>NZ_CM145712.1:0-4800000 GCF_055561455.1 Amycolatopsis sp. PSD-21 | reverse complement strand
CACACGTGGGCGGTGAAACTGGAGCGGCCGAAGGCGCGCGTGCGCCGCGGCGACGCACCTTGGTACGCGTTGCTTTCGCCACTGTTGCCCATCGTGCTCGCGCTCGGGTTCGCGGTGCCGATCGTGCCGTCCCTGCTGGCCGGGGTGGTCTACGCACTCGTGACGACGACGAAATGGGGCGAGCTCAGCGGACGTGGCCTGCGCTCGCTGTACAAGGCGTTCGACGTCGCGGCGCCGCCGATCGTGTTGTTCGTCGCGATCGGGATGCTGCTGGCCGCCGTGAAACTCCCCGGCGCGAAGGGCGCGCTGACGCCGATCGTGGCGGCGATCAGCCCGTCCGGGGCGGTGTGGTTCGTCGTGGTCTTCGCGGCGCTGGTCCCGTTGTGCCTGTTCCGCGGCCCGCTCAACGTGTTCGGGCTCGGCGCCGGTGTCGCGGGCGTGCTGGTCACCGGCGGCATCTACCCGCTTCCGGCCGTCGTCGGCCTGATGGCGTCCTACAACCAGGTGTTCAGCGTCTCCGACCCCACGAGCACCCAGACCGTGTGGGCGTCCCAGTACGCCGGAGTGCGTCCCGAACGCGCGATGGTCTCGACGCTGCCGTACACCTGGCTGGTCGGTTTGGGCGGCATGGTGCTCACGGCGGTGCTGTACCTGTGATCACGACGTCCGACGGGCTCCGGCTCGACAGCGTCCGGCACGATGGCGGCCCGGAGACGGTCGTGCTCGTCCACGGCATCACCGCGGACCTCGACGAGAACGGGCTCTTCACCGAGCTCGCGCCGAGGCTCGCCGCCGCGGGATTCACGGTGCTGAGGTTCTCCTTCCGCGGGCACGGCCGTAGTGACGGGCGGCCGAGGGACATGACCGTCGCGGGCGAACTCCTGGACCTGCGCGCCGCGGTGGACGGGCCGGTTTCGGTGGTGGCGTCGAGCTTCGGTGCCGTCAGCACGGCACTGTCGCTGGCGTCGCTGCCTGTGCGAAGGGTGGTGCTCTGGCAGCCGGTGCTCGACCTGCGGCGGACCTTCCTGGAGCCGGAGCTGCCCAGGGGGATCGCGTTGTACTCGGATCGTGCTTCGTTGGCACAGAACGGGTTTCTGGACATCGAAGGCCGGTTCGAACTGGGCGCGGCGCTGTTCGAGGAGTTCGCCCGCCTCGACCCGAGGGGCGCCTTCCTGGCGTCCAGGATGCCCGCGCTGGTCGTCCATGGTTCGGGGGACGAGCACGTTTCTCACGAGATCGCGCGGGAAACGGCCCTGGCGCGGGCCGGGACGGATTGGCATTCTCTGGCGGGCGCGGGACACGGGTTCGGGGACTCGGCGGAAGAGGCGCTGGACGTCACCGTGCGGTGGCTTTCGCGGGTCAAGGCCGGCTGAGCCGCTCATCCATCTCGTCGAGGATCTCGGCCACGCTCGCCCAGTCGGACCGATAGATCCCTTCACTGGCGTACCACTCCATCACGCAGCCGTGGTGCTCGCCTGCCCGCAGGTCGACGCATAGCAGGCCTCCGTCGATGGCCCGGCCGATGGGGAGGTTCGCCGTGCAGTACGGGAATCCGTCCTGGCCCGCCTGCTTGTGGTGTGTTCCTGCCGGGTTACAGCAGCCAGGGTCCGGGTACCGCGACTGCCTGGCGTACTCCTCCTCGGCTCGCGCCACCGACAGGGGCAGGTAGCCCTTCGGGATCAGGTCTTCGGCTCCGCGCACGCGCTCGTCGTCGACGCCGTCCATGAGGGCCCACCAGGTGAGCAGCTCGGGTGGGAGTTCGAGGCCGACGCGATCTCGCAGGCGCGCGACGTGCGCGGCCGGCGCCGGAGGCCGGATTTCGCGCGCGATGGCGGGTGCGTGTTCGGACAGCAAGGCCATGATGCGCCGCCAGGTCGCTTCCACCGGAGCACCCTAGCGGGAATCGGCGCGATCGGGTGCCTGGATTCGGGCCGGCAGGCCCCAGGCCTCCGCCACGCGTTCCGGGGTCAGCACCGACGCCGGTTCGCCTTCGCCGACGAGCCGGCCGTCCTGGAGCAGCAGGCAGTGGTCGGCCCGGCCCGCCACCTCCAGATCGTGCGTGACGCGCAGGACGGTCGTGCCACCGGCGAGGGTGGCGCGCAGGGCTTCTTCGATCAGGCCGCGGGCGTGCAGGTCGAGCCCGGCCGATGGCTCGTCGAGCAGCAGTAGCCCGGCTTGCTGGGCCAACCCTTGAGCGACCAGTGCCCGCTGGCGTTGCCCGCCGGACAACGTGCCGATCAACCGGTCCGCGATCGACGTGATCTCCAGTAGCTCCAAGCATTCCGCGACGATCTTCCGGTCCGTCTTGGACAGTCGCCGCCAGTGGCCGCGGTGCGCCCACCGCCCCATCGTGACGGTGGCGCGGACGGTGATCGGCAGCGACCGCGACACCTCGCTCTGCTGGGTCACGTAGGCGACCCGCCCCGGGTCTCGCCGGGTCACCGAGCCGGTGGTCGGCGGGAGCACGCCCGCGACGAGGTTCAGCAGCGACGACTTCCCCGCTCCGTTCGCGCCGGCGATGGCGGTGAGCCGCGCCGACGGGACCCGGGCGGTGATCCCGCGCAGCACCTCGCGAGAGCCGTAGTGGGCGTGCGCGCGGTCGATCGTGAGCGCCGCTGTGTCCGGGGTCATCGACACCTCTTTCAGATAATGACAATCATTACCACTATAGTGTGACGCGTGGAGTGGTTGCTGATCCCCTTCGAGGTGTCGTTCGTGCAGCGTGCGCTGGTGGCGGGAGTGCTCGTTTCGGCGGTGTGCGCCGTCGTGGGCACCTGGGTGGTGTTGCGCGGGATGGCCTTCATCGGCGACGCGATGTCGCACGGCATGTTGCCGGGCGTGGCCATTGCCTCGCTGACCGGCGTGAACCTGCTGATCGGCGCGGCGATCAGCGCCGGGGTGATGGCGCTCGGCGTGACCGCGCTCGGCCGTTCGCGGCGGTTGTCCGAGGACACCACGATCGGGCTGCTCTTCGTCGGCATGCTCGCGAGCGGCGTGATCATCGTGTCCCACTCGCGGTCGTTCGCGGTCGATCTCACCGGCTTCCTGTTCGGCGACGTGCTCGCCGTCGGATCGAGTGACCTGGTGGGCCTCGCGATCACCCTCCTGGTCGTGGGGGCCGTGGCGCTGGCGGGACATCGTTCGTTCACCGCGCTCACCTTCGACGTCCGCAAAGCGCACACACTGGGGCTTCGGCCACGCCTGGCCAACGCGGTGCTGCTCGGGCTGGTCACGTTGACGATCGTCGCGTCGTTCCGCGTCGTGGGGACGTTGCTGGTGTTCGGGCTGCTCATCGCCCCCGCCGCGGCGGCGCTCTTCTGGTCGCGGCGGATCACCACGATCATGCTCATCGCGGCGCTGCTCGGCATCGCCGCCACGGCCGGTGGCCTGCTCGTGTCCTGGCATTGGGGCACCGCGGCGGGCGCGACCATCGCCGCCGGCGCGGTCCTCCTGTTCTTCCTTTCCGCGTTCCTGTCCTTCGTACGACAGCGATTCCGTTCCCTGACACCGGAGATCGAGAGCTCACGATGAAACTGAAAGCAGTGACGGTCGTCGTCGCGGCGCTGACCCTGGCGGCGTGCGGCTCGGAGCAGCCGAAGGAGGTGACCGCGGAAGTCCCGCACGGCTACGTCGAAGGCGCCGAGGAGGCGGCCGAGGCGCAGTCGCGGCTGATCGTCGCCGACACGGACACCGGCGCCGTACGCGTCGTCGACCTGATCACCGAAGAGGTGCACGAGGTCGGGCGAGTCGACGGAGTGCGAGCTGTGACCGGTGACGGCCGCTTCGGCTACCTGACCGCCCGCGACGGCACGACCCGGGTGATCGACAGCGGCTCGTGGATGGTCGACCACGGTGACCACGTCCACTACTACCGGGCGAAGGTCCGGGATGTCGGCGTCGCGCCCGGCAAGGAACCCCTGGCGGCCTACAGCGATCCCGCCGTCACCGCACTGTCCTATTCGGACGGTTCGGCGACGTTGCTGGACCGGGCCGCGCTGGACAAGGGTTCCGTGACCGAGTTGGGAAAGATCACGCGTGAGCCCCACGCGGGTGTGGCGATCCCGTACGGCGGGCACATCATCGCCACGGTGGCCGACGCCGGAAAGCCGCTCGCCCGCGGTGTGCGCGTCCACGACCGCCAGGGCAAAGCCGTGGCGGAGATCGACCAGCCGTGCCCTGAGCTGCAGGGGCAGGCCGTGACGAGGCGCGGAGTCGTCTTTGGCTGCGCGGACGGCGCCTTGCTGGTGACCGAAAAGGACGGCACGTTCGCCGGGACGAAGATCCCGTACCCACGCACTGTCACCGCGCAAGAACGCGCCACGGCCTTCTTCCACCGGCCCGGAAGCTCCACGCTCGCGGCGCGGGCGGGGGAGACCGCGGTGTGGTCACTGGACGTCGGACGCCGTAGCTGGCAGCACGTCGAGACCGGCCCGGTCGCCGCGGTGAACGCCGTCGGGGAGGGCGGCCCGCTGCTGGTCCTCGCCCGGGACGGAAAGCTGCGCTCCTTCGACGGCGCCGGCAAGGAACAGACGGCCATCCCGCTCCTGACCCCGGAGGCGACCGCCGCCGATGTTCCGTCGATCCAGGTCGACTCCACGCGCGCCTACATCAACAACCCGCTCTCGGCCGAGGTGTACGAAATCGACTACAACGACAACCTTCGGCGCGCCAGGACCCTGAAGGTCGGCGGCAAGGCGGGCCATATCGTGGAGACCGGCCGATGAGGCGCCGCGTACTCGCCCTCTTCGTGGTGGCGCTGCTGGCGGCGGCCGGCTGCTCCGGGACCGGCGGGGGCGGCAAGTCGGTCGTCGTCACGACGAACATCCTCGGCGATATCACTCGTGCCGTGGTCGGTGATCGGGCCGAGGTGACGGTGTTGATGAAGCCGAACGCGGACCCGCATTCCTTCGGTATCTCCGCGCAGCAGGCCGCCCAGGTCGAACGTGCCGGCCTGATCGTCTACAACGGACTCGGGCTCGAAGAGGGAATCCTGCGCACCGTCCGCACAGCGGAGGAAAGCGGCGTACCGGCGCTGCCCGCCGGGGAGCGGGCGAATCCGATCAGTTATGCCGACAACAAGCCCGATCCCCATTTCTGGACGGATCCGGCACGGGTGCGCGACGCGGTGAAGGCGATCGCGGACGAGGTCGTCGCCCATGTCGACGGGGTCGACGAAGCGGTGATCCGCGCCAACGCCGAACGCTATCGCGGGGAGATCGAGGCACTCGACAAGATGATGGCCGAGAAGTTCGGCGGGATTCCGCCGGAACGCCGGAAACTGGTCACGAATCACCACGTGTTCGGGTACCTGGCCCAGCGGTTCGGGTTCCAGGTCGTCGGAGCGGTGATCCCCGGCGGAACCACGCTCGCCTCACCGAGCTCCTCGGATCTGAAGGCCCTCGCCGACACCGTCCGCGCGGCGGGAGTGCCGGTGATCTTCGCCGATTCCTCGCAACCGGACCGGCTCGCCCGGGTCTTGGCCGAACAGGCCGGGCTGCACGTCCAGGTGGCCCCGTTGTTCTCGGAATCGCTCAGTGAACCAGGCCAGGGCGCGGCCACCTATCTGGAAATGATGCGCGCCAACACCGAATCGATCACCACCGGTTTGACCCGTTCCTGACCGGAACAGACGAAAGGCACAGGAAAATGGCACGGAAGACCCGATATCTCGCGCTGATGGCGACGACGGCGAGCACGCTCGCGCTGGCCGCCTGCGGGACCGAACAGCCGGCGGCGGAACCCGCGAAGGACGCGGCTCCGGCATCGGTCGTCGCCGATCCGGTGGCCGTCACCTATGACGGCGGGATCGTGCTGCTCGACGGGAAGACCTTGAAGGTGGCCAAGAACCTTCCGCTGGAAGGCTTCAACCGCCTCAACCCCGCCGGGAACGACCGGCACCTCCTGGTCTCGACCTCCACCGGATTCCGGGTCCTCGACGCCGTCGGCGCAGTGCTCACGGACAACGAGGTGAAGGCGGCCAAGCCGGGACATGTCGTCCGGCACGCCGGCAAGACGGTGCTGTTCGCCGACGGGACCGGTGAAGTGACCGTCTTCGACCCGAAGACGATCGGCACCGCGGCGCTCCCCGCGCCGAAGTACAAGACGCCCGAGGCGCATCACGGCGTGGCCGTCGAACTCGCGAACGGCGAACTGCTCACCACCGTCGGCGACAAGGACAAGCGGTCCGGGATCGTGGTGCTGGACAAGGACAAGAAGGAGATCGCGCGTAACGAGCAGTGCCCCGGCGTGCACGGTGAGGCCGCCGCGCGCGGTGAAGCGGTCGTGGTCGGCTGCCAGACCGGTGCGCTGATCTACCGCAACGGCGTGATCACCAAGGTGACGAGCCCGGATCCCTACGGTCGCATCGGCAACCAGGCGGGCTCGGACGTCTCGCCGATCACCTTGGGCGACTACAAGGTCGACGAAGCGGCCGAGCTCGAACGCCCGAGCCGCATCTCGTTGATCGACACCGAGAAGGCCACGCTCAAGCACGTCGACATCGGGACCAGCTACACCTTCCGGTCGCTGGCCCGCGGGCCGCAGGGGGAGGCCCTGGTGCTGGGCACCGACGGCCAGATCCACGTGATCGACCCGGT
The DNA here is from genome assembly GCF_055561455.1 of Amycolatopsis sp. PSD-21. Lineage (NCBI taxonomy): Bacteria > Bacillati > Actinomycetota > Actinomycetes > Pseudonocardiales > Pseudonocardiaceae > Amycolatopsis > Amycolatopsis sp. PSD-21. Next base: position 4,793,404 of record NZ_CM145712.1, on the reverse strand, counting down.
GAGCGGTGCGGTGCAGCGGAAGATCGCCGTCATCGGCACCTGGCAGGAGCCGATCGAGTGGCAGCAGCCGCGTCCGGCGATCTTCGTCCGGGGCGGAACCGCCTACGTCACCGATCCCGGCAAGAAGGAGATCCACTCGGTGGACCTCGCGTCCGGGACCAAGACCGCGACCGGGACGATCCCGGGAACGCCGAACGAGGTCAGCGGAGTCCTCGGGCACTGATCCACTCGGCGTGTGACATCGGGCCTCGGTAACGATGCCGCGAAAGTCACTTTCGCAACCTTCAAGGTTGCGAAAGTGGCTTTCGCAACACACTCACCCGACCACTCACGACCACCTCGCCGCCGCCCACGTCGCGAAAGCCACTTTCGCGACGCCTGAGGTCCCGAAAGTGGCTTTCGCGACACGCTCGACTGGCGGAAGCCCGTGAAGTGCGCGGTAGCCTCCTACGCCTCTGAAGTCCCTTGTGGACAGTCGTGGTCGCGTCGGATCTTCCACCACCCACGAGACCCTCGCGGAGTCCAGGCAGGTCAGCGCCGGATCAGGCCGAGGTCCGTCGCGGTGGCGACGGCGGCGGTGCGCGAATCGACGCCGAGTTTGGTGTAGCTGCGGGCCAGATGGGACTTCACCGTGCCCTCGGTCAGGTGCAGGCGGTCCGCGATGGCCCGGTTGGACAGGCCGTCCGCGACCAGGACCAGGACTTCGATCTCGCGCAGCGTCAGTGCGGTGGCGGGCATCCGCATCCGGTTCATGAGCCGGTCGGCGACGGTCGGGGCGAGCGTGGTGCGCCCGGCGGCGGCGGTCCGCACGGCGGCGGCCAGATCCTCGGGAGGCGCGTCCTTGAGGAGATAACCGGTGGCGCCCGCTTCGATGGCGGGCAACGTGTCCGCGTCGGTGTCGTAGGTGGTGACGATGAGGACGCGGGGAGCGTCCGGCCGCGCGGTGATCGCCGCGGTGGCCTCGGCGCCGGTCATCCCGGAGCCGAAACGCAGATCCATCAGCACGACGTCGATGTCGCCTTCGGCGGCTCGGGCCACCGCTTCCTCGGCGGTCGAGGCTTCGGCCGAGACGACGAGACCTGGTTCGGTTTCCAGTACGGCACGCAGTCCCGCCCGGACGATGGGGTGGTCGTCGGCGAGCAGGAGCCGGATCGGGGGTTCGGTCACGTGCTTTCCTTGGGCAGTCGCGCGGACACGGTGGCGCCGTGGCCGGGGGAGGACTCGACGGTGAGGCTTCCGTTCAGCGCTTCGATCCGGGTACGCATCGCGGTGAGCCCGAAGCCGCTGTGTTCCGGATCGAAGCCGACACCGTCGTCGACGACGGCGAGGGTGACGTGCTCGCCGCCGTAGCTCAAGGTGACGTCGGCGGTGGACGCGTCGGCGTGCCGGACGGTGTTCGCCAGGGCCGCCTGGCCGATGCGCAGCAACGCGACCTCGTACGCGGTCGGCAGCGGAACGACGTCGCCTGAGAGACGGAAGCGTGCGGTGATCCGGTGCCGGGCGCTGGTGGTGGCGCACAGCCGGTCCAGTGCGTCGGCCAGCGTGGTGTCGTCGAGTGCGGGAGGAGACAGGGCGACGACGAACCGGCGGGCTTCGGCGAGGTTGTCCGCGGCGGCCTGACGAGCCTGTTCGACGTAGCGGGCGGCGTTCCCCGCGGTATCGGGCAGCGTCCTTTCCGCGGCACGCAACAGAAGTTGGATGCTCGACAGTCCCTGGGCGAGGGTGTCGTGGATTTCGTGGGCCAGCCGCTCCCGCTCGGCGAGCACTCCCGCCTCGTGCTGGGCTTCGGCTAGGTCGGCACGGGTGGCGGTGAGCTCCTCGATCAGGTCCCGGCGTCGTTCGCTTTCGCGGTACAGCGCCTGATAACCCCAGACGACGGCGACCGCGACAGCTGCGCCGAGCGCCGGTCCGATCGCCGCCGCCGGAACGAAGGCACCCTGGTGGGCGGTGAACGCGGTGATCGCCGCCAGCACGGTCACGATCACCGCGACCAGCCCCTGACGGCGCGGCAGCAGATGCAACTGCAGGAAGTACAGCGGGAAGGCGACCCAGACGCCGTCGGCGGTCAGCACCAACAGCACCAGCCAGACGAGGCCCACCGCGACCAGCCACCAGAGGGCGGCCCGCCGGGACGTCCGGACGCGAGGCAGCAGTGGGCCGGCCGCGTACACCACGGCACACGTCACTGCCGCCGCGACGATCGCTCCCGCTTCGGATGAGCCGTCCGCCACCGCCCGCACGGCGGCGAGTGCGAGCAGGGCGACGAGCAGCAGATGCAGACACCAGGTCAGCACCCGGCTGGTCGGGGTCAAAGCGGGCGCGGCGGTCACAGTGCGTCCAGATTACGGAGCGGGATCGGCGCGCGCCTCTATCCAAAGGTAGAGGCGGCGTGCCGTCTTACGGCGGGCGAAGTGCCATCTCCGGCCGGATGCCGGCGCGGTCACCGGCGGCGATCGTGGAGAGGTAGCCAGCCCACCCGCCCCGAGAGGACAGACCCGAGCCGTGTTCGTCGCCTGGAGAGATCTGAGATTCGCCAAAGGACGGTTCGCCCTGATGGGTGCCGTCGTCGTGCTGATCACCCTGCTGGTCGGCCTGTTGTCCGGGCTCACCGCGGGGCTGGGCGAGCAGAACATCTCCGCGATCACCGGCCTGCCCGCGGACAAGATCGTCTTCGCCGCCCCCGGCGCCGGGCAAAGCCTCTCCTACGCCAATTCCGCCGTCACCGAAACACAGCGACGGCAGTGGGCCGAGACGCCGGGCGTCACCGCCGTCGAACCGCTGGGCATAGCCACCACCAAGGCCACCACGGGCGGCCGAAGCGCCGGGATCTCCGTTTTCGGGGTCCGGCCCGGTTCGGCGCTCGCCCCGGACGGCGGAAGGATCACCGGCGACTCGGTGGTGCTGTCGACGTCCGCCGCCGATGATCTGGGCGTCCGGAGCGGGGACACCATCACCGTGACCGGGCGCCCGCTGACGGTCGCCACCGTGACGGGGGACGCCTGGTTCAGCCACACACCGGTGATCTGGACGGACCTCGCCGTCTGGGCGAAGACGGCGCCACCCACCGGCGGCGAGCCGAGCGCGACGGTGCTCGCGCTGACCACCACGGCCGACGCCGATCTCGCGGCCACGGACCTCGCCGCCGGCACGGCGACGGTCTCGAAGAGCGACTCGCTGTCCGCGATCGGCTCCTACACGTCCGAAAACGGTTCGCTGCAACTGATGCGCGGCTTCCTGTTCGCCATCTCCGCCCTCGTGATCGGCGCCTTCTTCACCGTGTGGACCATCCAGCGCAGCGGTGACATCGCCGTCCTCAAGGCGCTGGGGGCGAGCACCGCCTTCCTGTTGAAGGACGCGCTCGGCCAGGCCGTCGTCCTTCTCGTCGGCGGCACCGCCATCGGAACCGGCTTGGCCGTCGGGCTCGGCACGGCGGTCGCCGGCTCCGCCGTGCCCTTCCTGCTGACTCCGGCCACCGTGCTCGTGCCGTCCGCCGTGATGATCCTGCTCGGCGCGCTGGGTGCGGCGCTTTCCGTCCGCCGCATCACTTCCGTCGACCCGCTGACCGCACTGGGGAGTGCCCGATGAGCCTGAACCTGACCGGCGTCACCCTCACCTATCCCGACGGCGACGCCCGCCTCACCGCACTCGACGACGTCACGCTGGATGTCCCGCCGGGCACGATCACCGCCGTCGCCGGGCCCTCCGGCTCCGGGAAGTCCAGCCTGCTCGCCGTCGCGGCAACCCTCATCACCCCGGACCAGGGGACCGTCACCATCGACGGCACCACGACCACCGGCCTGACCCGCGGCGAACTCACCGAACTCCGCCGCCGCAAGATCGGGATCGTCTTCCAGCAGCCGAATCTGCTGCCCGCCCTCACAGCCGCCGAACAGCTTCAGGTCATGGCCCGGATCGACGGCCGCTCCGCGGGCGGGGCACGCGGTGTGGCCATGGACCTGCTGGATGCCGTTGGGCTCGCGGCGCAGGCGGGACGTCGCCCGCATCAGCTTTCCGGTGGTCAACGACAGCGGGTGAACATCGCGCGCGCGTTGATGAACGAACCGACCGTACTGCTGATCGACGAACCGACGAGCGCCCTCGATCACGACCGCGGCGCCGCGGTCATCGAGCTGATCGCCTGCCTGACGCGCGAGCGGTCCACCGCCACCGTCCTGGTCACGCACGATCGGGTGCATCTCGCCGCGGTGGACCGGATCGTCGAAGTGCACGACGGACGGCTGGGCAGCCCTTCTCCGGTCGCCTGACGGGAGGGAGTTGGTATTATTATACCGCCACCTGCTAGGGTTCCGGTATAATAATACCAACCTGTGACGCGAGGATCCGATGATCGAACTGAAGACGCCCGCCGAGATCGAGCGTATGCACGTGACCGGGCGTTTCGTCGCCGAAGTGCTCACCGAGGTCGGCGACCTCGCGGACGTGGGCGTCAACCTGATGGACCTGGAACACCACGTACGCGGCATGATCCAGCGACGCGGCGCGGAGTCCTGCTACTGGGACTACGCGCCGTCCTTCGGCAAAGGCCCGTTCCGCAACGTCATCTGCCTGGCGGTCAACGACGCCGTCCTGCACGGCCTGCCCCACGACTACACGCTGCGCGACGGTGACGTGCTCACCGCGGATCTCGCGGTGAAGATCGACGGCTGGGCGGCCGACTCGGCGCGCACGGTCATCGTCGGAACGCCCGCGGAAGAGGACCTGCGGATCGTCCGTGCCACCGAGGAAGCACTGGAGGCGGCGATCGAGGCCGCACGTCCCGGCAACCGTCTCGGCGACATCTCCGCGGCCATCTGGGCGGTCGCCCGCGCCTACGGCTATCCGGTGAACACCGAGTTCGGCGGCCACGGCATCGGCCGCACCATGCACGAGGAACTCCACATTCCCAACAAGGGCAAGGCAGGCCGTGGCCTGAAGCTCCAGCCGGGACTCACCGTCGCGCTCGAACCCTGGTTCGCCCGCACGACCGACCGGATCGTCTTCGACGACGACGGCTGGACCATCCGCTCGGCCGACGGTTCACGCACGGCTCATTCCGAGCACACGGTGGCCATCACCGAAGGTGCTCCACTGGTGCTCACCAGGCGTGAGCACGAGATATCCGGCGATCGTGTGTCCGCGAAGGACTCCTGAGTCCGTCCGGCACCACGACGTCCGCATCCGGTGACTTCAGTGACGTTCGACCGAAAACCCCGAATACGGCCCGTCATCACGGCGCGGCCGTTAGTGTGAACGGTCGCTGTATTCATCACCCCTGAGGAGTAGCGGTTCATGATCGCCGAGAGCGCGAACCAGCAGAGCGTGACCTTCCCGCAGGAAGCCACGCCGATCTTCGACCTGGTCGCGAAGATGGTGGCGCGGACGCAGACCGAGGACGAGCACGACTTCGACCGCGAAGCCGGTCTCGCGACGTCGGTGTAGCTTCCCGCCGAGAGTCATTCAGGCGGCGCGCCCGTGTGAGCACGGAGTTCCGCGGCCGTGCGGCGGGCGTGGGCCAGCCCGTCGAGGATCCATTGCGGTGGCTGCCGGTCGTTGGTCGCGATCCGCTCATAGGCGGCGACCAGCCTTTCCGCGATCTTCAGCCGCGCGTCCGCGGCCGTCGGCTCCCGTGCGGCTTCGTCGTCGCCCTGTTCGGCCGGGATCGTGACCAGGGCGAGGTGCCCGGTCGGCGAACGGGCCGGTTCGGACGCCGGCTCGGCGTCAGGTCGCTGTTCCGGGGTCGGCAGCCTGCGCAGGCGGAATGCGGTCTGCTCAGTGTGCTCGGGCACGCCGTCGCGGCGCGAGTCCTGTGACGGAAAGGGATCCGCACGGAACCGCGCGACCGAAGGCCAGTATCGGGTCCGCACGGACCGCGGTGTAGCTCCGTCGAGCCTGTACGCGATCTCCTGCCAGGTCTTCCCGTCGAGCCGTGCGGCGACCACCGCCGCTTCGAGGATCTGCTGCGCCATCCCGATCAGCCCGGAATGATCCCGCGTCGAGCACGCGTCCTGCTCCGCGTCGGCCTCGACCCGGGCGGCGTTCGCGGCGAGATCGGCCAGTTCCGCCGCGTGCGCGGCGAGGGCGAGGTGGGCCCGGGTGGCCGCGGTGGGGATGGAGTGGCGGGTGGTCACCGTCCGCACCTCGTGGCGGGCCGGGGGAACGACAAGAGGCTCGCGGAATCCCGCATGCCGTGACTCACAGGTGTTCTCACCTTCTCTGATATGCAGACTTGCATAAACATGCAATTTATGGACGTTTTTATGCCCTGATCGGGTGTGGTCCTGCCCGAACGGTGCGGGCCGAGGTTCGGCGGCTCCGGAAATCGGGCACGATCAGGTTGTGCGGACGGCGGGACCCGCGGGGAAGGGATGCCGATGAACAGTCCCCTGTATCAGGCGACGGCGGAGCTCTTCAAGACGCTGGGGCACCCCGTCCGGATCCGCGTGCTCGAACTTCTCAGCGAGCGGGAGCACCACGTCTCGGAGCTGCTCGCCGACCTCGGTATCGAGCCCGCCAACCTGTCTCAGCAGCTCGCCGTCCTGCGGCGCGCCAACCTGGTGGTGCCGCGCAAGGAAGGTACGACCGTCTCCTACTCCTTGACCAGTCCGTCGGTCGCCGAACTGCTCGCCGTCGCTCGCGGGATCCTGACCGGGGTCATCACCGGCCAGCTGGGATTGCTCGACGATCTACAGAATTCCGCCGGTGTTCCCGGTGACGCGCATTCATCTGAAACAGGCTGAGAATCGGCGGCGGCTATTCGGAACGTTCACAGTGTCGGATGATCGTCATTTGTTTTCCTCGCCGGTACCCACGCGTGGTTCGCTCGATTCGGAATTGTCCTCGCGGGGGAGCGTGCCATTTCCGGCGGCCGCCCTTCTCGTCTCCTCGACCAGCGAGTCGAAGATGGGGGTTCCGCACAGCTCCACATGGTCCTCCGTCGTCCCGGTCTTCGTGCCCGGTCATCTTGCCCCGGAGCGGCTTCTTCGATCCAGTTCCGCCGGACAATGCACTCGATTGAGCTCACCCTCGGGGGTGAGCTATTCACCGGCGCGCAATGGCGAGTGCGGGGACACGGCTCTTTCCGGGCGCGCACGCAGTCCCGCTGGTTCGCGGAATTAATGATTCCACTTTCCCGTGAGCGGCAGGAAAAGGATTTCTCCCGGCTACCGCGGTCCGGGTGCCGGACCCGGGGCGGAGAACTCGACCCGGTAGCGCGTCGGTGTCGTGCCCAGCGCGGTGGCGAAGTGCTCGCGAAGACGGGCAGGCGTGCCGAACCCGGACTGCGCGGCGACCGCGTCGATGCCGAGCCCTGTCGTCTCGAGAAGTTGGCGTGCCCGCGCGAGGCGTTGCGCGACAAGCCAGCTGTGGACGGTGGTCCCCGTGCGGGCGCGGAACGAGCGGGTGAAGGTGCTTCGGCTCATATGCGCCCGGGTGGCGAGGTCGTCGATGCTGTGCCGCGCGTCCAGACGGGACTGTGCCCAGTTCATCACGGTGGTGAGCGGATCCTCGTCGGCGGCGGGTACGGGAAGCTCGATGAACTGGGCCTGGCCGCCGGGACGGTGCGGCGCGGCGACGATCCGGCGGGCGACGCCGTTGGCGACGGCCTGCCCGGCCGTGCGGGCGAGGAGGTGAAGGCAGGTGTCGATCCCGGCGGTCGCGCCCGCGCCGGTCACGATGTCGCCTTCGTCGACGTACAGCTCTTCGGGGCGCAGCTCCACCGAAGGGAAGCGCCTCCGGAAGGTTTCGACCCATTTCCAGTGGGTGGTCGCGGCACGCCCGTCGAGGATGCCGGCGTCCGCGAGGGCGAAAACCCCCAGGCAGAGCCCGACGACGAGGGCTCCGCGTTCGTGTGCGGCTCGCAACGCGGCGGCCACGGGTGAAGGCGTCGAGGTCTCCGGGTCGGACCACCACGGCACGACGACGATGTCGGCCTCCGCGAGCGCGCCGAGGCCGGCGGGCACGTCGATCGAATAGCCGGCGCTCGTGGCGAGCCTGCCCGCTTCGACGGCGGCGACCGTGATCGGCCACGGTTCCATGTCGCCCGCCGGGGATTCGGGTCCCCACACCAAGGACGGCACGGCGAGATGGAACGGGCTGATCCCGTGGAACGCCAGGACGGCCACACTCGGAGCGTTCATCGATCCCTTCCCGCGAATATCGGCCGATCCCGGCCACGGCTGACCCGAATCCGTATCTCACCATCGAATCGGGTCAGCGATCATGGTAACCGTACCGACCGGAAAGCGAAGGAACACACGATGACCAGCACCACGCTCCGCGAAATCAGCACCTTGCCGACGACCCCCGCGACGCTCTCGGACGCGACCGTGATCCTCGTCGACTACCAGAACACCTACACCCGCGGCGTGATGGAACTCGACGGCTGGGAGGTGGCGCTCGACGAAGCGGCCACCTTGCTGGCGCGCGCTCGCGCCGAGGGTGCGACGGTCATCCACGTCATGCACGACGGCGGCGAGGGCAGCCCGTACGACCTCCGGCAGGACATCGGCCGCATCCACGAGCGTGTCACCCCCGGCCCTGGCGAGGAGGTCGTGGTGAAGACCGCGCCGAACTCCTTCGTCGGGACCCGCCTGGGGGAGCTGGTGGACGCCGCCGGGCACAAAGACGTCGTGGTGGCCGGGTTCATGACCCATATGTGCGTCACGTTCACCGCGGAAGGCGCGTTCCTGCGCGGGAACAACCCGACCGTTGTGGCCGCGGCCTGCGCCACACGCGCGCTCCCTTCCGTCGCCGGTCCGGTGACCGCCGCGGACCAGCACCGCGCGGCGCTCGCCACGATCGGTGATCTCTACGCGGTCGTCGTCGGTTCCTCGGCCGAGCTCGGCTAGAACGGGCGGTCCTTGATCGCCCCGCAACCCGAATCCACGTAGATACCTAAGGCGCCCTGGTTATTCGAGGGGTAAGGCAAAGGTGGCGTGGGTCGGTACAGGTGGTCGTGAGTGGCGTTTCGGGTTCTAACCCGAAACGCCACTCACGACCAGTGCCTTCAGCCTCGCCCACGAGCACGACACGTTTGACTTACCTCTCAATAGAACCTGCGAGGCGGGGGCCGGACGTGGATCATGAGGGTGTCCGCCGCCGAAGCATCGAAGGGGTCCCGATGGCCAAGCCCAACGTCGCCGAGCAGTTCGTCCAGGTCCTGGTGCAGGCCGGGGTGGAACGGATCTACGGCGTGGTCGGGGACAGCCTCAACCCCGTCGTCGACGCCATCCGCCGCACCCCGGGCATCGAGTGGGTCCATGTCCGCAACGAGGAGGCCGGTGCCTTCGCCGCGGCCGCCGAGGCCCAGCTGACCGGACGGCTCGCGGTGTGCGCGGGCAGCTGCGGCCCCGGCAACACCCATCTGGTGCAAGGGCTTTACGACGCGCACCGCACCGGCGCCCCGGTGCTCGCGCTCGCCTCGCACATCCCGTCCGGCCAGATCGGGACCGGGTTCTTCCAGGAGACCCATCCCGAGCGGCTGTTCGTCGACTGCAGCGGCTACTGCGAACAGATCAGCGGGCCCGCACAGATGCCGAGGGTGCTGCGGATCGCCATGCAGCACGCGGTGTCCCGCGGCGAGGTTTCGGTACTGGTGCTGCCCGGCGACGTCGCGCACCTCGACGCCGTCGCGCCCACCGGCACTGGGGCGCCGGTCACCGAGCACGGGACGATCGTGCCACCGGAACCTCAGGTGGCACGGCTCGCCGAGCTGATCAACGACGCCGAGACCGTCACCTTGTTCGCCGGTGCCGGGGTGCGCGGGGCGCACGCGGAGGTGATGGAGCTGGCCGGGACCGTGCAGGCACCGGTCGGGCACAGCCTGCGGGGCAAGGAATGGATCCAGTACGACAATCCCTACGACGTCGGGATGAGCGGGTTGCTCGGCTACGGCGCCTGCTACCGGGCCATGCACGACGCGGATCTACTGGTCCTGCTCGGCACCGATTTCCCTTACGACTCCTTCCTTCCCCAGGCGAGGACCGTGCAGATCGACCACGACGCGACCCGGCTCGGCCGGCGCACACCGCTGGAACTGGCGGTGCACGGCGACGTGCGGGAGACCCTGCGCGCCGTGCAGCCGCTCCTGCGGCGCAAGACCGACCGGACGTTCCTGGACCGCATGCTGCGTGATCACTGCAAAACACTGGAACAGGTCGTCGACGCCTACACCCGCAACGTCGAACGGCATGTGCCCATCCACCCGGAGTTCGCCGCGGATCTGCTCGACGAGCTCGCCGCGGACGACGCGATCTTCACCGTGGACACCGGCATGTGCAATGTCTGGGCGGCCAGGTATCTCACCCCCAACGGTCGGCGCCGGGTGATCGGGTCGTTCCTGCACGGCACGATGGCCAACGCGCTGCCGCACGCCATCGGCGCGCAGTTCGCCTATCCAGGTCGTCAGGTCGTGTCGATGTCCGGCGACGGAGGGCTGGGCATGCTGCTCGGCGAACTGCTCACCGTTGCCCTGCACGACCTTCCGGTCAAGATCGTGACGTTCAACAACTCCTCGCTGGGCATGGTGAAACTGGAGATGCTGGTGGACGGCCTGCCCGACTACCAGACCGACCACCGTCCGGTCGACTTCGCCGCCATCGCCAGTGGTGCGGGCCTGCGCGCCGAGCGGGTCACCGATCCGACCCGCCTGCGCGCGGCCCTCAAGGAAGCGCTGAGCCACGACGGGCCCGCACTTGTCGACGTCGTGACGGACCCGAACGCGCTGTCGGTCCCGCCGCATATCACCGCCGGTCAGCTCGGCGGGTTCGCCTTGGCCGCGAGCAAGGTCGTCCTCGAAGGCGGGGTCGGCCGGATGATCGACCTGGCCAGGGCCAACCTCCGGAACATTCCCCGGCCGTGACGCACGCGTCAGACCCGGCCGGTGCCCATTCCGTGCCACAGCAGGTCGAGCAGGTTCGCCACGTCGCGCCGCCATTCGCCTTTCGGGTCCAGGTACAGCAGTCCGCCCAGTCCACGTAGGACGGTCTCGGGCTCCAGGTCCGCCCGGACGGTGCCGGCGTCGACGTTGGCCCGCAGCAAGGTGGAGACCGCGCCGACCATGTCCTGATAGGCCCCGGCGGGCAGCTCGCCTCGTGAGGCGGTCGCGACGCGCAGTGCGTCGGCCAGGCCGCGTTTGGTCATCATGTAGTGCGCCAGGTGGTCGGTCGTCCAGACCCGGAACGCCTGCTCCGGCGGGTGCTTCTGGAGAAGGCTCGGCACGATCTCGACGAGCTGGCGCACCTCGCGCCGGTACACCGCCAGGATGAGGGCCTCCGGCGTGGGGAAGTGCCGGTAGACCGTGCCGACGCCGACCTCGGCCTGTTTCGCTATGGCGTTGAACGAAACCTCACCGGAACAGGCCAGCGACTTCGCCGCGGTGGCGAGGATGCGCTCGTGGTTGCGCCGGGTGTCCGCACGCCGGGGATTGACCGATCCCGTCGTCATCGTCCCTCCTGTCCACCGATCTGGTTCTCCGGTGAATGTAGCCGAGGAACCCGTCGCACCTGGAGCGACTCCAGCGCGGGTATCGACCTTGCCGAGCCGATGGTGTTCCGCTAACTTGAAATTCGAAGCGGATGAATATCCGTTTCGGCTATCGCGAACGGACTCCCACCACCTCAACCTACGCCGTCCGGGCCCGCCCGGACGATCTGCGGAAAGAGATCCAGTGGACATCTCACTCGAAGTCAACGGCAGGACGGAACATCTCGGTGTCGATCCCGGGGTGACCCTGCTGGACGCCCTGCGGGAGCGGCTCGCCGTCACAGGCCCGAAGAAGGGCTGCGACAGAGGACAGTGCGGCGCCTGCACGGTGCACGTCGGCGGGCGGCCGGTGCTCTCCTGCCTGACCTTGGCCGCCACCGTGAAGCAGCCGGTGACCACGGTCGAAGCACTGTCCACAGAGGACGGACTGCATCCGGTTCAGCAGGCGTTCGTCGATCAGGACGCCCTGCAGTGCGGATTCTGCACGTCCGGGCAGATCATGTCGGCCGTCGCCGCCGTCGAGCAAGGCGTCGAGGACGTCCGGGAGTTCATGTCCGGCAACCTCTGCCGCTGCGCGGCGTACCCGAACATCGTGGCCGCGGTCGAGCAGGCGAGGAGGGCCGATGCGTCCCTTTGAGCTGCTCGCCCCCGAGACCGTCGAAGACGCGGTCGGCTCGCCGGGCACGTTCTTGGCGGGCGGGACCAGCCTCGTCGACCTGATGAAACTCGAAGTCCTGACACCGCGGCAGGTGCTGGACATCAACGCGGTACCGCTGCGCGGCATCGACACCACCGACGGGCTCCGCTTCGGCGCGCTGGAGCGGATGGCCGACATCGCCGGACATCCCGGGGTGTACCCGGCGATCTCCCGTGCGCTGCTGCTCAGCGCCTCCCAGCAGATCCGGAACATGGCCAGCATCGGCGGAAACCTCATGCAGCGCACGCGCTGCTCGTACTTCCGCGACGTCGCCACGCCGTGCAACCGGCGAGTACCCGGCAGCGGCTGCCCGGCGATCTCCGGCGCCAACCGGATGCACGCCGTGCTGGGCACGAGTGATTCGTGCGTGGCGACCCACGCCAGCGACGTCGCCGTCGCACTGGTCGCCCTCGACGCGCGGCTCCGCCTGGTCAGCGAGACCGGGAGCCGCACCGTCGAGCTGGGCTCCTTCTACCGCACGCCCGGCGACACCCCCGAGGTCGAGAACGACCTGCGGCCCGGCGAACTGATCGCCGAGGTCGAGGTACCGCGGCTGGACTGGGCGTCGAACTCCACCTACGTCAAGGTGCGGGACAGGCAGTCCTACGAGTTCGCGCTGTGCTCCGCGGCGGTCGCGCTGCGGGTGGAGGACACCCGCGTCGTCGACGCCCGGGTCGCGGCCGGTGGAGTGGCCACGGTGCCGTGGCGGCTGCCGGCGGTCGAGGAGGCCCTGCGGGGCGCGCCCGCGACGGTCGCGTCCTTCGAAGACGCCGCGGCACTCGCCGCCGAGGGCGCGCGGCCGCTGTCCGGGAACGGCTTCAAGCCGTCGTTGCTGCGGCGGACCATCGTCCGCGCGCTACTCGAACTGACCGAGGGGAGCCACTCATGACCAGCCGGGTGGACGGGCCGCTGAAGGTCACCGGCCGGGCCGAGTACGGGGCGGACCACACCTTCCCCGGACTGGTCCACGGCTACGTCGTGCTCAGCACGATCGCCCATGGCGAGATCGACACGATGGACGTCACGGCGGCGAAGGGCGCACCCGGCGTGATCGGCGTGTACACGCCCTTCGATCCGCTGGAGCTGCGCACGCCGGCCACGCCGTTCCTGGGTGAGACCTGGGTTCCCTTGCAGGACAAGGAAGTCACCTACTACGGCCAGCCGATCGGCTTCGTGGTCGCCGAGACCTACGAGCAGGCGCGCGACGCGGCGATGCTGGTCGAGGTCTCCTATCTGACCAGGCCGGCCCTGACCTCCTTGGAGGACGGCCTTGCCTCGGCCGAAGAAGCCCCTGACGGGAGGGGCGGCCCATCGTCACTCGCGATCCTCGCCGAGGGCGTCGAGTCCATCGAGGACGCGCTCGCCGAGAGCCCGGTGGTCGTCGAAGCCACGTACACCACCGCGCCTCAGCACCACGCCGCGATGGAACCGCATTCCGCGGTCGCGGTGTGGGGGCCCGACGGCCTGACGGTCTACAGCGGCAACCAGGGTTCCGATATCCAGGCGGCGGAGCTGGCGATGGCCCTGGGCACGGAGCCGTCGGAGGTGCACGCGGTGAATCCCTTCGTCGGCGGTGCGTTCGGGGGCAAAGGCCGGACCGCCACCCCGGCGTTCCTCGCCGCGGCGGCCGCCAAGGTGCTGGGCAAACCGGTGAAGGCCGTGCTCAGCCGGGAGCAGGTCTTCACCGCGACCGCCGGCCGCGCCGGGACGGTACAGAAGATCGCCCTCGGCGCGGAACACGATGGCACGCTGAACGCGCTGCGGCACGACTCGTGGTGCGGCACGGATATGGACCGGTCGTTCGTCGAGCCGACGTCACACGGCACCTCGCGTGAGTGGTACGCCACCCGGAACCTGGCCATCAGCCAGAAGATGGTGCCGCTCAACCTCCCACCGACCACCTTCATGCGGGCGCCAGGCGAGGCACCGGGGTCTTTCGCGCTGGAGAGCGCGATCGACGAACTCGCGGTCGCGCTGGGCATGGACCCGATCGAGCTGCGGCAGCGGAACAATTCGACCGCTCCGCCCGGCAAGGATCTGCAATGGTCGAGCAAGCACCTCGACGAGTGTTTCCGCGTCGGCGCGGCCAGGTTCGGCTGGGCGGATCGCGCACCCCAGGGGCGTACGGACGGCGACTGGCTCGTCGGAATGGGCACGGCCACCGCCATGTTCCCCGCCCTGCGGTTCCCGGCCACGGTCGGGATCACCCTGCTGCCCGACGACACCGCCGTCGTCGCGACCAGCGGGGCGGACCCCGGGACGGGCCTGCTGACCGTGCTTTCCCTGGTGGGCGGGGAGTCTCTGGACATTCCGCCGGATCGGGTGGTGCCGCGGCTGGGCGACTCGAGCCTCCCGCCCGGAGGCATGTCCGGTGGTTCCACGGCGACCGCGAGCGTGAGCACGGCCATCATGATCGCCGCGGCCAAGGCGATCGACGAGCTGCTCGCACTGGCGTCCGCTCCCGGCGCGCCGTTCGAGGGTATGGAGGTCGCTTACGCGGACGGTAGCGTGCAGGCCGGGGAGCGGACGATGACCTTCGGCGAGCTGCTTCGGGCACTCGATCGTTCGTCGTTGTCCGTGACCGGTTCGTCGGCGCCCGGCGAGGAGCTGACGAAACATTCGTTCAGCTCGTTCGGCGCGCAGTTCTGCGAAGTCCGTGTGCACAAGTGGACGCGTGAGATCCGGGTGTCCCGCATGCTCGGGGTGTTCGACGCCGGCCGGATCATCAACCCGGCGGCGGCTCGGAGCCAGATCCTCGGCGGGATGATCTGGGGTGTTTCGGCCGCGCTGCACGAGGGGCTGGAGGTCGAGGAGAACGGCCGGTTCGCCAATGGTGACTTCGCGAGCTACCTGATCCCGGTGAACGCGGACATCCCCGAGGTCGACGTCCACTTCGTCGAGTACCCGGACACGCTGCACAACTCGGTGGGCGCGAAGGGGCTCGGCGAGATCGGCATCGTCGGGATGGCGGCGGCGGTCGCGAACGCCGTCCACAACGCCACCGGCATCCGGGTCCGGCACATCCCCATCCTGATCGAGGATCTCCTCGACGAGGCCTAGGAGGTCGTGGAGATTCGGGACACATGCCGTCCCGAATCTCCACGATCGAGCCTGCCGTACGGCATCATGCCGGCATGAGCGGCTTCGGCAAGTGGAATCTCGGCATCGGCGCGGTACTGATGGGCACGGCCGTGCTGTGCTCCGTGCTGGACCTGATCTCCGCCGCGGTGATCACCGGGATCCTCGGCCTGCTCGGTCTGTGCGTCGCGGGGTACGACCTGATCGACGGCTGGTCGGAACGCGCCGACCTGCGCCGCCGGGAGGCTCGCGTCCTCCGCGAACGTGAAGGTCGCCAAGACCGCTGAAGTGCCGCTACCGGGGCCCGCCCAGGCAGGTTCGAGCGAGCACACTGGCGATCGCCCAGTCCTGCATGGCCACTCCGACGGTCTTGAAGACCGTGCGGCCGTCCCGCTCTCCGGCTCCCTCGGTCAGCGCCGTGCCGAGCTCGATCAGGTCGTCCTCGTCGATGGCACCCGCCTCGATGGCGTGGATGATCTCTCCGGACTCTTCCAGGACCGCCTCGCGCTGGTCGACGACGACGGTCGCGTCGGCGAGCAGGTCGTCCGGAAGTTCCCGCATGGTGGGGCGGAAGGCGCCGATGGCGTTGACGTGCGCGTGCCCGGCCAGGGAGGCGAGTGAGAACAGCGGGGTGGTGGCCGTCGTGGCACAGCAGACGATGTCCGCGTCCCGGACGGCTTGATCGGCGTCGGCGACAGTGACGACGGTGCCGAGGTCCAACTCCGTGCCGAGGGCCTCGCCGAGCGCTTCGGCGCGTTCGAGTCCGCGGCTGACGATCCTGAGTTCGGTCAACGGCCGGACGGAGTGCACGGCGCGGATCTGATCGGCGGCCTGTCCGCCGGCACCGATGAGGGTGCAGGTCTTCGCGTCCGCCGGGGCCAGTAGGTCGGTCGCGACGCCGACGACGGCCCCCGTGCGGATGCGGGTCACCTCGGCGGCGTCGGCGACGAGATGCCGGCCGTGGCCGAGTTCGCTCCAGACGACGGTCCCGACGATGGCAGGCACCCGGTCGTCGAAATTGAGGCTCAGGGTTTTGATGGCCGCCGAGGCCGTCGGGCGGTGATGCGTCGACATCACCAGGAATCCGCCATCGCGCAACGCGGTCCGGGTCGGCATTTCGAACTCGCCACGGTGTAGTGCGAGAAAACCGTTCCGTACCGCGTCGATCGCGTCGGGCATGGACACGGCGGCACGGATCTCCTCCGGGCCGAGGGTGACGACGTCCATGAGACCTCCGGGTTTCTCGTCAGCTCAGTTCGAAGCCGGGCTCCACGACGAACGGTATCCGGGAGGCCTCGCCGTAGCCGTCCGGGGACGACACCGCCACCGGAATCGCCGGCGGCCGGTCGAACGTCCGGGTCCAGACCGAGTCGACCCATTCGGCGACCGTGTCCACGATGACGTCCGCCGAGCTCCCGCGCGGGAGCGGCGGCACGTCGGGCTCCCAGCCGGTTTCGTGATGGACGACGCCGAACAAGTGGCGGTGATCGTCGATCGGCTTGTTGAGCACGTAGGAATCCGGGCCGTCGAACCGGGCCCAGACGTCGAAGGTGCCCTCGCCGTCCTGGTCGGGGAAGACCTCGATCTCCAAGCTCTCGACACTGTCACCGATCGCCTCGCTGATCGTTCTCAGCCGCGTGGCGACGTCCTCGGTACGCGTGTCGAGGACGTCGCGAAGCCGGCGGCGGTACTCATCTTGGTCCACACAGGACAATCTACGGAAGCGAGGGCGAGCGTCAGTGCCCGGTTTCCCGATGGCGCCCGTAAGGCTTGGCGTCGAGAAGCGTGACGCGCACGGCCCCGCCGCTGGGTACGCGGTACTCCCGCCTCTCGCCGGGTTGCGCGCCGTGTAGCGCGCGGCCGAGCGGCGAATCGGGGGAGTAGACCTCGAGTTCGCCGTGGCCTGCCTCGTCCCGCGTGCCGAGCAGGAAGGTCTCGGTGTCGCCGTCGTCGTACCGGATGGTGAGCACCATGCCGGGCTCGGCGATCCCGTCGTCGGGAGGATCCTGTCCGACGACGGCGCCGCGCAGCATGTCCTCGATCTGCCGGATCCGTGCCTGCCGGTGGGTCTTGTGCGCGAATTCGTCGTCGCCGTACCGGTCGTCGGTGCCGGGGCGTCGCAACGTCGCGAGCTCGCGCACCAGCCGCTCGTGCGCTTCCTTGGTCAGCCAAGGGCCTGACATGGTGATGATCGCCTTTCGGTGGGTACGTCTGTGGGGGCCGGGCGCGGAAAGGACCCAGCCCCCACAGACCTTCGATGAGTCCCGCTTCGGTCAGCGGGTCTCGGGTTCACGAGACCGCCGCTGGAAGGCGCCCGCGTCGGTGGCGAATCCGATCGCGGCCTTCAGCAGCAGGTCCTTCTCCGCGCGCAGCAGCGCGTTCTCGGCGCGGAGCCGGTCCACTTCGGACTGTTCGTCGGCTGGGGTTCCGTTGTCCTGTGCCATCAGCGAAGGGGGTCGAAGGGACGCAGGGCCTCCGGCTGCTTGCCGGTGGTGATGTGCTCGGCAAGTAGCCGTCCGGTGATCGGACCGTGGGTCAGTCCCCACATCCCGTGCCCGCCCGCCACGTAGAGCCCGGGGGTGCTCGTCGCGCCGATCACGTGCCGCCCGTCGGTGGTGACCGGGCGAGAGCCGACCCACTCGTCGGTGCGCCGCTCCCAGTCCAGTCCGGTGAGGAAGGGCCGCGCCGACGCGATGATCGAGGCGATCCGGGCCGGATCCAGTGGTGCGTCCGGCTTCCGGAATTCCATCGTCCCGGCCACCCGGAGACCGCCCCGGTACGGCGTGCACGCCACGCGGATGTCCGGCAGGTACAGCGGGCCCGGCACCGGGCGGTCGGTCGGCACGGTGAAGGAGTAGCCGCGTCCAGCGCGGACAGGGACTTTGACTCCCCACTTCCGGCCCAGATCACCGAGCCAGGCCCCGGTCGCCAGCACGACCGCGTTGGCGTTCACCGTCTGGCCCGTCGTCGAGCGCACGCTCAGCGCGTGGCGGTACGCGCGCAGCGAAGCGACCTCGAATTTGTGGCGGATGGTGCCGCCCCGGCCGACCACCGCACGCGCGAGCGACTCGACGAACCGGCCCGGGTCCACGTAGCGCTGCCCGTCGATCCGCACGGCGGCGCCGAGCCGGGCCGTGGCCTGGGGAAACCGGTCGGCCAGTTCGGCCGCGGTGAGTCGTGTCCAGGAGATGTCCTGCCCGGTCTCACCGATGTGCCGCAGTTCGGTGATCAGCCCCGCGGCCTGGTCCGCGGTCTCGAACGCCGCCGTGATCGGCGCTTCGATGGTCGGCGCGTCCACCCCGTTCGCGGTGAGGACGTCGAAGGCCTCCAGGCACTCGTCGTTCAGCGGCGAGTTCGCCTCGACGGCGCGGGTCCACGAGCGTCCGGTGCAGTTCGCGGCGAAGCGGGCGAGGAACGACCACAGCCGCGGATCGGGGGACGGCGGGACGTGCAGCGGGGCCTGCCGGTCCAGCAGTGTCCGCAGTCCGTAGCGCAGGACGCCGGGTTCGTTGAGCGGGATCGCGAGGCCGGGGGAGAGCCAGCCGGCATTGCCCCACGACGCGCCCGCCGCGATGCCTTCGCGATCGAGCACGGTGACTCCGACGCCGCGTTCCTGCAGGAACCACGCGGTCGACAGGCCGACCACGCCGGCTCCGATCACGATCGCCGAACGCGGGCCGCCGTCGATCCGGTCGAGCTCGCCCATGAATTCCTCCGCTGCACGAGTGGTGCTGTCGCGGTCAGGATGGCTCGGATCCGGGCGGTGGAGATTGTCCGGTTCCGACAATCCGGGCGGGCCGGTTTGGCCGGAACGGTCAAGGGGCCGGTTCGGACACGGCCAGTTCGATGATCATCGCCAGCCGTTTCGCGGGCTGATCGAGGCGGAGTTCGGTCACCTCCGCCATCTTGCGGAGCCGGTAGCGGATCGTGTTGGGGTGCACTTCCAGCCGCTCGGCGGCCTCGGCGAGATCCCCCTGCGCTTCGAGCCAGGCGCGCAGCGTCGCGACGTAGCTGGTGGCGTTGGCGCTGTCGTGCCGTCGCAACTCGGTGATCGGCCCGCGCGCCGGTGCCCTGCCGGACGCCGCGGCGGCCCGCAGCCGTTGCACGAGGATGTCGTCCCAGGCCTCGTCGTAGGCGATCGCGGATTCCGTGCCCGGCCGCACGGCGTGCAACGCGAGGCATTCGTCGGCTTCCAGCCTGCTGGCGGGCAGTTCCGCCGACGTGGCACCCGCGCCGATCCCGGCCAGCATCGTCACCTGCCTGGGCAGCGCCTCGCGGATCGAACGCACCCATGCCCTGGCCGCCTCGACGTCGTCCCCCGGCAGGACCGTGTAGACGGTGTTGCTGAACAGCGTGCTGCGGCCCGGCCGTGACCAGCCGAAACCGGTCGTCGCCCGCTCGAACGCGAGCAGGAGCGCGGCGTGGCGCTCGTCGCCGATATGGGCCTGGAGCGCGATCACCCGGAACCGGCCGGGCGGCAGGCCGAGCCTGCTGAGCACGGCGGCCGCGTCGGGCGTTCCCTCCACCAGCCGGATCACGAGATCGGATTCGACCTGCCGCTCCAGGTCCGCGCTCGCCCGGGAGCGCAGGAGATGCAGGCCGACCGTGCGCGAACTGTCCCGCAGGACCGCTCGCCGGGCGTCGGTCAGCGGCCGGTCGCATTCCACCCAGATCGAGCCCAGCAGCTCCCGGCCAGCGCGGACGGCGACCACCATGCGTCCGGTCAGCCCGTGCTCGGGATCGGCGTCGACGAACAGGGGCTCGTCGGATTCCGCGAGATGCGCGAACACGCCCCGCCGTTCGAACAGCTCGCGGACCGGTTCCGGGACGCGCCTGCCGAGGATCGTCTCCAGCCGCGCCCGGTCGGCCAGGTGCTGACGGCTGGAGTAGGCAAGGACCCGGGAAAGCCGGTCCTCGATGGTCACCGCGCTGCCGAGCGCGTCCGCCAGGCTGTCGGCCAGCGCGAACAGATCGGTCGGCCCGCGGCCCGACTCGGTCTCGCGGCCTTCCAGCACGAGCCCGTAGACGACGCCGGCGAGCTGGCCCCAGGACACGTCCGGGTCCACCAGCAGCACGGCGACGGCGTCGCTCTCGGCGCGCTCGTCCGGCGCCGATCCGCGGACCAGGACGACCGAGGCGTGTGCCGCGACGGCGAGGTCGACGGCCGTCGCTATCGAGTCCGTCCCGACGGCGAGGAAGACGTCGCCGCGCAGTTCGCGGGGGTCCGCGGCGTCGTGCATCACCACGTCGCGCAAGGCCACCTCGCGCGACACCGGGCAGCACCACAGTCGCACCCCGTATCCACCCAGGACGTTCACGAGCCGATCCAGCGTCACCATGGCCGCGACCCTGCCATCAAATGGTGCCGGACACGACGCGTTCACCCGTTGACTGTGAGTTTAAGAACCTTTTACACTGCGGATCGTTAGGAAACTTACTTAACTAAAGCGACTCCGGCCGACCTCGCCGCCCACCGCCGGTACTCGCCGACTCCGCAACGTCGAGGAGTTCGCATGAAACGGAGAACACCCCTGGCCGGTGTCGCGGTGGCGACGCTGGCCCTGCTGGGGCAGACCTTGATCTCTTCGGGTACCGCGGCCCAAGCGGAAGCACTGCTGTCCGCGGGTAAGCCGACGACGACCTCGTCGGTCGAGGGCGCCGAGTTCGGGGGCGCCAACGCCGTCGACGGCAACGCCACGACCCGGTGGGCGAGCGAGGAGATGGTCGATCCGCAGTGGATCGCCGTCGACCTCGGCGCCACCTCGACCGTCACCAAGGTCAAACTGAACTGGGAAGTCGCCTACGCCAAGACCTACAAGATCCAGGGCTCGGCCGACGGCAGGACCTGGACCGACATCAAGTCCGTCGTCGGCGGCGACGGCGCTATCGACGAGCACCTCGGCCTCAACGCCACCGCGCGCCACATCCGGATCCACGGCACGGCTCGCGGCACGAGCTACGGCTACTCGTTGTGGGAGCTGGAGATCTACGGCGACCGCGTCGGCGGCGGGGACACGCAAGCGCCGACGGCGCCCACGGGTCTCGCCGCGAAAGCCACCACGACGGACAGCGTCACCCTCGGCTGGACCGCGTCCACCGACAACGTCGGGGTCACCGAGTACGAGGTGCTCCGCGACGGCAACGTCGTCGGGACCACGGCGACGACCACTTACACCGACAGCGGCCTGGCGTCCGGAGTGGAGTTCGGCTACTCCGTGCGAGCTCGGGACGCGGCGGGCAACGTCTCCGCGGCGAGCCCGGTGGTCAGGGCGGCGACCCAGCCCGGCGGCACCGGCCCCGTCACCCTCGCACTCGCGGGTGACATCGCCAACCCGGAGCTCTTCTCCACGCACCAAGGGACCGCGAACCAGGTCGCCAGGATCAACCCGAAGTACGTGCTGACCGTGGGCGACAACCAGTACCACAAGGGCACCATCTCCGAATACCGCTCCCACTACGACAAGACGTGGGGCAAGTTCAAGAGCATCACCAAACCCACGACGGGCAACCACGAATGGGACGACCAGCTCCGGGGCTACAAGGAGTACTTCGGCGCGATCGCGTATCCGCAGGGTTTGCCGTACTACAGCTACGACATCGGTGACTTCCACTTCGTCGCGATGGACTCGAACCCGATCTACACCGGCGGTGGTTCCGACCAGGTGACCTGGCTGCGCAACGACCTGGCGAAGAACACGAAGTCCTGCGTCATCGGGTATTGGCACCACCCGCGCTTCAACTCGGGGAACTCCGGGGACAAGAAGCAGATGGCGCCGCTGTGGAACGAGATGGCCAGGGCGAAGGCGGACATGGTGATCACCGGTCACGACCACCATTACGAGCGGACGAAGCCGCTGGACGTCAACGGTCACATCGACGAGGCCAACGGCGTGCGGTCGGTCATCGCCGGCATCGGTGGCGACTACCTCTACACGGACTACAAGGCTCGTGAAGGGGTGGAGAAGATCCTCGCCAAGCACGGGGTGATGAAGCTGATGCTGAACGGGAAGTCCTACTCCTGGGAAATCCACGACACCAACGGGAATGTGCTCGACAAGGCGGGTCCGTACACCTGTCGCTGACGGCCGTGGTCCGGTGCCGTACGCGGCACCGGACCCGGTTGTGAGTGGCGTTCGGGTCATTGGGAGGTAAGGCAAGGTGGCGTGATATCCGAGGCATGTCGCGAAAGCCACTTTCGCGACGCCTGATGTCCCGAAAGTGGCTTTCGCGACACAGCCGCCGCCGTGTGGTCCTGGACAGAAGCGATGTCCCGCCCCACAAGACACGCCGACCTTCGGCTCAAAGAAAACGCTCATTGCCACTCACGACCCCCGCGCAAAGTGTCCAAAACGGACACTACTGACCGGCCGCCGACTCACTCATCGGTAGCCGTTGGTCAAGACAAGACACATTGCTTGCCCCTCAACATGAACACGACGTAGGTCCAGCCAGGAGTACAGGTGAATCGATTGGTGAAGCCGGGCACCGCCGCGATCGCGGCGATCGTCCTGCTCGCGCAGCCCGTGACGGCTTCCGATGCCACGGCGGAATCCCTGCTGTCGGTCGGCAAGCGGACCACGACCTCGACCGTGGAGAGCGAGGGTTTCAACGGCGCGCTCGCCGTCGACGGCGATTCGACCACCCGCTGGGCAAGCCTGGAGGGCGATCCACAGTGGATCGCGGTCGATCTCGGCGGTCCGGCGGACATCAGCCGGATCAAGGTCTTCTGGGAATCCGCCCACGCGAAGGACTATCAGGTCCAAGCGTCGGACGACGGCCAGAACTGGCGGGACGTGAAGACCGTGGTGGGCAGCGACGGCGGCCTCGACGAGTTCACCGGGCTGAACACCTCCGCCAGGCACGTCCGGATCTTCGGCACCGCGCGGGCGACCGTGTACGGGTACTCGCTGTGGGAGCTGGAGGTCTACGGCGTCCGGACCGGTGACGGCGACATCCAGCCGCCGTCGGTGCCGACCGGGCTCCGGCAGGCGTCGTCCACCACCGAGAGCATCACGCTCGGCTGGACCGCGTCCACCGACGACGTGGGGGTGACGGAGTACGAGGTCCTGCGCAACGGCAACGTCATCGGCCGGTCCACGACGACTTCCTACACCGACACGTCCCTGGCGTCGGGTTTCGACTTCCAGTACGCGGTGCGGGCGCGGGACGCGGCGGGGAACCTGTCCGGATCGACCGCGCCGGTGAAGGCGTCCACCCGGCCGGCGGCGTCCGACGGCATCGTCATCGCGCTCGCCGGCGACATCGCCAAGGCCGAGCTGCCGTCCGAGCACCAGCGGACGGCGGAGCTGGTGCGCAAGATCAACCCCCGGTACGTGCTGACGGTCGGCGACAACCAATACGTCGACGGCACCATCGAGGAGTTCCGGACCTACTACGACAAGACCTGGGGCAGGTTCAAGAAGATCACCAAACCCACGCCGGGCAACCACGAGTGGAACAACGAGCTGGCGGGTTACAAACAGTACTTCGGGAAGATCGCGACACCGAAGGGGAAGCCGTACTACAGCTTCGACGTCGGCGCCTTCCATTTCGTCGCGCTCGATTCGGACCCGGTGTACAACGGCGGCGGCGCCGAGCAGGTGGCATGGCTGCGCAAGGATCTGGCGAAAACGAAGAAGTCCTGTATCGCCGGGTACTGGCACCATCCGCGTTTCAACTCCGGGAATTCCGGCGACGCGAAGAGCATCGCGCCGTTGTGGAACGAGCTGGCCAGGGCCAAGGCGGACGTCGTGTTCGCCGGGCACGATCACCATTACGAGCGGACGAAGCCGCTGGACGTCAACGGGCATGTCGACGAGGCGAACGGCGTGCGTTCGGTAATCGCCGGCATCGGCGGCGACAGCCTGTATCTCGATTACAAGGCCCGTGAAGGCGTCGAGAAGATCCTGGGCAAGCACGGCGTGATGAAGCTGGTGCTCAAGGGAAAGACCTATTCCTGGGAGATCATCGGCACCAACGGGGAACTGCTCGACAAAGCGGGCCCGTACACCTGCCGGTGACGAGGAAAGGGGACGGGGTGAAGCTCCCGGTGAAGTTCGTCGTGGCGCTGGCGGGTGTCGCGGCGCTCGCTGCCGCCTCGGTGGTGTACGTGGTGCAGGCCAAGGCGAACAGCCCCGAGCGGCGGACGGCCGACGCGGCGGTCGCGGTGGATTCCTCGGGGCCGGTCGTGCTGGGGGAGCCGGGGAGGTTGTTGTTCCGCAACGGTGCGCCGGGTCCGGGGTACGGCAACGTCGCGTCGGTCCCCGTCTTCGAACCCGGTGGTCCGCGGCGGATCAGTTCGCTCGGCTGCGAACGGTTCTACACCGCGGTGGACGGCGGGCTGTGTCTCGCGAAGGAACCCACACCACTCCCGGGCGCGGTCGCCAAATTCGTCGACTCCGCGCTCGGCGAGGTCAAACGCGTCGACGTCCCCGGCATCCCCAACCGCGCGAAACTCTCACCCGGCGGCCGGATGGGGAGCTGGACCACGTTCGTCACCGGTGACTCGTACTCGACACCCGGCACGTTCTCGACGCGCACGGCCATCATGGACCGCGAACGGAACGAGCTTTCGAGCAATATCGAGGGCATCCCGCTGCGGATCGGGGACGCGGTCCACCGGGGCGAGGACGTCAACTACTGGGGCGTCACGTTCGCCACCGACGAGCGGACGTTCTTCGCCACGGTCTCCACCGGTGGGCGGACCTATCTCGTGGAGGGCGACAACGAGGCGTGGAAGGCGCGCACCCTGCGGGAGAACGCGGAATGCCCGTCGTTGTCACCGGACGGCACGAAACTCGCGTTCAAGAAACGCGTGTCCGACGGCGACGTCCGGCCATGGCGGGAGCATGTGCTGGACCTGACCACCATGCGGGAGACCCCGCTCGCGGAGGCGCGCAGCATCGACGATCAGGTGGTCTGGCTCGATAACGACACGATCGCCTACGGCCTGCCGCGCGCGGACGGCAAGGAGAGCGACATCTGGTCCGTGCCCGCCGACGGCACCGGAGCGCCGCGTCTGCTGGTTCCCCTGGCGTCGTCGCCGTCGGTCACGACGACTCGTCGATGACGGCGAATCTCCCGTCTTCCCGGTACAACCAGTACCGGCGCAGCATGCGCAACACCACGGAGACCTGCAGTGCGGTGATCCCGGGCAAGGGGGCGAGGTCCCTGGTGAGGAAGTCGGCCATCTCGTCCTCGTTCCGGAACACGCCCTGGTGGATGACCGAAGCGGTGCCGGCGACGATCGACACGTACCGCGCCGACGGATGCCGCGCCAGTTCCGCGGCCACGGCCTGGATGGCGCCCGGGGTGATGGTCAGCGCGATGACCGCCTCCAGTTCGTAGCCGAGCTGCGCTGGTTCCACCTCGACGCGTGGCCGGACGATGCCGCGCCGCAACGTCGACTGGATCAGCCGGTAGGCGGTGGACTGGCTGAGGCTGAGGCTCCGGCCCGCTTCGGCCGCGGTGATCCGCCCGTTCCCGGCAAGCAGCCCGATGAGCCGCCGCTCGTCGGCGCCCACCTCGTCGGCGTCGAATCCGTCCGGTACCACCTGATCGCGGGACAAGATCTTCTGCTGGTCTTCGCTCAGCCGGTGCAGTCGCCACGAGTCCGCCCTGGTCAGCGCCCGCAGCACCAGCTCCGAATGGGTCCCAGCCACACCCGGTACGCCGGGGATGCGCTCGGCGAGCAGCTCGCGTGCCTCGGCCCGGTCCGGAACGTGCACGGCCAGGTAGACGTCCGACCGGCCCGCTGTCTCCGCCGCGAGCTGGACCTCGGGAAACCGCGCGAGCGCCTTCGCCGCCGAGCCGGACGCGCCCGGTTCGGTCGTGACCCAGACGTGCCGCGGGTTCCCGCGCGCCCTCGCCGTCCACTCGACCTGGCCGATCACCTTGAGGATCCGCTGTTCCTCGAGGCGGATCAGCCGCCGTCCCACCGTGCTGGCGGAGACGTCGAGCGCCTCGGCGAGCGTGGCGACCGAGGCACGCGGGGCGATCTGGAGCGCCGCGATCAGGTCCAGCTCGGGTTCGGTCAGCATATGGTGAATGTATCAGTCATCTGCCTCTCCCAAGTGACTGATCCGTGCGGAATCGAGTTCAGGGTTGCACTATTCGGTCGCTTGAGTTTGTAATGGGCCTCCGATCAGGAAGGAGCCGCGCCGGTGAGTTCCAGCCAGGCCAGAACGACCTCACGTCCGATGAACCTCCTGCTGCGCGCGCTCGACGGCGTCGAGCGGCTCGGCAACAAGCTGCCGCACCCGTTCTGGCTCTTCGTCATCCTGAGCGGAGTGCTGGCGCTGGCCAGTTGGGGACTCAGCGCGGCTGACGTGTCGGCGGTGAACCCGGCAACGGGCAAGACCGTCGAGGCGAAGAACCTGTTGTCCGCCGACGGCGTGCGGATGATGGTGACCGACGCGGTCAAGAGTTACACGTCGTTCCCGCCGCTTGGCACGATCCTCGTGGTGATGCTCGGCGTGGCGGTCGCCGAGCGCTCAGGTCTGCTCGCGGCCGTGCTGCGGTCCGGTGTTTCGAAGGTCTCACCGCGATGGGTGACCTTCGCGCTGGCGTTCACCGGCATGGTGTCCCACGTCGCGTCGGACGCGGCCTATGTGGTGCTGATCCCCTTGGGGGCCTTGGCTTTCCGCGCGGTGGGACGGAGCCCGATCCTCGGCATCGTGGTCGCGTTCGTGTCCATCTCCGCCGGGTACGACGCCAGCCCGCTGATCACGCCGACCGACGCCATCCTGTCCGGGCTGACCACGGCGGCTGCCCAGACGATCGATCCGGCCTATTCGGTCACCCCGCTGGCCAACTACTTCTTCTCGCTCGCCTCGTCGATCGTGCTGGCCGCCGTGATCACGCTCGTGACCGAGAAGGTCCTCGCGCGGCGCGCCGAGGCGATGCCCGTCGACGACGACGCGGAGGAGGACGATCTCGGCTCGCTCCAGCTCAGCCGTCAGGAACGGCGTGGCCTGCTCGCCGCACTCATCGCGCTGGTCGTCTTCGTGGTCGCCCTGGTGCTTGCGGTGCTGCCCGCCTCGTCACCCTTGCGTGGCAAGGGCGGAAGCATCATCGAGTCACCGTTGCTGACGTCTATCTCGATCTTCCTCGCGCTCGGCTTCCTGGCCGCGGGCTGGGCGTACGGCAAGGTCGCCGGGACGGTGACCAGCAGCCGCGACATCCCGGGGTTCATGGCGCACGGATTCCGCGAGATGGCGCCGATCCTGGTGCTGTTCTTCGCCATCTCCCAGTTCCTTGCCTACTTCAAGTGGACCGGTATCGGTGAGATCACCGCGATCAACGGCGCCGGCCTGCTCAAATCCGCCGGCGTGTCCGGGCCGGTCGTCATGCTGGGCATCCTCGTCGTGGTGACCCTGGTGAACCTGATCGTCACCAGCGGCTCGGCCCAGTGGGCGCTGATCGGCCCGGTGTTCGTGCCGATGCTGATGTTGCTGGACATCCCGCCGGAGACCACGCAGGCGCTGTACCGCATCGCGGACTCGTGCACGAACGCGATCACCCCGATGAGCCCGTACTTCGTGATGGCGCTGGGGTTCCTGCAGCGCTACCGGCGTTCGGCGGGGATCGGGACGCTGTTCTCGATGACGGTCCCGCTCTCGTTCGCCCTGCTGGTGGTGTGGACGTTGCTGTTCTTCGTGTTCTGGGTGTTCGGCATCCCGCTCGGCCCCGGCGCCCCCGTTCGGTAGAAAGGATTCTCTTGTCACACACGGAATGGTCCCGCCAGGCACTGCCGGCCATGCTCGACGATCTGCGGACGATCGTCGAACTGGAGACGCACAGCTACGACAAGCCGATGCTGGACAAAGGCATCGACACCATCCGGGCCTGGGTCTTCGACCGCCTCGGCGAGCCCGCTACCGAAGCCCGCCACACCGACACGGTCCGCGGCGACGTGCTGGAACTGGGCTATGCGGGGACAGCGCCGGGAACGGTACTGCTGCTGAGTCACTACGACACGGTGTGGCCGACCGGCACGCTCGCGGGCTGGCCGTACACCGACGAGGACGGCCACGTCACCGGGCCGGGCGCGTTCGACATGAAACTCGGTCTGGTGCAGTCGGTCTGGGCCCTGCGAGGCCTCCGCGAGCTCGGCCTTCCGCATCCGTCGGTCAAGTTCCTCTTCAACGGCGACGAGGAGATCGGCAGCCCCCACTCACGGCCGTACATCGAAGCGGCCAGTGAAGGCGCGCTGGCCACCCTCGTCTTCGAGGCATCGCTCGACGGCAAGCTGAAGACCGCACGCAAAGGGGTGGGCCTGTTCGACGTGACCGCCACCGGCGTCGAAGCCCATGCGGGCCTGGACCCGTACGCGGGTGCGAGCGCGATCCACGCCCTCGCCGAGATCGTCGGACAGCTGGCGTCCGCGGGCTCACGCGAGCTCGGGACCACGGTCAACGTCGGCACCATCTCCGGCGGCACCGGTCGTAACGTCACCGCGGGCGGCGCGAGCTGCGGCGTCGACGTCCGCGTCGCCGAACCGTCCGAAATGGACCGGATCGACAAGGTGTTCGCCGGTCTGGAAACCACCGATCCTCGTGTGAGTATCTCGGTCGAAGGGGAGTGGAACCGACCTCCGATGACGCCGAACGACCCGTCACGGGCGCTGTTCGCGACCGCGCGGAAGGTGGCCGCCGACGAGGGCTGGCAGCTGGAGGAGACCGCGGTGGGAGGGGCGAGTGACGGCAACTTCGTCTCCGCGCTGGGCCGCCCGGTGCTCGACGGGCTCGGCGCCGTCGGAGGAGGCGCCCACGCGCGCGATGAACACATCCTCGTGCGGCACATCCCGGAACGGACGGCGCTGGCGATCGGGCTGATCTCGGCACTCGCCTGACGAGCGGGTTTGCCCGGCCCGCTCTCGGGTACGCCCTGGGTAGGAGGTGTTCGATGCCTGCCGCCCCGGCTTCGGAGGGCAGGCCGAGGTCATGTCTTCAGCCACGTATCGCGCGTTCGCCGACCGGCGGATGGCGGGCCGGCAGCTGGCCCGCGCGATCGGACGGCCCGATTGGCCCGATCCGCTGGTGCTCGGCCTGGCGAGGGGCGGTGTGCCGGTCGCCGCCGAAGTCGCGCGCGAACTCGGCGCGCCGCTGGGGGTGGCCGTGTCCCGCAAGATCGGCGCGCCCGGCCACCCGGAGTTCGGGGTGGGCGCGGTGACGGCGGACGGGCCGCCCTACTACGACATGGACACACTGCGCAGGCTCGGGCTGAGACCGGCCGACCTGGAGCAGACGTGCGAAGCCGAGCGAGCGGAGGCGCGCCGCCGGCTCGACCGCTATCACGGTGGCCGGGTCGCGGTCGCGGCTCGCGGCCGTGACATCCTGCTGGTGGACGACGGGCTCGCCACCGGTGTCACGGCGACGGCCGCGCTGCGCGCCCTGCGCCGGGCGGAGCCCCGCCGGTTGGTGTTCGCCACCCCCGTGTGCGCCGTGCGGGCACCCGAGATGCTGCGCGACGAGGCGGACGACGTCCTCTGCCTGGTCGAACCGGAGCAGTTCAGAGCGGTCGGCCAGTGGTACCAGGATTTCTCGCAGACCAGCGACGAGGAAGTCGTCGCGCTGCTCCAGGCGGCCGCGTCTTCTTGAGCGAGGTTTCGGCGACCCGCGAACGTGGTATTCATGGCGATGTCGCCGTCGCTCGGACAGGACGTGAACAGTGATGACATCACCGGAATCCACAATGGACAAGGGAGCGGTCGTCGCGGGTTACGACGGCTCGGAAGAAGCACGGAGGGCCGTGCGCTGGGCCGCGGGGGAGGCCGCCGCCCGCGGCCGCGGGCTGGTCGTCGCCCACGTCGTCGGGTTCCCGCCCGTACCCGAGGCGCTCCCGGGTGGCGGTGCGTGGCCGCGTCCGGGGTTCCTCGAAGCGGGCCAGGAAACGGCGCAGCGGCACGCCGAGGCCATGCTCGGTGACATCGCCCAGGACTGCCGCCGAGCCTGGCCGGGGCTGGCCGTCTCGACGCGGCTGTTGTCCGGTCGCGCGCCCGACGAGCTGGCCCGCGCCGCGGAGAACGCGGAGCTGCTGGTCATCGGGTCGTCGGGGCTCACCGCGCTGCCCAGGCTCCTGGTCGGCTCGACGGCCAACGAACTCCTGCACGACTATCACCGGCCCATCGTGGTCGTGCGCGCCGGTGACGTACCGGCGGAGGGAAACGTCGTGGTCGGTGTCGACGGGTCCGAGACCAGCAGGGAAGCCATCGGGTTCGCCTACGACTTCGCCGACCGGCACGACCGCGCGCTGGTGGCCCTGCACGTCTGGTCCGATCTCCCGCTCGAAGCCATGGCGGTGACGCCTACCGAGCACGACAGGGAGCTCATCGAGGAACGGGGAAAGCCCCTGCTCGACGAATCGCTCGCCGGATATCGGGAACGGTATCCCGACGTTCCCGTCCATCGGGTGATCGCGGTCGACCGGCCCGCCCACGCGCTGGCGGAGCAAGCGGAGGGTGCCGCGCTGCTCGTCGTCGGCAGTCACGGACGCGGGCCGCTGCGCCGTGCTCTGCTGGGCTCGGTCAGCCGTGCCATGGTCCACCACGCGCCGTGTCCCGTCGCCGTGGTCCGTCACCACAAGGAAGGCCACACCGGCTACCCGAAGACGCGCGGATGAATCCCGCATCACCGGGTGAACGACCGAATACACGCTTCCCGGTGGCATGGCGCCGGCGACACTGCAGGCCGCGTCGTCCCGTCCACAGAATCGGTCATGAAGTTCATGTACTGCCTTGTGACCCTCGCCGTGGTGATGGCGTCGACACTCGTCACCTCGCCTCCGGCCTCCGCCATCGGCACGCCGAGACTGCTCATCGGACAGGACTTCCCGGATCCCGACATCGTCAAGACCGACTCCGGCTACCTCGCCTTCTCCACGAGCACCGGCGCGACGAAAATGCCGTACGCGCACGCTCCGGCACCGGAAGGTCCGTGGCGGATGGCTGGGGACGCGCTCGCGGCCGCACCCAAATGGGCGAAGCCTGACGGCGGGTTCTGGGCTCCCGATGTGACCCGGCTTTCCGACGGTACGTTCCTGCTCTACTTCTCGGCGGCGGTGGCTCCCGGCGGGGAGATGTGCATCGGCGTCGCGACCGCCTCGAAGGCCGAAGGGCCGTACACACCTGCCGGAGACGGTCCACTGATCTGCGTCCCCGGCGACGGCGGCGACATCGACCCGCAGACCTTTGTGGACACCGACGGCTCGCGGTACCTGCTCTACAAGAGCGACGGCGCGGCCATCGGTCCTCCGGCCGCGATCTGGTCGCAGAAAATGCGCGCCGATGGACGCACACCGGACGGTCCGCGGATCGAGCTGCTGCGCGCCGATCTCGCGTCGGAGAACGCCGTCGTCGAGGCACCGTCGGTGGTGAAGACGCCGGGCAAGTACCTGCTGTTCTACTCCGCCGACACGTACCAGAGCTCCGGCTACCACACGGGCTATGCCTCCGCGCCCTCGCTGAGCGGACCGTTCGTGAAAGCCGGTGCGCCGTTCCTGTCCACCGATCTGCTCGGCGGCAAGGTCGACGCACCGGGTGGGGCCGACGTCGTCGACGGGCATATCCACTTCCATGGCTGGCTCGGCGGTGGCCGCACCGCCCGCGGGATGTTCCAGCTGCCCATCACGTTCCCGAACGACGTTCCCCAGCTCGGCTGACAGGGTTTCGTCGCCGTCGATCGGGTACCCGAGCGGGAGACCGACCGAAGGAGCACCGGCGATGACAGCGCAGCCGCCCGACCCGGAACCTGAGAAAACCCGCCGCGAACCAGGAGGCGGCGTTTCACCGGGCGCCACGCCGCCCGATTCGGCTCAGACCTCCGGGCTCTCGCACCCGCAGCCGATGCCCTCCAAGGCGATGCCGATCGCCTGGCTGATCTTCATCGGCGTGATCGTCGTCCTGGCGAGCGGGTTCGTCGTCGCGCTGGCGCTGGGATGGCTCAAGCTGGGCTGACCACCGGCACGCATTCGGCGAGCAGCTCGACGACGTCGTGCCACGCCCGGTCCGCGTGCCGCGGGTGGTAGCCGACGCCCGGCAGCACCACTTGATCCACCGGCGGGTGGTGGAAGGCGTGCTGCGCGCCGCCGTAGACCACGAGCCGCCAGTCGACGCCGGCCTCCTGCATTTCGGTGGTGAACGCCTCCCGTTGCGCGGGCGGCATGATCGGGTCTTCCGAGCCGACCCCGGCCCAGACCGGGCAACGGATACGTGCCGCTTCGCCCGGACGGCCCGTGGTCACCGCGTTGATCGTGCCGATCGCGCGCAGGTCGACGCCGTCCCGGCCGAGCTCCAGGGCGATCGCGCCACCCGTGCCGTATCCGATGGCGGCGATCCGGCTCGGGTCCGTCCGCGGCTCCGACCGCAGCACGTCGAGGGCCGCGTGGCCGATCTCCCGCATCCGGTCCGGATCGGCGAGCAGGGGCATCACGTACGCCAGCATCTCTTCGGGGTCCGAGAACCAGCGCCCGCCGTTGAAATCGAAGGCCAGCGCCACGTACCCCAACTCGGCGAGGGCGTCGGCCCGGCGACGCTGGAAATCGTTCAGTCCCGTCCCTTCCGGCCCGATCAGGACCGCGGGACGGCGGTCGGTACCGGAGGGGAGCGCCAGGCGCCCGACCATCGTCAGTCCGTCCGCGGGGTACTCGACCGTGCGTGTGGTGACCGGCATGGAACGGACTCTATTGATCGTCGAGCCCGGCCGGGTGGGTGTTCACGGACAGCGGAACCGCGTCGCGGTCGCGCGGTCCGTCCACTGTGGATTCCGCGGCGCGGGAAGGGGGCAGCCGGAACAGGGCGACCGCGCTGATCATGCTGACGCCGCAGATCGCGGCCAGGTACCAGGTGATGCCGGTGGTCGAACCGGTGGCGTTGAGCACCGCGGTGGCGATCATCGGGGCGAGCCCGCCGCCGAGGATCGCGCCGCCCTGCAGCAGCAGCGACATACCGGAGAACCGGACGTTGACCGGGAAGGTGTCCGCGATGATCGCGCCCTGCACGCAGTGGGTGATCGGGACGACCAGGCCCATCCCCGCGAGGGCGAGCATGGCGAGCCCGGTGTCGCCGCTGTTCAGCAACGGGAAGAACGCGAGACACCACAGCAGGAGCGCGGCCGAGCCGGCGATGAACATCGTGCGCCTGCCGTGGCGGTCGGCGATGCGGGTCCAGATCGGGATGGTGGCGAACCACAGCACCGCCGATCCGGTCACCGACAGGATCAGGAACTGCCGGTCGTAGTGGAGGTTCTGGCTTCCGTAGGACAGGGTGAAGACCATGAAGACGTAGGCGACCGCCGAGTTCGCCACGCCGACCAGCAGGGTCAGTGCGAGCCTGCCGAAGCCGACCTTGAACGCGGCGCCGAGCGGGAACCGGACCACCTTGTCGTTCCGGGCCACCTGCGTGAACGACGGTGATTCGGTGATCTTCAGCCGGATCATCAGTCCGATCGCGACCAGCACGAAGCTCAGGAGGAACGGGATCCGCCAGCCCCACGCGGCGAACGCGTCGGCGGGCATCACCGCGCTGCTGCCCAGGAAGAGCAGATTCGCCAGCACCAGCCCGGCCGGGGTGCCCATCTGCGGGAACCCGGCGTACCGGTTCCGTTGGCCGTCGGGCGCGTGTTCCATCGACATCAGGGTCGCTCCCGCGCCTTCGCCGCCGAGCCCGATGCCTTGCACGATCCGCATCGCGACCAGCAGGATCGGCGCCCAGATGCCGATCGCGTCGAAGTTCGGGATCAACCCGATCAACGTGGAGCCGACGCCCATCAGCATCAGCGACACCACCAGCGTGGACTTGCGGCCGATCCGGTCACCGAAGTGACCGAACACCAGACCGCCGAGCGGGCGGGCGATGAACCCGACGGCGAAGGTGCTGAACGCGGCGAGAGTGCCGACCGTGGGACTCAGCGAGGGGAAGAACTGTTTGTTGAAGATCAGCGCGGACGCGGTGCCGTAGAGGAAGAAGTCGTACCACTCGAGGGTGGTCCCGGCGAGCGTGGCGGCGGCGATCTTGCGGGGCGCGGGTGCGTTCATCTGCGAAAACCCAATCGACTCAGGCGACAGCCGATCGCGGCTGCTGGCGATTGGGCAGAAGCCTGACACCGTGAGGCATAGGCCACAAATGCCGAATTGCCGGTCTGTCATGCCCGAACTGGTATAGCTCGGGCGGCGGCGCGAGGCCGGACCCGCGACACGCTCACCGAACCGGTCGTGAGTGGCGATTCGGGTTAGAACCCGAATCGCCACTCACGACCACGGTGACCCACCCAGTACCGCGCCCCTTCACGGGTCAACGCGACGTCGCTCCCCGCCACGTGTCGTCCGTCTGATCACACGAGTTGCCCTTTGTGCTCCGTGAGTCGAGGCAGGAGACCCACTCCGGTATGCCTTAATAGGTATGGCTGACGAGCAGATTCGCATTTGTTCCGCATGGCGCGGCCGGACAGAGTGAACGGCATGACGCAGCCAGTGCGGTGGATCCGCAACTTCGTGGACGGTGAGTTCGCCGAGCCGGACGGGCCGGGGTTCCCGGCGGTCGATCCGGCGACGGGCGCGGAGTTCGCCCGGGTGCACGAGGCCGGCCGGGAGCTGGTGCACCGCGCGGTCACCGGCGCCCGCGCGGCGTTGCACAACGGCTGGGCGGACACCCCGGTGCGGGAGCGGACCGCGTTGCTGCGCCGGGCGGCGGACCGGATCGAGGCCCGGTTCGAGGAGTTCGTCGCGGCCGAGGTCGCGGACACCGGAAAGCCCGTCATCCAGGCCCGCGAATTGGACGTGGCCCGCGCGGTGGCGAACTTCCGCACGTTCGCCGACGTGATCGCGGCCGCCGGCCAGGAATCGTTCGTCACCGATCTGCCCGGCGGGGCGCAGGCGCTGAACTACGCGGTGCGCAAGCCGCTCGGCGTGGTCGCGGTGATCGTGCCGTGGAACCTGCCGCTGCTGTTGCTGACCTGGAAGGTCGCGCCCGCGCTCGGCTGCGGCAACGCGGTCGTCGTCAAGCCGAGCGACCAGACCCCGTCCACCGCGACCCTGCTGGCCGAGGTGCTGGCCGAGGTCGGTTTGCCCGCGGGTGCCTACAACGTGGTGCACGGCTTCGGCGGCGACTCGGCGGGGCAGTACCTGACCGAGCATCCCGGTATCGACGGGGTGACGTTCACCGGCTCGTCCGCCACGGGGACCCAGGTGATGCGCACGGTCGCGCCCCGGGTCCGGCCGGTGTCGTTCGAGCTCGGCGGGAAGAACGCCGCCATCGTGTTCGAGGACGCCGATCTCGACGAGACGCTCGCCGGGCTGACCCGGTCGGTGTTCGCGAACACCGGGCAGGTGTGTCTTTGCACCGAGCGGGTGTACGTGCAGCGCTCGGTGTTCGACGACGTGGCTGCTGGTCTGGTGGAGCAAGCGCGCGGCTTGCGGCTCGGTGACCCGTCGGCGGAGCGGACGACCACCGGCCCGCTGATCTCACCGGAGCACCGGCGCAAGGTGCTGGACTACCTCGCGCTGGCCGAGGAGGCCGGCGCCAAAACCCTGACCGGCGGCGGGATTCCCGAGCTCGGTTCGGAACTCGACGGCGGCTCGTGGCTGGAGCCGACCCTCTGGACCGGCCTGACCAACAAGGACCGGCCGGTGCGCGAGGAGATCTTCGGCCCGGTGGCCGCGCTGATCCCGTTCGACACCGAGGACGAGGCGATCGCGCTGGCCAACGACACCGAATACGGGCTGGCTTCCTCGGTGTGGACGCAGGACCTGCGCCGGGGACACCGCGTCGCGCAGGCCATGCACGTCGGCATGTCCTGGGTGAACACCTGGTTCCTGCGCGACCTGCGCTCGCCGTTCGGCGGGATGGGGCTTTCCGGGATCGGCCGGGAGGGCGGCGCGTCTTCGCTGCACTTCTACACCGAGCCGACGAATGTGTGTGTGCGGCTGTGACCGCGGCGATCGAGGCGGCCGCCGCCCGGCTGGCGACCGCGGCGAGCACCGCGAGCCCCTGCCCGCCGGTGCGGGAATTCCTCGGCGCGGAAGACGTCGACGCGGCCTACGCGGTGCAGCGCAGGCTCCGTGACCAGCGGGTCGAGGCAGGCGCCAGGGCGGCCGGGGCGAAGATCGGGCTGACCGCGCCTTCGGTGCAGCGTCAGTTCGGCGTGTACCAGCCGGACTTCGGCGTGCTCTTCGACGACATGCTGTACGCGCACACCGAACCCGTCCCGTACCGGCGGTTCCTGCAACCCCGTGCGGAGGGCGAGATCGCGTTCGTGCTCGGCCGCGATCTGGACGTGCCGGGTGCGTCGGTCGCGGACGTGTTGCGGGCGACCGAGTTCGTGCTGCCCGCGATCGAGATCGTCGACTCGCGCATCGGCGCCTGGGATCTCTCCATTGTGGACACGGTGGCGGACAACGCGTCCAGCGGCGCGGTGGTACTGGGCTGCACCCCGTTCTCGCTGACCGGCCGGGATCTCGCCGCGACCGGGATGACGTTGGAGCTGAACGGTGAACCGGTGTCGTTCGGCGCGGGCCACGCCTGCCTCGGGTCGCCGGTGGCCGCGGTCGCCTGGCTGGCCAGGGAGCTGGCCGCTCGCGAGCAGCCGTTGCGGGCGGGCGACGTGGTGATGTCCGGGGCGCTCGGCCCGATGGTGCCGGTCACGGGAGCGGGCCGCTTCCGGCTGCGGCTGGACGGACTCGGTGAGGTCGACGCGGTGATCGAGGAGGAGATTCAGTGACAGCAACGGTTCCGGTCGCCGTCATCGGCTCCGGCAACATCGGCACCGATCTGATGATCAAGGTGCTGCGGTTGTCGAAGACGCTGCGGATGGCCGCGATGGCGGGTATCGACCCGGCGTCGGACGGGCTGGCCAGGGCGGCCAGGCTCAAGGTGGCCACCACCCACGGCGGTATCGACGGCCTCGCCGCGCTGCCGGAGTTCGCGGATGTGCGGGTGATCTTCGATGCGACATCAGCCGGTGCGCACCGACGGCACGCCGAGGTGGCCGAAACGCACGGCAAGCTGATGATCGACCTGACCCCGGCCGCGCTCGGCCCGTTCGTGGTGCCGCCGGTGAACCTCGACGAGCACCTCGCCGCACCGAACGTGAACATGGTGACCTGCGGCGGACAGGCCACCATCCCGATCGTGGCCGCGGTGTCCTCGGTCGCGCCGGTCGCGTACGCCGAGATTGTCGCGTCGATCTCGTCCCGCTCGGCGGGACCGGGCACCAGGGCGAACATCGACGAGTTCACCGAGACCACCGCGGCCGCGATCCGCGAGGTCGGCGGCGCCGCGATGGGCAAGGCGATCATCGTGCTGAACCCGGCCGACCCGCCGATCGTCATGCGGGACACGGTGTACTGCCTGGTCGAGGGCGAGCCGGACCGGGAAAAGATCGCCGCGTCGGTCGGGCAGATGGCCGACCGGGTGCGCGAGTACGTGCCCGGCTACACACTGAAACAGGAAGTGCAGTTCGACCCGGTGACCCGGCAGTGGGTGCCCGAGCTCGGCCGGGAGATCTCCGGGCTGAAGGTCTCGGTGTTCCTCGAAGTGCTCGGCGCGGCCCACTATCTGCCCGACTACGCGGGAAATCTCGACATCATGACCTCGGCGGCGCTGCGCACGGCCGAGCGGATCGCCGAACTGAGGGGGTGGCTCGGATGAAGGTCTACCTCCAGGACGTGACCTTGCGCGACGGTATGCACGCCATGGGGCACGCGTACACAGTGGACCAGGTCCGGCGGATCGTGTCCGCAGTGGACAAAGCCGGGGTGGCGGCGATCGAGGTCGCGCACGGCGACGGGATCGGCGGCTCCAGTGCGACCTACGGATTCGGCGCGCACACCGACGAAGAGTGGATCTCCGCGGCCGCGGAGGTGATCGAGAACGCCACGCTGACCACGTTGCTGCTGCCCGGTATCGGCACCATCGGACAGCTGCGCCGCCTCCGGGACCTCGGGGTGCGCAGCGTGCGGATCGCCACCCACTGCACCGAAGCCGACGTGGCCGCGCAGCACATCGCCTGGGCTCGCGAGCACGGCATGGACGTGTCCGGCTTCCTGATGATGAGCCACCTCTCCACGCCGGCCGCGCTCGCCGAGCAGGCCAGGCTGATGGAGACCTACGGCGCGCATTGCGTGTACGTCACCGATTCCGGCGGGCGGTTGACGATGAACGGGGTCGCCGAGCGGATCGACGCGTACCGGCAGGTGCTCGACGAGCGGACCGAGATCGGCATCCACGCGCACGAGAACCTCTCCCTTTCGGTGGCGAACAGCGTGACCGCGGTCGAGCACGGCGCCTACCGGGTGGACGTCGCGCTGGCCGGGCAGGGCGCGGGGGCGGGCAACTGCCCGGCCGAGCCGTTCGTCGCGGTCGCCGACCTGCTCGGCTGGGAGCACGGGGCGGACCTGTTCGCGTTGCAGGACGCGGCGGACGACCTGGTCCGCCCGCTGCGGGAACGGCCGGTCCAGGTGGACCGCGAGACGCTGACCCTCGGATACGCCGGCGTCTACTCGAGCTTCCTGCTGCACGCCGAGCGCGCGGCCGCCCGCTACGGACTGGACACCCGGCGGATTCTCACCGAGGTCGGCAGGCGGAAGCTGGTCGGCGGGCAGGAGGACATGATCGTGGACATCGCACTCGACCTGGTACGGAGCGGCACATGATGGCCATCGCGGAGATCTCGGCGCTCGCCGATCGGCTGGACACCGCGCAGACGTCGCGCGTGGACACGCCGAGCCTCGCCGACGATCACCAGTTCGACATCGCCGACGCGTACGCGATCCAGGCCGAGCTGGTGGCCCGCCGGGAGGCGCGTGGCGAGCGGGTGCTCGGGGTGAAGCTGGGGCTGACCAGCAAGGCGAAAATGGCGCAGATGGGCGTGTCCGAGGTGATCGCCGGCAGGCTCACCGACGCGATGCGGGTCGCCGACGGCGGCGAGGTCTCGTTGGCGGGCTTCATCCATCCCAAGGTGGAGCCGGAGGTCGCGTATCGGCTGGCCCGCGACATCGATCTCGCCGACCCGGCGTTCGACGTGGAGTCCGCGGTGGACGCGATGGCCCCGGCGATCGAGATCATCGACTCCCGGTACCGGGATTTCCGGTTCACCCACACCGATGTGGTCGCCGACAACACCTCGGCCGCCGGGTTCGTGCTCGGTCCGTGGCGCGCGTTCGGCGAGGCGGCGAACCGGGCGGTGCGGCTGCGCTCCGGGGACCGCGAGGTGATCGGCTCGACGTCGGCGATCCTCGGCGATCCGGTTCGCGCGCTGCACGCGCTGGTCGAGCTGTGCAGGAAACGGGACATCCCGCTGCGGGCCGGGCAGGTCGTGCTGGCCGGGGCGGCGACCGAGGCGGTGCCGTTCGTGCCCGGCGTCGCCGAGGCGGACATCGCCGGGCTCGGCCGGGTCTCGGTGCGGGGGCTGGCATGAGCGGGCGGGTGATCTCCGGGCTGGCCAAGCCGAGGGGCCGCTTCCCGCATGTGAAGGTCGCGGGAGATCTGGTCTTCGTGTCAGGTACCAGTTCACGACGTCCGGACAACACGTTCGCCGGAGTCGAGGTGGACGAACTGGGCACCACGAACCTGGACATCCGCGCGCAGACCCGCGCGGTGATCGAGAACATCCGCGGCATCCTGCACGAGGTCGGCGCCGACCTCGCCGACATCACGCAGATCACCACGTTCCTGGTTTCGATGAACGATTTCGGCGGCTACAACGAGATCTACGGCGAGTACTTCGACGAAACAGGCCCCGCCCGCACCACGGTCGCCGTGCATCAGCTGCCGCATCCGCATCTGCTGATCGAAATCCAGGCGATCGCCCAGCTACCGAAAGACACGGAGGTTCCGCGATGACCGGCATTCCCGAGGTCGTCAATTTCCAGGCCTGGATCGCCGAGCACGAGCATCTGCTCAAGCCGCCGGTGAACAACCGGACCATGGCGCTGGGCAAGGATTTCATCGTGCAGATCGTCGGTGGGCCGAACCAGCGCACCGACTTCCACGTCGACCCCTACGAGGAATGGTTCTACCAGCTCAAGGGCAACATGCACGTGAACGTCATGACCGACGAAGGCCAGAAGACCGTCCGGATCTCCGAGGGCGACACGTGGTTGCTGCCTGGCGACATCCCGCACTCGCCGCAGCGTCCCGAAGCCGACTCGATCGGCCTGGTCATCGAGCGGGTCCGCGAGGAGGGCACGCTGGAGAAGTTCCAGTGGTACTGCCTCGAATGCAACGCGCTGGTGCACGAGGTGGAACTCCAGGTGCGTGACATCGTCGAGGATCTGCCGCCGGTCTTCACCGCGTTCTACGGCGACGAGCAGGCCCGCACCTGCGACGGCTGCGGCGCCCTCCACCCCGGGAAGGGCTGAGATGACCGGCCTGATCGACATCCACACGCATTACGTGCCGAACGGCTGGCCGGATCTGCGCGCGGACGCCGGGCCGGACGCGCCGTGGTTGCGCGCGGAGACCGAGTCCCAGGCGATGATCATGATGGGGGAGAAGGAGTTCCGCCGGATCGGCGCGGACTGCTGGAACGCGGAGACCCGGCTGCTGGACATGGACGCCGACGGCGTGCGCACCCAGGTGGTCTCCCCGACGCCCGCCTTCTTCAACTACGGCCGGACCGCCGAACAGGCGGGCCGGATCGCCCGGATCTTCAACGACCTGGCGCTGGAGATCGTCGCGCCGGCGCCGGACCGGCTGATCCCGTTCTGCCAGGTCCCGTTGCAGGACACCGACGCGGCGTGCCGCGAACTGGAACGCTGCCTGGCCGCGGGGCATCGCGGGGTGGAGATCGGCAACCACGTCGGCGACCAGGATCTCGACAGCGCCGGGGTGGAGACCTTCCTGCAGCACTGCGCGTCGCTCGGCGTTCCGGTGTTCGTGCATCCGTGGGACATGGCCGATTCGCCCCGGCTGGACCGGTGGATGGCACGGTGGCTGACCGCGATGCCCGCCGAGACGCATCTGTCGATCCTGGCGCTGGTGCTCGGCGGGGTCTTCGACCGGATCGACCCGAGTCTCAAGATCTGCTTCGCCCACGGCGGCGGGTCGTTCGCCTTCTGGCTCGGCCGGATGGAGAACGCCTGGCATCGGCGGAACGACGTGATCGGCACCTCGGAGTTCCCGCCGTCGCACTACCTCGACCGGTTCCACGTCGACTCGGTGGTCTTCGACGAGCGGGCGCTGCGGCTGCTCGTGGACACGCTCGGTGCCGAGCGGGTGATGGTCGGCAGCGACTACCCGTACCCGCTCGGCGAACGCCCGGTCGGCGAGGTGGTGCGCAAGAGCGCCTTCCTGAGCGAGACCGAGCGGCGGCTGATCACCAGTGGGAACGCCGAACGTTTCCTGTCACTGTCGTGACTGTCCTAATGCGACATTCCGGTGGCGACGTCGGTCAGGCTGCGGATCAGCGCATCCACCGACGGGCTGAGCGTGCGCTGGGCGGGCAGGGTGAGCCCGACGCTGTGCCCGATGGGTTCCAGCGCCAGCGAGACCCTGGTGATCCTCGGATCGTCCTTGGTGATCAGGCTCGGCAGCGCGGCGATCACGTCGGTCTCCAGCAACAACTGCCGCACGGTCAGGAAAGAGGTGGTCTCCACGCGGTTCGCGGGCAGCGGGAAACCGTTGCGGGTGAACAACTGCTCCAGCTCGCGGCGCAGCGCGGTCTCCGCTCCGGGCAGGATCCACGGATACTCGGCGAGATCGGCCAGCTCGACGCCGGTCGCGCCCGCCAGCGGATGCGCGTTGCGCACCACCAGATCCACCGACTCGTCGTACAGCTTGCGCCGCTCGATCCGCTCGTCCGAAGGCGCTGTCAGCCTGCCGATGATCAGGTCGACCCGGCCCGCTTCCAGCTCGACCAGCAGGGCTTCGGGAGAACCCTCCCGGACCACGATGGTCAGGTACGGCCGCTCGGTCTTGATCGCCGCGATCGCGCGTGGCAGCAGCATGTTCGACCCCGCGAGGTGCGTGCCGACCACCACCGTGCCGCGCTCGGCGTCGGCCAGCTCGGCGACGTGCCGCCCGGCCTGTTCGAGCTGGGCGAGCACCGCGCGGGCGTGTCCGGTGAACGCCTCGCCGAACACGGTCGGGGTGATGCCGCGCGGGCCGCGTTCGAACAACCGCACGTCGAGGATCTCTTCGAGTTCGTGCAGACTTCGGGTCGCCACCGGCTGCGTCACGTGCAACTCGGCGGCGGCCCCGACCACGGTGCCCTGCCTGGCCAGCGCGTCGAGCAGGACGAGGTGGCGGAACTTCAGTCGGCCGTCCAGCAGGCGAGGCAAGATCACCCGCCGATCCTACCCGCGAGGTGCGTATGACCACGATTGTCCGAACCGGACCGATCCGCTATGCCACAGCGGCACGGTTCGCCCTGCCGGCCGGCGTTTCGGAGCAGACGCCGTCCAGCGGAGAGATCAGTCCTCAACCACCGTCCCGGCTGGACCGCGTGATGGGGCCGCCGCGCGATCGCCTCCCGCAGGGCGAGGACTGTCTCAACCTGACGGTCACCACTCCGGGCTTGGATGACGGACGCAGGCCGGTGCTGGTGTGGCTGCACGGCGGCGGCTTCTCCAGCGGTGGCGGGTTCCTCGACTGGTACGACGGCGGCGCGCTGGCGGCCGAAGGCGACCTGGTGGTGGTCGGCGTCAACTACCGGCTCGGCGCGCTCGGTTACCTGTACCTGGACGGCGTCAGCCCCGGCAACCTCGGGCTGGCCGACCAGCTGGAGGCGCTGCGCTGGGTGCGGGCCAACATCGCGGCCTACGGCGGCGACCCGGACAACGTGACGGTCGCCGGGCAGTCGGCGGGCGGCATCTCCATCCGGCTCCTGATGGACCTGCCCGAGGCTCGCGGCCTGTTCCGCCGGGCGATCCTGCAGAGCGCGCCGCTCGGCCTCGCCACCCGGCGGCCCGAGCACGCGGCGAAACTCGGCCAGGTGTTCGCCGACGCGCTCGGCAGCGACCCGCACGCCGCCGGGATCACGGAAATCCTTGCCGCGCACAAGGAGACCGCGCTGACCAACCTGCGGCTCACCGGCGACCCGATGGAACCCGCGTTCGTTCCCGTGGACACGCTGGACAAGTCGTCCTTCGTGGACAATGTGCGCGACCTCGACGTGCTGTACGGCTGGAACGCCGACGACATGACCGCGTTCCCCGGTGCCGCGGGCACCGACGAGATCTACGTCGAACCGCTGGCCGCTTTCGGCGACCGCCTGCGCTCGGCCGGAGCCGGCGTCTGGTCGTACCGGCTCGACTGGCGGCCCGAAGGGTCGGAGTTCGGCGCTACCCACTGTGTCGAGCTGCCGCTTCTGCTGGGCACCCGGCGTGCTTGGCAGGACAGTCCGATGCTCGGCAAGGTCCCGTGGCCCGAGGTCGACGCCTTCGGCGCCGCCCTCCGCTCCGTCTGGGCGACCTTCGCCCGCACCGGAACCCTCGACCCCACTCCGGTCGCGGGCCACCCCATCAGGTTCAATCCCGAACTCGCGTGATTGAAGCCGTAACTCGCGTGATTGAGTTCGGCGTACCGCGCCGCGTCGGCCGGATGGTTTCCGCAGGATCCGCTGGTTCCGTGTCGGCTGGCTGTCTTCGTGACGACGTGCAGGATGTGGGTGCGGAGCCCGCCGCGCGCACTGGACGTACAGCAGCCGGTCGGTCACCGGTTTGGGCGGTCAGACCGGGGACCGCCCTACCCCGACCTTAATGCTCCGACTTGCGGGTGCGGTGCCGTCGTGTCACCAATGGACACGTTCGGAGTGCCGCGAACGCGAGAGGACACGTGCCGGTGAACTTGACTCTCGTCGCCGTGCTCGGCGTCGTCATCATCGTGGTGGTGGCCGCGTTCTCCGAACGGCTGAACCTGGCCGCTCCGCTGAGCCTCGTGGTGGCCGGGATCGGGCTGAGCTTCCTGCCGGGTGTCCCGCATCCGGAGGTCGAACCCGAGCTGATCCTCGCCGGGGTGCTCCCGC
Source organism: Amycolatopsis sp. PSD-21 (assembly GCF_055561455.1). Taxonomy (NCBI): domain Bacteria; kingdom Bacillati; phylum Actinomycetota; class Actinomycetes; order Pseudonocardiales; family Pseudonocardiaceae; genus Amycolatopsis; species Amycolatopsis sp. PSD-21. The sequence continues at coordinate 4,749,190 of NZ_CM145712.1, read as the reverse complement.
CGCTGCTGTATTCGGCGGCGGTGAACATGCCGATGGTCGACTTCCGGCGGAACATCCGGCCGATCACCGGCCTCGCGGTCCTGCTCGTGGTGGGGACGACGCTGGGCGCGGGCTGGCTGTTCCACTGGCTGGTGCCGGGGATCGGGTGGCCTGCCGCGTTCGCGCTCGGCGCGGTCATCAGTCCCACCGACGCCGTCGCGGCGACGTCCGTGGGACGGCGGCTCGGCCTGCCACCTCGGTTGCTGACGGTGCTCGAAGGCGAAGGGCTGGTCAACGACGCCTCGGCGCTCGTGCTGCTGCGGTCCGCGGTCGCCGCGGTGGCCGGATCGGTGTCTGTCTGGGGCGTCGTGGGCGAGTTCGCGTTCTCGGTCGTCGTGGCGGTCGGGATCGGGATCCTGGTCGGGATCGTCAACGTCCGGGCGCGTGCCTTGCTGGGCAATGCCGTGCTCAACACCGCCATCTCGTTCGTGGTCCCGTTCATCGCCTTCGTGCCCGCGGAGGAGGCCGGTGCCTCGGGCGTGCTCGCCGTCGTCGTCGCCGGTCTGGTGACCGGACACCTCGCCCCACGGCATCTGCGCGCGACGGACCGCCTCGCCGAGACCGTCAACTGGCGTACCGCGGCTTTCCTGCTGGAGAGCGGGATGTTCCTGCTCATGGGCCTCAGCGTGAAAACCCTCATCGACGAGGCGCACGAGGACGGTTCGAGCGTCTGGCGAGCGCTCGCCATCGGCCTGGCCGCGTCGGCGCTCGTCATCGTCGCGCGCGTCGTCTTCGTCGGGCCGCTGGTCGCCGGCCTGTACCGCGAGCAGCGGAAAGCCGCGCGCTTCAAACCACGGCTGGAAACGACACAGGCGGTGCTGCGGGGCGACGAGTCGAATCCCGCCGTCACCGAGCGACTGGACAAGGCGTCACCGAGACGGGTGGCGCATTTCCGGAAACGGCTGGATCGTGCCGCCGTCGACGTCGAGTTCCGGCTCACCGAGACCCTGGGCTGGCGCGGTGGCGTGGTGCTCGGCTGGGCGGGGATGCGCGGTGCCATCACCCTCGCGGCGGCGCAGACCCTTCCGCAGGACACCCCGGATCGCGCCCTGCTGGTCCTGATCGCCTACGTGGTGGCGACCACGACGCTGCTGGTGCAGGGAATGACGCTCCCGGCGGTCATCCGCGCGGCGCGGGTGCCCGCGGAGGATCCGGACCGGACGCGCCAGGAGTACGTCCGGCTCATGACCGAGCTCGCCGACGCGGCGAAGTCCGTTTTGGACGATCCGGCCGAAGGGCCGTTCAGTGACGCGGTCCTGGACAGGGTGCGCTCGGACGTACGCGTCCCGGGCAAGGCGCCAGTCGGCCGCTCGGCTTCGGACGTCCAGCAATATCTGCGGCTGCGCCTGCGCGTCCTCACCGAGCAGTCCGAGCGTCTTCAACGGGCCCGGTCGAGCGGCGGGTACAGCTCGGAGACGTTGAGCCGGGCGCAAACCGCCCTCGACGTGGAGATGGCGCGCCTCGAGCAGCTGGCGGACAAACCGGCTTCCTGAGCCATGAAGGATTGGGGATTGGAGCCCGCGTGTATGCCACTTCGGCTATATTGCTGTCATGGCATCTACCTTCGCCGTGCTGGCGGATCCGAGTCGCCGGGAGATCCTCGACCTGCTGCGTGAACGCGAGCAGCCGGTCGGCGACCTCGTCGACCGGCTGACGCTGACCCAGCCGACCGTGTCGAAGCACCTCAAGGTGCTGCGCGAGGCCGGCCTGGTCGAGGTGCGCACGGACGCCCAACGCCGCTGGTACCGCGTCAACCCGCGCCCGCTGGCGGAGGTCGAAGCCTGGCTCGCGCCCTACCGCGCGATGTGGGAGAAGAGCCTGGACGCACTCGAACGCCGACTCGACGAGATCGAAGGGGACTGACCCGTGGACGCGGAACTGCAGATGATCGAGGGCAAGCCCGTGCTGCGCTTCGAGCGCCGGTTGCGGCACTCACCGGAGAAGGTCTGGCGGGTGGTCACCGAACCGGTCGAAATGAAGCATTGGTTCCCGGCCGAGGTCACGATCGACGGCCGCACCCTGCGCTTCACGTTCCCGGAAGCCGCCCCGGTCGACGCCGACGGCGGCGAGGGCGAACTGCTCGAGTCCGACCCGCCGAAGGTCTTCGCCTTCCGCTGGGCGAACGACGTGCTGCGCTTCGAGATTCTCCCGCAGGCGGACGGCTGCCTGCTGGTGTTCACCGCCGTGGTCTCGTCGAAGCTCTCCGCCGGTCGCGACGTCCCCGGCTGGATCACCTGCCTGGACGCCCTGGTCGCCCACGCCGACGGCACCGAGTTCGAGCCACCCACCGAATGGCTCTCGCGCATCGAGCACTACATCGCGAAGTTCGGCCTCGACGAGGGCACCGACAACCCCGATGGCATCCACTTCGCCCGCGACCTCGTCTGGACCCCGCTCGACGACGTCTGGACCCTCCTCACCGAAGGCACCACCGACACCGTTCCCACCCGCGCCGCCCACCCCGGCATCACCCCGGGCAGGCTCACCCGCTCCGAAGCACCACACCTGCTGGAGTACGAGTGGCTCCAGGACGGCATTCCACAGGGTGTCGTGCGCTGGGAGTTCCACCACGAACACCTGCAGGGCACCACCGTGACCCTTTTCCAAGAGAACGCACACGGCCCCGAATCCCTCGCCGCCTGGCACGTGCACATGGAACTCTTCTTCGCCGCCTCCCAGGGCGACATCCGCTGCCCCTGGCCCGCCGCCCGCGAGAAGGAGCTCGCCAAGCGCTACGCCGGGCAGTGACCACGCGGCCTGCCGAATCAACGCGAGTGGTGAGGCGCCCGCCATGTCTGTCCAATATGGACATTCCGCACGGGCTGCGCGCTCCGTGGACCTTCGGCTGAAACCGTTCGGCGGTGGTCAGTCGCCCTTGGCCAGCCGGTCGTTGATCCGGCGGGCGAGATCGCCGGTGAAGCCCGCGGCCGGCATGGTGTGGCCGAGAGCGGTGACGATCGTGTCGAGATGGGTGTCCACGGTGCCTTCGATCAACATGGTGAGTGTCGCGGTGGTGGATCGGGCCCGGCTCCACCCCGCCGCGATGGTGCCGATTCCGGCCAGCGCCGCGGGAAACCAATGGATCCCTAGGCCGAGGTACAGCACGCCCCAGCCGACGAGCCTGGTGGCCGACCTGAACTGGGATTCGGCCGCCTGCACTGGAGTGCGGACCGTTTCCGGGACCAGTAACCACAAGCGCGGCCACACCAAACCCAGATCGAGTCCGTGGTACTGCCCGGCGATCCGGGCGTTCAGCAGCCTGAACCGCTCGCCGATCCAGGCCGGATGCCGTGGCCGGTAGGCGGCTACGGGGTCCACCCCCGCCCTGGCCGCCGCTCGATCGAAGAGCCTGCCGCGTACGGCCACCAACCCCCGTGCGAGCCAGGCAGCAGGCCCGCGCCACGGCCTGGTCCAGACCGCCTCGGCCAGGCCGCCGACCGCCTGCGCGGCCATGGCCGTCGCCGTGGCACCGGCCAGCACGAAGACCGCCGTCGCCGCGACCGGCACGCGCGGCGCCTCCCGCACGATCCAGCCGGTCACCGAGACAAGGTCGAACGCGGAACGGTGGCCCAGTCGGACCGCGCACACCGCCGCGGCGACGAACAACGCCCCCGGCAGCACGAGGGTCGCGACCCATCGCTCGGCGAGCTTGCCGCTCAGAGACGATAAGAAGGGGTTCACGGCGTCGCGCCCGTCGGCAGCATCGGCTCGTTGTCGAACAAGGCGCAGACGGGCGGGTGCCCGTTGTCGTCCCGATGGTCGTGGCGCATGCACAACCCGCGCGGGCAGCCGTACTCGCCGCGTCCGGTCCGTGGCAGGCGAGGGCTCCGCGTGCTGGGATATACGGGCATGCGGTCCGGAGTGCCCGCGTTCCTGGTCGGCTCCGCCGACTCGGCATCGAGCAGGTCGAACTGCCGGCACGCGTCCAACGCCGAACCACCCGCGCGCACGCGGGAGGCGGTTCGTTCCAGCCGGTCGGTCCACCGGCCGGCGATGGCGGCCCGGCGCAGATCCGGCATGGCGGTGCACCACAGAACGAGCGCTTGTCCCTCGTCGAACGCCGCCACTTCGCCCCTCCCTTGTGCCATCCTGAATCGTCTACCGCACCGTAGTGGGTGGCGAGGGGGAGGGGTGGGCATCTCGCTCTTGGAACGCATCCGGCGTTGCCTGGAAACAAACGAATCCGACGAGGTCACCACACCCGAGGCCGTGGCGGACGCCGCTCGCTTGGTCGTGCCCGTCATCGGTAGCAGCTTGCCTCCCGAGATGCTTCGAGAGCTCGGAATGCTGCACTGGCTGCGGCATTGCGCCCTGCCGCCGGGCGGTATCGGGCCTGACATCCAGATCTGTACGGAACTGTTCGCCCCGCTTGCCGAATCCTTCCCCGGTGTGGTGCCACCACCGGTGCTCGGCTGGCTTCAGGAAAACCGCTATCCGGGATTGACACCCGCGGAACTCGGACCGTTCTACGCGTCGGTGATCGCCGACGCCGCTTTGACGGCCGCGGATCCCGGCTTGACAGACCTGGGGATAGCCGCGTGTCGAGCCGCCGTCGACGCCGGCGGTGAGGTCGACCGTCCGGCGCACCTGTTCAATCTGATGACGCTGCTGAACCAGCGCTTCGAATGGACGGCCGCCGAGGCGGATCTGGACGATGCCGTCGCGGCGGGCCGCGCGGCGCTCGAGTCGGCCGAGCACCCGATCGCTTCGGCGGTCCGGTTTCCCCTCGGGCTCGCTCTGCTCACCCGGTTCGGCATCCGAGGGCGGGAACGGGACCTCGCCGACAGCACGGTGCTCCTGCGCGAAGTGGCGTCGTCTTTGCCGTCCGGTGACCCGGACCGCGTCGCCTGTCTGTCGCAGCTCGCCTTGGCATTGGAGACCCATTGCAATATCGGCGGTCCGCTCGCCGTGGTCGAGGAGTACGTCGAGGTGACCCGGGAAGTCCTCGCAAGCTGCGCTTCGGAGGACCCGGCATTCGGTGAAGCACTCCTGTTGCGAGGCAGTGCCCTGCGGGTCAGGTTCGTCCGTACGGGCGATGCCACCGACATCGCGGAGAGTGTCCGGTACCTGCGGGAGGCGCTGCGGAAGCTCCCCGAGGGCTGCGAGTCGCATGTCCCCGCGCTGCTCAATCTCGCAAGCTCGCTCCAGACCCGGTTTTCGTACGCTTCGGCGTTCACCACACCTGATGGTCCGGACAAGGCCGATCTGGCCGAAGCCATCACCCTGGCCAGGGAGGCCGACGCGGCCGTTGGAGAAGGCCACCCGCTGAGGTGGGCGGTCGAGGCCACGCTGACGACCGTGCTCCGAGCCGATGACGCGGGCCATGCCGAGGTGACACGGGCGGCAAGAGCGGCCTTGGCGGCTCTGCCCGCGGACAGCCCGCTTCGGGGGACCGCGCTGCTGTCCCTCGGTGAGGCACTTCGCCGCCAGTACCGGGCCTCCGGTGATGAGGAGGTCCTCCGGGAAGCCGTGGACGTCCTTCGTGAGGCGAAGACGGCCGGCGCAGGCGGTCCGCTCGGCCGGGCTCCGATGCTCACGGCCCTGTCGATGGTGCTGTACGAGGCGGTCAAACTGGCCGACGCCGACGGCGAGATCGATGACGGTGAGCTCGACGAAGCCATCGAGACAACGAGAGCGGCCGCGCAGGGCATCCCCGATGACACGGTGATTCGCGGCCAGCAGCTCTGGCAGCTGGCGGAACTGCTGCGGTGGCGCTTCCTGCGCACAGGCCGGGCCGCGAATCTCGACGAACGGATCGAGACGCTGCGGGCGACGGTGCCGCTGGCCCCTGACGCCCCGGCGTTGACGCAGTGTTTGTCCGCGCTCGCGGACGCACTCAGCCTCCGGTACAGCCGGAATCCGGACCCCGCCGACCTCGACGAGTCCGTCGCCGCGTTGTGCCGGGTCGTCGAGACCCTGCCCGCGGACGATCCCCGGCTGCCCGACCTGCAGGCGGACGCCGCGTTGGCGCACCTGCAACGCTTCGAGGCCAGGGGCGAGCCTGCCGACAGCGAGACGGCGACCCGGCTGATCCGCTCGGCGCTCGCCGCTACCGGCTCGGGCGACTCGAGTCGCTATCGAATACTCGGCGTTCTTGCCGCGATCCTCAGCTCGACAGCCACCTCCGAGCGCGACCCCGGGAAGCTGACCGAAGCCATAGAAGCCTGCCACGCGGCGACACCACCCGGCGCGGTTCCGAAGGTGTCGGTCACCCTCACCCTGGGCAACGCGCTCATATCCCGCTACGAGAACACCGGTGCCGAAGCGGATCTGGAGGCGGCGGCCACGACCTTGCGGTCCGCTTTGGCGGACGCGACCGGGATGAACCGGCTGATGCTCGTGAACAACCTCGTCCAGGTGCTTCGCATCCGCTTTTTCCGCCACGGCGACAAAAGCGCACTGACCGAGGCGATCGACAGGGGGAAGGCAGCACTGCGGGAAAACCCCGACGCGTTGCTGCTGGCGGGTAATGTCGCGGCCGCACAGACCGACCGGTACGAATGGGCCCGCGACCCCGCCGATCTCACCGAGGCCGTCGAAGCACTGCGGTCGGTGCTCGGCCGGGCCCGGCCGGACAGTCCGGATCTGCCGACGCTCCGGTTCTATCTCGGCTATGCCCTCCGGGCCCGTTTCCAGGCCACGGCCTCGATCGTGGATCTGGACGAGGCGATCGCGGTGCTGCGGCCAGGCCTCGCGTCGGCCAGATCGCGCGACCAGCAGGTTCAAGTCAGCATGATGCTGGGAATCGCGCTGTCGCTTCACGGGCAGTGGTCGAACGACCAGGTCGCGCTCGCCGAGGCGAGCGAATTGCTGCGGGTCGCGGCTGACGGGCTACCCGTGGCGAGCCCGGGCCGGAACACGGCCGGGATCTTCCTGGCGAGCACGCTGCGCCTGCGTTTTCTCAACTCCGGAGAAGAGAATCTGCTCGCCGAAGCGATTGAGATCGGCAGGGAGATCGTCCCGCGCACCCAGGACGAGGAGACCAACCGGGCGTACGCACTGATCACGCTGGGCACCCTGCTGGCCCTGCGGTTCGAGCGGACCGGCGACGTCGGGGTGGCGACCGAGTCGATCGAGGTGCTGCGCCGCGGGGTGGCCGCCGCGGGCACGAACAACGCGATAACGGCGAACGCGTTGTCCGAGCTGGCGCACGCATTGCGTGGCCGGTACAGCATCCTGGCGGAGTCCGCCAATCTGGACGAGGCCATCGAGGCCGCGGAGCGCGCCACGACCCTGCCGGGCACGACACCGGCCGAACGGAGTGCCCAGTTCACCGCACTGGCCGCCGGTCTGCTGACCAGATCGCTGGCCACCGGCGATCTCGACGACCTCGACGCAGCCGTCGACCTGGGGCGCGAGGCCGCCCGCGCGCCCAACTGGCACGTCGCTTCGGCGGTCAACCTGATGACGCTGGGACTGGCACTGTGGTCCCGCTTCGATCGGACCGGAACGGTTTCCGACCTCAACGCCGCCATCGACGCGTTGTTCGAGGCGGCGGAGGACGCCCATCCCGGACACATCATGCGGCCCGTCATGCTGACCAACCTGTCCAACGCGCTACGGACGCGGGCTGGCCTGCTCGGCTCGGCCGCCGACCTCGACGCCGCCGTGGACGCCGGGCGATCGGCCGTCGCGTCCGCGCCGTCGGACCATCCGGCGGTGTCGATGTGCCTGATGAACCTCGGGACCGCGCTGCACATCCGGTACCTGGAAAAGCAGGACACCGCGGACCTCGACGCCGCGGTCGCGGCTTTGAACGAGGCGGTGGACCGCAGCACGCCCCAGAGCCCGAACCGGAGAGAGATCCTGCTGAACCTGGCGGGACTGCTACGCACCCGCCGTGACCGGCGTCCGAGCCGGGACGCACTGGACCGGGCTGTCGCGCTCGTCCGGGAGGCGATCGCGATCACCGACGTCGCGCATTCGATGTACCCGCTGTGCGTCCTCAGCCTCTCGACCGTGCTGCACACCCGGTACGACCGCGGTGGGGACGACGCGGACGCGGCCGAATCGATCGAGTCGGCCAGACGGGCGATAGACAGCATGACCGCCGGTGACCCGCGAGTCGCGGTGGCCTGGGTGACACTGGGAAGGCTGCACGAGCGCAGGCACGTCGAAGGCCGGCGCGACGTCGACGCCGCGGTCGCCGCCTACCGAACGGCGGTCGAATCTCCCGCCGCCGCACCGACGTATCGGGCGGCCGCGGCCAGATTGTGGGCCGAGTCGGCCGTCCGGCACCGCGATTGGGCCTCCGCTACGGAGGCCTTCGGCGTCGCTGTCGCGCTGCTGCCCCATGTGGCCTGGCACGGCATCGAACGCGACGCGCGCGAGCGCAGGCTGACGATGTGGGAAGGCCTGGCCAGGGCGGCCGCGGCCGCGGCGCTGGAGGCCGGTGACCCCGGCCGTGCGGTGGAACTGCTCGAGCAGGGCCGCTCCGTGTTGTGGTCGCAGGCATTGCAGACCAAGGACGACCTGTCGATGCTGCGGGAACGTGACCTCGCGTTGCACGATCGCCTGCGCGCCGTGGCGACGAAGCTGGCGGCCACGACCGCGCCCGACATTCCGGAGGCCGCCGCCACGACCGATCCGTGGAGCGACCCGAGCCAGCGTATGCAGTCCGACCGGATCAAGCTGGCCGAGGACTGGGACCGGTTACTCGCCGAAGCACGCGCCTTGCCGGGACTGGAATACCTACTGCGGATCCCGCCGCTGGCCACCCTCCGCGAAGGTCTGCCCGACGGTCCGGTCGTCCTGCTCAACGTCGACGAAGCCCGATGTGACGCCTTGATCGTGCACCGGGACCGCGACGTCGACCACGTCCCGCTGCCTGACCTGTCGTACGTGGAGGCCGGACGACGGGCTGAGGGGTACCTTCGGGCGTTGAAGCTGCTGGAAAACCCCGGCGGACCCGGCGACCTCGCCACGACCGGCGCCAAACAAACGGTGCACGCGACCCTGGAATGGTTGTGGGACACCGTCGCCGATCCGGTGCTGACCCGCTTGGGCCACACCGGGCACGATGAGCCGTTGCCACGACTGTGGTGGTGCCCGACCGGATCACTGACCCTGCTCCCGCTGCACGCCGCCGGTTACCACGACCCGGCCGACACTCCCGCCGGACGCACGGTGATCGACCGCGCGGTGTCGTCCTACACACCGACACTGCGCGCGCTGGCGAAGGCGAACACCGCGAGCGCTGTCAAGCCCGCCGACCGACGTATCCTCGTGGTCAGCATGCCGGAGACCCCGCCGGTGCCCGGTAACCCGGACATGTGCCCTCTGCCCGGCGCCCGGGCGGAAGCCGAGTTCATTTCTCGTGTGCCCTCGCTCAACGGCACGTTGCGGGTCGCCGACACCGCCACCCACGCCTCGACAACCGCCGACCTGCGCACCCACGCCTACGCACATTTCGCCTGCCACGGCGGGCAAAACCTGCAAGAACCGTCGACCGGCAGCCTCTACCTGTGGGACAGACCACTGACCGTGCTCGAGGTCGCCGAACTGGATCTCGAGCACGCCGAACTGGCCTACCTGTCGGCCTGCAGTACGGCGATCGGTGGCACGAATCTGCCCGACGAGGCCATCCACCTCGCCGCGGCGCTCCAGCTCGCGGGTTACCGGCAGGTGATCGCGACGTTGTGGACCATCACGGACCGGACCGCGGCCGAGGTGACCGAGATGATGTACACCGGACTGCTCGGACCTTCGGGTCTGCGTCTCGACGACACCGCACTCCTGCTCCACCGCACCGTGCGCGCCTTGCGCGACTCGGCCCCCCGCAACCCGGCCATCTGGGCCCCGTATGTCCACTTCGGACCGTGACCGAGTGACTCACCCCTGCCGCAACCGCCGCCTGCGCGGCGGAGGGGCGTTCAAAGCTCGCACGTGAGCCTGAACGCCCCTCGTGGACCTGCCTGACGAGCTGGCCGGTCAGGGCTGCTCGCGCCACCAGCGCTGACCGGCTTCGGGCAGCGTGGAGATCGGGTCGTAGTACGGGTACTTGCGCTGCAAGGCCTCCGGGTCCTCGTGCTCGATCCCGGTCCGGTAGTTCTTGGTCCAGTACGAGATCCCGAGCTCGCGGTCGTATTCGGCGAGCTGGTGCACCCAGCGCTTCCCGACATACGGCACGTCGCACACGATCCGCGGCGTCGCGTAGCCGGGCAGGTAACCCATGATGGCGTGCTGGAGTTCCTGCGCCTCGTGCACGGAAACCCGCCAGTGCTCGGCGTTCGGGATCATGTCGCACATGTAGAAGTAGTACGGCAGGATGTTCGCCTCGCCCTGCAGCGCGAAGCACAGGTCCAGCAGGTCGGCCGGGGTCGCGTTGACGCCCTTCATCAGCACGCCCTGGTTGCGCACGTCGCGGACGCCGACGTCGAGCGCGGTCCTGGCGGCCTCGGCGACCAGTGGGGTCACCGACTGGGCGTGGTTGACGTGGGTGTGGATCGCGAGGTTGACGCCGCGGCGCTGCGCGGTGCCGGCGACGCGTTCGAGGCCTTCGACGACCTTCGGCTGGATCCAGTGCTGCGGCAGGGCGGCGAGCGCCTTGGTCGCGAGCCGGATGTCGCGGACGGTGTCGATGTCCATCAGCCGCATGAGGAACGACTCCAGCTGCGGCCAGGGCACGTTGGCGACGTCGCCGCCGGAGACCACGACGTCCCGCACGCCCGGGGTCTTCTTCAGGTACTCGATCATCGCGTCCTGGCGGTCGACCGGTTTGAGCGAGAGCTTGTGCTTCTCGATCTGCTCGGTGGAGTTGCCGACCAGGTCCATCCGGGTGCAGTGCCCGCAGTACTGGGGGCAGGTCGAGATCATCTCGGCGAGGACCTTGGTGGGGTAGCGGTGCGTCAGCCCCTCCACCACCCACATCTCGGCCTCGTGCAGGGAGTCCCGTTCGGAGTGCGGGTGGCTCGGCCACTCGGTGTCGCGATCGCTGCGCACCGGCAGCATGTAGCGGCGGATCGGGTCGGCGTACCAGGCCTCCGTCACCTTCGCCGGATCGGTGCCCGCGTTGGGCGCCATCGTGTTGATCATCTGCGGAGGCAGCAGCATCGACATCGTGGCCATCTCGCGCTGGTCGGCGAGCATGTCCTCGTAGAAGCGCTCCTCGAGCAGGTCGCCCATCAGGGCGCGCAGTTGCTTGGCGTTGCGGATGCAGTGCACTCGCTGCCACTGCGCGTCACGCCACTCTGCCTCGGTCACGTCGTGCCAGCCGGGGAAGCGGCGCCAGTCGGGTTCGATCAGTTCGACTCGGGTGTAGTCGTAGGGCTGATCGTAGGCGGCCACCGGCGAGGTCGGTTCCTGGATCGCAGTCACTTGTACTCCTCGTCGTCGGAAACGCGTGAAAATATCCTGTCACATCGTTCGGACGACGTAAATATTCCTGTCTTGCGTGGTGTGTCGAAATCTCGCCGACCCGCTGGTCGCGCGGTCGCGCGCACGCTGCAAACTCGGGAGCGTGACGAACGCGCGAACCACGCTCCTGCTCGGCGGGCGTATCTACAGCCCCTCGGCCCCCGACGCCACCGCGATGGCGATCACGGACGGCACCGTCGTCTGGGTGGGGCAGGACGGCCCGGCCAAGGCCCTGCATCCCGATGCCGAGGTGGTCGACCTCGACGGTGCCTTCGTCGCGCCCGCGTTCGTCGACGCGCACGTCCACGCCACCGCGACCGGCCTGCACCTCACCGGGCTGAACCTCGCGAACGTCCGCGGCGCCGGCGAGCTGCTCGCCGAGGTCCGCGAAGCCGTCCGCCCCGGCCAGGTGCTCGTCGCGCACGGGTGGGACGAATCCCGCTGGACCGACGGCAGGCTGCCCAGCCGCGCGGAGCTCGACGAGGCCTCGAACGGGGCGCCGGTGTACCTGAGCCGGGTCGACGTCCACTCGGCACTCGTCTCCAGCGCACTCGTCGCGCTCGCCTCCGGTGTGCACGAAGCGCCGGGCTGGTCGGCCGACGGACCACTTACGCGCGACGCCCACCACCTCGTGCGTGCCGCGATGCGTGAGGCGATCACGCCGCAGCAGCGACGCGAAGCCCAACGCGCCTTCCTCGCCGAAGCCGCCGCACGGGGAGTCGTGAGCGTCCACGAATGCGCTGGCCCGGACATCTCCGGCGCCGAAGACCTCACCGACCTGCTCGCGCTCGCCGCGGAACCGGGGTTGCCGGAGGTCGTCGGCTACTGGGGCGAACGCGGCGGCGTCGACACCGCCCGCGCGCTCGGCGCCAGGGGAGTCGCGGGCGACCTGTTCGTCGACGGCGCGCTCGGCTCCCGCACCGCCGCCCTGCACGAGCCGTACGCCGACGCCCACGGCACCTCCGGAACGCTCTACCTCGACGCCCCCGCCATCGCCGAGCACATCATCGCCTGTACCGAGGCCGAGCTCCAGGCCGGTTTCCACGTCATCGGCGACGCCGCCGTCGCGGAGGTCGTCGAAGGGTTCCGGCTCGCGGAGAAGACCGTCGGACGCCGGGCGCTGGCCGCCCGCCACCACCGGCTCGAACACGTCGAGATGATCGACGTCGACCAGGCGAAGGCGCTGGCGGGCTGGGGTGTGGTCGCGTCGGTCCAGCCGCAGTTCGACGCGGAATGGGGCGGTACCCACGGCATGTACACCGACCGTCTCGGCGCGGAACGGGCCGCGAAGCTCAATCCCTTCGCCGCAATGGCCGCCGAAGGGCTCCTGCTCGCCTTTGGCTCCGACGCGCCTGTCACGCCGGTCGACCCGTGGGCCACCGTCCGCGCCGGGACCTATCACCGCACGCCGGGCTCCGGCCTGTCCGCCCGCGCGTCCTTCACCGCCCACACCCGTGCGGGACATCGCGCCGCCGGCGTCAACGACGGCGTCACCGGCAGCCTGGTCCCGGGCGCTCCCGCGCACTACGCGATCTGGGACGCCGAAGACCTCGTCGTCGCGACACCGGACTCTCGCGTCCAGCGCTGGTCGACCGACCCGCGCGCGGGTGTGCCCCCGCTGCCGAACCTCGCGGAGGGCGCGACCCTGCCCCGTTGTCTGCGCACGGTCCGCGGTGGACAGGTCATCCACGATCTGTTCACCCGCACGGCCTAGGGTTCAGGAGTGTCCACGACCGTGACCGACCCGGACCCCGAAGCGGCGCCCCGGAAACGCTTCTCCCGCGCCTGGCTCGTGCGTTTCCTCGTCGCCGCGGCGTCGGGGTTCACGCTGTACCTCAGTTTCGCTCCGCGTCCGCTGTGGTGGCTCGCGCCGCTGGCGTTCACCGGCTTCGCGCTGGTGGTGCACGGACGAAGGTTCCGGGGCGCGTTCGGTTACGGGTTCGTGTTCGGGATGGGGTTCTTCCTCCCGCTGCTGACGTGGCTGCTGGACTTCCTCGGTCCGGGCTTCGGGCCGTGGCCATGGCTCGGCCTGGCGATGGCACTGTCGGTGTACCTGGGTTTCGGCGGGGCTTTCGCCACCGTGGTGTGGAGGCTGCCGCTCGGACCGCTGTGGGCGGCGCTGGTGATCATCGCGCTGGAGACACCGCGCACCTGGTTCCCCTTCGGTGGCTTCCCGTGGGGTCGCGTCGCGTTCAGCCAGCCTGAAGGCGCCTTCGTTTCGCTGGCCTCGATCGGCGGTGCGCCGTTGGTCGGTCTCGCCGTCGTGGTGACCGGTTTCGCCCTCGCGGCGCTGTGTCTGCGGCTGAGGGGCGCTGACCCGCGGCGTTCCCTGGTGGCGGCGTCGGCGCTGACGCTGGTGCCCGTGGTGGCGGGGCTCGCGGTGTGGCCGACGATCGGCACCGAAGCCCAGGACGGCGAACTCACCGTCGCCACCGTGCAGGGCAACGCCCCGGACATCGGCCTGGCGCTGGAAGGCCGCCGCGACGAACTCCGCAACAACCACCTCGCCGAGAGCGCCCGCCTGCTGGACAAGCTCAAGGCGAGCAACACCAAGGTCGATCTGCTCGTGTGGCCCGAGACCGCGATGGCCATGCGCACCGGCGACGCCGGCGTCGATCAGATGGTCCGCGACTACGGCACGCAGGCGATCATCGGCGCCCTGGTCCGGCTACCCGACGGAAGCGCGCAGAACTCGGCGCTCGTCTGGGATCCAGCCACCGGCCCCGGCCAGCGCTACGCCAAGCAGCAGCTCGTCCCGTTCGGTGAATACGTCCCGGCCCGTGAGCTCGCGAAGCTGGTGACACCGTTCGTCGACAGCGTGGCGAACATGACACCGGGTGACGGCGCCAACGCCGCCCTGTCGGTCGCGGGCACCAAGGTCGGCGTCTTCATCTGCTACGAGACCGCGTTCGACTACCCGGCCCGCGAATCGGTCGCCGACGGTGCCGAACTGCTCGTCGTACCCACCAACAACGCCTGGTACGGGCCGGGGGAGATGAGCTATCAACAGCTGGCGATGTCGCGGCTGCGGGCGGTCGAGCATGGGCGCGCGGTGATCGTTTCCGCAACCAGCGGGGTCAGCGCGATCGTCGCGCCGGACGGTTCGATCACGGCCTCTACCAGCCTGTTCACCGCAGACTCCCTGGTGGGGCGCGTGCCGCTGAGGCAGCAGACTACGCTGTCGGATCGACTCGGTGTAACGACGGAGTACGGGCTGTTGGCTCTGGCGATCGCCGGGGTTACCGGCGGGTACGTGCTCCGTTTCCGCACCCGGCGCGCGAGCGTCGCCAAGGCAACGAGGGAAGCGGCGGGCTGACCCGCCGGAACACGGAGGAAAAGCGGATGGCGCAGGCGCCACGGGGGGCCCAGGGAATCGACCCGGTGCTGGTGGTGGTCCCGACGTACAACGAGCGGGAGAACATCGGCCCGATCCTGGAACGCCTGCTCGAAGCACTCCCGGAGGTCAACGCCCTCGTCGTGGACGACGGCAGCCCGGACGGGACCGGCGACGTCGCCGACGAGCTCGCGAAGGCCGACGAGCGGATCCACGTCATGCACCGGACCGAGAAGGCCGGGCTGGGCGCCGCCTACGTCGCGGGTTTCCGCTGGGGTCTCGCTCGCGACTACGCCACCATCGTCGAGATGGACGCCGACGGCTCGCACGCGCCGGAGGATCTGCCTCGTGTTCTGGCGGCGCTCGAGGACGCGGATCTGTCCATCGGTTCCCGGTACGTTCCCGGTGGCAGCACGGTGAACTGGCCGTTCCAGCGCAAGGCGCTGTCCTGGATGGCGAACTTCTACGCGAGGGTCGCGCTCGGCACGAAGATCAAGGACATCACCGCGGGTTTCCGCGCGTACCGCCGCACGGTGCTGGAGAAGCTCCCGCTCGACGAGATCGCCTCGCGCGGCTACTGCTTCCAGATCGATCTCGCCTTCCGCACGGCGCTCGCCGGGTTCGAGGTGGTCGAGGTGCCGATCACCTTCACCGAGCGCGAGGTCGGGCAGTCGAAGATGAGCGGTTCGGTCGTGCGCGAGGCGATCGTCCTGGTCGGCCTGTGGGGGCTCAAGCGTCGCTGGCAGCAGCTTCGCGGGCTGGCCAAGAAGGGCTGACCCCCAGCACGCTCACGCCGAGCTTCCCCAGCTCCTTGACCGTCGGCTCGTCCGGGGCCGCGTCGGTGATCACGCCCGCGACGTCGGACAGGGGGAGCACGGTGAACGGCGAGGCCGCGCCGATCTTCTCCGAACTGGCCAGCACGTAGGTGTCGGCGGCTCGTTTGGCGAGGGTGCGTTTCATCGCGGCCTCGTCGGAGTCGCCGGTGGTGAGCCCGGTCTCGGGGTGCACGCCGGTGACGCCGAGGAAGAACAGGTCGGCGTTGATGCCCTCGGCCGCCTCGGCCGCGGCCGCCCCGCAGGTGACGGCGGAGTGCTTGAAGAGCCGTCCGCCGATGAGGAACACCTCGACCTTCGGATGCGTGACGAGCGCGGCCGCGACCGTGGGACTGTGCGTGACGATCGTCGCTTCGAGGTCGACGGGGAGCGCCTTCGCCAGCGCGAGCGCGGTCGTGCCGCCGTCGAGGATGACCGTCGATCCCAGCCGGATCAACGCTGCTGCACGTTTCGCGATCCGTTCCTTGCCCGCGACGCTGACCGCCATGCGCGTCGCGTAGTCCGCGGTGGCCGGGGAGACCGGCAGGGCTCCGCCATAGACCCGCTGACAGAGCCCGGCGTCCGCGAGTTCCCGCAGGTCACGGCGGATACTGTCCTCCGATATGCCGAGCTCGGCGGCGAGATCCTTGGCCACGATGCGGCCTTCGGTCTTCAGTCGTTCCAGCAGCAGGTCTCGTCGTTGCGCAGCCAACATGTGCACGTTCCTCCTTGTTCCTGCCGATTGTTGCACACTATGCTCCGCCGCATGAGCAAACCTTTGATGATCCTCATCGCCGGACCGTTCCGCTCGGGCACCGGCGACGACCCCGAACTCCTCGCCCGCAACCTCGCCCGGCTCGAAGAGGCCGCGTGGCCGATCTTCCGCAGCGGGCACGTGCCGATGATCGGCGAGTGGGTCGCGCTCCCGGTGCTGCGCGGCGCCGGCGGAAAGACCGTCGCCGACCCGATCGCGAAAGAGATCATGTATCCGACGGCCGATCGCCTGCTGCACCACTGCGACGCCGTTCTCCGGCTCCCGGGTGATTCCGCTGGGGCCGATCAGGACGTCGCCATCGCGCTCTCCCGCGGGCTCGCGGTCTATCACCGTGTCGAGGACATCCCGGGCTATCAAGCCGCATAATGCGTAACTCGATCGAGCGTGACGTTTCTGGGGGAAGGTGAGCCGTGACCGGTCAGGTCTGCGGGATGTGCGAAGGCCCGCTTCCGGCGAAAGCGGGTTCGCGCGGGCGTACGGCCGTCTACTGTTCGGCCGCGTGCCGCCAGCGGGCCTACCGGTCACGGCGCGATCCCGTCCCCGACGTGGAGGCCCTCATCGCCGAGGTCGGCCGCGTCGCGAACCGGCTGGCGCCCCGGCCGGCGGAAGCTCTCCTCACCGATCTCACCTCGCTCACCGCCGACGTGGGCAGGCTGCGGCGCATCGCTCAGCTCGCGCTGCGTACCGAAGAAGAAAACGTCACACCGGCACCCGTGACGGAAACCGTGGACGAGGTGGACTTCGCCGGGAGGATCGAGCAGCACCAACGAGAACTCCGCGTGCACTGCTACCGCATGGTCGGGTCCTACGACGACGCGGAAGACCTGGTCCAGGAAACCTTCCTCCGTGCCTGGCGCGGCCGCGAAGGCTTCGCAGGCAGGTCGAGCTTCCGTGCCTGGCTCTACCGGATCGCCACCAATACCTGTCTGGATTTCCTGCGGCGCAACAAGAGGGTCCCGCGTCCGTACGACCCACTGCCCGACGTCGAACAGGGCGAACCACCCCAGTTCATGCCCTGGTTGCAACCGTTCCCGGACGACTCCGCGGAGATCGCCGAGACCAGGGAGACGATGGAACTGGTCTTCCTGGCCGCGATCCAGCACCTCCCGCCGAAGCAACGGGCCGTGGTGATCCTCAACGACGTTCTCGGCTGGAAGGCCGCGGAGACCGCCGACCTGCTGGAAACCAGCGTCGCGTCGGTCACCAGCGCACTCCAGCGTGCCCGCCCCACCTTGCGCGAACGCCTGCCGGAACACCGCACCGACTGGTCACGGACCGCCGAGGTGACCGAGGAGGAGCAAGCGATCCTGCGGCGCTACATGGCCGCCGCCACGGGAAACGGCGACAGCCGGGTGATGGCCGAGCTGCTGCGAGAAGACGTGCTGGTCACGATGCCGCCGAACCCGCTGTGGTTCTCCGGCCGCGACGTCTTCCTCGACTTCGTCGCCCAGTCCCTCGACCCCGCGTCGCCGACGTACTTCGGCGAATGGAAACACCTTCCGACCAGCGCGAACCGCCTCCCCGCGGCGGCGGGTTACGTGCGGCGCCCTGGCACCCGGGTCTACCGCGCGCAGGTGCTCGACGTCCTGCGGATCGAGGAGGGGAAGGTCGTGGAGATCACCGCTTTCGAACCGCATCTGTTCCCCGCGTTCGGCTTGCCGCTGACCCTCACCTGAGGACCGATGAGATCCACGTGCCTTCCGCGTCTCAACGGTCGAACCCGACAACGCGGAAGGAACACCCTCATGAGCCTCCAGAACAAGAACGCGGTCATCTACGGCGCCGGCGGATCGATCGGCGGCGGTGTCGCCAAGGAGTTCGCCGCACGTGGCGCCCGCGTCTTCCTCACCGGCCGCCACGAACCGGCGCTGACGAAGGTCGCCGACGAGATCAAGGAGACCGGGGGACTGGCCGAGGTCGCCGTCGTCGACGGCCTCGATGAAGCCGCGGTCGACGAGCACGCGGCGTCCGTCGTGGCCGACGCGGGCAGCATCGACATCTCCCTGAACCTCGTCCCGCGCGGCGACGTCCAGGGCATCCCGCTCGTGGAGATGTCGGTCGAGGACTACGTTCGTCCGATCACCACCGGCATCACGACCAACTTCATCACCGCCCGCGCGGCCGCCCGGCACATGGTCGCCCAAGGCTCCGGCGTCATCCTCGCCCTCGACAGCGGCTCCGCCCAGGGCAGCCCGATGATGGGCGCGACCGGCTCGATCGACGCTGCTCTGGACACCTACATTCGCAACCTCGCCGTCGAGATCGGACCGCACGGCGTCCGCGCCCTCGGGATCTGGGTCGCGGGGATCCCGGAGACCTTCACCCCCGAGAAGCTCTCCGCCGTCAACAACCAGCTGCCCGCCGGCCCGGAGATGGTGCAGAACGTCCTCGACGGTCTCAAGGAGGCCCGGATGACCAAGCGTTCACCGCGTCTCGCCGAAGTCGCCCGCACGCTGGCGTTCCTCGCCTCCGACGACGCCATGGGGATCACCGGGACCTTCGTCAACGTGACCAGCATGTTCCCCAGCTGACCGGAGTTCGGCGAGAACGGCGCGGATCGCCGGACTCGCCTCGGCGCTGCGGCGCCACGCCGCGTGCACCTCGCGCGTCGGCGGGCGCCGCAACGGCCGGACGACGAGCCCATCGGCCAAGGGCGGCCGCGCCAGCCGCGGGATCAACGCGAGGACCTCGCCCGAGGCGACCAGCGACAGCTGCGTGGAGAAGTCGTCCACCAGATGCCGGACGTCGGGCTCGTCGGGGAGCCCTGCGAACAGGCGCCGGAACCACTGGTGGCAGACCGTGCCCGGCGGACTGGTGACCCAGGCGTGCCCGGCCAGATCGGCGCCGTCGAGCGGCAGCTCGGCCCGGGCCAGCGGATGGGTCCCGGCCATGACGACGTCGCCGAGGTCGGTATGCACCAGACGCCGGGACAGGGCGGGGGAGAGCGGAACGGGCAGGCCGTCGGCGTCGTGCAGGAGAGCGAGGTCCGCCGTTCCGGCGTCGACACTGTGCAACGCCTGGTCGGGGTCCTGCTCGGTGATGTGCAGCCGGAGATCGGGATAGCGCTCCAGCAACCGCGGGTGAACCGGGGCGAGGAGACCGCGGATACCCGTCGAGAACGCGGCCACCCGCAGAACGCCGCGAGGCGCCCCCTCCGCCACCGACTGGGCGGCCTCCGCACAGCGTTCGAGCGCCTGGAACACCTCCAGAGAGGAGTCGACCACGGCCTGACCTGCGGGAGTGAGCACGACTCCTCGCCCAGCCGGAGCGAGCACGGGCGTCCCGATCTGGCGCTCCAGCCGTTTGATCTGCTGCGACACCGCCGACGCCGTGAATCCCAGCTCGTCCGCCGCGCGAGCCAACGTCCCCAGCGCGGCCACCGACCGCAGTGCCCGCAGAGCTCCGACCTCGATCATGAAGCAAGGCTACGCAATACCGGCCAAAAACCATCGCTGGACCGCAGGTATCGTCGCCGACAGGATCGACCGCATGACCGAGACCCTCTTCGGCTCCAACCTCGTCGCCATGGTCACCCCGATGGAACCCGGCGGCGCGCTCAGCGAACCCGGCCTCACCGGCCTGGTCGACCACCTGCTCGACACCGGTTGCGACGGCATCGTCGTCGGCGGGACCACCGGCGAAGCCCCCACCCTGACCGACACCGAAACCGCCCGGCTCGTCCGCACCGTGGCGACCCGCGCCGCGACGCGGGCACGCGTGATCGCCGGCGTCGGCACCTACGACACCGTCACCTGCATCCGGCGCGCGAAGGAAGCCGAGGCCGCCGGAGCCGACGCGCTCCTGCTCGTCTGCCCCTACTACTCCAGGCCGACGCAGGCCGGGATCGTGGCGCACTGCCTTGCCGTGGCCGACGCCACCGAGCTGCCCGTGATGCTCTACGACGTCCCGACGCGCACCGGGACGGCCATGGACGCGGCGACCCTGATCGAACTCGCCCGTCACCCGAGGATCCGAGCCGTGAAGGACGCCAAAGGCGACCTGTTCGAGGCGATGTCCGTCATGGCGCGTACTCGCCTGGCCTACTACTGCGGCATCGACGAACTCAACCTGCCGTACCTCGCCGCGGGCGCCACCGGCCTGGTCAGCGTCGTGGGCAACGCCTACGCCGACCGGAACGCCGAGCTCATCGCCGCCGTCCGCGGGGGAGACCTCGGCACCGCGCGGGCCGTCAACGCCGCGCTGCTTCCCTTGGCCGACGCGGTCATGCGCACCTCGCAGGGAGCGATCATGGCCAAGGCCGCACTGGCCGAGCTCGGGGTCATCCCGCACGCGACGGTCCGGCTCCCGCTGCTCGAATCGCCACCCGAGCACCTACTGCGGCTCCGCGCCGCCTTGGCGCCCTCGGCACCGGCGCTCTCGGGTCTCGTGAGTGGTTAGGACGGTTAGAACCGTCCTTACCCCACTCACGAGGCGTGCGGTGGCGCCGCACTCGCGTGCTTGAAGGCGTAACTCGCGTGATCTGCGGCGTAACTCGCGAGTGTCGCTTCCAGACACGCGAGTTACGCGCCCGATCACGCGAGTTACGCCTTGACGCACGCCGCGCACCTGTGTCCGTTCTGACCAGTTGGCTCTAACCGTGCTAACCACACACGAGAGCCCGGACACGGCGAAGCCCCCGCGGAGGGAGGTCGCGGGGGCTTCGCCGGTTCGTGGTGGGGCTAGCTACTTGTGCCGTGCGTCAGGCGGACCGGGTGGTCCTGCGTCCCTTCAGCTCGGCGAGACGTTCGTTGAGCAGATCTTCGAGCTCCGGGATCGAACGGCGCTCCAGGAGCATGTCCCAGTGCGTCCTCGGGGGCTTGACCTTCTTCTGCTCCGGCTGCCCGCCGTCCACGATCTCGGACTCGCTGCCGTGCAGCCTGCACTCCCACACCGAAGGGATCTCGGCGTCGTCGGAGAAGGGCACCTCGAACTCGTGGTTCTTGGGGCAGGCGTAGCGCACGGTGCGCCGAGGCGCGAGGTCGTGGTTGCGGTCGGTCTCGTAGCTGACCGCTCCCAGCCGGCTTCCACGGAGAACACGGTCGGCCATGATGGGGGTCCTTTCAGTCAGCTCCGGGTGGAGCCAGGGTGATGCTCACCCTATGCAACGACGATGAGGGCCAGAGGATTCCCTGGACAGCATGTCCTTGCTCACGATGAGCTGTGTCACCCGGTGGCAACAGCTTCTCCTAGTAGGAGTGGTTTCGCGCTCTGGCGTGACGTCAATACGGCCATCTTGGTGCGGATATCCCCCAGATGGGCTAGTAGTACGCCTGTCACGTCAACCGTAACTGACCGTGTTGGGCCGAGGTGGGGCCCAGGTCGCCCAGTCGAAAGTGGCGACGGCACAATACCTGATAACGGACCGTGTTCGGTTCGCCCTCAGAACGTGATGTCGATGAAGATTCAACGACCATCTGCTCGGTATCCGCCACCACCACGGTGTCCCCGGCGCGCAGCACCTCACCGTCGGACACCCGAGCGTTGAACCGCCCCGTCTGCCCGCACCAGCACAGCACCTCGACCTGAACCGGCTGCAACTCGTCCGCCAGCTCGAACAACCGCGCCGCACCGGGGAACAACATGCTCCGGAAATCCGTCGCGATCCCGAAGCAGTACACGTCGATCTGGACGTCATCGGCCAGTTCGGCCAGCTGATCCACCTGATCGGGCGACAGGAACTGCGCCTCGTCGACGATCAGGTAGTCCACATGCCGCCCGGCCGCCCACTGCTCACGCACCAGCAACCGCAGATCGGTCTCGTTCCCCACCTCGGTCGCCTTGCGCGTCAACCCGATCCGGCTCGTGATCTGCGGCTCCCCGGACCGGTCATGACGCACCAGCACCATCCCGCGACGACCCTGCCGCGCGTGGTTGTGGTCGATCTGCAACGCCAGCGTCGACTTCCCGCAGTCCATCGGCCCGTAACAGAACTTCAACTTCCCGACGACCGGCACACCCCGCCGTGAACCCGCCACCGGCACCGACGACAACGCGTCCGTGGGATCCGGGCCACTCTCCTTCAGTACGGTCACGACGCCCGACCCTATCGGCACGCTCCGCCTTCACAGCACCGCCGGTGGTCGGTTACCCGCCGCCTCGATCGCCCGGCGCACCGGCACCAGCCACACGAACACGAAACCGAGCACGAAGAAGATCACCAGCGCGATGATCGCGTACCGGAACGAACCGGTGATCTGCCCGACCGCCGCGAACAGCAGCGGACCGAGCCACGACGTCCCCCGCTCACCGACCACGTACAGCGAGAAGTACTGCGCGTCCTTCCCCTCCGGGATCATCTGCCCGAACAACGACCGCGACAACGCGTTCGTCCCGCCCAGCACCAGCCCGATCCCGACCGCCACCGCGTAGAACTGCAACGGCTGACCGGCCTCGATGAAGAACGCGAAGCACAACACGGCCACCCAGGCCACCAGACTGCCCAGAATCGTCTTCTTCGCCCCGATCCGCGCAGCGATCGCCCCGTGGATCATCGCCCCGGCGTACGCCAGGAACTGGATCACCAGGATCGTGACGATGAGCACCTGGGTGCTGTACTTCAGCTCGTCCTTGCCGTATTGCGCCGACACCGCCACCACCGTCGTGATCCCGTCGGTGAAGACCAGATAGCTCCCGAGGAACGCCAGCGTCAGGGGATAGGCCCGCGCGTCCTTGATCGTCCGCTTCAGCTCCTTGAACCCGGCCGTCAACACCGACAGGCCCCGCTCACCCGACTTCGGCACGTGAGTCTGGGGGAGCGCCCGCACCGCCGGGATCGTGAACACCGCCCACCAGATCCCCGACGTCAGGAAGCAGATCCGGACGGCGAGCGACTCGCTCACCCCGAATGCCTCGTGCCCGAGGAAGAAACCGAGCTGCAGCGCCAGCGCCAGACCACCGCCGAGATACCCGAAGGCCCAACCCTTCGACGACACCGCGTCCCGCTCGTCAGGCTCCGCTATGTCCACCAGGAACGAGTAGTAGACGACCAGCGCACCGCCGTAACCGATGTTGGCCAGGATGAACGTCCAGACCCCGACCTCCCAGTTCGTCCCCGCGATGAAGAACATCAGCGCCGACGCCACCGCACCCAGGAACGCGAACCCGCCGAGGATCCGCCGCTTGTGCCTGCTCCGGTCCGCGATCGCGCCGGCGATCGGCAGCACCAGCACCTGCGTCACCGTCGCGATCGACAGCAGATACCCCCACAACGAACCGGCGGGGAACTGCAGTCCGAACAACGAGACGTCGCAGTTCTGCAGCGTGCTCGAAGCTCCACTCGAATCGGTGCACGCCCTGTCCCCGTTAAGGGTGAAATTCGCCTTCGCGTCCGCGGACGCGATCTCGCTCAAATAGAGCGCTCCGAAGACGGTGATCACCGACGAATAGAACGGCGAATTGGCCCAGTCGTAGAGGTACCAAGCCCGCCACACCCGCTTGCGTTCACGGGTCACGGCCACCGTCATGCACTGCTCCTGAAGTCGAGAACGTCGAGGTCAGCGGGAGACTACTGGTGATCACACCCGCCTGTCCGGCACGAGTCCGGACCGTGTTCGTTTCGACGCGGGACGAACCCTTCCCGGACACCTTCCCGGCCATCGTCGGCGTGTCGCTGCCACGATCCCCGTGTGTTTCATGTGAGGCTGGTGAGCGATCTGTGACTCTTGTGAAGCACGGGACTGATACTTACTGTTCCGCTCATGAGGACCCATCGCCTTCGCACAGCACACCGCGTAGTGGCGAGAACGCTCCTGCTCGCCCTCGCCGTGACGGGCCTGCAGATCGCCACCACCGGATCCGCCGCCGCGGATCCCCACGGCTCCCACTGGGCCAAGCTCCGCATGTGTGAATCGAGCGGGCGCTACAACATCAACACCGGCAACGGCTACTACGGCGCCTACCAGTTCGACCTGCCCACCTGGCGCAGCGTCGGCGGCCAAGGGCGACCCGACCAGGCCACCCCCCGCGAACAGGACTACCGGGCCCTCTACCTCTACCGCATGCGCGGCTGGCAACCCTGGGAATGCGCCGGCAAACTCGGCTTCCGCAACGACAGCGACGGCCGCAGCAAACGCGTCCCGTCCTATGCCGACTCCGCCTACATCGGCGGGGGAGGACAGCCCGCCCCGCCGCCTCCGCCCAAACCGAAGCCCACCCCGCCCGCACCGCCCGGCGGCCCCAAACCCGCCTGGCCAGGCGTCGTCTACGCCTACGGCGACTGCGCGCCACCACTGAAGCAGTTCCAGCTGCGGATGAACGCCTTCGGCTACGGCTTCACCGGCACAGGCTGCTACTACGACAAAACCCGCGAAGCCGTCCTCGCCCTCCAGCGGGCCAACGGCATCAACGACTCAGGACGGCTCGGCCCCAAGACCTGGGACGCCGCCTGGAACGGCAAAGCACCCCGCTGACCCCCGCGTTTAGTCCTCTGAATGCGCTCACAACGCATTCAGAGGACTAAACGCGGATCACGAAGGCCAAGCACCGCGTTCCCGAAGGACCTCACGCAACAGATCCGGCCGGTCCGTCACGATCCCGTGCACCCCCAGATCCAGCAACAGCCGCATCTCCGCCGGATCGTCCACCGTCCACGTGTGCACCTCGAAACCCCCACGTGTCGCCTGCCGCAGGAACGCCCGGTCCACCACCTTCAACCGCCCCTGCCGCACCGGCACCTGCGCCATCGCACCCCGCGACAACGCCCGCAACGACACCAGCGGGAAGAACCCGTTCGCCCACATCACCGCCACCGCACGCGGCCCCATCGCGGTCACCAGCTTCGGCCCCGCCAGCTTCCGGATCCGCGCCAGCCGCGCGTCGGAGAACGACGCCGCGGCCACCCGGTCGTACGCCCCGGTCCGCTCGATCGCCCGCACGAACGGCGCCACCGCCTCGTTCGACTTCACATCGATGTTGAACCGCGCCTCCGGCAACTCCTCGAGGACGTCCTCCAGCCGCGACAACGGCACACGGCCACCGACCTTGACCGTCCGCAGCTGGGCCCACGTCTGCCGCGAGATCAACCCCGCGCCGTCCGTCGTCCGATCCAACGACGCGTCGTGATGAACCACCACCACACCATCCGACGTCGCGTGCACATCCGTCTCCAGATAGCGATAACCCTCCGTCACCGCCTGCTGGAAGGCGGGCAGCGAATTCTCCAGTCCTTCCAGGTCACCGAGGTGCCAGCCCCGATGGGCGAAGGCACGCGGTAGCGGGTCGGCGAGATACGGGAACAGTGTCGGCACCCCACTAGTGTGCACTTCGGTCGTGGCCCCGGCATGATCGCCGGATGGCCAGCTAGGGTCTGATCCGTGAGGGAAGTGGCCGAACACCCGAAGACGTCCGCCGAAGAGGTGTCCGAGCTACGCCGCGCCGGCGCACCCAAACACTGCGGATGGTGCGGCCGACGACTCGAACAAGGCGGCAACGTCGGCAGGCGCCGCCGCTACTGCGGGCAATCCTGCCGCCAGCGCGCCTACGAACGCCGCACCGCCCTCCAGCGCAGCGGACTCCCCGAAGACGCCGTCGTCCTCTCCGACACCGAGATCGCCACCCTGCAGGACAGGCTCTTCCAACTCCGCTGCGCCGCCGAAGACGTCGTCACCGCGGCCGACGACGGCGCTTCCGTCGCCGAACTCCGTGGCCTCGCGGGCGAAATCGCCCAAGCAGCCAAGGACCTCGAACAACTCCGCTGAGCTACACGATCCCGTCCAGCGCGCGATACGTCCGGTTGCTCGCGGCCGCCGCACGCTGCTCACGCCCCGTCGCCTCGATGTAGTTCTGACTGGTCGCGAGGCTCGCATGCCCCAGCAGCGCCATGATCTCCGACGCCGTCGCGCCGTCCTCCGCCAGCCGTGTCGCGAAGGTGTGCCGCAACGCGTGGAGGTTCGCCCCGACCGGCACACGGTCGTGCAGGCCGGCCCACCGGTAACAGGATTTGACGAGGTACTCCAGCGCGCCGCGGCCGATCGGCTCGCCCGCGCGATCCCGGAGGAGGGGAGTGGAGGGCCCGAACCGCTGCTGCGGAAACCGGCGGCGGCAGGAGGCCAGGTACTCCTCGATGATCTTCTCCATGATCGGCTGCACCGGGATCGACCGGTCGCGGCTTCCCTTGCCATGGACGTGCAACCGCATCTCGCCCTGACGGCCGACCAGTGAACGCGCGGTCAGCGCCCGCATCTCCGCGGCACGCAGCCCGGCGACCAGCCCCAGCGCGATCACCAGGACGTCCCGCTCCGGCCACGGATCCCTCGTGCGACGCGAGCCGTCGGCGGCGGCCGCGAGCAACTGCTCCGGGGTTTCCTCACCCCGCAACGGTTTCGGCGTCAGCGGAGGCGCCTTCGGCCGGGCGACCGCGCCCATTGGGTTGCCCGCGAGCAGCCCGTCGGACACGCAGAAGGTGAGGAACTGGTTCCAGGTCGACCAGGCGCGGAGCACCGAACTCTTCGCGTGGGTGTCCGCGAAGGCACCGAAGGCATTGCGGAGCGCCTGCGCGGTGAGCATCTCGACAGTGAGTTCGTCAGGGGAGCGGCCCAACTCGCGGAGCAGGAGGGCGGTGATGCCGGCGAGGTCGCGGCGGTAGGCGTCGGTGGTGTGAGGAGAATCCTTACGGGGACGACGTGCGGCGAAAAAGGCTTGCTGTGCCTCGGAAACCCTCATGAACATCTTGTACCGCATGGCACCGACAGTCTTACACTCGGTTATATTCGGTTTCATGCATAATAGTGATTATGCATGAAACGGAGTGATGGGTCCGGAAATCCCTCGCGGGGGATCTCGGTTCACTCGCCGCTCTCCGGACATCATGACCGGGTCGCACTGGACGCTCTTGCGTCCTGAATGACTCGTCGCATGCCGCCTGGGCGACGACTGGAGCCCGAGCCGTCGCCCAGGATGGCCGGCTGGCTCGAAGTGATCCATCCGAGCCGAGCGCCTCCGTTGATCATCTGCAGCGCCCGGAGCCCATATTGATTCGTCACAGTGACGTATTGAGGCTGGGTGATCGGACATCCGTTTCGCATCCCCGGGGGCACCTTGGGTCGGCACAGGAGATCCGCGCCCTGGAGGTTCCGGGGAGCCAAAGGAAGCCATGCCCGCATCTGAACGCGGCGAAGGGCGCCTTCACTGCATGACATGCGACAAAGGACGCTTTCAGTCCGCCTTGGGGCCCCTCTCGGCCATCGTTATCCAGGTCGGCCAAAGTGCCGATAATGTACATTATGTCAAGTAAGTCTCTACGCAGGTGCTGCAGCCCCTCACCCGCGAGCCTTTGATGCCCGACTCCTCGGCAGCACCAGGTCGTCGTGATCGGACATCGACAGGTTCACGACCCTGGCGCACACCAACTCGCCGGGCAGACTCGGATCCGCCGTGGTCCCCGACCCATCGACACGAGATACGCAGACTTAAGGCCCGCTCGCCCGTTGCCACCGAAGCTCCGTAAGTCTAGACTTACGGTTCGTGGGCACTTACCGAGTATCCGACGCCACATGGAGCGCGTTCGGGGATCCGAGCCGGCGCGCGATCATCGAGTGCCTGGCCGAGCGGCCGCAGTCCGTCCGTGAACTCGCCGACCAGCTGCCGATCAGCCGCCCCGCGGTCTCCCAGCACCTCAAGGCGCTCAAGGTCGCAGGGTTGGTCACCGATCGCCCTGTCGGGACGAAGCGCATCTACCAGCTCGACGCGATAGCCGTCGGCGCGTTGCGCGATCAGCTCGACACCTATTGGAGCCGCGCGCTGTCCGCTTACCAGGACGCCGTCGAACAGCCCGAAGGAGATAAGCGATGACGCAGGCAACGAACCCGGTGGTGTACAAGGAAATCGTCGTGGACGCCCCGATCGAACGGGCCTTCACCGTT
Organism: Amycolatopsis sp. PSD-21; assembly: GCF_055561455.1. Taxonomy (NCBI): domain Bacteria; kingdom Bacillati; phylum Actinomycetota; class Actinomycetes; order Pseudonocardiales; family Pseudonocardiaceae; genus Amycolatopsis; species Amycolatopsis sp. PSD-21. The sequence goes on along the minus strand of NZ_CM145712.1, from coordinate 4,721,017 downwards.
TTCACCGAGCAATTCGGCGACTTCAAGCCACCCGAGCACAATCTTCTTCAGGTCGAGATCCTCGAGACCGTGTTCGAACCCCGCGTCGGTGGCCACATCTTCGACCGCGGGGTGGACGGCAGCGAGTGCCGGTGGGCTCGAATACTCACCTACGATCCCCCGCACCGCGTCGTCTTCAGCTGGGACATCAGCCCTCAATGGCAGATTGAAAGCGACCACGAGCACACGAGCGAGGTCGAGGTCCGCTTCATCGCCGAAGCCGCGCAGCGCACGCGGGTGGAACTCGAACACCGCAAGCTGGATCGCCACGGACCGGGCTGGAACGCTGTCAGCGACGGCGTGGGAGGCGACGCCGGCTGGCCGCTGTACCTGGCCCGCTATGCCCAGCTGCTGACCAGGGTCGACTGATGGCGACCACGATGCCACCCGCTCGAAAGCCGTTACAACGCAAGAGCGATGTGCTCGAGTTGCTGCGCTCGGAGACCACCGCGTGGTTGGCCACGGGCGATACCGACGGCCCACATCTGGTCCCGCTCTTGTTTCACCACAACGGCGAGGTGCTCACCTTCGCGACCTTCGCGCACAGCCGAACGGTGACCAACGTGGCCGCGACCGCACGAGCACGGGCAGCCATCGGCCGGCACTACGACGTGGTCATGATCGACGGCTCGATGGAAATCATCGAGCCCGGCGCGATCGATCCCGCCATCGCCGACCCGTTCGCTTCACTGCTGCGCGGTGGTCCTGACCCTCGGCATACCCCCGGATTCGTCTACCTCCAGCTCACTCCGACTCGGTTGCAGGCATGGCGCTCGTTCGCCGAGCTGCGCGGCAGGACTCTGATGCGCTCCGGCCAGTGGCTGGTTTGACCGCGGACGCGCGGCCTGGTGTGGTTCGATGCCGTCGTGGTTCCTACCGAAGCCGAACTCGCCGACGCGTTGACCACGGCCGCTCGCGCGGCCGTCACGGACCTGTTCCGCGACAACCCCGGCCACACGTTCTATTACGTCACGCTCACCACGCCCGGTGAGGCGTTCGGCCCGGCTCTGTCGGCGTGGTCGCATGAGGCGCTGGCTCAGCGGCCGGACGCCGACGACGTCCGCTACTCCTACGCCGATTCCCCGTTTTCGATAGTGGGCGAGGAACACCTGAAGCCGGTCCGTGAGATGTTCGCCGCTCGGCCGGAGGTGTTCGACCTCGCCGACGACGCGTCCGACGCGGAGTTCGAGCTTCGGCTGCGCGCGATGGAGACCGCGTTGCGCAGGCTCGCCGACGAAGGGCTGTTCGGCGTCGGTGAGGCTCGCGCGAACGTGGTCCTTCTGGTCGAGGTCGTTCCTGACGACGAGGACAACGTGGCCCGGGCTCGTCGGCTGAACCCGCCCGGACCGGCGCTCGATGCTTGGCTGGCCTACTGGGGCTGATTCCTGTCGCGAATACCCGACACAGGATGTCGTGTATTCGGTGGAATGCTCGCGATCCACCTATACGAAGGGGAAAGCGAATTCAGATGGGGTCTCGACTCAACCCGTACCTCAGGTACGACGGGAACGCACGGCAGGCGATGGAGTTCTACCACCAGGTGCTCGGCGGCAAGCTGGAGATCGGCACCATCGCGGACTTCGGTTCACCGGACTCCCCTGACGCCGGAAAGGTCATGCACGCCGAGCTCGTCACCCCGCACGGATACACGCTGATGGCGTGTGACGTCGATGGGCAGATCGAGGACGTGCCGCACTCCCCTGGCAACAACGTCGCGGTCTACCTCGGTGGCGACGGCGAGCTTCGTGGCCATTTCGAGGAGTTGTCCGTCGGCGGCACCGTGACCATGCCTTTGGAGAAGCAGGTGTGGGGTGACGAGGCCGGCGCGCTCGTGGACAGGTTCGGGATCACCTGGATGGTCAACATCAACGCTACTTCGCCTCAGGTGGGACCAGGCGCCGGGTGATCCGGTCGAACAGTTCCACCAGTGGCTCGCTCACGTCCCGGCCGAACTCCGTCAGACCGTAGGTGACCTGTGGTGGCGTCGTGGGTTCGACCTGCCGCCAGATCAGGCCGTCCTGGACGAGGGCGCGCAGGGACTGGGCGAGCATCTTCTCGCTGATCCCCTGGATGCTTTCGCGTAGCTCGTAGAAGCGGAGATCGTTGCGCTGCAAGGAGATCAGCACCCAGGTCCCCCATCGGCTGGTGACGTGGCCGACCACTTCGCTGGCGGCGCAGTCGGTGTGAAACACCTCATACCGCGGCTCCGTGCCGGCCGGTTTGAACTGCGCGCCTCCTGCCATGGGAGGAGCTTACCTCGGGGTATGTACTTACGAAAAGTTAGCCGCTATCCCTAGCGTCGTCGCCACGTCCAGATCGAACGAAGGAGCTGTTCATGATCGTGGTGACCGGAGCTACCGGGAACATCGGCAGGCCGTTGACCCAGGCGCTGGCCGAGGCGGGCGAACAGGTGACGGCGGTGTCGCGGCATGTCGCGGCGGCACCGCCGGGTGGGCGGCATGTGGTGGCCGATCTGGCCGAGCCTGCCGGGCTCGACCAGGCGCTGGACGGCGCGAAGGCGTTGTTCCTGCTGCTTTCCGGCGATCTTCATGCCGTCGGAGCGAACCCGGCCGACATCATCGGCCGGGCGGCGGCCGCCGGAGTGAGCCGGGTCGTGCTGCTCTCTTCCCTGGGTGTGGCGACGCGACCGTTCGGTACGACGCGGATCGCGATGCGCGCGCTGGAGGACGTGGTGCGGGAGTCCGGTTTGGACTGGGCCATCCTGCGGCCGGGTGGGTTCGCCTCGAATGCCTTGTGGTGGGCGGAGTCGGTCCGTTCGCGGCAGGTGGTCGCGGCGCCGTTCGGTGACACCGGGGTGCCGATCGTCGATCCGGCGGATATCGCGGAGGTCGCGGCCGCTTGTCTGCTGGACGAGCGGTATCTCGGTGAGGTCTACGAGCTGACCGGTCCGGAGGTGATCACGCCGCGCGAGCAGACAGCGGTCCTCGCCGCTGCGCTGGGTTCGCCGGTGCGGTTTCAGGAGCTCACCCATGCCGAGGCGAAGGCGGGTATGGCCCGGAGCATGCCGGCTGAGCTCGCGGACGACACGTTGGACATTCTCAGTTCGCCGACGCCGGCGGAACTGCGCGTGAGCCCGGATGTGCACCGGGTTCTCGGCCGTGCGCCGCGGTCGTTCGCCGATTGGGCCGCGAGGAATATCGCCGCGTTCCGCTGAGGGGTTCGCGCTAGGGTCGTGCTCCGAAGACGAACCTGGGGGTTTCCGAAATGCGTGTCGATCCGTCTAACGAGCGGATGTTGCAGGCGTGGGACGGTGATGACGGCGCTCTGTGGGCGAAGCGCGCGCAGCGTTTCAACGACGGTGTCGCCGCTTATCGCGACACGTTCTTCGACGCTGCGGGCATCCGGCCGGCGGACGACGTCCTCGATGTCGGTTGCGGTGCGGGTCAGACGACGCGGGACGCGGCGCGGTTCGCCAGTGGTGGTTCCGCGCTCGGTGTCGACCTCTCCGGGGGGATGCTCGCTCTCGCTCGTCGGCTCGCCGAGGAGGAACGCGTTCGCAATGTCTCTTTCGAACAGGTGGATGCGCAGATCCATCCGTTCGGCGAGGCGCGGTTCGATGTGGTGATCAGCAGGCACGGCTCGATGTTCTTCGGCACTCCCCTGGCGGCGTTCGCCAACCTGGCCAGGGCGACCCGGCCTGGTGGGCGTCTGGTGCTGCTGACGTGGCAGCCGTTCCGGCTCAACGAGTGGATCACCACGTTCCGGACGATCTTCGCGGCGGGTCGTGAGGTGCCGTCGGCGGATCTCGCGTTGAGCGACCCGGCCGAGACCGAGAAGTTGTTGGTCTCGGCCGGGTACTCCGACGTCCGGTGCACCGCGGTGGACAAGCCGATGTACTTCGGCCGGGACGTGGACGACGCGGCCGACTTCATCGTCGAGCAGCATGGCGGCCGGTTGAGCGACCTGGACGAGGCCGCGCGTGCCGCTGCCGTGGCCGCCTTGCGAGCCGATCTGGCCGAGCACCAGACCGACCGAGGCGTTTTCTACGGCTCGGCGGCCTGGCTCGTCGAGGCCCGGCGTCCTTGAGCTACTGCTTGCGGGCGATCAGATAGGCCTGTTGCGTGCTTTCGAACTCCTCCGACGGTTCGCGGACGAGGGTGGAGAGCACGCTGAACTTCGCCTCCCCTAGCTGCTCGGCGATCTTCTCGGGTGACAAGCGGTAGGCGTCGCAGGAGATGTCGTGCCCGTACGCGTGCTCGATGTGGCGTACTTCGTCACCGACCTGGAAGGCCAGCAGCAGGTGGCCGCCCGGGGCGAGGACGCGGTGGAAGTCGGCGAAGATCTCCGGCAGCCGCTCTCGTGGTGTGTGGATGATGGAGTACCACGCGACGACGCCGGCCAGGGCGCCGTCCTCAATGGACAATCCGGGCATCTCTCCGACCTGGAAGTCCAAGTGCGGATACGACTTCCGGGCGACGGCGACCATTTCCGGCGAGAGGTCGACGCCGTGGATGTCGAGCCCCAGCTGGTGGAGGTGTTCGGTGATGCGGCCGGGTCCGCAGCCGATTTCGGCGACGCGGCCGCCGCCGGCGGCCTGGACGAGTTCGGTGTAGGCGCCGAGCACGGCGCGGTCCCAGGTGGATCCGGCGAGGTGGTCGCGGAGGAGTTCGGCGTAGTCGGCCGCGACCGTGTCGTAGGCGGTGCGGGTCGTTTGGAGGTAGTCGGTCACGGCGGCGACCCTATCCCCTGGCACCGACGACAATCGTCGCGTACAGGTCGTCGTCGGTGATCACTTCGGGGGTCAATCCGTTGTGTGCCATGGCTTCCGCGGTCCAGGCGGCTTGACTTTCGCCGGTTTCGATCAGCAGGTGCCCGCCCGGTGCGAGCCATTGTGCGGCCTCGGCGGCGACGCGGCGGTGGACGTCGACACCGTCGTGCCCGCCGTCGAGGGCGACGCGGGGTTCGTGGTCGCGTGCTTCGGGCGGCATCATCGCGATGGCGTCCGTCGGGACGTATGGGGCGTTGACGACCAGGATGTCGACGCGGCCTCGCAGCGTCGCGGGAAGCGGTGTGTAGAGGTCGCCCTCGAAGACCTCTCCCCCGGCCTCGGCGAGGTTGATGCGGGCGCAGCGGGCGGCGGCGGGCTCGATGTCGGCCGCGTAGAGCCGGATGTCGCCGAGTTCGGCGGCGATGGCCGCGCCGAGCGCGCCGGTTCCGCAGCAGAGGTCGAGGACGACCGCTCCTGGTCCGGCGAGGGTGGCGGCGTGTCGGACGAGGAGTTCGGAGCGTTGCCGTGGCACGAAGACGCCGGGTTCGATGGTGATGCGGAGGCCGTGGAATTCGGCCCAGCCGAGGATGACTTCGAGTGGTTCGCCGTCGACGCGGCGCTGGACCATGGTGTCGAGTTCGCCGGGTGTACGTGCTTCGGCGGTGATCAGGCGGGCCTCGTCTTCGGCGAAGACGCATCCGGCGGCCCGGAGCCTGTCGACGACGGTCACTGGTCTCGCAGCCTGGCGAGGATTCCGTCGAGGGCCTGGCGGACGGTGTCGGGGACGCCGTTGGTGCGCAGGTCGGTGAGGAATTGTTCGTTGAGCCCGCCGGGGGTCATGTGTTTGCCGGTGAGGGTTTCGAGGGAGCCGCTCTGCTGGACGAGTGCGTGTCCTAGCTGGCCGAAGATGTGCCGGGTGAAGGCGGTCGCCGTGGTGTCCTCGATGCCTTGGTCGGTCATCCAGGCGGCGATGGTGCCGAGGTAGTCGAGGTGGGCGGCGAAGGTGGCCGTGGCGCCGCTGAAGACGTCGAGGTCCTTTTCCGCGGCGGGGACGACGCTGCCACCGATGCTGTCGAAGAGGGCTCGGGCTTCGGGGTTGTCGGGGTACATCGCGGTGAGGCTTTGGCGTCGGGCGGCCGGGGGCAGCGGGATGCTCCGGACGACTTCGCGGGCGGGGGTGGCCCAGTCGCGCAGCCGGTCGAGGGGGACGCCGGCGAGGGCGCTGATCAGGATGTGGTCGGGCCGGAAGGTGAGGTCTCGGAGGACTTCTTCGGCGATCGGCGGGCGGACGGCGAGGATGATCGTCGTGGCGCTGTCGAGGACGGCTTGGTTGCTGTCGCGGACTTCGACGTTGGCGAAGCGTGCCGAGAGTTCTTGGCCGACGCTGCGGCTGCGGGGTGAGAGGAAGATCGAGGGCGGATCGGTGATGTCCTTGCTGAGGCCTTCGACGATGGCGGCGGTGATCTCGCCCGCGCCGACGAATCCGTAGTCCATGGTCAGGCTCCCGTGTGGCCGTCGACGCGTTCGCGGATGAGGTCGGCGTGGCCGTTGTGGCGGGCGTATTCGCCGATCATGTGGAGGTACAGCATGCGCAGCGAGAACGGGTTCCCGCCGAAGTCGAAGGTGTCGTCGAGGGATCCTTCGGCGGCGGCTTCGTCGGCGAGGCGGATCTCTTCGAGGAGGATGTCGTACGCCTCTTCGGCTTTGGCGGCGTCGAGGACTTCGAAGTCGTGGTCCTTGCCGAGGGCGGGGTCGTAGAGGGGTTCGATGTCCTGTGCGGCGTAGCGCAGGCGGAACCAGAAGCGTTCGACCTTGGCGAGGTGCCGGATGAGGCCGAGGAGGGTCATGTTCGACGGCGGGACCGACGCCGTGGCGAGCTGTTCTCCGGTGAGGCCGGCGAGTTTGTGGAGGAACGTGCTGCGGTGCCAGGCCAGCAGGGAGGGCAGGAGGATCCGCTCGTCGGCGGCGGTGTCGCCGGACGGCCGGGTGACCTCGGGGGCGGTCCATGTCATAGCGGCGATCATGCCATCGGGTGACGCGGGGTTCGTGGTGTGCCCGCTGGGGTGAGCGGGGTCACGTGGAGGGCGCTGAATCCTTTCGCGAGGGTCGTGGCTCTTGTAGGGGCCGGGACAAGCCCGGCGCAGGAGGAGGTTGTCGTGGAGGCCGAGTGGCCGAGGGAGTCGTTGATCGTGGCGGCGCAGGGCGGGGACGCGTCCGCCATCGCCGCTTTGGTCTCGGGTTCCCATCCGCATGTGCAGCGGTTCGCACGGTCTCTGTGTGCTTCGCCGGAGGACGCGGAGGATTCGGCGCAGGAGGCGTTGATCATCCTGTACCGGAAGATCGGCACGCTGCGTGCGACGGGTGCGCTCGCGTCGTGGATGTTCCGGATCGTGCGCAACGAATGCCTTCGGCGGGCCCGCCGGGCGTTGCGTGGCGGGGCTCCGGCGGAGTCGGTCGCGATGGTTTCGGCCGAGGAAGACGCGCTGGATCGGCTGGAGGCGCAGCGGGTGGCGGCGGCGATCGCCGAGTTGCCGGCGGACCAGCGTCGCGTCTTGATCATGCGTGACATCCAAGGGCATCCGGGCCGGGTGGTCGCGGACGCGCTCGGGTTGAGCACGGCCGCGATGAAGTCCCGGTTGCACCGTGCGCGGGCGACGGTCCGTGCGCTTCTCGACAACCCCGCTTCCTGATCTTCCGTTGAGGAGTTTTCATGCTCGAAATCGGTTCCACGGTCCCTGACGTCGCGCTGGAGGACACGACTGGGCAGGTCGTGCGGCTTTCGGAGTTCCGCGGTACGGCAAGCGTGCTGATCTATTTCATGCGTTCGACCACGTGTCCTGTGTGCACCGGCCATGTGAAGGACCTGGCGGCGCGGTCCGAGGAGCTGGCGGCCGCCGGTGTGCGGGTGCTGGTGGCGGTTCCCGAGGGCCGGGCGGAGGCCAAGGTGTGGCGGGCGAAGCGCGGGTTGTCGCTTCGGGTGGTCTCGGGCCGGGACGGCTCGCCGCATGAGGCGTTCGGGCTGGCGAAGAAGATGCTGCAGCAGTCGGGCAGTGTGCTGATCGACCGGGACGGGGTGGTCCGGCACGCACATGCGGCGACCATGCCGACGAGCGCCTACGACAAGAAGGGCATCGCCAAGGTCGTGGAGGAGCTTGCCAGGGTGCGTTGACTGAAGGTGTGAATCGGTGCTTCACTTCTTGGGTGCCGTATCGCCGTACACCGAAGGTCCAGGAGCGTCTGGACGCCCAGCGCGACGCCGTCCTCGCCGCCGCCATCGAGCAATTGGCCGAGCGCGGGTACGCGGGCTGCTCGGTGTCGGCGGTCGCCGAGCGGGCGGGCGTGGCGGTGGGGAGCGTGTACCGCCACTACCCCACCAAGGCCGCGCTGGTCGTGGAGTTGTTCCGCAAGGTCGTCACGCGTGAGGTCGAGGCGGTGCGTGAGGTGTCGGAGCGGCCCGGCACGCCTGCCGAGCGGGTCGTGGCGGTGTTCGACACCTTCGCGAGCCGGGCACTGAAGACACCGCGGATGGCGTACGCGCTGCTGGCCGAGCCCGTCGACGCGCCGATCGAGGCCGAGCGGCTGGTGTTCAGGCGTGCCTTTCGTGACGTCGTGGCCCAGCACGTGGCCGACGGCGTCCGGTCCGGGGTGCTGCCCGCCCAGGACGCGGACGTCACCGCCGCGGCGCTCGTCGGGGCTGCCGCCGAGGTGCTGATCGGCCCGTTGACCACCGGCAGTGCGGACGAGGTGTCCGGGCTGCGCACTTTCGTCCTGCGTTCCTTGGGAGGTTCCGATGCCGAGCACTCATGAGGTCACCAATCAGGTCCCGCCGCTGGCGGAGTACGACGTCGCCGCCGATCCGGCTTTGCTGGAGGGGCTGGAACGGGCCGACGCCGGCTGGGCGGTGGCCGAGGTGCACGCCCTCGGCAGGCTCGCCGGGAGCGAGCAGGCGCAGGAGTGGGGCAGGCTGGTCAACGAGAACGAGCCGGTGCTGCGGACGCACGACCGGGTCGGGAACCGGATCGACGAGGTCGAGTTCCATCCGTACTGGCACGAGCTGATGGACGTCGCGGTGTCGCATGGGCTGCACGCGGCGCCGTGGCGGGATTCCCGGCCGGGCGCGCACGCGGCGCGGGCGGCGAAGATGTACGTCTGGGGCCAGGTCGACGCGGGGCACACGTGCCCGATTTCGATGACGTACGCGGCGGTCCCGGCGTTGCGGTTCAATCCGGAGCTGTCCGCGCGGTACGAGCCGTTGCTGGCGGCGACGGAGTACGACTTCGGGTTGCGTGAGCCGAGTTCGAAGCGCGGGCTCATCGCCGGGATGTCGATGACGGAGAAGCAGGGCGGTTCCGACGTCCGGGCCAACACGACCACGGCGCGGCCGCTCGGGGACGGCGGCTATGTGATCGTCGGGCACAAGTGGTTCACCTCGGCGCCGATGTCGGACATGTTCCTGACGCTGGCCCAGGCGCCGGGCGGGTTGTCGTGTTTCCTGCTCCCCCGGGTCCTGCCGGACGGCACGCGCAACGGGATCCGGTTGCAGCGGCTGAAGGACAAGCTGGGCAACCGGTCCAACGCGTCGTCGGAGATCGAGTACGACGACGCGATCGGCTGGCTGATCGGCGAGGAAGGCCGAGGGGTGCGCACCATCATCGAGATGGTGAACAACACCCGGCTGGACTGCGCGGTCGGGAGCGCGTCGGGCATGCGGTACGGCGCCGTGCGGGCGATCCACCACGCGCGGCATCGTCGGGCGTTCGGGGCGAATCTGGTGGATCAGCCGCTGATGGGCAACGTGCTGGCGGACCTCGTCGTGGAGTCCGAGGCGGCGACGACGGTCGGGATGCGGCTCGCGTCGGCGACCGACCGGCCGGACGACGAGCAGGAACAGGCGTTCCGGCGGCTGGGGCTGGCGGTGACGAAGTACTGGGTGTGCAAACGCGGCCCATCGCACGCGGTGGAGGCGCTGGAATGTCTGGGCGGGAACGGGTACGTCGAGGAGTCGGGGATGCCGCGGCTCTACCGTGAAGCTCCGCTGATGTCGATCTGGGAGGGTTCGGGCAACGTCGCGGCGCTCGACGCGTTGCGGGCGATGGCGAAGCAGCCGGAGTCGGTGGCGGCGTATTTCACGGAGGTCGAGCAGGCGGCCGGCGCCGACACGCGGCTGGACGACGCGGTGGGCAGGCTGCGCAAGGAGCTGTCGGATCTGTCGGACATCGAGTACCGGGCGCGGCGGCTGGTCGAGTCGATGGCGCTCGTGCTCCAGGGTTCGTTGCTGGTGCGGCACGGGACTCCGGCGGTGGCCGACGCGTTCTGCGCGTCGCGGCTCGGCGGTGACTGGGGTGTCGCGTTCGGGACACTTCCGTCCGGAGTGGACACGCGGGCGATCGTCGCCCGTGCGGAGGTCTGAGCTACTCGGAGTGCCGGCCTTCCACGACGACGCCTCAGGGCTGGTGACCGCGCCCTGAACTCCGAGGCGCGGTGGAGGCGTGTGAGTCCTTGCCGAAGTCGGCGGTTTCACCGTCGCTTTCGTGCTTTTCGGACTCTCGGTGCCCGCCTGACCACGTGCTGCGGCGGTCCGGCCGGTTCCCCCGGCCGGACCGCCGCCGGGCACTGCGAACGGCCGCAGGATTGCGGAATTCGGGTGCATCCAGGAGCGCGTGTGTCGGCTACGTTCCTCGGTCATGGTCGATCGCCGAAGATGCCTGGCCCTGGTCCCCTTGGCGCTGTTCGCCGCAGGCTGCGCGGCGGCCGAGCCGACGCCGATCTTCGCCGCGGCGAGTTCGACGCCTTCCGCGGAGAGTGTGCCGATGATGGACGCGGCGGCCCCGTCCGGCGCGCCGTTCGTGGCGGCGGACGGACGGGACCTTAGGGCCTGCGCCGACGGTGAGTGCGAGGTGCTGGTGCGGACCGGCGACCAGGTTCCCAACGACGGCGGTGCCGGTCCGCTCTCGGTCACGGTCCAGGCGGGGAAGGTGGGCCTCGCCCCGGCCTCCGGCGGGATGGGCGGGGCGATGTCCGGCCCGGCGGGAGCGGTCCACCAGATCAACCGGCAGGTGATCGTCGTCGTCGCGGTACGGGGCAGCGAAGGGATCATCCGGCTCAACCGGAAGTAACGGTTTCTGTACCTACTAGTATGTACGGCATGCATGCGATGCAGTACGAGATCACTCTCCCCGCCGATTACGACATGGGCATCATCCGCGAGCGCGTCGCCACGCGCGGGCATCTGCTCGACGACTTCGGCGGCCTGGGGCTGAAGGTCTACGGGATCCGCGAGCGCGGCGTCGACGGCTCGACGCTGAACCAGTACTCGCCCTTCTACCTGTGGCACGACGAGGCCGGGATGAACGCCTTCCTGTTCGGCGGCCCGTTCAGCGGCATCGTCGAATCCTTCGGGCGTCCCGCCGTGCAGCACTGGACCGTGCTCGGGTTCGAGGAGGGACCCGCGTTCGGCTCGGCCCCGGTCACGGCGGGAAAGCATGTCGTGCGGATCCCCGACGAGACCGACCCGGTCGCCTTCCTCGGCGAGGCTCTCGACGGGCTGCGCGAGCACCTGCGGCGGGACGGCGCGCATTCGGGCGCGCTGGCCGTCGATCCGCGGACGTGGCAGGTCGTCCGCTACACCCTGTGGACCGGTGAGGCGCCTGAAACGGACGAAGTCCGGTATCGGATCCTCCACCTGTCCTCGCCGCACCTGGATCAGCTGCGGCGAGGACGGCAGTGGGATCAGCCGAGCAACGCGGCGAACAACGCACCGGGATCGGCTTCGGGCGGACCGGCGGGCCACTGATCCCGGTACGGGTACCAGAGCCCGTCCTTGCCCAGCCGCACCTGCACGCCGGTTCCGTGGACGGTGCAGTGGTTCCGCTCGACGTCCAGCCCCTCGCCGGGGTCGTCGACCACCTCGGCGAAAGCGGCCCGTGCCCGGCCTATCGCCTGAGGCGGCGGAGTCCACGTGGTCTCCAGGACGTCGAGACCAGTGCGACCACCGTGCCGCCAGGCGAGCACCGCGCGGTCGAAGTCCTCACCGCTCTCGGCCGGGCGCAGCCTGTCGGCGACCTCCGGACGGGTGGCGGCCAGACGGACGGCGTCCTGCTTACGGGTGAGCTTCGGCTGCGACGCGAGCAGCGCGCCGGCCATCTGGCTCGCGTTGGCGATCAGCAGGGCGAAGGTCTCGGCCGGGATATCGGGCGCGCCCGGCACGGTCGGGCCTCCGGTGGGCGCGAACCCGTCGAGATCCGGCAACGGACCCGGCTCGTCGGCGTACGCGCGCTCGGCGTCGATGCCGTCGTCCCCCGTGCGCACGAACCGCGGGGCGTTGCGCCGCTGCAATTCGTCGAGTAGTTCCCGCTCCCCCTTGCCGCGCATCAGCAGCAGCACGAAGGGGTCCGCGTCGAGCAGCCACGAGGCCTGGAACGACAGCGCCGCGGCGTGACGGCACGGCAGCTCCCAGCCGGGGCAGTCGCAGTCCGGGTCGAGGTCGCCGATCCCGGGCAGCAGATGCACTCCGGCGTCGTCGGCGGCCTCGACGAGGTCGTGCGGCATGTCCCGGTCCAGCAACGCGGCGAGATGCCCGGCACGCGAGGCGACCCGGTCGAGGAACCGGTCCCACTCGTCGGCGGTCAGCTCCGCGAGCCGGACCTCGGTGCGGTACTGGCCCTCCTGGTCGTCGACCACGGCGGCGATCCGCCCCGGGCTGACCGTGATCGGGCCGACCCTGCCCGCCGCGGCGTACTTGCGGCCCTGTTTGAGCTGACGCAGATCCAGCGCGGTGTCCTCCATCGCGCTGATCCACGCGCGGCCCCACCACGAGCGGGCGAACTGGCCACGCCCGCCTTGAGCGCCGAAGGCGGGGAAACCGCGGACGCGGTCGTCTGGCGTGCTCATCGGCGGCTCCTCAACTCGACCAGATCGGCCAGCTCGGCGTCGGTCAGTTCGGTCAGCGCGGCCTCGCCACCGGCGAGCACCGCGTCGGCCAGCGCGCGTTTCTCCCGCAGCATCGCCGCGATCCGGTCCTCGACCGTGCCCTCGGCGATGAGCCGGTGCACCTGCACCGGCCTGGTCTGCCCGATCCGGTACGCGCGGTCGGTCGCCTGGTCCTCCACCGCGGGATTCCACCAGCGGTCGTAGTGCACGACGTGATCGGCACGGGTCAGGTTGAGCCCGGTCCCCGCCGCCTTGAGCGACAACAGGAACACCGGCACCTCACCGGCCTGGAACCGGCGCACGAGCTCCTCGCGTTTGGGTACCGGGGTGCCGCCGTGCAACAGCTGCGTGCCGATGCCGCGCTGCGCGAGATGGCGTTCCAGCAGCCGCGCCATGGCGACGTACTGGGTGAACACCAGCACCGACCCGTCCTCGGCGAGGATCGTGCCCAGGAGCTCGTCGAGCAATTCGAGCTTGCCCGACCGCCCGTCCAGTACCGCTTCCGACGGCTCCTTGAGGTACTGCGCGGGATGGTTGCAGATCTGTTTGAGCCCGGTGAGCAGCTTGACGATCCGGCCGCGGCGCGCGATGCCCTCGCTGCCGGCGATCTCGGCCATCAGCTCGCGCACCGTCGCCTCGTACAAGGCCGCCTGCTCGGCGGTGAGGGTCACCGGCCGGTCGGTCTCGGTCTTGGGCGGTAGCTCCGGCGCGATCCCCGGATCGGATTTGCGGCGCCGCAACAGGAACGGGCGGACCAGCCGGGACAGGCTCTCCGCGGCCTCCGGATCTTTACCGGACTCGACCGGTTTCGCCCACACCCGGCGGAAGTCGGCCATGGTCCCGAGCAGTCCCGGTGTCGTCCAGTCCAGGATCGCCCACAGCTCGGCGAGATTGTTCTCCACCGGGGTTCCCGTCAGCGCCACCCGCGCCGACGACGTCAGCGTCCGCAACGCCTTCGCCGTGCCGGAGCGGTGGTTCTTGACGTGCTGCGCCTCGTCGGCGACCAGCAGTCCCCAGTGGACGGCGCGCAGCGGTTCCGGGTCGACGCGCAGGGTGCCGTACGTCGTGAGCACGAAGCCGCCGCCGAGGTCGTCGAGCGAGCGTTCGGTGCCGTGGAACCGGCGCACCGGGACACCGGGGGCGAACTTGGTGATCTCCCGTTCCCAGTTCCCCAGCAGCGATGCCGGGCAGACGACCAGCGTGGGCCCGTCGGCGCGATGCAGATGCAGCGAGATCAGCGTGATCGTCTTGCCGAGACCCATGTCGTCGGCCAGACAGCCGCCGAGCCCGATCGAGGTCATGGCGGTGAGCCACTGCAGGCCGCGCATCTGGTAGTCGCGCAGGGTCGCGGCCAGTCCGCGCGGGGGCGCCTGCGGCTCCGGTGGGGCGAGAAGCCGTTCCCGCAACGCGGCGAGCCAGCCGTCGGTGAGGACGTCGACGCGTTCGCCGTCGACCTCGGCCGTCCCGCTCAAGGCGGCGCCGAGCGCGTCGATCGGCGTGAGCGGCTTCAGCGCGCGATCTCGCGCTTTCGCCGCCAGCGCCGGGTCGACGAGCACCCACTGATCACGCAACCGCACGACAGGGCGGTGCGCCTCGGCCAGCGCGTCCATCTCGGCCGCGGTGAGCGGTGCGCCGCCGAGCGCGAGCTGCCAGTCGAACTGCAGCAGGGTGCCACCGGCGAAGAACGACGGAAGGTCCGCCGGCGGCGCGTCACCGCCGCCGACGGCGGCCTTCGCGCTCAGGTCGCGCGCGAGATCGGCGGGCCAGTGCACGTCGATGCCCGCCGTGGCCAGCAGGGGCGCTGCGGTGGTGAGCAGTTCGGTGATGTCGGCGTCGCCGAGCCCGACCTCGTCGGGCACCGCGGCGCCGAGCAGGGGTTCCAGCGGAGGCCACAGGTGCGCCGCCCGGCGAAGGGCCAGCATGACGTCGATCCGTGCTCGCGGGCCGAATCGGTCGTCGCCTGCCCAGAGCGCGGCGGCGTCGATCAGGACGCCGGGGTCGGCGAGGCTGTGCACCTGGACGACCCCGCTGAACCGGCCGCTCGTGAAGTCGTCGCCCGGTGCCTCGATCCGCACCGAGACCCGGACCCCGGAGTCCAGCCCGGCAGCGACCTCGGCCGCCCAGTCACGCAACTGCGGGACACGATGCGCGGGCGCGGCGGCGAAGGCCTTGACGCCCGCCGCCTGCGCGGCCGCAGGCGTGCGGGGAAGGGTGTCGGCCACCGCGTCGAGGAACGCGCGCAGCAACGGATACCGCGCGGGGAGCAGGTTTCCCTCGCCCGGGATCGCCCTCGCCCTGGCAGGCATCGCCTCGGACAGCTCGCGTAGCCAGGCGGCGTCGGCGGGTTCCAGCGGGCCCGCGCGCCAGGCGTCCACATCGGACTCCGTGAGCCCGGGCAGTAGCCTGCCCGCCTCGGCCAGCTTCAACGCCGCCGTGGCCGCGGTGCCCCAGAACCGCGCGGAGGGATCGTCGCTTTCACGGAGCCGCAGCAGCGCGGGGAGCGCCTCGGCCATCGGGAGCCGTACGCACGGCACCGTGACGATCTCGGGCAGGGCGACTGTCACCTCCCCGGTCCCCGGCGTGTCCCCGTCCGCGTTCCAGAAGACGAATCCGCTGGTCCGAGGGGGATTATTCGGTTCGAAAACGACACTGCCGAAACCGTCGTGAGACGCCACTCAACCCCAATCTCTGTACGGTGTACAGTTCAGGATAGCACAACTCTGTACACCGTAGAGAGAACGTGATGACGGACGCGGACCACACCGGCACGGGCGATCCACGGCGGACCATCGAACTGCTCTGGGGCGTACGCGAGAAGCCCCGTCGCGGCCCCAAGCCGAAGCTCACCGTCGAGGAGATCGTCACCGCCTCGATCGAGCTCGCCGACACCGAGGGCATCACCGCGCTGTCGGTGCGCCGGGGCGCGGAGAAGCTCGGCGTCTCCCCCATGACGATCTACACCTACATCCCCGGCCGCGCCGAACTGCTCGACCTGATGATCGACCGGGTCCACGGCGAACTGACCGATCCGCCGGAGAGTCACGACTGGCGGGTCACGATGACGATCCTCGCCGAGGACGCGTGGGAGATGTACCACCGGCATCCGTGGATGCTCCAGCTCACCACCGGCCGTCTCCCCCTCGGCCCGCACACCTTCGCCAAACACGAACGCGAGCTGAAGGCCGTCGACGCGATCGGCCTCACCGACCTGGAGATGGACGCCGTCGTGGCGATGGTCAACGGCTTCGTTCAGGGCATCGCACGCGGTTCGGTGGAATCGGCGAGTCTCGTGCGGCGATCCGGGATGACGGACATGGAGTGGTGGACGGCCAGCGCGCCGGTGCTCGCGGAGATCCCCGAGGCCGACGCCGGGCTGTTCCCGCTCGCGGCGCGGATCGGGCAGGCGGCCGGGGAGACGCACGGTGCGGCGAGCGCGCCGCTGCACACCTTCCGGTTCGGGCTGGCGCGGATCCTGGACGGGGTCGAGCAGCTGGTGAACGGCGACTCCGGTGCCTCGGGGGTCGAATTGCCGTCGTGAGCGCGTGGCAGTACATGAAGGCCCCCTTCCTTGCGCCTGGCAAGGAAGGGGGCCTTCATGTACTCGGGGAAGGTGTGAAGGTCGAGTTTCCTCGGCTGAGCCGAGGGAAGGGGGCCTTCACGGACCCGCGCCCGTCATCAACCCGCAGCCGTAAGCCGCATAGGTCACTTGCCGCGTCGTTGCAGCACGCGGTAGACCAGCCACAGCGCCAGCGCGACCGGCGTCAGGACCGCCGTGAACAGGATCCCCCCGAACATCCCGTAGCCGTGCGGATCGAAGGACAAGCCGGTCGCGCTGAGCACCACGCGGGCGACGAGCAGCACGATCACCGCGGCGACGCAGACGAACGCGCCGAGCACGACGCGTCGTAACACCGTCCGCGATGTGCTCTCCATATCGGTCACTTCGGGTCGGGAGTGCAGACGGTCAGGAACGACTTCCGGTTCTCCCGCTCGACGCCCGCCGCGTCGAGCCAGCCGCTCCGGCCGAACAGGTAGGTCCCGGCCGGATGCTGGGCCGATTCCCGCAGCACCTGGGCGACGTCGGCCTTGGCGCCGTTCGCTTTCGGGCCGTCGACGGCGACACTGATCGAACCCGCCTTGGTCCAGTCGTACCCCGCGGGCAGCGGTGTCCGCACCTGGAGAGGGCTCTCGGTGTCCGGAAAGGACACCCCGAGCAGGTCCAGGCGCTCGACCCGCACCCCCGGCTGGGGCGCCGACCAGACCTGCTCGGTGCTCGCCTGGGTGCCGGAGTCGAACGTCAGCCTCAGGCCGGTGACGCCCTCGCACGGAGTGCCGGTCCACAGTTTCAGGACGCCGTCGTCCACGCGGAACCCGGCCTCCGGTGGCAGCGACGGCGCGAACTGTGCCTTGGTGTCGCACGCCGCGGTCACCGCCAGCACGAGCGCGGCGGCGCAGGCGACGCGCGACGCCCTAGTGGTATCCGCCATCGGTGAGTCCCGCGTCTTCCTCGGTTTCGTTGCCGCCGGTGACCTGCTCCCACGCGTAGGAGGCGAGGAATCCGGCATAACCTTCGCGCGCCCATTGCTGGGAGTGGCGCTCCTCGTGGTGCAGCAGCCGGTCCAGGTCGAGCGAACCCTGGGACGCGCCGTTGTCGTCCTCGTACCAGGCGTGACCCGACTTCACGACCTCCCGCAGTTGCTGCGCCGGATCCTTCGCGTCGTCGATGTTCAGCATGAACGTGTCACCCCAGGCGGTTCCGCCCTGCTGGCTGAACTGGTCCTGGATGAGGTTCCCGCCGAGACCCATCATCATGCCGTTGGGGGTGGTCACCAGCCGCCCGCCGTTGCCGTGCACGAAGCCGACGTCGTCGTCGTAGCTCCAGGAGTTCTCCCGTTGCCGCTCGGTGATCCGCCGCAGCTCCTCGGATCCGTACGGCGTCGGCGCGAAGTCGGTCTTCTCGCCTTCGGTCCCGTAGTCGGTGCCCGCGTTCAGGATGTAGGTCATCCGGACGGCCTTGGCGGCGTCGTCCCCGCTGATGCCGGTCGGCATCAGGAAGTACGACTTGAAGGTCCCGTCGCCGTCTTCGTCCTCGCGGATCTCTTCCATACCGTCGAGGACCTTGAAATCCTCGGGCGTGATGTCGTGTTCGTCGGCGATCTTCTTGATGGTGTCGATCGATACGCCCCGGCGTACGGCGTTCTCGAGCCACTGCCGGTAGTGCCCGGACGCGGGTGGCCCGGTCAGCAGCCCCGCCTCGCGCAGGGACTGCTCCATCTCGATCACCTTGGCGTCGATCTCCCCGCTCTTCTTCGCTCCCGCGAGGGTGGTCGCGCCGTCGTCGCTGACCTTGCCGTCCTGCGCGAGTTGCATCACGCGGGCGAGGGCGACGTCGATGTTGTTCGCCGCCGTGAGGATCGCCTTGGTCTCCTGCTCCAGCTGCTTCTTGATGGTTTCGCGGTGCCGCCGGGACTCGGCGTACTCTTCGGCCTCGAACCGCGATTTCGGGGGCGGGTCGGCAGGCTTGTCGTCCACGAGCGCCCCGTCTGCGGCGATGCGGAACTGGTAGGTGTGGGCGAGGGAGTCGTTGTTGGCGACCCTGCTCTTGAGGGCGGTCACCTCGTCCGACGCGTTCTGCAGGGCGGTTTCGACGGCGGACAGTTCCGCGACCAGCACCTCGGCCTTGTTCCGCGTGTCACCCAGCGAACTGCGCGCGTTCTCACCGGCCGGGCCGCGCCAGTCGGGCAGTTTCCGGGCGTCGTCGAGTTCGTCCTGCAACCCGATGAGTTTGTCCCGCCGCCCAGCCAGGTTGGTTGCCGCCGTGTCGAGCGCCTCGGCGTCCCATTTGCGGACGTCGTCGTAGCCGATCGTCATCCTCCGAAAGCCTCCTTCGCGGAGTTCTCGTTTTCGGAGTAGGTGTTCGCGGCCTTCGTGATCGAGTCGCTCCAGCCGTCGATCTCGCCGGCCCACCCCTTCGCGCGCTCGGTGAACGTCGACGCCAGCGTGGGCGCGTTCTTCGCGGCCTCACCGCCGGGCAGCGCCGTCGCTATCGCGTCCAGGCCATTGCCCGGTTCCACGGCCCTGGCCTGGTCCGCGGCGGACCCCGCCGCCTTGGCCGCGTTCCGCAGCTGACCGATCTCGACCTCGTACCCGCTCACAGCCGCTGGACTCTACTTGAGCTCGGGAGCCTCCACAGGCGATTTGGGCGATTCTTCGACGACCGGAGGGCGGGCGAGCTCGGCCAGCTGCCGGACGACGTCGTCGTACCGCGCCTGATCCGCGACGGCACGGGCCTGCGCGCGCTCCAGTTCTTCGGCCAGCGCCGTCGCCCGGGCTTCGGCGAGGCTCCTGGCCGTGTGTTCTTCCGCAAGCGACGCGCGGACGCGGTCGAGCTCGCCCCGGAGCCCGGCCGATTCCTCCCGCGCGGCGGCACAGTCCTTTTCGGACACCGTCGCCCTGGCCTTCGCTTCGTCGAGCCGGTCCAGCAGTGCTTCGAGCTCGGCGACCGCACGGGCGAGTGCCGTGTCGCGCTCGCCCAGCTCCGCCGCCAGCCGGGTCTTCTCCTCCCGGACGGCGGCGAAGTCCTCGCGCAGTGTCCGGAGGTCGGAGACCAGCGCGTCGCGGGCGCGTTCGGCCGCCACGGTCGCTGCTTCCGCGGCGCCCCTGGCCCGTTCGTGCGCGGCGACTTCGGCCCACGAACGCTGGCGGGTCTCCTCCGCGTCCTTCAAGGCCTGCTCGGCGGTGCGTTCCGCTTTGGCCTTGGCCATCTTGTCGTCGCGGGACGCGGCCAGCGCGGTCGCGCGGGCGGTGTCGGCCTTGGCAGCGGCCTGCTGCGCGTCCTCGGCTTCACGCCGCGCCGCGGCCGCGTCGGTTTCGGCTTCGGTGACCCGTCCCAGCGCGGCTTCGGCGGCGTTGTCGAATCGGGAGCGCATGGCGTCCAGCAATTCCACCAGCGACGCCGCGGCCGGGGTGAACTCGTCGGCGATCCGGCGGACCTCCAGCAGCGGATCGGCCACGCTCGCCACGGCGGCCGCCCGCCGGGCGCGCGACGCGGCGTCGGCGTGGGTCTTGCTGCAGTAGGCCGAAGGCCTGCCGCCCTTGCGTTTCCCGTCGGCGTCCACCGCGGGCGGGGGCAAGGGGTTCTCGCAGCCTTCCAGCGCGCACAGCCGGACCTCGTCGGCGTCCGTATCGATCACCGCAGCAGGGTAGCGCTGCCCGCCCGCGCCAAAAGCGAGGCAACGCCGGTGGGACCGCCGATAGGGTCGATCGCATGCGTGTCCTGTTCGCCTTCGCCGGCGGCAACGGTCACTTCCGGCCGCTGCTCCCCCTCGCCCACGCGCTCGCCGACGCGGGCCACACGATCGCGTTCACCGGTGAGCCGTTCATGGTCCCGATCGTCGAAGCGACGGGTTTCGCCGCGTTCCCGTCGGGGCCGAATCTCGGCAGTGACGGCCGTCGTCGGCCGTTGCTGCCCGTCGACAGGGACCGCGAAGACGCCGACCTCCGTGACGGGTTCATTCGTCGCACCGCACCTCTGCGGGCGAAGGACGTCTTGGCGCTCTGCGAGGACTGGACCCCGGATCTGCTGGTCTGCGACGAAGCCGATCACGGCGCGATGCTCGCGGCCGAACGGCTCGGTCTCCCTCACGCGACCGTCCTGGTCACCGCGGCGGGCGTCCTCATCCGTCCCGGATTGGTCGACGACGCGCTCAACGAGGTCCGCGCGGCCCACGGGCTTCCCCCGCAGCGGAACCTCGACATGGCCTACCGGCATCTCGTGCTCTCACCGTTCCCGGCGAGCTTCCGCGATTCACGGTTCCCGCTGCCGCCGACCGCACAGCCGTTGCACGATCCCGTTCCCGGTCGTGGGCCGGTGCCGGGCTGGTACGTCGAGGGCCGCAAGACGGTCTATTTCACCCTTGGCACGATCTTCAACACCGAATCCGGCGACCTGTTCGCCCGGGCGCTGGCCGGCCTGCGGGAGGTCGACGCGACCTGTGTGGTGACCGTCGGGAACCTCATCGATCCCGCCGAGTTCGGCCCTCAACCGGAGCACATCCACCTCACGAGATACCTGCCGCAGGACGACGTCCTCCCGTACTGCGACGCGGCCCTCACCCACGGCGGTTCGGGCAGCCTGCTGGGTGCGATCGCCCACGGGCTGCCGATGGTGCTGCTGCCGATGGGCGCCGACCAGCCCCACAACGGCGACCGGGTCACCGAACTCGGGCTCGGCACCGTCCTCGACGTCCTCGAAGCCACGGCCGACCTACTTCCCCGGTGACCACGGTGGTTTCGCCGCCGAGGCCGCCACGTTCGCGCCGCAGCTCCTGGAGATCCTCCGCGCCTGACCCCGGTCAGGCGCGGACGTGCACGATCAGTCCGCCCACCAGAGCACCGAAGCCGCCGATCGCGGCCAAGGTACGGACGAGGTTCCAGCGTTCCCAGACGCCCTCGAACTTCGCCCGCAGCGCCTCGAAGTCGGTGTCGTCACCGGCGAAACCGGCTTCGAGCGCGTTGTTCAACGGCACGTTGATCGCCATCGTCACGATCAGCATCACCAGCAGCAGGACGAACCCCGCGATGAGCCACGGCAGCGCGGACCGCAGCTCCGACCGGAAGTGCAGCGCCGCGGCCGCCGCGGCGAGCAATGGCGCGCCTCCGAAGCTGATCGCGAACCAGCCGTTGAGGATGGCGATGTTGATCTCCCGCATCCCGGTCACATACGTCCGGGCGTCGGCCCGGCCCAGTCCCGGCATGACCGAGCACGTATAGGCGTAGAACAAGCCCGCGATCAACCCCGCCGCGATGACGGCCGCGATCAGGACGATCTCGCTCAGCGTCGTCATTGCTGTCGCCTCCCTATCGATTCCAGACCCCGGTGGCCGCGGCCTTCGCGGCGTACTCGGAGAAGTCCCTCGCGGGCCTGCCCAGCACCTTCTCGACGTCATCGGTGAGGGATTCGTTCCGGCCGTCGAGGACACGGGAGAACAGGTCGGTCAAGCCCTCGATCTCTTCCTCCGGCACACCCTGTTCGGCCGCTCCCGCGGCGAACTCCGCCGGGGAGACCGGAACGTACTGGATCTCCCGCCCCGAAGCCTTGCCGATTTCCGCCGCCGCGTCCGCGAAACCCAGCAATCGGGGCCCGGTCAGCTCGTACACCTCGCCGTCGTGCCCGTCGGCGGTCAGCGCGGTCACCACGACGTCGACGATGTCCTCGACGTCGATGAACGGCTCGGTCACCTGCCCGGCCGGCAGCACGATCTCCCCGGCGAGCACCGGTTCCAGCAGGAAGTGCTCGCTGAAGTTCTGCGCGAACCAGCTGGCCCGCACGACCGTCCACTCGGCACCGGAGTCACGCACTCCCTGTTCGCTGACCACGGCCTCCTCCTCGCCGCGGCCGGAAAGCAGGACCAGCCGCCGGACGCCGTGGTCGACGGCGAGCTTCGAGAAGTCGCGGATCGCTTCGGCCGCACCGGGGAAGGCCAGATCGGGGTAGTAGGTCAGGTAAGCCGCGCCGACTCCGGTGACGGCCGCTCGCCAGGTCGAGCGGTCGTTCCAGTCGAACCCGGGACGCGATGCCTTGCGGACGTCGATGCCCCGTTCGGTCAGGCGTTGCGCCACGCGGCTCCCCGTCTTGCCGGTAGCACCGAGGACCAGGACCGTTTCGTTGTTCTTCGTCTCTGTCATGCCTCTAGTCAAGCGCCTCAGAATGAGACGGAACATAGTTCAAAGGCTCTGTTCCATGTTTCATCGTCTACACTTGGTCGGTATGGATCCCCTTGCCGGTCTGCTCGACGGACCCCGCGCTCGCGGCGCGTTCCTGCTGAAGTCGGTCATGACGCCGCCATGGTCGCTGCGGATCGAGGACGAAGCACCGCTGACGGTGATGGCGCAGGTCCGCGGGGAGTCCTGGGTCGTGCCCGAACACGGGGACGCGGTCCGCCTCGGCGCCGGCGACATCGCCATCGCGCGCGGCCCGGACCCGTATCTCGTCGCGGACGACCCGGCCACGCCACCGCAGGCGATGATCCTGCCGGGGCAGGAATGCCTGACCCCGGACGGGCAGCACCTCACGGAGCTGTCCGACCTCGGCGTCCGCACGTGGGGCAGCGATCCGGACGGCCCCGTCGTCCTGCTCACCGGCACCTATCCGCTGGAAGGCGAGATCAGCAAACGGCTCCTCAACGCGCTGCCGTCACTGCTGGTCGTGCGGGACGACGACTGGGACAACCCGCTCGTGCCGCTGCTCGCTGGTGAGATCGTCAAGGACACGCCTGGCCAGGAAGCCGTCCTCGACCGGATTCTCGACCTGCTCCTGGTCGCCGCGCTGCGGACCTGGTTCGACCGGCCCGGCGCCGAAGCGCCCGCCTGGTATCGCGCGCACAGCGACCCGGTGGTCGGGCGGGCGCTGAAACTGTTGCAGCACAAGCCCTCCGAACCGTGGACCGTGGCGAGCCTCGCGGCCGACACCGGGGTTTCCCGTGCCGCGTTCGCCCGCCGGTTCACCGCCGCGGTGGGCGAACCGCCGATGACCTACCTCGCGAGCTGGCGGATCGCGCTCGCCGCGGATCTCCTGCGCCAGCATCCCGACGTCACGATCGGCGCGGTCGCCCGCCAGGTCGGCTACGGCAGCTCGTTCGCGCTCAGCGCCGCGTTCAAACGCGAACACGGCGTCAGCCCGCAGGGTTACCGTGCCGGCGTCGCGTAACGCTCGACCAGTTCCGCGCCGATCCGCGCGAGTTCCGCCTGGACCGACGGCGGCCCCAGCACTTCGATCATCGAGCCCCAGCCCGCGAGCTGCTGGGCGATCATCCACGCCACCGGCGCCGACACGGTCACCCGCACGCGGCCGTCGTCGAGCGTCTCCTCCACAGTGGACTGCCGTCCGAAGTGGTCCTGGAGGATCGGCAGATGCCGCTGGGAGATGAGCACGGTCGCGTCCAGCCCCGAACGGCGTTCCTCGACCCGGTCCACCACCTGCTCCCACGCCTTCGACAGCTCGAAGTCGTCCGGGCGACCGGCCGGCAGATCGGTGACCTCGGCGCCGGACATGCGGTCGACCCGGAAGGTGCGCTGGCCTTTCTCGGTGCCCGCGATGAGGTACCAGATGTCGTCCTTGTCCACGAGCCCCCACGGATCCACAACCCGCTCGACCGGTTTCGCGCCCTTTTTCGCGTAGCCGAAGCGGACCTTGCGGCGCCGGACGATCCCGGACTGCAGCACGTCGAGCAGCTCAGGCCGTTCCTTCTCGCGCTCGCCCCAGCGCCACGGGTCGATGACGACCGCGTCCGCGGCGGCCTGCGCGTCGGCGCGGAAGGTGTCGGGCAGGGCCCGGACCAGCTTCCGCAGCGCCGATTTGACCTCGGGCGAGATCGACGCGGCCGGGCCCGCGAGCAGGAACAGCGCCTGCGCCTCCGACGCCGACAGTCCACTGAGGTCGGTCCGCGCACCGCCGACCAGCGACCATCCACCGCCACGGCCGGGCTGCGGGTACACCGGCACGCCCGCGGCGGACAACGCCTCCAGGTCGCGCCGGGCGGTGGCGACCGAGATCTCGAGTTCCCCGGCCAGTTCGGCAGCCGTGACGCGGCCACGAGCCTGCATCAGCAGGAGGGTGGCCACCAGGCGATCGGCACGCATGCGCTCAGTCTCGCAGGCAAACCGCTCACCCCGTGAACACTTTGCGGCCCGGACTTGACCTTCACACCGATGTCAACCCCTACGGTCACCGCACCCCACCCGGAAGGAGAAGCCCATGGCAGGCGCAGTGATCATCGGTGCGGGACCGGGTATCGGCCGCTCGGTCGCGCACCGGTTCGCCCGGGAAGGACTGCCGATCACCGTGATGGCCCGCAGCGCTGCGACGCTGGAGCCGCTGGCCGCCGAGCTCGGGACCGTGCTGGCGCTCACCGCCGACGTCACCGACGAAAAGTCCCTCAGAACCGCCCTCGACACCGCCGCGCGCGAGCACGGCGAACCCGACGTCGTGGTCTACAACGCGGCGATCATCCAGGCCGACGCCCCCGGAGAGCTTTCCGTCGAACGGCATCTCGCGGCGTGGTCGGTCAACGTCGTCGGAGCGATCACCACCGCGGCCCATGTCGCGCCGGGGATGGCCGAGCGCGGTTCGGGCACCGTCATCGTCACCGGCGGGATGCCCGAAGCCGTGCCCGCGTACACGAGCCTCTCACTCGGCAAGGCCGGTGTGCGGGCGCTGGTCTCCTTGCTCGACACGCAATTCGGTCCTTCGGGAGTGCACGTCGCGACGGTGACCGTCGCCGGTCCGGTCGCGAAAGGGACCGCGTTCGACCCCGACGACATCGCCGAGCACTACTGGCGGCTGCACACCCAGCCACGGGACGCCTGGCAGCAGGAGATCGTCCACAAAGGATAGAACGGCTACCAGTGAGCCGGGTGGGTGAGCGACTCCGGCAGCTTCGTCGTCGCGTCGCCCTTCGCCGCGTCCAGCTGGGACTGGATGAGGAAGAGCGCGTCGCGGAAGTCCGCGCCGCGGACGTCGGCGTCACGCAGGTCCGCGCCGGTGACGTCGGCCTGCCGGAGATCGGCTCCCCGCAGGTCCGCCCCGATCAGCAAGGCACCGCGCAGCAGCGCTCCGCGCAGGTTCGCCCCCTTGAGCTTCGCGCCGATGAGGTCCGCGCCGCGCCGGTCCTTCTTCTTGCCCGGCACCTCGGCGCGGGCGAGTTCGCTGGCACGCACCAGCAGCCCGTTCACCGCGGCCCGATGCGTGGGGACGTCCAGCTTCCTCAGCACGCCGGGCGTGTCCAGTGTCATCCGCTCGGTCCGGTCGATCATCTCGGCGAGGTCGTCGCGGATCGGCGCGGACGTCGGCAGTGACGCGGCCTCGGTGAGGTAGTAGAGCAGTTCGTGCAGATCTCGCATGACCGGGAAGACCGCGAACATCGACTTCGCCGTCTTCGGCGCCTTCCGCCAGTCCTCACCGTCGAAGGTGACCTGGGAGACCTTCTGGCCCGCGCCGAAGCAGTCATAGACCGTGCAGCCGGTGAAGCCCTTCTTGCGGAGCTTGTCGTGGATGCCGCACCGGGAATCCTCACGCAGGTTCGGGCACGCCTGCCCGGCCGGTTTGGTGATCGCGAAATCGGCCGACGCCGCGAAGGCCGGGACGACACAGCACAGGCCGAAGCAGTTCTCGCAGTCGGCTCGCAGGCTGGAAAGGGCTGGCACGGTGGTTCGGACTCCAGATGTTCGGCGAGGTGTTCCAGCCACAGGGTACGGAGAGCACTTTCCGTGCAGGGCACCCGCCGCCAATGGCCGCCAGACGAAGGTCGGGTGCTGCCCCGTTCAGTCGATTCGGACATCCCGGCCGCTCAATAGCCTCGATTTTCGTGGGATCCGGCAGGTGCCGTCCCATGCGGTCGTGCCGGACCGCTTTCCGCCGCTGTGGTCCTGACCGGCCGGTCCCCTGCGAACGACAGGACGAACACATGCGAGAGACGAGACAAGCGCGTTGGCTGGCGCGTGCCGGATTGGTGAGCGCGGTCGCGGTGGCGATCAGCGTGACCGCCGCTCCCGCCCAAGCCGCCGAAGGACGGATCCTCGCCGCCGGATCCGCCGAAGCGATCCCGAACAGCTACATCGTCACGCTGAAGGACACCGGCGTCGTGGGCGCGCTGGCGAACCGCTTCGGCGCGAAGGTGGAGCAGGTCTACAGCAGCTCGCTCAAGGGCTTCTCCGCGACGCTGTCGGAGCGGCAGGCCAAGCGGCTCGCCGCCGACCCGTCGGTGGCGTCCGTCGAGCAGAACCAGGTGGTCCGCGCGGACGCGACCCAGACCAACCCGCCGTCCTGGGGTCTCGACCGCGTCGACCAGCGCAACCTGCCGCTGGACAAGAAGTACAGCTACACCAGCACCGGCGCGGGCGTGAACGTCTACGTCATCGATACCGGCGTGCGGATCAGCCACCAGACCTTCGGCGGCCGCGCCCGCAACGGCTACGACTTCGTCGACAACGACGCCGTCGCCCAGGACGGCAACGGCCACGGCACCCACGTCGCCGGCACCATCGCCGGATCGCAGTACGGCATCGCCAAGGGCGCGACCGTCTACGGCGTCCGCGTGCTCAACAACTCCGGCAGCGGCACCACCGCCGGCGTCATCGCGGGCATCGACTGGGTCACCAAGAACCACGTCAAACCGGCCGCGGCCAACATGAGCCTCGGCGGCGGCGCCTCCAGCACGCTCGACGACGCCGTCCGCC
Organism: Amycolatopsis sp. PSD-21; assembly: GCF_055561455.1. NCBI lineage: Bacteria > Bacillati > Actinomycetota > Actinomycetes > Pseudonocardiales > Pseudonocardiaceae > Amycolatopsis > Amycolatopsis sp. PSD-21. The sequence goes on along the minus strand of NZ_CM145712.1, from coordinate 4,694,085 downwards.
GGTCGATCGCCGCGGGCGTCACCTACGGCGTGGCCGCAGGCAATTCCAACTCGAACGCCTCGGGCTTCTCCCCCGCCCGCGTGACCCAGGCGATCACCGTCGGCTCGGCCACCGAGACCGACGCGCGCTCCAGCTTCTCCAACTACGGCAGTGTCGTGGACATCTTCGCGCCGGGCACGAACATCACCTCGGCGTGGAACACCAACGACACCGCGACGAGGACCATCAGCGGCACCTCGATGGCGACCCCGCACGTGGTCGGCGTCGCGGCCCGGTTCCTGCAGAACAACAAGAGCGCCACCCCCGCGCAGGTGGCCACCGCGCTGATCAACGCGGCGACCCCCGGCAAGGTGACCAACCCGGGCTCCGGTTCCCCGAACCGGCTCCTGTACTGGGCGCCGACCGCCTGACAGCTCGGCCCCTGCTCGGCTGAAGTACATGAAGGCCCCCTTCCTTGCGCCTAGGTACAGGAAGGGGGCCTTCATGTACTGGGGAAGGTGTGAAGGTCGAGTTTCCTCGGCTCAGCCGAGGGAAGGGGGCCTTCACGCGCAGCCTTTACGACCAAACTTCTCCTGGAGTCGCGGCTCCCCGGTGCCGGGTGGCGGGTGGTGCGGCCCGGACACGCCGTGAAGGCCTCCTTCCCTACCCTCAAGGTAGCCAAGGAGGCCTTCACGGACAGGCTCACGAGGTGCGTCGCTACAGCACCTTCCGGATACTCGGCACCACGGCGGCGAGCCCGGCCGCGTTCGGGTGCAGCGGGGCGAAGCTGTTGTTCACCACCGAAGGAATCAGCCCCTCGATCCATTTGACGCCGATCGGCTGGCAGGCGTCGTGACCGATGCTCGGCGTCCGGATGTCGACGTACTTCGCGCCGTGCGCGGCGGACTGCTCGGCCATCCGCGCGTTGAGCCGGTCGATGTTGGCCTGGATGTAGTCGGCGTCCTGCGGCAGTACCGGGACGAGCGGCCAGCACCCACCCGGCTTGATCCCCGTCGGGTAGCCCACCATCACGATCTCCGCCCGCGGCGCGCGCTGGCGGATCTGCTCGATGACCGTGCCGTAGGTCGCGGCGAAGGCGTCGATCCTGGTGGCGTACTTGTCCACCCCACCCGCGGTGTTGGCCGCCTTGCACGAGGCGCCCACCGGCAGCAGGTTCACGCACGACGTCGCGAGCCCGACCAGGCCCACGTCGTTGCCGCCGATCCCGACGGTCACCAGTGTCGTGTCGGCCGAGAGCGCGTCGTACTGCGGCGGGTTGGTACCGGAGACGATGCCCTTCTGCGGGTTGCTGAAGTGCGATGTGGTGGCGGCGCCACAGGTGACGTCGCGCAGTTCGTCGACGTCGAGCTGCTTCGCGAGCAGTCCGGCGTAGTTGATCGCCGACCGGGCGCAGGTGAGCAGATCGGACTGCGGCAGGACCACCGAGCCCGCCGAGAACGAGTCGCCCATCGCGACGTACACCTGCCGTTCCGCCGTGGCGAGGGCGGGTGTCCCGATGCCGACGAGGGTCAGTGCGGTGCCCGCCACCGCGGCGATCCGGGCGAGTCTTCCCCAGCGTGTCACTGCCGCCTCCTGCATGCGTCGTCGAATGCCACGATCAGCGTCCGCCGAGCCGGGGAGAACCACTAGAACGGAGGCGCGCGTTCTTGATCGGGGTTTTGTAGGTTCCCTCTATGACGAAGGCGTCGGCACAGCCCTGGCGCAGGCTGGACGCTTCGGTGCTGACACGGCTGGAGCCGGACACCGACGCGATTGCGTCCGCCGCGATGGACCAGGTCCGCGCCGGGCTGAGGACCCCGCTGGACGGCCGGACGGCCGCGAACCTCCAGGTCACCCTCGACGTCGCCCTGCACGCCTTCTTCAGCGAGATCGGGCATCCCGACATCACCACCGACCGGGAGGTCTACCGGGCGCAGGGGCGGGCCCAGCACACCGCCGGCCGCAGCCTCGAGGAGATGCTGGGCTTCTACCAATCGGCGGCGCTGGGTGTCTGGCGGCAGCTCACTTCGGCGGCACCGGCGGTGGACCTGCCGACCAAGGCGATCGTCGAACTCGGTGAAGCGCTGTTCGCCTTCATCGCGGAACTCTCCGCGGCGGCCGCCGACGGATACGCCGAAGCGCGCTCGCAGGCGGCACGGGCCGGGCAGGCACGCCGCGACCGCCTCCTCGGCCTTCTTCTCGCCGAACCGGCCGCCGCCCGCGACCAGCTCGACGACGCGGCGAACCAGGCCGCGTGGGTACTGCCCGGCCGGCTCGTCGTCGCCGTCACCAGCGCCGATGTCGCGCCGCAGCTGCTCGACCGGATGCCGGGGCGGGTCCTGATCGGCCGTCACCACGACCTGACCGCTGTGGTCATGCCCGCCGACCGGCGCGAGTGGTACCTCGGCCGCTTGCGGGACCTGCTCGGGGACGACCAGGCCGGGGTCGGCCCGGTCGTGCCGCTTCGCTCGGCCGCGCTCAGCGCCCGCCGGGCGAGCGCGTTGTGGCGGCTGACCCGCACCGGCGCGCTCGGCGACAGTCCGCTGGTCCACACCGTCGACCACCGTATCGATCTGCTGCTGACCGCCGATCCCGAACTCGCCACCGAGTTCGCGAAGGACGTTCTCGCGCCGTTGGCCGGTCTGCCGGAACCGGCGAGGCAACGGCTCACCACGACCCTCGCGGCGTGGCTCGCGCGGCCGGACCAGCCGCAGGCGATCGGTGTCGAACTGCACGTCCACGTCCAGACCGTCCGCTACCGGATCCGGCAGCTGCGGACACTCTTCGGCGGCACGATCGACGATCCCGCCGGTCGATTCGCGCTGGCGATCGCGCTGAGAATCGCCCCGCTGGTATCGAGGGAACCTACAAAACGGTCAGAGCGGGGCGTCCATCCGCTGCGTCCCGACGACGGACAGCAGGCGTAAAGCGTTCTCCGACGGCGTTCCGGGGTCGGCGGTGTAGATCACGACCTGCTGGTCGCGGTCGGTGATGTCGAGGACGTCGCAGTTCACGCTGATCGGGCCGACCACCGGATGCCGGAAGGTCTTGCACGGGGCGGGCGAGGCGCACACGTCGTGCGCGGCCCACAGCCGGGCGAATTCCTCGCTGCCGTCGAGGAGTTCCCGGATCAGCCCGGCGACCTCGGGATCGTCGTGATATCGGCCCGCGGCGGCCCGGAGATTACGGACCGCGCTCGCGGAGAACTCGTCCACATCGGACACCCCGTACAGCCGCTTCCCGAGGAAGGCGCGGCGCACCAGGTTGCGGTCCCGTGGTGGCAGGGCGGAGAAGTCCTCCATCAACGCGGCGGCGAGGTCGTTCCAGGCGAGTACGTCGTAGGTCGCCGAGAGCACGATCGCCGCCGCCTGCGGAAGCCGGTGCAGCAGCGCGAGAATGCTCGGCCGGACCTCCCTTGACGGGCCGGGTGGCGGTCCCGGCGGCGCGCCGGCGAGGTGGTGCAGGTGATCGCGTTCCACATCGGACAACCGGAGGGCCCTGGTCAGCCCGGCGAGCACCTCGCGAGAGGGCCGCGGGCCACGGGCCTGCTCCAGCCGGGTGTAGTACTCGGTCGAGATGAACGCCAGCTGCGCCACTTCCTCACGCCGCAGCCCGGGGGTGCGGCGCCGGTGCCCGGCCGGGAGGCCGACGTCCGCGGGAGTGATCCGCTCGCGCCTGGTGCGCAGGAAGTCCGCGAGTTGTCGTCTGTCCACCACTCCAGTGTGGACGATGCCGGGACGTCAGCCAGGTACCGCCGGTGCCTGGACACGCGCCGGCGGCGAAGGAACTCTCGGTGCCATGACCACTACAACGACTGTTCCGGGCCTGCTCGACGGCAAGGTCGCCTTCATCACCGGTGCCGGCCGCGGTATCGGCGCCGCCGCCGCACGGCTGTTCGCCAGGGAAGGCGCCCGCGTCGTCCTCGCCGCCCGCACCGAGTCCCAGCTGAAGACCGTGGCCGAAGAGATCCGCGAGGACGGCGGCGTCGCGGACCACGTGGTGTGCGACCTCGGCGACGCGTCGAGCGTCCGCGCGGCCGTCTCCCGTGCCGTGGACCTGCACGGCAGGCTCGACGTCGCGTTCAACAACGGCGCGACGAACGTGCCGCCCGGCCCGATGGACCAGGTGACCGAGGCCGATTTCGACCACATCTACGCGGTGAACCTCAAGGGCCCGTGGCTGGCGATGGTCGCCGAGATCGAGGCGATCCGGGCCACGGCGAAGACCGGGGCCATCGTCAACAACACCAGCGTCGGCAGCCTGATGTCCAATCCGGAACTCCCCGCGTACGGGGCGATGAAACGCGGCGTCAACAGCCTCACCGCCTCGGCGGCCACCACCTACGGCCCGGAAGGGATCCGCATCAACGCCGTCGCGCCCGGCACGACGCTGACCGAGATGTTCAACGAGTGGGTCGAGAGCTCGCCGGGGATCCTCGAGCGGCTCAACGCGCGTACCCCGCTGGGCCGGGTGGCCGAACCCCAGGAAGTCGCGGAGGCGGCCGCGTGGCTGCTGAGTGACCGCGCCTCCTACGTGACCGGCACGGTCCTGCGGGTGGACGGCGGCATGCTGGCCTGACCGGTGGCGGGGTGGGTGAGGCGCGGGAACCGGTGTCCACCTGGCGGCGTCTGAACGCGCACGACCCACCCCGACCAGGGGGTTGCCCGAGGAGAAGCCGATGCCGTTCCTGGATCCCGAACCGCTCTACGCCAAGCTCACCTCGGGCGACGCGGCGGGTATCGCCGAGGTCGGCGCCACCATCGCCGACACCAAGGCGTCGTTGCAGACCGTTGCGGACGGGATCTCCGACGGCGCGCTGTGGGCGGCACGGTCCTGGCGTGGCACGGCGGCCGCCGAGTTCATCGGCAAGGCGAAAGCGTCCTCGCGAGCCGTCGCCGAGGTGTACGGCGAACTCCAGACCGCGGAGGCGGCCGTCAAGGGCGCCGCGAAGGCGTACTCCGCGCTGCGGACGTCGGCCGACGCCGCCATCAAGCCCTGGCGCGAACTCGGCCTGAGCGACCTGCTCGAAGCGCCGGAAATCGCGATGAAGACCATCCGGGCGCTGACCGTGGCCCAGCAGACCTACGAAAGCAGGCTCACCGCGCTGGCGGCCACGACCGACGGCGGCGGCGAGGGCTGGGACAGCGAGGGCAACGCCGACATCAGCGGCGTCGATCCCGGGGAGCCGTGGACCTCCCAGGGCTTGGCCTACGACGGCGAGAACCTGCTCGTGGGCTCGTACCACGACGGCGACGGGGACGGCTCCGGTGACAGCCCGATCGGGCCAGGCCTGACCCCGAGCAGGCTCACCTACGTCGACTACGAGACCGGCGTGGAGACAGGGAACGTCTACCTGAACGGCAACGGCGACGTCGGCGCACCCACCCACACCGGTGGCGTCGCGACGGACGGCGAACACGTCTGGGTTTCGTCCAACGGATACGTGTACGTCTACGACAAGGCCGAACTCGACGCCGCGCAGGACAGCGGCAGACCGGTCGACGCCGTCGACGTGGTCCCGACGCCCGCCCACAGCTACGTCACCTACGCCCAGGGCAAGCTCTTCGTGGGCGACTACGGGAACAACCGGCTCTACGAAGTCCCGCTCGGCCCGGACGGCTCACCGCAGCCGGACAAGGCCGGAGGTCCGATCGAGACGCCGAACAACGTCCAGGGTGTCGTGGTCCGCGACGACGAGTTCATCTTCTCCTCGTCCGATGGGCACAGCGGCAAGTTCTACCGGCAGGACCGGACGCCGGAGTGGTACGACTTCAACGATCGCGAGGAGATCGAGCTGCGGGGCGGTGAGCCGGGCAACGAAGACGGCTACGACTCGCACGGTGTCGAGGAGGCCGTCGAGATCGACGGCGAGATCGTGCTGGCGCACGAATCCGGCGCCTATGGCTACCAGAAGAACCCGGGTTCGAAGTGGGACGAGCCCGAGCTGACCAGGATCTCCCTGGACGAGCTGGGCCTCGACCCGGACGGCGCGCTCTCCCCCGGCGACGCCGGATACGAAACCGATCCCGATTCGCTGGTCGGCGCCGCGGGCGTCCTGGACGGGGCGACGTCGACGTTGAGCACCGCGGCGGGCGCGATGTCGCGGCTGCAGCTGGTGTCGCACCTTCTCGGCGAGGTTCCGGCCGCCGCCACCTTCAGCGACACGCTGACCAAGCGCGTCAACGCCGCCGGGGATCGGCTCACGGCGGGCGTGGACACGGTCGGCGGCATCGCCGACAGCCTGGTCACGGGTGCGGACACGTACCGCCGCATCGAGGACGGCATCCGCGAAGGGCTGGAGAAGCTCGGCAACGTCCTCCCCTGACCCGGATTCTCAGCGCGGATCCCTGCGCATGCACCACACGCGGGGGCCGTTGCCGGGAAGCGGGACCTCGGCTGTGACCTCGAAGCCGAGACGTTGGTAGAACCGCAGGTTCGCCTCGCCGCACGTCTCCAGGAACGCCGGATGACCAGTGCGCTCGGCCTCCTGGATACCGGGCATCAGCACCGCGCTCCCGAGGCCTTGTCCTTGGGCGTCGGGAGCGGTTCCCACGGTGTCCAGGAACCATCCCGGCGCCTTGGATCGGTGCGGGGCGATGGCCGCCTCCGCGGCCTCGGCCGCGGAGGCCCGGTCACCGCTGAGTTCGCTGAGCATCGGCCCCAGTTCGGCGAACGCCGGCGAGCGGTCCTGGCCGGGAACGCTCCACACAGCCACGGCGCGGCCTCCGTCGGCGACCCAGACGCGGCCGTACACCATGCCGATCCGGGTCAGGCACAGCTCCTGAGCACGCCGGATCCGGTCCTCGTGACCGTCCGCGGCGATCACGTGCCTGGTGAAGGGGTAGTCGGCGAAGGCGCGCGCGAGGGTGTCGACAGCGGTGGGGACATCGGCCTCGGTGATGGGGCGTACGGACGCGGTGTTCTGGAGCGGCGTGGTCACCAGGCGATCTTGACCACGAGGCCGCCCACTTGCAACGCATTTGACAGGCCGCAAGAGCGCCGAGAATCTTGTCCGTTTTGCCCGTTAACGCGATACGCTTAATTGGTTTCGCGCACCTAATACGCGAAACTGGCGCAGCTCGTATGCACCGTGATAATGCCCCTTATGACTGAGTGGCCCTGATGAGAGCGCGAAATACGCCATCCGGAGACCGCAGAAACCCGGAGCGAGAAGACACCAGACAGCCCGGATTAGGCGCTCAGCGGCGACCTGAGAGCGTTTTGCCTGGTCAGGCCGCTGGAAGAACGACGACCTTGCCCCGAATGTCACCCGCCTCGCTTCTGCGGTGCAGGGAAGCGAGCTCGGTGAGCCGGTGGCGTTCGGTGACGTCGACGGTGATCGTGCCGCTGTCGACCAAGGCCACCAGTTCGGCGAGATGGGTGGAGTCGTTACGGGCGACGACACGCTCGGCGATCGGCGCCTCGAACTCGTTGGTGACCGAGACGATGCGGCCCCCGGGCCGGACCAGCGCGGCCAGCGACGCGCTCCGCCGCTCGTCGAGACCGACGAGGTTCAGGACGACATCGACCTGACCGTCGAGCGCGTCTTCAAGCGACGTGGTGGTGTAGTCGACGATCAGGTCCGCGCCGTACCGCAGGACCGCTTGCCTGCTGCGCGGACCGGCGGTGGCGACCACGTGTGCGCCGGCGCGTTTCGCGAGCTGGACGACGAAGCCGCCGATTCCGCCGCCCGCGCCGTTGACCAGGAGCCGCTCACCCGGGACGAGGCGTGCGCGCTCGATCGCCTGCCACGCCGTCAACCCGGCGAGCGGCAGGGCGGCCGCGTCGGCGAGAGGAATGGTGGTGGGCGCGGTGACCAGTGCCGCGGCGTCGGCTACCGCGAACTCCGCGGCCGCGCCGTCGATCCAGCCGATGACCTGGTCTCCGACCGCATGCGCGCGCACTCCTTCACCGAGTTCGACGATCGTGCCGGCGACATCCCAGCCCAGGGTGAGCGGCAGGGTGACGGGCACCAGGTCGCGGAGTGCGCCGGAGCGCAGGGCCACCTCGGTGGGGTTGAAGGAGGTGGCGGCGACCTCGATCAGCACCTCTCCCGCTGCGGGGACGGGCCGTGCGATCTCCTCGATGCGGATGACGGCCGGGTCTCCGTGCTGATGAATCCGTGCGGCTTTCATGTTCTCGACCGTAGGGACGTCTGACGAGACGAACCATGTGCCAAACTCGCCTATTTCCTTCGCGATCGTCTTCGGGGTGGGTAGGGTCGCCGCCGTGGACGTGCTGAGTGACGTGCTGTCGGTGGTGCGCGCCGGCCGTCCGAGGTCGGCTCTCGTGACGTGGCAAGGTTCCTGGGCGCAGGAGTTCTCGCCGGTGCCCGGCGCCGTCGGTTTTCGTGTGGTGGTGCGGGGCGATTGCGTTCTCGTCCCGGCCGGAGCCGAGCCGGTGCGGCTGGTCGCGGGTGACGTCGTTCTCCTGCCGCACGGACGAGGGCACGTGCTGGCCGACAGCCCGGCCACGCCGCCGACCGCGCGGGCCTGCGATCCGCCCGCCGAGGACCGCCCGCTCGCGCTCGTTGACACGCCGGAATCCTCGACCGTCACCCTGTGCGGCGCCTACGAACTCGCACCCGAGGGCCGGCACCCCCTGCTGCAGGACCTGCCCGAGGTCATCCACCTCGATACCCGAGCCGACGGCCTGTCCGAGCTGAGAACAGTGGTGGACCTGCTCGGCGCCGAAGCGGCGCGACCCCGGCTCGGCACGGACGCCGCCATTCCCGCGCTCCTGGACATGCTGCTGCTCTACGCCCTGCGGGCCTGGTTCGACGACGCCCGGACAGGCTCCGGCACCGGTTGGGCGACGGCATTGCGGGATCCGGGCGTCGCGGCCGCGTTGCACGCCATCCACCGGAAACCGGCGCATCCCTGGACGGTCGCGTCGCTCGCCGCGCTCGCGGGCCTGTCGCGGGCCCCGTTCGCCAGAAGGTTCACCGAACTGGTCGGCAGTCCACCGATGCGCTACCTGACCTGGTGGCGGATGACCACGGCGGCCAGGCTGCTGCGCGAGTCCGACGCGCCGCTCAGCTCCATCGCGGATGCCGTCGGCTATCAGTCGGAATTCGCGCTCGCCGTGGCGTTCAAACGCCAGTACGAGACTCCGCCCGGCAAATACCGGCGGTCTTTTCCTCTCAGCCCAGAGACGCGCTCGCGGCGCGCAGTTCGTCGAGGGCCTTGAGCAGATAGGCGGCGAAGTCGTCCTCGGGAGCGCGGTCGCCTTCGGACCATTCGGCGTAGCCCCGTTTGAAGGCGAGGACGCCGAGCTCGCTGGCGAGGGCGGCGGTCGGATCGGGTACGCCGCGGGCGACCAGGGCGGCGGTCATGGCCGCGGCGAGGCTGACGCTCTTGAGGGCGTCCCGTTCCTGGAGTTCGGCGCTCGCGGCGACGGCGGCCTTCAATCGCGGGGCGATCTCGCGGCTCATCGGGCCCATCGCGGTCGACGCGCGTACGAGACCAGCGGCGACCGCTTCGAGCGGGCTGGCTCCGGCGGGCGCCTCGGCGATCCCTTCGGTCAGCAGCCGGCTCAGCGTTTCCTGTCCGGCGACCAGCAGTTCGCGTTTGTCGGGGAAGTGCCGGAAGAAGGTGCTCTTCGTGACCCCGGCCCGCTCGGCGATCTGCACGACCGTCGTGGCGTCGTAACCCTGCTCGGTGAACAGGTCGACGGCGGCCACGACGAGGCGTTCACGCGCGTCCGGCTCCCAGCGACCCATGGCGCCAGTCTAGGTGATGGGACTCTTGTCCCGTCAGCCTGGTACGGTGATGAGACAAGAGTCCCATCACTTTACGGGAGAATCATGCACGTCTTCGTCACCGGCGGCACCGGCCTGATCGGGTCCGCAGTGGTCACCGAGCTTCTCGGCAACGGCCACACCGTCCTCGCCCTCGCCCGCTCCGAGGCCTCGGCGCAGGCCGCTTCGGCAGCCGGCGCCGAGCCGATCCGGGGTGGCCTGGCCGATCTGGACGTCCTACGGACCGCCGCTGCCCAGGCCGATGGAGTGATCCACCTGGCCTTCGCCAACGACTTCAGCAGCCCCGAAGCCCTCGCGAACGCCGTCGCCGAGGAAAGCGCCGCCCTGGCCGCCATCGGTGAGGCGCTCGTCGGCACCGGCCGACCCTTCGTGACATGTTCGGGCACGCCCGCCACGCCTGGCCGCGCCTCCACCGAGAGCGACCCGATTCCGGCCGACGGCCCGGTGGGCGGCCGCGGCCGCGCGGTCACCGGTGTCCTGGAGCTGGCTTCACGCGGAGTGCGGAGCTCGGCCGTCCGCCTGCCGCGGACCGTCCACCATGACGGCACGGGCGGGTTCGCCGGTGTGCTGACCGGGATCGCGCGGCAGAGCGGGGTGTCCGGTTACCCGGGCGACGGCACCCAGCGCTGGCCTGCCGTGCACGCCCTCGACGCCGCGGTCCTGTTCAGGCTCGCGCTGGAGAAGGCCGAAGCCGGCACCGCCTGGCACGCCGTGGCCGACGAGGGCGACCAGGTGCGCGACATCGCCGCGGTCATCGGCGGGCGTCTGGGGCTGCCTGTCGAGTCGGTTCCGGTGGAGACCTACGGCCCCCTCGGCGTCATCTTCGCGGCCGATCAGCCGTCGTCCAGCGCCCAGACCCGCCAAGCGTTGGGCTGGACTCCTCGGCATCCAGGCCTGCTGAAGGACCTGGAGAACATCGAGCCCTAGACGGCTTCCAGGACGAAGAACAGAAAGCTCAAGAAGGCGGTCTTGCCCGCGAGGTCCTCGGGGAAGCGCTCGTGCGCGCCCGGCGCCGGAGGGGGCTCACTGACGACCGCGGTCCGGAAGCCCGCCGCGGTGAACGCGTCGGTCATCGCGTGCAGCGGCCGATGCCAGTAGGTCAGCACGGCTTTCCGGCCGTCGAAGACGTACTCGTCGGACCACTTGGCGGTCTGGAAATAGTCGGCGCCGGGATGGACCAGTTTGAAGATCAGCGGGTGGTTGACGGCCATGATCAGCCTGCCGCCGGGTTTCAGGACGCGCCGGATCTCGGCCAGCGGCGCGGTCCAGTCTTCGAGGTAGTGCAGGACGAGTGACGCGATGACGTCGTCGAACGCGCCGTCGGGAAAGGGCAGCGGGGCGCCGATGTCGGCGACCTGGAGGGCCGCGTCGTCCCCGAGTCGCCGCCGGGCCAGCTCCAGCATCTTGGCGCTGGAGTCGAACCCGGTCATGATCGCGCCCCGCTCGCGCAGCGCCTCGAACAGGGGGCCGGCGCCGCAGCCGGCGTCGAGGATCCGCCTGCCGGCCACGTCTCCCGCGAGGTCCAGGATCGCGGGCCGCGTGTAGTAGGCGTTGAGCAGGCTGTTCTCGGTCTCGGCCGCGTATGCCTCGGCGAAGGCGTCGTAATCGTTTTCCATCACGAGTCCGATCCGGAATTCTTGCGGTGACTGGCGTTGAATCGAGCCTTCTTCTGGCGGTTTCCACACGTGTTCATGTCGCACCATCGGCGGGTGCGGCTTTGGCTGGCGTCGAAGAAGGCGGCCCGGCAGGTCGGTGACGCGCACAAAGCGAATCGTCCGTCTCGTTCACCCGCGATGAGGCCGATCGCGTCGGCGGCGATCACGCTGAGGGCGTCTTCCACACGGGAAACCCGCCATCGCCGCTCCCCCGTGGGCGTCAGGACGGCCACCGGCCGTCCTTGGGCGCTGTGCTCGTTGATGATCCGGACGGCGGGCTCCGGGAGTGTTTCGTGGAGCGCGGTCGCTGTCGCGGCGGCGTGGATCGCTTCCCTCAGTTCCCGGGCGAGGTCCAGCTCGGCGGTGGTGCAGGCCTCCACGTCGAGGCCGGTCACGGCCAGCCAGTCGACGAGTCTTCGCGGCGTGGGGATGCGCTCCACGGCGTCGCCCTGACGTTCCGTCAGCGTCGCCGTGAAGCTGGTCGCCAGCACGCTACCGAGGCGGAAGTCGGGAAACCCAGGAGGCATGGAACCACCTTAGTCGGTACCGTTGGAACCGTCTTAGCCGGTTCTGCGATGGCAGGAGGTCTCATGACCAACGAGGTGCGAGCATTCGAAACCCGCGCGACGGAGGCCGAACTCGAGGAGTTGCGTGCGCGATTGGCCGCGGCGCGGCTACCGGAGGCCGAGACGGTCCCTAGCTGGGGACAGGGCGTTCCGCTCGCCGATCTCGTCGAGGTCGTGGACTACTGGCGCACGGGATACGACTGGCGGTCGTTCGAAGAGCGCCTCGACCGGATCGGCCAGTTCCGCACCACCATCGACGGTCTGGGGATCCACTTCCTGCACCGCCGGTCCGCGCGCGCGGACGCCACTCCCCTGATCGTGACGCACGGCTGGCCGGGCAGTGTCGCCGAGTTCGTCGACGTGATCGAAGAGCTCGCGGATCCGAAGGACGCGGACGCTCCGGCGTTCCACGTCGTGGCGCCGTCGTTGCCGGGATTCGGGTACAGCGACAGGCCCGCCACCACTGGGTGGGGCACCGAGAAGATCGCGGCCGCGTGGGTGGAGCTGATGGGAAGGCTCGGCTACGAAAGGTTCTTGGCACACGGCGGCGACTGGGGAGGCAATATCACCACGGTTCTCGGCGGCAGGTTCCCGGCGCGCGTACTCGGTATCCACACGACGTTCGCGCAGGGCCCGCCGGGGTTGTCCCTGGACGGGCTGACCGCGGTCGAGCGTGAATGGGCCGAGGAGACCCGTGATTTCTGGGGCCGTCGCGCGGCGTATGCGAAGCAGCAGGCGACGCGGCCGCAGACCATCGGTTACTCCCTCGTCGATTCACCGGTCGGCCTGCTCGCCTGGATCCTCGACAAGTTCGCCGAGTGGTCGGACACCGAGGACAGTCCGTTCGAGACGATCTCCCGGGACCGCGTCCTCGACGACGTGACCCTCTACTGGCTGACGCGGACCGGCGCGTCGGCGGCCCGCATCTACTACGAAAGCCACGATTCGCTGGATCCCGGGCTCCGGGTCGACGTCCCGTCGGCGATCACCATGTATCCGCGCGACATCGAGAAATGCCCGCGCCCTTGGGCGCAGGAGCGGTACCGGCGGATCGTCCGGTGGAATTCCCCCGAATCCGGCGGCCATTTCCCGTCGCTGGAGGTTCCCGGATATTTCGTCAACGACCTGCGGGAAGGCCTCGCGGCGGTACTGGCCGCAGAGGGTCGTTGAGGGAACTCAGGGGACGAAGCGCTCGCCGTCGAAGGTCATCTCGAGCGGCGGACGTCGCGTAGCCGGCTGCCAGCCGGCGCGGAAGGCGTCGTGAATGGCGCGGCGGATTTGCGTCCGCGTCGGCAGGAAGTCGTGGTGATACGGGTCGAGCACGAGGATCTGCCCGTCGGTGCCGTCTTCCTTGACGCGGATCGCGCGCGTCGTGGTTTCCCAGTCGGCGTCGAGGTGCCAGAGGAACGACTGGCCGTTCCGCAGCGAGACTCGACGGGTGTCCTTCTCGGGCCAGGTCATCCCAGCGTGCTGTCGAGAAGGGCGAGCAGTCGTTCCCAGTGGCGCCGAGATCCGGCTTCGTCGAAGGCGTCGGTATCGGACATGGTGAAGCCGTGGACGGTGCCGGGGTAGATCTCGCAGCTGTAGCCGACGCCGGCCGCGTCGAACGCCTGGCTGATCTCGGTGATCGCTTCGGGTGTCATGTCGTTCTCGGCGAGGCCGAGGTGGACTTTCGCGGTGAGGCCGGGGATCTGCCGGTGCGGGCTGTCTGGTTCGCCGGTGACCAGGGCCCCAGGGTGGAAACCGGCGACGGCGGCGACTCGATCGGGGTGGGCGGTCGCGGTGCGCATCGCGAGGACGGCGCCCAGGCAGTAGCCGATCGTGGCGACTGGACCGCCGCTGACCTCGGGCCGGGAGGTGAGGAAGTCGAGGTACGCGGCGGCGTCGCTCAGGGCGCGTTCGGTGGTGTGCTCTTCGATGAGCGGCATGATCTGCTCGAAGAGCGCTGGACGGTTCTCGGTGGTGATGTGCTCGGGCAGATCGAACACGGGTGCCGGGCGGTGCCGGTGGAAGACGTTCGGGACGAGTACGTAGTAGCCGTGTCCGGCCAGTTCGCGGGCCATGTCCCACAGGGCGGGGCGTTGCCCGAACGCGTCCGGGTACATGAGGACACCCGGACGCGTTCCGCCGCCGTCGGGGAAGGCTGCGAAGGCGTCGGACGCGCCGTCCAGGATGGGAATGCTCAGCGTGGTGGCAGGAATGGCGATTCTCCTCGTCTCGTCGATGTGATCCGAACGTAGACGATCAAGCTCAGCTCAGTCGCAGCCGATCGGCCAGTCCGGCCGCGGTGAACGCGGCAACGAGGTCGTCGCGGCCTTCGGTGAAGTGGTCCCAGCTGTCGATGTGCACGGGGACGACCGTGCGGGCGCCGAGGATCCGCGTCGCTTCCGCGGCCAGCGCGCTGTCGAGGACCAGCAGGGCGCCGTCGAAGACCGGCTTCAGCCGCGGAGCGCCGGCGAAGAGCACGGCGGTGTCGACCGGGCCGAACCGGTCGGCGACCTGACGGACGGCGTCGAGCGAGGCGTTGTCGCCGCTGACGTAGACCGTCGGCAGGCCCTGGCCGGTGAGTACGAAGCCGACGACGTCGCCGGTGACCTTCTCGGAGCCTTCCGGGCCGTGGAGCGCGGGCGCGCCGGTCACGGTCACCGTTCCCCCGCCGGGCCGGTCGAGCTCGATCGTTTCCCAGGTCGCCAGTCCTTTCGCGGTGCCGCCGAGCCTGCCGGCTCCGCTGGGCGTGGTGAGCGTCAGGGGCACGTCCGCCAGCAGCTTCCGGCCGGAGTGGTCGAGGTTGTCGGAATGCTCGTCGTGGGAGAGCAGGACGGCGTCGACGCGCCCGAGGTCCGCGGGACTGATCGAGGCGGGCGCGGTCTTGGTGAGGCCGGGTCTCCCGTCGGGCCGCCCGTAGTGGCCGGGTTCGTCGAAGGTCGGGTCGGTCAGGAATCGCAGGCCGCCGTAGTCGATCACCGCGGTCGGGCCGCCGGAGACCTGGACCGAGAGCTGTTCGCCGAGCTGATGCATCGCTTCTCCTCACGGATAATGAATTCACCTTCCGTGAGAACATTAGCCAGTCCTCACGGAAGAGTGCAACCACTTCCGTGAGGATCTACCATGGGCACGTGGACGACACCGCTGCCCTTCCCCCTGCTCCGGGTGCCGAGCAGTACGTCGCGCTGGCGCTCGCGAACACCACGATCGCGCTGCCCGGCGGCCAGTTCACCGATTTGCTCGGCACACCGGCTGCCGCGACGAAGTGGCTCGCCGACCAGGGGCTGGCTCCGGTCGACGCCGGTCTGCAGGAGATGTGCGCGGGCCTGGTCCGGTCGTTGCGTGAGCAGGTGCGGGTACTGCTCGCGTCGAGGTCGTGCTCGGATCCGGCTCCGCAAAGCGCCCTCAACGCCGTCAACGAAGCGCTGAGCAAGGCGCCCACCGCGGAGCTTCTGCGCTGGGACCCGGCCCGCGGGCTGTACCGCACTGCGTCACATCCGATCACCCAGATCGTCGAGCACGCGTTGGCGACGCTCGCCGCCAACGCCGCGGATCTGCTGACCGGGCCGGACGCGGAGCGGATCGCCGCCTGCGGGTCGCCGCCGTGCACGCGGTTCTTCCTGCGCAACGGGCGGCGCCAGTGGTGTTCGGTGCGTTGCGGCGACCGGGCTCGTGCCGCCCGCGCCTATGCCAGGCGCTCGCAGCCGGCGGGTCAGCGGTAGGACGCGAACTGGTCCAGCAAGGGCTTCGGGGAGTCTTCGGCGAAACAGAGGGCGAGACTTTCGGCGGATTCGGCCGCCGAGGCCTCACTGCGTGGGAACAGGTCCGCCTCATACGTGCTGAGTGCTGCTTCGACGTCGCCGGGATTCGCGGCGAGCGCGAGACCGAGTTCGGCGCCGTCGAGCATCGCGAGGTTGGCGCCCTCTCCGGCGAACGGTGACATCAGGTGGGCGGCGTCCCCGAGCAGGGTGACGCCGGGGACCCGGTCCCAGCGGTGACCGATCGGCAGCGCGTGGATCGGCCGCGGCGTGAGCTCACCGTCGGCGTCGGTGATCAGCTTCCGTAGTCCCGCGTCCCAGCCGTCGAAGTGGTCCAGGACGGCCGTTTTGGCGGCGGCGGTGTCGGTGAAGTCGAGGGTGGAGATCCAGTTTTCGGCGGTCTTCAGCGCGAGGTAGACGTGGAGGCTGCCGGTGGTGTCGTGATGCGCCAGGAACCCTTTGCCCACACCGAGTGCGAAGAACATGCCGCCGCCGACGAGTGCCGCGCTCGCCGGGTGGCGGTGCTCGGCGTCGTTCAGGTGCACTTCGACGAAGGAGACGCCCTCGTAGGCCGGTTCGGCGGCGGACACCAGTGGCCGGACCTTGGACCACGCGCCGTCTGCGCCGATCAGCAGGTCCGTGGTGAACGCCGTCCCGTCGGCCAGGACGACTTCGTGCCTGCCGCCGCCGAGCGCGTGGGCGCCGGTGACCTTGGCGCCCCAGCGCACGGTGCCTTCGGGCAGGGAGCCGAGCAGCAGGTCACGCAGATCGCCTCGGGCCACTTCCGGGCGTCCGCCGTCGCCTTCGTCGGACTCCTCGTAATGCACGACCGCGTTCCGGTCGAGGATGCGGACGGCCTCACCGCCGGGATGCACGATCGCCCGGAATTCGTCGTGGAGTCCGGCCGCCCGCAGCGCCGCCTGACCGGATTCCACGTGGATGTCGAGCATTCCGCCCTGCGTGCGAGCGGACGGCGAGGCGTCCAGGTCGAAGACCGCGGCCTCGACGCCGTTCACGTGCAGGACCCGGGCCAGGGTGAGTCCGCCGAGTCCGGCGCCGATGATCGCGATGGGGTGGTGTGTGGTCATGCGGGGTTCCTTTCGGCGGGGAGGCCGGTGTGGGTGATTCCGGTGATCAGCACCCGCAGCCCCCAGGACATCCGCTGCGCGGGAGCTCCGGTGAGCAGGTCGGCCGCGTGGGCGGCGATCTGGGGGTGGGTCGTCTCGTCCGCGTCCCGGACGGCGCGGGCCAGTGCGTCCCATTCCTCCGGTGACTTCTCGTCGGCATGCTCGGCCGCGGTCGCCGTGGCGTGCTGCAGGAGGATGTCGATCCCCCACGCGCGCCGTTCGGGCGCCACGTCACCCTCGGCGAGGAGGGCGAGCAGGTTTTCGCACAGCGCGAGGTAGTTCTCGCCGCTCGGGCGGGCCACCAGCGCGGACAGGGCCAGGCCGGGGTATTCGAGCAGGGTCGCGGTGTAGGCCGCGAGCAGCCGTTCGAGCCGGTCGCGCCAGTCGCCGTCGGACGGCGGCGGGGTGATCGTGCCGAGGAGGTCGTCCAGGATCGCCGCGTGCAGCTCGGCGGTGTTGCGGACGTAGACGTAGAGCGAGGCCGCGCCGGTGTCGAGTTCCTGCGCCAGACGGCGCATGGTGACCTTCCGGAGGCCTTCCTCGCGCAGGATCGCGACCGCGGTGGCGACGATGCCGTCGCGGGTCAACGCGGGTTTGGCCGGTCGTTCCCGGCGGCTCTTCTCGGGTGCCATACGACTATCGTACCGAACATGTTCGTTACGAACACGTTCGGGATGGCGGAAACGACAATGGCAGGAAGATCGACTCTCCCTCCCACTTCCAACGTATAGCGCACCCGGGGGCTTGCGGCAAGACCCCGGTGATGCCGCAGAATCCTCCGCCTTACCGGTTCTAGCTCGACAAACGGGGGAACTCTTGATCGACGTGATCATCGCCGGCGGCGGACCGACCGGCATGATGCTCGGCGCCGAACTGCGGCTGCACGGGGTCCGTGTGGTCGTCTTGGAGAAGGATCGGGAGCCGACCAAGGTCGTCCGCTCCATGGGCCTGCACGCACGCAGCATCGAGGTGATGGACCAGCGTGGCCTGCTGGAGCGTTTCCTCGAGAACGGGACGAAGTACCCGCTCGGCGGCTCGTTCGCGGGCATCGTCAAATCACCGCCGACGATCGACAGCGCGCACGCCTACATCCTCGGTATCCCGCAGACCGTCACCGACCGGCTGCTGGCCGAGCACGCCGCCGAGGTGGGCGTCGAGATCCGGCGTGGCCACGAACTGGTCGGCCTGACCCAGGACGACGACGGCGTGGACGTCGAACTGGCCGACGGCACGAGGTTGCGCTCGCGGTATCTCGTCGGCTGCGACGGCGGCCGCAGCACGGTGCGCAAGCTCCTGGGGATCGGCTTCCCCGGGGAGCCCGCCACCGCCGAGACCCTGCTGGGCGAGATGAAAGTGACCGAGGACTGGGAAACGGTACTCGCGGTGATGACCGAGGTCCGCAAGACCCAGCTGCGGTTCGGTCTCTCCCCCATCGGCGACGGGGTGTACCGGGTCGGCGTTCCCGCCGAGGGCCTGGCCGAGGACCCGCGGGTGCCGCCGACCTTCGACGAGGTCAAACGACAGCTCAAAGCCGTCGCGGGCAGTGATTTCGGCGTGCACTCACCGCGCTGGCTCTCCCGCTTCGGCGACGCCACCCGCCTGGCCGAGCACTACCGGGCCGGACGCGCGTTCCTGGCGGGCGACGCGGCGCACATCCATCCGCCGGTCGGCGGGCAGGGGCTCAACCTCGGGGTCCAGGACGCCTTCAACCTCGGCTGGAAACTGGCGGCCGCGGTGAACGGCTGGGCACCGGAGGACCTGCTGGACACCTACCACACCGAACGGCATCCGGTGGCCGCCGCGGTGCTGGACAACACCCGCGCGCAGATGCAGCTGATGTCGCTCGATCCGGGCTCCCAGGCGGTCAGGCGGCTGCTGGCGGAACTGATGGAGTTCGAGAACGTGAGCCGGTATCTGACCGAGAAGATCACCGCGCCCGCGATCCGCTACGACTTCGGCGAAGGACACGAACTCCTCGGCCGCCGGATGCCGGACCTGGAACTCGGGCAAGGACATCTCTACGGGCTGACCCGCGGCGGCCGCGGTCTTCTGCTCGACCGAACCGGCGCGCTGTCGGTCCGAGGCTGGTCGGATCGGGTCGACCACGTCGTCGACGACAGCGAGGAACCGGATGTGCCGGCCGTGCTGCTGCGGCCGGATGGTCACGTGGCGTGGGTGGGCGAAGACCAGCAAGAGCTCGTCGGTGCCGTGCGCCGGTGGTTCGGAGAGGGCGAAGTCCTCTAGCGCGCCGGGGACGGCGGTTATTGGCTGAGGACGTTCCGGATCCGCTGCCACGGCAGGAGTTGATGATCATGGCCGGACGGGTGGTGCACTTCGAGATTCCGTTCGAGGACGGCGACCGCGCACGCGGCTTCTATCGGGAGGTCTTCGGCTGGAAGGCCGACACGATGCCGGAGTTGGACTACACGATGGTCGCTTCCGGGCCGACCACCGAGACCGGCATGCCCGCCGAGCCGGGATTCATCAACGGCGGGATGCTCGCCAAGGAACTCAGCCCCGCGTCGGGTCCGGTGATCGTGCTCGACGTCGACAGCATCGACGACACGCTCGCCGTCATCGCCAAGCAGGGCGGCGCGACCCTCGTCGGCCGGACCACGGTCGGTGATATGGGATTCGCCGCGTACTTCAAGGACCCCGAAGGCAACGTCATGGGGCTCTGGGAGACCGCGTGATCCCGCAGGGCCCGTGGCCGGTGTGGTCACGGGCCCTGCGGACCCCGGTACGGCAGCGTCTGGTTGTAGACGATGTTGGTGTTCGTGCTCCCGAAGAGCGCGAGCTCGTTGACGATCTCCTCCAGCCGTCCCATCGACGGGGCCGCGATCTTCAGCGAGTAGCAGTCGTCACCGGTCGTGCGGAGGCATTCGAGGATCTCGGTGCGCTCGGCCAGGAGCTTGTGCAACGGCGCGTGTTTGCTGCCCGGGTACTTCAGCCGCACCACCGCGAGCACCACGTATCCGGCCTTCTCCAGATCGACCTCGGCGCGATAGCCGGTGATCACCCCGGCCGACTCCAGTCGCTTGACCCGTTCCGTGGTCGCCGACGCGCTCAAGCTGACCCGCTTCCCCAGCTCGGTGAGGGGCAGGCGCCCGTCCTTCTGGAGCTCGACCAGGATCGCCCAGTCCGTCGCATCGAGAGTCTCGGCCATCTGGCGAGAATACCGGCAGATCCACGGCGGAAACGGCCAGACGCCGGGAAAGATCCCTTCCCGGCATTCGGGCCCCGCCGATAGCCTTGACCTGTGCGAATAGGTGTCAACGTCCCGAATTTCGGACCGGGGACCGACCCCGGGATCCTCCGCGGCTGGGCCACGACGGTCGAAGGCCTCGGCTACGACCTGCTCATGGTGTCCGACCACGTCGTCGTCACCCCCGACGTCGCCGAGCAGTACCCGGCCCCGTTCTACGAACCGTTCACGACGCTGTCGTGGCTCGCCGGCGTGACGGACCGGATCCGGCTGGGCACCACCGTGCTCATCGTGCCGTATCGGCATCCGCTGCTCATCGCCCGCATGGCGGCGAACCTGAACCAGCTCAGCGGTGGGCGGCTCGTGCTCGGTGTCGCGTCCGGCTGGGCCCGCCAGGAGTTCGAAGCGCTCGACGTCCCGTTCGAGCAACGGGGGCGGCTGACCGACAGCCACCTCGACGCCGTCCGGAAGGCGTGGGCCGACGACGCCGACTACCGCGCCGGCGACATCCCGATCTGGGTCGGCGGCAACAGCGACGCCGGGATCCGCCGCGCCGTCCGGATCGGGGACGCCTGGCACCCGCTGCGCGCCACCCTCCCCTGGCTAGCCGAAGCGCTCACCAGGGTCAAGACCATCGCCGACGCCCACGACCGGCCGGTCCCCGCGTTCGCGCCGCGGATCCTGCTCGACGTCACCGAACGCCCGGTCACCGGGCCCGATCGCGCGGCCGGAGAAGGCACGATCGAGCAGATCGTCGAGGACCTCGAGCGCCTTCGGCACCTCGGCGCCGAGACGGTCGTGCTCGACCCGTTCTCCGGTGATCCCGACGAGACCCTCCGCCCGGAAGCCGCCTGGCAGGCATTGGCGACCGTGGCCGCACACTGGGAACTTGGCCACTACCGAACCGAACAGGACCGACGATGACCGAAGAAGACGAGAAGTTCCTCCGCCGCGCCATCGAACTGGCCGCGAAGTCCCGTAAGGACGGAGACCCGCCCTTCGGTTCGCTGCTCGTCGGTTCCGACGGCACGGTGCTGGCCGAAGACCACAACACCACGGTGTCGCAATCGGACATCAGCCTGCATCCGGAGCTGAAACTCGCCGTGTGGGCCGCCCGCGAACTCGAACCCGCCGTCGCCGCTGCGACCACCATGTACACCAGCTGCCAGCCGTGCGGGATGTGCCAGGGCGCCATCGAACGCTCCGGCCTCGGCCGCGTCGTGTTCGCCCTCTCCGGCGAACAGGTCACCGCCCTGAAGCCGCCCGCCGCCGCACCGCCCGTCCGGCTGGAGGGACCGGCGCTGTACGACGAGGCCCGGGTCCCGGTGGAGGGCTACTACACCTCGTGAGTGGCGGTTCGGGTTCTAGCCGTCGTTGACTTCCTGGCCCGGTCTGTGGGGGTCTGTGGGGCTGGAGCCGGTGTCGCGAAAGCCACTTTCGGGACATCAGAGGTCTCGAAAGTGGCTTTCGCGACATGATCACCAGGCCTGGCCACGGCCGACGTTGCGAAAGCCACTTTCGCAACGTTGAAGGTTGCGAAAGTGGCTTTCGCAACCCCCGGCCAAGCCCCAGCACCCGGCGGTACCGAGCGCCTCGGGTTCTCGTGAGTGGCGATCCGGGTTCTAACCCGAATCGCCACTCACGAGGCGTGCGGTGGCGCCGCACTCGCGTGCACGAAGGCGTAACTCGCGTGATCAGCGGCGTAACTCGCGAGTGTCGCTTCCAGACACGCGAGTTACGTGCCTGATCACGCGAGTTACGCCTTTACCCACGCCGCGCATCTGCGTTCCCAGTCCGTGAAGGCCGCTAGGATGATCACGATGTCCGCCGAACTCGTGCCCACCGCGCCGGAACCACCGTCCCGGCTTCCGGAGACCAGGCCCGAGAACCGGCGGCGGATCCTCGCCGAAGCCGTCGCGTTGCTGCCCGCGCTTCCCCCGGCCGACCCGCTCGACCGATACGCGATCCGGCACATCACCACGCTCTGGCTCGAGACCGACAAGACCGACCACACCCGCCGCGCCTACTACGCCGACCTGTCGGCCTGGCTCGGCTGGTGTGCCCGCACCGGGCTCGACCCGCTCATGGCGCGCCGTGCCGACGTCGACGCCTGGAAGAACACCCTCACCGTCACCGGGAAGGACGGCCTGCCCCGGCCCGCCGCCGACTCCACCGTCGCGCGCACCCTCGCCGGCATCTCCAGCTGGTACCGGTACCTGCAGTCCAACGACATCGCCGACCGCAACCCGGTGTCCGCGGTCAACCGGCCCAAAACCGGCAAGACCCCGCCGCTGCCGGCGCTCGGCGGCGAGTCGACGGCGAAACTGTTGAACCACATGGAGAAGCGGGCCCGCGCGAACGACACCGAACCGTCCTGGCGCGACGCCGCCGTCGTCGCGATCCTGTTCTACACCGGCCTGCGCGTCTCCGGTCTCACCACCGCCACCGTGCAGGACCTCGACACCGACTCCGGGCACACGATCCTGCGCTACACGGCCAAAGGCGGTCACCGCGACTTCGTCCCGCTCGTCCCCGCCGCCCAGCACCCGCTGCGCCGCTACCTCGAACTGCGTGCCGCACGCACCGGCGTCCGCCCCGACGAGCTGACCGGCCCGCTGCTCGCGACCATGCCGCACCGCTATGACAGCACCAAATCCGGCGGAAAACCCCTGGCACAGCGGGATGTCTGGTTCCTCCTGCGGGCGCAGGCCCGGGCCGCCGGGCTCGCCGAAGCGAACACCATCTCCCCGCACACCGCGCGGCGCACGACCGGGACCCTGCTGCTGGCCAACGACGTTCCGGTGCAGAAGGTCCAGGACCTGTTGGGACACGCCGACATCCGCACCACCCGGGACCGCTACGACGCGCATCGCCACAAGCTGGAGACCTCTCCCGTGCACGCGCTCGCGCAACTGCTCGCCGACGCGCGCCACCGTCAAAGCTGAGACTTCGTCGCCCCGATCACCACACCGTCGACGCGCGCGAGCCAGCTCCCGCACAGACACCGGACGTACTCCAGCCTCCCCTGGGAGACCCGCTGGGACGTCGTCGCGCTTCCAGGCAGTTCGGCCAGCGGCCACCCACACCGCGGGCACTTGTTCGCTTCCATACCCCGATCGTGCTGTAATGAGTCAATGCACTTCAACCCTTACGGCGGAGCGGCGGCGCAGATCGCCGCCGACCTGGTCAACCTCGGCGACGCCGCCGACCCGGCCACGTTGACCGCGATCTTCCGCGACCGCATGACCGTCGCCGCCGTGAAGGACCACGAATCGGCCGAGATCATCGCCTGGGCCAAGCGACTCCGGGACGTCTTCGAAGCCGGCCCGGCCACCCGCGTCGACCTGGTCAACGCGCTGCTCCACGATTCCGCGTCGAAGCCCTACATCTCCACCCACGACGGCAAGGCACCCCACCTGCACTACGTCGACGCACACGCCGGCACCGCATCCCGCGTCCAGGCCTACACCGCGGGAGGGCTCGCACACCTCGTCTGCGATGCCCCGGACCGCTTCGGCGTCTGCTCACGCGAAGGCTGCGAAACGGTCTACGTCGACGTCTCCCGCAACGGCCGCCGCCGTTTCTGCTCCACCCGCTGCGCCACCCGGGTCCACGTCGCCGACCACCGGAACCGGCAAGCGAGCTAGGTCCGGCGCACCAGACAAAGGAGCCCTCGCAGTACCTGGATCACCAGGGTCTCCCAGCCGCCCGAAACGCCTGTCAACCTCGTCGAATCGCCCTTGCCGACGACAGGAGACCCATGGCGGACAACCGATTCACCCCTCACCCGGAACTGTTCGATCTGAGCGGAAAGCTCGCCCTTGTCACCGGCGGCACCAAGGGCATCGGGACGATGATCGCGCGCGGCCTCCTCCAGGCGGGCGCCCGTGTCGTCATCAGCTCACGCAACGCCGACACGTGCGCGGAGGCGCAGCGTCCGCTGTCCGAATTCGGCGACGTCCGAGCGATCCCCGCCGACTTGTCCAGGCACGACGAATGCCGGCGTCTCGCTGATCTGGTCAGTGCCGACTCGGACCACCTGGACATCCTGGTCAACAACGCGGGAGCGATGTGGCGAGAGCCGCTGGAGACGTTCCCGGACGAGGCCTGGGACTCGGTGCTCGACCTCAACCTCAAAGCGCCGTTCTGGCTGGTGCAGGCGCTGCTCCCGGCACTGCGCGCGGCGGGCACCGCCGACGATCCCGCCCGGGTCATCAACATCGGCAGTATCGCCGCCATCCACGTCGCCGAATCGCCCAACTACTCGTACGCCGGCAGCAAGGCCGCTCTCCATCAACTCACCAGGGTGCTCGCCCGAGAACTGGGCCCACACCACGTCACGGTGAACGCGGTGGCCCCAGGACCGTTCCCCTCACAGATGATGGCGGCCACGCTCGATACCCTCGGCGACACGATCGCGGCGAAGGCCCCTCTGCGCCGGCTCGGCCGCGACGACGACATGGCCGGTGTCGCCGTCTTCCTCGCCAGCCGGGCGGGGTCCTACCTCACGGGCACCGTCATCCCGGTGGACGGCGGCATCGCGACGACCGCATCGGGGACCTGAGCGTCGGCCTACGGTGAGGGGATGGTCACGATGGATCCACGCGCCGACATCCGCGAGTTCCTCAGCTCCCGGCGCGCCCGCATCACACCCGAGCAGGCAGGCCTGACCGCGTATGGCGGCAACCGGCGGGTCAAAGGCCTTCGCCGCGAAGAAGTAGCGCTACTGGCCGGGGTCTCGGTCGACTACTACGTGCGCATGGAGCGCGGCGGCCTCGCCGGCGCTTCCGACGGCGTGCTCGAGGCGCTGGCCACCGCCTTGCAACTCGACGAGGCGGAACGCCAGCATCTGTTCCACCTCGCGCGCCGATCCGGCACCCCCAGCGGCCCACGCCGACGTCGGCCCACCGCGACGGTGCGCTCCACGCTGCAGCAGGTGCTCGACGCCATCTCCGACGCGCCTGCCTGGATCGGAAACGGCCGGTATGACGTGCTCGCCACGAATCAACTCGCTCGCGCGCTGTATTCACCGGTACTGGACGACCCGCGACGGCCCGCGAACACAGCGCGGTTCGTCTACCTCGCCCCCGGAGCGGCCCGAGAATTCTTCGTCGACTACGACCACGTCGCCGACGCTGTCGCCACCAAGCTACGCATGGAAGCCGGCCGCAACCCCCACGACGAGGAACTGATCGCCCTGGTCGGCGAACTGTCCACGTGCAGCGAGCCGTTCCGGCGGCGATGGGCATCTCAGGACGTGCGACTGCACCGATCCGGCCGCAAACGCGTGAACCACCCGATCGTGGGCAGGCTCGACTTGGACGTCGAACCCTTGGAACTGGCCGCCGAACCCAGCCTGCACCTGAACGTCTACACCGCACCCGCGGGCACACCGACCGCCGACAACCTGACGCTCCTGGCATCGTGGGCAGCCACCCAGCAGACATCGGCGACTGAATAGACCAACCCGCACCGGGCCACTAGATCGCGTACCGCCACGCCGTCAACGCGTGCGCCGAGAACCACGCGCCCAGCACCACCCACGCCACCGCGGCCGCCACCGCCGTCACCGTCCGCCGCTTCGACAACCCGATCGCGATCGGCACCAGCACCGGGAAAGCGGGCAGGATGAACCGGATCTTCGCGTCCGGCAGCCCCCGCGTGCCGATCGCTAGCAACAACACCCCGGCCCCGTACAACGTCAACGGCCACGGCACCCGGATCAACGCCGCCACCACCGCCAACGCCACCCCACCCAGCAGCAACAACACCGTCAGCGTGCTGAACACCGACTCGTCCCCGGTCAACCGCGCCACCACCGAATCCACGGTCTCCGCACCGAAATCGAACTCGGTGTTCCAACCCCGCAACTCGATGTCCTGCCAGCCGGTCCAGCTGCCCGTCCGATACGCGACGAACCCCAGATACCCGGCGACCCCCAGCGGAGCCACCACCGCACCCGCCAACGCCCACCAGCGCTCCTCGGTACGCCGGAAGACCGCGATCAACGCCGCCACCACGACCACCGCGACCAGCACCACCGCCGTCGACCTCGACAACCCCGCCGCGAAAGCGCACAGCCCCGCCAGCATCCAGCGCCGCTCCAGCACACCCACCAGCGACCACACCGCGAACGCGCAGAACACCGCCTCCGTGTAGGCCATCGAGAACACGATCGCCATCGGCGCCCCGGCCCACAACGCCACCAGCAACAACCCGGTCCGGTCACCCCGCTCCGGCGAAACCGCCCGCCCGATCCGGATCAACCCGCACGCCAGCACCAGACCGCCCAGCACCGACACCGTCAACGCCGCCGTCACCACATCCGGCCCGAGCCACATCACCGCACCGACGAGCTTCGGATACAACGGGAAGAACGCCATCGGCGCGTCCGAATACGGCTGCCGCGCCGCGTCCAGCGTCCCCGGCAGATCCGCGTACCCGTGCACCGCCAGCCGCAGATACCACTGCCCGTCCCACGCCGTCAGCCGATCGGTCAGCGTGGCACCACGCCGGGCGGCCAGCAGATCGAGCAGCTGGACACTCGCCGTCCGGATCACCAGATACAGCAGGATCGCCCGCGGATAGGGCGACGTGGCGAGTCTGTCGAGGAGCCCCTCGAACACACGCGCCGGACGCCCCTGCCGGGGTCCCTTCTCGGGAGCGGCGGGCTGATCAAGGTCGTCGACTTCTCGGAGCACGCTCAGAGTGTCCACAATGCCGGGTCAGCTCGCCGTTCGGTCCCGGAGATTCCCCGGCCCCGCGCAGGTGGGAAAGCCCACAAACCAGGCTTGTGACCCCACCTCGATCTTGTGTTTCCCAGCCACCGCCCCCGGCTCCTACGTTCGAAGTCATGAGCGAACAGAACCTCAAGAACACCGTCGCGATCATCGCCGGCGGAGCGAAGAACCTCGGCGGACTCCTCTCCACCACCCTCGGCGAAGCCGGCGCCAAAATCGTCGTCCACTACCACGGCGACGCCTCCGCGGCCGACGCCGACAAGACCGTCGAAGCCATCCGCGGCGCCGGCTCCGAAGCCACCGCCGTCCAAGGCGACCTCACCGAGGTCGCGGACGTCCGCCGCCTCTTCGACACCGCCATCGACACCTTCGGCCGCGCCGATATCGCGATCAACACCACCGGCATGGTCCTGCGCAAACCGATCCTCGAAACCACCGAAGAAGACTACGACCGCATGTTCGCGGTCAACGCCAAAGCCGCCTACTTCTTCATCCAGGAAGCCGGACGACGCCTCTCCGACAACGGCAAGATCATCAGCCTCGGCACCTCCCTGCTGGCCGCCTTCACCGACGGCTACTCCACCTACGCCGGCGGCAAAGCCCCGCTGGAACACTTCACCAGGGCCGCCGCCAAGGAATTCGCCGACCGCGGCATCTCGGTCAACGTCGTCGCGCCCGGCCCGATGGACACCCCGTTCTTCTACCCGCAGGAAACCCCCGAGCGGGTCGAATTCCACAAATCCCAGGCCATGGGCGGACGACTCACGAAGATCGAGGACATCGTGCCGATCATCCGGTTCCTGGCCACCGACGGCGGCTGGTTCACCGGCCAGACGATGTTCCCCAACGGCGGCTACACCACCCGCTGACCCTTACGCTGGCCAAGACGCCGTAGACCGGACACGAAGGGGAACCCCGGGGTGGGCCTGGACCTGTACAAGCTGAACCACCTCATCGCCGTCGCCGAAGAAGGCAGCTTCACCCGCGCGGCGACCCGGCTGCACCTGAGCCAGCAGGCGCTGTCGACCTCGGTGCGCACGCTCGAGCGGGAAGTCGGCGTCCCCCTGCTCGAGCGGAGCGCCACCGGCGTCACCGTGCTCCCCGCCGGACAGGCACTGATCGCCGACGCCCACCTCCTGCACGGCATCGCCGACTCCGCCGTCCAGCGCGCCAGGCGCATCGGCCGCAGCGAACCGGAACGACTCCGCGTCGGCCACACCCCCGCCGTCACCGGCGACGAGGTCACCGCCCTGCTCCGCAAACACCAGACCGACCCCGGCCTGATCATCGACGTCAACCAGCGCTACCCCGACGAACTCGTCGCACAACTGCTCGGCGGACAACTGGATCTCGGCCTCGGCCGCGCGCTGACCCTCGCCCACGGCCTGGTCGGGACCACCCTGATCCGGCAGCGGCTCAACGTCGCGGTCGCCGCCGTGCACCGGCTCGCCGAGCGCGAATACCTCGCGTTGACCGACCTCGACGGCGAGGAGATCACCGTCTGGGGACACCCTGGCCGCTCCGGATACACCGATCTGCTCGTCAACCTCTGCCGTGACGCGGGATTCGAACCCCGTGTCCGCCGCAACCCGATTCAGGGGACGCCACCGGTCACCGCCGTCCTCGACTCCGAAGGCGTCGCGTTCGTGACCGCGCCACCAGGACTGGCGGCAGGCGGCGCCGTCCACGTCCGGGAACTCCGGCCCGCCGTGCACGTCCCACTACAGGCACTCTGGCCGCAGCACAGCACTTCCGGCGCACGCCAAGCGTTTCTCGCGTCTGCCCAGGGGTTCTAGGCTTCGCCACTTCGCCGGTCGTGGTGGTCCAGCAGCTTCGACAGCAGCTCGGTGAACCGCTTCCGCTCGTCGGCCGACAGCGGAGCCAGCAGCTCGTCCTGCCGTTCGGCCAGCTGTTTCTCCAGCCGCCGCAACTGTCGCCGCCCCGCGGCGGTCAGTGAGATGACGTTACGCCGCCGATCGGCCGGATCCGGAGCACGCTCGACCAGCTCACGCTCGGCGAGCTCGTTGATCGTCGCGACCATCTCGCTCACGTGGATACCGCTCCGACGGCCCAGCATCGCCTGGCTGGCCGGCCCGAACTCGTCCAGCGTCGCCAGCACACGGTAGTGGTAGCCGCGGGCGTCGACGGCGGAGAACCCGTCGGTCACCAGGCGATGCGCGTGGTTCGCGGTCTGCGTGAGCAACCAGCTGGGCAGCTTCCGCCAGCCGCCGCGCGGCTCCTCCGAGGGGTTCTCCATGTGACGAGTCTAACGAATCGTTGGGCACCCGAACGATTCCGGTATCGTTGGGTCACCAAACGTTTAGTGGCCCAATGAACCGAGGAGCCGTCGTGACGATCCAGCCCTTCCACATCGACATCCCCCAGGCCGACCTCGACGACCTCGCCGACCGGCTGGCCCGCACCCGCTGGCCCAACGAGGTCGCCGACGCGGGTCTCGACTACGGATTCCCGCTCGCGCGGCTCCAGGAACTCGCCGAATACTGGCGAACCGGGTACGACTGGCGAGCCCACGAGGCCGAACTGAACAAGCTTCCCCACTTCACCACCGAGATCGACGGCCAGAACATCCACTTCGTCCATGTCCGGTCGGCGAACCCGGACGCGCTCGCACTGGTCCTCACCCACGGCTGGCCCGGTTCGTTCCTGGAGTTCCTCGACCTGATCGAGCCACTCTCGCGCGATTTCCACCTGGTGATCCCCTCGATCCCGGGCTATGCCTTCTCCGGTCCGACCCACGACCGCGGCTGGAGCGCCGACCGGATCGCGCGTGCGTGGGCGGAACTGATGCGCCGCCTCGGGTACGAGCGCTACGGCGCCCAAGGCGGCGACTTCGGCTCCGGGATTTCGACGGCGCTCGGCGCGGTGGCCCCGGAGCACGTCGTCGGGGTGCACGTGAACTACCTGCCGACCCGGCCGGATCCGGACGCCGGCATCGAACTGTCCAAACAGGACGAAGCCCGCCTGGAGAAGGTGAAGCGGCTCATGGCGAATCGCCCGCCGTATCAGGCACTGCAAGCGGCGACCCCGCAGACCATCGGCTACGCCTTGACCGACTCGCCCGTCGGACAGCTCGCCTGGATCGCCGAGCGCTTCGCACAGTGGACGGACCCGCGTACGCCCGTCAGCGACGACCGGATGCTCACGGACATCTCGCTGTACTGGCTGACCGCGACCGCGGCTTCGTCCGCGCGACTCCACCACGATGCCGGCAGAGGGAACACTCCTTGCCGTGTACCGCTCGGCGTCGCGGTGCTCCCGTGTGACATCACGCAGTCGGTGCGGCCATTGGCCGAGCGGCTGTATGACATCAGGCACTGGTCGGAGTTCGAACGTGGCGGCCACTTCGCCGCGATGGAGGTTCCGGATCTGCTCGCCGCGGACATCCGCGAGTTCTTCCTTGGCCTCGTCTGTGCGGGTTTTTCCGGTAAATGACCAGACTTCTGCGTTAGACGGAGCCGTATAGGTCGTTATACATTTAAGGATTCAACGTGCCACCGGAAGGTCGGACTTCGACCGGCCTCCCGGCTGTCCGGAATCGCCACAATCCCCCGCCGTCCAGGGCCCGAAAGAACACGGCACTCCCCTCCCCCGAGGCGATACCTGGCAAGCAACCCTCGTGGCACTGAGTGCCAGCACGTCTCCCCTACTGATCGTTCAAGGCGGCGTTGACCTTGGCGATCACGTCGTGCAGAGGGGTCGCCGTGGTCATCACCGCGACCATGGTCGTCTCGGGCGCGGCGTCCTGGACCTTGAACGCGTCGATCACCAGCGCGAAGGCCTCCGCCGCGCTGGCGGCGATGTCGTCCTGCCCGCCGCTGCGCAGCCAGCGCCGGAGCACGTGGTTGTTGGCGGCCGCGATCGCCGCGGCCGCCACGGCCGCCCGCAGGCTCGCCGTCTCGTCGCCCTGTTCGGTGAAACGCGCCCGCAGGTAGCGGGCGAGTACGCGCTGATAGCGGTCGACGGTCGCGACTTCCTTGTCCCGCAACGAAGGCACCGTTCGCGTCAGCGTGAACCGCTTGAGCGACACGTCGAGCTCCGCGGCATAGGAGTCGAGGACCAGGCCGACGGCGGCACAGGCCACCTCGACGGGATCACGATCCGGATCCGCGGCGGCGAACGTCTCCTCCATCTCCGCCACGATCTCGTCGTGGTTGGCGAAGAGCACGTCGTCCTTGGCGTCGAAATACCGGAAGAACGTCCGTCGGCCCACTCCCGCCGCGGCCGCGATCTCGTCCACCGTGGTGGCCTCGTAACCCTTGGCCACGAACAGGTCCACCGCCGCTGCGGCGAGCGCACGACGCAGACGGCGCCTTCCGTCGGGGGTCGCGCCTGCTCTGGTCACCGGCGCTCGGCGCGGCGAATCGGTCATAGCGGGACGGTAGCAGCCACTTGCTAGTGGCACTGAGTGCCGTTACGCTGTGCGGAGTCCTCACCCCCGCTCGGAAGGCGCCGACGATGTCGCTGGACCACCAAGTACTCCCGGTCGAGTCACGTTCGATCCGCCCTCGGGGCGACGCCTTCTACGGCCGGCTCTTCGGCTGGTCGCTCAAATGGCGCGGGCCGCAGCCGTTCCTGGTGCTCGAAGGCGGGATCTGCGCGGTGACGCTGCCCAAGATCAACGGCGCCCAGGTCCTCGACAGGCTCGCCGAGACCGGATGCGACGGCCCTGCCATGGCGGTACTGACGCAGCAGGGTCCGCGGGTGGCCATTCTCGCGGAGACCGACGGGTTGATCCCCTCTCGCGAGTCCCTGCCGCAGCACGTCGAAGTACTCGCCTGGGGCACGCTGCTCCCGCTTCCCGCCGACTCCGGACGAGCCGAGGCCCACGCGGAATGGCTCTCGGCACCGGATCCCCGGCAGCGGTGGCTTCCCAGCCTGGACGCGGTCCTCGCGGGCGTCCGGCCGAGGTAGCGCACGCGGTTCATGCCGCCACCTCCGCCTGAGCGGAGACGAACAGGGCTCCACCGTCCGATTCGGACAGTGTGATCTCGAGGGTCGCCCCTTCCGCCAGCGGCGGCAGATCGCTCAGGGTCACGCGGCCGATCAGCCGTTGTCCACGGCGCGCGTTCACCGCCCCGGAACGCCGGACTTCGATTCCCGAACGGCGCCACACCCGAACGCCACCTGTCGTCCGGCTACGCCACTGGCTTCCGCACCAAGCCGCGAGGGCGGCCCCCGCCGTGTTGCACAGCACGTCGTCCAGCGAACCCACCCGCCCGGCGCCCTGCCAGACCTGAAGGCACTCGATCGACACGGACATGGCGAACGCCGCCAGGACGATCCTCGGCACCGGCTTCGCCCAGTCGAAGCGCATTGGCGCCAGTACCGCGAGCGGCGCCAGCAGCAGGACGTTGCCCGCCAACTGGAACAGGGCGAGGTCCGGGCGGTCGTCGAACACGGGCAAGACGTCGCCCAGCAGGTGGAGACTCACCGGCGAACCGTGGCCCGACATCGGCGCCGGTACGAAGACGACCGGGATCACCGCGAAAAGCGATGCCAGCAAAGCGAAATCGAGTGCGATCAGGTACCGGCGACGCCGGTTTCCCCGACGGCGCGCGACGAACTCGGTGACAACCGCACCGGCCGCGGCGGCGAGCAGCGACCACGGTGCGGCGTCGAAGAATGCCTGCCACCACCAGCCCATGCACTCCCCTTTCGCCAATGATCGTCTTCGGCGAGGGTGGCAGCATCGTGAAGACCAGACAAGAACCCTGGCTATTGTCGGTGAATAACTACCATCCGCGTTGATACTTCACGGAGTTCGATTGTCACGGCCGTGCGGTCAGCGCCGGGCCGATCCAGCGGCGGACGCGGGCCCGCAACTGCTCGTCGGTGTGCGGCGGCGTCGAGGGGTACTGCAGGAACGACAGGAACAGCCGCATCAGCATTTCGGCGAGTCCCTCGAAGTCCTCGTCGGTCGTCACACCCACCGCGGTCCAGTCGACCGGCACGTTCCGGAGGATCCGCGCGCCGAGCGCGAACGACTGCGACGAAGTGACCGCCACGGTGAAGACGTCGGCCTCGCCCGCTTTCAGGAGCAGCCCCAGGTACGGCTCGTCGGGGACCGCACGGACGCCGAACACCACGGATTCCACCGCAACTTCGGCGGGGTCGGCGAACGTGGCCAGATGCCGTTCCATCCGCCGGGCGAACTCCTCGACCCGGTCCAGCGCGACCGCGCCGAGGATGTCGGCGAGGCTCGGGAAGTAGCGGTAGACGGTCTGCCGGGTGACGCCCGCTTCCGCGGCGACGTCGGAGAGGCTGGTCTTGGCGAGGCCGACCCGGTCGATGCAGGCGGTCGCCGCCTCGACGATCCTGCGGCGTGCCTCGCGCTCGGTCCCGGGCGGATTGCCCCGCCATCCGTGGTGCCCCATACGCCTCATCTTCCCCGACGGGGAATCTCAGACGGTGGCAGGTGCCGCGCGGCGCACGCGGTACAGCGCGGCGAGCATCAGGCCCGCGGCCACGAAACAGGCCAGTACGTAGAGACCACTCCCCGGCGTGATGCCGTTTTCGATGACGGCACCCAGCCAGAACACGGCCATCGCACCCAGGTAGACGGCGGGATAGAACCGGGCGAAAGGCGTCAGCGGCTCTTCGGTGCCTCGATGCCTGACGAAGAGCCAGATTCCCGCCACCCACAACAGCGCCAGCTCGGCGGCGAGGATCCACGCTTGCACGGTGACGTTGCCGACGAAGAGGCTCGACGGGAGCCCGGCGATCACCATGCTCAGCGGGGTGAGGACACCGGCCATCACGATGCGCGCCACGAGCGACCACCCGCGCCTCGGCCCACTGGCGAGCCGCACCACCAGATAGGTCATGGCACCCATCGACACCGAGGCGAAGAGCAGCATGCTGGTCATGGGCACGGAATCCAGCGCCGGATGGTTGACGATCCGGTTGTTCCCGTTCCAGGCCCACCACTTCAGCTGCGGACCGAGGTGGTCGAAGACTTCGTAGAAGACCTGACACGCGAAGGCGACCGCCACCGACCCGGCCAGCGCACCGCGCGCACGGAAGATCCCGAGAGACCGGACGAGTTCGTAGGCGAGCTGGCTGATCATCGGGTAGAACGCCACGATGTAGAGCGGCAGCCGGTCCCACATGAACTGCACGGTGAACCGGTTGTGGGCGAAGATGAACCCGTACTGCCGCTCGAGGCCGAACCATTCCGGAAAGTACAGGGGCGGTTCGATGACGAAGAGATAGACCAGCGAAGCGCACCACAGCGCCAGATTGGCCGAGTCGCCCTGGCGGTGGCGGCGGACGGCGTGCACCAGCGCGAACACGGCTCCGCCGAGGACGAGCAGCTCCAGCAGGGGCATCGTCCAGTGCCCCGCTGTCCACGGTGGACGGAGCGAGAGCCACGCGGACACGTCGTGGCAGTCGAAGCCGAGGGCGCGGGTGACCCCTTCGGCGTCCGCCCCGCATACGGCGCTCATCGGGCGACCGCCGGTTCGGCGGCGCCACCTTCCGGTGAATAGTCCTTGACCGGCGGCTCGGCGCGGGCGTCGAAGTCGAACGGGATCCGGTGCCGCCCCAGCGCCGCCCGGATCCGGTAGCGCACGAGCCCCGCGATCACCCGCGGGTTCGTCATCATGTCGCGCAGCGACTCGTCGAGGTTGAACACCTTCGCGAAATGCTCGTCGACCACGTCGTCTTCGCGGGCGGCGCCGACGATGAGCCGGAACGCGGGGCCGGACACCGCCGAGAGCAGGCGTCGCTTCCACTCCCCTGCCTTTTCGGTGCCCACCGCGCAGGCGTACCCCTGGTCCCTCGCCATCGCCAGGCTCCACGGCACGTTGAGTAGCTTGCGCTGGGCCGCGAGGAATCGTGCGGAGAATCCGGTGTCGAGACGTTCGGCACGGGCGAGGTGCTCGCGCAGCAGGAGCGCCGAACCGGCGGCGGAACTGATGCCCTGCGCGTAGAACGGATTGAACGCGCAGATCGAGTCGCCGACGAACGCCAACCGCTTCGGCGGGGTGCGGAGCCGGTCGTAACGCCGCCATTTGTTGCCGGTCGACCGGGTGAGATGGACCTCGGAGGTCGGGGTGGACCGGTCCATCGCGGCCGCGAACAGCGGCGCCCGCACCCGGCGGGCCGACTCGACGAACGCTTCGGTGGTGCGAGGCATCTCGATGCCCCACGAACCCATGCACGCGATGACCCGGTTGCCCTCGATCGGGAAGAAGTTGACCAGGAAGTCGTGCTCGTCCGGATGCGGGCCCTTGTCGGGGGTCGGCATGATCACCAGATGCCGCCACCACCAGGACGGCGGCCGCTCCTCGGGCGACGGCAGGTCGTACCAGCGTGAGGTGTAGGTGACCTTGGCGTCCAGGGTCCGCACTTCCGGTTCCGGCCAGCCCGCCGCCACCAGCCAGGCGCCGACCGAGGAACCGCGGCCCATCGCGTCCACCACGAAGTCGGCGTCGAGGTACTCCTCACCCTCGCGCGTGGAGATCCCGACGCCCGTGACGGCCCCGTCCCGGGTCGTCAGCCCGCTGACCGCGACGCCCTCGCGGATCATGACGTTGGACAGGCCGCGGACCTTGTCCCGGAGCACGCGCTCGATGAGGATCCGGGAGCTGTAGATCATCGTCATCGCGCTGCGTTTCCGCGCCGACCAGCCCTTTCCGTCGAGGTAGGCGGCGTCCATCGACGGCATGAGATGCAGTCCGCCGGCGGCGATGAGGTCGTCCTCGAATCCGGGGAACAGCTCCCCGATCGCGCGGCGGCCCGAGTTCAGGAGGAAATGGGGGTGTTTGCTCTGCGGTACCCCGCGCCGGTGTTCGGCCTCGGCCGGAAGCTCGTCGCGTTCGAGCACCAGCACGCGGTCGAAGTACGGGGCGAGCGCCCCCGCGGTGCAGAGTCCGGCGGCGCTGCCACCGAGAACGATGGCGGTCTTACCGAGTCGCATACGACCAACTCCCAGCGTCATTCATACACTTTGACAACGCCTGTATGAATGTATGAACGACGCCGAGGGCTGTCAAGATGCCGACGGATGTGCCTGACGGCGGATCACGCGTGCTTGAAGGCGTAACTCGCGTGCTTGGAGCCGTAACTCGCGTGTCTCGGGCCGGCTCAGCGAGTTACGCCTTCAAGCACGCGAGTTACGGCTCTGATCACGCGTGTTCGGGCGAAGGCTCTACCCCTCGGGGTCCGAGCAGTAGACCACCGACGCTCGCCGCGCCGGCGCTGCCGAGGGCGATCCCCCAGCCGACCGGACCGAGCGGCGTGCACCCGAAGAACTGGCTGACCCCAGGGGTCTGGACCAGTATCGCCAGCAGGGCGGCGGAGCCCAGGCCCGCGGCGAGGACGGTCCTGTCCCGGCCGCCGACGGCGAGTGTCTGACCGAGCTGGGTGCCGATCAGGGAGACGAGCGCGATCGTGCTCGCCCGACGTCGCCTGCCGGTCATCCGCGCGAGGGTCCAAGCGGTGGACGCCCCGAGTGTCGTGGTCACCGCACGCGTGGTGATGTCGCGCCGGAGCGCGTTCCCGAGCGACGCACTCGGCCCCTCCCGCAGCAACTCCGGTACGGACTCGCTGTCCGGCCTGCTCAACGCGATGGCCAGCGCGGGCGCGAGGTCGGTGAGCAGGTTCATCAGCAGCAGCTGACGGGCGGTGAGCGGGGAACGTCCGGTGACGACCGAGCCGAGCACGGTGAAGGTGATCTCCCCCAGGTTCCCGCCGAGCAGGATGCCGAGCGCCTCGCGGACCGAAGCCCACATCGCCCGGCCTTCCACCAGCGCGGCGACGATCGTCTCCAGCCGGTCGTCGGTCACCACGAGGTCCGCGGCCGCCCTCGCCGCGGCCGTGCCCCGCTGCCCGAGCGCGATCCCGACGTCGGCGAGCCGGATGGCGGGCGCGTCGTTCGCGCCGTCCCCGGTCATCGCGACGACCCTGCCGCCGCGTTGGTACGCCTGGATGATCCGGACCTTCTGCGCCGGGCTGCACCGGGCGATCACGTCGACGTCGGCGAGTTCTCGATCGAGCTCGTCGTCGTCGAGTTCCTCGATCCGCGCGCCGGTGAGCACCTTGGTGTCGCCGTTGCGCCCGGTGATCTCCTCCGAGACCGCCTCGCCGGTGGCCGGATGATCGCCGGTGATCATCACCGTGCGCACTCCGGCCTCGCGCAACCGATCCGCCGCCGGCGCGGCACTGTCGCGCACCGGATCCGCCAGCGCGACGAAGCCGAGGAACCGGAGATCGGTGACGTCGTCCTCGGAGAGGTCCTTTGTGGACACAGGCCGTTCCGCGACGGCGAGGACGCGATGCCCGGCCGCGGCCAGGCGACCGGCCCGCTTCTCCAGCCTGCCGCGGACACCCGCGCCCATCGGCCGGTCGCCGTGCCGGGCGCATCGGGGAAGGACGGTCTCCGGCGCGCCTTTGACGCAGACCACGTGCCGGTCACCGAGTTTCCCGTTGGTCGCGTGGAATCCCCGCGACGGCTCGAACGGGACCGCACCGGTCTTCTGCCAGCCGCCGGCGTCCACACCCGCGGTGAGGCCGCCCTCGAGAACGGCTTGATCCGTGTGATGCGGCAGTTCCTCGGGGTTCTCCGCCCGGGGCGTCGCGCGGACGGCCGCGGCCAGCACCGCCCGGTGGCTCTTCCGCAGCCGGCTCACCGAGGCGGTGGTCCTGCCGTCGTCGATCCGGTTGACGCTGAGCTTGCCTTCGGTGAGGGTGCCGGTCTTGTCGAAACAGAGGACGTCCACCCGCCCCAGCGCTTCGATGGTGCGCGGATTACGGACGAGCGCGCCGTTTTCGGCGAGTCGCCGGGCGGCCGCCAGCTGGGCCGCGTTCACCAGGAACGGCAGGCCTTCCGGCACCGACGCGACCGCGAGGTTCACCGCCGCCCCGACACTTTGCCGCAACGGCACGCCACGGATGAGCCCGGCGCCCGCGACGGCGGCCGCCGAGCCGACCGCCACCGGCAAGGCCTGCTTGGTGAGCGACGCGAGCCGCGCTTCGACGCCGGTCTCGGGGGCGGCGCCTCGTGCGGCGGCCATCCCCCGCCCGACCTCGGTCTCGTCTCCCGTCGCCACGACGACGGCGGTCACCTTGCCGGCGGCGACCGTGGTGCCCTCGTACAGCATCGACGTCCGATCGGCGAGCTCCGCCGCCACGACCGGCTCCGCGGCCTTCGGTACCGGCAACGACTCGCCGGTCAGCGAGGACTCGTCGAGTTCCGCGCCGGTCGCGTCGAGCACGCGGCAGTCCGCCGGCACGACGTCACCGGACCGCAGCGACACGACGTCACCCCGCACCAGCGCGTCGGCGACGATCTGCCGCTCGGCACCGTCGCGCACGACGGTCGTCACGGTCGCGGACCGTTCGAAGAGCCCGGCCAGCGCGCGGTCGGTGTGCACCTGCTGCACGCTGCCGCTCAGCGCGGACACTCCGACGATCCCGGCGACCAGCGCGGCGTCGACCGGAGAGCCCACCGCGGCCGAAACCGCCGCGCCACCGGCCAGCACCGGGGTGAGCGGGTTGGCGAGCTCGGCCATGAACGCCTTCGCGATACTCGTGCCGGCGTTGCCGTCGCCGCCCGCACGATCGGCGGGCGCGCGTCGCCGGGCCTCGCGCTCGTCCAGGCCACGGGGGCCCGAGCCGAGCCGATCGAGCACGACGTCCGCGGGCATCAGATGCCACGGTGGCGCGACGCGGCCCGAGGAGGGCGCCTTCCGCTCGCCGGTGAGCGTACGAGCACGCCAGACCCCGTCACCGAAGGCCATGAGCGCCCCGGCGTTCACCGCGCGAAGGCCGCTCGCGGCAGGCCTGCGCCGGGCGCTGAGCGCGGTCACGCCGCCGATTCCGCTGGCCGCGGTCGCGAGCATCGTCGAATCGCGGACGACCGCCCTCGCGGCGGTGATCGCCTCGACGAGCAGGACGGCCGTGCCGATGTCGCGGCCGATCAGCACATGTGCGCCCCAGGGCGGCGGCGTCCCGTCCTCGTGCACTCCGACTCCGCAGTCCGACGCCCCCAGCGCCCGGCGATCGTCGGAGACCAGCATGACCACGCGTCCGCACGCCTGGAGTTCGCGGACGGCGTCGAACGTCACCCCACCGTCGGTCTGGACCACCCGGAGGCCGGCGGCCTCGGCCGCGGAAGCCAACGCGTCGACGTCGGGCGAGCGCTCCTGCGCGACGGCGAGCAGCCCGGCCGGCCGCCCGTCGCGGACCAGCCCCAGCACCAGGTGGGCGCCCTGGTCCAGCATCCGCTGCCGGTCGGGGAAACCGGTGACGTCCAGCTCGTCGACCGGGCCGAGCGTCCATTCGCCGTCCCGCCGCACCACCTCGGGCTTCTCCGGGTCGAACAAGGCGAAGGCGGCGGCCGTCAGGTCCACTTGGTCACCATCGGGCAAGGGGACCAGATCACTGAGGACGTTCGCGCCCGCGCCGAGCGCCGTGGTGTCGATGACGATCGTGTCGAGCAGGTCGAGCCCCCGCAGCGCGGACCGGTCCATCACCAGCGCACCGCGCCGGGCGAGAACTTGGCCCAGCTGGGCGGAAAACGCGGCCGCGCCATGGGACGGGGCCTTGGGCAGCGCGGAGATCCCGACCGCGGCGGCGCGCCTCGGCCCGACGAACGGCAGGGCCGCCGCGGCGGCCGCGGCCCCGGCGGCGATGGACCGGCGCGCGTGCCGATCGGCGGCGCTTTCCGGAAGCGGCCACGGCCGTTCGCTCGCCACCGAGTCGGCGCCGGCGTGCTCGCGCTGCCCGACCAGTTTGGACTCGGCCTCGCACCAGGCTCGCTGGTGCGCCTTGGCCTCCCGCCATTGGGTGCCGCGGAGCATGATGTCCAGTACCGTTCCCTCGCTGCGGGCCGCGAGACCGTGGACCAGCGCCGCGCCGATGGAGGTCGCCGAATCCGCCCTCTCCCGGCCGCGCAGTTTCCGGTCCGCCAGGTCACGCAACCGCGGGTGCAGGTCGACGAGGGACGCCAGTGCCGCGGCCTCCGTCGGCAGCGGAGCCCACGGCATGATCTTCGAAGCCACCGACAGCATCAGTCCCGCGGCGTCGGCGGCGAGTGTGGACGGTAGCCGGGTCGCCGTGGTGCCGTCCGCCGGATGGTGCAGTTCGTCTTCCTCGACCCGCTCGGCTTCGGAAGCGGGCTCCGCCTCCGCCCGTTCGACCGCGCGGATCAGCTCCAGTCGCCGCGGGCCCGGGTCTTCGACCGCGACCACCACGCGGGACGTCGGCGCGTTCACCTGCGCCCATCGCACGCCGGGGATCTCCGACAAGGCCCGTTCCACCCGCCGGGCGACGCGGGCGCCGTCCGGTCCTTTCACGCCGTGCGTCTCGATGTAGAGCCTGCCGGGACAAGACCAGACCGCCCGCCGCGGTCCGCGGCCCGGTATCCCTTCCAGCGGCAGGAGGGCCAGCCCGGCCAGCCCCCGGGCGACCCGCCCCAGCGTCCGCGACGGTTTGGGGAAGGCGACACCCAGCACGTCCACGGTCTCCAGGTCCGTCCGCCGCATGCGGCATCCTCCTCGCGCTCGGTGCCTTGTGGATCTCACCGAGTACCCGCGCGCCGGAGCGTCGAATCCCCTTTCCGCCTCAAGAGGTGACGGAGTCGATCAACCGGTTGTACCGGAGCCTCAGTGCGCGTTCGAGGGCGGAGACGAATCCCGCCACTGCGAGGGTGATCTTCGCCCAGGAGGGCAGCAGCGCCGGCGACGTGAACGTACCGACGTGTTCGGCGACGACGGGGATCTTCGTGATGGCCTCCGCGCCCTGGAGCAGGCCCACGATGAGCGCGACCAGGAGGATCACGAGCGAGACCACGCCGATGGCGGCGCTGGTACGGGGAAACCGCCGTCCGAAGCTCGCCCGCAATCCTTCCTGCGAACGAGGGTGAGGACGCAGTGCTCGCTCGGCGCCGTGGTCGGGCACGAAGTGCATGCGTTTCAGTCCGACCACGCTGGTCGCCACCTCGACGACACCTCCCGGCACGGGGAACGCCGCGGGAAGGTTGGACCGGAAGAGCTGGACACCGTCCCGGTACAGCGCGGCGGGGCTTTTCCCGACCGCGTCTTCGTGCTGTTTCCGGGTTTTGGCGTCGGCGAGGTAGCGGACGTCGACCGCGTAGACGTGCGCTTCGAGATCGAGGAAGAACAGCGAACGGGAGAAGAGCTGCCATCGGCGGTACTCGGCCAGCGCCGATCCGTCCCCGGGCCTGACCCTGGAGAGCTGCCACCGCCGGGTGAGTTTCTTGACCATGGTCAGGACGTCGCTTCCGGAGGGTTGAGGTCGAGCATGGCGTTCACGCGCTGCAGGACGTCCAGCTGGGCCGGGTTGTACAGATCGACCACGCCGTGGAGGACGACCGGCTTGGTGAGGGCCTTCCACGTCTTCGCGTCCAGCAATCCGGGCCGGGCTTCGTACTGCTCGCGGGCGATCGGCGCGAGGGCCTCGGCGATGCGCTGCCGCGTCGCGTCATCGGCGTCCGCGGGCAGCTCGTCGAACTCGGTCTGGACGGCGGGCCGGGACGCCGGCTGGAGCGAATGCAGCGTAGCCATCGTGGCCGGGTCCAGCACGGTCGAAAAGATCATCATCAACGAGCGTTCCTCCTCCGGCATTCCCTCGACGTTGCCGTCGTAACCGGGCGGCAGGTCCACCAGGCTGCGGCGGCGCAGGATCAGGGCCAGCTCGTCGCGCATCCGCTGCTGCCGCTCGATACTCGCCCGCAGTTCCTCGTCCAGTGCGCGCAGCGTCTGCTCCGTGTGCTCGTCCGAGCCCGCCATCGCCGGGATTTCGGACAGCGGCACGCCCAGGTCCACCAGCCGCCGGATCCGCAGCAACCGGATCAGATGCTCGACCCGGTACCGCTTGTAGCCGTTGTGGGCTCGTTCAGGCTCGTCGAGCAACCCGATCCGGTGGTAGTAGCGGACGGTCTTCAGCGTCGTGCCGGCCAGTTCCGCCAGCTCCCGTGTGCTCCAGGACATCCACCGCATTGGACACCGTGCCCCGAGGGCACAGTCAAGCGGCTTGACCATGCCCCGAGGGCACGGTCTCGAATACGCCCGTCGGTGAGCACACCAAGATCGGGGAGAGACGATGAGACGGAAACGAACTGTGGGCCTGGCGGTGATCTTCGGTCTCATGGCGCCGCTGTTCACTGCGCCCGCCGGAGCGGCCGAACCCGCGCGGGGCTTGGCATGGGCCGCGTGCCCCGAGGACGTGAAGGTGCCCGCGGACATCGTGCTGCAGTGCGCCACCGTACCGGTGCCACTGGATTACCGGGCGCCGGAGGGCGAGCGGATCGACATCATGATCTCCCGCCTGGCCAGCACGAAACCCGCGGCGCGGCGCGGCGTGCTCATGCTGAACCCGGGCGGTCCGGGTGGGCCCGGGCTGTCGTTCCCCGCGGATCTGGCCTCGCACGGCCTGCCCGCGAGCGTCCTGGACGCCTACGACGTGATCGGCATGGACACCAGAGGCATCGGTCACTCGACTCCGGTGAGCTGCGGATTCACGGCGGAACAGGAGTATCTGGGCAACATCCCGCCGTACGCGGTGGACGAAGCGGCCGTCGCCGCTCAAGCGAAGATCGCGAAGGGGGTGGCCGCACAGTGTGCCGCGAACGACAAGGACGGCAGGCTGCGGCACGTTTCGACGGCGAACATGGCGAGGGACCTCGACCGGATCCGGGCCGCGCTCGGCGAGGAGAAGACGAGTTTCCTGGGCTATTCGTACGGATCCGCGCTCGGTGCGGCGTACGCGTCGATGTTCCCGGAGAAGTCCGACCGAGTGGTACTCGACAGCAACATCGGCGACACCCACCTCGACCGTGACGGGCTGCGCCGGTTCGGACTCGGCGCCGAGGACACCTTCCCGGACTTCGCGAAGTGGGCGGCGGCACGGCACGAGTCGTACGGCCTCGGCCGCACCGCCGCCGAAGCGCGCAGGACCTATTTCGAGCTCGCGGAGAAGCTCGACAAGACCGCGGTGAACGGCCTCGACGGGCGCTTGTTCCGGCTGGCCACCTTCGCGGGCCTTTACGGGCAGACGCGGTACGGGCAGACGGCACAGTGGTGGCAGTCGGTCCGTGACGGCGACAAGGGAGCGGCGGAACGCGTCGCCGCCGAAGCGAAGCGCCTGTCCCTGGCCGCCACACCGGCGCCGACGGACAACATGTGGTCGGTGTTCCTGGCGGTGACGTGCAACGACGTCGCGTGGCCATCGGACGTGCGCACCTATCACCGTGGTGTGGCCGAAGACCGCGAGCGGTACCCGCTCTTCGGCGCCGCCGGCGCGAACATCATCCCGTGCGCGTTCTGGCCTCACGCGCCGGCCGAGCCCCCGGTGGCGGTCAAGGACAAAGGGCCGGAGAACGTGCTGGTCGTCCAGAACCGGCGAGACCCCGCGACCCCGCTGCGGGGCGGGCAGCTGCTCGACGAGAAGTTCGGTGCCCGGTCGCGGCTGGTGACCGTGGACGCCAGTGGTCACGGCGTGTACGTCCTCGGCGGCAACGCCTGCGCGCTGAACACGACAACGAGCTTCCTGTTGTCCGGAAAGCTGCCGAAGCGCGACGTGTTCTGCTCCTGAGCAGGGGCTGAATCGGCCGGCCGCGTTCGCCTGGGTAACATCCGGGTATGAGCAAGCGCTTAGTCAGTCTCGGGGATTCCTTCACCGAGGGTGTCGGCGACGAAGACCCGTCGTCGCCCAACGGCGTCCGCGGCTGGGCCGATCGCGTCGCGGGCACCCTCGCGGCCAACCACCAGGACTTCCGTTACGCCAACCTCGCGATCCGCGGCAAGCTCCTCGGGCAGGTCATCGCCGAGCAGCTCGACCCGGCGCTCGCGCTGAACCCGGATCTCGTGACGCTGTACGCCGGCGGCAACGACCTGATGCGGCCGAAGGTCGACATCGACGCCCTCATCGACGACTACGACGTCGCCGTCGGCAAGGTCGTGGCCACCGGTGCGCGGGTCGTCCTGTTCACGGGGGTCGACGGGGTCGAAGACGCGTTGTTCCGCAGGATCCGGGGCCGTGTCGCGATCTACAACGAACACGTCCGCGGCATCGCGGCCCGGCACGGGGCGCTGCTGGTGGACATGTGGGCGATGCGGCAGCTGCGCGACAGGCGGTTGTGGGCTCCCGACCGCTTGCACCTG
Source organism: Amycolatopsis sp. PSD-21 (assembly GCF_055561455.1). Classification (NCBI taxonomy): domain Bacteria; kingdom Bacillati; phylum Actinomycetota; class Actinomycetes; order Pseudonocardiales; family Pseudonocardiaceae; genus Amycolatopsis; species Amycolatopsis sp. PSD-21. The sequence goes on along the minus strand of NZ_CM145712.1, from coordinate 4,650,163 downwards.
AACTCGTTGGGACACAACGAGATCGCCATCGCCGTCCTCGACGCCCTCGGTGAACCGCACAAGCTGACACCCGCCGAACTCGGCCCGCGGCCGCTGCTGAGCCCGCAGGCGCGGCGCACCGAGAACCTCCAGTGGGGCAGGGAACACGCTGTCCCGTGGATCAAACGCAGGCTGCGCGGGGAATCCTCGGGCGACGCGCTCGCGCCGAAGCGGCCGACGATGGAGCCCTACGCCTGACGCGGCCGAAGCCCGTCGAAGAGGACGCAGATCGTCCGGGCCCGGAACTCGGGCCCGGCGTGCTCCGCCGCCTTCGCCGTCCCGATGATCACCGCGATCAGTTCGTCGACGCCGATGTCCTTGCGGACGTCGCCGGTGTCCTGCGCCCTGCCGAGCAGTACGCCCAGCGCTTCCTTCAGGCGGACGCCGATGACCGACCCGGCCGACGGCACGGTGACCCCGGCCGCCGACAGTGCTTCGAAGTAGGCGTTCTTGGCGCCCGCCATCTCGATCCAGCCGGTCAGGAATCCGAAGAACGTGGCGCCGGGGTCGGGCGACTCGACGGCCACCGTGGCCTCGGCTTCGTCGACGAAGCGGTGCAGACGCGCGAAGAGCACTGCCTCGAGGAGCGCTTCTTTCGTCGGAAAGTGGCGGAACACGGTGCCGACCCCGACGCCTGCTTCGCGGGCGACTTCTTCGGTCGGCGCACTGGTGCCTTTGGCCGTGAAGACGCGCTCCGCGGCCTCCAACACCCGCGTGCGGTTACGGCGGGCATCGGCTCGGAGCGGTTTCTCGTCCGTCACAGCGGGGATCCTAGACCCGTTGTCGAGAGGCTAGGCCGTCCGGCATCTCGTCCAATACGCGCGCCAGCGCCTTCGGGACTCCGGTTCGCCAGCCGCCGCCCATGATCCGGCGTGACATCCGCTGGAACTCGTCGTCGGGGTCGAAGCCCTCGTGACTGAGGAACAGCCGCGTCCCACGGCCCTCCGGTTCGAGCCGCCAGGTGACCGTCCACTTCGGACCCCAGCTGATCCTGAGCAACCGCTCCGGCTCCACGGCTAGCACCTCGCAGTCGACCGGGCCGCCCGCGAAACCGGCGGCCGGGACCGGGTCGGCGAGCAACTGGAACCGGTGTCCCACAACGGGTTTGATATCGTTCGGCATCCGAAGCCAGCGTTCCAGCAGCTGCGGCTCGGTCAGCGCGCGCCACACTTTGCGCGGCGGATGCGCCAGGAACTGGTCGACGTGAACGGCCGTCGGATCCTCGTCGTTCAGAAGTCCTCCTCGTCCAGCAGGTCGCGCAGGTCGCCCAGTTTGCCGCGCCAGTACCGCTCGTACGGCGAAAGCCAGTCGGAGACCACCCGCAGCGGCGCGGCCTCGAGAGAGTAGACGCGATTGCGGCCCTGCCGCTCTTCCCGGACGAGCCCGGCTTCACGCAGCACCCGAAGGTGTTCCGACAGGCTCGGCCGCCGCATGTCGAACCGTTCGGCGATCTCCCCCGCCGCCCGCGGGCCGTCGAGGAGGATGCCGAGAATCTCGCGGCGGGCCGGGTTGGCGAGCGCGGCGAACACGTCGTCGTTGACCGGCACTAGCGCGGCCAGTTCCCGTACCCCGAGGGTTCGAGCAGGCCCATCGCGTTGCCGTCGGGATCCTTCAGGGAGGTCACGCGGCCCCACGGCATCTCCTCCGCGTCCCCGACCTCGACACCTTGGGCACGAAGCTCCGCGATGTCCGCGTCGACGTCGGTCGTGCTCAACTGGAAGTGCACACGGGTGTCCGGGTCCAGATCGCCGACCGCGCGGTCCACGAGGACGATCCCGGTGTCCGCGCCCTTGGGGCCGACCATGACGAACGGGCCGTGCGGGCCGCTGACGTCGACGAGCAGGTCGAAGCCCAGCTTGCCGACGTAGAAGTCCCGCGCCTTCGCCTGGTCGGAGACCGGCACGGTGAGGAACTGGATTCGGTCGATGTTCATGCCGAGACCATACGTAGGAGATTTCCTACATGTCAAGCCTTACAACCTCTACTTAAATGGAGGTCCAGGGTTCGTGACCAGGGACGCAAGAGCTTGAGTTCACCTACGGACGAACTTTTAGCGTCGTCTTCATGAGCGAAGAGATCACCACCCAGTCCCCCGTCCGCCTCGCCGTGATCATCGGCAGCGTCCGCCACGAACGGTTCGCCGACGCCATCACCGGCTGGCTCCTGTCCGAACTCGCCGCGATCGACGGCCTGGAGGTCGACCCGATCGACCTCGCCGACGTCGATCTCCCGCTGCAGGGAACGCGCCCCGGCGGGACCCGGACGGCGATCAGCGACAAGCTGCACGCGGCCGACGCCTACCTCGTCGTCACCCCGGAGTACAACCACAGCTTTCCTGCGGCGTTGAAGAACGCGATCGACTGGCATTTCACGGAATGGGCGTATAAGCCCGTCGGGTTCGTCGGTTACGGCGCGGGTTCGGGCGGCATCCGCGCGATCGAGCAGCTGCGGCTGATCTTCCCCGAACTGCGCGCGACCACGATCCGCGACGCGGTCCTGCTGAACGCGCCGTGGACTCGTCTCGGGCCGAACGGGTACGAGGGCACCGAAGGCGAGCGCGGCGCACTGGCCGCGACGATGACCGAGCTGACCTGGTGGGCCCGCACCCTGCGCGCCGGACGCGTCGCGGATCAGGTGAGTGCGGCATGAACCGCCTGACCGCACAAGAACTCCGCATCGCGGCGGTGATCGCGCTCGGCGGGTTGATGGCCGTTCTCGACACCACGATCGTCGCCGTCGCACTGCCGCGGTTCATGACGACCTTCTCCGCATCACTGACCACGACCCAGTGGATCGTGACCGCCTACGCACTCGGCATGGTCGCGGCGATGCCGCTCGCGGCTACTTTCGCGCAACGGTGGGGAGCGCGCCGGGTGTACCTGGCCGCGCTGCTCGTGTTCGCGGTGGCGTCCGCGGCCGCCGGAGCGGCCGGCGACCTGGGCTGGATGATCGCCGCACGAGCGGTACAGGGCCTCGCCGGCGGCCTGATCAACCCCTTGGGCATGACCATCGGCTTCGGCACGGTGGCCCCGGAACGCCGCAGCCGGATGACCGCGATCACCGGGCTGCCCTTGCTGATCGGGCCGATCCTCGGTCCGGTGCTCGGCGGGATCCTGTTGGACAGCCTTTCGTGGCGGGCGCTGTTCTTCATCACCGTCCCACCCGCTCTGCTCGCCGTCGTGGGCGTACTTCGGTGGGTGCCCGCCGATACCCCGTCCGCGGAACGCGCACCGGTCGATTTCGCCGGCGGCCTGCTGCTCGTCCCCGGTGTGGTCGCGGTGGCGTACGGCTTCAGCGAGGAGACGCTCGGCGTGGACGTCCGGTCGGGCATCGTCGCCGCCGGGCTGGTGCTCATGGCCGTGTTCATCCGAAGGTCGTGGGGGCATCGTGCGCCGTTGCTGAACGTCCGGCTTCTGCGTGACCGGACGTTCGGCCGGAACACCGTGGTCCTCGTCCTGTACGCCGCACCGTACTTCGGCTCGATGCTGCTGATGCCCGCCTACATTCAGGTGATGCGCGGTGATTCGGCCATGACCAGCGCGCTGATGATGGTCCCCGGGGCGATCGGGATGGGCATCACCATCCAGTTCGCCGCTCGTGTCCTGGAACGCTTCGGCCCGAGGATCGTCGTCGGGACGGGACTGAGCATGGCGATCGTCTCGACCGCGCTGACGGCGCTCGTCCTCACCCCGGGCACTCCGTACCTGGTGCTGGGAATCTTGGGGCTGCTCCAGGGAGCGGGCACCGGAGCGATCATGATGCCCACCATCGTGAGCGCGGGCCGCGAACTGCGCGGGCCGGATCTCGCGTCCGGTTCGGCGATCCTTCCCTTGGCCAGCACCATCGCGAGCGCGGTCGGGACCGCGGCGGTGAGCGCGGTGTTCACCGGGCTGATCGCGGCCGCCACCGCCGGACAGGGTCTCGCCGCGCTGAGCGATCCGGGTTCGGCGCTCACCGGGGAGGTCGTCGACGCGTATCGTCTGACACTCGTCGGAGTCCTCGCGGTCATGGTGTTCGCCCTGGTGGTCAGGTTGCGGACACGGCCCGCCCCGGCGACGGAACCCGCCACGGTACGGAGCGCAGCATGACGACGTCGACACTCCCCCAGCTCGATGCCCGGCTGACCGTCAGCGAGGTCGCGAGCAAAGCCGGGGTCTCGGCCAACGCCGTCCGCTACTACGAGCGCTACCGCGTCATCACCGCGGAGCGGACCGCGGGCAACGCGCGCCGGTTCACGATCGACGCCATCTGCCGCATCCGGCTCGCGGTCGCCGCCCAGCGGGTCGGGCTCAGCCTCGCCGAAAGCGCGGAGATCCTGGCCGAGATCCCGCCGATGTCCCCCGATCTCGAACTGTGGTCGCGGGCGGGGCAACGGCTCATCGACGCCGGGCAGGCTCGTATCGCCGAGCTCGCCGCGGTGGTCGACGAGTACCGGACGCTCCAGTTCCTCAGGAGTTGAACGGTCCTTCCGCCGCGCTCGACCAGCGGAAGACAGGACGGTTCTCGAGACCGGGGTAGGCCACGGCCATACCCCGGTCAGGGGACATGGACCACAGGCGCGCGCCGGACGCCGCGGCATGATCCGCCCAGTCCGTCGACCAGGCTGGAATGTAGCGCTCGTAGATGCGTCGGATCCGGGCCACATCTTTGACTTCAAGTCTCGCGGGACCGGTCATGCGGACCTGGCGGACGTCGTCAGGCGGGTCGAAGGTCGCGACCATGACAGCGACCTCGCGATAGTCGCGGGCCGCGGTCAAGAACGGCGACGGGCGGCCGTCGGGCACCGGGGTGTGGAACCACAACCGCCCCTCCTCGGCCACGAACCACATCATCGCCAACGCCGGATTCCCGCGCCCGGTGGTGGTGGCGACGCTGGCGGGCAAGCGCGGCTCGTCGAGGAAGTCTCGTACCGCGAGAATCGATCGGTCCATGTCGCCACCCTGCAATCTCGACCGCGGTGGAGGTCCAGAAGTACATGAAGGCCCCCTTCCTTACGTCCAGCGCAACGAAGGGGGCCTTCATGTACTTCGAGGAGTCGACTCAGCGCTGCGGCGGCGGACCACCCTGCGGACCACCGAACGGTCCCTGCTGCGGGAACGGCCCGCTGCCCGGCCCCTGCGACGGCGGCCCCTGGTACGGACCACCCTGCGGACCGGCGGGCGGCTGCGCCTGCGGCAACCGCGTGGCCGGCGGGGCCTGCGGCGGCTCCGGAGCGGCCTCCGGCTCGGGAGCCGGAGCAGCCTTGGGAACCTGACGCGGAGCGGGCGGCTCCTGCCGCGGCGTCGCGACACCCAGCGCCGGAACCTCCTTGCGCGCCACGGCTTCCGCGGCCGCGACGGCCTCGGCGACCTTCGGGTCGCTGGAGGTGTCGAACCAGCCCTGGACCTCTTCGTCCTCCAGGTCCGGCTTCTCGACCGGGTCTTCCTTCGGCGGCTCGTAGCGGAACACGCCGTCGTCGCCGGGCGCGCCGAGCGCGCGGGCGAAGCCCTCCAGTGCCTTGCCATAGTCGCTCGGGATCATCCAGACCTTGTTCGCGTCGCCCTGCGCCAGCTGCGGCAGGGTCTGCAGGTACTGGTACGCCAGGACCTCGGGCGTGGGGCGTCCGGCCTTGATCGCCGCGAAGACCTTCTCGATGGCTTTCGCCTGGCCCTGCGCCTGCAGGTACCGGGCGGCACGTTCACCCTGCGCGCGCAGGATCCGCGACTGCCGCTCGGCCTCCGCGCTCAGGATCGCGGCCTGCTTGGCACCTTCGGCCGCGAGGATCTGGCTCTGCTTCTGGCCTTCCGCGGTCTTGATCGCCGATTCACGCTGACCTTCGGCGGTCAGGATCATCGCGCGCTTCTCACGGTCGGCGCGCATCTGCTTCTCCATCGAATCCTGGATGGAGGGCGGCGGGTCGATCGCCTTCAGCTCGACCCGGGCGACGCGGATGCCCCAGCGGCCGGTGGCCTCGTCGAGCACACCGCGCAGCTGGCTGTTGATCGAGTCACGCGAGGTCAGGGTCTGTTCCAGGCTCATGCCACCGACGACGTTACGCAGGGTCGTGGTGGTCAGCTGCTCGACACCGACGATGTAGTTCGAGATCTCGTAGACCGCGGCGCGCGAGTCGGTGACCTGGAAGTACACGACCGTGTCGATGGACACCGTCAGGTTGTCCTCGGTGATCACGGGCTGCGGAGGGAACGAAACGACCTGCTCGCGGAGGTCGATCCGCGCCCGGACCTTGTCCAGGAAGGGCACCAGAAACGTCAGGCCGGGAGAAGCCACCGTCCGGAACCGGCCCAGCCGTTCGATCACAGCGGACTGCGCCTGCGGCACCACCATGATCGCCTTGACCACGACGACGACCACGAACAACGCGAGCAGTCCGACGACGATGAACACCACTGTCTCTGACAACTACCTTCCCCTTACGTAGAAACCTGTTGCGGTGCGGCCGTCCGGCTCACAACTCGGCCGAGACGACCGCCGTGGCGCCCGAGATCTCGACGACCGTCACCGATGTCCCCGGGGCGATCGGTTCCCCATGGGTCATGCTCCGTGCCGACCAGACGTCGCCCGCCAGCTTCACCTGGCCGGCATCGCCGTCCACTGTGGACACTACTACCGCCCGCGCGCCGATCAGCGCGTCGGTGTTGGTCTTGATGTCCGGCCCCGCGAGGAACCGGCGTTTGAGGGTCGGCCGGACGAGGACGAGCATCCCGACCGAGGCGACGGCGAACACCGCGACGTCGATGAAGGGGTTCCCGGTCAGGGCGGCCGAGCCCGCCCCGAACAGGGCTCCGACGCCGACCATGAGCAGGAACAGATCACCCGAGAGCAGCTCGGCGATGATCAAGAGGATGCCGGCGATCAGCCAGATGAGCGCGCCTGTCATGCGTTCATGCTCCCAGATCGCGCCGACTCATACCGGGGAAGCGAATCCGACGTGACCGACGCGTGACCTTGAGTGACCTCACGCAAACCAGACATTCAGGACTCTTCGCCCGGGTCCGAGACGAAGTCGATGAGCCGTTCCACCGCTCCGATCAGCGGCGTTTCCAGATCCCGGTAGCTGCCGACCGCCGCCAGGATCCGCTGCCAGCCCTCCCACGGCTCGCCCCAGCCGAGCGCGTCGCAGACGCCCTCTTTCCACTCCGTGCCGCGCGGGATCTTCGGCCAGGCACGGATGCCGACGACCGACGGCTTCACGGCCTCCCAGATGTCGATGTACGGATGCCCGGTGATCAGCACGTTCTCGTCGCGGATCGCGTCGACGATCCGCGATTCCTTGCTGCCCGCGACCAGGTGGTCGACCAGCACGCCGAGGCGGCGGCCGGGTCCGGTGCCGAACTCGTCGATGCGGTCGGACAGCACGTCCACCCCATCGAGTGGTTCCACCACCACGCCTTCGACTCGCAGGTCGTGCCCCCAGACGCGCTCGACGAGTTCCGCGTCGTGCTTGCCCTCCACCCAGATCCGCGAATCGCGGGCGACCCGGGCCTTGAGCCCCTGCACCTGGACCGACCCGGACGCCGAGATCCGCCGTGCCGGGGCTTTCGGAGCGGCCTTCGCCGGCACCAGCGTCACCGGCTTACCTTCGAGCAGGAACCCCGCGGGGTTCAGCGGGAACACGCGGTGCTTGCCGTGCCGGTCTTCGAGGACGACGTTGCCGTACTCGATCTTCACCACGGCACCGCAATAGCCGCTGGCCGGGTCCTCGACCACGAGCCCCGGCTCCGCGGGCACCTCGGGGATCTTCCGCTTGCGCGGGCCGGACAACACGTCGTCGTACGAATGGGAGCGCACGGCGGACGACGCTATCGGTGCCCGCCGCCGGCGTCTTCCCGCCACGCCGGTCAGGAGGCCATGAGCAGCATCGCGTCGACGAACGGAGTCCGCTCGCCCCGCTCCAGCGGACGCATCACGAACAGCGGCGCTAGCGCGACACACCACGCGCGCACTCGTCCGGCGTCGAAACCCGGCAGATGCGGCGCGATCGCGTCGAGCCCGTCTTCGAGCGTTCCACCGTCACGCATCGGCAAGGTGACCCAATCCGCCAGATCGAACGACGGGTCCCCCACGCTCGGACGCGGGTCGATCGCGACCGCTCCCCGCCCAGGCCCGCCGTCGAGGACGTTGCCCGGATGCAGGTCCCCATGCACGATCGCGGTCCCTCCCCCGCCGGTCGCGAGTTCGAGCGCCCGCAGCCGCGCGCGATCGAGGGTCTCCAGCGAGAGCGTTGCCTCGGCCACCGAGCCGCGCAGCCCGCGCTCGGCGAGCCGGTACATGAACACGACACGGTCTTCCAGCGGCGGGAAATCCGACGGCGGGGCGACCGAGTGGATCTGGGCCATCAGGTCGCCGACCTCGGCCCACGGGACGTCCGCCCCCGCCTCCATCAGCTCCGTGCCAGGCTCGATGCCCTCCAGCAGGATCGCCCCGGCGGCGAGTTCCGTGTCGAGCACCTGCACGACCCTCGAGCAGCCGTCCCACGCCCGCAGCGCGGCGGCTTCCGATTCGGCGATCGTGTGATCCGGCGTCAGTTTGAGGACCTTCTTCAGCCCGTCGGCCCCGGTACAGATCAAGGTCCGGCCAGAGTTGCCCGGTTTGGCGTCGACGACGGTGAGACCCCAGCGCATGGCCAGCCGCTCCACGAGGGCGGGCAGTTCGTCACACCACGTCGCGACGTCCTCGCCGAACCGCCTGATCAGACGCGCACGCGCCTCGTCGTCGATCAGAACAACGGCCATGGGATGGCCCGCCAGTCGTCGCCCGGCTCGGGGAAGACCCCTTCCGCCAACAGCAGCTCGGTGCGCTCGGCCAGCGCGCGGATCTCGAACCCGGTGAGGTGCTCGCCCAGCGCTTCGCCGAGCTCTCCGTCCAGCTTCTCGCGAAGGCCGCGGAGCTTGCCGACCTCGGCATCGGTCAGCCGCTCGCCGATCCAGCCCCAGAGCACCGTCCGCAGCTTCGGGTCGGTGTGCAGGCAGATCCCGTGATCGACGCCGTAGACCCGGCCGTCGGCGCCGGCGAGCACGTGACCGCCCTTGCGGTCGGTGTTGTTGACCACGATGTCGAGCACGGCCAGCTCCCGCATACCCTGCCGGTCCGCGTGCGCCAGCACCGCGGGCTCGCCGTCGCGATCGTGCGCGTGCAGCACGACACGCCAGCCTTCCGGCAGGCTCTCCGGTGACCGGACGTCGACGAGTTCCTCGTCGGTGGTCTCGATCCACAGCTGCACCATGCCCGGCCCGAACGGCCCGTCGCGCAGCACCGTCGGCGGGATCGCGCCGAGCCCGGAGGCGTCGGCGACCATGGCCGTCGCGACCTCGCGGCCCGCGAGCGTCCCGTCCGGGAAGTCCCACAACGGCCGCTCACCGGAAACCGGCTTGTACACGACGTTCCCGGTGACGCCGTCGAGCTCGATCGTGCAGAACAGCGTGACGTTGGAGGCGTCGACGAGCCTGCCTTCGACGTCGATCTTGCCGCGCGTCACCAGCTCCCGCGAAGACTCCTCCACCTCGTCAGTCCTCGAGGACGTCGACGTCGCGCCGGTACCCGTTCTGGCGCGGGCAGATGTGGCCCGCCGGGTCGAGCGGTTCCGCGCACAGCGGGCACGGCTTGCGACCGGCGTTGACCACCCGGTCCGCCCGCTCCGCAAACGCGCGCGCCGCGCCGGGGCTCAGGAAGACGCGCACGGCGTCCGGCCCCTCTTCGGTGTCGTCCAGAACGACCGTTTCGTCCACCTCGCCCTCCGTCATCGCGAGCAGCTCGATGACGACGGCACTGCTTTCGGCGTCCCAGCCGAGCCCCATCGTGCCGACGCGGAACTCCTCCTCGACCGGAACGGTCAGGGGGTCGACGTCGAGGAGCTCGTCGGGCGCGTCGTCCGGTACGTCCGCGCCGAACCGGCTGGCGACCTCTTCCAGCAGCGAGCTGAGCCTCTCGGCCAGCACCACCACCTGCTGTTTTTCGATCGTCACACTGATCGTGCGGACGTCCTCGGACGCCTGGAGGTAGAACGTGCGGTCGCCGGGCTCACCGACGGTTCCTGCGACGAACCGGTCGGGCTGGCGGAAGACGTGGATTACGCGAGACATGGCACCTTTGACCCTAGGCCACGGCCCCATGATCGGCATCCGCCGCCCCAAGGTTAAGCCCAGGGCGAAACCGCCGCGCCCCGGGCCGCCACGGGCAAAGGGACGAACCTAGTCTTCAACCGTGGTTGAGATCGCCCCTTACGGCACCTGGACGTCTCCCCTGTCGGCCGCCGCTGTCGCGGCCTCGGGAGTCAGCGCGCAATGGCTCGATACCGTGGGAAACGAGGTCTGGTGGGCCGAAGCGAGAACCGGTGAAGGCGGTCGCGTCACCCTCGTGCGGTCCCGCGCCGACGGCACGGTCGAAGACGTCCTTCCCGCTCCGTGGAGCGTCCGGAACCGGGTCCACGAATACGGCGGCCGGCCCTGGCTCGTCCTCGGCGACGTCCTGGTCTTCACCCACTGGGCGGATCAGCGCGTCTACCGCCGGGACCTGACCACCGGCGAGACGACCCCGCTGACCCCGGAACCGGCGACCCGGCACGGGATCCGCTACAGCGACCTACAGCCCGGCCTCCCCGGCGAGGTGTGGCTGGTCCGCGAACGCAGCACCGGCCCCCGTCGCGTCGACATCGCCCGCGATCTCATCGCGGTCCCCCTCGACGGTGGCCCGGAACGGGTTCTGACCGCGAGCCATCACTTCCTCACCGCGCCACGGCTCTCGCCGGACGCCGAGCGTGCGGCTTGGATCGGCTGGAACCACCCCGCGATGCCTTGGGACGGCACCGAACTGTGCGTCGCGGAACTCGGCGAGGACGGGACGTTCGGGCCGCACCGGGTGCTCGCCGGCGCGGCCGATGTCTCCGTCTGCCAGGTCGAATGGGAGTCGGCGGACAGCCTGCTGGCCTTGCTCGACCCGGACGGCTGGTGGAACCTGCACCGCGTCGGACTCGACGGCGGCATCGAGAACCTGGCCCAGGTCGAACAGGAGATCGGCGGCGCGCAGTGGAAACTCGGCACGCGCTGGTTCACTCCGGTCGGCGACGGCAGGTTCGCCGTCATCGCGTCGGGCAAGCTCGCCATCCTCGACGAAGCGACACGGGAAGTGACTCCGGTGGCGGCCGCCGCCGAGCTGACCGCGTGGTCCACCAACGGTTTCGCCGTCCACGAGGGCGGCATCGTCGGCGTCGCGGCGGGACCGAAACGTGAAGGTGCCGTCGTGAAGGTCGATCTCGACGGCGGGACGGTGACCGAACTCGCGTCCGCACCTGAACCGCCGTCGCCCGCCTACCTGTCGACGCCCGAGGAACGGATCTTCAAGACCGACGACGGCGACCGGATCCCCGCCTTCGTCTACCTCCCCGCGAACGCCGACTTCGCCGCGCCGGACGGCGAACTGCCGCCGCTGCTCGTCTACCCGCACGGCGGGCCGACCGGCCGGGACAGCGCGGTGCTCGACTACGAGATCGCCTACTTCACCAGCCGCGGGATCGCCGTCGTCACCGTGAACTACGGCGGCTCCACCGGCTACGGACGTGTTTATCGTGAGCGGCTGCGGGAACAGTGGGGCGTGGTCGACGTCGCCGACTGTGTCACCGTTGTCGAAGCCCTCGCCGCCGAAGGCACCGTCGACGGCGACAGGCTGGCCATCCGCGGCGGCAGCGCGGGCGGGTACACCTCCGCCGCCTCGCTGACCACCACCACGACCTACCGCGCGGGCACCGTGATGTACCCGATCCTCGACCTCACGCAGTGGACCGGCGACGGCGGTGAGACGCACGACTTCGAGTCCCGCTATCTCGACGGGCTGGTCGGTCCGCTGCCGGAGGCCGCGCAGCGCTACCGGGATCGGTCGCCGATCAACAACGCGGGCACCCTCGCGGGTCCTTTGCTGTTCCTGCAGGGGTTGGAGGACGAGATCTGCCCGCCCGAGCAGGCGGACCGGTTCGTGGCCGGGCTGGAAGGGCGCGGTATCGAGCACGCCTACCTGAGGTTCGAGGGCGAGCAGCACGGTTTCCGGAAGGCGGAGACGATCGTGGCCGCGCTCGAAGCGGAGTTGTCGTTCTACGGTCAGATCCTCGGCTTCGAGACGCCTGGTGTGCCGAAGCTCCGGCTGAGCCGGTGAGGCCGCCGAAGACACGACCGGGTGACACGATCGCCTTGGTCGCCCCGGCGGGGCCGGTCCCGCCGGACCTCGTCGAGAAGGCGCTGCCGGTGCTCCGCGGCTGGGGCGTCGAGGTCCACGTCGGCGAGTGCGTCCGCGCGGCCTCCGCCGGTTACCTGTCGGCTTCCGACGAGGCACGGGCCGCCGAATTCACCCGCGCCTGGCTGGACCCGGGAGTCACCTGCGTCCTCGCCGCCCGTGGCGGCTACGGCTCGCAGCGGATGCTCGACCTGCTCGACTGGACGGCGCTGCGGGCGGCCGGGCCCAAGATGTTCGGCGGATCGAGCGACGTCACCGCGCTGCACCGGGCGGTGAACGTCCACATGGGACTGGAGACGCTGTTCTCCCCCATGCCCGCGACCACCCTGTTCGACGCGGTGGCCGCCGAGCATCTGCGGCTGTCGTTGTTCGAACCGGACAGCGTGCGGCTGATCTCCTCACCGACGTCGTCGCCGCTGGTGCCGGGCACCGCGACCGGAACGCTCATCGGTGGCAACCTCGCCCTTGTCGCGGCAGGCCTCGGCACGCCCGAGCAGGGCTCGGGGCGTGAGGCGCTCGTGCTGCTGGAGGACGTCACCGAGAGTCCTTACCGGATCGACCGGATGCTGACCCAACTGCTGCGTTCCGGCTGGCTCGACGGCGTTCGAGGGTTCGTGCTGGGCTCGTGGAAGTCCTGCGGTGAGCCGGAGGCGATCCGGGCGCTGATGCTCGACCGCCTCGGTCCGCTCGGCGTCCCGATCGCCTGGGATTTCGGTGTCGGGCACGTCCCGGCGTCGCCGACCATCCCGCTCGGCGCGCGGGCCACCCTCGACGCCGACGCGGGCACGCTGCTGGTTTTGCCATAACGGCAACGGAACTTGCGGAACCGGCCGGGCGGGGGCATCTTGCGGTCATGGATGCCACACAGCAGTTCTGGGAAGACTTCTACCGGGACAAGGATCAGGTCTGGAGCGGGAAGGCGAACCCGATCCTGGTGAACGAGGTCGCCGCGCTCACGCCGGGAACGGCGCTCGATCTCGGCTGCGGCGAGGGCGGCGACGCCATCTGGCTGACGCGACAGGGCTGGCGGGTCACCGCCGTCGACATCTCGGACATCGCGCTCCAGCGCGCCGCCGCACACGCGGCCGAGGCCGGCGTCGAGGGCATCGTCTGGGAGCGCCACGACCTGGCGAAGTCGTTCCCGGAGGGACGTTTCGACCTCGTCTCCGCACAGTTCTTCCACTCCCCCGTCGCGGACGACGGCGAACGGGACAAGGCGCTCCGCCGTGCCGCGGAAGCCGTCGCGCCGGGCGGCACGCTGGTGGTCGCGGGTCACGCGGGCTGGCCGACGTGGATGGAGGAGCCGCCGCACAAGGACGTCCACTTCCCGACCACCGCCGAGGTGCTCGAATCGCTGGCATTGGCCGACGGCGAATGGACCGTGGAACGACAGGAGCTGATCACCCGCGACTTCCCGGGACCGGACGGCCAGCAGGGAACGCGTTCGGACAACGTGCTCCGCGTGCGCCGCTCGGGATAGGTACCGTCACGGCATGCGGATGACGCCTGCCGAAGCCCGGTCACGGTTCGAAGGCGAGCGGATAGCGAGGCTGGCGACGACGGGTTCGGACGGCGTGCCCCACGTGGTGCCGGTGACGTTCGTTCTCGAAGGCGACTCGGTGGCGTTCGCGATCGACCACAAACCCAAGAGCACGACGGCGTTGCGGCGGCTGAGGAACATCGCGGAGAACCCGGTGGTCAGCTTTCTGACCGACCACTACGACGAGGACTGGGCCGGACTGTGGTGGGCCCGGGCCGACGGTGTCGCCCGGGTGCTCACCGATCCCGGCGAGCAGGCGCAGCCGGCGCGGCTGCTGCGGGAGAAGTATCCGCAGTACGAGGCGCAGCCTCCCCCGCATGCCGTGGTGACCACGCTCGTTCACTCATGGAGCGGTTGGCGCGCTTCCTGAGCTTTTTTGGCCTTGTTGCCGTTTTACGGCAACAAGGCCGTCGCCATGCCGTATAGGTCGTTATACACTTTGGTGAGCGAGACCGTCGCTCCGTGGACCAGCCACGCTCGCTTCGCGTTTCGTCCGGTCGATCACGTGACATCCCCGGTGCCGGACCTCCTGAGTACATGAAGGACCCCTTCCTGTACCTAGGCGCAAGGATGGAGTCCTTCATGTACTGGGGAAAGGTCGAGTTTCCTCGGCTGAGCCGAGGGAAGGGGTCCTTCACGCGCAACCCTTGTGACTGCGGACGCACATGGGGCGCGTGGCGATTACCAAAGTCCGTGAAGGCCAAGCCCCAGCATCCACGCCCAGGTACATGAAGGCCCCCTTTCCTTGCGTCTAGCGCAAGGAAGGGGGCCTTCATGTACTGAAACTCAAGAGGAGCGAGGAGCCTCGGCCGGCAGGAACTGCTCCACCGGCTTCCCCCGCCAAGCGGCGATGATCCCGAGCGGGTCCGGCCGCAGCAGCGAAGCGGCCGCGTACACGCTCGCCGCGACGACGCCGGCCATGAACCACCAGTCGTACAGGGCCTGCTCCCCCGTCGGGTAGTAGACCAGCGTCACGAACACCGACACCGCGACGACGACCGCGAGGTTTCGGCGGCGCCATTCGAACGCGGAAAGAACGACGAAACCCCAGGTCAGGTACCACGGCAGCGAGGGCGGCGGGACGATCGCACCGGCCAGCAGCACGATCGCCATCCGGTGGATCGCCGGGTAGCCGCCGTCGCGGGCGAGCCACCACTGCCAGCCGGCGAAGACGAACAGGCCGACCATCGCGATCGCCCGGAAGACGGTGACGAACGGCGAGACCTCGACGTCGATCACCAGGTTCACCAGCGAGTAGAAGATCTCGCCGATCCCGGTCGGGAAGTTCATCCAGTTCGCGATCAGCGTCGGCGCCTTGAGGCCGGTCAGCCAGCCGAGGTTGACCGAGCCGAGCGACAGCCAGGTGCCCGCGACGAACACCGGCAGGAAGATCCCGACCGACGCGGCGCCCGCGCGGAAGAAGTTGACCACCTTCCGGTCACCGGGCAGGTGGTTCGCCCACACCCAGACCAGGAACGGCAGCGCCCACGCCGCGGTGGGTTTGATCAGCATGCCGATGGTGACCAGGACGATGGCGACGACGTGTTTGCGTTCCAGCGCGGCCAGCACGCCGACGGTGAGGAAGCCCAGCATCAGCAGGTCGTTGTGCGGTCCGCCGACGAGGTGGATCACCGTCATCGGGCTGGCGATGGCGAGCCACAGCGTGATCGGCAGCTTGCCGCCGAGGTGCTTGACCAGGCGCGGCAGCGACCACAGCATCCCGATCAGGCCGATCATCAGCACCAGCCGGGTCGCGATGACCCCGGCGATCATGTCGTTGCCGGTGACCGAGACGATCGCCTTGGCGACCAGCAGGAACAGCGGGCCGTACGGCGCGGGCGTGGTCTGCCACAGCGGATGGACGTTCTGCACGACGTCCGGCAGCACGGCCAGCTCGGCCGGGCCGTTGGCGTACGGATCGAGGCCGTTGAGCAGCTGCGCACCCTGCGCGAGGTAGGAGAAGACGTCGCGGGTGAACAGCGGCGGCGAGACCAGCAGCGGCGCCATCCAGCAGGCGGCGGCGATGACGATCGGGCGGCTGCCGATGCGGCCCGCGAGCGCGTAGCGGCCCAGCCGGACCCACGCCCAGATGATCAGCGCGAAGCCGGTGTAGAGCACCACGTTGGCGAGGATGCGGCCGTGGCCGTAGCGGATCCACGACAGCGGTCCGTGCCCCAATATCGGGTCACGGACGAGAGTGCCGCCGGCACCGAGCGCCGCCAGCATCAGCAGCGTGCTGCCGATGGTTCCCATCGCGATCGTGCGGTACGGGAACCGGGAAGGCACCCGGAGCCGCTCGCCGAGGGAACCGGCCGAGGGCGTCTGCTGGGGGTCTGTCGTGGTCGCCATTTCGAGATTGGAGGTTACACACCGCGCCTGTGCGAGTGCGCGGCAATGGGTGTTTCCCGCGCCGTCCCACCGGGCAACGCGGCGAGCAGCGACTTCGTGTAGTCGTGCTTCGGGTCCAGCAGGACCTCCTCCACGGTACCGACTTCCACCAGCTCCCCGCGATACATCACGGCGACCCGGTCGGCGATGTTCCAGGCCAGCCCGAGGTCGTGGGTGATCACCAGCCCGGCGAGTCCCAGTTCACGCCGCAGGCGCAGCAACAGCGCGAGGATCTCCCCTCGTACCGACGCGTCGAGCGAGGCCACCGGTTCGTCGGCGACGATCACGCCGGGATCCAGTGCGAGCGCGCCCGCGATGACGACCCGCTGCCGTTGTCCGCCGGACAGCTCGTGCGGCAGCCGGTCGAGGAACTTCGCCGCGGGCCGCAGTTCGGCCGCTTCGAGCGCCTTCGTGACGATCTCGTGCTCGTTCGCGCCCATTCCGTGGATGCGGGGGCCTTCCGCGACGGCCTCGTACACCGTGTGGTTCGGGTTCAGCGCGCTCGTCGGATCCTGCAGCACCAGCTGGACCTGCCGCCGGTATGCCTTGAGCCCGGCGCCGCCGAGCGGGACCGGCTTGCCGTCGTACCGCACCGCGCCGGAGTCGGGTTTCTGCAGTCCCAGCAGGGTTCGGGCGAGCGTCGTCTTGCCGGAGCCGGACTGGCCGACGAGCGCGACGATCTCGTCCTTCCGCACCTGGAGGCTCACCCCGGCGACCGCGTTGATCCGCTTCCCGGTGCGGTCGCGGAAGCTGACGCGCAGGTCCTCGGCTTCCAGCAACGCGGGCTGGTCGGCACTGCGCTCCGGCTCCGGCGGCAGCGGCGTGCTGGTCGCGGGCGCGAAGCGGGACACCGGATCGCCCACGGTCGGGAACGCGGCCGCCAGCGCCTTGCTGTGCGCGTGCTGCGGCGCGCTCATCAGTTCCGCGCTCGGCCGCTCCTCGACGATCTCGCCGTCGTACATCACCGCGATCCGACGACAGGTGGCGGCCAGCACCGACAGGTCGTGGCTGATCATGATCAGCCCGATCCCCTGTTCGGCGACCAGCCTGCCCAGCAGGTCGAGCACCTGCGCCTGGACGACGACGTCGAGCGCGGTCGTCGGCTCGTCCGCGATGATCAGCCGCGGCGAACAGGCGAGCGCCATCGCGATCATGACGCGTTGCTTCTGGCCGCCGGACAGCTCGTGCGGGTACGCGCCGGCGCGGCCGGGCGGAAGGTCGACCTGTTCGAGCAGTTCCTTGACCTTGGCCTGGACGTCGGCGTCCGACAGCGCCTTGCCACCGGGCGGGTGCAGGCGGATCGGCTCGGCGATCTGCTCGCCGATCTTCCGTACCGGGTTGAGCGCGTGCATCGCGCCCTGGAAGACGACCGAGGCCTCGGCCCAGCGCACCGCGCGCAGCCTGCCCCACTTCATCGCCGTGACGTCTTCGCCGTCCAGCAGGATCTCCCCGCTGACCTTCGCCGACCGCGGGAGCAGCCGCAGCACGCTCATCGCGACCGTCGACTTCCCCGACCCCGACTCCCCCGCCACACCGAGGGTGTCGCCGGGTTCGAGCACGAGATCGACGCCGCGGACGGCGGCGACCTCGCCGCCGCCGGTGGCGTAGGTGACGCCGAGGTTCTTCAGTTCCAGCAAGGGGCTCATGAGTGCTGTCCCTTCAGGCGCGGGTTCAGCACGGTTTCCAGCGCGCGTCCGACGAGGGTGAAGGCGAGGACGACCACGACGATCGCGACACCCGGCGGCAGCAGATTCCACCAGGCGCCCTTGCTGATCGCGCCGTTGTTCAAGGCGGTCTGCAGCATGGCTCCCCAGGAGACGGTGTTCGGGTTGCCGACGCCGAGGAACGCCAACGTCGCGTCCGCGATGACCGCGTTGCCCACGACGAGCGTGGTGTTGGCCAGCACGAGCGGCATGACACCGGGAAGGACGTGCTTGCCGACGATGTGCAGGTGCCCGCCGCCGAGCGCTTTCGCTCGCTCGATGTACGGGCGGCCCTCGATCGTGAGGGTCTGCGCGCGGACCAGACGCGCGGTGCTGGGCCAGGCGGTGACGCCGATCGCGATGATCACCGTCATCGTGCCCTGGTCCAGTACCGAGGCGAGCGCCACGGCCAGGACGAGCGACGGCAGCACCAGGAAGAAGTCCGTGAACCGCAGCAGGAGCCCGGACAGCCAGCCGCCGAAATGCGCGGCCGCGATCCCGATGACGGTGCCGATCAGCACCGAGAGGAACGCCGCCGAGAAGCCGGTGAGCAGCGAGATCCGCGCCCCCCAGAACGTCATCAGCAGCACCGAACGGCCGTCGATGTCGGTGCCCAGCCAGAATTCCCCGCTGGGCGGGTCCAGGGAGGTCCCTTCGGCCTTGGTGACGTCGAGACCGGACTCGTCCGAGATCACCGGCGCGAGGATGGCCAGCAGCGTGAGGACACCGAGGAAGGCCAGCCCGAAGACGCCCGCCTTGTTCGTCGTGAACTCGTGCCAGCGCTTCGCCACGGCCTCACGGCGGCGGCGCCAGACGATCGAACCGGGTTTTTCCGCTGTGGTCATGCCGTCCGCACCCTGGGGTCGAGCACGCGGTAGAGCAACTCCGCGAGCAGGTTCATCAGCACCACCGCACCCGCGAGGGTGACGAAGACTCCTTGCAGGACAGGCAGATCCGGCCCGCGGAGCGCTTCGTAGAGCAGCTGCCCGAGCCCCGGCCAGCTGAACACGGCCTCGACCGAGACCGCGCCGGAGACCACCATGCCGAACTGCATGAAGACCAGCGTCACCGTCGGGAGCAGGGCGTTGGGCACGGCGTGCCGCTTGCGGACGAGGTCGTCGCGCAGGCCCTTGGCCCGTGCGGTGGTGAGGTAGTCCGAATTCATCTCGCCGATCAGGGACGACCGCATGACCAGCATGTACTGCGCGTAGAACACCACCAGCAGGGTCACGCACGGCAGCACCAGATGGTGGAGCACGTCGAGCCCTTCGCTGAAGAAGCCCGGCTCGACGTCCGGGGAATGCATGCCGCGGCTGGGAAAGAGGCCGTTGGTGGCCACCAGCAGCATCAGCCCGAGCCAGAACTGCGGAACCGACCACAGCGTCAAGGCGATGCCGGTCTGGACCTTGTCGAACCTGCTCCCCCGGCGCCAGCCCGCGCGGACGCCGAGCCACAGGCCGAGCGCGACGGCGAGCACGGTCGCGCTGCCGACCAGCAGGATCGTCGGCCACAACCGCTCGCTGACCATGTCGAACACCGGACGCCGCTGCAGGTACGAGACGCCCATGTCGCCCTGGAGCAGCCCGACGACGTAGTCCCAGAACTGTTGCAGCAAGGGCTTGTCCACGCCCATCTGCGCGCGCAGTTCCGCCATCATCTTCGGATCGGTCGGCCGGTCGCGGACCATGAACCGCACGGGGTCGCCGGGCAGCGTCCGGAACAGGAAGAACCCCAGCACGACGACGAGCGCGAGGCTCGCCAGCGCGCCGCCGATCTTGGAGAGCACGAACCGGGCGGTGCCGGTCCCGCCCCGGCGCTCGTCGGGATCGACGAGCGCCGGGGTCTTGTCGAGGGAACTGAGTGCTTCGGTCAACGCGGTCCTTACTCCCGGTCGTCGGCCGACTTGCCGCGCCGCCCCAGCAGCACGCCGCCACCGACGAGCACCACGAGCACGACCGCGCCGATACCGATCCACAGGCCGGTGTTGCTGCTTTCCTCGGCACCCGCGGCGGCCGCGTCGGCCGGAGTGGCGCCGTACACGCCCCAGTAACCGGACTGCTCGAGGATCGCGCCGTCGGGCTGCGGCTGCTTGGTGAACGAGGAGAACTTGTCCGACCGGTAGGCCTCGAGCACGTTGTCGTAGTCGAGGACGACGTCGACGTACTCACCGGCCAGCACGGCCTGCGCCTGCTTGACGAGCTCGGCGCGCTTCGCCGGGTCGAACTCGGTCAGCTGCTTCTTGTACAGGTCTTCGTAGCGCGGGTCGCAGAAGAACGTCGCCGAGCTGCCGCCGTTGCCCTCGGCGTTCGGGCGGCCGGCGCAGGTGTTGAGGCTGAGGGCGTAGTCCGGGTCGGGCGAGGTGCCGTAGCCGGAGATCGCGAGGTCGTAGTTGCCCGCGGTGGTGCGGTCGTCCAGTTCGTCGTCGGAGACGAGTTCCTGCTTGACACCGATGCCGACGTCCTTGAGCCAGCCGCTGACGAACTGCGCGACACGCTGGTCGAACGGCCGGTTCGCGTGACCGGCGAGCCGGAACTCCAGCTTCGCGCCGCCGGCCGCGACGCGGATGCCGTCCGCGCCCTTGGCGTAACCCGCCTGGTCGAGGGTGGCGTTCGCGGCCGCGATGTCGAACTTGGTCTTCTCGGCGTCCGACGGGGACCAGGTGTAGGCCTTGTAGATGGCGGGCACGACACCGGTTCCGGGCTGGCCGTAGCCGTTCATCACCTTGTCCACGATGGTCTTGGTGTCGATGGCCTGCGCGATCGCCTTGCGGACGCGGATGTCCTTCAGGATCGGGTTGCCGTCACCGATCGGCTGGTCGAGGACGTTCTTGACGCCGAAGTTGATGATGAGCTCGTTGTACCGGCGGCCCGGTGCCTTGTTCGTGGTGATGTTCTTCTCGCCCTTGAGCGCGTCGAACTGGGTCGGCGTGAGCCGGTTGATGACGTCGACCTCGCCCTGCTTCAGGGCGTTGACCGCGGCCTCGGCGTCCTTGAACTGCAGCAGCTGCAGCTCGTCGACCTTGGGCGCCCCGCGCCAGTAGTCCTTGTTCGCCTTGAACTTCACGAACTCGTTCTTCTTGTACTCGGTCAGCAGGTACGGCCCGCTGCCGACACCGACGACGGACATGTCGTCGGTCGAGGGGGCGTTGAGATCCTTGATCGGCTCCCAGATGTGCTTGGGCACGATCGGGACGTCGAGCGAGGTCATACTCGACTGCGGGGCCTTGGTCTTGATGACGAGCGTCTTGTCGTCCGGCGCCGAAACCGAGGCGAAGTTGGTGACGTAGCTGCCGTTCGCGGTGCGGGCGTTCTCGTCGTCGAGCATCCGCTGGAAGGTGTACGCGGGGTCCTGCGCGGTGATCGGCTTGCCGTCGGACCACTTCATCCCCTGGCGGATGGTGAAGGTCCAGGTGAGTTTGTCGTCGGAGGTCTTCCACGACTCGGCGATCCCGCCCGTGGGCTGGGTGTCCTCGGCCGAGGGCAGGGTCAGGAACTCGTAGTTGAACCGGCCGACCTGTGTCGACGCCGCCAGCTGGGCGGTGAAGGGGTTCAGGTGGTCGATGCCGGTCGTGAGCGCCACCCGGAGCACCTTGCCCTGCTGCTGCGCCGCCGCGGTGGGCACGAAAGGCACCGTCGCGACCGCCGAAGCGGCGAGGACCGCGACCACGCGAAGACCGCGCCGTCGCCTGGGAAAACGCTCTGTGCGCACGAAGACCACCCCATCGAAACTCGCTGTAACCCAACCCCCGAAGCGGAAAAGTAACCACATGTCGCGGTAACCGCGCAATGACTCGCCAATACCGATCGTGCACAGCGGATGCCGTCGCGTGGTCGACAGCTACGTTGAGTCTCACCGGCATTGCCCTGTGTCACCGTTTCAGTGCGCGAGCGGGCGGGACGTGCAGTGTCCTGGGCATTCAAGGGAAGCGTGCTTGCAGAAGCCTTGCGCGCGATGATGCCCAATCGATACGTGCGACGAAGTGAGAGCAAAGCGTTTCGTCCTCTGGATGCGGTGGTTGCACACGCAAGTACCGCATCCAGAGGACGAAACGGGGGAGAAGTCAGCCGACGGAGACCTCACGCCGCCGCGCGGTGGCGGCAGCCGCGTAGAGCCACGCGAACAGCGCCCACATACCGGCGAAGATGAGCCCGACGGTCACGTACGCGACCGTCCACAGCACGGCGGGCGTCTCCGACTTCCGCTCCCGCTGCAGGAACTCGATCTCCGACATGAACGGGCGCGTGCCGGACGTCGCGTCGATCGACGGCGCGTTCGCGGCCGGGTCGGCGGGCGCGTAGATCGGGGCGAGCCCCATCACCCGGTTCGGGACGTGCACCCGGATCCCGGTCTTCCACTGGCCGAACACCGGCAACGGCTGGGCGGTGCGGTACACCCCGTCGCCGATCTTCTCCAGCGGCGCGATGAAGAAGTCGCCGCCCTGCCAAGCGAAACCGTTGAGCCACACGGCGTCGTCGGCCAGATCGGGCCGCGAGATCGTCACCGTCGCGTCGACCCAGCGCGGTGTGCCGCCACCGTGCGGGTTCGAGATCGGCAGGCCGGTCGCGGCCTCGGTCAGCCGGACGTCGGCGGTGAATCCCGGCTCCGGATCCTGCGGGACGGCGACCGAGGACATCAGCGCCACCGCCCCCAAAGCGCCGACGAGACCGACCGAGTGACGGGGGCCGGCCGCGGGCACCCGCGTCGCCGTCTCCTCCACTCGCTGGTACTGCCAGACACCGATGAACGCGCCCGCGAGGGCCGCGCCGGTCCCGAACAGGACGAACAGCGGCAGATGGGCGGCGGGCCACGGGTTCGGCATCAGCCATTGGGTGAACGCCGCCTCGGCGAGCATCCCGGCCGTCCCCACGAGCAGACCGGCGACGGCGGCGAACGTGTAGCCCTTCCGGTTACGCATCGCGAGGGCGACGACCTCGATGATCACCGCTTCGGCGACGTACGGCAGCAGCGACGCCACGTGCAGGTCGGCGAACAGCGGGATGACGGCGAACGAAGCGCGGGACGCGAGGAAGACCGCGAGCACGATCAGCGCGCCGCCCGGCCCCCAGGACAGCCGCCCGTAGGTCAGCGTCCAGGCGCCGATCAGGCCGACGAGCACGACCTGCGACAGCATCGGGAACTGCGGGACGCCGAGGTCGAACTCCATCAGGAACGCCGAAGCGCCCATCATCCAGGCACCGGCGAGCACCGGGCCGAGCAGCCGCACGACCGGCCCGGTCGCGCCGACCTGACGCGCCTCGCCGAGCAGCAGTTGCAGCCCCAGCACGACACAGACGCCGCCACCGATCATCAGGACGTGCGTCGGCCCCCATTCGGTGACGTCCTGGCCGAACAGGCGGTGCCAGACGTCGTCGAGCGGGAAGCCGGCGATGCCGACCAGACCGGTCGCCATCATCTGGATGGAGCCCATCGGCGCCCGCCAGTGCGGGCCGATCTTGAACGTGCGCTTGGGCAGGTCCTTGGTCGCGAGGGTCGCGCTGAGCACGCCGCTGGCGAATATGCCCATCAGTCCGAAGTAGATCGGGTAGTGCGACGGGTTCGCGAGCGGACCTTCGTCGCGGCCGAGTTCCATGTGGATCGGCACGTCCCAGTAGACGCCGATCAGCGCCGACATCCCGGAGAGGAAGGCGACGAACATCGGCAGCGCCGCCCAGCGCGGCAGACCACTGAACTCACCCATCCAGTCGGCGACACGGCCGAAGACCGTCCGCTTCCCCGCGCGCTCGCGGAGCACGAAGAGGGCCAAGGGCAGGAAGACCGCGGTGAACATCAGGCCCGCGATGACGATCTGCCCGAATTGCGCGCCGCCGGCAGGCGGGCTCTCCTGAGCCATGAACACCGTTCTCGCCTTCCTGCTAACCTAAGTAACTGTTACCTTTGGGTAACACGATAGGCGCAAGGTCCCGGGCGGGCAAGCCGGGGCGTACGACTTGGAGGCACCTCGATGCGGAGGATCGGCGCGATCACCGTGGCCGCACTGCTGACCGTGACCGGCTGTTCGGCCGGTTCCGAGCAGGCGCCGGGCACCGGCACCCGGACCGTCAAGTTCTCGGTCGCCGAGGGCAAGCGCACGGCCGGGCCGGAGGAGGTCGCGGTGCGCACCGGCGAGAACGTCGCGCTCGAAGTCACCTCCGACCAGCCCGACGAACTGCACGTCCACGGCTACGACAAGGCCGCCCAGCTGGCGCCCGGGGTGCCGGGGACGGTCGCCTTCACCGCGAACATCGATGGGATCTTCGAGGTGGAACTGCACAAGAGCGGCGCGGCGGTGACCAGGCTCCGGGTGAGCGGATGATCCTGGCGCACGGTCTCGGCGGCCGGTCCGACCTGCCGGTCCCGCTGTGGCTCGCGCTCTACGCGGGAGCGGCGGCCGTCGTGGTCTCCTTCTTCGCGCTCACCGTGCTTTGGAAGGAGCCCAAACTCCGCGGCGCCGACGCCGGCCGCCCTCTCCCCCTGCAACGGTTCGTCGACGCCGGGTTCTCGCGGATCGCGATGCGCGTGCTCGGCGTCGCGCTGTTCGCAGGCTTTCTGGCGATGGCGTGGGCGGGTCCCGGCAACTCGGCCGACAACCCCGCTCCGGTCTGGTTCTACGTCTGGTTCTGGGTCGGCCTGGTCCCGCTTTCCCTTCTGTTCGGCCCGGTCTGGACGCGATTGAATCCACTGAGGACGATCGCGGCCCTGGTCCCCGCGCGCCGCCGCGAACTCCCGGACCGGCTGGGTTACCTGCCCGCGATCGTCGGCCTCTTCGCCTTCCTTTGGCTGGAACTCGTGTTCCCGTATTCCGACTCGCCACGGGCGATCGCCCTCTTCGCCACCGTGTATGCCGTTATACACATTGCTCTCGGCGCGGTGTTCGGTCCGCGCTGGTTCGACCGCGGTGACGCCTTCGAGGTCTACGCGCGCTTGATCGCGGCGCTTTCCCCCTTCGGCAGGCGGGCCGATGGGCGTCTGGTGATCCGGAATCCGCTGGACGGCCTGCTCACCGTCTCCCCCGCGCCTTGGCTGACCGCGCTGGTGCTGGTGGTGCTCGGCTCGACGGCGTTCGACGGCCTCACCCGGCTTCCGTTCTGGACGTCTCTGGACGCCGGTGTCCTCGGCGGCACCGCCGGGCTCGCTGTCTGTATCGCGCTCACCTACGGCGCCTATGCGGGCGCCATCAGCCTGACCAGGCCGTATCTGCGCCGGGGGTTCGACCCGTATCCCGCGTTCGCGCCGTCGTTGATCCCGATCATGGTCGGCTACACGGTCGCGCATTACTTCTCGTTCGCCGTGTTCTCCGGGCAGCAGGGCTTCGGCCGCGCGATCGACTACACGGTCGTCTCGACCGGCGTGATCGCACTGGTGCAGATCGCCGGGATCGTCGCCGGGCACGTGCTGGCCGTAACCTCGGCCCATGACCGTTCCGTCGGCGTGCTGCGCGCGAACTACGTCAAGGTGGGCCAGTACCCCATGCTGGCGCTGATGATCGGCTACACCGCGCTCGGGATCGCGCTGGTCTCCGGCTCATGACCAGCGCGGCGCGGGTGGTGATGATGCACCAGGGCGGCTGGGACGAGATCCTCATCTTCGTCGGCCCCGTGGTGATCATCGGGCTGCTCATCTACGTCGCGCGCAAGCAGGTCCCGACTACACCCGAGGATGAGGACGACTGAGGGGGACGTAGTCACCACCGGCCAGCGCGGCGGCGAGATCGGGGTACGTGGACGCGCTTCCTGCGAAGCGACCGTGGACGACACGGATGTAGGCACCGTCCAAAGGGAAGACGAGCACGAACTTCTTGCCTTGGTTTCCCCGCAGGACGGCTCCCTTGCTCAGGTTGTCGAGGAACTCGATGATGTCGCGCTCGATCTCCTTCGCGAAATCACGCTGATCGTCGCGCGTCAGGTCGTACAGGTCGGTGTCGATGTCATAGGTGGCGAGCCTGCCCGTCACGGGGTCCAGCGCCTCGAACGCCAACGCGAGCCAACGGCGCGGCACGAGGTCCACCGCCACTTCCCACTCCGGGCCGCCGAACTTCCACGTCGAATCCGCGACCTTCACCGCCTGAAGCTCGCGCAGGAAGGCCAGGAGCCGTTGGCCCGCCTCAAATTCCATGACCGGGCCCGCCGCCGAGAAGGAGCGCTCCGGCCAGCTCGGTGACCTCTTCCCGGGTACGGCCACCGTGGTCGGCTGCCATGAAGTGCTTGCCGATCAGGAGCGAGAACGCGAGCAGGCAGCGGGCTTCGACCTCGTCCTCGTCGGCGACGATCTCGCGCATGAGGGAACGCAGGTAGTCCATCCGCTGGTTGTCGACCCGCCGGAGCCGTTCGGCCACCACCGCGTCGCGCCGGGCCCAATCCCGGATGGCGAGGTCGATCGGCAGGAGACGATCGCCGGCGAGCAGACCCGCGCGCCGGATTTTCGCCCTGGCGTCACCGCCTTCGCTCTCCACGCTCTCGAAGAGCAGGTTTGTGCTCATCCGCTCCCACGTGGCGAGCATTTCCTCCAGTAGCGCGCCCCGATCGGCGAAATGACCGTAGAAGCCGCCCTTGGTGACGCCCAGGGCTTTCGCGAGCGCCTCGACGCGCACGGCGTCGGGACCTCCGGCGGCGAGGGCGTGCAGTCCCGCGTCGATCCAGGCGCTCGGCGGGGTCCGGGTTTCGGCGGCCATGGGATCACCGTATCTCCCGTCACTCCGGCACCACGAGGACGATATATACGCTACCGTATAGATGGCGGAAGTTCACTGGGAGGAACAACGACGATGACTGTCGGATTCGTGGCCACGCATTACCCGCACACCGATCATCACGACGAATTCGTCTCGCGCGTCCGGC
Organism: Amycolatopsis sp. PSD-21; assembly: GCF_055561455.1. Classification (NCBI taxonomy): domain Bacteria; kingdom Bacillati; phylum Actinomycetota; class Actinomycetes; order Pseudonocardiales; family Pseudonocardiaceae; genus Amycolatopsis; species Amycolatopsis sp. PSD-21. Next base: position 4,623,440 of record NZ_CM145712.1, on the reverse strand, counting down.
GAGTCGCGGACGTCTTGCGCTCCACTCCGGGCTGTCTCGCCGCCGAATGCTGGGTCACCGCCGCCGGCGACGCCGTGGTGTCGATCGTGCGCTGGGAATCCGAGGCGGCACAGGCGGCCTCGATGCAGGCTCTCGGATCGGCGGACGTGGACGTCGCCTTCGACGACCGCGAGGTCCGTCCGCGCGAGATCGTCCAGCTGGTGTCGGCATGAAACTCGCGAACACGGCCCACACCGCCCGCTCGTGGCGGATCCACGAAATCGCCGGCGACTTCGACCTCGAAGACGTCTGGGCGCTCGATACCCCCGGCGGGCCGGACGATTTCGGCAAGCTGGTGAAGCAGTTCTCGTCGGGAAATTTCCCCGACGGGGCGCCGCTCCCCGTCCGGGCGCTGTGGGCGCTGCGCTGGAAGCTCGGAAACCTGCTGGGCCTGGACGAACGCACCTCCGGACTCGACACCCGCGTCGGATCGCTGCGCGGCAGGCTGCCGGAGGACCTCCGCGACACTCCCACCGGACCGGACGAGGACTGGCTGCCGTTCACCCCGATCTACCGGCTCGACGACGAATTCGCCGCCGAAATGGCGAACCGGACCATGCACGGGGTTCTGCACATCACCTGGGTCGAAGACGGGCAGGGCGGACATCGCGGCCAGATGGCGGTGCTGGTCAAACCCAACGGCCTGTTCGGCCGGGTGTACATGGGATTCATCAAGCCGTTCCGGTACGCGATCATCTACCCGGCGCTCATGCGGATGATCGCGCGGGAATGGGCCGCCCGCTCCTGATCCCGACCTCGTGAGCGGGTTCCGGAGGCGGCGTCGCGATAGCCACTTTCGGGACACCAGACGTCTCGAAAGTGGCTTTCGCGACATGCTCCAGGCTCGGGCGAGCGAGGAACACCGGTACCGGATGGGGCAAGTCTCGTGAGTGGCTAGGACGGTTCTAACCGTCCTAACCACTCACGAGGACTTGGCGCGGCGGCTGCTCCGCACCAGCGTCATGTCCTTCTCCCGCACCGGTTCGCGGCAGTGCGCGCAGACGGTCTCCGGCGCGAGGACCTCGCCGCACGAATGCCGCCACACCGTCGGCGGCGGCCCCTCGGTGACGTACGCGTCGCCCCACGCCATGAGGTTCAGCAGCACGTGGTTGAGCGCGTGCCCCGCCTGGGTGAGCACGTACTCGTAGCGCGGCGGATGCTCCTCGTAGAGCCGTTTCTCGAGAATCCCCGTCTCGACGAGCTTCCGCAGCCGCGCGGTCAGGATGTCCCGGCTCGCCCCGGTGTTGCGCACGATCTGGTCGAACCGCCGCGCACCGAAGAACACTTCGCGCAGCGCGAGCAGGCTCCAGCGCTCCCCGATCACCTCCATCGCGTTGGCGATCGAGCAGTCCCTCGGTCCTTCGGTCATGCGACCAGCGTAAACCCAGTGAGTCTTGATTTCCAACCCACTCGATGCCACAGTGAGTTGGAGATACCAACTCACTACTGGAGGCAGCCGTGCACGACGCGGTCATCGTCGACGCCGTCCGTACCCCGATCGGCAAGGGAAAGCCCGGTGGTGCCCTGCACGGGGTCCATCCGGTCCAGTTGCTCGCCCATACGCTGCAGGCCCTCGTCCGGCGCAACGGCATCGACCCGGAGCTGATCGACGACGTCATCGGCGGCGCGGTCGACCAGGTCGGCGAACAGGCCCAGAACGTCACGCGGTGGGCGGCGCTCGCGGCCGGGCTGCCCGAAAGCGTGCCCGCGACCACCGTCGACAGGCAGTGCGGGAGCAGCCAGCAGGCCGTGCACTTCGCCGCTCAGGGAGTGATGGCGGGCGCGTACGACGTCGTCATCGCCTGCGGGGTCGAGTCCATGAGCCGTGTCCCGATGTGGTCGAACGTGCTGCCGGGCACCGACCCGCTCGGCCCCGGCGTCGCCGAGCGCTATCCGGAAGGCCTGGTGCCACAAGGAATCAGTGCCGAACTCATCGCCGCCAAATGGTCGCTCAGCCGTCAGGCGATGGACGAGTTCGCGATGGCCTCGCACCGGAAGGCGGCGCGGGCACACGAACTCGGGCGGTTCGCGAGCCAGATCGTGCCGATCGAGACACCGTCGGGCCGGGTGTCCACCGACGAGTCCGTCCGGCCCGGCACCGACCTCGAAACGCTCGCCAAGTTGCGCCCGGCGTTCCAGGATCCGGCCGTCGCCGCACGTTTCCCGCAGATCGACTGGTCGGTGACCGCGGGCAACAGCAGCCCGATCAACGACGGCGCCTCCGCCCTGCTGATCACCTCCAGCGAGACCGCGGCCCGGCTGGGCCTCCGCCCTCGCGCCCGCCTGCACAGTTTCGCCGTCACCGGATCCGACCCGCTGCTCATGCTCACCGGGGTCATCCCGGCGACGGAAAAGGTGCTGCGGCGCGCAGGTCTGCGCCTGGCGGACATCGACCTCTTCGAGATCAACGAGGCGTTCGCCAGTGTCGTGCTGGCGTGGCAGCAGGAAACCGGGGCCGACCCGGCCAAGGTCAACGTCCACGGCGGCGCGATCGCGCTGGGCCATCCGCTCGGCGCGAGCGGGACCCGCCTGATGGGCACCCTGGTCAACGCGCTCCACCACCACGGCGCCCGGTACGGCCTGCAGGCGATGTGCGAAGGCGGCGGCCAGGCCAACGCGACCATCCTGGAGGCGTTGTGACCGGCAGGCTCCCCAAGAAGCTGGCGGACCATCCGTCAGTGCGGGCCGTGCTCGCCGAACCGCGGGACAAGCCGTCGCCGGTGATCGACGCGGCCTGGCTCAAGGAGATCTGCCTCGCCGCCGGCGCCGACGACGCGGCCGCGGTCTCGCTCGGCCATCCCGATCTGGCGGGCGAACGCGAGCACGTCGAGCGCGCCCTGCCCGGCACCAAGACCCTCGTCTCACTCGTGGTGCGGATGAACCGTGACGACGTCCGCTCCCCCGCCCGCAGCGTCGCCAACCAGGAGTTCCACCGCACCGGCGAGATCATCAACGAGGCCGGGCACACGATCGTCCGGACGCTGCAGGACGCCGGCTACCGCGCGATCAACCCGTCCGCGACGTTCCCGATGGAGATGGAGCACTATCCGGGCCGGATCTGGGTCGTCGCGCACAAGACGGTCGCCGTCGCGGCCGGTCTCGGCGCGATGGGCCTGCACCGCAACGTCATCCACCCGAAGTTCGGCAACTTCGTTCTCCTCGCGACGTTGCTCGTCGACGCCGAGGTATCCACCTACGGCGAGCCGCTCGACTACAACCCTTGCCTGGAGTGCAAGCTCTGCGTCGCCGCCTGTCCCATCGGGGCGATCTCGAAGACCGGCGAATTCGACTTCCTCGCCTGTTCGACGCACAACTACCGCGAGTTCATGAGCGGCTTCACCGACTGGGCCCAGACCGTGGCCGACAGCGAGGACGCCGCCGACTTCCGGTCCAGGGTGAGCGACTCGGAGAACGTGTCGATGTGGCAGAGCCTCGCGTTCAAGCCGAACTACAAGGCCGCGTACTGCATGGCGGTCTGCCCGGCGGGCGAGGACGTGCTCGGCCCGTACCTCGAAGACCGGCGCGGCTTCCTCGGGACCGTCGTGAAACCGTTGCAGGACAAGGTGGAGACCTTGTACGTGCGAGAAGGATCGGCGGCGAAGGCCTACGCCGAACGCCGGTTCCCGCACAAACCGGTGAAGGAGGTCGACGGCGGCTACCCGCGGCGGTAGGGCCGCCCCTACCCCGCGCACGGGGGCCTGTCCCATGCCAGGCGCCGTCCGCGCTCCCTAGTCTGGCGGCAAAGCCTGGGGAGGACCTTCCGCATGATCGCGATCAGACTGGCGTTCTCGTCGCTCCGCCGTCGTCCCACCGGATTCATCGCGAGCTTCGTCGCGCTGTTCTTCGGTGCCACGATCCTGATGACGTTCGCGTCCCTTCTGGACACCCGCGCCGCCGCCGGCCCGGAGACCGCGAAGACGCTGCTGATCATGGCGAGCGTCGTCGGCGGCTGGGGCCTGGTGATCGTCCTGTTCGCGACGCTGTCGACGCTCTCGCTGCTGATCCGGCAGCGCGCCGCGGAGATGGCGTTGCTGAAGAGCGCCGGCGCGACGCCGTCGCAGATCGGCCGGATGGTCGTCGGCGAAGCGGCGGCCGTCGCGGTCCTCGCCGCGGCCACGGCCGTCGTGCCGTCGGTTTTCGCCGGACGATGGCTGGTCGCGCTGCTCGGTGACACGGGCCGCGTACCGGCCGGGCTGGAGGCACGGTTCGGTCCGATCGCGGTCACGATGGGCACCGGCATCACGCTGCTCGCGGCCCTGGCGGCAGCGACGGTCGCCGCGCGGCAGGTGACCCGGCGCGGAGCGGTGGAGGCGATCCGCGAGGCGGGTGTCGACACCCGGCGGACCGGCCGGCTCCGCGTGGTCGGCGCCGCGGTCGTACTGGCTTCCGGGCTCGGCTGCGGCGTGGTGACGATGACCGTGTTCACCGGGACCGAACCCGCGCTGATGGCGATCGGCGGCCAGGGCGCGATCCTCGCCGCGATCGGGTTGGCGCTCCTCTCCCCCGTGCTGCTCGGCCCGATCGCGGCCGCGCTGGCCGCTCCGCTGCGACGCGCGGGCGTCAGCGGCCACCTCACGGTGGCGCACCTCCGGGTCCGGAGCCGTCAGATGGCCGGGGTCCTGGTGCCGATCATCCTGTTCACCGGCATCGCGACCGGGACGCTGTACATGCAGGCCATCGAGAACGCCACCGTCACCGCGCCGGCCGGGATCGCGAGCAGTATCGAGACCCTGAACTACGTCGTCGTCGGCATGATCGCCCTGTTCGCCGCCGTCATGCTGGTGAACACCGTCGTGGCCGCGATCATCGGACGCCGCCGAGAGTTCGGTCAGCAGCGGCTCATCGGTTCGACACCGTCGCAGGTCCTGCGGCTCGTCGGGACCGAAGGCACCGTCCTGGTGGTGGTCGGCGTGCTGTTCGGCTCGCTCGCCGCGGCCGTCACCGTGATCCCCTACAGCGTCGCCAGGACCGGCGGGCCCGTGCCGGACGCCACGATCGGGGTCTATCTCGCCATCGTCGCGGTCGCGGTGACCCTGACGCTCGGTTCGCATCTGGGCGCGGCGGCGAAGGCGATGCGCACCCCGGCGATCCAGGCGGGCACCCGCGGCTGAAGGCCTGTCACATCTCCGATCCCCCACGCGTCAGGGTTACGACTGATCGATGGAGGATGGGGACCGTGGACGAACACGACTGGCTGGCGCGGCGCTTCGAAGGGCACCGGACGCATCTGAGGGCGGTGGCGTACCGGATGCTCGGTTCGCTGAGCGAAGCGGACGACGCCGTGCAGGAGGCCTGGCTGCGGCTGAGCCGGTCGGACTCCGGCGACGTCGACAACCTCGGCGGCTGGCTGACCACCGTTGTCGGCCGGATCTGCCTCGACATGCTGCGCTCCCGCAAATCGCGACCGGAGGAGCCGGTCGGCGCGCAGCTCCCCGACCCGATCATCGGCCGTGAGGGTGGGATCGACCCGGAGCACCAGGCCCTGCTGGCGGACTCGGTCGGGCTGGCGTTGCTGGTCGTGCTCGACACCCTGGACCCCGCCGAGCGGCTGGCGTTCGTCCTGCACGACATGTTCGCCCTGCCGTTCGACGAGATCGCGCCGATCGTGGGCCGGTCCTCCGCGGCGACCCGGCAGCTCGCCAGCCGCGCGCGCCGCCGCCTGCAGGGCTCGCCGACGGTCCCCGACGCGGATCTGAGCCGTCAGCGGGCCGTCGTCGACGCGTTCTTCGCCGCCGCCAGGGGTGGCGACTTCGACGCACTGGTTTCGGTGCTCGACCCGGACGTCATCCTGCGCGCCGAGGGCGGCGCCGCTCCGGCGGGAACGTCGCGTTTCGTGCGCGGGGCGGCCACGATCGCGAGCCAGGCGCTCATGTTCCGGACGGCGGGCGAGGGCGGGGAGCTGCGGCCCGCGCTGGTCAACGGCGCGGCCGGGATGGTGGTCACCAAGGACGGCGTCCCGACGACGGTCTTCGCGTTCACCGTCGTTGGCGGGAAGATCGCGGCGATCGACATCCTCGCCGATCCGGACCGGCTCGCCGCGCTGGACTTCGAACCGCTCGGCTGAAGTGTCGGGAAAGGGTCGTTCAGGACGTTTTTCGTCCTGAACGACCCTTTCCTGACCTGCGCGCTGCCGGGATCAGGAGGTCGGGAAGTTGTCCGCGGTGCGGATGCGGTCCCGGATCCAGACACCGGCGGGCTTCAGCGGAGCCGTGCCGGTGAACGAGCTGCCCGAGCAGGTGCCCGGCTTGAACACCGCGCCCGAACGGCTGTCGTCGGAGAAGTTCCAGTTGGTCCAGCTGATCTTCTTCGACGCGAGGAAGTCGAGGTACTTCTGCGAGTTGGTGAAGTCGTTCCCGCCGTCACCGCTGGCGGTCTGGGTGCCGAACTCGGTCACGAACAGCGGGATCTTGCTCGCGGCGCGGCTCAGCGCGTTGAAGTACTCGGTTTTGTGCGACGCCGCGTAGAAGTGGAACGTGTACATGAAGTTGCTGGCGCGCACCGGGTTGTTGATGATGTCGGTCTCGTTGCGGCCGTCGGAGATGCCGAGCGAGCCCCAGCCGTGCGTGCCCACGAGCACGACGCCGTCGGAGTCCTGGGCGCGGATGACCGGGATCATCTGCTCCGCGTAGCTGCGGACCCGGTCCCAGCTGACGTTGTTGGGCTCGTTCGCGATGTCGTAGATGATGTTGGTCTTGTCCTTGTGCCGCTGGGCGATCTCGGTGAAGAACGTCTTGGCGCGGCTGAGGTTGGCATTCGGGTCGCCGGGGGTGAGCTGGTGCCAGTCGACCAGGGCGTACATCCCGCGTTTGGTGGCCTCTTCGATGTAGGAGTGCACCATGTCGGTGAACTTGCGCGGGTTGGTCTCGTAGCCGCCTTCCTGGATGTACATCGAGATCCGGAGGACGTCGGCCTTCCAGTCGTTGGCCAGCGCGTCGAGCGAAGCGGTTTTCACACACTGGCTGTACCACTGGATCCCGTGGGTGCTCATGCCACGGAGCTGGATCGGCTTGCCGGCGGAGTTGCAGAGCTGGAGGCCGCAGACCTTCAGCTGTCCGTTGATCGCCGCCGGGCTGCCCGGCGGCAGCGCGGCGGCTGCCTGCGTTGCGGGCCCTGCCGCGGTCTCGGTCGCCATCGAGGTGCTCGCGGCCGCGACCGGTGCCAGCAGTCCGGCGGCCAGTGCGGCCGTCACCCGGAGACGGATCTTGTCCCAACGCATTCGGCTTCTCCTCTCGCGTCGACGGCACCGACGTTGGCGCGCCGACGGTCAGGGCGGCGGAGTTAAATAGGAAACTTTCCTTACTATTGGAAAGTAAAGGGGAGATTACCCACAGGGTCGACGGACGGTCAAGAGTCCACCACCCACCGTTTCGACGACCACTGGCATGCTCTGAGCGTGACCACCATCGTGGCCTTTCACGCCCATCCGGACGACGAAGCCCTGCTGACCGGCGGCACCCTCGCCCGCGCCGCCGCGGACGGCCACCGTGTCGTCCTCGTCGTCGCCACGATCGGCATGCAGGGCGCGGACGCACCGCGCCGGGCCGAACTCGAGGCGAGCGCGAAGGTGCTGGGCATCGCTCGGGTCGTCCATCTCGGTTACGCCGGCAGCGGTCACGGCGCGATCCTTTATCCGGACCCGCCGGGCTGGGTCCGCTTCGTCCGCGCGAGCACCGACGAAGCAGCGGCTCGGCTCGTGGCGATCCTGCGCGAAGAGGGCGCTTCGGTCCTGCTGAGCTACGACCGCAACGGCGGCTACGGTCACCGCGACCACGTCAAGGTGCACGAGGTCGGCAAACGGGCGGCGGAACTCGCCGCCGACGTCCGCCTCCTGGAGGCCACGATCCCCCGCGACGCCGTCGCGCGCCTGGTCCGGTTCGTGCGCCTGGCACGGATCCCGTTCCGCTACGACGTCGACGCGCTTCTTCGGGCGTACAGCGCCAAGTCCGAGATCACGCACACCTTCGACGTCCGGCGCTTCGCGCGTCAGAAGCAGGCCGCGATCGCCGCCCATTCGTCGCAGGTGAAGGGGACCGGCAGGCTCGCTCCGCTGATGCGCGTGATCACCCGGCTTCCAGCGCCGCTCTTCGGCCTCGTGTTCAGCCGCGAGTGGTACGTCGACGCGACACCGCGAGGCTCACGATCCTGAGCGGCGGGCGCGGTACGCGGCGGCCTTCACCCGGTTCTGGCAGGCCAGCCCGCAGAACCGCTTGATCTGCGCCTGGCTCGCGTCGAGGTACACCTGGTCGCACCGCGGCGCCGCGCACAATCCGACGCGATGCGGGATGTCGTCGCCGAGCGCCGCGGCCACGGCCACCGCGAGGCCTGCCGCCCACCGCTGGACGAGGTCGGCTTCGGGACCGTGGAAACGCAGATGCCACGACTGTTCGCCGTCGCGATGCAGTGATGGCCGGGCCTTGCTGTCGACGAGCATCCGGTTGAGCAGCCCGGCCGCCAGGTCCGGATCCCGCCGGGACAGCGACTCGATGATCTCCCGCAGCCGCGACGCGAGATTCCGCAGGCGCTCCGCGGTCAGGAGATCGACCTGGCCGTTCCCGGTTCCGAGTGCTTCGGCCGCGGCCCGGACCAGGTCCGGGCCTTGAAGCGCCGGTTTCGGCCTGCCGTGGACATGCTCCCCGGTCAACGCGTTGACCAGCGTGACCCCGGTTTCCAGCCGTATCGCATGGTGCTCGTCAGCCATTCCACCCCTCCCCCGAGCGTCACTGGTTCGCAGGACGCCCGCGGTGACGCTAGCAAAGGCGGGTGGCGCCGCAAGGGCGATGAAGTCGTTCGGAGCAACGAAATCCGGCGAACGGCGGAGCATGGGTCCACAGTGGACAGTGCGGTCGAGCCTAGGTACATGAAGGCCCCCTTCCTGTACCTAGGCGCAAGGAAGGGGGCCTTCACGTACTTCGGCAAGCTGTGCGGGCCCGCTCCGTCACCACCGAGGCGGACCCGCGTCCACGATCTTCTGCGAAAGCTCCAGCGGGTCGAGGTGCATCAGCGACTCCATCCACCACGTCATGCCCGCCTGCCCCAGCGCGGGCAGGTCGACCTTGATCGGCTCCTCCCACGCCGGGCTCGCGTTCCCGGCGACGGCGACGTCGAAGGGGCGCCCCGGCTCCAGCCCGGCGAGACCGAGCGCGCGGTGGGTCTCCGCGATCTCCTCGGCGGTCGGCGTGTGGTCCTCCGGATTCGGGAAGATCCCGTCGCACAACGCCGCGCGCCGAACCACACGCGGGTTGTCGGTGGAGCTCGCCACCCAGATCGGGATCGGGAACGGCTCGGGCGGAGCCTCGGCGAGCGCGACCTGATAGTGCGCGCCGTCGTGGTCGAAACGCCTGCCGGACCAGATCGCGCGGATGACGTCGAGACCCTCGTCGAACATCGCCGACCGGGTCAGCAGGTCGGTCTGCTCACCGAACCGGCTGAAGTCGCCGGATTCGTCCGAACCGAGCCCGGTGCCGAGGATCAGCCGCCCGCCGGAGAGCCTGCTGACCGTCGACGCGTGCCGCGCCACCACCCACGGCCGCCGCCGGGCGGGCGGGGTGATCATCGGGCCGAACAGCAGCCTGCTCGTGGCGTGCGCGATGGCACCGAGCGTCGTCCACGGATCCGCGATGGGCATGGTGTCCGCGACGACGTGGTCCCACAGGAAGAACCCGTCCCAGCCCGCCGCCTCGGCGCGTACGGCGAGGTCGACGAGCACCCCCGGCTCACCGAACGGGCCGAAAGGCGGCAGATAGACGGCGTGCCGGACCGTGCTGCCGGTCAAGTCGATCAACTCCCCAACGTCATCGTCGAAGTCCCCGGACGGCCGCTTGTTTACGCCGTTCACCCACGTTAGCGTCCCGAGGATGGCGGACGCTGGTGAACGATCGACGAAGTGGCCGGAGCATCGGGGAAGGTTACGCCGGGTGCTGTCCTCGGTGGTCGCCGTCTCACTATGCGCGACACTTTCCGCGGTGGACGCGTCCGCATCGCAGGACGACGGCTGGTCCCGGGACTTCTACTGGGGCGTCGCGTCGTCGGGGTATCAGTCCGAGGGCAGTGCTCCGGACAGCAACTGGAAGCGGTTCGTGGACCGGTCCGCCGGGAAGGACGGCGTCGACGAATACCGCGACTCCGTGGACTCCCGGCATCGCTACGCCGACGACATCCGTCTCGCGTCCGGGCTCGGCGTCAACACCTACCGCTTCGGCATCGAGTGGGCTCGCGTGGAGCCCGCGCCGGGACGGTGGGACGAAACCGAACTGGCCTTCTACGACGACGTGCTCCGGCAGGTCCGCGCCGCGGGCATGACCCCGATGATCACGCTCAACCACTGGGTGTACCCGGGCTGGGCGCTCGATCAGGGCGGCTGGGCCGAGTCGCGGACGGCCGACGCGTGGCTGGAGTTCAGCCGGAAGATCGTCCAGCGCTACGCCGGGCAGGATGTCCTCTGGGTGACGTTCAACGAGCCGCTGATCTTCCTCAAGAACGAACAGAAGGTCGGGGCGCTGAAGGCCACGCAGTACTTCGCGGCGCAGTCCAACGTCGTCCAGGCACACCGGCGGGCCTACGACCTGATCCACGAACTCGACCCGACCGCGAAGGTCACCAGCAACCAGGCCTACATCACCGGCGTCAACGGGATGGCCGACTGGTTCTTCCTCGACCAGGTCAAGGACAAGCTCGACTTCATCGGGATCGACTACTACTACGGCCTGAGCATCGACAACTGGACCGTGTTCGCCGCCGCCAGCGACAGGTTCTGGGACGTGAAGCTCCAGCCCGAAGGCATCTACTACGCGCTGCGCAGCTACCACAATCGGTTCCCGCGCCTGCCGCTCTACATCGTCGAGAACGGCATGGCGACCGACAACGGGAAGCTCCGCGACGCGGACTACACCCGCGGCGATCACGTCCGCGACACCGTGTACTGGCTCCAGCGGGCGAAGGCCGACGGGATGAACCTCATCGGCTACAACTACTGGAGCCTCACCGACAACTACGAATGGGGCAGCTATCGGGCCCGGTTCGGACTGTACACAGTGGACGCGCTCACCGATCCAGCGCTGAGCAGGCGCCCCACGGACGCCGTTCCCGCCTACCAGGGTCTGGTGACGGCGGGTGGCGTGCCGCAGGGCTTCCGGCTCAAACGCGGCCCGGGGACCTGTTCCCTCGTGGACGGGCTCGACAGCTGCCTCAATCCGGCCAAAGTGGACGGACCGCTCATGCCGCTGAAGTGACCAGTTCCAGCCGCCTGCCCTCGAACGTCCGCCGCATCCGCCGGTCGTGGGTGACGACCACGAGCGCGCCGGAGTACTCCGCGAGCGCCTGTTCCATCTCCTCCACGAGATCCGGGGCGAGATGGTTCGTCGGCTCGTCGAGCAGCAGCAGATCGGTCGTGGCCGTCACCAGCCTGGCCAGTTCGAGCCTGCGCCGCTGCCCGATGGACAGCTCCCGGACCGGCTTGCGCAGATCCGGCGCCCGGAACAGGCCCAGCGACAGCAACCTCTCGGCCGCTTCGTCCTCGTCACCGTTCCCGGCGAAGACCGCCAGAACGGTTCGAGCGTCCGCGGCGAGTCCGCCGTTCTGGTGGAGGAACCCGATCCGGCCCGTCCGTTCCGCCGACCCCGTCGTGGGAGCCAGCTCGCCGGCGAGGACTCGCATCAGGGTCGTCTTGCCCGCCCCGTTGGGTCCGGTCACGAGGACGCGTTCGCCCGGCAGCACGCTGAGAGACGTCCGCGGCAGACGGCCGTCGACCGACACGTCGTCCACCTTCACCACGTACTGATCGGCCTCGGTCTCCCCCGCGGCGATCCGCGCGGTGAACCGGAGCGGCTCGGGCGGCGGCGGAACACGGTCCGCCTCGAGCCGCTGGATCCGCTCGCGCGCCGACCGGATCCGGCTCATCGCCCCGTGCGCCCGCGATCGGGCCCGGAACGCGCCGGCCCCGCTGAAGGCCGCCGGAGCCTTGCGCGGGATCGCCGAGAACCGGTCGATGTTGACGTCCGCCATCCGTTCGTAGCGGGCCTTCTCCAACCTCCACTCCTCGTACTCCCGGACCCAGCGAGCCCGCGCGGCCTCCTTCGCCGCGAGATAGCCCGCGTAGCCGTCGCCGTGGCGCTGCACGGTCCGGCGGTCGGCGTCGACCTCCAGGATCGTGCTGGTGACCCGGCTGAGGAACGTCCGGTCGTGGGTGATCGCGACGATCCGGCCGCGATGCCCGCGAAGATGGTTCTCCAGCCAGGCGACGGCTTCGTCGTCGAGATCGTTGGTCGGTTCGTCCAGCAGCAGCAATTCCGGCGAAGCGGCCAGGGTGGCCGCGAGCGCCAGCCGGGACCGCTGACCGCCGGACAGGCTGCCCAGCGCGCGGCCTCGATCGAGGCCCGGCTGCCCGAGCCCGTGTAGCGCGACCTCCACCCTGGCGTCTGCCTCGTACCCGCCACGGGCTTCGTAGGCGGCCGTCAAGTCGCCGTACGCGGCCAGGTCTTCGGCGGTTGCGAGCGACGTTTCGGCCGCCCGCAGCCGCGACTCCAGGTCCCGGATGTCGGCAAGGGCGAGGTCGATCGCGTCGCCGACCGTGGCGGTGTCGGGCAGCTCCAGCGTCTGCGGGAGATAGCCGACACCTCCGGGCGCGGTGACGGTCACCGTGCCGTTGTCCGCCCGGTCCCGGCCGGCGATCAGTCTCAGCAACGTGGACTTGCCCGAGCCGTTGTCGCCGATCACGCCCGCCTTCTCCCCCGGTTTGACGGTGAAGGAGACCTGGTCGAGTACGACATGGTCGTCGAAACGCTTGGTGACACCGGAGAGCACGAGTTGTGTTCCGGGATTTCGATACGGGGTACGCACAGGGGCGTCCTCCTGATTCTCGCAAGGGAAGAAGGACATGCGGAAGGACGCGGCCCGGCGGAGCGAAGGCTCTACGCCAGGGCCGCGTCGAAGGCGAGAATCACAGAGTGAAGAAAATCCCCATGGCGAAGACGGTAGCGGGGGAACGCGGACGGGTAAAACGAATTAAAGGTTGTGTACGGGTTCACAGAGTGGTCTGTGTCCCCATACCGCGACAGCGGCGCCCCGGTGACCGAGAATCGACGGTGGAGGTTTTCGCGGTCTGAGGGAATGGGGTTCCTCGTGCACGGGTCCAGCGGTCCGATCGCCCGGTTCGGGCGACGGCTCTTCCCTGGTCGCAATTCGCTGGCCCGTGGCTCCGACCGGTTCGAAGCCCTGGTGCTCAAGCTCGTCATCCTCGCGGCGTTGCTCGCCATACCGGTCGCGGCCGCCGTCGGCTCGGCCAACCACGGCAGGCAGGTCGCCGCGGCCGCCGCCGACGCCACCGGACGCACACCCGCCACCGCGTACCTGCTGACGGCCGCGCCCGTCCGCATCGTCGACAGCGAGAGCGTCGGCACCGAAGACTCCACCACCCAGGCGACCTGGACCGACTCGCGCGGCGCGCGGCACACCGGTGGCGTCCTCGCGGCGCCGGGCAGCCCCGCCGGAACGGCGGTGCCGATCTGGATCGACGCCCGCGGTGAGCTCACCGCCGCCCCGAGGAACGCGTCGACGGCGGTGTTCGATTCGGTGCTCGTGGGTCTTTGGCTCTGGTTCGCGGTGGTCGGCTCGCTCGTCCTGTTCCACCGGGTCGTCCGGCTGGTGCTCGACCGGCAGCGCGCAGCGGCCTGGGAGCGCGCTTGGGCGGTGTACCCGCGGTCCGGTTCCTGGCCCTGAGCCCGGCGGCGAAGGCAAAGCGCCTCGGCTAGGGTGCCCCGCATGCGCATCATGATCTCGGCGGACATGGAGGGCGCCACCGGCGTCACCTGGACCGAGGACGTCATCCCCGGTACCGAGCAGTGGCAACGATTCCGTCGCCTGTTCACCGGTGACGTCAACGCCACCATCGCGGGCCTGTTCGATTCCGGCGCCACCGACGTGCTGGTCAACGAGGCGCATTCGTCCCAGCGGAACCTCCTGCTCGAAGACCTCGACGGGCGCGCGCGCATGCTCACCGGCAGGCACAAGCCGCTCTCGATGATGCAGGGCATCGACACCGGCGTGGACGGCGTCGTCTTCCTCGGCTACCACGCCGGCGCGGGATTCGACGGCGTCCTGTCCCACACGTACCTGGAGAACCAGATCACCGGCGTGTGGCTCGACGACGTGCCCGCCAGCGAAGGCAGGCTGAACGCCGCGATGGCCGCCGAATACGGCGTCCCGGTGCTCGTCGTCTCCGGTGACGACAAGGCCTGCGACGACGCCCAGGACTACGCGCCGGAGGCCGAACTGGTCACGGTGAAGGAATGCGTCAGCCGTTACGCCGCGATCTGCCTGCCGCCCGCGAGGACGGCCGAACTGCTGAGCTCGGCGGCGGCGGACGCGATGAACCGGGCGGGCCGGGTCGAGCGGTTCACCACGCCGCACCGGATCGAGGTCGAGTTCGACGCGAGCCACCTCGCGCAGGCCGCGGCGGTGATCCCGACGGTGGAACAGATCGGCGTGCGGCGGGTCGGCTTCGACGCGCCGGACATGACCGAGGCGATGAAGGCGTTCAAGATCGTCACGGCGATCGCGGCCGGGGCGGTGCAGGGTATCTATGGCTGAGCTCGAAACGCAGGACGCACTTCCCGGCGCGGGAGCGGGTTCCCGGAACAACGCCGACCTGGATGTCGTCGAAGTCTGTTCGCGGCTGATCCGGTTCGACACCACGAACCGCGGCGACGGGGACTCCGCTGGCGAGCGCGAGGCCGCCGAGTACGTCGCGTCGCTGCTTTCGGGGCTCGGGATCGGCTCGAAGATCATCGAGTCCGCGCCGCGCCGCGCGAACGTGATCGCCCGGGTTCCCGGCACCGACCCGAGCCTGCCCGCGCTGCTCGTGCAGGGCCATCTCGACGTCGTGCCCGCCGACGCCGCCGACTGGTCGGTCGATCCGTTCTCGGGCGAGGTCCGCGACGGGTTCCTCTGGGGCCGCGGCGCGGTCGACATGAAGGACTTCTGCGCGATGGTGCTCGCCGCCCTCGCCACGGGTGTCCGGCCGCGGCGGGACATCGTCCTGGCGTTCGTGGCCGACGAGGAGGACAAGGGCGAGTACGGGGCGCACTGGCTCGCCGCGACGCACCGGGACCTGTTCGACGGCTGCGCGGCCGCGATCAGCGAGTCGGGCGGGTACACCTACCACGTCCCCGCCGCCGACGGCCGGACCGTGCGGCTCTATCCGGTCGCGACGGCCGAACGCGGCACGGCACACCTGCGCCTGACCGCCAAGGGCCGCGCGGGCCACGGATCGCGCCCCAACGACGAGAACGCGGTCACCCGGCTGGTCACCGCGCTCGGCAAGATCGCCGCGCACGGCTGGCCGATCCAGCTGACCCCGACGGTCCAGGCGTTCCTCGAACGCACCGGGGAAGCACTCGGCGTCCCCGTCGATCTGTCCGATGTGGACGGAACGATCGCGCGGCTCGGGCCCGCCGGGGCGCTGGTGGTGCCGACCGTCCGCAACAGCACGACGCCGACCATGCTCGACGCCGGCTACAAGGTGAACGTGATCCCGACTTCGGCCGAGGCCCAGGTGGACGTCCGTGTCCTCCCCGGCTCCGAACCGGAACTGCTCGCCGAGCTCGACGCGATGCTCGGCGAGGGCGTCACGCGTGAGTTCGTCGCGCACCAGCCGCCGGTCCAGGCTCCGGTGGATTCGCCGTGGTTCGGCGCGATGGCGGACGCGCTGCGCTCGCAAGACCCCGAAGCCGTCGTCGTCCCCTACTGCATGGGCGGCGGCACGGACGCGAAGGCGTTCAGCCCGCTCGGGATCGACTGCTACGGCTTCGCGCCGTTGTGGCTGCCGGAAGGCTTCCCGTACCGAGCGATGGCGCACGGCGTGGACGAGCGCGTCCCGGTCGAAGGCCTGCGGTTCGGCACCCGGGTGCTGCGACACTTCCTGGAGAACTGCTGAGGGAGGGGTCGACACGCGGTTCCGCATGAGTCGTCCATCCAGTCACGCGTGTCGTCCGCCTGATCACGCGTGTCGTCCGATGAGTCACGCGAAACCGGCGACATGACCGCGTTGCGGCAGCGGGACCTGTCCGCGTCTGCGATCGGCCCCTTCGGACGTCGTACATTCCTGGCATGTCGAGCGGAACGAGGACACGAACTACTACGTTGGCGGGTGGCTCGACTACGAATGACCTCAGGAGGCCACCGGTGGACAGCGTCGCGCGACTCGCCCGGGACGAACGGGCGGACTTCGCCGCGTTCCTGCGAACGCTGTCCCCCGAAGACTGGGACGCGCCGACCTTGTGTTCGGAGTGGACGGTCCGGCAAGTGGTCGCCCACGTCGTCGACTACGACGCCCAGCGGTTCCGCGACGTGCTCGGGCAGGCCGTCCGCGGTGGGCTGCGGCTGAACCGGATGAACGCGCTCGGTGTCGCACGGGAACCCGGCCGGGCACCGGAGCAGCTGATCGCACGGATCGAGGAACACCTCGAACCGCGCGGTCTGACCTCGGCGTTCGGCGGACGGGTCGCGCTGCTCGACGGGCTGCTCCATCACCAGGACATCCGGCGCCCCCTGGGGTTTCCCCGTGAGGTGCCGCCGGAAAGACTACGCCACGCCCTGGCGTTCGCTCGCTACGCACCGCCGATCAAGGCGGGCAAACGCGCACGCGGACTCCGGCTCGTCGCCACGGATCTGGACTGGTCGGCCGGCTCCGGCCTAGAGGTCCGCGGCCCCGGCGAAGCGCTGCTGCTGTCGATCGCCGGCCGGGCCGTGGCACTCGACGAGCTCTCCGGTCCCGGCGCGGCGATCCTCGCGTCCAGAGTGGACGGTCGTTGACGCAGAACGCTCAGAAGGCGGTGGAACGGCTCAGTTCTTCCCAGGCGGCAAGCTCCGCCGCCTTCGCCTCGTGCGTGGCTCGTAGCCCGTCGACAGCGTCGTCGCCGAGCGCGAGCCGCAGCGGAGCGTCGTCGCTGTCCAGCACTTTCAGGATCGCGGCGGCGGCCTTCGCCGGGTCTCCGGGCTGCGAGCCGTCCATCCCCTCGACGAAGTCCCGGATCGCGCCGGTCGATTCGCGGTAGGCGTCGATCACCCGCGAGCGCCGCAGCCTGCTGCCACCGAACTCGGTCCGGAAGGCCCCGGGCTCCACGATCAGCACCCGCACGCCGAACGGCGCGACCTCGGCGGCCAAGGACTCCGACATCGCCTCCAAGGCGAACTTCGCCGAGCAGTAGGCCCCGAAACCGGGCGGGCTCTGCTGCCCACCCATCGAGCTCATCTGCACGATGGCACCGCTCCCCTGCTCACGCAGGTGGGGCAGGACGGCCTTCGTCACCTCGACGGCGCCGAAGAACATCACGTCCATCAGGGATCGCAGGTCGGACATGGTCAGTTCTTCGACCGCCCCGACCGAGCCGTGCCCGGCGTTGTTGACCACGACGTCGATCCGGCCGAACTCGGTGAGGGCCGCCCGCACGGCGGCTTCGATCTGTGCCGGATCGGTGACGTCGAGCGCCGCGGTGCGCACCCGACCCCGGCCGAGCTCTTCCAGTTCGACCAGAGCCTCCGGACGGCGAGCCGTGGCCATCACGCGGTCGCCGGCGTCGAGTGCGGCCAGCACGAGGTGCCTGCCGAACCCGGACGAGCAGCCGGTGATCAGCCAGACGCGGCCCTCGGTTTCCTTCGTCATTCCTGTTCCCTCCAGTGAAGTTCCTGGGATCCATCGTGCGAAGGTCACGCCCGGGCCGCCAACACCGGCTTCCTGACACGGCTACAGTCAGAGCCTGTGACCCCCGAGTTGCGGCAGTTGCGCTATTTCGTCGCCGTCGCCGAAGACGCCAGCTTCACCAAGGCCGCGCGGCGGCTGCACATCGCCCAGCAGTCCCTTTCGCAGCAGATCACCGTGCTGGAACGACTGCTCGGCGCGAAGCTGCTGCAGCGTGACACCCGCGGAGCCCGGCTCACCGAAGTCGGTTCGCTGTTCCTGCCCGAGGCCCGCGCCGTCCTGGCGCGCAACGACGAGGCGCTGTCGGTGCTGAGCCGGGCGGTACGCGGCGAAATCGGCACACTGCACCTCGGTTTCCTCACCACCACGGCCAACTACCTGCTCCCGCCGGTGGTACGGGCGGTCCGTGAGCGGCTCCCCGACCTCACCCTCACCACGGACGACACCCAGATCGCGCCGCTCGTCGACGGCCTCGGCGGCGGACGCTACGACCTCGTCTTCACCCGGCCTCCCCTGGTCGACGGGTTCGAGACCCGCACACTGATCACCGAGGACGTCTGTGCCGTTCTTCCGGAGGGGCACCGCCTCGCGGCCGCGACCGAACTGAAGCTCGCGGATCTGGCCGATGAGCCGTGGGTGCTCACGCCGCGAAGTTCGTGGGAACCCTGGCATCGCCGCTACGACCGCGAGTTCGAGGCGGCCGGCTTCACGCCGCGGATCGTCCAGCGGGCGGCGACCGTCCAGGGCCTGCTCGGTCTGGTCGCCGCGGGCGTCGGGGTCACGAGACTGGCCCGGTCTTCGCACAGCCTGCGCCGGAGCGGCGTGGTCTTCGTGCCGCTGGCGGGCGACACCGCCCGGACGGTGGTGGCCTGGTCGCCGGAAAACGACAAGCCGGCGCTCCCCGGGGTGCTCGAGGTCGTGACGGAACTGGCGACCGGAACGGACCTGACGGAGGCGGGCTGACCCGGACATCGCGACCGTCACACCGCCATGATCACCCTGTCGGGCCACGGGGTCCGTAGAATCCGGTGACGATGCGACGTTTCCGGTGGTGGTGGGGTGCTCTCGCGCTCACGTTCGTGGTGGTTCTCGTCGGGTTCATTGCCTTTACCGGGTCGGAAAGCCGCCCAGGGCAACCGTCCCCGCGCCAAGGGCCGCCGGGAACGGGGCCGCTGACCGTCGTCGCCATCGGCGACAGCACCGTGTCCGGCGAGGGCGCGGGCGACTACACGCCCGCGACCAACGGGCAGGGCGGCAACTGGTGCCACCGCTCCCCCAACGCCTTCGTCGAGCAGATCAAGATCCCCGACGTCACCGCGCGGGTGAACCTCGCGTGTTCGGGGGCGCCGTCGGAGCAGATCGCCCTCGGCGACGCCAAGCAGTGGACCGAGCCGTCACAGGCCCAGCAGCTCGCGAACCTGATCAAGGACCACCGGGTCGCCGCGGTGGTGATCGCGATCGGCGCGAACGACGAGCCGAAGTTCTCCGCTCAGGTCAACGAATGCTTCAAGGCTTGGTTCTCCCCGCAGAACCCGCCGTGCAGCGCGGCGCTCCGCACCACGTGGAAGTCCAAAGTGGACGCCATGGTGCCGAAGGTGACCAACGCCGTCGCCGACGTGAAGAAGGTGCTGGCGCAGGCCGGTTACGTCCCGGCGGACTACCAGCTCGTGCTGATGTCGTATGCCTCGCCTGTCGGCCCCCAGATCCCGGAGGCCCTGCGCAGTCTCAACGGCTGCCCGTTCCGCACCGAGGATCTGGAGTGGATGCGCCGAGACGGGGTCTCCGTCCTGTCGGACGGGCTCAAGCAGGCGTCGAGGGCGACCAGCGCGCGGTTCCTGGACCTCTCGCGGGCGGGCGCCGGGCACGAGGCGTGCAGCAGCGACCCCGCGAACGAGTGGTTCAGCAGGTTGACGCTGCAGCTGCGTGATCTCGGCCAGGCGGACCGCGCGAGCCACGCGTTGCAGGAGTCGTTCCATCCCAACGCGAACGGCCACGCGCAGATCGCGAACTGCCTCAACGAGTTCCTCGCCGCCCGCGGCGGCAACGCGTCGTGCCTTTCGGGCCCCGACGGCAAACTGCACGCCGCGCCCGAGGTGATCGCGCGCTAGTCGCGTGATCAGGCACGCGACACGCGTGGTTGGAGACGTAACACGCGTGCTTGGGGACGCGACTCGCGTGGCTAGAGGTCGAGTGCGGCGCGCAACGCGATGTCGATGCGCTCCTGGACCTCTTGGTCGATCTCCGCGATCTTCTCGTCGAACCACGGCCGGTACAGGCGCGTGAGGTTCAGCGTGGAGACCCAGTACCGCGCGTCGACGGCGACGCCGAGGATGTCCTGCGGATCACGGTCCAGCAGCTCGGTGCCGAGCAGCCACGGCCGCTCGGATTCGTTCACCCCGTCCGAGGACAGCAGGACGACGGTGCGCTGCCGTGCCGGTTCGGTCGGGGGGTGGTACGTCCAGACTTCACCCCTGTGCACGCAGATCCTTCTCCGCGGCGGTCAGCTCGGCCTCGTCCGATTCGGCGGACGGTTCGACCGGGGCGCGCTGCGGGGTGTAACCGGTGCGGACGGCCTCCCTGCGGGCCGCTTTGGACAACCACGACGAGACCGAGATCCCGTGTGCCTTCGCGGCCCGCTCGGCGAACTCGAGCGCACCACTGTCGAGTGAGAGAGTGACCTTACGTGTTGCCATACCTTTTATCGTACCAGCGCCGCGCAAGCCCACCCCTTTTCTCGTCTCAGAGGGTGGGCGAACGGCCCTCGAACGGCGTCGACAGCACCACCGTGGTCCGGGTCGAGACCTTGGCGGACTCGCGGATGCGGCGGAGCAGGTCCTCCAGGCCGAGCGGCGACGCCACTCGGACCAGGAGGATGTACGACTCGTCCCCGGCGACCGAGTAGCAGGACTCGATCTCCTTGATGTGCTCGAGACGCTGCGGGTAGTCGTCCGGGGCGGCCGGATCGTTCGGCGTCAGCGAGATCAGCGCCGTGAGCGGCAGGCCGATCTGCTCGCCGTCGAGCCGCGCGGTGTACCCGAGGATGACCCCGCGCTGCTCCAGGCGGCGCACCCGCTGGTGCACCGCCGACACCGAAAGCCCGACCCGCTCCGCCAGATCGGTGAAACTGCGCCGTCCGTCCGCGGCCAGTTCCTGCACGATGGCCTGATCCAGCGGCTCCAGGGAACCGGTCATGCGTCGAGCACGATCAGGTCGTGCGGGCGCTGGTTGACCGGCTCGACGCCGTCCTCGGTGACGACGACGATGTCCTCGATGCGGGCGCCCCAGCGGCCCGGCTGGTAGATGCCGGGCTCGACGCTGAAGGCCATGCCCGGTTCGAGCGGCAGCGCGTTGCCCTTGATGATGTAGGGCTCCTCGTGCACGTCGAGGCCGATGCCGTGGCCGGTGCGGTGGATGAAGTACTCGCCGTACCCCGCCTCGGCGATGATGTCGCGCGCGGCGGCGTCGATCGACTCGGCGGTGACGCCCGGGCGGACGGCGTCGACGGCGGCCTTCTGGGCCCGCTGCAGGACGGCGTAGGTCTCGGCGACGTCGGCGTCACGCGGCTCGCCGACCGCGTACGTGCGGGTGGAGTCGGAGTTGTAGCCCTCGGCGATCGGGCCGCCGATGTCGACCACGACGACGTCGCCGCGCTCGATGACCCGGTCGGAGACGTCGTGGTGCGGGCTCGCGCCGTTCGGGCCCGAGCCGACGATCACGAAGTCCGCGTGGGTGTGGCCCTCCTCGACGATCGCGGCGGTGATGTCCGCGCCGACCTCGGCCTCGGTGCGGCCGGGGCGCAGCCATTCGTGCACGCGGGCGTGCACGCGGTCGATGGCGGCACCCGCGTCGCGCAGCGCCTGGATCTCGGCGGCGTCCTTGCGCATCCGCAGTTCGCGCACGATCGGCCCGGCGAGCGTCTGTTCCGCGTCGCCGAGCGCGCCGCGGAAGGCGAGCACGTGCAGCGCCGGGGTGAAGTCGCTGACCGCCACGCGGCCGGGCTTGCCCAGCCGGTCGGCGACCAGTTCGTAGGCGTTGTCACCGTCGACCCAGGTGACGATCTCGATGCCGAGTTCGTCGGCGGGGACGTCGGCGTAGCCGGGCGCCTCCAGCTTCGGCAGCACCAGCGCCGGGACGCCGTCGGCCGGGATCACCAGCGTGGTCAGCCGTTCGAAGGAGCCCCCGGCCTGGCCGATGAGGTAGCGCAGGTCCGAGCCGGGTGCGATCAGCAGGGCGTCGGTACCGGCGGCGGCCGCGGCGGCGCGGGCCCGGTCGAGGCGGGCGCGGAGGCTGGCGGCGTCGGGGGCTGGGTTGTGAAGGGAACGGCGCGACATGAGGGCGAGCCTAGTCGGTCCGCGCCCCTTGGCTCACCGGCCGGTCACCCCCGATCGGGGCGGGATCGTCGAGCCCGCGCCACACCCGGAAGATCGCCGGGAAGGTGGTGGCGATCAGGTACAGACCGCCGAACACGGCGAGTGCGCCGACGAGGCCGATCCCGTCCAGTAGCAACCCTGCCGCCATCGAGCCGAGCGGCATCGCGGCGAGCACCCCGCCCACGAGAAGGCTGAGCACGCGACCCCGCACGGCCTCCGGAACCCGTTCGTAGACCGCCGGGAGCACGATCGGATTCAGCGCGCCCACCCCGATCCCGGCGACCACGAGCCCGGCCAGCAGCACGGGCGGCGCGGGCTCCAGCGCGAGCAGGGCGAAACGCGGCGCGCCTTCGATTCCCACGGCGACGAGGATCGCCATCCGCCGCGAGACGCGGTGGCCCACCCAGCCGTAGAGCGCCGAACCGAGCAGCGCACCCGTCGCGACCGCGGTGATCATCGCTCCGATGAGCGCGGTGCTGTGCAGGACCTGGTCTCCGTATGCCGGGTACAGGACACCGAGCAGGCCGAAGTCGAGGCTGCTGGTCAGCATCAGCATGCCGACGACGGCGCGCAGCACCGCGTCGCGTTTGACGTACCCGAGCCCTTCGCGCAATTGCTTGAGATATCCACCCGACGACGGTCTCGGTGGGCCGGCCGCGACCGGGATCAGCGCGAACACCAGCACCGAGGACAGCATGAGCGCGCCCGCGTCGACGAACAGCACCGGCACCGGGCCGATCAAGGCGATCAGCGCGCCGGCGGCGGGTCCGCCCACCATCCGGCCGGTTCTCATCGCCGCTTCCACGGCGCTCGCCGCCCGGCTCACGCCGACACCGCCGAGTTCCGCGACGCCGGGAAGCAGCACCTGCTTCGCCGTGTCGGCGGGACCGCGGGAAACGCCCATCACGAACGACAAGGCGATCAGCCCCGGCAGGCTGAGCCCCGTCGTGGCCATCGCGAGCGGGATCAGCAGCACCGTGCCGGTGGTCAGCAGATCCGCACCGACGCTCGCCCGCCGCGTGCCGACGCGGTCCACGATCGGCCCGCCCAGCAACGCGGCGACCATCAGGCCCAGCACCTCGGCCGCGGTGACGATGCCGGTCTTGGTGCCGCTGCCCGTGCTCTGCAGCACGAACCAGGGAATCGCGAGCAACGTCATCATCACTCCGGCCGAGGAGATCCCCGAAGCCACGACCAGAGCCCCCAGTGGCATCCGGCTCATGGCGTCTCCGGCCGGGACTTCCTCGGGAAGGCCGCCCAGTGCACGCGGACCTGGGTGTCGCCGTCCCTCTCCGGACGGCGGTAGCGGGCGATCACGTCGAGGATCTCGTCGCTCAGCGCGGCGGCCTCGTCCGGTGTCAGCGAGAGGGGCGAGTCGTGGAAGCTGACCTTGTCGATCCACTCGTCGGCCCAGTCCCGCACTTCGGCGACGAACTGCGCTTCGGCGGCGTAGCGCCGCTCGATCATCGTGTGCGCGTACGCGTTGAACGGACCGGCGAGATCGGGGTCGTCGATGAAGTCCCGGGCGCGCATCTGGTCCCCCTCGTGCACCGCCTTCCACCACCGGTCGCGCCTGCTGCCGCGCTCGGTGTCCTCCCTGATGAGCCCGGATTCGGCCAGCTGACGCAGATGCCAGCTCGTGGTCCCGGAACTCTCCCCCACCCGTTTCGCCAGCCCGGACGCCGTCGCCGGACCGTCCTCCCGCAGCAACTCCAGGATCTTGACGCGCAGTGGATGCGACAGCGCCCGCAGGATGCGGCCGTCGACCCGCGCGAGATATCTCTCGCTCTTCCCCATGCGCCATACCGTACAACCGCAAAGACTTCTCTGCAAAGAGTTCTCTGCGATTGGATCCGGATATGCGGCGATTCTGGAGTTTGACCTCAAGTTAAGTACAGGTTTTACGGTCTTGGGCATGACAACGAACCCGACTTACCAACTCGCCGTCGTGATCAGCAGCGTCCGCGAGGGCCGCTTCGCGCCCGTCGTCGCGAACTGGTTCCTCGAGCGCGCCAAACAGCGCGACGACGTCACCCTGTCCGTCATCGACCTCGCCGAAAGTCCCGGCGATCTCTCCCCCGGCGTCGCCGCCGCGGACGCCGTCGTCGTGATCGTCCCCGAGTACAACCACAGCTACCCCGGCCCGCTCAAGACCGCGCTCGACGCCACCGGCCCCGAATGGCACGGGAAACCTGTCGCCTTCGTGTCCTACGGCGGGATCTCGGGCGGCCTGCGCGCGGTGGAGCACCTGCGCCCGGTCTTCGCCGAACTCCACGCCGCCACGATCCGCGAGACCGTCAGCTTCCCGTACGCCTGGAACCACTTCGGCCCGGACGGTACGCACGACGACTTCGAAGGCGCCTCCGCCGCGGCCACCACGCTGCTGAATCAGCTGAACTGGTGGGCCAACGCCCTCCGCGACGCGCGCCGGGCGCGGCCGTACGCGGCCTGACGATGCCCGTGGAGGACCCGGCTGGGGGTCGGGTCCTTCACGGACATCCGGGGCCGGACGTGGCAGGCTGTCCGCGTGACCGGACCACTCGCTCTCCTCGATTCCGCGAGCCTCTACTTCCGCTCGTTCTACGCGCTGCCCGATTCGATGACCGCCCCCGACGGGACACCGGTCAACGCGGTGCGCGGATTCACCGACACCATCGCGCGGATCCTCGTCGACCGGCGGCCTTCCCGGCTCGTGGCGTGCCTCGACGCGGACTGGCGGCCGAAGTTCCGCACCGATCTGCTGCCCAGCTACAAGGCGCACCGGGTGGCCGAAGAGGTCCCGGAAGGCAGCGACGTCGAAGAGGTGCCGGACACGCTGACGCCGCAGGTGCCGATCATCCTGGAGCTGCTGGAGGCCTTCGGGATCGCGACGGCCGAGGCGGCCGGGTACGAGGCCGACGACGTCATCGGCGCGCTGGCGATCCGCGAGAAGGTGTCCCCCGTCGAGGTCATCACGGGTGACCGCGACCTGTTCCAGCTGGTCCGCCACGAACCGACGGCCACGGTGGTCATCTACGTCGGCAAAGGCTGGAACAAGGCCGAGGTCCTCGGCCCGGAGGAGATCGCCGGGAAGTACGGCATCCCGGCCGCGAACGCGGGCCCCGGATACGCCGACATGGCGGCGCTGCGCGGCGACCCGTCGGACGGGCTGCCCGGCGTCGCCGGGATCGGCGAAAAGACGGCGGCGAAGCTGATCACCCAGTTCGGTTCGCTGCAGGAACTGATCGAAGCTTCCAACGCCGGCGACTCGCGGGTGCCGCTCAAGACCCGGCTCCGGCTGACCGAAGCCGCCGACTATCTCGCGGTCGCCCCGACCGTCGTCCGGGTCGCCGCCGACGCGCCGGTCGAACAGTCCCGTCCGGACGTCGTCCCGTCCGAGCCCGCCGACCCGGACAAGGTCGCGGAACTCGCGGAGCGCTGGAATCTCGGCCGTTCGGTGGAACGTCTGCTGGCCGCGCTCCCGAAGTCATGAGCAACACCGAGGCCGACCCGGCCGAGCTGCTGTGCTCCGAACGACCGGGCGAAGGCGTCACCGTGCTGACCCCGCGCGACGTCCCGCTCGGCGGTCCGCGCGCGATCCGGGTCCGCCGGACACTCCCCCAGCGCCAACGGTCTCTGATCGGCGCCTGGTGTTTCGCCGACCACTACGGCCCGCAGGACGTTTCGGAGTCCGGCGGGATGGACGTCGCGCCGCATCCGCACACCGGGCTGCAGACCGCGAGCTGGCTGTTCAGCGGCGAGATCGAACATCGCGACAGCATCGGCACCACCGCCATGGTGCGGCCCGGAGAGCTCAACCTGATGACCGCCGGGCACGGCATCGCGCATTCGGAAGTGTCCACACCGGACACCTCGGTCCTGCACGGTGTCCAGCTCTGGATCGCACTGCCGGACGAACACCGTGACACCGCACGGGACTTCCGGCACTACGCGCCGCCGCTGGTCGAACTGCCCGGCGCGACCGCCCGGGTCTTTCTCGGCAGCCTCGCCGGGACGACGTCGCCTGTCCCGGCGTTCACTCCCCTGCTGGGCGCCGAACTCACGATCGAGCCCGGGGCGACCTTGGCACTCGACGTCGACCCGGCCTTCGAGCACGGTGTCCTGCAGGACATCGGCTCCGTCACCGTCGCCGGAGCCGCGTTGAGCACCGGGGAACTCGCCTACCTCGCGCCCGGCGCCGGACGGCTCGAACTGACGAACTCCGGCGGCGAACCGGCTCGGGTGCTCCTGCTCGGCGGGACCCCGTTCACCGAGGAACTCGTCATGTGGTGGAACTTCGTGGGCCGGAGCCACGAGGAGATCGCCGGGTACCGTGAGGCTTGGCAGGCACAGGCGGACCGGTTCGGTCACGTGGAGGGCTACCAGGGCACCACGGCGTGGCTGCCCGCACCCACGCTGCCGCAGGTACGGATCAAACCTCGCCGGAATCCCTCGTGAGTGGTAAGGACGGTTAGCACTCACGAGTGCCTAGAAGAACGTCCCGCACCACGGCGTGCGCGCGGTGTGGAACAGCGCGTCGGCCCGGGCCACGGCGGCTTCGTCCAGCGCCTCGACCCGGCCGGACAAGGCCAGATCGCCGAACAGGCCGTGCCCGAGGTACAGCGACGACAGGGTGGCGACGTCCAGCCTCAGATCCGCCTCGCCGGTCGTGCGCTCCACACCGTCCGGGCCGACGACGTACCGGCCGTCGTTGCCCGGAAGCTGCTTGTCGTGCACTTCCAGCACCACGCGCTCGGCCGTGCCATACGAACGTGCCCGCAGCGCCGCGAGGACGTCGACGAGGCGCAGCCACAGGTCGTCGATGACCTCGGTCGTGTTCACCGCACGTGGGTCGGTCAGCAGTTCGGCGAGCGGCTCGTCCAGCGGGCGGCCGCGTCCGGCCACGGCCGAGACCAGGTCGATGGACAGCAGGAAGCGCCACAGGCCCGCCCAGGCCTGTGGCGTGGCGGCATGGAGTTCCCGGATGTCCAGGAGCGCGCCGCGCTCCGGCGCCTGCCGGTCGCGAGTGTCGATGGTCTGGTAGACGACGAAACCGTCGTCCCCATCCGGTCCACTGTGGACGGCCACACGATACCCGTCGTCCCCGGTGACCACTCGGTCGAAGAAACCCGGCCACCAGCAGGCGGGCCGGGAGACGAAACCCGGCCGTGTTCCCTCGAAGCGGTTGTACAACGCGGGAACGCGCTCCACGGCTTCGGCCGGGGTGACGAACCTGACCACGCCCTCCCGGCCCACGCCGTCGCGCAGCTGGGCGCGTGGGCGTTCGACGGAAACGCCTCGGCAGAAAGTGGCCGCGCCGTAACCGAAGCGGCCGTAGATCACCGCTTCCGAAGCGTGCAGCGCGGCCAGCGGGACGCCGCGCGCCGCGAGATCTTCCAGCTGTGCGGCCATCATCGAGGTGAGGATCCCGCGGCGGGTCCAGTCGGCGCGGACGCCGACGCCGTCGACGGCGGCCGTGACGAGCCTCTGTCCACCCGGGACGGTCAACTCCACCTCGAACGAACTGGTGATGCCCACCGGGGTGCCGTGGTCGTCGAACGCGGCGAATTTCCCGGCCGCCGGCCAGGACGGAGCCATCTTCGCCCAGACCTCGTCCGACGCGGGCTTGCCGTGCAGGGACTGCGAAAGGACGTCGAGACACGCCCGCTGTTCGCCTTCGGCCACGGCACGCACATGGAATTCGCTCATATCGCCGATCCTGCCGCCAGGGGCAGGCGAACCCAACCGGTTTTCAGGCGGGCGCGCCGACCTCGTAGCGGCCGTCGTCCCCGGTGACCGTGATCGTGACGGTCTTGCCCTCTCCGCCGACCTGGACGGTGCAGGTGAACGTGCTGCCGTCCTTGACCGTCTGGTTCGCCGGGCAGAGCACGTCGCCGACTTCCCGCACCTGATAGGTCTCGGTGAGGATCTTCCGCACGTCCGCCTGCATGGTCCGCGGGTCGAAAACTCTGCCCGGAGCGGCGGAGGACGAACCGCCCGACGTGGCGGACGTGCTCGGCGAAGCGCTCGTCGTCGGCGGGACCGTGACGGTCTTCGTCGCCGGTGCGGGCGCCGGGGTGTCCGAACACGCCGCCAGCATCGCGAAAGCGGCACAACACAGACCGACCGTCGAGACGGCTCGCCTGCTCAAGCTTCTCCACCCCCACCGGTGTGATCATCCAACGTCAGAAGAAGGTACCGCACCAGGGATCGACCCGCGTGCCGAACAGCAGGTCCGCGCGTTCCAGTGCGGTCGCGCCGGTGGCGCGGACCCGGCCGGCGGCCGCGAGATCCGACGGTCGCCAGCCGCCGAGGTACACCATCGACAGCGTGTCGGCGTGCAGTTCGAGATCCGCCGGATCGGTGGTGCGGACGGCGCCGTCCTCGGACAGGCGGTAGCGACCGGAGTTGTGGTCCAGGAAGGGATCCGTGACCTCGAGGACGACCGGCTCGCCCCGGTACGTACGAGCGTCGAGCATCCTCGCGACGTCGACCAGCCGGAGCCAGCCTTCGTCCTGGATCTTCTGCACGGTCACATGCCGCGGGTCGGTGAACAGCAACTCGACCGGCTCGTCGAGCGGCCGCTTCTCGGCGGTGATGACGTCGACCAGGTCCACGGACACCAGGTAGCGCCACAACCCCGCGAACGCGTCGGGACTCGCGTAGTGGAACGACTGGATCTTCAGGGTCGTCTCAGCGCCGAAATGCGCCCGCTCGACGGTGTAGGTGACGTAGCCGTCGACCCCGTCCTGACCGCGGTGCACCGCGGTCGTGACCGGCGTGGTCGCCCGGCGCAGTTCCCGCTCGTAGCCCGGCCACAGATGCGGGCTCCGCGCGATCATGCCCGGCCGGGTGCGCGGTAGCGCGTCGAAGAGCGACGGCCACTGCTCGACGGTACTTTCCAGATCCAGCAAGGAGATCTCGCCTCCGACGGGCGCCTCGGGCCGGAAGCGGGCACGGCGCTTGTCGACCGAGATCGACTTCGCCCGCACGGCGACGCCGTACCCGAACCTGCCGTAGATGGCCCCTTCGGACGCGTGCAGCATCGCGGCGGGAACGTCCCGGGCGGCGAAATCCTCGAACTGAGCGCGCATCAAGCCGGTCAGCACGCCACGGCGGATCCGGTCGGCTCGAACGCCGACCAGGCTGACCGCGGCGAGCGGCGTGGTGCCGCCGCCGGGCAGCGTCACCTCCGAATCGAAGGACCGGAGGGTGCCGATGAGCTCCTGGTCGAACGCGCCGAACCCGCGATCCGGCTGCATCGAAGGCGCGATGGCCGACCATTCCTCGTCGGTCATCTCCTTGGCGTGCAAGGCTCGCCTGAACAGATCCGTCGCGGCCCGTTCCTCGTCGGACCGCAGCCGCCGCACTGAGAAGTCGCTCACGACCCGATCATGCAGGATCGACCGCGTCCGGCGCCCGCCGTTTATTTGGTGGCGGGCGGTGAGACCTCGTAGTTGCCGGTGTCACCCTTCACGGTGATCGGCACCTCCTGCGGCTTGCCCTCGATCGTGGCGGTGCAGGTGAACTTCACGCCGTCCTTGACCTCCTGGCCGGAGGGGCAGGTGACCGCGCTGATCTCCTTGATCCCGTAGGTCTCGGTGAGCAGCTTCTGCACGTCGGTCTGCATCTGCGTGTTGTTGAACACCTGGGTGTTGAACCAGCCCGGCGTGACGAAGCCGAGGATGCCGACCGCGGCGATGATCACCACGAGCGCGCCGATCCCGATGAAGAGGCCCTTCTTGGACTTCGGCTTGTCCTGCGCCTCGCCCTGGGTGCCCGGGAACTGGCTCTGGCCGTAGTCGTATTGCCCGGGCTGCTGCTGCCCATACTGCGGCTGCTGCTGCGGGCCGCTCTGGGGGTAGCCGGGCTGCTGCTGGGGCCCGCTCTGCGGATATCCCGGCTGCTGCTGGGCCCCGCTCTGCGGGTAACCCGGCTGCTGGCCGTACTGCGGTTGCTGGCCCCACTGCGGCTGCTGTTGCTGCGTCTGCGACGGGTCCGGCTGCTGCGGGTAGCCCGGCTGCTGCTGGGACGGGTCGTAAGGTGCGGGCTGCTGACCCCACTGCGGCTGTTGCTGCTGGGTCTGCGACGGGTCGTACTGCGGCTGCTGGCCCCACTGCGGTTGCTGCTGCGGGCCGCTCGGCGGTTGAGCGCCGCCCGGCTGTTGCCCGTAGCCCGGCTGCTGCCCCCATTGGGGCTGCTGCTGCGGGTCGTTGCCGCCATACGGCGTGCTCATCGTTTCGCCTCCGCCTGTTCCGCCATCGTCACCGGCCGACCTGCATGGCCGTCGTGGGCGATCCAACCACAGGACGGCGCCCCTGCCCACTGTTCCCGGCCGGTGTCGGGGCAACTCGCCGCGACCGTGCTCACTCCGGAGGCGTGGCCGCTCCGCCGGTCAGCCCAACGCCTCGTTGCCGGTGTCTGTCCTTCCCGAGTACATGAAGGCCCCCTTCCTTGCGCCTAGGTACAGGAAGGGGGCCTTCATGTACTCGGGCCAAGGTGTGAAGGTCGAGTTTCTCGGCTGAGCCGAGGGAAGGGGGCCTTCACGCGCAACCCCTTGTGACTGCTGGTGCAGGTGTGACGCACGTGGCGATCGTCGAGTCCGTGAAGGCCTCTTTGGGGACTCTGGTTCCCTCAAGGAGGCCTTCACGGACTCCGGCCAGCGACCAACCGCAGCCGGGATCTGACGGGCCGAAGGCGTCCTTCGCCGCACCAGACGCGACGAGGGGCGGCCGGCCCCAGGAAGTCACGAGACCGGTCACGCGCCGCCGGCCGCCACGACACCGCGCCGCAAGGCCTTCACCGCGTCCGAGGCCGCCGCTCCGACCGGATCCGCCTTCCCGAGGACGTCGCGGATCTGGTCCAGCAGGTCGATGACCTGCCGTGACCACCGCACGAAGTCACCGGCCGAAAGCTCCTGCCCGTTCGCCTCGGCGGCGGTGAGGACCTTCTCCAGCGATTCGCCGCGTGCCCACCGGTAGACGGGCCACGCGAAACCGGCGTCGGGTTCGCGGGTGCGGTCCAGTTTGTGGCGCCGCTCGTCCTCGGTGAGCTCCATCCACAGCCGCGTGGTCGCCTGCCAGGCGTCCAGCACCTTGCCCGCGGGCAGGCGGGGCTCCCCGGCGGTGTCCCGGCGTGCCTCGAAGACCAGCGTCGAGACCACGGCGGCCAGTTCTGCGGGCGCCAGGCCCTTCCAGACGCCGTGCCGGATGCACTCGGCGGCGAGCAGATCGGACTCGCTGTAGAGCCGGGTGAGCCGCTTGCCGTGTTCCGTGACGCGGTTCTCGCCGTCGCCCTTCGACTCGGGACCGAGGTACCCGCGCTCGCCGAGCAGCCGCAGGATGCGGTCGAAGGCGCGGGCGAGCGAGTGCGTGGTCGCGGCGACCTTGCGTTCCAGTTGCTCGGTCTCGGCCGTGAGCCGCTGGTACCGCTCGACCCAGCGCAGGTTCGCTTCGCGTTCGGCGAGGCCGTGGCACGGATGCGCGCGCAGCGCCCGCCGCAGCGCGGCCAGCTCACCGTCCTCATTGGCCCCGGCGCGGCGCTTTTGCCTGCCGGGCAAGGAGATTCCCGCGTTGCGCAGGCTCGAAGCGATGTCCCGCCGGGTCTTGGGCGAGCGCAGCTCGATGTGCTTCGGCAGCTTGATGTTGCCCAGCGCCTCGACCGGCGACGGGAAGTCGGAGACCGAGAGCGGCCCGGACCACCGGTCCTCGGTGACCACGACGGGCCGCGGCTCGCGGATCGGGTCGAGGCCCGGGTCGACGACGACCGCCAGCCCGGCGCGCCGTCCCGCGGGCACGGCGATGACGTCTCCCTTGCGGAGCTTCTCCAGCGATTCGGCGGTGCCCGCGCGGCGGGCGGAGGTGTTCTGACGCGAGAGCGCCTTCTCCCGGGCGGAGATCTTCGCCCGCAGATCGACGTACTCCAGCATCTGGTCGAAATCGCCGGTGATGGCCGAGGTGTAGCCCCGGAGGGCCTCCTTGTTCCGCTCGATCCGCCGCGCCGTCCCGACCACCGACCGGTCGGCCTGGAACTGCGCGAACGACTGCTCCAGCAGGTCACGAGCCTCTTCCGCGCCGACCTGGGCGACCAGGTTCACCGCCATGTTGTACCCGGGCCGGAAGGACGACCGCAGCGGATACGTCCTGGTCGAGGCCAGACCGCCGACCTGCTTCGGGTCGATGCCGGGCTGCCAGGCGACGACGGCGTGGCCTTCGACGTCGATTCCGCGCCGTCCGGCCCGCCCGGTGAGCTGCGTGTACTCCCCCGGTGTCAGGTCGACGTGCGCCTCGCCGTTGTACTTCACCAGCCGTTCCAGCACGACGGTGCGCGCGGGCATGTTGATGCCGAGCGCGAGCGTCTCGGTGGCGAAGACGACCTTCACGAGGCCCTGGACGAACAGCTCCTCGACGGTCTCCTTGAACGCCGGGAGCAGCCCGGCGTGGTGCCCGGCGATCCCGCGTTCGAGCGCCTCACGCCATTCCCAGAAACCGAGGACGCCGAGGTCGCCCTCGGGCAGGTCCTTGGTGCGCTCGGCGACGATGCGGCGGACCTTCTCGACCTCTTCAGGACCGTTGAGCCGCAGGCCCGAGCGGACGCACTGGCCGACGGCGGCGTCGCAACCGGCGCGGGAGAAGATGAACACGATGGCGGGGAGCAGCCCGGCGCTGTCCAGCCGCTCGACCGTGTCGGTGCGGGACGGCGGCCGGTACCGCGGCATCCGCGAAGGCACCCCTCGCCGCCCTCTGGGCCCGCGCAACCCGGCCGGGGCGAACCGTCCGCCGATCTCCTCGGTGCGGCGGAGCAGGCTGGGGTTGATCCGCAGTTCGGCGCCGGGCGCGTGTTCCTCCTGGCCGGCGAACAGGTCCATCAGCCGGTTTCCGACCAGCATGTGCTGCCACAGCGGAACGGGACGGTGCTCGTCGACGACGACGGTGGTGTCGCCGCGGACCTCGACGAGCCATTCGCCGAACTCCTCGGCGTTGCTCACCGTGGCCGACAGGCCGACGACCCGGACGTGTTCGGGCAGGTGGAGGATGACCTCTTCCCAGACGGCGCCGCGGAACCGGTCGGCGAGGTAGTGGAC
The DNA here is from genome assembly GCF_055561455.1 of Amycolatopsis sp. PSD-21. Classification (NCBI taxonomy): domain Bacteria; kingdom Bacillati; phylum Actinomycetota; class Actinomycetes; order Pseudonocardiales; family Pseudonocardiaceae; genus Amycolatopsis; species Amycolatopsis sp. PSD-21. The sequence goes on along the minus strand of NZ_CM145712.1, from coordinate 4,590,277 downwards.
CTCGTCCATCACCACGTACGCGAGCTCGCCGATGGTCGAGGACCCGGCGTACAGCATGTTGCGGAGGACCTCGGTGGTCATGACCACGACCTGCGCGTTGCCGTTGATCGAGGTGTCACCGGTCAGCAGGCCGACGGCGTCGGGCCCGTACCGGCCGACGAGGTCGGCGTACTTCTGGTTCGACAACGCCTTGATCGGCGTCGTGTAGAAGCATTTGCGGCCTTCGGCGAGGGCGAGGTGCACCGCGAACTCGCCGACCACGGTCTTCCCGGCGCCGGTGGGCGCGCAGACGAGCACGCCGTGACCGTCTTCGAGCGCCTCGCAGCCGCGGACCTGGAAGTCGTCGAATTCGAACGACGATTCCGCCGCGAAGCGGGTCAGCTGAGGGTATCGAGCGCGGCGCTGGGAGGCCGCGTAGGCCTCGGCCGGGGTCTGAGAAGGGCTATTGACCACTTCGTCAGGGTTCCATACGCCACCGACAGTTCGCACTCGGTGTGACGATCCCGGGAACGGCCGCCACCCCCGCGTCATCCAAGGGGCGGATCCGTGATCGAGAGGGGACCCCATGGAGATCGCTTGCCCGCAATGCGCGCAGGTCGACCAGGTGCAGAGTGTGCCGGCGGTGTTCCAGGGCGGGCAGACGACCTACCGCGTACAAGGGGGCATGAGGGCCATCCCGGCGGGCGACGGCGTCGCCTACACCGCGACGGCGCACACCGGCGTGTCGGTGACCGCGACCGCGGCGTCGCTCAACCCGTATCCGGTGCCCCGCGGCGGCGGCTGCTTCCTGGCGCTCGCGCTGGTGCTGCTGATCCCCGCGTTCGTGTTCCTCGCCTTCGCCAACGACGTGCTGGACGAGAACATCGCGCCGACCGCCGACGGCAGGGCCGCGCAGTACGTCGGGGCGTCGATCTTCCCGGTCGGCGCGTTCGCGCTGGTCGCCTTGTTCGCCGTCCTGTTCGTGCTCCGGATGCGGCGCAACGCGCGGATCCGGCGAGGCATCCCCGACGCGCTGGACTACTGGCGGCGAGCGTGGTTCTGCCACCGCTGCGGCGGGGTGTTCTTCCCGGGCGGCGAGCTCATGTCGGCCGAGACGTTCCGCGGGCAGGTGTGGCGCGCGGGCGACTACGCCGGGCTCACCCGACGACGGTGAGCGCGCCGGGAACGCAGGCGACGTCGAGCGGCAGCCTGCCCAGCGGCTCGCCGTCGGCGTAGACGGGCAGGTCGCTACCCGCCAGGTGGATCTGGCTGGCTTTGAGGACCCGCACCGCCGGATGGGCGATGTGGTCTCCCGACCGGACCCCGGGCAGCATGCGAAGAAGGTCCCGCCGGGTCGCCTCGCCGACCACGGTGACGTCGAACAGGCCGTCTCCGGGATCCGCGCCGGGGCAGATCGGCATGCCGCCGCCGTAGAACGGGGTGTTGCCGACGGCGATCATGGTGGCGTCGAGTTCGAGGGTCTCGACGTCCGTGCGGAGCACGACCGGCCGGGGCCGGAACGCGGCGAGTTCGGCCAGGATCGCGACGTCGTAGCGGCGCGGGCCGCGAGGCCAGGTCAGCTGGTTGGCGCGCTCGGTGACCAGGGCGTCGAAACCCGAACACAGCACCGTGGCGAACCATTCACCACCGGCCCGGCCGAGGTCGATCCTCCGCCGTCTCCCCTCCGCGATCCGCCTGGCGACGAGATCCGCGGCGGCGTGCGGCCGTTCGGGGATGCCGAGAGCCCTGGCGAAGTCGTTGCCGGTGCCCGCGGGGACGAGCCCGAGCGCGACACCGGATTCGGCGCAGAACTGAACGCCTTGGTGCGCCGCCCCGTCACCACCCAGGACGACGAGGACGTCCAGCCCTGCCGCGCGCGAGTCGGTCATAAGCGCGCGGGATTCTTCGACCGTATGAGCGACGAGGACGTCGAGCCGGTCCACGACGGGCCGCAGCCGCGCCGCGACCGACTCCATCAGCCGTCCCGCGGCCCCGTCACCGGAGGCGGGGTGGACGGCCAGCGCCGCGTGCATCCCGGGCTCAGGTGACGTCGTCGGTGCTGGTGCGCTTGCCGTTCGTGGCGGCCGACGGCTCTTCGTCGATGGTGCTCGGCGTGTAGTCGAACGGCGCGGCCTCGTCGTCGGCGAGCTGGTCCCAGCCCTCGGTGCCGCGTTCCTTGTCGAGCTTGCGGTCGTGGAAGCGCGCGATCTGGATGGAGAGCTCCAGGAGCACCACCAGCGCGCCGGCCAGGGCGAGCATCGAGAACGGATCCGAACCAGGCGTCGCGAAGGCGGCGAAGACGAACACGACCATGATCAGGCCGCGGCGCCACTTCTTCAGCGTCTGGTACTTCAGGACGCCGACGCGGTTCAGCATCACCACGAACAGCGGGAGTTCGAAACTGACGCCGAAGATCAGCAGCAGCGACAGGATGAAGGAGATGTACTTGTCACCGGTGAGGGCGGTGATGAACTGGTCTCCACCGAAGTTCATCAGCAGCTCGAGAGCGTGCGGGATGAGCAGGTACGCCAGGACGGCGCCGGCGGCGAAGAGGATCGACGCGAAGAAGACGAAGGTGAGCGCGTACTTGCGCTCCTTCGAGTAGAGACCGGGCGCGATGAACGCCCAGATCTGGTAGAGCCACAGCGGGGCGAACAGGACCGCGCCCGCGGCGAGACCGACCTTCAGCTGGATCATGAAGGCTTCGAACGGCACCGTCTGGAGCAGCTGACAGGGGCCGTCGATCCTGCCACCGAGCCTGCGCTCGTACGGGATGCCACAGTACGGGCCGGTCATGATCTCGCCCAGCGACGGGATCGGGCCCACCCTGGTCTGGAACCAGAGGAAACCGATGATCCCGCCCGCCAGGATGGCGAGCAGCGCGAAGCCCAGACGGCGCCGGAACTCGTAGATGTGCTCGATGAGCGTCATCGTGCCGTCGGGGTTGGCCCGACGGCTGCGCTTGCGCCGCTTGGTGCCGCGGCGCTCCTCACCGGAGGCGGAATCCGCCACTGGACAGTCCGTTCTCGTCAGGGTCCACCATGAGCGCGCCGCGACTTCGGCGCGCTCATCCGCGAACAGGCTCCGCTTGGCTAACTAAAGATCGCTCAGCTGGCGTTCTTCTGCGCCTGCTCGGCCGGAGCGGGCGCGGCGGCCTGCTGCTTCTTGAGCTCGTCGAGCTGACGCTGGAGGTCGGCGACCTGCTTGTCCTGCGCGGTCGCGGCCGGCGCGGGCGTGGTGGCCTGCGGCAGCTGCTTGGTCTCGACCTCTTCGGTCTCGGCGGCCTTGTCCTTGTCTCCGGCCATGTCCTTGGTCTCGGCCTTGAAGATCTTCATGGACTTGCCGATGGACCGCGCGGCGTCCGGAAGCCTCTTGGCGCCGAACAGCAGGACAACGACGAGCACCAGGATGATGATGTGCCACGGCTGCAGCGCGTTCATCGTTTGCGGCCTCCTTCTCGAATCTCTCGTATGTGATGTTACCGGTCTTCGAGCCCACGTCGTCGCGCGATCGCCACGCGCAGCGCGGCCGACCGGGCGCGAAGGAGCCCTGTCCGTTTTCGGGTGTTCGTAGCCACCATGCTCATCGTATGGGTGAGCACGCGCAAGACTCTGCGTAATTTGATTAGCAGAACAAAGAGCAGGATCAGCCCGGCGACGGCGAGCGCGATGCTCGGCAGGTACGACACGGCGTCACCCTACTGCTCGTAGGTTGACGTTAGGTGACGAGCCCGGGCCAGTGCGTCGGCCGCCCGTCGACGAACTGCCTCTCCGAGCTCGACCGGGCTTTCGACCTGCGCGTCTCCGCCCAGCCCGAGGATGAGCCGGACCATCCACGACTCGTCGGCGTAGCGCATCCGGATGCGCAGCCGCCCGCCGTCGAGCTCGTCGAGCTCCTCGCAGGGGTAGTACTCGGCTACCCAGCGTGTGTCGGGATCGAGGACCAGGACGGCTTCCTGCTGATCGGGACGCGGGCGGAAAACACCATCGGAAATGTCAGTGGGCCGCGCGTGCGCCGGCGGGACGGCGGGTTCGTCGAGCACGGTGAGCTCGTCGATCCGGTCGAGCCGGAACAGCCGGACGTCCTCGGCGCGGCGGCACCACGCTTCGAGGTAGCCGACCGCCTGGACGATGAGCAGCCGCATGGGATCGACGGTGCGTTCGGTGATCTCGTCCTTCGACGCGGTGTAGTACCGGATCCGCAAGGCACGCTTCGCGGTGAGCGCGGCCCGGACGGCTTCGCGCGTCCCGGCGGTCTTCTTGCCTTCGCGCACTCCCCCGCCTACGACGATCCCCGACGGCTGAGCCTGCCCCGCGGCGACTTCGATCTTCGCGATGGCGCGGCGGACCGCGTCGGCGTCGACCACCCCGGGCGTCTCGGCCAACGCGCGCAACGCGACGAGCATGGCCGTCGCCTCGCCGCCGGTGAGCCGCAGCGGGCGGTTCATCCCGGCGTCGTGCGTGACGACGATCGTGTCGCCCTCGAAGGACAGGTCGATCAGGTCACCAGGGCCGTAGCCTGGCAGCCCGCACATCCACAGCAGTTCGAGGTCCTTGCGCAGCTGCTTGGGCGTGACGTCGAAGTCGTGGGCGGCGTCGTCGATCTTGATGCCCGGCCGGGCGAGGAGGTACGGCACGAGCGCGAGCAGGCGCGGCATCCGTCCGGTGGCGCTCATCGGGCACCGCCGGCGTGCGCGATGGCTTCGAGACGGCTGAAGACCGACTTCGCTAGCACCTCGGGTTCGAGAACGAGGACGTCCGGGCCGTGCGCGGTGAGCCAGTCCGCGGCGGATTCGGGGTAGTACAGCTCGATCTCCACGAGGTCGCCTTCTTCTCCCCCGGCATCGCTGCGGCCGACCACCCGGCCCCGGCGACGAACCCCGGCGGCCCGGCCGTCCGCGACCCAGACGCTGGCGATGATCGGCGCGGACGGGTCCTCGCCACTGCTGGCGGAGACCATCCGCAGCAGGTTGACCCCTTCCGGGCGTTCGACGACACCGGTCGGCCCGAAGGTGTCGACCTTCCCGGTCACGCGTGAAAGGCGGAAACACCGGGGAGCGCCACGGTCCCTGTCGTGTCCGACGACGTACCAGCGGCCCTTCCACGACACCACGCCCCACGGTTCGAGGGTGCGGATCTTGCGCTCGGCCGAACCGCTGCGGCGGTACTCGAAACGCACGGCCTGCCCGGCTTGGACGGCGGCGAGGAGCGGGCCGAACGCCGGTTCGGCACGGACGCGCGGTTCCACGACGGTCGGGGCGTGGTCGTCGACCTCGACGCCGGCGGCGCGGAGTTTCACCAGCGCGCCCTGCGCCTCACCGGTCAGTTCCGGGGAATCCCAGAGCCGGACGGCGAGCCCGACCGCGGTCGCCTCGTCCGGCGCGAGGTCGATCTCGCCGAGTTCGTAGTCGCGGCGCGCGATCCGGTAGCCGTCGATCGCGTCGAACGCGGAGTTGCGGCCGGTCTCCAGCGGGATGCCGAGTTCGCGCAGTTCGGTCTTGTCGCGCTCGAACATGCGGAAGTACGCCTCGTCGCTGGCCGCGTCGGCGTACCCGGGCACGATGCCCCGGATCCGCTCGGCGGTGAGGTACTGCCGGGTGGACAGGAGGGCCAGAACCAGGTTGACCAGACGTTCGGCGCGTGCGGTGGACACCCGGCTACCCTAGCCCGCGCCGTCCGACCCGATGGTGACAGCCGCCGATCGCGCGTCGTAACGATCCCTGGCGCTCTCGACCTCGTCGAACCTGGTCTCGGCCCAGTCCTTGATCCCGGCCAGCAGCTGCCGGAGGCTCCGGCCGAGTTCGGTCAGTTCGTAGTCCACCCGGACCGGCACGCACGGGGTGACCGTGCGGGTCAGGAGGCCGTCGCGCTCCAGGGTCCGCAGGGTCTGCGTGAGCATCTTCTGGCTGACCCCGGCTATCCGGCGCGCGAGGTCGCTGTAGCGCTGGGGTCCGTCGCCGAGGGCGACGAGGACGAGGCTGACCCATTTGCCCGAGACCTCGTCGAGCAGTTTCCGGGCGGGACAGGCCGCGAGATAGGCGTCGTAGGCCCGTTTCTCTTCGTCCCGGCGTTCCTGTGCCGTGCGCGTGACCACGGTGCGCGTACCTCCGCGTGGGTTGGGCACCTCGAGGTGCGTACTTCCCGAAGGAGAGTAACTCCCCATACGTTCGCGGGGAACGATCCCCTTGAAGGAGAAACGATGCGCGCAGTGGTGGTCCGCCGGTTCGGCGGCCCGGAAGTCCTGGAATTCGCCGATGTCCCGGTGCCCACGCCGGGGCCAGGCCAGGTGCGGGTGAAGGTGGCCGCGGCAGGGGTCAACCCGGTCGACGCCGCGACCCGTTCGGGTTTCCTGACCGAGGCGGGGATCGTCCCGCCGCGTGAGGTGCTCGGCATCGGCTGGGATGTCGCCGGGACGGTCGACGCCGTGGGCGACGGCGTCACCGGGTTCGCCGCGGGCGACAGCGTGATCGCGCTGCAGGACCGGCCGTCGGCGGCGCTCGGCACCTATGCCGACTTCGTCGTCCTCGACGCGGACGCGATCGCCGCCGCCCCGCGGACGGCGTCCCTCGCGGAGGCCGCGACCTTGCCGCTGAACGGTCTCACCGCGGTCCAGGCCCTCGACCTGCTCGGCCTGCCAGTGGGTGCGACGGTCCTGGTGACCGGTGCGGCGGGCGCTGTCGGCGGCTACGCGGTGACCTTGGCGAAGGCGAGGGGTTTCCGCGTCGTGGCGGTCGCCGGTGCGGCCGACGAGGCGCTGGTTCGCGGGTTCGGCGCGGAGATCTTCGTGCCGCGCGGCGATTTCCTCGCCGATCGCGTGCGGGCGGTGATCCCCGGCGGCGTCGACGCGGCACTCGACACGGCACTGCTCGGTCTCGAGGCGTTGGACGCGGTGACGAACCGTGGCCGGTTCGTCGTGTTCGCGGCCGGGGCCGCCCCGATTCCGTTGCGGGGCATCGACGTCGCGCACGTCTGGATCGCCGCCGACGGCGCGGCGCTCGCCGGGCTGGTGAGCATGGTCGACGACGGCGAACTCACCCTCCGGGTCGCGGACACCCTGCCGTTGGCGGAGGCGGGGAAAGCACACGAACGTCTGGCGGAGGGCGGGCTCCGCGGGCGTCTGGTCCTGACCAACGAATAAGTTGACGCTTAATTAAGCCTACGGTTATCTTCGCATCATGGACAACGAGGAGACCCGGCTCGAACTCCGGCGCGAGTACCCGGACCCGATCGACGACGTGTGGTCGGCGCTCACGGAATCCGAGCGGACTGCCCGCTGGATCGGCACCTGGACAGGCGAAGCCGGAGTCGGCAACACGATCATGTTGTCGATGACCGCCGAAGAAGGCTCCGAGCCGGGTCCCGCCGTCATCCGCGAATGCGATCCGCCGAAACGGCTGGTCATGGATCTGCACAACACCGGTGAGCCGACGTGGCGAGTGGAACTGACCCTGACACCGCACGGCACGGGAACGGTGCTCGACTTCGTGCACCGGATGCCCAAACCCGAGTGGGACACCTCGGAGATCGCCAAGGGCTGGCACTTCTACCTCGACCGGCTCGGCGCTTCACTCGCCGGCGAACCGGTGCCCGAATGGGACGGCTACACGCCGCCTAGTTTGGAGTCATGAACGATCGAGTACTGCTGATCACCGGCGCGTCCCGAGGCCTCGGCGAGGCCACCGCGCGCCGGGCCGCGGCGGCCGGATTCCGGCTGGCGTTGCTCTCCCGCGACCGCGAGGCGCTACTGCCGCTCGTCGCCGAATTCGGCGAGGATCGCGCCCTCGCGGTCGCGGCGGACGTCACCGAGTGGGAATCACTGTCCACGGCGGTCGAGACGGTGAAGAAGACCTTCGGCCGGCTGGACGCGGTGTTCGCCAACGCGGGACAGAGCGTCGTCGTCTCGTTCTTCGGCGACGGCGGCGCGGACCCCGAACGGTGGCGGGACATGGTGCTGACGAACGTCTACGGCACCGCCCTCACCGCGCGGGCGACCCTTCCGTCACTGGCGGAATCGAAGGGGCACCTCGTGCTCACCGGTTCCGTCGCCGGGCGCTACCACCGGCCGGGGAACCTCTATTCGGCGACGAAATGGGCGGTGACCGGGCTCGCCGGGTCCATCCGCGAGGAGGCCGTCGGCACCGGCGTGCGGGTCACCGTCGTGCAGCCGGGCCTGGTCGACACCTCGATGATCCCCGAGGACTCGAAGTCCAAGCCGAAACTGGACCCCGACGACGTCGCGAGGGCGGTGCTCTTCGCGCTGGAGCAGCCGCCCTCGGTCGACGTCAACGAGATCGTGGTCCGCCCGACCGGCCAGGTCCGCTAGCTCGGCAGCAGCGACTCGGCCAGCCGCCGCCAGTGCGGCATGGCCGACTCGCCGGGTTCGACACCGATGACCTGGACGCCGATATGGTCGGCGCCGGCGTCGAGGTGGCCGTGCAGTTTCGCGGTCACGGTGTCGAGGTCGCCCCAGAACACGAGATCGTCGACGAGCCGGTCGCTGCCCCGGCCGCCATCGAGGTCGGCTTCGGTGTAGCCGAGCCGGAGGTACTTGGCGACGTTGTACTTCGACGTCAGGTAGGGGTGCAGATGCTCGCGGGCGGCCGCGCGCGCCTTGCCCGGGTCGGTTTCGAACAGCACGGCGTGCTCGACACCAAGGAAGGCCTTCTCCCCCAGCACTTCCCTCGCCTGGGCGGTGTGCGCCACCGGCACGTGATAGGTGTGCGCACCCTCGGACCGGTCGCGGGCGAGTTCGAGCATCTTCGGCCCGTACGCCGCCAACAGCCGCCGGATCGACTGAGCGGGCAGCGGGTTCGCGCTGGTGACCGTGTCGAGTTCGTCGAGGTAGTCGTTCATCGCCTCCAACGGCTTGACGCCGGGCTGGGCGCCTCCGAAACCGAGCCCGAGGACGTGCCTGCCCGGATACGCGTCGGCGAGCAGGAGCGCGGCGCCGTGGGCCCACCGCGCGCCACGAGAGCCGATCCGCGCGATCCCGTTGACCACGGCCATGCGTTCGGTGGACGCGAGCAGGAATCCGGCGTGGGTCAGCGCCTCACGGCCGTCCCGTTCCGGGATCCAGATCGCGGGCCAGCCGAGACCGTCCAGTTCCCGCACCGAATCCCGGAGCATGCTCGCGGGCTGATCCTCGAAGTCGAACGTCCAGATCCCGAAACGCCCCAGTTCCATCAGTCTCTCCTCAGGTCGAGTCTAACGTATCGAAGTATCGCAGATTTTCGATACGTTATTCCTGGCCGGGCTCAGATGGAACGTCCCAGCAGGTCGACGAGCTGCGCGATCCGCTGCTCGTCACGGCGATAGTGCGTCCACTTGCCCACCCGGGTGGACCGGACGAGCCCGGCGCGCTGCAGCAGCGCCATGTACGCCGACACCGTGGACTGCGCGAGCCCCAGCTTCGCCTGGAGGTGACTGACGCAGACCCCGACCTCGTTCTGGTCGGCGATCGCGTTCTCCGGCGGGAAGTGCCGGTCCGGTTCGCGCAGCCACCCGAGCACCTGGAGGCGGATCGGGTTGGCGAGCGCCTTCAGCACCTCGACCAGATGGTCGGTGGTCTCCGGGACTGGTTCGGCTTCTGCGGTCATGGTCCTTCGAGCTTAGGCGGTGCCGAGCCGCGCGGCCCTGCCGTTGGCCCCGCTCGCCCAGCACGCGCCGCGAGCACAGTCGACCGAGTCGAACGATCCGGTGTCGAACGACTTCCAGTGCCGTCCACCGTCCGGGCTCAGATCGCTCCCGCCGGGGCCGACGGCGATCACGGTGTTCCCCAGCCACGCCAGGCCGGAGCGGTAGCCGACCGGGGCCTCGGCCGGGGTCCGCCAGGTGCGCCCCCCGTCCGCGCTGAGCGCCACCGCCGGGCCGGGAGCGTTCGGCGCCGCGTAGTCGCCACCGATGGCCACGCCGTGCCGCGGATCCCGGAACGTCACCGAAAAGACCCCGGCCGAGGCGCCGCTGGGCAGCGGGGTGTCGGCGGCTTCCCAGGTCATCCCGCCGTCGCCGGAGTGCAGGACCCGTGCGCGAGCGCCGCCACCGGTGGCGATCCAGGCGTCGCGCGGGCCCGACGTGGTGAGGCACTGACCGCTGGCGGCGAACCCGAACTCGCCGTCGAGCGCCGGGACCATCCCCTCGGTGGGAACGGGTTTCCACGTCCGGCCTCCGTCCGAAGTGGACTGCAACCGGAACTTGCCGTCCACCGGATCGCTCATCGCGAGACCGCGCCGGTGGTCGAAGAACGCGACACAGTCGTAGAAGGCGGCGGGGTCGCTGTTCCGGAAGGACAGTCGCCAGCTCTGGCCGCCGTCGTCGGTGCGGTAGATCCGGGACGCGTCGCCGGGCCCGATCGACAGCGCGACCGCGTGCTCGGCGTCGAAGGCCTCGATGTCCCGGAAGTCGAGCGCTTCGGTGCCCGCCGGGGCGACGGGCTTCCACGTGCGGCCGCGGTCGGTGGTGCGCAGGATGGTGCCCCTGCTGCCGCTGACCCAGGCCGTCCGGGAATCCACCGCGGACAGACCGCGCAGCTGGGCGCCCGTGCCCGTCGGAGTCTCCGTCCACCTGGGCTCGGGACATTCCGGTGCGGCGTGCGCGACGCCGGTGAACGCCAGTGGGACGACCGCACCCAGCAGGACCAGCAACGCACGGCGCATCGGCGCACCTCTCCCTCGAAGATCCGTGAAGGCCACCTTAAGGGACTCTGGTTCCCTCTAGGTGGCCTTCACGGACCAATCAGAGTGAGCTGATCAGCCGCTCGACGCGTTCGTCCACCGAGCGGAACGGGTCCTTGCACAGCACGGTCCGCTGCGCCTGGTCGTTCAGCTTGAGGTGCACCCAGTCCACGGTGAAGTCACGCCCGGCGGCCTGCGCGGCGGCGATGAAGTCACCGCGCAGCTTCGCCCGGGTGGTCTGCGGCGGGGTGTCCTTGGCCAGCTCGATCTCGCCGTCGTCGGTGACCCGCCGCACGAGCCCCTTCCGCTGCAGCAGGTCGAAGATGCCCCGTCCGCGCCGGATGTCGTGATAGGCCAGGTCGAGCTGCGCGATCCGCGGGCTCGACAGGTCGAGGTCGTGCTTGTTGCGGTAGCGCTCGACCAGGCGGTGCTTGATCGCCCAGTCGATCTCGGTGTCGATCTTGCTGAAGTCCTGCTGCTCGACCGCCTCCAGCGCCCGGCCCCACAGCTCGACGACGCGCTCGGACTGCGGCGACGAACCGGTCTCCTTGACGTGCTGGACGGCCCGCGCGTGGTACTCGCGCTGGATGTCCAGCGCGGACGCCTCGCGGCCGCCGGCGAGCCGCACCTGGCGGCGGCCGGTGAGGTCGTGGCTGATCTCGCGGATGGCCCTTATCGGGTTGTCCAGCGTGAAGTCGCGGAACTGGACGCCCGCTTCGATCATCTCCAGCACCAGGTTCGCCGATCCGACCTTGAGCAGCGTGGTCGGCTCGGCCATGTTCGAGTCGCCGACGATCACGTGCAGGCGCCGGTAGCGTTCGGCGTCGGCGTGCGGCTCGTCGCGGGTGTTGATGATCGGCCGCGAGCGCGTGGTGGCGCTGGAGACGCCTTCCCAGATGTGTTCCGCTCGCTGGGACAGGCAGTACACGGCGCCGCGCGGCGTCTGCAGCACCTTGCCGGCGCCGCAGATGAGCTGCCGGGTCACCAGGAACGGCAGCAGCACGTCGGCGATCCGGGAGAACTCACCCGCCCGGGTCACCAGGTAGTTCTCATGGCAGCCGTAGGAGTTGCCCGCCGAGTCGGTGTTGTTCTTGAACAGGAAAATGTCGCCGCCGATGCCCTCGTCCGCCAGCCGACGCTCGGCGTCGACCAGGAGGTCCTCGAGGATCCGCTCCCCCGCCTTGTCGTGCGTGACGAGCTGGACGAGGTCGTCGCATTCGGCCGTCGCGTACTCAGGGTGGGAACCCACGTCGAGGTAGAGCCGCGAGCCGTTCGACAGGAAGACGTTCGACGAACGCCCCCAGGACACGACACGCCGAAACAGGTAACGCGCCACTTCGTCCGGGGAGAGCCTGCGTTGCCCGTGAAAGGTGCACGTGACCCCGAACTCGGTCTCGATGCCAAAGATCCGCCGCTGCATCCCACCAGAGTAGGCGGTGAAGACCCACTGAAGGTGCGCCGTTCGGGCGGCGACACGCGGTCGGTACGTTGCATTCGGTGAAAGGTGTGCGGGACGTCCCGATCGGGTATCACGCGCATGACGTCCTGGCCCGGAAGTGGGGAACCCGTGTTAAAGCAGCTCAAACGCCCTTTCCGCAAGGTCGGACGGACCGATCGGCGGTTGATGGCACGGAGTGCGGCCCTGCCGAGGAGCAGGGCCGACGAAGTGATCACCTCGCTCTCCAAAAGTGCGGACAAATCCAAGCTTTGGTGGTGTGTCGCGGTCCTGCTCGCGGCGAAGAAGGGGCCGACGCGCCGGGGCGCCCTCCGCGGCGTGGCCGCCATCGCCGGAGCCAGCGCGGCGGCGAACCTGGTCGGCAAGCCGCTGTTCCCCCGCCGCCGCCCCGCGGCCGAAGAGGTGCCGATGCACCGGCGGCTCGTCCGGCGGCCGACCTCGTCGTCGTTCCCGTCCGGGCACTCGGCGTCCGCGGCCGCCTTCGTCACGGCCGTCGCGATGGAATCGCCCAAGGCGGGCGCCGCCCTCGCCCCGCTGGCCGCCGCCGTGGCCTATTCCCGGGTCCACACCGGCGTCCACTGGCCCAGTGACGTCGGCGTGGGGATCGGGATCGGGATCGGCGCCGGCCTGCTGACGCGGCACTGGTGGCCGCTGAACGACGACGTCCCCGGCCGCACCGCGCACACCGCCGAGGCACCCGAGATGCGCGACGGTGAGGACATGCTCGTCCTGGTCAACCCGCATTCGGGGATCGACGGCCAGGATCCGACCGAGGAAGCCCGGTTCGCCTGGCCCAAGGCCACCATCCTGTATCCGGACGCGAAGCGTGACCTGCGCGATCAGCTCTGTGACGAGATCGCCGCCCGTGGCAACACCGTGCGCGCGCTCGGCGTCGCCGGCGGTGACGGGACCGTCGCCGCGGTGGCCGCCGTCGCGGCCGACCACGACCTGCCGCTCGCGCTCATCCCGGCGGGCACCCTCAACCACTTCGCCCGGGACGTCGGCATGCGCTCGATGCCCGACGCGGACGCCGCCACCGAAGCGGGCAACGCCGTCGGCGTCGACCTCGGCGAGGTCGAGATCAACCACGACGACGACCACCGCTACTTCGTCAACACGGCCAGCCTCGGCGGCTACCCGGAAATGGTCCGGATCCGGGAAAGGCTGCAGAAGCGGCATCCCAAGTGGCCGTCGGCGGCGATCGCGCTCGCCCGCACCCTCCGACGCGCGAAGCCGCTCGAAGTGACCCTCAACGGCAAACACACCAGCATTTGGCTGCTGTTCGTCGGCAACGGCACCTACTCGCCGAAGGGTTTCGCGCCCTCACGCCGCCCAGCGCTCGACACCGGCCTTCTCGACGTCCGCTACCTGCGCGCCGACGTGCCGTACTCGCGGGCTCGGTTCATCCTCGCCACCATCACGAACAGCCTCAACGCCAGCCACGTCTACCAGGAACTCGACGTGCCGGAGCTGCACGTCAGGCTGCTGAACGGCAACCGCCGCGTCGCCACCGACGGCGAGGTCGGCCCGCTCGGCAACGACTTCCGCTTCCGGTCGCGGCCCAGCGCGCTCACCATCTACCGGCTCTAGCCGCCGTCCTGGCGGGCGCGTCCACTGTGTACTGAGGGGTACGGCAAAGGTGGCAGGTTGCGAAAGCCACTTTCGCAACGTTGAAGGTTGCGAAAGTGGCTTTCGCAACGTCAGGCGGGATCGGCGCCGCGAGAGGTCGGCCCAGGCGGTAGTGAAGGCCTCCTTCCCTACTCTGAGGGTAGGGAAGGAGGCCTTCACTACGCGTTGGTGAGCCTCGCGCGAAGTGCCGCGAGTTGACCGTCCACCGCACCCGCACCTTCGCCTTGCCCCTCAGTACAACGCGGCCCGCAAGTACGTGAAGGCCCCCTTCACTGCGCAAGACGCAATGAAGGGGGCCTTCACGTACTTCGAGAGACTCAGTCCTTCTTGGACTCACCGTCGGGCTTGTCGCCTTCGGCGTCGTCCTTCTTCGGCTCCTCCTCGGCGGGCAGCAGCGCGTCCAGCGCGGCACCGGCGACCCGGCGGAACTTGCGGCCGCGCCGGTCCCGCTCCAGGACGGCGACCTCGAGCTTCACCGGGTCCGAGTCGCCGTTCGCGGGGGTGGGGGTGTTGGCGCGCAACGCCTTCACCGCGACACCGAGCGCCGCTTCCAGCTCCATGTCCGACTCGAAGCTCTCCTTGAGCTTCGTGGTGAGCGTGTCGGCCTGACCGCCCATCACGACGAACTTCGGCTCGTCGAAGATCGAGCCGTCGTAGGTCAGCCGGTACAGCTGGTCTTCGGCGGCGGTCGCGCCGACCTCGGCGACGCAGACCTCCACCTCGAACGGCTTCAGCTGCTCGGTGAAGATACTGCCCAGGGTCGCGGCGTACGCGTTCGCCAGCGCACGCGCGCTGACGTCCCGCCGGTCGTACTGGTAGCCCTTCAGATCCGCGTGCCTGATGCCGGCGACGCGGAGGTTCTCGAACTCGCTGTAGCGGCCCACGGCCGCGAAACCGATCCGGTCGTAGATCTCCGAAACCTTGTGCAACGTCGCCGAGGGGTTCTCGGCCACGAACAGCACGCCACCGCGGTACTTGAGCACGACCACGCTCCGGCCGCGCGCGATGCCCTTGCGCGCGATCTCGGAACGCTCCCGCATCAGCTGCTCGGGAGAGGCGTACAACGGCATCGTCACTGTGGTGCTCCGCTCTTTCGGGCTCTCATCGGGAAGGGACGGGGACGGACGGCTAGCGCCCGCGCTCGGCTCGTGCGGCCACGACGGCCTCGGCCACGGCGGTCGTCTGCTCGAGCGGCAACGCCACCGCGCCCTGCTCCGCGGTGACCGTCACGATCGTCGGGAAGATCCGGCGCACCAGATCCGGCCCGCCGGTCGCGGTGTCGTCATCCGCCGCGTCGTACAGCGCCTCCACCGCCGTCCTGATCGCGGCTTCGGCGTCCGCGTCCGGGTCGTACAGCTTCTTCAGCGAGCCCTTCGCGAACAGCGAACCCGAGCCGATGGCGTGATAGCCGGCGCGCTCCTCGTAGCGGCCGCCGGTCGCGTCGTACGAGACGATCCGGCCCGCGTGCTTCGCGTCCTCGGCCTCGAGGTCGTAGCCGACGAACAGCGGGAGCACGGCCAGCCCCGCCATCGCCATCTCGAGGTTGGACTTCACCAGCCCCGCGAGCTTGTTCGTCTTACCGTCGAGCGAGAGCGAAACACCCTCGATCTTCTCGTAGTGCGCCAGTTCGACCGCGTACAGCCGCACCATCTCGATCGCGAGCCCGGCCGAGCCCGCGATGCCCACGGCCGAGTACTCGTCGGTGACGTGGACCTTCTCCATGTCGCGCGAAGCGATCAGGTTGCCCGACGTGGCCCGCCGGTCACCGGCGATCAGCACCCCGCCCGCGAACTTGACCGCGACGATCGTCGTCCCGTGCGGGGCGTCCAGCCCGCCCGCCCCGGCCGAGACCCGCCGCTCCGGGAGCAGCTCGGGCGCCTGCGCCCGGAGGAAGTCCGAGAACGACGAGGTCGCCGACGAGAAGTACGCGGCGGGCAGCGCCGACTTACCCGAGGTGTGTTCCATACGTGCTCAAAGTTCCAATCTGTGTGATCCGCCGGCTCCGCACAGGGCGACCCCGGCCCGGGGCCGCCGGAAGACGAGTTACTCGCCGCCCTTTTGCACGTAGGCGCGGACGAAGTCCTCGGCGTTCTCCTCGAGCACGTCGTCGATCTCGTCGAGGATCGTGTCGACGTCTTCGCCGAGCTTCTCGCGCCGTTCCTGACCCGCCGGACCGCCGTCCTCGAACTCTTCGTCCGAGTCGCCGCCGCCGTGCTTTTCGATCTTTTCCTGAGCCATCTCGCCTCCCGGTGTGGCCGATGTTTCCTAGCCTACCCAGCGGTCCCGACAATCCGCGGGATCCGTGATCGCTTAACCCCGATGAAAGGAAATCCCGCTAGTCCGAACCGGTGAGCGCCTCCACCAGCTCCTCGGCGGTCGCGGAGTCGTCCAGCAACTTCCCCACGTGGGCCTTCGTGCCCCGCAACGGCTCCAACGTCGGGATCCGCACCAGCGATTCCCGGCCGACGTCGAAGATGACCGAATCCCACGACGCCGCGGCGATGGAGTTGGCGTACTTCTCCAGCGTGCGGCCCCGGAAATAGGCCCTGGTGTCCGAAGGCGGGGTCGTGACCGCCTCCAGCACCTCCTCCTCGGTCACCAGTCGCTTCATCGAACCCCTGGTGACGAGCCTGTTGTACAGGCCCTTGTCCAGCCGGACATCCGAGTACTGCAGGTCGACCAGCCGCAACCGCGGCGCGCCCCAGGCCAGCTGGTCCCGCGCGCGGTAGCCCTCGAGCAACCGCAGCTTCGCCGGCCAGTCCAGCCTGTCCGCGCATTCCTGGGGGTCCCGCGCCAGCGCGTCCAGGATCTCGCCCCAGACCCGCAGGACCTCCTTGGAGGCCTCGTCCGCGCCGGTGCGCTCCAGGTTCGCCGACGCGATCTCGTGGTAGGCGAACTGGAGGTCCAGCCCGGTGTACTTGCGCCCGTTGGCCAGCGACACCTTCGCCTTCAGCGTCGGGTCGTGGCTGATCTGGTGCACGGCCCGCACCGGCTCGTCGAGTTTAAGGTCGTCGAACCGGACGCCGGCCTCGATCAGGTCCAGCACCAGCGCCGTCGTGCCGACCTTGAGGTACGTCGAGTACTCGGCCAGGTTCGCGTCGCCGATGATGACGTGCAGACGGCGGTACTTGTCCGCGTCGGCGTGCGGCTCGTCGCGGGTGTTGATGATCCCGCGTTTGAGCGTGGTCTCCAAGCCGACCTCGACCTCGATGTAGTCCGAACGCTGCGAGAGCTGGAAACCCGCTTCCTCGCTCTGCTGCCCGACACCCACGCGGCCCGAACCCGTGATCACCTGGCGGGACACGAAGAACGGCGTCAGCCCGGCGATCACCGCGGTGAACGGGGTCGACCGCTGCATCAGGTAGTTCTCGTGGGTGCCGTAGCTCGCGCCCTTGCCGTCGACGTTGTTCTTGTACAGCTGCAACGGCGGCTGTCCGGGCACGGTGGCGGCCTTGCGCGCCGCCTCCTCCATGACCCGTTCGCCCGCCTTGTCCCAGATGACCGCGTCGCGCGCGTTCGTCACCTCGGGCGCCGAGTACTCGGGGTGCGCGTGGTCTACGTACAGCCGCGCCCCGTTGGTCAGGATGACGTTCGCCGCGCCGAGGTCCTCGACGTCCGGGTCGTGCCCGGGGCCGCTCGGCCCGGTCAGGTCGAACCCGCGCGCGTCGCGCAGGGGCGATTCCACCTCGTAGTCCCATCGCGCCCGCCTGGCCCGCGGGACGTCCGCCGCGGCCGCGTAGGCGAGCACGACCTGGGTCGAGGTGAGTACCGGGTTCGCCGTCGCGTCGCCCGGCACCGCGATGCCGTACTCGACTTCGGTTCCCATGATCCGCCGCATACCCACCACCCTACGGGGTCGGGGCCGTGCGACGATGCCCCCCATGTCAGGCAGTGACGAACTCGTTGCGCTCTATGACCTCGGCGGAACCGCCGTTGGCGCGGCCACGCGATCCCGGGTCCGCGCCGAAGGGCTTTGGCACGCGGCCGGCGTGGTGTTGGTCCGTTCGGGTGACGGAAACTCCGTTTACGTGCACCTGCGTACTCCCACGAAAGACGTCTATCCCTCCACATGGGACTGCTGGGCGGGCGGCGTCGTGGCGGCCGGCGAGACCCCCGAGGAATGCGCGCGCCGGGAACTGGCCGAAGAACTCGGTGTTCACGGAGTGGAACTACGGCCGCTTTTCACCCATGTCTACGACGAAGGCACGATCCGCTGCCACAACTTCGCGTTCGAAGCACGCTGGGACGGCCCGTTCGTCCATCAGCCTTCCGAAGTCGTCGAAGGGCGTTGGCTGACGCTCGACGAGTTGCGTTCGTGGCTCGACGATCCGTCGAGCGCGTTCGTGCCGGACGGCCGTCTCGGTGCGCTGGAGTGGTTCCGGCGGGAGAACGCCCGCTAGGCCGAACGGAGGCGCTGCGCGACGATCGGCAGCAGCCGCTTCGCCGCTTCCGTTGCCCTGGCCTCGGTTCCGGCCGTCACGCTGAGGGCGGAGACGAGCTTCCCCTTGGCGAGCAACACCGTGCACGTCGTGCCGTCGCACCAGGCGCGCTGGACCTCGACACCGGTTTGCTTCGCGAGAGTGAGTTTCCTGCCGTCGCAGTCCGCCCGGAGGACGACGTCCGAAGCGTCACGGTCGGTGTACTCGGTGACCTGATGTTCCAGCGTCGAGCCGCTGGCGTACGACCACGTGGCCGAACGGCTCGTGCCCCGGGTGAGCCCGGTCAGACAGCCGGACACCTTGCCCTCACCGGGGACGACCTCCTCCTCGGCGACGTCCTCGTCGGTCAGCAGCGCGGCGGTTACGGCCGCGGGGACGGGAGCCCGGGTCGACGACGGCGGCACCGGGTTGGCCTGCGGCTTGACCGAAGGCTGTGACGGCTCGGCCGCGGGGGTCGGCGTCGGATCGTCGTAGTAGGTGTCGAGATCGTTCGGACGGTCCGCGCAGCCCGACAACCCGAACAGCGCGACCGTCGCCACCGCGAGCACCTGCCGATGACGCACCCTCGAGCCCTCCCGGCTTCCGCCTGACGTTTGCCGCGAGACTAGTCCAGCCCCTCAATGCCAGCCGAGGCAGGATCGGTGCCGCCAGTAGGCGACCGGTTCCTCCGCGAGCGCGGCCAGCTCCGCCAGTTCCTCCTCGGCGAGTTCCACCTTCGCGGCAACGAGATTCTCCGCGAGCTGGGCGGTGCTCGACGGGCCGATCACCGCGATCGGGCGCCAGTCCTGTGCCAGCACCGCCGCGACGGCCACCGCGTCCGGACCCGCTCCGTGCTCCCGCGCGATCCGCGCGAGCGGCACCGGCGGCTCGACCACCAGGCGTCCGTTCGCGACGGTTTCCTTGACCAGTACTCGTTTTCCGGCGGCGTGCGCTTCCGCGAGCGCCGGGCCGGCGGAGGGTTCGAGCAGGTTCCACGTCGATTGCACGGCGCTGAAGACCGGCGTCCCGGACACCTCCAGTTCGAAGGCCCGGCGGACCGCGTCGGCCTGCGAAGGCCCGGACGTCGAGAACCCCACCGGTACGCCGTCCGCGGCGAGTTCCGCGAGCGCGCCGATCAGCCGGTCGTCGGTGAACAGTGGACTGTCCACAGTGAGCGAATGGACCTGGTAGAGCGAGATCGCCTTCCCCAGCAGGCCAACGGATTCGGTCCACTGTTCGGCGAACCTGGCCGCGGTGTGCTCCTTGACCTCGTGCACCTCCGCGTCGAGCTTCCACTCCCCCACGTAGCGGTAGCCCCATTTGCTCGACACGGTGACGTCCGCGTGGCCGCGGTCGGCGAGCCAGCCGGCGAGGAACTCCTCCGAAGAACCATACGAACGGGCGACGTCCATCCAGCGGACGCCCGCGCGGTACGCGTCGTCCAGCACGTCGTAGGTCGCCGCACGCATCGCCTCGAAGCCGCGTCCGGGCGGCAGCGCGCCGACCCGGCCGAGGTTGATGTACGCGGGCCTGCCGAGCGCCGCGAGCCCGACGGCGATCCGGTCGCCGACGGTGGTTTCCGAGTCTGTCACCGGGCTCCTTCGTTCTTGTGGCGGAGGATCGCGAGCCACTGACTCGAGTTCTGCGCCTGCCGATGGAGCTTCTCGAGGCGCGCCGCCGGAGCCCGAACGTAACCCTTGCCGAAGACGGGCGCGATCTGACGGAGGCTGGCGCCCTCCTCCCTGGCGGCGAGCAGTGCCCAGTCCGACGCGTCGGCGCAGGCCGCGGAAGCGCGGCGCAACTCCCCCAGGATCTCGATGAGCTCGGGGGCGCTCACCTCCCCCGCGCGTACGGCGGCGGCCGTCGTTTCCAGCCACGCCAGGACATCGGCTTCGGTGATCGGCGCGCGCGGGCGCCCGGAAGATTCGCTCACAGCGCGGAAGTATAGGTCGTTATACAGGTGACTCGGGTGACCGCCACGCGCGAGTCGTCGGACACATCGTCCGAAAACCGCTGGAACACCAAAGGATTCCAGGTTTCACTGGGCCCTGACTTGAAGATTCAGGAGAAGGACAATTGGGACGTTTTGGTATCGCGATCCGGTTCGCGGCGCTCGCGGTCGTCTGGGGTGCGAGTTTTCTGTTCATCAAGGTCGGCCTCACCGGCCTCTCGCCGGCCCAGGTGGCGCTCTCCCGCGTCTGCCTCGGCGCGCTGGCACTGATCGCCATCGCCGCGTGGCGCCGTAAGCCGCTCCCCCGCGATCCGGCGCTCTGGGGTCATCTCGCCGTCGTTTCCGTACTGCTGTGCGTGATCCCGTTCCTGCTGTTCTCCTGGGCCGAGCAGTACATCTCCTCCGGGCTCGCCAGCATCTTCAACGCGACGACGCCGCTGATCACCATGCTCATCGCCGCCGCGGCCCTGCCGTCCGAACGCTTCACCAAGGCCAGGACGACCGGTCTGGTCCTCGGCTTCCTCGGCGTGCTCACCATCGTCGGGGTCTGGCAAGGGATCGACGTCTCCCACGAACTGACCGCGCAGCTGGCGTGCCTGGGCGCGACGACCTGCTACGGCATCTCGTTCGTCTATGTGCGACGGTTCATTTCCTGGCGGAACCTGGACGCGCCGACCATCGCGCTCGGGCAGGTCTGCTGCGGTGCCGTCGTGATGCTGGTGCTCGCGCCGTTCATCGCGACGACGCCGGTGCGCCTCGACACGCCGATCGTCCTCAGCATGATCGCGCTCGGCGCGCTGGGCACCGGGCTCGCCTACGCGTGGAACGCCTCGATCATCGCGGCGTGGGGCGCGTCCAACGCGTCGGCCGTGACCTACCTCACACCTGTCGTGGGTGTGCTGCTCGGCGTTCTCGTGCTCGACGAACCCCTGGCGTGGAACCAGCCCGTCGGCGCGTTACTCGTCGTCCTGGGAATCTTGGCCGCGCACGGGCGGCTGAGCCCTCGCAAGAAGGTCGAGGAACCCGTACCCGTGTGACACGAAAGGGCCCTTCACCGCGACACATGCGGTGAAGGGCCCTTTCGGTACGCGCTACAGGTACTGACCGGTGTTCGTGGCGGTGTCTATCGCCCGCCCCGAATCCTGGTTCTTGCCGGTGACGAGCGTGCGGATGTAGACGATCCGCTCGCCCTTCTTGCCGGAGATCCGGGCCCAGTCGTCCGGGTTGGTGGTGTTGGGCAGGTCCTCGTTCTCCGCGAACTCGTCGACGATCGCGTCCAGCAGATGCTGCACGCGCAGGCCGGGCTGCTTGGTCTCCAGCACCGACTTGATGGCCGACTTCTTCGCCCGGTCCACGATGTTCTGGATCATCGCGCCCGAGTTGAAGTCACGGAAGTACAGGACCTCCTTGTCACCGTTGGCGTAGGTGACCTCGAGGAACCGGTTCTCGTCCGTCTCCTCGTACATCCGCTCGACCGTGTGCTGGATCATCGCGTCGAAGGTCGCGCGCACGTCCCCGCCGAACTCGGCGAGGTCGTCCGCGTGGATCGGCAGGCCGTCGGACAGGTACTTGGAGAAGATGTCCTTCGCGCCTTCGGCGTCCGGACGCTCGATCTTGATCTTGACGTCGAGCCGGCCCGGCCGCAGGATCGCCGGGTCGATCATGTCCTCGCGGTTGGAGGCGCCGATGACGATGACGTTCTCCAGCCCTTCCACACCGTCGATCTCCGAAAGCAGCTGCGGGACGATCGTGGTCTCCACGTCGGAGGACACGCCCGAACCGCGGGTGCGGAAGATCGAGTCCATCTCGTCGAAGAACACGATCACCGGGGTGCCTTCGGAGGCCTTTTCCCTGGCTCGCTGGAAGATCAGGCGGATGTGCCGCTCGGTCTCCCCGACGAACTTGTTCAGCAGTTCCGGACCCTTGATGTTCAGGAAGTAGGACTTCCCGTCCGCCGCGTCGCCGCGGGCTTCCGCGACCTTCTTGGCGAGCGAGTTGGCCACCGCCTTGGCGATGAGGGTCTTACCGCAGCCAGGAGGCCCGTAGAGCAGCACGCCCTTCGGCGGGCGCAGCTGGTACTCCTGGTAGAGATCAGCGTGCAGGAACGGAAGCTCGACGGCGTCGCGGATCTGCTCGATCTGCCGGGTGAGGCCACCGATGTCCTCGTAGCGGACGTCGGGCACCTCCTCCAGCACGAGATCCTCGACCTCCGCCTTCGGCACGCGCTCGTAGGCGTAACCGGCTTTCGAGTCAACCAGCAGGGAATCGCCCGGCTTGAGGGGCTGTTCGGCCAGCGGATCGGAGAGCAGGACGACCCGCTCCTCGTCCGCGTGCCCGACCACGAGCGCACGGGGGCTGCCGCCCTCGACGTCCGGGGCCAGCACCTCGCGCAGCGCGCAGACCTCGCCGATCCGCTCGAAGTCACCGCCTTCGACGACGGTGAGCGCCTCGTTGAGCCGCAACGCCTGTCCGCGCTGAAGCGACGAGACCTCGACCGCGGGTGAGACCGAGACCCGCATCTTGCGGCCCGCGGTGAACACGTCCACCGTGTTGTCCTCGTACGCGGTCACGAACACGCCGTAACCGCTCGGAGGCTGGGCCAGCCTGTCGACCTCCTCTCGCAACGCGAGCAACTGGCCACGCGCCTCGCGGAGCGTCTCGACCAGTTTCGTGTTGCGTTCCGTGAGTTGGCTCACGCGTTCCGACGCCTCGGCGAGTCGCTGCTCCAGCACTCGGTTCTGACGTGGCGAATCGGTGAGCTTCCGGCGCAGCAGTGCGACTTCCTCCTCGAGGAAGCGGATTTGACGTGCCTGCTCGTCGGACGTGGTTCCAGCTCCGGTCGTTTCTGAAGGGTCGGCCTCCTCGCGCCGACCTCCGGGAAGGTCATGATGCATCGGGCACCTCCTCGGAGTGCTTTTCATTCCACGGTACCGGCGATCACCGACAATAAAAGGCCTTTCCGCATCACAAGATCGGCGCGTCGCGTTCCGGAGGGCCCGCCAGCACGTACGTTCCCGCCGCGCAAGAGGCCATCCCGGTGCCGGGTCCGGCGCACTCATGGTCACAATCCGTCCACCTGCCCTGACCTGCGGCGGAATACCCGGCTCCGTCCGGGTGCAAACGGGATTCCGGTATCAGTTCGGCCCTAATCGAGCGGCGATCTGGCTCGATGGCTAGCATCGGGCGACGTTCGCCGGGGAGGCGGACCCGCAGGTCATGTTGAGCATTTTCGCAGAACAGCTAGGGGGCACCAGCCATGACTTACCCGCCGCAGCAGCCCGGCGGCTACGGACAAGATCCGTACGGCCAGCAGGGCGGGTACCCGCAGAGCGGCCCCCAGCCGCAACAGGGATACCCCGGTGGCGGCCAGTACGGACAGGACCCGTACGGCCAGCAACAAGGCGGCTACCCGCAGAGCGGTCCTCAGCCCCAGCAGGGATACCCCGGCGGCACGCAGCAGTTCGGCCAGCCGGATCCGTACGGGCAGCAGGGCGGCTTCAACGCTTACCCGCAGGAAGGCGGTTACGGCGGCGGAGAGCCACCCAAGAAAAAGAAGACCGGCCTGATCGTCGGCATCGCGATCGGTGCGGTCCTGCTGGTCGGTGGCGGTGTCACCGCGCTGGTCATCGCGCTGAACTCGGGCGACGACAGCCAGACCGCCGCGCCGCCCAGCAGCAGCGCAGCCCCGTCGGAGGCCCCGTCCTCGTCGTCGCAGAAGCCGAGCTCGACCCGGACCAGGTCCAGCTCGCCGAGCACTTCGTCGACCAAGAGCTCAGGTCCGGCGCCCGGCGGCAAGGCCACCCCGCAGGAAGTCTTCGAAAGTGCCGCGACCTCCTACAGCGCGGGCGACAAGAAGACGTTCCTCGACCTGATCTGCCGCAGCGAGAACACTAAGGACGAGGGCAAGCCGCTCGACCCCATCAAGCTCGAGATCACCGAGCCCGCCAAGGAAAGCGGCGACCGGGCGACCGGCCGTTACCGCGCCACCCAGGGCACCAAGATGGCGGAGGGCACCATCACGGCGGCCAAGGAATCGAACCTGTGGTGCCTCAAGGACATCAAGGCCGACAAGAAGTGACCTGTCCGTGACGGTGAGCCACAAGCTGACCGCCGTGGCGGTGGTTTGTGGCGCGGTCGTGGCCGGGGTCGTGGTGGGGCTGCTGCTGGTGGCCCCCTCCGGCTCCGACCCGGCCGCGTCGAGCACCGGCGCGCCCTCGCCACCACCGGCTTCGTCCCGTCCGGTTCCGGTGGATCCGGACGTGGCGGCGGTCGAGGTGGTCGGCAAGGCGATCGCGGCGGCCATCGTCAACCACGACGCGACGGCGTTCGGGAAACTCACCTGCACCCAGCAGTCGTCGGCCGATCTGGCCGAGCTCGGCCGGAAATGGGCGGCGGCGGGCAAGGTGGCCGCGACCGTCCCCGATCCGCCCGTGGTCAGCGGCGATTCCGCCACCGTGACCGTCCACGTCGAAGGCGTCGGCGGTCAGAAGGACACACCGTTCCCGCTCAGGAAGCAGGACGGAAAGTGGTGCGTGCCCTGACGTTCCGGGGTTCTCCTGGGTTCTGCCGAGGGCTGGGCCTGGCCCGGACGTTGCGAAAGCCACTTTCGCAACGTCGGGCGTGGCAGTCCCGCACCGCTCCGGCGATCATGTCGCGAAAGCCACTTTCGAGACGTCTGGTGTCCCGAAAGTGGCTTTCGCGACGCCACCTCCAGAATCCGGAAGCCGGCAGGAACCCAAGACCCCACCCGAAACGCCACTGAAGACCGGCTTTACCGATCAGCCCTTGCCGGAGCGGCGGTGCACCCGCGGCGAGACGGTGCCGTCCGCGAGACGGCGCGCCGTCAGCAGGAACGCGGTGTGCGCGACCATCCGGTGGTCCGGCCGCACCGCCAGGCTCACGACGTGCCAAGGCCGCATGAGGGTCTCCCACGATTCCGGCTCGGTCCAGCACTGCTGGTCCCGCAGGGCTTCGGTGATCCGCGAAAGCTGTGTGACCGTCGCCACATAGACCGTGAGCACGCCGCCCGGCACCAGATGCGCGGCGACCGTCTCCAACTGGTCCCAGGGCGCCAGCATGTCGAGGACGACGCGGTCCACCTCGCCGGTGTGCGTCGACAAGTCCGCGACCGTCAGCGACCAGTTGTCCGGCTTGTGCCCGAAGAACTTCTCGACGTTCCGCTCGGCGTGTTCGGCGTGGTCGTCGCGGATCTCGTAGGACTGCACGGTCCCTTCCGAACCGACCGCCCGCAGCAGCGAACAAGTCAGCGCACCGGAGCCGGCGCCCGCTTCGAGCACCCGCGCGCCCGGGAAGATGTCGCCCCACATCACGATCTGCGCGGCGTCCTTCGGGTAGATCACCTGCGCGCCACGCGGCATCGACAGCACGTAGTCCGGCAGCAGCGGGCGAAGCGCCAGATAGTGGCTGCCGCCCGCCGAAGTGACGACCGAACCCTCCTGCGCGCCGATCACGTCGTCGTGCGCCAGCGCACCCCGATGGGTGTGATACTGCTGTCCCTCGGCGAGGACCATGGTGTAGTGCCGCCCCTTGGAGTCGGTCAGCTGAACCCGGTCACCAACACGAAACGGCCCTCGGACCGACACTGAACCTCCATACGCGCGAACACAGATCGACGACCGATCCTCGCAGGTGGCCGTACCGCGCTACGCCGGGGGTCGGCTCCGGGTCATCGCGGCGCGCAGGTCTTCGCGCCTGAGCACCCCCGCGGGCCTGCCCTCGTCGTCCACCACGAGGAACTGCCACGCGGCCGTTTCCCGGACCCGCTCGGCGATCTCCTCCCCCGACTCCGACGAAAGCAGCACGGTGTCGGCGCGGATCGGCTCGGCGGCCATCTCCGCGGGCGCGTGCGGCGACGTCCCGGCGAGCTGCGCGGCGGCCGTCTCGTCGAGCAGGCCCGCCGCGACGCCGTCGGCTCGCACCAGGACCACCCCGCGACCCGCCGAAGCGGCCAGCGCGTCCGAGACGGGGCTTTCCGCCGGCAACTGGAGGACGGGACGGACGAGTTCGCTCAGCCGCACGCCTTCCGGCCATCCCCGGCGGGTTTCGGCGGCGAGTTCGCTTCGGGCGCCGAGGACCACGAACCACGCCGTCACGACGCAGACACCGAGCCGGAGCCAGCGGTCCTCACTGCCCGCCGCCAAGCCCCACAGCGCCCAGACGACCAGTCCGGCGGCGACGATCCCGCCACCGACGACCGCCGCCCGCGTGCCCTTCTCGCGGCGCCCGGTCGCCGCCCAGACCCCGGCGCGGACCAGGCGGCCGCCGTCGAGCGGAAGCCCGGGAAGGAGGTTGAAGATCCCGACGGCGAAGTTCGCGACGGCGCATTCGGCGATCAGCAGCCACGCCGCGCTTTCCGAGGGGACGGCGAACATCAGCAGACCGCAGAAACCGCCGAGCAGCAGCGAAACGATCGGTCCCGCGGCGGCGACGAGCCCTTCCTGCCTCGGCTCGCGGGGTGTCCTGGCGACCTCGGAGAGGCCACCGAGCAGGAACAGCCGCAGGCGCCGGACCGGGATGCCGAGCCGCAGCGCGACCAGGCAGTGCCCGAGCTCGTGCGCGAGCACCGAGAGTCCGAGAAGGACCGCGAACGCGGCCGCCAGGAGCCAGGAGGTCAGCGTCGTCGCGCCGGGCAGGATCCGGCCGACCAGTGGCGTGTACAGCACCACGATGATCAGGGAGCCGATCCACCACGAAGGGGCCAGCAGCACGGGGATCCCGGAGACCCGGAACAGCAGGAGCCCACCCTCCGGTGCCACGCCTCGTCGAGGCGGGCCCTGCTCACCCGTCACCGCCATGTGTCAGAGCGTAGATGCCCGGATGTGGGCTGCCCGTAACCCGCCCGTCCCGTCCGGGTGGTGTCGGTCATGCCACTCCGGTGCGTCGCGGTCCCGGAACTGTCGGTACCCGGCGATACGCTCATCCCATGCCCGACACCGACACGGTCACCGCCGATCCGCCGCCCGGCGCCGAAGTCCCGCGCCGTCGGCCGGCCCTGTCCCCGTCGCGTGCCAGCGACTTCAAGCAGTGCCCGCTGCTCTACCGCTTCCGCGCGGTCGACAGACTGCCCGAGATCCCGACCAAGGCCCAGCTGCGCGGCACGCTGGTGCATTCGGTGCTGGAGCGCCTGTTCTCCCTTCCCCAGGCCGATCGCACGCCGCCGCAGGCCAAGGAGCTGCTCGCGCCGGCGTGGGAGGACCTGTCCGCGGAACGTCCGGAATGGATCGAGCTGTTCGACCAGGACGACCCCGAAGCCGTCACCTCGTGGCTCTCGTCGGCCGAGCAGCTCGTCGACACCTACTTCGGCCTGGAGGATCCGCGCCGTCTGGAGCCGGAGGCGTGCGAGCTGCACGTCGAGATCGAACTCGGCTCCGGAGTGCTGCTCCGGGGCTACGTCGACAGGCTGGACGTCGCGCCGACCGGCGAGATCCGCGTCGTCGACTACAAGACCGGCGCAGCGCCCCGCGAGATCGGCGAGGCCAAGGCGATGTTCCAGATGAAGTTCTACGCCGTGGTCCTGTGGCGGCTTCGCGGCGTCGTGCCGCGTCAGCTGAAACTGATGTACCTCACCGACGGGCAATCCCTCGCCTACACGCCGGACGAGGGCGAGCTGATCCGCTTCGAGCGCACGCTGGAGGCGATCTGGCAGGCGATCCTCAAGGCGGGCAAGACCGGCGATTTCCGCCCCAATCCGAGCAAACTCTGCGCGTGGTGCGATCACCAGGCGCTCTGCCCGCAGTACGGCGGCACTCCCCCGCCGTATCCCGGCTGGCCGGAGCCCGATCCCGGGGAAGAGTCCGTATTGGACCGTGCGGACTAGGCCGTGCCCGGTGGGTCCGTTCGATGGGCTTCGTGATCCAGGTGGTTCCTGGCGGTGCGGGCGGTGCCGCGTGGGCGCGGAGACCACGAACAAGACTCACCGGGCACGGCCTAGAGTGCCCTTGTGACAGAAGCCTTCTACGTGCCGTCGGGTGACGGCGTCTTCCTCCCGACCCCGCACACCGCCGGCCCTTGGACCCCCGATGCGCAGCACTTCGGGCCGCCGTCGGCGTTGCTGGTCCGCGCGCTCGAAGAGGTCGAGGCGCCGCACGCGAGTCAGCTGGCGCGGGTGACGGTCGAGATCCTCGGGCCCGCGCCGCTGAAGGAGCTTTCGGTGCGGGCGTGGGTGGAGCGGCCGGGCCGGTCGGTCGAGTGGCTGGTGGCCGAGCTCGCCCACGGTGAGCGGGTCGTCGCCCGTGCGTCGGCCTGGCGCATCGCGACCTCGGACACCACGGCGGTGGCCACCGCGGAAGGTCCGGCGCTGCCTTCGCCGGAGGGGCTGCCGGCGTCCTCCTGGCCGGAGGGCTGGCACGGCGGGTACCTCGACGCCGTCGAGTGGCGGCGCGTCAAGGGCGCGCTGGACGCGGCGGGGCCGGCCACCGTCTGGGGCCGTCAGCGCGTCGCCCTCGTCGACGGGGAGAAGCCGAGCCCGCTGCAACGGCTGTTCGTCCTCGCGGACTCCGGCAACGGGATCTCGAACTTCCTGGACCCGCGGGAGTGGTGGTTCATCAACTCGGAGCTGACGGTGCATCTCCGCCGCCCGCCGCTGGGCGACTGGATCGGCGTCGACGCGGCCACCCTGGTCGGCCCGAACGGCATCGGGACGGCGACCACCACGCTGCACGACGCCTCGGGCCCCATCGCCTCCGGAGCGCAGGCCCTCTTGGTGCGACCGCGACAGGCGGGCTGATAGACGCGCTTTCTCGGCGGGTTTCCAATAGCCTTCCCGGAACAACAGACACAGGGAGCGCTTCGGCATGCAGATCACCTCGGTGGTCAACCAGAAAGGCGGGGTCGGCAAGACCTCACTCAGCGTGGGCGCGGCGGCCGCACTGGCCGAACGTGGCCGCCGGGTGCTGCTGATCGACCTCGACCCACAGGGCCACGCGACCACCGAACTCCTCGGGCTGGACGAGGTGGCGCACGACATGCCCAGCCTGGCGAAAGCCCTGACCAAGGTGTGGAAGGGGCCGATCGAGGAACTCGCCGTGCGGCATCCGCGCAGCAACCTCGGCCGGGGCGGCGCGTTCGACGTCATCCCGACCTCGCCGGGCATGTTCGACCTGATCCGCAGGCTGGACCAATTCCGGGTACCGGGCTGGCAGCTGGCCAGGGTCATCCAGTTCGCGAACTACGACCACATCATCATCGACTGCCCGCCCGCGCTCGACGTCCTGACCAACAACGCGCTCGCCGCTTCGCACGGGATCCTCGTGCCGGTGCAGCCGGACCGGACGAGTATCCGGGCCCTGCGCCTGCTTTCGGACCAGGTGCGTTACGTCGAACAGACCGTCGGCCGTCCGCCGATCGCCTACTACGGTCTCGTGCCCGGTCTGTACCGCCGCCCGATCTCGCACTACGCGGCCGCGGCTTTGCAGGAGTTGTACGCGTTCGGGATCCCGATGCTGTCGCACGTCCCGCTCGGCGTCGTGATGAACGAGGCCGCCGCGCACGGCGTGCCGGTGACGACCTACGCGCCGGAAACCTTGCAGGCGCTGTCGTTCCGGGAGATCGCGGAGACATTGGACGGCTATCTGCAGAACTATCCGGCCGCGGCGATCGTGCCCGCGGACGAGGAGTTCGTCTTCGAGGACTTCATCACCGAGGTGTCGGTGACCCGCAGCGCGAAGGACAACGGGACGCGCAAGAAGCTCTACGACCTCATGCCCAAGAAACCCAACCGGCCCCGGTAGCTTCCGCGCGTGAAGGCCCCCTTCCCTCGGCTGAGCCGAGGGAAGGGGGCCTTCACGCGCGCACCGGTGTCAGAGGCGGCAGGCCCGGATGTCCGAAGCCAGGACGGCCTTGGCGCCGGTCTCGGCGAGTTCGTCCATGATCCGGTTGACCTCCTTGCGCGGCACCATCGCCCGCACGGCCACCCAGTCGTCGTGGGCCAGCGGCGCGACGGTCGGCGACTCGAGCCCCGGCGTGATCGCGATGGCCGCGTCGAGCAGCGAACGCGGGCAGTCGTAGTCCAGCATCATGTAGTGCTGGGCGAAGACGACTCCCTGCAGCCGTGCCTTCAACTGGTCCTTCGGCCGGGTGTGCTCGGTGCCCGCCCGCTGCAGCAACACCGCCTCCGACACGCAGATCGGATCCCCGAAGGCCACGAGGTTGTGCTGGCGCAGCGAACGCCCGGACTCGACGACGTCCGCGATGGCGTCGGCGACGCCGAGCTGGATCGAGATCTCGACGGCGCCGTCGAGGCGGATGACCTCCGCCTCCACCCCGTGCTGCTTCAGGTTCTCGCGCACGAGGCGCGGGTACGACGTCGCGAGCCGCTTGCCCTGCAGGTCTTCGGCCTTCCACTCCCGGCCCGCGGGCGCGGCGTACCGGAAGGTGGAACCGCCGAAGCCCAGCCCGAGGATCTCCTCGACCGGGGCGCCGGAGTCGAGCGCGAGGTCGCGGCCGGTGATGCCGAGATCCAGCTCGCCGGAGCCGACGTAGATCGCGATGTCCTTGGGACGCAAGAAGAAGAACTCGACCTCGTTGACGGTGTCCAGCACGGTCAGGTCGCGGGCCTCATGTCGCCTGCGGTAGCCGGCCTCTCCGAGCATCTCCGACGCGGCGGCGGCGAGGGCTCCCTTGTTCGGCACGGCGACACGCAGCATTGCTTCTCCTTGGTTCTCCGGACGCGAACGCGTCACAGGTACCGGTACACGTCCTCTGTCGACAGTCCTCGGCCGAGCATGAGCACCTGTACGCGGTACAGCAGCTGTGAGATCTCCTCGGCGAGCCTGTCGTCGGATTCGTGCTCGGCGGCGATCCACACCTCGCCCGCCTCTTCGAGCACCTTCTTGCCCTGCGCGTGCACTCCCGCGTCGAGCGCGGCGACGGTGCCGGAACCGTCGGGCCGCGTGCGGGCGCGGTCGGCAAGCTCGGCGAACAGCTCATCGAAGGTCTTCACAGTCTGGAGATCCTTCCATCCGCGCCCGCGCCGCGCTGCCCCGGGCCGGTGTGGTGCCGGTCGCGTCACACTTCAGAACAGCGCCGCGCCGCCTCGCTCGAAGTCGAGCAGCTGCCGCTTCCGTTCGACGCCGCCACCGTAACCGGTGAGATCGCCGGTGGAACCGATCACCCGGTGGCACGGGACGATGATGCTGATCGGGTTCTTCCCGTTCGCGAGGCCGACCGCGCGCGACGCGGTGGGCCTGCCGAGCCGGTCGGCGAGCTGCCCGTAGGAGACCGTCTCGCCATACGGGATCCCGAGCAGCCCTTCCCAGACCATCCGCTGGAACGCGGTCCCGCCGAAGCTCAGCGGGAGATCGAAGTCCTGGCGCTGACCGGCGAAATACTCCTTCAGCTGTTTCTCGGTGTCCACGAAGATCGGCAAGCCCGGATCCGGATGTCCGAACGTCTCCTCCGCCGGGCGATGGCGCTGCTGGACCATGTACACCCCGCAGAGGCTTTCGCCGTCCGCGACCAGGGTCAGCTTGTCGTACGGGCTGTCGATGACGGTGTGCGTGCGCATGGCGCTCCTCGGAACTCAGGCGGCGGGCAGCCGGTTGATGGGGTGATCTCCGGTCGCCCAGAGGTGTTGTACGGCGTAGGCGCGCCACGGGCGCCAGCGTTCGGCGTGCGCGGCGAACGCGGCCGGGCCGAGCCCGAGGCCCTTCGCGGCGACCTTGACGCCGAGGTCGGTCGGCAGGAAGGCGTCCGGGTCACCGAGCGAGCGCATCGCGATGCTCTCCACGGTCCACGGGCCGAAGCCGGGCAGCGCGTGCAGTCGCTCGCGGGCTCGCTGCCAGTCGCTTCCCGCGCCGAGGTCGAGGTCGCCTTCGTTCAGTTCGGCCACGAGGCCGAGCAGGGTCCGCTTGCGGCTCTGCGGCATCGCGAGGCTTTCCGGGTCGATGTCCGCGAGCGCGGCGGCGTCCGGGAAGACGTGCGTCAGGCCGCCGTCGGGGTCGTCGATCGCGGCACCGTGCGCGAGGACCAGCCTGGCGGCGTGGGTGCGGGCCGCGGCGGTGGACACCTGCTGGCCCAGGACCGCGCGTACGGCAAATTCGTCGCCGTCGACCGTCCTCGGCACCCGTCTGCCCGGCGCGGCGGCCACGAGGGGCGCGAGCAGCGGGTCCGCCGCCAGCGCTTCGTCGACCGCGACCGGATCGGCGTCGAGGTCGAGCAGGCGACGGCAACGACTGATCGCGGTCGAGAGGTCCCGCAGGTCCGACAGGGTGAGCCGGCAGCCGATGTAGCCGTCCTCCGGCTTGAGGGCGACGACGGCGGGGCCGTGCGGGAGCCGCAGGGTGCGGCGATACGCGCCGTCGCGCCATTCCTCGACACCGGGAACGCCTGTCGCGACGAGATGCCCGAACAGGTTGTCCGGGAACAACGGCTTCCGGTACGGCAGGCGCAGGTTCAGCGTCCCGGGCGCGGTGGCGGGCGCGGTCCGGACCCGAGCCCGCAGTTCCGTCGGGGACAGCGCGAAGACCTCGCGGACGGTGTCGTTGAAGGTCCGGACGCTGCCGAACCCCGCGGCGAGGGCGACGTCGATCATCGACAGCCCGGTCGTCTCGATCAGCAGCCGCGCCGTCTGCGCCCGCTGGGCGCGGGCGAGGCTGAGCGGGCCCGCGCCGAGTTCGGCGCGCACATGGCGCTCCACCTGCCGGACGCTGTAGCCCAGCCGGGCGGCCAGCCCGCGCACGCCGTCGGTGTCGACGACGCCGTCGGCGATCAGCCGCATCGCCCTGGCCACCAGGTCCGCGCGCTCGTTCCACTGCGGCGAACCCGGGCTCGCGTCCGGGCGGCAGCGCTTGCACGCGCGGAACCCGGCCTCCTGGGCGGCCGCCGCGCTCGGGTAGAACGTCATGTTCTCCGGTTTGGGCGGGACGACCGGGCAGCTCGCCCGGCAGTAGATCCGCGTCGTCAGGACCGCGGTGAAGAACCAGCCGTCGAACCGGGCGTCGTTCGACTGGACCGCCCGGACACAGCGTTCGAAATCCTCATGCACCCGGCAAGCATCACCGACCGCACGGGGCGGGGTCTAGCGGAAATGCGACATGGCGGTCAGGGCAGGAGCGCGGCCAGCCCCGGCACGTCGAGACCGACCAGCGACGAGCGGAACACGCGCCGTTCACCCGGTTCGACGTCGACGTCGTTCGGGACGACCACCACGGTGCAGCCCGCGGCGGCCGCGGAAGCCGCGCCCGGCGGTGAATCCTCGATCGCGACGCACCGGGAAGCCGGGACTCCCAGCAACTCCGCGGCCAGCTGGTACGGCCTGGCGTTCGGCTTGTTCAGACCATCGACCTCGTCACCGCAGACCGTGGCGGCGAAGTACTCGCGGCCGATCGTGTTGAGCGCGAGTTCGGTCAACGAGCGTTCGGTGGAGGTGACCAGCGCCATCGGGACACCGTTGGCGCGCAACAGTTCGAGCAGCTCCTGAGCGCCGGGGCGCCGCGGGAGCGGGCCGTCGAACAGGTTGGCCGTGCGGCGGCGGATCCAGACCCCCATCTCCGCGATCGACTCGGGCGTCACGGGCTTGGCGCACACTTCGAGGAGGAACGCGGCCGTGTCGTCCATATTGGACCCGACGAGACTCAGGCGCTGCTCCTCGGTCAGGGTGCCGCCGAGGCTTTCGACGGCCTCGTAGAGCGCGACGTCCCACAGCTTCTCCGAGTCGACCAGCGTGCCGTCCATATCCCACAGCACGGCGGCGAGTCCGTCCAGTGTGGACGGTTCGGTCACGGTTCCCCCTCACGTTCGATTGGGCCTTCTCCGGATCCACGGTAGCCGAGACGGATTCACGTCGGCGGCGAGGTCGCTGCCCGAAATGTCGCGTTACTTCGGCTCCGCGCGGTTCGCCCCGGCGAAACGCCACCGGACATGCCCAACGCCGCATGGCCGCCTGGTCGTAGGCTGGTCCGGTGAGTGAGCCCGTCGACGAGACCCAGCGGCCCGGCCGCGACCACCCGGATGACAGCAAGCCGATCATGATCGTCGCCTTCGAAGGATGGAACGACGCAGGTGACGCGGCCAGCCGGGCGGTCGAGCATCTCCAGCTCAACTGGGATGCGACCCCGCTGAGCGAGCTGAGTCCTGACGAGTACTACGACTTCCAGGTCAGCAGACCGACCGTGCGCATGGTGGACGGCGTCACCCGAAGGGTCGACTGGCCGACCACCCGGCTCTCGGTGTGCCGCCCGGAGGGCTTCAGCCGGGACATCGTGCTGGTCCAGGGGCCCGAGCCCAATATGCGCTGGCGGGCCTTCTGCGCCGAACTGCTGGAGCACATCCAGCAGCTGGAAGTCGCCACGGTCGTCACCCTCGGCGCGCTCCTGGCCGACACCGCGCACACCCGACCCGTCCCGGTCACCGGGACGGCGTACGACAAGGACACCGCTTCGCAGTTCGGCCTGGAGCTGAACAACTACCAGGGGCCGACCGGCATCGTCGGGGTCCTGCAGGACTACTGCGTGCAGGCGGGGGTCCCGGCGGTGTCGATCTGGGCCGCCGTCCCGCACTACGTCTCGCATCCGCCGTCGCCCAAGGCGACGCTGGCACTGCTGCACAAGCTCGAAGACGTCCTCGACGTCGAGATCCCGCTCGGCGCGCTGCCCGAGCAGGCCGAGGAGTGGCAGCGGACGGTCACCGAGATGGCCGAGGAGGACGAGGAGATCAGCGAGTACGTCCGGGGGCTCGAGGAGCGCGGCGACGCGGAGACCGAGTTCACGCTGGACGACGTCAGCGGGGACAAGATCGCGGCCGAGTTCGAGCGGTACCTGCGGCGTCGGCGTCCCGGCCAGGACGGTCCCGGGCGGGGCTGAGCCAGCCCGAAGTCCGTGAAGGCCTCCTTGAGGGACTCTGGATCTCTCAAGGAGGCCTTCACGGACTGGGAACACCAGGTATGCGGCGTGCGTCAAGGCGTAACTCGCGTGATCAGGCGCGTAACTCGCGTGTCTGGAAGCGACACTCGCGAGTTACGCCGCTGATCACGCGAGTTACGCCTTCAAGCACGCGAGTGCGGCGCCACCGCACGTCTCGTGAGTGGCTAGGACGGTTCTAACCGTCCTAGCCACTCACGAGGCGTCAGAAGATGCGCCGCAGCGGGATCGGCCCCCGCGACCGCTTCCGCCACTCACGCGGATAGCCGAGCGAAACCTCCTCGAAGCGCACACCGTCCGCCTCCGTGGAGCGCGGGATGTGCAGGTGCCCGTAGACGGCGACCTCCGCCCGGAAGCGCCGGTGCCAGTCCTCGGTCTCCGTCGTCCCGCACCACAGCGCGAACTCCGGGTAGTACAGCGGCTCGGTCGGGTGCCGGTGCAGCGGCCAGTGCGACATGAGGATCGTCCCGTGGTCCTCGGGGATGGCCTCCAGCCGTTCCGTGCTGATCTTCACCCGGTCGGCGCACCACGCCTGCCTGCTGGGATACGGGTCCGGGTGCAGGAAGAACTCGTCCGTGCACAGCACGCCTGCCTCCCGCGCCTGCTCGATGGCCGCCAGCATCGGCAGGCCGTCGGCCGCGGGGGTGCGCCAGCTGTAGTCGTACAGCACGAACAGCGGGGCGATCGTCAGCGGCTTGTCCTGGTGTTCCCACACCGGGTACGGGTCCTCCGGGGTGAGGACGTCGATGTCGCGGCAGCGTTCGACCAGGTGCTCGTAGCGAGCCTGCCCCCGCAGCTGACATTCATCCTTCTGGGTGGTCCACAGCTCGTGGTTTCCGGGCACCCAGACGACCTTCGCGAAGCGTTCGCGCAAGGTCTTGAGCACCCCGATCACGGATTCGGCACGTTCGGCGACGTCACCGGCCACGAGCAGCCAGTCGTCGGGGGTCCGGGGGACGACCTCGTCGACGAGCGGGGCGTTGCCCTCATGGGTGACGTGGAGGTCGCTGGTGGCGAAGAGATGCGGCACCCCACCACCGTAGCTTCACCCGGACCGGGGAACCGCCGGAATCGCGTCACGGCGCCGCCTGCCTGACAGCGACACCCCCAGCACGACCAACGCCGAGACGGTGTGCAGGCCCGCCTGGACGTTCAGCAGGACGCCGGTGCCCACCACGTCGAGCAGAACGCCCGTGAGCAACGCGCCCAGCGCCGTGAACCCCGCCGTCCCGGCGAAGACGGTGCTCAGGACGCGGCCGGAGCGCTCAGGGGACGCGGCGGTCTGGACCAGCGAGAGCAGACCGGAGCCTGCGAGTACGCCGGGCGCACCGACCAGGCCGAAGAGCCCGATGAAGACACCCAGCGACACGGTGAGCGCGGGCAGGTTCCAGATCACGGCCGACAGCAGGCCGAGCGCCAGTCCGCCCCAGCCGAGCAGGGCCACGGGCGCGACCTTGCGGGCGACGGTGGCGACGGCGAATCCCGCGGCCAGTCCGCCGAGGGCCTGCACACCGCGCAGCAGGCCGACGTCGCCTTCGGTGCCGTCGAGGATGTCGAGCACGAACACCACGAACAGCACCAGGAACATCCCCTGTGCCAGGGACGTCAGCACCACGACGACACCGGCGAGGCGAAGACGCCCTTCGCGGCCGATCTCGCGAAGCCCGTCGATCCAGGCTCGCACCACCGGTTCGTGCGGTCCGGCCGCTTTCGGCGCGGCGACACGGCGAAACGGGCGCGCCAGCAGAGCCGAGCCGATCACCAGCACGCCGAGATACGCCACGACGACCCAGCCCAGACCGCCGAAACCGAGCAGGAGGCCGCCCGCCCAGCCGCCGGCGAGACGGGCGACGCTGCCGTTGATGCTCATGAGGCCGTTGGCGCCGATCAGGTCGCCGGGAGCGACCAGCTCCGGCACGAGCGCGTTGCGCGCGGGTTCGAACAACGAGGCCAGGCCCGCCTGCGCGGCCATCACCCCGTAGATCACGAAGACCGGGCCGCCGGACGCGACGAACAGCAGCGGCAGCGCCACGAACGCCTGCCCCGCGCACACCACGCAAAGCACCAGCCGCCGGTTCCAGCGGTCCGCGACCACACCGGCGACCGGGCTCAGCAACACCGCGGGCACCAGGCCGAGGACGATGCTCAACGCCGTCGTGGCCGCCGAACCGGTCGCCTGGAAGACGAACACCGGCAGCGCGATCTGCAGCATCCACTCGGCGGTCTCGGAGAAGAAGGCGGCGATCCACAACCGCGCGAAGGCGGGTTCCCTCAGCGGTTTCATCTGCTCGGCTTCCCCTCGGCGTCGATGCGGAGGAACGCCCGCAGTCCCAAGTGGACCGGCAGTGCCTCCGCGGGAGCGTCTTCACGGATCGCACCGACGTAGGGCCGCACGAGCGCGTCGATCTCCCGGACCAGCTCGTCCAGCTCCGTCGCGGTGACCCACAGGGAGTAGTTGCTGATCCCCGACGCGTCCCGCCATTCCTTGTCGAGCCGGTCGGCGGCGTCGAGATAGCGCTCGGTCAGCTCCTTTTCCCGCGCGAGGGTGGTGCCGACGACCGCCAGCTGCGCTCCGTGCAGCTCCGGGTCGTCGCCGAACTCGATGCCGACCTGGCACGCCCGCCACGGGCGCTCCCGCCCGTCCTCCCCTTCGACCCGCTCCACGAGACCGTGCCGCGCCAGCTGACGGAGATGCCAGCTGCAGTTCGACGCCGTCGAGCCGACGGCGTCGGCGCACTCGCTCGCGGTCCGCGGACCGACCGCCATGAGGTGATCCACCAGCGCCGAACGCAGCGGATGCGCCAGCGCCCGCATCAGCTCGACGTCTTCGATCCGCTTGCGCGGCGGCAACCCGGTCATCGCCCGATCCAATCTGAAAGGACTCTTTCGAAAGTTCTCTTTTAGATTCACAGGTGGCCGACGGGCTGTCAAGTAAGCCCGATACCCTTGCCGATGCGGCTACTGCATAGCGCAGTAACTGCACAATTCAATCACTGACCAAGGAAGCACATGCCCGACCAGCGAGAACTCGCCACCGCGGCCGCCCTGGAGATCCCCCGGTTCGTCAGTGCGACCGTCCTGTTCCAGACGGCCATGGCGGAGCGGCTCGGGATCAGCGCCACCGAACTGCACGGGCTCCAGCTGGTCATCAGCGGCGCCGCGACTTCGCCGACCGGGCTGGCGCGAGCGCTCGGCATGACGACCGGCGCGGTGACCCGGATGCTCGACCGCATGGAGGGCCAGCGTCTGGTCGAGCGCGTCCCCGATCCCGCCGACCGGCGGCGTCTCGCGATCCGCCCGCTCCCCGACCGGCTGGCGGAGGTCGCCGACCTCTACTCCCCCATGGCCCGCTTCTTCGGCGACCGCCTCGGCAGGCTCGACCGCCGTCAGCTGGCCGCGCTGCTCGGCGTCATGACCGACGGGCGCGCGTTCGCCGAACAGGAGGCCGCTCGGCTGCGATCCGAAAAGAGGGTTGACTAACGCTACATAGGTTGCGTTAGATTGCTCCCATCATGGACAACTGACATCACGCCTTCCCCGCTCCGAGGCGGCTTCGGTCGAGCACCGCTCCCGTAAGCCATGAGGCCCGGCGGGGTTCCCTCATGTCCGAGAAGCACGGTGATGTCGTATGTCTCTTTCCCTGATCGCCAAGGACCTCGTCCACTCCTACGGTGCCCGCGTCGTCCTCGACGGCGTCGACCTGACCGCTTCGGCCGGACAGCGGCTCGGCCTGGTCGGCGAGAACGGCGTCGGCAAGTCCACGCTCCTGCGCCTGCTGGCCGGTGTGGAAGAGCCGCA
This sequence comes from Amycolatopsis sp. PSD-21, assembly GCF_055561455.1. NCBI lineage: Bacteria > Bacillati > Actinomycetota > Actinomycetes > Pseudonocardiales > Pseudonocardiaceae > Amycolatopsis > Amycolatopsis sp. PSD-21. The sequence goes on along the minus strand of NZ_CM145712.1, from coordinate 4,551,501 downwards.
CGGCGGCGAGGTGCTGCGCGGCGACGACGTCGGGTTCCTCTTACAGGAGCTGCCTTTCGCGCTCACCGCGCGGTTCTCCGATGTCATCGACGACGCGCTCGCCGAGATCCGGCAGGCGGCGGCGAGGCTCGACGAACTGACCGCGGCGCTCACGGATCGCCCCGACGACGAAGCCGTGCTCGACGAGTACGGCACCGTCCTGGAATGGGCCCAGGCGCACGACCTGTGGGACGCCGACCGGCGGGCCGAGGTCGTGTGCGCGGGCCTCGGGCTCGCCGGGATCGACCCGGCGCGCGAACTGGGCACGCTGTCCGGCGGGCAACGGTCGAGGCTCGGCCTCGCGGCCCTGCTGATCCGGCGGCCGGGCACGCTCATCCTGGATGAGCCGACGAACCATCTCGACGACGCCGCGATGGAGTTCCTGGAGCAGCATCTCGCGTCGCTGACCGGGGTTCTCGTGCTGTCGTCACACGACCGCGTGTTCCTCGACGCGGTGTGCACCGACATCGTCGACCTCGACCCGGCGCTGGGCGGCCCGACCCGGTACGGCGGCACGTATTCCGACTACCTGGACCAGAAACGGGCCGAACGGGCGCGCTGGGAACAGCGCTACGCCGAGGAACAGGACGAGCTCAAGGAACTGCGCGAATCGGTGGCCGTCACCGCGCGCAACGTCGCGCATAACCGGCCGCAGCGCGACAACGCCAAGATGCTCTACGACTTCAAGACCGGGAGGGTGCAGAAACAGATCTCACGCCGGGTCCGCAACGCCCAGCTGCGGCTGGCCGAACTGGAACGCGACCAGGTGCGGAAACCGCCCGCGCCGCTGCGGTTCCAGGGCGAGCTGACCGGCGAGCCAGTAGAGGGCAAGACGGCGATCTCCGTGCGGGACATCGAGATCGCCGGGCGGTTGCGGCTGGCGACCTTGGACGTCACCACGACGTCGAGGCTCCTGATCACCGGCGGGAACGGCGCCGGGAAGTCGACGTTGCTGTCCGTCCTCGCCGGCTCGCTGATGCCCGACTCCGGCACCGTCCTTTCCGGACGCGGCGTGCGGATCGGCATGCTGGCTCAGGACGTCGCGTTCGCCGAGCCGGAGAAGACGGCGCAGCGGACCTATGCCGAAGCCCTCGGCGAGGACGCTCCCCCGTTGCGAGGCCTGGGTTTGCTGGCTCCGCGCGATCTCGGGACCCGTGTGGGCGCGTTGTCGGTCGGGCAGCGGCGGCGGCTCGCGCTGGCGTTGCTGATCGCCGACCCGCCGGAGGTGCTCCTGCTGGACGAGCCGACGAACCACATCTCGCTCACGTTGGCCGAGGAGTTGTTGACCGCGCTCGATTCCGCACCAGGTGCCGTCGTCATCGCGTCGCACGATCGGTGGCTGCGGCGCGATTGGGCAGGTGATCACCTCCGGCTGGAGGCCGGACGCGTCGCCGTGTAGGGCGTTATACACACTGATGGGGCGGGAAGTCCCCACCCCATCAGTGTTCGTCAGAGCTCGATGCCGAGCAGCGCGTCGACCGCGTTCCGGATCAAGCCGGGCGCGGCCGGGTCGGTGCCGGAACGGTTCAGCGCCTGCTCGGCCCAGGCGTCGACGGCCGCGAGCGCCTTGGGCGTGTCGAGGTCGTCGGTGAGGTGGTCACGCAAGCGTGCGACCGTGTCCTCCGCCGCCGGGCCGGTGCCGAGGGACACGGCTTCGCGCCAGCGCGCGAGGCGTGTTTCGGCGTCCGTCTGCAGCTGCGCGGTCCACGGCCGGTCTTCGCGGTAGTGGCCGGCGAACAGCGCGAGCCGGATCACGCCGGGGTCGACCTTGTCGGCCCGCAGCCGCGAGACGAACACGAGGTTCCCGCGCGACTTCGACATCTTCTCGCCGTCGAGGCCGATCATCCCGGCGTGCACGTAGTGCCGCGCGAACGGCCTGTCCCCCGCGACGGCCTCCGCGTGCGCGGCGCTGTACTCGTGGTGCGGGAAGATCAGGTCCGAACCACCGCCCTGGACGTCGAAGCCGAGGCCGAGCCGGTTGACCGCGATCGCGCTGCACTCGATGTGCCAGCCCGGCCGTCCCGCGCCCAGTTCGGACTCCCACGACGGCTCACCCGGCCGCGCCATGCGCCACAGCAAGGCGTCGAGGGGGTGCCGCTTCCCGGGACGGTCCGGGTCGCCGCCGCGTTCGGCGAAGAACTTCGCCATGGTCTCGGCGTCGTAGTTCGACTCCGAGCCGAAGTGCCCGGTCGCGTTGTGCTCGAAGTAGATGTCCGGGTACTCCGCGTCGTCCGCGCGGTAGGCGCTTCCGTTCGCCACCAGTTTGGCGATGACCTCGACGATCTCCGGGATGCTCTCGACCGCCCCGACGAACTGCCGCGGTGGCAGCACCCGCAGCGCGGTCATGTCCTCGCGGAACAGCGCGGTCTCGCGCATGCCGAGGACGACCCAGTCGTCCTTGTCCCGCTCGGCGCGCTCCAGCAGGGGCTCGTCGATGTCCGTCACGTTCTGCACGTAGTGGACGTCGTGCCCGGCGTCCCGCCACAGGCGGTTCACCAGGTCGAATGTCAGGTACGTGGCGGCGTGCCCCAGATGGGTGGCGTCGTACGGCGTGATGCCGCAGACGTACATCCGGGCGGTCGACCCGGGCGCCGTGGGGCGGATCTGCCCCGTCGCCGTGTCGTGGAGCCGCAGCGGACGGGGGGTGCCGGGGATACGGGGCACGTCGACCGATGACCAAGTCTGCATACCCCGACTGTAAGCGGAGCCGCCACGCCGTTCCCGTCCGGTGGGAGAGCAACACGGCCGGAGTAATCGATTCGCTATCCCGTGACCCGTTCGGCGTTGGCGTGGATCGCGTCGCGGATGTACTCGCCGAGACCCGGACGCTGGTCGGGCTCACGCACCAGGAAGCCGAGCTGGACCGGTTCGGTCGCGTACAGGGTGGCGAGCTCCCGGTGCGTCGTGAGGTCGCAGTCGCCCATGAACGCCGAGAGCATCCGGCGATGCTCCTCGGCGAGGTCCATCGCCTCAGGGCTGCCCGCGGGCGCGCCGGAGTCGAAGACGGCGAGCAGCCGCCGGACCCACTCCTCCCGGACCTTCTCCGCCTCGATCCATTCCTGTTTGGTGCGCGGCACGGCCGCCGCCCGCCAGTGCGGGGTGTCACCCCACCGGCGGACGGCCTCCTCCGCGTAACCCTCCGGCTCACGGAACTCGCCGAAGACCTCGAAGCGCTCCTCCGGGGTCAGCGCGGCACCGGCCTCCTTGGCCGCGATCACCCGTTCGACGGTTTCGGCCATGCGCGTCAGCTCGCCGATCCGGTCGGCGAGCAGCGACCGCTGGCGCCGCAGGTGCTCCAGCGCGTCCACCGCCGGGTCTCCGGTCATCTCCGCGATCGTGTCGAGGCCGAACCCGAGTTCGCGGTAGAACAGGACGCGCTGCAGGCGGTCGAGGTCGTCGTCGCTGTAGCTCCGGTATCCCGCCGCCGTCCGCCCGCTCGGGCTCAGCAGGCCGATCTCGTCGTAGTGATGCAGCGTGCGCACGGTGACCCCCGACAACGCCGCGACCTTTCCGACCGAGTACCCCATCGGGCCAGCGTAAGGGAGTTCAGCGCTTCCTGGTCCGCAGGTAGTCGCCGACCACGGCGGCGCCGAGCCCGTCGAGGTCCGGAGCGACGACCCGCCCGCCCGAGCGGCGCGCGATGACGTCGACGAACTCCGTCAGGCGCGGATCGTCCCCGAGCCGGAACACCGTCACCGACGCGCCCAGCTTCGCCATCCTGTCCACTTCGGACAGGGTCTTGAGCAGGGTCCTCGGCTGCGGCGGATAGTCGAACTCGGCCGTGCCGTCGGGTTCCAGATGCGCCGTCGGTTCGCCGTCGGTGACCATCAGGACCACCGGCTGCGCGTCGGGGTGCCGCCGCAGATGGCGTCCGGCCAGGAGCAGCGCGTGGTGGGCGTTGGTGCCCTGTTCCCAGGTTCCCTCCATGCCCACCAGCTCGGCCAGTTCGACCGACGTCGCGTAGCGGCCGAAGGTGATCAGCTGGAGCGCGTCGTTGCGGAACCGGGTGCTGATCAGCTGGTGCAACGCGAGCGCCGTCCGCTTCATCGGCAGCCAGCGCCCCTCCTGCACCATCGACCACGACGTGTCCACGAGCAACGCCACCGCCGCGCGCGACCGATGTTCGGTCTCGACCACCTCGACGTCGGAGACGTCCATCCGGACCCGCCGCTCGCCCACCGAAACCGAGCGCAGCACCGCGTTGCGGACCGTCCTGGAGACGTCCCACGACTGCATGTCCCCGAACCTCCACGGCCTGGTGGCGCCGGTCGGCTCGCCCGCGGCTCCGGCGGACTCCGTCTCCCGCTGGCCGGTCTTGCCGCGCAACGCGTTCACGACGTCGGCGAGCGCCGTCTCCCCCAGTCGCCGCAAAGCCTTGGGCGACAACCGGAGTGTGCCGTCGGGCGCACGTTCGAAGATGCCCTGGCGCCGGAGCTCGCGTTCCAGTTCGGACAGCCGTCGCGCGTCGACGCCCGCGTCCGGGCCCAGCTGCCTTTCGAGCGCCTCGACGTCGATGTCCTCCAGCCTCGCGCCGGGGTAGGACTGGCCGAGCTGTTCGGCCAGCGCGTCCAGTTCGGCGAGATCGGACATCGCCCGGGCGCCGTCGCCGAGGCCCAGTGGGTCGTTGCCCCGGAAGCGTTCCGACGACGTCCAGTCCTCGCCCGGCCGCAGCGCCCGCAACTGGGCGTCCAAAGTGGACAGCTGCTGCGCGAGCCTCGGGTCGCCGAACGCCTGCTGAGACAGTTCCGCCAGTTCGGCCCGCTGCTCCGGTGTCAGGGAGTTCAGCATCCGTTGCGCGGCCGCGGCGCGGGCGGCGAGGACGTCGATCAGCTCTTCGACGTTCTTCGGGTTCTCCGGGAAGAACTCGCCGTGCTCGCGCATGAACTCCGCGAACCGCTCCGGGACATCCTCCCTGCCCTGTGCGTGCGCGGCCAGGAGCGCGTTGAGGTCGGCGAGCATCCGGTTGACCTGCTCGGCCTGTTCCGGCCCGGCGTTCCGCAGCGCCTCCTTCATCCCCTCGAAGCGGGAATCCAGCAGCTCACGGCCGAGCAGGTCGCGGATCTTCTCGTAGTTCTCCCTGCCCTCCCGCGAGCGCCAGTCGTACTCGGCGAGTTCGCGCACCGCCGCGGCCGTCCCCGGCGGCAGAGCGTCCAGCTGTGCCTCGCGGAAACGGGCGTCGTCGTCCGGATCGGGGAACAGCTCGCGCCGCTCGGCCTCCAGTGCCTGGTCGAGCAGCCGCTGGACCTCCTGGAGCGTGCCGTCGAGCCGGTGCCGGCGCTGGATCTCCGACCGGCGCTGCCAGAGTCGCCTGGTCAGTTCGTCGAGCCCGGCGGTGCGCGGGGTGCCGCGGCGCAGTAGTTCTTCCAGTGCGGACCGGGGCGAAGCGCCGGCCATGACGTCGCGGCCGATCTCGTCGAGCGCGTCCCGCAGGTCGGCCGGCGGCGCCAGCGGATCCGGGCCGTTGTCCCACGGCCCGTACGAATAGCCTTCCGGGAGGAGGCTCATCGGCCGTAGACGGTCGTCGAGTCGTCGGAGTCCTTGGCGAGTTTCCTCGACAGGAACAGCGATTCCAGTGCCAGTTCCACCGCGGCGGCGATCCGCCCGGCAGGCTCGTCCGGACCCACGCCCGCACGCGCGGCGACGTCGTGCAGTACGGGCAATTCGGGCAAGGCGGCGAGGACGTCCTTGCCGGGGACGCGTTCCCCGGTGGCGACCAGATGCCCGGACTCGACGGCGTCGGCCAGCGGCAGCAGATCCAGTCCGGCGAACCGCGACCGGGCCGTCTCCGCGACCGCCCGCCGCAGCAGGTGCACGAGATGCTCGGTCTCGCGTCCCTCCTCCCCCGGCTCGAATTCGAGCTTGCCGCGCAGGACGCCGGGGACCGCGTCGAGGTCGACCGGCCGGGCCACGGCGGGTTCCTCACCGGTCAGCGCGGACCGGCGCAGTGCCGCCGCGCCGACCGTTTCCGCTGCCGCGACGGCGAACCGGGCGGAGACACCCGACCGTTGGTCGATCACCGGCGACTCGCGCAGGTTCCGCACGAACCGGGCCAGCACCTCCAGCAGCGGCTCACCGACTTCGGCGACCAGGTGGGCCTCCTGCCGGACGACCGCGATCTCCGCCACGACGTCGAGCGGGTAGTGCGTGCGGATCTCGGCGCCGAACCGGTCCTTGAGCGGGGTGATGATGCGGCCGCGGTTGGTGTAGTCCTCCGGGTTGGCCGTCGCCACCAGCAGTACGTCCAGCGGCAGGCGCAGCGTGTAGCCGCGCACCTGGATGTCGCGTTCCTCCATCACGTTGAGCAGCGCGACCTGGATGCGCTCGGCGAGGTCCGGCAGCTCGTTGATCGCCACGATGCCGCGGTGGGCGCGCGGGACGAGTCCGAAGTGGATGGTCTCGGGATCGCCGAGGCTGCGGCCTTCCGCGACCTTCACCGGGTCGACGTCACCGATCAGGTCGCCGACCGAAGTGTCCGGTGTGGCCAGTTTTTCCGTGTACCGCTCGTCGCGATGGCGCCAGGTCACCGGCAGCGCGTCGCCGAGTTCGGCGGCACGGCGGCGCGATTCCGGGGTGATCGGGTCGAGCGGATGCTCGGCAAGCTCGGCACCCTCGATGACGGGCGTCCATTCGTCGAGAAGCCCCGCGAGGGTGCGCAGCAGGCGGGTCTTGCCCTGGCCCCGTTCACCGAGGAGGACGACGTCGTGCCCGGCCAGCAGCGCGCGTTCGAGTTGCGGCAGCACGGTGCGCGAGAACCCGACGATCCCCGGCCAGGCGTCTTCCCCGGCACGGAGCTTGGCGAGCAGGTTGTCGTGCAGTTCTCGGCTGATCGACCGCGGCAGGTGACCCGCCGCGCGAAGGTCCCCGGCGGTCCGGGGCAGGTTTGCGGGAACATCGTTCACCCGTTCGACGCTACGTCGCGAGTCTGGACCTGTCGACGTGAAGCAACTCCAGCTCCGGTGATCGCGAACGGCAAGCCGGGGTTAACCCTCCCATAGCCGGGTTTCGCCGGAGCACGACTAAAATCAGTCCGGTGTGCCGTCCTAGTGCGACCCTCGCGGTCTGGTCTTCGGCGTGGCTGAACGGAGCCGCCGCCTCCGACGACGTCCTTGACGCCCTGCAGGTCTGGGGCGACGCCCACGACTTCGTCGCCGCGGACGCGGCGGCCGCCGAGGCGTTCGACCTGCCGCTCGCGTTCAACCGGGCGGCGACCCCGGTCCAGCTGCTGCTCGCCCTGCGCGCGCAGGGCGCCAAGAGCATGCAGCTCCTGCTTCCGGTCCCCGGCGACGTGCGTGGCCTGGGTGGCGGCGGACCGTTCACCGAGGCCGCGTTGCGGATCGGAGAGGCCGTCCTGCTGCCGGACCTCGGTTACGGAGTGGTCCCCGAGGCGATCGCCGAAGGGCTCATGCGGTGGACGGTGTACTCGGTACCGATGCCGGGCGTCCTCGAATACCGCCCGCTGGGCGAGGCCGAACACGGCCTGACCGACGCGATCCGCGCGAGCGCGGGTGCCCTTCAGTCACTGGACGTCGCCAGCGAGCGGCCAGGGGTGCGGGCGGAACTTTCGGCGCGGCTCCGGGCCGCCACCGACGCGCCCTGGCCTGCCGGGATGCCCAGCAGGGCGCTTCGGGTGCTCCAGCGTTCCCAGGAGATCGCGGCGATCCTCGCCATCGCCGAAGCCGACGACCCGGGCGGCGCGCTCTCTTCGTCGGCGGCGCTCCGGCGGGCGGAGGCGCTGCGGCCGCTGACCGAAGCGGTCCGCAACGCCCGGTACGCGGCGATCAACGAAGCGGTGCGAGTGTTCGCCGAACAAGCGGACAGGCACCCATAGGTCTTCACGTGGCCACGGTGTGCCTTTTCAGGACTTTCTCGGCATAGCGGACGGACCACAGGGAAAGCCCGCCGATGACCGCGAGCAGCAGGACCACGCTGAGCGCGTTCATCACGTCGGCCGACAGGGTGTAGACCAGCGGCACCCGGATCGCGGCCTCCAGCAGCAGCGCCACGCCCCAGACCGCCGACATCCGGGTGAACGCCCGCCGGAAACCGGGGACCCCGTCGCTCAGCCGGTCGATCTCCGCGCGTTTCGCCGCGCTGGAACCGGCCCGCACGGCCACGAGCACCATCGGGGTGCGGCTGAAGCAGCTGAGCAGCAGGACGATCGCGGCGGTCGCGGTGGCGAAGGATTCCTTCAGCAACAGGAATTTCGCGTCCCCGGTGACCAGCGAAAGGACCAGCCCGACGCCGAGCACACCGGCCAGCAACGCGGCGAAACCGTCGAAGGCCCGGTCCCTGACCGCGACCCACGCGATCCGGGCCGCCGCCACCCCCGCCCCGGCCAGCAGCGAGACCTGCTCGCTCTGCCCGGCGAGCCGCAGCCCGTAGTAGGCGGCCAGCGGGAGCGCGACGTCCCAGAACAGCAAGGACAGCGTGGGGTTCTTGCCGCGCGCGCTCACGAGTCCGTCTCGCATTCGGCCAGGAACTTCAGGACGCGCGCGTTGACCTCGGCAGCGGATTCGCCGGCGATGGCGTGGGTCGCCGACGGCCACAGCTCGACCTGACCTCGCGACAGGAACTCACGGGCGCGGGCCGCCGCGCGTTCCGGGTTGTGGATGACGCTGCGCCCGGCGATGAGGGCCAGCACAGGCAGCCGCAGGGAGCGCAGTTGCTCGTCGGTGAACAACCTTGGCGACGGCAGGGCGATGCGGTAGGTCCGCATTCCCTCGTCGATCACCCGCGCGACCGGATCCGTGGCGTCGACCTCCGCGCCGCCGGAGATCCAGTCGAGGAACGACGGGCGCGCCCATCGGCCGATCCCGGGGATCGCGGCGAGCGTCGCGCGGACGACCAGTCCCGCGGTCAGCCCGCCGAACGTCAGCACGGGGTCGATCACGGTGAGCGATTTCAGCCGTTCCGGTGCCCGCACCGCGAGGTTGGTCGCGAGCCAGCCACCGAACGAGTACCCGATCAGGTGCACGGACGGCAGGGCGAGTTCGGCGAGCACCGTGCTCAGCCACGCGGCCTGGTCCGCGCCGTCGCGGATCGGGGCGGTCTGTTCACTGCGGCCCGCTTCGCCGATGAGGTCCACCGCGAACACTTCGCCGTGCGCGAGCAGCGCGGCGAGGTTGGGTTCCCACATCACCGCGGTCCCCGCGCGGCCGGGCAGCAGCACGATCGGCGTCGCGCCCGGCTGCCCGAACCGGTACACGCGCGCCACCCCGAACGCCGTCCGGACGTCGTGGATCCCGGCCGGCGCGGGCAAAGCCGCCATACCTCGTTCGTAGACGGCCTCGTACTCGGCGCGCGCCTCCGGCGAGGCGAATCCGCCCACCTTCATTCTCACCCCTCCTTTTTACGGTACGATCGGATTGTAAACAGTTGGTGAGACGTTGGCAATCCGATCGGACTGCGAAAAAGGAGTACGGGTGCCCAAACGAGTCGATCACGAGGACCGACGGCGGCAGATCGCCGCGGCCGTTCGCCGCATCGCGGCCGACCGGGGACTCGAAGGGGTGAGCCTGAATGAGGTCGCGGCCGACGCCGGCATCTCGAAGGGGTCCGTCCAGCACTACTTCTCGTCGCGGGACGAGATGCTGCGGTACGCGACGACCACCCTGCGGGGTGGCATCGAGAAGCGCATCGCCACACCGTCCGAACCGAGCGTCCGAGACCTGCTCGTCGCCCTACTGCCCTTGGACGAGGCGGGCCGGGACCACGCGCTCGTCGCGAACGCCTTCGTGGTGCGCGCGCTCAAGGATCCGGAGATCGCCGGCCACTTCCGGACCGGGCACGGCCAGCTCCGCGACGCGGTGGCGGCCCTGCTTTCCGTCGCACGGGAGGCGGGCGACCTCCTGCCCGCCATCGACCCGGTCAGGGAGGCCGACCTCCTGCTCGCGCTGGTGTCCGGCCTCGGCGACGCGGTGCTGCTCGGCTACCAGTCCGGCGACGAGGCCATCGCCCTCATCGACCTGCACCTGTCTCGGATCGCGGCCCGATGACGATCGGCCTCGTGAGTGGTGAGGCCGGTTACGACCAAGGGGTCTGAGGCATCTACCGGACGTGGCCTTGGTCGAAGGTCCGTGAAGGCCTCCTTGCCTACCTTGAGAGTAGGCAAGGAGGCCTTCACGGACCTTCGCGACGCCATCCGAAGCCCCGCCAACACCACCTGCCCCAGCAGTCACAGCGGTCGCACCGAAGGGCCCCTCTCCTCGGCTCAGCCGAAGAAACTCGACCTTCGCACCTCGCCAAGTACGTGAAGGACCCCTTCACTGCGCTAGGCGCAATGAAGGGGTCCTTCACGTACTGCCGGAGGAAGGGCAGCGGTGGCATGGCGGGACTCGGTCTCGTGAGTGGTAAAGACGGTTAGAACCGTCTTTACCACTCACGAGGCCTGGGCACTTAAGGGCGAGCGGGCCTCTTCGCGGGCTCGCAGCATCCGATCGCGCAAGGCGCGCCGTTGACCGTGCACCCGGCCGCCGGGAACGGCGACAGCTTCCGTGGCGGCAGCCCCTCGATGTGCTCCCTGACCAGTTCCACGACGAGTTCGGCGAAACGCGGGTCGGTGTCCGGCGTCGCGGCCCGCGCGAAGCCCATGCCGTGCTCCGCGGCCCGCTCGGCGGCCTCGTTGTCGAGGTCCCAGATCACCTCGAGGTGGTCGGACACGAAACCCACCGGGCAGACGACCACCGAGGTGACGCCTTCCGCGTGCAGCGCGTCGATGTGGTCGACGATGTCCGGCTCCAGCCACGGAACCTGCGGCGGGCCGGAGCGCGACTGCCAGACGACGTCGTAGGTCTCGATCCCCGCTTCGGCCGCGACGAGACGGGCGGCCTCGGCGATCTGGCGCGAGTAACGCCGTCCGCCTTCCGACGGCGGACCGGACGCGGTGTCGGCGGACTCGGGGACCGAGTGGGCGCAGAACACCGTGCGGGTCCCGGGCTTGTTGCCCAGCTTCGCGTGCGCGGCCCGGACCGCGTCGGCGAAGGCGGCGATGAACAGCGGGTGATCGAAGAACTGCCGCAGCTTCACCAGTTCCGGCGCGCCGTCGCCGACCGCCGCGCGGGCACGCTCGATGTCCTCGTCGTACTGGCGGCAGGCGGAGTAGCCGCCGTACGCACTCGTCGGGAAGACCAGCACGCGCCGGGCACCCGCCTCGGTGATCTCGGCGAGCGTGTCCTCGACCATCGGCCGCCAGTTGCGGTTGCCGAAGTGGACGGGCAGCTCGATCCCGGCGGCCGCGAGCTGCTTCTCCACCGCGGAGATCGCGTCCCGGTTGAGCCGGTTGATCGGCGAGACCCCGCCGAAGTGCTGGTAGTGCTCCGAGACCTCGAGCAGTCGTTCCCGGGGGACCCCACGGCCCCGCGTGACGTTCTCCAGGAACGGCATCACCTCGTCGGGCCCCTCGGGACCACCGAACGAAAGCCAAAGCAGCGCGTCGTAACCCACCCCGCCATCTTGCCGCTGTGGCGCCCCGCACGCTGACCCGGCCCATTTTGAACCGACCGATCCAAAACCTGGTACGGTCACTTCCATGGCCAGGCCGAAGGAATTCGACGAGCGCGCCGCGATCGGGCGCGCCATGGACGCGTTCTGGGCACGCGGCTACGAGGGCACATCGACACAGGCCCTCTGCGAAGCCACCGGTTTGGGCCGCAGCAGCATCTACAACACCTTCACCAGCAAGCACGAACTGTTCATGCGCGCGCTCGATCACTACGCCGATCGCGGGATCGTGGCCAGGACGGCTTTGCTGGAGGAGTCCGGGACCGGCGTCGAGCGGTTCCGCTCCCTGTTCGCGTACACGATCGACGAAGAAGCCGAACATCCCGGACGAGGCTGCCTCGTGGTCAACACGGTGGCCGAATTCGGCGAGCGCGACGCCGAGATCAAGGCGCGGATCGACGCCGACACCCGGCGGCACCTCGCCCTGCTTTCGGCCTGCGCCAAGGAAGGGCAGCTCGACGGGACGATCGACGGCGGCCGCGACCCCGGTGCGATCGCCGAGTTCGCCCACAGCACCGTCGCCGGCCTCCGGCTGATGTCCCGCCGAGGCGCCGGCCGGGCGGCCATGGAGTCCGTCGCCGCCATCGCGATGGACGCGATCGCCGCGAAGTAGACCGAAACAACCCCTGTGCGCAACGCTGCCCACATTTTGGACTGATCAATACAAAACTGGAGGAACTTCCGTGCCTTTGGCAGTCTGCGTACTCGGACTGAGCGTGTTCGCGCTCGGCACGTCCGAGTTCATGATCACCGGCCTGCTGCCGGGGATGGCGGCCGATCTGAACGTCGGCATCCCGGAGGCCGGGCTGCTCATCTCGGCCTTCGCGATCGGCATGGTCGTCGGCGCTCCCCTGCTCGCGATCGCGACCCTGAGGGTGCCGAGGCGCGCCACCCTGATGGCCCTGCTGGTCGTCTTCGGGCTCTCGCACGTCGTCGGCGCGCTGGGCTCGGGGTACGCCCTGCTCTTCGCGACACGCGTCGTCAGCGCGGTCGCCTGCGCCGGTTTCTGGGCGGTCGCGGCGGCCACCGCCGTCGCGCTGGTCCCGGTCGAGCGCCGTGGCCGCGCGCTGGCCATCCTGGTCGGCGGCCTCACCGTCGCGAACATCGCCGGCGTTCCCGCCGGGACCTTCCTCGGCCAGCACGCGGGCTGGCGGGCGGCCTTCTGGGCGGTCACGGCGCTGACCGTCGTCGCGTTGATCGGGGTCTTCGCGCTGGTCCCGGAGACACAGAACGGTCAGGACAAGACCGACGTCGCGACCGAACTGCGGCTCTACCGCGGCGGCCGGTTCTGGCTGGCACTCGGCGTGATCGCGCTCGCGCAGGCGATGATCTTCGCGACCTTCAGCTACCTCGCGCCCTTGCTGACCGAGGTCGCCGGCCTGCCGGAAAGCTGGGTGCCGGGAGTTCTGTCCCTATTCGGGCTCGGCGCGCTGATCGGCATCACCGCCGGCGGCAGGCTCGCCGACGCGAGGCCCTTCGCGACCCTTTACGGCGGCCTCGCCGTCGCACTGGTCGCCCTGATCCTGCTCGCGCTCTCGGGCCCGGCGACCCCGCTCGCGATCTTCGCCGTGTTCCTGTTCGGCGTCGCCGGATTCGGGGTCAATCCCGCCTTGAACGTCCGCGCCTTCGCCGTGGCGGGCAACGCGCCCACCCTCGTCGGCGCGAGCACGACCGCCGCGTTCAACGTCGGCAACACCGTCGGCCCGTGGCTCGGCGGCGAATCGATCGACGCCGGTCTCGGCTATCCCAGCGTCGCGTGGGTGAGCGTCGGGCTCGGCGCCGCCACCGTCGTCGCGCTGACCTTCGCCGCCGGTGTCCAGCGCACCGACGACATCCGCCTGCTTCGCGAACCCGTTACCCAGTAAGGAGAATCATGTCCGAACGAACGCGATCCACCCTCGACGAGTTCTTCCGCCGAATGTCCACAGGAGACACTGACGGCGCCACGGAACTGTTCGCCGACAACGTCACGTGGGACATCCCCGGTGCCACCGAACTCGTCCCGTGGATCGGCCCGCGCCGGAACCGGGCGGAGATCCGCGAGTTCTTCGAGCTGCTCGACAAGGGGCTCGTGAAGGACCGGTTCGACGTCGAGCGCGTCCTCGTCGACGGGCCGCACGCGGTCGCGATCGGGCGCCTGCGCTCGACTATCCGCAGCACCGGCAAGGTGATCCAGACGGCCTTCACCATCGAGTTCGAGGTGAACGACGACGGCCTGATCACCAAGTACCTGCTGCTCGAAGACTCGTGGCACGTCGCGAACGCCGTCCTCTAGCCCGCCGCCGCGGGGATGGCGGCGTCCATGATGCCGGTGGCCTGCGAGTACCGGCACCTCCACTGCCCGTCTTCGGCGCGGATGTAGGTGTCGCTGTGCCAGCACTCGTGGACGGGGATGTCGGTGCCGTCGACGCTTAGGGCGATCAGGCAGCGGTAGCGCAGCACGGCGAGCGTCTCGGACGCCAGGACATCGATCTCGGAGGTCGTTTCGAGCCGACTGTAGGCCAGTTCGCCGGTCGTCAGACGGCGCCGGTACTCGGCCTTGTCCCAGACCGTCCCGGTCGGGTTGCACAGCTGGTAGGCGGGGTCGTGCAGCGCGTCGAATACGGCCGTGTCGACGGTGAGCAGCGCCTCGACTCGCTGCTGTTCCAGCTGGGCGAGGTGGCTGGTGAGACTTTCGGACATGGCCGCAAGCCTAGTGACCCCGCCGATGAAGGCCTCTTCCCTCGGCTGAGCCGAGGGAAGAGGCCTTCACGGGCTTGAAAAGACCTAGAAACCGGTGGCGTGCAGGCCGCCGTCGACCATGATCATCGAGCCGGTGGTGGCGGGCAGCCAGTCCGACAGCACGGCGCAGACGGACTTCGCCGTCGGGTCCGGGTCGGAGCTGTCCCAGCCGAGCGGCGCGCGGTCGCCCCAGCCGTTCTCCAGGTCGGCGAAACCGGGGATCGACTTCGCGGCCATGGTCTTCATCGGGCCGGCGCTGACCAGGTTGACCCGGATGCCCTGCGGGCCCAGGTCCCGCGCCAGGTACCGGTTCACCGACTCCAGCGCCGCCTTCGCCACGCCCATCCAGTTGTAGGCGGGCCACGCGACGCGCGCGTCGAAGTCCATGCCGACGATCGACGAACCGCGCGAGAGCAGCGGCAGCGTCGCGACCGCGAGCGCCTTGAAGGAGTACGCCGAGACGTCGACGGCCACCTTCACGTCCTCGCTCGGGGCGTCCAGGAACGGCGCGCCGAGGCAGGACTGCGGGGCGAACCCGATCGAGTGCAGCACGCCGTCGAGCCCGTCGACGTGCTCACGCACCCGGTCGGCGAGCGAGTCGAGGTGCTCCTGGTTGGTGACGTCCAGCTCCAGCACCGGCGCCTCCTCGGGGAGACGCTTGGCGATGCGCTCGACGAGCGACAGCCTGCCGAAGCCGGTGAGCACGACCTTCGCGCCCTCCTGCTGCGCGATCTTGGCCGCGTGGAACGCGAGCGAGGCGTCGGTGATGACGCCGGTGATCAGCAGGCGCTTGCCTTCGAGCAGTCCTGGCACGGGACCTCCAGTCCGGAGTGGGTTTGCGATCAGTACGGGAAAAACGGGGACGTCAGTGGCCCATGCCGAGGCCGCCGTCGACCGGCAGCACCGCGCCGTTGACGTAACCGGCCTCTTCGGAGGCGAGGTAGCGGACGGCGGCGGCGATCTCCGACGGCTCGGCGTACCGGCCGGAGGGGACCTGGGCGAGGATCTCCTTCTTGCGGTCCTCGCCGAGCTCGTCGGTCATGTCCGTGGCGACGAAGCCCGGCGCGATGACGTTCGAGGTGATGTTGCGCGAGCCCAGCTCACGCGCGAGCGAGCGGGCGAGACCGACGAGACCGGCCTTGCTCGCCGCGTAGTTGACCTGACCGGCGGACCCGGTGAGCCCGACGACGGACGAGATGAAGATGTAGCGCCCCCACTTGCCGCGCAGCATGCCGCGGGAAGCGCGTTTGGCGACCCGGTACGCGCCGGTGAGGTTGGCGTCGACCACGCGGGTGAACTGCTCCTCGCTCATGCGCATGAGGAGGGTGTCGTCGGTCATGCCGGCGTTCGCGACGAGGACCTCGACCGGGCCCTGGTGCTCCTCGACGAGCTTGAAGGCGGCGTCGATCTGCTCGGCGTCGGTGACGTCGGCCTGCACCCCGAAGAGGCCTTCGGGCGCGCCGGAACCGCGGTGCGTGATCGCGACCTTGTGCCCCTGCGCCGCGAGGTCCTTCGCGATCGCCAAACCGATGCCGCGGTTGCCGCCGGTGACCAGTACCGACCGTCCCACAGAGCTCTCCTCGCCTCGTCCTGTCGCGCTGACGGCACTGAGGTTATCGGCTCGCCAGGTTCGCGCCGGAGCCGCGCCACCCCTACCTCCGGGTAACCGCGACCGTCCTAAGCGGATGTTAGGAAGCGCGCCGAAACCTTGCCCGGCCGTCACGGATTGTTCACCGTGAGCCGGAACACAGGAGGTCAAAGATGACAACCCGGATCGGCGAATCCACGCCGCCCGTGAGCGAACGTCGAGTCGTCGGCAACGTGCTGCGCGGCTCGATCGGCAACCTGGTCGAGTGGTACGACTGGTACGCCTACGCCGCTTTCACCACGTACTTCGCCAAGTCCTTCTTCCCCACCAAGGACACGACGGCGGCCTTCCTCGGCACCGCGGCGGTGTTCGCCGTCGGCTTCCTCATGCGGCCGCTCGGCGGCTGGATGCTCGGCCGGTTCGCCGACCGGTTCGGGCGACGAAGCGCACTCGTGCTTTCCGTCACGTTGATGGCGGCGGGATCGCTGATGATCGCGCTGACGCCGACCTACGCCACGATCGGGATCGCCGCGCCGATCCTGCTGCTGGTGGCCCGGCTCATCCAGGGCCTCTCGGTCGGCGGCGAGTATTCGACCTCCGCGACCTATCTGTCCGAAGTGGCCACCCCGGGCAAACGCGGTTTCTACTCCAGCTTCCAGTACGTGACGCTGTACGGCGGCCAGTTGCTGGCGCTCGGTCTCCAGCTGCTGCTGCAGGCCATCCTGACCGAGCAGCAGCTGACCTCGTGGGGCTGGCGGATCGCCTTCGTCGTCGGCGCGCTCGCCGCCGTCGTCGTGATGGTCCTGCGCCGAGGGATGGACGAGTCGGCCAGCTTCGAGGAGACCAAGGCCTCGGGCACCGGCAAGGACGCGGGCGACAAGGGCACGCTGCGGGCGCTGATCAAGTACCCCAAGGAGATCGCGCTCGTCGTCGGCCTCACCCTCGGCGGCACGGTTTCGTTCTACACCTTCGCCACCTACAGCCAGAAGTTCATGGAGAACACCGCGGGCATCCCGCGCCGGACGGTGACGCTGATCCTGTTCTGCGCGATCCTCGTCGCCGCGATCCTGCAGCCGTTCGCGGGCAAGCTGTCCGACCGGATCGGCCGCCGCCCGCTGCTGATGTTCTTCGGGATCGCCGGCACCCTGCTGACCGTCCCGATCATGACGCTGATGGGCGGGACGAAGGAGCCGGTGCTCGCCTTCCTGCTGATGCTGGCCGGCCTGGTGATCGTCACCGGGTATACCTCGATCAACGCGATCGTGAAGGCCGAGCTGTTCCCGACGAAGATCCGCGCGATCGGCGTCGGCCTCCCCTACGCGCTCACCGTGGCGATCTTCGGCGGCACGGCCGAGCTCATCGCGCAGGCGCTGAAGGGGGCAGGCCACGAATCGGTGTTCTTCTACTACGTCGCGGGCTGTGTCCTGGTGTCGCTCATCGTGTACGGCACAATGCGGGAAACCTCGAAGACCTCGGAGCTGGACAAGAAGAAGCAGCCCGAGCCCGAGCTCGTGTCCGGCCGCGAAGGCTAGGCGGGAAGGTGTGGCCGTGCGGGTGCTGCTCGTCGAGGACGACGCCGGTGTCGCCGACGCGCTCGCCGAAGCGCTGCAAACGCGCGGCCACACCGTCTCCCACGCGATCCGCGGCAGCGACGCGCTGCACCGGCATCGCGCGGCCGACGTGATCCTGCTGGATCTCAACCTGCCCGACATGCACGGACTCGACGTCCTCAGGAAGGTCCGGCAGGTCTCGCCGGTGCCGGTGCTCGTGCTCACCGCGAGCGGGGACGAACGGTCCGTGGTGCGCGGGCTGCGGCTCGGCGCCGACGACTACCTGACCAAGCCCATCCGCCTGGCCGAACTGCTGGCGAGGATGGACGCGGTCGTCCGCCGTGCCGCCGTCTCCGCCGCACCGCAGGACGGCGTCGTCCGGATCGAGGACGTCGAGATCGACCTCGGCGCGCGCCGCGTGCTGGTCGGCGGGAACGACATCGGGCTCACCGCCAAGGAGTTCGCCGTCCTGGCCGTGCTCGCCGCGCGGCCGGGCACGGCGGTGAGCCGTCAGCAGCTGATGGACGAGGTCTGGGGCGACGCGTATCTCGCCGTCTCCCGGTCGCTCGACGTGCACCTGACCCAGTTGCGCGCGAAGCTCGACAGGCCGGGATTGCTGACCACGATCCGGGGTTTCGGCTACCGGCTCGGCCGGGACTGACCGGTGCGCACCCGGCTGCTGGTCGTCCTCGTCGCGCTCGCGCTGACCGTGGTCGCCGCGTTCGCGATCCCGCTGTTCGGCTCGACCGCCGCGCAGCGGACCCAGCAGCTGGTGATCGCCCGCAACGCCGACGTCGACCGGTTCGTCGTCCTGGCGCAGCAGGCCGTCGACGCCGCCGACCCGACCGCGCTGGCGGTCGACGCCGAGCGGTATTCGTCGTTATACGGCGAGGCCGTCGTGGTGGTCGACGCGCGCGGGGTGCCGCTGGTGGAGACCGGCGGGATGACGGCCGCCGAACCCGTGGTCCGTTCGCTGGTCGAGGCCGCGCTCCGCAACCAGCCCGCCAAAGGCCCCGAACAGCTGAGCCCGTGGTCGGCCGATCCGGTCCATTTCGCCCGTCCGGTGGGCACCGGGACCCGGGTGGCCGGCGTGGTGGTGCTTCGCGCGTCGGTGACCACGGCGGCGGCCGACGTCGCCGCCCGCTGGTCCGCGATCGTCGCGGGCGCGGTGCTGGTCGCGGCCGTGTTCGTGCTGCTCGCGGTCCTGCTGGCGCGCTGGATGGTGCGGCCGTTGCACGAACTGGAGACCGGCGTGCAGGCGGTGACCGAAGGGCATCGCGCCCAGGTTCCCGACCGGGCCGGGCCCCGCGAGCTGCGTTCCCTCGCGACGTCGTTCAACCGGATGTCCGACGCCGTCGTCGAAGCGTCCGAACAGCAGCGGCGGCTCGTCGCGGACGCCTCGCACCAGCTGCGCAATCCCATGGCCGCCCTGCGGTTGCGGGTGGATTCGCTGGCCGCCCAGGTCGACGGGGACGGCCAGCGGGCCTATCGCGCGACCGTCGCGGAGGTCGAACGGCTGGAGTCCCTGCTCGACGGCCTGCTCGCGCTGGCGCTCGCCGAAAGCGCCGCGACCCGGCTCGCCGCGGGCGAGTCCGGTGACGAACCCTGCGATCTTCCGGCCGTCCTGGCCGAACGGGTCGACGCGTGGCGTCCTTCTGCCGAAGACGCAGGAGTCGGCCTCGCGGCTTCGGAAGGCCACGACGAGCCGGTTCCGGTGCGGTGTGAGGAAAGCGAACTGGCCCAAGTGCTGGACGTCCTGCTGGACAACGCGGTGCACTACGCGGGACGCGGCGCCACGATCACCACCGGCTACGAAACCGGTGACACGACAGCGACGCTCTTCGTGTCCGACAACGGCCCCGGACTGTCCGAAGAGGACCGGGAGCGCGCGACCGAACGCTTCTGGCGGGCCGGGGGCGACGGCGCGCCACGCGGCACGGGCCTCGGCCTCGCGATCGCGAGCCAGCACGTGCTCGCCAGGGGCGGGAAACTCGAATTGCGTGAGGCGAAACCACACGGGCTCGAGGTCCGCGTCGAACTTCCTCTCGCGGCAGGGGAAAAGGCATGACGGTCACCAGGCGCACCGCACTCCTCGCCGGGCTAGCGACGATCGCCGGATGTTCGGCCACGGGCTATCAGGGCCCGGAGCGTGAGGTCTTCATCGCGGCAGGCGAGAGCGGCGGTTTCTATCTCGCCTTCGCGGAACTCCTCGCCCAGCGGCTGAACCAGGCGGAACCACGGCTGCGGGCGAGCGCCGTCGCCACCGAAGCCAGTGTCGAGAACCTGCGGCGGCTACGGGATGGCCGGGCCGATCTCGGACTCGTCCTCGGCGACGTCGCCGAGTCCGCCTTCGCCGGTGCGGAGCCGTTCTCCGTGCCGATCGCGTTCTCGGCCATCGGCCGCGTCTACGAGAACTACCACCAGCTCGTGGTCCGGGTGGACGGCGGAGTGCGCTCGCTCGCCGATCTGACCGGGCGGCCGGTGGCGATGGGCGCGAGCGGATCCGGTGTCGCGGTGTTCAGCACGCGCCTGTTCGCCCGCGCCGGGGTCCCGGTGAAGGCCAAGAACCTCCTTCTGGGTGAAGCGATCAACGCGCTGGCGGCCCACGAGGTCGACGCGCTGCTCTGGTCCGGTGGGATCCCGACCCCCGCGCTCACCGAACTGAACCGGACCACCCCGATCACCCTTCTCCCGCTCGACGCCCATCTCCCCGCCCTGCGCGTCGGCTACGGCCCGGTGTACGACCAGGTCCACGTTCCGGCGCAGGCCTATCAGGGCGTGGGCGAGCTGCGGACCATCGGCGTCGCGAACCTGCTGCTGGCGGCCCCTTCCCTGCCGGACGACGTCGCCGCGGCGGTGACCCGGGTACTGGCCGGGCACGCCGCCGATCTCGTCCCGACGGCCGCGGTGGGGACGCAGTTCCTCGACGTCCGGACGCTGATCGGCACCGGCAAGGTCCCGCTGCATCCCGGGGCCACCTCGGCCTACCGTGCCCTGCACGGGTGATCCGGGCTCCATCTTCAGAGGGATGCGCGTCGCACCGGGGCGCTGCCATGGTCGGAAACAGGCGGCCGTCGGGCCGCCCCGACCCGGAAGGACTCCCGCAGTGGGATCGAGACACACCAGGGTGATGCGGGGTTCGGCGCTGATCGCGGGCCTCGCGCTCGCGGGCGGGCTCGCCACGGCGGCTCCCGCCGTCGCGGCCGACCAGGCCGAACTCACCGCACCGGCCCTCACCGGCCACCACGAGGTCGGCACGACCGATCTCCACCTCGTCGACCCGTCCCGCCCCGACCCGTGGAAACCGGAGCGGCGCCGGGAGCTCATGGTCACCGTCACCTATCCGGCGGACCGGTTCGCCGACGGACCGCGCGCGCCGTGGTTCACACCCGGGATGAGCTCCGTCATCGACCAGGTGCTGGCGAGTGAGGACTACCTCGGTCTCCCCGCGGGCTCCATCGACTGGCCGTCGGCGAAGCGGCGGGCCGAGATCGGCGTCCCCGCGGCGCACGGCGCACCGAAGCCGGTGGCGCTCTTCTCCCCCGGTTTCGGCGGGCCGCGGGAGACGTACACGGCGATCGTCGACGACCTGGCGAGCCGCGGGTACGTCGTCGTCTCGCTCTCGCACACCTACGAGAGCGCCGCGGTCGAGTTCCCCGGCGGACGGCTCGAAACGGCCGTCTCGGGCGAAGGCCCCGACTTCATGAAGAAGGCGCTCGACGCGCGGGTCGCCGACAGCCGGTTCGTCCTCGACCAGCTGGCGAAGATCACCCGCGGGCAGAACCCGGACGCGGAGAACCGGCCGCTCCCCCGCGGGCTCGGCTGGTCGCTCGACCTGTCCAGGGTCGGCGCCTACGGTCACTCCTACGGCGGGTTCACCGCGGGCGAGACGATGGTCCACGACCGCCGGGTCGACGCGGGGATCAACCTCGACGGCGCGATGGCGACCGCGTTCGGCTACCCGCCGGGCAGCGCCTACGTACCCGGTGAGGTCACGAAACGCGGTCTCGACCGGCCGTTCCTGCTGATGGGAGCCGAGGGTGTCGACGAGAACGGCAAGCCGCTGGAGCACACGCACCGGCAGCCCGACTTCGACCGCAGCTGGGCGGATTTCTGGGCGAACCAGCGGGGCTGGAAGCGGGACCTGCTGCTGCGCGGCGGAAGCACGCACATGGCGTACAGCGATCTCCAGGTCGTGGTGCCGCAGCTCGGTTCGCGGGTGGCGCCGGAGAAGCGTGAGGCCGTCATCGGCACGATCGATCCCCGCCGTTCGCTGGCCGCGCAACGGGACTACATCGGCGCGTTCTTCGATCTGCACCTGAAGGGCCGGGACCGGCACCTGTTCGACGGCGAGTCGCCGCGTCACCCGAACATCGACTTCATCGAGTGAGCGGACGCGCGTGAAGGCCCCCTTCCCCCGGCTCAGCCGCGGGAAGGGGGCCTTCACGTAGGTTGGAACCGTGACCGAGCCACGGAAACCGATCGTCGAAATGCCGCTGCGCGTGCGCTACCACGAATGCGACGGGCAGGGCATCGTGTTCAACGCCAACTACCTCGCCTATGTGGACATGGCCATGTTCGAAGTGGAGAAAGCCCTCTTCGGCTCCCACCAGGAGGCACTGGCCCGCGGTGTCGACGTCGTCGTCGCCGAATCCAACCTCCGCTACCGCGCGCCCTGCCGCTACGACGACGAACTGGTCGTTGCCGTCTACCTGGACCACCTCGGGACGACCTCGCTGATCATCGATTTCGAGATCACCCGCGGCGGTGACCTGTGCACCGAGGTGAAGACCCGGTACGTCTTCGTCGATCCGAAGACGCTCATGAAGGCGGCGCCACCCGCGTCGGTGCGCGAGGTGTACGCCGCCCTCCTGCCCGCTCAGCCGGACTGAACGCCGGGCCGCCGGTCTTCGACGACGTAGCTGGCGCGCGTGCTGATCGGCGCGCCAGGGGTGTTGACGAACGGAACCACCCGGAAGTCGCTCCGCCAGCGCTGCCGGTTGACGTTGACCCGGACGTACCCGCGCTGGCTGTTGAAGAACTTCATGTGGGGGTTGGCCTTCAGCAGGTTCTCACCGGCCGGCGTCATGTCGGCGCCGTTGCCGCCGCTGGTGATCGACGTCCCGACGAACTCGCTCGCCACGGTGGGCGAATCGGGGTCGGTGAAGTCGCGCTTGAGGTCCCAGGCGTAGTTCTGGTGCCGGTCGCCGGTGATGACCACCAGGTTCCGCACGCCGCGGTCCTGCGCGGCGGCGAGCACGCGGTCGCGGTCGGCGACGTAGCCGTCCCACGGGTCGAGGTGGACGTTCGTCGCCTCGCCCGCGTCGGTGTCGGTCTGGCCCATGGGCGCCTGGTTGCCGAGGATCTGCCACCGCGCGCGGGACCGGGAGAAGCCGTCGAGCAGCCAGTTTCGCTGCTCCGAGCCGAGCAGGGTGCGGTTCTCGTCGAACCGTTCCGTGCAGCTCGCCGACTGGCCGTCACCGCACGGCTGGTCGTCACGGTACTGGCGGGTGTCGAGCATGGTGAAGTCGGCCAGCGTGCCGTAGCTCAGCCGCCGGTGGAGACGCGCGTCCGGCCCCTTCGGCAGCTGCGCGATCCGGTACGGCAGATGCTCGTACATCGCTTGGAACGCCTCGGCCCGCCGCTGCCGGAACACCGCGCGGTCCTGGTCCGGTTCCTTGTCGATCTGCGAGATGTCGCCGGCCCAGTTGTTCTCCACCTCGTGGTCGTCGTTGACGTGGATCCACGGGAAGGCGGCGTGCGCGGCCATCAGCGGCGCTTCGGACTTGTAGAGCGCGTACTGGAGCCGGTAGCGGGCCAGGTCGAAGGTCTCGCCCTTGAACTGCGGCCCCACCGGCGTTCCGCGGCCGACACCCGTGACACCGCTTTCGTAGAGGTAGTCGCCCAGGTGCACGACCAGGTCGAGATCCTCGGCCGCCATGTGGTCGTAGGCGGTGAAGTGCCCGGCCTCCCAGCTCTGGCAGGACGCGAACGCGAAGTTCAGCTCGCGCGGCGACGACCACGCGACCGGCGCCGTGCGGGTGCGCCCGACCGGCGAGATCTCGCCACCCGTGCGGAAACGGTAGAAGTACTCGTGGTCCGGCGCGAGGCCGTGGACCTCGGGGTGCACGGAGTGACCGAGTTCGGGCGTGGCGACCACGGATCCGCGGCGGACGACGGCGCGGAAACGCTCGTCGAGCGACACTTCGTACTCGACCCGGACCGGTGTCCGCGGCATACCGCCGAAGCCGTCGGCCTCGTACGGCTTCGGCGCGAGCCTGGTCCAGAGCACGACACCGCCGGGCAACGGGTCGCCCGACGCGACACCGAGGGTGAACGGGTTACCGGCACCGCTGGCGAGCGGCATCGCGCCGGCGGCGTTCCAGGCACCGGTCCCCAGCAGGACTGCGGCCGCGCCGGCGGAGCCATATCCGAGGAAGCGACGCCGCGACAGGGGGTGAGGGAGCGAAGGCATGAAGCCCTCCTGTGGTGGGATGGTCACGGGCGGGCCTCATGCTCGTCCGGCTTGATGGCCGCCCGGCCGCGCTCAGGCGAAGCGCCCGTGAACGAAAGACGATCAACCCTCGTGTTCCGCATCCTGTTCTACCGCCCGGAAATCCCGCCCAACACGGGTAACGCGATCCGCTTGACCGCGAACACCGGCTGCGAGCTCCACCTGGTGGAGCCGCTCGGTTTCACGCTGGAGGACAAGCAGTTGCGGCGAGCCGGGCTCGACTACCACGACCTCGCGCGAGTCCACGTGCACGCGGATCTCGACGCGGCTTGGGCGGCTTTGCTGCCCGCCCGGGTCTACGCGTTCAGCGCTTCGGCGACGCGGCTGCACACCGACGTCGCCTACGAGCCCGGGGACGTCCTGATGTTCGGGCCGGAGTCGGCGGGGCTGCCCGCCGAGATCCAGGAGTCCCCGCAGGTGACCGACCGGGTGCGGCTGCCGATGCTGCCGTCGAGCCGGTCGCTGAACCTGTCGAACACCGCGGCGATCAGCGTCTACGAGGCCTGGCGGCAGAACGGCTTCGCGACCCCGTAGCTCCCCGCCCTGGCGCAACCGCAGGCGTTGCGAAAGCCACTTTCGCAACGTTGAAGGTTGCGAAAGTGGCTTTCGCAACACGCTGCCGCCGCTCTCGGAAAGGCCGCTAAGGCAGTCTCTGCCCCAGGAACAGCGAAGCCGCGGCACCGATCATCAGCACCAAAGTCCCGAGAATCACCCAGGGACGGCTCGCGTCCGCGTCCTTGAGCTCATACCCGATCTGCTCACCGAGGTCGTCGTACACGCGCTTCAGCTCTTCGGCGCTGGCCGCCTTGTAGAAGTCGCCACCCGAAAGCCGGGCGATCTCCTCCAGCGACTCGACGTCGACCTTGACTTCCTGCGGTTTGCCGTCGATGTCGACCGAACCGTGCGTGGTCCCGAACGCGATCGACGAGATCGGCACCTGTGCCTGCTTCGCCGCCTGCGCCGCCGTGTAGCCGCCGCGCGGGGCGTACAGGTCGTCCGGAACGGTCTGCTTCCCGTCACTCATCAGGACGATCCGGGCGGGAGGCGGGCCTTCGGCTCCGCCCACGATCGCCGAGAAGCTCTCGATCGACTGCAACGCGGCGAAAATCCCTTCACCGGTGGCCGTCGACTGCGCCAGCTTGAGATTGTCGATCGCCTTCACCACGCCACCGCGGTCGGTGGTCGGCGCGACCAGCACGGTCGCCGTCCCCGCGAAGGAGATCAGCCCGAGGTTCACCCCCGGCGTCATGTTCTGCGCGAACGAACGCGCCGACTCCTGGGCCGCCTTCAGCCGGGTCGGGGCGACGTCGGTCGCCTCCATCGACAGGGAGGTGTCGATCACCAGCATCACGGTGGCCCGGTTGCGGGGCACCTTCTGCTCGGCCGTCGGCCCGGCGAGCGCGACGGTGAGCACCAGCAGCGAAAGCACGATCAGGATGGCGGGAACGTGCCGCACCCATCCCTGGCTCTTCGGCGCGACCTTCTCCAGCAGCTCCAGGTTGGCGAACCGCATGGTGCGCTTGCGCCGCGCGCGCTGGGAAAGCACGTAGCCCACGGCCACCGCGGCGACCGCCAGCAGCAGCAGGAACCACCACGGCGAGGCGAATCCGGTGAGGCTCACGCGACACCACCGGACCAGCGGCGCTTGCGGGCCACCACGAACCGGACCATGTCCGCGATCCAGTCCGAATCGGTGCGCAGCACCAGATGCGCGGCACCGGCGCGGCGCAGCGCGGCCGCGACCTCCTGCCGGTGAGCATGCGCCGCGGCGCCGAATTCCTTGCGCAGCAAGGCCGAAGCGTGCACTTCGCGCTGTTTCCCTGTCTCCGGGTCGGCCAGCACGACGGTGCCCACGTCGGGCAGGTCGATGTCGCGCGGGTCGAGGACTTCGATGGCGATGAGGTCGTGGTGCCCGCCGAGCGCGCGCAGCGGCCGCTGCCATTCGGTGTCGCCGAGGAAGTCGGAGATCACGACGGCGAGCCCGCGACGACGGGGCGGGCGCCGCAGCTTCTCCAGCGCCGCGGCGAGATCCCCGCGGACACCTTCTTCGGCACGCGGGGTCTCGGCGATCTTGCGGACCAGTCCCCGCGCGTGCGGGAGCCCGCCGCGCGCCGGGATCCGCGTGATGCTGCCCGCCCCGTTGGTGACGAGCGCGCCGATCCGGTTGCCTCCACCGCCGGTGAGGTGGGCGACCGCGGCCGTCGCGCAGACGACCAGGTCGCGCTTCTCGCACAGCGCGGTGCCGAAGTCGAGGCTCGCGGACACGTCCGCCACCAGCCACGTCTCCAGTTCACGGTCGGCGACGGTCTCCCGGATATGCGGGCTCGTCGTCCGGGCGGTCACCGCCCAGTCCATCCGGCGGACGTCGTCGCCGGGCTGGTAAGGCCGGGCCTCCCCCGGTTCCGAACCGGGCCCCGGCACCAGGCCGAGATGGTTACCCTGCAGCAGGCCGTCGAGACGGCGGCGCACGTCGAGTTCGAGCGTGCGCAGGCCCGCCTCCATCCGCTCCCCGCGGAGTACCGGCGGAGCCCAGGAAGGACGTTCGCCCTTCTCGTTCTTCACGCTTCCCTACCTGACCGGTGCGCCGGCCGGGACCGGGCCGCCCTGTCCGGCGCCGCCCTGCGGACGGGCCGAGACCTGCGGCAACGGCACGGTCTGCAGCACCCGCGTGATGATGTGGTCGATGGGCACGCCGTCGGCGAGCGCGTCGTAGGACAGCACGAGCCGGTGCCGCAGCACGTCGGGAACGACGTCGACGACGTCCTGCGGCAGCACGTAATCCCGGCCGCGAACCAGTGCCAGCGCACGGGCCGCCGCGATGATGCCGAGGCTGGCGCGCGGCGAGGCACCGTAGGACACCCAGCCCGCGACGTCGGCGAGGCCGTGGTCGTTCGGCGTGCGGGTGGTGAGCACGAGGCGGACGACGTAGTCGACCAGCGCGTGGTGCACGAAGACCTGCGAAGCGACGTTCTGCAGCCGGACCAGTTCGGCCGGGGTCAGCACCTCTTGCGGGGTGGGCGGGGTGACGCCCATCCGGTAGATGATCTCCCGCTCCTCCTCGGCCGTCGGGTATTCGACGACGATCTTGAAGAGGAAGCGGTCACGCTGCGCCTCGGGCAGCGGGTACACACCCTCGTTCTCGATCGGGTTCTGCGTGGCGAGCACGAGGAACGGGTCGGGCATCGGGAAGGTCTGGCCGCCGATCGACACGTGCCGCTCGGCCATCACCTCGAGCATCGCCGACTGCACCTTCGCCGGCGCGCGGTTGATCTCGTCGGCGAGCACGAAGTTCGCCACCACCGGGCCGAGTTCGACGTCGAACCGCTCCGCGCCCTGGCGGTAGATCCGGGTGCCGAGGATGTCGGCGGGGACGAGGTCCGGGGTGAACTGCACCCGCGAGAACGAACCGCCGACCACGCGCGCGAAGGTCTCGACGGCGAGCGTCTTCGCGACACCGGGAACGCCTTCGAGCAGGAGGTGCCCCCTGGCCAGCAGGCCGACCAGCATCCGCTCGACCAGCCTGTCCTGGCCGACGATGATCCGCTTGACCTCGAACACGGTCCGCTCAAGCAACTGGGCGTCCCGCGCCGGCGTTCCGGGCTGCTGCTGCGCGCCGTCGGCGTAGCCGGGCTCGGTCACTGTGCCTCCTGTGTTCCCCGCTTGCGTACATGCGTCCGGATGTGACCGTAGTGGTCGGTGACACAGCCGTTCGTGACGGTAGCCAACCCGATCAGCGGTATGACGGCTGTGAAGCTCTCAGGAGAGCCGGTCCAGATCCTCGGGCGTGTCGATGTCGTCGCTTTCGCCCGGTTCCCCGGGTACCTCGACGATCTCCAGCCCGCCCAGCGTCCGCCGCAGCGACGCGTTCTCCACCGTCTCCGGCAGGGCGTCGCGCAGTGCCTCCGCACGCCAGGCGCCGAGCAGCCATTGCCGCTCCCCCGAGGCATCGACCAGCACCGCGCCCGCGGCGGACCCGAGGCCGGCCAGCAACCTCTCCACAGTGGACTTCCGCACGCCCGCGAGATCACCGGCCAGCACCACGACGAGCTCCGTGCGCACCAACGCGAGCCCGGCGGCCAGCGCGGCCACCGGCCCCGTTCCCGGCGAAGACTCCCGGGTCCAGACGACGTCGCCGAATCCCGGCCGTTCCGGGCCGACGACGATCACCGGATCGGCGTCCGCGAGCGCGGCCAAAGCCCTGGCAAGCAACGGCTTCCCGCCGACGGGGAGCGCGGGTTTGTCCACACCGGACAGGCGACGCGCGGCGCCGCCGGCCAGCACGATCCCCGCGTAGGGCACGCTCAGCCGATCAAGCGGGTCGCGTACGGCATGATGCCGCCGTAGCGCACCGGCGCGATGCGGACCCGCAGACCGGACTGCGGCGCCTCGACCATCTGCCCGTTCCCGAGGTACATCGCGACGTGGTGGATACCCCGCGCGCTGCCGCCCCAGAAGAGCATGTCGCCGCGGCGCATCTGCGACAGCGGCACCTTCCGCCCGGCGTTGTACTGGTAGCCGCTGTAGTGCGGGAGCGACTTCACCCCGGCGAACGCGTAGATCATCAGGCCCGAGCAGTCGAAGCCGATCTTGTTGTAGTCGCCGTAACGGTCCGCCGTGCCACCGTCGCGGATACCGCGCGTCGGCCCGGACGTGTTGCCACCGCCCCAGGCGTACACCACGCCGAGTTGCGACAAAGCCCGCCGGACGACGGCTTCGACGCTCGCCCCGGCGGGGGCGGACTGGACGGGCCTGCCGGTCGGACGGCCACCGCCGCCCTGGCTGGGGCTGGGCCTCGACGCGGCGAGAGCGGCCTGACGGGCGCGTTCCTCGTCCTCGCGAGCCTTCTGCGCCTTCCAGTCTTCGTAACGCTGGCGCTGCCCCTGCAGGCCGCTGACCTTCTGCTGTGCTTCGAAGAGCTGCTTCTCGACGCTCGCGCGGTCGGCTTCGAGCTTCTCGTTCTGCGCGGCCTGGGTGTCCTGCGCGTGCTGCGCGGCGCTCTGCGCGTTGTCGGCCTCGTGCTTGGCCGCGTCGGCCGCGCGCTTGCGCTCCTGCGCGATCTCCAGCTTCTTGCGCGCGGTCGCGTCCTTGTTGGACTTGTCCGTCTGCGCGCGCTTCATCGTGTCGAGCGCGTTGAGCCTGCTGCCACCCACCGCGTCGAGCATCTGGGCGCGGCCGAGCAGTTCCTTCGGACTGTTGGCCGTCAGATAGGCCGAAACCGAGCCGATCTTGCTGCCCTGCTGGAAGCTGGCGGCGGCGAACCGGTCGAGGTCGGCGCGGGCCTTGTCGATGGCGGCCTGCGCGGCGTCGGATTCGGTGCGCGCGGCCTTCGCGTCGCGATCGGCCTGCGCGGCTTCGTCCTGCGCGGTCTCCGCGTCGACCCTCGCCTTGTTGGCCTCTTCCATCTTCAGCTGGACGTCGTCGTTGAGCTGGGCAAGCTTCGACTCGGCCTGGGCAAGCTGGTTCGTGAGCCTGCCGACGTCACCCGCCTTGGCGTTGGCCTCGGCCTTGCTGGAGTTGATTTCGGAATCGCTGGGGTTCGGCGGAGGCGGCGGAACCGCGACGGCCGTGCCCGTCACCCCCAGCAACAGGGCGATGGCGAGCGCGCCGATGGTCATGCCACGGCGGGCACCGGCCCCAGACCCGGCTTCACCACGCACGATCCACCCACCTCCCGATCTTGAACAACGACCTCACTGTGCCACTGCCGTCACAGCATTACCAGAAGCACCACCAGGAACTTACACACCGTAGGCACCATTTCCCCTCAACGGGGGACGAACAGACGAACGCTTCGTCACTCGAACGGCCGCAGGTCGATGAGACCTTCGTGACCCGCGTGTCGGCTTGCCAGTCAAAAAGGACGGGCGTACTGTTTGAGGAGACGAACGAGGTGTGCCATCCCGCGTCCGGACCTACGGTGGGGTTGCGCAAGACTCGCTCCCGGCCGACCCGAACGGCCTGGAGAACTCACCGAACTGACCCGCCACTGGAGTTAGAAGTGACCGCACCCGCCAGCAAGGACAGCTTCGGCGCCAAAGACACGCTGAAGGTGGGCGACGCCTCGTACGAGGTGTTCCGCCTGAACAAGGTCGAGGGCTCCCAGCGCCTTCCCTACAGCCTGAAGATCCTGCTCGAGAACCTGCTGCGCACCGAGGACGGCGCGAACATCACCGCCGACCACATCCGCGCGCTCGGCAACTGGGACGCCAAGGCCGACCCGTCGATCGAGATCCAGTTCACGCCCGCCCGCGTGATCATGCAGGACTTCACCGGTGTCCCCTGCGTCGTCGACCTCGCCACCATGCGCGAGGCCGTCACCGACCTCGGCGGCGACCCCGACAAGGTCAACCCGCTCGCCCCCGCCGAGCTGGTCATCGACCACTCCGTCATCATCGACGTCTTCGGCCGCGCCGACGCCTTCGAGCGCAACGTCGAGATCGAGTACGAGCGCAACCGCGAGCGCTACCAGTTCCTGCGCTGGGGCCAGGGCGCCTTCGACGAGTTCAAGGTCGTCCCGCCGGGCACCGGCATCGTGCACCAGGTCAACATCGAGCACCTCGCGCGCACGGTGATGGCCCGCAACGGCCAGGCGTACCCCGACTCCTGCGTCGGCACCGACTCGCACACCACCATGGTCAACGGCCTCGGCGTGCTGGGCTGGGGCGTCGGCGGCATCGAGGCCGAGGCCGCCATGCTGGGCCAGCCGGTCTCCATGCTCATCCCGCGCGTCGTGGGCTTCAAGCTCACCGGCGAGATCCCGACCGGCGTGACCGCCACCGACGTCGTGCTCACCATCACCGAGATGCTGCGCAAGCACGGTGTGGTCAGCAAGTTCGTCGAGTTCTACGGCGAGAGCGTCGGCGCGGTGCCGCTGGCCAACCGCGCCACCATCGGCAACATGAGCCCGGAGTTCGGCTCCACCGCGGCGATCTTCCCGATCGACGAGGAGACCGTCCGCTACCTCAAGCTCACCGGCCGCTCCGAGGAGCAGGTCGCGCTCGTCGAGGCCTACGCCAAGGAGCAGGGCCTCTGGCACGACCCGTCGCACGAGCCGGAGTACTCCGAGTACATCGAGCTGGACCTGTCGACGGTCGTCCCGTCGATCGCCGGCCCGAAGCGCCCGCAGGACCGCATCGAGCTCACCGACGCGAAGAACTCGTTCCGCAAGTCGATCCACGACTACGTCGGCGGCGAAGAGGTCCCGCACACCAACGTGGACGAGGCCGTCGAGGAGTCCTTCCCGGCCAGCGACCCGGCCGCCCTCTCGTTCAAGGACGAGGGCGCGGTCGACATCCAGTCGGCGGCGAACGGCCACACCGGCCGCCCGACCAACCCGGTCAAGGTCAGCACCTCCGACCGCGGCGAGTTCATCCTCGACCACGGCGCCGTGGTGATCGCCTCGATCACCTCCTGCACCAACACCTCCAACCCGTCGGTCATGCTCGGCGCGGCGCTGCTCGCCCGGAACGCCGTCGACAAGGGCCTCGCGGTCAAGCCGTGGGTCAAGACCTCGATGGCGCCGGGTTCGCAGGTCGTCACCGACTACTACGACAAGGCCGGTCTCTGGCCGTACCTGGAGAAGCTGGGCTACCACCTGGTCGGCTACGGCTGCACCACCTGTATCGGCAACTCCGGCCCGCTCTCGGACGAGATCTCCGCGGCGATCCAGGAGAACGACCTCACCGCGGTTTCGGTGCTCTCGGGCAACCGGAACTTCGAAGGCCGCATCAACCCCGACGTGAAGATGAACTACCTCGCGTCGCCGCCGCTGGTCATCGCGTACGCGCTCGCCGGCACGATGGACTTCGACTTCGAGACCCAGCCGCTCGGCCAGGACTCCGAAGGCAACGACGTCTTCCTGAAGGACATCTGGCCGTCGGCCAAGGAGATCCAGGAGACCATCGACTACGCGATCACGCAGGAGATGTTCACCAAGGACTACGCCGACGTCTTCGACGGTGGCGAGCGGTGGAAGTCGCTGCCCACCCCCGAAGGCAAGACCTTCGACTGGGACGCGGAGTCCACCTACGTCCGGAAGCCCCCGTACTTCGAGGGCATGCAGGCGGAGCCCGCCCCGGTCACCGACATCTCCGGCGCGCGCGTGCTGGCGAAGCTGGGCGACTCGGTCACCACCGACCACATCTCCCCCGCCGGCGCGATCAAGCCGGGCACCCCGGCCGCGCAGTACCTGACCGAGCACGGCGTGGAGAAGAAGGACTTCAACTCCTACGGCTCGCGTCGCGGTAACCACGAGGTCATGATCCGCGGCACCTTCGCGAACATCCGGCTGCGCAACCAGCTGCTGGACGACGTGCAGGGCGGCTACACCCGCGACTTCACCCAGGACGACGCCCCGCAGGCGTTCATCTACGACGCGGCGCAGAACTACGCGGCGCAGGACATCCCGCTGGTCGTCCTGGGCGGCAAGGAGTACGGCTCCGGTTCGTCCCGTGACTGGGCGGCCAAGGGCACGCGCCTGCTGGGTGTGCGCGCGGTGATCACCGAGTCGTTCGAGCGCATCCACCGGTCGAACCTGATCGGCATGGGTGTCATCCCGCTGCAGTTCCCGGCGGGCGAGTCGGCCTCGTCGCTCGGCCTCGACGGCACCGAGACGTTCGACATCTCGGGTATCACGAAGCTGAACGACGGCGAGACCCCGCGCACGGTCCACGTCACCGCGACGAAGACCGACGGCACCAAGGTGGAGTTCGACGCGGACGTCCGCATCGACACCCCGGGTGAGGCGGACTACTACCGCAACGGCGGCATCCTGCAGTACGTCCTGCGGAAGATGACCAAGGCGTAAGCACGGCACACGAAGGCCCCTTTCCCCGCACTTTGGGGAAAGGGGCCTTTCGCGTTCTTCGGTACCGTGCGGTATGACCACGGGGAGAGTTCAGGTCGAAAACGGCGAATTGGCGTACGAGGTCCGGGGCAACGGCGATCCGGTGATCCTGCTGCACGGCGGGATGCTCGACTCCCGGATGTGGGACGCGGAAATGACGGCGCTCGAACGTCACCACACCGCCATCCGGTACGACGCGCGCGGGCACGGCGATTCCTCGACGCCCTCAGCGCGATTCAAGCACTACGAGGATCTCCGCGAGCTGATGGCCGCGCTGGGCCTCCCCCGCGCTTCGCTGGTCGGGCTGTCCGGCGGTGGGCGAATCGCGGTCGACTTCGCGCTGACCTACCCGGATCTGGTCGAGAACTTCGTGCTCGTCGCAACCGGCCTCAGCGCGATGGTGCCGAAGGATCCTTTCGTCCTGGAACAGACCAAGAAGCTCGAAGAGGCGGGCGCGCGGGGTGATCTTCCCGCCGCCATCGAGTGCATCCTACGTATGTGGGTGGACGGGCCGAAGCGCGCGCCCGCGGACGTCGATCAGCGAGTCCGGAGCCTGTGCCGGGCGATGTACACGCAGACGGTCGTCCGGCACGGACTGTCCGGCTTCACGCAAATGGACGAGCTACGCGCCATCGAACGTACCGGCGAGCTGGCCCCGCGCACGCTGACCCTGGTGGGAGACCTGGATTCCACGGATATCGCCGCCATCGCCGACCAGATCGAAAGCGAAGCACGCGACGCCCGGAAACTGGTCGTCCCCGGGGTCGCGCATATGATCAATCTGGAGAAACCCGCCGAGTTCTCCCGGATACTGCTGGATTTCCTGGCCTCCTCGTGAGTGGCGTCGCGTCCGCCACGAGTCGTCCGCCTGGACACGCGTGTCGTCCGTCTGATCACGCGTGTCGTCCCTGCAGTCACGCGAAACCGCCCGACTGCAGGGGCCGGGACACGGCGGGTTCCCCCGCCCCATAAGACGAAGGTGGCGACGCTTCGAGCACGCCACCATGCCATGAAGGACCCCTTCATTGCGCCTAGCGCAGTAAAGGGGGCCTTCATGTACTTGGGAAGGAGCCCTTCGCGCTAACCGTCCTCACCACTCACGAGGTCTTCTTCCCGGTGCTCCGGGCGGCGGTCGACGACCCGGCCGAGCGGGCGCAACAGCACGTTGACCCCGACGATCACCACGGTCCCGGCGAGCGCGACGCCGTAAAGGCCCGCTCCCGCAAGGGATCCGACGGCCGCCGAGCACCACAGCGTGGCGGCGGTGTTGAGCCCGCGCACGTTCAGGCCGTCCCGCAGGATCACCCCGGCGCCGAGGAAACCGATACCGGAGACGATCTGGGCGGCGACGCGCGTCGGATCGGCGTCACCGCTGGTGTTCAGCCCGCCGAAACCGTGGGCGGAAAGCAGGACGAAGAGCGTCGCGCCGACGGCGACGAGGGCGTTGGTGCGGAGTCCGGCCATCCGGGCGCGGTACTGGCGCTCGATGCCGATGACAGCGCCGAGGCCGACGCCCGTGCCGACCCTGAGCAGCATTTCGAAGGTGTTCATGATTCCGGCTCTTTTCTGGCGTGCGTACACAAAGCCAGACAGGGAAAGGAGGCCGGAGCAGGTCAGCGCACCGCGCACACGGGTGAACGGCGACCACTTCCGGCCGGTCCAGGACTGTCTTCCGGCATGTGCCGCTCACCTCGCTTTCGTACTCGATCGGTGTTGATCAACCTTCGGGACTTTACCACCGGACGCCCCGAGCGCGGCGTGGATCGTGTCACGTAGCCAGCGCTGGGCCGGGTCGGCGTCGAGCCGCGCGTGCCAGAGCTGGCAGACCTCGATGGACGGGAGCTCCGCGGGAATCGGGAACCAGCGGATGCCGAGCGACCGCCCGTACTGCTCGGCGAGCCGCTGGGGCGCGAGGCCGACGTAGTCGCTCGACGCGACCAGGAACGCGGCGACGGCGGAGGTGGGGACGACCGCCGTGACCCGGCGCTGGAGACCGGCCGCCTCGAGAACGTCGTCGAGCGGTCCCCTGCCCCGGCCGCGCCGTGAAGCGGACACGTGCGGATACCGGCAGAGCTGGGCCAGCGTCGGCCGGCGCACGCCGCCGAGCGGCCCGTCCGCCCTGACGATCGCGACCACTCGTTCGTGGTACAGCAGCGTCGAGCGGATGTCAGGCGCGGTGACGTCGCCCGCGCCGATGTCGAGATCCACTGAGCCGTCTCGCAGTGCCTCGGCGCTTTCGCTGCCTTCGGCGACGAAACGCAGCACGACACCCGGCGCGACCGCGGCGGTCGCCTCGGCGGCGGCCGTCACCAAGGTCGCGGCGACACCGTCGTTGATGCGGATGGTGAAGGTGCGTTCGAGGTCGCCGATCGCCAGCTCGCGGTCGGCGCTGATCAGGGCCGACGCCTCGTCGAGCAGGGACCGCACCCGTGGGGCCGTCCGGAGCGCGAACGGCGTCGGCACCATCCCGCGGCCGGCGCGCACCAGGATCGGGTCGCCCATGGCCCGCCGCAACCGGCCGAGCGCCCGGCTGGCCGCCGGGATCGACAGATGCAGCCGTTCGGCCGCCGCCGTCACGCTGCCCTCTCGCAGCAACGCGTCGAACACGCGCAAAAGGTTGAGGTCCAGCTGGTCGGCCATGGTTGCATCGTACGCAACTCTGCATTACCGAAGTTGCGTGGCACGAACAACGCGCTGGCCCATAGCGTCGTGGACATGCCACTCCGACTTCAAGTCCGCGACATTCCCGAAGCCGCGACGGACCGGCGCGGCCTGCTGGCCGTCATGTGCGCCTGTGTCGTGCTCATGGTCGGCATGGTCGCCGCGATCAACCTCGCCGTCCCGATGCTGGCCGCGAGCGACCTCCATCCGTCCGCGTCGGCACTGATCTGGATCGTCGACACCTACGTCGTCTTCTTCGCCTGTCTCGTGATCCCCGGCGGAGCGGCGGGCGACCGCTTCGGCCGCAAGGGCGTCCTGCTCGCCGGTCTGGCACTGTTCGCGCTCGGCGCGCTGCTCTCGGCGCTCGCGCCGAGCGTGCCCTTCCTGCTGGCGGGCCGG
Organism: Amycolatopsis sp. PSD-21; assembly: GCF_055561455.1. Classification (NCBI taxonomy): domain Bacteria; kingdom Bacillati; phylum Actinomycetota; class Actinomycetes; order Pseudonocardiales; family Pseudonocardiaceae; genus Amycolatopsis; species Amycolatopsis sp. PSD-21. Next base: position 4,515,685 of record NZ_CM145712.1, on the reverse strand, counting down.
GCGATCACGGGGATCGGGGCCGCCGCGGTGCTGCCCAACACGCTCGCCGTCCTGCTGCACGCCGTCCCCGCCGAACGCAAGGGCGTCACCATCGCGACCTGGGCGTCGATGACGGGCATCGGTGGCGTGGTGGGCAATGTCGGCGGCGGCGCGGTACTGGCGGGCGGATCGTGGCGCTGGCTGTTCGCGGCCGCCGTCCCGGTCTCGCTGACGCTCGTCGTGCTCGTCGCCCGGATCGCACCGGTGTCCCCGAGGCACGACCGCCCGCTCAATCCGCTCGGCGCCGTCCTGCTCGTCGGCGCGTCGGTCGCGTTGCTGCTGGGCATCGTCGAGGGGCCTGAAGCGGGTTGGGGCAGCCCAATAGTCCTGGCCGGATTCGCCGGTGCGGTCGTGCTTTTCGCGCTGTGGACGTTCGTTGAGCTGAAGGCCGAGCACCCGCTGCTCGATCCCCGGCTGTTCCGCGTGCCCGCGTTGCGCAGCGCCTGTCTCGGCATGACCGCGATCTTCTTCGGGATGTTCGCGCTGTTCTACGTCAACGCGTCCTTCCTCCAGTACGGCAAGGGTTTCGGTGTACTGCTGACCGGGCTCGGGATCATCCCGCTGACCGTCCCGGTCGTCCTCGGCGCGCGGCACGTGGGCAAGCTCGTCCAGCGCTTCGGAGTCGACGCTGTCATCGCCATGGCGTTCGCCTTCTGTGGCGGCGGCCTGGTCGGACTGTCCACAAGCGACGCTTCGACGCCGTATCCGGTCTACGCGGCCTGGCTGGTGGTGACCGGTGTCGGTGTCACGCTGGCCCTTCCGACCCTGTCCGCCGCGATCTCCGGTTCGCTGCCGCCGTCGCAGGCCGGTGTCGGCGCCGGTCTGCAAGCCACCACCCGCGAATTCGGCAGCGCGCTCGGGGTCGCGGTCATCGGCACCGTCCTCACCGGACGGTTCGTCACCGCGCTGCCGTCCGACATCCGCGCGGGCCATGATCCGCACACCGTCGCGCAGGCGCTGGCGGCCGTACCCGGCCGATCCCCCGAAGTGATCTCCGCGTTCGTCACCGCCGCGAGCACGGCGCTGCGGGTGATCGGCGTCAGCGTGCTCGTCCTCGGGGCGCTCGTCGTCCTCCAAGCACGACTTTCCCGCGAAGCCAAGTAGCGGACCGAAGCCTGACCGAAAGGAAACACCATGTCCGAAGTGACCGCTTTCATGCTGGTGAAGACCATGCCGGAATGGCTCGGCCTCACCGTCGAACAGCGCGTGACGGCCTTAAAGACCGAAATCCTCCCGGTGATCGAGAGCAGGGTGAAGGGTGTCCGGTCCCGGTTCTTCGACACGGAGTTCTACTCCGCGCGAGTGACCGACGTGTGGGTGTGGGAGGCCGACGACCATCACTCGTACCAGCTGCTCATCGAGGCGCTGCGCGAGACGCCATTCTGGGATCGGTACTTCGAGGTCGTCGACCTTCTGGTCGGGGTCGAGAACGCGTACGCGGCGAACTACGGTCTTGACGCCTACGCGAGCGTCAACGTCTGAACCCGGCGGGAGCGCCTCGCCGGTAGCCCACCAGAAGACGGCCTCCCACACCGTCGAGGACAGCGGCGGCGACACGCCCCAGTGGAGCCGGTTCCCCCGCGCACACGACCTGGCGGTAGCCGAGCAGGAGTTCCCGGCAGATCTCCGGTTCGGCCTCTCTGAGCCGTCGCAGGAGCCACTTGCCGTGGGATCGCCACCGGCCACCTGCCAGGAGGACCAGCTCGGCCACCGCGGTCATCAGCCGATCGGCGATGAAGACCAGCTCATCGGGATCACCGGCCCCGTCGAGATCGTCCAGGAGATCGGTGAGCAGGTAACGGCGGTCCTCCAGGTCGGCCGCGGACAACGGCGGAGGCCCGGCTCGCAGGCGCGCCCGGGCGTCCGCCCACGCCCGCTGTCCGAAGCCGTCGCGGTCGAGGAGAACGACACCTTCCCCGCACATGTGCAGCAAAGGCGAGCGGCGGTCCGCTGTCTCCCGATCGGCGAAGTCCTCGTACGACTCGGCGGTATGGCAGAACAGTTCGACCGGCACGCCGTCCAGTTCGGTCGTTTCGCGGTACGGCGCGGGCGGCCCGTCGAGGAACACGACGACGTCGAGATCCGAACTCGCGGTGCGCCTTCCGGTTATCGCGCTTCCGCCCAGGATCGCGGCCCTCGCGGCGGGGAAACGAGTCTCGACCACTTCGCGAGCGATACGGACGGGGTCCATCCGTCCAGCATGCCTCAGCCTGGCCGGGCGATGGGTGAGCCAGGCGCACCGGCGGCCGCGACCAAGCCGAAGCCGGTGCCCTGGTTACCCACCCGGATCTCCTGGACGAGCAGTTCGTCCGGCCGATCCGGCCCTCCCCGTCCGGAACACTAGGGCCGGGGGTTCGGGACCGGTCCCGAACGCCACGAAGGCCACCGCCGCGGGCGGTGGCCTTCGTGTTCATCAGCCCTGGATCAGGCGGTTTCGAACGGCTGGACGTTCGGCTGGAAGACCTGGCCGTTGGCGGGCACCTTCAGGTCGATCAGGTAGTCGGCCGTCACCTTGTCCACCCCGAGGGAGTCGCCGAGGATGCAGTGCCCGAAGGCGTCGACCGAGAGCAGGCGGGCGTTGCCCAGCTGGTCGGCCATCCGCTTCGAGAACAGGTACTGGGTCGCCGGGTCGTAGTAGTTGCCGATGACCAGCACCGGGGTGTCGGTCTTGGCCTGCCACGGGCCGCGGTAGACGTCCGGCTTCTTCGCCGGCCACACCGGGCAGCCCGCGATGTCCGCGAACGCCTGGTAGCGACCGAAAGTGGGCGATTCCTTCTCCCACTTCGCGGCGATCTCCGGCACCTTCTCCTGCTTGATCGTGATCTTCTTGTCCGAGCAGTTCACGGCGAAGTAGGAGTCGTCGCCGGTGTAGGGGCTGTCCGGGTTCGCGTCCGCGCGCCCGTTCGCCCCCGACCGCAGCACCTTCAGCTCGACGGCCTGGGCCGTCTGCGCCTGCGCCGCGGGCGGGTGGACGATGTTGTACAGCGCCTGCAGGTCGTCGGCCAGCGGCGGGAACGACGTCGGCGAGTACAGCACCCCGGCCACCGTGCTGGTGAACGCGTTGATGTCGTAGCTGCTCCCGTCCGGCAGCTTGATCGGCTGCTGGCGCAGGTAGCCGCGGATCTCGTCGAACTTCTCCCGCGGCGTACCGGCGCTGAACGAGCACTTCGGCCCGACCTGCGCGCACTTGCGCAGGAAGCCGTCCAGCGCGATCTCGAAGCCGCGAGCGCGCTCGCGGTCGTACTGCACGCCGTCGCTGGTGCGCAGCGCCGGGTCGACGTTGCCGTCGACGACGATCGCCCGGCTCTGCTTCGGGAACATCGACGTGTACGTCGACCCGATCAGGGTCCCGTACGAGAAGCCGACGAAGGTCAGCTTCTGGTCGCCGACGGCCGCCCGCATCTTGTCGAGGTCGCGCACGACGTCCTTGGTGGACATGTGGTTCAGCAGCGCGCCCGCGTTGTTCTTGCAGAACTGGCCGTAGTCGCGGTACGAGGCCAGGGTCCCGGAGATCTCCTGCCGGGTCAGCGGCACGGGGATCTGCGCGGAGAAGACGTCGTCCGCGTCTTCCTGCGTGGTGAAGCATTTGAGCGGGTTGCTGGCCCCGACCCCGCGCGGGTCGAACCCGATCAGGTCGAACCGGTCGAGCACCTGCGGCTGGAAGTAGTTCGCCGCGCCGATCGGCATCCGGAACCCGGAACCGCCGGGACCGCCCGGGTTGAGGAACAGCGAGCCGACCTTCTTGTCGGGCGTCTTCGCCGCCCGCTTCAGCATCGCGATGTCGATGGTGCCGAGCGCCGCGTTGTCGTGGTCGATCGGCACGCGATACCGCGCGCAGCTGTAGAACTTGGCCTGGTCGGCGGGAACACCGCGGATCTGGTCCGCCGTGCAGGTACCCCAGTTCACCGGCGCCGTCGCGCCGACCTGGGCGGCGGGCGGCCCGGCCTCCGGGGCGGCCACCGCCATCCCGGACGCCCCGGTCAGCGCGGCGCCGGCCACGAGTGCCCCTACCAGTGCGAAACCGCGCACCGGCCTCCTTGTGGATCTCGGCAAAACGACTCCTCCCTCGGCTGGCGACGTGACGGACCACGTCGCTCGGCGCGCCGTCGACGTCACGGCGCGTAACACCAAGCGAGCCTCGCACAAGCCGGTAACCCAGTCACCGGCCGAAAGGATGGTACGAACCTATCGAGTGGTTGTCTTCAACTCGAAAATCGGTAACACACGGCGAGCGGCTTGCTCCTCCATGGAGTAACCGGGCCAGAACTCCAGCAGCAGCTTCCACATCGCTTCGTACTCGTCTCCGCGCAGTTCCCTGGCCCTGACCGGGATCTCCTTGCCCGCCAGCGCGACGACCGCGCCGGGATTCGACCGCAGGTTGTGTGTCCACGCGGGATCGTTCGGCCTCCCCCAATTGGAGCCGACGAGCACGAAGTCCTCACCGTGCGGGAAGTACAGGAGATTGGTACTGCGGGGCAGCCCGCTCTTGCGGCCGGTCGTAGTCAGGCGCAGGGAAGGGAGCCCGGCCAGCGCGACCAGGCTCACCTTCCCCTTGAACAACCGGTGGAGTCTTTTGTCCACCCAGATGATCCCGCCCGCGAGCCCCATCAGCCACGGTTTGGTGCCGAGGACGCGGGCGAGCGACGTGAGAGGGTTAGCCACGGACAGATCTTGCCAGGCTCACCCCGAACCGCGATTCCGAGTCCGTCCACCATTTCTCCACCGAGAAACCGGCGGCGGCCAGTTCCGCGGCGATTCCCTCCCGCCGGAACTTCGCGGAGATCTCGGTACGCACGTACTCGCCCTCGGCGAACTTCACCTGCAGGTCGGCGCCCGGGATGTCGACGGTCAGCGGTTCGCGGGCGCGTAGGCGCATTTCGATCCATTCGTTCTCCTCGTCCCAATACGAGACGTGGTCGAAGGCGGCCGGGTCGAAGTTCGCGCCGAGACCGTTGTTGATCACGCGGAGCATGTTGCGGTTGAACTCGGCGGTGACCCCGGCCGCGTCGTCATACGCGCGTTCCAGGGTTTCCCGGTCCTTCACCAGGTCTGTCCCGAGCAGGAACCACTCCCCCTCGTCGAGCACCTCACGGACCGAGCGCAGGAAGGTGGCGCGGTCGGCGGGGAGGAAATTGCCGATCGTGCCGCCCAGGAAGACCACCAGCCGCGGGCGGTCACCCGGCAACAGGTCGAGATGCCGGGTGAAGTCGCCGACCACGCCACGGACTTCGAGGGACGGGTAGTCGGCCGTGATGGCTTCCGCGGCTTCGGCGAGCGCGGTTTCCGAGACGTCGAGCGGAACGAATTCCTTCAACGTGCCGTGGCTCGTGAGCGCGTCGAGCAGCAGCCTCGTCTTCTCGCTCGATCCGGAACCGAGTTCGACGAGGGTGTGCGCGTCCGAGCTTGCCGCTATCTCGCCACCGCGCGCGGCGAGGACCTCCCGCTCGCTCCTGGTCGGGTAGTACTCGGGGAGGGCGGTGATCTTCTCGAACAGTTCGCTGCCGCGCGCGTCGTAGAACCATTTGGGCGGCAACCACTTCTGGTCCGCCTCCAGGCCGGCGCGGACGTCCGCGCGCAGCTGCTCGGTGATATCCGATTCGCTGTGGTGTACGTCGAGGTCGACTTCGGTCATCGTGCCTCAGGGCTCCGATCGGCTTCGAGGGGAAGGATTTCCACGCCCGCGCCGGTGACCCGGACGGCGTGGCGGTCAGGGACGGGGGTCCAGCCGGGATCGTCGTCGCAGGGTTCCGACGCGACGAGCACACCGCCTCCGGTGTCCCGATAGGACAGGGAATGCGTCCACGCGGTACCGACCAGCGTCCGGCCGTCGGTCAGCAGGAGATTGAGCCGCGAACCCGGCCCCGCCTCCTCGACCACTCCAGTGAGCCACGTGACCGCCGCGAGCGGGTCTTCGCCCGCTTCGAGCCGCTCACGCAGCAACGCCCACAGCAGTACCGAATCCGTGGTCGCCTCCAACGTCAGCAGGCGGGTGATCGGCAGTTTCGCGGCGAGCTCGGCCATCGACTCCGGCCAGCCCCGCACCAGCCCGTTGTGGCTGAAGAGGTAACCGCCGCCGGTGAACGGCGCGTTCGCCGCCTCGACCACGGGCATCGCCGTCGTACCGTTCCGGACCGCCGCCAGGAAGGCGTGCGACCGCACCGATCCGGCCAGCGCCGGCAGATCCCCGTCCGTCCACAAGGGAGCGGACCTACGCAGGCGCAGCGGTTCCGTGCCGTCGGCGTACCAGCCGAGGCCGTACCCGTCGGCGTTGACCGAACCGCCGCCCCGCATGTCACGCGGGGCGTAGGACTGCACGAGCAGCGAATGAGGGGCGTGAAAGAGCATCTCGGCGGGCGAACGCGGCTCGCCGAGATACGCGAGGTGACGGCACATGCCCCTCAGGCCACCTCGCTCGGACGGGCGTCCCTGGCGCAGCGGAATCCGGAGAAGATCTGCCGCCGGATCGGGTGATCCCAGTTGCGGAACGTGCCGCGGATGGCCGCGGCGTCCGTGCCGAAAGAGCCACCTCGCAGAATCCGGTAGTCCCCGCCGAAGAACACCTCGGAGTACTCCTTGTACGGGAACGCGGCGAATCCCGGGTACGCCTCGAAGCCGCTGCTGGTCCACTCCCAGACGTCGCCGATCAGCTGGTGCACGCCCAGCGGTGAGACACCCGCCGGGTACGCGCCGACCTCCGCGGGCCGCAGATGCCGCTGCCCGAGATTCGCGTGGTCGGGAGTGGGTTCCTCGTCGCCCCAAGGGAACCGGCGCGACCGGCCGGTCGCCGGGTCGAACCGGGCGGCCTTCTCCCATTCCGGCTCGGTCGGCAGGCGACGCCCCGCCCAGGCGGCGTACGCCTCGGCCTCGTGGAAGGAGACGTGGACGACGGGTTCCGCGGCGGGCACCTTCTCGTAGACGCCGAACCGCGTCCGCCACCAGCCGTCCTGCTCGCGTTTCCAGAAGCGCGGCGCCTGGATGCCGTGCTCGCTCCGGTACGCCCAGCCACGTTCGCTCCACCACTTCGGGTCTTCGTAGCCCCCGGAGTCGAGGAACTCGGCGTACGCCCCACAGGTGACCGGTGTGGCGTCGATGAAGAACGCCTCCACCGCGACCTCGTGCGCCGGTCGCTCGTTGTCCAGCGCCCACGGCTCGGCGGAGGTGCCCATGGTGAAGACGCCGCCGGGGATGAACACCTCCGACGGCAGTGGCCCGGACCGCGACGGCGGCGGCGCGGGCGCGTGCAACACCGGATCGCCCTTGCGGAGCTGGTGGGTGGCCAGCATCGTCTCGTCGTGCTGCTGCTCGTGCTGGGTGATCATGCCGAAGGCGAAGGCGTCCTCGGTGAGCCGCCTGCCTTGCAGCGGAACGGTTTCCAGGATGTCGAAGGATTTCTCCCTGACCTCGCGGACGTACTTGCGCGCCTCCTCCGGGCCCAGCAGCGGGAGCGCCGGCCGATCCGCGCGGGCGTGCTGGAACGCGTCGTAGATGTCGTCGATGTCGGGCCGGAGCGCCTCACGGCCGCCCACGTCGCGCACCAGCCAGAGCTCTTCCTGGCTGCCGATGTGCGCGAGGTCCCAGACCAGCGGCGACATCAGTTTCGAATGCTGGCGGACCAGGTCTTCGTCGTCCACGTCCGTCAGCGCGACGCTGCGCTCGCGGGCCCTGGTGAGCGCCTCGGCCGCGTGCGCCCGCAGGTCTTGCGGGCTCAGCGCGCGAAGCGGGTTGGTCTCGGTGCTTTCCACGCTCATGACTGGTGGCTCCTCGAACCGCGCAAGAGGGACTGCACGCCCTCGCTGATCTCCGTGATGGTCTCCGGCGGCAGACCGGTGGTGCCGAGTTCGGCACAGCCGAGGTCCACCACCTTGCTCGCGACGGTGGCGATCGCCGGGTCGGCCAGGCCGCGCCGGGCCGCCCGCTCCCAACCGCCCGCGACCGGTTCGCACAGTTCGAGCACCTTGTCCACTGTGGACGGTCGCGCGAGCAGTGCGGCCAGCAGGGCGACCGGGTGCAGCCACCTGGCGGCGGGCTGGGCGTCCAGGTACCGGATCTCCAGATACCCCTGTGGCCGGACCGGGGTGAAGAAGGTCGTCAGGTGATAGGCCAGGTCTTCCTCGGTCGGCCTGCCGAGCCCGGCGCCCTCGCCCCGTCCGGCGATCCAGTCGGCGAAGGTCAGGGAATCGGGCGCGTCCCAGCGGCCGTCGCCACCGGGGAGCACCATCAGCGGGGTGTCCAGGATCCGGCGCGCCCATGCACCCGCCGGATCCCGGGTCGGTTCCGCCGACCGGGTGCGGACCTTTTCCGTCTCCATCACGGCCAGCCAGCGCGCGGACGCGTGGCCGGTGTCGCGTCCGGCGTGGACCCGGGAGTTGGCGAAGGTGGCCAGCAACGGCGGGCCGAGCGCGTGGACGGCGGCCCAGCGGTCGGCCAGGTCGCCGGCCTCGCCGGTGTCCACACAGACCTGAAGGCCGGCGGTACTGCACATCATGGTCGCGCCCCCGGCTCCCATGGGGGCGAAGCGGCGTTCCATCGCCGCGTAGCGCGGTGTGCCCAGTTTGCGGGCGGGGGCGCGATACCTGTCTATCCCGGAATCACCCAGGTACAGGCCTCGGGCGGCGAGAAGGTTTTCGAGGTGGGCCAGATCGGCCGAGACGACGGCGTCCAGCTGGCGCAGCGTGGTCTGTGGCCGGGCGGAGATCTCCACCTGACATCCGGGCTCGAGGCTCAGCGGCGAGCCTGCCGGAAGCGGGAGGGCGGGGCTGTCGGGGCGCAACGTCCGCGGGGTGTGCGGGCCGAGCGCGGAGGCGAGATCGTCGGGGTCGAGAGGCCGGGCGGGCTCGTCGGCGTAGTGCACGGTGAATTCCAGCTCTACGCCGAGGAGTCTCGGTGGGCCGTGCTTGAAGCACACGGAAGCCACATACGCCTCGCCCTCGGCGCGGTCCGAGAGGACCTTCGCCGTCGCGTTCGACGCGCTCCCGGACTTCTCGGGGAAATCATGAACAGTAGTCATCTTTCCGCCGTCCAGTCGGTTGTCCGATAACTGAGATACCTTGACTTCGGACGCTACACGCGGGGTCCGACAAATTCAGGCCGGTTCTTGCGGGGCAGGATCCCCCGACCACCTCTTAGGACCGGGCGATTCCGGGCAAAGCGGGCTCCGTGCCGAGTCCCAGCGCGGCTGCCGCGTCGCGGACCGCCTCGATCACCAGCTGCAGCGCCGGTCGCCGCGACGAGGTCGTCCGGTAGGCGATCGAAACCGTCCGGAGCAACGGTGTGGTCAACGCGACGACGTCGATCCCCGGCGGCCGGAGGCCGAGCCCGAGATCCGAAACGAGGGTCACCCCGAGCCCCGCCCGGACCATCGCCATGGCCGTCGACTGCTCCTCGACCTCGTGGTTGATCTTCGGCTCGAACCCGTGGCGAAGACACGCCGTGCGCACCGCGCGGCCGAAGTGGCTCTTCGGGCTGGCGAGGATCCACGGGTGCTCGGCCAGTTCGAGCAGCGACGCGCTCCCCGCGGGGACGGCGCCGGCGGGCACCGCTGCGTGCAGCCGCTCGACCGCGATCACCGCGCGTTCCAGACCGGCGTCCCACGGCATCGGCGCGTCGGAGTAGTCGATCACGAACGACAGGTCCAGTTCGCCGTCCCGGACGGCGTCGGCGGTGTCCTCCGGCGCCAGCTCGCGGGTCCGGACCTGGATGCCCGGATGCGCGCCCGCCAGCGCGGTCAGCGCGTGCGGAAGCAGCCCCGAAGCGACCGACGCCCACACCCCGGCCATGAGCCGTACCGAAACGGTCTCCTGGGCCTCTTCCAAGGCCAGCGTCGCCCGCTCGACGGACCCCAGGATCTCCTCGGCGTGCTCGGTGAGCAACAGCCCCAGTTCGGTCAGCTGAACACGCCTGCCGAAGCGTTCGAACAGCTTCGCGCCCACGTCCCGCTCCAGCTGCGCCAGCTGCTGCGACACCGCCGAAGCGGTGTAATGCAGCGAAGCGGCGGCCGCCGTGACGGTGCCACGACGGCTCAGCTCGCGGAGCATCCTCAGGCGGTGCAACGAAAGCTCCATGACCCCAACGTAATCGGGCGCGGTCACGGACGCCGGATGGCGCGTTACACCAGTTTCTCTGCACGACATCGTTCAGATTCGGTAAATGGACGCCCGTGGCGGGCAGGGCGCACCCTCGGAAGTGGCGCAGGACGACCCCGTATCCCGAAGGAGGTGGCCGCATGGCCGCGAGGAACGCCGAACCGCTGATGAGGCTCATCTGGACCGACCCCGTCACCGGTGCCACCGGCTACCTCGTAGTGCACAGCCTGGTCTCCGGTATCGCGACCGGCGGGACCCGGATGCGCGCGGGCTGCACGATGTCGGAGGTCGAGGACCTGGCGAGGGGGATGGCGAACAAGACCGCGACCTTCGGCCTGCCGGTCGGCGGAGCCAAGGGCGGCATCGACTTCGATCCGAAGGACGAGCGCGCTTTCGGTGTGCTGGAACGGTTCTGCGCGTTCCTGCGGCCGTGGATCGACGGCCACTGGGTGACCGCCGAGGATCTCGGCGTGCCCCAGCACCTGATCGACGAGGTGTTCGCGAAGCTCGGGCTCGAGCAGTCGTACCACGCGGCGATCCGCCGTTCGGCCGATCCGGCGCACACCCTTCGCCGCGTGCAGGCCGGGTTGAGCACCCCGGTCCCCGGCGGGCTCCTGCTCGGTGACGTGATCGGCGGTTACGGCGTCGCGCAGGCCTGCCTCGGTGTCGCGGACGCTTGGGAATGGGCCGCCGAGAACACCACGGTCGCCGTCCAGGGCATCGGCACCATGGGCGGCGGGGCGGCCTGGTACCTGCACGAAGCCGGGATGAAGGTGGTCGCGGTCGCCGACGCGGCCGGGACGCTGTACCGGCCCGAAGGCCTCGACATCCCGGCGCTGCTGGAGCTGCGGGACGCTTATGGCGAGATCGACCGTAGCCGCCTTCCCGCCGACGTCCGGCTGCTTCCTCGCGACGAGATCGTGGCGACGGACGCCGACATCCTCGTCCCGGCGGCGATCTCCTACGCGCTGCGCGCCGGGAACCAAGGCGCGGTCAAGGCGAAGGTCGTCATCGAAGCCGCCAACGCGGCGACCACTCCCGACGCCGAAGCTGGACTGGCCGCTCGCGGCATCCCGGTGATCCCGGACTTCGTCGCGAACGCGGGCGCGGCAGCCTGGGCCTGGTGGCTCCTGCTCGGCGAGGTCGGCGCCGATCCGGCCGATTCGTTCCTGCGCCTGCGGACCGAGATGCGGGCGAAGGTGGCACTGCTGCTGAGCTCGTGGAATCTCGACCGGATCCCCCCGCGCACCACCGGCCTGCGGCTCGCCGAAACCACCCGTTCGGACGCCTCCACTCCCGAGACCGCCCCCGCGCTGGTCATCCCCTGACGTCATGCGCGTGAAGGCCCCCTTCCCTCGGCTCAGTCGCGGGAAGGGGGCCTTCACGCGCGATCCGTCGCTCAGGAGGCGAAGCGGTCCGTCGCGCCGATGAGGACTTCGCGCATCGGCTCGTCCTGGGTGCTGTGGCCGACCTCGTCGATGATCACCAGTTCGCTGCCGGGCCACGCGTGGGCCAGTTCCCACGGGGTACCGATGAGGTTGCCCAGGTCGAGGCTTCCTTCGGCGAGCACGGCCGGGATGTGGGCCAGCTTCCCGGCCTCCCGCAGGACCACGCCGTCGTCCAAAAAGGATCCGTGGCTCCAGTAGTGGGTCACCAGCCTGGCGAAGGCGAGCCGGAACTCCGGCGTCTCGAAACTCTTGTAGGGCGGGGAAGTCGGGACGATCGCGTCCTCCCAGGCGCACCAATCCGCGGCGGCCTTCTCGTGCACCGCCGGGTCCGGGTCCATCAGCAGCTTCAGGTAGGCCGCCGCCAGATCGCCGTCGCGATCCTCCTCGGGAACGCCGTCGCGGAACTTCGCCCACGCTTCGGGGAAGACACCGCCGAGACCGCGGGTGAGCAGGTCGGTCTCGCTCCGGCGGCCGGTGGCCAAGCCCATCAGGACCATCTCCGAGACCCGGTCCGGATGTCGCTGGGCGTAGACCAGCGCGAGCACCGAACCCCACGATCCGCCGAAGAGCAGCCATTTCCCGATGTCCAGATGCTCGCGAAGCAGCTCCATGTCGGCGAGCAGGTGGTCGGTGGTGTTGGCGGAGAGGTCGGCCTCGGGCTCGCCCGCGTGCGGCGTGCTCCGGCCGCAGCCACGCTGGTCGAAGAGCACGACCCGGTACTTGGCCGGGTCGAAGTACCGGCGCAGGCCGGTGCTGCACCCGGTCCCCGGGCCGCCGTGCAGCGTGACGGCGGGCTTGCCGTCGGGGTTCCCGCAGACCTCCCAGTACACGAGGTGCCCGTCGCCGACGTCGAGCATCCCGTGGTCGTACGGTTCGATTTCCGGATACAACCGTGTCACGTTCTCGTCCTCCCAGACCGCGCCCAAAATACAACAGCGCTGTCACAATAGCCGGGGAGCGCTCCTGGGCGCGCGTGCTTTAAGTACATGAAGGCCCCCTTCCCTGCGTCTGGCGCAAGGAAGGGGGCCTTCATGTACTTGGGCTGTGACTAGCCTGGCAAGGTCCCGGAGACGTGCCGGAGCGCGTCGGCCAGCTCCGCCGGGCCCGCGGGTCCGATGTGGACCACCGCGTCGTTGCCGTGCCCGGTCGTGTAGCTGAGGTAGCGGCCCCAGTCCGTGTCGGCGAAGTGGAGCGGATCCTCGACGGCCACATGCCTGCCGATCTCGTCCCGCTTGCCGACGTAGAGCTCGCCGCTCCCCTCGACCGGCCGCTGCACGAGGCTGACGATGTCCGCGATCACCGGGGGCAGCGAATGCGTGTCCGGGCCGCGCCGGGCCGCCTCTTCGAGCTCGTACGCGCGGACCGTGCGAAGCCTGCCGCCGCCCGCCGGAACGGGCGGCAGCTGTTCGATCAGCGTTTCCGGCAGCCGACGCCGATCGATCTCCTGCAACCCGACCCAGTCACCGGACGCCACGGCCAGGACCGCCTGCAAGCCGAGCGAGGCGGCGAGGAGGCCGTAGGTCTGGCCTCCGGCGTTCACCCAGCCGTAGTACTCGATGGCCGGTTTCGTGAGCACCGGAAGCCAGTCCAGGAAGTCGACCGACGCACGGCCGCTCGAATCCAGCAGCCCTGCCTGCGCCAACGCCGCTTCGACTCGCTTGTCCGCTTCCGCGCGAGCCGTCCTGGACAGCCAGCGCGGCTCGGGGCGCAGCGTGATGTGCAGGTCGCCGACGCGTTCGCGTTCGGCGAGCGCCGCCAAGGCTTCGACCGGGACGTCCACCCGGCCCGTTCTGACGGTCATCCGCTACTCGCCGATGACCGGCGGACTGGTCCGCTGGTCGGTGCCGAAGATCGCGTCGGGGTCGGCCTCGATCAGGTAGTCGGGACGCTGGTGCTCGTCGTCCTCGTCACCGTCGGCACGCCTGCCGCCCGCCCCCATCGGGCCCATCGCACCGGCGCCGCCACGGCCGGCGCCACCGCGCCCACCGGCCAGGTCTCCGCCGCCCAGACCGCCGAGCCCGCCCATGCCGGAACCCCGGCCCGCGCCCAGACCGCCCGAACCGGGCCCACCGGGACCGCCCGCGCGACCGCCGGTACCGCCCTCACCGCCGAGCAGCCTGCCGGCCGCGCTGTTGGGGCCGGGAACGTTGCGTCCGCTGGTGCCGCCGGGCGGGTTCTGCCCGGTGTTACCGCCGGGGTTGTAGTTCTGTCCCGGCCCGTTCGGGAGACCGATGACGTTGTCCGAGTCACCGGGTCCGCGTCCGGGGACCCGGCCCGGGATGTCGGTCGTCGGTCCCGGCTTGCCCTTGCCACCGCCGGTCGGGCGCGTGGTGTCGTCGTCGCCGGTACCCGGCGGCTTCCGCGTCGGCGTCGTGATGTTGCCGTCGGGCCTGTCCCTCGGCGGCACCGGACGGTCCTCGTTGGTGCCCGGCCTGTTCTGGTTCTGGTCGCCGCCCGGCCTGTTCTGGTTCTGGTTGGTGCCGTTGTCGTCCGTGCCGCTGGTGTCGGTGCCGTCGTCGTCACCGCTGCCGTTCCTGCCGGGCTTCACCGGGGGGTACGGCGGAATCACGATCGGGGGCGTACCGCCGGGGGTCTTGACGCTGACGTTCGCGCCGTCGTTCTTCAGGACGCCGTAATCGGTCGGCAGGCTCGAGCTCGTGCTGCTGGTGACCGAGTCGTATTGGTCCATCACCCGGACGTTGTTCTGGTTCGCCGCCTCGTGCTTCGCGACGCCCTCTTGGTAGTTCTTGATGTCGTTGTTGACCATGAACGGCCCCGCGATGGGAATGGCGCCCTTCAGGCCGGTGGTCCAGGGGTTGGGCTTGTCCGGCTTCGGCGGCACGGGCACGACCGACGACCCCGAGTCGTCGAAGCTGTCGGCCTGGGTCGTCACCGAATCCCTGGTCTGGAACAGCGGATCCGCGGTCTCCTTGAAGGCCTGCTCGAGCGGGCCCGCGCCGGCGTTCGCCGCGTCGGCGGCGGAGCCCGTCCAGGACGAGGTCATCCGCGTCTGCAGGGACTTGATGGCCATCCCGCGCTCGACGTAGGCCTCCGAGAGTTTCGCGATGCGATCGGCCGCCGAACGCAGGTTGCGGGTATCGCCCTGGGTGAAGTTCTCGAAGATCTGTTTGCCGTCCACCCTCATGCCCCCTTGAGTGTCTTGATCAGGGCCGACGCGACCTTCTGCGCGGTCCCACAGGAATCCTGTTCGTTCTCGTAGCCCTCGGCTTGGGCGCTGATCGCCAGGTCATCGGCGACGCCGACCGAAAGGTCGCAGTTGCCACGCGCTCGCCGGTCCTGCAGTCCGTAATAGACGGTCGGATAGCCGTCGACGTCGGGGCCGGGCTCCAGGAACTTCAATTGCCCGGCTTCCTTGGCCTTGTGCAGGCCTGTCAGGCCGCCCATGCCCTTTTCGCGGTTGCCACTGCCGAGGATGATCTGCAGACTTTCGGCCTTGCCCCGGATTCCCCAGCTGCAAGCGGGGTTACTGGTGTCGTTCTTCGGTTCTCCTGGCTCCGTGAACCCCAGTTCCGCAGTCGCGGCCGCCGGGAGCAGCTTGCACGCGTCACCGACGAACGCCGAGGCGTCCAGGGGATTCGTCACCTTCGGGACGTTCGGGTCTTCCGGCGCGGCCGAGGGAGCCGATGACGGTACCGTTCCCTGGGTGGGGCTCGCTGTACCTGGAGTCTCCCCCGCGCACCCCGCGACCACGGCGGAAACGAACAAGAGCGCCACCGCGGCGGCACGATTTCTCAACACGTTCGGCATCCTCAGGTCGTGCGCAGGGTGTTGGCCTGATCGGTGGCCATCGTCTTCGTGCGAGCGAGCTCGAGTTTCTTGATGTACCCCTCGATGTAGGCCTTCATCGAGTCGTTCTGGTTCTGCAGGGAGATCAAGGAGGTGATCCCGGAATCGACGTAACTCGAGCTGGCTTCGTCCTTTCCCGGCGGCATCAGGTCCTCCGAGATGCGGCGGATCTCGTCGCCGTCTTTCACGACCTTCTCGAGCTCGTCTTCCCACAGCCCGATGACGGTCTTCAGCTCCTCGGGGCTCATCTCGAACCCGCCGCCGCCACCGCCTCCACCGCCGTAGACGGTCGGCTCCTTCGGCGTGGTCAGGTCACCCCAGACGGCCTTGATCGCGCTCGCGGCGTCGCCGATGATGTTCACGCCCGCACCTTCCCCTCAGCATTCACGCACCGTGACGGACAAAGCGTAGCCAAGCGGCGGACGGCGTGTCAGCCGATCCGGCCGAGTAGTCGGACGTGTCGCGAGGCCGTTCGGTTCCCGCGGCGGCCGATCATCCCGCGAACCGGTCACAGTACGTACGTACGGATTGCATTGAGCGGGTCCTCGGTGACAGGATTCCAGGATGCCACGGGTCAGCCAGGATCACCTCGACGCACGCCGGCGCCAGATCCTCGACGGCTCCCGCGTGTGCTTCGCACGCTATGGCTACGAGGGTGCCACCGTCCGGCGGCTGGAGGAAGCCACCGGCCTTTCCCGCGGTGCGATCTTCCACCATTTCCGGGACAAGGAGTCCCTCTTCCTGGCCTTGGCCGAGGACGACGCGGTGCGCATGGCCGACATCGTCGCCGAGCAGGGTCTCGTCCAGGTGATGCGCGAGCTGCTGACGAACCGCAGCGAGCACCCCGCAGACTGGCTCGGCACGCGGCTGGAGGTCTCCCGGCGGCTGCGCACCGACCCCGAGTTCCGCGCCCGCTGGGCCGAGCGATCCCACCAGCTGACCGCCGCGACCCGCCGTCGTCTGCTGCGTCAGCGCGACGCCGGGATCCTGCGTGACGACGTGGACGTCGACGTCCTGACCGCGTACCTCGAGCTCGTCCTCGAAGGTCTCGTCTCGCACCTGGCGATGGGCCAGCCGGGTGACGATCTCGGCCCCGTCCTCGACCTGGTCGAGGAGAGCGTGCGGCGGCACCGGGCCCACGCGGCCGGGGGAACGCGTTAAGATTGTCCCATCGCCGCAGTACAGCGGTGGTGTCTGTTGGTTTCCGATCGAGGAGTGACTCTTTTCGTGCGCGACGCGCAGTCACCTGGTGACAGTATCGAGCCGGGTGGCACACCCGGCTGTTCCGCTGATCTTCCCGCCGTCCCCGTCGGCAGGGAATGATGGAAGTCCTGCTCGCCGTTCTCGGCATCCTCCTGTTCCTCCTGCTGACCGTCGGCACCGGCCTCGCCGTCGCCGCCGAGTTCTCCCTCACCGCGCTCGAGCGCAGCACGGTCGACGCGAACGTCCGCCAGGTCGGCGACAAACGCGCGCACACCGTGCAGAAGGCGCACCGCACGCTCTCGTTCCAGCTGTCCGGCGCGCAGGTGGCGATCACCATCACCACCCTGATCACCGGTTATCTCGCGGAGCCGGTGATCGGTGACCTGCTCCACCCGCTGTTCACCGCCGTCGGGTTCTCCGAGGGCGTGGCGAACGGGGTGTCGCTCGCGGTCGCGCTGATCCTGGCCACGTCGCTGTCGATGATCCTCGGCGAAATGATGCCGAAGAACCTCGCGATCGCCCGGCCGCTGCAGACCGCGCGCGCCGTCGCGGGGTACCACTCGCGGTTCTCGTCGCTGTTCCGCTGGCTCATCACCCTGATGAACAACAGCGCCAACTTCCTCGTCCGCAAGTTCGGCGTCGAGCCGCAGGAGGAACTGCGGTCGGCCCGGTCGCCGCAGGAGCTCGGCTCGATCGTGCGGTCCAGCGCGGAAAGCGGCACGCTCGACACGTCCACGGCCGAACTGCTGGACAAGTCGCTGCGCTTCGGCGAGCGGACGGCCGACGAGCTGATGACGCCCCGCGTCCAGCTCGAATCGCTGACCGTGGACGACACGATCGCCGACCTCATCGAGATCTCCCGCCGCACCGGCTTCTCGCGCTTCCCGGTCTACACCGAGGACCTCGACGACGTGCAGGGCGCGGTGCACATCAAGCAGGCGTTCACCATCCCGGCCGCCCAGCGCGCCACGGTACGGATCGGCTCGGTCATGCGGCCGATCCCGACGGTGCCCGAATCGCTGCCGGGCGACTCGCTGCTCAACCGGCTGCGCGATTCCCGGTTCCAGCTCGCGATCGTCGTCGACGAGTACGGCGGCACCGCGGGCCTCGTGACCCTGGAGGACGTCGTCGAAGAGATCATCGGCGACGTCCGCGACGAGCACGACGAACGGGAAGCGCCGTCCTCCCAGCAGGTCGGCGCCGACAACTGGCTCGTTTCCGGGCAGCTTCGCGCCGACGAGGTCACCGACGAGACCGGGTTCCGGATGCCTGACGGCGACTACGAGACCATCGCCGGGCTGATCCTCGAGCGGCTCGGCCGGATCCCCTCCCCCGGCGACGCCACCGATCTCGACGCCTGGCGGCTCACGGTGACGAAGATGGACCGTCTCCGCATCGCCGAGGTCGAAGTCCGCCGGGTCAGCGAAACCGCGACTTCCGCCGAGCAGGAGCCCGCCCGATGAACGACTGGTTCAACATCTTCCTCGTCGTGGTCCTGCTGCTGGCCAACGCGTTCTTCGTCGGCGCCGAGTTCGCGCTCATCTCGTCGCGGCGCGACCGGCTGGAAGCCTTGCTGGAGCAGGGGAAGACCCGCGCCAAGATCGTCATCAACGCGAGCAAGAACGTCTCGCTGATGCTGGCGGGGGCGCAGCTCGGCATCACCATCTGCTCGTTGCTGCTGGGACGGCTCGGCGAGCCGGCCGTCGCGCACCAGCTGGCCGGCTTCTTCGAGCTGTTCGGGCTTCCCGACGTCCTGCTGCACCCGATCTCGTTCGCGATCGCGCTGGCGTTCATCACCATCCTGCACGTCCTCATCGGCGAGATGGTGCCGAAGAACCTCGCGATCGCCGAGCCGGAACGGCTGGCGCTGTGGCTGGTCCCGGTGCACGTGGCGTGGGTGAAACTCGCCAACCCGTTCATCTGGCTGCTGAACTTCGTGGCGAACTCCCTGCTGCGGCTGTTCAAGGTGGAGCCGAAGGACGAACTCGAAACCGCCTACACCTCCGACGAGCTCGCGGAACTGCTCAGCGAGTCGCGGCGCGAGGGGCTGCTGGAGCATTCCGAGCACCAGCGGCTGAGCAAGACGCTGTCCTCGGTGGAGAAGACGGTGGCCGACGTGCTGGTCCCGACCGCGCAGCTGACCACGCTGCCCTGCTCGCCCACATTGGGCGACGTCGAGCGCGCGGTGTCCTCGACCGGGTTCTCCCGTTTCCCGGTGTGCACCGACGACGGGACGCTGACCGGCTACATCCACGTCAAGGACATCCTCGACCTCGTGGGCGAGGACCCGACCACCGTGGTTCCGCCGGACAAGACGCGCGCGCTCACCGAACTGCACGCCGACGCCCGGCTCGACGACGCGTTGTCGGCCATGCGCAAGGAAGGCAGCCACCTGGCGCGGGCGTTGAGCCCGGCGGGGGCGGCGGTCGGCGTCGTCGCGCTGGAGGATCTCGTCGAGGAATACGTGGGGACTGTCCGCGACGGTACCCACGTCATGTCGTGACCGGCCCGATCGTCCTTCCCGAGCCCGTCTGGCGGGCTCGGGAAGACGAGCACGTCACGCGGATGCGGCGCTGGACGACCCCGCACCAGCGCCGCCGATCACGGGGCGAAAAGCATCCGGTGCTCGACTTCCTCTTCACCTACTACTCGCACCGGCCCGGGCATCTCGAACGCTGGCAACCGGGTCCGGGGGTCGTGCTCGAAGGCGCGTCCGCCCGGCGGTTCCTGGAGCGGAAGGGTTACCTGGAGGCCCCGGAGGGCGTCATGCTCGATCGGGCGGGCTTCACCGAGGGCCGGGCCAAGACCGCGGAATTCGTCCTCGGACTGCTTTCCGCGACCGCGTCCCGGTCTCCGAGACTCAGTTGTTTCGGGCTGCATGAATGGGCAATGGTTTACCGGGAATCGGCGGATGAGGTTCGTCACTCACAACTTCCGCTCCGGCTGGGTTCGGCCGGCACCGACGGCGTGGTCGAGTCGCTGGAGATCCGGTGCGGGCATTACGACGCGTTCCGGTTCTTCACCGAACCCGCCCGGCCTCGCAACACGCTGCGCCCGGCGCGGGAGAACCAGACCGAGTTCGAGCAGCCGGGCTGCCTCCACGCCAACATGGATCTCTTCAAGTGGGCGTACAAACTCGATCCGTTCGTGCCCGCCGAGCTGGTCGGGGACTGCTTCGAACTAGCGGCGGACATCCGGGAACTGGACATGCGGGCCAGCCCGTACGATCTGGCGGAGTTCGGGTACTCCCCTGTCCGGATCGAGACCCCGGAAGGCCGGGCCGAGTACGCCCGCGCTCAGGCCGCGTTCGCCCGCCGGGCCGCGCCGCTGCGTGAGCACCTGATAGCGCATTGCCAACGGCTCCTCGCCGGGTTAAAGAAGGTGCCCGCGACACGCGGAAAACAACTGTGAGTCGTCGCATTCCCCGTAACATCCTCCCCTGTTAGAGTGATAACGGTTTGATTGCATACGCAGCGCGAGCGCGCACGTTTCGAAAGGACAACGATGGGGCGACACAGCGCGGTCGAGGAGCCGGTGCCGCATCCCCTCGACCCGCCGAAGCGGCCTCAGGGCCGCGGTGAGGCGACCGGTTCACACCGGATCGTCGGGAAGAAGGCCCCGCGGCGCCGGATCGCCAAATGGCCGATCGCCTGCCTGGTCCTCGTGGTCCTGGTCGCGATCGGCGTGTTCGGCTGGAACTGGGCCGACGGCGAGCTCAACACCCGTGCCGAAGCCCAGGCCAAGGCGTGCAGCGCCGGCGACACCCCGATGCGGATCATCGTCACCCCCAGCATCGAAAAGCCCGTGCGAGCGGCGGCCGAGCGGTGGAACAACGCCGCGACCGTGGTCCGCGACCACTGCGTGGTCATCCAGGTCGACGCGCTGTCCTCCGCTTCCGTGCTCGACGGCCTCGTCGGCCGGACCAACCTGGACTCCATCGGCGGCCTCCCCGCCGCGTGGATCCCCGAGTCCACCTACTGGGTGACCGAGCTGAACACCGCCAAACCCGCGCTGGTCGGGTCGCCCGCCCAGTCGGTCGCGACGGCGCGTTCGGCCGACTACCCGCTCGTCGGCCTCGCCGGCAAGAGCATCGACGAGGTCCAGATGCGCGCCGCTCAGACCTTCCGTCAGTACCTGCAGCAGCCGGCCCAGCAGGCCGACTTCGCCGCCGCGGGTATCAAGGCCACCTGAGCCCCTCGAACCACGGGAAAGGCCCCTTCGCCGCTCGGGAAGGGGCCTTTCCCGTACCTCGGTCCTCGTGAGCGGCAAGGGCGTCAGTGCCGACCGCCGTGGCCTTCACGGACTCGACAATCGCCGCATTCGCCCCACAGGCACCATTAGCCACAACGACTGCGCGTGAAGGACCCCTTCCCTCGGCTCAGCCGAGGACCCTCGACCTTCGCACCTACCTCAAGTACATGAAGGCCCCCTTCCTTACGCCTGGCGTAAGGAAGGGGGCCTTCATGTACTTGAGGCAAACAAGGCTCAGGAGCCGAAGGTGTCCGGGTCCGGCCCGGTGCGCGTCCCGTCGTCGAACTCGGCGAGGGCCGCGAGATCGTCCTCGGCCAGTTCGAAATCGAAGACGTCGAAGTTCTCGCGAATCCGGGACGGCGTCACGGATTTCGGGATCGCGACCGTGCCGAGCTGCAGATGCCAGCGCAGCACCAGCTGTGCCGGGCTCTTGCCGTACTTGGCGGCGAGGGCGGTCAGCGTCGGGTCCGAGAGCAGCGATCCCTGCGCGAGCGGGCTCCACGCCTCGGTGACGATGCCGTGCTCGGCGTGGAACTCCCGCAGTGCCTTCTGCTGCAGCCGCGGGTGCAGCTCGACCTGGTTGACCGCGGGCACGATCCCGGTCTCGTCGAACAGCCGGCACAGATGCGGGACGTGGAAGTTCGACACCCCGATGGCGCGCGCCCGGCCGTCCGCGTAGAGCTTTTCCAGCGCCCGCCAGGTTTCGACGTACTTCCCGCGGGCGGGTGTCGGCCAGTGGATCAGGTACAGGTCCACGCGGTCCAGGCCGAGTTCCGCGAGGCTGGCGTCGAAGGCACGGAGCGCCTCGTCGTAGCCGTGGCCCGGATTCGGGAGCTTCGTGGTGATGAACAGTTCGTCGCGGGGTACTCCCGCCGACCGGATCGCCTCGCCGACACCGGCTTCGTTCCCGTAGGACGCGGCGGTGTCGATGCTGCGGTATCCGGCCTCGATGGCGGTCCGGACGACCTTGGCCGTGTCGCCCGCGGGGACCTGCCAGACGCCGAAACCGAGTTGGGGGATGGCTACCTCGTTGTTCAGGACGACGGAAGGCACGGCCATGGAAGAGGAATCCTCACTGGAGTCTGTGGCAGGGCTTCTTTCCCGGCATCATTCCACCCCGCGCGCCGCGTACGCGCGCAGATATTCCGCCGTGTCCGCGTCGGCCGGGAAGAAGGACTCGATCACCAGCTCGGCGACCGTGACGTCCAACGGCGTCCCGAAGGTGGAGACCGTGCTGAAGAAGGTGAGTTCGGCGTCCTCGTGCCGCAGCTTCAACGGGACGAAGATGTCACCCGGCCCGGGGACCTCCACCTCGGGGACGGGATCCGCGCACGGATAGGCGAGCAGTTCCTCCAGCAGTTCGGTCAGCGCCGGGTCGGCCGTCTGGATCACCTGCCGCCGCAGCCTGCCGAGCAGATGGGCGCGCCATTCCCCCAGGTTCAGCACGTGCGGCGCCATCCCCTCCGGATGCAGCGTCACCCGAAGGACGTTGACCGGCGGCGTCATCAAGGCGGGCGAGACCAGGCCGGTCATGATCGAGATGCTCGCGTTGGCGTCGACCAGGTTCCACCAGCGGTCGGCGACGGCGGCCGGGTACGGCTCGTGGCTGGTCATCAGCTGCCGGACCGCCTTGCGGACCGCCGCCATCTCCGGGGCGCCGAGGCCGCTTTCGGC
This sequence comes from Amycolatopsis sp. PSD-21, assembly GCF_055561455.1. Lineage (NCBI taxonomy): Bacteria > Bacillati > Actinomycetota > Actinomycetes > Pseudonocardiales > Pseudonocardiaceae > Amycolatopsis > Amycolatopsis sp. PSD-21. The sequence goes on along the minus strand of NZ_CM145712.1, from coordinate 4,493,181 downwards.
GTACGCGGGCGCGTAACCGGCCGCCAGCAACAGCTGATTGCGTTCCCTCAAGGGGACCTCCAGGTGCTCGCCGAGCCGCAGCACCATGTCCCGGCTGGGCTTGGAGCGGCCGGTCTCCACGAAGCTCAGATGCCGGGTGGAGATGTCCGCCGAGATGGCGAGGTCCAGCTGGCTGATCCGGCGGCGGTCACGCCATTCGCGGAGGAGCTCGCCGACGGGGCGGCCCGCGGTCACTGTGGTCGTCACGATCACGAACCTACGCACCCCGGGTGTCGCGCCGCCATTACCTCCCGCGTAATCGACGGGACCCGCTTCAGCCGACAGAGTTGCGGCATCGGTTACCCCACAGGAAAACGAGGAGACACCATGTCGGACATCCAGCGCGTCGCCGAGCAGTACATCGCCGTGTGGAACGAGACCGACGCGGACAAGCGCCGCGCGCTCATCGCCGAAGTGTTCACCGAGGACGCCGCCTACACCGACCCGCTCGGCGCGGTCACCGGCCACGAGGGCGTCGACGGCTTCATCGCCGGCGCCCAGGCCCAGTTCGCGGGCTTGTGGTTCAGCCTGCCCTCGGCCCCGGACGCGCACCACGACATCGCGCGGTTCCAGTGGTACCTCGGCCCCGACGGCGCGGAAGAGCCGCTGGCGATCGGCTTCGACGTCATCACCGTCGAGGACGGGCGGATCAAGCAGGTGCTGGGCTTTCTCGACAAGATGCCCGGCTGACCCTCAGGCGAAGGCCTCCGGTGGCGGGCAGGAACAGACGAGGTTGCGGTCGCCCGCGGCCCCGTCGATCCGCCGCACCGGGGGCCAGATCTTCGACGCGGTGAACCCGGCCGGGAAGACCGCGATCTCCCTGCTGTACGGCCGATCCCATTCGCCCGCGAGACAGCGCGCGGTGTGCGGGGCGTTGCGCAGCGGGCTGTCGGCGACCGGCCACTCCCCCGCGGCGACCTTCTCGATCTCGCCGCGGATCGCGATCATCGCGTCACAGAACCGGTCGAGTTCGCCGAGGTCCTCGCTCTCGGTGGGCTCGACCATGAGCGTGCCCGCGACCGGGAAGGACATCGTCGGCGCGTGGAGCCCGTAGTCGGCCAGCCGCTTGGCGACGTCGTCGACCGTGACGCCGGTCCGCTTGGTGATCGCGCGGAGATCGAGGATGCACTCGTGCGCCACGAGTCCCTCGTGCCCGGAGTACAGCACCGGATAGTGCGCGGCGAGACGTTTCGCGACGTAGTTGGCGTTCGCGACCGCGGTCAGCGTCGCCCGCCGCAGGCCGTCGGCGCCCATCATCCGGACGTAGGCCCAGGAGATCGGCAGGATCGACGCGCTCCCCCACGGCGCGGCGCTGATCGGGCCCACCCCGGTGGCCGGGCCGGCGTCCGGTTGCAGCGGGTGGTTCGGCAGGTACGGCGCCAGATGCGCGCGGACGCCGATCGGACCGATACCCGGCCCGCCGCCACCGTGCGGGATGCAGAAGGTCTTGTGCAGGTTCAGATGTGAGACGTCGGCGCCGAACTTCCCGTACTGCGCCACGCCGATCAGCGCGTTCAGGTTCGCGCCGTCGACGTACACCTGGCCGCCCGCGTCGTGCACCAGCGCGCAGACCTCACGGACGGTGTCCTCGTAGACGCCATGCGTCGACGGGTAGGTGATCATGATCGCGGCGAGGTCGTCCGCGTGCTCGTCCACAGTGGACTTGAGGTGGCCGAGGTCGATATTGCCCTCGTCGTCGCATTTCACGACGACCACCCGCATCCCGGCCATGACCGCGCTAGCCGCGTTCGTCCCGTGGGCACTGGACGGGATCAGGCAGACGTCGCGTGCCGCGTTCCCGCGTTCGCGGTGATAGGCGCGGATCGCCAGCAGCCCGGCGAACTCGCCCTGGCTTCCGGCGTTCGGCTGCAGGGACACCGCGTCGTAGCCGGTGATGCCGGCGAGCCACCGCTCCAGATCCTTGACCACGGTGAGCAGCCCCGCAGCGTCTTCGGCGGGCGCGAACGGGTGCAGCCCGGCGAACTCGGGCCAGGTGATCGGCTCCATCTCGGCCGTGGCGTTCAGCTTCATCGTGCAGGAGCCGAGCGGGATCATGCTCCGGTCGAGCGCGACGTCCTTGCCGGACAACGACCTCAGGTACCGGAGCAGCGCCGTCTCCGAGCGATGCGCGTGGAAGACCGGATGCGTCAGGTAGTCGCTGGTGCGGCGCAGATCCGGCGGGAAGCCGTCCGCGGTGTCCGCGTCGAGCGAGTCCACATCGGACACCGCTATCCCGAACGCCTTCCACACCAGGGAAAGATGCTCGCGGGTCGTCGTCTCGTCACACGCGACGGCCACATGGTCGGAGTCCACGAGCCGCAGGTTGACCCCGAGTTCCCTGGCCGTGCCGACGATCCCCGCCGCACGCCCCGGAACGGAGACCGTCACGGTGTCGAAGAACTCGCAGTGCACGACGTCCACACCGTTCTCGGCGAGCCCCGCCGCGAGCACCGTGGCCATCCGGTGCGCGCGGTTCGCGATGGCGCGCAGGCCTTCGGGACCGTGGTACACCGCGTACATCGACGCGATCACCGCCAGCAGCACCTGGGCGGTGCAGATGTTGCTCGTCGCCTTCTCGCGGCGGATGTGCTGCTCACGGGTCTGGAGCGCGAGCCGGTACGCGGGCGCGCCGTCGGCGTCCTTCGACACCCCCACCAGCCGTCCGGGCAACTGCCGTTCGAGCCCCTGCCGGACGGCGAGATACGCCGCATGCGGCCCTCCGAAGCCCATCGGGACACCGAAGCGCTGCGTCGACCCGATCGCGACGTCGGCGCCGAGCTCACCGGGCGGGCGCAACAGGGTCAGCGCCAGCGGATCCGCGGCCATCACCACCGCCGCGCCCAGTGCCTTGACCTCGGAGATGGTGTGGTCCCATTCGCGGACGACACCCGACGCGCCCGGATACGACAGCAGCACGCCGAAGAAGTCCCCACCGAGCCCGAGCCCCGTGATGCCCTGGGACAGATCCGCGGTCACCAGCTCGATACCGAGCGGCTCGGCGCGGGTGCGCAGGACCTCGATCGTCTGCGGAAGGGTGTCCTCGTCGACCACGAACCGGTCCGACTTCGCCTTGCCCGCCCGGCGGACCAGCGTCATCGCCTCGGCCGCGGCGGTCGCCTCGTCCAGCATGGAGGCGTTAGCGATCGGCAGGCCGGTCAGGTCGGAGACCATGGTCTGGAAGTTCAGCAGCGCTTCGAGACGGCCCTGCGAGATCTCCGGCTGATACGGCGTGTACGCGGTGTACCAGGCCGGGCTCTCCAGCACGTTCCGGCGGATCACCGGCGGGGTCACGGTGTCGTGGTAGCCGAGGCCGATCATCTGGACCATCGGCCGGTTGCGCGCGGCCAGCGCGCGGAGCTCGGCGAGTGCGCCGGTCTCGGTCGCGGGCGGCGGCAGCTCCAGCGGTGCCGCGGACTCCCGCAGCGAGGCGGGGACGGCCCGCTCGGCGAGCTCGTCCAGGGAGGTGACGCCGACGACGTCGAGGATGCGGGCGAGCTCTTCAGCGCCGGGGCCGATGTGCCGGTCCGCGAAGGGGGTTCCGGATTCGAGGGCGGCCAGTGAACCGGGCTCCATCGGGGACCTCCCAAGACGCGGGGGTGGGGCCGGGACGATTGTCCTGGCCCTCCCCACTCTGTCCGTACCCCCGTGGGGGCGCCTGAGAGTTTCGCCCGAGTGTTGAGCCGGGCTTGCACCGTCGGCGGGGCCGCCAGGCTGTGACCTGGCGAACCACTTTCCAGAGGCGTCTCTTCCGCGCGGTCCAGGGTGCCTGAGAGGTTCCGGGGAGGACTTGCTCCTTCGGCGCCGAGCTCAACGGTTATCGGCTCGGTCTCTCCCGCGCGGATTCGTCGACCGCGGAAGTGAGCCTACCCTGCCGCGTCCGCGGCCTCATGATCAGCCGGTGCGACGGGCGTTGCGGCGCTGCGTGAGCTCGTCCGGTGTGACCGTTTCGATCACGCCGCCGTCGGCCCGCTCGGCCGGGAACTCGTGGATGGTGCCACTGATCTCCTGCATCGCGCCGCTGACCGCGATCCCGAAGACACCCTGCCCACCCTGGAGTAAATCGACGATCTCTTCGGGCGAAGTGCACTCGTAGACGGTGGTGCCGTCGGAGAACAGGGTGACCTTGGCGAGGTCGCGGACGCCGCGCAGGCGCAGGTGGTCGACGGCGACGCGGATGTTCTGCAGGGAGACGCCGGTGTCGAGCAGCCGCTTGACGACCTTCAGGACGAGGATGTCCTTGAACGAGTAGAGCCGCTGCGAACCGGAGCCGTGCGCAGTGCGAATACTCGGCGCGACCAGCTTTGTACGGGCCCAGTAGTCGAGCTGCCGGTAGGTGATCCCGGCGATCTGGCAGGCGGCGGGACCGCGGTAACCGACGAGTTCGTCCGGGAGGGAAGAGTCGGGGAACAGCTCGCCCTGCTCGCCGTCAGCGACCGGAACGAGCGGCTCTTGAGGGCTACCAGCCTCGACCACGCCATGCCTCCCCTCGCCCGACCTGGCGGCCGGCGAACAAAGCCGCGCGGACCCACGTGAGCCCGCACCGGAGTTCCTCGTCAAGACGAATGCCCCAGACATCCGAATCACACCTTGGCGATTCACCTCCATTGACGGTAAGCGCGTCCGGCAAACCGGTCAACGCGACGCGCGGTCCACCTCAAGCTCTTCTTGAGGCTTGTCGAGCACAGTCCCCCGTTCGGCTGCACCGTTGCCACTTTTACTCGGGCGTGTTATTTTTTACTCATGCAAGTAACTCCCTCCACGCAGAGCGCCATGCAAGAGGTCCAGGCGGAGCTGGGGCTGTCGGTCGCCGAGGCGGCCAGGCGGGCCCAGATCATCGGGGCGACGATCGCGACGATCTCCGACCTCGGCTACCACAAGACGTCGTTCGCGAAGATCAAGGAACGGGCCGGGCTGTCCAGCACCCGGATCATCTCGTACCACTTCACCAACAAGGCGGGCCTGATGCAGGCCGTGGTCACCACCGCGACCGGGATGAAGGACAAGTTCCTCGAGGAGCGGATCCAGGGCACGACCGACCGGGCCGGGCTGCTGCGCGGCTACATCGAGTCGGAGATCGCGTTCCTCGGCTCGTACCCGGAACTCGTGCGGGTCATGGTCGAGATGGGTTCGAGCAGCTCGGACGCCGAGGGCTGGTTCATGTCGGCGCCGCTGGTCGAAGAGTTCCGGACCGGCCGGCTCGAACGTCAGCTGCGGCAGGGACAGCAGGAAGGTGCTTTCGGCGAGTTCGCGCCGGACGTGATGGCGTTGTCGATCGCGCAGGCCATCGACGGCGTCGCGGCGAAGTTCGCGGCGGATCCGAAGCTGGACCTGGAGCGCTACGGGCGCGAGCTGGCGGACCTGTTCGTCAAGGCGACCGCCGCCTGAGCCACGGCCGTCCTGCGGAAGTCCGTGAGGGCAGTCCCAGCGGCCGCGCGTGAAGGGCCCCTTGCCTCGGCTCAGCCGAGGAAACTCGGCCTTCGCACCACGCCGAAGTACAAGAAGCATTCGCGAACGCATTCAGAGGACTAAACGCACGTACGACGAAGGGGCGGCACCATCAGGCGCCGCCCCTTCGTTCAAGTCTCGGGATCAGGTGTCCGCGCCGCGGAAGTCCTCCGGCGAGACCGAGTCGAGGAACTCGCGGAACTTCTCGACCTCGTCCTCCTGCTCGTCGGGGATGATGAGGCCCGCTTCCTCCAGCACCGCGTCCACGGCGTGGATGGGCACCCCGACCCGCAGCGCCAGCGCCACCGAATCGCTCGGGCGGGCCGAAACCCGGATGTCCCCGTCGAAGACCAGCTCCGCGAAGAACGTGCCTTCCTTCAGATCGGTGATGACGACCTGCTCCAGCTCGCGGCCCAGCGCTCCGATGACCTCCTTGAGCAGGTCATGGGTGAGCGGACGGGCCGGGCGGACTCCCTGCTGCTCCAAGGCGATGGCGGTGGCCTCGACCGAGCCGATCCAGATCGGCAGGTAACGCTCGCCTTCGGTTTCCCGCAGCAACAAGATCGGCTGATTCGCGGGTAGCTCCACCCGCACGCCGACGACGCGCATCTCGCTCATCGGGCTTCGCCTCCCTCTCGTGCGCACGGGCTGCAACGCTTGTCTCGACGACCAAGCGACGGCAGTCCCGACGCTACCCGTCTTCCGAGCGCTGTGCTCGCTGTCTCCGACATTCTCGGTTCGCCCGTGGCAAACCCAACTCTCACGGTACGGCATAGGGTGCCGAACATTCAGGCATTGACAAGTGGCCCGACAACGGCTCCCGGTCCCCCGAAGCCGTTCAACCGCCTGTGACAGCCCGTATTCCGGCCTTCACCAAGAGCGTGTGCAACGCCACGGTCAAGGCGGCCAGCTCCCGGACGACCTCGTCGCCCCTCGCCTGGGCGTCCTCGTCACGATGCCGATACACCGGGGTCACGATCTGCTCCAGCAGGCCCACCTCGCGGTCGGCCGCGGCCCGGAAGGCACGCAGATGTCTCGGCTCGATACCGAATTCGGTCATCGCCTTCACGGTCTTCGCCACGAGGACCGCGTCCGGGTCGAAGAACCCCGCCGCTCCCGGGCGGACGAGACCGTATTGCCGCAGCTCAGCCAGGGTGGCGGCGTCGATCCCAGCCTGGCGGAGCAGATCTTCCTCGGTCAGCCTGATCTCGCGATCGGTCTCGAAGTCCCCCGGGGACGGCAGTCCGCCGTTCTCCCCGGGGGCGTCGAGTGACACGAGTTTCCGCGGCAGCCGCGGCATCGCCGCGGTGTGCTCGGCGGGCGCGGCGCCCTGATCCGCCGCGTCCAGCTGTTCCTTGATGACCTTCAGCGGGAGGTAGTGATCCCGCTGGGCGGACAGGACGAACCGCAACCGCTCCACGTCCGCCGGAGCGAACTGCCGGTACCCCGACGGGGTCCGGCCCGGCTGGACCAGACCCTCCGCCTCGAGGAACCGGATCTTGGAGATGGTGACATCGGGGAAGTCGCCGCGCAGCTGTGCCAGCACGGCCCCGATGCTCAACCCATCGCGCTGCGACGCATCCCGATCAGGCCGCCCGGCCGCCGTCACCGTGCCCCCTGGCCCCCGTGACCCGGGCCGGTCAGGAAGACCAGGCGGAACTTGCCGATCTGCACCTCGTCGCCACCGGCGAGGACGGCCTGGTCGACCGGCTCGCGGTTGACGTAGGTGCCGTTGAGGCTGCCGACGTCGATGACGACGAACTCGCCACCCTCACGGCGGAACTCGGCGTGGCGCCGGGAGACCGTGACGTCGTCGAGGAAGATGTCGCTGTCCGGGTGCCGTCCCGCGCTGGTGGTGTCGCGGTCCAGCAGGAAGCGCGAACCCGCGTTCGGGCCCCGCTTGACGACCAGCAGCGCGGAACCCGCGGGCAGCGCGTCCACACCCTGGACGGGGGCCTCGGCAGCCGGAGGAGCCTCAGTGCCTTCGACGTCGGCCAGGAAGTCGGCCCGGAAGACAGAAGTCCGCTCCGGAGACTGCTCCGGGGGAACGCCGGGCCCGTCGTTCGTGCTCACCTGAGCTCTCCTAACGCATGTGTGTTGCCACTACTCAAGAACGTGTGGAGTCAAACGTACCGTGCCTGATCGAATCTCCGGCCCGCGGCTCCCCCTACTCTTCCCGAAGGGCCGCGGCCTGCGGCTATTCCTTGATCAGCGCCTGGTACGCCTCGGCCTCCAGCAGGGATTCCACCGAGCTCGCGTCGTCGAGCCGGAGCTCGATCAGCCAGCCTTCGCCGTAGGGGTCGCTGTTGATCAGCTCGGGTGACTCGGTCACCGCGTCGTTGACCGCGACCACCTCGCCGTCGAGCGGGGCGAACAGCTCCGAAACACTCTTGGTCGACTCGACCTCGCCGAACGCGTCGCCCGCACCGACCTGCTTGCCGACCTCGGGCAGTTCGACGAACACCACGTCACCGAGCTGGTCCTGGGCGTACTCCGTGATGCCCACGCGCACGAGCCCTCCGTCGCGCACGGAGACCCACTCGTGTTCCTCGGTGTACCGCAGTTCTTCTGGAGTGGACAACGCCGCTCCCCTTTCTTGCCCTCGCTCGAAACCGACGCGCGCAGTTTCGCATCCCGCCGGGTCACGCGCCCGGCGCCTCCCGCAACTCGGCGGGATCGGCCGTTCGCAGCGCCCGTGCCGTCTGGACGACGTACAGCACGCCCGAATAGACGTACAGCACCGCGCCCCACGCCGTGAAGGCGTAGCCGATCGGGCGGGCGATCGCGGCGATGTCGGAACCGCCCTGGGTGAGCAGCAGGAACGGGAACGCGTACATCAGCACGAACGTGGCGCCCTTGCCGATGTAGGTGACCTCCGGCGGGGCGAACCCGCGGTGCCGCAGCAGCAGCACGCAGACGCCGAGGACGGCCTCGCGGACGACCAGCGGGACCACCAGCCACCACGGGATGATGTCGCGGATCAGGAAGGCGATGAGGGTGGCGAGGATGTAGAGCCGGTCGGCGGCGGGGTCGAGCAGCTGGCCGAGCCGGGACATCTGGTTGAGCCAGCGGGCGAGTTTGCCGTCGAGCCAGTCGGTGAGCGCGCTGAACACGAGCAGCGCGAGCGCCCAGCCGTCCTCCTTCGGGCCGAGGAGCAGCCACAGGAAGACCGGCACCCCGGCGAGCCGGAGGATCGAAAGCATGTTGGGAACATTCAGGGCCTGCCGCAGCAGGGAAGGCTCTTCGCTGGTCACGCTCGGTTCGGGGGGCGTACTCACCCGCTCAGCCTAGCCAGCGGCGGCAGGTCCTCCCGCGTCAGCTGGCCCGGGTGTGGGTCCAGCCGCGGCGTTGCAGGTCCGCGCTGGTCAGCGCCACGGGCCTGCCCCGGTGATCGGTGCCCATCCAGCGGTTGTGGCCGGCGGAGGTTTCGAGGACGTACGGGCGGCCGCCACACCAGACGACGGTGCACGGTGCCGTCGGTGGCAGTTCCGTGCTCGCCGGTGCGGCGGCCTGGGATGACGCGGGGTCGGTCTGTTCGTCGGTCTTCATCGCTCTCACGGTTTCGGTGACGGGGACTGGGACACGCCGGAGCGCTACCTTTGTTTTCGGCAGAACGAGGCCGCGCGTTAACGGCTCCACGCCGGATTCGTCCGATCGGTTCGCAACGACAGCAGGATGTTGTCGCGCTGTGAACGGCATGTTAATCGTCCACAATGGACAGTCGCCGAGCGGTCCTCGCGAAGCACGGCGGCGGGGGCGCGATAGCCTCCCGCGAATCGAACGTGGCTCAATGCCACGGGATCGGGCCCGGCCGGGTGAGAATGGGCCGGCCACGACCGGCCGACGAAAGGATCGCCTTGCCCGTCTCGACCACCATGGGAACGTGGCGGCGCCTGTTCGCGGCCTGCGCCGTCTGTGCCGCCGTCGGAACGCTCGCCGCCTGTTCGGGCGAAGATCCGCCACCGCCTGTCACCTTGATGTCGGCCTCGCCGCCCTCGCTTCCCACCGCGGTGTCCAGCGTGCCGGTGCCGCCGATCCCGTCGCAGACCGCGCCGAGCCGGTCCGCCGCACCGGTTCCCACCTCCCAGCCGAAACCCGCTGAACCGGTTCAGGGTTCGTGCGGGACGGTCACCGCGGCCAGCGGGCTGACCCTGCAGGTGCTCAACGGCCCCGGGGTCTCGTGCGCGGACGCGACCGGGATCGTCGGTTCGTTCCACAAGACGATCGCCGGACGGCAGTCCGCGGGCTCGGACGAACCGGTCAGCGAGACCGTGGACGGCTGGCTGTGCGTCTCCGGCGCTCCCGCCGCGCAGGGCGGAACCAGTTGCAGCAAGGGCGATCAGAACGTGTTCGCCGCCGTCGTCCCCGTGGAATGAACCGAATGAACCATCCTCGAGAAGAAGGGCCCATGAAGAGCCTCGCCGTGCTCCCCGCCGCGTTCGCCGTCGTCCTGCTGAGCGGCTGCGGCGCGGACCCCACTCCCGCCGCCGCGCCGCCGCCCTCTCCCGCCCCCGCGGCCGATCAGGTCCTGGCCGGTACGCCCTGTGGCGAGGTCACCGGATTCCAGGGCGCGAAGAACAAGGTCGTCGTCCGCGGCAAGGCCGAGTGCGCCGAAGCGACGCAGGTGCTCACGGAGTACTTCGCCAAGCTGACGCCGGCCGAGGCGGCGTCACCGCAGGGGCCCGGCCCCGTGGTGGTCGGCCCCTGGACCTGCGGGAGCGGGCCGAACGACCCGGTGACGAGCTGCTCGACCGAGGACGAGCGCCAGATCGAAGCCACCCGGAGCTGAGAACACCCGGCGGCGTCACCGCTCGCGACGCCGCCGGCTCCGGTCCATCCGGTACAGGACACCGAGTCCGATCAGCATGCCCAGCAAGACCAGGCCGCACAGCACGACCATCCACAGACTCAAGACCCGATTGGACCTCGACGAGTAGGCGAATCCGTCGACGGCGAAGATCCGGTCGCCTTTCTCGACTCTTTCGCCGTCGATCCTCCCGTGACCGGTGCGCCCGTCGTCGAACCGCCACTTGGCCGTGCAATAGGGAAACCGGCCGCTCATCGGCGGGCCGTCCTCGACGCATCCGGAGACGCCGGTGACCGTGACGTCCTGCCCGGTATCCAGTTCGCGGACACGGTCGGCGAGGGCTCCCCCGGTCACCCACAACAGGAAGACGAGCGGGATCCCGGCCAGCAGCGTCCGGGCGGGCATCTTGGAACTCCGCGGTTCACCCGACAAGAAAGTCCTTTCGTTCGGCCGTTCCAGGCTATTCGCCGACGTGGCGGCACGGCACGGGATTTGTACCCACCCCCTTGCGAACCTAGGTAAGAGTCGTCTAGACTCAAACTATGCTCACCAGGGAAGACGCCGTGACGATGATCGAGAACACGGTCGACGCGGCCGCTCTGTTCGCGCGCCATCGCTACCGCGAACTGGCGGCCGTTCTCCACCCCGACCGCAACCCCGGCGACGAGCGCGCCCACCGCGCCGCCGCCACCCTCAACCGCCTCCACGACGACTGGAAACGCTCCCGGCGCCAGACGGTCACCACGGCGACGTCGGCGTACACCCTCACCGCGCCGCACGCGGTGGGCAGTGTCGCGACGACCTACCGGACGACCGGGCCGCATCTGGTGAAACTCGTCCGCGACCCGGCGCTCAACCCGCTGATCCACGCCGAGTGGGCGGCGCTGCGCAAGCTCGACGGCTTCACCGAACGGCACCGATGGCTGCGCCCCTACTACCCGCGACTGCTGGACACCTCGGGTCCGGTGGCCAGGGGCGACCGAGCGTTCAGCGTCCTCGATCCGCTCGTCGACGGGTTCGTCACCCTCGCCGATATCGGGAAGGCCTTTCCCAGCGGGCTCGACGGCCGCGACTACGCGTGGATGCATCGCCGCCTCCTGCGTGCCGTGGCGGGCGCGCACCGGGCGGGTGTCGTCCACGGCCACCTCACCGCGGACAACGTGCTCGTCCATCCGGGACAGCACGGCATCGTCGTCGTCGGCTGGTCCTTCGCCGTCGAGGACGGTGTGCTCCCGCTGGCGGCGGACAAGTCCATCCACTACCCACCGGAAGTCCACAAAGGACTTCCGGTGACCACCGCCACCGACGTTCACATGCTCCACCGCATGATGCTGGAACTCCTTGCACGGGAAGAAACCCGCCAACGCGAGTTCGCGACCTGGTGCACGCAGGAAGCTCCGGCGCAACGGCCCGACGCCGCCGATCTGCTCGACGAATACGACGCGCTGCTCGACGACCTCTACGGCCCCCGCACCTTCCGACCCTTCACCATCCCCGAGACAGGAGCCTGACCATGGGACACGGACACTGGGACGACAACGCCTACGCCGCCGCGAAGACCTTCCGGAAGGCCAAGGGCGAGGACGACTTCGGCTACACCGCCGATCTCCGCTCCAAGCCCGCGAAAGACTGGAAGGTCGCACCGGCGCTCGACCCGCTGAACGCGGTCCGGGAATGCCGGGATTCGGCCGACCACACCGATTCGACGCCGATCGCGGTGCTGTTCGACGTCACCGGCTCGATGCGCCGGGTGCCGCGGGTCATGCAGGGCAAGCTCGGCAAGCTGCACGGCCTGCTGAAGCGCCGGGGGTACCTGGCCGACCCGCAGGTGATGTTCGGCGCGATCGGCGACGCCGACAGCGACCGGGTTCCCTTGCAGGTCGGGCAGTTCGAATCGGACAACCGGATGGACGAGCAGCTGCGCACGATCTTCCTCGAAGGCGGTGGCGGCGGGCAGAAGAGCGAGTCCTACGAACTGGCCGCGTACTTCATGGCCCGGCACGTCGTGACCGACGCGTGGCAGAACCGCGGCCGCAAGGGCTACCTGTTCATCATCGGCGACGAGCTGAACAAGCCGGCGCTGGAGGCGCGCCACATCCGCCGCGTGATCGGGGACGACGTGCGGGAGGACATCGACCCGGCCTCGGTGTACCGGGAGCTGGCCCGCAAGTGGCACGTCTACTTCGTGCTGCCGAACCAGTCTTCGTACTACAACGACCCGCAGATCGGCGAGCACTGGAGCGATCTGCTCGGCCAGAACTTCCTGAAGCTCGACGATCCCGGCGCGGTGTGCGAACTGATCGCGGCCACCATCGGGCTGGAGGAGCGGGTCGTCGACGTCGACCGGGCGCTCGCCGATCTCGCGGACGTCGGCTCGGTCGCCGAAAGCAAGGCGGTCGGCAAGGCGCTGGCGAAGCTGGGCACCAAATCGGTCGTCACCTCGGCCGTGCCGGAGCCGGGTGGGCCGAGCGACGTGGTGCTGCGATGAGTCTCCTTGACGGACACGTGGTGGTGGTCGGGCTCGGCTTCGGCGACGAAGGCAAGGGCGCGGTGGTCGACGCGCTCTGCGCCGCCCGGCCCACCACCGCCGTGGTCCGCTTCAACGGCGGCGCGCAGGCCGCGCACAACGTCGTCGTGGACGGGCGGCACCACACGTTCAGCCAGTTCGGGGCGGGCACGTTCGCCGGCGTGCCCACCCACCTCTCACGGTTCGTGCTGGTCGAGCCGTTCGCGCTGGCCGCGGAGGCGCGGCGGCTCGAAGCGGTCGGCGTCCGGAATCCGCTCTCGCTGCTGAGCGTGGACGGCCGGGCTCTGCTCACGACGCCGTTCCACATCCACGCCAACCGGGCGCGGGAGGAGGCCCGGGGCGCGAACCGGCACGGCTCGTGCGGCAAGGGCATCGGCGAGACCGTCTGGTATTCGCTGCTGCCGGGGGCCGTGCCGGGCGAGGTGGTGGAAAACCAGGAGGTCATCGGGACGCCGGGGGAAGCGCCCACGGTCGCCGACTGCGCCGACCCTTCGGTGTTGCGACGCAAGCTGGACGCGCTCGCACGGTTCTACGCTCCGCTCGCCACGCCACCGCACGGCGTGGACGAACTGGTGGCGCTGTACCGCGATTTCGCGGACGCGGTGCGGATCACCGACGGGGACGAAACGGGACGGCTGGCGGATTCCGGACGGCTGGTCTTCGAGGGAGCGCAGGGGGCTCTCCTCGACCAGCACCACGGATTCCACCCGCATACGACCTGGTCCACCACCACGCCGCACAACGCTCGCGCGCTGCTGGCCGGGCGCCCGCACGCCGTCCTGGGTGTCACGCGGACGTACCTCACCCGGCACGGCGCGGGACCACTGCCGACCGAGTCCGCCGCCGTGCTCGCCCGCTTTCCTGAGGCACACAACGAAACCGGCGAGTTCCAGGGCGCGTGGCGGGCCGGTCATCTCGACGCGGCCCTGCTCGACTACGCGATCGCGGCCTGCGACGGGGTGGACGCGCTCGCGGTGACCCATCTCGACGCGACCGGGCTGAAGGTCGTGCCCCGTGAGGGCTCCCCCGCCGTCGAACTGCCGGATCCGCTGGCGTGGTTCGCCGAGCGGCTTCCGGTGGCCGTCGCCGGGTACAGCCCGGACAGGGCCGGTTACCGGGTCACGGAGGCAAGGTCGACAATCAACGCGTGATCGAGTCGACGCCGGTGTCCGTTGACGTGCTCGTGGTGCGGTTCGCGCCCGGCACCAGGAAAGTATTGCTGGGAATCGCGCCGCGAGCCGCCGAGCCGTTCGCGGGTGAACTCGCCTTGCCAGGGGTGTTGCTCGGGCTCGGGGAGCGGCTGAGGGAGGCGGCGCACCGGGCGGTGGTCGGGAAGCTCGGCCTCTCGCCCGACGCCGTCTCGGCCACGGGACAGCTCGCCACCTTCGACGAGCCGAACCGTGATCCCCGCGGCCCCACGCTCTCCATCGCCTTGTGGGCCACGGTGGATCCCGCGCTCGACGAGCCGGGGAAGGTGGTATGGGCTCCGCTGGACGAGGTCCCGCCGCTGGCGTTCGACCACGACCGGATCGTGGCGGACTGCCGTCCGATGCTGGCCGAACGGCTGTGGCGGGACGTCGCCTTCACCGCCGGGCTGCTGGGGCGGATCTTCACGACGGCGCAGGCGCTGGACGTCACCGAAGCGCTGACCGGGGACCGCCCCTATCCGGCCAACCTCGGCCGGACCATGGAGCGGGTCCCCGGTCTGCGGCGCACCACCGAACACGCGGCCGCCCTCCCCAAGGGAGGACGGCCGCCGTCGTTGTGGCGCTGGGAGTGACTCAGATCCCGCAGGAGGACGCCGACCAGAACCGCGTCGACCGGTGTGCCACGTGGGTGTGATCGTTGTGGCCGGGGTAGCCCGGGCCGAGGATCTCACTGAACCCGTGGTTGCGGGCCTGCCTGGCCAGCCCGCAGAAGCCCTGCGAGCCCGCCCCGAGGTCGACCGCGTCGCCGTAGAGGTGACGGCTGTTGGTCGCCCCGCCGACGGCGTTGTTGCAGGAGACGCTGCGGAAGCCGCCGTTGACGTCGATCGGCCGGTCGCCCATGGCGTGCCGCATCGCCTGCAGCTTCCACATCGAGACCAGTGCGTTGGCCTTCGCCGTCGCCGCTGAGACGTTGCCGCCGGACCAGTCGGAGTTGCACCGGTTCAGTTCGGCGTAGGTGAAGTTGACCGGCGTGCAGTCGTCGTCCTGCAACGCGTAGAGCTTGCTGAACGTGGCAGATCCGGCGATGCCGTCCGCGGCCAGCCCGTACGCCTGCTGGAAGCGGGTGACCGCGGCCTTGGTGCCCGCGCCGAACTGGCCGTCGATGGCGAGCACGCCCCCGTAACCGGGGTAGCCGGCGACGCGGATCTGCAGTTGCCGGACGTCCTCACCGGACGCGCCCTGGGACAACGTGCGCCCCCAGGAGTAACAGGCGTCGGCGACGGACACTTCGCCCGCCGTCACCGGGCCAGGATCGGCGGCGGCCGGAGCGGCCACCGCGGTACCGAGCCCGGCCACCAGGGCGAGCATCGGCAGGAGGAAACGAATGCGCATGACAGGAACACCTTTCAAGCAGGGAAGGTGAGACCCGTGACCCCCACGGGTTGTCAACGATTCACTGCCGAGGATGCTAACGCGGTTCCGGTTACCGCGCTGTGGGTCGTTCGACCCACACGGCCCCGTCCGTCACGCGTGTCCGGAGGCGTAACTCGCGTGTCTGGAGACGTAACTCGCGTGCTTGGAGGCGTAACTCACCGGCTGGGCGAGTTACGCCTTCAAACACGCGAGTTACGTGTTCAAGCACGCGAGTTCGGAGTTCGGGCCGGTCAGCCCTTCAGCTGCGGGAAGTCCTCCTCGCGGAACTCCCCCGCCGGACGGCCGTCGGCCTCGTTCTCGCGGCCGCGAAGTTCGACGCGCCGGATCTTGCCGGAGATCGTCTTCGGTAGTTCGGTGAACTCCAGGCGGCGAATTCGCTTGTACGGAGCCAAATGTTCACGGCAGAAAGCCAGGATGGACACCGCGGTGTCGGCTGTCGGTTCGTGTCCGTTCGTCAGGACGACATACGCCTTCGGTACCGCGAGCCGGATCGGGTCGGGCGCGGGGACGACGGCCGCTTCGGCGACCGCCTCGTGTTCGAGCAGGACACTTTCCAGTTCGAACGGCGAGATCCGGTAGTCCGAGGCCTTGAAGACGTCGTCCGTGCGGCCCACGTAGGTGATGTAGCCGCGTTCGTCGATCGATCCGACGTCACCGGTGTGGTAGAAGCCGTTCGCGAAGGCCGCGGCCGAACGTTCCTCGTCGTCGGCGTACCCGGCCATCAGCCCGACGGGTCGCTTTTCGAGGTCGAGACAGATCTCGCCCTCCTGCGCCCGTTCGCCGGTGACGGGGTCCACGAGCGCCACGGTGAAGCCCGGCAACGGGCGGCCCATCGACCCCGGCACGACGTCCTGCCCGGGTGTGTTGGCGATCTGGACGCTGCTCTCCGTCTGCCCGAAACCGTCGCGAATCGTGACGCCCCAAGCCTTTTCGACCTGGTCGATCACTTCGGGGTTGAGCGGCTCGCCCGCGCCGACCACCTTGCGCGGCGGCGTCTTCAGCACGGTCAGATCCGCTTGGATGAGCATCCGCCACACCGTCGGCGGGGCGCAGAAGCTGGTGATACCGCACCGGTCCATCTGCGCCATCAAGGAGACCGCGTCGAACCGCGCGTAGTTGTACAGGAACACGGTCGCCTCGGCGTTCCACGGCGCGAAGACGTTGCTCCACGCGTGTTTCGCCCAGCCGGGCGAGGAGATGTTGAGGTGGACGTCGCCCGGTTCGAGGCCGATCCAGTACATTGTGGACAGATGGCCGACCGGGTACGAGACCTGCGTGTGCTGCACCAGTTTCGGCTTCGCGGTGGTCCCCGAGGTGAAGTACAGCAGAAGCGGGTCTTCCGCCGCCGTCGGGCCATCGGGGGTGAAGGTGTCCGGTTCCTCGTAGGCGTCCACAAAGGACCGCCAGCCCTCGACCGGCTCCCCGACGGCGATGCGGGTGTAGTCGCCTTCGACGTTCTCGAACTTGTGCGCGTCGACGGACCGGATCACGACGTGTTTCGCCGCGCCCCGCTCGACCCGGTCGGTGAGATCCGCCGGGCCGAGCAGGGTCGAGGCCGGGATGATGACGGCGCCCAGTTTGATCGCGGCGAGGATCGTCTGCCACAGCTCACCCTGGTTGCCGAGCATCAGGATCAGCCGGTCGCCCCTTGCCACGCCGAGCGAGCGCAGCCAGTTCGCGACCTGATTGGACCGCCGCGCCATCTCCGGATAGGTCCAGCGGTTCTCGATGCCGTCCTCTTCGACGATCCACAGCGCGTACCGGTCCTGGTTGGCCGGGTCGGCCGCGACGACGTCGAACCAGTCCAGCGCCCAGTTGAACTCGGCGGGCCGGGGCCAGGTGAAGTCGCGATAGGCGGTTTCGTAGTCCTCGCGATGGGCTAACAGGTAGTCCCGTGCCTCGCGGAACGTGCGGTATGCCTCCGAAGCGCTCACGATCGTCCTCCTGGTCCGCCGATAGGGCCGCCGGTTCTTTCTACTCTCCCTTGAACTCGGGCGCGCGCCGCTCGAGGAAGGCCTGCACGGCCTCGCCGAGGTCCTTGCTGGGCAGGAACGCCGCGTTCCACGCCGACACGTAACGCAGGCCGTCCGCGACCTGGCGTTCGGTGTTGGCCGAGAGCACGTTCTTGGTCCCCTGCACGACCAGGGGCGGGTTCGTGGCGATCTCCGCCGCCAGTTTGCGGGCTTCGGCCAGCAGGGTGTCCTGATCCGGGTGGACGTCGTTGACCAGGCCGATCTTCTCCGCGCGGGCGGCGTCGATGTCCTTGCCGGTGAGGGCCAGTTCGCGCAGATGCCCCTCGCCGATGATCGGCGCGAGCCGCTGCAGGCTGCCGAGGTCGGCCACGATCGCGACCTTGACCTCGCGCACGCTGAACTTCGCGTCGGCGCTCGCCAGGCGGATGTCCGCGGCCGCGATCACGTCGACGCCACCACCGATGCACCAGCCGGAAATGGCCGCGATGACCGGTTTGCGGCATTCCGCGATCGAGGACACGCTCGCCTGGAGGGTCTTGACCTCGTCGAGGAACTTCGTCCGCGGACCCGCGAGGGCGTCGCCGCCGAGCATTTCGCCCCAGCTGGGCATCATGGCCGGCAGATCGAGCCCGTAGGAGAAGTGCTTGCCGCTCCCGGTCAGCACGACCGCCCTGACCTGCGGGTCCGCGTCGAGCGCCCGGAAGACGATCGGCAGCTCACGCCAGAAATCGGGGCCCATCGCGTTGCCCTTGGACGGACCGAGCAGCGTCACTTCGGCGACGTGCCCGTCGATCTCCACCTTGAGCGAAACGAGATCGGGAAGACTGTCAGCTGTAGCGGTCATGAGGTCATCTTGACTCATGTGATTGACAGGCTGCCAACGGCCACTGTGCCTGGCCGCCCCGGAGATGCTTTCCTAATACCGACGAGTACTACCGGTGAGTACCGACGATCGACGAAGGGACGGTGGGACATGAGCCCGGCCAGCAGCGCCACCGCGGTCGCCGACCTGCCCGCTCCGAGCACCGCGCGCGGGCGCGAACGATCTTCCCGGCCGATCGAACTGTCGGGATCCTTCACCCATGAGGGTCACCGGCTCGCCTACACCGAGTTCGGCTCCGGTGACCGGGTGGTCGTCCTCACCCACGGCATCATGCTGACGAGGCGGATGCACGCCCCGCTCGCCCGCAGGCTGGCGCGCGCCGGTTTCCGCGTGGTGACCCTCGACCTGCTCGGGCACGGCGATTCGGACCGGCCCACCGAATCCTGGCTGTACTCGATGCCCGCGTTCGCCGAGCAGACCGTCGCGCTGCTCGACCACCTGGAGATCGACGCGGCCGTCGTCGGCGGGACGTCACTCGGTGCCAACGTCGCGCTCGAAGTGGGCGTCGCCGCCCCCGAGCGCGCGCTGGGCCTGGTCGTCGAGATGCCCGTGCTGGACAACGCGATCGTCGCGGGGCTGATCACGTTCGCGCCGCTGCTCATGGCCGCCCGGTTCCTGCCGGTGACCGTGCAGGGCGTGGCGCTGGCGGCGAAGCTCGTGCCGCACGGCAACCAGTGGGTCGACGTCGTCACCGACACGCTGTCCCAGGAACCCGCGCCGATGGCCGCACTCCTGCACGGGGTGCTCTTCGGCCGGATCGCGCCGCCCAAGTCGATCCGGCGCAAGATCGAGACACCGGCGCTGGTCATCGGGCACGAGCGCGATCCGATCCACCCCTTCGGCGACGCCGACACGCTGGCCGCGGACATGCCGGCGGCCGAGTTCGTCCAGGCCCGCAGCCCGGTCGAGTTGCGCTTCGACCCGACCCGGCTGACCGAGGCCATCGCGGACTTCTCCACACGCTGTCATGACCGCTGACCCGGCGCCGGTCCGCGACGCGGAGGAACTGCGGACCGGGCGGCTGCTCCTGCGCCGCCCGGGTCCCGCGGACCTCGACGCGATCTTCGCGCTCCACACCGATCCCGCGGCCTGCGCGCACAACCCCTCGGACCTGGTGGAGACGCGGAAAGAGGCGGAGTTGCTCCTGCTCCGCTGGTCACACCAGTGGAACCGGTACGGCTTCGGGTACTGGACGGTCCGGCGGCACGACTCGGCGGAACCGCTGGGCTTCTGCGGGGTGAAGATCGTCGGCTTCCGGCGGCGCCCGGTGCTGAACCTCTTCTATCGCTTCTTTCCCTCGTCCTGGGGTGCCGGATACGCCAGTGAGGCCGCCACCGCGGCGGTGGACTGGGCCCGCGCCCACCGGCCGGACGACCTCGTGATCGCGCGCGTCCGGCCGGAGAACGTCGCGTCACAGCGGGTGGCGCTGCGGGCCGGGCTGGTCCGCGCCGGGCACCTCGACACCCCCGGCGACGACGGGACCGACTGGTTCTACGTCTCGGACCCCGGTTACGAGGGCTGAGCCAGCCCCGCCACCGGGCCGAAGACGATCACCGCGGGCGGCCGCACCCCGGCCGCCGCCGCGTCCTCGACCACCTTGTCCAAAGTGGAGCGGAGCACCCGCTGCGTGCGCATGGTGCCGTCCTCGACGATCGCCACCGGCGTGTCGCCGGGCCGCCCCGACTGGAGCGCCTTGGCGAATAGCGGGAGTCGCTCGACGCCCATCATCAACACGATGGTGCCGCGCATCTTCGCCAGCAGATCCCAGTCCACCAGCGATTTCTCGTCGTCCGGTGCGACGTGCCCGGAGACCACGACGACCTCGTGCGCGACGCCGCGATGGGTCACCGGGACGTCCGCCGCGGCGGGGACGGAGAACGCGCTGGTGATCCCGGGGACCATCGTCACCGGGATGCCCGCTTCGGCGCAGGCGAGGACTTCTTCGAAGCCGCGGCCGAAGAGGTACGGGTCGCCGCCCTTGAGCCGCACGACGAACTTGCCGGCCTTGGCCCGCTCGATCAGGGTGGAGTTGATCACGTCCTGGCTGGCGGCGCGGCCGTACGGGATCTTCGCGGCGTCGACGATCTCGACGTGGGGCGCGAGTTCGTCGAGCAGTTCGCGCGGGGCCAGCCGGTCGGCGACGACGACGTCGGCCCTGGCGAGGAGACGGCGCCCGCGCACGGTGATCAGTTCCGGATCCCCGGGGCCACCGCCCACGAGGGCGACCCCCGGGAGGTCGCCGTGGACGTCCGGGACGCGGCCGTCGGCGACGGTACCGGCGCGGAGTCCGTCGAGGATGCTGTCCCGGACGGTGGCCGACCGCAGCGGCTCGCCGCCGGAGAGCACGCCGACCAGCAGCCCTCCGTGCCTGCCCGAGGCCGGGGTGACCGCGCTGCCGAGATCCCCGTCGTCGGCGCGGACGCAGAACACCCGCGCGCGCTCGGCTTCGGCGCAGACCGCGGCGTTGACCTCGGGATCGTTCGTGCACGCCAGCGCGTACCAGGCGTCGGCGAGGTCGCCCTCGGTGTAGCGGCGCTCGTGCCAGACGATCTCGCCCGCGTCGGCCATGGCGCTCACCGACGGCGTGGTGTGCGGCGAGATCAGTTCGACCCGCGCGCCGGCACCGATCAACCGCGGCAGGCGGCGCTGGGCGACCGTCCCGCCACCGATCATCACGACACGACGGCCTGCCAGGTCGAGGCCGGAGAGGTAATGCGGGTCATCCATGCGGGGCAGTGTAAGGATTCAGCGCCCCGGACCGCGATCCGAGTGAGAACCGCCTCAGCTCTCCAGCAGTGCCAGCAGTTCGGTGTTGCCGAACATCCTGGCCGCGTCGATCGCCGACGGCTCCCCCGCCGTCGCGTCCGCGCCGCCCTTCAGGAGCGCCTTCACGACCTCGGGCTCGTTCTTGAACACCGCGCCGGCCAGCGGGCTCTGTCCCCGGTCGTTCTGGCGGTTCGGATCGGCGCCGCGTTCGATCAGCGCGGCGACGGTCTCGGCGTGTCCGTGGTAGGCGGCGAGCATGACCAGCGTGTCACCCCGGTCGTTGGTCAGGTTCGCCGAAATGCCGGCGTCGACGTACGCGGCGATCTCGGCCGTGGCGCCCGAGCGCGCGAAGCCGAACACCTTGGCCCACAACTCCAGCAGTTCGGGATCGAATTCCTCGGCCTGTCCGGGGTTCTCCGTCATGGACTCGATTCTTCCACAGGGCCGCGGTCCGGGCGGCGAGTCGCACCGCCCGGACCGGTGGCGTCAGCGCCCCGCGTTGGGGTAGGGCAGCAACGCCATCTCGCGGGCGTTCTTGATCGCCGTGGCGACCTGTTTCTGCTGCTGGGGCGTCAGCCCGGTGACCCGGCGGGCACGGATCTTGCCGCGGTCGGAGATGAACTTCCGCAGCAGGTCGACGTCCTTCCAGTCGACCTCGGTGATCTTGTTGGCGTGCAAGATGTTCGTCTTGCGCTTGAAGGGACGGTCGCGGCCTGCCTTGCCCATCGCGCTCACCAGCTCGACTTCGTGACGCCGGGCAGTTCGCCGTTGTGCGCCATCTGCCGCATCCGGACGCGCGACAGCCCGAACTTCCGCAGGTAGCCACGCGGGCGGCCGTCGGCGGTGTCGCGATTGCGGATCCGGGTCGCGCTGGCATCGCGCGGCATCGCCTGCAGGGCCGACACGGCCGCGGCCTTCTCCTCGGGCGACGCGGAGGGCGAGGCGATAGTGGCCTTCAGCTCACGCCGTCGTTCGACGTAGCGGGCGGCGATCACCTTGCGCTGCTCGTTCTTGGCGATCTTCGACTTCTTGGCCATCAGCGCTCCTCCTTGAACTCGACGTGCTTGCGCGCGATCGGGTCGTACTTGCGCAGCACCATGCGGTCCGGGTCGTTCCGGCGGTTCTTCTTGGTGACGTAGGTGTAGCCGGTGCCCGCGGTCGAGCGGAGCTTGATGATCGGCCGGATGTCGGTGCTCTTGGCCATCAGAGCTTCACCCCTTTCGCGCGGAGCTCGGCCACGACTGCCTCGATCCCCCGCTTGTCGATGGTCTTCATGCCCTTCACCGAGACCCGCAGGCGGACCCAGCGCCCTTCGCTCGGCACGAAGTACCGCTTGGCCTGCAGGTTCGGCTCCCAGCGCCGGGACGTGCGCCGATGCGAATGCGACACCTGCTTCCCGTAACCCGGTTTGCGGCCGGTGACCTGGCACACGGCGGACATACACCCTCCCAAGTTGATATCGGTTGTCGTTTTCATTTACTCTACACAGCCGAACCAGAACGCCCTCGACGCCCCGGAGCTTCAGTGACCGACAACCCCCGCGTGCCCCTCGTCCTGATCAGTGGCCTCGCACCGGGACCGAACGCCGACCTCGCCGAGCGGCTGCGCCTCGCCGAGCCGGGTACCGCCGTCGTGCACCACGACCTGAGGCAGATCCACTCCGGAGTGGTCAGGCGGCGGATCCGGCTCGGCGACCGCGACCAGCTGACCGTCCTCGAACTGGCGCACGGCTGCGTCTCGTGCACGTTGCGCGAAGACCTGCTGCCGCTGCTGCGCAAGCTTTCGCAGATGCCTCAGGTGCGGCGCATCGTGGTGCGGCTCGACGAGGCGATGGAGCCCGAGCCGGTGAGCTGGGCGCTGCACAACGTCCTCGTCGGCGAGCGGCCGGTGATCGAGGACGTCGACCTGCGGGCCGTGCTGACGGTCGTCGACTGCGCGGGCTGGCTGGCCGACAGCACCGGTGACGACACCCTGGCCGAGCGGAACCTGCGGGCCAGCCCCGAGGACGAGCGCACCGTCGCCCAGGTCGCGCTGTCCCAGGTCGAATTCGCCGACCTGCTCGTCCTCGCCGGCGTGGCGACCGACGCGTGGTCCGCGGCGAAGGCTTCGGCCGTGCTCGACCGCGTCGCACCGTCGATCCCGCGCGTCGAGCTGTCCACTGTGGACGGGGAGACCGTGCTCGACGCCGTCCCGTCCGACGCCCGGCGCGGTGAGGTCACCGACATGCACGGGCCGCTGCTGCGGGGCCAGCCGCCGTTGCACACCGACTGCGGCATCGGGCTGCTCACCTTCACCTCGCAGCGCCCGTTCCACCCGGAACGCCTTCACGACGCGATCGACGTCCTGCTCGACGGTGTCGTCCGCACCCGGGGGCGGCTCTGGGTGGCGAGCCAGCCCGACATGGCGCTGTGGATCGAGTCCGCGGGCGGCGGTCTCGGCGTCGGGCACGCCGGGCCGTGGCTCGCCGCCCCGGACGGTCCGGACTGGGCCGACGTCTCCCCCGAACGCCGCACCCTCGCCTCCCTGCGCTGGGACCCGCTGTTCGGCGACCGCGCGCAGGAACTGGTCGTCGTCACGGATCAGGCCACCCCGGACGAGATCGAAGCCGCATTGAACGGGGCGCTGCTGACCGAGGAGGAACTCGCCGCCGGTGAGCAGGAATGGCTCCGGTACCCGGATCCGTTCGGCGAGTGGCACGAAGAACCGTGCGAGGACACGGAAATCGACCCTGAGAAGCACGACGTGAACGCGTCGAACCGAAAGGACGAAACGCAGTGAAACCGGGAATCCACCCCGACTACCACCCGGTGGTGTTCAAGGACCTCTCCACCGGGGACGCCTTCCTGACACGCTCCACCGCCACCTCGGAGCAGACCATCGAATGGAGCGACGGCAACACCTATCCGCTGGTGAACGTCGAGATCAGCTCGTGGTCGCACCCGTTCTGGACCGGCAACCAGCGGATCATGGACAGCGCGGGCCAGGTCGAGAAGTTCCACCGCCGCTACGGACGCCGCGGAGGGTCGAAGTAATGGCCGTCCCGAAGCGGAAGATGTCGCGCAGCAACACCCGGTCCCGGCGTTCGCAGTGGAAGGCGGCCGTACCGGATCTGGTGCCGATCAAGGTGAACGGCGAGACGAAACTCGTGCCGCGCAAGCTGATGAAGCATTTTCATCAGGGTGGGGAATGACGACGCCGGTCACGGTGCTGTCCGGTTTCCTCGGGGCGGGTAAGACGACCGTGCTCAACCACGTCCTCGCCAACCGCGACGGGCTGCGGGTGGCGGTGATCGTGAACGACATGAGCGAGGTCAACATCGACGCCGCGCTGGTGCGGGACGGGAACAGCCTGTCCCGCACCGAGGAACGGCTCGTCGAGATGACCAACGGCTGTATCTGCTGCACCTTGCGCGACGACCTGCTGGAAGAGGTCTCGCGGCTGTGCGAGGACGGCCGGTTCGACTACCTGCTCATCGAATCGAGCGGCATCTCCGAGCCGATGCCCGTGGCGGCGACGTTCTCGTTCCTGGACGCCGCACGGCTCGACACCATGGTGACCGTGGTCGACGCGGTGAACTTCGAGCGGGAACTGGCGGCCGGGGACGCGCTGGCCGAACGCGGGCTCGACCAGTACGACGGGGACGAGCGGACGGTCAGCGACCTGCTGATGGACCAGATCGAATTCGCGGACGTCCTCCTGCTGAACAAGGCGGACCTGGTCCCGGCCGTCTCCCTCGACCGGCTGACGGCGGTGCTGCGGCGGCTCAACCCGGCCGCCGACGTCGTCGTCTCGACGCACGGCCGGGTCCCGCTCGACCGGGTGCTCGGCACCGGGCGCTACGACATCGAGCGGGCGCAGGAGGCACCTGGCTGGGTGGCGGAGCTCAACGGCGACCATGTTCCGGAGACCGAGGAGTACGGGATCTCCAGCGTCGTCTTCCGAGCCTCGCTCCCTTTCGACCCGGAGCGGCTATGGGACTTCGTCGGGCGGCTCGACACCGGGGAGTTCGGGACGGTCCTGCGGTCGAAGGGGTTCTTCTCGCTGGCGTCGCGGCCCGGGGTGACCGGGCTGTGGTCTCAGGCGGGTTCGGTCGCCCGGTTCGAACCGCAGGGTGTCGAGGAGGCGCCGCGGCAGGAACTGGTGTTCATCGGCGTGGGGCTGGAGAAGGACGCTCTGCTGGACTCGCTGCGGTCGTGCCTGGCCGCCGGTCCGGCCGGGGCGGATCCGTTCCCGGAGTGGGAAGCGATGCACGTCCACTGAGCAGTACGCCTCGTGAGCGGTAAGGACGGTTCTAACCCGTCGGTGTCGCGAAAGCCACTTTCGGGACACCAGACGTCTCGAAAGTGGCTTTCGCGACATGCGCACCAGGGCCGTGGCCAGGCCCGGCGCCCTTCATGTGCTCGGACAGGGAACACCGGTACCGGAGGGGTCGAGTCTCGTGAGTGGTAAGGACGGTTAGAACCGTCCTTACCACTCACGAGGACGAGGGTCAGTGGTCGTCGTAGTGGTCCCCGTGCGCGGCGTGGCGGTGGCCGTCGTGCAGGTAGTCGACGTGGTCACCGTGCGGCACCGCGACATGACCGCAACCCTCGCCGTGCGCGTGGTCGTGCCCCTGGTGCGGGATGTGGTCGCCGGTCTCGCACTCGTCGAAATGCCCGTCGTGAGCACGGTGCAGGTGCCCGTCGTGCACGTAGTCGACGTGGTCTCCGTGGGGTACGGCGACGTGGCCGCATCCTTCGCCGTGAGCGTGCGTGTGGCCGGCGTGTTCGGTGTGCGCGGCGGTCATGACCGGGTCCTTCCTCAGCGGAAATGCCTGATCAGGCGGACCGTAGCACCGGTTTACGGGCCCAGCAGCGCTCTCACCCGACCGAGTGCACGCACCTGTTCGGCCCAGCGCGGGCCCGCCAGCCCGACGACGATGTGGGCCGCTCCTGCCTCCCGGTACGCCGCCAGCCGCTCGGCGACGGTCTCGGCGGAACCGGTCAGGGGCAAGGAGAGCGCCTGGTCGAGCGACATCCCGTAGGCCTCGTTGATCCCTGTCGCCAGATCCGCCGCTGTCGGCAGATCCGCGCCTTCCCCCAGTGCGCCGGTGGCGCCGACCGCGATCACCGGGTTCGCGACGCCGAGATCCGTCAGCCGCCGCCGTCCGTCGGCGACGGCGTCCGGCGGCAGGAGCGACGGGAACCACCCGGTGCCGTGCTCCGCGACGCGCTGGAGCACGAGCCTGCCCCGATTTCCGACCCAGATCGGCGGGACCGCCACCGCCGGTGCCAATTCGACGACGGCGTCGCCGATCCGCACCTCATTGCCCGCCAGCAGATCCGGCAGCAAACGGAGCGCCTGGTCGGTGCGCGGGCCACGTTCGCCATACGGCACCCCTGCCGCGGCGAACTGGGCTTCTCCCCCGCCCGAGCCGATGCCGAGGATCAGCCGTTCGCCCGACACCTTCTGCAGCGTGGCGATCTGCTTGGCCGCCCACGCCAAGGGCCGCATCGCCGGGACGAACACGCTGAGCCCGATCCGGATCCGGGTCGTGACCGCGGCGGCGACCCCCAGCCCGACCGTGCTGTCCAGCGATGGACGGCCGGTCATCAGGTGATCGCCGAGGAACACACTGTCGAGGCCCGCGTCCTCGGCCTGCCGGGCGGAGACGCGGAGGTCGCCTGCCGGGAGGATCACACCCAGTTTCATGAGCCCATCGTGCGACCTCCACTCGGCTGGAGGTCAAGGCGCGGATCGGTCAGGCGATGCGGCGGCGGTGCCCGGCCCAGAACGGCTCCCGGAGCGCCCGCTTGTCCACCTTGCCGATCGCCGTCAGCGGCAGCGCCTCGGCGAAGTCCACATCGGACGGTACGAAATGCTCCCGGCCGAAGAACTCCCTGGCATGTGCCCGGACTTCTTCGGCCGACAGCGCTCCCGAGGCGACCACCACGGCGTGGACCCGCTCGCCCTCGCCACCGTCGCCCGGCACACCGAACACGGCAGCGGCACGGATCAGCGGATGCCGCGCGAGCGCGTTCTCGACCACGGTCGAGTACACCTTGGTGCCGTGCTCGCCGGTGATGATGACGTCGTTCGCCCGGTCCAGCAGGTAGAGGTACCCCTCGTCGTCGAACCGCCCGAGATCACCGGTCCGCAGCCAGCCGTCCCCGATCGGCGCCGCCCCGTGGTACCCGACCATCATGGACAGTCCGCGCACCAGGACCTCCCCGTCGTCGATCCTGGCCTCCATCCCCGGCACGATCCGGCCAACGGACTCGAGCCGCTCCGGCCTGCCGTCGAGTTCCGCCGCGGAGATGCTCGCGATCATCGGCGCCTCGGTGAGCCCGTAGCCCTGCCCGACCACGGGCCCGAACACCTCGAGCGCCTGAGCCAGCCGCCTCGGCGGTAGCGGGGCGGCACCCAGCGAAAGCTGCCGCACACTGCCGACGTCGGTCGACACCATGGCCGGGTGGTCGAGCACTTCGGCCAGGCGCGCGGGCGTGAGGGACAACGCGGTGATCCGGTGTTCCGCGATCGCGTCCAGCACGGTGCCCGCGTCGAAGCCCCGCAGCAGCACGACACTCTCCCGTCGCAGGATCGCTCCCAGCACGGTGGCGTTGCCGGTCATATGCGTCATCGGCGCGATCAGCAGCGTGCGGCCCGGACCCGCCGGATCCGGCGCGAAGATATGCGCCATCCCGTCGTAGATCCCGCTGTGCCGGATGAGTTTCGGCGTTCCGGTCGTGCCTCCGGTGGGGAAGACCACGGTGACCGACTCCGGCAGTCCGGCCGGGTCGGTCCCATCGCGGTCCGTCAGTTCGTCGAGCGTGATCACGCGTGCGGGCCAGTCCGACGGCCGCTCGGTCACCAGGGTCGTGACCCCGGCCGCCTCGACCGCGGCGACGCGATCCGGCGAACTCGCCGACGCGGCGACGAGCAGCACCGTCGCGCCGCGCAGCTGTGCGGCGATCTGCAGGAGAACGGTTTCGGGCCGGTTGCCGGCGTCGATGGCGACCACCCCGCCCTCGGGCAGTCCCGCGTACATCCGGCGCACCAGGTCGAACGCCTTCGCGTAGCCGATCTCCACACCGTCCTGGACGAACAGCACCTCGTCGCCTCCCGAGCGCAGCGCGTCCAGCACCCGGGTCAAGAACAGACTCTCCACCGGCGGACCCTAACCCACCGAGCAGCACCCGCCTCCGGACGAAGCGGCGCCCTCGTAGGCGTCGTGCCAGTTCCACCACTCGTACGGCGGCGTCTGCGGATAGCCCTCCGGCGAGTCCTCCCACTCCTCCTGCCGTCCCAGCGCGGTGATGTCGAGGTAGCTCCACGTGCTCCCCATCGCCTCGTCGCCGCGATTGTTGACGAAGTAGGTCCGGAACACCTGGTCACCCTCGCGGATGAAGGCGTTGGTGCCGTGCCACTCGTCCACGCCGAAGTCGACGTCGAAGTCGCCGGCGATCGTGTACCACGGCATCGTCCAGCCCATCCGCGCCTTCATCCGCGCGAGATCCGCCTGTCCGCCCCGGGATACGAAGGCCAGGGTGGTGTCGCGGGCGTTCAGATGCGCGACGTGCGCGACCTGGTCGGCCACCAGCGAGCATCCTTTGCAGGCGTGGTCGGGGAACCCTTCCACGCCGGGATCGAAGAAGGCCCGGTAGACGATCAGCTGACGGCGTCCCTCGAACAGGTCGAGCAGGTTCACCGGGCCGGACGGCCCCTCGAACTCGTACGCCTTCTCGACGGGGAGCCACGGCATCCGGCGCCGCTCGGCGGCGAGCGCGTCTCGGGCTCGGGTCAGCTCCTTTTCCTTCACCAGCAACCGAAGGCGTGCTTCTTCCCATTCGGCCGCGGTCACCGTGTTCATCGCGCCAGCTCCGCGGGCAGGACGCTTTGCCGGTTCGGCCGCCCCTCCCCGGTGGTGATCAAATCGCGCAGGCTGGTGCCGACGTAGAAGCTCCACGCCTTGTGGCAGACGTCGAAGCATTCGTACTCCGGGACCAGCCCGTGATGGGTGAAGCGCGCTTCGGTCTTGCCGTCCTTCTCGGTGATTTCGAACGTGATCGTGGTGCCGACCCATTCGGTCTCGTCGCGGGTGAAGTCGAAGTGGTTTTCCAGCACCAGCCAGGAGACCTTGCGGCCGGGCACAGACTCGGTGATCCGGATCCGGCAGCGGTGCACCTCTTCGTAGTGGTACTCGAATTCGTCCCCGGTGAACTCGATCTCTTCCGACCACCACCGGCGGACGTCGGTGAAGGCGTCGAAGACCTGCCGCGGTGTCTGATCCACGGTGAAACTCGTCGTGAAGCTCATGATGAACCCTCCAGATGGTCTTTCAGAGCCGCCAGCGGCCCGTCCCAGTCACGGGCGAGCGCGGCGAGGAATTGCTGGGCGACCTGCATCGGGGCCGAGTGCAGCCGGTAGCGGACGCGGCGCCGCTCCCCCTGCTCCGGGATCACCAGGCCCGCGTCGGTGAGCAGGGCGAGGTGCTTGGCGATGGCCTGCCGCGTGATCGGCAGCCGGTCGGCCAGGTCGGTCGCCGTGGCCGGGCCGCCCGAGGCGAGGACGGCGAGAATGCTCCGCCTGCTCGGGTCGGCCAAGGCGACGAAGACCTGTTCGGCGATCGTTTCGTTGTCAGGCGGCATCGAGGTATTCGATCAGTTCGCCCAGCTCGGCCGCCCACCCCTTCGTGTTCCCCTCGAAGGCGACCTGGTGCGCGTCGTCCGGCAGCTGGGAGAAACCGGACTCGACGACGGTGAGCCGCGTGCCGCCATCGTTCGGGACCAGGGTGAACTCGACGTAAGTGCGGCGGGGGTCTTCGTCGGGGAGGCCGTAGATGTTCCAGGTGAAGCCGAAGACCTCCGGCTCTTCGACGCGCTCGACGCGCATCTTCGCCTGGTGCCCCTCGTCCCATTTCATCTCGGCCGCACCGCCGGGCCGCAGGTCGATGCTCGCCTGGTTGCCGAACCACGTGCCCAGGCCCTCGGCCGTGGTCAGCGCGGCCCAGACCTTCGCGGGCGGGTGGGCGATTTCGACGGTGCGTTCGATCCGGTCGGGGAATCCCACGACGGCCTCCTCAAGTAGCAATCAATCGGTTGCTATAACTTTGTATAGCAACCGACTGATTGCGTCAAGGGTGGATCAGGAAGCCGTGTACAGCGCGCCGAGGAACTCCAGCAGCAGCCGCTCCCGCAACGGACCGGGCGCCGTGGCCAGCAACGCGTTGATCTCCGCCATCCGGGTGGGCAATCCCGTGTCACCGCCGAGGCCCGCCGCCGCCAGCAGCCCGGCGAACTGCTCCGGCGTCAACGTCGCCGGGTCCAGCGCCGCGACGAACTCGGCGACCTGCGGGTCGACGACGACCGGCCCCGCTTCACGAGCGGCGACGACCGACGCGGCGAGGTCGGCCAGGAACTCTTTCTCGCTCCCCCGGTTCGCCGCCGTCACCGTCAGGTGCAGGTTCGCGGGCGACGTCTCGTGGGCGAACTGTGGCTGCACGTACCAGCCACGCTCGCGCATCTCGTCCGCGACGGTGAACAGGTCGAATCCGGCGCCGTCCGCCACGGTGAACGCGAGCAGGGTCGACACCGGATCACCGAGGACGCGCAAGCCGTCCAGCGCCTCGATTCCGGCGCGGATCTCCACGGCAGCGTCGCGCGTCGCCGAAGCCAGCCTCGCGTACCCCTCGTCGCCGACATGACGCACAACGGCCCACGCCGCGGCGAGCGGGCCACCGGACCGCGTGCTCTGCAGCGTGGTGTTCAGCATCGTGTAGCCGGGCCAGTCCGCGCTGGCGAAGTACTGCGGACGGCGAAGTTCGGCGTTGGCGTGCAAGAGAACAGACACGCCTTTCGGGCAGTAGGCGTACTTGTGCAGGTCGACCGAGACACTGGTGACGCCGGGGACGTCCAAGCCGAACGGGCCGAGCCCCAGGTACGGCAGCACCCAGCCGCCGATGCAGGCGTCGACGTGGAACCGGACGCCGTCCAGTAGCGCGGCGATCTCGGGGATCGGGTCGAGGACGCCGTGGGCGTACGACGGCGCGCTCGCGACGACGAGCACCGTGCTGCCGTCGACCGCCGCGGCCATCGCCTCGGGGACGGCGCGGAAGGTCACCGGATCGACGGGCACCGAAACCACGCGGACGCCGAAGAAATGCGCCGCTTTGTGGAACGCCGCGTGCGCGGTCGTGGGCAGCACGATATTCGGCGTTGCCACGTCGGGACGCGCGTCGCGAGCGGCCAGGACGGCGAGCATGCACGACTCCGTGCCGCCCGAGGTCACCGAACCGGCCGTCTCCGCCGTACCGCCCAGGAGGCGCGCGGCGGTCCCGACGAGGTCGTTCTCCATCCGCAGCAGGCTGGGGAACGCCGTCGGGTCGAGGCCGTTGGCCGACGACGCCAGCGCGTGCGCCGCCGCGCCGAGTTCGTCCACTTCGGACAGACCGCTGTCGTAGACGTACGCGAGGGTCCGCCCTCCGTGCGTCGGCAAGTCCCCCACGCGCAGCTCCCGTAGTTCCCTCAGGACGTCCTCGGCGGTCACGCGCGGCGCTCCAGCACCGATTTCCGCAGCAGCGGGATGCCCAGCACGATCAGCACGGCCGGGAGGATCGACGCGCCGAGCAGGATCGCCGTGAGCGCGCTGTCCGGCTGCGCGACCTTGGCGTCGAGACTGGACTGGTAACCGCCGAACTGCAGCACCAGTCCCCACAGCCCCGGTCCGAGCGCGAGCCCCAGCGTCTCCGACGCCGTCCAGACGCCGGCCGCGACCCCGGCCCTGGTCTCGCCGGTCCGCTCCTCCTCGTCGCTGATCAGATCCGGCAGGATCGCCAGCGGGAAGACCGAGATACCCGCGTAGCCGACACCGCAGAAGGCCACGAACACCATCGTGACGGCGAACGGGAACACCTCGGCGCCGAGAAGCCCCAGCAGGCCGACGCCGAACGCGGCGGTGGCGATCCGGAACCCGGCCAGCTTCCCGACGCTCGCCCCGAGTCGCGGCCACAGCGGCATGGTCAGCAGCGCCGGGCCGACGAAACCGACGAACAGGACCGTCGAATAGCCGGAGCTGCCGAGGATCCGCTCGGCGAAGAACGGGATCGCGGCCAGCACCGTGCCGATGCCGAGCGCCTGGATGAAGTAGACGCCGAGCAGCCAGCGGAACGGCCGCCACTGCGCGAGTGTCCGGAGCAGTTCGCGCGGGCTGACCGTGTTCGGCCGCAGCGCGCCGACGGGAGCGTCCTTCAGCCCCAAGTACACGCCGAGCGTCGCGAGCAGGATGACCAGCGCGATGAACAGGCCCATGACCCGGTAGCCGGCGACACCGCCGATGAGGTCGGTGATCGCGGGCGCGCCACCGCCGGAGACCAGGATGGCGACCGCGAGGAAACCGATCCGGACGCTGGTCAGCTTCGTGCGCTCTTCGGCCGAGTCCGTCAGCTCGGCGGGCAGCGCGTTGAACGGCACCTGGAAGAAGGCGTACGCGGTGGCGCACAACAGGAACACGACGACGACGTAGATCGCGTCGGGTACCGGGCCGCCGAACCCGGGATGCGCGAACAGGGCCGCGAAAAGGACGGAAACGCCGATTCCGCCGTAGAGCAGGAACCGGCGGCGGCTGCCGGTGCGGACCATGTCCGCGTCCGACAGCCTTCCCGCGATCGGGTTGAAGAGCACGTCCCACGCCTTGGGCACGAACACGATCAGGCCGGCCACGCCCGCGGCGACGCCCATCGTGTCGGTGAGGTATTTGAGGAGGAGCAGGCCGGGAACCGTGCCGAAGGCGCCGGTGACGAACGAGCCGAGCGAGTAGCGGTACCTCGTCCGTGCTGGCAGCGATGCCATGATCCTCCTCGAGGCGGTTCTCCCGATGAAGGCCTCAGTATTGGATCTTGGCCACCACCGGGTAGTGGTCGGAGGGAATCGTGCCACCGTCGTAATGCACGAGCTGTACCGGGCCGACAGCGGCGAGTGGGCGGCCGCCCGCGCGCACGGCGCCGACGTAGTCCAGCGAGTCACGGTAGGTCGCCGGAACGGACTTCGCCGCGTTCGGGTTCGTGGCCGCGTCGAAGGTGTACGCGCCTTCGCCTGTCGTGCGCAGGACGCCGCCGAGGAAGGCTTCGCCCTGCTGGACCTGGGTCCGGCCGAGGGAGTCCTTGCGCGTTTGCCCGGCCCAGTACTCGATGTTCAGGTCGCCCGCGATGACCACCGGTTCGCTCGCGGGAGCGTATTTCGTGACCAGGTCCCGGATCTCGCCGAGCTGCGCCATCCGGATCTCGTGCGCCTTCGGCAGCGTCTCCGGCCCCTCGTCCGCCTGCATGTGGGTACCCGCGACCCACAACGGCTTCCCGTTGACGACCAGGCGGGCGAGCGCGGCCCCCTTGTTGGACAGGTAGTCCGCGGTGCCGGAGTAGGAATTGCGGAAGACCAGCTGGTGCTGCTCGGTCACCGGCGCCTTGCTGAGCACGGTGACGCCGCCGTTGACCACGACGGGGGAATTCGAGCAGTTCCCGTTCACCGTGGTCCAGCCGGGCGAGGTACCGCAGTGCTGCCCGACGAGCGGGGTCTGGTGCGGCCAGACGTCCTTCAGCCGGTTCCGAAGTTCCTCCGCCTGGGCGCTGAACGCCTCGTCCAGGACGACGACGTCGGCGTCGTTCGCGCGGATGACGTCCTCCGCCGCGCGAGCCCTTGCCTGTTTGTCCGAAGTGTTCGGACTGGCGATCCAGGGCAGCTGCCAGATGTTGAACGCCATGACCTTCACCGAGACCGCCGCTTGGGCGGGCACGGCGGTTCCGGCGAACATCGCGGCGGCGATGGCGAGTACGGCGAGCTTCCGCACGAAAGATCCTTCCGGGTCAGGAGACGACGAACGTCCGCGAAGTCCCGCTGAACGCGGAGATCGCCCCGTTCCAGCCGTTCTTCCAGTCGCCGAAGTGGATCACGCGATATTTGCCGATCGGGGCGTTCGCGGGGATCTTCCAGTGGACGACGGCTTTCGATTCGGCGACGAACGTCCGCGCCCAGTGGTACTTCGTGTCCCAGTCGCCGTCGTCGGCGTGGCGGACCCACCTGCCGTCGACCAGCCGCTGGATCTCCAGGAACGTGCCGCCGCGCCGCAGGTCGTTCTTCGGATGCCCGGTGACGAACTCGACCGCGACCTGTTCGCCGCGCGCGTAGGTGCTCTTCGCGTCGACCAGGACGTCACCGAAGTTCTTGAACGCGGGCGGACTGTCGAAGACGACCCCGGGCTGGAAGTTGATCAGCTTGCCGCGCAGATCCCGCGGCGTCGGCCCGTGCGGCACCGCCGTCCCCGCCTTCATCGCGGCCGCGAGTTTGGCGAATTCCTGCTGGTAGGCCGGAAGCGTGTACCGGCCGTACAGCGTCGACGCGCCTTCGTACTGCTGCGAGTCGTACTCCTCGGGCGTGGTGACGTACTGGCTGTACGCGTTGGCGTACCCCTGGATGAGCACGTTCTCCAGCGGGACACCGAGTTCCGCGGCGACGGTCCGGCGCAGGCGCAGTCCGGCGACGATGGTCAGCTCGGCGGGCACGGCCACGAGGTGCAGCTGCCCGATCCGGACGAGCTGCAGCGGCAGGACCTCCGGCGTCCACGGATACGGCTTCATCGCACCGAACGGCACCGCGATCACCTTCGGCGCATGCGCGTCGGCGAGCGCCTGCGGGATGGGCGCGTCGATGCCGCCGAGCCAGTCGATGAACGGGTTCTTCACGCCTTCGGGGAGCGGCAGGCCGGGGCCGTCCTCGCGACTGCCCGCCAGCATCGACACCCCGATCGCGGCCGTGCAGGTGCGCTGCGGTCGCCCGTTCGGGGTGTACTTGGCGTCGACGGCCACGTCGGACATGTCCACGTAGCACATCCGGTGGTCGACGCCGCCCGTCACGGCCTCGGCGGCCGCGTCGAAAGCGCTCTTCGCCGCACGGAACTGGAGATCGCCGATGGTGCGGGTGTTCTCGAACTCGGTCTCGGGGGTGCCGGGTTCGAGGTTCAGGTTCGGGCTCATGTCGCCGGTGTTGGTCTGTGGGAACGCGGCGACGAACCGCGGATTCCCGTCGAGGTACCGCACGCCGGCGTGGTCGTGTTCCCATTCGTAGGCGGCGTAGCCCTTGTTGTCGCCGCTGATCAGGTGGTTGCCGTTGCTCATCGACGTCCCGTGCGTGGCGAACCAGCTGATCGCGCCGACGTCGACGCCGTTCTGGCTGAACCGCAGGACCGTGACGGCCGGGTCGATCGCCTGCGGGAAGTGGTCCTTGTCCGCCTGCGGGTTGAGGTCGAAGGCCTTGCGTGAGCGGTTGACGCTGGCCTTGGTCAGTTCGGCGCGGCCGAGCCGGATCGACCCCGGCGCGAGGTTCGCGTGCGCCCGGGCGATCGCCTCGAAGATCCCGTCCACGTGCGCGTCGTACACCTGCTGCTGGAAGCCCAGGATCGCCAGATCGTAGGCGGCGTAATGGGAATCCCCGCCGCACGCGGAGTGGGTGTGCGTGGCGTTGAGGAGCACGTTCTGCTCGGTGTACAGGTCGCCGTACGCGGCCTGGAGCTTGCGCAGCACGCCCTGGTGGACGGACTGGAACAGCGCGCCGAGATCCGCGGTGACGAAGGCGATCCGCTTGCTGCCGTCGTCGACCACGAAGGCGCGCGCCCGGGTGCGGAGGTGGATGCCGGCGGTCTGCTGCTGCGGCATCGAGTAGCCCATCATGCCGTTCTCGGCGGCCGGGCCGGTGACGTCGGAGATCCCGGCGCCGACGCGGAAACCCCGTGATGGCGCCGCTTGCGCCCGCTGGGCGCCGAGCACGCCCGCCGCGACGGGTAGCGCCGCCGCACCCGCGAGAACCCGCCTCCGGCTCACCGTCATGAGTCGCACCTCCCGGCCACGAACATGAACCGACTTCATGTTCGTGGCCGGGACGCTACGTGATGGGCCTCACTGCCGCAACCCACGAAAGGCGTGGGGGCCGACGGGGCCTTTCGCCGCGTCTGATGCGGCGAAGGGCGCTTTCACCGCATGTGATGCGGGGAAAGCGCCCTTCAGCAGAACTCGCCCGGCGGCGATAGGGACCCGGCCACGACCGCCGCTCCGCCGGCCACCCACCAAGTGACGCGAAAGCCACTTTCGGGACACCAGACGTCGCGAAACTGGCTTTCGCGACATCACTTCCGACCGGATTCCTCGTGAGCGGTAAGGACGGTTCTAACCGTCCTTACCACTCACGAGACCGAGGCGGCTACGCGAGGGTTTCCGCGACCTTCGTGAGCGTCGCGGCATCTCCCCGCAAAAGCAGCGTGGTCACCACGGTCTCCTCCCACGCCGCGAGTTCGTCACGGATCTTCTCCGCCGGGCCGATCAGCGACGTGTCCTCGACCAGTGACGTCGGGATCGCGGCGGTCGCCTCCTCCTTGCGGCCGGCCAGGTACAGCTCCTGCACCTTGTCGGCGACGTCCTCGTACCCCATCCGGGCGAAGACGTCGTGGTGGAAGTTGACCGATTTCGCGCCCATGCCGCCGATGTACAGCGCGAGCGACGGTTTGATCCAGCTCGCCGCCTCCTCGACGTCGTCGTGGACGAGCACCGGCACGGACGCGGCTACCTCGAAATCGTCGAAACCGTGCCGCGCGCCGGGACGCGAGAAACCCTCCTGCAGCGCCGTCCGGTAGAAGGCGTCGCTCTTGGGCGAGAAGAACAACGGGAGCCAGCCGTCGCAGATCTCCGCCGACAGCGCCACGTTCTTCGGCCCTTCCGCGGCCAGGAAGATCGGGATCTCCTCGCGGAACGGGTGCACTGTGGACTTGAGCGGTTTGCCGAGCCCCGTTCCACCCTGCAGCGGCAGCTGGAAATGCTGCCCGTCGTGGGTCACCGGCGCCTCGCGAGCGACGACCTTCCGCACGATGTCGACGTACTCGCGCGTGCGGGCGAGCGGCTTCGGATACGGCTGCCCGTACCAGCCTTCGACCACCTGCGGCCCGGACGCGCCGAGCCCGAGCACGAACCGCCCACCGGACAGGTGATCCAGCGTCAGCGCGTGCATGGCCGTCGCGGTCGGGGTGCGCGCCGACATCTGGACGATGTTGGTGCCGAGCTTGATCCGGCTGGTCGACGCGCCCCACCAGGCGAGCGGGGTGAACGCGTCCGAGCCGTAGCCCTCGGCGGTCCACACGGAGTCGAAGCCGAGTTCTTCGGCCCGCAGGACCGCGTCCAGCGCGCCCTCCGGCGGGCCGGACGACCAGTAACCGAGGTGGTAACCCAGCTTCATCGAGGCTCCTAGTCAGACGTTCGGTGAGTAGTGCTCGGGTTTGCCCCGCTCCGAAAGCGGCGGAAGGTTTCTCGCGGGAGTCTCGACCAACGGCGCGTCCGGGGCCAGTTCGCCACGCTCACGGCGCCAGCCCGCCCTGGCCCGCGGGTGGTAGCGGCGGTCTCGCGGCACCAGCTTGAACGCCGCGTTGATCAGCTTGCCCACCCGGCGATGGCGTCGCTCGTCGCGTTCGGTCCAGGTGTAGCCGAGCCGCTCGCGGATCGGCGGGTCGTACAGGCCGACCGTCAGCCAGACGAAGTTCCGCGCCACCTGCCCGCGGACCAGATTCCACGCGAAATCCGGCAGCCAGGGCAGGAAATGCGGTTTGGCGATGTCGTGGATCTCGAGGACGTCGCGGGTCGCCTTGTTGTCCTCCAGGACGTCTTCGCACATCCGCTTCCAGTAGAGCTGGAAGTCCTCCCATGATTCCGGCACCGGGCGCATGCTCATGCCGTACATCTCGTACCACTGGACGTGCTCGTCGAACAGCTTCCGCTTCTCGGCCTCGCCGATGCCGCCGCAGAAGTTGTCGGCGATGAGGATCGCGCTGACGAAGAACGTCGAATGCGCCCAGTAGAACGTGTCCGGGTTGAGCGCGTGATAGCGCCGCCCGTGCTTGTCGATGCCCTTGATCCGATCGTGGTAGCCGCGCACCTCCAACGCGGTCTGCCGGGCGCGCGGGCCGTCGTAGATCACTCCCCCGATCGGGTACAGCGAGCGGAACAGCCGCTGCCAGCGCTCCTCGAAGAATCGCGAGTGCTCTTCGACGCCCGCGCCCAGCTCGGGGTGCATGTTCTGCATGGATCCGGCCCACAGCGCGATGAGCAATCCGCGCCAGTCGCCGAAGTACTTCCAGGTCAGCGAATCCGGTCCCAGCGGCCGCGGCTGTGTCATCCCCGGTCTCCTCAATGAGCTGGTTAAATTGACCACAACTGTTGTCAGGTTAAAGTTGACAACGGCCGTAGTCAACAAGAGGAGCCGATCATGGCCGGCCGCAGCTGGGCAGGCACGACCCTGGACGACCGCAAGGCCGCGCGGCGGGGGCAGCTCGTCGACGCGGGCCTCGACCTGCTCGGAACACAGGGCAGCGCGGGGGTGAGCGTCCGCGCGGTGTGCCGTCATGCCAAGCTCACGGAGCGGTATTTCTACGAGAGCTTCGCCGACCGCGAGGAACTCGTCGTCGCGGTCTACGAGCACATCGGCGAGCAGGCGCGGCAGGCTCTGGTCGACGCGGTCAGCGACACGGCCGAGCCCGCCGAACGGGCGAAGGCCGCGGTCCGCGCCTTCGTCGAATTGATGCTCGACGATCCGCGAAAAGGCCGCGTGCTCCTGCTCG
Organism: Amycolatopsis sp. PSD-21; assembly: GCF_055561455.1. Taxonomy (NCBI): domain Bacteria; kingdom Bacillati; phylum Actinomycetota; class Actinomycetes; order Pseudonocardiales; family Pseudonocardiaceae; genus Amycolatopsis; species Amycolatopsis sp. PSD-21. The sequence continues at coordinate 4,454,537 of NZ_CM145712.1, read as the reverse complement.
CGCCGATCACCGATCCCGCGCTGACCACGCGCGGGATCGCGCTCCTCCCCTCCTTCGCCGAGCTGGTCAGCGGGCAGCTGTCCCACGGTGACGCGGCCGAACGGCAGATGACCTCGATCGGGCTGGTCGGCGCGCTGAGCAACGTGTTCATCGCCTACCTCGACGGCTCGCTCAAGGTGAGCCGCGAGCGCCTGATCGAGCATTGCGTCCGCCTCGTACTCGGCGCCGACCGCGAACCTGCCGTCGGAGGTGACTCGCCTCCACGAAAGCGGCCCAACGCGTGAGCCCGCCCGGCGTGACCTTGTGCCATCGATCGGCGCCCTGCCGACGTCGGTCGCGGTCACGGGTTCACCTTCCGGCACTCAGCCCTGACCGCGTTCGGCGACCAGCTGCAGGGCGATGTCGATGATCATGTCCTCCTGCCCGCCCACGTATTTCGCGGCGCCGACGCGATACAGGATTTCGTGCGCCGGGACGTCGTATCGCTCGGCGGCGCGCTCGGCGTGCAGGAGGAAACTCGAGTACACCCCGGCGAACCCCTGCACGATCGACGACCGGTCCATCACCGGCAGCCGCGTGATGTAGGGCTTCACGACGTTCTCGGCTGCGTCCATCAGCACGTCCTTGTCGACGCCCGTGCGGATCCCGAGCCGCTCGAACGTCGCCGCGAGGACCTCGGTCGGCGAGTTGCCCGCGCCTGCGCCGAGCGCCACGAGCGAACCGTCGATCTGCCGCGCGCCCGCCCGGTAGGCGAGTACCGAGTTCGCGACGCCGAAGCTCAGGTTCTGGTGTCCGTGGTAACCGACCTGCGCCTCGTCGCCGAATTCCGCCACCAGCGCGGCGACGCGTTCACTAGCGTCCTCCAGGATCAGCGCACCGGCGGAATCGACGACGTACACGCATTGGCAGCCGGCGTCGACCATGATCCGGCCCTGCTTCGCCAGTGCCTCTGGCGTGGACATATGGGACAGCATCAGGAAACCGACCGTCTCCAGCCCGAGTTCCCTCGCCGCGCCGAAATGCTGGACGGAGACGTCGGCCTCGGTGCAATGGGTCGCGATCCGGACCGCGCCCGCGCCGAGGCCGGCCGCCACGCGCAGGTCGCCGACCGTGCCGAGGCCCGGCAGCAGCAGTACCGCGATCTTCGCGTGCCGCGCCTCGTCGACCGCCGCCTCGATCAGCTTCCGTTCGTCCACAAGGGAAAAGCCGTAGTTGAACGTCGAGCCGCCGAGACCGTCGCCGTGGCTGACCTCGATCAGTGAGACCCCGGCGTCGTCCAGCGCCCGGACGGTGTCGCGCACGTTCTTCTCGGTGAACTGATGCGCCATCGCGTGGCTGCCGTCGCGCAGGCTCGTGTCGACGATCCGGACCTGCCGGCTCACGTCGTCCCAGCTCATGCCGCCACCTCCTGAGTGGCCAGCAGGTCGCCGACGCGGGCGGCCGCGGCCGTCATGATGTCGAGGTTCCCGGCGTATTTCGGCAGGAAGTCCCCGTTCCCGGCGACCTCCAGGAACACCGCGACCCGTGCCTGCCCGCTCCAGCCTGGCCGCGGTGGGTCGTACTGGGGGTCCGCCTTGAGCGTGTAACCCGGCACGTAACCCTGGACCGTCTCGACCATCCGGTGGATGGATTCGCTCACCGCGTCGAAGTCCGCGTCCGGGTCGATCGCGCAGAACACCGTGTCTCGCATGATCATCGGCGGTTCGACCGGATTGATGATGATGATCGCCTTGCCGCGGCTCGCTCCCCCGACGAGTTCGATCCCGCGCGCCGTCGTCGCGGTGAACTCGTCGATGTTCGCCCGGGTGCCCGGACCCGCCGAGCGCGACGAGACGGACGCGACGATCTCCGCGTAGGGCACCGGCGTCACCCGCGACACCGCGTGCACGATCGGGATCGTGGCCTGGCCGCCGCAGGTGATGAGGTTGACGTTCGGCACGTCGAGCCGTTCGGGCAGGCCCACGGCGGGGCAGGTGAACGGGCCGACCGCGGCCGGGGTCAGGTCGATCGCGCGGATCCCGGCGGTCGCGTACCGCGGCGCGTTCGCCAGATGCGCCTTCGCCGAGGTCGCTTCGAAGACCAGGTCCGGCAGCTCGTCGCGCGACAGCAGCCAGTCGACGCCGCCGGCGGAGGTCTCCAGTCCCAGTTCCGCGGCCTTGGCCAGCCCGTCCGATTCCGGGTCCACGCCGACCATGTACCGCACCTCGACGTGCTCGCTGCGCCTCAGCTTCGCGAGCAGGTCGGTGCCGATGTTCCCGGGACCGACGATCGCGGCCACCGCTTTCCGTTGCGCCATGCCAGGTGACGCTCCCCGCTCGGATAGGGCACACTCAACCCATGCGTGCCGCTGGGCGGAACGACGACCCGGAACGAACCGGAGCGGACGGCCTCGTCGCCGCCCGGATCTCCGCGCTGCTCTCGGCGTTCCGCCCCGGCGACGACGCGCTCGGCGTTTCGGAACTGGCGCGGCGGACCGGTCTGGCGAAGTCGACCGTCCACCGGCTCACCGGTCATCTGGTCGCGACCGGCTTGCTCGAACGCGAAGGCGCGGCGTTGCGGCTCGGGCTGAAACTGTTCGAAATAGGCCAGCTGGCGGTACGGCGCCGCGGACTCGTCGAGGCGGCGCGGCCGTATCTCGCCGATCTCCGCGAAGCGACCAGGAACACCGTGCACCTGGCGGTCCTGGAAGGCACCGAGGTCGTCTACCTCGACATCCTGCGGGGACCCGACGCGCCGTCGTTGCCGTCCCGGATCGGCGGCCGGTTCCCCGCGCACGCCACCGGCGTCGGCAAGGCGATCCTCGCGTTCTCGCCGGAATCCGTGGTGTCCCAAGTGATCGACGCCGGTTTGCCCCGTGTGAGCGTGCGGACGATCACCGCCGCGGGTCTGCTGCGCCGTCAACTGGCCAAGATCCACGGCGAGGGGATCGCGTTCGAACGGGAGGAATCCGGCGTCGGTGTCGTCTGCGCGGCGAGCCCGCTGCTCGACGCGCAAGGCGTGGCGGTGGCGGCGTTGTCGATCTCCGGCTGGGCGAATCGCATGCACACCAACCGGGTCGCGCCCGCGGTGCGGACCGCCGCTTTGGCTCTTTCCCGGACTCTGTAAGGCTTTTAGGCGACGAGCCCGCGCCGGACCAGTTCCGGGCGCACGCCCTCACCGAACCAGTACGCCTCCTCCAGATGCGGATAGCCGGAGAGGACGAACTCCTCGATGCCGTGCGCGTGGTACTCCTCGATGAGGTCGGCGACTTCGCCGTGACTGCCGACGAGGGCGGTGCCCGCGCCACCGCGCACGAGGCCGATCCCGGCCCAGAGATTCGGGTACACCTCCAGCCCGCGGACGCCACCGTCGGTCTTCCCGCCGTGCAGCGCGGCCATCCGTTGCTGGCCCACGGATTCGCTGGCGGACAACTGTTTCTGGGTGTGGGCGATCCGCTCCGGGTCGATCGCGTCCAGCAGTTTTCCCGCCTCCGCCCAGGCTTCCGCCGACGTGTCACGCGAGAGGGTGTGCAGCCGGATGCCGAACCGGAGCTTCCGTCCCTGTTCCTCGGCGAGCTCGCGGACCTTGGCGATCTTCTCGGCGACCTGCGCGGGCGGCTCGCCCCACGTGAGGTAGACGTCGGCGTGCCTCGCCGCGACCGGCAGCGCCGCCGCGGACGAACCGCCGAAATAGATCGGCGGAACCGGGTCGGGCGCCGCGCGCGTGGTCGCGCCCTCGACTTTGAGGTGCTCGCCGTCGAAGTCGAACGGCTTGCCGCTCCACACGCCTCGCACGATCTCGAGGAACTCGCCGGTGCGGGCGTAACGCTGGTCGTGGTCGTGCCAGTCGCCGAAACGGCGCTGCTCCACCGTGTCGCCGCCGGTGACGACGTTGAGCAGCACGCGCCCCTGCGAGATCCGCTGGAACGTGCCTGCCATCTGCGCGGCCAGCGTCGGCGAGACCGTGCCGGGCCGGAACGCGACCAGGAACTTGAGGGTTCTCGTCTCGCGGATCAGGGCGGCCGTCGTCAGCCAGGCGTCCTCGCACCAGGTGCCGGTCGGCGTCAGTACGCCCTCGAAACCGTTGGCCTCGGCGGCGCGGGCGACCTGCGCGAGATAGTCGAGGCTCGGCTCGCGGGCGGCGGACGCCCCGGCGGCGCGGCTGGCGTGGAAGTGCTCCACGATCGTCCGGCCGTCACCGGTGGTGGGCAGGAACCAATGCAGCTTCAGCGTCACGGTTCCGAGCTTCGGCTCCCCGTACCGGGCTGGTCAATCAGCGAGCCTCGCGTCCCGCGATCTGGACGCCTTCCCCCGCATTTCGTCCTCTGAATGCGGGCAAGGGCGTGGCACCAGGCGCGTCGCGAAAGCCACTTTCGGGACGTCTGATGTCCTCAAAGTGGCTTTCGCGACGCTCCGACCGGTGCTCGGCCGCGCGTACGACGCTGAGTGCCTTCCCGCATTTAGTCCTCTGAATGCGGTCAGCCGCCGAACATCAGCCGCCATTCGTCAAGCGACTTCGGCCGGAACACGAAGTTCGTGTCCTTCACCCGCGACAGGTTCGCCGACGGCTCCGCCGAGTACTGGTGCCCCGGATAGACGACCGGATCGCCGTCCAGCCCTGCCAGCCACTGCAGGCTCCGGTAGATCGCTTCAGCGTCACCGCCGGGGAAATCGGTCCGCCCGCAGCCTTCGAGGAACAGCGTGTCGCCGGAGACGAGCTTCCCGTCGACCAGGAAGCACTGGCTGCCAGGCGTGTGCCCCGGCGTGTGCAGCAGCCGGATCGGCACCGCGCCGACCTCGATGACGTCGTCGTGGTCGTGCGATCGCAGATCGGTTCCGGAGACACCGGTGATCCGGCGGACCCACTCGGCCTCCGCGCCGTTGACATGGATCGGCACCTGGACGCGTTCCAGCAGCTCCGCGATCCCCGGCAGCGAGAAGCCCATCATCTCGCCGCCGACGTGGTCGGGATGGTGATGCGTGGCGAGGACGCCGGTCAGCCGCATGCCGTCGGCCTCCAGCAGGTCCAGCAGATCGCCGACGGCGTACGCCGGGTCGACGATGACGGCCTCGTTCGTCTCCCGGTCGCCGATCAGATAGGCGAAGTTGACCATCTGCGTCGCGACGGGGTCCCCCACCGCGAAGTCACGGCCCGCGAGCAATTGCCGGAAGTACAGCCTGTCAGCCATGCGGACACCTTACGGCGCTACTCCCCCGTGGTTCCGTCGGCCAGCTCCCGCAGGATGTCCAGATGCCCGACGTGCCGCGCCGTTTCCTGGACGACGTGCGCGAGCACCCAGCGGACGGTGAACTTCCCCGACTTGCGCGCGCGATCGTCCGGCGAGATCCCGGCCAGCGACGACTCCGCCAGGGCCCACTCGGCGCGGTACGCCGCGACGACCGAACGCGGGTCGTCGTTCTCGGTCAGGTCCCAGCTCGGATCCGGTGAGCCTTCCCACAGCGAAGGCAGATCCGCGCCACCGGCTTCGATCGAGAGCCACCAGCGCTCCACCGCGGTCAGATGTTTGAGCAGCCCCAGCGCGCTCATCCGCGGGGACGACGGCAGCGGTGTCGCGGCCGCCTGCTCCCTGGTCAGCCCGGCGACCTTGTTCACCGCCGTCGCGCGCAGGAAACGCAGGAAGTCCCATTGGATCCAGGCTTCGTCCTCGGCGATCCCCGCCGGCCAGGCACGGTCCACCGGCTCGGCCGCGCTCGAACTCGTGTTCGACATGTCGCTCACCCTACACATACGGCGAACTCGCGTGATCGAAGGCGTAACTTGCGTGATTGGAGGCGTAACTCGTGAGTTACGCGCCCAAGCACGCGAGTTACGTGCCTGATCACGTGAGTTACGTGTGGACACCGCAGGGCTAGGCTCGTGATTCATGTGGTGGGGTTTGGCTTGCGCGTTCTTCGCGGCCTGTGCGTACGGCGTCGCTTCGGTGATGCAGGCGATCGCCGCGAAAGCGACGTCGGGCGCGGAAGACCGCGTCGATCCCCGCCTGCTCGTGCGGGTGCTGCGGCAGTGGAAGTTCGTCGCGGGTCTCGCGCTCGACGTCGTCGGGTTCGTCGCGCAGGTCGCCGCGCTCCGGGTGCTGCCGCTGTTCGTGGTCCAGGCGGCGCTGGCGGGAAGCCTCGCCGTGACGGCGGTGGCCGCGCGGACACTCGGGGTCCGGCTCGGCCGTCGCGAGTGGACGGCGGTCGCGGTCGTCTGCGCCGGGCTCGCGTTGCTCGGGATGTCGGCGGAGAGCGAAGGCTCCGCCTCGACCGGGCTGGGTTTCCGGCTCGTGCTGATCGGCGCGGTCGTGGTGCTCGGCACGGCGGGGATGTTCGCCGGGCGGGCGTCGCGCCGGATCCGGACGCCGGCGCTGGGCCTGATCGCCGGCCTGTGCTTCGGCGTGGTCGCCCTCTCCGGGCGCGCGCTCACCAGCCTGGCCCCGCTCGATCTGCTGACCGACCCGGCGACCTACACGCTCTGCGTGGCGGGTGCGCTGGCGATGTTGTTCTACGCCACCGCGTTGCAGCGCGGCAGTGTCACGACCTCGACCGCGATGATGGTGATCGGCGAGACCGTGTTCCCGTCCCTGATCGGGGTGCTCGTGCTGGGCGACACCACGCGGCCAGGGTTCGCGGCCGTGGCGGTGGTCGGGTTCGTGCTCGCGGTTTCGGCGGCGCTGGCGCTGGCCCGCTTCGGCGAGCCCGCGCCGATCGAGCCGGTCAGCGCGCCGCTCGGCTGACCCCGCGCCGGGACACCAGCAGCCACGCCAGGTACAACCCGCCGATCGCCCCGGTCACGAGACCGACGGGCAGGCCGGCCAGGAACTGCTGGGTGATCAAATCGCTGGTCACCAGCAGGAGCATGCCCATCAGCGCGGCCGCGGCGAGCCCCGGGCCCGAAGACCGCGTGAGCCGCTTCGCCAGCTGGGGCGCGGCGAGCGCCAGGAACGCGATCGGGCCGGCGGCCGCGGTCGCGATCGAACACAGCCCGACGCTGACCCCGAGGAGCACGACCCGGCTCCGCTGCACCGGCACGCCGAGCCCCTTGGCCGAGTCGTCCCCCATTTCCAGCAGGGAAAGCCTTCTGCCGTAGACGAGGGCGGGCGGCAGCAGGACGGCGATGGCGATGGCGACCGGGACGACGTGTTCCCAGCCGCGCCCGTTGAGCCCGCCGACCAGCCATGCCTGCGCCGCCAGGCCGTCCTGCCAGGAGGCCCTCGTGATCAGGTAGGAGTTGAACGCGAGCAGCATCGCGTTCACGCCGATGCCGACGAGGATCAGGCGGAAGGTGTGCACGCCGCCCTTCAGCGCGAGCAACGCGATCAGGCCCGCGGTCGCGACGCCGCCGACCAGCGCACCCAGCGAAACCTGCAGCATGCCGCCGTGCACCACGATGATCGTCAGCAGCGCCCCGGCGGCCGCGCCCTCGGTGAAGCCGATGAAGTCGGGGCTGCCCAAGGGATTCCCGGACAGGCTCTGCAGGATCGCGCCGCTGACCGCGAGCGCGCCGCCGACCAGCAGCGCGGTCAGCAACCGGGGCAGGCGCAGGGTGGTCACGATGAACTCGGTGCTCCGGTCGCCGAAGCCGAACAGCGTCTGGATGACCTCGCCGACGGACAGCGGGTAGTCGCCGGTGGTCATGCTGACGGCGCCGAGGAAGAACACGGCGATGGCCAGCAGCGCGACGACGATCGCGGCCCGCGGGGTGACGCGAAGGGAAAGTCCGCCGCCCGGGGTGCGCAGGACGCGGGTGCTCATCCGTGGGTGCTCCTTGATCGCGGTCACAGCCTGGCCAGCTTCCTGCGGCGGCAGAGCGCGATGAACACCGGCGCGCCGAGGAACGCGACGACGATGCCCGCCTGCAGTTCCTCCGGCGGGTTCAGCACGCGGCCGACGACGTCGGCGCCGATCAGCGCGATCGGCGCGAGCAGCATCGAATACGGCAGGACCCAGCGCTGATCCGGGCCGACCAGCAGGCGTGCTGCGTGCGGCACGGCGAGCCCGAGGAACACGACCGGTCCGATCGCCGCCGTACCCGCGCCGCAGAGCAGGGTCACCACGATCGCCCCCAGCACCCGGGTGCGGCCGACGTGGGCGCCGAGGGCCTTGCCGGTCTGGTCGCCGAGCGCGAGGACGTTGAGCGGGCGGGCCAGCAGCAGCGCGATGATCGCGCCGACCGCCACGAACGGCGAGATCTGCCAGAACACGTCCCATTTGCGGCCGCTGAGCGAACCGACGTTCCAGAACCGGAACTGGTTGAACGTCTCGGGCATCAGCAGCAGGATCCCGACGATGTAGGCCTGGAGTACGGCCATGACGGCCGAGCCGGCGAGCACGAGCCGGTCCGGCGTGGCGCTGCGTCCCGCGGAGCCGAGCAGGTACACCACGACCGAGGCGATCGCCGCCCCGGCGAAGGCGAACCAGATGTAACCGAGCACGCTGGTGACCCCGACGAACGCGATCCCCGAGACGACCGCGGCCGAGGCGCCGGTGTTGACCCCGAGCAGGCCGGGGTCGGCGAGCGGGTTCCGGGTGAGCGCCTGCATCACCGCGCCGGCCAGGCCGAGCGCGACTCCGACGACGACGCCAAGCAGGGTCCGCGGGATGCGGAGGTCGTGGATGATCACGGCCTCGGTCGAGCCGTCGTTGTGCCACAGCACCGACCAGGTGGAGCTGAACGGGATGCTCTTCGACCCCACCCAGATGCTGAGCAGGAACACCAGCGCCAACAGGGCGAGCCCGACCACCAGACCACCGGCGCGGAACGTCCGTGCCGCCGTGCTGGGCGGGGACGCCGCAGCGGGCGGGCGTTCGGTGACGACCACGGAACCTCCTTCGAGTGAGGCGAGGCTAACCGAACGCCGGAGTTCACCTCAACGAGCTACCTACTTAGACTAGCCTTACCTTCCCCACCACGAACGGAGGCGCCGGTGACCGCAACGGCCACCACCAGCCGGAGTGTCCTGCGGCAGGCGATTTCCGGGCAGCGACGGCGGGTCACGCTCGCGTCCGTGCTCGCCGCCGGGCACCAGGGCGGTGAAGCCCTCGTCCCGGTGATCATCGGTGTGGTGATCGACCAGGCTGTCGACGGCGGTTCGGCGGGCACGCTCGTGTTCTGGATCGCCGTGCTCGGCGTGATCTTCGCCGGACTGTCCTACAGCTACCGATTCGCCGCGCGCGCCGCCGAAGGCGCGTCCCTGCGCGCGGCGCACGACCTCCGCATCGCGATCAGCCGCCGGGTCCTGCATCCCGGTGGCGGCGCGGACAAGGGCAAGCTGGCGGGTGAACTGGTCAACATCGGCACCAGCGACGCGCAACGCGTCGGAGTGGTGAACGCGGCGCTGCCGTTCGGGATCGCCGCGCTCGCCGGGGTGCTGGTCAGCGCCATCGCGCTGCTGCGGATCTCCCTTCCGCTGGGGCTCCTCGTGCTCCTGGGCACGCCGCCGCTGCTGTATCTCGCGCATCTCATCGGCAAGCCGCTGGAGCGCCGCAGCGAAGCCGAACAGGAACGGTCCGCGCACGCCTCGGGCGTCGCCACGGACCTGGTGTCCGGCCTGCGGGTGCTGAAGGGCATCGGCGCCGAACCCGCCGCGGTCGCCCGCTATCGCGACACGAGCCAGAGTTCGCTCAAGGCGACCTTGCGCGCCGCGCGGGCCAAGGCCTGGCACGACGGCGCGGTGCTCGCGCTGACGGGCGGCTTCATCGCGGTCGTCGCCCTCGTCGGCGGGCATCTCGCTTCGTCGGGAGCGATCAGCGTGGGCGATCTCGTCGCCGCGGTCGGGCTGGCTCAGTTCCTGCTCACGCCGTTCCTGATCTTCTCGTGGGTCAACGGCGAACTGGCGCAGGGCCGCGCGTCGGCGGCCCGGGTCGCCGATCTGCTGACCACGCCGGTCGCGGTGGACTCGGGCGACGGCGAACTTCCGTCGCCCGCCACCGGGAACGTCCGGTTCACCGAGGTCACCTACGGCGCCCTCCGCGGCGTCGACCTCGACATCCCGGCCGGGCAGCTGATCGGCGTCGTCGCCGCGGATCCCGCCGCCGCGACCGATCTGCTCGACTGCCTCGGCCGCGCGGGAGATCCGGCGGAGGGCAAGGTCCACGTCGACGGCGTCGATCTGTCCACTGTGGACCCGGAACGAGTTCGGGAGGTCGTCCTGGTCGCCGCGCACGACGCGGATCTGTTCGAAGGAACGCTGGCGGAGAACGTCCACGCGAACGGCCGGTCCGCCGACGAGGCGCTGGCCGCGTCGGCGGCGGACGAGGTCGCGGCGGCCCTGCCGGACGGCACCGCGACCGCGGTCACCGAACGCGGCCGCTCCCTCTCCGGCGGCCAGCGGCAGCGGGTCGCGCTAGCCCGCGCGCTCGCCGCGGACGCGCCGGTGCTCGTCGTCCACGACCCGACGACGGCGGTCGACACGGTGACCGAGGCGAAGATCGCCACCGGGCTCGCCCGGCTACGCAGAGGACGGACCACGATCCTGGTGACCACGAGCCCCGCCCTGCTCGCCGCGGCCGATCGCGTCGTCGTCCTCGACGGCGGGCGGATCACCGGCGAGGGCGGCCATGCCGAACTCGCCCGCGACCGCGCCGACTACCGCGCGGCGGTGCTGTCATGACCCGCGAACTCCTCCCCACCGCCGACGGCAAGCGGATCCGCGCCGTCCTCGGCGAACTGCTCCGTACTTCGAAGGCCCGCGCCGCCGGCGCGCTGGCGATGCTCGTCGGCGCGACCGCGATCGGGCTGCTCACCGCCCGGCTGCTCGGCCACATCGTCGACCTGGTCATCGAGAAGCGGCCCGCGACCGAGCTGACCACGCCAGTGGTGGCACTGGTCCTGGTCGCCGTGGCGCAGGCGATCGCGACGGCGTTGGGTGTCTCACTCACCGCCAAGCTCGGCGAAACACTGCTCGCGGAACTCCGCGAACGGTTCGTCGACCGGGCGCTGGGTCTCCCGCTGGAACAGGTCGAACGCGCGGGCTCCGGAGACCTGACCGCCCGCGTCACCAACGACGTGACGGTGGTCGCGAGGGCGGTCCGCGAAGCCCTGCCCGAACTGGGCCGCTCGGTGCTGACGATCGTCCTGACCCTCGGCGCGCTCGCCGTCCTCGACTGGCGTTTCCTCCTGGCCGCGCTGCTCGCGACGCCGATCCAGCTGCACACCGTGCGCTGGTACGTCCGCAACGCCGTGCCGTTGTACGCGAAGCAGCGGATCGCGACGGGTTCGCAGCAGCAGCAACTGCTCGACACGATCGGCGGCGCGAAGACCGTCCGCGCGTTCCGGCTCGCCGACGCCCACGTGGAGCGCGTCCGGCAGCGGTCCGAGGGCGCGATGGACCTGATGCTGCGCGGTGTGCGGCTGATGACGAGGTTCTTCGCCCGGCTCAACCTCGCCGAGTTCGTCGGTCTCTCGGCGGTGCTCGCGGCGGGGTTCCTGCTGGTGGGCGCCGACGCCGTGACCGTCGGCGCGGCGACCGCGGCGGCGTTGTACTTCCACAGCCTCTTCGGTCCGATCAACAGCGCGCTGGCTCTGGTGGACGACGCGCAGGCGGCGGCCGCGAGCCTCGCCCGGCTGATCGGTGTCGCCGATCTGCCCGCGCCGCGCGAACCCGAACGGCCCGCGAAACCCGTCGACGCCTCGGTGAAGGCGGCGGGGATCTCTCATTCCTATGTGGACGGTCACCCGGTGCTGCGGGACGTCGACCTCAGCCTCTCCCCCGGCGAACGGGTCGCGCTGGTCGGCGCGAGCGGGGCGGGCAAGACGACGCTGGCCAAGCTGATCGCCGGGATCCACACCCCGGGCGCGGGGACGATCTCCGTCGGCGGAGTGCCGCTCGACGAGCTCGGGCCGTCCGCCACGCGGCAGGCGGTCGCGCTGATCAGCCAGGAGGTGCACGTCTTCGCCGGTTCGCTGGCGGACGACCTCCGCCTCGCCCGTCCCGGGGCTTCCGACGCGGAACTGTTGGCGGCACTGGAAAAAGTCGGCGCGCGTGGCTGGGCGGAGGCGCTGAGCGAAGGGCTCGCGACCGTGGTCGGCGAGGGCGGGCATCGGCTGACCGTCACCCAGTCCCAGCAGCTGGCGCTCGCGAGGCTGGTGCTCGCCGATCCGCCGATCGCGATCCTCGACGAGGCGACCGCCGAAGCCGGGAGCGCGGGCGCGAAGACCCTCGAAGCCGCCGCGGCCGCGGCACTGGAGGGCCGGACCGGCCTGGTCGTCGCACACCGGCTGACGCAGGCCGCGGCGTCGGATCGCGTCGTCGTGCTCGACGCGGGCGTGATCGTCGAAAGCGGGACGCACGACGAACTCGTGGCCTCCGGCGGTCAATACGCAACGCTTTGGGCGGCCTGGTCGGACAACCGTTCACGGACGTGACCCGGGACGCAGTATCACCGGTTGCAATCGGCCGGTCCGCGTCTTAGGTTAGCCAAACCTGATCCTCGATTAATCCGGCATTCCGCCGGACAGCCGATCAAGAAGGACGGACGATGGCCCGAATCCCCACCCTCTCCGCCGTGCGCGGGCGCCTGAAGACCGCCGGCCTGCTGGCGTCCACCCTGGTGCTGGCCGCCTCGCTCACCGCGTGCGGAGGAGGCGGCGAGTCGGCCACCCCGGCCGCGCAGAACTCCGCCGGCTCGGCGGTCGACGCGAACGCGTTCCCGACCACGATCGAGCACAAGTACGGCAGCACCACCATCACGCAGGAGCCCAAGCGCGTCGTCACGGTCGGCCTGACCGAGCAGGACGCGCTGCTCGCGCTCGGTGTGGTCCCGGTCGGTGTCACCGAGTGGCTCGGCAAGTTCCCCGGCACCATCGGCCCGTGGGCGACCGACAAGCTCGGCGGCGCAGCGCTGCCCGAGGTCCTCAAGGACGTCGACGGGCCGCAGTACGAGAAGATCGCCGCGCTCAAGCCGGATCTGATCATCGCGCTGTACTCCGGGCTCACCAAGGAGCAGTACGACAAGCTGAGCCAGATCGGCGTCCCGGTCGTCGCGCAGCCGAAGGAGTACAACGACTACGGCATCCCGTGGAACGAGGCGACCAAGAAGGTCGGCCAGGCCGTCGGCCGCTCCACCAAGGCGAACGAACTGGTCAAGGGTGTCGAGGACAAGTTCGCCCAGGCCCGCAAGGAGCACCCGGAGTTCGCGGGCAAGTCGGCGCTGATGGCTTCGACCTACGAGGGTTACTTCGTCTACGGCAGCCAGGACGGGCGTTCGCACATCCTCGAATCGCTCGGCTTCAAGCTGCCGGCCGACCTCGACGCCGCCATCGGTGACAAGTTCGGCAAGAGCCTCAGCGCCGAGCGGACCGACCTGCTCGACCGCGACGCGCTCGTGTGGCTCATCGACACCCCGGCCAAGGCGCAGGAGATCCTCGGCAAGGACGCGCTCTACAGCGGCCTGAAGGTGGCGAAGGAGAAGCGCGAGGTCTTCATCGAGAACGAAGGCACCTACGGCAGCGCGGTCTCCTTCGTGACCGTGCTGAGCCTGCCGTTCGTGATCGACCGGATCGTCCCGCAGCTCGCGGCCGCGGTCGACGGTGACCCGAACACCGAGGTCAAGCCGGCCAACTGAGCCCGTTTGCAGTGCGCGTGAAGGCCCCCTTCCCTCGGCTGAGCCGAGGGAAGGGGGCCTTCACGTACTTCGAGGTCTGCTGGGTGCGGTGCTGCCGGAGGTGTTGCGGAAGTGGCATTCGCTCGCAGGCGGGGCAGTGACCGTTACCTGACCACGTTCGTCCACAAGGGACTGAAGACCGGCCTTCCGCGCCCGATTTGGGCGCTTTGGGCAGTCTTGCCCTGGGGGTCGTGAGTGGCAAAGAGGGTTAGAACGATCATTGCCACTCACGACCCCCAGGGCAAAGCACCCAAATCGGACGCGCACAGCGGTCACAGCGTCCTTTATGGACAATCGGTTCGCGCCACGAAGTTTGACTTACCCCTCCGAGGAAACCTAAATCCAAGGTGGCACCGTCAGTGCGGGAAACCCCAGGAGTCGTGCAGCGGAACGGTGATCTGCTTCAGCCACGTCTTGGTGGTGAAGTCGCGGGCCTTGATGACCACCGAGAACGGCGAGACCTCCACCTGCAGCCCCTGGTTGAACGCGCCCCCGAGGGAAACTTCCCCGCCCTTGCCGTCATCCGTCCAGCCGGTCTGCACGGCGGCGGTGTTGACGACGGTGAACCCTTCGAGATTGCCGGTGCCGGGGACCACCCGGCGGACCACCCAGTCCGACAGGTTCAGATCCCAGTGCGTGTGCCCGGAGAACAGGAACACGTCCCGGTGGCGGCCGAGGATCGAGAGCAGCCTGTCGGGCTGGAGGTAGTCGGACCGGTAGAGCTTGTTGTGCGTGCCGGAAACGGTGTTGGGCAACGGATGATGCGTCAGCACCATGACCGGGCTGCGCCGGTTCGACCAGTACCGGAGGCGTTGTTCGAGCCAGGTGAACTGGCGATCGCTCATCCAGACCTCGTCCCACAGCTTGGGGTCGTGGTACTTCGCGTACCGCTCGGTGCCGAGACAGAGCACCGGAACACCGCCGAACGACGACTCCGAGTAGACGGTGTTGCGGCCCGCGAACCGGTAGAAGCTGCGGAAGAGGGAGTCCTCGGTCGTCCCGTTGGGCCAGGTCTCCTGGGCGAGGGTGTCGGGATCCCGCCACTTCGGGACGTAGAACTCGTGGTTGCCGATCGCCCACGCGACCTCGCGCGGATGCGGGTGCTTGTCGAAGGTCGCGCGAAGCTGGGCGTACTCGAAGTCGTAGCCGCGCGGGGTGAGGTCGCCCGCGATACCGAGCCCGGCGCTGCCCGGGTTGATCGCGTGCAGGTCCTCGAGTGCCTTGCCGAAATCGGTGAGGTCGCCTTGAATGTCGCTGAGGACGTTGAAGCGGACCACCGGCCCGTGCGAGCCCCACTTCCCTTGCGCCTCCGCCTCACCCGGCAGCATCGCTACCCCTGCCGCCGCACCACCGGCGGTCACCATGAACGCTCTTCGATCCATAACCCGAACGCTACTCACGTTCTATGGCCGGATTCTGAACAACGCAAGTCCGTGAAGACCCCCTTGAGCGACAAGGAGGCCTTCACGGACCGAAGCGGGTCAGGACTCCATGGCCTTGACGAGCGAAGCGGGCCGCAGGTCCGTCCAGTTGGTCTCGACGTATTCGAGGCACTCCGGACGCGAGGCCGGGCCGAACTTCGTCGTCCAGCCCGCCGGGACCTCGACGAACTCGGGCCACAGGCTGTGCTGGCCCTCGTCGTTGACCAGCACCAGGTACGTGCCGTCGGGGTTCTCGAACGGGTTCGTCATTCCTTGTTCTCCTTCTTCGTGGCCGGTGAATCAGCCCGGCGGATGAGCGCGTCCAGTGCGAGGAACCAGCCTTCCGCGAGTTCCCGCACCGAGTCTTCGGTGAGCACGGCCTCCGGCCAGGACCAGTGTGCGGCCAGTTCGGGCCCGCCGGGGCGGTCCTCGGTGACGACGTTGACCGTCAGCGCGTGCGAGACCGGCATCCCGTCGTCAGGGCCGAGTTCGGCTGCTTCGGCCTCCGCCGCGTACGACCAGTCGGTCGCTTCGGGGACACCGATCCGGCCCAGGTAGTTGAACTCGATCTGCGGCTTCGCGAACTTCGCGAGCTCCGGGCCGGTGCGCGGGTCGAGGTACCGGAGCAGACCATGCCCGATACCGCCGTCCGGCAGGCCGTCGAGTTGCGCCCGGACCCGTTCGAGCGCCTCCCCGGCGGCGGCACCGCCGGCGAACGCGTCGTCGACGTCGAGGTCGCCCAGGTCCAGGCACACCGGGACAACGCTGGTGAACCAGCCGACCGTCCGCGACAGATCCGCGCCACCAGCGAATTCCTCCTCGCGGCCGTGCCCTTCGACGTCGACCAGCACCGCCCGTCCCCCGTCCCGGCGCCACCTGGTGACGGCGAGGGCGAGACCGGTGAGCAGTACGTCGTTGATGGTCGCACGGGACAGCAGCGGGGCCGTCCGCTCGGCGGGCAACGTCAGCGACACCTTCTTCACGGTCCCCGCCACATCCCGCGCGGGGTCGAGCGGCCGGTCCAGTGGGATCGGATCCCCGCCGCCCAGTACCGACTTCCAGCGATCCAGCTCGCCGGTGCGGTCCTGAGCGGACAGAGCACGCGACCATCGCCGGAACGAGGTGTCCACGGAAGACAGCTCCGGCACCCCGCCGTGCGCGACCGCATCCCAGGCGGAAGCGAGGTCCGGCAACAGGATCCGCCACGACACACCGTCGACGGCCAGGTGATGGATCATCAGCAGCAACCGGCCTGGCTCGGCCGGTCCGGCGTCGAACCACGTCGCGCTCAGCATCACGCCCGCGTCCGGGTCCAGCCGGGCACGAGCGGGCTCCGCGTGCCGCTCGATGAGAGCGGGCAGATCGCCGTCGATCTCCACGCGTTCGATGTGGACATCGACGGATTCGGCCACCCGGAGTGACCAGCCGTCCACCGATCGGTCGAGCCGCGCTCGCAGCATGTCGTGCCGCGCGACGACCGCGCCGAGCACGGTGTTCAGCTGGTCAGCGGTCATCCCAGACGGCGTCCGCAGCAACGCCGCCTGGTGGTAACCGCCGATCGGGCCGCCGAGTTCGCGCAGCGCGTGCATGATCGGCGTGAGCGCGACCGTGCCGTCGTCCTCGATGCTCTCGGCGACCTCGGCCAGCGCCTCGACCGTCCGGCGCGCGAACACGTCGTGCGGCGTGATCTTCAGTCCGGCCGCGCGCGCCCGGCTGACCAGCCGCATCGCGACGATGCTGTCCCCGCCGAGGGCGAAGAAGTCGTCGTCGGCGCCGAGTTCCGGCACGTCGAGCACCTCGGCGAAGAGCGCGCACAGCGCCTTCTCCCGGTCGGTCTCGGGCGCCCGTCCACCTGCCAGTTCCGTGTAGTCCGGCGCGGGCAGCGCCTTGCGGTCCAGCTTTCCGTTGGACAGCACGGGAAGCGCGTCGAGCGAGACGAACGCCGCCGGCACCATGTAGTCCGGCAGCGCCTCGGCCGCGAACCGCCGCAGCTCCTCCCGATCCACAGTGGACACCACGTACGCCACCAGTTGCTTGACCCGCGGCCGGTCCTCACGCACCAGGACGACCGCCTGCGTGACGTTCTCGTGTCGTTCGAGCACGGCCTCGACCTCGCCGGGTTCGACCCGGAAGCCGCGGATCTTCGCCTGGTCGTCGGCGCGCCCGCCGAAGTCCAGCCGCCCGTCCGCGGTCCAGCGGGCCAGGTCGCCGGTGCGGTACATCCGGGCTCCCGCCGGGCCGAACGGATCCGCCACGAACCGCTCGGACGTCAGCGCCGCCCGACCGAGGTATCCCCGGGCGAGCCCGGAACCGGCGAGGTACAGCTCCCCGGTGACTCCGGGCGGCACCGGCCGCAGTGCCGCGTCCAGTACGTAGGCGCGGGTGTTCGCGACCGGCCTGCCGACCAGCGGCTTCTCGCTGTCGCCGATCCTCGCGACCAGTGCGTCCACTGTGGACTCGGTGGGGCCGTACAGGTTGAAGGCCTCGGTTCCGTCCAAAGTGGCCAGGCGACGCCACAGACTCTCGGGCACCGCCTCACCGCCGACACCGATCACGGCGAGCGGGCACCGGTCGCCGTCGAGCAGCCCCGCGTCCGCCATCTGCGCGAAGAACGACGGGGTGACCTCGATGAAGTCGAAGCCGTCCCGCTCGATCATCGCGGCCAGCAGTTCGGGGTCGCGCCGGGTCTCCTCGTCCACGATGTGCACGGCGTGCCCGTCCAGCAGCCATAGCTGCGGCTGCCAGGACGCGTCGAAGGAGAACGACCACGCGTGTCCCACCCGCAGGTGCGGTTTGCCGGTGGCCTCGACGGCGGGCCGGTGCAGGGTGGCGCGGTGACTGTGGAACAGGTTCACCACGCCGCGATGCGGAACGACGACACCCTTGGGTGTCCCGGTCGAGCCGGACGTGTAGATCACGTACGCCGGATGTTCCGGGTCGAGCGGGCGGATCCGGTCACGGTCGGTCAGGTCGTGCGCCTGCCGGTCCTCGGTGACGAGCGCGCACAGCGCCAGTGTCTCGATCTCGGTCCGGGGCAACGACTCCAGCAGCTCGGGCTCGGTCAGGATCACCTCGGGCCGCGCGTCGGCGAGCATCGCGGCCAGCCGCTCGGCCGGGTAGTCCGGGTCGAGCGGCAGGTACGCCGCCCCAGCCTTGTGGACCGCGAGGATCGCCAGCAGCACGTCCGCCGAACGCGGCAGCGCCAAGGCGACGAAATCCTCGGGCCCCGCGCCGTGGGCAACCAAGGCCCTGGCGAGCCGGTTGGCGCGCTCGTTGAGTTCGGCGAAGGTCAAGGCGACCTCGCCCGACACCACCGCCGTCGCGTCCGGCGAACGCCGCACCTGGTCCTCGAACAGACCGGCCACAGTGGACGGTTCGACGGCGAGCGCCGTGTCGTTCCATTCCCGCACGATCAGGTCGAGATCGGCCTTCGCCAGGATGTCGACCCTGCCGACGGGTGCGTCCACATCGGACACCATCGCGGCGAGCACGCGTTCCATCGCGGGGAGAAGCCGCTCCGGCAGGCCGGCGTCGAACAGGTCGGAGCGGTACTCGGCGGTGAGCTTCAGCCGTGTGCCGGGTTCCACCGCCCAGGTGAGCGGATAGTGCGTGGAGTCCTCGTGGCGCACGATCTCCCCGCGCAACCCGGCACCGGTCTCGTCCTCGTCCGCGCCGGGGTAGCTCTCGAACACCATCAGCGTGTCGAACAGCTCCCCTAGCCCGGCGACGCGCTGGATGTCGGCGAGCCCGAAGTGCTGGTGTGCCAGCAAAGCGGACTGCTCGTCCTGGACCCGGTCGAGCAGGTCGCCCAGCTTTTCGGCCGGGTCGAGCGCGATCCGCACCGGGATCGTGGTGATGAACAGGCCGATCATCCGCTCGACCCCGGCCAGTTCGGGCGGGCGCCCGGCGACCGTCGCGCCGAACACGACGTCCGACCGGTTGGTCAGCCTGCCGAGCACGATGCTCCACGCAGTCTGGACGAGCGTGTTCAGCGTCAGGCCGCGCGAGCGGGCGACCGCGGACAGTGCCTCGGTCGCCCGCTCCGGCAGTTCCAGCGACAACCGTTCCGGCAGGGCCGGGACCCGCTGCGGGTCGTGCGGGACGAGATGCGTCGGCTCGGTCAGGCCGTCGAGTGCCTGCCGCCACGCGGTTTCGGCGGCCTCCCGGTCCTGTTCCCCGAGCCAGCCGAGATGGTCGCGGAACTGGCGGACGGGCGCCGGCTCGGCCCCGGCGTACAGCTGGGACAGCTCGGCGAACAGCTGCGGCACCGACCATCCGTCGAGCAGCACGTGCTGGTGGGTGAACACCAGCCGGTGCCGTCCGTCCGGCAAGGCCAGGAGCAGGAACCGCAGCAGCGGCGCGGCGGCCGGGTCGAACCGGCGCCGTTCGTGCGCCGACTCCGCCTCGGCGTCGTCCGCCGAAGCCAAGAAACGCCACGGAACGGTGACCGAACGCGCCACCAGCGCGACAGGGCGGCCGGACCCGAGGTACCGGTAGCCGGTGCGCAGGATGGCGTGCCGGTCCACGAGCGACTGGGCGGCGTCACGCAGTCGCGCCGGATCGAGCGGCCCGTCGAGATCGAAGGACACCTGGACGGTGTAGACGTCGGGTCCGCCGCCGTCCATCGTCGCGTGGAAGAGCAGCCCGGCCTGCAACGGCGTCAGCGGCCACACCTCGGCCGTGTCCGGCGCGACGTCGAGGATCTCCGCCTGTTCGGCCGCGTCGAGCTCCACCAACGGCTTCCTGGTCGTCGGCGCGTCGAGCCGCACCGAGCTGACCTCGGCCAGTGCCGCGACGGTCCGGTGCCGGAAGACGTCACGCGGGCTCAGCAGCAGCCCGGCGCTCCGCACGCGGCCGACCAGCTGCATCGCGACGATGCTGTCCCCGCCGAGGCGGAAGAAGTCGTCGTGGATACCCACCTTGTCCAGGCCGAGCACACCGGCGACGAGCGACGCGAGCAGTTCCTCGCGTGGGGTGCGCGGGGCATCGCCGGTGACCTCGCCGGAGAAGTCCGGGGCAGGCAGCGCCTTACGGTCGAGCTTCCCGTTGGGCGTCAACGGGTACGCGTCCAGCACCACGAACGCCGACGGCACCATGTACTCCGGCAGAGTGGCCTCCGCGAGCCGCCGCACCGCCTCGACGTCCGCCTCTCCGGTCAGGTACGCGATGAGCCTGCCGTCGCGCAGGACCACGCGTGCGGAGAGCACGGACTCGATCTCGCCCAGCTCGATCCGGAAGCCGCGCAGTTTGACCTGGTCGTCGGCCCGGCCGAGATAGTCGAGCGCGCCGTCGGTCCGCCGGCGCGCGAGGTCGCCCGTGCGGTACATCCTCTCCCCGGCCGCGAACGGATTCGCCACGAACCGCTCGGCGGTCAGCCCGGCCCGGCCGAGATAGCCGCGCGCGAGTTGCGTGCCCGCCAGGTACAGCTCCCCCGCCACGCCCGGCGGAACCGGCCGGAGCCGGGAGTCGAGCACGTGGACCTGGGTGTTCCAGACCGGGCGTCCGATGGGGACGGTGTCGTCGACGACATCCCACGAAGTCACGTCGACCGAAGCCTCGGTCGGCCCGTAGAGGTTGTGCAGCGGGACATCCACGCGAGCCGCCAGCTCCGGCGATAGCGCCTCGCCACTGCACAGGACGCGGCGGACGCCGTGCCACTCCGGCTCTTCGGCGAGGAACGCCTCCAGCATCGACGGGACGAAGTGCAGCGTCGTGATCCGCTCGTCACGGATCAGCGCTTCGAGATACGCCGGATCGCGGTGGCCGTCCGGTTTGGCGACGACCAGTGTCGCGCCGGTGATCAGCGGCCAGAAGAACTCCCACACCGACACGTCGAAACTCGACGGCGTCTTCTGCAACACCCGGTCATCGGCCGACAGGCCGTACTCGTCCTGCATCCACAACAGACGGTTCACGATGCCGGAATGCGGCACCACCACACCCTTGGGGCGACCGGTCGAACCCGACGTGTAGATCACGTACGCCGGACACGACGGATCCACCACCCGTCGCAGACTCTCACCGGAATACCCGTCGAGCGCGGGCAGCTCGTCCAGAACGACCGCGGGCGCGGCGTCTTCGAGCATGAACGCCAGCCGGTCGGCCGGATAGTCCGTGTCGAGCGGCAAATACGCCCCGCCCGCCTTGTGCACGGCATACAGCGCGACCACGAGATCGAGCGACCGCGGCAACGACACCGCCACCACCGACTCCGCACCCACACCCTGCTCGACCAGCCACCGCGCCAACCGATTCGCCCGCGCGTCGAACTCCGCATACGACAACTCGGCGCCCTCGAACACCACAGCGGGAGCATCGGGCGTCCGCGCCACCTGCGCCTCGAACAACTCCGGCAGCGTGGTCGCCGGGACGTCGTGCGCGGTGTCGTTCCAGCGCCCGAGCTGGGTGCGCTCGTCCTCGCCGAGGACGTCGAGCTCGCCGACTGGGATCACCGGATCGGCGGCCACCTGCTCCAGAACGGCGACCAGCCGCCGCGCGAACGATTCGGCCGTGGCGTGGTCGAACAGATCGGCGCTGTACTCGATGGCACCCGAGATCCCGCCAGTGTCACTGCCGTTCTCCAGGAACCCGAACTCGAGGTCGAACTTGGCGACGCTATGCGCGAACTCCTCCTGCTCCGCGCGGAGGCCGGGCAGCTTCAGCGAGTCCTCGGCCTCGGGTAGGTAGACCACCATCACCTGGAACAGCGGGTGCCTGGCCAGCGAACGTTCCGGGTTCACCGCGTCGACCAGGCGCTCGAACGGCAGGTCCTGGTGTTCGAAGGCGGCGAGGTCGGTCGCACGCACCCGGGAGAGCAGCTCACCGAACGCCGGGTTCCCGGACAGGTCGGTGCGCAGCACCAGCGAGTTGACGAAGAAGCCGATCAGCGGCTCCAGCCGTTCGTCGACGCGGCCGGAGCTCGGCGCGCCGAGCGGGATGTCGTCCCCGGCGCCGAGCCGGTGCAACAAGGCCGCGACCGCGGCCTGCGCCAGCATGAACATGCTGACGTCGTGCTGCCGGGCGACCACGCGCAGGCGTTCGGTGAGCCCGCCGTCGATCGGGAAGGTGACGAGACCACCACGGTGGCTCGACTCCGCCGGACGGGGACGGTCGACAGGCAGAGCCAGCTCGTCCGGCAGACCTGCCAGCGCTTCCCGCCAGAAGCCGAGGTGCTGAGGCGCTGTCGAATCGAGCAGTTCCCGTTGCCACAGGGCGTAATCCGCGTACTGGACGGGCAATTCAGTCCACTGTGGAGCGATGCCCGCCGCACGGGCCTTGTACGCCGTGGCGAGGTCCGCCATGAGCGGCCCTTGTGACCACTCGTCCGTCGCCACGTGATGGATCACCAGCAGCAGGACGTGTTCCCGCGGCGAGACGGCGAAGACCGTGGCCCGGATCGGGAGTTCCTCGTCGAGCGCGAACCCTCGGCCGGCCTCGGCGGACAACTGCGCCGGAAGGTCACCGGCTTCCTCGAAACGGACCTCCGGACGTGCGTCGGCCAGGATCCGCTGCGCCGCGACACCGTTCTCTTCGGCGAACACGGTCCGGAGTGGTTCGTGCCGCTCGACGAGGTCGCCGATAGCCGCGCGCAGCGCGTCCACGTCCAGTTCGCCGTGCAGGCGCCAGGCGAGCGGGATGTTGTAGGTGGCCGTGGTCCCTTCGAGCCGGTACAGGAACCACAACCGTTGCTGCGCGGGCGAAAGCGGCAGGACGTCCGACCGCTTCCCGGCGCTCAGGACCGGCTGCGTGGACGGGTCCGCGAGCCGTTCGGCCAGCGCGGCGACGGTCGGGGCGTCGAAGACGTCGCGGACCGAGACCGTGGCGCCGAGACTCGCCGAGATCCGGCTGACCAGGCGCATCACCAGCAGCGAATGCCCGCCGAGCGTGAAGAACCCGTCGTCGATCCCGACCCGCCCGACACCGAGCACGTCGGCGAACAGCGCACACAGGGCCTCTTCCCGCGCGTTCCGGGGCTCGCGGCCTTCGCTGGTCGCGAACTCCGGCGCGGGCAGGGCCTTGCGGTCGAGTTTGCCGTTCGGGGTCAGCGGAATCTCGTCGAGCACGACGAACGCCGACGGCACCATGTGCTCCGGCAGCTTCGCCGCCAACGACTCCCGCAGGCCGTCGGCGGACCCGACGACATAGGCGACCAACCGGTCTTCGCGGGCGACGACCACAGCGCGTGTGACGAACGCGCTCAAGGCGGCTTCGACCTCGCCGAGTTCGACCCGGAAGCCGCGGATCTTGACCTGATCGTCGACGCGGCCCAGGAACTCCAGCACGCCGTCGTCCGACCAGCGCGCGAGGTCCCCGGTGCGGTACATCCGCTCCCCCGGGCCACCGAACGGGTCGGCGACGAACCGCTCGGCGGTCAGCCCCGGCCTCGCCAGGTACCCGCGAGCGAGCTGCACGCCGGCGAGGTAGAGCTCACCGGGGACCCCTGGCGGGACCGGGTTCAGCCACGCGTCCAGCACGTACGTCCGCGTGTTCCACACCGGACGCCCGATCGGGACCGACGACGTGATCTCGGCACCGGCTCGCCAAGCGGTCACGTCGACGGACGCTTCGGTCGGGCCGTAGAGGTTGTACAGCGGCACGTCCACGCGGGCCGCCAGCTCGGACGGCAGCGCCTCGCCACTGCAGATCACGCGCCGCAGGCCCGCACACGTCGCGGTCTCCAGGAACAGCGCGAGCATCGACGGGACGAAGTGGACGGTGGTGATCCCGGCGGTGCGGATCAGCTCGGCGAGGTACGCCGGGTCCTTGTGCCCCTCGGGTTTGGCGACCACCAGCGTGGCGCCGGTGATCAGCGGCCAGAAGAACTCCCACACCGACACGTCGAAACTCGACGGCGTCTTCTGCAACACCCGGTCATCGGCCGACAGGCCGTACTCGTCCTGCATCCACAACAGGCGGTTCACGATGCCGGAATGCGGCACCACGACCCCCTTGGGGCGACCGGTCGAACCCGACGTGTAGATCACATACGCCGGACACGACGGATCCACCACCCGGCCCAGGCTCTCACCGGAATACCCGTCCAAAGCAGGCAGCTCATCGAGAACGACAGCAGGCGCCGCGTCTTCGAGCATGAACGCGACGCGATCGGCCGGATAGTCACGGTCGACCGGCAGGTAGGCGCCACCGGCCTTGTGCACGGCGTACAGCGCGACCACCAGGTCGAGTGATCGCGGCAGCGACACCGCAACCACCGACTCCGCACCCACACCCTGCTCGACCAGCCACCGCGCCAACCGATTCGCCCGCGCGTCGAACTCCGCATACGACAACTCGGCGCCCTCGAACACCACAGCGGGAGCATCCGGCGTCCGCGCCACCTGCGCCTCGAACAACTCCGGCAACGTCGCGACCGGGACTTCACGAGCCGTGCGGTTCCACTCGGTCACCCGCGCGAGTTCGTCGCCCACGAGGACGTCGAGCGCCGCGACCGGCCGCTCCGGTTCGGCCGTGACCTGCTCCAGCAGCGACGTCAGGCGAGTCAGCAGACGCTCGGCCGTCGTCTCGTCGGCGAGGTCCTCGGCGTACTCCAGCATCAGCGTGGCGGTGGTGCCGTCGTCGACCATCGTGAAGTGCAGGTCGAACTTCGCCATGCCGGTGTCCATCTCGAACCACTCGGCGGGCAGGCCGAGCACGTCGTGCGCGTCGCTCTGCCGGTGGTAGCCCACCATCACCTGGAAGAGCGGGTTGCGCCCCGGCACCCGCGGCGGGTTCAGCTCCTCGACCACGCGCTCGAACGGCAGATCGCCGTGCGAGAACGCGGCGAGGTCGGCCTCGCGGACCCGGTCGAGCAGGGCGGCGAACGTCGGCTCACCGGACAGATCGGTCCGCAGCACCAGCGTGTTCACGAAGAACCCGACGAGATCGTCGAGTGCCGCGTCCGTACGTCCGGCGATCGGGGCACCCAGCGGGATGTCGTCGCCGGCGCCGGTCCGGTGCAGCAACGCGGCCACCGCCGCCTGAAGCACCATGAACGGGCTCGCACCCGATGTTGCCGCCAGGTCGCGCACAGCGGCCGACAGCTCCTCGGAGAGCGGCGACTTGACCTTTCCGCCCTTGCCCGTCGGCTGGAGCGGGCGCGGGCGGTCCAGCGGCAAGGTCAGCTCGTCCGGCGCCCCGCGCAGGGATCCGGCCCAGAAAGCGACCTGAGCGGCTCCGCGCTGATCGAGGAAGTCCCTCTGCCACAGGGCGAAGTCGGCGTACTGCACCGGCAGATCCGTCCAGACGGGACTGCCGCCACCGAGCCGCGCCCGGTAGGCCGAGGTCAGGTCGTCCAGGAACGGCCGGTCCGACCATTCGTCGGTCGCGCTGTGGTGCAGGACCAGCGAGATCACCTGGTCACCCTCGCCGAGGCGCAGGACCCGCAGCCGGACCGGGATTTCCGCCGCCAGGTCGAACGGGGTCCGCGAAAGTCCGGCGATCCGCGCGGACAGGCCCTCCTCGTCGCACTCTTCGACGGCGAACGGGATCTCCGGCGCGTCGAGAACGCGCTGGTAGGGCTCCCCGTCGTGCTCGGCGAGCACGGTCCGCAGGACCTCGTGCCTGCCGAGCACGTCGCCGAGCGCCGCACGTAGCGCGTCGAGGTCCAGGTCACCGCGCAGGCGGAAAGTCAGCGGGAAGTTGTACGCGACCGCGTTCGCTTCCATCCGGTCCACGAGCCAAAGGCTGCGCTGGGCCGCCGAAAGCGGGATGCGGTCGGGACGCTCGGCGCGGACCACCGCCGGGCGCGCCGGTTCGCCACTGCCCGCGCGTGCGGCCAGCTCGGCCACTGTCGGCGCCTCGAACAGGTCGCGGATGGCCAGTTCGGCGCCTAGTTCGGTCCTGGCCCGGCTGATGAGCCGGGTGGCGAGCAGGGAATGGCCGCCGAGATCGAAGAAGTTGTCCTCGACGCCGACCCCCTCCACACCGAGGACCTCGCCGAAGAGCGCGCACAGCGTCTCCTCCTCGGCGGTCTCGGCCGGACGGCTTTCGGCGAGCCGCACCGTCTGCTCGGCGTCCGGGAGCGCCCGCGTGTTGAGCTTGCCGTTGTCGGTCAGCGGCAGCGCGCCCAGCGTGACGAAGGCGGCCGGGACCATGTAGTCCGGCAGTTCCGTCTTGAGCCTGTCCCGCAGGCGCTGCACCAGCTCGCCGCCGCCCCGGGCCGCTGTGGGGCTCGTGGCGTACTTGGCCAGGTTCGTGCCGAGCGAGACCGGCTGATGGACCCCGGTGACCAGCGCTTCCGTCTGTCCCTTGTGGACGAACACGGCCTCGAACGCGCCCTCGGCCGACCACGTGCAGTACACCCGGAACCCGAGCCGGTCGCCGAGTTCGTGGACGTCCTCCGGCTCCACGCCACGCGCGGCACGGAACGCCGCGAGGACGTCGACGAGCGGCGCACCGGCGTCCAGCGCACGCGTCGCCTCGACCTCCGGAGCCTGCCGGGCGTCCGGGATCCGGCTCACCCGAAGCGTTTCCACGCCGGGAAGACGCTTCTCCAGTGCGGCCAGGGAACCCACTTCGTCCCATGACAGGCGTGGCGCCTGAGCGACCGACACCGACTCGGCGGGTTCCTTGACGAGCACCGCGTCGTAGCGGTACCGGCTCAGCTCGTTGTGCAGCCGGGCCCGTTTGATCCGGACCTGCGCGGCGACGTCCGTAAGCCGCCGCGCGAGCGCGGTGAAGTAGTCCGGGTCGATCAGCAGTTCCTTCTCCAGCGCGGCACCGCGTTCGATCGCGCGCCGCACCTGGGCGACGTCGGACGTCGCGTCCGCGCGGGTGAGCTGGACAGCGGTGTGGAAGGCACGGGCGAGCCGCAAATTGCGGACGTCGCCGACGAACAGCGCGCCGCCGGGGGCGAGCAGGCCGATCGCCTTCGTGATCACGTCGGTCAGATAGTCGACGCTCGGGAAGTACTGGATGACGGAGTTGATCACGATCGTGTCGAACCGGCCGGCGGGCAGGCCGTCGAACACGTGCGCCGGCTGGGCGCGCAGATTCACCTTGGCCGCCAGCGCGGGATCCTGCTCCAGCTCGCGGTTCAGCTTCGCGATCACCGGCGCGGCGAGGTCGGTGCCCCAGTATTCCTGGACCAGCGGAGCGATCTGCCCCATGAGCAGACCGGTGCCGACGCCGATCTCCAGCACCCGTTCCGGCTTCAGCTCGGCGATGCGGTCGACGGTCGCCCGTCGCCATTCCCGCATGTGCTCCAGCGGGATCGGCTCGCCGTCGTAGCTGGAGTCCCAGCCCGCGAAGTCCTCCGTGAACAACGCCGTCGGGATCTCGGTGTACTCGTCGGAGTAGATCTGCTGCCATTCGCCGACCTGGTCGGCTTCGGCCTCGGCGCGCGCGTCCCCGCTCAGCTCGGCCGGGACGACGTACCCGATGAGCCGCTGAAGTCCGGGCGCCGACGGGTCCGGCCGCGCGAGGACGGCGGCCTGCGCGACCTCCGGATACCGGCTCAGCGCGGTCTCGATCTCGCCGAGTTCGACGCGGTAACCGCGGATCTTGACCTGGTCGTCGGTGCGGCCGAGGAAGTCGAGATTGCCGTCCGGACGGCGGCGCACCAGGTCACCGGTGCGGTACATCCGCCCGCCACCGGGCACGAACGGGTCGGCGACGAACCGTTCGGCGGTCAGGCCGGGACGGCCGAGGTAGCCGCGGGCCAGGCCCTCGCCCGCGATGTAGAGCTCACCCGCGACACCGTCGCGGACCGGCCGGAGCCACGCGTCGACGATGTAGGCGCGCGTGTTCCAGATCGGCTTGCCGACGGTCGGGGTGTCGCTGTCGGTCGTGCCGCCGCCGAGCGTGTTGATCGTGTATTCGGTGGGGCCGTACAGGTTGTAGCCGTAGGTCCCCTCGGTGTCACGCAGCCGGTTCCACACCGACTCGGACACCGCTTCGCCGCCGAGCAGTACCAGCGCGGGCCGGTGCCCGTCCAGCAGCCCCTCCTCGATCAGCAGATGCGCGTACGTCGGCGTCACGTTGACGACGTCGACCTCGTGCTCGTCGCAGTACGCCACGAGTGCCCGCGCGTCCCGCCGCAGTTCCTCGTCGCAGACGTGGACTTCGTGCCCTTCCACGAGCCACAGCAGTTCTTCCCACGACATGTCGAAGGCGAACGACACGGTGTGGGCGATCCGCAGCCGCCGCCCGCCCGCCGACGCGATGGCCGGGGCGAAGATGGCGCCCTGGTGGTTGAGCTGCATGTTCGTCAGGCCGCGGTACGGCGTGACCACGCCCTTGGGCTTGCCGGTCGAGCCCGACGTGTAGATGACGTACGCCGGGTGCTCCATGCGATCCGCGCGGCCGCGCGCGAACAGCGGGCGTTCGGCGTCGGAGATCGGGCCGTCGCCGAACGCCCTGTCTTCGTGGTCGTCGACGAGGATCCGCGGCGTGGTGCCGGGAATTGTCGCCGAGACCTCCTTGGTGGACACCAGGCACAGCGGCCGGGCGTCCTCCAGCATCACCGTGAGTCGCTCGACCGGGTAGTCGAGCTCCAGCGGCAGGTACGCCGCGCCGGTCCGCAGCACGGCGAACAGCGCGACCACCATGTCGATCGACCGCGGCAGCCCGAGCGCGATCACCTGTTCCGGTGCGGCCCCCTTCGCCAGCAGCAGGCGGGCCATCCGGTTGATGCGCGCGTCGAGTTCGGCGTAGGTCAGCTGTTCTTCACCGAACACCAGTGCCGTCGCGTCCGGAGTTCGCTCGGCCTGGACGGCCAGCAGGTCCGCGATCGTGTCCTCGACGACGGGATGCTCGGCCTCCGCCCAGCCGGCCTCCAGCGCGGCACGATCCTCGGCGGACACCGTCGCCAGCGCGGCGACCGGTTTCGCCGGATCGTCGACCATCTGCGCGACCAGAGACGTGAACCGGTCCAGCACCGACGCGGCCTCGGCGGCGTCGATCACGTCGCCGGAGTAGGACACCGTGATCCGGATCTCCTCGCCCGGCGTGACCACCAGCGTCAGCGGGTAGTGCGTGGCGTCGATGTTCAGCAGGCCGGTGATGCCGTGCCGGTGACGCAGACCGTCGCGCCGTTCGTCGCCGTCGGCGTTGCGCAGCACGAAAAGCGTGTCGAACAGGACGCGATGCCCGGCTTCCCGTTGCAGGACACCGAGGCTCATGAACTCGTACGGAGTCAGGTCCATCCGCTCGGACTGCAAGCGTCGCACCAGGTCCAGGACGGATTCGGCCGCGTCGAGCCGCACCCTGGTGGGCACGGTGTTGAGGAACAGGCCGATGGTGTTCTCGATCTCGGGCACGGCGGCGGGCCTGCCCGCTACCGCGGCCCCGAACACGACGTCGGTGCGCCCGGTCATGGTCGACAGGACCAGGCCCCAGGCGGCGTTGAGCACGGAGTTGACGGTCAGGCCGTGCCTTCTGGCCTGCTCACGCAACGCGCGTCCCAGTTCGGGCGGGAGCACGGTGTCCAGGTCGACCGGGGTCGCCGGGACCAGGTCCCGGCCTTCCGGGCCGATGACCGTCGGCTCCGCGAGCCCCGACAGCGCCTCGCGCCACGCGTTCGTGGCCGCCTCGATGTCCTGCCGGCCCAGCCAGCGCAGGAAGTCCACATAGGACCCGGCAGCGGGCAGTGCCCGGTCGTCACCGCCGAGGTCGTACAGCGCGAACAGCTGCTCGATGAACAGCCAGGCGGACCAGCCGTCCCAGAGCAGCAGGTGCCGGTTCAGCACCACACGGTCGCGTCCGTCGCCGAGCCTCACCAGCTTCAGCCGGAACAGCGGCGGGGCGCCGAGGTCGAACCGCGTCGCGCGGTCTTCCGCCATCAGCTCTTCGAGCTTGGCCTGCTGCTCGTCTTCGGGAAGGGCAGAAAGGTCCACTTCCGACACCGGGGGTTCGACCGCGGCCGCCACGAACTGCACCGGTCCGCGCAGGCCGTCGCTGGTGAACCCGGCGCCGAGGCTCGGGATCCGCCGGAGCAACGCGGAGACCGCCGCCCGCAACCGGCCGGCGTCCAGGCGGTGATCGAAGTCGATCGCCTCCTGGATCGTGTAGATGTCGACCCGGTCGGAGTTGTAGCTGGAGTGGAAGAACAGCCCTTCCTGCAACGGCGACAACGGCCAGACGTCGGCGACCGGCACCGGGCTGACCCGCTCCACGCGGGTGATCTCCTCCTGCGTCAGCGACACGAGTTCGAGGTCGGACGGCGTGAGGCCCACCGGCGCGTCCGTGTCCACCGCCGCGAGATCGACCAGGGCGGCGGCCCAGCGTTCGGCGAGCGCGGCGCCGGTGCCCGCGAACGTCGCCGTCAGCCGCGGCCCGTCCGGGGTCTCCTCGCAGGCGACCCCGATGCGGAGGGCGTGGTCTCCGGACGGCGGCACGGCCGCGTGCCCGGCGACCTGCCATTCCCCCGGCCCGGCCGGGATCCGGCCGTCGTAGCGCAGCGCGATCCGCGGCTTCGGGAGCCCGGCGAGCAACGGGCCGGTCTGGACATTGAGGTAACGCAGCGGGCCGTAGCCCTCGGGTGTCTTCCGGACGGTCTCCTTGACGGCCTTGAGCAGCGCGAGCGGTTCGCCGGTGGCGGTGATCCGCACCGGGCGGACCGACGTCAGCGCGCCGACCGTGTCCGAGGTGTCCACCCTGCTGTGAAGATCGACGAGGAGGTCGCCGCCGACGGCGATTTTCAGCGCCGTCAGGAGGACGTCGGTCACGTCGCCGTGCACGGCCGACGGGAGCGCGCCTACCAGCGTCCGGGTGTCCTCGATGGACAGAGTGACGCGACGTTCGACGACGTCGCCGGGGATCTCGGCGGAGCCGGGCGTCAAGGTCTCGGCCCAGTGCTCGATCTCGCCGAGCAGCGCGGGATCCCGCGCTTCGTCGGTGATCCGGCGGGCGATCGTCCGCAGCGACGTCCGCACGGGGGCGAACACCGGCGGACGGCCGTCGGTCACGGCCTGCCAGGCGATCGCGAGATCGGCCGCCAGCGTCGTCCAGCTCCGCGCGTCCAGCAAAACCGGATGCGCGACCAGGAGCAGCCTGCCCGGCTCGTCGAACCAGACGGCCTGCAGCAGGGTGTCCGCAAGCCTCGCCGCGGCGTCCCGGTACTCGTCCTCCAGAGAACCGGTCGCGTGCCGAAGCAGATCCGCCGCCTGCACCGTCCCTTGTGGACGAATTTCGAGCGACCACAGCACCGAGGCGAGCCGCGACAGTTCGAGCCGCAGGCCGTCGTGGTGGTCGAGCACGAGTTGCAGGGCGGCGGCGAGTGTCTCGACGTCGGCCCCGGCGGGCGCGTTCAGCAGCACGGACTCCGGCTGGATCGCGTCGCCGAGTTCCCGCAGTCTGAGCACCTCGGGAAGGAGAGGCAAGGCGCCGACACCGTCGGCGACGGCCGGCTCGGAAGGTGCGCCGGAGGCGGCGAGCGCGGCCGGGGTCCGGAGCTCGAAGACGTCCTTGGGGCTCAGCTCGAACCCGGCCCGCCGGGCGCGGCTCGACACGGCGATCGACGAGATGCTGTCGCCGCCCAGCAGGAAGAAGTCGCCGTCGGCACCGACGGAGTCCAGGCCGAGGACGTCCGCGAAAATCCGCGCGAGGGTCCGTTCCCGGTCGTTCCCGGTCGCGGCCGCGGGCCTGACGGCCTCGGGCGCGGGCAAAGCGCGGACGTCGAGCTTTCCGCTGGGGGTCAAGGGGAACTCGTCGAGCACGACGAAGGCCTGCGGGACCATCGGCGACGGCAGCGCTTCGCTGACGGCGGCACGCAGCCGCTCCGGGTCCGCATCGCCGACGACGTAACCGACGAGCGCGCCGTCCTTCGCGACGACCGTGGCGGCCGTGACCTCCGGCAACGCGACGAGGACCGCTTCGATCTCGCCGAGTTCGATCCGGTTGCCGCGGATCTTCACCTGCCGGTCGGTGCGGCCGAGGTACTCGATCTCGCCGTCGGCGCGGCGCCGCACCAGGTCACCGGTCCGGTACAGCCGCTGCCCGGGTTCGCCGAACGGGTCGGCGACGAAACGTTCGGCGGTCAGGCCGGGCCGCCCGTGGTAGCCGCGGGCCAGCTGGACGCCGGCGAGATACAGCTCGCCCGCCACGCCGTCGGGCACCGGACGGAGACAGCCGTCGAGGACGTGCACCCGCGTGTTCCACACGGGGCGGCCGATGGGCACGGTGGCGCCCTCGGTGCCTGTGCCGGCGAAGAAGGTGACGTCGACGGCCGCCTCGGTGGGGCCGTAGAGGTTGTGCAGCGGGACGCCGGTGAGCGAACGCCACCGCGCGGCGATCTCGCCGGTCAGCGCCTCGCCGCTGGAGAAGACCCGGCGCAACGACCCGAGTTCGCCGGTGACCTCGTCGCTGCCGAGGAACGCGGCGAGCATGGACGGGACGAAGTGCAGGGTGGTGATCCGCCGTTCCCGGATCACCCGGGCGAGATACGCGGGGTCGCGATGACCGTCCGGTTCGGCCAGGACCACCGTGGCGCCTTCGCACAGCGCCCAGAAGAACTCCCATACCGACACGTCGAAACTCGACGGCGTCTTCTGCAGCACTCGGTCATCGGCCGTGAGCCGGTATTCGTGCTGCATCCACACGAGCCGGTTGACGATCGCGCGATGCGTGACGGCCACGCCCTTCGGCCGACCGGTCGATCCGGAGGTGTAGATCAGGTAGGCGGTGTTGTCCGGCCCGGCGGCAGAGCCCGGAACGTCGTCGACGGGTTCGCCGGTGACGGGGACCTGCGTGAGCCCGCCGACGACCGGGATCCGCGCGGCAGTGCCGGGTTCGGAGAGCACGAAACGCGCGCCGGAATCGGCGAGCATGTACTCGAGCCGGTCGGCCGGGTAGTCGAGGTCGATCGGCAGGTAGGCGGCCCCCGCCTTGAGGACACCCAGCAGCGCGACCATCAGCTCGGCCGACCTCGGCACGGCGACGGCGACGACCTCTTCGGGACCGGCGCCCAGGGCACGCAGCCTGCGAGCCAGGTTCTCGGCGCGGGCATCGAGGTCCGCATAGGACAGTTCGGTGTCCCTGAAGATCACCGCCGTCGCGGCCGGCGTCTTGGCGACCTGCTCGGCGAAGGCCTCGGCCAGTGTGCGCTCCGGCACGGGGTGCGAGGTCGCGTTGAGGTCGGCCAGACGGCCGCGTTCGGCGGGCGACAGCAGGTCGAGGGCGGCGACCGGCAGTTCGGGGTTCGCGGTCAGCGTCTCCAGCAGGCGCGCGAACCGCTCGGCGAGCTGACCTGCCGCGACCGCGTCGATCCGCGCGGCGTCGAACTTGAGGCTGAACTCCAGGTCTTCACCCGGGGTCACGATCAGCGCGACCGGGAAATGCACCGCGTCGGTGACCTCGACGCCGGTGAGGCGGACGGTTCCGGACGCGCGTTCGTCGTCACGCGGGAAGTTCTCGACGACCACGAGGGTGTCGAACAGTTCTTCCTGCGCCGCACCGGCGATACGCTGCAGTTCGCCGAGGCCGAGATGCTGGTGATCCAGCAACGCCGCCTGCTCGTCCCGCAACCGCCGCAGCACGGCGGCGACGGTCTCGGATCCCGACCAGCGCAGCCGCACCGGCACCGTGTTGATGTAGAGGCCGACCGCCGATTCGATACCGGCGGCGCCGGTGTCACGACCGGAAACCGTGCTGCCGAACAGCACGTCGTCACGGCCGGTGAGCCCGCCGAGCAGGAGACCCCACGCGCCGTGCAGCACGGCCCCGAGGGTGAGCCCGTGCGCGCGAGCCATGTCCGACAACGCCTTCGTCGCCTGCTCGCCGAGGTTCAGGTGCAGCCGCGACGGCTGTCTCGCCGCTCCGGCCCCGCCATCGACCAATCGGGTGGGTTCCTCCACTCCGGACAGTGCCGCGCGCCAGGCCTCGCGCGAAGCCTCGTGATCACGGGACGCGAGCCTCCGCAGGTGGTCGGCGCGGGTGTCCTGCTCCGGGAGCGCGTCCGCTCCTTCGTAACCTGCCAGCAGTTCACGGAGCAGCACCACGACCGACCAGCCGTCGGCGATGATGTGGTGGAACGTCAGCGCCAGCTTGGCGTGCCGCTCGTCGAGCCGGGTGAAGGTGGCCCGTAGCAGCGGCGGCCGGGCGAAGTCGAACCGGCGCGCGCGGTCGGCCTCGAACGACTCCGCGACCTGTTCGGGGGCCACCTCGCGCCACGGCAGTTCGGCGTGCCGGGTCACCGTCTGGACGACCTGGCCACCGTCGAGCTGCCGGAAACCGGACCGCAGAGACGAATACCGGTCCAGCAAGGCCTGCGCCGACCGGCGGAGTGCGTCAGCGTCGACGTCACCTTCGAGGTCGAGCACCTCCTGCACCGTGTAGATGTCCGCGGCCTGGCCGCCTTCGAACTCCGCGTGGAAGAAGAACCCTTCCTGCAGCGGCGTCACGGGCAGGACGTCGGCGTACTCGGCGAGCGACGCGCGTTCGGCGCCGGTCAGCTCCAGCAACGGCCGCTCGTCCACAGTGGACTCGGCGACGACGGCCTCCGCACAGGTGGCAAGCGCCTCGGGAGTCCGGTGCTGGAACACCTGACGCGGGGTGATGGCGAGACCGTGTTCCGCCGCGCCCAGCACCAGCCGGATGGACAGGATGCTGTCGCCGCCGAGCGAGAAGAAGTCGTCGTCGGCACCGAACGAAGTCAGACCGAGGACTCGCGCGGCGACGTCGCACAGGATCCGCTCGCGTTCGGTGCGCGGCGCGCGGCCAGTGGCGGCCGCGCCGAAGTCCGGGAGGGGCAGCGCGGTACGGTCGAGTTTGCCGTTCGGCATGATCGGCAGCCGGTCGAGGTCCACGAACGCCGACGGCACCATGTAGTGCGGCAGCGCCGCTTCCGCGTGGGCGCGCAGATCCTTGAGCAGCGTCGGCGATCCGTCCGGGGCCGGGACGACGTACGCCACCAGCCGCCGGTCACCCGGCTTGACCTCGCGGGGCACGACGGCGATCCGCTCGACCCCGGTGAACGTGGCGAGCGCGGACTCGACCTCCCCGGGTTCGATCCGGAACCCGCGGATCTTGACCTGGTGGTCGGTGCGGCCGAGGAAGTCCAGGTTCCCGTCCGCTCGCCAGCGGACCCGGTCACCGGTGCGGTACATCCGCGCGCCGCCGCCGGCGAACGGGTCGGCGACGAAACGTTCCGCCGACAGCCCCGGACGGCCCGCGTAGCCCCGCGCGAGACCGCGTCCGCCGACGTACAGTTCGCCCTCGACGCCGACCGGGACCGGCCGCAGCGCGGTGTCGAGGACGTAGCAGCGGGTGTTCGGGTCCGGGACACCGATCGGGATCGGCCCGGTCCAGCCGGGCTCGGCCGCCCACAGCGTGGAGTTCACCGTCGCCTCGGTCAGCCCGTACGCGGCGACGACCCGCAGGTCTTCGGCCCAGCGCGCGATCAGTTCCGGCGGCACGGTCTCGGTGCCGACGATCAGCACCGCGCCCTTCGGCAGTTCGCAGTCCGAGGGCAAAGCCGCGACCAGCGACGGCGGCAGGATCATGTGCGTCGCCGCGTTGTCCGCGATGTACCCGGTCAGCTCGACGCCCGCGACGCGGCGATGCGCCGGGACCACGATCAGTGTCCCGCCGACGCACAGCGACATGACCAGATCCCAGACCGTCACGTCGAAACCGGTGGAGGCGAACTGCACCACCCGGCTGTCCTCGCCGATGCCGATCCGTTCGGTCGCCGTGCTGATCAGGCTGCCGATCCCGTCGTGGGACAGGACCACGCCCTTCGGCCTTCCCGTCGAACCCGAGGTGTAGATGACATACGAGGCCTGGTTCAGCGCGATCCCGCTCACGTCCACAGTGGACGGGTCGAGGGCCGCGAGTTCCGCGGCCGTCTCGGGATCGTCGAGCAGGATCCGCTCGGCGTCCACACCGGACGGCAGCTGCGCGGATTCCTCCACAGTGGACACGAGGATCCCCGCACCCGCGTGCGAAAGCATGTACGCGAGGCGATCTTCGGGATGGTCGAGGTCGAGCGGGAGGTACGCGGCTCCGGCCTTCATCACGCCGAGCAGCGCGACGACGAGATCGGCCGACCGCGGCATCGCCACACCGACGACGTCCTCGTCACCGACGCCGCGTCGCCGCAACAGCCGGGCGAGCCGGTTGGCGGCGGCGTCGACCTCGGCGTAGGTCATCCGGACGTCCTCGCAGACGACGGCCTCCGCGTCCGGCTTCCGCGCGACGACCCGGGCGAACGCCTCGGGCCAGGACACCTCCGGCGACTCCGCGACCGCCGTCCCGAGCGCCAGGACCCGGGCCCGTTCCTCGGCAGAGAGCAGGTCGATCGCGGCCAGCGGCAGGTCCGGCCCTGCCATCAGGGCGTCGAGCACCGCGGCGAACCGGCGGCGGTGATCGGCGAGTTCTTCGTCCGAGGACACGGCCTCGTCCGCGTCGAAGTCGAACCGGAGCCCGCGCCCTTCACCGGCGTCGTACACGGCGATGGCGACGTCGCTGATCGGCCCGAGTTCGAGGTTGCGCACCGTCGCGCTCGCGGCGCCGAACGCGAGCTCGCCGCCCACGGCCATGTAGTTCACGCTCAGCCCGACGAGTTCGTGCACCCCGCCGCTCGCGCCGAGCTCACGCGCGAGGTCTTCCCCGCGATACCGGCTGTGTTCCAGCAGCGCGGACACCTTCTCCGCGACCTGGGCGACGAGCTGCGCCGGCGTCGTCTCCGGGCGCACCGTCAGCCGCAACGGCAGGACGTTGGAGATCATGCCCGGCCGCTCACGCAGGGCGCGGGTGGTCCGAGCGGTGACCGGCAGGCCGAGGACGAGGTCTTCGGCGCCCGTCACCCGATGGGCGTACGCCGCCACCGCGGCGATCACCACCCGGGACAGCCTCGTGCCCGCGTCGAGCGCGAACTTCCGCAGGTGACCGGCGTTCGCCGCGGACAGCTCCCACGAATGCCGCCGGAGCCGGACCCGGCCGGACGACGCGCGGCCGAGCAGCCGCACCGGATTGGGCCTGCCCGCGAGTTCACCGAGCCAGTGGTCGCGGTCGGCCTTCGCGTCGTAGTCCACCTCGGCCAGCCCGGCGAGCGGCCAGGAGACCTCCTCGGCGGTGCCCGAATAGTGCGCCGCCGCGCGACGGGTCAGGACCGCCTGGCCGTGCGCGTCCATCACCAGATGGTGGTAGCGCTGGAACCAGCGGACCCGGTCGGCGGCCAGGACGAGCAGTGTGTGCGCGGTGAGCGGCCCTCGGGCGGGGTCGGTCACCACGGCGAGCTCGGCCCGCGCCCACTCGTCCGCGGCCCGCTCCGGATCCGGCTCACCGGTGAAGTCGAGGACCGCGACCTCACCGGGGGCGACCGGACGCTGGACCGGCGTGTCGCCCTCCAGCTCGACCGTGACGTGGAGACACGCCGCCTCCGCGACCGCCCGCCGGACGGCTTCACCCAGGCGGGCGATGTCGACGTCGCCGCGCAGCTCGACGACCCAGCCGATCGTGTAGACCGGGTCGGCCGGGTCGAGCTGCTGCGCGAGCCAGATCCCCTGCTGTGCCGGGGTCAGGGGAAAGCCGCGGTTCATCGGGTCGCCTCCACCGTTCAATGCTTTCGGGATCGTCCGTGCCTCAGGCGGGCCCGGTCCCGCTCACCGCGTACTCGGGCCGGGACGCGCCCGCGGCGCGGCGGTCCACAATGGACTGAAGGATCTCGCCGACCCGGACGGCGGTGTTGGACAGCAGCGACGACGTGATGCCGTGCGTGTGTTCGGTGCCGCCCTGGAGGTAGATCCCGCCGTCCAGCGGCGGCTCGGTGACGATCCGGTAGTCGCGTTCGACCCGGAGCCTGCCCTCGTCGTCACGCAGGCAGGCCGACGCCAGCTCACCGAGCAACGGTGTCGGGTCGGCCGGGCTGTACCCGGTGGCGTACACGACGAAATCGGCGTCGAGCCGGGTCCGCTCCCCCGTCTCCAGCGCTTCGACGGTGACCCGCACTTCGGAGCCGGTGTCGGTGACCTCGGTGGGGCGGGAGACGTTGATGAGCTTCAGCCGCTCGATCCCCTGCACCTTCTCGCGGTAGACGCGCCGGTACAGCTCGTCGATGAGCTCGATGTCCACGGCCGAATAGTTGGTCGCGCCGTGGTAGCGCATCAGGCGGTCCTTGACCGCTTCCGGCGCTTCGTAGAAACGCCCGACCGCCTCGGGGTCGAAGATCCGGTTCGCGAACGCGCTGTCGTCGGCCGGGCTGTAGCCGTACCGCGCGAACACCGCGCACACCTCGGCCCGCGGGAAGCGGTCGTGCAGCAGCGCGCTCACCTCGGCCGCGCTCTGGCCGGCGCCGACGACGACGAACCGGCGCGGCTCCTCGACGGCCATGCCTTCGAGCCGGTGAAGGAGTTCGCTGTTGTGCCAGATCCGTGTGCCCGGCGTCACACCTTCGGGGAGGTTCGGCCGCAGTCCGGTGCCCATCACCAGATTGCGGGCGCGCAGGTTCACCAGTTCGCCGTCGGTGCGGGCGTGCACGTCGAAGAACACGATCTCGTCGCCGTCGAACACCGGCGTGACGGAGAGCACTTCGGTGCCATAGGAAACCAGGTCGTCGACCTTTTCCGCGGCCCATTCGAAGTAGTCGTGGAACTCGATCCGCAACGGGAACAGGTTCTTGTGGTTGATGAAGTCGACCAAGCGGTCCTTACTGTGCAAATACGACAGGAAGCTGAACGAACTCGTCGGGTTCCGCATCGTCGCCAGGTCCTTGAGGAAGGAGACCTGCATGGTCGCGTTGTCGATCAACATCCCGCGGTGCCAGCCGAAACGCGCCTGGCGCTCGAGGAAGTGGGCGGTGACGGTCCCGGCCCCCGGCGCGGCGTTGTGCTCGGTGACCGCGATGGCGAGCGCGAGGTTCGAGGGACCGAACCCGACCCCGACCACGTCGTAGACCGGAACCCGTTCACCGACCACTGCTCGTGCCATCTTGAACCCCTAGCGCGGCTCAGCCGCATCTCGGTACTTCGTTACAAAGACCAGGGAACCCTAACCTAAGTTAGGTGAGGCTCAACTAGTACTTTCAGTGGTGATGTTCATCCCTCGACCAGGAGGAGGCCGGTCCCATGCGGGTCGCCATGTTCGGATACCAGACCTGGGGACACCGCACCCTGCGGGCGTTGATCGACGCGGGCCACGATGTCGCCCTCGTCGTCACCCACCCGAAGAGTGACCACGCCTACGAGAAGATCTGGTCCGACTCCGTCGCGGACCTCGCCGAGGCCAATGGGATCCGCGCGCTGCTGCGGCAGCGTCCCGACGACGCGGAACTGCTGGCGGAGCTCAAGGAAGCCGACCTCGACCTGATCGTCGCCAACAACTGGCGCACCTGGCTGCCGCCCGAGATCTTCGAGATGCCGCGGTACGGCACGCTGAACGTCCACGACTCGCTGCTGCCCGCCTACGCCGGCTTCTCGCCGCTGATCTGGGCGCTCATCAACGGCGAGAAGGAGGTGGGCCTCACCGCCCACATGATGGACGCCGACCTCGACGCGGGCGACATCGTGCTCCAGCGCTCCGTGCCGGTCGGTCCGAAGGACACGACGACCGATCTGTTCCATCGGACGGTCGACCTCATCGCGCCGATCACGACCGAGGCCATCGAGCTGATCGCGAGCGGGGACTACACGCCGGTCAAGCAGGACCGGTCGAAGGCCAGCTTCTTCCACAAGCGTGCCCTTGAGGACAGCCTCATCGACTGGTCCTGGCCCGCCGAGGAGATCGAGCGGCTGGTGCGTGCGCAGTCCGACCCGTACCCCAACGCCTTCACCTACCACCGAGGGAAGCAGCTGCGCGTGATCCGTTCTTCGGTTTCGGTGGGTCACTACGGCGGCACTCCCGGCCGGATCTTCATCCGTGAGGGTGAAGGTGTCGTGATCGTCGCCGGTCCGGAGGCGCGCCGGGGCAGGTCGCACGGCCTGGTCGTCGAGCGGGTCCGGACCGAGGACGGCACCGAACTCGCCGCCAACGACTATTTCCGCTCGATGGGTGGTTATCTCACCTCGCGGCCCTAGGGTGTACCCACGGTTCGACCTGGAGGGAACGTCATGCCGGAGAAGATGACCGACGAGCAACGCCGCGCCTTCCTCGCCGAAGGCACCCGCACCGCCGTCTTCGCGACGGTCCGCCCGGACGGCAGGCCGCACGCGGTCCCGGTCTGGTTCGCCCTCGACGGGGACGACATCCTGGTCAACCTCGGCGCGGACTCCGTCAAAGGCAAGGCGCTCAAGGAGAATCCGCGCGTCTCGGTGGTCGCCGACGACCCGGCTCCGCCCTACTCGTTCGTGAGTGTGGAAGGTGTCGCGGAGATCGTCTCGGACCCGGACGACGTCCGTGCGGGTTCGGAGTCGATCGCGCGGCGGTACCTCGGCGAAGCGGGGCAGGAGGCCATCGACGGCTGGCTCGCCTACGCGACTTCTCCGGGGAAGGTGATCGTGCGGGTGCGGCCTGAGCGTTTCGTGGCGATCGCGAAGGTCGGCGGCTGAGGTCGCTTCGGTCTCGACACCGCGCTTGCCCGCCAGAGTCCGCGTGAAGGACTCTCCCTTCACACCTTGCCCAGTACATGAAGGCCCCCTTCCTTGCGCCTAGGTACAGGAAGGGGACCTTCATGTACCTAGGCGAGCTCTCGTGATCCGAAACCGCCACTCGCGGGACCTGATGTACCGCCGAGCGGGAGCCCGCTGGCCGCCGCCACCGTCCGGCGCCAGGATGGCCCCGTGGCCGAGATCGTTTTCGACGAGAACACCCGTTCCTGGCTCATCAGCACGGCATCCACGAGTTACGCGCTCAGGCTGACCGAGGACGACACGCCCTCCCACGTCTACTGGGGCCCCGCGCTCACCGCCGGCCAGGTCGCCGACATCCTCCCCCGGACGAAGGAACGCTGGGACGCCTTCAACGATCCCAACGAGGGACTCGACGAACTCGCGGCCGACGGCGGCACCCGGTATTGGACCCCTGCCCTCCAGGTCCGGTTCGCCGACGGGACCCGGGCCCTCGAATGGCGCTACCTCGGCCACGACATCGACGGCGGACAGCTGCGCGTCCGCTTCCGCGATCGCCACTACCCCCTCCGGATCACGCTCGGCTACCGCGTCCCGGAAGGCACCGACGTCATCGAGCGCTGGACCGAACTCGGTCACGACGGCCCGGACGGCCCGATCGAGATCATCCGGGCCGACTCGGCGACCTGGGTCGTGCCGGACCGGCCGGACCACCGGATCAGCCACGTCACCGGCCGGTGGGCAGCCGAGAGCCAGCTGCTCCGCGAGCCTGTCCCCCACGGCGAAACGACGTTCGTGAGCAGGCGCGGCATCACGAGTCATCACGCCAATCCGTGGGTGATGCTCGACGACGGCGAGACGACCGAGCGGCACGGCGAGGTCTACAGCGCCGTACTCGCGTGGAGCGGTTCATGGCGCATCACCACCACCCGCTCGTCCGCCGGCCGCCTCACGGTGACCGGCGGGTTCGGCCAAGACGGCGTCGTCCCCCGGCTCGCGCCCGGCGACACGCTCACCACACCGGTTTTCGCCGGGTTGTACACCGACGGCGGATTCGGCGCCGCGAGCCGCGCCTGGCACGCCTACACGGGCGGCCACGTCCTCCCGCATCCCGGCGAACTCCGGCCGGTGCTCTACAACTCCTGGGAGGCAACGGGTTTCGACGTCACCGAGGCCGGGCAACTCGCGCTGGCGCACAAGGCCGCGGCGCTCGGCGTGGAGTTGTTCGTGGTGGACGACGGCTGGTTCGGCGCCCGGAACGGCGACCACGCCGGCCTGGGCGACTGGCAGGTCAACCGGGACAAGTTCCCCGGCGGTCTCGAACCCCTCGTCCGGGAAGTTCACGAGCTCGGCATGAAGTTCGGGCTCTGGGTCGAACCGGAGATGGTCAATCCGGACAGCGAGCTCCACCGCGCCCACCCCGACTGGGTCCTCCACCATCCACATCGGACACGGTCGGAACTCCGGCGGCAGCTGGTGCTCAACTTCGCGCGACCGGACGTCGCCGAGTGGGCCTTCGGCACACTCGACTCCCTCGTCGGCACGAACGGGATCGACTTCCTGAAATGGGACATGAACCGCCCGTTCAGCGAAGCGGGCTGGCCCGCCGACAGCGATCCGGACCGGCTGTGGGTGGAGCACACCCACTCGGTCTACGCGATCATGGACCGCCTGCGTGCCCGCCATCCCGGGCTGCGGATCGAGGCGTGCAGCGGCGGTGGCGGCCGGATCGACCTCGGGATCATGGCCAGGACGGATCAGGTCTGGACTTCCGACAACACCGACGCGCTCGACCGGCTCGTCATCCAGCACGGCTACGGCCAGGTGTACCCGGCGCGCGCGATGTCGGCGTGGGTCACCGACGATCCCAACTTCGTCACCCGGCGGTCCACACCGCTGCGCTTCCGGTTCCACGTCGCGATGGCGGGGGTGCTCGGCATCGGCGGCGACATCGTGAGGTGGTCCGAGGAGGATCTGGACCACGCGCGCGAACAGATCGCGCTGTACAAGGAGATCCGGCCGATCGTGCAGCACGGCAGGCTCCACCGTCTCGTGCCGCCTGGCACCGACGGCGTCTCCGCGCTGCAGTACGTGGCGGCCGACGGCGGACGCGCGGTGGTGTTCGTGTTCCGGCAAGCGGCACATTTCCACACTCACGAACGACCGCTCCGGCTCGACGGTCTCGACCCCTCGGCCCGCTACCGCGACGAGGACACCGGAAAGGTGTGGCACGGGGCCTCGCTCCTGGCACACGGCCTGTTCCCTGGTCTTCCGGAGGGCGATTTCGCCAGCGTCTTGATCCGGTTGACGAAGCTCTGAGCACCCCGATAGATCAGATGTATAGCCTGTTTTCGCCCGGCCAGAGTCCGATAGGCCGCTTGACATCCCCCTAGACATCCGATCGAATGCCGTCGTCCAGGAGACCGCGAGAAGGGTGACTGGGGCATGAGAAGGTCCTTCGCGTTGGGAGTCGCGCTACTCCTCGCCGCGAGCCTCACCGGATGCACCGTCGGCGGCGGGACGAACGCCTCGGGAAACGAGATCACCTTCCTGACGTTCGAGACGCCGAACCTCCCACCGTCCTATTGGGACTCCGCCATCAAACGCGTCACGGACCGCGATCCCGGCCTGAGCGTGAAGAAACTCGTAGCCCCGTCGACCGACCGCACCGGCTACGCCAAGCAGCTGCTGCAGTCCGGCCAGTTCCCCGACGTCGCGATCGCCGTCGACTCCGCCGGGTTCGCCGAATCGGGCAACCTCTACGCGTGGACGCCCGAGGAGCTCAAGGACTTCCAGTTCCCCGCGGCCAACCCGATCAAGGGCGGCCACCACCAGCTGCCCGCCAACACCCAGACCATCCCGCCGATCTACTACAACAAAAAGCTCTTCGCCGACGCCGGGATCACGTCGGCACCGAAGACGTGGAACGAACTCCTCGCCGCGTCGGAGAAACTGAAGACGAAGGGCATCACTCCGTTCACCATCGGCGGCGGCAAGGAAGGGTTCCCGTCCGCGATGCTGCTGGACGGCCTGGTCAGCGTCGACGTCTACGGCAGGACACCGGACTGGCTTTCCCAGCGGCGGGCCGACAAGGTCAAGTTCACCGATCCGGCGTTCCAGCAGGCGTTCGGCAAGTTCGCCGACCTGGTGGCCAAGGGCTACCTCGACAAGACCCAGGTCTCACGGGACTACTCGGCGACCGAGGCGGCCTTCCTCAACGGCGAGGGCGCGATGTACCCGATGGGTAACTGGTTCGCCGCCAGCGCCGACGCCAAGAAGCCGCCGTTCGAGATCGGCGTCTTCAACTTCCCTTCCGAGGACGGGAAACTCGTGGTTCCCGCGTACACCGG
Source organism: Amycolatopsis sp. PSD-21 (assembly GCF_055561455.1). NCBI lineage: Bacteria > Bacillati > Actinomycetota > Actinomycetes > Pseudonocardiales > Pseudonocardiaceae > Amycolatopsis > Amycolatopsis sp. PSD-21. The sequence continues at coordinate 4,410,744 of NZ_CM145712.1, read as the reverse complement.
TGGCGGCATCGTCGTCAACGCCAAGTCGCGGAACCTCGACGCGGCAAGGAAGTTCGCGCTCGCGTTCCAGCTCGACAAGGAGCAGATCGACGCCTCGGTCCGGGCCGACGGCCTGTTTCCCGCGATCAAGGGTTACACGCCGCCCACCGATGTCGGCCCGGTTTTCAAGGCGGGCTACGACCTTTACCAGGAAGCCGTCGCGAAGAACGCGGTCGTGAACGCCTTCAGCTGGGAGACCGCGGACGACGGGCTCCTGCCGGGGATGAAGGACAAGGTCTACCAGGCCGCGCAGGACGTCATCACCGGCCGCAAGACGGTGGCCGACGCGTGCGCGTTCCTGGACACCGAATGGGCGAAGGCGCGCTGACACCACGATGGGGAGGAAACCGATCCTGCCGCGCGTCTGGCATTTCGCCTCGTTCGGCGCGCCCGGCGTCGTCATCTACCTCTGCTTCGTCATGGCGCCGATCCTCATCAGCTTCGGCTACAGCCTGACGAACCACAATCCGTTCAACCCGCCCGCGGAATTCGTCGGGCTCGAGAACTACCGGCTGCTGTTCCAGGACGAACAGTTCCTGACCGCGCTCCGGGTCACCACGATCCTGACCGTGATCGTCGTGATCGTGCCGAACGTGCTCGGGCTCGGCGTCGCGTTGCTGCTCGACCGGAAAGGCTGGCTGTACAACGCTCTGCGGAGCGTGTTCTTCACGCCCGTGATCCTCAGCTCGGTCGTGGTCAGCATCATCTGGACGAAACTGCTCGACGACCGGGGCCCGGTCAACGACGCGCTCCGCGCCCTCGGCGTCGAGCATCCGCCGGGCTGGCTTTCGGATCCGGATCTCGCGCTGTACTCGGTCGCGTCGATCGTGTGCTGGCAGATGCTGGGGTTCTGTGTGGTCGTGTATCTCGCGGGCCTGCAGGGTGTCCCGGCCGAATTGCTGGAGGCCGCGGAGATCGACGGCGCCGGACCGGTGCGCCGGTTCCGCGCGGTGACGTGGCCGCTGCTCGCGCCGTCGTTGACGATCAACACCGTCGTGCTGCTGATCTCGGCGTTCAAGACCTACGACCACGTCAAGGTGGTCACCAACGGCGGGCCGGGTTCGGGGACGACGGCCACCATCGCGTTCGGTGTCCTCGCCACCGGACTCGACGCGAACCACGTCGGCTACGCGTCCGCGATGGCCGTGGTGATGCTGGTGATCGTGGCGGTGCTGACCACGATCGTGCTGCGGTTCCTGCGGCGGCGGGAGGTGGACCTGTGACCGCGAAGTGGCTTCGGCCTGCCGCGGCGATCCTGGCGAGCGCGCTCTTCGCCGTGCCGCTGTACTACGTGCTCGTCAACGTCTTCAAACCCGGCGATCGGATCGCCCAGGAGCCGGCGTCGGTCCCGCTGCCACCGACGCTGTCCAACATCCACGCCGTACTCACGCGGCCCGACGGTCTGTTCTGGGTGAGCCTGGCGAACAGCGTGCTCGTCACGCTGCTGTCGATCATCGTGCTCACCGTGCTCTCGGCCATGCTCGGGCATTACCTCGCGCGTTCCGGCCGGCGATGGACCAAGGTGCTCGCGCTGATCCTGTTGGCGGGCTTGATGATCCCGCCCCAGGTGATCCTGATCCCGGTCACCGAGGTGCTGCGGCTGACCGGGTTGATGGCGACGGTCCAGGGTCTGGTGCTGTTCAACGTCGGCTACTACGTGCCGTTCGGTGTCTTCGTGTTCACCGGGTTCATCCGCGGGGTCCCGGTGGAACTCGAGGAGGCCGCGTTGCTCGACGGCGCGAGCCGGACGCAGGTGTTCTGGCGGATCGTGTTCCCGTTGCTGCGCCCGGCCACGGCGAGTGTGCTGATCTTCCTGGGGGTGTGGATCTGGAACGACTTCATCGATCCGCTGATCATCCTCGGGCCCAGCCAGGGCACGACGGTCACCACCGGGATCTACCGCTCGATCGGGCAGTACCAGGCGGATCTCGGCAGCGTGTTCGCGCTGATGTTCCTGGCGACACTTCCGGTGCTGATCTTCTACCTGGCGCTGCAGAAGCAGTTCGTGAAGGGCCTGACCGGCGGCGCCACCAAGGGCTGACCCGCATTCAGTCGGCTGAATGCTCTGCGGTGCGAGTTCACTCGGCGCCCCGGTGCCCATGTCGCGAAAGCCACTTTCGGGACATCAGACGTCGCGAAAGTGGCTTTCGCGACAGCCCGACGTCGGCGCGGCCGGCAGCACCCGCCGCGCATTCAGAGGACTAGGCCGTGTCCTGTAAGTCTGTTCGATGGGCTTCGTGATCCAGGTGGTTCCTGACGGTGCGGGCGGGTCGGCCTCGTACCGGGTCGTACTCGGCCGAGCCCGCCCGTGCCGTCAGGGAGCGCCTGGGCGCGGAGACCGCGAACATGACTTGCAGGACACGGCCTAACCGCTCAGAGCTCCGTCACCTTGCCATCGGCGACTTCCAGCCGCCGTGTCGTCGCCACCGCGTCCAGCATCCGGCGGTCGTGCGTCACCAGCAGCAGCGTCCCCGGATACTCCGCGAGCGCCGACTCCAGCTGCTCGATCGCGGGCAGGTCGAGGTGGTTCGTCGGCTCGTCGAGCACGAGCAGATTCACCCCGCGCGCCTGCAGCAGCGCCAGCGCGGACCGCGTCCGCTCCCCCGGCGACAACGTGGCCGCGGACCGGAGGACGTGCGCGGCCTTGAGCCCGTACTTCGCCAGTAGCGTCCGCACATCGGCGTCGGCCAGTTCCGGGACTTCGCGCGAGAAGGCCTCGAACAGGGGCAGGTCGCCGAGGAACAGCTTCCGCGCCTGGTCGACCTCACCGACCACGACACCGGAACCGAGTGACGCGGCGCCTTCGTCGACCGGGACGCGTCCGAGCAGCGCGGCGAGCAGCGTCGACTTCCCGGCGCCGTTGGCCCCGGTGATCGCGACCTTGTCCGCCCAGTCGATCTGCAGATCCACCGGGCCGAGGGTGAACTCGCCCCGTCGCACCACCGCGCCGCGCAGCGTCGCCACGACCGCGCCCGCCCTGGGCGCGGCGGCGATCTCCATCCGCAGCTCCCATTCCTTGCGCGGTTCCTCGACGACTTCGAGCCGCTCGATCATGCGGTCGGTCTGCCGGGCCTTCGACGCCTGCTTCTCCGTCGCCTCGCTCCGGAACTTGCGGCCGACCTTGTCGTTGTCGGTGGCCTTGCGCCGGGCGTTCTTGACGCCCTTCTCCATCCACGAACGCTGCATCGCACCACGGGCTTCGAGCGAAGCCTTGGTGTTCGCGAACTCCTCGTACTCCTCACGGGCGTGCCGCCGCGCGACGGCACGTTCCTCCAGGTACGACTCGTAGCCGCCGCCGTAGGTCCGCACCTGCTGCTGCGCGTAGTCGAGTTCGACGACGCGATCCACGGTGCGGGCGAGGAATTCCCGGTCGTGGCTGACCAGCACGGTCCCGGCGCGCAGCCCGGTCACGAACCGTTCGAGCCGTTCGAGCCCGTCGAGGTCGAGGTCGTTGGTCGGCTCGTCGAGCAGGAAGATGTCATACCGGCTCAGCAGGAGCGACGCCATGCCCGCGCGGGCCGCCTGCCCGCCCGACAACGACAGCATCGGCTGGTCGAGGTTCACGGTGAGCCCGAGATCCGCGACGACTTCGCCCGCCCGGTCGTCCAGGTCGGCCCCGCCGAGCGCGAGCCAGCGGTCGAGCGCGAGACCGTACGCGTCGTCCGCGCCGGGTTCGCCCGCGGTGAGCGCTTCGGTTGCGGCGTCGAGCGCGGCCTGTGCGGCGGTGACGCCGGTGCGCCGCGAGAGGAACGCGCGGACGGACTCACCCTCACGGCGTTCCGGCTCCTGCGGGAGGTGACCGACGGTGGCCGTCGGCGGGTTCAGCCGGACACTGCCCTCTTCCGGCGGGACGAGGCCGCCGAGGGTCTTCAGCAGGGTCGACTTGCCCGCGCCGTTGACCCCGACGAGACCGATCACTTCGCCGGGCGCGACGACCAGGTCGAGACCGGAGAACAGCACGCGGTCGCCGTGGCCGGCGGCGAGATTCTTGGCAACGAGTGTGGCGCTCATGAGATCGGTAAGTCTACGGGGGCCGATTGAACACCTCGTGGTCCCTCGGAAGAGTGGCAAGTATCCAAGCGATCACGGAACGTGGGTAACCTGGTTGTTCTTCTGGACCCGAACGAACCCCCGAGCATTGAGGTCGGTGACAGCAAATGGCGGACTCCGCCACCCCGGTCCCCGTCGTCCACCAGCAGAAAGGCGGTACCCGTAGGCCGACGTTGAGCAGGCGGCGGGAAGTCGGTCATGCCAGCGCGAGGTCGCTGCTGATGACGATCCTCGGCGAGTACGTCCTGCCCCGTGACCAAGCGATCTGGACCTCGACGCTGGTCGAGGCGCTGCGCGTGCTCGACATCGAGGAGAAGTCCGCTCGGCAGGCACTGGCCCGTTCCTCCGCCGAGGGCTGGGTCGTCTCCGAACGCGTCGGACGAAGAGTGCGCTGGTCGCTCACTCCACCAGGCAGGCGCCTCCTGACCGAAGGCGCGGAACGGATCTACGCCTTCGGCAACGAGGAGAAGACCTGGGACGATCGCTGGCTGATGCTGATCGTGTCGGTCCCCGAAGCGAAACGGGATCTCCGGCACCGGCTGCGCACCCGCCTGACGTGGGCAGGCTTCGGTTCGCCGGTGGCGGGCGTCTGGGTCAGCCCGGATCTCAGCCGCCAGCGGGAGGCCCAGCAGATCGTGCAGGAACTCGGCCTCGACGCGCAGGCGATGTCGTTCACCGCCGCCTACGGTGACGTCGGCGATCAGGAGACGATGGTCGCGCGCTCCTGGGACCTGAGTGAGCTCAAGGACCGCTACGAGGACTTCATCGACCGCTTCACCGGTTTGCGTCCTTCCGGCGAACGCGGCGTCCTGCGCGCGCAGACCGAACTCGTCCACGAATGGCGCAGCTTTCCCTTCCTCGATCCGCGGCTTCCGCTAAAACTCCTCCCCGACGGTTGGAGCGGCGTGCGCGCGGCGGACCTGTTCCACCGCAAGCACGTGGAATGGCGACCAGAAGCACAGGCGCAATGGGACGAACTCGTGGCGACGTCGGGCTAGGGTCACGGAAAACGACCCATCGGAGGGAACCGCCTTGGCCGCCTCGATCCGCCTCGACCGTGAAGACGACCTCGCCGTCCTGACCATCGCCTCGCCGCCGCTGAACCTCTACACGGCGGAACTGCAGGCCGAACTGGGCGAGGCGATCGGCGAACTGGAGACCACGCCGCCGCGCGCGGCGCTGATCCGCGCCGAGGGGAAGATCGTCAGCGGCGGCGTGGACGTCTCCCTCTTCGACGCCCAGTCGAGCGCGGCCGAGGCGAAGGTGCTCTTCGACGAGATGCTGGCGATCCCCGACCGGATCGCCGCACTCCCGTTCCCCACCGTGTTCGCCGCCCACGGGCTGTGCCTGACGTGGGCGTTCGAGGTCGCGGTCGCCTGCGATCTCATCCTCGCGAGCGAGAAGGCCAAGTTCGGCCTGGTCGAACGGGTCGTCGGCCTGACCCCGACCATGGGCGGCACGCAGCGCCTCGCCGCCCGCGCGGGTGTCGGCCGCGCCAAGGAGTTCGTGATGACGGGCGCGACCTACGACGCCGCGACCCTCGAACGCTGGAACGTGGTCAACCGGGTGCTCCCGGTGGACGGTTTCGACGAGGCCGCGCGTGCCTTCGCGGCCGACCTCGCCCAGGGGCCGACGAAGGCGCACGCGGCCACCAAGAAGGTCCTCGAACACTACGAGCACGGCGGCGTCGCCGAGGCGAACGAACACATCACGACGATCGCCGCCGGACTCTTCGACACCGAGGACCTGCGCGGCGCGGTGAAGTCGTTCCTCGCCGACGGTCCCGGCAAGGCGACGTTCACCGGCCGCTGAGCCGTCAGGGCCGCTGACCGACCGCGTCCACCACACCGGACGCGGTCACCGCGGTCGAATTCGTGCCCAGGAACTGGAACGTGTCCGCGGTGAAGACGATCACGATCGGCTCCGCGTCCGGACCGTCGGTGGGCTTCAACGGCCACGTGATCCCGACTCCGGGCCTTCCCGCGGCGTCGTGGGCGGGCTCCATGACCCGGAGCCGGGGCACCTTCGCCGCGGCTTCGAACAGGGCGGCGCGAGTCGCGGGCGAAAGGTAGTACCCACTCGCCAGCTCCTGGATGTCCTTGCCCATCGCGTTGTAGTCGCCGTCCTCACCGGAGTGGTGGGCGTTGAGGTAGGCGAACATCGCGTCGGCGCCGGTGGGGAGGTCGCGGCGATCGCGGACGGTCGGCTCGCACGGCTCCGTGCGTCCCTTCAGCGGCTCGCCGCCCTTGTACACCTGCGCTTTCCCGTCCCGGCAGCCCGGGAGCGGCAGGAGCGATCCGTCCGCCATCTTGATCACGCCGTCCCGGGTGCCGTCGGCCGAGAACCATGATTCCCGCTCACCCTCGGGATCCTTGGTCTTCGTATAGAGGAATTGGTCGGGCCTCGGCGGTGTGGCCGGAGACTTCAGCGCGGCCGCGGCGGCGTTCCGGAGCACCGTCACGGGATCCGCGGCGGCCGCGGGAGGCTGGAGACCGACCTGCTCGACCGGTGCCAGCGCGACGAAGGCGGTGATGGCCGCGGCGAGCCCGAGCGTCCCCGCCCCGGCCCACGCCCAGCGTCGCCGTTTCCTCAGCGGCGCGACGTTTTCCCGTCCCGCCTCGGCGATCTCGGCCATCAATCTCGCGCGGGCCTTGGCGAGCGCTCCGGATTCCGCGAGCGGGACCGAGCCGGTCCGCTCGGCGATCGACTGCAGCTCATCCATGGGTGGAGATCTCCTTCGAAGTCGTGGTGTCCGGGCGCCCCAGCGCCTCTCGGACCTTCCGGCGAGCGCGATTGAGCCGCGAGCGGACGGTGCCGAGCGGAATGCCCAGCGCCGAAGCCACCTCCTCGTAGCTCAGGCCTTCTCCGGCGAACAACGTGAGCGCGTCCCGGTCGCCGTCGGCGAGTTCCGCCAGCGCGGAGTCCAGCAGTTTCCCCATCGCCTCGGCGGTCACCTGCTCCGCGACGCGCTCGGCATGCCCTTCCTCGTGAGACGGCGGGCCGAGGGCTTCCCGCAGCTTCAGCTCCTTGGCCTCCTCACGACGCCGCTGCGCCACGAGGTTGGTGGCGATCCCGTAGAGCCAGGGCCGGGCGTCGCGGCGCTCGGTGTCGTACCCCGCGCGTTTGCGGAAGGCCACCAGGAACGCCTCCCCCAGCGCGTCCTCCGCGGCGGCGGGGCCGATGCGCCTGACCAGGTAACGGTGGATATGCGCGGCATGCCGGTCGAAGATCGCGGAGAACCACTCCGGCCCGGTCACCGATCTCGCGATCAACTCCGCGTCGTCGAGATCGTCCGGATCCGCCCTAGGTGAGCTCATGAACCGCCCTTCGTCGTTCGCCGGTGTCACCCGTTGTCCGCATCCGGGGCCTATCGGGTTCACGACCGACGAATCGGTCTAGACCTTTTATGCGCTCCGCGCTACATTCAAGTGTGGTCTAGACCACGCGCGCCATTTTCGAGCAGGTCAGTCTCGCCGCCTCTTTTGGAGAGAACCGCCATGAGACGCACCAGAAGAAGACTACTCAGCGCACTCACCGTGACACTCCTCGCCGCCGGGCTCCTGGTAGCCGCGGGCACTCCGGCGCTGGCGGCGGGCCGCCTCCGCGCCGCCTTCACCTTGACCGGGACCACCGGCGAATACACCGTCACGAACCCCAGCAGCGAAACCGTCGCCGACTGGTCCATCACCTTCACCGTCCCCGCCGGCGTGACCGCCACCAGCGGCTCCAACGGCACGGTTTCCCAGACGGGCAACCAGGTCACCCTCACCCCGGCGTACTACATCAAGTCCCTCGCGCCGGGCCGTTCGACCTATCCCTACAGCCCGTCGTTCCGGCTCAGCTCCGCGGTCAACCCGACCACCTGCCGGATCGACGACGCCAACTGCGACGGTTCCGGCGACGCCCCGCCGTCGACCCCGGCCAACCTGCGACTCGTGGCGAAGACGACCACGACCGCCGCGCTGGCCTGGAACGCCGCCGCGCCGGGTTCCCTGCCCGTCGTCGGCTACGACGTCTACCAGGGCACCGCGCTGGCGGCCTCGGTCACCGGCACCGAAGCGCGGATCACCGGGCTGACGCCGAACACGGCGTACAGCTTCACCGTCGTCGCCAAGGACCGGAAGGACGCCAAGTCCCCGCCCACCCCGGCACTCGCGGTGACCACCAACAACCCGAGCGACGACACCCAGGCGCCGACCGCGCCGTCGAATCTCCGCTCGACCGCGGTCACCTCGGGCTCGATCTCCCTGGCGTGGAACGCGTCCACGGACAACACCGGCGTCGTCTCCTACGACGTCTACCGCGGGACGACCCTCGCCACCACGGTGACCGGGACCACCGCGACGGTGACCGGGCTCTCACCGTCCACTTCGTACTCTTTCACGGTCAAAGCCCGGGACGGGTACGACAACGTCTCCGCGGCGAGCGCCGCCGTCAGCGCTCGCACCGGCGACATCGTGAACGGATACGCCCGGGTCGGGTACTTCGTCCAGTGGGGCATCTACGGCCGCCAGTTCTTCGTCAAGAACCTGGTGACCAACGGATCCGCCGCCAAGCTGACCCATCTGCTGTACGCCTTCGGGAACATCGACCCGGTCAACCACACCTGCCTTTCGGGCGTCACCAAGGGCACGACGCCGAACCCGCAGGATCCGAACCAGGGTGACGGCGCGGGCGACGCGGAAGCCGACTACTCGCGGCCGATGTCGGCGGCACAGTCGGTCGACGGGGTCGGCGACACCGGCTGGGAGACGCTGCGCGGCAACTTCAACCAGCTGAAGAAGCTCAAGGCCAAGTACCCCAACCTGAAGATCCTCATCTCCTTGGGCGGCTGGACCTACTCGAAGTACTTCTCCGATGTCGCGGCCACGCCCGCGTCACGGCAGAAGTTCGTCGCGTCGTGCATCGACACGTACCTCAAGGGGAACGTGAAGCCGTACGGCGGCGCCGGCGGGCCGGGTACGGCCGCGGGCATCTTCGACGGTATCGACATCGACTGGGAGTGGCCGGGCAGCCCCGACGGGCATCCCGGGAACCACTGGAGCGCCAACGACAAGACGAACCTGACCGCGCTGCTGGCCGAGTTCCGCACGCAGATGGACGCCTACGGGGCGACCACCGGCAAACGGTACGAACTGCAGGCCTTCACCCCCGCCGACCCGGCGAAGGTGAAGGGCGGCTGGGAGATCCCGAAGATCTTCGACTACCTCGACGTCGCGAACGTGCAGGGTTACGACTTCCACGGCTCCGGCAGCGACAACTCGTGGGAGCCGAACCGCACCGGCCACCAGGGGAACCTCTACGCCGACGCGGACGATCCGTACAACTTCAAGTTCAGCGTCGAATCGGCGATCAACGCCTACACCGAGGCCGGGGCCAATCCACGGAAGCTCACCCTCGGGCTCGCCTTCTACGGGAGAGGCTGGCAAGGGGTCGCCGACGGCGGCAAGAAGGGCGAATGGCAGAGCGCGACGGGAGCCGCGCCAGGCCAGTTCGCCGAGGAAGCAGGTACCCGTGGCTACGCGAATCTCTTGGCCAGTGTCCCCAACTGCGCCGTCCAGCACGACACCGCGGCCGTGGCCACGTCGTGCTACACCGGCAACGGAGGGCAATGGTGGACCTTCGACGACGCCTGGTCCATCCAGCAGAAGGTCGCCTGGCTCAAGACCAGAGGACTGCTCGGGGTCATGGCCTGGGAGATGTCCGGTGACACCGGAGCCCTCATGACCACAGTGGACAACTCGTTGAAGTGACGGCCGCCCTCGCGCGTGGCGAGCCACGCGCGAGGGCTTCACCTCCACCTCGGCTTGCTGCACAGTGTGTTCCGTGACTTCTGCGAACGACGACCGGACTCTGCTCATCGCCGGCTCCTACACGGCGGTGAGCGGCGGCAAGGGCGAGGGCATCGGCACGTTCTGGCGCGACGCGCGGACCGGGGAGCTGACCCCGGCGGGTTCCCTCGCGCTGGACTCGCCGAGCTGGCTGACGCCGCATCCCGCGCTCCCCGTGCTCTACGCCGTGAACGAGACGGCCGAAGGCGCGATCACCGCGGTGGCCGTCGCCGAAGACGGCACGCTGTCGGCGCTGAACTCGCTGCCGACCGGCGGCGCGGATCCGTGCCACCTGGCGGTCACTCCCGACGGCCGGTACCTGTTGTGCGCCAACTACAGCGGCGGCAGCCTGGCCGCCTTCGCGCTCGGCCCCGACGGAGTGCCCACCGTGCGGACCGCGCTGGTCGAGCACGAAGGCAGCGGCCCGAACACCGAACGACAGGAGTCGGCGCACGTCCACATGGCCGTCGTCGACGAGAGCGGGACGCTGGTCAGCGCGGTCGACCTGGGCACGGACGAGATCCGTAGCTACCGCCTCGGCGAGGAGGGCGAGCTGATCCCCGTGTCGGTGTCGGCGCTGCCCGCCGGGACCGGCCCTCGGCAACTGGTCCGGCGTCCCGGCACGAACCACGCGTACGTCGTCGGCGAGCTGGCCGCCTCGCTGGTGACAGTGCGCGAACAGCCGCCGGGCACGTTCGCCGTCGAGAACTCCGTTCCCGCGACCCGCGAACCCGGTGGCCCGAACCTCCCGGCGCAGCTGGTCCTGCACGAAGACCGGCTGTTCCTGTCGAACCGGGGTCCCGAGAGGATCACGGAATTCACGTTCGACGGCGTGCTCCCGCAGGCCGTCGACGACCATCCGACCGGCGCATGGCCACGGCACTTCTCAATCGCCGGAGAGCATTGTTATGTCGCGTCGCAGAACACCGACGAGATCCAGGCCTACGAACGCGCGACCTGGCGCCTGGCCGGCAGTTATCCGATCGGAAGCCCGGCCTTCATCGGCCTTTGGCCGCACTGATCCGTTCAGCCCGCTGAACGGGCGGGCTTCTTTCTTTTCGAGGTGAACTAAGACTCTTGACGCAACTGGTTCAGACCATGACACTGAATCGCGCGCCGCCGGTGACCTGGTTCACACCCACTCGAGGAGTCCCATGTCCCTACCGAGGAAACTGCTCACCCTGACCACGCTCGTCCCGTTGGCACTAGGCCTTTTCAGTGCCCCCGCGCAGGCCGCGCCCGCCGCCTTCACCCATCCCGGCGTGCTGGTCAGCCGCCCGCAACTGGACTTCGTCCGCACCAAGGTGCAGGCCGGCGCGCAACCGTGGAAACAGGCGTACGACGCGATGATGTCGAGTTCGTACGCCTCGCTGTCCCGGTCACCGAAACCCCGCGCCGTCGTCGAATGCGGTTCCTATTCGAATCCGAACATCGGCTGTACCGATGAGCGGCAAGACGCGATCGCCGCGTATTCGCTTTCCCTGGCCTGGTACATCACGCGCGACGCGAAATACGCGACCAAGGCGATCGAGATCATGGACGCCTGGTCCGCGGTGCTGAAGGATCACACGAACAGCAACGCTCCCCTGCAGTCGGCGTGGTCGGCCTCCTCGTGGCCGCGCGCGGCGGAGATCATCAAGCACACCTACCCGAGCTGGCCGAATTCCGGCCGCTTCGGCACCATGCTCCGGAACGTGTACCTGCCCGAGGTGATCAACGGCAGTCACAGCAACGGCAACTGGGAACTCAGCATGACCGAGGCCGCGCTCGGCATCGCCGTCTTCCTCGACGACAAGGCGACCTACGACAAGGCCGTCGCGAAGTTCCGCACCCGCGTCCCCGCCTACCTCTACCTGACCAGCGACGGCGCGCTCCCGAAGACCGCGCCCGGCAGCGGCCTGAACACCCGCGACAAGATCGTCAAGTACTGGCAAGGCCAGACGACGTTCGTCAACGGCCTCTCCCAGGAGACCTGCCGGGACTTCACCCACACCGGCTACGGCCTCGCCGCCATCGCGAACTTCGCCGAGACCACCCGCATCCAGGGCCAGGACCTCTATCCCGAGATCGCCGACCGGCTCCGCGAAGGCCTCGGCTTCCACGCGAAGTACCAGATGGGCGCCGCCGTCCCGTCGTGGCTGTGCGGCGGCAGCCTGAAACTCGGCCTCGGCCCGATCACCGAGGTCGGCTACAACCACCTTCACACCCGCCTCGGGCACACCATGAGCAACACCGAGGCCCTCACCCTGCGCCAGCGCCCGGCGGGCACCAACAACCTGTTCGTCGCCTGGCAGACCCTCACCCACGCCGGCAACCCCCAGTGACCCCGTGGGGGCCGCCCGAATGCGGCAGGGCGGCCCTCACGGACCGTTTTCCCAGCTCAGACACACAGTGACCCCTGGTTGCAAGCCCCCGTCCGGGACCCGCTAAAGTACTCACATCGCACTCCACGGAGCGCGGGTCCGGGCTGTGGCGCAGTTTGGTAGCGCACTTGACTGGGGGTCAAGGGGTCGCAGGTTCGAATCCTGTCAGCCCGACCGGAAGACGAAAGGCCCGTGAGCAGCACAACCGCCGCTCACGGGCCTTCTTCATGAACAGGGGCTGGTCTACGCCGGGCACAGACGGATTTCATTCCGGCAGCCCCGAAATCGGAGGGCTCGTAGCCTTGTCTCGTAGGCACCTGTTCCGCGGGACTGCCGACCTCGGCACATCAAGTGCCTCTTCGCCGACTCACCATGAGGCGAGCCGCCGACGGACGTGAGCCCGTGAGTTTCTGTTCACGGCGCGGAAGCCAAGTCGCGATCGAACTCCCCGAAAGGGATGATGTCGCGCCCGGCGCCTTGGGTTCCTCCCTCTCAGGCGAGAGTGGCGCCGTACGCGGCGAGCACGGACCGGAGCGGCTGGAAGAAGCTGACCTGACTGTTCCCGCCGGACAGCACTCCGTAGCCGACGCCGCCATAGAACAACGGACCGCCGCTATCACCGCTCTCGATGGGGATGTCGGTCGCGATCGTCCCGACGACCTGCTTGTCCTTGCCGTAGTTCACGGTCTGATTGAGGCCTAGGACCTTCCCGCACGTCTTCTTCGTCGTCATGCCGCTCTTGCACACGGTTTGCCCCACCTGCGGGATGCCCGCGCGAAGGATCCGCTGGGTGCTGCCATCGTAAAGATCCACCTGGCTGGGCCCGGAGCCGGAGAGGTCCCGGATACGGCCGTAATCGGTCACCGGGAAGTGACTGTCCACATGGGGGCCGATGCCTTCCCAGTCGAGCCCGTGTGTGGTGCAGTGCCCGGCGGTGAGGATGTATCGGACGCCCTCGACGAGGATCGCGAACCCCGCTGAACAATAGTACGGTTCACGACCGGGTCCCGGCGAGACGCTGTACATCGCATCACCGCCGTTCACCGCGGATCGCTGGACCGCACCGGCCGCGGACGGTGCCGCGGAAGCGACCGGGCAAGCCAGCAAGATGGCCGCGGCCACCGAAATCAGCACCCCGGCCTGCTTACGGCGTGAGCAGCCGAACATGGTCACGTCCTTCCGCCCTCGGGAGAATGGCGATGTGTGACCAGTCCAGTGCCGCGCGGCCCGCGGCACAACCGGAGTCAGCCTGACGAGTGATCCGGAGCCGTCGGCGCCGAGATCAGCCCTTGATCTCCGTCCGAAGTCGCTCGGCAAGTCGCACGGACGCCTCGATCTCTTCCCGCCTGATCGACACGCTTTCGACGTTGATGCCGAACGGAACGCCCAGGCCGCGGCAGTAGGTCATCAGTTCGGTTGCCGCCGCGACGGCGAACCGATACGACGCTTCGAGGGTGTCGGACGCGTGCCTGAGGTCGTTCTCGATCCATCGCGGTACGTCGACGCCCAGCCACCGCAGAAAGTCGAGTGTCTTCAACGATCCGCAGACCGAGAAGGTGAAGACGACCGGAACGGGTGCTCGTCCGCGCGCGACGCATTCGTAGTGGTAGTCGGAGACGAGGTTCTTCGCCGCGTGGACGTCGTAAACCACCTGAGTCACGAAGAACCGGCAACCGGCATCCTGCTTTGCCAGCAGTCTCAGATGCTCGTCGTCCCGGTGGCTGTGACGTTCTGGAATCGCGACGCCGCCGAGCGACAGACCGGGGTTGGCGTCACGCCACAGCGCTTGAGCATCTCCGAGTGATGTCCTGGCGTCGGCCTTGCTGGACGCAGCGCCGACCAGAACGGTCATCACGCGTGCCGGGTCTTGGGCCGCCAGCCATGACCGCAGCTCCGACGGCGCGTACTTTCCGGCCGCTCGGTAGACGATGACCGGGGTCTGCCAGCTCGAGAAGTTGTTCGCGAGATAGTTCGCGGGGTCGAGGGTCGGCGAGAACGGGAACGGGCGCCGCGCCGGATTCCGAGCGACTTCGTCATCGATGTCGTAGAGGATCAGGCCGTCGAGGTTCAACGGGCGCAAGCGAGCCATCGTGGCCTCGGCGATCTCTTGAACTCGTTCGTGAGCGGTGGCCAGGCGCGGTGGTGTCAGTGCGAACAGCAAGAACTCGCCGGCGGCCCGGTCGATACGGCGCACAAGATCCATGCAAGGACCGTAGCCGAAGCACAAAGCCCGTCTACAGGTCGAATTCTCCCGGCGCGAGGCTGCGCGTCAGGCAGAACTCGTTTCCTTCCGGGTCGGCCAGCACCACCCACGACCGGCCTTCTCCTTGCCCCACATCCGCCTTGGTCGCGCCGAGCGCGAGCAAGCGCTCCAGTTCGGTCTGCTGGTCACTGTCGATCGGACAGATCTCGAAGTGCAGCCGGTTCTTGGCGATGGTCTTGGCCTCGGGAACACGGACGAAAACCATACTCGGCACGGCGGGCCCGCCACGCAACGCGGCCAACCGCTGTTCGTCCGGCACCTCCGGATCGGGCCCGATCTCGACCGCGGCACCGTTCTTGTCCGCATAGACGACGTAATCCAGAACGCCGCACCAGAAATCCGCCAGTTTCCGTGGATCCACGCTGTCGATGGTCATCCATTCGAACCGACTCGCCATATGCCACACCTTTCCCTTCCGGTATCCCGGATTCACCCTATTCCGACCCCGGCCCGCGCGGCTCCGCCACCGACCAGGGCGGAGGGATCGCCCGCCATGGCTGAAGTCCACGCCAGTCCTTGTCCACAAAGGATATTTACCGCCCACGGTCGAACGACCCCGCCTCCGCTCATGACGGCCCACCCGCGCAATGACGAGGTTCACCGTGCGACACCTTCGACCTGGGGCCAGCGGAACCGCCTTATGTTCAGAAGACGGATCCGAACCGGTCTCGGCAGTCGCCGGGAAGAGATGCCCTTGTCCCGAGGTGGAGGTTCCGTGGCGCTCGAAAATGCCGGGCGGGGCGGTCGTTCGCGACAGCTCGCGCTCGTCGTCCTGTGTCCGGCATCGCTGATGGTGGTGCTCGACGGCACGATCGTGGTGGTGGCCCTGCCGTCCATCCAGTCCGATCTCGGCTTCGCCACGCCCGATCTGGCCTGGGTTGTGAACGCCTATCTCGTACCCATCGGCGGTCTGCTCCTGTTCTCGGGCAGGCTGGGTGGTCTCGTCGGCAGGCGACGCGTTTTCCTCATCGGGTTGTGCGTCTTCACCGTCGCCGCGTCCCGGACGACTTCACTGGCCGACGCCGGTCAGGGGCAGAAGGAAGCTGCGGCGGCCGGCTTCCAGCTCGCCTATCTGGGCAGTACCGCCTTCGTCGTCCTGGCCGTTCTCACCGCGCTCGTGCTGGTGCCGAAGCGCCTCGACACGCCGGACAGGCAACCACAACCCGAACTCGGGCACTGGACGTCCCCGTAGCTCAGCCGTCGTTTTCCGCCGCATCGGCGGCCAGCAGGTTGTGCGCGACCACCGTGCGCAGCATCTCGCGGAACCGCTCCTGCTCCGCCGAACCGAGCGGGGCCAGCACCGCCGCTTCCGCCGCCTGGATCGCGGCGCGGGTCTCCTCCAGCCGGACACGGCCGGCCTCGGTGCCACGGATCAGCTTGTTCCGCCGGTCGGCCGGATCGACCTCGCGTTCCACCAGCCCGGCCGCCACCAGGTCGTCGATCAGGTACACCATCACGGTGCGGTCGATGTCCAGCTGCCTGCCCAGTTGCGCCTGGTTCCTGGCGCTCTCGTGCACCGCGCCGCACAGCGCCTGAAAGCCCCGCAACCCGTGCGGGATACCGGAAACCGCGCGCTCCAGCACGGATCCGTGGGCACGGCACACCTGCGCGAGCAGCCAGCCGAGGTTGTCCTCCAACCCCATCGGGAGCGCACCCGTCGTCGAACCTGTCACCCGGCCACCCTAGCGCCTCGCCGGGATCGTCAGATAATCTCAAGACAAGACAATCTTTTCAGCAGATTGATTCCGGGAGGCCCAGCGTGCGCGTCGAAGTGTGGTCCGATGTCGGCTGTCCTTGGTGCTATCTGGGCAAACGCCGTCTGGACAAAGCGATCGGCCGGTTCGAGCACGGCGATGAGGTCGAGGTCGTGTGGCGCAGTTTCCAGCTCGCCCCGCACTACCCCCCAGGCGCCGCCAAACCGCTCTACGAAGCCCTCATGGAGCAGACCGGCGGTTCGCTTTCGGACGTGCGGTCCATGGTCGGCAGGGTCGTCGCCCCCGCGGCGGCCGAGGGCCTGAAGTACGACTTCGACAGCGCCTTCATGTGCAACACCTTCGACGCCCACCGTGTCGCCCAGTTCGCCGGACAGCGTGGACTCGGCGGCCGCGCCCACGAGCGACTGCTCCGCGCCCTGCTCGTCGAGGGTGACGTACTCGACGACACCGAGACCCTGGTCCGCCTCGCCACCGAGATCGGTCTGCCCGCCGAAGAGACCCGCCGGGTACTGGCCGGTGACGACTACGCGGAGGCGGTGCGGGAGGACGCCCGCGAGGCACGGCGACTGGGTGCCGAGGGCGTACCGTTCTTCGTCTTCGACCGGGCATTGGGCGTCTCGGGCGCGGAATCGGTCGACGTCTTCGTCAGCGTTCTCCGCCAGGCGCGCGAGCGGTCGATATCCGGGCTCTCGTCGCAATAGAGCCGGCAATGACGACGGAACATCCCTTCCCTGGTGCGGATTCGTTGCAGCGGAACCGCGAGCGCGTCCGGTGAGTCCCAGTTGAGAACTGGACGCACAACCACTACAAGGGGATGCATGAAGACCCTACTCAAGAAGGCGACGATCACTGCCGCGGCGAGCATGGTGATGCTCGGCCTCACCACGGTGGGCACCGCCTCCGCCGAGGCGGCGGCCATCACCTGCGACTCGAAGTCCAGCGGCAAGGACGGCCCCTTCTACCATGGGGAATCGGCCTCCTACGCCTACGACAAGCGGTTCAGCAAGAGTCACCCCGTCCCTGCCCTGGCGACCAACATCCCCCAGGGCACGGCGACCTGGTCGAACTGGGACGGGTCCAACGACCTGATCCTGGTCACCTCGTACGAGTCCGGCCACCGCAGCGCGATCATCATCGGGATCGACGCCAAGACCGGCAAGCAGGTCGGCCAAGCGCTGCTCGCGTACTCGCACGTCGGCGGGATCGCCGTCTTCGAGAAGCAGGGCTGGGCCTTCGTGTCGGGCAAGGGCGACACGGTCCGCAAGTACTCGCTGGCGAAGCTGAAGAACGCGATCAAGAAGTCGCTGCCCATCGAGCAGGAGGGCAAGGCGCAGACCGTCTACGCCTCGTCCTTCCTGACCAGCCACGGCCCGAGCAACACGCTGTGGGCGGGCAAGTTCGAAGACTCCAAGCGCGGCTTGATGCACTCGTACACCGTCGGCTCCGACGGCAAGCTGAGCTACCGGCCGGGCTCGTGGGAGGTGCCGACGAAGACGCAGGGCCTCATCGTCACCAAGGACCTGTTCATCTACAGCACTTCGCACGGCCGGAACAACCGCAGCAACATCTACGTGGTCCGGCGCGGCGCCGGCGACAAGGACCTGGACACGGCCAAGAAGCACTGCTTCCGCGCGCCGAGCATGTCCGAGGGGCTGACGGTGTACGGCAGCAACGTCTACCTGGCATACGAGTCCGGCGCGCACTACTACAGCAAGGCCGCCGACAAGCCGAGGAACATCATCTCGAACCTGCACAAGGCGTCACTGTCCTCTTTGGAGGCACTGGCGCCTCGGTGAGGCACCGGCAAGCGGGCGAGGACGAGTCCTCGCCCGCTTGCCGGAGCGCAGGAGCGTCAGCGGTGCCCGTGGATGGTGCGCTGGATCCAGCCGTCGTAGGCGGGAACGCTGGTGTAGAGACCGGGTCCGTTGGCGCAGGGCACGTCGTCGTCACCAGGACCGGAGGTGACGCCGATCAGTTCCCACCGGCCCCACTTCCCGCGCTGGACCTGCGGGCCGCCGGAGTCCCCCATGCACGCCATCGCACCGGGCTTGCGGCTGATCGTGCAGAGCCGGGTCGAGTCCGCGTAACCGGGCGAGCATTCCGACACCGCTCCCCGGCGCGTGTCGAGCTGCTGGAGTCGTTCGGGGAACACCACTTTGGTGATATCGGCGGTGTCGACCGTGGTGCCGAAGCCCATCAGGCGGGTCGGCGTGCCGGGGCGGCCGGGGCGGTCGGCGATGCGGATGGGTCGCTCGGAAACCGGGCGGTCCAGGCGTACCAACGCGATGTCGTTCTTGTTCGGCGCGCCCGGCTGGTAGCCGGGGTGGCGAACCCAGTGGTCGATCTTGCGGACGGTGCCGCCGGTCGACCGCCGGTCGCTGCCGATCCGCACGGTCCCCTCCGGCCTCGCCGGGTTGTTGTCCGGGTCGACACAGTGCGCCGCGGTTACCACCCACTGCGGGTGGACCAGCACGGCCCCGCAGACGCCCTTCGCATTGTTCATCTCGGGCACGATCTCCGGGATCGAGGCCATGAATTCATAGCGCTCGGTGGAGTTCTCCCCGTTCACCACGGCACCGGCGCTGCCGGGCACCGCGAGCGCGCAGGCAGCACCTGCCAGTGCGACCGCGGCGGCACGAACCAGGTTGCGGCGCAAGGAAGCCACTCTCGACATACATTTCCTTCGTTCGGGTACTTCGGATCGATGGGATCCAGCATCCCGGCCCGCCTCGTCCCGGACCATCGGGGCAGCTTGCTGATTCGTCGTCACGGCTGCTCTACGCCCTGAGGTAGGGCTTGCCCTACCTCAGGCGCAAAGGCACGCCCGCGAACGCGGGATCCGCGGGCGTTCACGCATGTCGAAGAGCGAACTGGTCAAGGCGCTCGAGAAAGCCACTCGCCGGGAGACCGCTCGTGCCCGGCGAAGCCACTAGCAGGCCGACTCATGCGGCCATCACCGCCCGAGCCGGCAGTCCGTCACTCCCTGCCGAGGACGATCGTCGGCTCGAGTTCGATCGCCATGTCGTCCAGGGCATCGGCCTCGCCGCGTGGTTCGGGCACGGTCACCCGTTCGGTTGACGACTGGGGTTCTTCGATCGCGTAGGTCATGGTCCTCAACTCCGTTCGGGTCACGGCCGGCCGGTGGAAGCCGGCAGGAGGCGATTACCCGCTGCTCCGGAGATCAATCCTCGGGTGGCGTTCGGGACGGGTCTCCGCGGCGACTCGGCCGCGGAGACCCCCTCGGTCACCAGCTCACGCTGAACTCGGCCGTCGCCCCGCTCCCCGTTTTCGTCAGTTTCCCGATCCGGCTCCGCCGTTCCGGAGACGGATCCTCATGCGGAAGCAAGCTCGCGTCGGTGATGTAGTTCCACGAAGCCCACCACGAACCATCAGGCGCTTGGAACGCGTTGAACGCGCCGGGTCCCCGCTTGTTGCCCGGCAGGTTCTTCTTGCGGTACTTGTCCGGCAGGCCCGGCCGGAACCGCGGCTCACCGTCCGGGTCCGGCTGGTAGGAGAAGTACGCGCGCTGCTCGGCCATCGGGGTGCACCGGTTGTCGGTCAACCCGGTGCCGCAGTAGGCGACGCCGGTCGAGTAGCGGTTCGCGTACCAGTTGTTCCCCGAGTAGAAGAGGTACCAGTCGCCGTCGATGCGGACGGCGTTGGGATTCTCGATCGTGAGGACGTCGTCGGACGGGCTGTTGTGGTGCGTCCACTCGAGATTCGTGTTGTCGATGAGCTTCTTCGCGTCGGCTTCGGCTATCCGCCGCACGTGACGTGGCCGGTCGAACTCCAGTTTCGCCGCCCCCAGGGCGGTGACGCGGTCCTGTGTCCACGCGCCGTTGCGCAGGGTCAGCCAAACCTCGCCCTGTCCCCTGCTCACGTCGGCGTCGATCGCCCACCCGCGATCCGGGCAGAACAGCGGATCGGCGTTGGCGACGAAACCTCCCGTGGCCCGTAGCGAGGTGGCGTAGCCGATGCAGTGCTTCGCCTGACCGGCTGGCTCGGGGCCGGGAAGCGCCGCGCTGTAGAAGACGTAGTAGACGACGCGGCCGTCCTCCTGGTGTGCGAACAGGGCAGGTGTCCACAGTGGGGAGTCCGGCCTGGCCCAATAGCCCGCGGGGAACGTGACGCCGTCCCAGGCGTCGCCGTCGACGGCGCCTCGGCGCTGGAACGATCCGCCGCTGAACTCGACCTTCGTGTACGGCAGCTTCTTGCCGGGGACGCTCGCCCCGACCGCGACGTAGGTGTTCGTCTCCGGCACCCGCATCAGATCCGCCGCCGGGAACCGGAAGTCCAGCGACTCGTCGCGCGGTCCGGTCTCGGCCGTCGCGGCCGGGACGGCCGTCAGCAGGCTGACACCGCATACGAAGGCGATCAGGGCGCGCCTCATCATCGGGTCACCGTCACCCGGGCGCGCACCGGACGGTGGTCGCTTCCGTAGCCGCCGAGGGCGTCGACCTCGGACCCTGTCGAGTCCTTCTTCGCCCACACGTGGTCGATGGACCTGGTTCCGTGGCTCGGAGCGCTGTAGGAGCCTGCCACACGCCGCAGCCCCGTCATCAGATCCGAACCCGGCTCGGCGTTGAAGTCTCCCATGACGATCGGTTCGGCCGCGCGGGACGAGAACCAGTCCGCGGTGTTGCGGACCTGCAGGTTGTGCAGTTCGCGGTTGAGGTCGAAGCGCTGCGCGGACGGGGTGAGGTGCACGACGCCCACGACCCACTCGAAGCCCGCGCCGCCCACCCGCACCCAGTTGACGTACTTCGGCGGCACCCAGGAACCGCAGTCACCTGGTTCGGCGGGGCCGGTACCGGGAGTGGACGGGTCCACTTTGGCCGCGGGTGAGATCTCGCCGGCACCGTGGCCGGTGATGGTCATGTTGCCGCGTACCAGGATGGCGTTGTGCTTGACCGCGCGCCGGTCCGACTCGTAGATGGCGACGTACCCCGTCGCGGCCGCGGCTTCCTTCACCACGGCCTCGCGGTCGGCGACCTCCTGCAGTCCGATGACGGCGGGGGGTTCGGTCTCGATGAGACGGACGAGGTCGGCCTTGAGGCCGCCCGCGTCGCCAACGTTGTAGGTGACGACCTTGATCGTGCGTTCGGTCGCCGCCTCGGCGGCGGGCACCGTGACGAGCGTGGCGAACGGCACCAGCAGCGCCAGCGCGAGGGTCTTGCGTCTCGAATGCTTCATGGGATTCCCTCCAGTGTCGATGACGGAGGGAATCGGACCATCGGCGGCCCGCCGCGGGCAACGCTCCGCGCGATCCCGTCATTTCCCGGAAAGAACTACTCCGGCGAAGGGTTCTCCCAGACGAAGGTGACCTTGTTACCCGCCGGATCCACGATCTCCGTCAGCTTCACGAAGCCGAAGTCCTGGATCGGGCCGCATTCCACCCCCCGCTCCGCGAGGTCGCCGACGGTCTCGTCGATGTCCTCGACGACGAGGACCACCGTGCTCTTACCCGCGGTTTCCGGATCGTGCGCCACCTGGAGCCCGGCGTTGCCGGTGATCCGCCATTCCGCGACGCCCTCCATCGGTTCGGTGTCCGGTCGCCGCCCGATCCACTGCTCGTACCAGGCGACGGCGGCGGCGTGGTCAGTGACCGGCAGGACCGCGTAGACATCCTTGAAACTCGGCAAGGGTCGTCCTTCCACTCGGGATCGCCGCCCACTGTATGCCGGTTCGTCCGAGTTCGCCCTGGCTTTACAAGGTCACCTTTACCCTGCACCGCGTGACCGGCAGACGGACTATGAGGATGACCGCGCGGCTTTTCGCCGTGCTGGCCGCGCTCACCGCCGTCGCTCTCCTGCAGGGTGCTCTGTGCAGCGACGGAGCGGCGGCGGCCGGCTCGCCCTGCGCTCCCCTGTTCGCCGCCGAAGCCGCGCACACCACATTCCCGGCCGGCGAATGCGAGCCGGCCCTGCTGAGCCCGGCGAACCAGCCCCTTCCGGACAACCATCTCGACGACGTCGCGGTCATCGGCCTGGCATTGCTGGCCGCGCTCGTCCTGCTCGTCCGCCATCATCGCCCGGGTGGGACCGGGATACCGCCGTCCTCCCCGGCAAGGCGTTCGACGGCCACACCACCGCTCGTCCAGCTCTGCGTTTCGCGTACCTGATCCGGCACGCCCATGCCGCTTTCAGATGCCGGAACCGAGCCAAGGACACAACAGAATGACCAAGAACACCAAGGTTTCCCTGACGGTCGTGGCCGTCGTCGTCGCGGTCGTGGCCGCGTTGCTCGTCGTCACCAATCTGGGTGAGGACGCCCCGGCGGCGCAGGTGGACGCACCCCCCGTGGTGCCCGCGTCGATCCTCGTCCGGCCGGACAGCCATCGGCTCTCCGATCCGGCGGGCAGCAAGGTGACCGTCGTGGAGTTCCTCGACCTCGAATGCGAAGCGTGCGGTGCCGCGTTTCCCGGCGTCGAGCGCCTCCGCGCCGAGTACGGCGACCGGGTCACCTTCGTGATGCGCTACTTCCCCATCCCGAGCCATCAGAACGCCGAGCTCGCCGCGCGGGCCGTCGAGGCGGCGGGTAAGCAGGGCAAACTCGAACCGATGTACCGCCTGATGTTCGAAAAGCAGCCGGAGTGGGGCGACCAGCAGGTCTCCCACCGCGAAACCTTCCTCCGGTTCGCCCGCGAACTGAGCCTCGACCTGCAGGCCTTCGAAACCGCGCTCGACGATCCGGTCACGCTCGGCCGGGTGCTCGCCGACCGCACCGACGGCGCGAACATCGGCGTCGAGGGCACCCCGACGTTCTTCGTCAACGGCGTCAAGTTCACGGGGTCACCGTCCTATCAGGGTCTCAAGGCCGTCATCGACCGGGAGCTCGCGAAATGACGCCGTTCGCCGTCCGGGTGACGCCGTGGGTACTGGTGGTCGGCGGCACGATCGGGCTGCTGGCTTCGTTCGTGCTCACGGTCGAGAAGATCGCGCTGCTCAAGGACTTCTCCTACATCCCCACCTGCAGTGTCAACCCGGTGCTCAGCTGCGGGTCGATCATGAAGACGCCGCAGGCCGAGCTGTTCGGGTTCCCCAATCCGCTGCTGGGGATCGCCGGGTTCAGCGTGGTCGTCACCACGGGAGCCGCCCTGCTCGGCGGAGCACGGCTCCCTCGCTGGTATTGGCTGGGCCTTCAGATCGGCTCGGCGCTCGGTGTCGTTTTCGTGCACTGGCTGATGTTGCAGAGCCTGTACGTCATCGGCGCGCTGTGCCCGTACTGCATGGTCGTCTGGGCGGTCACCATCGCCGTCTTCTGGTACACGACCCTGCACAACCTCCACAAAGGACCGGAGGTGAAGGCGGTGATCCGGTACCACAGCGTGGTTCTCGTGGTCTGGTACGCCGCCATCACCGTCGCGGTCCTGCAGGCGTTCTGGAGTTACTGGACGACGCTCGTCTGAAGACGGCTCCGGTCGAGAGCACGTAATCCCCAGGCACAGACAACGCCGATCACCGTCAGCGCCAGCCACGGGATCTCCGGGACGCCCGCCCGGCGCGCGAGGTCGAAGACGCTGCCGGTGAAGAGGTTGCCGAGGAGGATGCCCACGCCGACGATCGTGTTGTAGAAGCCGTAGTGCGTGGCGACCAGCCGGTCGCCCGAAAGCCGCACGACGGTGTCCATTTCGAACGGGAAGACGACGACCGTGCCGACGGCCAGCAACGCGGCGGACAGCAGCAGTCCGGCGCCGGCCGCGGCCGGTCCCGCCCGGGCGACCGCCAGCGGCGCGACGAAGGCCACGGCCATGAACACCAGCCCCGCGGCGAGGCACGTGCCGGGCGGCCACCGGTCCTTGAACCAGGCCGTGATCTTGAGCTGCCCGGCGATCGCGAGACCGCCCGAGATCACGAACAGCCCCGCGATGAGCACGGTCGCCGACGTCTCCGAGCCGGTGATCCGGCGTGCCTCCATCGGAAGGGCAAGGTAGGTCTGGAAGGACAGCACGTACGAGCCGATCATGACCAGTGCGAAGAGCAGAAAGGACCGGTTTGCCGCGACGATCCGCCAGTCCGACCAGATCGACGACGTGCCCTGTTCGCTTTCGTGCGCGGGCAGCGCGCGTACCTGCACCACGGTCAGGACGCCGAAGACCGCGGCGGCGACCAGGCAGGTCAGCCGGAAGTCGACGGCCGTCAGCGCCAGCCCGACCACGGGCCCGGCGAGGATCCCGCCCTGGTAGAACACGTTGAACACGGAGAAGGCCTCCAGCCGCCGCTCTCCCGCGTCCGCCGCCAGGTACGCGCGGACCGCCGGGTTGAACAGCGCCCCGGCGAAACCGGTGGCCGCGGACGCGACGATCAGCGACGGCAACGACGACGTCACGCTCAACAGCGCGAATCCCGCGGTCCGCAGCACACATCCGGCGACGATGAGCGGTTTGTAGCCGAACCGGTCGGCCAGCGTGCCACCGACGAGGAACATGCCCTGCTGCGAGAAGTTGCGGATCCCCAGCACCAGGCCGACCGCCCAGCCCGCCAGCCCCAGCGGCCCCGCCAGGTAGCCGGCGAGATAAGGCATCAGCATGTAGAAGCCGACGTTGATGGTGAACTGGTTGACCATCAACACCTTGCTGGGCCGGTCGAAGGAGCGGAACCGCTCGGCGAACGCGGTCACAGCGCCGGGTCCACGACCGTGCGGCACCGGGTCCAGCGTTCCACCACGCGTTCGCCGGGATGCGCGATGAGATCCGGTTCGCGTGCCGGGACGACGTCGAGGAGGCCGTGTCCCGCGCAGTACTCGTCGTTGTAGACGGTGTCGAAGTAACGCTGGGGACCGTCCGGGAAGATCGCCGCGATCCGGACGTCCGGATCGTGCGTGCGGGCCAGCCAGGCGGCCACGAGGGCGACCGCGCCGACACTCCAGCCGCCGGTCGCGTACTGGGCGGCGGCGAGACGGCGGCAGGTCCACACCGCCTCGGCGGGGGCGACCCAGTGGACCTCCTCGAACGCGGCGTAGTCGACGTTGCGCGGATGGATGCTCGACCCGAGCCCGCGCATCAGCCGCGAGGTGGCGGGCTGCCCGAAGATCGTCGATCCGACGGTGTCCACGCCCACCAGGCGCAGGTGTGGGAAGTACCGCCGCAGCGCGCGGAACGTCCCGGCCGAATGCCCGCCGGTGCCGACCGAGCACACCAGCACGTCGATCCGGCCCAGTTGCGCGGCCAGCTCGTCGGCCAAGGTCGCGTACGCGGCGACGTTATCCGGGTTGTGGTACTGGTCGGGGCACCAGGAGCCGGGCTGCTCCGCCAGGACCCGCTGCACCCTGTCCCGGCGCGCCTGCTGCCAGCCGCCCACCGGATGCGGCTCGGTGACGAGGTCGACGCGGGTGCCGTGCGCGGTGAGCATCCGCCGGACGATGGGCTCCATCCCGGGGTCGGTGACCAGGGTGACCGGATGACCGTGGACGATCCCGGCCAGCGCGAGCCCGAGCCCGAGCGTCCCGCTGGTCGACTCGACGATCATCGCGCCGTCGGCCAGTTCACCGCGGGCCTTGGCCGCTCCCACCATGTGCAAGGCGGGACGGTCCTTCATGCCGCCGGGGTTGAAACCCTCCAGCTTGGCCCAGAAACCCTTACCGGAGCCGGTGAGTCGTTCGTCGATCCAGAGCACGGGCGTGTTGCCGACGGCAAGCGCCGTGTGCCGGGGCAGGACAGCGTTCATCGAGGATTCGTCTTTCTGTGCTGTGTGGACAGGACGGGACGGCGCGAGGCCGGTCACGTCCGCGAAACGCACAGCTCGACGAGTATCCGGGGCCCGCTCCGGATGACCGGGAACAGCCGGGTGTTCTCGTGCATCACTGGCGAAAAGCCGGGTTCCGAATGAGGCGGGACAGCTGGGACGGGCGGCGATTCCTCGCTTCGGACCGCGACGGCGGCGAGCGGACGGGCGTGTACGTGGCCCTCCCGCGGCGGGCACGACGAATCGTGAGAGGCCGACGCCACGGCGAGGGCATCGCCGTGGCCGTCGTCCAGGCAGCCGACAGCTCCGGAACCCGCCACGACCAGCAACACCAAGGCCACGACGAGTCGACGAAGAGTAGCCAGGAAGACACTCACGGTTCTCACCGTAGCAAAGACTCCCATGATCCGTAGTACTAGCCGTCTTAGTAGGACTTCACCGGGCGCTCACAACCGGCCCCGTACTACTAAGTGAGATAGTTGACCCTGTGCGACAGGAGATTCGGCACCCGTGACCCCACACCGGCGCTCACCGCGGCACCCCCTTGCCGCCACTGCCGCCCTCATGATCCTCGGCTTCGGAACGCTCCCCGCCAACGCGCAGCCCGCGCCGGACGGCCAGGATCCGATGCGGCGCTACCAGGAACTCGGCGCCCAGGCCGCCAAGGCCGACGAGGATCTGCGGGAATCCCAGGACCGGTTGAAAACCCGCGAGGGCGAACGCGACCAGGCCACCGCCGCCGTCGGCCGGGCCGACGGCGAGCTCACGCAGGCACGGTCGGCGATCGATCGCTTCCGGCCGCAGGTCGAGGCGATCGCGCGGTCCGCGATGAGCGGCGAGCGGCTCGGCAACGCCGTCCTGCTGCTCGACAGTGGCAGCAGGCAGGAGTTCCTCGACCGCTCCTCCGCGCTGTCGGTCCTGGCCGAGGAGAAGAGCAAGGCGTTGAACGGCCTGCGCGACGCGCTCGCGAAGGCACAGACCGCGCGCACGACCGCGGAGGACGCCCGGGAAATGGCCCAGCTCGCCGCCAACGACGCGACCGTGGCCCTGGACCAGGTCCGCACCCGCAAGGCGGACCTCGACGATCAGATCGCGAAGGTGCGGCAGGCGCTCGGGCAGCTGCCCGCCGCCGACAAGGCGAAACTCGGCAAGGTCCAGGACAAGGGCTCGTACCTCGGCCCGCCCGGCGCCGCGAACGACGCGCTGCAGGCTGCGCTGTCCAAACGGGGCTCGCAATACGAGTGGGGCGCCACTGGGCCGAGCGAATTCGACTGCTCGGGCCTGACGTCGTGGGCGTACAAGCAGGCTGGGATCTCGCTTCCCCGCACCAGCCGCCAGCAGTACACCGTGGGCAAGGCCGTCCCGCTGGACGCGCTCGTCCCCGGTGATCTCGTCTTCTACGACGACGGCACCGGCAACCCCGGCGCCATCCACCACGTCGGCATGTACGTCGGCGGCGGCAAGATGGTCGACGCGCCCACCGAAGGCCAGCTGGTCGACGTCCGTTCGGTGAAGGGCGACGGGCATCTGATGGGCGCGCGGCGCGTCGTCGGCTGAGCCGGAGCGGCACAGTATCCTTCCCGGCGGAGGTGTCATGCAACGGCTGGGCGAGCTCGAAGCGTCGGTGATGGACGTGCTCTGGGACGCGGCGGAACCCCTGCGGGTGCGCCAGGTCCTCGAGGCGATCAACCGGGACCGCGATCTCGCCTACACCACGGTGATGACGGTGCTGGACAATCTGCATCGCAAGGAATGGGTCGAGCGCGAAATGGAGAATCGCGCCTACCGCTACCGCGCCGTGGCGACCCGCGAGGAGGCGACCGCGCAAAGTCTGCGGGAAATCCTCGACGCCTCCGACGACCGTGAATCGGTGCTGCTGCATTTCGCACGCTCGGTCACCGAAGAGGAGTCGGACATCCTGCGGCGCGCCTTGCGACGGAAGCCCGGCAAGCGATGATCCTGGCGGCGGTGCTCCTGTTCGGCGTGGTGGTGATCGGCTGGTGCTCACCCCGGCTGCTCGGCAGGCTGACCGCGGGCGGGATCAGCCCCGGCACGGCGCTCGCGTGGTGGCTGCTGACCGCGCTCGGCGTCCTCGTCGGCACCCTCGGCGCCGTCCTTCTCCTCGTCCTTCCCGACCACGGGCCCGCCGGGGCCATCACGCGGATCCTCCACGAGTGCTGGGCGGCCGTCGGCCACAGCGGCCTGCCCGGCCTCGATCCGCTCGCCGGCACTTTCGCGGTCACCGCCGTCGCGATCGGGGCGGCGAGGCTCGCCGTGTCCACCGCCCGCCGCCGGAAACGCAGCACGCTGCTGCACCGGCGCCATCTCGACGTGCTCCGGTTGTCGGGCGCCCGGCCGGGGCCGACGCTGTGGCTGCCCGACGACCGCCCGATCGCCTACAGCCTCGGCGGCCGCGACGGCCTGATCGTCGCGAGCCACGGCCTGGCAGGCAGGCTTTCGCCCCGCGAACTCGACGCGGTGCTGGCCCACGAACGCGCGCATCTGCGCGGCAGACACCACTTTCTTTCCGGATGCGCCGAAACACTCGGCCGCGTACTGTGGTTCGTCCCGCTGATGCGCGAACTCCCCGGCGCGGTCCGGCTGCTCGTCGAACTGGCCGCCGACCGGGCGGCCGCGGCGGGGCACGGGCCGGAGACCGTGCGTTCGGCGTTGTTGTCGATCCACGCGGCCGGCGGCGACACCGCGCTCCGGTTGCGCTGGCTGGCCCGGCACGCGGGCGGCCCGGCGCGCTTCCCGGACCGGGTGCGTGCCGTCGCGGGCGGGGCGCTGGCGTTGTTCGCCGCGCCCTTGCTCACCGTCGGCCTGATGTTCACGGCCGGGCTCGTTTCCTGCTGGTGAAGGAAACGCGTTCGTCACCGATGCGGACGAACGGGTTCAGCTCGGACACCATCAGGTGACAATCGTTTTCCGGTCCGGAAAGGCCATTTCCCGAACGGGCGTACGCACGTCGCTGACCGTCGTTCGCCGGTCGGCGAATCGGGGACGGTAAATCGCGCAGTCTCCACTCACACGAGTGAGGAGCCGCCATTCCGCTGAGCCGGAAAGGCGAATTCCCAGCGCTACTCAAATGGCGGCATTCGGCCGGGGCCGCGTGTGCGTAACGTCGATCACCGTACTCACCTCGCACCGAATTCCGTGCACCCCATGGAGGTTTTCGTGATCCGACGTCCTCTGCGCACCCTGACCGTCCTGATCGGCGCCGCGACAGCCGTCACCGCCTTCGCGGCACCGGCTTCGGCTGCGCCATCGGTGCTGACCGAAGCGGCGGGCCCGGCCACGGTGGCCGCCGCCCAGCAGGAACTCGGCACCTCGCTCGGCGCCGCGTTCGCCGGCTCCTGGCTGGACACCACGACCGGCGAGCTGATCGTCGGCACCACCGACGCGGGCCGGTCTTCCCGGATCCGCGCCGCGGGCGCGATCCCGAAGGTACTCCGGCACAGCGCCGCCGGACTGAAGCAGATCCAGTCCACATTGGACAACAGAACCGCCGGCCTGCCAGGTTCGGTGGCCGGCTGGTACGTGGACGTGCCGTCGAACGACGTCGTGGTCAGCGTGGTGGGCGGCGATCCCGCCGGACTGGCGTGGGCAGCCTCCGCCGGGGTCCCGGTCCGGGTGGAACACGTGAAGAGCGCGCCGCGTCCATTGTGGAGCGTGGTCGGCGGGCAAGGCCTGTACTTCGACGGCGGTGCCTGTTCGGTCGGGTTCAACGCCTACGACGACGATGACCATTACGTGATCACCGCGGGCCATTGCACCGAACTCGGCGGGACCGTGCGGGGCACCGGCGGCACGATCGGCAAGGTCGCGAGGTCCTCCTTCCCCGGCAACGACTACGGCACGGTCAAGGTGACCCACTCCGACGTCTCGACCCCGCCCCGGGTCGACCGGTACGAGGACGGGTCCGACGTGCGGATCGAGGGTGCCGACGTGGTCGGCGTCGGCGGCCGGATCTGCCGGTCCGGGATCACCACCCACTGGCATTGCGGGCGGGTCGAAGCGCTGGACCAGACGGTGAACTACGGCAACGGGAACATCGTGCGGGGCCTCACCCAGACCGACGCGTGCGCCGAACCCGGCGACTCCGGTGGCTCGTTCGTCAGCCGTCCGTCGTCGGGTTCCGGCACGAAACTCGTGCAGGCGCAGGGTATGACCTCGGGCGGTTCCGGTGACTGCGACGAGGGCGGCACCACGTTCTTCCAGCCCGTCAAGGAGGTGCTCGACCGCTACGACCTGACGCTCGAAAAGGACTGATCTCCCATGGCGAGGGGTGGCCGGCCCACCGGCCGCCCCTTGATCAGGCGAGCGAGCTCGACGGCCTCGGCGGCCAGCGTCTCGATCTCGGCCCAGCGGCGGCGGATCCGCTCGTGATCGGCCACCAGCGTGCCGGAAACCATGCCCAGCAACAGGTTCGCGTCCGTTCCGACCTCCGCCAGCCGCAGGAAGGGGCGGCGGTCGTCCTCGGTTCCAGCCCCGTGCTCCGCGGCCCATTCCCGGGCTCGCATCCCGGCGTCGTGGCAGGCGTCGACGAGGAGGGTCCGGATCTCCCCCGGCCGGTCCCCCGGGCTCGCGGGAGGTTTCCCCATCAGCGGAAAGATGTTCCAGGCCACCGACAGCAGGCAGTCGGCCACTTCGTCCATCGACTCCACGTCCACCGGGCGAGTGTTCCGGCCCGCGCGTCCTGCCAGGCGCAATGACGCGCGGGACCCGCAGGGTCGACCCGATCGGGTGGCGCTATCAGGCCGGGGTCTCCTGAGCGCCCGCGGGTTCTGGAGGCGGGTCGCGAAAGCCACTTTCGGGACACCAGACGTCTCGAAAGTGGCTTTCGCGACATGCTCGCCGGAGCGGTACCGGCGATGTCACGTGACTGGGCGGACGACACGCGTGATCCGGCGGACGACACGCGTGACTGGATGGACGACACGACCGCGGCAGGGGTTACACCACGAGCCGTCCACCGGATCACGCGAGTCGTCCAGCTGATCACGCGAAAGCGCCCATCCGTGCACGGCACAGTAGGTACTAAAGCGTGGCCCTAGCCGTCCTTATCACTCACGAGGCTCGGCTCGGTCTGGTCGTCAAGGGCCCGCGCGTCGGCCATCCGCAGGCCTGCGATCAGGCCGGACAGTCCCTGGTGGCCTTCGGGCCGGAAAGTGAGGATCCCGCTGGCGAAGAACAGTAGGTTCGCCAGCGGCTCGAACCCGCCGTTGGCCACCGACGCCAAGGTGAGCAGCGTGAAATAGCCGCCGGAACCGGCGAGGAACCGTACGGCCATCCGCCACAGGGCAGGCTTTCCGCCGTCCGGCCCGGCGGGACGCAGCAACACGACCCGCTGGCCGAAGCTGGCGCCGTTGCCCGCGACGGGAACGACGAACAACAGGAGCAGGGCGGGCAGGAAAGTACCGATGAGCGCGGTCACCACGGTGTTCGGTTCGCCGGCGATCAGGGTCGTCACGATCCCGACGGTGGTACCGAGCAGCACGACCGAGACGACGTCGACGGCCATCCCGAGCAGACGGCGGCGCGCGGTGACCGGCCGCGGCGTCCCCGGCGGCGCGGACGGCTCGTTCCCCGGCAGCAGCCGCAACAGCGGGGCGAGACCGAAACCGACGGCGGCGCCGAGGGTGTTCGTCAGCAGATCGTCGACGTCGGCCAGCCGGTACGGGCACTCGAACAGGAACCAGACCCCGGTCAGCTGCGTGCACTCGATGAACAGCGAGACGGCGAAGCCGATCGCGACGGTGGCCGCGAAACCGCGCCGGAAGAGGTGCCGCACGAACATCCCCAGCGGCACGAACAAGGCGACGTTGAACACCGCCTGCTGGACGGCCGGATTGCGCAGGAACGCCCGGAGGCCCGCGCCGGTCTGTTCGCGGCGGATGTCGGCGACGAACTGGAACGGGCGCAGTTGCAGCTGACCGGCCGCGTGCCCGGCGCACGTCGTCGTCTCCGGGATGGGGAGCAACGTGTACGTCCACAGCGACATGGCGTAGACCAGGAACCCGAACACCAGCAGGACCCGCCAGAGCCCGAGTTCCCCGCGGCGCCGGTAACTCGCGGCGATGTACGGGACGGCCAGGAGGCCCGCGAGCACGCAGCCCGCGAACACCGCGATGACCGCGGAGATGGTCGGATCAGTCACTCGCGGAAGCTAACAACGCGCGCTCCGGCGCACCCGCCACACCACCTGGGCGGGTGACGGAGTCGGCCGGGGCGAGCGTTCGCTGATGCGCGAGCGCGGCGATGGCGAAGGTCAGGTGGACGACGACCCAGTTGCGGTCTTCGCGATGGACCCGCTGCAGCAGGTCGAGAGAAGCGTCGCCCGGCGTACGGCCCTGACGGCAGGCGTCGATGAACGCCTGGGTCAGTTCGTCGACGTTCCTCCGGAACTCCGCGAAGGTGTCGGAGGGCTGGGCGTTGGTGCAGAAATCCACGGTCACGTCACAGAGCGTTCCATAGCGCGACACAAAGTTACGAATTGGCGCAGCCCTAATCACTCACGTGAGGTAGGCCTCGCGTGAATCTGTGCTCTGCGTCACGCCGAAGCGAGCCCGGCGGGCATCCGGCGTTCCCGTTCGGCCGCCTTCGCGCGGCGGGTGACCGGGAAGCGCTGATCGAGTTCGACCAGCAGCGGGGTCACCGCCATCAACGCCAGCAGGGCGAGCCCGGCGTATGCGCCCACGGTCGCGATGATCGTCATTTCGGCCTCCTCGGTCCCCGTGCCGCCTCCTCCGGCGGCCTGGAACCAGGATCGCCTTCCGCCCGGTGGCGGCGGATCGGTCATCCGGCGGAGACGCCTCGACCGGTCGGCCTTTTCGGCACTGTCCGATCGGCCGATCCCGGGCGGCGGTGCAGCAGGTCGAACCGCGACCACATGGCCTCGGCCGCCTCGATGGACTCGCCGGTGCGGACGGGATCGACGGCGGCGAGCTGCGCGACGATCGCCTGCACCAGGCTCATTCCCGCGGTCAGCGACGGGAAGAACGTCACGCCTTCGGCGGGCACCATCAGCACCTGTTCGACCGCGGCCGCCAGCGCGGGACTGGCCGCGTCGGTGATCGCGAAGACCCGCGCTCCCCTGGCCTTGGCCTCGTTCGCGGCCAGCACCGTGCTTTCGTACAGCCGCCAGAAGCTGATCGCGATGAGCACGTCTTCGGACGTCAGTTTCGCCGTGGCGTTGGCGAGTTCGGCGTCGCCGGCCGTGATCGCGTGGACGTCGTATCCGGCGAGCCGGGCGTTGTGCGCGAACGCGATCCCGACCGCGGCGTAGCTGCCGTCGGCGATCACGACCGTGCGGCGCGCCCCGGCGACGGCCTCCGCGACGTTGCGGATCTCGTCCTCGGCGACGCGCCGGTTGAGCAGGGCGAGGCTGTCGAGGTCGCGGCGCAGCGACGCCGACCCCGGCGAGTCGACGTCCCGGTGTTCCTCGGCCACCTGCGGCGCGCTCAGCGACGACATGTACCGCGCCCGCAACTCCTGTTGCAGCGCCGGCCATCCGGCGAACCCCAGCGCCTGCGCCGTCCGGGTGACGGTGGCGACGTTGACCCCGGCGAGCTGGGCGAGCTCGGCCGTCGAGCCGAACGACGCCCGCCGCGGTTGCGAGACCAGCACTTCGAGCACGGCGGCCGCCTTCGGCCGCAGGCCGCGCTCCGGTGTGCGATCCCGAAGCCACGCCTCGAAACCGTCGTCGGTTCCCGTCCCTGTCACGCGCACCCTCCCTCGACGGCGTCACGGTAACGCATCGTGCCCGGCGGACCACTTGCAACAACCATTGCAGTTTTGTCGAAACGCAGTATACGTTGTCCGCACTCTCGTGACTCCTCGTCGCCCGAACCACGGAAGGCGTTCCCCATGACGCTTCTGGCACGACTGGACCGGCTCCCGCTGAGCCGTCCCCATTACAAACTCCTGCTGATCGGCGGGCTCGGTTACACCTTCGACGGGATGGACTCCGCCGTCGTCGCGTTCCTGCTGCCGAGCGCGAAAGCCGCCTGGGGCCTCGACAACGGCCAGCTCGGGCTGATCGGTTCGGCGACGCCGTTCGGCTTCCTCTTCGGCGCGATCGCCGCCGGGCTGCTGGGCGACCGCATCGGCCGCAAGAAGGTCATGATGTACGCCCTGGCCTTCTACGCGGTGTTCTCGGTGGTCGCCGCCTTCTCCCCCAACTATGAGGTCTTCCTGGGCGCCAGGGTGCTGGCCGGGGCCGGCGCGGGAGCCGAAAGCGCGATCATCGCACCGTTCCTGTCGGAGTTCGTCCCCGCCAAACGCCGCGGCTGGTTCGTCGGCGCGCTGGCCGGATTCTTCTCGTTCGGGTTCGTCATGGCCGCGCTGATCGGCCGGTTCGTGGTCCCGACGGTGCCGGAGGGCTGGCGGGTCGCGCAGCTGATCACCGCGCTGCCGATCGTCATGCTGCTGTGGTGGCGCCGCTCGCTGCCCGAATCACCGAGGTTCCTGGTCGCGAACGGACGTCATGCCGAGGCCGAGAAGATCGTCACGAAACTGGAGCGGGACGTCGAAAAGGCGACGGGGCAAGCACTTCCCGCCGTCGCGGCGGCCGACGCCCAGCCCGCGACGGAGACCCCCAAGGTCAATCTCCTGAGCGCCCTGAAGTTCTTGTGGAGCCCGGCGATGGCACGCCGCACCGCGGTGATCTGGACCGTGTGGTTCGTGATCACGTTCTCCTACTACGGCTTCTTCTCCTGGATCCCGACGCTGCTCGTCGACCGCGGTATCACGGTGACCAAGAGCTTCGAGTTCTCCATCATCATCTACCTGGCGCAGATCCCCGGATACTTCTCCGCCGCGTGGCTGTCGGAGCGGCTCGACCGCAAGCACACCATCGCGTTGTACCTCGCCGGGTCCGCGGTGAGCGCGTTCTGGCTGAGCCAGATGGACGCGCCGTGGTCGATCACCCTCGCCGGGGCGGTGCTGTCGTTCTTCCTCAACGGCACCTACGCCGGTGTGTACTCCTACACCCCCGAGGTGTTCCCGACCTGGATCCGCGCCAGCGGGACCGGGCTGTCGAGCGCGTTCGGCCGGGTCGGCAGCATCCTCGCCCCGACGATCATCGGCCTGTCCGCGGCGAGCCTCGGCTTCGCCGGCGTCTTCGGCATGACCACCGCCGTCCTGGTGGCCGGGGTGGTGGTCGTGGTCGTCTTCGGCCTGTCCACCGCCGGCCGCTCACTCGAAGAACTGACCGAACACGGCGCGCCCGTGAAAACCGCGAAGGAGATGACCAAGTGACCGTGTCGCTGTCCACTGTGGAGGACAAGACCCGAGCCACGATCGGCGTACGGCTGTTCACCGTCCTGGCCTGGGTGCCCGAACGGCGGGCGCTGCGGCGCGTGTACAGCAGCCACCCCGTCGAATACCCGATCGGCGGCGAGAAGACCGTCGAGGTGGCCGCCGGCTGGCTGGAGCGGTGCATCACCGGCCAGGAGCCCTTCTTCGGCCCGGACCGCGCGGCGGTGCGGGAGATCTTCGCCGACCACGAACTCATCGACAGCCTCGGCTGCGGCGCGGTGATCAACGTGCCGGTGGTGGACGACGGCCACACGCTCGGCGTCCTCAACCTCCTCGACGCGGAGGGCAACTACGACGACGAGTCCGTCGCGACCGCCCGATCCCTGGCACCGTTGGCCGTCCCGGCCCTGCGCAAGCTCCTGGAGGAGACCCGATGAACGGATCGCTGCTGCTGCGTAACGCCCGCCTGCTCGACCCCGTCAGCGGCGAGTACACCGAGGGAGACCTCCGGTGCGCCGACGGCCGGATCGTCGAGATCGGCGACGGGCTCACCGCGGACGACGCGCGGACCGAGGACCTGCGCGGCGCGTTCGTGCTGCCGGGGCTCGTCGACGCCCACGTGCATGTCACCGCGTCGACCGCGGATCTCGGGTCGCTGCCCGCGTCGTCACCGTCCTACGTGGCCGCGCACAGCGCCCGCACCATGAGCCGGATGCTGGACCGGGGCTTCACGACGGTCCGTGACGCCTCCGGCGCCGACTACGGCCTCGCCGACGCGCAGGCTGAGGGCCTGTTCCGCGGTCCGCGCCTGTTGTTCTGCGGCCGGGCGCTGAGCCAGACCGGCGGGCACGGCGACAGCCGGACTCGCGGCGCCAACGTCAGCGACGACCACCCGTGCTGCGCCGGCCTCGGCCGGGTCGCCGACGGGGTCGACGCGGTCCGTGCGGCGGCGCGCGACGAACTGCGCAAGGGCGCGCACCACATCAAGGTGATGGCCTCCGGCGGCGTCGCCTCCCCCACCGACCGGATCGACTCGACGCAGTACTCCGCCGAGGAGTTGCGCGCCATCGTCGAGGAGGCGGAGTCGGCCAACCGTTACGTCGCCGCCCACGCCTACACCGCCCGCGCGGTGAACCGCGCGCTGGAACTGGGCGTGCGGTCGATCGAGCACGGCAACCTGATCGACGACCTCAGCGTCGAATTGTTCCTCCGGCACGACGCGTACCTGGTGCCCACCCTGGTCACGTACTGGGCGCTGAAGGAGGAAGGGCGCGAGCACGGGCTGCCGGAATCCAGCTGGCGCAAGGTCGACGAGGTGCTCGGCGCGGGCATGGCCGCCCTCGAGAAGGCCGCCAGGGGCGGCGTGAAGATCGTGTACGGCAGCGATCTCCTCGGCGGGATGCACCGGCACCAGAACCACGAGTTCCGGCTGCGTGGCGAGGTCCAGTCCGCGCTGGAGGTGGTCCGCTCCGCGACGTCGACGGCCGCGGACCTGCTGAACCTGACCGGCGAGATCGGCACGCTGGCGCCGGGCGCGCACGCGGACCTGGTGGTCGTCGACCGGGATCCGCTGGAGGACATCGGTGTCCTGGCCGAGCCGGAGAAGTTCCGGTACGTCGTGCAGGGCGGGACCGTGGTCTCCCCCTGACGCGTTTCGTCCTCTGCTCGCGGTACTTGCGCGTGCAAGTACCGCATTCAGAGGACGAAACGCGGGTCAGGAGATGCGCTGCGGGACGTCCCACGGGTTGTCGTCCCGCAGCGGCTCCGGCAGCAGGTGCGACGGCCAGTCCTGATAGGACACCGGCCGCAGGAAGCGGTCCACCGCCGCGGTTCCGACCGAGGTCGACGCCGGTGACGTCGTCGCCGGGAACGGTCCGCCATGCTGCATCGCGGCCGTCACCGCGACCCCCGTCGGCCAGCCGCCCCACAGGATCCGCCCGCTGCGGCAGGCCAGCACCGGGCGCAGCGCCTCGACCTCGGACGCCTCTTCGGGTGACGCGTGCACGGTCGTCGTGAGCTGACCGGGCAAGGCCGCCAGCACCGGCAGGACGTCGGAGAGGCGCAAGTACCGCACCACGACGCCCAGCGGGCCGAAACACTCTTCGGCCGCTTCCGGCACGAAGTCCTCCAAAGCGACTTCGAGCAGCTGCGCACCGGGAGCCCGGACGACTTCGCGCATTCCCGGGATCGCGGCCAACCGTGCCGCGCCGGTCTGGAACCCGGACGCGATGCGGTCGTTCAAGAACGGCGCTGCCGGGACCTCGCGCAACCGCTCGGCGGCGAGGTCCACGAACGGGCTGTCCGACGGCACGAACACCAGCCCGGGATTCGTGCAGAACTGGCCGTTGCCCAGCGTCAGCGAACCGGCATACCCCGCCGCCAGCTCCTCCGCCCGCGACCGTGCCGCGCCGGGCAGGACGATCACCGGGTTGACGCTGCCGAGCTCGCCGTGGAACGGGATCGGAACCGGCCGCTCGGCCGCGATCCGTGCCAGCGCGAGCCCACCCGCCACCGACCCGGTGAACGCGGCGGCCGCGATCGCCGGATGACGCAGCGCCTCCACGCCGGCGACTTCTCCTTCGACGAGGCCCAGGAGCGCGCCCCACCGGCCGAGGGCTTCCACCACGACCGAAGCCGTCCTGCGGGACAGCTCCGGATGGCCGGGGTGAGCCTTGACGACCACCGGGCAGCCTGCCACCCACGCCGACGCGGTGTCCCCGCCCGCCACGCTGAACGCGAACGGGAAGTTGCTCGCGGCGAACACCAGGACCGGGCCGACCGCGGTGCGGTACCGGCGCAGCTCCGGCCGGGGGCCGGGCGGCCACGCCGGATCGGCCCGGTCGATCCGGACGTCGTAGTACGAGCCGCTTTCAGCCGCGAGCAACCGCAGTTGGAACGTCGTGCGGCCCAGCTCGCCGGTCAACCGCTTCGTCCCCAGCCGGGTCTCGGCGTCGGCGATCTCGATCAGGGACGGCCCGGCCGCGTCCAGCGCGTCGGCCACGCCGGTGATCACCGCCGTGCGGGTCTTCGGCGAAACGGCGGCCCATTCGGCGGCGATGTCCGCCGCCCTCTCGATCTGCTTCATACTTCCTTCCTCTCCAGGTTCCCGGAATCGAAGCCGAGCCCGCGATCGCTCCCTTGTGGACAGTGCGACGCCGTGTCGCGAAAGTGGCTTTCGCGGCACAGGCGCCGCCGGAGAACCCGTCAGAGCACGAAGCCCGCGGGGAACGGGTCGTCCGGGTCGAGCAGATAAGTGGCGTTGCCGGTGATCCACGCGCGTCCGGAGAACTCCGGCACCACGGCGGGAACGCCGCCGACGGTGGTCTCGGCGACGAGCTCGCCGGTGAAGGTGGTGCCGATGAACGAGCTGTTCTCGAACGGCGTGTGCAGCGGCAGTTCGCCTCGGGCGTGGAGCTGGGCCATCCGCGCCGAAGTGCCGGTGCCGCACGGCGACCGGTCGAACCAGCCGGGATGGATCGCCATCGCGTTCCGCGACGACCGCGCGTCCGAACCCGGCGCGAGGAACTGGACGTGCTTGCAGCCGCCGATCAGCGGATCGGCGGGATGCTTCGGCGGCCGCTGGTCGTTGATCGCCGCCATGATGTCCAGCCCGGCGGCGAGGATCCGGTCCTTCTCCGCCCTGTCGAACGGGATGTCCACTTGGGACAGTTCGAGGATGGCGTAGAAGTTGCCGCCGTAGGCCAGGTCGTACCGCACCTCGCCGAGGCCGGGCACCTCGACCACGGCGTCCCGCTCGGCGAGGAACGACGCGACGTTGCGGAGCTTGACGCGCACCGCGCGGCCGTCCCGGACCTCGACCTCGGCGTGCACGAGCCCGGCCGGGGTGTCCAGCCGTACGACGGTCTTCGGTTCGGTCACCTCGACCATGCCGGTCTCCACCAGCACGGTCGCCACGCCGATCGTGCCGTGCCCGCACATCGGCAGGCAGCCGGACACCTCGATGTACACCACACCCCAGTCGGCGTCCGGCCGCGCGGGCGGCTGCAGGATCGCGCCGCTCATCGCCGAATGGCCACGCGGCTCGTTCATCAGGAACTGCCGCAGGTGGTCCAGGTTCTCCATGAAGTACCGGCGGCGGTCGGCCATCGTGTCGCCGGGGATGACGCCGACCCCGCCGGTCACCACCCGGGTCGGCATGCCCTCGGTATGGGAGTCGACGGCGGTGATCGACCGGATCGACCGCACCTACTCCACCCCCAGCGAGGCGAGGGCGCGGCGCATGTCGGCGGTGACCTGCTCGCGGTGTTCCTCGGTCAGCGGCCCTCGCGGCGGACGGCACGGCCCGCCGTAGCGGCCGACGAGGTCCATCCCGAGTTTGATCGCCTGGACGAACTCGGTGCGCGAATCCCAGCGGAACGCGGCGACCAGCGGTTCGTAGAGCGCCCTCGCCTCGTCGAGCTTGCCGGCCCGCGCCAGGTCGAACAGGCGCACCGACTCGGCGGGGAACACGTTGGGGAATCCGGCGAACCAGCCGGTCGCCCCCATCAGCAGGCTTTCCAGCACGACGTCGTCCGCGCCGCTGATCACGTCCAGGCCGGGCGCCTGCTCGCGGATCTCCAGCACCCGCCGGACGTCGCCGGAGAACTCCTTGACCGCGACCACGTTGTCGATCCGCACGATCTCGGCGAGCAGCGCCGGCGTGAGGTCGACCTTGGTGTCGATGGGGTTGTTGTAGACCATCACCGGCAGCCCGACCGACGCCACCGCTTCGAAATGCGCGAGCACCTCGCCGCGGTTCGCGCGGTACATCGTGGGCGGCAGGCACAGCAGACCGTCGGCACCGTCCTCGGCCGCGACCTCGGCCCAGTACCTGGCCTGATGCGAGCCGGGCCCGTGCACGCCGACGACGACGATCCCGTCGTCACCGACGGTTTCGATCGCGGTGCGGGCGACGCGACGGCGTTCCTCGTCGGTCAGCGACGAGTATTCGCCGAGCGAGCCGTTCGGGCCGACGCCCCGGCAGCCGTTGTCGACCAGCCACCGGCAGTGCGCGGCGTAGGCGTCGTAGTCCACGGCCAGCCCGGCGGGGGCCGACGCGTCCGCCCGGTACGGGAGTGCGGTCGCGACGACGACGCCACCGAGGTCGGGGGTGCTCATCCAGGTTCTCCTTCGGTTCGGGCGGCGAGTTCGCCCAGCCGGATCGGCTGGACGATCGGGCGGTGATGCCGTTCGGTACCACCACAGAGTTCGGACACGGTCGGACCGCAGATGCGGCCCTGGCACGGGCCGAGGCCGGCCCGGGTGCCGAGTTTCAGGGCGTGCGGGCCGGGACAGACCGTGTCCTCGGCCGCACGCGTCAGTTCGCCGTACGTCGTCTCCTCACAGCGGCAGACGATCGTGTCGTCGCGCAGCCAGCCTTT
Organism: Amycolatopsis sp. PSD-21; assembly: GCF_055561455.1. NCBI lineage: Bacteria > Bacillati > Actinomycetota > Actinomycetes > Pseudonocardiales > Pseudonocardiaceae > Amycolatopsis > Amycolatopsis sp. PSD-21. Next base: position 4,370,158 of record NZ_CM145712.1, on the reverse strand, counting down.
CCAGGCCGCGCCGATGGGGTAGGCCGTGGCGAGGCGTTCGGCGAAGGCCAGCGCCCGGTCGCGGGCGCGGATCAACCCTGGCGACGGCTCGGCCCCGGCCGCGACGCAGCCGGCCACCGCTCCCTCGGCCGCCGCCGTGACCGCGCCGCCGATCCCGGTGATCTCACCCGCGGCGAAGACACCGTCCACTGTGGTCCGTTGCGCGGCGTCGACCCGCACGAACCCCTCGTGCAGCGCGCAGCCCGCGGCGACGGCCAATTCCGGCTGCGGGACGAAGCCGTGTCCGACGCAGACCGCGTCGACCTCGTAGGTGCGCTCGGTGCCCGGAACGACCGACCAGTCGGCGCGGACCTTCGCGGTCACGACCTCGCGGACGCGGTCCGCGCCGCGCGCCTCGATCACCACCCGGCCCATCCGGTACGGGACCCGATGCCGGGCCAGCGTCGCGGCGTACCGCGCCAGTTCACCCGCCTTCCCCGCCTGGGCGGCGAGGCGCCACGGGCGGGACGACCATCCTTTTCGGACGGTCCCGACCGGGTTCGCCTCCAGTACCGCGACCACCTCGGCCCCGGCGCCCAGCAACGATTCCGCGACCGGCAGCAGGAACGGCCCGGCCCCGGCGACGAGCACCCGCTCGCCGATCGCGACCCGCTCCCCCTTCGCCAGCGCCTGCGCCGCGCCCGCGGTGTACACGCCGGGCAGTTCCCAGCCGGGGAACGGCAGGGTGCGGTCGTGCGCGCCGGTCGCCAGGATCAGCGCGTCCGGGACGAGGGTCAGCAGCTCGCGTCCGGAGCCATCGGACGGTCCCCGCAGGACGTGCACCGTCTTCTCCGTGCGGTCGAACGCCCAGACGGTGGAGCCGGGCCACCACCGGCATCGCGGATGCGAAAGCACCCGGCGCCGCCGGTCGAACTCCGCCCACCCGTGCTGGACCCGCTCCGGACGCCGCGCCGCATACGCCCCGGGAAGCATCCGGTTGTACTGCCCGCCAGGGGTGTCCGCCTGGTCCAGCACCGTGACCCGGGCACCGGCCCGCAGCGCGTGTTCGGCCGCCGCGAGCCCGGCGGGCCCGGCGCCGACGATCACCACGTTCACGCGGTCTCCTCCCGGGACTGGGTGCGGATCTCGTCCCCGTCCGCGGCCGGGCGGCGGCAGGCGCGGACGTCGGGCACGTCGTTCACCGTGAGCAGGCAGTCGAAGCACGCGCCGATACCGCAGAACACACCGCGCGGTGCCCCCGACCGGGTGGTGCGCCAGGAGGTCCGGCCCGCGGCGAGCAACACGCCCGCCACGCTCTGCCCGGCGATCCCGGTCAGGGTCTCGCCGTCGACGGTGACCCGGATCGGCCGGTCGGTGCGGCCCACCGGGTCGCGATCGCGCGGCAGCAGCCATCCGCTCACGCCGCCACCTCCGCCAGTACGGCCGGGCGGTCCACAGTGAACTCTTCGACGGGCATCGATGGCTCCGAACCGATGAGCAGTTCGCGCAGCAGGCGGGCGGTACCGACGCTCAGCCCGATCCCGGCGCCCTCGTGCCCGGTGGCGTGCCAGAGATTCCCCAGTCGCGGATCCTCGCCGAGCACCGGGAGGTGATCGTCGACGTAGGGCCGGAAGCCGCCGTACGCGCGCATGATCGCGACGTCGGCGAGCGCCGGGAACAGGCGCAGCGCCTTGACCGCGATGGCGCTCAGCACGTCCGGGCGGATCGCGTCGTCGAACCCCACCCGGCGGCGGGACGAGCCGATCAGCACGGTGCCGCCCCAGGTGGACTCGACGACGGCGGAGGTCTGCAGGTCACCCGAATCGGCACCGACCGCGCCGACGTAATCGGCGTCGTACACCTTGTGCCGGACGACACCGGGCATCGGCGTGGTCACCAGTACCTCGCCGCGGCGGGGCCGGACCGCGATCGCGGCGCCGAGACGCGCCGACACCTGGCCCGCCCACGGGCCCGCGGCGTTCACGACGACGTCGGCCTCGATCAGTTCACCGGGCACCCGGACGCCGGTTATCCGTCCGTTGTGGACGGTCGCGCCGACGACTTCGGTGCCGGAGCGCAGCCGGGCGCCATGACGCAGTGCGGAGCCCAGCAGGGCCAGCGCCGCGCCCGCGGGCTGGACCTGCGCGTCCTCCGGGTAGTGGAACGCGGCGGTCACCTCACGGGTCAGCGCCGGCTCCGCGTCGGCGAGTTCCTTGTGGGACAACGGTTCCGCGCGAACACCGGGCTGTGACGCGGCGAAGGCGGTGAGGGCGCGAGCTCCGCCGTCCGTGGTGGCGACGACGATGCCGCCCTTGGGGTCGTATTCGATCGCCGCGGCGGCGCGGGCGTCCTCGTCGGCGATCTCGGCGACGACCCGGGGCCACAACGCGGTCGAAAGCTTGGCGAGTTCGAGTTCGGCGCCGGGTCCCTTGTCGGAGACGAGGATGTTGCCCTCGCCGTGCGAAGTGGTTCCCCCGGCGGGACGGCCGCGATCCACGACCACGACGTCGAAGCCCGCCAGGCTCAGCTCACGGGCGCACGCGGCGCCGACGATACCCGCGCCGAGGACGACCACGCGCGTTCGGTTCATCGACCCTCCAGCGTTCGGTAAAGCGAACGATCGGAGCGTAGGTTCCGTCCTGGAGGGGTGTCAATACCCGGCGAGCGGTCAGCCCTTCAGCACCGGATGCGGCCTGCCGTCGAGCCGTTCGTCGGCGCGGTACTGCAGCAGCAGCACCGAGTGCACCGGGCCGTCCGAAGCGGTATAGCAATGCGGCTCACGGGCGTCGAAGGCCACGTAATCCCCAGGCCCGACCTCGACGGTCTTCCCCGCCACCTCGACCAGCAGCGATCCGGTCTGCACGATGGTGTGCTCGACTCCGACGTGCCCCTGCGAACGCTGCGGCGCGTCCCCGCGCACCACCTGGTCGTACACCTCGAAGACGCCGTCACCGGCCTCGATGCGCCGCAGCGGCCGGAGATCCACTCCCTCGCCGCTGAGCACCTCGACGTCGGCGCCGCGCACCACGGTGAGCGCACCGCCCGCCCGGTGGTCGAGCAGGTCGGAGATCGCCACCTCCAGCACCCTGGACAGGCTGAACACGGTCTCGATGGTCGGATTGCCACCGCCGGACTCCAGCTGCGACAGCGTCGCCTTGCCGATCCCCGAGCGCCGCGAGAGCTCCGACAGCGAGATGCCCCGCGCCGCCCTGGCCGCGCGCAGGTTGACCGCCAGCATGTCCCGGATCGAGGGCGTCTCGTCCTGCACCGCTTCTCCCCTGTCGTTCGTCGAACCGTACGACCTCGTTCGCTTTGCCGATCGAGTTCGCGGACATCATGACACGCCTCCCGACGCCGGGGGCATAGCCGCGGCCGATGGGGCGGCGCGATGGTGGACCGCGCGGATCGCGATGAAACTCCATCACCAACCGGTGTGTCACCGTTGACACAGGGTCACGGGCGCACCGTCGTTTCCCTCCAGCGAGGAGATTCCCGTGCAGCTGATCCGCAGATCCGCGGGCCGACGACTTCGGGCGTTCGGCGCGGTGCTCATCACGACCCTCGGACTGACCGCGGCCGCCGCCACCCCGGCGACGGCGGCCGCGAACGCCTGTCTCACCGGCACACTCGCCTTCGACCACTACGACGCCGAAGCCGGGACGAGCAAGCCGCTGCGCACGCAGGTGGCCCGGAACGCGAACTGGGAACTGTGGGGCCGCACCGGTTCCGGCACGGCGACCAGGCTCGCCGCCGGCATCACCGGCGCGTCCGACGGCCGGTTCACCGCCTGCCACACCGCGTCGCTCGCCGAGGCGTACGTGCGGTTCCGGTCGAGCAGCACCTCGATGTGGCGGGTCGTGAAGGCCGCGAACGACACCACCGACTACGCGTTCGACTCGGCGCGCCGCACGAACGTCTCCGGCCCCGTCGACCTCGGCACGGTGAAGGTGCCTTCGACGCTGCAGCGGGCCTGGAAGGTCGTGGACACGCTGAACGTCCTGTATTGGAAACGGGCCAACCCGGTCTCCTCGTGCTGGACGGCGCGGCAGTCCGACGGCCGCTGCGACCGGATCACGTTCGTCTGGGACCCGAAGGTCGCCGACGGCGGCTACTGGGACTACCCGGACACGAACTACGTCTTCCTCGGCGCGTCGATGCCCGACTCGAAGCACCTCATCCTCCACGAGGCGGGACACTGGCTCCAGTGGCAGCTCTACGGCCGCGACTTCCCCGTGGTGGACAACTGCAACCCGCACTACGTCGAGAAGCACAGCTCGGAATCCTGCGCGTGGACCGAAGGTTTCGCCGACGCCGTCGCCGCCTACGCGCTCGGCGACTACCGCTACGTCCGTGATGACGGGACATCGGTGAGCTTCGAGAACGACGGCCCGACGCCCGGCTGGGACGACGGCGACACCGTTCAGGGCCGGGTCGGCTCGTCGCTGCTGGACCTGTGGGCGCCGGACGGCCCGGACGGCGGGAACTGGGACCGTACGATCGCGCTGATGACCCGCCACTTCAGCCAGGACTTCCGCGAGTACTTCACCGAGGACCGGCCGGCCGTCGGCCTGTCCACGACCGGTGCCGCCGAGCGGATCCTCGCCGGGCACACGATCTGGTACTGACGGGGACCCCGGAGGGCCGGACCGCGGCCCGGCCCTCCGGGAGTGTCCACAAGGGACAGTTCGTGCGGTGAAATGCCTGATCAATGGCTGAAGGTACGGATTTCCGAGGGGGGTCGTGAGTGGGTCCAGGCCGTTGTTGGTACCGGGCCCGGCCACGCCGACGTTGCGAAAGCCACTTTCGCAACGTTGAAGGTTGCGAAAGTGGCTTTCGCAACCCCCCGGCAGCACAGGTGAGCTCCGAACACACAAACCCGTGCCCGTAGTAGGTACACAAACACCCTTAACTCCCTTGTGGACGGTCAAGAGCGTGCCGGACTCCTTGGCGGCCTACGCCACCTTTGCCTTACCCCTCGCCCGCCCTTCACCCCCTGGCTGCCCGGACCCAGGCGGTGATCTCGTCGGCGGTCGAGGGGAAACCGCCGGAGAGCAGGTCGTACCCCGCTGGAGTGACCACGACGTCGTCCTCGATCCGGACACCGAGGCCGCGCAGCTCCGGCGGCACGGTGCGGTCGCCGGCGTGGAAGTACAGACCGGGTTCCACCGCGAGCGCCATCCCCTCGGCGAGCGTGCCCTCGCGATACGCCGACGGATGGGCGGCGGCGCAGTCGTGGACGTCGAGCCCGAGGAAATGGCCGGTACCGCAGACGATGTACCGGCGGTGCTGCTGCCCGTCCGGCGACAGCGCTTCGTCCACCGACACCGGGAGCAGGCCCCAATCGTGCAGACCCTCCGCGAGCACGCGCAGCGCCGTCGCCTGGAACGCGCCGTAGTCCTGGCCGGGGCGGACCTCGCCCAGCGCCGCGACGTGCGCCTTGTGCACGAGGTCGTAGACGTCGCGCTGCGCCTTCGTGAAGTCCCCGCCGACCGGGAAGGTGCGGGTGATGTCGGCCGTGTACAAGGAATCCACCTCGACGCCGGCGTCCAGCAGCAGGAGGCTGTCCTCGGTCACCCGCCCGTCGCAGCGCGTCCAGTGCAGGATCGGCGCGTGCGGTCCGGCCGCCACGATGGAGGTGTAGCCCGGTCCGGTCCCCTCGGTGCGGGCACGGCGGTCGAAGGTGCCCTGAAGCCAGCGTTCCCCGCCACCGCAGACCGCCTCCGGGAGCGCGGCCAGCACGTCGGCGAACCCGAGGGCGGTGGCGTCGACGGCGGCGCGCAACTGGCCGATCTCCCAGTCGTCCTTGATCCGGCGGAGCTCCGCGAGGACGGTACGGAGCCGTTCGCTGTGGCCGAAGCGGTACGCGTCGAGCGCGGGGTCGACCCCCGCGCCGACCAGGAAGCTCGGATTCCGTCCGCGCAAACCGTGCGGGAGGTCCTCCAGCGGACGGCATTCGATGCCGAGCGCGCTCTCGTACGCGGCCGGTCCGGCGGCGGAGCCCACCCACAGCGGGCTGGTGTCGGCGTCGCCGACGAAGTCGGGCTCGTGCGCTTCGGCGGGCCGCGGGACGTACAGCGTGGCGTGGTGGCTGTCCCCCGCCGGGGTCATCACGAGGATCGCGCCCTCACGCTGGCAGCCGGTGAGCCAGACGAAGTCGCTGTCGGCGCGGAAGCCGTGGAAGGTGTCGTTGGACCGCACCACGGCCCGGCCCGCCGCGAGCGCGATCCGCTGACCGGGCAGTTCCGCCGACAGCCTGCCGCGATGGGCGGCGGCCGCCTCCGCGGTACCCGCCGGCACGTCCACCGCGGTGTCGGCGGGCTCCCACCCGTCGCTGATCCAGTTCCGGAACCCTTTGGCGGCCAGCAGCGCGCGCAGATCCGGCCGGGTTCGGTCGCCGGTCATCGGCTCCCCTTTCAGGTAGTCACGGTTCTGGCCGCACCTTCGCACCGCGAACGGCCGGGCCGTAATGACCGGCGGCGATAGACTCCGCCTATGGCCCTGGAGATCCGGCACCTGCGGGCGATCTGCGCCATCGCCGAAGCGGGCAGCCTCTCGCAAGCGGCCGCCGCGCTGGGCATGTCCCAGCCGTCGCTGACCTCGCTGCTCCAGCGGCTCGAACGGCAGATCGGCGCGCCGCTGTTCGTCCGCAGCCATACCGGCGTGACCCCGACCCCGGTCGGCGAGCAGACGTTGCGCCGGGCGCTGACCCTGCTCGTGGAGTTCGACCGGTTCGAAAGCGATCTCCTCGGCGCGCTCGGCGACGGACCGGTCCGGCTCGGATCGTCCCAAATGGACTGTCTGCCCACCTTCGTCGAACGTCTGGACGACGCGCTGCCGGGGCTGGACGTGACCGTCCACGTGGAACCCTCCAGCACGGTCCTGGCGCAGGCGCTGGCCCGCGCGACGCTCGACATCGCCGTCATCGCCATGTCCGACGATCAGGAAGTGCCGCTGGCGAAGCATCTCGGGCACCGGGTGCTGTTCTCGTGGGTGCCCGTGTTCGTCGGCCTCCCAGCGAAGCACCCGCTCGCCGGCGGGTTCGAAGTCGACCTGGCGGACCTTGCCGACGAAGCATGGATCGGGCCGCCCGGCCCCGAGGACGGCTCGCTGACGTCGCTGCGCGCGGCGACACATCGCGCCGGGTTCACGCCGCGGATCCGGTTCGAATGCCCGAACGGCGGCGGACGGCACCTGATCGCCGCCGGGCAGGCGGTGCAGCTCGTCGAACCCACCGCACCCGAACTGCCCGGCATGGTCGTCCGGCCGTTGAAGGGCGACCCCATGCGGATGCGGCTGGTGCTGGCCTGGCGCAAGGAACGGCTGACGTGGGACCAGGCGGAGAACGTGTACCGCGCGGTGATGACGTCGTACACGCGGCACGCGATGGCGTCGACCCCGTTCCGGACGTGGTGGGAGCGGCGGCGGAGCGCACAGTCGTGGGACGGGCTGGCGGACTTCTTCCGGAGCCTGTAACCCGATCCCGCCTCGCCGCGATTGACCCCGTACCGAGCGAACGGAGACGGGGGATGATGCCGCAACGGCTGTGGCTGGGTCTGGCGGTCGTCTACGCGTGCACCGCCGTGGTCCAGCTCTACCTGCTCGCCAGCACCGGTGCCGTCTGGGCCGGGACACTCAGCGCGGTCGGCTTCGCGGCGGCGCTCCTCTGCGGTCTCGCCGCCTGGAAGTCCTCGGGCCGGGAACGGGACGACACCAGGGAAATCGACTCACACCGGTCCTAGCGGCCGGGATAAGGGGCGGCCCACGGCTCCTCTTCGAGCGCGACCGCGTTGGCGACGTTGGCGATCGTCCGGTACCAGCCGGCCAGCACGAGGAGTTCCAAGAGCAGCGGCGCCGGGAAGTGCCCGGCGAGCGCGGCCCACGTCTCGGCGGAAACCGTTGCGGTGTCGTGGAGTTCGTCGACGGCGCGGATCAACGCACGGTGTCGCTCCGACCAGACGGGATGCCCGGAGTCACCCGACACGGTCGCTTCGAGCTGCTCCGGCGTCAAACCGACCACCGGCGCGAAAACCGCGGCGTGGACACCCCATTCGTAGCGGCATCCGCACCGGGCGGTCACCCGCGCGATGACGATTTCCCGGTCCAGCGCGGGTAATCCGCCGTGCGCGAGCAGACCGGCGCCCAGGACGCGCATCCGCGACGCCAGCTCGGGATGGAGCTGCAGCAGGCGGAAGAGCGCCAGCGGCTCCCGCGCCACCCCGGGCGGCATCCACTTGCGGAGAGCTTGTTCGACGTCCGCCTCGTACGGCGGGGTGAGTGGCGCGATCCGGGCCATGACACCTCCAGTGCTTCGATTTCAGAACCACTATGCTGCTTCGAAAGTCGAAGCACAAGGGGGTGCCATGCCCGGCGAACCGATCCCGCGGCCCGGGCGGCCGGTCCGCGGCTCCGAAACCGGCCGTCCGCTCATGGCCGCGCTCGACCTGCTGGGACGCCGGTGGACCCTGCGGGTGATCTGGGAACTGCGCCAGGGCGACGTCGGCTTCCGCGAACTGCGGCGCCGCTGCGAACTCATGTCTTCGAGCGTGCTCGCCACCCGCCTCGCCGAGCTCACCGAAGCCCGCATCGTCGAGACCGGCGGCGAGGGTTACCGCCTGACACCATTGGGCGAACGACTCCTCGACGCGTTGCACCCGCTCGAAAAATGGGGCCTCGCCTGGGAAAAGGCGTTACGCGAGTGACCATGCACGAGGATGTATCCCGCCGTTCACCGCATATGGTCTTGCCAGCCGCGAGGAGCGGCGTACGGTGAGAAGTACGTGAGGTTGAGTCCACCAGCCCGCGCGAACGACCCGCATGTCCGCGGCCCAGCACCTTGTCACAGGGCGACGCGGCGGCGAGTTGACTTGCGCAGCCGTTGTGCAGGCTTTCCCGTTGTCGTTTCGTCCCGGCTATCCGGGAGCCAGCATCATGACCGAACGCATTCCCTACACGCGGAGCAGCCGCGACGGCCCCGCCGTGCGCGCCGGCCTCCACCTGACCATTCCGCGCCCGCGTCCCACGGCCGAGAACCTGTTGCGGGTTCAGCGGATCCGGTGGAACGAAGACCTGCTCATCGTCGCCGCGGCCGGGGAGATCGACCTCGCCACCGCGGGACGCCTGGAACGCGCGCTTTCGGGCCGCCTGCCCGTCGCCACGGTGCTCGACCTCAGCGAAGTCGGCTTCCTCGGTGTCGCCGGGCTACGGGTCATCGAATCCGCCGCGGCCCGCGCCCGCTCCGAAAACCGCACGACCGGGGTGGTCACGGACGCCCGGCCGGTACTGCGCCTGCTGCAGCTGTTCGGAGTCGACAGCCATATCCCCGTGTACCGGCACCTCGACCACGCGATCCTCGAAGTGCCGCACCGCTGAGCCGCCGCCCGGTCAGGATCCGGCGAGCGGCAGGAGCGTGGACAATCCCGTCTTCGAAGCCAGCCGCCGGATCGTGGGCGACGGCAGGAAACTGAGGTCGACCCCCTGCGTGCTGCACCGGTCGTTGATCCTGACCAGGGTCGCCAAACCCGTGGAATCGCAGAACTCCACGCCTTCGAGGTCGACCACGAGCTTGCCCGGCGCGGGCTCCAGCGCGTCCTCGAAGGTCTCCTTGAGATCCTCGGAGGTCGTCAGGTCGATCTCCCCCGCCACCGCGATGACGACCTCGGCGCCATCGGGCCTGGCGACGGTCACCGAGAACGGGACCTCCCGGGTTTCGCCGTCTCCGCTCGTCACCGTCATCCACCCCTCACGATCGGTACGCGACAGTCTCGAACATATCCGATGGAGCCGCCCGCTCGCGCGGCACTCGTGTCCCGATGCCCGGCGGTGCCTTAGCCTTGTCGTTGGATCCGGCGGTCGTGGACCGCGGCGGACGACGAGGAGAAGCTTCGTGATGCCGATCGACGAGCCGGTGCGCGACGGCACCGACGAGCTGGTCCTCGAGGTCGCCGCGGTCGCCGCACAGGCGGCCGCGTTACGGGACCTCCTGGCGAAATGGGCCCTCGGCCGGGGCCTTCCCCGGGAGCTGGCCGAGGATCTCAAGCTCACCGCCTACGAAGCGATGACGAACGTCGTCAAGCACGCGTATCCCGACGGCACCGAAGACAACGTCATGCGGGTGACCGCCGCCCACGACGACGGTCACGTCAGGATCAGCGTCGCCGACGAGGGCCGCTGGCGCGACGGACGCCGCCCGGACGGCGGACGCGGCCTGCCGATCATCCGCGCCTTCGCGCCGGAGGCGACGGTGACGAGCACGCCGACCGGGACCGTCGTCCGGCTCGCCTGGCCCTGCCCTTCCGCCTGACCGGGCCGGCGGGTCTTCACGAACGTCGCACCGCGTGCGCGGCCCACCGCCCGTTGATGCGATGGACCTCGACGTCCCGTTCGTAACAGGCGGAAAGCCCCTCCCCGGTGAGGACCTCATCGATCGGGCCCGCACCGGTGACCCTGCCGCGACGCACCATCAGGGCGTGCGTGGCCGTCGCCGGGATCTCCTCCAGATGATGCGTCACGGTGACGGTCGCCAGCTCCGGCTGGGCCAGCGTCAGGTTCTCCAGCGCCATCAGCAGATCCTCGCGGCCGGGCAGGTCGAGACCGGCGAACGGCTCGTCCAGCAGGAGCAGCAGCGGGTCGGCCATGAGCGCCCTGGCGAGCCGGACCCGGGCGCGCTCGCCCTGCGAGCAGACGCGCACGGGCCGGTCGCGCAGTTCGGTGCAGCCGACCAGTTCGAGCAGTTTCGCCGCCCTGTCCCGGACAGTGTCGTCGTAGCGGTCCCACAGCGGCAGCACGCTTCCGCTGAACCCGGTCATCACCACCGTGTGCGCGTCGTGGTTCTCCGCGTCCGGCAGCCGCTGGTTCGCCCCGACGAAGCCGATATGCGTCCGCACGTCACGCAGGTCGACCGCGCCCATCCGGTGGCCGAGCACGACGGCCGTCCCCGCGCTGGGGAACCGCTGGGTCGAGGCCACCGAAAGGATCGTGGACTTCCCGGCCCCGTTGCGGCCGAGGACCACCCAGCGCTGGCCGTAGTCCACCCGCCAGCCGACGTCCGACACCAGTGGCACGCGGCCGACATGGACCTCGACCCCGGACAGTTCCACCGCCGGTCCGTCGAGGTTCGGCTGCACGAAGACGGGTTTGGTCACGCGGTTCATGATCGCAGGGCGCGGGCCCGGGGCCCGGCCGGGGTCCGATCATCGGATGACGTCGTAGACCAGCTTCTGGATCCCGTTGCCGTAGGCCTCGCTCTCGACGAGCTTGAGGTTCTGCTTGTCCTTGTCGGTGTCGCTGAACAGCTTCTTGCCCGCACCGAGCAGGACCGGGAACAGCAGCAGGTGGTAGCGGTCGATCAGCCCGGCGTCGGCGAGGTTCCGGTTCAGTTCCGCGCTGCCGTGGATGATGATCGGCCCGCCCTCGGTCTCCTTCAGCTTCGCGACGTCGTCGAGCGAACGCAGGATCGTGGTCTCGCCCCAGTTGCCGACGAGGTCCTCCTCCCGCAGCGTGGTCGAGACGACGTACTTCGGCATCGCGTTGTACTCGGCGAACTCCTCGGTCATACCGGGCCACACCGGCGAGAACGCCTGGTAGCTGACCCGGCCCATCATCATCGCGGTGGCCTCGCCCTGCTCACGCCCCTTGAGCTCGTAGGCCGCTTCGTCGAACTCGATACCGTCGAAGGTCCAGCCGGAGTTGCGGTAGCCCGGCTCCCCGCCGGGGCCTTCGACGACGCCGTCGAGCGAGACGAACGCGGTGGCGATCAGGGTGCGCATCTGGTTTCTCCTTGGTCTTTTCGAACTGCTTTCGACACTGCGTCGTCCGGGGAACGACGGATTCGACACCGCGCCGGAAAAAAGTTTCAGCCTTCGGCGTCGCGGACGAGCAGGGCGATCTGTACCCGGTTCTCGACGCCGAGTTTCGCGAGCATGCTGCTGGTGTGCGCCTTCACCGTCGCGACGGTGATGTCCAGCCTCCGCGCGACGTCGGTGTTGGACAAGCCCTCCGCGATGGCGTTCGCGGTCTCGCGTTCACGGTCGGTCAGGGTGGCCAGCAGGTCGCGGGCGGTCTCCCGGGACGCCCGGCGCGCGTCGGACGAGTGCGGCCCGGTGGCCGCGGCGATCAGCCGGGACGTCGCGGCGGGCGAAAGCGCGGGTTCGCCGGTCGCGACCGTCCGGATCGCCGCGAGGATGCGGGGCGGCGGCGTGTCCTTCAGGAGGAATCCGAGCGCCCCGACACGCAGCGCGCCCAGCACCATCTCGTCCGAGTCGAACGTCGTGAGCACCAGGATCCGGGGCGGTTCCCGCAGCCGGAGGATCTCCTCGGTCGCGCTCAGCCCGTCGCGCCCGGGCATCCGTACGTCCATCAGGACGACGTCGGGCCGCTGCTCCCCCACCACGGTCACCGCCGCGTCGCCGTCGGCGGCCTCGCCGACCACGACGAGGTCGGGCTCGCCGTCGACGATGAGCCGCAGCGCCATCCGCACCAGGTGCTCGTCGTCGACGAGGACGACCCGCACCCGCTCGTTGTCCATTCACTCGCTCCCTTCGCGGACCGGCCACGGCAACCGCGCGATGAGGACGAATCCGCCACCTGGTTCCGCGTGGTGGTCCAGTTCGCCGCCTGCCAGCCCGACCCGCTCGGAGAGGCCCAGCAGTCCGAAACCCGAGGTGGGCGGCCCCGCGACCGCCCGCGCCGCACCGGAATCCCGGATCGTCGCCCGCACGCCGTCCCCGGCTTCGCCCTCGACGGTGACGGCCACTCTCGCCCCCGGCGCGTGTTTGCCCGCGTTCGTCAGGCCTTCCTGAACGACCCGGTAGACGGTTCTCGCGATCGCGTCGGGTGGCTCACCCGGGATCGAGGCCGTCAAAGTGACGTCCAGCCCCAGTGCACGCGCGTCCGCGACCAGTGCCGGCAGGTCCGCGAGCGAAGGCTGCGGTGGCTCCAGCTCTTCGGGGCTCGCTCTCAGCACGCCGAGGACGTCCCGCAGCTCCTCCAGCGCCTGATGGGAGCCGTCGGCGATCCCGCGGGCCAGCTCCGCGACCTGGTCGGCGGGCAGATCCGGACGGTGCCCCAGCACTCCCGCCTGCATCGCGACCAGCGAGACCCGGTGCGCGAGGACGTCGTGCATCTCGCGGGCGATCCGGTGCCGCTCCATGATCCGTGCCTCGGCCGCCCGCGCGGCCTGCTCCCGTTCCGCGCTTTCGACCTGTTGCCGCAGGGAACGCACCTCTTCCCGGCGCGCCCCGATCGCGGCGCCGACCGCCACCACGATGCCCACCAGCAAGGTGGGAAGGCTGATCACCAGCCACAACGGCCCCGGCGCCTCGCGCTGCGGGTAGAGGCCGGCGGTCAGCACCGCCGTGACCACCGACAACACCGCGACGAACGCCGTTTCGGCGGGCCGCCGACGGGTGGCGAGCGAACAGAGCGACAGCAACGCCGCGCCGGCCGCCAGCACCGAAGCCATCGAGGCGAGGGCGACCGCGGTCGTGACCACGACCGGGAAGCGACGGCGCCACAGCAGCGCGACCAGGCAGGCGAGGGCGATCAGCGGATCGCCGGTGATCAGCCAGTCGACCCTCGGTCCCGACGCGCCCACCGGCAGCTGCGACGCCGTGACGAGCCAGAGCAGCACGCCGAGGCCGGCCGCGGCGAGCAGGCGCCAGGCCTCTCCCCACAGCCGGAGGGGCGGCCGCGCGACGGCGTCGGTGATCACCGGCCCATCATGGTCGACCCGCTCGCGGCGGCGCAGCCGGACACAGGACGATCCGGGGCTCGACTTTGGTCGGAGGCCACGCGCGACGCGCTGCCGATGTGCTCCCCGATCGCGCGGGCGAAGCTGGGAGCCGACCGAGGACCAGGAGGTAGGAAGCATGACCAAGGGCGGCTATCTGGGGCTGCAGATCGTCGGGATGGTGGCCATCGCCGTCTTCGCGCAGGCCGCCATCCGCAGCCTTTTCGATCATTCCGCGACCCAGTTGTGGGGCGCGTTCGACTGGGTACCCGGTGACTGGGGCGGCAGGTTGCTCGTGTTCCTGCTGCTCGTGGCCGCGGGAACGGTACTGGCGGGCTGGGCGCATGATCGCGGCAAGCAAGCACCCCGCTAGGAGGACGCCGGTCCGCTAGTATCCGCAGCCGGGCGCTTTCCGTCTACATCGGACGGAACGCGGGGTGTGGTCGACGGCGGGAGAACGCATGGCGGACGGAGTTGGCTCGCTTGCGGGGTGGTCCGCCGATCCCACCGAAGTGACCAGCTACGTGGGCCGCGACGCCGAGACCGGTGAAGCGCGGCGCCTGCTGAACGCGTCGTCGCTGGTCACCCTGACCGGGCCGGGTGGCGTGGGCAAGACGCGGCTGGCGTGGCGCGTCGCCGCGGCCCACCACGAGGCGACCGGCGACGAGGTCGCGTTCGTGTCGCTGGCCGAGCTGCGGGAACCGGCGTTGCTCGTGCCGACCGTGGCGAACGTCCTCGGCTTCGGTGACCGCTCGGCGAAACCGGCCATCGAGGTGGTCGTCGAGGTGCTACAGGCGAGCCGGTTGCTGCTGGTGCTGGACAACTGTGAGCATCTGGTCGACAGCTGCGCCTGGTTCGCCGACACCGTCGTCAGGGCCTGCCCTCAGGTGACCGTGCTGGCCACGAGCAGGCAGTCGCTCGGGGTGGCGGGTGAACGCGTCCTGCCGGTGCCGCCGCTGGCGATCCCGGATCAGGGCGACTCGTTCGAACGCGTGACGAACGACGAGTCCGTGCGGCTGTTCGTGGACCGCGCGACCGCGGTCGCGCCGTCGTTCCGGCTCACCGAGTCCGACACCGAACCGCTGATCCGGCTGTGCCGCAGGCTGGACGGCCTGCCGCTGGCCATCGAGCTGGCGGCCGTCCGAGCGCGGGCGTTGTCCCTGCGCCAGCTGGCCGACCGCCTCGACCGGCAGTTCTCCGTGCTCACGAAGGACCGGCGGGGACGGCCGGAGCGGCACGAGACCATGCGGGCCCTCATCGACTGGAGCCACGACCTGTGCACGGGGCCCGAACGGCTGCTGTGGGCACGCGCGTCCGTGTTCTCCGGCAGCTTCGACCTCGACGCCGCCGAACAGGTCTGTTCCGGCGGCGAACTGCCGCGCGAACGGGTACTCGAAGTCGTCGACGGGCTGCTCGACAAGTCCATCCTGCTGCGCGAGGAATACCCCGGCGGCGTGCGGTACCGCATGCTGGAATCGGTGCGCGAGTACGGCGTCGACCGGCTCAGCGAGACGGGCGGGACGGCGGAGTTCCGGAAACGGCACCGGGACTGGTTCGCCGAACTCGCCTGCCGGTACGCCACCGAATGGCTGGAGACCGATCAGCTCGGCTGGATCGGACGGCTGCGCCGCGAACACGCGAACCTCCGGGTCGCCCTCGACTACTGCACCGGCGATCCCGAGGACGCGATCATCGGGCTGCGGATGCTGCGCGACGTCAAGGAGTTCTGGATCTTCCGCGGGCTGAACACCGAGGGCCGGATGTGGGTCCGCCGTCTCGACGAGGCCGCGCCGCCGGGTGTTCCCGAGCGGGCACACGTGCTGTGGCTCTCCGGTTTCCTGGCCCTGGTGCAAGGAGACCTGCCCGCCCACCGGTGCATGCTGGAGAAGGCGACAGCCGAAGCCGAGACCAGCGGCGACGAACTCGCCGCCGCCTACGTGCTCCACGTCCGCGCCTACGCCGCGCTGATCGGCAACGACATGGCCGAGGCGTCGCGCCTGTTCGGCACGGCCATCGACCTGTTCCGCACCCACGGCGACGAAGGCGCGGACCTCTGGGCGAGCTACAACCACGGGCTGGCCATCTGGCTGAACGGCGACATCGACCGCGGCCGGGCGGTACTGGCGGAAGCCGTCGAGCGCTGTGAGCGGCGGGGTGAGGTCTTCTGGCGGGGCTGGGCACTGTGGTCGCGCGCGGCCGCCGAGTACCTCCAAGGTGATCTCGCGGTGGCGAGCCGCTGTTGTGAGCAGGTCCTCCGCCTGCACGCCCGGGTGGACGACCGGGTCGTCGTCGGGTTCACGCTCACTGTGCTGGCAGGCTGCGCCGCCCGCACCGGACGGCCCAACCGGGCCGCGATCCTGCAGGGCGCCTCGATGAACGTCTGGCGCACGGTGGGCGCCTGGCCGACGCGTTACGAGGCGTTCACCGAACCGCTGCTCGCCGACACCGAGACCGTGACCGCCGCGCTGGGCTGGGAGGTCGCGGTCAAGGAGTTCACCGACGGCGCCGCGATGCCCACCCGGGACGCCATCGCGTACGCCCTCGAAGAACGGTCGCCCGAACCGCGGAACCCGGCCGCGCAGGTGCTCACCAAACGCGAGACCGAGATCGCGCACGTGGTCGCCGAGGGGCTGACGAACCAGGAGATCGCCGACCGGCTCGGCATCGCCCGGCGGACGGTGGACACCCATATCGACCACATCCTCACCAAACTCGGCTACTCCAACCGCGTCCAGGTCGCCACGTGGGTGACCCGGGCCGCGGAATCCGCCTGACGCCTCACGCCACCTTCATCGGGGTCGCCTGCCGTCCCGGTTCGGGCGCGAGCAGCTCCGCGCGCAAGGCGATCCTCAGGTCCAGCCGCGCCTGCGGGTCGTCGAGCCGGGAACCGAACAGGACCCGGAGACGGCGCAGGCGGTTGCGCACCGTCTGCGGGTGGACGCCGAGGTTGTCCGCGATCTCGGGTGCCCCGCCGCGGGCGGAGAGCATGGCGTCGAGGGTTTCGGCGAGTTTGGCGCGCTCGTTCGCGGGCAGGCCGTCGATCGGGGCGAGGCTGCGCTCGACGAGCGCGGTCGTCAGCACCTCGTCGGCGAAGAGCCAGTGCGTGGTCAGGTGGTCCGACCAGCGCACGAGCGGGCCGTCCTCGATCACCTCACGCCGGACCAGCTCCAGGGTCCGGCGTGCCCACCGCAGCGACACGGCGGCCTCGGCGGGCGCCACCGCCGGCCCGACCGCCGCCCGCGCCCCCGCCAGCACACCGCCGATCTCGATGTCGTCCGGCACGAGCAGATGCGGGTACTCGCCGGTCAGGTCGGCCAGCACCTCCGGGCCGAACGAGGCGCGGACCGCACCGGGCTCCGCGGCGACGGCCACCACCCGGGCGGGCGGCACCCAGCCCGCCTCCGCCGCGAGCCCCGCCCACTTCGACGGCGGGCGGCCGCTCAAGATCTCCCTCAGCAGGTCTTGCCGCACTTCGGCGACCGACGGCGTGTGCGCCGCGCGGTAGGCGGCGGTGGACAGCCGGATGAGGACGTCCGCGCAGCGGAGCAGGGCCTCCACCCCGGTGTCCATCAGCGCCGACCCGGCCCCTGGCTGCCGGGACAGCGAGGCCAGCGCGGGCAGGGCGGCCCGGCCCGCCGAGTGGTAGGCGCGAGTGAGCCGTTCCAGTTCCTTGCCCGCCGCGTATTCGGCGACGCCGACCCGGCGGAAGGCGTCCGCACCCGCGGCGATGCCCAGGTTCGTCCCGTCGTGCTCCAGTACCGAGGCGACGAACTCCGTGGCCCGCGCGTCGAACAGTGGCGCGTGCTCCGGCAGCGAGTGCCGGATCCCGTCGACGACCACGCGGGCGATCACGAGGGCGGCGGTACGGGCTGGGGCGTGGGACGCGGTCAGGGTCATCATCGACCTCCGGAGCAGCGGGAATCGTCGGGCCGCCGAGTCTGCTACTCCGGAGTAGCGGGGCACATCGGGTGAATTACGTACTCGCGTCTCTCCGCCGTACGCATCACCCGTTCGTGGTGACTCGCGAGACCGTGTCGCATCACGTCCGTCCCAGAACGTCGGCTGTGTGGATTTCGGGGCGCGACTGGTCCGGTCACGACGGGGTGTGTGGGAATAGGGACGTTCAACGTCCCTATTCCCACACACCCCTCACCCGCAGTAATCCTCATGAGCCCATCGAACAAGCCGAGTGGCACACGGCCGCTCTACTCACAAACGGCTCCGTGCGCGGCGCTGCGGACGACCTTGGCGTACTTGCCGAGCACTCCGCGCGTGTACGCCGGGGGCTTGGGGGTCCAGCCCTCCTTGCGTGCCTCGATGTCGTCGATCTCGACCTCCAGTGTCCGGTTCGCGACGTCGAGGGTGATCGGGTCGCCGTCCCGCACGAACGCGATCGGCCCGGCGTCGACGGCCTCCGGGGCGATGTGGCCGACGCAGAGCCCGGTCGTGCCGCCGCTGAACCGGCCGTCGGTGATGAGCAGGACGTCCTTCCCGAGTCCCGCGCCCTTGATCGCGCCGGTGATGGCGAGCATCTCCCGCATCCCTGGCCCGCCCTTGGGGCCTTCGTAGCGGATGACCACGACGTCCCCGGCGACGATCCGGCCCTCGGCGAGCGCGTCGAGAGCGGCCCTCTCGCCGTCGAACACCCGCGCGGTGCCGGTGAACGTCGATTCGTCGAAGCCCGCCGACTTCACCACCGCGCCTTCGGGCGCCAGCGATCCCTTGAGGATGGTCAGCCCGCCGGTCCTGTGGATCGGGCGGTCGAGCGGGCGGATGATCTCGCCGTCGACCCCGGCCGGGGCGATGCCTTCGAGGTTCTCCGCCATGGTCTTGCCGGTCACGGTGAGCACGTCGCCGTGCATGAGCCCCGCGTCGAGCAGCGCCTTCATCACCACGGGGATGCCGCCGACCTTGTCGACGTCGTTCATCACGTACTTCCCGAACGGCTTGAGGTCGCCGAGGTGCGGGACCTTGTCCCCGATCCGGTTGAAGTCGTCGATGCGCAGATCGACCTCCGCCTCGCGCGCGATCGCGAGCAGGTGGAGGACGGCGTTGGTCGAGCCGCCCAGCGCCATCACGACTGCGATGGCGTTCTCGAATGCCTCCATGGTCATGATCTGCCGCGCGGTGATGCCCTGGCGGAGCATCCCGACGACGGCCTCCCCCGACCGGTGGGCGAACCCGTCACGGCGCCTGTCGACGGCGGGCGGAGCGGCCGACCCGGGCAGCGACATACCGAGCGCCTCGGCGACCGACGCCATCGTGTTGGCGGTGTACATCCCGCCGCAGGCGCCTTCGCCGGGACAGATCGCGCGCTCGATCTTGTCCACCTCGGCGCGGGTGATCTTGCCGGCCAGGCAGGCGCCGACAGCCTCGAACGCGTCGATGATCGTGACGTCCTGGCCGTCCACCTGACCGGGCATGATCGAGCCCGCGTAAAGGAAGACCGACGCGAGATCGAGCCGCGCCGCCGCCATCAGCATGCCCGGCAGGGATTTGTCGCAGCCCGCCAGCAGCACGGAGCCGTCCAGCCGCTCGGCCATCATCACCGTCTCGACCGAATCGGCGATCACCTCGCGGGACACCAGCGAGAAGTGCATTCCCTCGTGGCCCATGGAAATGCCGTCGGACACCGAGATCGTGCCGAACTCCAGCGGGTAGCCGCCGCCGGCGTGCACGCCGTTCTTGACCGCCTTGGCCAGCCGGTCGAGCGACAGGTTGCACGGCGTGATCTCGTTCCACGAGGACGCCACCCCGATCTGCGGTTTGGCGAAGTCGTCGTCGCCCATCCCGACCGCGCGGAGCATGCCGCGGGCCGCCGCACGCTCCAGGCCGTCGGTCACGTCGCGCGAACGAGGTTTCAAATCCGGCTGGTCTTGCGGCATCGGAACACCTTTCTTCGTGGCGGGACACCGCGCACGCTGCCAACCCGGCGCGCCCTGCGCAACTCACCGCTCCGCGGAGCTCGGAGCCGCTGGCTACTGACACGTCGTTCCGATACCTTCGACGGGGAACCCGCACGGACGGAGTCCTGATGTTCGCACTCAAGACCGCTCCCTTCCGGCACAAGGCGGAGGCGATCGCCAAACCGGTCACCCGCTGGAGCATCGGCCACGCCATCCCCCGCGTCGCCCTGCGGGCCGCGGCGCGCCGGGGCGATCTCCAGGGCAGGCTCTCGGTCGAGGCGAGCGGCGGAGCGGATCTGAGCGGACTGTTCGACGAGATCCGCGCGCACGGCGCCATCGCCACCACCCGGGTCGGCCACGTCAGCACCCGGCACTCGGCGTGCAAAGAGGTGCTGACCAGCGACGCGTTCAAGACCGTGCGGTTCGTCCCGGACAACCCGCTGCTCAACCGGCTGATCGCGTGGTCGTCGTCGGGGCTGATCCACCCGATCGAGCCGCCGTCGCTGCTCGCCAGCGAACCGCCCGACCACACGCGCTACCGGAAGCTGGTGACCCGCGTCTTCACCGCCCGCGCCGTCGAGCAACTGCGGGAGCGCACGCAGGCGATCGCCGACGAACTGCTCGACGGCCTCGACCCGGCGGACCCCGTCGACCTCATCGAGCGGTACTGCGGGCTCTTGCCGGTCACCGTGATCAGCCAGATCCTCGGCGTCCCGCCGGAAGAACGCGACAAGGTGCTCGCGTTGGGCGGCGCCGCGGCCCCGAGCCTCGACCTCGGCCTGCCGTGGCGGACCTTCCGGACGGTGGAGGCGACGCTGGCCGAGTTCGACTCGTGGCTCACGCTGCATCTGGAGAAACTGCGGAAGAACCCGGGCGACAACCTGCTCAGCAAGCTGATCGCCGCCCGCGAGGACGGCGTCGGCCTGACCGAGCGGGAACTCAAGGCCACGGCAGGACTGGTGCTGGCGGCCGGCTTCGAGACGACCGTCAACCTCCTCGGCAACGGCATCGCCCTGCTCACCCGGCACCCGGGTGAACTCGCGAAACTGCGGGCGAATCCGGACCTGTGGAGCAACGCCGTCGACGAGATCCTCCGCTACGACCCGCCGGTGCTGCTCACCGGCAGGCTTTCCGCGCGGGACACCGAGATCGGCGGGACCCGGATCGAGCGCGGCGCGATCGTCACCACCGTGCTCGCGGGCGCCAACCGGGACCCGGAGATCTTCGACGACCCCGCCACCTTCGACGTCGAGCGGGCGAACGCGCGGGATCACGTCTCGTTCGGCGCGGGTCGGCACTATTGTCTCGGCGCTTCACTGGCGAGGATGGAAGGCGAGATCGGGCTGCGGTCGATCTTCGAACGCTTCCCCGGCCTGCGGCTGCTCGACGGGGCACGCCGGCGCGAGACCCGGATCCTGCGCGGCTTCGAAACACTCCCCGCCGCGCTCGCGTAAGGGGATCGTTTCGAGTTCACCCTCTCCCCCGCCCCACCACCGGAAGCGCCAGCAGCACCAGTGCTCCGCCGATCCACAGCACACTGACGGTGGTGACGGCGTCGACGGCCAAGCCACCGAAGAGCGCGCCGAGGGCGATGGACAGATTGAACGCCGACACGTACAGCGAGGAAGCCGCCTCGGTCGCTTCCGGTGCGGCGGCGAGGATCCAGGTCTGGAAGGTGACGGGAACGGCGCCGTAGCCCAGCCCCCAGAGGACGAGGATCGCGGCGGCCGAGAAAGTGCTGTTGTCGGTCACGGCGAACACGGCCATGGCCGTCGCGAGGACCACGCCGATCCCCCACACGGTCTGCCGCAGGTACCGGTCGATCAGTGCGCCCGCGAGGAAGTTCCCGCAGATGCCGGCGGCCCCGAAGATCAGCAGCACCACACCGATCATGCCGTCGGCGACGCCGTCTTCCTGAAGGATCGGCCGAACGAAGGTGTAGGCGACGAAGTGACCGGTGACGACCAGGAAGGTCATCGCGATACCCACGCGGACTGCGGCGTGCGAACGGAACACGCGCGGCAGATCCGCGAAGGTGATCGTCTGGTCCGGCTCCACCTTCGGCATCAGGAAGACCATGCAGGCCAAGGAAATCAGGCCGAGGACGCCCACGGCCGCGAAGGCCGTGCGCCAGCCGCCGAGGTCGCCGAGCAGCGTACCGGCGGGCACGCCCAGCACCGAGGCCGTCTCGACCCCGCCGAAGATGACGGCGGTGGCGCGGGCGACGTGGTGTTTCGGTACCAGGCGCAGCGCGATACCGCCTGCGAGCGCCCAGAAACCGCCGACACTGATCCCGATCAGGAAGCGGGCGACGAGAACGAGCGCGAAGCCGGTGGCGAACGCGGAAGCCAGGTTGGCCGCGCCCACGAGACCGACCAGCACCGCCAGCACCAGCCGCCGGTCGGTCTTGCCGATGGCCACGGTCACCAGTGGTGCCGATATCGCGGCGACCAGCCCGGGCACGGTGACCATCAGACCCGCCGTTCCCGGGGAGATGTCGAAGGCCGAGCCGATCGGTGTGAGCAGGCCGACGGGCAACAGTTCGGAGGTCATCAGGGCGAAGATGCCCAGTGTCACGGCCAGGACGGCGAACCAGCCCTTGACCGGTGAGTGGCTCCTGGGCAGGGTTTCGGCGGCGGTCACGAGGTGAGCCTTTCGAGAGCAGGGGCGATGGCCGCGCGCGAGCGGCCATCGCCGTTGGTGTGCGGGGAGCGGCTATTCGGTGCCTGGGGTCTTGCGAGTGGTCACGTTCATCCGGTTCCAGGCGTTGACCGTGAAGATCAGCGCGATGAGCTGGGCGAGCTCCGTGTCCTCGAAGTGCAGAGCCGCCTGGTCGTACACCTCGTCCGAAACCCCTTGTGGCAGCAAGGTCACGGCTTCGGTGAGGGCGAGCGCCGCGCGCTCCTTCGCGGTGTAGAGGCTGGACTCTTCCCAAGCGATCAGCTGATTGACGCGCTCTTCGGTTTCGCCCGCCTTGCGCGCGTCGTTGGTGTGGTAGTCGATGCAGTACGCGCACCTGTTGAGCTGGGACGCGCGAATCTGCACGAGTTCGAGAAGGACCGGATCCAGACCGGCACGGGCCGCGGCGTCCAGGGCCAGCACGGCCTTGAAGACCCGCGGGGCGACGCGGGAGAAATCCATCCGCTCGGGAATGTGAACTTTGGTCATGGCAAGGACATTAGGAGCGCAAGTGGCCCACGGTATGGTGCATTCCCGTGGAGATTTCATGGGTCAATCACCGTCAGTCTGAGGGGTCGTGATGGACCGGGGCAGCGATCTGCATCTGGAGCTCGCCGGCAGCGGGAGCCTGCGGTTCCGGCTGATGCGGGCCTTGCGTGAAGCGATCCGGTCCGAACGGCTCGCGCCCGGCACCCGGCTGCCGCCCTATCGCGCCCTCGCCGCCGACCTGGGCATCGCTCGCAACACCGTCGCCGACGCGTACGCGGAGCTGGCCGAAGAAGGCTGGCTCATCACCCGCCAAGGGTCGGGAACGCGCGTCGCGCATCGCGCCACCCCGCTGGAACCCGGTCGTTCACGAGGTCCGGCGCGCCCGGCTTCACTCCGCGTGCTCCACGACCTGATGCCCAGTTCTCCGGACGCCTCCGCCTTTCCGCGCTCGGCCTGGGCGGCTTCGGCCCGGCGGGCGCTCTCGATCGCTCCCAACGAGGCCTTCGGCGCCGGCGATCCGCGCGGCAGGCCGGAGTTGCGGGCGGCTCTGGTGGAGTATCTGGCGCGGACCCGGGGCGTACGCACGGAACCGGACCGGATCGTGGTCTGCTCCGGATTCGCGCATGGGCTGAGCCTGGTACGCCGGGTCCTGCGCGGCCCGGTCGCCGTGGAGTCGTACGGACTCGAGTTCCACCGCTCGCTGCTCGAAGAGGCCGGGCTGAAAACGGTGCCGTTGACGGTGGACGCCCACGGAGCACGCGTCGAGGAGCTCGACGGCACCGGCGCGGACGCCGTCCTGTTGACCCCCGCCCACCAGTTCCCGATGGGAGGCGCCCTGCTTCCGGAGCGGCGGGCCGCGGTCATCGACTGGGCACGCGCGACCGGCGGCCTGCTCCTCGAGGACGACTACGACGGCGAGTTCCGCTACGACCGCGAGCCGGTCGGCGCCGTACAAGGTCTCGACCCCGATCACGTCGTCTATTTCGGTTCGGCCAGCAAGAGCCTCTCCCCCGCACTCCGGCTGGGCTGGCTGGCCGTGCCCGGCTGGCTGGCGGACGAGATCGTCGCCGCCAAGGGACCGCGGGAGATCTGGTCGGGCGTCGTCGATCAGCTCACCCTCGCCGACTTCCTCACCTGCGGCGCCTACGACCGGCATCTGCGCCGGATGCGGAAGGTCTACCGGCACCGACGCGACCTGCTCACAACCACACTCGCCGAACGCGCCCCGCACATCACGGTCAGCGGAATCGCCGCGGGGCTGCACGCCGTGCTCGAACTGCCCGCCGGTACCGAAGAAGCCGCGCTGCGCGCCGCACGGCGCCAGGGGCTCGCTCTCGACGGCCTCGCCGCGTATCCGCATCCGGACAGTGCGATGCCTCGACGCGAGGGCTTGGTCATCGGGTACGGCACCCCCTCCGAACACGCCTTCGGTGCCGCACTGGACGCTCTTTGCCTCGCCTTGCCCGACCGGTGACGGCCGCGCGTCCACAAAGGACGGCAACGTCAGCTCGCGAGTGATCGACCGACCACGGGCCCGTCTCGACGCGGCCGCAAGCGGGCATTTTTACCGGACCAGCGACGGAAACCGGCCAGTAACCTCACGGCCGTGACGACGGATCGCGAAGGCAAGGAAGCCCCGGAGCTGCCCGCCTTCACCGTCATCGGATGCCTTCTGGGCTTCTTCATGACCGTCCTGGTCCTGATCGGCCCGGCCCTGCTCTGGATCAGCACCCGCTTCGCGCCCGGCGACGACGACCGCCTGGTCGTCATCGCCATGGGCGTCGTGTTCACGCTCGGCGGGCTGGGCACCGTCGGATCGCATCTGCGGCAGAACGCCAAGGCCCGCGAGGCCCACCGCGGGCTCGACCGGTCGGGGGTCCGCGCCAACGCCGAAGTCGTGTCCAGCAAACGGATCTGGGTCGGCGAAGTGAGCACTCCCGCGGACGACGTCGACCTCGTCGTCACCGGTCCTGGGGTTACGCCGTTCAGCGCGCGCGTGCTCACCGAAGACGTCGGCCGCTACGAAACGGGCACGGTGGTACCCGTCGACGTGGACCCGAGGACCCTCCTGTTCCGCCTCGCCGACTGACCTCGTCACGATCATTGCCCGGCAGCATCGTATCGCTTATCGTATATGAAATTCACCCCCCGATGCTGCGAGGTGACCCCCGTGACCACCGCCACCGCCGACCCGACCACCACCACGGTCGCGCGAGATTTCACCGATTTCCGCACGGTGGTGTCGCAATCCTTCGTGCCGCTGCACGTGACGAGCGAGCACCGGGACCACTTCCGCGGCCGTATCCGCTCCTGCGGCGCGGACGACGTCCAGCTGACCGAGGTGACCGCGTCGGCGCACGTGGTCGAGCGGACGCCCGAGCTCATCGCCAGGGCGGACCGGCACTACTACAAGCTGAGCCTGATCCTGTCCGGGACCGGGCTCTTGGTGCAGGACAACCGCGAGGCGATGCTGCGCCCCGGAGACGTGGCGTTGTACGACACGCACCGGCCGTACACCCTGGCGTTCGAAGAGGATTTCCGCACGCTCGTGGTGATGTTCCCGCAGCGGCTCATCGACCTCCCCCGCGACCTGGTCGGCCAGCTGACCGCGGTGCCCATGTCGGGCAAGCGGGGCATGGGCAACGTGGTGGTGCCCTTCCTCGCGCAGCTCGGCAGCAACCTCGACCAGCTCGGCGGGCCGGCGGGTGTCCGGCTCGCGCATACGGCGGTCGATCTGCTCGCCACGCTGTTCGCCAGTGAACTGGACCTCGCCCGCGCGACCGCCGGGCCGCACCACGAGCTGATGCGCCGCGTGCTCGCCTACATCGACGCGAACCTCTCCTCCACCGACCTCGGCCCGGCGCAGATCGCCGCCGAGCACTACATCTCCACCCGGCATCTGCACGGTCTCTTCCACGAACAGGGCACGACGGTCTCGGGCTGGATCCGCACCCGGCGGCTCGAACACTGCCGCCGCGAACTGCTCGACCCCGTGCACAGTTCCCGGCCCGTCGCGGCCATCGCGGCGAAGTGGGGTTTCGTCGACGCGCCGCATTTCAGCCGGGTGTTCAAGACGGAATTCGGCTGCTCGCCGAGCGAACTGCGCCGCGGCTTGACCGTGAGCGACCGGTTGTTGCCGCCCAGCGCGTGACGGCTTCCCCTTCGCGGGCGGCCGCCCCGACGATGACCGCATGCCCGAAGCACCCGAGGAACAGTGGCGCACCTATGACGAGTTCGCCGCCGGAATAGCCACCTACCGCCTGCCGAACGCGGACCTGTCGGGACGCGAGCTCACCGTCACCCTCGACGACGGGAAGACGCTCGCGCTGCGGTTCGAAGACGCTGAAACCGTCACCTGCAACGGCATCAAGGATCCCTACGACGCGGTCGCCGTCCGGGAAGACGTCTTCTTCGTCAATCTCCCACACACCAGCGTCGAAGGGGAAGCCCTCACCGTCGTCTTCTCCACGACGACGCATCGCGCGCTCGCCGTGCGTTCGGTGATCGGCGCCGAAGACGTCGAAGGCGTTCCCCGTGTCTCCCAGACGTTCTGGTCCGGCACGACCGACGCGGGCACGCCGGCCGGCGAGGTGCCAGGTCCCTCGCGCGACCTGATCGGCAAGCGCAACATCTACCGCTACAGCCCCGAACACCTCTACGAGCACGTGTATGTGTCCTCGCAACGTTATGCCTGGCAATGCCTCGAAGGCGTGCAGCGCGGCCACGGGGACATGGACCTGTCGACGGTGTGGAAGTTCCAGGACGGGCTCTACCTGTTCTGTTTCCGCGAATTCCGCATCGCCGTGGCCAGTGTGTGGCTGCACGACCTCGGCTACGCGCTGAAGACCACCGGCGTCTTCCTCGGCCTGACCGGCGACGGCCGGTCGGAACATTCCCGCGCGGGCGGGCACATCTACCCACTCGGCGCCGTCGCCTATCCCGACGCGCAACCGGTCTAAGGAGCCCCAGTGTCCAATCTAGACATCATCGCCGCGCACTACGCCGCGAGCGACCGGGGAGATCTGGCGGGCATGCTGGCCCCGCTCGGTCCCACGACGACGTGGACGGAGGCGGCCGGTTTCCCATACGCCGGAACGTACACCGGCCCGGAAGAGGTGCGCGACAACGTCTTCGGCGCGATCGCGAAGGACTGGGACGGCTACACCTTCACCCTCGACGGCCTTCACGACGCCGGTGACACGGTGATCGGCATCGGGACTTACCACGGCAAGCACCGCGAGACCGGCCGCTCGTTCACCGCCCGCGTCGCGCATGTGTGGAAGTTCGACGGCGGCGAGGTCACGTCGTTCGAGCAGATCGTCGACTCCGTTCCCGTCGCCGAAGCCATGGGGAACCGGTGAAACCCGCGCGGCGCCTCGTCGCCCTCGCCTCGGCCGTCCTGCTCGCCACTGCGGGCTGCGCCGGCTCCGATAGCGGTTCAAGCGGGCCGATCGTGGTCGGATCGGTCAACGCGCTGAGCGGCGCGGCGACGTTCCCCGAGGCCTCCCAGGCGGCCAAGGCGGTCTTCGACGCGGCCAACGCGAGCGGCGGCGTGAACGGCAGGCAGATCCAGTACAAGGCCCTCGACGACAAGGGTGACCCGGCGGCCGCGGCCGCCGCGGCCCGCGAGGTCGTCGGCCGTGACGAGGCGGTGGCGCTCGTCGGCTCGTCCAGCCTCATCGAGTGCGAGATCAACAACAAGTACTACGAGCAGCAGAAGATCCTGTCCATGCAGGGTATCGGCGTCGACCCGGCCTGTTTCTCCAGCCCGAACATCGCCCCGGTCAACGTCGGGCCGTACCACGACATGACGCTGACCCTGCTCTACGGCTCGGAAACGTTGAAGCTGAACGACATCTGCGCGCTGCTGGAGATCGCGGGCAACACGCTGCCGTCGTACCAGGCGGCGATCGACGAATGGTCGGCCATCACCGGCAAGAAGCTCAAGTACCTCGACGCGACCGTGCCCTACGGCGGTTCCGACTACACCTCCTACATCGTCAAGGCGCGCAACGCGGGCTGCAAGGCGATCACGGTCAACCCGGTCGAGCCGGATTCCATCGGACAGCTCAAGGCCGCCGCGGCGCAGGGCTGGAACGACGTCACGTGGCTGCTGCTCACCAGCGTCTACAGCGAGAACTACGCCAAGGCCATCACCAACGCGGGCGCCGGGGTGTACGTGCCCGCCGAGTTCTACCCGTTCACCGACGCGACCAGCCCACAGAACAAGGACTGGCGCGAGCTGATGACCAAGAACAACATCCCGCTGACCTCGTTCAGCCAGGGCGGTTATCTGGCGGCGAAGTACTTCCTCGACGTCATCCGCGGGATCCAGGGTGACATCACCCGCGAGTCGGTGACCAAGGCACTGCGCGAGATGAAGCCGATCACCGATCCGATGGTCGGGACGCCGTACGTCTTCGGCCCCGGCCAGACGCACCACGACAACACCGCGGGCTGGCCCATCAAGCTCGCCTCCGGCACCAACAAATGGGAGCTCGTCGCGAACGACTGGCTGCGGATCCCGAAGAAGTAACGGGAGCCGGGTGCGTGCTGGGTCACGTGGGTCGTGAGTGGCGTTTCGGGTTCTAACCCGAAACGCCACTCACGACCACCGCGCCCCACCACGCACCGCTCCCTCCCTTCACACAGGAGGAAACATGCTGCAGGGAGGGCTGGCAGGCCTGGCCGCCGGCGGACTGTACGCGGTGTTGGCGGTGTGCCTGACGCTGATGTCGCGCCTGGTGCGGGTGGTGAACTTCGCCCAGTCGGCCACCGGGATGTTCGGCTGCTACGTGGCGGTGTTCCTGTCCGTCCACGCGGGACTGCCGACGTGGCTGGCCACGGTGGCGGGAATCCTGCTCGGCGGGCTGCTCAGCGCGCTGCTCGGCTGGATCGTGTCCACCTGGCTCGCCGAGGCGGACACCGGCACCCGCTCGGCGGTGACCGTGGCGGTGCTGCTCCTGCTGATCTCGTTGTCGTTCATCCTGTTCGGCAACAAGCCGCAGCCGTTCCACCCGATCCTGGACGGTCCGGCGGCCACCGTCGGCGGCGTGGTGATCAGCCAGGTCACCGTGGTCACGGTCGCGCTGGC
This sequence comes from Amycolatopsis sp. PSD-21, assembly GCF_055561455.1. Lineage (NCBI taxonomy): Bacteria > Bacillati > Actinomycetota > Actinomycetes > Pseudonocardiales > Pseudonocardiaceae > Amycolatopsis > Amycolatopsis sp. PSD-21. The sequence goes on along the minus strand of NZ_CM145712.1, from coordinate 4,341,285 downwards.
CGTCCTCGTGGCGGTGGCCAGCCGGATCGTGCTGAGCCGGACCCCAGCGGGCGTCCAGCTCAGGGCGCTGTCGGAACGCCCGACGACGGCGGAGCTGCTGGGCATCCCGGCGAAACGGCTCAGCGTCGCGGTCTGGGCGGTCACCGGGGTGGTCAGCACACTGGTGATCTCGATCGTGGCACCGTCGCAGTCCAACGACGCGACGTCCCTGGCGATGCTGGTGGTCCCCGCGGCCGCGGCCGCCCTGCTCGGCGGGTTCCGCCGTCTCGACCTCGCGGTCGCGGGCGGGCTGGGCCTCGGCCTGATCCAGGGCGCGGCCGCACAGGTCGACGGCCTTTCGGTGGTGCGGTACTTCCTGCCGTTCGCAGTGATCGTCGCGCTGCTGCTCTGGTCGCAGCGCAAGGAGGTGTGGGATGCGGCTCGCTGAACGCGGGATACCGTTCGCGGTCGCCATCGTGGCGATCGCCGCGGGCTACGGCCTGAGCGTCGGACTCGACGGGTACTTCGTCTACCTCGGCATGAGCGCCGTCGTCGCCGGGATCTCCCTGCTCGGGCTCGGCGTGGTCACCGGCAGCGCGGGCATGATCTCCCTGTGCCAGCTGACTTTCGGCGCCGTCGGCGCCTGGACCGTGTCGGCGCTGAACGAGGCACAGGCACCCGGCGGGTTCCTCACCTGGCTGGTGCTCGGCGGGCTCGTCGCCGGGGTGGTCGGGGTGCTCGTCGGGCTGCCGGCGCTGCGGCTGCGCGGGATCAATCTCGCCGTCGTCACGCTGGGGCTCGCCGCGGCGGCCGACCTCGCGCTGGTCCAGCTCCAGTTCCCCGGGGTCTCGAGCGGGATCTCGGTCGAGCGGCCGGACGCCTTCTCCGACGACCGGTCCTATTTCCAGCTCGCCGTCGTGGTGCTGGTGCTGTGCTGCCTCGCCGTGTACTTCCTGCGCCGCGGCCGCTGGGGCAGCGCCTGGCAGGCGGTGGCGTTCTCCGAACGCGGCACGGCGGCCGCGGGCACGAGCGTGCGGATGTCGAAGCTGACCGCGTTCGCGGTGAGCGCCACGCTCGGCGGGATCAGCGGCGGCCTGCTCACCGGGCAGGTGGGGCTCGCCTTCCCGGCGAGTTTCACCGCGATCCAGTCGCTGGCGCTGTACGTGCTGGCGATCATGTCGGGCGCGCACCTGATCGACATGGCCGTGTTCGGGGCGGTGCTGTGGGTCGGCGTTCCGGAGCTGCTCAAACGCTGGGGAATCCCGCAGGACTGGGGTTTCGTGGTGTTCGGCGTGCTCGGCGTCCAGGCGCTGGCCGGCGGCGGGAACCTGGGCACCACGGTGCGCCAGGTGTGGTACCGCCGGGCCAAGAAGGAACCGGCGAAACTCGATCTCGCGGCCGGTACCGCGGTCATCGAGCCCAAGGCGCCCGGTCCACCGGTGCTCACCGTCCGCGGGCTGAGCGTGAACTTCGGCCACGTGGCCGCACTGTCCTCAGTGGACATATCGGTCCCGGAACACGGGGTGCTCGGGGTCATCGGGCCGAACGGCGCGGGCAAGTCGACGCTGGTCGACGCGATCAGCGGCTTCCTGCCGAACGCCGAGGGCACCGTCGAACTCGGGGGCGCCCCGCTCACCGGGTCACCGTCGAACCGGGCCCGCGCCGGGTTGCGCCGGACGTTCCAGCAGGACCGCGTCCCGCCGGGGCTGACGGTCGGGGCATACCTCAAGTTCCTCGCCAGGCGGCGGCTCACCGCCGACGAGATCGCCGACGCCCTGGACTTCTTCGGCTGCCCCGCCGCCCGCACGCCACTGTCGCAAGTGGACGTCGGCGCGCGCAGGCTGGTCGAGGTCGTCGGACATCTGCTGGCGCGGCCGCGGGTCCTGCTGCTCGACGAGCCTGCCGCGGGACTTCCGCACGAAGAACACGTCGCGTTCGGGGAACGGCTGCGGCAGGTTCCCGCCCGGTTCGGGGTGTCGGTGCTGCTCATCGAGCACGACCTCGACCTGGTGCGCTCGGTCTGCGACACGATCACCGTCCTCGACTTCGGCCGCGTGCTGGCGTCCGGCCCCCAGGCCGAAGTGCTCGCCGACCCCGCCGTGCTCAAGGCGTACATGGGTGAAACGGAGATGCTGTGAACGCGTTGCGGATAGCGGGGCTAACGGTCACCCGCGGGGCCGGGCCGGTGATCCGGGACGTGGACCTGACGCTGGAGCCGGGCCGGATCACCGCGCTCGTCGGCCCGAACGGCGCCGGGAAGACCAGCCTGCTGGAGGCCGTCTCGGGCGTGGTGCCCGCGTCGGCCGGCACCGTCCACATCGGATCCGACGAGATCACGAAGCACTCGCGGGTCGCCCGCGCGCGACGGGGTCTGGCGCATATCGAGCAGGGACGCGCGGTGTTCGGCGGCCTGACCGTGCTGGAGAACCTGATGCTGACCGCGCGCACCCGCGCGCGGGCCGACGAGCTGTTCGAGCTGTTCCCGGAACTGGAGAAGCGCCGCGATTCACCGGCCGCGCTACTCAGCGGGGGCGAACAGCAGATGGTGGTGCTGGCCCGCGCGTTCGCCGCGCGGCCGTCGTTCCTGCTGATCGACGAGATGTCGCTCGGCCTCGCGCCCGTGGTGTTCACGCGGCTGCTGCCGATGGTGACGCGGTTCGCCGAGGAGGGCGCGGCCATCCTGCTGGTCGAGCAGTTCACGCAGCTCGCGCTCGGCGTGGCGAGCGACGCGCTGGTGGTCTCTTCGGGGCGGGTCACCTATGCGGGTTCCGCACAGGGACTGCTGGACTCCCCCGGCACCCTGCACTCGGCCTACCTGGGCGAATCCTGAAGCGCGTGAAGGCCCCCTTCCCTCGGCTGAGCCGAGGGAAGGGGGCCTTCACGCGCACCTACTAAGAACCCATCCCCGCCCGTTCGAACGCCAAAGTCGGGAGATCAACCGCGTGCGCGCCGCCGTCCGCCACGATCACCGCACCTGTGATGTACGAAGACTCCGAAGATCCCAGGAACCGCACGATCGACGCGATCTCCTCCGGTTCGGCGGGACGGCGCAGCGGGACCTCGGCGGTGACGCGCCGGTAGCCCTCGTCGTGGCCGCCGTCGAAGCCCGCCGCCTCGGCGAACTGGTCCATCTCGCCGTCCGCCATCGGCGTGCGCACCCAGCCGGGGCAGACCGCGTTCGCGCGCACACCCTTCGGCCCGTAGTCGCGCGCGATCGAGCGCGTCAACCCGATCAGCGCGTGCTTCGCGACGGTGTAGCCGGCGACGTTCGGCCCGGCGAACAGTCCCGCCAGCGACGACACGATGACCACCTGGCCGCCGGTCTCGACCAGCGAGGGCAGCGTGGCCCGGCAGAACACGAAGGCGCTGGACAGGTTCGAGCGCAGGGCCAGTTCCCATTCCTCGTCACCGGTGTCGACCACCGAAGACAACCCGTGCCCGCCGGCGTTGGCCACCACGACGTCCAGCCTGCCGAACTTGCCGACGATCTCCGCCGTGGCGTTCTCGGCGGCTTCGCGGTCGCTGGCGTCGCAGGCGACGACGTGCGCGCCGGTTTCGGCGGCCACCTTCTCCAGCGGTTCGAGCCGCCGTCCGAGCACCACCACCTGGGCGCCCTCATCGGCGTACCGGCGGGCGACCGCGGCGCCGATACCGGTACCGCCTCCCGTGATCGCGACAACCTTCTTCACTTGCGGAGTCCTTTCTAAGCGGGAAAACCGGAGCGGGCCGAGACGCCGAAGTCGGCGAGCACGGCCTGGCCGTTGACCGCCCGCGAACGCGCGGACGCGAGGTGGAGCACCTGCCAGGCGACCTCTTCGGGAGCCTGCACCGGGAAGGCCGGATCGTCGAGCACGTCGCCGAGATCGCCGCGCGCCATCGGGGTGTCGACCACCGACGGGCAGACGCAGTTCACCCGGACGCCGGGCAGATCGACAGCGAGCGCCCTGGTCATCGCGACCACGGCGCCCTTCGAAGCGCAGTACGGGACCATGCCGGGCGCGCTGGTGAACGCCGAGTCGCTGGCCAGCAGGACGACCGAGCCTCCCGACGCGGTGAGCCAGGGCGCGGCGTGTTTGGCCAGCAGGAACTGGCCGGTGACGTTGACGGCCATGAGCGCGGCGAAATCCGCCGCCGAGGTTTCGGTGACCGGAGTACCCACCGGCCCGGAGATCCCCGCGCAGCCGACCACGACGTCGAGCCCGCCGAAGCGGCTCGCCACGGCGTCGACCGCGGCGGCCACCGAAGGCTCGTCGGTCACGTCGGCGTGGATCGCCAGCAGGCCGTCGGCCAGCGTGGGCACGGGTGCCCGGTCGAGGGCGCCGACCCGCGCGCCCTCGGCGAGGAAGGCCTGGACGCAGGCAAGGCCGATACCGGACGCCGCGCCGGTCACCAGCACGGCCTTGCCCGCGAGCTCCAGTCCCATGACGTCATCCTCCGGTCCGGACCTTTCACGGAGGTTGGCCGTCAGTGCACCCTTCTTGTCGGCAGCCGCACGACGGCCTTTCCAGTCCCGGCCGGACCGGCAAGACTGCGAACCATGACCAGGCCCCATCCGCTCGACCCGCTGACCGCCGACGAACTCACCGCAGGCCGCGAGATCCTGGCCGCCGAAGGCCTGCTCGCCGCGACCACCCGGTTCCCGGCCGTCCTGCCGGTCGAGCCAGAGAAAGGCGACGCCGCCCCCGACCGCCGTGTCCAGTACACGTTGCTCGACACCGCGACCGGCCGCGCGCGCGACGTGGTCGTCTCGCTGGCGAAGCGCGAAGTGGTCTCCAGCGAGGACTGCGGCCCGGGTCAGCCCGCGTACCTGTTCGAGGAGTACGACCTCGCCGCGTCGATCACCAAGGCGTCCCCCGAATGGCAGGCCGCGATGGAGCGGCGCGGGCTCGGCGACCGGATCGGGCACGCCTTCTGCGCTCCCCTGGCCCCTGGTTTCTTCGGCAGGGCCGACGAGACCGGCCGGGTCATCCGTTCGCTGACGTTCCTGCGCGACGACGCGTCCGACAGCCCGTGGGCACATCCCGTCGAAGGTCTGATCGTCCACATCGACCTGACCGAGCAGCGCGTCATCCGGGTCGAGGACGAGGGCGACGTCCCCGTGCCACCTGAGCACGGCCGCTACGACGGTGTCCCGGCGCGCACCACCCTCAAGCCGATCGAGATCACCCAGCCGGAGGGCCCGAGCTTCACCGTCGACGGCAATGAGGTCACCTGGGAGGGCTGGAAACTCCGCGTCGGCTTCAACGCCCGCGAGGGTTTGACCCTGCACCAGATCTCGTTCCAAGACCGCTCGGTGCTCCACCGGGCCTCGGTGCCGGAGATGGTGGTGCCCTATGGTGACACCGCGCCCGGCCGGTTCTGGATCAGCTACTTCGACGCGGGCGAATACCTGCTCGGTAAGAACGGCAACGACCTGCGGCTGGGTTGCGACTGCCTCGGCGTCATCCACTACTTCCCCGCGTTCGTCGCCGACGACCACGGCCAGCCGGTCGAGATCCCGCGCGCGATCTGCATGCACGAGGAGGACTACGGGATCCTCTGGAAGCACACGGATCTGGACGGCCGCGCCGAGGTCCGCCGGTCGCGCCGGCTGGTGATCTCGTCGATCTCCACCATCGGCAACTACGACTACGGCTTCTTCTGGTACCTCTACCTCGACGGCACCGTGGAACTGGAGGCGAAGGCCACCGGCGTCGTGTTCGCCGGCGCCGCGCACCCCGGCACGGACCACCCGCACGCCAACGAGATCGCGCCCGGCCTGTTCGCGCCGGTGCACCAGCACCTGTTCTGCGCGCGGCTGGACGTGGCCGTCGACGGCGAGCGCAACTCGCTCGTCGAGGTCGACGTCGAACGGATCCCCATGGGCGAGCAGAACCCGTACGGGAACGCGTTCACCTGGAAGGAGACCCCGCTGCGGACCGAGCAGGAGGCGCGGCGATTCGCGGATCCGTCCAAAGCGCGGGTCTGGGAGATCCGCAGCGCGGAGCGGACCAACCGGCTCGGCAAACCCACGGCGTACCAGCTCGTGCCCCGGCCGTCCGCGACCCTGATGGCACAGCCGGAATCGACCGTCCACCAGCGGGCGACGTTCGCCACCCGTCACCTGTGGGCGACGCCGTACCGCGCGGGCGAACGTTTCCCGGCGGGCGATCGCCCGAACGCGCATCCGGGCGGCGCGGGTCTCCCCGCCTGGACCGCCGCCGACCGCGACCTCGTCGACACCGATCTCGTGCTGTGGCACGTGTTCGGCCCGACCCATGTCCCGCGTCCGGAGGACTGGCCGGTCATGCCGGTCGACTACTCCGGTTTCTCCCTGCGCCCCTATGGCTTCCTGGACCGAAACCCGGCCCTCGACCTGCCTTCCGGCGCCACCGCCGATCACTGTTCCGCCCACGAGCACTAGGACCGCACCGATGCCCGAACTGACCCTGTCCGACACGTCCACCTGGCTGCCGCTGGACGGTCTCGCCCCTGGTTTCGACGCGAACAAGGCGCCCACGGTCGGCGACCTGCACGGCCGCACCTTCGAACTCGCCTGCGAAGACGGCACCACGTTCACCGCCGCCTTCTCCGGCACCCGGATCGAATGGACCTACCACGGCACGGGCACCGACCGCTGCGAGACGTTCCTGGTCGACGACGATCTGTACTACGTCCAGTTCCACCCGCAGGCCCGGCGGGACGAGGCGTTCACCCTGCTGCTGGACCTGCGCCGCGGCCGGGCGCTGCTGGTACTGAGCAAGATCGGCGACACGTCGCCCCGCGTCACACAGTCCTTCGTGGCCGCCACGATCGGCGGTATCGAGCCGTCCGGGGAATCGCTCGCCCCGACCACGTCGCTGGTCGGTCGCCGGGTGCTGTGGGTGTACAGCACCGAGCACGCCTACGAGCACGTGTACCTCAGCCCGCACTGGTACACGTGGCAGTGCCTGGCGGGCCCGGAGCGAGGACTCGCGGACACCGACGAGAACTCGGTCTACGAGCTGCGGCCGGGAATCTACGTCTTCGCCTGGCGGGAGAAGGTGATCCCGTGCGCTTCGGTGACCGTCGCCGACCACCGTGACGCGAAACGGCTGCGCTCGCACGGTGTCCTTTTCGGACTGGACGCCACCGGGAGCACTCCGACCCACTTCACCTTCGGCGCGCACGGCAGGCTACTGAGCACCACCGTGCACCCCGAGGCCTACGACCCGGCCGGGAGCTGAGCCTTGACCGCCGACATCGTCCTCACCAACGCCACGGTGTACACAGTGGACGGTCACCGGCCCTGGGCGTCGTCGCTGGCGATCAAGGACGGGAAGGTGCTGTCGCTGGAGGACATCGAACGCGGCCCGAGCACCGAGGTCGTCGACCTCGAAGGCGCGTTCGTGATGCCCGGTCTGGTCGACGTGCACAACCACCACGCCCTGGCCGGACGCGCGGCCCTGTTCGAGCTGAACTTCGGCGCCGACGCGGGGCTGGAGGACATCCTGGCGGCCGTCCGCTCGAGGGCCGCGGGGCTCGGACCGGACGAATGGGTCGTGGGTGGCGCTTGGGCGTCCACTTTGGTCGCCACCCTTTCGCGAGCCTCAGCCCGGCACGCGCTCGACGAGGCCGCGGGCGGGCGTCCGGTCATGCTTTCCGACGACAGCAGGCACAACCGCTGGGTGAGCAGCCGGGCCTTGGAACTGGCGGGCGTCACCGCCTCGACGCCCGATCCGGCCGGTGGGGAGATCGTCCGCGACCCCTCGACCGGGGAGCCGGTCGGCGTCCTGCTCGAAGCGGCGGGCGTCGCCGTCGAGCGGGCCCTCAGCGAGACACGGACTCTCACCGCGGAGCAGCACGTCGCGGCGTCGCGGCACGCCATCGGCACGCTGCACTCGTACGGCATCACCGCGTTCCAGGACGCCGGTGTCTCCGCGGACATCCTGGGCGCCCTCAAGGCGCTCGACGACGCGGGCGAGCTGCACGCCTGGGTGGTTTCGTCGCTGCTGATCAACGACCCGATCTTCGGTTTCGACCCGATCGGGGCACCGTTGCTGGAGGTCGCCGGTCAGTACCGGAGCGAGCATCACCGGCCGGACTTCGTGAAGATCTTCCTCGACGGGGTGCCGCCGACGCGCACCGCCGCCTTCCTGGAGCCGTACCTGCCGGACGCCGCGCACGGGGCCTGTCACCACGGCGCCACCACCATGCCGGGTGAGGAACTCGTGGGCTGGTTGCGCACGGCGGCCGCGGCGGGGCTCTCGGCCAAGGTGCACTGCACCGGGGATGCGTCGGTGCGCGCGACGCTCGACGCCGTCGAGAAGGTGCGCGCCGAGGGCTTCACGGAGGCGCGTTTCCAGGTCGCGCACGGCCAGTTCGTGCATCCCGACGACCTCCCGCGCTTCGCCGCGCTGGGTGTCGCCGCGGACATCTCGCCGTTCCTGTGGGTCCCCGGCGTCATCCCGGCGGCCATCGCCGAGGTCCTGCCCGGCGAGCGGGCCGGGCGGATGCAGCCGAATCGGTCGCTGCTCGACGAGGGCGCGCTGGTCGCGGGTGGTTCGGACTGGCCGGTCAGCGAGTCCCCGAACGCTTGGGAAGGCATCCACGGCCTGGTCACCCGCCAGGACCCGACCGGTACGTTCCCCGGCGCGCTGTGGCCGGAGCAGGCGATCACCCTGGCCGAGGCCATCGAGGTCTTCACCTTGGCCGCCGCCCGCGCGATGGGCCTGGGCGACGTCACCGGCTCGCTGGACCCCGGGAAGTCCGCGGATTTCGTCGTACTGGACCGCGATCCGTTCGAAACCGACCCGTCGGCGCTCGTCAAGACAAAGGTGACGCAAACGTGGTTCGCCGGGCACCGCGTGTATCACCGCGTCTGATCTCCTACACTGGTAGAAGAACCAGTGCGGGAGGTCTGCCGATGCCGAAGATCATCGACCACGACGAGCGGCGTAGCCATATCGTCGACGTCACCTGGGATTTGATCACCCAGGGCGGGATCGAGGCCGCCACCATGCGCGAGATCGCGGCGGCCGCCGGCTTCGCCAACGGCGCGCTCAAGCTGTACTTCCCGAGCAAGGAAGACATCATCCAGGCCACCTACGAACGCGCGCTCGGCATGATGCGCGAGTACGTGGAACTGGACGAGCTACGCGGGCTGACCGCGCTCCGCGAGCTGTGCGTCTCGTCGATGCCGATCGACGAGGACCGCATCGCCGCGGGGCGCGTCCTGCTCACCTTCTGGCAGCTTTCGCTGACCAACCCGAAACTGCAGGACAAGTACCTGGAGCACATCCGCTCCTGGCGAGGCCTGCTGCACCGGTACCTCACCGAGGGCCGGGAGGACGGCGACATCGTCACCGAGACCCCCGACGAGCAACTGGTCGACGAGGTCGTGCTGATCAACGCCGGGGCGAACGTGATGAGCCTCGTCGCCGGGGAGTTCTCGACGGTCGCCCTGCAGCGGCAGCACCTCGAATCCTTCTTCGAGCGCCTCACCCGCCCCTGACACCACGTACTACCGCATTTCGTCCTCTGAATGCGGTAGTACGTGGTGCGAACGGCCGCATCCAGAGGACTAAACGCGGCGGGTCGCCGACCTCGCGGGCGTGACTCGCGTGATCAAAGACGACACTCGCGTGTTTGGAGGCGTAACTCGCGTGATCGGAGGCGTAACTCGCGAGTTGCGGCTCCGATCACGCAAGTCCGGCATATGGGCACCGCTGACCGCATCCGGAGGACTAAACGCTGCGGTCGAAGGTCCGGGTCAGGAAGCTCGCCACGTGCCGGTGCGAGCGCGGCGAGGCCGGGAGATCCGTGTACAGGCCGTAGAAGCCGTGGATCTGCCCCGAGTAGCGCGTCAACTCGACCTGGGTGCCCGCGTCGGTCAGCCGCCGCGCGAACTCCTCCCCCTCATCGCGCAGGACGTCGTACTCGGCCGTGAGCACCAGCGCCGGCGGGAGCCCGGTCAGGTCGACGGCGCGCAGTGGCAGCAGGTACGGATCGTTCAGGTGCGCCGGATCCGGCACGTACTGCTCGAAGAAGAACCGCATCGCCCCGGCGGTCATGCCGAAGCCCTCCGCGAAGTCCACATAGGACCGGAAGCCGTCGTCCGGGTGACCGAAGACCGGGCAGATCAGCACCTGCGCGGCGATCGGCGGGCCACCCCGGTCACGGGACATCATCGAGACCACCGTCGACAGGTTGCCGCCCGCGCTTTCCCCGCCGACCGCGATCCGCGTCCCGTCCACCGAAGGCCCCGCGCCGCCCGCGGCGAGCCAGTCGACGACGGCGTAGCAGTCGTCCGGGGCCGCCGGGTACGGATGCTCGGGCGCGAGCCGGTAGTCGACCGCGACGACGGCGACCTTCGCCGCGTTGCACACCGCGCGCGACGCGACCTCGTTCTCGTCGATCGAGCCGATCGTCCACCCGCCGCCGTGGATCCAGACGAACGCGGGCACCGGCTCCGCTGCCTCGGGCAGATAGATCCGCACCCGCACCCCGGAGGGCAGGACGTGCTCGGACACCGAGGCGACCTCTTCGACCGACTCGGGGCGTCGCCAGGAAGCGGCGAAAGCGGCTCGCAGCTCGGGAGCGGTCAGAGGTCCGGCCGGCGCCTCCGAGGGGGCGCTGCGGGCCAGGAGTTCCTTGACCGCGGGATCGAGGGTCACGGTCACACCGCTTCCGCGACCAGCACCCGCGGGCTGCCCGGCAGCGCGAGCCGGTCGGTGACCCGCCAGCCCGCCCCGCTCAGCCACTCGCGAACCTCGGCCTCCGGGTAGACGACCGTCCCGTCGATCACCAGGTACTCCCCCGCGTGCAGCGCGTCGATCGGCCGCTGCACCGCGTCGTCGTCGAGGAAGAAGTCGAGCAGCAGCAACGTCGCCCCGGGCGCGGCGGCGGCGCGGGCGTTGCGCAGGATCTCCGCGTTCTGCTTCGCGTCGAAACGGTGGACGACGTGGTTGACCATCACGAGGTCGAACTCGCCGTCGGGTCGGGCGGTGGGCGTCTCCGCGCCGACGACGGTCGTCCGGTCCGCGAGCCCGGCCTCGGCCGCCGCGGTGGTGACCGACTCGGTGAAACCCGGGTCGAAGACGAACGTGGTGCGCAGTCCGCCGTTGGCCTTCATGGCTTCGACCGCGAACGCGCTCGAAAGGCCGCCCAGGTCCAGCAGCTTTCGATAGGAGCCGAAGTCGAACGCGCCGGCCAGCATCTTGGCGTGCAGGGCGTTGTACGTCATGACTCCCGACATGAACGTGCCCCAGCGCGCGTCGTCCATCTCCAGCTTGCCCGGTTCGCCGCTGTCGGCCGTGTGGCCGAACTGAAGCCAGTGCGGATAGCTGATCGTGTCGAGGAACGTCAGGAACGGTGCCAGATCGAGGTCTCCGCCGCCGAAGTACTCCGCGGCGTCCGGGGCCAGCTCGTACCGTCCGTCCACACGGGACAGAAGACCTAGCGATGACATGGCGTCACCGAGAATGCGGGTGATCTTCTCCGGTTTGCCGGTGGTTCCCGCCAGTTCCGCCGCCGTCAGCGGTCCGTCGGCGAGCGCGGTGAACAGACCGATCCGGCTCGCCGCGAAGAGTTGTTTGGCCGCCATGTAGCCCACGGCGATGTCCACGATCCGCTCGGGACCGGCGGTCTTGGTCGACCCGCTCACGGGTGCCTCCTCAGCTCGTTTCGGTCGAGAGTCTACAGGTGTAGACAAAAGAATCCAGTGCGAATTTTCGCCCACTGCCAGGGAAAACCCGCCGGATATCAACTTCCTACATTCGTAGAATATACCCATTGACAGCGCACTCCCCCAGTGTCAACATGCGTAGAACTACCCCCGCCGGAGGTCCGTTCCCCGGCAGTGCGGCCCGCTCCGGGCGGGCTCGGGAAAGGGGATTCATGACCCTGCTCGAATTACGAGAACTCACCGTCGGCGTCATCGCCGACGAGACCGAACGCGAGCTGGTACGCGAACTTTCGTTCGATCTCGACCAAGGCCGGACACTCTGCGTGGTCGGCGAATCCGGCAGCGGTAAAACGGTGACGGCCTTGTCGATCATCCGGTTGCTGGAGTTCGTCGCGCCCGTGTTCACGCGCGGCGGGATCGCCGTCGACGGGGTGGACGTCACGCGGCTTTCCGCCGACGAGATGCGCGCGTACCGCGGCCCGCGGATCGGCATGATCTTCCAGGAGGCCCTGGATTCCCTGAACCCGAGCCAGCGGGTCGGCAAACAGCTGATCGAGGCCTACCGCAAGCCCGGCTCCCTGCCACGCCAGGCCACGCGCAAAGGCACGCCGCTGCATCGCGAGGCCGAGGCTAAGGCTCGCGGCCTGCTGAAGGAGGTCGGCCTCACCGACACCGACCGGGTGCTTTCCCTTTATCCGCACCAGATGTCGGGCGGGATGCAGCAGCGCGTGATGATCGCGCTGGCACTGATGGCCGACCCGAGCCTGCTGATCGCCGACGAGCCGACCACCGCGCTGGACGTCACCACGCAGGCGGAGATCCTCACCCTGTTCGACCGGGTCCGCCGCGACCACGGCACCGCGTGCGTGTTCATCACGCACGACATGGGTGTCGCCGCGCAGGTGGCGGACCGGATCGCGGTGATGTACCGCGGCGAACTCGTCGAGCTCGGGTCCACAGAGGACATTCTGTACGCGCCGAAGCATCCCTACACCAAGGCTCTGCTCGACTGCGTTCCGCAGCTCGGGGTCAGCAGGCGCGACGGTTTCCCCACCATCTCCGAGGCACTGCTGGAAGCCGCGATGAACGGTGAATCGGCGGTCGCCACCGAGACCAGGTCGTTGAGCCGCGCGAAGACCGGAGACATCGGCGAGGGCACCGCGCTCGTCATCGACTCCGTGTCCAAAGTGTACGGACGTCGCGGCCGGTTCTCGCTGAGCCGTGAGCCCGAGGTGCACGCGGTCAAGGACGTCTCACTGGAGATCGCTCCCGGCGAGTTCTTCGGCCTGGTCGGGGAATCCGGTTCGGGCAAGTCCACGCTCGGCCGGCTGGTGAGCGCGCTGGAGCCGCTTACCTCGGGCACCATCTCCTTCGGTGAGCACCGGTGCACCCCGTCCGGGCTCGACGGCGACGAGCGCGCGTTCCGCCGCCGCTCGCAGCTCATCTTCCAGGACCCGCAGAGCTCGCTCGATCCACGCCACACCGCCGCCCGGATCATCGCCGAACCACTGCGGGAGCTCACCGGTCTCCGCGGCGCCGAGCTCGACCGCCGCGTCGCCGAACTCATCGACGAGGTCGGCCTCCCCTCCGACACCGCGAAGAAGCTGCCCTCGCAGCTCTCCGGCGGGCAACGGCAGCGTGTGTCGATCGCCCGCGCGATCGCGGCCGAACCCGACCTCATCGTCGCCGACGAGCCCACCTCCGCGCTCGACGTCTCGGTGCAGGGCCAGGTGATGAACCTGCTGCTGGAACTGCGGCGCACCCGCGCGCTCAGCTTCCTGTTCATCACGCACAACCTCAGCCTGGTGCTCTCGGTCGCCGACCGCGTCGGCGTGATGTACCGGGGCGAACTGATCGAGATCGGCGAGCCGGACGAGATCCGGCTCCGCGCCCGGCACGAGTACACCCGCCGTCTCCTCGCGGCGAACCCCGAAATTGGAGTGCGGAACCCATGAGACGAACCCTGACCAAGGCCGCGCTCGGCCTGGCGACCGTCCTGCTGCTCACCTCGTGCATGGGAGGTCAGGCGGGCGGTGGGGCCGCCGACGGGCCGCCGGTCCGGGGCGGCAACCTGAAGGTCGCCGTGCCCACCGATCCGCAGTCGCTCGACATGGTCGCCAACCCCGGCCAGGTGACCGCGCATATCGGCAACATGATGTACGAGAAGCTCTTCGAGGTTGACCGCGGTTTCACCGCCCGGCCCATGCTCGTCGAGGACTACACCACCAGCCCGGACCGGCTCACCTACACCTTCAAGCTCCGTCAGGGCGTCACCTTCCACGACGGCAACGCGCTGACGTCCGAAGACGTGGTCGCGAGCCTGAAGCGGTGGCAGCAGGTGCACCGCACCGGCCAGCTGGTCACCCCGGACATCGAGGCGATCACGCCGGCCGATCCGGCGACCGTGACCATCAAACTCAAGAAGCCGCGCTACCCGCTGATCAACGAACTCGCCGGCGCGGGCACGGAGATCTACGAGGCGAAGAACCTCACCGGCGTAGCGCCGACCGGATTCGCCCAGGACAAGGCGATCGGGACCGGGCCGTACAAGCTCAAGAGCTGGGACATCGGCCGTGAACTGGTGCTGGAGCGGTACGACGGCTACAAGTCCCGGTCCGAAGAGGACTGGGGCGGGCAGGCGGGCGCCAAGCACGCGTACCTGGACACCGTGACCTACAAGGTGGTCTCCGACCAGGACGCGCTGATCAACGGCCTCCAAACCGGCCAGTGGGACCACATCATGCCCACGAACGACCAGTACGAGCCGCTTCGCAACAACCCGGCCGTGGTCGTGCACAACCTCCCCGGCGGCAACGACAACGTGGTGATCCCGAACTTCAACACCGGGTCGAAGTTCGCCGACCCCCGGGCCCGCGAGGCGCTGAACCTGCTGCTCGACAAGCCGGCGATCAACGCGGCCACCGGCGGCAGCAAGGACCTCACCCTCGAAACCGGGGCCTTCGCCTCGCCGGACAACAAGCAGTTCTATTCGACCGCGGGCGAAGAGGTCTACAAGGCGCACGACCCCGAGAAGGCCAGGCGGCTGCTGGCCGAGGCCGGGATCACCGCCGGTGCCACGATCCGCATCGTCACCACGAACTCGTACCCGGAGTTCGGCAAGTGGGCCGTGCTGATCCAGGACAGCCTGTCGAAGATCGGCATCAACACCAAGATCGACACCTTCGACTTCGCCACCATGCTCGGGACACTGACCAAGGAACCCGGCGGCTGGGACATCACCACGCTGTTCTTCGACTCGGCGCTGACCTCGCCCGCGCAGATGCCCGCGCTCACCCTGGGCACGCTGAACGGTTCGTCGTCGCCCGAACTGGACGCGCTCATGGCGGAGTTCAACGCCTCGACCACCCCCGAGCAGGCGAAAGCGGTGGTGGACAAGCTCCAGGCGTTCACCTGGAAGCAGTTGTCGGTGATCACGCTGAGCCAGTCGAAGCTGTACGCGGCCTACTCCCCCAAGCTCAAGGGCTACGGCGACTTCTACCGCGTCTTCTGGAACACCTGGCTGGCGTCATGACCGGTCTGTTGCTGCGGAGGCTGCGCGACCTGGTGATCATCCTGGTGATCGTCGGGACGATGATGTTCTTCGTCATCCGCCTGATCCCCGGCGACCCGGCGCAGGCGATCCTCGGCCCGACCGCGCGACCGTCCGATGTGGACGCCCTGCGGGAGAGCATGGGGCTGAACGGGACACTCTGGGAGCAGTACCTCAGCTGGGCCGGGAACGTGCTGCAAGGCGACTTCGGTACGTCGATCACCTATCACGCGCCGGTGCTCGGCGTGGTCGCCGACCACATTCTGCCGACGCTGACCCTCGCCGTGCTCTCGACGGTGATCAGCTTCTTCCTCTCGGTCGCGATCACCTCGTGGCAGGCGGTGTCGCCGCGCAATCCGGTGGCACGGGCGCTCGACCGGCTCTCCGCGCTCGGGATGGCGATGCCGGACTTCTGGATCTCGCTGATGCTCGTGCTCGTGTTCTCGGTGACGCTGCGCTGGTTCCCGTCCAGCGGCTACGAGAACCTGTTCACCGACCCGGCGACGGCGGTGCCCGCGCTGGTGCTGCCGCTGACCGTGCTGGTCATCGGGCAGACCGCGTTGTTCGTGCTCACCCTGCGGGAAAGCCTGCTCGGGGAGCTGCCGCTGGCGTATCTGCGCACCGCTCGGGTCAAGGGGCTGTCGGAACGGCAGGTCATGACCAAGCACGTCCTGCCGAACGCGCTGATGCCGCTGATCACCCAGCTGGGCAGCAACTTCGCCATGCTGGTCGGCGGGATCGTGATCATCGAGTCCATCTTCGTCGTGCCGGGGCTCGGCCATCTGCTGATGGGCGCGGTGTCCACTCGCGACTTCCCGCTGATCCAGGGTGTGACGTTGTTCGTCGCGGTGCTGTTCGTGCTGGTCAACCTGCTGGTGGACCTCTCGTACGCGCTGCTCGACCCGAAGGTGCGTGTCTCGTGAGCGTGGCTCTCGTGGAAAAGACGTCGCCGGTGCGCGAACCGCGTCCCGCAGGCCGCGCGGCGCGGATGTTCCGGCGGAACCGGATGCTGGTGATCACCACGGCGGTGCTGGCGGTGATCGTCCTGACCGTGATCGTGCTGCCGTTCTTCCTGCCCAGCGTCAGCGCGACCGACCCGGTGAACCGGCTGCTGCCGCCCTCGGCCGCGCACCCGCTCGGCACGGACTCGTTCGGCCGGGACGTGCTCGCCCGGCTGGTCTCCGGCGGCCGCGCGTCGCTCGGGCTGTCCGCCTTGATCACGCTGTGCGCCGCCTTCACCGGCCTGGTGATCGGACTGATCAGCGGGTTCTTCCGCGCCGCCGACGCGGTGCTGATGCGCGTGATGGACGCCTGGATGTCGTTCCCGGCGATCATCCTCGCGATGGCGCTGGCGATCTCGCTCGGCGCGAGCATCTGGACCGAGCTGATCGCGCTGACCGTGATCTTCACGCCGTTCACCGCCCGCGTCATCCGCAGCCGGGTGCTCGGCATCGCCGGTCGCGCCTACATCGGTGCCGCCCGGGTCTCGGGGATGAGCCGGTGGAAGATCCTCGTCGTGCACGTGTTCCCGAACGTGCTGCCGCTCGCGCTGGTGCAGGTGGTGATCCTGTCCGCGGCCGCGATGCTCGTGGACGGGGCGATGAGCTTCCTCGGGCTCGGTATCGCTCCCCCGACCCCGACCTGGGGCAACATGATCGCCGAAGGCCGGTCGTACCTGGTGCAGGCGCCCTGGCTGGTGATCGCGCCCGGCGTGACGATCATGGTCTGCGTGTTCCTGCTGAACCTCATCGGATCGTCGCTGCGGATCGCCGTCGACGCCCGCGCGCGGACGCTGAGCGAGATGCAGCGCCTGCGCACCCGACGCCCCTCCGGCAGCTGAGAAAGGATCCCGTTGTCTGCCACTACTTCCCTGGCCGTGCGCCGGTTCGCTCCCGAGATCGTGTCGGGACCGCCTGTGCTGCTGGTGCACGGATTCGCTTCCGACGGACACACCGACTGGATCACCACGGGGTGGCCTGCCGCGCTCACCGCCGCGGGCCGCGAGGTGCTCATACCGGACCTTCCCGCGCACGGCTCCAGCCCGGCCCCGTCGGGATCGCTGGGTGCCGTCGCGATCACTTCCGAGCTGAGCCGGCTGGTTTCGGATCTGTCCGAAGTGGACGTCGTCGGCTATTCCCTGGGAGCCCGGCTGGCTTGGGAGCTGCCCGCGCAGGCGCCGGTCCGGCGGCTCGTACTCGCCGGCGTGAGCCCCTTCGAGCCGTTCGGTGCCGTCGACGTCGCGGCCGCGCTGGCCTTCGCCGGTGGCGGCAAGGCGCCGTCGGATCCGCTGACGGGGATGATCGCGCATATGATCACCGCGCCGGGGCGGAATCCGGCCGCGCTCGCGCGATGCATCGAAGACCTGCGGGCGGAGCCTTTCGCCCCGGTTTCCGGTGCCGTCTCCGTGCCGACCCGCTTCGTGGCGGGTGTGGAGGACCCGGTGAGCCAGGGCATCGAGACGTTGGTGGAGCTGGTGCCGGGATCCTCGCTGGTGCGGGTACCCGGGGACCACGGCGGGGCACTGCGGAGCCCGGAGTTCAAGGCCGCGGTGCTGGAGTTCCTCGGTTAGGTGACCACGGCTTCGGTGGCGTCGCGAAAGCCACTTTCGGGACACCAGAGGTCCCGAAAGTGGCTTTCGCGACACGCCACCCGGGGGGTCAGAAGGTTCCGTCCGCGGCCACTTCCCGGTCCAGCCACAGGTCCTCCAGCGCCGCCCGCACCTCCGCACCCCGGGCGGCGGCCAGCGCGACGGCACCCAAGTTGTCTTCCAGCTGCGCGAGACGGCTCACGCCGAACAGCACGTTCGCCACCGGCTCGTACGCGAGACAGAACGCCAGCGCCAACTGCGATGGACTCACCCAGAAGTCCCCGGCGACAGCGGCGACGCGTGTGGCGACGGCGCGGATCGACTCCCGGATACCACCCGGGTCCGCACCGATCTTCCGCGAAGGGGTCTTGCCGAGCAGGACCCCGCCCTCGAACACGTCCGACGCCTGCAAGGCCAGCAGCCCGGCCTCGAAATGCCTGCCGTAGAAGGAACCCTCGGCCATCGAACGGCGAACGACGCTGTACTTCAGCTGAGCGAAACGGGGAGCCGGAAGACCTTCGCGCGCGGCGAATTCCAGGGCGAGGTCGAGGTCCGCGGCCTGCCAGTTGTTCACGCCCCAGACGTCGAAGCGGCCGAGCCGGATCTGTTCCGCCACCTCGGTGACGATCCGCGGGATGTCCGGGCGCTCGAAGTAGTCGCCGACGACGACAGCTTCCGCGCGGTCGACGCCGACACGGTCGAACGAGGTCGCGAGCTGCTCGGCGAACCCGGTGTTCGGGTAGTCCCAAAGCCAGAGCTTCCCGCACAGCTGGTATTCGTCGCGTTCGATTCCGGCGGCGCGCACGGCTTCCCCGAAGAGAAGATCCGTGCGCGACTGCTCGGAATGGGGCCCCATGTCGTAGTGGGCGACGTCGAAAAGCGTGATCCCGGAATCGATCGCGGACCGGAGCAGGCGCACCGCGTCCTCGAAGTCCATGCGGTCCCAGGTGTTCCAGGATCCCAGGCTCAGCGCCGAGGTGGCGAAGCCGAGGCCGTTCTGCTTCTCGTTCACGAGATTTCCTTTCGCTGGCAACGGAAACCAGTTTTAGTCTACGATCGTAGAATGAACAAGAGACTTGTCATGGTGACCGGCGGTGCCAGTGGCATCGGCCGCGGAGTCGCCGAAGCCTTCCAGTCCGCGGGCGATCGTGTAGTCATCGCCGACGTGGACGTCCGCGCGGCGCACGACCTGGCCGGAGAACTCGGCGCGGAGCACGTCGAACTCGACATCTCCGACCCCGGCTCGGTCGACGCGGCGCTGGGGCTGATCACCGACCGATTCGGCCCGGTGGAGGTCCTGGTAAACAACGCGGGTCTCGCCGGGGGTGGCGGGCCGTTGGTGGGTTTGGACATCGGCGTCTTCGATCTGTGCATGCGGGTGAACTTCCGCGGCACCTTCCTGATGACCCGCGCGGTCGGCGCGCACATGCTGGCGGCCGGCACCAGAGGCGCCATCGTGAACATCACCTCCATCGGCGCCCGCCAGCCGACACCGGGGCTCGGCCACTACGAAGCCACCAAGGCGGCCGTCGAGGCGCTCACCCGCTCCGCCGCGCTCGAACTGGCGCCGCACGGAATCCGCGTCAACGCCGTCGCACCGGGCCCGGTGCTCACCCCGATGACCGCCGGTTTCGCCTCGGACACCGCCGCCCGCGCGGCATGGGAAGCGAGGATCCCCCTGGGAACCATCGCTTCCGTCGCCGACGTGGTGCCGTCAGTCCTGTTCCTCGCCTCCGCCGACGCCGGCCATCTCACCGGGGTGAGCCTCCAGGTCGACGGCGGGCAGCTGCTCACCTGAGTACACGACGCGGCCGCCGGACACGGTGAGCTCGACACCGACGTCCGGCAGGTCCGCGAATGCGACCTCAAGCGGGTTCGCGGCCAGCACACAGAAGTCCGCCACGCGGCCCACGGTCAGCGATCCCTTCCAGCCGGCCCCACCGTCCTGCTCCGCGCCCGCGGTCGTGTAGCAGCGCAGGAACCGGGCCATCAGCTCGGCGTCCACTTCGGACGCGTCCAGCATCCGGGCGGCCGCCGCGATGTGCACCCGCCAGTCAGGAGTCACCACCGGCGCGTCACTGCTCAAGGTCAGCGGAACCCCCGAGTCCAGCATTTCCGCCAGCGGCCAGGCGCGAGCACCGACCTCGGCACCGAGCGCGTCCGCCAGCATTCCCCGCATCGCCACGGCGATCGCGGGCTGCGTGGTCAGACCGACGCGCGCCGAAGCCATGCGCGCGAGCTGATCCGCCGTCACCAGATCGCCGTGCACCAGGTGGTCTCCGCGGCGAAGCGAGCCGAGCGCGGCCTCGATGCTGCGATCCCCTGTGGCATGCACGGCCACCGTCATCCCGGCGTCGTGGGCGAGACGGATCATCGCGGTGAGGTTGCCCGCGCGATCCGGATCGTCGGCGCCATCGACGAGCAGCGCACCGTGCGAGCCGTCGGCGTAGCAATGGTGCGTCCACGCGGACCGCATCGGCGGGATGCCGTCGGCGAAGACCTTCACACCGGGCACGGTGAGCCACAACGGATTCGCGGCCGGAGCCGGAGTCGCGAGCCCACGCCGGAAGTCCTCGAGCGAACTCGCACCGTCGAGCAGACCGAACAGCCGCAACGCGGTCACCCTTGCTCGCAGAAGGCCTTCCGAAGCCAACGTCGCGTACTCCTCCAGGACCTCGGCACTGAAACAGCCTGTCTCGCCAGGACCCAGACCAGGTTCGGTGTAACTCGTGATGCCCAGTGACGCGCACAGCTCGCCCGCACGCAGGATGGCCGCCCGTCGTTCGGCCGCGGTGCGCACGGTTTTCTCTTCTCCCCCGGTGAATCCGGCGCCGCCGATGAGCGTGTCCGGCCACCGCGCGCCGAGCCAGGTCGCGTGGAGATGCGAATCGTTGATCCCGGGCAGGACGGTTCTCCCCGCCAGGTCGATCACCTCGGTCTCCGAGCCGATGTGGTCCAGCGCGACATCGCCGAGAGCCACGATCCTGTCGTCACGCACGGCCATCGCCCGAACGACGGTGCCCGCCGGGTCGAAGGTGAGCACAGGGCCGCCGCGAACCACGAGCGAAGCGGGGCGAATATGGTGCGACGGCATGGTTTCCTCCAGGATCTGGACTTTTTCTCCTACGACTGTAGACTAAAAAGATGGTCAACAGAACCGAAGCGGCGGTGCTCACCGAACACGGCTCCGCGCTGACTTTGCGGGAACTCCCGCTTCCCGAGGAGCCGGAACCGGGCGCCGCGCTGGTCCGGATCACCTGCACCACCCTGTGCGGCACCGACGTGCACCTCTGGTCCGGCCAGATGACCTTCCCCGGCATGCTCCCGATGGTGCTGGGCCACGAAATGGTCGGCGAGGTGGTGGCCGTCGGTCCGGGCACCACCGACACGCTCGGCCGCGAGATCGCCGAGGGCGACCGCATCGGCTGGTCCGAGTCGACCTGCGGAAAGTGTTACGGCTGCACGATCCTGCGCGAGCCGGTCGCCTGCGAGAAGCGCGGATACGGCTTCCTTCAGCGTTCCGACGTCTTCCCGTACGCCACCGGCGGCCTCGTGCGGTACTGCTACGTGACTCCTGGCGCGGCGAAGCTGCTCCTGCCCGACGACGTCAAGGACACTTGGGCGTCCATGTCGGGCTGTGCGGGCAAAACCGTGTTGCGAGCCGTCTCGCGCTCGGACGGGATCCGTCCCGGTGCGACCGTCGTGATCCAGGGCGCGGGCGCGCTGGGCGTGTTCGCCACCGCGGTCGCGCGGATCTCCGGCGCGGGTGACGTGATCACCATCGGCGGACCGGCCGACCGGCTGAAGACAGCCGAGCGTTTCGGGGCCACGGCGACGATCCCGGTCGGCGGCAGCGTCGAAGACCGCGTCGAGCGGGTCAAGGAACTCACCGGCGGCCGGGGCGCCGACCACGTCTTCGACTTCGCCGGCGGGCCGACCATCGGCGAGGAGGCCGTCGCCTTCGCCGCCCAGCGCGGGACGATCGCGATCGTCGGTTCCACCGGTCCCGCGCCTTCCCCCGTGGCACTGGGCACCGTGATGGGCAAGGAACTCACGGTCGTCGGATCCCTCAACGGCGACATCGCCGACTACCACCGCTCGGTGGACTTCTTCCGCACGTTCGCCGATCGTCTGCCGTGGGACGAACTCTTCAGCCCGCCCGTCGGTCTTTCCCGAGCTTCGCGGAGCGTCGAGTCGATGTCCCGGCTCGGCGAACTCAAAGCCGTCATCGATCCCCGTCTCCCCTAGGAGAATCCATGACCATCCCCCAGCGCCGGATCGGCCGCGACGGCCCGCTCACCGGCGTGCTCTCGCTCGGCTCCTGGCACACCTACGACCGGATGGACTTCCGCGAGGCGGTCGACCTCGTCCGCACGGCGGTCGATTCCGGTATCACGCTCTTCGACGTCGGCGTCTACGGTTTCCCCGGCGCCGCACCGGTCTTCACCGACGTGTTGTTCTCCGCGATGGTCCGCGCGGCCGGGCTGCGCAGGGAGGACTACCTGTTCTCGGCCAAGCTCTGGCTGGAGGGGTATCCGGAGCACGATCTCCGCGGCCAGCTGGACAACGCGCTCTTCCGCGCGGGCGTCGACCGCGCCGATCTGGTGGTGCTGGGCGATCTCCGGAACGACGACACCGATCTGCACCGGCTGGTGCTCGATCTGAACGAACTCCGCGAAGCCGGGCTCATCCGGCAGTGGGGCGTCAACAACTGGTCCGCGACCACGATCCGGGCACTGCACGATTTCGCCGCCGCCGAGAACGTGCCCGGGCCCGCGATCGCGCAGCTCAAGTACAGCGTCGCGCGACGCTCCATTCCGGACGGTGAACCCTTCGGTAAGGTCTTCGGCGAGCTCGGGGTGACGCTCCAGTCGTCGGACATCTTCGAAGGCGGGATCCTGCTGGGCAAGAACAGCGGCGCGCGCCAGGTCGGCCGCGACCCCGGCGACATCCGCGAACGCATCGCCGCCTCCGCGCCGGAACTGGCCAAGATCGCGGCCGGGCTGGACGCGACACCGGCGCAGCTGTGTCTCGCCTTCACCCTCACCCACCCGGCCAACACGACCACCCTCTTCGGCGCGACGAGCACCCGGCAGCTCAAGGACAACCTGGGCGCCGTCGACCTCGTCGAGCGCGTGGGCGCGGAACAGCTCCGCGAGCTCGTCGAGCCGTACTGGGCCGACCGGGGCGTCGTCGACCCGGAGGGACCGTGACGGCCTTCGATCCCGAACTCGCCGAAGCACTGGCCGGGCTGCCTTCCGGGCCGACGCTGGACGCCGGATCGCTGGCGGAGATCCGGCGGGCGCTGGCCGACGGGAACCTGAGTTGTGCCGAGGCGATCGGCGACCGGGATCTCGTCTGGGAAGATCACGAAGTCCCCGGCACCGAGGTGGTCGTCACGGTCGTCAAGCCGAGGGACGCCGAGGACGCACCGGGGTTCTACAACATCCACGGCGGCGGGATGGTGCTGGACGACCGGTTCGCCGACCTGCCCAGAATGGTCGCCCTCGTCGAGGAGTTCGGCTTCGTCGCGGTGACGGTGGACTATCGGCTCGCCCCCGAACATCCGCATCCGGCGCCGATCGAAGACTGCTACGCGGGCTTGACCTGGATGGTCGAGCACGCGAGCGAACTCGGCTTCGACCCTGGCCGGTTGATCGTGGGCGGCGGCAGCGCGGGAGGCGGGCTCAGCGCGGGGATCGCCTTGCTGGCCAGGGATCGCGGCGGACCGGCGCTGGCCGGTCAGCTCCTGCTGTGCCCGATGATCGACAGCGGCAACGACTCCGCTTCCACGGTGGAATTCGCCGAGCGCGGGGTGTGGGGCCGGGCCGCCAACGAATTCGGCTGGCGTTCCCTCCTGAATGGACAGACCTCGCCGTACGCCGTTCCGGCGACCGCGACCGATCTCGCCGGACTCCCGCCCGCCTTCATCGAGGTCGGCGCGGCCGAGATCTTCCGCGACGAGGACGTCGAGTACGCGCGGCGGCTCTGGCAGGCCGGCGTGCCCACGGAACTGCACGTCTGGGTGGGCGCGTACCACGGTTTCGACCGGATCGCCCCGGACAGCGAGGTGACCCGGGCCGCGCTCGCCGCCCGGGCCTCCTGGCTGCGCCGCGTCATCGGCCGAGCATGAACCGGGCGGCCTGCTCGCCGACCAGCACCGCCGGCGCGTTGGTGTTGCCCGTGGTCACCCGCGGCAGCACCGACGCGTCGGCGATCCGTAGCCCGCTGATCCCGTGCACGGCGAGTTCCGGATCGACCACGGAGTCGGCGTCCGTGCCCATCCGGCAGGTCCCGACCTGGTGGTGGTAGGTGATCGCGGTCCGCCGGACGTACTCGCGGACGTCGGCGTCCGGCCCCGGATACAGCTCACGGGCGCCCCAGTCGCCAGCCAGCGCCGGCGCGCGGCCGATCTCCCGGCACTGCTCCACCGACGCGACCAGGCTTTCGAAATCGGCCGGATCCTTCAGCGCGGCGAGGTCGATCAGCGGTTCGTCGAGCGGGCTCGGCCCCGAAAGCCGGAGGCTGCCCCGGCTGCGCGGCGTGACCATGCCCGCCATCAGCGAGAACCCGGTCTCCGGGCCGGTCATCCACGACTCGTACATCGGCACGCTGAAGTGGATCGGCTGGGTGTCGGGCACCGCCAGGCCGGGGCGGCTGCGCCAGAACAGATGGGTCTGCGTGACCGAGCGGCCGGGCGCGGGCGGATCGACCTGGCGGCGATCGGTCGCGAAGATGACCGGCGACAGCAGATGGTCGTGCAGGTTCTTCCCGACGCCCGGCAGTTCCGCGACGACCTCGATGCCGTTCACTTCCAGCTCGTCGACCGGGCCGACCCCGCTGCGCAGCAGGATCGCCGGGGACGCCAGCGCGCCGGCGGCGAGCACGACCTCGTCGGCGAAGACCTTGCGCAGTTCGCCGTCGATCTCGGCCAGCACGCCGGTCACCTTGTCGCCCTCGAAGAGCAACCGGTGGACCAGCGCTCCCGTGTGGACGGTCATCCGTTCGGCCACGGGCTGCCCGTAGGCGAGCCAGGTGTTGAGGCGTTTGCCGTCGCGTGTGGTGACGCGCTGCACCGACACACCGTCGAGCTCGCCGCCGTTGTAGTCCGGATTGAACGGCAGGCCGATCTGCCCAGCGGCGTCCACAATGGACTGCTGGATCGGGTGCAACGGCTCGTTCGGCACGACGTCGAGCAGATCCTTTTCGATCCGTTCGTAGACCGGGCGCACGTCGTCCCACCGCCAGCCGGGCAGGTCCCAGCCGTCGTAGTCGGCAGGCGCGCCGCGCACCCAGATCATCGCGTTGAGGGAATGCGATCCGCCGAGGACCTTGCCGCGCGGCAGGTGAAGCCGCCGGTTCGCCGCGTGCGGCTGCGGCACGGTGTAGTAGTCCCAGTCCTCCGGGCCGTGCCACAGCTCCCCGGCCCGCGAAGGGTCGTGAATGGCCGGATTGGTGTCCGGCCCGCCCGCTTCGAGCAGCGTGACCCACGCCCCGGAATCGGCCAGTCTCCTGGCGACCACCGAACCGGCCGAACCCGCTCCCACCACGATGACGTCCATGTCCCCCACCCTCGCAAGGCGCGGCGGCGTCCGGCGGATTCGGTTCGCTGGCCGACAATCGGCGTGCCCTGGCGGGCAAGACCGGGGACCTCGTGGCGCCCGATACTCGATCACACACCGGTCGAGGAGGAGCTAGCCATGGCCACACGCCTGTTCATCGACGGACAGTGGACCGCCGCGGGAGGCGGGTCATTGCCGACGTACGATCCGGCCACCGGCCAGGTGATCGAGGAGGTCGGCACCGCGTCGGCCGCCGACGTCGACGCCGCCGTCGGTGCCGCGCGGAAGGCGCTGAACGACCCCGCCTGGGCGGGGCTGCTGCCGGTCCAGCGGGCCGCGCTGCTGTTCAAGCTGGCGTCGCTGGTCGACGAGCGTCACGAGGAACTGGCCGCGCTGGAGACACGTGACCAGGGCCAGCCGATCGGCATCTCGCGCCAGGTCAGCGTCACCGGCGCGGCCGAGCACCTCCGGTACTTCGCGGGCTGGGTGACCAAGATCCAGGGCACCACCAACCCGGTGTCCTTCCCGGACACGCTGCACTACACCCGCCGCGAGCCGGTCGGAGTGAACGCGCTGATCACGCCGTGGAACTTCCCGCTGATGATCCTGGTGTGGAAGCTCGCGCCCGCACTGGCCACCGGCAACACCGTGGTGATCAAGCCCAGCGAGGTGACGCCGCTGACCAGCATCCGCCTGGTGGAGCTGGTGCAGGAGGCCGGGTTCCCGCCGGGCGTGGTCAACCTGGTCACCGGCGACGGCGCCGTGGGCGCGCTCCTGAGCAGGCACGACGACGTCGACCATCTGTCCTACACCGGGTCCACCGCGGTCGGGAAGCTGATCACGGCCGCCAGCGCGGAATCGAACCTCAAACGCCTCACCCTCGAACTCGGCGGCAAGGCGCCCAGCATCATTTCCGGCGACGCGGACATCGACGCCGCCGTCGCGGGGAACCTCGCGGGCGCCACCCTGAACAGCGGGCAGGTCTGTGCCGCGTACACCCGGTTCTTCGTGGACCGCAAGCGTGAACAGGAGTTCGTCGCGAAACTGGCCGCCGGGCTCGAAGGCCTCAAGCTCGGGCCGGGGCTGGACGAATCCACCCAGCTCGGCCCCCTCGTGTCCGCGAAACACCGCGAGCACGTGGACTTCCTCGTCTCGACAGGCAACGAGCAGGGCGCGGAACTGGTCACCGGCGGCAAGCCCGTCGATCGCGAGGGCTACTTCTACTCCCCGACCCTGTTCGCCGGTGTCGCCGACGACATGACGATCATGCGCGAGGAGATCTTCGGCCCGGTGCTCGCCGTCACCGCCTACGACGACCCGGACGAACTGCTCGCCCGCGCGAACGACACCGAATACGGGCTCGCGGCCACCGTGTGGACGCGCGATCTGGGTGTGGCGCAACGGTTCGCCAACGGCATCCGGGCGGGCGCGGTGTTCGTCAACATGCCGCCGATCCCCGACATGGCCGCGCCTTGGGGCGGCTACAAGGCTTCCGGCTGGGGCCGGGAGATGGGGCCGTGGGCGATCGACGCCTACACCGAGATCAAATCCGTTTGGCTGCACTACTCGTGACCGCGGGCGACGCGGTGAACGGGACCGCGAAGAGCAAGTCGCAGATCGCCTACCACTGGATCAAGGCGCGCATCGACGACGGCACCTTCTCCCCCGGCTACCGCCTCGTGTTCGGGCAGATCGCGCAGGAACTCGGTGTCAGCACCGTGCCGGTGCGTGAGGCGGTCCGGCGGCTGGAGGCCGAGGGCCTGGTGACCTACGAGCACAACATCGGCGCGCAGGTCGCGATGGCGGACGAGAGCGATTACCAGCACACCATGCAGACGCTCGCGCTGGTCGAGGGCTACGCCGCCGCGCTGGCGGCGCCGTCCTTGCCCGGCGAGGCGCTCGAGGAGGCCAAGGGGCTCAACGCGGAACTGACGGCGTGTCTCGACAACTTCGAGCCGTCGCGGTTCACCGCGCTGAACCGCGACTTCCACCGCGTCCTGTTCGGCACGTGCCCCAATCCGCAGGTGCTCGATCTGGTCAACCGCGGCTGGAACCGGCTGGCCGGACTGCGCACGTCGACGTTCAGCTTCGTCCCCGGCCGCGCGCACGAATCCGTGCGGGAGCACCAGAAGATCCTCGACCTGTTCGACCGGAACGCGCCCGCCGGGGAGATCGAACTGGCCGTGCGGGAGCATCGGCTGACCACTTTGGAGACGTTCCTGGCCTGGCGGCATCCTTAGCCCGCGCCCGGGGCCCTGGCGACCGTGTCGCGAAAGCCACTTTCGCGACGTCTGATGTCCCGAAAGTGGCTTTCGCGACACCGCCGCCCGAACCCAGACCGGGCCGGGCCGAGGAGCTAGGGCACCCTCGACTTGATCCGCAACGCCACTCAGGACCACGAGCCTCAGGCCAGGACGGTCTCCGGCGGCGGAAAAGCGTAGAAGCGCACGGAAAGCTCCTTCTCGCCCGCCACCGGACGACGACGGCGCCGGCAGTACCGCGCGATCAGCTCGCGGTACTCCGCGTCCAGCTCACGGAACTCGGTCTCGGTCAGACGTGTCGAGGTGCGCTGGGCCGTCGCCCACGGGCCGAAGTCGTCACGGTGCGCCGCGGCCCAGGACAGCAGGGCGACCTCGTTCGCGTACTTCTCGTCGAGGAACGCCACGACCCGCTCCCGCTCCGCGCCGTCGTAGTCCTCCGACCGCGGCTCCCGCAGATCTTGCGGGATCGCGATCCAGTTCCCCTTCCGATCGCGCCGGACGAAACCGTTGTCGCGCAAAGTGTTCAGGCATTCGGTGACTTCGGCGCGCGCCAGGCCCGTCCGGCGCGCGACCGTCTCCGTGTCGCCGGGTAGCTCACGCGTCATCCACTGGTATCGCGGATCGTCTCGCAGCTCGATGTCCCGCAAGGTGACCGATCGCCGTGGCAGCGCGTCGCTCAACAGCCGCCGTGCGGCGAAGGCCAGCACCACGGCGACCGGGATCTCGACGAAGACGGCGAGCGCGACATTGGTCCACCGTTCGGCCGACGTCCAGCCGAGCACGACGTCGAACCACGCGTCACAGCACAGCATCGCGGCAGTCGCCGACAGGAGCGGCACGGCCGTCCGGCGGCGGCGCATCCCCAGCCACGCTCCGACCGCGAAGCAGAGCAGAAGTGCGACGTCGAATCCGACCCAGGCCGCGCGCCACTGGCCGGTGTCGTACCGGTCGGGCAGGGTGTGCGCGAGGTAGACGGTCCAGGGCACGAGCAGGACCGCCGCGCCGGCGAGCACCGTCAGGAGTAGCCGTCGGATCATGATCACGACGCTAGAAGCGGGCGGACGCCGGGGCATCCGGGATTCTCCCTGGTCCGGGCTCAGGGTCCGCCGACCGGACCAACTTCGGCGAAACCCCGCGCGGCGCCGGATCCGCCTGACCAGAATCGGTCCATGCGATCGAAGACGCTCGCTCTCGCCGCGATCCTCGCCTGCACGGCCGGGCTCACCGGTCCGGCCTCGGCTTCGACCGCGGGACCACGGCTGGAAAACGCGCGTCCCTGCGCGCACGACGCGCGGTTCACCTGTTCGACGTTGACCGTGCCGCTCGACCATCGCGGCCGGACACCGGGCACGCTCGACCTCCAGGTCGCCACCGCGAACAACGCGAACGCGGCCAAGGGAGTGCTGCTGTTCCTCACGGGCGGCCCGGGGCAGCCCGGGGTGCCGTTCGGCACCAAGCTCCTCGACCGGATGCCGGCGGTGTTCGCCGACCACCGGCTGGTGATGATCGACCAGCGGGGCACCGGCGCGAACGCCCTCGACTGCCCGGATCTGCAGGCCCAGGTGGGCAGTTCCGACATCGAGCCGCCCACCCGCGAAGCGGTCACGCGCTGTGCCGCGATCCTCAGCGGCGAGGCCGGCTTCTACGGCACCGACGCGACGGTCGCCGACCTCGATCTGCTCCGCCGGGCGCTGGGCGCGCGGAAGATGGTGGTGGACGGGGTTTCCTACGGTTCGTTCACCGCGGCGCGGTACGCCATCGCGCATCCCGGCAACGTCTCGAAACTGATCCTCGACTCGGCGCTCCCCCACCACGCGACGGCCGAACAGTCGTTGTACCTCCAAGCGCTGAAGGCGACCGCGCGCGTCCTGCGTGACGCCTGCGCCAAGCCACCGGCCTGTGCTTCCGATCCGGCGGAGGACCTCGCGTGGCTGGCCCGGAACCGGGACACCGCGGCCGGTGTCGCGCTGTTCGACATGATCGTCACCTACGAATTCGCCGATCCGAGCTATCGGGACCCGTCGGCGCTCGGCACGGATCTGATCACCGCGCTGCGGACCGCGCGCGGCGGGAACACCGCGAAACTCGACTCGCTGCTGCGGGATCTCGCGTCCGGCGGCGACCCGCTCACGTCGTTCAGTTCGGGCCTGCACGCGGCGACACTGTGCGCGGACATGCGTTTCCCTTGGGGTGACGCCGGAACGCCGGATTTCGCCCGCGAACCGCTACTGCAACTGACCGAGAAGCGACTGACCGGCCGGGACACGTGGCCGTTCAGCCCGGCTGTCGCGACCGGGGTCGGGTTCGTCCGGACCTGCCTCCCGTGGCCGGTCGTCCCGCCGAACTCGAATCCCGGCGGGCGGCTTCCGGACGTCCCGGTGTTGCTGCTCAACGGCGACCGCGACCTGTCGACACCGATGGAGTGGGCATACGAGGAGGCGAAGGCGGCGCCGCGGGGCGAAGTCGTGATCGTCGAAGGCGCGGCGCATTCCATCCAGAACCGGGAACCGGGCGAGGCCGGGCGGAAAGCGGTGGCGGAGTTCCTCGCCAGGTGAGCGGACCGCCCCGCCGACGCGGACTTGAGTCTCCACCCACTGGAGCCTTTACCGTCCCTTCCATGACGATCACCGTTCTCGACACCTACCCCGCTATGCGAGCCATCCTGCGCGCGCCGCGGGCGGACCGCGCCGCGATGCTCAAGGCGATGGCCGGACCCGCCGCCGGGATGTACCGCTACTTCCCCGGCGAGGTGGACCTGGTCGCGATGCACGCGATGAGTTCCGGGTTCCCGCTCGACCGCGACGAGGAGCGCTGCCTGGAGGCACTCGAAGCCCTCCACGAAGCGGACGCCTGGAACCGGATCCAGCGGGCGCTCGACGACGCCCTCACCGCCCAGCTCGCCGCGACGCCCGGGCTGACGGTCCCGGACATCACCGTCCTCACCGTGCTGGGTGACCCCGGTGACGAGCACTTCATGGGCTCGAATCTGGGGATGACGGCGAACGGCAGCGTGTCCGGCTACATCCACCTCAACTTCTGGCCGTATCCGGAGAACCTGGCGCGGCTGGAGGCCACGGCGGTCCACGAGCTGAACCACAACCTGCGCTACAGCCCCGGCGGGGTGATCTGGGATCCGGCGACGGTCACCGTCGGCGAGCAGATCGTGTCCGAGGGTCTGGCCGACGCGTTCGCCCGCCAGTTGTACGGCGACGAACTCGGTTACGCCCGCATCGGGGTGCCTCATCTGCACGACGACGCCGTGTTCGCGAAGGTCGTCTCCGGGCTGGAGATCACCGGCATGCACAACTTCACGGCGTGGGTGCACGGTGACGAGACCGCCGCCCGCTACGGCGGCACACCCGTCGGCCTGCCGACCGGCGCCGGGTACGCGGCGGGCAACCGGCTCGTCGACGCCTATCTGGCCGCGACGGGCCGGACGGCCGCGGAGGCCCTGCTGGTGGACCGCCGCGACGTCATCGACACCGCCCTCGGCTAGGACTCGCGGCGCCTCGACCGGATCGTGAGCGCCACCAGCGCACCCCCGGCGAGGAGCAGGAACAGACCGGAGACCAGCAGGCCCCGGACCTCGCTGCCGGTCGAGGCCAGCGGACCGCTGTCGGACGGCCCGCCGCCCGGCGCGGGAGCGCCCGGCTGTCCGGTCGTGGTGGTCACCGTGACCCCGGGCCCCGGGGTCGTGGTCGACGTACTGCTGGTCGTGGTCGGCGCGGTGCTGCTCGAACTCGACGACGAGGTGGAGCTGCTGCTCGTCGGGCTCGAAGACGTCGCGCTGCTGGACGAACTGGACGACGCCGAGCTGGTGCTCGTCTGGCTCGACGACGTGGCCGAGGTGGGCGCCGTCGACGTCGAAGTGACCGACGTGGAGGTGGCCGAAGTCGGGCTGGTCGACGTGGCGCTGGTCGTGGTCGAGCTGCTGCTGCTCGTGGTGCTGCTGGTCGTGGTGCTGCTGGTCGTGGTGCTGCTGCTCGTGGTGGTCGAACTGCTGCTCGTCGGCGAACTGCTCGTCGTGGCCGAGCTCGACGAAGACGAAGACGACGTGGAGCTGCTCGGCGTGGTGGTCGGTGTGCTGCCGCATTCGGGCAGGTCGCCGTTGAACGGGTAGGCGTGGAACTCCTGCCCGCCACCGCCCGTCGCCTCGGAGGTGTGCACCAGCGAGCCCGTGGTGAAGAAGCGGCCGTTCATCCCGGAGGCGGTCACGGTCGCGGTGCTTCCCGGCTCGCCGATCAGCACACTCCCCTGGAACTGGGCGCCACCGGCGATCTTCACGCTGGTGGCGTCCGGGAAGTTCCACAGCAGCCGCTCGCGCAGCTTGTTCAGCGGATCCTGGTCGTTGAGGTCGCCGGTGTAGGTGTTGATCGTCCGGGCGGCTCCCACCATGTTGACCAGGATCGTCGCCCCGGCCGGGATGCCCTCGAATTCGATCCCCTGCATGCCCCCGGTGGCGCCGGTCAGGTCGAAGTCCACGGTGAACACCTGCAGCGCGGATTTCCCGTCCCCGGTGAACAGGGTGCGATATCCCTGGTTGACCGCCGTACCCGTGGCCGGACGCGGCGTGGTGCCCTCGCGTGCGTAGCACTTGCTGGCCACCCGGAGATCCTCGCGCAGGCCCACATAAGGTTTCGCCGCGTCAGGATCCTTTTCGAGCTTGCCGGTCACCGTCCCGGTGACGGTTCCCGCGTGCCGGACGACGCCGCCGTCCGCGAGCAGACGTTGGTCCGCCGCGACACTGACGTTCCCTCCGGTGGTCAGGAAGTCTGCGCCGTCCGGTGGCGGGACGCGGGACCCGACACCCGCGATGCCGACGTTGTAGACGGAAGACGCGCCCGCTCGTTTCGCCATGTCGAAATCACCGAGGACGACCACCCGCCCTTCGGCTTCCGCCGCGGCTTCCCGTACCTGGAATTCGCCGCCGACATAGACGTTGATGCCGTTGTCCCGGCCCGCGTAATCCTTGTTGTTCACGGGCGGGTATTCGGTCGGACAGGCCGGTCCGACGCAGGGTCCCAGTCCGCCCGGTAAAGGGGCGGCGACCGCGCCGTCGGTGACCACGAGCGCCGCCACGCACACCGCGGCGGCGGCACCGGCGGAAAGAGAGGCGAATCGCCTTGCACGCATGCGGCGATTCTTGTGCCCATCGACCGTGCGAACACAATCGGAATCCGGAATTACCCCCGACCGGGCGAGGCGGGTGACCCACCCCGTTCTTGGAATTCCGGTGTTGTCCGGACAAGTGAATTCCACGTGGGACCGCGGATCCGAGGGGGTGCTGTGACGAATCCCTGACCTGGCGGGTACTGGACCTGCGCACGCTTGAGGCATCTGCTTGACTGCTGTCGTGTCATCCGATCGTGAGACCTCCGTCGAAGCGGAGTTCTCGCGGGTGGTCGGCCGGTTCGCCGGCCCGGCCAGAGGTGCCGGGCTGCTGGTGATCAGCGTTTTCGGGGTGCTCGCCACGCCGTCCGGGGCGCTCCCGCTCGCGTTCGGGCTGCTCGCGCTGGCCCTGGTCACCGCCGTGGCCGAGCACCTCGTGGGGAAGACCGGCCGGGGCAGGCCGGTGGCGTTCGCGCTGACGCTGGTCCGCGCCGCGGCGATCTGCGGCACCCAGTTCCTGACCGCGCCCGAACCGGCCGAGCTGAACCAGTGGGCGCTCAACGTCCTCACCATCACCGCGATCACCCTCCAATGGGAATGGCCGCCGAAGATCACCGTGCCCGCCATCGCCTGCCTGCTGGCGATCGAGGTGATCCCCCTCGGTTTCGAGGACGGTTCGTGGGTGGTGGTGCGCGTGCTGATCGAGGCCACCCTCGCGCGGGTCGCCTTCCTCCTGTTGTCGCGGACGACCCGCCGGATCGACGATCTGCGCGAGCGCCAGGCCCGGCTGACCCGCGAGGAATCCCTTGCCGTGCAACGACGGCTGCAGGAACGCGAGTATCTGGCCGTCCTGCACGACACGGCCGCGGCCACGTTTCTCACGGTGGCCCAGCGCGGCGAAACGACCGAGCCGGCCGAGGTCGCCGGATACGCTCGCCGCGATCTCGCGATCCTCACCGGCGAATCCGGTCCCGGCAGCGTGGTCGATCTCGAAACGTCGTTGCGCGGCGTGCTCGCGCAGAGCCCGGTGAAGGTCGAGGCGCGCTGGTCTCCGATCGCGCCGATCCCGGCGTCCGCGGCGCTCGCGATGGTCCGCGCCGTGCGTGAGGCGCTGGTGAACGTCGATCGCCACGCCGGTGTCGGCGAGGCCAGCCTGACGGTGGAAGACGGCGTTCGCGTGACCGTCCGGGACGAAGGCCGCGGTTTCGACCCGGCGAAGACCCCGGCCCAGCGGCGCGGTGTCCGTGGCTCGCTCGTCGAACGCATGGCCGCGGCGGGTGGCAGGGCCGAGGTGACCTCCGCGCCCGGCGCGGGGACCACGGTGGAACTGGTGTGGCCCGCATGAACGAGACCTCGGACCGGGTGCTCGGCGGCTGCCGGATCGCGGTACTGCTCGCGACGGCGGCGATCCAGCTCGGGCTCAGCCTGACCCGGCTGGACGACACCCCCGGCAAGATCGCGTTCGCCGCGCTCGCCGGCGTACTCGTCGTCGCGGCGTGGTGGGTGCTGCGCTGGAAGCCGGTCCCCTGGCCGGTCGCGCTCGCGGGCTCGATCGTGGTCATCGCCGCGTCCGCCGTCGCCATCTGGACCCTGCCCCCGGACCGGCTCCTCGGCGACGCGGACTGGGCGTCCGGTCTCGCGGGCTGGCATCTGCTGGTGCTGCTGCTGGACCGTCCCGCGGTCGCGATGGCCGCGCTAGTCCTCCAGATGACGCTCACCTTCGTCCGGCAGTTCGGCGCCGTGCCCACCGATCGCGGCGAGATCGGCAGCGTGGTGATCGCCGGGCTCAGCGTGCTCACCTTCCAGGCCGCGACCTTGGCGCTGATCAGGGTCGTCAACCGGCGGGCGGGCGAAGCCGCCGAGGCCTCGGCCGAACGCGACCGGCAGGCGCACCGCAAAGCGCTCGCCCAGCAGCGGGAGGCCGACCAGCGGAGCCGGTTCGCCGGGCAACTCGGCGCCACCCTGCCGCTGCTGGCCGGACTCGCCGACCGCACCCTGGACCCGCGTGACGACGCCGTCCGGCAGCGTTGCGCGCTCGCCGCCACCCAGCTACGACGGCTGTTCGCGGAGAACGACGACGTCCCCGACCCGCTGCTGCACGAGGTCTCGGCCTGCGTCGATCTCGCCGAGCGGCGGGGTTTGACGGTGACGCTGGCGGTCAGCGGCGAGGCGGCGCCCGTCCCCACCTCCGTCCGCCGCGAACTGACCGGTCCGCTGATGACCGCGCTGGCCGCCGCGCGGACTCAGGCCAGGGTCAGCGTCCTGCGCGCGGACGACGAGATCCGCGTCGCGGCGATCACGGACGGTGAACCCGGGCGGACGGCGAACGGATCGGGCGCCGTCGACGTCGAATGGCACGCACTGGGAGAACGATCGTGGATGGAGGCGAAATGGCGTTCGCGACCGAATTGACCGCGGTGGTCGTCGACGACCATCCGGCCGTACGGGCCGGGGTCGTGCACTGGCTGTCGTCGGGCACACCGCCGGTGACCGTCGTGGCCGAGGGCGAGGACGTGCGGGCCGCGTGGATCGGTGAGGGCGCCGGGGCCGACGTCGTCATCCTCGACCTGCACCTGAACAGCACGACCCCGGCGATGGGCGATCTGCGACGGCTCACCGAGGCAGGCCGCCGCGTCGTCGTCTACTCGATGCGGGCCGACGACGAGACGGTCCTGCAGTGTCTCGAACTGGGCGCGCTCAGCTTCATCACCAAATCCGAAGGCGCGGAACACATCCTCGAAGCCGTGCGCGCGGCGGCGGCCGACCGGTCGTACACGCCGCCGTCGCTGGCGGGCGCGATGGCCGGGGACCGCTCCGAGCGGCGTCCCGCCCTCTCCGCGCGCGAGACCGAGGTGCTCATCGAGTGGTTCCAGTCCGAGTCGAAGGACTTCGTCGCGCACCGGCTGGGGATCTCGCCGAACACGGTCAACTCGCATCTCGAGCGGATCCGGGTCAAGTACGCCCAGATGGGCAGGGACGCGCCGACCAAGGCCGCGCTCGTCGCGAGGGCGATCCAAGACGGGCTGATCGGCGTAAGCGATTTGTGATCGGTCGTGGTGCGAACGGACCACTCGGATCCCCTCCGGTTGCGACTACGTTGCGTGACGAGCACGCCGGAGTTCGTCCGGCGGGAGTCCGAGGAGATCCATGAAGTCCGCCCGTACCACCTTGATCGCCACCGGCTGCGCCGCCGCGCTGCTGCTCTCCGCCTGTGGCGAGGAAGCGGGCGGGAAGACCGTCCGGGCCGACGGCACCATGGCGCCCGGCAGCGAACTCAAGGTCGGCGAACGCGCCGTCGTCCCGTTCAGCGACGCGGGCAAGTCCGGCACCATCGCGATCACCGTCAAGTCGGTCGAGATCGGTCCCAAGGAGGATCTCGCCGACTTCAAGAACAAGGGTGAGGGAATACTCCCGGTCTACGTCCGGATGGTCGTCGAGAACGTCGGCGGCACGGACCTGGCCGACACTTCGGTGTCGGTGCGCGCCGTGAACCCGGACGGCAAGGGCACCAAGGTACTCATGGCCAACGCCACGTCGGCCTGCAAAGGCGAGGACGCGCCGGAGAGCTTCACCACCCGGGGCGCGACCTACGAGACCTGCAAGACCCAAGGCGTCAAGGACGGCGATGAAGTCGGCGGCGTGACGTTCGGGGACGGCGAATATCAGGACGACCCCATCACCTGGAAGAAGTGAACTCGCACCCATTAGGCCGATAAGCGTAACCGATTCGTGACCTCCCCTGGTGCGAATGGACCACACCGATGTACTCCATCATCAACTACGGTGCGTGGCGAGAACGCCGGAGCAGGATTCGGCGGGGAGTCCGAGGAGATTCATGAAGTTCGACCGCATCGCCCTGTCCGCCACCGGCTGCGCCGCCGTGCTGCTCCTTTCCGCCTGCGGCGGCAAGGAAGAGAGCGGCAGCCCCGCTCCCGCGCCGTCGCCCGCACCGACGTCGGCTCCCGCGTCCTCGCCGGCGACCAGCGGAACCGTCCCGGTCTCGAACGCGGACGCCACCGCGCCCGGCACCGAACTCAAGGTCGGCGAACGCGCCGTCGTCCCGTTCAAGTACGGCAACGACAAGTCCGGCACCATCGCGATCACCGTCAAGGCGATCGAGCTCGGCCCGAAGGAAGACCTCGCCTCCTACGGCGAGAAGGCCAAGGGCATGACTCCGGTGTACATCCGGATGACGGTGGAGAACGTCGGCGGCACGGACCTCACCTACAGCACGGTGCGGATGCGCGCGGTCGGGCCGAACAACAAGAGCACCGGCGTGATCATCACCGGCGAGACCCCGAACTGCCAGTCCGAGTCGGCGAAGAAGGACTTCAAGACCGCCGGCGCGACCTACGAGACCTGTGAGCTGCAGGCCATCAGGGACGGTGGCGAGGTCGGCGGCGCGGAGTTCAACGACGGTGACGGGTACAAGGACGACCCGATCATCTGGAAGAAGTAGCCAGTAGCGCGTGAAGGCCCCCTTCCCTCGGGATGGGGGCCTTCACGCGCTTCAAGCGGGAGTACAGCTACGACCCGGGACTCTCGAAAGCTTCGACGGCCTGCTTGTGGCTCCACGGACGTTGCGAAAGCCACTTTCGCAACGTTGAAGGTTGCGAAAGTGGCTTTCGCAACTCACCCCGCCGCGCTTCTATTGAGCCCTAAGGCGCAACTCGCGTGATTGAAGACGTAACTCACGTGCTTGGAGGCGTAACTCGGGTGTGCGGCGCCTGATCACGCGAGTTACGTGTCTGATCACGCGAGTTACGCCTTCAATCACGCGAGATCGCCCCCGGGGTTTGGGTCAACGCTCGGGGACGGGGCGCTTACGCGGGTTGCTCAGCCGCCGCACGGCGTTCGCACAGGCGAGGGACTCCAGCAGCGGGACGGTTCGCTCCCAGCCCAGGCAGGCGTCGGTGATGCTCAGGTCGGGCCGGGGCGGCACGGAACCGACGTCCTGCCTGCCGTCGGAGAGGTACGACTCGATCATCACCCCGGCCAGCGCGTCGTTGCCCGCCGAGATCTGGTCCGCCAGGTCGGCGACGACCACGGGCTGCCGGTTGTGGTCCTTGCCGCTGTTGCCGTGCGAGGCGTCGACGACGAGCCGGTGCGGCAGGCCGGCGGCAGTCAGCGCGTCGAGGGCGTCCGCGACGGCGTGCGCGTGATGGTTGGGTTTCGGCCCACCGCGCAGGACGAGGTGCGCGTCCGGGTTCCCGGCGCTGCGCTGGATCCGGGGGCGCCCGTCGGCGGCGGCGCCCGGGAACACGTGCGGCAGCGCGGCCGCCCGGACGGCGGCGACGGCGGTGTCCAGCCGTCCGGACACGCAGTTCTTCATGCCCACCGGCATCGGCAGCCACGACGCCAGCTGCCGGTGCGGCTGGCTGGCGACGGTCCGCGCGCCGATCGCGCCCCAGCTGATGGTGTCCGTGAAGTACGGCGCGAGGAACGGGTCGACGAACTCGTACGCGAGCGGCAGCCCGGTCGCGGCGGCGTCGTCCAGGAACCGCCGACCGATGCGGACACCGGCCGCGAGATCGCCCTTGCCGTCCAGGGTGGGGTCGGGCACCAGCCCGGTCCAGCCGGCGATCGTCCGCGGTTTCTCCAGGTAGGCGCGCAGGACCACGACGAGGTCGTCGGAGAGCCGGCGGGACGCCTCCGCGAGCCGATTCGCGTACTCGAGCGCTCCGTCGGTGTCGTGCACGGAACACGGGCCAACGACGACGAGCAGCCGGGAGTCCCGGCGGGCGAGGACGTCGGCGACGGTTTCCCGGTGCCGGGTGATCTCCTCCGGGACGAACCCGGTCGTGGCCACCTCGGCCGGGCTGGGCAGCTGGTCAAGCATTCGCATGACCTCTCTTCTTGTCGGGGGCGGCCCGGGGCAGCCGCGTCGCACCGGCCACCGCCACGACGGCGAGGCCGAGAACACACCAGAAGGCGTCGGCGAAGGCCGCGGCGACGTCCGGGCCGCGGGCGGCCAGCCGGGCCTGCAGCACCACGGCCAGCACCGCGGTGCCGATCGAGCCGCCGAGCATGTTGAGCAGGTTCAGCGCCCCGGCGGCGCGGGGCAGCCGGGCGGGTTCGACCCGGTGGTAGACGATCGTCATCACCGGCGCGCCGATCATCGCCGCGCCGAAACCGCGCAGCAGCAACGAAATTACGATGACCCAGTCCGGAAGACCCGGGCCGAGCTGGGTGAAGGGCGCGGTGCCGAGGGCGACCAGCCCGATCCCGCTCAGCACCAGGGTGCGCGGCGAGATCCGGTCGACAAGGCGGTTCACCAGTACGGAACCGGCCGCCGCGCCGATCCCTTGGGGCACCAGCAGCAACCCGGTGTCCCAAGCGGACAGTCCGGGGCCGCGCTGCAGGTAGAGCGGGAGCAGGAACATCGTGCCGAACACCGACGCGCCGAGCAGGACCAGAGCCAGCGCGGCGACCCCGAACGGCGGACGCGTGAACAGGCGTGGATCCAGCAAGGGCGCTTCGGCGCGCAGACCGTGCCGGACGAACGCCGCGAGCATCACGACGCCGAGCGCGACGGCGATCCCGGCGACCATCGGCGTTCCCTGCTCGAACCAGGTGAGCCCGAAGACCAGGACGGCGAGCCCCGGCGAAAGCAGCATCGCGCCCCGGAAATCGAAGCGCTCCCCCTTGCCACCGGGTTCGCTCGCCGGAACCCAGCGCCGGGCCAGGATCACCGCGACCACGCCCACCGGGAGGTTGACGTAGAACAACCACGGCCAGTCCGCGACCGCGAGGATCGTGCCGCTCGCCATCGGGCCGAGCACCGGCGACAGCAGCGGTACGAGACCGACGACGCTGATCACGCGTCCGATCCGGTCCGGTCCCGCCGCCCGCGCCAGGAGCGCCTGGCCGGTCGGCGGGAGCAGACCGCCCGCGAGCCCTTGCAGGACGCGGAAGGCGATGAGCGCGGGCAGCGTCGGCGCCAGCGCGCACAGCAGGGACGCCAGCAGGAACACGACGACGGCGGTGAGCCAGACGCGCCGTCCGCCGAAGCGGTCGGCGAGCCAGCCCGACGCCGGCACCGCCGTGACCACGGCCAGCAGATATGCCGTCGTCACCCATTGGACGCCGGTGACCGGCGCGCCGAACTCGTCGGCGAGGGTGTCGACGCCGACCGACACGATCGTGCTGTCCAGGGTCGCCATGAACGTGCCGAGCACCAGCACGGCGGCCGTGCGCCACAGGGCGGCGTCGATCGGGCGCGCGGTCACCGCTCCCCCACGAAGCCGGCGGCGTCGCCGTCGAGCCAGGACGGCAGCTTCCGGAGATACCCGGCCAGGTCCTCGGCCAGCGACCGGGCGTCGGCCTCCCTCGCGTACAGAACGCCATCCCACCCGTGCTCGCCCGGGACGACGGTGACGCTCACCGGGTGATGCGTGCGTTCACGGAACCTCGTCCCGGTGACTGTCAGGCCGGGCGCGGGTTCGCGCAACTTCGCCGGGTCCACCGGGTAGTTCTCGAACACGAGCAGGCTGTCGAACAGGCGCTCGCGCCCGGCCAGCGAAGCGAGTTCGGGCAGGCCCATCCGGTGGTGCGCGGTCATCGCCTGCTGCCGCGATTGAAGGTCGGCGAGCGCCTCGGCGACCGTTCCGGTGAACCTGGCACGGACCGGGACACTGTTCGCCAGCAGGCCGATGATGTCCTCGACACCGTCCACATCGGACGTCCGGTTCGAGGTCATCACCCCGAAGGTGACGTCCCGTCGTCCGGCGTGCGTCGCCAGGACGGCCGCCCACGCACCCTGCAACAGGGTGTTGACGGTCAGCCCGCGTGAGGCACCCAGCCTGGTCAGTTCAGCGACCACTGCACTGTCCACAGTGAACAGAGCGGGTTCGGCGGACCCACCGGTACGCGGCAGGTGGTCGCCTTCGGGCAGGCCGTCGAGTTCCCTGCGCCAGGCCCGGACGTCGGCCGAGTGATCGGCCGCGGCGAGCAGGCGGGTGTACCGGGTCGGCGGCACCGGCTCGGGTAACGGCTTGCCCGCGTACAGCGCGAACAGCTCGCCGAGGATGCGCGGCGCCGACCAGCCGTCGGACAGCAGATGGTGACTGGTCAGCACGAGGGTCTGACGGCCTGATCCGTGCCGCAGCACCGTGACCCGCCACAAAGGACCGTGCGCCAGGTCGAACGGCTCCGCGAGTTCCTCGTCCAGGGCCGTGTCCAAATCGGACACTTCGCGGACACTGAATCCGGCCCGCGGCTCGGCGGGGATCAGCTGGACCTCGTGCGACGCCGGGAACACCGCGCCCAGGTTCGGTTGCCGTCGCACCAGCGCCGCCGCCGCGGCCCGCAGGGCCTCGACGTCAAGGTCACCGGACAGCGTGAACGCGGCCTGCACCGGATACGGATCCTCGTCCGCCGCGCGGGACTCGCGCAGGATCACCTCCTGCAACGGGGTCAGCGGCATGATCTCGCCGGGCCCCGGCGCGTCGGCGGCGAGAGCGTCCAGCTCACGCCGGAAGTGCTCGCCCAGCACGACGATCTCGTCTTCGGTGAACAGCGCGGACGGCCAGGTGAAGCGGACCCCGAGAGTGCCGCCGTCGGGGACCATCGCGTTCACCGTCAGCGCGTACGGCAGTGGCATCTCCGCGCCACCACCCGAACCGAGCGGCTCGGCGTCCGGCGGGCGCTGCCACAGGGTCTCCTCGGCCGGGGCCTCGGGAAACCGGCCGAGATAGTTCCAAGCGATCTCGGGCCGCGGGCCTTTGACCTCGAGAATCCCGTGGCCAAGGCCATCGCCTGCCGCCCGGAGGTGATCACGGACCGCCCGCAGCGCGTCCGGCAACGGCCCGGGCGGCGGGGCGATCCGCGCCGGATGCACGGCGGTGAACCAGCCGGCGGTCTGCGCCAGATCGACCTTGCCCGTGAAGTCCGGCGTGTGTCCCGGACGTCCGTGGCTCTCGACGGCGACGACCAGATCGGCGCCGGTCCCGCGCCAGGCGGCGACGGCGCGGGCGAGCGCGGTCAGCAGCACGGTGTCCGGGCCGGTGCGATACGCCGTGGGCAGCGCGGTGAGCACGGCGTGGGTGGTGTCCTCGCCGATGTCGAGCCGGTGATGCCGGGCGGTCGCCACGGTGTCGCGCGCCGGATCGAGCCGGGTGCGGCCGAGCGTGGTCTCCGGCGCGGTGGTGATCCCGTGCCAATACCGCGTTTCGTCCTCTCGATGCGGAGCGGCGGCGCGCAGCGATCGCGCCCAGCCCAGGAACGACTGCCCGCGCCGGTGCAGGGTCTTGCCGTGGAAGGCCTGTTCGACGTCGTCGAGCAGGACGCGCCAGGTCACCGCATCGGCGACGAGGTGGTGCGCCACCAGCAGCAAGCGTCCGGGACGGTCGCCAACGTCGGCCAGCACCGCCCGCACCAGCGGTCCGGTGCGCGGGTCCATCCGCGCGACGATCTGCTCGACGTGGGTGTCCAGCGCCGCGCGCGGCTCACCGGTCACACGGATCGCGGTGAGCACGTCGGCACCGGTCACGGCGCCGACGTCCGGAACCCGAAGCGCGTCCTCGACCAGATGCGCGCGCAGGACGTCGTGGCGGGCGAGAACGGCGTCGAGCACCGCGGTCCA
The DNA here is from genome assembly GCF_055561455.1 of Amycolatopsis sp. PSD-21. Classification (NCBI taxonomy): domain Bacteria; kingdom Bacillati; phylum Actinomycetota; class Actinomycetes; order Pseudonocardiales; family Pseudonocardiaceae; genus Amycolatopsis; species Amycolatopsis sp. PSD-21. The sequence goes on along the minus strand of NZ_CM145712.1, from coordinate 4,299,010 downwards.
GCGAGGAATGTCGTCCGCCGACGGCACGCAGATCTCGACCCACTGGCAGAACCCGTCGGCCGCCTTTCCCGCGCGCCGCAGCAGATCGCGCATGATCGGCGTGAGCGGGGCGTCGCCGACAGCGTGGGCTTCCTCGGCCTGTTCGGGTTCGCCACAGCGCGCGGCGATCCCCGCGGCCGTGCCGCCTTCGAGGACGTCGCGCGCGGTCAGGTGCAGCCCTTCGCGGCGGGCGCGGGAGACGACCCGCAGTGAGGCGATGCTGTCGCCGCCCGCGTCCAAGAAGCCGTCGTCCAGGCCGATATCGGGACCGAGCAGCTCGCGGACCACCCGAAGCAGCACCGCTTCCGCCGGGGTGGCGGGTTCCCGTCCGCCGTCGGAGCGGGCTTCCGGCGCGGGCAGCGCGGCGCGGTCCAGCTTGCCGCTCGGTCCGAGCGGAAGCCGGTCCAAGGGCACGAACGCGGTCGGCACCATGTACGCGGGCAGTTCGGCGGCGAGGTACTCGCGCAGTGCGGCCGGATCGGGTTCGGCTCCGTCCACGGGGACGACATAAGCGACCAGCCGGTCTTCACGGACGATCACCGCGGCGGCGCGCACGTCGTCGTGCGCGGTCAGCGCGGTCTCGATCTCACCGAGCTCGATCCGGAATCCGCGCAGTTTGACCTGGTGGTCGGCGCGGCCGAGGAACACGATCTGCCCGTCCGGGCGCCAGCGGACCAGGTCGCCGGTGCGGTACATCCGCTCCCCCGGCGGCCCGAACGGGTCGGCGACGAACCGTTCCGCGGTCAGCGCGGCGCGGCCGACGTAGCCCTGTGCGAGCTTCGGCCCGGCCAGGTACAGCTCGCCGGTGACGTTCGTCCCGACCGGGAGCAGCCCGCCGTCGAGCACATACGCGCGGACCTCCGGGTCCGGGCGGCCGATCGGGAGCGGCCCGGGGTCGGCCGGGTCGTAGTGCCAGGTCACCGAGTTGATGGTGACCTCGGTCGGGCCGTAGGCGTTGAACAGCGCCCGCCGGTTCCCCCAGCGCCGCGCCAGTTCCGGGTCGAGCCGTTCGGCGCCGACGACGAAGAACACGTCCGGGTCGACGGTCGCGTCGTCGGGCATCGCGGAGAGGAACGAGGGCAGCAGGTTGAGCCCGGTGATCCGGTGTTCGGCTGCGTAGGCCAGCAGGTCGTCGCCGGAGGTCCGCACCTCCTCCGGCGCGATCACCGACGTGCCGCCGGACAGCAGCGGCAGCATGAACTGCCAGAACGCGACGTCGAAACTGGTCGAGGCGAAATGCAGGTACCGCTCGGCGGTCCCGATCCCGACGATGTCCTCCTGCAGCGCGATCAGGCTCGGAACGCCGCGATGCGGTACTGCCACGCCCTTCGGCTTGCCCGTCGTGCCGGAGGTGTAGATGACGTACGCGATCGCGTCCGCACACAAGGACACGCCCGGATCGGTGTCCTCAGTGGACAGAGAAGCCGGGTCGATCACCGGCAGGCCGTCGACGTCCGAAGTGGACACGACGGCGGCGGGCGCGATGTCGTCCAGCATGTACGCGAGCCGGTCGGCCGGGTAGTCCGGGTCCATCGGCACGTGCACGGCGCCCGCCTTGACGACACCGAACAACGCGACCACGAGGTCGACGTCGCGGCGCAGCAGGACCGCGACCGGGTCCTGCGGTTTCACTCCCGCGTCGATCAGGGTGTTCGCGAGCCGGTTGGCGCGGCGGTCCAGTTCGGCGTAGGTCAGGCTCCGGTCCCGGCACACGACGGCTTCGGCGTCCGGGGTCTCCCGGACCCAGCGGCCGAACTCCTCCAGCATGCCGCCGCGTTCGCGGTTGGGTTCCGGGCCTTCGCCGAGGCGCAGCATCGCGCGTTCTTCCTCGGCGTCGAGCGCGCGCAGCCGGGAGACCGGGCGCGCCGGATCGGCGACGATCTCGTGCAGCACCGCGCGCAGCCAGCGGCCGTAGGCCTGGGCCTCCTCGCGGGTGAACGCCTGGGGCTGGTAGCCGAGGCCGACGGTGAACTCGTCGCCGGGCAGCACGATCACCGTGAGCGGGTAGTGCGTGGCGTCGGTGATGTCGACGCCGACGAGGTCGAGACCGGGGGCCAGCGTGGTGCGGGCGCGGCTGGAGAGCGGGAAGTTCTCCATCACCAGCATGGTGTCGAACAGGTCGCCGACGCCGGCCGCGCGCTGGATGTCCGGCAGCCCGGCGTGATGGTGATCGGTGAGCCGGACGCTTTCGGTGTGCACACGTTCGAGCACGGTGGCCGCCGTGTCGGCGGCGTCGAAGCGCACGCGCACCGGAATCGTGCTGCCGAGCTGGCCGATCATGCGCTCGACGCCGGGGACGTCGGCCGGGCGGCCGGAGACCGGGCAGCCGAAGACCACGTCACGCCGGCCGGTCAGCCTGGCGAGCAGCACTCCCCAGGCGGTCTGGAACACCGTCGTCGGGGTGATCCCGCGTTCGCGGGCGAAGGCGCGCAGCCGTTCGCTGAACTCCCCACCCAGTTCCACGGTGACGCGTTCCGGGCGGTCCACAGTGGACTCGATACTCGCCGGGGCGAGCCGTGTGCCCTCGTCGAGCCCGGCCAGCGCCTCGCGCCACGCCTCCAGTGCCGCGTCCGGGTCGCGTTCGCCGAGCACGCGGTGGTACTCCGAAAGCGGGGGCGCGACCGGGGCCACCGGGCCGCCGCCGAGTTCGGCGTAGGTCGCCAGCAGGGTGCGGCCGACCAGCGGCATCGACCAGCCGTCGAGCAACGCGTGGTGATTCGTGAGCACCAGGCGGTGCTCGTCCGGGCCGAGGGTCAGCAGCAGGAACCGGATCAACGGCGGGGTCGCCGGATCGAAGGGCCGGGCCAGTTCGGCGCGGCACTCGGCCTCGACCTGCTCAGGTGAGACCTGCGCGAACCGCCAGTCCAGCGTGACTTCGGCGGGGACCACCTGGACGACCTCGCCCGCATCGGTGGTGTGCAGGTGGACACGCAGCGCGGGATGCCGCCGCAGGACCTCCTTCGCGGCTTCGCGCATGCGGTCCGCGTCGAGCGCGCCGCTGAGCAGCGTGACGGCCTGCACCACGTAGACGTCGGTGTCCTCGGTACCGCGTGCCAGGGTGTGGAACGAAAGCCCTGTCTGCAACGGGGTCGCGGGCAGGACGTCCTCGACGCGGCCGAGGCTTTCGAGTGCGTCGATGTCGGCCTGGTCGAGGCCGACCAGCGGCAGATCCGACGGCGTGAGACCGCCGCCGTCCGGTCCGATCCAAGTGGCGTGCGCGGTCAACTCCTCGAGGGCGAGTGACCACGCTTCCTGGAGCGCCTCGACGCTTTCCGGCGGCAGGACCTCGCCCGCCGCGGTCCACTCGACGGCGAGCCGGGGACGGCCGTCCTCGCGGACGAAGCAGTTCAGCGCCAGCACTTGTTCCAGTGACTTGTCGTCCGGTTCGGTGACCGCGAACGGGTCTTCCTCCGGCAGCCGCCAGCCGGTGCCCGGCAGTGCCGCGAAGCGACCGAGGTAGTTCAGGACGACGTCCGGCGGCGGGACGGCGGCGAGTTCGTCCATGGTCAGCGGGTCGAGATACCGCAGGACGCCGAAGCCGACGCCGTTGTCCGGGACCGCGCGTTTGGCCTCCTTGGCGGCTCGCAGCAGCCTTCCGGCCTCCGCTACGCCAGAGGGAACGCGCAACGGATACTCGGCGGTGAACCAGCCGACGGTGCGCGAGAGGTCCAGGCCGTCTTGGTCCCGGCCGTGTCCTTCGATGGACACGGTTTCGGCCTCGACCGGCGCGCCACGCCACGAGCGGAGGGCGAGCACGAGCGCGGCGAGCAGCACGTCGTCCGGTCCGGCGCGGTAAGCCGCGGGCAACGCGGTGAGCACCGCGTCGGTCTGCTCCGGGGTGGCGAGGGTGACCGAACGCCGCGCGGTCGCGACCGTGTCGGCGGTCCGGTCGAGCGGACGGTGGCCGAGGCGCGGACCGTCGAGCGCGGCGCGCCAGTGGCCGAGTTCACCGCGCCTGGCACCCGAAGTGCCTTGTTCGGCAAGGAGAAGCGCGTGCCGCCGCCAGGAGGTGCCGACCGGTTCGAGCGGCTCACCGGCGCACGCGGCGCGCAGATCCGGCAGGAGCACCCGCCACGAAACCCCGTCGATCGCCAAGTGGTGAACGACGATGACGAGGTGGTCGGGAAGCAACGCGACCTTGAGTACCCCGATCCGGAGATCAAGGGACTCCGCGAGTTCCGCCGCGACCTCGGCCGGTTGACCGGTCGTCTCGACCACGACGTCCGACGCCTTCACCGTGCCGCGTTCCCGGACCCGCATTTCGTCCTCTAAACGCAGACGGAGGACGTCGTGGTGGTCCAGGAGCGTTTGGACGCCCTCGATCAGCAGGGTGGGCGGAAGATCCTCGTCGAGCCGGAGCGCGGTCCACTGCGTGTACCCGGCGATCGTCGCGACGTCCGGATGCGGGTCGAGCAGGGCACGGACGATCGGCGGCGCGGGCACCACGCCGACTGGCTCGTCCGGCGGAGCGGCCGGGGCGCCGATCTCCGCGCTCGCCGCGGCCAGCGCCTCGAAGCTGCGGCGGGCGAGCAGGTCACGTGGGCGCAGGTCGAGGCCGTGCGCGCGCAGCCTGCTGCTGACGCTGATCGCGGTGATGCTGTCGCCTCCCAGCGCGAAGAAGTCGTCGTCGACCGCGACTTCTTCGACGCCGATCACCTCGGCGATGGTCGCGCACAGCAGCCGTTCGCGTTCGGTGGCGGCGGTCCTTCCGGCCGCCGCGCGCGGGGCGGGCAGCGCGGGACGATCGATCTTTCCATTGGAGGTCAACGGAAGTGCGTCGAGAACGACGACCGCGGCTGGCACGAGATGCTCCGGCACGCGCGCGGCGAGCTCCGCACGGACGTCGTCCGGGACGACCTCGCCGACGACGTAGCCGACGAGCCGTGGCCCGCGCACCGCGGCGGCGGCCGCCCGCACTCCGGGAACGGCGGCCAGCGCGGCCTCGACCTCGCCGAGTTCGACACGGTGACCGCGCACCTTCACCTGGCCGTCGCGGCGGCCCAGATACTCCAGACCGCGGCCAGGCACCCAGCGGGCCAGGTCGCCGGTGCGGTACATCCGGTCGCCGGGCGCGCCGAACGGGTCGGCGACGAACCGTTCGGCCGTCGCGCCGGGGCGTCCGAGATAGCCGCGCGCGAGATGCGGGCCCGCGAGGTACAGCTCACCCGGTGTTCCCACCGGCGCGGGACGCAGCGCGGCGTCGAGCACCCGGACCGCCGTCCCCGGCACCGCGGTGCCGATCGTCGGCTCGCCGTCGTCCAGCCAGGATCCGGCACCGTCCACAGTGGCCTCGGTCGGGCCGTACATGTTGCGGGCGCGGACACCCGACTCCGCGACCTTGCGCCAGAGCGCGGGCGGAGTCGCCTCGCCGCCGAGGACGAGCAATACGGGCGGGTGCGGGCCGTCGAGCAGTCCGGCGTCGACGAGCGGCGCGGCCATCGACGGCGTGGTGTCGACGACGTCGATCCGGTCGCGGGCGAACGCAGCGAGGAGTTCGTCGGCGTCCCGGGCGACGTCGGTGCCGTAGACGTGGAGTTCGTGCCCGAACAGCAGCCACATCAGCTGGTCGAGCGCGGAGTCGAAGGCGAACGAGTAGGTGTGCGCGACGCGCAGCCGCCTGCCCGCGGCGCGTTCGGTCTCGGCGACCGTGGTCGCGCGGTGGTGGCGCAGCAGCGTCGCGAGCCCGCCGACCCGGCCCAGCACGCCCTTGGGGCGGCCGGTGGAGCCGGAGGTGAAGATGACGTACGCGAGATGTTCCGGATGGCGGGGAATGTCCAGCGGCGAGGAGTCCAGTGTGGACAGATCGGTCTCGCCGAGCACCAGCTGGGGGCCAGGCACGATTTCCGGGTCGTGGGTCACGGTGAGCACCGCGCCGGCTTCGGCGACGAGTTCCCGCAGCCGTTCGACGGGATGGGCGAGATCCAGCGGCAGGAAGCCGGCCCCGGCGTCGAGCACCGCCAGCAGGGCGACGACGAGATCCGCGGACCGCGGCAGGGCCAGCGCGACGACGTCGTCGGTCCCGGCACCGCGTGCGCGCAAGGCGCGGGCGAGACGGTGGACGCGCGTGACGAGTTCGCCCGCGGTCAGCCGTTCTTCACCGAAGACCAGGGCGGTCTGTTCGGGATCGAGGCGGTCGAGAAGTTCAGTTACGCCAAGGAGTTCGGCGTCAGGCGCGGGTGTCGACCACGCTTCGAGGAGCGTGTCCCGCTCCCCCGGCGGCACCAGGTCGGCGGCGGCGATGGCCGGGCCGTCCGGTTCGGTCAAGGCGGTGATCAGGCAGCGCAACGCGGTCAGCTTGGCGTCGACGGCGGCCTGGTCGTGGGTCCGCGCGTCGACCTCGAAACCGAGCAGCAGCCCACCGTCGGAGGTCGGCAGCACGGACAGGCCCATGTCCTCCGGCGGTCCGCCCGCGACGTTGCGCATCGTGCCGTGCGAGCCCGCGAAGTCGAGCTTCAGGTCGAACGCCTTGAGGTTGATACCCCGCCCGTGCAGCAGTGCTCCGGCGCCGGGCACCGCGAGATCCTGGGGCAGGTCCTCACCGCGATATCGCTGATGCGTGCGCATCTCCTTCAGCGCGCCCGCGACCCGTGCGGTCAGCTCGGTTCCGGTGTCCTGCGGCAGCACGCCGACCCGCAGCGGCAGCACGTTGACCGCCATCGCCGGAGTCCGCAGCGCCGCCCCCTCGCGGCACATCAGCGGCATCGCGAACACGACGTCGGTCCAGCCGAGCACGCGGTGCAGGAAGGCGGCGTAGCAGGCGATCAGCGCGTCGCCCCAGGTCGTCCCGGCACGTTTTCCCAGCTCGCGCAATCGGGCCACGTCCGTAGCGGGCAGGACCGCGCGTGCGGTCACGGTGTGCTCGGGCGGACCCGACGCGCCTCCGGCGTCGTCGAGCTCCGGCAAGGGCGTGAACCGCTCCCGCCAGTACTCGCGGTCCTGGGCGAACCGCTCGCTCTCGCGGTAGGCCTGGTCGGCCTCAACGAGATCGGCGAACCGGGCGAACGTCGAGGGCGGCACTTCCTTGCCCTGGACCGAAGCGGTGTAGCGGGCGGCGGTCCGGCGGGCGAGCATCGCCGCGGTGTAACCGTCGAACACCAGGTGGTGCCCGAGCTGGGTGAACCACACTTGCGAGTCGGACAGCCGCAGCACGAGGTGGGCGAACAACGGCCGCTCGACCATGCCGCGGCAAGCCTCGGCGACGCGGCGGCGTTCGGCGTCCACCCGCGTGTGCGCGGCGGCCACCGGATCGGCCTCACCGCGCAGATCCACGATCTCCGGCAGCGGCATCTCGTCGTCCGACACCACCTGACGTGGCCCGTCCGGCGTCTCGAAGACCCGCAACCGCAGGCTGTCCGCCTCTTCGGCGGTCGCCCGGATCGCCTCGGTCAGCGCGGCGACGTCGACCGGCTTTTCGCCGGCGATCTCGATCACGTCACCGACGACGTAGTAGGGCGAGTCGGGTTCGAGGCGTTGCGCGGTCCAGATACCCAGCTGGGCACCGGTCAGGTTCAGCATGTGGGCACCACCATCGGGGTTCCGGTCACCGGGTCGGGCACGACGACGCTGGGGAGATCGAAGACCTCCTTCATCAGCTCGGCGTCGACGATGTCGGCGGGCGCTCCTTCGGCGACGATCCGGCCGTCCCGCAGCGCGACGAGGTGGTCGGCGTAGCGGCACGCCTGGTTGATGTCGTGCAGGACGGCGATCACCGTGCGGCCTTCGTCGCGCAGGCGCGCCAGCAGGCTCAGCAGCTGGTACTGGTGCGCGATGTCGAGGAACGACGTCGGCTCGTCGAGCAGCAGGTACGGCGTCTTCTGCGCCAGCACCAGAGCCACCCACACGCGCTGACGCTGCCCGCCCGAAAGTTCCTGCACCGGCCGGTCGGCCAGCCCCGCCACCCCGGCCGCGGTCATCGCCTCGATCACCGCGCGTTCGTCCTCTTCGGACCACGACGCGAACAGCGACTGGTGCGGGAACCGGCCGCGCGCGACCAGCTGCCGGACGCGGACGTCCTCGGGTGCCACCGGATCCTGCGGCAGGAACCCGAGTTCCCGCGCCAATCCCTTGCCGGGGAAGGAACCGACGTCCTTACCGTCGAGCAGGACTTCGCCGTCCGACGGGCGCAGCAGCCGGACGAACGCGCGCAACAACGTCGACTTGCCACACGCGTTCGGTCCGACGACGGCGGTGAACGCGCGGTCGGGCACGTCGAGGCTCAGCCGGGTCGACACGACCCGGTCGCCGTAGCGCAGGGTCAGATCCCGGGCGGTCAAGCGGGCACTCATGTGCGCCGCACCTCCTTGGTGAGCAGCCAGATCAGGTAGCCGCCGCCGATCACGGTGCTGATCACACCGACCGGCAGCGCTTCCGGCGCGAGCAGCATCTGGGCGGCCAGGTCGGCGCTGGTCAGCAGCACGGCGCCGGTGAGGGCGGCGGGCAGCAGGGAAATCCCGGGCGTGCGGGCCAGCCGCCGCCCGATCTGCGGGGCCGCCAGCGCGATGAACGCGATCGGACCGGCGACGGCGGTGACCGTGGCCGTGCAGCCGACCCCGATCAGCACGAGCGCCAGCCGCAGCCGGTCCCAGCGGACGCCGGTGGTGACCGCCAGCGCGCCGCCGAGCGCGGCCTGGTGCAATGCCGGCGCCCTGGTGAACAGCACGACGAACAGCACCGCGAGCACACCGAACGGGATCGCCACGTCGTCCCAGCCGATCCCGTTGAGGGAACCGGCGTTCCAGCCGACGGCCGCGATCGCGATCTCGAGTTCGGCGCGCAGCACGATCCACGAGTTGAGCGCCGTCAACATCGCGTTGATCGCGATGCCGATGACGATCAGCCGCAGCCCGGACAGCCCGCCGCCGAGTGACAGCGCGTACACGATCGCCGCCGTGAGCACGCCGCCGAGCACCGAACCGACGGTCAACTGCGTGGACGTCCCCGAAAGCACCGTGATCGCGAACAGCGCGCCGGTGTACGCGCCCGCGTCGAGGCCGATCACGTCCGGGCTGCCGAGCGGGTTTCGGGTGATGTTCTGGAAGATCGCGCCCGCCAGGCCGAGCGCGGCGCCGAACACCAGCCCCGCCATCACCCGTGGGAGCCGCCATTCGCGGATGACCACGCCGGGGCCGCCGCCGGAACCGGTGAGCGCGGCGAACACGCGGGCGGGACTCGCCCACGCCGCGCCGTAACAGAGCCCGAGCAGCGTCAGGCCGGCGATGACCACGAGCATCGCCACGAGGAAGACGAGGGTGCGGCGTTCGATCCGGGCGGAGAACCTCCCGCGCCGCAGGACGAGTGTGCTCATAGCGGCGCCGCCCCGTATTTGCGCACGGCCCAAATCAGGACGGGGCCACCGAGGAACGCGGTCACGATCGCGACCGGGACCTCGCCGGTCGGCAGCAGGATCCGGGAGCCGACGTCCGCGGCCAGCATCAGGACCGGGCCGAGCAGTGCGGCGAACGCGATCAGCCACGGGATCGACGCGCCGGCCACCCGCCGGGCCAGATGCGGCACGATCAGCCCGACGAACAGGATCGGCCCGGCCAGCGCGGTCGCCGCGCCCGCCATCAGCGTGATCAGCAGCAGGGTGATCGTCCGGACCCTGGCGACGTTCGCGCCGAGCGTGTGCGCGACCGTCTCGCCGAGCGCGATCGCGTTCAGCTGGCGGCTCACCGCGAACGCGCCCAGCAGGGACAGGCCGATGATGATCAGCGGGACCGTGGTCGGCGCCTGTTCACGGCCCGCCAGGGAACCCACCGACCAGAACCGGTAGACGTCGAAGGTGTCGGGGAACAGCAGCCGCAGGCCGAGGGTGAGCCCCAGCAGCACGGCGCTCAACGCGGTACCGGCGAGCACCAGCCGCAGCGGCGACTTGCTACCGACCGCGTACACCAGCGCCGAAGCGCCGAGCGCGCCCACCACCGCCAAGCCCAGCTCCACGGGCGCCGACGCGGCGAGCCCGAACGAGGACCCCACCGCGATGGCGAACCCGGCCCCGGCGGTCACGCCGAGCACGCCGGGTTCGGCCAAGGCGTTGCGGGACAAGGCCTGCACGAGCACACCGCCGACGGCGAGCGCCGCGCCGACGCCGATCGCCAGCACCGCCCTCGGCATCCGGATGTCCAGGACCACGGCCCGGTCACTCGGATTCCCGTCGCCCAGCAGGGCGCGCACGACCTCGCCGGGGGCGATGGCGTGCGCGCCGATTCCGACGCTCAGCACGGCGACCACGACGAGCCCGAGCAGTGCGGCGCCGAGCAGCGCGGACCGCCCGGTGGTGGTCACTTCTTCAGCAGCGGCGCGAACGCCTGGTCGACGGCGTCCAAAGTGGACGTCGCGGCCCGGTAGGTGGCGGCCTCGGTGTAGCGGAACGGGTAGACCTTGCCCGCCTTCACCGCGGGGAGTTCCTTCCACAACGGCGAGTCGAGGACGTACTTGACCGGCGCGGGCACGGAACCGTCGGCGGCGACCGAGTAGGTGATCGCGTCGGCCTCCGCGAACGCGGTCGGCAGCTCTTCGATCGACGGGTACTCGCTGACGTCCTTGGAGCCGCCGCCCTTGACCTTGACCTGGCCGTAGTAGGTGGCGCCGACGTCCTGCGCGATGTTGGTGCCCCAGGAACCGTTGAACTCACGCTGGAAGTTGCCCTTGGCGACCTCGCCGTAGGCACCGACGTGGCCCAGCTTCAGCTGCGGCAGCACGGCCTTGTACTTCTCGGCCAGTCCCTTGGCCTTGGTGTCGTACGCGGTCTTGAGCGCGTCGAACCCGGCGATGGCGCCGGCGGCGTCTGCCTGCTTGCGGGACAGCTCTCGCCACATCGACGGCACCGACGGGCCGATCGCCACGACCGGCGCGATCGCTTCGAGCCGCTTGATGTCGATGTCGGCGAGCACCGGCTTCGGCACGCCGATGACGATCAGGTCCGGATCCGCCTGCGCGATCGCCTCGTAGTTCGTCTCCGCCGCCGATTCGCCCGCGACCTTCGCCAGCTCGTCGTACTTCTTGCGCTCCTGCTCGTTGAACAGCGGGATGCCGCGCTTCCAGCTGGACACCCCGACCAGCGGCGCGCCCGCTTCGAGAAGGGCGGGCACGGCGTAACCGGTGGCGATGACCCGCTTCGGCGAGACCGGGATGGTGATCTGGCCGTTGTCGGCGGCGAACACCCGGGTCGGACCGCCGTCCGCCTGCCCGGCGTCGCCGGAGCCACAGGCGGTGGCCGCGGTCACGACCGTCAAAGCGAGCGCGAGCGCTCCGGCGAGACGGCGGGTTCTGGTGGTGCGCATGGATTTCCTCGTTCTTCGATGAGTGGGGATCAGTGGTCGTGCTCGTCGTCGAAGTCCGCGACGCCGCGTTTCCAGTAGCCGGTCACGTCGTGGTCGTCCTTGCCGAGCCCGAGGTCGTTCTTGAGCCAGCGGCGCAACGGCTTGATCTGCCCGGCTTCACCGGCGACCCAGGCGTAGAGCCGTTCACCGGCGGGGACCTCGATCGTCATGACCGCGCGCGCGAGCATGTCCGAGGCGCCCGGCGCGACGTCGCCCCGGTGCAGCCAATGCACCTCGACGTCTTCGGGCGCGGACAGCTCGATCTCCTCGCTCGCGTCGGCGACCTCGATGAACGCCCAGCCCGCGGCGGTGCGCGGCAGCTCTTCGAGCCAGCGCGCGATCGCGGGCAGCGCGGTGAGATCACCGGCGAGCAGGTAGCGGTCGTAGGTGTGCGGCACGATCAGCCCGCCGGGCGGACCGGCGACGTGCACCGGGGTGCCGGGAGTGACCTTCTCGGCCCAGCCGGAACCGAGGCCGCCTTCGTGCAGTGCGACGTCGAGGTCGAGTTCCCCGGAAGCCGGGTCGTACCGGCGGACCGTGTACTCGCGCGACGTCGGAGAGGGCTTGGGCCAGCGCAGCATGTCGCCGTCCTGGACCGGTAGCTTCGGCTCGGGATCCAGCTCGGGGAACAGGACCTTCACGTGCTCATCGGGCGAATGCGCCTCGAAACCCGCGGTTCCCGGCCCGCCGAGGGTGACGCGGAGCAGTCCGGAACCGATCATCTCGGTGCGCACGACCTCGGCCTGCCGGACCCGGATCGGGTACGGGACCTTCTCCGCGTGCGCTCCCCCGCGCACCTCGGCGATGCGTTCGAGGTGCCGGTGGCGATGGTCGGCGCGGCTCACGCGGTGCTCCCGGTGAGGACCTGCGTCCAGTGGCCGAGGGTCGGTTGTTCGGCGAGGTCGGCGAACTCCAGGGTGTCGGCGCCTTCGGTGCGCCACTGCTCGACGAGGCCCATGATCCGCATCGAGTCGAGTCCGAGGTCGGTGAGATCGGTCTCCGGCTTCAGCTCGGCCGGATCGCAGCCGAGCAGCTCGGCGACGTCGGCGTGGATCTTTTCGACGGTGAGGCTCATGAGCGCGCTCCGGCGTGGATCGGGGCCAGCGCGGCGAGCGCGGCGGCCGTGGTGGTCAACGCGCCGCAACGCTGGGCGACGTACTCGCAGGCCTGGTCGTGGCGCTCGCGGGAGAAGTCCGCGACCGCGTCACCGACGAGGAACGGCTGGATGTCGCGCATGAAGGCCTCGACCGCGGTGGCCTGGCAGCCGATATGCGCGTAGACACCGGTGATCAACAGCTGGTCCCGGCCCGCTTCGGCGAGCTGCTCGGTGAACGTGCTGCGCTGGAACGCGCTGTAGCGCCACTTCGTCAACACCTTGTCCCCCGGCTTCGGGGCGAGCTCGGGCACCACATCTGCGGCGGCGGGGTCTTCGTCGATGACCGCGCCGATACCGTCGCCCCAGAACTCGGTGAGCAGTCCACGATCCTCGGCGGCCTGATGACCGGGCTGCGCGGTGTAGAACACCGGGACACCCGCGGCGCGGGCGGCGTCGGCCAGCGCGGCGATGTTCGCGACCATCTCCGGCACCGGGGATCCCGCGTACGGCGCGAGGAAGTACCGCTGCGCGTCGTGCACCAGCAGCGCGGCGCGCGCGGAGTCGGGCTTCCAGCCGACCCGGCCGGCGGGCAGCTCGGCCTCCGTCGGCAGGGCGTACGGCTCGATCTTGGGCAGTGACACGTTCACTTCTCCTTCGCCAGGGCGGCCAGTGCCGCCCGCAGCTCGCGTTTGCTGGTCTTGCCGACCCCGGTCACCGGGAACTCCGGCACGATCTGGACCAGATCGGGCACCTTGAACGCCGCGACCCCGCGCTCGCGGACGAACCGGCGCAGCTCCGCCGCGGCCGGCTCGGCACCGGCCGCGGGCACGACGTAGGCGCAGGTGCGCTCGCCCAGGTACGGGTCCGGCACCGCGACGACGGCGGCGTCGAGCACGCCGGGATGGGCCATCAGGTGGTTCTCGACCTCTTCCGCGGCCACCTTTTCCCCACCGCGGTTGATCTGTTCCTTGGCCCGGCCGACGACTTCGAGGTGTCCCGACGGGTGCTGCCGCACGAGATCCCCGGTGCGGTAGAAGCCGTCCTCGGTGAACGCGGTCTTGTTGTGCTCGGCGGCGCGGTAGTAGCCGCGGATCGTGTACGGGCCACGGGTCAGCAGCGCGCCGACCTCGCCCGGCGCGACCACATCGTCCGAAGTGGACAGAGGGTCGTCCGGGTTCACGACGCGGACCTCGTCGTCCGGCGAGATCGGCCGCCCCTGTGTCGCGAGGACGTACTCGTCCGGATCGTCGAGCCGGGTGTAGCAGACCAGTCCCTCGGCCATGCCGAACACCTGCTGCAGACGGCAGCCCAGCGCGGGCCCGATCTTCTCGGCAAGCTCGCGCGCGCATTTGGCGCCGCCGACCAGCAGGACGTCCAAAGAGGACAGATCACGGGTGGTCCGCCCGGCCGCCTGCGCCCACGCGGCGGCCAGCGGCGGCACGAGCCCGGTGATCGTCACACCCTCGGCCTCGATCAGCCGGAACGCGGTGTCGGCGTCGGGACGCGGCGCGAACACCGTGGCCGCGCCCGCGTGCAGCGCGCCGAGCAGACCCGGCGAGCTGAGCGGGAAGTTGTGCGCCACCGGCAACGCGGCCAGGTACACGCTTTCCGGGCGCAGGCCACAGATCCGCGCGCTCTCCCGGACGCTGTAGAGGTAGTCGTCATGCGTGCGCGGGATCAGCTTGGGCAGTCCGGTGCTGCCGCCGGACAGCTGGAGGAACGCGACCCCGGCGGGATCCGGATCGGGCAGGGCACGCGGGGTCGCCGCTTCGAGCACGGCGAACTCCTCCGTGCCGACGACGAAGACGTTGCGCACCGATGGGATTTCGGCCGCGACCGCGCGTGCCATGGCGGCGTGGTCGAACCGTTCGTGCTCGCCGACGGTCAGGATCGCCGCGGCCTCGCTCTGCCCGGCGAAGTGCCGCAGCTCGCTGGCGCGGTGCGCGGGCAGCGCGAACACCGGCAGCGCGCCCGCCCGCCACAGTCCGAACACGACGGACGCGAACTCCGGCACGTTCGGCAGCTGCACGACGACCCGGTCGCCCGGGTGGATCCCGGCACCGGCGAACCCGGCCGCGAGCCGGTGCGCCCGCTCGTCGAGTTCGGCGAAGGTCCAGCGAGCGTTCTCGCCGATCACGGCGGGGCGCTCGGCGTACGCCTCGGCGAGGCTGGTCAGCAGTTTGCCGAAGGTCTGGCCGCGCCAGTATCCCGAAGCCCGGTAGCGCGCGGCGGTTTCGGGCGGCCAAGGCACGTGATCGGGATTCATACCGCCCCCTCCAGGCCGAGCGCCCGCAGCATGGTGCCGAACTTCGCGCCGGTCTCGGCGAGTTCGGCCGCCGGGTCGGAACCCGCCACCACGCCCGCGCCGGCGAAGAGCCGCACGGTGCGGTCGCGGACCTCGGCGCAGCGGATGGTGACGACCCATTCGCCGTCCCCGTCCTGGTCGGTCCAGCCGACGAGACCCGCGTAATAGCCGCGATCCTCGGGTTCGAGCGCGGCGATGGTGTCGCGGGCGAGCGCGGTCGGGACGCCGCAGACGGCGGGTGTCGGATGCAGTGCTTCCGCCAGCCCGAGTGCGGACGAACCGGCGTCGCCCGGGTCGGCGAGCCGTCCGCTGATCCTGGTCGACAGATGCCACATCGTGGGGGTGCCGATCACCTCCGGTTCGCCCGCGACGTCGAGGTCGTCGCAGAACCGGCCCAGCACCTCGGCCACCTGCGCGGCGACGTGGGCGTGTTCGGCACGGTCCTTTTCGGACGCCAGCAGATCCTCGACGCGGCGGGCGTTTTCGGCGTCGTCGGCCACCCGCGGCCGCGATCCGGCCAGCGGGTTCGCCGTCACCACCCGGCCGCGGCGGGAGACCAGCAGCTCCGGGCTCGCGCCGACCAGGGTGCGCGGTGCGGGATCCCCCGGTGCGCTGACGTCGACCGCGAAGGCGTGGGCCGCCGGGTCCGCGTGGACGAGACGGGCCAGCAGCCGCGGCACGGCGATGGGGTCTCCACCGGTGACGTCGAGGCAGCGGGCCAGCACGATCTTGCGCAGGTCACCGTCGCGGATCTCGTCCAGCGCCTTGGCGACGGCGGTGGTGTAGACCTCCGGCGCGGGCCGCGGCGAGACCGACCAGTCCCCGCCGCCGAGCGGGGCGACCGGACCACTCGCCATCGGTGGTCCGGCCCGGCGCACCACGGCGGGGACCACCAGGCTGCTCGGCGCGTCAGGCCGGAAGCCGATGGCCCCGGCCACCACCGGTTCGGTCACTCCCGCCACGAGGGCGGCGTCGAGGACTTCGGCGGCGGCACGGGCGCGTTTGCCCGGCACCGCGTGGACCGGGGAATACACGCCGTCGGCGAGCAGCGATCCGCGAGCGGACGAGTAGTAGAACGATCCCGGCAGGTACGCCGCCAGCAGATCGGCCGCCTGGTGGACCGGCCTTGGCCGAGCCGGTGCAGGTGAGGACACGACTGGATTCCCTTTCGCGAATACTACTGACCGAACAGGCGCTGGTGACACCCCAGTACGCAAGCGCCGACCACGACTTTTTGGTTAGCCTAACCTAATCGTACGGACCCGAAAAGTCTTCGTTGCGTCATCGAGATCACGCACGGAGCGTGGCCCCGCCGTCGACGTACAGGTTCTGCATCGTGATATGCCGCGCGCGATCGGAGACCAAAAACAGGACGGCATCGGCGATATCGGCGGGCTCGGCTATCCGGCCCAGTGGTATGCCGACACGATATTGCTCCGGATTCCCCGCGATGACACGGTCCGCGCCGTTCTCGTCCGTCCACAGTAGACGTTGCATGTCGGTGTCGGTCGAGCCGGGAGAGACGATGTTGCAGCGGATGCCGGAACCGGCGAGTTCGAGCCCGAGACAGCGGGTCAGCATCGTCGCGGCCGCCTTCGAGGCGGCGTACGCGGCCATCCCGCTGCGCGGGACTCCCGCCGCGTTCGAACCGACGGTCACCAGCACACCGCTCCGACGGGGCGCCATCCGGCGAGAGATCTCGCGGAGCACGGTGAAGACACCGGTGGAGTTGACCGCGAAGGTCGCCGCCCAGTCTTCGTCGCTCGTGTCGCGGACGGATCCCGGCTTCAGTACACCCGCGACGGAGGCGCCGATCCCGATCGGCCCGAGTTCGCGTTCGACCTCGTCGACGACCCGCGCGACGGCCACGGGATCCCCGACGTCCGCGACGAACGAGGTCACTCCGTCCCTGGAAGCGCTTTCGGCCAGGTCCATCGACGCCACGGTCGCACCCGCCCGGGCGAGCCCGTCCACGACGGCCGCCCCGATCCCGCGCGCGCCTCCGGTGACGAGTGCGACCTTGCCCTCGATCCCTTCCACGCCACAACCACCCCCGTCTCATTTGCTTAGCCTTGCCTAAGCTAGCGGTCGGATCCGGACAAAGCGAGGGACCGACACCGGTGATCCGGGACACTTCCGGTGCGGACCGTGCGGGTAAAAATGCCGTGGTATGTGCCATCCATGTGTGCTGCCCCAGAACCGAGTGGGTCACCGTGGTCGTGAGTGGCGTTTCGTGTTCTAACCCGAAACGCCACTCACGACCACGGTGACCCACTAGCCGGGCAAGGGACACGACAGCGGACCACGCACGGTTCCCTCACCCCGCAACGTGATCTGCGCGCTCCCGCCGAGCGAATCCCGCGCGGTGCACACGATCTGGTCCACCGCGCGCGCCGACAACCCGGCGACGCCGACCGAGAGGGTCACCGTGACCCCGTTCGGCGCCGGCGTCTGGTCCAGGACCGCGGTGCCGGGCGGGACTTCCGTGGTGTACTGCCGTTCCCGCTCGCTTTCGTCCGGTCCGGCGGCGAGCAGATCGACGGGGCTCGCCGGCGGCAGTTCCTGCGCCAGCGGGCGCAACACGCGGACCGGTTGCCCGCCGGACAGGAAGTAGAGCACCGCGCCGTTGGCGGGCCCCGACGGCGCGGGCGCCCCGGAGATCACGGCGCTGGGCCGGACGCCGCAGCCCGCGACCACGGCGGCTATCAGGAACATCGAAATCCAGTTCTTCCTCATGCCGTCACTCCCAGCCGGGGCAGGCGCAGCGTGAAAACCGCGCCGCCGTCGACGCCGTTGGCCGCGCTCAAGTCACCGCCGTGCAGCCGGGCGTTCTCCCAGGCGATCGCCAGCCCGAGTCCGCTGCCGCCGGACCTCGCCCTGGCCGAATCCGCCTTGTAGAACCGGTCGAACACGTGCGGGAGCACCTCGGGCGCCAGCCCGGGCCCGCGATCCGAGACCTCCAGCGTGATCTGCTCCCCCGCTTCGGTAAGCCGGAGCGAGACCGGCTTTTCCCCGTGCCGCAACGCGTTCCCGACCAGATTCGCCACGATGACGTCCACCCGCCTCGGATCCCACTCGGCGAAGATCCCGGCGGGCAGGTCCTTCTCCACCTCGCCCGTCCAGCCCCGGATACGCAGGCTCGCCGTGACCACCTCGGCGACATCGACTTCCTCCCGCGCCAGCGCGGCCGCCCCGGCGTCGAAGCGGGAGACCTCGATGAGGTCGTTCACCAGCCGCGTCAGGTTGTGCGTCTCCTCGATGCTCATCTTCGCCGCGCGACCGGCGTCCCCCGGCAGCTTCGACGCCTCCTGCTCCAGCACGTCCGCGACCGCGGTCATCGCGGCGAGCGGGGTGCGCAGTTCGTGGGAGACGTCGGCGACGAACCGCCGCGCGTCGGATTCCATCCGCTCCAGCTCGCCGACGTGCCGCTCCAGCGATTCGGCTGTCTCGTTGAACGTGCGCGCCACCCCGGCCAGCTCGTCCGAACCGCGGACGCTGATCCGCGCCCGCAGATCACCCTCACCCAGCCGCCGCGCCGCGTCGCCGAGTTCCCGCACCGGCCGCAGCACACCGCGGGCGGCCAGCAACGCCAGCCCGATCGCGAAGACGAGCGCCACCCCGCCGATCAGCCAGGCCCGGGTGGCGAGTTCGTCGATGCTCTTCGCCTCCGGCGCCATGCTGCGCGCGACGTAGGCCTCGATGCCCGAATCCCGTTGCTGCCCACCGGGGAGCACGACGGTGAACCTGGTGCCCACCACCAGCATCGGTGCGCCCCGCGAGTCGACTCGCTGCCAGGCGACGTTTCCCGACCGGACCCGCTCGCGAAGCTCGGGCGAGATCAGCGACCGCATCTGCTCGCTCCCGCTCGCCTTGTCCTCGTACAGGACCAGGGAGCTCAGGTCGCGGTCGGACAGCTCGCCGCTGATCCGGCTCAGCGTCCCCTCGCCCGGCGGCAGCGGGCCGAGCGGGAACAGCGCGGTGGCCTTGTCGACCAGGACGCGGGCCGTGGCGTCCTGCGCCTGCTTGAGGATCACGGTGCGGGACTGGACGTAGGCGCCGCCGGCGACCGTCGCCGCGGTGATCACGACCAGCAGGCTGAACGCCAGGAGCAGCCGGGTGCGCAGGCCACCGAGCTTCACAGTGGCCCGAAGCGGTAGCCGAACCCGCGGACCGTCTGCACGTACACCGGCGCGGACGAGTCGTCCTCGATCTTCGCGCGCAGCCGCTGCACGCATGCGTCCACGACGCGCGAGTCGCCGAAGTATCCGTGCTCCCACACGCTTTCCAGCAGGTACTGACGGCTGAGCACCCGGCCGGGGACCTGGGTGAGTTCGAGCAGGAGCCTCAGTTCGGTCGGGGCGAGGGCGACGGGCTTGTCCCCCTTGGTCACGGTCAGCCCGGCCCGGTCGATGCCGAGGTCGCCGTGCCGCTCGATCTCGGCAGGCGTGGGCACCGACGGCGCGGGTTGCCCGCTGCGGCGCAGCACCGCGCGGATCCGTGCCTCCAGCACCTGGGCCCTGGCGGGTTTGACCACGTAGTCGTCCGCGCCGGCGGCGAGGCCGGCCACCACGTCGATGTCCTCGTTGCGCGCGGTGAGCATGATGATCGGCAGATCCCCCGCCGCCCGGATCCGGCGGCAGACCTCGAACCCGTCCAGTCCGGGCAGCATCAGGTCCAGTACGACGATGTCCGGCGGCCGGGACGCGAGCCGGGCGAGGCCTTCCTCGCCGGTGGCCACCGCGTCGACCGCGTGGCCACGGCCGCCCAGCGCCATGCTGAGCCCGTCACGCACGGCTTGATCGTCCTCGATGAGCAGCACCCTGGGCATGCCGACGACTATCGCAGCGCCGGACGGAATCCGCTCGTCCATGACACGCCATGGTGCCCGTCCCGTTTCCGCGGAACGTCCACGGAATGTCATCGTTGCGTCACGACGTCCTCCGTGCGGAACGGTGACATTTTCGTCGGCGTCCGCGCACGTCGCCGCGATCGGGTTCGCACAGGCGTCGGCGAAGGTCGACGGCATGAAAGAACTCGTGCTCGCGGCGATCACCCGCGTCCTCGCGATACTGCTGCTGATCCCGGCGTGGCTGCGGTGCCCCGGCCAGGCCCGGCGGATCGCCTGCGGCTGGGCGCTGTCACTGCGGTTCCCCGCCGAAAACCTCGCCGGGCTCACCGCCGGGACGCTCGCCGCGTTCACCGCCGCCAGGACCGAGGCGTTCTGGCGGCACCGCACGCTCCTCGGCGTCACCTCGGGGCATCGGGACGCCGCCGAACAGCATCGGCTGTACCTCGCTGAGACCGCCCGCGGCGGCAAGCGTGTCCTGCCGCCGCAGGATTCCGCACACGTCGGCGGTACCGCGCTGGACGTCCGGCCGCGCGAAGGAGCGCAGTGGCTGGAGGACCACGGCGCCCGCTTCGCGCTCTACCGGATCTACGACAACGAATGGTGGCATTTCGAGTACCGGCCCGGGGATGTTCCGCCCGCCAGGCTGCCGCATCCGGGCTGGCGGGCCGGTGTCACCCCGTGACGGTGATCCGCGGCGCCAGGGCCGCCAGGAAGTCGGCCGCGTCGAAGACCTCGCCCGCCGAAACGACCCCGGTCGCCTTGGTCCGGCCGTCGAGCACTCGCTGGACGGCCTCCACCACCAGCGGAGCCGTGATCGCGTAGATATCCTGCCCCCGCGCGACGATCCGCCGTTCTTCGCCGCCGGATCGCACCACGACGTCGACCACGAACTCCTGCGAGGACGGGCCGTCGGCGGGAGGCGCGGGGGTCTCGGGTGTCACGACCTCGCGGGCCGCGTTCACGGTCATGTACGTGGTCACTTCGGGAATGTCGAGGTGACTGGGGACGGTGACGACGTCGGCCATCGTGAACTCGCCGAGCACGGCGCGGGTCCCGAACGGTGCGGGGAAGTCCCAGTCCAGCTCCGGCAGCGCGTCGTCACGGTGTTCGATCCGGCCGCGCGCGAAGCGGATCCGCTTTCCGTCGCGCCGCTCCCGCGAGACCTTGCCCGCCGCGCGGGTCCCTTCCGTCGGGTACCAGCTGCTCAGCCCGTAGGCGACGTGTGCTTCGTCGGCGGACGTCCAGTCCCCCATCGCGGCGGTGACCATCAGATCGCCGAGGCCGCCGAAGAACGCCATCGCCGGGATCACCGTCGCTCCCGCGGCGCGCTCGCCGAACTGAGCGAAAGTGTCGATGTTCGCTTCGAGCTCCGCGGCCACGTCGAGGTACGGGACGCCCGCCCGCAGCGCCGCTTCGATCACCGGAGCGGCAGTGTCGGCGAACGGCCCGGCGGCGTTGATCACCGCGTCCGCGCCCGCGAACGCGCGGTCGAGCGAAGCCGGGTCGTCGACCGACGCCTGCCGGACGTCGAGATCGGGCAAAGGCAGGCCGCGCAGTTTCGCCTCGTCGCGTCCCACGGCCAGCACACCGAATCCGCGTTCGCGCAACTCCGCCACCACGAACCGCCCGGTGTGCCCGTAGGCCCCGAACACCGCGACGTCGTACGTACCCATGGTTTCTCCTGCCCTCGGTCGATCCACTGTGGACCATCCTGTCGGCCGATCCGGCCGATCGACAGTGTCCGGAACGCCATCATGCGTACACTTTCGGACATGAGTACGGTCGCCCTCGCCGCCACGGACGGGATGCTGCAGTTCGAGCTGTCCATCGCCCACGAGGTCTTCGACACCGGCCTGTACGAATTCGGCGTCTACGGCTCGAAAGCGGTGAAGGTCGGGCGATTCCTGCTCGAACCGGACCACGGGCTCGACGAGCTGAAGCGCGCCGGCACCGTCATCGTCCCCGGCTGGGCGGACATCGACGTCGATCCGCCGCCGGATCTGGTCGAGGCCGTGCGCGCCGCCCACGAAGGGGGCGCGCGGGTGGCGTCCCTGTGCACGGGCGCGTTCGTGCTGGCGGCCGCCGGGCTGCTCGACGGCCGCCGGGCGACGACACACTGGGCGCACACCGACGTCCTCGCCGCCCGGTTTCCCTCGGTGGAGGTCGATCCGGACGTCCTCTACGTCGACAACGGCAGCGTGCTCACCTCCGCGGGCAAGGCCGCCGCGATGGACCTGTGCCTGCATCTGGTCCGGTCCGACCACGGTTCGGCGGTCGCGAACACCATCGCCCGCCGCCTCGTCGTCCCGCCGCACCGCGCGGGCGGGCAGGCCCAGTTCGTCACCGCACCGGTGCCCGATCAGGACGACCACCCGCTCGGCGGCCTGCTCCCCTGGGTCACCGAGCGGCTCGACCGGCCGCTGACCGTCGAGGACCTCGCCCGGCACGCGAACATGAGTTCACGCAATCTGGCGCGGCACTTCCGGTCGGCGACCGGTACGACCCCGCTGCGCTGGCTGCTGACCCAGCGCATTCGCCGCGCTCAGGAACTGCTGGAGCGGACCGACGACAGCGTCGACCTGATCGCGGAGGCCACCGGGATGGGCACCGCCGCCACGCTGCGGCGGCACTTCAACCGCACGGTCGGAGTGCCGCCGGACAGCTACCGCCGTACTTTCCGCGCGGCTGTCGGTCGGTAAGGCCAAGCGGCGGGCCGGGTGTCGCGAAAGCCACTTTCGCGACGTGTGATGTCCCGAAAGTGGCTTTCGCGACACGGTCGGCCGCCCCGCGCCTCTCAGGAGTGCAGCCGGGCCGTGACCAGGTCCGCGACGGCCGCCATCCCGGCCTCGTTCGGGTGGTACGGCACGCGTCCCGGCGCGGCCACGTACCGCTCCATCCACGGGACGGTGGCACAGGCGTCGTGGTCCGCGCTGATCGCGGCCGCCGGGACCAGGGTGGCCCGTTCGGCGCGGGCCGCCCGCCGGGTCGCCGCCGCGAGACGGTCCGCGACCTCGCGTTCGAAGACCAGCTGCTCCGGGGTGAGGGGAACGCCGTCGCAGGCGGGCGCCGTGCGCGGCACGATCGTCAGGTAGTCGACGACCAGCACCCGCGCCCGCGGCGCGCGCCGGTGGACCTCCGCGACGACGGCGCCGATCTTCTCGTGCACCGTGCTCAGCGCCGCGCGGACGGCGTTCTGGTCGACCTGGCCGCAGTTCGCGCCGCCGGTGTTCTGACAGCCGTAGGTGAACAAGCTCCCGACGTAGCCGACGTCGTTGCCGCCGATGGTGACCGTCACGAGCCGGGTGTCCCGGGTGACGGCCTCGATCTGCGGCGGCTGGCCGGCCTGCCCCGAGGTGAGGATGTTCGCCGTGGTCGCGCCACTGCAGGTGACGTCGGTGAGGGCGAATCCGCGTTCCGCGGCCACGAGAGTCGCGTAGTTCTTCGTCGAACGTCCGCAGGCCGCGGGGGTTCCGGGCTGCTGCGGCGGGATTCCCGGCCCCGCGGCGAAGGAGCTGCCCATGGCGACGTAGCGGGCGGCCCCGGCGGCTTGGCCGGGCGGCGTGACCAGGAGACCGAGCGTGACCGCGGCGAGCACCGCGACGGACATCCGCTTGAACATGTCGAACCCCTTATCTCAGGAAGGTGACCGGTTCCGGTCCCGCGATGCCGTCGATGACACCGAGGGCGAGCAGATCTTCGGGACGTGGCTTCAGCGCGTCGGCGAGGGCGGGGATCTCTTCGGGACCCCGTTTGAGGATCCCGGCCGCCAGTTCCGGGGCGATGACGGAGAAACAGGCGTCCGGGGTGAGCCAGATCCGGTCCGCCGAGCAGAGGGCGAGCGCGCCGCCCGAGCCTCCTTCCCCGATGACGAGAGTCGTGACCGGCACCTCCGCCGCCGCGATCGCGCCGAACAGTTCGGCGATGGCGTTCCCCGCCCCGGCCGTTTCCGCGGCTGGATCGGCGGCCGCGCCCGGGGTGTCGACGAGGGTCAGCACCGGCAGCCCCAGCCTGCCGGCGAGGCGGATCAGCCGGGTCGCCGTCCGGAAACCGCCGGGCGTGGTGGCGGTCCCGTTCTGCGCCGCGAAAGCGATCGGCCGCCCGCCCCTGTTTCCGAACCCGCAAAGAATTCCGTCGTCGGCGCCGCCCCGGAGGGTGACACGGGTGTCGAAGTAGTCGTCGAGGTAGGCGTCCGCGCGGGGCCGGTCCGCCGACCGCGCGCGCTGGACGGCTTGCCAGCCGTCGGCCGCGGAGTCGAGGGCGCCGAGCGCGCGGGGCAGATCCGCCGGGCGGTTCCGGGAAGCACCGGTCAGCAGCCCGAGCCAGACCTCCAGCCGGTCGGCGATCGCGTCCTCGGCCACGAGTTCGTCGACATATCCGGCCGCGTACTGGTTTTCCGCCGTGTACGCGGGATCGTCGGCGTACCGCTCCGGCCGCACCCGGCGTCCGGCGAACCCGACTTGAGCTCCGGGGACGGCGAGCACGACGTCGGCGTCGGCGCCGAGGGACGCCCACACCCCGCCGGTGGTGGGGTGCCGTGCGACGGTGATGTGCGGCAGCCGCTCTTCGCGCAGCAGTGCCAGACCGCGCGCGATCCGCTGCAGTTGCCGCAGCGCGGGAACGCCCTCCTGCATCCGGGTCCCGCCCGTGGACAGCAGCGAGACGACGGGAAGCCGGTGCGAGCGCGCCTCGTCGAGCGCCCGCTCGATGAGCGCGCCGGTGCCGGTCCCGACCGAACCGCCGAGGAAGCCGAACTCGAAGCGGATCACCACGACCTCGTGGCCGCCGATCTTCGTGCGTTCCCAGACCACCGACTCGTCCGCGCCCGTGCGTTCCCTGGCGCGTGCCAGGGAAGCGGCGTAACCGTCCCAGCCCAGCGGGTCAGTCATGGAGAGCCCGCTTGAGGACCTTGCCCATCTCGTTGCGGGGCAACGCTTCCAGGTAGTGCACGACCCGCGGCCGCTTGTGCGGGGACAGCAGTCCGGCGACGTGGTCGGCGAGTTCTCCCGGCGATGGCCTGTCCCCGGCGGGGACGATCCAGGCCACGATGCGCTCGCCGAGGTCTTCGTCCGGCTCCCCGGTGACCGCAGCCTCCGCGACCCCCGGATGTTCCAGGAGCGCGTTTTCGATCTCGCCCGCGCCGATCTTGTAGCCGCCGCTCTTGATCAGGTCGGTGGCCCGGCGGCCGACGATGCGCACGTAGCCGTCCGGATCGCGGATCGCCATGTCTCCGGTCTTGAACCAGCCGTCGCGCAACGCGGCTTCCGTGGCGTCCGGCCGGTTCAGGTAGCCGAGGAACAGGTTCGGGCCGCGGACCTCGATCTCGCCGACGGACTCGTCGGAGAGCGGTTCTCCGGCGTCGTCGACGATCCGCAGTTCGACGCCGGGCACCGGCGGGCCGACCGCACCGGGCCGCCGGTCCCCCGTGACGCGGACACCGCAGTTCATCAGCGTTTCGGTCATGCCATAGCGTTCGACGACCCGTTGCCCGGTCGCGGCGGTGATCCGCTCGTGGTCGGTCGCGGGCAGGGCCGCCGAACCCGAGACCAGCAGCCGCGCCGCGCCCACTCCGGCGGCCAGCGCGGGATCGGCTTCGCAGTCGGCGGCGAGCCGGTGGTACATCGTCGGGACACCGAAGAGCATCGTGCCCGCGCCGGCTAGTTCCTTCGCGGCCGCTTCGGTCGAGAACCGGCCGAGGTGGTGCAGCGAGCCGCCCCGGCGCAGCGGGCCGACCACGCCCAGGATCAGGCCGTGCACGTGGAAGAGCGGAAGGGCGTGCACGAGGACGTCGGCGTCGGTCCAGTCCCAGATCTCCGCGAGCGCGTCGAGATTCGACGCCACCGCCCGGCGCGGGAGGAGGACACCCTTCGGCGGTCCGGTGGTGCCCGAGGTGTAGATGACGAACGCCG
Organism: Amycolatopsis sp. PSD-21; assembly: GCF_055561455.1. Lineage (NCBI taxonomy): Bacteria > Bacillati > Actinomycetota > Actinomycetes > Pseudonocardiales > Pseudonocardiaceae > Amycolatopsis > Amycolatopsis sp. PSD-21. Next base: position 4,273,494 of record NZ_CM145712.1, on the reverse strand, counting down.
GGCTCTCCGGATCCGGTTCCCCGCCTCGCCACGGTGTGCCCGAGGTGTCCAGCTCGACCGGGAGCCGCGGCAGCACATCGAGTTCCGGCGGCAGCTCCGCGTCCGGTGCGGCCAGCACCAGGTCCGGCACGCTGTCGGCGACGATATGCGCCAGTTCGCGTGATCCGGCCTTCGGGTTGATCGGTACCACGGGGACGCCGGCGGCCAGCGCGGCGACGATCGCGACACAGGTCCGCAGGGTCGGTGTCGCCCACACCGCGACGCGCGGGCGTCCGGCCAGCCTGGCGGCGAGTGGTCCCGCGACGCACGCGAGTTCGCCGTAGGTCAGGGATTCGTCGCCGAACCGCAGGGCGACGCGGTAGCTCTTCCCGGCAGTCAGTCCGGACAGCATGGATCTCCTCCTCAACCCCAGTTGGGCACGACGAACACGAGCCAGGCGACCAGCGGCACGACGGCCACCACGAGCGCCCCGTAGACCAGAAGTTGTTTGAAGAACTTGTCGCGGTCGACGTCCTTCGCGTTGGCGAGGACGAGCGCGCCGTTGGTGGAGAACGGACTGACGTCCACCATCGTCGCCGAGACGGCGAGGGCGGCGATCATGCCGACCGGCCCGATCGTGCCCTGCGCCAGGAACGGCACGGCGAGCGGGATGAGCGCACCCATCAGCCCGACCGACGACGCGAAGGCGGACACGACACCGCCGATGTAGCAGAGCAGAAGCGCCGCGAGCAGCGGGATCCCGACGGTCGTGACCGCGTTGCCGACGTAGTCGATGGTGCCGATCTCCTTCAGCACCGCCACGTAGGTCAGCACGCCGCAGATCAGCAGCACGGTCGGCCAGGTGATCTCGGAGACGGCGGAGCGGCTGGTCTTGGGCCACGCGACGCTCAGCAGGACGGCGACGGTGATGGCGGTCAGGCCAGGGTCGAGGTCGAACACGAGGGTGCCGACCACGAGCGCGACCAGGCCGGTCAGCGTCACGATCTTGGGGCCGTCCAAGGGAATCCGCTGTTCGTGCGGCAGCGGTTCCTCCTCGGTCTCCGCTCCGCCGGCGCCCGCCGTCACGAGCTGGCGGCGACGCAGTTTGGTCCCGCCGAGTACGACGAACAGGACGCCCGCGATGGCGAGGTTCATGCCGAGGCTCGCGAGGAACAGCACCACGGGGCTGCCCGCGATGTGGTTGCGTTCGACGATGCCGTTGACGATCGAGCCGTAGACGCTGATCGGCGAGAATCCGCCGCCCTGCGCGCCGTGCACCACCATCGCGCCCATGAGCAGCGGACTGATCTTGTAGCGGGCGGCGAAACCGAGCGCGATCGGCGCGACGATCGCGCAGGCCGCCGGGCTCACCGCGCCGATCGCGGTCAGCGCGCCGGTGACCACGAACATCACCCACGGGATCAGCGCGATCCGGCCGCCGACCAGGCGCACGGCCGCGGCGACCAGCCAGTCGGTGGTGCCGTTGGCCCTGGCGATGGCGAACAGATAGGTGACGCCCACCAGCACCACGAAGATGTCGCCGGGGAATCCGGCGAAGATGCCGTCGGTGTCCAGGCCACCGGCGAGGGTGCCGACGAGGAACGCACCGGCGAAGGCGAGCGCCCCCATGTTGATCGAACGGGTCGTGGCGAGAGCGAAGATCACCACGAGAACGAGGATCGAGATCAGCTGGGCGGACATGACCGTCCTCCTTGACGGCGGGAGCCCCCTGGCGAGTGGCCGAGTGGACTAGTGGCTGAGCCACTTTCCCTGTGACGGCGACCACCTGTCAAGCCATGAGTGGTAAATTGGCTAAGCCACTTGTCCAGTCGTGGGAGGGGACCGAGTGCCGGAGGCGTTGAGCCGGTTGAACCGGGCGAAGCTCTACGAGCAGGTCGTCGAGCGGATCAAGGCGCACGTCGAGGAGTCCGGCCTGCACGCGGGCGACAAACTCCCCAGCGAACGCGACCTCGCCGAGCGGCTCGGGGTCAGCCGCGCGTCGATCAAGCAGGCGATCGTCGTGCTCGAGGTGCAGGGCCTGCTCGAGTCCCGGCACGGCGGGGGCACCTACCTGCGCAACGATCACCTCGACGTCGAACCGGTCGACGAACTGGTCGCCCGCCGCAAGCGGCTTCCGGAAGTACTCGAAGCCCGCGAGGCGATGGAGACCAAGCTCGCGGAGCTGGCCGCGTCGCGACGATCCGACGCGGATCTCGCCGCCATCGACGCGGCACTGGAGTACATGAAGACCGAGATCGAGGACGGCGGGCACGGCGCCGAAGGCGATCGCCGGTTCCACGAAGCGATCACCGCCGCCGCGAACAACGCCATCCTCGCCGAGTTCATGCGGTCGATCGACACACAGATCGCGGAAAGCCGCAACGAGTCCTTGCGGCAGCCCGGCAGGCCGTGGCGTTCACTGAGCCAGCATCACAACATCGCCGAGGCCATCCGGAACGGCGACCCGAAGGCGGCCGCGAACGCGATGCGACGGCACGTCCAGACCGTCAGCAAGGTCCGGCTGCTGACCTGGGACCCGCAGGCCGACTAGCGCTTCAGCAAGCCGTTCGCGGCGATCCCGGTCGCCGCGGCGAGCAGGGCACGCAGCTGTGCTTCGTCGCGACGCAAGGCGTCCGGCCGCCAGCCGAGGCTGATGATCCCGTTCCACGCCGCCCACAGCACGGTCGCGGTCTCTTCCGGGTCGACGTCCCGCAAGTCGCCGGCCTCCACCCCTTCACGCACGGCGCGCACGAGCCGCGCGTTCTGCTCGGCGACCGACCGGGCGAGCCGTTCCGCGAGTTCGTGCCCCGCCGCGTAACCGCCGGGCTCGCGGGGGAACGCCAGCATCCGGAAGTAGTCGGGGTTGGCCAGATAGAACGCCAGGTACTCGTCGGCCGCGGCGTAGATCTGCTCGATCGGCTTGCGACCGGGGACATAGGCGCGGTCCATGTACTCGCGATCCGCCTGGAGCGCGCGCTCCACCACCGCCGCGTGCAGGCCCGCCTTCGAGCCGAAGTGGTTGTAGAGGGAGCCGACCGAGACCTTCGCCCGCTCGGCGATCTCCTCGACCGTGACGTCGTCGGCCGGACGTTCCCGAAAGACCTCGTCCGCGGCACGCAGCAGCGCGGCGATCGTCCGTTCCTTGCGCGGGTCCACCCTGGAAGCCTAGCGGTTCTTGTAACCATTGCAAAAACCACGCTACAGTTCTTGCAACGGTTACAAGAACTATCCCGGCGAAAGGCGGCGGGCATGACGAACTGGGCGGGCACCGGCTGGCGGGATCCCCGGCTCGGCGCCGCGAAGGAGGCCGAACTCCCCTCGGGAACCGTGCGCTACCACGAGAGCGGGACCGGGCCGACACTCGTGTTCGTCCACGGCTACCTGGTGAACGCGAACCTCTGGCGCGCGCTCGTCCCGTTGCTCTCCCCCGCTTTCCGTTGTGTCACACCGGATTGGCCGCTCGGCGCTCATCTGGCCCCGATGCGCCGCGACGCCGACCTGACCCCGCCCGGGATGGCCGCCGTGATCGCGCAGTTCCTCGACGCGCTCGACCTGACCGACGTCACGCTGATCGGCAACGACTCCGGTGGCGCCTACAGCCAGATCACCGCCACGACGTATCCCGGCCGCATCGCGCGACTGGTCCTCAACAGCTGCGAAACCCCGGAATGCTCTTGGCCGCCGGAACCCGGCGGTTTCGGGCTCCTCAAGGCGACCGCCGCCCATCCCGCGACCTACCGCGCGCTCTATCAGGCGTTGCGGATCCGCCGAACGTGGCGTTGGCGCAACACGTATGGGTGGCTGGCCAAGTACCCCGTCGACGCACGGGCCATGGAGAGCTACATCGGCCCGGTGCTGACCGATCCGGCGATCCGCCACGACGGCCGCAAGGCCATCGGCAGTGTGTCGGCGCGGTACAGCCGCGAGGCAGCCGCCCACCTCGCGGCCGGGTTCGGCAAACCGATCCTGCTGGCCTGGGCCGCCGAGGATCGCGTGTTCCCGCTCGCCAACGCCCAACGGTTCGCCGAACGACTGGACGCGCCCTTGAAGACCATTCCCGACAGTTACGCGTACACGGCCGAGGACCAGCCGGTGAAGACGTCAGCCGTGATCACCGAATGGGCGCGGCAGCTTCTTTGAGAGGCCTCGCGTGACCGGATGGACGACACGCGTGATCAGGCGGACGACACGCGTGACCGGCCGGACGGCACACGTGATCAGAGGGACGGCACACGCCCGCGGCCGGTCCGCCGCGTGTCGTCCATCTGGACACGCGTGTCGTCCGTCGGATCACGTGTGTCGTCCCTTGAGACACGGTCGGTTCCAACCCGCATCGCCCCTCGCGGCCGGGCCGGTACGAGACCCCGGACGACGCTTACCTCACTGCGCCAGCGCTTTGCCCAGCCGCCGCAAACCCTCGGCGATCGTCTCCGGCGCGTGCGTCGCGAACGACAGCCGCAACGCCGACCGATCCGGCTCCCCCACCTGGAATGCCGAGCCTGGCACGAAGGCGACGTCCTGCCGCAGCGCCTCGGGAAGCAACCGGTCCGTGTCCGCGCCGCCGGGAAGGGTGACCCAGACGAACATCCCGCCGTCCGGGTCGGTCCACGTCGTCCCGGGCGGGGTGATCGCGGGCAGCTCGGCCAGCATCGCGTCACGGCGCACGCGGTATGTCGCGCACAACTTCCGCACGTGCGCGTCGAGATCCGCGATGGCCAGATATTCGGCCGCGGCCGCCTGATCGACGGTCGAACTGTGCAGATCGGTCGCCTGCTTGAGGATCGTGACGCGGCGCAGGAGGTCCGCGGGCGCGCGGAACCAGCCGAGCCGCATCCCCGGGGCGATCACCTTCGAGAAGCTGCCGAGATAGATCGTGCGCCCGGCGAGTTCCGGACGGGCCGACAACGGTTCCTCGCGTTCGCCGCGATACCGCAGCTCGTGGTACGGATCGTCCTCGACGAGCCAGAACCCGTGGCGCGCGATCACCTCAGCGAGCGCACGCCGTCGCTCCGGGCCGATCGTGCGCCCGGACGGATTCGAGAACGTCGGGACGAGGTACAGCAGCGCAGGCCGTTCCCTGGCCGCGATCTCGTCCAACGCGGCCGGGTCGATCCCCTCCGCGTCGCCGGGGACGGGCACGACGCGCGCCCCGGCGAGCTGGAAGCATTGCAGCGCCGACAGGTACACCGGTTCCTCCACCAGCACGGTGGCTCCGGGATCGAGCAAGGCGGTGCTCAGCAGTTGCAGGCCCTGCTGTGAACCCGTGGTGATCAGCAGATCGTCCACAGTGGTCGCGAGCCCGCGACCGGACAGGCGCCGCGCGAGCAGCTCGCGCAGCCGCGGATTCCCTTCGGTGGGCGAATACTGCAACGCGGACTCGTCGGCGAGCGCCCGGCCGAAGGCGGCACGAAGGCCGTCCACATCGAACAGTTCCGGCGCGGGCATGCCACCGGCGAACGAGATCACGCCAGGGCGGGCGGTGAGCGCGAGCAGGTCGCGCACGGGAGAACTGGTGACGCCGTCCATACGACGGGCGAGGGGAAGAGACATGAAGGCTCCTCGGGAGAAACGTGCGGCTCCAGTGCAGCAGCCGGGGATCTTCCCGCGCGAGCAAGCAACTGCCGCCACGATAGCAGTTTCGCCCGCCCCTAGGCTTGTGCCGTGCCTCTCGTGGAAATCACCTACGCGCCCCATCTTCCCGATGCCAAGCTGCGTGAGCTCGGCTCGGTTCTCCCGCATCTCGTGTCCGTCGCCGTGGAGTGCCCTGAGGAGCCGTACGACGGCGACCTCCAGCCGGGCGACGTGGAACTGCGTTTCCGCGCACCGGGACCGTTCGACCGCTTCGGGCTCGATCTCCTGGTCGAGGTCCGGTCGAAGTGGTTCCCGAGCCGGGCGGACAACCGCCAGGAGCGGGCAGACCTGCTGCGCACGAGTATCGAGGCCGAGACCGGGATCGACGACGTCGGCGTGTACCTCTCCCTTCCCGTCGCGGCGTGGTCGCAATCGGACTAGCTCTCCCCGAACACGTGCCGCCGGGCGAACGGGTTCCGGAACTTGCCGTCCGGGTCCAGTTCGTCGGCGAGCGCCCGGAAATCGGCCAGCTTCGGGTAGTCCGCGCGCGGTGGAAGAGCTTCCCCCAGTGCGGCCGGACGTCGAACGGGGCGAGCCGTTCCTCCATCACGGGTAGCAGCTCGCGGACCGCCTTCTCGTCCGGCAGCCAGGTGAAGTGCAGCGCCAGCCGGTCGCCCCCGTGGAACGGGCTGAGCCACAGGTCGTCCCCCGCGACCGTGCGGATCTCCGAAGTGAGCAGGACGGGTGCCAGCCGGTGCCCGAGTTCGCGCATCGCCTCCATCGCCGCGACGGCGTGCCGGATGGGCACGAAGTACTCGGTCTGGAGTTCGTTCCCGATGCTGGGCGTGAAGTCCAGGCGGAAATGCGGAATCCGTTCGTGCCACGGTCCGGTGATTCCGAGCTGCCGCGTGCAGTTGTCCGCCGGGATACCCGCCGCGTGGGCCGGATGCCGTGGCCCGTCCGCCGCCGTCGCGCCGAAGAAATCCTCGCCAGGCTGTCCCGGTCCTTTGACCCAGACCTGGTCGACCTCGTCGCGGGCCCAGTTCGTGAACAGGCTGACGCTGTACCCGGCGTCCTGGATCTCGTCTAAGTGCTCGTACACCGCTTCCCAAGCCAGGCCGTCGAAGACGTCCTGCCGGAGGTCGAACGACGGCACCAGGTCGAGGGTCAGCCGGGTCACCACCCCCAGCGCGCCGAGGCCGACGACCACGCCGTCGTGCCGGGAGAACGTCTTCAGCTCGCCGTCGGCGGTCACCAGCTCCAAACCGGACACCGCCGACGCCAGGCTCTGGTTGCGCCGGCCGGAACCGTGGGTCGCCGTCGCGACGGTGCCCGCCACCGTGCAGTGCGGCAGTGACGCGAGGTTGGCCAGCGCGAACCCGGCGGCGTGCACCTGGACGGCGATGTCGCCGTAGCGGGCCGCCGCGGGCACCGTGACCGTCGCCGACTCCGTGTCGAGGCCGGCTTCCACGTCGAGCGTGGACAGATCGAGCAGGACGCCACCCGGACTGTCCGCGATGTCGTTGAAACAGTGCCTGCTGCCGAGCGCCTTGACCGCGCTCGCGCCGGCGACGGCCTCCTGCACCTCCCCGATCGTGCGTGGCCGGAGGATCCGCTCCGCGGAGAAGGTCTGATTTCCCGCCCAGTTCGTCTCTCGCACCAGGCCCAGCCTAGATTGCCGACGTCGGCTTCATCCGGAGGAGGTTCGCCCTGACAGGCATTCCCGGCGAGATGGTGTCCATCGCGCTCTTGCTGGTCGTCCTGGCCTTCGCGGTGATCCGGCCACGCGGTCTCCCGGAGGCGGTCGCCGCCGTCCCCGCCGCGGCGATCGTCCTGGTGACCGGAGCGATCTCGTTCCCCGACGCCCTCGACGAGGTGACCAGGCTCGCCCCGGTCGCCGGCTTCCTCGCCGCGGTGCTCGTCCTGGCCAAACTGTGCGACGACGAGGGGCTGTTCCAGGCGGCCGGGACGCTCATGGCGCGGTTCAGCCGGGGACGGCCGCGACGGCTGCTGCCCGCGGTGTTCGTCGTCGCCGCGGCGGTCACCGTGGTGCTCAGCCTGGACGCCACCGTCGTGCTGCTGACCCCGGTCGTGTTCGCCACCGCCGCGCGGATGGGCGCGCGGGCCAAACCGCACGCCTACGCCTGCACGCATCTGGCGAACTCGGCCTCGCTGCTGTTGCCGGTGTCCAATCTGACCAATCTGCTCGCCGTCGCCGCGACCGGCATCTCGTTCCTGCGGTTCACCGCGCTGATGGCGTTGCCCTGGCTCGCGGCGGTGCTCACCGAATACCTGGTGTTCCGCCGGTTCTTCGCCGCCGACCTCGCGGCCCGGCCGCGGGGCGGGAAAGCGGTCCCGGCCGGGAAGGTGCCGACGTTCGTCCTCGTCGTCCTCGGCCTGACGCTGGCGGGATTCGTGCTCACGTCGCTGCTGGACGTCAGCCCCGCGTGGGCCGCGTTCGCGGGCGCCGCGGTCCTCGCTTGCCGTGCCCTCGTGCGGCGGCGGACCTCTCCCGCCGCGATCGTGCGGTCGGCGAGCATCCCTTTCGTCGCTTTCGTGCTCGCGCTGGCGATCGTGGTCCGCGCGGTCGTCGACAACGGACTGGACGAGGCGCTGAGCCACCTGGTGCCGACCTCCACCTCCTTCCCAGCCCTGCTCGGCGCCGCCGCGGTGGCGGCCGTCCTCGCCAACCTGATCAACAACCTGCCCGCCGTGCTGGTGCTGCTGCCGCTCGCCGCCGCCGGCGGGACACCGGTGGTGCTGGCCGTGCTGATCGGGGTCAACCTCGGGCCGAACCTCACCTACGTCGGCTCGCTGGCGACGTTGTTGTGGCGGCGGATCCTGCACCGCCACGACACCCGGCCGGAGCTGGGCGAGTTCACCCGGCTCGGGCTGCTCACCGTCCCGGCGTCCATCGTGCTCGCCGTCGGCGGGCTGTGGCTCGGGCTCGCCCTGACTTCCACTCAGTGAGAAGATGGGCGGATGTCCGGGAATCTGTCGACACCCGGCGCCAGCGTCACGTCGCGGGCGTTCGCGCTGCTCGGCGCCTTCGACGTCGACCATCGTGAGCTTTCGCTGACCGAACTCTCGCAGCGGGCCGGCCTGCCACTGCCCACCGCGCACCGGCTCGCCCGCGAACTCGTGGGTCTGGGCGCGCTGGAGCGGCGCGAGGACCGGTACGCCGTCGGCAGACGGCTGTGGGACCTCGGGCTGCTCGCGCCCGTCCAGTTCGAACTGCGGCAGGTCGCCGCGCCCTTCCTCCAGGATCTCTACGGCGCGACCGGCGCGACGGTGCATCTCGGCGAGCGTGACGGCGACCAGGTGCTCTACCTCGACCGGCTCTCCGGTAACGCGTCCGTGCCGGTGGTCAGCCGGATCGGAGGACGCCTGCCGCTGCACGCCACCGGGATCGGGAAGGTCCTGCTGGCCTGGGCACCGGAAGACGTTCAGCGGCGAGTGCTCGCCTCGCTGACCCGCGTGACGCCGTACACCATCACGCAGCCCGGCCGCCTGCGCGAACAGTTGCGCCGCGTCCGGCGGGAGGGTTACGCGCAGACCGTCGAGGAGATGAGCCGGGGCGCCTGCTCGGTCGCCGTCCCGATCCGGCCGTCGGGCGGCGACGTCGTCGCGGCGCTCGGCCTGGTCGTTCCCGATCTGAGCCGGGGCCGGGCCCGGCTGATCTCCGCGCTCCAGGTCGCGGCCGCCGGTATCGGCCGGAGCCTGTCAGTTTCACTGAGTGGAAGCGACCGCTAGCGGTCCGGCCGACGGGCGACCAGACTCCGGTCATGCGTACCCCAGTCGCCATCGTCGGCGCCGGCCCCGCCGGACTGCTCCTGTCGCATCTGCTCGATCTGGCGGGGGTCGAATCGGTGATCGTCGAGACCCGCTCGCGCGAGTACGTCGAGGCGCGGATCCGGGCGGGCATCCTCGAACAGTCCACAGTGGACCTCCTTCGCGAGACCGGACTCGGCGAGCGGCTCGACCGCGAAGGCGACGAGCACCGCGGTATCTACCTGCAATGGCCCGAAGAACGGCACCACCTCGACTTCGTGGACCTGGTGGGCCGAAGCGTCACCGTGTACGGCCAGACCGAGGTGACGAAGGATCTCGGCAAGGCGCGCGCGGCGGCCGGGCAGCAGATCCACTACGAAGTCACCGACACCGCCGTACACGACATCGAGACCGAGCGCCCCTACGTCACCTTCTCCGACGCAGACGGCGTACAACAGCGGCTGGACGCCGATGTCGTCGTCGGCTGCGACGGCTCCTTCGGCCCCTGCCGCACCGCGATTCCCGACGCCGCCAAGCAGACTTGGGAACGCACTTACCCGTACTCGTGGCTCGGGGTGCTCGCCGACGTCGCCCCGTCGACCGACGAGCTCATCTACGCGTGGCATCCCGACGGTTTCGCCATGCATTCGATGCGTTCGGCGACGGTCAGCAGGCTCTATCTCCAGGTGCCCAACGGCACCGACATCGGCGACTGGTCCGACGACCGGATCTGGGAAGCGCTCGCGGCGCGGCTCGGCCACGGGCAGCACGGCTGGACCCTCACGCCGGGGCCGATCACCGACAAGAGCGTGCTGCCCATGCGCAGTTTCGTGCAGCAGCCCATGCGGCACGGCCGGCTGTTCCTCGCCGGCGACGCCGCCCATATCGTGCCGCCCACCGGCGCGAAGGGGCTCAACCTCGCCGTCGCCGACGTCGCCCTCCTCGCCCCCGCCCTGGCCGCTTTGCTGCGGGACAAGGACTTCGCGCTCGCCGACGCCTACTCCGACACCGCGCTGCGCCGGGTCTGGCGGTGTACGCACTTCTCGTGGTGGATGACGACGATGCTGCACCAATCCGGCGACCCGTTCGACCGGCAGTTGCAGCTTTCGCAGCTGCGATGGCTGGCGCGGAGTGAGGCGGGACGGGCGGGTCTGGCGGAGAACTACGCGGGTTTGCCCATCGGCTTCTGAGGATCGCCGTTTCGCGGCGACATGCGAGGCCGGCCGTCGATCCACCGGCCGAGCGGGCCACGGACGTCGGCTGGATCCCTTCGCCACGGAATTCGCGCGGGATGACCGCGGCCGCCATTTTTCGGTGACGATGAAAGTCTCGCGACCTTCGGACACTTTCCGGCAGGCAACGATACCTTGATCGTCCTGTAGCATGGAGCCGACGCCGCGACGAGGGGTTGATCGCATGGTCTATTCCAGACAGCCCGGCCACCGGATACTGCTGGTACTCGACGTGGAGGGATTCGGCAGCGCCGAACGCCAACGGAACCCCGTTCAAGAAGCCGTTCGCGACGGACTGTATCAGGTTTTGCGCTGGGCACTCAACGCGGCGAATATTTCCTGGGAAGACTGTTATCACGAGGATCGCGGCGACGGTGTCCTCGTACTGGTGGCACCCCAGGTGCCCAAGGCGCCGTTCGTCGAATCGCTGCCGCAGATGCTCATCAAGGCTCTACTGCAATACAACGAAAGCGCTGCACGGCCCGAAGAACGCATCAGGCTCCGCATGGCTCTGCACGCTGGCGAGATCAAACACGACCCTCAGGGCGTCACCGGGCCGTCGATCATTCGCGCATTCAGGCTGATCGAAGCACCCGCGTTGAAAACATCGCTCGCGCAGTCGCCGGGCGTGCTGGCGTTCATCGTATCCGACTGGTTTTTCGAGGAAGTCGTCCAGAACAGTTCGATTGACGATCCCAGCCGCTATCAGCCGGTGACCGTGAAGGTAAAGGAGACGAACACCCGCGCCTGGATCTGCCTTCCCGACCATCCGTACCAGCGCGAATCCGAACAATTGACGGAGATTTCCGCACCGAGGCAGTTGCCAGCCAGATCGGGACTGTTCACCGGTCGCATTCGTGAGCTTGCCGAACTGACCGCTTCGTCGATCGTCGACGCCGAGTTCAAGGGCACCACGCCCATCATGGTGGTCAGCGGCATGGGCGGAATCGGCAAGACCTGGCTGGCGTTGGAATGGGCGCACGAGAACATCGACCGGTTTCCGGACGGGCAGCTCTACGTCAACCTGCGCGGCTACGACCCGTCCGGTGCGCCGGTGGCGGCCGAGGTCGCCATCCGCGGTTTCCTGGATGCCCTGTGCTCCTCACAACGGGACATCCCCGTCGGTACCGCCGCGCAGGCCGCGCTGTACCGGCGCAAGGTCGCCGACCGGCGCATGCTGATCCTGTTGGACAACGCCCGCGGTGGCGCTCAGGTGGTACCGCTGCTTCCTCAGAGTTCCAGCTGCACCGTGCTGATCACGACCCGGCACCAGCCCACCGAACTGATCGTCGCCCACGGCGCACGACCGCTGAGCCTGGGCACCCTGAACGACGCCGAAGCACGCGAACTGCTGACCAAACGTCTCGGACCGCACCGCGTCGAGGCCGAGCCCGCCGCGGTGAAGGACCTGGTGGGCTACTGCGCCGGGCTGCCGCTGGCGCTGAGTATCGTCGCCGCCCATGCGGCCGCCCACCAGGACTTCCCGCTCGCGGCGCTCGCCACGGACCTGGGTGATGCCTCGGCCCGGCTGGACGCGCTGGACGGCGGTGGGCTCTCCGCGAACCTGCGCACCGTCTTGTCCTGGTCCTATCAGACGCTCGACGCGCAGACGGCCGAGGTGTTCCGGATGCTCGGGCTGGCCCCGGGCCCGGATATCGGCGAGGTCGCCGCGGGGGTGCTCACGAATCTGAAGACCGACCAGGCACGCAACCTGCTGAGGCGGCTGGAGGAAGCGCACCTGTTGCAGCGGTACTTGCCGACCAGGTACCGCATGCACGACCTGGTCCGCCTCTACGCCGCCGAATGGGCTGGGCAGGACGACCAGGCAATGGGCAAGCTGCACAGGCTGATCTCGTACTACATCCACGCCGGCTACGCGGGCGAACGAATGCTCTACCCCGACCGGAAGAAGGTCGAGATCGGCGACGCTCCGGTCGGGTTCGAGCTGCCATCCTTCACCGACGACAGCTCCATTCTCGCTTGGTTCGACCAGGAACACCCGTGTCTCATCGCCGCTCAAACGACCGCCGAACGACTTGGCTGGCAGACGCAGGTGTGGCAACTGGCGTGGATCCTGCACGGATATCTGTGGCGACGCGGCCACCTCCACGAACAGCGGACCACCTGGGAGGCCGGGCTGGCCGCCGCACGCGCGCTGGAAGACGCCACGATCGAAGGACTGGCCCACCGGCTGCTGGGTCAGGCATACGCGCGGTCGCAGCGGCTCACCGAAGCCTTGGAGCACCTGTACCGGGGGCGCGAACTGGCCAAGGAGACCGGTGACACACACGGCGAGGCTCGTTCGTACTACGACCTGATCATGGTCTGGCGGCTGCAGAACAACGACCAGCTCGCGCTCAACCACGCGAAAGAGGCGTTCCGGTTGTTCGAGCCCCTGGACAACCTCGTGTGGAAGGCGGAAGCACTCGATCGAATGGGGTGGCACCAAGCGCGGCTCGGTCAGTACGACGAGGCCCGCTCCTCATGTGAGCAGGCACTGGCCTTGTTCCGGGACGCCAGCAATCGGCAGGGCCAAGCAGTCACCCTGGACACACTCGGCTACATCGCCCACCATTGCGGCGAATACGATCTGGCGCTGGACCACTTCCACGAATCCTTGGAACTGTGCCGGGACCTGGGGGCGACGTACTACGAAGCCGACACCCTCGAACATCTCGGCCAATCCTTGGCAGCGCTTCGGCGCCGAGCCGAGGCTCGCCTGGTGTGGCAACAGGCTCTACGGCTCAACCGGACCCAGGAACGAACAGCCGACGCGGACCGCGTCGCGCAGCAGCTCGCCGCACTCGACGACGAGTCCGTCAGCTGACGCGGCCCCGGCCGAGGTTCAGCGCGTCAGGCTGAGCCGCCGTTCCCGATGCGCGGTCATGTACACCGGCGTGTTCACGACCCCGTATCCGCGATACCCGCCGATCCGTTGCACGACCTCGAAGAACACCCGCGAGCCGACCAGTTCGGTGCAGAAGTGCAGGAACTCGCCGGACGAGTCCCGGTCGTACAGCACCGAATTCTCCCGCAGGGCGGCCGAAAACGGCAGATCGAACCGCGCGTCGAGGTCGTCGTAGTAGTTACCGGGGATCGAAAGCAGTGGCGCACCCGCCTCCCGCATGGCCCTCGCGACGGCGATCGCGTCGTCGCACGCGAGGGCGATGTGCTGGGGCGAGGGCACTCCCGGTGCCCACTCCCCTCGCCGCACCAGGGCACTGTCCAAGGTCAGGCGGACGTCCCGGTTCCCGACCGCCCGGCTGCGCACGAGCCCGAACGGCGCCGCGAATTCGGACACCGGCTCAGGCTCCAGGCCGAGTACCGAACGGTAGAACAGCGTCGCCTCGTCGAAGTGGTCGAAAGGCTGGGTCAGGGCGACGTGGTCGATGCCGGTGATCCCCGTCCCCGCCGGGGCCGCTCCGGTGGGAACGAAGTCGCGAAGCCATTCTTCGTTGCCACAGAAGAAGATCTCGGTCCCGTCCGGGGCGGCGACGGCGGACAGGTCCGCCTCGTCCGGGCCGTGTTCGCGTGGCAGCACCGGCGCGAGCAGGTCTTCCGCGCGCCGTGCCGATCCGGCCGGGTTGGCGCTGGTCAGGCCGAGCGCGCTGATCGTGCCCTCCGCGGCGGCTTCGTTCACCAGCAGCCGCGCCGATCCCTGTCGCCACAAGTGGACCGGTTTCGAGCGATGCGTTCCGACGTGCGTGAAACCGAGTTCCGCGAGCACGGCGCCCGGAACCGCGAGCTCCGCGAAGGCGTGCCCATCCAGCCGGGGCGCCTCGGGAACCGCAAGGGCACCAACGGATTCGCGCAGAGCCACCAGTGATCGCATCGCGTCGACGGCCGCGGGCCGCGGATCCGCCTGCCGGAAGACGTCGTTGAACACCTCCAGCGAGAGCGGCCCTCGATATCCCGCCGCCAGGACGTGGCCGGTGAACGTGGCCAGGTCGAACGCGCCTTGTCCCGGGAAGAGCCGGTGATGCCTGCTCCAGTGCAGCACGTCCATGTCCAGCAGAGGCGCGTCGGCCAGTTGCAGGAAGAAGATCTTCTCCCCCGGGATCGTCCGGATCGCGCGGGGATCGCTGCGCCGCGACAGGATGTGGAAGCTGTCGAGGCAGACTCCCAACGCCGGATGGTCGGCCCGCCGCACGATCCGCCACGCGTGCTCGTAGGTGTTCACGAACCGGCCCCACGCGAGCGCTTCGTAAGCGACGCGGATTCCGCGCGACGCGGCCAGCGAAGCCAGCTCGTGCAGTTGCTCGGCGGCGAGATCGTCGTCGTCGACGGCGTCGGGCGAGACCGACGAACACACCAGGACGGTGTCGGCCCCGAGTTCGGCCATGAGGTCGAACTTCCGCCGTGCCCGGCGGAGATTCGCGCGGAGCACGTCCGGCGGCACCGCCTCGAAATCGCGGAACGGCTGGTAGAGATCGATCGTGAGGCCGAGGTCGGCGCACAGCCGCCGGATCTCCGACGGCGTCCGCCGGGACGCGATCAGGTCGTTCTCGAAGATCTCGACGCCGTCGAAGCCGGCCGCGGCGGCCGCGGCGAGCTTGTCCTCGAGCGTGCCGGAAAGGCAGACGGTCGCGATGGCGGTGTCACCGGACATGGGCGGGTTTCCCTTCCAGCGCTTCGAAATGCCGGAGCATCCGGTCGGCGTCCGGCTCCGCGCCGGTGAACAGGCGGAACGAGTCCGCCGCCTGGAAGACGACCATTCCGCCACCGTGCAGCGTCCGGCAGCCCCGCTCCCGCGCCTGCTTGAGCAGCGCGGTCTCCAACGGGCGGTAGACGATGTCGGCCACCCACATCCCTGGGCGCAGCGACTCGGCGGGAACGGGCGAACCCGGATACGCGGCCATCCCGGTCGGCGTGGCGTGGACGAGGCCGTCGGCGACACGGATGTCATCGAGGGAACCGGTGAGGGCCCGGTCGTCGCCGAACCGCCGCAGCAGCGCGGAGACCAGGGTCCCGGCACGCGCCGAGTCGACGTCGTGGACGATCAGCCGCCCGGCCCCCAGTGAAAGCAGGGCGTGTGCCACGGCCGCGCCCGCCCCACCCGCGCCGAGGAGGACGACCGTGTCCATCTCGGCGTCCGGCAGGCCCTGGATGAGGTTGCGGGCGAAACCGGTCGCGTCCGTGTTGTGCCCGGTGGCGAGCCCCTCGCGGAACACCACCGTGTTGACCGCGCCGAGTGCCGCGGCGTCCGGCGCGACCTCGTCGAGATACGGCAGCACCTGTTGTTTCACCGGATGCGTCACGTTGAGACCGTCGAAGCCCGCGGTCCGCGCCGCGGCCAGCACTTCGCCGATCGGCCGCCTCAGCACGTCGAGGTCGAGCCGCCGGTAGAGATAGCGCAGCCCGAGCTCGTCGGCTTCCCGTTCGTGCAGCGCCGGGCTGAGCGACGGCCCGATACCGGTACCGACCAGGCCGATGAGGTAGCTGGTCACCAAGATCCTCCGTTAATGTACGAACTAGTGAGTTCACTGTAGCGCGGACCGGTCGGCACGAGAAGGGCTGCGCTAGAGTGAGGCCTCCACCAGCGGTTCGGAGGGAGTCAGGTGGCCGCACCGTCGTCCGAGGTCGAGCGCCAGCGCGACAAGGAACGCACCCGCGCCGAAATCCTCGCGGTGGCCACCAGGGAATTCGCCGACAAGGGCTACGCCGGCGCCAGAGTGGACGAGATCGCCGCCCGCACGAGCA
This sequence comes from Amycolatopsis sp. PSD-21, assembly GCF_055561455.1. Classification (NCBI taxonomy): domain Bacteria; kingdom Bacillati; phylum Actinomycetota; class Actinomycetes; order Pseudonocardiales; family Pseudonocardiaceae; genus Amycolatopsis; species Amycolatopsis sp. PSD-21. The sequence continues at coordinate 4,257,241 of NZ_CM145712.1, read as the reverse complement.
CCACCAAGCGGATGATCTACTACTACTTCGGCGGCAAGGAACAGCTCTACGTCGCCGCGCTCGAACGGGCGTACGCGACCATCCGCGCCCTCGAACAGGATCTCGACGTCGACCATCTCGAACCCGAGGACGCGATCCGCCAGCTCGCCGAGCTCACCTTCGACCACCACGAGGCGAACCCGGACTTCATCCGCCTCGTGAGCATCGAGAACATCCACCACGGCGAGCACATCGCCCGCTCGGAAGCCCTGTCCGGGATGGCGAACCCGGCACTGGACGTGCTCACCCGCATCCTCGACCGCGGCCGCGAGGCCGGCCGGTTCCGCGACGACGTCGACGCGCTCGACGTGCACATGGTGATCAGCTCGTTCTGCGTGTTCCGCCTCGCGAACCGGCACACCTTCTCCGCGATCTTCGGCCGCGACATGCTCGACCCGGCGCGCCGCGATCACTATCGCCTGATGCTGGGCGACCTGGTGATCGACTACCTGACGGCCTGAAATCCCGGCTCTTGACAACCCGGGCACCGTCTCGCAGGCTGTATTAACTAACTAGATCGTACATTGCTGGATCGCACCTTGGAGCGTCGACGTGGCCTCTCCCTCCCCTGTCACGCAAGGCATGCCCCGCAAGGCGGCGTTGGCCGCCTGGATCGGCAGCGCCTTGGAGTACTACGACTTCTTCATCTACGGAACCGCCGCCGCACTGGTGTTCAACAAGGTCTTCTTCCCCGCGTCCTCCCCCGCCACCGGAACACTGCTCGCGTTGGCGACCTTCGGCGTCGGCTACCTCGCCCGCCCGGTCGGCGCGTTCGTGCTCGGGCACGTCGGCGACCGGCTGGGCCGCAAGACGGTCCTGGTGTTCACGCTGGTGCTGATGGGCGTCACGACGTTCCTGGTCGGCTGCCTGCCGACGTACGCCTCAGTCGGGGTGCTCGCGCCGGTCCTGTTGGTGATACTTCGCCTCCTGCAAGGGCTTTCGGCCGCCGGGGAGCAGGCGGGCGCCAACTCGATGTCGCTGGAGCACGCACCGTCCCACCGGCGCGGCTACTACACGAGCTTCACCCTCAGCGGCACCCAGGCAGGCCAGATCCTCGCGACCGCGGTGTTCCTGCCGATCGCCGCACTCCCCCAGGAGCAGCTGCTCACCTGGGGCTGGCGGATCCCGTTCTGGTGCAGCGCCGTCGTGGTGGTGGTCGGCTTCGTGATCCGTCGCAAGATCGACGAGACCCCGGTGTTCCAGCAGAACCGGGCCGACGTCGCCAAACTGCCCGTCGCCGTGCTGTTCCGGACGCACTGGAAGGACGTGCTCCGCGTCGTCGTCGCGGCCACCATCGCCTCCGTCAGCACGATCTTCACCGTCTACGCGCTGAGCTACGCGGTCAACACGGTCGGGCTGGAACGCGGGCCGATCCTGTGGGTCGGCGTGCTGGCCAACGTCGCCGCGCTGCTCGCGATCCCTTTGCTGGCTGGGCTTTCCGACCGGATCGGCCGCAAGCCGGTGTTCATCGCGGGCTGTCTCGCCTGCGCGGTGCTGATCTTCCCCTACCTGTGGTCCATTTCGGACGGTTCGTATCCGCTGATCTTCACCGTCGGCATCCTGCTGTTCGGTGTCGCCTACAGCGCCGTTAACGGGGTGTGGCCGTCGTTCTACGGCGAGATGTTCAGCGCCAGGGTCCGCCTTTCGGGGATGGCGATCGGCACGCAGATCGGGTTCGCCATCGCCGGGTTCGCCCCGAGCGTGGTCGCCGCGATCGGTTCGGGGAAGGACGACTGGCTCGGCGTCGCCGTCTTCACCGCCGCCGTCTGCCTGCTCAGCGCCGCGGCCGCGCTCACCGCACGCGAAACGCACCGCGTCCCGACCGAGGAGCTCGGCGAGACGCACGTTCGGTGGGCGAAAGAGCCCGCTTCCGCTACGCGTGGCGGGTGAATCGCCCCTGCTCGCCGGCACCGCGCTCGCCGCCCGATCATGGGCGGCGAGCGCGGACCTCATACGGTGACGTCGGTCGAATCCGGTGTGGACCGGCCACGGGACCGCAGGCCCAGCAGCAGGTCGATCACCAGGAACGCGAGCAGGCTGATCCCGAGCAGCGGCACGAACCATCCGATCGCGGCGGCGGCGACGAGCAGCCCTGCCACCAGGGCGAGCGGGGCCTTGCGCCACTGACCGCGCGGGATGGGCCGCCCGAAGGTCAGCCCGGTGGCCCGGGTCGGCCTGCGCCGCCACCACATGCGGTAGCCGAGCACGACCAGCGTGACCAGACCGGCGCCGAGCAGGAGCAGCACGATCTGGTTGGGCCAGCCGAACAGCACGCCCATATGCGCGTCGATCCCCCAGCGCGCGAGCTTGGCCATCAGCGGATAGTCGTCGAACCGCACCTCGTCCAGGATCTGCCCAGTGGTCCCGTCGACCGCGACGGCGTCGACCTGGGTCGGCCAGCCTCGCTCGATCTCCGCGACCTGCCAGGGAGCGCCGGGTTTCGCGGGCAGCCCGATCTCCACCGAGGACGCGTCGATCCCGGCGGCGCGGGCCGAAGCGAGCATCGCGTCCACGCTCTCGGGCTTCGCGGCGGGAATTTCACCGTGACCCGAGTGCCCGGTGTGTCCGGCGTGCTCGTCGGCACCGGTCACCTTCAACGCCGGAGTGGCCCAGCCGAGGGATTCTCGCAGCGCCGAGACGTTCTCACCCGCGTACGCCGACCACGTCAGCCCCGTCGCGGAAAGGAACAGCGCGCCGAGCAGCACCCACAGGCCGATGGATCCGTGACGGCGCACGGACTTCCCACGCTCGGACTCGGCCTTCTCGTTCCGGCGGGCGCGGCGGCGGCTCACCCACAGCACCAGACCGCCCAGCGCGACCACCCACAACCAGGACGCGGCCAGCTCGCTGTAGAGCCGTCCCGGCTCGCCGAGCATCAGATTCCGGTGCAGGTGGTCGAGCGTGGTCCGGAACGGCAAGGCACCGCTCGAGCCGTACGCGACGAGATCCCCGCGCACCTGCGCGGTGGCGGGGTCGACGAAGATCGCGCGTCGTTCGGACTCGCCGAGCCCCTCCTCGGCGAAGAGCACGCGGGTCGTGTCGCCCGGTTCGGGGGCGGGCCGGACGGCGACCAGGTCACCGCCGGGGTTGGCCGCTTGGGCCGCCTTGACCTGGTCGGCGAGGGAGACCTGGTTCAGCCCGACGGGTGCCCGGAGCTGATCGGCGTAGATCCAGGACTCCATCTGCGGCGTCGCCGCGTACAGAACGCCGGTGAGCGCGGCGATGAGGACGAAGGGGCCGACGAGGACGCCGGCGTAGAAGTGGAGACGGAGGAAGAGTCCACGCCAGCCCGACGCGCGCGGTGGGCTGGTGGTCGATTCGATTCGCGTTGCCATGGGGAACTCCTGAGGCGTCGGTGGGGAGGCGTGCGCCTGCGCCGCGCGCCGGGGTGGTCACGGCACGCGTGCTGAGCCCTGCCGCGACAGGGTGTCTCGGCAGGGTTTCGGGGTCAGGCGAACGTCACCGGCGGGCCGCGCCGCGAAAGCACGTTTCGCAGGAGCGCCTCGGTCGCGGGGAACTCCACCGCGAGCGGGACGTGGATCCGCAGCGGCGCCGTCGCCGGCCGCGGGGTCAGGCGGCGCGGAAGGACCGAAGCGATCAGAGCCGTGAGCGCGAACACGACGTGCTCGGCGCCCGCGAGCACCATCGCCACCACGAGGGTCGCGGCGGCGTGCCCGGCGGCCATGGCCAGGCCGTTGCCCGGGGTTTCGGCGTGATGGGCGTGCGACTGCCAGGTCAGGAAGGTCAAGCAGGCGTGCATCGCCAGCTGCCCGCCCGCCACCAGGCACAGGATGGCGAGCGGACCGCGACGGCGTCCGGCGAACGCGTACGCCACCCAGCTCAGCAGGGCGACGAGCAGCACGACCACGCCGAGGTCGGGGACGCGTCCGCTGGTCCCGGCGTGGGCACCGGTCGCCAAAGTGCCGGTCAGGACCCCCACGGCCCCGCCGCGGAGGCGCCTGACCGGGCCCCGGGACGAGGTCGGCGTGCGCACGGGAGGCAGAGTAGAGCGCGACGGGGCCCGTTGTCTCTCCTTGCTATCGTCACCCCGGTGTTCCGCAGCCTGTCGTTCCTCCGGCTCTGGACCGGGAACACCGCCTCCGGGCTGGCGACCTGGGCCCTGCCGTTCATCCTCGGGCTCGCGGTACTGGAACGGTCGCTTTCGGCCGTGGACCTCGGCATCGTGCTCGCCGCGCGGACCGCGGGATTCCTCGTGGCCGTCCCGGTGGCGGGGGTACTGGCCGACCGGTACTCACGGCGCGGGGTCGTGCTGTGGGCCGGTCTCGTCGCGGGTGCCGCCACTCCCCTGATCGCGGCCGGGATGGGCCGTTCGGTCCTGGTGACGGCCGCCGCGGCCGCCGTCGTCGGCGTCGGGCAGGGTGCGTGCCGCCCGGCGTTCCAGGCACTGACCGCGGAAGTGATCGCCGGGGACCGGCGTCAGCAGGCCAACGCCGCGATGACGCTCGCCGTCCGGGTCACGACCCTGGTCGCGCCCGGGCTCACCGCCTTGCTCTCCCAGTTCGCTTCGACGTCGGCTCTGGTCATCGCGACCGGGGTGCTGTGGCTGGGCGCGGCGCTGATCCCGCCGCGGGGAACGTTCGCGCCCGCCCCGGCCACGACCAAGACCCGCTTCTTCGGCGAGTTCGCCGACGGCCTCCGCGAAGCCCGCCGCCACCCGTGGTTCCTGGCCGGGCTCGGCGCGCTGACCGCCGTGATCGCGACCGGCTATTCCGCCACCGGCGTCGTGCTGCCCTTGGTCAGCCGCGACCGCTACGACACCGAAGCCGTCCTGGCCGCCGGGCTCACCGCGTACACGCTCGGCGCGCTCGCGGGCGCGGTCGTCATCGCACGCTGGCGCCCGGAACGGCAGGGCTGGGCGGCGCTGATCGGGCTCGGCTGCTACGGCTTCGCGCCGCTGAGCCTGCTGTTCCCGGTTCATCCGGCCTTCGTCGTCGCCGCCTACGCGATCGCGGGGATGGGCATCGAACTGTTCAACGTCCCGTGGTTCACCGCGACCCAGCGGGAGGTCGAGCCGGGGAAGCTCGCGCGGGTGTCCTCTTTGGACTTCCTGTTCTCCTACGGCCTGGCGCCCGCCGGGCTCGCGCTCATCGCTCCCGCGATCGACCGGTTCGGGGCGACGCCGGTGCTGGCGGCTTGCGCGGTCGTCTGCTTCGCCGCCCCGGCTGCCGCCGCCCTAGTTCCTTCTTCGCGGGATTTCCGGGCCGCCGCACCGATCAAGAGTGTCTAGTTCTTGCGCTCGCTTGCGGTAATGTTTCACCCATGACGCGTCGTCTTGCCGAAGTCGCCCGCAAGGTCGGGGTCAGTGAAGCCACGGTCAGCCGGGTTCTCAACGGCCGGTCCGGGGTCTCCGCCGGCACCCGGGCCGCCGTCCTCACCGCGCTGGACGTGATGGGCTACGAACGGCCGACCCAGCTGCGCGGGGATCGCGCCCGCCTGGTCGGACTGGTCCTTCCCGAACTCCAGAACCCCATCTTCCCCGCGCTGGCCGAGATCATGGGCAACGCACTGGCCCAGCAGGGTTTCACCCCGGTGCTGTGCACCCGCACGGCGGGCGGCGTCTCCGAGGCGGAGTACGTCGAGCTGCTGCTGCAACAGCAGGTGTCCGGCGTCGTGTTCGCCGGCGGGCTCTACGCGCAGGCCGACGCGGTGCACTCCCACTACCACCATCTCGCCGAGCGCCGCCTGCCGACGGTGCTGATCAACGCCGCCGTCGACCATCTCGGGCTGCCGCAGATCTCGTGCGACGACGCGGTCGCCGTCGAGCAGGTCGTCGGGCATCTGAGCTCGCTCGGGCACGAGAAGATCGGTCTCGTCCTCGGCCCGAACGACCACGTGCCGTCGCAGCGCAAACTCGAGGCGTTCCGCGCCTACGCGGCGAAACTCGGGCTCCCGGTCCTGGACGAACTCGTCGAACACGGCATGTTCTCCATCGAAGGCGGGCACGCGGCCGCGGCCAGGCTGTACCCGCGCGGCGCGACGGCCGTCCTGTGCGCGAGCGACCTCCTGGCCCTGGGCGCGATCCGCGCGGCCCGGCGGCAGGGCTTGTCGGTGCCCGAAGACGTCTCAGTGGTGGGCTACGACGATTCGGCCCTGATGAACTGCACCGACCCGCCGCTCACCACGACCCGCCAGCCGATCGAGGCGATGGGCCGGGCCGTGGTCGAACTGCTGGTCAAGCGCATAAACGGTGGTGAGGTCGCGGCCGAGGAGCTGCTGTTCGCCCCCGAACTCGTCGTCCGGGGCTCCACCGCCCGCCGCACTTAGCCGGCCAACTGCGGGATCCCCCAGCGCGTGAAGGCCCCCTTCCCTCGGCTGAGCCGAGGGAAGGGGGCCTTCACGCGCTTGAGGCACCTCCGGACAGTGCCTGTCGAAAAGTTGCAAGTTCTCATCCAGTTATTGCGTTGATCCGGGGCTTCACTTTAGAGTGACCGCAATCACGTGACAGCCGTCGCGATCCCCGAGATGAGGCTTGAAGATGAGCAGCACTTGGTCCCCCACCGTGCGCCGCCGGATGTTCTGCCTGCTCCTCGCGGGTGGACTCACCCTGGGGGTGGCCGCCTGCGGTTCCGGTTCCGGTGAAAGCACCGGGGGCAAGGTCAAGATCACCGTGACCGGCCAGCCCCCGACCAGCCAGCCGTTCGAGCGCGGCGTGTTCGACGCCGACGTCAAGGAGTTCGAGGAGTCCCACCCGGACATCGACATCGAGCCCCACGAGGGGTTCATGGATCCGAAGACGTTCTCCGCCAAGCTCGCCGGCGGACAGCTCGAAGACGTCTACTACGTCTACTTCACCGACCCGGCGCAGATCATCGCGCGCCGTCAGGCCGCCGACATCACCGAAGCGGCCAAGGGCCTGAAGAACTTCGGCGACATCAAACCGGAATTACTGGACAACTTCCGGGACGCCGACGGCAAGCTCTACGGCCTGCCGACGATGAACTACAGCATGGGCCTGGTCTACAGCCGCCCGCTGTTCCAGAAGGCCGGGCTCGACCCGAACAAACCGCCGCAGACCTGGGACGAGGTGCGTGCGGCCGCGAAGAAGATCGCCGCGCTGGGCAACGGCACGGTCGGATACGCCGACTACAGCAAGAACAACCAGGGCGGCTGGCACCTGACCGCGTGGCTCTACTCGATGGGCAGCGAGGTCGCCCGCAAGGACGGCGACAAATGGGTCGCCGCGTTCGACAACGACAAGGCCAAGGCCGCGCTGGACCAGCTGCGTGCCATGCGGTGGGAAGACGACACGATGGGCAGCAAGCAGCTGCTCGAAGCCCAAGACGTCCAGCGCATGATGGGCGCGGGCCAGCTCGGCATGTACATGGCCGCCCCGGACAACGTGCCGGTGCTGGTCAAGCAGTTCAACGGCAAGTACGAGGACTACGGCGTCGCCGGGATGCCGGGCGGACAGGGAACCCTGCTCGGCGGCGAGGGCTACATGATCAACCCCAAGGCCTCGCCGGAGAAGATCAAGGCCGGCCTGGAATGGGTCCGCTGGAAGTACCTCAACCCGGAGCGCTTCGAGAAGCACGTCCAGCAGTACGTCGACGGGAAGCAGCCGGTGGGCCTGCCCGCCGAGCCGACCCCGGACGTCTGGCAGGGGGCCGTCCGTGACCAGCAGCTCGCGATCAAGGCCAAGCACGCCAACGTTCCCGCCGAGAACTATCAGTCCTATGTGGACGCAAGTTCGCGGATCAAGGGCAGTATCGAACCGCCGAACGCGCAGCAGGTCTACGCCATCCTCGACAGTGTGATGCAGGCGGTGCTCACCGATCGGAACGCGAATATCGATCAGCAGCTGTCGTCGGCCGTGTCGAAGGTCAACAGTGTCCTCGCCCAGGTCAAGTAGCGTCCTCGACTGGCCCGCGACAGCGTCGTCGCGGGCCGGTCGCCCGGTCGCTTCGGCCGCCGAACGCCGCCGGAACCGGTTGCGCCGCAAGCTCAAGGAGAACCTCACCGCGTACGGCCTCTTGTGCGCCGCGCTCGTGGTGTTCGCGCTGTTCTCCTGGTACCCGATCGTGCGCGGGGTGCTGCTGAGCTTCCAGCAGGTCGACTTCGTCAACCCGCCCACCTGGGTCGGGTTCGACAACTTCACCCGCCTGTTCGAAGACCCGCTGTTCGGCGTCGCCTGGCGCAACACGCTGTTGTTCACCGTGCTCGCGCTGGTCTTCGGGTTCGTGGTGCCGTTCGTGACCGCCGTGCTGCTCAACGAACTGCGGCACGCCAAGGCGTTCTTCCGGCTCGCCGTCTATCTGCCGGTGATGCTGCCGCCGGTGGTCACCGCCCTGATGTGGAAGTGGTTCTACGACCCGGGCGCCGGTCTGTTCAACTCCGCGCTCGGCGCCGTGGGCCTGCCCGGCGGCCAATGGCTCGATTCGAGCGACACGTCGATGCTGTCGCTGGTGTTCGTGTCGACGTGGGCGAACATGGGCAGCACCACGCTGATCTACCTCGCCGCGCTCGGCACCATCCCCGGTGAGCTCTACGAAGCCGCGGAACTGGACGGCGCCGGACTGTGGAAACGCCTGATCCACGTCACGCTGCCGCAGACCCGGTTCGTGTTGCTGGTGCTGCTGTTGCTGCAGGTCGTCGCGACCATGCAGGTGTTCACCGAGCCGTACGTGATGACCGGCGGCGGCCCGGACGACTCGACCGTGACCGTGCTCCTGCTGCTGTACCGCTACGCCTTCGTCTACAACGACTTCGGCTCGGCCAGCGCGTTGAGCCTGCTGCTGTTCGTCGCGCTCGGGGTGTTCTCCGCGCTGTACGTGCGCCTGACCCGGAAGGCGGATCAGTCATGAGGACGCTCGTCTCCCCCAGCACGCTCCGCAGCCCCGGCGGCAAGATCGGGTACGCCGTGATCTTCGGCTGCACCCTGCTCCTGTTCGTCATCGCGTTCCTGTTCCCGCTGTACTGGGCGGTGACCGGCGCGATGAAGTCACCGCAGGAACTGGCGCAGACACCGGCGACGTTCATCCCGAACGAATGGCATCCGGGGACCTTCGCCGACGCCTGGGACCAGCTGAGCCTCGGCAAGTACTTCCTCAACACCGTCGTCGTCGCGGGCGGCGCCTGGCTGGCCCAGCTGGCCATCGACGTCCCCGCGGCGTTCGCGTTGTCGAAGCTGCGGCCGAAGTTCGGCAACGTCGTGCTCGGGCTGATGCTCGTGACGTTGATGCTCCCGGCGGCGGCGCTGCTGGTGCCCACCTACGTGACGATCACCGACCTGCCGCTGCTGAACGTCAATCTGATCAACTCGCCGGCGGCGGTCTGGCTGCCCGCCGCGGCGAACGCGTTCAACATCTACCTGCTGAAACGGTTCTTCGACCAGATCCCGGACGAGCTGATCGAGGCCGCTCGGCTCGACGGCGCGGGACCGGTGCGCACGCTGTGGCGCATCATCCTGCCGATCTCCCGGCCGATCCTCGCCGTGGTGTCGATCCTCGCGGTGGTGGCCGCGTGGAAGGACTTCATCTGGCCGCTGCTGGTGTTCCCGGACACCGAGAAGCAGACGCTGTCGGTGATGCTGCAGCGGGTGGCCATCGACATGCCGCTGAACGTGCTCGTCGCCGGCATGGTGCTGGCCAGCCTGCCGATGGTGGCGCTGTTCCTGGCGTTCCAGCGGCACATCCTCGCCGGGCTCACCGCCGGCAGCCTCAAGGGCTGAATTCTTCGCCGCATTTCGGGGTATCCACGAACAACTGAGGAGGGCACTTCCGTGACCGCATTGGGGCAGTCCGCCGGATGGTGGCGGAGCGCGGCGATCTACCAGGTCTACATCCGCAGTTTCGCGGACGGGAACGGCGACGGTGTCGGCGATCTCGCCGGCGTCCGCGCGCGGCTGGACTACCTGGCCGAACTGGGGATCGACGCGATCTGGTTCACCCCGTGGTATCCGTCGCCGATGGACGACGGCGGCTACGACGTCGCCGACTTCCGGGAGATCGACCCGCTCTTCGGCACGCTCGCCGAAGCGGAGGACCTGATCGCCGCGGCCCACGCCAAGGGGATCCGCGTGATCATCGACATCGTGCCGAACCACTGCTCCGACGAGCACCGCTGGTTCAAGGACGCACTCGCCGCCGAGCCGGGATCACCGGAGCGGCAACGGTTCTGGTTCCGGCCGGGGCGCGGGCCGGACGGCTCCGAGCCACCGAACAACTGGAAGTCGCGCTTCGGCGGCTCCGCGTGGACGCGGGTCCCGGACGGCGAGTGGTACCTGCACCTGTACAGCTCGCGCCAGCCGGACTTCAACTGGGACAACCAGGACATCCGCGCCGATTTCGAGGACGTGCTGCGGTTCTGGTTCGACCGCGGGGTCGACGGCTTCCGCATCGACGTCGCCGACGGGCTGGTGAAGGACCCGCGGCTGCCCGACGTCGATCCCGGTGACGAGACGCCGTTCTCGGATCAGGAAGGCCTGCACGAGATCTACCGGTCGTGGCGCAAGATCGCCGACAGCTACCCGGGCGACCGGGTGATGGTCGGCGAGATGTGGCTGCCGGACATGTCGCGGGCCGCTCGATACCTGCGCCGCGACGAACTGCACGCGGCGTTCAACTTCGACTTCCTGGTGTGCCCGTGGGATTCCGCGCGGTTCCGCGACGTCATCGAGCGGACGCTGGCGGCGCACGACGAGGTCGGCGCGCCCGCGGCCTGGGTGCTGTCGAACCACGACGTCACCCGGCACGTGACCCGGTACGGCCGCGAAGGCGACACCGGCTTCGCGTTCGCCGACCGGCTGCACGGCACGCCGGTGGACCGCGAACTCGGGACCCGGCGGGCACGGGCGGCGGCGTTGCTGACCATGACGCTACCCGGTGGTCTGTACGTCTACCAAGGGGAAGAGCTCGGGCTGTGGGAGATCGAGGACATCCCGGACGGGCTGCGCCAGGATCCGGTGTGGACCAGGACGAACGGCGCCGATCCCGGCCGGGACGGCTGCCGGGTCCCACTCCCCTGGTCCGGTGACGCGCCGCCGTTCGGTTTCGGCGCCGGCGGGGCGTGGCTGCCCCAGCCCGCAGAATGGCGCTCCAGCACGGCGGAGGCGCAGGCGGCCGATCCGGCGTCGATGCTCCGGCTCTACCGCGACGGCCTGCGCCTGCGGAGTGGACTTCCCGCGCTCGGTCCTGGCGAACTGGAGTGGCTGGCACTGGGCGACGGCGTGCTGGCGTTCACCCGGGAGCCGGGTTTCACCTTCGTGCTGAACTTCTCGGACAAGCCGGTGGCGTTGCCGCCGCACCGCGAAGTGCTCATGGCCAGCGGTCCCGTCGAGGGCGGACTCCCGACGGACACGGCGGTGTGGCTGCGCACCTGATCAACGACCGGCCGTGACCCGGCTGATCCGGCCGCGTATCCGCGCGCGGCCCGCCGGGTCACGCCACCGGAGGTGGTGGTCGAGCGCTTCGCGGAGCACACCGCCGAGGACGAGGCCGTGGGTGGCGGTCTCGACGCAGGGGTGGTCGCGGAGCCAGTCGAACAGCTCCGACGACCGTCCTCCCGGCAGCACGGACCGGAGGAGGTCTTCGGTGGTGTGCTCCGCCTGCGCGCACACATAGAGCGCCCACCGGTGTGCCTCCGTCGGCGGATCACCGGCAAGATGCGCGTACACCGTGTCCACCACGTAGCGTGCCGCGTCGGACCGCGGTGACCTGCCGATCTCGGCGGCCAGCGAGAGCGCGAACGGGTTGCCCGCCGCGAAGTCCACAATGGACTTCCGCCGGGCGGGGTCGACACCGCGTGCTTCGAGCAGCGCCACGGACTCGTTCTCGCTCAAGGCTTCGAGCTTCCGGATCCGGATCCTCCCCGCCCACGCCGGATCGACCAGCAGTGTGGCGTCCGGCCCGCTCCGGCCCGCGATCACGACCGTGACGTCTTCGGGCAGGCGGCGCAGGACACCCGCCGGATCGTCGAGCCCGTCGTACAGCCGCACGGGCTTGCCCATGGTCGCCGCGTCGTCGGCGAATTTCCGCAGCAGGGTCGACTTCCCGATGCCGGGCGGTCCGGTCAGGAACAGGATCTCGGCGCCCATGGCCGGGTCTCGCGCGAGCAGCCGCCGGAATTCCGCGCGTTCGCGCTCGCGTCCGACGAACAGCGGCGCCGGGTCGCGGAGCCTTGGCGCCGGATCGTCCTCGGCGCGCAGCACCTTCTCGTGCAGCGCCCGCAGTTTCGGCCCCGGCCGGATCCCGAGTTCTTCGTCGAACAGGTCGTGGATCGAGCGGTAGAGTTCGAGTGCCTCGGCCCGGCGCCCGCCTCGATGAAGGGCGAGAAGGTAGATCTCGTACAGCGGTTCTTCGAGACGGTTCCGCTCGATCAGCACGGGCACCTCGGCCAGCACCTCGTCGTGTTCCCCGAGTTCGAGGCGCAGCCGGAGCAGCTCCTGGGTGGCGATCAGTTTCAGTCGTTCCAGGCGCGCACGCTCCTGTTCGGCCGCTTCGCCGGGGACGCCGGCCAGCGCCGTTCCGGTCCAGAGACCGAGCGCGCGTTCCAGCAGCTTCGCCGCCGTGCCCACGTTGTGCGCCTGCCGCGCACTCTCGATCAGCCCGGCGAATTCGACGGCGTCCACCTCGAACCGATCCGGGTCCAGCCGGTAGCCGCCGGACCGCGAGACGATCGCCGAGCCGAGCCCCTGCAAGGAGAGCAGCCGCCGGAGGCGGGAGATGTAGGTGCGGATGACGGCCTCGCCGGTGGCTGGGGCCCGCTCGCCCCAGAGGCCGTCGATCAGCTCACCGGTCCGGACGAAACTGCCCGCGTTGGCCAGCAGCAGCATCAAGACGGCCTGCTGCTGCGGCGAGCCGAGGTCGAGCCGGGTGCCGCCGCTGGTGAAACCGGGCGGGCCGAGCACGGTGAAGCGATACCGGAATTCCTGCGGCAGGCTGGACATGAACGGGAAAGTAGGCGGGCGCGCGGGACGGCCGCGAGCGTCGGACGACGTCATCGGCGTACGTCGTCCAGCCATGACGTACAGGGATGACGTCATCCGACGGTCGCCGCCGTCAGGCCGGGATTCCTACGGTTGCGGCATGTCTGAAACCACGTACACCGCCGTCGCCACTTCGACCGCGGAAGGCCGCAACGGCGGCCGGGCGACCTCCGACGACGGCGTGCTCGACGTCGGCCTCGCCGTCCCCAAGGCCTTCGGCGGCTCCGGCGACGGCACGAACCCCGAGCAGCTGTTCGCCGCGGGCTGGGCGTCGTGCTTCGTCGGCGCCGTCCGCCGCGTCGCGGGCGTCAAGAAGGTCAAGCTGGAGGACCTCGCCGTCGTCGCCGAGGTGACACTGCACCACGACACCGAGGCGGGCGAGTTCCACCTGAGCGCCGCGCTGCACCTGGAGGCCACCGGTATCGACCAGGCCACAGCCGACGAGCTGGTCCAGGGCGCGCACCAGGTGTGCCCGTACTCCAAGGCGACGCGGGGGAACGTCGAGGTCACCCTGGACGCGACGGTCGCGTGACCCATCGCTCTCGTGAGTGGTAAGCCCTGGGGGTCTGGAGGCGGTGTCGCGAAAGCCACTTTCGGGACGTCTGATGTCCCGAAAGTGGCTTTCGCGACATGCTCACCAGGACGGTGCCGGGCCCGGCCACGGCCGACGTTGCGAAGGCCACTTTCGCAACGTTGAAGGTTGCGAAAGTGGCTTTCGCAACCCGGGCCAGGCCCACCACCCGGCAGACCCCCGCCCGCCGAGTACATGAAGGTCCCCTTCCTTGCGCCTGGCGCAAGGAAGGGGACCTTCATGTACTGCCGTGGCCTTTGCAGGCTGCCAGGCCAGAGCTGTCCGTGAAGGCCCCGAATCAAACCTCAGCCGGAAGCCAGTAGGTACCTGAGACACCCATGGTCCTAACCGTCTTTACCATTCACGAGGCCCAAGGCTTTCTTGAGTTCAGCCCGCGAACTCACCCCGAGCTTGGGGAAGATCCGGTGCAGATGCGTGCCGACCGTCCGGTGCGACAGGTAGAGCCGCTGCCCGATCTCCCGGTTCGTCAGGCCCTCCGCGGCCAGCTGCACGATGCTCAGCTCGTGCGGCGTCAGCTTCTCCCGCGCGTCGGGGCCACGGTGGGGGCTGGACTCCCCCGCGCTCCGCAATTCCCGGCGCGCGCGTTCGGCCCACGCGGTCATACCGAGCGCGTCGAACGTCTCCCGCGCGGTGCGCAGATGCGCCCGTGAGTCCACGGCGCGCCGCTGCCGCCGCAGCCATTCGCCGTAGGCCAGGTGCAGCCGCCCGCGTTCGGCGGGCCAGCCGTCCAGCTCCGCCCCCAGCGCGGTCTCGAACAGTTCGTCACTCGGGTCGAGCACGGCGCGGGCGAAGCGCAAACCGATGTGCAACGCGGGCGCCGGGGTCTTGAGCGCGAGCTGTTCCATCTCCGCGACGATCTCGCGCAGCGCGTCGACCTGGCCCGCCCGGATCGCGACCTCGGTGAGCTCCGCGACGAAGTACACGCGCAACGCCTGCTGGAAGGCGGGATCGGCAGGGTCGAACAGTCGCCGCAGATCAGCGAACGCGTCGTCGAAACGGCCCTCGCTCGACGCGGCGATCCCCCTGGCGAGCTGCACGGTCGCCAGCACCGGCCGGGCACCGGCGGCGAGCGCGGTCCGCTCGGCCTCGTCGGCCAGCGCCTTGGCCTGTTTGTGTTCACCCCGCAGTGCGGCGATCTCGGCCTGGACCGCGGTGGCGAAGCCGTACATGAACGGCTGCCCGGTCTCCTTGGCGAATCTGGCCGCTTCCGCCGCGACCGGCACGGCCGCGGCGAGGTCACCGAGCCGCACCCGGCTCCACGCCTGGACCGCCAGTGCCCGCGGCAGCAGGCCCAGCCTGCCCTGTGCCCGCAGCCCCGGCGCCGCGGCCGCCGAGAACCGGGCCGCCAGATCGACCGCGCCGACCTGCAGCGACGCGCTGCCGAGGAACCGGTCGGCCTCGGGATCGGCGCCGGCGCCGGCAGCCAGTTCACGCAGCTCCCCGAGCACCGATCCGGCCCGGTCGAACGGCGCCACATACGCGGCGACGGCGACCAGGCGCGGGTCCGAGTTCTCGACCGGGAGGCGGTCCACGACGGACAGCAGCGTGCGCCGCGTGTCCTCGCCGGGTTCGGCCCAAAAGCAGCGCATGGCGGCGCCCCACAGGACGCGCATCGCCGGATCCGGCTGCCCGTCCTCCGCGACCGATTCGGCCAGCCGCGCCAGTTCCCCGATCCGCGACAGGTCTTCGCGGACACCGTCCTCGAACCCGCTGAGCAACCAGCTCGCGGTCGCTCGTTGCCGCGGCGTCAGCTCTCCCGCGCGTGCGTCCCGGACGAGCCGTTCCGCCGTCTCGCGGCCGCCGGATTCGACGGCCAGCTCGGCCGCGCGCAGTAATCGGTCCGCCCGCCGTTCCGGATCGGCGCTCATCAGCGCCGCTTGTTCGAGTGCGGCGACGGCCGCCGTCGCTCCGCCGCGCTGCCGGGCGCGATCGGCGGCGTGCTCCAGTTCGCGGGCCACGTCCTCGTCGGCGCCGGTCGCGGCGGCCGCCCGATGCCAGGCGCTGCGATCCGGCTGCCCGCGGAGAACCTCGGCGAGGGCCAGGTGCGCAC
Organism: Amycolatopsis sp. PSD-21; assembly: GCF_055561455.1. NCBI lineage: Bacteria > Bacillati > Actinomycetota > Actinomycetes > Pseudonocardiales > Pseudonocardiaceae > Amycolatopsis > Amycolatopsis sp. PSD-21. The sequence continues at coordinate 4,241,617 of NZ_CM145712.1, read as the reverse complement.
GACGCCGTTCCTCCGACGGGACCGAAGCCGGAATCGCCGAGCGCATCAACGGATGCCGGAACGAGACTGCCCTGGCTTCGAGGTCGATCAGCCGGGACTCGGCGGCCGGTGCCAGCGCCGACGGCTCGACGTCCGCGCCCAGCAACGCGCCCGCCGCCGCGAGTGTCTCGGCGAGCGAGCCGGTTTCGTTGAGGGCGGCGACCAGCACGGCCGTGCGGGCCGGTTCGGGCAGCGCGGTGAACCGGGCCCCGAACGTTCGCTCGAGCCGTTCGGTCAGCGGCGGCACGGGTTCGGGCGCCTCGGTCACAGCCGATGGCAGCTCTGTCAGGGCCAGCGGGTTCCCGGCCGCCTCCGCGAGCACCCGGGACCGGACGGGCGAGGAAAGACCGGGGGCGACGGAGTCGAGCAATTCGGCCGCCACGTCGCCGGGAAGACGCTCCAAGTCCATTGAGGACAGTCCCGCGTCACGCAGCGGCGACGGCTCACCATCCCGGACGGTCGCGACCAGCACGATCGGCTCCGTCTCGATCCGCCTGGCGACGAACGCGAGCGCGTCGGCGCTCTCGCGGTCCATCCAGTGGACGTCCTCGGCGACGACGAGCAACGGCTTGACCGCCGCTTCGTCCGACAGCAACGTCAGCGCGGCGAGCCCAACCAGGTACGCGTTGGGCTCGTCCGCTTCGGCGAGCCCCAGCGCCGCCCAGAGCGCGGAACGCTGCGGCGCGGGCAGGTTGTCGGCACCGGCGCGGACCGGATGGAGCAACTGGTGCAGGGCGGCGTACGCGAAGTTCCGTTCGGCCTCGACGCCGGTCGTGCGCAACACCCGCAGGCCCCCGACCGTCGCCGCGGCCACCGCCTCCGCCACGACGGCGGATTTGCCGATGCCAGGTTCGCCCTGGATCAGGACACCACCGCAGCCCGCGGCCGGCCCGTCGACGAGCTCGGCCAGGTCCTTCAGTTCGGCTTCCCGTCCGAAAAGCGGCATGGTGCGGCATTCCTCCCGTCGGCCGTGGGCGGCCGCCCGTCCGACGATACCCAAACGGTCCCATTAGGACTCCCCGGCGGCGTCCACAGGATGTAGACGGCGTGTCAATACGATCGACCTAGCTTCGGCGAAGTGATCAGACGTAAGAAGTTGTTCCTCGCGGCGGCACCGCTGGCCGCCCTGCTGCCGCTGGTGCTGACCTCGGTCACGCAGACGGCGCCCGCCCAGGCGGCGACGTCGTGCGCGGCGGTCCCCGTCTCGGCGCCCGAAGGCGCGCGGATCGAATCCGTCCGGGCCGAGCCGAAACCCGGCGGGACCGTCACGTTCCCGCCCACCCCGTTCTCGGCCCCCGCCGCGATCACGGACGTGCCCGCGTACTGCGAAATCACCGTCACGCTGACCCACGGCAAGGCGGGCGACCACGTCAAGGTGGCCGTCGCGCTGCCCCGGACCGGGTGGACCGGCAGGCTCCAGGCGGTCGGCGGCAGCGCCTACACCGCCGGTGACTTCGGTGCCCCGCTGGTCCAGGCCGTCAAGGACGGCTACAGCGGCGTGACGACCGACGCCGGTGTCCCCCTGACCTTCCTCGACACCTCGTGGGCGCTCACTCCCCATGGCGAGATCGACAAGACCCTGGTGACGAACTTCGCGACCCGTTCCGTGCACGAAGCCGCCCTCGTCGGCAAGGACGTGACACAGAAGTTCTACCAGCGGGAAGTCAGCTACTCGTACTGGAACGGCTGCTCGACCGGTGGCCGTCAGGGCTACTCGGAAGCGCAGCGGTACCCGGGAGACTTCGACGGCGTACTGGCGAACGCTCCCGCCGTGCACTGGGCGGAGTTCGCGGTCGCGACCCTGTGGCCGCGGGTCGTGATGAACCAGGAGAAGACCTTCCCGGCGACCTGCGTCTTCACCGCCTTCCAGCAGGCGGCGATCAAGGCCTGCGACGGCCGGGACGGGGTCACCAACGGCATCGTGGACCGGCCCGACGAATGCGGTTACGACCCTCGATCGCTGATCGGCACGAAGGTGCTCTGCGGTGGCAAGGAGGTCACCGTCACCGCGGCGGACGCCGAAGTCGTCCGCAAGATCTGGGCCGGGCCGGCCGACGAGCACGGACGACGGCTCTGGGCAGGTCTCCCCAAGGGCGCGGACTTCGGCCCGGTGACCAACGCGCCCGGTTTCCCGGTGGCCGTGGGCTGGGTTCAGACGTTCTTGAAGAAGCAGCCCGGATTCGACACCGAGAAGATCACCTATCGCCAGTTCGCCGACCTGTTCCGACAGTCGGTGCGGGAGTACGACGACGTCATCGGGACCTCGGACCCCGATCTGTCGGCGTTCCGCCGGGCCGGTGGCAAGCTGATCACCTTCGTCGGCTCCGACGATCAGCTGATCCCGCCGGGCGGCACGCTGCAGTACCGCCGCGAGGTCGAGCGCGAGATGGGCGGCCCGAAGCGGGTGAACGACTTCTACCGGCTGTTCCTCGCGCCGGGTGTCGCGCACTGCTCCGGCGGCGCGGGCGCCGCGCCGACGAACGCGCTGGGCGCGCTCGTCGACTGGGTCGAACGCGGCAAGGCACCGTCGACCCTGCCCGCGGCGAACGGCGACAAGACCGTCACCCGCGATCTCTGCCCGTATCCGCAGGTGTCGCGATACCGCGGCCACGGTGATCCCGCGGTGGCCACGAGCTATCGCTGCACCGGCCACTGAGGCCACGCACACCAGTGCCCGTCGTGCCGTCGCCCCCTCCGGCACGACGGGCACTTCCCCACAGTGTGAGAACTTCCGGCGTTCTCTTTGCCAGACCCCTCAAAAGTACGGTATTGACGACAATGGACACCGGATCGCGAGCCGGCGCCACCTTTCTCCCGGCAGCGACTGAACCGTTGCACCGCAACGAAAACGCCTGCCGGATCCGCACGGACCACCGCCATATCACCCCACGTTCCAGCCGGGCGATATGACCAAAATGGTATGTACCAGTTGCGTGATCCGCCTCGTACGGTCGGGGACGAATCCCCCTCCCCCGCCCGTTTCGAGGAAAGCGTCGAAATGAACAGAAAGATCTTAGCCGCCACAGCCGCGGCGATAACCGGGGCCGGCCTGGTCACCGCCATCGCCCTCACCCCCAACGCGAGCGCCGGTCAGCAGGCCACCGCCGGTGACCAGGCCCAGTCCGAAATGCTGGCCGCGATGGCCCGCGACCTGAAGCTCACCCCGGAGCAGGCCAAAGTCCGGATGGCGAGCGAACAGCGCGCCGCGGTCGCCGACAACACGCTGAAGAAGCAGCTCGGCACGTCGTATGCCGGGTCGTGGCTCGACGGCAGCGGGACCACGCTGACCGTGGCGGTCACCGACGCCGCCGTGGGCGACCTGGTGCGTGCCGCGGGCGCCATCCCGAAGACCGTCGCCCGCAGCGCCGCCGATCTCGACGCGGCGAAGCTGCGGCTCGACGCCAAATCCGCCAAGGCGCCGAAGACCGTGCCGGGCTGGTTCACCGACGTCACCACCAACTCGATCGTCGTACTCGCCAACGCCGGTGGCGAAGGCGCCGCGAAGTCGTGGGCGGCCGAGTCCGGCGTGCCGTCCGACCTGGTCCGCGTCGAGGCCAGCACCGAACAGCCGCGCGCGCTGATCGACATCATCGGAGGCAACGCCTACACCTTCGGCTCCGGCCGCTGCTCCATCGGTTTCGCCGTCGACGGCGGCTTCGTGACCGCCGGACACTGCGGCAGGACCGGCACCCGCACCTCGAACCCCAGCGGGTCCGTCGCCGGTTCCAGCTTCCCCGGCAACGACTACGCCTGGGTCCGCGCCGACGCCGGCAACACCCCGCGCCCGCTGGTGAACCGCTACCCCGGCACCGTGCCGGTCGCCGGTTCGACCGAGGCCCCGGTCAACTCGTCGGTGTGCCGCTCCGGCTCCACCACCGGCTGGCGCTGCGGCACGATCCTGCAGAAGAACACCTCGGTCACCTACCCCGAGGGCACCATCACCGGCCTGACCCGGACCAACGCCTGCGCCGAGCCCGGCGACTCCGGCGGTTCGTGGCTCACCGGCGACCAGGCGCAGGGCGTCACCTCCGGTGGCTCCGGCAACTGCACCTCCGGCGGCACCATCTACTTCCAGCCGGTCTCGGAGATCCTGAGCGTCTACAACCTGCGTCTGACGGTCAGCGGCAACCCGCCGTCCAGCACCACCACGACGCCGACCACGCCCACCACCCCGACCAGTCCGACGACGTCGAACCCGCCGGGCGGCACCTGGGCGCCGTACACGTACTACGGCTCCGGCGCGACCGCCAGCTACGGCGGCAGCAACTACCGGGTCATCCAGCCGCACACCTCCATGCCCGGCTGGGAACCGCCGAACGTGCCCGCGCTTTGGGAACTCGCCTGACCTGGACCGCCCCCGGCGACCTCACCTCGCCGGGGGCGGCTCCTCCCCCTGACGACGGCGCGCTGACGGCGGATCTCGAGTCTCTCGTCCCGCGCGCCCGCGGCGGCGACCCCGCGGCGACGAACGAGCTGATGAACATCGTCCAGCCGGTGGTCGCGGACTACTGCCGGAGCCGGATGGACGGAACGGACGCGGACGACGTCGCGCAGGAGACCTGTCTCGCCGTGCTCACCGCACTGCCCGCCGCGCGCGCCACCGGCGGTTCCTTCCTCGCCGCCGTCCTGGGGATCGCCGCCCGGAAGGTCGCCGCTGCCTTCCGGAGGCGAGCCCGGGACCGGTCGGAGCCCACGCCCGATCCGCCCGACCACGCGACGCCCGAACCCAACGAACCCGAGTGGCAGGCCCTCGCGGCCGATGGTCACGACCGGTTGACACGGCTGATGAGCAGCCTGCCCGATATCCAGCAGGAGATCCTGCGGCTGCGGATCACGGTCGGCATGACGGCGCCCGAGGCGGGCGCGGTCCTGCGGGTGAGCCCCGGCCTGGTACGGGTCGCCCAGCACCGCGCCCTGCACAAACTCCGCACGCTCATCAACGAGGACGACCTGTGATCAGCCCCCTCATCGGTCCCGGGGACGGCCACACCTGGCCGGCGGAAGTCGACGTCCGGCATCTGCGCCTGCTCGACGCGATCGCGTCGGCGGGCAGCATCGCGAACGCCGCGACCGCGCTCGGGCTCTCCCAGCCCGCGTTGAGCGCGCAGCTCCACCGGGTCGAGCGGGCACTCGAACGGACGGTGTTCGAACGCGACCGGCACGGCGTGCGGCCCACCGAGCTGGGTGAGGTGCTGCTCGACCACGCGCGCCGGGTACTGGTCGCGGCGGACGACCTCGAACGCGCGATCCGCCGATTTCGCGGCGCGCCCTCCGAGGGACTGCTCCGGATCGGCGCGTTTCCGACCATCTTCGCCGAACCGCTGAGCGGCGTGGTCGCCGCGGCGGCCCCCGGCCGTCCGGTCGAGCAAGTGGCGGTGACGAGCCGGGCGGCGTTGTTCCCGGCGCTGCTTGACGGCACCGTGGAATTGGCGCTGTACGTGGACCATCCGGGACAGGAGATCGTCCCGCCCGAGGGCGTCCACCTGCTTCCCGTCGGCACGGAGCCGGTCTTCGTCGTCGTGTCACCGGACCATCCCGCCGCCGGACTCGGCGAGGTGTCCCTCGCCGAGCTCGACGGCTCGATCTGGCTGCTGCCGGCGGGCGAGGACGACGAGTTCCACGACCACCTGACCGACCAGTGCGCCCGCGCCGGACTCGGTGCGATCACCGTACGGACGCTGGACCCGAAGGCGTTGCGCCGGACCGTCCGGCACGAACCCCGCGCGGTGGCACCCGCCCGCTCCCTCGATTCCGGTTCCACGATCCCGGGCACGCTGGTGGCGCTGCGGGGCGTGCCGCTTCGGACGCGTCATCTCCTGTTGTGGCGCGACGGTTCGCCCGTCGACGTCCCCACTGTCCGAAGTGGACTGACGCACTCCATCGCCGAGTCGGCCGTGATCCGGCATCGGCTTCCCGAGTGGGCGGCGGCCAACCCCGGCTGGCTCGGTACGTGACCGGATTCAGCGCTGGATGCAGTCGAGGCCCAGCCCGAAGGCCGTGAGCACGTACTGACAGATGTGCGTCGCGTGCTCTTCGTCGGTCTCGAGGCACCCCACCGGGACGCCCAGCAGATCGACCGCGCAGGACGCGTAGAACTGGTTCGGGCTGCCGGGCACCGGGTCCGCCATGGCGGGCGAGGCCGTGACGGCGCCCAAGAACGTGACCGCGGCCGCCACTGCGGCGATTCGAGTCTTCATCGTGCACTCCTTTTCCGTCGATGCCCCCGGATTCCCCGGATCCGGCCGGTTCACGGGGGTGATCACCGGAAAGTGTCATGGTGACGTACACCGATGACGTCGTCCGACGGGCGCCGCGGCCCCTTCCGCGGTCCTAGCGTGCATTCATGCCCGCATTTGGGAAAGCCGCTCTCGCCGCCGTTCTGCTCACCGCCGCCTGTAGTGCTCCCCCGCCCGCTCCGCCGGCGCCCGCTCCCCCTGCCGCCGCGTCCGCCGCCGGCTGGACGCCCGCTCCCGTGGTGCCCCTGCCGTCCCAGCCGCCGCCGTCGCTGATCGTGGACGAGCCGCTGCCCGAGCAGCTCGCGATGGGCCTGGTCGTGTTGCGGTACCGGGCGGAAAACCTCCGGATCGTCCCGGTGTACGGCCCGGCCGCCCTGGACGTCTCACCCCGGATCGGCCACATCCACGTGACCGTCGACGACGCGGCTTGGCACTGGGCGGACGGCAGCGGGGAACCGCTGATCATCCAGTCGCTGCCCGCGGGACCGCACAAGGTGTGGATCGGTCTCGCCGACCCGACGCACAAGATCCTCGACCAGAAGACGGTGAACCTCGTCGTTCCCGCCAACGCCGGACACCACTGAAAGGCACGTCCATGACACTGGATCAGTACTACCTGCTCGGCCGCTCCGGCCTGCGCGTCAGCCGGATCGCGCTCGGCACGATGAACTTCGGTACCGGCGGGTTCCACGCCGCGTACGGGAAATCCGAGGACGAGGTCCGCCCGATCTTCCGCAGGTACCTGGAGGCGGGCGGGAACTTCATCGACACCGCGGACTTCTACACCGCGGGCGAAAGCGAGACCATCCTCGGCCGCCTCGTCGCCGAGGCGAAGGTGCGCGACCGGGTCGTGCTCACCACCAAGTACACCAACAGCGTCGACCCCGGCGATCCGAACGCGGGCGGCAACGGGCGCAAACATCTGATCCGGGCGCTGGAAGGGTCACTGCGACGGCTGGGCACCGACCACGTCGACCTCTTCCTGCTGCACACCTGGGACCGCGTGACCCCGGCGGAAGAGGTGATGCGCACGTTCGACGACCTGGTGCGCGCGGGAAAGATCCGCTACGCCGGGCTCTCCGACGTACCCGCCTGGTACGCCGCACGGGCGCAGAGCTTCGCCGAGGCGAATGCGCTCACCCCGGCCGTCAATCTCCAGCTGCCCTACTCGCTCGTGGAACGGACGATCGAGACCGAACACGTGCCGATGGGGCGGCATCTCGGGCTCGGCATCACCGCGTGGAGCCCGCTGGCGGGCGGGTTTCTCACCGGCAAGTACCGCCAGACCGGCGAGACGCCGTCCGGTGAGGGCAGGCTGAGCGATCCGGGCAACCCCGGGAAGTCGTGGACCGACCGCGACTGGGCGCTGCTGAAGCCACTGGAGAAGGTCGCGACCGAACTCGGCGTCACGATGGCGCAGGTAGCGATCAACTGGGTCGCGACCCAGCCGGGCGTCGCGGCCGCGATCGTCGGGGCGAGCAGCGCGGACCAGCTGGGCAAGAGCATGGCCGCGCTGGACTTCGAACTGCCGCCGGACCTGCGCGCGCTCCTCGACGAGGCGAGCGCCGTGCCGCCGGAGTCGGTGTACCGGATGTTCACGCCGGAGTACCAGAACTGGGTGATCTCGCCGGGGGTGAAGGTCGGGGACAAGCCGGAGGGGTATGCGCCTGTGGTGCGGAACTGGTGACTTTTCCGCTGGTGGTCGCGGTCTGTTGCCGTTTTGTGGCGACGGGCCGTGGACGTTGCCGCGGAGGGTCTCACACCCGCCGATCGGCGTCGCCGTTTCACGGCAACTGGGCACCAGAGACCAGGTCGCGTCGCCGACCGATCCCGCCGCCATCCGTCGCCGTTTCGCGGCAACGGGCCGTAGGCGTTGCGAACCGACCTTAGCGTCGCCGATTCCCGGCGACAGGCCATCCGTCACCATGCCGCATGGCCGCCCGATCTCACCGCCATCCGCGAGCCGTCGCCGTTTCGCGGCAACGAGGTGGGGTCACTCAGATCGTCGCCGTTTCGCGGCAGCAGACCGTGGGCGTTACCGAAACTGTTCCCGGCACCCGAACCGTCGCCGGTATTCGGCGACCACCTCCACCGGCTTGTCGCCGAATACCGGTAAGACCACCGGCAGGTGGTATAGGTCGTTATACGGCCAGCTCCGCGAGACCGTCCCACGGGGCGGCGCTCACCCGGTCGTAGATCGCCCGCAACCACGGCTGCCGAACGGCCGGGAGCCGCGCCAAGGTATGTAGGAATACGTCCGGCGCGGGGCGGAAAAGGTCGCGCGGGCGCTTCGGCAACGGATCGTCGCGCAGGACACCCGTCGGCATCGCGCCGGAGACCGGGGCCGTCACTGGGTCGTGGCCGAAAGCCAGCCACGTCCACACCTCGGCGGCGACCGGCACCACGTCGGCCGCGCCGGGGTGCGGCCACGACCGTCCGGTCACCGGATCCCGCGGCACGAGCGCGATGTCGTCGGTTTCCGGCAATCCGGGGCCCGCGAGCGCCAAGTTCCGGCGCGGTGGTCCGTGCGGAAGCAAGGCGAGCGCGGGGCGGAACATCTCGGCGACAAGGCCGTCCTCGAGGGCGATCGCCCTCCCGCAGGAAACCGCGAGCAGATGCGCCAGCGCCTCGGCGATCGCCGCCTCCCAATACAGACTCCACGCTCCCTCGGGCCCGACCGGCGGCACACCTTCGACGGTCTCGTCGAGAGTCCCGGAAGTTTCCTCGCGCCGCACGGCATCCGGCAGGAGCCGCACTGCCTGCCAGAGCGAGCAGTCGTCGATCCGGGTCCCCACCTCCAGGCCACACCGGGCGCAGGCGAGATTGGAGCCGTCACGACCGTCCACTCCGTAGCAGTCGCCGTCGCATCGCTCCGGGATCAGCACGGTTCCCCGGGTGTCACCCGGCGCGACCACGATCGTTCCGGAGGGCCCGTACGAAAGCGAGCCGAGAGGAGCGAACAGTCCACGGGCTTCACCCTCTGCCTCGTCCCAGGGCCGCCAAGGCGGACCGAACGGCTCGGGATCGACGGCATGAGTTCCCGCCCGCATGAGCGGCGGAAGCAGGACGTGTTCAAAACGGCTATGAGCATGCACAGGGAGAGCGACCCGGGAAACCGGCACGGTCAGGTCAGCGGCACACCCCGCACAGGTGAACACGGCCACCGGTCCTCCCCCAAGCCAGGACGCTCAGATTACGCCGGCCCGAGCAACTCCCCGCCACCGCCGCGAACTCCTCCGGCCACACGATGCCCCGCGTCCTCGATCGTCACCAGGCGGCAGCCCAGGATCAGTCCGCGCATCCGCTCCAGCGACTCCCCGAGTGACATGACTGGACGGCCCGCCGCCGACCAACAGGGGCGTCGCGGCGAGCCGGACCCGCCAGCCGGGGTCGGGCGTCCGCAGTTCAGCCATGATCGGGTCGACCAGCCACCGCAGTCGCTGGGCGAGCAGCACGGCGACCCGGCCACCCCAGCGAATGACCGACCAGATCCACCCACGCCCCAACCACCCAAGGCGTGCAGCAGGACCACGGGCACACCGGTCCGCGAGCATCAAGCCCGCAAGTGTGCCCGATCTGGCGCGACAGCATGCTCCAGCGGCTCCCCGAGCACGAACCGCCGCAGCTCCGCCGCCACCAGCTCGCCCATCCGGGCACGTTCGGCGCCCAGCGCGCCCGCCAGGTGCGGGGTGAGCACCACGTTCGGCAGCGTGTACAGCGGCGAGTCCGGTTCGGGCGGTTCGGGCCAGGTGACGTCCAGGATCGCCGTGAGATCGGGGCGTTCGCGCAGCACGGGGACCACCGACGGCTCGTCGACGACGGCGCCGCGAGCGGTGTTGATCAAGGTCGCGCCGATGCCCATCCTGGCCACCAGCGTCCCGTCGACCAGCCCTTCGGTCTCCGGGAGCAGTGGCGCGTGCAGGCTGACCACGGGACACGTGGCGAACAGTTCGTCCAGGCCAACCAACCGCACGCCGAGACTTTCCGCCGTCGCCGGGTCGACGACGGGGTCGCTCGCGAGCACCTCGACGTCGAAACCGCGCAAATGCGACGCGACGAGAGCACCGATCTCGCCGAGGCCGAGCAGCCCGACCCGGGACCGGTAGGCACCCGCGACCCGCGGATCCGGCGGATAGGCCCGCCGCTCCCGGATCTCGCGGGAGATCCGGTGCACCTGCTTGAGTCCTAAGAGGACCTGGGCGAGGGTGAACTCGGCGACCGGGACGGCGTTCGCGGCCGCGGCCGACACGATCGGCAGTTCTCGCGCCCAGAACTCGGGCGTGGTCAGCGGCCGCACCGAGCCGGCGGCGACGAGCACGGCCCGCAGGTCCCGCGCGTGTCCCAAGAGGACGGAGTCCAGCACCGGGGCACCCCAGCCGGACAGCAGGATTTCGACGCCTTCCAGCGCCGCCGGGTCCTCCGCCAGTCGCTCACGGGTGAGCGGCTCACGCAGGTCCGCCAGCGTGCCGATCTCCTTCAGCACCGCCTCGGGGTAAACGTCGTCGCGGCGGCGCTCCTCCATCACGAGAAGGGCCGTCGGCCGGTGTTGCAGCTCGGTCATTCCTACCTCCGGCGGCGACCATACATCGGATGCCTGAGCCGGTCCACGCACGGCGACTCCCGAACAGAGGCAAACACGGGAGATTGAAATTCGTAATGATCGGACCATTGACCGGAGACCGGGAAAGCGCTTACCGTCCCCTCCGAGGTAGACAGCGTGGTCCACAGTGAACAGGAGAAGCGATGCGGAAATCGCGGTGGATCGGCGTGGGACTCACTGTCTCAGCGCTGGTCCTTTCGGGCTGCTCGGCAGGCCCCGCCGGAACGAACGTCGCGCAGGACACCAAGGCGCCGTTGGAACTGTGGACCCGGACGACCCCCGGCGGCGCCGGTGAGCAGGCCACCAAGCGGCTCGCCGAAGCCTTCGAGAAGGCCACCGGGTTCAAGGTGCAGGTCACCGCGATCTTCGACGACTTCGAGACGAAGCTGGCCCAGCGCGCCGCCCAGCGCGACCTGCCGGACATCGTGATGAACGACCTCACACAGCTGGGCACGATGAAGACCCAGGGTCTTCTCCGCGAGGTCGAGCAGGGCAAGATCAAGCACGCCTCGGAGCTCACCGAGCGGGCGCTGAAGTCGAGTCAGACCGCGGACGGCAAGCTGTACAGCCTGCCCTTCAGCGCGCAGGCATCGGCGCTGCTGATCCGCAAGGACTGGCGGGAGAAGCTCGGCAAGGGCGTCCCGCAGAGCTGGGCCGAGCTGGCGGACCTCGCCAAGGCCTTCACCACCGGCGACCCCGACGGCAACGGCAAGGCCGACACCGCGGGCCTGAACGCGACGCTGTCGACCAAGCGGGGTTACGCCTCCTGGTACTTCTCGAACTTCCTCTGGGCCGCCGGCGGCGACTTCATCTCGGAGACCGGGGGCGGCAAGTACAAGCCCGCGATGAGCACGCCCGAATCCGTGGCCGCGGTGCAGTGGTTCCGCGACCTCGGCTGCAAGGAGAACGTCATCCAGCCCGGTTCGGTCACCATGCCGACCCCGGCGACCAACGAGACCTTCGAAGCGGGCAAGGCCGGCATGTACGTCGTCGGTCCGTACCTGCTGCCGCGGTTCGACAAGGCGCTCGGCAAGGACAAGTACGAGGTCGTCCCGATGCCGAAGGGTGCCAAGAACGCCGACGTCCTCGCCGAGGGCGCGTCGATCTACCTGATGGCCGGTTCGCCGAACCAGGCCGGGCAGGACGCCTTCGGTGACTTCGCGATCTCCGCCGAAGGCCAGAAGATCGGCATGGAGGGCGAGACCGCCTTCATCGTGCAGCTCCCGGTGAACAAGAACGTCGACATCGCCCAGGTCCGCCCCGACCCGCGCTGGAAGACCTACGCCGAGATCTACGCCAAGTCCGGCCACTACACGCCGTCCATCCCGAACTGGACGCCGGTCCGCCAGGACACCGCCGACACGATCAGCGCGCTCGTCGCCGACTGCAAGCTCGACCTCAAGGCGGAACTGTCCAAACTCGACACCAAGCTCACCGCGACGTTGCAGCAACAGGGGATCAGCGCGTCATGACCGTAGATCACGCCAAGCCGGCGGTCGTCGGCGCGGACCGTCCCGCCGTCGAGCGGACGCCCGCGCCGAAGGCCCGCAGGCGCAGCGACCGCGACGGGAAGTGGTGGACGCCGTGGCTGTTCCTGGCGCCCGCCCTGATCCTGTTCGTGTACTTCAAGTTCATCCCGATGTTCACCGCGGTGACGATGTCCTTCCAGGACGTCCAGCCGTATCTGGGCAACACGTGGGTCGGCGGGCAGAACTACAGCACCGTCCTCGGTGACGAGGCGTTCCACTCCGCGATCTGGCACACCGTCGTGATCGCGGTCGGGCAGACCGCGGGGTCGATGATCATCGGCCTCGCGCTCGCCCTGCTGATGGAGGGCCAGAGCAAGCGGCTGAAGTTCCTGCGGTCGGCGGCGTTCCTGCCGGTGGTCGTGCCGATCGCGGTGGTCGCCGAACTCTGGCGGATCATGTACCACCCGACCGAGGACGGGATGCTGAACTCCATCCTCGGCCTGGTCGGGCTGGGCCCGTCCGGCTTCATCAACGATCCCGGCAGCTCGATGATCTCGGTCATCATCACCGGGATCTGGCGCGGTGCCCCGTACGACATGATGATCTTCCTCGCCGGTCTGGCGGGCATCGACCGTGGGCTCTACGAAGCGGCCACTGTGGACGGTGCCTCGCGCTGGCGCAAGATCCTCCACGTGACGCTGCCGGGCCTGCGGTCGGTGTTCTCGATCCTGTTCGTCCTCGCGGCGATCCGCGGCCTGCGGGTGTTCACCGAGGTGTTCCTGCTGACCAACGGCGGGCCGAACGGCTCGACGGAAGTGGCGATGACCCTGATCTACAAACTCGGCCTGGAACAGAACCGGCTGGGCGTCGGCGCGGCGGGCGCGGTCCTGCTGTTCCTCGCGACGCTCGTGCTGACCTTGTTCGTCCAGGTGCTCCGACGGAGGCGAGACGCATGACCGCGGCCAACGATTCCGCACTCGGCCTCGACGCCGTCAAATCGCCGGGCGGACGGATCCTGAAGTTCGTCCTGTACGCCCTGCTGCTCCTGGTGTTCGCCGGGCCGCTGCTGGCACTGCTGGTCAGCGCGTTCAACAACGTCTCCGACCCGACGGCGCTGAGCGTCGTCCCGTCCAGCCCGACCCTGGACAACTTCGGCATCGCCTTCGACCTCGGCGTGGGGATGTATCTCCTCAACTCGTTCCTGGTGGTCGGCTTCGGCCTGCTGCTGCAGGTCGTCGTCTCGGTGCTGGCCGGATACGCGCTGGCGCGTAAGAAGTTCCGGTTCATGACCTTCGTGCTGGTCGCGATCCTGGCGACGCTGATGCTGCCCGAGGAGATCCTCGCGATCCCGCTTTCGCTGATCCTGTCGGATCTGCCGGTGGTGCATCTGAACCTGATCGGCAGCCTCGCCGGGATGATCGTGCCGCTGGGCGCTTGGGCCTTCTCGATCCTGGTGATGACCGAGTTCATGAAGGACGTCCCGCGCGAACTCGAAGAGGCCGCACGGATCGACGGGGCCGGCGACCTGCGGATCTTCGCGCAGATCATCCTCCCGATGTGCAAGCCCGCGCTCGGCGTGATCGGCGTCTTCGGCTTCACGATGATCTGGGATCAGTACCTGCTGCCGTTGCTGGTGTCGACCGACGCTTCGACCTACACCCTGCCGCTGGCCCTGCGGACCCTGCGGATCGACACGGACGTCACGCCCGGTGTGATCATGGCCGCGTCGCTGCTGGCGCTGCTCCCGTCGGTCGCCGCGTTCCTGTTCTTCCAGCGTTCGTTCGTCCGCGGGCTTGCCTCGGGCGCGCTCAAGGGCTGAGTCACCAAAGAAACCAAGGAGCGATCCTGCAGTGAGTTCCACCGCCTGGTTCACCCACGACCGGTTCGGGATGTTCGTCCACTGGGGACTGTATTCCCTCGCCGCCCGGCACGAATGGGTGCAGAACCGCGAAAAGCTGACCGACGAGCAGTACCGGGCGTACTTCGACCACTTCGAGCCGGACAAGTACGACCCGCGGTCCTGGGCACGCGCCGCGAAGGCCGCGGGGATGACCTACGTCGTGCTGACCACCAAGCACCACGACGGTTTCTGCCTGTGGGACAGCGACCTCACCGATTTCAAGGTGACGAACACGCCGTACGGCAAGGATCTGCTCGGACCGTTCGTCGACGCCTGCCGCGAAGAGGGTCTGAAGGTCGGCTTCTACCACTCGCTGATCGACTGGCACCACCCGGCTTTCCCCGTCGACGGCACCCATCCCCGCCGTGACGACGCGGAGTACATCGCGGCGCACCAGTACGCCGACATCGCCGAGTACCAGCTCTATCTCCACGGTCAGGTGCGCGAACTGCTCACCCGCTTCGGCACGATCGACTACCTGTTCTTCGACTTCTCCTACAAGGGCCGCAAGGAATGGTGGGGCGGCAAGGGGCCGGACGACTGGGACTCCCCCGGCCTGCTCGCGCTGGTCCGCGAACTCCAGCCCGGCATCCTGGTCAACGACCGCACCGGGATCCCCGGCGACTTCATCACCCCGGAGCAGTATCAGCCGTCCGGCCCGATGACCCGCGACGGCGTCCCGGTGGTGTGGGAGGCGTGCCAGACGCTGAACGGCAGCTGGGGTTACGACCGCGACAACCTCGATTACAAGAGCCCGGAACTGCTGATCCGGATGCTGGTCGACGGCGTCTCCAAGGACGGAAACCTGCTGCTCAACGTCGGGCCGAACGGCCGGGGCGAGATCGACCCGCGGGCGCTCGAGGTGCTCGCCGAGATCGGCCGCTGGATGGACCGGCACGAACGCTCCATCCGCGGTTGCGGCCCCGCCGAGTTCACCGCGCCCGCCGACGGCCGCTACACCCGGCGCGGCGACCGGCTGTACCTGCATCTCTTCAGCTGGCCGATGAACCACGTCCACCTGCCGGGGCTCGCCGGGCGGGTGCGCTACGCCCAGCTGCTCGACGACGCCTCGGAAATCCGGCAGGTGCACACGGATCCCGGGCAGACCGCGCAGAACACCCAGATGGGCGGGCAGCCGGAAGGCACGCTCACCCTCAAGCTCCCCATCCGGAAACCGGACACCCCGGTCCCGGTGATCGAGTTGTTCCTCAGCACCGAAAGCCCCGCCGCCGCAACCCTCCCCACCGATTGAGCACGGAGGCATCATGGATCGCAGAAGGTTCCTCAGCGGCGCCACCCTCGGCGCCGCGCTGGTCACCGTCCCCTGGGTCACCGCGGGCACGGCGTCGGCCAAACCGAAGAGGCTGTGCGCCCAGAACGTCAGTTCGCTGACCGAACTGCAGAACGCGATCAACCAGGCCGGTCCCGGTGCCGTCATCACCGTGAACAACGGCACCTACACCGTGCCGACGGGCAAGCCGATCAGCATCAAGGGCAGGCGCGGCACGAAGGACCAGCCGATCACCATCGTCGCGCAGTCCCGTGGCGGCGTGACACTGAACGGCGAGCAGAGCTTCGTCTTCGACGACTCCACCGGCGTCACGATCAGCGGGTTCAAGTTCCGCCAGAGCACCACGCTGGAGATCCCGGCGAACTGCTCGCGGATCCGGCTGACCCGCAACGATCTCCAGTTCGCCGACCTCCCCGACCTGCACTGGGTGATGGTGCGCGCCGACAACAGCAAGATCGACCGCAACCACTTCCACCACAAGACGACGCTCGGCGTCATGCTCTGCATCGAGGGTGCGGACGAGGACAAGATGGCGGCGGACGTCGAGGTCTTCCGGAACTACTTCTCCGACCACACCTTCCCCGGCGACAACGGTGGCGAGCCGATCCGGCTCGGCGTCAGCCCGCGCGCGCTGACCACCGCCGGCGCCAAGATCGAGTTCAACCTCTTCGAACGCGCGAACGGCGACCCGGAGGCGATCTCGGTCAAGTCGTCGGGCAACTTCATCCGCAACAACACCATCCGGAACAGCCTCGGCGGCATCGTGCTGCGCCACGGGAACAAGTCCGTCGTCGAATCCAACTTCATCCTCGGCGGCAAGGAGGGCATCCGGATCTACGGCAACGACCACAAGATCGTCAACAACTACGTCGCCGGGGTGTCCGGCACCGCGCTGGTCGTCGGCAGCGGCTCCGTCCGGGACCACTTCCCCGGTGAATCGAAGGAATCACGGCGCGGCAACGACGCGGCGGACCGCGTGCTCATCGCGCACAACACGCTGCTGAACAACGGCGGCACGCTCGCCGGCGAGACCAAACGGACGATCGAACCGCGCGACTGCACGATCTCCGACAACATCTTCGTCGGCGGCAACGGCGACCTGGTCGCGATGAGCACCACGGGCAACTTCACCTGGTCCGGCAACATCCTGTGGGGTGCGGGCGGGAACGGGAACATCCCGGCGGGCACCTTCCGCCGGGTCGACCCGAAGCTCGTGCAGGGCAGCGACGGGGTCTCGCGGCTCGCCGCGGGCAGCCCCGCGATCGACGCGGCGACCCTGTCGACCGCACCGGTCACCCTGGACCTCGACGGTCAGGCCCGCGGCAGCCTGCGTGACGTCGGCGCCGACGAGTACTCGACGGCCGCCATCGCCAACCGGCCGCTCACCACCGCGGACGTCGGCCCCGGCGCTCCGTAGTGAAAGCCGGGCTCACGCCGGCGGCAGCCCCCGCCGGCGTGAGCCCACCGCACCACCGAGGAGGAACCATGGCGCAGCGCGCCGCGGGTTCGGCCACCCTGGCCGACGTCGCCCGCGAGGCCGGAGTGTCGCTCGCGACGGCGTCGAGGGCGCTCAACGGCGGGACCAGACAGGTCAGCGTGACCCTGCGCGAATCGGTGCTGCGGGCCGCGGAACGGCTGCAGTACACGGCGAACGTGCCCGCGCAGGCGATGGCCCGCGGCCGCGGCAACGTCGTCGGACTGCTGGTGCACGACATCGTGGACCCGTACTTCTCCTCGATCGCGTCGGGCGTGATGCGCGTGGCGGCGCGGCACGGGCTCACGGTGACCATCGCGAGCACCGAGAACCATCCGGAGAAGGAACTCGAGTACGTCACGACGTTGCGCGGGCAACGGGCGCGAGCGGTCATCCTCGCCGGGTCGCGGAACGAAGACAATGCCCTGCAACGGAATCTGACCAAGGAACTCAAGGCGTTCGAGGCCGCCCACGGTCAGGTCGTGGTGATCGGCCAGCGGAAACTCCCCTTCGACACCGTCATGCTGGAGAACCGGGCCGGAGCGGCGAATCTGGCGGAGAACCTCGCCGCGCTCGGGCATCGCGACTTCCTCGTCCTCGCCGGGCCGCCCGGCCTGCTGACGTCGAGGGATCGCGTCCTCGGCTTCCGTGACGGACTCGCCCGGCACGGGCTCCCGCTGCCCGAGAACCACGTGCTGCGCGCGGAATTCACCCGCGACGGCGGCTACGCGGCGATGGTGCGGGCGATCGAGAGCGGCTTCCGCGGCTGTGTTTTCGCGGTCAACGACGTGATGGCCGTCGGCGCGATGGCCGCCTGCCGCGACCACGGGCTGCAGGTCCCCGCGCAGATCGCGATCGCCGGGTTCGACGACATCATCACGTTGCGGGACATCAGGCCTTCGCTGTCGACTGTGCGCGTGCCGATCGAGCGCATGGGCGAACAGGCCCTCGACTTCATCCTCGACGCCCGCGCGGCCGCTCCCCGGGTCAAGCCGATCACCGGAGAGGTCGTGCTGCGCGAAAGTACCCGACCGTTGGAGGGAAAATGATCCGCCCGGGACTGTGTTCGGTGACGCTGCGCCGGCTGGACGCCGACGAAGTCGCCCGCCGCGCCGAGAAGGCGGGCCTGCAGGTGATCGAGTGGGGCGCCGACGTCCATGTGCGCCCCGGTGACGACTGGGCGGCCGAGCGCGCGTTCGAGGCCATGGCCCGGCACGGGCTGACGTGCGACTCCTACGGTTCCTATTTCCGCGCCACCCCGGTCGAGGCCGGGAAGTTCGGCGAGATCGCCGCCACCGCGGTCCGGCTCGGTGCCTCGCGGATCCGGGTGTGGGCGGGCAAAGCGGGCTCCGCGGACGTCGACCCCGACGAACGCGAGCAGGTCGTCGCCGGTCTCCGCGAGGCCGCCGACGTCGCGAACGAACACGGTCTGGAGGTCGCGCTGGAGTTCCACGGCGGGACGCTGACCGACACCGCGGAATCGACCGTCCGGCTGCTCGAAGAGGTCGGCCGCGACAATCTCGGCACCTACTGGCAGCCGCCGCAGGACCTGCCGGACGAGCAGGCGCTGGCAGGCCTGGAACTGGTGCTCGACCAGGTGCGCGCGGTGCACGTCTTCTCGTGGTGGCCCAGCAACGAGCGGCATCCGCTGACCTTCCGGACGGAACTGTGGACGAGGGTGTTCGCCCTCCTCGCGAAGGCCGGGCGGCCGCTCGACGCGTTGCTGGAGTTCGTCCCTGGCAACGATCCGGACCTGCTCCCCGGCGAGGCCGACTCGCTGCGGAAGCTGATCGAGGCGGGCGCGTGAGGTTCACCGAAGCCGACAGGCTGCTGTTCGCCGGCGACTCCATCACCGACTCCAGCCGTGACCGCACCGACCCCGCGTCGCTGGGCAAGGGCTACGTCCGGCAGATCGCGGATCTCCTCGGCGACGGGCCGGAAGTGGTCAACCGGGGGATCAACGGCAACCGGATCTACGACCTCGAAGCCCGGTGGGCCACCGACGTCCTCGCGGCGCGGCCCACGGTGCTGACGGTGAAGATCGGCATCAACGACACCTGGCGGACCTTCGATCGCGGCCTGTCCAGCCCGATCGGGAAATTCCGGGCCGCCTACTCCCGGCTGCTGGCCGGTGCGCGGGAGCACCTCCCGGCCGAGTTGTACGTGATCACGCCGTTCCTGCTGCCGGTGGAGCCGGAACAGCAGGAGTGGCTCGGTGATCTGGCGCCCCGCGTCGAAGCGGCGATCGACGTGGCGACCGAGTTCGGCGCGCGGCTGGTGCGCGCGGACCTGTTCATGCCGCGCGCGGCGGCCGAGCACGGGGCGGCGACACTGGCCCCGGACGGCGTCCACCCCAGCCCGCTGGGTCATCGGCTGCTGGCCGAAGCCTGGCTCGCGGCCGCCGGGGCGCCGGTCGAGGAGGCCAAGCTCTCGTAGCGGATACAGTTGCCCGGTGAACCGGAACGCCATCATCGCCGGTCGTTACCGGCTGGAGCACAAGGTCGGCCGGGGCGCGATGGGCGTGGTGTGGCAGGCGCGGGACGAGCGGCTCGACCGCACGGTCGCGGTCAAGCAGTTGCTGCCGGACAAGTCGCCGGGCGACGCGCCGTTCCGGTCGATCGTGCGCGCGATGCGGGAGGCCAGGGTCGCCGCGCGGCTCAAGCATCCGCACGCCGTCACCGTCTACGACGTCGTGGAACAGGACGGAACCCCGTACCTGATCATGGAGTTCCTGTCGTCGTGGCCGCTGACGGAGCTCCTCGCCGACGACGGCCCGCTCCCCGCGGGCCGCGTCGCGGAACTCGGCGCGCAGATCGCCTCCGCGCTGGCCGCCGCCCACGAGGACGGCATCCTGCACCGGGACGTAACACCCAACAACATCCTGATCACCGAAGACGGCCAGGCGAAGATCGCCGACTTCGGCCTGTCCCACGTCACGGGCGAAGGGACGATGACCGGCGATGGTCTCGTCGTCGGTACCCCGGCGTACCTCTCCCCCGAGGTCGCCGACGGTGAGGAACCCGGCTACCCGTCGGACGTGTTCTCGCTCGGCGCCACGCTCTACACCGTGCTGGAAGGTGCGCCGCCGTTCGGCACCGACGGCAACCAGATCGCGCTCCTCAAACGGGTCGCCCGCGGCGAGATCACGGCGCCGAGGTCCACCGGCCCGCTCACCGACGTCCTGCTGCGGCTACTCCGGCGGGATCCACTGGAACGGCCGGACATGGCAGAGGCGGAGCGGATGCTCGCCGCCGTCGCCGACGGCCGCCCGGCGATCCTGTCCGGCACCAAACGGCTTCCCGCGCCCACCCGCCGTTCGCGGTTGCCGTTCGCCATCGCGGGCGGGGTGGTCGTGGCGGGCGGCGTGCTGGCGGGGGCCCTGCTGTTCGACGGCGACCCGCCCGACGCCACCGCCCCGGCGCCCGCGCCGCTGCCGTCGGCCACGAAACCAGTGTGCGAAGCGCGGTACGAGGTCGCCAACCGCTGGCCCGGCGGCTCCGAGATCCGCGTGTCCGTCCGGAACGCCCAGGACACCCGGCTCACCGGCTGGGAGGTCAGCTGGACGCTGCCGCAAGGCACCCGCATCGCCAACCTGTGGAACGGTTCCCTGGCACAGGACGGCGACCGCGTACGAGTGTCCGAACTGGACTGGAACGCGGTACTGCCCGCCGGCGGGACGACCGCCTTCGGGTTCATCGCGACCACCGAGGACGACGGCGGGGCCGTGCCGGTCGCGGCGTGCCGGAGTTCTTAGCGAGCGGTCGATTCCCGCGCGTTCAGCCGCACGGGGACTTCGATCCGGCGCGGCTCGCCGCCGGACGCCTTTCCCTCGACGAGGTCCATCAGCGCCGTGGCCGCGCGGCCGCCGACCTCGCGCGGATGCACGAACATCCCGGTCACCCGCGGCGAAACGAGCTGGAGCGAACCGCTGTCCACCGCACTGCAGATCCCGAGCTCGCCGGGTACCGCGAGCCGCCGGCGGCGGGCCTCGTGGAGGACACCGAGGGCGAGGTTCTCCGATGTCGTGAACACGGCGTCCGGGCACACGCGCCGGTCGAGCAGCCTGCCCAGCGCTTCTGCCGTGCCTTCGGTGGTCGGCGGCTCGTCGATCTCGACCACCACCGGCTCCAGCCCCCGCTCGTCCATCCAGCCGGTGTAGCCCGCGACCAGATCGGCCGCGTAGGAGCGGGCGGTGTCGGTGGTGATCATCGACGGCCGCTCGTAACCGTTGTCCGCCAGGTGATCCAGCATCTGCCCGGCGGCCGCGACCAGGTCGTTGTCGACGACGACCGGCACCGGGCACGGCGCCGCCATCGGACGTCCGACGGTCACCAGCGGCCGGTCCTGACACCATCCGGTCGCGAAAAAGGGCTCATCTCCACGGGGATCCACCAGAATCGCGCCATCGACGGCGAAGGCGTTCAGCCGGTCGAGGTCGGCGTCCGTCGGGGTCAAAAGCAGGGCGTACGAGCGTTTCGAGGCGGCTTCGGCCGCGCCGTTGAGGACTTCGAGGAAGTAGTCCGAATTGGGCACGAGCGCGCAGGCGCTGCTCGCGTCGACCGAGTTCGCGAGCTGGATCGCCAACGTGCGGCTGCGCCGGGTGACCAGCTGCTGCGCGTGCACGCTGGCCTGGTAGCCGAGTTCGGCCGCCGCCCTCGCGACGCGCTGCCGGGTCTCCTCGGAGATCCGGCCCTGGCCGCTGAGCACATGGGAAACGGTGGTGATCGAAACCCCCGCGGCGGCGGCGACGTCACGGATGGTCGGCGACACTCAAGCCTCCACAGGCGGTCCCCAAACGCGGTTCGGCCGGTCGGTGTCCAGCCGATAGTCGGTGACATGGGCGTCGCCCAGCCTACGGCCGAGGTCCGCCGCGGCCTCCAGCGGCCGCGCGGGATCGCGTTCCACCTCGCCCCGGCTGTTGCCGACGCCGACCACGATCCCGGCGAGATCCTGACGCAGGTATCGCGTGAGCTCCTGGAACTGGGCCTCAAGACCGAGTGTCGCGCCCCGATAGCTCTCCTCGCACGAGATCAGCACCGCGGCGCGTTTGTGCATCAGCCCCGGCACGACCTCCGCGGTATGCGGGGAACTGCCGGAGGTGTAACAGAACAGCCGGTCGAAGAAGGACTTCAGCCGTCCGGTCATGCCGTACCAGTGCAGCGGTGTGGCGTAGACGATCGCGTCCGCCGGGAGCACGTGGTCGAACAGCAGGCGCTCGTAGCCGTCGCCGATGCCGCAGGACCGGTCGCTCAGCCGGCAGTCACGGCAGTCCCCGAGCGGCGACTCGACGAAATCGGAGAGGCGGACGAAGCCGACCGTGTGGCCCGCTTCCTCCGCCCCCTTGGCCAAAGCCTGCGCGAGCGCCCAGGAGTTGCCTTCACGACGCGGGCTCGAATCGAGCACCAAGACCTTCACGTGATTCTCCCCGGAGAGACTGCCAAAACGTTTTAGCAGTCTCTCCGGGGAGGGTTTCACCTGTCAAGCGACCTTGGCCGCCGCGGCGAGGAGAACCTCCGCGACGACGTCCGGCCGCGACACCGAGACAGCGTGCGAAGCGTCGACCCTGGTGATCTCCGAACCGGCACGCTCGGCCATGAACGCCTGCGCCGCGGCGGGGATCGCGTGGTCCTGCTCGGCGATCAGCGCCCACGAGGGCAGGGTCTTCCACGCCGGCTCGCCGTCGAACGGGGTACCGAGCGCGCGCTCGGTGACCGGACGCTGGGTGACCGCCATGACGTCCGCGGTCTCCACCGGGACGTCGGCCGCGAACACGTCCGAGAAGTGCTCGGGCTTGATCGACAGCTCACCTTGCGCGGCCAGGACGTTCGTGGTGTCCGGGCCGAGCTTGCCGCCCTCGAACCGGCCCGACAGCTCGAACACGCTCTCCCCCGCCTCCGGCTGGAAGGCGGCGATGTAGACGAGCGCCTTGACGTTCGGCGCGGTGGCGGCCGCGCGGCTGATCACCACGCCGCCGTAGGAGTGCCCGGCCAGCACGACCGGGCCGTCCACGCCGTTGACGACGTCGGCGACGTAGTCCGCGTCGGACTCGATGCCACGCAGCGGGTTCGAAGCGGCCAGCACGCGATAACCCTGCTCACGCAGCTTCGGGACGACGCCGTTCCAGCTCGACGAGTCGGCGAAAGCGCCGTGGACCAGGACGATGGTGGGCTTCTGGTTGCTCATGATGACTCCTTCAGGCTCAGGGAGAACGATCGGTCTTTCTGCCTGAACAATGCTCGTCCGGGAGCCCTTCCGCAACGTGACGAAGGCAACCTGGTGGAATGACCGTTCTTTCTCTAAGGTTGAGAGATGCCGACTGTCGACCGGGACGTCCACCCGAAGATCCGGCTGCTCGAGACAGCGTCACGGCTCTTCTACGCCGAGGGCATCCATGCCGTCGGCGTGGAGCGCCTGGTCTCCGAAGCGGCCGTGACCAGGGCGACGTTCTACCGCCACTACCCCACCAAGGACGACCTCGTCGCCGCCTACTTGAGCACCACGAGCGAACAGATCCGCGCGGGTGTCGGCGCGGCGACGCAGGGAAAACCCCCACGCGAAGCCCTGCTCGCCGCACTGGGCATCGTCGGCGACCGGACGCTCGACGACGACTTCCGCGGCTGCCAGTTCCTCAACGCCGCGGCCGAATACCCCGATCCCGCACACCACGTGCGCCAGGTCATCGACGACCACCGGGACTGGTTCTTCGGCGTGCTCCGCGACTTGGCCCGCGACGCCGGTCACCCCGATCCCGAGCACGCCGCCCGCACCCTCGTCCTCCTCCGCGACGGCGCGCTACACGGCGGCAACCTCGACGACGCAGAGACCGTGCGCGCCACTTTGCGCCGCGCCGTGGCCGAACTGGTTCCCTGAGGTTCATCGCGTCTTCTCGACGGTCGTAACGAGTGCTACCTTCGCGAAGGGGGCACGGCCGGACCGAGGAGCGGCGACGATGAGGCTTTCTCCCAGCGCGCATGTCGACCCGTTCTGTCGTGAGCGTCTGCCGCCCGCCGATCAGTGGCCGGAGTTCGTGTTCGATCTGCCGGAACTCCGGTATCCGGACCGGCTCAACGCCGCGACCGCGTTGCTCGACGACACCGCCGCGCGGCTCGGCCACGACCGGCCGTGCCTGCTCTCCCCCACCGAAACGTGGATCTACGGCGAAGTTTTGGCCCGCGCGAACCGCGTCGCCCACGTCCTGGTCTCCGATTTCGGCGTGGTTCCCGGCGACCGCGTGCTCTTGCGGGGCACCAACACGCCCTGGCTCGCGACGGCGTGGCTGGCCGTGCTCAAGACGGGCGCGGTGGCCGTCACGACCATGCCGATGCTGCGGCGTGCCGAACTCGACAAGATCGCCGGCCGTGCGAAACCCGCGGTCGCGATCTGCGACGAACGACTGCTGGACGAACTCCCGCCCGATCTCCCCGTGGTGTCCTACGGACCCGAACTCGCCGCCCGCGCGGACCGGTATCCGGCGACGTTCGCCGACGTCCCGACCGCGGCCGACGACGTCGCCCTGCTGGCCTTCACCTCCGGCACGACGGGATCCCCGAAGGCGACGATGCACTTCCATCGCGACCTGCTCGCGATCGCCGACACGTTCTCCCGGCACGTCGTGCGCCCGACGTCCGACGACCTCTTCTGCGGTACACCGCCCCTGGCCTTCACTTTCGGACTCGGTGGCTTGCTGGTCTTCCCCCTGCGCGCGGGCGCGGCGACACTGCTCGTCGAACGGGCCACTCCGGCGGAACTCGCCACCATCGTCGCCGAAAAGAGCGTCACCGTCCTCTTCACCGCCCCGACCGCGTACCGGGCGATCCTGAACGCCGGCGACGGACGACTGCTCGCCGGAGTACGCCGGGCCGTGTCGGCGGGCGAGTCGCTTCCCGCCCCCGTGGCCGAGCAGTACCGGGAAACCGTCGGGCGGCCGCTGATCGACGGGCTCGGCAGCACCGAAATGCTGCACGTGTTCATCTCCGCCGCCGACGATGACGCGCGCCCCGGCGCCACCGGCAAAGTCGTGCCCGGTTATCAGGCGGCCGTTCTCGATGTCGACGGTTCGCCCGTTCCCGACGGCACTCCCGGTTTCCTCGCGGTGCGAGGGCCCACCGGCTGCCGCTACCTCGAAGACCCGCGCCAGCAGGATTACGTCCGCGGTGGCTGGAACTTCACCGGCGACACCTACGTCCGCGACGCCGATGGCTACTTCCGGTTCGTCGCGCGCAGCGACGACATGATCATCTCGTCGGGGTACAACATCGCCGCCCCCGAGGTCGAGGAGGTCCTGCTCACCCATCCGGATGTCGACGAATGCGCCGTGATCGGCACGCCGGATCCCGATCGCGGCTCGGTCGTGACGGCGTTCGTCGTCCCCCGGCCCGGTATCGAGCCGGACGCGGATCTGGTGCGGGCATTGCAGAACCACGCCAAGGCGACCGCGGCGCCGTACAAGTATCCGCGGCGCGTGCGGTTCATCGAGGCGTTGCCGCGCAATGCGAGTGGGAAGTTGCAGCGGTATCTGCTGCGGGAGCTGTGAGGAGTTCGGCGGCGCGCGCCGACAAGGTCCCCTCCAGCAAGGAGCGAGGAACGTCCGCTCGTCCCGCCTTCGCCGATGTTGCGAAAGTGGCTTTCGCAACCCGCTTCGTTTGCCTTACCCGTGAATAGCCGCCGAAACACTTCCCCGGTAGATGAAAGCGATTCCAGAGCAATTTTCATATTCGCACACCTGTTCGATTCATGGTATTCTTGCGGGGTGTCCAGTCAGCGAATCCTCGAACCGCCGCACGAGTTGTGGCGCGCCGGTGCGCGTGAGCTCGCGCACGGTGTGGTCGAGCGGTTGTCGGTGGCACGGCAGGCGTTGGCGGAGGTCGGACAGTTCCTGGTCGAGATCGAATCGCGCGGCCCGATGGAACTGTTCGGGCACGGATCGACGGCGGGTTGGTTCGCCGAAACCGCTCGCATCAGCCCCAAAGAAGCCGGCGACACCGTGACACGGGCGCTGGCGCTGAACGAGAGCCGAAACCTCGACGGCTCCCCCGCTCCGGCGTTCGCGCCGATCGCCGGGGCCGCCGCCGCGGAAGGCGACCTCGGGCACCAGCAACTCGACCCGATCCTCGCCGTGCTGAAGAACATCCCCGCCGAGGTGTCGGCCGAGGACCGGTCCGGCGCGGAACAGATCCTGGTCAACCTCGCCCGCCACGCCGGGCCCCAGGAGATCACCAACGTCGGCGCCGACCTCCTGGCGCACATGGATCCCGACGGCAACGAACCCAAAGACGAAGACTTCAAACCACCCTCACGCGAGGTCCACCTGCGGAAACGCGACGACGGCTAGTGGCGATTGAACGGCCTGCTGGACCCCGAATTCGGGGCCCGGGTCAACGCCCTGTTCGACACCTGGGGACAACGAAGACCCATCGACGAAGACGGCAACCGCGACCCCCGCACGCCGGGCGAGCGCAATGGCGACGCGTTGTTCGACGCCATCCACTACGCCATGACCAACGAGAAGGCGCCTACGTTGTCCGGGGATCGTACGACGGTGGTGGTCACCATTCCTCTGGAGACCCTGACCTCCGGACTCGGAGCGGCCTGCGTTGACGAGGTTTCGCAGATCACCGCACGGCACGCGCGGATGCTGGCCTGCGACGCGAGAATCATTCCCGCGGTCCTCGGTTCCGAGAGCGAGCCTCTCGACATCGGCCGCGCCACCCGGTCCGTCAGCCCCGCCCAACGCCGCGCCCTGAACCTCCGCGACCACGGCTGCGCCTTCCCCGGCTGCCACCGCAAACCCAAACACTGCGAAGCCCACCACATACTGCCGTGGGGCCAACTCGGCGACACCGACCTGAACAACCTCTGCCTACTCTGCCGCTACCACCACATGGTCATCCACGGACAATCCGGCTGGAAAGTCCAAATCACCAACGGACGACCCGAATTCATCCCACCCCAATACCTCGACCCACTACAAACCCCACGCCACAACCACCGCTGAAACCGAAGAGCCCGCCGCACACCACCGGCGACGGGCCCTTCGGCATGCCCACGTGCCAAGAAACCGACGGCACTGCCTGTCACCTCGTCGCGGGCCGTCCGGACTGGGCCCCGAGACAGGTCGCGAAAGCCACTTTCGGGACATCTAACGTCGCGAAAGTGGCTTTCGCGACAGGCCTCGCCACACGTGGGAGCACACCGCCCTCGCCGAACCTCCGAACAAGGTTCCGCCGTCCGTCCACTCTGGACTCAACGCCGACTTCAGCGAATCCCCCGCCGCCGATTCGCCGCGACCAGCGCGACGATGCTCAGCGAAGCGGTCGCCAAAAGATAGTAACCGGGCGAAACCGGGGATCCGGTTGCCGCGATCATCGCGGTCGCGATGGTCGGCGTGAATCCGCCGAAGATCCCGACGGTGGCGTTGTAGGCGAACGAAAGCCCCGTCGCCCTGGTGTGCGCCGGGAACGCGTCCGCCATCACCGACGGAAGCGCGCCGAAGTAGGTCGCCTTCAGCAGCCCCAGGATCGTCATCGTGATCGTGAGGGTCAGGAACGACGGCGACGTGGTGACCCACAGGTACAGCGGCACCACGCCGGCCCCGATCACCGCCGCGGCGCCGATCATGATCCTGATGCGGCCGTGCCGGTCGGTGAGCAGTCCGACGATCGGCGTCACGACGGTCAGGATCGCAGCGGTGATCATCAGGGCGACGAACGACAGCGAGTCGTCAAGGCCGAGGTTCTTGATCGCGAACGTCGGCAGCGACTGAAGGATGAAGTTCAGCGAGGTCGAGACGACCAGCGCACCTCCGGCGATCAGCAGGCCGCCCCACTGGAAGCGGAACAGCGTCCGGACCGGCGTGGACTTCGGCTGTTCCTCCTTCGTGGTCTCGGGTTCGTCGACGTGGCGCCGGATGTAGTAGCCGACCGGGCCGACGAGCAGCCCGAAGACGAACGGGATCCGCCAGCCCCAGGACGTCATCGCGTCGGCACTGAGCGAGGCGGTCAGCCCGGCGGCGAACCCGGCGGACATCAGGGTCGCGAAACCCTGGCTGGCGAACTGGAAACTGCCGAGGAACCCTTTTCGGCGATCGTCCTGTTCGATCAGGAACGACGTGGCCGCCCCGAATTCGCCGCCCGCGGCGAAGCCCTGGATCAGCCGCGCCACGATCACACCGACCGGGGCGAGGAAACCGATCGTCGCGTAGCTCGGCATCACCGCGAGCAGGAACGTCCCGGCGACCATCAGCCAGATGGTCAGCACCAGCGCCTTCTTGCGGCCGAACCGGTCGGCGTAGGCGCCGAGCACGAGACCGCCGAGCGGACGCACCAGGAACGTGATGCCGAAGACCGCGTACGCCTGCACAAGCTGGACGGCGGCGTTCCCGCCCGGGAAGAAGGTCTTGCCGATGTAGGCGGCCATGAGCGCGTACACGCCGAGGTCGAACCATTCGAGCGCGTTGCCGATGGTCGCGGCGGCGATCGCGCGCCGAGTGGACGACGGCGTGCGCGGCCTCGCCACCGTCCGCTCGCTCATCATTCCTCCCCGCCGCGCCGTCCGAGCGCGTGGAACAGTGCCGCGGCCAGGACGATCCCCTCGCGGGCGATGGGCGCGAGCAGGTGTTCGTCGGGCGCGTGCTGCAGGCATCCGGGATAGGAGTGCGGCAGCCACAGCGTCGGCAGGCCGAGGAGGTCGGTGAACACGTGGTTCGGCAGTCCTCCGCCGAAGCTCGGCAGGATCGCGACTCGCCGGTCGGAAACCTCGTCGAGGACGCTCTTCGCCCAGCCCACCCACGGGTCGTCGACCGGCGTGCGGCTGGCGCGGAAACTGCCCTCTGCGGTGACGTCGACCATGGAAAACCCTTGTGCGGCAAGGTGTTTCGTGATCGCCCCGCCCACCCCGTCGACGTCGGTGCCCGCGACGTAGCGCAATTGCAGCATCGCCCGTGCGCGGCCGGGGATGGCGTTGACCGGCCGGTCGATGTCCGCGGCGCCGAGCGAGAGGACTTCGAGAGTGTTCCAGCCGTACAGCCGCTCCGCCGCGGTCAGCCCGGTATCACCCCAGTTCGCGTCGAGCGCCGGGTCGCCCGGCTTGTCGCCGATCTCGAGTTCGGCGAGCGCCGCGCGGACGCTGTCCGGGAGCTCGGGCGGCAGGAGTTCCGGCACCTGGACGCGGCCGTGCCCGTCGACGAGACAGGCGATCGCCCCGGCGAGGGTCGTGGCGGGGTTGCGCAGCACACCGCCCCAGTTCCCCGAGTGGTAGGCGTCGGGGCGGAGGTCGACGTCGAGGGCGATCCGGACACTGCCCCGCGCGCCGAGGAACAGCGTCGGCGTCACCGCGTCCAGGCGTGGGCCATCGGACGCGATGAGGACGTCGGCGCTCAGTGCCTCCCGGTGCGCCGAAACGAACTCGTCCAGGCCCGGCGAGCCGATTTCCTCCCCGGTCTCGAACAGGAACTTGAGGTTGAACCCGAGCGAACCCTTCTCGGCGAGGAGCAGCCTGAGCGCGGTCAGGTTGATCAGGTGCTGCCCCTTGTTGTCCGCCGAACCGCGGCCGTACCAGCGCTCGCCGTCGGCGGTCAGCGTCCACGGGTCCCGGCCGTCGCTCCACCGGCCCTCGTGCCCGTCGACGACGTCGGCGTGGCCGTAGCACAGGAGTGTCGGCAGTTCGGGCGACTCGACGCGGGTACCGACCAGGAACGGGCCGCCGTCCGGGTCAGGATTCGGGTACGTCTCCACGGAACAGCCGAGCGCGGTGAGCGCCGGAGCCAGCACTTCGTCCAGGTATGCCTTGATGGCAACGCGACCGCTCGGATGATCACTCACGGTCGGATACCGGACGAGCTCGGCGAGTTCGGCGAAGAACGCTCCGGAATCGACGTGCTCGCGGGCTTTCGCGACCAGTTCTGCAGGGATCACCGCGTTGTCTCCCGATTCGCTCGACGGGTGTCCAGTGGAGCGTAAGTCGGTTTGCGCACCCTGACCATTGCCGTTTACCGTGCTCCGCGTTCTCATTGCGGCAAACCTGCGGAGATCTGATGCGACTACTGCCGATCGCGTTGACGTACTTCCTCGAAGTCGCGCGCACCGGCTCGGTGTCCGAGGCGGCGACGGAACTGACGGTGGCGCCTTCGGCGATCAGCCGCCAGATCGCCAAACTCGAAGCGGGTCTCGGGGTGCCGTTGTTCGTCCGGCATCCCCGCGGCATGGTGCCGACCGAGGCCGGCACCCGGCTGCTGGACCACGTCCGGCGCAGCGAGGCCGAATCGGCCGTCCTCGTCGACGAGCTCCGCACCGGCCGCGGCCTGCACGCCCGGTCCCTGACGGTCGCCTGCTCCGAGGGGTTCGCCCGCCGCGTGGTCCCGCAGGCGGTCGCCGCCTTCCGGCGCGACCACGACGTCACGTTCCACATCGACGTCGTCACCAGGGACGAGGCGACCCGGCGGGTGCTCGAGGGCGCGGCCGACGTCGCCGTCACGTTCGCGACCGGGCCCCAGCACGGGGTGCGGGTCGAGAGCGCGGTCGTCGTCCCGGTGTACGCGATCGTCCCGCTCGATCATCCGCTGACCGGCCGCGAGTCCGTCGGGCTCGCCGAACTGTGCCGGCATCCCCTCGCGCTCCCGGCGCCCGGCCAGAGCCTGCGGGACCTGTTCGACATCGCCGCCCGGATCGAGAATCTCACCGCCCAGCCGGTGCTGGAGTGCAACGAACTGAGCCCGAAGTACGAGTTCGTCCGCTGCGGCGGCGGGATCGCGCTCGTCGGCGGCCTGGGTGACATCGAGCAGGACGCGGCCACCGAAGGCGTCGCCTACGTACTGCTCGACAACGCCGTGTTCCGCAAACGCGAAGCCCAGGTGCAGACCATGGCGGGCCGGACGTTGTCGTTGGCGGCCATGCGGTTCACCGCGTTGCTGACGTCGTTCGTCCGCCCGCCGGTCAGCCGATCAGGACTCCGGGATTGAGGATCCCGGCCGGGTCGAGCGCGGATTTGGCGGCGGCGAGCGCCGCGGCGAACGGTGCCGGACGCTGCCGGTCGTACCAGGGCCGGTGATCGCGGCCGACGGCGTGGTGATGGGTGATCGTGCCACCGTGGCAGGCGATCGCTTCGGAGACCGCGACCTTGATCTCGTCCCATTGGGCGACCGTGCTCCCCCAGCGCCCGGCGGCGTAGATCCCGTAGTAGGGCGCGGGACCGTCGGGGTACACGTGGCTGAACCGGCACGTGACGACACCGGCGCCGCCGCACACGTCGTCGATCGCGGCGCGTGCCGCCGAAATGATCGCGTCGTGGAACTCCGGGAAGTCGTCCCAGGTGCAGGCGGTCTCGAAGGTCTCCACGATCAGCGACCGGCGGGCGAGCGCGTCACGTTGATAGGGCATCCGCAGGAACGACGACCGCCACGTCGAAGCGCTGTCCTTCCCCGTGGATTCCTTGCCGCGCCTGGCTTTCACGACACCGCCGTGACCGGCGGTCAGTTCCAGCGCGCGGTCGAGCCAGATGTCGACCGGGTGATCGGCGGATTCGAACGCGACCAGCAGGAGCCCTCCGCCCACACTCGCGCCCGC
This sequence comes from Amycolatopsis sp. PSD-21, assembly GCF_055561455.1. Taxonomy (NCBI): domain Bacteria; kingdom Bacillati; phylum Actinomycetota; class Actinomycetes; order Pseudonocardiales; family Pseudonocardiaceae; genus Amycolatopsis; species Amycolatopsis sp. PSD-21. The sequence goes on along the minus strand of NZ_CM145712.1, from coordinate 4,210,050 downwards.
GTTGATGAACGCCTCCGCCGGGTCGAGCAGCCGGCAGTTCGACGGATGGAGCCCGGACTGCGCGATCGCGCGGGTGGCGGCGACCGCGGCCTCCTGCCGTTCGAAGGCGACGGACGCGGTCACCTGCCACACCGGCCGGTCCTGGAGGCGCATCCAGGCTTCGGTGATCACGCCGAGCGTGCCCTCGGAACCGAGGAACATCCGGTCCGGCGAAGGTCCGGCACCCGAGCCCGGCAGGCGTCGCGATTCACTGATCCCGGCGGGTGTGACGACGCGCAGCGATTCGGTGAGATCGTCGATATGCGTCGCGAGGGTGGCGTAGTGCCCGCCCGCGCGGGTGGCGAGCCAGCCGCCGAGTGTCGAATGGGCGAACGACTGCGGGAAATGCCGCAGAGTCAGCCCCAGCGGACGGAGGCGGTCTTCCAGAGCCGGCCCGAAGATCCCGGCCTGGATCCGCGCCGCGCGGCTGACCGTGTCCACTTCGAGTACGTCGCCGAGGCCGGCCAGATCCATCGAGACCGCCGGGCCGTCGAACCGCGGCTCGACCCCGCCGACCACGGAACTGCCGCCACCGTAAGGAATCAGCGGCGTACCGGAAGCGGTGCACCAGTCGAGGAGGTCGACCACGTCCTGCTCCGTACGCGGACGCGCGACCAGATCCGGGACATGGTCGAGCTGCCCCAGCAGATTGCGGACGACGTCGCGGAACGCCTTGCCCCGGGCATGGGACAGCCGGTCGGCCGGTACGTCGCTGCACAACGCGGCGAGTGTCGCGGGCGGGCGGATCCGCGATGCCGGGACGCCGAGGTCCGCCGGGTCGGGCGGGGCGTGGTCGGTGAAGTCGTGACCGGGCAGCACACCGGAGGTGCGGGCCACCAGCGCGTCGGACTCCTCGCGGGACAGTGCGCCGTCGAGGGTGCCCCAGCCCCACCATGACCGCTCTTCGGTCGGCATCGTCGCCTCCGGTTGATCTGACTCCCCAGTAAGTTACTTATCGGTCAGTTACCGTGTCAACGAATACCGCTAACGTGTGCCGTCGTGGCACCAGGCCCGCTGATCTACCTCGACGTCGATGGCCCCCTCATTCCGTTCGGGCTGGAACCTTCCCGCTACCCGTTGTTCGACCCCTCGCCGCGGAATGACGAAAATCCGCTTCTCGGCAGGCTCGACCCCTCGCACGGTGCGCACCTGAAGGCACTCCCCGGAGAACTCGTCTGGGCCACGACCTGGCTGCACGACGCCAACGACTCCCTCGCCCCGAGACTCGGCCTGCCGCGCTTGCCGGTGCTGGACTGGCCCGAGCCGTCCGACACCGATGAGGCCGACGCCCGCATCGGCCTGCACTGGAAGATCCGGCCCCTGCTGGAGCACGCCCGGGGCCGTCCGTTCGCCTGGGTCGACGACGAGATCTCCGAGATCGATCGCGAGTGGGTGGCCTGCCACCACGCCGGGCCCGCCCTGCTGCTCCGCGTCGATCCCCGGCGCGGCCTGACCGGCGCCGACTACCGCGAACTCGGCGAGTGGCTGCGGGAATCCCGCCACACCTGACACACAGGACAGCTCTCCCGCCCAGGACCGATTCGAGGCCTTCGACGCTTTACAACGTTGTATCAACGATGTAAAAACATCCTGACGGCCCGCCGTGGCCCGGCTCACACCGGTTCCCCCCGGCCACGGGGTCGTGGTTTCACGCCTGCACAAGTCCAGTGGGAGGCGCACCTCCGCCGAGGCGGCCGCCCCCGGAGAAGGGTGTCGAGCAGATGTTGCCAACGTTGTCACAACGTCCCCGGAGGCCGAGACGCTTCCGGAAGCCCCTGACCGCCGCGGTGGTCGCCATAACCGCCCTGGCGTTGACGTCGGGGGCCGCGACGGCCGCGGAGAGCGGCTGGAAGATGGGCAAGCCACGCCTGACCACCCCGTGGACGAACCAGGTGTCGCCCACCAACGCGTTGCCCGAGTACCCCCGCCCGCAACTGGTGCGCGAGAACTGGCAGAACCTCAACGGGGTCTGGGAGTTCGCCGGCGCCGCGCCCGGCGAGGTCCCGCCCTTCGGGGAGAAACTCGCCGAGAAGATCCTGGTCCCCTACCCCACCGAATCGGCGCTTTCCGGGATCCAGCGGCACGAGGACTTCATGTGGTACCGGCGCACGTTCACCGTGCCCCGGCACTGGAACGTCGGCAGGGACAACACGCTCCGGATCAACTTCGGCGCCGTCGACTACAAGGCGAAGGTCTACGTCAACGGCAAGGAGGTCGCCGCGCACCAAGGCGGCTACGGCGCGTTCTCCGCGGACGTGACCTCGGCGCTGAAACCCCATGGCGAACAAGAGATCATCGTCGGCGTCGAGGATCGCGCCGACGCGACCTGGCAGCCCGTCGGCAAGCAGCGGCTGGTTCCCGACCGGGGGATCTTCTACGAGGGTGCCTCGGGCATCTGGCAGACGGTCTGGATGGAACCGGTCGCGGCGAAGCACATCGGCACGCTCGGCATGGTGCCCGATCTCAAATCCTCGACGCTCAAGCTCACCGTCGACACCGGTGGGAACTCCGGGCTCACCGTCGAGGCCGTGGTGCGCGACGGCAGGAAGGTGGTGAGCCGCACCAAGGCGTCCGCTGGCGGGACGATTTCCCTGCCCGTGCCCAAGGCGAAGCTCTGGTCACCGGATTCGCCGTTCCTCTACGACCTCGACGTCGAACTGAAGGACGGCCGCCGCACCGTGGACAAGGTGTCGTCCTACTTCGGCATGCGCGAATTCGGCACCGCCAAGGGCGCCGACGGCAAGCTCCGCTTCACCCTCAACGAAAAAATCCTCTTCCTCCAGTCCACTTTGGACCAGGGTTACTGGCCGGACGGCATCTACACCGCGCCGACCGATCAGGCGCTCCGCTTCGACCTCGAACAGCACAAGGTCCTCGGCTTCAACACCGTCCGCAAGCACATCAAGACCGAACCCGACCGCTGGTACCACCACGCCGACAAACTCGGTCTGCTCGTCTGGCAGGACATGCCGTCGATGCGCACCGGCGGACGGCCGCCCGCCGACGCCCAGCAGCAGTTCCAGGTAGAGCTGAAGGAACTGGTGGAGCAGAAGAAGAACTGGACCTCGATCGTCGGCTACGTGCCGTTCAACGAGGGCTGGGGCGAGTGGTCGCGCGAGACCACCGGCAAGATCGCCGACGACGTCAAGGCCCAGGATCCGACGCGGCTGGTCAACGCGCACAGCGGCGTCAACTGCTGCGACTCGCTCGGCGACTCCGGCAAGGGTGACGTCATCGACTGGCACGCCTACCCCGGCCCCGCCAAGCCGATGCCCGACGCCAAGCGGATTTCGATCGACGGCGAACACGGCGGCTACGGCCTCGAAGTCGAGAACCACATGTGGTTCGGCGAAGGCCACGCCTACGAGATGGTGAAGGACCAGGCGACGCTGAACAGCCGCTACGTCCAGAACCAGCGCGATGTACTCGCGTCGGCGCAGAGCTGCGGTATCAGCGGCTCGATCTACACGCAGATCACCGACGTCGAGCACGAGGTCAACGGCTTCTTCACCTACGACAGGCAGGTGAAGAAGATGGACTTCGCGCAGGTGCGCGCGGTCAACCAGGCGATCATCCGCAACGCCGACGGCAGCGGCTCCGGCGCTCCGGACCCGGGCCCCGGCACCCCGGGGATCGACGGCGTGCACGCCTACAAGTTCGACGAGGGCACCGGATCCAGCGCCAAGGACTCGGTCGGCACCGCGCACGCCACGCTGACCAACGCGCAGTGGGCAGGCGGCGTCCAGGGTGGCGCGCTGGCCTTCACGGGCAACGGGCAGGCCGACACCGGGACGAACCTCGTGAACACGGCCGGCAGTTACTCGGTTTCGGCGTGGGCCAAGCTGGATGAGGCCGGCGGCGCGTTCCAGACCGTCGTCAGCCAGGACACCGGCCGCGACAGCGCGTTCTTCCTGCAGTACTCCGGACAGGACCAGCGGTGGGCGATGAGCTTCATCGGCCTCCGTGCCCTGTCCCCGGAGAAGCCGGAGGTCGGCCGCTGGTACCACCTGACCGGCGTCCGCGACGCCAAGGCGGGCACGTTGTCGCTCTACGTCGACGGCAAGAAGGTCGCCGCGCAGAACGCCTGCTCCGCCGCACCGAGCACCGGGCACACGGTGATCGGCCGCGGCCAGTACGGCGGTCAGCAGGTCGACTTCCTGCGCGGCGCGGTGGACGACGTCCGGCTCTACGACCGGCCGCTGACCGACGCCGAAGTCGCGACGCTCGCGAAGCGCGACTAAGGCAGGACACGCGGCGCCGGGGTCACTCCCGGCGCCGCGTGCCGTCCACCCACTCCCGCACGATGTCGCCGAGCACGGGAAGCGGCACCTGCCCGTTCCTCAAGACGACGTCGTGGAAATCCCGGATGTCGAAGGCCTCGCCCAGCCGCTCCTCGGCGAAGGCGCGTAACCGCTGGATTTCCAACCTGCCCGTCATGTACGACAGGGCCTGACCGGGCCATTCGATGTACCGGTCGGTCTCGGATCGCACCTCCACATCGCTGAGCACACAGTGTTCGGCGAGGTAGTCCACGCACTGCTGCCGGGTCCAGCCCAGCGCGTGCAGTCCGGTGTCCACCACGAGCCGCGCCGCGCGCAAGGAGTCCTCGGCGACCATGCCCAGCCGCATGACGTCGTCGGAGTAGAGACCCATTTCGTCGGCGAGCCGCTCGGTGTAGAGCGCCCAGCCTTCGTCGAAGGCCGAGAGCGGGACGAGTCTGCGCAGCCGGGGCACGTCCTCCAGCTCGTAGGACACACAAGCCTGGAAATGGTGCCCTGGAACGGCTTCGTGGAAGGCGACCGACTCGGCGATGAACCGGAACCGTTCGGTCACCCGGTAGGTGTTGGTGGAGTAGACGCCGGGCCGGGCGCCGTCGGCCGACGGCGGCATGTAGTACGCCTGCGCGGCCGAGGGCCCGTCGGCTTCCGGCACGGCCCGCACGACGCATTCGGCCGAGGGCACCCGGCGGAACCAGGCGGGCGCGGCGGCGGTGGCCCGCGCGACCGCTTCCGTCGCGGTCGTGATCATCTCGTCCGCGTCCCGCCAGCACAGCGAAGGATCGGTGCCCATCCGTCGCCGGACCGCGACGGGGTCGTCCTCGCCGAACACGGCCGCACCGAGCCGCCGGTACTCGTCGTCCAGCGCCCGGCCGAGTGCGAGACCGGTCTCGTGCAGTTCCTCGGGCGAGATCCCGGTGGTGGTGTGCGTCTTGACCAGGCCCGCGTAGCTCTCCTTGCCGCCGTCCAGCCAGCAGAGACCCGGCCGGTCGTCGGGACGGCCGTGTCCGGCGATCTCGCGGGCGAGCACCTCGCGATAGGCGATGAGCGCCGGCCGCACCTTCTCGGCGAACAGCCGCTCTCGTCGCTGCGCGCGGTCGCCGGTCAGCGGCGGGACGAGCAGCGGGTTGGGCTCGGCGGCCAGGAACCGGTCGACGTGGCCGATCGCGCCGCGCACCGCCCGTTCCACCGGGGTCCGGCCCGCCGCGACCCCGGCGCGGTGGCGGTCGGCCAACGCCGCGAAGAACTCCGGGAACGCCGCCAGCCTGGCCAGGTAGTCCTCTTCCGCCTGCTCCCCCGAGGGCGCGAGCTGCGGAAGCCAGGACAGCACCCCGGTCCCTTCCGCGGTCATCTGGTCGGCGAGGACGAACTCGGTCAGCCGCGAGTCGAGCCTGGTCAGCAACGATTCGGCGTGGTGGGCGATCACCGCGAGGGTGATCCGGTCCGGATCCGCGGACCGGGCGGCCTGCCCGGCGATGCGGACGGCTTGCTCCCTCAGCCGGTCGTCACCCGCCTCCGAGACGTCCCGCAGCTCGTGATCGTGTCCCGGGACGTTGTCGAAGGTCGCCATCAAGGGCATCTCGGCCGCGAGGACGTCGAGAAGTTCGTCGGCAAGCTCCGCCGCTGTGGGCTGTTCGCTCATATCCGACGACTACCAGAATCAGCGCGTCGTCCGCCCGCAGATGTTCGCACTCGCAAAAACGAATCGGCGTCGAGAGCGTCACGACATCTCATCGGTCACGTATGCGGGTAACCCCTTCTCCGGATACGCCGACCTCTTCGCAGGGAGGCACCGATGACCACAACGAATTCTTCCGTACGTCCGCGCGATCTCCGCCTGGCCCTCTGTATGCGTGGCGGTGTCAGCCTCGCCGTATGGATGGGCGGCGCCTGCCGGGAAATAACGGCACTCCGCTCCGCCGACAGTTCCCAGGCGGCGCCGGACGCGGTGACCGCACGGGATATCACCCAGCGCGCCATTTACCGGAAAATCCTCGCGGTCGCCGATTACGAACACGTCGATGTCGACGTCATCGCCGGGACCAGCGCGGGCGGGCTCAACGGCGCCCTGCTCGCCAGCCATCTCGTCTACGGAATGCGTTTCGACGACGGAATTCGCGACATCTGGCTCAAGCTGGGCGATCTCGAGTTGCTCACCCGGCATCCAGGGCACGGGATACCGCCGTCCCTGCTCGACGGCGACGGCGGTTTCTACGCGAGGCTCTCGGAACAACTGAAACAATTGCTCGACACCTCGACGTGCCGCCGCTTGCGCACCGACGACTCTCCCCGTCTCGTCCGCCTGATCCTCACGGCGACGAGATTGTTTCCCCGCAACGAATACCTGCGTCCTTCCGTCGGGCAGGCCCTGCTGGCGAGCTGGTCACAGGCCCACCTCGCCTTCCGTCACTACCGGACCGAATGCGGTGTCGCGCACCCGATCTTCAGCGATTTCCCCGCCGGTTCGACGGCGCATCTCGACCGGCTCGCCTATGCCGCGCGGACGACGTCGTCGTTCCCCGGTGCCTTCGAACCGGCGAGGCTGACGGTGACCGGGCCCGAGATCGTCGACGACAAGCCGTGGCTCGACGCCGTCGGTACCTGCAGCGAGACCGGCGTACCGGACGCCGGCGGTACGCAGGCGCAGCTGATGGACGGCGGAGTCCTCGACAACATCCCGCTCTCCTGGGCCATCCGCGCCGTCGCCGGTGCGCCCGCGCAGGCACCCGTCGACCGCTGGCTGCTCTATCTGCAGCCGGTTCCCCCGACCCCGGCCAAACTTCCCGCCAACAGCAAGGAACAGGGCTCGCTCGCCCGGCTGGCGCGAGTGGTCAAAGCCTTGATCCGGACCAAGATGAACAGCGAGACCCTGCTGGACGACGCGGCCGAACTGAGCGACGCCTGGACGTCCGCGCAACGGCTGCACGGCACCGCCGGAGGCCTTCCCGGCGACCCGGGCCTGACGAACCTTCCCGGCAAGAGAGCCCGCCGGAAGCTGATGCCCCGCTATGCCGATGCCGTGGCGTCCGTGGAGGCCGACCGCCTCGCGAGGCTGGTCGACGACCCGATCTCCCTGACCGGTCCCGATCCCCTGCCGATCCCCGACAGCCGCACGTTCACCTCCGGCCAGGCCGCGGCTCCGATCCTCGAACTCCTGCGGGGTCCCGCCGTCGCCGACCTCGTCTGCGTGCCCGGCGCGAACAGGCTCACCGTCTCGTGGTTCCGCTCCCTGCTGGCGCCCGCCCGCGCCGTCGCGCTGGTCCTGGACTGGGTCCAGGCCATCGAAGCAGGGCAAAGCCTGGACCCGGTCCAGGAGACCGCTCTCAGTACGATCCGCGACAAACTCTATGAGACCCGCTTCGCCTGTGAAGTCCTCCTCGCCTGCCGGGATCGGCTGCTGCTGCGAGGCGGCTCACCGGACTTCGAGGTCTTGCCCTGGGTCATGGCCGCCTGCCGGCGGCTCTCCGGCTTCATCACCGCCGCGGGAGGGCTCCTCCCTGGCAAGAACTGGTGCTGCGTCATCGCCGACGTCGCCGAACACGCCGTCCAAGCGGACCTGCTGCCCGTCGAACCGGACTTCCCGGAGCCGTTCCTCACCCCGATCTGGAACCGGGTGGGGGAACTGGCCGGTGACCTGGTCGCCGAACTGGGCGAACGCGCGAAGGTCCCCGGGTTCACCGCGCTCTACGAGGCGGCGTGCATCGACCTGGCCAGGACGCTCGACGTCTTCGCCGTGGCCGAGATCCTGATCGGCCCGCTCCGCCCCGATCCGCTCTCCGAACCGAGCCGGATCCGGGTGCACGCCATGTCGGCGATCGCCAAGAGCCCGTTGGAGCCGATCCTGCTGGCCGAGGAGCCGGTCGACGACGTCCAACGCGTCGAGCGCAAACTCAGCGGCAACCAGTTGATGAACTTCGCGAGCTTCCTGTCCTCGCGCTGGCGGCTCAACGACTGGACCTGGGGCCGTCTCGACGCGGCCTGCTCGCTGGTCGACGTCGTCGCCAGGAGCGAGCGCCTGCAGGCGAAAGGGGAAGCCGAACTCGTCGAGTGGCTCCGAGAGCTCTACGCCGAGCACTACGTCCATGTCTTCGGCAAGACCTCGGACGATCTCGACGCGCCCCGAACTGGCGAGTCTCATCGGCCCCTGGGAAGCACTCGGCGTGACCCCGGCGAACGTCCGGCACAAACTCCCGATCCTGCTCACCACCTGGCTGCACTGGAACATCCTGCAGCAGGAGATCCCGCTGCTCACCGGACTGGCCGACCTGCGGAACAACGGTGACGTCCCGCCCACCGCCGAGCAGCTCAAGGAAGCGACCGGGACCTCGGTCGCCCGGCTCTCGGACAAGGCACAGGTGCTGGGGAAGGTCGGCGCGGAAACGGTGCGCGTGCTCTTCAAACGCCCCCATCTCCGGCGGGCAGGGCTCCGCCTCGGCCTGGTCACCTGGCGCGCGATCCAGCCGGCGGGCACGAGCAAGGGCGCCAAACTGGGGCGGACGCTGTTCGCGCTGGCCAAGCCCATGGTCGTGCCACCGCTGCTGATCGGCTTTCTCGCTCCCTTGCTGAGCGTCGCCGCCGGACTGCTGGCCTGGGGCGCGGTGTCCGTCGCCACGGACGAGTGGTTCAGCATGCCCGGTCACCTCTTCCTGGCGATCGGGATCGGCTTCGCGGGCGGGTACTGCTGCTGGCACTACCTGACCGACAAAGGCGGCGCTACCCCGTTCCGCAGAGTGGCCACGTTCGCGCTGGGCTCGCTCCTGTACCTGCTCGGCCTCGGCCTGCTCCTGCGGGGCGCCGATTTGCCGTGGGAATTCGGGCCCTGGGCACGGGCCGTCTGGGTCGGCGTGCTGAGCGCTTCGAGCGTCCTGGTCTCCTTGTGGGGTGTCACCGCCATCAGCATCCGGAGCGGACGCGGACGGCGGCTCACCTTCGTCGGGCTCACCGTGCTCATCCCGGCGCTCCTCGCCTCGACCTTGACCGCGCTGGCGTCCGTGCAGTTCTGGCCCGGAGATCCGCTCACCGGCTGGGCGGCGGCGGGGATCCTCTACGCCACGATCGCTTGGGAGACGATCATGCTGACCAGGTTCTTCCCTGATCCGCCGTCCGCGCAGTTGTCCGAGGCCCGGCGCGAACGCTGAGGCGTGCGCCACAAGCTCCACATGGTCGGACTTCCGACTTTTAGGGTGGCTTCGTGAACGACGTCCAATTCCTCGTCGAGAGCGGAATCGGCCGGATCACGCTGAACCGGCCGCGTGCGCTGAACTCGCTGAACCACGGCATGGTCCTCGCCATGCTCGACCACCTCGAAGCGTGGCGCACCGACCCGGGTGTCCGCGCCGTGCTGATCGACGGCGCCGGTGATCGCGGGCTCTGCGCGGGCGGCGACATCCGCGCCATCTACGAGGATGCCCGAGGTGGAGGCACCGCGTCCCTGCGGTTCTGGGCCGACGAATATCGCCTCAACACCGTGATCTCGCGCTATCCGAAGCCCTACCTCGCGCTGATGGACGGGCTCGTCATGGGTGGCGGGGTCGGCGTCTCCGCGCACGGCAGCCATCGGATCGTCACCGAACGCTCCCGGGTCGGCATGCCCGAGACCGGGATCGGCTTCGTCCCGGACGTCGGCGGCACGTACCTGTTGTCCCGCACGCCCGGCGAACTCGGGACGCATATGGCGCTCACCGCCGGCGCGATCTCGGGGCCCGACGCGATCCACTGTGGACTGGCCGACCATTTCGTGCCCAGCGAACGGATCCCGGACCTGCTCGACGCGCTGGCTGCCCGCACACCGGACGACGCGCTGGAGCTGATCGCCGAACCCGCGCCGCCGAGCACGCTGGCCATGGACGCCGGCTGGATCGATCGGTGCTACGCGGCGGACACCGTCGAGGAGATCCTGGCCAGGCTCCACGCCGAAGGTGACGCCGCGGCCACAGCGGCCAAGGAGATCGAGGCGAAGTCGCCGACCGCGCTGAAGGTGACCCTGCGGGCACTGCGGTCGGCCGCCGCGATGCCCGATCTGGAAACCGCGCTGGCGCAGGAACTCCGGATCTCGACCCACGCGCTCTCGACCGCCGAGTTCGCCGAGGGGATCCGAGCGCAGATCATCGACAAGGACCGCTCCCCGAAGTGGTCCCCCGCCACGCTGTCCGAAGTGGACGACGAGCTCGTCGGCGCCTACTTCGCCTGACCGGTGATCGCCCGGTAGAGCGGCCGCAGCAGGGCGGTGACCGAGGTTCCGTCCACTGTGGCCTTCAGTGGCGGGACCTCATCGAGCAGTCCCAATGGGTCCCCGGCCCGCGGCCGTCGCGTGTTCGTGACGTCGCCGGCCGGGCCCCAGCCGAAGAAGTCGTCCATCACCTCGTCGAGCGCTGGGGTCTCGGCCTCCGCCGGCGGGGCGGTCACCCGGGCGCCCGCCTGCCGCCCGATCTCTTCGAGCAAGGCCGTGCGGTCGCGTCCGCGGAGCGCGAAGATCGCGAACGGGTCCGCCTCCTCCTCGAGCGCGATCAGCCCGGCGACGAGGTGATCGCAGGGAACGCGGGTGCCGGGGCAGGTACAGTCCAGCGACAGCTCCCACGCCGCCTCGGGGAACAGCGGCACCTGCTCGGCGGCGAAGAAGCGATCGATATCGTCCGGGACCCGGCCGTCGAGCAAGGCCGTCTTCGCGGCCTCGTCCGCGACGATGGCGGCGGCGACCGCCGTCCACACCTGCTTGCCGAACGTCGGCAGCCCGATGCGGACGTCGTAGAACCGTTGCCGGGTCACCCGGACGACCGCGACCGCGGCGCCGGGACCGATCGTGAGCGTGTCGACCCGGCAGGGCGGCACAAGTCCTTTGTGGACACCCAGTTCGCCGAGCGCCCGGCGGAATCCGTCAGTCATCGGCCGCCTCCCGCCCGAGCGCGAAGACCTCGCGCAGCGAATCGGTGGACAGCTCCGTGAGCCAGTCCTCCCCGTCGGTGACGACGAGGCCTGCCAGTGCCTCCTTCTTCGTGATGACGGCGTCGATCCGTTCCTCGATGGTGCCGGGGCAGACGAACTTCCGCACCTGGACGCTGTGCCGCTGGCCGATCCGGAAGGCGCGGTCGGTGGCCTGCTCCTCGACCGCCGGATTCCACCACCGGTCGAGATGCAGGACGTGGGTGGCCGCGGTGAGCGTCAGCCCCGCTCCCCCGGTCTTCAGTGACGCGAGCAGGATCGACGGGCCCTCGCCCGACTGGAAGTGCTCGACGATGGAGTCGCGGCGCCGCTGCGAAAGGCCGCCGTGCAGGAAGGCGATCTTCGCGTTCAGCCGATGCGAAAGATGCGGTACGAGCAGGTGCCCGAATTCCGCGAACTGAGTGAAGCACAACGCGCGATCACCGGCGTCCAGGATCTCCGCCAGCAGCTCTTCGAGCCGGTTGACCTTGCCGGAGCGGTGCCCGATCGGCGAGCCGTCGTGCAGCAGATGCGCGGGGTGGTTGCAGATCTGCTTGAGCTTGGTGATCGCCGCCAGGATGTTGCCGCGCCGTTTGACCCCGGCGCTGTCGGCGATCTTGGTCATCATCTCGTCCACGGTGGCGCGGTACAGCGTCACCTGCTCGCGGGTGAGTCGGTACTCCTGGAGTATCTCGATCTTCTCGGGAAGATCGGCGAGCACGGTGGGATCGGTTTTGAGGCGCCGCAACAGGAACGGCCGGGTCAGCCGGCGCAATTCGGTGGCCGCGGCGAGATCGCCCCGGCGCTCGATGGGCACCTCGAACCGCTCGCGGAACTCCTGCCTGCCCCCGAGCACACCGGGGTTGAGCAGATCCGAAAGCGACCACAGATCAGCGAGCCGGTTCTCCACCGGGGTCCCGGTCAGCGCGATCCGGTGCCCGGCGGGGATCCGGCGCAGGGCCTGCGCGGGCCCGGTGTTCTGGTTCTTGACCGCCTGCGCCTCGTCGAGCACGAGCCGGTGCCATCGGATGGCCGCGAGTTCGTCGGCGTCGCGGGCGGCGGTCGAGTAGGTGGTGACGACCAGGTCCGCGCCCTCGGTCCGCACGCGTCCGCGATCCGCGCCGTGGTGGATGTGCACGCGTAGTTCCGGCGCGAATTTGGCCGCTTCCCGTTGCCACGTCCCGAGCAGCGACATCGGGCAGACCAGGAGGGTCGGCCGCCGGTCGCCCAGTGCCCGCTCGATCGCTTCGAGTGCGAGCAGCTGGACGGTCTTGCCCAGCCCCATGTCGTCGGCGAGGCAGGCCCCGAGCCCGATCGACGTCATGAACGAAAGCCAGGCGACACCGCGGCTCTGGTACGGCCGCAGGGTCGCCAGGAATGTCGGCGGCGGCTCGACCGGCTCGATCGTGCGCTGAACTCGGCCGGCGAGGAAGTCGTCGATCCAGCCGTCGGTGGTGACCTCGGTGACCGGCAGCGGTGTTTCGAAGCCGCCGCGGAGCAACGCCAGCAGGTCCGCCGGGGTGGGCAGCGGCGGCTTCTCGCGATCCGGGTCGCGGCGGAGGTATTCGAGGCCGGCGCGCAGCAGTTCGGGGTCCACGCTCACCCAGCGGCCGCGCAACCGGACCAGTGACGACTTCGCGGCCGCGAGCCCGGCGAGTTCTTCGTCGGTCAGCGCGTCCTCCCCGACCGCGAGCGCCCAGCGGTAGGAGGCGAGCTGGTGACGCCCGAGGCGGTGCACGGCGGCCTGGTCGACCGGCGCGCCGCGGACCGAGAGCTTGAGCGCGAGCTTGCGCCTGCCGCCCCAGCTCGCCGGAAGCTGGACGTCGAATCCGGCCGCCACCAGCCGGTCCGCGCCGCCGTCGAGGAACTCCACGGTTTCGGCGACGGTGAGGTCGTAGCTGCCCGGCTTCTCCACCTCGACCGCGGGGCCGAGCAGCGGCAGCACGCCGGCGGCGCGCTCCAGCTCGGCGCTGAACAGGCCCTCGGGATCGGTGAACTTGGCACCGGCCCTGCCGGACCAGACGTCTTCCGCCGGGAGCAGGAGGCTCGGGTCGGCGGTGGAGCGCAGGAGGAACCGCAGCTGCCACTTGGTCCCGTCGCCGGTTTGGTCGTCTGGGTCGTCGGCCGGGCCGTGCAGCGTGGGAACCTCGTCGAGCCGGAAGCAGACGGTGCCCTCGGTCAGATCGGTGTCGCCGACGGCGTCCCAGGCGGTGATGCCCTCGGCGACGATGCCCATGCGCCCCGGCGCCTGGCCGATCCGGTCGTCCGCGCTCTTCAGCGCGTGGAGCCACGACCCGAACGGGCCCTCGCGGCCGTCGCTTTCCGTGACGTGCCCGGCGGCGGCGAGGCGATCGCGGACCGCGGCGTCGACCAGGGTGTGGAGCGCGTCGGTGACGAGCGCCGCCGGATCCGGCCCGGGATGTTCGGCCCGGCCGACCGGCGGCGTGGCCGCGATCAGCGCCCGGACCGCGACCGCGTCACCGCCCCTGGCGACAGGCCGCCAGCGCGCCCGCGCCACGATCTCGTCACGCACGAGCGTGGGCAGCACCCGGCCGCGGCGTACCAGATCGTCCGCCAGCCGGACGACGGCGCGCAGATGGCGGACCGAGGTGCCGTAGCCGACCGTCTCGGCCAGGTCCTCCAGCTCCGACGGGTCGACCAGGAGCGCGGGCACCGACCAGGGTTCCAGCGTCAGTTCCTGTTGCGGACGACCGCGGACGCCCAATTCGGGCGAGGCGACCGGGCCGCCGCGCCGCGACGGAAGCAGCAGGACGGCCGACGCCGGTTTGCCGGGGTGCAAGGCGGTCAGGTCCGCGACCGACGCGGCGAACGGATGCGGCCGGGCCGCGCTCGACGGCCGCATCGACGTCGTCGCCGGACGGTCGCCGTGCTCGCCCCAGAGCACGATCCCGCGGCCGCGGGACCACAGGCCGTGCACGACGAGTGGCGACATGGTCCTCCTTCCGCGGTCTGGTCCCTCCAGCATGCCCGGGACCGATCAGCGTCCGGTCAGCGAGGGGTTGGGCCGACACTTTAGAGTTCTCCGGTGACCGTTCTGAACGCGATCGATCCGCGTGAAGCACTGACGATCCTCGGCTGTTCGAAGGGTAAGAACCGAGGTGGGGAGGCCGCTGGAACCGGGACCGCCTGGCCGGAACCGCTGCTTCGCGCCCGGGCCGATGTCCTGGTGAAGTCGAAGGTCGACAGCGGTGGCTTGCGGCCCGCGTGGCTCCGGTACAGCGGGAACTTCTATCGGAATGTCGGCAGCGCACTGGGCGAGGCGGTCGAAAACGGGCGAACGCTGATCCTCAGCGGCGGCTACGGGATCCTGCGTGCCGACGAGCCGATCTTTTACTACGACCGGAAGCTGAAGCTCACCGACTGGCCGTCCGGTGTGCTCGAAGACGCAGTCATCGAGGAGGCTCGCCGGATCGGTGCGACGAAGGCGGTCACGTTCGTGTCCGCCAGCGCCGACTACGCGAAGCTGATCCGGCGAATCCCTTGGGCCGCCGCGGAAATCGATGCCGTGCTCGTGACGATCGACTTCCACGGCGGTGGCGCACAAGTCGAGGTGCCGCGACGGCTGGCACAGGCTTTCAGCGCGTGGTGGCGCCAGTCACCGTCGGACTATCCGGCCGGAATGGTCGTCGAGGAACTGGGATGAGGGACGCGGATCTCGCCGAGTTCTACGCCTTGCTCGGCAGGTTGGGCACTCCACGACGGCTGCACGGGGCGACCGCCAAAGACGGCTGGCCGAGTCACGGCGTCTACTTCTTCTTCGAGGACGGCGAGCTGCGCACCGACGGGTCTCCGCGGGTGGTGCGCGTAGGCACGCACGGCCTGGGCAGCGGTAGCCGGACGAAGCTGTGGCAACGTCTGGCCCAGCATCGCGGCACGCTCAAAGGCAGCGGAAACCATCGCGCGTCGATCTTCCGCCGTCACGTCGGAACGGCGTTGATCAAGCGCGACCAGGGGTCCGGCGATCTGCTCACCGCGTGGACCGGCAAGCGCCGTCTGCCCGAGTGGGCCGCGGCCGAAACCGAGATCGAGCGGCAGGTGAGCGAGTACGTCGGTCGAATGCGGTTCGTCTGCCTGGCAGTACCCACCGAAGCTGACGGCAGCAGCCTGCGCGGCGACATCGAACGGAACAGCATCTCTTTGCTCTCGAACCGGCGTGACCCAACCGATCGCCCCAGCGCAGGATGGCTCGGCCAGTACGCGACAAGCGAGAAAGTCCGCGCGTCTGGACTGTGGAACATCAACCACGTCGACGAGGACTACGAACCGGAGTTCCTGGCGTCGTTCCGGGCGTTCACAAGCCGCTGACTCACGGCCACTCGGCTTCGGACAGCACACGCGCGGCGCGAAGGAAGGCTTCGCGATCGGCGGCGGGCAGCTGTCCGAGCAGCCGCTCCTCCTGCTCCTGGATCTTCGACTGGGCCGACCTTCGCGCGGCGCGGCCGGCTTCGGTGATCCCCAGCAGCCGGACCCGGCGATCCTTCGGGTCCGGCTCGCGGGTGATCAACCCGTCCTCCTGGAGTTTGTCGAGGGTGCCGATGATCCGGGTCTTGTCCGCCCCGATCGCCTTCGCGAGGGCGGCCTGCGTGCGGACGGGGCCGTCGTCGAGCGCGCTCAGCACCACGTAACCCCACATGGACAACCCGTGCCCGGCCAGCACCGGCGTCTCGGCGTTCATCAGCCGTCGCATCAGCCCGCCGAGCATCGCCGCGAGATCCGGCCTCCCCTGCTCCGCCATGCGCAGACCATACCGACCCCGTTCGCGAAACCTGTTGACGAACTCGTAAGCACATGTAGATGATATGCGCATGCCTATCGATGAACTTCGCATCCTCGACGCCCTGGTGACCCGCACCAGCCTCGACCTCGTCAGCAAGATCACCCCCGCGGATCTGGTCAAGCCGACCCCGTGCAGCGCTTGGACCCTGCACGGCCTGCTGGCGCATATGACCACTCAGCACCACGGCTTCGCCGCCGCGGCCGAGGGCGAGAGCCACCTCGACCATTGGCGCCTGCTCCCGCTGGGCGACGATCCCGTCGCCACCTACCGCGCCTCGGTGAACCGGGTCCTGAACTCCTTCGTCCCCCACGACCTCGCCGATCGGAGGTTCGCCCTTCCCGAGTTCTCCACCGAAGTCACTTTCACCGCGGAGCAGGCGCTGGGCTTCCATTTCGTCGACTACCTGGTGCACTCCTGGGACGTGGCCAAAACCCTCGGCCTGCCACTCGAGTTCCAGCGAGAGGTACTCGACGCCGGACTGGGTTTCGCCAAGGCGATCCCGGACGGGAAGAACCGGACGGCTCCGGGCGCCGCCTTCGGCCCGGCCGTCGACGCGACCGGACAGTCCGATTTGGACACGATCGTCGCACTGCTCGGCCGTCCGCCGTCATGGCCCGATCAGGTGGCCGCGGCCTGAACACATCCCGGGTGCGACGGCCGAACACCGGTCGTCGCACCTCAGGCCCCAATACTCATCGGCACCGGAAAAGCCTTCGCCCGGCCGGACACCGCCGGTGACGGGCCTCCGCGCCCGCCCCGCCGATCCACTCACAGGAGCCTCATTTCTCGCCAAGGGTGAGTGGTTCTTGCTCTTTCAGTGCGACAGGGACCGGCATCGGTGTGATGACCGGTGACACGTTGGCCGAGGTACCTCACCGTGAAAGGATGGATCATTCGCTGGACGCGCTCCGCGGGCGCCTGTTGATCCAATGCAGGTCGACCAAGGTGGATTCGATTCTCGATATCGCCGACAAGGCACACGCGGGCATCGTCCTCACCGGCACCTCTCCCGAGTCCACCGTCCTGCGCCTCCGTGATCAAGGATTCCGCGGCCCGATTCTGTGCGACGCGGATCGATACTCCGGCAAACGAAGGGTCACAGCACGGCGTGGAACCCATCCTGCCTGGATCCGCCGTCAGCGAGACCTCGGATTGATGCCGCTCACCGACTCCGGATACCTCGCACCACGTGATTGGCCTGGACTGAGAACGATCCTCAAGGCTGCAGCAAGGGAAACCGCGCCGGTCGTCGCCGTACTTCCCCTCGCCACGAAATGGTTCTCCAGTCCACCGGTTCACGTGGCGATCACAAGGGAGATCAACAAATACGGAGTGCCGGTCGCGTTCGTCTTCGAACACGACAAAGATCCCTTCGGGGTCCAGTACCTTCTGACGGGATTCCTCCAGGTATTGGCCACTGCGAGTGTTCCCGTTTTCCTGTTGCGGTGCGACGTTTCCGCCATCGGCGCACTCTGCCATGGCGTACACACCGCTGCCGTGGGCACGAGTAGTTCACTTCGCCATCTCTACCCGGCAACGGCCCGCCGCTCCCCACGACCGCCTGGCGTATCGGCCTTCGTGACTCGACTACTCAGCTACCACCGGCTCGAGACCTGTGAACGTATCTTCGCCGGCACACCGGACATCCACCATTTCTGGTCCTGCGAGTGCACCGTCTGCGAAGGCGCCACCCCGGCCCGACTCGACGCGGCCGGACAACCATGGCTCGCGGCATCCCGGCATTCACTCTCTTGCCTGCTCAGGCTCTACGCGGAGATCTTCCGCGGCCTGCGAACGCCCGACCAACTCGTCAGTTCCTGGCATGAGACGGTCAGTCACGCCCTCTACGTCCACGATCAGGTCGCCGAGACCGCCGAGCACTGGCGGAAACCGGCCAACCTCCGCGCCTGGTACGCGATCACCGAGGATCCCTTGCCGCATCGCGGCGAAATCCCCCGCCAGCCGGCAGATCACCAGCCGAGAGTCACGATGCCGCGTCGGCGTGATGCGCGGCCTCGAGGATCCGGGCGGTGACCAGCTCCGGTTTCTCCAGGGAAAGCCCATGAGTCGTCTTGGGCACGACTTCGACCTCGATGTGCGGGCTCAGTGAGCCGAGCCGGGCCGCCACCTCGCGGGCACGGTGGATGACGCTGCGTTCGGCGACGATGATCCGGGTGGGCACGTCGATCCTGGACAACTCTTCCGCGCCGAACAGGTGCATCTCGGGTAGCCGCTGTTTGTACTTGAGCGCGGCGAACAGCAGGGGCCGCACGGTGTGCCGCACGTCCGGATCGCCGGACGCCACCAGCCGCAGGACCCACTTGGGCAGGAACCAGAGGAAGATCTCCCGGAAGCTCCACCAGATGAAGCTCCGGTCGATCACGCCGAATCCGGCGGCTTCGATAGCGACCACACCGGCGATCCGGTCGGTCGTCCGGGTGGCGAGGTTCAGGGCGAGCCAGCCGCCTCGCGAAACGCCGGCGAGGTGGACCTTTTCGTGGCCGGTTCCCGCGAGCACCCCGTCGACGATCTCGGTGAGCCAGTCCGCGCAGTCCTCTGTGGACTCGATGGGCGCGGTCTGGATCGACCGCCCCGGCTCGCCGATCGAGTCGACGGCGTGGATCCGGTGCCGGGCGGCCAGTTCGGCGATATGCGGGTACCAGGACAGCGACGTGCCCATTCCCCCGGAAAGCAGCACGATCGGCGGACCGTCTTCCGGCCCGCAACTACGGACCCGGGTCGGGCCGAATCTCGTCGCGACGTCCAGTTCCTCGGCGGGGAGCGGCCACTTCCGCAGGATCGCGTCATAGGTCGCGAAGAACCGCTCTTCGGCTTTCTTGTCGACGAATTCCCCCAGCATCGGACCTCCTCGAAGTTTTATGGTGCACTTGCACCATAACAGCGGGTGGTCGTTCCGGCCACCCCTCGCCGACATGGCAGAGTGATCGCGTGCCGAAACGTGTCGACCACCAAGAGCGCAGGCGCGAGATCGCGGAGGCCCTGTTCCGGATCGCCGCCGCCCAAGGCCTGCAGGCGGTCACCCTGCGTGCGGTGGCCGCGGAGGCGGGCATCTCGATGAACCTGGTCCAGTACTACTTCCCGACCAAGGAGGAGATGCTGCGGTTCGCCTGGCAGCGGGTCGTCGACCTGACCGCCGAGATCGCCGGGAAGAGCATCGGCGAGGCGATGAAGACCGGGGACGAACGCGCCATCGTGCGCGCCTACCTGACCGCCGTCCTGCCGGACGGTGAGCGCCGCCGCATGCTGGCCGCGGTCCAGATCGCATACTTCGCCGTCGACGTCACGCGCGGGAGCCAGGATCCGGATCAGGAACCGCTGCTGCCCCACCTGGTCCACGCGATCGCCGGCCTGCTCCAGGCCGCCCAGGAGAAAGGTGCCGTCCCCGCCCACCTCGACGCCGGACTCGAGGCGGACGCGCTCGCGACGATGTCCGCCGGCCTCGTCACGGGGATCATGGTCGACGCCTACACGGCCGAGCGCGCGGCGGAGATCGTCGACTACCGCCTCGACGGGTTGTTCACCGGCGTTCGATGAGCGCCTCGATACCGTCCAGGATGCGACCGAGGCCGAATTCGACGTCAGCCTCCTCCATGCCCTCTTCGCCGTACGACTCACCGGAAACCACGGCGGCGACGCGCGCATAGCCTCGTCCTTCGAGGCGCGGGCCGAGAAAAGCGCTCAGCGCGCGGACCTGATCAGGCGGGCTCGCGTTCACGTCCCGAAGCAAGGAAGCGGTACTGCGCACCCAGCCGTCGACCAGGACGGCGCAGCCGGTCACGTCCTGGACACCCAGACCCGAGCTGGCCATCCCCTCCAGGAAGTTCTCCAGCCACCCCAGCAGATTCGGCGTACTCGGCACACTCCGGACCGGCAGGTCGATCAGCCACGGATGGCGACGGCAGCGTTCCAGGAGTGCGCGCGCCCAGGCGGTGACCGCCGCGCGCCAATCGCCGGCGGCCGGCTCCGGCGGCGGACCCCACGCCGCCTCGGCCACCAGGACGAGTAACTCCTCTTTGGAGTTCAGGTACCGGTAGAGCGCGTTCGCGGTGATACCGAGCCGTTTGGCGATCGACGGCATGGACAGCGCCGCGTAGCCCTCCGCGTCCGCCTGCGCGATGGCCGCGTCGACGATCTGTTCGAGGCTGTATCCCGGTTTCGGCCCGCGCCGGGGCGCCGGGGTGCGCCCCCACGCCAGCACGGTGCCCGGCGGCAGCAGCTCGATCTCGACGTCGTCCATGGCCGCATTGTTGCACCCAAAACAGGTAAAGGCATACACTGTTTATGGCATACACAGTTACTTGACGATCTGGGGGATCGACCATGACCGAACCGACCAGGCGGAACGTGCTCCGCGGGGCGGCCGCGCTGGCCGTCGGCGGAGCCGCCGCGACCTTCGCGAGCAGCGAATCCGCCTTCGCCGCGCCGAATCCGCGCCACCCGTTCGTCGAAGGCGCCTTCGAGCCCGTGAAAGAGGAGGTGACCGCGTTCGGCTTGCCGGTCACCGGCCGGATTCCCCAGGATCTTTGCGGGCGATATCTGCGCACCGGCCCGAACGTGCTCGGGCTCGAAGACCCGCGCGCCCACCACTGGATGCTGGGCGAGGGGATGGTGCACGGCGTCCGGCTGCGCGACGGGAAGGCCGAGTGGTACCGCAACCGCTGGGTGCGTTCGTCCGGCGTCGCGGCGAAACTGGGCGAGCGGTACCCGTGGCCGGTGCCCGCCGAGGACTTCGCGCCGAACACGCACGTGATCGGTCACCATGGCCGCATCCTCACCCTTCAGGAGTCCGGCGCACCGCCGTACGAGCTCGACGGCGAACTGAACACGTTGGGGCCGTTCGACTTCGGCGGTTCGCTGCAGGGTTCCTACACCGCGCACACCAAGCTCGACGCCCGCGCCGACGAGCTCCACGCGGTGACCTATCACCCGACGTGGGATCACGTACGGCATCTGATGGTCGACCGGACCGGCCGCGTCGTGCGCACCACCCGGATCCCGGTCAGCGACAGCCCGATGATGCACGACTTCGGGCTCACCGAGAACTACGTGGTCGTCTTCGACGTGCCGGTCACCTTCGATCCGCGGCCGGGAAAGGTGGTGCCGTACAAGTGGAACCCGGACCATCCGGCCAGGGTCGGGGTGATGAACCGCGACGGCGGCCCGGTCCGCTGGTTCGGGGTGGATCCGGTCTTCTACTCGCACACGCTCAACGCCTACGAACGGGGCTCGACGGTGGTGATCGACCTGACCACGATGCCTGCCCCGTTCGAAGTGGCGGGCAAGCAGGGCTTCGGCGGCCCGTCGGCGTCGGGCCCGCCGGTGTTGGAGCGCTGGACGATCGATCTCGCGCGGGAACGGGTCCGGCGCCGTGTCCTCGACGACCGGCCGCAGGAATTCCCGCGGGTCAACGAAAGCCTGGTGTCGCGGCGGCACAGGTACGGATACTCGGCCTCGCCCGGCGAACTGTTCGACGTCTACCTGGACAAGCCCTCCGGTTCCTTCGGCAACGCGCTGATCAAGCACGACCTGCGGAACGGGCGGTCAGAGGTGCACCGCTTCGGCCGGGGCGCCGACGCGAGCGAAGCGGTGTTCGTGCCGTCGTCCCGCAGCAAGTCCGAGGACGACGGTTACGCCCTCGCCTACGTGAACGATCCCGACCGCAACGCCTCGGACCTGGTGATCCTCGCGGCACAGGACTTCACCGCCAAGCCACTCGCCCGCATCCACCTGCCGAGGCCGGTGCCGCTGGGCTTCCACGGCAGCTGGGTCGCCGACTGACGGATCGGGCGGTCGCCGGACATCCGGCGACCGCCCTCGGGTTCACACTCCGGTGAGCACCTCCTCCAGCGCGGCGGCGGACTCCGGATACCGCTGGAGCAGCGCCAAGCCGGCGGGCACTGCGCTCCCCCACGGCTCCTCGCAGCCCAGCAAGCCCGCCACGGCGTCGCAGGAAGCCGGATGCGCTGCGAGCAAAGCGAGGCCGCCGCCCCCGCTCTTCCTCGTCACCGCACGGGGTTCCGGCTGGTCCTTCCACGGCGGGACCCATTCGTCGAGAGCCGCGAGCCTCCCGGGGAAGATCCGGCCCGCCTCACGCACGAGCAGCGGCACCAGCTCCGCGCCGCGGGACCGCAACGTGGTGATCAACGTCGGCAACCACGGCAGCAGCAACCTGTCCGGTAGCTCGGCGAAAGCGTTCGACACCGCCTCGACGACGAAGTCGGCCAATCCGGGCGCCGGTTCCAGCGCGTGGACGAAACCGCTCAGGTAACGCGGATAGGCGGGCAGCACCATCGGGTTCGCCAGCAGTCCGGCGCACCGCTCACGCAGTTCGGCACGCGTGAGGCGGCCGAGCTGGACCTGCGCCGCCCACAACAGCGCCACCTTCGACGGCTCCTCCGGATGCGATCCGGCGATCGCCAGCTCCAGCTGCGTACGGTCGCACCCCAGCGACAGGGCGAGCGACTCCATGCTGAACAGGAAGCCCAGCATCGCGGCGACCTGCTCGACGCCGGCCTCCTCGTCGGCGAAGGCGGCCGGGAGCAGCGTGCAGTAGTGCGCGTACCCCGTCCTCACGAACTCCTCGATCCACCGCGGCAGCACCGGCTCGCTGGTCCGGTAATGCGCCAGCAGCCTCCGCACCCGTCGCAGCACTTCCGGGGCGCCGTCGACGGTGCGTTCGGTGGCCAGGACCTCCAGGGCACGTGTGCCCAGCTCCCCCGCCAGCCGGGCGCTGCGAAGGTAGAGC
Organism: Amycolatopsis sp. PSD-21; assembly: GCF_055561455.1. Taxonomy (NCBI): domain Bacteria; kingdom Bacillati; phylum Actinomycetota; class Actinomycetes; order Pseudonocardiales; family Pseudonocardiaceae; genus Amycolatopsis; species Amycolatopsis sp. PSD-21. The sequence goes on along the minus strand of NZ_CM145712.1, from coordinate 4,187,252 downwards.
GTCGCGTCCTCGACCGCGCCGAGCACCTTCGCGGCGGTGGCCTGCGGATGGTAGGCCGCTCGCCGAAGCCGTTGCTCCAGCACCTGTTCGACGCTGACGCCCTCGTAACCCAGCTCGATGAGGGCCCGCTGGTGAGTGCCGAGCGCCAGATCCCACGACTCCTGGATCGGCCGTTCGCCGAGCCGCCGCTCCCCCATGATCGGCCGCGCCGCGCCGCGCGGCATCAGGTAGCGCAGCATCCACAGGAGATCGGAGCAGGGCTCCAGCTCCGGTCTCGACGCGATGTCGAGCAGCGCCCGCTGCACACCTCGTTGCTGCAGCTTGAGGTTCAGCGGCTCCAGCCTGTCGTGCACGTCGCGCGCCAGCGGCGGCAACGCGTCGTAGCCGACCTGGCCGATCCGGTCGCCGCCCATCATGATCTCGACGAGACGGCGCACGTCGCGCCTGCCGGGCACGACGTCCTTTTCGATACAGGTGACCGCCGCGTCCTGGAAGTCGTACGGCGTCGGCTTGGCCCGGTCGCGCAGGCCCGCCAGCAGGATCGAGGTCTCGAACACCGCGATGGCGTCGGCAGTCGAGGCCAGGTACCCGTTGCGGCGCGCCGCCCGGACGATCTCGACCGACCAGCCCAGCAGTTCCGCCTCGTCCAGCCGGTCGAGCACCGGAGGTCGTTGCAGGAAGCCGGAAAGCTGGTCCGATGGATCCACTGCCACCGGATCCGGCGCCGGCGCGGGCAGCGCCGCGGCCTTCTTCCGCTTCGGCCCGCCTACCTGACCTTCGAGCTGGAACTGCTTCACCTTGGTGCGCTTCAGGTTCTTCGCCCACTCGGTCGCGGCGATCGACACCGATCCCCCGGCGAGCCCGAACTGTGCCTCGATCGAGGCATGGCTCGACGGGATGAGCCCGTACTGCCACGTGCTCTCGCTGCGCGGGCTGATCACGAAGCCGTCCGTGCCGTCGACACCGAACTCCGCGACCCGGCTGGCCGCGTGGAACGCGCCGCAGATGTAGAGACAGTCCGCGGGATCCGCGCCCGAGGCGGCGAGGTGCTCGCGCATGCGGGTCCACATGTAGCGCTCGCGGTCTTCGTCGACCCGGACGCGCCGGGTGTCGCCCGGCGCGAGACGGCGGAACAGGCTGCCGATCAGGAACATGACCTGGCGGTAGGTGTCGTGGTCGCTGTCGCCGAGCGGCAGCTCGACGTACTGGTGCCACCACTCCGACCAGTGCCGCACCCGCCCGTGCCGCAGCAGGTGTTCCTCGAGTTCGGCGAACCGGGGCCGGAGATCACCGATCTCGACGCCGACCGCGTCACCGTGCAGCGCGGCCTCTTCCTCGGCGGGCGGCGTGTCCGGGTCGGAGGGCGGCTCACGCTCGTCCCACTGGAACACGTGATCCGCCGACCGATCGACGAGGACGAGCTCGACACCCGGGGTGTCGAGGGCGTACGCGATCGCCTGGTACTCCGCCGACGCTTCGGTGATCGGCGCGACCACGGACAAGGGCGCCCACTCCGCGGGGAATCCCTTCACGTCCGTCGCGAAGGCCTGGACCGCCACCGGGAGACGGCAGTTGCGCAGCTCGGTCAGCAACGGCGCCATGTCTTCGCACAGTTCCAGGTAGACGACCTTCGGCTGCTTCTCCCGCAGGCGCCGTGCCATCGCCACGGCCGACGCCGGGGAATGGTGGCAGACCGGGAAGATCTCCAACGGCTCGCGCACCGCGCGATCGACGTCGTCGACGAGCCCGAGGAGGATGCCCTCCAGTGCACCGGGCCCGTCGGCGAAGGCGGCCGCGGCCTCCTGCAACTGGCCGCGCAACGCCTCGAAGGCGCCGCTCACGAGAGGGAGGCGATCGCGTCGCGGCCGCCGTCGAGGAACCCGGGCCAGTCACCGCCCTCGTCCTTGCTGCGCGGCTCGACGACGCCGTGCAGGTACTTGTTGAGGATCGCCAGATCCTCCGGCTCGCGACGGGCGAGCGAACCGACCAGCGAGGACGCCAGCGTGCGGGCGGTCAGCTCGCGTTCGCCGAAGAAGTTGCTGTGCAGCACCGCGTCTTCGAGTACGCCGATCTGCTCGGCGGTGGACAACGCGGACTCCAGCTTCTCGTCGTCGCTGCCCGCCGACGCCGCCGCGGCACGCAGGTCGCCGAAGCTGCGCAACAGTACGTCGAGCAGCGTGGGCGGCACGTCCAGCTCGATCTGGTGGCGGCGCAGGAGTTCCTCGGTGCGGAAGCGGACGATCTCCGCCTCGCTCTTCTTGTTGGTCACCACCGGGATCCGGACGAAGTTGAAGCGGCGCTTGAGCGCGGACGACAGATCGTTGACGCCGCGGTCACGGCTGTTGGCGGTGGCGATCACGGAGAACCCGGGTTTGGCGAAGACGATGCCGTCGCTGTCCAGCTCCGGTACCGAGATGTACTTCTCCGACAGGATCGAGATCAGTGCGTCCTGCACGTCGCTGGTGGAACGGGTCAGCTCCTCGAAACGGCCGATCGAGCCCGCCTCCATCGCGGTCATGATCGGCGACGGGATCATCGACTCGCGGGACTGGCCCTTGGCGATGACCATGGAGACGTTCCACGAGTACTTGATGTGGTCCTCGGTGGTGCCGGCGGTGCCCTGCACGACGAGCGTGGAGTTGCGGGAGATGGCCGCGGCCAGTAGTTCGGCGAGCCAGCTCTTGCCGGTGCCGGGGTCGCCGATCAGCAGAAGGCCGCGGTCCGAGGCGAGCGTGACGATGGCCCGCTCGACGATGTTCCGGTCGCCGAACCATTTCTGCGAGATCTCGCGGTCGAGGCCGTCGGCGCGCTCGGAGCCGAGGATGAACAGGCGCAGCATCTTCGGGGACAGGCGCCAGGCGAACGGCTTGGGGTTGTCGTCGACCGACTCCAGCCAGTCCAGCTCTTCGGCGTACTTGATCTCGGCGGGGGCGCGCAACAGGTCGGACATGTCTTGCCTTTCGGGAGGTTCAGGAGGTGAGGAAAGTCTTGAGTTCGTGCACGAGCTTGGTGATGTGCCCGGAGATCACCGGCGTGCCGAGATCCTTGAAGCGTTCGCGGAACCACGGGTTCACGCTGCCCCGGCCGGCACTGGTGACCGAGCCGACCGGGATGAACTTCGCCCCGGACCGGTGGATCGCGGCCATGCTCTCGAAGAGCTGCTCGACGCGGGTCTCGTAGAAGTCGGAGATCCACACCACCACGGTGTTCGCCGGTTCGGCGATCTTCGGCTGGGTCAGCGCCATCGCGACCATGCCGTCGTTGCCGCCGCCCAGGTTCGTGCGCAGCAGCGTTTCGAACGGATCGTGCACCCACGGTGTGAGGTCGAGCGCCTGCGTGTCGTAGGCGATCAGGTGAACGTCCACTTTGGGCAGTCCGGCGAAGATCGAGGCCAGCACCGCGCAGTTGACCATCGAGTCCACCATGGAGCCCGACTGGTCGACGACCGCGATGAGCCGTTGCGGCGTGGTCTTCTTCGCGGTCTGCTTGTAGTAGAGGCGATCGACGTAGAGCCGTTCCTCGTCGGGGCTCCAGTTGGTGAGGTTCTTCCAGATGGTGCGATCGAGGTCGAGGTTGCGGAACACGCGCTTCGGCGGGACCGAACGGTCCACCTTGCCGGTCGAGGCCTTCTCGACCTGGGTCCGCAGGACCTCCGCGATCTCGTCGACGTAGCGGCGGATGAGCGATCTTGCGTTGGCCAGCGCCACTCCCGACAGGTTGTCCTTGTCCCGCAACAGCTGTTCGATGAGCGACATGCTCGGGCTCAGCTTCGCGGCGAGCGCCGGGTCGGCGAGGACCTCACGCAGATGCATCCGTTTGACGAGGTCCGCCTCGATGCCGCCGAGCTCCGGACCGATCGCCGGGAGCAGGGTGCTCAAGTCCGGCGCGGCGCCACCGCCGGTGCCGCCGAGGCCGGTCGGGGCGCCGCCGGGACGACCTCCGCGCAGCTCGCCCGGGCGGCACCCCAGCGCACGCTCGAGCCAGCCCGCGTCGGCCTGCCAGCGGGACAGCTGCCCCGCCGTCACCGTGGGCGGCGCCGGAGCGAAGACGTTCAGCAGCACCTTCGACACGAGCGCCGCGCGCCGCACTTCCGCGGCCTTGTCCCGGCCGTCCTCGGCTTCGGGGACCATCAGCCCGTCGAACTCGGCGGCCAGCTCCGGATGACGCTGGACGACCGAATCGACCGCGACGTTCGGATCCAGCACCGCGGAGGGCAGGCCGATGTCCTCGACCACGGCGACACTCGCCGATTCGAGCGTGGCCTGTTCCTCGGCGTCGAAGAGCCGGGCGAGCAGCCGCCAGTACAGGACCTGGCGGCGGTTGTCCTCGGGTTCGGTCATTTCCGCAACAGCCTTCCGGCGCGCTCGCGCAGCACGGCCGCGGCGTCGGTGGCGGCCTTCTCGGCTTTCACCCCGGCCTTGTCCGTGGTGCCGCCTGCCCAGGCTCCGGCGTGCACGGCGGTGGTCTTCTTGCGCACGGTGGTCTCGACGGCGAGCGGCTGGAGGCGGAATCCGCCGTCCCACCGGAACAGGCCGATGCACGCGCTCGAACCCGCGACCGCCTTCGGGGTCAGCGGACCGGCGGCCGGAATGCGATCGGTCTCGACGGAGAGCCGATTCCCGGCGAAGGTGAACGTGAGCGTGTCTTCGTCGCCCTCGACGCCGTACCCCTCGAGGAAAACAGGAACGGCGAGCCGCGCCGGGTGCCGATCCAGCGGCGCGACCGTCGGCGTGACGGCCTTCGGCAGAGCGACACGCGCCGTGGAGAACGCGTCCGCGGGCTCTCCTGGACGAGCGTGTTCGTCTCGCCAGAGCAGGTCGCCCTCCGCGGTGACCGGCATGCCGGCGAGGTCCATCGAGCGGCCCTCACCGATCGCAGTGAGCAGCGAAAGGTGCGGGCGCAGCAACTGCCAGATCCCGGCGCCGATGATCGTGTCCGGCTTCGGCACGGTCACGTTCGCGCGCACGAGCCGCGGGGTGGTGCCGTCATCGGGCTCGAATACGGCGTGGACCTGGGCCTGCGCGGCCGTCGCATGTTCCAGGAGGTCGACACCGATGGGCAGCAGGCGGCCGGTGACCGTGCCGATCGCCGGCGTCGCCGCCGCCCCTGGCAGGGTCAGCAGCATGCCGCGCGACCACAAGTCGCCCCAGCGCCGGGCGGGGATCCGCTCCAACGCCGCGCCGGGACAGGACGCCGCGAGTTCCGCGGCGAAGCCGTCGAGCAGGACAGCCAACCTGCGCAGACTCGGTTCCGCTAGCAGCGCGGAGATCACCTGCGCCGAGGCCGAGATCAAGTCGTGGTCGATACCCTGCCAGCCCGCGCGGGCCAGATCGGCCAGCCAGGACCGTGCGGCGACCAGAAGATTGGGCGATTCCGCCTCGGCGGCCTGCCCGGCGGAGTCTTCGCCCAGCGGACGACCGGTCGCTTCGACGAGCCGCGTGAGAACCGCGTCGTGCACGGAGCCGAACACCGCTATCCTCGCCGCCGCAAGGGAAACGAAGTGCTCCTCGCCCGCGGCACCGGCAGCGGTCTTCTCCGCTGCCTCCGCGACCCGCGCCGCCAGCGGTGACCCGGCGACGGAATCGGCCAGCTCGGTCAGGCCGGCGATCCTCTGTGGACGGAGCAGGCCGGTGACGAGCACGTCGTCGAAGGCGTCGACGACCGCCAGCGCCTCGTCGAGACCGGCGATGGGATCGGTGAGCAGATCGACGCGCATCAGACCACCGCCCTCGTCGGCGGGAACCACTGCAGCTCCGGCACCGGTGCCGTCGACGGCTCGAATTCGAGATAGGCCAAGTGGCGCAAGAACTGGCTGAACACGGAGGCGGCGGCGGTGCTGTCGCCTTGAGACGGACGCGTCGCGCTCATGGTCTGGGAAATGACCTGCGCGGTCGGCTCCGCCACCTCGACGCGCAAGTACCGCGCTACCCGCTCGGCACCGTACTGAAGGGTGGATTCGTTGATCAGGGCGAGAATATGGTTGCAGAACATGCCCCGCGCCCCGCCACAAGGCCGGTTGTTGTTGGTGCTGCAGGAGAATTCGTACGTGCTCGCCGCGACCGACGAGACGTACACCCGGCCGATGTCCGATCCGCTGGACACCACGCCCTGCACCCGTCCGTCGGCCAGTTCGACGAACGGGACCTTCGCGAGCTTGCGCGGGCGAGCGGGTGGCAACACCCTGGCCGTGCTTGCTCTTTCCCAGTCTGACAACGCATCTTCTCCTTGAGGGGTGCCTCGGTGGGGACTGGGATGAACCTAGCGGGAGGCACCGACAGTTTTGCTCACATCCGCGGTTTTGCGAGCTGAACGGCCAGATCGGCGAGTCCGTCGGCCTGGAGATCGAACCGGTCCGCCGCCGAGGGCGGGTCACCGACGGGCCGGGCGACGTACGCCGTCCGCAGGCCGACGCCCTGTGCACCCCTCAGGTCCCACGCGTGGGCGGCGACCATCAACAGCCGATCCGGCGGTGCACCTGAGGCCGTGACGGCCAGCTCGTAGACAGCCGGGTCGGGTTTGTAGGTCCGCGCCTCCTCGGCGGAGAGCGCCTGGTGCCAACGGAGACCGGCGTGGGCGTTGATCCGGAGCAGGCTCGACCGGCCGGCGTTGGATAGCCCGATGATCGGGTACTGCTCGGCAAGCCTCGCGAGTCCTTCGGCAACGTCAGGCCAGGGCTCGAGCTTCGGCACCACGTCCGTGTTAGTGATGAGCTGAGCCGCTTCGCGGTCGAGGACGTCACTCGGGGCGTACGGCCGCTCCCCCGCGACGATGCGCCGCTGCTCGGTCTCGACGTGGCCCAGCCACCGGTCGGCCAGCTCATCCGCATCGGCATCCGGCGCGGCTCGCCGGACCGCGTCGCGAATCCCGGCCGGTTCGTCGACGAGCGTGCCGAGTATGTCGAACACCAGGGCGTCGATCTCCACGGACAACCTCCCGGTAAGGGTTAAAGTGACGGTTAACCGCGAACGTACGAGAGGTCGGTAAGGGATGCAAGTAGCTTTGGACGATTACGTCTGGGCGGCGGGTGTCGCTACCGACCTGGTCAACACCGCCCCAGAGGTCTGGCGCGGCGAAGACAAGCTGTCCGACCTGGCGTCTCTCGCCGCCTTCGCCGAGCTTCGCTCATTGCCCGAGCCCACCCGGCCCGGGGATCTTCGCGCCGTTCACCGGCTACGCGTCACGGTGCGCGATCTGGTCGACCACCCGGACCAGGCGCGCCTCGTCGCCGGAGCCACCGCGCTCACCTCTTCGGTCGGCGACGTCACCCTTCTGACCGGCAGCGCACGGTGGGCCGTTTCGGTCCGGCCTGGCGCGAAAGTCGCGGATTCCCTGGCGCTGGTTTGCGGCGTCGGAATACTCGGCGTCGTCCAGTCCCTCGGCGTGGAACGGTTCCGCGCCTGTGGCGCGCCTACCTGCCGGGGCGCGTTCATCGACACGACACGCCCAGGACGGCGTCGCTATTGCATGCCGGGGTTATGCGGAAACCGCGTCAATGTGGCGAACCATCGGGCACGCAAGCTTTCCCAAGAGGGTTTCGAGACGTCGTAGGCGAAATGCCGTAGCACCGGTTCGCGAATTCGGCCCATCAGCGAATGGTGTCCGCTGCGAAGTATGATGCACGAGAGTGAACTTTCTCGACAGCGGCCGGTCCATGTCGGAAAATCGTATGCGCGCGACACCCTGCAGCCAACTCTTGCCGCGTGCAGTTCCCTTACTCCCATCATTCGGCGAAAAGGAACCCCATGCATGACGATGATGAGCCAGTAGGCCGGGTACTCGGCAGGCGACAGGCGTTGATCCTCCTCGGCGCCGCCGGCGCGACACTCGCCGCCGCCGGATCCGCCACCGCGAGTGCCACCACCTCCAGCCCGGGCGCACCCGATATCTGCACGCTGGACTGCGTGGTCAAGCCGGAACAAATGGAGGGCCCGTACTTCGTCGACGAACGGCTCAACCGCTCCGATATCCGCAGTGAGCCGTCCACCGGGCAACTGGTTCCCGGCACCGCGCTGGCGATCAATTTCACCGTTCAGCAGATCCGTCAGCAGCAGTGCACGCCGCTACCGGGAGCCATGGTCGACCTCTGGCAGTGCGACGCGTTCGGCCTGTATTCCGACATTCCGTCCCAGGGAAGTCGTGGCCGCCGTTTCCTGCGCGGTTATCAGAACACCGACCAATCGGGAGCGGCCCGGTTCACCACCATTCTTCCGGGGTGGTATACGGGACGCACGCTGCATATCCACGTCAAGATCCGGACCGTCGGCACGAACGGCAGGCCGTACGAGTTCACCTCGCAGCTCTACTTCACGCCCGAATTCGGCGCGGCCTATCTGCGGACCGACCCGTACCGGCGGAAAGGCCCGGCCGACACGACCAACAGCCGGGACGCCATCTACCGCAACGGCGGGGCACAGATGCTGCTGCGTCCCCAGCAGACCGGAAGCGGCTACACGGCCGACTTCGCGATCGGTCTCGACCTGTCGAACACCCAGGTCGGTCGTCCCGATTAGGGAAACCCCCAAAGGGTCCTCCCCGGCAACCGCCGGGGAGGACCCTTTGGGGATTTCTACGACAAGACAAACCCGGCGTGTCGCGAAAGCCACTTTCGGGACGTCTGGTGTCCCGAAAGTGGCTTTCGCGGCACCTTCTGCCTCAGACCCCGGCGATCTGCTGGATCCAGGGCCGGTACCGCGTGATGTTCGTGTACGCGGTCGTCGTCTGCCGGTCGCTCGTCGACGCGACGCCGACCTGACGGCCGGAGGCGAACATCGGGCCACCCGAGTCCCCGCCGGCGGTGATGCCGTCGCCGCGGCGCGCGCACACCGCGATGCCGCCGTTGTAGTCACGGCAGGACACCGACGTGACCGACACGTTGGCGACCTTCAGGTAGCGGGACTGGCAGTTGATCTCCGAGCCGCACTGGCTGGTCGCGCCCCAGCCGTAGACCTGGACGGTCTGCCCGACCGAGACGTTCGCGGTGGTGCCCAGCGGCGAGTACGTGGCGTTCACCGGCGCGGTGAGCCGCACGATCGCGAGGTCCGCGCTCGGGTGGCGGGTGACGGTGGAGCCGGTGGCCATGGTGCCGCCGCTCTGCTGGTCGAGGCTGCCGATCCGGAAGGTGAACGTGCCACTGCTGGCCACGCAGTGCTTCGCGGTCAGGATGTACTGCGGCGCGATGATCGTCGAAGTACAGGTCTGCCTGCCGTTGGCGAAGAGCCTGGCCGCCCACGGCCCGCTCGTCGCGTTCTGGCCGCCGATGATCATCGGCTGGACGTCGGAGGACGGTTCCGCGGCGGACGCCACGGGGGCGGTGACGCCGAGCAGCGCCGCGAAGGCGGTGCCGGCGATCAGGGCGAAGGAGCGCAGTCGCATGGTTCCGACTCATTTCTGCGGCCCGGGTTCGGCCGCGCGATGGGGACGGGTGTGCTGATTCTGGGGCGCCGCAAGAGGAACCTGACACCGACGAAAGTCGTGCAGTGGATACCTATCTCCACGCCGCGACGACCACTAAGTGGCGCTCTGGGTACCGGAAACGCCCGCCGGTTACGACGACCGGTGTCCGTCCACTTGAGACAGACGGCGGCATAACCCCGGGGACATAACCCGGCTCCGGGGCTTTCCGAAATCCGGGTCCACCGCCAGAATCGCAGCATGACCACAGCACAGTGGACCCCGACCTACGGCGACCCCTTCGAGCCGGTGCCCTACCGTCCGGCGCGTGTGTCCGCGGAAGAATCGCTGGCCACCGCCGCCGAGTTGCGCCGCCGCATGGACACCCGCCGCACCGTGCGGATGTTCTCGACGGACCCCGTGCCCGAGCAGGTGGTGGTGGACGCCATCGCGGTGGCGGCGACGGCACCCAGCGGCGCGCATCAGCAGCCGTGGACGTTCGTGCTCATCAGCGACGCCGAGACCAAACAGCGGATCCGGGAAGCCGCCGAGGAGGAAGAACGCGTTTCGTACGAGGGCAGGCTCGGCGAGGAGTGGTTGTCCGCCTTGCGCCCGCTCGGAACCGACGCCGTCAAGACCCATCTCACCGACGCCCCGTACCTCATCGTGGTCTTCCAGCAGCGTTACTTCCTCGACGAGGACGGCACCAAGCACAAGCACTACTACGTCGACGAGTCGGTGGGCATCGCGGTCGGCATGCTGCTCACTGCGCTGCACCTGTCCGGGCTGGCCGCGTTGACGCATACGCCGTCGCCGATGCGGTTCCTCGGCGAGCTGCTCGGGCGGCCGCAGAACGAGAAGGCGTTCGCCGTCATCCCGGTCGGCTATCCGGCGGACGACTGCGTGGTGCCGAACCTGGTGCGCAAGTCGATCGACCAGGTGCTGATCCGCCGGTGACCGTCGGCGCGGCCCGGGTGTACGCGCACCCGGGCTGCGCGAAACACCCAGGAACACGCACTCAAACTGCTCATTAGTGCAGTTTACTGCGCACTTTGGCGCATCTCTTGACATATCCGGCGGCGATTGGACAAGGTCTGGGCACCGAAGGCGACACGAAGGAGTGTTCTTCATGGCCGACCTGCCCTCAGTCTCCCGGCGGACACTGTTCGGTGGCGCGCTCGCCGCCGGGGCGCTCGCCGCGATCCCCACGAGCGCGACCGCCGCGGAAGAGGCGGAAAGCGCGCCCCGCCGTCCCGGCCAGCGCAGCATGATCGGGGTCCCGTTCGAACGGCACCAGACCGTCCGGATCGCGCTCATCGGTCTCGGCAACCGCGGCATGTCCATGATCGGCGGGTGGAGCGCCGTACCGGGCGCCGTGGTCACCGCGGTCTGCGACATCCGCGCCGAGCGCGCGAAGGCCGCCGCGGACAAACTCGCCGCCGTCGGGCGCCCGCGCCCGGCCGAGTACGGCGGATCCGCCGACGCCTACCAGAAGATGCTCTCCCGCGACGACATCGATCTCGTCTACATCGCCACCCCGTGGGAGTTCCACTACCCGCAGGGCAAGGCCGCACTCCTGGCGGGCAAGCACGTCGGCGTCGAACTGCCCATCGCCACCGAGCTCGACCAGCTGTGGGATCTCGTCAACACCAGTGAGCAGACCCGCAAACACCTGTTCCTCGCCGAGAACTGCAGTTACGGCCGCAACGAACTGGCGATCCTCAAGATGGCGCACGCGGGTGTCTTCGGCGAGGTCACCAACGGACACGGCGGTTATCTGCACGACCTGCGCGAACTGCTGTTCTCCGACACGTACTACACCGACGCGTGGCGCCGGAAGTGGCACACCCGCAGCACCGCGAGTTTCTATCCGATGCACGGTCTCGCGCCGATCGCCGCGTGCATGGACGTCAACCGCGGCGACCGGTTCGCCACGCTGCGCGCCACAGCGACCGAGCCGAAGGGGCTCGCCGACTACCGGAAACGCCACATGCCGCCGGGTCATCCGTCGTGGAAGGAGACCTACGTCAACGGCGACCTGGTGACCTGCCTGATCGAAACCGAGCAGGGGCGGATCATCCGCGCCGAGCACGACGTCAGCTCGCCGCGTCCGTACAGCCGCATCAACAGCCTTGCCGGCAGCCGCGGCATCGTGGAGGACTACCCCGCCCGCATCTACGTCGAGCCCGACCACAGCGGCCACGCGTGGAAGGACTTCGGCCCGTATCGCGAACGCCACGACCACTGGCTGTGGAAGAAGCTCAAGGACGACCCGAACCTCGGCGGGCACGGCGGCATGGACTACGTGCTGCAGTGGCGGATCGTGCAGCAGATGCGCGCCGGGCTGGTGCCGGACATCGACGTCTACGACTCGGCGGCCTGGTGCTCCCCGGTGCCGTTGAGCGTGGTCTCCCTCGCTCGCGGCGGGAAGCCGGTCGCGGTGCCGGACTTCACGCGCGGTGGCTGGACGAAGCCCCGGCCGGGGCTGGACTCACAGCCCTCGGAGATGCCCGGCTAGGAGTGCGGCCATTCGTCGGGTAAGGCAGCGGTGGCACGTTGCGAAAGCCACTTTCGCAACGTTGAAGGTTGCGAAAGTGGCTTTCGCAACGTCTGCGGGGACCGCGAGAGCGACGGCGCGTGTCCCGAAAGTGGGCTTTCGCGACGCGGCCTCACCGCGATCCGACACGTTGCCTTAGCCCTCAAGACAACACGACTGACCACTCACGAGGAGTACCGAGGCACGACCCGGTAGACACGGAGGTCCTTCGGGGTCCCCTTGGCGCGGAAACTCCGGCGCGGTCGCACGATGACCGCGCCGGGGTCCAGCTCGTCGACGACGCTTCCGCTGGCCAGCACCTCGTCGCCGTCGGCGGCGGCCATGATGCGGGCGGCGATGTTCACGTCGACGCCGAGGTAGTCGTCGCCGACCCGCCGCGGATTCCCCCGATGAAGCCCCGCGCGCAGATGCGGGAGATAGCCCTCGGCCTTGATCACACTGACGGCGGAGCACGTCTCGTAGGCGGCGTTCACCGCCTCGCCCGGATCGGCGAACACGGCCATCACGCCGTCGCCGAGTCCCTTCACGATGCTGCCGCGATGCCCGGTGACGACCGATTCGGTCACCTCGGCGACCGAACGCAGCAGCTCCAGCACGCGCTCGTCCCCCGCCTGCAACGCCCAGGTCGAGAAGCCGACCAGATCGGTGAACAGCACCGTGATCCCGTCCGCGGACACCGGCGGCGCGCCGGACCGGCGGACGGCCTGCCAGGCCTGCACGGCGGCCAGGCCCAGCTCGCGGGTGGCACTGGGCCGATCCGCGCCCGCCTCGGCGAGCAGCCGGGCGAGCCGGTCGGACGAGCGGCCCGTCGACGGCGCCAGCGGGTCACCCGGGACCAGCCCGCGGAGGAACCGCGCCCCGCGCACCAGTTCGCCGCGCTGATCCGTCGCGCGCAGGAACCTGCGGGTCCGGCGGTGCCACGGCTCGGGTCGTTCGGTCACGATCAAGACACTAGCCCGCTCGCCTCGCGGCCGTCGCACCTGTCACCGAGGTGACAAGAATGCCGCCGGAATTTCCCTTTCCGCCTCCACGTGACAATTACCGAACTAGCCATTCCGCCTATACATGACAAGATCGAAGCGTAAAGAAAACGCGAGAGATCTTTTCCTTTCCTCGTTGGTGACTTTCCACCTACATTCGGTTTCGAGCCCATTCAACGACGAAAGGACCAGACATGACGAAAACCCTCGTACGGAAGGGTGTTCGGCGGTTCTGCGCGGCCGGGATCGCGGCCGCGGTCGCCGGGACGGTCATGCTCGCCGCGGCGGGAACCGCTGCCGCCGTCGAAAAGAATCTCACGTACAAGGGCGGCTTCCCCATCATCGGCGACCAGAAGGTGGCGGTGGTCGTGAAGGCGGAAATCCCGGCGGCCGCGAAAGCCGGGGAGCCGGTTTCGGTGCCGTTCACCCTCGACGTCGACGCCGGTCAGGCCGCGGGCGACGGGCTCCGGCTCGTCGGTGCCAAGAAGCTCTCCGGCACGATCAGCTCGAAGGTGAACATCGCGCTCGGCGAGCAGAAGATCTCGATCCCGATCGAGCTGCCGATCCCGGACACCGAGGTACCCGCCGAAGGACCGCTGAAGTTCACCGCCCAGGGCAAGGTCGACTTCACCGTCCCCGCGGGCACCCCCGCCGGTGAGGCGACCAGCAGCGTGGACGCCGCGGCGACCTCGCATATCGTCACCGACAGCTCGCTCGGCGAGTTCGACGTCCAGCTCGCGCTCGACCCGCCCGACCAGGACGCCGTGCTCGGCAAGACGACCATCAGCTGATCCCCGCGTCTTTCCCCCGGCTCGGCGAGCCGGGGGAAAGACGCGTCTTGACCTCCAGCGCACTGGAGGTCGCAAGCTGTCGATCATGTGGATTTGCGACAGGTGCGGTATCGAACATCCCGCCACCCCCGAGCCTCCCCGGTGCGTTCTCGACCGCGGCGAGGTCGGCATCGAGGAAGCCGGCGACCTAGGCGCGCACACCGGCCGCTGGTGGACGCACGAGGAACTGATCTCCGCGCCGCACAAGACCGTGCACCGCGATCACGGACGCGGCTTGCACAGCATCAAACGGGAGCCCAACTTCGCGATCGGGCACTGGTCGTTCATCGCGGTGACCCCGGCGGGCACCCTGCTGTGGGATCCGCCGTCCTGGTTGGACACCGAGGTGCTCGACGTCGTGCGCGGGCTCGGCGACGTCGCCGTGATCGCCACCAGCCACCCGCACATGTTCGGCGCCCAGCTCGGCTGGAGCCGCGCGCTGGGCGGGGTCCCGGTGCTGGTCAACGAACGCAACCGCGAATGGCTGCCCGCCCCCGATCCGGCGTTCGAGTTCTGGGACGAGCACGTGGAACCCTTGCCCGGCCTCGAACTGATCCGGCTCGGCGGGCATATGCGCGGCAGCGCCGTGGCCAGGACGCCGGACGGCAGCATCCTGGCCGGGGACACGATCTCGGGCGGGCTCGCGCCGGACTGGGTGTCGTTCCAGCGCAACTTCCCCAAGCACATCCCGCTTTCGGGGGCCGTGGTGCGACGGATCGTCGACCGGCTCGACGAATTCGCCTACGACCGCCTCTACACCCTCGGCGGTGACACCATCGACCGGGACGCCCGCGCGGTGGTGCGCCGAAGCGCCGAAACCCATATCCGGTGGGTGAACGGCGACTTCGACCACCTCACTTGATCGCGCGTTTGTCCTTCCCGCGGAAGGTCAGCGCGATGACACCCGCCATCGCCATGAAGAACGCCACGGCCCACATCCCGGCGCGGAAACTCCCGGTCAACCCCTGCAACCAGCCGGTGAGGTAGGGGCCGACGAAGCCCGACAGGTTGCCGAAGGAGTTGATCAGGCCGATCCCGGCGGCGGCGCCGACTCCGGTCAGGAAGGCGTTGGGCAGCTGCCAGAACACCGGGATCGCGGTGAACACGCCGACCGCGCAGAGGGTCACCGCGATCATCACCCACAGCGGCGAGCCGAGATACAGCGCGCCGGCGATCGCGACCGCGCCGACGAACGCGGCGATGGCGACATGCCCGGCCCGTTCGCCGGTGCGGTCGGAATGGCGGGCCCACAACACCATGGCGACGGCGGCCACGGCGTACGGGATCGCCGTGATGAGCCCGATCTCCACGATGCTGTAGTTGGTCTGGAACTGTTCCTGGAAGCCCTTGATCACCTGCGGGAGGAAGAACGCGAGCACGTAGAGACCGAAGATGATCCCGAAGTAGACGGCGCTCAGCGCGAGCACGCGCGGGTCGGTCAGCGCCGATCGGGTGCTCACCTCCTTGCCGACCTCACGGACGTCTTCCGCGTCGATGGCCGACTGCAACGCCGTGCGCTCCCCCGGGGTCAGCCACTTCGCGTCCTTCGGTTTGCTCGGCAGCAGGAAGAACACCGCCACGCCGAGCAGGATCGAAGGCACCCCTTCGGCGAAGAACATGAAGCGCCAGCCGGCGTCGAAGCCGAGGACACCGTCGCCGTGCTTGATCAGCAGGGAGGAGACCGGGCTGCCGATGACCGACGAGAGCGGCACCGCGAGGAAGAACAGCGCGACGATCTTGGCTCGCTGCTTACGCGGGAACCAGTAGGTCAGGTACAGGATGATGCCGGGGAAGAACCCGGCCTCGGCGATCCCGAGCAGCACCCGGACGATGTAGAAGCTGACCTCGCCCTGGATGAACGCGGTGGCCGAGGCGACGATGCCCCAGGTGACCATGATCCGCGCGATCCAGATCCGGGCGCCGACCTTGTGCAGGATCACGTTGCTGGGCACTTCGAAGAAGAAGTACCCGACGAAGAACAGGCCCGCGCCGAGCCCGTAGGCGGCCGAGCTGATGCCGAGGTCGGCGTTCATGGTGAGCGCCGCGAACCCGACGTTGACCCGGTCCAGATAGTTGAGCAGATAGAGCAGCCCGAGTAACGGGACCAGCCGGATCATCGCCTTGCGCACCGCCGGGGCGGTGGACACCTCTGCCGTCTGTTCGTCCATCCGCGGGAGTGTAGAGGGCGATCAGAACAGCGGAGGCAGGAACGCACCGAAGTTTCCTCCGGCGGCCCGATCGGCCGGATCCGGATCCACCTGGACCGTGTCGGGATTCCGCGGGTCGTAGGTGACCTTCACCGTCGAGCCGCGGGCGGGGGCCTGCAGCGGCGGGGTGATCATCGTGGTCACGACGGTCCGCTCGCCGCCGTCCGTGGGGAACCGGACCCGCACGGTGAACCGCGGATTCCCCATCACCCAGACGTTCGTGAACTCGACGCCGAGCACCTCTCCGAGCACCTGCCTGCCGGTCTGAGCGAGTGCCTGCGCGCGGTCGTCCGCCTCCGCCTTGGTGACGAACGCCCGCCCCAGCACCATGATCATGACCAGCGCGGTCACCCCGGCCACCGCCGGGACCAGATACGGCTCGTAGTAGACGATCCAGTCCACTTCGGTCCATGGTTCGGACGGCAGCCGCTTCCCCACCGCCTCGGGTGGCGTCCAGGACGGGATCGCGACGCCGCTGCCCAGCGCGATGCCGAGGGACGCGGCGAGGCTGCTCGCCCGGAAGCCGACACCCATCCCCCGCAACGACATCCCGCCGCCCCACAGCATCGCGAACCCGAGCGACGAAGCGACCGTGATCGAGACGCTGAAGAACAGGACGAGCGAAACCGCCGGGCCCGCGTCGGGCCCCCACGCGTCGACGCGGTTCAGCGACATCAGCCGGAAGCCGTCCAGCAGCCCGAGTGCGCCCGACCAGCCGACCGCCGCCCAGGCGAGCGTCGTCGGCACGCCGAGCAGCCACAGGCGCAGGCCGGGACGGCGGTTCTGCCGGGGGTCTCCCGGCAGGCCGAACTCGAAGGTCCCGAACATCGCGGTCACCTACGCGATCGGGCCGAACACGGCGACCTTCGCCGGGTCGGCGGGGTCGACGCGGGCTTCGTGGCGGGTGCCCGGCGCGTACTGCTGGATCGTCGCCAGCGGCGTGATCAGCTGCGTCACGGTCCGGTACGTGGTGCCGTCGGCGCGGGTGACCTCGAGTGTCGCGGTGTACTGCGCCTGCCCGGCGATCTTCCGGCCGGTCGGCTCCAGCTCGCGGATCACCAGGGTGGCGGGCTCGCAGGTGTCGTAGAGCCGCCGCAATTCGGTGCCGTAGGCCTGGAGTTCCTGCTGCTGACGCAGTTGCTCGTCCATCGGCAGGGCCAGGAACGCCGCCATGTCCGGGTCGGCGTTCAGGCTCCGGAAGGCCTGCGCGGCCAGCTGCGGGGTCGGCAGCTGCGGGGTGATGTCGTGGCCCTGCGCGGCGGCCGCCTGCCGGAACTGCTCCGCGTGGCGCTGGAAGTCCTGCGCGCCCCGCGCCATGCCCTGCTGCGTCGCGTCGTTGATCTTGTCGCGGATCTTCTTGAACATCGGGTGCCGCCTCTCGCCGTGTCGTTCGTGCTGGACACAGCTTCGGCGGACCGGTCCGCTACCGAACCCAGGTTTTCCCGTCGTCGGTCGCGTCGAGGCAGGTCAGCGCCGCCCAGAAGACCGGCGAGGCCGCGGGTTCGGGCTTCTCGCGCCAGCGGGCGAGCCGGGACCGCTGCCAGGCGCACAGTTCGGTGACCGGATCCTCGCCGGCGAGCGCGGTGTCGACGGCGATGACGAGTTCGGACATCGGGTCCGAACCGGGCACGGCGGCGGAGGTCGGCAGCGCCCAGACCGTGGCGGCGACCAGTCCCGCTCCGGCGGCGACGGCGGCGAGCAGTACTCCGAACGGTTCGGCCAGGCCGAAATCGCTCGCGCTGGCGCAGCCGATCAGCGCCACCCGTGCGGGCATGGTGTCCATTTCGGACAGTGCGAGATCGGCGGCGGTGAACGGCCGGTGCGTTCCGATCGGCGCGGCGGTGCCGGGAAGATCGGCGGAACAGGACAGATGCAGCGCGGTCTGCGCGCCGTACTCGTCGCGGACCCGGCTGACGTGCCCGACGAACACCAGCCGCGAACAGGGGCCGGCGAGGAGTTCGGCGAGCAGACGGCGGTCGGTGTCGGTGCGGCGGACCAGATCGAGCCCGCGTCCGGCGGCGGGCAGGACGGGGCCTTCCGCGAGCCGCGCGTCGAGGTGGCAGATCAGTGGCGACGCCGGCTCCTGCTTGCCGAGCACGGAACCCAGCTCGCCGAACGCACTCTGGCCCGGGATCCGCGGGTCGAGCAGGTAGATCGGCGGGCCGTCGGCGGCGGGCGGACGGCGCGGGATCGCGGCCGGGGCGAGCAGCGAGACGTCGGCGACGTCGAGAACGCGCTCGTCACCATCGAAACAGAGGCCGATCTCGTCGATCTCCAGCACGTGGCCGGCCCGCCGGTCGGGCAGGGCCAGCAGTCCCCACGGGACACCGGCCAGGCTCGGAGACGGCTGGATCCGCAGGAGCGGGCGGGTTTCGGCGCGCCGAAGCCTCTCGACCAGGTCCGCGGGCAGAAGGTTGAGGGCGAGGACACGCGCCAGGCGTTGCTCACCGGCGAAGCTGCCGAAGGCGTCTTCGCTCAGTGAGCGGCGGACGGCGTCGGCCACGCTCTCGCCTTCCCGCGGTGTGGGGGACGCGGCGTCCAGGCACTGGCGAGCAGTCGCGACCAGGGCGAATTCGATCGGATGGGTGTGGACGGTGTCGAGGTCCTCGGTGGTCCGCCAGGTGAGGAAAGTGTGGCCAGCGTCGGCGTACCGCAGGAGGAACGTCTCGCGTCCGGGCTTCGCGGACGGCCAGGTCTCGACGGTTTCGGCGACCGCGCGCGGCAGCCGATACCGCTCGGCGGCGAGCCGGAGCCACGGGTCCAGCTCCATGGGCGACGAAGGTGACCAGCGCAGCGCGGGTGGCGGGGCGAGCCGCAGCGGAAGCGACGACGTCACGGAACCCAGTGCCGCCAACGGAAGTCCTTCGGCGACCGGACCCACTTCGAGAGCCGGCAGTCCGCCGGTGAGATCGAGCGAACGACCCTCCACGCCCGTGTACGCCCCGACGGCGCAGGTGCGCTCGATCAGCTCGGCCGCCAGCCTCGGTTCCTGGAGCCGGGCCAGCAGCGCCATCAGCATTTCGGTCGCGGGCCCGGCGACGTCGCGAGCCCAGGCCGCGCGTGCCTGCGGCGAGGTGAACTCGAACCGGTACTCCGCCGCCGCGAGCGCCAGCGGGAGCAGCAGATCCAGCACGGCCGGGAGGTCTTCGCCGTGGGCGAAGCCGATCGTGGCCGCCACGAAATCCGTGTGCAGGCGGTCCGGCCAGTCCCCCGACGTGCGCGTCGACTCCCGGGCCCGGGTCACATGGTCGTTCGCCCTCGCCCAGTCGCCTTCGGCCATCGCGCAGCGGGCCAGCGCCACGTCGAGACGCCGCAGGCCCGGAACGTCGGCGTTGGCCGTCCAGATCTTTCCCGCGTGCTCGAACTGCGCTCTGGCCTGCGCGACGTCACCCGCCATCAGGAGCAGGGTGCCCAGCGCGTGGCTCGCCTCCGCGACATCTCCGTTCAGGCCCGCGTCCGCGAGTTCGTCGCGGGCGGCGACGATCGCGGCGACCGCTCCGGGGAAGTCACCTCCGAAGGCCCGGTCGGCCGCCAATTCGATACTCGCCCTTGCGGCCAAGGGACGGCCTTCGTGCTGCGCGCTCAGCCGCAGAAGATCCGCGCGCGCGTCGGCGTCTTCGCCACCCGCTTGCCGGACACGGGCCCGCTCGGCTCGTGCCATCGCCTGCAGCGCCGCCACTTGCCCGCGGACCTCGTCGATCTCCGCGATGGCGTCCAGCGCCGCCAGGATCTCCTCGATCGCGGCCCGCGCGCTCGCCATGTCCCCGGCGGCGATCTGGACGCGCACGTCGAAGATCCGCAGCTCCAGTTCGTCCGCGCCGTGCACGTCGAGCAGCTCGGGCGGGTACTGGTCCGGCCCCTCGGCCTTGCGCAGCGCCGCCCGGTGGCGTTGCCCGGCGATCAGCTCACGCGCCTTGGCGACGTCACCCTCCTCCGTGCACAACGAGATGAGCACGCGCTCGGCGACCTCCCGGGAACCTTCGATCATCCGGAGTTCGACATACTGTCCATAGTGGACAATGGCGGTGGTGCTCACCTTGAAGGCCTGGAGGACGGCCTCGGCACACTGTCTCGCGTTGCGGAGGTCACCCGCCGAATAGCAGACGGTGGCCAGGTCGCTGACGGCGGCGAGGTCCAGATCCGTCCGGTCGAGCCGCTGCGCGATCTCCCGCATCTTGCCGTACGCCCGGTGCGCGCCGGCGACGTCCCGGGTGACGGCGAGTCGTTTGGCCTTGTCCTGGAGCTTGACCGCGTCGACGAGCAGCTTCCGGTACTGGCGTTCCGACAGCGAGCACGCGGGCAGCTCGCCGTACGGTGCCGGGTCGAGCCCGAAATACCGCGCGACACAGCGACAGTTGTAGCCGTGCGAGGTCGCCGGACCCAGCTCTGGCGGGAGCGGCCGGTCCGGCCGGTTCCGGGGCGGTGGCATGCCGACGAGCACGTCAGAACTCCTCGTCGGCGGAAGCGGCCGCCGCCCGTTCGGCGAGCGTCCTGGCCGCCGGAGGACGCGCCCGGACGAGCGCGACCACTTCGGCCCGGTCTTCCACCGTGGTCCCGGCGACGCCCTCGTCCGCGACGCCGACGGCGACCGTGATCTGTCCACTATGGACTCCGGCGGCCAGCCTCGTCGCGGTTTCGTCCAACTCCGCCGTGCCGGAGAAACGCCCCGGGCCCAGCTCCAGCGGCACCTCGGCGAACAGCTCGCCCGCGTGCCTCGCGAACGCGGTGATGGCCGCGTCGGCGAACGCGCCCGCGACGACGACTTCGAGCCTGGCGGCGGCCGCGGCGGCGACGATCCGCCAGGTCACCGTGTCCTCGCCGGCGTCCAGGATCCCGGGTGGGACCCGCGCCCAGTCGATGCTCGCGTGTCCGGCCGCCAGTACTCCTTCGCCGGGTGCGAGCGGATCGAGACCCGCGGCCAGCGCGTACGCGCGTTGGCCGGGTGTCGCCTTTTCCAGCCGTGCCGACATTTCCGCCGCGGCCTCGGCGCGCACGACGTCGTCCTCGCCGTCGAACCAGGCGGCGAGACGGGCGCACAGTCCCCGGACTTCCTCTGCGACCGGCGAGGCCGCCGCCAAGAGGGCGTCCTCCGCGATCGCCGCGTCGAACAACTCGGCCGGGGAAGCTTCGAACCCGTCGAGAAGACCTTCGGCCAGGTCCTCGACGTCGGCCGTCGCGACCGCCGTTTCGAGGTCCAGCAACGCCGGGTCCAGCGAAGGAATCCCGAGCGACGGGCCGGCGGGCCACCAGCGACGGAGCCACAGCAGCAAGGCGAGCCTGCCGAGTTCCGGCCGGGCGGCGACTTCCGCTTGGCCTCGGCCGAGTGCGACGAGAGTGGCTTCCGGGCCGACGAGCCGGGTGAGCCACGGTTCGGCGACCCCGGCATCTGTGAGTTCGACGTGCATCGTGGCGGTACGGCCGGCGAGGAGGTCGGCCAGGGCGAAGCGGATGAGCGCTCCGTCGGCCGCGATGACGGGTGTGTGCACCGGATGCGTCACGACACGGCCTCCAGATCCGGCAGCCGGGCCATGAGCGCGCGCCGCACCTTCGTCCGCAAGTCCAGCGAGGTCGAGCGGACCACCCCGGTGACGAGGTCGCGTACGTCGGAGGCATCGGCGGGCAGATCGCCGCGGACGTCGAAGCCGTGCAGCCGGACCCACAGCCTGCCGAGGAAGTGCTTGGCGAACTCGCGAAGATCGCGCAGGAGTTCGGCGTCGGGCCGCGGAGTGAGCGGCGTGGCACCGGCCAGGGCTCGGCGTGCGTGCAGGACGTACCCCTCGCGGGCGACCTGCGCATTGAGCTGCCGCGCGAATTCGGGAACCTCGGCGGGAGCCGTGCCGTCGAGCGGCCGAAGCGCGGGCGCGAGGACGACACCGAGCGCGAAACACGCGGCCAGCGCGGGTAAACCGAGCCCGAATCCGGCGGCGACCCTGGTGAGTTCGTCGTCGACGAGGTCTTCGACGGAAATCCGCTCGTCCGGCGGAAGACGGCGCAGGGTCGCGCGTACCCGCCGCTCGACACTGCGCTCCAGGAGTTCGGTGCCGATTTCGCCGCTGCGGTTCAGCGGCGGGACGGCGGTGCGATCCCCGCGCTGCAGACCGAGATCCGGTGTGCGCCGCCCGGAAATCCCTTGGACGACTTCGCTCAAGGCGCGGGCTCCGCCCGGCTCCCGCAACATCAATCCGAGAGCGTGCCCGGCGGCCGAATCGGCGAGAGCACGCCAGGTGGAGTCGGAAAGCCCGTCGACGAACGCCCGGAGCGCGGTGATGTCCTGTGGTACGGCGGTTTCGGCGTGCCAGCGGCGCCGCAGTTCGGCGGTCAACCCAGCCGAGTGCCGCGGATCGGCGAGGTACGCGGTGAGCTGATCGACGCCTACCGCGCCGCCCTCACCGTGCAGGTCCCGCAACGCCGCCGCGGCCGTCTCCGCCGCGTCCGGTCCCGGCGACCCGAACCCTGTCGCCAATTCGTACGCCAGCGGGAAACACACGTCCTGGACGTTGCCCGCCGTGATGCGCAGAGCGCGGCGCTGCCGTTTGAGGTGGGTGAACCACGCGGCCGTCGCGCGCAGCCTGTCCGCGTCGGCCAGCAGCATTTCCGTCAGCTCGGCCGCCGTGGCCGGATCCAGCACCGGGCGGCCGAGCCGGGGCCGCGCTGCGGTGCGGATCACCAGCGGGTCGATGATCTTCTTGATCGTCCGGGTCAGCGGGCCGCCGTCGGCCGAGGACAGGACCTCGACACCGCCGATGCGTTCCCAAGCCTGCGCGAGAACGGCCGAACGCAGCCGGGACTCGTCCGATCCCCTGGTCACTCGCCCTCCCCACGCTCCGGCCGCAACTCTAGCCGAGGGACCGTTCGGACTAACTTTCGTCCGTTCTGTACACACTTTCGTTGACTTCAACCGAAAGTCCTCTTAGGTTCAGCGTCGTCACAGAGTGCTCCGCCGCCGACCCGAGGAGCAACGATGCTTCCGTCCGTCCGCAAGCGCTTCAGCCGGTCCATCGTCGCCTCGCTGGCGCTGGTCACGGCAGTGTCCGGGCTGGTGACAGCCCCGGCACAAGCGGCCATCCCACCCCAGCAACCCGGTGTCACGCTCCGCACGTACGACCTCCAGCGCGAGCTCACCAAGCTCTGCGCGATCAAATCCGGCCAGACACCCAACGTCGACAAGCTGATGCCGACGATCAACTGGACCGCCACCGCCGACTTCGGGCTCAACGAGCAGTTCGTCTCCGAGGTCATCGGCAACATCAACATCGCCACCGCCGGGCAGTACGAATTCCGGCTCACCAGCGACGACGGCTCCCGGCTCCGGATCGACGGCCAGACGGTGATCAACCACGACGGCCTGCACGGCGCGACCCCCGCGACCGGTTCGGTCCAGCTGGGCACCGGGTATCACGCGCTGCGGATCGACCATTTCGACAACCTCCACGACCAGCAGGTCACCCTCGAATGGCGGCCACCGGGCGCGGCGGACTTCGCGCTGGTGCCGAATTCGGTGCTCAGCACCGACGCCGACGTCGTCCGGGTGACCTCGCCGGGGCGCAAGGAATGCGAGGGGGCCACGGATTCGCCCGGTGACGGTCTGCCGCTGAACGGCGTCCACCCCGGTTTCACCCTGACGAATCTGCGTCCCGAGGGTTTCCAGCCGCAGGTCACCGGCATGGACTGGCTGCCGGACGGACGGCTCGCCATCGCGACGTGGGGCGGCTCCGACAAGGTCCTCGGCGAGGTCCACCTGCTGAGCAACGTCAGCGGGAACACCGACCCTAGCAAGGTCCGCACCCAGCGCGTCGCCAGCGGGCTGAAGGAACCGATGGGCGTCAAGTACGTCGACGGCAAGCTGTATGTGTCGGAGAAGACGCGGCTTGTCGAACTGAACGACACCAACGGCGACGGCGTGACCGACGACTACCGCACCGTGGCCACCTGGCCGTTCGGCGGCAACTTCCACGAGTTCGCGTTCGGCCTGCTGTACAAGGACGGCTTCTTCTACGCCAACCTTTCCGTGTCCATCAACTACGGCGGCGCCACCACCGACCCGCAGCCCGCGCCGAACCGCGGCACGACGATCAAGGTCGAAAAGGCCACCGGCAAGGTTTCCTACATCGCCGGCGGGCTGCGTACGCCGCACGGCATCGGCTGGGGACCGGAAGGCGACGTCTTCGTCACGGACAACCAGGGCGGCTGGCTGCCGGTGAACAAGCTGGTGCGGGTCAAGCAGGACCGGTTCTTCAACCACTACACCAATCCCCCTGGCCCGTTCGACTCGAAGCCGGTCACCGCGCCGGTGTTGTGGTTGCCGCACAACGAGATCGCGAACTCACCGAGCAATATGGTCCTGTTGTCGCAGGGTCCGTTCGCCGGGCAGATGGTGTACGGCGACGTGACCTACGGCGGGCTTCAGCGAGCGTTCCTGGAGAAGGTCAACGGCGAGTATCAGGGTGCCGTTTTCCGCCTCACGCAAGGGCTCGAGTCCGGTGTCAGCCGGATCAGCCTCGGCCCCGACGGCGCGATCTACACCGGCGGGATCGACGGCGGCGGCAACTGGGGCCAGCCCGGCAAACTCGCCTACGGCCTCCAGAAGGTGACCCCCAACGGCACGAACGCCTTCGACATCCGCGCCATGCGGGCCGTCGCGGGCGGGTTCGAGCTGGAGTACACCCAGCCGCTGTCGGCCGAGACCGCGCAGAACCTCGCGGCGAAGTACCAGGCCCAGCAATGGCGCTACCAGCCCACTTCCGCGTACGGCGGACCGAAGATCGACGAGCAGACCCTGTCCGTCACGTCCGCGAGCCTCTCGGCCGACCGCAAGAAGGTCACGCTGCAGATGTCGGGATTGAAGGCAGGGCACGTGGTCCACGTGCGGTCGCCGCGCCCGTTCGCGGCGGAATCCGGTGCGGCGCTGTGGAGCACCGAAGCCTGGTACACGTTGAACTCGCTGGTCGGTGGACCGGCGGCGAGCACCACCTACGAGGCCGAGCGGGCCGCGCTGAGCGGTGGCGCCGGGACGAACACGAACCACGCCGGCTACACGGGCACCGGATTCGTCGACGGCTACTGGAATCAGGGCGCCGCGACGACGTTCACCGTGAACGCGCCGAAGTCCGGGGCCTACAACGCGGCCTTGCGCTACTCGAACGGCCCGGATCCGGCGCCGGGGACCAAATCGGTGACCGTCTACGTCAACGGGACGAAGGTGAAACAGGTCCGGCTCGCCAGTACCGGCAACTGGGACACCTGGAACACGCAACCCGAGACGCTGAACCTGAAAGCCGGGTCGAACACGATCTCCTACCGCTACGACACGGGCGACGCGGGCAACGTCAATCTCGACAGTCTCACCGTGACCGAGTCCAAGCGGATCCAGTTGTTCAAGGGCACCGATCTGAACGCGTGGGAGAAACGCGCGGGCGGCGCCGCGACCTGGCCGGTGACCGGCGGTGCGATGGAGTCGTACGGCGGGGACATCCGCACGAAACAGCAGTTCGGTGATTTCCGGCTGCACGTCGAGTGGAACGAACCGAACTATCCGCCCGAGGTCACCGGACAGGCCAGGGGCAACAGCGGCGTCTACCTCCAGGAACGCTACGAGCTACAGGTGCTCGAATCCTTCGGGGACACCACGCTCGCCAACAACGAAGCGGGCGCGATCTACTCGAAGAAGGCACCTGACCGGAACATGGCGACGGCTCCCGGAACCTGGCAGACCTACGACGTCACCTTCCGGGCCGCACGGTTCGACGGTGCCGGGAACAAGACCGACAACGCCAGGGTGACCGTGGTCTGGAACGGCGTCGTCGTCCACAACGACGTGGCGATCGACGGCGGGACGGGCGACAGCATCCCGGAAAGCGCGGCACCGGGCGCCATCCGGCTGCAGGATCACGGGGATCCCGGCGAGAACCCGCGGTTCCGCAACATCTGGATCGAACCCATCGGCTAGGACGTCCTGATCCGTGAAGGCCTCCTTCCCTACCGTGAGGGTAGGGAAGGAGGCCTTCACGACGGTGCGCGGATGGCGCTATCGCGTGACTGACCGGATCACGCGTGTCGTCCATCCAGTCACGGGACAACACCTGCTGGACCTCGTGAGTGGTCCGGGTCGCTGGAACGACCCGGATCACTCACGACCAACCTGCCTCAGCGGCGGCAGGGGCCGAGGTCCACTCCGCCGGTGGTCTGCCCGGCGATGACCGGAATCGGTGTGGCGGAAGCGAAATCGGCCGCGTCACGGTGCCAGCATTCGCGGTCGGTGTAGTACCTGATCTTGACCTTCTCCGTGGTGAGGCCGTTGACGGTGTACTGCCCGTTCGAGTCCGGCGTGGTCCAGTCGACGATGTCTCCGGTGCGCGCGTTGTAGGTGTACACGTACCCGAAGGTGGGCTTGCCGTCCGCGCCGAGGATCCGCCCGGTGACCGAGCCGTTCGGCACGAGCGCGGCGTTCTCGGTCACCGTCGTGCCGGGCCGCACCCGCACCGGAGAGGCGGCGAACCGGTCCGCGGCGCCTCCCGACCACTGCCACGCATAGTCGCCTCGGGACGACGCGAACTCGAGCGGCCACTTGTACGGTCCGAGACCCTTGATCGTGTAGGTCCCGTCGCTCCGGCTGCAGTTGACGTCGAAGCGGAAGCCGATCCGGGGGTCGACCGCGTACGGATAGACGCAGACGCCGCCCACCGGAGCCGCCGTGGCGCGATCGGTGACCTTGCCGGTGATCGTCCCGGCGGGATCCATCCTGATGTCCGGCGTCGTGACCACCTTGCCGAGTTCGGCGGTGACCGTGCGGGCCTGCCCGATGTCGCCGGTGCCGCCGTCCGTCCCGGCCCACTGCATGCCGTACCGCTCGTCCAGCGACTTGACCAGCAGCTTGTACGCGCCGGGCTCGATCGGCCCGATCACCAGCTTCCCGTTCTCGTCGCTGCAGTGGTACAGGTAGTCGGCGTCGAGGACACCGACGACCGGAAGGGCGTAGGTGTCGACGCAGACCCGCGCCAGCGGTGCCTTGGTCTTCGCGTCCCGCACGGTGGTCACGATCGAAGCGGCGGGTTTCATCGACGCCCGGAATTCGGTCGTCTCCCCCGGGGCCAGATCGACCCGCTCCCCGTTCACCGGCTGGTAGGAACCGTCCGGCCCCCAGACGCTCAGCGTGTAGTAGCCGAACGGCGGCATGTCCTCGTAGAGCATGACACCGTCCGCGCCGGCGCATTTCCGCAGCTGCGGCGGGTGCCCTTGTTCGACCTGCGAGCACGCACCCGCGACGGGCGCACCGGTCTTCTCGTCCGTCGCGACGACCCGGAGCTTTCCGTACGGTGCGATGGCCTCGTCGACGACGGCGACCTGGTCATCGGCGACGGTGAAGGTCTCCGCCTCCGGGAAGCTCGCCTTCTGCCGGATCCATTGCGTGCGATCGCCGTAGGTGATCGCCATGGTGTAGGTGTCCGCCTTCACGCCGCTGAAGGAGTACGTGCCGTCCGCCGCGGTGAGGACCGTCGACCACCACCGCTGGTTCTGGTCGGTGAGGCTCACCGACGCGCCCGCGGCGGGCTTTCCCTGGTCGGTGATCTGCCCGCGAACGGTGGCCGTGCCCTTCCGCAACCCGAAGTCCAGTCCGTGCGGCAGGTCCAGCACCTCCGCGGCGAGCGCGCTTCCCTTGTTGTAGGCCCAAAGTTCGGCGTATCCGGCGGCGGTCGCGCGTGCCTTGTACTTGCCGGGAACGACGCCGGGGATCTCGTAGCGGCCGTCCGTGCCCGCGCATCCCGAGCCCGTCTCCTTCAGGTCGAGATCGAACAGCGTCACGCAGGCTCCGGCGATCGGCTCTCCGGAGTCCGCGGCTTTGACCACCCCGGACACGACTCCTTCGACGGCGACGGCCGGACCGGTCGTCAGCAGGGCCGCGATCGGTATGGCGGCGGCCAGGAACAGTGCTCTCTTCATCGGAAGCTCCCCTCAGTGTCCGCCAAACGATGGCGCCGGGGAGCCGCGGTGTCTGCGTCATCTGACACAGACGAAGCTCAGTCCGCCTCCGCCGCGAGGACCTCACGGGCGACGAGCACGCCACCGACGAAGCCCACCGGCATCACGATCAGCGCGGCGAACGGGATCAGGCACAGCAGCGACACCGGAAGCCCCAGCCCGAGGGCGAGCGCGCGGTGCCGTCGCAGCAGCGGCCGCCGCTGCTTCAAGCCCATCCCGCGCCGGTAGAACGGCACGGCGATCAGCTCCAGCGCGAGGAACCACGCCGTCACCAAGGCCAGCAGGACCGGCACGACCGTTTGCCCCACCACGGGGATGAAGCCCGCGATCAGCAGCGGGATCGTGAACAGCAGCGAGCGGAGCACGAGCGCGAGGCCGTCCTTCAGGCCCAGCACCAGCAACCGCCACCACGAGAGGTCCACCGCGCCCGGCACGCCACCGAGATCGTCCTCGACCTTTTCCGCGATGTGCTCGTAGAACGGACCGCCGACGGCGAGGGTGATCGCCGTGAACCCGATCATGGCGATGGCCAGCACCGCCCCGAACACCGCGACGCCGACCGCCACCCGGATCGTCGTCTGCCAGCCCGGCGACCAGTCGTCGGCGAACGGGGTGATCAGGAGCGAGAGATCATCGATCCAGAACGCCAGCGCGACGATGCCGCCGATGAGCAGCAGCGTGGTCAGCAACGCGGGCAGCGCGCCGATCAGCAGCAGTCTCGGCGACCGCAGAAGGATGCCCAGGCCTTGCCCGAACATCCGGAAACCCCTGAAGAAATCCCGCATCGGACATTTCTACCAGTGGCCGCGGACCTCAAGGCACCCGCAGGCACTGGCCGGGGTTGAGCAGGTTCCCCGGCGCGTACCGGGCCTTGGCACCGGCGAGTTTCGGCCAAGCCTCGCCGAAGTGCGCGCGCCAGTCCTCTGTGGACATCGGCAGCGCGTTCGACGGGTAGACCTTCCCGCCGAGGTCGCGTGCCTTCCGGTAGAGGTCCACATTGAGCTCCAGCAGGCGTGCGTTGTGCAGCGGATCGCGGGGCGAACCGACGCGCAGCGGAGAGAACAGCCAGGAGATTTCCCCCGGCGGCACGGCGAACAGCGGAGTCTTCAACCGGTCGTTCCGCACCGGGTAGAGCAGGACCAGCCCCGTGGCACCGAGTTCGCGTTCACCGGTGGCGGCGAGAATTTCGGCGACGAACCGCTCGACCGTGTCGTCGGTGAGGAACACGTTCAGCCACGGATGCGGATGGAACCAGCTTCCTTCCGCACGCAAGGCCGCCTCCCCGTCCGCCATCCGGTTCAGGAAGTCGAAATACCCCGTGTCCTCGGCTTCGGATTCGCCGAAACCGAGCGAGTCCAGCAACGCGGCCTCGTCCGGCCCGGCGGGCGGCGAGTAGTAGGCGACCGCCTCCAGCATGTACCGCCACCCGTCGCCGACGGGGATCAGCTGGCCCTCCACGTAGTCGAAACGGCCGTCACGGACGACGGCGCGCTGGTCCGCCAAGAACGCCGGAAGCAAGTCGTAGTAGAGCTTCCACCGCCGGGCCCGCGCCGGGGCCGGGGTCAGCCGCAGGGTCGCGCGGGTGATCACCCCGCATTGCCCCAGGCCGCCGAGGACCGCGTCGAACAGATCCTCGTCGCTCTCGCGTGAGCAGGTGATCACCTCTCCGGCACCGGTGACGACCTCCAGCGCCTCCACGCCGTCGGTCTGCGTGCCGTGATGGTGGGTGGCGCCGCCGATCCCGCCGACCACCAGCGTGCCGGCGACCGTCAGTTCGAGGTAGTCGGTGAGCACCGGAGGTGCCAGCCCATACGGCAAGGTCGTCTCGAGCACTTCCCGCCAGCGGGCGCCCGCGTCCACCGACACCAGTTCGCCGGTGACCACCCGGTGCGGCGGCAGCGAAGTCATGTCCAGCAGGATCCCGCCCTCGACCTGTCCCTGCCCGTACGGCGAATGCCCGGCTCCGCGAGCGGCGACCCGCAGTCCTCGCGCGGCGGCGAACCTGAGCACGACGGCCACGTCGGTCACCGAGGCCGGCCTCACGACCAGCCCCGGCCTGGTGTGGATCAGGTTCCCCCAGTCCTTTCCCGCGACGGACAAGGCGGCTTCTCCGGTGAGGATCTCTCCGGCGATGGCGGGCAGGATCTCGTCGGTCATGCCCGCACGCTACCGAGGGCGGGCGGACATAGGCGATTTTCACCGACGCGAACCCCGGTGTCCCGCTGCGAGATTGATGGCGTGACGAACACCTTGGCGCCGACGCGGCGAGCCCGCGGCACCGTGCTGGCCGCGGCACCGCTGACCATCATGGCCGCGGCGATCATCGCGCCCAGCCTGCCCGCGATGCGGGAGGTCTTCTCCGGTACACCCGGTTCCGATCTTCTCGTGCGGCTGACGCTGACCGTGACCTCCCTCGCGATCGCGATCAGCGCGCCGCTGTCCGGGATCGTCGCCGACCGCGCCGGACGCCGCCCCCTGCTCTTGACGGGCCTCGGCCTCTACGCGATTTCAGGTACGGCCGGATTCTTCGTCGACGACCTCGTTCTGCTGCTGATCACCCGGGTGGGGCTCGGTTTCGCCGTCGGCGGGATCATGACGGCGGTCAGCACCCTGATCACCGACTGGTTCTCCGGCGAGCGCCGCGCCTCGTTCCTCGGGTTGCAGCAGGCTTTCGCGAGTCTCGGCGGGGTCGTCTTCCTCCCCTTGGCGGGAGTCCTGGCCACCGTGAGCTGGCAGGCGCCGTTCTGGATCTATTCGGTCTCGGTGATCGTGGCGATCTTCGCGATCACGTCCCTGCGCGAGCCGGTCCGGAGCGCTCCAGCGGTCGGTGAGCGCGAGCGGACCCGGCTGCCCGCTCGCGTCATCGGCGTCTACGTCCTCGCGTTGGTGGTGACGCTCGCCTTCTACATGGCGCCGACGCAGTTGCCCTTCCTGCTGGAGGCGTTCGGCAGCGGTCCCGCCGTCGTCGGAGCCGTGGTCGCCGGGAGCACGCTGACCAGCGTCGCCGGTGCCCTGGTGTTCCCTCGCCTGCGTGAGCGCTTCAGCCCCACGGCGATCACCACGGCGAGCGTCGCACTCATGGGCGCGGGCTGGCTGGTGATCGGCACGGCGGGCACCGTCGGCCAGGTCGTGGCCGGGCTCCTCGTCGGAGGCTTCGGGGTCGGCCTCGTCGTCCCGAACCTCAACCTGCGCCTGGCCGACCTCGCCCATCCCGCGCACCGCGGCCGCGTGCTCAGCGGCCTGGTCGCCGGGATCTTCCTCGGGCAGTTCCTGTCCCCTCTCGTCGTCCAGCCACTCGTCCAGGGCATCGGCATCGCCGGCGCGTTCACCTGGACCGGTGCCGCCCTGGGCGCCGGAGCGGCACTCGCCGCTCTCCTCCCGAACCGGAACAACGGAAAGGAAACACGATGATCTACCACGGAAACCGTTTCACCCTGCGCCCCGACGCTTCCCCGGAGCAGGTCGAAGAAGCCTTGGAAAGCCTCCGCAACCAGGGCCGGGTCATCCCCTCGGTGAAGTCCTTCGTCGTCGGCCGCGATTTCGGCGGCGACTACGAATGGGGCGCCGTCTTCGCGATCGAAGACCTCGACGGGTACTGGGAATACCTCATGCACCCGGCGCACCGGAACACCGACCGGGTCGGGCTGCCGCTGGTCGACCGGTTCGCTTCCTTCGACGTCACCGACGACCCGGATCCCGAGATGGGCGCGAAGATCGCCGAACTGCACCAGCGCCGCTACGACAACGACGCCGAGCTCACCTCGCTGATCTCCGATCTCGGCGAGTACTCGGGCAGCGCGGCGCCGGGAAAGCACGGAAAGGCTTCAGCCACCATCCGCGAGTGAGCCACTGCCGTCGGGGCCGGTCACGATCACCCGGGTGCTCACCGCGGTGCCGAACGGGACGATCGTGACCTGCCACGTCCGCGGTTCCCCGACGTCGATGGTCTCGTTCGCCCGGCGCACCAGTGCGGGGACGCGGTCGGCCTTCAGCGCGCGGAGGTCGAACCGCGGCACCTGGGCGCCCGTCGGCGCGAAGACCACGGTCAGCCGCCGGTCCTCGACGACCGCGGTGATCACCTGCGATACGTCCGCGGCCTGCGCCAGCGAGTCGATCACCCGGCTCAATTCCCCTTCGCCCAGCAGGGATCGGCCGACGTCGACGGTCGCGGATCCCGACGAGGAGGTGGTCACGCCGGGCTGGGTTTCTTCCGCCCGGGCAGGCTCTTCCGGCGCGAACAGCTCCACACGGAACAGGAACAGCACCAGCGCCGCGCCGAACAGGAACCCGAGGATGGCGAGCGCGGCGAACCCGCAGCCCTCCGGCGGTTCCTGCACCAGGCTGGACTCCGGAGCGGATTCGATCGTGGCTTCGGCCGCGCGCCGTTCCCACGACGGTGACGGCCGTTCCACGACCTCCGCCTTCCACGGCCGGTCCGGCGGGTACCGGACGACGAGGAGGTCGCCCGGCCGGTAGTTGGGGATGTCGACCAGGTTGATGTGGTGGGCGACCTTCAGCCGGAAGGTCGCCATGTCTTCGGGGGCGACGGTGAAGACGAAGTCGACCGGGATGTCCCCGGTCTCCGTGCCCCCAGCACGGAGGCTTTCGATCTTGGCGAGTGCGACCACCGGAACGATCTTCGCCTCGCGAGCACGTCGCGGGGCTCCGGCGAGGTGGAGCAGGATCCCGTAGACGATCGGGAGTCCGACGCCCGTGACGATCAGCGGAACGTACTCGATGACGATGCCGGCGATGAACGCGCACAAGGTCGTCCCGCTGATGATCCCGGTCAGGAATCCTCGGACAAGGGTGAGCGGCATGAACACTCCAGTTCAGTTCGCGGGCAGCCAGTCGCTGAGGGCGGGGTGGCGGCGCAGCGCCACGAAGATCTTCTTGTCGTCGCCGGGAGCGGCGGGGTCGAACAGCACTTCCGCGCCGGAGATCGCGGTATCGCCGGTGCGGCGGGTCACCCAGTGCCGGACGCCCGCGAGGTCGGTGAACGACACCGTCACGTCCGCGCCGACGACACGGGTGCCCGACTCGTCGCCTCCCCTGCGCACCTTCACTTCGACGATCGCGGCGGGCACCCGGCAGCCGTACCTCAACAGCCTTTCCCTGGTACGCGCCAGTTCGGCTTGGTGCCGCGAAAGCCGGATGGCGTACCACAGGACCAGCGATGTCAGGACGAGCAGGACAGCGGGCGCCCAGCTGTCGGCGTAGTACAGGAACCACGCCCAGATCCCCCACTTTTCGTCTTCGTGGAACACGGGGTCGACCGCCGTGCCGACGGCGAGCGGCGGAAGCCACCCTCGTGACGATTCCCAGAAGCCGAGCGTGCCGGCCGCGAAAGCCAGCACGGCCGGGAAGGCAGGCCCCGACCGCCGCCCGTGGTAACGCCGCATCGCGGCACTTGCGAGGTTGCCCGCCGCGAGACAACCGAGCAGGCCGAAGGTCCCCCAGATGGGGCCATACGGCGGCTCGCCGTCACCGCGGTCGTCGAAAACACTGTCGATCGCCATCGTGCGGAACTGCTCGAAGAGCGCGCCGAACCCGTGGCCTGCCAGGAAGCCGCAGGCCAGGGTGACCACCGAGGCAAGGATCGCGCCCACGAGCAGGCGGCGATCTCCCCGCCACCGTTCGAGCCGGTCATGCCGGGCCTTGGCCGGGTCCACCGTGTTCATCACGTCCACCTCCGTTCGTCCCGGCCCCAGCCTCCTTCGACCCCGGCGCTACCGAACCCACGTTTCGGCTTCCTAATTGCGTTAGGCAATTCCCAAATGGACTATGGTAAGGTGGTGACCATGGCGCGAGCGGGACTGACGACGGAACGGGTGATCCGGGCGGGCGCGGAGCTTGCCGACGAAATCGGCTTCGAGCACGTGACCCCGACCGAGCTCGCGAAACGATGCGGCGTCAAGACGGCCAGCCTGTATTCGCACGTGAAGAACGCCCACGAACTGAAGACCGAGATCGCCCTGCTGGCCCTAGCCGAGCTCGCCGATCTCGCCGCCACCGCGGTGGCGGGCCTGGCGGGCAAGGACGCGCTGATCGCCTTGGCGAACGTCCACCGCGACTACGCCCTCGAACACCCCGGCCGGTTCACCGCCGCGAGGTTCCGGCTCGCACCGGACAAGGCGGCCACCAGCGCCGGCGTCCGCCACGCCGAAATGACGCGGGCGATCCTGCGCGGCTACGACCTCGCCGAACCGCATCAGACGCACGCGGTCAGGCTGCTGGGCAGCGTGTTCAGCGGCTTCGTCGGCTTGGAAGCGGCCGGCGGTTTCAGCCACAGCACCCCCGGCTCGCAGGAGAGCTGGACCGAGATCCTCGACGCGCTCGACGTCCTGCTGCGCGCCTGGCCCCGAACGAAATGAACGGAAGAATGCTCACCACCCCGATCACCGCCGACCTCGTCCGCGGCGCGCTCGACCTCGAATCCACCGGACGCGGCGTGCTCCCCCACCGGCTGCCCGCGCGGGCCAGGCGGCAGATCCCCGACGGCCAGCTGACCATGGCGGAGTCACAACCTTCGGGCGTGCGGCTGGTCTTCCGCACCACCGCCTCCCTCGTCGAGCTCGACGTGCTTGCCACCAAACGGGTCTTCGCCGGCACCCCGCCCCGGCCCGACGGCGTCTACGAACTGCTCGTCGACGGCAGGCTCTCGGGGCAGGCGAGCGTGGCCGACGGCGACACGATCAGCGTCGACCTGGCCACCGGTGCCGCCCGGCACGAACCCGGCCCCGTGCGCACCCTGCGATTCGACGGCCTGCCCGGTCACGAGAAAACCGTCGAAATCTGGCTGCCGCACAACGAGACGACCCGCCTGGTCGCGCTGCGCACCGACGCGTCCGTCCACAGTGCACGGTCGAACGGCCGGAAGACCTGGTTGCACCACGGCAGCTCCATCAGTCACGGTTCCAACGCGGCGACCCCGACCGGGACGTGGCCGGCCACGGCCGCGGCCCTCGCCGGGGTGGACCTGGTCAACCTGGGCTTCAGCGGCAGCGCGCTGCTCGATCCGTTCACCGCCCGCGCGATGCGGGACACACCGGCCGACGTCATCAGCGTCAAGATCGGCATCAACGTCGTCAACGCCGACCTGATGCGGCTGCGCGCGTTCGGCCCGGCGGTGCACGGTTTTCTCGACACCATCAGGGAAGGCCACCCCGCCACGCCGTTGCTGGTCGTCTCGCCGATCCACTGCCCCATCCACGAACACACGCCGGGGCCGGGCGAATTCGATCCGGACGCCCTGCGCGAGGGGAAAGTGCGGTTCAGGGCCACCGGCGATCCGGCGGAGACCGCCTCGGGAAAGCTGACGCTCACCGTGATCCGCGACGAACTCGCCCGCATCGTCAAGGAACGGAGCGCGGCCGACCCGAACCTGCGCTACCTCGACGGCCTCGAACTGTACGGCGAGGCGGACCACGCCGAGCTGCCGCTGCCCGACGCCCTCCACCCGGACGCGGCCACGCACCGGCTCATCGGGGAACGCTTCGCCCGGCTGGCCTTCGACACCGCACTCACGTGATCAAAGGCGTAACTCGCGTGATCAAAGGCCGCACACCCGAGTTCCGCGGCCGATCACGTGAGTTACGCCCCTGATCACGCGAATGACGCGTCTGAGCACGCGAGTCGCGCGTTTGCTGTGCGCGTATCCGTCGGTAGCCCGAACGGCGGGTACCTATTTTTCTTCCTGTCCAACGAAAGTCGGTATCCGCCACCGGGGCGGCGGATCACCATGATCGGCACCGGATCACCGGCGCCGGGTCGCCTTGGCCGTGCCCGGCTACCCCACCGTGTCCAGCGCGGCCATCCCTCGCGCTGGATGTCCCCTCGCGAAAGTGAGACACCGGTATGCGCACAAACCCCTTAGCCCGTACCGCCACGACACTGGTGGCCGCGGCCGCGGTCGTCGGCTTCCTCGCCCCGTCCACGGCCACCGCCACCACCATCGCGGGCTACTCCCCCACGGTGCAGCACGAGGCGGTGACCTCCCTCGCCGCCGAAGCCGGGATCAGCCAGGCCGCCGCCGTCGAGTTCCTCCGGACGCAGACGGCGAGCGTCGAGAAGCTGCAGCAGGTCACCGCTTCGCTCGGCTCCCGTGCCGCGGACGGGTATCTCGACGACTCCGCCAAGCCGGTGGTGAACGTCCTCGACCAGGCCGCCGCGGACCAGGTCACCGCGACCGGGGCGCAGGCCCGGATCGTCAAACACTCCAGTGCCGCGCTGGCGGGGGCGCAGAACGCCCTCCAGGCGCTGCCGTCGGTCGCGCACACGTCGATCGGCCTCGACCCGAAGGCCAACCAGGTGGTCTTGACCATCTCCGACGCGGCGAAAGGCACCGAAGCCCTCGTCAAAGCCGCCGAAGCACTCGGCGACCGCGTGCGCGTGGAGCGGACCACCGGCGAAATGCACACCGCGATCTACAACGGTGAGGCCATCACCGGCGGCGGCACCCGGTGCTCGGTCGGGTTCAACACCAACCGCGGCGGCCAGAACTACATCCTCGACGCCGGTCACTGCACCCGCGCGGTCTCGCAGTGGAACGTCGGACCGTCGCAGGGAGCCAGCTTCCCGACCAACGACTACGGCCTGATCCGCAACACCACCGGCAGCGCCCCCGGCGCCGTCACCCTGTGGAACGGCTCCACCCAGCGGATCGCCTCCGCCGGTACCGCCACCGTCGGGCAGCGGATCAGCAAGAGCGGCAGCACCACCCGCCTCACCTCGGGTTCGGTGCAGCGGCTGAACGTCACGGTGAACTACGCCGAAGGCTCGGTGTACCAGCTGATCCAGACCAACGCGCTGGCCAACCCCGGCGACTCGGGCGGCTGCCTGTTCTCCGGCAGCGTCGGCCTCGGCATCACCTCCGGCAAGGGCAGTGGTACCTCGTACTACCAGCCGATCGGCGAGGCACTGAGCGCCTACAGCGTCACGCTCAACCCGTAAGCGCGCCCCACCGGGCCCCGGTCACCTCGACCGGGGCTCGGCCCGCGCGAGGAAGTGGCCGACCAGGTGATCGCGGAACCGTTGGGCGGCAACGGAAAGGTACGTGTCTTCGCGCCACGCGACGCTGAGCACGCGGCGGCAGTCGGGATCGTCGACGTCCAGCCAGACCACCGCCGAACCGGTGACGGCGCGCAGCCCCAGCGAAGGCACCAGCGCGATGCCGAGCCCCGCGTCGATGAGCTGGAAGAGCACCGCAGCTTCGTCTCCCTCGCAGACGACGTGCAGTTCGAGCCCGGCCTTCGCGAACAGCCGGTCGACGAGCGCACGCTGCCAATAGCCGGGTCGCGTGGTGAGGAACGGCTCGCCCTCGAGATCCGCCAGGCCGACGCGGCCACGGTCGGCGAGCCGGTGGCCGGCGGGCACGCAGAGCATCACCGCTTCGTCGAGAAGCACGCGGCTGCGGATGTCGTTGCCCGTCAAGGGTTGCGAGGTGACGCACAGGTCGACGTCGCCGGCTCGCAGCTTCTCCGCCATCCCCTCCCCCGACGCCTGGGAAAGCCGCACGTCCACCAGCGGATGGCCGGGGACGAAGGTGCGAAGCGGTTCGGTGAGGACGAGCAGGCTTTCAGCCGCGACGGCGACGGTTCCGCGTTCGAGCCCGGCGGCGTCGTCCAGTTCCTGACGGGCGTCGTCGAGTTCGGCCAGCGCCCGGTCGACGCGGCGGAGGAACGCGGTGCCGAACCGGTTGAGCCGGATCCGGCGGCCGTGCCGGTCGAACAGCGGGACGCCGAGCTCGTTCTCCAGCCTGGCCAACGTCCGGCTGAGCGACGGCTGCGCGACACGCAGCTTTTCCGCGGCGCGGCCGACGTGTTCGAGCCGGGCGACCGTCTGGAAGTACCGGAGCGCCAGAAGATCCACTGCTGATACCCCACCTGTTATGAACAGATAACCGATCTTGTCTTGGACAGCATAAGGCGTCGGCTCCTACGTTCGATCACGTGAGTGAAACCCTGACCAGCCCGAGCCGGAAGGCGAACGGGACGCTGGTGGTGAACCGGGTGCTGGTGAGCGCCCACGCCGTCGCGATCATCGGCCAGCCGGTGTTCGCCGGCGGCTATCTCGGCGGCGATTACGACATGCTCTGGCTGCACCGCTGGGGCGCCGACGCCGTGTCGTACCTGGCGTACGCGCAGATCCTGGCGGCGCTGGTCCTGTGGCTGGTCCGCGGACCGCGCTGGCTGTTCTGGATCAGCCTGCTGCTCGCGCTGGGCGAGACCGGGCAGTACCTCGCCGGGATGACGGGCGCGCTCGACCTGCATATCCCGCTCGGCGTCGCGCTGGTCACCGCGACGGTGCTGACGACCATCGCGGTCTGGCGGCCCCAGACCTGGCGGGTCGACCGATGAGCGGGCGACTGCCCCGCCGGACCTTCCTCGGGCTCGCCGGCGGTGCCGGTGTCCTCGTCGCCGCGGGGATCGCGGCGCCCCGCCTGCTTGCGCAGGGCGCTCCGGGGACCGGCGAGTTGCTGCGCAGCGCACTCCCGTTGCCGGAGCCCTTTCGCGTACCGCTGCCGATCCCGCCGGTCCTGCGTCCACAAAGGACCGCCGACGCCGATCACTACACCATCACCCAGCGAGCGGCGACGGCCGAGATCCTGCCCGGCGTCCGGACACCGATCTGGGGCTACGAAGGGATCTTCCCCGGTCCGACGATCGAGTCGCGGCGGGACCGGACGGTCGTGGCGCACCACCGCAACGAACTTCCCGTGCCGACCGTGGTCCATCTGCACGGCGGGCACACCCCCGCCGACTCCGACGGCTATCCGACCGACCTCGTCCTGCCGCGGTCCGGCTGGACCACCGCGCACACCGGGCACGGCATGGCCGATTCCCGGGCGCGGATCTCGAACGGGGAACGCGACTACGTCTTCCCTCTGCGGCAACGGGCCGCGACCCTCTGGTACCACGACCACCGCATGGATTTCACCGGTCCGGCCGTGTACCGGGGACTGGCCGGGTTCCACCTGATCCGCGACGACGAGGAGGACTCGCTCGGGCTCCCGTCCGGGGAGCGCGAACTGCCGCTGATGATCGCCGACCGGTCCTTCGACGAGCACGGCGCCTTCGCCTATCCCTCACTAGACCGGACCCTGCGGACCACGCCGGGAGTGGAAAGTGCTTACGTCGAAGGCGTTTTCGGCGACGTCGTGCTGGTCAACGGCGCGCCGTGGCCGGTGCACGAGGTGGCGGCCGTCAAGTACCGCCTCCGGGTACTCAACGGCTCCAACGCCCGGCGCTACGACCTGGCGCTCGACCCGCCACCGCCCGGCGGCGGCGGTTTCGTGCAGATCGGCGCCGACCAAGGCCTGCTGGACGCGCCGCGCGAACACGACCATCTCCCCATCGCGCCGGCGGAACGGTACGACCTCGTCGTCGACTTCGGCCGGTATCCGGTCGGCACCGAGGTCACCCTCGTGAACCGGCTCGGGACCGGGTCGACCGCTCAGGTCATGCGGTTCGTCGTCGCGCGCCGCGCGGCGGACGACAGCCGGGTTCCGGCGAAACTCAGCGAAATCGCGCCGCTCACTCGCGAACAGGCCACGACCACGCGGGAGTTCTCGTTCCGGGCGGGTACCGTCCACGGCCGCGCGGGCTGGGTGATCGGCGGGGAGCCGTTCTCGCCGGACGTGATGTCGGCGAGCACGCGCCTCGGCGACACGGAGATCTGGCGGTTCGTCGCCGACATCCACCATCCCGTTCACCTGCACCTGGTGGGCTTCCGGATCCTTTCCCGCGGCGGGCGTCCGCCGGGGCCGTTCGACGGGGGCGTCAAGGACACCGTGGACCTGGCCCCCGGCGAGTCGGTGGAGGTCATCGCGCGGTTCGACGGCTACCGCGGCCGCTACGTCTTCCATTGCCACAACGCCGAACACGAGGACATGGCGATGATGGCGAACTTCGAGGTCGTCTGAGCGAGGCCGGGAAAGGGCCGTTCGGAACGGCCCTTTCCCGATCCGTCCGGACCGGCTCAGCTCACGCCGAGCAGGGCCGCGAGCGCCTCGACCAACGACGCGGACAGGCCGGCGATGGTGCTGTCGAGATACTCGGCGATCGGCGTGAGTTCCGCCGCCGACGCCGAGCCGCCGAAGACGGCGAGCATCGGCACCGCCAGCAGGCCGGCCGCCAGGCCCCGCTTCGTCCAGCGGCGGGTGGTGCTCTGGGTGTCGCGCATGGTGTACATCCTCTCGGCTGTGGATGTGCGGACAGGGACCGCACGCCGAGGAGGCTGCCTTGATCACCGAAGGCCGGACAAGGCGGTTCACCGCCATTTGACGATCATGAAACAGCGGTCGCTCGTCCGAGTGAAGCCCGTTAACCCGAGCGACTACCCGCGAGTAACACCGCGTTCACCAGGTGAGCGGTAGGTCACTTGATATCTCGTTGGACTTTCCGTCCAGGGCTTATACAGTCAGTCTCGTGACCAACGAGCATCCGTATCCGCCCGCCTTCCGCAGCGGCGACCTGGTTTCCGTGTCCGGGCGGCTCGGCGTGACCGAGACCGGCGCGCTGGTGCCCGGCGGCTTCGACGCCGAATGCCCGCAGGCCTTCGCCAATCTCGACGCCGCGCTGCGTTCGGTGGGTGCGACGAGGGCCGACGTGGTGAAGGTCGTCGTCTACCTGACCGACATCGCCGACCGCGACGGCCTCAACCGGGTCTACGAAGAGTTCTTCGCCGAGCCCCGGCCCGCCCGGACCTGTGTCGGGGTCGCGTCCCTGCCCTACGGCGGCGTGGTCGAGGTCGAGGCCCTCGCCCGAGTACGCGATGTCTGAGCAGGACGCCATCCTCGACGCGCTCGCCCCGGTCGCCGACGGCATCGCGGCGACGCTCGGCTCGTTCTGCGAGGTCGTGGTGCACGACTTCCGCCGTCCGGAGCGGTCGGTGGTCGCGATCGCAGGCTCGGTCACCGACCGCACCGTCGGCGGATCGATGAGCGAGATCGGCATGAGCCTGCTCGCCCGCGGCGACGACGCCGAAGACCAGCTGAACTACGTGACAAGGACAGCGTCGGGGAAACTCGTGAAGTCGTCGACCATGCTGCTGCGCGACAGCGGCGGCTCGGTGTTCGGCGCCTTGTGCGTGAACCTCGACGTCACCGCGCTGGGTCAGCTGCGGACCCTGGTCGGCGAACTCGCCGACGTCGGCGCCGCCACCGAAACGCCGACCACCACCTTCGGCGACGACGTCGACGCGGTGGTGGACGCGATCGTCGACGAGCATCAGCTCCGGCTGAACAAACCGTGGGCCGCGCTCAGCCGCGACGAACGGCTCGACCTGTTCCGCAGCCTGCACGCGCGCGGTGTCTTCGCCGTGCGGCGGGCCGTGCCGCAGGTCGCGGCGCGGATCGGGATCTCCCGCGCCTCCGCTTACAACTATCTCGCCGAAATCCGTGATCAAGGAGCATCATGACCGCCCCCGTGACCATCGACGACATCCGCGACGCGGCCGCCCGCCTGGCCGGGGTCGCCCACCGGACCCCGGTCGTGCGTTCCCGTACCCTCGACGAGCTCGTCGGCGCCGAGGTCTTCGTCAAGTGTGAGAACCTCCAGCGCGTCGGGGCTTTCAAGTTCCGTGGCGCGTACAACGCCGCTTCGCGTCTCTCGCCGGAACAGCTGGCCAAGGGCATCGCCGCCTACTCGTCGGGGAACCACGCCCAGGCCGTCGCGCTCGCCGCGCGGGAACTCGGGAGCAGCGCGGTCATCCTGATCCCGGAGGACACCCCGCAGTCCAAAAAGGACGCCACCGCGGGCTACGGCGCCGAGATCGTCACCTACGACCGGTACACCGGCGACCGCGTCGCGATCGGCGAGGCGCTGGCGGCCGACCGCGGTCTTGCGCTGATCCCGCCGTACGAGCACCCGCACGTGATCGCCGGACAGGGCACCGCGGCGCGAGAACTGCTGGAGGACACCGAATCCCTGGACACCCTCGTCGTCCCGGTCGGCGGCGGTGGCCTGATCGCGGGCAGCTCGACCGCCGCGAAGGCCGTGCGGCCCGGCATCCGCGTGATCGGCGTCGAACCCGCCGAGGGCGACGACACCAAGCGCTCGCTGGACGCCGGGGAACGCGTGTCGATCCCGGTGCCGCGGACCATCGCCGACGGCCAGGCCGCCTCCATCCCCGGCGAACTGACCTTCTCGATCAACCGGCGGCTCGTCGACGACATCGCGCTGGTCACCGACGACCAGGTCCGCGACGCCATGCGGTTCGCGTTCGAACGGCTGAAGCTCGTCATCGAGCCGAGCGGGGCGACCGGGCTCGCGGCACTGCTCAGCGGCCGGGTGCCCGCTTCGGGACGGGTCGGGGTGATCATCAGCGGCGGGAACGTGAGCCCGGAACGCTTCGCCGAACTGATCGCCGGCTGACCTCACCGCATTTAGCCCCTCTCGATGCGGTGCCCCGTGGACGACCTGCGGTGCGCTGGCGTCGCGAAAGCCACTTTCGGGACGCCTGATGTCCCGAAAGTGGCTTTCGCGACACCACCCGGCAAGCGCTGACATCTCGTTTCGCCACCGCGCCCACCGGCCGACGTTGCGAAAGCCACTTTCGCAACGTTGAAGGTTGCGAAAGTGGCTTTCGCAACGCCTTGCGAGGGTCTAGCGCGTGACTCGCGTGATCAGACGCCGCACTCGCGTGTTTGGAGACGTAACTCGCGTGATTGAAGGCGTAACTCGATGTGCGGCCTTCAATCACGCGAGTTACGCCCCCAAGCACGCG
The DNA here is from genome assembly GCF_055561455.1 of Amycolatopsis sp. PSD-21. NCBI lineage: Bacteria > Bacillati > Actinomycetota > Actinomycetes > Pseudonocardiales > Pseudonocardiaceae > Amycolatopsis > Amycolatopsis sp. PSD-21. The sequence continues at coordinate 4,144,585 of NZ_CM145712.1, read as the reverse complement.
AGTTACGCCTCTGATCACGCGAGTGCGGCGTTCGGTCACCTCACAGGCCGAGCCCGCCCGCCAGGACCGGCCAGGAGTTCCGCAGCGCCCGTTGCCAGTAGGGCCAGCTGTGCGTCCCGTCGCCGTAGTAGTCGACGGTCGCCGGAATCCCCCTGGCCTTCAACCGATCCGTGAAACTCACCGAGGAGGCCAGCGCCTGGGGCTCGAAGATGTCGGACTGCCCCGGCGGGTCGAGCGGGCCGGTCTTCCCGTTCCCGCAGGAGATGTACAGCGCCGTGCCGCGAAGGCCGTCGACGTTGTCGTACGGGTTGTTCGCCGTCCAGATCGGCCGCATCCCCCAGCTGTCGCCCCAGAGTTCGAGGTAGTTGAAGATCCCAGCGCGGGCCAGGATCCCCTGGATGAACAGCGGAGCCCCCTGGTTGAGGGTGTTCGGCACCCCGCTGTAGGACGCCGCCGCGGCGAACATCCCCTTGTGCTTGTACGAGTACGCGAGCGCGCCGTAACCGCCGATCGACAGGCCCGCGACCGCCCGGCGCGTCCCCGCCCGGTACCCGCGTTCGACGATCTGCCGCACCTCCAGGGTGTGGAAGGTGTCCCAGTCGGGAGTGCTCCGGAGCCCGAAGTTCCACCACTTGGTGTACATCCCGGCGGGCCCGCCGGTCGGCATGACGACGAGGGCGTCCTTGTCCGCGGTGAACGCCTTCACGTCGGTGAACTGGTCCCACGACCGGTAGTCGACCGGTTCGCAGCAGCCGTGCAGCAGGAACAACGTCGGCCAGGTCCGCGTGGGCTGCGCGGCCCACCCCGCCGGGACCAGCAGGCGGACCATGCCCGTGGTGCCGAGCGCGGGCGAGCTGATCTTGAGGTCGACGGTGCGCGCGTCCAGCCAGGTCTCCTCGACGACCTTGGCGCCGTTGTCGGCGGTGACCGGCGCGGGCGCCGCGCTCGCGGGGACCGGGCTTCCGAGCAGGGTCACCATGGCCAGCGCCAGCAGACCCCACCGCCGGGTTCGCTTCATCGTTTCTCCTTGCTCACAACGGGATGTTTCCGTGCTTCTTGGCCGGGAGGGTCTGCCGCTTGGTCCGCAGCGCGTGCAACGCCCGTGCCACCTGAAGTCGGGTTTGCGACGGCGCGATGACCTGATCGACGTAGCCGCGTTCGGCCGCGAGGTAGGGATTCGAATGCCGTTCGCGGTACGCCTCGGTGAGCCGTCGCTGTTCGGCCGACCGCTGTTCCGGGGGCAGGGCGGCGAGTTCGTGCCGGTGCAGCACCCGCACCGCGCCCTCGGCGCCCATCACCGCGATCTCCGCGGTGGGCCAGGCCAGGTTGACGTCCGCCCCGAGATGTTTCGACCCCATCACCGCGTAGCCGCCCCCGTAGGCCTTGCGGATCACCACGGTCACCTTCGGCACCGTCGCTTCGGCGTAGGCGTAGATCAGTTTGGCGCCGCGCCGGATGATCCCGTGCCGTTCCTGTGTCTCGCCGGGCAGGTACCCGGGGACGTCGGCGAGGGTGAGGATCGGGATGCCGAAGGCGTCGCAGAACCGCACGAACCGCGCGGCCTTCTCCGAGGCGTCGATGTCGATCACGCCCGCCTGATGGCGCGGCTGGTTCGCCACGACCCCGATCGTGCGGCCCCGCATCCGGCCGAACGCGCAGATCATGTTCGGCGCGAAGCCGCTGTGCACCTCCATGAAGTCGCCGTCGTCGACGAGACGGACGATCACCTCGGCCATGTCGTACGCCTGGTTCAGCGCGTCGGGCACCAGCCGGTCGAGTTCGAGGTCGGCGGCGGTGAGTTCGGGCGCGGTCTCGTCGGCGTATTCCGGGACGGTGTCGAGGTTGTTGGACGGCAGGTAACCGAGCAGGGTCCGCACCCAGTCGATGGCGTCGTGTTCGTCGGTGGCCCGATGGTGGGCGTTCCCGGACACCTCGCTGTTCACCGCGGCGCCGCCGAGCCGCTGGGCGGTGACGCGTTCGCCGCTGACGGCGTGCACGACGTCCGGCCCGGTGACGAACATGTGCGCGGTCTCGTCCACCATCACGGTGAAGTCGGTGATCGCCGGCGAGTAGACCGCCCCGCCCGCGCAGGGGCCCATGATCAGCGAGATCTGCGGGATGACACCGGACGCCAGCGTGTTGCGCCTGCCGAGTTCGGCGTAGTAGGCGAGCGAGACGACGCCTTCCTGGATGCGCGCGCCGCCGGAGTCGTTGATCCCGACCACGGGGCAGCCCAGCGTCATCGCCAGGTCCATCACCTTGAGGACCTTCTCGCCGAAGACCTCGCCCATACTGCCGCCGAACACGGTGAAGTCCTGGGAGAACACGCAGACCTGCCTGCCGTCGACGGTGCCGTGCCCGGTCACCACGCCATCGCCGTAGGGCCGGTTGGCGTCCATCCCGAATTCGGTGCACCGGTGCCGGGCGAACTGGTCGAGTTCGACGAAGGAACCCTGGTCCAGCAACAACTCGACGCGTTCGCGCGCGGTCAGTTTCCCCTTGGCGTGCTGCCGGTCGACGGCCCGCTTCTCCGCGGTCCGCAGATCCTCCCGGCGGGCGGCGAGGTCGGCGATCCGGAACGCCGTCGTGTCGGTCACGGCCGCGCCGCCTTGGGCGCCCCGAGCCGGGCCGCGAGTGCCGCGGCGACCCTCTCGACATGCGGCGGGTCGATCATCGACAGGTGATCGCCCGGCACCCGCACGACCTCCAGATCCGGGCAGAAGGCGTCCCAGCCGAGAGCGTCGTCGGTGCGCAGGTAACGCGGATCGAGGGAGGTGGTCAGCGGATGCGGCTCCTGCGCGCGCAGCAGCAGTACCGGCCCGGCATAGGATTCCGGCTCGTACCGTTCGGCGACCCGGGCGTCCACATAGGACTCGTACTGGTGCCGCAGGACGCCGTGCCCCAGCTCGGGAACCCGCGCGGCCAGGTGGGCGATCACCAGCCGGATCTGTTCCTCGTCGCCGAGCCTGGCGAGCTCTTCACGCGGGATGTCGAGCGTGACGCCGTAGGTGCGCTCGATGTGCTCCGCGAACCGCTCGAACCGGTCCAGCAGGATCTCCTGGGCCGGTTTCCCCGGCGCGGGCAGCGGCAGGATGCTGTCGATCAGGAACACGAGAGCGACGCGCTCCCCGGCCGCCGTCAGCCGCCGCGCGGTCTCGTAGGCGAGGCAGCCCCCGAACGACCAACCGCCCAGCCGGTACGGGCCCCGCGGCTGGATTTCCCGGATCAGCTCGAGATAGCACTCGGCCTTGGCCTCGACGGTGTCCTCTTCGTCGATCCGTTCGAGCCCGTAGACGGCTCTGCCCTCGGGCAGCAGGCGGACGAGTCCCTCGTAGACACTCGTCGGACCACCCGCCGGGTGGAACAGGAACAGCGGGTCCGTGCCGCCTTCGCGCAACTGCCGGACAGGGCAGCCTCCGCGTCCTTCGATGTCGTCGCGCAGAAGGTCGGCCATCGCGGCGATCGTCGGTGTGGCGAAGAGCCGTTCGGGAACGGCTCCCAGCTGCCCGGTGAACACGGCCCGCAGCCGATCGGCCGCTTCGGCGTCGCCACCGGCGGCGAAGAAGTCTTCGTGGACGCCGGGTTCCGCGCCGCCTAGCTGCGCCTGCCAGTGCCGGGCGATCCAGCGTTCGGCCGGATCGCGTGGGCCGACGGCCGTCACCGGTGCGGTGGGCCGGGCTTCTCCCGCACCGAACCCCGCCTGATCGGCGAGATGATCCGCGATTTCGGCCAGGCCCGCGCCCCGCAACAGCAGCGGGATGGGCAGTTCCAGGCCGAAGTCCCGTTCCACGACTCCCTTCGCACGCAGGGCGGCGAGCGAATCCAGGCCGAGCCGGGTGAGCGGGGTCCGCCGGTCGATCTCGTCCGCGGCGAGGCCGAGCATCCCGGCGACGAGCCCGGCGAGGTAGTCGGCCAGCATCTCCCGGGCGGCCTCCGGGAGGACCGCCCGCAGCGCGTCCAATCCGTCCCAAGTGGACGGTCCGGCGGGCTGCTCCTCCCCCGGTACCAGGATTTCGAAGAACGGCCGTCCGGCCAGCCGGGGGAAGAGGGCGAGGACGGTCCCGGCGTCGACCCTGGCGATCCCGGTCGACACGCGGTCACGGCGCAGCACGGCGTCCATCGCCGCCAGCGCCTCCTCCGTGCCGAGTGGTTCGAGGACGGGGTTGCGGCTGCCGACGGCCGCGCCCGCTTCGCCCCAGGCTCCCCAGCCGATGGTCGCCGCAGGCAATCCCGCGGCGCGGCGCCACGCGACGAGGGCGTCCACCCACGCGTTCGCGGTGGCATAGGCGGTCTGGCCCGGCGATCCGAACAACGCCGCCGCCGAGGAATACGTCAACCACCAGTCGAGTTCGTGTCCGGCCGTCGCCTCGTGCAGTCGCCATGCCCCCAGCGCTTTCGGGCGCCAGACCGCCTCGACGGCGTCGGTGTCGAGGCTGACGGCGGCCCCGTCGGACAGCACGCCGGCCGCGTGCAGCACCCCGCGCAACGGCAGGCCGCCTTCGGTCGCCGCAGCGACCAGCGCTTCGGCCGTCCCCGGCTCGGCGATGTCCCCCGTCACCACGCGGACGTCGGCTCCCTGCTCACGCAGATCCGCCAGAAGCGGCTCGACGGCAGGGCTCGCACCGCGCCGTCCGGAAAGGACGAGCCTGGTCGCGCCGCGCGCCGCCAGCCAGTCCGCCGCGACCAGGCCGAGGCCGCCGAGACCACCCGTGATCACGTATGCGCCGTCACGCACCACGGTTTCGTGGCGAGGTTCGCCGAGCTTCGGCCGGGCCAGCAGCCTGGTGTACCGGACTCCCTCGCGCCACGCGATCTCGTCGTCGGGCGCGTCCGCGCGGATCTCCGCCACCAGCCTGACGGGGTCCGGTTCCGCGTCGAAGTCCACCTGGCTCGCCCGCAGTTCGGGGTGTTCGAAAGCGAGGACGCGGACCAGTCCACGCAGCCAGGCCTGGCCCGGATCGCCGCGCTCACCGGGTTCGGCGGCCCAGGCATCCACGCTGACGAGCCACAACCGCGGCGCGGTCTCGACCAGTTCGGCGAGGACACCGGACAACTCGGTGACCCGCCGCGCCGCGCTCATCGGATCCGGCCCCGAAGTGCCGGACCATACGAGGACTCCCGCCACCTCGCGGGAACTCAGAGCGCCCGCGAGGGTCTTCCGGTCCCCGGGCCGGACCGTCACCAGCTCGTCCCCGGCCTCGGCGAGCCGGTCACGCAACGCCGTCAGCCACGGCACGTCGTCGTGCAGGACGACCCAGCAGCGTGAGCCCGCCGCCGGGGCGGGCAGCCCGGCCTCCCGCCAAACCGTTTCGAACAGCAGGTCCGCCATGGGCACCGGCAGCGCCGAACGCTGGAACCGGCGGCAGTAGACCTCACGGAACTCGACCAGGACGACGCCGTCCGCGTCGACCAACTGGACACCACCGACCAGGCCATCGCCGGCCGGATCAACCGAATCGAGGACCGCGTCGACCCGGACACCCCGGCGCGGATCACCGGCGAGGACGACTTCGCCCAAGGTCAGCGGCAGGAACACGCCGTCGGCTTCGCGGAGCGCGTCCCCGGCCGCGGCGGCGAGCGCGTGCAGGCAGGCGTCGGCGATCACCGGGTGCAGGACGTAGGCCGGATCGTCGGCGGGCAGGGCGATCGACGCCGAAGCCCGGCCCGGCGCGGCCAAGACGTCGCGCAGCCCACGGAAAGCGGGACCGTAGCTCTGCCCCGCGCCGGCCAGCACCTGGTAGAGGTCGACCGGCCGGGCGTCGTCCCCGACCGGGCCGAACGGCACCACCGCGGTGTTCCCCTCGCGGACACGGGCGGTGGCGTGCCGTACCCAGCCGCCGTCCGCGGACCGCGCGTACACGTCCACGCTTCCAGCGCTCAGGCTGGTCGTCACCTCGGTGTGCGCGGCGAGCGGGAGGACCCGGTGCAGTTCGAGACCGCCGATGCGCAGCAGTCCGGGACGCAGCACCGTTTTCGCCGCCGAAAGCGCCAGTTCCAGGAACCCGGCGGCGGGGAACAACGGGACACCCATCGCCGCGTGGTCGGCCAGCCACGGCAGTACCTCGGTCCCGACGTCCGCGTGCCACAGGTGCCCGCCGCCGGTCGGCTGTTCGATGTGGACACCCAGCAACGGATGTTCGCCGGCCGTCCGGGTCGCCGGGCGCCGCGGCCAGAACCGCCGGTGCCGCCAGCGCGGGCCGGGCAGGTCGACCGGAAGCGGACGGGGACCGCCGTCGTCGAGCAGGACGGGCAGCCCGAGGGTGTGGAGCCGGGCGAGCGTGGTCAGGAACGCCACCGCCTCGTCGCTCTTGCGGCTCGCCGTCGGAAGCGCGAGCGAGGCGGTGCTCTGCTCGATCGCGGCCAGTGCCACCGGATGCGGGGAGATCTCGACGAACACGCCGTATCCGTCGGCGGTCGCCGCCGCCAGTGCCTGGCTGAAGCGCACGGGACGGCGCAGATTCGCCGCCCAGTACTCGACGTCGAACACCACCGACCTCTGTGGATCGTCGAGAACGCTGCTGTAGCAGGGAATCTCCACCGGTCGCGGGGAAAGGCCGCCGAGCTCGGCGCGGAACCGGCCGAGAACGGCGTCGACGGCTTCCGAATGACCCGCGCCCCCGACCGGCAGCCGCTTCGCCAGCCTGCCCATGCTCTCGACGTGCGACACGAGCGCCTCGACCTGTTCGGCGCCGCCGCTGACAGTGCACTGGACCGGCGAGGCGTAGACCGCGACGGTGATTCCGGGGAAGTCCGCTTCCAGGTCGGCGAGTTCGGCCGGGGACAGCTCGACCACGGCCATCGCGCCGTCGCCGGAAGCGTCGACCTCGGCCAGCAGCCGGGCGCGGGTGGCCATCACGCGCAGGCCGTCGGCGACGTCCAGCGCCCCCGCGACGACGGCGGCCGCGACCTCACCCATCGAATGCCCGAGCACCGCGGCCGGGACGACGCCGTGCGCGCGCCAGAGCCCGGCGAGAGCCAGCTGCATGCCGAACAACGCGAGCTGTGTCGCCGCGAGATCCGGAAGATCGCGCGTGCCGGAGAACACCTCGCTCAGCGTGAAGCCCGCTTCGGCGCGGAACACCGGATCGAGTGCTTCGACCTCGGCACGGAACGCGGGCTCGGTGCGCAACAGGACGCGTCCCATCCCGGGCCACTGGGAGCCGTAGCCGGAGAAGACGAACACGACATCGGAGACAGGTCTGGCCTCGCCGAGGACGGCGGCACCACCAGCACGTCCGGCGGCGAGTTCCCGCAACGCGGCGGCCACCCGGTCGCGTTCCTCCGCGACGACCGCGCCACGGACGGGCAAGTGGTCGCGGCTCCTGGCCAGTGTCGCGGCGACCGCGTCCAGCGGGACCGTCCGGTGGGCGGGGTCTTCGAGCCAGTCCGCCAGATCGGCGGCCCGCGCCCGGAGCACCTCGGCCGACCGCGCGGACAGCGCGAAGATCCGCGGCCGCCCGGTCTCCGTCCCGCGAGCGGCGAACGACGCGGCGGGCCATTCTTCGAGAACGACGTGGGCGTTGGTGCCACCGAAGCCGAACGCGGAGACCCCGGCGCGCACGACGTCGGAGTACCGCGGCCAGTCCGTCCCGGTGTTCACGACCCGGAGGCCGAGACCGGCGAAATCGACGTGCGGGCTGGGTTCGTGATGATGCGGGGTCGGCGGCAGCCGCCGGTGGACCATCGCGAGGACGACCTTGATCAGCCCGGCCATCCCGGCCGCGCCCTCGAGATGGCCAAGGTTCCCCTTCACCGAGCCGATCAGGAGCGGGCGGGCGGGTTCGCGTCCGGCTCCGAGCACCTCGCCGAGCGCGCCCGCCTCGATCGGATCCCCCACCGCCGTCCCGGTCCCGTGCGCCTCCACGTAATCCACAGTGGACGGATCGACGCCCGCCGCCGCGTACGCGTCCCGCAACAGGTCCGCCTGCGCGCCGGGATTGGGCGCGACGAGACCGTTGGACCGGCCGTCGGAATTGACCGCGCTGCCACGGATCACCGCGAGCACCCGGTCCCCCGCACGGCGGGCGGCCTTCAGCGGTCTGAGCACGATCACGCCGCAGCCCTCGCCGCGGGCGATGCCGTCGGCGGCGGCGTCGAACGGTTTGCAGTACCCGTCCGGGGCCAGCACCCCGGCCCGCTGGAAGGAGGCCGTGACCGCTGGTGAGAGCAGCAGGTTCACCCCGGCGGCGAGCGCCGTCCCGCATTCGCCGCTGCGCAGGCTCTGCACCGCTTGATGCACCGCGACCAGCGAGGACGAGCACGCGGTGTCGACGGTGAGGCTGGGCCCGCGCAGGTCGAACAGGTACGACAGCCGGTTGGCGGCGATACTCGTGGCGGCACCGGTGGCGGACCAGACGTCGACGGTGGCGGGGTCGGCCATCGTCAGGTGGCCGTACTCGCCGGCCGAAAGCCCGACGAACACCCCGGTCCGGCTTCCCCGCAGCGTGGACGGCGGGATCCCGGCGTGCTCCAGCGCCGCCCAGGTCACTTCGAGCAGCATCCGCTGCTGGGGATCCATCGCTTCGGCCTCGCCCGGCGTGATGCCGAAGAACTCGGCGTCGAAACCGGCGACGTCGCCGAGGAATCCGCCACGCGCGGGGATCTCCCAGCGATCCTCCGGAACCTCGCGGATACCGTCGCGTCCGGCGTCCAGGAGCCGCCAGTAGCCCTCCGGGGAGTCCGCGCCTCCGGGCAGGCGACACCCGACGCCGACGATCGCGATCGGTTCCTCCTCGCGGCCTTCGCCGCTCACGACCGTGGATTCCTCCACTGTGGACAGACGGGCGGCGAGGGCGGTGATCGTCGGATACTGCCACACCAGGGTCGGCGGCAACGGACGGCCGACGTACCGGCCCAGCTCCGCCGCCAGTTCCATCGACTCCCGCGAGGAAAGCCCGCTTTCGTGCAGCGGCCGGTCCGGATCGACGTGGTCCGCGGGCGAGCCGGTCACCTCCGCCACCCGCGCGATGAGCCAGGCACGGATCTCCGCGGTCACCCGAGCCGCCGCGCGGTCAGCGAACCGTCCGAATAGGACTTCCGGCACAACGCACGGCTGATCTTGCCGCTGGAGGTGCGCGGCACCTCACCCGGGGCGACGAACACGACGTCGTGCGGCCGCAGACCGTGCGCGGCCGAGACCGCCCTCCGGATCTCCGCGGTCGCGACGGCGAGGTCGGCCTCGGCGCCCTTCGCCCGCTCCACCAGCACGACCGCCGCTTCACCGTCTTCGCGCTCGATCGCGAAAGCCGCGGCGGAATGCGGCCGGACCGCGGGATGCGTCTCCACGGTCTGTTCGATGTCCTGCGGGTAGTGGTTGCGGCCGTCGACGATGACGAGGTCCTTGAGCCTGCCGGTCATGAACAGTTCGCCCTCGTACCGCACGCCGAGGTCCCCGGTCGCGAGCCAGCCCGCACCGGAGTCCGGATCGATCGGGGGCAGGCCGAAGACGCCCTCGGAAGCGGCGGGCCGCCCCCAGTAGCCAACGCCGACGTTCGGGCCGTTGACCTGGATCTCTCCCACCCGGCCCGGTTCGACCAGCGCGCCGGTGGCCGGATCGGCGATGCGGATCCGTTGCCCCGCCGGGAATCCGCAGGAGACGAGCGTGGTGGACGCCGCGCCGGGCAATGCGGGCGTCGCGAGTCCGGCGGCGAGCCGGTCGCGGTCGAAGGCGACCTGCCGTGGTGCCTTGCCCGCTTCGGTGACGGAGACGAGCACCGTGGCCTCGGCCAACCCGTACGAGGACCGGTGCACCTCCGGGCGCAGCCCGCATTCCTCGAAGGCGCCGTGGAACTTCGCGATGGTCGACGGAAGAACCGGTTCGCTGCCGTTGATCAGCGAGACGACCCGGCTCAGTTCGAGATAGCTCTTCTCGGCCTCGGTGACCCGGGAAGCGGCGTAGGCGTACGCGAAATTGGGTGCCGCGCTGATCGCGCCCGGGCTGGCCGAGAGCGCGCGCAACCACCGCGACGGACGTTCCAGGAAGGCGTGGGGATCCATCAGGACCGACGCCGCACCCGCCGCCAGCGGCGCGCCGATCCCGAGGATCAGGCCCATGTCGTGGAAGAGCGGCAGCCAGCTGACAGTGGAGGTCGTCGCGGTCTCGACCGCGTAGGCGTCACACGCTTGACGGGCGTTGGTGAGCGCGTTGCGGTGGGTCAGCAGCACGCCCGCCGGCGTTCGCGTGGAACCGGACGTGTACTGCAGGTACGCCACTTCGTCCGGTTCCGGTCGCGGCCAGGAGCGATCACCGGCCGCGACCGGAGCTGTGGTGTCGACGGCGAGCACGGCGGGGCGCTCGAAATCCGTCGAGGCGAGGAAACCGGCGGCGTCGTCGAGTCCGTCGGTGGTCGTGAGCACGACCCTCGGTGCGCAGTCGGCGAGCACGGCGGCCAGCCTTCCCGCGTGCCCGGGGAGACTCGGGGAGAACAGCGGGACCGCGATCAGCCCGGCGCGGATCGCGCCGAGGAAGGCGACGACGTAATCGACGGACTGCCGGGCCAGGATCGCGGCCCGGTCACCCGGGCCGGTGAACCCGGTCAGCCGGGTGGCGAGCGCGTCGACCCGGTCGTCGAGTTCGCGCCAGGACAGGGTGATCGCCCGGCCGTCGGCCCCGGCTCGATGGTCGAGGTAGGTGACCGCGACGTCGTCGCCGAGCCGCCACGCCCAGTACCTCAGCAGCGTCGCGAACGACTCCCCGCCGCGTGCGTCGTCCGGCCCGTGGACGGCGACGACCGATTCCGAAATGGTTTCCATGGCCCCTCGTTGTGACGATTCGTACAGGAGCGGGTGAATTCGGAACGGCGCCGTTGCCGAAAGCGGATTCCATTCCGGAGACCGTTCTTTATCTGACCGGAACTGTATGGACGTCGCGGGAAGAGTGTCAATGAAAGGATGATGGAACGCCGCCGGAAGCGCGGACGTGCTCACGGGGACGTGAGAAAGGGGGCACTCCCCTTGTCACTTCGGCACGAACTTCGGGGGTTCAGGAGCCGGAGCGCGAGGAGCGCTCCGGCGAGTTGCAGCGCCGCCGCGGTCAGCAGCCCCGCCGTGTAGCCGTCGGCCAGCGCGGCCGGGGCGCCCTCGTCGAGCCGGGCCGTGCGGACCGCCGACAGCACGGTCCCGATCAGCGCGACCCCCAGCGCGCTCGACAGTTCACGGGACGCGGTGAGCAGGCCGGAGGCGGTGCCCGCGTGCCGTTCCGCGACGATTTCCAGCGCGTACGAGGTCAGCGGCGTGGTCAGGGCCGATCCGGCGCCGATCAGCACCAGCCCGGGAATCCTCGGCGGCACTTCCGGCAGGTGGTTGACCGCGGCGATCGCCAGCAGTCCGGCGGCCACCGTGACCAGCCCGGCCGCGACTGTCCGATGTGGACCCCATCGTGGTACTGCCCAGGGCACGAGCGGCGTGGCGGCGACGACCGCGACGGCCACCACGACCAGCGGTAGTCCGGCGAGCATCGGCCCGAGGCCGAGGGATTCCTGATGCAGCAACGGTGTGAAGAAGAAGACCCCCGAAACCCCCAGTCCCCACAGCAGCTGCACGGTGAGCGCGCCGGTGAAGACCCGCGTTCTGGTCAGCTCCTTCGGCATCAGCCGCACGCGCGCGCGTCTTTCCCTGAACAGGAACCAGATCGCGAAGGCCGCCCCCACCGCACCGAGCACCGCGCTCGGTTCGACCACGGCGGCGGTGATCAGGACCATCGCGGTCGTCACCACCAGCATGGAGCGCACGGCAGGTCGTCCGGCCGCCGGGTCACGCTTCGCGAGGGCGACCTTCCGTACCAGCGCCAGCATCGCCGCCACGAAGGGGAGATTGACGAAGAAGATCCAGCCCCAGCCCAGATATTCGCTCAGCGCCCCGCCGAGCGTCGGGCCGAGCGCGAGGGCGGCCGCCAGGCAGGCTGTCCAGACCGTCGCTCCGAAAGCCCGTCTTCGCGCGTCGAGATCGGTGCGGAGCAGGCTGAGCAGGGCCGGGACCAGGAACGCCGCGGCGGCACCCTGCAGCACCCGCGCGGAGATCACGAGCCACGCCGTCGTGGCGAACCCTCCGGCGGCCGCGCCGGCGCCGAACGCGAGCAGCCCCGCCCGCAGGGTCGCGGCCTGGCCCCAGCGGTCCACCAGCGTTCCCGCGACCGGCAGCAACCCGGCGAACGGAAGCATGTAGCCGATGCTCACCCATTGCAGCGTGGGAAGATCGAGCCCGAGTTCGCGGGCGAGCGAAGGCGCGCCCGCCGCGACGATCGTGTTGTCGAGGGTGGTGACGAAGGCCCCGAGCCCGATCATGAGCAGCGTCGCTCTCATTGTCCATCCTCGTGAGTGGCAAAGACGGTTCTAACCGTCCTTACCACTCACGAGACGCGACCCCCCACCCACGTGACAATTCCCGCCCGCCCTCTTCACACTCGCGCTACAACCAGCCCTGGCGCGAAGCCTGCGCTCCGAGCTGGAAGCGGGTCCGCGCGCCGAGCAGTTCCTGCAACCGGCTGATCCGCCGCAGCACCGTGCGCTCGCTGATGCCGAGCTCGCGCGCGATCGCCTCGTCGGTCAGGCCTCCGCTCAGCAGCGCGAGCAGGCGGCGTGTGGCGACGGTCGGTTCCTGCGCCGCTTCGGCGTCGTCCGGGCCGCCCGCCCGCACGGGCACGGCCATCCGCCAGAAGGATTCGAACAACTCGATCAGCGCGCTCAGCAGCATCGACGGATGGATCAGCAGGGCGAGGACGTCACCGGCGTCGGAATTCGGGACCGCGATCAGCGCCCGGTTGCTGTCGGCGATCACCAGCTTCAGCGGCAGCCCGGGGAACACCCTGGCCTGCTCCCCGAGCGCGATACTCGACTGCACCTGGGCGAATCCGTCGTCGTGCTGCAGCACGGACGAGTCGTAGACGACGCGGTACGCGATGCCGCGCGCCATCGAACCGGGCTGCACCGTGCTCACTTCGGCCTTCGGGCTCATGTACGACCCCGGGTCCAGCGCGACGATGTCGGCGCCCGCCTGGGTCTGCATGGCTTCGAAGGTGGCGATCACCTCGTCGCGGCTGCGCAGCACCTCGACGAAGTCCGCGTCCCGGCCCGTGCGCAGCGAATAGGCGGCGCCGAGCACCTCGGCCGCTTCCCGCGCGCGGATCGCCGCGGCCTCGTGCTGCGCCGCGAACGCCGACAGCGCCGCACGCGGCGGGCACACCTCGACCCCGGACGCGCCGGCCCGGATCAGGCCGAACCGCTCCAGCTCCGCCAGCTCGGCGCCGGGCGTGATCGGACGCCCGTCCAGCAGGGCCCGGTACAGCTGCTCGGCCTCCATCGACAGGCCCCGCGACTCGGCGAGCATGACGCTTCTCCTCCCCCACCCCAGGATCGATCGACGTGACATCGATGTCACGGCTCATGGTTCTTGAGCGGGAAAACGGCCGGATCGTGCGCCTGGACCGATAACGAAACCGTCACAGATCATGACGGAGAGGCTCCCGCGAACCGCGGGAGCCTCTCGTCGACACCATCCGAGACTAGGCGTTGGCGGGCATGCCCTTCTCGTCCGCTTCCGGCGTCGCGGTGCCTTCCAGCAGCTCACGGACGATCTCGTTCGCCTTGCGCACCTGGGGCGTGATCATCTTGATCTTGATCTTCCCGTCGTGCCCGAGGTGACCGCCGACCTCGACCGTCTTGTCCTCACCCGGCAGCGGGAGACCCTGGCAGCCGGTGAACTTCTTCTTCGGCGTGAGCCCGGTCTGGAAGTAGGCGACGATCGGGTCGTCGACGCAGTCGGTGTTGTACGGGAAGATCCCGTGGCTGCCTTCGTTGTCGACGCTGATCATCTTGGCGCCCGGCAGTCCGTTCGCGGTGGCCAGCGCGCCCTCGTACGGCGTCGCCGCGTCGAGTTCGGTCTGCGCGATCAGCACCTTCGGGAACGTCTTGGCGTCCGGCGCCGGCTTGGCGTTGGGGGTCGGCCAGAACGCGCACAGCGGCGCACCCGACAGGGCCATGATCGGCGCGATGAACGGCGCGTTCACGGTCAGATCGGCCTGCCAGAAATTCCAGTAGTGCAGGTTCTGGTTCCACTGGCCGTCCTGGCAGCGGATCGCCTCGAACGCGGCGTCCCACGTCTCGACCTCGGCGCCACCCTGGTAGGAGGCCTTGCGCTCGACCGAGTCCTTCTTCGCGATGGCCTCCAGCGCGTTGCCCTTGGCCTTGGTCAGGAACGCCTTGTTCGCGTCGGTCAGCCCGGGGGTGGCGAGCGCCTTCGCGACGACCTGCTCCAGCTTCTCCGCGTCGGTTCCGGTGGGCGCCGGTCCCTTCGCGAGCGCGGCGACCATGGAAGCCGCCGACGGGTACTGGCTGGTGTCGTACATCGCCGGGATGATGAACCACGCCGCGTAGAGCATGCCCGCGAATTCCCGGGTGCCGCCCGCCTTCTCCCAGTTGCGGCGGATCTCGAGCGGATCGGTGCCCGCCTTGTACTTGGCGTCGTTGCGCGCGACGTAGGGCAGCAGCGCCTCCTGGAACTGGCGGTCACGGCTGCGCGGCTGGAGGTCCCAGGTCTTCTCCAGCGTCGAGCGGCTCGCGTCGGTCGAGGAGTCGAGCAGGAACCGGTGCGCCTTGGACGGGAACGTGGTGGCGTACCAGGTGCCGAGCCAGGTGCCGTACGAGTAGCCGATGTAGCTGGTCTTCTTCTCCCCGAGCAGCACCCGGATGAAGTCCATGTCGTAGGCGGTCTGCTCGGTGGTGATGAACTTCGTCAGCGGGTTCTTCAGGCAGCCCTCGACCTTCGCCCGGCTGATCACGTTCTGATCCGTGCTGTCCGGGACGGTGTAGCTACAGGTCAGCGGGGTGCTCTGGCCGACGCCGCGGGGGTCGAAACCGACGAAGTCGTACTGCGAGGCCAGCACGGGGCTGCGCATCGCCATCGCGGCGCCCCACGGGAGACCTTCGCCGCCGGGCCCGCCGGGGTTGACCAGCGCGATGCCCTGCCTGCCGGTGCCGGGGTAGGCGGTCGCGGTCTTGGAGACGCGGACGCCGATGGTGTTGCCGTCCTGCGGGTTGTGCCAGTCGCGCGGCACCTGGACGGTGGCGCAGGCGAGGCCCTTGACCTTCTTCAGTTCGGCTTCCGTCGCCGGCGCGACCGAGGGGAACGAGCACTCGCCCCAGGCCACGGCCTGATTGGTCAGCGCGCCGGCGAGCACCGCCGTGTCCGGATCGGCCTTGACCGCGGGTGCCGCACCCGCGGCCGGGGCCGGCACCAGGCCGGAGGCCAGGAACGCACCGGCGACCACGGCCACCGTGCCCCTCCGCGTCTTTCTCGTACTACTGATCACCATGATCCCTTTCGACAGGAGCCCCCCCGACGTCCGTACGTGAAGTAAAGACGGGTGATCAGCTTTCCCACACGGCCGGAAGGTGGCGGATACCCGACATGGCAGGATCTCGACACTCGCGTGATCGGACACGTAACTCGCGTGATCAGAGGCGTAACTCGCGAGTTACGCCTTCAAGCACGCGAGTTACGCCTCTGATCACGTGAGTTACGGGTGCAGGCCCGGTCCGTGGTCGGGGTCCGGCGACGGCGCGATCGGGGTCGGGCTGAGCGACGACTCGTCCTCCCCCTCCTCCAGCAGGGTCGCCGCGGCGCCGACCACTTTCAGATCCGGGTCGCCGACGGCGTCCTCGTCCTTGTCGGCGTAGTCCACGCGGGCGAGGACGCTGCGCATCGCCTCGACGCGCGCGCGTTTCTTGTCGTTGCTCTTGACCACCGTCCACGGCGCGATCTCCGTGTCGGTGGACCGGAACATCGCGACCTTCGCCTCGGTGTAGGCGTCCCAGCGGTCGAGCGACTTGATGTCGTTGGGGCTCAGTTTCCATTGCCGCACCGGGTCGACCTGCCGGATGAGGAACCGGGTCCGCTGCTCGGACCTCGACACCGAGAACCAGAGTTTGACGAGGATGATCCCGTCGTCGACGAGCATCTCCTCGAACGTCGGCGCCTGTCGCATGAAGCGCTCGTACTGTTCGTCCGTGCAGTACCCCATCACCCGTTCGACGCCGGCGCGGTTGTACCAGGACCGGTCGAACAGCACGATCTCGCCCTCGGTGGGCAGGTGGTTCACGTAGCGCTGGAAGTACCACTCCCCCTGCTCGCGTTCGGTGGGCTTGCTCAGCGCCACCACTCGCGCGCCGCGCGGGTTGAGGTGTTCGGTGAACCGTTTGATCGTGCCGCCCTTGCCCGCCGCGTCGCGCCCCTCGAACAGGATCACCATGCGCCCGCCGGTGTCCTTGATCCAGTACTGCAGTTTCAGCAGTTCGATCTGCAGCGACCGTTTCACGACGTCGTATTCCTCGCGCGACATCCGCGTCGTGTACGGGTAGTTCTCCCGCCACGTGTCGATCGGCGATCCGTCGGGGCGGAGCAGGACCGGGTCGTCGGCGTCGTCGTAGTCGACGACGAGACGCTGGTCCCTCAGTTCCGGGAAGTACGAATGATCGAGCACGCGCCGCTGATACCCACGCCGGACGGAGCGCAAACACGGTGCGTCACCCACCGAGCCCGGCGGCGAACCGTCGCGCCGCTTCGAGATCGGCCGTACCAGGCCGGTTCTTGGCGATACCCCCGACGAGCCGGAACGGGAGCCAGGTGTCGAAACCCCGGCACGAGAACGTGTCCACCACGTCGAAGCCCTTGCGGCGGAGCGACCGTGCCAGACGACGGGTGTACCGCCGGAATCGCGGTTCCGGCAACCCGCTGGTGCTGAACACGAACGCCTTCCTCCGCTGCTTCGGCGGCATCTCTTCGACGAGACGCCGCAGGCGCGGATGGAAGTCCATGCCGAAGATCCCCGAGCCGAACCCCACGAGGTCACAGGAATCGAGCTCGGCGGCGTCGATCTCCTCGGGACTGACTACGCGAGCGCCGAGAACCCCCGCCAGCACTTCGGCGACCCTCGCCGTATTGCCGTGGGACACCGAAACGCACACGATGACGACCTTCATGCCGATCCTCCACTTCGCCGGTTCTCCCCCTTGAGAACAGGGCGGCGGCGGAAAACGTGACGTCACCCTTCGCGCAGATGATCCCGCAACGCCCGCGCCACTCGGGCCATCAGCACTTCGGCCTCCGGCTGGATCGCGGCGGGCACCCGGGATCCGGTCAGCGCGGCGATCGCGTACAGCCCGCCGTCGGCGTGTTCGACCACCCCGACCTCGTGCCGCAGGTTCAGCACCGTGCCGGTCTTCGACGACCATTTCGTGGCGTCCGAGACGAAATCGGGGCTGAGCCGCTGACGCAGCAGGTTCAGTCCCATGAGTTCACGCACCCGTGCCGCGACCCCTTCGTCCACTTTGGACGGTTTCCACAGTGCTTCGAGGAGGTTCACGAACGCGCGCGCCGAACCGGAACTCGCCCGGGTGACGTCGAGCTGCGGAACGGGATGGCCCCGCCCGGCGGTACCCGCGCTGATCGCGAGCGCGTGCGCGAGGTGGACGTCGGCCGGGGCGAACCGTTCGGCGGGCGTGTCGCTGAGGTCCGCGGCCGGATGCCGCGCGGTGATCCCGGAAACGCCCCATTCGCGCGTCATCCTGGTGACCTCGGCGGGCGGGGTCAGCGCGAAGAGCGCGTCCGCGGCGGTCTCGTCGCTGATGGCCATCGTCAGGTAGAGCAGGTCGTCGATCGCCACCCTGGCCGGGTGCCGGAACCGCGTCAGCCCGGTCGGTCCGGGGGCGGTGGCCCGTCCCGGCTCGACGTCGATCGGCGCGGAGCCGTCCAGTTCACCCCGGCGGATCCGCTCCAGGGTCGCCGCGGCGAGCGGGATCTTCACCAGCGAGGCGCTCGGGAACTCCAGGTCCGGGTCGATGCCGATCTCGTGTCCGGTCCGCAGATCGCGCACGAGGAACGAACCGCGCAGGCCGCCGTCGTCGAGTTCGGCGCGCAGCCCGAGGAGCAGGGTCTCCGTGTTCATGTCGTCTCCTCCGCGCCGAGACACCGGGCGATGTCCGGCCACAATCGTGCCCGGAGCCGCTGCGCGTCCTCGCCGGGCCCCGCCGTGATCTCGAACCCGCGCGCGAGCCGGATCTCGCCGATCGGCCGCCAGCCCAGTCCGAGGTCGGTGGCCTGGGCCGCCGAGCAGAGCAGCAGATCGTCCGAACCGAACACCGCCGCGGCGGCCGCGGTGAGCGCGCCGGCGACGGACACCTGCGCGGGCCGCAGGCCCACCGAGTCACGGACGCGGAAGAGGCGATCCCGGATATGCGGGACGTCGTCCTCCGGCTGGATCCAGACCCGCCGGGGCGACCGGCCGGACCGGCCGACGCGCAGCGTTTCCAGGTGGAGGGCGCCCGCCCGCGGCCTGCCCCCGCCCGCCAGCCCGAGCGGCACCGTCCAGGTGCCCTCTTCGGCGGGAACGGCGGCGAGCGCCGCGCGGACCTCCTGGGTGCGCACGAGTTCCGCCCGCTCTCCCGGTGGCGCCTGCCGGAACTCCAGGAAGACGTCCAGCGTTCGCGCCGCGGCGTCGAGTTCGGCGAGCTCCCGGACGGTGCAGGTGTCCGGCATCGCCAGCCGCATCGGCCGCAGTCTGGCGCGCTGCGCGTCGTGCTCCATGGCGTCGGCCAGCGCCACCAGCCGTTTCGCCGACGGCAGCATGTCGCGGCCGAACGGGGTGAGCACGGCGCGGCGGGTGGAGCGGTCGAACAGCCGCTCACCGAAATGCCGTTCCAGCGCGGCGATCCGGCGGCTCGCCACCGGCTGCGGGATGCGCGCGATCGCGGCTCCCGCGGTGAAGGTCCCGGCTTCGCTCACGCTCACGAACGCCCGGCAGCTCCCGATCAGGTCCACGACCACATACTATGCCGATAATGCATGAAAGGGGCCGTTCGTGTCTTGGACAGCATGAATGGTGCCGGACAGACTGCGTGCATGTCCGTCACTTCTCGCCGCTGGGCCGCCCTGCTGGCGCTCTCGGTCGCGTCACTCGCCGCGTGTTCCACACCCGCCCCAGCGCCCCCGCCGGCCGCCGCTACTCCGGTCGCGGCGACCGGGCGCGCCGACTTCGAACAGCTCGAACGCACCTATCGCGCCCGGCTCGGGGTGTACGCGGTGGACACCGCGACCGGTCGCGAGGTCGCCTTCCGCGCCGACGAGCGTTTCGCCTACGCCTCGACGCACAAGGTGTTCAGCGCCGGCGGTGTCCTGCGGCGGACACCGGTCGCCGAGCTGGACCGCACGGTGACCTACGAGCGTAAGGACCTGGTGGTGAACTCACCGGTCACGGAGAAACACGTGGCGACGGGGATGCCGCTGCGCGCCGTCATGGACGCGACCCTCCGGTACAGCGACAACACCGGCGGGAACCTGCTCTTCCGCGAACTCGGCGGCCCCGAAGGGCTCAACGCGGTGTTCCGCGGGATCGGCGACACGACCAGCCACGCCGACCGGATCGAACCCGAACTCAACGACACCTTCCCCGGTGACGCCCGGGACACCAGCACACCCCGTGCGCTCGCCGTGGGCCTGCGCGCCTTCGCGCTCGGCGACGCCCTCCCCGAGGACAAACGCAAGATCCTGGTCGACATGATGCGGGCCAGCACCACCGGCGACCAGAACATCCGCGCCGGGGTGCCCGGCTGGCCGGTCGCCGACAAGACCGGGACGGCGGCCTACGGCACGCGCAACGACATCGGGGTCGTGTGGCCGCCGAACCGGGCGCCGATCGTCATCTCGGTGCTGACCGACCGGTCCGAGAAGGACGCCAAGATCGACAACAAGCTCCTGGCGGACGCCACCGCGGCCGCGGTGAAGGCCCTTCCCTGAGCAGCCCGCCGGGACGGACGAGGTTCCGTCCGTCCCGGCGGGATTCACCGGCTCAGCGACGGCAGGGGTTGCCCGCCGGATGCGCCGAGGTTCCGTGCACGTCGGCCTGGGACTCCGCGAGCACGATCTTCGCGAGCGCGGTGTCCAGCGCGACGGCCTGCTGCTTCACCACGCCGTTCGCCACGGTCTGGCCGTTGAGCTTCAGCGAACCGATGACCAGCGGGATGGTCAGCGGCGCCGAGCCCACGGTGATCGACTCACCGTTGATCTTCAACGAGGCGACGTTCGAACTGCCCGCCAGCACCGGGGCGAGCCCGCCCGGAGACGGCTGACAGGTCGCGGTCGCCTGCGACTGGATCACACCGAGTTCGACGGTCAGCCCGAGCGTGCTGATCACCGTCTTGTCGATCTTGGCCGACGCCAGCGCGCGATCGCCCGCGGCCGGGGCCGCCGACTGGTCGTCCGGCGTGAGATCGGTCGACGCGGTCAGCACCTTGGTGTCGACCTTGATCAGGCCGGCGTTGAGCGTCGCGGCGGCGACGGTGCTGCTGTCGTCGGCACAAGGCAGGTTGGCCGGGTTCGCCCGCGCCGCGGTCACCCCGAGGACGTTCGCCGCGGTGCCGGTGCAGGAGAAGACGCCGTCACGGTCGTCGTCGACGATCGTGCCGACCCCGGTCGCGTCGATGAGACCGGCGCCCGACGGGGCCGAGAGGTTCACCGTGAACGTCTCGTTCGGCTCGTCGACGGTGTCCGGGTTGACCAGGACGGTCACCGGCCTGGTCGTCTGGCCCGGGGCGAACGTGACCGTCCCGCTCGTCGCCGTGTAGTCGGCGGGCGCGGACGCGGTGCCGTTGGCGGTCGCGTACTGGACGGTCACCGGATTCGGGCTGGGGCCGCCGAGCAGCGACACCGTGAACGTCGCTGGCACCTGCGCGCCGCCGGTTCCCTCGCCGACGGTCACGTCGTCGATGCTCAGGCCGAGCACGCGCACGGTCGTGGTCTCGATGTATCCCCGCGAAGCCCCGTCGACCTGGTAGTCGACGACGCACCGGTAGGTGCCGGGAGCGGCACCGGCGGCGGCCGAGATCGTCTCGGTGAACGTGGCGACCCCGCCGCTGGCCACCGTGACACTGGCCGGGGCGTTGGTGACGGTGAGCTGCGGATCGCAGCTGGTCACCTTCGGGGTCACCGTGACCTCGATGGCCTTGATGCCGTCCAGGATGGCCTGGGAGACCTGACCGGCCGGGACGTTGTTCAGCAGCACCCCGCCCGTGGCCGAGGTGATGGCGGAGGCCTGGCCCGTGGCGTCGAGGGCACCGACGTTGACGGCGACCACGCGGATCTTCGCCGCCTGCAGCGCCGCGATGGTCTGGGCCAGGGTGTGCCCGCCGCTCGGGTCGTGCGACGGCGCGTCGCCGAACCACGCGATGATGCGGGTGCCGTCCGGCCGGAAGGCCACCGCGCCGGTGGCCAGCTGGTAGAGCGCGTTCAGGTTCGCCTCCGGCGTGTCCCCGCCGCCCGTGGCCACCCACTGGTCGATCCCCGCCTGCACGGCGGTCGTGTCCCCCGTGATGCCCTGATTGACCTTGAACGGCACCGAGTCGGTGAAGTCCTTGTACTCGGCGACACCGAACTGGGCGGTCGGCTGCGCGGCGAGGACGTCACCGGTGATGGCGCCGGCGTTCGTCCGCACGTTGCCGATCGGCCCGCCCATGCTGCCGGTGGTGTCCGCGAGCAGGACGAGATCGGGATTCGGCGGTACGGCAGAGGTCGTCACGTTCTTGGTCACGGTCGTGCTCTGCCCCGCGTTCAGGGTGAGATCGAGCGCGGCCGGATCCACTCCCGGCGGAGCCGCGGCGGCGACCGCGGTGGACGCGAGCATCGCCGAAACGGCGGCCAGGACGACGAGCGATGGTCTTCGTGACATGGACTTCCCTTTCGAGACCCGGCCGGAGCCGGAATTCCTGTGGGCTCGGTGAAGAAGACGGAATATTTCGTTTTTCGTTAGCGCGGGTGCCGGGCTTCACCCGGGTGCCCTGAGCTAAGGCGCCCAACGGGCTGTTACCGCGAATCCGGGCTACGCGGACAAGGTCCGCATTGCGCCGTCCAGCCGAAGGGACTTCGACACCTTTCACTCTTCAGCGTGAAGGGTGCCGAAGATTCAGGCGTTTCCGTGAACACCTCGGCGGACGGAAACCGGAATTCAACGGCGGATGATCACCGAATGTCGCAACGGTCGATACCTCGGCGAGACCTCGGTCAGTAGACGCATTGGATGATCGCGTCGTCCAAGCGGATGTACTTCGCCGGTCCGCCGTTGTTGCCGTAGATCGGCTGGAGATAGACGGTACCCACGCCGTTCAGATTGAGATTGGTCAGTGTGATGAGCTGATAACCCGCCCGGTCGTCGATCCACTTCACCGTGTGGGAGATTTTCCGCCAGCCGTTGGGGTCCCAGATCTCGAGGCCGATGTTCGCCCCGCCGCCGACCGGGTCGGCGTAAATCGCGGCGGCGCAATTCGATCGATTCGCCGGGAAACCGGCGAGCGATTTCGCGGTCCTCATCGCCGACCATCCGTTGTCGGCGAAGAGCCAGCCGTTGTTGTTGCCGGTCCGCGCCACTCCCATACCGATGTCGAACCAGGAATGCCCGTCACCGCCTTGGATCCCCCGCTCCCATACGCCATGGGGATTCGATTCGTAACCGTCGGACCATTGCACGATCCCGGCCTGCGCCGTTCCCGCGAGCCCCAGGAGCGCGATCGAAAACACCGACACGACGGCGGATAGTTTCTTGAACACGAGAGTTCCCCCTCTTCGCGTGAACTGAACCCCGTCAGAGGACCAGAGTCCGGAACGCGTGCACAAGGTCCCTTCGCGCACACGATCGACCGCCTCGAAGTACCTAGGCGAGGTCGGCGGGCCGCGTCCGCAGTTTGGCGGCGATCCGGGCCAGCGCCCGCTGATCCTCCGCGGTCAGCGGGTCGAGGACGAGCTCCCGCACCGAACGGACGTGCGTGGGCGCCGCCGCGGCGACCACGTCGTAACCGTCGTCGGTGAGCATGGCGAGTGTGTACCGGCCGTCGGCGGGATCCGGCATCCGCTTTACCCAGCCCCGCTGCTCGAAGCGTTTGACCACATTGGACAGACGGGAGAGCGAGCCGTTGGCGAGGTAGGCCAGCTCGCTCATCCGCAGCCGCCGTTCCGGGGCCTCCGAAATATGACTGAGGGCCAGGTACTCGAACAGCGTCAGCCCGGCGTCGTGCTGCAACGGCGACTCGAGCCGCCCCGGCAGCAGGAGGACGAGGGAGACCAGCCCGGTCCAGGCCTCCTTTTCGGCAGGGTTCAGCCAGAGCGCTTCGTCGGGGTCCGGGGCGGCCATGGCGGAACCTTACCCAGAACCCGGCGACTTCACACGTGAAGTCAAATCGTGGTAGCTTGACTTCAAGCATGAAGTCAACGAGAGGATCCACCATGACCGAGCCGGAGTTCTTCGCCACGCCCGGATACGGCGACCGGCAGCTGAAGGTGATGCGCTACAGCCAGGCGGTGCGCGTCGGTGATCGCGTCGAGATCTCGGGACAGGGCGGCTGGGACGACGACTTGAACTTCCCCGAATCGCTCGAGGAGGAGATCGTCAAGGCCTTCGAGAACGTCGGGCGGACACTCGCCACGGCGGGCGCCACCTGGCGCGACGTCATCGCCGTGAACTCGTACCACGTGCCGGAGACCCCAGGTTTCATCGGCGAGACCCACAACCGCGTGATGGTCGAGCAGTTCCGCGAGCACATGGGCGACCGCGCACCGATCTGGACCGAGACCGGCGTGCCTGCCCTCGGCGCGCCGAAGATGCGGGTCGAGATCAGGGTCACCGCGATCGCCGGCAGCTCCCGCGTGTGAATCCCGCGTTCCCTGGGTACTCCCTTACCGCGCCCATGCTCTTGGCCAAGCTGGGAAACCCGCTAAGGAGAACGCGTGGGTATCACGAGAACACGACAGGCTTACGAATTCCCCGCCGGCATCGCCCCGCCATTGGGGGAGATCCGTGCCTGGCTGCGAGAGCGGCTGAGCGAGGTCGGCCGCACCACCATCGCGGACACCGAGCTGCTGACCACGGAACTGGTCACCAACGCGCACGAACACGCGGACGGCGTCGCCGAGCTCAGGGTCTCCGTACCCTCGGGCCGGGACGTCGTCCGGGTCGAAGTCGACGACCATCGGCCGCGCCTGCGGCCGTACCGCGTGACGAAAGCGGATCCGACGAGCCCCCGCGGGCGAGGGATGGCACTGGTCGAGGCGATCAGCGCCCGATGGGGTGTGATCGCCCGCGCGGGACGCAAAACGGTGTGGGCGGAGATCCCGGTGCTCTGACACGATCATCCGGTGACAGCCTCACGCGGCACCGTGGTCGCGCCGACCCCACGACCGGGTGATCACGTCCGCCTCGTCTCCCCCGCCAGCTTTCCCAGCCGCGAGCTGGTCGCCGAGACCGCGGCGGTCCTGGAAAGCTGGGGACTGGTCGTCGAAATCGGCACGCACGCGCTCGATCGCTGGGGCTACATGGCGGGCCGCGACGAAGACCGGCTGGCCGATCTCGACGACGCGTTCCGCGACCCGGCCATCCGCGCCGTGATCGCCACCCGCGGCGGCGCGGGCGCGTACCGCATCGCCGACGACCTCGATTTCGCCGCGATCCGCGCCGATCCCAAACCGATGGTCGGCTTCAGCGACATCACCGCCCTCCATCTCGCGCTCTGGCGGCGCTGCGGGCTGGCGGGGATCCACGGTTTCCTGGCGGGTCCCCGTTCCGCGGCCGCTACCCGGCGGCTGCTGATGGACGGCGAGCCCGCCGTCCTCCACCGCGACCCGCGGGCCATGACCGTCGAGGCCGAAGTGCCCGGCACCGCCACCGGCGACCTCGTCGGCGGCAACCTCGGCACCGTCGCCCACGCGGTCGGCGCGGGCCTGCCGTCGCTGGCGGGCACCATCCTTTTCCTCGAAGCCGAACGGACGATCGGCCTGGGGCAGATCGACCGCCAGCTGACCCAGCTGATCCGATCCGGCGCGCTCGACGGCGTACGAGGGGTCGCGCTCGGCCGGTTCCCCGGTTTCGAGGACTACACCGATCGCGGCTGGACCCTCGTCGACGTCTTCAAGGACCGCCTGGGCTCACTGGGCGTTCCGGTACTCGGCGGCATCGACGTCGGGCACGGCGCGGACCCGCTTTCCCTTCCGCTGGGACCGCTCGCCGTACTGGACACGGCCGCGGGCACGCTCAGCGTCGAACCGGCGGTCAGCTCACGAGACGCGGATCCACGGTTCCCCCGAGCCAAGCGCGAAGAACGCCGTTGAACAGTTCCGGGTCCTCCACGTTCCAGATGTGGTGCATCCCCGGCGCGAACCGGGACCGCGTCTGCGGCGCGGCCCGCGCGATTTCCGAGAGCGAGCGTCGCACCGCCGAGGAATCCTTCTCCCCCGCTATCGCGAGCAGCGGCCCGGTATAGCGACGCAGGTCCGCGGGCATCCCGCCCGCGCATACGTCGGCGGCCATCGCGGCCGCGGTTTCGCGGCGCACCGAGAGACCGTGCTCGATATACCGGGCACGGCTGTCCCCGGGGAGCCCGAAGACAGCCGCCTGGGCGCGCCAGTACCAGCGGGCTCGCGAGAACGCCGCTTGCAGCGCGCAGTACAAGCGCATCCCGGCACCGGCGGGCGTGAGCGGCGCGCTGGTCAGGAACGCCGAACTCACCCGGTCCGGGTGCCGCGCCAGCACGCGCAGCGCCGTGAGCGCTCCAAGGGAAAGCCCGACGAGGTCGAACGGACCGTCGACACCGTGTCCGGTCACTCTCGCGACGACGTCGTCCGCCACCGCGTCCAGCCCCGGCCAGTCCTCGCCGACCCGTTCGCCGAATCCCGGCAGATCCGGCGTGAGCACCGTCCGATCGTCGAACGCGGACAGTTGCGGCTCCCACATCCAGTTCGCGACGTTGCCGCCGTGCAGCAGTACCACCGGCCGCTCCGTCGTGGCCGTCCCGGCGGAATGCACTTCGGGGAACGTGTTCACGCGAGCTCCTTCTCGAGCGCGTCGAGCCAGTCCAGTTCGACGCGCAGGTTTGCGATTCCGTAGTCCAGTGTGGACAGTCGCAGCCTGGCCGCCCGGTCGGGCGTGCCGGCCTCCGCCCGCGTCCGTTCGAACCGCTCCAGCCGCGCCCGGGTCGCCTCGCGGCGGGCCGCCAGGAGGGCGCGGAAGGCGTCGTCGTCGAGATCCGCGCCGAAGAACACCCGCGCGAGGAACGGGTCGCGTTCGACATGCCGCTCGGGCTCGCTCGCCAGCCACTCGGCGAGCGCCGCCCGCCCCGCGGCGGTGATGCGGTGCTCCTGCCGGTCCGGCGCCCCGGAGCCGGCCACCTTCTCGACCTCCGCGAGCCCGTCCGCGACGAGCCGGGCGAGGGTGCGATAGATCTGCGCCTTGTCCGCCGCCCAGAAATGCCCGACGGTCGACTCGAAATGGCGTTTGAGGTCGTAGCCGGTCATGGGCGTGAGGGCGAGCAACCCCAGGATGAGGCGGGAGAGAACCATGGCACTAGTAGACTAGTCACCTATGGGATTTGTCAACTAGGGCGCTACTTCACTTGGACCTGCCCGGCCGGATCGGACCCGGCCGCCAGCGCCTTGTCAAACACCCCTCGCCCGGTCCGCGAGAGCGCGCGCGAGCGAGGCCACCTCGGCCGAAAGTCCGGCCCAGTCGTCGGAAGCCGTACCGAGGTAGCCCGCTCGCGCACGGTCGAGCAGAGCACGTCCGTCACCGTCGAGCGTCGGCGCCACGGCCGCCGCCGCGACGTCCTTCGAGACGATCGCGCCCGTCTCGACCGTCACGACGATGCGCGCGAGGGTGAGCAGGACATTGCGTTCGTCGCCTTCGATCTCGGAGAGCAGACCGGGGACGACGCCGAGCGCCGCGTCGCGGAGCAAGCCCCGCGGCACCGGATCGAGGAGATCGGTGAGCGTGGGGCCGCGCAGGACGCGATGCGCCGCATGGGCGGTGGCCGCGAGGATCACGACGTCGAGATCCTCCGCGGGGCGGGGAAGTCCACCTTGGACGAAGTCTTCCCGCAGCCATTCCCCGTACTGGAAATCCCGGCGCGACAGCCTGTCCCCGGCCACGATGCCGGTCAACTCGATCGGACGGCGGCCCGCCGCGCCGGGGAATCGGGCGGCGTGGCCACGCCATCCCGAAACCCGCAACAGCAGGGACACCAGCGCGGCGCGTTCCGATTCGCCGAGCGAGCGGCGGGTGACCAGCAGCAGATCGACGTCGCTGTCCGGTTTGAGTCCGCCCGCCACGGCGGAGCCGTAGAGGTACAACCCGAGGACACCGCCCGGATCCTCGCGGTCGAGATGGTCCAGCAGAGGCTCGATGCGCATGCCTCGACGATCACGTACTACGCAAGGGATTTTCGCGCCCACTCGGCGAATCCGGTGAGCGGGAGACCCAGTTCGCGGGCGAATTCCGGACGCCCCGGCTGGCCGACCACGTTCAGCCACTCGTGCGAGGCACCCATCGGCGGCATCCCGGCGGCGACCGCCTGCTCGACGGTCATCTCCGGCGCCGTCAGCGCGGTGCCCAGCACACTGGACAGGACTTCGGCGATCTCCGCCATGGTCAGGAAGTCGCTCGCCAGCTCCAGTTCGACCCCGTCGAACCGCTCCGGTTCGGCGATGGCCGCGGCGGCCGCGGTGCCGATGTCGTCGACGGCCGCCAGCGACAGCGACGTCGACGGCTTGATGACGCTCACCAGACCGCCGTCCACCCCGCGCGGGAACAGGAACTTCATGTCGGGCAGGAAGTTCTCCATGAAGAAGCCCGGCTTGAGCAGTGTCCACTGGGGAAAGCCGGCTTCACGGAGACGGTCCTGGATCGCGGCCTTGGCACCCAGCGTGGGCTCCATCGACGTCCAGCGACCTTCGGCCCAGCCGTCCGCCTCGACGTGCTGACCGGCACCCGAAACGGAGGTGTGCACGAACTGTGGCACCCCGGCCGCCTTCGCGCCCTCGATGAGGTTGACGCCTTGGGTCACCTCGCCGTCGAAGTCGAAACCTTCGGCACTGATGCCCGGCATCTGTACCGAGAAGACGGCGCGCGCCCCCTTGGCCGCGCGGATCACGGAATCGACGTCGTGGAGATCGCCGACGACGAGTTCGGCGCCGAGCGCTTCGATGGCTTTCGCCCTGGCCGGGTCGCGCACCAGCGCGCGGACGGGAACACCGGCCGCGAGCAGGGCCTTGGCGGTCGCACCGCCCTGCCTGCCGGTGGCGCCGGTGACCAAAACGGGTGCTGGGGACATGGGGACTCCTTCGGTCAACTAAGTGGCGGGGCCCGCCACTTATCGTCCGCTACGATATGGCGGGGCCCGCCACTTACGCAAACTCCGAGGTGAAGACATGTCCGACGGCCGGCGCGCCGACGCACGGCGCAATTACGCGCGCATCCTCGCGGTCGCCGAGGAGGAGGTCGCTGCCCACGGCTCCGGCGCCTCCCTGGAGCAGATCGCGCGGACCGCCAACGTCGGCTCGGCGACCGTCCGGCGCCACTTCCCCACCCGCCGGGCGCTGCTGGAGGCGGTCTCCGCGAGCCGGATCGCGGCGTTGTGCGCCCGCGCCGCCGAGCTGACCGGCGAGGACGACAGCCGGACGGCGCTCCTGACGTGGCTCGACGAGGTCGTCACCTACTGCGTCTCCGCCCGCGGTCTGGCCGCCGCGCTCTCCTACGACGGCCCCACGCACGAGAACTCGTGCTCCGCCGCCATCGAGGAAGCCGGGGATCCGCTCCTGCGGCAAGCCGCGCGGGACGGTGTGGTGGCGCCGGAGGTCACCGTCGCCGATCTCATCACGCTGATCGTCGGCATCGTCCTGGCCACCGAGCAGCACCCGGATCCCGCCGCACAGGCCGGCCGCCTGTTCCGGCTGGCCGTGGCGGGAGTGACCGCCCGGACGTGAAAGGGGCCGGAACGGTCTCCCGCTCCGGCCCCCGCAACACCTTTCGGCCTACCGCGTACCGCGGCGTCCCGACGAGACCACCGCCGGCACCGGTCCGCCGTTGATCACGAACTGCGACCCCGGCTCACGGACGACGTCGCCGTTCGCGGAATTCGAGATCGTCACGTTCGTCAAGGTCGCGCTGCCGCGGGCACCGCTCATCGCGAGGATGCCCGCGCCGTTGTTCGACTTGTCGATCTTGACGCCGCTGAGGGCCGCGGTCACGACGCCGCCGCCCGTCTTGAACTGGACACCGTCGTAGGTCGAATCGTGGATCTCCGTGTCCCGCAGCACGACCCCGGGGATGTCCTTGCCCTGCGCGAAGAACGTGATCGCGCCGAACTCCTGCTGCTCGCCCCAGAACACGCCGCCGCAGCGGTACAGGGCGTTGTTCGCGATGAGCGTCTCCCCGGAGAACGGCAGCGGATCGTGATCCGTCGCCAGCATGATGCCCGGGTAGTTCATCGTGTCGTGGACGATGTTGTTCTCGATCTTGTTGCCGTAGCCGCCGTAGATCGCGATCCCGTTGGCCCGCCACGGGAGCTGGATCGTGTTGTTGGCGAACACGTTGTCGTGCGCGATGTCCTGCGACGGATCCTTCACGTACTGGTTCGCCCACACCGCGAGCGAATCGTCACCGGTGGTGCGGAACGACGAGTTGAACACCTTCGAGTTCCGGGTGCCGTTGGTGAAGTTGATGCCGTCGGCGTAGGTGTTCCGGATCCGCATCCCGCTGAACTCCAGGCCGTCACCCGGGCCCCAGAGCGCCGGGACGTTGCTGTAGTCCCGGCCGACCCACGCGCCGACGTTGGCGTGCTCGATCCACACGTTGGTGATCTTCGTGCCGGTGCCGAAGCGGCCGTTGAGGCCGACGCCGCCTTCCGCGCCGCCGTCACCGCCGCGGATCCGGCCGGAGCCGAAGATGGCGATGTCGGAGATCTGCGTGTTCTTGTCGATGTCGAACCCGAAGTTTCCCTCGTGCGGGTGGTTGATGCCGCCCGCGTTCTGCGGCTCGATCTGCGAGTACAGCTGCGAATGCCACATGCCGGCGCCGCGGATCGTCACGTTGGAGATGCCGACCTGGTTGTACTGGCCGCCGCCGTTGGGCACGTTCGGGTCGTCGGTCAGGATCTTCTTCTCCTGCCGCCACTGCCCTGCCGGGATCCAGACACACGGGATCACGCCGTTCTGGTCGTCGGTGACCGCGCGCTGGATCGCCGCCGAATCGTCGTTCCCGTCGTTCGGCACGGCGCCGTACTCCGTGATCGACACGCAGTTCGCGGGCTTCGCCGACGCCGGGGCGACCTCCTCCAGATCGATGAGGTCGACGATGTAGAACGCCGCGTTGTCACCGCTGTCCCGCTGCAGCTTGAACTTCGTGCCCGGCGGGTACGAGCGGGACAGCAGCGCGTGCGACTCGTCGAACAGCCGTCGCGCGTTGGCCTGCGGGGTGTTGGTCAGGCCTTCGGGATCGTCGGTGCTGCCGTAGAGCCAGCTGTGCTTCGACGACAACGTGAGCTTCTGCGCGAAGGTCCCGTTGACGTACAGGCTGAGCGTCGCGTCCTGACCGCCACCGCCGGGGACGTCGGGGATGGAGTTGCGCACGACGATCGAGTTCGCCTGGTTCGCCGACGTGAACTCCACGTACTGCCCCTGATTCGCCAGCCGCACGGATTTGCGGCCCGAGGATTCGGTCGCGAAGTTCGTGTGGCCGAAGGTGCGAAGCGGGTCGGCTTCCAGCAGTTGTCCTTGGTACTGCGCGGCTTCCGCCTCGTATTCGACGTACGGGACCGCCGCGCCGCGGCCCACGACGATCGCCCGCGAGAGGCTGTTGTTGGACTCGTTGGTCTCCGTGACCGCGCCGTCCGCGTCGGCCGTCGCGGTCAAGGTCGCGCCACCGTCGGCGGCGGTCCACGTGCCCGAGATCGCGACGTTCGCGGTCGCGCCCGGTTCGATCGCACCGGTGGCGCCGGTCAGCGTGGTGCCGCCGACGGCCAGCCGCGTCACCGAAGTGCCCGCGGCGCTCGTGCCCCGGTTGCGCACCGCGACAGTGAAGGACACCGCCGAACCGGCCGCCGGATTGGGCGGGTTCGAGGTGATGCCGGTGACCTCGAGGTCGGGTCCCGGCGCCTGCGCGACGACCAGCGATGTCGGCGAGGTGTAGGTGTTGTTGGTTTCGTCCTGTTCGGCCACCGTGCCCGCCGGGTCGGCGGTGGCGGCCACGGTGTAGGTCCCCTGTGGACGCGTTCCCGCGTCGACGGTCACCGTGGCGGACTCGCCGGCGGCGAGCGCCCGGACCGCCGCGTCACCGACGACGGTGCCGCCGAGGCTGACGTTCACGGTGGAGGCGGCCGCGTTCGCGGTCCCGCCGTTCTTCACCGTCGCCGACACGGCGAGCCTGCTGGTCTCCGTCGGGTTCGACGGCGTCCAGGTGGTGCCGGTGACGACGAGGTCCGGGTTCGGCGCGGGCGTGCCGATCACCTGGAATTCCGCGACCTGGCCACCGGGGGCACCGGAGTTGGCGAAGAACTGCAGGCGCACCTCCGACGCGCGGCCGCTGACCGGGATGACGACCGAGTTCTGGTTGCCGGCCGGGTCGAAGCGGTGGTCGGCTCGCGCCGACAGCGCGGTGAACGCGGTGGAACCCTGCGGACGACCGAGGACCTCGAAGTTCTGTGTCCGCGCGCCCCAGATCGAGTCCGGGTTGAGCTTCACCACGACCGAGTCGACGTCCGCGTCGACGCCGAGCTTCACCGTCAGCGCGTTCGGGTATCCCGCGGCGGATTCCCAGTACGTGGCGGTGTTGTTGTCGTTGGCGTTCGCCGCGACGAACGAATGGACGGTCGACGTCGCCTCGATCGGTTTGCCCGCCGCCAGGTTCGCGCCCGCGCTCGTGCCGGAGCGCACGACGTGGTTGCTGTCGCCGGATTCGTTGCCCGCCGCGTCCTTGGCGCGCACGAAGTACTCGACCCGTGTCCCCGTGGGCCTGGCTTCGGTGAACGTGGTGCCGGTGATCGTGGTGACCGGCGTCCCATCGCGATAGACGGTGTAGCCGGAGACGCCGACGTTGTCCGCCGAGGGCGACCAGGTCAGCCGGATCTGACCGGCGGCGGGCTCGGTCAGCGCGAGATTCGACGGCGCGCTCGGCGCCTGCGTGTCGCCGGTGTCCGGCCCGTACAGCTCGAATTCCGAGAGCTGCGCGGCGGGCCACCGCGAGTTCGCGGTGACCTGCAGCCGCACGTACCGGGCCGACGACGTCATCGGGATGGTGACGGTGTTGGTGCCGGGAGCGAACGCGTAGCCGGCCGGCGCGGCGAGGTCGGTGAACGCCGTGCCGTCGGTGCTTCCGCGCACCGCCAGCGTCTGGGTGCGGGATTCCCAGCCCGCGGGCAGTTTCAGCACGATCCGCGAGAGGGTTTTCGCCACGCCGAGGTCGGCCTGGATCCACTGCGGGAACGCGTTGTTGGCGGATTCCCAGTAGCTCTCCTGGTTTCCGTCGACGGCGTTCGCGACGGGATAACCGGGCAGCGCGCTGCTCGCCGACACCGTGCGCGTCAACGGCACTTCGGCGAGCGCGGCCGGAACGGGGGTGGCGACGGGATCGGGTGGTGGCCCGCTCGCGGCGGAGGCGAGGGAGAGCCCGGCGACGGAAAGCCCCGTGACCAGGAGACCGGCGATGAGCCGGGACAGGCGCATACGTGTCATGGCGTCTTCTCTTCTTTGAGACGGCGGGGAGGAGCCAGAGCCGTACGAGCATGCAACAACTCGGAGACAAAATGCAAGAAGTAGACATGATTCAGAAATTTTGCGACTGTCCACCCGGGCAGCTCTCACGCGACCACTGATCGAGCACACCGCTTACGCGCGTTCTCCAAGACTTGGCTTCTTTTGTTCCCTGGCAGATCACGTATTCCGAAGATCCGGTGTACAGCTGTACACTGAGCGCAGGCTAGCCGCGTGGAGGTCGATCCCTGATGGACGTGACGAAAACCCTGAGGTCCGCGCTCACCGGGACGGCGAACGAGTCCAGGTGCGCGGTCCGGGAGCTGCGACGCGAGACCGAAGACCTCGTGGCGCGCCGCGCGGGCCGGACGGCGAACCGGCTGACCGAACTGGGCGAGCGGCTCGCCGATCTGGTGCTGCCCCCGCCGCCGTCGCGGCCCCCATCATCGACGGCGAATACGCCCGGTCCGGCCCGTGGGCGGCCATGATCGAGCAGAACGGGCAGCAGTGGTGCTCCGGTTCGATCATCAGCGCCCGCTGGGTGCTCACGGCCGAGCACTGCGTCGACGAACCCGGCGCCGACTACTCCGTCCGGGTGGGCGACGTCGATCACCGGGCCGGGACGTACGCCGTGGTGACCGCCATCCACACCCCCTCCAGCGGCGCCGACATCGCGCTGCTGAGGCTCGACCGTTCGGTGAGCACGACGTACGCGTCCCTCGGGACTTCCGTCGCCGTCGGCGACACGGAACACGTTTACGGCTGGGGCTACAACGAAGACGGCGACCTGCAGCGTTATCTCAAGGTCGCCAGGATGACGGTGAGCAGTGTCGCGAATGGACTGATCAAGGCCCGGCGGGGCGACGGGCTGACCAACGGCGGTGACTCCGGCGGTCCGGTCTTCGTCGGTGGCAAGCAGGTCGGCGTGCACATCGCCGGCAACAAGGTGGACACCTCGACGCACACCAGCATCTCGGCGAACCGCACCTGGATCCGCGACACCTCGGGCGTCTAGGGTTCGGCGAACCGGTCCGGGAGCGGCGGCCCCACCGCTCCCGGACCGCTGAGAGGCAGGTGGAAAGTGATACCGACGGCTTCCCCGGACGGGCTCGGCGCGCAGCTGACCAGGCTGGGCATCGGCGAGACCGCCGCCCGGATCTACCGGCGGATGCTCGAAAACGCGCCCGTCACCGCCGCGGAGCTCGCCTGGCGGGAGGGCGACGCGGAGACCGTCCAGCTGGCACTGAAGGAGCTGGCGGACGGGGGGCTCGCGGTGCCGTCCGGAGTGGACGGGTCCGAATACCTCCCCGCGAACCCCAGCGAAGCGCTCACCGCGCTGACCACGCGACGGCAGGCCGAACTGCACGACGCGCGGCTCGCGGTCCAGACCGCGTACCGTGCCTTCCGGCGCGCTCATTCGGGGATGCCGGACGCGCAGGACCTGCTCGAAGTGGTCACCGGCGACGCCATCATCCCCCGGCTCCAGCATCTCGCGACCACGGTGCGGCATCAGGTTCGCCGTCTCGACTCCCCGCCCTACTTCACCGGCGGCCGCCGGAATCTCCTGGAGGAGGAGCAACTACGGCGCGGGATCACCTACCGGTGTGTCTACAGTGGAGCGTCGCTCGGCGATCCCGGCTACCTCGCCGCGAACATCCTGCCGTGCCTGCGGGCCGGCGAACAGGCCCGCCTGCTGCCCGAGCTCCCGGTGAAACTGACGTTGTTCGACGACCGTGCGGCGACCATCGCGCTGACCATCCGCGAGGCGGATCGCAACCAGTCCATCGTCATCGTGCGTCCCTGCAGCCTTTTCTCGGCGCTGGAGGGACTGTTCGAAACCTCCTGGGCGGCGGCGCTTCCGCTCGACCGGCAGGCACGGGCGTCGGAGCAGCCGATCCGGCCGGTCGAACGGGAACTGCTGCTCCTGCTCGCCGCCGGGCGCAAGGACGACGAGATCGCCGCCGAACTCGGCGTCAGCAGGCGCACCCTGTTCCGGTATCTCGAGAACCTGATGGATCGCGCGGGCGTGTCGAGCCGGTTCCAGCTGGGAGTCTTCGCCGCGCACAACGACTGGTTCTGAGCTCCCCGTATTTCGTCCTCTGAATGCGGTAGTCGGCGATGCGAACGACAGCATCCAGAGGACGAAACGCGGACCCATCGCGCTCTGCCGGCCTTCACGGGCTTCCGCCAGTCGAACGTGTCGCGAAAGCCACTTTCGCGACGTCTGATGTCCCGAAAGTGGCTTTCGCGACACGGGCGCCAGCGGCCGGGGTCGGTGCGGGTGGTCGCGCACAACGACTGGTTCTGAGCTCCCCGCATGTCGTCCTCTGAATGCGGTCGAACGACAGCATCCAGAGGACGAAACGCGGGCTCACCCGGACGGGGTCACCCGGGTAGCGGCGAAGGCGCCGACAGCGGATGGTGGGCTGGGAAGGAGGGCGGAATCATGGGGAATCACCGACACCACACCGGCACCGCGTCGCTCCGGATCGCCACCGCCGGCCTGCGGGTGGTCGCGGTCGTCGTCGCGGTCGCGGCCTGTGCCTGGCTCGCGCTCTGGCTCGCGTTCACCCTCTGAGTCCCGCCGGTCCCGGCTGGGCTTCCGGCGGGCTCTCGGGCTCGGGGATCGGGCGGTCCGGCCCCGGATCGGGGACCCGTTCGGGCACTCCGGGATCCGGGACCGGCTCCGGCTTGCCCGGGTCCGGCACCGGTTCGGGAATGCCGGGGTCGGGAACGCCGGGGTCCGGCGGCATGGGGTTGGGCGGCGCCGGAGGCGCGGTCATTCGAATACTCGTCATCGCACTACCTCCTGCCCACGCCACTACCCGGTCCGCCGCCGGACGAAACGGCCGGTTAGCCCGTTCGGGTGGCGATCCAGTCCGCGATGACATCGGCGCGCGAGGTCGTCTCGATCCCGGCGTGCGGGCAGTCCGGTCCGGTGGCCTCGATCGACACCAAGGTGCCGCTCTTGCCTCCCGGGACGAAGTACGGCGCGCCCGAGTCGTACGTGCAGGCACTGGTCGTGATCGAGGGCGCCGCGCCGCGGACGCCGATCGTCGTCGGGGCCACCGTCGCCACCTGGACCGTGCCCTGCTGCATCCGGGTGGCCGGAGCGGGGTTCTTGGCGGTCAGGCTGCCCCAGCCCGCCAGCGTCAACTGCTGGCCGATCTTCGGGAGAACGCGGTTCACCGTCAGCGGGGTCACCGTCGTCACCGGGGTGTCCAGTTTGATGAGCGCGACGTCGTTTTCCTTCGCCTGCAGCACTTCGGTCGCCTTACGGGCCACGCCTGACTCGATCGCCTCGTCGACGAGGCCCAACGTCACCAAGGTCGGATACGGCACCTTGCCCGCGACGCGTTTGCGGTTCGCGTCGTGGAAGCAGTGCCCGGTGGTGACGACCCAGCCGGGCGCGACCAGCGCACCCGTGCAGTAGCTGCTGTAGGTCGAGCCGTCCGGACGTGGGATCTTCGTCATCGCGATCTTCGCGACGAACCCGAACTGCCCTGGTGGGACATCGGTGCCGTGCGCGACGTCCGGCGCGGCGAGCGCGGCCGGAGCGGTGGTGATGGTCAGGACAGCAGCGGCCAGCAGGGCGCGCAGACGCAATTTCTTACCCTTCGTCGATGAGGTGTCCGAGGCTAGGACCCCTGCGCGACAAGGGGAATTCCCCGACCAGGTGTCACCCGATGGCACGCCGGGCCGGTTGTTCGCGACGTTCGAGCCAGCGCCGGTAGGGGTGGCTGCTTTCGGTGTCGGACCGGTAGGCCGCTTCGGCCGCGGCGATCAGGACATCACTGTCCGCGCCGAACGCACCTTCCGTGCTCCAGGCGATCAGATACCGCATCCACAGCGGATCCCCCGAGAGTGGCCGGATCGCGATCCCGGGTGTGGTGGGAAAGGTGACCTGGCACGGGGAAATCGCCCGGCCCGCGGCGATCAGGCGTTGCAGGGGCCGCAACTCGGTGCTCCGGTGCGCCACCTGCGGCCGGAATCCCGCTTGGGCACAGGCTTCCTCGAAGCACTCCGGCCAGCCGGCACCGTCGGACGGCCCGAGCACCCACCGCTCCCCGGCCAGGTCCGCGAGGTCGATCTCGGCGCGGTGCGCGGCCGGATGGTCCGCGGCGATCGCCACGAACACCGGTTGCGTGGCCAGCGGCCGCCACGCCACGCCAGGGGCAGGCGGCAGGACGTGCCCGGGGTAGTCGGCGACCACGGCGGCGTCGAGTTGCCCACCGGCCACGAGATCCAGCAACCGCAGGGGCGAGAACTCGGTGGTCACCGAAACCGCTTGTCCCCGGCCGGAATCACCGAGCCGGTCCGCCAGCTCGACGACCATCGAACCGCCGATCCCACCCAGCGCGACAGGACGTTTTTCGCCGTCCGCCAGGAAACGCGCCGCGTCCCGGTGCATCGTGTCGGCCGCGGTGAGGACGGCGCGGGCACGGACGAGTACGCATTCACCGAACGCCGTCGGGAAGACCCCGTCCCGCCCGCGGACGAACAGGGTTCCGCCGAACGCGCGCTCGATCCGTTGCAGGGCGGCGGTCAACGCGGGCTGAGTGCTCCCGAGCCCGATCGCCGCACGCGTGATGCTGCCCGCGTCGGCGACGGCGCACACCACTCGCAGGTGACGTAACTCGACGTCCATCACGCGGACCTTATGGCCACTTGGGATGTGCCGGAAGCCGTCGAAAGTCGGGATCGTTTTTCGTACTCCCCTTCCTCCCCGCAAGGAGTACGCATGCGACGCGCCTGCCTGATGGTCGCGCTGACCGCCGCTCTCGTCGCCGGGTTCGTTCCCGCGACGGCGTCCGCGGCGCCCGGATTCACGACGTCGATGGAGGCCTTCGAACCAGGAGGGACGATCACCCGGGTGAACGTCACCCGGCCCGCTTCGGACCGGACCGCGGCGCCGCGGCAGGTCGCGAGCGCCGCCGCGGTGACCCCGATCGAAACCAACGGCCCGAGCGAGACCACGTTCGACCTGGTCTTCGTCGGTGACGGCTACACGTCGACGCAGCTGGGCACGTACTCGCAGCACGTCCGCAACAGCATCGCGGCGCTGTTCGCCATCGAGCCGTACAAGAGCCACCGCAAGCAGTTCAACCTCTGGCAGGTCGACGTGGTGTCACCGCAGTCCGGTATCACCAACGACCCGACCCAGGGCATCCGGCGCAACACCGCGCTGGGCTCGTACTTCTGGTGCGGCGGCATCGAACGGCTGTTGTGCGTCAACGAAACCAAGGCGAACCAGTACGCCGCGGCCGCGCCGGACGTCGATCAGGTCATCATGCTGGCGAACACCACGAAGTACGGCGGGGCCGGCGGCGGCGTCGCGACCTCTTCGGGCGGCAACATCCAGGCCAGCCAGATCGTCGCCCACGAACTCGGGCACTCCATCGGCGGACTCGCCGACGAATACGACTACGGCACCTGCGACGCCCGCGAACCCCGCGAGCCCAACGCTTCCGCGCTCACCGCCCAGCAGATGAAGGACCGCCGCGCCAAGTGGTACGCCTGGCTCGGCAAGCCCTCCCCGGACGGCGGCACGGTCGGCGTCTTCGAGGGATCCCGCTACTGCAAGACCGGGATGTACCGCCCCAGCGTGAACTCGCTCATGCGCACCCTCGGGCAGCCCTTCAACCCGCCGAGCACCGAAGCGATGATCGCGGGCTTCCACCGCGAAGCCGCCCATCGGCACTGATCCCCCGTCATGGCCTGTGGACCGGGCTCCCGGCGTGGGCTGCGAGCCCGGTCGCCATGTCGCGCATGAAGCGGCGGAGGTACCAGCGGAAGATCCACGCGTTGCCCTTGCCGACGCGATACGTTCCGTGCCAGCGGATCCGGGTCCCGCCGCCGGGTGTTTCGCACAGATCGACCGAGGCCTGGTAGTCGACCATCACCGGCACGTCCACGCCCTCGTAGGAGAACCGTCGTTCGGGGTCGAGCGAGGTGATCCGCTCCTTGGTGACCGTCTTGCCGGTCCGGAAGGCCCGCACCGCACCGACGCCGTCGCGTCCGTCGGCGGAAAGTCCTTGCGACGCGGCGACTTCCAGGGAACCGACCCGTGACCAGACCGGCCAGCTGCGGGCGTCGAGCAACAGAGCCCACACCGCTGCGGGCGGCGCCGGCGATTCGGCGGTGACGTCGTACGACTGCGTTCCAGAACTACTCACACGTCTCACCCTAGGAAGGGGCGGACGGGCCCACCATGCGCCGGATTGCGGGGCGGCGATCAGGAATTGCGGTACTCCGACGGACGCGATCCGGTGTGTTTCAGGAAAGCGGCCGACAAGGCGCCCGGGGTGGCGAACCCGCATCTTCCCGCGATACGGGCGATCGGGAGGTCGGTGTCGCGCAGCAGCCTTCGTGCTTCCTCGATCCGCAGCCCGCCGAGAAAACGGTGCGGGGTCTGGCCGGTCTTCTCCTTGAAGACCCGGATGAAGTGGTAGACGCTCAAATGCACTTCCCCGGCGATTTCGGCGACGGTGAGCGGTTCGGCCAGCCGCTCACGCATCATCGCCACCGCGGCGCGGACCCGGTGATCTTCGCGTCCCCCGTCCGGCGGCTCCGGCTTCCGCGCGTGGCGGGTGAGCAGGTGCACGGCGAGGAAGGCGGCCGCGGATTCGGCGTAGAGGTCGTCCTCCTCCTTCGCGTTCCCGACCGCACGGACCAGCTCGTCGAGCAGCGGGTCTCCCCCGGCGACGGACGCGGCCATCGCCTCGTGATCCACCGCGCGGCCACCAAGCCGCGCGGCCACCGACTCCACCGTGGTGCCCGGGATGTGCACCTGCAGGCTTCGCATCGCTTCGTCACCACGGTAACGGCGCTGCAGCGGCATGCCGGGAACCGCGAGTTCGAGCCTCCCCCAGGGGTGGCGGTCCCACCGGCCCGCGCCGCGGGTCTCCATCACCGCCCGCCCCGAAAGCGGCAGGACCAGATGCAGATCCGCGACGCCGGGCAGCCGCATGTCCTCGGCGACGGGAACGTGGTCGAATCGCTGGACGAGCAACGACTCCCAGCCGGAGTCCTCCCAGCTGCAATACGTCCGCCGGACATAACGGGACATGTCGAAACCGGTGTACGGCTGAAGGTCGAATCGCTCGGAATCGAACACCACGGCTTCGAGGCTAGCCGAGCAGCTCCTTCACGCGCGGGACGACCTGCTCGCCGTAAAGCCGGATCGAGTTCAGGCGCTGCTCGTGCGGAAGCGCGCCGACGCTGTATTTGAGCTGGAACCGCGACAGGCCGAGTGCTCGCACGGCCCACGCGATCTTCCGCGCGACGGTTTCCGGGGAGCCGACGAACAGCGCACCCCGCGGTCCGGCCATGGCGTCGTAGTCGGCCCTGGACATCGGGCCCCAGCCTCGTTCGGCACCGATCTTGGCGAACGCGGCCTGGTGATGCGAGAAGTGCTGGGCGACGGCGAGTTCGTCGGTCTCGGCGACGTGGCCGGGGCTGTGCATCGAGATCGGCAGCTCCTGGTGGCCCGCCTCCTTGACCGCGCGCCGGTACAGGTCCGCGAGCGGGGCGAACCGCTCCGGAGACCCGCCGATCACGGCCATCACCAGCGGCAGGCCGTACGCGGCGGCGCGGACGACCGACTGCGGGGTGCCGCCGACACCGACCCACGCGGGCAGACTGCCCGATTCGGTGACCGGGAACGCCTGCGCGCCCTCCAGCGCCGGGCGGACGGTCCCGGACCAGTCGACCGGCTTCTCCCCTTGCAGATGCGTGAACAGGTCGAGCTTCTCGGCGAAGAGCGCTTCGTAATCCTCAAGCGAGTAGCCGAAAAGCGGGAACGACTCGGTGAACGAGCCCCGGCCGAGCGTGACCTCGGCGCGCCCCCGGGAAACGGCGTCCAGTGTGGCGAACCGCTCGTACACGCGCACCGGGTCGTCCGAGCTGAGCACCGTGACCGCCGTGCCCAGCCGGATCCGGTCGGTCCGGCCCGCGATCGCGGCCAGCACGACGTCCGGCGAGGACACCGCCATCTCGGCGCGGTGGTGCTCGCCGACGCCGAAGTAGTCCACGCCCACCTGGTCGGCGAGGACGCCCTCGGCCACGACCTGGCGGATGGCCTCGGCCTGGCTCACCGGCTGGCCGTCCGCGCCGTTCTCGACGTCGCCGAACGTGTCCAGGCCGAAGGTCGGCCGCTGCGGGGTGCCCAGGATCTCGTAACCCATGTCCAACTCCTCAAGTAGTTGAACGCTCAAACGTCGGGTCCGGTGATCGTATTCCGGGGTGGGCGGGTCAGGCGCCGGCGATGTCCCGCGCCAGCTGACGGGCGTCGTCCATGGTGAACTTTCCGGTGATCTGGGTTTCCCCGCCGGTGATGGCGGACTGGATCATCGGCGCGGTCAGCACCCGGCTCTTCAGCACCATCGCGACCTGCTTGCCGACGTTGCCCGCGGTCCAATCGGCCCATGTCCGCGCGCCCGCGTCGGTGAAGCTGAGCCCGACGAGCGGACCACCCGACTGCGAATCGAGCCGGGCGTTCGCGCGGCTGAGGTCGGCCCCGGTGAGGAAGGCCGGCCCCAGCAGGTACTTGGTGCCCTGCACCCGGTCACAGCTGACCAGCGGAAGCGCCGGATCGTCACGGCCGTCCAGCGGGTCGGGTCCCGCCGAGCAGTCCAGTGCCGCCGCGGCGGCCTGCTGCTGCGCGGGATCGGTGCTCTGCCGGTCGGTCGCCGCGCCGGTCGCCGGACCAGGCGGGAACTCCGTCACGACCGGGCGGAACCGCAGCCGCGACCCGTCCTTGATCGCGAAACTGTCGCCTTCGGGCTCGGCTTGGCCGGAAACCCCGCCCTGGCATCCGGTGACACCGAGCAGGACGAGGGTGACCGCTACGAGGATGTTCCGCACGGAGGCATTCTGCCGTGTTCAGTGCCCGCGCGTGGGCGAAACGGCGCGACGCCGCACGGTCCGCTCGAGAATCCCGAGCGTGGCCTTGAGCGCGGACTCGGGGACCACGGGGAAGGTGATGCGCTCCTTCCACTCCTCGCCGACCTCCGACCAGTCGTAATAGGAAGTCACGAGCGTGCCGCCCTCGGCGGGCTCCAGCCGGTAGCCGTAGATGTGCCGGGCATGCGGGCGGACCCGGCCCTCGACGGTCCAGGCGATCTCCTCGTCCGGGACGAGGGTGGTGATGACGACCTCGACGTCGTACTTGCCCAAGGGCACGTCACCGAGCGCCTCCCGGTCCATGTGCACCACGAACCGGTCGCCCGCGCGCTCGACCGGATCCCCTTCCGCGTCGAGGAGCATTCCCGACGCGTCGATGTCGACGTGGCCCTTCGGGTCGCTCAAGACCGCGAAGACGTCCTCGGCGGGAGCCGGGATGAGGCGGGAGACCTCGATCCGTTCGGGACCGGGGGTTTCCGCCGTGGCGACCAGGACCGCGCGACCGAGTACGTGCTGGGCGATGGTGAAGCCGAGGAACGCGGGCGTGCAGTCGGCCGGGACGCCGAGCGACTCGACGTCGAGGGCGTGCACCACGACGAAGTAGCGGTGCACGCCGTGCCCGGCAGGCGGCGCGGCACCGAGGAAACGGGCCAGACGGGCGTCGTTCGGCACCTGGAAAGCACCTTCGGGAAGCCCGGAGCCGGTGTCGTCGCCGGCACCTTCGGGCAATTCCGTGACGGCGGCGGGGATGTCGGCGACCGCCCAATGCCAGAAACCGGAACCGGTCGGGGCGTCGGGATCGTAGACGGTGACGGCGTAGCTCTTGGTGCCGCGCGGCGCGCCGCTCCAGCTCAGCTGGGGCGAGACGTCCTTTCCGGCCCATTGTTCAGGCGCCCAGGCGGCGCCGTCGGCAACGGAAGTACTGGTGACGGCGAAGGAGGCCACCTCGGGCAGCCGGGCGAAGGGATCGTTGGTCATGAATCGACCATAACACAGATAATCGATTATCTTGTGGTTCGTCTATGCTCCATGGATGGCTTCACCGGACAAGCAGATGCTCTCCGAGCAGGTGTACACGCGCCTGCGGGACGCGATCATGCGCGGCGACCACGCCCCCGGCGCCCCGCTCAAACCGCAGGACCTGGCCAAGGAGCACGGTGTGAGCCTGGCGGTCGTCCGCGAGGCTCTCGTTCGCGTGGTCGGTGACGGCCTCGCCGACCGGCTCCCCAACCGCGGTTTCGCCGTCCCGGCCTTCTCCGACCGCCGCTGGCAGGAGATCACGGAGGCCCGCCGGACCATCGAACCGCTCGTGCTGCGCCTCTCCATCGAGCGCGGCGACCTCGACTGGGAGGCCCGGGTTCGCGCCGCGCACCACCGGCTGAGCCGCACGCCGCCGTTCGTGCCCGAAGAAGGCGAATACATCAGCGGCGCCTGGTCGGAAGCCCATCGCGTCTTCCACCGGACCTTGCTGGAGGGGTGCGGAAACCCGGTCCTGCTGGAGACCTTCGACCGGATGTGGACCGCGAGCGAACTGGCTCGCCGTTGGGCGGCGCACCGCTCCCCCGGCCGCGATCATCTCGCCGAACACCGCCTGCTGGAGGAAACGGCGCTGGCCCGCGACGCCGACGCGGCGGCCGAGGCGCTGACCCGGCATCTGACCCTGACCGCGGCCGCGCTGACCGAGGAGTCGTAAGCCGGACCGGCATCGGGTGTTCCTTGCGCACAGAACGTCGTCGAACGACGTCAGCCCACCGCGACCGTGATGGCCGCCGTGTGCACCCGCCCGCCATGGGAGAACTCGAGGAACAGCCGATACTCCCCGCGTTCCGAAAACAGCGAGTGGAAGGTCAGCTCGCCGTCGGCGAGCGCCGCGCCGGGCGGCTGCACCGGATGCAGATGCGTGGCCGACAACAGCATGGTGTGGAATCCGGTCATATGGCCGTTGGCACCCAGGTGCGGGTCGACCGCGGTGACGAGCGCGCCATCGGGGCCGCGGATGGCGAAGCGGAGGACCTGCGCCCGCATCGCCGGGATCCGGGTCTCCCCGTCCACCCGCGTCACGCGGTACCCCGTGGACGTCACGGTGTCGGCCGCCGGAGCGGGCACCGGCACGAAGGTGGTGTCACCCGGCACGGTGAACGGAACACCGAGCACCACCGGATGCTTCGGATCCTTGGTGTCGAGCGGCACGAACTCGGCGAACATCCGGTAGGCGCCGCCGTCGGTCAGTGCGAGGCTCGTGTGCCAGGTGTCGCCGTCCAGTGTCGGATGCACGTGCTGGAAGACGTTCATGTCGTCGCGTACGGCGAAGAAGTGCAGCTGTTTGGTCTGGTTGTCCAGGAAGCGGGTGACCGGACGCCCGTCGGGCCCGAGGATCCGGAACGCGACCGGCACCTCCGGCCCCCGGACGGCCGGCGTGGTCACCCGCTCGAACCGGTACCCGCTTTCCGCCTCGGACAGCCCGTCGCTGTGCGCGGCGGGAAGCAGATCCGCCGTCACGACGGGCTGTCGGTGAGCCGAGTGCGCGGAGCCGGGAGCCGGCCGGAGCGCGACGAACACCGCGGCCGCGCCGATCACCAGTGCCAGCGCGAGGAACAACCAATCCGTGAACCGGGGCTTGCGCACGCCTGCCCGCCGGTCACTTGCCGCCGAGGTTCGGCTTCACCACGACCAGGCCCTGTTCGATGCCGTTGACGATGACGATGCCGCTGGAGAAGTACGGGTAGTTGCTCCACGCGCCGTTGAAGTTCGCCGCGTTGCCCGCCGGGTAGATGTCGAAGTAGCCGACCTCGGACAACCG
The DNA here is from genome assembly GCF_055561455.1 of Amycolatopsis sp. PSD-21. Classification (NCBI taxonomy): domain Bacteria; kingdom Bacillati; phylum Actinomycetota; class Actinomycetes; order Pseudonocardiales; family Pseudonocardiaceae; genus Amycolatopsis; species Amycolatopsis sp. PSD-21. Next base: position 4,100,337 of record NZ_CM145712.1, on the reverse strand, counting down.
CGCCGAAGCGACGCCGCCGACGTCCAGGATGCGCAGACCGGCCTGATAGTTCGCCTGGTAGGAGTACTGGCCCTTGATGTACTGGTTGTGGTCGATCGCGGTGGCGGGCGAACTGTAGACGCCGGTGTGCACGGGGGCGGACAGCTTCGCCAGGTCCCAGATGTAGGTCTTGGTGCGCTTGTCGGTGCCGCGCGACTCGTCCAGTTCGTCGTCGAGCAGGAAGTAGCGCTGGTCGCCGGTCAGCCAGCCCTGGTGCGAGTACTGCGCGCCCGAGTAGCCCTTGCGCGAGATCTGGACCGGCCTGGCCTTGTCGGTGACGTCGACGATGGTGAGCGTGTCCTCGTTGGCGTTGAAGCAGATCTCCCGGCCGCTGTACGCCGTGTCCGGCCCGCGGTAGACGACGCACTGCGTGTCGTGGGTGTAGCCGTCCTGGGACACGCAGCCCGCCTTGGCCGGCGCCTTCGGGTTCTGGATGTTGACGATATGCGGTCCGCCGCTGCACGTGTTGGAGCCGATCGCGTAGGCGAATCCGGTCTCCTCGTTGATGGCGATGTTGTGCGCGGGACCGAATTCCCGGTACAGCGCGTCGGCGGTGAAGGTCTGTGGCGTGGTGACGGTGCGCAGCCTGGTCAGGTCGAACACCTGCATCCCGTGCCCGGTGATGAAGTCGGCCACGATGAACGCGTGGTTCTTGTACACCTTCATGTCCCGCCACGAGCTGCTGCCGCCGTTGGAGGGCAGGTTGCCGAGGAACCTGGGCGAGGTCGGGACGCTCAGGTCGACGAACGCGGTGCCGTTGGTCCGTCCGACGATCGCGTATTCCTTGCCGGACGACGGGTCGGTCCAGCCCCAGATGTCGTTGCCGTTCCCGCCGCCGAGGCCGGACAACGGAAGCACGCTGAGCAGGTCGACGTTCTTGCACGGGTACTTGTCGGCCATGCCGTTGACGCACGGCACACCCGCCGCCGTGCCGGTGACGGCGTGCCGTTCCGCCGGAACATGGTCGGCGAGGAAGGTCCGGGCCGCCGCCTGTCCCTCCGCCGTCTCGGGATCGTGCGCGGACGCCGCCGTCATCGAAAACACCAACGCGGAGGCCGTCAGGACGGCCAACCCCATCATGCGCACGAGTTTCATGGAGGTGCTCCTCACCGGGTTTCGGTCGGCCTCCGACGTTAAGAGCACCCGCTCCCGGTGTATCCCCCCGAACGTCGGGGGTTTTTAACCGTTTACCGGCGGATCCCGAAATGCTTCCCTGATCTCGGAAACCAGCAGCTCCGGCTGCTCCAGTCCCGGGAAGTGCCCGCCGCGATCGAGTTCGGTCCACCGGTGCAAGTTCCGGTAGCGGCGCTCCGCCCAGCGTCGCGCGGTCGGCCACGGGTCGGCGGGGAAGATCGAGACCGCGGTGGGCACGGTCACCGGCCGCGCGTTCTCCTCCTCCGCGCTGCGTGGCACCCACCGCATCGCCTCCCAGTACCAGCGAGCACTCGAAGCGCCGGTGCCGGTGAGCCAGTACAGCGCGATGTTGTCGACCTGCTCCGCCAAACTCACCCCGCCGCCGCACTCCGGCCGGTCGTCGGCGTAGGCGGCGAACTTCTCACCGAGCCAGGCGGCGAGCCCCGACGGTGAATCGAGCAGGGAGTAGCCGAGCGTCTGCGGGCGCGTGCCCATGAGCATTCCGAAGCCGTATCCGTCGGACAGGTGCAGATCACGCCGGTTCAGCATGCGGCGTTCGGGCTCGCTCGGCGCCGCCAGGTCCTCCGGGAGCGGCGACGCGGAAGGCATCGTCAGGTGCAGGCCCACGACCCGCTCGGGAACCTGGCACGCCAGTTCCGTGCTGACGACGGCGCCCCAATCCCCGCCGTGGGCCCCGAACCGCCGATAGCCGAGCGCGGTCATCAGGCCGGCCCACGCCTTGGCGGTCCGGCCCGGATGCCAGCCGCGCTCGCTGGGCCGCTCGCTGAAACCGAAGCCAGGCAACGAAGGCACGACCACGTCGAAGGCGTCGCTCGCGGAACCGCCGTGGGCCACCGGATCGCTGAGCGGCCTGATCACCTTCTCGAATTCGAGGATCGAACCCGGCCAGCCGTGGGTCAGGATCAGCGGGAGCGCCGTGCGCTCGGGCGAGCGGACGTGCCAGAACCCGATGTCCAGCCCGTCGACCCGGGTCCGGAAGTGGGGAATGGTGTTCCACCGGATCTCCCTCGCCCGCCAGTCGTGTCCTCGCCATTCCCGCAGCAGCGCCGTCAGCCGGGCCAGCTCGATCCCCTGGGTGGCGTCGGGAACCGTCTCCGCTTCGGGAAGGCGTACCTGGGCCAGGCGAGCGTGGAGATCGGCCAGCTCGCGATCGGGAACGCGGATGGTGAAGGGTTCGATATCGGGCACAGCGCCGAAACTACGGGCGGGTCACGAGGTTTCCCATGCTCGGAATTGACGTTGGCCGGTCGAGGATTGCGCAGTTTGGCACGGCAAGAGTCGGCGCTGCCGGCTGAAGGCATGCCGAAGGGCCCGTCGCCGGTGTGGCCGACAGGCTCCTCGGGTTCAGCGGTGATGCAAGGTGTTGCGGCGGGGTTGTCGGAGCGGATCCCGGTATTGGGGCGGGATGAACTCCGGTAACCCATCGGCCGCCATCCGGACTTCCCAGTCGCCGTGGTGGATCAGGCGGTGGTGGAACCCGCACAGCAGCACGAGATTCCGGAGATCTGTCGGTCCGCCGTCTGCCCAGTGCTCAATATGGTGGGCGTGACAGTTCTTGGGTTTCCGATGGCATCCGGGGAAGGCGCAGCCACCGTCGCGGATGTTGAGTGCCCGTCTCTGGCCTGGGGTGACGAAGCGTCTGAGTCGTCCCACGTCCAGGGGTTCTCCGGCGGTGCTCATCACGACCGGGAGCATGAGGCAGTCGCAGGCGGCGAGTCGGGCTTCGCGGGCGGTCATCGTTCCGACGAAGTCGAGGCAGGCGGTGCCGAGGCCGGATTTGAGTTCGTCGAGTCCGATGGTGACGTGCACGAGGGTGCGGTAGCCGCTGGTTCCGGGCTGGTCCGGGCAGGCGATCGCGAGATCGAGGAGTTCCGCCCAGGCGTCTCCCAGGCGTTCGCACTTCATCCGCAGATCCGCCTGACCGAACTCGTCCACTGGCCGCGGCTGGGCATACGCCTCCAGAGCGGCCGCCGTCCGGGCACCGGTCTCGTCATCAAGCAGCCCGGTCAACTTCCAGAACCCGTCCCTGCGCCGCTCCAGCGTGATCTCCCGACGCGGTTCCTTGGGCTCAGGCTCCTTGGGTTCGTTGCCGTCGGGGTCCAGCCAGCCCAGCAGGTTCGCTTCAGCGTTCACCAACTGGTGGGGACCGGCATTCGGGGCGAGGTCGGCGAGGATTTTCTCCGCGACCGCCTTATCTTCGGCGGAGGTGTCGGCAGGGAGTCTCTTCAAGATCTCCAGAATCTGGTCGATCCGTTCGTCTCCGACCAATCCCTCGGCGGCGACTGCGGCGGTCGCAGGCGCGACCGGACGAACCTCCGTGCCATCCAAAGCCCGGGTGGGATTCAAAGCGACCGCCCGCTTCACCACCGCACCCGCCTCAGCCCGCGACAACCCCGCCATCTCCGCGAACCAACTCGCCGTAGTCCCATGCCCGAACAAGTCTTTCGCGCCCCGAGACTCGACCTCCGCCAGAAACCGCCCCAAACCCGCGGTGGCCATCCGAATCACCTGCAATGACTGCTGCACACCGTGGGCAAGCTCCAGCTTGCCGGCACGCCACAGTTCCTGCGGCAACTCGGGAAGGAAGGTCTCGGACACACCTCCATAATACCCGAAAAAATCGAACAGATGTTCGTAATTTTAAGCAACAATGAAAAGGGCCGATTTCCCACTGAAGAGTGACAACTAGTCGTGGCCCATGGCCGGACGATCACAAACCACTATCCAAGCAGTCGAGTAAGCGCTTACTCTGAAGCGATGTCGATCACCGGAACTCAGGGAATCTCCCCGATGCGCCGGGCAAGAACCGAAGCGACAGTGAACCAGGACATGACCCGCCAAGAAGGAGAACAGCACGCAGTGACCTCACCGGCAGCACAGCTCGAATCAGCACTGGCCGCCACCATCACAGAGAAGACGGCACGCGGCTCGACAGACGTCCTACCACCCCCTCGGGGATGGCATCCCGGCGCCAGGATCGGGGCCACCGCCGAACAAGGGGCGCTCATCGCCTACAACGACGACGGATCCGCCGGCATCTGCGTTCTCGAGAACGGCAGGGGCAGGTGGCTGAACCTGCAATCCGAGGGCCAGGCCCGGGATTTCGCCGGTCGCCCGTATTCGGTATGGCACTGGATGCCCGCCTACAACGGCCGCCCCGCCTGGCTGCTGGGCGCGCTCACCCGTGAAGCGGCCCGATTGGAACTGGTCGGCAACGACGGCACGGTGGCCGAAGCCGACATCGTCGACGGCACCTTCGCGGCGGAAATAGCCGTGGACATGGTCAGCCTCCGCGACGCGAAGGGGAGGCTGGAAAGCCACGAACCCGGCTCCGACGAAGGGCGCGCGGAGTTCGAGCGCCTGATGGCGGACTCGCGAACGGAAATGACCAAGCTCAAGGTCCGGGTCTACGACGGCACCGGAGCGCTGCTTTACGACGGCGCGGCGATCGACGGCACCGATTAGGCGAATCCGTTCGATGGGCTCCACACCCAGGAGCCCATCGAACGGATTACGAGACCAGCCGCCTTAGCAACGACCCGGCGTCCTCGGCGAGTCCGTTCTCCTCGCCGGCGAGATGGTGGAGCAGCGCCTGCTGGAACAGGCCGTCGAAGGCGGCGTAAGCCACCTGCCTTGTCACGACAGGCGCCGCGTCGGCGAGTTCGGCATAGCGCTCAACGACGCGCCAGATCATCGCCTGCCGCTGGGTGTCGATCTCCAGCACGTCGGCGCGGAACGCGGCCTCGAAAAGACTCTGATTCCGCAGGTCGTACCACAGCCGGTGCATTTCGGCGTCCGCCCGCAGCGTGTCCGCCATCGCGACACCGAAGCCCCGCTCGAGCTCCTCGGCCGACTTCGCCATGGCCACGGCCTCGTCGTAGCGGGTCACGCACACTTCTTCGAACTTCCGGACCGCGTAGGTCAGCAGCTCCACCTTGTCGGTGAAGTAGTAGTGCAGCACGCCGTGCGAGAAGTTCGACTTCTGCGCGATCTCCCGCAGGCTCGTCCTCGCGTACCCCAGCTCGGACAACGCCTGCAGCGCGGACTCCGCCAGTTCCGCCCGCCGCTGGGCGAACTTGTCGACGCTCCGGCGTGCGATCCGCTCGCTCGTCTCGGTCACCACGAGTTCCTGTCCGGTCCGGGAGCCCGCGCCTGCCGCGGGTCCCACAGTCTAGCGTCGCCGAATTCTTGACGACTGTCCAAGGAAATCTTGACGACTGTCCAAAACTGGCTCAGGATGTGACGCACGCCGCAACCGCGGACCGTCTCAAGGAGGAGAAGTCCATGGGTTCGTACGACCTTTCGGGCCGGAAAGCCCTGGTCACGGGTGGAGCGCAGGGCCTGGGAGCCGGAATGGCCGAAGCGCTGGCCCTGGCGGGCGCCTCGGTGGTCATCGGCGACGTCCAGGAGGACCTCGGGCGCGCCACCGCCGATCAGATCAAGCAGAAGGGCGCCAACGCGGGCTTCGTCCGGCTCGACGTCACCGACGAACAGAGCTGGGAGCAGGCGGTCGCCGCGGTCATCGGCGAACTCGGCGGGCTGGACATCGTGGTGAACAACGCCGGCGTCGAGATCACCGGCCTCGTCGCCGAACTGGACCCCGCCGACGTGCGCAAGATGCTCGACGTCAACGTGCTCGGCACCGCGCTCGGCGTGAAGCACGCCTTCCGCGCGATGCGTCCCGGTGGCCCCGCGGGCACCGGTGGCGCCGTCGTGAACATCGCCTCGGTCGCCGCGACCATCGCCTTCCCCGGGATCGCGGGCTATTCGGCGACGAAATCGGCGGTCGACCGGCTGACCAGGGTCGCCGCGATGGAGGCCGGGAAACTCGGCTACGGCGTCCGCGTCAACTGCGTCTACCCCGGCCTCGTCCCCACCCAGATGGGCAACCAGCTCGCGCAGGACGTCGTCGAGGTCGGCCTGTTCCCCAGCGTCGAAGAGGCCATCGGCGCCGTCATCGGGCAGACCCCGGCCGGGCGGCTCGGCGAGGTCGCGGACATGGCCGACGCCGTCGTGTTCCTCGCTTCCGACGCCGCCCGCTTCATCACCGGCGCCGGGCTCCCGGTCGACGGCGGAATGGGCATGTGACCAGCACCGACCCGAAAGGAATCACCATGAGCAGCCCCAAACCCGTCGTGGTCTACGGCGCCTCCGGCTACACCGGACGGCTGATCTGCGAGTACCTGCGCGAGTACAACGTCCCGTTCATCGCCGCCGGCCGGGACAAGGCCCGCATCCAGGAAGCGATCGACCACGTCCCCGGCCTCGACACCATCGACCACGAGGTCGTCGAGGTCTCGCACGACGTCGAAGCGCTCACCGAACTGTTCCGCGACGCCAAGGTCGTCTGCAACACCGTCGGCCCGTTCAGCGAGTACGGCCACGAGGTCGTCGAAGCGTGCCTGCGCACCGGAACGCATTACCTCGACACCACCGGCGAACAGGACTGGCTGATCTCCGCCGAAGACCGGTACGGCGAGCAGATGGCGGAGCAGGGCCTCCTGCTCTCCCCCGGTATCGCGCAGATGTACACCACCGGCGAGATCGCGGCGAACCTCTGCCTGGAGACCCCGGGACTGGACACTTTGGACATCCTGGTGTTCTGGAAGGGTTATCCCACGGTCGCTTCCACGAAGACCATCCTCGTCAACGCCGCGCTCTCGGCCGCGTACTACCTCGAACAGAACGAGTACCTGCCCTGGCCCGCGGACGGCGGCCTGCAGGACGTCACCGTGCCCGGCCACCACGAAACCGGGCTGGCCCTGCCTTGGGGCGGTACGTCGCATCCGGTCTGGTTCAAGAACGACGCCCGCGTGGCCAACGTCAAGGCCGTCGGCGGCGTCTTCGACCGCGCGCTCATGCAGGGTGTGCCGCAGATCGTCGCTGCCGTGCTGGAACAGGTGAAAGACCTGCCACTGGAGGAAAAGATGCGCGTGCTGGCCGAGCAGGCCGCGGCGGTGCGCGACGAGATGCCGCCGCGGGAGAACCAGCGGCTCAACACGTCGCTCGATTCGGTGCACGCCTCGGGACCGCTGGGCCGCGCGCACTGCGTCATCCACGGCACGTGCAATTACAAGCAGACCGGGCTGATGCAGGCTTACGGCGCTTACTCGCTGCTGCAACAGCCGCCCAAGCGGGTCGGGTTCGCGTCCGGGTGCCAGGCTTTCGGTCACCGCGAACTGCTCGGCGTGCTACGAAGCTTCGGGCTGGTTTCGAAGCCGGTCTTGACCGTCCACGACTGACCCGGGAGGACGAGCGCGTGCGACTGACCGACTACCTCGACAAGGGCGCTTCACTCGATCCGGCGGCGCCCTGCCTCACGATGGGCGACACGTCCCTCAGCTACGCCGACGTGCGGGAACTGTCCTGGCGGGTGGGGCGGGCACTGGCCCGCTCCGGGGTCAAGCCCGGCGACAAGGTGGCGATCCTCTCCGGGAACGATCCCCTGTCGTTCGCCTGCGTCTTCGGCATCAGCCGGGCAGGCGCAGTGTGGTGCCCGGTCAACCCACGCAACGAGGCCGCCGAGAACAGGGAGCTGCTCGACCTGTTCGACTGCACCTGCCTTCTGGTGCAGGAGTCCTTCGCACCGCTCGTCTCCCGGATGCTCCCCGATTTACCGAAACTGTCTACAGTGGTCTGTCTCGACGGTTCGATGCCCGGCGCGGTAACGTTTTCCGATTGGCTCGACGACGCCGAGCCTTGGGAGGAGAGCCCACCGGACGACCTGGTCCTGCTCGTCGGCACCGGCGGCACCACCGGACGGCCCAAGGCGGTGATGCTCAGCGGCACCAACGTCGAGACGATGTCGGCGCTCACTCTGATGAGCTATCCGTTCACCGGGCGGCCGCGTTACCTGGCGCTCGCCCCGCTGACGCACGCGGCCGGCGTGCTCTGTTTCCCGGTCCTGACGCTCGGCGGCGAGATCGTCGTGATGCCGTCGCCGGACCTCGGCGAATTCCTCGCGCTGGTCGAAAGCCGCCGGATCACACACACCTTCCTGCCGCCGACGCTGATCTATCTCCTGCTCGACAATCCGGCGCTGGACGGCGCCGATCTTTCATCGCTGCAATGCCTTTGGTACGGCGCGGCGCCGATGTCGGCCACCAAGCTCGCCGAAGCGATCACCCGGATCGGTCCCGTCTTCGGGCAGTTGTTCGGCCAGAGCGAAGCGCCCATGATGATCTCCACGCTCGCCCCCGCCGACCACGTCCATCCCGACGGCTCGCTCGCCCTCGAACGGTTCACCTCGGCGGGCAGGCCCACCCCGCTCACCCAGGTCGCGATCATGTCCGGGACGGGCGAGCTGCTCCCACCCGGCGAACGCGGCGAGATCGTCGTCCGCGGTTCTCTCGTGATGCTCGGCTACTACAAGGATCCGGACGCCACGGCGGAAGCGAGCGCGCACGGCTGGCATCACACCGGCGACATCGGGTATCTCGACGACGACCACTACCTCTACATCGTCGACCGCGCCAAGGACATGATCATCACCGGCGGCTTCAACGTCTATTCGGCCGAGGTCGAGCAGGCGCTCATGGCCCATGAAGCGGTGCGGGACTGCGCCGTCATCGGTCTGCCGCACGAGAAATGGGGCGAGCAGATCACCGCCGTCGTCCAGCTCCACGCCGGGAAGACCGTCGCGGCGCGAGAACTCCGCGCCGCCGTCAAGGAACGGCTGGGCGGTATCAAGACCCCCAAGGAGATCCTGATCTGGCCGGATCTCCCCCGGTCCAAGATCGGCAAGGTGCTCAAGACCGAGATCCGGAAATCCTTGCTGGGAAACGACTAGCGGCGCGCAAGTTCTTCCGCGGTCGGCAGCGGCCACTCGTAGCGTTCCTTGGCGATGCGGAGGTGGACCCACGTCTCCGCGGTCACGACGTCGGGCCTGCCGCTGATCTCTTCGAGCGCCCGGTCGAGGTCGCGGGCGGACTGCGCCGCGATGGTGGCGACGACGTCGAACCGGCCGATGGTCCTGGCCAGGAACTCGGTGTCGTCGCGCGCGGCGAGCGCCGCGGTCACCGAGTCACCGGCGCCCCGCACGTTGAGGCCGATCCCGCAGACCAGACCGGCGTCCGGGCGGGCGCGGCTGAGCACCGGCGCGATCCGGATGACGTCGTGTTCCAGGAGGAAGCGCACGCGGGTGCGGGTGGCCGACGGTGAAAGCCCGACGTGCCCGGCGATGCTCGCGTAACTTTCCCTGCCGTCGGCCTGCAACCGCAGCATGATCGCGAGGTCGCGGTCGTCGAGCCGCAGCCAGGGCGGCAGCGGACGGCCGGGCATGAACAGGCCCTTGACCACGTCCACGTAGACGAGCGTGTTGACCTGCTCCACCTCCGGCAGGCCGCGGATGTCCGCCACCGTGCGGTACAGCTCCGGGGAATCGGGCAGGCGCAGCTCGGCGACGGTCTGGTACTCCCCGCTCACCGCCGAGACGAAGGCCGCGGCCGGCAGCGCCGCGATGGCGTCCGTCGTCGCCTGCGAGCGGCCCGAGGTGCGGATCGCGAGATGCGCGTACGCGGTCAGGCCGAGGAACTCGGGATGGACAGCCGCGACCACGTTCAGCGAGCCGTCGGCCTTCAGCTGCTCCAGCCGCGCTGATACGGCCGACCGTGACGCCCCGATGCGGTGAGCCAGGTCGGCCACGCTCATCCGGCCGTCCGCGCGCAAAGCCGCGACCAACGCGTCGTCCACGGCGGTTCTCCTCTGCTGAATTTCCGACGGTGTGCCGCACCATATCACCGACGAGAACCCCTCTCGAACCGCAGAGATAGCGCGTTATGTTCATGATCGCCGTCAAATCAATCGTGAACACCGTCCGTGCACGACCGATCTGATTGCGCTCAGGGTTTTCGTCGCTTACCTTCGCCCCACTTCACCGTCGAACCCCTGGAGTCCGCGCGATGCGTCTGCTGCCCCTCGATCGTTCAGTCCTCGACGCGAGAGCGACGATCCTGCATCCCGACGAACTGGTGACCGTCGACGACGCCACGGAAGGCGCCGAAGCGGTACTCGTGTTCGCCGAGGAGATCGCCGCGGTCGGCTCCGTGGACGAGTGCCGCGCCCGCGCGGCGGGTCTCGGCCACCCCGAGCCGGAGGTGCGACGGCTGCCGGGCACGCTCCTGCCGGGCTTCGTCGATCCGCACGCGCATCCCTTGATGTACGGGCAGATGATGACCTGGGTCGACTGCGGTCCCGAGCGCGCGTCGACCATTCCCGAGATCGTCGCGCTGCTGCGCGAAGCGGCCGAGAGCACCCCGGCGGGCAGGCCCATCCGAGGTTACGGCTACGAGCACCGCAACCTCGCCGAGAAACGCCACCCCCGCAAGGAGGAGCTCGACGCGGTCGCTGAAGACCGCGAGGTCTACCTCATGAACGCGAGCGGCCACGGCGGCGTGGTCAACAGCTTCACGTTGCGGCGCAACGGCGTCACCCGCGACACCCCGGATCCCGACGGCGGGGTGTTCTTCCGGGACGAGCAAGGCGAGCTCACCGGGGAACTGTCGGACGCGGCGTGCAACATCCTCACCGGCGTCACGGGGGTGAAGGTCGGGCGGCACGGGCCGAACTTCCACCTCGAGGACGAGCCGGAGGAGCACGCGCGGCAGCTGGCCGCCGCGCAGGAGAAGTTCCTCGCCGCGGGGGTGACCGCGATCGGCGACGCCCAGGTGACACGCCGCGAGTTCGACATGTATCTGCGGCTGGACGAAGCCGGGCAGCTCAAGACACGCGTCCACATGTACCTGCTGTCGCATTTGCTCGACCAGGCCTTGGAAATGGGGCTGCACGGCGCTTTCGGCACCACGCGTCTCGCGTTCGCGGGGATCAAGTTCTACGCCGACGGCACGCTCGGCGGCTGGACCGCGTACTTCCCGGACGGCTACGTCGGTGATCCGTGCCGTACCGGGCAGCTCTACCACGACCCGAAGGACTACTCGGCGCTGATCGGCAAGGCGCATGAGGCCGGGCTCCAGACCGCGACCCACGCCCAGTCCCCCGACGCGATCGCCATGGTGCTCGACGCCATCGAGGACGCGCAGCAACGGAATCCCCGGCCCGACGCCCGGCACCGCATCGAGCATTGCGGGCTGCCGTCCCCGGAGCAGATCGAGCGGATGGCCGCGCTCGGCGTCCACCCGGTCAACCAGCCGCAGCACTACTACAACTGGGGCGAAGGCGTCACCGACGCCGTCGGCACCCCCGGCGAGCGGTTCAACCCCCTCGGCGAGTTCCAGGCGGCGGGCGTCCCGGTCACGCTGAGCTCGGACGCCCCGGTCGCGGAGCCGAACCCGCTCGAAGCCATCCAGACCGCGGTGACCAGGACGACCCGCCGCGGTCACCGGCTCGGCGGCGACGACCTGCTGATCGACGTCCGGTCGGCCGTCGCCGCCCACACGATCGCCGGCGCCAGGGTGCTCGGCCGTGAACGCGACCTCGGCTCGATCACCCCCGGCAAACGCGCCGATTTCGTGCTGCTCGGCGAGAATCCCCTCACCTGCGAGCCGGACCGGATCGCCGGTATCCGCGTGCTCGAAACCTGGATCGACGGCGAGGTGGCCCGATGACCGTCCAGACCGACACCCACTCGCTCCGCCGCGCGCGCCGGGCCGGGCTCGCGGCCTTCGTCGGCACCACGATCGAGTGGTACGACTTCTACATCTACGCCACGGCGGCGAGCCTCGTCTTCGGCACCGTGTTCTTCCCCGAAACCGGCGACCGGCTGACCGGCGTCGCGGCGGCCTTCGCGACGTACGCGGTCGGGTTCTTCGCGCGGCCGCTCGGCGGCATCGTGTTCGGGCACGTCGGTGACCGGGTCGGCCGCAAGACCGCGCTCGTGGTGACCCTGACCATGATGGGCGCGGCGACCTTCCTCGTCGGCTGTCTGCCCGGCTACGCGCAGATCGGCACGTGGGCGCCCATCCTGCTCGTGGTGCTCAGGTTCGTCCAGGGGCTCGCCGTCGGCGGCGAATGGGGCGGCGCCGTGCTCATGGCCGTCGAACACGCGCCGCCGGACAAGAAGACCTTCTACGGCGCCTTCGCGCAGGCGGGGAACCCGGCGGGCGCACTACTGGCCACCGGTCTGTTCAGTCTTCTGAGCACCGGCGGCACCGAATGGCTCACCACGTGGGGCTGGCGGATCCCGTTCTTCGCGTCGGTGCTCCTCATCGGCGTCGGTCTCATCGTGCGCCTGAAGGTCGAAGAGTCCCCGGTCTTCGAGGAGACCGTCGAAGAAACCGGCGTGCCGATCCTGTACGCCGTCCGGACGAACTGGAAGCCGATCCTGCTGGGTATCTGTGTGCTGCCCGTCGCGGTCGGCGGCTATTACCTGGTCACCACCTTCGCGACGGCGTATGCGACCGATCCGGCCGTCGGCGTCTCCGAATCGCTGGTGCTCAACGCGCTCACCATCGCCGCGTTCGTCGAACTGGTCGTCAGCTTCGGCGCGGCCTGGCTCGGTGATCGCTTCGGCCGGGTGCGGGTGGTCGTGATCGGCCTGGCCGGTGTCGCCGTGCTCGCCGCTCCGCAGTTCCTGGTGCTCTCGACCAAGAACGCGGCGCTGATCATCGCGGCGTTCGTGGCGATGCGCCTGGCGATGACGGCGACCTACAGCCCGATCGCCGCCGTGCTGTCGCAGATGTTCCGGCCGCGGGCGCGGTACACCAGCATCTCGCTGTCGTACCAGCTGGCGGGCGCGCTCTTCGGCGGGCTCTCGCCGCTGGTGTCGACGCTGCTGTTCCAGGCGACCGGCAGCATCTGGCCGGCGATCGGCCTGCTGGTCGGCATGTGCGTGCTGAGCATCGTCTGCGTGCTGGCCGCGCCGCAGCACACCGACTCCGTGGACACGGTCTAGCGCGGCGGACGAGTGCGTCCGGCATGTCGCGAAAGCCACTTTCGGGACGTCTGGTGTCCCGAAAGTGGCTTTCGCGACACGGGACCGCAGGCACACCGACGACGTTCAGCGGATGCGCAACCGCCGCATGAGTTTCAGCCCGGACAGCATCCCCTCGACGTACTTCTCGTAGGTCTGGCCGCCGCGGGGACCCATGACCTGCTTCTTGAGCACCGCCACGTTCTTCACGTCGGTGTACTTGAGCAGGCCCTGGTCCCCGTGGCGGGCGCCGACGCCCGAGTTCTTGACCCCGCCGGACGGCGTCCCCTTCGAGGCGTACGCGGTGGCCAGGATGTCGTTGATGTTGACGTTGCCGGACTCGATCCGCGCGGCCACGGCCCGCGCGGCGCCGACGTCGGTGCCCCAGACCGAGGCGTTGAGGCCGTACTCGGTGTCGTTGGCGAGTGCGACGGCCTCGTCGACCGTGCGGTATTTGTGCAGTGCGACAACGGGTCCGAACGTTTCGGTGACACCGCAGAGCATGTCCTTCGTGACGCCTTCGAGGATCGTCGGTTCGAAGAACGCCGGGCCGAGGTCGGGCCGCGGCTTTCCTCCACAAAGGACGGTCGCGCCCTTGGCCACGGCGTCGTCCACATGGGACTTGACCCGGCTCATGTGGTCGACGGAGACGAGCGAGCCCATGTCCGGCCCGAAGTCGTAGGCGGCGCGGACGTCGAGCGCCTTGGTCCTGGCCACGTACGCGTTCTTGAACTCGTCGTAACGGGACTCGGGCAGGTAGATCCGCTCGATGTGCATGCAGATCTGCCCGGTGTTGCCGAAAGCGCCGAAGATCGCGCCCTGCACGGTCTCGGCGAGGTCGGCGTCTTCGAGCACGATCATCGGGTTCTTGCCGCCGAGTTCGAGACAGCAGCCGATGAGGTTGCGGCCCGCCCGCTCGCCGATCACCCGGCCGGTGGCGGTGGAACCGGTGAACATCACGTAGTTCGCCTGGTCGATGAGCGTCGGGCCGACGTCCGGGCCCTCGCCGCACACGACCTGGAACAACCCCTTCGGCAGTCCCGCCTTCTCCAGCAGCTCGACGCCGTAGAGCGGGGAGAGCGCGGTCTTGTTGTCGGGTTTCAGCACCACCGCGTTGCCGGCCATCAACGCCGGGACGGCGTCGGAAATGCCGGTGGCGAACGGGAAGTTCCACGGCGCGATGATCCCGACCACGCCCTTGGGCTGCCGGATCTCGGTGGACGTCGTCAGGAACGGGACCGGCCCGCCTCGTTTGGTCGGCGCCAGCAGTCTGGCGGCCCGCGTCAGGTAATGGCTCATGACCATCGCCGGGTCGCAGGTCTCCTCGATCGCCATCCGCCGGTTCTTGCCGCTCTCGACCTGAATGAGGTCGGTGACGGCCGGCGCGTTGTCGACGAAGAGCGTGTGCGCCCGTTTGAACACCTCCAGCCGCTGCTTGAGCGGTGTGGCGCCCCATTTCTCCTGCGCGGAGCGCGCGGTGGTGAACGCCTGCTCGATGTCGGCGGGGGTCGACTGGGGCAGCTCGACGAGCACGTCACCGGTGTAGACCTCGGTGAGTTTCCAGGTCGCGCCGGACGAGCCCGGCACCCGGGCGACGAGCCGTTGGAGGAACGCGTCGGTCACCGACGCCGGTCGGGTGAGCGCGAGCGGTGTGACGGTCATGGCCCTCTTTCCGTCAGTTGTCCTGAAGAACGAGTTGCGCGCCCATCTCGCCGATCATGATGGCGGGCGCGTTGGTGTTGCCGCCGGTGATCGACGGCATGATCGAGGCGTCGCAGACCCGCAGGCCGTCGACGCCGCGGACCTTGAGGTCGGGACTCACGACGGCGAGCTCGTCGACGCCCATCCGGCAGGTGCCGACCCCGTGGTAGACCGACGTCGCGCGGTTCAGGATCGCGTCGCGCAGCTCCTGGCCCTGCAGCGACTTGCCCGGGTGGAGTTCTTCCTTGATCGAGCCGTTGAAGGCCCTCGACGCGAAGATCTCGCGCACCATCTCCGAGCCCTCGCCGAGCAGTTCGAGATCCGCCGGGTCGGACAGATACTGCGGGTCGATCAACGGCGGGGCCGTGGGATCGGCCGAAGCGAGGCGCAGCGTGCCGCGGCTCTTCGGGTAGATCAGCGTGGTCAGCACGGTGAGCGCGGGCCGTTTGTCGACGTCGTGCCGGATCGGCGCGTCCTGGTTGGGCGTCACGTACGCCCACGGCAGGAGGTGGAGCTGGAGGTCGGGCACCTCGGCGGCCTGGGAGGTCTTGAGGAAGGCGACCGCCTCGAAGACCGAGTTCGCCAGGAACGTCGTCCCGGGCCGCATCAGTTCGCTGACGAGGCCACGCGCGAAGTACGGCGGCGTGCCCCGGTTCTTGCTCGACGACGCGCGGAAGGTCAGCGCGTGGAACATGTGGTCGTGCAGGTTGTCGCCCACCGGCAGGTCCGCGACGACGTCGATGCCGTGTTCCTTGAGGTGCTCGGCGTGGCCGATCCCGGACAGCATCAGCAGCTGCGCGGACCCGACGAAACCCGCCGAGAGGATGACCTCCTTGCCCGCGCGGAGGATCCGCTGTCCCCCGTTCGCGTCGACGACCTCGACGCCGACGGCGCGGCCGTTCTCGATGACCACCTTCTTCGCCAGCACCCCGGACTGGACCTCCAGCGTGGCCGGCGCGAGATGGTGGATGTAGCCGCGCGAGGCGCTGTAGCGCAGGCCGTCGGCGGCGTTCTGCTGCATCCGGCTGACGCCCTCTTGCGACCCGGCGTTGTAGTCGTCGAGGATCTCGCAGCCGATCGCTTCGGCGGTCGCCTGGAGGAACTGGAGCGTGCCCTCCTGCGGGGTCTTGTTGCGGGTGACCCGGATCGGGCCGCCCGCGCCGCGGAACTCGCTCTCGCCGTCCTCGAAGTCCTCCATCCGCTTGTACGCGGCGTTGACGCTGTCGGCGTCCCAGCCCTTGTTGCCCTCGGCGGCCCAGGAGTCGAAGTTGGCGCGGTTGCCGCGGACGTAAACCATGCCGTTGATGGAGCTGGAGCCGCCGACCACCTTGCCGCGCGGCACCGGCATGCGACGATCGAGAACGTGTTTCTGCGGCACCGAGTAGTAGCCCCAGTCGAACGGTTTCTTGAGCTGGGGCACCGCGTGCATCGGGCCGACCAGCCCCGGCTTCCTGACGAGCAGCTTGTCGTCGCTCTTCCCCGCCTCGAGCACGATCACGCTGGCACCGGACTCCGCCAGCCGCCCCGCGATCGCGGCGCCCGAGCTGCCCGATCCGACGACCACGTAGTCGGCCTCGTCGCCGCGCGCAGCCCTGTTCGCCATGTCCGCTCCTCGGTCCGCCCACCGTGCAGAACTGTAACCTGTTCTAGTTCTGTCACCGTATAGCGAGACCGGCCGGTTCCGCAACGGGCGGTCGCTCCCCGGCCGGTCTTCGAGACCTCGGTGTCTGTTGGTGAACCCGCGTCGGCAGGGCGCGACCTGGTCATATCTCTCACGCCCGGCCCCAGCTCCGCCAACAGGCTCTCAGCGCAGCGGTTCGAGCACCTTCGCCAGCGGCTCCAGCACGGCGGGGGTGTGCGGCGGCGGCAGGTAGATGATCGCCAGGTCGAGGCCCACTTCACCGAGGGCTTCGGCGTCCGCGGCGACCTTGGCGTAATCCCCGTCCGTGCCGAGGCGGACGTGCGAGGACAAGGTGATCTCCTTCGGATCCCGGCCGATGTCCGCGCAGTGCCGGTGCAGCACCTCGCGCTTGTGCGCGAACTCCTCCGGCGTGCCGCCGACGAAGTTCCAGTGCTGGGCGTACTTCGCGGCCGTGCGCAGGGTCCGCTTCTCGCCGCTGCCGCCGATGCAGATCGGCGGATGCGGTTTCTGCACGCCCTTCGGTTCACAACGGGCGTCGGTCAGCTGATAGTGCTGACCCTGGAACGTGGTGGTCTCCTGGGTCAGCAGGCCGACGAGCACCTCGCACGCCTCCTCGAACCGGTCACTGCGTTCCTTGATCGTGCCCAGTTCCATGCCGTACGCGCCGGATTCCTCCTCGTTCCAGCCGGCGCCGACGCCGATCTCCAGCCGTCCGCCGGAAACGATGTCCAGTGTCGCGGCCATGTTCGCGAGAAGCGCGGGGTGGCGGTAGTGGATCCCGCTGACCAGCGTGCCCAGCCGGAGCCGTTTCGTGGCCTGCGCGAGCGCGGTGAGCGTCACCCACCCTTCCAGGCACGGACCGGTCGAATCCGAGAAAATGGGATAGAAGTGATCGAAGGTCCAGCCGGATTCGAAGAGCTCGATCTCGTCGGCGGCCTGCCAGACGGCGAGCATGTCGGCCCAGACGGTGTCCTGCGGCGAAGTCTTGATGGCGAATCGCATGATCTCGAGCGTAAACCTGGAGTTCCTCCAGTCGCTCCCGGAATTCAGCGGGCGATGCCCCGGCGAAGGTAGTCGTCGGCGTCCACTCCGGACTCGACGAGCAACGCTCGCGTGTGTTCGCCCAGCGCCGGGACGTCGCCCATGCACGCCTCGAAATCGTCGAAGGTCACCGGTGGCAGCAAAGCGTCGATCCGGGCGGATTCGGTGCCGACCTTGCGCCACCGGTCGCGCGCCCGCAGCTGGGGATGATCGGCGACCTGGCCGACGTCCTTGAGCTGGGCGGCGGGAACCCCGGCCGCGGCGAGCTTTTCGTCGAGTTCGCTGTTGGACCACAGGGAGGTCCGGGCCGCGACGGCGGCGTCGCATTCCGCGCGGTGGGCCACGCGCCGCACGTTCGTGGTGAAGCGCGGGTCGTCGGCGAGCTCGGGCGCGTCGAGGACGTCGGTGACGAGGGTGCGCCAGCCGGTGTCGTTCTGGACGCCGATCAGCATCTGGCCGTCGCGCGTGGGAAAGGCGTCGTACGGCGCGATCGAACTGTGGCTCAGCCCCATCCGCTCCGGCTCGGTCCCGGCGTACATCCGGGTGTTGAGCGCGTATCCCATCCATTCGACGGTGGCCTCCAGCATGGAGACCTCGATCGTCGCGCCCTCGCCGGTGCGCCAGCGGCGCAGCAACGCCGCCAGCACGGCTTGCGCGCAGTACATGCCCGAGGCGATGTCGGCGGTCGGGATGCCGGTCTTCGCCGGGGCTTCCGGGGTGCCGGTGATCGCGATGAGCCCGGCCTCGGCCTGGATCAGCATGTCGTAGGCCTTGCGCTGCTCCATCGGCCCGCCCGAGCCGAAGCCGGACAGGTTCACCACGACCAGCTCCGGGTGATCCGCCCGCGGATCACCGAAACCGAGCCGCTCCGCCGCGCCCGGGGCGAGGTTCTGCACGAACACGTCGGCCTTCGCGACCAGTCGCCGGACGACGTCGCGGCCTTCGGCGGTCTTGAGGTCGACGGCGAGCGACTCCTTGCCGCGGTTGAGCCAGACGAAATGCGCGCCGCTTCCGTGTACGGCGTGGTCGTAGGCACGCGCGAAATCCCCGCCGTCGACGCGTTCGACCTTGATCACGCGCGCGCCGAGATCGGCGAGGTTGCGGGTGGCCAGCGGAGCGGCGACGGCCTGCTCGATGGCGACGACCGTGACCCCTTCGAGTGGCCGGGTCATGCTTTCTTCTTCGCGGCCCGCACCAGGCCACCGCCGATGATCAGCCGCTGGATCTCACTGGTGCCCTCGTACAGCCGCATCAACCGGACGTCGCGGTAGATGCGTTCGACCGCGACCTCGCGCATGTAGCCACTGCCGCCGTGCACCTGCACCGCCAGATCGGCGGCCTTGCCCGCCATTTCGGTGCAGAACAGCTTCGCCGCCGACGGCGCGATCCGCCGGTCCTCCCCCGTCACGTACGCCCGAGCCGCCTCGCGGGCGAGCGCCCGGCCGGCGAGCACACCGGTCTGCTGATCCGCGAGCATCGCCTGCACCAGCTGGAAATCCCCGATCGGCGTACCGCCCTGGGTCGCGGTGGCGGCGTCGGCGACCGACTCGTCGAGCGCCCGCTGCGCCGTCCCGACCGCCAGGCCCGCCATATGGATCCGGCCGCGCGCCAGCGACGTCATCGCCGCCTTGTACCCGACCTCACCGTCCCCGCCGACCAGCGCCTCCGGCCCGACGCGGACCTGCGAGAACGTCACGTCCGCGGTACGCGAACCCTCCTGCCCCATCTTGGCGTCCTTCGCCCCGACCGTGATGCCAGGCGCGTCCGCGGGCACCAGGAACACCGCGATGCCGGTGTCGATACGCGCGAAAACCACGAACAGCCCGGCCTCGGGGGCGTTGGTGATGAACTGCTTGCCACCGTCGATCACCCAGCCGTCGCCGTCCGGCTTCGCGCTGGTCCGCAGACCGGCCGGGTTGGAGCCGGCACCCGGCTCGGTGAGCGCGAACGACGCGACGACCTCACCCGACGCGATGCCCGGCAACCACCGCGCCCGCTGTTCGTCCGTGCCGAACCCGACCAGTACCTGCCCGGCGATCCCGTTGTTCGTCCCGAACATCGACCGCAACGCCAACGACGTGTAACCCAGCGTCATCGCCACCTCGACGTCCTGCACCAGATCGAGGCCGAGCCCGCCCCACTCCTGCGGGATCGCGTACCCGAACAACCCCATCTCCGCGGCCTGCGCCCGCAGGTCGGCCGGGATGGCGTCCGTGCTCATGATCTCCAGCTCGCGAGGCATCACGCGGGTGCGGACGAAGTCGTCGATCTGGGCGAGGACGTCCGCGAAAACGTCGTCGGGGACGTCGGGGTTGCCGGTGTACATGCCGCTCACTATCGATCACCGACCGGACTTCGGTCCACCTCCAAGAGTGGATCCGGCCGCGAGACCTACCGGAGATGTTGATCACCGTCCTAACGTCGAACCATGCGTACACGTACCGCTTTCCTCGCCGTCGCCAGCGCCGTCGCCCTGTGCTTCACGATCCCCGCGGTGGCTTCCGCGGCCGAGGGCGAATTCACCTACCGCTACTACGACGAAGACGAAGAGCTCCAGATCGGCGTCCTGGTGGACCCGCCCAGCGGCGAATGCATCGAAATCCCCGAAATCGCCGACTGGGACGTCGACGCGTTCCGTCCGCGCAACGACACCGACTCGACCGCGGTGGTGTTCCTGGACGACGACTGCAAGAGCGACTCCTACTTTTCGCTCCGCCCTTACGGCGGCCGCGGTTCGGACCGGCTTCTCCTGCGCTCGGTTCTCTTCAGTTAGGCCGACCGGACCTCGACACTTCACCCGGCGCGGCGAAAGATGAGCCGCGGGGGTGGTCGTCATGGCCCGACGTGGTCTCGTTCTCCTGGCCCTGTTCACGATCTTCCTGGGGCTGCTGGTTCCCCGCGCCGCGGCCGCCGAGCCGGTCACCAGGTACGAGGGCGAACTCGAAGGCGCGCGCTATCTGGTGCTGGTTCCGGAAAACTGGAACGGCACGCTCATGCTGTGGAGTCACGGGATGTACTCCCTGGCGTATCCGGAGCCGGAGCGGATCGCGCTGACCTCACAGCCCACGACGGAGTCGTATCTGCTGGAGCAGGGGTACGCGCTGGCCGCGTCCCAGTACCGGACCGTGCGCGGCTGGTCGATCGAGGAGGCGCTGACCGACCAGATCCGGTTGCACGACTGGTTTTCCCGCACGGTCGGCAAGCCGCGGCGGACCATCGCGACGGGCGAATCGGTGGGAGCGATCACCGCGACCCTGCTCGCCGAGCGGAACCCGCGGCGGTTCGCCGGGTTGATGACCTTCTGCGGCAACCTCGCCGGCGGGGCCGCGCACTGGAACTCCGGTCTCGATCTCGGGTTCGCGCTGAACACGCTGCTCGACGCGCGGCTGGACCTGGTGCGGATCGCGGATCCCGCGGCGAACGCTGGCCGGTTCACCGACGTGGTGCGGGCCGCCACCGCGAACCCGCATGGCCAGGCCCGGCTCGCGCTGGCGAACGCGCTGGCCGAAATCCCCGGCTGGTTCGACGCCACCCGGCCCCGTCCGCAGGCCGTCGCCGATCAGGTTTTCTGGCAGGGCGTATGGGATCGCTTCTACCGCGTCAGCGCTTTCGGCGTGGACAGGGTCGCGCTGGAGCAGCGCGCGGGCGGCAACCCGAGCTGGAACGTGGGCGTCGACTACCGGCGGATCCTCGCGAAGGCCGGCGAGCGGCCGCTCGTGGAACGGGCCTACGCGGAGGCTGGACTCGACCTCGACGCCGACCTCGACAGGCTGGCGAAGGCACCGCGAATCGCGCCCGATCCGGCCGCGGTCGGCTATCTGGCGCGGTTCGGGCTGCCGCTCGGACGCACGCCGGTCCCGGTGCTGACCATGCACACCGTCGCGGACGGCACCGCGCCGGCGGCGCACGAACGCGCCTACGCCGAACGAGCCGGGCAGGGCGGCGATCTCCGTCAGCTGTTCGTGAACCGCGCCGGGCACTGTGTGTTCACCGCGTCCGAGGAGATCACCGCCCTGCGCACGCTGGAGCGGCGGCTGGACGCCGGACACTGGCCGTCGGACGGGCCCGCCGCGCTGAACTCCGAGGCCGGCAAGCTCGCGCCGGAACACCAGACGATCTTCGACGCCGTCGGGGAAGCCCGGGTGACGACCACCCCGGCGTTCGCCCGGCATTCCCCTCCCCCGTATCCGAGGGTCCTGCCGTTCTAGGTGCCGGTGACGAGCGTCAGGCCGTAAGCCGACAGGACGCGGTTGACCGGGTAGAAGTAGGTCGTGCCGCCGCTGGAGCAGTTCCCGCTGCCGCCGACCAGCACTCCCTGCGCCTGCGTCCCGCTGACGAACGGTCCGCCGTGGTCACCCGGCTCGGCGCAGACGGACGTGCGGGTCAAGCCGGTCAGCGTTCCTTCGGGGAAAGTGATCGACACGTTCTTCGCCTGGATGATCCCGCAGTGCCAGCCGGTGGTCGCGCCGTACCGGCACACCGACGATCCGACCGGGGCCTCGACCGACCCGGTGATCGTCACCCGGCTGTCGACGGGCGGGATCGAGCCGACCAGCCGCCAGTCGGTCGTATTGGTCACGCGGATGACGATCGCGCCGGTCGGCGGGACCTGAGTGCCGACGACCACCCCGACCACCCGGCCCGCACTGCGGATGGTGTCGCCGGGTCTGCCGCAGGCGGAACTCGCGATCAGGTAGCCGGTCTTGCCCGAGACGGCGGCGAACCCGGCCGTGCACCGAGTCGCGGCGCTGCTCTGCAGCACACTCCCGCCGCCGAGCGGGGCTTGAGCGCTCGCGTGCGCGGTCGCCGGGAGCGCCAGGCCGAACGCCAGGACCAGGCAGGACAGGGATCGGGGCAGTCTCACGGGGCCCTCCGCTGGCCGGGGATGCCCCGATCGTAACGAGCGGGACGGCCTCTACCCACCGCCGAACCGCGCATTCTCAGCGCCAGCCGAGCTCCGGTGCCACGTGCGTGAGGATGCTCTCCAGGACGTGCGCGTTGTAGTCGACGCCGAGTTGGTTCGGGATGGTCAGCAAGAGGGTGTCCGCGGCCTCGATCGCCTCGTCCTCCTTGAGCGCCCGCACCAGCTCGTCCGGCTCGGCGGCGTACGACCGCCCGAAGATCGCCCTGGTCGTCTCGTCGATCATGCCGACCTGGTCCCGAGAGTTCCGGTCACGGCCGAAATACGCGCGGTCCAGGTCGTTGGTCAACGCGAAGATGCTGCGGCTGACCGACACCCGCGGCTCGCGCCGGTGGCCGGCCTCCTTCCAGGCTTCGCGGTAGGCCTCGATCTGCTTGCGCTGCTGAACGTGCAGCGGCTCGCCCGTCTCGTCGTCCTTGAGCGTGGAACTCTGCAGGTTCATGCCCTGCTCCGCCGCCCACACCGCGGTCGCGTTCGAGCTGGAACCCCACCAGATCCGCTCGCGCAGCCCCTCGGAGTACGGCTCCAGCCGCAACAGCCCCGGCGGGTTGGCGAACATCGGCCGCGGATTCGGCTGCGCGAACCCCTCGCCCTCGAGCAGCTTGAGGAAGACCTCGGTGCGCTGCCGGGCCATGTCCGCGACGGTCTGCCCCTCCTCCGGCCCGTAACCGAAGTACCGCCAGCCGTCGATCACCTGCTCCGGGGATCCCCGGCTGACCCCGAGCTGAAGCCTGCCCCTCGAAATGAGGTCGGCGGCGCCCGCCTCCTCGGCCATGTACATCGGGTTCTCGTAGCGCATGTCGATCACGCCGGTGCCGATCTCGATCTTCGACGTCCTTGCCCCGATCGCCGAGAGCAACGGGAACGGGCTGCCCGCCTGCCGCGCGAAGTGGTGCACCCGGAAGTACGCGCCGTCCACGCCGAGCTCCTCGGCCGCGACGGCCAGGTCGATCGACTGATGCAGGAAGTCGGCGGCGGACCGCGTCTCGGAGTGCGCGCTCGGCGACCAGTGGCCGAAGGACAGGAAACCAATCTTCTTCACGCCGTTGTCAGCGCCCGGTGCCCGGGTTTGATTCCCCATGGCCTGCTACTTACTGCGACAAGCCGTCACGCTTCGCACTTTATGCTTCCGACCTGGGGATATGTGACCATTTGGGCACGCGGAGGTTGCCAGAGGGTAACCGATCATCATCTCAATGTAGGTCTGCGTGACGATACGGACCCCCCTGATTGAGGCCTCCAGGGCGACGTATACTCTTCTCACATCAGCAAGTCCGAGTGGCGGAATGGCAGACGCGCTAGCTTGAGGTGCTAGTGTCCTTAACGGACGTGGGGGTTCAAGTCCCCCCTCGGACACACTTTCGTGGCATCACTGCTACGACGAACGTATCGGTGCTTCAACGCACTCCAACACCCTGAATCGGCATTCTGCCGGACCACGCGACGCCTGCGGCGGCGGTGGTGGGCATGACCGGCGCTGTGATTGCCCCGGTCGCTTTCCCGGCTACGCGTGCCCAGGGCGGGCGTGGCCCGATGGCCGCGTCGAACCGGCCGCTGCCGTTACCCACCGTCCCCACGCCGCGCACCGAGACCGCGGTGTACGGAATGGCGGCCGTGGACTGCCGCGGGCGGGTCGCCGACCGCACGGTGTTCGCCGCGCTGGACTGGGTGGCCGGGACACCATTGGCCATCAGCGT
Organism: Amycolatopsis sp. PSD-21; assembly: GCF_055561455.1. Classification (NCBI taxonomy): domain Bacteria; kingdom Bacillati; phylum Actinomycetota; class Actinomycetes; order Pseudonocardiales; family Pseudonocardiaceae; genus Amycolatopsis; species Amycolatopsis sp. PSD-21. Next base: position 4,076,275 of record NZ_CM145712.1, on the reverse strand, counting down.
CACCGACGGAACGCTGGTGATCGGCACCGACCCCTGCGGCGTGTTCGGCATGACCAGCCAGGGACATCTACGCCTTCCCGCACATGTACGGCACAGCTGCGAACTGGGCTCTGGCGATCGCGTGCCGCTGGCCGCCTACCCCGATCGCGACGTGCTTCTCGTGCACCCACCGACGGTGCTCGACCTGCTGCTCACCGACTGCCACGTAACGCTGCTGGGCGGTGGTCCCGCATGACCGCGGAACATCACCAGAGCGCGACGGCGGACCGGGCCGCCGATCTCGACGCCGCCAGGCTGCTGCTGGCCCGGATGGGCGTCACTGCCGAAGACCTCATCAGCGAGCCGGTCACCCGGCCATTGCTGCCGACCTTCGCCGAATACATCCCCGTCGTGCCCGACGCAGTCTCTGACGGCACCCGTCGCGTATACACCTCCTACTGGAACCGGATCCTCGAACACTGGGGGCACCGCCGCCTGGACGAGCCGACACCGTCGCAGATCAAACACCTCGTCGAGCACATCAAGACCAACGTCGTCGCCCGCCGCAACGCCCGCGGTGGGCGCAGCGCGGGCGAACACCTCATCGCCGCCCTGCGCTGCCTGTACCGGCACGCCGAAGACGACGAACTCATCGACCCCGCCAACAACCCGGCCCGTAAAGTCGCCAAACCCCCGCGACTGCCGTCCACGCGCCGCGCGGTCGCGGGTAACCGGCTGGCCGAGATCAACCACACCGCCACCACCACCGGCAACGACCCAGCATTGGACACCCTTCTGCTGCGCTTGCACACCGAAACCGCGTGCCGCCGCGGTGGCGCCCTCGCACTCCGGCCGCAGGACCTCGATCCTGCCCAGTGCCTGATCTTCCTCCGCGAAAAGGGCGAGACGGTCCGCTGGCAGCCAGTCTCGCCCACCCTGATGGCTCACCTGCAACAACACGCACACGACCGTCGCGCGCCACGCGACGGGCAACTGCTGCGTTATCGCAACGGGCAACCGATCACCAGCCGCCGCTACGACCACCTCTGGACACGGCTGGGCAAGCACCTCCCCTGGGTGGCGACCCAGCAAATCTCCACCCACTGGCTGCGCCACACCACCTTGACCTGGGTCGAGCGCAACGTCGGGTATGCCGTGGCCCGTGCCTACGCCGGACACAGCGACCACAGCAGCGATACCGGAACCACCACAACCTACGTCCGCGCCAGCATCAACGAAGTCGCAGCAGCGCTGGCCACGCTCACGGGAGAATCACACCCCCTCGCCGCGTAGTTCATGCTCTCCCACAGGCCGCGTGAAGTTCACCCCATCGAGTGTGTTCCGGTGGTCCTAGACGGGCCTGAGCCGCCTATCTCGGCTGCTCTGGACCGAGTAAGGCGGTCGGCCCCGTCGTCAACTGTGCCCCTCTAACCAGCGGTAACAGCGCACTATCCCAGTCTTAAGGCCGCACAGTTCGTCATCAGCGGCGGAGTACCGGCGTCCTACGTTCCCCTATCCTCGGTCCACCTTCACGGTCCTGCGAGACCGGATCTCGAAACGTTCCCCGTGGGCTGTCGGGGGTGGTGAGTACCTTCTCGGCAACAGTCATGAGCAGTATCCAGCGGATCTTCGTTCCGGAGGGAAGTCCTGTGGCCCAACACAAGACGGTTACCAGCCAGACGATCATCGGCGAGCAAGGAGTCACTTTGATTGCGGCTCGCTGCCTTGATATGGGGTTTCTCTTCCATCCTCGTCGAATTGATCATGGCATTGACGGGCATATCGATCTTGTCGATCGATCCAACGGGAGGTTGCTGAATCGGGCGTTGCTCGTGCAGAGTAAGGCACAGAACCGCCCATTTTCTTCCGAGACAGATGAGAAGTTTCGGTATGTCTGCAGACAATCCGATCTTGAACTGTGGTTGGCCGGCAACGTTCCAGTCATCTTGATCTTTTCACATCCGGCCGAGGGCGAAGCATGGTGGGTCGACGTGCACGCGGCTTTCCCTGATGCCGCGAGTCGTCAGTCTCGAGCTGTTGTAGTCGATAAGCGGACTCAGCGTTTCGACGCGAGCGCGGCGCCCGCACTCCTGCAGTTGACCGGCAGCAATCATGCAGGATGGCAGCCTGCCGCTGACGCGTCATCGCCTCTGGCGGGGCTGTCCGAAGGAGAGCTGCCTGTTCCTCGCCTGGAACCGGGGCCCGACCAAGATCTTTGTCGGAAGTTCTCTGTCGGACCGCTGTTGTCGCCGGAGTCTTCCTTCTGCGGCCTCCCACGGGATGTATCCAGACTGGTCGGCCGAGAAGAGCCGCTCAAACTCGGGATGGGGTGGTTGTCGGATCGTGGTGACAACGGTGGTGGAGGCCCGGTTGCCGTGATTACCGGACCCGCCGGTGTGGGTAAGACGGCCTTCGCCGTTCATCTTGCGCGCAAGGTCGCACACGTCTACCCCGACGGCCAGTACTTTCTGAGCCTGACGTCGCTTGCGGTTGAGCAGGGAGAGGTTAATCTCCCGGAAGCAGTCCTGAATGTCCTCGACACTAACTCCGCGCAGCGTTGCCAGTCTCGACACGAAACGCTGATGCGGCTACGTGCGCTTCTCAGTGACCGTAAGACGCTGATTGTGCTTGACGATGTGCCGTCCGAAGGAGCCGTACGTGATCTTTTCACGATCGAGGGACCTTTCGCCCTGGTCTGCACTAGTCGATCCCGATTGACTGGGTTGGCCACGACCGGCGTGCGATTCCTCGAACTCGGTCCCTTGACTCAGGATCACGCGGTGCAGTTGGTCACGGACACCGTGCCCGCTGACCGACTGACTGAACAGGAGGGCCAAGTCCTCGCGGACGTCTGTGGCGGGCTACCGCTTGCGATCCGGATCGCGGCCTCGCGTATCGCCTATCGTCCGCGGTTGAGCGTCGAAGACTACCTGCACCAATTGGCAGACCCCGATCACGGCGTGCATGCGCTACGGACGGGCGACAGCTCGATGCAAGCTATTCTGGAAGACGGTTTCTGTTCGCTACCGGACGAGCAGGCCAATCTGCTTCGGCTGCTGGGCATGCTGCCGAATACCAGTATCCCTGTGAACGTAATTGTGGCGTGCATGTCCGTGGACTCCGACGCCGCAAACGCGGGACAGGTGCGATACACGAACGATCAGATCGATTATTTGTTCGAGCGCAATCTTCTCGAGCAGACCCATACCGATAGGTATCGTCTACACAGCGTGGTGCACCGCTTCGCCCGCGGTAAGGCTCTGGATGCTGACCAAGGCTGGCGTGAACGCGTTCTTGATCACGGTTGCCTTATGTATGCCGCACGAACCCATCATGCGCTTTCGGCGATCGGCTTTACCGATCAAGAAGCTCGCACTCCTGCCGTCAGCAACTCTCACGCGCTGGCCCAGCTGGAAGAGGACAGGCCAGCAATGGTTGCACTGGTTGGCTTAGCGCGCCGAGCTGAACGCTGGACAGCAATGGCCAGCCTTGTAGCCAGCATCACTCCCGCGCTACACCACCGTAGCTGCTGGACCGATCTTCAGCGCGTGTACGAATACCTGCGCGAAGCTGCCTCACGGACCGGCAACGCCGAGTGGAAAGCCGTCGCCCTACTCAATCTCGGCGTCATTGCAAGTCGCCGCGGCGATGCCGAGGACGCTGTTTCACTATTCCGTCGCAGCGCTGAGCTCGCTGGCGAGGTCGGCAACTTTTTCCTCGCGTACTCAGCCGCGAGCGCGTACGGTACCCTCTTGATCAACCAGGGCCGCCCTGCAGAAGCAATTCCCGTGTTCCGTGAGCAACTCACGGCATGGCGAGTCCTCGTCGCCGATACCCAGTTGGCACGCACGCTGGAAAATTTGGGGATCGCCTACTCGCTTACCGGCGACTGGCGACGCGCGGAACGGTACCTCCGTAACGCACTCGGAGTCGCCCGGCGGAGCAAGTTGGCTGGACTCTTTCCCACCTTGAGTCTCAGGCTTGCGTCGCTGCTCCGCACCACCGGGCGCCGCGACCAAGCTCAGCAAGAATGCTGTACGGCCCTTGAGTGTGCTCGCGCCGTCGGTGATCGAAATGGCGAGGCCGCCGCACTCACTGAGCTAGCCCTACTGCAACAAGGCCGCGAATCTGCAACGACCTCGACTGAGTCCTTGGCAAACGCTCTTCGGATCTATGAAGAAGTTGACGACCTCTATGGTCAGGCCAGCACCCATCGCCTCCTCGGTGCCATTGCGACGAGGGACGGAGACATTGACGAGGCCTTTACCCGCTTTCACCGGTGCATTGAGATCGCTGACAGTATCGGCGCAACCACACAACTGTCTTTGGCTCTTTCCCAGCTGGCCACACTCTATGGCGAGGCGGGCCGTCACGAGGAGGCAGAAGAACTCTTCCAACTGGCAGAAGAAGCCTCCAGCGGATCAGGAAGCCATCTTGTCCTCTCTCAACTCCGCGACCGTCGCGCAAACCTCTTCCGGCAATCAGGCCAGACCAATAAGTCCATCCCGCTACTACGAGACTCCGTCCGGATGCTCGAAAAAACAGGAAACTCCGATGCGCTCGCAAATGCGAGAGCGCTTCTCGGTGAGGCATTAATCCACGTCAACCAATGGGAGGAAGCCGCGCAAACTCTCCGCTGCGTAACCGAGGCCCCATCGGACACTGTCGATCCTGCAATCCGAGCATCAGCCCTGCGCTTCCTTGCCATACTTTACTCGAGTCGGCAACTCTGGCACGAAGCACTGGACACCGCAAGGCAGGCCCTTGCATTGGCGCAAGACTGCGGAGCAACAGGTGAAGAAATGCACTGCCGGATCACACTCGGCGGCGCACTCGCACGAATGGGCCAATGGCAGGACGCACTCACAGAATATGACGCGGCCCTACCTTCCGCCGCTGACCGAAAGGATCTGCAGGCCTTGCTGGCCGCGTCTTCTAACATGGCGACGTGCTATTTCAAGCTCGGCGACGTCGATCGTTCGGTCACGCAGCTGCGGCACGCCATCGAGCTCGCTCACGATCTAGGCTCCGCCGAACGTGAAGCACAACTCCGCAACAATATCGGCGCCAACCTGGCGACCATCGACAGGACAGCTGAAGCATGTGAAGAATTCAACAAGGCTTACACCATTGCGCGCGACCTGAAAAATGTCAGCCTACGCGCAACGGCGGCACTAAACCTTGCTCGAGCATTCAAAACCTCTGAAGACAGAGAGGTTGCCGAAACGCGGGCCCATGAGGCGCGTAATCTATTCCAGTTAGTAAAAGAATGGCGATCCGCCGCCGAAGCGCTCTCGCTTGAGCTGTCGATTAAGTATGACTCTCCGGATGGGATGGACCTGGACGGCGCGATGTCCTATCTCGCCTCCGAGGCGGAGGATATCCCTTCACAGGTCAGGTCCGCGTTCTGGGCATCGCCTGAGATCAGGCAAGCAAACCTCGAACGCGCGGCAGACGTAGCTGGGACCCTGCGCACGCAAGTACACATCAGCGATATGGTTCGGCGCGCTTTGGCAGGATTCGACCTAGATGCCCTGCGCAGGATGGTCACCAACTCACGTAAGTCGTGCTGCATGTGCGGACTTCCCATCGTCGATGCGGGGATAGCCGAACTCATGCTGGTACATCACATAGAGCGGGCACCCATGAGAGCCATGGTGGCACACCCCGCATGTGCCACCTCCTCAATCGTGCAGGCCACAAGTGATCCAAAACCACTTGAGTCAGTTCGATTCGAAGTTGAATGCAGCATTATTCACAATAATATCCCCGCGATCCTTATTGATTGCCACGGCGCCGAGACCTTCGATTCTGACGGTAAACCCCTTGACCTGATGCTGGATCTACTCCGCCGACGCGGTTTCGCCGACATTCAGGACGTTATCTCTTTCGACGCGCCAAAGTCCGGCCAGTCACCAATTCGCCAGGTACCCCAGAAGCAGATGTCCGCTCATCTAACCGGCGACCGACTAACACTGCAAGTCGACGGCAAGCCCTTGCTGCCCGAAATGCAACTATCTTTCCTGTCCAACTGGTACCTAGCCACCTGCAATGGAACGTTGCTATGCGGCTTCGGGCGCAACCTACGAGGCATGTCCTGGGAGAATCCCGAGTTTCTAGCCCGAGCTATTCAAAGAAACGAATTTGTCGCAGCTGCCGTCAGACTCGATGTTACCCACCCCGGCCGGAACGCTGCATGTGTCTGCACACCAAGAACGGGACTAAAGTACAAAAAGTGCTGTGGGCGACCGTCCTGAACGGCACGGGTGATGTCTTCCCTAGTACCCCAGCCGGACTTCGTGATGTCGCTGGTGGACCGCTTGTAGGCAGGTGCGGCCACCAGTTGATCATGGTCGGTTGTGTGGACTAACCCTGATCGGCTGGTGGCCGCGGGTCCCAGCGCCCTCCCCCTGACCGGTGGGCGGTGATGTTCGAGGAGATGATCAGCCAGATCGCCGACAGGTTCACCCGCGTCGAGCCCTGCCGACAAGCACGAACCCTGCTACTCGGGCTGCTGTCGGACCTGCCGCACAAGAACTGCTGGACCATCTCCGAACACGCCGACGACGACACCCCCGATGGGATACAGCACCTGCTGCGCAAAGCGGCCTGGGACGCCGAGGAGGTCCGCGACGACCTGCGCGACTACGTCACCGGACACCCTCGGCGACACCGGCGCCGTGCTGGTCGTCGACGAAACCGGCGACCTCAAGAAAGGTGTTCACACCGTCGGAGTGCAACGCCAATACACCGGAACCGCGGGTCGCATCGAGAACGCCCAGGTCGCGGTCTACCTCACCTACGCCACCGACACCGGCCACGCGTTCATCGACCGGACCCTCTACTTGCCTAAGTCCTGGACCACCGATCCCGGCCGCCGCACCGACGCAGGAATCCCCGAGGACACCGCGTTCGCGACGAAACCGGCGCTGGCGACCACCATGATCGGGCGCACTCTCGACGCCGACGTCCGCGCACAGTGGGTCGCCGGGGACGAGGTTTACGGAGCCGCCCCCACCTGCGCAAGGCCCTCGAACAGCGCGGTGTCGGCTACGTTCTCGCTATCGGCCGCGACCGCCGGGTCAGCACTCCAGCCGGTGTGCTGCGCGCTGACGGTGTCGCCGCGAGGCTGCCCAAACACGTCTGGCAACGCCTCTGCGCCGGCCCTGGGGCAAACGGGAATCGCTACTACGACTGGGCTTTCACCGACATCGACACCGACGAGCCCGACGGGCACCGGTGGCTGCTCATCCGCCGCCACCGCACCACCGGCGAGCTGGCGTTCTACCGCTGCTACGCACCCGAACCCATGCCGCTACGGGTCCTGGTCAAGGTCGCGGGCCGCAGATGGACAGTCGAGGAATCCTTCCAAACCGGCAAAGGTCTCACCGGGCTCGATCAGCACCAGGTCCGACGGTGGACCTCCTGGCACCGCTGGACGATCATGGCGATGCTCGCCCACGCCTTCCTCGCTGTCGTCGCATCCACCGAACGAAACCCCAAGTCCTCGACCGCCGGGTGGATCTCATTAGCCTGCACGAAATCCACCACCTCTTCACCACACTCATCAGCCGACCCGCTCTCGACGCCGCACACCGAATCGGCCGCTCAAGATGGCGCGGACGCCACCAATACCGCGCCCAGCAAGGCCACTACCAGCGACAATCAACCCACGAACCATGACCATCACGAACTACGACTGGAGTACTAAGCAGCGCCACGCCGACCCGTCCCGCCCTGTCGAGTTCCTTCAGTATCACCCGGCACAGCGTCATGGACCTCATCGCTCACTGTCACCGGAGGCCTTGCCCGCCCGATCCGCGCCTCGTGCTGCCGCATAGCCCGATGCCGCGCGAGCGTCCTTGCACAGTTACCGAGCCGCCAGACGGTGCCGCTGCGCCATCTCGTCAGCCTTATCCGCTAAACTGAGAAGGAGGACTTTGTCGACCTCAGGGCCTGTCCATACTGCAGGTCTGGACAGGCCCAACTCTTCGACATGAGTCGAGTGGTGGCCCACTCACGTGCCCCCTGCGAGCCGACAACGAGATCGGCGCATCGGGTTATGGCGACTGACCCCGCTCGCCGTCGACCACTTCATCAGAGTCGACATTCAGATTCAAACCAGTACGTTCGCCGAGAAGACCGCTTTAGGTAAGCGAGTTTTGCTTCCTGCCATCCGCTGGGAAAGCAATCGGACGAACGAGCAATTTACTCTCTGCAACCGAACGCATCAACGTCGACCATGCGTCGCTACCGCCGCACAAGACACTCCATCAGATGTGACGGGCATCACGCTTCATTGACTCTTATTGCTCGCCCTCACCGTTTTCCGTAACGTCGATCACGCCTGTGGGTGACGTGGGGGTGGGAAGTCCTGCAGGGTATCACCGGAGGGGGATTCCGCGCTGGCTGCGCGCGGTCGTGTGCTGATGTCTCCCTTACACCATCCCCTTTCCAGCGTGCCCGCAGTGCGGGCACGCCGACGTGTGAGGAGGGAATCATGACCGCCAACCTTCGCCCGAAGGTCGTCATCAAGAAGAAGTGATCGATGCGGGGGCGGGACGTCCTTGTCCCGCCCCCGCGCGTCGCACCGAGATCGAGGGATACGTGTTGGGACAACAGGAGTTGACCGCCAAGCTACTCGACGCACATGTGACGGCGGAGGTCGCTGCCGCCCTCGTCGAGTCCGACCTGGTCACGACCGTCGGCGACATGCTCATTGTGCTCACTCCCGCCGTCGACGAGATCACCGGACGACCGCGGATACTGGCCACGCCTGTGACATCGAAAGTCCTGGCACATAAGGGCGTGGTGGATGAACTGGTCCGGATCGCACTAGATCGTGATCCCTCCTGCACCGAACTGCTGCTAGCTGTCCACGGCACGCCTCCGCACCCCGACGCGTCACCACACATGAGGTGCGTCCTTGCAGGTCCCACGGTCGCGTACTCCACGCCTCCACCGGGGTGGTCCGTACGCCCGGCCGCCGTCTCCGACCGAGTGGATGTGGTCCCACTTTTGATCAGCGCCCTGGTTCGCGGCTATGCGAACCACGGCGCCGATGTCACAGAGGACGAAACCCGTTCCCACGCCGAGGGTCTCTTCGACTCAGCTTTGGCTGAGGGCGCCGTTTTCGTGGCATATAAGGACAACAAGTTCGTTGGGCACGTGACCGTGCTAGCCGACGCCGACGAACTTACCGGCGAGCAACGCCTCGAACTGTTCGATCTCTATCTTCTGCCTTCCGGCCGTGGCGGCAGCGCGTGTCTGACTTCGGCCGCGATCCGCCTGTCCAGGGAGCGCGGACTTCCCTTGCGCGGCCACGTTTCCGGCAGCGGCGAGGAAGCGGATGCGGTACATGCAGCTCTGCTGAAGAAGGGTTGGTTGCCCGACACCGGCTATTGGTCGGTCCACCTGGCCGGGGCCTTGACATGACGGCCCTCATCTACCGGCCTGTGACAGACCCCCGCTTGAGGACCGCGGCGATCTGTCTGACAGTCGGTTGTGGCTCGCGGGATGATCCGGACACGCTATCCGGCGTGGCACACCTGTTGGAACACTTGCTGATGACGACCCCGTCGACGCGAGAGCTGCCCGTAGTTGAACAGGTGGAACGCCGCGGCGGCCGGGTCGACGCTGAGACCGGAATGGACCGCCTCCGCTTCGAGGCAAGGGTGCCCGCCGAGCACGCACGTGAGACCGCCCGTCTGCTCGTGGACGCGGTGTTGCGTCCGTCGTTCACCGAGGAGACGCTGCGGACCGAGCGCAATGTAGTGCTGACCGAACTAGCCGGCGACGCCGCTGATCCGGCCGACTCCGCGCAACGCGCCGTGCTGGACGCTCTGTTCCCTGGTCATCCGTTGGGCAAGCCTGTCGCGGGCGATGAGGCTGGTGTACGAGCGACGGGGCTCGCCGACATAACACAGCACCACAGTATGATCTTCACACGCCGACCAGCCAGCCTGGTCGTGGTCGGTCCGCACACCCTGGTTTTAGACGACCGCCCGGAAACCCCATGCGCCGCTCGGCAGCCGACCCCATTGCCGCCGGCTGTCCACCGTCCCCTGTGTTGGCCGGTTACGTTCGGCTGGCTTTGCTTGGGTGCCAGGTCTCCAGCTATCGGCGATCCCCGTCGACCAGCCTTCGACCTACTGGCCCACCTGCTGGGTCCCTCCTCGGCTTCACCCCTGTTCCGCGAGCTACGTGGGGTGCTGGGGCTGGGGTACGCCTTTGAGGTGTGGGACCGGGCATACGAAGAGGCAGGCGCCTGGCGGGTCATTGTCGGGGTTGAGCCAGGGACGGGTCCCCGTGTGCTCGACGCGGTCACCGGGGTCCTCGACCAAGTGGCCGCGGGAGCCGTCGCCGAGGACGACTTCACTGCGGCCTTGCACCGCGCCGGCATGGAGTTGCTGCTGCGCGCGGAGAACCCAGGGCTTCTTGCCCGCACTGTCGCTGACCGCTTGCTCGACGGTGAGCCGGATCGGTCGGCCGACGACGAGCTCGACCGCCTGCGGGCGGTGTCCATCCCGGAACTTTCCCGCGCCGCCGCCGAGGTTCGCGCGGGCCTCGTGACTGTAATTCGCCCGGAAGGCAGTTCGGCATGACATATTCGCCCACAAAGGACCAGGCAACCCTAGACCTGGAGCTGTGCCTGCGGGTACTGGGTCTGGAGCCGGACGAGCACCCACGACAGGTCGTCCGCGCGGCTCGCGAGCAGGGGTGGTCCTTCCCTGTGCTCGCGTTGTCGCTATTGAAGCTGGCGGGCGTAGCTCTGGGCAGTGGCTCAGCCGACGAACTGCGCCGGGCCCGCGCGCGGAAGGCGCGGTACGCGGGAATCATCGATGAGTTGGTCGCGGTCTCCGCCGGCCGTGTCGTGAAGGGCACTTCTCTTGCAGAGTTGTACCCCGTCGGAGTGGAGCGAGCCGTCGGCGACGTCGACTTCGTCGTCTCCGACGAAGGGGCTCTGTGGCGGGCCGCGTCAGTGGTGCTTGAAGGGAACCCAGTCGAGACGATCAACATCTCGCTGTTCGGACAGCCCGACCCCAGCGTGCTGGTCGTGCTGGAATGGCCGGGCGACGACCCGGTTCTCGACAACGACTACCAGATCGAGATCTGCACTACGGCCTTCGCAGGCAACGCCGGAGAGGTCAGTGTCCGCCGGGGCCTTCCGGAGGACCGTACGCAGGCCGACCTGCTCGCGTTGGCAGAGGAACGCTTCCAGCGGCCCTTCAATGCCAAGGACGTCTTGGACGTCGCCGTGCTCGGCGCGCGGACGCCTATTGACACGGCCGGGATTGTAGAAGCGGCACTACGCTGGACGTTGGCGCCGGAACTGGTCGAATTGTTCGAGAAGGCGGAAGAGTTCGGTGTGCTTGGCGGCCTGGCACCCACGCTTCCCGATCTGCGCGCCCACGCGAAGCAAGAACTGGTGCGGCGGGCAGAGTGGACCCCACCGACCGTTCCGGCTGGCACAGACCGGATCACGGCAGCGCTGTCAGCGGGCAAACCCGTCGGCGGTCTGCTGCTGCGCCGCGTCGACCGTCGAGATCTTCCTGTGGTCCGAGTCCACCACCACCGTGACGGCGCGCTGTTAATCACGCCCATCGGAGATTTCATGCTGACCGACGTGTCCCTGGTCGACGAAGAAGACCACGCCGCCGCGCTGGGCGAATTGGCCCGGCTCGACGCGACGGGTGCGCTGTCGTGAATGCGGTAGAGACACAAGAACTGACCAGGGTTTACAAAACCAAGTCCAAGCCGCCTCGAGTCGCGCTCGACGCCTTCTCACTCACTGTGGCTGAGGGCGAGGTACACGGCCTGCTCGGCCCGAACGGTGCGGGCAAGACGACGCTGTGCAAGATTCTGTCGACGGTTCTACTGCCCACCTCCGGCACCGCCCGTGTACTGGGCCACGATGTCGTCGCGGACACCAAGGCCGTACGCCTCCTGATCGGCATCGTGTTCGGCGGGGAGCGCGGCCTTTACGGCAGGCTCACCGCCCGGCAGAACTTGCGCTACTGGTCCGCGTTGTACCGTCAGCCAACCGCTGTTGGGCGAGAACGTACCGAACGACTACTGGCGCGAGTGGGTCTCGCCGACCGCGCAGACGAACGGGTCGAACGGTTCTCGCGCGGCATGAAGCAGCGCCTGCACCTGGCCCGTGGCCTCATCGGCGACCCGCGCATGGTGATCCTCGACGAGCCGACCGTCGGCATGGACCCGGTGGCCGCGCACGACTTCCGCACCTTGGTGGGCGAGCTGAGCGCCGAGGGGCGCACCGTGCTCATCACCACGCACGACATGGCCGAGGCGGAAGCCGTCTGCGACCGCGTGTCCCTTGTGGATGGTGGGCGGCTGGTCGCGACAGAGAACCCGCGCACCATCGGCCGCTGGCTGAGCGTGTACGAGCGTGTGGTGGCCGAGGGTGTGCCGGCCGACACCGTCACTCGGCTGCGGGCGTTGCCCGGTGTCACCGACGTCGTGGGCGACACCGGCCGAGTCACCGTGGAGACCAACGCCGAAGGTGCGAGCGGCGAGGTGCTGAGGATGCTGGTCGCCGCAGGCGTCACCTCGGTCAGCACAGGCCGGCCTTCGCTGACCGACGTTTACTTGCACGTAATCGGTGACCGGGGCAGCGTGGTGCGCTGATGCGGGTCTTCGTCGCCGCCGCAGTGTTCCAGGGCCTGACGGCGCGCAGGCTAGCTGACCTTCACGCCCTGGTGACTGTGCCGCTGTTCACGCTCGCGCTGGTGTCCATCATGATCGCCGCCGGCCGGGACGATCTCGCGCCGAACGCCGTCGTCGCCGCGTCCGTGATCGCGGTCTGGAATATGGCGTTGCTGGTATCCGGCGAGATCATCAGCGGTGAGCGGGAGAACGGCTCGCTGGAGGCGTTGATCGCGGCTCCAGCGCCGCTGTCCGTCGTAGTGCTGGGCCGAACAGTCACCACCACAGTCGTGAGTCTGCTGTCGCTGTTGGAGAGCGTGCTGGTAGCCAGGCTGGTGTTCGGCGTCCGCGTTACGGTCGAGCACCCCGGGGTCTTCATCTTCACCCTGCTCGCGACCACCGTAGCGATGGTGGGCACGGCGACCGCGTTCGCCGGTCTGTTCGTGCTCGCACGGTCGGCGCGAACCTTCCAGAACTCGCTGTCGTATCCGTTCTATCTACTCAGCGGCGCGGTGGTGCCGGCAGCGCTGCTACCGGAGTGGTTACAACCACTCTCCCGCCTCATCTTCCTGTCGTGGTCGACTGACTTGATCCGAGACTGCCTACGGGCGACGGCCGTACCCAACTCCGCGGTCCGGCTGGTAGTCGTGCTCGTCCTCGGCGCGGCGGCCTACGCCGCCGGAGCTTTCGCGCTGATACGCATCGTCAACCGGGTGCGTGCCGATGGAACGGTGGGATTCGTGTGATCGCCGACCACACCCGTGTCCTGCGCGGAGCACTGATCAGCGCGTTCGCCGACTTCCGTTCCATCTACACCTGGCGGACGTGGGCTTTCGCCTGGTTGAGCCGGATCCTGGTTCAGGTGGCGTTCTTCGCCGTCGTTGGGCGTCTGCTGGAATCACCGGAGCGGACCCAATTCCTGGTGGTAGGCAACGCGGTCTACATCGCCGCGATGGTGGCGATGCTGGTATGCGCCTCGACGGCGTGGGAACGCCAGGCAGGGACCCTGTCGCTGCTGGTCGCCTCACCGAGCCACCCCTTCACCGTGTTCGCCGGACGCAGCGCCCAGTGGGTCGTCGACGGCACGGTGTGCGCATCGGTGTCGCTGCTCGTACTCGGCCCGCTGTTCGGCCTGTCCGTGCCCGTCGGCCGGCTGCTCGCAGCCGTTCCGCTGATCCTGCTGGTATCGGTCTCGACGTACTGCTTCGGCCTGGTGTTGGCGGGATTGGTGCTGCGCAGGATGGAGTTACGCAACCTGGTCGGCAACTTGGCCAGCCTGTCCCTCATGGTCTTCTGCGGTGTACAGGTACCTGCGTCGTTCTGGCCCGCGCCGGTCGCCGCCGTGACCTCGGGCCTGCCACTGACCCACGGCCTCCAGGCGGTACGGGAACTGCTGGCGGGTGCGCCCGCTGGCCACGTGCTGGGACTCGCGGCTCTGGAGGCCGCCGTGGCGGCGGGCTGGCTGCTGATCGCACTGCTGACCTTCCGGTGGTTCGCCGAGAGCGGGCGAGCCGACGGGTCGATCGAGTATGGGGAATGACCGCCTGTAGGCGGAGCACGAGGAGGTCTCATGGATGCCGTCGATTGGTCGCTGCTGACCCGCATGCCGGAGAAAGTGCGGTATTACGCGGACGAGGCCCATTTTCGCGAGTCGTCAGCCGACGCCGCCGAAGTGTTCGGCACGGACGTCGCCGACCGCCTGTGGCGGTCCGCGCTGCTCATCGTACGTCCTGAGGGACTCGTCGCGGGCAAGCTTCCCGTGGTGCGGGACTTCCTGGCCGATCACGGCTACACCGTGGTGGGTGCCGAGTGGTTCCGCTTCACACATTTGTCGACTCGGGAGCTATGGCATTACCAGCACACATTGGCCAGTCTTGACCGGCTGGCGGTGAACGACCGCGTGCTGCTGTCGGGTCCTGCCCTGCTGCTGCTCATGCACTCGCCAGGAACACATGACCTGCCCGCCACAGTGAGGCTGAACACGCTCAAGGGGTCGGCGAACCTGGGCACGGCCAAGCCCGGCACGCTCCGCGCCCGGCTCGGACAGCCCAATCGGCTATGCAGCCTCGTTCACTGCGCGGATGAACCCGCCGACCTGGTTCGGGAACTGGGGTTACTGCTGTCTGAGTCGCCGCGCCGCCGGGTGCTGGCCGCTCTCGCTGCGGGTACCGCGCCCGAGGCCGACGCGGCGACGTTCGAGAAAGCCCTCGCCCGGTATGCGGAGGCAAGCCACTCGCTCGACCACGTCGAAGCGCTCGACCGAATGCGCGAGGCAGTGCATGCAGCGGCCGATCGTGTGGACACTCCAGCGTGGATAAAGGTGTCCGCCGAGGTCGACCGGATGCGCGCGGGTCACCGGATCTCCTGGCGGCCTTTCGCACGTGCGCTGGACAAACTGGACCTTGACCTGTCCCCCTGGGACGTCGCGGCGGTAGGCAGCGCTTCCATCGAGTACGACGAGCTGGGCGGGCGCAAGCTGATCGGCAGTCCGGACTCCGAGCAGTGGCGGCGCGCCTCTGTCGCGGCAACGGTCAGCGACTGACGGGCGCCCCGGCCACCAAGTCGCACAGCCGGCGGTGGTTCGCGTCGAGGTCGGGCTCCAAACCGAACTCCACCAACGACATTCCGGAGAACCGGGCTCGCACGTCCGTCTCCACCCGGTCGAGCGCGTAGTCCGGCTTTCCAGCGGCGAAATCGGATCGGCACCGCGCCACGGCCTCGTCCAGGCCGAGTGGGACCACGTCCACGTGGGCTCTGGTCAGCACCAGCAGCATGTCCGGCGTACCCGAGGCGACCAGGTTCCGCGCCACAGCGTCGGCCCACTCGACACGAACCTTGTCCCGCCCGGGCACAGGCGCTATGGCGGACGTCGCGAGTTCTGGCCATCCCGCCACCAGGTCAGGTGCCAAGTACGCCGCGCGTGAATAACCCGAGAAGCGACCGGATTCGTCTGCCAGCTTGCGGAACAACGCATCCTCGCCGATGAACCCTGCGCCACGACGCAGTCCCCAGGCAGCAAAGGTCGACTTGCCGACGCCGCTGTCCGCAGTGAGCACCACGGTCCTGCCGTCCACCACTAACCCGCCGGCGTGCAGGCCATAGTGGTTGGGCGAACGCAGCGTCAGGACCAACAGCGCCTTTTCCAGCAGCCACCGGCCCCACACGATGGGGTTTTCAAGGTCGAGACGCGCCAATTCCAGCCGCACTGTCCACCCGTCGGGGGATATGAAAGCGCGAGACCGCCCCGCGTCGATCTCCAGCAGTGCGCCGTTCTCCCAATCAGGAGGAAAGTACGGCGGCTGGATCGACGCGTCGGTCCGGTCGTGCACCTCGATCTGAACGGCGATCTCTGGGAGCGAATTCGACGTCGCCGGTGGACCGAAGAACCGGCTGACGACAGTCGCCGCGGACGGATCGGCCGCGCAGGACACCAGGTAGCCGCAGCACTCGTGAATGCTTGTGATCATCGTCGGCTCCTGGCGGCTAGCCGGTCGGCTTCGGCGAGGAACTCGCGGAGCCACACCAGGGTGTGCCGCATCGCGTGATGGTTGGAGTTGGGTTTCATCGCTCCGCCCTGAAAGAACTTGCGGCCCTCGACTGCTGGGCCGATAACACCGATCCTGCGGTCCTCGACGCCGTCAGCTCGCACCGGGTGGTATCGGTCGCTCAGATCGAGCCCACCAGGCTCGAACGGCTCCGGACCGGGGTTGCGCCACTTGCGGACCAACCCTCTGCGCACGAGGTTCGGATACAGCGGGGCGGCGTCGCGGTCGGCATGGAACCCGGGCACCCTCGCGTCGACGAGCACGTCGAGCGGCAGGCGGACGCCGGTGTGCGGTCCGACGACGATGTAGCCGTCGTCGTCCGGCTCGGCCCGCGCCCCCGGGCCTGCTGTCACGTCGAGCAGGCCGTGTTCGATAAGTGCCTGCAGCTTCTCCAGTAACTCCGGCGCGGGTCCATAGGCGAGGCGGTTATGCTGCCGCAGCCACTTGCCGAGGAAAGCCCGGTGGGATTCGGCGAGCAATCCGCCGTTCTCCACCGCGTAGACGATCACTGGCCGCAGTCCGCGCCATACCCCGTCGGCGGAAGTCTTGGCCGGGTTGACTCCGTTGCCCTGCCGTGCCCACGCGAGGTCGGTCGTCATGAAGTCAACCAATGCGGATCGGTACCGCTCGCCGGAGCGGCACGCGGTGTCCGGCAGGGGCGAGATCGTGCGTTCCCAAGAGAACAGGTTGTCCTCGGGGGTACGCAGGTGCCGCCAGGGAGTAGGCAGCGCGGCTGCCATCGCCGCGATGGCAGCCGGGTCGTGCAGCAGGGCGGTGAGCCGATCCACCGCCTCGGGGCCGAACACGACCCGGGCGAACGTTCGCAAGGCCGCGTCAGGGTTCCACCGCGCGTCCCCGTCGACTTGTGTCCACGGTGCCTCACCACGGAGGACGCGCCCCAGAGTTACAGCGATCTCCTTGGCCGTACCGTGCAGTGGGGCGAGCAGCGCGGCCGTCGATGCCGTCGGTTCACCGGCCGCGCCGGTCAAGAATGCTTGGTATGCCTCGAAGTTCACGTCGCGAAGATGTGCGCCGGCAGCCGGGCCGAACAGCGCCGTGTAGTAGGTGTGGGCCATCTCCAGCACGACGAGCGGCTGCAGGTGCCGGTCGTAGTCGAGCTGCGCGCGTGCGCTCTCGTCCACCACCGCCGACCGACCATAGGTCGCGCGCAGCCGGTCGACAGCCTCCTTGGTGAGGAAAACGCCTTTGCGGCGGGTCCGCGGCACCAGACCTTCCACGGGACGCGCGAACGCGAACAGGCCCGTCTCCCCGAATGCGACGATCGAGCCTGGTTCGGCCCCCGAGGGCAGGTACTCGAGTCGTCCGTCGGCGCTGCGGGCGAACGTACCACCGCGTCCCTCGGTCAGGTGCAGGATGAGATCGACTGCCGTGAGCATGGTGCCCGCGCAGCCGACCACGGAACCGGGCGAGGCGAACGACTCATCGAGCCGGGACAGCGGGTAGGCCGACGGCAGGAATCGGGGTGTCCCTGCCCAGGGACCGAACCGAGGGTCGTGGTAGGAGTGGCCGGTGACCAGCAGGACATGGTCGACAACTACTTCTTTCCCGGAAGCGGTGACCACGCGCAGTGGACCGTCGTGGTCATCCAAGTCCACGACCTCCTCGTGGTGAAGCGCTAGGCTCACGTCGGGATGGCCTCGCAGGATGTCGGCATAGCGTTCGAACGCCGCGCGCAGTGCGGCACCGTGCACATGGCGGCGGGGCCAATCGGTCGGCGCAAGGTCGAAGTCCGCGTCTCCGGTCTCGCCATGCCTCGACCGCGCCCACTCGGCGAGAGTGGGCCGCCACTCCTGCGGCAGCAACGGACCCGCGCCCTCGACGCTCTCGTCGGCAGCGAAAGACAACTCTCCTGCGATCCTGTTCAGGAAACTGGTGCGCGGCTGAGTCGGGCTGTGCACGGCACCAGCACCGAATTCGCCGGTGCGGTCGAAGACATGGACCTCCAGGGGGACCGGCAACTGCTCGGCGATGGCCGTGGCCGCCAGCCGTTCCAGCGCGTATGTACCGCTGGGACCGGCACCCACAATGGCCAGCCGCATGGATCTGTCCTCCGCGACGGCGTCAGGCATCTCGGTGCTCGCGCTCACGGGCGCCTCAGATCGGCGAGAACAGCGAGCGCCGCCGCGTTCTCCATCGGCTCCGGTGGCGCCTTCATCAGCACCGCGGACACCGCGTTCAGTACACCGCCCATACCGTGCTGCTGGGCGGCGCGGGTGTAGCGAACGGCGTCGAGCACAGCTCCCGCCGCGCTGGGCGAATCATCCACGGCCATCCGGACATCGA
This sequence comes from Amycolatopsis sp. PSD-21, assembly GCF_055561455.1. Lineage (NCBI taxonomy): Bacteria > Bacillati > Actinomycetota > Actinomycetes > Pseudonocardiales > Pseudonocardiaceae > Amycolatopsis > Amycolatopsis sp. PSD-21. Next base: position 4,057,781 of record NZ_CM145712.1, on the reverse strand, counting down.
TCTCCAGTGGCGTGGCCCCGAACCCCGCCGCTTCGATCCGGATGAATGCCACCTTGCGGTCACCGAGGAACGGGATGTACTCCGCGCCCACGTGGACAGCCGTGGTGCCATCGGACGCACCCGCTGCCTTGGTCCGCGCTTTGGTGGCCATCCGCTCCGGATCTTGCATGTTGAGGAAGTCCGTGTTGCCGCCGTTGTTGAGCTGATACGTGCTGGTCGGTTCAACACCGTTGCGCGCCAACGCCTCCATCAGCGCTCGGTGCACCACGGTCGCGCCGAACTGGCTACGCAGGTCATCGCCCACCAGAGGCACTCCGGCGGCGGCGAAGCGGTCACGCCACTTCATCGAACGCCCGAGCACTGCAGGCATGCAGTTGACATAACCGCAGCCTGCCCGGCATGCCGCTTCGGCATAGACCTCGGTGGCACGCTGGGCACCCACCGGCAGAAAACTCACCAGGACGTGGGTCCCGGTCGCAAGCAAGTGGGTAGCGATGTCCTCGACAGATGCCCCACCACGCACGTTCACGACCTCGGCGTAGCGCCCGGCCACACCGTCCTCCAACGCCCCCTCCACCACGGGCACCCCCAAATTCGGGACTTCGGCGAAGCGGCGCGCGTTGTTCGGTGGCGCCCACACCGCCTCGGCGAGATCCGTGCCGACCTTGCCAGTGTCGACGTCGAAGGCGGCCGTGAACCGCAGGTCCTCGACGGAGTAGCCCGCACAAACCTCGTTGACCAAGCCTGCGGGGTCCGCGCCCGGCAGTCCGTAGTACGTCACTCCCTGCACCAGCGACGAAGCGCAGTTGCCTACTCCGACAATGCCGATGTTCACCGTCTCCACACATTCCTCCACAACCGTCACGGCGCCGGGCTCCGGCGATTCGCCGTCAGCTCGGCGCGGTCGAGCTTGCCCGATGGCGTCAGCGGGATCTCAGGGACCACCACGACCCGGCCTGGGACGAGGTGGGTGGGCAGTTCTGCCCGGCAGGTCTCGCGCAGAGCCGCGATGTCGAGGTCGCAGGACGCGACCACGTACGCCACCAGAACACTCTCACCCCCGCCTGCCGGCTCGATGTCGACAATCGCGTCCAGCACAGTCGGCACGCGGCGCAGAACTGTCTCCACCTCGCCTGGTTCGATGCGGTACCCACGGAGAGCGATCTGCCGGTCGTTCCGTCCCAGGTATTCGAACGACCCGTCGGCCAGCTGTCGCGCCATGTCGCCGGTGCGGTACCAGCGATGCCGCGTGCCACCGACCGCCAGCACCGGAAAGGCACGCGCGGTGGCGCCGGGCATGCCGCGATAGCCGAGAGCCAGGCTTTCGCCCCTGACATGGATTTCGCCGGCTTGTCCCTCCGACACCACCGCACCGGACGCATCGAGCAGCACCATCGCCAGGTGTGGCAGCGGGACCCCGATCCGGGTGCCGCCGGTGTCCGCGGCGACGTCTTCCGGGGTGAGCCGCCGATGTGTCACGTGCACCGTGGTCTCGGTGATGCCATACATGTCGACCAGCGCCTCGGAATCGGGTCGCAGGGCCATCCACCGGCGCACCGACGGCCGATCCAGCGCTTCGCCCCCGAACACCACGTAACGGAGAGCCAGGTCGACCGGCGTCCGCTCGTATGCCTTGACGAGGTACTTGAACGAGCTGGGCACCTGGCTCATCACTGTCACGCGCTCGGAAGCAAGCAGTTCCAGCAGCAAATCGGGCCGCCTTGCCGTGGCAGTAGAAACCACGACGATTCGGCCGCCGGTCGACAGCGGTCCCCAGATCTCCCACACGGAGAAGTCGAAGCTATGACTGTGGCACCAGGACCATACGTCCTCCGCGGTGAAATCGAACACCTCGGCCACCGACCGGCACAGGGCTCGCACCGCCGAACCCGGTACCTCGACACCTTTGGGGGTGCCGGTCGAACCCGATGTGTGAATCACATAAGCCGGAGTGCCGGATGGCGTAACGGCCACCGAACGCGGCGACGAGCTCAGAGGATCGGACACGGGCGGCGCAACGAGTGTCATGCCGGCTGGCAGCCGGTGTCCGTCCGGCTCGGCTACCACCGCGAGCAACCCCGTGTCAGCGACTATGAGTTCCAGCCGCTCGGCGGGATAGTCAGGGTCGAGCGGAACGTATCCGCAACCGTGGGACCAGATCGCGAGGATCGTGGCGACCACGCGCCACCCTCGAGGCAACGCGATGCCGACCAGATCGCCGGGCCGGACACCGGCTTCGGCAAGTCTCTCGCGCAGCACCGACGCAGCTCGGCACAACTGCCCGTAGGTGACCATGTCGGCGCCGTCGACGACGGCGACCGCTTCCGGGTGCCGCACCCTCACCAGCTCGACCAGCTCAGCCGTCGACACGCAGGCCCCCGACGTACGCTCGCAGCCGGTCGTAACTCTCGTCCAGATCCGCCGCCACCGGAAACTCGACCACCTCGGCACCGGTGAGCAACGCTCGCAGATCCGCCTCGACCAACGCGAGATCCTCGCCCTCCTTGGCGATGGCGAAGTCCGCGCGGCACCGCTCCAGTGCATCCTCTCGATCGATCGGTAGAATCGGCGCGCCCGGATCGCCACGGGTGAGGAACGCGAAAGCGGTCGGCCGGGCGGCCGGATGCAGGCGGTCGCGCACAGAATCCGGTATCGGCAAGCGAAGCTTCCGCCCTCCGTCGACCGATGCTCCCTGGACCGCGGCCCAGGCGGGGGCGCGGTCGCGTAACTCCGGTGCGACGTAGACCGCCTGCGGGTAACCGCACAAGCGGCCCGAGGCATCATCCAGGTGACGCACGAGGATGTCCTCACCGACCAGCTGGGCACCCCGATGCAAGGCCCAGAAGGCAAAGGTGGACTTGCCGACGCCGCCCGCAGCCGTCAGAACGATTGTCCTGCCGTCGATGACAACGGCACCTGCGTGCAACGGGTAGCGGCGCGGAGAACGCATGACAGCGTAAAGGAACATCCGCTCCAGCAGCCACCTCCCCCACACCACCGGGTCGGTGAGATCTTCACGGCACAGCACCACATCGATCGTCCCCAGTCCCGGATCCAAGGTCGCCCGGGAGCCGCCGGTATCGGCCACTACCGGGTCGCCCATGAGTACGGACGGGTTGTGCGGTGGCTCGCTGCTAGGACGTTGGCGTTCGTCGGTTACCGCGATCCGCACTCGCAGCACAGGCAGCACCGTGTCGGGCTCAGCCGTCGGCGGCCTACCGAAGAAGCCCGACACGACCTGCGCCGCCGCCGGGACAAAGGAACACTCGACCCGATAGCCGTAACACCGATGCACGACGGTTTCCCATGGCGCGGACATCGTTCCCCTTCTCGGTCCTCAGTGGACCCATTGTTCGGCCAAGGCTGGCGCGTCCAGGCTCATCACGGCGGACGCCTCGATGCGTTCGGGAACAAGGTGCAACACCCGTCCGCCGCCTGCCGAGGCCAGGTCGCCGCCACACCCGTCGCAGGGCGCGTCGGTGAATCCAGCAAAGCCGTAGGCGACTTCCATCACCCGGTTGCGCGCGGTCCTCCGGAAATCGGCCTTGAGGTGCACGCCACCACGCGCGGCCTGATCGATCAGCCAGCGCAGGACCACTCCTCCGATGCCGAATGACACGACGCGGCACGAGGTGGCCAGCAGCTTGAGCCGCCACCAGGACAATCCGCGTTCCACGAGCACAACGCCGATCGCACCGTGCGGCCCGAACCGGTCCTCCAGCGTCGCCACGAGCACGTCGTGCGTCGGATCAGTCGTCAGCGTGCGCAGGTCGGCCTCGCCGTAGTGCACGCCTGTGGCGTTCATCTGGCTGGTGCGCAGGGTCAGTTCCTCCACTCGTGCCAGGTCCCGGCTCGCCGCGTGTCGGATGGTCAACCTCAGGTCCAGCCCCTTCAGGAACTCCTCATCCGGCCCCTGATTGCTCGCACGGGCGGCCTCCCTGCGCTCGGCCGCCCGATACATCAACCGCCTGCGACTCGCGTCCTCGGTAACGACCGCCGGGCTGAACTCGGGCAGCGCGGTCAACTGTGCCGCCTCGCTGGCGTCGTAGCAGCGCACTTGTGGCAAGTGAAAGACGACCTCAGCACGTTCAGTGGCCTGGTCGTCGATGAACGCGACGGCGGTCTCGGCGAACCCGAGACGCTGCGCGATGGTACGCACCGCATCCGACTTCCGTCCCCAGCCGATCTGCGGCTCGATGAAGTAGTCCGCCAGCCCCAGCCGCCGAACATGCGGCCAGACGTCGTCGTGGTCGTTGCGGCTCGCCACCGACTGAAGCACGCCCCGCCGGTCGAGTTCGAGCACGGTGTCGCGCACGCCTTCGGCAAGGATCGGATCGTCGTTCTCCACTACCGTGCCTCGCCACAGCGTGTTGTCCAAGTCCCACACCAAGCATTTGACCAGCTGACCAGCCTCATCCACGGTTGCCTCCTGTTCCGGCTTCACAGCTGCCACAACGTCACCGCCCACGCCGCGACCGGACTGTTGTTCAACACCAGCACGTGATCGCCGCGGGAAAGGTCGCCACTGGCCAGCAGCCGGTCGAGATTGAGCACTACGTCCATCGCGCCGAGGTGGCCCCAGTCAGCCAGATGCTCGCGGCACACAGGATGGATGGACAGACCCAGCAACGTCTCGTAGAACTGAAAGGCACCCGCGGTGACGTTCTGCATCAAGGTCGCGCCGATATCCCCGTAGCCGAGCCCTACGTCGGCGAGGACGGTGTCGGTGAGCGCACGCAACCTGCGGCTGCTCTGCATTGCCAGGTCGAAGGTGTACCGATCCGGCGAACTGCATTCCTCGCGCCATTCGTATACCGGAGCCTGCCGATAGTCGACGTGGAACAGGTCGTGGAACGACCCGTCGGTCTGCATCCGATGGGCACGCAACATCGGCCTACCGCCACGCACGAGGCTCATCGCGAACGCTCCGTCGCCGATGACAGTGACGGGCGCGCGCACCCTGTCCAAGCCTGTGGGTCTACTCGCGTGCGCGATCACGACGCCTTCGCGGGCTGGGTCGGCCACCAGCAGGTCCCGCGCCAGCGCCCACGCCGCGCTGGATCCGGCGCAGCCCAGGCCGTCGACGGTGAGCGCCATCGACGGTGCGAGTCCGGATTCATGCTGAACTCGGCCCACGTCCGACCCCAGCAGCACATCCGGCGCGCGTGCACCAACCAGCAACAGGACGTCCGCTTGAACCGGCTCTTGCGCGAGCAGACCCCGCACAGCGCGGGCAGCCAAGGGAGCGGTCAACTCCTCGGTGAACTCGCCCACTGTGCGGACGCCCGACCCGACTGCGAACCGCGAGTCGGCTTCAGTGAGCATTCGGTACTCGGGCAGGTCTGCTACCGGGATCCGCTGGTCCGGCATCAGGCAGTGAATACCGCCAATACCGATTTCCGCGTGGGTCACGACCACACCGCCAGCGCCCGGTCGGCGAGCAACAGTCTGCTGATCTCCGAACTGCCCTCGATCAACTCCATGATCTTGGCGTCGCGATGGGCACGGGCGACCACGTGGCCGTCGCGGGCACCCGCGGAGGCCAGCACCTGCACGGCCGTGGACGCCCCGCGTGCGGCGTGTTCGGCCGCGAAGTGCTTGGCCAACACGGCTTCCGAGACGTGTTCTGGCGCGCGTTCGTCCCACAACCTGCTCGCGTGCTCGCAGACCAGCGTGGCGGCACGTTCGGCGGTATGCAGATCGGCGAGGTGGGCACGGACGAGTTGATGCCCGGCCAGCGCCACGCCTGAGACAGACCGACGCGTGACATGCCGCGTCGTCGCGGCGAGGCAGGCGCGAAGGATGCCGACGCACCCCCAGGCAACGGACAGCCTGCCCGCCGTCAGCGCGGCGGTGGCTAGAAACGACACAGGCATTCCCGCGCCGCCGAGTAGGTGATCGTCAGCGGGCAGCCGCACCTGCGACAGCCGCACGTCGGCGTGGCCGGCTGCGCGGCATCCCAGCGGGTCCGGGATGGGTTCCACGCTCACGCCCTGCGCGGTCACAGGCACAACCACCAGCGCCGTGCCGGTGCCCGACCGGCCGAGGATCAGCAGGGCGTCGGCGTACCGCGCACCGGTCACCCACACCTTGGTTCCCTCGATCACGACATCACCACCGTCCACCGTGACCGTGGTCTCGACTGCGGACAGGTCGCTGCCCGCGCCCGCCTCGCTGAACGCCACGGCGGCCAGGCTTCCCGCGGTGAGGTCGCGCAGCCACCGCTCGCGTTGCGACGCGGTACCGAACCTGCGGATGGCCCATGCCGCCATGCCCTGCGAGGTCATGATGCTGCGCACCGAGCTGCACAGTGAACCGGCGTGGGCTGTCAACCGGCCGCCCTCGAGCCCGGTGAACCCGAGACCGTTGTGTTCCTGCGGCACCTCGGCGCACAGAACGCCGGACGCACCGAGTTCGCGCAACAGCGCGACCGGGAGGACGCCCGAGCAGTCCCAGTCACCCGCCTGGTCGCCGATGGCCTCCGTGAGCAGAGCCGTCGCCTGGTGTCCGGGGTCGGCGCTCACGATTGTGTGCCCGCGGCCTGTAGCCGCCGCACCAAGGCGGTGATCGTCCGCACAGAGCGGAAATTCGCTAGTTTGAGGTCCTCGCCACCGACTTCCACGCCAAAGGACTGCTCGACGTGGATCACTAGTTCGAGCGCGAACAGGGACGTGACCGCCCCGGACTCGAACAGATCGTCGTCGGGGGCCCACTCCAGGCGGGTGCGCTCGGCCAGGAAAGCGAGCAGGGCAGCCTCCATCGAGGCGATGTCATCGTGGGCGAAATCGGTGGTCACGCTGTGCCTCTCGTATCGTGGCGGCCCGTGGTCGGGGCTGCGCCGTAGTCGTGAAACCCGCGCCCGGTCTTGCGTCCGAGGTCGCCGGCGCCGATCTTGGTCAGCAGCAGTTCTGCGGGCTGGTAGCCGGCATCACGAGTGCGGTCGTGCAGCACGCGCAGGCTGTCCGCGACGTTGTCCAGCCCGATCAGGTCGGCAGTGGCCAGCGGTCCGGTGCGGTGGCCAAGACAGCCAGTGAAGAGAGCATCCACGGTCGCGGCGTCGGCGAGGCCGTCTTCGACGATCCGCGCGGCCTCGTTGATCATCCGCTGGAGCACGCGATTGAGGACGAACCCGGGTCCGTCGCCGACCACGATCCCTTCCCTCCCGAGCCGGTCGAGCAGCGCCAGTGCCGTTGCGAGGGCGTCGGAAGAGGTGCGTGGGCCGCGGATCACCTCGACCGCCCGGATCAGGTACGGCGGGTTCATGAAGTGGGCGCCCACCAGGTTGTCAGGGTGACGCGCGTGTTCGGCGAGCTCGTCAATGGGAATAGCGGAGGTGTTGGACACGATGGGGACGCCCGCCGGAAGCACGTCGTCGAGTGCGCGCAGAGCGCGGGCCTTGGTGCCGGGCGACTCGGTGACGGCCTCCACCACAGCAGTGCATCCCGCGACAGCCTCGATCTCCCGGCTGACGTATAACGAGCCGGCGGGGACGCCATCCGGTAGGTGCCCGAGCAGCGTCGCCAGCCGCAGCTGCTTGGACACGCGTGCTTGCGCATTCTCCACCGCGTCGGGTTCTGCATCGACAAGCACCACCGGCACGCCGTGGCCCACCGCCAGACAAGCGATGCCGGTACCCATCACTCCTGCCCCGAGGACGCCGACAGGGCCGTCGTTGCTGGTCGCCGTGGTCACGATCTCTTCCCTTCGTCGCCGACGAGCAGGGGGGCGGCGAGCAATTCGTGGAACGCGGGGTCCCGGTCGGCCAGATACCTCAGCGACGCCAACAGCAGCGCCCCGGTCGGCTGTGGGTCAACGGAGCCGAGCCAGTCGGCCCATCCCCGTGCTTGCACGACTTCGGCTGGACTCTCCACAGTGGACGTTTCGTACAGTGCCATGCTGGACAACACCGCGTTGTCGCCGTCCAAGGCACGTTTGCCGACCGCCTCCTGCCAGTCGGCGGGAACCAGCGGTGTGGTCCGAAGTCCGGCGTCTGCGAGCAGTTCGAAAAGGCCGCGCGGACTCAGCGGGTCGGGACCGACAAGGTGGAACGCCCTCCCGACGGTGCCCGGCTGCGTGTCCAGCTCGACGATCGCTCGCGCGACCAGGTCCACAGGCGCCATCGGCAGGGACCGATCGTCGAGGGGATGCGCGCCAGCCGCGACGCCAGAGGCCAGCATCCGCCCCAGCAGGTCGGCCGGGTTGCACACGCCGGTGCCGGTGGCGCCGAGCAGGAGACCGGGCCGGTATACGCGGACCCGTAGACCGTCGGCTTCAGCCCGATCAAGCAGTCGCTCGACAACCCACTTCGTCGCACCGTAGCCACCGCTTGCCGGCTCCAGCGGCTGTTCTCGGGTCTCCAGGACCCTTCCGTCGCCCAATGCCGGACCGGTCGCGGCGAGCGACGACACCAGACCGAATTCGGGGACACCATGAGCGCGCACCCAGCGCAGCAATCCCACGGTTGGCAGCACATTGTCCTCACGCAGCACTCGGTACGGTTCGGTGAACACCACACGCGCGGCACAGTGCAGCACTCGGCCCACACGGCGGCCCAACTCCCCGCCCCCGTGTCGGCGCAACGCCGTCTCGGCGTCGCGCAGGTCCACGGGCACCACTCGCACTCGCTCCGGATCGGGCGTAGGCAGGCCATGCACGGCCGCGGCTTCGGTCAGTCGCCGCCATCCGGACGCCTCGTCGGGCGCACGGACCACGCAAAAGATGACTCCATCGGTTGAGGCCAGTGCGTGGTGCAGCAGGAACGACCCGACGAAACCTGTCGCCCCGGTGAGTAGCAAGTCCGTTCCGTAACCAGGCCGCTTACCTACGCTGCCCAGTGACAGCAACAGGTCAGTGTCGACGAGAGCACCATCACCGTCCACGGGCAGATCCGGCGCCCGCCCCGCACCGCGCACGATGTCTGCCAAGGCCCGTACCGTCGTACGGCTACCGCCCGCCCGGTGCAGATTGACATCGACGCCGAACCGCTGCCGGATCTCCAGCCCCATCCGCACGGCTAGCAGCGACGTGCCACCCAGTGCGCCAAACTCCTCGTCCGAATCGATGCCGGCTGCTCCGAATAGTTCTCGCCACAGCTGTAGCAGACTGGCTTCCACGTCGTCAGTGCCCGCCTCGTGCGGTACCGGACGCTCTAGTACGGGTGTAGGCACTGGGCGCTCGAGCGCCCAGTGCCGAGTGCGCCGGAACGGATAGGTCGGTAGCACGACACGCCGTGCGCCTGGCTCCGGAGGCCACCTCACGTCCGCTCCGTACAGCCACGCTTCCGCCATAGCCGCGTCGAATCCATCCGCATCTGCCCATCCGTCCTCGTCCACCGGCACGACATGGCGGCCGGGGCCGGGTTCGCCCTCGCCCAGTAGCACCTGGAATGGTCCTTCGGCAGTGCTTACCCCGGTTGCTTCGGTCGCGGAGGGAAACGCGCCGCGGAGGCGCTGCGCTGCCGGAGAGTCGGCGAGGTGGTCAGGCACGACCAGCCGAACCCGGCGGTACGAGCTGCGCTGGGTGCGCGCGGCAGGCGGCCGTGGCAGTCTCAGCACGGCGGCGAGCTCGTCGGCGGCACAGGTGACAACACGCCGATGCTCGAAAGAGTGTCTGCCCACCCGCAACGTGTGCACGACGTCGGCAACCGGCGGGCCACCAGTGTCCAGCGCGTCGGCGAGTGCACGGCATGACGCATCCAACTCGACCCTGGTACGAGCAGAGACCACGAGCCGCACTCGCCCTGGAGGTGGGGCGGCTGGTGCCGGGCGGGAAGGGGGCGGGCCGAGCACTGCGCAGGCGTTGGAGCCACCCAGCCCCATCGATACGACCAACACGTGCTGACCACCATCCGGCGCACCGGTTGGCTCGGTAGGTACGAAGAACGGGCCGTCCTCCAGCAAACCTGTGTCGCGTGCCCTCGTGAAGGCTGGATGTGGGGGCAGCACACCACTACGGGCGGCGTCGACGGCCTTGATGAATCCAGCGATACCCGCCGCGGCGCCGGCGTGGCCGATATTGGCCTTCACAGATCCCAGCCCACAGCCACCGATTGGTTGCGGGCGACCATCCCCCGCCGCGCGCAGACCGTCGATCAGCCCCCGAAGTTCGATGCGATCACCCAGCGGCGTGCCAGAACCGTGCGCCTCCACATAGCGCAACCTGTCGGGTGGCAGGTCCGCGGCGCGAAGTGCACTGGCTACAAGGTCCGCGAGCTTCGCAGGGCTCGGCGCGGTGAATCCGGGGCGCGCTGAGCCGTCATTGCCGATTGCGCTTCCGAGCAGGACCGCCAACACGGGATCGCCATCGGCGACGGCGTCGGACAACCTGCGGAGCACAACGACCCCAACGCCCGAGCCCGCGCCGGTGCCCGTGGACGCGGCGTCGAACGGCCGGCAGTACCCGTCTTGTGACATCACCCCGCCTTGAGTGTGCCGGTAGCCAGTCATCGGCTCACCGACCGCGGCCCCGCCCGCGAGCGCAAGGTCGCAGTCGCCCACACGCAGACTCGCTGCAGCCAGATGGATCGCGGTGAGCGACGACGAGCAGGCTGTCTGAACGGCCACGGCCGGCCCACTCAAGCCCAGTTTGTAGGCAACTCGAGCGGCTAGGAAGTCGGGGGCACCGCCGAGGGTCGCGTCCAAGTCGTGCACTGCCTCAGGGAAACCAGCCACACCAGCTTTAGCCAACCGCAGCGCGAGTGTGTACGGGTCATCGCCGCCGGCCGCGAATACGCCCACCACAGGCCCATCCGGTTCGGCGGCGTGGCCCGATGCCTCCAGCGCCTCCCAGCACGTCTCCAGGAATAACCGGTGTGACGGCGCGATAGCGTCCGCCTCAGCGGGTGGAAAACCGAAGAACTCCGCGGCAAAAGCCTCGGGCTCCGGCAGAGTTGCGGCGACCGTCACGAGCGCCGGATCCGTCTCGATGTCGATCTCGGTGACCCCCGCAGCCCGCAGTCGCTCCGGCGCTATCGGGCGCAGCGACACTCGTCCCTTCCGGATGTTGTCCCAGAACGACGCCGGATCCGGCGCGTCGGGGAATCGGCACGCGACGCCGACCACGGCGACGGGCTCGTGTGCCGTCATGCCGTCTCTTCCGCGCTGAGCAGTTCGGCCTGCGCACGAACCGTCGTGTGTACGAACAGGTCCTCGATGGGCACCTGCCGACCTGCCACGTCGGTCAACTGCTCCTGGAGCACCAGCAGCAGCAACGAGTGCCCGCCCGCGTCGAAGAAGTTGACGTCGATAGGCACCGAATCGACCCCGAGCACATCTGCCCAGACCCGGCCGACCAGATCCACCGCCTGATCCCCGGTTTGCGATCGCATCATGCCCCCAGCACTCCCCTCTGCGCGGCCACGCACACCAGCGTCTCTGGATTCGCGGTCAATTCCTCGGCCGCCCTGCGCAGTTCCTCCAACAAGCCGGCAACTGTGTTCCGGTCGAACAGTGCGACGCGGTAGGACACAGCCAGTTCCAGTTCGTCCGGCCCGTCGGCCACACGGAACTCCAATTCGAACTTTGTTCTCGGCTCGGGCACCGGCCGTTGTCGCGCGATGGACCCGGGCCCGAAGTCCTGTGGCTCTCCGCTGGCTGGCAGCGGGTCGACCAGGACCGGCGTGACCGGCGGCCTACTCAAATCTCGCCTGGGGTGTAACGCGGCTGCCACCACGTCGAACGGCACGTCGGCCGCCGCGTGGGCGGCCAAGGTGTCGCGGCGCACTGCGGCGAGCAGGTCGCTCCAGGTGGTCGAGAGGCCGATACGGACGCGCAACACCACCGTGTTGATCTGCATCCCCACGGCGTCCACCGCTCCCGGTTCGCGCAGCGACCACGGCACGGCGAGAAGTAGATCGGTCTGCCCGGTCACACGGGCGAGCGCCACCGCGGTGAGCGCGACCGCCGCCATCGCCGTCGTGGCACCCGCCCCCGCGAGGACACGCCGCAACTGCGCGGAGGCATCCCTGTCCAGCCGCGTCGCGCAAACGGCTGCCTCGGGCGCTTGCACCTCTGACCGCGCGCGATCGTGCGGCAGAGCGATATCGATCGGTGCGCCCTCACAGAACGCGCGAATCCGATCGAGATGCTCGTTCCTCACCTCGATCGGCGCCGCGAGCCACGGATCGGGAAACCTCGCCGGGTGCACGGCGGGCGGTAACTCCAGGGCGTCCCCCGCCTGCACAGCCTTGTACGCCGTCGCGATCTGGCGCAGCAGAACGTCGTGGGACCAGGCATCCGTCACAGCGTGGTGGACCACGAGAAGCAGCATCGCCGCGTCTCTGCCCAAATCGAGCACCTCCGCCTTGGCGGGGGCATCCACACCGAGGTCGAACGGTGTCCAGCAGGCTCGGCGTATGTGCTCGTCGAGTGCGGCCGCCGACCACCCCGCCGCGTCGATCATGGCCACCGAGGGTGGTGCTCCATCGGTTCGGTAGACGATTCGCCGCAAGTCACGATCGAACGAGAAGCGAGACCGCAGCGCCGGATGCCTGCCCAGTACCATCCGCGTCGCTGTCACCAATGCGGCACTCTCCACTCCGGCCAGGTCGACAACGGCGGGTGACAGGTAAGCCCGGCGCAGCGCCGCCACACGATCCAGGAAGAGAAATTGCTGCTGCCCGGACGTGGCCGGGTGCGGGCCGTCGCCAGGCTCGGCACGTTGTTCCGGCGCAGCGTCCGCCACGCGGCTCGCGAGCGCGGCGACCGTCGGATCCGGTAGGAAGTCGCGCAGCGGCACCGTTACAGCGAACCGGCGTTCAACCTCGGCCAGCAGTCTCACCGCCAGCAGCGAGTGGCCACCTAGAGTGAAGAAATCGGAGTCCGGCCGTAGCGCCGCAGCCTCCACCGGGCGACCGTGTGCGGTCAGGACGGCAGCGACGAGGGCGGCGGTATCTCGCTGCCCTCCGGTCAAGGGCACAACCTGCGTCAGGTCAGGCAGCAGCCTGCTGGGTAAGGTGCGCAGGCTTGCGAGATCTGCTTTGCCGTTATCCGTTGTCGGGATGCGGGACACGACGTTGACGCCCGCCGGTACGACAGCTGTGGGCAGCAAACGTCGCAACGGGTTTACGAGGTCCCCGTGGGACGGGAGGACATCGGGATCGGCAAGCACTACCCACGCGGTCAATCGTTCCGAAGAATCGTCGACAGCGACTGCGGCGGCACTGACTGCCGGGTGTTCGGTCAGCAGAGCGGCGACCTCGGCAGGTTCGACCCGGTTGCCGAGTACCTTGACCTGATCGTCGGTACGGCCCAGGAAAAGCAGTCTTCCTTCCGATGTGACGCGGACCCGGTCGCCGGTGCGGTAGCCGGGCGTGCCGTCGGGCGCTATGCGGAACGCTCGAGCTTCGCTCTCTGGATCGCCCGGGTACCCAGCGGATACCCCGTGTCCGGCCAGCATCAGTTCTCCTGGCAGCCCCTCCGGCAGCTCCTCTCCGTGGCGACCCACGACGAAGGCGCGGGTGTTGGCTATCGGCGTGCCGATGTCAGGAGTTCGCCCGTCGTCGACTATCCGTCCGGATGTGCTGGTGCAGCTGACCTCTGTGGGACCGTACACATTGCACACCCCCGCCCCCCAGCGCCGCAGGACGGCGTTGGCCGTGCCTCGGTCAAGGGGTTCACCGCCGACGTAGAGCAGCTCTGGACAACGCCATCCCGTGGGAGGCTCCAGTGCCAGAACCGCGCGTAGCATTGTGGGAGTGATCTCGGCCGAGGCGACGCCGTCCATCAGGCGCAGCAGGGCAGCCGGGTCCCTGCGCTCCTCGTCATCTGCGAACACCAGCTCCGCTCCCGCGGTCAGGGTGCGGAAAACCTCGAACGCTGCCGGATCGAATGCGGTGCCGACCGTGCACAAGACCTGGTCCCCGGGGCGGACGCCATCCTCGTCCGCCCACCAAAGCACGGTGTTGGCCAAGCCTCGGTGGGTTGTATGGACCAGCTTCGGCTTGCCGGTAGTACCGGAGGTATGAAAGACGAACGCCGTGTCTCCGCCCAGGACAGACTTGTTGTCTCGCAGCATCGTCTCCGGCAAGTTCGCCAGGCGCACGAGGCGCGCAAGACCGGACGCGACCGGTTCGCCGACCTCGTCGACCACCGCGATATCGGCACTGACACGGTCGAATAGGAAGGCCAGCCGGTCAGGCGGGGTGTCGAGATTGATCGGCACGACCGCGGCGCCCGCGCGCAGAACCCCCAGCCAGGCTGCCACCAGAGGGCCTCCACGAGCGGCCAGAACCGGCACGTGGTCACCTCGCCCAACACCGGCGGCCACGAGCGCGGTGGCCGTCCGCCACGCCATGGCATCCAGGTCGCCCGCCGTGGTTTTTCGGCCGGTCGCACCGACCGCAATGGCATCCGGGGACTTGGCTAGCCGGGCGTTCACCACGCCGAGGATCGACTCGGGCACCTCCACGACCGGACCGATCAGGGTGTTTGCTCGGCCATGCTCGGTGACCGGCAGGTCTCGCACGGCGCGCTCTGGGTCGGTCAGTGCCGCCGCCAGCAGTATCCGATACGAGTCCACGAACCTCTCGACCAGCTCAGCCGGGTAACACGCGGCGTCGTACTCGACGAGGCCGCACAACTGCCCAGAGCGGGGCTCCAGCACAAACGTGAGGTCGGTCTTGGTCCCTCCCGCGGGCAGCACGTCAGGCTCACGCCAGCGAACCGGAACCGCTGGCCGCGGTGGTGGCGTGTTCTGGAAGACGAACGAGATCGAAGTCAACGGCTCACGCGCACGCCCACGCATCTCGGCGACGGCGGACGTGAGGAAATCGTACGGAACCCGCTGATGCGTCAGCGCTCCGAAAACCTCGGCGCGAACATCAGCACACAGCTCGGCGAAGGACGCGGATGGCTGTGGCGCACACCGCAATGGCACGGTGTTGACGAAGAAGCCGACCACTCTCTCCAGGTCAGGGTGGTTACGGTTGGCCGCCACCAAACCGATGAGGAAATCGTCGAGACCCGACCATCGCCTCACCACCTCGGCGAACGCGGCGAACAGCACCACCGATGGGGTGGCGCGCATCTGCCGCGCCACCACCTCCACCTCGGCAAGGACGCCAGCCCCGATGGTGAAGTCGTACCGGCCGCCAACCCGCTCGGTCTGTCTCGAACGCCGCCCACCGGCCAGCCGCACGTCCCCCGGCACGTCGCGCAGCTCCGCCGCCCTGGTCGCCAACAACTCCCGAGCCTCGGACGTCCGTGTGGCTGCCCGGTCAGCGGCGGCGAAGTCGGCATAGCGCGGCCCACGCGGCCCGAACTGCGGTGTGCGACCTGTCACGGCCGCGTCGTAGGACTCCGCCAAGTCATCCAACAGCGGGCCGAGAGACCAGCCGTCAACCGCGATGTGGTGCAGCGTCAACAGAACTGCCTCCGGCCACGCGACACACCGCAACGGCGGTCGCGCAGCCAGGTCGAACGGCTCCCGGACCAGGGCGTCCAATGCGGCCGGGGCCGGCTCGGCGGCCAGCGCGACTACCGCGATCTCTTCGATCGCACCTACCACTTGGATCGGTTCACCATCGCGCAAGTGGTAGGTGGTGCGTAACACCTCGTGGCGTTCGGTCAACGTCCGCAGAGCAGCGGCAAGCGCGACAAAGTCCACCGGTTCCGTCCAGCGCAGTAGCAGCGGGACAATGTATTCGCTACCGCCCGGCGATGCGGAGTGAAGAAACCACAACCGCTCCTGTGCGAGGGACAGCGACGAACCCTGTCCGGTCACGTCCGCACCCCCGACCGCCGTTCGATTCGGATGACGAGGTCGGTGAATGTGGCGGCAAGGAGAACGTCCGTAGGCTCGCAGCGCAGTCCGAAATCGACGCCAAGGCGAGCGGACAGTTGGACGGCCAAGATCGAATTGCCGCCCACATCAAGGAAGTTCGCGTCGGGCGCCACGTCGGGCACCCTGAACAGCTGGCACCAGATGTCACGGACACCCTCTGCGGTCGAGCCGCCCGGACCCGGAGCAGTCGGAGCGTCCGTGGTCGGAGTGATGCGCCGCAGGGCATCCCGGTCCAACTTTCCATTCGGGCCCAACGGTAGTGCGTCCAGCAATACCCACCGCGACGGCACGAGATAAGAGGGCAGTCGCGTCTGCAGTGCGGCAGTGAGCCGGTCTGCGAGATCCGTTCCCTGATCGGCCGCCGGGACGACGAAGCCGACAAGAACGGCCGCCGCGTCACGACCGACTTTCTCGACTGCGACGACGTCGGCGAGCCCGGTGTCGTACACCGCATGTTCAATCTCCGCCGGTTCGACCCGGTACCCGCGCAGCTTGATTTGCCGGTCCTGCCGGCCTACCAAGTCGAGTACACCGCTCGGCAACATGCAGGCGATGTCACCGGTGCGGTAGCGCAAGCCTGGGAGGAAACGTTGCGCAGTCTCGTCCGGCAAACCGAAGTAACCAAGGGCCACACCGGGTCCGCCGACCACGAGCTCCCCTGCTTCGCCGTCTGGCACTGCTCGCAGATCGTCTCCGAGTATCTCGACTGTGGTCGCTCCGATTGGCCGGCCCACTGGGACGCGATGCATCCCGGTGAGGTCCGCAGCGGTGCAGTCGAACCAGGTGGCGAAAGTGGTGGTCTCGGTTGGTCCGTAGACATTGAGCAGCCGCTGTGGACCGCCCGCCGCGAGCACGCGGCGGACCGCACCGGGGTCGAGCGCCTCGCCCCCGACGAGCAGGTCTCGTAACGAGGCGAACGCTCCGGGGCGTTCGCTCGCAATGGCATGGAACAACGAGGTCGTCATGAACATCGTCGTAATCGCGGCGGTCCGCAGCGTTCGCATCCACTCGTCGAGGCCGCCGTCGGCGACGTCGGGCAGGACCACGATCGCGCCGCCGGACGTCAATGTGCTCCACACCTCGAAAGTGGTCGCATCGAAAGCCGGGTTCGCCAGACCCGCGACGCGGTCACCGGGAGCGATCGGACAATACTCAGGGGCGGTGGCCAATGCACTAACCGCGCGGTGTGGCACTACCACCCCCTTGGGCTGCCCGGTAGATCCGGAGGTGAAACCGATGTAGAGCGGGTCCTCGGGCCCGATCGGCGCCTCCCAGCCCGGATTGGGAGCCCCGACGTCGACGGCGACGATCGGCAAGTCCCCGTCGGAGTGCACCGACCCGACTACCGCGACCACGTCCAACGCTTGCAGCGCCTGCGAGACCCGCCTCGCTGGTGCCTGCCGGTCGATCGGCACGTAAGCCGCACCGGTGCGGGCGATCGCGAGAAGTGTCACGACAAGGTCGATCGACCGGTCGAGAGCCACGGCCACGGCCCGAGACCCTCCCGCACCGAGCGCGGCCAGCCGGGCGGCGAGTCCACCTGAGCGGGCCCACAACTCGCGGTAACTGATCTCGCTGCCACTCAGTGCCTCTTGGACAGCCAGCGCGTCGGGGCGCATCCGGACCGAGGCCTCCACCAGCCCAGGCATATGTCCAAGGGCGGCAGCCCTGCTGGCGTCAGCCACGAGCGGCTCCGGCGTGCGCCTCGGTCCGCTCGATCGCGCCAAGATCGAGTAACCGCTCGACGTCGGGCGTCTCGGGTGAGCCAACGGCCTCTGTTCCATTCAGCGATAGCCACAGGCGTGCGGCGCTCTCGCTAACGCGGTACGCCTTGTCCGGTCCGGTTAGGACGATTCTGTCGCCATAGCGCATCAGACAGTGGAACGCATCGCGCATCAGCCCGGATGTACCGAGCCGATGCTCGGGCATCACGGACATCACTTCTGACCATCCACCAAGTACAGCAGCACTCGCCACGTACCCGGCGAGTCGTGCACGATCTCGTACGACATCTCCCAACACCGTCACGTCACCGATTGCAGGCCGAGCCGCCCATGGAACGTCCAGCCCAGCGAGAAGATCGGGCACCACCGTGGAAAGTTGCGGCACCCTGTTCAAGCGCCGCGGCAAGAATTTCCGCCCGACGTAAACGTCACCGCACGCGGCCAATGCGGCCTCGCAGGCATGACAGAGTGCGATTCGTGCCGCCCAAAGGGCGGTGTCGAGATCATCTGCGACCAATGCACCCGCGACGTCTTCCAGATGGATTCCGGTGTCGCGGGCTTGGCGGGCGAGGACCCTGCGGCGAATGACATCGACGTCGAACTGGCCGAGCATTCTGTGGCCCTCATCGTCTGCGTGCACTACATGACCGCGGGTGAGACTGATCGCGATCTTGCGGACGTCGTCTTGAACATCGAGCATGTGCCGGTTGGCGCTCGTGAATTCGCTGTCGTCTCCCGCCCACGCGATTGCAGCAGCGAGTTTGGCCGCGGTAACGACGTTGACTTGGACCGCGCATCCGCCACGCTGGTGCGTTCGGGCTTCGATCGGCACGTCACCGACTGTTCGGACATAGAGGTCCACGTCCGAAGTGCCGTGCCCGAGGCCGAAGGCGAGACTCCCGGACACCAGAGCGATCGAGACGTCGAGGCTATCGCTCAACTCCCGGTACAGCGCGGTAGCTGCAGCGATGTGCTGTTCGTTGAACGTGCTCGGGTACCTCATACATTGCGCCTTCCGACCAAAGTTGATCGTGGGATACCAGTGCAGAGAGCAATACTCGACGCGACCTTATGGCGGACTGACTGTCACCGGAGAGCGGTGGTCGCAGTCGTGCTCAGCGAAGCCGCTTGACACAACGACCGCAAGATCGACGACCGCTACATCGGACCAACAGGCGATTCAAGACACCCAGCAGGAGTCAACCGTCCGCTCGCTACAAGCACATGATCGCACCCCGAGCCCCGCGACGAGCCAGTAAAAGCAGTGCTAGAACCATTGCACGGCAGCAACTTGTCAACCCACGAGCCACTATCCCAGTCAGAACCGCGCACAGCGCGTGAGCCCACCGCGAAACCCCCCCCGGTTTCATCCCCCTGAAGTCCGAACATCAACATGCCGTAGCTACAGGACACTTGTCAACCAAGACCCCAGAGCAGCGGCCGACAGTCCGGCAATGACCTCACCTGATGTGACGTCGAAGGCGAGGTCGAGGCCGGTTGTTGCTGCGGTGACTGTCAGCGGCCAGTCCCCACGATCATCCCGCCTCGATCGACCATGAGCACGGCACGGCTGGCGGCCTCGTCGACCGCGGCGGTTCTTCCCGTTCCACGACTCCCAGAGCCGCCCCGATCGGGCTCGATGCACTACGGGCTGGCCCGGATCGATGCCTCAGGGCGTGTGTCGGACCGTTCGATGCTGAAGACCCTCGGCTGGGGCCCCGGTGACGCGCTCCAGATCACTGTGATCGACAGCGCCGTCGTGGTCCATCTCCATCCGACGGGTGTCTTCATTGTGCCGCCGCGGCCGTATCTCGTGCTGCCCGCCGTGGTGCGGCGCCGGTGTGGAATCCATGCCGGCGATCGGCTCCTCCTCGCGGCCGATCCTGGCCCCGATGTCCTCGTCGTCCACCCGCTTGCGGCCCTCGACGCGCTGCTCGTCGCTCACCACGCCTCCCTGGCAGGAGGTGAGCGCGATGAGCGTCAATCCGGATGACAGGTCCGGTTCGCCGGTCCTGTCATCCAGTCGCGTTCCGGGAATTCTCCGCCACCCGGCGGCCCTGTCTTCCCACGCGACGCCCATCCAGGGAGCAAGCACGTGTCACACAACCTCACCGACGTCGACGTGCGCGCGGTCCAGCGACGCACGATCACGATCCTCCTCGGCACGCAGATAATCTTCGCCGTCGTGATGGCGGTGGCATCCCCTGTCGCCGCACTACTGGTCCAAGACTTCAGCCACTCCTCGACCCTCGCCGGTATCGCCCAGGCCGCGACGATCGCCGGTGGCGTCCTCGCCGCGGTTCCCGCTCCGAGAGCCTGCCGAACCTGTCGCTACGCCACAGCTCGGTCATGACGACAAGTGGCGCCCCGAAGATCGTCGGCCAGCCCGAGTGACCTGCTCTTCTCAAAGCGACAGGCTCCATGGTGTCGACCGCGGCTTCCAAACCAGCTCTCCACCCCGACAGTTCGGCTCGCTCTCGCATCCCGGCATCACCGTTGGCTCGACGCAGCGCCGTCGCGAACCGCTCAGCAGTGTGATGTCGAGCCGGATCGGCGGCGTGCATCCCCCGGAGGCGTTCCCTGGCGCCACGACATGTACCGATGATCAATTTGAGCGGCCTCGCAATCCAACGCGCTCGAGCTGCACACCCGGTCGCGCCCAGCGAGAAACCTTCACCGTTTGTGTCCGTGAAGCGCACCAACGGCGCCAATTTCACTGAGCCTGATCACACACCGCATGACAGCAGACCTACGTTCAGACGAGAATCACACTCAGCCGGGTACTAATGTCGCGAAGCTATTTCGGCCGCTTACGAACGCCACTACGTTTCGGGTTGATATGGATCACACTCTTTCAAAGAAGGACGGTACCGCATTCCGAACTTCTTTCGCGAAATACTTGATTGAAGCATTCACGCGTACGGAGGCCGTCTCCAACCATGCGACAGCCAGGTCGGCCGATCCGACCTGAGACCGAGCCGGAACGGCCGTAGGCCAGCAACCTCTTCAGACAAGGAAGATCGATGTCTCGCTACGAATGGGAAGTCACTCACCCCGGAATCGACATGATCCGCGCCAAGAGCCAGCCTGAACGCGACAAGGTGACCACTCACAGAATATACGGCAGCTTCGCGTCAGCCTTCGACATCGCCGTCTTCATGGAACACCATGTGTTCGCGGTCTGGGATTTCATGTCCCTGCTGAAAACTCTGCAGCGCCAGCTGACCTGCGTGGAGGTGCCCTGGATTCCACGGGGACACCCGACCAGCAGGCGACTCATCAACGACATCGTCCTCGTCGAGGAGAGCGACGAGCTGGAGTCGGGATTCAGCAGCCATTTCGAACTCTATCGAGCGGCCATGACGCAGGTCGGCGCGAACACGAGGGCCATTGACGAGTTCCTCGGCGCCCTGAGGATGAGGAAAACCGTACCGGACGCACTACTCCTCGCCCGCGTACCGCGGCCGTCCGCCGACTTCGTCTCAGCGACCTGGCGAATCATCACCGACGCCCCTGTGCATTGCCAGGCCGCCGCGTTCGCCTTCAGCCGGGAAGACCTCATTCCGGAAATGTTCGACAAGGTGATCGGCGCCGAGCCTGCCGACGACCGGCTTCGACTGCTGCGCGGCTACCTCGAACGGCATATCGAGGTCGATGCCGACGAGCACACGCCGATGGCGATGCAGATGCTCGCCGACCTCTGCGGCGACGACGAAGTCAAGTGGGAGCAGTGTCTCGCCACCGTCCGCTCGGCGATGCGCGACAGGGCCCGCTTTTGGGACGGGACCGTCGCCGCGATGGAGACCGCGCTCGCCGGCGCCCGGTGACCTTCACACCCGGCCGAACAAGGTGTGCTTGAGCTGCTCGAACGGTGCCGGTGTGACGCTGAACTCCCCGAGGAACGGATTGTCCATCGCGACGATGAGGAAGATCATCATGGCGATGAACACGGCGAACAGGCCGGAAATGACGAGATGCGGGCCAAGCCGCTCGACGGAGAGCATCGACATGAGAACCAAATTGATCAGAGCACCACCGATGAGCACCCACCATAGCGCGGCCGGCAGGCTGGCCGACACCGCGTTCATCACTTTCCTTCTGGCCTCGACGAACATGTTGAACTGAGCGTAGGACTCCGCGTGCAGGATTTCCTGGCCGGGCGTGGCCGGTTCGAAGGTGGTCATCGCGCGCTGGATCGTGTCGACAAGGTCGGTCGTTTCCGGCGTTGTCTCGCCCCGTTGCTGGTTCGGCCAGCTGACGTTGATGAGGGTGTCGACATAGTTCTCGATGCCACCGCGGAGCTGGCTGCGCAACGGCTCCGGATAGGCGGACACATCCCGGTAGAGGGCGGAGATCGCGGTGGCTTCGTTCGCGACGCTCATCTCGGCCTCGGAATAGGTCGTGTAGGTGGCGGCCGCGATGAGCCCGAGCAGCAAACCGTAGAACAGCCCTGTCCCGGAGAGCACCAGATCCAGCAGCGAATTGCGCTGCTCGCGATCTTCGGCACCGAACAACCGATCCATGACCGGGCGGAGCAGGAAAACCGAACCCCAGCACACGCCCAGTGCGACCACGACGAACAAAAGGAACATCCCCCAGTTCGGCAGGTCATAGAGCCACGAGAACATGGGTTTCCTTCGCGTAGGGCTGAAGGGACCATCTCAGTGAACCGGTCACTCCCATGCGGCGAAAGTCGTGTGCAGCGATCGAGGGAAGACCAGTAGAGATCAGTCACGCTTTCAGGTAGTAATCTCAGTCATTTCCTCGCGCCGAGCAACTGCTGTCATTCAACGAAAATCGCGCAGTCAAGCACGACAGGCCGGACGCCAAGCGGACGAAAGTGAGACGGCCTGGCCAATAGGGAATCGCGGGTCAGCACCTCTCGTGACCGCCAAATCGGCGGCTTGGAGCGGCCTGACCTCCATGGTGATCCGGTGCGAAAATCGGCGCGTGGTCGTCGATATGGCCGATTCTCTCGATGGCCCAATAAGCTCAGTCGACCGTGCGGATCGTGATCGCCGCATGAGCCTTCGCCAGCGCGGTCACCACCTCCGCTCGGGTCGCCCCGCGGGCGATGACGTAGCCGAGCCGTCCGTAGGCGTCGATCGCCGGAGCGACCTGATCGCCCGGGCGAGCCGTGACCGTCATTTGGGTGACCTCGGCGATTCCGCGTGCCTCGTCGGTCCCGTCGACGGAGCGGAGCACTCCCTCGTGCGGGGCGGTCAGAAAGCGGATGCCCGCGTAGCCGGTCGGCACGCACCTCGGCTGATGCGGAACACCGGCGGCGAGGTCCAGTTGCGCCGCGAGGAGGTCGACCCCGGTGGTCAGGCGGAACAGTTCAGGGATCATCCCGCCCGCCAGCCTCGGGTTGATTTCGACGATCTTGGGCCCGGAGGAGGTCAGCCGCACCTCCGTGTGGCTCGGCCCACGACTCAGCCCGGCGGCGTCGAGCGCGGTCCGGACCGTCCGCTCGATCCGGTCGGTGTCGGCCTTGGACAGGTCGGCGGGGTGGATATGTTGCTCCTCCACGAAATACGGGGGTGCGCCCACGGACTTGGCGACCACGCCGAGCAGGATGTGCCGACCGTCCATCCCGAATGTCTCGACGCTGTACTCGGGGCCGGGCAGGTACTCCTCGACCAGTGCGGCGCGGGGCACCGGTTGGCCGCGTACGTTGGCCGTGATGGACAGGAGCCGTGCCACGTGCGTCTCGGCGGCTTCCCTGTCCGCACAGAGCACCACGTTGGTCGATGCCGAGTCGCTGACCGGCTTCACCACACACGGTAGGCCGACGGCGTCGAGGGCGGCGTCGACCTCGTCGGGATCGGTCACGACCTCGAACCCGGGTTGGGGCACGCCTGCCTTGGCGAGCAGGCGCCGCATCGTGGATTTGGCGCGGCAGTCGGCGATGACCTCCCAAGATTCGCCTGGCATGCCCAGTGTCCCGGCCAGTCGCGCGGCCGCGACGAGCGCGAACTCGCTTGTGGTGGTGACTCCGGCGATACGGCCTTCGAACGGTTCTGCCGCGGTGCGCAGCGCGGCCGGGTCGTCGGTGTCGCAGGTGACGATGACGGCGCCGGTGTCGTCGAGTCCCCGGTAGCGACCCGGTTCGCTCGTGAGGAACACCGGCTCGAAACCCTTGTCCCGTGCTAGGGTCAGCGCCCGCATTCCCGTCCCGGTGGTATTGGATTCCACGAAAAGCAGGGCGGGCGGTGGCGCGCTCTCGTCCCTGCGCAGGTGCGACCACGAGGTCACCGGCGTGCCGGGCAGGACACGTCGTGGCCGCGCCGTGCCCGGCTGCTCGGGCAGCCCGTGCGCGATCCAGTGCTCGTCGGCGTAGACGGTGTCGGCGTAGCGGTCGCCGCGGTCGGGGAAGATCCCGACGACGGCGGTGTCCGGTGCCGACCGCAGTGCCACCTCGCACAGCACCCGGTAGACCGAGCCGGATGTGTTGCCCGCGAACAGTTTCTCGGTGCGGGCCAGCTCTCTCGTCGCGTGGAAGGCTTCGTGGTCGGCGAGCCAGTGCACCTCGTCGATCTGGTCGTGGTCGAGGTTGGGCGGGTGCAGACTGTTGCCCAGGCCGCTTTGCAGTCGCTGCGGCCAGTCCTTCTGTCCGAAGAGGACGCTGCCGACACAGTCCACCCCGACGACGTGCAGCGCCGGGTACCGGGCTCGGAGCACTCGGGCCGCCCCGCACAGGGAGCCGCCGCTGCCGACCGCGCCGACCAGCACGTCGACCCGGCCCAGGTCGGCCATCAACTCCTCCGCGAGCGCGCGATAGGCGGCCGGGTTCGCCGGATTCTCGTACTGGCGCGGCCAGAACGCGCCGGGATGCCCGGCCATCAGCTCACGCAGCCGCGTCAGGCGTGCGCCCTGCCAACCGTGTTCGTCCATATCCGGCACCACGTGCACCTCGGCGCCCAGCGCACGCAGTTTGGTGAGCGTGATGCGGTCGATGCGGGGGTCGGTGACGATGTGCACCGGATGCCCGAGTGCCGTCCCGACCAGTGCCAGGCCGAGCGCGAGTGTGCCGGAGGAGCTCTCGATGACCGGCGCGCCTTCCGCGAGCAGACCGTCGCGGCGAGCGGCCAGCACGACCTCCTTCGCGACTCGGTCCTTCATCGCGAAGGGGTTCTGCATCTCCAGCTTCGCGTACACGGCCACGCCATGGTCGGCACCGATCCGCAACCGGACAAGAGGAGTGTTGCCGATCGCGTCGACGACGCCATGGTTCAGCACGAGAACAGTCCGGTCCGGTCGGTGCCCATGGTCCGGTGAATGGTCACGTTTCCGGCGATCGCCGCGCACCGGCCGGCGGCCGCGACCAGTTTGTCGGAGTAGGCCGGGTCGGCGGTGTCGAGCAGCACGCCCAGCGTGGAGCCACTGTGCGCGGCGACCACGCCGAGCCCGCCGACCAGGCGGCTGACCTCGATCACCTGCTCGAGTGTTTTCTTGGGCCACAGCATCTGGTTCAAGTGCGCACTCCTGGTGGCGACCTCGCCGACCGCGGCGAGGTCCTTCTTCCGCACGGCTTCCGTGATCCGGTCGAGCAGTCTGCCGTACTCGCGGCGGTCGGCGCGGGTGAACGGTTTGGGGATGCGGTTGAACTCCACGGTGTCGACCTGCCCGCCCTCGTCGACGCCGACGATCGTCATCGACGGCAGGCTGCCGAGCATGGCGCGCAGCCGCACCGCGCGGTGGTGGTAGGCCACGATGCCCGGGTACAGCACACCGTCCGTCGGCTCGATATGCCGCAGGTAGGACTCGATCCGTGTGGCGGGCATGGCGATTCCGAGCGCGTTGGCCACGGCGCGCGCGGTGGCGACGAGATCGGCCGACGAGCTCGCCAGCCCTTTGCCTTCAGGAAGGCTGCTGTCGATGGTCAGCTCGCCGCCCACCGGGTGTTCGGCACCGGCCATGATCAGGTTCGCCAGACGGCGAGCCTTGTGCTTGTGCGCCGGCCGGACGTTGATCGCGCGAGATGCCGGATCCGCCCAGAACGTCGCGACCGACCACCGCGCGATCGGCAGTGTCACGAGGAAGTCGCCGTCGTCCTGCGGCAGCACGCCCTGCAGCAGTTCACCGAACGTGCCGAACGCGGAGCTGACCCCCGTCGGTCCGATGTAGGGCCGCGCGGTCCGGCCCGTGGCCTGTGCCGCCGTCATAGCGCCGTCAGTTCCAGGTCCAGCGCCGCGGAGGCGTCCGTGAGGTGTCGCCGATGCGCGTCCCACGTGGTCCGCGCTGCCCGCAGTTCGTCTTGCTGCTCGGCGAGCATGGCGCGCACCGCCTCCGGGTTCGTGGAGCCGAGGGTCCGTTTCATCGCGAGGGCACCGTCGACCGCGAACGCCTCGGTGAGCAGCGCGCGAGCCCCCTCGATCGGGTACCCGGCGTCGGCGGCGGCCCGGGTCAGCAGGTCGGCGTCGGGGGCGGTGGGCGGGACCGCGCGCCGCAACGCCTCGGTGAGGTAGCGGCCCGCGATCACCTGCGCCGGCCGCCACGGCACCAGCGCCCGCGCACAAAGCAGGTTCGCCAACGTGAACCCGCCGAGGTGTTCTGCCTCGCACGCCGCCCGCATGGAGTCCGGCCGAAAGGAGATCTCGCCCAAGACAGCCGTCAGCAGTCGTGCCACCGAGCCCGCCGTGCCGAAAATCGCGGGCAGCCCGTCGCAGGATTCCTTGCCCACCTCGACGCCGTTGCTGTACGGCGTCGACCGCTGGCCGACGGCGAGGTCGGCATAGTAGGCGGTGAGATGTCCGGTGCGGGACCGGATCCGTTCCAGGACGGGGAAGTTGCGCTTCTGCGGCATGGCGGAGGAGATACCGGCCCAGGCGTCGGGCAGGTCGACGAATCCGTACCGTCCGCTCGCCCAGGTCATCAGGTCGGTGGTGAACCGGCTCAGCGCCACCCCGAGCGTGGACAGCTCGGCAGCCACCTCCAGCGCCCAGTCGCGGCCTGCCACCGCACGCAGCGCGTGCCGGACCGGGCCGTCGAACCCGAGCCGCACGGCCATCCGCACGCGGTCCCACGGCAGCTCCTGGCCCGCCATGGCGCCCGCGCCCAAGGGACACCGGTTGGCGGCCCGGTAGGTCAGGTCGAGCCGGTCGAGGGCGTGCAGGACCTGATCCGCGAGCGCGGTAAGCCAGAACGCGGGGCTGATCACCTGTGCCGCCTGCAGCTGGGTGTACCCGGGCATGACCTCGTCGACGTGCCCGGCCGCGACGCGGGTCGCGGTCTCGGCCAGCGCGACCAGTTCCCCGGCGAGGACGATGATCCGATCGCGGCCGTGCATCAGCTGCGCGCATGCCTGAAGGTCGTTGCGGCTGCGGTCGGCGTGCCACCTCGGCGGGACCGTGCCGAGCCGGGCCGACACGACCTGCTCCAGCGCGAACGCGATGTCGCTCATGCCGTGTTCCGCGGCCGACGCGACGGCCGTCGCGTCCACTCTGGACAGAGTGCCGGAGACGGCGCTGACCGCTGCCTCGTCGAGCATTCCCATCCGCAGGTACTCGAGCAGCAGGACCTGCTCGATCCGCACGTAGGCGGGCAGCAGGTGCGCGAGTTCGAACTCGAGCCGAGGGCGTAGCACCTCGGCTCGCAGCAGCTCGTGCGGACCCGTCGTGAGCCGCCCGGTCAGCTCGGTGGCCGTCACGCCGGCCCCCGGGCGGACGACGGCAGCGCGGCCAGGATCGCGGACGCGGTCGCCGGGGCTGCCGTCCGGGTGAAGTAATGGCCGCCCTCGGTCAGCACCCGCAGGTCCACCTGTTCGGCCACCAGCTCCCACGAGAAGTACCGCGTGAGATGTCCTTCGGTGGTCGGGTCGTCCGCGGCGACCACCGCCTCCACCGGGATCCGGAGCCGCTCCGCGGGCGGGGTGCGCCGGTAGGCGAGCAGCCGAGCGTTGGTCGTCACCACGTCGTGGCGGTAGGCGGCACCGACGAACTCGGTCCGCTCGGCCTGGAGCCCGTCCAGCTCGACGTACGCCTGATCGGTGCGCAGGTTCGCGGTGATGTCCCGGTTGCTCGTCCCGGTCACCTCCGCCGACTCCGCGGCCAGTTCCCAGGCCTCCGGCAGCATGGCGGCCGCGAGGAACAGCCGGTGCGGCGCGGACAGCGTGCCCTCGAGCCGGCGCGCGACCTCCACGGCGTGTACCGCCCCGGCGCAGTGGCCCCACAGCACCAGCGGGGTGCGCACCACTCGCGTGATCTCGGCGGCCACCAGATCCGCGATCTCGTCCACGGCGGCCAACGGGTCCTGGGGGCGTGCGATGTCATGCCCGGGCAGCTCGACGCCGTAGACCACGACACCGGCCGGCTCCAGTTCCTTGGCGAGCCGCTGGAAGTTCACCGCGTTCCCGCCCGCGTAGGGGAAGCAGACCACCGTCATCGCGGCGTCCTCGGTGCCACCGAGCCGGTGCAGCAGTTCGCCGCGTCTTTCGACGGCGGCGTCGAGTGTCTCGGCGAGCGCGCCGAGCACCGGGGTGGCGACGAGGTCGGCGAGCGACACCCGGCGGTCCAGTCCGACGACGAATCTGACCGCGGCGAGCGAGGTTCCGCCCAGGTCGAAGAAGTCGTCGTCACGTCCGATCCGCTCGATCGGCACGCCGAGGACCTCCGCCCACGCGGTGGCCAGCACGCGTTCGGTCGCGGTCGCCGGCGCCACCCGCCCGTCGCCGTGCCCGAGGGTGCTCGCGAGGCCGGCCAGCACCTTCTTGTCGATCTTGCCGTTCTCGTTGAGCGGGAGGGCGTCCATCCGGTGGATGTACCGCGGCACCATGTAGTCGGGAAGTGCGCCCGCCACGTGTTCCCGGACCCGCTCCGGCTCGATGTCCCGCGGCGCGCCGTAGAAGCCGACCAGGTTCGGCGGGTGTCCGTCCAGGACGACGGCCGCGCCGAGGACGCCGGGAACACCGAGCATCCTGTTCTCGATCTCGCCGATCTCGATGCGGAAGCCGCGGATCTTGACCTGCTGGTCGCGCCTGCCGAGGAACTCGACGCGCCCCTCCGGCAGCCACCGGCCGAAATCACCGGTGCGGTACATCCGCGTGCCGGGCCGGTACGGGTCGGTGCCGAACGCCTGCGCGGTCCGTTCGGGGTCGTTGATGTAGCCGCGGCCGACCGCCACGCCGGAGAAGACAATCTCACCGGGTGAACCGAGCGGGACGAGTCGCTGTCGCTCGTCGAGGATGTAGGTATCGACGTTGCGCAACGACCGGCCGACGGTCACGTACTCCCGCGGCGGAGGGCCGTCGAGGACCTCGTGCATGGTGTCGTCGGACACCTCGGTCGCACCGTAGGCGTTGACCAGCCGGATGCCCTCGTACCGCGCGAACCACCGCTGCACCAGCTCGATCTTCAGTGCCTCGCCGGTGATGGACAGGCAACGCAACGCGCCCAGATCGCGGTGTCCCTTCTCCAGCCGGGTGAGCAGCACCTCGAAGTAGGAGGGGACGAGCTGCGCGACCGCGACCTCGCTGCCGACGATCTCGTCGAGGAACGCGTCGGTGTCCAGCTGCGTGTCCGTGTCCACGATCCGCGTGGATCCGCCCACCAGCCACGACGCGACGAGCTGCCACAGCGAGATGTCGAAGCACTGCGAGGCGGTCTGCGCGACGACGTCGCCCGCGCCGAACCGCAGGTCGTCGATCTTGGCGTAAAGGTGGTTGATGAAGCCGGCGTGTTCGCACATGGCGCCCTTCGGCGCACCGGTCGAGCCGGACGTGAAGTAGACGTAGGCGAGACTGTCTGGTCCGATGTGGACGTTCGGCGCGGTCGCCGGCCCCTCGCCTTCGCACACCTCGCCGGCGATCAGCACAGTGGCGCCCTCGGCATGTCCGCCGTGCGCGGGATCGGCCGTGACGATGAACCGGCAGTCGCTTCGTTCTAGCTGGGTCGCGATCCTGGCGCCGGGGAAATCCGGGCGCACCGGCAGGTAAGCGCCGCCGGCCTTGAACACGCCGAGCGTCACCGCCGCCCACTCCAGCGTCCGGTCCATGATGACGGCGACGACCTGCTCTTCCCCCAAGCCGGCGGCCAGCAGCGCGTTCGCGACCCGGTTCGCGCGCTCGTCCAGTTCCCGGTAGGTCCACCCTCGGTCGCCGTGCGCCACGGCCGGAGCGGCCGGGTGACGCCGCACGCTCGCCTCGACCTGCTCGACGAACAACCCGCCGTCGATCGCACGCCTCGGGCCGCCGAGCGTGTGGAGCTGCGTGCGCGTCTCCTCCTCCGACAGGAGAACGGCGTCGTCGTGTGCGGCGTCCGGATCGGCCAAGGCCTGGCGAAGTGCCTCGAGGTGGTAGCCGATGAAGCGGATCACGTAGTCCTCGGTCACCACATCGGTGCGGTATCGAACGCGGATCACCCGGTCGGTCATCCCGATCCAGGCGACGATCCCCTCCGGTAGGCCGCCGGAATCGGAGCACCAGAGGTCAAGGATCGTCTCGGTGGCGTCACCGGGCGTACCGCCGGTCTCCAGCGCGTCCGCGGCGACTGTGACGAGGTCTCGCCAGCTGCCGCCTGCCACGTCGGCCCGGACCGGGATCGGCGCGTGCCCCTCGCCGAGGATCACGCCGGTGGTCACCGTGGGCTCGCTGGTGACCGTGGCGAGCACTTTGAGGTGTGCGGCCGCCAGGATGGCGGCGACCGGCCGCCCGGATGCCCTGGCGAGCCCGCGGATCGCGGACGAGAGCTCGGCGGGCAACCGGATCTCGTGCGCACCGAAGCCGACGGAGTGTGTTCCGGGCGGCGTCCACCTCGGCAGCCGGGTGACGTTCTGCCTTGCTGTTGTCGACATCGTGCCTCGCGGGTTCGTGGGTCAATGGGTCAATACCAGCAAGGACATCGGCCCTTGCGGTTGGACGACCTCGGCCAGCCGCAGCCCCGCGCCGCGGGCGAGGTCGGCGAACTCCTGACGGGTCCGTATTCGGGCGTTTCCCACGCACAACAGGAAGAGATCCACCGCCCTGCCGAAGTGGAAGTCAGGTCCGGCACGGCCGCCGGGAAGATCCAGCAAGCAGTCCAGGGCGAGGATCCGCCCATCGGCGGGCAGGACCGCCGCCAGGTTCCTCAGCAGAACACCGGCGTGTTCGTCGTCCCAGTCCGCGAGGACGGCGGACAGCAGGTACGCGTCCGCGCCTTCCGGGACCTGCGAAAACATGTCACCGGCGACCGCGGTGCACCGTGAGCCGAGTCCGAGCTGATCGAGGCGCTTCCTCGCTTCCACCACGGTCGCCGGGAGGTCGAAGAGCGTGCCGTCCAGGTGAGGGTTGGCCTTGAGCACAGCGGCCAGCAGCTCCCCCAGGCCGCCGCCGACGTCGACGACGCGCCGCAGTGACCCGTAGTCGTACGACAGGGCCAACGGGATCTGCAGGTTCCGGGCAAGCGCGACCATGCCGTCGTTGAACACGGACTGAGCGCGCGGAGTGTCCTCCAGGTAATCCCAGTAGTGGTCGACACCGAGTACCGACCGCACCCCGGGCTCGGCGTCGACGATCGTATCCGGCATCCGCTGGAAGGATTCCCGGATCCACGGCTCGATCTGCAGGATCGCCAGCTCGCGCAGGGAATGGGGATGGTCGCGGCGCAACAGCTCTCCCATTGAGGTGAGCTCGAACTCCTCGAAGTCCGTCTCGGACACTATCCCCACGGCGGCCAGAGACCGCAGCAACCGCCGGAGGGCCGACGAATCGCAATCGAGCGCGGCGGCGAGGTCTGCCGTCTTCTTCGGTGAGGCTTCGAAAGCGTCGGCGACACCCAGCTGAGCGAAGGTTCCGACCGCCTGAGTGATCCAGTTCGACGTGGTGATCTCGATCAGTCGCGTCGCGTTCTCATCGTACTCGATCACATCGTCCATCAGGATTTCCCCACCTTTCCCACCGCTCGGGCGAAATCGTGTGCCGGGACGCAGTCGGCCAGCCGGATCGGATCGCACATCACCACGCCCAGTTCACGCTGCCCCTCATAAGGTTCACGGCCGTGCGCCATGCGGAGGTTGTCGATCAGGAGGACATCCCCGGCACGCCACGGCACTCGAAGGGTGTTCTCCTCGTATATTTCCTCGATCAGCCGCACGGTCACCGCGTCGATCGGGTCACCGTTTCCATGCCGGGTCATGAACGGAAGGCCGTTCGCGCCGAACTCGAACAGCAGGTACTCGCGCACCGCGGGGTCGAGCGACCACTCGCTCAGGAAGGCGATCTGGTTGAACCAGACCGCGTCGCCGGTCTCCGGGTGGTGGATGATCGCCGGGCGATGCTGGGTCGTGCGCAGACCGCCGTTCGGGAGCCACTCGAACGCGATTTCGTTGGCCCGGCAGTAGGCTTCCGCGGCCTTGCGGTCCGCCGCGTCGAACGCCTCCCGCCATGGCACGCCCACCACATCGTTGTACGAGCGGACGAGCAGCCAGCCCTCGCGGGAAAACCGCTCTGCCAGCTGCTGCGGCAGCGCGGCGAGAACCTGCCGAGCGTCGGCGAGCCCGGTGGCCCCGCCCCGAGGGGGCTCCACGAAGCAGCCGATCACCAGTAGCCGGGGGAACTCGAGCCGGTGACTCGACTCGTGGTGCATGCACATCGGCTGATCCGGCGGCCATTCCGGGGAAGAAACCACTGGACCGCCGAGCGGCTTGCGGCGAGCGAAGGATTCGCGATCCGGCAGCGTGGCGCCGGAGATCCGCTCGCTGAGCTGGCCGAGCCTGGCGGCGTCGCGCACGCCCAGTCCGCGGATCAGCACCGCGCCGTGCCGGAGCAAGGCGGCCGACAGCATCCCGCGGTGCTCGTCGAGCCAGTCCGCGATCCGGTGCTCGGCGACCGTGTCGGCGACGTGCGGTATCGGTGGTTCACCGGCCGTGAGTTCGAGCGAGTCGGTCATGGCCGATATTCCCGTTGTGCCGCGATCTTCGCGGACAGCGCCCTGATCGTCGGCTCGGCGAGGAAGTCTTCGACGGCAAGGGTCACCCCCCAGTTTTCGTGGACGGACACCAGGACTTTGAGGGCATGGATCGAGTGACCGCCCAGGAGAAAGAAGTCGGTATCCGCTTGCACGGACTCGACACGCAGGACGTGGCACCACAGTGCGGCCAGCCGCTCCTGAAGAAGGTCTGATTTTCCTGAGACATCGGGTGATTCTCGCTGGATCATGGCTCCACCCCGGCCGGAACGCTTGTGGGAGCCACTGTCCTGGCGATGTCCTCGATGATCAGATCGCGGTCGTCGCGGAGGCAGAAGTGTCCTCCTGGCAACTCGACCATCCGGAAGGCGCCCTGTGTCTCGTCTTCCCACGCCGCGAGTTGTCCTGGCGTGATCCGAGCATCGCGTCGCCCCACGAACAGGGTCATCGGGCACTCGAGGCGTGCCTCTCCCCGGTAGTCGTAACGTTCCGCGAGCAGCAGGTCGGCACGGAGACAACGCAGGTACGGCCGCATGAAGGGACGACTCTGCAGGATCTGCTCAGGGGTGCCACCCAGCTCGCGGAGGTAGTCGATGAGCGTGTCGTCGGTGTCGTCGCTTCGGGCGGTGTCGCCTTGAGGATGCCGGGGTGCGGCCTGGCCGCCCACGAAAAGATGGAGCAGGTTGTCCCGAAAGGGCCGGGGCAGCGACCGCGCCGTCTCGTACATGGTCAAGGCTCCGAGGCTGTAGCCGAACAGGGCGAACGGTCTGCTGAACAGCGGTTCGGCGATGTCGATCATCTCCGCGACGAGGGTGCGGAGGTCGAGGTGCGGGGATTCACGGACGCGACGGTCCCGTCCGGGTAGCGCTACGGCTACCACCTCGACCCGGCCGTGCAAGGCGTTCTTCCAGGCGTGGAATTCTTGCGGCCCACCGCCCGCGCCCGCCAGACACAACAGCACCGGCGGCTCTCCTTGAGGCCGCGCGCCGGGAAACCACCGTTCGAACGCGGTGGTGGTGGCGATCACGCCGGCATCTCCTCGGGCTCGCCGGTCTTGCTCAGGTGGTCGAGTTCCTGCGCGAGCAAGGCGAGAAACGCCTCCGCCTGGTGGCGCTGGAAGAAGTGACCGCCGGGCAGCAGGTGGCGCCGGAACCGGGAGGTGGTGAACCGAGACCAGGCGTCGAGGTCGGACTCGCCTGCCTCGATGTCACCGAGCCCGCCGAACGCCGTGATCGGATACGGGAGCGGCGTCGAGGAATCGGGCCGGTGGTTTTCCCGGATGCGGTAGGAGGCACGCAGATCACGCAAGAGCCAGGTCGTGAAGCGGTCATCGCTCAGCAGCTCCGCCGGGGTGCCGTCCAAGGTGCGGATCCAGGCGAGGATTTCCTCGTCGTCGCGGCTGCTCAGCGTCGGTCGCAGGGCAGGACGCCCGGGAGCGGCCAGGCCGGAGACGATCAGGCCGCGTACCCGGCCGGGGTCGTCCGCTGCGATCCGGCGCGCCAGCTCGTACATGACCAGCGCCCCGAAACTGTGGCCGAAGAGGACGAGAGGCAACGCCCCCTCGCGCTCGGCCGCGTCCAGCGCGGACCGCAGAGCGGTGACCAGCGTGGGAAGATCGGACCATGGCTCCTCCCGCATCCGTTGCTCCCGTCCTGGCAGCTGCACGGGCCAGATCTCGGTGTGCTCGGGGAGGGCCGTGCGCCAGCGGGCAAACTCCGACGGCCCGCTGCCGGCCCCGGCGAGGCACACCAGCCGTTGCCCGGGGGCGACCCGCCTCGCGACGTAGTTGAACCACGGCCCGTCGCCGTTCGACGGCCCTGGAGAGCCGCTCATCGTGGCCTCCCGTCACGCGCGTCGATGAGAACGGCCAACCCGGCGACGGTCGGCTGTTCGAACACGTCGACGGGTTCGATCTCGGCCCCGAGGTCATCCAGGACCCTGCGGAGAAGCCGAGCCATCGACAGCGAAGTCATGCCGAGCATGAACAGGTCGTCGTGGGGCGAGACCTCCGGTGTTCGCAGGACCTCCATCACGATCTGCGTGAGACGCGCCTGGACCGTGAAAGGCGGGGCCGAGGAGGAGCGGCGCAGGCCGGCCACCGCCTCCGCGGGCGTCGGCAAAGCCGCGACATCGACCTTTCCCCACGCGGTCTTCGGCAACTCCGCCAAGGGGACATACAGGCTGGGGACCATCGGGAGCGGAAGCCGGTCTTCCATCCACTGGACGAAGCCGTGCTGGTCGACGTCGCTTCCCTTCTCGACGACGACGTAGGCCACCAGCCGGTCGTACTCCGGATCTCGGCGCACTGAGCACTCTCTGACCGAAGGGTGGCCGGTGAGTACTTGGCGCACCTCACCCAATTCGACCCGCAGGCCCCCCAGCTTGATCTGTTCGTCGTCGCGTCCGAGAAAGCGCAGAAAGCCCGCGTGGTCCCGGACAGCCCGATCACCGGTCAGGAAGACGCGTCCTTGCGGAGTGGTCTTGAAGCGCTGGGAGGTCAGGTCGTCGCTGTCCAGGTAACCGGCGGCGACGCCGGCCCCTCCCAGCCGGATCTCACCCGGTTCGCCCGGGGGAGAATCGCAGAGCTCCGGGTCGACGACGTCGAGTGTGCAGCCCGGGATCGCCGTGCCCAGCGGAACGGCGTCGGCGCGTTCCACCGTGTCCGCGGTGATTTCGCTGTAACTGGTCCAGATCGTGCCTTCGGTGACTCCGTACGCGTTCACCAGGCGTCGGCCGGTGACCCAGGCGCGCGCCAAGTCGGGAAGCAGTGCCTCTCCCGCGCTGACCACAAGCTTGAGACCGGGCAATTCGTCCGGCCTCAAGCTGCGCAGGGAGGACGGTGTTACGACGGCCGTGGTGGCCTTCGTCCGGGCGAGGAACCGTTCAAGGGGTGCGCCCGGGTAGCGGTCGTCCTGGCCTGCCACCTGGAGGGAAGCTCCGGCCGCCAAGGCGAGTGTCACCTCGAAGATCGCCGCGTCGACGGACCACGGCGCGAGCTGCGCCACCCGGTCGGTGTGCCCGACGCCGAAGACCGCACGCTGGGCTCGGACCATGTTCGCCAACCCGGTGTGCCGGCACAGCACCCCCTTCGGACGGCCACTGCTTCCGGAGGTGTGGATGACGTAGGCGGCGCCGCGGACACCGTCGAGCGTCCGTGGTGCGCTACCGGTGTCGGCTACCACGACCTCCCCTGGCCGTTCACTCGCCGACAGAACAAGTCTGGTCCTGGTGTCGGCGATGAGCTGCTCCTGGCGACGCGGGGGCTGCGAGGGATCCAGCGGCATCAGGACTCCGCCGGCGTGCAGCGCCCCGAGAAACGCACCGACGGCCGCGCAGGAAGGGGGAACGCGCAGCGCGACCAGCTCGCCGGGCCGGATCCCGTTTTCCGCCAACGACTGCGCGTACTCGTCGATGACGGTGGCGAGCCGGGCATAGCTCAGGTTGCCGTCGGCGGCCGAAACCGCGGTGGAGTCGGGGGTACGGCGTACCTGTTCCGCCACCATGGCCAGAACGTCCGCGCCGTCGATGTCGGCGAAGGCACACGTCGGTCCGTCTACGATGCTTGTCATAGCCACACTTTCCGGGTGGTTTCAGGCCCCGACGGAGATGCGCAGGCGCACCGGGCAGGGCAAGTTGACGTTGTCCGACCACCGCACTTCCTCCTCCGCCAGCCGGGGGGTACGGCCGGAACCGAGAAGGTTCTTCAGCAGGAGGCGCCCTTCGAGGCGGGCCAGCCGGGCACCGGGGCAACGATGGCGCCCGAGACCGAAGGCGACGTTGGCGGTTCTCGGCGTTCCCGGCGAACGGTCGGCCAAGTCACTCCAGTTGATGGCGGCGAGGAGCACGAGCACCGATTGGCCGGCGCGGACCTGCCTGCCGCCCAGTTCGATGTCCTCGGTCACGGCTCGTCCGACAAACCGTGACGGGGATACGCGGGCGAGTAATTCCTCCACCGTCTCTTCGGTGGCCTGCGCGTCGAGCGGGCCGAACGACGGGGACAGCCATTCCAGTACCGCACCGGCGAGGAAGCCGGTAGTGGTCTGGTGCGCCGCGGCGATGAGCATCAGAAGGTTCGCCGCGATGTCGGTGTCGGTGAGGGTTCCGGTGGCGTCCGCCGCACCGACCAAGGCGCCGAGACCGTAGCGACCCTGAGCGCGACGGCTGTGCCGGATGAGGTACTGGGCGTAGTCCAGGAATTCCGTGATCGGCGCGTTGCCACTTGCTCCGGCTTTCGGTGTGAAGCCGGTGATGACCCGGGTGTAGGAATCCGACCAGGCGCGGATCTTCGGCAGGTCCGCGCAGGGCAGGCCGAGGAGCCGGGCCACCACCTCGAGAGGAAGCGGCCGCGCCACATCGCCGACGATGTCAAGCCGATCTCGATCGCTCGACCTGACCAGCTCGGCGATCCGGTGCTCGATCCAGGGCGCCAGGGCCGCGATCCGCGCGGGCGTCAGGACCTGGCGGTTGATGAGACGCCAGGTGGAGTGTGCCGGCTCGTCCAGGAACAGCGCCTGCCGGTTGATCGCGTCGTCGGCCCGGTCGCCCGCGACATCGGTGCCGGACAGGCGCCGCGCGCTGAACGGCTCCGCGGTACACACCTTCAAGGCTTCGGCACGGCGCGAGACCAGCCAAGTGCCGGCGTAACGGTCCCAGTGCACGGGATCCTCCCGGCCCAGGCGGCTGAACAGCTCTCTCGCGTTCTGTCGCTGCCCGTGGGCCGACAACGTGTAGATGCTCAGTGAGCGATCGTGATGAACGAGCGACGGCAGGTGCCCATGACCGGTCATACGCCCGATCCCGGTCCGGTCTCGCAGTCGACGATCAGCGTGTGCGGGTAGGCGAGGTAGTTCTGCCAGTGACCGTCGCCCAGCCGGCGGCCGGTGGCGGACACTTCCGGCCGGATCCAGGTGACGGTGGAGAAGCCGGCCTCTCGCAGGGCACGCTCGTGGGTTTCGGTGGACCAGCGATACGCGTCGAGGGTGACGGGCTGCTCGCGAACCTTGATCACCAGCCGGATCGGTGTCCCGTCGGCCCCTGATTCCCATGCCCCGCCGGAGGTGTCCGTGACCTCGAAGTCGTAAGGGTCGTACCAGCCTGGGTCTGTCCTCACCTCGGGGTTGAGGCATGCGGCGACGAAGCGTCCTCCCGTGGCCGACAGGGCGCGTCGAGCCGTGCGGCACATCCCGGCGAGTTCCTCTTCGGACCTCGCGTAGGGAAACATGTACACGCTGACAGCGAGGTCGAAGGCGGACCCCAGGTCGGTGTCCGGCTCAGCCGACGGACAGGCCACGTCCCGTTTGAGGTAACGAATGGAGTCTCCGTGGCGCCGTGCGTACTCCAACATCCCGTCCGAGACGTCGATACCGGTGACCTGCTCTGCGCCCTGTGACCGCAGCAGCCGCGAATAGAAGCCGGTCCCACAGCCGATATCGAGGGCCTTCTTACCGCGCAGATCGCCGAGTAGGCGCACCATGGAATAGCGCTCGACGTGAACGCGGACCGGATGTTCCTCCGCCATTGTTTCGTAGGCGTTGGCGAGCGAATCGAACTGGCTGACCATCGCGGGTTCTCCTGCCCCGCCGCGTGCCCGTGACGTCAAGTCCACCGCCCGGTGCCGATGGCCTTCGCGCCGGAGAGAAGCTGCTCGCGCAGGGCGACGCGCCGGATCTTGAAGGTGGCGGTGCGGGGGAATTCATCCCATCGAATTTGAATGGGATCCTCCAACGGGGTAAGCGTGGCCACGGCTTTTGCCCATGCTTGCTGGTTTAGCGGGTGATCGTCGGCCACGGACAGCACTGGTACCGGCTTGTGGCCGTCGACCGCAAGGAGCACGACCTCGGTGAGTTCGGGCAGGCGGTCGAGCAACACGTCTTCCAGCGCGATCGCACTGCAGGAGGGAATGCGGTCGATCTCACGATCGACCAGCCGGACCGCTCCCCACCGGTTGATCACCCCGAGGTCTCCGGTATTCCACCACCATCCGTTGCATTTGAGGTCGTGGCGGTGTTGTTCGCCCACGTAAGCCAGCGATCGCCCAGGCTGCGATATCTCGATCAATCCGACCTGCCCGCGCGGCAACTCCTCGCCGGTGTCCGGGTCGACCGCGCGCAGCTTCGACACCAACGGCACCGGCCAGCCCAGGACCGGCCGACGACGGCCCACGCGCCGGACGAAAGGTCGCAGGTACGCACAGAGGGCGATCGCGCCCGCCTCGGTTTGGCTCCAGGACTGCGCCCAGACAGGCAAACGCTGCTTGCTGGCATCAAGAAACGTACGGATCGTTCGGGTGTGAATGGCGTCGAACGAACTCATGAACACGCGGGTGTTCCGGAAGGGGGCCGCCTCGTCACGGGCAAGCTTTTCCCAGACGAGGTAGATATTGGGCAGAGCGTCGACCACGGTCGGTTTGTGGTCGACGATCAGTCGACGGGTGGCCTCGGAGAACGGCTCGGAGATCATGAGCATCCGTGGCGTGACCGTGGCCATGCTCGCGAGAGCGGTGGCCATCCGCTGGTGGCAGAACGGCTCGCAGTAGGCCACGGTGTCGGTGGACCGCAACCCGATGACCGGCCATCGATCCACCTCCACGAGGGCCAGTGAGTAAATGGAATCCGCCGAGTGCAGGACGAGTTTCGGACTGCCAGTTGTGCCCGACGTATGGGTGATGACCATCGGTTCGCGGGCTTCGCGGAGGGCGACCGGGGCGGGCGGAGCGCCCTTCAGGTCGTCCAGCGCGATCACGTCCTCACGATCGGTGCCGTCGGTGCAGATGGTGCGCGTGACCAACGACGCCAGCACGTCCGATCCGAGGTCGCAGGACGCGAGTTGCGCTTGGTCGGTGACGAGATACGGCCGCTCCAACCGCGACAGCATCAACCGGGCGTTCTCCGGGGAGTGGGTCCAGGCGAGCATCGCGGGGATCGCGCCGATCCGGGCCGCCGCACATCCGAGCAGGGCGACGTCGAGGTGGTTGGCCTTCAAGATGGCCACCCGGTCCCACGGTCGCACGCCGGCGGAGTGGAGCCACGCAGCTGCCTGGTCGACCAGGCCGGCCCAACCGGCGTAGTCACGGTCGGCCGGGCCGGTCGGGTCGATATCCGCCGGCCGGTCGACGATCACCCGCCCGGCGCCGGCACGTGCGGCGGCGACCTGCCACACTTCACCCATTCTCGCGGTCACCGGAACGCGAGAGAACGGTGTGATGGCCCGCCGGTACCTGGTTGGCGTGTACTTGGTGAGGAACTCTGGCTTAGCGGGTGACCTGGATCCGTCCACCGCGGATTCGATGTTCTCTAGCAAGGGAATAGTCCAATTGATCCGTGGATAGTGCGGGCCATCGACATTCTGCGAGGATCATCAGCGACCGCGTCGTACCTTGTGCGTCACTCGAGCATGCCGAGGTCCGACTTCCCGGTGACGTACTGCTTGAACGCCTCGATGAATTCGTCGACGGACACGATTCCGTCGTGATCCACGTCGATCCGATCGAAGGATGCCTTCGTGTCAACCTTGCGTGCGGTGTCGGCGCTGGTTTCGATCATGGCGGCGATCCACTTGCCGTACTCTTCGCGGCTGATCTGGCCGTCGCCGTCGCTGTCGCATACCGCGGCCGCGGCCTGCGCATACGGCTTCAGCACCTGGTTGAACCCGACGTCACCCTGGTTGACCACGGACTTCCACACGGCGGTGTAATCCTCGAGACTCAACCCTTCCTCACCCACGCCGGCCTTGCGCGCGAAGTATTCGTACACGGCTATGTAGGCCTGCTTCAATGATTGGCCATGCGGCAGTGCCGGGTCCTGCCCCAGCGCTCGCATGACGTCATCCGCCTCTTGCTCGAAGTCGGAACGCTCGAGCCGTCCGTCGTGGTCGTTGTCGAAGCCCTTGAAACGCAGTTCGATGACCTTGTCCAGGGTTGCGGTAGCCATTTCTTTTCCTCCGGATAACTCGTGTACGCGTACCTGCAACTGCCAGTTTCCTGAGTACCTGGGTTTGCAGTTTCACGTCAAGGAGCGTCTTGTCGGCGAACGAGTTTTTACCCAGTGGAGTGACTGCTACGACTTCACTCTTCCGCAAGCGGCGCCATTTCCCGGCTACCGCCACACAGAAGCCCCTACGCGATAATCACCCACCACACCCCCATTCGGCCTACGACGGGCGCCTTCATTCAGGTTTCGCTCCGTCGCATTCACAGGCAGGGTTTTAGTCATATCGCCGAACCTTCGGCACCGTCGGGGCAACACAGGTAGCGGAGCGTAGCCCGATCACTTCGACATGCGGCGTGGAGCTCAGTTGCTCAGGGCGACGAATACCATTTGGTGCGCACATGAGTCTGGCCCACTGCGCCAACTACGCCGTGGAAAGACCTGAACATTCCTCATTTCGGGCCTTTCATGTTCGTGTTCATCCAGCAGAACAAGCCGTCCAAACGGAGGCCCGCCGAAACCGTGAACCGCGCTACTGAGATCAGCCGACTCGAGGACCGTCAACGGCTGCCCTTGCGGTCCGCATGACCAGCGTCATCGGCGGTGTCGCCTGCTTGACCGCCCCCGCAGTCGTTGCCGTCGCCCTCATGGGGCGCTCAGTCCGACCTTCTGCTGGTAGCCGGCTCAGCCGATCGGCAACAGGTCCGATAGCCCAGTACGCAGCAACAATCGGCGGATCGGCGCTGAGGGCAGGAATTGAAGGGCGACACGGTCGGCGACACAGCGATTGTTGAGACCGATCAGGGTCGACAAGCCGGTTGAATCACAGAAGTCGACCCCGTTCAGGTCGACGACCACGCTGGCCGGCACCGGGTCAAATGCCCGCCTGAGTTCCCCATCGAGGATCTTGGTCGTCACGAGATCGAGGCCACCGGACACGGTGATGATCACCTGCCCCTGACCTGCGCTGGTGGTCACCACCGACAGCGGCTCCACCCAGCCACCACCGTCTCCGCCCGACACCGCAATTCCTTCCCTTGAGCCTCCTCGAAAATATCGCAAGACCAGGTGAAACGCCGCGTGAAGGACAGACCTCGAAGGATTTCGCCCACACACGGTGGGACAGCCGGTCATCGCACGACCGCCGGTCTTCTCCATAGCGCTGGTCGACCGGATCGCTCAGAGCTGGGAGCTACGCGAGGTGCGCGCGTTCGACGTGGCGAAGCCGGCGAGCTGATCGCGCCACTGCCCGAAGCCGACGTCAGCGCACCACGCGGCGATAGCGCATCGCGCGACGTCCGGCGGGCAGCGCGAGACGGCGAATGAGGTAGGTGAGAAACGCGCCGATGGCCAGCCAGGCCAACGCGGCCAGGCCGTCGTTGAGCAGTACCTGCAGCTTCGCGTCTCCGGGGGTGAACAGCCCCCGCAGCCCCAGCGAAACCGCCGCAGACCAGCTGTCCACAAAGGAGGCGAAACCGTTGCGGGGGTTCGCCTCGC
The DNA here is from genome assembly GCF_055561455.1 of Amycolatopsis sp. PSD-21. Lineage (NCBI taxonomy): Bacteria > Bacillati > Actinomycetota > Actinomycetes > Pseudonocardiales > Pseudonocardiaceae > Amycolatopsis > Amycolatopsis sp. PSD-21. The sequence continues at coordinate 4,015,976 of NZ_CM145712.1, read as the reverse complement.
CCAGGACGAAGACAATGTGCAGCGCGAGCACTATCGCGAACAGGGCGCTGATCACGGTGACCACCGTGCAGACTATGGTGACGGTCCTGATCCGGCCACGATCCGGGTCGACGACACCTTCCTCGAAGGCCGCCGGCGCTGGTTCCTCGATGGGCCTGATGCGTCGGGTCTGATCGTCTCTGTGCGGGTCCGGCATGTTCATGGCAACCTCGCAGATCAGCGGATTCACCCTGGTGTGGTCAGTGTAGGCCCGCCCCCGCCCGGCCGCCGATTGCGGCGCGACCGAAGGACCCGAGATGACCACGTAGCCGCCGGCCGGGTGGCTCTAGACGATGCGGGATCCGGTTTTGGTGGAGAACCGGAATTCGATGGTGACCGGCAGGGCGTCGAGGTCGAGTGCCTGGCGCAGCCGTGGAAGACCTTCCGCGTCGAGCTGCCGCCGGATCGCGGTGAGATCGCCGTCCTGTTCGACGCTGATCACCATGGCGGCGGTCGGCGCGTCGCGCGTTCCCGCCAGCGTCGAGTGCACCGCGTGCACGCCGGGATATGTGCCGACCTCGTTCACGAACGGCTCGATCGCCGTGCTCGCGGCCAGTTCGGTGCGGCCGATGTCCGGATCGGACTCGAACCGCCAGGTGTGGGTCTTGGGCTTGCGGACCAATTGCGCGACGAGCCACCGCAAGAGAAGAAGCCCGAGAACGACAGCGGAGGCCGCGGCGACGTACCACACCCAGGTCGGCGGCGTCCCGGTTCCTGGCACCAGAGTCGACTCCGGTGCTAGGACCGGGAGTTCGCCGAAATAGGTCAGCACGGCGAAGGCTCCCGCCGCCAGCAGTACCAACCCGGTGAACGCGAGCAAGGTGCGGTTGAGCCGGGCGGGCCGGTTGAGACTGGTCATGACGCGCTCCTCGCGGAATGAACCTTGACCTTGACGGACGGGCGGTCGGCGGGGGCGATCTGATCCAGCCGGTGCTCGAGCGCGCCGCGGACCGCGTCGGCCAGCCCCTCGGTGCCGGCGCGCCCGGTGACGACCTTCGCCGTGACCTTGCGCCGCTTCAGTTTCACCTTCGCGTTCGCCACACCGTCCACTGTGGACGCGGCGGTCCTGAGCGTGGAGCGGTAGCTACGGCGGGACGCGCCCGAACTGGGCGTCCCGTCCAACGGCAGAACGGTGAGTTTGCCCGGCATGACAGCGGCCAGCAGCAAGATCAGTCCGAGCAGGCCGATGACGCCGCCGGCGATGGCGGGGATCAGCTCGTTCCAGCGAGTGCCGTGCAGGGCTTGCGCGACGGTGTCGTAGCTGACCCATGGTGGTCGGCCGAGCAGGGTCTGGATCGCGACGACCGCGACGAAGACGCACGCGGCGAGGAGCAGGACCGCGGTGATCGTGGCCGGAACGGACCGGCGTGGACGACGTTTCACTGGACCCTCCTCGTTTCGGCGGTGACGGAATGCAGCGCGCTGACGGTGATGTCGACCCGGGAAACGGTCAGCCCGGTGAAGTCCCGCACCTGCCGCATCAGATGCCGGCGGACCTGCTCGGTGGTCTTGGCGACCGAGGCGGGATACGAGATCGACAGCCGGACGTCGAGGGTGGCGGTATCACCGTCGACTTTCGCGCTCACCTTGGCGGTGTTGTCGAGGTCTTCGCCGCCGACGGCGACACCGAGCACTCGACTCGCGGCACCGCCGGCTCCGTCGACCTCGGTCACCGCGTGAGCCGCGATCCGTTCGACGGTGGTGTCGGAAATGGTGAGCAGGCCGCGGTCGCCGACGTCCTCCGGGGCCGTCTCGGACGCGGGGGCGGGCAAGGTGACGGTCATGGTGGTCAGCCCCTGTCGCGACCGGTGAGCTGGGACAGGTCGAGCTTGCCGTCGAGGACACGGCCGGCCAGGAGGCCGAGCGCACCGAGGACCAGCACGATCAGGAAGGCGCCGAAGCCGCCGAACGCACCGGCGAGGCCGAGCGCGAGGCCGGTCAGCAGGCCGAGTTGGGTGGAAGACATGGTGTCTCTCCTTGCGGTGACGATCGGCCCGCGAAGAACCAGAGGGCCGTTCGGAGAATCAGGAAGGTGACGCGGAGGCGTCCGGGTTCACCGGCTGGGCCGGGACGACGGGCGGCGTCACGATGTCACCGACCCGCACGTTCACCGGGTGATCGCTCGGGCCTACGGCGGCCCGGACCTCGTCGCCGATCTGCGCGACAGTGGCCGGGTAGCGGCCGATGACCCCGATGGTGATGCCGTCCGGGCGGATCCGGACTCCTGCCACGCGGCGGCCGGGCAGCAGGGTGGCGATCTCGCCGAACCGGCCGCTGTGCAAGCCCGCGACGGTGGGCTGGGCCCGCACAGCGGTGGCGATCCGGTCGGCGTCGATCTCGACGCCGTTCGTCACTGGACGCGGCCGGCGCCGTTCGAGCTGTCGTCGTCCTCGTCGTCGCCCGGGATGTGCACGTCGGAGACGTTGATGTTGACCTCGACGACCTCGAGACCGGTGGTGTGCTCGACCGCGGTGATGACGTTCTTACGGACCGAACGCGCCAGGTCGGCGATCGACACTCCGTACTCGACGAGGATCTGGAGATCGACCGCGGCCTGCTTTTCCCCCACTTCGACCGACACACCCTGCGCGACGGACGCCGACGCGCCCGGGATCCGCTCGCGAATCGCGCCGAACGCGCGGGCCGCGCCGCCGCCGAGGTCGTAGACCCCCGACACTTCACGGGTCGCCAGGCCCGCGACCTTCGCCACGACGACGTCGGCGATCGACGTGGTCCCCTGCGACGTGACGAGGGAGCTGTCGCTGTTGCTGTTGCTCTTCTCGGCCGCGTGGGACGGAGTCTTGGTGATGGCCGGGTTCGTCATGATCTCTCCTCTGGTCGAATTCGCTGTCGGGTGGGTATGTTCGCGACGTTCCGCGTTCCCTCCACACCACTACAGACCCGGCCGCGGAGAAATCGTCACGACCTGATCGTGTGGCCCACGCCACCCTCTGGAGTAGAACCGGTGGTGCGGCTCCGGTCGGCGAGAACCAGGGCGGAATACGGCATTTTCGTGACTGTCCGCGAGTGGACGTTGCGCCGATCGAGGTATGGCCGCCACTCACCTTGGTACGAGTGGCACACGCGGGTTCCAGGACAAGGGCGCTTTCGTAATTCTTGTCCGGTGGCGACCGACGAGGATGACGACGTAGAGCGACGTGCGTCCCTGTGGCGCGAGATGGCGGCGATCGAGCGTGCCAAAGAGGTACTCATGGCGCGGCACGAGATCGACAGCCGGGCCGCCGCTTCCTTGCTGGCGCTCTGTGCCGAGCAAGGCGGGGTGGAGATCGCCGAAGCCGCTCGGCGCGTGGGGTGAATTCGATCCCTCACCGCTGAACATCGCGGGTCCGCTCCCGACGGCCTGAGAAAGATCGGCGAACGACCAATCCACGTCGCCTGCCGCCGCGAATCACTTCCGAGAAGCCAAGAAGCTACCCGTCCACAGTGGACGAATTCAGCCGCCTTCAGCAATGGAGTGATTTTCGTGAACAAGATTCGTGTCGCAGGTATCGGTTTCACCGCGGTCGCCGCACTGGCACTCTCCGCATGCAGCGGTGACGACGGCGCTTCGTCCGGGAATGCCAACACCCCCGCGCCCGCTCCGTCCTCGTCGGCCCCGATGTCCAGCTCCGGCTCGACCGGTTCGCCCGACGGTGTGACCACCAACGCCGACGTGTTCGGCCCGGCCTGTTCGCAGCTGCCGCAGGGCAGCGAGCCCGGTTCACTGGACTCGATGGGCCCGCAGCCGGTCGCCAGCGCCGCCTCGACCAACCCGCTGCTGACCAAACTGGTCGCCGCGGTCAAGGCCACCAACCTGGTCGACACCCTCAACAGCCAGCAGGCCATCACCGTGTTCGCCCCGGCCGACCCGGCCTTCGCCGCACTCGGTGACGCCAAGTTCAACGAGCTCGCCGGCAAGCCCGACCAGCTGGCCCCGATCCTGCAGTACCACGTCGTCGGCAAGCGCTACGACGCCAAGGGCCTCGCGACCGCCGGTTCGGTTGAATCCCTCAACACCGCCGGTGGTCCGGTGAAAATCGAAGGCACCGGCGAGAACATGACAGTCAACGGCGCCAAGATCCTGTGCGGCAACATCCCCACCAAGAACGCCACCGTCTTCGTCATCGACAAGGTGCTCACCCCGGGCACCAACAAGAACTGACCCTCGTCCGGGCCATCGCTCACCCCCGTCGATGACCCGGTCAGGGTGGCCGCCGCGGCTGTCGAACTCTTCAGCCGCGGTGGCCACTTCCATGCCCACACCGCCATCCGGGGTGTGGGCTCCAGCCACGCGGCAGGATATGCACGATCTGCCGCATGGGGAACGCTGTAGCGGCGGCGTTCCGCCGGTCGTCGCCGTCGCTGGTTCACTCCATGGCCGCGGCGACGGCCGGCTCCTTCCGCCCTTCCGGCAGCTGCCGCGCACGGATCAGAAGTCGGAAATGAGCACGACCCTGCCCTGGGCGTCGAGCACCCGGAATCCACCGGCGCTGGCGCGCAATACGGAACTGTTGAGGTTGCACCGCATCTCCACGGCGCCCGTTCCGATGAACTCGCCCGCCGCCGTCTCCGCACCGGTCTCGTCCACGATCATCACCCGATAGCGTGCGTTCGTCTCGAATCCGGTCGCGGTCAGCTTGATCTCGACGCCCCAGGTGTGCGGAACCACCCCGGCGGACGCTTCTATCGCGGGAATCGACGTAGTCACCGTTACGGCTTCGTACGGCCCTGGCCCCGGTACGTCCGGGTGCGCGATCCAGCCGGCGCCGGCACCGAAGACCAACGCGATCACCGCGGCCGCGGCCCAGCGCGGTGGACGCCGACGGGGCCGTTTCCGGCCCTCGGTGCCCCTCCGCACGACCGCGTCGCCGAGATCGGGCGGGACGATCACCTGCTCCTGATCGCTGAGATGCGCGGCGTCGGCCAAGCTGAGCGCGCGCACGACCGGCCTCAGCTCTCGCAGTTCCGACCGGCAGTCCGCGCAACCGGACAGATGCGCGTCGATCTTGAGCCGTTCGTGCTCGTCAAGCCGGTCGAGCGCGTAGGCTCCCAGGGTTTCCCGCAGGACGCGGTGATCGTCGGGATTCACAGCTCGACCCCCATTTCCTCCATCGTGACGCGGAGCGCCCGCAACCCGTAGAACAGCCTCGTGCGCAGTGTGCCGACCGGGATCCCCAGCTCGGCGGCGACCTCCGCGTACGGCCGGCCACGTAACTGGGTTTCGACCAGGCACACCCGATGCTCCGGGGTGATCCGGCGCAAGGCCTCTTCGACCAGCCAGGCGTTGATCCGCCGTTCGTCGAACCCCGGTTCGGTCGGTTCCTCGGCCAGCCCGAGCTGTCTCGCCGGCCGGACGGACCGGCGGCGCATCTCATCGACGATCACGTTCCGCGCGATCGCGAACAGCCACACCCGCAGGCTCGCCACCTCGGGATCGAACCTCTCCGCCGCCCGCCACGCGCGCAAGAACACCTCCTGCACCACGTCCTGGGCCGCACCATCGTCGTTCAACTGCCGCATCGCGAACCGATACAGCTCCGGTCCGTGCGCGTTGTACACCGCACGAAGCGCCTGCTCCCCGGTCAGACCGAGGCCACCGCCTGCCGATCCACCCATCCCGCGTCCCTCCTACCGACCTGTGTTCGGAGCGGGTGGGGTGAACGTTCATCCGATCGTCGAATTTCTTCGGAGCAGGTGAACGCGGAGGACACCACGGACGTAGACACCGGCCGAACCACTCGACGACAGGAGCCGACCATGGGCAAAACCACCCGCATACTGCTGACCGGCGGTATGGCGCTGGCCTTGATGGCCAGCGGCACCGCCGCTTCCGCCGCGCCGACGAAGAAGGGAGACTGCGGCGTCCTCATCCTGAGCGAGAACGGCACGCTGAGCAGACACCACTGTGAGAGGCCGCTGCTGCCCGCTTCGTCGAAGCGGGTCTCCGGTCTGCTCGATGGCGACCGCCTGATCGGCCTGGACACCCGTCCGGCCACTGGTTCGCTCTATTCGCTGGCCGCCTCGGGCCGGCTCTACCGAATCGAGGCCAAGACCGCGAAGGCCACCGCTGTCGGTTCGCCGATCTCCCTGCGGGGCAAAGCGATCGGCTTCGACTTCAACCCGGTCGTCGACCGGATCAGGCTGGTGACCGACAGCGGCCTCAACCTCCGCCTGCACCCGGACACCGGCGCGATCGCGGGCACCGATTCGCCGCTGAGCTACCCGGACCGGTCACAGACTCCCCGGGTGACCGCGTCCGGCTACACCAACAGCGTCGCAGGAGCGACATCGACGGCGCTCTACGGCCTCGACTCCAGGGACGACACCCTCGTCAAGCAGGGCAGTCTGCCCGGGGAGACACCGGTCGTCTCGCCCAACACCGGCCGGCTCGCCACGATCGGCGGACTCGGCCTCGACATCGGCTCGGTGAACGGGTTCGACATCGCCGGCGCCGCGAGTACCGGTACCTACGACCCACGCGACTACAAGGCCGTCGCGGCCGTCCGAGCGCACGGTATCCCGCTACTGGTGCGCATCGACTTGGCCACCGGCCGAGCCCATGTCCTGTCGCCGCTGCTCACCCGCCCGATCGGTCTCGCTCTGACCCTTTGAGCGGCCCCTCGGCGAACCGCTGTTTCGCCGGATCCATGGCAGGGCCGAGCGGAGGCGCCCGCTCGGCCCTGCCCCAGCGTCAGCCGTTGGCGGCGCTGGTGTTCACGTCACCGTTGACGCCCTTGGGGAAGAATCCGCCCGAAGTGGCCGCCTTGGGCGTCAGGTAGACGATGTTCAGTACCTGGCCCGGCGACCGGCTGAAGGCGATCCCGTTGCCGTCGGTGGGAACGATGTTCGCGCGGCCCTGCCCGTCGACGACGCCCTGGTCGAGATCCGTGGTGCCATCGAGACTGTCGCGCGCGTGGGAAAGTTTGACGCTGGCTTCCCGGAGATCACGGCCCAGCAGGCCGAGACCGAGAATTCCGCCGCTGTGCTGGTAGAGCGCGGTACGGATGTTGGCGGCGTGATACGCCTCGACGGCGAGAATGCCGGCGGCGGCCTCGAGGTAGGTCTTGTTGCTGATCAACGGCGCCGCGCCCTTGTAGGCGGTGACACCGACGTCCTCGAACAGGTACGCGGCGAGCAGGAAATTCTCCTCGCAGGCGAAAGCGTCGAAGCTCTGGCCTTTCCTGACCAGACCGGCCGCCTGAGCCGCCGCGGTGAAGCTGGCCTGCAGATCGATCGCCGGACGGCTGACCGCCGCCGAGCCGAGCGCGGCGCGCAAGAACTCCACATGCGCCTTTTCGTCGGAGGCGATCTCCTGGGCGTACTGGCGGGCCGCCTTCGTCTTGAACCGCACCGCACGGCCCCCGGTGACCCCGCCACGGGTCCCGGTGCCGGTGGTCATCGCGTCGGCGAGCCCCTTTCCGGTGACGGCGTGCAGGTAGAACTCGGCTTCCAGATACTCCAGGTTGAGAGCGAAGTTGAGCACGGCACCGTCGCTGACCCCCTCCGCCGCCGCTTCCTCCGCGGCCTGCCGGGGAGTGGCGGCGGCAGCGGGACCGGCCAGGCTCCCGAGAGCTCCCGCCCCGACGACCCCAAGACCCGTCATCCCGGCAGCGCGCAGGAATCGACGCCGATCCCGCGGGTTCTCCGCACTGCGGTTGATCATCGCTGCGGCATAGCGTTTGCCGAACACGTGTGATCTCCTTCCCGCCCGTGTCCTGGCTACGCACGACAACGGGCGTACCCCACCACCCTCGGGCGGACCCCGACGAGGGCATGGTTGACCTTCGCGGACACTCTGCTTTCGTACTCGCGGGTGGCGCGGCTTGGCGCCATCTGGAATCCACGAGAATCCGGTGCTGGAAGGAGTGGGCCCGGCTCCGACCGGGCCCCACCCGCTTTCCCGTGAGATCAGCCGAGGCCGAGAAGACCACCGTGGCCATCGCAGTCGTCGTGGTCCCAGCCGTTACCGGTGAAGTGCAGGCCGAGCAGGACGTTGAGGTTCAGGTTGAGGCCGATGCCATGGTGATGGTCATGGTCGTGGCCGGTGGACGACGAAACCGCGGCTGCCGGTGCGGGAGCCGCGGCCGCGACGCCCGCACCGGCCAGCGAGAAACCGAAGGCCACGGCAGGCAAAGCGGCAGCGACGATGATGCGACGACGAATGGTGCTCACGGTAGTGCTCCTTCTCCTCGGGCGAACATCGGACACGACCCTCGTCCAGGCGTGGAGCCCTGAACCGGATCATGAACGATTCGCCGCCGGAGGGTGCAGGAGTAGGCCAGGAAAGGCAGGACCATGCCTGTGGGTGACACCTACCAGGGAACGACCACGACCATGCCACAGCCTGATGTGTCAGCTCAAGCTCACGCACCGGCATACCCACGCACCAGTCGACCGCGCGCTCGTGGAGGGGAACGTCCGCTTCGAGGGGCTGACTCCCGTTCCCGTGCTACCGCACGAAGGCCGACGGCTGAACCCGGCGACGGCGCGGCAGGCACTGCTGAGCGGATGGGCCTCCGCGGACCGTTTCGAGCTTCCGGTCGAGACGGTCCCGGCCGAAGGCCACCGCTGAGAGCGTGCAGGTGGCGATCGAGCAGGTGGCGGCACCCGCGGTGTCCGGACCGGCGACCGTACGGGGCGATGGCCGAGAGTTCACAGTGTCCGCGCCGACCATCGCGGAGGCCCTGACGTTCACCCCGTCCGAGGATGGGGTGGGACAAGACGTTGCCCACCTCCTCAAGGCCATCTCCGAGGACGGGAACCGGACCGCCGTCGCCGAGTACCGGAACACCCAGGCTCAGGTCACCACAGAGGAGATCTCCAAGCTCGGCATCAAGGAGGTCGTCGGGGAGGTTAGGACCCGCGGTTTCGCCCGGGACTCCGGGGGCAACATCCGCGTGGTCGCCGAGAAGGTCAACGGCGCGATCGTCAAGCCCGGAAACACGTTCAGCCGCAACGACTTCACGGGCCCGCGTGGCCGCGCCCAGGGCTACGTCGACGCCGGCGTGATCGAAGAGGGCGTGCCCGCACGCGCTGTCGGCGGCGGAATCTCGCAGTTCGCTGCGACGCTCTACAACGCCTCGTATTTCGCCGGGATGACCGACGCCGGCCATCGTCTGCTCCGGATCCGACTGAACACCGAGTGCTACGATCCTGACTAGTAGAGCTGGGGCCCGGCATCGCGCCGCCGGGCCCCAGCGGTAAAGAAGGTGGTCTTATGCACGGTCTGGGAAACCTTGAGAGCGCCGTGATGGACATCCTGTGGCGCGCCGACACCCCGCTGAAGGTCCGTGAAGTCCTCGAGCAACTCGACACCGGCAAGGATCTCGCCTACACCACGGTGATGACGGTGCTCGACAACCTGCACCGCAAGCAATGGGCGCAACGCGAACGGCAGGGTAAGGCGTTCGCCTACCACCCGGCGCAGAGCCGCGCTCAAGCCGCCGCGAAGTCACTGCGGGAGATCCTGAACGAGTCCGGCGATCCCGAAGCCGTCCTTCTCCACTTCGCCACGACCGTGTCTCCCGAGGAATCGGCGGTGCTGCGCAACGGTTTGCGCAGAACGGCCCGCGAATGACCGCGGCTCTGGCACTCGTGCTGGGCGCGGGTCTGACCGGCTGGCTCACGCCCGGCCTGCCGAACAGGATCAATCCGGCCCGTGCAGACCCCGTGGCACTACTCGTCGCCTGGCTGCTGGCCGCCGTCGGCGTTCTTGCCGCGACCGTCGCGGGCACCGTGCTACTGCTGTCTCCAGGCCACGGTGCCGGCACCACCGCGATGTCGATCGTCAGCGAGTGCCTGGCGGCGATCTCCCATGACACTCCCCCGCGCGCCGAGGTTTTCGCGGGCCTGACCGGCATCGTGCCCGTCTCGCTGCCGACTCTCCGGTTCGCCGTCATCGTCGTGCAATTCGCGCGACGACGTGCTCGCACTCGCCGTCAGCACCTCGAGACCCTGCAAATGGCCGCCCGCTGCGACGACCGGTGCTCCCGGACCTGGTGGCTGGACCACGATGAACCGATGGCGTTCAGCTACGCGAACACGGCGCCGAAACGGTGCGGACGGCGCTGCTCAGCGTGGCCGGGCACGGCACTCCGGATGGCACCCTGACCATGGGCGGCAGCGGCGTGGAGCCCCGGCTCGCCGCACTGACGAACGGGAACGCACCCGCGGGACCGGTGAAGCGGGCTTTGGCGTGCGTTCTCGCCGCGGCGACGATGACCTGAGCGCGCTCAAGAGCGGGCCACTGACCACGACTGCATCAACAACTCGGCGTTCCACTGCCGGCGAACCGACAAGGCTGCCATCGCGACGATGAGAACCACGAGGGCGCCACGTCGCCATCGTCGCGACACTCGGATCTCCAGCCAACGACCGGTGACCAACCCGATACAGGAGCGCGCCACCACGCAGAGAACCGCTGCGGCGAGCGGGAAGACCAGCGGGTTGTAGCGGGCGGCAGCAGCCGCTTCTCCTGTGAGCAAAAGGAAAGTCGCCCGCGCGCCACCACACAGCGGGTCCATGACGCCCAGATAGTGCAGCGGTCCGTGATGGTCGATCGCCGGCACGCCGACCACCCGCAACGTCACTGACCCCACCACTAAAGCAGCGGCAGCGATGGTCAATCCACGCTGATGGTCGCGATCCGGGAAACGAGAACATGATCGATCACGCCCGCGCCATCACTTCTCTGGAAAGCGGAACCGGCAACGGGCGGTGCGAACCTGGGGTACAGGAACCAGGCCCGCGCCCGCCGCGCCGTAACGAGTGACCAGCAGGGAAACTCGCACGAATGCGATACTAGCCACGATAGTACCCAGTGTGCAATCGTCACTCCTCTTCCGGTCGCCAGCACTCTACTAAGGTTTATAGTATAGCTTGGTGCCAGACCGAGGAGGCGCGATGGCCAGCTTCTGCCCACTGGGCATCTCAGCGGCGGCCTACTTGATCGGCAGCCTCAATGAGACCGAACGCGCGAACTTCGAACGACACATCCGGTTCTGCCGGAGCTGCCGCCAGGAAGTCGATGACCTGACACCCGTTGTCCAGTTGCTCCAAGCCATGAAAGCCGACATCGCAGCGAAGAAGCGAACCCGGCCTGCCCGGAGCCCCTGAGCCTCCCCTGAACCGACGAACGCCACACCGGCGATCTACCTACTAGAGCCCGCAGTAGAGAGGTCGGCGTGTGATGACCTCACCACGCGGACGACAGCGAGGAGCGACCGTGACGGTCTTCGGCACCCACGTGCCCATTTCGGGCTGGACACTGGTCGCCCTGGTCGTCGGCCGCCTGGTGCGTGCCGCTGGCCAGACTGCTCGCGGCACGCACCAGCTGGGGCAGGAACGCCACCTTGGCGACGCTCATGCTGCTCGCCGCCAGCCTGGCCATCACCCTGACCCCCGGTGAAGACTCGGGCGCCTACGAGTTCCACCCATGCCTGTCGCTCGGTACCGCGGACCCGATCGACGGACTCCTGCATTCCGGCGGCGGACTCGGCGGCACTCTGCTCAACGCTCTGCTGCTACCCCTGACCTGCGCGGCAACCCTGGCGACCAGGCGTGCGCTGCCGATGTTGCTTTTCGCGTTCCTGCTCCCCGCGCTCATCGAGCCGTTGCAGACGCTGGTCCCGGGCCGTTACTGCAGCCTGTCCGACCAAGCCAACACGGTCGGTGCCGAGCTGGGCGTGGCGCTCGGCTACCTGCTGCTGCGACGAACGAGCAGGCATGGATCCGATGACGCCACGCCCGAGCAGGCCCCCGGTCAGGGCCGCGGGGAGGCGCGGTAGCCCAGGTCCTCGATCGCCTTGACCACGTCGTCGACACTGCTTCGATCCGCGTCCAGCTCGACGGTGCTGGTCCCCTTCTTCACGGTCGTCTGCGTGCTCAGCACGCCAGGGAGGTCTTCCAGCGCGTCGTCGATGAGCAGTGCGCAGCTGCCGCAGTGCATTCCGTCGACCCGGAAGACCAACTTCTCGGTTGATGCCATAGTGGACTCCTTGATTCAGATGACGGTGATGGCGCCGGTGTACATGCCCATGCTGCAGGCGTAATCCAGTCGCCCCGGCTGCAGGACACCCAGGTCGATCCGGGTCTCGCCCCTGACGGGCAGGATCTTCTGCTCGTCGCGGATGACGAACGACCGCACACAGCCCTGCGCCCCTTCCGTCTTGACCACCAGCGTGGTGGGCACCCCGGATTTCGCCTGAACGTTCTCCGGACTGTAGGAACCGGTGCGCGCGGTGATCACCACAGTCTGCTTCCCGTCCACCGTGGACGCTGCTGCGGTGTCGGCAGCCGCTTCCGAGCCGCCGACGGCTTGGGCGATGCGACTGGCGGCCAGCGGTGATCCGGCGAGTTCCAAACCTCCGTTGAGGGTGTAGAAGCCCATCGCCAGCACAACGAGCCCGGTCACCAGGGCGAGCCTTCCCTGCCACGCGGTCGCGGCCTTGCGGGCGGCATAGCCGAGGATCGCGAACAACGGACCGGTACCGAGTACGAACACCGCCATCGTCGCCGCGCCGGCGAGCGCGCTGCCCGAGGTCAGCGCCAGGGCTTCGACCGACAACGTCACCCCGCACGGAATGAGGACGGTGGCCAGGCCGAGCAGTGCCGGCGCCAGCGCGGCCTGGGACCGAGCCCGGTTCCGGACGATCTTCATCCACGAGATCGGCGGTTCGACGACCACCCGGCGGAATCCAGGCACACCGAGCTGCGCCAGCCCGAAGACGATGATCAAGAGACCGGCGCCGATCTGGAGCCAGGTGCGGGCGCCGACGGACAGTTCGACGGCACCGCCGACGGCTCCCAGGAGCGCTCCGAGCAGCGTGTGCGAAACCAGTTTGCCTGCGAGGAACCCGCCAACCGGCGCGAGGTCGTCACCGAGCTGGGCGCGCCAGCCCCGCTGATCCACCTCTTGTTCGGACCGGACTCGGCGAGCCGGTGCTACGGTCGCCGCTTTTTGGCGGGTGATCAGCCCGGTCAGCAGTCCACCTTGGACCGCGGCACAGGACACGCCGCCGGCGAACAGGCCGGTGACGAGGACAGCAGCAAGATTCATGGGAAAAGCCTCCTACGAGGAAGTAGAGCGAAGTCGACGAGCGCCGGCCCGGCACGGCGATCGCGTCGACCGGCCGTGATGCGGGCAGACTTCTCCTACACGCGCAGAAGGCAGAGTTCCTCAAGCCTCGGGGTACGAGACCGGACGGCGGTTGTCACCACAACGCGTACTCGCCTGGAAGCCGTTACCAGGCACCACAACCCTGAAGGTGGCAACGCCGCGACGGCCGCGACGACCGCGAACAGGAAGGCGAGACAGGTCGCCAGCGTCCCACCCGAACCCCGATGGCCGGGCATTCCGCCGCTCTCGGCCGCACAAGGGGCGGCGACCCGCATCTCCGTCGACGATCCCTCGTGGCTCGCCGAGGAATCGCAGGCGACGTGCGGCTCTGTCTGGCCCATGCCATGCGCCATCGGCATGGCCATGCCTTCGGCGCATTGCAACCCGACCGCGAACGCCACCCCAGCGAGGACGGCCAGCACGGCGACAAGCCGCGCGAGCTGTCCTCGCACGGCTGTCGTCCGGCGGGCTGTCCGCGTCACGACGGCGATGATACGGAGCCTGGTCGTGAATTCCGCGTTCGGCTCCACCGTCGCTCCGCGCTCGCCACCTTCTGTCCAGATCGCTCTTCCCGGACTGCTTCGCCCACTGCGCAACGACTTGCCAAGCAACTACTATTACACCTAGTATCAGCAACGCGAGAGCGCTCTCGTAGCGTTCCGCACTGCCCGCGTCGACCCTCCCCCTCGGCGACGCGTGTCGGCGGGTGCGGGGTCCCGCATGACCCCGCACCCGCTTTTTCCTGTCAACAACAAGGAATACTCAATCTGATTACTCGGCATTCCCGCATCCCGGGACATGCCAGACCGCTCGATCACACTGCGTTCAATTGGAGTTCACTATCAACTACCACGGGTAGTAGTCAGACGCGAAATCGAGTGAATTTTTCGCTACTAGTAGAACTAGTACGATCGAAGGTGGCAGACGGAAGATCTTTGCTGATACGGTCCGATAACTGTGAGGGGCTATCCGACTACGCCGCGTCGCAGAGTGAAGCCAATGCTGTGGCTCATCACTCTGCTCTTTTGGCTTCTTTCGCTGCAGCTGGGCCAATGTTTCCCGCAGGCACACGCCTACGCGGACGAGCATGTCGCCACCAGTTCAGCGACGCATGCCCCACTGGCCGACGACTGCGAACCTGAGCACCACGCGCACCAGCAGCACACGACCACCGACGCCATTCATCGCGGTACGCGAGGAACGACGGATACGACGTGGTCGGCGATTCCCGTCGAGAATACGTTTACCGGATTATTCCACTCACCGGTTCATTCCCCCGGCCGTGGAAGCCCGGGACGAGATCCGTGCTCAACCGGACGCGCCTTGCTCATCGAGATCTGTGTCACGCGAACGTGATCGGGCTGAACGACCCAGCCGACCCCGTTCCGTTCGACCGTCGCGCCCCGCGACGATTCACTGAAAGAGATCTCGATGAGGACACCCCTGTCCGCCAGTGGCTCGACCGTGGCCGGGACCACCCTCCCCGGCCAAAGGACCAGCACGCACGGCCGCAATCCGGCCAATGCGGTCGGCAACACCCCGGTGCTGTGGATCGATGAACCGGACGCGGCGCCGGGCCGCGGCTTCTGGGCGAAGCTCGAAGGATTCAATCCCGGCGGCATGAAAGACCGCCCGGCCTTGCACATGATCGCCCGCGCACGGGAGCGGGGCGACCTGGCTCCGGGGGCGAGGATCGTGGAGTCGACCAGCGGCACGCTGGGTCTCGGCCTCGCGCTCGCCGGAATCGTCTACGGCCACCCGGTCACCGTGGTCACCGACCCTGGCCTCGAACCCATCGTGCACCGGATGCTGGCCGCGCACGACACCCGTGTCGAGCTCGTCACCGCGCCGCACCCCACCGGTGGCTGGCAACAGGCCCGCCGGGACCGCGTGCAGCAGCTCCTGGCCGAAGAGCCCGGCGCTTACTGCCCCGACCAGTACAACAACCCCGACAACGTGGACGCCTACGAACCGCTCGCCCTGGAACTGGTGGACCAGCTCGACCGCATCGACGTCCTGGTGTGCTCGGTGGGCACCGGCGGCCATTCGGCCGGCGTCTCGCGGGTCCTGCGGGAGCACTACCCGCGGATGAAGGTTGTCGGCGTCGACACCATCGGTTCCACGATCTTCGGGCAACCGGCGCGCCCCCGGTTGATGCGCGGGCTCGGCTCGAGCATCTACCCGCGCAATGTGGACTACCGCGGTTTCGACGAAGTCCATTGGGTCGCACCGGCCGAGGCGGTGTGGACCTGCCGCCGGCTCGCCGCGTCGCACCACGCGACCGGCGGGTGGAGCGTCGGGGCGGTCGCACTCGTCTCCGGTTGGCTCGCGAGGACCGAAGCCGCCGACACGAGGATCGTCACGATCTTCCCCGACGGCCCTCACCGCTACTTCGACACCGTCTACAACGACGACTACTGCGCGGCGAACGGCCTGCTCGGACAGACCCCCGCGGACGAGCCCGACGTCGTCGACGACCCCGCCGACCAGGTCGTCGAGCGGTGGACACGCTGCGCACACGTCATCGACCCGTCCGAGGTGCGGGCGTGAAGGATCTGGCCGTCAAGTTCCGGTCGTTCGACCGGCCTTCCCAGCTGTTGATGCTGAACCAGTTCACCATCAACCTGGGCTTCTACATGCTGATGCCCTACCTCGCCGGGCACCTGTCCGCGGATCTCGCGCTGGCGGGTTGGGCGGTGGGGCTCATCCTGGGCGTGCGGAACTTCTCCCAGCAGGGCATGTTCCTGATCGGTGGCACGCTGGCCGACCGGCTCGGCTACAAACCGTTGATCGTGGCGGGATGCGCGTTGCGGACGGGCGGGTTCGCCCTGCTCGGCCTGGTCGATTCGGTTCCGGCGCTGATCGTCGCGTCGGCGGCCACCGGGTTCGCGGGTGCGTTGTTCAATCCCGCGGTGCGGGCCTACCTCGCCGAAGACGCCGGCGAGGAGCGGCGGGTCGAAGCTTTCGCGTTGTTCAACGTGTTCTACCAGGCGGGCATCCTGCTGGGCCCGGTCGTCGGGCTGGTCCTGACGAGCTTCGCCTTCCAGGTGACCTGCCTCGTCGCGGCCGCGGTGTTCGCCGTCCTGACCGTGCTGCAGATACGGTCCCTGCCACCTCGTTCGCGTGCCAAGAGCGACCCGGCCGCACGCACCTCGATCCGGCAGGACTGGGCGACCGCGTTCGGCAACCGCTCGTTCGTGCTGTTCTCCCTCGCGATGATCGGCTCGTACGTCCTGTCGTTCCAGGTCTATCTCGCGCTTCCCCTCGAGGCTCGCCTGGTCGGCGGCCCCGGAGTGGCCGGAACCACCCTGGTGGCACTGCTGTTCGCGGTGTCCGGCGGCCTGGCGATCGCCGGACAGTTGCGGATCACCGCGTGGTGCAGGCGACGGTGGGGATCCGGCAAATGCCTCGCCGTCGGCCTCCTGCTGATGGGAGCGGCGTTCCTCCCGCCCATGCTCACCGCGGGCGCGACGGCCGGCCCAGCCGCGTTGAGCTGGGCATCGCTGATTCTCTCCGCCGCCCTGCTCGCACTCGGGACCATCGTGGTCTTCCCGTTCGAAATGGACACGATCGTCGCCCTCTCCGGCGGCAAACTGGTCGCGACGCACTATGGGCTCTACAACACCGTGGTCGGCGTGGGCATCCTGCTGGGCAACCTGCTCACCGGCACCGCGTTGGACATCGCGAGAAATGCCGGTGCACCAGCGGCACCATGGGCCGTCCTCGCCGTGATCGGAGCCGGCTGCGCCTGGTGCCTCCGCGCACTCGACAAGGCCGAACGCCTCACCCCGGTGGCGGCGTGAAAGCCGTGACCCCGCCGCATTCGCCGAAGCAGATAGGTAACCTTGGGCCATGACGGCGAGCGCGCTCAGCAGAACCCAGCGGGTCTTCCTGCTGGGTGTGCTCGCCTTTTGCCTCGTGGCGATGCACCACTTGACGACGTCGACAGGCATGCCGGAGATGGCTCCGGCGGCACAGGTCACGAGCGCCGGGCACGGTGAAGGAACCGCGGCCACCGAGCAGGATGGCGACCATCCCACCTCCCCGCACGACGACCACGGCTTTCTGCACCTGTGTCTCGCCGTACTCGGTGCGATCGGCGCCCTGATCGTCGGACTGGGACTGCTTTTCCGGTTCCGCCGCGCCCATCCGGTATCCCGGGCGGCCGAACCGGCCGGCCCCCGTGCCCCGCCGCCACCGTCCAGACCTCCGGACCGACCCGGCAGAATGCTTTTGAACTCCTTGTGCGTATTGCGCGTGTGATGGACGGGTTTCCTCGTCGATCACATTCATTTCAGCAAGACAAACAAGGGTATATTCACCATGCGCAAATCACTGATCGTCAGCGGTGTCGCCATGGCCGCCGCGCTTGTTCTCGCGGGCTGCAGCGGCAACGACGCCGGAATGTCCGGCATGGACCACAACAACTCGGCGGCGGCTCCGTCGTCGGGGCAGCAGGCAGGCCAGAACGCGGATGACATCGCCTTCGCCCAGCAGATGATCGAACACCACAGCCAGGCGCTGGACATGTCCGAGCTGGTGCCATCGCGCAGCACGAATCCCCAGGTCATCGACCTGGCGAAGCGCATCGAAAAGGCTCAAGACCCGGAAATCCAGCAGATGAAGGCGTGGCTGACCGCCTGGGGTGCGGGCCCCGCGGCGAGCTCGAGCATGCCCATGGACCACGGATCGATGTCCGGCATGATGACCGAGGCCGAAATGAAGGAACTCGAGCAGGCCAGGGGTGCCGACTTCGACAAGGTGTGGCTCGGCATGATGATCCGGCACCACCAGGGCGCCGTCGACATGGCGAAGACCGAACTCACCAAGGGTTCCAACGCCGACGCCAAGGCACTCGCTCAGAAGATCATCGACGCCCAAGAGACCGAGATCCGCGAGATGCAGGGACTGCTCCCGCAGGGTTGATCCACTGCCGCCGGGCGCTTTCCGCGCCCGGCGGCCGCCCGCCGGGTCTCGACGGGATCCCTCGCCAGTAGGTACTATTACGTCTAGTACTACTTGCCGTAGATCTCCCCGACTCGGACGACAGGTGATCGATGTCGCGTCATGCGCTCCGGATCGTCACACCGACCCGAAGCCACCTCGTGCGGCTCCTGCACTCATGGACACAGGAGCCTCGCGTCCTGCACATCGGCGTGGCAAGCGAGGACATGAAGACAGCTCTCGCGGATGCGGGATTTCTGGTGACCGTCACGTCCAATGTGGACGATCTCGACATCACCTTGCCCGCGGGAACCTACTTCGACTCGATCCTGCTGAGCCCGGAAGCCTTGACCAGCCGGGAAAGTCTGCGCTCTCAGATTCACTTGCTGCGCAAGGCCGCCGAACACGTCACACCGAACGGCGTCGTTCTCGTGGAAGTGCGTCCAGGGCGAATCGAGCCACAGCACGGCGCGCACATCCACATCGCCGACGAGCTCGATCTGATCGCCGAGATGGCTGGACTGCGCCGCGTGCACCGTTCTGAGCTCAGCGAAGACTCCCGCGAAACGACCTTGGTGAGCCTGTACCAGCATAAGCGGTAGCGACCATCACATTCTGACGTCTCACTACTCTATGCCACCTACCTAGTACTAAGTGAAATAGTGGACAAGTGCGGCTCGTTACCTTACGGTGACCCGCGGGCCTTCGGGGCGGTCCGTGACCAGGCTCGAAAACACGACAGGAGATCCAGCACCCGTGACACCGCACCGACGCCGTACGGCTTCACTGCGCGTCTTGACTGCCGCCGTTGTTCTCCCGCTCGGATTGAGCACGATCCCCGCGAGTGCGCAGCCGGCACCGCCGCCCACCGAGGCGCAGGATCCGATGTCTCGCTACCAGCGCCTCGGCGCCGACGCCGCGAAGGCCGAAGAGGATTTCTCCGCCGCGCAGGATGACCTGGCCGCGCGGAAAGCCACAAGCGCCAAAGCTGACGCCGATCTCGCCGCCGCCAACAAGGCGTTGGCGGACGCGGAGGGCTCCATCACGAAGTTCCGGGGCGAGGTCGACAAACTCGTCGCCGCGAACTTCCAGGGAGCTTCTTCGGTCAATCAGCTCGCGGCCTTGCTCGACAGCAGCAGCCGGACCGAGTTCCTGCAGAAGTCCGCGGCCATCTCCCTCCTGTCCGGACAGAAGGCCGACGCGCTCGCCGGGCTGAAGACCGTACTCGATCAGGCCGCCAAGGGCCGGGCACAGGCGGCAGAAGCCCAGAAACGCGCGAGCGAGGCGACAGCGGCCGCGCAGTGGGCGGTGGACCAGGTCACCAACCGGAAGAACGACCTCGACCGGCAGATCAAGCAGGTTCGTCAGGCGCTGGGAGCACTTCCGGCGCAGGACAAGGCCAAACTCGGCAAGGTCCAGGACACCGGTTCTTATCTCGGCCCGCCCGGAGCGGCGAACGACGCACTGCAAGCCGCACTGTCCAAAAGGGGCTCGCAATACGAATGGGGTGCCACCGGCCCCGCCGAATTCGACTGCTCCGGCTTGACCTCCTGGGCCTACCGCCAGGCGGGCGTCACCATCCCCCGCACCAGCCGTCAGCAGTACACGGCCGGAAAACCGGTCTCCCTCGACCAGTTGCAGCCTGGCGACCTGCTGTTCTATGACGACGGGACCGGCAATCCCGGCGCCATCCACCACGTCGGCATGTTCGTGGGCAGCGGGAAAATGGTCGACGCGCCGACCGAAGGACAACTCGTCGACGTCCGGTCCATGAAGGGTGACGGGCACCTGATGGGCGCGAGGCGCATAGTCGGCTGACCAGGACGGTATCCTCGCTCCCCAGGAGGTGTCATGCGTCGGTTGGGCGAGCTCGAAGCCACGGTGATGGACGTGCTGTGGCGCGGTTCGGAACCCATGCTGGTCCGCGAGGTGCTCGAGGAGATCGCCAAAGAGCGGGACCTGGCGTACACCACGGTCATGACCGTGCTGGACAACCTGTACCGCAAGGAATGGGTCGTCCGGGAAATGGAAGGCCGCGCGTACCGCTACCGAGCGATCACGTCGCGTGAGGAATCCACCGCTCAAACTCTTCGTGACGTGCTCGACTCGGCGGACGACCCGGAATCGGTGCTGCTGCACTTCGCGCAGTCGGTCTCCGAGGAAGAGTCGGACATCCTGCGCCGCGCCTTGCGACGAAAGCAGCGAAAGCGGTGATCCCCGCCGCCGCGCTCCTCCTCGGCGTCCTGATCGTCGGCTGGTGTTCCCCACCGGTCCTGGCGAGATTCGGGACGCCACAGGGCAGCCCGGCGGCGGCGATCACCTGGTGGCTCATGACCGCGATCGGCCTGCTGCTGGGCGCGGTCGGCGGCGTGCTCCTGCTCGCCCTGCCCGGTCATGGTCCCGCGGATCAGATCACCCGCTTGATCGACGCCTGTCTGTCCACGATCAGTCACGACGGGATTCCGTCGCTTGACCTGGTGGTCGGTGGTACGGCCGGAATCCTGCTGACGTTCGCGCTCATCCGCCTGCTCTCGTCGTCGATCAGGCGGCGACGGCGCCGCAACCAGCTGCATGAGCGGCATCTCGACGCACTGCGGCTGTCCGGCTCCCGGCCATCGGATCGCGTCCGGACCCTGTGGCTGCCCCACGAACACCCGATCGCCTACAGCCTGGGCGGACGCCGCGCCATGATCGTCGCGAGCGACGGGTTGCGTGCCCGGCTCACAGCCGCTGAGCTTCAAGCGGTGTTCGCCCACGAGCACGCTCACGTCCGCAGCCGTCATCACCTGCTCACCGGCTGTGCCGATGTACTGGGCAGGACCCTGCGCTTCGTCCCGCTCATGCGCGAACTACCGAATGCGATCGGCCTCTTCGTCGAGCTCGCCGCCGATCGGACGGCGGCCGCGGAATGTGGAGCCGGACCGGTGCGGTCGGCGTTGCTCACCATCGGGGCCACCGGGGGGCCGAAGAAAGCGCTCGCGATGTCGGGCGGTGACACTTCGATCCGGGTCAGCAGGCTCGAAGAC
Source organism: Amycolatopsis sp. PSD-21 (assembly GCF_055561455.1). Lineage (NCBI taxonomy): Bacteria > Bacillati > Actinomycetota > Actinomycetes > Pseudonocardiales > Pseudonocardiaceae > Amycolatopsis > Amycolatopsis sp. PSD-21. The sequence goes on along the minus strand of NZ_CM145712.1, from coordinate 3,994,850 downwards.
CGTCAACGGCTGCCCGTGCGGTCCGGCATGACCAGCATCATCGGCGGTGCCGCCTGCTTGACCGCCCCCGCAGTCGTCGCCGTCGCCCTCATGGGGGCATTCAGCCTGGCCTTCTGCTGACAGCCGGCTCAGCCGATCGGCAACAGGCCCGACAGTCCAGTACGCCGCAACAACCGGCGGATCGTCGCCGAGGGCAGGAACCGAAGGTCGATGCGGTCAGCGGCACAACGATTATTGAGACCAACCAGGGACGTCAGGCCAGTGGAGTCACAGAACTCCACCGCGTTCAGATCGACGATCACGCTGCTCGGCACCGGGTCGAGTGCCCGACTGAGCACCGCATCGAGGAACTTGGTCGTCGCGAGATCGAGATCGCCGGACACGGTGATGATCACATGCCCCGGACCTGCGCTGGTGGTCACCACCGACAGCGGCTCCGCCCTGTCACCACCGTCTGCGTCTGACACCGTCGTTCCTTCCTTTGGGCCACCTCGAAAACATCGCAAGGCCAGGTGAAACGCCGCGTGGAGGGCGGACCTGCAACAGTCTCACCCTCCACACGGGATACAGCCGGTCATCGCACGACCGCCGGGTCACCTCCGGTGACTTCGCTCGGCGAGCTCCGGGGGAAGCGCAGGGTGGCCATGGCCAGGAAGCCACCCGCGACCGCGATTCCCGCGGCCCCGAGGAACGCGGCCGAGTATCCGCCGGTCAGCGCGACCGGGTCCCCGATCCGCCCCGCGCCGAACGACACGCCGACCGCGGTCATCGCGGCGAGGCCGAGCGCCGAACCGATCTGGTACGAGGTGTTCACGATCCCCGACGCCAGCCCGCCTTCCTCCGGCTTCGCGCTGGAAATCGCGGTGCCGAGCGACGGGATGAACGCCAGCGCCTGGCCCAGAGCCGCGACCAGCGACGCGGGCAGGACGTCGACCAGGAAATTGCCCGTCGGGCTGACGAACGACAGCCACACCAGACCCGCGGCGAGCGCCCACAGACCACCGATGATCATCTTCTTCGGCCCGAACCGGCCGATCAGCCGGGGCGCGACCGCGACCATCAGCACGACGATCAGCACCGTCATCGGCAGCAGCGCGGCACCGCTGGCGAACGCCCCGTATCCCAGCACCTGCGCACCGGCGATCGGCTGCGGCTTACCACCCGACAAGTCTCCGCCGGTCCCAGCCGCAGCGAAGACAGGGACGGCTAGGCCCTCGGTGATGGAGGGCCTGGCCGTCGTCGATGGGGCTATGCCGTCGCGGTGGCGACCAGGGCGAGGCCCCGACTCAGGCGGCCGATCGGGGTGCCGGGGTTGAGGATGGCGACGCGGCCACCGGAGTCCTTGCCCCTTCCGTCGCCGAAGGTGACCCCGCCGGCGCGGTCCGGCGCCTGGCGACGCTGTCCCAGATTTCGGTCTGTCGCTCCTACACGGTGTCGTCGAGCAGGCGGCGCACCCCCGGCTTACACCGTTGCCGTGCCACGCCCGCCATCAACGAACCGAGGTCGGATTTCACCCAGCCCCACGACCATTCTAGGCAGGCGACTTCATTTCCGCGTACCTCGCACCGACGATCGATCGCTGTCCGGTGAGCGACCTCCTCTGCGCCACGGCCGTCCTTGACATGGAAACCCCCTCGCCTGGGACGGATCTACGGTCTCCATTTTCGCACGAGCACCGGGGGCCAAGACACATCGAAATTGACCCAGCTCAACGCAACACCCGAACTACCACTGAAGATCTTGAGTCGTTCGAACAGCGGCAACCTGACGAGTGAGAATCCGGATGTCATGACAGCGTCGACGTGCTCGACCAAGTCCATTTCGCTCAGCGAATGGGCCTCACCGGGCTCAGCGCCGCGTTTACGGCTTTCGACTTCCTGCTCGAGGTCGACTGGCGATCCTTCGAACTCGTAGGCCACAAACACTCCCTGCACAGAGTCGATCGACAAGAACGCCTGCACCTCTTCGACGACGATCGTCAGAGAGGGATCCCCTCGACGCGCAGAGCTGACCCGGACAGTCTGCGGAAGATCCGAGACCCCGCTGTCAAGGACCGCTTCGAACAGCCCCTCGGTGGCGGGCGCCAGCGCGTTTATCGCGCGGACCAGCGCTTCAGCCCACAGACGTGCCATTTCAGCCGATGTCATCTCCTCGTCGCTCATCTCAGTAGCGCTTCGGCCCCTTCATGATGTGATAGTGCCGATACTTTTTCGGCAGCCTCGAGTATGAGATGCGGAACGTGGAGTTCCTCGGCTTCTTGGCTACACTCCAACCGATCCGCAGCGTACGGTTCTTGTTGTTCCACGTTCCGCCGGGAGCGATCTTGTGCATCGACTGGCGGACACGGTTCGGCATGGCACCGTTGTTGCCGAACCGCTTGCTCATGAACCCGAGCCTTCGAGAGCGTGACACGACACTGCCGACGATGCGAGTGTAACGGGAGACGCCTTGGGTGAGCGCGACGGCGGCGAAGCTGGCGGCCCGGGCCCAGTTGCCTTGGATCGCGTTCCCCGCGGCCGCGATCCCCGCGGCGACAGTCCCAATCGGGCCCGGCACCCAGGAAACCCATTCGGCGACGGGGGTCACCACTCGGGCAACCGCCTTGACACCATTCCAGAGCGACCCCCAGAAGCCATGACCGTCAAGGTCCACGCTGTTGATGGGATCGCCGGCGACGTAGTCGTAGTCGTTGGCGGAGCCGCCCTCTTCGGGGTCGACGGACAGGAACCGGCCGAGCAGTGGGCTGTACGGGCGTGCGCCCATCTGCACCAGGGCCAGGGCCCCAGTGTGTTCGTAGGGCCGCTGGTGCTGGCCGAGCCACCCGTAGTCCATCGAACCCGGTGAGTTGTCCGGAACGTTCTGCGGATCGACAGCACCCGCGGTGGTCAGTGGCTGGCCGTATGGGTCGTACGAGCGCAGGTCGCCGACCTGGTGTCCGGCCGCGTCGGTGGACAGGACCAGGTCACCCCGGACCGACGGGTGGTCGTACGACGGGGTGAACGCGCCGTCGTTGCCGATCTTGCTGGTGTAGAGGACTCCGCCCGGAAGGGTCACTGACAGCGAGGTGAGGCGGTTGTCTGCGTTGAGGGTCAGGTCTGCGGAGTCGCCGTCGCCGGTGAAGCCGTAGCGGACGACGGTGTTGTTGTCGCAGTCACGCGGGTCGCGGCGGACGATGCGGTCGGTGGCGTCGCGGGTGTAGGCGATGTCGGCGTTCTGCGCGGGGTTGGGGCCTATGGTGCGGGCGCCGGTGTTGCGGTCGGAGCCGTCCCAGGTCAGGGTGGTGGTGCTGCCGTCCGCAGACTTCCAGCCGGTGGTGTTGCCGTCCGCGTCGTAGGTGAATCCGGTGAGGGTGGTGGCGCCTTCGGTGGCCAGGATCCGGTCTGCGGCGTCGTAGCAGTAGCGGGTTTCCGCGGTTCCGGCCGCGGTTTGGTCGAGCAGCCGCATCCGGTTGGTGTTGAGGCCCGCGTTCGCCTGGGTGCCGACGGGGCAGGTCGCGGACGCGGTGGAGGTGTAGTCGTAGGTGTAGTGATGGCCGGTGACGTAGGCCTCAGTCAGGCGGCCGGCGCCGTCGTAGAGGTAGTTCGGGGCGTTCGGGCGAGCGTCGGTCCCGGCGAGGGACTCGTCGATGATCGTGCCCGCTGTGGTGCGTCCGACTTGGGAGACGATGTCCTTGCCGTCGCTGGTCTTCCAGCCCAGCGACAGCGCGCGGGCTGCGTTGTCCTTGGTCACCGAGGCCAGCGAGGTGCCGTTGGCGTAGGTGACGGTGGCGAGTTCGCCGGCGTTGTCGTAGCCGACCGTGGCTAGGGTCGTGCCGTCGAGCTTCTGGGTCTGTACGCGTCCGGCGTCGTCGTAGGTGAATGAGAGAGTCCGCGGTGCGTCGGCGGTGTCGGGCGGGGTGACGGTGGTCGAGGTGACGCGCCCGGCCTGGTCGTAAACGGTACCTGTGTGGACACCGTTGACGTCGGTGTAGGCGGTGACCCGGCCGAGCAGGTCCGACGTGGTGGTGATGGTGCCTTTGTCGTCGGAGACCGAACGGGTGAGCGGGTCTCCGCCGACCGCGTAGTCGTGCTTGACCGTCACTGCCGGCGAGGTCGCCGATGCCGGGACAAGTATCTCGACGGGACGGTCGCGATTGTCGTAAGTGGTGCAGGTCCAGCCACCGCCGGTGGACTCGGCCAGCACCCGGCCGGTCGCGTCGTAGACCTGCTCGTCGATCCGTGCGGGCCCGGCAGCAGGTGCGGTGGAGGTGATCAGTTTGACCATCCCACCCTGGTTCACCGCGGCGCTGCCTGGAACGCACGGGTTCGCGCGCGTTTCGGTGTCGCCGTAGTAGGCGTAACCGGTCTTGGCACCGGTGGCCATGGTTTTGCCGGTTTTGCGCAGGTACCCGCTGCCTGGCTGCTCGTAGCCGACCGAGCCGTTGATCTTGAGCCCACCCGGGTTGCCCTGGCCGGAGGTGGCGAGGCCGTAGACGGGGTCGAGCCCGTTCTCGTCGAATCGGGTGGTGCCGACCTTGTCCGCCACCCCGGCGGACTCGGCCGCGGTGGTGGAGGTGGTCAGTCCGTACCGCGGCTTGAGCTGCGCACCGGGGACGGGTTCCTGCGTGCCGGAGGGGTTGGTCCAGTGCAGTTCGAGCTGGGCGGTTTGATCGAACTCGTAGTAGTCGATCCGGATCCGCTTCGCCGCCCCCGGGGTGGGGTTGTTGACGACGCCGGTGCGCCACTTCGGCGTGGTGTTGATCCAGTCGTCGATGACGATCTGGTCGTCCACCCACACGCGGACCCCGTCGTCGGCCAGCACTCGCAGGGTGTAGTTCCCGGCGGCCGGGAACACGATGTCACCGGTGGCGCGCAGGGAGAAGTGATCCGCGGGGATACCGTCGGCCGGCGCGGCGGTGTTCCAGTTCTTCACCAGTTGCCCGCCGGGGCCGCCGATGCCGGTGGTGTAGGTCTTCGGGGCGCCGGAAAGGCTGTCGTTGTCGTGATAGGCGACGGACAGGCCGTTGATGCCCTCGTCGTAGCCGGTGTGTCCGTGCGACATCCCGCACGTGCCGTTCGGCTGCTGGCCGTTGAAGCACGACGCCGGCGCGGGGCCGTATGAGTCGGTGGCGCGGTCGGCGTAGTCGTAGACGGTGGTCGCCTTGCGGCCGGCCGCGTCGGTGGTGGACAGGGATTGGTCCTTCGCGCCCCATTCTTGTGTCGAGGTCTTGCCCGCGGCGTCCGTGGTGGACAGTGTGCGGTCGGCCTCGTCGTAGGTGACCTTGCTGGCGAACCCGGTGGCCGGGTTCAGGCCTGCTGTGTCGGTGAAGGACGTGCGGTTGGCCGGGTCGTAGCGGTAGGTCGTCTTCGGTCTCGGCTGGCCGGGTGCCGGAGCCGGTTCGGTGACGGTGACGACCTGGGTTTTGCCGTTCTGGTCGGCGTAACCGATGGTCGTGTAATAGTCGATCAAGTTGCGGCTCGCCGGGTCGGCGGCGACCCAGTCGGTGACCAGCGGGCCGCGGACGGCGGTGATTCGACCGCCGCTGTCGTAGAGGTAGTCGTTGTTCTCCGAACCTGGGTCCTCGATCCGGGCGAGGCGGCCTTGGGCGTACCACAGGAACGTTTGGCTACCGTCCCAATAGGACACCCGGCAGAGCATCTGCGAGGGCGCGAGCGCGTCAGTCCCCGCAGGTGCGTTGGTGCCGCCGTAGCAGTCGTCGCCGGCGCGGTTGTAGTGCAGGGTGTGAGCCCGGCCGGAGACCGGGTCCTTGATTTGCGTGAGCCGCGACGGGGTGCCGGTGTAGATGTTCTGCAGTGCCGCCGGCTTGCGCGAATCCGTGACGGAGGCTTGGGTGTCGAGCTTGCCGTCCGCGCGGAAGGTGAACACGTCACCGCCGTCGCGCAGGGTGACGCGGCCGGTGGTGTCGAGGCCGAGGACGCCGTCCTCGCCCACCGGCGGGGTGTATCCGCCGGTGGACTTCTTGGTCCAGGTGTGCTTGGCGCCGGTGGCGTCGGTGAGCACGATGTTCTGGTCGGTGACCTTGGCTTCGGTGTAGCTGGTGCCGTCACCGTCGAGGTCTGCCGAGAGAGTCCAGCCCTGCGGCAGCGCGGGCAAATCGCTGGAGAACAGCCAGTCCGCCGGGACAATCTGCGGGGCGACGGTGGTGTTGTCGCTGGTCCGGACGAACAGCCGCATCTTCGCCGCGCCCGTGGCCTCGGCGTTCTCGACCTTGATCGGGACACGCTGGCCGGCGGTCAAGGTGACGTTGGTGGACTGGGTCCAGTTCACGTCGCTCGGGGTGCCGATGTCGTAGACCTTGTTCCCGTTGATCCATACCACCGCGCCGTCGTCATGCACCCCGGCGAACTGGTAGGTCCCGGCGACCGGGGCCTGGAAAAAGCCCTCCCATCGGGCGACGAACCAGTCCGTGGGCAGCGCCGGCGCGAACGGCGAGTCGGTGCCCCAGTCGACGTTCACCTGCGGCTCGGTGCGGGTCAGCACCGGCTGCTGAGCGTCGCTGATCAACCCGTTGTGCGACAGGTCGACGAAATAAGAGGCTTTGAGCCCCTTGTTCTCCCGTTGCTGGGAGTTGAAGGTGAAGTTCAGCCCGGCGTTGCCGCCGACGGTGGTGAACGACGGAGTCTGCTGCGAGAGCGAGGCGTTGCCGTTGGCGAGGTTGACCGTGACCGGGCCGGCGTCGTCGGTCGGGGACGGCCCGTGGTCACCGATGCGCTGGTCGACCTTCAGATGCGCGACCCAGGTCGGGGTGATCGTGGTTCCGCCACTGAAGGTCATCGCTTGCCAGGTATAGGCGACGCCGTCCTGCAGGATCCCCGCCGGGACCGTCCACGTCGGCGTGGCCAGGCAGCCGGACTCGACCACGACACCGGACTTGCCGTCCGCGCCGGTGGCGACGCGGAAGCAGTACTTGACAGCGTCACCATCGGGATCGGTGACCGGCTTCACCGACAGCGTCGGGGTCAACGTGGTCGACACCGAGTTGTCCGCGGGGCTGACGAGCGTGGTCGCCGGCGCTGGGCTGCCGGTGTCGACGGTGAGGGTGGCGTTGAGGTTCTTGTACGTCCAGGTTCCAGGGTTCTCGGCGCCGATCAACATAAAGAACACGCTGCCGTCACGGGCATTCACGCGATCGCGGATGAACCCGGTCAGGCCCTCGCCGACAAAGCTGCCGACGTCACCGACCAGGGCGCTGGTCATATAGCCGCCGACGCCGTTGAAGTTGAACGCGGACGCGTGGTGAAGGTTCGCGTTCCAGGTCTTCACCGACCCGACCACGCTGGTGTTGCGGGTCAGGTCCATGCGGGCACCGACAACGGTCTTGCCGAACAACGGCGTGTAGTCCACGTTGAACACGCTGCGGTTGTAGGTGTCACCCTTGGCCTGGCTATTACCGATCCGCAAACCACACGCGTCACAGTTCGTACCATCCGAACGATACGAATGAGACTCCTTCACCCCATAAGTGAAGGTCGGATCCACGTACACGGGGTAGACGCGCTGGGGATCGCGCAGCCAGTTCGCGTCGACGGCGACGGTCAGCCACCAGTCCGCCCCGGCCCGCTCGAGAGAATAGGTGCCGCCGGTCATCGCGGGCGAGGTCTCGCCGTTGCCCGCGGAGTCCCAAGTCTCGATCGGCGGCATCACGATCTTCGCGACACCAGCCTCGTCTGCCAGAACGACGGTGCCGTTGTTCTCCAGTTTCGGTGTCAGACCACCGGTGTTGAGCTTGAACCTCCACGACGAGCGACCATCGGCGGGCGGGCGCTTCAGTTTGATGGTCTCCTTGACCGCACCTGGTGTGACCTCGTATTCCAGGTCCGTGCCCGCGGCGACTTCGGGGTAGGTGACCGTGTCGCCCTTCACCGCGGCCGTCGAGCCGAGGGCCTTGTCGAACGCGAGACTGGCAGTGCGTCCGCCGGCTTCGACCTGCAGCACAGCGCTGTCGTCGGCCTTCGTCGCCAGTGACGGACTTAGGGGATGCTGGTCCGCGTCGGCGCGCTTGGTCGCGGGATCGGTGGCCAGCGTGGTCTGGACCGGCTGCCAGTTTCCGGCGGCGTCCTGGACATTCAGCGGCTGGTTCGACTGCCGCACCGAACGCGTGCCGTCAGGGTTCTCGTACTCGGTGACGAACGTCGACCGGGACACCACTTTCGACCGCTGCGGGTCGAAATGGCTGCCTGCACCGCTGTCCAGACGTGCCTGTGCTCCGAAATCCGCCGTGGACGGCGACTGCGGTGTCTCAGTGGCCACGGCCGCCGACCCCAGCACGGGGATGTCACGGGGGTCGATGGGTGCGGGAGCCGCGGCAGCCTGGGGCGGTGCCGACACCGCTTCAGTACTGCTGATGACCAGCACCGCGATCAGCACGAAGACGACGACTCTGATCCACCGGGTTCTTTCGACAGCACGACGCAGCAGAAACACGAGCAGTCCCTCCCTCGCAACGGGCGAGCCCGCTGCACCCATCCGGCCGCGTAGTCAGCGAGGCGTCGGGAATTCCACGCACTACGTTGCGAGCCGGTTGGCTGGCAACTCCCAGCCGAACCGTGCATCGCTGCAACCACACACAGTCGTTACACCACTGCGTGAGGTGCAGCTCACAGTTGTCAACCCGGCACCTGATCCAGTAGAAGCACAGGCCACAGAATGCCTAAGTCGAACGCAGGCACGCTACGCTCGCTCGATCAACCGCCATTGGGTGGACGAGGCCGCAACCCGCCTGGAGATCCGTGAACCAGCACTCCCCCGCTCCGCCCTTGTCCGGTAAGCGACACACACCGACCGAGTCGGCGCGCTCTGTTTTCCCACCCATCTGGAGCCGGTTCGGTCTCGTCGGGCTGTGGTTGTTCACGTTGGCGCCGTTCGGCCTGGCTTTGTTGGCGGCAGTGCGAGCCCCTCGGATGCATGTGCTGCTCGACTACTGGCATGTCCTGGCGAAGATCACGAATGACGACGGCAGCCTAGTGCTGGGACAGGTCTTTACCTACCACCTCGAGCAGCCGTTTGTGTTGCCATCATTGCTGTTCTGGGCGGACGCGGCGTGGTTCGGCGGAAACAACCGGGTCCTCACCGTCCTGACCGTCGTTTTGACGGCAGGTATCGTTCTGCTTCTGCGGTCGATGCTGCCCCCAACATTGTCGCCGGCAGCTAAGGCCGTCATGACCGGCGGATTCTCCTGGCTCTTGTTCAGTTCGCACGCCATGGAATTGTGGCTTCAGGCAACGAATGGCATCAGCTGGGTACCAGCAGTGTTCTGTTGTGTGCTCGCCATCGCCTGCGCGCACCGCGGGCACTTCTGGGCAGCCATCGCCGCCGCTGCGCTGGGGTGTCTCAATTTCGGTGCCGCACTGCCGATTTGGTTTGTACTGGCCGTGGTCTTCCTGTTGCGCAAGGAATCTCGGGTACGCGTCCTCGCTTCCGCCGCGATCGGTGTAGTCGTTATCGGCGCGTGGCTTCTCACTAAACCCTCCGGCTCGCAATCCCTGGCTAGCACAGCCTTCGATCCCGACGGCCGGATCTCCGTTCTAGCCGCCGCGATCGGCGGTCTGTGGTCTGCCGACCTCGCCATCGTCGCCGTGATCGCGGGCGCCGCAACCATCGCCGCACTGTCCCTACTTGTCGGCAGATCGCTGACCAACCGAATCGACGATGCTGAGCGATCACCTGCGGACGCAGGCTGGATCGGCATAGCAACCTACACCATCGCACTCGCGGGCATGCTTGCCTTCAGCCGGACTACCAGCCAGGTACCCGGCGGCAACGTCGGCCTCATTAGCCGCTACGTCATCATCGCTGCTCTCTCCACTAGTGCGTTGCTCGCCTTAGCCGTCATGCACCGTCCACAATGGCCGCTACGGTATGTCGCCACCATCGTCATTACCGTCAGCCTTGTCACCCATGCCGTCGGCGGTAGCAAGGCCGATAACGTCCGGCGCGACTACGCACCACTGAACCTCGCCGCCATGGCCCTACGAGTCGACGCACCCACCGTTCTCGATATCCTCCACATCCAACGCGGAGCCTCCCAGGCAGCCCGCGCACTCGGCGCGTATCCGTTCAACGACTACTTCACTCTCGGCTGCCACGGTCCGGAACTTGGCGACCAGCTCAATACCTCCACCGCCATAGAGCTGTCCAGCAAACAGCCAGCAAGCGGTGCCGTCGGCGTGGTCGATAACCCAACCCTGACCGGAGACACACTCATCACCGGGTGGGCCATTTTCAACGGAGCACCACCTGACTGCATCCTCATCACCGACACCAACAACACGGTCATCGGCGGTGGCGTCACCGGCGTTCCCAACGGCACCGCGACAACCATGGCCAGGCCTGACCGCACCGCCTGGCAAGCAGTCGCACCACCCGGCGCGACCATCAGTGCCGTATTCGCGGCACACGTTGGCAAGCTCTACAAGCTCCAACCCGTGCGCTGAAGCGTGCTATGGCCGGGCCCCGCACAGCTGACCGCAGGGCCATACCGCGATGAGAAAGACGCCTAGCCGAACTGCACCGCGCCCAGCGCGATCCGGACCAGACCGATCGCTCGAGTCAAAGATGATCTCGCCATACGGCTGCCAGCCAAACAATATGCCGAGATCGACGTCTGGATCCGCGCGCGCCCACGCGTCGAATAGGACATTGTCACAATCTGCGACAATGAAAAGCGCTCGGATGCAGCAATCTGGGCGGGATTCAGAACGCCTTGATACAACGACCAACGTTCACCACCAGACACGGGCAGCGCGGCGGTTCAAGCAGAACGAACACGCGCGGCCCTTCCAGACGAGACGGCCTTGGATCCCCGAGACATAACAGGATGAGCGCCGGCGGCGCTCGGCAGCGGTCCCCTTGGAGCCGATCTGACTCGCCGCCCGTACCACGCCGGCGCCAGTTCGTCTGAACCAGCTTCATCTGTATCTCACGCTTGGCCTCAGATGGTCAGTGCACCGGCTGGGGATAATGCTCATTCTGGGTAGTGAAGGGGTGTTCCGTGTCGCTTGGTGTTCCGTTGCAGTCGGTGGAGCGCGAGTTGATCGCGTTTGGGTTGAGGCGGGGGAAGTCGTTTCGGGAGATTGGGGCCTGGATTGGGCGGGATCATTCGGTGGTGTCCCGCGAGGTTGACCGTAATGGTGGGCGGGAGGTGTATTCGCCGTTGGTCGCGCAGCGCCGGGCGGATCGGCTACGGAAGCGTCCAAAAGAACGCAAGGTGCTGAAGTCGCCGTTTCTGACTCGCATGGTGTATCAGGGGCTACGGAAGAAGTGGTCGCCGATGCAGATCGCGTACAGGTTGCGGCTCGACCATCCGATGGATCATTCTCGCTGGGTGTCACATGAAGCGATTTACCAGGCGTTGTTCGTACAGGCGAAGGGGGCGTTGCGGACGGAGGTGGCCGAGGGGTTACGCCAAGGCAGGATCAAGCGACGGGCCCGGTCCCGAGGGGCGGAGCTGCGGGGCAAGATCAAGGACATGGTCTTGATCAGCGAGCGGCCGGCCGAGGCTGAGGACCGTGCCGTGCCTGGGTTCTGGGAAGGCGATCTGATCGTCGGCGCGAACAATCAATCGCAGATCGCGACCTTGGTCGAACGGCGCACTCGATTCGTCATGCTGGTGCGTATTCCTCACGATCGCACGGCCGAGAATGTGGCCCCACGGCTGGCCGCCAAGATGAACACCTTGCCTGACGTTTTCAAAAACAGCGTCACTTGGGATCAGGGTGGCGAGATGGGCGGCCACAGAAAGTTCACCATGGCCACCGGCATGCCGGTGTATTTTTGTGACCCGCGCTCACCCTGGCAACGCGGCAGCAACGAGAACACCAATGGATTACTGCGCCAGTACCTTCCCAAAGGAACCGACCTATCAGGGTATTCACAGGACGAACTCGATGCCATCGCAGACGAACTCAACGACCGGCCGCGGCAGACGCTGAGCTGGCTTAAGCCGATCGAAGCGTTCGGCAAAGTGTTGCTAGAATATAGGCGGTGCACTCACCGGTTGAAACCACCCTACAGTAAGGAGCATGCTCCAATGCGCAAGGTTGCTATAGCGCGTACTTGCCTGCAGTGCAGTTAATTGATGCTCCTTGTATATCTCCTTTTGAGACTCGATCGAAGACTTTATGAGCGCAGGCTCCGCATTTGACCTGGTTGATAATTGAAGCTTGCGACTCTGCAAGACGGAGTCTGCATCGTTCGCATCTTTCTGCGACTTGACCTGCGAAGATCGAACCAACGAATAGCCGGATCCTGCGAGTCCAATCGCTGCCGCGATGATGCCTAGTATTCCGAAGCCGCCCTCATTATTTGAGGTCGCAAGGGTCATTATTGACATTTGATGAGATTATCCTATGTCGACTGGATGGTGTTGGTGCTTTACAGTTCTCACAATCTGCCAGCTGCTCACTCGCCTTCCCGCCAACCCACCTGGCAGGACGAGCGCCACCCGAGGCCACGCAGCTGTGGACGGCTATCCGAACGTCAGGCCAAGAGATCTCCGCGCTACTCAGCACCTTGCGGTCATCTGCCTGGTAGTCGTAGGGCACCGGCCCCTGCGACGTTCCGCCAGAGTTGCTGGTGACGCTCGTCTCGTGCTTGCCCGTGTAGCCGACGAACCCGCGCGTTGTGGTAGCCGTGCGCACGCCCAACCGAAGGATCGACCAGTTACCCACGCCGCTTTGGTCAATCTGGGCCACCAAGCCCGCCTCGACCTCCGGCGACTCGGCCTCGGCCTCCATCCGCTCCAGCAGTCCACTGCCCGCGAACATTGTCCGATTACGGCATCGTCATGCGTCGCAACGATGATGGTTTTCCTCGCCTTCCTCCTCCTTGGCGCAGGCGCGGACCTGCCACCAGAAGCTCCGCAAAAGCACCACATGAGACACGTCCTTAGATCGACATACCAGTGCTCCGTGTCGACGCGACTGCAGGCCCTCTACACGTCAGCTCTATGCACCGGCGAAGCGTCGGTCTACGTTGCGCTCATGCCGCTGGCCAGTTAAAGACCAGCGGCCACCAGGTCACGGAGAATGGCCGCACCGATGACTACGCGGTCCGCCGAGTCCACGGGACCGTCACCATGGTCGCGCTGAGGTACCTTCAACACGATGCGATCGCCCACCGCCTCCACGTTGTGCTGGCTATAGATGTCGGCGAGCTTTGCTTGCAGAGCCTCGCCCGCGGGTGCCAGAAGCTCGAATCCGTCGCTCACACTGCGCATGCCGACGCTGCTGCGCTCCAAGCGCAGCCAACGGGGATTGGTCTCGTATCCGGTGAACCACGGGTCACAGACCCGATCGCCGACGCCACTGGATTTCCAAACCTCGAGGAGGATCGGGTCACGGTAGTTACCGTTGCGCTGCTTGGTGCGCAGCATGCACATCGAATAACCGAGCTCTCCGTCGACTCCGTAGTAGATGCCGGTGGCGCCCGTCCGCATGGACGAGTACTTGATAAGGTAGTAACGCCAGTCGAACACCTCGGCCGTTTCGCGCTCGGCGAGCCATTCACCCATCACAGTCTCGAAGTGCTCCGCCGCGCTGCTGCCGGACGCCGCCAATCCGTCGAGGAACTCACCCAGGACGGCTCGCGTCGTGGAGAGGGCGTCGAACGTGGTCTCCGCGAGAAGATAGCGCCACACCCCCTCCTGACCGGCGGAGCCAGTTCCGAACTGCCAGGCTGAGGACTTCGGCCGTCGACGCTGGTAGTCACCCGTAGCGAGCAGCGCACCGGTCAGTTCCCGCCAATACAGCGAATCATCGAAGGCGGTCTCGAATGCTTCCGCTCGGCGACGGAAGCTGTCGCTGTCGAACTCGAACGCGCTGAGGGTGCCTCTCAGGATTGGATGGTCCTCCAGCCTGAACAGCGCGTCCGCGAGCTCGGGATTGACATCAAGGAACTTCTGCTTGCGACGTTCGTCTTCGACCTGGTTACCGCTGAATCTGGTCACCGCGTCGAGGTCGCCGTGGACGATGACCTCCTCCACGTCCGTGATCAAGGCCGGCATGCTGGAACGGCGCATTTCGTCTTCGGAGGCCGCGATAAGATTCCGCAGAACACGCAGTCTGCGTGGGAACTCTTCGGTGCCTTCGATGACGTGCAGCAGGACCGCGTACAGGAACAGGGTCTGTTGCAACGTGAACGGGCGGTGGAAGGCCCCGCGTCGAAGGCATTGTTCGAACAAGTTGACACCGATGGCGCCAAAGAGGAGAACCTTCTGCGAGTCATAGCGGCGCAGACCCGGGAGCGCCGTCGACAGGACCTTGTCGAAGGTGTCGCTGACATGCTCGCCGTCCTGCCAGCTGTCGAATGCGCCGAACAGGAAGTTCAGATGCTCGTCGGCTCGCTTGTTCTCCCGCCCGAAAACGGCACGTGCACGGGGCCCGAGCCGGGTCTCCGACACCACCCGGCCCTCGCGCAGCTCGCAGAGCTCGGTGATGAACCCGATGTAGTGGATGAGTTCGTCGTCGACAATGTTGTCGCCGCCGTGGTATGGCCAGAGGAGATCCGACCATGAACCGTCGATCTTGTGCGCGAACTCGTCAGCCCGGTCCGAGTGCTGGATGTCCTGCTCGAAACGCGCCTTGAAGTTCTCGAACGGAGTAAGCGGCTTACCACGAGAGTTCATCTTGATGTACAGATCCTCGTCGGACTCCATGTCGTCCAACGGCAACAGGTAGAACGAGACCGCGGGAGACTCGGCGTGGGTGAGCCGCATCCACGCGGCCTGGGCGTCCAGGTCCGGATAGAGGCGCCTGACGTCCCGATGAATCGCATCGATCATGACGAGCATAGCCTGGATGGTCGGGTCGTTTCGCCACACATGCAGGTACCACGCCTGGTCGATGATCCACGCGGATGGCACAGCCTCGTCCTGAGGCAGCGGGTTGAGGGCCAGCCGCTGGCAGAATAACCGCGCGCTCGCGCGTGTCGCATAGGAAAAGCGGGTCCAGGCCGCATGGGGACGAAGCTCACCTGCGGCGGAGGCGAGATACCAGTGAAGCAGGAACAACGTGGTCAGCCGTTGCTGCCCATCGAGGGGATGGAACGTGGCGCCCTCGATCTTGCCGTACACGAAGTCGAGTCCGACGGGCTCACCACCGGCTACCGCGTCGAGGAGGACTTCGAGGAAGTCGGTCCGGATCTCCTTCACCCAGGCACTCGGGCGTCCCTGCGCGTAGTCGCGCTGGATGAGCGGTATTTCGATGCTGCCGATCCCCGGCGCATCACTCGCCTGCGCCTCGAACATCCCGGCGTACGAAGTCAGAAACCCCTTCATCGGGTTGCCTCCTTGTCGGGCAGCAGGTAGTCACGAAGCACCGAGACCATCTCGTCGAGGTAGTGTTCCCGGTCCTGTGGGCTCCAGAAGTGCATCTGATGCTCGTCAGCAGGCGAGTAGTACTTCAGGAACACGTTCCTGGTGCAGACGGGGATGTAGGCCCCCTGCCGGTCGCGGTCGAGAACCGCCGCCCGTTTGACCGCGAACACCGAGTTACTCAGCGCGCTGTTGTCACCCGCGTCGAGCAACGCGAGGTTGGCGATCGAGTCCACTCCGCCATCGCTCGCGTCCGCACCGACCGAGAGCAGTTCGGTGAGCTGGAGTTCCAGCGGGCGGAAGTCGGCTTCGGTGATGGCTGACTTCGCGAGCACCTCGTCCACCATGCCCAGGACCGGCTCTTTCTCGGCCTGGCCGACCTCGTCGAGCGCAACCAACGCCCGGCGATGCAGGCGAAGCCATTCCTTCCACTGCTCCGCGCGGTTGAGCCGTTCCGCGTTCTGCGCGTGTACGTGCTCCAGGGACCATTGGCCGATAGCGTGTTCCCGGAACGAATACCGCTCCGACGAGTGCTTGCGCCGCCGTACGGTCTCGATATTCATCAGCAGCAACGCCCGACTCGCCTTGTCGCTGTGATAGCTCAGGTCCCGCAGCTCGGCCTCGGAGAGCATCAGGTCGTCGCGGATGAGTCTATCGAGCTCCGCCTCGAACCGTGATTTCGGCTTGTCCTTGGAGAGCTCGATCAGTTCGCTGAACGGGGTCCGCCGTGCGATGAGGAAACCGATCTTGTGGAAGAGGCCCCGGCTCTCAAACCATCCCAATACAAGAGAGTGCAGGTCGACCACCTCGTTCCAGAACTCCTGAGGGGCGGCCTCGATCCGCTCCCGAAGAGTCTCGAACGTATGGAATGGCGGCCGGCCCCGCCCGGTGGGCCCACCCGCGACCGTGTCCAGCAGCAGGCTGATGTGCGTCGGGTCCTGCGCCCCCTTGCCGGTGATGAACGCCCACAGCTCCGGATCGCGCAGATCTCGCTCGATGACATCCCACTGCGCCGCGATCTCGAGCGCGCGGTCGGTCACGCCGATGCGGCCGCGGCTGCGCGACAGCAGGAGGGCCTTCACGAGCTCGGCATCGGTCAGCGGGATGCGGCCGACATTGAGCCGCGTGAAGAGCGTGGCAGAGTCCAGATCACCGGCGGCTTCGTACCAAATCACCCGGACGTGTTCGAAGAGTGCGCCGTAGAACTTGTTGGCGACATATTGGCGCCGGTTCCCGTGGGCATCGAACCAGGCAGCGATGCACCGGTAGGCCTCGTGGATGTGGAAGAAGTCGATGTTCTCCTGGCTGCGTTCAGGATCGAGCTCCTCCAGGTAAGCGGCGCTGTCCACCCGCGTCTCATACCGGAGGCGGTAGTCGGCACCTGAACTCTGAAGCCCCTCGGCCTTCATGTACTGGAAGATCAGGAACAGTGTCGTGAGCCGCTGCTGGCCGTCGACCAGCTCCCACTCCTCGCCATACCGCTTCACCACCACCGGCTGCAGGTAGTACGACCTGTCCCGGCTTCCCCAGATATCGTCGAGAAGCCTCCGCACCTCGACCTCACCCCACCGGTAGCCACGCTGGTACGCGGGAACGTAAAAGCGCCCGGAAATCTCGCCCACGAGCAGGGGCTCCAAATAGGCTTCGCCCGCTGATGCCGTCACAGCCACTCATACTAGTGAAGGGATCCGACACAAAGCGCCATACCGACGGAAACCCTGAGGCGGACACGTGCGTGACCAGCGCACCACCGACAACAGTTCCACACGTGGCGCTGGCTCTCCAGCGCGCGAAGTGATAGACGACCTGGAAGGCCGTGACAGTCTTGGCAGAGCTGGAGAACTCGTCGGTACTTGGCCGGCTGCTGGAGGAGCTGTCGTGGGAGGGCAGCAAAATCAGCCAATACCGGGCTGGCGGCCGGGGCTTCGAGAACGTCTTGACCGCCGAGGTGCTCATCGCACTGGACTTCCTACCCCGAACACAGTTCCTGGGCGCTATCGTGCGCGGTGCGCATGGAGCCGACCAGGCACGTGAACACGTCGCGCGTGAGCTGGAAACGGCGTCCATCACCCTGCTGCCCGAGGAACTCGTGCTCAATTCCCGCGGTCGCAGCCGCGGGGAACGTCGGATCGTCCAGCCTGACGCGTGGATCTCCACCCCAGGCACGATGACACTGGTCGAGGCCAAGCGGATCCGCTCCAGTCGCTTTCAACCTGAGCAACTCGCTCGCGAGTATGTCGCGCTGACCCGTGAAGCCGGCGATCGAGTGCCGCTGCTGCTGTTGATCCTCGGCGCGCCGCCACCGGTGGCGCTGCCTGGCGAGCGGCTGGACGTCGGCGTCGCCATCGAACGCTACCTTCCGACGGTGCTCGCCGGCACCGAAGCTCACCCCTGGCCGGACAGCGAGATCTGGCGCCGCGTCCCTGAGGTTTGGGCCTGGACCACCTGGTCGGAAATCAGCACCAGCGTCAGCGACCAACTAGCCGCCTTCACCAACACCGACCCCTCCGTGCACGCGGCAGTGAGCCGAGCGGCCCACTCCGTCGCCCGCGCGATCGCATGGCACGCTTGACCGGCTGTGTGATCACATCACGTCATTCTCTGGACTCAGGCGGATGGGAACAGCATGGTCGTCGCTGAAGCTCGGCAGGGCCCCACCGGACTACTGCGCATTTACGCTGCCGTCGCCGGATACCGGCAGGTCAAGTGCATATCACGGCCATGTTGAAACCCACAGGAGCGTTGCAACCAAGGCTGCGCAGTACCGATCTCTGAGCCGACTGCCTGTCCGACACCTGACTGAGTCACGTCTCCTCTCGAGAGTGACGCGACGTCCTGGCTCGTCACCGTTGCCGGTTACGTGTTCACGTTCGCGCGGGGTTGTGGGGTCTACTCGGTAACGGCCAACCAGGAATCGTGAGCAGAGGGGCTAAGGCATGACTGTCAGTAACGAGCTTGACCATCCGGTCGGAGCACCGCCGGGGCGACGACCTCGATCCGGTTCGGATCCGGGTCCGGGTCCGGGTCCGGTGTTGGTTGTGGTGGACGGCGTGATCGCGGCGCTTGCCGGCACCTATGTCGTCATCGACCAACATCACCGCCGCTGGCCCGCGAACGTCCGCTAACCGCAACGAGCAGAGCGATCCCTGGGCACTGAGGCGCTCCGCGCCCAACATCACCAGCGCGCGCCTCCGCGTCGCCCACCCAAGATGGAGTGGACGGCTGCCTTGCACCAGCCGCGGGAAATCCGTGTCACTGAGACGTGCCAACTCGTGCCAACCATCGTCTGTACCCAATCCGACAACACCAGGTCAGCGTGAATTGCCATGCCAACTAAGTTCTGTTGTCACATGTCGGTGGCTCGCGGAATAACAGATGTGGAGCCATGTCGACATACGCAGCGCAGGCGGCATGCTCAGCTCCGACATCAGTCGCGATCGGCGCCGTTGTGGGTCGGCGACCCCGAGGACTGTGCGGTCGTTCGGCAGACGCCCCGCCCACCTCTGATGTGCCCAGAGCCTGGCTGCGACGGCGAGTTGACCTCGTGCGGAAACCGCGAAATGGCAGGCCTGGCGAGCCCGATAATCAGCTCCCCACGCTTGTCGTGCTCGGAACGGCAAGTTCTGGTGCTCGCAACGGCGGCTGGTGGGACGAGCGTCGCAGGGAACACGCGATCGTGTGGGAATCCCATAGCAACTCGCGGATTCCGGGAAATTATTTTCACGTCCGCGTAGAGGTCAGCTGACGTTCCCACGCGCACAACGCGGCGAAGACCGTGTGGCGAACACCGTCCTGGATCGATCGCAGGTGGGCAAGGTCCCGGCCGGAATGCTCGCACGCGCGGCCCCTCAACGACACCAAACTAAGTGTCGGCCAGGCCGATCCGCCGTGCCTCGACCCGGTACTTCGGCGGCGCACAGTCACCCGTCGCCCTGGGACGCCGTAGGTTGAATTTGAACGCGCACCCTACGCGTTCGGCAACCGGTCAGGCTTCTGGGGGGGCCAGGTAGTCGACCAGCTTGGCGAGTTGGTCGGCATAGCGCTCAACGAACTCAGGGGACTCCGGATCGAGCTGTAACAGCCCCTCGATGACGCGCTGCAAGATCACGGGTGCCATCGCGGCGGCCACCACCATCACCGTCAGGCACCCCGGATCGACCCAATCCGGCAGCTTCCCGGCGTCCCGCAGCTGAGTAACGTGCTCCACCGTCTCGCCCAAACGCCTCATCCCGGACGCGTCGTCCGAGTCGTTCTGCGGGCCGTCGTACTCCAAACCTGACCAAGCCAGCAGCCGCAGCTCATCTCGACTGGAGAGAGCCTCCAGTACGCGGCGGCGCAACTGCTCCGACAATGGCACCCCTGGCGGCATCAACTCATTCCGGGGTCGACTCAATCTCTCCGAAGTCGACTGATACAGGCCCTCTTTACCCCCGAAGTAATACGAAATCAGCTGCTGGTTCACACCGGCACGCGCCGAAATCGCAGCGATCCGCGCGCCTGCGTATCCGTGCGCCGCGAACTCCACTACAGCCGCATCCAGGATCGACTGGCGCGTGCGGTCCGCATCTCGCCGCCGCTCGTGCGGCTTCGGCGACCGGCGAGGCTTCGAATCGGTCACAAGCGCGACTATACATGCACCAAAGGTCTTGCCAATCGATCGGCGAGATAGATCAGACTATCGGCCCAGTCGATAGTCCGATCTGACGATGATTGACCGACTCAGCCAGAGTAATCGCCTTCATTCCACCAGCACACATGCGAGTGCGGAGACCGAATATCGATTTGAATCGGATTCAGGGCTTCACCAAGTGACATCAGGCGTACGAGCAGCCCCGTGCCTCCGACAGCCCACAGACCGACGTGCTGTGCTGTAACACAACCAGAACCGCACGGAAACATCACTACCAGACGGGCGACGCTGCGAATTCGACTCATCGGCAGCTTCGTCGCCAGGGATATCATCGTGACCGACACGCGAACCGCGGTTTCCGAGTCCACCAATCGCCCTGGAAACCGAAGGCCGTCCATCCTTTCTCGACTTCCTTGACACAGTGATCCTTTCCGCTATATTATCGAGCCACGGCATGATATGCGTGGAACAAGAAAGACGCTACCCCTTTATCGTGCCCATGGGGAGGATCAGTCGGTGGATTTGCAATGCAGAATTCTGGGGTCTTTGAAGATCGAAATAAACGGGCAAGATGTCACACCGAGTGCGCCGAAAATGCGAAGGATACTGACACTTCTGATACTTCGGAGAAACACACCGGTCAACATGGATGATCTCGTTCTGGAGCTCTGGGGCGACCATCCCCCGCCGACCGCGCGCACGACGGTCCACACATATATTCACAAACTACGTTCTCGACTTTTCCCCGCACATCTGTCCAGGCACGGTTTCGCACTGCAGACCAAACAGCAGAGCTATTTCCTCGAGATGCCATCACAGTCTCTCGATCTGCACCGGTTCGAGTACTTGGTACGACGCGGAGAGGGCGCGCTGGAGCGTGGCGAACCACGGCTGGCCGCGGAATCGCTACGTGAGGCTCTGGGCCTGTGGCGAGAACCGATGATGAGCGCCACGGAGACCGGTGCCCTGCTGGCCGCACATGTCACCGGTCTCGAGGAGAGCAGGCTCCGCGCCCTTGAGCTCCGCATCGGAGCGGACCTGCAACTGGGCCGGCACCGGGAGCTACTGAGCGAGCTGAAGGAACTCGTGATCACACATCCACGCAGCGAAGTGTTTCACGGCCATCTGATGCTCGCACTGCATCGCTGTCACCGGCGTGACGAGGCTTTGGAGCTCTACCAACGATTTCGGCGCGAAATGGTCGCGGAAATGGGTCTCGAGCCCTCCCAACTTCTGCAGCATGCGCATCAGGCCGTCCTGGCGGGTGAACCGTTGCCTGATATCACGCCCCTGAAATCGCAGGTCACCACGGCGACCGAGCGCCCCGCGCAACTGCCGAGTGACAGTGCGGACTTCGTAGGCCGCGGTGGCCTCGTAGAGGACGCGGTCATATGGCTGACTTCGGCCGGGCTCGCGGACGTCGCGCCGAGGGTGCTTTCGGTACATGGTATGCCGGGGATCGGCAAGACCGCCTTCGCGGTACGTGTCGCGCAACGTGTGCGATCGCGGTTCGAGGGAGGGCAGTTCTACGCGTGCCTGGGTGTGAGTGGCGACGGAGCGAGAGATCCGGCGGACGTTCTGGACGGTTTTCTCAGGGCAGCGGGTTTCCCTGCGGATCGATTGCCTGCCGACGATGAGGACAAGGCAGCACTTTTTCGCACTTGGACTTCGATGAAGCGGGTGCTCGTCGTGCTCGACGACGTCCGTTCCTCGGAACAGATACGGCACCTGATGCCCGCAGGGGCGCGTTGTGCGGTTGTTGTCACCGCCCGGCGCGGCATTCACCCCGCTCCAGGATCTCGCTTGCTCCGTCTCGATCCGCTCGAACCGAACGAAAGTACCGGACTGCTGTCGGCGATGATCGGCACGGAGCGGATAGCAGGCGAACGCGAGCACGTGGACCGGATCGTCCAGTTGTGCGGAGGCCTGCCCCTGGCCGTGCGCGCGGTCGGTACCCAGCTTGGTTCCGTGTCCGGCTGGCCCATCAGGACCGTGCTCCAACAGCTCGAGAACGGTTCCCGCCGGCTCGACGCGTTGTCCTTCCACGATCTGGACGTGCGCGGGCGCATAGCCGGCAGTTACCACGTCATGCCGAGACTGGCTCAACTCGCGCTCCGGAAGTTCGCTACCCTCGGTAAGGCCACGTTGACCCAAGCCGAGGCGGCCTCGCTGCTCGGCTACGACGGGGTGGAGACCAGCAGAATTCTGCTCAACCTCATCGATCACGGACTTCTCCGAATATTCGGAGAAGCGGATTCCGCGGTGAGCTACGAGCTTCACCCCCTTATCCGCTGCTACGCCGAAGAAATCGTCGCTGACCGGACTCACGGGCATTCGGTGATCCGGCGTCGCCGAACGCGGTTCTGTGCTCGCCGGCCCCGAACCATCATGCGGCCGCGGCGACGTCGGCCCGGCTGAGTCCGGGCCGACGTCGTTTCAGGCCATCAGGCAGAGTTCCTCCCGTGCGCTCAGCACGCGGCCGATCGCACGTATGCTGGGAAGGAAACGGTACTGGGTATGGCCGATCCGCTCGTCGAATGCCGTCACGTCGAGAAGCCACAGTTCGGCCAGGTCCTCCAGCAACGACTCGGCATGGTGCTCGTCCACCTCCATTACCCTGGCCGTAAGAGCCGCCGAGACGCTCCTGGTATCGAGCTTCGCCAGCCTACGAAAGGCGTCCTGCGCGCCCGGACGGACCAGCGAGTAGCTCCGTTCGACACTGGCCTGCAGGCCCAGGATGTCGGCATCGACCGAAGGGTCGTCGATGACCGTACTGAGCCGGTGGACCGATCTGGCGATCGCCCAGTGCTGACGGACCTGTAACAGCCCGGCGGCCGAACGCAATGCCAGCGGGAGCCCGTCACACAATTTCACCAGTTCCTTGGCCGCCTGATCGTCCCTGGAAACCCGGTCACTGCCGAGAACTCCGGTCAGCAACTGAATTCCTTCAGGCTCGGTGAGCGGCCGCAGTTCCACGGTCATACTCGTCGCCGCGACGAAGAGGCGGCGACGGGTGGTCACCAGTACTCCACACTCCGCGCTCGAGGGGAGCAACGGCAGCAACTGTTCAGCACTGACCGCGTCGTCCAGCACGAGAAGGACCCGGTGTTCCGTGGTCCACGTACGGAACATCCTGCTGCGCTCGTCCGTCGACGCCGGGATCCGTTCGTCGGTCATTCCAGCCGCGCGCAAAAAGCCGGCGAGCACCTCACCCGGTTCGACCGGGCTGCCATCATCGTCGAGCAGCTTGGCGTAGAACTGCCCATCCGGGTATCTGTCCACGACCTGATGCGCCACATGGTTGCACAGCGATGTCTTGCCGACCCCGGGAGGACCGACGATGACGACCACCGTCGCCGCCCGGCCACGACCGGTGCACAACGCCTCAAGAGCCGCTGTGCTCTCGGCTCGCCTGCCGACGAGAACCGTGCCGTCGGGCGGGAGCTGCCGTGGTGGTATCGACCGGCGAGTGACGACTGTGCCCCCGCCGGGCATCGGCGATGACAGGCTCTGGTCCGCGCTCAGTACTGCCCGCTGCAAACGTTGCAGTGAATCGGTGGGATCCAAGCCGAGCTCGGTCGCCAGCGCGTCCCTGGTGCGGTGGTACACGTGGAGCGCCTCGGCTTGCCTTCCCGCTCGATAGAGTGCCAGCATCAGTTTCGCCTGGAACCCCTCATGGGTGGGATACTGCGCCCCCAGCATGGTGAGCTCACCGAGCAGTTCGTTGTGCTTGCCCAGCTGGAGATCCACCTCGATCCGCTGTTCAAGGACGCCCTTGCGAAGTTCTTCCAGACGTCGTGTTTCGGCATCCAGAACCGGCCCTGTGCTGACGTCGGCAAGCGCGGGACCACGCCACAGCCGCAGCGCTTCCGCAAGCGTCTTGGACGCGTACTCGACCGTTCCCGATTCCAGTTCGCTTCTGCTCCGCTTCGCCAGTTGCTCGAACAGGTTCGAGTCAAGCGAATTCGACGGCAGCGCTAGGACATAGCCATTGGCCAACGTGTGCAACGCGGCGCCGTCGGCGCCGGCTGGGCGGGAAGAGCGCACGCCTTCGGCCGGCGACAGCTGCAACAGCTTGCGCAGTTGATAGATGTAGGTTTGCAAGGTCGTAGCGGCACTCGCCGTTGGCCTGTCCTCCCAGAGCTCGTCGATGATCTGATCGGTCCGGACGAGATTGTTCGCCTGTAGTGCCAGAAGACTGAACATCCGCCGAAGTTTCGGCGCGGACGGAGTGATCGTCACTCCGTCGCGGAAGACTTCGAGCGGGCCCAGCAGATTGACCTCCATCGTCAGCACGCTCCCCCAGTTGTCAGTGACTCGATGGCCCGTGCTCGAAGCACGGGATATCGATTCTTTCGGGCGTCCTTGTGAGTCCCTTCAATCTATCGGCCGGTACGGGCCCCGCCCTTGAAGATCGGTGGTGGCTTACTAAAGCGATCCTGATGCGGTTAACCACCCACCAAAGCCGTGCTCAAAGCAGCAGTCGGATACGGCATGCGACGCGTTGACCAGTACTTATCAGTAGAACGACGTCGACCACGACGATTCTTCCCTGGCCCGCCGGATTCGATCTGCTCGCGCACGGGTCATCCGATCGATGTAGCCGGGTTCCCGCGCCTCAAGACTTTCTGTACTGAATCGGGCGACCGAAGGCCGATGTCCACGCGTGGAAGCGCGCCTAACGTTGACGGCATGGGACACGCTGAAGAAGGGAATCGCTGTGGCGCCGGCCAACGCACCACGGATAGCGGTCATCGGTTCGGGGCCCGCGGGGGTGTTCACCGCGGAGGCCCTGCTGAAATCCGACTGTCACGCGGCCGTCGACGTGTTCGACCGCCTGCCCGCTCCGTACGGCCTGGTCCGGTACGGCGTGGCGCCCGACCATCCGAGGATCAAATCGGTGAGCACCGTTCTGCGGCGCGTGCTGGAAAGTCCCGCCGTCCGGTTCTTCGGCAACGTGACATTCGGCGTGGACCTCGGTCTCGACGACCTGCTCACCCACTACGAGGCCGTGATCTTCGCGACCGGGGCTCCCGGGCATCGCGACCTCGGAGTGCCAGGCGAGGACCTGGGTGGCAGCTGGCCCGCCGGCGAATTCGTCTCGTGGTACAACGGTCATCCGGACGCGCTCAATGACTTTCCACTGCACGCGAGCAAGGTCGCCGTGCTCGGAGCTGGCAACGTCGCACTGGACGTGACCAGACTGCTGGTGAAGGATCCCCGCGAGCTGGCGGATACCGACGTACCGGATCACGTCCTCGACGGATTGCGGTGCAGCAGCGTCACCGACGTGTACCTGGTCGCCAGACGCGGTCCCGCCCACGCCAAGTTCACCACTGTCGAGCTCAGGGAACTCGGCCTGTTGCGCGGGGTCGACGTTCTAGTGCGGTCCGAGGACTTGCGCTTGAACGAGGCGGACGAGCAATTACTCGAAACCAACAGGCAGACCCGAGCCAACGTCGACCTCCTGCGGGAGTGGGCGCGACGACCCATGACCGACGCCACCCGGCGGATCCATCTGATGTTCTGGCGGAGCGCTGCGGCGATCGAGGGGGACGGCGAGGTGCGCGAACTGCGTTTGTCCCGCACTCGCCCGGGTGAACACGGCCCTGCCGAGGTACTTCCGGTCCAGGGTGTCCTCCGTGCCGTCGGCTATCGCGCCGATCCGTTGCCAGGTCTCCCTTTCGAATCACGAACCGAGACCCTGCCCCACCGTAAGGGACGGATTGTCGATGGCGGCGCACGGCCGGTCGCCGGCTGCTACGTGGCGGGATGGCTCAAGCGTGGCCCTACCGGTGTGATCGGCACCAACAAGGCGGACGCGGCGGAGACGGTACGCAGCGTCGTCGAGGACCTCGCGGCGAGCAGCCGTTCCCGGTCGTCGGACCCGAACTCCGTGCCGCGGCTGTTACGCCGCCGTGGCACGGAGTTCGTGGACTGGTCGGACTGGCTGCGTCTGGACTCCTATGAGATCAGCCGGGGCCAGGCGCAGGGCCGGGACCGCAGCAAGGTGTCGGATCTCGATTCCATGCTGGCCATCAGCAAACGAGGTCTGTGAGTGGTACGGCACCAGACGTTCAGTGCACCGCACCGTCGAGCAGTTCCAGCTGGGACAGTTCGGCCGAACACGGCATGAGGATCAGTTCGGTACAACCCGCTTCGGCGTAGGCCGCCACGGCTTCCCGCACTCGCGCCGGATCGGTGAGCACACCCTTGGTGATCCGGTCGGTCGCCCTCTCCCCGAGAAAGGCGTAATACTCGCTGACGTAACGCCGTGCCAGTTCTGTGCCTTCAGGGCCGAGCGCGAAGTAGGCCAGCGCCAGCAGCCTTGGCTGATCCAGCCGTCCTTCGGCGGCCCAGCCGCGCCGGGCGCGCTCGGCGAGCTCCCGGTATCCGCTGGCCGAGCTACCGCCGGAGATCCAGCCCTGCCCATAACGCGCGGCTCGCCGGATGGCGGTGTCGGTATGCCCGCCGAAGATCAAGGGCGGGCTCCCTCGATACGGCGACGGGCCGATCCGGCCGTCGGGTTCCGCGCCCGACCAAATGGAAACCATTCGCTCCACCGCGCTATCGAGGGTGCGGCCTCGCCGCGCGTAGGGCAGGTCAGCGGCAACGAAGTCGTCCTCCCGGCCGCCGGCAGCGAGACCTGCCACCAAACGCCCCTCACTGATTGTGTCGAGTGTGGCGAGCTGCTTCGCGAGCAGCGCCGGGTTGCCTCGATACGGCGCGAGCAGGACCGTCGCGGCAAGGCGTATACGCCGCGTGACACCGGCGGAAGCGGCCAAGGCGATCAACGATTCACAGTTGCCGTACACAAGCCGGTCCAGCGTCGCCAGTGAGCTGAACCCGGCTTGGTCGGCATACCGGGCCCAGTCCAAGAGCTGATCGCCCACCACGCCGCACACCGCCGCAGGGAGGCCGACTCCGATCTCCACTCGATCATCCCGCCTTGTGGCCGATCACGACGGTGTCGTTCTCGCCGAGCGGAGCGACCTCTGTCGAGCCGAAGCCGGCTTCCGTGAGCCATCCTTGGTACTCCGACGGCGGGTACTCCGCTCCGCCCGGCGTGGTCAGCATCATGTCGAGGCTGATGATTAGGTTGGTCAGGTCGGTGCCTTCCTCGTCCACCATCCGGTCGTACACGACTATCTTGCCGCCGGGTCGTACCGCGTCGAACGCCTTGCGCACCAATGCCCGGCATTCGTCGGGTGACCAGTCGTGGAGGACGTGGCCGATGACCACCACGTCGGCGGACGGGATCGGATCGGTGAAGAAGTCGCCCGCCTGGAAGGTGGTCTTCTCCTCGAGACCGAGCGCGCGCATGTGCTCGTCGAACGGTGATCGCATCTCCGGCAGATCGAACACGGTGCCCGAGAGATGGGGGTGCGCCTTGACCAGCCCACCCGTGAGATTGCCGCGCGCGCCCCCGACGTCCACCATCGAACGGTAGGCGGTCCAGTCGATGGCCTTGGCCAGTTCAGGCACGATCAAGGTGGTGAGCGCGTCCATCATGCCGAGGAAGCTGCGAAGCCGCTTCGGTTCCTTGATCATCTCCATGTAATCGGCTTCGGCAGTGGGTTTGCCGGTCCGCAACATTTCCCCGAAGCGGCCCCACGCCGGATAAAGCATGTGATTCGCCCGTTCGAGAAATCCACCGATGTACCCGTCGCCGGTCCGCACCAGGTGGCGCCCGGCCAATGCGCTGTTGCGGTATCGCCCGTCGTTCTTCTCGAGAAGGCCGAGGGCGGCGAGCACATCGAGGAAATCGCGCGTTCCCCGCGGATGCAGATCCAGCTTCACCCGCAGTTCTTCCGCGCTCATCTCGTCATCGCCGAGTACGGTGAACAAACTCAGTTCGAGTGCCGTCAGGAGACATTTGGCGGTGCAGAAGGCGGTACCGAGTTCGAAGACGACGCTCGGGCCCGCGCCGTCGACCCTCGATGCTGTTGTGGTCATTGCTGGTGTTCCTCCTTGACTCGGGGGATTGCGTCTTCGTGTGCCGCCAGGACCACGGCCGCGTCTTTGTCACCGTCGCCGGCCGCGACAACGCCGGCATAGCGACGGGCGAGAGTGTCCGTCAGTGGGAGGGCCAATCCCGCGTCCTGTGCCTCGGCCAGCAGGAGCCGGACGTCCTTCTCCATCAACCGCGCCCGGAACGCGGCGGGTTCGTAGCACCCGGTGCGCATGAACTCGGCCCGGAAGGCCAGGACCGGCGACCTGACACCGCTCTTCAGCACGGTGTCCAGCAGCGTCTCGCGGTCCAGCCCGGTGACGGCGGCGAACGAGACCGCCTCGGCCAAGGCGACCGTCTGCGCGCCGAGAATCAGGTTGAAGGCCAGTTTGAGCGCACTGGCCTGACCGGACCGTCCAAGGTGGACAAAGCCGTCACGGCTCAAGGTGTTCAGCACTTCGCTCGCGGACTCGACGTCGTCTTGCTCCCCCGCGGTGAAGACCCGCAGGCCGCCGGACCGGGCCATCCCTGGGTTGCCGATCACGCTGGCCTCCACCCGCCGTATCCCCGCGTCCGCCAGCCGCCGCGCGGCCTGGCGGGCATACCCCGGCGATACCGCGGATGTGTCGAGCACCAGGGTTCCTCGCCGCAGGGCGGGAAGCAGCTTGCCGAAAAGAACCTCGTCGACCGCTGACTCGTCACTCAGGCTGAGCAAGATCAGCTCCGCCTTGGCAACGGCGTCGATCGATTCAGCGAGCACCGCTCCAGCGGCGATCAGCGGCGCCGCTTTCTCGGCCGTGCGGTTGTGGACCGTCAACGCGAACCCGGCTTCGATCAGCCGGTGCGCCATCGCGGCACCCATGTTGCCCAGTCCGACGACGGCGATCCCCGCGGACTTCATGACCGAATCAGCCCGCGGCGGGGGAATGCCTCGGAGCGCTGGGTATTTCGTCGCGATCCCTGTCTGCAGAGGACCTTTGACATCGAATGCCTCCGTCCGTCGATCCGGTGCGGCCTCGGGACGAAGGTTCGCGCTCCGTGGTCCAAACGCGCTGGGGCGCCGTTGAATCCCCGCCGATCGGACATGCCCAGCGAGTTTCCATCGGCTCTACAACGCATGCGACCACCGTGGTGCTTCGCCGTCTGTCGCGGATCCCGATGAGGAGAACGCCATGCCTGCCGAGCCAGCACCGTCATTTCCGTTCCGTGCGGCCGATCCGGTACTTCCACCGGCCGAGTACCGGAAACTCCAGGTCGAACGGCCGGTCTGCCGGGTGACGCTGCCGACCGGTGACTTCGCCTGGCTCTTGCTCCGCCACGAAGACGTGCGGAACGTCTTGGCGGACACCAGGTTCAGCCGGGAGGCGATCACCGCACCCGACGCACCGCGGATCCTGCCGATCGCTCGCGGCTCACGGTCGATCTTCGTGATGGATCCGCCGGAGCACAGCAGGCTGCGCAAGCTGGTTTCGAGGGCGTTCAGCCCCCGGCGGATCGAAGCGCTGCGACCTCGGGTCGAAGATCTCACGCGCGGATGTCTCGACACGATGGCCGAGTCGGGGCCGCCCGCCGACCTCATCACCTGCCTCGCCCAGCCGCTCCCGATCACGGTGATCTGCGAAATGCTGGGGGTCCCCGTGGCCGACGTCGACCAGTTCCGGGTGTGGACCGACATCATGCTCGGCTTCACACCTGACCGGCAGGCCGAAGTACTGGCCGCGAAAGACAGTCTCTCCACATACTTGACGGAGCTGATCAAGGACAAACGACGGACCCCGACCGACGACCTGCTGATGGTGCTGATCTCCGCGCAGGACGAGGGCGACCGGCTCAGCGAGGAAGAACTGGTGGCCTTCGGCTACACACTGCTCGGCGCCGGGTACCACGCGACGACCGCGAGCATCGTGCATGCCTTGCTGACCTTGCTGCGGAATCCGGCGCGGCTCGACGATCTGCGCCTCGATCGCGGTCTCCTTCCTGGCGCGGTGGAGGAGTTGTTACGCCTTTCCCAGGCAGGCGGCGGCATCGGAGCGCTGCGGATCGCGACGGAGGACGTCGCGATCGGTGACGTGGTGATCCGGGCGGGGGAAGCCGTCCTGCCCTCGATCAACGCCGCGAACCGCGACGACTCGGTATTCCCGGAACCCGATGAGCTGCGGCCGATCCGCCCCCGGAACCCCCATGTCGCCTTCGGGCACGGCATTCACCATTGTCTCGGGGCCCAGCTGGGCCGGATCGAACTGGAGGTCGCACTCGGTTCGCTGCTGGCGCGTTTCCCGGGTCTACGCCTCGCGGTCGCGGAAGACGAGCTCGACTGGAGTGTCGGGCTGGCGTTCAGCAGGCCGGACGAGCTCCCGCTCGCCTGGTGAAGTCCACAACAGACGGTAAAGGGGCGCACGAATGGATCTCGGGCTCGCGGGCAGGTCGGTCCTCATCACCGGCGGCAGCGGTGGTCTCGGCGGAACGATGGCGCAGGTCTTCGCTGCCGAAGGAGCGCGCGTGGCGCTTACCTATCACCGCAACAAGAACGCTGCGTCAGCGGTGGTCGAGGCGGTCGAGAAGGACGGCGGGCAAGCCTTGGCCCTGCCGTACGACCTCGGCGACGAAGAGTCGATCCGATCGGCGGCGAAAGCCGTGACCTCCGCCTGGGGTGGTATCGATGTCCTGGTGGTCAACGCGTCGCCGGCGCGAGGGCCGGACGAACGCCGCGGTCCTTTCGAGACGGTGCCGGCCGAGCTCTGGCGAGCACAGCTGCGTGAAGAGATCGAGGGCGCCTTCCATACCGTCCAGGCGGTGCTGCCGGGCATGAAGGCCCGTGGCTGGGGCCGGATCGTGTTGATGTCCGCCAGCATCGTCAACCGCGGGATGCGCGGCGAGGAGGCGTACGTGGCGAGTAAAGCGGCACTGCACGGACTCAACCGGACGTTGGCCACCGAACTGGTGGGTCACGGCATTCTCAGTAACGCCGTGGCACCCGGGCCGACCGTGACGGCCAATCTGCTGCCGAAGGTGCCGCCGGAGATCCGGGCCACTTTGGCCGGTCTGAGCCCGGCGGAGATCCAGAGCGTGCTCAACGAGCGGATCCCGCATCTGCGGTTCGGTCTCCCCGAGGACGTGGCGAACGTGGTGGCGTTCCTGGGATCCGACGCGAACCGCCAGGTGACCGGCAGTGTGGTCAACGTCGCGGGTGGCCATTGACGAGGAGGCCGTGTGACGGCGACACCGCCACACGGCCTCCTCGTCATTCTCGCTCGGCGGCCAGCTTCTCCAGCACGTGTACCACGTCCGCGGGTGACGGCCGGAGCCGTGACTCGGTGGCGAGCGCCGCGGCCGATTCACGGTGGCCTGACTCCGCGAGCAGTGCGGTGACCGCGTCACGGACCGACTCCGGCTCGGCGTCCTCCTTCGTGATGACCCGCCCGGCGCCGGTAGCGGCGAGTTGCCTCCCGTGGAGCGCGTGGTCGGGCAGTTGCGGGATCACCAGCTGGGGTACGCCATGGGTCATCGCGGTGAGCGTCGTCCCGGCGCCGCCGTGATGCAGCACCAGATCGCAGGAGGGCAGCACCAGGTCCAGTGGTACTCCGGTCAGGACCCGCACCTCGTCCGGTAGCCCGCAGAGGAGCTCCTTGTGCTCCTCGGCGACCGCGACGACGATCTCGGCGTCCAGGACCGCCACGGCCTTCGCCATTTGCTCCGCGAGCATTCGCCGCGATTCGAGCTTGGCCATCGTCGTTCCCCACGTCACACAGACCCTCGGCCTCGATCCCCTGTCCGGTATCGAGGAAGGAACCGTGCCGGGACCGTTGTACGGGACATAACGGATCTCCTGCGGGCGGTATCCGGTGGCGACCTGCAGCCGCGGAGGGCAGGGATCCACGGTCAGTCCGCCACGGACGTCCACCTCCGGGAGCCGGAGCCGTTCGGCGAGTGGGCCCACCGCGTCCGGCAGAAAGCCGGCCGCCCGCTCCAGAAGATCGACGCCGTAGAGCATGCGCACCGCGGGTACACCGACGGCGGCGGCCGCGAGCGGGCCGGCCAAGGTGGTCAGCTCGTAGACGATCACGTCCGGCCGCCAGCGCTTGGCTTGCCCGACCAGATCATCCACCATCGAATCAGCCAATTCGACCAGCATGTCCAACGCCCTGGGCCTGCCCTGCGGCCGGCCGCCCGGCCGCAGCACGTATTCACGGACGAAACCCGGTACGTCGACGTCGTGTCCGACCGGAACCGCGTCCAGACCCGCCTGGCGGATCACCTGCGTCAGGCCGGGTTGGCTCGCGACCCGCACCTGATGCCCGGCGGCGCGGCAAGCCCAGGCGAGCGGGACCATGGGATAGAGATGGGACTGCCAAGCCCAGGTGCAGAACAAGATCCGCATTGGCTCACTCCCCGACGATCGCTTCGATCAGGCGAAGCGGCGTTCCGGTCTCGGTGACTCCCCGGTACCGCAGCCCGGCCCGTTCGAACAGCTCGGCGTACTCCTGTGTGGTCCGTTCCCTGCCGTCCATGACCAGCAACATGTGCAGGTCCATCAGCGCGTCCCAGGGGTTGGCGGGCGGATCTGAGATCAACTGCTCCAGCAGGATGACCCGGCTGCCCGGTTCGGCGACCTTCGCCACGTTGCTCAACGCCTGCACACACCTGTCGTCCTCCCACATGTGCAGGACCTGACGGAACAGATAGACGTCGGCCTTCGGCACCGTCACCAGGCAGTCCCCCGCCTCGATCTCGCATCGGTCCGCGAGCGCGCCGGTGCTCAGCACCGGATCCGTGTGCTCGATGGTGTGCGCTCGGTCGAAAAGGATCCCGCGCAGGGCGGAGTTCGCTTCCAACAGCGCGCGCAACAACGAGCCGTGTCCGCCACCCACGTCGACCACCGTGTGCGTCCCGGAGAGGTCCAGTGCGCCGACGAGCGCGGGGTGCATCGCGACGGACTGGGCGGCGTAACCGCGCAAGGTGGCAGCGCCCGCCTCGTTGTCGTCCTCTGCGAAGTAGCTGAAGAGGTCCTTGCCGTAGGTGGTCCGGAACGCGCATTCGCCGGTGCGGACGCTTTCGTCGAGCTTCGCCCACATCTGCCAGCCCCAGTACGAGCCGGTCAGCATCACGTCCCCGATCCGCACCGGCGCGTCGGAGCGCATGGCCCGGGATGCCTCCGTGTGTTCGTAGCGCCCAGGTTCGAGCTGGCGATAGACACCGTAAGCGGAAAGCGCGCGCATCAGCCTCGACAAGGCGCCCGGGTCGGCATCGATCTCGTCCGCCAGCCGATCGACGTGCACCGGCACGTCGCCGACGAAATCCGCGATCCGCAGTTTCGCCGCGGCCTGGATCACGCCGCTCGCCCACATGCCCCAGGCCAGCTCCATCACGTTCTGGACGGCCGGCGGGCCGAGTACCGGAGCACCGTCGAAGGCTGTCGTCCGCACCGTCTCAAGATCAGCTTCACGCATGGTCATCACCTTGGAATCGATCGTCGGATTCCGTCGTCCTTCGTGGACGACGGACGGTCGTCGGCCGCGGTGGCGGGCACCCCACCCGGCGGGAGCAGGAAACTCATCACGAAGCTGGCGAAGAACAACGCCACGCAGACCCAGAGGCCCGCCTCGATCGCCTGCCGGTGGTCGCCGGTGCCGGTGAGCGAACCGAAGAAGACCGTGCCGAGCACCGCGATGCTGATCGCCGAACCGACCTGCAGAGCGGTGGTCATCAGCCCGGACGCCGCACCGGCGTCCTGGACGGGGACCTTGCTCAGCACGATGTTCACCAGCGTCGCGCTGACCATGGCCATGCCTGCCCCGAGGACGATCGCGCCAGGCACGAGCGCCCACGGGGTCAACGCCGGTCCCAGGACATGGATCGGGTAGATAACGCCGACCACCCCGGCGATCTTGACCAGGGCCGCGATCGACACCACCCGCCTGCCCAGCCTCGGGGCCAGCCGGATGGACAGCATCGAACCCGCGACGATGCCCAGTGAGGACGGGAACAGCGTGATCCCGGTACGCCAGGACGAATAGCCGAGGCCTTGTTGCAGGTAGAGCGAAAACACGAAGGTATGGCCGGTACCCGCGAAGAAGACCAACGCGAGCGCAAGCCCCGCGCGCAGGCTGCGATGGCGCGATATCCGAGCCGGGATGAGCGGGGCTCTCCCGCTCCGTTCGCGGAATCGCTGATGCCACAAGAACAACAGAAAGATCGGTATCGTCGCCGCGAACGAGAGGAACGTCCACGGTGGCCACCCGGTCTCGTGACCTTGTACCAGCGGGTACATCACCGCCACCAATGCCAGCGTCACCAGCAGCACGCCGACCAGGTCCAGTCCCGGTGCCGTGCCGGATCGCGATTCCGGCATCGACCGCACCGCACCGAGCAAGGCGACGGCCCCGACCGGAAGATTGATCAGGAAGACGGCACGCCAGCCCAGCCCGGCGATATCGGCCTGGATCAACAGGCCACCGAGTACCGGGCCGGTCATCCCGCCCAAGGCCAGCGATATCCCGTACATCGCCAAGGCCCGCGGCCGCTCCGGCGAAGGGAACTCGACCTGGATGAAGCTGAGCACCTGCGGGATCATCATCGCGGCCGCGGCCCCTTGCAGCACACGGGAAATCACCAGCATTTCCGGGTTCCTCGCCAGGCCGCACAACACCGAGGTGAGCAGAAAGGCGGCCATCCCGGTGACAAAGGTCCGTTTCCGGCCGAAGATGTCCCCGACCCGGCCACCGGTGATCAGCAGGACTGCGAAGGCCAAGGTGTAACCGGCGGAGGTCCATTGCAGCGTGGCCGGGCCGGCGCCGAGGTCTTCTTCGAACGCCGGCAAGGCGACCGTGACGATGGTCGCGTCGAGCAGATCCATGTAGCAGGCGAGCAACGCGGGAACCAAGGCCGCCCAGCGTCGCGGATGGTGTGTCCTAGGGGTGGTACGAAGGTCCAAGGGAGTCATCGGCCGACTTTCCTGAGGCGTCAGCGTGCTGACCGATGCTCAGGGGACGGCCTGGGATCGTGCTGGAAACTCGGTGGACCACGCTTCTCCTCAGCCAGCCAGACCCGCGCGGTGCGCGAGGATCGCGGCCTGCACCCGGTTGGTCATCTTCAGCTTGCTCAAGATGCGGCTGACATGGGTTTTGACAGTCGCCTCGCTGAGGTACAGCTGGCTCGCGATGTCGGCGTTGGCCAGCCCCTCCGCCAGCGCGACGAGGACCTCGCGTTCCTTGTCGGTCAGCACGTCCAACCGTTCCAGTGCCTTCGCCTGACGGGACGGCTCACGTTCGGTGAAGGTGTGCAGCAGCCGGCGAGTGATGCTCGGCGCGAGCATGGCATCGCCGGCGGCGACCGCCCGGATCGCGGTGATCATGTCGTCGCCCGCGGAGTCTTTGAGCAGAAAGCCGACGGCGCCGTTGCGGAGTGCGGTCTGCACGTACTCGTCCAGATCGAACGTGGTGAGGACGATGACCCTCGGCGGTCGGGGCAAGGACTGCAGACGCGCTGTCGCGGCGAGACCGTCGGACTCCGGCATCCGGATGTCGACCAGCGCGACGTCCGGCTGGTGGCGTTCGGCCTCTTCGACGGCCGATATCCCGTCGGGCGCCTCGGCCACCACCGACATGTCACCCGCCGCCTCCAGGATAGTGCGCAGCATGGAACGCACCATCCACTCGTCGTCGACGACCATCACCCGGATCATGAGCCGGTTCCCGTCGACGGAAGCGGAATGACCGCCTCGACCTCGTATCCGCCGTTGAGGGTCGCTCCGCAACTGAGCGTGCCTCCGATCAGCCTGATCCGTTCCTGCAGGCCGATGATCCCGAAGCCCCCGACCGGGAGCGACTCCGGAGCAGGCGACGATGGCGGTCTCTGATTGGTGATGATCAGCCGGAACTCCTCCGGACCGTGGATCATGCGGATCCGTGTATCGGCGTTTCTCGCATGCTTGTGCACGTTGGTCAGTGCCTCCTGGGCGACACGATAGCTTGCCTGTTCGACGATGGACGGCAGGGGACGAACCTCACCGACGGTCTCGACGTCGACGTGGACTCCCGCTGCCCGTGACTGAGCGGCGAGCCCGGCGATGTCCTCGATGCGGGGCTGGGGCGACAGTGGCGCGTCACCGACCCGCAACACCTCGAGTACCTGGCGGAGTTCGCTGAGCGCGTCCCGGCCGATGGACCGGATCTTTTTGGTCAGCAGGAGCCTTTCCCGATCCCCCGAAACCTCCGCGGTCGCGGCGTGCAACACGATCAGGCTGACCCTGTGCGCGACCACGTCGTGCATGTCGCGAGCGATGCGGGTGCGTTCCTCGGCACGAGCCTGTTCGGCGAGCAGATCGCGTTCGCGTTCGAGCCGGGAAGCGCGTTCGAGCAGGTTGCCGACCAACTTGCGATGGGTGAAGCTCCACAGCCCGAGCAGTGTGGGTGCGAGGCACAGTGCCGTACTGATCGGAACGCTCGCATCGAAACCGCCGAGGCGCCAGAACGGGAGGCCGACCGTCACCAGCGCGACCGCGGCGATGACGGCCATCATTCGTCGCGACCTTTCGAAAGCCGCCAACGCGTACAGGCCGAAGACCACACCGGCGATCGCCGAGAGCATCGTCCAGCTCACCAGGCTCACGATCACCAGAAAGACCGGCTTGCGCCTGCGCACCATCGCAGCGGCACCCGTCAGCAGAGCGAGCGGGATCGAGGCGATCAGCCGGTTGTCGCTGCCGAGGAGAGGAAACCCGAAGTCGGGGGCGAACTGCTGGGGTCCCGACCAGACGAAGGTGCCGATCACACACGCCAGTGCCACCGCCGAATCGATGATCACGTGACGGCGGTCCGATGGTTTCCACGCCCACCACCGTGGGGTGGAGCTCGGCGAGGTCATTCTCGGAGTCTAGAGGAATGATCAAGTGGGATCGGAACATACTGCTCTCCTCACCTGATCGGTCGCTCTCTGGAGTGAGTTCCCAGTGTTCCGTGATTCCCGGGGAAGACGCTGCCCAGACTCGGCGGTGCGAAGAATCGATCAGGAGGGGACATGTCCGAGGGAGTGCCAGCGGATCCTGCGGGAGCGACGAGAACTCCCACGCTTTGGCAGGCGAGTGCGGTCGTCGCGCTGGCCGCACTGGCGATGACCGCACTGGCGGTGCCGTTGTTGCGGGAAGCACCGCTCTGGATGGCTGACTTCCAGGTCTATCACGAGGTCGCGCAAGCGATATTCGACGAAGTTGCGCTCTATGAACTGCGAGTCGACACCGCTTTGTTGGCAGGGGTCGCGTTCACCTACCCTCCTTTCGCCGCAGTGGTGTTCGCCCCCTTGTCGTGGCTGCCCGCCGGCTTCGGGGAGGTGCTCTGGACGTACGCCAGTCTACTGAGCCTTGGTGTGCTTCTTTGGGTTTCACTCGGCCTCGCGGGGGGCAAGGCGCGGAACCGACGGCTACGGCTGGTGGCGCTCGGAATGACCGCAGCACCGCTGCTCACACCGGTTCTGATGAATCTCATGCTGGGACAGGTGAACATCTTCATCGTTCTCCTCGTACTACTGGACTTCTCGCCGCTGATGCCTCCGAGATGGCGGGGTCTGCTGATCGGAATCGCTGCCGGGGTGAAACTCACCCCTCTGATCTTCGTCGGCTATCTGCTGTGCACCAGACGGTGGACGAGTGCGTTACGCGCCACGGCTGCATTCGGTGGCACGATAGTCGTCGGATTTCTCGTCCTTCCCAGGGAATCAGGTGCGTACTGGCTACAGGGCTTGATACTGGACACCGGCAGGGTGACCGATATCAGCGCAGTGGTGAACCAGTCGTTGCCCGGTCTCTTCGCGCGGTTGGCGGGTACGACCACAGCACCTGGTTGGTGGTTGCCGGTCTGCCTGGTGGTCGTCCTGCTCGGCCTGTTCGCCGCGAGGTGGGCCCATGGCCTCGGTCACGACCTGGCGGGTGTCCTGGTGGCGGCGTTCACCGGGCTGGCGGTCGCGCCGATCTCGTGGCCGCATCACGCGATCTGGATCGTGCCTGCGCTGGCCTGGCTCCTGGTGGTGACCTGGCGTAAGAAGTCCACGTTGCCGAAGTTCGTCTTGGCTGGGGTGACTCTCTGGTGGCTGGTTCCCGTTTACTGGCTGCTGGCACCCGACAGGGCCACTCCGGACTTGACCCCCCGTGACCATTTGCTGATCGCGCTGACGGGCTATCTAGCGGTGACCGCGCTCGCGGTGGCACTGCTGCCTATATGGCTTCCCAGGGTTCGAACTGCGGCGTCCGAGCCAGGGGTCAATCGATCGATGTAGGCGACGGTGGCATTCGAGAGACTTCCGGCCCATCGGTGAAATCACTTCGCGCGACGCGGACGGCGCCGCCCCGCTCCTAGATTCGAACCCACAGGCAAACGGACCACGAGACGACGTACGCCTGGGATGAGAAACAGGAGAGGTGACCAGCATGGATCCCGCGAACAGGACGAGCGCCGATGTCCCTGAAAGGCCGGCGATCGCTCCAGGCGGGCCGGGACTGACCACCCGGCAGACGCGAGCGCAGTGGGCGTTCGCCGTGTTCTCGGTCGTCAACGCCGTACTGATCTTCCCCGGCGAGAACGCCATCCTCCCGCTCATTCAGAGCCTGGGATTCGCAGGTTATCTCCTCGCCGCCGGGATCACGGCCTACTGCGCACTGCGCTCCGGGACCTCGCGGGCGCGCGGAATCTCCATCGTGTTCCACCTGCTGTTCATCCCTGTGCAGTTCCTTTTCAGCTTCCCCGGACCGCTTCCGCTCGCCGGGATGGTGTTCTCCGCGGTGATCCTCGGCCTGCTGCGGCCGACTTTTCCGAGGTTGTCCCCCGGAAAACGGAGGCTCTGGGTGATGCTGCATGTCGGGCTGTCCGTGAGCTGGCTCGGTATCGCGGTGTCCATGGTGGTGCTCAGCACCGTGGGCTACACCACGGAAAACGCCGGATTGCGCCATGGCGCCTACGAATTGATGCACGTCTTCGATCTGTTCATCGTCATTCCGACGATGATGCTGTCGATTATCACCGGCCTGGTGGTCTCCCTGGGCAGTAAATGGGGCCTCGTCAAACACTGGTGGGTGCTGCTCAAGCTCGTGATCGCGCTGGGCATTCCGGCGGTCGCCATCGTGGAAAGCCAATGGGTCCAGGAACTCGCCGAACGAACCCTCGACCCGTCCGCCGAACCCGGCGGCACAGGACTGACGCTGATGATCTGCATGATCGTCTTCTCCGCCGCGTTGTGGACGGCGACCTACCTGTCCGTCTTCAAACCTGGCGGCAAGACCCGATGGGGGAAAAAGAACATCGAACGCGAACGCGCCATGCGGGCGGGCCGGTCGGCGGCCCCGGCCGGAGAACGAGCAGCAGGTCAGCGTGTCGGCGGTCTGGAGTACGACGCTGCCGAGCACTATCGAGGAGGAAAGAACTGATGGGGGAACCGAAACCGCCTGCCGCACGAGCCCGCGCGCTCGTGAAGGTCTACGGCCGGGCGAGCGCGAGCGTGACCGCGCTCGACAACGTGAGCCTGGACATCCAGGCTGGGAGATTCACCGCGATCATGGGGCCCTCGGGCTCTGGCAAGTCCACGTTGATGCATTGCCTCGCCGGCCTGGACACCCCTACCAGCGGCCAGGTCTTCGTCGGCGACACCGAGCTGACCGGTCTCGATGACGATCGGCTCACGGTGCTGCGCCGCACAGAACTGGGGTTCATCTTCCAGGCCTTCAACCTGGTGCCCACCCTGTCGGCGCGCGAGAACATCGTGTTGCCTTTGACGATCGCGGGACGGAAGCCGGATCCCGGTCACTTCGCAGATCTCGTCACGGCCTTCGGGCTCGCCGAACGGCTCGATCACCGGCCTGGGCAGCTTTCCGGTGGTCAGCAACAACGAGTCGCCTGTGCGCGCGCCCTGATCACCCGGCCGAAGGTGATCTTCGCCGACGAACCCACCGGAAATCTGGATTCCCGCAGCAGCGGGCAGATCCTGCGATTCCTGCGGAGCGCGGTCGACGAGTTCGGGCAGACCGTCGTGATGGTCACGCATGACCCGCTTGCCGCCGCGTATGCCGATCTAGTCGTCTTCCTCGCCGACGGTGCGTTGCTGGACAGGCTGGAGGCACCGACGGCCGAGCGTGTCCACGCACGGATGCTCCAGTTCGATCACGGCTCCGGGCCGAGTGCTGTGTCGTCCACCGCACGTACCATCAGGGCGTTCTGACCATGTGGCGAACCGTATTGGCGACGTTGCGGGGAAACTGGTCCCGCCTGGCACTCACCTTCATCACCGTGCTCTTGGGCGCGACCTTCGTGTCAGGAGCACTGGTCGTGAGCACGAGCCTGTCCGAGGGGCAGCAGCCGTTGAGGGACGGTTTGGACGCCTTGGTCACGCCGCTGGGCCGTGGTGTGGGCGAAGACGAGGCGCAGCTCAGCCAAGGTGGGCAGAACCGGGTATTGCTCGACGAGGGACAGCGGGCGACGCTGGCCGGGCTTCCCGGCGTCGCCGCCGCGACCGGGATCGTGGAGGGTTACTCCGCGGTAGCGGGCGCGGACGGCAGGGTACTGGTGTCCCAAGGCTTCGAAGTCAGGATGACCGGCAGCAACTGGACCGGGACGGACCGGATGTCGCTGGTCACCGGCCGCGCCCCGGTCGGGCAGGCCGAGGTGGTTCTCGCGGAGTCCGTCGCCACCGATGGCGGTATCGCCGTCGGCGACACGACGACCGTGCTCTACGCCGGCGGCAAGCTCCAGGCCGCGGTGGTGGGCGTCTACGACTACCACCCCCATGGCCGGGAAGCCGGCTCCTCCCCCACCGTGGCGTTCGACACCGCGACCGCGCAGCGACTGCTGCTGCGTTCTGGAAGCTTCACCAGCGTGGAGGTCACCGCGACGCCCGGAACACCGGAGAGCTCGCTGATGACGGCCGTCTCGGCGGCCGCGCCCGCCGGTTTCGCCACCGTCGACCGGACCGAACTCAGCGCCACACTTCGCGCGGCGACTTCGGAGATCACCTCGGCGCTGTCCGCCACCGTGCTGGCCTTCACCGGGATCGCACTGGTCGTCGGGATCACGTTGATCGTGAACACCTTCTCGATGCTGGTGGCCCGTCGCGGGCGTGAGCTGGCACTGCTGCGCGCGGTCGGCGCGACCCGTCGGCAGGTCCGGCGATCTGTGCTCCTGGAAGCCGCCGTGATGGGAGTGCTCGGTTCGGTGACCGGCCTGGTCATCGGCAGCCTGCTTGCCCTTCCGGTGGTGTCCTACGCGGCGGAGCTGAACCCCGCCCTCGACGGCGGCGTGGTGATCGGCCTATCCGCGGTACTGGGGACGCTCCTGGTCGGGACGGGTACCACGGTGGTGGCGGCCTGGCTGCCGGCGCGCCGTGCGGCGTCGGTACCTCCGGTCGCAGCGCTGGGCGGTGAACAGCTGGAGGAGGAAAAAGGATCTCGGTGGCTGCTGTGGTCCGGGCTCGCGATGGCGAGCCTTTCACTTCTCCTGCTGATCGTCGCCACGGTCGGCGAGGGCACCGCGAGCCGGGCGTCCGGCATGCTCGGGGCACTCGGGCTGTTGCTGAGCGCGGTGATCTGTGCCCGCTGGCTGAGCGGACCGGTCATCGGCCTGCTCAGCAAGCCACTGCGCCGCGGGACGCTCGGCGGGATGGCGGTCCGCAACACCTTGCGCAGTCCCCGGCGGACGGCCGCGACAGCGACGGCGTTGACGATCGGCGTGGCCATCGCCATCGGCATCACCATCTTCTCCACGACCATCTCGACGATCAGTGAACGAGATCTCGGTGGCGCCTTTGTCGGCAGGACCGTCGTCACCAACGTCGCCGGCGGTCAGATCGGCGAGGACACCCGGCGGCTGGTGCAGGCGGTGCCGTCCGTGACCGCGGTCAGCACGTTGCGCACCGACCAGGTTCTCCTCGACGGCAAGGAAACTCGCGCGGGCAGCATCGACGTCTCCGCTCTCGGCCGCACCATCGACGTGAAACTCGAGCAAGGCGGCACCGCGGATCTGACGCGGGGTGTGTTCGTCGCCAAGCCGGTCGCCGAGGAGCAGGGCTGGTCGCTCGGACAGCGGGTGACCCTGAGCTCGGCCGGCGGTGGCAGCACTCCGGTCGAGATCACCGGGATCTTCGCCGAAGCGACCGTCCTGGGGCAGGTCGTCTTGCCACCCGCGCTGGCCGACGTGCATTTCCGGCCGGGTGATGGCAACCCCATGGTGGTGGCGACGGCGCCGGGCACCGACGGGGCCGCTACGGAAGAAGCCTTGCGGCAAGCACTCGCCGTCCGCTCCGATCTCGCCGTCATGAGCGCACCGGAGTACGTGCGCAGCCGTATCAGCGAGGTGGACGTGTACCTCGGTGCCGTCACGGGACTGCTGGGGCTGTCCGTGTTGATCGCCTTCTTGGGCATCATCAACACCTTGTCGCTCTCGGTACTGGAGCGAGGACGGGAATTGGGGCTGCTCCGCGCGACCGGGATGACCCGGCGACAGATCCGCGGGCTCATCCGGGTCGAATCCGTGTTGATCGCCGCGCTGGGCGGGGTGATCGGAATGGTGGTCGGCGTCGTACTCGGCGCGATGATGCAGAACTTCATCTTGTCGCGAGGAGTCTTCGACCTCGTGGTGCCACCGACGATTCTGCTGGCACTGCTCGGGATCTCGCTGGGTGGCTTGCTGGCCGCCGCGTGGCCGGCCCGCCGGGCGGCACGGGTGAACGTGATACGCGCCATCACCGTCGACTGACGGTGCGTCCGGACGAGTTCGCGTCGCGAACCGAAATCAGTTGAGGAGCGGTCCTGTGACCTATGTGATTACCAGTCCGTGCACCGACGTCAAAGACCGGTCGTGCGTGAACGTGTGCCCTGTCGACTGTATCCACGACTCAGGAGCGCA
Organism: Amycolatopsis sp. PSD-21; assembly: GCF_055561455.1. Classification (NCBI taxonomy): domain Bacteria; kingdom Bacillati; phylum Actinomycetota; class Actinomycetes; order Pseudonocardiales; family Pseudonocardiaceae; genus Amycolatopsis; species Amycolatopsis sp. PSD-21. Next base: position 3,952,083 of record NZ_CM145712.1, on the reverse strand, counting down.
GATGGTGATCGACCCGGTGGAATGCATCGACTGCGGCGCTTGTGTACCGGAATGCCCAGTGGAGGCGATCTTCTTCGAGGCCGACGTGCCGGACGGCGAGCAAGAATCTGTTGCTCGTGCCGAGTCGTTCTTCGGCCAAGGGGCCGGATAGCGAAACCACTTCCGGACGGGCGGTTCGCACGCCCGTCCGGAAGCCGCCGGCTCAATAGCGCTCGGCGGTCACAGTCGTCTCCGAGACCCGCACTATCTGCCCATCGGCGTCCACTGCCGTACCGGTCCCATGCGAGGTGAATGTGTCCCCCGACGTGAGCCTTCCTTCGTGGTCCACGTGCACGTCGAAAGCGAACACGTTGTCGTCGTCGAACGCCTGCTCGCGGAAGGTGAACCGGAACCCCTCCCTGGTCCGCCTCCATTTTCCGATCCCGGTGGTCTGGCTGCCGGTGTTGGTCTGGATGAGCAGCCCCTCGGCGGTGAAGGCGAACAAGCCGCGTTCGTTCCGCGTCCCGTCCGCGAAAGTCACTCGCACCGCCCAAGTCCCTTCCGGACTCTGCGGGCGGGTTCTCAGATCAGTGTCGGCTTCCGCGCCTCTCGCCGGCGCCAGATCCTCTTCCTGAGTGGACATATCCCCTCCGTGATCGCTGGTGGTAATGGTTTGTGCCCCTGCATGGCCCAATTTAGCAAGGCGCCGACGACTCGGGCGCACTTTGAGGGTTTTCAGGAACTTGAACCAACCGGCCGGAGGAGTACGTGATTCACTGACGGTTTCGTGTCACCAACGCACCGGCAAACTCGCCAGCGCGCGGGCCGTCAGTCCGGTCTTGAGTTCGACCTCCGCCGGCGCCACCGCCAGGCGGAGCGTGTCCGGGATATTGCGCAAAAGTGCGTAAAGAGCCTCTTGCATCTCCAGTCTCGCCAGTTGCGCACCGAGGCAGTGGTGGATTCCGTAGCCGAAGGCCATATGCGGATTGTGCGGCCGAGCCAAATCGACACGGTCCGGCCGGTCGAATACCTCGGTATCGTGGTTGGCCGAACCGAGCGCGGCCAGCACGGCGTCTCCGGCGCGGATCGTGACGTCGCCCAGCCGAACGTGCTCGAGTGCCACCCTCAGCTGAGTACCGGTCAACGCGAAAATGTTGTGCCGCAGTAGTTCTTCTACAGCGCTCGGAACGAGGTCGGGCTGGGCGTACAGTCGCGCCAACAGCTCGGGCAGGCGAAGTAGGGTGAACAGCGCGGTACTCAGCGTGCTCGCGGTACTCATATGGCCGACAGTGATCAAGATCAGCGCGAAGCTGACCAACTCGGTCTCGGACAGTTTGTCCTGCTCGTCACGAGCGGCGATCAGGACGCTGAGCAGGTCGTCGGCCGGGTGAGCGCGCTTTTCCGCGACCAACTCGACGAGGAACCGCTCGATACTCGCTCGCGCCGCCGTCACCTCGTCGCGAGAGTGCGAGGACAGGCTGAAGATCACGTCTGTCCAGCCGTGCAGCGTCCCGAAATCCGAATAGGGCACACCGAGCAGTTCGAAGATGACTTTGCTCGGCAGTGCGGCGGTGAACTGCCCGAGCAGGTCGGCGGGCCGAGGGCCACTCGCCACCTTGATCATCAGGTCGTTCGCGAGCTCCTCGACCCTGGGCCGCAATGCCTCGATCCGGCGGGTCGTGAAGGCAGGAGCGACCAGCCGGCGCAGCCTGGTGTGATCGGGCGGGTCCATACCCAGAATGGTTTCTGGGCCAGGACTGGTGTTCCCCATCCGCGGACCGCCCGGCAGTTCGGCGGCCGCGCGGCTGAACCTGGCGTCCGCCAGCACCTTGCGGACGTCGGCGTACCGAGTGACCAGCCAGGCCCGGTCCCCGGACGGCAGGGTCACCTTGGCGACAGGTTGCCGCGCACGCAACAGAGCGAACTCGGCGGGAAGCGTGAACTCGGGTGGCTGCGAGAACGGGAACGTGAGCCCGGTGAGTTCCGTGGACATGGCGCACTCCTTAACGAAGGCGGTCAGGCGAGCCCTGCGCGGTCCAGCGCTTCCGCGGCGACACGCAAGATGGACTGTTGTTCCTCGATCGTGCGCGCGAACGGCGACAAGGCCAATGTGGTCACTCCCGCCTCGGCGTACGCGGTCATCTTTTCCGCGATACGTTCGCGGGGCCCGAGCAAGGCCGTCGCGTCGATGAACCCGAATGGCACGGCCGCGGCGGCACCTGCGTGATCACCGGCTTCATACCGGTCGTGCACCTCATCGGCCTCGTTCGGGTACCCCATGGTTTTCATCAGGCTGTGGTAGAAGCTGTGTTGCTTGCTACCGAGGCTGACGAACCGCGCGATGTAGTGCCGGACGGCGTCCGCCGCCTCCTCCGGCGACCGGCCGGCGACGACGGGTACTGAGGGAGCGACCTCGAATCCCTTGTATCGCAGCCCCGCCTTGTCCCGCCCGGATCGGATATGGGAAAGCGATTCGGCGATGCGGTCCGGTGAACAGAACACACCGAACCAGCCATCGGCGACCTCGCCCGCGAGTTCGAGACTGTGTGGGCCGATTGCCGCCAGGTAGATCGGTACGGCCGCAGCGTGCGACGAGCCGAATTGGTGAAAGGGTTCGCCTCGTGCATCCGGAAGCGGCAGTTCGTTGAGTTCGCCTCGATAGTGCACGGGATCGTCGTTCAACGCGAGCCGTACGATCTCGATGTACTCCCTGGTACGGCGCAGCGGGCGATCGAATCGGACACCGTGCCACCCCTCGGAGATATGCGCGTTGGAGACCCCGAGTCCCAGCCGGACACGCCCAGGGGCCAAGGTCTCCAAAGTGGACGCCGTCATCGCGGTCATCACCGCCGATCGCGCGGGAATCTGGAGCACGCCGGCTGCGAGACCGATCCGCTCGGTTCGCCCGGCCAGCATCCCGAGCACGCTGATCGCGTCCGTACGGTACCCCTCGGGAACGAACGCGACGTCGTAGCCGAGCCGTTCCGCGGCCGACGCCACTGCCGGTGCGCCGTTCGGCGCGATGTTCACCCCGAGCTTCAACGGATTTCCTCCAAACGCGTCAGTGGTGATCAGGCGATGGTGACAGCGACGGCGGTACACATCAGTGCGAGCATCGCCAGCGTGGTGCGCAGGAAATGCCATCGCCGCCACAGGGGCCTCGGATCATGCCAGTCGTCGGGCATCCGATCCGGATCCAATTCCCTTGTCTGCCGGTTGATCGGCACGTTGCACCAATGGGAGACCACGGACACCCCGATCAGCGCGACAGCGGCGCCGCCGAACAGGAGAACTGCGGCCATTCCCGGCATCAGTACTGCGAGCACGATTTCGATCAGGGTCGAGCCCAGCACCAGCACCGGCATGGTGGGGTCCCAATTGCGCCCGAGCAGTTTCTGCGCGTAGACGTAGCGGCTGGGTGGCATCGCGACCAACGCGGGCAAGGTGCTCAGAGCGACTGCGAACAGCACACCTGCCACCGTTCCGCTGCCCATCAGGGCCAGCACGCTGAGCAGGTCGGCCACCGTGGCGCTCATCAGGGGACGTCTGGCTTGTCGGCCGAGAGTTGGGAAATGCAGCGCATAGTGCTCCTCTCGAAGGTCTTGGTGAATCCTTCGACCGATCCCGTGTCTCTCGGCCGGGCGAGGTATGGCTTGAGCTTGCGCTCGACCTCGCGCACTCCAGGCTGAGTCGCCATGAATCGTGCGATGTCGGCGAGTTCGCCCTCATATTCGACGAACCGCACCATGATGTCGTTCTCGATGAACACAGCGGTGGACAAGATGCGTCCGACTTCGTTGCCGTCGGCGTCGAGCACCACTGGCGAACCGGTGCGCTTGAAGTCGGCGAAGATCTCGGCGATCTGCTCTTCGCAACCAGCCTTGATACCGTATCTGATCGCGGTGATGGGCATTGTGGACTCCTTTGTTCGAGGGTCAACTCGCCGACATGACGGACACGTCGGTCATTCGGTCCAGCAACGAAGTGTCGTGAGTGCCTTCACGAAAGGACGGGTTCCGGATGATCTCGCGAAGCGCGTCCCTCGTGGTGCGGATGCCAGGACCATCGATCCGGAACTCTGCCAGCGCGCGGTCCATCCTGGCGAGCGCCTGTGCCCGATCCGGTGCCCACACGATCACCTTGGCCAGCAAGGAATCGTAGTCCGGCGGAACGCGCCAGCCGGGGTAGGCGTGCGTATCGACCCGGACGAACGGGCCGGCGGGCGGAGAGAACTCGATGAGCTTGCCGGGACAGGGGGCGAAGTTCCGGCTGGGGTCCTCCGCGTTGATCCGGCACTCCACCGCGACGCCACGCGGTTTCACGTCTTCTTGCCGAAGGGAGAGCGGTAGTCCCGCCGCGACGAGGATTTGTTCACGGACGAGATCGATACCGGTCACCATTTCCGTCACCGGATGCTCGACCTGGATACGCGAGTTGACCTCCATGAAAGCCGCCTCCTCACCGGAGACGAGGAACTCGAAGGTGCCCGCGCCGGTGTAGCCGACCGCTCGCGCCCCGCGGGCCGTGGCTTCGGCGAGTATTTCGGACAGCCCTGCGGCCAACTCAGGTGCGGGGCTCTCTTCGACGAGCTTCTGGTGGCGCCGCTGCACCGAGCAGTCCCGCTCGCCGAGGCAGACGACGTTGCCATGCTCGTCGGCGAGCAACTGGATCTCGACATGTCTGGCGTTTTCCCAGAAACGTTCCAGGTACACCCGCTCGTCGCCGAACACCGCCCGTGCGGTCGCCCTGGTCGACCGGTAGGTCGGCAGCAACTCCGCCCACTCCCGGACGATCGCCATGCCGCGGCCGCCCCCGCCCGCTGATGCCTTGATGATCAACGGCAGGCCGATTCGCCGCGCCTCGGCCAGGACCTCGGCCGAGCTGTTCACCGGCTTCGTCGTCCCGGGGAGCAGCGGCAGGCCTGCCTCGCTCATCAGGCGCCTGGCCAAGGACTTGTCCCCCAGCCTGGCCATGACCTCGGGCCGCGGACCGACGAAGACGAGCCCGTTACTCACGCAGATCTCCGCGAAATCCGGGTCTTCGGACAGAAAGCCGTAACCAGGATGAACCGCTTGCGCCCCGGTCCGCAATGCGACCTCGATCAGCGCGGGTGGATACAGATAGCTCTGTTTGGCCGCACCCGGGCCGATCTGGACCGCCTCGTCTGCGGCGAGCACGGCGGCCGATTCCTTGTCGACCGTGGAGTGCGCGACCACCGTGCGGATGCCCATCTCGCGGCAGGTCCGAACCACCCGGAGGGCGATTTCACCACGATTGGCCACCAAGAGAGTGTCGAAGACGGGTTCGGTACGCCGTTTCCCGACCGGCCGCGGCTGCGGGCTCATTCCGGCGCCTCGGGTTCGATGGCGATCAGCGCTTGGTCGTACTCGACCGGCTCGGCGTCGGCGACGAGGATCCGCGTCACCCGCCCCGCCCTGTCCGCGACGATCGGGTTCATCAGCTTCATCGCCTCCACGATCGCCACCTGTCGGCCGCGTTCGATCACATCACCGACGACCACGAACGGCTTGGCACCGGGTTCCGGCGCGAGGTAGCAGGTGCCGACCACCGGCGTGCGTATCGTCGGAGTTTCGGTCGGAGGTGGCGCCGCGGCGGGCTTCGCCGGCTCCGCGACGGAAGGTGGCCGCCCGGCTTCGACGGCCGGCCATTCCACATCGATGGTCGCGCTGCCCAACCGCACCGTCGCGCGCTTCGGCACCCGCTCGGTCGTAGTGACGATCTCGGCCAAGCTGCGGCAGAGGATCTCCATCGCGTCCTCGGCGCCGAGCTTGAGCATTTCGGTCTCGATCCCCAGCACATCCGACAGATCCCGGCTCGCAGTGAACTCGGGATGCCTTTCGATCATTTCACCGTCTCCCTGGTCTTCGGCCGGACTTCGGCCGAGCCGAATCGCCGGAACCGTGCACGTCTCGCCGCCACCAGGTCGTCACCGTTCCGCCCGTGCAGTTCACGTAGCGCGCAGACCACTGCATCACGTACTAACGCACTCGCGGCCACTGGATCCCGGTGCGCGCCACCCTGCGGCTCGGGCACCACTCCGTCCACCACCCCCAGGGACAGCAGCGACTTCGCCCCCACCTGCAGCGCCTCGGCGGCGGCGGACACAGCGGCCGTGGCAGAGCTGCGCCACAGGATGGCGGCACAACCCTCAGGGCTGATTACCGAGTACGTGGCGTTCTCGCACAACAGGACGCGGTCCGCGACGGCCAGCGCCAGCGCGCCGCCACTGCCGCCCTCCCCGGTGATCACGGTGACCACCGGCACCGGGAGCCCACCCATGACCCGCAAGCATTCGGCGATCGCGTTCGACTGCCCGGTCCGCTCTGCCTCCGGCCCCGGATGGGCGCCGGGGGTGTCGACCAGGGTGACCACCGGTATTCCCAGTTTGGCGGCCAGCCGCATCAAACGGATCGCCTTGCGGTAGCCGGCCGGGGACGGCATCCCGAAATCGCGCCGCACGAGCTCTTCGGTGGTACGGCCTTTCTGGTGGCCGATCACCATCACCGGCAAACCGTTGAGCTCAGCAAGCCCGCCCACGATCGCGGGGCTGTCCTGCCCAGCGCGATCCCCATGCAGTTCTACGAAACCGTCGGTCCAGTTCGCGAGATGATCGAGTGTGGTCGGCCTGCCGAGGACGCGGGCACGCCGGACCACCTCGTCGATGGCCAGGGAAGACAGGGTTTCCGGGTCTCGCAGCACAGGGTCTGGTACACCGTCACTCCAACCGTCCGCAGGCGGAGCCGCCGCGCCCACCAGGATCGCCAGCAGCTGCGGTAGTTCCTTCCGAGGCGAGACGCCGTCGATCAAGCCGTGCTCGAACAGGAACTCGGCGGTCTGGAACGACTCGGGGAGGCTCTCCCGGATGGTCTGCTCGATGACCCTGCGCCCGGCGAACCCCATCCTCGCGCCGGGTTCGGCGACGATCACGTCCGACAGGGTCGCGAATGACGCCGCCACCCCGCCGAAGGTCGGATCAGTGACGAGGGTGATGGTCAACAGGCCCGCTTCGTCGAGGGCGGCCATGGCGTTGCTGGTTCTCGCCATCTGCATCAGGGAGAGAGCCCCCTCCTGCATCCGCGCCCCGCCAGAAGCCGTGATCACGAGCAGGGGCACCCTGCCCGCCAGCGCGGCTTCCGCGGCGGTCACGATCGCCTCTCCCGCGGCCGAGCCGAGACTGCCGCCGAGGAACCGGAAGTCCATCGCCGCCACGACGAGCGGGCGACCGCTCAAGGTCGCCGACACCACCTGGACCGCGTCCTCCAGCCCGGTTTCCCGCCGGGCGCGGTCCAACCGTTCTGTGTAGGGCACCAGGTCGGTGAAGGCCAGGGGATCGTGTACCGCCGCCGCGGGTTTCAACGGCCTGGCCGATCCGGGATCCAGCAACGAATCGAGCCGATCGCGCACCGTCAGTCTGCTGTGCCAGCCACAGCCGGGGCAGACCTTGCCCGACCGCGTGAAGCGTTTGCCGTACAACAGCATCCGGCACCGTGCGCAGGACACCCACTCGGGTTCCGGCTCCCGCTGTACGCTGTCGGTGGCATCCATGGTCGCCGTCATGAGGTCCTTCCCTCCTTGGAGACCTTGGCCGATGACGGATGATCGCGGTCATCGGACGGGGGTAGGAGTCCGCCCATGCAGCCGCCCAGGGCTCCCAGCGACCACACCAACATCCCGCCTGCCCTGGTCCACGCCCGGCGGGATCGCTGTTCCTGTTCGCGGTGCTCGGGTACGGGTGACCGCATGACGGCTCTCCTGCTCAGTAGGTGGCTCGCACCTGGTAGATGTCGAACGGCCTGGACAATCGCGTGTCGCGGAATGGACGCAAGGGTGCGGTCTGGGCCCGATGCTCCGGTCCGCGCTCCCACTCCGCGAAGGCGGTGACATCAGTCCACGAACTGACCACCACGAACCCGCTCGGGTCCGAAGTGGACCGAAGCAGCTCGTTGCCGAGCAGTCCGGGAACCCCGGCCAGCCGGGCACTGGCCTCGTGGTAGGCGTCCTCGATCCGGTCCGGCTCCTCGGCCGCGTGGTAAAGGAGGACCCGCAATCCGCCGCTCACCGCGCTCGTTCCCAGTCGTGATGGGACTCGGTGCTCGCCGTGCCCGGCAGGTACGCCACCACGCGCATCGTGGTCATCGAGCCGCCGGAGCGGAACGGGTGCAGCTTCCGCCGATGCTCCAGATGGCGGTCGCTGGTCTCGAACTCACGGAACAGTGCCTCACTCACCCAATCGCTGACGATGTAGTAGACGCCTTCGTCTTCGGACCGGGACAACCACTGTCCGAGGTTGGCGGGGTGGGATGTCACGGAATCGCCTATCTCCAGCCAAACCCGCTCGAAGTCGCCTTCGGCGCCGGGATTGATCTGCATCCGCAGCATCACGCGGAAGACGTCGCCCGTCATGAGATCCCCCCGTCCACCGGGATGACGCCACCGGTCACATACCTGGCCAGATCGCTGGCCAGGAATCGCACCACGTCGCTGACCTCCTCCGGGGAACCGAGCCTGCCGAGCGAAGTCTTCTCCGAGTAACGCGTGACCATCGCGTCGCGCTGCTCGGCAGGCAGAGCCTCCAAGGCCTCCGTGTGGATCATGCCCAGCGACAGGACGTTGAACCGGATTCCCCGCGGGCCGAACTCCCGCGCCAGCGTGCGGTTCAGGCCGTGCAACGCCGCCTTGGTGGCGGTGTAGTGCGCCCGCAACGGAATGCCGACCTCGATGGACTTCGAGCTGATCCCGATGACCGAGCCGCCGGCGGTGAGTAGCGGCAACGCCTGCTGGACGACCAGGTGTACCGCGGTCAGGTTGGTGTCGACGATGCGCTGCCATTCGGCGACATCCAGTTCCAGGTACGGAACGTGGCTGATCGCGGCGGCGTTGTTGACCACGATGTCCAGCCTGCCCGACCGCGACTTGCATTCGCCGAGCAGATCGGCGACCTGCGCGGGATCAGCGAGGTCCGCCGGCAACACGTGGTGCGCGCCGCCGATCTCCTTGAGTTCCCGTTCGAGCGAGGCGGCCGCTTCCTTGTCCTGTCGGAAGCAGGTGACGACGTCGACGCCGTCCCTCGCGAGAGCCAGCACGATGCCGCGGCCCACTCCCCGGGTTCCCCCGGTGACGAGAGCCTTCTTGCCTTTCAAACCGAGATCCATCTTCCCCTCCGCGTCCTGATCGGATCGATGATCTTTCACAACAGCAGCCCCACCGCGACGCAGTTGGCCAGCAGCGCCGACGTCGCCGACACGGTCCTGGCACGGTTCCAGCCACCCCAGTGCCGTCGCGGATCCCTTTCCGCGAAGTCGTCCGGCAGGTTCTCGGGATCCAGCGTGCGAATCCACTTGTTGACCGGAACGTTCTTCGCCAAGGAGATGAGGACCGTACCCGCGGCCAGTAGGCCTGCCGTACCGAACAGCAGCTGGGCGCCTGCCCGATCCGCCGCCAGTGCGAGCACCCCATCGCCGAGCACCGTGCCGAGGAAGCAGAGCGGCATGAACGGGTCATAGCGTGTCGAGAAGAACCCGTGCGCTTGCACATAGCGCGCGGCCGGCAACGTATCGAGCAACGGCCAGCCACCGAGCTGAGTGCCGACCAGCACTCCCGCCGCCAACCCGTTCGCGAGCAGGACCACCGGGATCACGATCTCGAGCACCGCGCACCTCCAGCCGGCGTGTCCGGGTCAGCCGACGGCGGCACTGGCGCGTGCAGCCGCTTCGACCTTGTCCTTGATCAACCGCATCTGCACCGGGGTGTTGCGGTCCAGTCGCTCACGCATCGCCTCGTCACCGACCGGTGCCTGCGGCTTCATCTCGAAGTCCTGCACCCAGCGCATGCGGACGCCCCGCTCGGTCTCGAGGTACTCCCAGAAGATCCACATGTACTTGAACGGACCGGTTTCCACCCGCTGAGAACGCACCGTCCTGGTCGCCGCGTCCGGTGTCCTCGCCGAAACCCAGCTCCACACCTTCCCGTTCTCGTCCGGATGCAACGAAAGCCGGAACACGACGGTCTCACCACGTTGTTCCAGGATGGTCGCCTCCGAATACTCACTCAAGAGCCGCGTCCACGATTCGATGTCATTGGTCATTTCCCAGACCAGGTCCATGGGCGCGTCGATGACGATCTCGTTCTCGGTGTGCCCTGCCATTTCAGATCCTCGCCTCAACGAACTGGGCATTGATGAATTCGACGGCCTTCGCCGGCGTGGGCATCTCCGCCATCGCGGAATCCGGAATCGAAAAGCCGTAGCGGCGCTCCACCTGCCTGGCGAACTCCAGTACGGCCAGGGAGTCGTAGCCGAGGTCACCGAACTCGACATCGGCGATGTCACCGTTCAGATCGACTTCCTCGTCGACTCCCCCGCTCGCGCGCAGGATCTCTTTCAATTCCTCGAAGGTGAATCTGTCCGTCATCTTCACGTCCTTTCACTGTTCACTGCGCCTTGGCCTGGGGAGATCCGTGAGTACGAGCGCCGAGTTGAAGCCACCGTGACCGCGCGCGAGGACCAACGCGGTACGTACCCTCCCGTCCCGGGGCTGGTTGGTCACCAGATCGAGATCGCAACCGGGCGCCTGCCGGGTCGGGCCGACCGTGTGCGGGATGACGCCGTCCCTGATCGCGAGGAGCGCCGTAGCTACGTCCAACGAGGCACCTCCGCCGTACAGCCGTCCGGTCAAGGTCTTCGGTGCTGTCACCGGCACCCCACGCGAACCGAAGACCGCGCTGATGGCCTGGGCTTCGGAAAGATCGTCCGCCCGCACGCCCGCGGCATCGGCGAAAACGACATCCACCTCCTCCGGATTGACACGCGCGTCCACGAGTGCCCGCTCGATCGTGCGCCGGAGCGCCGGCGGTCGTGCCGACCCCCGAGGGGGATCGAAACCGGCGGCGTGGCCCGCTATCGCGCCGTAGCCGGATCCCTTGTCGCGGTCCTGAGCACTCCGCACGCTTTCCACTATCAGGATGGCTCCGCCTTCGCCCGGCAAATAGCCGCTCGCTTCGGCGTCGAATGGCAGGTAGGCGCGGTTCTGATCATCCACAGTGGAGAGCTTTCCGTTCGAAAGCTGAGCGACCAGGCCATAGGGGCAAAGAGAAGCGTCGGTGCCACCACTGACCACCAAACGAGAACCACCGTGGACGAGCCTGCGGGCCTGGTTCAACGCGTCCAGGCCACCTGCCTGTTCACAGCACAGCACGCCGCTGGGACCACGCATGCCGAAGCGGATGGAGATCTGTCCCGTGGTCGCCGCGTAGAACCAGGCGATCGACTGATAGGCCCCGACACCCGACGGACCGTCGAGATACAGGCGCTCCATCTCGTGCTGGCCGAACTCGGTGCCGCCGGACGAACTCGCGGTGACGACGGCCATCTCGTAGTCGGAAAGCTCCGCGGGTCGCACGTCGGCGTCGGCCAGTGCCGCTTCGGCCGCGGCGAGACCCAGGTGGGTCCAGCGATCCGTCTGTGGGATCAGCCTGCCGGGTACTCGCTCTTCGGCGAGGAAGTTCGGCAGCTGCCCGGCAAATCGGACCGGATAGTTCGAAGGGTCGAACCGGGTGATCCTGGTGACGCCGGATTTGCCCGCCAGAACCGATTGCCAGTGTTCCGCAACGCCGATACCCGTCGGCGCCACCACACCGATACCCGTTATGACCGGGCTGGTGGCCGCACCAGATGCGTTCATCGAAAGACCTTCCCGAATATCGGTTCCGCGTGTTTCCATCGCCTTCTCAAGACTGGTCGGCCTGCCTGGAAACTCCCTCCAAGCCCGCTGAACGGCCGAAATCGCGAGGTCTCATCCCGCCGCGGGGTGCGACTCCACAGAGAACTGGGAGATGACCTGCATGGTGGCGTCGCGAAAGTAGGCGCCGAAGGCGGCCGGGGTACTCGTGTCCCGTGGCGTCTCGAGATAGGGTGCCAGTTTCTCTTCGATCAGGTGGACACCACGCTGACTCGCCATATGTTCGGCGATCGCGGAGAAGTCACCTTCATAGTGGATCACCCGGACCATCACGTCGTCCTTGATGAACACGGCGGTCCCGAGCAGTCGTCCAGCCTGCCTGTCATCCGCGTCCCGGAACCGGGGATCGTCCACTCGCTGGAAAGCGGCGAAGATCTCGGCGATTTCGGCCTCATGGCCTGGTTTGACCCGATAGGTGATAGCGGCGTACATCAGATCCCTCCATCCACGTTCAAAGTCGCCCCGCTGATGAAACGGGACGTGTCTCCGCTCAGGAAGAGCACAGCGCCGGCGACGTCCTCCGGACCGCACAGCCTGCCGAGCGCGGTCATCCCGGTGATGCGGTCCACGACGGGCGCAGGCAGCCCCGCGCCCGGTTCGGTCTCGGTCAGCCCCGGCGCGACGAGGTTCACGCGGATGCCTTGCGAGCCGAGGTCTTTCGCGAGAGCCCTGGTGAATCCCGTCAGCGCGGTCTTGGAGGCGGAATAGTGCACTCCGCCGACCCGGCCGCGCTGTGCCACCGAAGATCCGACGTTCACCACTGCGCCACCGGCCCCCAGCAGGCTCAGCACTGCCTGGGTGACCAGGTAGGCGGAGGTGACATTGTGGTCGAAGACACGGTGCCATTCCTGTTCCGGAAGCTCCCCGAAAGGCGCCGATCCATCCACTCCGACGTTGTTCACCAGCACGTCGAGTCCGCCGAGCGCATCCGCCGCGGCTGATGCCAGGACGGCCGCTCCCGCACGCGTGGTGACGTCGGCCTGGACCACTCGATGCCCGGCTCCACGCTCCTTGAGTTCCCGGGCCAGGCTCTGCGCGTCTTCATTTTCCGTACGGTGCCCCGCGACGACGGTCGCACCGACGTCGGCGAAGGCCAGCGCGGTGGCCCGCCCGATTCCTTTGCTGCCTCCGGTCAGCAGCACGCGTTTTCCGGATAATCCCTGATCCACCATCATCTCCTTGACTTAGGAACACAGAGGTTCACGGGTTCGCAGTGAGTCGTGTCAGGACAACCCGCGTGCCAGCGCTCGGCGCCCCACCCAGAAGGCGAATCCACACAGGATCGCGACCGAGCCGAGAAGGGAGTAGTAGAGCGGTTCCGGCATGACCGTGCTGAGCCGGACCACGCCACTGCCGAGGCCACCGCCCAAACCGGCGAACAGCCACAGCATCCCCAGCGTTCGTCCCAGAAACCCCGCGGGCAGCACGTCAGCCGCGGCGGAGATCGTCACCGCGGCGATGATCACTTCCCCGCAAGCGTGCGTCAGGTAGACGAGTACCATCCACCAAGGCGAGATCCTGGTGCCGTCGGTGCTCACCAGGGAGGTGGCCACCGACATGACCAGGAAGCCGGCGCCCACCAGAAGCAGGCCGACACTGAACTTGGTGCCGATATTGTGCCGTCCTCCCCAACGCGGCAACGCCGAGGCGATCACCGGCGCCAGCAGGAGAATGAACAGCGGAGTCGCCGCCTGCAACCAGCTCGCGGGCAGAACGAACCCGAGCACGTCGAGGTCGACGTGATCCCGCGCGAACAGGTTCAGGAGCGACGCGGCATGGGCGACGATCATCCAGAACAGCGCGGAACCCAGGTACACGAACAAAAAGAAGGTCAGTCGCCTGCGGTCGTCCGGCTCCAGTGCCGGATCAGCTCGTAGCCGGGCAAAGCAGACGATCGGTGTCACCACGCTGAGCAGGCCGATCAATCCGATCGCTACCACGGCGCTGAGCAGACCCGCCATCGCGAGCCCTGCCAGCACCACCACCGTCGCCGCGGACCAGAGGGCCAGCCGCCGTACCAGCGTCCGGCGTTCCGGCACGTCGAGCGGCCGGATCGCCGTGGCACCGACACCGTGGAACTGGGCGGAGGTCACCCGGAGCTGAATCGTGGTGGCCAGTAGCACCAAGGCGATTGCCAGAAAGGCGAGATGCCAGCTGACCCGCTCGCCGAGGTAACCGGCGATCAACGGTGCGAGCAGCGCCGACACCTGGGAAGCGACGTACATCAGGGAGATGCCGGCCTCCCTGCTCCGGCTGCCACCGAACATCATGTTGATCATCGCCTGGTGGTTCGGCTTGTAGACCGCACCCCCGATCGCCAGCAAGGGCAACGCCACGGCGGCCGGCCATCCGGCTGGAATGGACAGCAGGAGGTAGCCGACGACGTTCACCGCGCAGCCCGCGAGCAGCGCCGTCCGGTTGCCGAGCCAGCGGTCACCCACCCAACCGCCTGCCAGCGACAGCATGAACATCAATCCGATCCATGCCCCGAACAAAGCGGCCGCGTCCGCCATGGCGAGGCCGAGGCCCCCACGCTCCGCCGGAGCCGACGCATACAGCACGAGAATCGCCTGCAGGCCATAAAAACCGAACCGCTCCATCGCATCGCTCGTGAACAATGTCACGTACCAGCGAGGCATTCTCCTCACGCCGAGCGGTCGGTCGTCCCGCGTCCCGCGCTCGGCCCGAGTGGTGGGCACCGCCGCGTCATCCACACCCTGTCCCTCCGCCGTAAGCCATGCGGAGAAAGGGATACCGACGTGGCCTGGGGAATCCCTGGGTTCCTGATCCGCCCCAGTGCTCGACTCCACCGCGGCCCCAGCCGCGTCTCACGTCTCCAGGTCACGGTGTTCCGGACATTCAGTCAGGTAGAGAGGAGCACCATGTCCGAACAACGCACCGCCTTGGTCACCGGAGCCAACCGAGGGCTGGGGCAAGCCGTCGTCGCTGAACTTTCCCGGCGAGGGCTGAGGGTCGTGCCCACCGCACGGCAGGCCGGAGGGAAGAACGGGGCGCAGGTACTGGACGTCACCGACGCCGAGAGCGTAAGAAGGGCTGCGGCGCAGGTCGGCGAAGTCGATGTGCTGATCTGCAACGCGGGTGTCCTGCTCGACGGCGGCACCGATCCGCTGTCGGTGCCGCTGGATCTCGTCGAACGCACCCTGGCGGTGAACCTGCTGGGCGGCTGGCGGGTGGCTCAGACGTTCGTCCCGGGGATGATCAGCAGAGGATGGGGCCGAGTGGTCTTCGTCTCGAGCGGGACCGGAACCTTCGACGGAGGGCTTTTCGCCGGCGCACCCGGTTATTCGGTGTCGAAAACAGCGATCAACGGGCTGACCACGATGTTGGCGGCGCACACAAAGAACACCGGAGTGCTCGTCAACGCGGTGAATCCAGGGCCGACACGGACCAGGATGATGCCGTCGGCGCGGCGATCCGTAACGGAGTCCGCCGACGACATCGTCCATGCCGCAACACTCTCCGACGACGGGCCCTCCGGGACGCTCCTCCGGAACAGGCGACCCGCCCCCTGGTAGCACCCGCGTGTGGAGCACGACTTCAGATGTTCCCCACCGCCGCTGGGAATCATCGGCTGGTCCGCGAAAACCGATCAGAAGGGACGACCGTGCACCGCACCTTGATCGTGGCGAAGCTGCGGACCGACAATCCACAGCAGATCGCCGACGCCTTCGCCGAATCCGACGCTACCGAACTTCCGCACATGATCGGTGTGTCGCGACGAACGCTGTTCACCTTCCATGACCTGTACTTCCATCTCGTCGAAGCCGACGAGGACATCTCGCCCGGCCTGTACCAAGCCCGCAAACACCCGCTGTACCAGAAACTCAACACCACGCTCGCCGAACTGGTCTCGCCGTACGACCCAGGCTGGCAGGAGCCGAAGGACGCGATGGCCGACCCGATCTACGTATGGACCACCGAGAAGGGGCAGACCACGTGACGACGACCCAGCCGACGAAGGTACGCGCCGAGGATGTCGCGTCCAATCGCAAACGCGGTGGTGACATCCGTGTCACCCTGAGTCCGAAGACCGTGGGATCCACCTCGGGTTTCGGCGGCTTGTTGCGGCTCGCCGCCGGTGAGGTGGTCACCGAGCACTACCACCCCTATTCCGAGGAGTTCCTGCACGTCATCACGGGCGATCTCGAGATGAAGTTGGATGGTGAGGCGGTACGGCTCGCCGCGGGGGAATCACTTCTCGTGCCGATCGGCGTGCGCCATCGGCTGGTCAACGTGGGCGAGACCCCGGCACAGGTGGTGTTCCACTTGTCACCACTGGCTCCCAGACCCGACCTCGGCCATGTGGACACCGAAGCACCGGCACATCCGGATCAGCCGGGCCCCGACGTCGGAGCCGCCCGATGAAGAGGACGCCCGTCATCACCGGTATCGGCGTCGTGGCGCCAGGCGCGTTGGGCAGCACCGCGTACTGGGACCTCCTGTCCGGAGGACGGACCGCCACGCGCCCGATCTCTCTGTTCGATGCCGGCGGTTTCCGGTCCCGGATCGCCGCGGAGGCGGACTTCGACCCGGCCGCGGCCGGACTGTCCGCCCAGGAGATTCGGAGGATGGACCGCGCCGCCCAGTTCGCGGTCGTGTCGGCCCGGGAGGCGGTGGGAGACAGCGGGTTGCGCTTGGACGCGCTCGAGCCGGAACGGGTGGCCGTCGCCATCGGCAGCGCGGTCGGCTGCACGATGGGCTTGGAGGAGGAATACGCCGTACTGGCCGACGATGGCAGGCGGTGGCTGGTCGATCACACCTATGGCGTTCCTCATCTCTACGGTTACATGGTTCCGAGCACGCTCGCCGTCGAGGTCGCACAGGACGTGGCTGCCGAGGGGCCTGTGGCACTGATCTCGACGGGGTGCACCTCGGGCCTCGACGCCGTCGGGCACGGAGCGGCGTTGATCCGGGAAGGCTCGGCGGACGTGGTGCTCGCGGGCGCCACCGATGCTCCACTGTCACCGATCACATCCGCTTGTTTCGACGCGATTCGTGCCACGTCGGCGAATAACGACGACCCGGCCCACGCTTCGCGCCCCTTCGACGCACATCGGGACGGGTTCGTCCTTGGAGAGGGAGCCGCCGTCCTGGTTCTCGAGGACAAGACCGAGGCCCGCCGCCGTGGAGCACGAATCTATGCCGAGGTATCGGGTTTCGCCAGCCGCAGCAACGCTTTCCACATGACGGGGCTGAAGCCCGACGGCGTCGAGATGGCCGAGGCGATCACACATGCGCTACGGCAGGCCGAAATCGACCCCACCGACGTCGGATACGTCAACGCGCACGGATCCGGCACGAAACAGAATGACCGCCATGAGACCGCCGCGTTCAAGCGCAGTCTCGGCGCTCACGCGTATCGAATCCCGGTGAGCTCGATCAAGTCGATGATCGGGCACTCTCTCGGGGCCATCGGCTCTCTCGAACTGGCGGCCTGCGCTCTGGCCTTGGACCGTCAGGTCGTTCCTCCGACCGCGAACCTGCACAACGCCGACCCCGAGTGCGACCTCGACTACGTGCCGAACACGGCGAGGGATCACACGATGGACGTGGTGCTGAGCGTGGGCAGCGGATTCGGAGGCTTCCAGAGCGCGGCCGTCCTGACCAGGGTGTGAAGGCCTGCACTGCGCGACGCTGGAAACCTGGGTTTCCGTGCCGATCCACGAAAACGTCTTCCAGCTACTTAATTCCACCTTTGATCCGCCATCGCACAGCATGGGCGGGCCGTGGGCTGCGGCAGGAGTTACCGTTTCCTGGATGATGTCCACCTACCGGGATCGCTCCGACCCGAAGCCACGCTTCGGGTCGCGTGCTTGCGCGGGAAGAACGGTGCTCGTCCGTGGTCGTGGTCACCCGCACTTTGACCATAGAATTGCTACAGCGTCCCGAAAGCGGCGTGGTGACCAAGCATCAAAGCCAGGTCACCTGGAGTGTCGGTTACACATGCCACCGCAACCTTCGCCTGGCGAACGGCCGCAACTGGAGCCCCGATCTACTCGGCCACCTGCTACTTCAGGTTCGACACGTTGCCGGAACCCGGCAACGTGCTGTACGACTCGATGTCGATGAAAACTGCCGTCCGCGCCAAAGCCGAGACCGCCAAGTCCGACCGCTGTGATCGCCCTGCACGAGCAAGACTTGAGGACTAGGAAGCAGATTCCACTGCGACTTGCGACGGCTCTCGCCATTCCGCGCGAACGACGCGGGTCAGGATTCGGGAGCGCTCAGCTCCAACACCCAGAGTTTTGCGAAGCGCCTCTGCCGAGATCGGCCGCTGGCGCAGCTCCCGATGCCGAGCATCCATCTCCTTTGCTCGCTCAATCAAGTCGTCGTCAAGTCTGGCCAGGTTCCAGTCTGATGCCTCCGGTGAGACCTCCCGCACCACGGTCATCGATGCAACAACAGCAGGGGGCCGTGTGCCCTCCCGAAGGTCAGCGAGCGCCTAAAGTAAACCCGGCCCGACCTCGGACCAACCGATCAACAATAGCGGTCCCACCGCGTCGAACAACGCCTTGCCGAGGCGTCTGGGGCTCCTTTCTCGGCGTCTTGCGGGTGCGGAGTCGCGGGCTCCTGTTGCCCTACCTCGCGCACATCGGTGCCGACGCGACCATCGCCGTCATCACGGTGGCCGGTACAAGGTGACTGGCTGTCAGGCGAAGTACTCGGCTGCTGCGGCCAGTTCACCTCTTCCAGCGATGTCGACCAATCCGATACCGCGACGGCCCCGAAAGCGGAGGTCAACGTAGACCCACGCCCGCGTGCCGGGACGACGCGCGGGACACATCCGGTGTGTCGTGTGACGGCCGGGTGGGAAGGAGATCACTCGTGTTTGGCAAGCGCTATGCCGCGTCGATGATCAACCGGAGTGCGGAGAACCAGCAAGACCGGCGTCGTTTTCTGCGCGCGGCCGGGGTAACGGGCCTGGGGGTGGTCGGAGCGGGTGCGCTCGGTGGCCTTGCCGGGCCCGCCGCGTCGGCCGGGACCGTTCGGCAGGCCGCGGGGGAAGCGGCGGCCGCCGAGGGAATCAGTGACGGCGCGGTGCTCAACTTCGCACTCAACCTCGAATACCTCGAAGCCGAGTTCTACCTCCACGCCGTCACCGGCAAGGGACTCGCCGACTCACTCACCACCGGCACCGGCACCCGCGGCGGCGTCACCGGCGGCCGCGCCGTCCGGTTCAAGACCAAGGCGGCGAAGCAGTACGCCCAGGAGATCGCCGGCGACGAGAAAGCGCACGTGGAGTTCCTGCGCACCGCGCTGGGCTCCGCCGCGGTCAGCCGCCCGGCAATCGACCTGCAGGCCAGCTTCACCGCCGCCGCGCAGGCCGCTGGGCTCGTCCGCAAGGGGCAGAGCTTCGACGCGTTCGCCTGCGAGGAGAACTTCCTCCTCGCCGCCTACCTCTTCGAAGACGTCGGCGTCACCGCCTACAAGGGCGCCGCACCCCTGATCACCAACAAGACCTACCTCGAAGCCGCGGCCGGCATCCTCGCCGTCGAGGCCTACCACGCCGCCAATATCCGCACCGCGCTCTACCAGCACAGCGGCGGCATCCTGGGGCTCGGCCTGCTCGGCCGCGACCTCCGGGAGGCCAGCGTCAAACTCTCCAACGCCCGCGACAGCCTCGACGGCACCACCGACCTCGACCAGGGCGTCGTCGACAGGAACGGCCAGGCGAACATCGTGCCCACCGATGGCAACGGCATCGCCTACAGCCGCACGCCGGGCCAGGTCCTCAATATCGTCTACCTCAACCCCAAGGCCGTCACCTCCGGCGGATTCTTCCCCAAGGGCGTCAACGGAGACGTCAACACCAGCGATCCCAACGGCTAGTCCCGCCGGACCCCGAGGTGGTGCGGGTCGCGCGCGAGCCGCACCACCTCGGCGACGCCGATCGAAGGCGGAATCCATCTGGCCAACGCTTCCAGGTAGCCACGACTGGAGCGATCCGCGGTGGAAACACGCCATGCCGATCCCGGTATCCGTTGGTCCCACCGGCGTGTCCGGCTCGGCCGTGCGGGCGCGATCACCAGTCCAGGGCACTGTCTTCGGCGACCGATTTCAGCGGGGTCACCGTCGCGTGGCCCTGACCGAGCAGATGGGCGTCGCTGCCCGGCGACAGCTCACCCTCGCCCGTGACGGCGGTGAGGGTGAACGCGCCGTCCTCGCCATTCTGGACGTGACTGCGCACCGCACCGAATTCGGCCAGCCCGGTGCGCTTCACCGGTCCCGTCTCGGCACGATCGGGCACGTTGAGGTTCAAGACGGTGCCGGCGGGCAGTCCCGCGAGCTTGTCGAACAACGTCGCGGCGACCGAGACGGCGGTATCCCAGTGTGGTCGCGGGCCGGGATCCAGTCCCACGTCGAGGGACACCGCGAGTGCCCTGGCGCCGTTGATCGAGGCGGTCAGCGCCGCGCCGACCGTGCCCGAATGCAGGATCGCGCGCCCCACGTTCGCCCCGTGGTTCACCCCGGACAGGACGATCTCCGGGGGCTCACCGAACGATCCCTGCGCGGCCGCCAAGGCGATCAGGCCGGGGTGCGCGGTTACGGCGAACACCGGGACAGCGGGCAGGCCGGGCAATTCCCGCCGTTCGACCGCGACGCGGCCCTCTCCGCCGGCGCCGGTCAGGCCCGCGCTGGTTCCGCTGGCCTCCGCCGCGGGCGCGGCCACCACCACGTCCCAGCCGTGGTCCACCGCACCGCGGGCCAGCGCCGCCAGGCCCGGCGAGTCGATACCGTCGTCATTGGTGATCAGGGCGCGCATCAGGACGCCTCCCACGGTTTCAACCGTACTCGTCCGGTGAGTTCACGCACGGCCTCATCGCTCCCCGAACCGAGACCGTGCCGGGTCACGTTGATCGCGCCGGCCGCGGCCCCGAGCTTCACCGCGTCCTCCAGTGACCGGCCTTGTGCCAGGCCGACCGCCAGCCCAGCGGTCATCGAGTCGCCGCCGCCGCGGGTGTCGACCGGGGTCAGGTCGGGCGACTCGACCAGGACCAGCTGTCCTTCGAGGTAAGCGAGCGTCTCCTCGGCCGCACGGGACACGACGACGGCGCGCGCGTTGCCCGACGCCAGCTCTCGGCAACCGTCCGCGAGATCGGTCAGCGAATCAGACTTGGCCAGCCCGTCCTCGACCATCTCCTCGTGGCTGACCTTGATCACCGCCGGCTCACCCGCGAGCGCACGGGCGAGCCGCTCCCCGGACAGGTCCACCACGACCGGAGTGCCGTGGGTGCCCAGATCGCGGGCGAGCCGCTCGTACACCGAATGCGGCACGGGCACGTCGTCCTCGTCCGGCCCGCTGAGGATCGCCACGTCCGCACGCAATGCCTGAACCAGAGTCAGCTCGTACAGATCGTCGAGTTCGTGCCGGGTCAACGCGTCGGCGGGCATCCTCACCACCTCGTCGCGACGGCCGTCACGCCGATCGTGCACGTAGGCGCCGTTGCGCGCCGCGACTTCACGAACCTCGGCGGCCACGCCGATCAGATGCCGCAACACCCGTCCCGTCTCCCCGCCGAGCGCGCAGCACAACACCGCTTGCCCGCCGAGTGCGTCGATCATCCGCGATTGCCATACCCCCTGTCCGCCCGCGTGCACGTGGACGTCCGGCGCCCCGTCCAGTTCCTCCACCGTCACCGTCAGCTGCGGAGACGGCGCGAACACCGCCACTCGACCTTCCGTCATACCGGTCTCTTTACCCATTTCGCCGGGTTCCACTCGTGGGGGCGGTGCACTCCTGGCGGGTGCCCGTCGGAAAGCCCGCGCAGCGTGCGGTTGAAGGTGGCGAGCAGCGTGACGACCGCGACAGAGCCGGGCAGGAACTCGACCAGCCCGCCGCCCAGGCCGGTCAGGAGTCCGGAATGGACACCGGAGCCGGTGATCGCCAACACCACCAGCGGAAAGGCGATCATGGTGGTGCTGAACCCGGCACGCAGAACACCGCTGTCCCACAACGGATCACGCCGCGGACAGTGGATGCGTCGCGGCGAAGGCGCCGTGGCCGGCCCTCACCACGCGTCGACCACCGTGGCATCCGGCCGCGACATCGGTCAGCCGAGGCCTTCGACGATGCGGAAATCGCGCTCGAAGCCGTCGGGGAGTTCGGCCAGCGCCTTCTGGTAGGCCGCGCTCGCGCGTGCGGCGACCGCCTGTTCGAAGCTGTCGAATTCGATCAGGACGACGCGTTCGGCGATTCCGGCTTCGTGTGCCTCGACCCGGCCACCGATACCGGCGAGCAGCCGCCCGCCCGCGCCCGCAACGGCGAGACCTGCCAGCTTGTTGTAGACATCAAGCCTCTCGGGATCCTCGATGGTGGGGTAGACGCTGACCCAGTAGCCCTTGGGCATGGAACCTCCAGTGTGGGGATGAGTGCATCCGACTTACGACCAGGGCAGCTGGACAGGCGAGCCGCCCTGCCGAACGGCATGTGTTCGCGCGAGCGTCCGGCGGTGCCATCCGAATCCGCCGATCGCGCTATGCGGCGATCCCAGTTGACGCTTCCATGGGGCTGGCCACGAACCCATGGTCAGACCGGCGGGCGGGCGTAGGTGACCGAGTACGGGTTGCCGTGGATGACGAACGGCAACGTGCCGCCGTTGTCCTGCACGAAGGCGTTGATCCGCCAGGTCCCGCAACCGCTGGCCGGCTGCGTCACCGTCAGCTGCCCGAGGAGCCGCAGGTGGTGCAGATTCCCGCTCACCGCCGCGGTTTGCGAGGACGTGGCCTGGGCGACGCAGCCGGGTGCGGCCGAGGACGGCGTCGCGACCGTCCGGAACCGCACCATCGCGGTATTGGCCTTGCCCGGGTAGGTGGTGCCGTCGGGGCAGGCGTTGCCACCGTCGCCGTAACAGCTCGTGGCGAAGAGATCGGTGGTCGCGAGGAAACTGGTGGTTCCCGGCAAGGGGGTGTAATCCACCGGGTTCACCTGCTTGCCGGGCGCGTCCATCCCCAGGAAGGTGTTCTGCGAGGACCCGAATGTCTGCGCGACGCCCTCGGGGCCGATGGCTCCGTCGATGTCCCCGATGAAGCCGCTGTACAGCCTGGCGGTCTCGCGGCCGGGCTGCCCGGCCGCGTACCCGTTGAGGACGTACGCCCGCAGCAGGCACTCGTAGTTGCCCGTAGTGGCCGGCTTGAACAGCATCCGCACGACGAGCGTGACCCTGCCGCCGCCGTGCAGCAGGTTCTGGCCGCTCCAGATCTGCCCGTGCTGGGTCGCCGTGTTCGGCAACGTCGTGCCACCCACCGGCTGACAAGTGATCTTGTGCCCGATCGCGATGGCGGACACCGCACCGTCCACCCGGCCGTCGCCGACCTCGATCTCGCTACGCAGGTTGTGCGAAGCGCCCGCGGTGACCGTGCCGAGCACGAGCCGGGCGCGGACTTCGCCTTCGCCGCCGGGTGACTCCACCATCGTCGCCGGCGCGGCCTCGGCGATCTTGTCGTAGGCATGGGCGGTTCCGGCGAGCACCGGCATCAGGAACAGGGCGCTGAGTATGGCCAGAAGGGTTCGCACACCTCCACCATGCCGCAGGCGACTACACTTCGCACCCGGTTCGACACGAATCGGGTCAGGCCAGGTGCCTGCTCCGCTGGCCGAGCCGATGGTGAAGTTCGGCGGCCATGTTCCCGCCGGAACACTCGATCTTGATCGGCCACGACGGGTATCCAGGCCTTCAGGAACTCCGTGGCATTCCCCTCATCGACTACGGGGCGGGCGGTGCGTGGTGAGTGGACACTGTGGGCATGGAGTTCTTCTGCTACCACCGCGATCGGCCCGACTCCCTGGCGTTGCGCGAAGAGCTGTTGGAAGAGCACTGGTCCTACATGGACCGGTACGCGGCAAGGATGATCGCCCGCGGTCCGACCTTCGCAAGCGACGGCGAGACCCCCACCGGCAGTGTGCACATCGTCGACCTGCCGAATCCCGCGGCCGCACGGGCGTTCGCCTTCGACGAGCCGAACTATCAGGAGGGGGTGTACCGGGACGTCATGTTGCGCCGGTGGGGCAACATGCTCGGGCGCACCATGTGGGACTTCCCCGGTGGTCGTGCCGGTCACAACCGGTACCTGGTGCTCGGTCTCGGCACGGGGCGGGCCGCCGACATCGACGTGCCGTCCGATCAGGACGATCTGATCGCGTATGGGCCGCTGCTGTCCGACGACAGCACCAGTTGGCTGGGCAAGGCGGTGCTGGTCCAGGCACCGGACCCGGAGGCGGCACGCACCGTCCTGATCCCGGACCGGTTCGCCCACATCGAGGTCCAAGAATGGAGGTTCGGCGGGCGGCCGTCATGAAGTGCGACGTCGCCGGAGCGAACGGGACCGGTGTGTACTGGCGCCACGCCGTTCCGCTTCCCCTCGGCTCAGGTCGCTTGACCGGCGAACCTGGTCGGATCCTCAGACTTCCGCGGGCCGACCGGCTTCGGCTGGATGGGGCAAGGTCAAGGGCAGCCGGAAGCTTCGCAGCACCTCCTTTTCGAAGCGGGTCATGACACGGATCCGGCTGCCGGCGAGGGTGAGCACCATCAGCCCGTTCGCGTGGCAGACGCCCGCCTGGGGATCCGGTATATACATGCCGAACGCGGGCTGGCCGTTGGCCCTGGTCGCCACCAACCGGTAGGTCCGGCCCCGGCGGAAGGTCACCGCGGTGTGGAATCGGGCCGCCAGATCGCGGCCCTGGTATTCCAGCGGCAGTGGCGGCATGGTCAGCCAGACGTCGTCGGTCAGCAGGGCGACCAAGCCGTCCACGTCGCCGACCTCGAAGGCCCGGGTGAAGCGGATGACGAGTTCCCGCTCGGCGGCGGAGTTCGCCGGCGGCGGCTCAGGCGCGGCTGACGGGCGCTGCCGCAGCGTGGTTCGTGCGCGTTTGAGCGCGCCGGCGACCGACTGCTCGGTGGTGTCCATGATGTGCGCCACCTCGCGTGTGGGGAATTCGAGGACGTCACGCAGGATGAGGACGGCGCGCTGACGGGGCGGCAGCAACTGCACCGCCGTCACGAACGCCAGAGAGATGGATTCCTTGGCCTCATAACGCTGTCCGGGGCCGGGAGCGGTGTCCATCCGTTCTGCCAGCAGGATGTCCGGATAGGGCTCAAGCCATTCCACCTTGCCGAGGCGAGTGGGTTCCGGCGGGTCGAACCCGGGCACCGGCCCGCCCGCGTGTGGGCGCCGGCCCGCCGATCGGACCGCCTTGAGGCATCGGTTGGTCGCGATCCGATAGAGCCAGGTCCTCACCGAGGAGCGCTCCTGGAAGCCGTCCAGACCTTGCCAGGCAGATACCAGGGTCTCCTGCAGAGCGTCCTCGGCATCCTGCATCGAACCCAGGATCCGGTAGCAGTGAACGTGCAACTCGCGCCGATAGGGATCGGTGAGCTCACGGAACGCCTCCCCATCCCCGTTCCGCGCTCGCGTGATCAGGTCCCCGGTCATCCGGCACTCCCACGAAATTCGCCGTCAGCCGGCGCCGACGGAGTCGTTTCCGACAAGGTAGTTCAGTACGACGACGCCCGACTGGCGAGAATGCGTGCCGATCAGCGTCAGCGGCGTTTTGGGATTCTCGCGGAACGGCCCCGAAGCCCGGCCCACGACGACGGGGTGCACCGCGAAGCGAAGCCGGTCCAGGAGGCCGTGTTCCAGCAGGGTGTGCGACAGCCGCCCATGGCCGAAGACGACCAGGTCGCCGCCGCCCTCCTCCTTCAGCTTCCGCACTTCGGCGACCACGTCACCCCGTACGACCACCGAGTTGTTCCAGTCGGCCCGTTCGAGCGTCGAGGAGAACACGTACTTGCGGATCCCGTTGATCGCATCGGCGAAGTCCCCCGTCTGACCCGGCCAGCGCCAGGACAGGTCCTCGTAGGTGCCGCGGCCCATCAACATGGCGTCGCATCCCCGCAGAAGCTCGAACGCCTCCTTGAGGAACTCGTGGTCGAAGTAGTCCAGTGCCCACGATCCGGGGTCGTCGACCACTCCGTCGAGGCTGCTCAGCGTCGACTCGACGATCTTGCGCATGCGTAGTCCTTTCGGTTGTCAGCTCTGCTCGGCGACGGGTACGGGCGGCCAGAGGTAGACCCTGTCCGCGGCGACGCGCACGGCCACCCGCGCCGATTCGGGCTCCGGCGGCGGTTCCGCACCGTCCAGGTAGCGGTCGTACATCTCGCGCAGGAGCACCTTGCCGGGGTCGTCGGTGATCGTCACCGTCCCGCGGATCTCCACGTACGCGGCCGTATTCGCCACCACGAGCAGGCTCACGCGGGGATCGCGCTCCATGTTGCGGGTCTTGAGCCGCCCCCTGATCGTGCTGAACACGATCTCGTCGCCGTCGCGCTTCACGAAGATCACCGAGGACTGCGGCCGTCCGTCGGCGTTCGTGGTCGCGAGGATCGCGGTATGCGGCCCATCGAGCATTTCCCGGGCCACTGCGGGCAGCGTGACGGTCAAGGGGTCCCCTCCAAGGTCGGCGTTCTTTTTCGGGCAGACCCCGCGCACGGCCAGGATGGGGCGGCCGCCAGGCGGATCGTGACCTGGATCACATGACGGGAGGCTGTCGATCGACGGCGCGGGCCCTCGGCATGGAGGAACCGCCGGAAGGCCGCGCGAGTATCGTGGCGCGGTGTTCCTTCCAGTTCCCCACGAACGAGTCGAACTCGTCGAGGTGCTCGGTCCCGACGGCACCGGAGACGATCAGCTGGTGGCAATCTGGGAAGCGGACGAAGCCCAAGCCGCGCTGACGCTCGTCGCCGGCCTGCCCGAGGGCGAGCTCAAACGGTGCTTCATCCCCGTCTGGAAGATCCGGGCGCACGGCGGCACGCGGTTCCTTTTCGAGATCAGCTTCTGCTTCCGGTGCCATGGCGCACGGCTGCGCGGGCCCGCCGTTCCGCCCGAGCAGGACACGATTCACGCCTTCGACTCCGAGGATTCGACCAGCCGAGAACTGCTGGCGAGACTGAAAGCGGCAGGGCAGCGCTGACCTCACCCGGTGGATCCGGGCGCCGGGCATCGAGCGACACGCGCCGACGGCTATCCGGCGGTTCGCTCGATACGGCCGAGGATGACACCGGTCAAGGCCGCGACCGCGTCGGCGGCGCTCGTGGTGCCCCGGTTCAGTTCGACGGCGATCGCCTCGGCGGCTCCGAGCGCTCCGACGCAGTGCAGTCGCAGCGCCGCCCGGTCCAGGCCGGAGTACGGCGTCAAGGCGTCGGCCATCAGATCGGTGTAGCCCCCGTGCAGCTCGCGCCGGCTGGCCTCCATCTCCGGATTCCCTTTCAAGGCCGAGGAAACGGCGTTGAACTCCGGAATGTCAGTGGCGCAGGCGAAGTAGGCGACGCTGATGGCTTCCGCGACGTCCACCGCGGTCGGCGAGGTTTCTTCCAGTGCCCGCGCGATGGCGGCGCGGTGCCGTTCGTCGAGTCGCCGATAGAGCGCCAGCAGCAGTCCGGGGCGGGTGCCGAAGTGGTCGTACACGATGGGCCTGCTCACCTCGGCCGCCTCGGCGAGGGTGGGCAGCGTCAACCCGTCGGCGCCGTCGGCACGCACGATCTCCAAGGCCACGTCGAGCAACTGCTCGCGCCGGGCCTGTTTGGACAGACGGGTCACCATCGCCCTCCTCTCACGATCCACCCCCCATCCCACCCCCCATCCTAGCTACATCGTGTAAGTTACAAAATGTAGGTTACTGGGATCGAAGGGGACGACATGGGACAACGGGGATCGGTTCTGCTACTGGGCGGGGCGGGACAGGCGGGCTCGGATACCGCCACTCTCCTACGGCGGCGGTACCCGGAGCTGCTGTTGACCATCGCGGGCCGGAATCCGGAACGCGCGCGGAAGGTGGCAGGCGAACTGGGCGGCGCCACCGCGGTGAGGGTCGATCTCACCCGCGGTGATCTCGGCCTGCCCGCCGGCCGGGAGTACGCGGCGGTGGTCGCGACGCTGTGGGACAGCAGGCTGAACGGGCTGCGTTTCGCCCAGGACCACGGCGTGCCCTACGTCAGTCTCTCCAGCGGCATGATCGACATCGCGCCGGAGGTCACCGCCGCCGCGCAGCGCCCGGCGGCCGCGCCGGTGCTGATGGCCAGCCACTGGGCCGCGGGCGTCATCACTCTCACGGCATTGGCGTGGGCCGAGGCATTCGACCGGGTCGACACGATCCGGATCGGCGCGATCCTCGACGAGAAAGACGCGGGCGGCCCCGCGGGACTCGCGGACCTGGCGCGCTGGGCGGAGGTCACCTCGGCCGGGTACGCGCGGCGTGACGGCGTGTTCGCCTGGTCCGGCGCGGCCGACGCCCGGGTGGAGTTGCGCGGCCTCGACGGCACCACGGTCACCGGGCAGACCATCCCGATCCTCGACGTGACCAGCCTGGCGTTCGCGACGGGCGCGCCGGACGTCGAATTCGCGTTCGCGGTCGGTGAATCCGCGGGGACGCGCCGGGGCGACGGCCCGTCCGTCGAAGTCCGGATCGATCTCGACGGGACGGGCCCGGCGGGCGCCCCGCTGAGCGTCAGCCGGTACCTGGTCCATCCGCGCGGCCAGCGTCCGCTGACCTCGCTCGGCCTCGCCATGGGGATCGAACGGCTGCTCGGCCTGCGCGCAGATGCGGTCCCGCCCGGCTTCTACACCCCGGAGACCTTGCTCGAACCGGCCCACGTGGTCGAACGACTCGCCGACGCGGGCACGCTCTTCGTCGACGCATGAGATCGATGCCGGGCGGCGGCGTGCGCACGCCGCCGCCCGGACCGCTCAGCCAGGATAGGAGACGTACCGGCCCGCCCAGTAGCCGTCGAAGCCGACCGGTTTACCCGCCATGTCCCAGCCGAGGATGTTGTCCTCGCCGGTACTCTCCAGCAGCTCCAAGAGGACCTTCGTCATCGGCCCGGAATGCTCCTCGTGCCAGGAGTCCCGGTCGTTGTAGGCGACCGCCCACTCGTCCGGATCGGCCGAGCCGGGCACCCACCAGAACGATCCCCCCGCGCCGTTGGTCCCCCACGGGTAGATCCCGCCCGGCTCCGGGAAGAGCCGGTACGGGACACCCCGCAGGTAGTCGAGGTCCTCGTCGCCGAAGATCTCGAGCAGTTCGGCGTTCTCCTTCTTGACGTTCCCGCACGCCTCGACGCTTTCGGCGGGATTCGAGAAGGAGATGACGCCGCGGAATCCACCGGAGGGGAAGCGGGTCAGCAGCTCCTTGTAGTCGCCGGGGAGCGGTGTCCCCAGTTCGCGTTCGACGGTGGTCCAGTCCGTCCCGGGCACGAAGTCCCCGGGCCGCCATCCGACGAGCTCGCAGATTTCGTCGACGTACGACCGTTTCGGCACGTCCGTCCTCCGTTCATTCGATCGTCAGGCCGTCCGGAAGGCGGGACAGGTTTCCTTGACGAGGTTACCGGTGGGGATGTTCTCGATCTTCGCGAAGCACTTCGCGCCGTTCGAAGCGATCGCCTCGATGAAGATCCACCTCGGCATCGCCGCGGTCTTGGTCGCGTACTGGACGTGGACCTCGTAGATGACCGAGACGTCCCGGTTGGGATACCGGTCCAGCATGTCCCCCACCGCGTTCTCCACCTTCTTGACGTCGGAGAGGTTGACCTTCGACCACTGGGTCACGATGTTGTCCACCAGCATGGAACCGTGGAGCCTGGCGGGCACCAGGTGTCCCTTGTGGACAGCCGTACCGTTCAGCTTCGGCGGCGAGGTGTCGGGATGCCCGACGGGCGCCGCCGGTTCTCCCGATCGTTTCGCGGTCTGGTTGACGCAGACGATGCCGCCGGTGGCGCGTTTCGCGTCGTTGCCGAGCCAGGTGAAGTCCTCCATGGGGTAGTTGAAGGAGATGTTCGCCGGGATCACGCTCTTGAAACAACCCTCCACCTCGCGCTGCCGGGCGATGGTGCTGAGCCGCTGTCCCGGTTGGGGATTGACCGCCGGCTGTTTCTTGTGTTCGTCCTCCACCTTCTTGCGCAGTGCTTCCCTGTCCACGACCTGGCAGGCGGGCGGTGCCGCCGACGCCGCCGCGGCGGGGTTCTTGCATCCCTTGAGCTGCCTGATCAGGTCACGCAGGTTGTCGGTGATGCGGCGGCCGAGCATCTTCACGTCCTTGAAGGTGCGGATGCCCTTCACGATGCGCACGGTCGCCCCGACCGCGTCCGGGATCTTCCGCAGCACCGACGCGATCTTGAGGATCGGCAGCGCGTTGATCACGGTCATCACGCAGGAGATGAAGTCGCCTTCCATGAAGCACCGCTTCGCGTCGGTGTAGCCGATCAGGTCGAGGATGACCTGGCCGCCTTCGTCGACGATGAGGTCCATGAGGTCCCTGTTCGCGTCGGCACGGGCACGGTTGTACTCGTCGACACCCGCTTGCCCCTTCTCCGCGCGCAGCAGTTCCACTTCCTCCGGCGTCAGCTCGGGAACCTCGCTGTCGTCGGTGATGGCTTGTTCGGCCTCGGCGCGTTCGCGTGCTTCCTCCTCCTGGCGAAGCAATTCCTGCATCTCGGCCAGCTGGTCCTGGATCGCCTTGGCGTCCGCCGCCGCGTTCGCCGCCCGGTCCTCGACGTTCTTCGCGTACTTCTCCGCGTTGGTGGCCGCGGAATCGGCGTCACGGGCGTAATCCGCGGCCCGGTTCGCGGACTCGCGAGCGGCGTCCGCGTCACGCTGGGCCTGCTCCGCCGCTTGCTGGGCGGCGACCGCGTCCTGCTGGGCCCGGGTGGCGGCGGCGGTGGCTTCGTTCGCCGCGCGGGTCGCGTCGTCGGCGGCCTTCCTCGCCGCGACGGCGTCGGCCGCCGCCTGATCGGCCGCCCGCCCCGCCAGGGCGGCATCGGCCGCCGCCTGGTCGGCCGCCGCACGTGAGGCCTTGGCGTCGGCCTGTGCCGCGGCGTCGACGGCGTCAGCCTCGGCCGATGCCGCCCTTGCCGCGGCCGCGGCCACCGCCGCGGCTGCCGCGGACTGCTGGGCGGCCGCCGCCGAGTTCGCCGCGTTGGCCGCCGAAGTGGCGGCCGCCGCCGCGGCCTCGAACGCCGGCTTCACCTCGAGCCCGGCGTTCCTGGCCGCCTCGGCGGCCCGGCTCGCCTGCGCGGCGGCATCGGCCGCGGCGGCCTGCGCGGCCCGGACCTGGGTGTCACCGACGTCCTTCGCCCGGTTCGCCACCATGAGCACGAAGTCCGCGTCGAGGTCGTCGCCGGTGAACGGGCTCACCAGGTTGATCGCCTGGTCGGCCGGGGCGGCGATCCCGGACCCCGACAGCCCCGCCGCGACCGCCGCACGGGTCGCGATACCCGCCTGGGTGGCCGCGGTGGCGGCCTCCGCCGCGGCGGCGTTGGCCTCCTCCTGGGTTCGATGCGCGGCGGTGAGCGCCTGCTCCGAGTGCACCGCGGCTTCCTGCGCCAGATTCGCCGCGTTGCGGGCGTTCTCGGCGGCACGCGATTCCGCGGCCGTCGCCTCCTCCGCCGACGCGCGGGCCTTCAGCGCTTCCGCGTGGACGGCGGAGGCTTCCCGCTC
Organism: Amycolatopsis sp. PSD-21; assembly: GCF_055561455.1. Taxonomy (NCBI): domain Bacteria; kingdom Bacillati; phylum Actinomycetota; class Actinomycetes; order Pseudonocardiales; family Pseudonocardiaceae; genus Amycolatopsis; species Amycolatopsis sp. PSD-21. The sequence goes on along the minus strand of NZ_CM145712.1, from coordinate 3,920,842 downwards.
GGCGCGCGCCGCCGCCTCGTTGGCGCGCGCCGCCGCGGCCTCCGCTTCGTTCGCCGCCGTACGGGACTTCTCCGCCGCGACTTCGGCTTCCCTGGCCGCCGCCCGCGCCTGCGACGCCGCCGCCTGCGCTCGATCCGCGTGTGCTCGCGCCCTGCCCGCGGCGGCCTGTGACTCCGTCGCCGCGGCACGAGCCGACGCCGCGGCCTGGCCCGCCTGGGTGGCGAGGCCGTCGGCCGCCTGCGCGGCGTCCCTCGCCGTGTTCGCCTCGGCCCGGGCCTGAGTCGCCGCGGCCCGCACCTTTTCCTTTTCCTCTTGGAGGATCTCCGACGACGCTTCCGCCCGCGCGGCCAGCTGTTCGAGCGCCTGTGCCTTCTTCGCGGTCGTCTCGGCCGACTGCCGCACCCGTGCGGCGTCCTCCCGAGCCTGATGGGCCTTGCCCTCCTCGACACCGGCGTTCTGGTCGATACCCGCCGCGATCTGTTCTTGACGCCGGGCCTCCTTGGCGGCGTCGGCGGCGATCTGTTCCTGTCCTTGGGCGGCGACGCGCTTCTCGGAAGCGATCCGCTGCTGCGATTCGGCCTCCTGCCGCTTCTGCTGGGCGATACCCGCCTCGCGTTTGGCCTTGTCCCGCTCGCTCGCGGCTTCCCGCTGCTTGGCCTCGGCCTCCTGCCTCTTGAGGGCCGCCTGACCACGCCACTGTTCGGCTTCACGCCGCTTGGCGTCGGCGATATCGCGTTCCCGCTCGGCGTCCGCACGTGCCTGCTTGACCTTCGCGGCGTGTGCCTTGGCGTTCCGCAGCGCGGTTTCCGCGTCGGTCTTCGCCTGCTGTGCCTGTGCCGCCGCTTGGGCGGCCGCCGCGGCCTGTTCACCGGCGGCCGTGGCCAGGCGCTCCGCCGCGTCGGCGTGGGACTGCGCGTTGGCCCGCCAGCGGCGGGCGTTCTCTTCCCGGGCCCTGGCCTTCTCCGCGGCGTCGGTGGCCGCCGCGTCGGCGGCGATCGCGTCGATCGCGTGCGCCGCGGTTTCGGCGGCCTGCTTCGCGGCGTTCGCGGCGGCCGCCATGCCTTGGACGACCTTGGCCCACTGGGTGCCGTGCGGCATCTGGTTCTGCACGAGGACGTCCACCTGGGCGCTCGCCAGCGCGGCCGCCGACTGTGCCTGCTGAGCGTCGGTCCGCGCGTCCCGGACGAACCGGGCGGCGTCGTCCTTCGCCCGCTGGTAAAGCTCGGGGTGATAGCTGTTCCCCGCCTGATCGGCGGCCAGCGCCCGCGCGGCCTCCCGGGACGCGTTCGCCGCCAGTGTCATGTCGTTGGCGGTCCGCTCCAGCGCCTGAACGCCGCTCGCGTGCGCGGAGAGCAGGTTCTGCCGCGCCCGCATGACCCGCGCGATCCGTTGCGCCAGTTCAGAGTTCGCTTCGGCTTCCTTGCGCTGTCGTTCGAGTTCGGCGAGCCGGCTCTCCCGAGCCTCCGCGTCGCGTTTGGCCGCGGCCAGGTAGCCCGTCTTGAGGTATTCCTCGATCGCGGCGTCGCCTTGGGCCAGCGCGGCCTTCGCGGCGGCGGAGACCTCGGGTGTCCCCCGGTCCGCGGCGATCTGCACATGGGCGCGCCGCCGGTCCCGGATCTCCTTCTCGTAGGCGCCGGAACGGCGATCCTGTTCCGTGGCGATGTCCCGCCCGAAGGCCAGGAAGTTCTCGCGGTCGTAGGCGTTGCCCCGCAGCGCGCGGTCGACGGCGGCGTTGAACGCCGGACCGCCGGTGCCCGCGAGGGACTGGATCACCGCGCGGTTGCGGTCGTCGGCCTCCTGCTTACGGCGTTCCGCCCGTGCCGTGGCTTCCTGGTGCCCACGCTCGAAGAACGTCGTGATGGCCGCGTCGTCGCCGGCTTCGGCCTTCTTCAAGGCTTCCCGCGCCGCCACGCGGACTTCCTCGTGCTCGTCCAGCGCCGCGATGTCGGCGAGGAGGTCCAGTTGCAACTGCCGCAGCAGCGCCTCCTCTTCCGGATCGATCGTCGCCGTCGCCGGGGCGGGCGGCGTCGCCGCGCCCGGCGGTGTGGCGGGCGCCTGCCGCCCGTCCGCCACCACCGGGACGGCGGGCGCGGCTGCGGCGAGTTCCAGGCCCGCGCCCGAGACGACCAAAGCCGTGGTCACGGTCAGCACGACCGCGCCGCGGCACCATCCGGAGGCGAGTGGCCCCCGTCTGGCGCGTCGCGTCTTCCTTTTCATGGCACACCACTCCCCAGTAGCAGAAAGATTTCGTGAATCGCGCACGAGAAAGAATCCCGGGAGGGTTTCCGGGCACCGGAGAAAACGGGACGGGTGCAGCTGTCCGCCACCCCGCCCCGTCGGCCGTCGATTACCCGTCTCGGCGTTGAATCGAGCACACTGGAGCCTTTTTCGAATTTAATCGAAAGAAGAAGGCTTTCAGTGCTTGAAAAGAGGTGCCCGGCTGAGCTCAGCCCGCGGGCGACATTTGGTCTCGATGCTCTTTCGCATGCTTTTCGACACTCGCCCAGTACTGGGTCTGCCCGTCGGCGAACGTTCCGTCGGCGGCCCAGCCGGCACGATTCTTGTCCGCCCTGGTGGCGATCATCGCCCAGACCGGGTCGACACCGGCGTTGGCCCGGTCGATCACCGTCCGCCAGTACCGGGCCTGCTCGGCACAGGCCAGCGCTTCGTTCTCCCAGACCGTACGGGCTTCGTCGGCCTTTTCCCTGGTCGTGGCCCATGCCCGGGCGGCGACCGCGCGGGCTTGCTCCGCCGCGGCACCCTCGGCCGCGAGCGCTTCCCGCTCGGCCTCCTCCGCGTCCGCGATCAGCTGCGGGATCAAGGCGTAGAAGCGAACACCCGCCTCCTGCGTGCGGATCCGGTAGACCTCGACATCCGTCGCGGCCGCGGCCATCCACTCGGAGGCGAAGAACGCCCGAAGGTGACTGTCCGTACCCCCGGCCCGCAAGGCGTGCTGGGCGGCCAGGCGCACCTGCTCACCCGGATCGAACTCCGCCAGCAGCCGCACGAACGCGCGGTCCTGCTCGAGAATCTGCTGTTTGTGCTGCTCATCGGCCTCACGGGCGGCATCGTCGAGCGCCTTCGCCGCCGCGAAACCGGTCCGGAAGAACTGTTCCTGCTGCGCGGCACTGCCCTTGTACGCCGCCGTGGCCTCGGCGTGCACGTTCGGCGAATATTGCGCGCTGTAGTTGGTCATGACCCGCCGCGCGAACTCCTTGTTCCGCGCGTGATACCCCTCGGCCCGCTTCCTGGCCTCGAAGAACCCCGTCCGGACGAACGCCCGCAGCGCCGGCTCGCCCTCGTCCGACCGCAGCGCCTGCCACGCCGCCACCCTGACCAGATCCTCCGAGTGGTACAACGCGTTCTGACGGACGATCGGATAGTAAATCGAATTCTCGATACCGGGAACACTCGAACCAATGGCCGTTTCCGTTACTCCATTCGCCGTAGCGACATTTGCGCCGATCCCGATGATCGACACCACGAGGGCGCCGAACAGTGCACGAAGTCTCATCCCCAGAACCCCAGACCCCAGAATTGCGTGCTCGCGCACGCCTGAAGACGACTATGGCACAAGGACACAACGCCCGTAAAGGGCGTGATCCACATCACAGTCACGGTCTTTTTTTCGCCATTAACTGGTCTCCTATTCGAACTCGCGATGGAGACCGAATGACGGTCTCGCGCGTTACATCCAAGGAGAGGATGTCTTGAACGGATACTGGGGTCCCTCCGGCGTGCCATCGGCACGGCGAAGAGGGGTTTTCAAGAGATTGATCATCGCCACCGCGATCGTCGCGACGACGGCGGGCGTCGCGGCACCCGTCACGGCCTCCGCCGCCCCGCCATCGGCGCCGTCGGCAGCCGCGCAGTCCACGGACATCGACAAGGGCAACGCCGCCGCCGTCCTGAAGATCGTGGCCGGACCCGATCTCCTGGTCCTCAGCGACCGGGGCTTCGTCGCCGCGATGTATTACGCGGCCGACGACATCGACAAGCAGCATCCGCTCGAACCCGAGCACCAGAAGCTCAAGGAGACGGCCATCGCCGCGCTCGCCGCCGACGGCGAGGCGGCGTCCACGCAGTGGATCAAGGTCGGGATCCACGACGCGCACCGGGAAGATCAGAAGATCGTCACCGACCGCCGTCAGCAGCAGGAGCAGGAACGCGCCGCCAAGGCGCTGGCCGCCTCGACTCTCGGCATCCCGGTGGACAACACCGTCCTGGCGAAGTCGATCTTCGACTTCATCGTCCACTTGGAACTCAACGCCGACGGCTACAAGGACATGGCCGTCAAGGAGGCCGCCCGCGCGGCACTGCGGGGTACCGCGGACGATCAGTGGCGCTTCCTGACCGTCGTGCTCTTCGCCGAGCACAAGAAGGACGTCGACCGGGTCATCCAGGACGACGCCACCAAGGACGAAGCGGCCAAGGCCGCTGAACGGGCGAAGGCCGCCAAGGCGAACGCCGTGTCGCACACGCTGGGATCCGTGCCCCCGGCGCGGCTGGAGTACCTGATCAACCTGAAGGACCGGGATTTCGTCGTCGAGATCTGGAAGTCGGTCCCCCGTGACACCGAGGTCCACGGCGCCGCCGAAGACGCCGTCGGCAGCCTCGACCCCGCCGACTGGGCCTTCTTCATCAACCAGGGTGCCGAGGAAGCGCACCTGCGGGACATCGTCAACGAGCTCGCCAAACGCGACCAGGAGTACATCCGGCTGATCACCGAACTGCGCACGCGCGCGGCGAACCAGCTGATCCGGCCGGCGCTGGTCGCCGCCGCGGACGCGGCACTCGCCGCCAAGCGCAGCGATCGCGAGAAGTTCCTTCGCACCGGCCAGTACGAGAACCTGGTCCAGACCTTGCGGGTCGACGCGTACAGCGGTGTCGACGTCTACCTCACCGACCGCAACGGCGACGTCGTGCTCGAGCAGTGGCAGCCGGGCGACCGTCCGGAGGCGCGGTGGAGGATCGAGCCGGGGCTGAGCAATCCCGAGTGCTTCTCGTTCCAGTCGGTCAGCCGCCCCAACCACTACCTTCGCTGGCGTTCGGGAGCGTCTTCCGCGGCGAACACGGCGATGATCCCCCCGCAGTCGCAACGTGTGCGGGCCTACGTCGACCCGACCGACGGCTCCAACGCCTTCAAGGGTGACGCGACCTGGTGCGTGCGGGGCGACGCCTCCAGCGTCTCCATCCGCCCCTCGCGCAGTTCCGCCAAGTACCTGTTCGTCACCGGCGCGATCGATGACGACGCCTATGCGATCGCGACGAAGTGGCACGCCGAGGCTCCGCTGGCCCCGCACCCGATCGACCGGCGCTACGCCGCGGAGCAGCCGCTGCGCGACAAGCTCGGCAAGCCCGTCGGCGACTTCGTTCCCGAAGGGACTTCCAACGGGGTCGGCCTCGGCCACCGGTTGTACGAACGGGGCAGGCTCTACCTCACCGCCGGGAACGACGGGACCACTCAGCGCTTCGCGGTGCAGGCGGTCTACAACGGACCGGTCCTCGACAAGCTCCTGGCACTCGGCGGGCCCGCCGGCGTCGGCGGCGCGATGACCGACCAGGTGCCGACCAAGGACGGCAACGGCCAGGTCCTGCGGGTCGTCAAACCCACGATGGGCGGGCCGCACCTCCACATCGTGTGGAGCGCGTCGACGGGTGTCCACATCGTCTTCGGCCTGATCGGGGAGATCTGGGCGAATTCGGGCGGGGAAACGGGTCCCTACGGCTACCCGCTCGCCGACGAGGGCACCGTCAGTGGCACGAACGTCCGCTACAGCCGGTTCGCCGCGGGCACCATCTACTACGTGCCCGGTAGCGCGATCCGGCAGGTCAAGGGTGAGCTCCACCGGAAGTTCGCCGCCATGGGCTTTGAGGCGGGCATGGGTTATCCCCTGGCGGACGCCGGCACCTACGGCCCCGACGCCAGCCCCATGCAGCGCTTCACGTCGGGCTCGGTGTACATCACCCGCAACGGAACCGTCGCGATCAACGGTGACATCCACCGGAAGTTCGCCGAGCACGGTTACGAGACCGGTCCTCTCGGGAATCCGACGGGCGATATCCGGTCCACTTCGGACGGTGTGGGCAAGGTCGCCGACTTCGCCGTCGGTTCGGGCTCGATCTACTGGCATCCCAGCACCGGCGCACGCCTGGTCTACGGGAGCATCAGCGCGAAGTACAAGTCGCTGGGGGCCGAGCGTTCGTACCTCGGCTACCCGAAGTCCGACGAGACCGCCCTCCCCATGGGCAGGCGCAACCTGTTCCAGAACGGCCGGATCGACTGGAGCAATGAGACCGGCTCGACCGTCGCATACCGGGTCGCGGCGGTCCCCCACAAGACGGTCGATCTCAGGGGAGCCAAGTCTGGCCGCTGCATCCAGACGGCCGGTCTCATCGGGGAAGGCGCGTTGAACGACCTCGCCGGCATGGAACTGTGGGACTGCGTCGGCGGTGTCAAACAGCTTTGGGACGTGACCCATCTCGGCAACAACGTCTACGTCCTGAAGAACCGCCACTCGGGGAAGTGCCTCGACCTGCGGTACGGCGAACTGCACAACGGCAACTCGATCGTCCAGTACCAGTGCCACAACGGGACGACGCAGCAGTGGGAGTTCACCACCACCGCGGACGGCTCGGTCGCCCTGCGCAGCGTGCATTCGGCGAAGATCGTCGAAGCCGCGGGTGGCGCGGACCCCAACGCCACCGCCGTCGTCCAGCAGGTGGACAGCGGTCAGGCGCACCAGCGATGGACCGTCCGGCCCTACTGATCGACGACAACGCTTCGTGAGGAGCGAGTGCGATGACGGCCGCGACCCGGATCAGGGTCGCGGCCGTTCCGCACCTGAGGCCGTCACGAATCCCGGTGTCCCGCCCAGCCTCCTTCTTTTTCGGCGGCGTCCACATCGGCATCGGCGGTCACGGTGTGCGCGAGCGCGGCAACGGTCTCCTCGAGCCCGCGCTGCACCTCCTCGTCATCCGCGTCCCGGACGCTGTGCAGTGTCACCGTGAGACGGGACGCCGCGGGACCGGCGTCCTCGATCGACAGTTCCCCCTGATAGTCATGCGGCCCTTGGGCTCCCCAGCGCAGTGAACGATTGGCCTCGTCGACCTTCAGCCACGCCTCGCCTTCCACATGTTCACCGTGGACGTCGGCTTCGACGTGCACCGCCTCGCCGCCTTCAGGCTCGGCACGACTCATCCGAGGGAAGTAGCGAGGCAGGTTCCGCGGCTCTCGCAAGTAGGCGAACAGATCTGCGGCGGGCATCTCGATGGTCGCGGTGTGCCGGTATTCGGTCATGCGGCCGGGTACCCCGCGGCTTGTGCGCGAAACGGCACCGAGCCGGACGATCAGCGGAACCGCGAGGACGCCCAGCACGATCACGATCAGGATCGTGATCCCGAGTACGTTCGCCGGGACCAGCGGCGCGATCACGAACAGGGCGACCAGCATCCAGCCCGCCGACGTGACGATCCCGACGGCGAACGATCGCCACTTCCGGTCGCTCGGCCGGCGCATCAGCAAGCCGCCGACGACCATCACCCCGCCGATCGCGCCCCACCACCACTGCTCCCCCATGGGCTCCCCCACCTTCCTGGCGGCCCCCGGTCAGTACCGGAGATCCACCAATTCGACCACTCTTATCGTCCGCACGGGCTCGGACGCGCACGTGAGCCGCCTGCCCGCCGGGATTCGGCCTTCGCGCAGGTACACGGTGCAGTCGGGTTCGGCGAAGCCCACCTGCCAGGTATCACCTGCACGCGTGGTCTTCGTCAGCCGGAGATCGTCGATTCCAGCGGCGCCCGTGGCGGCGCGGGCGTGGTGGTGAGCCGCTTGGACGATCGGCGGATACGAGGAACGGCCGCGCAGGAACCTGGGATCGAGGATGCCGTCCACGTACTGGTGATAGAGACCGATCGCGTCGTCCGGACGCAGGCCGCCGAAGGTGAAACCGTGTGGCAGCAACACCATCGAGGGAGCGAAGCGGCAGCCGCCGAGGTGGCTGCATTCCCAGGTGGCCCCGGGGAACTCCGCCGCCAGCGCGGTCGCGAGCGAGCGGCCGCGCACCGCGCAGCAGGTGTCGTGTCTGCCGTGGACGCATACCAGCGCGAGGGGTTCCGGCCACACGCTCCCCGCCGCGGAGGTGACGCGGGAGAGTTCCGCGGCGTCGGTGAATTCCCCGGTCCGGATCTGCTCGTGGCCGGGGCGAGCGTCGACCCGGAACCAGCGGAAGGGGCGGTCGCGAGTGGACGGACGCCGGGCGACCCGGCGGACCAGGGCGATCCGGCCGCCGACCCGCGCCGCCCACGAGCCGAGGTGGGCGACCGCCGCCGGATCGATCCCGGACTCCTTGAGCGCGAACCGGCCCCACGGGCCCGGATGCTCGATCAGGAGCCAATGCTCCGCGGGCGGGGCCGTTCCTTCCCCGGGATCGCCCGCGGCTTCGGCCAGTTCCGCGCACCGTTGCGCCGCGGTCATGCGGTCGAGGCCATCAGCACGCCTTCCCGGAGCAGGCGGCGCACGAGTACGAGCTGGTCGGCCCGGTCCATTCCCGGGATCTCTCCCAGCCGCCACGTCCTTCCGTCCAGCAGCGCCGCCAAGGCGGTCGAGGTGGAGGCAGGCAACGAGAGGCGGCGATCCGGGAGTTCGAGAACGATCCGGCCGTCCGCCGGCTCACCGATACGGAAGCGCAAGCCGTCGCGACGCCGCACCGAATCCCCGTCGCCCAGGCCCAGCACGAACCTGGCCGTCGCGATCGGCGCCAGCGGTTCCGGACGATTTCCGTGCCATGTCCTGTCCCGGACGTGCCGTGCGACGGCGTCGCCGGGCACCGCCCGCAGACCGGCGATCAGGTCTTCCCGGACGGACTCGACATGGGCTTCCAGCAGGCTCGGGTCCGCGACGTCGATCCCCAGCGGGAGCGATTTGCGCAGCCGTTCCTCGGAACCGGCGAGCGCGGTGAGCGCTTCCACCAAGGCGAAGGCGGTGATCACGTGGACGCCGACGGTCAAATGCGCGGAGACGTCACCCAGCGCCGTCGCCGAATGCAGCCAGCCGCGAGGCAGATACAGCACGTCCCCGGGCTCGAGGACTTCGTCGATGACCGGAGCATCGTCACGGGCCCGCCCGGCGACGGCGTCGGCGTGCTCGCCCCACGGCTGGTCACGCAGAGGCGACGGGTGGACGGGCGTGTGCACCTTCCACCGCTTGCGGCCCGCCGTCTGAAGCACGAAGACATCGTGCACGTCGTAGTGCGCCGAGAAGCCCTGCGACGACGGCGGGGTGATGTAGGCGTTGACCTGCGCGGGGTGGCCGAGTTCGCCGGTCAACCGCGTGGTGAAGTCGATGATGGCAGGCCAGATGCGGTGCAATCCCTGGAGCACGATGGTGCTGCCTTCGGCGAACAGGGCGGCGACCCGGTCGTCACGGACCTGGTCGCCGATTTCCGCGCCGACACCGGCTCCACCGGTGAACGAACGGGAATCGACCACCGCCCCGTCGCGGGCCAGCCGCAGGAACGGCGTCCGCAACCCGCGGCGGGACAGCATATCGTCGACGCCGTCCAGATCGAGCAGATCACCGAAGTCGCCGCCGGTTCGCCGCAGCAACGGTTCCCTGCCCCAGTGCCGGGTGGCGAACTCCTCGACGTCGGAACCGACCAAACGCGACAGGACACTTGCCGGCACGTGGCCGTCCACCGGCTCCGGGACGTTTTCCCCGGTGCCGGTGGACGGCCCGCTCAGCTCAGCTCGCGCCACTGTCCGCGCCGCCGTCGGCTCCACCGTCGTGCTGGCCCGCGGTGCCTTCGCCGGCGCCGGAATCGGCAGGCCCCTCGGCGCCACCGTCGGCCCCGCCGTCGTGTTCGCCGGGAGTCCCCTGGCCGGCACCGGCGTCGGCCGGCCCTTCCCGGTCCTCGCCCGAGGTGGTGGAGATGTCGTCGTCGTTCAGGCTCATGTCGATTCCCTTTCCCATGATCCGGATGAATCAGTGGCCGGTTACCCCGGTTCTTCCCGGAGCACACGTGCGCGGCCATCACGATCGGCTTACCCGCCACCACCCGTCGCAAACCGATTCGAGACCGATTCACCGCGTCGGATTTCCTTGTCCCGCAGACTGCGGAGGCGGCTCCGGCGACGTACGGTGAGAGCACGTGAGGTTCAACTCGCAGCTTCGCGTGTTCGGCGACCTTGCCCGGCCTCGCACCGTCCGGCCGAAGACCGGGTGCGTCCGGCGACGTGCTGCTGCGGGCACTCGAAGTGCGCGTCATACCGCTTCCCGAGGAGACCTCCATGCCATCACCGCACCGAAAAACACCTGCCCCCGTACTGGGGCACGAGCACGCCACCGGTCTGCTGATCCTCACCGTGACCGGCGAGCTGGACGCGAGCACAGCCCCGCTACTGGACCGGCATCTGGACGGGAACCTCCACGATCGGACGGTGATCGATCTGTCCCGGGTGACCTTTCTCGGCGTGGCGGGGCTTCAGGTGCTGGAGGCCGCCGTCACCCGGGCCGGTCACGAGCGCCGCCGGCTGGCCTTGGTCAGTTCGTCGCCGACGGATCTCAGGATCTTGCGGCTCTTCGGCCTCGACGTGCGGGTGCCGGTGTATCCGCGGCTGTCGGACGCGATCCGGGAAATCGCCTCACAGGTCCCGTAGCACCGCGCGAGCGGTCCGTCCCCCGGAGGCGAGCGCGCCCTGCAGCGAACTGGTGTCGCGGTGATCCCCGCAGACGTAAAGCCGTTCACCGAACCGGATCTCGCCGCGGACGTCGTGCGGCGGAGGCATGGCCGGGAGCGCGCGGGGGATCTCGTAGCGCGCGACCAACGGCCAGCGCGAAGCGTCCACACGGTACATCCGGCTCAGTTCCCGCCGCACTTCCGATTCCCCCAGCGGCATGAGCGCCGAGGCGCTGACGAGCGCCGAGCCTTCCGGGGCGTAAGCCGGGCAGACCTCGCTCAGTACAGAGGTGTTGAGGATCGGGCCGCCGCGGGCGTCGACCACGATGACCGGCTCTCGCAACGGTGACCGTGGTGGCGCGAAATACCAAGTCGTGACGCTGTTCCACCGCGGTTCGGGGACGCCGTCGACCAGGCCCGCGGCGGTGGTGCCGTCCGTGGCGACGACGACGGCGCGCGCGGTCCAGACGTCTCCGCCGGAGGTGCGTACCTCACCGTCGCCGACTCGCTCGACGCGCATTCCGGTCCGCACCGCGGAAACGGGCAGCAGCCGGGCGAGTTGCCGGGGCAGCTCGCCCATGCCCAGCGACGGCAACGACGGCGCGGATCGCAGGAAACTGCGCCAGACGAGCCGGAAGAACCGCGAGGAGGTACTCAACCCGGCCTCCAGGAAGACCCCGGACAGGAACGGGCGGAGCACGGTTTCCACAGCGCGGTCCGACAATCCCGCACCGCGCAGTTGGTCGGCGGTCGTGCCGTCGCGTCCCTGGACGATCGACCGCGCCGGACCGCCCGCCGCCCGCGCGGTGAAGGCACCGAGCGCGGCTAGGTCCTTCGCCGACAGATAGCGCCTAGCCGCGACGTCCCGCAGCGCCTTGGGTGTGTCGAGCGGGTTTCCGAGGAGGCTGAGCCGGTCGTCGTCGGCCACCCGGACCGCGCGCCAGAACCTGCCCAGCCGCAGCGCGTCGACGTCCACCAAGCGCTGGATCGCGGGGTACGCGGGATTGAGGATCTGGAAGCCGCGGTCCAGCCGGAAGCCGTCGACGACGTCGGTCCGCACGCGGCCACCGACCTCGTCCCCGGCCTCCAGGACGGTGCAGACGACGCCGGCGCGGTGAAGGTGCAGCGCGGCCGAGAGACCGGCGAGTCCGGCACCGATGACCACGACTTCGGTTTCGTGCACAGGCATCGGAAACGCTCCTCGGTGTCACGGTGGACGCGAACTCAGACGTGTCCTGCTCGCAAGGCATAGCGGCGTTCCGCGTACGCGAGATCGTCCCGCCACAGCCGCGCGGACGCCCGGCGCATCAAAGGCCGCAGTGCCGGGGCGATCCGGGCGGCCTTCGCGAACCCAGGACGATCGGAGGTCGCGATCGTCGCCTCGATCACGGCGGTGCGCGGACGGCCGTCCGGGCCGGTTCCGAGCGGGGTGGCATGCGTCTCCACCACGCTTCCGGTGCCCTCGCCTTCGACGATGGTCATCAGCACGGTCCGAGGCTCGGGGCAGGTGAATTCGGCGATCACCGGCACACCCAGCTTCCCGGCGAGCCGGAAGGTCACTTCGACCACGAACTTGTCGTCCGCGTCGGCGACCTCGTTTCCTTGCGGCGCCGAAACAACCCGCAGCCGCGTGAAGGAATACGGGTGGAACCAGGCGCCGTGCCAAGGGTCGAGCCGGTTCGCGACGACGTCCATCGGTTCACAGATCCCGGTCAGCGTCGCGACCGCGTCGACCGCGAGGTCTCCTAGCGGGCGGTCCGGCACGACCGGCCGTTCCGTCGGAGCCTCACCGCCGAAGCGATCGAGGCGGACCCAGGCGAGCACACCGTCGTCATAGGACGGCAACGGCGTCCAGCCCGGCCGATCGGACCCGACCCGAAGGCCGTGCCATCGGCAGACCAACTCTCCACAATGGACACGCGCCTCCGCCAGCGGAGCGCCCAGATGAGGACAGGCACCGGGACCGATGGTCAGGGCACCGTCCGGACCGCGCCAGGCGACCAGTTCCCGGCCGCCCGCCCGCAGGCCGAGTGGCTTGTCCGCACGGATTTCACGGCTCGCCGCGACGACGAACCAGTTGCCCGCCACCCGGGCGTCGGCGCGTTTGACCGCGGCGTCGATCAGCGCGGGAGCGCATTCCCGGTACGTCGGTTCCTGCCGCGCCCAGGCCGGTTCCCGGAAGGGCTGGACCGGCCAGTTCGACGGCCACCGCTCGAGCACCTGCCGCCTGAGATCCACCACAGACTCTCCCGTCCCGCGATATCCGACGGAACCATCCTCTGGCACTTGGAGCGATCTCGCAACGGTTCAGGACTTCAGCCGCTCGGCGGCGACCTCCAGCGCGCCGTCGAGATCGTTGACCCACGGGGTGCCGTGCACATCGAGTCCTTCCCAGCCGGGCCCCGCGACGACGACCTCGAAACCCTGCTGCTGGAGACGACGGCGGAGCAGGTCGTCGACCGTGGTGACGGACATCGACCAGAGCACGATCAGCACCGGATCCAGCTTCGAGGCCATGCCGGCGACGGTCTCCGCGGGGACCATCTGACCGAGATAGACCGCGGGGATACCGATCTCGACCATCGACGCGCGAAGGATCTCGACCGGCAGACTGTGCCGTTCGTCCGGACAGCAGGAGAGGAGCGCGCCGCGTTCCGAAGGTGCCGTGGCGAATCGGGCGACGTAGCGCTGCAACGCCAGGGAGACCTCGGTGGTGAGCGCCCATTCCGATTCGAAGCAGACGTCGCCCCGCTGCCAGCGGCCGCCGAGGTTCCGCAGGATGGGCAGGAGCACGTCGGTCCACGTCGCCGCCGCGCCGAGCGAGTCCAGCGTTTCGTCGAGCAACGCGGCGATGGAGGCGAACTCCAGATCCTCCGCGGCCCGTTCCAGTTCGTCGACCCGCCGGTCGGCCGGGACTTCGGGGAGCGCGGCTGCGGCGCCGGAGAACGCGGCCGCGGCGGCCTCACGGGCACGGATACCGCGGTCGATCAGCCGCTGCATGTACTGGAGCCTGCGGACGTCCGCGTCCGAGTACCGGCGATGACGCCCGTCGGCCCTCAGTGAAGGTCCCACGCCGTACCGCGTCGCCCACGTCCGGAGCGTGACCGGCGAGATGCCCAGCACTTCGGCGACCTTGCCGGGCGTCCACGAACCCGTGGGCCGAAGGCCGTTCTCCTCGTCGACTTCCATTCAGTACCACGTTTCGCACGAAGACATCCGATGCCCGAGCTTACGTTGCTCACCGTCGGTCGAACCTCGAACACGGTACGTATGGCGTCCACTGAGGAACGAACGCCCGGCGGTGCCGAGGGCGATCGGGAGGGGACCGATCCGCCAGGCACCGCCGGGCGTCCGGAACCCGGCTCAGGGGAGGGGCGCCGGATTCCCGGAGGGTGGCGAGGTCCCGGCCACCTCCGTCGCTGGGCGGTCATCTTCGATTCGTGAGCGATCCGGGGTTTGAGCCCGGAACTCGAGGGAACCCTGGCTTCTGGTGTCTACCGGAGGATCCCGCTCGAGTTGCGAGGCTGTCACCCGATCCAGTAGACAAGGTACACCGGCAATGAAACGGTTGCGAATCGAATCACCGGATGGCGGAAGGGACGGTCGGATGGCGTCGATCATGGCGGAAGAGGCGCCGGCCGCCTGGCTGGACACCCTGGGCCGACGGTGCCTCGCCGAGGCGTACGGTTTCGTCGAGGCACGGGCCGCCGAACATTTCGCCGGCCACGGCGAGGGTGAACTCGCCGAGACCGCCATCCCGGAGTTCGTCGCGGGTGGGAAATTCCTTCGCCCGATGTTCGCCTACGTGGGCTGGCGATGCGGCGGACCGGAATCGGACGCGGCCTTGCGGGCCGCGGCGAGTTTGGAACTGCTCCACTGTTTCGCGCTGGCGCAGGACGACGTCATGGACGGCTCACCGCTGCGCCGCGGCCGCCCGGCGCTGCACGTCCGGTTCGCGCGCTGGCACACCGAACAGGGCTGGAGCGGATCCGCCGACCGCTTCGGGGAATCCGCGGCGACCCTGTCCGGCGATCTCTTCCTGGTCTGGTCGGAGCGGATGCTCCGGGAATCCGGCCTCGACGCGGCGGCGCTGGCCCGCGGCTGGCCGCGATACGACCTCATGCGCGCGGAATTGGCGGTCGGGCAGCTCGCCGATCTCGTGAACGACGCCAGGACGCTCCCGGACTGGGAGACACTGCTCGACGTCCTGCGCCGGAAGTCCGGCAACTACACCGTCCGCAGACCGCTCGAATTCGGCGCCGCGCTGGCGGGGTGCGGGCCGGACGTCCTGGCCGCCCTCGCCGAATACGGCGGCCTGGTCGGTGAGGCGTTCCAGTTCCGGGACGATCTGCTCGGCGTCTTCGGCGATCCGGCGGTCACCGGCAAGCCCGCGGGCCAAGACCTCCGTGATCGCAAGGCGTCCAGTGTCGTGGTGCTCGCCGCCGAGATGGCCGACCGGCGGCAGCGCGCGGAACTCGGCGAACTGCTCGCGCCGTCGACGGTGGACGACGAAGCCGTGGCCCGCTGGCGCGCCCTGATCACGGCGACCGGGGCGCGGGAACGCCTCGGCGAGCTCATCCGGGAACGGGCCGAGAAGGCCCAGGCCGTGATCGACCCGGCCGTGTTCCCCCGGCACGCCGCGGATTCGCTGGCCGTCCTGGCCACCAAATGCACGGAGCGCGACCAGTGAAAACGGTGCCGGGGCCCACGGACCGGGTCGTCGTGGTGGGAGCGGGGCTGTCGGGACTCGCGGCCGCCCTGCACTTGGCGGGCCGTGGACGCTCGGTCACCGTTCTCGAACGCGATCCCTGCCCGGGTGGTCTCGCGGGACGCGTGGAGCGCAAAGGCTATCTGCTCGACACCGGGCCCACGGTGCTCACCATGCCTTCGATCCTGCGGGACACCTTCGGCGCCGTCGGTGCCGAACTGAGCGAGGAATTGCCGCTGATCCGGCTCGACCCGGCGTACGTGGCGCAGTTCGCCGACGGCAGCACGCTGCCCGTGCACACGGACGCCGCGGCGATGACGGACGCGGTCCGCGAGTTCGCGGGCCCGGCGGAGGCCGCGGGTTACGTCCGGCTCCGCGAATGGCTGACTCGCCTGTATCGCACCGAGTTCTCCCGGTTCATCGACTCGAACATCGACTCGCCGCTGGGCATGCTCCGGCCGGAACTGGCGCGGCTGGTGGCGCTCGGCGGCTTCCGGCGGCTGGATCCCAAGATCGGCTCGTTCCTGTCGGACGAGCGGCTGAAGCGGGTGTTCACCTTCCAGGCCCTCTACGCGGGCGAGTCGCCGATGCGGGCACTGGCGCTCTACGCGGTCATCTCCTATATGGACACCGTCGGTGGCGTGTATTTCCCGCCCGGAGGTGTCGCGGCGCTCCCCCAGGCCCTCGCCCGCGTCGCCGCGGCGAACGGCGTCGTCTTCCACTACGGCGACCCCGTGAACGCGCTCGAACGGGACGGCGGCCGGATCCGCGCGGTCCGCACCGCGGGCGGCGAACGCCACCCGTGTGACGCCGTCGTGCTGACGACCGAGCCACCCGAGAGCTACCGGCTCCTCGGCCGGCACCCGAAGCGGCCCGTCCCGCTGCGGCCCGCGCCGTCCGCGCTGATCCTGCACACCGGAGGCCCAGGTGAGCACTCCGCCATCGGCCACCACACGATTTCCTTCGGGCAGGGCTGGGCTTCGACCTTCGACGAGCTCATCTCCACCGGGCGCCGCATGACCGATCCGTCCCTGCTGATCACCCGGCCCACCGCGACCGATCCGGGACTCGCCCCGCCGGGGCGGCAGCTCTTCTCGATCCTCGCGCCGGTACCCAATCTCGACCGTGGCCCGGCGGACTGGACCGCCGATGCGGGCCCGTACGCCGAGGAGATCCTTTCCGTGGCCCGGGAACGCCTGCTGCCGGATTTCGAACCCGAGTTCACCGAGGTGATCAGCCCAGCCGATTGGGCGGACCGCGGCCTGGTCGCCGGGACCCCCTTCGGCTACGCGCACTCGTTCGGTCAAACCGGACCGTTCCGTCCTCGGAACTTCCCGCGCGGTAACGAAAACGTCGTCCTCGCCGGTGGCGGGACGGTACCCGGTGTCGGCGTCCCGACCGTGCTGATCTCCGGCAGGCTGGCCGCCGACCGGATCACCGGGACACCGGGGCGCGGCGCACGCGTGCTCGATCTGGCCGCGGAGGCGAACCGATGACCAAGCACGAACTCGACGCCGCCGGCATCCGCGATCCACACCTTCGTGCCGCCTATACGTGGTGCCGCGGCCTCAATGCCCGCCACGGGCGCACGTACTTCCTGGCGACCCGCATGCTGACCGCGCCGCAGCGGCCCGCGGTCCACGCGCTCTACGGTTTCGCCCGATGGCTGGACGACATCGTCGACGAACCGGATCCCGCCGCCACGCCGCGGTCACTGGCCGCGCGACTGTCCGAAGTGGAGGGTCGCTTCCGCGCCGATCTGGCCTCGGGCACGAGTACGGATCCCTTGCTCAGAGCGGTGATCGACACGGCGGCCAGGTACGAGCTCGAAGAACACCTCTTCCGCGCCTTCTTCACGTCGATGCGGATGGATCTGAGCGTCACCGACTACGCCACGCGAGACGACCTCGACGTCTACGTGCACGGCTCGGCCGAGGTGATCGGCCTGCAGGTGCTGCCGATCCTCGGCGCGGTGACCCACCGCGAGGAGGCCGCCCCGCGAGCGGCCGCGCTGGGCAAGGCGTTCCAGCTGACCAACTTCCTCCGCGACGTCGCCGAGGATTTCGCGCGAGGACGGGTCTACCTGCCCGCGGACGAGCTCAAGGTGCACGACGTCGACCGGGACCGGCTGGCCTGGTGCGCCGAGCACGGCCGGGCCGACGCACCGGTACGGGCGGCGATCAGGGACCAGATCGCGGTCACCCGGCGGATCTACGCCGAGGCACGGCCCGGAATCGCGATGCTGCACCCGGTCTCGCGCCCTTGTGTCGCCACCGCCGCGACCCTCTACGGGGAGATCCTCGACCGGATCGAGGACGCGGGCCACGACGTGTTCGCCCGCCGGGTGAGGGTGACACGCCGCCGACGGCTCGGGGTCGCCTGCGGCGCATTCGCTCGTTCCCAGTGGGCCCGCAGGCGGCATCCGGCGCCCGCTCCCCCCACGGCGGTGAGCTGAGTGGGCAAATTCGAGTACCTGATCGTCCTCGCGGCCTGTGTCCTGGTGACCCTGCCGCTGGAAATGGCGGGCGCCCGCGTCTACCGGCAACCGAAACGGCTCGCCCGCGCCCTGCTCCCGGTGGCGCTGGTCTTCCTGGTCTGGGACGCGCTGGCGATCGCCGCCGGGGTCTGGGGCTACGCGCCGGAATTCATGACCGGCGTCCATGCCCCGTTCGCCATCCCGCTGGAGGAGATCCTGTTCTTCGTCGTCATCCCGATCTGTGGCTTGCTCACCTACGAAATGGTCCAGCTTTCGCTCACCGTGGCCCGGCGCCGCGGCGAACGGGCGGTCCGCCGGTGATTCCCTGGGGTTACACCGTTCCGGCCGTCGTCGCGGTGGTCGTGGTCGTGCTCGCCGAGGTCGTCGTGCTGAAGACCGGTCTGTTCCGGAAACCCGCCTACTGGATCACGATGGCCATCGTCCTCGGCTTCCAGATCCCCGTCGACGGCTGGCTGACGAAGTTGTCCGCGCCGATCGTCCTCTACGCGCCCGAGCACGTCACCGGCTGGCGCTTCCCCTGGGACATCCCGGTCGAGGACTTCCTCTTCGGCTATGCGCTGGTGACCGCCGTATTGCTGCTGTGGGAACGGTCCCGGCCACGCGAGGAGGCGCGGTGAACGCCTTGGCGCGAGACGGCCTGCCGCGGGACACCGTGCCGTCGGCCTTCGACACCGAAGCCCGCTTCTACGACCGTCTGGTGGGGGCGAATCCCGGCTATCACCGGCATCTGCTGCTGTCCGCCCAGCGGCTCGATCTGCCGTACGACGGCCAACACCTGCGCTTGCTCGACGCGGGCTGCGGCACCGGCGCGTCCACCGCCGCGCTCGTCGCCGCGGCACCCGGAGCGAAGATCACGGCGTTCGACGCCTCCCGCGAAATGCTGGCGCGAGCCCGGGACAAGACCTGGCCCGAAGGGGTCGAGTTCGTCCACACGCCGGCGGAAGAGCTGGCGGGGGTGGAGGGGCCGTTCGACGCGATACTGGCGGCCTATCTCCTGCGCAACCTCGCCGACCCCACGAGCCAGTTGCGCCGCCTGCGTGGCCTGCTGCGCCCGGGCGGCCGGATCGCCGTGCACGAATACTCGGTCCGGGACTCCCGGCGAGCCCGCTGGGTCTGGAACGCGGTCTGCGCGGCCGTGATCAT
Source organism: Amycolatopsis sp. PSD-21 (assembly GCF_055561455.1). Classification (NCBI taxonomy): domain Bacteria; kingdom Bacillati; phylum Actinomycetota; class Actinomycetes; order Pseudonocardiales; family Pseudonocardiaceae; genus Amycolatopsis; species Amycolatopsis sp. PSD-21. The sequence goes on along the minus strand of NZ_CM145712.1, from coordinate 3,901,815 downwards.
CCCTCTCGGGAAGATCGTCACCGGCGACGCCACGCTCTACCGCCATCTTCGCCGCAGCGTCGCCGAGTTCGACGGAATCGGCTCTCTCGCCCACCGTCTCACCGACGCCGGCTTCACCGACGTCCACACCGCCACCGTCCCCGGCTGGCAACGCGACATCGTGCACACCGTCGTCGGCACAGCTCCCGAGGAGACTCCGTGACCTCTCCCCTGGACCGCCGCCTGGTCACCTATCCGGCGTCGCGCGGCCTCGCGGACGCCGGGCAACTCGGCGCGCGCCCCACGGTGGCCGTCGTGGGCGGCGGCATCGCCGGTCTCACCGCGGCGACCGGACTGGCCGAACGCGGCGTCACCGTCACCGTCTTCGAACGAGAAGACCATCTCGGGGGCCGGGTCGGCGGCTGGCGGGAGCGGCTGCCGGACGGCACTCCGGTGACGATGAGCCGGGGCTTCCACGCCTTCTTCCGCCAGTACTACAACCTGCGTACCTTGCTGACCCGCACGGATCCGCATTCGGAGCGGCTCACCCCGCTCTCCGACTATCCGCTGTTGGACGCGCACGGCCGCATCGACACCTTCGCCGGGCTCCCTCGCACACCGATCTGGAACGCGGCGGTTTTCGCCTTGCGGAGCCCGACTTTCACCCCCAGGGACCTCCTGCGGCTCAGTGGACGCGAGGCGTTGCCACTCGCCACGGTCAGCGTGCCCGAGACCTATCACCGGCTCGATCACATCGACGCGTCGACCTTCCTCGAAGCGATCAACTTCCCAGCGGCCGCACGGCATCTCGCGTTCGAGGTGTTCTCGCGCAGTTTCTTCGCCGACCCGCGGGACCTGTCCGCCGCGGAACTGGCGGCCATGTTCCACCTCTATTTCCTCGGCTCCAGCGAAGGACTCGTCTTCGACGTGCCGACCGAGCCGTTCCCGCAGGCACTGTGGGATCCGCTCGCGAGCTACCTCGCCGGGCGCCGCGTCGAAATCCGCACCGGCGCGGCGGTCACCGCCCTCGGCCGGACGCCGGACGGTTTCGAAGTCGAGACCGGTGGCCGCACGGAGGGCTTCGACGGGGTGGTGCTCGCCTGCGACATCGCCGGGCTGCGCGACCTCGTCACCGCATCCCCGGACCTCGCGACCGAGTCCTGGCGGCGCGCGATCGGGGAACTGCGCACCGCGCCGCCCTTCCTCGTCCGGCGGCTCTGGCTCGACCGGCCGGTCGAGCGACGACGTCCGCCTTTCCTCGGCACCGGCAGCGTCCCGCCGCTGGACAACATCAGCCTGCTCGACCGGTACGAAGGCGAAGCACGGCGCTGGGCGGCGCGCACCGGCGGCTCCGTCGTCGAACTGCACGCCTACGCGGCCGCCACCGCAGATCAAAGCGGCTTGGAGAAAGCCCTCGAACAACGGCTTCACGAGATCTACCCGGAGACCCGGGACGCGCGAGTGGCCGGGGAAAGCACGTTGTGGCGCGAGGATTGCCCACTGTTCGGAGTCGGCGACTTCGCCCGGCGGCCGGCCGTGCGGACTCCCGACCCGCTCCTCGCGCTCGCGGGCGACGGCATCCGGATCGACCTGCCGGTCGCCCTCATGGAGCGCGCGGCCGCCACCGGCTGGGCCGCGGCCAACACCCTTCTCGGGCATTGGGGCCTCGCCGGTCACCCGCTTCGTTCGGTCCCCAACCGAGGACGGATCGGCCTGTTGAACCGGCTGGCCGCCTCGAAGTACCTCGGCGGGGGCCGGAGACGGCGTACCGGGCTCGCCGCGGGCTGAACGGCCGCCGTCCTGATCTTCAGCTCAAGAGGTCGAGGCCGCGCTGCCACCGCTGCCGACGCTCCGCGCGATCCTGCTCCCACCACGGAGTTCCACGCTCCCCCAAGGCGACCTTGGCGATGTGCACCCGCGCCCGGGCCTCCCGCTCGGCTTCGGGATCCTGAGCTCGCCGGGCCGCGCCGACGTCCCGGCGGGCCCGCATCAGCAGGCCGCGCAACCGGGCCGCCGTCTCCTCCGGTATCTCCGGATCGGTCGCGCGCCAGCGCCGGCCGCCGATCACGACGAAACGCCCGTCGGGGGTGCGGTCCGGCTCAGCCATCCGCGTCCCCGGCCAGCCGGATCCTGATGGGCCCCTCCCATTCCGCGTCCGGGTCGAGCGACCGGGTGCCCTGGGTCAACCGCACCTCCCCCGCCCGCGCGAGTTCGCGCGCCAGTTCCCGAGCCTGCGGCAGCAACGGACGCCACTCGTCCGCGAGCGCCCGGGCCGCGTCGGAAGGGCAGCAGCTGCCGCCTTTGCCTCGCGCGAACGCCAAGGCGAGGATCGCCGCCCGCAACCGATCGGGCACCGGCCCGGTACCCAGCGCCGTCCGGGCATGAACCGCGCCCGGCCCGGCGTTCTCCAGGATCCGCTCCAGTTCTCGTCGAGGCCCTGACCTGCTCGTCATACCGCCAGGATCGCACCGCCCCGCCGCGTCAGCCCGGTCAAGACCGGTCCGTGGCGCCGCGTTCGACGACTTCGGTGGCGCCTCGTTTGCTGAACGCCGCCCACAGGTTGAACCCCACCACCCCGACGCAGAGGGCCGCCCACAACCAGACGAAGCCGTTTCCGCGGCCGGTTCCGCTGACCAGAACGAACACCAGCACCGCCATCCCACCGACCGCTCCGAACACGGCGACCGGTTTGGAGGGTTTCACCTTGAACGACGCCACCCGGAGACTCCTCGCGTAGAACGAATTACGGCGAGACCGTGATGCCCCTGCCCGGTACCGCCTAAACACCTTTCGTCCGGCAGCTCGGACGCGAGGGACATCCAGCGCTGACGTGAGCCGAAGGGAGCCATGCCCGCATCTGACGCGACGGAGGGCGCCTTCACCGCACGACATGGGGCGAAGGACGCTTTCAGCCCACCGCGGGGGCCTGGGTCAGGCCCTGGTCCAGAGGGTGACGTCGCTGCTGGTCGCCACGACCAGCGTCGCCCCGGACGGCGAGAACCCGGCCGCCCGCAGTTCGGAGTGGCGCGAATGGAAGATATGCCACCAGGTCTCGCCGTGCGCCCCACCGGTGTACGGATTCCCGGTGGACAACAGCACCCGCTCGTGCGGCCAGTCCGGGCCTGCGACATGCACCGACCACCCCGTGGTGCCGGTGTGCAGGCCGCCGCCGTCCAGCCCGGCCATCGGCACGCGATGCCCCGCGATCGGCCCGATCCCTTGGCACGTCAAGTCGTTGCCCTCCGGCTGATCCGGATCGGGGTCGCGGACCAGCCGTTCACCGGTGACGGTGTCGAACAGCCCGAGCCCGTTCGTCGACTCCACCAACAGCAAGTCGCGGCCAGTGCCGGGGTCAGCGGCGAAACCGACACCGAGCAACCCGCCGACAGCGGCCACGTGGCGGTCGGCTGGACGCCACGGCGGGGGCGCCGCCACCGTCGGCGCGGCCAGGATCCTTGCCCGCAGGCCTCGTTGATAGCCGGTGAGCGAAAGTTGTTCCGCCATCCCGCGAGTATGCCGGAGGCCGGGCGCTGGATCAGCGCGTATTCACCCGGCTCACCGCCGGAATGCCGGCACCTCGGCCAAGAGCGGCAAAGAAGGGTGCGCTCCGTGCCGCGTCACGACGACAGCGGCCACCCGTGCCGCGAAACGGCAAGCCGCCACCACGTCCGCGGTCGCCGGCTCACCGGGAACTTCCGCGAGCCGGGCGGCGAGCGCTCCGACGAACGAATCGCCCGCGGCGGTGGTGTCCACGGCCCGTACCGGGACGGCCGGGACGCGCGTGGACGACGACGCGTCGAGGACGGCACATCCTTCGGCGCCCAGCGTCACGATCACCCACCGGCATCCCGCGGCGAACAGACCGGCACCGCCGCGCCGCAAACCGTCGTCGTCGAACGGATCCTGACCGGTGAGCTGACGGAACTCGATTTCGTTCGACACCACGACATCGCTCAGTGGCACCAGTTTCCCGGCGACGTCGTCGGCGGGCGCGGTGTTGAGCACGGTCAGCACGCCCCGTGAGCGAGCGGCCGCGAAAGCGCGTTCCGTCGCTTCGGGTGCCGCCTCCAACTGGCCCGCGACGACCCGAAGCCCCGGCAGTTCGAAGATCGCCGCTTCGGCCGCCTCCGCTGGGATGTCGCCATTCGCCCCGGACACGACGACGATCGAGTTGACGCCCTCCGCGTCGACGGTGATCGCCGCCCGGCCGGTGGGCAACGCGGACCTGTGCACGTGGGTCACGTCGGCACCTTCGGCGCGCAGTGCTGCCAGGTACTCGTCGCCGTCCTCGTCCTTGCCGACGCACCCGATCACGGCCACTTCCGCGCCGAGCCGGGCGGCGGCGACCGCTTGGTTGCCGCCTTTACCGCCCAGCTCCCGGCTCGCCGAAAATCCCATCAGGGTCTCCCCCGGCTCCGGGATGCGCGGCGCCTGGACGATGTGATCGACGTTGAGCGACGCGACCACCGCGATCGCGCGGCTCATGCGGTCAGCCATCGGGCGGGGACGTCCCGCATCAGCCGGGCGACGGCTTCGGCCGCGATTCCTTCTGCTACGAGCAGATCGGCGAAGATCGTCGGCACGAACACGAGCCCGTTCCCGCCGTTGCGCGTCCACATCTGCTTCAGGAACAGGTCGTGCGACAGCATGATCTGGTCACCGAAGCCCTCGTTCACCCACCGGGCCACGGCGCGAGCGGTCTGGGAAACCGTCGGGGCGACGCCTTCGCCCGGGAACGCGATGTCGAGGCCGATCATGTCGAACTCCAGCAGCACACCGCGTTCGAGAAGACCCCGCTGATATCCCGGGTCTTCGCCGGACGGATCGCTGTGCGCCAGCGCCACTTTTCCCGGAAGCGCACCGCATTCGTCCAGCACGAGGTCGAGCACTTCGTGCCCGCGACGCTGCCAGCCCGGCATGTGGATGTTCAGCCCCACGGTCGGCCGCGCCGCCTGCGCGAGCGCGGCGGCCCGCAAGGAGGCCCGCTCCCCGTCGGTGAAAAGCGGCGAAACACCGACCTCGCCGATGACCCCGGCCCGGATCCCCGTCTCGCCGACACCCTCGTCCAGTTCGGCGAGGATGCGCTCGGTCTGCGCGTCGACGGCGACCGCGGTGATGCGCTCCCCCTCGAACTTCTCCAGATACGCACCGGTGCCCATGACGATGGTGACCCCGGTGGCCTCGGCGACCGCCGCCAGGGCGAGCGGATCCCGGCCGATCGCCGCGCTTCCGGTCGCGTCGACCACCGTGCCGCCGCCCGCCGCGGCGAACGCGGTCACCTCGCGCACGACGCTCGCCCGGTCCTTCGCCGCCACGTTGTCGGCGCAGCAGTAGGGATCCTGACGGAGGAGGAACTGCCAGCCCGGCCCCACTTCCGCCTCGGCGAGCCGCCGCGTGGAGGCATAGGCGGGCTCGGCGACCGCGGAGGACAGATCGTTGAAGAGGTGCTCGTGCGGCAGCACCAGCCCGAGATCCGCCGCGTCGACCGCGCCGAGGACACCGCGCACCTCAGCCACGGCGCACCTCGGCGGGCTGGGCGAGGACCACCGGTTCGGCCGTGTGCCGGGACGGGATCATCGCGATCGCCGCGGCCGCCAGCGCCACGACCGCGCCGATGACGGTGACCAGGTGCAGGCTGGAACCCGCCGCGGGAGCGACGACTTCGAGCAGCAGCGACCCGATGAGCTGACCGGCCGTGGAGGCCAGCCCCAGCAACAGGAGCCCGAGACCACGCACCAGCAAGGCCATCAACGCGATCGACAGGAGGCCGAGCGGCCCGCCGAAGTACATCCACCAGGTGCCCGGCAACGCGAAATGCGCGCCCGAGACCACCATGCGCACCACGTACACGAGACCGAGCGCCGCGAAGCCGATGAGGAAGTTCCAGGTGATGGAAACGAACATCGAGCCGGACAGCAGGCCGACCTCGGAGTTGCCCGCGGGCTGCCAGCCGGCGAGCAGGCCGCCGACGAACGGCATGATCGCCAGCGCGATCATGTGCGGGGCCGACCAGTTCGGGGACACCACCAGCACCGTGGCGCAGATGGCGAGGATCGCCCCTGCCACGCGCGGCGCGCTCATCGCCTGCTTGAACGGGACGCCGATGCCCAGGCGGTCGCACACCACGCCGGAGATGACCATGCCGGAGATCAGCGAAGTCTGGAAGATCGCGACTCCGAGGAAACCCACCGTGACACCTTCGGAAAGCACGATCACCGCACCGCACAGGCCGGCGAAGAAGTTCCACCGCGGGATCTCGCCGCGCACCAGCTGACCGGGCAGCCGGAAGAACGCGTCGCGTGTCCGGGCGCGCGCCAGCACGATGATCAGCATCAGCACCAGGCCGGTGCCGAAGGACACCAGCGCGGCGGCGTGCCCGTCGGCGAGCGCGGTGCCGAGATGCCCGTTGACGAGTGACTGCAACGGGCCGAGCATTCCGGCGAAGACGGTCGCGATCGTCAGGACGACGACCGAGGCCGCGCGGCCGGTGGGTGACGTACTCATCGAATCCTCCTTGATCCCGAGTGCGCGCGGCTCAGAGTTCGCGGCCGGCGAGCCAGGTCATCGCCTGCGCGAAGAGTTTGCGGTAGCCGTCCCAGTCCATGAACTCCTCCGGAGCCCAGTGCGGGGAGATGTCCGAGGTGAACGCGAGCGTGCGACCGCGGCCGACCTGACGCGTGGCCAGCATGACGTCGCCTTCGACGGTGGCGAGCAGCTCCGCGTCGGGCTTCAGCGTGGTGTGCTGGTAGCCCAGGAGGATCGGCCACTCCTGGTCGAGACCGGCGACCACGGGGTGGTCGGCCCGCACGACGCGGGCACGGACGCCCTCGGGCGTCTCGACGCGGTCGTCGTACGGGTCGATGTCGACCGGCAGGATCTCCTCGATCGGGGTCCGGTGGTAGTTGGCCTTGCCCTCGAAGCCCTGGAAGCTCAGGTAGCCGCCGGCCATCATCAGGCCGCCGCCGTTCGTGACCCACTCGCGCAGCAGCTTGAGCCGGTTGGGGGTCGGACGGCCGCGGGTGAAGGTGTCCGGATGCAGCAGCAGCGTGTTGGAGCCGACGTCGGAGAGCAGGACGACGTCGTAGGCGCCGAGTTCCTCCAGCGTCTGCGGGAACTTCTCGGCCACGTCGTGCGAACGCAGGTGAGTCACCTCGACCCCTTCCGCCGCCAGCGCCGCCAGCAGCCGCTCGCACCCGATCTCCACCTGCGTGTGCGCGAACGGGTCGTATCCCTTGTGGTCGATCGTCGCACTGACCCACGACTCCCCGGCTAGCAGGACCTTGACCATCGACGACTCCTTCGGGCGAAAGCGGTAGCGTTTGTTGCGCAACATAGCGCAACGCCGCCAATATAAGATGCGCTGCAGTCGCCGTCAACGCTCAACGGGGAGGAGCCGGATGTCGCTGGCGAAGGTGGCCCGAGAGGCCGGAGTGGCCGTGTCGACCGTGTCGAGGTACGTCAAGGGAGAGCTCAACGTCGCCTCCGAGACGGCCCGGCGCATCGACGCCGCACTGTCGGCCCAAGGGCATCCGCCCGTGCAGAAACAGGTGACCGGCCTCAGCCTCGGCCTGGTGGTCCCGTCGCTGGACAATCCGTACTTCTCCACGCTGGCGGACGCGGTGGTCGACGCCGCCGCGGCCGACGGCATCGACGTGCTCACCACGCTCACCGGCTCGTCGCCGTTGCGGGAGCGCGCCGCCGTCGAGCGCCTGATGCGGGTGCCGGACGTGGGCGGGCTGGTCTACCTGGGGATGCACAACACCAACGAAGCCTTCGCGAGCCGGCTGGCAGGCGACTTCCCGGTCGTCTTCCTCGACGAGTACGTCGAAGCCACCGGGCCGCGGATCGCGCACGTCACGGCGAACGGTTTCGGCGGCGCCTACCAGGCGACCACCCACCTGATCTCCCTGGGCCACCGGCGGATCGCCCATGTCGGCGGGCCGGCCGGGCTGCGCACGGCCGACCAGCGCGAGGCCGGCTACCGGGCGGCCATGAAGACCCACGGGGTCGAGGTGGACGAGTCGATGATCGTGCGCGGCGCCTTCAGCTCGGCGTTCGGCATGAACTTCTTCGCGCATATGGCACGGGCCGGCGCGGAGCCGACGGCCGTGTTCACCGCCAGCGACATCGCCGCGGTCGGCCTGCTCGAAGCGGCCCGCCGCGCCGGGGTGTCGGTGCCTGGAGACCTTTCGGTGATCGGCTGCGACGGGATCACCCTCGGTGAATGGACGTCGCCGCGGCTGACCACCGTCGCGCAGCCGACCGAGCAGATGGCCCGCAAGGCGGTCGACGAGATCACCCGGCTCGCGGCCGGCCGCGTCCCCGCCGACCACGTGCTCTCCATGCAGCTCGTCGTCCGCGAATCGACCCAGGAGTACCCCGCATGACCGACGAAGCCCTCGCGTTCCTGCGCGACCTGGTGCGCCACGACACCACCTCCGGCGACAGCGCCGCGCAGGCCGCCGCGCAGGAGCTGGCCGTCTCCTACGCCACCGCCACCGCGGGCGTCCGCGTGCTGCGACGCTCCACCACCGGGCGACCATGGGTGCTGCTCGGCAGCCATTCCGGCGACGGAGCGCTGTTCGTGTGCCATATCGACACCGTCCCCGTCGGCTCCCCCGCGCTGTGGGAACGCGCGCCTTTCTCCGCGGACGTCGACGAGGAGTTCCTGCACGGCCGCGGCAGCGTCGACATGAAGGGCGGGCTGGTCGCCGCACTGGCCGCGTTGCGCAACGCCGCGGAAGCCGGTGCCGGCGCGCAGGTCCTCATCACCAGTGACGAAGAGATCGGGTGCCTCGGCGCGACCGAGGCTTCGGCCTCGCTGGACTTGACGCCGCGGATCGTGGTGGTTCCGGAAGCGACCCGGAACCGCGTCTCACTCGGACACCGCGGCGCCACCTGGCTGCGGCTCACCGCGGAAGGGAAAGCGGCCCACGGCTCCACGCCCCAGCTCGGCCGCAACGCGATCCGGTTGCTCGCCGACCGCGCTCTCGGCGCGCTCGATTCCCTCCCGCTGGCCGCCGACGACTATCTGGGCGGGGAAACCGTCAACGTCGGCACCTTCGAGGGCGGGACCGCGACGAACATCGTGCCCGCGTCGGCCGTTCTGACGCTCGATGTGCGCACTGTGGACGGTGGGGCACCGGCGGCCGCCTGGGCTTCGTCGCTCGATCCGGCCATCACCGCGGAGGTGGATCTCGATCTGCCCGCCGTCCGGACCGCGCGCCTGCCCGAGCTGCTCGCCGGCCGGACCACCGCACCCGCCGCCACCTATTTCACCGATGCGTCGGCCTTGGCCGGATCGGTGGCCGGAGCCCCGATCGTGATCTGGGGGCCGGGAGATCCCCGGCAGATGCACGCGGCCAACGAAAAGCTGGAACTGGAATCCTGGCGGCAGGCTTCGCGCGACTATCTGCGGCTGGCGTTGTCCGCCGCGGGCTGACCGGTTCGGTCACCCGTGCCGGATCCCGTCGATCAGCATGCGCACGAGTTGCTCCACGCTGACCTGCCACGTGTCCTTCGCCAGATGACCGCTGAGTTCCAGTCCCGCGATGCCGTGCGCACTCGACATCAGCAGCGCGCCGTACCGAGGCGCGTCGGATTCGCCGACCATGTCCGCCACCAGTGCCAGGAACACACCCTCGAGACGGCCCGCGGCCTCCCGGGCGGCGGGGGTGCCGGCCGGAGTGCTGAACATCAGCGCATACCGGTGCGGCCACCGGCGTGCGACGCCGATCAACGCCAGGATGGCTCGCTCCAGCCGGATGTCCGAAGTGGACTCGACGGTCGCGCGAAGGTGCTCGACGTCGTCCGCCAGGGAATTCCACGCATTGATGGCGAGCTGAGCCAGCAGATGCTCTTTGTTCTCGAAGTGCCCGTAGGGCGCGCCTCGTGAGACTCCGGCCCGGGCTCCGACCGCCCGCAGGGTCACGGCGTCGGGGCCGCCCTGATCGAGCAGTTCGGAAGCCGCGCGGACGAGGGCTTGCCGCGTGGCCTCGGCGGTCTCGGTGCGGGTCACGCCGGCCATTCTAGTTGACAGTGTCATCCGAACTGGGCAGGCTCGTTCATATGACACTGTCACATGAGGCGCCCGACCTGACGGGCCGCACCATCGTCGTCACCGGGACGACCTCCGGACTCGGCCTCGCCCTCTCCGGCGCGCTGGCGGCGGCAGGCGCCCGGGTCCTGATGACCGTTCGCGACACCGCCCGCGGAGCGGCGGCCCTCGACCAGGTGCGAGCCGGGATCGACGGCCCGGGTTCGGCCGAACTCGTCCTGCTCGACCTGGCCGACCTCTCCTCGGTACGGGCCGCCGCCGCGGAGCTCCGGGAACGCACCGGGGACCGGGTCGACGTGCTGATCAACAACGCCGCGGTATCGCTGGGGCCGCCCAGCCGGACCCGGGACGGGTTCGAGCTGCAGATCGGGACCAACCACCTCGGTCCGGCCGCGCTGACCTGGCTGCTGATGCCCGCGCTGCGGGCGGCCGGAGACCACGGGCGACCCGCCAGGGTCGTGACGACGTCCAGCCTCGGCCACCGCACCGGCGGACTCGACCTCACCGACCTGCATTGGGAACGCCGGCGCTACTCGCCGACCCGCGCCTACGGAGCCTCGAAGCTCGCGAACCTCCTGTTCGCCGCGGAGCTCGATCGACGGCTTCGCGCCTCCGGCGACCCGGTGCTGTCGATCGCCGCCCACCCGGGACTGACGACGTCGCAGCTGCTGACCAACGCCCTGGCCCGCGGGAGCACGTGGAGGTCCCGCCTTCTGGTGCTACCGGACCGCTACCTCTCACAACCGGTCGCCACCGGGATCGCGCCCCAGCTCGTCGCCGCCACCGGACCGGTCGAGGGCGGCGCCTACCTTGGCCCGACGGGACCGTTGGAGATCCGCGGACCGGCAGGTCCGGCGCGCCGCTCGGCGGCCGCCGAAGACCGGGAGCTCGCGGCCAAGCTGTGGCAGATCACGAGCGCCGCCACCGGGGTCACTCCCGACCCGTGATTTCGGCCGTCGCCGCGGTACCGGCGTCGCCCGGATCCCGCAAGCATCGGCACAACGCGGAAAGCGCGGCAGCCGCCCGTCGCCGAAATTCGGCACGGCCTGCGACCGAGGCGTGGACACACAGCCCGGCGCATGTTGGCCTGCGCCGACGATTTCAGGCCGCTTCGCCGACTGGGCCGCCGTGCCTGTAGTCCAAAAAGGACGATCCTCGGGGACAACGTCGCGAAAGTGGCTTTCGCGACACCCCTCGCCACCAGCGGCCCACCCCATGTCCCGAAAGCCACTTTCGGGACACCAGACGTCGCGAAAGTGGCTTTCGCGACACCCTCGCCACCAGCGTCTTGCGCCTTGCTCAGCGCGTTCGGACGACGACCGTCGATGCCGTGCGCAAAGCCCACTGGGCGGCGGGGGTACGTCATCAGCCGCGACCGTCTCGAAGTGCTCCACCGCTGCCGCCGCACGGCCTCCCCTCGAGGGCCGAGAACGGAAAGCGACCGTCAAGCTGTGATGATAATCATTACCGATTATCTGTTGATAACGATTATCGGGTGCAGTTAGGCTCCGGTGTCCTCCCACCACAGACCGATCGGCGTCCCCCATGGTTGTTCGTTCGCGGCCGTCCGCGTCGCCCTCGGGCGTTCGCGACCGGCAGGCGGCACTCGCCCGGTCCCGCCTCCTGCACCGCGGGACGGTCACGGTCCTCGCCGTCGCGATCCTCGTACTGCTGGTCGTCTCCGGTTCGGTGGGGACGGTCGAGGTCGGGCTCGCGGACGCGGGCCGGATCGTGATCGGTCATCTGGTGCCGGACGTGCCGTGGATGTCGGACGGCAGCCTGACCGTCTTGCAGGACCAGGCGGTATGGCAGTTCCGGCTCCCTCGCGCGCTGCTGGCGGGGCTCGCCGGGGCTGGGCTGGCGCTCGCCGGAGCGATCATGCAGGTGATCGTGCGCAACCCGCTCGCGGAGCCGTACCTGCTCGGCGTGTCGTCCGGGGCGGGGGTCGGCGCGGTTCTCGTGATCACCCTCGGTTCGGCCGCCGTGGGCGGGCTTCCCCTTGGCGCGGCGGCCTTCGCCGGGGCTTTGGTGGCCAGTGTGTGCGTCGCGCTGGTCGCCAGGCATCGCGGCATCCTGTCGCCGACCAGGATGATCCTGTCCGGTGTCGCGCTGGGTTCCCTGTTCAGCGCGATCACGAGCTATCTGACGCTGACCACCGAGGCACAGAACGTGTTCAGCGTCCTGTTCTTCTTGCTCGGCAGCGTTTCCGCCGCCTCGATGGCTTCCTTGGCCGTGCCGGCGGTGGCGTTCGCGGCCGCCTGTGTCGTCGTGGGACTGCGGACCAGGGCCATGAACGCGCTGCTGAGCGGCGACGAGTCCGCGACCGCGCTGGGAGTCGACGTGAACCGCCTCCGCGCCGTGCTTCTCGTGACCGCCGCCCTCCTGACGGGGTCGATCGTGTCGGTCAGCGGCGGCATCGGTTTCGTCGGTCTCGTGATCCCGCACGTGGCGCGGATCCTCGTCGGCTCGGACCATCGCCGGATGCTGCCGGTCGCGGTACTCGGCGGCGCCCTGTTCCTCATGGTCGCCGACCTGCTCTCGCGCACGGTCGCGGCGCCCGGCGAAATACCGATCGGGATCCTCACCGCGGTCGTGGGCGCGCCGTTCTTCCTGTGGCTGATGCGCCGGGACACGGCCACGCGGGCGGGGTTCGGCCGGTGAAGGTCCATTTCCACGAGGTCAGCGCCACGCTGGGCGGCGACCGGGTGCTGCGGGACGTGGACATCGAGGTCCGCTCCGGCCGTTTCCTCGGTCTGGTCGGCCCGAACGGCAGCGGCAAGTCGACCTTGTTGCGCACGCTCTACCGCGCCGTCGCGCCGTCGTCGGGCCGGGTGCTGCTGGGCGAGCACGACGTCTGGCGCACCGACCGGCGGACCGTCGCCAGGGCGGTGGCGGTGATGACTCAGGAGACGTCGTCCGAGTTCGACCTCACGGTCCTCGACGTCGTGCTCCTGGGCCGGGTGCCGTTCCAGCGCGGATTCGGCCGTGACACCGAAGCCGACCTCGACCTCGCCTGGGCCGCGCTCGACCGGGTCGGCGCCACCGACATCGCCGGACGGCCCATCGGACGGCTCTCGGGTGGACAGCGGCAGCGGGTGATGCTGGCCCGCGCGCTGGCGGCCGACTCCCCCGTCCTCGTCCTCGACGAACCGACCAACCATCTCGACATCGCCTTCCAGCTGGAACTCATGCGGATCGCGGCCGGGCTCGATCGCACCATCGTCGCCGCCCTGCACGACCTCAACCTCGCCGCCACCTACTGCGACGACATCGCCGTCCTCGACGCCGGCCGCGTCGTCGCCACCGGAACGCCGGACGAAGCGCTCACCCCACGCGTCGTGGAAGACGTGTTCGGTGTCGACGTCGACCAGCTCACCCATCCACGCGACGGCAGGCCGGTGCTGGTCTTCGGCCGTCGTTCACCACTCAGCACACCCGGGAAAGAGAATCATGCGTAAAACCCTGTCCCTTGCCGCGTTAGGTATCAGCATGTCGCTGGTCGCCGGTTGCGGCTCTTCGGTCACTCCGGCCGCGCCGTCGAACAACGCGAGCACGGCGGTCACCGTCTCCAACTGCGGCCGGGAGGTCACCGTCGGCGCCGCACCCCGCGCCGCGGTCGGGCTCAGCCCGTCGCAGACGGAACTGTTGCTGCGGCTGGGTCTCGCGGGCTCGCTCGTCGGACAGGCACAGACCGCCACCGCACCGCTCCCGGACGACGTGGCCGCCCAGGCCGCCGCCATCCCGGTGCTGAGCGAGTCGGGACCGCCGAGCCGGGAGAAGCTCCTTTCCGTGAAGCCGGACTTCGTCTTCTCCCCCACCACCTACGAATTCACCGCGGAGAAAGGCTTCGCCAGCCTGGAGCAGCTGCAGCAGGGCAACGTCGCCGCCTATGTCGCCGCGGGCGGCTGCGCCGAACGCCGGATGAACGGCACGGTCGAAGATCTCTTCACCGACCTGGAGAACCTCGGCAGGATCTTCGCCGTACCGGACAAGGCGAAGGCACTGGTCGATCAGGGCCGAACGGATCTGGCCGCCGTCGACAAGGCCATCGCGGGCCGCCCCCGCCCCACCGTCGCCCAGGTGTTCCTGGAGGGCACCACCGTCACCGCGATCGGCGCCGGCATCGAGTACGACATCATCCGCAGGGCGGGCGGCGACAACGTGTTCTCGCCGAAGGACCCGCAGTTCGCCAAGTTCTTCGCCGCGCAGATCACCCCCGAGGCGCTCGCCGCGAAGAATCCCGACGCGATCGTGTTCGCGGTCAACGGGCCCGCGCAGAAGCAGGCGAGCATCGACTACCTCACCCGCACCTTCCCCGCCATGACCGCCGTCCGCGAACAGCGCTTGATCGCGATCGACGCCGCCGACACCTATCCCGGCACCCTCGGGAACATCTCGGTGGTGCGGGAGATCGCGCAACGACTCCACGCGGACGCGTTCACCCGGTGATCCATCGCAGGCTCCTGCGCCTGGCGGGTGTCGTCCTCGCGCCCGTCCTGCTGCTCGCGCTGCTCTCGATACTCGTGTCGGCCTGCTATGTCGGCGGAGCCGTCCTGACGGCGTCCGTCCTCGCCGATCTCACCCGTGGCGGGGACTTCGCGGCGGTGGCACCCGCGTTCGCGGCCTTGTCCGGCGTCGTCGGGGTGCGCGCGATCCTGCTGTGGACGCGGGAGGTCGCCGCGGCCAGGTTCGGCATCGCCATCCGCACCCGGCTGCGCGGAGAGCTACTGCGCCGCATCGCCGCGCTGGGACCGGCCTGGACGCGGGGAGAGCGCGCGGGCGCGATCACGCACACGGTCGTCGACGGGGTCGAAGCCCTCGACGCCTACTACAGCCGCTATCTGCCGCAGCTGCTCGTGACCTGTCTGGTTCCTGCCGCCATCGCCGGGTGGTTGTTCACCGTGTCGGTCCCCGCCGCCGCGATCCTCGCGACGGCGGTCCTGTGCGCCGTGGCCGTCCCCCGTTTCTGGGATGCCCGGCTGCTCCGGACGGGCCGAACCCGGTGGAGCGCCTACGAAAGACTGGCCGCCGACTATCTGGAGGCGACCCAGTCGATCAGTGTCCTCCGGCTCTTCGGCGCGGGACGCCGGGCAGGCGAGGCACTCGCCCACCGCGGTGACCGCCTGCACCGCGTCACGATGGCCCAGCTGCGCGTGTCGCTGGTGGAAGCAGGAGTCAGCGCCCTGGCACTGCACCTCGGCCTCGCGGCCACGATCGTCGTCGCGTGCGCCGGGGTCGTCGGCGGTCAGGCCCCCGCCGCGTCGGTGTTCCTGTTCTTGTTGTGCGCCAGGGAATGTTTCCGCCCGGTACTCGACCTGTCCGCCCACTGGCACGTCGGTTACCAAGGGCTGGGCGCGGTCGAGGGCATCGACGAGATCATGACGGCGCGGCCGCGGGTCGCCGACACCGGCACGCGCACCGAACCCGCTCGGCACGGGGCCCGGCTGCGGCTGCGGGACGTCGGATACCGGTACCCGAACGGCGCGGGCGTTTCCGGCATCGGCTTCGACTGCGCGCCGGGGAGCACGACCGGGATCGTGGGCCCGTCGGGTGCCGGGAAGAGCACGATCGCCCGGCTGCTCGTCCGCGAGGCCGACCCGCAGCAAGGGACGATCGAACTCGACGGAACCCCGATCACCGGGTACACGCTCGCCGCGCTTCGCGCGAGCATCGGCGTCGTCGGCCAGCACACCTATCTTTTCCATGGCACCGTGGAAGAGAACCTCCGGCTCGCCCGGCCCGGCGCCACGCACGACGAGATCCGCACCGCCGCCCACGTCGCGGACGCGATCGAGTTCGTCGAGGCACTCCCCCAAGGCTTCTCGACGGTCCTCACCGAGAACGGGACCCAGCTGTCCGGCGGCCAGCGGCAACGCCTCGCCATCGCCAGGGCGGTGCTCGCCGCGCCTCCGGTGCTGCTGCTCGACGAAGCGACCTCGGCACTGGACATCGACACCGAGAGACGCGTCCTCACCCGGCTCGCGGAGCAGTGCGCCGGCACCACCCGGATCGTGATCGCCCACCGCGAGACCGCCCTGCGTGACGCCGGCGCGATCGTCACGATCGAGTCCGGCCGCGTCACCGGGCAGGCGGTCCACTCGTGAGCGGGCCGCTCCGGCGGCTTCTGCCGGTCATCGGCGAACAGAGGGCCACCTTCGTCTGGACGGTCGTGAGCAACGCGGCCGTCCAGCTCGGCGCGCTGACGACGACCGTGCTCGGCACTTGGCTGGCCGGGCGGGCCGCGGCGACCGGCACCGCGCCATTGGCCGTCGTCGCGACCGTCCTGTGCGGGCTGGCCGTGGTGACCGCGGCGATGACCTGGCGCGAGTCCTGGGTCTCCCACGATCTGGCCTACCGGCTGATCGGCACCTTGCGTGCCAGGGTGTTCAACCGGCTGCGCGTGAGCCTGCCCGACCGCCGGAAGCCCCGCAGGAGCGGCGATCTCGTATCCGTCGCCTTCGCCGACATCGACCGTCTCGAATGGCTCTACGCCCACACCGCGGCCCAAGCACTCACCTCGGCCATGATGCTCGCCGCCACCGCGACCCTGTCGCTCATGGTCACGCCGTGGCTGCTGCTGGCGTGGGTACCGTTCGTCGCCGTGACCGCGGCGCTGCCGTGGCTGTCCGGCCGGGCGGGAACCCGGCAGGGCACCGAACTCACCGAAGCCGCCGCGACCCTCAACGCCGAACTCGTCGACACCGTCCGCGGACTCGGTGAACTCAGCAGTGCGGGCGCCCTGGACCGCCGCACCGCCGCGCTGGCGGAACGGACACGTGCGCTGACCTCCGTGCAAACGAGGATCGGCTCCCGGATCGGCGGGGAACGCGCCGTCACGGACGCGGCTCTGGCGCTCGGCGCGCTCGGCGCGCTCGCGGTCTGCGCGGCGAATCTCGACACGATCGACCGCGCGCTCGCACCGGTCGCCATGGTGCTGGCCACCGCGGCGCTCGGCCCGATCGCGCAGATTTCGGACCTGCTGCGCAACGTCGGCACGTTGCGCGCCGCCGGTACCAGGATCACCGGAATCCTCGACCGGGCACCGGCGGTCCACGAACCCCGCGTACCCCGGCCGTTGCCGCCCCGCGAGCGCGCGACCGGACTCGTCTTCGATCGCGTGTCCTTCGGTTACCGCGACGACGCTCCACCGGTCCTGAGCGACGTGTCGTTCACCGTCCGCCCCGGCGAACGAGTCGGCCTCACCGGGCCGTCCGGCGCGGGCAAGACCACGTGCGCGCTGCTCGCGACCCGGATGTGGGACCCCGACGCCGGCCACCTCACCCTGGACGGCGTCGACCTCACCGAGCTGTCCGACGACGACCTCCGCCGCGCGATCAGCGCCGTTCCCCAGGAACCAGGCCTGCTCACCGGGACGATCGCCACCAACATCCGGCTCGGAAAGCCCGAAGCCGGCGACGCCGAAGTCGAACGGGCCGCGCGGCGGGCGGGGATCCTCGACCCGGGAGCCGGATTCCCCGCCGGACTCGCCACCACCGTCGGTGAATCCGGCGCCGGACTGTCCGGTGGCCAGCGAGCACGAGTCGCCGTCGCCAGGGCGCTGCTGGTGAACCCCCGGATCCTCATCCTCGACGAGGCCACCGCCAACCTCGACCCCGAAGCCGACGAAGCCATCACCGCGGCACTCGCCTCGGCCGGGGACGACATCGGTGTCCTCGTCATCGCCCACCGCCCCGCCACCTTGGCCGGCTGTCACCGGGTGGTCGCCTTGCGAGAGGGTGGAGGCGAGGCGAACGTGTCGTGATCGCGGCCCTGACCACTGACGACCACCCGCACCGACCACCTCACCGCCGGCGCCCATGTCGCGAAAGCCACTTTCGCGACGCCTGATGTCCCGAAAGTGGCTTTCGCGACACGTTCGATCGGCGGAAGCCCGTGAAAGAGCGCGGCGGCCCCCTGCGCCACGTTTTCCTTACCCTCAATAATCTCGTTCGTGCTCGGTCGGGGGAGGGTTCCTGTGGCAGATTCAGGTCGGCGCGGCACCGGCTGGCTGAGCGTCTTCGCGATCGCGACCATCCTGCTCATCGGGTTGGTGGTGTTCTTCGGAGGCCCGGCGACCAGCGTCGCGGGGAAGGACGTCGGCTACGTCTCCGGTGACGAGGCGAATCTCCGGCGATGCCCGTCGGTCGACTGCGAGCCGACCGCGACATACCACCGGGACCAGCAGCTGATCATCGTCAAGGCCGATGTCACCGGTGGCGAGTCGCACGGGTCGCGGCGATGGCTGGAGGTCCAATACGGCGACGAAGTCCGTTACGTGCACTCGTACTTCGTCACCGAAAAGTCGGACTCGCGGGCAGCGTCGCTCGAACTCCTGGTTTCCGGAGGGGCCGCGCTGCTCGCCATCGCGATGGTCGGTCTCGCCGGCTGGCGACGGGGCCAGACCTGGGCGGCCATGAAGGAGAAAACGGCGAACACCCTGCTCGCCGCGGGTACTTTCGCGGCCGGGCTGATCGTCGGGATCGTCGCCTTCCTGGTCGCCGGTGCCGACGGCCAGTCCAGGGCGGCCTTCCTGTCGAGCGCGCTCGCCAACGTCGGTGCCGGGCTGGTCGGTGCGGCGGTGACCTTCGTTCTCTTCCAGGTCTTCCTCAGCCGCCGAGCGCCTTCACGAGAACAGGTGGTGGAACTGCGGGCGCACCTGTCCGAGCTGAGCCGCGCCATCGAAGGAACCCGTGTGGCGGCCGCACCACCGACCCCGCCCGCCCCGCCCGCCGAGGAACGGCGTGGCGGTTCCCGGATCCTGCGCTTCGCTCTTCTGGCGACGGCGGTCGCGTGGATCCTGCGGCGGACGCGAGGCTCCGGCAGCTCCTTCCGGCGCTGATCGGCTCGCACCCAGCGTCATCCCGTCGTCAGGGCCCGCTGCGACACACTGCCGGAATGCACCGGGGCGACGAACACACTGCGAGGCGGCGCCGGTCTCTCGTCGTCGGGCAGGTCGAGGGCCGCCAAGCCGTCCTGCCATCGCACCCAGTCCTGGACGCACAAACCCAGCCAGAACTCCACACCGTCACAGTCGCGGCGGCGGCAACGGTTTCTGCCGCTATCGATCGTCATGAACTCAAGGCACCCTCCTCCCCCCATTCGTCTCCACACAGTACTGCGACGACCTGGCCATCCGTTTCGCGACTCGCGCCTCACCGCGACGGGTCGTAAGGCGCCAGGTCGATCCCCGGATCGGCCTGACGGGCCAAGCGGGCCGCGATCGAACCGACGTACGGGCCCATCGTCAGCCCCGACGCGCCCAGACCGTTGGCCACGACCAGTCCGGCCACCTGCGGGACGGTGCCGAGGAGCGGGCGGATGTCTGGTCCGGCGGGGCGGAACCCGACCCGGGTCTCGACGTACGTCGCGTCGGCCAGCCCCGGCGCCACCGATAGCGCTTCGGCCAGTACTTCCGCCATCCCGGCGGCGGTGACCCGGTGATCGAAGCCGGTGCCGTCCTCGCGGGTCGCGCCGACCACGATCCGGGAATCGTCGAAGGCCAGGAGGTAGTGCCGCGACCGTGGCAGGATCACCGGCCAGTGCGCGGTTTCCACGCCCGGCAGCCGGAGATGGACGATCTGGCCGCGCTGCGGCTCGACCCGCACCTCGACACCGATCGGTTCGAGCAGATGCGGCGACCAGGCACCGGCCGCCGCGATCACCGCGTCCGCGCCGACGACCTCCCCGTCCACCCGCACTCCCCGAACCGCGCTGCCGGCGACCAGGGACGCCGTGCCGTCGACGATCCGTACGCCGTGCCGCACCGCCGCCCGGCGCATCGCGTCGCGGACCGACCGGCCGTCCAACCGCGCCGCGCCCGGGATGTGGATCGCCGGACCGTCGTGCGCGAGGGGCGGGAAGAACTCCCGCGCCCGGCGAGCTTCGATCAGCTCGACCTCACCGGCCTGCGGCGACTCCGCCGCGCGTCGCGTCACCCGCCGCAGTGCTTCCTCGGATTCGGCTTCGGTGACCAGGCTCAGCGAGCCGACCCGCCGGTAGCCGAGCTCGGTTTCGCCGTCCTCGGCCAGCGCCGGCCGCAGCTGTTCGTAGTACTCCGCGCCGGCCACGGCGATCCGGTACCAGTCCGGATCGTCCACTTGGGACGACCAGGGGCAGATGATGCCCGCACCCGCCGACGTCGCGCGGCCCGGCGCGGGCGAGTCCACCATGACCACGTCCACCCCGGCCCTGGCCAGTTCGTATCCGGCCGCGGCACCGACGATCCCGCCACCGACGACGACCACCCGCATCTTCTTCACTCCTTCTCGCCGCATCGACCAAGGCGAGGTAAGTATCGGGCCCAAACCGTTACCCGGCCCGGCGGCGGGCGGGGAAACGCCGGGGCGGCGTTCCGCGACTAGTACAGCGAGTGAGCAGAACGCTACGCGCGATCGAGACGCCGAGGCATCCAGGTCCTGCTGCCGGACGGGGAGAAAATGCGCCGGACATTCGTCGTCACCGACGTAGTCCGTCCTGCCGGGTACGAAGACCGGCTCAGGACGGTGCTCAACGATCTCCACGACGGCCTCGGGCCGACCCTCGCCGTCGCGGTGCTCGGGCTGCGCGCGGCCCGTGATCTGCTCGTCCGCGACCGGGCCGGGGCCGAGCGCCTCCTGGCCCGGCTCGAGGAGGAACTCCACGGCGCCATCACCGAATTGCGCCGTATCGTGACCGACGCGCGCCCGCCCGCGCTCGACGAGACGGGCCTCGTCACGGCCGTGCGCCGGTATGCCGGGCTGCTCGCCGACCGGGTACCCGCCGAACACGGCCCGCTGGCGGTGGCGGTCGAGGTCCGCGGTGAGCTGCCGCCGCTGTCGGCCGAGGTGGAGGTCACCGCGTACCGGATCATCCGCGAGGCGCTCGTGAACATCGCCCGCCACTCCGGTGCCCGGCAATGCTCGGTGCGCCTCTGGCCGCTGGACGGCGACCTGCGCGTGGAGATCGTCGACGACGGTGTCGGCCTCGGCGGCGAGGCGCTGCCCGCGGTCGGCGGGACCGGGCTGCGGTCGATGCGGGAACGCGCCGGCGACCTCGGCGGCGGCTGTGTGGTCGAGCCGGTGTCCTCGGGCGGTACCCGGATCGCCGCTTGGCTGCCCT
Organism: Amycolatopsis sp. PSD-21; assembly: GCF_055561455.1. Classification (NCBI taxonomy): domain Bacteria; kingdom Bacillati; phylum Actinomycetota; class Actinomycetes; order Pseudonocardiales; family Pseudonocardiaceae; genus Amycolatopsis; species Amycolatopsis sp. PSD-21. The sequence goes on along the minus strand of NZ_CM145712.1, from coordinate 3,880,682 downwards.
TCGCCACCAAGGAGTGAGCGATGGTCCGGGAACTCCGTGTCCTCGTGGTGGACGACCATCCCGCCTTCCGGGCGGCCATCTGCGCGATCCTCGACGGTACCGACGGCATCGAGGTCGTCGGCCAGGCGCCGGACGGCCTCACCGCGGTCGCGGAGGCGGGCAGGGTGGCGCCCGACGTCGTCCTGATGGATCTGAACCTCCCGGACCTCGACGGCGTCGAGGCGACCCGCCGGATCGTGGCCGCCGCCCCGCACACCGGTGTGCTCATGCTGACCATGTTCGAGAACGAAGCCGCGGTGTTCGCCGCCATGCGCGCGGGGGCGCGGGGTTATCTGCTCAAGGGGGCGCGCAACGAACAGGTCGTCCGCGCGGTACGGGTCATCGGCGACGGCGAGGCGATCTTCAGCCCGGCGATCGCGACCCGCGTGCTATCGCTGCTGGGCACGGAATCCCCGCGCGACGAGTCCTTTCCGCAGCTGACCGCGCGCGAACGGGAGATTGTGCGGCTCATCGCGCAGGGCATGGGGAACGCCTCCATCGCCGACCGCCTCGTGCTCAGCCCGAAAACGGTGCGCAACCACGTGTCCCACATCTTCCGCAAGCTCCAGGTCACCGACCGGGCTCAGGCCATCGCCAAGATCCGGAAGGCGGGCGTCGCCCGATCGGAGTAGCGAAGCGGGACAAATCGGGACACCGGGTCCCTGTTCGCGGAACCCTCCCCGAACGATCCTTGAAGAGGACGAAACGCCGTTCGCGGGGAGGGGCTCATCCATGCTCGTCGACCAGATCCCGGTGCTGCTTCACGCCACCGACACCATCACGCACGCGGGTGTCACCGCCGCGCTGCGCTCACGCCCTGAGATCCGCTTCGCCGAAGACTCCGACGAGCCGGCCGTCGTCCTGGTCATCGTCGAGCGGCTGAACGAGGAGGCACGGCAGTTGCTGCGCAGCCTCCACTGCGCCGGACGCGCGGGAATCGTGCTGGTCGCCGGAGAGGTGGAGGACTCGGAGTTGCTGGACGTCGTGGGCAACGGCGTCTCCGCCATCATCCGCCGGGGTGACGCCACCCCCGACACGCTGGTGCGGCTGGTGAAGGCGGCGGCCGCCGGGGAAGGCGCGCTGCCGCCGGATCTGCTGGGCCGTCTGCTTTCCCGGGTGTCACGGTTGCAGCGGGACGTGCTGCAACCGAACGGCTGGGATCTGGCGGGGATGTCGCAGCGCGAGACCAAGGTGCTGCGGATGATCGCCGACGGGCTCGAGACGAAGGAGATCGCCGACCGGCTGAGCTATTCCGAGCGGACGGTGAAGTCGATCCTGCACGACATCACCAACCGTTTCCAGCTCCGCAACCGCGCTCACGCCGTCGCGTTCGCCTTGCGGGAGGGGCTGATCTGATCCGGTCTATTCGACCCGGCCGGAGAAGGAGACCGACGGCGTGCACCGGGCACCGCCTCCCGGTGCCTGGCAGCTGACGGCGAGCACGATCTTCTCCCCCGGGGCGAACCGCCAGGCCTGCAACCAGTGGTGGTCGAGGTCGCGGAAGTTCGCGAGGCCGACCTCCAGCAGGACGGTCTTGGTGCCGCCGGCGTCGCGCAACAGCCGCAAGGTTCCGTTGTCGCCACGCGGGTTCTGCAGGATCAGGTCCGTGACGACCAACGTTTTCGCGGCGTCCGGCAAGGTGTAGGGGAATTCGGCGAAGCGGTTGACGTTCGAGTCGACGGCCGCGTCCGCCGCCACCCGGAAGTCGGTCGGTGTCCCGGCGGCGTTGCCCGCCGGATTGGGGACGCCGTTCGACGGCCGGGGGCCGGGAGCCGCGCCGTCCACGGGCGGGGTCAGCCCGACGGCCTTCATCGCGTCTTCGGAGTTCTGCTTGGCCTGACCGGCGTCCTTCTTCGCCTCGCCGGCGGCGCCACCGGCCTCCTGCGCCGCCTTGATCACCTCCTGGTTCTGTTCCTGAGCGGCTTCACGAGCGGCCGATTTCACCGCGGGCCTCAGCACGGTGAACCACAGCGCCACCAACGCCAGCAACAACAGCAGCAACGCGGCCAGCGCGGGCAGCAGCCATTTCGGCAGCAGCTGCCGCTGCACCATGGTGCCTTCGGTCTTGAGCGGTTCGGCGTCGTCGGCGATGACGAACACCTGGAAACGATGCCGTACCGGCTGACCTCGCAGGAACCGTTTCCGCGGCCTGGCCCGGAGACGGACGAACGCGGCCGTGCCCGGTGCGAGGTCGGCCCGGTTCCGTTCGAGCTCGAAGTCGAGTTCGTCCTCGGGGTCGAGCGCGCTCAGTTCGACGGCGACCGGATGGTTCCCGCGGTTGTCGACGGCGACTTCGAAGTCGGCCTTGGAACCGGCCTCCACCTTCGCCGGAACGACCTCGGCGGTCACCTCGGTGAAGGCACCGAGCCGGAGGGTGCCCTCTTCGACCACCGACCCTGCCGGGTCCTCGCTCGAAAAAACCCTGACGCCGAAAGGAATCACGCCGGCCGGGACGTCGGAAGACCGCGGCGGCGCGAACCGGACGACGACCGTGCCCGCCTCCCCCGGCATCAGGTTCACCGTCGCCGGTTCCGCGGTGGCCCAGGCGCCCGGGTCGCCGACCACCTCGATCGCGAACTGATCGACCACCCGTCCGGCATTGCGAACGGTCACCGAGCAGCTGATCTCCTGGCCCGGTTCCGCGACCAGGCCGGCCTCCGACAGCGTCGCCGTTGCTCCCATACCCGGAAGTCTGCGCGTCCGGCGCTCCCACCGGCACCAGCGGACGGGTGTGCGGCCGTGCGCCGGTCGTTGCCCATAGGGGCAGTGCCCTCCTCGGCCTGGTGGCGGGATCTCCGTTGCCGGTCTGGCCGGTGTGCGGAGTGGCTGACATGTCGCGAAAGCCACTTTCGGGACGTCTGACGTCTCGAAAGTGGCTTTCGCGACATGTCAGGACGGGTCAGGAGAAGATCAACCGTGCCGTGTTCGCGGGCAGGGCCGGTGGTGGGCTGAAGGCTCCCATCGCCGCGTCCGATGCGACGAAAGGAGCCTGCAGCCCGGCGGCGGGAAACCGTGACTTCCCCGACCCGAATCCACCGACGGACACTCAGCCCCGGGTGATGAACGGCGGTTGCAGGGTGCGGAGCACCACCAGGATCGGCTCCGATCGCGCCTGGCCGAATTTCGGGCCGGCCACCGAGGTCACGTTCACGGTGCGCGGGCCGATCAGGTCGTGGTGGAAGATCAAGAAGCGCGCCTCGAATCGTCCGTCCGCGCCGACCGTGACCAGCCCCGGCGCGGAGATTCCGGCCGACCAGGCCAGCCGGACCATCGCGCCCGGCGGGAAGTCCGTTCCCCGCACGCGTGGGACGAAGCCGAGCGTGCCGACCTTCGGATCCAGTTCGACCACCGGCTGCCGGACCACCACTCGCGCGTTCGCCGTGTTGTCCGCGGCGTTGTTGTCCGGTCCCGTCGTGCTCACCGTTCCGGACACCTGGCCCTCGAAAGCGGCCTTGGCGGCCAAGGAGATCCGGACCGTCACGGTCTGACCGGGCGCCAGTGTCCCGAGCGCGCAACTTCCGCCGCCCGGCACACATCCGGGCCCGGCCGAGGTCGCCGGCAGCTGCGGTGGCAGCTGGGTCACGAGCCGGACAGCCGGCATCGGGGCCTGGGAACCGTTGTGCACCAGGTACGTCAGCACCACGTCGTCGCCGCCGGTGAACAGCGGGACCGCCGAGACCGACATGCCGACCGACAAGGAGCCGGGAGTCACCGGCGGTGCCGGTTTCCCGCCGACCGTCACGACCGCCGTCACGGAGTTGTCCCGCGGGTCCGCGTCCTGGCCGGTGGTGGTGATCGTGCCGGTCGCCGCCTGCGTTCCCGCCGCCAGGCCCGTCGCGCCGAACCGCACCCGAACTTCCTCACCCGGCACCAGCGTGCCGAAGGCGCACACCGGTTCGGGGGTGCAGGTGCCCTTGGTGGGAAGGATCGCGGACGGCCGCAGCCCGGCGGTCAGCCGGACGAACAGACCCACCGCGGGTGACGCGGTGGCCCCGCGATTGGTGACCACGAACTCGAACGTGGTGAGCCCCTCGAACGGGATCGCGGCGGGTACGGCGCTCGCGCTCACAGCGAGGTCGGGAATCCGCTGGAACGCGGGCTGTTCGGCCCCGCCGGGGCCGTCGATGAGGATCCGGCCGTCGCCGCCGGTGAACGGCACGACCGCGACCCGTGGCGGGGACTCGCCCGGGGAGTTCGTGTAGGCGATGAGCCCGCCGTCCGGTGACCACGCCGGATCGTCGACGAATCCCGTGCGCTGCACCAGGATCCGGCCCGGTCCGCCGTCCGCGGGAGCGACACAGACCAGCGTGTTGCCGCTCTGGAATGCCAATGTGGCCCCGTCCGGCGAGACGTCCGCCGCGCCTTCCGCGCCCGCGCCGCAACCCGGCCCGAACTGCGACGAAAGATCCCGCTGGTCTCCCGGCACGACGACGTCGGGCGAAGGCTGGGACAGGGCGACCTGCCACACCAGCTTCCGCCGCTCCTCTCCCGGCGGGACGACGGCCATCACCGCGGTCTCGACCGCCGTGCCGTTCCTCCCGGTCGCCCGGCACGTCACCGTGGTGGCACCGACCGGGAAAAGGCTGCCGGACAAGGGAGTACAGCTCGGACTGAGCCGGCTCCCGTCCGCGTCCACCGCGCTCACGGGGTACTCGATCACCGTGGGGCCGGTCCCGGCCACCGTCCGGTCGTGCAGCGTGATCAGTGGCAGCGCGGGATCCTTGACGCGCACGGTGACGTTCTCGGTGTAGCCCGGCCGCACGGTGGTCTCCCCGTTCAACCGGAACTCCACGCGGCAGCGCAGGAAGGAACCCGGCGCCGCCGCCGGGGACACCGTCACCGTTTCGGTGAACCGCGCGTCCGTGCCGCCCGGAACACGTTGCGGGCCCGCGGGATCGAACGTCATCGTGAGGCCGGGATCGCAGAAGCTCACCGGCTGGACGCTGACCGGGAGGTCGCCGATACCCGCGATGATCGCCTCCGAGATCTGGCCGGGGTCGGTGCCGGGGGTGAGGACACCCTCGGTCGCCTTGGTGATCGCGGTCGCCTGTCCCCGCGCGTCGAGGCCGCGGTCGGGATCCTCGCTCGACCCGCCGGTGACCGCGGGCACGGCGACCACGCTGATCTTCGCCGCGTTCAGTGCGGCGATCACCTCCGCCCTCGGTGGGGTCTCGTGGCTCGCCGCGTCCCCGACCAGCACGACGACCCGGCTGCTGCCCGGACGGAAGGTGATGGCTCCGGTCGCGACCTTCTGCAGGGCGAGCAGCCAGTCCTCGGCGGTGTCTCCGCCGCCCGTCGCCTCGATCCGGGCGAACGCGTCGGACAGGAGCTTCCGCTCGGCTTCTGTGCCCGCCGGGGTCAGCGGCTGCTGCACGACGAACGGCCGCGGGGCGGGGTCTCCCACGTCCCCGAACGCCGCGACCGCGAACCATGCGTCCTTCTCCCGGTCCCGCACGCTGTCGACGACCTTGCCGAGGTTCGTCTTGACCTCCTCGATCACCCCGCCCATGGAACCGGTCTGGTCCATCAGCAGGACGACGTCCGGCAGCGACCGGATCCGGTCGGTCTGCACCGTCTTGCCGATCCGCGTGGAACCGCCGCGACCGACCGGGACGTCGACCATCGCGGGGTCCACTCTGGACGGTCCCGGTGGCCCGATCCGGGTGGCGGCCCGGGTGAACGTGATCTTCGTTCCGTCCGCCGACCATGCCGGCTGCGAGTCGTCACCGCGCAGATGCGCCGGGATCGGGATGTCGGCGAGAAGACGGCCGTCCGCGACGCGCACGATCCGCACGAAACTGTCGGAACCATCCCCGATGAACACGGTCCGGGTGAACGCGATCTTCGTGGCGTCCGGCGACCATGCCGGGTGGCGCTCGCGCTTACCGTCCTCGGCCCCGGTCAGCGGCCTCGGCGCGCCGCCGTCGGCGTTCGCCACGACGATCCGGCTGCTTCGGAACTCCCCGGTCCCGAATTCCGTGTAGGCCAGCGAAGCCCCGTCCGGGGAGAAAGCGGGGTCGGCTTCGTCGGCGTCCGGCCGGTTCGTGAGGTCGCGGCGATCGCCGCCGCGCGCGTCCGCGCTCCAGATGTCGGTGGTGTCCCCGCCGCGGAGCTGGGTGAACACCGGCTGGCCACCGGCGCGGAACGTCGGTTCGGTCTCGCCGGTCCCGGGCTGCGCGGAGATCACCGAGACCTGACCGCCCACGACCTGTTTGACGTCACCGAGCGGATCCGGTTGACGAGTGGTGAAGGCCAGCCGCGCACCGTCCGGCGACCACGCGGGCTCGGACGAATCGCCCGGCTCCGGGACCGCCCTGGTGACCGCGCCGCCGGTGTCGGCCATGACCACGACGTCCCCGGCCGGGTCGAATCTGGTGGTGGTGAACGCGATCCGCGAACCGGTGGGAGCCCACGCGGGTTGGGTGTCCGCGCCGGGGTCGTTGGTCAGGCGCGTCGGCGGGCCTCCGCCCGCCGGCACGATGTAGAGGTCACCGGCCGGGTCCTCGCCCGTGCCGCTGAACACGAGACGGCCGCCGTCGGGCGACCAGCTCGGCGAATCCTCCACCGCAGGCCCGGAGGTCACCTGGCGCAGGCCGCGGCCGTCGACGCCGATGACGAAGATGTCCTTGCTGCCCGTGCGTTCCGAGACGAACGCGACCGACGAACCGTCGGGCGACAACGCCGGACGCGTGTCGGCGGTCGCGTCGTCGGTCAAGCGGGCCGGAACCCGGGTGCCGTCCCGCAGGTACCAGATCTCGCCGTCGCGCTCGGCACCGTCACGGAGGGCCCGTTTGCTCACCCACACCAGGCCGCCGTTGCCCGCGGACGCGTCGGAATCGACGCTCGCGGCACCCGCGGGCAGCGCCTCCACCACGCCCTCGCCGGTCGCCTGGACCAGGCCCGTGGTCGCGGCGCTGACGTAGCCGACACGGTAGGGCGCGGCGGGCGGCGCGGGCTGCTGCGCCGCGGTCGGCGCGAACACCCCGGTGATCGCCGCTCCGCCCAGCACCGCGACCAACGCGATCGCCGCCACCGCTCGGTTCGGGCGCATGGTCATCCAGTCCTTCCTCAGGTTTCGAGGGCCTCGATCAGCCCGTGAAAGGGCGAGGTGGCGTGTTGCGAAAGCCACTTTCGCAACGTTGAAGGTTGGGAAAGTGGCTTTCGCAACGTCGACGGCCTCAGCGGCCTGCCCACATGACTTGGACGCGTGTCGCGAAAGCCACTTTCGGGACGTGTGGTGTCCCGAAAGTGGCTTTCGCGACACGCGCGCCGACGGAGCCACGAGCCGACTGCCCACCCCATCAGCAACATTTCCCTTACCCCTCACTACAACGGCCATTCCCACCCACGACCCCCACGCAAAGCGCGGTCTGGTGTGGACGGTCAGCCCGCCTCGAACAGCTCGATCTCGGAGATCGCGACGTCCATGCCGTCCAGCGAGCGATGCAGCCCGGCCACGTGCAGCTCGACGCCGGTCGCACCCGCGCTGTTCTCGATCGGGACCTCCTGGGCGTCCGGCGTGTCGGCCAGCACCATGTCGTAGGTCTTGCCGGTGGAGAACACGAGATGCAGGGTCTTCGGCCGGTGCGCGGCCTGGAAGTTCGCGCCGTTGCCGGAATGCACGATCGCCTTCCGCAGATCGACCGGACGGTCGAAGGTGAACACCAGTACGGGTTCGCTCTGGGCGGGCGCCGCCCAGAAGGTGTTCGTGGCGTTGTCGCCCGCCAGGTTTCCCGGATGCCCTGGCGACTGCGCGGTCGCGGTCACCTTGCTCGGGCGTACCGGGTTCAGCTTCGTTTCGAAGATCCCCGTCGTCTGATTCCACAGGCCGACGGCGGCGGTGTTGATCGCGCCCCGGAACGGTTGATACAGCGCGTAGAGCAGCGCCGAGAGCAGCAACATCACCGCGATCACGCGGCGGACGGCCTTGCCGACGCGGCGTCGCGCGGCACCGGCACGGCCGGCGCGACGGCGGACACCGTCCTTACCGGGCCGCTCCCCAGCCTTGTGTTCCTTGGCGCGGCGGCCGAACAGCCGTCGCCACCACGACGTCTTCACGACCTCCGACTCGGCGAGGGAAGCGCCGCACCGGCCGCAGAAGTTGCGCGTGGGCACGTTGCCCTTGCCGCATCTGCCGCAGATCAGGTCGCCCGGGTTGAGCACCTGCTCTTCGGCCGTCCGCTGCTGCGGCTGCCGGACCGGGGCGAGCTGCTCGCCGGGCTGCACGACGTGCTGCTGGGCGGCCGGTTGCCGCGCCGCGACGGGTTCCTCGTCGTCCCATTTCAGGTACCGCCCGCATTCGCCGCAGAACTCGACGTCGGCGGGGCCCTGATGCCCGCACTCCCGGTAAATCACCATCGCTACCCCTCCACCACTTCCACCGTGACGCGCACGTGTGCGGGCACCGAGTCCACGACCGTCGCCGTCAGCCGTCGTTCGTCGATCCGCCCCCGCTCGGGCACCCGCACCCGCACGTGGACCCACGGCGGTCCCGGATCCGGGAGCGGCGCCCCGGGCTCCGGCGACGCCACGACACCGCCGCTGTCGGTCACCTCGACCGCGCCGCCGGTCAGCAGCCGCACGTGCTCGGCGAGCCCGCGCTGCGTTCCGCGCCACCGATGCAGCTCGACCGACCGGAGCACGAGTTCGCGCAACCGGGCCGGGCTCCAGCCCTCGTCGACGCGCAACGCCACCCAATGCGCCAGCCAGCCGACGAAGTCCTCCGGCGCCAGTTCCGGGTCGAGGTATCCCGGGAAGTTGTCCAGCGTGGCGAAGACCGGTGCGAGCACTTCGTCGAGCGCACCGGTGAAGCCCTGGACGAACCGGTCCTCGGCGTAGACCGAGGGCAGTTGCTCGCCGATCGGATGCGGGCTCGCCAGCCCGGGCACGGCCGCTCTCATCCGTCACTCTCCCGGACCCGGACCTGATGCCCGAACGAGAACGCGAGCGCGTGCGGCGGCAGGTCGAGCCGGTCGACCTGCTCGCCGCGTTCCCGCGTGATCGGATTGGCCGCGAACAGGCGGACGTCCTCGACCATCTCGACCCCGGGAAGCCGTTGCAGCACCGCGAACACCTCACCGGACCGCACCGGCCGCCCGAACGGCCAGCCCTCGCCGTCCGGCCCGCCGGTGAGCGGGTTGAAGTAGTCGTAGAGCGCCTGCGTCGCCCGCGGGCCGAGGGCGCCGGGGCTGGTCCGGCGGCGCGCCTTCAGCCGGGCGACGACCGTGACCCCGTGGTAGAACGGCGCTTCCACGGAAACGAGCGCGCCGACGCAGCGGCGTTCGTCCAGATACCGCTCGATCCGCGTCCGCATCCCGGATTCGAGCATCAGCGTCGCGAAGTTCAGCTCGCCGGTGTCGGGAACGGCGGGCACGACGAGGACGCGGACCGCTCCGGTCTCGCGGCCGTCGGGGCCGTGCGCGGGTACACAACGAACTCTCGCCGCCTCGGGCGCCGCTTCGCGCGCGAGCTGTTCGTAGTCCTCGGCGGTGACGGCGCGGTCGCGGGTACGCAGCAGCAGCGGGCCGCGGACCGCCGCGTCCCGTACCGACTCGCCGTCCACCCCGCCGGTCGCCGGGCGGCGGTTCACCACGGTGCTGACGAACGGGATCGGATCCCGTTGCACCTCGAGTACTTCGCGGGCGACGTTCCCGCGCCGGCCGCCACCGGCCCGGTACGCGGGCACCCGGATCGCGGCGGACTTGGCCGGAACGGCACCGTAGTACCTCAGGCCGCCCTCGGGCTGGCGCACGGCCGGGCCGAACGCGATCTCACCGTTCACCCGGTCGAGCTGGACGTGCCGGTCGTCCGGACCCGACTCGGCGAACGAGGACACCTCGGTCCACTCCTGCCAGCCGTCGGGACCGGACACCTCCACGATCAGCTCGTCCCCGCCGGCGACCACCGGACGCCTGCCGAGCGGGAACCGCTGGCCGGGCAGGCCGTCCGAGGTGCCGACGACCTCGCCGCGCACGACCTCGGCGTGCACCGCGCCGACCGTGCCGCCGATGGTCGACGCCTCGACCGAACGCAGCCGCGGTGGCCGCTGGAAGAACGGCTGATACCGCTTCGGTTCCGTCAACCGGCACCGGACCCACCCCGCGTGCCTGCCGGCGAGCACCGACACCGCGTGCCCCTGCGGCACGTGCAAGACGACGTCACCAGGCCGGTTGAACGCGCCGGTGCTGTCCCGGTCGATCTCACCGGCCACCCAGCCGTGCCCGTCCCATGCCTCCCACACCCACGGCGGGTCTTGCGGGTCGACGCCCTGTCCCTCGACCTCGCAGTCCATCCGCAGCAGCACCGCGCAGCCGGGCACGGCGTCCGACAGTCCGAAGTAGACGGAATCGCCGGGCGCGGGATTTTCGGCGAAACACGCGGGTTCGCCGCCGACCAGCAGCTCGTCGGTGCGGTCGACCGGTGGCGCACCGGTGTCCGAACCGCCGGTCGCCAGGCCCGCGAGCGAACAGGGCACGATCGTCAGCGTCCGCTCCACGGTGAACACGACCGGGTCCTCGACCTCGTCGCGCACACTCGCGACCTGGTTCCCCGCGGGGACGACCACCGGGACGTCGCGCGCCGCCGAGAGCCAGAACGTCACGTCGGCGCGCGCGGCGGCCGGTGGGAACAACCGCACGCCGATGAGGTCGAGGAACCGCAGGTAGTGCAGGTCCGGCACGCGGTTGAGCCGGTAGAGCAGCTGGTCGACCATCTGCGCGAACGTCTCGATCAGTGTCACGCCGGGATCGGAGACGTTGTGGTCCGTCCATTCCGGACAGTTACGCTGGACGAGGTACTTGGCTTCGTCGACCAGGTCCTGGAACCGCCGGTCGTCGAGGTTGGGCAGGGGCAGCGACATCACACACCGTCCTGAACGGACTCGTGCGGCGGGATGACGTAGAACGGGAAGACCAGGTTGCGCGGGTCATTGGTCCCGCGCAACCGGTACTTGATGTCGATCAGCAGCGTGCCGCGATCGGCCTCGGAGAACCCGACCACGACGTCGGTGAGCGTGATCCGCGGCTCCCACCGTTCCAGCGCGGTGCGCACCTCGTAGGCGATCTGCCCGGCGGTGGCCGAATCGGCGGGCGCGAACACGAGATCGTGCACCGCGCAGCCGAATTCCGGCCGCATCGGCCGTTCACCGGGGGCGGTGGCCAGTATCAGCCGGATACTCTCGACGACCTCGCGTTCACCGCCGACCAAGGCGATCGAACCCGTCGCGTCGGTGCGCACCGGGAACGCCAGTCCCCTGCCGAGGAAATCCACGTCAGCCTCCGATCAGGACGGTCGGGCAGCCCAGGACGATCGGCGCGCCGCAGGCGGCCAGATCGCCCATCCGCGCCGCGGGCAGGCCGCCGATCAGCACCGTCGGGCAGCCCGGAGGCGCGATCGGTGTCGGCGGATGCACCGCGGGCGGCGGGAACGAGCAGGTGTGCACCGTGCCGACGGTGGCGGCGGGCATCCCGCCGATGAGCACGGTCGGCACGCCGGGCCCGGCGATGACGCCCGGATGCCCGGTCGGGTCGCCGACCCTCGCTGCTGGTGGCATGCCCACTCCTCTCAGTTGCTCAAGACCCGGCGGGTCTCGGTTGCCGGTCTGCCTGGTGCGCGAGGTCGCCGGCGTGTCGCGAAAGCCACTTTCGGGACGTCAGGTGTCGCGAAAGTGGCTTTCGCGACATGCCACGACCGTTGAGCGGAAGGTCGACCGCGTCGTGCCCGTGGGTGGGGCCTCCGGCCCAGGCGAGGCCGGTTTTCGCGTACATCTCAGCTCCACCCTCCCCTAGTTGATCTTGACCACGCTGCCGCGCACGGTCACCATGCCGCTCGCGGTCAGCTCCGCCTGGCCCTGTCCCTTGACCGCGACCGTCGCGCCTTCGACCTGCACGCCCGCCGTGCCCGACAGCTTCAGGCTGCTGCTCGCCTCGACGGTCGCCTCGGTCATCGACTTCACGGAAACCTTCTGGCCCTTGAGCTCCAGCGGACCGCTGCCCGCGTCGATGCTCACCCCGTTCCGCGCCTTCACCGTGACGCCCTTGCCGCTGGTCACCTCGATCATCTGGTTCTTCTGGTCGAGTTTGACCACCAGCTTCCCGTCCCCGGAGGCGACGACGATGCCGTCCTGTTCGGCGAATTCGAGCTTGTGCCCCTTGCGCGAAACGAAGCCCCGTACGGCGATCTCGCCGCTGTTGCCGTCGATCGGCGACGCGGTGAACTTCGGGACCGCGTCTACGCCGTTATACAACCCGCCCAGGACGTACGGCGCCTCGAAGTCGCCTTGCTCGAAGCCGACGAGCACTTCGTCGCCCACCTCGGAAAGGACCATCGCGCCCCGCCCGTTCCCGGCGCCGGGCTGCACCGTGCGCGCCCAGTTGCTGGTGAAGTTCTGATCCAGCCAGGGAAAGGTCAGCTTGACCCGGCCGAGCCCGGCGGGGTCTCTCGCGTCGCTGACCACCGCCGGCACCACTCCGGGCCACGCCGGCGTCCCCTGGCCACCGGCGACCAGCCCGTAGAGGGAGCGTTCCTGCCTGCCGGAGACGGTGAACTCGGTGGTGTAGCCGACTTCCGCGTTGAACAGGTGCCGGGTGCTGGTGAGCGTGTACTTGCCGGCGAACGGCTTGCCGACGCCGGTCAGCGTCACCGCCGCGCCCGCCCGGAGTTTCGGATTGCCCTTGGCCACCCCGTCGAGTTCGGTGCAGGCGCCGCCGAGCCGTTCGGACAGCGCGACCGCCGCGGCTTTCGCCTCGGCCTGCGTCCGCCGCGGTGTGTCCGCCGAAACGTATTTGGGGCTGGCGAACTTGTTCGCGAGCGCGACCGGGTCGACGCCCTCGACCTCGGTTCCCGCGTTCGTCGGCTTTTCGACGGCCACCAGGGGCTTTTTCCGCTCGATGTCCCAGCCGCGGGCCTCGACCTCGGGCACCTGCTCGGCCGCGGTGACGCTGGCGCGCAGGCTGACCAGCGTCCGATGTGCTTCGAGCACCAACGGATCGGTGTTGGCCTTCGCGGTGATCGCGGGCGCGGCCGAAGGCTTCTCGGCGAGGCTGAAGTCCAGCGCGCCGCCGCGTACCGCGATCTGGGCGCCGACCGATTCGGCCAGCCGGGACAGGAACTCCCAGTCACTGACGTTGTCCTGGCTGAACTGCGTATGCGGGCGGCCGCCGACGCCGCGGACCGCGTCGATCTTGCCGACCTTCAGCCCGGCCCGCTGGGTCACCTTCCTGACGACGTCGGCGAGGCTCATCCCCGGGTAGACCGCGACCCGGCGGCCGCGGAACAGCCGGTGCGCGTGGTCGTAGCCGCGTACCTCGGTGAAGGTGCCGATCCGGTCGAGGTCGATCGCGACCGCGGTGACCTCGCCGGAAAGCAGCTCCTGCGGCCCTTCGGGATCGGAGGTCTGCACCTTCAGCTTGACGGGCACCCCGACGGTGAACTTCCCCTTGTCCAGCACCACGTGCCCGGAGTCGCGGAAGCGCAGGACGAACATGTCCGGCAGGTTCCGGCTGTCGTCGACATAGGCGTAGGAGAGCAGCGTCTTCACGTCGTCGGGCAGCGGTCCCCCGGCGACCTCGACGATGAGGTTGTTCGCGAAACTCTCGTTAGCCATCGAGTTCCTCCAGCGCCGGCAAGAGCAACCGGGTGCCGGGCCGCATGCGCATCGGGTCGTCGATGTCGTTGGCGTCGGCGATCTCACGCCACTTCCCCGCGTCGCCATAGGCCCGGAACGCCACCGCCTGCAGGGAATCTCCGGCGACGAAGACATGCGTGTCCCGTGCCGCCAGGGCGCCCGAGGTCGGGTTCTGCCCGCTCAGCTCACCGGCGATCTCCTCCAGGTTCACCGTGCACACCGCGCGCACCGGCGTGCCCGACGGCGTGAACAGCGTGTACTTCGCGGTGACGTTGGCGACGTAAGCGGGAAATCCGGTCATACCGCCCCATTTGAAGATCACCCACGGCGGCGAACCCTTGCCGTGCTGCCGGCTTTCCTCGGTGGCGACGCAGCAGGTGAAGAGCTGCTCGACCTTCTTGACGACGGCGTCGTCCATTTTGTCGGTGGCGTCGAGGAACATCTCCAGCGCGAGCTTGCACGGGTCCGAGCCCTTGAACTCGGGTGGCCCGCTCTTCTTCGCGTTGCGCTGCGGGTCACGGCCCCATTTGGCGTTCTTGGTGAGCGAGAGTTCCTTGGGGTTGAACTGGAACTTGATCTCGAACAGCTTGGCGCCGGGCTGCCCGGTGCCGCCGGACTGCGGGGGTTTGCGGACTTCGAGCAGCGCGCGCTGAAGGTTGTTCGGCGCCGGTTCGCCGGAGCCGTACGCCGCGGGCGGCTGGGATCCGGCGGAGGTGAACGTGACGGGCGAGGACATGGCTAGCCCTTCTTCGCCGGGCTGAGAAAGCCGTGGTGGGCCAGTTCGAGGGTCTCGGTGGCGACCTTCGGCGAGTCGGGTGAGAGTTGCGGCCCGCTCCAGCGCACGGGGACGACACCCTCCAGCGACCAGCTGGCGATCACGGTGCCTTCGAGGGTGCGCGCTTCGATGGTCGCGGTCTTGCGCTGGATGCCGCCCGCCATGTCGGCGAACCATTTCGTGATCTGCGAGCTCGCCTCGGTGACCGGACGGGAGAGCTTGACGTTGGAGTACTTGATCCGCGTCGGGAGCTGCCAGACCATCCCGTTGTTGCCGCCCTCTTCCCGTTGCTCCATGACGAACTCGCAGCCCAGCCCGTCGCAACTGCTGAAGGCGCCTAGGTTGCCGAGGTTCTTGTCGTCGAGCTTGACCACGTAGCAGACGGCGACGGCTTCTTCCGCGTCCGGCATCGGTTCCTCCTTCAGTGCGGGCGATCGGTGAGCGCGCCGCGGCGCTCACGGTCGAGGCGGAGTTCGGTCTTCAGCCGCCGGAGCAGCGGGTCGAAAAGCTTCTTCACGAGTTCCTCGGTCTCCGGCTGCGCGGCCGGTACCGCCGCCGCGGCCGGCGTCGTGACCGGCGGTGCGACGGGCTCCGGTGGGGGTGCTTCCGGCTCGCGCTGGAGGACCGGGGCCTCGGACTGCCGCGACACGACGACGGGCGGCACGTTGAGCACGAGGCCCGTGCCGTGGTCGACGGTCTCACCCTGCGCGGTGCGTTGCACCGTCCGCAGGATGTCCATTGTGGATGGTCGACCGGTCTGTACGGGTGGCGCGGCTTCGGCGATCCTCGCCACCGGCAACGGTCCGGTTCCCTCGGCGGTCACCGGGTTGCCGTTGCGCGGCAACAGTGGCCGCGGAGCCGGGTCGGGACGGTCGGCGATTCTCGAGACCGGAAGGGTCGTCATCGACGGCTGAGCCACTGCCCCGTCCTCCCGGGGAGCGGCCACTGTCAGAAGGACCGTGCTGGTCGTTCGCGGCTCCGGGCTCGGTTCGATCTTCGGCGGTGCCGGGCTGTCCAGGACCCGGACCGACGGCGGTGGGTTCGTGTTCCGGCGAGCCTCGACCGTCCGGGACACGGTGAGTGTGGGCAGCTGCGCGCTCCCACCGGCCTGGCCGGTGAGCGTCGGCCGGCTCGCTGGTACGGGTGATGTGACGGTCGCGCCTTCGATGGCCCGTGCCACCGGCAGCGGCGCCGTCCGCTCCGGTGGGGATGAAGCACTCACTGAGCCGCCCGGTGTCCCGGGCGGCTCCGCGGCTTCGGGGGAATCGAAGGTAGTGATCGGCGAAGATCGCGACGAGACCGCGATCGGCGCGCCTTCTTCGAGCGTCCCCGGCGGTCCGGCACCGGCAGGCCCCGGTAGCGGTGATTCGTCGCGGAGACGTTGCACCGGCTTGAAGACCGTCGGCATGTCCTGTCGCTTCGGCGGCGGCATCTCCAGCGCCGATTCGACAACCGAACGCTGAACGCCCTCCCCCGCCGATGTCCGCATGGTCTGCCGCTTCGGCGACGACACCTCCAGCGCCGATTCGACGACCGAACGCTGGACAGCCTCCCCCGCCGCTGTCCGCATCGCCTGCCGCTTCGGCGACGACACCTCCAGCGCCGATTCGACAACCGAACGCTGAACGGCCTCCCCCGCCGATGTTCGCGACACCGTTGCCGAGGTGCCCAGCGTCGGCGTCTCGACCGGCCCTGCCGGCGGAATCCGTTCCGCTCCCTCCGCGATCCGTGCGACCGGCCGCGGAACGTCGTCCGGGACCGGCGCGGTCTCTTCGGCGGGCAACGCGGGAAGCACCGGGGTTTCGACGGCACCCGTCAGTGGCGCGTCCGGCTCCGCGGCACCGTCTTCGGCTGCCAGTACGGGCGGCTCGGGTTCGGCGGCGGTCGGCTCGGCGGCGGTCGATTCGACGTTGGTCGGCTCGACAGTGGCCGGCCCGGCGGGCGGCGAAACCGGCGTTCGCGGCTCACCCGCGTCCGGCACGATCGGCGCGCCGAGCCCGAGCCGACGCGGCGATAGCGCGGCTTGCTCGGTCCGTTGGACGACCGGTAGCGCCGGCCGCATCGGCTCACCCGGAGCCTTCGTCGAGGCAGCTGGCCCGATGACGGAGAACTGTGCGGAATCCGGCACCGGCTGGACAGGCACCGTATCGAACGACCGGGTATCCGCCGGCTCGGGCTCCGCATCCACCGAGCCGTGGTCCGGTGTCGCAGTGTCCACCAGTGGCAGCTCGGACGGCGCCGGACTGTCCACAGGAGACTGCTCGACCGCCGAAATCCGCGGGTGAGCCGGAGGCATCGGGGCTTCCTGCCGGACGGCCTGGACGGTCCTCACCGGCGGATTGGCGGACGGCGACGGCATCGTCGGCCGGTCGGCTTCACGCGACGCGGCCGCGACGACCGGTAGCACGAAAGCGGGCGTCGGCTCCAAAACCGGCCCGGGCTCGCCTGGCGACGGCTCGTCCGGATGCACGGTCGTGGATTCCAGTTCCGGGGCAGGACTTTCGGCCACAGGAGAGCCCGGCTCGGCATCGCGTTGCACCGACATCCCCCACAGGCGTGACAGCACGCCACGTTTGCGGGCCGACCGCTGCACCACGGGCATGTCCGGCGCCGGCATCGGTGCCCGCGCGAGACCACCGATGACCCCCGCAGGCTCCGCCGGACCGACGCGATGGCCCAGCGGTTCCAGGTAGGCCGGACTACGCCAGGACGTCAACGAGGAACTGAACCGCTGCACCGGGTTGATCAGCGGATGCTCGGCGACGACGCGCTGGATCGGCGGCAGGCTTCGCCATTCGGCACGCGTGACCGGCAGAACGGCCGGAGCCGTCGCGGGCCGCGAGGGCGAGTCCGGCTCCCTCCTGCGCCACCTCCACATCGCCACGTCACCGTCCCTCGCTCATCCGCGTGTTGATCCGGGCGATCTCGGCGACGTAGGTCAACCGGTCGGGGTGTTCGAGGTCGAGGATGTCGTCGAGCGACCAGTGCAGGTGATAGGCGACGTACGCGACTTCCTCGTGCAGCCGTCCGGCCGCGTACGTCACGATTCCCCCAGGCGGCCACCGGCGACGTCGACGACGAACTCGTGGCCGCACTCCGGGCAGGCGACACCCGCCCGCGTATGGCCTTCGCTGTTGATCCGGCGGTACATGTCCTGCAGGAACGCCAGATCCGAAGCGAACAGGTTCTCGATGACCCCGGCGTGCACGTCGGTGACGTCGCCGATCCGGGTGATCACCCTCGCCAGCAGCACCACCGTGAGGAAGGCCGAGTTCTCGCGGACCCGGTCGTCCCGCAGCGGGACGAGCTCGTCCCGCGCGGTCGCCAGCCGCATCACCCCGGAGTGGTGCACCTTCCCCGCGTCGTCGACGTACCCGCGCGGGAGTTCGAAGGCGAACTCGGTCCGCAGCTTCGGCCGAGCCTGCTCCTCCGGCACGACGGGGGCTTCTTCGGCCGGTGCCGACGCCATCACCCTGCGCATGGGCTCACTCGACTTCCATCTGCTCGTAGGTGACCACGAGCTTCTCGGTGAGCACACTGGTGTCGCCCGCCTTCAGCGCACCGATCTCCAGGCTCTTCGGCCACGCGTTGGTGAGCTTGTAGCGTTTGAGCGGGGTGCCTTCGTAGTCGTAGACGATGATCGCGCCGCCCTTACGAGCGGAACCCATCTTGCCGAAGTGCGCGTCCTTGACCCATTTCTCGAAGCTGCTGTCTTCGGTCAGGCCGCGGGTCAGCGTCACCTCGCCCGCCTTCGGGCGGCCGGGGAGCTTCTTGATGACGTACTTGCCGTCCACGGTGTTCTGCTTGAGCTCGATGACGTCCTGCTCCATCTTCAGTCCGGAGACCTCGGAGATCTGCTTGATCTGAACGCCGTCGATCTCGAGCCCGAAGGAGCAGCCGACGGCCTTGTCAAGATCGGGAAGTGCCATTTCGGAGCCCTTTCACTATTCATTGACCAGGCTGGTGCCGCCGGACATCTGGGCCAGCCGGAAGATCACGAACTCCGCCGGTTTGACCGGCGCGATGCCCACTTCGCAGATCACCTGGCCGAGATCGATCCCCTCGGCCGGGTTGGTCTCCCGGTCGCACTTCACGAAGAAGGCTTCGTCGGGAGTGAGGCCGAACAACGCCCCCTTGCGCCACTCCATCACCAGGAAAGCGCTGATCGTGCGCCGGATCCTGGCCCACAGCGCGTCATCGTTCGGCTCGAATACGACCCACTGGGTGCCGTTGAGGATCGACTCTTCGAGGTAGTTGAACAGCCGCCGCACGTTGAGGTAGCGCCACGCCGGGTCGCTCGACAACGTGCGCGCTCCCCAGATCCGGATCCCCTTGCCCGCGAAGGAGCGCACGCAGTTCACGCCGATCGGGTTGAGCAGCTCCTGCTCCGCCTTGGTCAGATGGGTCTCGAGCGCCAGCACGCCGCGAACGACCTCGTTGGCCGGTGCCTTGTGGACACCGCGGGTCGCGTCGGTGCGCGCCCAGACCCCCGCCATGTATCCGCTCGGCGGCACGAACGTGTTGGTCCCGCTGGCGGCGTCGAGCACCTGCACCCACGGGTAGTACAACGCCGCGTACTTCGAGTCGTACCCGGCCTGGTCCATCCGCCAGGAGCGGATCTCCTGCGGGTTGAGCCCGGGCGGCGGGTCGACGATCGCCATCCGGTCGCCCATCAGCTCGCAGTGCGCGATCATCGCCAGCTGGACGGCCTTGACGCCGTCGAGATCGATCAGATCGCGCTGGTGGGCGGCCATCAGGTCCGGCACCGCGACCATGGTGATCTCGTCGATCGCCTCCAGGCCACCGAAACCGGTGCGGTCGGCGACGTCGCCGACGTAGTCGTCCGCCGCGATGCGACGCGGGACGGGCGGTGGCTGCGGCGGCTCGGTGAGCACCGCGGTGCCCCGGTCCGGTTTCGCCACCGCGCCACCGGTCGCGAGCTCTTCGATGGTGATGAAGCTCGACTTCTCGCGCACCGACGTGACGACGTTCTCCTTGGTGCGCTTGGTGGTCACGTTGTGGGTCTCGACGACCTTGCCGTCCTTCTTGACGAGCACGGTGAACCGGTCGTCGCCGGGGTTCTCCCCGGCCGGTTCCGTGACCTCGACGGTGAGTTCACCGGGCTGGCCACCGCCCGAGAGCTCCTTCGCGACGAATCGGTAGCCGCCGAGCACGGCCTGGCGCGTCGCGGCCTTCGGTGCCGCACCGTTCTCCTGGCCCCGAGGGCCGCCGATGCGGACGATGTAGCAGTTGGCCCCGCCGTTGAGGAAATAGCCGTAGACCGACTGGGCCAGATAGCAGCCTTCGACGAAGTCGCCGAAGGTCTGGGTGAACTGGGTCCAGTTGGACACCAGGGTCGGCGTGTTGAAGGGGCCGTCCGCCGCGAAACCGACGAAGGCGGCGACGGCGGTGCCCACACCCTCGATCGGCCGGGCGCCCGCCTCGATCTCCTCGACGTACACACCCGGGGTGAGATAGGTGGGCATGCGAGCCTCCCATTTCGACACTGTCGGCGCACTCTCTGTCATCGGCGATGCTCCGGTGTGGGCGCGCACGGCGGAACGACCGAGCGGATAGGTCAGCGGGAACCAATCTCTGCCCGAAAAGGCAGCTGCCCGTTCGGGCAGCGGGGCCCGCCCTTCCGGCTGTTGGCAATCGGGACGGCGAAGCCGAAAGTGAAGGCATGCCGGCGGGCCGGGACAAGGTGGTACAGGCCCCGGCCGCGCGACCCGCGCGGCCGGACAAGCCCGCGCGCCGTGCCACCCCGCCGGCACTGCTTCGGCTGCAGGCCGCCGCGGGCAACGCGGCGGTGACCCGGCTCGTCGGTCTGCAGCGCAGCAGCTGCCCCGCTCCCCCGGTCGCGCCCACCGGGGTGACGCCCGCGTCGGACCCGAAGTTCGGGTCGCTCAAGAAGGACGTCAGCGGACAGGCGAAAGCGGCCAAGGCGCATCCGCCCGCCGCCGCGGAGGTCAAGAAGGCGCAGGACGCCGCGGTCGCGCCCGCCGACGACAAAGAGGCCCAGGCCAAGGCCGCACAGGCGGACAAGATGGCCGCCGCCAAACCGGCCGGGTTCGACAAGGCCGCCTTCGTCGCCGCGGTCAACGCCGCCGTGGCCAAGCAGGCGCCCAAGAATCTCGACGAAGCCGACAAGTTCGCCTCCTCCGGCAAGGCGGACCAGATCAAGTCCGAAGTGATGGGCAAGGTCACCAGCGGCAAGGACGCTTCCGCCAAGGACGTCACCGACCGCACCAAGGAGGCCCCGGACACCGGCAGGGCCACGGAAAAGCCGGTGAAACCGCTACCGGAAACCCCGCCGCCGCCCGCGTTGTCCCCGCCGGACCCCCGCAAGGCCACACCGGACAAGGCCCCGCCCGGCCAAACCGATCTGCGCGCCGATCAATGCGAGACCCACGGCAAGATGGCCGAAGCCGGAGTCACCGACGAGCAGCTCGCGCAGTCCAACGAGCCCGAGTTCACCGGCGCGCTCGCCGCGAAACGGGAGGGCGAACAACACACGGCGGCGGCGCCCGCGGCGGTCCGCGAGTCCGAGGCGGGCCGGCTGGCCGCCGTCACCGGTGCGGCGCAAGCGTCCGGACAGGCCGCGATGGCGGGTATGACCGGCGCGCGGTCGTCCGCCGGGCAACGCGGGCAGGCGGCGAAGACCGTCACGAAGGCCAAGGACGAACAGGACCGGGCCCGGATCACCGCGGAGATCAAGGCGATCTTCGACGAGACCAAGACGAAGGTCGAGGGTGTCCTCGGCGCCCTCGACGACCAGGTGGCCAAACGGTTCGAGACCGGCGAAGCGGCGGCGAAGGCCGCGTTCACCGCCGATCACCAGGCCCGGATGAAGAAGTACAAGGACGAACGCTACGACGGCGTCACCGGCGCGGCCCGCTGGACCTACGACCTGTTCGCCGGCCTGCCCGCCGAGGCGAACAACCTCTTCCTCGAAGCCAAGAAGGTCTACGAGTCGAAGATGCAGGGCGTCATCGGCGAGATCGCCGATTTCGTCGGCCAGCAGCTGACCGAGGCGAAGCGGCTGATCGCCGAAGGCCGCGAGCGCGTCCGGCAGAAGGTCGACTCGCAGTCCCCCGCCCTGCGCAAGATCGCGGGCGAGGCCGCCAAGGAGTTCGGGAGCCAGTTCGACGAACTCGAGAGTTCCGTCGACGAGAAACAGCAGTCGCTGGTCGACGATCTGGCCCAGAAGTACAGCGAAGCCCGCAACGCCGTCGACGAGGAGATCAAGGCGCTGCAGGCGGAGAACAAAGGCCTGTGGGACAAGGCGAAGGAGGCGGTCGGCGGCGCGATCGACACGATCCTCAAGCTGAAGGACATGCTGCTGGGCGTGCTGTCGCGGGCGGCGAACGCGGTCGGCCTGATCATCGCCAAACCGATCGAGTTCCTCGGCAACCTGGTCAACGCGGTCAAGACCGGTGTCATGAACTTCGGCGCGAACATCGTGCAGCACCTCAAGGACGGGCTGAAGGCCTGGCTGCTCGGGAACCTGGCGAGCGCGGGTATCGAGATCCCGGAGACACTGGACGCCAAGGGCATCCTGAAGATGATCATGTCGCTCCTCGGGCTCACCTGGGCGAGCGTCCGCGCGCGGATCCTCCGCTTCATCCCGGAACCTGTGCTCGCCAAACTGGAGCAGACCTTCGAGGTGGTCAAGATCCTGATCACCGAGGGCGTGCCGGGACTCTGGCGCTGGGTGGTCGAGAAACTGGGCGACCTCAAGGAACTGGTGCTCGGCCAGATCAAGGAATTCGTGATCGAGAAGATCGTCAAGGCGGGGATCACCTGGATCATCTCGATGCTCAACCCGGCGGCCGCGTTCATCAAGGCCTGCAAGGCGATCTACGACATCGTGATGTTCTTCGTCGACAAGGCAGCCCAGATCAAGGAGTTCGTCTCGTCGGTGCTGGACTCGGTCGAGTCGATCGCCCGGGGCGGGGCGGGCGCGGTGGCGGGCCTGATCGAGCGGACCTTGGCCAAGGCGCTGCCGATGGTGCTCGGGTTCCTGGCGAGCCTGCTCGGGCTGGGCGGGATCTCGGAGAAGATCAAGTCGATCCTGGAGAAGGTCCAGGCCCCGGTCGGCAAGGTGATCGACACGGTGGTCGGGACGATCGTCAAGGCGGGCAAGAAGATCTGGACGAAGCTGAAGGGCAAGGGAGCCAAGGTCGTCGAAGGCGCGAAGTCCCTCAAAGACGCGCTGTTCGCCAAACTCAAGAAGAAGACCGCGGTCACCATGAAGGGCAACAGTCACTCCCTCTACATGGAAGTCCGCGGCGGCCGTCCGGTCCTGATGATGGCGAGCGACGCCGACCCCCTGGTGGACAAGATCGACCGGGCACTCGAGCACAAAATGATCAAGAACAGGCCTGCCGTGGCGACCCAGCTGTCACAAATGCGCGGCGTCGTTGTCGGGCACGAGACGAAACTGAAGGACGCCCTCGCCACGAACGCCCGGGAGGAAATCCAGAACGCCGAGGCCGCGATCTGGCAGGAGCGGCGCCTCATCGCCTCCACTCTGCAGGCGATCGGTCACGAGATCGACCTGGACATGCTCAAAGAGTCCACCTACGTACTGGGCGGCGAGGTTCGCTCCGAGTTCCGCACCGACGGCAAGTTCCGCCCCACGTTCTACGGAAGCTTCAACGGCCCCGCCAAACTCAAGCGCCAGTCGGAACTCAGTCGCCTGATGAGCCAGAAACTGCGGGAAGCGGCTCGCTGGCAGCACGACCCGGTGTTCAAGATGAACACCTCGTACATCTGCCCCGGCAAGGACTACAAGTCGCCACACCTTGTCCCAGGAATAGGAAACTCCGCGATAAACCTCGATCACAAGGATCCTTCCGTGATCAAGCACTGGAACGACACCGGACGCAAATCCGATCAGGATGCCCGCACGAAGTTCTTCAACAAACTCGACAATCTTCACGGCATGTGCGGAACCTGCAACAAATCCAATGGCGCCGCGGAAAGCGGAACGGGAATCTGGACCATCCAGCCTGGGTTCAAGGGACCGGACGGCACCTGATGGTCTTACACCGGGAGTCGTGAGTGGCAATGATCGTTCTAACCGTCATCATCACTCACGAGCTTTCGGCGACTGTCGGTGCCAGGCCCTTGTCCGTCATGGGGAGTGGTGTCGCGAAAGCCACTTTCGGGACACCAGACGTCCCGAAAGTGGCTTTCGCGACATGTTCACAGGGTGGTGCCGGGCCCGGCCACGGTCGACGTTGCGAAAGTGGCTTTCGCAACCCGGGCCAAGGGCGGCACTCAGCAAGGCTCCGGCGAGCAAGAAACGCCGATACAGACTGGGCCGCCCGTCCAGTCACGTGTGTCGTTTCCTCGGTCACGCGAAACCGCCCGACCGCAGGTATCCAAGAAACCCTTGACTCTAACCGTCATCACCACTCACGACCCGGAAACTATGCCTCTTCTTCGGCTTCTTCCTCGCGCTGCACGTACGTCTGCGCCATCTTCTCCTCTTCGCCTTCCTCGGCCTCAGGAGCTTCTTCGCGCTGAACGTGCGCATCGCCGTCGTCCTCGCAACGCTGGACGGCAGGAGAAGGTGCAGGCGCAGGAGCCGACATCAGCCGGTCCGCGTTCGCGACGGCCTCGCGCTCGAACCGATCCGAGGGATCCGAGACCTTCACCCCGCCGCCGGCGTCGGTCCCGTCGACCGGTCCGCTCCGCTGCTGAACGACATGCGTCAGCTCGTGCGCCAGCATGTGCTTGCCCGCGTCCGACCCCGGGTCGTACTTGTCCCGCTGGAACACGATGTTCGAACCGACCGTGTAGGCCTGCGCGTTGACGGCCTTCGCCGAGTCGTGCGCCGCGCCGTCGGTGTGCACCCGGACGTCGCCGAAGTCGTGCCCGAAACGGCCTTCCATATCCGCCCGGGTCTCGGTGTCCAGCGGCGAACCGCCACCGGAGCCGACGACGTCGTGCACCGGCGAACGTTCTTCTTCGACCAGGGTGCTCGCACCGGCGTTTCCGACCGCGCGCTGCAGATCCAGCATGCCCGCGGGGCCGAGGACGTCGGGGCGCCCGGCCGCGGCGGCGCGGCCGAGCAGGCCGCCATCGTCCCGCTCCGGCCGGTCGCCTTTCGGCCGCAGGCTCGCTTCGAAGTCGTTGTCGTGACTGTGCCCGCGCATGGTCCGCTCCCTCGGGTCGCTACGCCGCCTGTCCAGCTTGCGCCGTCGCGGCGCCGCGCGCCAGGCTGCCTCGCACGGCCGAAGGGGCGGCATCGGCTGCCCGAACGGGCAGGTCAGCCCTCGGTCACCATCGCCAGGTACGGGCCGAACTCGCGGTCCAGGCACAGCCGGCCCAGCTTGCGATACTCCCGCGCGACCGCGCCGACCAGATCCGGCATCGCCACCGGGCGGCCGGCCTCCGCGGCCAGATACGCGCCGGTCACCGCGGCCGAGCGGATATGTCCTCCGGCGAGCTCGAACGCTTCGGCCAGGAAACCCAGGTCCAGGTCGTCGGCCCGGGGCAGCCGAGCGCCGAGGCAGCGGTCCCACAACTGACGCCGCAACTCGACGTCCGGCAACGGGAAGTCCACGATCACGTCCAGCCTGCGGGTGAACGCCTCGTCCAGGTTCGCCCGCAGGTTGGTGGCCAGCACCGCGATGCCGTCGAAGGTTTCCATCCGCTGCAACAGGTACGCGCTTTCGATGTTCGCGTACCGGTCGTGCGCGTCGCGGACCTCCGACCGCTTACCGAAGATCGCGTCCGCCTCGTCGAACAGCAGCACCCCGTTGACACCGGCGGCCTCGGTGAAGATCCGTTCCAGGTTCTTCTCCGTCTCGCCGACGTACTTGTCGACCACGGTCGCCAGGTTCACGGTGTACAGATCCATCCCCAGCGAGGCGGCGATGACCTCGGCGGACATCGTCTTGCCCGTCCCCGAATCCCCGGCGAAGAGCCCCGTGACACCCCGGCCGCGGCCGCCACCCGGCCGCATCCGCCACTCGTCGAGCACCTGGTCCCGGTAGCGTGCCCGCGCGGCCAGTTCGTCCAAAAGGGACAGTACGCCCGCGGGCAGCACGAGGTCGCTCCAGCCGACGACGGGTTCGATCCGCCGGGCGAGCCGTTGCAGACCGGCCGCGTTCTGGCTCCGCGCGCCCGCGCGCAGGTGGGACGTCCGCACCGGCCCGCCATCGGCCAGCGCCGTCACCGACGCCGCCTTCGCCGCACGGGCGATCTGCCCCGGCCCCAGCACGAAATGCGCGGTCGCCGCTCCCGGGTCGACATCCGGCGCGAGCACACCGTCGAGATGGCCGCGCCAAAGACCCACCCGGCTCGCCGCGGACAGGGGGAACGCGTCGAGCTGCAACGGCGGGATGGCGCTCCACCGTGGGTCCCAGGCCCCGGTGCCGTGCACGATCACCGGGACCGCCGGATGAACGAGCTTCTCCAGATGCGGGGAATCGTCGACCGGCCCCAGCACCAAACCCGCACCGCGCAGCAACGCCTCCCGCACGAGCGAACCGGTCAGCTCGCCCTGCCACCGCGCCGCGTCGACCACCAGCGCGGGAAATCCGGCCCCGGTCAGCGCGGCGGCACCGAGTTCTTCCGCGCCCCCGCCGGGATGCTCTCTCAGGTAGACCAATCCGACCTGGCCCCTGATCGCCCGGGCGAGCCGATCCGCACCGGACACGTCGGTGAGCTCCGTGCCGAGGCGGGCGCATCCGGCGAGTTCCGGGGCGAGCCGATCGTCGCCCAGCAGGTGGTTCACCACCCGGTCGGGTACCCGAAGCGTGCGTGACAGGAAGGGACGGTCCTGCTCTTCGAGGGTGAGCAGGCCACACGTGATCAGCGGAGCGTCGGCGTCGAGCCGCGCCCGGCCGGCGGCGGACGCTTCGGGGATGCCGCACAGGCGCAGGGCCAAGCCCGCTGTCGCCCGGCGGCGGGTCACGTCGTCGTTCAGGTAGCCGTAGAACTGCTCGAACCGGCTGTCGAGGTCGGGCGCGAGCGCGACCAGCAGCAGTTCGACGTCGACACCGGTGAGTCCCGCGCGCTTCGCCAACGGGTTCAGGCGGCCGTCCGGCACGGAGTCCGTGAACGGCGGGAACGGCTCACGGTGGCCTTCCAGCAGCGCGTCGATCGTCTCGTCCGACAGGTACAGCCCGCGGAAGGGGTCGTCGGGGTTCGGGTCGGCGGCCCGGCGGCTCTCGACCGCGTCCCGGATCCGCTGTTCGAGCCGGGCCAGCCGCTCGAACAGATACTCCAGGCTCATCGCGACTTCCGGTGGGTGCGCGCCATCGCGACCCGGCGTTGTCCTTCGACCGCCCCGCTCTCCGCCACCCGGTGCCCGACCACGTCGCCGTCACCGGTATCGAGCTTCAGGCCTTCCTTCGGCGGCCGTTCGGCCGGGTACACCCGTCCACTGTGGACAGGAGCGGAGATGACGACGTCCAGCGACGGTTTCAGCTCGCCGCCCAAGGCGGTCCAGACGTCGGCGAACGCCCGGTCTTCGGGCGGCGGCAACGCGACCGTCATCGGCACCGGCAGGCCCATCCGCGCCAGTGACCCGGTGAGCACCGACTCCGGGACGGCATCGTGGGCGAGCAGGCCGAGCAACAGGTCGGACAGCACGCGATGCTCGTCTTCCGGGCGCTGCGTCCAAGCGGTGACCAGATAGGACAGCTTGATGTGCCGGGGCGGAAGGTGCCGAGCCGCGACCTTGCCGAGCGGGTCGTACTCGTTGAGCAGGCCCCGCGAGCGGCGGCGCAGGTCCTCACGGACGTCGTAGAGGTAGACGTTCACCGTCGGAGCGTTGCGCCGCGACGCCCACTCCTTGGTCGGCGCGTCGAACGCGACTTCGATCTCGCTGCCGCGCCGGGCCTCACCCCGGACCAGCCGGCGCAGCGCCTCATCGACCTCATGGATCACTGCGGACCTCCTCGGACGGCGGTCCTCCCACGATGGTCGGGGCAGCGCAGGCAGGCCAGCCGCGCGACGGCAGACCTTCGGGTACGCCCGGCTGCCCCTACGGGCAAAGACGCGGCAGACGAGCTGGTCACCATCGGGGTCATCCGCCGGATATCGGGAGTAGCCTGGGTGTCGGAGCCTCCTGCCAGGACGCCGACGACCGACCTGCCCTCGTTCGTCGACCGGAGTCAGGCAGCAGGCCTGACCCGGCCGGCGGCACCGGTTCCCCCGTTCCACCCGCACGCCACCGCCGGTTCTGGCCGGTCCCACTCACCCCCACAGGAGATCCTCCATCAGTGTCCCCGTAGTTCTGCCGTACGCCGTCAGCGCTCCTCGTTCCCTCACCGATGTGTACGGCCCGGGCATCGCCCTCTGCGCGCGGCCCGAGCTGGCCGCCGCCGAACCAGTGAACAGGCACCGTCACAGCCGTGACGTCGTCTCCGCACGACCGATCGCCGTCGCGGCCGACATGCCGGTGATCTGCAGCGCCGGTGGCACCGACCCGGATCTGCTGGCGCTCCTGCGGGCCGGCGGCCTGCCTGTCGGCACGGATCTGCGCGAGTTCCGAAGCGAACGGGAATTCGCCGCCCGCGTGACCGAAGCGATGTCCGACGGCCTGCTGATGTCGATGGAGTACCCCCAGCCGACCACGCTGTGCCCGGACGCACGCGCGCTCAAAAGCGCGCAACTGGTCGGCTACTTGAACAACAAGGCCAGCATCACCACGTTGGTCGATCCCCGGTTCCAAGCGCACCGCAGCGTCGTGACCCGCGCGCAACTCGCGGAGGCGGCGCCGGCGGAGAAGTCGTGGGTGCTCAAGGCCGCGACCAACGACGCGCACGGCGGCAGCCTCGACGTCTATCTGCACGAGGCAGGCGAGCGGATCGTCCTGCCGGCGTTCACCGACGTGCTCGGCGAGTTCGTCGTCGAGGAGTACCTGCAGATCGTGCACAACTGGGGACTGCAGTTCTACGTGGGAGCGGACGCGCGGGCCCGCCTGCTCGCCGTGACCGAACAACGCGTCGACGCGACCGGGATCTACACCGGCGGCATCTTCGGCGCGGTCACCACTCCTCCCGCCGAACTGCTCGCCGAATGCCTGGCGATCACCCAGCGCGCGGCCGATGTCGGCTACCGCGGCCTGTGCAGCCTCGACTGCGCTCTGACCAGGGACGGCCAGCAGGTCGTGCTCGACCTGAACTTCCGGATCACCAGTGGCTCGATCCCGTTGCTGGCGATGCAGTCCGTCCGCCCCGACGCCCTCGACCGCCCCGCCGAGTCCGTGAAGCTGACCGTCGCCGGCGCACTCACCGACCTGCTCGCCGAGGTTCGCCCGGCGCTCGCGGACGGTGGCCTGCTCATCGTGGCCGGTCATGACACCGGCCGCACGGACGCTCCGATCAGGCGGAGCACCTTGCAACTGCTGGTCCTCGGGGACGACCCCGACGAGGTGACCGCTCGGCGCCGGGCGCTGGAAGAAAAGACCCGCCGGTAACGCTCGTCAGGGACGTGCCGCGAAAGCCACTTCCGCCTGAAGGTGGCTTTCGCGACACGCCCCCGAGATCACGCCACGGCCGGCGTCCGGCCAGTCTGCTCGGCGATCCAGTCCCGGTACACCGTCACGTCGGTCCAGATGCCCAGACCGCTGGCGCATTTCGGATCCGCGTCACCATCGCGGCTGGTGGCACCGACCAGTTCCCACTCACCGGGCCTGCCCTTGATCTGCGGCCCGCCCGAGTCGCCGTAGCAGCCCATCGCGTCCGGCGTGTCGGAACCGGTGCAGATCTCCTTGCCCGCGACGAGGCTGCGGCAGTCTTCGGCCGGCCTGACCTTGGTGTCCAGCTCCTGGAGGAGCTCCGGCGCGCCGCAGTTCTGCTCGGCGCAGTGCTCGCCCCAGCCGAGGATCCGGGTCCCCGTCCCCGTGCCGCCGACGGCTTCGGCGATCTTGATCGGCTGCTCGGTCACCGGCTTGTCCAGCCGCACCAACGCGATGTCCTGGCCAAGCGGCTCCTCCCCGGTGAAGTCCGGGTGCACGATGATCCGACTGACCCCGGTCTCGGTGCCCCCGCTGTTGTGCTGCCGTGCCCCGATCCTGGTCCGGATCTGCCCCGGCTGCGCTCCCCGCACGCAATGCGCCGCGGTCACCACCCAGTCCTCACTGATCAGCGAGCCGCCGCAGAAGTGCCGCCCGCCCTCCTGCAGCGACACCATGAACGAATAGTCCTCGGTGGCGTCGCGCCCGCCGATGACGTAGGGCGTCGGCCCGTCGGCCGCCGCCGCGATCCCCGGTACCAGCACCGCTCCCGCCGCGGCCAGCCCGACCATCAGTACGCCTGTTTTGCGAAGCATTATCGTGAACTCCCCGTAGACGACGAATTGCTGACAGTCGTCACGCTATGGGGTGATGATCACAGCTGGATCGGCTCATCGGCCGGGGGTACCTCGGCCGAATGGCCGACCCATCGTGACAGCGGGACCGGCAGGTCGGACCCGGTCTGGTGGCGAGCCGGGCGAGGTCGCGCTCGGGGTGACGGCTCCTTTCGCCGCGTCCAATGCGGTGAGGGGCAGCCTTCGCCCCGGCCACTCACCCGCGCCGGCCACCTCGCCGCCGGCGCCGGTGTCGCGAAAGCCACTTTCGCGACGCCTGATGTCCCGAAAGTGGCTTTCGCGACACGTTCGACCGGCACCCCGTTCGGCACTCCCGACCCGGCGGGCGGCCTGGTTCGTCACGATCCGCATTCCGAAACCCGGATGACCTCGATCGGGTCCACCAGTAGTCTCCAGCGGACAGTGCGAGGGGGAATGATCATGTCCAGCCATTTCGACGCGATCGGGATCGGCGTCACCGACCAGGACGAGTTCGGCGAGCGAGTGGTCTCCTTGATCAGTGCGGGCACGGCCCGGCAGGTCGGCAAGAAGACCAGCGAACACGTCTGGACGGACCCGTCCGGGGCCCGGCTGGTCGCGCAGGTTCGCAAGGGCGAGATCGACTTCCTTCTGCCGTGCCTGGCGGGCACGGCGCCCGCGGTGCCGGTGAGCGACGTTCACCTTGTCGACGACGAGACCGCGATGCTCGACCTCCTCGACGGCGTCGGCGGGGAGATGGTCTGCCCCGTCGCGGTCGAACTGGAAGACCGGGCGGTCCTCGCCCACTCCGGCGGGCGGCTCGAGTCCGGCTCCCTGGTGCTGGCGGCCTTGGCCGAAGACATCACCGTGCACGCCGACGCCGATGCCTACTACGCCTCGCAGGACGACGACGGACCGAAGTTCGCCGCCGACTACTTCATCCCGTCCGGCACCTTCGCTCTCGAGGAACCCTCGCCCGGCTGGACGCCTTCCGCCCACGCGCTGTTCGCCGGCGAGGTCGTCAAGGCCGAAACCCCTGTGAACACGGCCACCGGCAAGGCGTTCCATCGGATCCGGGTCCGCACCATCGCCGCGATCGAACTCGACGTCGCCATCGCGGCCACCGATCTGGAGCGGCCACCCGCGCCCGGCAACATCGTGACGGGGACCTTCTTCCTGACCGGAAGCTTGGGACTGCAGGAAAGCGCCGTGAAGCGACGCCGCTGGTTCTAGGCCGTCCGTTCGCGGCGATAGTGACGAGCGGCCTTCGCCCGGTTGCCGCAGGTTTCCATGGAGCACCATCGCCTGGTGCCGTTCCGGGTCGTGTCGTCGAAGTACAGCGTGCACACCGGATACGCCGAGCACCGCTTGATCCGTTCCGGGCGCGCGCGAAGCAGGCTCAAGTAGCCGTACGCCGCAAGCCACGCGGGCCGCCAAGCCGCTTCCTCGACCTCGATCACTTCTTCGGGGCCGCCTTGCCCCAGCTCCGGCCGCAAACGCCCGCGCGCCAGCACTTCGTTCAGGGCGCGTTCGGCGGAGGCGCCCGGGCTTTCGAGCACCTCGCGCAGGACGGAACGCGTGTGCCGCAACGGTTCCTCCGCCCCCGGGGTATCCGGTAGGCCCCACTCGGCCAGCCAGGCGGCGACCCCGCCGGGTTCGTCGAAGACGTCCCGCTGCTCACCACGTTCGGGCCACGTGGTGTTCAGCAGGTCCAGGGCGATCGGCTCGCCGATCAAGGGGCGTTGCGACACAGCCGTCATCCTACCCTCCGTCGACCGCTTGACAGGTTAGGTCTCCTCCTGCTTACCTCTAACCGTTCTCAAACATTTAGACGGTTAGACGCAATCGCGAGGAGCACCCACCCATGTCCGAAGCCACCTTGCACCGCACGGCGACCATCGACGGCCGCAGCGTGTTCTACCGGGAAGCCGGCGATCCGGCCGCGCCCACCGT
Organism: Amycolatopsis sp. PSD-21; assembly: GCF_055561455.1. Taxonomy (NCBI): domain Bacteria; kingdom Bacillati; phylum Actinomycetota; class Actinomycetes; order Pseudonocardiales; family Pseudonocardiaceae; genus Amycolatopsis; species Amycolatopsis sp. PSD-21. Next base: position 3,848,997 of record NZ_CM145712.1, on the reverse strand, counting down.
GGTGCTGCTACACGGTTTCCCCACGTCGTCGCATATGTTCCGCACGCTGATCCCGGCGCTGGCCGACCGGTACCACGTCATCGCCCCCGACCACATCGGCTTCGGGTATTCGGACGCTCCGCCCGTCGACCGGTTCGACTATTCGTTCGAGAACCTGACCGCGATCACCATGGGCCTGATCGACACGCTCGGCCTGGACCGTTTCGCCCTGTACATCCAGGACTACGGGGCACCCATCGGGCTCCGCATCGCGAGCCGTCACCCGGACCGGGTCAGCGCGCTGCTGGTCCAGTCCGGCAACGCCTACGTCGACGGCTTCACGCCGTTCTGGGACGTCCTGTTCGCGCACGCCAAGGACCGCGAAACCCACGAGGAAGCCGTGCGCGAGCTCCTGAAACCCGCCGCGACCCGCTGGCAGTACACCCACGGCGTCCCCGCCGACCGGCTGGACCGGCTCACCCCGGACACCTGGACCCTCGACCAGACCCTGCTCGACCGCCCCAGCAACCAGGAGGTGCAGCTGCAGCTGTTCTGGGACTACCAGTTCAACCTCGACGCCTACCCGGACTTCCAGCGGTACTTCCGCGAGCACCGGCCGCCGACCCTCATCACCTGGGGCGAGCACGACGAGATCTTCGGCGCCGACGGAGCCCGCGCGTTCCTTCGCGACCTGCCCGACGCCGAACTGCACCTGCTCGACGCCGGGCATTTCGCGCTGGAGACCCACGGCGCGGAGATCGCCGCCCTCGTCAGGGACTTCCTCGGCCGCGTCCCGCGCTGACCGCGGCCGTATCCTCGAGGTGAGGCGGAGGTGGGAAGTGACGGACGAACAGCTGCTCATCGAATTCGCGCTGACCCGCATGGACCATCCCGACCTCGACCTCGAGGAAGTGGCGACGCTGACCGTCCGGCGTCTCGGCGAGGACCGGATGCTGGACTTCGCCGGGCGCACCCTCGTCAGCCGTGGCGAACTACGCGGAGCCGCGTTCCCGGCCGCGGTCGAACACGTGCTCCGCGTGGTCCTCACCCTGCGCGGCCCGGACGACTGACCGGCGACGTCAGGAGATCTTGCGCCGGTAGCTGATCGTCGCGAACGCGTACGCGACGATCAGCAGACCGGCGCACCAGGCAAGGGCGATCCAGATGTCGTCGCCGACCGGTTGCCCGCCGAAGAGGTCCCGGATGGCGTTGACGATCGACGTCACCGGCTGATGCTCCGCGAAGGCCCGCACGGGGCCCGGCATGGTGGCGGTGGGCACGAAGGCCGAGCTGAGGAACGGCAGGAAGATGAGCGGGTAGGAGAACGCGCTCGCCCCGTCGACGGATTTCGCGGACAGGCCGGGGATGACGGCCAGCCAGGTCAGCGCCAGGGTGAACAGGAGCAGGATGCCGGCGACCGCGAGCCAGGTCAGCACGCCCGCGGTGGACCGGAAGCCCATGAGCACGGCCACGCCCACGACGATGACGAGCGAGATGAGGTTGGCGACCAGCGAGGTCAGCACGTGCGCCCACAACACGCCCGAGCGAGCGATGGGCAGGGATTGGAATCGCTCGAAGATCCCGCTCTTCATGTCGGTGAAGAGCCGGAGCGCGGTGTAGGCGACCCCCGACGCGACGGTGATCAGCAGGATGCCGGGCAGCATGTAGTTCACATACGAATCCGTCCCCGTTTCGATCGCGCCGCCGAAGACGTAGACGAACATCAGCATCATGGCGACCGGCATCATCGCGGTCGTGACGATGGTGTCCATGCTGCGCGTGACGTGTTTCATCGAGCGGCCGAGCAGGACGGTCGTGTCGCCGAGGAAGTGCTTGGTCATCGTCCGCTCCCTTCCTTGTCCGCGCCGACGATGGCCAGGAAGACGTCTTCGAGTGACGGCTGTTTCTCGACGTATTCGACCTCGGCGGGCGGCAGCAGCCGTTTCAGTTCGGCGAGCGTGCCGTTCACGATGATCCGTCCTTTGTGGAGGATCGCGATCCGGTCGGCGAGCTGTTCGGCCTCCTCCAGGTACTGCGTCGTCAGCAGGACCGTCGTGCCGCGGGCGGCGAGCTCCCTCACCGCGGCCCACACCTCGGCACGGGCCTCGGGGTCGAGCCCGGTGGTGGGCTCGTCCAGGAAGATCACCGGCGGATTCCCGATGAGGCTCATGGCGATGTCCAGCCGCCGTCGCATACCACCCGAATAAGTGGACACCTTCCGCGCGCCGGCGTCGGTCAGCGAAAACCGTGCCAGGAGGTCGTCGGCGATCTTGCCCGGCTGTTTCACCTGCCGCAGCCGGGCGACCAGCACGAGATTCTCGCGTCCGCTGAGGATCTCGTCGACGGCGGCGAACTGCCCGGTGAGGCTGATGCTTTCCCGCACGTCGGCCGGCCGCGTGGCGACGTCCCAGCCGGCGACGCTCGCCGTCCCCGCGTCCGCCTTGAGCAACGTGGACAGGATCCTCACGACCGTGGTCTTGCCCGCCCCGTTGGAGCCGAGAAGGGCGAAGATACTGCCCCGCGCCACCTCGAAATCGACGCCTCGTAAGACATGCAGAGCCTTGTACGACTTCTCCAGGCCTCGCACCCGGATCGCCTCGGTTTGCCGCGTGACCATCATCCACCCCTTCTTGAGCACTACTCAGTAGCACTGACTACTGGTAGATAGTAGCACTGACTAGTGGTCACGCAAGGGCGTCAGTTTGCTGTCGGGTTCACCCGGATCGGTGTCAAGAACCCGTCAACGCCCTCGAACCGCAGTGCGGCAGAACCCCAGGCTGACGGGCGTGACCACGACACTCACCCGCCCCGAGCGCGGTACCGACCGCGCCGAACGGCACCGGCTCTCCGTCGTCGGCGGGCTTGCCGCGCTGTCCTTGGACGCCATGGCGTCGGTCGCCTACGGACCCGAAGCCATCGTGATCGTGCTTGCCGTCGCGGGCGGCGCGGGTCTGGGCTTCACCCTGCCGGTCACGCTCGCGATCGCGGTACTGCTGGGCGTGCTGACGCTGTCCTACCGCCAGGTGATCTCCGCGTTCCCCGACGGCGGCGGCGCCTACGGGGTCAGCCGGACCTATCTCGGACGGCGGGCGTCCCTGGTGGCCGCGGCTTCCCTGATCGTGGACTACGTGCTCAACGTCGCGGTCTCCGTGGCGGCCGGGGTCGCCGCGCTGACGTCGGCGTTCCCCGGCCTGCTGCCGTACAAGCTGTGGTTGTGCCTCGGCGTCCTGGCACTGGTCACCGGCGTGAACCTGCGCGGCATCGCCGAAAGCGCCAGGGTGTTCGTCGCGCCCACGGTGATCTACGTCGGCGCGATCCTGACCGTGGTCGTCACCGGCCTCGTCCGCGACGAGCCCGCCGCGGTGATCGCCGCGCCGGATCACTCGCAGAACCTGCAGACGGTCGGAATCCTCTTGCTGCTCAAGGCTTTCGCGAACGGCTGCGCGGCGCTGACCGGTGTCGAGGCGATCGCCAACGCCGTGCCGTCGTTCCGCGAACCGCGGGTTCGCCGCGCTCAGCACGCGGAGATCGCACTGGGCGGCCTGCTCGGCGTCATGCTCATCGGGATCGCCGTGCTGATCGGGAAGTTCGGCATCCACCCGGTGGACGGCGTCACCGTGCTCTCGCAGGTGACCACGGCGTCCTTGGGCGACGGCTTCGGCTTCTACCTGGTGCAGTTCTCGACCGTGGTGCTGCTCGCCCTGGCCGCGAACACCTCCTTCGGCGGGCTGCCGGTGCTGGCGCAGTTGCTGGCGAAACACAACAAGCTGCCGCACGTGTTCGCGCTGCGCGCCGAACGCCAGGTGTACCGCCATGGCGTCGGTTTCCTCGCCGTCACCGCCGCGCTCCTGCTCGTCGTCACCGACGGCGACATGAACACCCTGGTCCCGCTGTTCGCGATCGGCGTGTTCGTCGGGTTCACGCTCTCCCAGCTCGGAATGGTCCGGCACTGGCGACGCACCCGCCCGGACCGCTGGCGCGCCAAGGCCACGCTGAACGGCTTCGGCGCGCTGCTCACCGGAGCCGCGGCGATCGTGGTGACGACGACCAAATTCGGCGAGGGTGGCTGGCTGATCGTCCTCACGCTGCCGCTGCTGGTGGCGGCCATGGAATGGGTCGAGCGCAGCTACCGCCGGATCGGCGACCGGCTCGAACTCGGTGTCACGCCGGCTCCCCCGCGGCCGGACCGTTCGCTCGTGATCGTCCCCGTCCACACCGTTTCCCGCCTGACCCGGGACGCCCTCGCCGCCGCGTTGTCACTCGGCGACCACGTCCAGGCGGTGAACGTCACCCATCCCGACGACGAACAGTCGTCACGGGATTTCGTGGCAGCCTGGGAAGCGTGGCACCCCGAAGTGGCCCTGGTTCAGCTCCACGACGAACGCCGCCGCCTCGGCGAACCGCTCGTGGAGCACCTCCGCACCGTCGGCGGGCGGCACGTCTTCGTGCTGATCGCCGAGGTCGAACCGGAGCACTGGTGGCAGCGGATCCTGCAGAACCAGCGCGGAGCCGTGCTCGCCCGCGCGCTGCGCCGCCGCTCGGACGCCGTCGTCTGCCGGATGCGCTTCCGGATGAGACGGCGTCACTTGCCGAGGGACTCCTGATAGAGATCCGCGTGGGTGGGCGTGTCCTTGATCAGCTCGTCACAGAACGCGGCGACGTCTTCGCCGATGAGTGCCATCACACCCTTTCCGGACGCCGCACCCTCCTCGAAGAAGTCCACGATCCCGGGCAGCAGCGGCCCGTCGGCCAGGTCGACCGGTCCCACCTTGAAGAGGTACTTCTGCATCTCCTTGTAGACGATCTGGTAGTCCGGCGGGAGCGCCTTGACCCGGGCCACGTGCGCACGCCACTGCTTCTTGCCCTCGATGATGTCCTGGATGCCCACGTCAGCCTCCCAGCTGCTTCAGTTTCCTGGCGACGTTCCTGTTCAGCTGCTCCCGCCAGCGGTCGCGGTAGCCACGGCGGCGCTCCCCTCCGGCCAGCGCCGCGCAGAAGCCCTCGATGTCGTCGCCCAGCACCTCGCGCGCGCTCTGGCCGTCCGCGGCCGTTTCCTCCAGCAGCCCGAGGGCGCCGTCGAGAATCGGCAACAGGTTCCTGCCGGTGAAGTCCGAATAGGACGAAAGATGCGCGGTGATCTCCTCCCACGCCGCCCGGTGGTCGGCGGGCAAGGCCCCGGCCCTGTCCTCGAAGGCCTTCCATTCCCTGGTGAGATCGTTGCCCGTGACGGTGTCCCAGAACTTCATTTCCCGCCCTCCTTGAGTTCGTCGATCCGCGACGTGACGAATTCCCATTTCGCCCAGAACTTCGCGAGCTCCTCGCGCCCGGCGTCGTTCAGCGCGTAGAACTTGCGCGGCGGCCCCTGCTCGGACGGCCGCTTCGTCACCTGGACCAGTCCGTTCTTCTCCAGCCGCAGCAGGATGGCGTACACCGTCCCCTCGACCACTTCCGCGAAGCCGAGCTCGTTCAACCGGCGAGTGATGGCGTACCCGTAGGTCTCCTCGCCGCCGACGATCTCCAGCACGCAACCCTCGAGCGTGCCCTTCAGCATCTCGGTCAGACCGTCCATCGTGACCCTCTTCGATCCAGTACTCAGTGACACTGACTACTGGAGGAAAGTATCACACGCGCCGGAAGGCGGCCCGGTAGTCGCCTGGCCGCCGTCCCGTGTGCTTCGCGAAAAGGGCCGCGAACGTCCCCGGATCCCGGTAGCCGACGGCGGCGCAGATCGCGGCGACCGTCCGATCCGTCGTTTCGAGGAGGTGGCGGGCGCGCCGGACGCGTGAGGAATGCAGGTATTCGAGCGGTGTCTGCCCGGCCTCCTCCGCGAACCGCCGCAGCAACGTCCGGGTGCTGACGTTGAACCGTCCGGCCAAGGCCGCGAGGTCGTAGCGGACGGCCAGGTTCTGGTCCAGCCATCGCATGACCCGGCGGGAGAAGGCGTTGCCCGACTGAGGCAGGAGCCGCGTGTCGACGTACGGCGTCTGCGACGACCGCGCGTCGTCGACCAGCGCCACCCGCGCCGTCGTCCGCGCCACTTCGGCGCCGCTGTGCTCGCGGATCAGCCCGAGCGCGAAGTCGTACATGGCGCTGAACGCCGCCGTTGTCGTGACTCCGCGGTCGGTGACGACGAGCCGCTCGGGCCGGACTTCGGTTTCAGGGCACCGTTGCGCCAGTTCGTCCGCGAAAAGCCACGAGGTGGTGGCGCGGCGATGGTCGAGCAGCCCGGCCGCGGCCAGCAGGAACGCGCCGACACACAGCGAGACGACGACGTGGCCCGCGGCGGCGTGCGACCGGATCGCTTGGATCTCCGGTGCGAGGTTCGCGATCTTCGCGTCGATGTCCTGCCCCGGTACGAGCTCGAATCCCGGCACGACGAGGACGTCGACTTCACGCAGCGGCGCGACGACCACCCCGGCACCGCCCGACACCGTGACCCGGCGGCGAGGGGAAACGACGGAAACCTCGTATCCGGCGTGGTCCGTCCCCGCGACGTGCGCGGCCATCGTGAGGAGATCGGGGACACCGAACACCTCTGACGCGAAGCAACCCGGGTAGGCCAGGACCCCCACTCGCAGCATGTGGCGAGATTACCCCGGAATCCGGCGATCTGGCCTATCCCCGCGAAGGCCGCGCAGGTCGAGGCTTTCGCCATGCGTGGACACTCCGACGATGCCCTCACCGACTTCTCCCACCGGCTCGTGGAGGTGGACGGCGTGACGAAGACGGTGCACGTCGCGGGATCCGGCCCCGGCGTGGTGCTGATGCCGGAAATGCCCGGCATCAGTCCCGACGTCCTCCGGTTCGCGCGATGGATACGAGACGCAGGCTTCACCGTCTACGTCCCCTCGCTCTTCGGGCGCGACGGCGCCTATCCGACCGCGGAGGACGGCGAGCAAGTGGTGCGCCGCGCGTGTGTCAGCGCGGAATTCCGAGCGTTCGCCGGAGGCGGGACCAGCCCCGTCACGCGGTGGCTGCGGGGGCTCGCGCGGATCGCGCACACCGAATGCGGCGGCCCCGGGGTCGGCGCGATCGGCCTCTGCTTCACCGGCAACTTCGCCCTCACCATGGCGCTCGAACCCGCCGTCGTCGCACCCGTGGTCAACCACCCGTCGCTGCCGCTGGACGACCAGGGCGCGCTCGAACTCTCCGACGAGGACGCGACCGAGGTCCGGGACCGGATCGCGCGCGACGGCCTGAAGGTGCTCGCCTACCGCTTCGAGGGCGACCGCTGGTGCACCGGGCAGCGATTCGCCGCCTATCAGGCCCTCCTCGGCGACGCTTTCGACGGACGGGTGCTGCCGGACAGCGCCGCGAACACCGACCCGTCACCGTTCTTCCGTGACCTGGTCGGCACGCCGCACAGCGTCGTCACCGCGCACTTCGTCGACTCCGAGGGGCATCCCACGCGGCGTGCGAGGGACGAGATCCTCGCCTTCCTCGCCGACCGGCTGACGGCACGGTAGAAACGGGATGGCGTCAAGATCGTCCGAGAGGGGACCCCATGCCCGAACCGCGCCGAGCCCACGTCTCCGACCACAGCGCGATCGTCGACCGGGTCCAGCGATGGTGGGGCGACTCGCGCACCCCCGCCGAGGCCAGGGAGCTTTCCCTGTTGCTGCCCAAGCTGTTCTTGCAGTTCTTCTCCGGCACGAGCCTGGTCATGGAGGACGAAACCGGAATCAGGGCGTTCCTTGTCGGCTTCCACTCCCCCGACGACTCCGGGGCGTACATCCATTTCGTGGGCGTGGATCCGGAACTCCGCGGACAGGGGACGGCCCGCCGCCTCTACGAGACCTTCTTCCAGCGCGCCGCGGAGGCGGGCCGTACGGAAGTCCGTGCGATCACCTCGCCGGGGAACGCCGGATCCATCGCCTTCCATCGCGCCATGGGCTTCACCCTCGAACCCGGGGACCGAGAGGTCGGCGGCCTCCCCGTGCACAGCGACTACGACGGCCCCGGCCAGGACAGGGTGTGCTTCCTCCGGAAGATCGCCTAGGCCGTGTCCTGCAAGTCATGTTCGCGGTCTCCGCGCCCAGGTGGTCCCTGACGGTACGGGCGGGCTCGGCCGAGTACGACCCGGTACGAGGCCGGCCCGCCCGCACCGTCAGGAACCGCCTGGATCACGAAGCCCATCGAACAGACTTACCGGACACGGCCTAGCCGTAGATGGAGGCGGCCCATTCCGGGTGGTCGATGAACGGGTTGCGGTTGTGCTGGAACTGGTCGTGGATGACCTGGTTGCGCCGCTGCTCGGTGGCGTCGGGCGGGTCCTGGGTGTGCCAGCTCAGCAGTACCGAGATCCGGCCGATATTGGGTTTGGACCCGTTGTCGACGGCGTCGTTGGGTTCGAGATCGGGGAAACCGTCGGTGCCGTCGTAGCGGACGCCCATGTACAGGATCATGCGGGCGACGTCGCCCTTGACCGCGTCGCGCGGCTCGAACGAGTCGTCATCGGTCAAGCTGCCGGGCGCTTCTTCGACCGGGGAACCGCCGGCGTCGAAGTCCTTGTTCCCGCGCGTGCTGTTGACGGACGCGTCCTCCGCGCGCAGGTGGTGCAGGTCGGTACCGGGGCCGACCGCCGTGCCGAAGTCGCCGTGCGACTTGGCCCAGACGTGTTCCCGGTTCCAGTCGTCGACTCCCCCGCCGTTGGCCGTCTTCGCCTGCGAGCGGCCGCTGTAGAGCAGCACGACGTTCGCCTTGTTGGCCGGATCCTCGTCGGTGGCCCTGATCCCGTCCCACACCTGCTCGTACGTCAGTTTGGTGCCGGTGCTGATGATCTTGTGCAACGCCGCCTTGAGCTCGGGCCCGGTCTTGCCCAGCGCGTCCTGGTAGTAGTCGTCACCGGACGGACCCGCGAGGGTCGGCGACGCGAAGGCGATCCCCGCCGTGAGGCCGAGCGCGAGTACGACAGAGATCCGGCGGGCTGGCCGCATGGACTGTTCCTCTCCCCAGAGGCGCCGGCCCGGATCGTCGTCGTCCCGTCTGCCACAACCCCGGCAACGCACAAGTCGTATGGTTGGAAAAATACTTTCACGTGTGTCAAGGGGCGGCCCCAGGTGCGACAATCGTCGCCCCGACCCCCTGGAGGACCGCGTGGCCGAGTTGAGCGAACAGATCCGCGAGTGGGTCGCGGCACCGAGGTTCTGGCATCTGGCCACGGTGAACCCGGACGGTTCTCCCCAGGTGTCCCCCATGTGGATCGACGTCGAAGGCGACCACATCGTGTTCAACACCGCCGTCGGCCGGGTGAAGGAAGAGAATCTGCGCCGTGAACCCCGGGTGTCGTTGTCGTGCCTGGACACGGAGAATCCCTACGACCGGGTGGTCATCCACGGCCGGGTCGTCGAGTTCGTCGAAGGTGACGAGGCCGATCAGTGCATGGACCGGCTGGCGAAGAAGTACGTCGGGACCGACCGGTTCGAATGGCGGATCCCGGGCGAACGGCGGGTCAAGGTCCTCGTTGAGCCGACCCGTTCCCGTCATGTCGTCGGCGTCGAACCTTTCCGGCGTGGGCGGCAGCCGTAGAGCTCCGTCCTTTTTGGACGCGTGAGCGCTGTTCCGCAAGGGGTTGCGAATGGCGATGAGTTCTATTGACGCCGGACCGCGCCCCTCACCGTGTGGATTTCGGTGCGTTGGATGAACCGAAATCCACACAGCCCGGCGAGACCGTCCCTGACACAGGAGGGCGTGTGGAGATAGGGACACTCAACGTCCCGATCTCCACACCCCCAACCGACGCCACCTCTGCCTTACCCCTCGCCAAATCGGACATCGCGCCATCAATCAGGCGTTCGATCGGCGCCGATTATCCTTTGTGGACATTCGCGCGCGGGCAGTCCGTCTCGGGTCGCCGCGAAGACCGGAACGATATCGCTTCGAGACCCGGACGACGCAACCGCGAGCCGGACCCGCTACGTCCACCTCGCATGAGATGGATCGCGATATGCCTCCTCCTGGTCGTGGCGAGCTGTGGCACCGGTACGGCGCAGGCGGAACTGGAGGCGTTCACAAAGCTCGGCTCGGCCGGCGGCCTGGCGGGCTTGGAACCCGTGGAGCTGGGAACGGCCGGCGCTCCAGGGTTCCTGCGAACCCTGGAGCAGGCCAAGATCGCGAATCCGGCCGAAGCCCGTGCCGCGCTGGCGTACGCACCGCCGGCCGATCGGCGCGGTTTCGCCTTCGTCGTGCCCGGTTGCGCCGAGGACGGCGCCGAACTGACCGTCGAAGGCGGCACGCTGACCCCGGAGCTCACCGGCGGCGAGAACGTCAACTGCGCTACGGCGAACTACTTCCTCGCCGTCTTCTCCGTCGAACGCTACTCGATCCCGGCGGCACCGAAGTTGTCGCGCTAGCCCCGCTGCGGTGCCACGATCGCATCGGGCAGGACGAGCGCGGTGTGCGCGGGCCGCCCGGTCTCCGTCGGCAAGGTGGTCAGGCCGCGGAGCCGGCTGTCCCGTCGCGCGAGGGCTTCGGCGGTGACCGGGAAGAGCGCCGCTTCACCCACGCCGACCTGAGCTTGGTTCAGTTCCACGAATTCCCGCGTCTCCTTTTCGTAGGCGTCGAAGGCCGCGGTGGTGGCGAGCGACCTCGCCAGCATGTAGGCGCCGACGAGGGCGAGGCTGGAACCTTGCCCTGTCAGGAACGACGGCGCGTAGGCGGCATCGCCGACCAGCCCGATCCGGCCGCTGGACCAGCGCGGCAGGTGGATCTGGCTGACGGTGTCGAAGAACAGGTCGTCCGCTTCGCGCATGGCGCCGATCATGGCCGGGATTTCCCAGCCGTCACGGGCGAAAGTCGTGGCGATCAGGTCACGTGGCGCTTGCGGATCGTGAAGGACTTCGTACGGCAGTTCGGGGCGCGCGGCGACCAGGAAGCCGTGGACCTTCTCGCTTCCTTTGACCGCGTACAGCGCCGCGCCGCGGCCGGGCGCGTTCCAGATGATGCCTTCCCGCGACAGGCCGAGTTCGTTGGGCATGGTGAAGCCGGCGAAGCAATAGCCCAGATAACGGTGGTACTGATGCTCGGGACCGAAAACGAGTTCCCTGGTGCGAGAGTGCAGTCCGTCGGCGCCCACCACCAGGTCGAAACCGCGCCGCGCCCCGCTCCGAAAGGTCACATCGACACCGTTTTCGTGTTCGGTGAGCGCCTCGATCGAGTCGTCGAAGACGTACTCCACGTCGTCGCGCGTGGCTCCGTACAGGATTTCCGCCAGGTCGCCACGCCGCACCTCGAGGTCGTGCCCGTCGACTCCGCCGGTCACCGCCTGCGGGTTCACCGACGTCACCTCGCCGCCGTCGGCGTCGACGAAGGTGAGCGAGCGTGTCTCGATATGCGCTTCTTGAAGCCGCGGAAGGATTCCCATGCGGCGGGCCACTTCCAGGGCGGTGCCACGGATGTCGATCGGATAGCCGCCACCGCGCAGCGCGCCCGCCTTCTCCACCACCGTCACGGAGAATCCGTGACGGTGCAGCCAGAAGGCGACGGCGGGACCGGCGATACTCGCGCCGGAGACCAGAACAGTGCCTTTCACGATGTTCGTTTCCCTTCTCGGATTCCGTCAGAGAGTCGCCAGTGACGGCGTTTTGGTGCCGGAGCGCGACTTTCGCACCAGCAGGACGACGAGGACCGCGGCGATCGCGAAGGCGACGGACGCGATGGTGATGTAGGTGAAGACACCCGTTCCCGAATTCACCGTCTCGCCGCCGGCGGACACGGCGGTCGACTTGAGCACCGCGGCACCCACGAAGTCCAGCACCACCGAGCCGATCGCGATGACGACCATGACCAGGCTGGAGACGATGCCCTGCCGTTCGGCGGGCGCGAGGCCGCCCGCCAGGTTGAAGCCGGACGTCCCCAGCGCGCCGACCGTGAAACCCAGCAGGAAGGCGAAGAACACCGCGACGGGGAACTGCGAGACACCGAGGAACATCCCGAGGGTGGCCACGGTTCCGAGCGCGATTCCGCCGGCCAGGGTCATCGCCGGCCCGACGCGGGTGGCGAGCATCCCGGCCACCGGACCGCCGATCATGACGCCGATTCCGGGTGCCGCGAGCAGCAGCGCCAGCGTTCCCTGGCCCGCCAGGCCGTATCCGAGTCCTTGGTCCGCCGAGACATCACTGACCAGCGGAATGAGCTGGAGCATGCTTTGGTACGAACCGGTGCCGAGGACGAGCACGAGCAACGTGAGCGCCAAGGGCGCGCCGAGGTGCCGGACGTCGATCAGCGAATCGGGTTTCCGGCTCGAGACGAGGAACCACCTGGCCAAGGCCGCGGCACCACCGGCGAGCAGGACCACCGGGCCGAGGGCGACCCAGCCGAACTCCGAGCCGAGACTGATGTAGCCGAGCACTCCGGCAAGGCCGCCGCCGAGGAGCAGCGCCCCGCCGGCGTCGATCCGGCCCGGCGTCTTGACCACGGATTCGGGAAGGACGCCGCGGACGCAGATCGCCATCGCGATCGCCACGACGGCCGATATCAGGAACAAGATCTGGAAGCCGAACTCCGCGGCCAGTTTCTCGGTGAGGAAACGGGAACCGATGTTGAGCACCGCGGATCCCGACGTCACGATGCCCACCACGATCATCGCGATGCGGGGCGCGCAGATCTCGCGGACGATCGCGACGGACAGGAACAAGGCGGCCACGGCCGCCCCTTGCAACAGGCGCCCTGGCACGAAGACCCAGAGGCTGGGTGCGACCGCGCAGACGAGCGCGCCCGCGCAACTGAGCAGCAAGGTCAGCACGAGCACCTTGCGTTTGCCGTACACGTCGGCGCTCTTGCCTAGCAACGGCGCCCACATCACGCCCGCCAGCATCGCGCTGGCGTTGAGCCAGGCCGTCTGATCGGTGCCGAAGTGGTCGAGCATCTCCGGAAGGACCAGCAGCGGTGCGGTGATGGCCGTGTCGACCATGAAGTTGACGAGCACCAGCACCGCCACGAGGCCGATCAGCCGACCGTTCCAGCTCGCGTGCGGTCCTGCGCCGATCCTGCTCTCCTGCATGAAGGACTCCTTGTGCGGGATTCAGGGAAAGGCGGCTCACCCGCCTCAAAAACTACACTACACGGTGCAGTTTTCTACGGCTGAGAATACGATGAGAACATGGCGACCCCGAGAGCGACCGCGCTGACACCGGGCCGTCGGCTGCGAGCCGAGGCCAAACGAGCGGCGATCCTTGACGCCGCCGAGGCGTTGTTCGTGTCGGACGGCTACGAACTCACCAGCGTCGACGCGATCTCGGCGCGGGCCGGAGTGTCCAAACGCACCGTCTACGACCACTTCGGCGACAAGCAGACCCTCTTCCGCGGCGTGCTCGGCCGCGCCAACGACGCCGTGGTCGCGACCGTCCGCAAGGCGATCGACGAGGAGCTCGCCGACGACCGCGACATCCGCGACGCCCTGCTCGGTTTCGCGCGGCGGGTGACGACGGGGATGTTCCCGACTTCGGACTACGCGACGTTCCGGCGGTTGAGTTCACAGGCCCCCGTGGCGCCACGGCTGCCGGAAGCGGCACGGGACGAACCCGAACGGATGATGGAGGAACGGTTCGCGAAGTTCGCGGCCGACGGCAAGCTCCGGCTGACCGACCCGCGGCGTGCCATGCAGCACTTCGTCGCCCTGACCATGCGCTTGGTCCTCGACGTGACCGACGAGGACCAAGCGGTGGGCAAGGCGGAGATCCTCGAGATCCTCACCGACGGGGTCGACGTTTTCTTGCGCGCCTACGGCTGACGTCCTGTCCCCCGTGCGAGCTACACGCAAGTGCCCTCCGCATGGTGACGATTCCCGGCGGCCGGATCCGTAGCGTGCCGGGTGAATCGTTCCCCTGTACCAGGAGTTCACCATGTCCCGTAAGGCATCCGCTCTGATCGCACTGTGCTGCGCCGTGACAGGCGTGGCACTGTCGGCCTGCGACGAAGCCACGGAAGCGGAACCGGAGGCGCCCGCGAACAGCAGCGCCGCCACTCAGGATCGGGCCGCGTTCACCGGAACGCAGAAGATCAAGGTCGGCGAACGTTCGGTGAACGTGTCGTGCGCCGGTGAGCCGGTCGAGGGACGGCCGCTCGTCGTCCTGTTGCACGGCGGGGGCGACGACGTCACGAAACTGGCCGGGCTCCAGAACACGCTGGCCGCACAGGGCCGGGTCTGTTCCTACGACCGGCTCGGCGCGGGCGCCAGCGACCAGCCCGACGGGCCGCAGAGTTTCGAAACCACCGGCAAGATCCTGACCGGGGTACTCGACCGGGTCGCCGGCGGCGAGCCGGTCGTGCTGGCCGGGCATTCACTCGGCGGGCTGATCGCCGGCAGGTACTCCCCCGACCACCAGGACCGGGTCAAGGGCCTGGTGCTGATGGACGCCACCTCGCCGACCCAGGAGGCCGATCTTCGGCAGCAGATACCGGATTCGGCCACCGGGATGGCGGCCGAACTGCGCCAGCAGACCTTGGCGGTGTTCGCGGGTCAGGGTCCGGAGAAACTGGTGGTCACCGACGGCGAGGTCCGCTCCGCGGGCAACATCCCGGTCGAGGTGATCCAGCACGGCAAGCCGTACCTCACGGCCGTCCCCGAGTACGGCGCGGGCCTGGAGCGGGCGTGGTCGGAGGGCCAGCGGAAGTGGCTCGCCCTGTCCGGGCGCAGCAATCTGAGCACGGCCGCGAACAGTGAGCACTACATCTACGTCGACCAGCCGGATCTCGCCGTCCGCGCGATCCAGCGCGTCACCGACGAAGCCGCGAAGTCCAAATAGGACGGTTCAGGTGACGAGGCCGTGCCGGAAGGCGTAGATGACCGCCTGGACCCGGTCGCGGAGCCCGAGTTTGGCGAGCATGCGCGACACGAACGTCTTGACGGTCTCCTGGCTGATCATGAGGGTCGCGGCGATCTCGCTGTTGGAGAGGCCGTCGGCGATGAGGCGGAGCACCTCCAGTTCCCGGGGAGTCAGCGGACCGCCGTCCGGGTCCTGGTCCTCCGGGGGCCGGATCCGGGCGGCGTATCTGCCCACCAGCTGCCGGGTCACCTCGGGATCCAGGAGGGCCGCGCCGGCGGCCACGGTGCGGATCCCGTGCAGCAGCCGGTCGGGCGGGGTGTCCTTGAGCAGGAACCCGCTCGCACCGGCGCGCAACGCCCGGTAGACGTACTCGTCGAGATTGAACGTGGTCACCACCAGCACCTTGCCGGGCTCGGCCACACCGGCTCCCGCCAGCAGGCGGGTGGCCTCGATACCGTCGAGCACCGGCATGCGGACGTCCATCACCACGACGTCGGGGCGCAGCCGGGCGGCGAGGTCGACCGCGGTCCGGCCGTCGCCGCATTCGCCCGCCACCTCGAGATCGGGCTGGGCGCCGATGATGGTCACCAGCCCGGTGCGGACGAGCAGCTGGTCGTCGCAGACCAGCACCCGGGTCGGCGCGGTCACGACGGGTTCCCGGCGGGGATGCGGGCGCGGACGGAGAATCCGCCGTCACCTCGGCGGCCCGCGCTGAATTCGCCGTTCAGGACGTCGATCCGGTCGCGGAGCCCGGCGAGGCCCCGGCCGCCGCCCGTGGATTCCGGGGTGGACAAGGACTCCTCCGTGTCCACCGCGACGGTGATCTCCCCGTCTCCGTGGCGCACCAGCACCGAGGTACGGCTGCCGCGCGCGTGTTTCAGCGCGTTGGTCAGCGCCTCCTGCACGACGCGGTAGGCCACCGGACCGGCGTCCCCCGCCGCGGGCTCGCCCTGTTCGGAGAACTCCACCGGCTGCCCCGCCCGCCGGGTGCGCTCCACCAGGGTCGGGATCGCTTCGGCGCCGTGGCCGGGGTCGAGCACGTCGAGCAGGTGACGCAGGTCGGTGATGGCCCGCCGCCCGGTGTCGGCGACGGCGGTCAGGCTCTGATCGAGTGGCGCGTCGGTCAGGTACCGGGCCGCTTCGGCCTGCACGACCATCGCCGTGACGTGATGGGTCACGACGTCGTGGAGCTCGGCGGCGATCCGGGCACGTTCGGCCGCTCGCGTCTCTTCGGCGACGCGGAGCCGTCGTTCCTCCTCCGCGGCCCGGCTGGACCGCAGCCATGTCCCGATCCCCCACGCCAGCACCAGCGCGAGATAGAACGTCACGTAGCCAGAGACGGGCTCCGTCCCGCCGAGCGCGGCGAACGCGATCGCCGTCGCGAGGTAGACCGCCGAGAACGCGATCACCGCCACGCGACGGTGCCGCTCCAGCCGGAGCCCCAAGGTGAGCAAGGCGATCGGCAGCGCCGTGCCCGCGACCGAGTGGTAACCCCCGAACTGGTCGATGGCGAAACCGAGTGACACCAGCGCGAAACAGGCCACCGGCCACCGGGCGCACACCACGAGCGGGACGCACTGAAGGGCGATCCCGGCCACTGCCAAGAGGTCGTACGGGCGGTTCGGCATCCCGCCGAACTGCGTGCCGTGGCTCTGCAGCGCCGGGAGCAGCGATCCGGCGAAGAGGGTCAAGGCGACCGGCAGATACCAGACCGGGCCGAACAACCGACGCCACTGCTCCGAGACCCGCCTAAGGGAGACCACGAAGCGGATCTTATTCCGAACGGGTGAATGGTCCGTATGCCAGCACGGGTTATGCCGACGACGCCATCGTCGTCACCGTCGTGCCGCGTGGCGCCGTCCGCGCGCACTGGCCCGGCACCGATGACGGATTCGGCGCGCACGCCCGGCTGACCGGGTTCCCCGGCAGGAGCGCGTGGATCCCGCCGGCGCCGGAACGGGGATGTCGCGAAAGCCACTTTCGGGACATCAGATGTCCCGAAAGTGGCTTTCGCGACGTGCCCGGGCGCCCTCGCGTGCGTTTTCTGGCAGACGCGTAACAACTTCCGGCCTCCACACGGCATACCGGAGAGCCGTCTTGTTCCGGCCGGTCCCCGCGCAGGAGGAGTTCGTGTGCTGACTTCCCGTCGTTTCCCGTTCCCCCGAAGATCACGGCGCGCGCTGGCGGTGGGCGTGGTCGGCCCGCTGGCCGGCGCGCTCGCGGTCGGTCTCGTCACCGTCGCGCCCGCCGCGGCCGCGGTGCCGGCCGGATTCACCGACACGGTGGCGATCGGCGGGCTCAGCTCGCCGACGGCCACCGCGTTCGCGCCGGACGGCCGGGTGTTCGTCGCCGAAAAGAGCGGTCTGGTCAAGGTGTTCGACTCGCTCGCCGACTCGACGGCGACGGTGTTCGCCGACCTCCGTACGCAGACCCAGGACTTCTGGGATCGCGGCCTGCTGGGGCTCGCCGTCGACCCGGCTTTTCCCGCCAGGCCGTACGTCTACGTCTCGTACACCCTCGACGCCGAACCCGGCGGGACCGCGCCGCGATGGGGTGACACCTGCCCGGCCCCGCCGGGTGCGACGGACAAGGGTTGCGTCGTGACCGGCCGGGTCTCGCAGCTGACGATGGGTCCGGCGGGCACGGCCGTCAGCGAAAAACCTCTGGTCACGGGATGGTGCCAGCAGTATCCCAGCCACTCGGTCGGCGCACTCGCCTTCGGGCCGGACGGGGCCCTGTACGCCGGCGGCGGTGATGGCGCCAGCTTCACCTTCGCCGACTACGGCCAGGCAGGGAACCCGTGCGCCGATCCGCCTTCACCCGCCGGGACGAACCTCGCGCCACCGACGGCGGAGGGCGGCGCGCTGCGTTCGCAGTCGCCGCGGCGCCCGGCCGGGCAGCCGGTCCTGCTCAACGGCACGGTGCTGCGCATCGACCCCGACACCGGCGAAGGCGTCCCCGGCAACCCCTTCGCGAACAGCGCCGACGCCAACGCCCGGCGCGTGATCGCCTACGGCTCGCGGAACCAGTTCCGGTTCGGCTTCCGGCCGGGCACCGGCGAGCTCTGGGCGGGCGACGTCGGCTGGGACACCTGGGAGGAGATCAACCGCGTCGCCGACGTCGGTGACGGCGTGGCGGAGAACTTCGGCTGGCCCTGCTTCGAAGGGACCGCGAGGCAGGCCGGGTACGACGGCGCGAACCTCGACCGCTGCGAGTCCCTGTACTCCTCCGGAGGACATTCCGCCCCGTACTACGCCTACAACCACCGCGCCAAGGTGGTGGCGAGCGATCCCTGCCCCACCGGAGGCTCGTCGATCAGCGGGATCGCGTTCGAATCCGGCAGCAACTACCCCGCCGAGTACGTCGGCGCGCTGTTCTTCTCCGACTCGTCCCGTGGCTGCATCTGGGCCATGCAGACCGTCGGCGGCCAGCCGAGCCCGAGCCGTCTCGTACCGTTCGTGACCGGCGCCAACGTCCCGGTGCAGGTGCTCACCGGACCGGGCGGTGACCTGTTCTACGTCGCGCTGGGCAGCGGCGAACTCCGTCGCGTGAGCCACCCCGGCGGCACCAACCGGCCGCCTTCCGCGGTGGCGACGGCGAATCCGACGAGCGGGCCCGCACCGCTGACCGTGCGATTCGACGGCTCCTCGTCCACCGATCCGGACGCCGGGGACACCCTGTCCTACGCCTGGGATCTCGACGCGGACGGCGCGTACGACGACTCGTCGGCCTCCGACCCCACCTGGACCTACACCGCGGCCGCCGCCGTCGACGCCAGGTTGCGAGTGACGGACTCCCACGGCGCGAGCGCGACCACGACGGTGCGGGTGACCGTCGGCAACCCGGAGGGCCTCGACCCGGTGCCGGTCATCGACAGCCCGGCGGGCACGCTGACCTGGTCCGTCGGCCAGAACGTGTCCTTCTCCGGCCGCGCCGTCGACGCCCAGGACGGGCAACTCCCGGCATCGGCGCTTTCGTGGCGGCTCGCGATCCGGCATTGCGCGACCAACGGCACCTGCCACACGCACAACGTCCAGGACTTCCCCGGCGTCGCGGCGGGCTCGTTCGTCGCACCGGACCACGACTACCCGTCGTACCTGCAGCTGACGCTCACCGCGACCGACTCGACCGGCCGGACCGGCAGCAAGACGGTCGACCTCCAGCCGAAGACGGTGTCGCTGAACTTCACTTCCAATCCCAGCCAGGCGATGCTCACCGTCGGCGGCACGCAGCAGCGCACACCGTTCTCCCGGACGGTGATCGCCGGATCCACCAATTCGATCAGCGCGGACAGCCCGCAGAACCTGCCGCCGCTCAACCTGAAGTACGCCTACACCGGCTGGGCGCACGGCGGCGCGCGGACGCAGAACATCATCGCGCCGGGTACGTCCACGACCTACCAGGCGAAGTACCGGCTCTGCTGGCTGCTGCAACCCTGCTGAGGTCACGGCGGGTTCGCGTGTCACGCGAACCCGCCACAGCACGCTTTTCTCTGTCGCGGAACACCTTCCGCGACAGCCGTAAGACCCCTGAAAGGATCGGAACCCACCCCGGAAACACCTCGTCGGATCGCCCATCCAGATCCGCACGAAAGGTGAATCCGATGACCTATCCAGGACTGCCCGAGCAGCAGAACACCCAGTCGCCGACCATCAAACCCGGTGTCGCCATCGGGATCCTGGTCGCGGTGATCGCGCTGGTCGCCTTCTGTGTCACCGCGTTCGCCGCGCCCGGCTTCCTGCTCCGCAAGGGACCAGGGATCTCGCTGCCCGTCCCGCCCAGCAGCACGACGACCACCTCGTCACCCACGAGCACCACGGAAAGCCCGAGCAGCACCAGGGTCAGCCGTCCGAGGATCACCATCACCAGGCGCCCGGCCCGGCCGCCCGAAAAGGGCGTTCAGGTGATCGCGGACTTCCTCGCCGAGATCGCCGCCGGGGACAAGCCGTCGGCGATCGCGCTGGCCTGTGAGGCACAGAAGAGGTTCATGGACGACAAGATCGATTCCCTGCTCCCGCTGGGTTCACGCGTTCAAGTGACGACCACCAGCGGGACGGCCAAGTTCGTCCTTGCCGATGTCGCCGGAGTCGCCAAAGGACGGTCCGCCAGGGGCACCGTGATCGCGGATCGCACGGCGGACGGCGATTTCTGCGTCACGACGTTCAGTATTCGCGCCGCCTGAGATCAGTCGAGACAGAACTCGTTGCCCTCGATGTCCTGCATCACGATGCAGGACTCGTTCTCCCCGTCGGCGAGCATGACCCGCTCGCAGACCGCGCCGAGCGCCTCCAGCCGGGTGCGTTCGGACTGGAGGGCGGCGAGCCGCTCCTCCCCCACGAGCCCGGTGCCCGCCCGTACGCAGAGATGCACGCGGTTCTTGACGACCTTGCCCTCGGGGACACGCTGGAAGTACAGCCGAGGGCCGACGCCCGTCGGGTCACTGCAGGCGAAGCTGGCGTCCTGCTGCTCGGGCGGCAGCGTGCGGTTGTAGTCGTCCCAGGTGGCGAACCCCTCCGGCGGCGACGGCACGACGTAGCCGAGCACCTCGCACCAGAAACGGGCGAGACGCTCGGGTTTCGCGCAGTCGAACGTGACCTGGACCTGTTTCACCGACACCATCAGACCACCCTAATCGCTGTCGAACGGAGCAAACCCGCGGCCCGCAGATCGGCCCAGACCTGTGCGGGGACCTCCGCGGCGAAGGACTCCACGTTGCGTCGTGCCTCGTCGGCCGACCGCATCCCGACCGCGACGCCGGCGACGGCCGGATGCTGGAGCGGAAAGGCCATGGCCGCTTGGGGAAGTGTCACACCGTGCGCCTCGCACACGTCGGCGATCCGGTTCGCCCGCTCCACGACTTCCGGTGCGGCGGTCTCGTAGTCGCAGTGCGCTCCCTCGGCCGGCCGGGGCACGGCGAGCAGCCCGGAGTTGAAGACCGACGCCGCGATCACCGAGACACCGCGTTCCTCGCACGCGGGCAGGAAGGTGTCGAGCGCGCTGTGGTCGAGCAGCGTGTGGCGGCCGGACTGCATGATCACGTCGACATCGGTCTCCTTGACCAAAGTGGTCAGCATGGCCGTGTCGTACATGCCGGCGCCGATCGCGCCGACGATCCCCTCCGACCGCAGCTCCGCGAGGGCCGGATAGCCGTCGCGCAGCGCGTCGTCGAAGTGCTCCTCGGCGTCGTGCAGGTACAGCACGTCGATCCGGTCGAGGCCCATGCGCACCAAGGAATCCTCGACGCTGCGCCGGATCCCGTCGCGCGTGAAATCGCGTACCCGGCGGTGCGCCGCGGGGACGTGGAAGCCCGCCGGATCCATCTTCCCGGCCGGGTCCTGGGGTACCAGCAGACGGCCGACCTTCGTCGACAGGACGAACGAATCACGCGGCCGCGAGCGCAGGAACTCGCCGATACGGCGTTCGGAATGCCCGATCCCGTAATGCGGTGACGTGTCGTAGTACCGGATCCCGCCGTCCCACGCCGCGGCCAGCGCTCCCGCCGCGGTCTCGTCGTCCAGTGGCGCGAACAACCCGCCGAGCGGCCCGCCGCCGAAACCCAGCCGCGTCACCTCGACATCGGTGCGTCCGAGTCGCTTCGTCTCCATAGCCGCCCACTTGATCATGTCGGCGACCACGGTGCCACATCGGGGCCGTCCGGTCTCGCGATTTATCCGCCGTCGACGAGCCACTCCGCGCACGAGACGACCTCGAAGCCCCGGCTCGGGAACACCTTGTCGACGAAGAAGCCATGCATCGCCGGATCGCCGTCGGCGCAACCGTCGCGCAGCACTGTCACGCGATAGCCGCGGTCCGCCGCGTCGTAGGCCGTCGCGGCCACCATGGCGCTGGTCGCGACTCCGGCGATCGCGACCGTGTCGACGCCCCTCGCGCGGAGCACCAGATCGAGATCCGTGCCGGCGAACGCGCCGGCACGGCGTTTCAGCACGACGACGTCCTCGTCGGCGACCGGCAGATCGATCTCCGTCCCCGCCGAACCCTCGTGGAAGGTGTCCCCCGCGTCGTGGAACGACTCGAACAGCGCGTTCCCGGGCGGTAGATCGGCTCCGTTGCGCCGCAAGGCGAAGTGGACGAACACGACGAGCGCGCCGGCCGCCCGCGCACGCGGCAGCAGACTCCTGATCGGCGGCAGGACTGTTCCGGTGAACGGGTAATTGCCGGTGATGCCTCGCTGGAGGTCACCGATGATCAGCGCGGTGGTCATGAGCGGAAGTTACCCGATCGTCCGTATACAACCGGCCGCGTGACTGGCTAGCCTCCGCCGGGTGAGGATCAAGAGTGTGCTGCTCGCCGCCCTGACGATCGCCGGGATCGTGGTCCCCTCGCCCGCTGTGGCCAGTGCGGACCCATCGGGCTGGGTGGCGCCGCTGAGCACGCGCGGCCGCTACATCGTCGACGCGGCGGGCGACCGGTTCAAGCTGAAGGCCGCCAACTGGCACGGCGCGAGCGGCACGTGGACCGGCTCGGGCGACGTGAACGATCCGGCCACGCACCACGCCGGCGAGATCGCCTACCAGACCCCGCTCGGGCTGGACCGGGCCCCGATCGACACGATCATCGACGGGCTGGCGGAGCTGGGCCTCAACAGCGTCCGGCTTCCCTTCTCCAACGCGATGATCCACGACACCAGGCCGGTCCCCGATCTCCCGGCGAACCCGGAGCTGCGCGGCCTCACCCCGTTGCAGGTCTACGACCGCGTCGTCGCGCGGCTGACCGCACGCGGGTTCGCGGTGATCCTCAACAACCACACCACGACCTCCCGCTGGTGCTGCGGTCTCGACGGCAACGAGCGCTGGAACACCGCGCAGACCGAGCAGCAGTGGCAGGACGACTGGCTGTTCATGGCGCGCCGTTACGCCGCGAACAAACGAGTGGCCGGTGCCGATCTCTACAACGAGGTGCGCCGCGACGTCTTCGACGATCCCAACTGGGGCTGGGGAAACGGCACGGACTGGCAACGCGCGAGCCAGCGGGTCGCCGACCGTATCCTGACCGAGGCCAATCCCGATCTGCTGCTCATCGTCGAGGGCATCAACTGGACCGGCCTGCCCGTGGACGGCCTTCCCCACGGCAGGCCCACACTGGAGCCCGCCCGCACGTTGTCGCATACGCTCGTGGACTCCGGGAAACTGGTCTACGCCGCACATTTCTACGGGTACACGGGGCCGAACCATTCCGGGGCGACCGGCACCGGCGAGACCCACGATCCGCGCTACCGCGACCTTTCGCCGCAAGAACTGCGTGATGTCCTTTACCGGCAGGCGTTCTTCGTCTCGGCGGAGACCGGCAAGCATTACACCGCGCCGCTCTGGATCAGCGAGTTCGGCGAAGGGCGTCACACCACCGACGCGGCGAGCCGGGCCTGGTTCGAAAATTTCGTCGGCTATCTCGCGGAGACCGACACCGACTTCGCCTACTGGCCCGCTGTCGGGTTCCACGAGGGCGACACGGGCAACGGCTGGTCCTTGCTGTCGTGGGACACCGCGGGCCGACGCGCCGACGTGCTCGACGGCACGGACTGGCGTGGCCCAGCGTGGCGGCGGCTGGTGAGCGCTCCTTCCCGCTCCGGACGAATCCCCGAGGCCGAACGCTGGTCCATGCTGAACCTCGACTACGCGGATTTCCAGGCCTCGCGCAAGGTTCGCGCGATGACGGACTGGAATCCGGGCGCGCGCAAGGGTGTCTGCCCCGACGGCCAGCGGCTCGCCGGTCTTTCGCATACCGGGAACCGGGGATTGTGCACCGGCAGGCTCGCCGCCCCGGCGGGCTACGCCGTGGTCCGCGATGAGACCCATGTGGACACCGACTGGGCATCCGGTTACACCAAGGTGCAATGCCCGCCCGGGCACGCCGCGGTCGGCTACAGCGTCACCGGCGCGGCGTTCTCCGCGCTCCTGTGCGGCAAGTCGGCCACTCCGCTCGGCAAGACCGGCCGGACGGTCTGGTTCGACCGCGGCGACAACCGGCCGTCCGGGAGTCCCGGCGGTGATTTCGCGTCGGGCCGCTACAAGGGCCAATGCGCGCCGGGCGAATACGTCGCCGGTGTCGCGTACACCGGGCGCGTCGGCTCGAATCGCACTCCTGACGCGCTGCTGTGCCGCGCCTGAGCGCGTTTCAGGCCACGAAGATGCAGAACGGATGCCCCGCCGGGTCCGCGTAGACGCGCAAGGGTTCCACCGGGTCTTCGCTGCGGTCGTACCGGAGCCGCCCGCCGAGTTCGAGGACGCGGGCGTGCTGCGCGTCGAGGTCCTCGACCGAGTCCACGGTCAGGTCCAGATGCAGTTGCTGGGGCACCGGTCCGGGGTCCGGCCAGCTGGCTTCGTCAAGCCGGTCGACCCGCTGGAAGGCGAGTTGCGCCCCGCCGTCCGGGTTGCGCAGGACCAGCCAGTCCTTGTCCTCGGTGCCGGGCGGAGGCGCTTCGTCCCCCGGGCGGTAGTCCCACACCAGCAGCCGCCGGTAGAACTCCGCCAGCCCACGGACGTCCGTGCCGTCCAAGACCACCTGACGGAACTTCGGACCCGTTTTCCGCTCACCCAAGCCGATCACCCTCCATCACGCCGGTCGAGCACCGCGAGTACCCGTTCACACCAGCGAATATTCTCCTGTTCGAACGCGATCCCGCGCGCGAGGGTCAGATACGGCCCGACGCGGGGCGCCGTGGCAAGGAAATCCGCCTCGGCGGACTCGCCGAGCAGACGCTCACGAAGGCGCTCGAACCGCTTGAGTTTCGTCTCGGCGACGGCCATCCTCTCGGCGACCGCGCGCCGGACCGCCTTGCCGTCGCCTGCCTCCAGTGCCTGGACCTGGACCAGCAGCTCGTCGCGGATCGCGGTCGGCTTCGGCGCCCGCGTGGTGAATTCGGCGAGCTCGGCCGCACCCGCGTCGGTCAAGGAGAAGAGCCGCTTGTTGGGACGCCGCCGCTGTTCGACGACTCGCGCGGCCACGAGCCCCTGTGACTCCATCTTGTCCAGCTCGCGGTAGAGCTGCTGCGGTGTCGCGGTCCAGAAGTTGGCGACCGACGCGTTGAAGCTCTTCGCCAGGTCGTAGCCCGAGGACTCGCCGTCCAGGAGCGTCGCGAGGATCGCGTTCCGCAGCGCCATGGCGCGATGATAGTGCCGCGCGGATTAGTCGCAAAGTTGATTAGGCACTCTGGTGGACAGTGGCGTGGTGATCACCTACGCTCGGCGGCATCTACTCAACAAGTTGACTATGAGGAGATCGCCCATGCCCACGTTCCGTGAAGCGGTCGAAGCGAAGGACGCCGCCGCGATCGAGGCGCTGCTCGCCGACGACGTGGTCTTCACCAGCCCGGTCGCGTTCAAGCCCTACCAGGGGAAGGCGATCACCGCGGCGATCCTGCGCGGCGTGCTGCGCGTGTTCGAGGACTTCCGCTACGTCCGCGAGATCCAGGACGGCGCGCACCACGTGTACGAGTTCGAAGCGACCGTCGACGGGCTGGAGATCAACGGCTGCGACATCCTGACCTTCGACGGCGAGGGCAAGATCACCGACTTCAAGGTGATGGTCCGGCCGTTGCGGGCGGCCGAGGCGCTCGCGGCGCGGATGGGCGCCCAGTTCGAGGCCATCAAGGCGGACGCGCTCGGCTGAAGCAACCCCGATCGTCCACAAGGGACGCCCGATTTGGGCAGCCGGCGCGAGTGGGCGAACCGAGTCATCGACCAGTACGGGAGAGGTGGCGTGTCGCGAAAGCCACTTTCGCAACGTTGAAGGTTGGGAAAGTGGCTTTCACAACGTCAACGGGGCCTGCGCAAGCGACTTGGACGCGTGTCTCGAAAGCCACTTTCGAGACGTGTGATGTCCCGAAAGTGGGGCGGATTCATGCGGTGGTCGCAACGTGCTCTGTTTAGGACAGTAGCGTGGTGAGTTTTTCGAGTGGGGTGTGCCAGTCCAGTGTTTTGCGGGGGCGGCTGTTGAGTCGTGCGGCGACTGCGGTGAGGTGTTCTGCGGTGTGCTGGTGCAGGTTGGTCCCTTTGGGGAAGTACTGGCGAAGCAGGCCGTTGGTGTTCTCGTTCGTCCCGCGTTGCCATGGGGAGTGCGGGTCGCAGAAGTAGATGGCCAGGTCGGTGGCGAGGGTGATGTCGGCGTGACGGGCCATCTCGTTGCCCCGGTCCCAGGTCAGTGACCGCCGCAACTGGTGCGGGAGGGTCTGGATCGCGTCGATCATCGCGTCCCGGACCTGGATCGCGTCGTGGCCGTGGGGCAGGTGCAGCAGTATGACGAACCGAGTGGAGCGTTCCACGAGGGTGCCGATCGCGGACTTGTTACCGGCACCGGTGATCAGGTCGCCTTCCCAATGCCCCGGGACTGCCCGGTCCTCGGCTTCGGCCGGCCGTTCGCTGATCTCGACGAGGTCAGGGATCCGTGACCGTCGTGCCTGTGCTTGCTTGCGCGGGCGGCGCAGCGCCCGTCCTGTCCGTAAACACGCGGTGAGCTCGCGGCGCAGCGCTCCCCGGCTCTGCACATACAAGGACTGGTAGATCGTCTCGTGTGACACTCGCATCTCCGGCCGGTCGGGGAACTCCATCGCCAGCCTGGCTGTGATCTGCCCCGGAGACCACTCCTGCAGCAACCGCGCCTGCACATGATCCCGCAACTCGCGATTACCGGCCTCGGCCAGCTTCGCGGTCTTCGGCCGCCGGGCCCGATCCCGCGCCGCCGACTCCGCCCGATGTGCTCGATACCCGCCCCGGCCACCATTGTTCGTCACCTCCCGGCTGATCGTCGACGGGGCCCTGCCCAGCTGCCGAGCGATCTCCCGATACGAGAGATCCCCGGACAGACCACGAGAAATCTCCTCCCGCTCAGCCAAACTCAGATAGCGCTCACCCAACGAGCCAGGTGCGTTCCCGATCACCCCGCCAGCCTGCGCGAACCACCGCCGCCCGGTCTCGTGCGACACATCCACCAAACGGGCGGCAGGCTTGGGCAGACACCCCGCCCGCACCGCATCCCAGAACCGCACCCGCACCACACGCGGCAACACCAACCCACCAGCCACCACAACTCCCAGCTCACGAAGGATGTTGCAACGACCCCATGAATCCGCCTGGCTTTCGCGACACGAACGCCGACGAAGCCACGAGCGGGCCACCCACCCAGCGAGTCACGACTGCCGTCGCACCATCTCGGCGATCCAGACGGGCGCGAACGGCGAAGTGCAGTTCGGCGGGGTCGGATAGTCCTTGAGCACTTGGAGGCGCTCCCCGATGCCGACCGCCCGCGCGCGGTGCTCCGGGTGGTCGATCCCGATCTGCGCCAGGCAGTGGTTCATCGCCCACTGCAGGCGATCCGGCGCGGTCTTCATCTCCGCTTCGATGACGTCGAGCAGCCGGGCGAGGTCGAGCCCCTCGGGCTTCTTCGCCACGCGTTCGGTGGTCAGGGCCCAGCCGGCGCTCGCGACCACAGGATCCGGATCGGCGGACCAGGCCAGTCGCAGCTCCTCGGCGTGCGGGTTCTTCTTGACCACGTAGTTCACGAGCCAGTCGTGCACCTTCGGGGTCCGCGCCTCGCGCACCATGCGGTCCAGCTCGTCGCGGTCGAACGCCTTCGGGCGGCAGATCAGCAGTGCGAGCAGCTTCGCCGCCGTGTCGTCCGTTTCCCACAGCTCGCGCGCGAGCTCCTGCTGGGTTTTCAGCCGCTTCGCGAGCGCACGCAGCTTGCCGAGGTTCACCCCGTGGTCGTCGCCGTGTTTCTCGTTCACCTGCCGTGCGCGCGGGTCTTCGAGCGCGGCCAGTTCGGCCATCACCTCGGCTGTCGTCATTTCGGCCTCCCGTGGCGCCAGCCTACGAGGCGGAGGGGCTGACGACCTGCCGGACACCGCTCAACCGGCGTGCCGGGCCACGAGGCTGCTACGGTTGACCCGTCGCGGTTCAGACACCAGCCGCCGGGTCCCTCTTCCGGGTCCGGCATGCCCACCGGGCAGCAGCCGGCCCCCCAAACCGGCAAGGAGTCAACTTGACCGATTACCGCGCTCCCACTTCTTACCCGGCACGCTCGACGCGAAAATTCGTGTCCTCGCTCGACATCTCGATCACCGCTTCCGCCGAAGACACGGTGGTCACCGTATGCGGTGAAATCGATCTCGGCGTCTCGGACGACCTGCGCCGTGCGCTGGACGAGGAGCTCAGCTTCCAGCCGTCGGCGCTGATCGCGGATCTGTCCGCGGTCAGCTTCTGTGATTCGTCCGGTTTCACCGTCCTCGTCCAGACCCGGGCGAAGGCCGAAGAAGCGGGCGTCCCGTTCATCATGGTCACCCAGGAGCGGGCCCTGCTGCGGCCGATGTCGCTGCTCGGCCTCGACGCCGTCTTCACGGTGCACCCGACCCTCGATTCGGCACGGGACGCGCTCGCTCGCTGACCAGGTGTCATGATGGGCGGTTGTGACGGGTGACAAGGGTTCGGGCCTCCGCATCGGCGGACGTCCGCTGGCGGAGCGGCTGACCGAAGGCCTGCCGTCGCTCACCAGGACGGTACTCGCCGAGATCGTCTCCCGGATCCCGCAGTACGGTCTGCTTCCCGCCGAGGAACTCAGCGGCGATATCACGCGGGTGATCGAGCAGAACCTGCGCTCGTTCATCGACACTCTGCGCACCGGGTCCACGCCGACGCGGGAGGAGCTCGGCTTCCTCCGTGAGTCGGCGGCCCGGCGCGCGGAGGAGGGCATCCCGATCGACATCGTGCTCACCGCGTATCACATCGGCATCCAGGTGGTCTGGGCGTCACTGACGCCGGACGCCCGCCCCGACGAGGTCGCCGACGTTCTGGCCGTCAACGCCCTGACCTTGCGCTACCTCGAAGTGGTCACCCCCGCGGTCGGCGCCGGGTACCTCGACGAGCGGCAGACGATGTTCGACGACGAGCGGTCGGCGCGGCATACCGTGCTTTCCGCGCTGCTCGACGGCGACCCCGCGGAGGTCGCTGCGGGACAGGCCGGACTGCGCCTGCCGCCGTGCTACGTCGTCCTCGCGGCGTCGGTCGGGGCACATCCGGACGAGGTGATCGACGGGGTCGACCCGCTGGTCGCCGGGCGCCGGAAGCTCCGGCGGCTGCGGGTCGAACTGGAGCGCCAGATCCGGGGCACCGTCCTGACCTCACTCACCCCGGAAGGCGGAATCGCCTTACTGCCGCACGAAACCACGGCCGGCGAACTATCCACACGGGACTGGGAGCGGCTGGAACGCGTCCTCGCCGACGTCGCCCGTACCGCGGGCGCGGAGGTCGTCGCCGGGGCCGCCGTGGCGGAACCGGCCGGTGTGCCGGAGGCGGCGAAGCTCGCGCAGGACGTGCTCGCCGTCGCCATCAGATCCGGACGGCCGCCTGGGCTCTACCGGCTCGACGACGTCCTGCTCGAATACCAGCTCTCCCGCCCCGGGCCGGCACTCGACCGGCTGGCTTCCAGGCTGGCGCCGCTGGACGGCAACGAGGAACTCCTGCAGACACTGGAGACCTTCCTCCGCCGGGGAGGTCGCCGTCAGACCGCCGCGGCTTTGCACGTCCACCCCAACACGGTCGATTACCGGCTGCGCCGGATCGCCGACCTCACCGGACTGGATCCCACCCGGCTCGAACACGTCGCGCTGGTGAGCGCGGCGCTCGCCGCTCGGGCGACCCGGTTGTGACTCGTCACAGGGTGTGGAGATTGCCGCCCTCGTAGAGACCGAGCATCCGGCGTGCGGACCGGCATTCACCGGGGAAGACGAAGAGGCAGGTGTGCGTGTCGTCGGCCAGCAGCTGCGCACGTTCGAGGACCCGGATACCCGTCGCGCCGAAGAACTCGAGTTCGGACAGATTGAGGATGAGCGTGGTGCCGCTGCCGTGAAGCCGCTGGGAGAGCATGTCCCACAGGCGCGGCGCGGTCCCGAGATCGACCTCGCCGTTCGCCTTGACGACGGCGGTCCCCTTGGTCGGCCTGCTCACGTGCAGCCGGAGACGTCCCCGTGGGTCCTCGAGCGCTCGCAGCTCGGAGGCCACTGAGAAGGCGCGCTTCTCGTCAAGCGCGCGGGGCGTCGACAGGGAAGTCATACATAGAAGTACCCAGGTACGCGGTCCGGCGAAACGGATCGCTTGAAGACAGCCTGGAGCGGGTATCACCACCGCGTCGGAGGTGATGTCCCATGTCCGCTGCACAAAGCGGTACCGGGCCGGTCGTGACCGGTTTCGACGGGTCGCCCGAAGCGCGCCGCGCCGTCCGCTGGGCGGTCGCCGAGGCGAAGACCCGAGACCTCGGTCTGGTCCTGGCCTACTGCACCCGTGACCGGCTTCCGCCGCCCGGCTCGGACCCGGTCGCGGCACCGTTGAACGAAGCGGTCCCCCAGGCCGCCGACGACGCGGCGGACGTGGAACCCGCCCGTCGGCAACTCGCCTCGATGGCCGAAGCCCTCAAGCGCTCCGACCCGGGCCTCGACGTGCGCACGGTCGTCCGCGGCGGCACGCCGGAGGAGGTCCTGACCTCGGTCGCGGACGAGGTGGACGCGGCGATGATCGTGCTGGGTGAATCCCACACCGGGTTGTTCACCAGGGCGGTCCTCGGTTCGACCGAATCGGGCGTGACCAAGAACGCCGGACGGCCCGTCGTGGTCGTGCGCGGCGAAGAGCCTCCGCCGGGCGGACCGGTGATCCTCGGTACCGACGGCTCCGAGCAGAGCGCGCAGGCGGCGGGGTTCGCGTTCGATTTCGCGGCCCGGCACGGGCTCACCGTGCACGCGGTGCATGTCGCGCGGATGCCGATCTGGGGGCCGGCGAGCGAGCCCCTGCTCGGCGGTCCGGTACTGGATCCGGCACCCGGCCTCCCCCAGGAGGTCGCCGACGAACTCGTCGCCCGGCAGCTCGAACCCTGGCGGGAGCGCTATCCGGACGTCGCCGTGGAGATGGTGCACGGGGTGGGCCCGGCCGCTCAGGCGTTGACCGTGCAGTCCAGTGAAGCCGCGCTGCTGGTGCTGGGCCGGAGCGATCACGGTGATCTGCGACGCCTGCTGCTGGGTTCGGTCAGTGACGACGCGCTGCACCACGCGCACTGCCCGGTGGCGGTGGTCCGCGCTCAACCGGTCAGCTGAGCACGGAGCCTCACGAAGAGGCGAGCTCTCCGAGTGTCCGCTGGGAAACGCGCAGTTCGGCGGCCATCAAAAGGCCGCCGGTACGAGCCTGCGCGAGCGCGTAGCCGACCTCGGAGACCTTGGCCCATGCCTCGGCCGGCGTCTCCCCCGCGCCCACCTCGCCGGCCAGCAGGCTCGCTTCGAGTTGCTTCTGCAGGCCCGGCAGGACATTGGAGAGGTCGTCGGTGAGCCGCTGCAACGCCCCGATGGTGCGGCAGAGGTCGGCGGGCGAGGCGGGCTCGTCGTCCCGCAGCCTGGTGTACAGGTGGCGAACGACCGACCCGGCCTGTGCGGCCAGCAGGTACGGCGGCTCCTCCGGCTTCGGTGTCATGCCGTGAAATACCCCGTCCACGACCTGCGAAAACAAGTTTGTGCCGAGAGGGCCGGGGGTATCAGCGGTTGTGAACAAGGACGTACTCACCTTCGGGGTCGAGGAAGAGTTCTTCGTGGTGGACCGGGCCGGTCACCTCGCCCCGGCGGGCGACGCCGTCGTGGACGCCGCGGACGACGACGAGGAGCAGGGCGAACTCCAGCAGGAGCTCACCCTCTCCCAGGCCGAATCGGCCACCGGTATCTGCACGACCCATGACGAGGCCGAGCGGCAGCTGACGACGATGCGGGCGGAACTGGCCCAGGCCGCCGCCCGGCGGGGCTGCCGTCTGCTGCCCAGCGGGAGCGCACCGCTCGCCGAGACGGCCTTGCCCGCCATCACCCCGAATCCGCGCTACGAGCGGATGTCCGAACATTTCGGGGCGACCGCGCGGACGTCGCACACCTGCGGCTGTCACGTCCACATCGCCGTCCCCGACCGGGAAACCGGGATCCGGGTGATCAACCACGTCCGGCCCTTCCTGCCCGCGCTGCTGACGGTGACCGCCAATTCCGCGATCTGCGACGGGTACGACACCGGGTACGCCAGCTGGCGCTACCAGCAGTGGAACCGCTGGCCGTCGGCCGGTTCACCGCCGCTGTTCACCTCGCTGGACCACTACGAAAGCATCGTCGACGCCTGGCTCCGGGCGGGCGCCATCCTCGATCGCGCGATGGTCTACTGGGACGTGCGGCTTTCCGAGAAGCAGCCGACGGTGGAGTTCCGGCTCGGCGACGTCGCGGCCACCGCCGGCGAAGCGGTTCTGCTCGGGGTGCTGATCCGGGGGCTGGTCGGCACGATCCTCGCGACGGAGGAGGCTCCCTCCCTGCTGTCCAACGAGGTCCTGCGGGCGCAGATCTGGCGTGCGTCACGGGAAGGGATTTCCGGCCGCTGCCCGCATTTCCGGACCGGCGACCTCGCCCCGGCGAGCGACGTGCTCGACGATGTCGTCACCTTCGCGGCCGGTGCCCTCGAAGAGACGGGCGACCTCGATCTCGTCCGCGACGGCTGCGACCGGCTCACCGCCGAAGGCAGCGGGGCGGACCGGCAACGGGCCCGGTTCGAGAAACGGCGACGCGCGGAAGACGTCGTGGACCTCCTGGCGGTCCGGCCGGCGCCGTGCTCGAAGGCGTAACTCGCGTGATTGGAGCCGTAACTCACGTGCTTGAAGGCGTAACTCGCGAGTTACGCCTTCAAGCACGCGAGTTACGCCTTTGAGCACGCGAGTTACGCCTTTGAGCACGCGAGTTACGGCGTCAGGTCCGGCCCAGTTCGGGCGGGCGGCGTAAGGGACCCCAGTCCGCGTCGGCGCGGGCCCTGTCACGCAACAGATCGCGGGCTTCGCCGAGGACGGCGGTGGAGATCCTTCCGACGGGTTCGGGGTCGGTCAGGAGTGGCTCGTTGTCCGGACCCGAGCCCACGACCCGGCCCGCCAGTACCCAGGGCTTGGTCTCGCGACGGCGTTCGTGCCGGAGGTGGCAGTAGTCGTACAGCCGCCTGGCCAGCCAGAGTTCGAGGGGCTGCTCGCGCCACCACGGTTCCGGGTCGAGGGGGTTCACCGAGAGTCCGGGCAGTTCCGCGCCGGTGAGTTCGTCCAGGCTCGTACCGGGACGGTGCTCGGGAGTCGGCGCCCACCGCACGTACAGGCCCTTCCGGCGCCGGACCAGCGCGGCGAGCTCCCCCAGTGATTCCAGCTGTTGCATCGAGCGCTCCTGTGCGACGGATGGACACGGTGACCGGCGCGCCGGCGTCCCTGCCCCGCCGGGGTTGCCCACGCCGGTCCACCTCACGGCCGGCGGACGTACAACCTCGCTGCACCGGCCGTTGACCTCCGGTTACCCGCTCTTCACGCGGCTACACCATTTTCACGAGCGCCCGGTCCACGAGATGCGCGATCTCCTCCAGCGCCAGCTTGGCTTCCGGGATCGACGCCAGCATCCACGCGTGGATCATGCCCTCGTACTCGTGG
Source organism: Amycolatopsis sp. PSD-21 (assembly GCF_055561455.1). Classification (NCBI taxonomy): domain Bacteria; kingdom Bacillati; phylum Actinomycetota; class Actinomycetes; order Pseudonocardiales; family Pseudonocardiaceae; genus Amycolatopsis; species Amycolatopsis sp. PSD-21. The sequence continues at coordinate 3,815,785 of NZ_CM145712.1, read as the reverse complement.
TAGCTCAGGGGCACTCCCTGCTCGGTGCACAGTGTGTGGAGCCGCCGGGCGTCGGAGAGGAGGACGTCCTTGGTTCCGATGTAGACCGTCAGCGCCCCGAGTCCGGAAAGGTCGCCTGACAACGGCGTGAGCCGCGGGTCGGTACGCGGCAGCTCTCCGCTGTAGAGCCTCGCCGCCTCGTTCAGACCGGTGAGCGCGAGGTACGGGTCGCGCTCGTCCAGCGCGGGTTGCGCCGGATGGCTCATCGTCAGGTCCAGCCACGGCGACAACAGGACGGTCTCCTTGGGCACCGGCCTTCCTTCGTCCCGCAACGCCTTGGTGAGCGCCAGCGCGATCCCGGCGCCGGCGGAATCCCCCATCACGATCTGTTCCTCCGGCTCGGCACCCGCGGAGAACTCGTCGTAGGCACGGCGGACGAACGCGGTGGTCTCCGGGCACTGGTGGTCCGGCGCGAGCGGATAGATCGGCACGGTGACCGAGCAGCCGGTGCGGTCGATCAGCCGACCGAAGAACCGCCAGTGGTCGTGCTGGATCTGGTGCACGTACGCACCGCCGTGGAAATACAGCACCTTCTTGCCGTCCCCATCGCCGCGCGGGCGGATCGTGTAGCACGGCCGTCCGTCCACTTCGGACCGGCTGACGTCGAACCGGCGCTTGATCGAGCGGATCGGCCCCCGATCTCCCTTCGCCTGACTGCTTTCGATGCTCCGGCGGAACCGGTCGAGGTCGGCGTAGGTGCGCTTCCGGTTGGTAAGGCGCAGCCACGCGAGCAGCGCCGTCGCCGGAAGGCTCGTCTTAGACCAGATCACGGGGCACCGTCCGATGCCAGTTGCGGGAGAACGTCCTTCGCTCCCCTTCGTATGCGTCGAGCTGTGCGTCGATCACGAACTCGGTGGGAGTGCAGGAAACGCGGGTGCGGGTCTCGGACCTCGCTTCCCAGTCACCGCGGGCGAACGTCATCGACCAGGACGTCTCCGCCACCGGGGAACAGAAGTCGTCGGCCACCCACGAGTAGCGCTCGAAGACGTTCCTGGTGACGTCCAGATCGATGTCGTCGAACCGGACCTTGCCCTCGTTCTTGACGATGTCGAGCGCGGACCGGTAGTCGATCAGGTCACGCGAGACGGTCCAGCGCTGTTCGCCCGGCTCGATCTGGGTCGCGGGCAACGGTTCCGTCCCTTCGGGTTCCTCGAACGGGCGCGCCGGGACCTCGTCGGCTTCCGCCATCGGACGCACCGGCAGCATGACCGAACTCCGTCCCGTGTGGACGGTCACCATCGCCGGTTCCGGCGGCGGCCACGCCAGCGGCCAGTACGACGACGAGAGCGACAGCCGGATGCGGTGCCCGGCGGGGAACGCCTGCGCGACGGCGTTGAGTTCGACGCGCACCCGGTACCGCTTGCCCGGTTCGAGCGGCTCCGGTTCGTCGTGCCCGTCCCGATGGGTCAGGTTCAGCAGCCCGTAGGTCACCCGGGTGGCTCTGCCGTCGGGCGCGACGTCGGAAAGCCGGACGGCGACCTGCGCCACCGGCTTGTTCGCGGAGACCTCCAGATCCACCACCGGCGAACCGAGGATCTCGCACGGCTCGGTGAGTTCGTCGGTGTCGAAGACGAGCGAGCCGCCGTCCTCTTCCCGCTGGTCGTAGGGCAGATCCGGCGGAGCGCTGTAGGAAGCCCACTTCCCGGCGAACTGGCCGACCGAGAGCGGCGACTCCACCGACAGGTCCTCCTCCGGGACGTCCTCACCCGGCCGGGCTATCCGGTGCCGCGCGAGCCGGTGCTCGGACGGCCGCACGTGCGGCGAAGGCCAGGACGGCTCGCCCACCCAGCGGCCTGGACGGTCCTCGTACGAGGTCGACGGTGGCACGCTGTCCTGCATCCAGGTCTGGAGCATCGGCCCGTCCATGACGCCGTTCTCGACGTCCTTCAGCCAGTGGTCCCACCAGCGGACCAGCTCCTGCAGATAGCCGATGGCGGGACCGGGCCGCCCGAGATGCGGGTACTTGTGGGACCACGGGCCGATCAGCCCGCGCCGCGGCACGTCGAGATTCGCCAGCAGCCGCGAGACCGCGTTCGAGTAGCCGTCCGCCCAGCCGCTGGAGGCGAGGACCGGCACCTGGACGTCGCTGTAGTTCTCGCAGACCGACGCGTGCCGCCAGTAGTCGTCCCGGCGCTGGTGGCTCAGCCATTCGCCGGCCCAGAGACCGCAGTTCTCCAGCCGTTCGTGCCACAGCTCGCGCCACCGCTCACCCGCCAGCGCGGGGTCGGGCGGCAACGTGGCGTAGGCGAACATCGTGGAGGCTTCGGCGACGTTGTCCGAGAGCAGGCAGCCACCCATGTAGTGCATGTCGTCGGCGTAGCGGTCGTCGGTGAACGACGAGATCGCGATCGCGGTCAGGCTCGGCGGTTTCCGCGCCGCCACCTGCAACGCGGCGAACCCGCCCCACGAGATCCCCATCATGCCGGTCCGGCCGGAACACCACGGCTGCGCGGCGATCCACTCCAGGACGTCCTCGGCGTCGAGCTGCTCCCGTTCGAGGTACTCGTCGGCGAGAACGCCCTCCGACTCCCCCGAACCACGGATGTCGACGCGGACACAGGCGTAGCCGTGCCCGGCGAGGTACGGGTGGTGCACGGAGTCGCGCACCGAGGTCAGGTCGCGGTGGCGGTACGGGATGTACTCCAGGATCGCGGGGACCGGCTCACCGTCCGAAGCGACCGGCCGCCAGATCCGGGCCGACAGCCGGACACCGTCGGACACCGGAATCCAGACATGGTCCTCCTCGGTGATCTCGTACGGCAGCGAGGCCACCGTCCGCATGGGCTATCCCTCCTCGAAGTCGAACCGCAGCGCCTCGACGCACCGGCGGTATTTGCTCTCCATCTCCCGTTCGGTCTGCGCCGCGACGAAGATGTGCGCGAGCTCGTAGCTGTAGCTGTCCTGTTCGGGCAGGTCGGAGAGCCGGATCCCCTTTTCGGCCACCGGCTCGATCTTCACCCCGGGGATCTCCGCCTCCAGGTCCGCGATCTCCCCGCGGGTGGGCACCCGGGTGACCAGCCCGTCGCGGAAGCGGCGGTAGTACCACTTGCCCGCGATCCGGTAGTCGCCGCGGTTCCGCCGCGTCCGGGGATCCTGGCCGAGGCCCAGCTGGACCATGATCTGGTGGTTCGCCACCCCGTCGACGTATTCGAACAGCTCCGCGTGGGACTGCGAATGCCGCGGGTTGATCTCCAGCAGGCAGGCCTGCCCGGATTCGGGGTGACAGAAGAACTCGATGCTGAAGGTGGCGTTATCGAAGCCGATCTGCTCCATGACGCGGACGGAGATCTCCTTCATCCGCTCGACGGCGTCTTCGGGCAGCTGCGACGGATACTGGTGTCGCTGGAACGACGCGGTATCGGGGTAGTTGATCGAATCGAGCACACCGTAGACCGTGACCTGTCCTTTGTAGACGTAGCCTTCGGTCGCGGCCTGCACGCCGTTCAGCTCGCCTTCCGCGAGGCACGCGGCTCCCCCGGCGGCGGCCACCTCGGCCGGGAGGTCGACCGTGGCGAGGACGCGCTCGAAGGGCTTGCCGACCCGGTCGACGCCCGCCCGGATCTCGGCGACGGCCTTGTCGAACTCGTCCTCGTCGGCGACGTGGAAGGCCAGCTCCGACGAGAACGACTTCACCGGCTTGAGCCACATGGGGTAGTCGACGCCCTCAGGCGGACGGGGGTCGTCCTCGTCCAGGTCGACGATGCCGAACGCCGGCACCTCGTCGATCACCTTCGACTGTTCGAGCCTGCTCCAGTACTTGTGCTCGCATTTCAGCACGGCTTCCAGCGAAACACCGGGAAGGCCGTACTTCTCGCACAACATGGCCACCATCGTCGAAGACGGGAAGTCCCAGTAGCTGACGATGGCGTCGATCGAGCCGTCGAAGGCGTCCAGCTGCGCCTCGGCCTTCTCCACGAGTTCCACGATCGGGATCTCGCCGTGCTGAAGTTCCTCGGGCGACAGCAAGGCGTGGAAGCGATACCGGTCGGCGCCGGGGATTCGTCTCAGCACCTCGTCGTTGCTGTCGTCGAGACCGATGACGAAGATGTTCTTTTCCTCTGGGGACGTGGAGGATGTGGTCATAGGCCAGTGCTACCCGCTCCGAAGTTCCGGAAAACCCTGGTTTGTCCCTGTCGCCGCCCGGGAATCCGGCCGTCATGACGGAGTTGCCCGGAACGCGTTCACTGTGGCTCGACACCGCCCCCGCTCCCGACCGCACCGGGACACCGCTGCCGGCCGAGGTGGACGTCGCCGTGCTCGGCGGCGGTATCGCCGGGCTCACGACGGCGTACCGGCTGGCGAGGGCGGGCCGTTCGGTCCTGGTGCTGGAGGCGGGCCGCCTCGCGGCGGGGGTCTCCGGCCACACCACGGCGAAGATCAGCACCCAGCACGGGCTCAAGTACGCCACGCTGGCCAAGACCAAGGGTTCCGAAGCCGCCGCGACGTACGCGTACACGCAGGCGGCCGCGCTGGACTGGATCGCCGCGGCCACGGCCGAACTCGGCATCGACTGCGGTTTCACCCGCGCCGACAGTTTCGTCTACACGACCCACCCCGGGACGATCGAAAGCCTCGAACGTGAGGCGGAAGCGGCCGCCGAGGCCGGGCTCCCGGCCTCCTACGTCACCGAGGTCGACCTCGACGTGCCCGCTCTCGGCGCGGTGAAGTTCGCCTCACAGGCGCATTTCCACCCGCGCCGCTGGCTGCTCGCGCTGGCGGACGAGATCGAACGCGCGGGCGGGACGATCGTCGAAGGTGTGCGGGCGGAAGGCGTCGACGAACTCGGCGGCGTCAAGGTGCGCACCAGCTCCGGCGAGGTACGGGCGGGCGAGGTCGTGGTGGCGACCCACTACCCCGTTTTCGACCGCGGCCTGTTCTTCGCCCGGCTCGACCCGGTGCGCGACCTGGTCGTCGCCGGCCCGGTCGAAGGCAACCGCCCGCCGGAGGGGATGTACCTCGACGCCGACACCCACCACTCCGTGCGGAGCTACCTCAAGGACGGCGTCCCCTACGCGGTCGTGGGCGGCGAGCATTACCGTGTCGGCGACTCCGTCGACGTCGAGAGCCGCTACGAACGGCTGGCGAGCTGGGCGGGCGAGCACGCGGCCGTGCACCGGGTCACCCACCGGTGGTCCGCGCATGACCTGTCCACTTTGGACTCTGTTCCGTACGTCGGGCGTTATCACCCGGCGAGCCGCCACCTCTGGGTCGCCACCGGCTTCGGCCAGTGGGGTATGACCGGCGGCACCGCGGCCGGGCTCCTGCTCGCGGATCTCCTCACCGGACGCGACAACCCGTCCGCGGGGCTGTACGACCCGAACCGTTTCGACCTCCGGTCCGCGATCTCGTCCGTCGAGAACAACGCCACGGTGGCGAAGTTCCTGGTCGGCGACCATCTCAGCGCGCTGCGCAAACCCGCATCCGTGGACGAGATCCTGCCCGGCGAGGCGAAGGTGACCCGTGACGGTGGCGAACTCGTCGCCGCCTACCGCGATCCGGGCGGCGAACTGCACGCCGTCGGTGCCCATTGCACCCATCTGGGTTGCCTCGTGGCGTTCAACAACGCGGAGAAGACCTGGGACTGCCCTTGCCACGGTTCGCGGTTCGGCCTGGACGGGTCGGTGATCCAGGGGCCTGCCGTCCGCGCGCTGCCGAAGAAGCGGGAGCGGTGATGACCGGGATCGGTATCGAAGAGGAGTTCCTGCTGGTCGATCCCAGGACCGGGGTGAGCTGCCCCCGGGCCGAGGCGGTGCTCGAACGGCACCGGATCTGCTGCCCGCTGCCGGACGGCGCCGCGGTCCACCGCGAACTGCGGCCGACCCAGATCGAGGCCGCCACCGGGGTCTGCGAAACCGCCGACGAGCTGTACGAACACCTGACCGCCGGGCGCCGCACGCTCGCCGAAGCCGCCGCGGGCGAGGATTGCGCCATCCTCGCCTCCGGCACTCCCCCGCGTCCCTCACCCGAGCGCGACTACGGCGCCGACGACAGGTTCGGCAAGGTCGACGCGCTCTACGCGGGCGTGGTCAAGGCGTACGAAGCCTGCGGATGCCACGTGCACGTCGGCGTTCCGGACCGGGAGACCGCGGTCGCCGTCGTCAACCACCTGGGTGAATGGCTGCCCACGTTGCTGGCGCTGTCGGGCAACTCGCCCTTCGAGGGCGGCCGCGACACCGGCTACGAGAGCTGGCGGATGGTCGAGCAGAGCCGGTTCCCCGGTTCGGGCATCGCACCGTACTTCGCCGACGCCGCCGCCTACGAGGAGCAGGTCGGGCGGCTGGTCGACTGTGGAGTCCTCGTGGACGAGCACCAGACCTTCTGGCTCGCGAGGCCGTCCGCGCGGTGGCCCACGGTCGAGGTCCGCGCCGCCGACACCGCGTCCACTGTCGACGAAGCCGTCCTCCAGGGCCTGCTGACCCGCGCCCTGGTGCACACCGCCCTCACCGACTTGGACCGCGGGGTGGAGGCCACGCCGCTGGATCCGCAGATCGCCGCCGCCGCGGTGTGGTCGGCCGCGCGTCACGGCCTTTCGGGACCGGCCGTCGACCCGGCGGCGGGAAAGCCGGTCCCCGTCGGCGACCGGGTCGCCACGATGCTGGCGCACACCAAGCAGGCGCTGGAGGAGACCGGCGACGCGGAACTCGTCCGCACCCTTCTCGGGCAGCTGGAACGGGAGGGCACCGGCGCCGAACGGCAGCGCCGGGCCGCCGCCGACGGCGAGGTCGCCGTCTTGCGGATGCTGACCGAAGAGACGGTTCCGCACGCCTAGATCGGGTACTCCCGTGACATGACGACGATCGACCGTGAGGTGGCCGCGAGGCTGCCCGAGATCCGCGGCCCGCTCTCGGCCGCCGTGGTGGACACCCTGGCGGGCGGCCGCCGCGACGACTTCGACCTCGAAGCGGCGACCGACGCCGACCCGTTCGGGGAAGACCTGCAACTGGCGCTGTACGTCTGTTACGAGCTGCACTACCAGGGCTTCGACGGCGTCGACCCCGAGTGGGAATGGGACTCCCGCCTGCTCGGTTTCCGGTCCGTCCTGGAGCACGCGTTCCTCGACGGGATCCGCGCCGCCGTACCCGGCGGGGACGACGTCGCCGGGCTGCTGGACGAGTTGCTCGTCGAACCGCTCGACGGTGGCGGGGTCTCCCACTTCCTGCGTGACGAGGGCGAATGGTGGCACGTCGAGGAGTACTTCGCGCACCGGTCGATCTACCACCTCAAGGAGGCAGATCCCCACGCGTGGGTGATCCCGCGGCTGCGGGGCAGGGCCAAGGCGGCGCTGGTCGCGGTGGAATTCGACGAGTTCGGCGGCGGGCGGGCCGACCAGGCGCATTCCCGCCTGTTCGCGGATCTGCTCACCGCGGCGGGCCTGTCGTCCGGTTACCTCGCCTACCTCGATCACGTCCCCGCGCACATGCTCGCGACGGTGAACATGATGTCGCTGTTCGGGCTGCACCGGAGCCTGCGCGGCGCGCTCGTCGGGCACTTCGCCGCCGCCGAGATCACCACCGCGCCCGCCGCCAGGCGCATGGACCAGGCGCTGGAACGCCTCGGCGGGGCCGCCGAATGCCGGTACTTCTACACCGAGCACATCGAGGCCGACGCGGTGCACGAACAGGTCCTGCGCCACGACGTCGTCGGCGATCTGCTGGAGCGGGAACCTGGCCTGGCGGCGGACATCGCGCTGGGCATCCAGGCCACCGACCTGCTGGAGGGCCGGCTGACCGAGCACCTGCTGGGTGCCTGGTCGGCCGGCGAGAGCTCACTCCTGCGGCCGTTGCACCCCTTGGCGTGAACGGCGGCGGTGACTGGTGTCGCAGAACGGGTAGCGCTTGCTGCGGCGACAGGCGCAAAGGGCGACCACGAAGCGATCCGAGGTCACCGTCTCGCCGTCTTCGGTGACGATCTCGACCGGCCCCTCCACCAGGAGGGGCCCGCCGGGTTCGATCCGGACCCTGGTCTCACGGCCGGTCGGCACGGATCACCACCAGTTCCTCGTGCCGCTGCCCGGCGACGATCAGGCCCGCCGCTTCGAGGAACGCCGCCCGTGCCCGCATGACGGGCCCGAAGGGGATCGACCGGGTGGCGACCACCGAAGGCGTCAATCCCGCGGCTCGCAGCTGCTCCAGCGACTTGCCGGGGCCCGCGACCGCGGAGTGCACCATCATCAGGTAGCCACCCGGCGCCACCAGGGACGACGCCCCGGCGCACACCTGGTCGAGCACGATCCGGCCGTCCGGCCCGGCGTCCCACGCCCGGGCGGCCCCGGCCGCCGGCACCGGTGACGGCACGTACGGCGGGTTCGCCAGCACGACGTCGAACGGCCCGCCGCGCGCCGCTTCGGGCAGGCCGCCACGAAGCGGCCGCACCGGGAGCCGGCGCACCCGCGAATTGACCCACACCGCGGCCAGCGCCCGCCGCGAGATGTCGGCCGCCGTGACCGATCCCGCGCCGTGCGCCGCGGCCGCCAGCGCGAGGGCGCCCGTCCCCGTGCAGAGGTCCAGAACTCTTGCCCCCGCGGGCATCCCTGACTTGCTCAACTCGCTCGCCAGCATCCAGGTGTCGTGTTGCGGTCGGTACACCCCCGGCGGCCGCAGCAGCCGGGGGCGTGCCGGGGTGAGTGGAATCGCTGCTGCGTTGGAGATCGCGGTCATGTCCCCTCCGGATTCGCCGAATGTTGTTCCCGGCTACCCCGGTCGTGCGGTGCCAAACGTCCACAATGGCCGGCGATCCGAGGGTTGGAGGCGCCCGGAAGGGGGTAGCCGCAGGGACAAGCGACCGAAGGAGGCCCAAATGGAGAAGAAGGCCGACCCCGGCGAGAAACGAGACGAGGAAGAACGCGAAGAGGTCCGCGGGGAGCAGGGCACCTCGTCCGGTGATCCCCACGACGACACCGACCCGCAATCCGGCTGAGCCGGTGCGCGGGACTCTCCCGGCCCACCCCGCCGGGGGAGTTTCGCGGCGTCTCCACGGGGTATCCGACGGGCTTCTGGCGAAACAGGAGGCGTTTCCGATGAATCTGCGTACGACAGGCTTCCTCCTGCGACCGGTGGTGCTGGTCATCGCACTGGTCCATCTCGTCCTGGGGGTGCTCGGCTTCTTCTTCCTCCCCGAGGCGAACCAGGCGGGCGCGAACACGCTGTGGATCTTCAGCGCGACCGGGATGCTCGACGTCATCCGCACCGTGCTCGGGGCGCTCGGCGTGATCGCGTTCTTCAAACCGTCCGCGATCCCGGCCTACTGCTGGCTGGCTTTCGTGGCGTTCGCCGGGCTGACCGCGTTCGGTGTGCTCTCGGCGGGGACCGACATGTCCGGTGACGCGGTCAACTTCAGCTGGGCCGACAACGTCCTCCACGCGCTGACCTCGCTCGCGGCCCTCGTGATCGGTATCGCGGCCACCCGGGTTTCCCGGCGGAAGCAAAGTAAGACAACGGAAAACGTTTAGTCCGTCCACAACGGGCAACCTGGCGGGTATGACGAAAACGGCCCCGCTCCGGATTCTCTTGTGGCACGTCCACGGATCCTGGACCGAATCCTTCGTGCAGGGCGGCCATCGCTATCACTTGCCGCTGCTCGCCGAAGGCGGGCCGTGGGGACGCGGTCTCAGCGGCCGTGACTGGCCCTCCGCCGAGGAGACCCCGGTCGACGAACTGAAAGATCTCGACATCGACGTCGTCGTTCTCCAGCGACCCGAGGAGATCCACCTGGCGGCGCGCTGGCTGCACCGCCGTCCCGGCACGGAAATCCCCGCCGTCTACGTCGAGCACAACACGCCCCGGGAGCACGCGGCCACCACCCGGCATCCGCTGGCCGACCGGGACGACATCCCGCTGGCCCACGTGACCCACTTCAACGAACTGATGTGGGACTCCGGTCTAGCTCCCACGGTGGTCGTCCCGCACGGCATCCCCGATCCGGGTGAGCGCTACACGGGGGAACTCCCCCACGGCGCCGCCCTGATCAACGAACCGGTGAGGCGCGGGCGGATCACCGGAACCGATCTGCTGCCCGCGTTCGCGGAGATCGCGCCGGTCGACGTGTTCGGGATCGGCAGCGAAGAGCTGGAAGGCCGTCACCCCGCGGTGCGGCCCGGCGGCGACTTGCGCACCCGGGACCTGCACGCCGAGGTCTCCCGGCGCCGCGTCTACCTGCACACCGCCCGGTGGACGTCGCTGGGGCTGTCGTTGCTCGAAGCGATGCACCTCGGCATGCCGGTCGTCGCGCTGGCGACCACCGAAGCCGTTCTCGCGGTCCCGTCCGACGCCGGCGCCGTCTCGACGGACATCGACGTACTCGCGCGGGCGTACCGCGAATTGATCCATGAACCCGATTTCGCCGTCTTGGCAGGGAAATCCGCCCGCGAGTTCGCCTTGAGCCATTACGGGCTCGACGCGTTCCTCGCCCGCTGGGACGCCCTGCTGACCGAGGTGACCGTTTGACCACGCCGACCGCGGCGGGAAGGAGCCCGATGAGGATCGCGATGGTTTCCGAACACGCCAGCCCGCTCGCCGCCCTCGGCGGCGTGGACGCCGGTGGCCAGAACGTCCATGTCGCCGAGCTCTCCGCCGCGCTGAGCAGGCAGGGCCACGACGTCACCGTCTACACGCGCCGCGAGAACCGGCGCGTCGCCGCGACGGTCGAGACGCCGGACGGTTACCGCGTCGTCCATGTCCCGGCGGGCCCGGCGAGGAAGCTGCCGAAGGACGAACTGCTGCCGCATATGGGAGAGTTCGGGCGGGTGCTGCGCTCCCGCTGGGCCAAGGACCGGCCGGACGTCGTCCACGCGCATTTCTGGATGTCCGGCCTGGCTTCGATTCTCGCGGCGAAGGATCTCGGCATCCCGGTGACCCAGACCTTTCACGCACTGGGCGTGGTGAAACGGCGCTATCAAGGCAAAAAGGACACGAGCCCGCCCGAACGGATCCGGCTCGAACGGATGATCGCCAAACAGGCCGACCGGGTGATCGCGACCTGTTCGGACGAGGTCTTCGAACTCGTGCGGATGGGCCTGCCGCGCTCACGCGCCTCGGTCGTCCCTTGTGGAGTGGACCTGACCGAGTTCACCCCGGACGGTGAGACCGCTCCCCGCACGGCCCGGCACCGGATCGTCAGCGTCGGCAGGCTGGTGCCACGGAAGGGTTTCGACCTCGCCATCGCCGCGCTGCCCTCCCTCCCGGACACGGAACTGGTCATCGCCGGAGGCCCGGACTCGGGTCCACTCGCCGGGGCTCCGGAAGTGCGGCGGCTCCAGGCGATCGCCGACCGGGCCGGCGTCTCCGACCGCGTACGCCTGCCGGGTCTGGTGTCCCGTAAGAACATGCCCGCCCTGCTGCGCTCCGCCGACGCGGTGGTGTGCACGCCTTGGTACGAACCGTTCGGCATCGTGCCGCTGGAGGCGATGGCGTGCGGTGTCCCGGTCGTCGCGACCGCCGTGGGCGGGCTGACCGACACCGTCGTCGACGGTGTCACGGGCCTGCTGGTCCCGCCTCGCAGCCCGAAGGACCTGGCGGCGGCACTGCGGCGGCTCCTCGGCGACGCTTCGGCGCGCGAGTCGTTCGGGATCGCGGGGACCGACCGGGTGCGGGCACGGTACTCGTGGGACCGGGTGGCGGCGGATACTTTGCGCGCTTACGGGCGCGTTTCGAGCGGGGAGACGGAAGTGGCGACTGCCGCTTCGCCTTCTTGAGCGGCTTCCTCCGCCTGGTACGCGCTCGGTCGCGCCCCTCGGCGCGCGTGTCGCGAAAGCCACTTTCGGGACGTCTGATGTCCCGAAAGTGGCTTTCGCGACATCGCCCGACCTACCCACCCCGGCCGACGTTGCGAAAGTGGCTTTCGCAACGTTCAAGGTTGCGAAAGTGGCTTTCGCAACACCCGCGGCGAGGTGTGTGGAAATAGAGACGAGGTGTGTGGAAATAGAGACACTGAACGTCCCTATTTCCACACACCCACCACGCTCGGTCACTAAGCCCGCCCCGGTGCGCATGTCGCGAAAGCCACTTTCGGGACGCCTGATGTCCCGAAAGTGGCTTTCGCGACATCACCCGACCTACCCACCCCGCCCGACGTTGCGAAAGCCACTTTCGCAACGTTCAAGGTTGCGAAAGCCACTTTCGCAACACCTCAAGAACCCGCTCACCCCACATACCGTCGCGCGACCGAGTTCCGCTGTGACTCCTCCAGCAGCACCAGCCCCCGCTCCACCCCGGCCGGCACCACCGCGCGCTCCCGCAGCACCCACGGGATCCCCCGCACCGCTTCCGCCACCGCCGCGAACGTCGCCCGGTCGAAGGGCGCCGACCGCAGCACCGCGACCATCCGGCGCGTGATGCTGCCGAGCGGACGGCGCAGCCACAACGTCCACAGCGTGTTGCGGATGCCGAGCTGCCGTCGCCGCCGCGGATCGCGGACGGCCGAGGGGGCGTGGTGGATCACCATTTCCTCGTCCCAGCACATCCACCAGCCCTTGGCCGCGAGGTCGAGGGCGAACAGTTCTTCCTCTCCCCCGAGCCACATCCGGTCGGAGAAGCCGCCGACGTCGTGGAAAGCGCGCACGCGGACGGCCGACAGGCCCGCCATGACGCCCAGCAGCGCCGGGCCGGGAAGCCAGTCCGGGCCGGGGACCGGGGAGTGCCGCAGTTCCGGGGTGATCGGGTCCTCGGTCAGCGCCGGCTCCACCAGGCACCGCCCGGTCACCACACCCAGGCCGGGGTGGGCGTCGAGCTGCTCGGCGGCGCGCCGCAGCGATCCCGGCTGCCACCGGGTGTCGTCGTCGCAGAACGCCACATACGGCGTCTCCACCTCACGGACGGCGAGATTGCGCGCGACGGCGCCGAGGTTCCGCGGCGAGCGGATCACCCGGATTGACGGGAACCGTTCCTCGACCGCGTCCGCCGTGCCGTCACCGGAAGCGTTGTCCACCACCACGATCGGCGCCGCGTCGGGTAGCGCGGTCATCGAGTCGAGGGTTTCCAGCAGTTGCTCGCGCCGGTTGTGCGTGATCACCACGACCGTGATGCGGTCCGTCACTTCATCCTCCATGGGCGTGTTCCAGAACGCGGATGCGGCGCTCCACCGAAGCGGGCAGCCGTTGCCGGTCGGCGAGCGCGCGGGGCAGCCGCCGGAGCACGCCGGCGAGCGCGCCGAGCACGTGTGGCTCCCGCGGAACCCTTGCCAGCACACGCAATCCTTCGGCCAGGCAGCGGCGCACGGGCCGTCTCATCACCGTGATCAGCATCCGGTTGCGGAGTTCGGCGCGCTCACGCCACGACGGCGAAGGCCGCACCGGCGACGGATGATGGTGTGCCCGCACGTCCTCCGCGTAACAGAGCCACCAGCCGCGCGCCGCCAGGTCGTAGGACAACAGCCGTTCCTCGGCACCGAAATGCAACAACGGGTGGAACCCCGCGGCCTGCAGATAAGCGGCCCGCCGGACGACCGCGGAGCAGGCGAGGAATCCGAGCACCGCCGGTCCGGGAAGCCCGTCGGGCCTGCCGAGCGGGCTGGCGGCCATCAATGAGACGACCGGATCCTCCCGTTCCTCCTTCCCCACCAGGGTTTTCGCGGCGACGAGGGCCACGTCGTCGTGGGCGTCGAGGATGCGCTCGGCCTCGGCGAGGGCGTCGTCGGCCCACCACGAATCGTCGTCGCTGAAGGCGACATACGGCGTCCGCGCCACCGCGACGCCGAGATTCCGCGCGGACACGCCGATGTTGCGCGGCAACCGGACGACGCGCACGCCTGGGAAGGCGGCGGCCAGGTCCGCCGTGCCGTCGGACGAACCGTTGTCCACCACCACGATCGGCGGTGGGGGCCGCAGCGCCGTCAGCCGTCGCAACGTCCGTTCCAGTTCCGGTGCCCGATCGCGCGTGGCGATCACCACCGTCGTCGCGGGCGCGCTCATCGCACCGGCCTGGTCTTGAGCGCCTTCACCATGTCCCGCACGAGCCCGTCGTCACCGGGCAGCGCGCGCAACGCGGCCACCGCCCGGCCCTGCACCGAAGAACACCAGCGCCACCAGGAGTCGAGCACGTCCCGGTTGCCCGCCTCCTCGGCCGGGACGAGCGCGGGCCAGCCGAGCGCGTCCGCCTGCGCGGTGACCTTGCCGCCGCCCTCGACCGGGTCGATGGCCAGTGCGGGTACGCCCGCCTGAAGGCTCAGTGCCAGCCCGTGCAGCCGCGTCGTGATCACGACGTCGAGATGCGACAGGATCGAGGTGAACTGGTCCGGTGTCTCACAGCGTTCCCAATCCGATGCCGCCAGCCGCGTGTCGAGCGGCACCCGGGCACAGTCCACCCCGGCGATCCACTCCTTCACCGAGGCGTGCACCGCCGCGTGCCGGCCGGAGTCGCCGTATTCCCGCTGTTCGGGCGCCAGGATCACGCCGGTCACCAGAACCGTGTCGGTCGGCACGCCGAGGGAGAGATCCGGCGCGCCGACCCCGCCCCGGTCCCGCGCGAAGACCTCGTCGAAGGCCGTGACCGTGTCGTCCTCCGGATCGATCACCGAGACCCCGACGGCGATCCGATGGCAGTGGGCGAACCTGCGATGCACCTCGCGCACCTGCCTGCCGTGCGCGGGCCCGCAGACGAACACCACGTGGCTGTACCGCGCCGGATCCACCTCTTCGTAGTTCACGTCGCCCGGCCGGTACACCGGGCTCCACGCCAGGTCGTGCGGAAGCCCCATGGTCGACAGCGCTTCACCGACCCTGCGCATACTGAGAACGTCTCCTGCCGTCGCTTCGCCGTGCCGGAAGCTCGCCCAGCCGATCACCAATGCACGCATATCGGAGGCGTACCCGGCATCGCCGGATTCACACGGTTTTTCCGGCCCTCACCGCGGGTAGCCAGTCGCCATGGACAGAGTGCTGGTGACCGGGGGCGCGGGTTTCGTCGGCTCGCATCTGTGCGAACGTCTGCTCGACGCGGGCACGGAGGTCGTCGTGGCCGACAATTTCGCCACGGCCGTCATGGCCAACGTGGCCCATCTCCTCGACCGTCCGGGGTTCCGGCTCCTCTCCCGTGACGTCACCGGGCCGATGAGCGCGCCGGGCCCGTTCGACGCCGTCTTCCATCTGGCGTCCGCCGCCTCGCCCCGCGACTACTTCCGTCTTCCGCTCGAGACGTTGCGCGCGGGCTCGCACGGCACCGAGCGGGCGCTGGACATCGCCGAACGCGACGGCGCCCGATTCGTCCTCGCGTCGACGAGCGAGGTCTACGGCGATCCGCAGGAGCACCCGCAGCGCGAGGAATACTGGGGCCACGTGAACCCGATCGGACCGCGCAGCGTCTACGACGAGGCCAAGCGGTACGCCGAAGCGCTCACTTCGGCCATGCGCCGGGAGCGGGGCGTGAACACCGGCATAGCGCGGATCTTCAACACCTACGGCCCGCGGATGCGCCCCGACGACGGACGCATGATCCCGACGTTCATCGGGCAGGCGCTGGCGGGCGAACCGCTCACCGTGACCGGCAGCGGCGATCAGACCCGTTCCCTGTGCTACGTCGACGACACGGTCCGCGGGCTGATCGCGCTGGCGGATTCCGACGTGCCCGGCCCGGTGAATCTGGGCAATCCGCACGAACTCACCGTCCGGCGGATCGCGGAGGAGATCCTCGCGGTCACCGGCAGCGCGTCGCGGATCGAGTACGTCGAAGCGGCGGTCGACGATCCGGCCCGCCGATGCCCGGACATCTCCCGTGCCCGCCGCGAACTCGGCTGGGAGCCGGAAGTCCCGCTGGCGGAAGGGCTTCCGCGCACCGTCGCCTGGTTCGCGCGGCCGCGGTCCGGCCCGTACCCGGCCGCAGGAGCCTGAACTCGTAACTCACGTGATCGGAGCCGTAACACGCGTGCTTGAAGCCGGATCGGCTCTGATCACGTGAGTTACGGCTTCAAGCACGTGAGTTACGCGTCTGGACACGCGAATGGCGGATTGCGGCCCGCACCCCGAAATCCCCGGAGAGACGCTTCGCTGAGTAGCGACGTCCTGGGCTTTCGCGCCGCATCGTTTATCGCCGACCGCACCGGGTAGCGCTACGGGAGTAAGCGCGGGTCACGGCCCGCATCCCCGACCGGAGAGGTGGCCCGGTGCGCATACTCGGTGTCAACGCCGTTTTCCACGACCCGGCCGCGGCCCTCGTGGTCGACGGCGAAATCGTGGCCGCGGCGGAGGAAGAACGGTTCAGCCGTCGCAAGCACGGCAAGCGGCCGGTGCCGTTCTCCGCTTGGGAACAGCCGGCCGAAGCCGCCGCGTGGTGCCTGGCGGAGGCGGGGATCTCCGCGCAGAATCTCGACGCCGTCGGCTATTCGTACGATCCGGCGCTCGTCGAGCCGGGTCTGGCGGGGCACGACGGGAAGAACGAATGCCTCCGCACCGACTTCGCCCGCCGGGCGCCCGCGTTCCTCAAGGCGGCCTTGCCGGGACTGGATCCCGCGACCGTCCGGTTCGTGCGGCACCACGTCGCGCACGCCGCCTCGGCCGCGCTCGCCGCGCCGTTCGACGACTGCGCGGTGCTGGTGGCCGACGGCCGCGGAGAGAGCACGTCCTATCTCGCGGGTGAGTACCGCGACGGCAAGTTCGAGGAGCTGGCCGAGCAACGACTCCCCCATTCACTCGGGCTGATGTACGAGGATCTGACCGAGCACCTCGGATTCGCCCGCTCCAGCGACGAGTACAAGGTGATGGCGCTGGCCTCCTACGGGAAGCCCCGGTTCCTCGACCGGATCGCGGAAAGCGTGCACACCAACGGTCTCGGCTTCCGCACCGACGAGATCGACTGGACCTCGTTCGCGCCCGCCGTCGAGCCGGGGCAGGAACCCGGCCAGGTCCACGCCGACCTGACCGCGAGCGTCCAGCGCTGCCTGGAGGACGTGCTGCTCGAACTCGCGGCCAAGATCCACGAGCACACCGGGCACACCGACCTCGCGATGGCGGGCGGGATCGCGCTCAACTGCGTCGCCAACACCCGGCTCCACGCCGAGGGCCCGTTCGACCGGATCTGGGTCCAGCCCGCCGCCGGCGACGCCGGCACCGCGCTCGGCGCGGCGCTGCAGCTCGCGGCCGACTTCGGCGAACGCGGCCGCCCGATGACCGGAGCCGACCTGGGCCGCGGCTTCACGGACGACCAGCTGGAGAACGCGCTCAAGACCGCGAACGTGCGCTACGAACGTCCGGACGACGTCGCCGAGGCCGTCGCCGAAGCGCTGGCCGGGGACCGGATCGTGGCCTGGTTCCAGGGCCGGTCCGAATTCGGCCCGCGCGCGCTCGGCCACCGGTCGCTGCTCGCGCATCCCGGCCACGAGGCCAATCTGGAACGGCTGAACGACGTGAAGGGCCGCGAACAGTTCCGCCCGGTCGCCCCGATGGTGCTCGCGGAACGTGCGGGCGGCATCTTCTCCCGCGGTCCGCTTCCCAGCCCGTACATGCTTTTCGTGCACGACGTCGCGCCGGAGTGGCGGGATCGCATCCCCGCCGTCACCCATGTCGACGGCACCGCCCGGGTGCAGACCGTCGACGCGGGCGAAGAACCGCTCGTGGCGCGCATGCTCGGCGCGTTCGAACGGCGTACCGGGGTCCCCGCCGTGGTCAACACCAGCCTCAACACCGCGGGCAGGCCGATGGTCGATTCCCCGCGCGACGCGCTGGAGTGCTTCGGTTCGGCCCCCATCGACCTGCTCGCCCTCGGACCTTTCGTGGTCCGCCGTCCCTGACCTTGGAGGTGTGTCGTGATCGAAGAACACTTCGCAGCGTTGAGCGAGGCCGCCGGGAAGTCCGCTTCGTGGTCGCCGAAGATCCGTGACTGGGGTGGGCATCTGGCCACCGTGCTGTCCTCGGGCGGGCGGCTGCTCGCGTGCGGCAACGGCGGGAGCGCCGCCGAAGCCCAGCACCTCACCGGCGAGCTGGTGGGCCGGTTCCGCAACGACCGGCGGCCGTTCTCGGCGATCGCCCTGCACGCGGACACCTCCGCGGTGACGGCCATCGTCAACGATTACGGCGAGCACGAGGTGTTCGCCCGCCAGGTGCGCGCCCACGGCCGCTCCGGCGACATCCTCGTCTGCCTTTCGACCAGCGGGGGAAGCCAGAACGTCGTCGCGGCCGCGAAGGCCGCCCACGAACTCGGTGTGACCACCTGGGCGATCACCGGCCCCTCCCCCAACCCTCTGGCCGCTCTGTGCGACGACGCGATCCCGGTGGAGGCGCCGTCGACGGCCACCGTGCAGGAGGTCCATCTCGCGCTGGTGCACGCCCTGTGCACCGCGTTCGACGACGCGCTCGGGGTGCCCACGTGAGGCCGCTGGTCGTGCTGGGCGACGCTCTGCTGGACGTCGACGTCGACGGCACGTCGGACCGGCTCTGCCCGGACGCGCCGGTCCCCGTGGTCGACCTCGCCCGCGAATGGCGGCGGCCGGGCGGCGCCGGGCTGGCCGCGTTGCTCGCGGCCCGGTCCACCGCCGAGGTCGTCCTCGTCACCCCGCTGGGTGGCGACCAGGCGGGCCGGACCCTCGCCGGGCTGCTGGAGCGCGAGGTCCGGGTGGTACCGATGCCGTTGTGCGGCACCACCGTCACCAAAACCCGCGTGCGCGCCGCCGGGCAGTCGCTGGTCCGGCTCGACAGCGGTGACGGCAGGGCGGAGTACTCGCCGCTCACCGCAGACGTCCGTGAAGCGCTGCGCTCGGCGGGCGCGATCCTCGTCGCCGACTACGGCCGCGGCGTCACCGGCCATCCGGAGATCCGCGAGCTGCTCGCCGAACTGGCGGGCACGATCCCGGTCGTCTGGGATCCCCATCCCCGTGGATCGGAGCCGGTGGCGGGCATCCGGCTCGCCACCCCGAATCTCGCCGAAGCCGAGCAGCTCACCGAGTCCCGCGCCGACGCCGAGGACCTGGCGAAGCAGGTGCACTCGCTCTGGAAGGCCGACGCGGTCTGCGTCACCACGGGTTCCCGTGGCGCGGTGCTGACCGAGGGCGGCTCGTGCACGACGTTCCGGCCGCCGTCGGGCGTCGTCGCCAAGGACACCTGCGGCGCGGGCGACCGCTTCGCGTCCGCGGTCACCGCCGCGCTGCTCGACGGAGCGTCGACCGCCGACGCGGTGGCCACCGGGGTCGAGACGGCGGCGCGGTTCGTCGCCACCGGCGGCGCCGCCACACTGTCCACTGTGGACAACGAACCGCGGCCGGAGACCTCGTACCACGGTGCTTCGGCGTTCGACGTGGCCGCACGGGTCCGCGCGCGAGGCGGCAGGCTTGTCGCCACCGGTGGCTGTTTCGACCTGCTGCACCCTGGGCACGCGAGTCTGCTGCGGCAGGCGCGTGCCTTGGGCGACGCCCTCGTCGTCTGCCTCAATTCCGATGCCTCCGTGCGCGGCCTGAAGGGTCCGGGACGGCCGATCGTGACCGCCAGGGACCGCGCCCGGCTGCTCACCGAGCTCGCGTCGGTCGACGCCGTCGTGGTGTTCGACGAACCCGATCCCGCCGCGGTGCTGGACCGCCTCCGCCCGGACGTCTGGGTCAAGGGCGGCGACTACGCGGACACGGAACTCCCCGAAAGCGCCGTCGTGCGCAGGCACGGCGGCGAGATCGTCCTGATCCCGACCATCCGCGGCTATTCCACCACCCGGCTGGTGGCCGCGGCGGAAGGAGCATGATGCGCCCTCTCGGCAACGTCCTGATCACCGGCGGCGCCTCCGGACTCGGTGCCGCGACCGTCGAAGCCGTCCGCGAAGCGGGCGGTACACCCCTCGTCATCGACCGCGCCGAACCGGCGGCCGACGTCGCCTTCGTCCAGGCCGACCTGGCCGATTCCGCCGCGGCCGCGAGCGCCGTGGAAGAGCTCGCCGAACGGGCGGGCGGCATCGACGGCGTCTTCACCGCGGCGGGGACCGACGCGTGCGGCGCGCTCGACGAAGTGTCCACAGAGGACTGGGAGCGCGTGGTGCGGGTCAATCTGCTCGGCACGGCCGCGGTCGTCCGCGCCGCGCTGCCCCACCTGCGGCTGAGCCACGGCACGGTGGTGACCTGCGCGTCGACGCTGGGGCTGCGGGTGGCCGGGGACGCGAGCGCCTACTGCGCCTCTAAATTCGGTGTCGTCGGCTTCACCAGGGCACTCGCCATGGAGCTGGCCGGCCGGGTCGGGGTGACGCTGCTCGTCCCCGGCGGGATGCACACGGCGTTCTTCGACGACCGGGCGGAGCAGTACAAGCCGCCGCCGGACGCGAAACTCAACCAGCCCGAGCACGTCGCGGCTTCGGTGGTGTTCGCGCTCTCCCAGCCGCCCGGCTGCGAGGTCCGCGAACTCGTGGTGTGCGCTTCGGAAGAGGGGTCCTGGCCGTGACCGGGGGCATCCTCGTGCTGCGCGCCCTCGGCCTGGGGGATCTGCTCACCGCGATTCCCGCCCTGCGGGCACTGCGCCGCGCCTTCGACGGCGAGCGCCTGGTGCTCGCCGCGCCCGAGAAGCTGCGCGACATCGTCGAACTGATCGACGCGGTGGACGAGCTGCTCCCCACGGCCGGGCTCGGCGAACTGTCCTGGCCCGGCGAGCCGCCGCGGCTGGCGGTGAACCTGCACGGCCGCGGCCCGGAGAGCATCCACGACCTGCTCGCCCAGGACCCGCTCGAACTGATCACGTACCGGCATCCGGACTTCCCCGGCGTCGACGGGCCGGACTGGCCCGCCGAAGCGCACGAAGTCGACCGCTGGTGCCGTCTGCTCGAGGCCGCCCGCATCCCGGCCGACCGCACCGATCTCGCGCTGCCCCCGCCTCCCGGCCCCAGCCCGGCGGCGGGCGCGGTGGTGATCCATCCCGGCGCCGCGTACGCCGCCCGGCGCTGGCCGCCGGACCGGTACGCGCGGGTGGCGCGGGCGCTCTCCGGCGGTCACCGCGTGGTCGTCACGGGAAACGCGGCGGAAGCACCGCTCGCCCGCGAGATCGCCGAAGCGGCCGGGCTGCCGGCCGAGTCGGTGCTCGCCGGCGACGGGCTCGCCGAACTGGCCGCGACCGTGGCCGAAGCGCGGCTGGTCATCTGCGGCGACACCGGTGTCGGGCACCTCGCCACCGCATATGGGACACCGTCGGTCCTGCTGTTCGGGCCGACCCCGCCGCGGCTCTGGGGCCCGCCTCCCGAGGCCCGGCAGCACACCGTCCTCTGGGTGGGCGACGTCGGCGATCCGCACGGCGAAGCCCCGGACCCGGGGCTGCTGCTGTTACGCGAGGAGCGCGTCCTCGCCGCCGCCGAAGGCCTGCTGGCCGCGGGGGCTTCCCGTGGGTGAGCGGGTGGGGGTGATCGGCGCCGGCTACGTCGGGCTCACGAGCGCCGCGTGCTTCACCCGGCTGGGGCATCAGGTGGTCTGCGTCGACAACGATCGGTCCAAAGTGGACGGGCTGCGGCGCGGCGAGGTCACCATCGTCGAGCCGGGGCTCACGGAACTCGTCCGGGACGGCCTGGGCTGCGGACGGCTCCGGTTCACCACCGAGCCTGCCGACCTGTCCGAAGTGGACTTCGTGTTCCTCTGCCTGCCCACTCCGGAAGGTAAGGACGGCGCCGCCGACGTCCGGGTGCTGGAAGAGGTCGTTGCCACGCTTCCCGGCCTGCTGCGGCCCGGCTGTGCCGTCGTCACCAAGTCCACCGTCCCGGTCGGCACCGGGACCCGGCTGGCGAAGCTGCTCGGACGGCCGGATCTGCCCGTGGTGAGCAATCCCGAATTCCTCCGCGAGGGGCACGCCGTCGAGGACTTCCTGCAGCCCGACCGGATCGTCCTCGGCTCGCTGCCGGAGAATCGGAAACCCGCCGAACGGGTGGCCGCGTTGTACGGCGAGACGAACGCGCCGGTGTGGTTCACCGATCCCGCCAGCGCCGAGCTCGCGAAGTACGCCAGCAACGCGTTCCTGGCGCTGAAAGTGTCCTATGTGAACGTCCTCGCCGAACTGTGCGAGCACTACGGCGCCGACATCCGCGACGTCGGGCGGCTCATGGGGCTCGATTCCCGGATCGGCCCCGCCTTCCTCGTGCCAGGGCCCGGCTGGGGCGGCTCGTGCCTGCCCAAGGACACCGCCGCGCTGCTGCGGACCGCCGAGCACGCGGGCGTCGACTTCGGCATCCTGCGTGACGCCATGAAGGCCAACGCGCGCCAGCGGGCGGCCGTCGTGCGGAAGATCCGCCTCGCGATCACCGGGGTTTCGGACGGCTCGCTCTCGGGCATCCGTATCGGGCTGCTCGGACTGGCGTTCAAGGCGGGGACCGGGGATCTGCGCGAGTCCCCCGCGCTCGCGGTCGCGCGGGAGCTCGCCAGGAGCGGCGCGGTGCTGACCGCGTACGACCCCGGCGTCGAGGCCGTCGAACCGGACATCGTCCAGGTCGTCGACGACCCGTACCTGGTCGCGAAGGACGCGGCGGCGCTGGTGGTGCTCACCGAGTGGCCCGAGTTCCGCGAGCTCGACTGGGAACGGCTCGCCGCCGCCACCGAGCGCGCCGTCGTCGTCGACGCCAGGAATCTCCTGGATCCGGCGACCGTCGGCGAGGCCGGCTTCACCCATACGGGGCTCGGTACCGACCCGAACAGGAGGACAGGATGACCCAGCCGTTGAAGGCCCTCGCACTGGTGTGCTCGCTCAAACCGTCGCCCGCGCCGTCGAGCAGCGCGCTGCTCGCCCAGCAGTTGCTCGACGAACTGGCCGGGCACGGCGCCACCGGTGAACTCGTGCGCGTGGTCGACCACGACGTCAAACCCGGCGTGGAAGGCGACATGGGCGACGGCGACGCCTGGCCGGAGATCCGCCGGAAGGTCGCCGCGGCCGACATCCTGCTGATCTCCACGCCGACCTGGGTCGGCCACATGTCCAGTGTGGCCCAGCGAGTGCTGGAACGGCTCGACGCCGAACTGTCCGAAACGGACGAAGAGGGCAGGCCCGCGATGTTCGGCAAGGTCGGGGTCACCGCCGTCGTCGGCAACGAGGACGGGGCGCACAAGATCACCGCCGACCTGTTCCAGGCTCTCAACGACGTCGGGTTCACCGTGCCCGCCCAGGGCGGGACCTATTGGAACGGCGAGGCGATGAAGGGCGGCGACTACAACGACCTCGACGAAACGCCCGAAGCGGTCGCCTCGACCAACGCGACCCTCGCGCGCAACGCCGTCCACCTGGCGAACCTGCTACGGGAGAAGCAGTACCCCGCTTCCTGACTTTAGGTGTGAACGACGGCACGGCCGGGTACTCCCCTTCCGTGATCGTCAAGACGCTGGCGTTCGGTGTCTGCCTGCTGCTCGCCGGCTGCACCGGAGCGAGCGGGCAAGAGCCGGTGAAAGAGGCCGCCTCGCGGTTCCTCGGCGCGCTCGCGTCGGGTGATCACCGCTCGGCGTGCGCTTTGCTGGCGCCCCGCGCCCAGGAATCCTGGGCGCCGGAAAACTGCGAACGCGGCCTCGCGGGCGCGGACGTTCCGGGCGGCACGCCCGAGACGGTCTCCGTCTGGAGCGAAGAAGCCCAGGTGAAGACCGCCCACGACACCCTCTTCCTGCACGAATCATCCACCGGATGGGTGATCACGGGCGCGGGCTGCCGTCACCGGAACGAACAGGTCTACGACTGCGCGGTGGGTGGACCGTGAAAGCGCGCCCGGTGTTCACCGTCTACCTCGTCTTCGTCGTGGCCGTGCTCGGCTATTGCGTCCTACTGGGCCTGCTCCACCGGTGAAGGAGGCGGACGATGCGGCGCTTTCTCCGGGACAACGCCCTCTCGCTGGCGTTCGGGCTGCTGTTCCTGCTCAGCCTCGGCGGGCAGGCGTTCGCGGGCCTCGCCGCCTACAACGACAGGCGGCTCAGCCACGCCGCCGAACCGATCGGCCTGCTCGACTATCTGACGTCCGCGGATTTCGCCGTCGACGTCGCCGAAAACTGGCAATCGGAGTACCTGCAGTTCTTCCTGTATGTCTTCGCGACCGTGTGGCTGCTGCAGCGCGGCTCACCGGAATCGAAACCGGCGGGGCGGGCCGGGCTGGAATCGGACGAAGAGCAGCAGATCGGCAGGCATTCGACGGCCGATTCACCGAAATGGGCGAGAGCGGGCGGCTGGCGCACCGGGATTTTCTCGATGTCGCTCGGCCTGGTGATGCTGGGGCTGTTCCTGCTGTCCTGGCTGGCCCAATCCGTCGCCGGGATGAGCGCCTACAACGCCGAACAGCTCACCGAATTCGGTGATCCGGAGACGTGGTTCGGCTATCTGGCGTCGTCGGACTTCTGGAACCGCACACTGCAGAACTGGCAGTCGGAATTCCTCGCCATCGGCTCGATGGCGGTGTTCAGCGTGTACCTGCGCCAGCGCGGCTCCCCGGAATCGAAACCCGTGGGCGCGCCGCACCACGTCACCGACGAATCCGGGTGATTGGACCGCGGGGAACGGGTATCCGTGCGGCGTCGGACTGACGACCACGGACAGGAGTGTCCATGACCACCACCACGAAAAACGACCTCGTCTCGGTGATCACCGAGGACCACCGCGCCTTCGAACGGATCTTCAAGGAACTCGAATCCGGGAAGGGCGGCGATCAGCACCGGAAGGACCTCGCGGACCACGTGATCGCCGAACTCGTGCGGCATTCGATCGCCGAAGAGCAGCACATGTACCCCGCCGCGCGGAAACTCCTCCCGGACGGCGACGAGGTCGCCGACCACGAGATCGAGGAGCACGCCGAAGCCGAGCGCGTGATGAACGACCTCATCGGTCTGGAGCCGTCGGACAAGCGGTTCGACGAGCTGGTCGGCAAGCTGATCGAGGACGTCCGGCACCACATCGAGGAGGAAGAGAGCGACCTCCTGCCGAAACTGCAGGCCGCCTGCTCGCCGGAAGAACTGCGGGAGCTGGGCGAGAAGGTGTTGCGGGCCAAGGAGATCGCGCCGACGCGGCCGCATCCCGCCGCCCCGGACCGGCCGCCGGCGAACCGGATCCTGGCGCCGGGGACGGCGTTCATCGACAAGATCCGGGACGCGCTGGCGGACCGCGCGACCTGAGCCTGGCGTTTCGGTTTCGCGCGGGAAAGCGTGACGCGAAAGCCACTTTCGGGACACGTAACGTCCCGAAAGTGGCTTTCGCGACACCCCAATAGTCCTCAGCGCAACGCCCCTGCGCGGGAGAGCCTCGCTTACCGAGGTTGCGAAAGCCACTTTCGCAACGCCGGATGTTGCGAAAGTGGCTTTCGCAACATCCGGCGGCGATCCCAGCCAGAAAGCCTTCACGAAACGGTGGCCCGGAGCGGCTCCGTTGCGCTGGCGGCGGACGTCGCGAAAGCCACTTTCGGGACACGTAACGTCCCGAAAGTGGCTTTCGCGACGGCCCCGGAGCCCTCAGCACGACACCCCTGCAAAGGAGAACCCGAGGACCCACCGAGGTTGCGAAAGTGGCTTTCGCAACATCCAGCGGCTACCTCACCAGAAGCCCACCACACGCAGCGGCAGCCTCAAAGCGAAGCGTGCACATCCCGCACCGACGACTCGGGCAGCTCCCCCGTGAGCGCGAAGTCCACCCGCCGCGCCACGGAGACCACCTGGTCCGCGAACCGCTCGTAGAACCGCGCCAGCAGCGCCACCGAGATCGCCGGCGCGACACCGTGGGCCCAGCCCGGCTCGGTGACCAGCGTCATCAGCTCTTCGTACAGCGCGTCGACACGCTGGTCGGACCGGGCGAGCGAGTGGAAGACCTCGGCGGTCGGTCCGTCGATCGCCGCGCCGAGGTCGTCCGCCATCGAGCAGACGAGCCCGGCCATCTCACCGAACCGGCCGGCGACGGCGTCCGGGACGGCGAATTCCGGCGCCCGCGCGGCCTGGTCGGCGATGTGCTGGGCGAGGTCGCCCATCCGCTCCAGCCGGTCGGCGCAGTACACCGCCGCGAGCACGGTCCGCAGGTCACGCGCGACCGGCGCCTGCAGGGCGAGGAGTTTCTGCGCGGTGTCCTCGCACGTGGTCCGTGCGGCGTTCAGTTTCGCCTCGACCTCCGCGAGTTCGGCGGCGGCTTCGACGTCCCGGTCGAGGAAGACCCGGTTCGCGAGTCTCAGCTCTTCGCATGCCATCCCGCACATGCTCGACAGCAGCTCGCCGAGAACGCTCAGCTGACCATGGAATCGATCCCTCATGTCAGCACCTTCGCGGGTTCGAGGACGTACGTCGCGTACGCCGCCCGGATCACCGGCTGGGCGACGTTGCGCACGGGGACCCCGCCCGGGCTGACGCCTTGCTCGCTGCCGTAGTGCGCGTGCCCGTGCACGGCGAGCGCCACCTGCGCGTCGTCGATCGGCTCGCACAGCAGGTACGAACCCAGGAACGGGTGGATTTCCGGCGGTTCGCCGTGCAGGGTGCCGGGGATCGGCGAGTAGTGCGTCAACGCGACGGTCACGTCGGGCTGCTCGTGTTCGAGCCCCTCCAGCGCGGTGCGCAGCCGTTTGGCGGCGGCCATGGTGTGTTCGACGAAATCCTTCATCTCGCGTTCGCCGAACCGGCTCGCGCATTTGCCCGCGAACCCGCCGCCGAAGCCTTTCACCCCGGCGACGCCGAGCCTCCCGCCGTCCAGGTCCACGGTGGTGGCCGAACCCTCCAGAACGGTGATCCCGGCTTCCTCCAGCAGTCCGCTGACCGCTTCCGCCTGGTCCGAGTGGTAGTCGTGGTTGCCGAGCACCGCCACCACGGGGACGTCGAGCCCGGCGAACTCGTCGGCCACCACCCTCGCCTCTTCGACGCTGCCGTGCCGGGTGAGGTCGCCCGCGAGCAGCAGCACCTCGGCGTGTTCGGCGATGTTGTCCAGTGCCGGCCGCAGCAGGCCTCGGTTGTCCTCCCCGAGGTGGACGTCCCCGACCGCGGCGACCCGGATCACCGGATCTCCTCGGCGTGCGACGGCTCGCGGACGTCCGCCGTCCGGATGTCGTCGTGCACCAGCTCGGCCGCGATGTGTTCGCACACGACCGCCTCGATGTCGGCCTTGCGGTTGGCGCACGGGACCTCGCCGCTGAGCCGGACCTGGTCGCCGCGCACGGTGACGTGCACGCCGAGTTCGGCGGTCCTCGGATCCTCCGCCAGCGCCTTGGTCAGCCTGGCGACCAGGTACTGGGGCGCTTCCTGAGGCATCGGAAGCTCCTTTCCGTCGATGATGGACAGTGCCGCGAGCAGGGTCAGGAACGACCAGGCGTACGGCGATTCGGCGGTCTCCTCGGCCACACGGTGCCAGTCGACCTGCTCGCGGAGGTCACGGGCGATCCGCAGCAACGGCCCGAAATCGCAGCGGTGCGGGCTGAGCACGAGCGTCTTGTCGACGAGCAGGTCGGTCCCGTTGAGCACGGGTGCGGCGGTCGCCCCGACCCGCATCAGCGAAGCGCGGTCGAGCATCTCGTCGGTGACCGGCCGGTGGTTGGGCCGGAAGATGAGGTCGACGAGGCAGTCGCCGTCGTAGACCTTGGTGAGCCAGTCCTCCGGCGGATGCACTCGTCTCAGCCCCGCGGCTTCCAGCGCTTCCGCCGCTTCCTCGATGTCCTCGTGTTTCAGGAAGAGGTCGACGTCGTGGTCGGACGGCGGGCCGCCCCGCGCGTACACGGCGAGGCCGCCCGCGACGGCGAACCGCACCGAAGTGCCGTCCAAAGTGGACACCACCTTGGTCAGCGTGTGCAGCAGTTCCTTCTCGTTCACGGTCGCTCCCCCACCCCGGTGGCCAGTTCGTGCCACCGGCCGACGTCCGGTTTCAGCGGTTCGGTGGGAAGTCCGTCGCCTTCCCGCAATCCTTTGAGGAACGCTTCGATCGCGTCCTCCGACGAGTACCGCGGCGTCCAGCCCAGCTCGTCCCTGGCGCGCGTGCAGTCCATCACCGGGAGATGCAGCACGGCGTCGAACAGCCCCGGAGTGGCCGGGATCAGGTGCAGCGACCAAGCCGCGGCGAGGGCGCGCCGGACCAAGGTGGCCGGGACCTTCACCGGCTTGGCACCGAAGATCCGGGCGAGCGCGCGGGTGTCCAGCACCGGGTCGGCGGCGATGTTGAAGGCGCCCTTGACGTCCTGGAGCGCACAACGACGGTAGGCGTCGGCCACGTCTTCGGTGTGCGCGGTCTGGATCCTCAGTTGCGGGATGTCCGGAAGGATCGGGACGAGCGACGGCCGGACGAGCTTGCCTGGCACGAACGGCCCACCGAAAAGGCGGCGCTGTTCGGGTGCCGCGGCCTTCTGGAACAGGAATCCCGGGCGTACCCGAACCACCCGCATCCGTGGATGACTGCGGTCGAACGCCTCGAGAACCCGTTCCACATAAGCTTTTTCCCGGGTGTACGCCGCCTTGGGCGAGCCGTGCGTCGGCCAGTCCTCGGTCACCGGGTGGTCGTCGTCCCGCGGCGAGTACGCCCCGATCGACGACGCGTACACCAGTGACGGCACCCGCATCGCCTGCGCGGCCTCGAACACCCGGATCGAACCCAGCACGTTGGCCCGCCAGGTGACCTCGGGCCGGTGCGTGGGCTGGAAGAGCCAGGCCAGGTGGATCACCACGTCGGCACCGTCGAACACGGCCCGGAGGTCGTCGCGCGCGACATCGGCGGTGACGAACTCGGTCTTCGGGCTCTCCCAGCGGCTGGGGCGCCTCGCCAGCCCGACGATCGAACCGACCTCGGGGTCCGAACCCAGCGCGCGCACCACCGCCGTCCCGACGTTCCCGGTGGCGCCGGTGACCACGATCCGCTTGCCGCTGCTGCTCATGGGTACGGTTACCCGCCGCCGCCCCGGCTTAATCGGCGCGGAGCCGCTGGACGAGACGGCGGGCGGGCAGCGCCATCGCCCCCAGTCCGATCGACGTGGTGACCTCGTCGGTGGGCGTCACGAGCAGGTGGTCGATCTCGTCGAGCAGCCTGCGGCACCGGTCGAGTTTGTCCGCGTCACCCGAACGGGCCACCTCGGCGAGTGCTTCGAGCAGGTCGCCGACCACCCCGCGCGCGTGCTCGCCGGGATGCCGGAACGGCTGATCGCTCCGGGCGGCCTCGCTCACGGCGTCGATCAGCTGGGCGAGCGGCTGCCACAGGGAAATGAGGTTCGCCAGCGGTTCCTCCGGGGTCTCACGCCGTCCGCGCAGGTTCAGGTACCGGCCCTCGCGAGTCCAGCCGATCGCGTCCTCCGCCTCCGCGGCCAGGCTGCGGACGTCCTGCAGGCGGCCGTCGAGCCCGTCGGCCGATTCGCCGCCGCGGACCAGTTCCGCGGTCTCGTCGAGGACGTCGGCGATCGCCCCGGCCAGCCGGGAGGTCGCCTCCCGCAGACGCTGCCCGTGCAGCGGGGGCAGGATCACCGCGTTGAGGACCGCGCCGATCGCCGCGCCCAGCGCCGTTTCCAGCAGCCGGTCGGCGAGCAGGACGGGTTCGGTCGCGTTGCCGTAGGAGATCAGCAGCATGCCGGTGATCCCGACCCACACCCCCGAATCGCCGAAACCCCGCCATGAGCCGATCAGCAGTCCGACGAAGATGACCAGCCCGAGCGCCACCGTCACCGACGGGATGAGCTGACCGGCCCCCGCCGCGAGCAGCACCCCCACGCTGACCGCGCCGACCTGCTGCGCCCAGCCGCGCAGGGAGCGGTAGACGGTGGCCTGCACCAGGAACACCGCCGCGTACGGCGCGAGGAAGGGTTGCGGCAGCCGCAGCACCGCCGTCGCGACGATCCACGCGATCACCGCCGCGGCCGCGGCCTTCGTGGTCTGGATGAGACTCCGGCGCTCCTCCCCCGGAACCCGGAACGCCCGGGCGGTCCAGGCGAACGGTGCCGTCCAGCGCATCACGGCCCCGGGGGTGCCAGGTGGACGACCTTCGTCTGCGTCATCTCGTCGAGCAGTTCGGGCCCGTAGCCGTAGCCGCTGCCGCTGGCACCCCGCGGATGGGCGGCTCCGCCGGGCGCGCCGCCGAAGACGTTGTTGATCTTCACTGTCCCGACCGGGAGTTCGCGCCAGGCCCGTTGCGCGTGCGCCATCGAGGGGGTCAGCACCGTGGCGGCGAGACCGTATTCGCCCTCGGCCGCCCGGCCGAGCGCCTGCTCGAAGTCCGCGACCACCGTCACCGGCGCCACCGGGCCGAACGTCTCCTCGCGGAGGATCCGCATCCCGGAGGTACAGCCGGTGAGGACGGTCGCCGGATAGAAGGCACCGGGACCGTCCGGCACGACGCCGCCGACGAGCGGGTCGGCACCCTGCGCGATCGCTTCCGCGACCTGGGCGTGTACCCCTTCGCGGTGACGCCGGTCGACGAGCGGGGCCAGCTCACGATGACCCGCCTCGGCGACCAGCGCGGTGAGGAAGGCCTCCGCGACGTCCTGGTGCACCAAGATTCGTTCGACCGAGACACAGATCTGTCCCGAGTTGGCGAAGGCCCCGGTCGCCGCCTGACCGGCCGCCCAGACGGGATCCACGCCTGCGTCGACGACAAGCGGATCGTTGCCGCCGTTCTCCAGCAGCGCCTTGGCTCCGGTCTTCGCCGCGCTCGCCGCGATCGAACGACCCGCGACGGTGCTGCCGACATGCGCGACGACATCGACGTCCGCGTGGGCCGCGAGTTCGGCACCGACGCTCCCGTCACCCTGCACGGTTTGCAGCACTCCCTCGGGAAGCGCCTCCGACAGCACGTTCCCCAGCCAGGCGCCGGTGTGCGGGCAGCGTTCACTCGGCTTGTGCACCACCGTGTTCCCCGTGACCACCGCGGCTCCCAGCAACCCGCAGGCCACCGCCACGGGGTCGTTCCACGGCGTCAGTGCGACGACGACTCCCCGGGGTTCCGGCACCATCAGGTCGGTGGCCGACGGATCGCCCAGCAAGGACCGTCCACGGTGCACCGGCCCCAGTTCGGCGTACTGCTCCAAGGTCCCGGCTCCGGCGAGGACACCTTCTTCGGCCTCGTCGCGCGGTTTGCCGGTCTCGCTCTCGATGAGGACGGCGAGTTCGCCCGCCCGCTCTCGCAGCGACCTGGCCGCGTCCTTCAGCGCGATCCCGCGTTCGGCCGCCGGCGTGGCGGCCCAACCCGGCGCCCGCCTCTTCGCCGTGGCGATGGCCGTTTCGACACCATCGGGGGTCGCCGCCTTGACGCTGCCGACGAGCCTGTCGTCGGCGGGGTCGCGGATCTCCAGTACGGCCGGCCGGTCCACCGTCGTCATTCGCACCTCCTCGAAGTTTCCTGCGCGCCGGTTACCCGGTGTCGTTTCGCCGAAACAGTGCCGGGGTAGCCGCGAGGGAAACCACCACCGCGAAGGGGCGACACCAGTGGCACAGCATCGAGAAGACGCGAAGGACGAACAGCTGGGCGGAAGCCGGGTGGATCCGGAGCAGACCGTGCTGACGACGCAGCAGGGTGTCCGCGTCGATCACACGAACGACTCCCTGACCGCGGGATCCCGGGGACCCACGCTGCTGGAGGACTTCCACGCCCGCGAGAAGATCACGCATTTCGACCACGAGCGCATCCCCGAACGGGTGGTGCACGCGCGCGGCGCGGGCGCCTACGGCTTCTTCGAGGCCTACGACGACGCGCTGGCCGACTACACGGTCGCGGAATTCCTCACCAGCGGCGAGAAGATCCCCGTTTTCGTGCGGTTCTCCACCGTCGCGGGTTCACGTGGTTCGGCCGACACCGTCCGCGACGTCCGCGGCTTCGCGACGAAGTTCTACACCCGTCAGGGCAACTACGACCTCGTCGGCAACAACATGCCGGTGTTCTTCATCCAGGACGGCATCAAGTTCCCCGATTTCGTGCACGCGGTCAAACCCGAGCCGCACAACGAGATCCCGCAGGCGCAGTCGGCGCACGACACCTTCTGGGACTTCGTGTCGCTGCAACCGGAGAGCCTGCACATGGTGCTCTGGCTGATGTCCGACCGCGCGCTGCCGCGCAGCTACCGGATGATGCAGGGCTTCGGCGTCCACACGTTCCGGCTCGTCAACGCCGAGGGCAAGGGCACCTTCGTGAAGTTCCACTGGAAGCCCGTGCTCGGCACGCATTCCCTGGTGTGGGACGAATGCCAGAAGATCGCCGGCAAGGATCCCGATTTCAACCGGCGCGACCTGTGGGACGCCATCGAGTCCGGGCAGTACCCGGAATGGGAGCTCGGCGTCCAGCTGGTGGACGAGGACTCCGAGCACGACTTCGACTTCGATCTGCTGGACGCCACGAAGATCATCCCCGAGGAGCAGGTGCCGGTGCGGCCGGTCGGGCGGATGGTGCTGGACCGCAACCCCGACGACTTCTTCGCCGAGACCGAGCAGATCGCCTTCCACACCGCGAACATCGTCCCGGGTATCGACTTCACCAACGATCCGCTGTTGCAGGCACGCAACTTCTCCTACCTCGACACGCAGCTGATCCGGCTCGGTGGCCCCAACTTCTCCCAGCTCCCGGTGAACCGGCCGATCGCGCCGGTGCACACGAACCAGCGCGACGGGTACGGCCAGCAGAACATCCACAAAGGACGGACGAGCTACTTCCCGAACTCGCTCGGCGGCGGCTGCCCGGCGATCGCCGATTCCGGCGTCTTCCGGCACTACACCGAAGCCGTGGCGGGCCACAAGATCCGGGAGCGCAACGAGAGCTTCAAGGACTTCTACAGCCAGGCGACCCTGTTCTGGAACAGCATGTCCCAGGTCGAACGCGAGCATATCGTCGCCGCTTTCCGGTTCGAACTCGGCAAGGTCGAGGACCGGGAGGTCCGGGCGCGAACCGTCACGGAGCTCAACAACGTCGACCACGACCTGGCGGCCCGGGTGGCCGAGGGAATCGGCGTGAGCGTGCCCGCCGCTCCGGCCACACCCCATCACGACCGCACGTCCCCCGCGCTTTCCCAGCTCAACCAGCCTTCCGTCGCCCCGACCAGCCGCAAGGTCGCGGTACTCGCCGCCGACGGCGTGGACACGATCGGCGTCCGCCGCCTGGTCGAAGCGCTCACCGAGCAGGGCGCGATCGCCGAGGTCCTCGCGCCGGCCGAGGCCGAACTCCGGCCCGGCGGTGAAGGGGACCCGCTGCGGCCGGACCGGCAGCTCAACACCATGGCTTCGGTGCTCTACGACGCCGTCGCCGTCCCCTGCGGCCCGGGCGCGATCAACATCCTCGAACGCGACGGGTACGCGGTGCATTTCGTCGCCGAGGCGTACAAGCACGGCAAGCCGGTGGCCGCCTTCGGCTCGGGGTTGGACCTGCTGCGCCGGGCGGGGGTGACGTCGAAGCTGGCCGACGACACCGAAACCCTGATCGACCAGGGCGTCGTGACGACCACGGCGGCCGAGGCGACCCTGCCCGACGGCTTCTTCGCCTCGTTCCTCGCGCAACTGGGCGAACATCGCTCGTGGCTGCGGAAGACCGACGCGATCCCCGCGTGACCCGGAGTTTGCGGCCGTGGCACCCGGGTACCGGAAGAGGGTGAGCGACCTCGACTACACGATCGTGATCCCGACGACCGGCCGGGAGAATCTCCACACGCTCCTGGCCGGGATCGAAGCCGCCGGGGAGCCCCGGCCCGCGCGGATCGTCGTCGCCGACGACCGGCCCGGCGGCGAGGATCTGCGGCTTCCCCCGTCCAGTACGGAAATCGAAGTGGTCCGCTCCGGCGGACGCGGTCCCGCCGCCGCCCGCAACGCCGGCTGGCGGCGCGCGGAGACCGAGTGGATCGCCTTTCTCGACGACGACGTGGTGATCGGCTCGGACTGGCCGCGGAAACTCGCCGAAGACCTCGTCCCCCTCGGGCCGGAGACGGCGGCGTCGCAGGCGCGGCTCGTCGTACCGCTGCCGCCGGACCGCCGTCCGACCGACGACGAGCGCGGAACGGCCGGGCTGGAGACGGCCAGGTGGATCACCGCCGACATGGCCTACCGCCGGTCCGTGCTCGCCGAGGTCGGCGGCTTCGACGAACGTTTCCCCCGCGCCTACCGGGAGGACTCGGATCTGGCCTTGCAGGTGGCCAAGGCGGGCTACCTCATCGCGCGGGGTGAACGCGTCACCGTCCATCCGCCCAAACGGTCGGGTCCGCTGGCCAGCCTCCGCGCGCAACGGGGCAACGCCGACGACGCGCTCATGCGGCACAAGCACGGTGTCCTGTGGCGGCAGCAGACCGGAGCCGGACACGGGCGGCTCGAACGGCACGCGCTGGCCACCGTCAGCGCGGCCGGCGCCGCGGCACTGTTCGCGTTGGGCCGCCGGAAGGCCGCCGCAGCCGCGGCAGGACTGTGGGCGGGACTGACCGCCGAGTTCGCCGCGCGCCGCATCGCGGCGGGCCCGCTCACCCCGGGCGAGGTGTCGCGGATGCTCCTGACCAGCGTCCTCATCCCGCCCGCGGCCTGCTATCACCGGCTGCGCGGGGAACTGCGGCACCGGATGGCCCGGCGGCCGCAGGCCCTGCTGTTCGACCGGGACGACACCCTCATCGTCGACGTGCCCTACCTCGACGATCCCGACGGCGTCCGTCCCGTGCCCGGCGCCAAGGAACTGCTGCACGGCCTGCGGGCGGCGGGGATCAGGATCGGCGTGGTCAGCAACCAGTCCGGGGTGGCGAAAGGGCTGATCACCCCGGACCGGCTGGCCGCCGTGAACGGCCGGGTCGAGCAGATCCTCGGCCCGTTCGGCACCTGGCAGGTCTGCGTGCACGACGACGGTGACGGCTGCGCCTGCCGCAAACCCGCGCCTGGGCTGGTGCGCCAGGCCGCGGAGGCACTCGGGGTGGACGTCCGCCGCTGTGTGGTCATCGGCGACACCGGTGCCGACGTCGACGCCGCCCTGGCGGCCGGAGCCCGCGGCATCCTCATCCCGACCGCGCGGACCCGGCCCGAGGAGATCGACCGCGCCCGTCGCCGGGCGACAGTCGCGCGAGACCTCGCCGAAGCCGTCCACTTGGCCGTCGCGGGTACTCGATGAACGTCCTGGTCGCGAGGATGGACAACCTCGGCGACGTCCTGCTCGCCGGACCCTGCGTCCGCGCCGTCGCGGCCGGGGCGGACCGGGTGACCCTGCTGACCGGGCCGCGCGGCCGCGCCGCGGGCGAGCTGCTGCCCGGCGCCGACGAGGTCATCACCTGGTGCGCGCCGTGGATCGACCCCGAGCCGCCGCCGGTCACCCAGGAGGACACCGACGCGCTCGTCCGGCGTTTGCGCGAGTTCTCCTTCGACGCGGCCTTGATCTTGACGTCGTTCCACCAGTCCCCGCTCCCGCTGGCGCTGCTGCTGCGCCTGGCTGGCGTGCCGTGGATCGGCGCGATCAGCGAGGACTACCCCGGCTCGCTGCTGGACCTGCGGCACCGGGTGGAGGGTGATCCGCCGGAGCCGGTCCGGATGCTGTCCCTGGCCGAGGAGGCCGGCTTCTCGTTGCCGCCCGGTGACGACGGCGGCCTCGCCGTCCGCTGGCCTCTGCCGCCGGTGGAGGAACTGGTCGGCGACGAGGACTACGTGGTCGTCCATCCGGCCGCGTCGGTCCCGGCCAGGCAGCCGTCCGCCGAACGCTCGGCCGCCATCGTGCGGGCGCTGCAAGCCGCCGGGCGCCGCGTCGTCGTGACGGGCTCGCCGTCGGAAAGCGTCCTGACCAAGGAAGTCGCCGGGAAGGCACTCGACCTCGGCGGCCGCACGGGGCTGGCGGAACTGGCGGCCGTGCTCGCCGGCGCGGACGTCGTGGTGGCGCCGAACACCGGCCCCGCCCATCTCGCGGCCGCCGTCGGGAGCCCGGTGGTCTCGCTGTTCGCGCCCGTCGTGCCGGCGTCGCGCTGGGCGCCCTACGGTGTGCCGTCCGAAGTGCTCGGCGACCAGCACGCGGCCTGCAAGGACAGCCGGGCCCGGGTCTGCCCCGTGCCCGGCCATCCCTGCCTGGACCGCCTCGCGCCCGAAGCGGTCGTCGAAGCCGTGGCGCGCCTCAGCCGGGTGTGGTCTCACCGCCCAGCGCGGCGATGACCTCGCCGCTGTAGTACGACGAAAGCCGGTTGGACGCCAAGAAGACGTACGACGGCGCGAGGTCGTCGGGATGCGCCGCCCGCTCGAACGGGACCTGGAGGCCGAACTTCTCCACCTTCTCGGGCGGGAAGGTCGACGGGATCAGCGGTGTCCACACCGGACCGGGCGCGACGCAGTTGATCCGGATGCCCCGATCGGCCAGTGCCTGCGCCATGGCGTACGTCCACGCGTGCACGGCGCCCTTGGTCGCGGAGTAGTCGATCAGCGATTTGTTACCGCGCAGGCCGTTCACGGAGCCGGTGTTGATGATGACCGAGCCCTCACCCAGATGGGGCAACGCGGCGTTGGTCACCCGGAAGAAGCTGTGGATGTTCACGTCGAACGTGTGCGTCCACTGCTCGTCGGTCAGGTCTTCGGGGCTGTCGACCGGCCACTGCGTGGCGACGTTGTTGACCAGGATGTCCAGGCCGCCGAGCTCCTTCACGGTCCGGTCCACGATCTCGCGGCATTGCGCCGCCTCGGCGAGATCACCCGGCAGGAGGAGGCACTCGCGCCCTTCAGCGCGTACGCGTTCCTCGGTGTACTTCGCGTCTTCGTGCTCGTTGAGGTAGGCGATCGCCACGTCGGCGCCTTCCTTCGCGAAGGCGATGGCGACCGCGCGGCCGATCCCGGAGTCACCGCCGGTGATCAACGCGCGTTTGCCCGCCAGCAGCTCGCGGCCTTCGTAATCCTCCATGGAGTCGCGAGGCGGCGGGTCCATTTTCGACGTCACGCCCGGCGGTTCCTGCTGCTGCGGCGGCCGTAACTTGTCTGCCATCGGTTTCCCTCCCGTCGGGTGCTTTGGCGGAGGGTTACCCGGATGGCCGCTTTCTCGAACATGCCCGGCCGGGTGTCGCGAAAGTGGCTTTCGCGACGCGCTCGCCGGACGATCACTCGGTCCGAACGTTGCGAAAGTGGCTTTCGCAACCTCGGCCCGGTGCGGCTTCGCGTGACTGGACGGCCGCCTCTCGTGATTGGACGGACGTCACGGGCCGGACCCGGGCCGAACGTGAGTCGTCCGCCCAATCACGCGTGCCGTCCGCCCAATCACGCGTGTCGTCCGTTCAATCACGCGTGCCGTCCGTCCAATCACGCCGCGACCGCGGGCAGGAAGGCTCAGTGCACCCGCCGGTCCTCAGCCGTCCCCCGGTACCGGATCGTCCACAGGCTGCGCCGGATGTACGTGCGCTGCAGCCACCGGTCCCGCCCGTTGTGCCGCGCGAAGAACTGCGACCGCGCGTGCAGGCCCTTCCGGTTGTTGATCAGCAGCGCCGTCCCCGGCTCCAGTTTGACCTGGTGCGCGACCTCGCGGCAGACCCGCTGCAACTCCTCCAGCGCCTGTTCCGCCTCGACGGTCTCCCCCACCACACCGTTGGCCGAGATCGCCACCTCCGGCGAGTCCGCCGGCCCGGAGATGACCGCCACGAGGTCGGAGAGCACGTCGGCCCCCTTGGCCACGTCACGCACGTAGCTGCCGGGCGCGTTGAGCCGGAAGAGGGGGCGGCGCAGGACGTCGAGCACCTCGGGATCCAGCGCGGCCGAGATGTCCCTGCCGTCGGCGTAGTAGGTGACGGCCTCCTTGTTCCCGTCCTGGCGGACGCAGTTCAGCACCAGGAAGTCCGGATTGGACACGTCGTACCGACCGACGGCGTCGTGCACGATGTCGTTGTGGAAGTTCAGGAACACGTGCGAGCTCTGGTTCGTCTGGCTCCGCGCCCCCGCCGACACCGGGACGACGTCGTGCACGAGCCGCCCGCTCTTCTCGGTGGTGAACCCGACGGGCTCGCCGAGCAGCTGGCTCAGTCCCAAAAGGACGGTCTCGGCGACGAACGTCTTCTTGTCCTTGCTGGGTTCGCCGTCGATCGGCGTCTCCGGCAGCTCCGGGTCCACCGGCAGGTTGCGCACGAGCGCGACGCCGGGGGTGTCGACATGCCTGCCGAAGTCCAGGATCGTCTGCGACTGGTCGATCGGCAGCTTCGAGAACGCGACGCGGAGCATCGCCAGCGAGCGGTCGATGTCGTCGACAGGATTCGGGAAGGACCGCAGGTCGCTCCCGATGGTGTCTCGGACTTCGTCGTCGAGGACGACCTCGGCGAAGGTGCTGACTAGGGTTTCCTTGCTGGTCATGGTGTCCTATCCACTTTCCGCCGCCGCTGGACCGGCGGTCTCGTCTTGAACTTGGCGATGAGACTGAGTGCGGGGGCGGTCGCGATCGTCGACACGAGCGTCATGATCACGAGCATCGCGAACACCGCCGGGCTGATCACCTTCAGCTGGAGGCCGACGTTGAGCACCACCAGCTCAGTCAGCCCCCGGCAGTTCATGAGCGCCCCGAGCGAAAGCGATTCGCGCCAGCCGACCCCGGTCAGCCGGGCCGCCGTGGTGCTGCCCACCCATTTCCCGAACACCGCCACCGCCGTGATCATCACGGTCCACAGCCACAGCGATCCGGAGCCGAGCAGGCTGAACTCGGTGTGCAGCCCGGTGTAGGCGAAGAACAGCGGCAGCAGCAACGTGAGGGTCACGCTGCCGAGCTTCCCGGCCGCGCGGGTGACGACCGGATCGTTCCTCGGCGCGATCACCCCGAAGAGGAAGGCGCCGAAGATCGCGTGGATGCCGATCTCGTTGGTGGCCAGCGCCGACAGCATGATCCCGCCGAGCAGGATCGCGAGCACCGCGGACTCCGGCACGCGGGCGAGCGCCTTCGCCAGCAGCGGCCGGACGACGTAGAGCATGACCACGACGAACACCAGGGTCAGCCCGACGGTCAGGAACACCTCCGACGGTGACCCGCCCTGGCTCACGGCGACCACGACGGCCAGCAGGCACCACGCGGCGACATCGTCGACGGCGGCACACGTGAGCGCCAGCGCCCCCAGCGGCGTCTTCGACAGGCCGCGGTCGGTCAGGATCCGCGCCAGCACCGGGAACGCCGTCACGCTCATGGAGACCGCGATGAACAGCCCGAAAGCGAGGAAGCCGACGTCACCGCCGAAGGTCGGGTACATGCCGAGCGCGAGCACGATGCCGCAGACCATCGGCAGCGCGATGCTGACCTGGCTGACCGTCACCGCGGTGAACCCGCGCCTCCGCACCGCGCCGAGATCGATCTCCGAACCGACCAGGTACATGAAGAAGATCAGGCCCAGCTGCGAAAGGATGTTGATCGCCGAGACCACCCCGCCCGGGAACAGCCAGCCGAACGCGCCGGGCCAGACGAGCCCGAACAGCGACGGACCCAGCAGGATGCCGGCGACGATCTCGCCGATCACCGCGGGCTGGCCGAGCCGCCGGGCCAGGACGCCCGCCAGGTAGCAGGCGCCCAGGATCACCGGAAGCGCGACCAGCAGGCGCGCGTAGGTGTCGGGCCCGCCGCCCGCTGCCTTGGCGCCCGTGCTCGCGACGGGCGCGTAGGCCGACCCCAGGCCGAGCACCACGACGACGACCACCGCCGGAACCGCGATCAACGCCGTCCCGACGACGATCCGGCGCAGCGTGGTGCGCCCGCGCCGGTCCCGCACAGCCGAATCCATCGAGTTCTCTCCCTAAC
Source organism: Amycolatopsis sp. PSD-21 (assembly GCF_055561455.1). Taxonomy (NCBI): domain Bacteria; kingdom Bacillati; phylum Actinomycetota; class Actinomycetes; order Pseudonocardiales; family Pseudonocardiaceae; genus Amycolatopsis; species Amycolatopsis sp. PSD-21. The sequence goes on along the minus strand of NZ_CM145712.1, from coordinate 3,776,259 downwards.
CGGCACGCAGTTCCAGCGTGCAGCATTTGACGCTGCCGCCCGCCTTCAGCAATTCGGACAGGTCGGCACCGATCGGTTCGAAGCCGTGTTCCCGCAGCCGCGCGGTCAGCTCGGTGGCCGCCTGCGGGAGCACGACGTGCTTGCCGTCGGAGACGGCGTTGAGCCCGAACACGGCGGCGTCGCTCTCGGAGGCCAGGATCGCGTCGGGATACAGCTCCTTCAGCAGCAGAAGGCTTTCCTCGGAGAACGCGCCCGGGTAGTACATGACCGTGTCCTCGTCGAGGACGGCGAGCGCCGTGTCGAGGTGGTAGTACCGGGGGTCGATGAGCGTCAGCCTGGTCACCGGGCGGCCGAAGAACTCGCGCGATTCGTTGTGCGCCTCCGGGTTCGTGCGGAACCCGGTCCCGGCGAGGATCGTCTTCCCCGCGACGAGGTAGTCGCCCTCCCCCTCGTTGACCCACTGCGCCTGCCGCACGTAGCGATATCCGTTGTCCCGGAACCATTTCAGGTACGCGGCGGATTCGCCGGCGCGTTGCACGTGATGGAAGCGCGCGACGAGCACCTGCCCGTCGACCACGGTGGCGCCGTTGGCCGCGAACACCATGTCGGGCAGGCCGGGCAGCGGATCGAGCAGCTCGACACGATGGCCGAGGTCGACGTACAGGTCGCGCAGCCATTCCCACTGCGCGATGGCCAGCTCGGTGTCCGTCGGTTTCTTCGGGTCCATCCAGGGATTGATCGAGTACTCGACGTCGAAGTACGTCGGTCTGACCATCAGGTAGTGCCGTTGGGTGGCAGTCCGTGACACGCTTCCTCCACACGATTTTGGTGCTACTTCTGGGTTTCGGAGAGTTTGACCTCGATCTTCCCTGCCAGGTCGTTCGCGTTGCGCATGGCTTCGTCGAAGGACGCGCCCAGCGCGCCGATGCCGCCGAAGATGTTGTTGCCGAGCGGCGGGCGCTTGATCAGATCACCCGGTTTGGCGAAGATCTTGAGGTAGTACAGGGAGTCCGATTCGTTCACCGCGGGCGGGACGTCGATCGAGGCGATCACGCCGCCGGGGCAGATCAGGCACATCGCGGCGGTGTGCAGCCCGGTCGGGCTGAAGTGCCGGACGTCCGGCCGAACCCCGCGGGAGACGTCCATGAGTCCCTTGATCGGGTCGTAGCCGGCCGAAAGCCGCGCCATGTGGTCGAGTCCCCCGCCGCCGGGGCGGACGGCGATCTCCAGCAGGAACGGTTTGCCCTGGTGGAACCGGACTTCGGCGTGCAGCGCGCCGCGGGTGAGCCCCTGTGCACGCACGCCGGCGGCCACCACCGCGTGCACTTCGGCCACCTGCTCGGCGGTCAGCGACGTGGGCGCGTGGTGCACGTCGTCGTCGAAGGTCTCCCCCTCCGACGTAACCCTGTCCACAATGGACCCGAGGTAGACCTCGTCGTCCCAGGCCACCGCCTCGATGAGATGCTCGTGACCGTCCAGAAAGGACTCGACGAGCAGGCCGTGCGGGCCGAGATCCAGCCCTTCGGCCTCCATGTTGTACCAGGACATCCCGTCGATGCCTTCGCGCGCCTGCGCGTAGCGCTCCCGCATCTTCTCTTCGTCGTCGACCCGGAAGACGAAGTTGCTGGCCGCGCCGAGGGTCGGCTTGAGGATCACCGGATAGCCGAAGTCCTCGGCCGCCTGAAGGGCCGAATCGAGGTCTTCGACGAACCGGAAGTCCGGATGCGCGGCACCGCCCTTCTCGTGCGCCTGCCGCATGATCAGCTTGTTCCGGCTGGTCCGCGCCGCGTCGACGCCGATTCCGGGCAGGCCGAGCGCTTCGGCCACCGCGGCGACCAGGACCACGCCGGACTCGGAGAAGGTGAGCACGCCGTCGAAGGACTCTTCGGCGTGCCAGGCCTTCGCGTGCCGGATCAGGTCGTCGATGTGGTTGCTGCCGGCGATCCGGTAGCGCTCGGACGGCCAGAGATCCTCGGTCCCGATCCCGTTGAGCACGTACAGCACCCCGCCGAAATCCTCGATCTGCTGATACCGGGGCAGGTAGTAGTAGGAGTTCTGGCTGGCTTCCAGCGCGAGCAGTTTCACGACACACCTCGCAGGGCAGGACGGATCGGGTGGGCACCGCCCGCTCGCACGAGCGGCCGGTCGAGCGGTTCGAGTCCGGTCGGGACCGGGCCGGCGCCGGTCAGGCGCGCGGCGAGGGACCGGGCGATCAGCGGGGCGAACTTGAACGACGAGCCGCCGCACGCCGCGTAGGTCAGCACCCGGTCGCCGAGGACGGCGAGCAGCGGGCCGAGGGTGGAGCGCCGGGCCAGGTAGTGACAGTCCCGGGTGTCGACCAGCCAGTCCCGGCGGAAACCCGGGATCAGCGTGGCGAACGTGTCGATCAGGTGCTCACGCCACCACGAGGGCACTGTGGCGCCGCCGATCTCGTCGACGACGCGGCACGCGCTCGCGGCGCTGAGCTTCAACGGCGTTCCGGCGACGGGCGGCACGAGCCACGCGCCCCCGTCGGAGCCGAGCGACGTGATCGCCGGGGTCGCAGCCCACGCGGCGGCGTCGGCGGGCGGCACGTCGCAGTAGAGCATCGTCTGCCGGTGCAGCACGAGTTCCCTGGACAGCGCGGGGGCCAGCAGATCCCGCGACCACGGGCCCGCCGCCGCCAGGACGGCGTCACCGCGGAGGGTCTCCCCGTCGGCCAGCCGGACCTCGGCCCGATCGGCGTCGATCCCGGCCACCCTGCGATGCGGATGGAGTTCCGCGTTCGCGTGCCACCGCAACCGGGTGGCGCACGCGGTCAGGACGCGATCGGCGAGCAGGACTCCCGCGTGCGACTCGAAGACCGCGCTCGTCCCCGGGACGAACCCGGCGTGCGGGAATTCCGCGGCGAGCTCGTCCGCGCCGAGCACTTCGGCCTTCGATCCGGCCGCCGTCAAGAGATCCCGCGCGGCCTCGGGCGCCGGAAGCGCGGTGAGCGCTCCGACCTGTTCGTAGAACGACGTGGACAGCCGGTTTTCGAGTTCGATCCACGCGTGATGCGCGCCGACGGCGGCCGCCGTGGCGGCCGGGTCGCCGGTATGCAACGCGCGCAGCACGCGGTGCCGGTCGAACGAGGTCGCGCCGGAGAACGGGATGTCCGCCTGGTCGGCGATCACCACTTCGTGCCCGGCGGACACGCATTCCAGCGCGGTCAGCAGCGCGATGACGCCACCGCCCGCGAACACGACTCGCATGGTCTTCCCCCTCCGGGCGAGACTTCGTTCGGGCAGCACGAGGTACCCGGATGCCACTGCTGGGTGGTGGCATCCGGGCCTTACCCCCGTCGGGCAAGGTTTCTCAGGAAGCGCGCGGGGTCACGAACGTGTCGTTGATGACGTAGCCGTCGAGGCCGTACGTCTCCCCGTACTCGATGAGATCGCTGGTGCGGTTGAGGAAACCGCGCCCGTTGTTGTTCAGCGACGTGTTGCACAGCACGCTGAACCCCGTCTGCTCACGGAACGCCTCGAGCAGATCGGTGATGCCGGCGTTGCGCTCCCGCGTCACCGTCTGGGTACGCGCGGTGCCGTCGACATGCGTGATGGCCTTCAACTCGTCGGAGGTGACGTGGTTGAAGTACAGCATGTACGGGTCTTCCACCGAGCCGACGAACCACTTGGGGGCGTCGGATTCCAGTGCGATCGGCGCGATCGGGCGGTAGTCCTCGCGGCGCTTGATCTTGTTGAGCCGCACGGTGGTGTCCACGGTGAACGGCGCAGCCAGGATCGACCGGTTGCCCAGCGCCCGCGGGCCCATCTCGTACCGGCCGCGCGCCCAGCCGATGATGTTGCCGTCCTTGAGGTACTTCGCGACCTCGCTCGCCACGAGCGGCCGCGTCTCGTACTTGGCGGGATCCGGGACGACGTCCTCGACGAAGTTCTCCCCCGCGTAGACGTCCCACTCGATGGTCGCCTGCCCGGTGTAGAACCATTGCGCGTCGATGGCGGTGCCCAGTGCGGAGCCGCTGTCGTTCGGGCACGGCGGCACGAACACCGAGGAGAACAGGCCGCTCTCCCGCCACAAGCGGTTCCAGTCGCAGTTCAGGCCGCAGCCGCCGGAGATCAGCAGCGGCAGGCCTTCGGTCAGGTTCTTCTCGGCGTAGTCGTAGAACCGGTTGAAGATCGCCTGCGAGTGCTTCGCCGCCGCGTTGCGGTATTCCTGCGACCAGACACCGGCGTTGTACAGATGGGACCAGGACATCTCCTCTTTGGACAGACCGAGGATGATGCCGTCGCGGTCGAGGATGAAGTCGATGGTCTTCTGCTCGTCCGGCGTGAGCGGGCCCGGCTCGGCGAACCCGGTCAGCGCCATCTGCTTGCCGGCGTCGTTGAACCGAAACTTCCCCTTGCCCAGCGGGAAACCCGGGTCGGCCAGCGCGAAGAGATACGCGTACTTCGCGCCCGGGTCGGTCAGGACGTGCTGCAGGTGGGTGGCCTCGCCGCGCTCGTCGATCCGGTAGAAGTCACCGATGTTCCCTTCCCACACCAGGGAGTAGTACGCCTGGCCGGGCGCCGCGGGGGCCATCCCGAGGGAGGTGTAGATATGCGAGCGCTCGTGGGTCGAGGAGAAGTACCGCACGTCCTTGCCGAAGAACTTGCCTGCCTCGTCGGAGATCGCGCCCTCGCCGACACCGAAGTATCCGGTGCGGGACGGCGGTTCCACCGAGAACTCCCCCTTGACCCAGCCGCCGAGCGCGACCACGTCGGGCTGCTTGTCGAGCATGCCCGCCGCGCGCGCCATCAGCTCGCCGGTGATCCGGTCGTAGCGCGGGTAGTTGTCCTTTTCCGACTCCAGCGCGAACAGCAGCTTGCCGTCCTCGATCGCCACGATCCCGCCATCGTGACCCTCTTTCATCGACAGAATCAGCATTGTGTCACCGAATTTCGCTCGCCTTCATTCGTCGACTCATTCAAGCCGCGCGGCCCGTTGACCGGAAGCGCCGCGCGGGGAGAACAATCAACCTTCGGACGAGCCGCCCGGCAGGGTGCGCACCGCCTCGTGACGCAGCGATTCGAACGCGTTCTTGCGTGTCCTTCGGCCGGCCATCGGGACGGCGGCGGCCAGCGGCCCCGGTTCCCGTCGCCGTTCGGCGGCGAACGCGCTGACCAACCGGGAGACCGCGTAGCGCCCGGCGACGTTGGCACGCTGGAGAAGTCCGGCGTCCACCACGGATTCGAGGAGTTCGTCGGCGGTCTCGATCATGATGCCCATCGCGGCGGCGACGCCGATCGACGTCGTCCAGCCCGCCCCGCTCTGCCCGAAGTGCTGGACGGCCTCCCGTTCGGTGGGCGACAGATGGTCGTACGCGGCGGAGAACCGGTCCCGCACGTTGACGTCGCCGACACAGAGACTGTCCATGAGCCGTTCGCGATCCGCGAGCTGGCCCGCGGTGTAGGCGATCGCCCATTCCGGGCGCGCGGCGATCTTGCGGCCGACGATGTTGACCGCCAGCGGAAGATCACCGCACAGTTCGGCGATCGTGTCGGTGGCGTCGTGTTCCGCCCGCACCCGGCCCGGTCCGGCGATCCGGCCGATCAAGGCCAGCGATTCCTTGCGGGAGAAAGTATCGAGCTCGATCCGGTTCGTGTCCTCCAAACCGAGCAGCCGGGCGCGGCTGGTGACCACGACCTGGCTGTGCGGGGCCTGACCGAGCAGCGGCCGCACCTGCCCCTCGTCCCGGACGCCCGTCAGGAGCACGAACAACCTGCGTTCCGCCAGCAGGGACCGGTAAAGCCCGATCCGCTGCATCGGATCGTCGGGCACGAGATGCGCCGGCACACCGAGCGCGCGCAGGAATCCGCGCACGATCCCATTGGCCGACCGGCCGCCGGAGCCGCTGTCGCCCAAGTCGGCGTACAGCTGCCCGTCCGGGAAGCCCGCCGCCACCTCTTCCGCCAGCCGCAGGGCGAAAGCCGTCTTCCCCACCCCGATCGGGCCGCTGACGAGCAACGGCACCTTGACCGGCCCGCTCGCGCCGATCATCTCGGCGGCGTCGGCCAGATCCCGTTCCCTGCCGACGAAAGTCCTCGACGCCATCGGCAGCTGGGCCGGACGGGCGAGGCGGATGACGCCGGATGCCGTCGCGTGCGCGCCGTCCGGTGGCGTGTCGGCCGCACGGTCTTCCCGGGTCTCGGCGCCGGTTCCCGGCTGTCCGGCGACGCTGCGCCAGCGCCGTTCCCACACCGCACGGTCCCCACCGCACGCGGAGACGAACGCCAACGTCACGGCGAGCGTCGGCAAGCGATGGCCGCTCGCCGCGCTGGACAGCACGGAAGGTGCGAACAGTGCGGTCCTGGCGAGTTCCCGGTAACTCGGGTTTCCCGCCCGGTTCCTCAAAACGCGCAGATCGTGAGCGAATGCGGCGATCGGACCAGTGGAGCCGTCCAACGGTCGCTCGGGTCTGCCCATGCCCTCTCCCTCCCCTGGATGGGGTAACGCAATCGCGCTGCGTGACCGCCATCCTTGTGACCTTCCTGGCCACAACCCTAAAGGACCAATGAAGGATGCAGCAGATACAAATAGGTGACTCAATGTACAAAGTCCAATAGTTGGACGCGGAAATTCACCCCCTTGGTGGCACCGGATAGGGTTCGCCCATGTCTGCCCCCCTGCCCCCGCTCGCCGAACTCAGGCGGGCCGCCGAAGTGTTCAACGGCTTCGCGAATGTGGACGCCTCTTGGCTTCGGTTGCTCGAGGAAACGCACTCCGCGATCGACCTGTCACAGCCCGCGCACCGCACAATTCTTCTTCGCTGGCTGAACTCGTGGGGATGCCGTATCCGGTACCCGCGGGACGGCGAACCCGCACCCTTCGACGACGGCGTCCGCGCCTGGTGGGAGACCTGGGGGACCACGCTCCCGTCGGCCGATCTCGCCGGCTTGACCGACGCGGAGATCGACGCCGCCGCGAAGGCCTACGCGGACCTCTCGGGTGTCGTCGTCTCAGCGGGACGGACCAGGCGTACGCTGGGTCCGACCGCCGCGGCCAAGGCACTGTATGCGTTGCGGCCCAACACGATCATGCCGTGGGACGCCGCCATCGCGGCCGCCCTCCACGGCGCCCGTGACGGCGCCGCGTTCGGCGCGCACCTGCGCCTCGGCCGCGCGTGGGCCGCCGCGGTGATCGCCGAGGCGGGGGTCGGCGGGGCGGAAATCCCCGCACTGGTGGGCAGGCCCGTGCCACTGGCGAAGATCCTCGACGAATACCTTTACGTCGCCTTCACCATGGGCGCCACGGGTGACTGGGGAACACACAGCGGAGAATGGTGGAAAAATGGTAACCGGGGATGACGTCAGACGGATCGTTTCGGACCTTCCTCGTGCCTATGAGGCACTGGTCCGTGACCGGGCGAAGTTCCGCGTGGGGCGAATCGTCTTTCTTTCGCTCTCACCGGACGAAACCGTGATGGGATTCGGCTATCCCAAAGAGGAGCGGGAAGCGCTCGTGGCGGGCGAGCCGGAGAAGTTCATGATGCCGATTCCGTCTGATATGCGCTATCAGTGGGTCCGCGTCCGGCTGTCCGCGATCGATTACGAAGAGTTACGAGAGCTGATCGTCGACTCGTGGCGAATGTGCGTTCCGAAGAAGGTCTGGACGGAATACCTGGAAAAGAACCCGACCTGAACTGCTCCTTTCGGCGTGCGCCGTTCAGCCCCGTCGCTTGCCCTTTTCGGTCGCGTGAATTCGCCTTTCGGGCGAGGAACGCCGGTAGAAATCCCCTTCCGCCCGAGTCGATGTCCGTGAAGGCCTCCTTCCCTACCCTGAAGGTAGGCAAGGAGGCCTTCACCACCTGCCGGGGCCCTCGCGCGGCGCCAGCCCCCGCACGCGTCGCGAAAGCCACTTTCGCGACGTCTGATGTCCCGAAAGTGGCTTTCGCGACATGATCGCCGGGTTCGCGCTGGGTCGAGCGGGTCGTGAGTGGCGTTTCGGGTTAGAACCCGAAACGCCACTCACGACCCGCTCGACCCAGCTCCTGCCGCACCCCGGACGCGCGTGAAGGCCCCCTTCCCTCGGCTGAGCCGAGGGAAGGGGGCCTTCACGCGCGAAACGACCTACTCGGTCACCTCTTCGATGGCGGAGGTTCCACGGGAGCCGGGGTTCCCGTACCGCTCCCACACCTCGTTCAGCCGGATCCGCCCGTCCGGCAGGAACTCCGGCGTGTTCGTGCTGTGCCCCGCGATCACCTGCCCGCTGGCCAGCACCATCGTGTAGGCCATGTCGATCGTGCCGTCCTCGCCGCACTTCCCGGTCAGCGAGCCGAGCCGCACCCCGCCGCCGCTCAGCTCGGCCCACACCAGATCGTCCTTCTGCCGGTACAGGGTCACCGGCGCGTTCGGATCCGTGCTGACCTTGCGGAACCGTTTCCCGTCGTAGTTGATCATCCGTCCAGCTCCGTCCGAGTCGGGAACCAAAGGTCGTCCGTGGTCAGGTCCGCGAGGTCGTACTTCCCGAGCGCGCTGGCGAGCAGCCTCAGTTCGAGTTCGAGACAGCGCACCAGCCGCACGAGCCCTTCGTCCGCGTCCTCGTCGACGGCGAGCAGCGCCGCCCGGCCGAGGCCGACCGCGGAAGCGCCCATCGCCAGGCACTTCAGCGCACGGGCCCCTTCCCAGATCCGTCCCGACACCAGCAGCGACGCGTCGTGTTTGCCGACCCGGCGCAGGCATTCCACCAGCGGCAACCCCACCTGGTCGAGGAACACCGACGGCGCCCAGCCGGTGCCGCCCTCGGCACCGTCCACGGTGACGGCGTCCGCTCCCGCCGCCCACGCGACCCGCGCCGCCTCGCCGACGTCGCGGCCGGGGTGCAGTTTCACCCAGGCGCGGGCCCGCGGGTAGTTGTTGCGCATCAGGTGGATCTGCTGGCGCAGGATCTCGCCGGTGAAGGTGCCGGGGCTGCTCGACCGCAGCACCATGGCCTGATCCCTGCCGAAGGCTTCGTCCACTGTGTACTGTTCGGCGATCTCGCCCGCGGCCATTCGCGAGAGCACGGTCATCCCGCCGAGCCCCGGCTTCGCACCCTGCCCCACCTTGAGCTCGAACGCCAGCCGCCCGGTCTCCAGCAGTTTCGTCGCGGACGGGTCGCTGTAGACGAGGTTCCACACCTCCGCGTCGGCGTCTTCGGTGCTCTGCTGCACGACGACGCCGCCCAGACCGTCGGGCACGGCGCCGGCGTACGCGCGAATCCGGCCGAGCAGGCCGTCTTCGGCGCTTTCGCCCATCCGGCCGTACCCGTGCATCGGCACGACGTTCTCACCGATCACCATCGGCATCCCGAGCCTGCCCGCCTGCTCGCTCGCGGCGATTCCGAGCCCGCTGCCCGCGACCTGCGTGGACCCGAACGCGCACAGGAACACCGGCGACGGCGCGGTGAACCCGCCGAGCACGGTCGACAGCCCGACGTCGCCGTACACCGGCTCACGCGCGAGGTCGAACATCTTCTCCAGCCGCCGAGGGACGAACACCGGCGGCACGATCCGCGCGCGGTCGAGTTCGTCCGGCGGAGCGCCGGCGTCCGCGCCGAACAGCGACCGGCCGTATCCCGCGACGTCGGGGAAGATCGCCGCGCTGCCTTCCCGTGCCCTGGCCCGGATCGCGTCCTCCGGGAGCTGCCGCGCGGTGATCACGGCGTCGCGATCCCGGGCAGCTTCGGGTACGCGTTCGCCTGCCAGATCGCGTCCAGCCCGGCGATGTACCGCGTCACCCGCTCCAGCCCCATCCCGAAACCGGCGCTCGGCGGCAGGCCCTCGCGCGCGAGGTCGAGGTACCAGGCGTACTTCGCCGGGTTCTCCCCCGTCTCCCGCATCCGCTCGATCAGCCGCCGGTACTCGTGCGTGCGCTCACCGCCACTGCACAGTTCCCCGAACCCGTCCGAGGCGATGAGGTCGAAGTTTCGCAGCACCCCCGGTTCCGTGCTGGACTCGCCATCGGTGAATCCGCGCGACCCCTTGGGGTAGTCGACGATGAAGAACGGCCGGTTCGTCTGCTCGGAGATGATCCGCTCGCCCTGCCAGTCGATCTCCGCGTCGGCGCTCTGCCCGTGCCGGAGACCTTGCAGCCGCGACACCGCCTCGCGGTGCGTCATCCGCTCGAAGTCCTCCTCCAGCAACGCCGTGAACGCCTCCTGGTCCCGGCCCAGCGTGGCCAAGTCCACTTTGGACTCGCGCAGCGTGTGGGCGACGATGTGCCGCAGCAGGCCCTGCGCGATGTCGAGGACCTCCTCGCGGCTCGCACGGGCGACCTCGACGTCGATCTGGGTGAACTCGACCAGATGCCGTCCGGTGGTCGAGGTCTCCAGCGGCTCCAGCCGTACGTTCGGAGCGACGTAGAAGATCTTGTCGAACGCGAGCAGCGAGGCCTGTTTGTACAGGATGACGCTGGTCATCATCTTGTACTTGTGCCCGTAGTAGTCGACGTCGACCTGTTTGGCACCGCGGCAGCCCGGGTCGGTGACCGGCCCGATCAACGGCGGCTGCAGTTCGACGAACCCGTTCATGCCGAGATATTCGCGGGTGCCCGCGGTGATGCTGTTCTGGATGCGCAACGCCGCCTGCGTCACCGGTGACGTCAGATGCTCGCGGGTGCCCGGCGGCAGCGCCGCCTCCGATGGTCCGGTCATGTCCTACTCCCCTGTGTCGGTCGGTTCACGGTCTCGATTCCCGGCAGCCCGTACTTCTCGTCGAACGACCGCTCGACGTACCGGAGCGCGTCCAGCAGATCGCCCGAGGTCATCCGCCGTTCCGCGGGCAGGTCGACGAGGTCGCCCAGCGGCATCGCGCCGATCCGCTGCCACTCCAGCCGCCCGCCCGCGTCCAGCCGTCCACGCGCGCGGCCCGCGTTGTCCGGGTGCAGGCAGAACGGGACGTCCAGCTGCCCCCGCGCGAACGCGGTGACCAGCGCCCGGCCGAGGTCGGTGTCGAGCGAAAGAACGTTGTCCACCAACGCTTTCGCCTGCGCGTGGATCCCGGTGTCGCCGAGCCTGCCGATGCGGGACACTCCCCGCGCGGACTCGGCGGCGTGTTCCAGCGCGGTCACGTTCTCCGCCACGGTCGGCAGCCGGTGCGCCTCGGCGGTGGTCTTGACGATCAACCTGCTCGCGCCGGTGCGGGCGGCCAGCCGCGCGGACTCCGCGATCAGCTCCAGCGCGCCGCCCGGTGTCCTCGGGTGGACGCCCATGTAGCCGTAGATCACCACATGCGTCCGCGCGTGCGGCACGTATTCCCTGATCAGCGCGTGCAGCGCGGCCACGGCCTCCTCGTCCTGCCCGGCGTGGGTCTGCTGCGCGTAGCTGAAGGACAGGCAGCGGATCCCGTGCCGCCAGAAGAACATCCCCTCCAGCACGCTCAACGCGACCAGCAGCGCCGGCGGGCACAGCTGGCCCATCATGCAGCCGCCGAAGGTCTCCAGGTGCGGTTCCAGGTCGGGGCCGCGGGCCTCGGCCAGCGTTTCGCACGAGCGCCGCCAGTTGTCGACGGCCGCCGAGAGCGGCATCCGGCTGTACGGCAGGCAGTACGACACCGGGCCGCCCTCGGTCGCGTGCAGCCCGAAGTCCAGCAGCGCCCGGACGATCCGGCGGGGATCCGCCGAACCGTGCCGGACCTGCACCGGGAAGTCCCTGGTCAGCACGCCGTCGAGCAACGCCGTCGTCGTCGCGGGATCGTGGTCGACGAGCGGGTACCCGTTGAGATCGGCACCGGCCGCCAGCGCCGCGCGAGCCGCCTCGTGGTCGCCGACCCTGGTGTAGCTGTCGATCGTGATCGTGCCGACCGTCGCGGCCCGCGCCGCCCTGGTCGCCAGCAGCCCGCGGGTCATCCGGCCCGGATCGGCGAACCCCATCCGGGGCTGGACGACCAGATCCCCCCTGGCGTGGTGGCGCGCGACCACCTCGCCGAACGAATGTCCCCGACGTGGGGTGAGCACGCTCATCCGGCGCCCAGCGGGACGCCGGGGGCACGCACGGACAGGGTGTGGAGGAACGTCCGGAACGGGGTCAGCCCGCCGGAGTCCTCGAACACCGCGTCGAAGCCGGCCTCCAGCAGCCGCGCGGCGTTGCTGCCGCCCGTGACGTCGAGCTTCCCGCCGATGACGACCGGCATCGTGACCAGCTCCGCCCGCGCGCGGAAGGATTCCATCAACCGGACCCCGTCCTGGCGGCCGTGCCCGTTGAGACTGCTGATCACCAGCAGATCCGGCCGCCGGGTGACGCATTCACGCACGATCGTCGCGTCCGGGACGCAGGCGCCGAGGTTGGTGACCCGGCAGCCCAGTTCCTCCAGCAACAGCTCCAGGTACACCAGGTTCCAGGTGTGCGCGTCGGACGAGAGCCCGGTGACGAGCACGTCGAGACCGGCGTCCGGGAGCGTGGGCTGGACGGCTTCGATGGTCATGGTGCGGCGTTCTCCCTCTCTCCTCGGCCCGGCCGCACGTCGATCTCGATCAGCGCGACCGCCTCTTCGGCAAGGCGCGACGCCTCCGCCGGGCTGTCCGCGGTCACCATCAGGTCGCCGACGCGGTCCCACGAACTGCGCAGCCCGTCGAACCGGTCGCCCGCCGAGACGCTGACGTCGCACAGGAACACGCCCTCGGCCTGCGACGCCTTCTCCACGCCGCGCACGTCCTCGATCAGGCCGGGCTCGATCGAGAGGAACCGGACCGCGGCGCCGCCTTCGGCCTTGCGCGGCAACAGGTCCACGACCGGTTCGTCCTTCATCACCGAGAAGTAGGCGCGGTTCAGCTCCACCGGATAGGCACGCTGGATCAGCTCGATGATGCCGTCGCCCGCGAACCGGCCGGCGCATTCGACCAGGTACGGGACGCCGTCCGAGACGATCCACTCACAGTGGACGATCCCGGTGCGGAACCCGGCCGCCGAGGTGAGCCGCCGGGTCTCCTCGGTCAGCGTCGCGGTCAGCTCGTCCGGGATGTCGGCGGGGACGATATGCGCGAGCTCGATCGGGCGCGGGCCGGGGAACAGCCGCTTGCCGGTGACGTTGGCGAACAGCGGCTCGCCGTCCCGCAGCAGCATCTCGACGCTGAACTCGTCTCCCTCGACGAAGCTCTCGGCCAGCATCTTCAGTTCCATCGCGCGGTCCGGGACGAAGATCCCCTCGTCCTGCACCACGCAGTTCGTCCACGCCTGCTCGGCCTCCGCCGGGTCGGTGAGCACCTGCGTCCCCACCGACGCCTGCCGGTTCGCGGGTTTCAGCACGGTCTTCCCCGGATGCCGGGCCATGAACTCGCGGACCTGCGCGGGGCTTTCGACCCGCGCCGACGCCGGATTCGCGATCCCCGCCGCCCGGCTGACCAGGCGCAGCACCGCCTTGTCCCGCAGGATCTGCGCCGCACCGAATCCCGCGCCCGGCAGGCCGTAGCGCTCCGCGAGCCGGGCCGCGAACGGGGTCGCGTACTCGGTCAGCGGCACGACCGCGGCCGGGTCCAGGTCGTGGTGGACGTGGTAGAACTCGTCCGCCTTGCCGGGCAGGTGGAACTCCCACTCGATGAGCTCGCGCACCAGCGCCGAACCGGCCACCGTCTTCCGCGCGTCGCGTTTGCGGACGACGTCGGGCTCTTCGACGAAGATGACCGAGCCGTCCGGCTGGAAGTCCTTGATGGACGAACCCAGCGCCGCGGCCACGAACCCGACCAGCACCACCGGCCTCGTCATGACCCAGCCTCCACTGTGTTTTCGATGTAGTACCAGTTCTCCGGGTTGATGAGCCCGTACGGGTTGATCGGCGAGAAGCCGCGCAGGTTCCCCGCGACCTCGAACAACCGCCGCGGGAACGTCGGCATGAAGATCACCGGTGCCTGCTCGGCGATGTACTCCTGGTACTCGTACAGCGCTTCGAGCGAGTCGGTGGTGACCGTCTTCGCGATCAGCTCGTCCGCCTTGGCGTCGCGCCAGTTGCTGAAGTTGCAGGCGGCACCGCTCTGGAAGAGGTTCTCCCCGGTCGGATAGTTGTAGACCCAGCCGCCGCCCCAGCAGGACAACTGCCACATCCGCTTCTCGCCGGGACCGTCCTCCGCCACCAGGACCGACCCCATCACCTCTTCGAGGCGGATCTCGATGCCGGCCTTGGCCGCGTCGTCCCGGAACTGCGCCATGAGCCGCGCCAGCGACGGCCGTCCTTCCCAGTAGCGCAGGGAGAAGCTCAGCTCCGTGCCCGCCGGGATGCCTTCGCCCGCTTCACCGGGGCCGGTGCCGGGACGCACGCACACCGCGGGCGAAGCGCTGACGTCCCAGCCGTTGTCCGAGAGCAGCTGCCGGGCCTTCTCCAGGTCGAACGGCCAGAACCCACCGCGCTCGGCGATCTTCGGCGACACCAGGTCGCTCTTGGGCAGCACCGGGATCGACCCGGTCTGGCTCCAGCCGTACCCCTGGTAGACCTCGCGCGCCCCGTACTCCTGGTCGAAGCAGCTCTGAAGGGCCTGCCGGATGTACGGCTGCCGGATCATGTTCCCGGCGACGGTCGGGTTGCTGAAGTTGACCGCCATGAAGTTGATGTTGAACAGGATCTGCGGTTCCAGCTGGAAACCGTCGCCCAGCGGGTTCGGCCCGCCCTTGGTCGGGTCGCCGTCCGGCTGGACACCCATCCCCGGCGGCAGGAAGCCGACCTGGACGTCACCGGACTGCAGCAGTTCGTACTGCTGTTCGTCCGACGTCGTCGAGACCTGGCGCAGCTCGTCGAGATGCGCCGGATTGGGGCCGCTGTAGTGCTCGTTCGGGACGAAGGTGACGACGCCTTCCTCGGTGTAGCTCTTGAGCCGCCACGGCCCGTTCACCACACTCCACACAGGACTGTCGGCCCAGCGTGTGCGGTGCGAGTTGTCCTCTTCGACGACGTCGCCGTTCTCCGCCATCAAGAACTCGTAGACCGCTTCCGCCTGCCCGATGTCGTGCGTCGCGTCGGCCGGGCCGTCCGCGGTGCGGTCCCACGCCTTCGGCATCGGCGTGATCATGGTGAGCTGGTTCAGCAGCACCCAGTTCTTCGAGTACGCCTTGTCGAAGGTGAAGCTCACCGTGTCGTCGGCGACCTTCCCGAACGACACCAGGTTGTCCGGGAAGTAGCCCTCGGAGTAGGCGCCGAACCTCGGCCCCTTCACCTTCAGCATGTTCATCCAGAAGATGACGTTGTCCGCGCAGAGCGTCTCGCCGTTGGACCACTTCCACGGTTTGATCCGGACCGTGCAGGTGCGGCCGGTCTCGTCCCACACCGGCTCCTCGCCGACGCTGAGGTCCCAGTCGATCTCCGGCGCGCCGTCCCGGCCCAGCCAGTAGAGCGGCCGGTACATCAGCATCTGGAACTCGTAGAGGCTCCGCACGCCGAAGCGCTCGCCCGGGGTGAAGGGGAAGATCACCGCGGGCGGGAACCCGGGAAGGCAGGCCCAGGTGGCGACGCCACCCTTGATCGGCTTGTCCGTCATGACTTTCGTTTCCTCCGCATGTCGGCCGCGCTTAGTGGTTGCCATCGGATGTCCTTCGGGGGTATTCGGCGGATCCAGGTTTCCGCTGGGCGTGCGGTCGTGAGGTCCTCGTACCGGGGTTGCTCTCGGCCCGATGGTGACCACTTACGCGGCGGTCGCCTCGAGAACCTCGGCCGGCCGCTTCTCCTGCGCCGACAGCGGTTTCGCCAAGCTGAAGTAGGTGCCGATCACGATCGCACCCTGCAGGATCGCCAGCCCCCAGAAGGCGTAGGGCACCGTCGTCGCGTCCGCCAGTGAGGACAACGCGACCGTCGCGCCGACGCCGAGCCCGAGACCGAGGGCCTGGGTGCCACCGAAGATCCGGCCGACGCGTTCCTCCGGGCTGGCCCGCATCAGCAGCGTGCGGGCCGCGATCCGGCCCTGCGCGAAGCAGAACCCGGCGAACGGGATCGCCGCCATCAACGCGATGTAGTGCAGGGGCTGGATCGCGAGGCAGATCAGGTTGCCGAGCGTGCCGAGCACGGCCAGATGGATGCCCTTGAACCGTTTGCTGACCTTGCCGTACGCGGCGGCGCCGACGATGAACCCGACGCCTGCCAGCGCGTCGACCACGCCGATCATCCACGCGCCCTGGTTGAACGTCTGCAGGATCAACGTCGTCAGGATGACGTTGGCGACCATCAGGCCGATGTTGCCGTTGGCGTACAGCAGCGCGAGCCGCTTGATCGGCTGCCGCACGGGGACCTCGACCGGCACCGACGGGTCGGTGGCCGTGATCTCCTCGACCACCGGGGCCTTGGCGGGTTTGCGGCCGATCGCGTAGACCAGCACGGCCGAGAGGACGAAGCTCAGCGAGTTGAACACGAACAGCGGCGTGGCGCCGAACCAGATCACCAGGAAGCCTGCCAGCGAAGACGCCAGCAGCATCCCGGAGTTGCTCGCCATCTCGAAGTGGGAGTTGAACTTCCCGAGCCGCTCGTCGCGGATCCGTTCCTTGATCAGGCCGTTGCTGGCGGGCATGAACAGCGCCGCGGTGCACGCGAGCATGAAGTTCGCTATGTAGGAGCCGAGGTTCGCCGGGCCGCCGATCCACAGCCACACCGGCAGCGCGAACGCGGTCATCGCGCTCACGAGGTCGGCCGCCACGCACAGCATCCGGCGGTCGACCTTGTCGACCAGCTTCCCGAACATGACCGCGAGCGCGACCTGCGGGATGGACACCGCGATGAACAGCCAGCCGACTGCCAGGGTGGTCTGCTCGGCGTGGAAGACCAGGATCGCGGCGGCGGTGATCTGGAACGCGTTGCCCGCCGTGGTGATGAAGCCCGCCGGGACCAGCAGGCGTTCGGCGAGCCGGGAACTCCGGACCGCGTCGGCGGAAAGGGTGCTGTCGAGTGACATGGGGTCTCAGACCTCGCTCGTCGGAGGGAATTCCAGTGGGGGCACGGTGAAGGACGTGGTGTGCGTGACGTCGAAGGCGTCCGCGGTGATCCGGAGCTCGAAGCCGCCCGCTTCGGCGGCGCGTTCGGCGAGGTCGATCAGGATCGGCGAGGCACAGCCGATCAGCGCCCGCAGTTCGAGGAAGAGGTCACCGAGCCGCGCGCGGAGCATCTCCTGATCGAGGTTGCCCTTCAGCGTGCGTTCCGTCGCCGCGCGCAGGCGTTCGACGTGCTGCACGATCAGATCGGCGGCACGGCTGAGGCTGAAGTCTTCGAGCTCGTAGTTCAAGGCGAACCGGGACACCATCGCCGCGGCGCGTTCCGTGGCTTCGGTCGACACCGGGAGCGAGCCGTTCTCGCCACCGACCTCGGCGGTGAGTTTCGCCAGGGTTTCGGCGAATTCGTTCCAGGGCGCGACCAGCCGCTCCCCCGCGACCTTCTCCAGCGCGGCACGGGAGAAGTTGGTCCGCGCGAACTCCGGAGCGGTGAGGTTGAGGTGGAACCGCGCGATGTCGCGGGGCACCTCGGCCGCCAGGTCGCGGGCCCAGACCACGTGTCCCTTGCTGGTGGAGAACTTCTCGTTCTCCAGCTCGTAGAACTCGTTGACCAGCAAGGTGTCCGGGAGGACGTAGCGGCCTTCGAGGGCCATCAGCTCCGCGACGTGGACGACTCCCCAGGTGAACAGGGGATCGAAACCCATGAACACCACGACCCGCGCGTCGTTCTCCGCGAGCCAGGCGTCGTCGTCGGCGACCTTCGGCTTCCCGTTGCGCCGCAACGCGTACTCGGTGCAGTACATCGAGGCGGGCATGCCCTCGACCCAGGCGTTGAGGCGTTGCCCAGGTGTCTGGAGGAACGGCGCCGGCAGGCCCCACTTCACCGGATACGTGATCGCGAAATCGGGCAACGGCCCGGCGAGCAGTTCCCGCATCAGGCCGAGCACGTGCGGCCGCCACGCGGGACCGCGTTCCTCGTAGTAGGCGAGGAGCTGCTCGCGGTACTCCGAAACCGGGAAGACCATGATCTCGGTTTCGCGGTAGGTCACCTCGTCGGCCGGGTCGAGCACCGAGTACGGCTCGATGAGCGCGTCGAAGTCGATCGGATGCCCGCAGCCCTCGCAGAATCCGCCGCGGCTGTCGGCGAGGCACGTCGGGCAGCCACCGCCGACGAAACCCTCGACCAGGAACTCGCCCTTGCTCTCGCTGTAGGGCAGCCGCACCTTGCGCAGCCGGAGTTTCCCCTTGTCGTACAGGCGTTTGACGTAGTCGTAGACCAGCGCCTTGTAGCCTTCGTCGGTCGGCGAGAAGCCGTCGACCTCGACGCCCATCGCCTTGAACGTGAGCTGGATGTTCTCCGTCGACTGCTCCACCAGTTCGGGCGGTGTCAGCCCGACCCTGGCCGCGCTGGTGACGAGGTAGGTCTGGCTGTCGTCGGTGCAGGAGGCGAACACGGCCTCGCGGCCCGCCGCGCGCAGGTACCGCCGGTGCACGTCGGCACCGAGGTACGGGCCGGCGATATGCCCGATGTGCAGATCCCCGTTGGACGTCGGCGGGCCGCCGATGATCACCACCGGTCGCTGGTCGGTCATGCTCACGCCTCCGCCTCGTGCCGGGCGGCGAACTTCACCGACATGTCCGAGTCCCACCAGATCGCGTACATCTCGAAGTCCTCCGCACCGTCGTTGAGGATGCGGTGCTCGGTGCCGGGCTTGTGGAACTCGATGTCGCCGGGACGGAAGGCGCGGCGCTCTCCCCCGGACTCGACGACCGCCTCGCCGCTGACGGCGATGAAGATCTCGTAC
This sequence comes from Amycolatopsis sp. PSD-21, assembly GCF_055561455.1. Classification (NCBI taxonomy): domain Bacteria; kingdom Bacillati; phylum Actinomycetota; class Actinomycetes; order Pseudonocardiales; family Pseudonocardiaceae; genus Amycolatopsis; species Amycolatopsis sp. PSD-21. The sequence continues at coordinate 3,757,564 of NZ_CM145712.1, read as the reverse complement.
TCGTGGTGGGAATGCGCACCCGTCGCGCCGTGCGCCGGCACCGTGACCCAGGCGCCTTCGAACGGCGCGTTCAGCGCCGCCCACGGCAGCAGCCGCTGGCCGTAGGCACCGTTCTCGAAGACCATCTTTTCCCGCTCGAGCGGACGGATCTCCATGACTTCCTCTTCCTTCTCGTGGGTCAGCGGGTGACGGCGATCGGGGCGGTCCCCGAAGTCGGCTGCGGTGGCACCGAAGGGTTCTCGCCGCGGTGGGCGAGGAGGTCCTGCAGGATGTCGTTGGCCCGCGGGGCGAGGACGCTCAGCAGCGAGTCCGCGATCCCGTGCGTGGCCTCGTTGACGCCCTGCAGGTAGACGGCCGCGGTGGCGGGCTGGTCGATCTCCAGCCGGTAGTCGCGGGTCACCTTGATCTCCGACAAGCCGATCGACTTCGCGATCTCCTGGACCGTCCTCGGCATCTCCGGGGAGAAACCGGTGCCGAGCAACACGAGGTCGGTGCGCAGTTCCTGCGTCTCGCCGGTGCGCCGGTCGGTCAGCTCCAGCACGATCTCCTCGCCCTCGTCGCGGGCGTCGGTGATGTCGTTCATCGTGATCATCTTGAGCCGGGAACGGCCGGACAGACGGTCCAGGTAGATCGAGCGGTAGAGCGCGTCCATCGTCCCCGGCGCCAGCCCGGAGTAGTTCGTGTGGTGCATCTCCTTGAGCATCTGCTCGCGTGCTTCCGGCCGCGAGCCGAAGAAGGTGTCCACATGGGACGGGAAGAACAGCTCGTTGTTGAACTTGCTGCTCTCGTAGTAGTTCAGTCCGATCGAACGCATCACCATGGTCGGCTTGCATTCGGGCAGATCGTGCTGCACCGAGCTGAACAGCTCCGCCGCGCTCTGCCCGGCGCCGATCACCGCGACGCGGTACGGAAGGTCCTTGCGCAGCTTCGCGATCCTCGGCAGGTACTGCGTGCTGTGGATGACGCGCTCCTGGTTCACCGTCCGGAGCTGATCCGGGATCCGCGCGTCCCGTCCGGCGCCGACCACCAGGTACCGGCTGCGGATGACCTCGCCGTCGGCGACCCGGGTGTCCCAGCCGGTCAGCGTCCCGTCCGTCCACACGGGAGTGATCTCGCGACATTCCCGGCCACGCTGCAGATCCACCAGTGACAGCGAGTCGGCGGTCCACTTGAGATAGTCGGCGAGCTCCACCCGGTACGGGACGAAACTGCCCATGTTCACGAATTCGTTGAGCCGGTTCGTGGCGTGCAGGTAGTTCAGGAACGAGAAGCGGCTGCGCGGGTTGCGCAGGGTCACCAGGTCCTTGAGGAACGAGACCTGCGACAGCGCCTCCGGCAGGAGCATGCCCCGCTGCCAGGAGACCTCTTCGTCCCGTTCGAGCAGGACCGATTCGCGGGCCAGGCCGGGCGCGAGCTCTTCCAGTGCCACTGCGAGCGCCAGGTTGGACGGTCCTGCTCCGACTGCGAGCAGCTCGACATCACGGTTCGCCATTTGTTTGCTCCGCCATCGTTTGAGAGTGCTGGGAAGGTGTGGTGCGGTGCCGGTGCGCCGTCAGGCGCCGGCGGCCACCGAAGGCAACAGGGGGTGCGCGGTCAGCCGGACCTGGGCCATGGCCTTGTCCAGCACCGCTTCGCAGTCTTCGGGATCGGCGCCCGCGCAGATCACGTACGCGTGCCGCGAGATGAACTCCGCCGGCGGCAGCCGCAGGCGCCCGCCCGGCTCGACGAGCACGTCCGCGGCGAGGATCCCGTTGTTCCGCAAGGTATCCGGAACGGACACGGACTCGACGACACAGTCCTGTTTCGGGTAGCCGAACCGCACGCCGACCCACCGGGGTTCGGCCTCGTGCGGGATGTGCGGACGCATGCCGAGCGCGACGTCGACCGCGGCCGCGCCCGGGTCGACCCCGGTCGCGAATTTGGCGAGCAACGGGATCAGGTCGCCGCCGAGCCTGCCGTTGATCTCCACGATCACCGGCCCGCGTCCGGTGAGCTTGAGCTCGGTATGCGTGATGCCGTACCGGAAGTCGATCGCGCTGTGCGCCCGGGCCAGCGTCGAACGCAGGACCGGGTCGGCGAGCAGTTCGTCCGCGGAGCTGACCAGGTGGCCGAGTTCCTCGAAGTACGGATGCATGCCGACCGTCTTGTGCGCCACGAACATCGGTGTGTACTCGCCGTCCACGACGGCACCGTCCACGCTGATCTCGGGGCCGCTCAGGTATTCCTCGACCAGCGCCCCGCCCTTGTAGGCGGGAGAGCCGCCGAAACTGGCGTCCTCCGCGGTCCGGAACGCCTTCCGCACCGCATCGGCGTCTTCCGCGAGGCTGACGCCGATACTGGCCCCGCCCCCGCGCGGCTTGACCACGACCGGGTACCCGATCCGTTCGGCCACGCGGACGGCCTGCTCGTCGTCGTGCACGAACCCGAAATCGGGCTGCGCGACGCCGGCCGCGGTCAGCGTCCGGCGGCTGAACCACTTGTCACGGCAGCCTTCGATCGCGGAGATCCCGGCACCCGGCACCCCGAGTTCGTCCGCGACATGCGCCGCCGCCACGATCAGCGCCTCGTCCCAGGACACCACACCGAGCACCGGCGTCGTGGCGTGGAGCGCGCGGGCCGCGGCCAGCACGGCGTCCTGGTCCTGTGTGTCCAGCACCGTCGCGCCGGTGATGTAGCGCTCCTGCCAGGTCGGTTCGGTCCCGTTGAACAACCACAAGGGATGCCGGCGCCCGGCCGACGCCAACAGGTACTCCCGGTACGGCCGCATCCCGCAGCCGATCACCAGGACAACACCCTCCGCTGAGCTCATTCCCTCTCCCCACCAGCCCGTCGCTCCGTCGCGGGCTACTACATCCCGGGGGCGGGTTGACCGGAACCCTTGATTCGGGAAGAACAATCAACGGGGCGTGGTGTCAGAGGGCCGCTTCGTAGGCGGCGGCGAGGCGCTGCAGCACGCCGGGGCCGTCCTTCTCCGGTGCCGGCGCGCCGAGGTGGACGACCCGGAGTTCGGCCATGAACTCCGACCACAGTTCCGGCCCGCCCGCGGCGAGCAGTTCGGCCCGGACCCGCAGGCGCTCGGTCGTCGGACGATGCTCGAGACCCCAGGCCCCGAGGTGCGCGAAGACGGGCACCAGCTGGATCGACGCCTCGGTCAGGCTGTACGCGGCCCGTTTACCGGGCCCGGCGTCCTCGCGGGTCAGCAGACCGGCTTTGACCAGCCGCTTCAACCGGTCGGCGAGGATGTTGGACGCGATCCCCTCTTCGGATCCGGCGAGCAGTTCCCGGAAATAGCGCCGGGTGCCGAACATGATGTCCCTCAGCACGAGCAGGCTCCAGCTGTCGCCGAACGCCTCGACCGCGGCGTTGATCGGGCAGCCGGAACGGGCGGGTTCCGCCATCCCTTCACCTCCAACCAGAAGTGGTTGCAATCTACCATCGCTCACTTTATCGTGGGCTGACCGATTGCATATCGCAAGCACCAGGGAGGCCGGGATGCCCGAACCACAGACCGCCGACGGGAAAGTGCTGTGGCATTTCACGATGTCCCTCGACGGCTTCGTCGCGGGCCCGGGGCATGGCATGGACTGGATGACCGGGATCACCGCCAGGCCGGACCTGATCGACGAATACGCCACGACCACCGGCGCCGTCCTCGGCGGCCGCGACGGCTGGGACGCCTACCCCGACCCGAGCGGGATCTACGGCGGCGCCTGGAAAGGCCCGCTGTTCGTCCTGACCCACCACCCCGAAGACGCCACCCCCACGGACGGGGTGACGTTCCTGAACTGCGGCGCGGACGAAGCCGTCCGGATCGGGCTGGAAGCGGCGAACGGGAAGAACCTCGAGGTGTTCTCGCCGGACATCGGCCGCCAGCTGCTCGCGCTGGGGTTGATCGACGAGATCGACCTGCACATCGCGCCGGTCCTGCTCGGCGACGGCGTCCGGCTGTACGACAACCCCGGGGGCGCGCCGATCCACCTGCGCGGACTCGGCCGGGAAGATCCGCGAGGCGTGCTCGACGTCCGCTTCCGGCCTCTCTAGTTCCGGTTCCCGTACGACTGCTCGCACGGATACCCGTCGCGATCGGCGTCCCAGCTCAACGGGCGCCCGGCGTTCACCCAGGCCTCGAACGCGTACGTGTACGAGAATCCCTCGGCCAAGAGGCGCTGGCACGACGTGCGGGAGGGCGCCCGCGTGACCGTCACCGGCGGCTCGACCACGACCACCGAGGTGGCGGGCGGCGCGACGACGGCGGTGGTCGTCGACGGCGGCACGATCTCCCGCACCACCGTGACCGGTGTCCCGGCCGTCGTCGTCCCGCAAGCGCCCAGTACCGCGACGGCACTCGCCGTCATCAGCAGTGCCGTGACCATCCTGTTCATCTGCCCGCCTTCCGGTGAAACCGCCGAACCCTCACGGGAGGAGAACGGCGGTTTCACGGGCGGCATAACGAGTTTCGCGCGATCGGAGCCGCAAGTCCCCGGAAGTCGGGAGCTTCGGCACGGACCGGGCAGGGCCGGAAGACCCTAGGACAGAACGACGTTCACCATCCACGAGATGCCGAACCGGTCGATACAGGCGCCGAATTCGTCGCCCCACATCTGCTTTTCGAAGGGAATCGAAACGGTGCCGTCGGCGGAGAGCTTCTCCCAGTAGCCGCGCAATTCCTCGCCGTCTTCACCACTGAGACTGATCGACACGTTGGTGCCCGGATTGTGCTCCATTCCCGGCGGCGTGTCCGAGGCCATGATCGTGTAGCCGCTCGGGGATTCGAGCTGGCTGTGCATGATCTGGTTCTCCGCCGGCGTTCCGGCCATACCGGACTCGCCGAACGTATTCAGCGTCAATTCTCCGCCGAACACCGACTTGTAGAACTCCATGGCCTGCCGGGCGTCGCCGGCGAAGCTGAGGTAGGGATTGAGACGGGAAGCCACTGGAACGCTCCTTCTGGTCGGGTCACGAGCATCCTGGCAGACGCCTCCCGGCGCGACAACGGCTCGACTACGGCCGGGTGAATTCCTTCGCACGACGAAAATTCAACGCCGTCTGCCGAATGCGGTGAGCGATTTCCCGAATACCCCTTAGGGTCCCCGTATGCCCCCGTTCCGGATCCACCCCGCGACGGCCGACCGGTTCGGCGACGTCGCGACCATCCTCAATCCGAACGGGAACGACCGCGCCTGCTGGTGCCTCGCCTACCGCGCGAAACCCGCGGACTACAGCCGGCTGCGCGGCGACGAACGCGCCGAACACGTCCGCGGCCTCTGCGCGGCGGACCCCGCGCCCGGTGTCCTCGCCTACGACGGCGCCACGCCGGTCGGCTGGTGCGGCGTCGGCCCGCGCGCCCAGCTGCATCGCCTGACGCGTTCCCGCACGATGCCGCCGATCGACGACATTCCGGTGTGGACGGTCATCTGTTTCGTCGTCCGCGCCGGGCATCGCCGCCAGGGTGTGGCGCACGCGCTGCTGGACGGCGCGGTCTCCTACGCCAGGTCGCACGGCGCGCCCGTCGTCGAGGGCTACCCCGTCGATCCGGGTGCGGGACGGATCAACTCCTCCGCGGCGCACGTCGGGACCATCGGGCTGTTCGCCGCCGCGGGGTTCGAACTCGTGGAAGAGACCAAGGCGCGCTCGGACCGGAAGCCGCGCTGGCTGATGCGGCTCGATCTGCGCTCTGGCTCGTGAGCCCCTCGGCCATGTCGCGAAAGCCACTTTCGGGACGTCTGACGTCCCGAAAGTGGCTTTCGCGACATCCTCCGGGGCACCCGGCCGCACCGGCACGCACCCGACTTCCGCGCGGGGTGAGCCGGGGTTGCGAAAGCCACTTTCGCAACGTTGAAGGTTGCGAAAGTGGCTTTCGCAACCCCCACACCACCCACCGCGCCCAGCCACGCGCGACCTCCGCCCGGGGTCGGCGGCGGGGTTGCGAAAGGGGCTTCGACACCCCAAAGGGCCCCACCCCCACGCCAGACGCGGCGAAGGACGCTTTCAGCCCACCACCCCCACACTGAAACTCGATAGCAACCGATTGACTTTCGATAGATAACGCGCGAAACTCGTTGCATGATCACAGGGCAACGGGCGGTCGCGCCTCTCCGAGTGTTCCTCGTGCTGCTGTTCGGGGTCCTCGTCCTCTTCCAGACCATGTCCCTGCCGGGGCAGTTCGCGCATATGGCCCGGCAGGACCCCGAGATGGCGTATCTGCGCTGGCCCGCGACGGCGGTCTCCATCTTCTGGGTGCTGTGCGTCCAGGTCGTGGTCGTCGCCACCTGGCAACTGCTGACGCTGGTCAAGAAGGACCGGATCTTCACCGAGGCGTCCCTGAGATGGGTCGACGCCATCGTCTGGGCGATCCTCGCCGGCTGGGTGGTGCTGGCGGGCGTGTTCCTCTACGTCGGCTTCAACGCCGAAGACCCGGGTCTGCCGCTGCTGCTGTTCCTGGGATTGATCGGCGTGGCCGTGCTGGGCCTGCTCATGGTCGTGATGCGCACGTTGCTGCGGCAGGCCACCACCCTGCGGTCGGACATGGAACAGGTGATCTGATGCCGATCGTCGTCCGCATCGACGTCGAACTGGCCAAACGCAAGATGAGTGTCGGTGAATTCGCCGAACTCGTCGGGCTCACCCCGGCGAACGTGGCGGTGCTCAAGAACGGCCGCGCCAAGGCCGTCCGGTTCAGCACCCTCGAAGCGATGTGCCGGGTGCTCGAATGCCAGCCCGGTGACCTGCTCGAATGGGTCGAAGACTAGGCCACCGAGAACTTCAGGTGGAAGTTGTCGAGTGTCGCGGGCAGCGGCCGCTCCGGCCCGAGGACGGCACCGGAGGCCAGCTCGAAGCGCCGGTCCTTGATCAGGTGCGCCAGCATCGTGCTCGCGCAGAACAGCACGAGATCACGGCCGGGGCAGATGGCCGGTCCGGCGCTGAACGGGACGAGCGCCGGATTGGCCGCCGCGCTGCCGTCCAGCCAGATCCCGGGTTCGAACCGGTCGGCGTAGGGCAGGGATTCGGGGTCACGGTGGAAGAACGGCGTGAAGATCAGCACCGTGGTCCCCGCGGGTCCCCAGGCGGTTTCGGCCGTGCTCTCGCGCAGCAGCGCGGGTGTGGTCGGCCACAGCCGGACCGATTCGAGGGCACAAGCGCGCAGGTAGGGGAACTGACCGGGCACGGTCAGGTCGGCGGCCGCGACCTCCTCGTCGGCACGTTCCCGCACGTCGGGGTGCGTGGCCAGCAGCGCGAGCGCGCGGAAGGTGACGATCCCGGCGGCGTCGAACGCGAAGAGCCAGTGGGCGACCTGGTCCGCGACGACCTCCATCGTCCGCTCGCCCGACGGGCCCGCCGACGCGATGGCTTCGGCGAGGCTCCCCGCCTCCGCCCGTTCCAGATGGCCGATGAGCCGGGTACGGAACTGATCGTGGAGCCGGTCTCGCCGAGGGTGCGCGTACGCCCAGTTCGCGTCCTTCCGCAGCCGGGCGAGCGCGTCGGTGAGGCCGTCGTCGCCCGCCGCGGACTCGCCGAGCGTGACCCGCCGGACCATCCGCCACCAGGCCACGTTGAAGGTGTCCCAGTCCAGCGTGCCGCCGTCCCAGAGCGACGCCGCCTCCTCGGCGATCGCCGCGGCGAAGGGCGCGGCCAGGTCGTGCAGCGGCTTCCCCGGTTCGAGAACTTCTTCGTTGAACGTGCGGCGCGGCGCACGCTCCACCGCGTCGGAGATCAGCACGCCGTGCGGCTGGAAGTGCCCCAGCGCCGCCCGCTTCTCCTTGGTCGACGGGCTGAACGGCACCGGCGCCGCGGCGAGCACCTCGCCGACGTCTTCCCCGGACAACGCCAGGTCGATCGTGCGGCCGGGCACCCGCAAACGCAGCGGGCCGGGACCGTACTGGGAGCGAAGCCGCCCCAGCAGCCGCACGGCGGTGCGGTCGAACTGGAGTTTCTGTGCCGCGGCCATTCCCAGCGGCCGCCGTTTGATCACCCCGCCCGCGAGGGTGGGCAGGACGACCCGCAGCGCGACACGCACGGTGTCCTGGACGGAAGCGGTGGCCGGTTCGGTCGAAATCGCCATACCCGTTGGCTACCCGGCGCGGCGCGCGCGTAACCCGTTTGTCCCACGACCGGGCGGGGAATCCGGCCGCCATGGCGACCAAGGCACCCGGGGCGGATCCGCCGGAAACCGTGGATCTGGACAGGCTTCGTTCGGCGGCGTCCGGCTGCCGCGGCTGCGACCTCTACCGCGACGCCACCCAGACCGTCTTCGGCGAAGGCTCCCGCAAGGCGGAGATCATGGTGGTCGGCGAACAACCCGGCGATCAGGAGGACCGGCAGGGTGCCCCGTTCGTGGGGCCCGCCGGGCGGCTGCTCGACCGGGCCCTCGACGAGGCGGGCTTCGACCGCCGGAAGATCTACGTCACCAACGCGGTCAAGCACTTCAAGTTCAAACGGGACGAACGCGGCAAACGGCGCATCCACAAGACGCCGTCCAAGACCGAGATCGTCGCCTGCCGTCCGTGGCTGCACGCCGAACTCGCCGCGGTCCACCCGGAGCTGCTGATCTTCCTCGGCGCGACGGCGGCGAAGGCGCTGCTGGGCGACGACTTCCGCATCACCCGCAGCCGTGGTGAGCGGATCGACCTCACCGAGTTCGACACCACCGCCGTCGCCACCGTGCACCCGTCGGCGGTGCTGCGCGCGCCGGACCGCGACGAGGCCTATCGGGCCTTCGTCGCGGATCTCGTGGCGGCGCGCGGCGACCGCTGAATCACGCCACTTCGGAGCTGCGGCCGCTGTCGTGCAAGCCCAGCATGTCCAGCAGGGTCGCGCAGTCTTCGGGGCTCCTCGCCCGCGAAGCGACGGCGATGGCCGCCTTGCGCCGGATCGCCTCCTGCTCCGGTGTGTCCTGGCCTTCCGGCAGCAGGTCCGGGACGGGATGGAGTCCGAGTTCGTTGTTCATCTGTCCCCCTTGGCTGTGAAGGATGTGTCGCATTGGTACCCGCGGCTCGCGGGTTTGAACACGGGTGACCCCGATCGGGGGTGAATCAGCTCCGCAGCGCCGGCAGGAGCGTGTCCTGGGCGAAGCGGAGGAAGCCTTCCTGCTGGTCGCCGCCGATCTGGATCAACGCCAGATCGGTGAACCCGGCCGCCTCGAATTCGCCCACCTGTTTCACGATCCGGTCGACGTCCGGCCCGCACGGGATCGCCTCGGCGACGTCCTCGGGTTTGACGAACTGGGTGGCCCCGGCGAACCCCGCGGGTCCCGGCAGTTCGGCGTTGACCTTCCAGCCGCCGGCGAACCAGCGGAACTGCTCGTGCGCGCGCCGGATCGCGGCGTCGCGATCCTCACCCCACGACACCGGCAGCTGGGCGATCTTCCTGCTGGGCGGGCCGAGTTTGGTGGCGTCCCACTCCCGGCTCAGCGCCTCGTCCGGTTCCACCGCGATCATCGCGTCGGCGATCGGCGCGAACCGGGTCACCGACTGCGATCCGGACACCGCGACCGCGATCGGCACCCGCTGCTCGGGCAGGTCCCAGAGTTTCGCGGAGTCCACCCGGAAGTGGTCACCCTTGTAGTTGAAGTAGCCGCCGTCGAACAGTCCGCCGATGATCTGGACCGCTTCGGCGAGCATCTCGTGCCGGACGTTCGCCGGCGGCCAGCCGCGGCCGACGACGTGCTCGTTGAGGTTCTCCCCCGCGCCGAGCCCCAGGGTGAACCGGCCGTCCGACAACGCCTGGACGGTCGCCGCCTTCTGCGCCACCACCGCCGGGTGGTAGCGCATGATCGGGCACGTCACGAAGGTCATCAGTTCCACCCGTTCGGTGCTCTGGGTCACCGCTCCCAGCACGCTCCACGCGTACGGCGAATGCCCCTGCTCGTCCAGCCAGGGCGAAAAGTGGTCGCTCATCACCTCGAAGTCGAAACCCGCCTTCTCGGCCCCGGCGGCGTACTCCACCAGGTCTTTCGGCCCGGCCTGTTCGGTCATGAGGGTGTAGCCGATGCGCATGTGATCCTCCTTCGCGTCGACCCCCGCGTACCCGCCCGGCCCCGGGCTCAACCGGACGTTTATCCGGCGAATCGAACGGGGTACCTGACCGGGGAAAGGAAGGAGCCGCGATGCCGCAGCAGGCTTGGAGCGACAAACGAGAACGTCAGTACGAACACATCAAGGACTCGGCGAAGGAGCGGGGCGCGAGCACCGACCGGGCCGAGGAGATCGCCGCCCGCACGGTCAACAAGAACCGCGCCCAGGCGGGCGAATCCCGGGAAGCGAGCCGCACGTCCCTCGAGGACATGTCCCCTCAGCGGCGGGGTGGCAAGCGGTCGGGGAACCGGCTGGGCCCGAACGGCCCGACCAAGGACCAGCTCTACAACGAAGCGAAACAACGCAACGTCGAGGGCAGGTCGAAGATGTCCAAAAAGGAGCTTCAGCGAGCCCTGGGCCGTTGATCACGCGTCACGCGGCGGAGCACCGCCGCGGTCACCCCACGGCCACGGACGGATGGGTTTCGTAATGGATGCACACGGACGGGGCGGTCTCACCCCCCAGACCCGGTCTCAGTCGGACGGTCTGTCCGACCGGGTCGAACTCCGCCTTCCCGCCGAAGCGGAGCAGATCCCTCTCGTCCGCACGCTCACCCATGGTGTGGTGGCGCGTGCGGACTTCGGCTTGGACGCCATTTCAGACGCGAAGATGGCCGTCGACGAAGCCTGTTCCCAACTTGTCCAGCCCGCTGAACTGGGAGCCGTTCTTTGTTGTGTCTTTCACGAGATACCGGAAGGAATCGCCGTCTCGATCTCGACGCGGACGAACCGGCCTTTCCTGCCGAGCGAGACGACGTTCGGCTGGCACGTCCTGACGACCTTGACCCACTCGGTGCGGGCGCGGTGCGAGCCGATTCCCGGCGAAACAGGGGGCACGACGACGATCGATCTCGTGTTGGCCCCGGGAACGAGCGACGGGTGAGTGGGGAGCGCAAGACTCTCACCCGGCAGGCGGACGACTACGCCCAGTGCGAACCGCTCTTCGAGGAGCTGTCGTCGCTGCCGGAGGATTCCCCGCGCCGCCGGGAGGTGCGCGCCCGCCTCGTCACCGAACTCCTGCCACTCGCCGAGCACATCGCCACCAGGTTCTCCGGACGGGGTGAGCCTCGCGAAGACCTGGTCCAGGTGGCGCGGATCGGCCTGATCAACGCGGTCGACCGATTCGATCCCGGCCGCGGGCACGACTTCCTCTCGTTCGCCGTGCCCACCATCATGGGCGAGGTCCGGCGGCATTTCCGGGACACCGGCTGGTCGGTCCGGGTACCGAGGCGGCTCAAGGAACTCCACGTCTCGCTCAGCCAGGGCACCGCCGCGCTGTCCCAGCGGCTCGGCCGCGCGCCGACTCCGACCGAGCTCGCCGAACACCTCGGGCTCGAAGTCAACGAGGTGCGGGAAGGACTGCTCGCCGGCCAGGCGTACCAGACGTTGTCGGTCGACAAACCGGTCCACGACAACGCCACCGAGGCCCTCTCGCTCGCCGACACAATCGGCGAGGAAGACCACGAGATGGCGCTGGTGGAGAACCACGAGGCGCTGCAACCGCTCCTGCGGGAGCTCCCGAAGCGGGAACGCGCGATCCTCGTGATGCGGTTCTTCGGGGGTTACACCCAGACGCAGATCGCGGAACGGATCGGCATCTCGCAGATGCACGTTTCGCGTCTCCTGTCGCAGACGCTGGACCAGCTGCGCGGGAAGCTCTCGGAGTAGCGGCCGCCTTCCAGGCGTAACTCGCGTGATCGAACACGTAACTCGCGTGATTGAAGGCGTAACTCTCACATACGGCCTCAATCACGCGAGTTACGCCTGCGATCACGCGAGTTACGTGTTCGATCACAGAACCAGAAGTACGTGAAGGCCCCCTTCACCGCGTCCAGCGCGGTGAAGGGGGCCTTCACGTACCTCGGTCACACGGGTTTCAGCGGATCGTGCCCCATCGACATCAGCTTGTGCCGCCAGTGCGCCTCGCCCGCGACCGGTTCGAGGTCGTCACGCCGCTGGTCCCCGACCCGCCGGACGACCGAGCGCATCACCCGTTCGTCCTCGGCGGTGAGGTCGGTCCTGCGCTTGCCGAGGATGCCCAGCACATGCCGCCCGGTCGGCGTACCCGCCTGGTCCGGCAAGGCTTCGTCCTCGTCGTCGGCCGACCTCGTGCGCAGCCAGTCGGCCAGTTCCCGCGAGGTCATGTTGACCACGCGATGGAACTCGTCCCACAGTTCGTCATCGATCTCGTGCACGGCGAAACCTCCTGCCAGCACTCGATTTCTTACGGCGTCGTGTACGGCGCCCGCTGTTCGATGGACGGGCTCGCGGCCGGGTAACGGCCGTCCTGCCCGGGCACCGGCGTCACCGTCGTGCCCTGTTGCTCGGGCTCGACGCGCCTCGGCCGGTTGATGACCGCTTCGGCCTCCTGCTCACCACGGATCCGCGAAAGCACGCTGAGCGTGATCGCGTGGGCGACGGCCAGCACCAGCAGCAGGACACCCAGCCTGCCCACCACGCCAGGAAGGTCGCTGCCCCCGATGTCGACGGTCGACAGCAACGCCAGGACGCCCAGCGTCGCGAGATGGAACAACACCGTCACGAGCCACGTCATGGAAGCGCCCGCGGCCGGATCGCCGTGGGAACCCCGCAGGTAGCGCTTGCCGCTCTGGTAAATGATCAGACCGTCGAGCATGACCAGCGCCACCCCGATGACGAGGAAGGCCACGTATGCGTTGGTAGTCATGCCGGAACGCTCCCTTCGTTATGGACCTCACCCCAAGAGATACCCGGGACCTCCCCCGGGAAAACGCCGTCTTCCAGGGGAGGTCCCGGGTCACCGGTCAGCTGCCGGGACGGTCCACGTCACCGCGCCAGGCGCCGGACTCGTGGCCACGGCTCTCGATGAACTCCTTGAACCGCTTCATGTCGCCCTTGACCCGGCGGTCGAGCACGCCGAGCTTGTCGGCGACGTTCTCGGCGAAGCCTTCCGGATCGATCTCCATCTGCGCCGTGACCCGGGTCTTGTTGTCGCTCAGGCGATGGAACGTGATGACGCCCGCGTGGTCGGGACCGGAGTCCGACGTCCACGCGACGCGCTCGTCGGGATGTTGTTCGGTGATCGTCGCGTCGAATTCCCGGCTCACCCCACCGAATTTGGTCACCCAGTGGGTGTGGGTCGCGTCGATCTGACGGATCTCCTCGACCCCTTCCATGAACTGCGGGAAGCTCTCGAACTGAGTCCACTGGTTGTACGCGGTCTTCACCGGGACTTCGACGTCCACCATTTCGGTGATCGTGCTCATGCATCCTCCTGTCGGTTGGGTGCTTTTCGAACCGGTACTCCCCGGCTACCCGGCGCTCAGCGGGGCGAAACACGCTGTGATTGACCGGCCGGGTCGCCGGGTACCCGCCGGGCAGAACGCTCCGAGGAGGTGCCCCATGATCGAAGAGACCCACCGGAAGCCGGCCGCAGAGAAGTCGGTCGGCGAACTGGTTTCCGATCTCAGCGACGAGGTCAAACACCTCGTCCGCGACGAGATGCGGCTGGCAGTGTTCGAGTTGCAGCGCAAAGGGAAGAAGATGGGCTTCGGTGCCGGATTGTTCGGCGCCGCCGGTGTTTTCGCGCTTTTCGGGCTGGCGACCCTGATCGCCGCGGTGGTGCTGGCCCTCGCGCTGGTGATGCCCGCCTGGCTGGCGGCCGTGGTGACGGGCGCGGCCCTGCTCCTGATCGCCGGCCTTTCGGCCGTCGTCGGCAAGAAGGAGGTCTCCAGCGCGACCCCGCCGGTGCCGGAAGAGGCCATCGAAGGTGTCCGTGAGGACGTCGACACCGTCAAGCAAGGAGTGCGGTCATGACCGATTTCCCCAAGAACGCCGAAGAGGCCCGCGCCGATCGCGACGTGACGCGGGAGGAACTCACCGAGACCCTTGACGCGCTGGGCAAGAAGATGGACGTCAAGGCGAGGGTCAACGACAACCTCGACGCCAAGGTCGACGAGGCGAGCGCCAAGATCTCCGAGAAGGTCTCCGAGCCCGCGGCGCAGAAGTTCCGTCAGGGCACCGAAGTCGTCCGCGCGAACCCCGTGCCGATCTTCGCCGGGCTCCTGGCGTTGCTCGTCACCATCCGGCTGATCATGCGAAAGAGGTCTTCATCGTGAACAAGGTTCTCTACAAACCGCTCAGCATGGTCGTGAGCGCCGCGGGCGGTGTGCTCGCCGGGATCGCGTTCAAGCAGATCTGGAAACGCGTGAGCGGCGACGAAGAAGCACCGGAGGCCACCGACCGGGACTTCACCTGGACCCAGGTGATCGTCGCGGCCGCCGCGCAGGGCGCGATCTTCGGCGCGGTGAAGGCCGCCACCGAACGGGCGGGCGCGGTCGGCTACCGCAAGGCGACCGGCGACTGGCCCACGGAGGACTGACCATGCGCGTGGTGATCGTCGGAGGCGGGTTCGCCGGCTACAACGCGGCCAAGACCCTCCTCAAGTCGGTCGGCGACGACACGGAAGTCGTCGTGCTGAACCCGACCGACTACTTCCTCTACCTCCCCCTGCTCCCCGAAGTCGCCGCCGGGATCCTCGAACCGCGGCGGATTTCGGTGTCCATCCCCGGCACGTTGCGCGGTGTGCGACTCGTGCTCGGCACCGCCAAGTCCGTCGATTTCGACGACCGCAGCGTGAGCTACACCGACCCCGAGGGCCGCGAACACTCCCTCGGCTACGACCGTCTCGTCCTCGCCGCGGGCAGCGTCAACAAGCTGCTGCCGATCCCTGGCGTGCCCGAGTACGCCCACGGCTTCCGCGGGCTGCCCGAAGCCCTCTACCTGCGGGACCACGTCACCCGGCAGATAGAACTCGCCGCCTCGGCGCAGGATCCGGCCGAACGCGACGCGCGCTGCACGTTCGTCGTGGTCGGCGCCGGCTACACCGGTACGGAGGTCGCCGCGCAAGGACCCGCGTTCACCGCCGCGCTCGCCGCCCGGCATCCCGAGCTGAAGGACCAGAAGATCCGGTGGCTGCTGCTGGACGTCGCCGAGCGGGTCCTGCCGGAACTCGACCGGCGGCTCGGCGCCACGGCGGACGAGGTGCTGCGTGAACGCGGCGTCGAGGTGCTGATGAAGACGTCGATCGACGACGCCGGTGAAAAGGGCGTCACGCTGACCTCCGGTGAATCCGTGCCCACGCACACCCTGGTGTGGTGCGTCGGTGTCCGGCCGGATCCGCTGATCGAGGACCTGGGGCTGAAGACGGCCAAGGGACGGCTCGTCGTGACGGCGCAGCTGAACGTTCCGGGACGGCGCGACGTCTACGCGTGCGGAGACGCGGCCGCCGTCCCCGATCTGACCCGGCCCGGCGAATACACGCCGATGACGGCCCAGCACGCCGAACGGCAGGGCAAACTCGCCGGGCGGAACGTCGCCGCGTCCCTCGGGCACGGCTCGCACGGCACCTACCGGCACCACGACCTCGGCTTCGTCGTCGACCTCGGCGCCCGCCGGGCCGCGGCGAACCCCTTGCACATCCCGCTTTCCGGGTTCGCCGCCAAGGCGGTGACCCGCGGCTACCACCTGCTGGCCATGCCGGGAAACCGGCTGCGCACCGCCACCGACTGGGCGCTCGAAGCGGTGACGAAGCGGCAGACAGTCCAATTAGGACTCGTACGATCGGGTTCGGTGCCGCTGGACACGGATTCCCCCGAACTCCCCCGCACGAACTGCTAGAGGAGAGACGCCCATGACCACCGAATCCGATCCCGTCCGCGCCGAAGGCCCCTCGGTCGTCACCGACGGCGGCTCCGAGGGGGCGAAGCTACTGGTCCTCGACCCGGCGGGCGAGGGCAAACACGGCGAACTCCCGGCGACGTGGCGCCCGCTCGCGGCCCAGCGTCAGATCATCTGGTGCAGGCTGCCGGTCGACGGCGCGCTCAGCCAGGCCGAAGACGTGCTCGGTGACGCGGAACCCGGTGGCCCGCCGATCGACGTCGTGGCCGCCGGCGACGCGGCCGCGGACGCGCTGCGGCTGGCCGAACGCCATCCCGGCTCCGCGTCCCATGTCCTGCTGGTCGACCCGGTGCCGGACGAATCGTCCGACCTCGCCGAACGGGTGCGTTCGGCCGGGACCGCGGTGGACGTGCTCCCCCACAGCACCGGTGAGCCGTACAACCGGGTGCCGCCGCCGCTGCCGCTCGGACATCCGGACGTCGTCGCCGGGATCACCAAGATCCTCGAGGACGTTTAGCCGCCGGAGGGCGGCGGTATCCGGCGACCATGAGCGAAACCGTTGCGGACCATGTTCTGACCAGGCTGCGCGAATGGGACGTGGAGCAGGTCTTCGCCTATCCCGGGGACGGGATCAACGGGCTGGTGAGCGCGTTCGGCGCGGCGGGGAACAAACCCCGTTTTGTGCAGACGCGGCACGAGGAGATGGCGGCGTTCGCCGCCGTCGGCTACGCGAAGCTGAGCGGACGGCCCGGTGTCTGCATGGCGACGTCCGGCCCGGGGGCGATCCACCTGCTCAACGGCCTCTACGACGCCAAACTCGACCACGTGCCGGTGGTGGCGATCGTCGGGCAGACGGCGCGCAGCGCGATGGGCGGCAGTTACCAGCAGGAGGTGGATCTGCAGGCGTTGTTCAAGGACGTCGCGAGTGAATACCTCGTCGAGGTGAACGTCCCGGAACAGCTGCCGAACGCGCTCGACCGCGCCCTCCGCACGGCCATCGCGCAGCGCGCGCCCACGGCGGTGATCATCCCGGCGGATCTGCAGGAGGAGACCTACCAGCCGCCGCAGCACGAGTTCAAGCACGTGCCGTCGTCCCCGCCCGACCATCCGCGGGCCAGCGTCATCCCGCCCTCGGAAGAGGTCGCCCGCGCCGCGGAGGTGCTGAACGCGGGTGAGAAGGTGGCGATCCTGATCGGGCAGGGCGCGCGCAACGCCGTCACCGAGTTGCGCGAGGTCGCCGAACTGACCGGCGCCGGCGTGGCGAAGGCGTTGCTGGGCAAGGATGTCCTGCCCGACGACCTGCCGTACGTCACCGGCTCGATCGGCCTGCTCGGCACCCGGCCGACGTACGAGATGATGCGGGACTGCGACACGTTCCTGATCGTCGGCTCGAACATGCCGTACGCGCAGTTCCTGCCGGAATTCGGCCAGGCCCGCGCGGTCCAGATCGACATCGATCCCCGGTTCCTCGGCCTGCGCTATCCGACCGAGGTGAACCTGCTCGGCGACGCGAAGGGCACGCTGCAGCAGCTGATTCCGTTGCTGGAACGCAAAACCGACCGCGGCTGGCGCGAAAAGATCGAGAAGAACGTCGGCCAATGGCAGGAGACCCTGACCCGCCAGGCGATGCTGGAGGCCAACCCGGTCAACCCGATGCGGATCGTGCACGAACTGTCCGAGCGGATCCCCGAGGACGCCATCGTCACCGCCGACTCCGGTTCGGCCACCAACTGGTACGCCAGGAACCTCCGGATGCGCGGCCGCATGCGGGGCACGCTCTCCGGGACCCTGGCGACGATGGGCTCCGGCGTGCCGTACGCGATCGGCGCGAAGTTCGCCCATCCCGACCGGCCGGTGATCGCCCTGGTCGGCGACGGCGCGATGCAGATGAACGGGATGGCGGAACTGCTGACCATCGCCCGCTACCGCGAACTGTGGTCCGATCAGCGCTGCGTCGTCTGCGTCTTCCACAACGGCGACCTGAACCAGGTCACCTGGGAACTGCGCGCCATGGGCGGCTCGCCGAAGTTCGAGCCGTCGCAGAGCCTGCCGGAAGTGTCCTATTCGGACTTCGCGCTGGAGGTCGGCCTCGGCGGGATCGCCGTCGACGATCCCGCCCAGCTCGGCGAGGCGTGGGACGTCGCGCTGTCGGCCGACGTGCCGACCGTGCTCGACGTCCGGTGCGATCCCGAGGTGCCGCCGATTCCCCCGCACGCCACCTTCGAGCAGGTGAAGGCCATGACCGAAGCCGTCCTGAAGGGCGAGCCCGACGCCTGGCACCTGGTGACGCAGGGGATCAAGACGAAGATGCAGGAGCTGCTGCCCTCGCGCCGCTGAGGCTCAGGCGCTGGCGCCGCCGTCGAGGACGATGTCGTGCCCCACGACGTACGCGGACTCGTCCGAAGCCAGCCAGAGCACGGCGGCGGCGATCTCCTCGACCGCGCCGATCCGGCCGAGCGGGATGACCGACCCGAGCCGCTCGGCGCGGTCGGCGTCGGATTCACCGGGCCGGAACGACATGCCGGTGTCGGTGGCGCCGGGGCTGACCGCGTTGATCCGGATGCCCTCGGCGATGTGGTCGCGCGCCGCGGTGCGGGTCAGCACGTCCACGGCGGCCTTCGAAGCGGCATAGGCGGCCATGCCCGGCAGGCGGTGGTGCGAGCCGATGTTGGACGACATGTTGACGATGACTCCCCCACCACCTGTCCGCATCTGGGCGATCTCGTGTTTCATCGACAGCCAGGTGCCCGTGAGGTTCGTCCGCACGACGGCGTCGAAGTCGTCTTCGTCCAGATCCGCCGCCGGCGCGGGGCTGCCGAGCACACCGGCGTTGTTGAACGCGATGTCGAGTCTGCCGTGCCGCCGCACGGTCTCGGCCACGAGACGCTCGACTTCCGCGCCGGTACTCACGTCGGCGGTCACCGCGTCGGCGGTTCCGCCGTCGGCCTCGATCTCCTTCACTGTCTGGCGGAGCTTCTCGCCGTCCCGACCGGACACGACGACCTGAGCGCCTTCGCGCGCGAAGGCCGCCGCCGTGGCGCGGCCGATCCCGGAACCTCCTCCGGTGACCAGGACGACCTTGCCGCTGAATCGCTTCCCCACAGTGTTCTCCACTTTCTGGTCCGATCGTTCTATTATGAGCGCGTGCGAGCGGCTTCGAGCACCGCGATCGCCTGCTTCGCCGTCGCCTTGGCGCGCGCCGCGGGATCCGGCCCCTTGCTCAGCACCCGCATTCCCTGCAGGACGGTGAGCAGGAAGCCTGCCAGCTCTTCCGGGTCCGCGGCGGCGTCGAGTTCGCCCTGCGCCTTCGCGCGGCTCAGCGCCATCCGAACGGCCAGCTCGAGCGCGTCCCAGCTGCGCTCGACCACCCGCGCGACCTCGGGATCCCTCGGCATCATCTCCATGGCGGCATTGACCACGAAACAGCCTTTACGACCGGATTCCCCCAGTATTTCGGCGAGATACCGGTCGATGAGCCGCCGCACACCCGCGAGCGCCGGCCCCGGGCCGGCGAAGTCCTCGACGAACCGCTCGTTGCCCCGGGCGATGTAGCGGTTCAAGGCCGTCAGGTACAGCTCGTGCTTGGTGCCGAACGTGGCGTACAGACTCGCCTTGCCGATACCGAGCTCGGCGACCAGGTCACTGACCGAGGTGGCCTCGTACCCCTGCCGCCAGAACAGTTCCAGCGCGGCTTCGCAGGCCGCGTCGACGTCGAATTCTTTCACCCGGGACACGAGAGGAGCTTAGCCGCATCTGGACCGATCGGTCAAATAAGTGCCGGTCTGGTCTTGGGTCCCCTACCCGGTCGATGAAGGCTCGGGGGCGGCGGAGGTGGTGTCGCGAAAGCCACTTTCGGGACACCAGACGTCTCGAAAGTGGCTTTCGCGACATGCTCGCCAGGGCGGCGCCGGGCCCGGCCATGGCCGACGTCGCGAAAGCCACTTTCGCAACGTTGAAGGTTGCGAAAGTGGCTTTCGCAACCTTCGAGCAGGACGAGGTGGCGGATTCAAGGAGGCGGCGAGGGAGCCGGTGTTCCCAATGCCTCAGTTGAGACGCTGAGCGCCTCAACTGAAGCATTGGGAACACCGGCGGCGGCTCAGGAAGCGGAGTCGTAGGCCGACCGGGCCTCTTCCACCTTCGGCAGGTTCTCGGTCGACCAGTCCGCGAGGGTCGCGAAAAGCGGCGCCAGGCTCCGGCCGAGGTCGCTGATCTCGTACTCGACCCGCGGCGGCACCTCGGCGTGATAGGTCCGGGTGAGCAGGCCGTCGCGTTCCAGCTGCCGCAACCGTTGCGTCAGCACCTTCGGCGTGATCGAACCGATGCGCCGCTCGAGTTCGACGAACCGCTGCCTGCCGAATTCGTTGAGCGCCCACAGGATCGGCGTGGTCCAGCGGCTGAAGACGAGGTCGACCACCGGGGCGATCGGGCAGGCCTGTTCGGGGGTCGTCGAGGCGTCGGCGCGCATGACGCCAAGGTACGCCGGGTTGCCGAGTTGTCATGATCCGGACACCCCACGGCCGCGCCGGGGCGCGTAACGTTCTGTTATGGACTTGACCACCGAAAGGCTCGTCGTCCGTGAGTGGTCCGAGGACGACGCCGAAGCCGCGCTGGCGATCTACGGCACCACCGACGTGACCCGCTGGCTCACCCCGGCGATGGACCGCGTGACCGACGCCGCGGCCATGCGTTCGGTTCTGCAGGCCTGGCAACAGGCGCAGCCGAATCTCGTGCCGCCGCGCGGGAGATGGGCGGTGCAGCGCAAGGAGGACGGCGTGGTCGTCGGCGGGCTGGGCATCCACCTGCTGCCACCGTACGAAGAGGACCTGGAGATCAGCTGGCAGCTGCATCCGGACGCCTGGGGCGAGGGATACGCCTCCGAGGCCGCCCGCGCGCTGATCGGCTGGGCGTTCACCCAGGACACGGACGAACTCTTCGCCGTCGCGCGGCCGAACAACACCCGCGCCATCGCGACCGCGAAACGGCTCGGGATGGTCTGGGTCGGGGAAACCGACAAGTACTACGGGCTTCGCCTGCAGGTGTACCGGATCCGACACACGGACACGGTCTAGGCGCTGTCCACACGGGACACTTCGCCCGAGACGGCGTGTCCCGCGCCGCGCCCGTCCGCCGTGGCGACGACGCGGCCCCGGTCGACCCGGATCGCGGCCTCGGTCTCGTCGCTGACCGCGAGCACCCCCGCGGCCGCCGCCAGTGTCCCGGTCACGTCGCACACCACGCGCAGGCGCGGCCAAGACGGCTCCGGGAAGGCCTGCCGCAGACCGCCGCACACCTCCGCGACGGTCAGCCGGGTCAACGGCACCAGCTCGGCGGGCTCACTGGTCACGACGACGACGGTGACATCGCCGTCGTGCGCCCGGACGGCCTCTTCCGCGGCGCCCAGCCGATGCGTGCCCAGGACGACGACCACGCCGTCGGCGGGTACGAAGGTTTCCCCGCGCACGAGGTCCACGGCTCCTGGCGGTGACCACGGCCGGTCGGCCGCCTGCGCCGCGGGCACGATCACCGGCGGCGCCCACCAGTCGTTGAAGGCCAGCCCCGCCAGCCGTTCACAGGCGCTCACGACGTCGAAGGGTTCGACGAGGCCCGGCGCGGCGGCCGCCAACTGGCCGGCGCCGTGCAGCGTGGTCAGCACGGTCTCCGCGAGCCGGACCCGGCGCGGGATCGGCGACCCCGGCGGCCGCACCGGCGGGTCGAGCCGTTCCAGCGCGATCCCCAGCAGCAGGCCGTTGAGCTTCACCAGCTGAGCGAACGGCCGCCGGACGCGCTCGTCCGCGAGCACCTCCGGCATCAGGTCTCGCGCGAGGCCCGCCTGATCGTCGTTCAGGGGAAACGCGGCCACTCTCACCCTGGCCAGAGCGCCCAGCGCGTCCTCGAGCGTCTCACCGGGCGCCGCGTGCGGCGCGCCCGCGGACCGCTCGGCCAATTCGGCCAGGACGGCGAAGTACAGCGCGCGTTTTCCCGGGAAGTTCGAGTAGACCGCGCCGCGGGTGAGTTCGGCCCGCTCGGCGATGACGTCGATCTTGGCGTCCCGGAAGCCCTGCTCCGCGAACTCGTCGCGCGCGGCGGACAGCACCTTCGCGCGATTGCGCTCCTGCGTCTCCGCCCTGCTCAGCCGGACCATCGGCCTCCCGTCTGCCGGCACGTTGCCCTCGGACCCGGATCAAGATACCTTGACCATTCAGATGATGAGAACATCTGATTTGAACATCCGAACTGGGAGAGCCGCTTTGTCCGAAGTTCCCGAGATCCTCCTGACCGACCCCGAGGTCCTGCGCGACCCGTTCACCGCCTACGGACCGGCCCGCGAGCGCTCCCCGATCGCCAAGCTCAGCGCCCCCGGGTTCTCCATGTGGGCGGTGCTGCGCCACGAAGAGGCGCGGAAGATGCTGAGCGACCCGCGATTCGCCTTGAGCGCGAACAGCTATCAGCACATGGACATCCCCGACCACTGCCGCCCGTACATGCGGACGATGCAGGAGGTCGAGGGGCCCGAGCACCTCCGGCTCCGGCGGCTCGTCGCCCCCGCGTTCACCCCGCGCAAGGCCGCCGCGCTCCGCCCGGGGATCGAGCGGCTCGTGGACGACCTCCTCGACGAACTCGCCGGGGAAGACCGCATCGACCTCGTCACCGCCTTCGCGCGGCCACTCCCGGTCGACGTGATCTGCGCACTGGTCGGTATCCCCGCGGCCGACCGCCCGCGATGGCGCGAATACGGCGCACTGGTCTCGGCGGGCGACGGCGCGGGGCTCGCGAAAGCGGTCCCCGGGATCGTCGAGGGCGCGCTCGCCGCCATCGCGGACCGGAAACAGGACGCGGGCGAGGACGTCGTCTCGCAACTGCTCCGGATACAGGCCGAAGACGGTGACAGGCTCAGCGAAACCGAATTGGTCGCCCTGGTCTGGCAACTCGTACTGGGCGGCCAGGTGCCCGGCAACCTCATCGCCAACGCCGTCGAAATCCTCCTCACCCACCCCGAGCAGCTGGCCCAGCTTCGCGAGAACCCGGCGCTCATGCCCGGCGCGGTCGAGGAGGTGATGCGCTGGCAGAGCCCGCAGCTGCTGACGATCCCCCGGTTCGCGACCACGGACGTCCGGATCGGCGACGTCCTCATCCCCGAAGGAGAACCTGTTACCGTCGCGATCGCGGCGGCGAACCGGGACCCGCGGGCCTTCGGGGACCCGGACGTCTTCGACATCCGGCGCGCGGCGGGACCGGCGTGGCATCTCGCCTTCGCACACGGGCCGCACTTCTGTCTCGGCGCTTCCTTGGCCAGGGTTCAGGTCGAGGTCGCGCTCACCGCGCTGCTGCGCAGATTCCCCGATCTCGCTCTCGCCGACGGCCTACTGCGGATCCCGGACCCCGGCACCTGGCGGCTGAACGCGCTGCCGGTCACGCTACATGCCACGGTTGCAAACTGAAACACGTTCTAATAACGTGAGCGGCTGTGAGACACGGGATAGTGCTGTTCACCAGTGACCGGGGGATCAGTCCGGCGGCGGCCGCCCGGGCGGCCGAAGCGGCGGGCTTCGACACCTTCCACGTGCCGGAACACACGCATATCCCGGTCAAACGGGAGGCTCCGCATCCGCGGACCGGCGACTCCTCGCTGCCCGACGACCGCTACCTGCGGACGCTGGACCCGTGGGTCGCGCTGGCGACCGCGGCCTCGGTGACCTCCCGGATCCGGCTCGCGACGGCGGTGGCCCTTCCGGTCGAGAGCGATCCGATCACGCTGGCGAAGACGATCGCCAGCCTCGATCACCTTTCGGCCGGGCGGGTCACCCTCGGCGTCGGCTTCGGCTGGAACGTCGACGAACTGGCCGATCACGGCGTTCCCGGCGGCAGACGGCGAACGGTCCTGCGCGAATATCTGGAGGCGATGCGCGCGCTCTGGACGCAGGACGAAGCCTCGTACGCGGGCGAGTTCGTTTCGTTCGGCGCCAGCTGGGCGTGGCCGAAACCGGCCCAAGCCCATATCCCGGTGATCGTCGGCGCGGGCGCGACGGAGAAGACGTTCCGCTGGATCGCGAAATCGGCCGACGGCTGGCTCACCACGCCGGGCGACACCGACATCGAGGACAAAGCCCGGCGGCTCCGCGAGATCTGGCGCGAGGCGGGCCGATCCGGTGAGCCGGAGATCTCGGCGCTCGGCGTCCGCCCCGATCCGGAGAACCTGGCCAGGCTGGAGGCCGCCGGAGTCACCGAAACGATCTTCGGTCTCCCGGACCGCTCCCCCGACGAGGTCGAGGCCTGGCTTCGGCGCCTCGCCGGGAAACTCAGCCTGCCCGCTGGGAGTCGATGAGATACCGGCCGTCCTTCTGGACCAGGACGAAGGTCTCCCTGCCGGTCGTGGTCCCGCCGGAGGCCCGCACGTAGGTGAGTGTCGCCGTCACCGTGTTGCCGGATTCGGTCACGTTCGACACGGTCACCGCGCTGAACTGCTTCCAGTAGTTCGAATACCTCTCGAAGCTCTGGTTCCTGGTCTGCTTGAAGTTGTCGCTCAGCGTCGCGAACCCGGCCTCGAGGTTCCCCGGGATGAGCGTGTAATACGCCGCGAGCGCCTGCCCCGGCGTCTGTGCCGGAGGCGGGGCGGCCGAGGACGACGAAGACGGTGTCGAGGGCGGCGCGGAAGACGGCGAAGGCGACGGCGCGACCGGCTCCGACGAGGTCGGGACGGCGGGCTGCGACTGGGAGGCCGGCGGCGGCGCCTGGCCGGACGGGGTGTCCTCGTCGCGGTTGAGCACCACGACCACGGCCGCGGCGGCCGCCGCCGCGAGCACGAGGAACACGGCGATCACGCCGACCAGCATCCCCTTGCGCGCCTTCGGCGGCGGCTCCTCGGCGACGAGTGTCGTCGGCTCCCCCGCCGCGAGCGCCCGCAACTCACGCTCGGTCTCGGCCATCGTCGGCCTGCTGTCCGGCCGGACGTCGAGGAGCCGGTTCAGCAGCGGCGTCAGGATCCCCGACTTGACCGGCGGGGTGATCTCGCCGCTCGACGCGCGGTACAGCAACGCGATCGGGTTCTCGGCCGTGCCGTAGGGCGTGCCGCCTTCGAGAGCGGTGTACAGCGTCGCGCCGAGCGAGAACACGTCGGAGGCGGAGGTGGCGTCCTCGCCGCGAGCGACCTCCGGCGCCAGGAACGCCGGCGTCCCGGAGATCTCGCCGGTCGCGGTGAGCTGGACGTCGCCCATCGCCCGCGAGATCCCGAAGTCGGTGATCTTGACGGTGTCGTCCTCGCCGAGCAGGACGTTGCCGGGCTTGATGTCACGGTGGACGATCCCGGCCCGGTGCGCGGCCGCCAGCGCCGAGCACAGCTGGATGCCGA
Source organism: Amycolatopsis sp. PSD-21 (assembly GCF_055561455.1). Taxonomy (NCBI): domain Bacteria; kingdom Bacillati; phylum Actinomycetota; class Actinomycetes; order Pseudonocardiales; family Pseudonocardiaceae; genus Amycolatopsis; species Amycolatopsis sp. PSD-21. The sequence goes on along the minus strand of NZ_CM145712.1, from coordinate 3,732,491 downwards.
GACGGATGACGTCGTCGACCTCCATCGGCCCTTCGCGCAGTTTGTCCGCGAGACTGGTCGAGGGCAGGTACTCCATGATGATCCACGGGCGGTCCTGCTCGTCGATCACGCCGAAGACGGTGATGGCGTGCGGATGCACCAGCCGCGCGGCGATCCGTGCCTCGCGCAGTGCGCGGTTCTTCGCCTCGTCGGCCTTCTGCTCACCGGCTCCGTGCGGCAGAAGGAGTTCCTTGATCGCGACCGTGCGCTCCAGGTTCTCGTCGCGCGCCCGCCACACGGTGCCCATGGAGCCACCGCCGACGGGCTCGATGAGATCGAACCGGTCGGCGAGGCGGCGGATCTCCTCCATTGTCGACGTCCCCCTGGAGCTGTGTCGTTCGCGCGAACCTTGCCAGCATGCCAGGAACGCGCCGGGAGGCAGGACCCGGCAGGGGGGTTTCCGGGGCGGTGTCGGTCACGTCTGCCGCTGGACCGTTCAGCGGAACCCCGCCCCATCGGCTGCCCGGAAGTTCGTATCCCGCCCCGCCGCGGGCGCACTTTACTTCTCCGGTGTGACCTGTTTCCGGGAAAGGGCGGCGATGCGGGAAACCATCGGCGGACGCGGCGTGCTCGAAGGCGCGTTCGCGTTGCTCGAAGCACTCGACGAACACGGCGGGCAGGCCGGGCTGACCCAGCTCGTGCGGGCCACCGGTCTGCCGAAGACCACCGTGCACCGGCTCCTGGACCAGCTGGCCGACCTGGGCGCGGTCGAACGGGCGGGCCGCGGTTACCGGATCGGGTCGCGCGTGTTCCGCCTCGGGCGGTTCTGGCAGCCCGAACTCCGGGACCTGGCCAAGGAACGGCTGCCGTCGCTGTCGGCGCGGATGCGCGCGAGCCTGGTGCTCGTGGTCCCGAGGGAGGGTCGCGCGCTGGTCGCCGCGGGCGCCGTCCTGCCCGCCGACGACGTCCCCGCCTGGCCGGGCCGCGCGCTTCCGCCGGGAACCGCCGCCGGACGGCTCCTGGCCGCCCATCACCCGGCGCTCGCCGAACCGGACACGGACGCGCTGGAGATCCGCGAGGCCGGCTACGCGACCGAATCGGAGACGATCACGGCGGGGCTCTGCTGCGCGGCCGTGGGCATCAGGACCCCGGACGGCCGGGTCGGCGCGGCACTCGCCGCCGTCCTGCCCGCCCGCCGCGACCCGGTTTCGGCGGTGGCCGGGCTGACGAGCACCGCGCGCTCCTTCGGCACCGCGCTCGCCGAATGCGCACGGCGGAACCGGGCCGGATGATCGGCGAACCGCGAACAAAAACCGATCAACGCGAAACCGGAGGCCGAGCCGAAATCAGGCGGAATATTTCCGACGGAATCACGAATATCGCCTCACCGTGCGTCCGCGACCGGCGCCGTACAGTGCCGAATCCGGGATCTACAGGCCGTTTGCGTGACCGATCGCCTACCGGACCGGCGTCGCCGCGTCGATCAAATCACCGTTTCCCCGTTTTCCACGGCGGTTCCGAACCTCGGCCGCGCACGTACTGTTCAGGAATTCTTTCGGACAAGGAGGGAATTCCTTGAGAAGACATTCCTGGAAAAGGCGGGGTGTGGCCGTCGCCGCGTTTCTCGTCATGGTGTCGGCCGCGTCGGCCACCACGGCCGTCCCGGCGTCGGCCACGGGAGCCGCCGGCCGCCCCGTGGTGGCCGGGATCGACCTGGAGCGGGCGACGATCCCCGACCTGCAGCGGGCGATGCGCTCCGGGCGGCTGTCCTCGGTCCAGCTGACCGCCTTCTACCTGCAGCGGATCCGCAAGCTGAACCCGACGCTGCACGCGGTGCTCACCACGAACCCGGATGCGCTGCGGCTCGCCGCGGAGAGTGACCTGCGGCGTCACCGGCACCGGACGAAGGGTCCCATGGACGGGATTCCGGTGCTGCTCAAGGACAACATCGACACCGCGGACCGGCAGCCGACCACGGCGGGCTCGACGGCGCTGCTGGAATCCCGCCCCTACCGCGACGCCGGGGTGGTCGAAAACCTGCGTGAGGCCGGCGCGGTCATCCTCGGCAAGGCCAACCTTTCGGAGTGGTCGAGTTACCGCTCCACCAGCTCGTCGAACGGCTGGAGCCCGCTCGCCGGGCAGACCGCCAACCCCTACGTCCTCGACCGCAACCCGTGCGGTTCGTCGTCCGGTTCGGGGGTGGCCGTCGCCGCGCATCTGGCGACCGTCGCCGTGGGGACCGAAACGGACGGTTCGATCAGCTGCCCGTCCGGCGCCAACGGCATCGTCGGGGTCAAGCCGAGCCTCGGGCTCGTCAGCCGCAGCGGGATCGTGCCGGTGTCGAAACAGCAGGACACGGCCGGCCCGATGGCGCGCAACGTGGTCGACGCCGCGATCCTGCTCGCGGCGCTGAACGGGGCGGACCGGCGTGACCCGATCACCGTCGACGCCGCCCGCCAGTCACTCGACGACTACACGAGATTCCTGCGCCCCAACGCTTTGCGCGGAAAGCGGATCGGCGTCTGGCGCGAGGTCTACACCCCGGACGAGACGACGAAGGCGGCGTTCGACCAGGCGCTGACCAGGCTCCGGAAGCTCGGCGCGACCACGGTCGAGATCACCATCCCCTATCTGGACGTCATCGCGGCCAACGAGTTCCCCGCGATCCGGACCGAGTTCAAGCACGACATCAACGCCTACCTCGCATCCACCGGCGGCAAGCACCCCGCCGACCTGGCCGGGCTGATCCAGTACAACCTGGACAACGCGGCGATCGAAATGCCGTACTGGACGCACAACCTGTGGGACCGGTCGCAGGCGACCACCGGCGATCTCAACGATCCGGCGTACCGCGCGATGCGGGAAGCCGCGACGAGCGCCGCCCGGCGGGGCCTCGACGAGACGCTGCGCGGGGAGAAGCTGGACGCGATCGTGGCGCCGACGAACAACGCCGCGTGGAAGACGCAGCTCGGTGTCGGCGACGGCGCGCTGCTGATCGACTCGTCCGGGCCGGCGGCCGTGTCGGGCTACGCCAACATGACCGTGCCGATGGCGTACGCGGGGCCGTTGCCGCTGGGGTTGTCGATCATGGGCGGGCGGTTCAGTGAACCGTCGCTGCTGGCGATCGCTTACGCCTTCGAGCAGGACACGAAGGTCCGGCGGCTGCCGACCTTCATTCCGTCCATCGGCTGAATCGAGGGTGGGGCGCGGCAAAGGTGGCGGCCGTGCCCTGCTGCACGGGGTTGGTTCGAAGCTTCGTGGCACTCGCGATCGATCGCGGAGAGCCCACCCCTCGCCCTTATGACTACTAGACGTGACCCGTGGGCAGACAAGTGCTACTGCGAGTGAGGGGTGTGTGGGAATAGAGACGTTCAACATCCCTATTTCCACACACCTCACGTACATGGGGGCACTGTGTGGGTTTCTGGTCATCCAACGCACCAAAATCCACACACGGACGCATCCACCGGTCCTTACCCGACCAGCAGCCCGAGGCTGCGCTCCACTTCCGCGACCGCGGCTTCCCGCTCGACGTGGCCGTCGATCACGAGCGTCGCCAGCCCGTGGAGCAGGCACCAGAGCGTGACGGCGAAACCGCCAGGATCGTTCCGCTCCCCCACCCGGTCGGCCAGCAGCGCACAGGTCGCCCGGTGGGCCTCGGCCAGTTCCGGATACGCGGCCCGGTCCCCGATGCCGGCGCCCGCCATCAGGCGGTACAGCGCGGGATGTTCCAGTGCGAAGCCGAGGTAGGACCGGCCGAGCGCGGTCACCGTCCCGGCGCCGCAGTCACGCAGCCGGTCTTGTACTTCGGCGTGTCCCTCCAGCGCGACCGCCACCAGCAGCGCGTCCTTGTCGCGGAAATGCCGGTACGGCGCCGCGGTGGACGCACCCACCTTCGCGACCGCTGCGCGCAGACTCACTCCCTCCGGACCTCGTTCGACGAGGAGCTCCCGTGCGGCGAGGACGAGCGCACGACGAAGATCCCCGTGGTGATAGGCACGTTTGATGATCATGGCGGACCCCCCAGCCCTTGATGCCACGCGAACGCCCCACCTTAACGGGTGCGGAACCGGCCGTGAGCGCTTCGGGGCGTTCCGTGTCCGTCAGTCCCGCCGAGCGGTACCACAGAGCCGCAGCACGCTCTCGGCGAGCGCGTCGACGCCGTCGACGAGGGTCAGCTGCTTCGCGTCCACCGCCTGTCCGGCGGCGTGGCCGAGCGCCACGATCGCGCTGACGAGCCAAGGGTTCGCGAGCCGCCGGTCGAACTCGCCCGCGTCCTTGCCCCGGGTGAGCAGCCGGTCCAGATGATCGGACACCGCCGAATGACGTTCCCGGTCGGCTTCGGGGTCGTTCTCTTCGGCGGCACCGGCGGGCAGCCGCGGGTAGCGCCGGAACATCCGCCAGCCGACGTCGAGCAGGCGCAGCATGGCGTCGGCCGCGGGCCCCTCGTCGAGCCGCGCCGCGGCCATCTCGTTCGCGGCCTCCTCGGACACCGCGTCGATCACCGCGCTCAGAAGCGCCTCGCGGGTCTTGAAGTGCGCGTAGACGGTCTGCCTGCTCACCCCGGCCGCTCTCGCGATGTCCTCGACGCTCGCGTGGGCTTGCGTACCGAGAAGTTCCCTGGCCGCGGCGAGGATCGAAGCGACACTGCGGTCGGCATCGGTCCGCCGTCGCCGCTGCCGCCCGTCGGCTACCTCAGACATGTTGTCAACCTTAACCCAGGTCACTATGTTTGACAGCATGTCAAAGATAGGGTTCGTAACCGGCGTCGCCCTCCTGTCGACGGGACTGCTCGCGGGGGCGTTCGGCTACGGCATGGTCAACGTCGCCGCCACGTTCGACGTCGTCCCGCTCGACGTGCGGCTGACCTTCCACTCCGCGCTGATGCAGCGGAACGGCGTCGTCATGCAGACCGCGATGGGCCTCGCGGCGATCAGTTCCCTCGCGCTCGCCTTCCTGAGCCGAGGCCGGGCACGACAGCTGGCCGGCGTGGCCGCGGCGCTGGTCGTGATCTCGTTTCTGGTCACCCGCTTCGGGAACGTGCCCATCAACGGCCGGATCAAGGTCTGGGCGGCCACTTCCGCACCGGCCGACCACGCGGCGATCCTCGATCAGTGGGAGACCTTCAACGTCGTCCGGACCGTCGCCGCGCTCGCCGCTTTCGTGCTCGTCATCGCCGTTTCACGGCTCAAGAATCAGCCCGGCTGATCCGCGAGATCGTTCGCCGCCACGTACCCGAAGGTCATCGCCGGGCCGATCGTCGACCCCGCCCCCGCGTAACTGTTGCCCATCACCGCCGCGCTGGCGTTCCCGGCGGCGTACAGGCCCGGGATCACCGAGCCGTCCGCCCGCAGGACCCGCGCCCGCGCGTCGGTGCGCATCCCGCCCTTGGTACCGAGGTCGCCCGGGACGATCTTGAAGGCGTAGAAGGGCGGCTCCCAGAGCGGCGCGAGGCACGAGTTCGGGAGGACGTACGGGTCGGTGTAGTAGTGGTCGTAAGCGCTGGCGCCCCGGCGGAAATCACTGTCCACACCGGACAGTGCCTGCCCGTTGAACCGCGTGACCGTGGCACGCAACGCCTGCGGCGGGACGCCGATCGCGCTGCCCAGCGACTCCACGGTCCACGCCTTCTTGACCGCTCCCGACGAATACCACTCGCCGGGAAACGGCGACAGCGGCGCGACGTCGCGGAAGAGATACCGGTTGCGGTAGTGCTGATCGACGACCAGCCACGCGGGAATGGTGGGCGACGTCGGGTTCCGGTCGTACATCGTGTGCACGACGTCGCTGTAGGGCGCCGCTTCGTTGACGAACCGCTTGCCCGCCGCGTCCACCATCAGCCCGCCGGGCAGGGTCCGCTCGGCGAGGCAGAAGTACGGCTCGCCGGGGAGCGGGATCGCCGGCCCCCACCAGGCGTCGTCCATCAGGTCCAGCGCCGCTCCGGCCCGCTTTCCCGCCAGGATCCCGTCCCCGGTGTTCGACCGCGCGCCGACAGTCCATTGTGTACCGATGGGCTGGCGCTGGTATTCCGCCCGCATGGCGGCGTTGTGTTCGAACCCGCCGGAACCGACGATGACGCCGCGCCGGGCTTTCACCACGCCCGCCGAGACGGCCACGCCGGTGACCTTCCCGTTCTCGATGACCAGATCGGTCAGCGGCGTGTTCAGCCAGACCGGGACACCGGCGCGCTGCAATCCGGCCCGCAGTCCCGCGGCCAGCGACTGGCCCATGGTGAGCGGTTTCTGTCCGGCGAGGGCGGCGGCCGTGCCGCGCGCCAGGCAGGCGGCCGCCACTGCGGCGCCTTTCGGGTTGACCGCGGCCAGCGCGAGCCATTTGTAGTCGGCGCTGAAGACGACCATCCCCGCGGGCGTGGCGAGGTAGGGCGGGTTCAGATTGGCCAGTTCGGCACCGAGGATGTTCCCGTCGAGCTGGTCGGGTTCGATCGAGCGGCCGCCGGGCATCCCGCCGGGCAGTTCCGGGTAGTAGTCGCTGTAGCCCTCCATCCAGCGGAACCGCAGCGGGCTGTTGGCCATCACGAACGACAGCATCGCCGGTCCGTTGGCGAGGAAGGCCCGCTGCCGCGAGGCGGGGATCGACGGGCCGACCACGGCGGCCAAGTACCGTGCGGCCTCTTCCGGTGTGTCGCGGACGCCGGCCTCGGCCAGCACCGAGTTGCACGGAATCCAGATCCCCGCCCCGGACCGGGCGGCCGAACCACCGAACTTCGCCGCCTTCTCCAGCACCACGCAGCTGAGCCCGCGTTTCGCCGCCGTCAGCGCGGCGGTCATCCCGGCCGCGCCCGCCCCGACCACGACGACGTCGTACTCGCCGAGCACCACTGAGGCTGCCGCGGCGGCCGAAGCCGTCCCGCCCAGCGGCAGTCCCGAAGCGAGCGCGAGCCCGGTGCCGAGCAGGACCTGGCGCCGGGACAGACCGGAATCGGGACCCATGAATCCTCCTCGCGTGGGGATCGAGCGAGGTCATGTTCTCCAGCCGAAGGCGAAAGTGAAACAAGTTCTACCCGCTTGGAGCAGGCGGGACCCGCCGCGCTCGGCCGGTCACCTCAGCCGGCACGGGCATTCAGCCCAGCGCGCGGACCAGGTCCAGCGCGCGTCCGAGGGTGGCGAGCCGGTCGGCGACCGTCTCGCCCGCCGGGTACAGCCGGACCGTGTCGACCCCGGCGTCCCGCCAGACGCGCAGCCGTTCGGCGACCATCGGTTCGGTGCCGATCAGCGTCGTGCCGAGCACCATCTCGTCGGTCACCAGTGAGGCGGCGCCCTCCCGGTCGCCCGCCTGCCAGCGTTCCCGCACCGCCGCGGCCGCGTCGGCCCAGCCTTGCCTGCTGTAGGCGTTGTTGTAGAAGTTCGTCTTCGCCGAACCCATCCCGCCGAGGCTGAACGCGAGTTCGGCCTTGCGGCCCGCGACCATCCCGCGCAGCTCGTCCTCGTCCGCGGCGAAGGCGACCTCGGCACCTTGGCAGACTTCGAGGTCCGCCCGCGATCGGCCCGCTTTCGCCAGGCCGGCGTCGAGATGCGAGAAGTAGGCCTGCGCTCCCTCCGGGACGAAACTGGTGCCCAGCCAGCCGTCCGCGATCTCGCCGGTCAGCTCCAGCAGCTTCGGCGAGAGCGTGGCCAGATGGATGGGGATGTCCGGATTCGGCGCGGTCGACAGCCGCATCGGCCTGCTCTCGCCCGGCAGCGGGATCTCGAATTCCTTACCGGAGAACGAGATCTTCTCCCCCGCGAACGCCTGACGGATGATCGCGACCGTTTCCCGCATCCGCGTCAGCGGCCGGGCGAACGGAACCCCGTGGAGCCCCTCGATCACCTGTGGCCCCGACGCGCCGAGCCCGAGGACGAACCGGCCGCCGGAGAGCTCCGAGAGGGTCAGCGCGGTCTGCGCGATCGCCACCGGGGTCCGGGTGCCGAGCTGGATGATGCCCGAGCCGAGCCGGATCCGCTCGGTCCGCGCCGCGAGATAGCCGAGCACGGACGGCGCGTCCGAACCCCACGCCTCGGCGACCCAGCATTCGCCGAGACCGAGCTTTTCGGCCTCCAGCACGAAACCCAGCGTCTCCCGCCAGCCGCGGGACGCCTCGACCGTGGTCGCCGTCCGCATCAGGTGCCGTCCGCCTCGGCGCGCTCCTTGATCGCCGCGAGGGTCCCGGTCATCGCGTTCTCGAACTCGCGCAGCCGGACGAAGACGATCTTCTCCTCCTTATCCGGCATCCGGTCGATGGCCAGCGAGAGACCCGACCGTCCCGGCCCCATCCGCATCCACTGCCGGAGCTTCGTCCCGCCGTTCTCGGGCTCCAGCGTGAACCGCCACAGCGCGGTCGGCGTTTCGGGATCCTGCACCGCCCAGGCGAAGACACGCGGCGCCTCGCATTCGACGACGTACGACGTCGTCTCCCATTCGCCCAGCGCGTCGTGCTTGCTGTGGCCGACGAACCGCCTGCCGACCGCGGGCGCGTCCTCCGCGCCGTCGCACCACTCGACCGCTTGGACTTCCTCGCTCATTTCCGGCATCAGGCGCACATCGGACACGATCGACCAGACGCGCTCCGGGACCGCGTCGACCCAAGCCTCGACCTCGACTGTCGGCCCGTCGGCGTACTTGGCGCCCGTCCACTCCATCGTGGTCACCCTCCCATGCCTGTGACCTCGATAGTTGCGTAGATGGACTCAGGTTGTCAAACCCTCCTGCGCGGCGAATCGCCGTACGACGTCGGGCCGGCTCGCGAGCTTCGGCGGATAGCCCGCGCCGATCCGCGCCCGGGTGTTCTCCGCGGTGAGCGGCCGGGCGCAGTGTGCGCAGACGACCTCCGCGTGGGTGTCGTGCCCGCAGGTCTCGTGGTGGAGGGTGATCGGCGGCCCGTCGTCCCCGGAGAGCCAGCGGTCGCCCCAGCGCGACATGGCGGCGAGCACCCCGTAGAAATCCGAGCCCTTCTCGGTCAGCACGTAGTCGTAACGGACGGGGTCGGCCTGGTAGGCGCGCTTTTCCAGCAACCCCTCCGCGACCAGGCGGCGCAGCCGGTCGGCGAGGGTGTTCCGCGCGATGCCGAGCTGCTGCTGGAACTCGTCGAACCGGCGGATCCCGTAGAACGCCTCCCGCAGGACCAGCGGCGTCCACCAGTCGCCGAGCAGGTCCATGGTGCGCGCGATCGAACACGGCCACTGCGCGAACGAAGTCCGTTTCATACCCGCGAGCCTACGCCCGGCGTAATTGATCCGGTCATTCCTCCACCCATTCTCCGGCGCTCAGGCACTGGCGCGGAATGTTGCGATCCGGTCAAGGATATCTCGCGCGTTAATATCGCCCATCCGCTTCCGCACGCTTTCCGACAGTGGCCGTAAACGATCTCTTGTCCGCGCGGAACGGATTCCGTCCGCGAGGTCCATCGCGGCGAGACCGACCTCCGCCGCCCGGTCGAGATCACCCTCCAGCGCGTGGTCGACAGCGAGCCAGATCATCGTCAGCGACCGGCTGCGCATCATGTCCGGCCCGTAGCCGTCGATGGCTTCGGTGAGCGCCGGAATGGCTTCCCGGCTGTGGCGGACGTCGACGAGCCTGGCGAGTTCGGTGCGCACCGTGCCGATCATCGCGGCCAGGTCGGTGGCCGTGAAGAAGGCGGACCACGACGGGACGGTGTCGCCGACCGAGTCCGCGAATTGTTCCGGGGCAAGGGAAATCTTGTCGAGCGCCTGGCGGACGTCACCGAGCAGCGCGTAGGCCCATGCCTCGTTCGCCGACAGGATCGCCTGCGACAGCGGCCGTCCGGCGCGGCGTGCCGCGACCTGTCCATGGCCGAATTGTTCGAGCGCCTCCGAAGGCGACCGGTGATGCAGGTACATCCGGCCGAGCCGGTAGCGGATGTTGGCGAGGAGGTCGTCGTCGCCCGCCTCCGCCGCGAGGTCGAGCGCGCGGCGGAAGTGCCGCTCCGCCCGTACGGGACGGCCCGAGTCGAATTCCGTCCAGCCCTTCAGGTTGTGCAGATCCGCGACCACCCCGGCCAGCCGCCGGGCCACCGGGTCGGACATCATCCCGCGCCGCAGCGCGGCACCGTAGGGCTCCAGCACGCGTAGCAGCTCCCGGCAGGATCCGCCGCCCTCCCGGTAGTCGCGCGCCCGGAGCGCGGCGATGACGCCCTCCAGCCGATCGATGTCGGCCTGCCCGACGCGCATCGGGAGCCGGTCGATCACGGCGACGCCCCTGGACGCGGGGTACGGCAGGCGCGGCCCCGGAGCCAACAGCCCGCGTCACGCCGAGTGAGGCCGACCCGGGGAATGACGACGGTGATTCGTACACCCATTACCGCTCCTCCCTATCCGCAACGACCAAGCTCGCCGAGGTCCAGGACGGAGCCACGCCGGTCTCCTGGAAACATTTGAACGACGCGTGCTGATGTTAAACCGCCAACAATACGGATTCACTCCGCCAAATGGCTGCCCATATTTCCTTCATCGGAATATGCACGTGCGAAGTCACTTTCTTTTGCACGGCTGATCGCCTTTTCCGCTTGCTCACCGCACGTGCCCGTCGAAGACGGTGCGTGAGCACGTGAGACCCAGCTCTCAGCCGAACGTGTGAACCTTGTCAACTCGGGTCACGAAAAGGCTTCACATTGCGTTATCCATAGCTGAAGATCAACAGCAACCGAACGTAAGGGGCTGAAGCATTGGACAGGGAAAGCGACCTCATCCGGGGGACGATCGTCTTCGGCCTGCGCACTTTCGGTGCGGACCCGCTCCCCGTGCGGGCCGACCTCGAATACGACCCCGAAGACCCCTACGCCGTCGTGGTGGCCTACCACTCGGGCGGCGGGACGGTGCGCTGGATGTTCGGCCGTGATCTCCTCGCGGACGGCCTCCTCACCCCATCGGGTGAGGGCGACGTGATCATCAGCCCGGCCGACGACACCTCGATCGTGATCTTCGCGCTCAGCGCGCCCGACGGCTGCGCGGTCCTCGAAGCCCCGGCGCAGGAGCTGGCCGAGTTCCTCGACCGCACCTACGACGTCGTGCCCGCCGGATCCGAGCCGGAATGGTTCGACTTCGACCAGGAGATCGGCAAGCTCGTCACCGAGTCCTGACCGACCCATGGCGGCACCGTCCGCGCGATGCCGCCATCCGCGCCGGGTCAGCCGAGTTCGCGGAGCCCCGGGACGACCTGCTCGGAGAAGGAGCGCAGGAACCGCTCCTGGTCGTGGCCGGGACCGTGGAAGACGAGGTGGTTGAAGCCCGCCTCGACGTACGGCTTGATCTGCTCGACGGCGTCCGCCGGGTCGGAAGTGACGATCCAGCGGCGGGCGACCTGTTCGATCGGCAGCGCGTCCGCGGCCTTCTCCATCTCCGCCGGGTCCTCGATACCGGCCTTCTGCTCCGGCGTCAGCGACAACGGCGCCCAGAACCTGGTGTTCTCCAGCGCCTGCGCCGGATCCGGGTCGTAGGACAGCTTGATCTCGATCATCTTGTCGATGTCGCCGGTGCTCCGGCCCACCTGCTCCGCGCCTTCCGCGACCGCGGGAAGCAGCTTCTCGGTGTAGAGCTCCATCCCCTTGCCGCTGGTGCAGATGAAGCCGTCACCCTGCTTGCCGACGTACTTCGCCATCACTGGGCCACCGGCCGCGATGTAGATCGGCACGCCGCCCTCGGGGCGGTCGTAGACGGTGGCGTCGGTGGTCTGGAAGTACTCGCCCTCGAACGTGACGCGCTCCTCGGACCACAGCTTGCGCATCAGCTCGATCGCCTCGCGCAGCCGCGCGAACCGCTCCTTGAACGCCGGCCACTCGATGCGGGCGACCGCGACCTCGTTGAGGGCCTCACCGCTGCCGACGCCGAGCAGCACCCGGCCCGGGTACAGGCTGCCGAGGGTGCCGAACGCCTGTGCCACCACGGCCGGGTTGTAGCGGAAGGTCGCCGTCAGCACGCTGGTGCCGAGTACGACCCGCTCGGTGCGCTCGCCGACCGCCGCCATCCACGCGAAGGAGAACGGCGCGTGCCCGCCCTGGTGCCGCCAGGGCTGGAAATGGTCGCTGACCATCACGCTGTCCAGCCCGACCTGCTCGGCGAGCACGGAGTACTCGACGAGGTCGCGCGGGCCGAATTGCTCGGCCGACGCCTTGTAACCGATCTTCAGTGCCATCCGGGGTCACCACCTGGGCTCTTGGGGGTTGTTCCGCTGTTCACCTTGGCACAGAGTCGATCAGCTCCGCCCATGCCCCGACGAGGTGAACAGTGTCGGGAACACCACTGTGTCACCGGGAATGCGCGTGGAAAGACCCCGTACCCGCCCTCGCCTTCCGGGACCGGCACGTGGTGATGAACTGTGCCGCTTGCGCCGTCACCTGTGCGTGGTGCTGGGCGGAGTCGTGATCGGGGAGTCGAACCCCACGCTGCCCGCCACGTACCAGGCGAGCCGGAGTACCGCCGGCCCTCGGCTTGTGCCCGCTTCCCGGAGGGCTACCTGCTTCCCACGTTCAGTCCAGGAGGTCGGTCTCCCAGTTGGTGCGCTGGATCCCGACGTCGACCGTCCGGATCTCCCCCGCGACCCGGTCCGCGCGCGACCGCAGCTCCGCGACCGGGAGCGCGGAGAGGTACCGCAGCTCCGACCGGAGCTGACGGCCGTAGCCGCCCTGGTTGCGGCCCGCCGCGGCGTCGGCGGCCGCGGTGAGGACGCCGTGCCGGAGCCGGAGGACGTCGCGGCGCGCGATCGCGTCGGTGATCGTGCCCTCCCCGAGCGGGGTCGCGGCGTTGGTCCGGTTGATCCGCCGGATCAGCGACTCCAGTTCGTCCAGCGCGGTTTCGGCTTCGACGAGCAGGGCGGACGCGTCTTCCGACGGTTCCTCGCCCTCCTGGTGCCGCGCGTTGTCGACGATCCGGGAGCGCAGCGCCTCCACCTTCTTGGTCGCGTCGGCGCGCAGCGCGAGCGCTTCGGCCAGTTTGATCCGGGACATGCCGGGAAGTATCGCCAGGATCGACGGCCGCCGCACCCGGTTTTCAGCCCGCCACGGAATGCCTGCGGTAAGAGGAATCCGGCTCGGTGAACTCGATCCCGTTCTCGTCCAAGGCGTTGAAGACGGTGAACCGGCCGCGCGGGAAAACGAAGCCGACCGCGACCATGCCGTTCGCCATGTCTCGCGTCGCGCAGTCGAGCAGCTCGACGTCCTGAAGCACCTGACCCTCCAAAGCGGACAGTTCCGGGAAGACATCCTGCCGCCATCGCAACGGGCTCGGCTCGGCCGGATCACCCCAATCCCATGAGGACTTCCCGTACGGGTCGATCGTGTTCCAGGTCAGCGAAAGCTCGTCGAACTTCCAGTGCGTGATCTCCAGCCGCTCGGCGCCGAAGTCGACCACGACGGGCGCGTCCGAGAGCCACTCGTCGTATTCGACGAACCAGGTGAGGTGGGCGTGCCGCAGCCGCTCGCCCACCAGCGCGCGCAAACGATCCCCGTGCGCCCTCCGGATCGCCTGGAGTCCGGAGAGCCACACGGGTTCGTAACCTTCGATGTCGAAGAACGCCACCGAAGGAGTATGGCGGGTCAGTCGTAGGACAGTGCTTCCACCAGCTCGCCGCTGTCCGGGTTGGGCAGCGCCTTGGCCACGTCGGCCTGCGCCACGATGCCGACCAGCTTGTGCCCGTCGATCACCGGCAGCCGCCGGACCTTGTGGTTCGCCATGGTGCGCATGATCTCCTCGGCGTCGTCGTCCGCGCCGATCGTCACCGCCTCGCCCTGGGCCAGTTCGGAGGCGTGCAGCGCCCTCGGGTCCTTGCCCTCGGCGAGCACCTTCACCACGATGTCGCGGTCGGTCAGCATGCCTTGGAGCTTGCCGTCCTCACCGCAGATCGGCAGCGCGCCCACGGACTCGGCGGCCATCTTCTTCGCCGCGTCGAGCACGGTTTCGGAAGCGGACACGCAGGTCGCGTTCGCGGTCATGATCTCTCGTGCCGTGGTCATCCCATCGCTCCTTTCGTCAGGATCCGCATACCGGATACCCGGCATCCGCGTGCCGACACCTCAAGCCGCCGACGGCTCCAGCAGGATCTTGACCGCGCCGTCCTGTTTCTTCTGGAAGATCTCGTAGGCGTGCGGCGCCTCCGCCAGCGGGAGCTTGTGCGTCGCGAAACCCTCGACGCCGAGCGGGTCGGCGGAGTCGGTGATCAGCGGCATGATGTCGTCGATCCAGCGCCGGACGTTGGCCTGCCCCATCCGCAGGGTGATCTGCTTGTCGAACAGTTCCATCATCGGCAGCGGGTCGACCATGCCGCCGTAGACGCCGCTCAGCGAGATCGTCCCGCCGCGCCGCACGCAGTCGATGGCCGCGTACAGCACGCTGAGCCGGTCGACCGCGGCCTTCTCGGTGATCTTCGCGCCGATCGGATCGGGCAGGAGGGCGACGAGATTCTGCGCCAGCCGCCCGACCGGGGCGCCGTGCGCCTCCATCCCGACGGCGTCGATCACCGAATCCGCGCCGCGGCCGCCGGTGGCCTCGCGGATGACGTCGCCGATGTACTTGTGCTCCCGCGTGTCGTAGGTGACGACGCCTGCCGCGGCGGCCTTCGCGAGCCGTTCCGGCACCAGGTCGATACCGATCACCTGGCCGGCGCCCCGGTGCTTCGCGATCCGGCAGCAGAACTGGCCGATCGGGCCCAGCCCGAACACCACGACCGTGCCGCCCTCGGGGATGTTCGCGTAGTCGACCGCCTGCCAGGCGGTGGGCACGACGTCGGAGAGGTACACGAACCGCTCGTCCGGCGGGCCGTCCGGCACCTTGATCGGGCCGTAGTGGGCCTGCGGGACACGCAGGTATTCGGCCTGGCCGCCCGGGACCTGGCCGTAGAGCTTGGTGTAGCCGAGCAACGCGGCGCCCTTGCCGCGATCGGTGACCTGCGTGGTCTCGCACTGCGACTGAAGGCCGCGATCGCACATGAAGCAGTGGCCGCAGGAGATGTTGAAGGGGATGACGACCCGGTCACCGGGTTTCAGGTTCGTCACCCCGGAGCCGACCTCTTCGACGACGCCCATGGGCTCGTGCCCGAGGATGTCGCCCTCGTCGATGAAGGCGCCGAGGACCTCGTAAAGGTGCAGATCGGAACCGCAGATCCCGGTCGAGGTGATACGCACGATCGCGTCGGTCGGTTCGGCCAGTTTCGGGTCCGGGACGGTGTCCACCCGGACATCGCGTTTCCCGTGCCAGGTGACGGCCTTCATGGTGCTCCCTTCGGCGAGTGGCTCTGCTCCCCCGCCGGATGCCCGCCCGCGCATCCGGCAAACCTCGCCGTTCCGTGCCACCGTGGAACCATGCGAACCCGGATGCTCGCCGTCACCGTCGACTGCCGTGAGGCCGAAGCGCTGGCCGCGTTCTGGAAGGAAGCACTCGGCTACCCCGAGACCGAACGGTGGACCGACGGTCACGGGGTGACCTATGTCGAACTGAAGAGCCCCGACGTGCCGAGCCTGCTCTTCCAGCCGGTCCCCGAGGAGAAGTCGGTCAAGAACCGGCTGCACCTCGACATCGCGCCCACCGAACTCGAGCAGCGCGAGGAGGTCGCCCGGCTCGTGTCACTCGGCGCGAAGATCCTCGAAGACGCCGAGTCGGACCCCTGGGTGGTCATGGCCGACCCGGAAGAGAACGAATTCTGCGTACTGCCGCGGCGCTGACCCACCTGGGCTCGTGAGTGGTAAGGACGGTTAGAACCGTCCTTACCACTCACGAGGTCGTCTCTCAGGCGGCTTCGTCGTCGGTCCGGACCGGCCGTTCGGAATGCAGCCCCAGCATCTCCAGCAGCATCCGGCAATCGGTCGCGTCGCGGGCGTTCGCGACCACCGCTTCGGTCGCCTTGCGGAGCACCGCCGCCCGCACCGTGGTCGCCCCACCGTCGACCAGTTCCTCCACCGGACGCATTTCGTCGAACGGGTTCCCCATGACCCACCTCCGTCGTCCCTTTCGTTGATACCGGATTCCGGCGGCCGACGCCCCCGCGTTCTTGCGGTTCCGGCGGCGCCCCAGCCGGTTTCTCCCTAGACTGGCGCCATTCGGACGAGCGGACGGAGCGGGGAACTGACCACCGAGTTGCGCGGGGAGTTCGTGACCCTGACCCCGGTCACCGAGGCCCATGTCCCGGACCTGCGGCGGATCCGCGGCGCGGCCGAGGTCGCGGCGCGCTGGGGTTCGGTCGAAGACTCCCCCACCTGGCCGTTCGACGACCCCACCACGACCTGCTTCACGGTCCTGGAAGGCGGCGTCGTCCGCGGCTTCGTCCAGTACGGCGAAGAGGAGGACCCGATGTACCGGCACGCGTCGGTCGACCTCTTCCTCGACCCGGCGGCCCACGGCCGCGGGCTGGGCACGGACACCGTCCGCACGATGGCGCGGCATCTCCTGCACGATCGCGGGCACCATCGGCTGGTGATCGATCCCGCCGTGGACAACGACGCCGCCATCCGCTGCTACAAGGCCGTCGGCTTCCGCGAGGTCGGGGTGATGCGCCGCTACGAACGCGACACCGACGGCGAAGGCTGGCACGACGGACTGCTGATGGACCTGCTCGCCGAAGACCTCACGTAGCGGGTCAGGGCGACTCCGAGCAGCACCACGGCCATCCCGGCGAGCACCCGCGGGCCGAGTTCCTCGCCGAGCACGATCGCGCCCAGCGCGACCGAGACCACCGGCAGCAGGTAGCCGACGGTCGCCGCGGAGGTCGCGCCCTCGTCGGCGATGAGCCGGTAGTTGAGGTAGAAGGTGACGCCGGTGCCGAAGATCCCGAGGACGACGACGGCGACCACCGCGGTCACGTTCAGCGGCCCGGACGATGCGGCGTCGAACGGCAGCGCCAGCGCGCTCAGCCCGGTGGCGGTCAGCAGCTGGGCGGCGGAGATCGCGATCGGGCCGCCCTCGCCGACGAGTTTCCGTCCCATGTAAGCGAAAGCGATCGCGTAACTGATGCCGGCGCCGAGCAGGGCCAGCGTCCCCCAGCCCAGCAGGCCGCTCTTCTGCCAGGGCGCGAAGATCAGCAGGATGCCGGCGAAACCGAGGACCAGGCCGCCGACGCGGATCGCGGTGATCCGGCGTTCGGTGCCGATCCCGATGCCGATCAGCAGCGACCACAGCGGGGTCGTCGCGTTCATCACCCCGGCGACACCGGAGTCGACGGTCAGTTCGCCGATGCCGAACAACGCGAACGGCAAGGCGTTGCAGAAGAAGGCGGCGACGAGGAGCCTGCCCCAGATCCGGCGGCCGCGCGGGAGGCGTTGCCCGGCCCAGCGGCTCAGCACGAGAAGGACGGCCGCGCCGAGCGCGCAGCGGATGACGGTCACCTGAACGGGCGGCAACCCGGTCAGGGCGAGCTTGATCCACAGGAATCCCGATCCCCACAACAGGGCGAGAACGCCCATCCGGATCAGGGTTCCCGGCGCGCCGATGCTCACTTGGTTCCTTTCGCCGGGCCGCTCGATACCTCTTCAAGCTGCCTCGGGCGACACGTCAGGACAAGTGAAAAGATCTACACCGACGTTAAGCGGTCCTACACCTTTCGAAAGGGCCCGGCCGTGGCCGCCGGGAAAGGCGGCCACGACCGGGTTCCGAGGAGATCAGTACTCGCCCGGTCGTTCGCGAGGCGGGACAGGGCCTGCTCACATTTCGCGGTCGCGCATGATCCACCTCCCTTTCGGCCGGCGCACCGGTGGGGAACGGGCGCGTTCTCGCACAGTTTGGGGGCTGCCTTCGCACCCGCGCATACCCGGTGGCCAGGTTGTGACCCACGTAATGGGAAGGTTGTGGCACCATCTGCCGCGCAGCGGGGAGAAAGGTGCTTCTGGTGACCGAGAATTCCGGCTCGGCCAGATCCGGGGAGACCGGTAGAGCCCGCCCGGTTTCGACGGCGGCGCTCACCTTCGGGCGCGCATTGCGGCAACGGCGGCAGGAACGCGGGCTGGCCTTGCGGGACCTTCAGAAACTCGCCTATGTCGACAAAAGTCTCATCAGCCGGGTCGAACGGGGGCTCACCCCGCCGAGCGCGGAATTCGCCGAAGCGTGTGATCGCGCGCTGGACGCGGGCGGGGCCTTGATCGTGCTCGCCGAAGCCGCCCGCGCGGAACCTTATGTGCATCTTCCCCCGCCGCCCGATCATTTCGTCGGCCGCGCGGAACACTTGGCGCTGCTGGACGAAAAAGTGTTCACCGAAACGGCCAAAGTGGTCTTCGTTGCCGGGCCGCCCGGGGTCGGGAAGACCGCGCTCGTGCTGAATTGGGCGAACCGGCGGCAAGAGGAGTTCGACTGCGTCCTCTGGTCGGATCTCCGCGGTTATGCGGCGGGCTCCCCCGCGCAACCCGCCGACATCCTCGACGACCTTCTGCGCTGCGTCGGTGTCCGCCCCGACCGGGTCCCCGCCGAGGAACACATGCGGCTGGCGCTCCTGCGGGGACTGTTGCGCGGCCAGCGCACACTCGTCGTGCTGGACAACGCCCTCGATTCGCACCAGGTGCGGCCGGTGCTGCCCGGCACCCCGGACACGACCGTCCTGATCACCAGCAGGCGGCGGCTGTCCGGGCTGGTCGTCGGCACCGGGGCGGTCCAGGTTTCCTTGGAGCCACTGGAAGATCTCGAAGCGGCCCGGCTCATGGCCGACCTCATCGGCGACGAACGCGCGGCAGGCGACCCCGAAGGCGTCGGCAGGCTGGTCCGGCTGTGCGCGGCGCTCCCGCTCGCGGTGAGCATCGCCGCGGAACGGGTCGCCACGCATCCCCATCAGAGCGTCGGCGAGCTCGCCCGTGAACTCGTCGCCGAGGGACGAAGGCTGGAACTGCTCGCGGTCGACGACGACGCCGTCGGGGTCCGGGCCGCGTTCAGCTGGTCGTACCGCGCGCTCGAGGCCGACACCGCCCGGATGTTCCGGCTGCTCGGCCTCCATCCCGGGCCGCGGTTCACCCCGGGCGCGGCGGCCGCGTTGGCCGGTCTGCCGGAACACGACGCGCGACGGCTGCTGGACAAGCTCGTGCACGCGCATCTCGTCCAGCAGGTCGGCGCGCGGTACTACCGCTTCCACGACCTGCTCCGCGTCTACGCCGCCGAAGAGGCCGCCGCCGCGCGATGGCGGGACGAGCGGCAGGCGGCGGTCTCCCGGCTGACCCACTGGTACCTCCACGCCGCCAACGCGGCGAGCTGGACGCTGACCCCGGCCCGCGACCACCACGTCGACCTGGGGCCCGCGCCCGAAGGCGTCGAGCCGCTCCGGTTCGCCACGTTCGACGAGGCCTACATCTGGTGCGCGTCGGAGATGCCGAGCATCACCGGCGTCGCCCGGCTGGCGCTGGACCACGGGCTGTACGAGATCGGCTGGCGGCTGCCGGTGGAACTGTTCGACTACCACCTGCTCGGCAGGCCGTGGCAGACGTGGATCTCCAGCCACGAGGTGGCGATCGAGTCCGCGAAGGCGGGTGGCGACCTCGCCGGGCTGGCGTGGTCGGCGATCAACCTCGCCGAGGCGCACCGGCGGCGCGGCGACCTCGACCGCGCGCGCGACCTGTTCGGCCAGGCCGTCGAACTCTCGGAAGAGATCGGCGAGAACCCGAGCCTCGGCTGGGCGCTGGTGGGGCTCGGCAACATCGCGCACGAACGGGAGGACTACGCCGAAGCCGTGCGGCTCGCCGGGAAGAGCGTGGAGGTGAACGCCCGGATCGGCTACCGGCTCGGCGAAGCGACCGCGCGGGTCCACCTCGGCCGCGCGTACCGCGACCTCGGCGAGCGGGACCTCGCCCTCGAACACGGCCTGCGCGCCTTCGACGCCTACGCGAAGGACGCCGACCAGCACGGCATGGGCTTCGCCCTGGTGCCGCTGGCCAGGACCTGCCGCCGGTTCGGCGATCTCGAGCAGGCGCTCGGGTACTGCGAGCAGGCGCTGACCGCCTACCGGAACTGCGGCGACGTCTGGGGGCAGGCCGACGCGCTCGACGAACGCGGCTGCGCGCTGGCCGCGCGGGGACGGACCGACGAGGCCATGGCCGTCTGGCGCGACGCGCTCCAGCTCGTCATGGATCTCGACGACCGGAAGGCGAGCGTGCTGCGGGGCCGCCTCGAAGGAGCGGTGTGACCTCAGGGCGCATGCCCGCCTCGGACGACACGCGTGATCACATGGACGACACGCGTGATCAGGCGGACGGCTCACCGATAGCCGGATCCTGTCGCGTTGTCGTCTCTCTGGACACGCGTGTCGTCCGCCTGATCACACGTGTCGTCCGTTCGATCACGCGAGCCGGCGGACCGGGCACGGTCTAGAGCCGCACCGGCAGATTGTGCAGGCCGCGGGTGATCGCGCTCGGCCACCACACGAGCCGGTCCTCGGGCACGGTCAGCGTCATCGACGGCGCGCGGCCGAACAACGTCTCCAGCGCCGCGGACGCCTGCATCCGCGCGAGCGCGGCGCCGATGCAGATATGCGGGCCGACGCCGAAGGCCACATGCCGCACCGGCCGCTCGCCCGGCCGGAAGGCGAGCGGGTCGGGATGCACCTCCGGATCGCGATTGGCCGCCAGCAACGACAACAGGATCGGATCGCCCGCCTCCATCCGCTGCCCGGCGAGTTCCATCGGTTCGGTGACGAAGCGCCAGCTGGTGTTCTGCAGCGGGGTGTCGCGGCGCAGGACCTCCTCGATGACGAGCGTCAGGTGTGCGCCGTCGTCGCGGGCGCGGGCCGCCTCCTCCGGATGCGTGATGAGGGTCAGCGCGGTGGACGCGATGAGGCTGATCGTCGTCTCGTGCCCGGCGATCAGGGAGAGGAACGCCGTCGCGGCGACCTCGTCGCCGGTCAGCCTCCCGTCGGCCTCTTGGGCGAGGAGGTCGCTGATCAGGTCCGCCCCCGGTTCGGCGCGTTTGCGGGCGACGACGTCGGCGAGCAGCACGTCCAGCTCGTCGGTCGCCCGCAGCATCGACGCCATGTCCGTGACGTCGCCGGCGGCGACTACCAGCGCGGGCGGGCGGACCTCGTCCAGCAGGCTGTCCGGGATGCCGATCAGCTCGCAGATCGACCGGATTCCCAGCGGGTACGCGAAATCCTCGACGAGGTCGCCCTCGCCCCGCTCCAGGATCGGGTCGAGCAGTTCGTTCGCGAGCCGGTGCGTGCGGTCGCGCATGTGCTGCAGCCGCCGCGGCCCGAAGGCACCGGCGCAGGCCTTGCGCAACCGTGCGTGGTCCTCGCCCTCGAAGTTGTTCATATGCCCGATGAGCGTGGGCCGGTGGTCGGCGGGCAGCCCGAGATTGGCCTTGCGCCAGTGGTCCGCCGCGACGGACGGGCATTTGGACAAACGCGGGTCGGCCATCGCGGAAACCACGTCCGCGTGCCTGGTCAGCAGCCAGGTCCAGGTGTCACCGGGAAGCGGGAGCCGGAACGCGGGGGCGTTCGCCCGGAGCCATTCGTAGGCGGGCGAGGGATCCCTGTCGAACTCCGGGCCGAACAGCGCGGGTACCTCGGCGGCGTCAGGCATACCAGCCACGATGCCAGCTTGTGGCGGAAGGTCGTCCGGCGAACGCAGGCATTGGCCTGTCTCACGAGATCGTCAACGCGGTCCCCCTGTCACCCCCTCGTGGTGACCAGCAAGATCGAAGCGGGTGCGGTGCGTAACGGTGGGAGGTGACCCTCGTCAGCGAGTTCGGCAAGCACGACCCTGACGCGGTCTCGGAGCGGCCGCGCGGTTCGCTCCGGGGTTTCGCCGACACCGTCGGCCTCGCCGCCGCCCGCGTCTGGCGGTTGCGAGGTCGTGCCTGGAACACCCTGCGCCATCCGGCGGGGTGGGAACTGTGGCGGCTGCCGCCCGCGGCGGTCTTCTGGATGCTCGGCACCGAGATCGCCGTCGCCGCCTGGGCGCTGTACAGCGGTTTCCGGGCTTCCGTCACGACCACCGATCTCGTCCGCTTCGGCGTGATCGCGTGCTGCGCGATCTGGTACGTCGTCCAGACGCAGCATCCGGAGGAGCAGCGCCGGGCCGACGACCGGCGCGGCGAGCACATCGACCAGACCGCCGTCTGGCTGGGTGGCGCGGCCGTCCTGCTACCGCCCGCGTTGTCGCTCGCGCTGCTGCTGATGGTGCGCGTGCAGCGCTACTCCATCGCGCACAAGGCGATGACGACGTTCCTCTTCACCACCGCCGCGCACGCCGCCTCCATCCTCGGCGTGCACACGCTCACCCACCTGACGGAACTGCACACCTGGCTCGAATCGGGCACCCTCCCCCAGCGACCGGGCGACATCGCGCTCGCCGCCGTCGCGCTGGTGGGCGCCGCGCTCTGGTACTTCGCGTCGCAGACGCTCCTGATCAGCATCGCGCGCGGCCTGGCGTGGGGCGGCTGGCGGCGGCAGAAGCTGATCGGCAGCTGGGCCGACAACGCGGACTTCGTCTACGCGCTGCAACTCGCGGCGTGCACCACGATCCTCGGCGCGGTCAACATCGCGCTGGTGCCGCTCGTGATGATCGGGGTCGCGCTGCGGTCGACCCGGCTCTCGCAGGCGCTGGCGGACACGATCGCGCGCAGCCAGCGTGACCGGAAGACCGGCCTGCTGACCGAGGACTCCTTCCACGCGCCCGCGGCCCTGCGGCTGCTCGAAGACCAGACCGGGCGGCGGCCGACGGCGTTCCTGATGCTGGACCTCGACCACTTCAAGCAGTGGAACGACAAGTACGGGCATTCCGGCGGTGACATCGTGCTCGGCTGCGTCAGCGCCGTGCTGCGGCAGAACACCCGCTCCACCGACATCGTCGGCCGGTGGGGCGGCGAGGAGTTCTCGGTGCTGCTGCCGGACACCACGCGCGAGGAGGCGACGCGGATCGCCGAGCGGATCCGGGCGGCCGTCGAGAAGACCGCCATCACCGGCCTGACCGAACTCGCCAGCGGGCACGCTACCAACGAACCCCGCGCGGTGGGACCGATCCACGGCTGCACCGTGTCGATCGGCGTCGGGCTCTCACCCGAACATTCGACGGATTACGGCGAGCTGTTCCGCGTGGCGGACGCGGCCATGTACCAAGCGAAACGGAGCGGACGGAACCGCGTGGTCGTGGCACCCTCCGCGGTCCCGCCCTCGCCCCGGACGCCGATGTCGCCGTTGAGCCGGGCAGGAGACTCGCGCCGGGATTGACGTAAGACGCGTGCTTCCAGCCGTAACTCGCGTGATTGGAGGCGCGACTCGCGAGTTACGCCTCCAATCACGCGAGTTACGGCTTCGATCACGCGAGTTACGGCCCAAGCCGCGTCAGCGTCGGGTCACGAGGCGGGTCTCGAGCAGATCGCCGACCACCCTGGTCTCCACGCCGGTCCGCCGTTCGAACGCGGATCCGCGCAACGGCCACAACGCGACCAGCACGATCCCCACCGCCGCGCACGCGGCCAGCACCAGCGCGGCGACGAACTGGGCGGCACCGGCGGTCGCCGTGCTCAGCACCGCGAAGCCGATCAGGACGATCGCGGTGGGCAGCACCGCGGCCAGCGCGACCAGGGAAGCGGGGGTGCGGCGCAGATCCCGGCGCCGGGTGGTCAGCCAGGCGGCGAGCAGGCAGGCGAACGACGCCGCCAGCAGGCAGGCGCCCGCCGTGTCGCTGAGCCGATGCCAGCCCAGCGCGATGGTCGACGACGAGACCCAGGCGACCGCGACGCCGCCGATTCCGATGATCGCCGGGCGGAATCGTTGGGGCAGAACGAAAGCGAGTGCCATCAGAATGGCCATGGCGGCGCTGACGTGCCCGCTGGGAAAACTGTTGTGCCCCGGCCCTCGGCCGCCGTCGGGCAGCTCGGGGCGGACGAGGACGTAGAGCTTGAGCAACTGCGCGGCGACGAGCGGGAGCACGAGAACGCTCAGCGCGGGGACCAGGAGGCCCGGTTTGCGCCGGAGCAGCGCCAGGACGACGAGCCCGATCCCGGCGGCGCCGATCACGAGCACCATGTCCTGGTCGCGCAGCGGCCCCGCCCAGTCCATTGTGGACCACTGGCCGGACTGCGCGCTGCGGACGACGCCGTTCTCCGCGTGCTGCCCCGCCGACGTGTGCACGAACAGCACGTAGGTCACGAGGAACGCGACGGCCAGTCCCAGTCCGGTGACGAGCTGGAACACGGCCCTGGACAGGGTCCGCCTGGTCTCGGCGTGCCGTCCCGGCAGCGGACGGCGGGCGGGGGTCGGTTTCGCTTCGTGGAGGAGTAGGGCCATGCGTCTCACTGTCCCCACGGCGTTTAGCCAAGAGGTCCGGACAATGTCATGGTTCTGCTACAAGATCGAGCCGAGTCGCACACGCGCGGCGGCATCCGAATAATGGCGGCGTGGCCAGTGTCCTGTTGATCGAAGACGACGCGTCCGTGCGGGAGGGACTGGAACTCGCGCTGCGCCGTCAGGCGCACACCGTCCACACCGCCGAGAGCGGTGAGCTCGGGCTGGAGAAACTGCGGGTGTTCCAGCCCGACATCGTCGTGCTCGATCTGATGCTCCCCGGCATCGACGGCTTCGAGACCTGCCGCCGTATCCGCTCGGCGGGCGAGGTGCCGATCATCATGCTCACCGCCCGCAGCGACGACTTCGACATCGTCGCCGGGCTGGAGGCGGGCGCCGACGACTACGTGACCAAGCCGATCGAACCCCGTGTGCTCGACGCCCGGATCCGGGCGGTGCTGCGGCGCGCGGTGAGCGAGAAACCCGCGAGCGACGACGCCGCCGGTGAGCGGCACGGCGGACTGGTCATCGACCGGGCGGGGCTGGTGGTCACGAAGAACGGCGAGCCGGTCTCGCTCACCCCGACCGAGCTGAAACTGCTGCTGGAGCTGTCGCGCACGCCCGGCCAGGTCTACAGCCGCCAGCAGATCCTCTCCGCCGTCTGGGATCACGACTACCTCGGCGACTCCCGGCTGGTCGACGCCTGTGTCCAGCGGCTGCGCGCGAAGATCGAAGACGTTCCCGCGAAACCCGAACACGTCCAGACCGTCCGCGGCTTCGGGTACCGGTTCGGCCGTTCATGAGGCTGCTCTCCGGGCTGCGGCCCCGGCTCATCCTGGCCTTCGCGGCGATGGCGATCATCGGCGCGGCGGCCGCGGCGGGGGCCAGTTACGTCTCGGCGAGGAACGCGATCCTCAAGGCCGTCCAGGACGCGGCGATGGACCAGCTGAAGGACCGGGTCGGCGCCTACGACCGCCCGCTGTCCACACCTCCGACCCAGGACCAGCTCAACGACTTCGCGGGCAGCCTGCGGTTGAACGCCGTCGCGGTCAGCGGGAACCTGCGATCGGTCAACGGCCCGGACCTGACCAGGTTCTCGACCGAACTGCGGCGGACGGTCGCGGGCGACATCCGGATCCAGTTCCAGCGGCTGGACCGCGACACCGGCCCCGAACTCCAGGTCGGCCTGCCGGTGCTGACGCGGCAGCCCGACGGGTCGACGAGGGCCAGCGGGATCGAGGTGTACTCGCTCACCTCGCTCGTCCAGCAGCAACAGGCCATCGACGAACTCGCGAAATCCGCCTGGCAGATGGCCGCGCTCGTCCTTCCGCTGGCCGCGGCGCTCGCCCTGCTCGCGGCGAGGCAGGTGCTGAGACCGGTCCGGGCGCTGAACACCGCCGCCGCCCAGCTCGGCGAAGGCAGGCTCGACGTGCGGCTGCCCGCCAAGGGGTCCGACGAGCTGGCCGAACTGGTGACGACCTTCAACAACACCGCCGCCGAGCTGGAGCGCACGGTCGGCGAGCTGCGAGCGATGGAGGCCGACGCCCGCCGGTTCGTCGCCGACGTCTCGCACGAACTCCGGACGCCGCTCGCGGCGATGAACGCGGTCACCGACGTCCTGGACGAGGACGCGGAGGCACTGCCGCCGGACACCGCCGTCGCGGCACGGCTGGTCTCGGGCGAGACCCGGAGGCTGACCCGGCTGGTCCAGGACCTGGTCGAGATCTCCCGGTTCGACGCGGGCCGCGCCGAACTCGTGCTCGACGAATGGGATCTCGCGACGGCGATCCGGGACAGCCTCGACGCCCGCGGCTGGCGCGAGGGTGAGGACCTGGTCACCGACCTGCCGGAAGGCGTCCTCGCCCGCGTCGACCGGCGGCGGCTCGACCTGATCGTGGCGAATCTCGTGGGCAACGCGTTCCGGCACGGCGCGGCACCGGTCGAAGTCCGCCTGCGCGCCGGCGGCGACGGCGCCACCCTGGAGGTCGAGGATCACGGACCCGGTATCGATCCCGAGGTCCTGCCGCACGTGTTCGACCGGTTCACCAAGGCCGACACCGCCCGTGCCCGCTCCGAGGGCAGCGGGCTGGGCCTGGCGATCGCGCTGGAGAACGCGCGACTGCACGGCGGCGACATCACCGCCGCCGACACCGGGCACGGCGCCCGGTTCGTCCTGCGCCTGCCCCATCGGACCGAAGGAGGGACGCGATGAGAAGGACCCGGGCGCTGCCCGCCCTCGCGGCCGCGACGCTGCTGGCGGCCTGCGGTGTCCAGCCGACCGGCGTCGTCCCGGCCGGGCCCGGCCCGTCGATCCGCGCGACGACCGGGACCTACGTTCGCGCCGGCCTGACGCTGTACTTCGTCTCCGACGGCCGCGTCATCCCGGTGACCCGGCCCAGCGAGGGCTTCATCTCCCCCGAAGGCGCCCTCACGCTGCTGTTGAAGGGGCCGACGGAACGGGAAGCCGCGCAGGGGCTCACCACGTTCGTCCCGCCGGAGATCGGCCGGGTCGAGGTGTATTCGGGCAACCCGACGTCCATCGTGCTGCCGTTCCCCGTCCGCAAACTGTCCAACCAGGCCATCAACCAGCTGGTCTGCACGACGATCGCGGCCTCGGCGGACACCGGGCGGGCTCCGGTCACCCCGGGCGTGAACGTGTCCTCACCGGACGACAAGATGTACTTCCAATCCTGCAAAGCGGATTGAATTCATCACTCACAGTGCTCACATAAAAGCACTTCTTGTGTCTGTACGGGCGTGAGCCTCTTTTGGTTCAACGATCAAGGTAACTGTGGGCGAACACACTCGGGCGTGACATTGCCGTGTCCTTTTCGTAATGTTGCCCGGAGCTCGCGGCCCCCGACGCGAGTTCCCGTCCCCGAAGTGGTGAGTGATCAGAGAAATGGCCGGCAGACATCGCAAGCACAAGGCTCCGCAGTGGAAGCTCCCCGCGGGTATCGCGGCAGCGGTCGCCACGGCGCTCCCGGCGTCGATGTGGCTGACGTCCGCAGGTACCCCTGACGTCGAAGCGGCCAGCGCCGCGCTCGCGCTGAAGTCTCCCCCGGTCTCCAGCACGACGCCCCCGCCGTCGACCAGCAGCACCCCGCCCTCCAGCACGACAAGCCCCACCCCCTCCCCGTCCCCCGCGACCTCCTCGGCTCCCCCGAAGCCGACCAAAGCGCCCGCGCCGGTCAAGAAGACCGTGCCCGCCGCGACGGCGTGCTCCACCGACCTCGCCGGCACCAAACCGCACGTCGCCCAGGTCGGCAACCACGTCAAGGCGAAGTTCGGCGTCAAGACCGTCGGCGGTGTCGCCGGCCGGGCGAACGCCAGCGACCACCCCTCCGGCCTCGCGCTGGACTTCATGGTGGACACTGCCACCGGCAACGCCATCGCCGAGTACCTCATGGCGAATCAGAAGGACTTCGGCGTCACCTACGTCATCTGGCGGCAGCGCTACAACGACGGCAGCGGCTGGGACACCATGGAGGACCGCGGCGGCGCGACCGCCAACCACATGGACCACGTCCATGTGTCCTTCGCCAAGAGCGCGAAGGTGAACGTCAGCTGCTAACGATTCCGGGCGGGCCGCTCGCCGGGCTGGATCACCGGTCGGCCGACGACCTCTTCCACGCCTTTGACGGCGAGGCGGTCCGCCCGCTCGTTCTCCGGATGCCCGGCGTGGCCCTTGACCCAGTGCCATTCGACGTCGTGCCGTGAGGCGGCCTCGTCGAGGCGGCGCCACAGATCGGCGTTCTTGACCGGTGTCTTGGCCGAGGTCATCCAGCCGTTGTTCTTCCAGTTCCGCACCCAGCTGGTGATGCCGTTCCGGACGTAGGTGCTGTCGGTGTAGATGTCGACCGACACCCGGCGTTTCAGGCTTTCCAGCGCCTCGATGGGCGCGGTCAGTTCCATCCGGTTGTTCGTGGTGGGCCCGGGATCCCCGCCGTAGATCTCCTTCTCGACGGTGCCGTACCGCAGCACCGCGCCCCAGCCGCCGGGACCGGGATTCCCGCTGCACGCGCCATCGGTGTAGATCTCGACTTCCGCCACCGGGACACCCTAGCGACGGGTTCAGTCCGGCAGCAGCGGTACCCACGGCCGCTCGGCCTGCCCCAGATGCACCGCGCGCGTGATGGACTTCGACCCGAACCGGTCCCGGACCGTGTCGAGCGTCGAATCGAGCGCGTCCCTCGGCTTCGCCTCGAACGGCAAGGCCAGCTGGATCGCGTCGTCCTTCGACAGGTTCGTGAGCGCGAGCCCGATCAGCGTGAGGCCGCGTTCGTCGATCAGCGGTCTCGCCGCGGCGAGCAGGTCACGCGCCGCCGCGACGATCGCGCCGGTCTGTTCGGTCGCCTCCATGAGGGTGTGCGACCGGGTCGCCTTGGTGAAGTCGGCGAACCGCATCCGCAGCACGACGGTGCGGCACACCCGGTGCGCCGCCCGCAGGCGACGGGCGAGGCGGTCGGCCAGGGTCAGCAGCATCGCGTCGAGCTCGGCGGGTGACCGCGGCCTGCTGCCGAGCGCGTGCTGCGCCCCGATGGACCGGCGGCGACGGCCCGTCTGCACGCGGCGAGGGTCGTCGTTGTGGGACAGGGCGTGGAGATGGGCGCCGACGCCGCGGCCGAGCATCCGGACGAGTTCCTTCTCCCCGAACCCCTCCATCTGCCCGACCGTCGTGACGCCGCGCTCGCGGAGCTTCCGCGCCGTCACCTTGCCGACGCCCCACAGCCGCTCGACCGGCAGCGGGTGCAGGAACTCCAGCTCCTTGTCGTGCGGCACGACGAGGAGACCGTCGGGTTTCGCGACGCCGCTGGCCACCTTCGCGAGGAACTTCGTCCTGGCCACGCCCACCGTGATCGGCAGGCCGACCTGCTCCAGCACGTCCTTGCGCAGCTTCGCCGCGATCCGGCTCGGTGTGCCCGCGATCTTCAGCAGCCCGCCGACGTCGAGGAAGGCCTCGTCGATCGAAATGCCTTCCACGAGCGGCGTCGTGTTGCCGAAGACCTCGAAGACCGCCTTGCTCGCCGCCGAATACGCGTGCATCCGGGGCGGGACCACGATCGCGTCCGGGCACAGCCGCCGCGCCTGGCCGCCGCCCATCGCCGTGCGGACGCCGAACGCCTTGGCCTCGTAACTGGCCGCCAGCACCACACCGCCGCCGACGATGACCGGCCGCCCGCGCAGCTTCGGGTCGTCACGCTGCTCGACCGACGCGTAGAACGAGTCCAGGTCGGCGTGCAGGATGGGACCCTCGATCGTCATAGAACATATGTTCGCATCAAACGGCCCAACGGCCAAACTTCAACGCTCAGTCGAACGGCGGCCCGGAGTGAGAAACCCGGTGCTTGAAGACCTCACCGTCCCGGATCTCGGCCGAGTACGTCGGCCTCGGCGAGATCGCGCGCCAGGCGTCCAGCACCTCCTCCGACTCCCAGTACTCGAAGATGTTCGCCCGGCCCGGTTCCAGCGTGTCCGCCGAGATCAGCACGTCGACACCTTGCCCGCCACGATCACGGTCATCTCGACATCGTCCGCTCGGTCACCCCACCGACGAACGCGGACGGCGGGAACCGACACGGGCGCGGACGAAATCCGTCACCGATCGTCCGCCGGCGAGACACCAGATCGCGATCACCGGGTCGCAGATCGCGCAGCCGAACGACGAATCGTGCAGGAACGGGATGATCGGTGCGCCCTTGAGGTGGTGGACGACGTCCCAGCCGGTGTGCAGCAGCCAGGCGATACCGATGAACGTCCAGGATTCGAGACCGCGGTAAGCCACGTAGGTCACGACCGCGGCGAACGCGAACTCCCAGATCCCCAGGCCGCCTCCGCTCAGATAGGCGGCGCCCGCCCCCGCGACCATGATCGCGTTGAAGCGACGCCGGTGCGGTTCGTGGATCAGCGACATCAAGACGACGTAGACGAGGCCGACGAGAATCGGCGCGATGATCATCATGGCTCGACGCTAGAACTGGCCGCGGTCCGCTCCCAGTGGCGTGAACGACGCCTTCCAACGGGATCTCGCCATCGGGCGGGTACGGTGCGGTCATGCACACCGTCGCGGTCCTCGCGCTGGACAAGGTGATCCCGTTCGACCTCTCGACGCCGATCGAGGTCTTCACCCGCACCCGGATCGCCGACGGAAGCGCCGGCTACCGGCTGCTCGTCTGCGCCGAACACCCGGACGTCGACGCCGGGCACTTCACCCTGCGCGCGCCTTGGGGACTGGAGGCGCTGCGCGAGGCCGACACGATCATCGTCCCCGGCACCTCGGACCCGGCCGGGCCGTTGCCGGAATCCGTCCACGACGCGCTCACTTCGGCCGCCGTGAGGGGCACGCGGATCGCCTCGATCTGTTCCGGCACCTTCGTTCTCGCCGCCGCGGGCCTGCTCGACGGCCTTCGCGCCACCACACACTGGGTCGCCGCCGAGACGTTGGCGGCGATGTATCCGGAGATCGATGTCGACCCGGACGTGCTCTATGTCGACAACGGGCAGATCCTGACGTCCGCGGGCGCCGCCGCCGGCCTGGATCTGTGCCTGCATCTGATCCGGCGGGACCACGGCTCCGCGATCGCGGCCGACGCCGCCCGCCTTTCGGTCATGGCGCTGGAACGCGAAGGCGGTCAGGCGCAGTTCATCGCGCTGCGGCATCCGCCCGCTCCTCGCGGCGCGGCGCTGGAACCGACTCTCCTGTGGATGCAGGAGAATCTCGCGCGCGAGCTCACCTTGGCCGACATCGCCGCGCGCGCCGGGATGAGCACGCGCACGCTGATCCGGCACTTCCGCGAGCAGACCGGGACGACGCCGCTGCAATGGCTGCACCGCGCGAGGGTCCGGCAGGCACAGCATCTGCTGGAGACCACTCAGCACGCCGTCGAACGGATCGGCGCCGAGGTCGGTTTCGGTTCGCCTACCGCGTTCCGCGACCGGTTCAAACGCACGACCGGCGTCAGCCCCGGCACCTATCGGCGAGCTTTCCGTTAAGCGGCGACGGCCAGGACGATGTCCGACGCCCGCGCCCGGGCCTGTTCGGCGAATCGCTTCCGGGCGGCGACGACTCTGAGCCACCGTTCCGAGCGCTCGGCGTCGAGATCGAAGGTGGCACGGGCGAGCACTTCGGCGGCGCGTGCGGCGGAGTCGATCTCCGCGGCGGCGCCAAGGTAGTCGCCCGCGTCGATCAGCTTGTAGGCGTGACGCATCTCGGTCTGCGCGGTCGAGTAGATGGCGTAGGCGGCGAGGTTGTTCGCCAGCGGGCCCAGTGAATGCGACATCGGATTCTCCGTTCCTTCTCTTACTCACACGTCGAACGGACCGGCGCCGGTTCGACACGGCGAACGGATTTTTCTCGAGGGTTGCGCCGAGTGGCCGAGTCACGACAGCCTGAAGCGCATGCCAGCCCGAGCGGCGTCGTTCCGCAGTGTCTTCGCGGTCGCCGGATTCCGCCGGATCTGGCTCGCGCATCTGCTCTCGGTCGCCGGCGACCAGCTGGCCAGGGTCGCGCTCACGGTCCTGGTGTTCGACCGGACGTCGTCGGCGGGCTGGGCCTCGGCGGCGTACGCGCTGACCTTCGTGCCCGACCTCCTCGGCGGCGCGCTGGGCGGCATCGCCGACCGCTTCTCGCGGCGCACCGTGATGGTGGTGACCGACGTCGGCCGCGCCGTCCTGATCGCGCTGATGGCGGTACCCGGCCTCCCGCTGCCCGTCGCGGCCGCGCTGTTGTTCCTCGTGCAGCTCATGGCCGGGCCGTTCCACGCGGCCCGGCAGGCGATGCTGCCGGATCTGCTCGACCCGGACCGGCTGGTCGTCGGCCAGGCCGTCATCTCGTCGACGTACCAGGCCGGGCTCGTGGTGGGCTTCGGCGCGGGCGCCGCCGTCGTCACCGGCCTCGGTGTGCCGGGCGCGCTGCTGATCGACGCGGGAACGTTCGCGCTGTCGGCGCTCATGCTCCACTTCGGCCTCGAACGATTCCCGCCATCGGCACCCGCTCACCACGAACGTCCGTCCCTGATCGCGGGCTGCCGACTGGTGGCGCGCGACCGCAAGCTGCGCTGGCTGCTGCTCATCGCCTGCTGCTGCGGTTTCTACGTCGTACCCGAAGGCCTCGCCGTCCCGGTCGCCGCCGAACTGGGCGGCGCGGGCGCGTTGCCGTGGTTGCTGGCCGCGAATCCGGTCGGTTCGGTGCTCGGCGGGCTTCTGCTGAGCCGCGTCCCGCGCGAACGGCAGATCCGGGTGCTGGGCGCGCTCGCGGTGGCGAGCAGCCTGGTGCTGATCCCGACCGGCTGGGCTCCGGGCCTGGTCACGATCGTCGTGCTGTGGACGATCTCGGGAGTGTTCTCCGCGCACGACATGATCACGCAGACGCAGTACAGCCTCGCCGCGCCGCCCGCCCAACGCGGTCAGGTGATCGGGGTGGCGATCGCCGCGTTGCGGGCGGCTCAGGCGGTGGGGATCGCGGCCGCCGGGCTGCTGGCCCAGTTCGTCGCGCCGACCACCGTGGTCACCGTCGCGGCGGGCGCGGGAGTCGTGGTCGCCGCTGTCGCCGGGGCAGGCTGGTCACGGGCGGTGTCGTCCCGCCGCGGCCCCGGGGTAGGGCCGCTCGGCGGGACGACACCCGTTGGCGAGCACGGTTCCTGACACATCACGTCCAGTTGTTGTCACGACGGGTCGTCCAGTTGTTGTCACGCACTACGTTCACCTCCCTTCGCGAAGCCGCGCGCTCGTGGGCGAGATCACTCACGTCCAGTTGTTGTCACGCCGAGTGGTCCAGTTGTTGTCCCGCATGTCGTTCACCTCCCTCGAAATAGCCATCTACCCGGCAAAACACTCACCAGTTGTTGTCCTGCATCGGTGCACCTCCCTCGTTTCGGTTGGGCTGTCCGGGGGAATTCGGGGCCGCCCGTCTTATCGTCGGAGACAACGCGGTCGTCGGCGTCCCGGTTCGATTACGGTGTAGATCACCGACGGAAGAGGGTGTGTGGACGGACGACTCGGTGGCGCGCGGCGGCGGCTCAGGGCCTGGCACCTGTGGAGCCTGCCGCGACCTGTGCGTTCCTACGTCCTGGTCGTGAATCTCATCGCAGTCCTCTCGACCGCCGCCACGGCCCGGCTGGTCCCGGTGACCGGTACCGATCTGGTGCGGTTCGGCGTGTTGGCGCTGTGCGCGGCCATCGCGATCGAGGGCACCCGGCAGATCGAACGCCAACGGGAGTACGACAGGGCCCCGTCGGTCGCCTACGTCGACACCAAGGCGGTGTGGAGCGTCGCCGCCGTCATCGCGCTGCCGCCGGTGCTCGCCGCCGCGATGGTCGTGGTGACCTACACCATCGCATGGCTGCGGATCTGGCCACACCAACGGCCGGTTCTCCCCCATCGGTGGATCTTCTCCGCCGCGACGGTGCTCTGCGGCACGCAGGCCGCCGTCCTCGTGCTCAGCCTCGGCATGCGCCACTACCCCGGCCCGCCCGACTCCGGGCTGCTCGCCGGGCTGGGCGACCTCGCCGTCATCATCGTCGCCGCGGCCCTGCGGTGGGCGATCAACACCGCCCTTGTGATGATCGCGATCGCGCTCTCGTCGCCGCCGAAGTCGGTCAGCGAACTGTTCTCCGGATTCGGCGACCAGATCCTCGAGGCGGGCGCGCTCGGCCTCGGTCTGGTGACGGCCGTCGTCCTCGTGCAGGCCAACCCGCTGGTGCTGGTCGGGGTCGTCATCGCGCTGGTCGCGCTGCACCGCGGGCTGCTGCTGACGCAGTACCGGCGCGACGCGCACACCGACGCCACCACCGGTCTCGTCACGAAACGGCGCTGGCGTCAGCTGGCCGAAGAACAGCTCGGCCGGACGCGCGCCGGCCGCAAACTCGGCGTGCTGTTCCTCGATCTCGACAATTTCAAGACGATCAACGACACCTACGGCCATCCCAACGGCGACCTCGTCCTGCGCGCGGTCGGCGACGCGCTGCGCGCCGAGATCCGCGAGCAGGACGTCTGCGGGCGGTGGGGCGGCGAGGAGTTCGCCATCGTCATCCCGGACATCCACGGCGAGGAGACACTGCTCCAGGTGGCCGAACGGATACGGCACCAGGTGGCGATGGTGTCGGTCGCGCTGCCCGATCGCGACACCGTGCTGACCGATCTGACGGTGTCGATCGGCGGGGCGCTGTATCCGGCGGCCAACATCACCAGCGTCGACGACCTGCTCGTCGCCACCGACATGGCGCTCTACCGCGCGAAACAAGGTGGCCGCAACAGGGTCGAACTGGCGCCGCCCGCGCAGTAGGCTTCGCGTCGTCTGGGGAGGCGCGATGGAGCGATTCGCTCGGGGTCCGGTCGGTCTGGTGGTCGCGATCCAGATCCTGGTGCTGACCCTGTTGTCCGGCCGGTACGGCTTCCATCGCGACGAGCTGTACTTCCTCGCCGCGGGGAAACGGCTCGACTGGGGTTATGTCGATCAGCCTTCGCTGACACCCTTGCTCGCGCGGATATCCACCGACGTCTTCGGTGCCACGCCCGCGGGTCTGCGCGTGGTCGCGACGTTGTGCGCCGCCGCGACGGTGATCCTGCTGGCGCTGGTCGCGCGCGAGTTCGGTGGTGGGCGCGGCGCGCAGGTCCTCACCGCCGCGATGACCGCGCTGGCGGCGTTCGTCGTGGTCGACGGGCACATGCTCTCGACCGCGACCGTCGACATGCTGGTCTGGAGCGCGCTGGGCCTGGTGACCCTGCGCCTGTTCCGCACCGGCGACGGACGATGGTGGCTCGCGGTCGGCGCCGTCGTCGGCATCGGACTGGAGGGCAAGTGGCTCGTCCTGCTGATGGTCGCCTCGATCGGCCTGGCGGTACTCGCCGCCGGCCCGCGGACGGTGTTCCGCACCGGCTGGCTCCCCGCCGGGATCCTGCTCGCGCTTCTCCTGGCGGCACCGGGGCTGATCTGGCAGGCGGCGCACGATTTCCCTTTGCTGACCGTGGCTTCCGGGATCAGCGAGGACGACGGCGCAGAGAACCGGATCCTGTTCGTGCCGATGCAGTTGCTCTATCTCTCCCCCGTGGCGGTGCCGGTCTGGATCGCCGGCGGACTCAGGCTGTGGCGTGATCCTGCCCTGCGCTGGGCCCGCTCACTGGCGCTGGCCTATCCGGTGCTGTGCGTGATTTTGCTGGCACTGGGCGGAAAACCGTACTATTCGGCGCCGTTCCTGTTGCTGCTCGCGGCCGCCGGCGCCGACCCCTGCCTGCGCTGGCTCGACCGGACCTGGCGCCGCGCCCTGGCTGTCTTCCTGGCTCTCGTGGGCGCGGCCGTGTCGCTCGTCGTCGGACTGCCATTGCTGCCGGAGCCCGCGCTGGCGCCGGTCCTGGCGGTGAACAAGGAGCAAGGCGAGCAGGTGGGGTGGCCGGAGCTGGCTTCTTCAGTCACCCGGGTTTGGGAGCGGATCCCGGCGGAGCAGCGCTCGACCGCGGTGATCTTCACGCGGAATTACGGGCAGGCGGGGGCTTTGGAGCACTACGGGCTTCCCTCGGTGTACTCGGGGCATATGTCCTATGCGGACTGGGGCCCTCCTCCGGCTGACGCTGTCGGCCCGGTGGTCGTCGTGGGGCCGTATCTTCCGGCGTGGTTCACCGGATGTCGCGAGGCGGCCGTGCACGACAACGGGCTCGGAGTGGAGAACGAGGAGCAAGGAGTGCGGATTTCCTTGTGTGCGGGGACTTCGCGGCCTTGGCCTGCGTTGTGGGGCGAATTGCGGCACTACTACTGATCGGATACCTGTTGCTATGTAAGGGAATTGGTCGTTTTGTCGGTGGTCGGTTGTAGCTTCGGTGTGTGGATACACGCAACGCCATTGTGGCGGTACTCAAGGAAATCACGTCGGCTGATGTTTTGAAGGAGGTCAATGGCGCGTTGGATATGTTGGAGGACGGCGATGCTGTTGCTGCTGCGGTGGCTGCGTCTGAGGGGATCGCGCGGTTGGAGGCGGTGCGGTTCCGGGCGTTGGCGCAGTTGAGTCGTCACCGTGGCGGTGCTGGCGGTGTGGTGCAGGAGGTTGCGCTGGGGTTGTCTGTTGTGGACGGTCACGCGGCTGGGCTGGTGTCGACGGCGGAGGCGTTGACCACGCGGCTTCCGTGCACGCTGGGGTTGCTGGATCGGGGCAAGGTGGGTGGCTATGGGGCGATGAAGGTCGCTGCCGCGACTGCGTGGCTGTCCGATGACGATGCGCGTGCGGTGGACGCGGTCTTGGAGGATCGGTTGCCGGGGCGGAATTCCGAGCAGGTTCGGAAGGCGGCGAATCACGCGGCGATGATGGCCGACCGCGAGGGCGCCGCCCGGCGTGCGGAGCGGCATCGTGCCGGGCGCCGGTTGTCGATCCGCCACGGCGAGGCTGGGGTGGCGTCGATCGAGGTCGAGGACGGGCCGGTGGAGAAGGTCGCCGCTGCCTACACCCGGATCGATCGTGAAGCACGGGCTCTCAAGACCGGTGGGGAGACTCGCACTCTGGATCAGCTGCGTGCGGATGTGGCCCTTGATCTGTTGCTGGGTGGGCAGGGTGGGAGTGAACGGTCCGAGGTGTTCCTGTACATGGATTTGAACACCTATCTCGGGCTGAACGATGATCCCGCCGAGCTCGCCGGGCACGGGCATATTCCGGCTGCCCTGGCCCGGCACATCGCCACCGGGCCCGATACCGTCCTGCGGCGGATCGTCACCGACCCCCTCTCCGGGCAGGTGCTGGATCTGGGTCGTGACCGGTATCGGCCCACCGCGGGGTTGGGGGAGTTCGTGCGGGTGCGGGACCGGGAATGCCGAAGACCCGGCTGCCACCGCGTCGCTCAGGCTTGCGATCTTGACCATGCGGTGCCGTGGCAGCACGGCGGCCACACCAGCCATACCGAGCTGATCGATCTGTGCCGCCGGGACCACCGGTTGAAGGATGAACCTGGCTGGGTCTACCGACTCGACGCCGACGGCACCCTCACCATCACCACACCCACCGGACAGAGGTACGACAGCACACCGCCGCCACTGCACGAACCTCGTGCCGAGGAACCACCGTTCTGAACCCTCGCCGGAAAACGGCCACGGTTGCCCGGGGCTGATTTCGTTGCCGGAATCCGGCCACGAAGCCAGGGACGGTGTGCCGGGCGCTAGCGCCTCGCGACTGCGATCCGGCTAACGTTCGCCACCACGAGTTGTGCAATCGACGCCGGTCTCGGGCCGTCGCCGAAAAACGGCCACGGTGCCGAGGTTTGGTTTCGTTGCCGGAATTCGGCGACAGAGCCAAGGACGGTGCACCCTGTGATGGCCTCTCGCGGCTTGTGGGCGCGCCCGTTGTACAGCTAGCGTCCGCCGCCCCTTGCCGCGTGACCAGGCCTGGGACCATTGCCGGAATCCGGCCACGGAACCAGAGGCGGCGCACCACGTGATGGCGTCTCATTTGCTACGCCCGCAATATGGCTATCGTCCGCGCCCCTCAGGCCGTCGCCAGAAAACGACCACGTTGCCCGGGTTGGGATCGTTGCCGGAATCCGGCGACAGAGCCAGAGTCGATACACCACGCGGTGACGTCTCGCCGCCTGTGGCTGTACCCGCGGTACATGCTGCCGAAAACCAACCACGCCGCCCAGCCCTGGGATCATTGCCAGAATCCGGCCACGGAACCAAAGATCGCGCACACCACGTAATGGCGCCCCATGGCTACGCCCGCAATATGGCTATCGTCCGCGTCCTGAGACCGTCGCCGGAAAACGACCACGTCGCCCAGTCTTGGGACCATCGCCGGAATCCGGCGACAGGGCCAGAGTCGGTGCACCATACGGTGACGTCTCGCAGCCTGTGGCTGTGCCCGCGATACAGCAGCTTCCGTCGCCGAAAAACGGCCACGGTCTGAAAACCATTGCCAGAATCCGGCCAAAGACCGAAGCACCACTCGATGACGTCTCACCCCACACAGCCAGCCTCAGCCCGTCGCCGAAAGGCGACCACGCCCCCGAGCACCGCACCCCAGAAGCTCACCAACGCCGCCACACCCCGACCAAGCGCCCCCAAGAGCCAACCCCGGCACCCCGCTCACCGAAACCGACCCCAAAGCCCAGCCACGACCCACCGGAACATCCCCGATGAAACCGGCGTGAACACCGGATGACACCTCGCCGACCCGGCTACCAAGCCCGACCCCCAGTTGTCCACTTCATCACGTCATCAGCCCCCTCTACTAGGTGTTCCAGGACACTTTTTGGCGGGTTCCTACAACACCCGGCCCTCGGCATGCGCCACCGACGACATTCTCGTACCGGCCGGTAAGAGGCAGGCTGTTGGCAGGAACAGAAGACTGCCCCGCGCGTGATCCGGCGGGGCGGTGTCGCGCACTTGGGAGGCTCAGTCGGTGTTCAGTCGTGTCGCCATCGTCAACCGCGGAGAAGCCGCGATGCGGCTCATCCACGCCGTCCGCGAGCTCTCGGCGGAGACCGGACGGCGGATCGAGACCGTCGCGCTCTTCACGGACGCGGACCGGTCGGCGACGTTCGTGCGGGAAGCCGACATCAGCTACAACCTCGGCCCCGCGTCGGCGCGTCCGTATCTGGATTTCGCCGTGCTGGAGCGGGCGTTGACCGAGACCGGGACCGACGCGGCCTGGGTCGGCTGGGGGTTCGTGGCCGAGGATCCGGCCTTCGCCGAGCTGTGTGAGCGGCTGGGCGTCACCTTCATCGGCCCGAGCGCGGACGCCATGCGCAAGCTCGGCGACAAGATCGGCGCGAAGCTGATCGCCGAGGAGGTCGGCGTCCCGGTCGCCCCGTGGAGCCGCGGCGCCGTCGCGGACCTCGACGCCGCCATCAAGGCCGCCGACGAGATCGGCTACCCGCTGATGCTCAAGGCGACCGCGGGCGGCGGTGGCCGCGGTATCCGCGTCATCACCTCCGCCGACGAACTCGAGGACGCCTACGAGCGCACCAGCCTGGAGGCCGAGCGCGCCTTCGGCAGCGGCGTCGTCTTCCTGGAGCGCCTGGTCACCGGCGCCCGGCACGTCGAGGTCCAGGTCATCGCCGACGGCCAGGGCACCGCGTGGGCGCTCGGCGTCCGCGACTGTTCGGTGCAGCGCCGCAACCAGAAGATCATCGAGGAGTCCGCCTCCCCGGTGCTGGCACCCGAGCAGGCCGACGAGCTGAAGCGGTCCGCCGAGCGGCTCGCGCTCGCGGTCGGCTACCGCGGCGCCGGCACGGTCGAGTTCCTCTACCACCCCGGCGACAAGCTGTTCGCGTTCCTCGAGGTCAACACCCGCCTTCAGGTCGAGCACCCGATCACCGAGCTGACCACCGGCATGGACCTGGTCAAGGCCCAGCTGCACGTCGCTTCCGGCGGCAAGCTCGAAGGCGTCCAGCCCGCCGAATTCGGGCACGCCGTCGAGGCGCGCCTCAACGCCGAGGACCCGGACCGCGATTTCGCGCCGTCGCCCGGCCGCATCGCGCGCCTGGACCTGCCCGCCGGCCCCGGTATCCGGGTCGACACGGGAGTCAGCGAGGGCGACACGATCCCCGCCGACTTCGACTCGATGATCGCGAAGATCATCGCCTACGGCCGCGACCGCGACGAGGCGCTCGGCCGTCTGCGCCGCGCGATGGCCCAGACCACGGTCATCATCGAGGGCGGCGCGACCAACAAGAGCTTCGTCCTCGACCTGCTCGACCAGCCCGAGGTGATCGACGGCAGCGCCGACACCGGCTGGATCGACCGCGTCCGCGGCGAAGGCAAGCTCGTCACGCACCGCCACTCGGCGATCGCGCTCGCCGCCGCCGCGATCGAGGCGTACGAGGACGAGGAAGCCGTCGAACGCCAACGGCTTCTCTCCACCGCGCACGGCGGCCGCCCGCAGGTCCAGCACGAGAGCGGCCGTCCGCTGGACCTCAAACTGCGCGGCGCCGCGTACCGCGTGAGCGTCGCCAGGATCGGCCACCGCCGGTTCCGCGTCGGTGTCTCGGCGGGCGGCGGCGAAATCCACCCCGCCGACGTCGAGGTCGACCGGTTCGACGAGCACACCGGCCAGATCACCGTCAACGGCACCCGGTTCCGCCTGGTCACCGGCACGCACGGGCCGATCCACCTGGTCGAGGTCGACGGCGTCACCCACCGGATCAGCCGGGACGAGGGCGGCGTCGTCCGCTCGCCGGCGCCCGCGCTCGTCGTCGCGACCCCGCTGGAGGTAGGCGCGGAGGTCGAAGCAGGCGCGCCCGTGCTGGTGCTGGAAAGCATGAAGATGGAGACGGTGCTCCGTGCACCGTTCCGCGCGAAGCTGCGCGAGTGCGTCGTCTCGGTCGGCAGCCAGGTCGAGACCGGCGCTCCCCTGCTGCGGCTCGAGCCGCTGGCGGAGGAAGGCGCCGAGGTCGCCGAAGACACCGGCAGTGTCGAGATCGAACTGCCCGCGGAACCGGACGACACCTCGGCCGCGCAGCGGGTCACCCGCGGCCAGCAGGATCTGCGCAGTCTTCTGCTCGGCTTCGACGTGGACCCGCACGACGAGCGCCGCACGCTCAGCACGTACCTCGCCGCCCGCGCCGAGCTGGAGGGCAACGGCGACCGCCCGCTGGAGGGCGAGGTCGAGCTGCTGACCGTGTTCGCGGACCTCTCCGAGCTGATGCGCAACAAGCCGGCGCGCGAAGACACCAAGACCGACACCCGGGTGCACAGCTCCCGCGAGTTCTTCCACACCTATCTGCAGAGCCTCGACGTCGAGCGTGCCGGGCTGTCGGAGTCGTTCCAGAACAAGCTCAAGAAGGTGCTGTCGCACTACGGCATCGAAGACCTGGAGCGCACGCCGGAACTGGAAGAGGCGGTCTTCCGCATCTTCCTCGCCCAGCAGCGGACCTCGTCCGACGTCGCGGTCGTCACCGCGCTGCTGCGGCAGTGGCTCACCGAGCCGCAGCCGTTCGAGTCGATGCGCGAGCCGGCGGGCAAGGCGCTGGAGGCGCTCATCGCCGCCACGCAGCTCCGGTTCCCGGTGGTCGGCGACCTGGCGCGCAGCGTCGTGTTCCGCTGGTTCGCCCAGCCGCTGCTCCGCCGCACCCGCGCCGAGGTGTACAGCGAGGTCCGCAAGCATCTGCGGCACCTCGACCTGCACCCGGATTCGCCGGACCGCGCCGAGCGGATCGCGAGCATGCTGGCCAGCGCGCAGCCGCTGGTCCGCCTGCTCGGGCAGCGGATCGGCCGCCCCGGCACCGATCACACCCCGCTGCTGGAAGTGCTGAGCCGCCGCTACTACGGCAACCGCGCGCTCACCGGTGTCCAGCAGGTCACCGTCGGCGGCTGCACCTTCGTCACCGGTGACTACACCGACGACGACGAGCGGTTCCACATGGCCACCACCGCCGTCGACCGCGCCGGGCTCCCCGGGGCGATCAAGGCGGTCGCCGATCTCGCCGCGAAGCTGCCCGCCGACACCGACGTCGAGGCGGACCTCTACCTGACCTGGGACGACGAGTCCGCCGACGACGACACGATGGCGGCCGGGCTGCGCGAGGTCCTCACGGCCGAGTCGCTGCCGAGCCGTATCCGGCGGATCACCACCACCGTCGCCGGGCACGGCGGCGCGGTGATGCACCACCACTTCACCTTCCGCCCGTCCTCGACCGGGTTCAGCGAAGAGCGGCTGATCCGCGGCCTCCACCCGCTGATCGCCCAGCGGATGCAGTTGCAGCGCCTGGCGAACTTCGACCTCACCCGGCTGCCGTCGGGCGACGAGGACGTCTACCTGTTCAAGTGCGTCTCGCCGATGAACCCGTCGGACCAGCGGCTGGTCGCGCTCGCCCAGGTCCGCGACCTGACCCCGTTGCGGGACAACGACGGCAAGCTGCTGGCCCTGCCCGCGGTCGAAGGGACGCTGGCGGGCTGCCTCGACGCGATCCGCGAGGTGCAGGCGAAGCTTCCGCCGCGGAAACGCTTCGACACCAACCGGATCATGCTGTACGTGTGGCCGACCAGCGAGCTCACCGGCGAGGAGCTGGACACCGTCGCCCAGCGTGTGCAGCCGTCCACGGCGGGCGCGGGCCTCGAAGAGGTCCAGTTCCTCGGCAGGCAGCGTGACCGCGCGACCGGTGAGGTCAAAGAGGTCGCCGTGCGGATCGGTTACGACGTCAGCGGCGGCGTGCAGATGTCGCTGTCCGAGCCCACCACCGAGCCGATCCTGCCGCTCGACGACTACCGCCAGAACGTCCTGCGCGCCCGTCGCCGCGACACGGTGTACCCGTACGAGCTGACCGAGATGCTCGGCTCGTTCACCGAGTACGACATGGACGACACGAACACCCTCGTCCCGGTCGACCGGAAGAAGGGCCGCAACAAGGCGGCGATCGTCGCCGGCGTGGTCACCACGCCGACCGAACGGCACCCGGAGGGTGTCAAGCGCGTCGTGCTGCTCGGCGACCCGACGAAGGCGCTCGGCGCGCTCTCGGAGCCGGAATGCTCCCGGGTGATCGCGGCGCTGGACCTCGCCGAGCGGCTGCGGGTCCCGCTGGAGTGGTACGCGCTCTCGGCGGGTGCCCGGATCTCGATGGAGTCCGGTACCGAGAACATGGACTGGGTCGCGGCCGCCCTGAAGCGGATCGTGCACTTCACCCAGAACGGCGGCGAGATCAACATCGTCGTCGCCGGGATCAACGTCGGCGCCCAGCCGTACTGGAACGCCGAAGCGACGATGCTCATGCACACCAAGGGAATCCTGGTGATGACGCCGGATTCCGCGATGGTGCTGACCGGCAAGCAGTCGCTCGACTTCTCCGGTGGCGTCTCGGCGGAGGACAACTTCGGCATCGGCGGCTACGACCGCGTGATGGGCCCGAACGGCCAGGCGCAGTACTGGGCGCCGAACCTCGCCGCCGCGCGTGACGTGCTGATGTCGCACTACGACCACACCTACGTGGCGCCGGGCGAGCCCGGCCCCCGCAAGGCGGTCACGAACGACCCGATCGACCGGGACATCTCGTCGTTCCCGCACGCGGCCGTCGACAGCGACTTCACCACGGTTGGCCAGATCTTTTCGCGAGAGGCCAACCCGGACCGCAAGAAGCC
Source organism: Amycolatopsis sp. PSD-21 (assembly GCF_055561455.1). Classification (NCBI taxonomy): domain Bacteria; kingdom Bacillati; phylum Actinomycetota; class Actinomycetes; order Pseudonocardiales; family Pseudonocardiaceae; genus Amycolatopsis; species Amycolatopsis sp. PSD-21. The sequence goes on along the minus strand of NZ_CM145712.1, from coordinate 3,689,278 downwards.
GTTCGACATCCGCACCGTGATGCGCGCGCTGTCGGACCAGGACCACCCGGTGCTGGAGCGCTGGCCGGGTATGGCGGACGCGGAGACCGCGGCCGTGCAGGACGTGCACCTCGGCGGGCGGCCGGTCTGCCTGCTCGGGATCGAGTCGCGTTCGGTGCCGCGCCGCGGCTTCCCGCCCACCGACGGCCCGGACACCTACACCGCGGGCACGCTGTTCCCGCGGTCGTCGAAGAAGGCGGCACGGGCGATCAACGCGGCCAGCGGCAACCGGCCGCTGGTGGTGCTCGCGAACCTGTCCGGCTTCGACGGTTCGCCGGAGTCGATGCGGAAGCTCCAGCTGGAGTACGGCGCGGAGATCGGCAGGGCGATCGTCAACTTCGAGGGCCCGATCGTGTTCACCGTGATCTCGCGGTACCACGGCGGCGCGTTCGTGGTCTTCTCGAAGGCGCTGAACCCGAACATGACGGTGCTGGCGCTGGAAGGCTCGTTCGCCTCGGTGCTCGGCGGCGCGCCCGCCGCGGCGGTCGTGTTCGCGGGTGAGGTCAACGCGCGGACGGCGGCGGATCCGCGGGTGCGGTCGCTCAACGAGAAGCTCAGCGGGGCGACCGGTGCCGAACGCGCCGCGCTGGCGGCGGAACTGGCGGAACTCCAGTCGTCGGTGCGGTCGGAGAAGCTGGGCGCGGTCGCGGCCGAGTTCGACGGCGTGCACAGCATCGAGCGGGCGGTGAAGGTCGGTTCGGTGGACGCGATCATCAGCGCCGCCGAGATGCGGCCGCGCATCATCGAGGCGATCGAGCAGGGCTTGGCGAAGCAGTAGCGGCCGCCCCTCCGGAATGTCAGGAAAGGGCCGTTCAGGACGAAAAGTGTCCTGAACGGCCCTTTCCTGACATCCGGGGCAGGCTAGCGCGGTGGATCGGGCGGCAGGTCCCCGAAGTCCTCCGGCGCGATCTTGTCCAGCGCCTCCCGGAACTCCTCGACCGCCCGTTCCTGCGCGACCGGATCCGACGGCACCGCGGGCAGTTCCGCGTCCGGCCCGGAACCGACGATCTCTACCCGCACGGAAGCGACCTCCAGTACCGCGTCGGCCACCTCGATGCCGACGCCGGCGCGCAAGCCGATGGCGACCGCGTCGCTCGGCCGCGCCGAGACGCGGATACCGGAATCGAGCACCAGGTCGGCGAAGAAGATGCCGTCCCGCAGCGCGGTGACCTGCACCCCGGTGACCCGGTGCCCGAACGACTCGACCACCTGGCCGATCAGTTCGATCGTGCCCGGGCGCGGCAGCCGGATCTGCTCCTGCGCGAGCGCCACCGCGCTCGCTTCGGGGCCGCCGATCGTGATCGCCAGCCAGCGGCGTTCGCCCTCCCGCTCCCGCAGCAACATCACCGGTGCCGCTTCCGGGGCCAGGACTGCCATCCCTTCGACATCCATGGGGATCATGCGCGGTACCTCATTCCCTCGGGTCAGGCGGTGTCGTCGTCCTTCAATGCCTTGTCCGCCACCACTTCCGACGGGGTGGCCTGGTCACGGCGCTGGAACGGGGTCGTATGCCCCTCGGCGCGCAGCCTGGGGATCATGTGGGGGTAGTGGAGTTCGAACGCCGGGCGTTCGGACCGGATCCTCGGGAGATCGAGGAAGTTGTGCCGGGGTGGCGGACAGGTCGTCGCCCATTCCAGGGAATTCCCATGTCCCCACGGGTCGTCCACTTCGACGACCTCCCCGAACCGGTAGCTGCGGACGACGTTCCACAGGAACGGCAGCACCGAAGCGCCGAGCAGGAAGGAGCCGATCGTGGAGATCGTGTGCAGCAAGGTGAAACCGTCGGTGCTCAGGTAGTCGGCGTAGCGGCGCGGCATTCCTTCGTTGCCGAGCCAGTGCTGCACGAGGAACGTCGTGTGGAAGCCGATGAACGTGGTCCAGAAATGGAGCTTCGCGAGCCGCTCGTCGAGCATCCGCCCGGTCATCTTGGGGAACCAGAAGTAGATCCCGGCGAAGGTGGCGAACACGATGGTGCCGAACAGCACGTAGTGGAAGTGCGCCACCACGAAATAGCTGTCGTGGATGTGGAAGTCCAGCGGCGGCGCGGCCAGGATGATCCCGGTCAGCCCGCCGAGCAGGAATGTCACCATGAACCCGATCGACCACAGCATCGGCGACTCGAAGGTGAGCTGTCCCTTCCACATGGTGCCGATCCAGTTGAAGAACTTGATCCCGGTCGGCACCGCGATGAGGAAGGTCATGATGGAGAAGAACGGCAACAGCACCGCGCCGGTGGCGAACATGTGGTGCGCCCACACGGCGAAGGACAGCGCGGTGATCGCGATCGTCGCGAACACCATGAGCTTGTAGCCGAAGAGCGGTTTCCGGCTGAACACCGGGACGATCTCGGTGATGATGCCGAAATACGGCAACGCGACGATGTACACCTCGGGATGGCCGAAGAACCAGAACAGGTGCTGGAACAGGATCGCCCCGCCGTTGGCCGGATCGAACACGTGCGCGCCGAGGCGCCGGTCGGCCATCAGCCCGAACAGGGCCGCGGTGAGGATCGGGAAGACCGCCAGGATCAGGATCGTGGTGAACAGGATGTTCCAGGTGAACAGCGGCAACCGCCACATGGTCATCCCTGGCGCGCGCAGGCAGAGGATCGTGGTGACCATGTTGACCGCGCCGAGGATCGTCCCGAGCCCGGAGACGATCAGGCCCATGATCACCAGGTCGGCGCCGACGCCCGGGGTGTGCGCGGCGTTGGACAGCGGCGTGTACATCGTCCACCCGAAGTCGGGCGCCCCGCTCGGCGTGAGGAACGCGCTGAGCGTCATCAGCCCGCCGAAGAGATACAGCCAGTAGGAGAACGCGTTCAGCCGCGGGAAGGCCACGTCCGGTGACCCGATCTGCAGCGGCAGGATGTAGTTGGCGAAGGCGAAGAGGTTCGGTGTCGCGTACAGCAGCAGCATGATGAGGCCGTGCATGGTGAACAGCTGGTTGTACTGCTCCTGCGAGAGGAACTGCATCCCCGGCCTGCCCAGTTCACCGCGCATCAGCAGCGCCATGAACCCGCCGATGAGGAAGAACGCGAACGAGGTGCTCAGGTAGAGCACACCGATCGTCTTATGGTCGGTGGTGCGGACGACGTTGAGGAACACGCTGCCCTTGGGCGCCCGGCGCCGCCCGCCGAAACGGACGGCCTCCGGGCGGGGCGAGGTCTTCACCGCGGTCATGGCGACTCCCAGCACGAGGACGCACCTTCTGAAGGCTGGTACCCCTCCAGGAGAGTCCCTACACGCGGGCTTTTCAAGAGGCTAGCCGAGTAGCGTCTCCAGGTGATCCGCCGCGGCGGCGGCCCCGCCCGCCGAACGGAACGAGGCACCCACCTCTTCCGCGGCCGACCGGTACCCCGGATCGTCCAGCACCCTGGTCACTGCGGCCGCGATCCGGTCCGGTTTCGCGCGGCCGGACCGCAGCCGGACGCCGGCGCCCGCGTCGACGACCTGCCCGGCGACGATCGGCTGGTCGTCCCGGATCGGCGCGACCACGAGCGGCACCCCGTGCCACAGGCTTTCACAGACGGTGTCGTGCCCGCCGTGGCAGACGACGGCGTCCACGTGTGCCAGAAGAGCCATCTGGGGCACGTGGGGCACCACGAGCACCTTGTCCCCCACCGGCCCCACGGCGCCGCCGGGGTCGGCGACGACGGTCCGGATCCCGCCGATCCGGGAGAGCCCGCGTGCCGCCGCGCGGAGGAAGTCACCCGCGGTGCCGGCGTCGGTGGTCCCCAGGGTGACGAACACGGTCGGCACCGCCGGGTCGAGCCGGTCCCATGGGAAGTCGCAGGTGGGCGCTCGGCCACCGATGGCCGGGCCGACCAGCCGGACCTGGTGCGGCAGCGTGGCCGGGCCGAGCAGTTCGCGGGTGGTGAAGGCGAGCACGCCGTGCGGGGACATCCTCGGGTCGGCGGGGCCGCCGTCGATCCGCGTGCGCAGCGCGTCGAGCAACCCGTCGAGCCGGGCCGCCGCCTTCGGCATCCCGGCCAGGGGATCGACGAGTTCCGCGGACGTCGTCGCGGAGGTGACCCACGGCAGGCCGAGCCCGTCGGCGACGAGGCCGCCCGCGACGGCCTGCCGGTCGGCGACCACGACCTGCGGGCGGAACCGGCCGATCGCGGCGCGGACGCCGGGCGCCATCGCCTCGGCCAGCGGGATCAGGACCTCCTCCCATCGGAGCCGGTACGCCGCCAGTGCCTTCAGGTTCGCGTCGCGTTCGGGCGGGCGGCGCGGGACGGCGCACGGGAACACGTGGGCGCCGTCGCCGGCGAGCCGCCGGATGATCTCCGGCCGTCCCGCCCAGGCGACCTGGTGGCCGCGCGCGGTGAGGGCGGCCGTGACCCCGGCCGCGGGGTTCACGTGCCCGGTCAGCGGCGGCGTGACGAAGAGGAATCTGCCCACTCAGGCCGCCGTTTCGCACGGGTGTTCAGTGGTCATCGTTCTCCGTCCAAGCCACGACGTAATCCTTCGCCGGGGTGGTGATCGTGGTGTGCCACACCGGATACCGGGTACCGTTCACCGCGACGGTGAGCCGCCCGTCGTCCACGCCGACGACGGTGAAACCGTGCGGGCCGGTGCGGAGCCGTTTCGCGACGGCCTCCTTCGCGGCCCGGAATCTGGTGAACCACAAGGCTTCCGGTTCGCCGAGCAGGGCACGTTCCGCCACACCGAGGGCGGCGGCGACCGTGCTCTCGGGCCGGTCTTCGACGGCTTCGACGTCGATCCCGCACGGCCCTCGGCGGGCGATGGCGACGCCGAGCGCGTCCTGGTGGGCGATCGAGACGGTGAGCTCGGGCAGCGTCCTTCCGTAGGCGCCCGAAACTTCCGGCGCTCCCGAGGAGTCGTTGCCGACACGGAGCTCGGCGGGGAAGATGTCGCCCGCACCGTCCGTCCACAAGAGACGGCGGACGGCGTCCTTCGCCGCGATGCGGCCGAGCAGCCAGCCCCGTCTCCGGGGCGGCGGCTGGTCGGCGTAGGCCTGTCTTTCCTCACCGGCCAGCACGTTCCGCATGATCAGCTCGCGCGTCGCCAGATCCGGCCACTGCTCGCGGACCAGCGCCCAGCCGCCGGGCCGTTCTTCCGACAGCGTGGCGCGTTCGGGCCGCCGGTCCATCGCCCGGATCACCGGATTGCTGTCGAAGCGGCGATCGCGCCAGCCCTCGATCTCGGCCCAGACCCGGCCGCCGCCGCGGATCAGCTGGACGTCGGCTTCGAGTTCCGCGTCGGTCACCGACACGACGTGGACGACGCAGTCGACCCGGTCGCCGGGTAACGGATGCTCGCCGTAGAACCGGATCCGCCGCATCCCCACCGGGAACACCGTGGTGCGGGCGGGCAGCCGCGACATGATCCAGTACCCGAGCAGCTGCCCGGCGTTGTCCAGCAGCGCCCCCGGCGCCTCCGGGGTCCGCAGCACGCCGCGCACGTGCCGGTCCCCCACCGCGACCAGTTCCTCGACGCCCTGGAACCTCGGCCCGTGGAACATCCAGCGATCGGTGTACAGCTGCTCGGCGCGCAGGTCCGGGGTCCGTTCCCGCTCGGCCGGGAAGGTCCAGGCCCCGGGTGGATCGGCCGGGAACCCGGCGTCCAGGTCGATGACGGCCCTGGAGTAGTCGCCCAGGGACACACCGACCCGGGAAGCGCCTTGCGGCACCACGGTCACCGGGACGTCCAGCGCGGGGATCGCGGCGATCCACTGGTTCAGCCGGACCTCCTCCAGCGCGACCGCGCGCCTGCCCGGCGCGGCCTGTCCGGCGAAGTCCACCAGGTGCCCGATCACCGTCGTGGCGGGCACGACCGGCCACGAGTCGGCGGGATCCGCGCCGGGCGGCTGCTTGAAGAAGCAGTGGTCGAGCAGATACGGCATCGTCTCGACGGAGACGCGGAGTTCGGTGCGCAACGGCCGCGCCCGAGGCGCCGGCCTGGCGGCGAACAGTCCGGCCGCCAGGCCGGCGGTGTCGGCCGGCAACCCGGAGAATCCGGCTGCCAGCGGGTTCCGTTGCCCGATCGGGTCCACAGTGGACGAATTGGCCCCCGGCGGCCGGAAGCCGCGCCGGACACGCTCGTCGAGCGACACCAGCGCGCCGCCGAGATCCAACCGGATCGTCCTGCCGCGCTTCACGCCGCCTTGGCCCGGCAGGAGTTCGAACGCCGGATCGGCACCGTCGGCCCACAGCCCCGTCACCACCCGCAGCAGTTGCGGGAGCCCGGGCCGGTGCGCGGAATGCGCGGCGACGACGAGATGTTCGCGGTCGTGCAGGGTGTTCCCGATCAGCGATCCGAGCTGTCCGGCGCCCGTCTGCACGAACGCGCGGAAGCCCGCCGCGTACATGTTCTCGACGAGGGCACGGAACCGTACCGGCTCCAGCAGATGCCGCACGAACAGTTCCCGCACTTCGGCGTCCGAGGACGGGTAGTGCCGCCCTGTCGTGGCCGACCAGACGGGAGGTTTCGCCGGGTGCGACGTACAGCGCTCGGCCGCCTCGCGGATCGGGCCGAGATACGGCTCGATCATCGGGGTGTGGAAACCGGGCCGGCACGGCAGCACCTGCGAGATCACGCCGTCGGCGCGGAATTCGCACACGAATTCCCCGACGGCCTCCGCCGGCCCGCAGATCAGCGACTGGTTCGGCGCGTCGTCGTGCGAAAGGACCACTTCGGACTGTCCTTCGAGGACTTCGAGAACCGCCGACGACGAAGCGCCGATCACCGCGAAGGCCAGCCCTGGCACCTTGAGCGCGCCGGGATCGAAGCCCGCCAGGAACGAGTCGGCCTCCGCGCCGGAGTGGATCCCGGCGACGGCCATGGCGGTCCACTCCCCCAGGCTGTGCCCGGCGAGCGCGTCCGGGGTCACGCGCAGGCCGCGTAGCGCCTCGTCGAGAAGCCTGCCCAGCTGGAACACGCCCTTACCGTGCCTGCCGGCGTCGATGCCGAAATGCCGGGCGACGTCCTCGGCGTGCGGCTCGAACTCGTTCTCCAGCCCGGGGAAGACGAACGCGAGCTTACCGCCGCCCGCGCCGAGCAGCGGTTCCGGAACGAACCAGAGATCGTTGCGCCCGCGCCAGGGTCTGCCCTTCGCGACCACCTTCCTGGCCAGGTTCAGCCGTTTGGGCGTCGGGTCGACGAGACCGAGCCGGACCCGGCCGCGGCCGGTGTCGCTCTCGGCCAGGACGTCGTCGTGATCGAGCAGGCAGCCCATCTCGGCGACGGTCGGCGCCGAGAGCCGCAGGACCCGTTCGGGCTCGGAGACCTCGGACACCGGTCACCACCCCGACGCGGTGTAGGTGACGGCCGTGAGGCCCTTGTCGCCCCACGCCAGTTCGCGCAGCAGGCTCAACGTGCCTTCCCCGGGGTCGATCCCGCGCCGGCCGGTGGCCGCCCACGGTCCCCAGTGGACGGTGAGCCCGCGCCGTCCGTACACAGTGGACCAACGGTGCCCCAGCGCCTCCAGCGCGTCGTTCGCGGCCGCATAGTCGGCCTGACCCCGGGTCCCCAATGCCGCGGCGACACTGCCGAACAGGACGGCGAACTTCGGCGGCTCCGGCAGCTCACCCACCGCCGCGAGCAAGGTGCTCGCCCCTTCGACCTTGGCGGCGAAGACGCGGTCGAACGACGCCGGGTCCTTCTCCGCGATCAGCTCGTCCTCGACGACGCCCGCCGCGTAGACGATGCCGTCGAGCCGTCCGTGTTCGGCGTGGATCTCCTTGACCGCGCGGTGCACGACTTCCGCGTCGAGGACGTCCACCGAGTGGTAGCGCACCGGGCTGCCGAGATCGCCGATCCGCCGCAGCGTCCCGCGGACCTCGCGTTCGGCCTCGATGAGCCGGAGTGTCCGCTCGATCTCGGCCGGTTCGGTCAGCCCGCTACCGATCAGGGCCGCCCGCAGGTCTTCCGTCGTCGTGGCGGTGGCGATCACCGGTTCCTCACCGTCGATGGGCACGGCGGTGCGGCCGAACAGTTCGAGGTGACAGCGCGACGCCGAGGCGAGTGTGGTGGCCAGCCGGGCGGTGATGCCGTTGGCGCCGCCGACGAGGAGGACGACCGAATCGGCGTCCAGGCCCAGCGCCTCGGCTTCCGCCGTCCCGTCACCCGCCGCGCCCGTGCTGCCGAGGCCTTCCTCCGTCAGCCGCAGGCCGCGCCGCGCGCCGTCGCGGCGGACGACGACCGGCTCCCAGTCCCCGGCCGACAACTCCGCGAGCAGGGTCTCCACCTGTTCGTCCACAGTGGATTCCGGATGCTGCTCCACCACCCGGGCGACCGTGTCCGGGTACTCCTTCGCCACCGTCCGGAAGAAGCCGCGGGCACCGTCGGCGGGCCCGTTCGCGATGAGCCAGCGCGGCCCGCCCGCCAGAACCGCCTGATAGAGCGCGAAGTCGTCGGGGAACGACGGGGACAGGTGGAACACGCCGTCCGCGCCATGCCGCGGCACGGCCTGGACCAGCTCGGTTTCGGCGCCGTACCCGGCGAGCCGGGCGGTGAGCATCTCGGCGACCTGACCTTCGCCGACGACGGCGAAACGGAGCCCGGCCAGTTCCTCGTCGACGGGGACGGCGTCGGCGAGGTCGAATTCCCGCATCAGGTAGCGCTTCGGCGGCGCCACGACGGCGCCGGACTCCTCGGCCCGTTCGATCGAGTCGGCTTCCAGGGCGAGATCCGGCTCGGGAGGGGCGACGGGCGCGGGTGGCCGGACGCCGGGACCGGCGCCGAGGTAGCCGAGCAGGACGTCCCGTTGCGCGGCGATCATCTCGCGGCCGGTGCGGAGGAACTCCGAGATGAGCGCCTCACCGCCGTCGGTGCCGGGCCGGGAAGTCACGATCGCCTCCGTGGGGATTCGCTGGGGTGGGTGCGGGGTGCGGACGAGGTGACCGTCGCCGGTCCAGCCCGCCTTCTTCGGCGGTCGCGAGGACAGCGCGTCCACGCACGGGCCGGTACGGCCGCCGCCTTCGAGCCTGACCGTCCGGTATGGACGGTCGCCGAGCACGGCAACGACGAGCCGGGTGAGGACCAGTCCGCCGTACCGGTCAGCGTCGAGGCATCGGCGCCGGGAAACGACTTACCCACGGGAAGCCTCCGGCACACGGAAGAGTGACTTGGTCACCGGGCGTACTTAAACGCAGGCGAGGCCTTACGTCAATACTCGACAGTAGGGTTTCCGGTCACAGGAACCGGATGGCGGAACGCCGACCTGCGAAACGCGAAGAACGTCGCGGAAATTTAGCGTTCCGGATACACCGGAGGCCTCCGTGCGACCCGGTTTTCCCACAGTGGCAACGAAGAACGGCCGATACGCCATCCGGAGCTGTTACCCGGAGTCCACCATTCCGCTTTCATCGGACCACCGGGAATGGTGGTCCGTACCTATTTCCGGAAATCGACGGCGATTCGTCCTATCGTCGGTAGCACGCCGATGACGGATTCGGTATCACGCGAAGAGAACGTGAAAGGACTCAGCGGGCTTTCGCATTCCGGACCGCGATGCTCAGCAGTTCCGCGGCCGGACCGGCGAGCCGCCGCCCGGCGGGCCACACCGCGCGCAGTTCCCGGCCGAAATCGACGCCGTCCACCGGGACCGGGACGAGCCTGCCTTCGGCGACGTCCCGGACGATGGCGAGTTCACTGATCACCGCCGGACCGGCGCCCGCGATCACGGCGTTGCCGACCGCGGAGGCGGACCCCAGTTCCAGCAACGGTTTCGCCGGGCCGACACCGGCCTTGCGCAACGCGGCGTCCACGGTCTCCCTGGTCCCGGAACCCGGTTCGCGGACCACGAGCGGCGTGATCGCCAGTTCGGCCGCGGTCACGGGCCGGCGCTTGCGCGTCCACGGATGACCCGCGGGCACGACGAGGACCAGGTGGTCGGTGGCCACCCGCCGGGACGAAAGGCCGGGCAGCGAACCGGGCGACTCGACGAACCCGAGGTCGACCTTGCCCTCCCGCGCCAGCTCGGCGGCCTGGTCGGAGTTGGTGACCTCCAGCCCGAGATAGAGCCCGGGGTCGCCGCGTTTGAGCTCGCCGATCCAGCCCGGCACCAGATACTCGGCCAAGGTCATGCTCGCGGCGACCCGCAGATGCGCCTCGTGCTGGGTGCGCAGGGCTTCGGCGCCGTCGAGCAGACCGTCGAGTTCGGACAGGACGCGGTGCGCCCAGCCGGCGATGACCCGGCCGTCGGGGGTGAGCGCGGAACCGCGCCGCGTACGGTCGACCAGCACCAGCCCCAGCCTTCGCTCGACTGTGGACAGTCGTTTGCTCGCCGACGGCTGCGCGATCCCGAGGCTGGCCGCGGCCTGCCCGATACTGCCGAGCTCGTCCACGAGCACCAGCAGGCGCAGGGAGTCCAGATCGGGTGCGGTCATAGCCCAAGTGTATGACCTACCCCTCGTAGTCCCGGCTACCGCGGTCGCTCCATCAGGGCGAGGCTCGAACCATGAGCACCACGCACGCGAGACCGACGAAGCCCTACCTGACCGCCTTCGCGATCACCGGCGCCGGAGTGGCCGCCGCGTACCTGGTCGGCACCGCTTTCCCGGTCATCAGCGCGCTCACCATCGCCGTCGTGCTCGGTATCGTCGCCGGCTCGCTGCCTTCGCTGTCCGACGCGACCCGGAAGGCCATCGCCGGAATCACCAAGAAGCTGCTTCGCGCCGGTGTCGTGCTGCTCGGTCTGCAACTCTCGCTCCCGGCCGTCCTGGCGCTGGGCCCCGGGACGCTGATCGCCGTCGTGCTCACCGTCGGGATCACGTTCCTCGGCACGATCGGTCTCGGCAGGCTCCTCGGCGTCCCCCGCGGCCTCGGGATCCTGGTCGCGACCGGGTTCTCGATCTGCGGCGCGTCGGCCATCGCCGCCATGGAAGGTGTCGTGAAACGCGAGGACTCGGACGTCGCGACCGCGGTCGCCCTGGTCACCTTCTACGGCGGGCTCGCCATCGCCGCGGTCCCGCTGATCGGCGGCTGGCTGCGGCTCGACGCGGCCCGGATCGGCGAATGGGCGGGCCTCAGCGTGCACGAGGTCGCGCAGGTCGTCGCCGCGGCCACCCCCGCCGGAAGCGCCGCCATCGCGGTCGCCATCGTGATCAAGCTCAGCCGCGTGGTCCTGCTGGCCCCGATGGTCGCCGCGGTCGGCGTGCACGAACGGCACCGGCCCGCCGACGGCAAGCGGCCGCCGCTGGTCCCGCTGTTCGTGCTCGGTTTCCTGGCCATGGCCGCCCTGCGCAGCACCGGGATCGTGCCGGGTTTCGCGCTCGACGTCGCGAAGATCGCCTGCACCCTGCTGCTGGCCGGGGCACTGTTCGGGCTGGGCTGCGCGGTCCGGATCGGCAAACTCGTCCGCACCGGCGGCCGTGCCCTGCTGCTCGGCCTGCTCTCGACCCTGCTGGTCGGGACCACCGCGCTGGTCACACTGACCGTGCTCGGCTGAGGACGACGGCCGCGAGCAGCGCGACCACGCCTCCGGTGACCATCACGGCCGGGACGGAGACCGCGTCGACGACCAGCCCGCCGAGCAGCGCGCCCGCGGAAAGCGTCGCTTGGAACGACGACGTGAACAGCACCGACGCCGCTTCGGGCGCCTGCGGAGCCGCTCTGGCGAACCACGTTCCCGAGCAGACGGGGACGGCGCCGTAGGCGAAACCCCACACCACCAGCAGCGCGAGCGCGCCCGCTTTCGTGTCGCCGAAAAACGGCAACGCGCACGTCACGGCGCCGATCAGACCCGCCGCGGCGAGGAACGTCAGCCGGAGGTCACGGGCGATCGCCGCGCCCGCGACGAAGTTGCCGGCGATCCCGGCGGTGCCGTAGACGAATAGGAAGACGGTGATCAGTTCCGGGCTCACCTGCGTCACCTGGCGCAGGAGCGGCGTGACGTAGGTGTAGGTACCGAAATGGGCGAGCACGACCAGCACCGTGACGAGCAGGCCGAGCCGGGTCGCCCGCTGGCGGGTCATCCCGCGCAGGACACCGAGCCGGGTCGCGTCCGCCGACGGCAGCGGAGGTAACGCGAGCGCCAGCACGGCGAGGACACCGACCGTGAAGACGGCCATCACGGCGAAAGCCGCCCGCCAGCCGAAAAGCTCGCCGAGGAACGTTCCCGCCGGCACCCCGAGAACCGAGCCGAGCGGGACCGCGGAGAAGATCACCGCGGTAGCCCTGCCCGCCTGCCGGGGGCCGACGAGCCGCTCGGCGAGGCCGGAGCCGATCGCCCAGAAGGCGCCGATCACCAGCCCGACCAGCACTCGCGAGACCAGCATCGCCCAGTAGGCCGGCGCGGTCGCCGCGAGGACGTCGGCCGAGGCCAGCACCACCATCAGCGCGCACAGCAGGACCCGGCGATCCAGCCGTCCGGCGGCGACGGTGACGGCCGGGGCCGCGAGCGCGGCGAGGAAGCCCGGCAGGGTCATGGTCAGGCCCGCCGTCCCCGGCGTGATCCGGAAGTCCGCGCCGATCGGGGTCAGGAGGCCGATCGGCAGGATCTCCGTGGTGACGAGGGAGAAGATCCCGAGCGTCACCGCGAGGACGGCGAGCCATCCCTTCAGCGGGGTCCGCGCGGAGGTGTCGAGGGTCGAAGCGGTCATGTGCTTCAGCCCATCACCACGCGGGCACCGCGGTCTGGCGGATTCGCGACGTCGATCTAGCTACGCGACCTCTGGGTCACGACGATGCAGGCGACGACGATCAGCGCGGTCACCGGCGCGGCGGCCGGAAGATGCTCGCCGAGCAGCAGGACCGCCCAGACCAGGGTGAGCAGCGGCTGGGCGAGCTGCAGCTGGCTCGCCCGCGCGACCCCGATCTCGGCCATCCCCCGGTACCAGGCGAAAAAACCGCCGAACTGCGAAATGAGCGCGACGTACAGCAGGCCGACGATCCCCTCGCCGGTGATGTGCAGCGGTTCGGTCGCGAGCCCGAAGACGGCGAACGCGCCGGTCACCGGCAGCGCCATCACCAGCGCCCACGCGATCACGTGCCAGCCGGCCATCTCCCTGGCCAGCCTGCCGCCCTCGGCGTACCCGAACGCGCACAGCACGAGCGCGCCGAACAGGAACAGGTCCGCTGTGGACAGTCCACCGCCGCTCTGCGCGACGGTGAACACGACGACGGCGCTCGCGCCGACCGCCGCGGCCAGCCAGAACCGGCGGGACGGCCGGTTCCCGGTCAGCTTCGAGGAGATGACGGCGGTGGCCAGCGGCAGCAGCCCGATCACCACCGCGGAATGCGCGGTCGACGACGTCGTCAGCGCGAGCGTGGTGAGGATCGGGAACGCGAGGACACAGCCGAGGGAGACCACGGCCAGGCCCCGCCACTGGTCGCGCCTCGGCAACGGGACCCGGAAGACACGCAGACAGGTGCCGGCGACCAGCGCGGCCAGGACGCTGCGCAGCCCGGTGGCGGTCCACGGGTCGAAACCCTTGAGCGCCCACACGGTGGCGGGGAACGTGAACGAGAAGGCGAGGACACCCAGCGCCGCCAGCGCGGTCCCGGAGCGGACCGCTACTGCCCGGTCCGCGATAGCGCTATCATCCAGTCTCATGTCCGATGGTAGCAGCGTCACCAGCCTGGTCATACAGCTGCGATCCACTTTGGAGCGCTATCCGATCGACGGAAAGCTCCCGTCGAGCCGGGAGCTGGTCCGGGAGCTGAAGGTGAGCCCGGTGACGGTGTCGCGCGCCATCGCCGCGCTGGCCGCCGAAGGCCTGGTGATCACCCGGCCCGGTGCCGGTGTCTTCCGCGCCCCGCCGCCCCGCGAGGTGGCGGTGACCGGCGACGTGTCGTGGCAGGAGGTGGCGCTGAGCTCGCAGTCCGGCACCCGCGCGATCGACGCGAGCGGCGTGCTCACCGCGCTGAGCGATCCACCTTCGGGCGTCATCGACCTCAACGGCGGCTACACGCATCCGAGCCTCCAGCCGGAACGCGAACTCGCCGCGGCGTCGGCCCGCGCCGGACGCCGCCCCGGCGCGTGGACACGGCCGCCGATCTGCGGCCTGCCCGAACTGCGGGCCTGGTTCGCCCGCGACATCGGCAGCCCGGTGAACGTCGAGAACGTGCTGGTCACCTCGGGCGGGCAGAGCGCGCTGACCACGGCGTTGCGCGCGCTCGGCGCTCCCGGCGCGCCGGTGCTGGTGGAATCCCCGACCTATCCGGGGATGCTCGCCATCGCGCGGGCGTCGGGGCTGCGGCCGGTCCCGGTGCCGATCGACCGCGACGGCGTCCGGCCCGAGCTGCTCGCCGACGCCTTCCGCGACACGGGCGCCCGGCTGTTCGTCTGCCAGCCCGCGTTCCAGAACCCGACCGGCGCGGTGCTGTGCGCCGAACGCCGCGCCGAGGTCCTGCGGATCGCGCGTGACGCGGGCGCTTTCGTCATCGAGGACGATTTCGCCCGGCTGATGGCGCATCCCGGCAGCCCGGCTCCCCCGCCGCCGCTCGTGGCCGACGACCCCGACGGCGTCGTGGTGCACATCCGCTCGCTCACGAAACCGGCGTCACCGAGCCTGCGGATCAGCGCGCTGGCCGCGCGCGGACCGGCGCTGGAACGACTGCGCGGGCTCCACGCCGTCGAGAGCTTCTTCGTGCCGCGCCCGCTGCAGGAGACCGCGCTCGAACTGGTGAGTTCTCCCGCTTGGGGCCGCCACCTGCGAACCCTCGCTTCCTCGTTGCGGGAACGCCGCGACGTCGCCGTCTCGGCGCTGCGGGAGTTCCTGCCGACCTGGACGGCCGTGCCGGTCCCGACCGGGGGTTACCACCTGTGGCAGCCGCTCCCCGGTTTCGTCGACGAAGTAGCGCTGACCAGCGCCGCTTTCCGTGCCGGAGTAGCGGTCACCCCCGGCAGGATGTACTTCGCGGCCGAGGCTCCGGGACCTTATCTGCGCCTGAGCTACGTGAGCGCCGCGACCGGCGCGCAGCTACGCGAGGGCGTCCAGCGCCTTTCCCAGGCGTACCAGGAGATCCCCGGCTGACGTCTCGTACGATCGCGCACGGAGGCGACGAAAAGGCATGACACAGCCGGCGGCGGCGCCGCACGATCCACCCGGCAGGCTCTGGGAGCTGCTCGACGACGGCCAGCGCAAGGCGCTGCGTGCCGGGGCCGAACTGCGCCGGTACCCGGCGGGCACGGTGATCATCCGCGAAGGTGACCGGTCGGACTGGGTGCTGATCCTGATGACCGGGCGGGTCAAGATCACCTCGGTGTCCACCGGCGGCTACGACGCCGTGCTGGCCGTCCGCGATCCGGGCGACATCATCGGCGAGATGGCGTCGATGGACGGCAGCCTGCGCTCGGCCACGGCGATCGCCGTCGAGCCGGTCACCGGCCTGTGGCTGTCCTCGCGCGCGTTCAACGCCGTGCTCCGCGAGCATCCCGGCATCTCCGTGGTCCTGCTCCGGATCATCACCTCCCGGCT
Organism: Amycolatopsis sp. PSD-21; assembly: GCF_055561455.1. Lineage (NCBI taxonomy): Bacteria > Bacillati > Actinomycetota > Actinomycetes > Pseudonocardiales > Pseudonocardiaceae > Amycolatopsis > Amycolatopsis sp. PSD-21. Next base: position 3,673,848 of record NZ_CM145712.1, on the reverse strand, counting down.
GCGCTACGCGAACTCGCGCCGCACCGAATTCGGCGACAGCACCGCCGCCGAACGCATCGCGGCGATCCTGGTCGACCTGGCCGAGCGGTACGGCGTGCCCGTCGCCGACGGCACCCTGATCGCCCTGCGGATCAGCCAGCGCGACCTGGCCGGGCTCGCGTCCGCGTCGCGGGAGGCCGTCGCGCGGACCCTGCGGACCCTGCGTGCCGACGGGCTGCTCAGCACCGGCCGCCAGCGGCTGGTCGTGCGGAGCGTGAACGACCTCAGGCAGCTGGCACCCGACGACCGCTGAGCCGCCATGGCAGGCCGAAGTGCCGTGCCACGCGCGCTCCGGTGGCCAGGAACAATTTCCGCACGCGTGGCTCGTTCTCCGGATCGAAGTCCGGTGTGGACTCGATCAGCCTCGCGAGTTCGCGGACGAGCTCGGCCGCGGCCTTCCCCGGCACCAGCAGCACCCGCACCGGCGCGAGGCTGCGCACCGCGGGTGGTGGCGCGATGAGGTCGACCCGGGTACGGACCAGGCCGGTCAGCCTCAGCAGGCGGAGAACGACGCCCGTCACCGCCCACGCCACCAGTTCCGCCACGAGGACGGGCGACAGGATCAGCGCCACCCCGGCGGCCTGCCCGACGGCGATCCCCAGCATCAGCCAGTCCCCGACGTCCAGGCGCTCTTCCCGCGTGGACCGGCCGCGGTGCCGGGTGAACGACACTTCGCGGTAGCGCTCGCTTTCGGTGACGATCGCGAGCGGGCGGATCCGGCGCAACCAGGGCGCGAACCGGCGCACGATCAGCCACTCCCCGCCTTCGGCATCGGTCACTCGCATCGCGTTCCCCCTCGTCGGTGTGCGGTACTCCGACGACGCGCCGGCCGATGCCGTTCCCCCGGGCCGGCAACCGCCGGTGGGTCCCGCCACCGGCCGGACCCACCGGCGCCACGACGCGAACCGGTGATCGGCCGCCCCTCACCCGCTCCGGATCGATCACCGTCATCGGCCCTCCCTTCCGATCTCGCGCCGTGTCCGGCGGGAACGAGCCTGGCAGGGATCATCGCGTCGTTCTGTGTCACCTGACACAAAGCGCGAAACCGGGTTGTACGCGGCTTGTACGACGGCTGTACGAGCCGGAAGGACTCTGATGCCCCGTCACCTGAACCGAAATCCAGGACGGAGTCATCCCGTGAAGATCTCCCGCGTCGCACAGGGCCTGTTCGCGGCCCTCGTCGCCACCGCGGCGGTCGGCGCAGCCCCGGCCACCTCCCTCGCCGCGCCGGCCACCGGCGACCAGTTCTCGGCCGCCGCGGTCGGGAACACGTTGGTGTACAAAGAGAAAACAGAAGGTTACGACTGTTTCAGAATCCCTGCCATCGTCAAGGCGAACAACGGCGAACTGCTCGCGTTCGCCGAAGGCCGCAACGGCGGAGCCAGCTTCTGCAACGACCGCGGCGACATCGATCTCGTCGTGAAACGCTCCGCCGACAACGGCAAGACCTGGAGCGCCCCGAAGGTCGTCATCGAGGGTTTCGGTGACACCAAAGGAAACCCGACACCGATCGTGATCCCGTCCACCGGGCGGATCGTGCTGCTTTCGGTGATGGAATGCGTCAAGAACCCCGACTGCAACCGGATTCCGCGGGTCTCGATCAGCGACGACCACGGCAAGACCTGGACCGCGCCGAAGGTGCTCACCACGCAGCTCGGGTTCAGCTCCGCGCCCGGCTGGCTCGCGACCGGGCCCTCGCACGGCATCGTGCTGACCCGCGGCGCGCACGCGGGCCGCATCGTCGCCGGGATGAGTTACACCATGGACGGCAAGAACAGCGGCGCGCTCATCTACAGCGACGACCAGGGTGTTACCTGGAAGCGCGGCGCCACCGACACCCCGGCCGCGTCGGCCGAGCTGAACCCGCAGGAGATCAGCGTCACCGAGCTGCTCGACGGCCGGGTCTACGCCGCGGCGCGCAACCAGGCCAACAACGACAACAAGTGTCTCAGCGGTGGCGCCAAGAACCGCGCCTACGCCATCAGCTCCGACGGCGGGGCGAGCTTCTCCACCAAGTTCTCCTTCGAGGAGGACCTGATCACCCCCGTGGTGCAGGCCTCGACCGCGCGGATGACCGCGACCGACAAGGCGGGCAAGTACAACCGGATCCTGTTCGCCGCGCCGTCGGTCTGCGACCGCCGCAAGGAACTCGTCGTGCGGTCGTCGTTCGACGAGGGCGCGAACTGGCAGGGCAACTCCGCCGGAACGCTGGTGTGGAGCGGTGACGCCGCCTACTCCGACATGGTCCAGCTGTCCTCGGGTTCGGTCGGCGTGCTGTACGAAGCGGGACCGGCGGGGAACGCCAACGAGACCATCCGCTTCTCGACCGTCACCGAGCCGGCCCTCGGCGCCCCGGTGTGCGGCGGCGGATACGGCGTGATCGACTCGGCCCCGCTGGGGACGGCGGGCACGGTTTACCTGTCCTACAACGCTTCCAACGGGCAGAACTGTGTCAGCACGATGAAGAGCGCGTCCGCGGGCACCGCGACCGCGACGTCGGCCTACCTCGAGGTGGCGGGCTCGTCCCGGATCACCGATTCCGGATCGTTCTCGTGGTTCGCCGGCCCGGTGAAGGCGGCCGCGGCGGGCAAATGCGTGAAGTGGGGCGGTTCCGCGGGCGGGACGTCGTACAACAGCCCCTCGGAACACTGCGGCTGAGCGTCGAGTGTCTGCTGGAGCCGGTGTCGCGAAAGCCACTTTCGGGACGTCTGATGTCCCGAAAGTGGCTTTCGCGACCTGATCACCAGGACCGTGCCGGCCCAGCCACGGCCGACGTTGCGAAAGCCACTTTCGCAACGTCGAAGGTTGCGAAAGTGGCTTTCGCGACACCGGCTCCAGCCCGGCAGAACCCCGGCACCACCGAATGGGGTCACCCGCGGCGCGTCACCCACCAGAGCCGCGCGCCCAGCACCGCGGCGACCGCGGCCGAGGCGGTGAGCCACCAGAACGTCGCCCGGAACGCCGAGTCCGCGCCGGCGGGCAACAGGTTCGCCAGTACGACGGCGAACAGGGCCGTCCCGGCCGCGCCGCCGACACGGCTGACGATGTTGATCTGCGCGGCCGCGTCGGGCAGCTGCTCCTTGGTGACGGCCGCGTACCCGGCCGTCGTCGCGGGCATCAGCAGGAACGCGACGGCGATTCCCCTGGCCAGCAACAGGATCTGCACGATGACGCCGTCCGGCGGGAACCCGCCGATGGCGAAGGGAACGGTGGTGGCGAGCGTCGTGACACTCCCCCAGGCGGCGACCAGGCCCGCGCCGTAGCGGTCGGTGAGCTTGCCGGAGATCGGCAACGCGATCGCCGTGCCGACCCCGAGCCCCATCAGCAGCAACCCAGTCTCGACGACTCCGCTCCCGCCCAGCACCTGGAAGTACAGCGGCAGCAAGAAAAGCGCGCCGAACAACGCGGGCGCGGCGAAGAAGGACAACACGACCGCAGCGGTGTAGACGCGGCTCCGGAGCAGCGTCAGGTCCATGACCGGGTTCTCCCGGCCCCACGACCGCCGGACGAACAGCGCCAGCAGCACGACCCCCGCGACGAGCGGCACCAGCACCCCGGCACCGAACTCTTCACCGCCTTCACCCCAGGTGGTGAGCCCGTACAACAAGGCCGGGATTCCCGCGCTCACCAGGACGAAGCCGAACCAGTCCGGCCGGGTCACGGCGCCCTTCTCACCACGGGGCACCAATCGCAGCCCGAGTACCAGCGCGATCACGCCGACCGGGATGTTGATCAGGAACAACCACTCCCACGACAGACCGCGGAGCAGGACGCCGCCGAGGACCGGGCCGAACGTCGGGCCGACGCTCATCACGATGCCCAGCGTCCCCATGACGCGGCCGAGCCGGGCGGGCCCGACCGCCTGGCCGAGCACCGTCTGCCCGGCGGGCAGGAGCAGCCCGGCGGCGAGTCCCTGCAGCACCCGCAGCCCGATCAGCCAGCCCACGTTCCCGGCGAGCGCGCACAGCACCGACGCCACGGTGAACACCGCCAGCGAAGCCAGCCAGACCCGGCCGGCGCCGAACCGGCGGCTGAGCCAGCCGCACAACGGCAGCGCGACCGCCAGCGCGACCAGGTACGCGGTGAAAACCCATTGCACGGAAGCGATTCCGGCGCCGAGTTCTCGGGTGAGCGTCTCGGCGCCGACTGCGAGGACCGTGGTGTCCAGCATGGTCATGAACGCGCCGAGCACGATCACCCAGGCCATCCGCCAGGCCTCGGCCGGCACCTTGTCCGGCGGCGGGACCGCGTTCGCCCGCCGTTCCAGCGAAACAGCCATCGGAGTGTTCTCCTCACGTGCCCCAGGGATCTTGACCTGGCTCACGCTAAGACCTCGACTTAACTCAAGGTCAAGCGAAGATCACTTCGGCGGACGCTGCCGGGGGGAAAGCTTGGTGAGCGCCAAGTCCTCCAGCCTGCTCGAGATCTCCGCGATCCCGGCGTCGAACCGCTCCAGGTCCACACCCTTGGTGGTGAGGTCTTCGCGGACGTGCTTCTCGACCTTCGCCCAGTCGTTGCGGTACCGGGTGGCGAGTTCCTTCCACGGCACGCCTGCCAGCCCGGCGGTGAGGCCACTGTCGTAGGCGAGCACGCCGCGCTCCATCAGGTACGCGATACCCGGGTACCCGAGATAGCCCTGCCAGTAGGACCCGTTGTCGTTGGCCGTGATCGACCCCGCCGCCGGATCATGGCGGACGTCGTAGATCTTGGCCTTGTCCGACGACGCGACCCGCGCGGTGTCGCCGTCGACCTCGACTCGCCCGTCGGCGACCGCGCCGAGTGCCTCGTAGATCTTGATGACCGGGGACGGCTTCCAGCCCGCGGCCACTCAGCCCTCCAGCCGTTCGAGCAGGACGACCTCCACCGTGTCCCCCTCCTCCTTGCCGATCGCCTTGCGCACGTCGGCCTTCACCGGGAGCTTGTGGGTGCCGTCGCCCAGCGCCATGAACGAACTCCGGAACGGGTGCCCGTCGACGGTGCCGCGGACCTTCACCAGCCCCTTGGTGCCGAAGAACTCGGCGGAGCCGGGCATGACCACATACGTCCAGCCGCCCTTCTCCGGGCTCTTGACCAGCGTCGCAGTGAACCGTTTGTCCATGGGGGCACCTTACGGCAGGGCACCGACAAAACGGTCTTTCAGAGTGCGACGCGGCTGCGCACGCGGCGGCCGACGTCACGCGCCCAGGCCCGGATCGACGGCCAGTCCCGGAAATCGCCCGCCCACGGGCCCGCGGCCATGATCTTCCAGAACAGGCCGCTCGCCGTGGCCGGGGTGAGCCTGCCGCCGAAGGTGGCCGTGCGCTCGGCGTCGATCCTCGCGGCCAGCAGGGCGACCCCCGCGGGCAGGCTCACCCGTTTGCCCGCGGCGAGCGGCCCGCACGGCCCGCTGTGGAACAACCAGACCGGCCGGCTCCGGAGCGCTTCCTCGTGCTCGGTGAGCAGGCGCACCGCCTCCGGGCGCCAGCGCCGGTGGTACAGCGCGCTTCCGACGATCACCGCGCTGTACGGCTCGACGTCTTCGACCTCGGCCGCGTCCAGCAGATCGGCCGCCAGCCCGCTTTCCCGCAGCTCGGCGGCGATCACCTCGGCGATCTCCCTTGTCCCACCGGTTCTGCCGGCATGGGCGACGAGCACTGCGGTCATGCCGCCATTGTCCGCGCGGCCGCCTGCCGCGCCACCGGCCGGCCCATCGACACGCCGCATTCGGCTCACCTCTTCACCCGTCGGAGCGTTACCCGGGAGGCAGGAACGCCGGTCTCGCCGCCGGATCGGGTTCGTCGTAGTAACGATGGAACACGGCGGTCTGCCCGCCGGACAGCGGCGGGACTATCCAGCTCCATTCGGCCTGGCAACGGCGTCCCGCGCGCTCCTCCTTGGCGATATGCGTGAGGAACCGCCGCGATTCGGTGTGGTGGTCGGCGACGGTCACGCCCGCCGCGTCGAAGGAGTGCTGGACGGCCAGCGTCAGTTCGACGAGCGCGCGGTCGCGCCACAGGGTGCGTTCCGACTTCGTCGACAGGCCCATCAGGTCCGCGATCACCGGCAGCAGGTCGTAGCGGTCGGTGTCGGCCAGGTTGCGCGCGCCGATCTCGGTGCCGAGGTACCAGCCGTTGAACGGTGCCGCCGGATAGGTGATCCCGCCGACGACCAGCCGCATGTCGCTGATCGCCGGTACCGCGTGCCAGCGCAGCCCGAGCCCGGCGAACCAGCGGTGGTCGGGATGCGACAACGGGACCTCCAGCACGGCGTCCGGTGGCAGCCGGAAAAGGCGCCGCTCTCCCGGTTCCGATTCGATGAGCAGCGGGAGGACGTCGAAGGATCCCTTGCGCTCGGGCGGGCGCCAGCCGTGCGCCTGGACGGTCTCGGTGAAGCCGGCGTAGCGCGGATCGCCCAGCACCGAGCCGTCGCTCAGCCGGTAGCCGGCGTACCGGACGAGCTGGTCGTTGTGGATCTTCGGGCCGGGCCCCGCCGGGCCGTCCGGCGCGAACACGGTGATGGTCGGGCGGATCCGGCCGCCCCGGGTCGCCTCCCGCAAATGGGTGACGCACTCCTCGGCGATGGCGGCGGCTCCGACCACGTCCCGGCGGTCCCGCACCCTCAGCCCCTGCCAGTACAGCCTGCCGATGCACCGGGCGGAGTTCCGCCAGGCCACCCGCGCGCCGAACTCGATCTCGGCCGTCGTGTGCCGGTACGTGCCGGTGTCACCGATCTCGGCGCGGACCCGGTCGAGCCGCTCACGCAGCCGCGCCGGCCCAGCGTCCGTTTCGGCGTGGAAGAGCCGGAGGAAGTCCTCCGCCTCGGCGACGTCCACGCTCCGTTCCCGCGGCGCCACCTCCGGAGGCAAGCGAGGGATATCCGTCACCCGCATGGAGGCCGTCGCCACCTCGGCTTCCCACTCTCCGAATTCGACGCCGGCACCGGCGGCGGGAACGATCACCATTCCTCCTGCACTCGGAAATGCCCGGAGAGATCATGCCTGATCGGCGAGATGGCCGGGTCCGGACCAGACGAAAGACGATACCCCACGGAAAGACCGCCACGATCCTCCAAATGGCAGAAGCTTCGCCTGCGGTGACATTTCTCCAGCTAGAACACTTGCGGACGACAATATTTGGAATTGCGTAAGACTTCGCAGGATATTCACCGAAATGGATCGCGCGAAATGATCACATCCGACCAAGATCACTTTATGATCGTCGTTAATCACTCTTTCCAGCGTATTCGACGGCGAGCCCTTCTGTTCTTTCCCCGTGCCGGTGTATTGGCCCGCTCCGGCCGTCGCTAGAGTGCGGAGAGCTCCGACGGAAAGGAAAATCGTGGTCGACAGGCGGATTCCGGTCATCCTGGTCGCGGGCTTCCTCGGCTCCGGCAAGACCACCCTGCTCAACCACCTGCTGGCCAACCGGCAGGGCGCGCGGATCGGGGTCGTGGTCAACGACTTCGGCAGCATCGCGGTCGACGCGATGGCCGTCTCCGGCCAGGTCGACACCATGATGTCGTTCGGCAACGGCTGCCTGTGCTGCGCCGTCGACGCGAGCGGGCTCGACGCCATGCTCGCGAAGCTCTCCGAGGCCGAGGCCGGCATCGACGTCATCGTGATCGAAGCCAGCGGCCTCGCCGAACCGCGAGACCTCATCCGCCTGATGATCGCCAGCGAAAACCCCGCCATCGCCTACGGCGGCCTGGTCGAACTCGTCGACGCCGCCGAGTTCGAGACGACCAGGAAGCGGCACCCCGAGCTGGACGAGCATCTCGGGTTCGCCGACCTGGTGGTGCTCAACAAGATCGACCGGGCCGACGAGGACACCCTGAGCAAACTGCGCGGCACGATCGACGAGATCGCGCCCGGCACGCCGGTGATCGCGACCTCCCACGGCCGGATCGACCCCACCCTGTTCTTCGACGCCCGGCCGCGCGAACGAGTGGGCCAGCTGTCGTTCGACGACCTCCGCGAGGAGGAGCACGACCACGAGCACCACTTCCACACCGCGTACGACAGCGTCGCCTTCACCACCGAACGGCCGCTGGACCCGCGGCGGCTGATGGACTTCCTCGAACAGCGCCCCGGCGGGCTCTACCGGATCAAGGGTTTCCTCGACTTCGGCCCGAACGGCCCGCGGTCCCGGTTCGGCCTGCACACCGTCGGCTCCTTCATCCAGCTGGACCGGTCGGCGTGGCCCGCCGGCCTGCCGCGCCGGAGCGAACTGGTGCTGATCGGTTCGGGGATCGACACCGAGGCCGTCACCGCGCGCCTCGAAGAATGCGTCGCGGACGATCCCGACGTCGTCGACGACCGGGCCATGCTGCGCGTGCTGCGGTTCATTCAGGACTGACACACCTACGTCCGTGCCCGATCTCGCGTGTCCAGAGGCGTAACTCACGTGATCGAAGGCGTAACTCAGCACCGGGGCGAGTTACGCCGCCAAACACGCGAGTTACGCCCCCAAGCACGCGAGTTACGTCCCCAAGCACGCGAGTTACGCCCGTAATCACGCGTGTCCGGACCGGACGCGCCTTGACACGCCGAAAGGCGGAAATACCGGGAATCGCGGCGTGTCTCGCCGACACTGGCGTGCGGAAGGAATCTCGAGCTGGACCACCTGTATCGGGAGGACAGTTCCATGACGAACACCGCCGGACGCTGGTACCTGGTCGGCGCGCTGCCGGAGGACTCCCCCGCCGCGCATCTGATGACCCGCTCCGAAGACCTCCGCTACCGGCGTTCCGCCTGCGGGGACAAGGAAGCCCGGCTGTGGACGCCGGTGGATCTCACCACCACCGACGTCGCCCCGTGCCCCCGCTGCGCCGCGACCCTCCCCGGCCACCGGTCCACCCGCAAGGCCGAACCCGCCGCGAACACGCAACTCGCTTTCGACCTGCCGCTCTGACTCCCCGCATTCAGAGGACTAAACGCCGTCTTTCTTCGCCCGGCTCGGCGCGACCCGGGGCGGCTCGTTCGGCATCTTCGGGTAGACGGGCGGCCATGGCGCGTCCATCAGGCCGTTCGCCATGTCCTTTCTGGACATTTCGAGCAACGGCTCGATCGACTGGGGTTCCGTTCCCGCCCAAGGATCTCCGCGTTCGGCCAGCAGAGCGGGCACAGTGGACAGGGTGAGCTTGTCCGGCTCGACGGTCTCCAGTTCGTCCCAGGAGATCGGCGTCGACACTTGCCCGCCGACCCGAGGCCGTACACACCACGCGCCGAACACCGTCTTGTGCGGCGCGTTCTGGTTGAAGTCGACGAACACGCGGGAGCCGCGTTCTTCCTTCCACCACTGCGCCGTCATCTCCTCCGGGTGGCGGCGTTCGAGCTCGCGGGCGAGCGCGACGGCGGCCGCGCGGACCTCGTAACCGTCCCACTTCGGTTCGAGCGGCACGTAGAGATGCAGACCGCGCGAGCCCGAGGTCTTCAGCTGCGCGGTGATGCCCAGCTCTTCGAGCAACGCCTTCGACAGGACGGCGCCGTGCCGCAGCTCGGGGAACCCGATCCCCGGCGACGGGTCGAGGTCGATGCGGAGCTGGTCGCTGATGTCCAGCGCGTCGGCCCGGTTCGGCCAGACGTGGAACCCGAGGCAGCCCTGGTTCACCGCCCAGATGATGTGCGCGAGGTCCTTCGCCACGAGCGCGTCCGAGGTGGTGCCGTTCGGGGTGGACACCACCGTCGTGGTCAGCCAGGCGGGCGCGTTCTTCGGGACCCGTTTCTGGAACCACGACTTCCCGCCCGCGCCGTCGGGATAGCGTTCCAGCAGCAGGGGCCTGCCGCCGAGTTGCGCCAGCAGCGGCACCGAGACGGCGCGGTAGTACTCGACGAGGTCCAATTTGGTCTCGCCGTTCTCCGGGAAGTAGACCTTGCCCGGATTGGACACCGTGAACTCGACGCCGTCGAGGTCCAGCGTGACCGGCTCTGCCTTCATGTCTCCCCCAGCTCGGTGAACAAGGTGGCCAGCTCGGCGGGCGGGACCTCTTCGAGCTGCGCGTACGTGCACGAGGCAGGCTCGCGGTCGGGGCGGAAGCGCACGAGCCTCCCGCCGTGACGGAACCTCGTGCCCTCGACGTGTTCATAGCGGACTTCGGCGACCCATTCGATGCGGAGCGGCTCCCAGCTCAGGTCCTTCTGCGGCGCCCACCGGCTCCCCGCGCCCGGCATGCGGCCACCCGCCTCTTCGTGGGTCTCGGCCCACTCGCGCCACGGATGGTTCTCCAACGCGTTTTCCCGCAGCGGCGCGAGCTCGTCCACCAGCTCACGACGCCGCGCGGCGGTGAAACTGCTGGCCACGCCCACACTGTGCAGGACGCCTTCGTCGTTGTAGAGCCCGAGCAGCAGTGACCCGACGCCGACGCCGTCCTTGTGCCACCGGAACCCGGCGACGACGCAGTCCGCCGTCCGCTGGTGCTTGACCTTCCACATCACCCGCTTGTCCTGTTCGTACGGCGCGTCGGCCGGTTTGGCCATCACACCGTCGAAACCCGCTCCCTCGAACCGGGTGAACCAGTCCTGGGCGACGTCGGGATCCTCGGACAGCGGAGTGAGGTGGACCCGGGCGAGCTTCGTGTCGACGACGCCTTCGAGCAGCTTCCGCCGCTCCGCGAACGGTTCGGGCGTCAGATCCCGGTCGTCCAGCGCGAGCAGGTCGAACACCACGAAACTGGCGGGCGTCTCCGCGGCAAGCTTGTTCACCCGGGACGCCGCCGGGTGCAGGCGCAGCTGGAGCGTCTCGAAGTCGAGCCCGCCCTCGGTGACCAGCACGATCTCGCCGTCGACGACACAGCGCTCGGGCAGCGCGTCCTTCAGCAGCTCGACCAGCTCGGGGAAGTACCTCGTGAGCGGCCTGTCGTTACGCGAGCCCAGCACGACCTCGTCGCCGTCGCGGAAGACCACGCAACGGAAGCCGTCCCACTTCGGCTCGTACAGCAGCCCCGGCGTACGCGGCAGTTCGTGCACGGCCTTGGCCAGCATCGGCTTGACGGGTGGCATCACGGGCAGTTCCACGAGGCCGATCCTAGGCCGCGTCACCGACAAAAGCGCGGGATCACAGTTCGGCCAGGAGGAGCCCGCTCCGCGGTTTCGGCGTGAAATACGTGGCCTTCCTCGGCATCCGCGATCCGGCCGCGTGCACGGCGAGCACCTCCGCGTACGGAACCGGAGCAAGCAGGAATACCGCGTCCGCGTCTTCGGGCACCTGCGCGCCCGGCAGCAGGGGGTGCACGTTCGGCCCTTCCGGATCGACGCCGAGCGCCCCGCGAAGCAACTCCTGCTCCACCACGGCGTGGTCACCGCCCGCCCTGCCGAGGGTCACCCGGAACGCCGACCCGCCCGCCAGCACGGTCACCTCGCCCGGTTCGGCGGGCGACCCCGGCGGACCGGGATGGACGTCGAATCCCGCCTCCGTCCATCGCCGGACCAGGGTGGCCGGGTCGAGACCGGTGCCGGCGAGCACCCGGTGGATGGGGCCGATCCGCAGCCCCGGCCCGCCGGTGACCAGCGCGAGCAACGCGCCGCGCCCCGAAGCCGCGGCGGCCGCGACCCGGTGGTTGCCGTCCGCGACCAGGAGATCCAGGCCGTCCAGGGCCGTCAGCAGTTCGTCCTGGGCCTGCCCGGGACCGGCGAGCCACAGTTCGTGCTTGCGCCCCGGGCCGTCCACTGTGGCCAGGCTGGGCACCTGCCCCCGGCAGATTCGTTCGATCAGCGCGGTCAGCTCCCGGCCACCCGTCGCGGGGACGAGCATCGCCGCGCTCGTCGCGACACCGAGCCCGGCCAGCATCGCCGCCCGCTCCGCGACGACGTCCGGATAGACGTCCTCGGTGTGCCGCACCCTGGTCACCCCGTCGTCGCGGACCGCCGCCGGATCGACCAGGCACAGCACGCCCAGCGCGACCCCGTCCGGCCCGTCGATGCGATAGGGCGCGACGACGTCGGAGACCGGCCGGTAGTGCCGCTTCCGGATCCGCTCGAACGTGGCCCTGGCCTGCGGCAATGCCGCCTCGATCGACAGGCCGCCCGCCAGCGCGGCCGGCGTCCTCGCCGGATGCTGGACCGCCAGCAGGCTGTCGCCGTGCGCGCCGGCGAGCGCGGCCTCGACCCGGCCCGGGTCGGCGAACTCGTCGACGTCCGGCCCCGGGACGCTGTCGCGGACGGCCCAGCCACGGCCGATCGGGCGGATCCAGGTGCTCATCCGATCCATTTTGCGGGATAGCTCACGGAAAAAATCGGTCCCATGACCGGGTGTCTCCATGGAATGCTTACCCATGCGAAGTAGTTGACGTCGTTCATGAGCCCGAGGAGACCGCCACAGATGACGACCCCGGCCCCGGTCACCGCGAAGGAAGGGGTCGGCTTCCGGTCCGAACGCGGCCCCGTCCTGATCGCCGTGATGCTGTGTTCCGGCCTGATCGCGCTGGACTCGACCATCATCGCCACGGCGGTGCCCTCGGTGGTCGCCGATCTGGGCGGGTTCTCGCAGTTCCCGTGGCTGTTCTCGATCTATCTGCTGACCCAGGCGGTCACCGTCCCGCTGTACGGCAAGTTCGCCGACGTCCTCGGCAGGCGCCCGGTGATGTTCTTCGGGATCGCGGCGTTCCTGCTGGGCTCGGTGCTCTGCGGCGCGGCCTGGAGCATGCCGGTGCTGATCGCCGCCCGCGCGGTGCAGGGCATCGGCGCCGGCGCCATCCAGCCGATCGCGCTGACCATGGTCGGCGACATGTACACCGTCGAGGAACGCGCCAGGGTGCAGGGCTACCTCGCCAGTGTCTGGGCGATCTCGTCGGTGGTCGGGCCGACGATGGGCGGCGTGTTCGCCGAGTACCTCGACTGGCGCTGGATCTTCTTCATCAACCTGCCGCTCGGCGCGCTGGCGGCGTGGATGCTGTTCCGGAACTTCCGCGAACGCGTCGAGCGCCGCTCGCACCGCATCGACTACCTCGGCGCCACGCTGCTCACCCTCGGCTGCTCGCTGCTGATCCTCGGCCTGCTGGAGGGCGGGGTCGCCTGGGGCTGGGCGTCCGCGCCGAGCCTGGCGATCTTCGGCGGCGCGGTGGTGCTGCTGACGGTGTTCGTGTTCGTGGAGCGCAAGGCCGACGAGCCGGTGCTGCCGCTATGGATCTTCACGAAACGGACCCTGATCGGCGGGAACCTGATCGCCGTCGTCGTCGGCATGCTGCTGATGGGCCTCACCTCGTATCTGCCGACCTTCTCCCAAGGTGTGCTCGGCACCGGCGCGCTCGTCGCGGGATTCGCGCTGGCGGCGCTGACCGTCGGCTGGCCGATCTCGGCGTCGCTGGCGGGCCGCGTCTACATGCGGATCGGGTTCCGGGACACCGCGCTGATCGGCAGCGGGATCGTCATCGCGGGGGCGGCGCTCACGGTGTTCCTGACGGCGGGATCGTCGATCTGGCTGGCGGCCTCGGCCGCGTTCGTCCTCGGGCTGGGGCTGGGCCTGGCGTCGAGCCCGACCCTGATCGCCGTGCAGTCCACGATCGGGTGGGAACGCCGCGGCGTCGTCACCGCGACGAATATGTTCAGCCGGTCGCTGGGCAGCGCCGTGGGCGTGGCGATCTTCGGCGCGATCGCGAACGCCACGCTGGCGAGCCGCTTCGCCAACCCGCCCGAAGGGGTCACCGGCCTGCCGTCCGGGGTCGACGCGACCAGTGTCGTCCTGGAGGGCCACGGCCCGGACACCCCGACGACGACGTTCGTGCGCGGCGCCCTCGCGGACGCCACGCACCACGTCTTCCTGGCGATGCTGGTGGTCGCCGTGCTCAGCGTCGGCGCGCTGCTGCTGATGCCGCGGCGGACCGAAGAGCTGAAGTTCGACTAGCGCGTCGGTCCAGTGGGTCGTGAGTGGCGATTCGGGTTCTAACCCGAATCGCCACTCACGACCACGGTGACCCACTAGTTCTGCAGCGGCACGGCGTGCTCGACGAAGTTCTCGACGAACCGCTCGATCGGCTCCGGCCCGGCCGGGTACAGCACGAATTTGCTCAGCCCGGCGTCGACGTGCTCCGCGATCAGGTCGCGGGCGGCGCGCCAGCCGCCCGCGATCAGCCGGGACGGGTCCGCGTCGGACCGGGCCGCGATCGAAGCCGCGAGCGCGTCCGGGATCCCGTCCTCCGCGACGATGAGGCTGATGCCGAAGTGGTCGGCCTCGATTTCCCGGCCCGCCTCGGCCGCGGCCTCCTGGATCGCCTCCCGGCCGGCCCGCGCCTCCTCCGGCGTGAGGAAACTGGCCAGCCAGCCGTCCGCGAGCCTCCCGACCCGCCGCAGCGCGCCCGGCGCCTTCCCGCCGAGCCAGAGGTCGAGCCGCTTGACCGGTGGCATGCCGAGGCCCGTGCCCTCGACGCGGAAGAACTCGCCCTCGAAGGTCACCTCTTCCTGTTCCAGCAACGCCCTGATCAGCCGCAACGACTCGTCGAACACCGCGGCCCGGCGGCCCTGCGGTACCGGGAACAACGGCAGTTCCGCGTCCCGCGCGGGTTTCAGGCCGAAGACCGGCAGGACCCGCTTCGGCGCCAGCGCGGCGAGGGAGGCGAGTTGTTTCGCGACCAGGACCGGATCACGGCCGGGCAGCACCATCACCCCGGTGCCGACCTTCAGTTTCGTGGTGCGGGCGAGCGCGTGCGTCAGCCCGACGACCGGGTCGATCCTCGGCGAGTACACCGCCTCGGGCAGCCAGAGCGAATCGACGCCCGCCCGCTCCAGCAGATCGACCGCGGCGCCGAACTCCCCGGGTGCCGTCCCGGTCCCCAGCCCGGCCCCGATCCTGATCTTCAGGTCCTCCGCCACACTCGCTCCCTTCCCGTGCCCCCAGCGTGAACAACCCCGCACAAGCATGGACTCATTCCGCGAACCCCCCGTACATTCCAGTGTCGTGCGGGGGCGTTCCCGCACGGATTGGGGGATTTTCGATGGCAGGACAGGCTCCGATCAGCTGGACGCGCTGCTTCCACCGGGCGCCGTCGGCCGGGATGCGGCTCCTCGCCTTCCCGCACGCGGGCGGATCGGCGAGCGCGTACCGCGCGTTTTCGGCGGCTCTCTCGCCCACGATCGAGGTGCACACCACCCAGTACCCGGGACGCCAGGACCGGATGGGCGAACCGGTCATCGACGACGTCCACGTCCTGGCCGAGCATCTGGTGGACGTCGCCGCCGCGCTCCCGCAACCGTTCGCCCTCTTCGGGCACAGCATGGGCGCGATCGTCGGCTTCGAGGTCGCCCGGCGGCTCGAAGCACGCGGGATCGTCCCGGCGGCGCTGTTCGTCTCGGCCCGCCGTGGTCCCGATATCCAGAAGGAGAAGTCGCACCACCTCGCCGACGACGACACCTTCCTCGACGAGGTCAGCCGTCTCGGCGGCACGGACCCCACGATCTTCGCCGACCCGGACATCCGCGCGCTCGCGTTGCCCGCGCTGCGCGGCGACTACAAGGCCGTCGAGACCTATCGGTACCGGCCCGGCCCCGACGTGAGCTGCCCCATCGTGGCGCTCGCCGGGAACGCGGACCCGGTCCTGCACCTGCCGGACGTCGAAAACTGGCGTGAGCACACCACCGGCTCGTTCGAGATGGAGGTGTTCGAGGGCGGGCACTTCTTCCTCGAAGCCAACCTCGACGCCGTCGTCGCGCGCATCCTCGGCAAGCTGACCGTCAGTCCCTGAGGCCTTCCCTGCTCGCCCACGCGACGACCTCGGTCCGGTTCGCCAGGCCCAGTTTCGCCAGGATGCTCCGGACGTGGCTTTCCACCGTGCGTTCGGAAAGCACGAGCCTCTCGGCGATCCGGCGGTTGCTCAGCGCGTCGGCGAGCAGGGCGACGATCTCGCGTTCCCGCCCGGTGAGCGGGTCGGCGGCACGGCGTCCGGCGCGGATCCGATCGAGCAGCGCCGCGGCCCGCGCGAGCGGTCCCGGCATGGCCAGGCGCCGGAACTCGTCGAGCGCGTCACGCGCGATCCCTTGCGCGCGAACGAGATCTCCCCGGGCGACCAGCGTTTCGGCGAGCAGCAACCTGGCCAGGGCGACACCGGGGCGGGCACCGATGCCTTCGTTGACGGCGATCGTCCGCTCGTACAGCCGCACGGCCTCGTCGTGGCGGCCCAGAACGGCGTTGAGGCGGGCGGGCTGCTCCAGGGTCGAGCCGGTACAGAAGACGCCGGCGCCTCCGGACACGATCGGCCGCACTTCTTCAAGGCGCCGCAACAGGTATTCCGCCATGTCGGTGTCGTGGAAGGCTTCGACCAGCGGCACGAGATTGGGCAGCGCACCGGTGGTGTGCAAGGCGAACTCCGGGCTCCGCACCAGCGGGACCAGCTGCTCGTACCGGACCCGGGCCTCGTCGAGGTCGCCCGTGAGCAGGCTCAGCAGCGGCCGCGAGACCAGGGTGACCGGCAGGTGCGGGGCCCGCTCCAGCAGGCTCGCGTAGTCCTTCGGGAGATCGCCGGGATCACCCGTGAGCAGCACGAGCTGGGCGCGGAAGGCGTAGGACATCCCTTTCGCGGAGAAGTCGTCCGCGAGTTCGGTGTCCGCCAGTTCCTCCGCCGCGAGGTCGAGTTCGCGCGCTTCGGCCAGATCCCCGCGCAAGGCCAGCACCGAACTGCGCAGCCGCAGGTCGTGCCAGCGGACCAGCGGCAGCCTCGTCAGCCGGGCCAGGGCCGTCACCGCGACGAGTTCGTCGTCGACGAGCGCCATCCGCCCGTCCTCCAAGGCCGCGTCGATCCGCCATTTGTGTCCCCACAAGGAAACCAGCGGTTGCCCGGTGCGTGCCCCCAGCTCGGCGGCCAGCGCTCCGAGCCGGAGCCTTTCGGGTAACGGCAGCTTTTCCGGTGCGACCTTCATCCGGGCGCGGACGGCGTCGACCAGCGCTTCGGGATCACCTGATTCCTCAGCGAGCGCGAAAGCCTCGTCGGCGAGCTTCCCCGCTTCGGCGAACCGGCCGTAGTCGGCCTCCACCGACGCGCTGTGCGCCAGCAGACGCGCCCGTGTCGTCCGGTCGACGTCGTCCGCGGCGAGCGCGCGGGCGGCCAGGTCGCGGATGCCGGGCAGGAGGTCCGGCGCCGCGACATCGCGGACCACCAGCGCCGCGCGGGCGAGCAGCCCGGCGTCGGCGGCCTGCCGGGCATGGTCGAGACTTCGCGCGAACCGGCCGGTCCGGTATTCGGCGAGGGCCAGGTCGAGCAGCAGCCCGGCACGGTCCACTTCGGACAGTCCGGTCTTCGCGCGGGCGCCCAGCGCGATCGCGAGGAAACGCGCCGCTTCGTCGAAGGCCAGTGCCCGGTTCGCTTCCGCGGCCGCGATCGCCGCCCACTCGGCAGTCTTCTCCGGCGCGGACGCCGAGCGCAGCCAGTGCCCCGCGACCGTCCCGGCGAGCGCGGGGTCGCGCCGGGCGTGGTCTTCGAGCGCGGCGGCGGCACGGCCGTGCAACGCCTCCCGCTCGGTTTGCCCCAGATCCGCGTAGATCCCGTCGCGGACGACGGCGTGCGCGAATCGCCCCTCACCGAGCACGCCGGCCTTCGTGGCTTGATCGAGCCCGTGTGCCACCTCTGCGAGCGGCAGGCCGGACACCTCCGCCAGGAGAGCCGCTTCGACGTCCTCGCCGAGTACCGCCGCGATGGCGAGCAGCCGCCGCACCTCCGGCCCGAGCGCCGCCACCGTGGCGCGCACGAGATGGCCGAGTTCGGCTCCGCCCGCCGAACGCGCGATCGCGCCGAGATAGAGCGGATTCCCGCCGGAGCGGCGATACGCCTCGCGTATTTCCTCCTCCGCCAGTCCGGTGAGGAGCCTCCGTGCCTCGGGCTCGGCCAACGGCGGCAGCGAGATGCCCCGCGCGCCCGGACGGCGCAGGAGATCCGGCAGGGCGGCGTCCAGCGCGGGCGTGTGCCCGGTGTCCCGATGCGTCGCGATCACGGCCAGCTTCGACCGCCGCAGCTCCCCCGCCAAATGCCGCAGCAGACGCAAGGACGCTTCGTCGGCCCAGTGCAGGTCCTCCAGGACGACGACGAGGCCCGCCGGTTCGGCGGCGGCCACCAGCGCGTCCGACGCCGCGGCGACCAGCCGGAACCGGGCGGCCTGGACGTCGGCCACGCCCTCGGCCTCGGCGAAGGCGGCCTTCACGGCCGAATCGACCGACGGCAGCGCCTCGACGACGCGACGCCACGGCCACAGCGGCGGCGCTCCCGGATCGTCGGCGCACCGGCCCCACACGACCTCGGTCGCGGTGGACACCGCCTCCTCGACCAGCCTGGTCTTGCCGATCCCGGGCGGCCCCGAGACGAGCACGAGCCCGCCGGAACCCGCGGCGGCGTCGGCGAGCCTGCCACGCAGACTCGCCAGTTCGGCCGCCCGGCCCACGAACGGTTCCCGGTTCACGAAAGGAGTATCGCTCCGAGTGCCCGATTCCGTACCGCACTGCGTACTGGCACTGATGTCCGGCGGCGGCCGAGGGCGCAGAGTCGGCGTGTCCGACGGAAAGGAAAGCCCATGTACGCCACCGTCCACCAGTTCCGGCGTTCGCACGCCGGCGAGTCCGCGGGCTGGGGTCACGCCCTCGCCGCCGAACTCCACCCCGGCACGGGATCGCCCGGGACCTGCACCCTCGCCCAGGTCGGCGGCCTGACCGGGCTCGTCGTCGCGTTGTGGCGCGACCGCGGGTCCGCGCTCGCCGCGGCAGACCGGCGCACACCCGGCACCTTCGACGCCCGGGTCTTCGAGGTCTCCGACGTCGAAGGCGGCACGGCCGAGCCCGAAATCGCGCAGGCGACCTGGTTCGACCGGCCGCTCACCCCGGCACAGGCCGACGCCGCGCGATTCGGCGGGCGCGAGCGGATTCGGCCCGCGGTCCGGGGACTCGACGGGGTCGGCGGCTTCTACGTCCTGACCGCCGAAGACCGGTCCAGTCTCATCCTCGGCTTCACCGAGTCGATCGAGGCGATGGAGGCCGTCCAGAAGACGATCATGAGCACGGAACTGTTGCCCGGCGAGGATCCCGCGCTGCTGCCGGGTCCGGACCGGATCGACGTCCACCGCGTGCTCCACACGTCGCTGCCCTCGCTCGGCCTGGTGGGTGAGCCGCGATGACCGCCGGGACATCCGCACGCGTCGGCACCTGGACCGTGCTCGCCGAACGGACCTCGGCCACGTTCACCGTCCGGAACTTCGGCTTCCGCGTGGTTCACGGCTCGATCCCGGTCAGCCTGGGTTCGGTGCGGGTCTCCGCGGACGGCGTCTCCGCCGTCGAGGCCGCGCTGGACCTCGACGGCATCGACACCGGCAACGCCAAACGCGACGCCGACCTGCGCAAACCCGGTCTGCTGGCGATCGACACGCAGCCCGTCCTGACCTTCACGGCCGACCGCGTCGAGGGTGGCCCGGACGAGTGGTCGGTCCACGGCGCTCTCGGAGCACGTGGCGAGTCGTGTCCGCTGACAGTCACCGGTACCGGGCCGGTGGACAACGGCGACGGCACCTGGCGAGTGGTCGCCGGCGCCGTCTTCGACCGGAGGGCGATCGGTCTCCGCGCGCCGAGGTTCCTGATCGGCAGGGAGATCACGATCGCGCTCGACGTCGTCCTCACGCCGCCCAGGTGATCAGGCCCAGGCGGAAAGCTCCTTCGCAAGCGCGGACGGCCCGCCGGCGGTGCGCAACGTCGGCGCGCCGGGCCAGCAGTCCTGGTGGTCCCCGGTGCGGAGGGTTTCGGCGAACCTGGCGACCAGCCGCGGCTGCGACGCCACGGTCCGGCCGCCGAGGTAGGCGACGACGACGTGGTGATCGTCGTCCGAATGCGTCGCCACGGCGGCCGACCAGCCGTGCTCTTCGTGCCACATCAGGTCGACGTCGCGCTCGGGGAAGCCGGGAAGACGCCAGTTGAGCCTCATCCTGGCGGTGACCGGACCGGTGAGGTCGACCGTGGACGCCTCCATCCGTATCCCCAGTGCCGCGGCCACGTCCTCCAGGTAGGCGTTCAGCCTGGTCTTGAGCTCCAGACCTGCTTCCGTGGGCGCGGGGGTCGAGGTGGTCACGGTCCCTCATCTTCCTGTCACTTTGAGTTGGCGTGACGGGAATTACCCACCCCGGAGCGGCTTCACACCCTCATTTCGTCACACCACGGTTTCGGTTCGCTCAAGCCGTGGCTTCGATGACGCGGGTCAGTGCTTTGTGCAGCGCCTCCAGCTCGGAGACCTCCATGCCGAGCTTCTCCACGACGCGGTACGGGATCTTTTCCGCCTCCGCGCGCAACGCGCGACCGGATTCCGTCAACTCGACCGTCAGCAGCCGCTCGTCCTCGGAACTGCGCCTGCGCGTGACGTAACCGATCGTCTCCAGGCGTTTGAGCAGTGGTGACAGCGTCGCCGGCTCGGCGCGCAGGGCGACGCTCAGGTCCTTGACCGCCTGTGGGCCGCGCTCCCACAGCGCCAGCATGACGAGGTACTGCGGATGGGTGAGCCCGTGGGGTTCCAGCAGCGGACGGTAGATGGCGATGACGCTGCGCGACGCGACCGACAGCGCGAAACACACCTGACGTTCCAGCGCGAGCGGGTCCTCGCCCAGATCGATCGACTTCATCTCCGGCCCCTTCGAGTTCATGCCGCCGATCCTAGCCGCGACGCTAATGTTTAGTGTGCTAATCGTTAGTGTACTGTGGCGGCATCGACGGAAGGAGTCGCCCGATGCCCCGCAAACGCCCGGACGTGTTCCGCTGGCTGTGGTACTCACTCGGCGGCAGGCTGCCCGAGCGCTACCACGCCTGGATCCTCCACGACGCGACCACGGGAAGCTGGCGCTGGCGGCACGTCGCCCGCAGCACGGTGATGATCGCGCCGCTCTGCGCCGTGTGGCTGCTCCTTGCCCGGCCCGCTCACCCTGCGGCTGGCGATCGTGCTGATGGCCGCGCTCGTCGCGTACTTCTACTCGATGGCGTACATGGAGGAGAGCATCGAGCACCGGCTCGCCAAGAACGGCTTCCCGCCGGGTATCGGGCGCCGGACGCGCGCGGAGGCCGTGGCGGTCGCGGAAGCCGAGGTGACCGAGCGGTACCTCGCGCGGTACCGGAACCAGGCCGGCTCCTGATCCGCTGGGGCGCCCTCCCCTCCTCCGCCCGGTGTTGCCGCCCGAGTGAAGCCGGTGTCGCGAAAGCCACTTTCGGGACATCAGGCGTCCCGAAAGTGGCTTTCGCGACACCGAAGCGCGGCCACCGGGGGATCAGGCCGCCCGTCGCGTGCGCGCTTCGGCAGCACGGTAGGCGGCTACGAGTTCGGCGGCCACCCGCTTCGGCTCCGTTCGTAACCGGCTCGGCAAGGTCTGGAGAACGACGATCCCCGCAGCCGCGTACCTGGCGTTTCTCGCCACCGTCGCGGCGTACTGCTGCTTGCCGAAGTGGAAGTCGTACGAATCGATCTCCCAGGCCATCCCGGCCGACGCGAAGTACCCGTCGGCGATCGCGATGTATTCGCCGTTCTCATCCCGCAACTCGTGATTCCACAAGGGTTCCGGCAAGCCGCTCATCCGCCACACCTTCATCGCGTCGACCTCCGCGGCCGAGCGGGCTCCGTCGGCGATCCGATGCAACGCCTCGCGCGGGATCGCGGTGCCGCGACTGCTTCCGGCATCGAGTTCGGCGAACAGCTCCGGCAGTCTCGCGCCCCGCTGCACCGCCTCTGCCAGCAGAGCGGAAACCTCGTGGCGCGAGCCAAGGCGGCGACAGCAGTCGAGTACCGAACGGTCCAGCGGTGCCAGCGGCACTCCGCCGGACACGACCGCCTGCGGCAGCCGGGTCGTTCGTTCGACGATCACGTACCCGGAACTGCCGACCTTGTGCTCGAGGGGCACCAGAAGATGGACTCGGAAGTCACCGTCCGGCAGCATCTTCAACCCTTGCCGACGGCACGAGGTCGCTCCCGTCACCACCGCGTCCGGCCCGGCGTACAGAAGTGCGGCGTCGACGAGCTGCCGTCGCGTCGGCTCGCCGGAATTGAGCATCAAGACTCCCGGTAACAGACGGCGCCACCGCTGTCCCGGACGGCACCGTCGATAGCAGGTCCTCGACGGAACGCCGAGTTCAGTCAACCGGGCAACGGTGATCACGCCGCCACGACTGTGTTGGTAGAGCCCCTCGGGATCACGGGCCCAATCTCCAGGTTGCACCTCGTGATCGTCGACCTCGCCGACCCGCGGCCACCAGTGCCTCCGGCGCTACCTGTGGACAACTCGCCCCACCGGCCCCACTGTGGATAACTCCGGAGATGTCGCGAAAGCCACTTTCGGGACATCAGGTGTCCCGAAAGTGGCTTTCGCGACACCCCGCCGCCAGCCGACGCCCGGCGGCACCCGCCCGCGACCAGGACGGACGAGCCCACACGGCTAGAGTGCCCGGTGATGAGACGCAAGCTCCGCCCGCCGCTCCCGCCCCGTCACGGGCTCGATCCCGCGAGGCTCAAGATGCCCGCCGAGGGGCCGTGGACGACGTTGCGCGAGCACCTCGTCGAGCGGCTTCCCCGCGTCGCGCTCGAGCGGATCGAGGAGATGCTCCGGGAGGAGCGCATCGTCGGGCTCGACGGGCCGCTGGGCGTCGATTCCCCGTTCGTGCCGGACTCGTTCATCTGGTTCCATCGCGACCTGCCCGACGAGGTCGAGGTGCCGTTCGAGGTCTCCGTCGTGCACCGCGACGAGCATTTCCTGATCGCCGACAAACCGCATTTCCTCGCGACGATCCCGCGCGGGCGGCACATCCTGCAGACCGCGCTGGTCCGCCTGCGCCGCGAGCTCGACCTTCCCCGGCTCAGCCCCGCCCACCGGCTCGACCGGGTCACCGCGGGGCTCATCCTGTTCGTGATCACCCCCGAGGTCCGCGGGAAATACCAGACGATGTTCCGGGATCGCCTGGTGCACAAGGAATACGAGGCGATCGCCCGGTACGACCCGAACGTCGTGCTGCCTCGCGAGATCAGCAGCCGCATCGTCAAGGAACGCGGGGTCATCGCCGCGCAGGAGGTCGATGGGCCACCCAACGCCGAAACGCGGGTCGAGCTCATCGAGCACCGCGACGGCCTCGGCCGCTACCGGTTGATCCCCGCGACCGGCCGCACCCACCAGCTCAGGTTGCACATGAGCGGACTCGGGTTGCCGATCCTCGGCGACGACTTCTACCCGGAGCTGACCGAAACCCCGCTCGACGACTTCACCGAACCCTTGCAACTGCTGGCGAAGGCCCTCGAATTCACCGATCCGGTCACCGGGGAACGACGCCGGTTCGAGAGCAGGCAGACGCTCCAGGCGTGGACGGACCTCGACGCGTGGCGCCGCGGGCCCCAGTCGTGAAGGCCTCCTGAGCGAAGAAGGCCTTCACGGACTCGGGCTCACTTCCGCCAGAACTTGATCCCGCTCCACGTCACCTTGACCGGCCCGGCGCCGCTGGCCGTCCGGTAAGCGCCGAACTTGTCGTAGTAGCTCCCGCCACTGCTGCTCACGGTCTGCTTCAGCGAACCGTTGATGTACACCTTGTGCGTGCTCCCGACCTGGTGCACGGTGTTGACCCGCACGGACGTTCCGACGGTCGCCCCGCTCCCCAGGGTGTCCCCGCCGTGGACGGCGTAGAGCCGCCCGCCGCGTTCGACCGCGAGCATGAAGTACGGCCCGGCGGTCGGCGCGTCGCGGAAGGTCTGCTTCAGGCTGATCCGGCTACCCGCCATGCTGGTGATCCGGAACGATCCCTCGAACTGCCGGGTCCCGCCGGTGTAGGTCACGTAGCGCCGTTCCGCCCGCTGATCACCGCTTCCGGTGGAGCAGGTCAGCTCGAAGTTCAGCCCGTCGACGTTGCCACAGCCGCGTTCCTGGACGTTGAACGACGGATTCTCCGCCGTCCACGGCCCGGTGCCGACCTGGGCGGTCGCCGGCATCGCCGACGCGATCAGGCCGAGCACGGCCGCCGTGACCACCCCGGCGGTCCGAAGTCGTCTCCGCATCCTGCCTCCTGCACACTCAGGGCGGCGGTGATGGTCCAGACCAGGACCAGGCTGCGACTGTACGAGCGCGAACCGTCATCGGACAAGACGTTGACGCCCCGGCGTCCCGCTGATTGGGTAACGACGGTGATCCTCTCCTTGACGGTCCTCGAAGGACTGGCGGCCGGGACGATCGACCTGGCCTTCCGGCGCTGGTCGAAACAGAACGTCCACCCGGGTGACGTGATGCGCCTGGAGGCCGGGGTGATCGAGGTCGTCTCGGTCGAGATCGTCGACCCAGCCGCCATCACCGACGCCGACGCCCGCCGGTCCGGCGCGGAGTCGGCGAACGCGGTGCGGGGCACGCTGCGCGGCCCCGCGGACGCCCCGGTGTACCGCGTCCAGCTGCGCCATCTCGGGCCCGACCCCCGGCGCGCGCTCAGCGCGGACGCCGAACTGTCCGAAAAGGACGTGGAGACGATCCGCCGCCGTCTGTCCAAGATGGACAGACGGCATCCGTGGACACACGAGACCCTGCGCCTCATCCGAGACAATCCCGGACGCCGCGCACAGGAACTCGCCGACCTCCTCGGCCGCGAGAAGGATCCGTTGAAGGTCGATATCCGCAAGCTCAAGAACCTCGGCCTGACACTCAGCCTCGAAGTCGGCTACCGGATCTCCCCTCGGGGCGCGGCCTACCTGCGCCTCACCAAGGATCCCGGTAGAACGCGCTGAGTTCCGGCACGAGCCGCTCCGGCGGGACACTGTGGAACTCGCCGTCCAGCCCGACCTGGAGCGCCCCCGGGACCACCTTCGCGGTGACGAGCGCCGCGGCCTTCAGCCAGTCCGTGCTGCCGGTGCTGTTCACCACGAGGACGGGCGTCGCGATCGACGCCAGCTCGCCGGGCACCTTGGAGTCCCGCATCACGAAGGCGTCGTAAACGAGCGTCGGCGCGAACGACCGCAGTTCGGCCCACACCGGCGTCTCCTTGGCCTCCGCCACGGCCTCCTCCGGGGCGCCGACCGCGGACATCATGAACAGGGCGGCGGCGTCGTCCCAGCGATCCGCCGCGACCAGCTCGCGCATCCGCTCGGCGTATCCCTCGGGAACGTCTTCCGTTTCGCCGCGATAGGGCGGCTCGAAGACCGACAGCCGGGCCATCGGCACTCCCGCCGCGGCGGCGAGGAGGGCGAGCGCGCCACCGGAGGAGATGCCGTGCACGATCGCCGGCTCGCCGAGCGCGGCGACGACCGCGGCCAGATCCTCGATCTCGCGCTCGACCGCGTACGGCGCGGTGTCCCCGCTGTCGCCGCGGCCCCGCCGGTCGTAGGTCACCACGGAGTACTCGGCCGTCAGCTCCGCGACCAACGGTTCGTCACCGTGCCGGTCGTTGCCCGCGCCCGCGACGACGACCACGACCGGCCCCGCGCCACGCCGTTCGAACACGATCGGCGTGCCGTCCGCGGACCTCGCTGTGTCGATCATGCGAACCATCGTGCCACTCGAACACCCGTTCGACAAACGAGCGGAACAGGGGTAGGTTCGGTTGCCATGACCCCCGCGCTTCAAGCCTCGCTGTTCGACGAGTGCGCCGCGCTCGGGCTGGGCTCGCTCGACGGGCTCCGGCGCACCGAGCTGACCCGTGGCGCCTGGATCGACGTGCTGCCGGGCTGGCTCGCCGGCGCCGACGAGCTGTTCACCCGGCTCGCCGAAGACGTGCCATGGCACGCCGAAAGGCGGCAGATGTACGACCGCGTCGTCGCCGTTCCCCGGCTGCTGAGCTATTACCGCGAAGGCATGCCGCTCCCCCACCCGATCCTCACCGAGGCGAGGGAGACGCTCTCCGCGCACTACGCGGACGAGCTCGGCGAGCCGTTCGTGACGTCCGGCCTGTGCTTCTACCGGGACGGGCGCGACAGCGTCGCCTGGCACGGCGACGACACCGGCCGGTCCCGCACCGAGGACACCATGGTGGCGATCGTCTCGGTCGGCGCCGCCCGCCAGCTGGCCCTGCGGCCGCGTGGCGGGGGCGAGACCGTCCGGCACGCCCTCGGCCACGGCGACCTGATCGTCATGGGCGGCAGCTGCCAGCGGACCTGGGAACACGCCGTCCCCAAGACCGCCAGACCGGTCGGGCCGAGGATCAGCATCCAGTTCCGCCCGAGAGGAGTCGCCTGAGGTTCAGTCCAGCAGGACCGGCAACGCGTCGACGCCGTAGACGATCGAGACCTTCCGGAAGCCGACCGCGTCCGGTTCGATCGCCAGCCGCATCTCGGGGAACCGGCGTACCAGCGCGGGATACGCGGTGCGCAGTTCCATCCTGGCCAGTTCGGCACCGATGCACCGGTGGATTCCCCAGCCGAAGGCGAGGTGCGAGGTCGGCTCGCGGGTCGCGTCGAACTTCTCCATGTCCTCGCCGAGGTCGCCGTCCCGGTTCGCGACGCTGAGCGAGACGAGCACGATGTCGCCCTTCGCGATCCGGACGCCCGCGACCTCCATGTCCTCCTTGGCGAACCGAGGGAACGCCATCTGCACGACGGTCAGGTAGCGCAGCAGTTCCTCGACGAACTTGTGGACCGCCTCGTCGTCGCCGCGGACGGTCTCGAACAGCGAGCGGTCCTTGAGCAGCACGAGCGCGCCGAGCGCGATCATGCTCGCCGTGGTCTCCAGCCCGCCGGTGAGCACGCCGTCGGCGAGGCCGGCGAGTTCACGGTCGTCGATTTCGTCGCCGTGCTCCTTGATGAGCATGCCGAGCAGGCCGTCGCCCGGGTTCTCGCGCTGCTTCTTGACGATCTCGTCCAGATAGGACAGTGACTCGGTCATCGCCCCGAGCGACGCGCCCGCGCCGCCGAAGAGGTCGAACCGGGCGGTGCTCAGCCGCTGGAAATCGTCGCGGTCCTCGTACGGGACGCCCAGCAGTTCGCAGATCGTCAGCGACGGGATCGGCAGCGCGAAGGCCTCCCAAAGGTCGACGGGACCGTCGGCCTTCGCCATCGCGTCGAGCTGGTCGGCGACGATCTCGTCGATCCGCGGCGCCAGGCGCGACAGCCGCCGCATGGTGAACTCGGGCGTGAGCAGCCGCCGCAGCCGGGTGTGCACCGGCGGATCGGCGAACCCGAGCCCGCCGGGGTTCTGGTCCTCGGTGACGCCGGCGTTCCCGACCAGGTTCGTGAAGTCGTTGCTGAACTCGCTCACCTTGCCGAGCACGGCCTTGGCCTCGTCGTAGCCGGTGACCAGCCAGCCGTTCATCCCGAACGGCAGGTCGAGCTTGCTGATCGGCTCCGTCGCGCGGATCCGGCCCAGCTCGGCCACCGGGTCGAGACCGTCGCGCTTGAGCGGCAGCAGCGCGTTGTCCGGGATGATCGACATCTTGGACAGGTCGAAACCGTTCTTCTGCTGACGCGCGAGGTAGCGCCGGCCGATCCAAGCCAGCACGCGCGAGCGAATGCTCCCCATACCCCGCACCCTACTCCAGCCGCCGATCACCTGACCTGGCACAACAGGCCGCCCTCGCCCCGCGGGGCAGGAATTTCGACGGCTGTTCACCCGCCGTCCCACTCGATTAGTCACGTCCAGAAAGTCGGTTTTCGCACGCCAGGGGTTCCCGGCGACCGGGAGACGTCGGTCACCGTCGGTCACGACGGACCGGGGGTAACGCCTGACATCGGGCGCGCGTCGTGAGATTGTCGGACCTTACTGGGAGGATTCGGACATGTCAGCCGCGCTCATCGGACGTGACCATCCCGCGGGGGTTCTCCGCGCGGAGATCGCCCGTGCCGCCGAAAGCCACGGCGGGCTGGTGCTGGTCACCGGCGAGGCCGGGATCGGCAAGACCACGCTCGTCACCGGCGCCGCCGACGAGGCGAAACGCCTGGGCGCCCTGGTGCTCAACGGGTCCTGCTGGGACTCGGCGAGCGCACCGGGCTATTGGCCGTGGACACAGGTGGTCCGCGGGTTGCGGCGCGCGGTCGGGCAGGGCCGCTGGGCCGCGATGGCCGACAGCGAACTGGACGTCCTGCTCGGCGAGGCGCGCGGCGACGGCGCGGCCGACGGGTTCCGGCTGTACGACGCGGTGACGAGCGTGCTGGTCGCCGCCTCCCAGGACCGGCCGATCGTGGTGGTGCTCGACGACCTGCACTGGGCCGACGCCGCGTCGCTGCGGTTGCTCGAATTCGCCGCGCAGCACACCTGGTTCGAGCGGCTGCTGCTGATCGGCACCTACCGGGATGTCGAGGTCGAGGCGACCGATCACCCGCTTCGCTCGCTCATGATGCCGCTGCTCACGAAGGCCACTTCGGTCACTCTCACCGGCCTCGAACCGGACGAGGTCGGCGCGCTCATGACCAGGACGGCGGGCGCGGCACCCGACGACGCGCTGGTCGCCGAGGTCCACCGCCGCACCGGCGGCAACCCGTTCTTCGTCGAGCAGACCGCGCGGCTCTGGCACAGCGGGGGTTCCGCCGAGACCATCGCCCCCGGCGTGGCCGACGCTCTGCAGCGACGGCTTTCCCTGCTCCCCCAGCCGGTCCTCGATCTGCTGACCACCGCGTCGGTACTCGGCAGGGAGTTCCACCGCCGCCTGCTCGCGGGCGTGGCGTCGGCACCCGTTCCCCAGGTCGACCGGCTGCTCGACCAGGCCGTCGCGGCGCGACTCGTGGTGGTGCAAGGACAAGGACGCTTCGCCTTCGCCCACGACCTCGTCCGAGAAACGCTGTACGCGAGTCTCTCCGAGTCGGACCGCCGGAAGCAGCACGCCGCCGTCGTCTCGGCCGTCCGCGAGACGCCGGCGTCCCGGGACAGCCTCTTCCCCGCGGACCTGGCCCGTCACGCGCTGCTCGCCGGACGGGAACTCGATCCGGACGAGGCCATCGACCTGTTGCTGGCCGCCGCGATCGACGCCACCGGCCGGATGGCGATCGAGGAGACGACCACGCACTACCGGCGGGCGCTGGAGATCGCCGAGGACCGGCGGCGACAGGCGGTCATCGCCCTCGAACTGGGCGCGCATCTGACCCGCCATCACGAATCGGACGAGGGCAGACAGGTCCTCGACGAGGTTTCCGCGCTCATCCATGATCTCGACGACGACGATCTCCTCGCCCGCCTGGCGCTGACCCTCGTCCGCGCCGATCACAAGAGCGTCCGGGTCGACGAGACGGTCAAGGTGCTCACCGAAGCGCACGCGCGGCTTTGCGGCCGCGAGCCCGGGCAGGAGCTCACCGTCGAGGAGATGACACAGGAGCTCTCCGCCCGCGTCATGATGACCGCCCGCGCCGACCAGGACGATTCCGCGCTGTTGTTCGGTTTGTGGGCACGGCACGACGCGATCTGGGGGCCGGGCAGCGCCGCGGAGCGGGAACGGCTCACCGACGAGCTGGTCGCCGTCGGCCGTCGCACGGCGAATCCGGAATTGGAGCACTACGCGGCGTCCTTCAAGTGGGTAGCGCAGCTCGAACAGGGCGAGCCCCGGTATTTCGAGCAGTACCAAGAGTTTCTCGCGCTGGCGGCCACCGGCAGGGCGCCGAGTTCGCAACTGGCGTCCCGGATCGATCAGAGCATCATCGCCACCCTCCAGGGCCGGTTCGCCGAAGCCGAGGCGTATATCCATCAGGTGGTCTCGTGTCACGCCGGCGACGAGCATCCCCACTTCGCCGACCTGCACCAGCTGCAGCGGTGGATCCGGTGGTGCCTGGAGGGGCGGTTCGACGATCTCGCCGGGCTGCACCGCGAGATCTCGCGCAGCGGATACGTCTACGGCCGGATGCTGGAGGCGATCACCGCGGCCCAGCGTGAGGACGTCGGGGAAGCCGTCCGGCTCACCGAGCTCGCGGCCGACGTGAAGCCGTACCCTCGCGACCTGGAAGCGTTGTGGTTGCGCTGTCAGGCGCAGACGGCGGCGGTCTCCCGCGATCCCGAGCGCTGCGAAGCGGCCCGCGCGCCGCTCGCGCCCTACAGCGGGGAGTGGCTGGTCTCCCTGTACGGCTGCGAGATCTCCGGCCCGGTCGACCTTTGGCTCGGCAGGCTCGACCTGGCGCAGGAACGCTGGAACGACGCGGTGGACCGGCTGCGCGGCGCCGCGCTCTCCGCGGATCGCCTCCGGGCGACGGTCTGGGCGACCGAAGCCAAGTCCTGGCTGGTGAAGGCGCTGCTCGGCCGGAATCTCGAAGGCGACGCGGCGGCCGCGGCGGCCCTCCTGGCCGAAGTGACCGAAGAAGCCACCGCGCTGGGCATGCGGCCGGTCGTGGCCAGGATGACGAAGGCGCGGGAGGAGACGCGGGCCCAGGCGGCGCCGAGGGCGGAGTTCCGTCGCGACGATGCCGTGTGGACCTTGCACTTCGACGGTGTCACCGCCCACCTTCCGGACTCGAAAGGCTTGCGGGACCTGCATTTCCTGCTCGGCAGGCCGGGTTCGGAAGTGCCGGCCGTGCGGCTGCTCGACCCCGAAGGTGGCGAGGTGGTCGTCGCCGCGAAGAGCCTCGGCGGAGACGCCGTCCTCGACGACGAGGCGAAGGCCCGGTACCGCGCGCGGCTCGACGAACTGGACGAACTGATCGACACCGCGACCGGGATGGGCCAGGACGCGCGCGCCGCCACGCTGGACCGTGAACGGGACGCGCTGCTCGCCGAGCTGCGGTCCGCGGCCGGGCTCGGGGGCCGGACCCGGCGGCTCGGTGACGAGGCGGAACGCGCCCGCAAGACGGTGACCGCCCGGATCCGGGACACCCTGCGCAAACTGGACGAGCAGCATCCGGCGCTGGCCGCGCACCTGCGCGCGGCGGTCACCACCGGTTCCTCGTGCCGGTACGCGCCCGAAGACAAGGTCCCCTGGCGGCTGTGAGCCGCGAGATCTCCGGTACGAACCGGCCGGCACGCGTGATCAGAGGGACGGCGCGCGTGACTGAACGGACGACACTCGTGACTGGATGGACGACACACGTGATCAGACGGACGACACGCGCGTGGCCCGGGTTCCGCCGTGAGGCGTCCGTCCAAACACGCGTGTCGTCCGCCTGATCACGCGAAGCCGCAAGCGGGGCGTGAGTGTTCCGGATCGCCGGAACACTCACGACCCCAGGTCACTTGCGGTTGTAGAGGCGCATCGTCAAGGTGCCGAAGATCGCGAGGATGACCGCGCCGGCGATCAGCACCCAGCTGATCTCGCCGCCGTCCCAGTTGCCGTCCATCATCGAGCGGACCGCCGCGACCACGTGGGTCACCGGGTTCACGTCGACGAAGGCCTGCAGCCAGCCCGGCATCGTCTCCGGATTGACGTAGATGTTGCTGAGGAAGGTCAGCGGGAACAGCACCATCATGCTGACCCCCATCACCGACTTCTCGCTGCGCAGCAGCAGGCCGAACATCGTCCAGATCCACGAGAACGCGAACGAGAACGCCAGCAGCAGGAGGATCGCGGCGGCCACGCCACCGAATCCGCCGGCGGGGCGGAAGCCCATGATCAGCCCGACGCCGAGGATCACCAGCGACGCGATGAGGTACCGCAGCATGTCGCCGAGCAGGTAGCCGACCATCGCCGACGGCCGCCAGATCGGCAGCGTGCGGAACCGGTCGAACACCCCCTTCTCGATGTCGGTGTTCACCGAGATCCCGGTGTACATGGTGATCATCAGGATGCTGCTCGCCATGATGCCCGGCAGCAGGAACTGCAGGTACTGCGTCGGCGAACCGGACAGGGCGCCGCCGAACAGGTAGGTGAACATCAGCGTCATCATGATCGGGAACGCCGTGACGTCGAACAGCTGCTCGGGCACGTGCTTGATCTTCAGCATCGCGCGCCACCCGAAGGTGACCGAAGTCGACAGCGCGCTGGGGCGCTGAGGGCGGTTCTTCGCGATCAGGACGGCGGCGAGATCCTCCGCCTTCGGTGCCGCGAGAACGGGTTCGTTGTCTTTGACTGCCGTGGTGCTCAAGCTGATCTCTCCTCAGTACCGCGCGGGCGAGTTGGGTTGGTGCGCCTTTCGGCCGCCGGACGTACCGGTGGCGGACTTGATTCCGCGGGTCAAGCCGCACTCTCCTCGGGCGTGGCGGTGCGGTCGGTCAGGGCCAGGAAGACCTCGTCGAGGCTCGGCTGGCCGAGGGAGAAGGTGTCGACGACGATGCCGGCGCGCGCGAGTTCGGACAGTGCGCGCGCGGCGTGCTCGGCGGCACCCTGTTCGGTGCTTTCGCCCGTGAGCCGCGCGGTGAGCGCGACGGGGTCCGGCTCCAGCAGCACCTGGGCGTCCAGGCTGCGGACGAGCAGCGCTTCGGCCTCGGCACGCTGGTCGGCCTCGCGCAGCCGGACGTGGACCGCGCCTGCCCCGACCGACGCCTTCAGCTGCCCCTTGGTGCCTTCGGCGATCACCTTGCCGTGGTCGATGACCGCGATCCGGGACGCCAGCTGGTCGGCCTCGTCGAGGTACTGCGTGGTCAGCAGGACCGTGGTGCCGTGCTTGACGATGGCGCGCACGATGTCCCAGACCTGGTTGCGGCTGCGGGGATCGAGCCCGGTCGTCGGCTCGTCGAGGAAGAGCACGTCCGGGGTGTTGAGGATGCTCGCGGCGATGTCGATCCGCCGCCGCATCCCGCCGGAGTAGTTCTTCACCTGCCTGCCCGCGGCTTCGGTCAGGCCGAACGCCGCCAGCAGTTCCTCCGCCCGGGCGCGGGCGGCCGGTTTACGGTGCCCGGTCAGCCTGCCGATCAGCACCAGGTTCTCGGTGCCGGTCAGGTCTTCGTCGACCGAGGCGTACTGCCCGGTCAGGCTCACCATGGACCGGACCGCGTCGGCGTCGCGGACGACGTCCTTGCCGAAGATCCGTGCTTCCCCGCCGTTGGGGCGGAGCAGGGTGGCGAGCATCTTCACCGCGGTGGTCTTGCCGGCGCCGTTCGGCCCCAGGACGCCGTACACGGTGCCGGCGGGGACCTGCAGGTCGATCCCGTCGACCGCGCGGTTGTCCCCGAACACCTTGACCAGCCCCGAGGCTTCGATGGCCAGTTCACTCATTTTCCGTTTCCTTTCAGAGGTATTCAGCAGACGTAGGGGCGAGCGGCGCGCGCTTCGCGCAGGGCGAGGCCCCACCAGGCGAGCTCGTCGAGCAGGGTGGTCACGGCCTGTCCCTGCCCGTCGCTGTCGAACGGGGTGCCGTCGCGGGCGAAGGTGCCGTCGAGGAGGTTGAAGGCCACGGTGTCGCGCATGGTCACCGTGTGCAATTCGGTGAAGATCGTGCGCAGCTGCTCCACGGCGTAGAGCCCCTGCGAGCGGTAGCCGTAGGAGACGAAACCGACCGGCTTCGCGCGCCACTCGTCGTAGGCGCAGTCGATCGCCTGCTTGAGCGACGCCGGGAAACTGCGGTTGTACTCGGGCGTGACGACGATGAACGCCTCGGCCTCGTCGACCAGCCCCGCGAACCGTTTCATGTCGGACGTCGGATGCTCCGGCAGTCCCGCGGGCAGGTCGAAGTCGACCAGGTCGAGCACTTCGGTGACGAGATCGTCCCGATGCTCCGCCCGGCTGGTGAACCACTTGCCGACGGCCTCCCCCACCCGCCCCTCGCGGGTGCTCCCGATGATCACCGCGACCCGCAGCGGACTGGCGTCCATGACCGACCTCCTCTCGCTTCACCCCTTGGGCGCGAGAAAGCCGCCGGACATTCGCTAGATCGGATCTAGCGGGCGCCCGGCGGCTTCGGTCGGTGATCTCGCTAGGCGTCCAGCGCGATCGCGATCGCGCCCAGCAGCGACGCGTCCTGGTCGAATTTCGCCGACACCAATTCCGGCGGGAACGGGACGGCCTGGGCGAGCCGCTCGCGCAGCGCGGGCAGCAGGATGTCGGCCGAGCGCACCAGGCCCCCGCCGACGGCGATGCGCTGCGGGTCGAGCGCGATGGCGAGGTTCGCGACGTGCATCGACAGTTCGTCGAGCGCCGCGCCGACCAGTTCCTTGGCCTGCGCGTTCTCCCTGGCCAGGCCGAACAGTTCGCCCGCGGTCACCGGGCGGCCGAGCAGCGCACTCGCCCGGCCGCCCAGCCCACGCCCACCGACGGCTTCCTCCAGCGGCGCCGCTCCGCCGGCGAACCCGTCGGTGTCCTGCGGCGAGAGAAGGTTGTATCCGATCTCTCCCGCAGCGCCGTTGGCGCCGGCCAGCAGCCGGCCACCGACCAGGACCGCCGCGGCGATCCCGGTCCCCAGCGAGAGGAACACGGCCGGATCCGTGTCCGCCAGCGCCCCCCACCGCCATTCCGCGAGCGCCGCCGCCTTGGCGTCGGTGCCCACCGCGATCGGCAGCCCCTCGAACTCGGCGGCGACGAGGTCACGCAGCCGCAGTTCCTCCCAGCCCGGCACGTTGGGCGCGAGCAGGATGCGGTCCTCCAGCACGATGCCCGGGCTGACCACGCCGATCGCGACGAGCCGGTCCGCGACGCCTTCGTCGGCGAGCAGTTTCCGCGACGCGGCGAGCGCGCGGCTCACCACCTGCCCGGCGCCCGCTTGGGCGTCGGTGTCCAGCCGCCGGGTCACCAGCAGGCTCCCGGCCCGGTCGGCCAGCCCGATCGCGACCTTCGTGCCGCCGAAGTCGATCCCCAGGATCAGTTCTTCCCCCGTCACTTCCCGTTCCCCTCTGCCGCCCCCGCGAACGCTTCCTGAATCCCCTTGGGCCCGAACGGCCACACGCGCTCCGCCTTGGCGTAGGCGAAGAACGCCGCCACGCCGAGCGCGATCCAGCCCACCGAAAGCCCGATCGAGAGCCAGGTGGCGGAAAAGTAGATGTAGACCCACCCGAGCAGCGCGATGACCGTCGGGATCGGATAGAGCCATTGGCGGTACGGCCGGTGCAGTTCCGGACGTCGCCGCCGCAGCACCACGATCGCCGCGACCTGCGCGAGCGACTGGACGATCACCAGCACCGTCACCGCCGCGTTGATCACCGCGGTCAGCGTGAACAGGGAGCCGATCGCGGCGATGACGCCCATCGTCAGCACCCCCGCGGTCGGCAGGTTCAGCTTCGGGTGCAGCTTGGCGAACACCGGCAGGAACACCTTGTCCCGCGCCGCTTCGAACGGGACCCGCGAACCGCCGAGCAGACCGGCGAACACCGAACCGATCGCGGCGATCACGATGAACACGGTGATGGCCTTGGCCGCGCCGGTGCCCCACGCCTGTTCCAGCACGGTGGAGGCGACCGAAGTGGCGTTCTTCAGTTCCTCCAGCGGGATCGAGCCGAGCACCCCGAGCTGCAGCAGGAAATACAGGCTCATGATGCCGAGGATCGAGAGGATGATCGACCGCGGCAGCGTCCGGCCCGGGTCGCGCACCTCGCCGCCGAGGTAGGCGCTGGTGTTGTAGCCGAGGTAGTCGTAGATGGCGATGATCAGCCCGGCGCCGAGCCCCGCCCAGAACGCGCCGCCGTCGAACGAGAACGCGCCGGGCGTGAAGGCGAACGCTTGCGCGCCGTCGAAATGGGTGAAGGCCGCGACGATCACCGAGAGGGCGGCGAACAGCATGATCCCGAACAGGACGGTGGTCAGCTTCCCGATCTCGCCGATCTTGCGGAACAACGCCAGCACGATCAGCGTGATGACGCCGAGGCCGATGACCTTGCCGAGCGCCGTCGTCCCGCCGTCGTCGGCGACGCCGGGGACCAGGTATCCGAGGTACTGGACGAGCCCGATGATGCCGGTGGACATGATCAGCGGGATGAACAGCACCGCGCTCCAGGCGAACAGGAACGGCATGAGCCTGCCGGTACGCGCGCCGAACGCCTCGCGCAGATAGACGTAGGTGCCGCCGGCGCCGGGGAGGGCGGCGCCGAGTTCGGCCCAGATCAGGCCGTCGGCCAGCGCGATCACCGCGCCGATGAGCCAGCCGAACATGGCCTGCGGGCCGCCGAGGGTCACCACCATCGCGGGGATGGTGACGAACGGGCCGATCCCGCACATCTGGGTCATGTTGATGGCGGTCGCCTGGAGCGGCCCGATCTTCCGCTCGAGCCCCGGCCGCGGGGATGAACTCAAAACGCGCCTCCTGTTAGTTAGTAAAGTTTCTTAACATAATTTCGGGCGTGTCGGAAGGCCGGTCCGCGAAGTTGTCGTGCTCCGGTCCACCCGGAATTGCCCGAAAGGGCGGATTCCCCGGGAATACGCCCGAACGGACCAAGCCGGGACGTATCAGGGAGCCCTCGTTCCGCGTCCTTATCGAGAAGGACGTCTTCCCCAGGGACGGTGAGGTCCATGAAACGGCTGTTCGGCACGGCACTGGCGATCGCCGCACTCGGGTTCGCGGCGGCCTGCGAAGGAACGTCCACACCCCGCGACACGGCGCCGGGCGATTTGACGACGGAGATAGCCCCGACGGCGTCTTCCGAGGTGACTCCGACGGCACCAGGCCGCACGGAGGATTCTCGTCCGCCCGGCGTCGTCCCCGGGAGCCCGATCAAGTACAACAGCGACCTGCTCGGCACCGACCCCGAGACCGCCAAACGCGCGATCGAGCAGAACCTCGAACGCCTCTGCGAGAGTTCCCGGCGGTGCGGGGTCTCGGTCGTGATCGCGGACAAGGCGGCGGGGAACTGCATTCGCAGCATCGGCCCGAATCCGGTCCGGCCCGGCAGGACGATCACGATCCGGGCCAGGGCCTGCGAAACCGAAAGTTCGGCGCCGCCGTCGAAGTCGGAAAGCGCGCAGCCGAGCGAAACCACCGGCGGATGACCGTCCGGCGGCCACTACGGCGGGGGCTCCGCGCCCCCGCACCTCCGGAGCCCGAACCCGCGGCGGGCCCGGCGCACGCGCTCAAGCTGGTCGGCGCGGTCCTGGCCAACACGACCCTGCTCACCGCGCTGCTCTACTACTTCGGGCTCGTCTACACGCAGACGTACTTCGCCTACTTCCGCGTGCACTACACCCTGCTCGGCCAGACGCCGGACGAGATCTTCGGGCGCGGAGTCGACGGGGTGCTCCTGCCCCTGACCGCCGTCGCGGGCGCCGCGCTGCTCTTCCTCGTCCTGACCAGGTTCCTGAAGATCCGCCTCGGCGAGGCTTCCTGGTCACGGCTGCTGCGGATCTGCGCCCCCGCCGCCGGCGTCCTCGGCCTCGCACTGCTGGCCGTGACGACCGTGATCGCGCTCGACCCGGAACCCCTTCGCGACCGTCCCGGCCTTCCGGGGGTCGGCTTCGCGCTCGGGGTCCTGATGGCGCTCTTCTCCTGGCGTCACTGGACCTCGCGCCGCACCGGGAGCACCCGGTCGAACGTCGCGGAACTGGTGACCGGGTACGCCCTGGTGAGCATCGGCCTCTTCTGGGCGGTCGGGGACTACTCGGGAGCCGTCGGCACGAGCCGCGCCTTCGAGGCGTCCGGGTTGATCCCGGCCAGGCCTGCCGCGACGGTGTACAGCGCGGAAAGCCTCAACCTCACCGCGCACGGTGTCACGCAGGTGAAATGCGCCGACCCGGGATCGGCGTACAAGTACCGGTACACCGGGCTGAAACTGCTGCTCCAGTCCAGTGGCCAGTACGTCTTCCTGCCCTCGAACTGGCGGGCGTCGACCGGTGTCGCGTTCGTGATCCCCAAGACCGACAAGCTGCGCCTGGAGTTCGGGCCGTCCCGGTCGGTGCCGCCACCGGCCTGCTGACGCACGTCAGCGCAGGTGGCGCTCCAGCCACTCGGTGACCGCTTCGTCGGCCAGCTTCGCGATCGGCAGCTGCGGCGCGGGATCGATGCCCGGGTCTTCGGCGAGCGGGTGGGCGAGGCCGGGGAGCCTGCGCAACCGGACGTCCTCGGCCACGGAATACCGGGCACGCACCGCGTCGACGAGTTCGTCGGCGTCCGCGCGGAAGGTGGGGAAATCCTCTTCGCCGCTGACGACCAGCAGCGGAACCTGGGTGTCCCTGGCCGCGATTTCACCCGATCGTGCGACGAAGTCGAGCTGATCCGCCGCTTGGTTCGCTTCGTCGGTCCACGAATAGGGCTGTTCCAGCATGGTTTCCACCACGCCGACCAGCGACCGCGCCCGGACGGCGGGGTTCACCAGCGCCGCGGCCCGCACCGGGATCTCCCTGGTGGCCAGGATCGTGAGCGCCACGGCACCACCGAGGGAACCGCCGACGACGGCCATTCGTGCGGTGTCGAAACCGAAGCGTTCCCGCAGCTCGGCCAGCGCGGCGGGGAATTCCAGCGCCGCCTGCCGGACGAACGGGTCGGCGTAGGCGAGCACCGCGTCCCGGACGGCCCGCTCGACCACCGCGTCCATGCTGCCGTCGACCATTCTCGCGCCGCACAACGGCATTCCGAGGTAGACCCGCCACGCGGGCACCCCGGCCAGCGGCAGCGCGGCCGCGAACGCCGCGTCGGTGCGGGGCGCGTCGATCATATGCCAGGCGACGACCACCGGCGCGGGGCCGCTGACCTCGGCCGATGGCGGCAAAACGGTGAACGGCACCCCCGCCGCCGTACCCGTGACCGGTTCTCCCACCACTGTTCCCCCTAGCGTGCTGTCGATCTCCACGATATCCAGGACGCGGCGGAGGCGGACCTCGTTCCGCCACAAGCGAAACAGTATGCCCGCGGCGTCACCCCGACGCGCCGCGGAGGTGGTTGCGGACGACCGGCGGCGGCCGAATAGTGTTGCGGCCCGGCCCTTTGGAGGTGAACCGCCCGTGCCCGATGTCGACTACTACGAGGTGCTCGGCGTGGGCAAGGCCGCCTCGGTCAACGAGATCAAGACCGCGTACCGGCGGCTGGCGAAGTCGCATCACCCCGACGCCGGCGGATCCGCGCTCACCTTCCAACTGGTCCGCGAGGCCTACGACACGCTCAGCGACCCGATGCGGCGTGCCGGCTACGACGCGGGCGGCCGTTCGGTGCGCGCCCCGATCCGGCCGCGGCCGCGGCGTCGCTTCGGCGAAGAACCGGGCTACGAGCCCGAACCGGTCGTGATCGATCCGGACGACCTCGAATGGTGGGAGTTCGCCGCACAGGATGAGCGCGTGCGGCACGAGCGGCGGCGCGGCCCCGGGCACACCCCGGTGGTGGCCGCGGTCGGCGGGATGGTGCTGGTGCTGCTGCCGGTGCTGACCGGCGTCGGATTCTCGGCCCCCACGCTGATCGTCTGGCTGATCCTGACCGCCGGGACCGCCCTGCTCGTGCAACGGCTCGCGCGCGGTTATCTGGCGGCGTCCCGCGCCAAGAACCGGTTCGCCGCCGAGTTCGGCGGGAAACGCGTGTTCGGCACCCCCGGCGTCGAGACCGACGAACTCGCCGAACGGCTCACCGCCGACCTGCTCGAGCGCTACCTGACCCGGCTGCCCGGCGCCCGGATCTTCCATGGCCTCTCCTGGCCGGACTCGGTGTTCGCCGACGTCGACCACGCGGTGCTGTGCGGAAAGCGGCTCGTGCTCATCGAATCGAAGCTGTGGCTGCCGGGGCACTACGAGACCGATGACGACGACCGGCTGCTGCGCAACGGCCGCGCCTTCCGCGGCGGTGGGAGCAGGTTGACCGAAAGCCTCGCCGAGTACCGGCGGATCCTGCCGGGGGTCGCGTTGCGCGGGGCGATGATCGTGTACCCGAGCCGGACCGGGGAGATCACCACGGATCTCGAGGATCCCTCCCCCGCGCCGCCGATGACGCCGGAACAGTTCCTGCACGAGATCGGCGGGTGGCTGGCGGCGGAGCCGTCCACTGTGGACTCGGCGACGATGCGGGTGGTGCGGGACCGGGTCGTCGGCACCGTTTAGGGAAGCGGCGGAGTCTCTGGCCTGCGGGTGTCGCGAAAGCCACTTTCGCAACGTTGAAGGTTGCGAAAGTGGCTTTCGCAACCTTGTGCCGACCTGCGCAGGGCCCCACTCCCCGCGTCGCGAAAGCCACTTTCGAGACATCTGGCGTCCCGAAAGCGGCTTTCGCGACACCTGGGGGGCCGTCCACTGTAGACGCTGCGCGTGCTGCGGGACCGGCCCGCGTTTCAGGGCGAAGCGCGTGAAGGCCCCCTTCCCTCGGCTGAGCCGAGGGAAGGGGGCCTTCACGCGCAAAGAACTACCGGACCGAGCGCTCCTTCTTGGCCCGCGCGGAACGGGTGCAGACCTCACCGACGTCGACCGTCTGGCCGCGGTCGATGTAGACGTCCGCCAGCCCGACGAGCTTGCCCTTCGGCGACGTACAGGTCAGCTGGTACGCCTCCTTGGGGCCGTAGGTCGGCGGGATCGGCGACTGGAACGACACGCCGCCGGCCCAGTCGTCCACAGTGGACGGATTCGCCTGCGAGTAGTTGACCAGCACGGCCGTGTAGTCCCCGGCGGGCGGGTCGTACAGGATCGCGTGCTCTTCCGTGGTCGAACCGTTCGCCGACGACGACACCATGTTGCCTGCGGAGTCGAAGACGTACAGGTCCCAGTCCGTGTCCTGGCTGGCCCACTTGACGTCGACGCTGAACTTCCCGTTGTCGACCTTGGGGAGCCCGTCGACGTGGAACGTGAAGCTCTCCGAAGTCGGGTCCGTCGGGTAGTTCTGGTTGATCGCCGGGACCCCGGGCGGGTTGACGGCCTGGATCGCGGGCTGCGCCGGACCCTGCGGCTCGCGGCCGTAGCGGCCCGCGACGTAGGGCCGGGTCGACGGGTTGATCGACCACGCGAACCGGCCGCCGGTGGAGGACAGCGACGAGTTCAGGTCGTCGGTGACGTAGATCGGCGGCTTCGTCGAGCCGTCCGGCTGCACCACCGGCGAGGTCGGCGTCTGGAAGGTCTTGTGCAGCTTCAGCTGGTAGCCCTTCGGCGCCGTACCGATCAGCGTCGAATGCGCCGCCGGGTCGGCGGTGTTGGCCAGCATGTCGATGAACGCGGCACGGTTTCCACCCTTGCCCGCGCCGGCCGCGGGGGCGACACCGGTGTATTCGGCGACGACACCTTCGGCGAACGGCGGGTGGAACTCGTTCGGGCCGACCTCGAACGTGAAGCCCCAGCCACCGGTGGCCCAGTACGACCAGTCCTCGGTCGAGCCGGTCGTGTCGTACAGCGCCCACGACGGCTGGCTGGTGTATCCGTTGCGCGAGGCCATCTTGTCGCCGAGCGCCTTGTACGCGGGCTCGTCGAGCGGCGGGCGGACGGCGGCGACACCCGGGACACGCAGCACCAGGTTGGAGTAGGTGTGCAGCGTGATCAGGTTGGTCACCTGACGGTTGGACACGATCGAGCGGATGTTCTGCGTCTCGGGCTCGGAGAACGGGCCGGAACCACGGAACGTGTCACTGCGCCACAGGGTCGACGCGCCGGCGCCGCCCCAGAAACCAGCGTAGTTGCGGTTCGGGTCGGTTCCGCGTTCACGGCCGGCGGGGTTGGCCTTGCAGACGCCGGTCGCGAACTCCTTGGGCGAGTCGTTGACGTTGCAGTTCTTGCGCTTCATCTCATAGTCGAACCGCGAGAAGTCGCCCTTGGGCTCGGCCTCACGGGAGATTTCGAAGCCGTCGGGGTTGACGATCGGCACGATGATGTTGCGCGTCCGGCCGACCAGGCCACGGATCTCGGCGTTGCCGCCGGTGTAGCCCTTGACCAGCTCGTGGGCCCACTCCATGGCGTGCTCGCCCGCCGGCCACTCCCGGGCGTGGTGCACACCCATGGTGAAGTTGACGGGTTTGCCGTCCGCGATGTTCTTGACGTCGCTCGCGACCTCCAGGCCGATGACGTCACGGCCTTCCCAGGTCGGCTGCGGCAGCGTGAACGCCGTGACGAGCTTGGGGTTCTTGCGGGCCAGTTCCTTGACCTCGAACTGGTAGTCGTAGAGGTGCCGGTAGCTCGTCCGCCCGGACGGCAGCGTGGAGCCCGGCGTCTTCGCGGCGTACTCACGGTCGGTCTTGGCGTTCTGGATCGACTTCGCCGAAAGGTCGGCCTCGACCACCTTCGACTTGAAGCCGTTGTCCGCCAGAGTCTTGCGGTCGGCGTCGTTGGCGAGGACGACCTCGACACCGGTGGCGTCGGCCTTCTCGGTGACGTCGAGGCCGAGCCGGAGCAGCTTGTCCTTGTCCTGCTTGCCCGGGGTCTCGACGCGGACCAGTTCGGCGCGCTGCGGCGCGTGCGCGGCACTGGTCGGCGTCCCCTGCGGCGTGAGGGCGAGGAAGTCGACCCCCAGCAGCGCGTCCCGCGTCTTCCCGTCGTACCGGCAGGTCTGCACGACCAGCTGCTGGTCCTTCTTCACGAAGCCTTCGGCGAGTTCGTGGCTGCGCAACGCGGCGGACGCGGCGACCACGGCGCCGGTGGCCTTGTCGAAGACCGCGAGGTCCCAGTCGCCCTCACCGCCGCCGCGAGGCGCGATCCGCGCCTGCAGCAGACCGTCCACTGTGGACGTGAACTCACGCCGGTCGGTTCCTGCCGTGCCCGGCTTCTGGAGCGCGGCGAAACAGGAACGAGGCACGGCCCGATCGGCCCGGACCACGTTGTCCGCGGCCACCGCCGTCGTGGCCGACGGAAGTGCCACGAAGGTGCCGGCGAGCACCAGGGTCGCCGCCGTCCATCCCGCTCTTCGCCGGTTTGGTGAATACCCCACAGACTGACCTCCTTGGACAGTCCGGTGACCGGGTGAGGTCACCGGTAGCGAGACCCTAGACC
Organism: Amycolatopsis sp. PSD-21; assembly: GCF_055561455.1. Taxonomy (NCBI): domain Bacteria; kingdom Bacillati; phylum Actinomycetota; class Actinomycetes; order Pseudonocardiales; family Pseudonocardiaceae; genus Amycolatopsis; species Amycolatopsis sp. PSD-21. The sequence goes on along the minus strand of NZ_CM145712.1, from coordinate 3,631,318 downwards.
CGGGACACCACCGGAGGGACCCGCCACAAGTCGGCTACACCCCTTTCGGCCCAACGTTCTCACCGACCGTGGCGGAACGATCACCGGGATTCCTGTCGATTCCGACAGGAAAGCCTAAGAAAACCTTCAGGTTGGGTGGTTACCGTTCAACCATGACGACGCCCCAGGTCACCGCCCGGTCACCGCTGGCCCTGCTGGCCGCCGTGGCCTCGGTCGCCGGCGGAGCGCTGCTGATCCTGCTCCTGCAGGTCCTCCCCGCCACCAGCGACATCAGCCCGGTCCGCCGCACCATCAGCGAATACGCGCTCAGCGAGCACAAGTGGATCTTCGACGTCGCGGTCCTGCTGGTCGCGCTGGGCTCGGCGATCGGCTTCGGCGCGCTGATCCGCCGCAAGCACCTTCCCGTCCTGTCCGCGGCCTCGGTCTTCTGCGCGCTCTGGACGGTGAGCCTGGTGGTGATCGTGGCGTTCCCCAAGAACAACTGGGCGATCGGGCCGAGCGTCGGCGGGACGGTGCACCGGATCGCGAGCGTCGTGGCGTTCGTCTGCCTGCCGCTGGCCGTGTGGTTCGCGGCGAAGGCCGTCTTCCCCTCCTCCCGCGCGCGGCGCGCGGTGACGAGGGTGCTCGCGGTCGCGGCTTTGGCGTGGTTCGGCGTGATCCTCGGGGCGATCGTGATCTCGATGAACGGCGGCGAGCCCTGGTGGCGGGCGATCCCGCTCGGGCTGGTCGAACGCGCGATGGCGCTGACCGGGCTGCTCGCGCTCGCGTCGCTGCTCATCCCCGCGCGCGTGGTCACCGCTCCGGTGACCGAGCAGGCCGAAGCGCTGGAGACCGCGTCCTGAAAGTTCCTTCGGGCGTCCTGTCCATTTGACGGTCTCCCGCTCGTAGTGGTGTCGTGCGGCGAGCAGGCCGCGCGGAAACCAGAACGGGAGTACCACCGTGAAGTACATGCTGCTGATCCAGGCCGCGACCGGCGACGTCGAGCCCCAGTGCACCTTCGAGGACTGGATGGCCTACGACAAGCAGGTCAAGGACGCCGGGATCTGGTCCGCCGGGGAGTCGCTGGCCGACCTCGTCACCGCGACGACGGTGACGGTCGATCGCGACGGGAAGCGGACGGTGACCGACGGGCCCTACGCCGAGGCGCGTGAGGTGCTGGGCGGTTTCTACGTCATCGACGTGCCGGACCTCGACGCCGCGCTCGACTGGGCGGCCCGCTGCCCCGGCGCCTTGGACGGCTCGGTGGTGGTCCGCCCGGTCGCCGACTTCACCGCCTGATCGTGGACGAGCCGAGCGCCGGCGTGGCGTCGGTCGAGGCGGTGTTCCGCGAGGAACGGGGCAGGCTCCTCGCCGCGCTCGTGCGCCGCTTCGGCGACTTGGACCTGGCCGAAGAGGTCACGTCCGAGGCGGTCGAAGCGGCGCTGGAGCGCTGGCCGGTGGACGGTGTCCCGCCGAGGCCGGGTGCGTGGCTGATGACCACCGCGCGGCGCAAGGCCGTCGACCGGTTGCGCCGCGACCAGGCCTACGCCGCCAAACTCGCGGTCCTGCAGGTGGAACTGGATCGAGCCGATCCCGCTCCCGCGGCGGACGCCGGGGACGGCCTGCCGGATGAACGGCTGCGGCTGTTCTTCACCTGTGCCCATCCCGCCCTGCCCTTCGAGGACCGGGGCGCGCTGACGCTGCGGTTTCTCGCCGGGCTGACCACGCCGGAGGTGGCACGGGCCTTTCTCGTCCCGGTGCCGACGATGGCGAAACGGATCGTGCGGGCGAAGAAGAAGATCAGCGAGGCCCGGATCCCGTTTCGCGTTCCCGGCCCGGACGAACTACCGGAGCGGCTGCCGGGTGTGCTGCAGGCGGTGTACTCGATCTTCACCGAGGGGTACACGGCCAGTTCGGGAGCGAGTCTGCAGCGGGCCGGCCTCGCCGAGGAGGCCATCCGGCTCGGCCGCGTCCTGCGCGGGCTGATGCCCGCCGATCAGGAGGTGGCGGGGCTGCTCGCGCTGATGCTGCTCGTCCACGCGCGGCGGGACGCCCGGACCGGGCCGGACGGCGAACCGGTCCTCCTGGCGGACCAGGACCGGAGCCGGTGGGACCGGGAACTGATCGAAGAGGGCGGTGCCCTGGTGGTCGCCTCGCTGACCGGCGGCCCGCCAGGCCCGTACGGGGTGCAGGCCGCGATCGCGGCCCTGCACGACGAAGCGGCCGATGTCGAAACCACCGACTGGCCGCAGATCGTGGCGCTTTACGACGTCCTGATGACGTTGGATCCCTCCCCCGTCGTCGCGCTCAACCGCGCCGTGGCCGTCGCCCTGCGCGACGGCCCGGCCGCGGGGCTCGCGTTGCTCGACCAACTGACCGGCGAACCGACGCTCCGCGGCTATCCTCCCTTCGCGATCGCCCGGGCCGATCTGCTGCAACGGCTGGGCCACGACGACGCGGCGGCCACGGCCTACCGTGAAGCGATCGCGCTCGCCCCGACCGAACCCGAACGCGCACACCTGCGGCGAAGGCTCGCCGCGCTCGAATCCCTTGCGGAGACACGATGACCGCCGAACAGCTCGCCCGCGCCTGGGACGAAGCCGCCGCCGGCTACGACGCCTACTACGTTCCCCGGTTCGCGCCGTGGGTCTCCGCCGCGGTACGGGCTCTCCCCTCGGTTCTGCCCGAGGGCCCCGTTCTCGTCCCCTGCTGCGGGACCTTCCCGGAACTCGACGAACTCGGCGGGCATCTGCCCGGCCGCGAGATCGTCGGCATCGATCTGTCCGCCGGCATGGTCGAGAGGGCGAGGCGACGGGCCGCGGGCAATCCCCTCGCACGCGTCGTCGAGGGTGACGCCTCGCAACTCCAACCGGCCTCGGCCGCCGCGGTCGTCTCGGTCTTCGGCCTCCAGCAACTCCCCGAACCCGACGCCGCGCTCCGGTCGTGGGCGGGCGCGCTTCGCCCGGGCGGCGTGCTTTCGGTCGTCTACTGGCCGCACAGCACCGAACCGGGCGGGCCGTTCACGGTGCTGTCCGACGTGCTGCGGGAACGCGTCCCCGCGGGCGATCGGTCCTGGGAAGAACGGCTCGTGCCCGCGTTGGAAGACGTCGTACTCGAACGCGACGAACCGTTGTCGTTCCCGATGGTCCACCCCGACGCCGACACGTTCTTCACCGCGCACACCCGGTCAGGACCGATGCGGCCGCTGGCGGACGCGCGCGGTGAAGAGTTCATCGCCGTGCTGCGCGCGGAATTCCTGCGAAGGTCCCCGGAAGGGGAATGGCGGCACCGTCCGGCTGCCCGGCATATCGTCGCGCGGGCGGCAGACCGGGCTTGACCTCGTCCTCGGCAGTGTCTTCAACGTCCTTGCGCAGGCGTGCGGTGCAGACCGAAAGGTGCACCACGTTGGCGCGTTTGTGGTGGCGGTACACGTGGACGTCGGAGGCGAAGCACGCCGCCGCGAGCAGCGCCCGTCGCTGCTCGATGCGCTCGTAGCCGACTCCGGCGGGACAGAACAGGGTGACCTCGACCTCGTCACCGCGCGGTTTGGTCCACAGGATCACCGGCAGCTTGCCGTCGAGCGTGCACACCCTGGCCCGGGCGAACCCGGTCCGCAGCCGGTGCTGCACGACGATCGAGCGGAGCCGGTCGCGGAGGAATCGCCGCGCCGAGCGCCAGTAGAACAGCCAGTTCGCGACACCGAACAGCACGACCGCGCCCCAGATCGGGCCGACCGCCTGGAAAAGGGAGTACAACGCGTACGGGAGCACGATCAGCGCACCGATCTCGTACCGCCAGTGATACAGGGCGGTGATCGGGTTGGGCCTCCTGACCACCGTGATCTCCCTGGCCAGCTCGGCGATCGCCTGGGGTTCCTGCCAACGGCTCATGACCTTCCTCCTGTCCGTCCGGCGGTTTGCTCGGCGGCCACGGCCGCCGCGGGAATGGAGCGGACGACACCGGCACCGGCGCAGTCCGGGCAAACGGCGTCCTCGTAGGGCCACCACCCCGTGCCCCCGCAGGGCGCGCACGCGTGGACGGTGTCCCAGCGGGGGTCGCGGTAGACGCGGCGCCTGCTGTCCGGCACCCGCGACACCTGCCAGCCGCGAGCGGCCGCGCGCGTGTCCTCGCCGGTCGCGAAGAGCCATTCGTGGAAGCGTTCGAGAAGCCGATCGAACCAGGACCGGGGCGCTGCCGTGTGGTTCTCGTGGTGGGACATGAGGTTCACCCCCGATGCAGCCAAGCGCGAACTCGGGTCGGCCCACACGGCGCCTACTCCGGCATTCGTGTGGCCCACAGGCGACGCGAACGGGGTCAGATGCGCAGCGTCACATTCAGATGGCTGACAGCATCCACTCTCCGGTCGTGCCCAGGTCGGACCAGTCCTCGTGACCGGGCGGGTCACGCACACCAGGACCAGGTAGAACAGGGTCCATCGCGGCTCTCGACACGTTGTGACACGACGTTGACCCACGCGCCAGCACGGTCCGATTCGCTTGCTGTACTCTCGCCGTTGTGTGCACGTTCAGTCACCGCCCTACATTGCCTACCAAAGGTAGGTAAGCCCGTGTCTAGTGCCTACATGAAGCCTACATCGGCCGGGCAGCGGCCGGTAAGCCCCGATGCGGAAACCGTTACCGCGTCGGGTGTCGGACGTGAGCTGCGGCGGCTGCGCAAGGCCGCGGGCGAAACGCAGGCGGAGACCGCCCGGATCATCGGCGTGACCAGGGCGAACCTGACCCAGTGGGAGACCGGGAAATACCTGCCGTCGGCGCACAACGCGCGTCAGCTCGACGATCACTTCCGCGCCGCGAACGCGCTGTTCACGCTGGTGGAGACCGCCCGTTCCCCCCACGAGCACACGCTGCCCGCCGTCGGCGACGCCGCCATCGTCGACACCTCGCGGTCGCTGCTGCAGGTCTTCCACACCGTCGGCGCCAAACTCGCCGAGCGCCTGATCCGGGACGAGCACGGGAAACCGCTGGGCTGGCGGCACAACCTGCAGAAGAGCACCGGCCCGAAGGCGCTCAGCACCGCGTACGGGATCAACACCATGCTCGTGGTAGGCGATCCCTACATCGACCTACATACGCTCGCCGAAGATCTGTACCGGCTGCAGTCGGCACAGGGCTGGCGTGGCCGCGCGGGCGGCAAACGGCCGGAGACGACAGCGTCCGTCGTGGACGCGCTCTTCCGCACCAGCACCATGTCCGCCGACGAAGGGCTGGACCAGCTCGAAGGGTCGCTCGACCCGTACAGCAGGACCCGCCCCTACCTGTTGTCCGCCGTGCTGCACACGGCGGTCCGGCTCCGGCCGGACGCCCCGCTGACCGACCGGCTGATCGACGCCCTCCTGGCGGCCCGGCTCGACTTCGACGGCTCACAGCTGTGGCCGGAGAAGAACGAGGCCGGGCTCGTCGCCCCGGAGGCATCGGTGGTGCACACCGCGCGTTCGGTCGTCGCCCTGCGGGAAGTCCTGCGCAGCCGTGAAGATCGCAACGACGTCCGAGAGGCGGCCGACGAAGCCACACAATGGCTCATCGACCGGTCGCATTCGGACGATGGCGTGGCCGAGGATCTCGAAAGGCCTCGTCCCGACGGGGAAGGAACGACCCGGATCATCATCCGGCACTTCACCGCAGCCTGGGTCGTCCAAGCGCTCGCCACCGCCCCCTTCCTGCCACTCCCCCGGCTCAACCGGGCGCTCGGAACCCTTTGGGAGCGCTACGACGCCGATCAGGGATTGTGGGCCTGGGGAAGCGGCGACCTACCCATCTGGCAGACCTTGGACGCAGTCACCGCGCTCCGCGCGGCCGCATTCGCCGCCGCCGGGCCCCCGCTCAGCCCTCCAGGAACTCCAGGTACGACTGCATGATCGACACCCCGCCCCCGACCCTCACGGCCGCTCCCGCGGGCGCGCACGCGTTTCTCCGTGACCTCACCGGGAGCCGCCCCCGCCACGGTGACGCGGACCTTCCCTGGCTGCGCACGGTGGCGCACCGGGTACAGGACTCCCCCGGCGCTTTCCTTTCGTGGCTCGAAGAAACCCTCGGCGACGACGAAGCCGTCCACGCCGCGGCGAAGCGTTCCTACTGGCATCCCAACGGTTTCGCCAAAATGGTGCTCCACGCCTCCGCCGATTTCCGCATCCGGCTCCATGTCTGGCCGGACTCGGCGGAGCCGTCGCGCGGCGAGTCCAATCCGCACAGCCATCGCTGGGAATTCGCCTCGGCCATCGTCGCCGGCGAAGGCCTGCACATGGTCGAGTTCCGCGAAACGACCGAAGGCGGGAAGCCCTACGACCGGTACCGCTACGGCGCCGATCCGGCGAACCCGGCCGCGTTGCTCGCGGACGGCGCCGCCCGGCTCGCGGTGGAGAAGACCCCGCACGTCCGGCTCGGCGACGTCTATTCGTGCGACACCGCCGTCGTGCACACCGTCCGGCCCATCGCCGCGGGTTTGACCGCGACGGTGGTGGTCCAGGGACCGCACCGCACCGGCACGACGGTCGTGTACTGCGAGCCCGGCGAGTCCGACGACCAGCCCAACGGCGAACTGACCGAGACCGATTTCCGCGCGCTGGTCGGCGCCGTCGCGAAAGCGGTGGCGTCATGCCGCTGACCTGGCCCGCCCTGCGCCGCGGGATCCTGACCGACCGGGCCATCAAACGCGCGCACCGCGCCGGGGAACTCACGATCACCCCGTTCGAGCCCGGTCTCGTCCGCCCGGCCGCGATCAGCCTGCGGCTCGGTCACGAGGCGTTCGCGCTCGAATCGACCGGGACCGTCGACATCGCCGACCGGAGCACGTATCCGGAACTCCGGCCGAAGGAACTCGACGCCGAAGGCAGGCTGCGCGTCGAACCCGGCGAAGTCGTTCTCGCGCCGACGCTGGAGAAGATCGGGCTCTCGGAGAAACTCGCCGGGCTCGTCGACGGCACGAGCGACTACGCGCGGCTCGGCATCAGCGTCGTCCTGTGCGGTCAGGTCAGCCCCGGCTTCGGCAGTGAGACCGGCGCCGTGCTGACCCTGGAGATCGTGAACCACCTGCGGCATCCCGTGCTCCTGCATCCCGGGACGCGGATCTGCAATCTCATGCTGTTCGCCTCCACGGGCAGCGACCAGCCTTACGGCACGATGCCGAACAACTACTCCAGCGACCACAACGTCGCCCCGTCCCGATTGGCGGATCATGTCGGGCGTAACTGAACTTTCGCCGGTGGGCGACGACATCCGGCTCGGCGAACTGGGCGAGCACGCGATCCTGGAACACATCCTGCGGCCGCGTTACGGCGGTGTCCGCGGGTTCGGGGACGACTGCGCGGTCCTCGACGCCACGGAAGGGCTTCGTGGCGAACTGGTCGCCACCACCGACAGCTGCCCCACGCCGCTGGTCACCATCCTGGGTGAAACGGATCCCTATCACGCCGGGTGGCTGCTGGCGACGATCAACCTGTCCGATCTCGCCGCGGCCGGTGCCACCCCGCTCGGCCTGGTCGTCAACTACACCCTGCCGAAGACGACCACGGCGGGCGAGTTCCGGCGGCTTCTCGACGGCGTGGACGACTGCACGAAGGTGCACGGCACCAAGGTCGTCGGCGGCGATCTCCGGGACGGCCCGGTCCGGCAGCTCACCGCGACCGCGATCGGCCGGTGCGTCCCCGGCGGGCGGCTCGGCCGCGCGGGTGCCGAAGCCGGCGATCGGCTGCTGCTGGTCGGTTCGCCCGGCTATCTCTGGGCATACGCGTTGCTCGTCGAAAAGCAGGCACGGCTTCCCGGATCTGTCGTCGCGGACATCCGCGAGCGCGCCTGCCGTCCGATGGCCCAGGTGGCGGCGGGCCGGATGCTCGCCACGGCCGGGCTGGCGCGCGCGGCGATGGACGTCTCCGACGGTCTCTTCCCGACCGTGCGGACCCTGTGCGGTGCCAACGGTCTCGGCGCGCGGATCACCACGGACATCCGGCTGGACGACGCGCCCGCCGACGTCTGCGCGCAGTCGGGGCTCGGCCCGTTCGAGCTCGCGCAGGCCTGGGGTGACTGGACACTCGTGGTCGCCGTGCGGCCGCAGGATGTCGAACTCGCCAAGAAGACCCTCGCCGGCGAAGGTGTCGCGGCCCAGGAAATCGGCTCCCTCGTGGCCCGCGAGGAAGGCATTTCGCTGGACGACGGCGAACTCTGGGAAGGGATCGCGCAGGAGCGCTTCTCGCCCAGTTCCTGGCACGGCGGCGAGGTGCCGAAGCTGATCACCGAGGTCCTCGGCAGGCGGGCGGGCTGACCTGCGGCCGGTCGTGAGTGGTGAGTGCCGTTCTGACGGCAGCTGGGTGCTGGGCTTGGCCGGGCGTTGCGAAAGCCACTTTCACAACTTTCAACGTTGCGAAAGTGGCTTTCGCAACGCCGAGGAGCGACGCCCGGCCGGCTCGGAACCGCGTCCTGGAAGAGGGCCTTCACGCGCAACTGGTGTCTGCAGGCGAGCACAGGCCTCGACATCAGGGTGATTGCGGTCACATTCGCCCGCTTTCGCGCGGGTGCGCTCCCCGAAAGCGGCATTGCCCCTACAAAGCAACCGCTTAGTACGGCAGACTCGGGCTCACTTCCACTCGACGACGAGGAGAACACCCGTGACCGAACACCCCTCCCGTGTAGCGATCGTCACCGGCGCCGGCCGCGGCATCGGGGCGGCCGTGGCCAAGCGCCTCGCTTCCGACGGGTTCGCCGTCGGCCTGCTGGACCTCGACGAGGCGGGCGTCAAGCAGGGGGCCGAAGCGATCGTCGCCGAGGGCGGCAAGGCCGTCGGTGTCGCGCTGGACGTCAACGACGCCGCACAGGTCGAAGCCGCGGTGACCCGGGTGGCCGAGGAGCTCGGCGCGCCGACCGTGCTGATCAACAACGCCGGTATCACCCGCGACAACCTGCTGTTCAAGATGACCGAAGAGGACTGGGACTCGGTGCTGGGCGTGCACCTGAAGGGCTCGTTCCTGATGACCCGCGAGGTGCAGAAGTACCAGACGCAGGAGAAGTGGGGACGCATCGTCAACCTGTCCAGCACCTCGGCGCTGGGCAACCGCGGCCAGGCCAACTACTCGGCCGCGAAGGCGGGCATGCAGGGCTTCACCAAGACCCTCGCGATCGAGCTGGGCAAGTTCAACGTCACCGCGAACGCCATCGCCCCCGGCTTCATCGCCACCGACATGACCGCGGCGACCGCCGAGCGGATCGGCATGTCGTTCGAGGACTTCAAGGCCGCGGCCGCGTCGCAGATCCCGGTGCAGCGCGTCGGCACTCCCGAGGACATCGCCAACCTGGCGTCGTTCCTGGTGAGCGACGGCGCCGGATTCATCTCCGGCCAGGTCATCTACGTCGCCGGCGGACCGAAGGACTGAGCCATGCGCGAATTCGCCTCCCTGCAGGAGTTCGAGAACGCCGTCGGCGAGCACTTCGGCTACAGCGACTGGCTGACGCTCACCCAGGACCGGGTGAACCTGTTCGCCGACGCCACCGACGACCACCAGTGGATCCACGTCGACGTCGAGAAGGCCGCCGAGGGCCCGTTCGGCGGCCCGATCGCCCACGGTTTCCTGACGCTGTCGCTCATTTCGGGCTTCGTCGGGAAGCTCTACCGGGTCAACGGGCTCACGATGGGCATCAACTACGGGCTGAACAAGGTCCGGTTCCCCCAGCCGGTCAAGGTCGGCGCGAAGATCCGGGCGGGTGCCGAGCTGGTCGAGGTCACCGACGTCGCCGGTGGCAAGCAAGCCGTCGTCAAATGGACGATCGAGATCGACGGCGAACCCAAACCGGCGTGCGTCGCGGAGATGGTCGTCCGGCTGATCGCCTGACAAGGTGACGTCCGGCACCTCGCCGGACCACCACTACCCGACATACCGACTGGTCGGTACTGTAACCGGAAAGCGAGCGCTGGAGGCACCATGAACCAGTCCGACCTGCCGGGCCTCGACCTGGCCAGGCTCAAGGCCCATCTGGACGAGTACCGGCCCGGTCTCGTCCAGGGCGAACTGAGCGGCCAGGTCGTGGAGGGGGGCCGGTCCAACCTCACCTACATAGTGGGCGACGGCCGGTCCCGCTGGGTGGTCCGCCGCCCGCCGCTGGGCCACGTCCTGCCGACCGCGCACGACATGGGCCGCGAGTACCGGGTGATCACCGGGCTGCACGGCACGGCGGTCCCGGTGCCGGAAACCGTGCTGCTGTGCGAGGACACCGACGTCATCGGCTCGCGGTTCTACGTGATGGAGTTCGTGGAGGGCACGCCTTTCCGCTCCGACACCGAGCTCGCCGCACTCGGCCCCGCCCGGACAAAGGCGATCGCGGAGGAACTGGTCGACACCCTGGTCGCCCTGCACGCCGTCGATCCGGAATCGGTGGGGCTTGGTGATTTCGGCCGCCCGGAGGGTTTCCTCGAACGCCAGTTGCGACGCTGGAAGAAGCAGCTCGACGGCAACCGCAGCCGCGACCTCCCCGGCGTCGACGAGCTCCACGACCGGCTCGCCTCGTCGGTCCCCGAATCGGGCAAGCCGTCGATCGTCCACGGCGATTACCGCCTGGACAACGTGCTGGTGAACGCGGACGACCGGATCACCGCGGTGCTGGACTGGGAGATGTCCACCCTCGGCGACCCGCTGACCGACCTCGCGCTGCTGGTGGCCTACGCCGAACGCGACAAGGTCTCGCTGCAGTTCGTGTCCAATGCCAGCTCGGCGCCGGGTTATCCGCGCAACGACGAGGTCATCGCGCGGTACGCCGAGCGTTCCGGGCGCGACGTCTCCCGGCTCAACTGGTACGTGAGCTTCGCGTTCTTCAAACTCGCGGTGATCCTGGAAGGCATCCACCTCCGCTACAGCAAGGGACAGACCGTCGGCGCCGGATTCGACGGCATCGGCTCCGGCGTCGTCCCGTTGATCGCGCACGGCAATGAGACTCTCAAGGAAGAGGGATAGCGATGGACTTCGCCTTCGACGCGAAAACCGAGGAACTGCGGGGAAAACTCCTCGAGTTCATGGATTCGCACATCTACCCGGCCGAGGCCGTCTTCGAGGCTCAGCTGGCCGAGCGCGACAGCGAATGGTCGCAGCCGCCGATCGTCGAAGAACTCAAGGCCGAGGCCCGCAAACGCGGGCTGTGGAACTTCTTCCTCCCCGGTGACCACGGCGCGGGGCTGACGAACCTGCAGTACGCGCCGCTCGCCGAGATCACCGGCCGCAGCCTCCGGCTCGCGCCGACCGCGCTGAACTGCGCGGCGCCGGACACCGGGAACATGGAAGTCCTGACCATGTTCGGCACCGAGCAGCAGAAGAAGCAGTGGCTCCAGCCGTTGCTGGACGGCGAGATCCGGTCCGCCTTCGCGATGACCGAACCCGACGTCGCCTCCTCCGACGCGCGCAACATCGCCACCAGCATCCGCCGCGACGGCGACGAGTACGTCGTCAACGGCCGGAAGTGGTACATCTCCGGCGCGATGAACCCGAACTGCAAGATCTTCATCGTGATGGGCAAGACCGATCCGGACGGCCCGCCGCACAAGCAGCAGAGCATGATCCTGGTCCCCCGCGACACCCCGGGTATGACCGTGAAACGCGGTATGCACGTGTTCGGCTACACCGACGGCGATCACGGCGGCCACGCCGAAGTGGTCTTCGAGGACGTCCGCGTGCCCGCGGAGAACCTCATCGCCGGCGAGGGTGACGGGTTCGCCATCGCACAGGCCCGCCTCGGACCGGGGCGGATCCACCACTGCATGCGCGCCATCGGCATGGCCGAGCGCGCGCTGGAACTGATGTGCCGCCGGGCGCTTTCGCGCGAGACGTTCGGCAAGCCGATCGCCGAACAGGGTGTGGTGCAGGACTGGATCGCCGAGGCGCGGGTCAAGATCGAGCAGCAGCGCCTGCTGGTGCTCAAGACCGCGTGGCTGATGGACACGGTCGGCAACCAGGGCGCGCACACCGAGATCCAGGCGATCAAGATCTCCACGCCGATCACCGTCGAGTGGATCCTCGACAAGGCCGTGCAGCTGTTCGGCGCCGGTGGCGTCAGCCAGGACTTCCCGGTCGCCGAGATGTGGGCGCAGGTGCGGACGCTGCGGCTCGCCGACGGGCCGGACGAGGTGCACAAGCGCTCGCTGGCGCACCGCGAGCTGAAGAAGTACCGCGGAGAGGTGACACGGTGACATTCGAAAACATGACCACTGTGGACGATCTCAAGCGGCGCGTGGCCGAGCTGCTGGCCGCGTATCCGCCGGAAAGCACGCCACGTCAGGACTTCCTCGACACGCGGTTCGACGCCGGGCTGGCATGGATCCACTTCCCCGAAGGCCTCGGCGGCCTGAACGCGCCGCGATCCCTTCAGTCCGTTGTGGACAAAGAGCTCGCCGCGGCGGGCGCGCCGGACAACGACAAACGGCGGATCGGGATCGGCCTCGGCATGGCCGCGCCGACCATCCTCGCCTTCGGCACCCCGGAACAGCACCGGCGCTTCCTTCGTCCACTGTGGACCGAGCGCGAGGTGTGGTGCCAGCTGTTCAGTGAGCCGGGCGCCGGATCCGACCTGGCCGCGCTGGGCACCCGGGCCGTCCGCGACGGCGACGACTGGGTGGTCACCGGCCAGAAGGTCTGGACGTCGGGCGCGCACAAGTCGCAGTGGGCGATCCTGGTCACCCGCACCGACCCCGACGTGCCGAAACACCGTGGCATGACGTACTTCCTGTGCGACATGACCGCCCCCGGCGTCGAGGTCCGGCCGCTGCGCCAGATCACCGGCGAGGCCGAGTTCAACGAGGTCTTCCTCAGCGAGGTCCGCATCCCCGACGCGCACCGCCTCGGCGCGGTCGGCGAGGGCTGGAAGGTCGCGCAGACCACGCTGATGAACGAACGCGTCGCCATCGGCGGCACCGAGTTCCCGCGCGACGGCGGCATGGTCGGCGTCGTCGCGCAGACCTGGCGGGAGCGCCCGGAGCTGCGCACGTCCGAACTGCACGACAGGCTGCTGAAGCTGTGGGTGGAGGGCGAAAGCCTGCGGCTGGTGAGTTCGCGGCTGCGCCAGCAGCTCGCCGCGGGCGCGCCGGGACCGGAGGGGTCCGCGGTCAAGGTCGCGTTCTCCGAGCTGAACCAGGCCGCTTCCGGGCTGGAGATCGAGCTGCTCGGCGACGAGGGCCTGCGGTACGACGACTGGACGATGCGGCGTCCCGACGGCGTGAACTTCCTCGGCCGCGAGGCCGGTTACCGCTACCTGCGCGCGAAGGGCAACTCCATCGAGGGCGGCACCTCGGAGGTCCTGCGCAACATCATCGCCGAGCGCGTGCTGGGGCTGCCGTCCGAGCCGCGGATCGACAAGGACGTCGCCTGGAAGGACCTGCCCCGATGACCGACCTGCTGTATTCCGAGGTCGAAGAGGACCTTCGCGCCAGCGTCCGCGATCTGTTCTCCGATCGGGCGGAACCGGCGGCCCTGATCGCCAGGACCGAGACGGCGGAACCGTACGACCTGAAGCTGTGGCGCACGCTCGCCGCCGACCTCGGCACGGCGGGCCTCGCCGTCCCGGAGGCGCTGGGCGGGCACGGCGCTTCGGCACGGGAAGTCGCCGTCGTGATGGAGGAACTCGGGCGCAGCGTCGCCCCTGTCCCCTATCTCGGCAGCGCCGTCCTGGCGACGTCGGCCCTGCTGGTGGCCGACACGTCGCAGGCGGAAGTGGCCGAGCCACTCGGGAAACTGGCCGCGGGCACGCTCATCGGCGCGCTGGCGATCCCGCTGTCGACAGCGCCCGGCGCCGGGTTCCCCTCGACGGTCACGGCGGCTGCCGACGGCACGCTCAGCGGCCAGGTCCGCAGCGTCGTCGATGCTTCGGTGGCCGAACTGATCGTCGTCCCGGCGGTGGGGCCCGACGGCCCCGGCCTGTACACGATCGACGCATCGGCGTCGGGGGTGACGGTCGCCGAGGCGATTTCCCTCGACCTCACCCGGCGCATCGCCGACGTCACCTTGGAGAACGTGGCCGCGAAACGCGTCGCCGGCGGCTCGGAGGCGGCGTCCGCGCTCGACACGGCACTCGTGACCGCGGCGGGGCTGCTCGCCTCGGAACAGCTCGGGATCGCCGAATGGGCGCTGACCGAAACGGTGCGCTATCTCAAGGAGCGCTACCAGTTCGGCCGTCAGGTCGGTTCGTTCCAGTCGCTGAAGCACCGGCTGGCGAACCTGTACACGGATCTGGTCAACGCCAGGGCGACCGCGCGCTACGCCGCCGACTGCCTGGCTTCCGGCGACGACATCGCGATCGCCGTCGCGGTCGCACAGGCCCGTAACTCCCCCATCGCCGTCCACGCCGCCGAAGAGGCGATCCAGTTGCACGGCGGGATCGGCATGACCTGGGAGCACCCCGCGCACTTGTACCTGAAGCGCGCGAAGAGCGACGAGATCGCGTTCGGCACTCCTGGGCGGCATCGCGCCGCCCTCGCGCCGCTGATCGATCTGCCCGCCTGACCCGCCCGGCGGGGCCCGTCCCGGAAACTGTCGGACCCCGCCGGTACAACTGTTCGAACATCCGATCGAACAGGGAGTCAGCATGAAACTGCTCGTGGCCACCGCGAAGACCCAGGGCGCGCGGGAGAACGATTTCGATCACTGCGTGGAAGGCGAGCTGCTCTGGGTCGCCCCGCCCTGCGGCGACGGCGAGAGTTCGCCCGATTCCCGCTGCGGCTGCGGCCGGGCGTTCGGTGGGCTGAGCTCGCACCGCGGAACGACGACGGCGCTCGTCGCGGACCTGCCCGGCTTCACCTTTTCCGACTACGCCGACGCGTTGCGGTCGAGTCTGGCCGCTCAGGGCTGGCCGCCCGAAGCCGCCGAAGACGTGGCGACGGATCTGCTCGCCCTCGCGTCCGAGTGGGAGGTGGGGACGGTGCTCGAACGCCGCGAAGACTGGTTCGCCGAGCGGCTCGTGTCCGCGCCGCCGGGCTGAGCGCTACTCGGGTCGCAGCGCGGCCAGCAGCAGATCGGCGAAATGGTCGCCGATCTGGCGGGCCGAGAGCGCGCCGCCACGCCGGTACCACGAACCGAGGTGGTGCACCGACCCGAAGAAGAAGTCGACGATCACGTCGGCCGGTTTGTCCGCGCGGAACTCGCCGGACTCCTGGCCTTCCTCGATTAGCGTGCGGAAGCGCTCGTGGTACTTGCGGCGTTCCGCGCGCACGGCCTTCTGCTTCTCCACGCTGAGCTGGTGCATGGACTGCATGAAGATCGTGTTGTCGTCGAGGTTGTCGATCGTGCTGACGACGACGTCGGAGGCGGCGGAACGCAACCGTTCCCGCAGCGGTGCCTCGCTCGAAACCACTTTTTCCAGTTGCTCGGTCTGCGCGCGCAGCACCCGGGCGTAGATCTCGTAAAGGAGGTCGTCCTTGGAGCCGAAGTAGTGGTACATCGCGCCCTTGGTGACCCCGGCGGCCTCGACGATCTCCTGCACGGAGGTGCGGTCGAAACCCTTCTTCGCGAAGAGCTTCGTGGCGTGCGACAGCAGACGGCGCGGGACGGCGGCCTGGTCCTCGCCGACGGCCTCGGCCTTCCTGGTGGTCGCTCGTGTCATGGCCGGCCCCTTCTCGTGCGGACACTCAGCATACCGGCCGGTTTGTCGACGGCCGGGTAACCGCCGGTTCCCGGGAGTGATCACCGGCCACTGGGCGCACGGGAGGGCCTCGATCGCCCGATTCATACGGTTGGGTGACGGCCGGCCCGGCCCCGTCCTGGTGAACTGGGCGCATGAGTACCAGGCACCCGGGCGCCGGGACCGGACCATGGGCGGACGTCCGCGTCGGGGAGGTCGGGATCCTGCGGGACGAAGCCGCGCTTGGTACGACCCCGCTGACGGTGCTCGCCGGGGAGCCGGGCTGCGGCCGCGGCACGGTGCTGGACAAGCTCGCCGAGGAGCTCACCCCGTCGGCCAAGGTGCTGGTGGTGCGGCTGGCCGAGCTCGACCGGACGCTCCCGTACGGGGTGATCTTCCGGCTGCTCGTCCTGCTCGGCGGCGACCGGGCCGAGGAGGAGCCCGCACGGCGTTCCGTGCTGGCCATGCTCGCCAGGGCGGGTGAGACCACGCCGACCCCGGAGACCGTCGCGAAGATCGCGACCGCCGTGTTCGCGCTCCTCCGTGTCCAGACGCCGCTGGTGGTCCTGGTCGACGACGCGCAGTGGCTCGACGAGCACACCGCCCGGCTGGTGAGCGCGCTGCTGCACCGTTGCACGGCGGAGACACCGATCAGCGTGGTCGCGACGGTGCGGATCGGCGCTGGCGACGACCTGTCCGAGAGTCCGGCATTGAAGGGCGCCTTCGCCCGGCTCGTGGCGAGCGGGCGCGCGAAATTGCGGTTCCTCCGGCCCCTTTCGCGTGCGCAATCGCGGTCACTGCTGACGGGACTGGTCTCGGCCTTGCCGAACGACGGCCTGGTGAGCGAGCTGCACACCGCCGCCCGGGGCAATCCCGCCGCTCTGACCGCGCTCGTGCGCGGCTACCGGGCGGCCGGGGCCCTGCGGATCGTCGACCGCACGGCGTATCGCGTCGAGCGGGTCGACCAGCCGGTGGCCACCGAGGAGCATCCACTCCTGCTGGCGGTGACCGAGGCCGGTGGCGGCGTCAGGGAAGTGGCCGAGACGATGGCGGTGCTCTGCCCGCTCGGCACCGCCGCCCCCGGCCTGGCCGCGACCGCGCTCGGCTGGCGCGAGGACGATCTCCGGGCGGCGCTCGGCAGGCTCGTCGCCGAACGTGTCCTGGTGCGGGAGCACGACGGCGGGCACCGGTTCCGGGTCCCCGCCGTACGAGACGCCCTGCTGACGAAGATCGGGCCGTACGCCTCGCGCAGCCTGGCCGCGCAAGCGGTCCAGGCGGTGTGGTCCGGTTCCGCGTCCGCGTCGGATCCGGACGTGGTGCTCGACTGGATCACCCAGGCCGGGTCGCTCGTCGACACGAGCCGCGCGTCGCGCGAACTCCTCGAGAACGGCAAGCGTGTCCTGTTCACCGACGGCGCGAAGGCGGAACGCTGGCTCCACGCGACGCTGTCCTGGGTGACCGAACCGCCGGCGCGGACGGTCGTGCTGATGCTGTTGAGCGCGGCGAAGGCGTTGCACTACCGGGCGGCCGAGGCCGGGGACTGCGCGCGGCAGGTGCTCTGCAAACATCTCGGCCACCTCGAACCCGCGGAGGCACAGGAACTTTCGGTCGTGTTCATCTCCGGGCTCGCCGCCCGTGGCGACCTCGGTGAGCTCGCCGAGATCGCCGCTGGCGCGTCGCCGGTGCTCCCGGACGACCCGGCGCTGATGGTCATCAACCGGGCCTATGCCCTCGTGCTGAGCCATCGGTGGATCGAGGCGCGCGACCTGCTGGAGCGAGCGCGCGCGGTGTGGACCGGCAGCAACGACATCACCGCGGACTTCGGCATGATCTTCCTCGCGGCCTGTGGGGTCGTGCTAGGCGACACGTCCCAGCTGCATGCGCTCATCGCGCATCCGGAACTGTGGCGGGCGGCGCATCTTCCGCAGTACCGCATCGAACAGCGCCGGTTCGAGGTGGAGATGCTGCTGCAACTGGGAGAACTCCGGCAGGCGCGGCGGCTGATCACCGAGGCCGGGATGAGCATGGACCAGTTGCCGGGGCCCAATCTGTTCGCGCTGAACTACCTCGGCGGGGACTGGCCGGAGGCGATGGAACTGGCCCGGCGGACGATACTGGGCGGCACCGATCCGGCCCGGCCGCTGCACTGCCTGCTGACGCAATGCGCGATCCGGATCCTCGGCGCGCAGGGCAGGCTCTCCAGGGCCAGGGCGCTGGCCGCCGACAGCCGCCCGGCCGGGATCCGGCACACGATCGATCTCGCCGAATCCAGCGTGCTCAGCAAACTCGGTGACACCGAAGGCGCGGACGCGTTGCTGTACTCCGCGGCGCGCAGCGCCGACGCGGGCGGCTATCTCCTGGGCACCGAAGACCTCTGGGCCGATCTGGCGCGCTCCGCGCTGGCGCGAAACAAACAACGCGAAGGTGAACATTGGGTGCGGCGCTCCGCGCGCACGGCGACCCAGCTCGACACCGCCCGCGCGCACCAGAATCACTACCTCGCTCGCGCGGCGGTGCATCGCGAACCCGCCTCGGCCCGGCGCGCCGCGGCCATCGCGCGCGAACGCCTGGACGTTCCCTACGAGTCGGCGATGACGCTCCTTCGGGCGGGCCTCGCCGGGCACCGGCCGGAGCAGTCGTGGACCGAGGCGTACGAACTGTTCGGCGAGGTCGACGCCTGGTACTGGCGTGGTCGGGTGCGGAAACTGTTGCGCGACAACGGCTTCGCCGGGCCCGGCCGGACGGAGACGACCGCCGAGAACGAGCGTCTGCTGGCGATCCTCGTCGCCGAGGGCCTCACCAACCGTCAGCTGGCGGTCGTCCTCGAAACGAGCGAGAAGAGCGTGGAGGGCAGGCTCAGCAGGCTTTTCTCGCGGACCGGGTACACGTCCAGGGTGGAACTCGCGGCGGCGATCCTGACCGGCGAATACCTGACCTGACGCATTCAGAGGACTGAATGCGGGGTGGGGCGCACGCGTCTAGCAGGTGCGAACGTCCACAGTCAACACATCGGGCGGTAACTGGCATCGTTCTCGGGTGCCACTGGCACCGAGCCAGTATCCGCGCCGCGGCGTTGTCCGGGGGCGGGGTGCGGGGCCACGGTGGAGATCGTCTTCGCAAGTCCCGAACAAGGTGGTGACCCCGTGCGTTTCGACCTCCTCGGCCCCTTCAACGTCGTGCACGACGGACGTCCGGTCGTGTTGCGCGGGGCGACCCAGCGGGCCGTGCTCGCCTATCTGCTGTTGCGGCACAACGAGGTCATCGCCACCAGCACGCTGCTGCAGGCGATCTGGGCGGACGAGATCCCGGCCACCGCGCGCAAGATGGTGCAGAACGCCGTTTCGGGGCTGCGCTCGACGCTGGCCCAGCGGACCGGCGCCACCGAGCAGGCGATGCTGCTCACGCACGCGCCCGGTTACCTGCTGCGCGTCGACAGCGAGCAGGTCGACGCCGCCCGGTTCCGGCGGCTCGCCACCGAAGGGCGGACGGCGCAGGCGGCGGGTGACGTCGAGCAGGCCGTGTCGGCTTATCGCGACGCGCTCTCGCTGTGGCGTGGCCCGGTGCTCGCCGACCTCACCGAGACCGGTGTGGTGTGGCCCGAGCTGGTCGCGCTGGAGGACCAGCGGATCGCCGTCCACGAGGATCTTTTCGGGCTGGAGCTGGACCGCGGGCACCACCACGAGGTGCTCGCCGATCTGCGCGGGCTGGCGGAGGCCAACCCGAACCGCGAGCGGCTCAACGCCCAGCTGATGACCGCGCTCTACCGCTGCGGCCGTCACGTGGACGCGCTCGAGGTCTACCGCGCCACGCGGGCCAGCCTCGCCGAGGGGCTGGGCCTGGAGCCGGGCAAGGAGCTGCGCGAGCTCGAACGCGCGATCCTCCAGCACGACGAAACCCTGCTCACCCGGCGGCCGGATCCGGCGCCGCGTCCCGAACCCGAGCCCGCTCCGGTGGTCGAGCCGCTGCCCTTCACACCCGCGCCGGTGATCGCCTTGCCTCGTACGGAACCCGTCGAGAGCGAACGGAAGCCGGTCGTCGCGGTCGGGGTCGCCCTCGCCACGCCGGACGACGACCCGGAAGAAGCCGTCGAGGCGCAGGCGCGGTTGCGGACCGTCGTCGAGGAGGAAGCCATCGCCGCGGGCGCCTATCTGCCCGGCGAGTCGGGGCCGGTCGTGCTGGCCCTGTTCGGTCTTCCCCGGACCGGTGACGACGACGCCGTCCACGCGACCCGGACGGCGTTGCGGATCCTCGACCGGCTGGCCACGGCCGGGATCGCGACCCAGATCGGGGTCGACAGCGGCGACGTCCTCGTCGAGTTCACCGCCGACGGCCCCGGGCAGGTGGCGGGTCCCGTGCTGGACCGCTGTGTCCGCTCGGCCCTGCGCGCGCCCGAAGGCCGGATCCGCGTGTCGGACGCGGTCCGCGAAGCCTCCGAGCCCGCCGTGGTGCACGAAGCATCCGAAGACTCGCCTGGCTGGTGGCACGCCGTCTCGGCCCGTCAGCATCCGATCGCCGAACCCGCCGATCCCGGCGGCTTCGTCGGCCGGGACCATGACCGCGACCTGCTGACCCACCTTCTCGGTTTCGTCGAGCGCGGCCGGCGCCCGCATCGGGTGACGGTGTTCGGCGAGCCCGGGATCGGCAAGACACGACTCCTCGCCGAGTTCGCCGAGACCCTGTCCGAGCAGCCGCGGATCCGGGTACTGGACGCCGGGGCCGACGTCACCGAGGCGTTCGCCGTCGTTCCCGGGCTCCTCCCCCAGACCGCGTCCCGGCTCCGTACCGAGGGCGGTGACGCGGCGCTTCGGGCCGCTGCCACCGAACTGACCGCCTACGGGCCGCTGGTCGTGCTGGCCGATGACCTGCACCGCGCCGACTCCGAGACCCGCGACTCCGTCGACAGGCTCGGTGAAGCCTGCGCCGGGCTGCCGGTGCTGATCGTCGCGTCCGCGCGGCCCGGGCTGTTGGAAGCCGAACACGGCGAGCGATGCGGCACGACGGTGACGCTGGCCCCGCTCGCCGACGACGCCGTCGGCAAGTTGCTCGACAAGCTGCTGCCCGGCACCGCCCGGCTCATCCGCGGCAGGCAGGAACTGATCACCAGGATCGGCGGTAACCCCAGGTTCGCGCACGCGTACGCCGAGGAGGTACACGGCCGAACCACCCCGTTTCCGGGGCTCGGCCAGGCGATGACGCCGCCGCTGGTCCGCCGGGCGCTCGCCGCGCAGCTCGACAACCTGCCCGCCGCCGAGAAGTCGCTGCTGAAGGCGGCCAGCCTCACCGGGGACGCCTTCACCGCCGAGGACGTCGCCGCGGTCTGCGGCCGCGACACCGCCGAGATCGAGGGGACGCTGTCCCGGCTTGCGAGCCTCGCGGTGCTGCGCCGTGACGACGACGGCTACACGTTCCGCCGCGCGACCTTGCGGGAGCTGGTCTACCAGCGGATCCCGCGCGCGACCCGCACCGCGCTGCTCCGGCGCCCGGCCCCGCGCCGCGTCGAAGCCCTCGCCTGACCGGAATGCCACCGGGCCAGAAGACGTAACTCACGTGCTTGAACACGTAACTCGCGTGCTTGAACACGTACCTCGCGTGCTTGGAGGCGTAACTCGCGTGATCACGTGAGTTACGCCTCCAAGCACGCGAGTTACGGCTCTGATCACGTGAGTTACGCCTCTGGACACGCGAGTTACGGGTCGCCGCAAGACGAAAAGCCCCCGGCCGCCGAAGCGGACGGGGGCTTTGTCGTGACGGGATCAGCCGGTGGGGCGCTGCATGACGTCCGAGGTGTACTTGACCGAAGAGGGCTCGTGCCGCGAGGTGAACGGGCACTTCCAGTCCTCTTCGGTCATCCGCCCGGAGAAGTGCCGGGACGGCATCTGGTACTCGTAGGTGGTGAAGCTCGGGTTGACCGAGCCGTTGTTGGTCGTCTCGCGTTTACGGATCGCGTCCTGCATCGAGAAGAACTTGTCGCCCAGCAACATGAACTGCATCAGCGAGTTGAACGCGATCGCCGGCCGGGAGAACCGGCGGCTCGCCCGGGACGAACCCGGGTGCATACCGACGACGAAGAACGAGTGACCGGCGACGTGGAACCCGAAGTTCGGTTCGTTGGGATCCGAGGTGGCGCCTTCGTCGAGGCCGTAGGTGCGGCTGTCGATGTCGTGGATGAGCTGGAGATGGCGCCACAACAGGCGTTCGTACTCCTCTTCGCCGAGAACCCCGCCGGGCTCCTCGAAGGTGGACACGAACGTGCGGAAACTCTTGTCCGACAACGTGGGCCGGATGTCGCGGGCGTAGCCGAGCATGTCGCGGTAGTGGGCACGCGCCGACTCCGGATCGCCCAGCGCCGGGTAGTGACCGTGGACGATCGAGCCCTTCTTCAACGCCGCGCGAGCGCCGAGACAGCTGAACTCCGTGGTCTGGATGAACGCTTCGAGCTCCGCTTTCGGGTCGCTCATTTCACTCCGCCTTTCCGGTGCTCCCCGGCCGTTCGCCGCCTGCCGGGAAGCCAGTCGAAGGCGCGCACGGTGACCGGGCGCGCCGGGACGGCCAGCGCGGCCGCGTTGCCGGCGCCGGCGTCCAGTTCCGTGATCGTCCATTCAGGACGGCCGTCGAGTACGACGTCGCCGCCGGTGAGGGTGAAGGAGGGCCCCGGCAGTCCGGCCAGCCCGGTGCCGTCGACCTTGAGGTAGGCCTCCTTGCAGGTCCAGTACCGGAAGAAGGTCAGCGGCTCGCGGACCGCGGCGGCCTCTTCCGGACGCAGTGCCCGCGCGGCGAGGCCGTCGTGGTCGACCTCTCGGACCTCCTCGACGTCCACGCCGACCCGGACGCCGTCCGCGACGGCGACCAGCGCCAGCGTGCCGGACCGGGACAGGCTGAACTCGATCCCGGTCGTGCCGTCCAGGGCAGGCCGGTCACCGTCGCGGGTGAACCGCAGCTCGGACGGTGGAGTGCCCGTGTAGGACGCGAGGATGTCGCGCAACGCGACGTGCGCGGCCAGGAAACGGGCCCGTTCCTCGTCCACCGTGATGGCGGCGGCCCGGCGCAGCTCGTCTTCGGAGAGGGCGCCGAGCAGACTGTATGCCTCGGACGAGCCCGGGGCGAGCACCCGCGCGAGGGCGACCCGCCAGACGTGCACGTCCCGGCCTGGGCGGAGCCGTTCCCCCAGCGCGCCCGAGGGCTGCTTCCACGCCGAGAACCACTGCGTGGTCATCGGCCCAGTTTCCGGTGGATCACGTCCAGCAGCGCCGTCCTGTGCTGCTCGAGATAGAAGTGCCCGCCCGGGTAGGTCACCATCGTCGAGTCGGTGGCGAGTTCGAGCCACGCCGCCAGCTCGTCCAGATCGGCCCGCGGGTCGCGGTCGCCGCCGAACACGGTCAGCGGCACCGGCAACGGCTCCCCTGGGACATGCCGGTAGGTCTCGTTGACGGCCAGATCGGCCCGCATCAGCGGCAGGAACATCGCCAGCAGCTCGCGCTCGCGGCGCAGGACGTCCGGCAGGCCGCCGAGGGCGTGCAGTTCGGCGGCGAGCCGCTCGTCGGGCAGCGCCCGCAGCTGGAGCCGGGTGTCGGGCAGCTGCGGGGCCGCCCGCCCGGATACGAACAGGTGCTTCGGCAGCGTGGCCCCACGCTCGGCGAGCCTGCGGGTGAGGAGGTACGCGGTCAGGGCGCCGACGCTGTGCCCGAAGAACGCGAAGTCACCGGTGAGCGCGTCGCCGAGGCCCTCGATCGCCGCCTCGACCAGGCTTTCGACGTCTTCGTGCGGTGTCTCGCGACCGCGTTCGGCGCGGCCGGGCAGCTGGACCGGCAGGACGACCAGCTCGTCCCCCGCCGCGAGGACCCAGTCCCGGTAGACCGCCGCGCTCGCTCCGGCGTGCGGGAAGCAGAACAGCCTGGTCACCCCGGCCGGCGGGAGCCCGCCGGGCAGCCAGGGACGTGCCGTGCTCGGAGCGGTCATCGCAGCTCCATCGTCAGATAGGGCGGCGGCGGCTGGATCGTGCTCAGGTCGGATTCCAGGACGAGCCGGTCGCCGTCCCGCGAGATCTCGGTGAAGCCCGCGAACGCGTAGGTCACGTACATGACCCGGTTGCGGCCGGTCTCGACGAAGTCCGCGCGCAGTTTCGCGCCGTCCTCCTTCGCCAGCCCCATGATGTGGTTGAGCAGGACCGTGCCGACCCCGCGCGACATCACGCGGCACGACATCAGCATCATCCGCAGATGCCAGGCGGGCGCGCCGCGTTCGGCCAGCGCCAGGCCGATCTTGCCGTAACCGCCGTACTTGTCGGAAAGGGACGCGACGAGCAGCACGTGGTCCGGCGAGGTGCGCAGCTCGTCCAGCTCGTCGTAGGAGTAGGTCCGGCCGGTCGAGTTGAGCTGGTTCGTGCGGACGGTCAGTTCCTCGGCCCGCTGCAGATCCTCCCGCTGGGCACGGGCGATCGTGAACTTCATGTCCAAAGTGGACAGGAACTCCTCGCTGGTGCCCTCGTGGTCCTGTTCGACCTGCTCCCGCACGGCGGCCGCGCGGTAGAGCTCGCGGCGCACCCGCGACTCGTCGGTGACGAACTTCGGCCGGAACTCCTCCGACGCCAGTGCCTCCCCCAGCTTCGCCACGTCGACGGTCTTGACCGAAGGCAGCGCGTGCGCGACCTCGGCCAGCTCGAACGGCTGGTCGTCGACGAACGCGATCGCGTCGAGACCGATGTTGAGCGCCTTCGCGATCCGTTCCACGGAACCGGATTTGGGGTTCCAGCTGATCTGCGGGTACAGGAAGTACTCGTCGAGCCCGGCCGCCTTCAGCCGCGCCATCGCCGCTTCGTGGTCGTTGCGGCTGGCCACCGAATGCAGGATGCCCAGCTCGTCCAGCCGCTTGATCTCCGCCACGACCTCCGGGCGTACGGTGACCTCGCCGTCCTCCAGCAGGGTGCCGTCCCACAGTGTGTTGTCCAAATCCCACACGACGCATTTGATGCGGCCGCGTTTCGGTTTCTCCAGTACCCCGGTCATCCCGGCACCTCCCGGTACGCCTCGTCCGCGATGGTCAGCTCCTGGATCTGGGTGCTGCCCTCGATGATTTCCATGACTTTCGCGTCGCGGTACAGCCGTGCCACCGGATAGTCCGGGCCGCAGCCGTTCGCGCCGTGGATCTGGACCGCGTCCGAAGCCGCCTTGGCCGCGGCCGTGGACGCGAAGTACTTGGCCACCCAGGTCGCCATGATGGTCGCCGGATCGCCCGCGTCCTTGAGCCGTCCGGCCTTCTCGCACAGCAGGCGCGCGGCGTCGCGCGCGGTGACCATCTCGCTGACCTTGGCGCGGATCTGCGGCAGATCCCGCAGCAGCCCGCCGCCCGCCGAACGCTCCGACGTGTAAGCGGCCGACGCCGAGAGCGCCGCCCGCACGATCCCGACCGAACCGCACGCCACGCTGTAGCGCCCGAGGTCGAGCGCGCCGGTCATCACCGTGCCCGCCGCCCAGCCCGGCGGGCCGACCAGCGCGGACGGGTCGAGCCGGACGTCGTCGAACTCGATGGTCGCCAGCATGCTCGCCGTGGTGCCGAGCATGTGCCGGACCGGCGTCACCCGGACCCCCGGATGCTCCGCGGGCACCAGGAACGCACTCATCCCGGTGGCCGTGCCGGCGAACACCAGCAGCAGCCCGGCGACCTGGCCGCCGGTGATCCAGGTCTTGCGTCCCCGCAGGGTCCAGACGCCGTTCTCGGCGACGGCCACGGTGCCCGCGGCCGTCGAGTCGCTGCCGCTGAAGTCCGGTTCGGTCAGGCAGAACGAGCCCAGCGTCGCGCCGTCGGACAGCGCGGGCAGCCAGCGCTCGCGCTGTTCGTCGTCACCCCAGCGGTGGACCGTCGCGGTCACCATCGTGTGCACGGTGAGCAGGCTCCGCAGCGAAGAACAGCCGCGGCCCGCCTCCTCGTGCAGCCGCCCGAGGGTGACCATGTCCAGCCCGGCGCCGCCGGCTTCGACGGGGAGGAACGGGGCCCACAGTCCCAGCTCCCCCACCCGCCGCAGCACCTCCGGGGGGATGCGCTCGGCCCGGTCCCACGCGTCCGCGTGCGGGCCGACCTCCTCGTCGACGAAACGCCCGACCACCTCGACCGCCGGCGTTTCGGGCCGTGTCCTCGCCCTCACGTCGTTCTCCGTTCAGTGCGCGGCCGCGGCGGTGCGCCGCTCGACCAGCTCGGTCATCCGCGTGACGGTGCGGAAGTTGTCCAGCTTCAGTTCGTCGTTGGGGATCCGCGTGGCGAACGCCTTCTCGATGAACATGACCAGCTCCATCGCGAACAGGGAGTTCACGAAGCCCAGCGCGAAGATGTCCTGCTCGTCGGTGAACGACAGGCTGGGGAACTTCGCGCCGATGAAGCCGCGGATCTCACCGCGGACGTCCTGCGACATGGTGGATGCCTTTCTCCTTGAAGGAAATGGTCTTCCTGAGGGCCGAGTGGTGGTCGCGCCGAAGAAGGGGTTGCGAAAGCCACTTTCGCAACCTTCGACGTTGCCGAAGTGGCTTTCACAACTCCGTCGTCCGGCTATCCCCGTTCGATCGGGCGACCATGTCGCGAAAGCCACTTTCGCGACGTCTGATGTCCCGAAAGTGGCTTTCGCGACACGTCCCCGCCTTCAGCCGCTGTAGTTGTAGAAACCCTTGCCGCTCTTGCGTCCGTGCAGCCCGGCCGCGGTCATCTGCTTGAGCAGCGGGCAGGGCCGGTACTTGCTGTCGTTGAACTCGTCGTAGAGCACCTCGACGCTGTAGAGGATCGTGTCGACGCCGATCAGGTCGGCGGTCTCCAGCGGGCCCATCGGGTGCCCGAAGCAGCCGCGGAACACCTCGTCGACCGTCTCCGCGTCCGCGACCCCTTCGTGCACGAGGAAAGCCGCCTCGTTGACGGTGAGCATCAGCACGCGGTTCGAGACGAACCCGGAGGCGTCGTTGACCGGGATCGGCTTCTTCCCCATCGAGAGCAGCAGCTCGCGCACGGTGTCCTTTGTGGACTCGCTGGTGTGGTAGCCGGGGATGAACTCGCACGACGGCTTCATCGGCACCGGATTCATGAAGTGCACGCCCATCACCTTGTCCTGGCGCCGGGTGAGCGCGGCGACCTTGGTGATCGGGATGGCGGAGGTGTTGACGACGAACACGGTGTCGGCCTTGCAGGCCTCGTCGAGTTTCGGGTACAGGCGGGACTTGAGGTCCCAGTTCTCGGTGATGTTCTCGATCACCACCTCGGCCTCGGCGAGCAGCGCGAGCTCGGTGCCGAAGGTGATGCGGCCCAGCACCTCGGCCGCGTCGATCTCGGGGCCGCCGAGCATGCGGCTCATCCGGCATTCGAGTTCGATCCGGTCGCGGGCGTCGGCCAGTTTGCCCGGGTCGACGTCGATGAGCACGGCCTCGTGCCCGCTGGTGGCGAGATTCTGCGCGACCCCGGTGCCCATCACACCGGCGCCGACGACTCCGACGAGGGTCATCGTTCCTCCTTGGCTGCGTTGCTCGTGGTCAGGTCCAGCACGCCGTCGAGCCGGCCGTGGGCGGCCCGCACGGCGTCGGCGCCGCCGGGGTGCTCTTCGGCGAACACGACGGTCGCGCCCAGTTCGGCACCCAGCCGGGTGGCCAGGTGGCGGGCGGTGACGTCCAGTTCGCCTTCGATCAGGTAGACCGGGGTGTCGACGGACCGGGCGCCGAGCGCGACGTCGGCGGCGGCCCGGGTCGGCTCGATCCAGTAGCGGTCGCGCTGGAACGGATAACCCGGCAACGTGGTCTTCCGCGGGTCGCGGCCGTCGTGATAGGCCCGCCAGTCGATGTCCGCCCCGGAAAGCCAGGCGCGGCCGAGCGCTTCGGTGAGCACGGCCGTGTCCTGGCGGGGGTCGGCCTCGCCGGGCAGGGTCGGAACCAGCAGCGGCCACGAGGTCTGCGGGAAATCGGGGTGACCGCGGAACATCGAGCCGAGCGACTGCCCGGCTCCCAGTTCCAGCAACACGGTATCCGGGGAAACACTGGCAAGATGCTCGATCATCGCGGCGAACCGTACGGGGCGGCACATGTGCTCGGCCCAGTAGCCGGGATCCTTCAGCTGCTTGAGCGTGATCGGCGCGCCGGTGACGTTCGACAGGTAGGGCACTTCCGGCTCGCGCGGCGTGAGGTTCTTCCGCGCCCACGCGGTCAGTTCGGCCGCGACCGGGCGCAGGGCCCGCGAGTGGAAGGCATGCGTGGTGCGCAGCGGCCTGGCTGGGATGCCGTGTCCGGCGAGTTCGGCGGCCAGCTTTTCGACGCCGTCGCCCGCGCCGGACACGACGATCATCCGCGGCCCGTTCACCGCGGCGACGTCGACGCCGAACGCGGTCACGTCGCCCACCAGCGCGGTGAGTTCGGCGGCTCCCAGCGGGACCGCGGCCATCGCGCCTTCCGGCAGCTTCTCGATCAGCTTCGCCCGGGTGGCGACCAGCGCCGTGGCCTCTTCCAGCGTCAGGGCGCCCGCGAGGGTGGCGGCGGCGAACTCGCCGACGCTGTACCCGGCGAGCACGGACGGCTGGACTCCCCACGCGCGCAGCAGACGCCCGAGCGCGTAGCCGAGGGTGAACACGGCGGGCTGGGTGACCGACGGAGCCGCGTCCTCGGTGTCGGTCGCACGGCCCAGCAGGCGGGCCAGATCACCGCCGCCGGAACCGCGAGAGCCGTGCAGGTTCGCCGTCGGGTCGGTGCCGAGATGCTCACGGAACAATGCGGCGCATTCGTCGACGGCGGCCTTGAACTCCGGCTCGCTGTCGTAGAGCCCGCCTGCCATGCCTCGGTACTGTTCGCCGACCCCGGCGAGCAGGAAGCCGGCTTTCCGCGGTTTCGAGTCCGCTTCGGCCGTCACGGTCGCGAACGCGTCGGCGATGTCGTTCTCGGAGGAAACGACCGTCATCCGCCGGTGTTCGAACGCCTTACGCCCGTTGTGCAACGTGTACGCGACGTCCGCCAGGTCCGTCCACTCAGGACTGACAGCGGCCAGCCTGCCGGTCATCGCGTCCGCCGCCTCGGAGGTCCGCGCGGACCACACGAGCAGCTGATGCGGACGGGCGGACGGACGCTCCGGGCAGTCCTCCGGCGCTTCCTCCAGGACGACGTGGGCGTCGGTACCGCCGAAGCCGTAGGCGCTGACACCCGCCAGCCGGGGCCGTTCGCCGCGTGGCCAGTCACCCAGCTCCGTCTGCACGACGAGCTTGTCGCCGCTGTGGGCGAGCTGCGGATTGGGCTTCTCGAAGTTGACGGCGGGCGGCAGCTTCTCGTGGTGCAGCGCCAGCGCGGCCTTGATCAGCCGGGCGACACCGCCCGCCTGGTTGATGTGCCCGAGGTTCGCGTCGATCGAACCGAGCGTGACCCGCTCGACACCGTCGACGTCGAAGATCTTCTGCAGCGCGGAGATCTCGGCGACGTCACCGAACGGGGTGCCCAAAGTGGACACTTCGATGTGGTCGATCTCGTCCGGCTCGACATCGGCGGCGGCCATCGCCTCGGCGACGACGGCGGCCTGGCCGGGCACGCCCGGCAGGTTGAACCCCTGCCGCGCGCGGTTGCCCTCGTGGTGGATGGCCCAGCCCCGGATCACCGCGTAGACGCGGTCGCCGTCGGCCAGCGCGTCCTCCAGCCGCCGCAGCACGACGACGCCGAGACCGTTGCCGGGAACCTTGCCGTTGGCGCCCGCGTCGAGAATCCGGTTGATCCCGTCGGGCGCGAACCGGCTGCCCTCGCGGTAGAGGTAACCCGGTTCCTGAGGCACGACAACGGAAACCGAACCGGAAACGACCAGGTCGGACTCTCCGGTGAGCAGGCTGGAGCAGCCCTGCGCGACGGCGGCGAGCGCGGTCGAACTGCAGCTCTGCACACTGACCGACGGGCCGGTCAGGTCGAGCGCGTACGACAGCCGGGACGCGAGCAGATCCTTCTCGTTCTGCAGGATCAGCTGGTCCGGTCCGACGGTCAGCGCGGTGACGTCGTTCGACAGCAGGTTCGACAGCAAGTACGTGCTCGGGGCGCCGCCGGCGAACACCCCGGCGAGCCCTTCGATCCGGTCCGGGTCGACGCCAGCGTCCTCCAGCGCGTGCCACGCGCATTCGAGGAACAGCCGGTGCTGCGGGTCGAGGAGTTCGGCGTCGGCGCGGCTGTAGCCGAAGAACTCGGCGTCGAAGCGGTCGATACCGGGCAGCAATCCGGCGGCGGGGACGAAGGCGGGATCGTCGGCGACTTCGGCGGGCACTCCCGCGGCCAGCAGTTCGGCGCGGGTCATCCGGGTGATGCCGTCGCGGCCGGCGCACAGATCGGCCCAGAACTTGCCGATGTCGGGCGCGCCGGGGAAGTTCCCGGCCATGCCGACGATCGCGATGTCGTCGCCGGTGTCCCGTTCTCGCGTGGTCATGGGGTGGTTCACCTTCCGGTCCGGCTCGGGCGCTTGCGGAGCTTCGCGGTGCGGGCGCGGCGGCGCTCGCCGCGGGCGGAGACGTCTTCGGCGGGCTCGGCGGCCACTTGGGGTGCGCCGGGTTCGCCGAGGAGCGTGACGAACTCGGCGATGGTCGGTTTCTCGAACAGGCTCGCCGGGGCCAGTTCGACGCCGAACTCCTTGGCGACACGGCCGATCAGCACCAGGCCGATCAGCGAGGTACCGCCGAGGTCGAAGAACGGGTCGTGCACGCCGACCTGCTCCAGGCCGAGGCAGTCGCACCAGGCGGCGGCGACGCGTTCTTCGGCCGGGGTGCGCGGAGCGACGTACGCGGTGCGCAGATCGGGCCGCGGGTACCGCTCGCCGGTGGGGATCGCGGCGTCGGCGCCGACCAGCGCGTCGACCGAACCCATCCGGGCGAGCGCCGCCAGCACGTCGGCGAGCGGCAGCGGCAGCACGGTCACCAGCGGCTCGCCGGAGACGATGATCCGCGAGAGCAGTTCGGTGCCTTCTTCGGCGCCGATCCCGAATTCCTCGCGGAACTTGCGGGAGCCCTCCTGTGCTTCGGCGGAACCCGAGAGCCCGGACGCCGTCCAGGCATCGAGCTGCCAGGGCCCCCACGCGACCGACACGACCTGCTTCGCCGGACCGCGCCCGCCCGCCGAGGCCGAGGCGACCCCGTCGAGGAAGGCGTTGGCGGCGGAGTAGTCGATCTCGCCGACGCCGACGGTGAGCGTCACCGTCGAGGAGTACAGGACCAGCAGGTCGACCGGTTCGACGCGCAACGCCTCGGTCAGCGCGAGGGTGCCGTCGACCTTCGGTGCCAGCACCGCGGCCGCCTGTTCACGCGTCTTGTTCTGCAGCAGGCCACCACCGGCGATCCCGGCCGCGTGGACCACACCGTCGAGATAGCCGAAGTAACCGCGGACCTCCGCCAGCAGCGCCGCGGCCTCGCCGGGAGCGCTGACGTCGGCGCGCAGGGTCAGGACGTCGGCGCCGAGGGCGCGCAGATCCCGGATCGCCAGCAGCACTTCGCTCGTACGGTCGTCGACTCCGTGGTCTCGGATCCAGTCGTCCCAGGTCTCCTCCGGCGGCAGCTCGGACCGGCCGGCCAGCGCGAGGTTCACGCCCAGTGGCGCGAGCCGCCGGGCCAGCGCGAGGCCGAGGACGCCGAGCCCGCCGGTGATCAGGTAGGTCCCGCCGGGCTTCCAGGCCTGCGAGTAGTCGACCTCGGGAAGCTCTACGACGTCGAAACCGCGCAGCCAGCGGCGTCCACCGCGCCAGGCGGCGACCGCGACGCCGTCGACTGTGTCCACTGTGGACGCCGCCAGGAGGTCGAGCTCGTGGAGTGTCTGGGCGACCTTGTCCCCGGCGCGGTCGAAGTCCACGTACTGCGCGTGGACCAGCGGGTACTCGGCGGCGATCGCGTCGGCAGTGGCGGCGATGGTCGGGGCGAAGGCGTCGGTGGCGTCGCCGCCGAGGACGTCGAAACCGTTACGTCCCAACGCGAGCAGATCGACACGGCGGCCGGTGCATTCGGCACCGATGGCCTTGCCCAGCTCCAAGAGGCTGTAGAAGCCGGATTCGAGGCCACTGGCGGTCAGCCCGAAAGCGTGCACGATCCGCAGCGGGCCGTCCCCGGCGAGCACCTGGCGATCCATCCCGGAGGCGACCGTGACGCGGTGCCCGGCGGCTTCCGCGGCGGCCGCGAAGTCGTCGGCGAAGGCGCCCGGCTCGGCGAACAGGACGAGGTCGCCCGGCGTCGCGGGGACACGGCGAGTGGTGTCCCGGTGCCACGTCGGGGTGTGCGCGGCCAGCCCCGCACGGACCGGCGTCTCCGGTTCGGACATCTGGTTCAGCGACCAACCCGAACCGCGCGAAGCGACCTCGGGCCAGTAGCGCGTGCGCTGGAAGCGGTAGGCAGGCAGCGAGACGAACCGGCGGTCCGGTCCGGCGCCGTCCGCCCAGCCGATCTCGACGCCGTGCTCCCACAGCGCGCCGAGCGCGGTCAGCCAGGCACGCCGTCCGGCACCGGCCACCGGCTCCGGCAGCAGCGAGACCACAGGCGTCTGCGGCAGGTAGCGTCCGGCCGCCTCGGCACCGTCGTCACCGAGACCCGCCTCGACGAGGACTCCGGCGTACTTCGCCAAGGCCAGCAGGCCGTCTTCGAAGCGGTCGTCGGAGATCCGCCAGTGCGCCGGGTCCGCGGCCTCGGCGGCGGTGAGCACCGCGCCGGTCCGGGGCGAGATCACCGGCACCGTGGGCGTCTCCGCCCGCGGCACCGGTCCGCCGAGCGCGAGTTCGAGGCCTTCGGCGAGGCCGAACAATCCACCCGCGACGGCGGCCGCGCATTCGCCCGTCCCGCGTCCGAGTACCACGGCCGGTTCGAGTCCCCATGCGGTCAGCAGCCGGCAGAACGCGTACTCGACGGCGAAGACCACGGCTCGTTCGTCGGCCTCGGCCGTGCCGTAGAGCGCACCGAGGAGATCGGCCCGGCCGTCCAGCAGGGCCGCGCATTCGTCGATCGCGGCACGGAAAGCGAGCTCCGTGCGGTAGAGCTCATCGGTCGCGCCCTGCCACGCGCGGCGCGTGCCAGGTAGCAGGAGACCGAAGCGCCGCTTGTCGGTGACGGCCGAGCCGCCGGTGACCGCGCGCAGGGCTGTGACCGCGTCGGCGTGGTCGCGCACCAGCACCGCCTTGCGCACCGAGAGCGCGCTGCGTCCGGCTTGGGTGGTGAAGGCGACGTCGGCGAGTTCGAGGTCACCGGTCAGGTGGTCGGCCAGGGCCTCGGCGTTCGCGCGCAGCCCGGCTTCGCTCTGCCCGGACACCGTGAGCAGTTGCCATTCCGGGCCCGGGGCGGGCATCGAAGCGGGCGCCGCCTGGTCGAGGACGAAGTGGACGTTGGAGCCGGACCAGCCGAACGAGCTGACCCCCGCGCGCAGCACCCCGTCGGCGTTGGCCGGGAAGGGACGCGCTTCGGGGACCGGGCGGACCGGGCCGTCGACGGTGACGACCGAGTTCGGCGTGGTCAGGTGCAGGTTGCCCGGCAGGGTGCCGTGTTCCAGCGACAGCACGGTCTTGATCAGCCCGGCCATCCCCGACGCGGCGAGTGTGTGGCCGACGTTCGTCTTGACGGCGCCGACGTAGAGCGGCTCGGGCGCGTTCCGTTCGCCGAAGATCTCGCCGAGCGCGGTGAACTCGATCGCGTCGCCCAGTTGCGTGCCGGAGCCGTGCGCCTCGACGTAGCCCACCTCGTCGGGCATGACCCCGGCGTCGGCGAGCGCCGCGCGGATGACCGCGTTCTGCGCCGCGCGGTTGGGTGCGGTGAGCCCGTTGCTGCGGCCGTCCTGGTTGGTCGCGGTGCCGCGGATGACCGCGCGCGTCCGCCCGCCCCGGCCGACCTCGCCCGCCCGGCGGAGCACCACGACGCCGCCGCCCTCGCCGATGACGTAGCCGTCGGCGCTCTCGTCGAAGGTCTTGGTGCGGCCGTCGGCGGCCAGCATGCTCATCTTGCAGGACTGGATGAACACGTCCGGGTTGATCATCGCCGAGGCCGCGCCGACGATCGCGATGTCGCATTCGCCGCGGCGGAGGCTCTGCACGGCGAGGTGCGCCGCGCTCAGCGCCGACGAGCACGCGGTGTCGACGGTCAGGCAGGGCCCACGCAAATCGAGCAGATGCGCGATCCGGCCGGCGGCGGCGGAAAGCGAGCTGCCGAGGCCGAAGTAGGGGTCGTCGGCCGCGTCCATGCCGTCGGCTTCGAGCTGCCGCATGCTGTACTGCATGGTGTCGATCAGCCCGGCGAACACGCCCGTGCGGCTGCCGCGCAGTTCGTCGGCGGTGAGCCCGGCGTCCTCGATGCCTTCCCACACCAGCTCCATGAGCAGGCGGAAGGTCGGGTCGAGCCGCCGCGCTTCCTGCGGTGACAGGCCGAAGAACGCCGCGTCCCAGCCCGCGATGTCGTCGACGAACGCGCCCTGCTGCGTGTACGCCTTGCCCGGCGCGGTGCGGTCGGGGTCGTAGTAGTCGGCCGCGGTCCAGCGGTCCGGCGGTACCTCGCGGATCAGATCCTTGCCCTGGACCAGGTTCTCCCAGAACTTCTCCGGGGTGTCGCTGCCGCCGGCGAAGCGGCAGGACAGACCGACGACGGCGACGTCCTGTCCGGCGGCGGCCGGTCCGGTGACGACGGTCCGCGTCTCCTGGGCCACGGGGGTGAGCGCGGCCAGCAGATGCGCGGCGAGCGCGGCCGGGGTCGCGTGGTCGAAGACCATCGTCGGCGGCAGCGCCAGCCCGGTCTCGGTGTTGATGCGGCCGCGCAATTCGATGGCGGTGAGCGAATCGATGCCCAGTTTCGTGAACTGCTGTCCCGCCGGGACACCGTCGGTGTGCCCGAGGACGGCGGCGGTGTGGGTCAGGACCAGTTCGGTGAGCACGCGTTCGCGTTCGGCCTCGGGCAGGCCGGCGAGCCGGTCTCGCCACGCGTCGGCGGCTTCGGCGCCTTCCTCGGCGCGGGCGGCTTCGGCCTCGGCGATGGCGACGACCTCGGGCAGGCCGGCCAGCAGCGGGCTCGGCCGCAGCGCGGCGAACGGCGGCGCGAACTTCTCCCAGGTCAGTTCGGCGACGGTCAGCGCGGTCTCGTCCCGGTCGAGGGCCTGGCCGAGCGCGACCAGGCCGGTCTCCGGGGCCATGGCCGGAACGCCGAGACCGCTGAGCAGTTCGTCGAGGTCCGCGCCGACGCCCATGCCGACCTCGCCCCAGCGACCCCACGCGATCGACGTCGCGGGCAGCCCGTTCGCCCGGCGGCGTTGCGCGACCGCTTCGAGATGGGCGTTCGCGGCGCCGTACGCACTTTGGACCGC
This sequence comes from Amycolatopsis sp. PSD-21, assembly GCF_055561455.1. Lineage (NCBI taxonomy): Bacteria > Bacillati > Actinomycetota > Actinomycetes > Pseudonocardiales > Pseudonocardiaceae > Amycolatopsis > Amycolatopsis sp. PSD-21. The sequence continues at coordinate 3,596,463 of NZ_CM145712.1, read as the reverse complement.
GTTGCCGATGGAGGCGGCGATCGAGGAGAACAGGACGAAGGCGTCGAGGTCGAGACCCTCGGTCAGCTCTTCGAGATTGCGGGTCCCGGCGACCTTCGGGCGGAGGACGTCGGCATAGCGGGCGCGGTCCATCGACTCGATGAGGCCGAGTTCGAGCACGCCGGCGAGGTGGAAGACCGCTCGGAGGTCGTCGCGGATCGGGTCGATGACGGCGGCGAGGGCGTCGCGGTCGGCGACGTCGCACGCGGCGATGGTGACACGCTCCCCGGCCAGTCCGGCCGCGCCGGGAGCGTCTTCTCCTTGACGGGAAACGAGAACGACGTGTTCGGCGCCGTGCTCGACCAGCCACCGGGTGACGATCCCGCCGAGTCCGCCGGTCCCGCCGGTGACGAGCACGGTGCCGCTCGGCCGCCAGGACCGTTTGGGCTCAGCGAGATCGGCGTGGGCGAGCCGCCTGCCGAACGCGCCGGTGGCCCGGACGGCGACCTGGTCTTCACCGCGAGGACCGGTGAGGACGCCGCGCAGCAAGGCGACGCCCCGCTCCCCCGGCTCGGTCGGGACGTCGACGAGGCCACCCCACGCCTGCGGGTTCTCCAGCGCGGCCGCCCGGCCGAAACCCCACAGCTGGGCCTGGGCGGGCGAATCCGGCGCGTCGTGGGCACCGGTCGAGACCGCGCCGCGGGTGAGCGTCCACAGTGGACCTTGCGGCTCGCGGGCGCTCAGCTCCCGCACCAGGGTCATCGTGGCTTCGGCGCCGAACGAGAGCCCGTCGGTCTCGGTCTCGTCGAGGGCCAGCAGGGACAGGATGCCGTCGAAGTTCTCGTCGGGCAGTTCCACCCGATCGGGCTGCTCGACGACGAGCCGCCGCACCTCGGCACCGGACAGGACTTCGGCGGCGGTCTCGACCCACGGGTGTTCCTGGGCCGAGGTGACGAGCAGCCAGCGTCCGGTGGCCGTGGTCGTCGCGGGGATGAAGGGCTGCCAGCGAACGTGGTAGGCCAGCGAAGCCGCTTCGGCCGACAGCGATCGGGCACGGCGGTAGCGCGAGAGCGCGGGCAGGACCGTGCCGAGCGGCGCTTCGACGTCGGACAGCTTCAGCTCGGCGGCGAACTCGCCGACGTCACCCGCTTCGACGACCGACCAGAACCGGCTGTCTTCGGTGGAGACCGCGCCCACGCCAGGGTCTTCCAGCCAGAAACGCTTGCGCTGGAAGGGATAGGTCGGCAGGGTGACGATCCGCGCGCCGCTGCCGCCGAGGTAGGCGGCCCAGTCGACGCGGGCGCCGTGGGCGTGGAGCTGCCCCAGCGCGGTGACGAGCGTGGCGGTCTGGTCGCGGTCCTTGCGCTGAGCCGCGGCGAAAACGGTTCCTTCCGGCAGGACCGAACGTCCCATCGGCGTGAGCGCGGCGTCCGGGCCGAGTTCGAGGAAGGTCGTGACCCCTTGGCCGTGCAGGGTTTCCACCGCGTCGGCGAACCGGACGGTGCCGCGGACGTGCTCGGCCCAGTACGCCGGATCCGTGAGCCGGTCGGCGATCTCCCCGGTCAGGGTCGAGACGACGGGAATCGTGGGCTGGTGGAAGGTCAGGGTCCGCGCGACGTCCGTGAAGCCGGCGAGCATCGGCTCCATCAGCGCCGAGTGGAAGGCGTGGGACACCGAAAGCCGGGTCGTGCGGCGGCCTGGGAAGCGTTCCGCGACAGCGATCGTCGCCGCCTCGGTGCCGGACAGGACGATGGCACGGGGGCCGTTGACCGCCGCGAGGGCGACCTCGGCCGAGAGGTACGGGCGGACCTCGTCTTCGGCCGCCTCCAGCGCGATCATCGCGCCGCCCTCGGGCAGTGCCTGCATGAGACGGCCGCGAGCGGCGACCAGACGGGCGGCGTCCTCCAGCGAGAGCACCCCGGCGACGTGGGCGGCCGCGATCTCGCCGACCGAGTGCCCGGCGACGAAGTCGGGGGTGACCCCCCAAGAGGCGACGAGCCGGAAGAGCGCGACCTCGAACGCGAACAGTGCGGGCTGGGCGGACTCGGTGCGGTCCAGACGCGCGGCGTCGGTACCGAAAACGACGTCCCGGACGCCGGGCAGGTGTGCGCAGGCTTCGTCGAAGGCCTCGGCGAACACCGGGAAGCATTCGTGGAGGCGGCGGCCCATGGCGAGCCGCTGTGCGCCTTGTCCGGTGAACAACACGGCCAGCCGTCCGGCGGTGTCGCTGCCGGTGACCGTGCCCGCTTCGCCGCCCGCGAGGGCGCGGAGACCGGCGGCCAGTTCGGTGCGGTCGGCCCCGGTGACGACCGCGCGGTGCTCCATGGCGGCGCGGGTGGTGGCCAGCGAGAGCGCGACGTCGACCGGTTCGGCACCGAATTCGTCCACAGTGGACAGGAGGGCCGCGGCCTGCGCGCGGACGGCGGCGGGTGAGGCGCCGGACAGCACGTACGGGACCACCGGCGGCGCCACCATCTCGCGCTCCCCGAGGGGTTCTTCGGCGTGCTGCTCCAGGATGACGTGCGCGTTGGTTCCGCTGATCCCAAACGACGACACCCCGGCGCGGCGCGGCCGGTCCGTCGCGGTCCACGGGCGGGCCTCGGCGAGCAGTTCCACCGAGCCGGCGGACCAGTCCACGTGCGGTGAGGGCGCGTCGACGTGCAGGGTCGCGGGCAGCGTGGCGTTGCGCATCGCCTCGACCAGCTTGACGATCCCGGCGAGACCGGCGGCGGCCTGGGTGTGGCCGATGTTGGACTTCACCGAGCCCAGCCACAGCGGGGTTTCGCGGTCGCGACCATAGGTGGCCAGCAGCGCCTGTGCCTCGATCGGGTCACCCAGCGCGGTCCCGGTGCCGTGCGCCTCGACGACGTCCACAGTGGACGCTTCGATCCCGGCGTTCGCCAGCGCGGCGCGGATCACGCGTTGCTGCGACGGGCCGTTCGGCGCGGTCAGGCCGCTGGAGGCGCCGTCGGAGTTGACCGCGCTGCCGCGGACGAGCGCGAGGACCGGATGGCCGTTGCGGCGCGCGTCGGAAAGCCGCTCCAGCACCAGCATCCCGGCGCCCTCGGCCCAGTTGGTGCCGTCAGCGGCGGCCGCGAACGGCTTGCAGCGGCCGTCCGGCGCGAGCCCCCGCTGCCGCGAGAACTCGACGAACGCGCCCGGCGTCGCCATCACCGTGACCCCACCGGCCAGCGCCAGCGTGCACTCCCCCGACCGCAGCGCGCGGGCCGCGAGGTGGACCGCGACCAGCGAAGACGAGCACGCCGTGTCGATCGACACCGACGGCCCTTCGAGGCCGAGCGCGTAGGAGACGCGGCCCGACACGACGCTGCCGGAGGTGCCGATGCCGAGGTAGCCCTCGTGTTCTTCCGGTAGCGCGGTCAGCCGCGACGCGTAGTCGGTGAACCCGACCCCGGCGAACACCCCGGTGGCGCTGCCCTTGAGCGACAGCGGATCGATCCCGGCCCGCTCGACGGCCTCCCACGCCGTCTCCAGCAGCAAGCGCTGCTGCGGGTCGGTCGCCTCGGCCTCGCGCGGCGAGATGCCGAACAGCTCGTTGTCGAACTCCGCGGCGTCGTGCAGGAACCCGCCCTCGCGGACGTAGCTGGTGCCGGGCACGGACGGGTCGAGGTCGTGGATCGCGTCGGTGTCCCAGCCGCGGTCGGCCGGGAACGGCGAGATCGCGTCGCCACCGCCGTCGACCAGCTCCCACAGTTGTTCCGGGGTGCGGACACCGCCGGGGAACCGGCAGCTCATCGCGACGATGGCGATGGGCTCGGTCTCCTTCTCCCGCGCGTCCGCCAGCTCGCGGCGGCTCTCCCGCAGGTCGGCCGCCATCCGCTTGAGGTAGTCGACGTACTGCTCTTCCGAAGGCATGTCACGGCTCCTGAATGGATGAGGGTCAGCGCGGGCCGAATTCGTCGTCGATCAGCGCGAGGAGGTCGTCCGGCGAAGCGGCGTCGAGATCGGCGTGCGCGGGTTTCTTCGCCGCCCAGGCCGACAGCAGCCGCTTCAGCCGTCCGTCGATCTCCGGGTCGCCGGGGTCGGCCCCGTCGAGCAGGGCTTCGAGCCGGGTGATCTGCTCGGTCACCGCGTCGGCCGCGCCGGTCTCGGGGGCGAGTTCGGTCTGGAGGTACTTCGCCAGCGCGTCGGGCGCCGGGTAGTCGAAGACGACCGTCGCAGGCAGGGTGAGGCCGGTCGCGGCGGCCAGCGCGGTCCGGAACTCGACGGCGGTGAGCGAGTCGAATCCGAGGTCGAGGAAGCCACGGCCGGGGGCGATCGCGGCGGCCCCGGCGTGCCCGAGGACGGCCGCGGCCTGCCCCCGCACCAGGTCGAGCAACGCGCGTTCCTGCTCCGCCTCGGCCAGGCCGGCGAGTTTGACGCGCAGCGCTCCGGCGTCGGCGGCCGCGGCGGTGCGGCGGACCGCGGGAACCAGGTCGCGCAGGACCGGCGGGAGTTGCCCGGCCGCGGCGGCGTCGGCGAGACCGGCCTTGTCGAGCTTCACCGGGACCGACGCGGCCAAGTCCGCGGCCAGTGCCGCGTCGAACAGGGCCAGCCCTTCGTCGATACTCAGCGCGGGGAAACCGTTGCGGCTCAGGCGTTGCCCGGCCTGAGTGCCGAGCGCGCCGCCCATGCCGTCCGCCCAGCGGCCCCAGGCCAGCGAGCGGGCGGGCAGCCCGAGCGCCCGGCGGTGCACGGCGAGACCGTCGAGGAAGGCGTTGGCGGCGGCGTAGTTGCCCTGGCCCGCGTTGCCGAAGACCCCGGCGGCCGAGGAGAACAGGACGAACGCCGCGAGTTCGTGCCCCTTGGTCAGCTCGTGGAGGTGCCAAGCGGCGGCGGCCTTGGGACCGAACACGATGGCGAGCCGATCCGGGGTGAGCGCGCCGACGAGACCGTCGTCGAGGACACCCGCCGCGTGCACGATGCCGGTCAGCCGCGGGATCCCGGCCAGGAGGCGTTCGACGGCGGCGCGGTCGGCGACGTCGCACGCTTCGACGCGGACGTTCGCGCCGAGTGCCTCCAGTTCGCCGGCCAGCTCGGCCGCGCCCGGGGCATCCGGACCGCGGCGGCTGGTGAGCACCAGTTCCGTGACGCCGTGCGCCCGCACCAGGTACCGCGCGAGGTGGGCGCCGAGCCCGCCGGTGCCGCCGGTGACGAGCACCGCTCCCCCGGCCAACGCCGGGGTCTCCGTGGTGCGAGCCCGCACCAGTGTGAGCTTCGGCGCGTAAAACCTGCCTTCTCGCACCAACAGTTGGTCTTCGCCGGTGGCCAGCGCCTTACCGAGGAGCGTGGTGTCACCGTCGCCGTCGACGAGGACGAATCGGCCCGGGTGCTCCGACTGCGCCGCGCGCACCAGCCCCCAGACCGCGGCGGCTGCCGGATCCGCACCGTCCTCTTCGGACAGTGCCACGGCGCCGGCGGTCAGGACGACCAGCCGGGTGCCGGTGTACGCCGGGTTCTGGAGCGCGGCGAGCACGGTCGCCGTGGCCGATCGTGCCGCGTCGGCCACGTCACCGGCCGGTTCGGCGAGTTCCAGTACCACCGCGTCGGGCAGCTCGGCGCCGACGTCTTCGAGACGAGCCCAGGACACTTCGCCGTCACCCGCCCGGACCGGCGACCAGACGATCCGGTGCAGCGACTCGCTCGGTGCGGTCACCACGGCCGGGCGCTCCCCGAAGGTCACCTCGGCCGACAGCACCGGAGCGCCCGCGAGATCGAAGATCGCCAGCTCCCCCGCCGGGTTCAGATGCGCCCGGACGGTGGTGGCGCCGGTGGCGTGCAGGGTCACGTTCCGCCAGGCGACCGGCCAGCCGTGTCCGGCCAGGACCGGGTCGAGCAGGCTCGGATGCAGGCCGTACAGCTGCGCGGAGTCGTCCGGCAGGGTCAGCTCGGTCAGCGGCCCGTCCGGGACCGGCGGCGCCTGGGCCGGGGTGGTGACCAGGAATCCGGTTCCGTGCCGCTGCCAGCCCTGTCCCGCGCGGGTGTGGATCGAGACCGGGCGGCGGCCGTCGCTCTCGGCACCGACGGCGACCTGGACCTCGCGGTCCCCGGTCAGCGGTGCCTCGACCGCGAATTCGGCCAGGGTGCCCGCGCCTGCCTCGTCGCCGGCGCGGATCGCCAGCTCCACCAGCAGGGTGTCCGAAGGGTCGGCAGGGAGGACGCCGGTGCACAGGACCGAACCGTCGTCCGCCGACGTCACGGCGTTGGCCAGTACCGGATGGCGCAGGCCGCCGGCGACCCGCGCCACGGCGGGTTCGCGCAGCCAGTACCGCTCGTGCTGGAAGGCGTAGGTCGGCAGGTCGACGACACGCGGTTTCGCGGGGGCGAAGAACGCGGCCCAGTCGACGTCGATCCCGCGGACGTGCAGCCGGGCCAGCGCGGTGACCGCCGTCGCCGTCTCGTCCTTGTCGTCGCGCAGGGCGGGGATCGCCTCGCCGGATCCCGCGGCCAGCGCCGAAAGCACCGCCGCCGGGCCGATTTCGAGGTACGTGGTCACGTTTTCGGCCGAGAGCGCGGCCAGCGTGTCGGCGAACCGGACCGGTTCCCGCACGTGCCGCACCCAGTACGCGGGGTCGGTCAGCTCGGTGGCGACGGCGCCGGTGACGGCCGAGACGACCGGGATCGACGGGTCGGCGTAGGTCAGGCTCCGCGCGACTTCCGCGAAGTCGTCGAGCATCGGGTCCATGAGCGGCGAGTGGAACGCGTGGGAGACGTCGAGCCGCTTCACCTTTCGGCCACGGGCTTCCAGCGCCGACGCGGCCGCGCGCACCGGTTCCTCCGCGCCCGAGAGCACGACGGCGTCCGGGCCGTTGACCGCCGCGACGGCCACGCCGAATTCGGCGACCTCGGCCTCGGTGGCCTGCACGGCGACCATCGCGCCGCCTTCGGGCAGCGCCTCCATCAGCCTGCCTCGCGCTTCGATCAGCTTCGCCGCGTCTTCCAGCGAGAACACGCCCGCCACGTGCGCGGCGGCGAGCTCGCCGATCGAATGCCCGGCGAGGAAGGCCGGGCGCACGCCCCACGACTCGAAGAGCCGGTGGAGCGCGACCTCCAGGGCGAAGATCGCGGGCTGGGCGGTCCCGGTCCGGCTCAGGTCACCGTCGAGCGGGAGCAGCGCGGCGATCTCGTCGTAGGCCTTGGCGAAGGCGGGGAAGGCTTCGTAGAGCCCCTGACCCATGCCTTCGCGTTGAGAACCCTGTCCGGTGAACAGGAAGGCGAGGCGGCCGGACGCGGGTTCGCCCGAAGCCAGCGTCCGCAGGCCCGCGCCGGGCTCGCCGACGACGACCGCGCGGTACTGGTGGTGGGTGCGAGTGGTGGCGAGCGAGTAACCGGCGTCGACAGTAAAGTCCACTGTGGACAATCGGGAAGTCTGCGCGGCCAGCGCCTCCGGCGTGCGTCCGGAGACCACCAGCGGTACCACGGGCAGCGTTCCCGAAGGTTCTGGCTCGGGTTCGGCCGGGGCCTGTTCGAGGACGACGTGGGCGTTGGTGCCGCTGATACCGAACGACGACACCCCGGCGCGGCGCGGGCCGCCGGTCTCGGGCCACGGCGTCCGCTCGGTGAGCAGAGAGATGTCACCCGCCGTCCAGTCGACGTGGGGCGTCGGCTCGTCCACGTGCAGGCTCGCCGGGACGATCCCGTGGTTCATAGCTTCGACCATCTTGATGATCCCAGCGACCCCGGCGGCGGCCTGCGTGTGGCCGATGTTCGACTTGACCGAACCGAGCAGCAGCGGCCGCTCACGGCCCTGGCCGTAGGTCGCGAGCAGGGCCTGTGCCTCGATCGGGTCGCCGAGCGGCGTGCCGGTGCCGTGCGCCTCGACGACGTCCACAGTGGACGCTTCGACCCCGGCGTTCGCCAGCGCCGAGCGGATCACACGCTGCTGCGAAGGTCCGTTCGGGGCGGTGAGCCCGTTGGACGCGCCGTCCTGGTTGACCGCGGAGCCCTTGACGACCGCGAGGACGCGGTGCCCGTTGCGGCGGGCGTCGGAAAGTCGTTCCAGCACCAGGATCCCGACGCCTTCGGCCCAGTTGGTGCCGTCGGCGGCCCCGGCGAACGGTTTGCAGCGGCCGTCGGGGGCCAGCCCGCGCTGCCGCGAGAACTCGACGAACATGTCGGGCGAGGCCATCACGTTGACGCCGCCCGCCAGCGCCAGCGTGCACTCCCCCGACCGCAGCGACTGCGCGGCCAGGTGCACGGCGACCAGCGAAGACGAGCAAGCGGTGTCGACGGAGACGGCCGGGCCTTCCAGTCCCAGCGAGTAGGCGACGCGGCCGGAGACGACGCTGCTGAAGGACGCGGTGCCGAGGAAACCCTCCACCTGCTCGGGAATCGCGCTCAGCCGCGAGATGTAGTCGTTGGACAGGGCGCCCGCGAAGACCCCGGTGCTGGTGCCGCGCAGGGACGCCGGATCGATCCCCGCCCGCTCCAGCGCCTCCCACGCGGTCTCGAGCACCTGGCGCTGCTGCGGGTCGATGGCCAGCGCCTCGCGCGGCGAGATCCCGAAGAACTCGGCATCGAAGTCGCCCGCGTTGTAGAGGAAGGCGCCTTCGGACGCGTAGGTGGTGCCGCGGTGATCGGGGTCCGGATGGAACAGCGAGTCCAGGGGCCAGTCGCGGTCGGCCGGGAAGTCCCCGACGCCGTCGCGGCCCTCGGCGACCAGCTGCCACAGCTCCGCCGGTGAGGTGACCTCGCCCGGATACCGGCAGCCCATGCCGACGATGACGACCGGATCGTCGTGGATACCGGCCCCGGTCGCGGCGGGGGTGACCGCGACCGGAGCCGGCGTCTCGTCCCCGACGAGTTCGCCGCGCAGGAAGACCTTCAGCGCGTCGGGCGTCGGGTGGTCGAAGACGAGCGTCGCGGGCAGCCGGAGACCGGTGGCGGCGCCGAGACGGTTGCGCAGTTCGACCGCGGTGAGCGAGTCGAAGCCGATTTCGTTGAACGCGCGGGTCGCGGCGATCCCGGCCGCGTCGGCGTGCCCGAGGACCAGCGCGACCTCGCGGCGCACCAGGTCCAGCAGGAGTTCGTCCCGGTCCGGCGCGGGCAGCCCAGCGAGTTCGCGCCGCAGTTCGCCCGCCTGTTCGGCGGTGGCGGTCTTCGCCTTGGCCCGGCCGGAGCCGCCGACGAGCGCGCGGATCAGCGGGGAGATCGGGGCGTCGCTGCCGCGCACGGTCGCGCGGTCGAACTTGAGGCCGAGCAGGACGGCGTGGTCGAGGCCGACCGCGCGGTCGAACATCGCCAGGCCCTCTTCGGGATCGATCGGCGGGAAACCACTGCGGCGCATACGTTCCTCGCCCGCGTCACCGAGTTCCCCCTTCATCCCGCCGGACCACAGACCCCACGCGACGGACTGCGCGGCCAGTCCTTCGGCGCGACGCCGGGTGGCGAGGCCGTCGAGGAAGGCGTTGGCGGCGGCGTAATTGCCCTGGCCCGGGTTGCCGAGCACGCCGGCGGCGGAGGAGAACTGGACGAACCAGCGCAGCGGCAGCTCCGCGGTCAGCTCGTGCAGATGCCAGGCGGCGTCGGCCTTCGGGGCGAGGACACGGTCGAGCCGTTCGGGGGTCAGCGCGTCGATCGGGGCGTCGTCGAGGACACCGGCCGCGTGGATCACGGCCGTCAGCGGGTGCGCGGCCGGGACCGAGGCGAGAAGCGCGGCGACGGCTTCGCGGTCCGCGCTGTCGCACGCGGCGATGGTGACGGTCGCGCCCAGGGCGGTCAGCTCTTCGGACAGCTCGGTCGCGCCGGGAGCGTCCGGGCCGCGGCGGCTGGTCAGGAGCAGATGCCGGACGCCGTACCCGGCGATGAGGTGCTTGGCGAGCATCGCGCCGAGGCCACCGGTGCCGCCGGTGATCAGGACGGTGCCGCCGGGCTCCGGCCCGCGCGGGATGGTGAGCACGACCTTGCCGATGTGCTTGGCCTGGCTGAGCAGCCGGAACGCCTCCGGCGCCCGGCGGACGTCCCAGACGTGACGCGGCAACGGCTTCAGCACACCGCTCGCGAACAGCTCGAGCACTTCGGCCCACATACGGGAGAACTGCCCGGGACCGGCTTCGATGAGGTCATAGGGCCGGTAGAGCACACCGGGGTGCCGCGCGGCGACCTCGCCGGGGTCGCGCAGTCCGGCCTTGCCCATCTCCAGGAACCGGCCGCCGCGCGGCAGCAGCCGCAGGGAGGCGTCGACGAAGTCACCGGTGAGCGCGTCGAGGACGACGTCGACGCCGCGTCCTTCGCTGGTGGTGAGGAAGTGCTGTTCGAAGTCGAGGGTGCGGGAGTTGGCGACGTGGCCGTCGTCCAGCCCGGCTTCGCGCAGCACGTGCTGTTTGGCGGGGCTGGCGGTGCTGTAGACCTCGGCGCCGAGATGCCGGGCGATCTGGATCGCCGCCATGCCGACGCCGCCGGCGCCCGCGTGGATCAGGACGGACTCCCCCGCCTGCAACCCGGCGAGTTCCTTGAGGCCGAAGTAGGCGGTGAGGAACACCAGCGGCACGGACGCGGCTTCCTCGTCGGTCCAGTTCTCGGGGATGCGGGCGCACATCGAGCGCTGCGCGGTGGTGATGGAGCCGATGCCGCCGATCGCGACGCCCATCACGCGGTCGCCGGGGACGAGATCGTCCACTTCGGACCCGGTTTCCAGGACCACACCGGCGATCTCGTTGCCCAGCGGTCCGGGTTCGCCCTCGAACATGCCGAGGACGTTGAGCGCGTCGCGGAAGTTAAGGCCCGCGGCGGCGACGGCGACCCGGATGTGCCCGGGCGCCAACGGTTCCAGGGCTTGAGGGCAGGGTTCGAGCCGCAGTTCCTCCAGCGTTCCGCGGGCGGCCATGCCGAGGCGCCACGCGGGTTCGGCGGGCGGGCTGAGCTCGTCGGCACCGGGCACGGGCCCGAGCCGGAGCGCGGCGAACCCGCCGTCGCGCAAGGTCAGCTGGGATTCGCCGGTCGCCAGCGCGGCGGCGAGTTCCGTTTCGGTCAGGTCGCCGGTCTCGGTGTCGACGAGGACGACCCGGCCGGGGAGTTCGCTCTGCGCCGAGCGGCCGAGGCCCCAGACCGCGGCGGCGGCCGGGTCGACGCGGCCCGGGCCGATGGCGGCGCAGGTGACGAGGACGAGTTTCGCGGCGGCGAACCGGTCTTCGGTGGAGAACTGCTGCAGGACGGCGAGGACCTCACGGGTGGCGATGCGGGCGCCCGCCGGGTCGGTGAACACCGGGAGCACGACCACCGGCGGCACGGCTCCACCGCCGACCCGCCCGTGATAGGCCCACTCGACCGGTGACGGCTCGGCCGGGGTGGGCACCGGCGTCCAGTCGAGGCGGAACAGCGAGTCGAGACCGGGGGCCGTGGCGGTGACGGGGGCGAGTTCGCGCAGGGTCAGGGAGCCGATGGTGACGACCGGTGCGCCCGTGCCGTCGGCGGCGCGCAGGGTGACGGCGCCGGACGGTCCCGGCGTGAGCTTCAGCCGCAGCGCGGACGCGCCGGTGGCGTGCAGCGTGACGTCCTGCCAATGGAACGGCAGCTTGGCGCCGCTCGCTTCCCCGGCCAGCAGGCCGATGGCGTGCAGACCGGCGTCCAGGAGCGCGGGATGGAGGCCGAAGCGCTCGACGTCGGCCTTCGCGGTGTCTTCCGGCAGCGCGGTCTCGGCGAAGATCTCCTCGCCCAGCCGCCAGGCGGCCTTGAGTCCTCGGAAGACCGGGCCGTATTCCAGTCCGGCGGCGGCGAACACCGGGTAGACGTCGGCGACGTCGATCGAGACGGCGTCGCGGGGCGGCCACTCGGCGAGGTCGAAAGCGGCGGGCGGAGCCTGTGGCGCCAGGGTTCCCGAACCGTGCAGCGTCCAGGAACCCTCACCCGAGCGGGAGTACACGGCGACGGCACGACGGCCGCTCTCGTCCGGCCCGGCCAGGACCACCTGGACGTCCAGCGGACCCGCCAGCACCATCGGCTCGCGCAGGGTGAGCTCTTCCAGGTGCGCGCAGCCGGCTTCGTCACCGGCCCGCAGCGCGAGCTCGACCAGGGCCGTACCGGGCACGATGACGGTGCCCGCGACCGCGTGATCGGAAAGCCAGGGATGGGTGGACGGCGAGATCCGGCCGGTCAGCACGACCCCGGCGCCGTCGGCGAGCGGGACGGCCGCGCCCAGCAGCGGGTGGGCGGCGTCGGCCAGGCCGAGCCCGCCCGGGTCACCCGCGCCGCGACCGCCGCGCAGCCAGTAGTTCTCGCGCTGGAACGGGTACGTCGGCAGATCGACCGCGCGGGCCCCGGTGCCCTCGTAGAACGCGGTCCAGTCGATGCGGGCGCCGCGGACGTGCAGTTCGGCGAGCGCGGTCATCGCCGTCCGGGCTTCGGGGCGGTCCTTGCGCAGCACCGGGACGACGACGGTGCCTTCGGGCGGCAACGTCCGCGCGGCCATCCCGGCCAGCACCGCGTCCGGGCCGATCTCGACGAACCGGGAAACCCCTTCGCCGCGTAGGAATCCGATACCGTCGGCGAACCGCACCGGCTGCCGGACGTGCCGAGGCCAGTAGCCGGGCACGGTGACCTCGTCGGGACCGGCGAGGCGGCCGGTCACGTTGGAGACCACGGGGATCGACGGCGTCCCGTGCGGGATCTCCTCGGCGATGGCACCGAATTCGGCGAGCATGCCGTCCATCCGCGCGGAATGAGACGCGTGGGAGATGTTGAGCCGCTTGATCTTCCGGCCACGTTCGGCGAATTTCGCCGCGAGGGCCTCGGCGGCGGCTTCCTCGCCGGAGACGACGACCGAGTCGGGGGCGTTGAGCGCGCCGATCTCCAGGCCGTCGGTCAGTTCGGCGGCGACCTCCTCCTCGGTGGCCTGGATGCCGATCATCGCGCCGCCCGGCGGCTGGGCCTCCATCAGACGCCCGCGCGCGGTGATCATCCGCGCGGCACCGGCCAGATCCCAGACCCCGGCGACATGGGCGGCGGCCAGTTCACCGGCGGAGTGGCCGACGACGTAGTCCGGGTGGACGCCCCACGACTCCAGCAGCCGGAAGAGCGCGACCTGCACGGCGAACATCGCGGGCTGCGCGAAGGTCATCCGGTCGAGCAGCTTCTGGTCGTCGCCGAAGACGACGCCGGCCAGCGGACGGTCGAGGTGCGGGTCGAGCGCGGCGCACGTCTCGTCGAAGGCGGCGCGGTAGGCGGGGAAGGTGTCGTACAGCTCGCGGCCCATGCCGCAGCGCTGGGAACCCATACCGGAGAACAGGAACGCGGTGCGCCCGAGCAGCGGTTCGCCGGTGACGACCCCTGGAGCGGGCTCTCCCCCGGCGAGCGCGGTCAGCCCGGCGGTGAGGTCTTCCCGGGTGCTGCCGACGATCGCGGCGCGCGACTCCAGCGCGGTCCGGGTGGTGGCCAGCGACCAGCCGAGATCGAGCGGGTCGACAGTGTCCACTATGGACAGAAGTTGCGCGGCGGCGGCCTTCAGCGCGGCCGGGCCACGAGCCGAAAGAGACCACGTCTGGACGGCGGGCGGAGTCCGTTCCGGTTCGCCCTCGTCCGCGGGGGCCTGCTCCAGGATGACGTGCGCGTTGGTGCCGCTCATGCCGAAGGACGACACCCCCGCGCGGCGCGGGCGGTCGCCGGTCTCCCACGGCCGGGGTTCGGTGAGCAGCTCGACGGCTCCGGCCGTCCAGTCGACGTGCGGCGAGGGCTCGTCGACATGCAGGGTGCGGGGCAGCACGCCGTGCCGCATGGCCTCGACCATCTTGATGATCCCGGCGACCCCGGCGGCGGCCTGGGTGTGCCCGATGTTCGACTTGACCGAACCGAGCCACAGCGGGTTCTCCCGCTCGCGGCCGTAGGTGGCCAGCAGCGCCTGCGCCTCGATCGGATCGCCGAGGGTCGTGCCGGTGCCGTGCGCCTCCACGGCGTCGACGTCGGCGGCGGTCAGTTTCGCGTTCTTCAGCGCGGCACGGATCACGCGTTGCTGGGCCGGGCCGTTGGGCGCGGTCAGGCCGTTGGACGCGCCGTCCTGGTTGACCGCCGTTCCCCTGAGCACGGCCAGGATCCGGCGCCCGTTGCGGCGCGCGTCGGACAGCCGCTCCAGCAGGAGCATGCCCGCGCCCTCACCCCAGCCGGTGCCGTCCGCGCCGGCGGCGAACGCCTTGCAGCGCCCGTCCGGCGCCATCCCGCGCTGGCGTGAGAACTCGACGAACGTCTCCGGCGTGGCCATCACCGTGACGCCGCCCGCCAGCGCGAGCGAGCACTCCCCCGACCGCAGCGCGTGCGCCGCGAGGTGGACCGCCACCAGCGAAGACGAGCACGCCGTGTCGATCGTGACCGCCGGGCCTTCCAGCCCGAGGGTGTAGGAGAGCCGCCCCGACAGCACGCTGTTGGACGAGCCGGTGCCGAGAAACCCTTCGACCTCTTCGGATCCGCCGTCGAACCCGGAGACGTACTCGGTGCGCATGGCACCGGCGAATACCCCGGTGGCGCTGCCCTTCAGCGCCGCGGTGTCCAGCCCGGCCCGTTCGAAGGTCTCCCACGTGACCTCCAGCAGCAACCGCTGCTGCGGGTCCATCGCGAGCGCTTCCCGCGGCGAGATCCCGAAGAAGCCCGCGTCGAATTCCCCGGCGTCATGCAGGAATCCGCCTTGGTCGCTGTAGCTGGTGCCCCGGTGTTCCGGGTCCGGGTGGTAGAGCCCGTCGGTGTCCCAGCCCCGGTTCGCCGGGAACCCCGTCATCCCGTCCCCGCCGCCGTCGACGAGGTCCCACAGTCCTTCCGGCGAGGTGACCCCGCCCGGGAACCGGCAGGCCATACCGATCACGGCCAGCGGTTCCGAGCCGCTCTCCTCTGCCTCTCGCAGCCGGCGCCGCGTCTCGCGCAGTTCGGCGGTCAGTCGCTTGAGGTAGTCGAGCGTCCGCTCGTCGGTCGTCATGACGGTGGTCCTCCTCGCGGCGGCGGGCCGGGGTCAGAGTTCGTTGTCCAGCAGGGCGAACATGTCGTCGATGGTGTCCACTTCCAGATCCGCGTCGCCGCCGGACGACGGGCGCGTCCGGTCCTGCCACAGGGACACCAGGTTCCGCAGCTTCGCCTCGACCTCGGCACCGTCCGCGCTCGCCAAGTCCACTGTGGACAGTTCGGCGGCGAGCTTGTCGATCCCGGAGGCCAAGCCGGTGTCCGCGGCCGGGATCACTTCGGACTGCAGGAACTTGGCGAGGTCGTCCGGGGTCGGGTAGTCGAAGATCAGCGTCGCGGGAAGACGCAGTCCGGTGGCCGCGTCGAGCCCGTTGCGCAGCTCGACCGCGGTCAGCGAGTCGAAGCCCAGTTCGGTGAACGCCCGGCCCGGCTCGATCGAGTCCGCGCCGTCGTGCCCGAGCGCGGCCGCGGCCTGGCCGCGCACCACCCCGAGCAGCACCAGTTCGGCGTCCGCCTGCGACAGCCCGGCGAGCCGTCGTTTGAGCCCGTCGGCCTGCGCCGCGGCGTCCACCGGTGCGGCACGCCGCACCGAACCGCGGACGAGACCGCGCAGCAGCGGCGGCACCGGCCCGGTCATCGCGCGGAGACCGGCGACGTCCAGCTTCACCGGCACCGAGACCGGTTCGGCCAGGCCGGTGGCCAGGTCGAACAGCTCCAGTCCCTCGGCGGGGTCGAAACTGCCGACCCCGTCGCGGCCCATGCGGTCCGCGTCGGCGGAGTCGCCCATACCGTCGGCCCAGAGACCGAAGGCGAGCGACGTCGCCGGCAGGCCGAGGCCACGGCGGTGATGCGCGAGCCCGTCGAGGAAGGTGTTCGCCGCGGCGTAGTTCGCCTGCCCCGGCGCGCCGAGCACTCCGGCGGCCGAGGAGAACAGGACGAACATCGTCAGGTCGTGGCCGCGGGTCAGCTCGTGCAGGTTCCACGCCGCGTCCACCTTGGGCCGCAGCACCTTCTCCAGCCGCTCGGGGGTGAGCGCGGTGAGCAGGCCGTCGTCGAGGACGCCCGCCGCGTGCACCACCCCGGTCAGTTCCGGGGTGCGGTCCAGCACCGCGGCGAGCGCGGTGCGGTCGGCGGCGTCGCACGCCTCGATCCGCACGGTCGCGCCCAGCCCGGTCAGTTCCGCGGCCAGTTCGGCCGCGCCGGGCGCGTCCGGGCCACGGCGGCTGGTGAGCACCAGGTCCTCGACGTCGTGCCGGGTGACCAGATGCCTGGCCAGCACCGCGCCGAGCCCACCGGTGCCGCCGGTGACGAGCACGGTGCCGCCGACCGGGCGGCGCGGCACGGTCAGCACGACCTTGCCGACGTGCTTGGCCTGCGACAGGAAGCGCAGCGCCTCCGGAGCCCGGCGCAGATCCCAGGTGCGGATCGGCAACGGGGTGAGCGCGCCCTGGTCGAACAAGGCGATCAACTCCTCCCATATCCGCGCGATCCGGTGGTTGCCCGCGTCGATCACGTCGAACGCCTGGTAAGTCACACCGGGATGGTGCCCCGCGCCGCCGCCGTCCGGACGGACGTCGGTCTTCCCCATTTCCACGAACCGTCCACCACGCGGTAACAGGCGCATCGACGCGTCGATGAAGTCGCCCGTCAGCGCGTTGAGGACGACGTCCACGCCCTTGCCGCCGGTGGTCTCGAGGAACCGTTCCTCGAAGTCGAGCGTCCGCGACGACGCGATGTGGTCGTCGGCCAGCCCGGCGGCGCGCAGGACGTCCCACTTGCCCTCGCTCGCGGTGCCGAACACCTCGGCGCCGAGATGCCGCGCGAGCTGCGTGGCGGCCATCCCGACACCACCGGCGGCGGCGTGGATGAGCACCGACTCGCCCTTCTTCAGCCCGCCGAGGTCGGTCAGCGCGTAGTAAGCGGTGAGGAACACCAGCGGTACGGACGCGGCCTCTTCGAACGTCCAGCCCTCGGGCATCTTGGCCAGCAGATCCCGGTCGGCGAAGGTGAGCGGACCGAACCCGCCGTGCACCAGGCCCATCACCCGGTCACCCGGCACGAGGTCGGTCACCTCGGACCCGACGTCGGTGACGACACCGGCGGCCTCGTAGCCGATCCGGCCGGCGTCACCCGGGTACATGCCGAGCACGTTGAGCACGTCGCGGAAGTTCGTCCCGGCCGCGCGGGTGGCGATCCGGACCTCGCGCGGCAGCAACGGTTCGAGCACATCGGGGTACGGCTCGAAGGAGAGCCGGTCGAGGGTGCCCTTGACGACGCTGTCGAGGCGCCAGGCCGGTTCGTGCCACGGCGGCGCGAGATCCGGCGACGACGCGGCGGTCAGCAGCCGCGCGGCGTGGACGACGCCGTCCCGCACGGCCAGCTGGGTTTCGTCGCCCAGCACGGCCAGGGCGGTGTCGACGTCGGCCTCGGTCGCGTCGAGCAGCACCAGCCTGCCGGGGTTCTCGGACTGGGCGCTGCGGACCAGGCCCCACACCGCGGCCGAAGCCGGGTCGACAGTGTCCCAAGTGGACACGGCGACCGCGTTCTCGGTGCGCACCACGAGGATGGCGTCCTTCTCCTTGGTCAGCCATTCCTGGAGCTTCGCCAGCGTGCTCCGCAGAAGCGCATGGGTGGCCGCCGGAGTCTCGCCTGCTCCCGGTACCGCCGAAAGCAGCTCCGTCGACGCGGCCGGGGAACCCTTCGTGACCTGGGACCAGGCGAGCCGGAACAGCGAGTCCGAAGTGGACGGAGACGCCGGGCCGAGGTCGGTGACCTCGCGCAGCAGCAACGATCCCACCGTGAGCACCGGCGCTCCGGCGCCGTCGGTGAGCTCCAGCCGCACCGAGTCGGTCCCGGAGGCGGCGACCCGGACCCGGGCGGCGGTGGCGCCGGCCGCGTGCAGCACGACGTCACGCCAGAGGAACGGCAACCGGGTGGTCTCGGCGTTGCCCGGCAGCAGGACGATGGCGTGCAGCGCGGCGTCGAGCAGGGCCGGGTGCAGGCCGAACTTCCCGGCGTCGGCATGCGCCACCGCGGGCAGTTCGAGGTCGGCGCAGACCTCGCCGTCCACGAGCCAGGCGGCGGTGAGGCCTTGGAACACCGGCCCGTACTCCAGGCCCGCGTCGGCGAGCCCCGGGTAGAGCCCAGTGACGTCGAGAGCCTCGGCTCCGGCGGGCGGCCACGCGGTGTCCTTGGCCGCCGGATACGCGTCGCCGGGGGCGAGCAGACCGGTCGCGTGTTCGGTCCAGGCAGCCTCGTCGAGCCGGGAGTGGATCGACACCGGACGCCGTCCGTCGTCGTCCGCGGCCCCGACCACGACCTGCACGGCGAGACCGCCGGTCTCGGGCAGCACCATCGGCGCCGCGATGGTCAGTTCGGCCACGCGGGCGCAGCCGAGTTCGTCGCCAGCCCGGACGGCGAGTTCGATCAGCGCCGCGCCGGGGACCAGGACGGTGCCGAGCACCGCGTGATCGGCCAGCCACGGCTGTGCCGCGCGGGAAAGCCTGCCGTAGCCGACCAGGCCGTCCTCACCCGCCGTCGGCACGGTCGCGCCGAGCAGCGGGTGCCCGGCCGCGGCCAGGCCCAGCCCCGCGGCGTCCCCTGCGACGGCGGGCGGGTCGAGCCAGAACCGCTCGCGCTGGAACGCGTACGTGGGCAGCGGGACGGCACGGGCGCCGGTGCCGTCGAAGAACTTCGTCCAGTCGGCCTCGGCCCCGGCCGCAATTAGTCGGCTGAATGCGAGGGCGGCGGTTTGCCGTTCGTCGCGGTCCTTGCGCAGCACCGGGACGAACATCGCGTCGGGGGCACTGTCGAGACCCATCGCGGAGAGCACGCCGTCCGGGCCCAATTCGGCGAACCGGGTGACGCCCGCTTCGGCGAGCGCGCGGACACCGTCGGCGAAGCGCACGGTCTCCCGCACGTGGCGCACCCAGTAGCCCGGGTCGGTCAGATCCGCCGCTTCGGCCACTGTGGACACGATCGGGATCCGCGGCTCGTGGTAGCTCAAGCTTTCCGCCACTTCGGCGAACTCCGCCAGCATCGGCTCCATCAGCGAGGAATGGAACGCGTGCGAGACGACCAACGCCTTGGTCCGGCGGCCTTCCTTCGCGAACCTGTCGGCGACCTCGCGGACCGGACCGTCCACACCGGACAGAACGATCGCCTGCGGACCGTTCACCGCGGCCAGACAGACCTCTTCGGACAGGTACTCGCGCACCTCGTCCTCGGACGCCTGGACCGCGACCATAGCGCCGCCCTCGGGTAGCGCCTCCATCAACCGGCCGCGTGCTTCGACGAGCTTCGCCGCGTCCTCCAGGGAGAACACCCCGGCCACGTGGGCGGCGGCGATCTCCCCGATCGAATGCCCGGCCAGGAAATCGGGGCGGATCCCCCACGACTCCACGAGCCGGAAGAGCGCGACTTCCAGCGCGAAAATCGCGGGCTGCGCGGTGCCGGTGCGATCGATGTCGCCATCGAGCGGGAGCAGCGCGGCTACCTCGTCATACGCCGCCGCGAACACCGGGAACGCCTCGTAGAGCCCTCGGCCCATGCCGAGCCGCTGGGAACCTTGCCCGGTGAACAGCAGCGCCAGTTTTCCTTCCGTGGCACGGCCGGTGACGACCTCCGGGGTGCTCCGGCCGCCGGCGAGCGCGGCCAGCCCGGTGCGCAACGC
Source organism: Amycolatopsis sp. PSD-21 (assembly GCF_055561455.1). Classification (NCBI taxonomy): domain Bacteria; kingdom Bacillati; phylum Actinomycetota; class Actinomycetes; order Pseudonocardiales; family Pseudonocardiaceae; genus Amycolatopsis; species Amycolatopsis sp. PSD-21. The sequence goes on along the minus strand of NZ_CM145712.1, from coordinate 3,576,938 downwards.
GTCGGCGTCACCGGTGAGCACCGCCCGCCGCTCGAACGCGGTCCGGGTGGTCGCCAGCGCGTAGCCGATGTCGACCGGGTCGGCGAATCCGACGGTGCCGAGCAGCCGTCCGGCCTGGGCTCGCAGCGCGTCCTCGGTGCGGGCGCTGAGCACCCACGGCAGCAGCGACGGCGGCGCCGGAGTCCGCGCGGGCACCGAAGGTTCGGGGACCTGCTCCAGGATCACGTGCGCGTTGGTGCCGCTGATCCCGAACGCCGATACCGCCGCCCGCCGGGGACGGCCCGCCTCCGGCCACGGCCGTGCCTCGGTGAGCAGCCGGACCTCGCCCGCTTCCCAGTCGACGTGCGGGGACGGCTCGTCGACGTGCAGGGTCGCGGGCAGGACACCGTGCCGCATCGCCTCGACCATCTTGATGATCCCGGCGAGCCCGGCGGCGGCCTGCGTGTGGCCGATGTTGGACTTCACCGAGCCCAGCCACAGCGGCTCGTCGCGGTCCTGGCCGTAGGTGGCCAGCAGCGCCTGTGCCTCGATCGGATCGCCAAGCGCGGTCCCGGTGCCGTGCGCCTCGACGGCGTCCACAGTGGACGACTCGACGCCCGCGGCGGCCAGTGCGCGACGGATCACCCGCTGCTGCGAGGGTCCGTTGGGCGCGGTCATGCCGTTGGACGCGCCGTCCTGATTGACCGCGCTGCCCTTCACGACCGCCAGCACGTGGCGTCCGTTGCGGCGTGCGTCGGAAAGCCGCTCCAGGAGCAGGAATCCGGCGCCCTCGGCCCAGGCGGTGCCGTCGGCCGCGGCCGCGAACGGCTTGCAGCGGCCGTCGGCGGCCAGGCCGCGCTGACGCGAGAATTCGATGAACGGGTTCGGGCTGGCCATCACGGTCGCACCGCCGACCAGCGCCAGCCCGCATTCACCCGAGCGCAGCGCCTGCGCCGCCCAGTGCAGGGCGACCAGCGAGGACGAGCACGCCGTGTCGACCGAGACCGCCGGGCCTTCGAGCCCGAAGGTGTAGGCGACCCGGCCGGTCAGCACGCTGCTGGCGCTGCCGGTCCCGAGCAGGCCTTCCATCCCGTCCGGGGTGGCGGCCAGCCGCGACGCGTAGTCGTCGTACATGACGCCCGCGAACACACCGGTGGCGCTTCCGCGCAGCGAGACCGGGTCGATCCCGGCGCGCTCGAACGCCTCCTGCGCGGTCTCCAGCAGCAAGCGCTGCTGCGGGTCGACGGTGACCGCCTCCCTCGGCGAGATGCCGAAGAACTCGGCGTCGAAGTCGGCGGCGTCGTGCAGGAAGCCGCCTTCGCGGGCGTAGCTGGTGCCGGGATGGTCGGGGTCCGGGTGGTACAGCCGGTCGAGATCCCACCCGCGGTCGGAGGGGAACGGCGTGATCGCGTCGGTCCCCTCGGCGACCAGGCGCCACAGGTCCTCCGGCGAGCTCACCCCGCCCGGGAACCGGCAGCTCATCGCGACGATGGCGATGGGCTCGTCCGGCTCGGCCACCCTGACCGGCGCGGCGTCCACACCTGCCTCGTCACCGGCCAGTTCGCCGCGGATGTGGGCCGCCAGCGCCGCCGGGTTCGGGTGGTCAAACACCAGCGTGGCGGGTAGCCGCAGACCGGTCGCCTCGCCGAGCCGGTTGCGCAGTTCGACGGCGGTGAGCGAATCGAAGCCGAGTTCGGTGAACGCGCGACCGGCTTCGATCGACGTCGCGGTGCCGTGTCCGAGCACGTCGGCGACGTGGCCGCGGACGAGGCCGGCCAGATGCGAGAGCTGGTCGTCGGGCGAAAGCCGGGCGAGCGTCGCGGTCAGCCCGGCGGCGGCCGCGGCGTTGGCCGCACCCCGCCGCTTCGGCACCCGGACCAGACCGCGCAGCGCGGGGGCGGGCTCGCTCGTGCGGGCCAGCGTGCGCAACGTCGCCAGGTCGAGCTTGACCGGAACCGGGACCGGCGTCGGAGCGGCCAGCGCGGCGTCGAACAACGCCAGGCCTTCTTCGTCGGTCAGCGCGCCGAAGCCGGCGCGGGCCAGACGGTCCACATCGGACTGTCCGCCCATACCGTTGGCCCACAGCCCGTACGCCAGCGAACGAGCGGGCAATCCCTCCGCGTGACGGCGGCGCGCGAGGTCGTCGAGCAGGGCGTTGGCCGCGGCGTAGCTGGCCTGCCCCGGACCGCCGAGGATCCCGGACACCGAGGACACCAGCACGAACTGGGTCAACGGCCTGCCGAGGGTGAGTTCGTGGAGCGCGAGCGCCGCCTCGGCCTTGGGCCGCAGCACGGTGTCGAAGCGCTCCGGGGTCAGCTCGGTGACGACGCCGTCGTCGAGCACCCCGGCCGCGTGCACGATGCCGGTGAGGTCTTCGATCCCGTCGAGCAGCGCGGCGAGCGCGTCGCGGTCGGTGACGTCGCAGGCGACGACCTCGGCGCCGAGCTCTTCCGCCAGTGCCGCGGCGCCGGGCGCGTCGAGGCCGCGGCGGCTGGTGAGCACCAGCCGGGTGACCCGCGGCGCCAGGTGCCGGGCGATGGCCGCCCCGACCCCGCCGGTGCCGCCGGTGACGAGAACCGTGCCCTCGCCCCAGATCGCGGGTTCTCCCGCCGTGGCCCGGGCGAGCCGCGGGACTTCCGCGACGCCGTCGCGGATCCGGACCTGTGGTTCACCGGTGGCCAGCGCCTTCGCCACGTCATCCCCTTCGAGGACGACGAACCGGTCCGGGTGCTCCGACGCGGCGGTGCGGACGAGACCACGGACAGCGGCTCCCGCCGGGTCGTCGCCCGTGCACACGACCAGGCGCGGCCCGCCGTCGGCGAGGAATTCCTGGACGGCGGCGAGGGTCGCGGCCAGCGCTTCCCTCGGCTCGGCATCCGGGGCGGTGAAGACCTGGACGTCTTCGCCGATGTCGCCGTCGGCGGGCACCTCGACCCAGGTCAGCTCGTACAGCGAGTCGGTGCCGCGCTGCCTCGGTGCCTCCGCGGTCCGGACCGCGACCGTGCCGATCGTGGCGACCGGCGCACCGGTGGCGTCGGTGGCCAGCAAGGAGAATCCGGATCCGGCGCGCGTGACCCGGACGCGCAGCGCGGTGGCGCCGGTGGCGTGCAGGGTGACGTCGCCGAACAGGAACGGCAGCCGGGTGCCCTCCCCCGGCGTGAGCCCCAGAGTGTGCAGTGCGGCGTCGAGCAGTGCCGGATGCAGGCCGAAGCCGTCGACTTCGGTGCCCTCGGGCAGCTCGACCTCGGCGAACACCGTGTCCCCGTCGCGCCAGGCGGCGGTCAGCCCGCGGAACGGCGGGCCGTAGTCGAGCCCCGCGGCCGCCATGTCCGCGTACAGCCCGTCGAGGGAGATCGGCTCGGCGGCGGGCGGCCACTCGGTGAGGCCGGACGGCACGGGGGCAGCCTCGGGCGCGAGGGTGCCGGTGGCGTGCTCGGTCCATTCCCCTTGCGGGGCACGCGAATGCACCGAAACCGGGCGGCGTCCGCCCGTGCCCGCCGCGCCGACGAGCACCTGGACGTCCAGCGCGCCGTGCGGCGGCAGCACCAGCGGCGCGGCCAGGGTCAGTTCCTCCACGCCTCCACAGCCGGCTTCGTCACCGGCGCGGACCGCGAGTTCGAGCAGGCCGGTGCCGGGGACGAGCACTTCGCCGAACGCGGCGTGCCCGGCCAGCCACGGGTGGGTGGCGACCGAAAGCCGTCCGGTGAGGACCCAGCCGTCGCCGTCGGCGAACGGCACGGCGGAGCCCAGCAGCGGGTGTCCGGCGGCCTGGAGCCCGGCCGTGGTGACGTCGCCCCCGCCGGACCCGGCGGCGAGCCAGAAGCGGCGGCGGTCGAACACCGACGTCGGCAGGTCGACGACGCGGGCGCCGGTCGGGCGGAACACCGCGGCCCAGTCGACGGGAACACCGCGGGTGTACGCGGCGGCCAGCGTGGTGAGCGCGGTCTCCGCTTCGCCGCGGTCGGCGCGCAGGAACGACGCCGCGAAGGTGTCCGGGCCGTCGTCCGCGAGCGCGGTCAGCACGGCGGCCGGGCCGAGTTCCAGGAACTTGGTCACCCCGGCCTCACGCAGCCACGCGAGCCCGGCCGAGAACCGGACGGTGGCGCGGACGTGCTCGACCCAGTACTCCGGTTCGGCGACCCGTGCCACCGGCTCGCCGTCCACTGTGGACACGAACGGGATCTTCGGCGCCGAGAAGCCGAGTTCCCGCACCACGGCGGCGAACTCGTCGAGCATCGGCTCCATCAGGGCCGAGTGGAACGCGTGCGAGACGTCCAGCCGCTTCGTGCGGCGGCCGAGTTTCTCGAACTTCTTGGCCAGCTTGAGCGTCGGCGACGCGGCTCCCGAGAGGACGACCGCGTCGGGGCCGTTGACGGCGGCCAGCGACACCTTCGGCGTCAGGTGCTCACGCACCTCGTCCTCACTCGCCTGGACCGCGACCATCGCGCCGCCTTCGGGCAGCGCCTCCATCAGCCGACCGCGCGCCTCGACGAGCTTGGCCGCGTCTTCCAGCGAAAGCACGCCCGCCACATGCGCGGCCGCGATCTCGCCGATCGAATGCCCGGCCACGAAGTCGGGCACGACACCCCACGACTCGGCGAGCCGGTACAGCGCGACCTCCAGCGCGAAGATCGCGGGCTGCGCGGCACCGGTGCGGCTCAGGTCGCCGCCTGCCGGGAGCAGCGCGGTGACCTCGTCGTACGCCGCGGCGAACGCCGGGAAGGCGGCGTAAAGCCCTTCGCCCATACCGGGACGCTGCGATCCCTGACCGGTGAACAGGAACGCCGTCCGGCCGGGCAGTACCCGTCCGGCGACGACCGACGTTGTGGTCGCGCCTTCGGCAAGTGCTTCGAGTCCGGTGCGGAGATCCACGTCCGTGGCGCCGAGTACGACGGCACGCCGCTCGTGCGCGGTCCGGGTCGTGGCGAGCGCCAAACCGACATCGACCGGCTCACCGTCGCGGCCGAGCAGGCGCCCGGCCTGCTCGCGCACCGTGTTCTCGGCGCGGCCAGAGAGCACCCACGGCACGAGCGCGGGAGCCACGACTTCTCGCGGGGCAGGCGTTTCGGCCGGAGGCTGTTCGAGGATGACATGCGCGTTGGTGCCGCTGATCCCGAAGGAGGACACGGCGGACCGCCGCGGCCGCCCGGTCTCCGGCCACTCCCGGCCTTCGGCGAGCAACTCGACGTCACCGGCTTCCCAGTCGACGTGCGGGGTCGCCTCGCCCAGGTGCAGCGTCGGCGGCAGGACACCGTGGCGCATCGCCTGGACCATCTTGATGATCCCGGCGACGCCCGCCGCGGCCTGCGTGTGGCCGAAGTTCGACTTCACCGAGCCGAGGTACAGCGGTTCGCCGTCACGCTCGCGGCCGTACGTGGCCAGGAGCGCCTGTGCCTCGATCGGGTCGCCCAGCGTCGTACCGGTGCCGTGCGCCTCGACGGCGTCCACAGTGGACGAAGGGACCCCGGCGGCGGCCAGCGCCTGCCGGATCACGCGCTGCTGCGAAGGACCGTTCGGCGCGGTGAGACCGTTGGACGCGCCATCGGAGTTGACCGCCGAGCCCTTGACGACCGCGAGGACGCGGTGCCCGTTGCGGCGCGCGTCGGAAAGCCGTTCCAGCACGAGCATCCCGGCGCCTTCGGCCCAGCCGGTGCCGTCGGCGTCGGCCGAGAAGGACTTGCAGCGGCCGTCGGCGGCGAGGCCGCGCTGACGCGAGAACCCGATGAAGGTCTCGGGCGTCGCCATCACGGTGACACCACCGGCCAGCGCCAGCGAGCACTCCCCCGACTTCAGTGCCTGCGTCGCCCAGTGCAGGGCGACCAGCGACGAGGAGCACGCGGTGTCGACCGAAACCGCCGGGCCTTCCAGTCCGAGGGTGTAGGCGACCCGGCCGGACAGCACCGAACCCGAGGTGCCGGTGCCGAGGAAACCCTCGACGTCGTCGGGAACGTCGTTGCCGAGCCGGGTGCCGTAGTCGTGGTACATGACGCCCGCGAACACCCCGGTCGGGCTGCCCTTGAGTGACGTCGGATCGGTACCGGAGCGTTCGAGCGCCTCCCAGGCGACTTCGAGCAGGAGACGTTGCTGCGGGTCCATCGCGAGCGCTTCCCGGGGCGAGATCCCGAAGAATTCCGGATCGAAGTCGCCCGCGTCGTGCAGGAAACCGCCCTCGCGGGTGTAGGTCTTGCCAGGCTGGTCGGGGTCGGGGTCGTAGATGCCGTCGACGTCCCAGCCGCGGTCCTCGGGGAACCGGGTCACGCCGTCGCGGCCGCCGGCCACGAGGTCCCACAGTTCTTCCGGAGACGTCACGCCGCCCGGATAGCGGCAGGCCATGCCGACGATGACGATCGGGTCGCCGTCGGCGCGCGCGGCGGTGAAGACCGGGGTCGCGTCGGCGGGTTCGTCGAGCAGTTCGGCGAGCAGGAACTCGGCCAGTGCCACCGGGGTCGGGTGATCGAAGGTGAGGGTCGCCGGGAGCCGCAGTCCGGTGACCGTACCGAGCCGGTTGCGGAACTCGACCGCCGTGAGCGAGTCGAAACCCAGGTCACCGAAGGCGCGGTCGGCTTCGACGGCGTCGGGGCTGGTGTGGCTGAGGACGTGCGCGGCTTCGGTGCGGACCAGTTCGGTCAGCAGCCGCGTGCGCTCCCCGGCGGGTACGCCCGCCAGACGTTGCCGCAGGCCCGCGGCTTCCGCTTCCTCCGCCGCACGGCGACGTCGGGGCCGGACCAGGCTCCGCAGCACATGCGGTACCTCGGCCTCTGCCCGCAGCGCGGCCAGATCGAGCTTGGCCGCGACGGGCCGCGGGTCGTCACCGAGAGCCAGCAGGTCGAACAGCTCCAGCCCGGCCTCGACGGGCAGTGCCGCGCCACCGCGGCCCTCGCCCATGCCGGTTTCCCAGAGGCCGTAGGCGATCGACGTGCCGGGAAGGCCCTGCGCGCGCCGGAGGCCGGCGAGACCGTCGAGGTAGCCGTTGGCGGCCGCGTAGTTCGCCTGACCGGGAGCGCCGAGGGCGCCGGCGATCGAGGAGAACGTGACGAACAGCTTCAGGTCAGTGGTCAATTCGTGCAGATGCCGCGCGGCCTCGGCCTTCGGTCCGGCCACGGCGGCGAGCCGCTCGGGCGTCATCGCGGAGAGGACACCGTCGTCGAGGACGCCCGCCGCGTGCACCACCCCGCTGAGCTGCGGCTCGGCGAGTGCGAGCACGGACTCCAGCTGGGAGCGGTCGGCGACGTCGCAGGCGGCGATCGTCACTTCCGCGCCGAGAGCGGCGAGCTCCTCCCGCAGTTCCTCGGCACCGGGAGCGTCGGCACCCCGGCGTCCGGCCAGCAGTAGATGGCGGACGCCGTGCCGCTCGACGAGCCGACGGGCGACGTGCGCGCCGAGTCCACCGGTACCGCCGGTGACCAGCACGGTGCCGTCGAGGGTCCAGTCGGGGTCGGCGGTCGCGCGGGACCGCGTCAGCCGCGGAACGCGCGGACCGTCTTCGGTGAACGCGACCTCGGGCTCACCGGCGGCGGCCGCGATCCGGGCGTCACCGGTGCCGTGGACCAGGACGAACCGGTCCGGGTACTCGGCCTGTGCGCTGCGCACCAGTCCGGCGACGGCGGCGTGCGCCGGGCTGTCACCGGTGAGGTGCACGACGAGCCGGTCTTCGGCGGTCTGCAACACCTCCAGAGTCGCTTCGGGCGACGTGGCTTCGTAGACGGCGACGTCTTCGGCTTCCGAAGGCAGCGCGACGGGAATCCAGTCGATGCCGAACAGCGCGTCGGAGGCGGCGCTGGGCAGCGGCCCGTCACCGACCGGGCGCAGGCTCAGCGACGCGACCGACAGCACCGGAGCACCCGTGCCGTCGGTGACCCGCAAGGAGACCGCGTCCTGACCGGCCGGGGTGAGCCTCGCCCGCAGGGTGCTCGCGCCGGTGGCGTGCAACGCCAGCCCGGTCCAGGAGAACGGTAGCCGCGCCGGGCCGCCGGTCAGGCCGACGGCGTGCAGCACGGCGTCGAGCAGGGCCGGGTGCAGCCCGAATCCGCGCACGTCGGTGCCCTCGGGCAGCGCGACCTCGGCGAAGACCTCGTCACCCTGGCGCCAAGCGGCGCGCAGCCCGCGGAACGGGTCGCCGTAGCCGAGCCCGGCGTCGGCGAGCGTGGAGTAGAAGCCATCCAGGTCAACAGGTTCCGCGCCGGACGGCGGCCATTCGGTGAGCGCGGAGGGTTCCTCGGTGGCCGTGGTCACCGAGCCGGTGGCGTGCAGCGTCCAGTCGCCGTCCTCGGGACGGGAGTGCACCGCCAGGGCACCACTGTCCGAAAGGGACACTCGCAGCTGCACCGGGGCCGAGGTGAGCACAAGCGGTGCTTGCAGCGTCAGTTCTTCGACGGTTCCGCAACCGACCTCGTCACCGGCCCGCACGGCCAGTTCGGCGAACGCGGTGCCGGGCAGCAGGACGGCGTCACGAACACGGTGCCCGGCCAGCCACGGCTGTTCGTCGAGCGACAGCCTGCCGGTGAGCACGAGCCCGCCGCGTTCGGGCAGCGCGACGGCGGCGCCGAGCAGCGGATGGTCGAGCGCGCCGAGGCCGAGCGCGGTGGCGTCACCGGAACCAGGCGGGGCCAGCAGCCAGAAACGACGGCGCTGGAACGGATACGTGGGCAGGTTCACCGGCCGCGCGCCGGTGCCGTCGAAGAAGCGGTCCCAGTCGACGGGGGCGCCCGCGGCGTGCACGGCGCCCAGCGCGGACATCGCGGTCCGGGCCTCGTCCTGGGCCTTGCGCAGGGCGGGCACCCCGCCGTCGACGAGCGCGCTGAGCACGGCGTCCGGCCCGAGTTCGAGGAACGTCGTGGCACCCTCGGCGGTCAGCGCCGCGAGACCATCGGCGAACCGCACGGTTTCGCGGACGTGGCGCACCCAATACGCCGGGTCGGTCAGATCCGGCCCTTCGGTCACTGTGGACACGATCGGGATCCGCGGCTGGTGGTACTCCAGAGACTCCGCCACTGCGGCGAACTCCGCCAGCATCGGCTCCATCAGCGCCGAATGGAACGCGTGCGACACCACGAGCTGCTTGGTGCGACGCCCTTCCTTGGCGAACCGGGCGGCGACCGCGCGGACCGGACCGTCCACACCGGACAGAACGATCGCCTGCGGACCGTTCACCGCGGCCAGACAGACCTCGTCGGACAGGTACTCGCGCACCTCGTCCTCGGACGCCTGCACCGCGACCATCGCGCCACCCTCGGGCAACGCCTCCATCAGCCGGCCACGCGCCTCGACCAGCTTCGCCGCGTCCTCCAGCGACAACACCCCGGCCACGTGCGCCGCCGCGATCTCGCCGATCGAGTGTCCGGCCAACAGGTCCGGGGTGACGCCCCAGGACTCGAAGAGCCGGAACAACGCCACTTCGAGCGCGAAGATCGCGGGCTGCGCCGTACCCGTGCGGTCGATGTCGCCATCGAGCGGAAGCAACGCGGCGACCTCGTCATACGCCGCCGCGAATGCGGGGAAGGTCTCGTAAAGCCCTTGGCCCATACCGATGCGCTGGGCACCCTGGCCGGTGAACAGGACCGCGAGCCTGCCGGTGACCGCACGCCCCGAGACGACGTTGGCGGCCCGGCCGGTGTCGGCGAACGCGGCCAGCCCGGCGCGCAGCACCGACGGGTCGGCCCCGACGACGACCGCACGGCGTTCGTGCGCGGTCCGGGCGGTGGCGAGCGTGAAAGCGACGTCGAGCGGGTCGGCCGTCAGGTCCGCGAGCCGCGCGGCCTGCGCCCGCAGGGCTTCCTCGGAACGCCCGGAAAGGACCCAGGGCAGCATCGCGGGCCGTTTGGCCGGTTTCTCGGTCTCCGACGCGGGGACGTGTTCGAGCACGACGTGCGCGTTGGTCCCGCTGAACCCGAACGAGGACACCCCCGCCCGGCGCGGACGGCCGGTCTCCGGCCAGCCCGCGGACTCGGTGGCCACGCGGATCGCGCCGGTTTCCCAATCGACCTGGGCGGAGGGCGCGTCGACGTGCAGCGTCGCGGGGACGACGCCGTGCCGCATCGCCTCGACCATCTTGATCACCCCGGCCACGCCCGCCGCGGCCTGCGTGTGCCCGAAGTTCGACTTCACCGAGCCGAGCAGCAGCGGCTCTTCGCGGTCCTGGCCGTAGGTGGCGAGCAGGGCCTGCGCCTCGATCGGGTCGCCCAGCCTGGTTCCGGTGCCGTGCGCTTCGACGACGTCGACGTCCGAAGTGGACAGACCGGCGTTGGCGAGTGCCTGCCGGATCACGCGTTGCTGCGAAGGCCCGTTCGGCGCGGTGAGACCACTGGACGCGCCGTCTTGGTTGACCGCGGAACCCTTGAGCAGCGCGAGGACCGGGTGCCCGTTGCGGCGCGCGTCGGACAGCTTCTCCAGCAGGACGAACCCGGCGCCCTCACCCCAGCTGACGCCGTCGGCCCCGTTGGCGAACGCCTTGCAGCGGCCGTCGGCCGCCATCGCGTTCTGCTTGCTGAAGTCGACGAACGGGTCGGGGTTGGCCATCACCGTGACGCCGCCCGCCAGCGCGAGCGAGCACTCCCCCGACCGCAGAGCCTGGCTCGCCAGATGCATCGCGACCAGCGACGACGAGCACGCCGTGTCCACCGAGACGGCGGGCCCCTCGAACCCGAAGGTGTAGGAGACGCGGCCGGACATCATCGCGCCGGACGTGCCGGTGCCGAGGAATCCTTCGACCTCCTCCGGGATCTTCGTCAGCCGGGAGGCGTATTCGTGGTAGATCGCGCCAGTGAAGACGCCGGTGTCGCTGCCGCGCAGGCTGCCCGGCGGGATCCCCGCGCGTTCGAACGCCTCCCACGCGATCTCCAGCAGCAGCCGCTGCTGCGGGTCCATGGCGAGCGCTTCGCGGGGCGAGATGCCGAAGAACTCCGGGTCGAAGTCGCCCGCGTCGGGCAGGAATCCGCCCGTCCGGGTGTGCGAGACGCCCTGTTTGCCCGGCGTCGGGTCGAACAGCGCCGCCAGGTCCCAGCCACGGTCGGTGGGGAACTCCGTGAGCCCTTCGCGGCCCTCGGAGACGAGGCGCCACAGGTCTTCCGGCGTGTTCACACCACCGGGGAACCGGCAGCTGGTCGCGACGATCGCGATCGGCTCGCTGTCGTCGGTGACGCGGGCACGGGTACGCGGCCCGGCGGTCAGGTCGCCGAGCAGCTCGGAACGCACGTAGCCGGCGAGCGCGACCGGGGTCGGATGGTCGAAGATCACCGTCGACGGCAGCCGTAGCCCGGTCACGGAGCCGAGCCGGTTGCGCAGTTCGACCGCGGTCAGCGAGTCGAAACCGAGGTCCATGAACCCGCGGCCGGGCTCGACGGTGGCCGCGTTGACATGCCCGAGCACGAGGGCGACCTGGGTGCGGACGAGATCGAGCAGCTCGCGGTCCTGGTCGGCCTCGGTCAGCCCGGCGAGCCGCCGCGCCAGCGAGGAGTCCTGCCCACCGCCCGATTTCGCGGTCCGGCGGCCGGGTTTGACCAGCGCGCCGAGCAGCGGCGGGAGCGGTCCGGACGCGGCGAGCACCGGCAGATCAAGCTGGACCGGGATGGCCAGCGGCGCCCCGGCGGCGATGGCGGCGTCGAACAGCGCGAGACCGTCCTCGACGGCGAGTGCGGGAGTGCCCCCGGCGCGAAGGCGCGCGAGGTGGGCCTCGCCGAGGGTCTCCGCCATGCCCGCGGCCCACGGTCCCCAGGCCAGCGACTGCCCGGCGAGACCGAGCGAACGGCGGTGGGCGGCGAGACCGTCGAGGTAGCCGTTGGCCGCCGCGTAGTTGCCTTGTCCCGGCGCGCCGAGCACACCGGCCGCCGAAGAGAAGGTGACGAACAGTTCCGGATCGCCGGAGAGTTCGTGCAGATGCCGGGCCGCGTCGGCCTTCGGCCCGAGCACGAAGTCCAGCCGCTCCTGGGTGAGCGCGTCGATAGTGCCGTCGTCCAGGACACCGGCGGCGTGGACGACACCGGTCAGGTCGACGCCGTCGAGCAGCGCCGCCACGGCGTCGCGATCGGAGACGTCGCAGGCGACGACCTTCACTTCGGCACCGGTTTCGCGGAGATCGGCCACCAACTCCCGCGCACCCGGCGCGTCCAGGCCGCGGCGGCTGGTGAGCAGGAGCTTCCGGACGCCGTGCGCGGACACGAGATGGCGGGCGATCAGGGCGCCGAGACCACCCGTGCCGCCGGTGATCAGCACCGTCCGGTCCGGGTCGAGCGCCCGCGGCATGGTGAGCGCGACCTTGCCGATGTGCTTGGCCTGGCTGAGGAACCGGAACGCTTCCCGTGCCTCCCGGACGTCCCACGTCCGGGTCGGCAGCGGGACGAGCGCGCCAGAGTCGAACAGCGCGGTCAGCGCGTCCCACATCTGCGCGGTCCGCTCCGGTCCCGCGTCGATCAGGTCGAAGGCGCGGTAGTGGACGCCTTCGGGCTCGCGGATGTCGGTCTTGCCCATCTCCAGGAACCGGCCGCCCGGCGCCATCGTGCGGATCGAGGCGTCGACGAAGTCCCCCGCGAGCGCGTTCAGGACGACGTCGATACCGCTGAACCGCTGCTCGAAGTCGAGTGTGCGGCTGGAGGCGATATGCGCGTCGTCGAGACCGGCGTCGCGCAGCACGTACTGCTTGCTCTCGCTGGCCGTGCCGTAGACCTCGGCGCCCAGATGGCGCGCGAGCTGGGTGGCGGCCATTCCGACCCCGCCGGCGGCGGCGTGGATGAGGATCGACTCGCCGGCCTTGAGCCCGGCCAGGTCGACCAGCGCGTAGTAGGCGGTGAGGAACACCAGCGGTGTCGAAGCGGCCTGCTCGTAGGTCCAGTCCGCGGGTTTGCGGGTGATCATCGGCCGTTCGGCGACCGCGACCGGGCCGGCGCCGCCGGAGACGAGACCCATCACCTCGTCGCCGGGGCGCAGGTCGGTGACGCCGTCGCCGACCTCGAGGACGGTCCCGGCGAACTCGCTGCCGAGCAGCCCGGCCTCGCCGGGGTACATGCCGAGCGCGTTGAGCACGTCGCGGAAGTTGAGCCCGGCGGCGCGGACGGAGACCCGGACCCCCTGCTGGCCCAGCGGCTCGTCGGGCAGCGGCTCCAGGGTGAGGTGGTCGAAGGTGCCCTTGCCGGACAGGCCGAGCCGCCAGTTCCCGGGCGGCGGGAGCAGCCGTCCCGTGGATTCGGGCGTGACGAGACGCGGCACGCGGAGTTCGCCGTCGCGGACGGCGACCTGCGGCTCACCGGAGGCCAGTACGGCGTCGGTCAGCTCGTCGGCGTCGGCGAGCAGGAACCGGTCCGGATGCTCGGACTGCGCGCTGCGCACCAGCCCCCACACCGCGGCGGCCACCGGGTCCACATCGGACGGTCCAGTGTGGACAAGCAGTATCGACGCGGCGAAGCGGTCTTCGGCGAGGAAGGTCCGGAGGACGTCCAGCGTGGCGCCGGTGACGGCGTGCACGTCGTCACCCTCGGCGCGGCACACGACGATCTCGGGGGCCTCCCCGGTGACGTCGGCGAAGTGCGCCCAGCTCGGCGCTTCGGTTTCCGGCGCGGCGATCGGCCGCCAGGCCAGCTCGTACAAGCCGTCACGGGTGGCGGTGGGCCGCAGCTGACCGGCCGAAACCGGGCGCACGACCAGGGAACCGACGGTGGCGACCGGCGCACCGGTCCCGTCGGCCACGCGCAGGCTGACCGCGTCGGCACCGGATGGGGTGAGCCGGACACGCAGCTCGGCCGCGCCGGAGGCGTGCAGGACGACGTCACTCCAGGCGAACGGCAGGCGAGCGGGGCCGTCGCCCTCGGCGAGGGCGTGCAGCGCCGCGTCCAGCAGCGCCGGGTGCAGGCCGAACCGGCCGGCCTGGTCGCGGGCGGCCTCGGGCAGTGACACCTCGGCGTAGGTGTGGTCGCCGTCGCGCCACAGGGAACGCAGACCTTGGAAGATCTCGCCGTACTCGAGACCGGCCGCGGCCAGTTCGGCGTAGCGGCCGTCGAGGGACACGACTTCGGCGCCGTGCGGCGGCCACTCGGTCAGCTCCCAGTCCGGGGTGGGAGCGGCCGGGGCGAGCGCACCCGTCGCGTGCAGTGTCCACTCCCCCGTGCCGTGCGGGCGCGAGTGCACGGTGAGCGACCGGTGGCCGGAGTCCTCCGGCGCGCCGGCCCACAGCTGCACCTGGACCGCGCCGCTTTCCGGGAGCACCAACGGGGTTTGCAGCGTCAGTTCTTCCAGTACCGCCAAGCCGGTTTCGTCGGCGGCGCGTACGGCGAGTTCGACCAGCGCGGTGCCCGGCACGACGACCTGGCCGTGCACCAGGTGGTCGGCCAGCCACGGATGCGTCCGGAGCGAAAGGCTGCCGGTGAACAGGAATCCGCCCGCGTCGGCGACCGAAACGGCCGCGCCGAGCAGCGGGTGGCCGAGCGAGCCGAGGCCGAGACCGGCCGCGTCACCGGCGGCTTGGGTCGCGGGAAGCCAGTAGAACTCGCGCTGGAAGGGGTAGGTGGGGAGGTCGACGGGGCGCGCGCCGTCGAAGGCGGCGGCCCAGCGGACCTTCCCGCCGTGGACGTGCACGGCGGCCAGCGCGGCGACGAAACTCTCGGGTTCGGGCCGGTCGCGGCGCAGCGCGGGCACGAACAGGCCCTCGGCGCTTTCCTGCCCCGCGGCCGAAAGGATGCCGTCCGGACCGAGTTCGAGGAAGCGGGTGACACCCGCGTCGGCCAGCGCGCCGATCCCGTCCGCGAACCGCACGGCTTCGCGCACGTGCCGCACCCAGTAGGCCGGGTCGAGGATTTCGGTGGTGTCGGCGATACGGCCGGTGACGCCCGCGATCAGCGCGATCTTCGGGGTTTTGTAGGTGACCCGGCGGGCGACGGCGGCGAAGTCGTCGAGCATGCCGTCCATCAGCGCCGAGTGGAACGCGTGGGACACCGCGAGGTGCTTGGTCCGGCGCCCCTGCCCGGCGAACACCTCGGCGACGGTCCGCACGGAGTCCTCGGTGCCGGAGACGACGATCGCGCGCGGACCGTTGACGGCCGCGACATCCGCTCCCCCGACCAGTGCGGCGCGGACCTCGTCCTCGGTCGCCTCGATCGCGCACATCGCGCCGCCGCGTGGCAAGGCGCTCATCAGGCGGCCACGCGCGGCGATCAGGGCGGCCGCGTCTTCCAGCGACCAGACGCCCGCGACGTGCGCGGCGGCGAAGTCGCCGACGGAATGCCCGATCAGGAAGTCCGGGACCACTCCCCAGGATTCGATCAGGCGGTAGAGCGCGACCTCCAGCGCGAACAGCGCGGGCTGGGCGTTCGCCGTGTCGTTCAAGGCGTCGGCGTCGTCACCGAAGACGATCTCGCGCACACCCGGCAGCAGTTCGCAGACCTGGTCGAACGCGGCGGCGAACACCGGGTACGCCTCGTACAGCTCGCGGCCCATGCCGAGCCGCTGGGAACCCTGTCCGGTGAAACAGACCGCGAGACCGCCGTCGGTCGCTGCACCCAGCGCTGGCTCTCCTTCGGCGATCGCCGTCAGACCGGCACGCAGAGTCTCCTCGTCCCGGCCGGTGACGACGGCCCGGTACTCGAAGACGGACCGCGTCGCGGCCAGCGACCAGCCGATGTCGGCCGGGTCGCCCTCGACGGCCAGCAGCGCGCGGGCCTGGGCGCGCAGCGCCGCCGGAGTCCGGCCGGACAGCACCCACGGCACCACCGGCGGAGCGACTACGTCCACTGTGGACTCTTCGGCCTCGGGCGCCTGCTCCAGCAGTACGTGGGAGTTGGTGCCGCTGATGCCGAACGAGGAGACACCCGCCCGGCGGATCTCCCCCGACGGCCAGGGTCGGGCGGAGGCCAGCAGCTCGATCGTTCCCGGCGACCAGTCGACCTGCGGGCTCGGGGCGTCGATGTGGAGGCTCGCGGGCAGGATTCCGTTGCGCAGGGCCAGGACCATCTTGATGATCCCGGCGACCCCCGCCGCGGCCTGAGTGTGCCCGATGTTCGTCTTCACCGAACCGAGCAGCAGCGGACCACGTTCCCCACGGTCGCGGCCGTAGGTGGCTTGGAGGGCCTGGACCTCGATCGGATCGCCCAGCGTCGTGCCGGTGCCGTGCGCCTCGACCACGTCCACATCCTTTGTGGACAGTCGAGCGTCGGCCAGCGCCTGGCGGATGACACGCTGCTGCGACGGCCCGTTCGGCGCGGTGAGACCGTTGGACGCGCCGTCGGAGTTGACCGCCGAGCCGCGCACCACGGCCAGCACCGGATGCCCGTTGCGCCGGGCGTCGGAAAGCCGCTCCAGCACGATCATGCCGGCGCCCTCGCCCCACGCGGTGCCGTCGGCCCCGGCGGCGAACGCCTTGACCAGGCCGTCGCGCGCCAGGCCGCGCTGACGCGAGAACTCGATGAACGCGTCCGGGCTCGCCATCACGGTGGCGCCACCGGACAACGCGAGGTCGCACTCCCCCGCGCGCAACGCCCGGACCGCGAGGTGCAGCGTGACCAGCGACGCCGAGCACGCCGTGTCGACGGTGACCGACGGGCCTTCGAGCCCCAGCACGTAGGAGATCCGTCCGGAAAGGACACTGCCGGAGATGCCGGTGCCGAGGTAACCCTCGACGCCTTCGACGCCCTTGGGCAGGTCACGGCCGTAGTCCTGGCCGTTGGTGCCGACGAAGACCCCCGCGCGGCCACCGGACAGCGAGGTGGGGTCGATCCCGGCGCGTTCCAGTGCCTCCCACGACGTCTCCAGCAGGAGCCGCTGCTGCGGATCCATCGAGACGGCCTCGCGCGGCGAGATACCGAAGAACTCCGGGTCGAATTCCCCGGCGCCCTCCACGAATCCGCCTCGGTCGACGTAGCTGGTGCCCAGGTGGTCCGGGTCCGGGTCGATCAGCGCGCCGACGTCCCAGCCACGGTCTTCGGGGAACCCGGTGATCCCGTGCTCCCCGGCGGTCAGCAGTTCCCAGAACCGCTCCGGCGTGCGGACGCCGCCGGGGAACCGGCAGCCCATGCCGACGATCGCGATCGGTTCGGCGGCGCGGTCCTCCAGCGCGGCCAGCCTGCCGCGCGTGCGCTGCAGTTCGCCGGTGACTCGCGTCAGGTAGTCGCGAAGCTTGTCGTTCTCACCCACGGTGTCCCCACTCATCGGTCGAGGTCGCGTGCACCCGGCTCAAGCGCCGAGTTGCTGGTCAATGAAGGCGAAGAGTTCGTCGTCCGAAGACGGCGTGAAGCCGGGCCCGTCGAGGCTCTCGGCGAGTTTCCGCAGCCGGGCGCCCGCTTTCGCGTGCTCGTCCCCGCCCGGGTCGAGACGGCTCAACGCGGCTTCCAGTCCGTCGAGCAGGCCCTCCACGTCGTCGTCCGTCCCGGCGAGTTCCTGCCAGAGGTAGGCGGCCAGCGCCTGCGGGGTCGGATGGTCGAAGACGAGCGTCGCGGGCACGGCGAGGCCGGTCGCGGCGTCGATCCGGTTGCGCAGTTCGACCGCGGTGAGCGAGTCGAAACCGAGTTCGGTGAACGCGCGGTCCGGGCCGATCGCCGAGGTGTCCGGATGGCCGAGCACCTTGGCCACGGTCTCGCGGGCGACCTTCAGCAGCAGCCGCCGCTGTTCGGGTTCGATCAGGCCGCTCAGCCGGGACCGCAGATCCGCCACCGGTGCTTCGGCTGCCGCGGTTTCCGGTCGTGGCAGTTCGGCGAGCATCGGCGCGGCCCGGAAGTCCTCGAAGAACGACGGCCAGTCGAAGTCGGCGACGGTGACGCAGGTGTCGCCGGAGGCGATCGCCCGGACGAACTCCTCCGCCGCGGACTCGGGGGTCATCGGGCGCAGGCCCTTGCGGCGGACGGCGTCGTCGACCGCCTCGGCCATGCCACCCTCGGCCCACGGGCCCCAGGCGATCGACACCGCCTTGACACCTTCTGCCCGCCATCGGGTCGCGAGCGCGTCGAGTTCCGCGTTCGCGGCGGCGTAGGCGGCCTGCCCGCCGTTGCCGAGCACCCCGGCGACGGACGAGAACAGCACGAGCGCGTCGAGGTCATCCGTGAGTTCCCGCAGGTGCCGCGCGGCGGTCACCTTCGGCCGGGCGACGGCCTCGAAGCGTTCGGGCGTCGCGTCGTCGAGCATCGCGTCGTCGAGGACGCCGGCGGTGTGCACGACCACGCGGAGATCGGTCAGACCACTGACCACTGTGGACAATGCGTCCCGGTCGGCGGCGTCGCAGGCGTGGATACCGACGCGGGCACCGAGGCCTTCCAGCCGTTCACGCAGTTCCGCCGCACCAGGCGCGTCCTCGCCACGGCGGGAGAGAAGCACGACGTGCTCCGTCCCGGCGCGGATCAGCCGTTCGGCCACGAGCGCGCCCAAGGCTCCGGTGCCGCCGGTGATCAGCGCGGTTCCGGAGGTGGTCCACGGCGCACCGGACGCGGAGGCGGCGGGGACGAACCGGCGGGCGAAGATCCCGTCGGCGCGGATCGCGACCTCGTCTTCGGGACCGCCGAGCACGTCGCGGAGGCGAGCGGCTTGGTCCGGCTGCTCGGGCAAGGTCACGCAGCCACCCCAGCGGCGGGGCTGCTCGATCGCCGCGACCCGCGCGACCGCGGCGACGCCGGGATCACTGGTGGCACACCACACCTTCGCCGGGGTGTCCCGCAGGAGAGCGGCGAGTGCGGCTCCGTCCGCCGGGAACGCCAGGATCGGGCCGGTCTCCGGGACTTCCGTCACCAGGGGCGCGTCGAGCGCCTTCGCGGCGGCTTCCGCCCACGCGCCGGGTTCGGCCGCATAGACGGTCCAGGACTCCTGCGACGCCACCGGCTCCATCGGGCGCCAGACGACTTCGTACCGCCGGGCCGGGGGTGCGGTCTGCGCGGCGGCGAGCCAGAAGCGGTCCCGCCGGAAGGGATACGTCGGCAAGTCGACACGGGTGGCGCCGGTGCCGTCGAAGATCCGGGCCCAGTCGAGCCGCACCCCGGCGGTGAAGAGCCTTCCCCGTGCCAGGTCCGCGGCGGCGGCCTCATCACGATCTTTCCGTTGCGTGGCGATGAAGACACCGTCGCTGACGCAGTCGGCGCCGAGCGCGGTCAGGGAGGCGTCCGGCCCGATCTCGACGAAGCGCCGGACACCGCGCGCGTGCAGGCCCGCGACGCCGTCGGCGAACCGGACGGGTTCGCGCACCTGCCGCACCCAGTACTCCGGGTCGCGGACGTCACCGGCGATGATCGGGATCCGCGGCTCGGCGTATGTCACGCTCTCGGCGACCTCGCGGAAGTCGTCGAGCATCCCGTCCATCATCGCGGAGTGGAAGGCGTGGCTGACCGAAAGCCGCTTGGAGCGCCGGCCGGGGAAGGTCTCGATCACCGCGGCGACCGCTGCCTCTTCACCGGAGAGAACCAGGGACGAAGGGCCGTTGATCGCGGCGATGCTCACGCCGTCGGGCAGGTCGAGTTCCGCTTCGGTGGCCTGCAACGCGACCATCGCGCCGCCCTGGGGCTGCGCCTGCATCAGCCTGCCGCGGGCGGCGACCAGGCGGGCGGCGTCGTCGAGCGACCACACGCCGGAGAGGTACGCCGCGGCGAGCTCGCCGATCGAGTGCCCGAGCAGGAAGTCCGGCTCCACGCCCCAGGACCGCACGAGCTCGGCCATCGCGACCTCGAAGGCGAACAACGCGGGCTGCGCGACGTCGGTCCGGTCGATCCTGCTCTGGTCTTCGGAAGCGAGGACTTCGGCGAGCTTGAAGCCGGTGTGCGCGTCGAGCCGGTCCGCCACGCGCTCGAAGGTCTCGGCGAAAACGGGGAAGGCGGCGGCGAGCCCGGCGCCCATCGCGAGCCGCTGCGAGCCCTGCCCGGTGCAGAGGAAGGCCAGCTTGCCGCTTCCCGTCCGGCCGGTGACGACGCCCGGGGCGGCCTCACCGCGGGCCAGGGCGCCGAGGCCGGCGCGGAGTTCGTCCTCGTCGGCACCGGTGACGACCGCGCGATACGGCAGCGGCGCCCGTCCGGTGGCCAGTGACCAGGCGATGTCGGTGGGGTGACCGCCGGTCTGCAGCAACCGGTCCGCCAGCTCGGGCAGCGCGGCCTCGGTGCGTGCGGACAGCACCCACGGGACCCGGGCTCGCGTGGCCGCGTTGCCTGCCCGCGGCTGGTCGGGGGCCTGGCGGAGGATGACGTGCGAGTTGGTGCCGCTGATCCCGAACGACGACACCGCCGCCGCGCGCGGGCGGCCGGTCTCGGGCCAGGGCCGGTGCTCGGTGAGCAGCTCGACCGCACCGGAATCCCAGGCCACGTGCGGGGACGGCTCGTCGGCGTGCAGCGTGCGCGGCAGCTCGCCGCGGCGCAGCGCCTCGACCATCTTGATGATCCCGGCGACCCCGGCGGCGGCCTGCGTATGCCCGATGTTGGACTTGACGGAGCCGAGCCACAGCGGGGTTTTCCGGTCGCGGCCGTACGTGGCGAGCAGGGTGTCCGCCTCGATGGGGTCGCCGAGCTTCGTGCCCGTGCCGTGCGCCTCGACGACGTCGATATCCGAAGTGGACAGTCCGGCGCTCGCCAGCGCGGCGCGGATCACGCGTTGCTGTGACGGCCCATTGGGCGCGGTGAGCCCGTTAGACGCGCCGTCGGAGTTGACCGCCGAGCCCTGCACGACGGCCAACACCCGGTGTCCATTGTGGACGGCATCGGACAGCTTCTCCAGCAGCAGCACACCGGCGCCCTCACCCCAGCCGGTTCCGTCGGCGCCCGCGCCGAACGACTTGCAGCGTCCGTCCGGGGCCAACCCGCGCTGACGGGAGAACTCGACGAACGTGTCCGGGACCGCCATCACCGTCGCGCCGCCCGCCAGCGCGAGCGAACACTCCCCCGCCCGCAACGCCTGCGCGGCCAGATGCACGGCCACGAGCGACGACGAGCAAGCGGTGTCGACCGACACGGCCGGGCCCTCGAAGCCGAACGTGTAGGCGACACGGCCGGAAAGCACGCTGCCGGCGGTGCCGGTGCCGAGGAAGCCCTCGACTCCTTCGGGCAGCTCGGAAACGCCTGCTCCGTAGTCGTGGTACATGATCCCGGCGAACACGCCCGTCGCGCTGCCCTTCAACGCCGACGCGTCGAGCCCGGCGCGCTCGATCGCCTCCCAGCTGATCTGGAGCAGGAGCCGCTGCTGCGGATCCATCGCGAGCGCTTCGCGCGGTGAGATACCGAAGAACTCGGGATCGAATTCGGCGGCCTCGTGGAGGAATCCGCCTTCACGCGCGTACGACGTGCCGGGGTGGTCGGGGTCGGGGTGGAACAGCTCGGCGAGGTTCCAGCCGCGGTCGGCGGGGAACCCCGAGACCGCGTCGCGGCCGTCGGCCACCAGATCCCACAACGCCGCGGGCGAGTCGACCCCGCCCGGGTAGCGGCATCCCATGCCGATGATCGCGACCGGTTCCCTCGCCGCGTCGGCGAGTTCGCGGTTGCGCGCGGCCAGCCTGCTGTTCTCCTTGACCGACTCCCGCAGCGCGGTCACCAGTTCTTCGGGTGTCGCCATCAGATTCTCCGGACCGGACGAGACGGACGCAGCTCGGGCATGGCCTCATCCTGGGCGCGGGCGCCGCTCGTCCCCGGCGCTGTTCGCCACCCCGGCCCCATTGCCCGGTAACCGGGGGCCCACTTGGTACGTGAAGGCCCCCTTCACTGCGCTAGGCGCAATGAAGGGGGCCTTCATGTACTTGGGAGGCTTCGCGCGG
Organism: Amycolatopsis sp. PSD-21; assembly: GCF_055561455.1. Taxonomy (NCBI): domain Bacteria; kingdom Bacillati; phylum Actinomycetota; class Actinomycetes; order Pseudonocardiales; family Pseudonocardiaceae; genus Amycolatopsis; species Amycolatopsis sp. PSD-21. Next base: position 3,555,277 of record NZ_CM145712.1, on the reverse strand, counting down.
CTCGGGCGGGTTCGCGTGTTGCGAAAGCCACTTTCGCAACGTTGAAGGTTGCGAAAGTGGCTTTCGCAACCTGTGCGCTGGGGTCCCTTCCGTGAAAGCGCCCTTCACGGCGTCCGACGCGGGGAAAGCGTCCTTCAGCCCTGCTCGGCGGTCGACATCGCCCGGCTGATCAGATCCCCCACGTCCAGTTCGTCGATCGACTCGTCGGGCACCGAGGACTCGGCGGCCGGGAGTTCCTCGGCCAGTTTCACCAGAGCCTCCAGCACCCCCAGCTCCCGGAACCGCTCCACCGGCGCGCCCGCCAGCGCCCGCCGCAGCCGCGCCTCGTCTGGCACTTCGACTTCCGGGAACAGCAGGCTCCGGAGGTGCGCCGCGAGCGCCGAGGGGGTCGGGTGGTCGAACACCACCGTCGCCCCCAGTTGCCGTCCCGCCGCGGCCGCGAGCCGGTTGCGCAGATCGACCGACGTCAGCGAGTCGAAGCCCAGGTCGGTGAACGCGTGGTCGGGATCGACCTCGTCCGCCGTGGCGAAGCCGAGCACCTGCGCGGTCTGCGTCCGGACCAGGTCCTCCACCGCGTCCGGCGTGAGAGCGACGGACTCGGGGGAAACCGCCCGCCGCACCGGAAGCCGGACGAGCCCGGTGAGCAGCGCGGGCAGCACGCCCGCCCGGGCCTGGTCCCGCAGCCCGGCCAGGTCGAGTTTGACCGGTACGGCCACCGGTCCGGGCGCGACATCGAACAGCGCCGCACCTTCTTCCGGCGTGAGCGCCCCGAAACCGTCGCGCCGCATCCGGTCGATCAGCGCCTGGTCGAGGACCCCACCCATCCCTTCGGCGGCCCACATCCCGTACGCGAGCGACCGCGCGGGCAGGCCATCGGCGTGCCGCCGCTCGGCCAGCGCGTCGAGGTAGGCGTTGGCCGCGGCGTAGTTGCCCTGTCCCGGCCCGCCGAGCACGCCGGACACCGACGAGACCAGCACGAACTCGGTCAGCGGCCGGTCGAGGGTCAGTTCGTGCAGGTGACGGGCCCCGTCTGCCTTCGGGCCGAGGACGCGGTCCAGACGTTCCGGGGTCAGCGCGGTGACGACGCCGTCGTCGAGCACCCCCGCCGCGTGCACGACGCCGGACAGGCCGGGGATGCCGTCCAGCAGGGCGGCGACCGCGTCCCGATCGGCGACGTCGCACGCTTCGACGCGCACCTCGGCGCCCAGCTCGCCCAGCCGGGCGGCCAGTTCTTGGGCGCCGGGAACGGCGAGGCCGCGCCGGCTGGTGAGCACCAGCCGTTCGACGCCGTGTTCGGTGACGAGCCGTTCGGCCAGTTTCGCCCCGACCCCACCGGTGCCGCCGGTGATCAGCACCGTGCCCGCGGGCTCCCAGTCCGGCTTCGGGCCGGGCTCCGCCCGGACCAGCCGCGGTACCTCGGCGCGGCCGTCCCGCACCCGGACACGGGGTTCGCCGGTGGCCAGCGCGGTGTCCACATCGGACACTTCGCCGTCGAGGATGACGAACCGCCCGGGGTTCTCCGCCTGCGCGGACCGCACCAGACCCGCCGCGGCCGCGTCGTCGAGACTGTCGCCGGTGACCACGACCAGCCGCGAGCCGGAGAACCGCGGCTCGGTCAGGAACCGTTGCAGGACTTCGAGGACACCGTGGATCCCCGCCGGCGGCACCGGCAGGACGACGACCGGCGGAACCGGCTCGGTCACTTCGTCCCATCGCACCCACGGCACCGGCGCCGCGGACGACGGCTCGGCCGCGACGTGCTCGACGCGGAACAGCGACCGGTCTTCCCCCGCCCGCATCTGCTCACCGGTGACCGCGCGGACGACCAGCGAGCCGACCGACAGCACCGGCGCCCCGGCGAGGTCGGTCAGGTCGACCGCGACTTCCCCGGGCGCGAGGAACCGCAGCCGCGCTCGGACCGTCGTGGCGCCGGTCGCGTGCAGGCTGACGTCGCTCCAGCTGAACGGCAGCGCCCCGGATTCCTCACCCTCGCCGAGGAACATGCCGTGCAGGGCGGCGTCGAACAACGCCGGGTGGATCCCGAACCGGGCCGCGTCCTCGCGGGCGTCCTCGGGCAGCGAGATCTCGGCGTAGCGGTCCTCACCGTGCCGCCAGGCCGCGCGCAGGCCCTGGAAGAGCGGACCGTAGACGAATCCGCGGTCGGCGAGGTCGTCGTAGAAGGAGCCGAGGTCGATGGGTTCGAGCCCGTCCGGCCAGACGAATCCCTTCGCGGGCGGCTCGGCCTCGGCCAGCAGGCCGAGCGCGTTGAGTGCCCAGTCCTCGCCGGGTATCCGCGAGTGGATGGTCACCGCCGCCGCGGCACTGACCGCGACCTGGAGTTCGATCGGCCCGCTCTCGGGGATCACGACCGGGGCGTGCAGGGTCAGTTCGGCCAGCCGCGGCCGCCCGGCCTCGTCACCGGCCCGGACGGCGAGTTCGGCGAGCGCCGCGCCCGGCAGCAAGACGGTGTCGTGCACCGTGTGCCCGGCGAGCCAGGGGTGGGTCGCGAGCGAGATCCGTCCGGTGAGGACGGTGCCGTCGCTCTCGGCGAGGGAGAGTCCGGCGGCGAGCAGCGGATGCCCCGGCGAGTCCAGCCCGGCCGAGGTGAGATCTCCGACCGGCGCCGGTTCGAGCCAGAAGTGCTTGCGCTGGAACGGATAGGTCGGCAGGTCGACCGCGCGGGCACCGGGCAGCACGGCGTCCCAGCCGACCCGGACTCCTTGGACGTGCAAGGTGGCGAGCGCGGTCATCACCGTCACGGCTTCGTCTCGTCCCTTGCGCAGCAGGGGAATGCCTTCGGTGAGCGGCGAAAGCACCGCATCGGGGCCGACTTCGAGGAACTTCGTGACACCGTCGGCGCGGAGCTGCTCGACCGCCGCACCGAACCGGACGGTCTCCCGGACGTGCGCGACCCAGTACGCCGGGTCGGTCACGTCCGACACCATCGGAATCCGCGGCGCCGAGAACGTCAGCTCCCGCACCACCTCGGCGAAGTCGTCCAGCATCGGCTCCATCAGCACCGAATGGAACGCGTGCGACACGTCCAGCCGCTTCGTCTTCCGATCGCCGAACCGGGCCACGACGGCGAGCGTCGGCTCTTCAGCGCCCGAAAGCACCACCGACGACGGACCGTTGACCGCCCCCAGCGACACGCCCTCCGGCAACTCGCCGATCTCGTCCTCGGACGCCTGCACCGCGACCATCACCCCGCCCGACGGCAAGGCCTGCATCAAGCGGCCACGAGCCACGACCAGTTTCGCCGCGTCCTCCAACGACAGCACACCCGCGACATGGGCCGCAGCGATCTCGCCGATCGAGTGTCCCGCCAAGTAATCCGGCAGCACACCCCACGACTCCACAAGCCGGAACAACGCCACTTCCAGGGCGAAAATCGCCGGTTGCGCGAACTCCGTCCGCGACAGATCCCCGGTCTCGGGCAACAGCGCACAGACCTCGTCATACGCCGCCGCGAACACCGGGAACGCCTCGTACAGCGAGGCACCCATCCCCGGTCGCTGCGAACCCTGCCCGGTGAACAGGAACGCCAGCTTGCCCCGCGACGCGCGACCGGTGATCCCGCCACCGGCCGCGATGGCTTCGAGCCCGGCACGCAGACTCTCCGCGTCCGCGCCGACGACCGCGGCCCTGCGCTCGTGCGCGGTCCGCGTCGTGGCCAGGGAGTACGCCACGTCACGTGGATCCGCTTTGTCCACAAGGGACAGTAGAGCGCGGGCCTGGTCGGCGACGGCCTGATCGGTCTTGGCCGACAGCACCCACGGTACGACGCCGTGCGAGGCGGGCTCGACCGGCGTTTCGGCCGGGACCTGCTCCAGGACGACGTGCGCGTTCGTCCCGCTGATCCCGAACGACGACACCCCGGCCCGGCGCGGTCGCCTCACCTCCGGCCACGGCCTCGATTCATGGAGCAGTTCCACGGCGCCGGCGTCCCATTCGATCTCCTCCGAAGGTTCCGCCGCGTGCAACGTCCTGGGCAGCACACCCCGGCGCATCGCCTCGACCATCTTGATGATCCCGGCGACCCCGGCGGCGGCCTGCGTATGCCCGAGGTTCGACTTGACCGAACCGAACCACAACGGTTCGTCCCGCTCGGCGCCGTAGGTCGCGATGAGCGCCTGTGCCTCGATCGGGTCGCCCAGCCGCGTGCCCGTCCCGTGCGCCTCGACCGCATCGATGTCCGAAGTGGACAGACCGGCGTCGGCGAGCGCCGCACGGATCACACGCTGCTGCGAAGGTCCATTCGGAGCGGTGAGACCGTTGGACGCGCCGTCCTGGTTGACCGCGGAACCGCGCATCACGGCCAGCACCGGATGCCCGTTGCGCCGGGCGTCCGAAAGCCGCTCCAGCACGAGCACCCCGGCGCCTTCCGACCAGCCGGTGCCGTCGGCGCCGGCCGAGAACGACTTGCAGCGCCCGTCCGGCGAAAGCCCTCGCTGGCGCGAGAAGTCGAGGAACGTCTCTGGCGTCGCCATCACGGTGACCCCGCCGGCGAGCGCCATGTCGCACTCCCCCGAACGCAGCGACCGCGCGGCCAGATGCAGCGCGACCAGCGACGACGAGCACGCCGTGTCGACCGAAACCGCCGGGCCTTCCAGCCCGAGCGTGTACGCGATCCGCCCGGACAGGACGCTCGCCGAGGTCCCGGTGCCCAGGAATCCGGCGACGCTGTCGGGCACGCTGGCCAGTTTCGCGGCGTAGTCGTAGTACATGATCCCGGCGAACACCCCGGTGGCGCTGCCCTTCAGCGACGCCGGGTCGAGCCGGGCGCGTTCGAGCGCTTCCCAGCTGATCTCCAGCAGCAGGCGTTGCTGCGGGTCCATCGCCAGGGCTTCCCGCGGCGAGATGCCGAAGAACTCGGGATCGAACTCGCCCGCGTCGTGGAGGAAGCCGCCGTGGCGGGTGTAGGTCTTGCCGGGCAGGCCGGGTTCGGGGTCGTAGATACCGTCGACGTCCCAGCCGCGTCCGCCGGGGAACGGCGAGATCGCGTCGGTGCCCGCGGCCACGAGGTCCCACAGCTCCTCGGGTGACCGGACGCCTCCGGGATACCGGCAGCTCATCGCGACGATCGCGATCGGCTCGTCGGCGGCGCCGCGCCGGGTCACCGCCGGACGCGCCGGTTCCGGGGCGCCGAGCAGTTCGGCGCCGAGGAACGTGGCCACCGCCGCCGGGCTCGGGTGGTCGAAGACGAGCGTCGCGGGTAGCCGCAACCCGGTTTCCGCGGTGAGTTCGTTGCGCAGTTCGACGGCGGTCAGGGAGTCGAAGCCCAGTTCGGTGAACGGCCGCGACGGCTCCACGGTGTCCGCGCCCGCCCGGCCGAGAACCGCCGCGACGCGTGTCCGGACCAGGTCGATCAGCAGGGCTTCCCGGTCGCTTTCGGACAGCCCGGCGAGCCGTCCCGCCAGCCCGGTGTCGGTGCGGCGGGCGGCTTCGCGACGAGTCCGGACGCGGACCAGCCCGCGCAGCAGCGGCGGGACACCGGCGGCGCGCACGGCGGCGAGGTCGAGCCGCACCGGGACGAGGACGGCACCGCCGTCGGCCACGGCGGCGTCGAACAGCGCGAGCCCTTCTTCCGGTTCGAGGGCGCCGAAGCCGCCCCTGCCGATGCGGTCCCGGTCGGTGCCGCTCAGCGAGGCACCCATCCCGTCTCGCCACAGACCCCACGCGAGTGACTGCGCGGGCTTTCCGGCGGCGCGGCGCCGCCGGGCGAGGGCGTCCAGCTCGGCGTTCGCCGCCGAGTACGCGCCCTGCCCCGGTGAGCCGAACACACCGGCGATCGAGGAGAACAGCACGAAGAAGTCGAGGTCGCCGGTAAGCTCGTCCAGCAGTTGCGCGGCGGTGGCTTTGGCCCGGTACACGGCGTCGACCCGCTCCGGGGTGAGCGATGTGACGACACCGTCGTTGAGGACACCCGCGGCGTGGACCACACCGGTGACCGGCGGCTCGGCCCGGTTCAGCAGATCACGGAGCTGCTCACGATCGGAGACGTCGCAGGCCTCGATCCGGGCCCCGAGCTCGTCGGCGAGTTCCTCGGCACCCGGCGCGTCCGCGCCACGGCGGCTGACCAGCAGCAGATGCCGGACACCGTGCGCGGCGACCAGATGCCGGGCGAGGCGGGCGCCGAGCCCACCGGTGCCGCCGGTGATCAGGACCGTGCCGGAAGTGTCCAGTGTGGACTCACCGGAGCCCGCCCTGGCCAGGCGCGGCGCGAACAGGCTTCCGGCGTCGGCGTGTACTTCGGGTTCGCCGGTGGCCAGTGCGGCCTCGATGTCGGCGTGAGTACCGCGGACCAGGACGATCCGGCCCGGATGCTCGGCCTGCGCGGCACGGACCAGCCCTTCGGCCGCGCCTTCCCGAGAGGTCAGCACCACCAGCGGGCCGGGCTCGTCGGTGGCCAGGAAGTCCTGCAATCCGCGCAGAGTGACGTCGAGCGAATCGGCTTCCAGGACCGCCGCCGCCGTGGTGTCCGAAGAACCGGCGGGAAGCGGCACCTCTTCGACACGATAGAGGCCGTCCCGCACGGAAGTCGTGGCCGTGACGGCGCGGACGCTGAGCCCGCCCACGGAAGCGACGGGCGCGCCCGTGCCGTCGGCGAGGTCGAACGCGAAGCCGTCGGCGACCGGCCGGGCGTGTACGCGCAGTTCGGTCGCGCCCCGCGCGTGGAGCACGACGTCTCGCCAGGCGAACGGCACCGACCCCTGGTCCCCGCCGGGAACGGCGGTGGCCTGGAGCGCGGCGTCGAGCAGTGCCGGGTGCAGACCGAACTTCGCCGCCTGCTCGGGCTCAGGAAGGGCGACCTCGGCGAAGATCTCCGTGCCGCGGCGCCAGACCTTGCGCAGGCCGCGGAACATCGGCCCGTACGCGAGCCCGGCGGCGGCCAGCCGATCGTAAGCGTCTTCGAGTCCGAGCGCTTCGGCGTTCTCCGGCGGCCACACCATGTCCATAGTGGACACTGATGGAGTGCCGAGGAAGCCTGTCGCGTGGGTGACCCACGGCCGCTCCGGAAGCCGTGAATGGATCGACACCGGACGGCGGCCGTGCTCGTCGGCGGCGCCCGCGACGACCTGGACCTCCGGCGCGGTGCCGGGCTCGAGGACCAGCGGCTCCCGCAGGATCAGCTCTTCCACGCCCGCGCAGCCCACCTCGTCGCCCGCGCGGACGGCGAGTTCGGCGAACGCGGTACCGGGGACGAGCACCCGGCCGGCGACGACATGGTCGGCCAGCCACGGATGCCGGTCGAGCGAGAGGCGTCCCGTGAGCAGGACACCGTCGTCGGCGGCGACGGACACGGCGGCGCCGAGCAGCGGGTGGTCGGCGGCGGCGAGCCCGGCCGCGGTGACGTCGGCGTCGCTTTCCTGGCCGAGCCAGAAGTGCTCGTGCTGGAAGGCGTACGTCGGCAGGTCGATGAACCGTCCGCCGCCGAGGTAGGCGGCCCAGTCGACGCGGACGCCACGCGCATGCAGCGTGCCGAGCGCGGAGACCACGTGTCCGGCTTCGTCGTGGCCGCGGCGCAGCGCGGGCACTCCGCCGTCGACGAACGCGCTGAGCACGGCGTCCGGCCCGAGCTCGAAGAACTTCGTGACCCCGGCGGCGGTCAGGCGCTCGGCCGCGCCGGCGAACCGCACGGTCTCGCGGACATGCGCGACCCAGTACGCCGGGTCCGTCAGATCCGCGTTCTCCGCCACGGTGGACACGATCGGGATCCGCGGCGCCGAGAACTCCAGGCCTCGCACCACCTCGGCGAAGTCGTCCAGCATCGGTTCCATCAGCACCGAGTGGAACGCGTGCGACACGTCCAGCCGTTTGGTCTTCCGGTCGCTGAACCGTTCTACGAAGGTGAGAGTCGCTTCCTCGGCGCCCGACAGCACCACCGACGACGGACCGTTCACCGCGGCCAGCGAGACTCCCTCGGGCAACTCGCCGAGTTCCTCCTCGGACGCCTGCACCGCCACCATCACGCCACCGGCGGGCAGGGCTTGCATCAACCGGCCCCGCGCCACGACGAGTTTCGCCGCGTCGGTCAAGGACAGCACTCCGGCGACGTGAGCGGCCGCGATCTCACCGATCGAATGCCCCGCCAGATAATCCGGCCGCACATCCCACGACTCCACAAGGCGGAACAACGCCACTTCCAACGCGAAGATCGCCGGCTGCGCGAACTCCGTTCGGCCCAAATCCCCGAACTCGGGCAGCAGCGCACAAACTTCGTCGTAGGCCGCCGCGAACGCCGGGAACGCCTCGTACAGCCCAGAACCCATCCCGAGGCGTTGCGAACCCTGCCCGGTGAACAGAAACGCGAGCCCGCCCTCGGTCACCCGGGTGGCGGTGACATCGGCCAGCCCGGCGGACAGGGTTTCCCAGTCCGTGCCCGTGACGACGGCCCGGTACGGCAGCGCCGCCCTCGTCGTCAGGGTGTGCGCGACGTCAATGGGCTCGGCGGTACCGGCCACCGAGAGCAGGCGGGACGCCTGCGCGGCCAGCGCCGGTTCCGTGGCCGCGGACAGCAGCAGCGGCACCACGGCGGGCGCGGGGCACGCGGCGGCGGGTTCCTCCGGCGGGGCCTGCTCCAGCACGACGTGCGCGTTCGTCCCGCTGATCCCGAACGACGACACCGCCGCCGCACGGGGGCGCCCGGTCTCGGGCCACGGCGTGCGTTCGGTCAGCAGCGAGACCGGCCCGGCCGTCCAGTCGACCTCGCGGCTGGGCGTACCGACGTTCAGGGTCGGCGGCAGGACCCCGTGACGCATCGCCTCGACCATCTTGATGATCCCGGCGACCCCGGCCGCGGCCTGCGCGTGCCCGAAGTTCGACTTGACCGAGCCGAGGAACAGCGGCCGGTCACGGTCGCGGCCGTACGTGGCCATCAGCGCTTCGGCCTCGATCGGGTCGCCCAGCCTGGTGCCCGTGCCGTGCGCCTCGACGGCGTCGACGTCCGAAGTGGACAGTCGTGCGTCGGCGAGCGCGGCGCGGATCACGCGCTGCTGCGACGGACCGTTGGGCGCGGTGAGGCCGTTCGACGCGCCGTCGGAATTCACCGCGGAACCCCTTACCACGGCGAGGATCCGGTGCCCGTTGCGCTGGGCGTCGGACAGCTTCTCCAGCACGAGCATCCCGACGCCTTCGGCCCAGGCGGTGCCGTCGGCGTCGTCGGAGAACGATTTGCAGCGCCCGTCCGGCGCCAGGCCACGCTGCCGCGCGAAGTCGACGAAGATCCCCGGCGAGGCCATCAGGTTGACGCCACCGGCCAGGGCGAGCGTGCACTCCCCCGCGCGCAGGCCGCGCACCGCCGCGTGCACCGCGACCAGCGACGACGAACACGCCGTGTCGATCGAGACCGCCGGGCCCTCCAAGCCGAGCTGATAGGCGATCCGTCCGGAGTGGACACTGCAGGTGGTGCCGGTCAGCAGGTAGCCGTCCACCGTGTCGCCCGGGTTGTGCAGCCGCGGACCGTACTCCTGCGCGGAAACGCCGACGTAGACGCCGGTGGGGCTGCCGCGCAGCGCGGCCGGGTCGAGGCCGGCGCGTTCGACGGCCTCCCAGCCGACCTCCAGCAGCAGCCGCTGCTGCGGTTCCATGGCCAGCGCCTCACGCGGCGAGATCCCGAAGAACTCGGCGTCGAATCCGGCGGCGCCGGGCAGGAAACCGCCGGTCCGCACATAGGTGGTCCCGCGCTTCTCCGGGTCGTCGTCGAACAGGCCGGAGGTGTCCCAGCCGCGGTCGGCCGGGAACTCGCCGATGCCCTCGCGGCCGCTCTCGACCAGGTCCCACAGCGCGGCCGACGTGTCGGCCCCGCCGGGGAACCGGCAGGCCATGCCGACGATCGCGATCGGCTCGTGCCGTCCGTCCTCGGCGTCACGCAGCCGTTCCCGGGTCCGGTGCAGGTCCCCGGTCACCCGCTTCAGCAGGTCGAGAAGCTTCTCTTGGTCCGCCATCACACCCTCGCTCGGTGGTCGGTGTCTGTCGGTGAACCCGCGTCCGCGATCGACGTCGGCAGGACGCTGCCTGGTCATCCATCTCAGGACGCCCTGTCACCGCGATAGCGGGGCCTTCGGCCAGCGCGGGTTCACGCGTTCAGTCGCTCTTCCGGATACATCTGCAGCTCCGCCGACACGGTCAGAAGATCTCGTCGGTGAGGAAGCCGAAGACCTTGTCGACAGCGGCGTCGAACAGCAGGTCGTCGAATTCGTCGTCCTTGTCGCCCGCCGCGTAGGCCAGCAGCAGCTTCTTCAGCGGCTTGGCGACCTTCTTGCGGTCTTCGGGATCCAGTTCGCCGAGGCGTTCGCTCAGCCGCTCGATGTCGGCCAGCACCTTGGCGACGGCCTTCTTGTCCGCCATCACGAAATCCCCAGTTCGGTGGCCAGGAAGTCGACGACCTCGTCCGCGGTCGCGTCCTCCAGCCGTCCGCCGACGTCGCTCCCCGGCGTGGTGATGCCGTCGAGCAGGGCTCGCAGCCGTCCGGCGACCGCGGTCCGGCCGTCGTCGTCGACGGCGGCCAGGCGTTCTTCGAGCCGGTCGAGTTCGGTGAGCACCGCGTCGGCCGCGCTGAGCGACGGCGGGGCCAGTTCGGCAAGCAGGTGCCCGGCGAGCGCGGCGACGGTCGGATGGTCGAACACCGCCGTGGCCGACAGCCGCAAGCCGGTGACGGTGTTGATCCGGTTGCGCAGTTCCACCGACGTCAGCGAGTCGAAGCCGAGGTCCTTGAACGCGCGTGCCGGATCGATCATGCCGCCCGCCTCGTGCCCGAGGACGGCGGCGGCGTTGTGCCGCACGAGGTCGATCAGCAGAGCCGTGCGTTCGTCGTCGGGCAGTGCCGTGAGCCGCTCGCCGAGACCGGCGCCGCCCGTGGCCGCGGGTGCCGCCGCGCGCCGGGTGGTGACCTTCGCGAGACCGCGCAGCACAGGCGCCACCTCGGTGGTCCTGGCGTGGGCGCGCAGCGCGGCACGGTCGAGTTCGATCGGCAGGACGGTGGTGAACCCGCCGTCGAGGGCGGCGTCGAACAGGGCCAGCCCGGACTCCGCGGTCAGCGGCGGCAGGCCTTCGCGGGCCATGCGGTCGACGTCGTTCTCGGCGAGCCCGCTGCCCATCCCCTCCCTCCAGAGTCCCCAGGCGAGCGAGACGGCGGGCAAGCCCCGGGTCCCGCGGTAGGCCGCCAAGGCGTCCAGGAACGTGTTCGCGGCGGCGTAGGAGGCCTGCCCCGCCGAGCCGACGATCCCGGACACCGACGAGTAGAGCGCGAAGAGCGCGAGGTCGTGGCCGAGGGTGAGTTCGTGCAGGTGCCACGCCGCGTCCACCTTGGGGCGCAACACTTTCGCGAGCCTCTCCTGGGTCAGGCCGGTCAGCACGCCGTCGTCGAGGACACCCGCGGTGTGCACGACGCCGGTCAGCTCGACCCCGTCCAGCAGGGCGGAGAGCGCGTCCCGATCGGCGACGTCACAGGCCACGACGCGGACTTCGGCGCCCAGACCGGTGAGCTCGGCGGCGAGTTCTCCCGCGCCCGGCGCATCCGGGCCGCGGCGGCTGGTGAGCAGCAGCTTGCGGACCCCGTGCGCGGCCACGAGATGCCGCGCGACGAGTGCCCCGAGACCGCCGGTGCCGCCGGTGACCAGCACCGTCCGGTCGGGATCGAGCGCTCGCGGGACGGTGAGCGCCACCTTGCCGATATGCCTGGCCTGGCTGACGAACCGGAACGCGTCGGGCGCGTGCCGGACGTCCCAGGTCCGCACCGGCAGCGGGGTGAACGCGCCCTGGCCGAACAGGGTGATCAGCTCGGCCCAGATCTCGGCGGTGCGGGTCCGGCCCGCTTCGATCAGGTCGAAGGCGCGGTAGGCGACGTCCTCCGGTGCGCGGACGTCGGTCTTGCCCATTTCGAGGAACCGGCCGCCGGCCGCGGTCACGGCGAGGGAGGCGTCGACGAACTCGCCCGCGAGGGAGTTGAGGACGACGTCGACCCCGCGTCCGCCGGTCGCGGTCCGGAAGGCTTCGGCGAAGTCGAGGTTGCGTGAGGAGGCGATGTGGTCCGAGGGCAGCCCGGCCGCGCGAAGGACGTGCTGCTTGCCCTCGCTGGCGGTGCCGAACACCTCGGCGCCCAGATGGCGGGCGAGCTGGGTCGCGGCCATCCCGACCCCGCCCGCGGCCGAATGGATCAGGATCGACTCGCCCGCCTTGAGCCCGGCCAGGTCGACCAGCGCGTAGTAGGCGGTCAGGAAGACGAGCGGCACGGTCGCGGCCTGCTCGTCGGTCCAGGCGTCCGGGACCCGGGTCAGGAACGGGCGTTCGCCGACGGCGACCGGGCCGATCGCGCCGTGCACCATGCCCATCACGCGGTCGCCCGGCGCCAGGTCGGTCACCGCGGCGCCGGTCGCGAGTACGGTCCCGGCGATCTCGCAGCCCAGCGGCCCGGCCTCGCCCGGGTACATGCCCAGGACGTTCAGCACGTCACGGAAGTTCAGCCCCGCCGCACGGACGGCGATGCGCACGTCGTCCGGCCCGAGGTCCGGCTCGCCGGCGGTCTCCAGGACGAGGTCGTCGACCGTGCCCTCACCGGACTTGCCCAGCCGCCAAGGCCCGGCGGGCGGCAGCAGGACTCCCGCGCTTGCCTCGGCTATCCGCGGCACGAGCGGGACGCCGTCGCGCACGGCGACCTGCGGTTCCCCGGTCGCCACGGCCATCGGCACGTCTTCGGCCTCGCCGTCGACGAGGACGAACCGGCCATGGTGCTCGGCCTGGGCACTGCGCACCAGGCCCCAGATCGACGCGGCCGCCGGATCGGTGGCGTCCGGCCCCGCGGCGTGTCTCGTGTGGACGACCAAAGTGGACTCTTCTCGTGTCACCCAGTCCTGGAGCACTGCCAGGACCTGGGCGCCGAGCTCGTGCGCCGAGCCGACCGGATCACCCTCGGGCAGCACCGACAGCACCGCGGGCTTACCGGGGACGATCTCCGGATACGCCGTGCACGCCACCGGTTCGGCGACCGCGATCGGCGTCCAGTCCACAGTGAACAGTCCACCTGGGAGTTCCCGGCCGCGCGCGACCGGGCGGCGGACGACCAGCGAGCCGACGCTCAGCACCTCGGAGCCCGAGGGGTCGACGGCGACCAGCGACACGGTGTCCGCCGCGTGGAACGTGATCCGCAGCCGCAGCGCGGTCGCGCCGCTCGCCCGCAGGCGGACGTCCGACCAGGAGAACGGCAGCCCGCCGGCGGATTCCGCCGACTCGCGGAAGAACATCGCGTGCAGCCCGGCGTCCAGGAGCGCCGGGTGGATACCGAAGCCGCCGTCCTCGTCCGTGGGAAGCGCGACCTCGGCGTGGACGTCGTCGCCGTCGACCCACACCGACCGCAGACCGCGGAACACGCCTTCGTAACCGAAGCCGGGTAGCTCGTCGTAGAAGCCTTCCAGGGACCGGGCTTCTCCCGGCGGTGGCCACTCCACGGTCGCGGGGACGGCATCGGTCTCGGGAACGAGGGTGCCGTTCGCGTGCCGCGTCCAGTCCTCGCCGTGTTCCGGTCGCGAATGGACGGTGACCGCGCGGCGGCCGTCGTCGTCCGCGGCGGCCACCACCACCTGCACCTCGGCCGCGGCCGAGAGCACGAGCGGGGCGCCCATGGTCAGTTCCTCCACGCGCCCGCAACCCGTTTCGGCACCGGCGTGCAAGGCGAGTTCGAGGAAACCGGTGCCGGGGAAGAGGATGTCGTCGCCGACCCGGTGGCCGTCCAGCCAGGGCTGGTCGGTGGTCGAGAGTCGCGCGGTGAACACGGTGTCGCCGCCGGGCACCGCGACCACCGCCCCGAGGAGCGGATGCTCGGCGCGACGCAGGCCGAGGCCGCGCGCGTCCCCGCCCGGGCCGGGGGTGAGCCAGTACTTCGACCGCTGGAACGGGTAGGTCGGGAGGTCGATCCGGCGCCCGCCCGGAGCGAGCGCCGCGAAGTCGACGTCCACGCCGCGGACGTGGGCGGTGCCCAGCGCGGTCAGGAGTTCGGGGACTTCGGGCCGGTCGCGGCGGAGCAACGGGCGCGCGACACCGTCGTCGACCAGCGCCGAGAGGACGCCGTCCGGGCCCAATTCGAGGTAGGTGCCGCAGCCGTTGTCCCGCAGGACACCCAGCGCGTCGGCGAAACGGACGGTCGCTTCGACGTGGCGGATCCAGTACCCGGCCGAGTCGTGCCCGCCGATCTCGCCGGTGACCGTCGAGACGATCGGCAGGTTCGCGGGGTGGTAGTCGGCGAGCCGCGCGATCCGGGCGAAGTCGTCGAGCATGTCCCGCATCAACGGCGAGTGGAACGCGTGGCTGACGTTGAGCCACTTGACCTTGCCGCCGAAGCCGCCGATCGCCTTCTCCAGCGCGTCGCGGGCACCGGACAGCACGACCGCGTCCGCACCGTTGACCGCCGCGACCCCGGCGCGTTCCCCGTGCCCGGCCAGCAACCCGCGAGCGGTTTCCTCGGAGGCACGCAGGGACACCATCGCGCCGCCTTCTGGCAGCTCGCGCATGAGCCTTCCGCGGGCGGTCACCAGCATCGCCGCGTCGGACAGCGACAGCACACCGGCGACGTGCGCGGCCGCGAACTCGCCGACCGAATGCCCGCACAGGTAGGCGGGGGCGACACCCCAGGACTCCAGCAGCCGGAACAGGGCGACCTCGACGGCGAACAACGCGGGCTGCGCGTAGTCGGTGCGGTCGAGCAACGCAGGGTCGGCCTCGCCGAACACCACGTCCCGCAGCGGGGGGTCGAGCTGCAGGTCGGTGTGCGCGCAGACCTCGTCGAAGGTCTCGGCATAAACGTCGTAGGCGTCGTAAAGCTCACGGCCCATCGCGATCCGCTGGGCACCCTGCCCGGTGAACAGGTACGCGAGTTCGGCTGGCTCCTGGAGCGGACCGCCGCGCAGCACCCGTTCGTCGTACGCGGTCAGTGCTTCCGCCAGGCCCGCGGCGTCCGGCGCCAGAACGAAGGCACGCTCGGCCAGCGTCGCGCGGGTCTTGGCGAGCGAGAAGGCGAGGTCCGCCGGATCCGCGTCGACAGCGGCGAGCTGGGCCGCGCGGGCGCGCAACGCGTCCGGATCGGCGGCCGAGAACGCGATGGCGACCGGCGAATGCGGTGCGGGCGCCGGCTCGCCGGGCACCGCGGGTGCCGGTTCCTCCAGGATCAAGTGGGCATTTGTGCCGGAGATGCCGAACGACGACACCGCGGCCCGGCGCGGTTCCTCGCCACGGGGCCAGGCGACCGGCTCGGCCAGCAGCGAGACCGCGCCGGCGGACCAGTCGACCGCCGGGGTCGGATCGGCGCCGTGCAGGGTGCGCGGCAAGCGGCCGTGGCGCAGCGCCATGATCATCTTGATCACCCCGGCCGCGCCCGCGGCCGCCTGCGTGTGCCCGATGTTGGCCTTCACCGAACCCAGCCACAACGGCGTTTCGCGGTCCCGGCCGTAGGTCGCGAGCAGCGCCTGCGCCTCGATCGGGTCGCCGAGGCTGGTCCCCGTGCCGTGCGCCTCGACCGCGTCCACAGTGGACGCTCCGATCCCGGCGTCGGCCAGCGCGGCGCGGATCACCCGTTGCTGGGACGGGCCGTTCGGCGCGGTGAGCCCGTTCGAGGCGCCGTCGGAGTTGACCGCGCTCCCCCGGATCACCGCGAGCACCGGATGTCCGTGGCGCTCGGCGTCGGAAAGCCTTTCCAGGACGAACATCCCGGCACCCTCGGCCCACGCGGTCCCGTCCGCCGCGGCCGAGAACGGTTTGCAGCGCCCGTCCGGCGCGAGGCCGCGCTGGTTCGAGAAGGCCACGAACGGGCCGGGGGTGCCGAGCACGGCGACCCCACCGGCGAGCGCGAGGCCGCATTCGCCGTTCCGCAGCGCGCGGACCGCGAGATGCAGCGCGACCAGCGAGCCGGAGCAGGCGGTGTCGACGGTCAACGCCGGCCCCTGCAGGCCGAGGGTGTACGCGATCCTTCCGGAGACGACGCTCGGCGCGCTGCCGGTGAGCAGGAGCCCGTCGAGCCCCTCGGGCGCGTCGGCCAGGCGGGTGCCGTATTCCTGCGGCTCGGCACCGACGAACACCCCGGTCCGGCTGCCCGTCAGGGTTCCGGCGTCGATCCCGGCCCGTTCCAGCGCCTCCCACACCGTCTCCAGGACCAGCCGTTGCTGCGGGTCCATCGCCAGCGCCTCGCGCGGCGAGATCCCGAAGAACCCGGCGTCGAATTCGGCCGCGCCGGGCAGGAAACCGCCGTGGCGCACGTAGGTCTTGCCCGGGGTGCCCGGGCGCGGGTCGTAGAGGCCGTCGACGTCCCAGCCGCGGTCACGGGGGAATTCCGTGACCACGTCCCGCCCTTCGTCCACAATGGACCACAGGCCCTCGGGTGAATCCGCGCCGCCGGGGAACCGGCAGCCGATGCCGACGATCACGATCGGTTCGCCGGTGGCCGCGCCTGCTTCCGCTTCGTCCTCGGACCCGGCTCCGAAGAGACACTCGTCGAGGAATTCCGCCAGCGATTCGGGTCCGGGATGGTCGTAGGCCAGCGTCACCGGCAGTTCGAGCCCGGTCTCGGCGGTCAGCCACGCGTGCAGCTTCACCGCCAGCAGGGAATCGAACCCGAGATCGGCGAAGGTGCGGCCGGGCGGGAGCGGCCCGTCCAGCACCGCCGACGTCGCCCGGCGCACCAGGCCCAGCAGTATGCGGCGCCGCTCGGCGCGCGGCCTGCTTTCCAGCCGTCGCAGGGAATCCAGCTCGGTCATGCGCGCACTCGCCACCTCGGGTCGCCCGGCACAGGGAAGTCGCGGTCCAGCTAGCCACAGCGGCCGTCGCGGACGGGGCGGAACTGTTCCACCGCCGGGTAACCGGCCGCTCCCCTGCCCGGTTTCCGTGCCGTGGGCAAGCGGTGGAAAAGGTATCCGGCGCGCCGGGACGGAATCGTTAACGTGGCTTTCGGCGAACCGGATTTCAGCGCCGAGACCCGTAGCCGCACGAGAACGCCGGCGTCCGCCGTGCCGGCCCGCGGTCGTCCGCGCGACGCCAGAACTAGTGCCGGAGGTAACGCCGATGACCCTGTCTCCCGTCGAAGAACGCATCCTGCCCGGCCCCCGCGCCGAGGCGGCGCCGCCGGCGAGCATGCTGTGCCCGGATTTCCCGTTCGCCTACGACGACTGGCTCCGCCATCCCGCCGGGCTCGGCCGCGTGCCACGCCAGGCGCACGGCACCGAGGTCGCGGTGATCGGCGGCGGCCTGTCCGGGATGGTGGCCGCCTACGAGCTGATGAAGCTCGGCCTCAAACCGGTGATCTACGAGGCCGAACAGCTCGGCGGCCGGATGCGTTCGGTGAGCCTGCCCGGTTATCCGGACGCCGTCGCCGAACTGGGCGCGATGCGCTTCCCGCCGTCCGCCGGGGCGCTGTTCCACTACATCGACAAGGTGGGCCTGGAGACGACGCCGTTCCCCAACCCGCTCTCCCCCGCGTCACCGAGCACGGTGATCAACCTGCACGGCGAGAACCACTGGGCGCGCACGTCCGCCGACCTGCCGCCGGTGTACCGCGAGGTCAACGACGCCTGGACCAAGACGCTCCAGGAGCAGGCGGACATGTCGCTGATGGAGGACGCCATCCGGCGCCGGGACATCTCGACCATCAAGGATTTGTGGAACCACCTGGTCACCAAGTTCGACAACGTGTCGTTCTACGGCTTCCTGACCTCGTCGCCGCTGTTCTCGTCCTTCGAGCACCGCGAGATCTTCGGCCAGGTCGGCTTCGGCTGCGGCGGCTGGGACACCGACTTCCCCAACTCCGCGCTCGAAATCCTGCGCGTGATCTGCACCGACACCAGCGACGAGCACCACCGGATCCTCGGCGGCTGCCAGCAACTGCCGCTCGGGCTGTGGGCGGACGAACCCGCCGACCTCGAATACTGGCCGTCCGGCACGTCGCTGAAAAGCCTGCACGGCGGCGAACCGCGCCCGGCGGTGGTGCGGATCGACCGCACCGGCCGCGGGTTCACCATCGAGGACGCGGACCGCGACGTGCGCACGTACCCGGCGGCGATCTTCGCCGCGCAGAACTGGAACCTGCTCTCGGGGATGAAGAGCGACGACGCCCTGCTGCCGCAGCCGGTCTGGACCGCGCTGGAGCGCACCCACTACATGGGCGCGTCGAAACTGTTCGTCATCACCGACCGCCCGTTCTGGCTCGACCAGGACCCGGCGACCGGCCGCGACGTGATGAGCACGACGCTCACCGACCGCATCCCGCGCGGGGTCTACCTGATCGACAACGGCCCCGACGAACCCGGCACGATGCTGCTCTCCTACACCTGGAACGACGACTCGCTCAAGGTCGCGTCGCTGAGCCCGGACGAGCGGCTCGACGTGATGCTCTCCGCGCTGGCCAAGATCTATCCGGGCGTCGACATCCGTTCGCACATGATCGGCCCGCCGATCGCGATCACCTGGGAGACGCAGCCGCATTTCAAGGGCGCCTTCAAATCCTGTCTTCCCGGCAGCTACCGCTACCAGCGGCGCCTGTTCACCCAGTTCATGCAGCGGGACGCCGCCGAGCACCACCGCGGCTTCTTCCTCGCCGGCGACGACGTCGCGTGGATCGCCGGTTTCTCCGAGAGCGCGGTCACCACCGCGCTGAACGCCGTGTGGGGCGTCGTCGAGCACCTGGGCGGCGGCACCCACCCGGACAACCCCGGTCCCGGCGACGTGTTCGACGAAATCGCCCCGGTGAGCCTGGATTGACAGAGGAAAGGACTTCCCCATGTTCGCGAAGATCTATTCCCCCGACGCGGTCACCGGCGGCGCGGCCTTCGAACAGCAGGCCCTCCGCGTCGCCGAGGTGCTGCGGGACCGCGGCGTCGGCTCCGGTGACCGTGTCCTGCTCAAGGCCGACAACACGCTGGCCTATCTGACGATCCTCGTCGCGCTGATGCACGTCGGCGCGTCGGTGGTGCTCGTCGACCACATGGAGCACGCCGACCGCACCGCCGAGACGATCGCCGGTTCCGGTGTCGTGCTGGCCGTCATCGACGACGACGCGCCGATGCCGCCGGACGCTCCGTCGGCCTACACCTACGAGATCATGGTCGCGGCCGCCGATCGGGCCCCGACGGACGTCCAGTTGCGTTTCGACGTCTGGGAAAAGCTGCCCGACAGTCTCGTGATGTGGTCGTCCGGTTCGACCGGCGTCCCCAAGGGCGTCGCGAAGAACGGCGCGCGGTTCCTGAAGAACCTCGAACGCAACGCCGATCTGGTCGGCCACGTAGCGGACGACGTCCTCCTGCCGCTGCTGCCGTTCAACCATCAGTACGGCCTTTCGATGGTGATGATCGCGTGGCTGCGGGACTGCTCGCTGGTGATCGCGCCCTACCGCCGCCCCGACCGCGCGCTGCGCCTGGCCGGACGCGCCGGGGCGACGGTCGTCGACGCGACGCCGTCCACGTATCGCAGCCTGTTCAACATCATCGGCAAACGCCCGGCGCTCAAAGAGGAATTCTCCCGGGTGCGCATGCTGTGCAGCGGCGCCGCGCCGCTCGAACCCGGCGTCGTGGACCAGGCCGAGGAGCTGTTCGGCATGCCGCTGCTCGACAGCTACGGCAGCACCGAGATGGGCAACGTCGCCTTCGCCAACATCGGGAACCCGCGCGGCTGCGGGCAGATCGTCGAAGGGCTGGCCCTGGAGGTCCGCGCCGACGACGGCACCGTGCTGCCGCCCGGCGAGATCGGCGAACTGTTCGTCCTCGACCCCGACCTCATGGAGGGCTACCTCGACGCCGGCGGGCAGGTGATCCCCGTCGAGCGCGGCTGGTACGCGACCGGCGACCTCGGCCGTCTCGACGCGGACGGGAACCTGTTCGTCGTCGGGCGCAAACGGGCGGTGCACCGCAACGGGCACACCCTGCATCCCGAGGTGATCGAGCACCGGCTGGCAGGCGAAGGCTGCTCCGCGAAGATCGTCGCGCTGCCCGACCAGCGGCGCGGGTCGAGCCTGGTCTTCGTCGTCGAGGACGACGCTCGGCGGGATTCGCGCTATTGGCGCGACCGGATCTGCGGGGTGCTGCCGCCGGCCGAGCAGCCAAACCGTGTCCTCGTCACCGATCAGTTCCCGTTGAACCGCAACGGGAAACCGGACCGGAAGCGGCTGGAGCAGTTCGCCGCCGCCGAACAACTCTGATCCCCACCACGAAACCGGGTGTGCGCAGTGGAAAGTTCCACCGATGCCGTCCTGTTCCCCGGCATGGGCCCGGCCCGTGCCCGCGAACTGGGCCGCTTCCTCGTCATCGATCCCCTGGCCCGGCGCCTGCTCGGCGTGGCGGAGCAGGCGCTCGGCCGCTCTCTGCTGGATCCGCTCGCCAGAACGGACGAGGAGTACAACGAGCACACCCAGATCGCGTTCGTGCTCGCGTCGCTGGCGCTGGCCGAACGCGCCGAGCGGGAGCACGGGCTGGTGCCGGTCGCGGTCGGCGGCGCCAGCTTCGGCGAACGCGCCGCCGTGGTCCGCGCGGGCGCACTTCCCGTGGCGGATCTCGTCCGCCTCGTCGACGCCGTCGCCCGGCGGGAACGGGAGTACTTCGAGACGGCGCACCAGGATCTCGTCAGCCAGTTCATCGTGCGCACGCCGGAAGCGGCGCTCGGCGGGATCCTCGACGGGATCGGCCACGAACTCTCCGGCCGGTTCGACGACGAGGTCCACCTGGTGACCCTGCGCGAGTCCGATTTGGACGAATTCGTCCGGCGCGTCCGGGCCGCCGGCGGTTACGCGCTCACCACCATGCGCCCCGCGGCGCACGCGCGGGTGCTCGGCGGACTGCGCGACCGGCTGGCGGAAGAGGTCTTCGGCGGCTTCCGTTTCGCGGATCCGGAGCTGCCGATCGTGTCCGATCAGGACGGTGAGCCGGTCCGGACCGGCGGCGAGGCGGCGTCGCTCCTGCTGGAGTCGACGGTCAACGCGGTCCGGCTGCCGGGGCTGGTCCACCGGTTCGCCACGCTCGGCGTCGGCCGGGTCCTCGTCGCCGGCCCGGACCACCTGCTGCACCGGCTGCCCGGGCTGACGTCGGCGTTCACCCTGCTGCGCGCCGACCTCCGGGACACCCTGAAGCCGAGACGGCGAGCCCGCCTGCGAGAGGCGGTGGCCGCATGAGCACCAAGGTCCGCGACATCGCGACGATCATGGTGTCCTGCCTGGCGCAGCTGATGGTCGCGATCGACATGACCGTGCTGCATCTGGCGGTCCCCGCGCTGACCACGCAGCTCGGCGCGTCGGCAGAGGAACTGCTGTGGATCGCCGACGTCTACGGGTTCGCCATGGGCGGCCTGCTGGTGACCATGGGCAATTTCGGCGACCGGTTCGGCAGGCGCCGGGTGCTGCTCATCGGCGTCACCGCGTTCGCGCTGGGCTCGCTGGTGGCGGCCTACGCCCCGAGCGCCGAACTGCTCATCGCGGCCCGCGCGCTGCTGGGGATCGCGGGCGCCGCCGTGTTGCCTTCGACGACCTCCTTGCTGCGCGCCGTTTTCACCACGCAGCGGGCGCGGACCGCCGCGGTCGGGGTCACCGCCGGGGTTTCGGCCGCGGGCTTCGCCATCGGCCCGATCGTCGGCGGGGTCCTGCTGGAACACTTCTGGTGGGGTTCGGTCTTCCTCGTCAACATCCCGGTGGCGCTGCTGATCCTCGG
Organism: Amycolatopsis sp. PSD-21; assembly: GCF_055561455.1. Taxonomy (NCBI): domain Bacteria; kingdom Bacillati; phylum Actinomycetota; class Actinomycetes; order Pseudonocardiales; family Pseudonocardiaceae; genus Amycolatopsis; species Amycolatopsis sp. PSD-21. The sequence goes on along the minus strand of NZ_CM145712.1, from coordinate 3,533,612 downwards.
CGCCGCCCGGGTCGTACCGGAATCCCGGTCCAGCGGCAGGCTGCGGCTCGACCTGCCCAGTGTCCTGCTGTCCATCGTCGGGCTGGTCGCCGTGGTGTACGCGCTGAAGGGCGCGTTCTACGTCGGGCTCTGGTACCCGGAAGTGCTCGGCGCCTTCGCTCTGGGAGGCGCGTCGCTGCTGTGGTTCGCCCGGCGTCAGCGACGGCTGGATCAGCCGCTGATCGACCTCGATCTGTTCCGGCGGCGCGGTTTCTCGGCGTCGGTCGGCTCGAATCTGGTGTCGGTGTTCACGATGTCGGCGTTCGCGCTCATCTCCAGCCAGTACTTCCAGCTCGTGCTGGGCTGGAGCCCGCTGCGCTCCGGGCTGGCGTTCGTGCCCGGCGCCGTCGCCGCGCTCGTCGCGGGCGGTGTCGTGGCGGCCAAGGCGGTGCGCCGGTTCGGCCGGGCGCCGACGGTCTCGGGCGGGCTGGCGCTGGCGTCGATCGGCTTCGGGCTGTTCGGCGCGATCAGCACGGACTCGTCGTACCTGCTGGTGCTGGCCGCGCAGGTGGCGTTCGGCGCGGGCGCCGGGCTCACGCTGACCGTCACCGGTGACACGATCCTCGGCACCGTCCCCCGGGACCGGGCCGGCGCCGCGTCGGCGATCTCCGCCACCGCCTACGAACTCGGCGGCTCGCTCGGGATCGCGGTGGTCGGCAGCGTGCTGTCGGCGGTCTACCACGCCGAACTGACCCTGCCCGCCGGTGTGCCACCCGATCTGGCCGCGCAGGTGCGGGAATCGTTCAGCGCCACCGCGGCGGTCGCGACCGGCCTGCCCGAACCGGTGGCGACGGCGGTCCGGACGGCGGCCGAGGAATCGTTCGTCGGCGGCATCCGGACGAGCATGCTGGGCAGCGCGGCGGTGATGACGATCCTCGCGGTGGTGGCGCTGCGGAGCCTGCGGGGCGTGCCGAAGGTGATCGAGACCGATGTGCCGCCCCCACAACCCGCCCCGACCGCGCTGCCCTGACTTGGCGGGCGTCGCGCAGGTCCGGCGTCGAAGTACGTGAAGGCCCCCATACTTGCGCCTAGGTACATGAAGGGGTCCTTCACGGACTTGGCCGGGCGTGACCGTATGGCTTGCCGCCCCGTACGACGAACGACCTGACCGTGGTCCGCCGGGGCAACTATGCTGGCCGAAGGTGCCCCGGCCGCCTGACCTCCCGACCGCACGGTCCTCCTTGCGCCATGCTCGGAACGACCGTCGCCCGGCCGCGCCGTGGTCCCGCGCCGGCCGAGGAGGGAAATGGGAGCGACGGCCGTCACGGGCGCCGGACCGGAGGACGCGCAGGCCGCGTTGGACCGGGTGCTCACCGGGCCCGGCGCGATCTGGGTGGTACACGGGCCGCCGGGCAGCGGCCGCAGCACCGTCCTCTCCGGCCTCGCCCAGCGCGGCCGCCGCTCCGGCTCCGCCGTGCTGGCCGTGCCCGCCGGTCCCGAACCAGAGACCGTCCTCCTCCGGCTGACGACCCAGCTGGTCGAGCTGATCACCGCCCTCGCCCGCCCCGAACTGGTCAGCATGCTCAGCGCGGTCGCCTGGTTGCGGACCCGGCTCGAGTCGGGTTCCGGCGCCGGGCCGCAGACGACGGCCCACGATCTGGTCACCGTCCTCGCCACGCTCGCCCCGCGCGGCCGCGTCGTGCTGCAGTTCGACGACTTCGACCTGCTGCCGCCGGATCTCGCCACCGTGCTCACCCTGGTCGCCGAGGGCGCCCGCGCCACCGGGACGATCACCGTCGCCTCCGTGACCGGCCGGAGCAGGCGGGACGGCCCGGTCGGCAAGGTGTTCGCCGTCGCCGACGGCACGATCGGTCTCCGGCCGCTGACCGCCGAGGAGACGACGGCGCTGCTGCCCGGCTGGACGACCCGCGCCGGGCGGATCGCGAGCGATCCCGCGCTCGTCACGACGGTCCGCGCCGCGCTCGGGCCGCTGTTCGGCAACCCCGGCACGGTCGGCGCGACGGTCGCGGGGCTGCGCGCCACCGGCAGGCTGTCGGTCATCGACGAGCACGTCTGCCTCGTCGGCGCGGGAACGCCGATCTTGCTGCCCGGCGGACATCCCGAGACGCTCCGGCTGCGGCGGCTCGGGCCGCGCGCCCGGCGGCTGGCCGCCATCGTCGCGGTGCTGAGCGAGCAAAGCGCCCCCACCCTCGAAAGGTTGCCCTGGCTGGCTTCCGCGGCCGCGCTGCCACCGTCCACCGCGGGAGAGGCCCTCGACGATCTGGTCCGGGCCGGGATCCTCCGCACCGGGTCCGGCGGCGCGATCGAGTTCGTCGTCCCCGCGCTGGCCGAAAGGCTCCGGCTGGAGCACGGGACGCGCTGGCGCACGGTGCTGCACCGGCGGATCGTCCGGGAGCGGCGCTCCGAGGAGATCGCCCCGCATCTCGCCGAGCTTCCGCCGTCGCCGCCGGATCCCGAGGCCGCGGGCGTGCTGCTCGAAGCGGCGGCGAAAGCCGACCTGCCGACCGCCCGCCGCTACCGGAGGGCGGCGCTGCGGCTGCTCGCTCCGGCCGACACCCGCTTCCCCCAAACACTCCGCGCGCTGCTCGCGGACAGCCTCGCGGCCGGTGAATACGGTGCGCTGGCCGACGACCTCGCCACCGTCGTCGCACCGCGGCTCACCGGCGCCGAGCCGTCCGCCACCACGTTGCTGTGCTGGCTGGGCGCCCTCGCCCATGAACAGCGGCTCGCCGAACTCGGCGTCGTCCGGCCGCTGGCCGCCGAAGTCGCCCGCGCCCTCGACGCGGCCCACGACTGCCGCCGCCTGCTGGACGCGGTCAACCGGGCCGACCGGCCGGTGGCCGCCGAGGCGGTCCGGGCGCTCGCGCGGGCAGGCGGCGCCGAGGACGACAGCCTGTTCGCCCTCGGCGCCGGGATCCTGCTCGGCTCCTTGCCCGGCGACGGTGGCAGGCCCGCCGAAGAATGGCTGGTGTCGACGGAAATGCCGCCGCACGAGGACGTCGCCGAGGCCGCCGAGGTCCTCGACACGGTCAGCGTGCTGAAGGTCCTGTTGCGCGGCCGCTACCAGCCGCCTTCGAGCGGGTTCTCGAGCGACTGGCACGCCGTCCGGCAGGCCTACCGCGAGGGCGAGTGGGACACTGCGTTGTCGCTGGCGCGGCGGCTCGAAGGAGACCGCCTGTGGTGGGACCCACCCCGTCGCCACCGGTTCGCGAGTGTGTTCGCCGCGGAGATCTGCGCCCAGCGCGACCAGCCGGACCGAGCGGCGGATTGGTTGCGCCGCTTGCCTTTCCGGACGTCCGCCGACGCCTGTGCCGCCTGGGTCCGCTGCCGCCTGCGCCAAACGGGAGGACAGCACGACGAGGCGGTGGAGCGCGGCTGGCGGGATTACCTCGACTGCCGCGAACGCGGCGTGCGCGCGGGGATGGAACGGCTCCTCGCGCGGCTCCTGTACGGCGCGCGGCGCCAGGGTGACACCGAAGCCGTGGCCCGTCTGCTGGCCGAATTGGAGAACCTCGCGACCCGATGCCCGACCGCGTCGGTCCAGGAGGCGGCCCTGGTGTGCGGCGGGCTCGTGCGCGGGGACATGGAATCGGTGCGCGCGGGGGTGAAACTGGCGCGGCAGTCCGGCGACGTGTTCCGCATCGCCGAGGCTTGCACGGCCTTCGGTGAGGTGAGCCCGGTCCCGGCGCCGTCCCTGCTGGAAGCGCACCGGACGCTGGAGCGGCTCGGCGCGGTCGCCGAGCTGGCGTCCGTTTCGACGCTGCTCGAACGGAATCGCATCGCCTTCTCGCCGGAGCAGGCGGACCGGACCGACCGGGCGGCGCTGGATCCCTTGGAGCGCCACATCGTCGGCCTGATCGCGAGCGGCCACACGAACCGGCAGATCGCGGCGGCGTTGCAGGTCAGCGAGAAACGTGTCGAGGCCCGGTTGACGTCGCTGTTCGAGCGCACCGGCAGCCATTCCCGGGTGGAGCTGGCCGCCGCGTGGCTGCAGGGCCGCCTCGGCACGGCGGCGCCCGCCGGATCCTGACCGGATTCACCCCGCCCGGTGGCCGCGCATCGCCGCGGCCAGCTGGGCGCGGCCGGTGATGCCCAGCTTGCGGTACGAGCTGGTGAGGTGCTTCTCCACCGCGCGCACCGTGACCTCCAGCAGTTCCGCGATGTCGCGGTTGCGGCGCCCGGACACCGCCAGCTCCACCACGCGCTGCTCGGTCGCGGTCAGCAGGCCGTCCGCCTGATCCGGCGGCTCCCCGGAGCCGGTCAGCCAGCTCGCGCCGCATCCCGCCGCGAGGCTCCGGCCCTCCAGCAGCCGTTCGCGGGCGTCGGGCCCGGTGCCCCGTTCGCCGAGCAGCACCAGGGTGCGGGCGAGTTCGAGCCGATCTCCCGATCCTGCCAGGACTTCCGCGGCCTCACGCAGCACCGGGACGGCGTCCTCGTCGCGATCGAGCAGGGTCGCGCGGATCCGCAGCGCGCGTCCGATCGACGACGGCGCGCCCCACGACAAGGCCCGCTCGACCTCGCCCTGCGCGACGGCTTCGGCCCGCTTCGGATCGTCCGTCGCCGCCAGCAGCAGCGCGATCTGGCCGCGCAGCGGCAACAGCACCCGGTTCCCGAACCGCTCCAGCTGATGCACGCAGTCGAGGAAGTATTCGGCGGCCGCGGTGTGGTTGGCCTCGGTCAGCGCCAAGGTGCCGTAGGCCAGCGACCGCAGCCAAGGATCGTGGTCGGCCTCCAGGTTGTCGACGAGCAGCCGGGCGAGCGCCGGATCTCGTTGCTCCATCGCGATTTCGGCCAGCACGCGCATCGCCGTCATGGTGATCCCGACCCGGCTGGGGCCCGCCGAGGCGAGCACCGCCTGCGCGCGGTCGCGGGCGACGCCGAGCAGTCCCGTGGCCGAGGCCACCAGCGCCTGGCCCGCCCAGGCGACCAGCGTCGGGAGGTCGGGGTCGGCGGCGGGGCCGCACGCCGCCGCGAGCCAGGAGTCCACTCCGTCGAGCGAATCCGCCGCGGCCAGCACCAGCACGGTGAGCGGGAACGTGGTGTACATCTGGTCCGGTGAACCGGGTTCCCGCGCCAGCACCTGCCTGGCGAGGTCCACAATGGACTCACGGGGCGCGGCGCCCGCGACGGTCATCAGATACAACAGGACCGCGACCAGTTCCCGCTGGGCCGAAGACCCCTGGGCGGGCTCTGGGCCGAGCTCGGCCAGCCGGTCCGCCGCCGCGTCGCCCGCGCCGGGCACTCCTCGTTCGAGGTAGCGAAGCCGGGCTTCCATGCGCAACGCCGCTTCGGCCGCGGCCGGGCCGGGGACCTCCCGCAGCTCCACGAGCACCTGCCGGAGACGGCGGACGTCCGCGGCGAACCGGAGCCCGGCCACCACCGGGAGCAGGCCGAGCGCGAAGGCGCGATCGACCGGATCCCGCATCAGGCCGAGTGCCTGATGCAGATGCCGGTGGGCGGCGGGGAGGTCGTAGCCGCGTTCGACGGCGGCGAGATCGACGAGCAGTTCCGCGCGATCGGCGCCCGGATGCGCCAGCGCGTGCCGCAGGTACTGGGCGGCCGTGCGGGGCGACGAGTTCGCCAGCGCGGCACTGGCCGCGGTCCGCAGCACGTCCGCGGCCCACGGTTCGGGTTCGGCGACCGTGGCGAGCAGCTGACGGCCGATCTGCTCGACCGGCCTTCCGTTGCGGTACAGGACGTTCGCGGCACGCAGGTGCAGGCTGTCCTGTTCCTCGGCGCTCAGCTGGTCGGCGACGAGGTCGCCCGCCATCCCGCCGGCGAACCGCAGCAGCCCGTCGGCGGGGGTCTCGACGATGCCCAGCCGTCGCAACGCCCGCAGCGCCGCGTCGAAGTCCGGGGAATCGAGTCCCGCGAGTTCGGCGAGGACGCCGGCCTCGGTCTCCTCGCCGAGCGCGGCCATCGCCTTGGCCACCGCGCGGACGTCGTCCGGCTGGGCGCGCAGGCAGCGGGTCAGCCGGGCCGCCGCGGGCGAGGGGCGCAACGCGGCGAGTTCGGCCGCGGCCGAGGCGACCGGGCGCAACCCGTGCCCGAGCATCGTGTTGACCAGCGCGTCCAGCAACATCGGCGAACCACCGGTGCGGGCGAGACAGGCGTCCGCGAACTCGGGGGCGGGTTCGGCTCCGCAGCGGGCGGTCAGGTAGGCCCGGACGCCGGCGGCCGAGAGCGGGGTGGCGTGGATCGTGCGCGCCGCGGTGCGGGCGATGTCCTTGACCACGATGTCGTCGGCGGAGTCGTCGCCCTCCAGCAGGGTCGCGACGACGAGGACCCGCAGCCTGCTCATCCGCTTGGCCAGATAGGCGAGCCAGCGCGCCGACGCCGCGTCCGCCCATTGGAGATCGTCCACGAGCAGGGCCACCGGGCCGGTGTCGCGCACCATTTCGGTGAACAACTCCAGCAGCTCGTGCAGCACGAGATGGGCGCGGCGCGGGTCGGGCGGGTCGGCGGGGAACTCGCTGTCGGCCCGGACCGCGGTGAGCAGTTCCCCGCGACGGCCCGCCTCCAGCAACGGTTCCAGCAGCAGCCAGACCACACCGTGGGCGACTCCTCGCTCCAGCGGCGTCGCCGCCGCCCGGACCACGCGCACTCCCCGCGCGGCGGCTTCCTCCCCCGCCGCGTGCAGCAGGGCGGATCGTCCCGCCCCCAGCCCACCGCGGACGACGACGAACTCGCCCGCCCCGGCACGGGCTTCGGCGACCGCCCCGGCGATCGCGGCCAGCTGATCCGCTCGCTCGATCATCACGGCGGCTCAGAGCTCCTTGTCCAGCGCGTCGAACAGCTCCCGCAACTCGGCCCGCCCAGTCACCTCGAGCTGCCGGTAGATCGCGGTGAGCCGCAGCTCGACGGCGCGTTTGCTCACGCCCAGTTCCTCCGCCAGTTCGGCGTTGGAGGCGTTCGCGAGCACGCGGCGGACGAGGTCGGTCGCCGCGGGCGAGAGCGCCCGCCAGCGCCGGGAGGCCGTGCGGTAGGACCGCCGCGGCCGGTCGGACAGCCGTTTCCCGAGGTCCGCGATCCGCGACGTCGCCCACGCGAGCTGATACGCGCCGGCCAGCCGTTCGGCTTCCCGCAACAGCCGCGGCACGCCGCTGGTCTGGCCGCGGTTGAGCTGGGCGGCCGCGAGCAGCAGTACTGCCTCGACGTAGAGCACCCTGGCGGGCGACTGCTGGAGCGCGTTGACCGCCTGGGTCAGCCGGAACACCGCGTCCTCGGACCGGACCGCGACGCCCGCGCCCAGATGGGTCCGCCCGATCGCGGTACGCGTGCCCCAGTTCTGCGCCAGCCGCCATTCCTCGCTGATCATCGCGGCCGCGGTGTGCTCGTCGCCGAGTGCCTGCGCCGCGATGGCGACATGCGAACGCCACGGCACCAGGCCGGGGTTCAGCCAGCCCGCCGCGTTCATCCGCCTGCCGCATTCCTGGAACAGGCCCAGCGCCCGGCGGTGGCGTTTCAGGTCCAGTTCCAGCAGCCCGCGCATGAAGAGCAGATAGGGCGCGGAATACAGCGGCCCGCCGTCGCCCGCGGCGTCGACGGCGCGCTGGGCGGCGTCGAGGTTCCCGCGGGTGAGGGCCGCCGCGATCTCGATGGTGCGCAGCGACGTGGCGACCGTCGACGGCCAGCCGTCCGGTGGACCGGAAGCGGCGGCTTCGGCGAGCGCGTCCTCGGCGGCCTGAACACGACCACGCTGCAGATGCACCCAGGCCTTGCCGGTGAGCCCGAGCGCCACCGGCACGCCCGCCCCGGCGGCGCTCGCGTCCGCGATCATCTCCTCGTAGACCGAAAGCGCTTCCAGGACGTCGTCGGTCTGGGTGAAGGTGATGGCCAGCGCCAGCCGCGGCGAGTAAAGGGTGATGGGTTCACGGGACGGATCCGCCGCGCGCCGGGCCAGCCGTCGGGCGGCTTTGCCGTCGCGGCAGGCGATCGTGGTCAGCCACGACGCGGCGGCCGCCTGCGCGGGGGTCAGTGCCGCCGGGTCGAGATCCGGCAGCGCGGGGATACCGAGATGGACGGCGCCCGCTCCGCTCCCGTCGGCCAGCCAGTACAACGCGGTCAGATCCGCGCGGTCCCGGTCGTCGACCGCGGCCTCGTTCAGCAGAGCCAGCTCACGCAGGGCGTCTTCCGTGGCGCCTCGCTGCATCATCAAGTCCACAGCGGACAGTCGCGTTCGGACGGTGTCGTCCCCGGAGACCCTGGTCGCCCTCGCCAGCCGCAGCCCGCCGGTGAACGGGCACGACGACGCCTCGACGGTCTCGAGTTCCAGGCGCAGCCGTGCCGACATCCCCGGCGGCGCCGGTTCGGCTAGCGCCCTCCGGTAGTAGCGCGCCGCTTCGGCGTGATCCCCGGCTTCGCGACGGCGCAACGCCGCGGCGTGCAGCGTCTCCAGAGCCCAGGCCTCGCCGACCGGTTGCGAGCCGAGCAGCAGCCCGGCGACGTCCTCCTCCGGGGCGGCCCGGCGATGCCCGAGTTCGGCGGCCCGGCGGCGCGTGCCCGCCCGCTCGTCCGCTCCGGTCTCGGCCAGCACCCAGGTGGCCACCTGCGGGTTCATCGGCTCGGCGGGATCGGTCCCGATCAGGCCGGCGTCCGCCAGCACCCGCAGCGCCCGGCCCAGCGGCATCCCGAGCGGCCCGGCGAGGGGCCGCAGGTACGCCTCGTCGAGGGTGCCGATCGCGGCGATCGTCCGCACCAGCGCGGCGAGATCGGACGGCAGCCGGGCGAGCAGGTCGAGCACGGTGTCGCGGCGCACGTCCGCGGTGACGGCGGTGATCTCCGGACCGGCGGACGACCTGGCGAGCACTTCCGCGAGCAGGGCGGGATTCCCCCGCGTCGCCGCGTAGACCTCGGCCACCGGCGGCCGCGGCGCGGGGACGGCGTGCACCAGCCGCCGGACCGCCGCCTCGCTCAACGGCCGCAACCGCACCACATGCCGGTTCTCCCAGGGAAGACCGCCGAGGGACAAGGGATCCGCCTCGTCGGCGTCCTGCGGGCCGGAATGCGCGGCGATGAGCAGCACGGGGTCGTTGCCCCGGCGCCGCTGCAAGGCGGCCAGCCAGGCCTCGGACTGCTCGTCGGCCAGGATCAGGTCGTCGACGACCAGCAGGACCGGGCAGCGCCGGGCCGACTCCAGCAGCCGCTGGCAGAGCAGTTCGTGCAGGACCTGCACGTCGGTGCCGTCCGAGAGCGCGGCGTGCAGCCACGGGACGTCCGCGAGCTCCGGGATCGGTGCCAGCAACTGGGAAAGGAGCCCGTACGGCAGCTGCGCCTCGGTGGCCGAGCCCCGCGCGGTGAACACCTGCAGTCCCCGCTCGGCGGCGAGGGACGCGACCTGGTCCAGCAGTGCCGTGCGCCCGCTGCCCGCCGGGCCGAGTACCGCCGCGGAGCCTCCGTGGCCGTGTTCGAGATCCCCGATCAGGCGGGTGAGCAGACGCAGTTCGGTCTCGCGTTCGACGAGTTCGTCCGCACCGTCGGCTTCGAGCCGCCGGACGGCGCTCACCGGACACCTTCGAGGACGGCCTGCCGCTCGTCGGTCTCGCCCAGCACCACGGCAAGTTCGGGACGCCCGCTGATCCGCAGCTTCCGGTACACGCTCGTCAGATGCGTCTCGATGGTCCGGACGGTGACGAAGAGCCGTTCCGCGATGACCCGGTTGCTGACCCCGCGTCCGGCGAGCCGGGCGATATGCCGTTCGGCGGGGCTCAGCGAGGCGAACGGGGACAGCTCGCTCGGGATGCCCGCGTCGGCGGCGGTGCGCTGGGCGCGGCGGAGCAGGAACCGGTCCCCCGTTCGCAGGCTCAGCTCGGCGCAGCGACGCAACCGGGTGCGCGCGGCGACGCTGTCGCCCGCTTCGACGAGGGCGCGGCCGAGGTGATACTCCGCCAGCGCCTCCTCCAGCCGGGCGGGTGAGCCCGCCAGGATTCCCGCCGCCTCTTCGATCAGCGCGATCCGGCCGGGGCCGCGGGTGGCGACCGCGGTCGCGAGCCGGGCCATCCCGACCGCTCTCGGGGTGCCCCAGCGCAGTGCCGGCCCGGTTCCTTCGGCCGCGAGGTCCGCGGCCTCCTCGAAACGTCCTTCGTCGGCCAGCATGCAGGCGCCCTCGAACCACCACGGCGCCAGCAGCGGGTTGGCGATGCCGACATCGGCGAGGCTCTCACCGCAGCGGTTGAAGAGCTTCAGCGCCGTCTCGCGGTCCCCCGCCGCCCAATGCACCCGCGCGTCGACGAGCTGGAACCACGGGCGCATCACCGTGTGCTCCCACAATTGCGGGGAATCCGCTTCCCGCAACAACTTCATCGCCTTCGCGGTCTCGCCCTGCTGCGCCGCGACGGTCGCATACGCGATCCGCGGGACGACACCGCCGGTCCGGCCTTCGGCTCGGCGGCTGAGCGCGTAGGCCTGTCCGGCGTCGGCCGCCGCGGTGGCGAGATCACCGCACCAGTGCCCGAGCAGACCGCGGAACGCGAGGTATTCGCTGCGCTGGGCCGGTACGAGCTCGATGGCCCTGGTCAGTTCGTCCCTGGCGACGTCGATCTCGTCCGCGAGCAGCAGCGCCAGTACGGCGGAGCTGACGGCCGAATCGTCGGTGGTCGGGGTGTACCCGCGGATCGCGCGCATCGCCCATTCGGCGGCTTCGCGCGGCCGGGTGCCGTCGAGCGCGGCGACGACGGCACAGACGGCCAGATGCCTGGCGTCGACGACCGTGTCCGCCGACCGCGGCTGGATCCGGGTGTCGAGCTTCGCCAGGCTGTCCCGGTCTTCGATGCCCACCAGGCACAACAGCCCTTCGAGCTGACCGCGCAGTTGCTGGTCCATCTCGCCGCCGAGCACGGTCAGGACCCGGTCCAGCACGGTGACGGCGGTCCCGCAACGGCGGGCGACGAGCGCCGCGCGGCCCAGTTTCACCGCGGCCCTGGCCTGGTCCACGGGATCCTGTTGCAGTTCGAGCGCGCGGCGCAGGAGGTCGAATCCGCTGTCCGGTTCCAGCAGCGCGACCGTCTCCGCGAGCTGGACGGCCAGTCCGGCGTCCGACGGCCTGGCGGCCGCGGCGGGCCTGAGATAGCGCAGCGCGTCCCAGGGCGCGCCCCGGTCGCAGGCGCAGGTCGCGGCGTCGCGCAGCAGATCGACCATCCACGTGTCGAGTTCGGCTAGTTCGAGCAGGTGTTCCGCCACCTCCTCCGGCGATCCCGCCGCGTCGCTCAGCAGGATCGCCGCGGTCCGCCGCCACCGGCCGAGTTCGGCGGGTTCGAGCGCGTCGAGCAGCCCTTCCCGCACCGGGTCATGCCGGAAGGAAAGTCCTTCGGCGGCAAGGATGTGCCTGCTCCGGAGGAGCTCGACGGCGGTTCCGGCGGTGCGGGCGGGCACCTTGGCCAGCCGGGCGACCAGCGACAGGTCCTGCCCGCCGAGTACCGCGATGGCGGTGGCGACCGCCCTGGCGTAGTCGGGAACACCGGCGAACAGGGAGCGGATCAGCGCCGCCCCCGCCGCGGATCCGGCCACCGGGGCGATCCCGGACGCGACCTTGCCCAGTTCGTCGAGCATCTCCCGCAGCAGCAACGGATTCCCGCCGGACTGCTCGACACAGTGCCGCACGAACGGCTCGCCCGGCTCCGAGCCGACGGCCTCGCGCGCGAGCGAGGCGACCGCCTCGGCGGGCAGCGGGCCGAGGTCGAGCACCTCGGTGCCGTACCAGGATTCGAGGTCCGCCAGGTGTTCCGCCGCACCGTCCGGTCCGTCGGCGGCCGACCGGACCAGGATCATCCGCACCGGCAGCCGGGTGGAGTGCCGGGCGAGCAGGCTCAGCCAGCGCACGGCCGGTTCGTCGCACCAGTGAACGTCGTCGACGGCGAACACGATCCCGGGCCGTCCTGCCGCCCATCCGGCGAAAGCCTCGTACCAGGCGGCGAAGTCGTCCGGATCCGGCACGCGCGCGCCCGCGCGGCGCAGATCCGCGAGCAGTTGCCGAGCGGCGGCGGCCCCGTCACCCGGATCACCGGTGCCCCGGCAGACGACGGTGTCCGTGAGAGCCGCCAGCGCGGTGTCCAGCAGGCTGGACTTGCCGATGCCCGCTTGCCCGCGCACGACGATGACGGAGCCCTCGCCGGGCGCGCCGGGGCTCAGCCGGGCGGCGAGCCAACGGAGCTCGTCGTCACGTCCGGCCAGCGCGCGTCCGGGTCTGTTGGCGTCCTTCATCTCCCGCCTCCCTGTCGTCCCATCGGGGCCATTGCCGTCACACAGAGCGAACAATCGCTTACGTGCTTCCATCTCATCGTGTGATCGTCTTACCGAATAGAGCGTGCAACCTCGATAAGGGTTATCCCTCACTACGAGGACTGCGGGCGCTCATATGAGCAAGGTGCTTCCCCACGACGGGATTCCGAGCGCGAAGCGACACGGGCCGCAGCGCGGACCCGGGTCGATCAAGACCGACAGAAGTCACGACAGAAGGAAACTAGGCGTGAACCAGCGGCGGCGCCGGAGTGGCCACTCGGCGACCAGGCGGTCAGCTCGAACGGCTTCCGACCGCTCAAACGAGCGAAATCGCCGCGAAGGTCATTACGAATTCTGCCGAAATACATGCAAGCGAAGTGGCCGTTCACTGGGACCGCACCGTGATCGCACGAGCACGTCACGCGATGGCCACCCGCGCGTCAGTTGCCGGTGATCAGCTCGCGCGCCGGGACTCCGGCACCCGCGGCGGCCAGGCCGTCGAGTCGAGCAGGCCGGTCGCGAAGGCCCGCGAAACCAGTTCGACCCGGTTGCGCGCCTTGAATTTCCGCTGCAGGCGGGCGACGTGGTAGTCGATGCCCTGACGGCTCAGGTAGTACTTGTCGGCCATCTCCAGACTCGACAGGCCGCTGGCGATCCCCTGGAGGATCTTCGCCTCGATGTCGGTGACCGAGCCCAGCTGCTCGGCGCGGGCGGCGGGGGGCGCCGTCTCCGGGAGCATGGTCAGCAGGATCGCCGTTCCCGGCGCCCGCATCCGGCCCGCCACGATGGTCAGCCGGTCGGCGCCACTGGAACCGAGCCCGGTGACACTGCCGCGGAACCGCTGTTCCCAGCCTTCGGCGACCCGGTTCAGCCGGTCGCGTAAATGGTCCGGACCACTGGTGACGAGCTCGGGGAACGATTCGCCGAGCACGTCGGCGGGGCGGCGGCCCAGCAGGCGGAAGAACGCGGCGTTGCCGCTGCCGAGCCGCAACCCGGCGCTGAGCGCCGCGAGCGGCATGTCGGCGACTTCCACGAATTCGCTGATGGTTCCGGGTCGTACGGTGCGACCCGCGTCGAAAGCGCGCGTGCCGATCGGGGAAATCGTTCGGATGCCGGCCATGGAAAGCCCCCTTCTGCCTGAGCTGAATGTGTCCACCAAAGCCGTCCCTGCCCAAGACTCGGCAAACACTACGAAGGGGCGATCGACGGGGTCAACGAATTCCGGAGCAGTTCGTGGCCACCGAACCCACCGTGCGGACGGGCCGCACCGAAGGTTCGGTATCGGGGCCCCAGCAGGAGAATCCTCAGCTCAGCGGCCGGTTCGGTGGCCGAACCCCGCGCTATACGGGAGGCGCAGCGAATTCCACGTGAAGAAACTCTCGCGTTTTCGCTCCGCCACGATAGCACCGAATCCGCCGATCCTTAACATTGATTTAAGGTGGCATCGATCCGATTCCCGAAGCGGGTGACCCGGTGATCGGCACACGGTCGACTTCGCCTGTCGATCGACCGAATGGTCTTTAGCAATGGAAACGATCGATCGACCGGAACCGTGTTTGTCCATTGTAGACACAGAGCAGCCCCGGGCGGCCAGGCACCCGGGGCTGCTCCGTCGGCGGATCAGACGGTTTCGCGCGTGGTCACCGCGTCCTTCTCGGCGGCCAGCGCGGTGCACGTGCGCACCCACAGCTCCCAGCCGCGCAGCGCCTGGTTGCAGTTCCAGCCGGTCCAGCGGCCCGCCTGCGCGCCCTCGTTGCCGGCGCGGTTGCAGGCGGTTTTGCTGCTCCAGCCTTCACTCACCTTGCGGTACGGCGTGCAGGAAGCCGCCGCGACGTCACCCGACGCCCCGGCCGCGCACGGTTCCGCGGTGCTCGCCATCGCCGATCCCGCGGTCAGCACCGACCCGGCGAGGGTGGCGGCGAGCACGGCACCACGGAGCACGAAGCGTTTGTTCATCGAGTTTTCCTTACCGCGAGCAAGACCCCTGCCCACAGTGGCCGATCCGCCGACGAAGATCAACCACCCCGCGCCGAGTTACGCCTCCGATCACGCGAGTTACGCCCCTGATCACGCGAGTCACGTCTCCGATCACACGAGACACGGCCCCGATCACGGCGGTCCTACCCCACCGGTCACGCGAAGCCCCGCGTGCCGCCATCCGAACCTGCGCGAACCCCCGGCCACCGTGTCGCGAAAGCCACTTTCGGGACATCACACGTCGCGAAAGTGGCTTTCGCGACACGTCACGACCAGGCACCAAGGCGAGCCGGCGCCGGTCATTCCCCGACGACCTGCTCCACCTTGCGCTGCAGCTTGTTCATCCCGCCGAGCCATCGGTCGGTCTGCGTGGCCCGCGCGGCGTAGTAGTCCGCGACCTCGGGATGCGGCAGCACCAGGAACCGCTCCTCGGCGATGGCCTCGAACAGCGCGTCCGCGACCTGCTCCGGCTGGATCGCCGACGCGCCCATCAGCAGCTCGCCCGCCGGGCCGGTGTTCTCCAGCATCGCCGTCCGAACGCCCTGCGGGCAGATGGCCTGCACGGTGAGCCCGCGGTGCCGATAGGTCGCCGAAAGCCATTCGGCGAAGGCGAGCGCGCCGTGTTTGGTCACCGAGTAGGACGCCGAACCGAGGCTGGTCAGCAAGCCTGCCGCCGACACCGTCGAGATGAAATGCCCGCGGCCGCGCTCCAGCCACGGCGGCAGGAGCAGCCGCGCCGCGCGCACGTGCGCCATGACGTTGACGTCCCAGATCCGCGCCCAGTCCTCCTCCGGCGCGTCCACGCCGCCCATCGGCGCGATCCCCGCGTTGGCGCAGAAGACGTCGATCTCGCCGAGAGTTTCGCGCGCCGCCTCGATCAGGGACGCGACACCCGGCTCGCTCGCGGCGTCCCCGGCGACGGCGGTCCCGCCGATCTCCTCGGCTACCTCGGCCGCAGCGTCCCCGTTCAGGTCGCCGACGACAACCCGGGCGCCCTCCGCGGCGAACCGGCGGGCGAGGACGGCCCCGATCCCGCCGCCCCCACCGGTGACGACGACCCCGGAACCGGTGAACGACGCGGTCACAGGCCACCCGCCAGCGTGACGCCGCCGTCGAGGACCACCGTCTGCCCGGTGATCCAGCCCGCTTCTTCCGAGAGCAGGAACGCCACGGCGCCCGCGATGTCCGCCGGAACGCCGAGGCGCTTCATCGGGTACGACTCGGAGACCTCTTCTTCGCGGCCTTCGTACAGCGCGGTCGCGAACTTGGTCTTGACCACGGCCGGCGCGACGGCGTTCACGCGGATCTTCGGCCCCAGTTCGAAGCCGAGTTCCTTGGTGAGCCGGATCAGCGCGGCCTTGCTGACGCCGTACATGCCGATCCCGGGCGACGCGCCGAGCCCGGCGATGGAGGCGACGTTCACCACCGCGCCGCCGTGCTCCCCCATCCACGCGTCCCTCGCCCGGCGCGTCCACGAAAGCGGCGCGAGCACGTTGACGGCGAAGATCTTCGCGGCGGCCCCGGGGTCGATGTCCAGGGTCGGCCCGAACACCGGGTTGATCCCGGTGTTGTTGACCAGCATGTCGAGGCGGCCGAAGGTCTCGATGGTCTTGGCGACGGCCTCGTCCTGGTGCGCCTCGTCGTCGGCCTTGCCGGGGACGGCGATGGCGACGGCCTCGCCGCCCAGTTCGGCCACCGCCTCGGCCAGCGGCTCCGGCTTGCGCGCGGTGATGCACACCTTCGCGCCGCGCTCGACCAGGTCCTTGGCGATCCCGAGGCCGATACCCCGGCTGGCGCCGGTGACGATCGCGACGCGATCCTTGAACGAGTTCACTCTTCGATCTCCTCTGTGTTCACTGGCGACGCAATCACTAAGCGAGCGCTCACTTACAATGGAAAGCTCCGGAGACGGTGTCAAGCCCGCCATCCGGAACGAGCGTCTGGGAGGATCTGCGGATGACCATGTCGCTGTCGGCCGAACTGTGGCCCGACGTCCAGCCGGAGACGGCACGGCGGCTGATGCTGGCCGGGGTCGAATCCTTCGCGCGGCGTGGCTATCACGCGACCACCACCCGGGACATCGCCTCGGCGGCGGGCATGAGCCCTGCGGCGCTGTACGTGCACTTCCCGTCCAAGGCCGCGCTGCTCTTCGCGATCTCGAAGTACGGCCACGAGCAGACGCTCTCGCTGGTCGAGAGCGTCGTGGCGCGGGAGACCGATCCGGTCGAGCGGATCCGGCTGCTGGTCGAGGATTTCGTGGCGTGGCACGCGCGGAGGCACACCGTGGCCCGGGTGGTGCAGTACGAACTGCACGCGCTGCCCGACGAGGAGTTCGAGATCGTCGCGAAACTGCGCCGCCGCATCGAGCAGGTCGTGCGCGAGGTCATCACCGAAGGCGTCGGAACGGGCGTGTTCACCGTCGGCGACCCGCACACCGCCGCCCGCGCCGTGCTCTCCCTCGGCGTCGACGTCTCGCGCTGGTACAGCGAGCGGACGCGCCAGACCCCCAAGAAGCTCGGCCAGGAGTACAGCGAGCTGGTGCTGCGCATGCTCGGCACGAAACTCTCCTGACCAGTACAGATCGGCCTGCGTCGGCGATACCGCCACCAGAGTGACATACCAACCGGTCGGTATCTAGAATTACCCGTTGAGACGTTGACCACATACTAAGCGGTTGTTAACTTGCCCGGACTGCATCGCCGCAGCAGCGCCGAACGAAGGGCATCCAGATGGCCGACACCGCACCGAACGCCCCGGAAACCGCCGCCGAACCGACGATCACCGTGTCCCAGCGCAGGAGGGCCGCGACCGCGGCGGCACTCGCCTCCTCGGTCGAGTGGTACGACTACTTCGTCTTCGGGATCGCCGCCGCCCTGGTCTTCGGGAAGACCTTCTTCCCCACCAGCAACGCGGCGGCCGGCGTCCTCGCCTCGTTCGCGACCTTCGCGGTCGGCTTCCTCGCCCGGCCGCTCGGCGGGATCATCGCGGGCAGCCTTGGTGACAAACGCGGCCGGAAACCCGTGCTGGTGCTGGCGATCGCGCTGATGGGCGCGGCGACCACGCTGATCGGCCTGCTGCCGACCTACGACTCGATCGGCATCGCCGCGCCGATCCTCCTGGTGCTGCTCCGGCTCGTGCAGGGGGTCGCCGTCGGCGCCCAGTGGGGTGGCGCGATGCTGCTCGCCACCGAATACGCGCCGCCCGGCAAACGCGGTCTCTACGGCAGCCTCGTCCAGCTCGGCGTCCCGATCGGGGTCGTGCTGGCGAACACGGTGTTCCTGATCGCCGCCCAGCTCGCACCGCCGTCGGACTTCCTCGTGTGGGCGTGGCGGATCCCGTTCCTGGTGGGCGTCCTCGTGCTCGGGCTGGCCTGGTACATGCACGTCAAGATCGACGAGACGCCCGAATACCGCCGCGCCGATGCGAAACTCGCCGCCGAGGAACGCGGCCGCGCCAAGTCGCCGCTGCGTGACGTCCTGCGCCACCACAAGGGCACGGTGCTGCTGGCGGGCGGCTCGTTCATGGTCAACACCGCCACCTTCTACATCCTGCTGAACGGCGTCCTGGACTACGCCACCCGCCATCTCGGGATGTCGCGGACCACGGTGCTCGTCGCGACCCTGCTGATCAGCACGCTGCAGCTCGCGATCATCCCGCTGTCGGCGAAACTGTCCGACCGGATCGGCAGGCTCAAGATCTACACCTTCGGCGCGGCCGGCGTCGCGCTCTGGGCGATCCCGATGTTCCTGCTCATCGACACGGCCTCGCTGCCGCTGTTCGTGGTCGCCTCGTTCGTCGGGTCGCTGTTCCTCGGCATCATGTACGGCCCGCAGGCGGCGTTGTTCGCCGAGCTCTTCACCGCCGAGATGCGCTACACCGGCGCCTCGCTCGGCTACCAGATCAGCGCGGTGGTCGGCGGCGGGCTCGCGCCGTTCATCATGGTGCTGCTGCTGGAATCCACCGGGACGTCGATGTCGGTCTCGCTCTACATCATCGTGCTGGCCCTGATCTCGCTCGGCTCGATCGGCCTGCTGGCCAAACGCGCACGGTCCACTTCGGACTCAGACGACCGCGCGCGCGAAGCGGTCGGCGACCAGCCGTAGCCGCTCCTTGACCTCGTCCGGCGCCTCCTCCACGACGAAGTCGACGTCCCAGTGGGCGAGGTAGTACGGCATCACGGACAGGTCGTTGGAACCGACCCGGACCCGGCAGGTGTGCTCGTCGATGGCCTCGATCGTCCCGGCGGTCGGGGACACGTATTCGGCGAGCGCGTCCGCCGAGGCGCTGACCCGCAGCACCATCTGGTGCGGATACGGCGAAGACGTGATCCCGCGGGAGACGTACGCCGCGAGGTCCTCGGCGGGCGGTTCCCTCGGCGTGAACCGGAAACTCGTGTCCGGGACGCCGTCGATCCGGTCGACGCGGAAGGTCCGCCAGTCGTCACGGTCGAGGTCGAACGCGACCAGGTACCAGCGGCGTCCGGTGTGCACCAGGCGCAACGGCTCGATGTAGCGCTCACTGACATCGCCGTTGTGGCTGCGGTAACCGAACCGGAGTCGCTGATGATCACGGCACGCGGACGCGATGACCGTCAGCGCCGCCGCGTCGATGACCGGGACGACGCCGCCCAGCGGGATCATCGCGGTGTTCAGCGCGGTGATCCGGTGCCGCAGCCGCGCGGGCAGCACCTGCTCCAATTTGGTGAGCGCACGCACCGAGGTCTCCTCGATCCCCGAGACCGTCCCGTTCGCGGCCGTGCGGAGCCCGACGGCGACCGCGACGGCCTCGTCGTCGTCCAGCAGCAGCGGCGGCAACGCGGCCCCCGCGCCGAGCCGGTAGCCGCCCGCGACGCCGGGGGTGGCGTGCACCGGGTAGCCCAGTTCGCGCAGCCGCTCGATGTCGCGCCGGACCGTGCGGACGTCCACCTGCAGCCGGTCGGCGAGGTCGGCGCCCGGCCAGTCGCGCCGCGCCTGCAGCAGGGAGAGGAGCCTCAGCAGCCGTGCCGACGTGCCCGTGGTCATCGGTTCGCTCGCTTCATGGGAGGAGTCTCGCAGATATTCAGGACAGGTCCGGTCCGCATTGGCGCGCGCCGGCTGGACGGTCACGGGGCCGGATGCGGCGCGCCTGTCGCGAAAGCCACTTTCAGGACGTCAGACGTCGCGAAAGTGGCTTTCGCGACGCGTCGCCTTCGCCTTATCGCTCACCACTCATGAGCCCTAAGCTGAACCGCGTGATCGATCCCGCGCAGCTGCTGTCCGTCGCCCGTGAAGAGGCCGAACTCGGCAAGGCCGAGGGCGGGGTGCCGATCGGCGCCGCCCTCTTCGACACCACCGGCGTCCTGCTCGGCCGCGGCCACAACCGCCGCGTCCAGGACGGCGACCCGTCGATGCACGCCGAGACCTCCGCCTTCCGGAACGCGGGCAGGCGGCCGCACTACCGGGACACGATCATGGTCACCACGCTGTCCCCCTGCTGGTACTGCAGCGGGCTGGTGCGCCAGTTCGGCATCGGCCGGGTCGTCATCGGCGAGGCCAGCACGTTCGAAGGCGGGCACGGCTGGCTCGAGGAGCACGGCGTCGAGATCACCCTGCTCGACGACCCGGCGTGCACCGCGCTGATGACCGAGTTCATCCGGGATCACCCGGACCTGTGGTTCGAGGACATCGGCGTCCCGGCCGAAGGCTAGGTTTCGGTCTCGAAGGCGACGGTCCGGTTGCGCCCGGCCCCCTTCGCCGCGCGCAACGCCTGATCCGCCGCGCCGACGAGCCGGTCGAGCGTCTCACCGCAGTCCGGATGCGACGACACTCCGATCGAGACGGTCGCCCCCGCGAACGTCCCACCCAGTGAGACGAACGTCGACGAGATCCGTAGCCGGATGCGCTCGGCGATCGCGTGCGCGTCGAACCGGCTCGTGCCGGGCAGCAGGACCACGAACTCCTCACCGCCGAACCGGCCGACCAGGTCCGCGGCACGGACCTCGGCGCGCAAGGTGTCCGCCACGGCCCGCAGGACGTCGTCCCCGACGTGCCTGCCGTGCCGGTCGTTGAGCCGGGCGAAATGGTCGAGGTCGAGCATCAGCAGCGAAAGCTCGGCGCCACGGCCGCGCAGCAGCTCGAACTGGGTGCGGGCACCGTCCAACCAGGACGACGCGGTGAGCAGTCCCGTGCCGGAGTCCGTGCCCGCGTGCCCGCGCAGGGCACGCATCGTCCCGGCCCGGTGAAGTACCACGAGCGCGCCCGCGAGTACCACGGTGACGAACGGCCAGTCCGCCGCCGACCACGCGAGCAACAGTCCGAACGCGACCATCGCCGCGTCGAAGGCGAATCCCGACGGTTCCGCCCCGAATTCGGCCGCCGGGGCGGCCAAGGCCGCGTCGACGGACAGGAAGACCAGCCCGGTCGCGAAAACCAGGGCGAAACTTTCGAAATCCCTTGGCGCGCCGAGGAACGGCGGCGCACCCAGCAGTACCGGGATGATCGAGGCGCCGAGCGCCGAAAGCATCGTCGCGGACGCCGCGAACACCTGCCGGTGCGGGATACCGCGCCGGATCCGGAACCAGCGGTATGCCGCCGAGACGACGACGAGCACCGCGGCCAGTGCGGGCGGCAGGAGGAGCGCACCCGCGAAAATCCACGCCGCGTCCAGTCCGGCGCCGAGCCGGGTGTCGGCGCGGGACCGCTCGACGGGGCGCGAAAGCTCCGAACTGAGGATCATTCCGGTCAGCAGCGCGGAAAACGGAAGAAACGACGACGGCGCGGGCGGTCGCAGGACGAAAAGGTAGGTGGTGGCGGCGATGGCGGCGAAGTCGACGAGGAGCAGATACCCGATCAGGCCTCGCCTGGGTAGTTCCCACAGGCTCCAGGACCCCAGTATCCGCCGCGGCGCGGCGAGCCGGTCTCTCCGGTCGCGGCTTCCGGTCGCCATCAGGGAGTCCCCCACCATTTCGGCAAACTAGCCGGTAATCGTGGTGGTGTCGATCCGCTTTCCGGGTCATGACCCCCCTACTAAGGTCGGTCGTTTCCGGTGGGTGTTCCGGTGAATTCTTGACAGTCCTCATTGGTCTAGTCCACCGTGGGATAGCGCACACTCCAGGTTGATACGCCGCGTCAAGACGGAGGTGCTCCACACCTGCGCGCCTCGCCGCGCGCGTACCAGTTGGAGGACCGATGAAATCCTTACGACGCTGGGCGACACTGGCCACCACCGTCGGCGCCGCTCTCGCCACGGCCGCCGGCCTCGCCCCCGTCGCCTCGGCGGCCCCGGACCCGGTGCTCGCCTCGCCCTATCTGTACCAGTGGTCGGGACAGACGGATCCGATCGCCGCGATGAACGCCACCGGCGTGAAGGCCTTCACGCTCGCGTTCATCCTCTCCGACGGCGGCTGCAACCCGAAATGGGACGGCAACCGTTCCCTCACCGGCTCCGACGCCACGATGATCAACAACATCCGCGCCAAGGGCGGCGACGTCATCCCGTCGTTCGGCGGCTGGTCGGGCACGAAGCTCGGCCCGAAATGCTCCACTCCCGCGGCGCTCGCCGGCGCATACCAGAAGGTCATCGACGCCTACAAACTCAAGGCGATCGACCTCGATGTGGAGAACACCGACGAGTTCGAGAACTACACCGTCCAGGACCGGATCCTGAACGCCGTCAAGATCACGAAACAGAAGAACCCCGGCCTACGCGTGGTCATCACCATCCCGACCGAGGTCGGTGGCCCCAACGCGCACGGCAAGCGGCTGATCAACCGGTCGAAGGAGCTCGGCGCGGGGGTCGACGCGTGGTCGGTCATGCCGTTCGACTTCTCCAGCGGCGGTGACATGGCGGGCAAGACCCGCAGTGCCGTGGACGGGCTGAAGAACGTCGTGAAGTCCGCTTTCGGCCTGAGCGACGACGCGGCCTACCGGCGCAGCGGGCTTTCGTCGATGAACGGGAAGACCGACGTGGCGGGCGAAACCGTCAGCGTCGCCGACTTCCGCGCGATCCGCGACTACGCGGCGAGCAAACATCTCGCGCGGCTGTCGTTCTGGGCGGTGAACCGCGATTGCAACAACTGCGCGGGAATCGCCCAAGGCAAGTACGACTACACCAAGATCGTGGCGGGTTACACCGGCTGACTTCCGTTCCCCACCGGTGTCAGTCCGTGAAGGCCTCCTTCCCTACCTTGAGCGTAGGGAAGGAGGCCTTCACAGCTTCGGCACCTCGGGCCCGGTGACCATGTCGCGAAAGCCACTTTCGAGACATCAGACGTCGCGAAAGTGGCTTTCGCGACATGCCTCGACGACGCCCAGGCCCCCGTCACGACCGGCCGGCCGCACACACCCGCGCCAACGTTGCGAAAGCCACTTTCGCAACGTCGAAGGTTGCGAAAGTGGCTTTCGCAACCTCCCGGCCCGGGCCACCCCTCAGCCCCCGCAGTCCGGCGCCGTGTTCAGCGGCCGCCCGCGCGACCACACCAGATCGACCGGATGCACCGAACCGTCCGGATCGATCGACAGGATCGGCAACGCCTTGTCGAGCTGGTTCCCCGTCGCCTGGTCGAACGCGATGAAGCCGGTCGCACCGGGCACCGGGGAGTTGCAGTCGATGCTGCGCAACACGTTCGACACCGAGACCGGATCCGCCGAAACGTTCTGCACGGCCGCTTCGACGGCCGCCGCGACCGCGTCGTGTTCGATCATCGCGGCGCCGTCCCACAGTTCCGCCTTGGGAAAACCGTGGGTACCGGTGAATTCCGCGACGAAGTTGTCGTAGTTCTTCTTGTACGTGGGATACGCCGGATCGGCGGTGAACATGTCCCACTGGTCGGGATACGCGAGCGCCGTGTAGCGGAGCCGGACGCTGATGTCCTTGTTCAGTTCCAAGGGTTTCCCGGCGAGCGTGCTCGCGTCGTCCCCGGTCATCACGGTCACCGTGTCGAGCCCCTCGCAGGCACCGTCGCCCGCCAGCGCCGCCACGAGGGCGCCGAGGTCGAGCCCGCGGCCGGCGAAGTAGATCAGATCGGGTTTCGCGCCGCAGATGTCGTTGTGCCATCTGCTGAACAGCCCGCGCAGGTACGCCTCGCGCGAAGTGTCGGCGAGCGGTTTGACGTCGTAGGTCTTCGTGAAGACGACCGGCACCTTCGACGAGTTCTGGAAGGCCTCGGCCAGGGTGGTCGCGTAGGTGTCCTCCTTGCTGACCCCCTGGATCATCATCACGCGCCGGAAACCGTGCGCGGCGATGTATCCGGCCGCGGCGCGGGCCTCGTCGGTGTTGGTCGGGCCGACGCGGAAGAAGTTGTCGATCCGCACGCCCTGCGGGTCGGTGTTCATGTTGTCCGCGGTGACGGTCGCGCCGATCGTGGCGATCCCGTGCCGGGACAGTTCGGCCACGAGTGCCCGGCTGTTCTCCGAGCTGGTGCCGACGTCGGTGACCGCCACGATGCGCTGGGCGGCGGCCGCGGCGACGATCTCCTCGGCGACGACGCGCCAGTGGTCGGCGTTGCTCCCGTAGTTGGCCAGCAGGAGCTTGATCCCCGGCGGCCCGTTCTTCGGCCACGCGGCGGTGATCGCGCCCTGGACCTCCCGCCGCACGAACGGGAACGGCTGGCTGTCGACCTTCGGATCGGGCGCGAGGTTCTCCAGCACCACGATGGTCTTGAAGTTGTCCCCCGCCAGCTCGTTGCGGCTCTTGATGAGCTTCTCCAGCGGGTCGAGCGGGTCGTCTTCCCGCATCGGGCCGGAGTCGAGGTTCAGCCCGACGCAGACGTGCGACGAGCCGACCGACTCCTCGTCCGCGTCCACCGCCCGCAGTCCGGCGCCGCAGACCTCCCACGGTCTGGTCAGCGCCGGCACGGCGGCCAGCAGCACGACCACGGCCACGATCAGCAGCACCCGATGACGGCGTGCCCAGCCTCGGGGCCGTACCGGCGGACCCGAGGCCGCGCCGTCACGGGCCGCGGACATGCGTGTTCTCAGCGAATCGAGCCAGGACATCACAGGGTTCCGTTCCGGATCAGGGGAATTCGCCGCGACGGGCGGCTTCCTTGGCCGACACGAGCGCGCCGACGTCGGGCTGATGCGAGGTGGTGGCCAGCGCGGCGAAGGCGTTCGCGATCACCTGGTGCTGGTCCTGCCCGCGGACGGCGAAGGGGTTGGCGGTCAGCCAGCCCGCCGCGATGAGCCGGGCGACGTTGTTCCGGATCTCGGACCGGTCGTTCGGGCGGCGCGCGTTGTCCAGGTTGACGAGTTCTTCGTACAGCTCCGCGTGATCCCGTTCGGGCGGCAGATCGTCCGGCGCGTTCAGGACCAGCTCGAGTTTGGCGATCCACTCCGCGTGCGGGATCCGGTTGAACTCGCGTTCGAAGAAGGTGACCACCTCGCCGATGTCGCCCAGCGCGAGGTTGCAGTAGGCCAGGCGCACCGGATCCTGCGCGGTGTCGGGATCGTCGCGCAGGGCCTTGAACTGGTCGGTGTAGGTCGGCCCGTCGCCGTCACCCCGCCGGGCTAGCGCGGACACCAGGTTCGCGGCGATCCACGGATGCAGCGCCGCTTGGTCGGTCGTCGAACCGGGCGAGTTCTTCGCCGTCACCCACAACGAGGTGCGCAGTTCGGTCAGGATCCGCCCGACGTGCGGCTGGTCGATCCGGCTCTGCGCGGCGTCCGGGATCAGCCAGGGCGCGGTCGCGAACGGGGCCGCGGTCACGAAGTCGTCGACGTGGACGTCGTCGAGGTGTTCGGTCAAGGCGAGCTCGGTCAGCCTGCGGTAGCAGGGATCCTGTTCGCCACGGGGATCGGTGGTGAGCAGGTCACGGCCGCCTTCGCGCGCGTCGGTGGCCCGCAACCGCCCCGCGAGCTGCTCGACCGCCGACGGCAGTCCACCGGTCGCGCGGTGCGCGAGCGTGACCTTCGGCGTCCGCGCGCCGGAATCGAGGATCCGCGCGATCCGCCCGATCGACTGCGGTGAGATCCGGACCGGGTAGTAGGGCGAGTCGAGCGCGCCGTTGCCCGGATTCGCCCAGTCGTCGTACGAAGCCTCCTCGCAGTCCACGATCGGCCGGACGGCGGGCGGAGCGCCGGACGCGGGTTTCCACGGTGCCAGCCAGGCGGTCCCCCAGTCGTCGTGCCACCGCCCGCTGGTGGCGATGACCAGCAGCGCGTCGTGGGCCTCGCGGTCGTTCGGATGCTGGACGGCGTACCGTTCCCGCGCGGCGATCAGGTCGGCGAGGAACTCGGTCCCGCCGGCGTGGTCGACGTCGTCGAGCACCACCACCCAGTTGTGCCAATGCCTGCGCTGCGGCGAGATGTCACAGGTGCACGGGCTCTTCTCCTCCGGCTTCGCCATCCGCGGATGGTTCTCCCGGACGTCGCCGAGGAACGCCGCCATCAGCCATTCGGTGACCGCCTTGGCGTCGCGGGCGCTGCCGTGCGCGAGGCGGTTGAGTTCGAGCAGCGCGTCGAACGGGGATCTCCCCTCGGCGTGGGGGAAGTCCGCCAACGACCGCAGCGCCTTACCGAGCCTCGGCCGGATGTTCCGGACCAGATGCGGGAACGTCTGGCGGAACAAGTCCGCGTACGGGGGCTCGACGAGACCGGTCGCCTTCGCCGTCTCGGTCAGCGTGTCGAGCGTGCTGTCCATCGCCGACGTCCAGATGACCCGGTCGAGACTGCCGAGCAGCGACTTCAGTTGCGCGAGGTCTTCGTCGCGATTTCGACCGGAAAGCTCGGCTTGGACTGCGATCAACGCGATCGTGAATCGAACGAACTGCGGTTTCGGCCGATTTCGCCATTTCCCCGACAACGTATAGGCCAGTTTCGTGAGCACGTCTATCGTGCCCGCCCGGCCGCCTTGCCCGAAATCGAATCCGGCGTGCACGACACCCCAGCCGAGGTCACGGCGGATCGCTTCCAGCGCCGTGGTCTTGCCCGAACCGACGGGCCCGAGCAGCAGCGTCACCGGCTGCGGGCGGGACGGATTCCCCGTCTCGCGGTTGAGCAGCATTCTCCGGGCGAGCTGCACCGCGGGAGAATGTCCGTCCACATTCATTTTTCCTGTTCAGCCCCTAGCCTGCCCCGGATGGAATGGAAAGTGCGGACCATCGTAGGTACGCGGCCGAGGGCGGGACACCGGAAAAAGGACACCAGACACGAACGGACGAGATCAGGAGTGAATCGTGATTCTTGTTCGACGATGTGCGACGCCGCCGATCACCCGATCGGCGCTATCGGCCCCACTGCGGCCACCGGCCACCACCGGGATATCCGCCGTGATTCCAGTCGTAGTACCACTCGTGGTGACCGGCGCGCGGATCCGGCCGTTCCTCCGGCGGCGCGGGCGGCGTGGGTGTCGGGGACGGTGTCTCCGAGCCGTGCATCGACGCGGTCATCGGCGGCGGAGGGGCGACGCTGCCGCCCGAAGGTCCCGACGGGACGGGCGAAGCCGCCGCGTCGTCCGGGACCTCGACGGCCTGCGGAGCGATGGTCAGCGACGGCGGCGGGAGCGGGATCCCCGGGACGACCGCGGCCTGTTCGCCGGGAGTGAGCAGCACGGCCAGCAGTCCGCCGACGAAGACACCGCCCGCCGACAGCGCAGAGATCCGCCGGATCCTCCCGCTCCCGGAAGCCGCGTCCGGGGCCCGGTGCTTCGGCCCGCGCGGACCCCGGCGGCGGGGTGCCGCGCCGGCTTTCCGCATCAACTCGCTCAGGGCGTCCCCGCCGCCGTCATGGCGAGCCGTGCGTGCCATCGGCACCTCCCTACCCGGTCCGCCGCTCGACGGCGACGGCCTCATCCCGGGGAGGATCCTAGGAAGGCGGGAGGTGGTTGTAAACGGTCGTCGTCCACTGCGGACAGACGATGCGGTGAAGGGTCAGGCGGCCGCGGTGACCGCGATGGCGGCTTCGCCCGCCTCGGTCAGCTCGGCGGGCACCCGGCCGGTGACCGCGGCGGGACCGGTGGACTCGCCGGGGCGGATGTACCCGCCGCGGGCCAGCGCGTGCGCGGTCATCTGATCGCAGCAGGCGAACCCGTCGATGAAGAGATCCGGCTCGCAGCTGCACGACATCTGGGCACGGCGCGCCGCGACCGCTCGCAGCATCGCCATCGCGCGATGGGACAGTTCGACCTCTGAACCGGACACCGGACTGGACCTCTCTCGATCAGCCACCTGAATCAGCAGCACTCACACCGTGTTATCGATCGCTGCTCCATCAGTGTTAACAAGATCTCAGACGTTGTCGGTGACTTCTTGGTTCCGTGAGATCTTCGCCGACGCCAGGGGCGGCTCCAGTACCCGTGCCCACTGGGCGACGATCTGCTTGCGCCGCTTCGTGTCGTCGGTCAGCAGGTTCGCCAGCCCCAGGCCGCGGGCAAGATCGAGAGTGGCCTGGACCAGCTCGCGAACGCCCTTGTGGGACTCGTCGACGCCGAGCAGCTCGACGGTCACCCGGTGCGCTTCCCGCCCGACCCGCGCCTCCAGCGGTACCAGGGTCGCGCGCAGCGACTCGTCGGTCGACGCCGCGACCCACAGGTGGAGCGCGGCACGGAACAGCGGCCCGCTGTAGAGGTTGAGCACCATGTCGACGGCCCGCTCGATCCGAGACCGCCCCGACGGCAGCTCCGCCGCGCGGGCACGCAGTTCCACGATCTGGATCGCACCGACATGCTCGACCGCGGCCGCGACCAGATCCTCCCTGGTCGGGAAGTGGTGCTGGGCGGCACCGCGCGAGACCCCGGCGCGTTCGGCGATCAGCGCGACGGTGGTCCCGTTCCAGCCCAGCTCCCCGATCGTCTCGACGGCGGCCTCGACCAGCCGCCGCCGGGTCGTGCGGCTGCGCTCCTGCTGTGGTTCGCGAATCACGGGGTGCGGCTCTCGACCCAGAAATCGAGCTGCAGGTCTTCCTCCCGCTCGCCGATGCGGTACTTCGAGAAGTCCGTGACCCCTTCGGCGGCGAGCACCTCGTCGTCGATGTAGAAATGCCCGGACGCTTCGCGGCTCGGTTTGGTGAGGATCGCGTGCGCCGCGTCCGCCATGATCTCCGGCGTCCGCGACTTGGCCGCCAGTTCCGCGCCGACGACGTTGCGGATCGCCGCGGTGTCGATCGTCGTCCGCGGCCACAGCGAGTTCGCCGCGATCCCGTACCGCCGCAGTTCCGCGGCGAGCCCGACGGTCACCAGGCTCATCGAGTACTTCGCGATGCTGTAGGCGAGATGCCCGGCCTGGAACCACTTCTCGTCGAGGCTGATCGGCGGCGACAGTGTGAGGATATGCGGGTTCTCCGCGAGCTTCAGGTACGGGATGGCGAGTTTCGACAGCAGGAACGACCCACGCGCGTTGACGTCCTGCATCAGGTCGTAACGCTTCATGCTGACCGCTTCGGTCGGGGTCAGGTCGATCGCGCTGGCGTTGTTGAGCACGATGTCGATCCCGCCGAACTGCTCCGCGGTCCGCGCGATCGCGGCCTCGACCGACGTGTCGTCCCGGACGTCGCCGACGATCGGCAACGCCTGCCCGCCGGCGTCCTCGATCGCCTTGGCGGCGGTGTAGAGCGTGCCGGGCAGCTTCGGATGCGGCTCGGCGGTCTTCGCGAGCAGGGCGATGTTCGCTCCGTCGCGGGCGGCGCGGACCGCGATCGCCTCGCCGATCCCGCGGCTGCCGCCGGAGACGATGATCGTCTTGCCGTGGAGAGTGCTCATGGGGCTGGCCTCTCAGTAGGAGCGGGGCAGGCCGAGGCTGTGCTGGCCGACGAAGTTGAGCACCATCTCGCGGCTCACCGGCGCGATCCGGCCCAGCCGGACGGCCGTGACCAGCGTGCCCAGTCCGTATTCGCTGGCGAGGCCGTTGCCGCCGTGGGTCTGCACGGCCTGGTCGACCGCGCGGATGGCGACCTCGGCGGCGGCGTACTTCGCCATGTTCGCCGACTCGCCCGCGCCGAAGTCGTCGCCGGAGTCGTAGAGCGACGCGGCCTTCTGCGTCATGAGCTTGGCCAGTTCCAGTTCGATCTTGATCTCGGCCAGCGGATGCGCGAGGCCCTGGTGGGTGCCGATCGGCGCGCCCCACACCTTGCGCTCGTTGGCGTAGCCGACGGCCTTGCCCAGCGCGTAGCGCGCGATACCGAGCGAGAACGACGCGCCCATGATGCGTTCGGGGTTGAGCCCGGCGAACAGCTGCGCGATCGCCGCGTCCTCCTCGCCGACCAGCGCGTCGGCGGGCAGGTGGACGTCGTCGAGGAACAGGCCGAACTGCTTCTCCGGCGAGACGATGTCCATGTCGATCTGCTTGTACTCGAAGCCGGGCGCGTCGGTCGGGACGGTGAACAGCGCGGGCTTGAGCTTGCCGGTCTTCGCGTCCTCGGTGCGGCCGACGACCAGGACGGCGTCCGCCTCGTCGACACCGGAGATGTAGACCTTCCGTCCGCTGAGGACCCAGCCGTCGGCGTCGCGTTTCGCGGTGGTGGTGATCTTGTGCGAGTTCGACCCGGCGTCCGGTTCGGTGATCGCGAAGACCATCCGGCCGCTGCCGTCGGCGATCCCGGGCAGCCAGCGCTTCTTCTGCTCCTCGGTGCCGAACCGCGAGATGACCGTGCCGCAGATCGCCGGCGAGACGACCATGAGCAGCAGCGGGCAGCCCGCCGCGGCCAGTTCTTCGAGCACCGCGGCGAGATCCGCGATCCCCGCTCCCCCGCCGCCGTATTCCTCGGGCAGGTTCACGCCGAGGTAGCCGAGCCGTCCGGCCTCGGCCCACAGCTCGTCGGTCTTGAGCCCGGCACGGGCCTGTTTCGCGTAGTACTCGTGCCCGTACTTCTTGCCGAGTTCGGCGACCGCGGCCCGCAGCGCGACGCGCTCCTCGGGCTCGGTGAAGTTCATCGCGTTCATTCGTTCTCTCCTACCACCGCGAGGATCGTGCCCACTTCGACCTGTTGTCCGACCACCACCGGGAGTTCCGTCACGACGCCGTCGGCCGGTGCCGCGATCCGGTGTTCCATCTTCATCGCTTCGAGCCACAGCAACGGATCGCCGGTCTTGACGGTGTCGCCCGCCTCGACCGCGAGCCGGACCACCGTGCCCGGCATCGGCGCCACGAGCGATCCGGCGGCGAGCGCAGCGTCGGGATCGGTGTACCTCGGCACCACGCCCAGTTCGACGGCGCCTTCCGGCGAATCGACGTACACCGTGTCGCCGTATCGGGCGACGGTGAACTTGCGCCGCACCCCGGCGACTTCCAGGACGACGGCGCCGCTTTCGGCGGAAACCAGTTCGACACCCTCGAAACCGTCGGCGCGCAGACCGTCCCGGCCGAGGTCGTAGCCGACCTCGATCTCGTCGTCGCCATGACGAAAACGTTTGCGCTGCCCTTGCGAGCGCACGTTGCGCCAGCCGCTCGGCAGCCGGCTCTGCACCCGCGCTTCCGAACGGTTCGCGGCCGCGCCCGCCAAAGCGGCGGCCAGCGCGGAAATCCGTAAAGTGTCCACAGTGGCCAGCGGGCGGGCCAGGGTTTCGAGTCCATGCCGGTCGAAGAACGCCGTATCGGTCTCTCCGGCGAGGAAAGCCTCATGGCGCAACACGTTCACCAGCAGGTCGCGGTTGGTCACCACGCCGTGGATCTCCGCACCGGCCAACGCCCCGGCCAGTGCCCGTGCCGCGCTCCGGCGATCCGGGGCGAACGCGATGACCTTGGCGAGCATCGGGTCGTAGTGCACGCCGACGGTCTGTCCGCTGACGAACCCGGAGTCCAGCCGGACACCCGGACCGACCTCGAATTCCCGTTGTGCCGCGGGAAGCTCGAACCGGTGCAAGGTGCCGCTCTGCGGCTGCCAGCCCGCGGCCGGGTCCTCGGCGTAGAGCCGGACCTCGATCGCGTGACCGCGCGTCTCCGGCTCGTCGATCGGGAGGTGCTCGCCCTCCGCGATCCGCAACTGCAGCGAAACGAGGTCGAGCCCGGTCGTGGCCTCGGTGACCGGATGTTCCACCTGGAGCCGGGTGTTCATCTCCAGGAAGTAGAACCGCCCGTCCGGACCGGCGAGGAACTCGACCGTTCCGGCGCCGACGTAGTCGATCGCCTGCGCGGCCTTGCGCGCGGCGTCGAACAACGCTTCCCGCATGGCTTCGTCGACGAACGGCGACGGCGCTTCTTCTACGACCTTCTGGTGGCGGCGCTGGATCGAACATTCGCGCTCCCCCACCGCCCACACCGTGCCGTGGGTGTCGGCGAGCACCTGGACCTCGATGTGGCGGCCGGTCTCCAGGTACCGCTCGCAGAACACGGTCGGGTCGCCGAACGCCGACGCGGCCTCAGCGCTCGCGCCTTCGACGGCTTCCGCGAGTTCGCCGAGCGTGCGCACGACGCGCATCCCGCGTCCGCCACCCCCGGCGGACGCCTTGACCAGCAAGGGAAGGTCGGCCTCGGTGACCTCGGCCGGGTCCAATTCGGACAGGATGGGGACACCGGCTTCGGCCATCATCCGCTTGGACTCGACCTTGGAGCCCATGCTCTCGATGGCTTCCGGCGGCGGGCCGACCCAGGTCAGCCCGGCGTCGATCACGGCATGGGCGAACGCGGCGTTCTCGGACAGGAAACCGTAGCCGGGGTGGATCGCGTCGGCGCCGGTCTCGACGGCGGCCTTGATCAGCAGTTCGGCACGCAGGTACGTGTCGGCGGGCGCGTTGCCCGGCAGGCGGACGGCGACGTCCGCCTCGGCGGTGTGCGGCGCGTCGGCGTCCGCGTCGGAGAACACCGCGACCGTGCCGATCCCGGCGTCGCGGCAGGTGCGGAACACGCGGCGGGCGATCTCACCGCGGTTGGCGACCAGAAGTTTCTCGATCATGCCGCTCACATCCTGAAGACGCCGAAGCCCTCGGCGCCCTTCACTGGTCCATTGTGGATCACGGACAGGCTGAGCCCGAGCACCGTACGGGTGTCGCGGGGATCGATGATCCCGTCGTCGTAGAGCATCCCGGAGAGGAACATCGGCATCGACTCGGCCTCGATCTGGCCCTCCACCATGGCGCGCATGGCGGCGTCGTGCTCCTCGTTGTACTCCTGCCTGCGCGACGCGGCGGCGGCACGGGCCACGATGGACAGCACGCCCGCCAGCTGCTGCGGCCCCATCACCGCGGATTTCGCGCTCGGCCAGGCGAACAGGAACCGAGGATCGTAGGCACGGCCGCACATTCCGTAGTGCCCGGCGCCGTACGAGGCGCCCATGAGCACCGACAGATGCGGCACCTTCGAGTTCGATACGGCGTTGATCATCATCGCGCCGTGTTTGATGATGCCGCTCTGCTCGTATTCCTTGCCGACCATGTAGCCGGTGGTGTTGTGCAGGAAGACCAGCGGCGTGTCGATCTGGTTGGCCAGTTGGATGAACTGCGCGGCCTTCTGGGATTCCTCGCCGAACAGTACGCCCTGGGCGTTGGCGAGGATGCCGACCGGGTAGCCGTGGATACTCGCCCAGCCGGTGGCGAGGCTGCTGCCGTACAAGGGTTTGAACTCGTCGAAGTCCGAACCGTCGGCGACCCTGGCGATCACCTCGCGCGGATCGAACGGCACCTTGAGATCGGTGGGCACGATGCCGAGCAGGTCTTCGGCGGAGTACAACGGTTCCGCGTAATCCGGCTTGGGCGTCGGGCCCTGTTTGGTCCAGTTGAGCCGTTTGACGATGCTGCGGCCGAGGCGGATCGCGTCCTCTTCGTCGGCCGCGAGGTAGTCGGCGAGTCCCGAGGTACGGGCGTGCATCTCGGCGCCGCCGAGCGATTCGTCGTCGGACTCCTCGCCGGTCGCCATCTTGACCAGCGGCGGTCCTCCGAGGAACACCTTCGCCCGCTCCTTGACCATCACGACGTAGTCCGACATGCCGGGCAGGTACGCGCCGCCCGCGGTCGAGTTGCCGAACACCAGCGCGATCGTGGGCACCTTCGCCGCCGAAGACCGCGTGAGGTCGCGGAAGATCCGGCCGCCGGGGATGAAGATCTCCTTCTGCGTCGGCAGATCCGCCCCGCCGGACTCGACGAGGTTGATCACCGGCAGGCGGTTCTGCGCGGCGATGTCCGCGGCGCGGTAGCTCTTCTTGGCCGTCCATGGGTTGCTCGCCCCGCCTTTGACCGTCGGGTCGCTCGCCGAGATCATGCACTCGACGCCTTCGACGACGCCGATGCCGGTGATCACGCTGGCGCCGACCTGGTAGTCCGAACCCCAGGCCGCCAGCGGCGACAGCTCCAGGAACGGCGAATCCTCGTCGAGGAGGAGCTCGATGCGCTCGCGGGCCAGCAGCTTGCCGCGTTTGCGGTGCCGGGCGACGTACTTCTCGCCGCCGCCCGCGATCGCCTTGGCGTGCTCGCCGTCGATCTCGGCGAGTTTGCCGAGCATGGACTCGCGGTTGGCGGCGAACTCTTCGCTCCGCGTGTCCACAGTAGACCTGATCGTGCTCATGCGGTGTATCCCAATCGCTTCGCGGCCAAGCCGGTGAGGATCTCGTTGGTCCCGCCGCCGATGCCGAGGATGCGCACGTCACGGTAGTGACGCTCCACTTCGGACTCCCGCATGTAGCCGAGTCCGCCGTGCAGCTGCACGGCCTCGTTGACCACCCATTCGGCGGTCTCGACGGCGGTGTTCTTCGCGAAACAGGCTTCGGCGATGACCTCTTCGCCCGCGACGTGCCGCTGGGCGACCTGCCGGGTGTAGGTACGGGCCACGTCGATCTTGCGGGCCATCTCGGTGAGTTTGTGCTGCACCAGCTGGCGGGAGATCAGCGGACGGCCGAAGGTCTCGCGCAGGCGGCACCAGTCCAGCGTCAGGTCGAGCGCCCGCTGAGCGTGCGCGTAGCCCTGCACCGCCAGCGAGACCCGCTCGGTGACGAACTGCGTGGCGACCTGAGCGAACCCGCTGTTCTCGGCGCCGATCAGGTTTTCGGCGGGCACGCGGACGTCCACATAGGACAGCTCGGCGGTGTCCGAGCACAGCCAGCCCATCTTCTCCAGCTTGCGGGAGACGGTGAATCCCGGCGTGCCGCGTTCGACGACGATGAGCGAGATCCCGTGGGCGCCCGCCTCACCGGTGCGGACCACGGTGGTCACGAAGTCGGCGCGGCAACCCGAGGTGATGAAGGTCTTGGCCCCGTTGATGACGTACTCGTCGCCCTCGCGCACCGCCGTGGTGCGGATCCCGGCGACGTCGGAGCCGCCGTCGGGTTCGGTGACCGCGAGCGAGCCGATCTTGTGGCCTTCCAGCGTCGGCCGGACCCAGCGTTCGACCTGTACCGGATCGCCGGCCGCCGCGATATGCGGGACGGCGATGCCACAGGTGAACAGCGAGGCGAACAGCCCGCCGGACCCGCCCGCGTAGTGCAGTTCCTCGGCGATGACCACCGCGTCGAGGTAGTCGCCTCCCCCGCCGCCGACCTCTTCGGGGAAGCCGACACCGAGCAGCCCGAGCTCCCCGGCCTTGCGGTGCAGGTCTCGGGGTAGTTCGCCCTCGCGTTCCCAGTCTTCGAGGTGGGGAAGGATCTCGGTTTCGGCGAACCGCCGCACGGTCTTGCGCAGTTCGGCGCGTTCCGGCGTGGAGAAGGGGTCGGTCACAGGAGTGCCTCCGGGATGTCGATCTCGCGGGAGCGCAGCCATTCCCCGAGTGCCTTCGCCTGCGGGTCGAACCGCGCCTGCGACGCGACACCCTCGCCGAGGATGCCTTCGACGACGAAGTTGATCGCCCGCAGGTTCGGCAGGAGATGCCGCCGGACCTCGAGGTCCGCGGTCTCCGGGAGCAGCAGTTTGAACTCGGTGACGGTGAGCCGGTGCGCGAGCCAGCGCCACGCCTCGTCGGAGCGCGCCCAGACGCCGACGTTCGCGTTGCCGCCCTTGTCGCCGCTGCGGGCGCCGGCCACCCTGCCGAGCGGCGCGCGGCGGACCTTCGCCTGGGTGAACGGCGCGGGCAGCCGATCTTCGTCCGCATCGGACAGTGGCAGCGTTTCGGCGGCGGGCGCGATGTCACGGCGCGTTCCGTCCGGCAGGACGGCCACGTGCGGCACCTCGTGCGCGCCGACGAAGGCGGGCCGGTACACGCCGTAGGGCGAGGCGGCCGCGGGCGGCGCGGTGACGTGGAAGCCCGGGTAGCTCGCCAGCGCGAGTTCGATCGCCGCACCGCTGAACGCGCGCCCCGCGACCTCCGGATCGGCGTCCTTCACCGCGACGTGCAGCAGCGCGCTCGCCTGCTGCTCGGTCTCGGCGTCGGGATGATCGGTGCGGGCCAAGGTCCACTGGACGTCCGCCGGCGGCTTGGCCTTGAGCGCGCCTTCGA
The DNA here is from genome assembly GCF_055561455.1 of Amycolatopsis sp. PSD-21. NCBI lineage: Bacteria > Bacillati > Actinomycetota > Actinomycetes > Pseudonocardiales > Pseudonocardiaceae > Amycolatopsis > Amycolatopsis sp. PSD-21. The sequence goes on along the minus strand of NZ_CM145712.1, from coordinate 3,498,157 downwards.
GTTGTTCCTTGACCAGTGCGGCTTTCGCCTCGATGTCCAGTCCGGTGAGGACGAACGTCGTCTCGTTGCGGAAACCGCCGAGCCCGTTCAGGCAGACCTTCAGGGTCGGAGGCGGCGGTTCTCCGGTGACTCCGCTGATCCGGACGCGGTCCGGGCCGTCCTCGGTGAGCGTCAGCGTGTCGAACCGCGCCGTGACGTCCGGCCCGGCGTACCGGGCGCCGGTGATCTCGTAGAGCAGTTGCGCCGTAACGGTTCCGGTGTTCACAACACCGCCGGTGCCGGGGTGTTTGGTGATCACGCTGGAGCCGTCGGCGGAGATCTCGGCGATCGGGAACCCCGGGACGCCGATCTCGTGCTCGGTGAAGAAGGCGTAGTTTCCGCCGGTGGCCTGTGTGCCGCATTCGATCACGTGCCCGGCCGCGACCGCGCCCGCCAGCGCGTCGTAGTCGTCGCGGGCCCAGCCGAAGTGCGCGGCGGCCGGGCCGACGATCACCGAGGCGTCGGTGACACGCCCGGTCACCACGATGTCGGCGCCCGCGTCCAGGCATTCCGCGATCCCCCACGCGCCGAGGTAGGCGTTCGCGGTCAGGGTCTTGCCGAAGCCGAGCTCTTCCGCGCGCTGGATGAGGTCGTCGCCCTCGACGTGCGCGATCGCTATGTCGACGCCGAGTCTCGCGGCGAGTTCGCGGAGCGCGTCCGCGAGCCCGGCGGGGTTGAGCCCACCGGCGTTGGCGACGACCTTGACGCCCTTTTCCTTGGCCAGCGCGAGATTCTGTTCCATCTGGCGCAGGAAGGTCTTGGCGTAGCCGCGGTTCGGGTCCTTCATCCGGTCCCGGCCGAGGATGAGCATGGTCAGCTCGGCCAGGTAGTCGCCGGTCAGCACGTCGAGCGGGCCGCCGGTGAGCATCTCGTGGACCGCGGAGAACCGGTCGCCGTAGAACCCGGACGCGTTGCCGATCCTGATCGGGGCCGGGGTCACGCGAACTGCCCCGGCTTCCGTCCGGCACCGGGAGGCCCGGCGAAGGCCTGCGCGATCCCGAGCCATTCCTCGACGTCCTTGCCCGTGGCGACCAGGTCGGTGTCCGCGGGGTGACGGCGCTGGGTGATCACGAGACAGAAGTCGACCGCGCTCCCGGTGAGCCGCTGCGCGGCGTCCTCGGGTCCGAACGCCCAGGTGGTGCCGTCGGGCGCGGTCAGCTCGACGCGGAACTCTTCGGTGGGCGGCGCGAGAGAGTTGAGCTTGTAGGCGAAGTCGCGGGTGCGGGTGCCGAACCGGGCGATATGCCAGATCCTGGCCGTGTTCTCCCGCTCGATGCCGAGCGCGTCGTAGATGTCCTGACCGTGTGCCCAGGTCTCCATGAGACGCGCCGTCACCATCGACGCGGCGCTCATCGGCGGGCCGTACCAGGGGATCTTCTCCCCGTCGGGCACCGCGGCGAGGGCTTCGGCGAGTTCGGCGCGGCCGGCGCGCCACTCCGCCAGCAGCTCACGCGGCGGCGTCTTCGCGCCCTCTGTCGCGCCGTCGTCGACGTAGGACTCGCCCGTCGCGAGGAGCCCTTCGATCTCGGCCTGCCACTCGGCCTCGGATCCGCGCGCCGCGATCAGCGCCTTCTTGTCCGTCCAGGCCAGATGAGCGATCTGATGGGCGATCGTCCAGCCTTCGGCCGGGGTCTTCCTCGCCCAGTCCGACGCGGGCAGCTCCGCCACCACGTCGTCGATGGCCTGCGATTCCGCCGCGAGATCCCCAAGGATCACGCCAAGGTCAGCCATGCCCGCCTCCTCGCGTCCCCCTCAGGCTGGCACCCGGCGACGGAAAAATCAAGCACGCCTGATTGTTTTAACGGCAGAAGCTGTCCCGCGGTCAGCCGGAAATGATGCCCAGCGCGACGGAACGTCCGCCCTCCAGCGAGCGGATGCCCTCTTCCGCCGCCAGCTTCACCTGCTCCGGCGTGGCCCGCTCGGGGCCGAGGAGCGCGGTGATCGACGCGGCGAACACTCGCGCGGGATCGTCGACCGGCAGCCTGCCCCGGAGAGAAGGGGCCGACGTCAGGAAACCCGCGAGGAGGGCCTGCAACGCGAAGGCCTGATCGGCCACGTCCCAGTCGTCCCTGGCGAGGTCGTGCCGCCGCCAGATGGGCAGGATGTGGTGCAGGAACGCGCCCGCCCCCAGCGTTTCGAGCAGGGTCGCCGACCGGGGGTCGTCGGCGAGGACGCCGAGCAGGACGTCGTCGCCGGTCTGCAGCGCGTTGACGTACGGATGCCGCGCCGCGACCTCCAGCATGTTCGGGCCGAGCCGCGACGGCCGGGCCAGCTCGGGGTCCGCGGTGACCGCCGCGACGACCTCGTCGGCGAGCGCGATGAAATCGCGGCTGATCAGGCCGAGCAGCAGGTCTTCCTTGGTCTTCCAGTACAGGTAGACGGTGCCCTTGCCGACGTGGGCCTTGGTGGCGACCTCCGCGATGGTGACGCCCTTGCTGCCCCGGCTCAGGAGCAGTTCGCCCGCCGCCGCCAGGATGCGCGCCGCCTTGGGCGAGCCGTGTTCAGGCAGATCCGCCAACAGTGGTCCTCTCCGGTATCGCGCCGACGATATCCGCATTCTTGTACAGCGCGATCTCGTCGAGCCGCATGATCCGGTCGGTCAGGCGTTTGCCGAGCTTGAAGCGGCTCAGCACCGGCACCGCGCGCCGGAGCAGCAGCTGCGCCCGGTTGTCCACGACGAAGATCTTCCGGTCGGCGAACGCGCCGTCCTGATAGTGGTCGACGTACGGCCGCAGTGCTCGTTCCCATGCGGAGAGGGCGGCGCCGAGGTCACCGGGGTGCCGTTCCAGCATGCCGCCGAGCAGGTCGGCTCCGGTGAGCCCGGACGAGACACCCATGCCGGCGTAGAGCGTGACGCACCAGGCGGCGTCACCCATCAGGACGACGCGTCCCTGGTGCCACCGGTCCAGGCGCACCTGCTCGACGGAGTCGAACAGAACGTCTTCGGCGGACTCCAGCGCGCCGACGACGTCACCGAGCACCTTTCCCAGCGGCCGCGGGCCGAACGCCGCGCGCACGCGTTCCGCGGGTGGCCGGGTGAACTCGGCGTCGACGTCGTCGGTGCGATAGGTCAGCATGATCGTCGGGTCGTGGTCGGAGAACGCGAAGACCCACATCGAGCGGTCCGGTTCGAGCAGCGTGGCGCCCTGGCCGGGGGCGAGACCGGCGGGCGTGCCGGTGTATTGGAAGGCCGCGACCATGTAGCCCATCCGCCGCAAGTACTTCTCGTGCGGCCCGAACACCAGCGACCGCACCGTGGATCGCAGCCCGTCCGCGCCGACGACGAGGTCGAAACGTTCGGTCGTCGCGGTGTTCGAAGCGGTGTCGAGCAAGGTGACGTCGACACCGTCGGCGTCCTGCTCGATGGCGGCGGGGACGGTCGAGTACCGGATCTCCACATCGTCGGGGAGAACGGCGAAGGCGGCCTTCTCGACGTCACTCCGCAGCATCATCCAGGGCTTGCCGGGCAGGTCGGCGTACGACATCCCCGGACGGCTCGAACCGTCACGGGCGAGGTCGAGGCCCTGCGCCAGTGAGGCCCGGTCGTGGATGGCGCCGACCATGCCGAGCCTTCGCGCGGCCGCCTGCCCGGCGCCGAACAGCGCGACGAAGTACCCGCCGGACCGCCTTTCCGGCGCCTTCTCGATCAGCACTGGCCGCCAGCCGGCCTTGCGCAACCGCGCCGCCGTCGCGATCCCGCTGACACCCATTCCGACGACGAGTACCCGTCCCGCTTCACTCTCGGTCATGCTTCCGAACATACTGACCAAAATGTTCAGTTGGTCAGTATGTTGCCCGCGTCACAGCCGTGACGTCCGCTCAATCACGCGTGTCGTCCATCCAGTCACGCGTGTCGTCCGCCTGATCACACCCGCCGTCCGCCCAATCACGTGAAGCGTCCGGTTCTTTCCACGGGGCAAGGCGAACGGGGCCCGGCGGGCGGGCACTCCGCTCGTGGTCTCGTCGGCGCTCATGTCGCGAAAGCCACTTTCGGGACATCACACGTCTCGAAAGTGGCTTTCGCGGCACGCGTCCAAACCACCTCGGCAGACCACTGACGTTGCGAAAGTGGCTTTCGCAACACACCACCTTCGCCCCACCCCACGGAACCGAACCGGACGGCACGCGTGATCAGACAGCCGGCACGCGTGACCCGGAAGCACTCAAGACACGCCTCACTCCCCCGCCCGCTCGAATTCCCGGATCAGCACCGGGTACTGCTCCCCACCGTGCCCGGCGGCGATCGCGCGGTCGGCCATCGCCTTGATCAGCTTCGGCAGTTCGGCGTTCACGCCCAGCGCCTCGCTCTCCTCGACCATGTGCGCCATCGCCCGCGCGTCGGTCTCCAGCGCCGACACCTCCGCCGGGAAGGAACCCTTGTCGATCTGTTCCGCGTAGCCGGGCAGCCAGTCCGCCACCCCCGCGGCGATCTGCTGCGCGAAGGGTGCGTACGTCGCGGCATCGACACCGGCCGTCTTGAGCATCGCGGTGCCCTGGAGCCACGCGTTCAGGACACTCCACATCATCGTCAGACCGGCGACGTCGTACAGGGAAGCGAGCCCGGGGTCCTCGCCGAGGTAGCTGATCGTGCCGAGCGCGCCGATCTCGAAGTCCGGCCGCGGCCCGCTCAGCAGGATCACCGCCTCGGCGGTCCCGATCGCCGACGGAATGGCCATGATCGCGCCGTCCACGTACCGGGCGCCCTGTTTTTCGGCCCAGGCGGCGGTTTCCCGTGCCTGAGCGGAGTCACCCGAGGTGAGGTTGACCAGCGTCGTGCCCGCCAGGCCGGCGTCGCCGAGCAGTTCGCGCACGGCGGAATAGTCGGTGAGGCACAGGACCGTCACGCCGCCCGGGCCGAGCGCGTCGCCGATCGTCGGCGCGAGCCGCGCGCCTTCGGCCACCAGGGAGTCCGCTTTGGCGGCGGTGCGGTTCCACACGGTCGTGGGATGCCCGGCCTTCAGGAACGCGCGGGCGAGCGCGGTGCCCATGAGACCGAGGCCGACGACGGAAATCGGGGTGTTCTCGTTGTCTGTCATGGCACGATCGTCAACGTTGATACCGGTATGAAGGTCAAGTGGGGAAAGCGATGAAGATCGGTGAACTGAGTCACCGGACGGGCGTCAACGCCCACCAGCTGCGCTACTACGAAGCCCAAGGCCTCCTGGAGGCGAGCCGCGGTCCGAACGGCTATCGCGAGTACGAGGAGACGGCTTTGCTGCGGGTGAAGCAGATCCGCCATCTGCTCGCCGCCGGCCTGTCGTCCGAGGACATCGCATACCTGCTCCCCTGCGCGATCGGCGAGGAACCCGAGCTGATCGGCTGCCCCGAGCTGCTGGCCGCGATGCGCGAGCGGCTCGGCCGCCTGGACGAGCAGCTTGCCAAGCTGAACCGGTCGCGCGACGCGCTGGCCGACTACATCGCCGTGGCCGAACGGGTCGGCGGCGAGACCTACCCGCCCTTCGACGGCGCCGCCGCGTGAACGAGGCGATCCGGCTGCGGGAGCAGGGCACCGACGAGGCACGCCGGCGGTTGATCGAATTGGCCGGGGAGAATCCACGGGACGCCGTGATCGCCTACCAAACCGCGTGGGCGCACGATTCGGCCGGGCTGGAAGCCGAAGCGGCCCCGTTCTACGAACAGGCGCTCGCCGGCGAGGGTCTGTCCACAGAGGACAGACACGGGGTGTTCGTCGGGCTCGGCAGCACCTATCGCGTCCTCGGCCGGTACGACGAGTCGCTCGCGACGTTGCGGCGCGGCCTCGGCGAGTTCCCGGACGACGCGGCGCTCAGGACGTTCCTCGCGATGGCGCTCTACAACGTCGGCGAGGCGCGCGAGGCGGCGGGAACCCTGCTGAAGGTCCTGGCGGCGACCAGCGCGGACGACGGGGTCCGGCGATACCGGCGGGCGGTCGAGTACTACGCGGACCATCTGGACGACGTCGAATGAGTCTTATTGACACCTTGTCAACGTAGCCTTACTTTCACGTCATGAGCGCGTACGCCGAAATCACCTACGAGGTCGCCGACCGCATCGCGACGGTCACGCTCAACCGGCCCGAGGCCCGCAACGGCTACACCATCCGCATGGCCGACGAACTCGGCGACGCGATGGACCGGGCCGACCGCGACGAGGACGTCCGCGTGGTGATCCTGACCGGCAACGGCAAGGATTTCTCGGTGGGCGCCGACCTCTCGCAGGGCGGTTTCGACTTCGACCCCGAGTCCGGGCCGGACGCGGCGTGGCAGGAGCCGGCCGGACGCTGCTCGAAACGGATCTTCACGATGAACAAGCCGGTGATCGCGGCCCTGCGGGGCGCGGCCGTCGGCGGCGGCATCACGATCACGCTGTCCTGCGACTACCGGCTCGCGTCCACGGACTCCCGGTTCGGCTTCGTGTTCGTCCGCCGCGGGATCTACCCCGAAGGCGCGTCCGCGTGGTTCCTGCCGCGGCTCGTCGGGATGGGCACGGCACTCGACTGGATGATCAGCGGACGCGTCTTCGGCGCCGAAGAAGCGAAAGCCGCCGGGCTGGTCCACAGTGTCCACGAGCCCGAAGAAGTGCTCGGCAAGGCCCGCGAACTCGCCACCGAGATCGCCACGACCACGTCGCCGGTGTCGGTCGCCGTGACCCGGCAGCTGCTGTACCGGATGGCGAGCGCGGAGTCGCCGTTCCCCGTGCACGAACTGGACTCCCGGCTGATCGGCGGTCTGGGCTCCAGCCCGGACGCGGTCGAAGGGGTCATGTCCTTCCTGCAGAAACGACCACCGGAGTTCTCCATGCGCGTCGACACCGACCAGCCCGCGTACCTGCCGTGGCGGAACTCGTGACCGCCTATCCCCCGGAGCCCTGGAACCTGGCGGGCCAGGCGTACCTGTCGGTCTGGCGTGTCCCGGTGAGCGAACTGCCGGAACTGCCCGGCGGCGTCGAGCCGATCACGCTGGGCGGCCGAGCCCAGGTGTTCACCGCGTGGATCGACTACCAGGAGCCCGGACAGCTTCGGTATCACGAGCTGCTGGCGACCGTCGCGGTCCGCGGCGAACGCCTCTCCAGCTCCATCACCGACATCTGGGTCGACAGCGAGGTCTCGCTCGCCGGAGGGCGGGCGCTGTGGGGCATCCCCAAGGATCTCGCCGCGCTCGATTTCACGCACGGGCGGACCTTCGCGGCCTCGGCGGCCACCCACGAAGACTGGATCGCGACGGCGGCCTTCACGCCCCGCCCGAGTCTCCCGGTGCGGATGCCGGCGGCCTTCGACGTCGTCCAGATGCTGGACGGCCGTCTCAAACGGAGCCCCGTCCGGGCGACGGCGCGTCCGCGCCCGGCGGCCGCGGACTGGCGGATCAACGAGTCCGGCCCGTTCGGCTTCCTCGCCGGTCAGCGGCCCGCGCTGAGCGCCTGCCTGCACGATTTCAAGATCGTCTTCGGCGGCTGACCAGCCGCTCAGCGTGATCGTCTAACCCGCCAGGGTGAGCCGACGACACGCCACCCATTGGGGCACGTGCAGCCTCCGACCCCTACATGTAGTCTCTGGGAACCGGTACCGCCCAGCGACGGGGAGACCGCTCGGGAGCGGTTGCCGGACAGCTTTGTGAACGTGCAGCGCACGGCCTTGTGAGGCCTTGTGGTGCTTCAACGCGCCCTTTTTGGAGTGACGCATGTCAGTCGATACCGGTCAGCGGCCGCCCTCGTCCCCGGACACCACGCCCGCGACCGTGCGAGTCATCCGGCGGGACGGCAGCGTGTCCCCCTTCGACGCGAACAAGATCTCGGTCGCCGTGACCAAGGCCTTCCTCGCCGTCGAGGGCGGTGACGCGGCCGCCTCGTCGCGGATCCACCACCTGGTCAAGGAATTGACCGAGCAGATCGAGACCACCTTGCTCCGCCACGCCGGTCCCGAGACCGCGCTGCACATCGAGCAGATCCAGGACATCGTCGAGCTCGCGCTGATGCGCGGCGAGCACCACAAGGTCGCCCGCGCGTACGTCCTGTACCGCGACGAGCGTGCGAAGGCCCGTGAGGCCGAGAAGCCCGCTTCGTCCGACGTCGCCATCAGCGTCAAGGCCGCCGACGGCTCGCTCCGCCCGCTCGACTGGGCCCGCGTCTCGCACGTCGTCGGCGAGGCCGTCGCCGGTCTCGAAGACGTTTCGGCCGAGCCGGTGCTGGCCGAGACCAAGCGCAACGTCTACGACGGCATCAGCGCCGACGAACTCGCCCTCGCCCAGATCATGGCCGCGCGCGTGCTCGTCGAGCAGGAGCCGAACTACTCCTACGTCAGTGCCCGGCTGCTCGCGGACAAGCTCCGCGGCGAGGCGCTCAGCTACCTCGCGGGCGTGCCGCAGCAGGCCAGCCAGGACGAGATGACCGCGCGGTACCCGCAGTACTTCCGCGACTACCTCAAGCGCGCCATCGAGCTGGAGCTGGTCAACCCCGAGCTGCAGACCTTCGACCTGGACAAGATCACCGCGGCCATCCGCGCCGAGCGTGACCTCGACTTCGGCTTCCTCGGCCTGCAGACCCTGTACGACCGGTACTTCCAGCACCACGACGGCGTCCGTTTCGAGCTGCCGCAGGCGTTCTTCATGCGCGTCGCGATGGGCCTGGCGATCCGCGAGGACGACAGGGAATCTCGTGCGATCGAATTTTATGAGCTGCTCTCGACGTTCCACTTCATGGCGTCCACCCCGACGCTGTTCAACTCGGGCACCACGCGCCCGCAGCTGTCGTCCTGCTTCCTGACCACCGTCGACGACGACCTGGACTCGATCTTCCAGGCGTACAAGAACAACGCGCTGCTGGCGAAGTACTCGGGCGGTCTCGGCAACGACTGGACCCCGGTCCGCGGCCTCGGCGCGCACATCAAGGGCACCAACGGCCAGTCGCAGGGTGTCGTGCCGTTCCTCAAGATCGCCAACGACACCGCGGTCGCGGTGAACCAGGGCGGCAAGCGCAAGGGCGCGGCCTGCGCGTACCTCGAGACCTGGCACGTGGACATCGAGGAATTCCTCGACCTGCGCAAGAACACCGGTGACGACCGTCGTCGCACGCACGACATGAACACCGCGAACTGGGTGCCGGACGAGTTCCTGCGCCGCGTCGAGGCCGACGCGCAGTGGACGCTGTTCTCGCCGAACGAGACCCCGGACCTGCACGACCTCTACGGCAACGCGTTCGCCGAGCGCTACCGCGAGTACGAGGCCGCCGCCGAACGTGGCGAGCTGAAGGTGTTCCGCAAGGTCCGCGCGGTCGACCTGTGGCGCCGCATGCTGACCATGCTGTTCGAGACCGGCCACCCGTGGATCACCTTCAAGGACCCGTGCAACCTGCGTTCGCCGCAGCAGCACGTGGGTGTCGTGCACTCGTCCAACCTGTGCACCGAGATCACGCTGAACACCACCACCGACGAGGTCGCGGTCTGCAACCTCGGCTCGGTGAACCTGCTCAAGCACGTCACCCCCGAGGGCCTCGACACGAAGCGCCTCGAGAAGACCGTGCGCACGGCCGTCCGCATGCTCGACAACGTGATCGACATCAACTTCTACACGATCCCGGAGGCGCGCCGCTCCAACCTGCGCCACCGCCCGATCGGGCTGGGCCTGATGGGCTTCCAGGACGCGCTGTTCGAGATCGGTGTCCCGCTGTCCTCGGACGAGGCCGTCCAGTTCGCGGACACCAGCATGGAGCACATCAGCTACTACGCGATCTCGGCCTCGACCGACCTCGCCGAGGAGCGCGGCCAGTACCAGACGTTCGAGGGTTCCTTGTGGAGCAAGGGAATCCTGCCGATCGACTCGATGCAGCTCCTGATCGACGCGCGACAGGGCGACGCGCTCGACGTCGACACCTCGTCCACTTTGGACTGGGCGCCGCTGCGCGAGCGGGTCAAGACCGTCGGTATGCGCAACTCCAACGTGATGGCGATCGCGCCGACCGCGACGATCTCCAACATCTGCGGGGTCGGGCAGTCGATCGAGCCGCTGTTCCAGAACCTGTTCGTCAAGTCGAACATGTCCGGTGACTTCACCGTGGTGAACCCGCACCTGGTCCGCTCGCTCAAGGAGCGCGGGCTGTGGGACGAGGTCATGGTGTCGGACCTGAAGTACTTCGACGGCAGCCTCGGCCAGATCGACCGCGTGCCGGACGACCTGAAGGCGCTGTACGCGACCGCGTTCGAGATCGAGTCCAAGTGGCTGGTGGACGCCGGTTCGCGGCGCCAGAAGTGGATCGACCAGGCGCAGTCGCTGAACCTGTACATCGCGGCGCCCAGCGGCCGCAAGCTCGACGAGCTGTACCGCTACGCCTGGCACAAGGGCCTCAAGACCACGTACTACCTGCGGGCGCGGTCCGCGACGCACGTGGAGAAGAGCACCCTGCGCGGCACCGACGGCAAGCTGAACGCGGTCTCGGCCACCCCGGCCCCGGCCGCACCTTCGGCACCCAAGCCCGCCGCCCCGGCCCCGGCTCCCGCCGCTTCGCCCGCCCCGTCGGCTTCCGCCGCGGTCCCGCCGTCGCCCGCCGCCGCGGTCTCGCCGTCGCCCGCCGCCGCGGTCCCGGCCGTCCCGGTGACCGCCCCGGCCGCCAAGCCGGAGCCGAAGGAGATGCCGCAGGTCTCGGACGTCGACTTCGTCGCCACCGACGGCGCCGCCTGCCGGATCGACGACCCCGACTGCGAAGCCTGCCAGTGACCGCCCGTCGTGAGTGGCGATTCGTGTTCTAACCCGAATCGCCACTCACGACCCACCCGACCCACACGTGAAGTGAGCCTTTATGACCACCTTTGACGCCTCCGCCGACGCCACCGGCCTCGGTGAGATCGAAGTCGGCGCCGCCCGCATCAACGTCGACGACAAGCGGATGATCAACGCCCGCGCCGACGTCAACCAGCTGCTGCCGATGAAGTACACCTGGGCGTGGGAGAAGTACCTCGCCGGCTGCAACAACCACTGGATGCCGACCGAGGTCGCCATGCAGGCCGACATCGCGCTGTGGAAGTCGCCCGACGGCCTCACCGAGGACGAGCGCACCATGCTCAAGCGCAATCTCGGCTTCTTCGCCACCGCGGAATCGCTGGTGGCCAACAACATCGTGCTCGCGGTGTACCGGCAGATCACCAACCCCGAATGCCGCCAGTACCTGCTGCGCCAGGCGTTCGAGGAGGCCGTGCACACGCACACCTTCCAGTACATCTGCGAGAGCCTCGGCCTGGTCGAGGGCGAGCTGTTCAACATGTACCGCGAGGTCCCGTCCATCTCGGACAAGGACGCGTGGGCGCTGAAGTACACGCAGAACCTGGAGAACCCGGACTTCGAGACGGGGACGCCGGAAGCCGACCAGGCCTTCCTGCGCGACCTCGTCGCGTTCTACGTGATCTTCGAGGGCATGTGGTTCTACACCGGCTTCGCGCAGATCCTCTCGCTCGGCCGCCGGAACAAGATGGTCGGCATCGCCGAGCAGTACCAGTACATCCTGCGTGACGAGTCGATCCACCTGAACTTCGGCATCGACTGCATCAACCAGATCAAGATCGAGAACCCGCACCTGTGGACCGAGGAGTTCCAGGCCGAGGTCCGCACCATGCTGACCGAGGCGTGCGAGCTCGAGGTCGCCTACGCCCGCGACACCATGCCGCGCGGCATGCTCGGGCTCTCGGCCGAGCTGATCGAGCAGTACATGCACTTCATCACCGACCGGCGGGCGCAGCAGATCGGTCTCGCGCCGATCTTCGGCGAGACGGAGAACCCGTTCCCGTGGATGTCGGAGGCGATGGACCTCAAGAAGGAGAAGAACTTCTTCGAGACCCGCGTCATCGAGTACCAGTCGGGCGGCGCCCTCGACTGGGACTGACCCCCGCACGCAACTCGCGTGCTCGAACACGTAACTCGCGTGATCAGACACGTAACTCACGTGATTGAACACGTAACTCGCGTGATTGAGCGGCGAACTCACGTGATCAGACGGACGACACGCCGGGCGCCCTCCGCCCGGCGTGTTCCGTTTCCAAACACGCGAGTTACGCCCTCAATCACCCGAGTTACGCCCCCGATCACGCGAGTTACGCCCCCGATCACGCGAGTTCGCCGTTCAATCACGTGTGGCGTCCGTCTGGTCACGCGTGGCGTCCGGTTCGTCACATGTCCAGCGGGCCACTGGCGCGCCTCGGTACGCTCCAGGGTGCTACTGGTTCGCCCGGCCTCCCCGGCCGGTCGAGGTAACAGGGAACCCGGTGCGAATCCGGGACTGCCCCGCAGCGGTATGTGGGAACGAAAGCCGTCACCGTGCGAGACACGGTAAAGCACTGGGCATGGCGTCCCGGGAAGCGACGGCCGGTAGGCGCGAGCGAGTCGCCCACGAGTCCGAAGACCTGCCCGTGGTACGCGCGCCGACGGCGTGCGTGAGTCCGGGCCTCGTGGGATGGGCGCGACCGAACGGCGGTCACTCCTGCGCGCGCTCCGGGCTCTCACGACAAGCTCGCGAGGAGAGAGCTGTGACCGAAATCGGCACGACAGTGCTGGGCTACCCCCGGATCGGACCGGACCGGGAACTCAAGCGTTCACTCGAACGCTACTGGGCGGGCAAGATCGACGAGGCCGAACTGCTGGCCACCGGCCGCGCGCTGCGCACCCGGGCCTGGCGGGATCTCAAGGCCGCGGGACTGGATTCCGTCCCCTGCAACACCTTCTCCCACTACGACCAGGTGCTCGACACCGCCGAGCTGTTCGGAGCGCTACCGAAGCGCTTCACCACGCTCGGCCTCTCGCCGCTCGACACCTACTTCGCCGCCGCGCGCGGCGTGCAGGACGCGCCCGCGATGGAGATGACGAAGTGGTTCGACACGAACTACCACTACATCGTCCCCGAGCTCGGCCCGGACACGGCGTTCTCGCTCGCCGGCACCAAGCCGCTCGACGAGTACCGCGAGGCCCGCGCGGTCGGCGTCGAGACCCGGCCGGTGTTGGTGGGCCCGGTGACGTTCCTGCTGCTCGCGAAGCCGTCGGAGACCGCTCCGGAGGGCTTCCGCCCGCTGGACCTGCTCGACGACCTCCTCGACGGCTACGTCGAGCTACTGCGCCGTCTGCACGACGAAGGCGTCGAGTGGGTCCAGTTCGACGAGCCCGCCTTCGCGGCCGACCGCACCGAGCGGGAGCTCAACGCGCTCATCCGCGCCTATCACCGGCTCGCGAAGGAAACCGCGCGGCCCAAGATCCTGGTCGCCGGGTACTTCGGCGGTCTCGGTCGCGGCTTGGGCGTGCTCGCCCGTTCCCCGATCGACGCGATCGCCGTCGACCTCGTCACCGATGAGTCCTTTGTGGACGCTGTCGCCGCCGAACCCGCCTTGCGGGACAAGGAGGTTCTCGCCGGTGTCGTGGACGGGCGCAACGTGTGGCGCACGGATCCGGCCCGCGCTCTCAGCCGGGCGGCGACCCTGCTGGGCACCGCGCGGTCGGTCAGCGTGTCGACGTCGTGCTCACTGCTGCACGTGCCCTACGACGTCGAGCGGGAGGACGGGCTCCACCCGCGTCTCAAGGGCTGGCTCGCCTTCGCCAAGCAGAAGGTCGACGAGGTCGTCCTGCTCGGGCGCGCACTGAAGGAAGAGGGGGTCGACCTCTCCACCGCCCGTGCCGCGGCCGCGGATCGCGCGGCGGCGGCCGATCTGGCCGACTCCGGGGTGCGCGCCCGGCTGGAGGCGCTGCGGCCGGAGGACACCGTCCGCTCCCCCTACGCCCGGCGCGCGGCGGCGCAGCAGGCCGCGCTGGATCTGCCGCCGTTGCCGAGCACCACGATCGGCTCGTTCCCGCAGACCACCGAGGTCCGTAAAGCGCGGGCGGCGCACAAGGCGGGTTCGCTGGACGACGCGGGCTACGAGGCCGCGATGAAGGCCGAGATCCGGCGCGTCATCCGGCTGCAGGAAGACCTCGGCCTGGACGTGCTGGTGCACGGCGAGCCCGAGCGCAACGACATGGTGCAGTACTTCGCCGAGCGGCTGGCGGGCTTCGCGGCCACCGACTTCGGCTGGGTGCAGTCCTACGGTTCGCGCTGCGTGCGGCCGCCGATCCTGTACGGCGACGTCTCGCGTCCCGAGCCGATGACCGTCGAGTGGGCGCGCTACGCGCAGAGCCTGACCGGCAAACCCGTCAAGGGCATGCTGACCGGTCCGGTGACGATCCTGGCGTGGTCGTTCGTCCGCGACGACCAGCCGCTGGGCGAGACCGCCCGTCAGGTGGCGCTGGCCATCCGCGACGAGGTGCACGACCTCCAGGCGGCGGGTATCCGCGTCATCCAGGTGGATGAGCCTGCCCTGCGGGAACTGCTCCCCCTGCGCGCCGCGGCGCATGAGGCGTACTTCGCGTGGGCCGTTTCGTCGTTCCGCCTCGCGACGTCCGGGATCGACGACGCGACGCAGATCCACACGCATATGTGCTACTCGGAGTTCGGCGACGTGGTCAAGGCGATCGACGCGCTCGACGCCGACGTCACCAGCATCGAGGCCGCGCGGTCGAAGATGGAGGTCGTCACCGACCTCGGCGCGGCGGGCTTCGGCCGCGGCGTCGGGCCGGGCGTCTACGACATCCACTCGCCGCGAGTCCCCGGCGTCGACGAGGTCAGCGGGCTGCTGCGGACCGCGGTCGGCGCCGTGCCCGCCGAGCGGATCTGGGTCAACCCGGACTGCGGCCTGAAGACCCGCGGCTACGCCGAGGTCGAGCCGGCCCTGCGGAACCTCGTCGCGGCCGCCCGCACGGTCCGCGCCGAACTGGCCTGACCGGTCCGTGAAGGCCTCCTTCCCTACCCTCAAGGTAGTGAAGGAGGCCTTCACGGAACTTCCATCGAGGTATTGTCAGGACGTCAACAAGGGTGCGATGGTGGAGTGGTAACCGATCTCAGCGGGGAGATGGTCACCCATGGCGAACGCCGTCGAAAAGGTCACCGGGGCGCTGCGCGAGCGGGTCCCGCCGCTCACCTCGATCCCCCTGCCACGTTCGGTCGACCAGCGCTGGCTCGGCGCGACGTGGCCGGTCCGCGAACTCGCGCCCGCTCCTCCCGGCCTCAAACCCGTCCTCGGCGACGAGGGCCCGCCGGTCATCGGCCACGCGCTGGACTTCATGCGTTTCGGCATCGAGTTCGGCCTGAAACGCTACGAGACCTACGGCCCCGTCTCGTGGATGGGCGCGTTCGGCCGCCGCATCGTCGCGCTCACGGGCCCGGAGGCGACGCAGATCGCGTTGGTGAACAAGGACAAGGCCTTCTCCCAGGAGGGCTGGAAGTTCTTCATCGAGCAGTTCTTCGACCGCGGCCTGATGCTGCTCGACTTCGGCGAGCACCACCTGCACCGCCGGATCATGCAGGCGGCGTTCACCCGGCAGCGGCTCACCGGCTACGTCGACCAGATGGGATCGGCCCTGCGCGAGGGCGTCGCCGCGTGGGCGGACCGGCCGAACCCGCGGATCTACTGGTCCCTCAAGCAACTCACGCTCGACGTCGCGACGCGTGTGTTCATGGGCATGCGGTCCGGCGACGACGCGGCCTCGATCAACCGCGCGTTCGTGAACTCCGTGCGCGCCGGCACGGCCATCGTGCGCTTTCCCGTTCCCGGCGGCCGCTGGGCGGCGGGCCTGCACGGCCGCAAGGTCCTCGAACGCTACTTCTCGGCGAACCTGCCCGCGAAACGGGCGGGCGACGGCGACGACCTCTTCACCGCGCTGTGCCACGCCACCACCGAAGACGGTGACCGCTTCACCGACTCCGACGTCGTCAACCACATGATCTTCCTGATGATGGCCGCGCACGACACGTCGACGATCACCAGCGCCGCCGCCGTCTACCACCTCGCCAAGAACCCCGAGTGGCAGGAACGCGCGCGTCAGGAGTCCCTCTCGCTCGGCGACGACGTGCCGGACATCGAGGCGCTGGAGACCCTGACGACACTGGACCTGGTGATCAAGGAATCCCTCCGGCTGGTGGCTCCGGTTCCTTCCCTCACCAGGAAGACCGTGAAGGACACCGAGGTCCTCGGGCATTTCATTCCCGAAGGGACACTCGTCGGGGTTTCCCCCACCGTCAACCATTTCTCGCCCGAGCACTGGACCGACCCGATGCGTTTCGACCCGGACCGCTTCGGCGAGGCACGCCGTGAGGACAAGTCGCACCGCTACGCGTGGATGCCGTTCGGCGGCGGCGCGCACAAGTGCATCGGCCTGCATTTCGGGACGTTCGAGGTGAAGGCGCTGCTGCACGAGATGCTGCGGGCGTATCGCTGGTCGGTGCCGGAGGACTACACCGCACGCTGGGATTACGTGTCCCTGCCGGTTCCGGCGGACGGCCTGCCGATCCGCCTGCGGTCTCGATGAGGCCACACCACTATCGAGTACTCTTGGTAACTTCCGGTCACCACTCGTGTAGCAGCGATCACCCTTTCAGCCGGTAGACACCCCGGATCGCGCATGATGCCGTGGCACTACACCCGGCCGGCTCATACCTAGTGTGGGCCCATGGGCTCGGACACCCGGTCTGAGCTGGCCATCGACCGCGCATTAAGAGGTGAAGTGTGCCCGAACCTGGTTCCGCGCCAGGGTTGGTGGACGTCGCTCGGAGATGGGCCGAGACGCTCGCTGACACTAAAGGAGTATCGCTTCCCAAGGAGCAACTCGAACAACTGCTGCTCGGTGTCGCCAAGGACGCCGTCCTGGCCGAGCCCGACCATCAGCCCGCCGTGCTGCGCTTCTCCAAGCTCTATTCCGCTTCTCCCATCGGGATCGCCCTCGCCGACGCCAACGGCGTGATCGTGGAGGCGAACGCCGCGCTCGGCCGTCTCCTCGGCTGCCGTCCGACGGCGCTGCGCGGCCGGGAGATTCCCGATCTCGGCTCCGCCGACCACGACGTCGCCCGCCTGCGGAACGCGCTCGCACAGCTCATGACGCACGGTCAGCCGACGCAGCAGGAACGCCTGCTGGTGAAGCACAGCGAGGAGGGCTCGCTCTGGGTCGACGTGACCCTGACCGACCTCCCGGGTGACCGGCCCGGTTCGGCCTATCCGGTGCTGATGGTCGCCGACGCCAACGAGATCCACCTGCTGCAGGAACGGCTGCTGCACCAGAACGTGCACGACCCGCTGACCGGTCTGCCCAACGCCACCGCCTTCGGCAACGCCCTCGAAACCGCGCTGGCCGGGTCCGGCGGCGATCAGGTCGCGCTCGTCTACCTCGACGTCGACGGCTTCAAGGTGATCAACGACGGTCTCGGGGCCGGCGTCGGCGACCAGGTACTGCGCGGAGTCGCGAAGAAGCTCAAGTCGGTCTTCTCCGGCCGGTACGAGGGCTCGGTCGCCCGGCTGTCCGGCGACGGGTTCGCCGTCCTGCTGCGCGGCGACTTCACCTCGCCGCAGGTGATCGCCTTGGTCGAGCAGGCCTTGGAAGAACTGGTCGAGCCGATCTACCTCGGCGGGCACGGGATCGGCGTCAGCGCGAGTGCGGGCATCGTCGTGCGCCCGGTCGCCGAAGGCGGTCCCGAAGACCTGCTTCGCGCCGCGGAAATCGCCCTGCACCGCGCCAAGGAGGCGGGCAAGGCGCAGTGGATGCTGTTCGATCCGGAACTCGACGCGCGTGACCGGAGCCGCTACCAGCTCGGCGCGGTCATCGCCGGCGCGCTGGAGAACGGCGAGTTCTCGCTGATCTACCAGCCGACGGTGAAGCTCGCGAATCCCGACCAGCTGGCCGCGGTCAACGCCGGATTGCGCTGGAGCCACCCGGAGAAGGGCGAACTGGACTCGGACGAGTTCTATCCGCTCGCGCAGATCACCGGGATGACCATCCCGCTCGGCCGGTGGCTGCTGGCCGAATCGCTCGCCGCCACCGCGCGATGGCGGAACAGGTTCGGCGAAGCCGCGCCCGACGTCTGCGTGCGCCTGCCGAACCGGCTGGCCATCGAGCCCGATCTGGTGCTGCTGGTCAAGGAACAGCTCGACCGGCACAACCTGCCTGCCCAGGCGCTGCGGCTGTGCACGGACCGCGAATCCATCCTCGACGAAGGCGGCGAGGTGCTCGACTCCTTCGCCGTACTGGCCGATCTGGGCGCCCAGCTGGTGCTGACCATCTCCGGTTCGGACGATCTGGAGCTGATCCCGCGGCACGGCCTGCCGGTTCGCCACGTGATCCTGTCCGGCGCGGTCGTCGACGCGCTGGCCGACGGCGAGGACGAGGCCGACGTGCGCCACCTGTGCCAGCTGGTCGCCAGGGCCAAGGAGCTGAAGCTGCGTATCGGCGCGGAAGGCGTCCACAGTCACGAACAGGCCGAACGGCTGCGGCGGTACGGCGTGCTCGCGGCGCGTGGTTCGTTCGTGGCGGATTCAGCGACCGGGGACGAGGTCGACGAGCTCATCGAACGGCACGCCCACTGAGCTGTGTTCTCCGGTGAACCCGCGACCGCGATCGACGTCGGCAGGGCGGGCTCGCGCCCGGTCACTTCCCCGGGCAGACCTCACCTCCGCCCACTGACGTGACAGGATCGGTCCATGGACCAAGGTGACATCGCCCCGGACTTCACCCTGCCCGACGACAAGGGCGAACAGCGCACGCTGTCGGACTTCCTCTCGTCCGGCCCGGTAGTGCTGTTCTTCTACCCCGCCGCGATGACGAGCGGCTGCACCGCGGAGAGCTGCCACTTCCGCGACCTGGCCGCGGAATTCGCCGAGGTGGGCGCGCACCGCGTCGGCATCAGCCCGGACGCCGTCGCCAAACAGCAGGAGTTCTCGGCCAAACACGGTTTCGACTATCCCCTGCTGTCCGATGTGGACGGTGTGGTGGCGAAACAGTTCGGTGTCTGGCGCAAGTTCAGCCCGCTGCACGCCAAACGGCACACCTTCGTCATCGACACCGACCGCAAGGTGCTCGAAGTGATCAAGAGCGAGCTGAAGTTCACCGTGCACGCCGACAAGGCCCTCGCGGCCCTGCGGGAGCGCAAGGCTAAACGCGCTTAAGCCGCCAGATCCGGTTGACGCCCGCGCAGGCGGGAGCGAGCGGCGGTTCGGCGGCCTCGTCGCCGGTCATCGTGAACCCCAGCCGCGCGGGCACGGCACCGCTCGCGAGGTTCTTCTCGTCGTGCCGGATCTCGACCTCCGGCGCGCCGAGCCGGAAGGCCTCGGCGGTCAGGAGCCGCGCGGCCCTGGTCGCGTAGCCGCGGCCGGTGTGGTGCCTGCCGAGCCAGTAGCCGATCTCGATCCGGTCCGGATGCGTGATCATGCCGGCGCCGCCGACGAGGTCTCCCCCGGCGAGGATCGCGAAGTCGTAGGTCTTGCCCTCGGCCCAGTTCTTCGCGGTGTTCTCCAGGAAGTCGGCGGCTTCGCGACGGCCGTACCCGTAGGCGGCCCAGATCATCCACGCGCCGAGGTGCGCGGCCGAATCCCCCGCGACGGCGGCGAGGGTTTCGAGCTGCTCCGGCTGCCAGCGGCGCAGGGTGACGGCTTCGTCGGCGAGGGTCTCGGCGGGCGTTTCCATCCGCCCATGGTGACTCGCCTTCGTGCCGGGCGCCTCCGGTTTTCGGAGGCCTCCATCGGATCAGGTCAGGATCGCGCTGTCCGGGATCTCCGTGTCGTTCTTCAACGCGTCGAACAGCAGCTTCGACTTCGTCTTGTCCCAGTTCTCCGCCGAACCGCTGGTCACCGGCACCGTCGTGGTGACGACGCCGCCCGAGGAGATCCCGCGCATCGCCAGCGCCAGCCCCACCAGGTTGTGCACGTGGTCGCCCGAATCCATCGTCAGCGCGTCCGGCGCCGTCGACAGCAGCGGGAACAGCGAGAACGGGTTGAGCAGGGTGCCGGGGCTGCCGATCTCGCTGACCATCGCGCCGATGAACTTCCGCTGGTTGGCCACGCGGTCGAGGTCGGAACGCGGGGTGGCCTCGCTGTGCCGCATGCGGACGAACCCGAGCGCCTGCGGACCCTGGAGGTCCTGGCAGCCCGCGGGGATCTTGATCTTGGTGAGGGTGTCCTCCATCGGCTTGTCCACGCACATGTGGACCCCGCCGATCGCGTCGACGATCTTCGCGAAGCCGCCGAAGCCGATCTCGGCGTAGTGGTCGATGCGCAGGCCGGTGGCGCCTTCGACGGTCTGCGCGAGCAGCGTCGGGCCGCCGATCGAGAACGCCGAGTTGATCTTGTTCTTCCCGTGCCCTGGGATGGTCACCTGCGAGTCGCGTGGGAGGCTCAGCAGCGTCGGTTTGACGCTGTTGGACGGGATGTGCGCGATCATGATGGTGTCGGTCCGCTTGCCGCCACCGGCGGCCTTGCTGTCCCCGGTGACGAGCTTCTCCTGCTCCTCGGGGGTCAGCCCGTCCCGGCTGTCGGAGCCCACGATCAGCCAGTTGGTGCCTTCGGCCGCGACGGGGCGGCCGGAGTAGTCGGCCAGCGCGTCGACGCGGTTGATGGAGAACTCCAGGTACACCCACACGCCGGCGAGGAACACCACGAACACGGTCAGCAGGGTGAGCAGCACCTTGCCGAAGCCCCAGCGCTTACGCCGCCGCGGCGGGCGCGCGTCGTCCATCGGGCGCCCCGGAGGGGGCTGCGGCGGGCCTGGACGGCGCGGGGGCGGGCCGGCGGGCCGCTCCTGGCCGCCGTGCCCCATGGGCCTGGTCCGCTCGTCGTACGGGCTGCTCCCCCGGCCCGGCAGCGGCATCATCTGCGCGGGCTGATGCCGCCGGGGGCGGCCGGACGGCGGCCGCTGCGGCGGCGGCATCCGTCGCCCTCGGTCGTCGCCTCCATACGTCATGCCGAATCACCCGTCCCGATCTCGCGTGTAGGGCCCAGTCAACCGCAGACCCTAGGTGAAGGACGTCCGGCACCCCGCATCGGTTGGGTGGAGCTCACCGTCCGTTTTCGGCGAATCCGAACTGGTGGACCTTGAGGTACCCCGAACGGAACCCCGCTTCGGAGTACGCCAGATAGAACTCCCACATCCGCTTGAAGACGTCGTCGAAGCCCAGTTCGGTGATTTCGTCCCACCGCTGGGTGAACTTCTCGCGCCACACCCGCAACGTCCGGGCGTAGTCCTGGCCGAACTCGCGCACGCCCTGCAGTTTCAGCCGGGTGTGCGCCAGCACACCCTGTTCGATCGACGTGGTCGACGGGATGAGCCCGCCGGGGAAGATGTACTTGTGCACCCAGGTGTAGGACCGGGCCGCGGCGAGCATGCGTTCGTGGTCCATGGTGATGGCCTGGAGCCCGAACCTGCCACCCGGCTTCAGCCGCTTCCCGATGGTCTCGAAGAACGCGGGCCAGTAGGATTCGCCGACGGCCTCGATCATCTCGACGCTGACCACGGCGTCGTACTCGCCGGTCGAGTCGCGGTAGTCGCACAGCCGGACGTCGACGCGGTCGGCGAAGCCCGCCGCCGCGATGCGCTCGGTCGCCAGCTTCGCCTGCTCCTCGGAAATGGTCAGTGACGTGACCGTGGCCCCGCGCGCGGCCGCCCGGATCGAGAGTTCGCCCCAACCGGTGCCGATCTCGAGCACGGTGCTGCCTTCGCGGACCCCGGCGTAGTCGAGGACGCTGTCGATCTTGCGGTGCTGGGCGGCGGTGAGGTCGTCGTCCGGGCCGAACAACGCGGACGAGTACATCATCGACGGGTCCAGGAACGCGCCGAACAGGTCGTTGGACAGGTCGTAGTGGCGATGGATGTTCGCCCGCGCGCCCTCGACGGTGTTCTCCTCGCCCGCGGGGTGGCCGCGGTCGACGAACCGGCGGAACCGTTGCAGCAGCGGCGGGATGAGCGTCGCCATCCGTTCCGCGAACGGGGTCAGCACCTCGGCGAGCGCGTCGCTCGTCCAGTCGCCGACCATGTAGGCCTCGCCGAAGCCGATCTTCGCGTCCACGCCGAGGCGGTGGAAGAAGGCGGCGGGGCGGTTGAGCCGCATCTCGGGCGCGTCCGGCCCGCCCGCGCCGAGCTGCGAGCCGTCGGGCATGTGCACACGGACGTTCAGCGGGCGCACCGCGTGCCGGAACAACTGCTCGGCGATCCGCGCCCGGAAAGGGGAATGCGGCGGGGTGGCCAGCCCCGGCCACCGGTTTTCGTCAGGGGTGGGCGGGCCGGACGAACCGGCCGTCCGATCGACGCTCGACGTGGACATGAGAACTCCCTCCCACCCGGTCTAGACCGGGATCCGCAGCCGTTCCGAGCTCGGCCGCCCCCAGGCGCCGCTCAGCGTTTCGTCGGTTCCCCCGGCTTCGATCAGCTCCAGGGTGAAAGCCCGTACGAGCCGGTTCCAGACGCGAGACCTTCGTAGCATCGCGTGCCCTTCGCCGCCTATTTCAAATCGCGCGGACCGCGATGTCACCTTTTCGGCGCGTTCCGCGAAAGCGTGTGACGCCACGGGATCGGTCATCCGGTCCTTGGTCCCGTGCGCGATGAGGACGGCGCGGCCGCCGACGGCGTCGATGGGTTCACCCGGTGGTGTCCACGGTGCCAGCGCGCAGACGCCGATGACGGCCGGATCGTCGGCGACGCGCAGCCCGACCCGTCCGCCCATCGAATGGCCGACGAGGATCACCGGAACCCCCGGATGGTCTTCGCGGATGCGTTCCAGCGCCCAGCGCGCGTCGGCGAGCGCGTCGGTGCCGTGGTCGTTCCAGCCGTAGATCCGGTTGCGCAGGAGGCGCACCTCGACCCCGTGCGCCCGGCCCGCCCGGTGGACGTCCTTCGCCAGCGGCACCATCCGCTGGTACGCCAGCCGCCACGGCGCCACGCGGGCATGACTGTGCTCCGCGCCGCCGTGCAGGACCAGCACCACGCCGTTCACCCGGCCGCGTGCCCGCCAAGTCCGCACCGCGGGATCAGCCTCGCTCACCCTGGACCCTCCAGTCTCCGAAACCCCGGCCGCAGTGATCGGGTCAACCTCGATCATGACCCGATGTATTCCACTTCGGCCATTGGTCTACGCGATACATTCGTCGCTGATCTCCAGACGGAAGGGCGGATGTGGTGAGCACCACCGAACGTTGTGCAGGCGTCGCCGAACGGCTCGCGGAGGCCGAACGGAGTAACGCGGAGCAGATCCGGAAGTCGGCGGAGCTGATCCTGGGGGTCATCCGGGCGGACGCCCTGGTGTTCACCGCCGGGGCCGGGCATTCACTGGCCGCGGTCGCCGAGACCTTCTACCGGGCGGGCGGGCTCGCCTGCGTGTACCCGGTCTACCACCCCGAACTGCTGCCCCTGCACGGCGCGCAGCACAGCACCAAGACCGAACGCCGCTCCGGGCTGGCCGAAGAGGTGCTGGCCGAGCGCGCGCCGGGCCCGGACGACCTGCTGGTGGTGTTCTCGACGTCGGGGGTCAACCCGTATCCGGTCGAACTGGCCGCCGGCGCCCGCAAGCGCGGGGCGTCGGTCATCGCCGTGAGTTCGGCCGCGTCGGTGGCCGCGGCGCCCAAACGCGCGGCCACGACGCTCATCGAAGAGGCGAGCATCGTGCTCGACTCCCACGTCCGTCCCGGGGACGCGAGCTACCCGGCGGACGCGCCGCGGACCGCGCCGCTGTCCACGGTGATCAACGCGTTCCTGTGGAACCTCGTGCTCGCCGAGGTCGTCGATCTCGGTGCGGCGCAGGGCGTCGACATCCCGCTGTGGCGCAGTTCCAACGTGGACGGTGGCGACGAGGCCAACGCCGCGCTGCTCGCCAAGTACGGCGCCCGGGTTCCGGCTCTCCGCTAGGCGTGTTTCACAAGCCTGTTCGATGGGCTTCGTGATCCAGGTGCCGTCAGGGACCGCCTGGGCGCGAAGACCGCGAACTTGGCTTATGAAGCTCCACCGCGTGGACGAGTTTCCTTGACTCGTCCACGCGGGACTTCTACGGTCACATACCGACCGGTCGGTGTCCGCAGGAGGTCCGTGCCATGACCGAGATCCACGGCGAGTGCGCGGCGGGCTTCGAACCCGTCCGCGCCGCCTTCGAGGAGAACTTCGCCCGACGCGACGAAATCGGCGCCGCGTTCTCGGTGACCCGGCACGGCGAGACCGTGGTCGACCTCTGGGCGGGCTGGGCCGATCCGGACCGCACGACCCCCTGGCGGGCCGACACGCTCACCAACGTCTGGTCGACCACCAAGGGCATGACCGCGCTCTGCGCGCACCACCTCGCCGACGCCGGGCTGCTCGACCTCGACGCGCCGGTCGCGAAGTACTGGCCGGAGTTCGCGGCGGCGGGCAAGCGGGAGATCCCGGTGCGCTGGCTGCTTTCGCACCGCTCGGGGGTGACCGGGATCGGTCTCGAGCGGCCGGTGACAGTGAAGGAACTGTACGACTGGGACCACATCACCGGACTGCTCGCCGCGCAGGCGCCGCTCTTCGAGCCGGGCACCGCCAGCGGCTACCACGCGTTGTCGTTCGGGTTCCTCGTCGGCGAGGTGATCCGCCGGGTGAGCGGGCAGGACGTCCGCGCGTACTTCGCCCGGCACATCGCCGGCCCCTTGAACGCGGATTTCCGGATCGGCCTGGACTCCGAAGCCGATCTGGCGCGCTGCTCCACCCTCGTCGAACCCGTGCTCAGCGACGAGATGACGACCGCGTTGACGCAGGCGTTCGCCAACGCCGGCCCGGCCGCCCTCGCGGCGCTGGCGAACCCGCGCGTGCAAGGCCGCGACGCCAACGAACCCGAGTGGCGGCGCGCGATCCTGCCCGCCTTGAACGGGCACGGCACCGCCAGGGCCATCGCGACCATCTACGGAGCACTCGCTTCGGGCCGCCTGCTTTCGGCCGGAGCGCTCGCGACCGCCCGCGAAGGACAGGGCCGCGAGGCCGACCTCGTCGGCGGGCTGGGCAACGAATGGGCACTGGGCTTCTACCTCGGCAGCGAGGAACGCGGTTTCGGACCGAACCCGCGCGCCTTCGGGCACGACGGGTTCGGCGGCTCGTCCGGTGGCGCGGATCCCGAAAGCGGGATCGCCTTCGGCTACACGATGAACCGGATGGGTCCGCTGATGCGGGACGATCCGCGGAAGATGGCGCTGGTGAACGCGACCTTCGCCGCCCTGCGGTCGTAAGTGGGCTCGGCACCGGCGCCCGTGCGCGCCTGAAGTACATGAAGGCCCCCTTCCTTGCGCCTGGGGGCCTTCATGTACTGGGAGGCAAGGTGTGAAGGTCGAGTTTCCTCGGCTGAGCCAAGGGAAGGGGTCCTTCACGCGCGACCGCTGTACCTGCTGTGGTGGCTGAAGGTGGTGAAAGGTCCTTTCACCACCCGACCCGAGGGTCACGCGGCCGCAGGCTCCTCCGAGAACTGCGTCAGGTACAGCGCCGCGTAGCGCCCTTCGCGCGCGAGAAGCTCTTCGTGCGTCCCCCGCTCGACGATCTCCCCGTGCTCGATGACCAGGATCTGGTCGGCCGCCCGGACCGTCGACAACCGGTGCGCGATGACCAGCGCGGTCCGCCCGTCGAGCGCGTCGGTCAGCGCCTCGCCCACGGCCGCCTCGGACTGCGAGTCCAGATGCGCGGTCGCCTCGTCGAGGACGACGACCCTTGGCTGCGCCAGCAGCAGCCGGGCGATGGTCAGCCGCTGCCGCTCCCCGCCGGAGAGCCGGTAACCCCGCTCCCCCACCACGGTCTCCAGCCCGTCCGGTAGTTCCCGGAGCAAGTCGGCCAGCCGTGCCTTCTCCAGCGCCGCCCAGATCTCGGCGTCGGTGACGCCGGGCCGCGCGTACTCGAGGTTCGCGCGGATCGTGTCGTGGAAGAGGTGCCCGTCCTGGGTCACCACACCGACGGTTTCCCGCAGCGACGCGAAACTCAGGTCGCGAACGTCCACATCGGACAGTTTGACCGACCCGGCGTCGACGTCGTAGAGGCGCGGCAGCAGCGAGGCGATCGTCGACTTGCCCGCACCGGACGAACCGACCAGCGCCACCATCTGCCCGGGTTCGGCGCGGAAGCTGATGCCGTGCAGCACCTCCTCGCCACCCCGGTGATCCAAAGTGGACACATCCTCCAGCGACGCCAGCGAGTACCGGTCCGCCGCCGGGTAGCCGAACCGGACGCCGGAGAACTCCACCGAGACCGGGCCTTCGGGAACGCGGCGCGGCTCCGGCTTCTCTTCGATCATCGGCTTGAGGTCGAGCACCTCGAAGACCCGCTCGAACGACACCAGCGCGGTCATCACGTCCACCCGGACGTTCGCCAGCGCGGTGAGCGGCGAGTACAGCCTCGTCAGCAGCAACGCGAGCGCCACGACGGTGCCGGGTGCGAGTGCCCCGGTCAGCGCGAGGTAGCCGCCCAAGCCGTAAACAAGCGCCTGCGCGAGCGCGGAAACCGTGGTCAGGCTGGTGAGGAACCAGCGCGTCAGCATCGCCGTGCGCACGCCGATGTCGCGCACGCGTCCGGCCCGCGCCCCGAACTCGCCGGTCTCGCGCTCCGGGTCGCCGAACAGCTTCACCAGCGTCGCGCCCGGCGCGGAGAACCGTTCCGTCATCTGCGTGGTCATCGACGCGTTGAGCCCGCCGGCCTCCCGCTGCAGCTCGGCCATCCGCCGCCCGAGGCGCCGCGTCGGCAGGATGAACACCGGCAGCAGCACCAGCGCCAGCAGGGTGACCTGCCACGACAGCGTCACCATGACCACGAGCGACAGTACGAGCTGGATCACGTTGGTGACCAAACCGGACAGTGTCGCGGTGAACGTCCGCTGCGCGCCGATGACGTCGTTGTTGAGCCTGCTCACCAGCGCGCCGGTGCGGGTGCGCGTGAAGAAGGCGACCGGCATCCGCTGCACGTGGCGGTACACCGCGAGCCGCAGGTCGAGGATGATCCCCTCGCCGATCCTCGAGGACTGCGCCCGTTCGGCCAGCCCGAGCCCGGCGTCGATCAGCGCCAGCACGGCGATCACGACGGCGAGCCACACCACGAGCGAGACGTCGTGCCCGCCGACGATCGCGTCGACCACCTTCCCTGCCAGCACCGGGGTGCTGACCGCCAGCACCGCCGAGACGACGGTGAGCGCCAGGAATATCAGCAGCCTCCGCCAGTGCGGCCTGGCGAACCGCGCGACCCGGCGCAGCGTGCCCTTGTGCAGCCCCTTCGGAACGTCGGCCGACTTCATCGCCGAGTTCATCAGCGACCAGGTGTTGTCCATGAGAACCCTCTCTTTGCCCCCAGAACCTCGATAATAGTCGAGGGTTTTCCCGGATATACGCATGACCAACACCGGAACACACCGGATGCTTCCCGGTTTCCGCGTCCTCTTTCCGGCGGATGCCGCCGCGTCGGTAGCCTGAGCCGGTGACCACCGACCCAGACCGGCGACGACTGACCATCGACCTGGTCTTCTACACGGGATGCCTGATCTTCGCCGTCGTGAACACGGCCGTCGCGGAGTTCTACGGCTATCGCGTGTGGGCGAACTTCGCTGTAGCGGGTTACGGCCTCGCCGTGGTCCACACCGGCTGGCTGGCGATCGCCGCCCGGCGCGGCAAGCCGCTGTCCGGCGCGCTCGGTTCGCGGTGGATCGGTATCGGCACCATCGGCCTGTTCGCCATGATCCTTCCGTTGGGAATGCTCGTCATTCGCCGTCTGACCGGAGTGGACTGGCTTGTCACGCCGAAGTCCTGGGCCGCGCAGCCCGAGGTCTGGGTGATCGAGCGGTCGGCGAAACTCCTTCTGGAGAACGGAACCCCGTACGTCGACGTCACCGCGCTCGGTCGCGCGGTGGAAGTAAACGATTACACGCCATACGGTCCGGTGATGACCGTCTTCGGCCTGCCGCGCGCCCTCTTCGGCGGCGGACCGGTCGCGGACGCCCTCACCGACGCGCGCTGGATGTTCGCGCTGGCGGCCGTCGCGTGCGTGCTGCTGACGCTGCGGCTGCTGAAATGGCCGAAAATCCCGGTCAGCGCCGCGCAACTCGCGCTCGCCTGCCCGCTGACGGCGCTGACCTGGGCGGTCGCCGGCCCGGATCTGGCCATCGTCGGGCTGCTGGTGCTGTCCTTCGCACTGGCCGCGACCGGACGCGCGATCCTGTCGGGTCTGGTGCTGGCCTTGGTGGTCAGCGCGAAACTCATCGTCGCGCCCGCGATCGTGGTGCTGGGTGTCCTGTTGATCACGCGCCGTGGCCCTCGCGCACTCGGCGGATTCGCCGCGGCACTCGTGGTGACGACCCTCGTCCTGCACGTGCCCGTCTACCTGGTCGACCCCAAGGCGTTCGCCGAACACGTCTTCCGGTTCCCGATGGGAATCGGCGTGATCAAGTCACCGGCGGCGAGCCCGTTGCCCGGCCACCTCATCGCCTCGCTCGGCCCGGTGGGCACGGCGGTTTCCTTCGTCCTGCTCGGGATCGCCGCCGTCGCGATCCTGGTCTGGTTGCTGCGCCGTCCGCCCTCGACCGGCTCGGACGCGCTGCTGCGCATGGCTGTCGGGCTCGTCGCGCTGATCATGCTCACTCCGGCGACGAGGTACGGCTACCTGGTGTATCCGCTGGTCCTGCTCGGTGCCAGGCTGGTGTTCCTGGCCGCGGAAACCCGTGAAACAGCGGTCCCTGGAAAGGGAACTGCGCCCCCCGCGCAGCAGTCCGCTACTTCCTCGTGACTACTTCTTCTTGACCCTGGTGGCACCGCCACGGCCGCGCAGCTGGACGCCGGACTCCGAGAGGACCCGGTGCACGAACCCGTACGAGCGACCCGTGGACTCCGCGAGAGCGCGGATGCTCGAGCCCTTCTCGTATTTCTTCTTCAGGTCAGCGGCCAGCTTGTCACGCGTGTTGCCGGTGATCCGCGCGCCTTTCTTGAGATCAGCCACGTCGATCGCCTTCCCGCCGAGAGTGTTCTGGGCCACATAACGGCCCCTGTCGCCGCAATGATCGAACACTGAGCGCCGGAATGCCAGACGACGAGCGCAAAACTGCTGAAACCGCGATCACATTGGGCCATTTCAGTGGCCGGATGGCATCGATCAAGCACCCGAACGGACGCAGGCCTCACGCAAGCTGGACAAGTTCCAGATAATCCGCCGACCAATGGTCCTCGGTGCCGTCCGGCAGGAGGATCACGCGTTCCGGCTCCAGCGCCTCGACGGCGCCCGGGTCGTGCGTGACCAGGACGACGGCTCCGGCGAAGCTTCGCAAGGCGTCCAGGACCTGGGCGCGGCTGGCCGGGTCCAGGTTGTTCGTCGGCTCGTCGAGCAGCAAAACGTTGGCAGCGCTGGACACCAGCCCGGCGAGCGCGAGCCGCGTCTTCTCGCCGCCGGAGAGCGTGCCGGCGGGCTGATCGAGCTGCTCGCCGGTGAACAGGAACGAGCCGAGAAGGTTCCGCAACTCCTGCGCGCCGGTGTCCGGCGCGAGGTGACGGATATTTTCCCACACGGACGCGTCGTGGTCGAGAGTTTCATGTTCCTGTGCGTAATAGCCCAGACGCAATCCGTGACCTGGAATGGTCTCGCCGGTATCCGGAGTTTCCATTCCGCCGAGCAGCCGGAGCAATGTGGTCTTTCCGGCACCGTTCAATCCGAGCACGACGACCTTCGACCCGCGGTCGATGGCGAGGTCGACTCCGGTGAAGATCTCGAGCGAGCCGTAGGACTTCGACAGCCCCTCCGCGGTGAGCGGTGTCCGGCCGCACGGGGCGGGTTCGGGGAACTTGATCCGGGCGACCTTGTCGGCCTGCCGGGTCTCGTCGAGCGCGGAGAGCATCTGCTCGGCACGGCGGGCCATGTTCTTGGCGGCCACGGCCTTCGTCGCCTTGGCGCCCAGTTTGGCGGCCTGCTGCTGCAGCGCGGACGCCTTCTTCTCGGCGTTCGCGCGCTCGCGGCGGCGCCGCTTCTCGTCGGTGGCGCGCGCGTCGAGGTAGCGCTGCCAGCCCATGTTGTAGAGGTCGAGCTCGCCTCGGGTCGCGTCGAGGAACCACACCTTGTTGACGACGTCCGCGAGCAGTTCGACGTCGTGGCTGATGACCACGAGACCGCCGTCGTGCTGCTTCAGGAAACCGCGAAGCCAGTTGATGGAGTCGGCGTCGAGGTGGTTGGTGGGCTCGTCGAGCAGCAGGATCGTCTCGGATTTCCCGCCGGCGCCCGCCTCGGCGGCGGCGAACAGGATCCGGGCCAGCTCGACACGGCGGCGCTGACCACCCGAAAGCGTCTGCAGCGTCTGCTCGAGCACCCTGTCGGCAAGGCCGAGGTTGGAGCAGATCCGTGCGGCCTCGCTCTCGGCGGCGTACCCACCGAGCGAGGCGAAGCGCTCTTCGAGACGGCTGTAGCGGTTGACCGCCTTGTCGCGTTCCTTCTCGTCCGCCAGCTCCGACATCGCGGTCTGCGCCTTTTCCATGTTGCGCAGCAAGGTGTCGAGACCGCGCGCGGAGAGCACGCGGTCCTTCGCGGTGACGGACAGATCGCCCTCGCGCGGGTCCTGCGGGAGGTAGCCGAGCTCGCCGCTGCGGCGGACCTCGCCCGCGTACGGCTCACCCTCCCCCGCCAGCACCTTGAGCGAGGTGGTCTTGCCGGCGCCGTTGCGGCCGACCAGGCCGATGCGGTCGCCCTGCTGGATGCGGACGTTGGTGTCGTCGAGCAGAATGCGCGAGCCGGCGCGCAGCTGCAGGCCAGAGGCCGTGATCACGGGAACTCCCGGTAAAAGGTGGATGAGCGGACAGCTTCGACTCGTCTGCCGTCGGGCAGACGAGGAGCTCACTCCAAGAGGATGTCCACGCGATCAGTGTACGGGCCGGTGTCGAACGGTTTTATCCGACCGTGCGCGACGTCACGGCCCGGAGAGGGTGATTTCGACCGCGACAGCCCGCTCCGCCGCGTCTTCGAGCACCGTGCGGCGCGGTTCGGCGATGTCGAGGACGCGGGCCTCGGCACGCCGGAACAACGACGCCAGACGCTTGTCCTCGCGCAGGGATTCCAGGGCGCGGCGGTCACCACCGAGCACGACCGCGTCCACTTCGGACAGTTGCGGGACGAGCACCTCGAAGGCGTCGTCCGCGGCGGACCGAAGCGCCGAGCGCGCCTGCCCTTCCCGCCTCCGCGCGAACCGTTGCTGAGACCAGCCGCCCGCCGCGGAACGGCCCTGGACGAGATGGCGGTCCGTCCTGGACTGGACGACCACTCCCCCGCGCGCGATCCCGACGCTGTGCCCGCCGCGGCGCACCAGCAGGAGCGCGATCCTCCGCGAGATCAGCGCGTGGTCGATGAGCGGGCCGACGGCGAGACCCGGCACGGTTCCTTCGGCGTTCAGCGGTCCGAAAGGGACGGTCGCGACGGCCACCACGCCGTTGCCCGCGACGACGGCGACGGTGCCGGGGCTCAGCTCGGTCTCGCGAACGCCATCGTTGCGGACGGCGAAACGGGCGTACCAGCCTTCGAGGCGATCCGGCGCGATTTCGACCGCCCGTCCCCCGCCTGCCACCTGCCGCTCCCTCGCCATGGGTCCAACGTACGGGGCGCGGCGCGGATCAGCAGGGGTCGGACGTTGCCGTTTCGCGGCGACGCTCCGGCTGCGGCCGTGTTGCGAAAGCCACTTTCGCAACGTTGAGGGTTGCGAAAGTGGCTTTCGCAACGCGCGCCACGGCAGGGGCGAGTACGCGCGACGCTCCCGATCGGCGGTGTCGCGAAAGTGGCTTTCGGGACACCAGACGTCGCGAAAGTGGCTTTCGCGACACCACCCGACCCGCCTGGCACGCCAGAAGCCCCTGCCCGTGCGGCTGTCGCCGTATCGCGGCAACGGCGGACGCGTGCAGGCGTTGCGAAAGCCACTTTCGCAACGTTGAAGGTTGCGAAAGTGGCTTTCGCAACGCCCGCCGCGGCAGGGACGAGTAAACGCGACGCTCCCAATCGGCGGTGTCGCGAAAGCCACTTTCGGGACACCAGACGTCGCGAAAGTGGCTTTCGCGACACCACCCGACCCACCTGGCAAGCCAGAAGCCCCTGCCCGTGCGGCTGTCGCCGTTTCGCGGCAACGGCGGACGCGTGCAGGCGTTGCGAAAGCCACTTTCGCAACGTTGAAGGTTGCGAAAGTGGCTTTCGCGACACCAGCCACCACGCGAAAAGGTCCCCTTCCGCCGGCTCAGTCGAGGGAAGGGGACCTTCACGAACAAGAGGACTACACCGGCTTCACCGGCCCACGCCCGACCGACTTCCCGACACCCGCGGGCCGCTCCGCCACGCCGGGCTGAACGAAACCGTTGATGTGCAAGGAGATCGCGCGGATCGACCCGGTGTCGCCACCGGCGACGTCCACCGCGGTGAACTTCCACGTGCCGTCGGCCGCCGCACCGGCCAGGCCGCCGAGCGCCTGCGCCGGCTTGTAGGTGCCGGTGAACGGCGCGTTCGCCGCGCTCACCGAGCTGAACGCGGCGGCCGCGCTGTCGGCGAAGACGACCTGGCACAGGTTGTTGCCCGAGCCGCCGCTGCGCTGGAACACGGTCGCCTTCGCGCCCGAGGGCGAGGTCAGCGTGCCGACCAGGTCACCGACGTACGAGTGGTTGATGCCCACCGTCGTCGAGGTCTGGTCCGCGTTGCAGGTCGCGCCGTCCACCGAGAACGTCAGCTTCGACGCGCGCCCGACCCCGCTCACCGTGATCGGCACGGTCACGCCGGTCGGGTCGCTGTCCGGGATCGCCACGGCGTCACCGGTGTAGGCGAAGTCCCGCGAAACCGGCGACGGGGTGCCGACCGGCAGCGAGAACGTGGACGTCGTCGGCGAGTACGAACCCGCGAAGGTCACGCGCGCGTTCAGCACCACCGGCACCCCGAGTTCCTGCGTGGCGGGAACGGTGATGGTGAAGTCGTTCACGCCGGTCTGTCCGGGGCTGATCGTGCCGTACGACTTCGACCGCGGCGCCACCGTGACCCCGGGGGTCGGGCTGGAGAGCACGACGCTGGTGGACGTCGCGGTGCCGTCGCCGCGGTTGGTGACCGGAAGGGTGACCTTGGCGGTGTCGCCCGGGTCGAGCGCGGAGCCGCCGTCGGCCGGGGTGACCGTCGGCTGGCCAGCGGACGCGAGCGGCTGCGGGCTGGCGCCGGTGTAGGCGAGCACCTTGTCGGCGAGGATGACGCCGGCGCCGCTGGAGTTGTCGCGGCCGGGGGCGAGGATGTCGACGGCGGTGTTGACCAGCGCCTCGCGCACGTCGGCCGGGGGCAGCCCCGGGTTGCCCGAGAGCACCAGGCCCGCGATCGCGGCGGCGTGCGGCGCGGCGGCCGACGTGCCGTAGAACGTGGTGAAGCCGGTGACGCTGGTGGAGACGCCGTCAGCCGCGGTGATGTCCGGCTTCGCGCGGACCTCACCACCGGTCGCGGACACGTTGCCCGGGGTGATCGGCGTGCCGTCGGCCTGGTAGAACATCCGCCGCGGACCGTCCGAAGTGAACCGTTCGACCTTCGTGGCCGCGCCGAACGCGCCGGGGAACGGACCGGCCGGGTTGGCCGGGTCGCCCGGTTCGAGGGCACGGGGGAACGCCTTGGCCGCCGGTGCCGCCGCGACGCTGAACGCGTCCCGCGCGGCCGAGTGCCCGACGGTCACGCCGGGGCTGGTGTAGGCCTTGAGGCCGTCGGCCGAGTCGGAGAACCGGCCGCGCAGCGCGGACAGCGAAAGGTAGCGGCCTTCACCGGAGAACTTGACGATGGCCAGGCGCAGCCCGGCGACGCCGGTGGTGTCCACCCGCTCGTAGGCGTCTTGAGTGCCGCTCTGGACGTCCTGGCTGAAGTCGACGACGTTGCCCGCCGCGTTCAGCAGGTACAGGTCGTAGTCGTTGTTCGAGGCGCCCAGCGGGTCGGACCAGAACAACGTGACCGGCACCCGGCCCGACGCGTTCGAGAGCGGCTGGAAGATCTGGTTGCCGTCGGCACCGGCGAAGTTGTGCGCGGTACCGGCGTATTTGCCGACGCTCTTGCCGGAGTCGACGAAGTCGCCTTCCCAGTGGCCGGAAGTGCCGTCGGTGACGTTGCCCTCGTTACCGGCCGAGGAGAAGTACAGCGCGCCGTCGGCGGTCACGTCGTTCACGGCCTGGGCGATGATCCAGTCCTGGAACGGCGATTCCTTGAAGTACAGGACGTCGTCGACGATGACGTCGCAGCCCGCGTCGAACCGCAGTTTGCGGATGTTGTCGGCGAAACTGGCGTCGGAGTTGAACGCGCTGGCGAAACCGAGCGACGCGTTCGGCGCGAGATCGTGGATGATCTCGAGCATCGCGGTGCCCTCGTCGCCGTCGCCTTCCTGGCCGGGGATCACGTCGACGCCCGCCGGGAGTTCGCCACGTGCCTGCGAGGTCGCGAGCGAGTCGATACCGTCGGACAGCGCGCAGATCTTCGTGCCGACGCCGGTGACGCCGAACTGCTGGCGAGCGGTGTCGGCGTTGTGCGCGCGGTCGCCCTCGCTGTTGACCGGTCCGGCGGCGATACCCGGCTGTCCCTTGGCGTCGACGGCCTTCTTCAGCTCGTCCGCGATCCGGGTGGCCTTTTCTTCCTTGCTCTCGCGCTTGCCCGCGACGGCGGGTTCGGCGAGCTGGCGGGCGGTGAACGCCTCGTTGGCGGTCTCGACCTTCTTGACGTCGGCGCGGGCCGCGATCGCCGGGACCGCGTTCAGCGGAACCTCGGCGCGTACGCTGCCGTACCGTTCGGACACCGCGCGAATCCCCGCACCGGATTCCCGCAGTCCCTTGAGGAGTTCTTCCGAGACCTGGCCCCGGATGTCCACGAGTACGGTGCCGGCCGCGGAGACATTCGCCCCAGACCCCAGTGCGGGAACCGCGGAAGCCGACATCCGCTGCGCGCGGAGTTTCTGCTCGACCAGCAGTCGGCTGTCCACTTTGGACTCGCCGGCGTTCTGGCTCTTCTTGATCGACTGCAACGCCTCGATCTGCCGGACGGTGTTCGCCGAGAACGCGTCCGGGGATCCGCTTTCCGCCGCCGCGCCGGGCGGGCTCACCAGGCCGAGCGCGGTGACGAGGGCAGCGGTGCCCGCGGTCAGGATCGTTCTTCTTCTCCTGCTAGAACGGGTTGGACGCACGTGCGCCTCCGATTCCTAGGCGCGTGCCCCGACTCACGCTGACCGACGCCGGCGATCACCGGCTCGATCAAGCTAAGTACCGGGCGCGCACCGGCGGCAGGCGCCGTTCGGGTGACGTCTGATGGGTATTTTCCGGATTCGGCCGCAGGCCGTGGGCCGTTCAGGGTAATCGCGCGGCTACAGGACGAAGGAGTCCGACCAAGGCTGCGACGCACGGCCCGACAAGCCGTCCATAAGGGTCACCGCCTGCTTGTCCGTCAGGGACGCCACGAAGTCGACGACCGCCCGCCCGCGCGCCAGACCGCGGACGGCGTCGGCACCGGTGACCGGTTCCCCGGTCGCTCCGATGAGCAGTTCCGGCGACGTCCGCGCCAGCGCGGAGAATTCGGACTGGGCCAATTCCACCAGGTCGTGCAACCGTCGCGGAAGCCGGTAGAACTCGTCGCGATCGAGCAGCC
Source organism: Amycolatopsis sp. PSD-21 (assembly GCF_055561455.1). Classification (NCBI taxonomy): domain Bacteria; kingdom Bacillati; phylum Actinomycetota; class Actinomycetes; order Pseudonocardiales; family Pseudonocardiaceae; genus Amycolatopsis; species Amycolatopsis sp. PSD-21. The sequence goes on along the minus strand of NZ_CM145712.1, from coordinate 3,462,719 downwards.
ACGCGTCGAGCGCGTCGACCAGTGTGGTCACCAGGCTCGCCTGTCCGCGTTGGTGCAGCGCGAGTTCCGGGCGCAGCAGCACGAACCGCCGGTGCACGAATTTCAGCACCTGCACCTCGTGCCACTGGGCGGGACGCAGCGTGAGATGCCCCGTCCGGGTCGACGGCGAAGCCACCACCTGGACACCGTCGACGAGCCGCGCGGTCCATTTCGCGGAGAAGGCGGCGGTGGCCTGTTCGGCCTCGATGGACCCGTCGAACCCGGTGGCGAGCAGGCCGTCGACGAGTTCGGCTCGGACACGGGCGACGGCGCTGGTGAAGGCGTCGTCGTCGACGATCCAGCCGTCCTTGGCGTGCATCCGGCGGCGCAGCCGTTCCAGCGAACGGCCGGGCAGCCGCCGCTCCGCGGTCAAGGTCGCGTCGTCCAGTGCGGCCAGGTCCAGCGCGTGATCGACCCAGCCGGAGAACTCGGCGGCGACCGGCGCGTGCTGCAGGACCCCGATCCGGTGGAAGTCCTGGAGATCGTGGATGGCGTAGGCGATGTCGTCGGCGGTGTCCATCACGGACGCTTCGACGGTCTGCTGCCAGGGTTCGATCCGGCCGTCGAACGGGGCCCGCGCCTGGGTGAAGTCGTCGAGTTCGGTGCTGTAGGCGGAGAACTTGCTCGCACCGGTGCCCGGGGCGTCGGCGGGCTCGGCCGCGCCGCGCGGCTGGACGGGCATCGACGTCGGATGCGGGTCGGGCACGTGCAGCCGCGCCCACGGGTACTTCAGCACCGCGGCGCGCACCGCCGTGGTGAGGTCGAGCCCGGAGGCGGACGGGCCGCGCACGTCGGTGGTGGTGATGATCCGGAACGACTGCGCGTTGCCTTCGAAACCGTCGGCGAGGCCGAAGCGGTGGCGGGCGATCCGGTCCAGGGTCTGCTCACCGAGGTGCCCGAACGGCGGATGCCCCAGATCGTGCGCGAGCGACGCGGCCTCGGCGACGTCCGGATCGCAGCCGCCCAGTTTCGCGGCGAGCTCGGCGGAATCGCTGCTCGCGTTGATCCGCTCGGCGATGGCGCGCGCGACCTGCGCGACCTTGAGGCTGTGCGTGAGCCGGTTGTGCAGCAGGCCGGACCCCCCGGCGCTGACCACCTGCGTCACCCCGCCGAGCCGGGCGAAGAACGGCGACGCGGCGATCCGGTCCCGGTCGATCCGGAACGGGCTCGTGGCGAGGTCGGTGAACCCGGCGCTTTCGCTCTCCGGATCGCGCCGCCACGTCCTCGGGTCCGTCTGTTCCATGCGTGACACCGTATCCGTCGCGGCGGCGTGATGAGATACGCAGGTGACGGACGTGGTGATCGCGGGCGGCGGCCCGGCGGGGCGTGCGCTCGCGCGCGCCTGTGCCCGGCGTGGCCTGGAGACGGTCCTCGTCGACCCGGCGCCGGGCCGCCGCTGGCGGGCGACCTACGGGTTGTTCGCCGACGAACTGCCCGCGCTGCCCGGGAGCGCCGTCGCGTGCGCGCCTTCGACCACGCTCGCCTTCGGGACCAGGCGGCATGTCCTGGAGCGGCGCTACCTGGTGCTGGACAACGACGGCCTGCGCCGGTGGCTCGACGGTGGCTACGACGTCGTCGCCGGGACGGTGTCCGGCGTGGACCACGGCGGGCAGGGTTCGTCGGTGCGTCTCGAGGACGGACGAACCCTCGCGACCGGCCTGTACGTCGACGCGTCCGGTGTCCGGCCGCGAGGCGTCCGGTACGAACAGACGGCGTTCGGCGCCGTCCTCCCGGCCGAGGACGCGCTGCGCCTGGTCGACGGCCCCGATACCGCCGTGTTCATGGACTGGCGGGAGACCGAGTCCGGATTCCTGTATGTCCTGCCGCTCGGTGACGGCACCGTCCTGGTCGAGGAGACCTCGCTGGCCCGCAGGCCGGGCCTGCCGCTCGACGTCCTGGCGGCGCGGCTGCGAGCCCGCCTGAGGGCGGCCGGGCTGACGTCGCGCGGGCGCGAGGAGCGCGTGCGGATCGTGCTCGACGTGCCGGTGCCCCGCCGCGGCCGGACCGTGCCGTTCGGGGCCGCCGGCGCGCTGGTGCATCCGGCGACCGGGTACAGCGTCGCGACGTCGATCCGGCTCGCGGATCCGGTGGCCGACGCCGTGGCCCTGGCTTGGGATCGAGGCCCCGCCGCGGCGTCGTCGGCCGCGCACCGCGCGCTGTGGCCGTCTTCGGCACGCGCCGTGCACGGATTGCGACGGCATGGCCTGCGCGCGTTGTGCGGGATGCCGCCCGAACTGGTTCCGGTGTTCTTCGATCGGTTCTTCACGTTGCCCATCGCGCTCCAGCGAGCATTCACCAGCGGCCGCGAAGATGTTTCGGGTACCGCCGAAGCGATGTCGGCGCTTTTCCGGTTGTCACCATGGCCAGTAAGAAAACACCTGATCGGGTGGCGTGCATTACGCCGTTCTAGGTAACCCAGGTGCCTTCACGATGAACATCAGTTGACACGTATTTCGTTTCGTGCCGCCACCCGCGAACATTCGCTTGTGACGTTGCAGATCGCTGTCCGCTTCGCTTACCAGCCGTTGTACAGCCTGCACACCGGTGGCGTCGTCGCGTTCGAAGCATTGGCACGGCCAGGCCGCGGCACCGCCCACGAACTGCTCGCCGACGCCCGGCGCAGCGGCAGGCTGGCCGAGGTCGACGTCGGCCTCGCCGCCGAGGCCGTCCGGCAGCTGCGCGAACCGCAGGCCACCCTCCCCCTGCACCTGAACCTGTCCGCGCGGACCGTGGCGGCGCCGCCGTCGCAGTTCGACCCGCTGACCGACGCGCTCAGCCTGGCGGGCCGCCGGACCAGGGACGTCGTGCTGGAGATCGGGCCGCCGTTCACGCAGATCCCCGCCGACCTGCTGCTCACCGGCATGCGACGGCTGACCGAAGTCGGGTTCCGGCTCGCGCTCGACGGCCTCGGCCGCGGCGACCTCCCGCTCACGCTGCTCGCTTCGGCGCCCGTCGACCTGGTGAAACTGGACCGCAGCGTGCTGCGCGGCCTGCCGCACGACCCGGCCGCCGTCGCGGTGGTCGAGGCGGTACTGCACTTCGCGTCCCGCACGGACAATCGCCTGGTCGCCACCGGCCTCGAAACCACGGAGCAGCTGGAGTCCGCGCGGCGGCTCGGCGTGCGGATCGCGCAGGGCAACCTGCTCGCCCCGCCGGACGGCGACCACGCGCCGCTGCCCGCGCCGGACGCGCCGGGGCCGTTCATCCCCGGCACCGCCCGTGCCCGCCGTGTCGGCGACTTCCTCCGGCCCGCGACCACGCTGCCGGAGGACGCGACCTGCGACGACGTACGCGAGGTGCTGGCCGCCGCCGACGGGCCGAGCGGCATCGTCGGCATCGACGACCGGCACCGTCCACAGTGGTCGATCGACCGGACGCGGTTCCTGGTCGCGGTCACCGGCTTGTACGGACACGCCCTGCACGCCAAGCGGCCGGCGTCGCGGCTCGCCGACCGGCCGCACACGATCCACGCCGACGCGAGCGCGCTCGAATTCCTCGAACTGGTCACCGACGCGGACTGGGGCCGGACCGGCGACGACGTCGTGGTGGTCGACGACCGCGGCCGATGTGTCGGCGTGGTGCTGGTGAACGAGGTCGTCCGCGGGGTCGCGGAGGCGAAGGTCGAGGAGGCGGTCTCGCTGAGCCCGCTGACCCGCCTGCCCGGCAGCGACGCCGTCGCCAGGGATGTCGACCGCCGGATCAACGCGCGGGAGCCGTTCGTCGCGGCCTGGCTCGACGTCGACTCGTTCAAGACGGTGAACGACACCGCCGGGTTCGCCGCGGGCGACGACCTGATCCGCGCGCTCGGCCGGACCCTCACCGATCTGGAGGCCCGGCTGCGCCGGATGCGCGTCAGCCACGTCGGCGGGGACGACTTCCTGATCGCCTGCGACGTCGACGAGATCGGCACGGTCGCCGCCGCGCTGCTGGACACGGCGTGGTCGGCCGACGGGCTGCCGGTGACGGTTTCGCTGGCGACCCTGGTGTGCGGGCACGGCGCGATCCGGTCCTACAAGGACGCTTCGCGGCTCTTGGCTCCACTGAAGAAACGCGCCAAGGAGGTCCCGGGGTCGAGCTGGGTACTCGGGCGGCCGGGCTCGGACCGCGTCGAGGTCCTGCGCGGGATCACGACGCGCGGTCTCCCCTCGCAACGCGCGGCCGCGGGCTTCTGACCTCCCGCATTTCGTCCTCTGAATGCGGTAGTCGCGCGTGCAAGGACCGCAGTCAGAGGTCGTAGGCGGCGCGGTATGCCGAGAAGCGTTCGTCGACCTCGCCGGCGGTGAGCCCGAAGTCCGCGAGGTCATACCGGTGCACGGGTTTCCGTTCCCCGGACCGGCTTTCGGCGTGCACCACGGTCATCGCGTCCCGGGCGGCGTCGCTCAGCGGCAGCCCGAAATGCCGGTAGACCCCTTCGACCGTACCGATCGGGTCGGCGACGAAATCTTCGTACCGGACATCGCAGAACTGCGCCGGATCGTGACGTTTCCTTGCCTCCAAAGACTTTTCCGCACCGCGCGCCCAGAGGTCCAGCTGGTTGCGGCCGATCACGTCGCCGCGGAAGACGTCGGACCAGCCCGCCGAAGCCTGCTCGTTCAGGCTGCACACCGACGCGACGATCGTGCTCGGCGCGCGATGGGTCTGGACGATCAGCGCGTCCGGATAGACCTCCAGCAGCGCGTCGAGCGCGAAGAGATGGCTCGGATTCTTGAGCACCCAGCGGCGCCCGGCGTCCGGCAGGCCGATGAGCTGCAGGTTGCGCCGGTGCCGGTGATAGGCGTCGGTCCAGCTCTGGCCGTCCAGCCAGCGCGAGTAGGAGGGCACGTGCGCGAGGCATTCGTAGGACACCGATTTCAGCGACTGCCGCAGGAGCTGCCAGCATTCCTCGACCTGGTCGGCGGACATGTGGTGCAGGCCCATGAACTCGGGATGTTCGACGTGGTGTTTCTCGTAACCCGCCTGGATCCCTTGGAAGACCGGGTTCTGCGCCCAGGTCTCGCGTGGCGGACGCGGTTGCGGCACTTCGGTCAGCCAGACTTCCAGCCCCTGGTGCGCCGGGTCCTCGGTGAGCAGCCGGTGGAGTGCCGTGGTCCCCGTGCGCGGCAGGCCGGTGACGAAGATCGGCCGTTCGATGGGAACCTCGGCGTATTCCGGATTCTGCTTCCACGAGGCCTCGCTCAACGACCTCGCCACCAGGGCGCCGCGCAGGAACGCGCGATGGATCTTGTTGCCGTACGGGGTCAGCCCCGCCTCGCCGGCGTACGAATCCAGCAGCACGCGGAGACCTTCGAGATGATCCTCGCCGCCGAAGTCGTCCAACCCGGTGAGTTTCGCCGCCGACGCGTGCAGATCCTCCACGGTGCCGACGTTTTCCCGCCCTGGCAGCATGTTCTCCCTCTCAGTGGTGGTATTCGCCGGCGTTGACGTCGAGGCACTGACCGGTGACACACCGGGCGAGCGACGAGGCCAGGAACACGACGGTGTCGGCGATCTCGTCCGGTTCCGGCAGGCGGCGCAGGTCGATCGTCTCCGCCGTCTCGGCGTACACCTGCTCCGGCGGCACCCCGCGTTCCTTGGCCAGGTAAGCGAAGTACCACTTCAGCGAATCCGCCCAGATGTAACCCGGCGCCACGGAATTGACCCGGATCCCGCGCGGCCCGAGTTCCGACGCGAGGCTCTGTGCGAGCGCGAGCAGGCTCGCCTTCGCCATCTTGTACGCGCCGAACGTCCGCCGGGAATGCCGCAGTACGGCCGAATTGATCATCACCACCGAACCGCCGCTCTCGGCGAGCGCGGGCGTGAACAGGCGCGTGAGCCGCAGTGCGGCGAGCACGTTGGTCTCGAAGCCGGCCCGCACGTCGGCGAGGTCGACGTCGGCGAGATCCATGATCGGCGGGATGGCGAAAGCGTTGTTCACCAAGGCGTCCACCCGGCCGAACGCCTTCACCGCGGCCTCGGCGAGGTTCGCCGCCGAAACGTCGTCGGTGATGTCGGTGGGCACGGTGACCGCGCGGCGGCCGAGCGCGTCGACCTCCTTGGCGACTTCGGCGAGCCGGGATTCGGTACGGGCGGCGAGGACGACGTCCGCGCCCGCGGCGGCACAGCGGACGGCGATCGACCGGCCGAGCCCCGGCCCGACGCCGGAGACCACGATCACCTTGTCCCGCAAGAGATCCGTCATCCCAGCATCCTCGCCGCGACCGCCTGCTGACGGGCCGAGATCCGGTCCGCCCACCCTTGTGGGGTCACGCGCGCGTCGTCGTAGAAGGGCAACCGGTCGGCGAGTTCGCCGAACTTCACCACCTCGACCTCGGGCCCGTCGGCCTTCTCCAACGCGCGGGACAGGCGCTGCCACCGGATCTGGACGTAGCCGCGGTCGTGTCCGGCGCGTTCGAGCCAGTTCGCCAGGCCCGGGTCGCGTTCGCTGATCACGAAGCGGATCTTGCCGTCCGGGTCGACCCGCGCCTGGTCGGCGGTGAGGCTCGTCTGATGGTTGATGTAGTCCAGCGAGAGATACCAGACGCTGCCGAGCTGGATGCCCTGGTACGGCGCGTCCGAACGCGGCACCGTCACGATCATGACCTCTTCGTCGCCGAGTTCGTAGTGCCCGGCCGACGAGTACTGCGTGGTCAGGCCGCCCGGCGTTGGCCGCGGCTCGGTCATCGTGTTCACCGGCAGGTTCAGGTAGAACCACTTCGGGAAGGCGAGGAAGGTGCGGAGCCTGCTCAGCAGGATCTTGCCGGTCACGCCGTAGCGTTTGGCCAGCCCGTCACGGGTGAGCGGCGCGGGCGCGCCACCCGCGGTGTCGGCGCACTGGATCTGGATCGTGCCGCGGCGTTCGGTGGCCCAGTCGCTGTAGACCTCGCGCACCACGAGCATCGACGAACCCGGGCCGAGCACGAAATAGTTGGGGCCGGGGTCGGGTTTCGCCGGACCGAAGCGGAGTTCGAACGAGCCGTCCTCGGCGATCTCGATCTCGCGGTCGTCGAAGGCGGCGAGGCTGTCCGGCACTTCGACGGGCGAGTAGTCGCCGTTGAGGACCTGGAAACTGACGTCGGCCGTGCTCCCCCGCGTCCCGGTGACGACGTATTCGCGGTCCTCGCGGATGTTCGCGTTGAAGTACAGCGTGTCCGGGTTGTCGAGGCCCATCTTCGTGTACGGCCCGGTGGACTGGGTGAAGAACGGATAGTCCCGTTCGTAGGCCCACGCCATCTGCAGGGACGCGCGGATGCTGCCGGCGAGGTAGTCGTATCCCTCGACCAGGTCCTGTTCGGTCCGGATGTGCGGCGCCTCCGCGATGATCTTCTCGGCTTCGACGATCGCGTCCGCGAACGGTTGAGTGAGCACCGGCGACTCCCCATACTGGTACAAATACGTACCGGCTTGGTACGTTCTTCGTGCCATCAGACTAGAACGCGTTCTAAGGATGGGTCAATGACCCGGCGCTCACCGCCCACCGAGCGAGTCGTGCGGCTGCTCGACTTCTTCGCCGCGCACCCAGGCCGTCGCTTCGGCCTCTCGGAACTCGCCCGCGAGCTGGACCTGGCCAAGCCGACCTGTCTCGGCATCGTCACCGAACTGGCGGCGGGCGGCTACCTGGTCCGGGACCCTCAGCCGGTCACGTACCGGCTCGGCCCGGCGATGGTCGCCGCCGGCCGCGTCGCGAGCGAAGGTTTCGGCGCGAGCGAGGTCGCGCGCCGTCATCTGGAGGAGCTGAGCAGGCGATACGGCGCCACGTGCACGGCGTCGGCCGTGGTAGGCGACCGGATCCTGATGCTGCAGAGCGCCGGCCCCGGCCGGATCAAACTGGGCGAGACCTACCCGTTCGCGCCGCCGGTGGGCCTGATGTACGTGCTGTGGGATTCCGACGCGGCGTTCGACGCGTGGCTCGCCAAACCGCCGGCGGTTCCGGTGAGGCTGGACGAAGCACACCTTCGCCGCGTCGTCGCCGAATGCCGGGAGCACGGTTACCTGGTCGAGAGCCTGACTTCCGCGGGCCGTCGGCTCTACGCGCTCATGGCGGGCGTCGGCGCGGAGGAACTCCCGCCGGAGGTGCGGGGCCTGGTGGGAGAGCTCGTGTCGAGCCTCGGCGAGCGCGTCTACCTCGGGGCCGATCTGGAACCGCGTCGCAAGCACGCGGTGAGCCTGCTCGCCGCGCCGACGTTCGACGCTTCGGGACGGCAAGAGCTCGTGCTCACGCTTTCGGTCGGCGAACCGATCACCGGCGCGGAGATCGCGCGGCGGGGCGCGGCGCTGGTCGCCACCGCCGACGCCGTCACCGCCGAATCCGGCGGCCGCGACCCCCGCGTTTAGTCCTCTGAATGCGGTCCTTGCGCGTGCAACTACCGCATCCAGAGGACCAAATGCGCAGACCGCGTGCTCAGGCACGAGACACGCGTGATCAGAGGCGTAACACGCGTGCTTGGAGGCGTAACACACCCGAGCCGGGATCGGGACTGTCTTCCGGCTTCAATCACGCGAGTTACGGCTTCAATCACGCGAGTTACGGCTTCAAGCACGCATGTTCCGGGTTTGCACGTCAGGAAGCCCACCGGTTCGCGGTGAGCTTCAGGCTCGGCACGTCGTCCATCGACATCATCGTTTCGTACAGCCGGTCGTACTGGGTCGAGGCGGTCAGCCACACGCCGTCCACCCGCCGGTAGGTGTCCTCGTAGTACGCCGCGCCCTCGATCACCACCCGGTGCTCGGGCACGATCACCTTGTCCCGCATCAGCCAGGTGCCCGTCGCGGTGTCGCCGTCGACGTCGATCTCCGGCTGCCCGGCGAAGTGCACCGTCGTGACGCCGGGGCCGACCGCGTTCCGAAAGAACTCGACGATCGCTTCACGGCTGTCGAAGGTCAGCGGTTTGCCGTACGACGGCGTGCCATAGCGCGCGTGCGCGTCGGCGGTCAGGGTCTCGGCCATCTCGTCCCACAGCTTGAGGTCGAGGCAGCGGAGGTAGCGGGCTTTGAGGCGACGGATCTCTTCGAGCGCGACCAGGTCCATGCCGACAGCGTCCCCCAGCCCTTGACCTAGCACAAGAACTTGTTCTACTTTTCTGATCTCGAACCACGGAGGTCACGATGGCGTCCCCGGCATACGAGCTCACCCACCTCGAAGCACTGGAAGCCGAAGCCGTGCACATCTTCCGCGAGGTCGCGGCGACCTTCGAACGGCCGGTCCTGCTGTTCTCCGGCGGCAAGGACTCGATGGTGATGCTCCACGTGGCGGCCAAGGCGTTCTGGCCGTCGCCGCCGCCGTTCCCGGTGATGCACGTCGACACCGGGCACAACTTCGACGAGGTCATCGAGTTCCGTGATCGCACCGTCGACACGTACGGGCTCCGGCTCGTCGTCTCCAGCGTCCAGGACGACATCGACGCGGGCCGGGTCGTCGAAGACCCGAAGGCCGGCCGCAACCGTCTCCAGACCGCCGCCCTGCTCCGCGGGATCCGCGAGCATTCCTTCGACGCCGTGTTCGGCGGAGCGCGGCGCGACGAGGAGAAGGCCCGCGCGAAGGAGCGCGTGTTCAGCTTCCGCGACGAGTTCGGCCAATGGGACCCGCGCAATCAGCGGCCGGAGCTCTGGGACCTCTACAACGGCAGGCACCGCAAGGGCGAGCACATCCGCGTCTTCCCGCTGTCGAACTGGACCGAACTCGACATCTGGCAGTACATCGAAGCCGACGACATCGACCTGCCGTCGATCTACTACTCGCACCGGCGCGCGGTCGTTCAGCGGGACGGCATGCTGCTCGCGCACACCCGGTTCCTCACCCTGAACGAAGGCGAAAGCCCTTACGAGGCAACGGTCCGCTTCCGCACCGTCGGCGACGCGACCTGCACCGGCTGTGTCGAGTCGACGGCGACGTCGCCGGGTGAGGTGGTCGCCGAGGTGGCGGTCAGCAGGCTCACCGAACGCGGCGCCACCCGCGCCGACGACCGGATCTCCGAGGCGGGTATGGAAGACCGGAAGAAGGAAGGCTACTTCTGATGAGCGCTTCGCTGGTCCGCCTCGCGACCGCGGGCAGTGTCGACGACGGGAAGTCGACCCTGATCGGCCGTCTGCTGTTCGACTCGAAGACGGTGTTCACCGACCAGCTCGAAGCTATCGAACGTGCCGGCCGCGACCGCGGCGAGGCGTACCCGAACCTCGCGCTGCTGACCGACGGTCTCCGCGCGGAACGCGAACAAGGCATCACCATCGACGTCGCCCACCGCTACTTCGCCACGCCCCGGCGGAAGTTCATCATCGCCGACACACCGGGACACGTGCAGTACACCCGGAACATGGTCACCGGGGCGTCCACCGCGGATCTGGCGCTGATCCTGATCGACGCCCGCAAAGGCGTGCTCGAACAGTCGCGCCGGCACGCGTTCCTGGCCAGCCTGCTGGGGATCCCGCATCTGGTGCTGTGCGTTAACAAGATGGACCTGGTCGGCTGGTCGCGGGAGCGCTTCGAGGAGATCCGCGAGGAGTTCCGCCGCTTCGCCATGAAACTCCAGGTGCACGACCTCACCTTCGTGCCCATGTCGGCGCTGCACGGTGACAACGTCGTGCACCGCGGTGCCAGTATGCCTTGGTACGAAGGGACTTCCCTGCTGCACCACCTCGAACAGGTGCACGTCGCCTCGGATCGCAACCTCATCGACGCGCGATTCCCCGTGCAGTACGTGATCCGCGAGCACAGCCGCGACTTCCGCGGCTATGCGGGCACCGTCGCGGGTGGGGTGTTCAAACCCGGCGACGAGGTCGCCGTACTGCCGTCCGGCTTCACCACGACGGTGCGCGCGATCTGGGGCCCGGGTGGCACCACGGTCAGCGAAGCCTTCGCCTCGCGGGCCGTCACGATCGAGCTCGAAGACGACCTCGACCTCGGCCGCGGTGACCTGATCTGCCGCCCGGGCAACCGGCCCCACACCAGCCGGGACGTCGACGCGATGGTGTGCTGGTTCTCCGAACAAGGAGCTTTGAAAGCGGGGAACACCTTCCTCGTGCGGCACACCACCAGGGAGACCAAAGCCGAGATCCGCGCGCTGGACTACCGGCTCGACGTCACCACCCTGCACCGTGACGAGACCGCGAAGTCGTTGTCCCTCAACGAAATCGGCCGGATCCGGCTGCGCGCCCGGCAACCGCTGCTGTTCGATTCCTACCGCCGCAACCGCTCCACCGGCGGCTTCCTCCTCATCGACGAGCACTCCGGGGCGACGGTCGCGGCGGGGATGATCACCGGTCCGAGCGTGACCGCGTCGAACGTCGTCTGGCACACCGCAGCGGTCAGCAGGGCGGAACGGGCGACCCGCGGGCTCACCGTCTGGCTCACCGGGCTTTCCGCGTCGGGCAAGTCGAGCGTGGCCGTGGAACTGGAGCGGCGGCTGGTCGCGTCCGGCAGGCCCGCGTACCTGCTGGACGGCGACAACCTCCGGCACGGGCTGAACGGGAACCTCGGCTTCAGCCCCGCCGACCGGGCCGAGAACGTCCGACGCGTCGCCGAGGTCGCGAAGCTGTTCGCCGACGCCGGGGTGGTGTCGGTGGTCTCCCTGATCAGCCCGTACCGGGCCGACCGCGAACTCGCCCGCGCCGCGCACGAGGCGGCCGGGCTGCCGTTCCTCGAAATCTTCGTCGACACCCCGCTCGAAGTCTGCGAAGACCGCGACCCCAAGGGGATGTACGCGAAGGCGAGGGCGGGCGAGATCAGCGGGTTCACCGGGGTCGACGCTCCCTACGAGCAGCCGGAGAGCCCGGATCTGGTGCTGCGCCCGGAAAACGGGGATCCGGCCGCGATGGCCGCGCTGATCCTCGCCGCCCTGGAGTAGCTGAACTCATGGTGGCCTGTTGAGGGATAAGGCGTGTTGCGAAAGCCACTTTCGCAACCTTCAACGTTGTGAAAGTGGCTTTCGCAACGTCGGCGGGTGGCTCCAGAGGTCGATCGTGATGCGACGTCGCCTCGGTGCCGGCACAGCACGTCGCGAAAGCCACTTTCGCGACGTCTGATGTCCCGAAAGTGGCTTTCGCGACATGAGCACCGACCCCGCCCCCTTCAGCCGCCGTTGGTCGCCCGATACGGAGCGGTCGCGTAGGTGCGGGCGGTGGCCGCCGTCAGCTTCTCGACCGAACGGAACATCGTCTTCCCGAGCTTCGCCCGCGCCTTCAACGCCGGATGCGTCGCGGCGTAGTCGTCCTTGTTCACCGCCGGATCGCCCGCGAACTCGCCGGAGGCGAACAGCGAATAGGTCAGGACCGGCTTGCCGTCCGCGCTGAACATCACCCCGGCCTCGTTGCGGCCGTCGTTGAACCAGCCCGCCTTCGTGGCGACCCGCAGCCGCTCGGCCGAGGTCAGGCCGAGCCGCACGCCGTCGGTGAACGCGCTCAGCGAACGCAGGATGTTCAGCAGGTACTCGGTGGACTTCGCCGAAAGCAGCGTCCCGCCGACCAGTTTCCGCAGCAGCGTATGCGTTTCGGCCGGCGTCGTCCTGCCGAGGAAGAAGCGGTTCGGGTTCGCCACGGGAACGACCTGGGTGTGCACGAATCCCTTGCCGCGCAGGATCTCATTGAGCTCGGCGGCGGGGCAGACCAGCCCGCACAGGCGGACGGCCGTGTTGTCGGACAGCGTCAGCAGCGCGGCCATCGCGTGCCCGAGCGTCACCGAACTCGGGTACGCGCCGTCGAGGGCGAAGATGCCGTCGGTGTCCTTGATGACGATGTCGGCCGTGACGTCGACGCGCTGGTCCAGGGTGAGCAGCCCGCGGTCGATCTTGTCGAGCACCGCGGTGGCGACGGCGATCTTGTTGACGCTGTACGCCTCGACGACCTCGTCCGCCCGCTCGGACACGGCGGGCACCAGGTTTCCGGCGGAATCCGCGACGCTGACGTAGGACGACCAGGTGCCGCCCGCCTTCGCGGTTTCCCTGGCGTACACCGCGGAAATCCGGCGCGCGGCAGCCGAAGCGTCGGCGGCGGGAGTGTCTGATTCGGACTCTTCGGCGGCCTGAGCGATTTGCGCCGACCCGAGCACCGCGCCCGCGGCGGCGACCGTGCCCAGCCCCAGCAGGCGACGGCGATTGACGTTGGTGTCCACTCCGGAACCCTATCGCGTTCAGCCCGCCGGCGTGACGAATCCGGTGTCGTAGGCCTTGATCACGGCTTGCGTCCGGTCCCGCGCGCCGAGCTTCGCGAGCACGTTCCCGACGTGCGTCTTGACCGTCTGCACACCGAGGTACAGCTCGCCCGCGATCTCCACATTGGACAGCCCGCCCGCCATCAGCCGCAGCACCTCGCTTTCGCGTTCGGTGAGCCCGGCGCCGGCGAGACCGTCCTGCGGGCCCCGGTTCGCCTGCTGCGCGGCCAGCCGCCGGATCGCGGCCGGGAACAGCAGCGACTCCCCCGCCGCCACCGTCCGGATCGCCGCGACGATCTCCTCGGGCCGGGCGCGCTTCAGCAGGAAGCCGCTCGCTCCGGCGAGCAGGGCGTCGTACACGTAGTCGTCGTTCTCGAAGGTGGTCACCACGATCACCTTCGGCGGACTGTCCATAGTGGACATCAGATGCGTGGTCGCGCGGATCCCGTCGACCGAGGGCATCCGGACGTCCATCAGCACGACGTCGGGCCGGAACCGCGAGACCAGCCCCGGCACCTCGGCGCCGTCGGACGCTTCGCCAACGACCTCCAGGTCGGGTTCGGAGGCGACGATCGCCCGCAGCCCCGCCCGGATGAGCTGTTCGTCGTCGACCAGCAGCACCCTGATGCTCATCGCCGTTTCCCCCATGGCACCGCCACCTCGACCTTCCAGAATCCGTCCGCCCGGCCCGCGGTGATCGTGCCCCCGAGCACTTCCACCCGTTCCGTCATTCCCCGCAGCCCCCGGCCGCCCCCGTCGCGCGACGGCTCCGCGGCGCCGAGCGGGTTCGACACCCGCAAGCGCAACAGCTCCGTTCCGGCGTCGACGAGGACCGTCACCGGAACCTTACCGGCGTGCCGCAGCGCGTTCGTCAGGCATTCCTGCAGGATCCGGTACGCCTCGCGGGAGACGACCGGCGGCACCGAGGCCGGTTCGCCCCGCACCTCCGCCGCCACCTCGGCACCCGCCAGCCGGGTCGCTTCGACCAGCGCCGGAAGCTCCGCCAGCCCCGACTGCGGCGTCCGTGACGACGCCTCGTCACGCAGCAGCCCGAGCACGTGGTCGAGGTCGTCCAGCGCGGCGCGGGCGGAGTCCTCGATGGCGGTGAGCGCCTGCTCGGTGAAATCGGGATCCGACCGCAGTGTCCGGCGCGCGGCCCCGGCCTGGATGGTCACGACACTCAGCGCGTGCCCGACCGAGTCGTGCAGTTCGCGCGCGAGCCGGTTGCGTTCGGCGAGTTGTTCGGTGCGCCTCTCCAGCTGGGCGATCCGCTCCGCGGCCGAGATCCCCAGCAGGCTCTTGGCGCAGCGGGTCAGCACCGCGCCCGCTCCCCACACGACGTAGGCGAGCACGACGACGCCGAGCAGGAACGCCAGGGGGATCCACGCGCTCGCCCAGCCCTTCGGCACCTCGATCGGGTCCTCGGTGGACAGTGCGATCCGGCCGGTGAACGGGGCCGCGATCGTGAATCCGAACGCGACCGGGACGACCAGGCTCACCAGGCTGACGACGCAGCCGGTGCTCACGTGCAGCAGGAACATCGCGGTCGACCGCAGCCGGACGGGCCAGCTCGACGCGGGCCCGAACGTCACGCCGGGGACGGGATCGTCCAGGAGTTCCCGCACGGCCGCCCCCTCCAGCACCCGGACCGCGGGGATGAACGACGACGCGACCATCACCAGGACGACGGTGATCATCGCGATGACGAGGCCGCGTTCCACCGTCACGACGAGGGGAAGCAGCGACGGCACCACGATGGCGGCGAAGAGGATGTACGGCACGCTCAGCGCGCCGCCGAGGATGAAGTACACCCACCGGCGGTAGGTCGCCCGGTCGACGAGCGGGCCGAATAGTCGCATGCGCTCTTTCTAGCGCGTGCCGGCTTCGTGCGTATCCCTCACGAGTATCTCCGCGATCTCCCTCGCGAGCGTGACGCGGTGCGCGTCCCCGTCGATGCCGGTGTGCGCGACGGCGCCTTCGAGCAGGAGGAAGAGCTGTTCCGCGAGCCGTTCCGGATCGGCCGCACCGGGGGCGTCCTCGCGGAGGAGCTCGGCGAATTTGGCCCGGACCGCCGCCTTGTGCCGCCGGATCACGTCGAGGCCGGGATGCCCCGCGGTCAGTTCGGCGGCCGCGTTGAGGAACGCGCAACCCCGGTCACTCCCGAGCCGCGGGTGCTCGATGTAGGCGTCGAAGACCACCAGCGCCCGAGGACGATCGGCTTCGGCCAGCCGCTCTTCGAGGTACGCCCACCAGACGTCGTGACGACGCCGCAAGTACGCGACGGTGAGCTCGGTCTTCGACCCGAAGCACGCGTACAGGGTCTTCTTCGTGACGCCGGCGGCTTCGGCCACCGCCGCGACACCCACCGCGTTGAGGCCCTCTCGGTAGAAGAGCTCACTCGCGGCACTCAGGACACGCTCGCCGGCTGGGGTCAGCATGGCTCCGAGTATACCGATCGGTTGACCTGAGCACGAAATGCGGGAACACTCGTGAACTATACCGATCGGTATACACCTGAAGGAGAGCTGATGGTTTCTTCGTACAAACGCGAGCTGACCCTCACCGCGGCCGGCTTGTCGCTGATCGCGGTCTCCTACGGACTCGCGAGGTACGCGTACGGCCTCTTCGCGCCGACCCTCCGGACGGAGTTCGACCTCGGCGGCAGTGCTCTCGGCGCCATCGCGGCGGGAAGTTACGTCGCGTACTGCCTCGCCGTCGTCGCCTCGACCGTCATCACCACCCGCTGGGGCGCGCGGGCGGGCGCGCTCGCCGCCGGGACGGCGGCCACCGCGGGAACCGCCTTGATCGCGTCCGCGCCGAACGCCGGCGTGCTCGCCCTCGGTGTCGTCCTCGCCGGCGCCAGCACCGGCCTGGCCTCCCCTTCCCTCGCCGACGCGGTCTCCCGCGTCGTCCGGGCCACCCGCCGTGACCGTGCCCAGTCCGTGGTGAACGCCGGGACCGGGCTCGGCGTGCTGATCTCCGGCCCGGTCTCCCTGCTCGCCATCGGTGACTGGCGGATGGCCTGGTGGGCCTTCGCCGCGGCCTCGGCGCTGGTGACCTTGTGGATCGCCCGGGTCGTTCCGCCGGTGAAGGAGGACCGCGCACGCGGGCTGCCGGTGCCCCTGTTCCCGCCCGCCACCGGGCGGCTGCTGCCCGCCGCAGCGACGCTCGGCCTGGCCAGCGCCGCGATCTGGACGTTCGGCCGGGACATCGCCGTGAGCGCCGGCGGGCTCGACGAGACCGCGTCGACGGTGGTGTGGATCGTGCTCGGCGCGGTCGGCCTGGCTGGCGCGTTCACCGCCGAACTGACCTCGCGGGCGGGACTGCGGCGTGCCTGGTCCGCGGGGATGCTCCTGTTCGCGGCCGCCACCGTGCTCTTCGCCCTCGCCACCCGTTCGCTACCCGCGCTCGTCATCGCGGCCGCGGCCTTCGGAGCCGTCTACATCGGACTGACCGGCGTCCTGATCCTCTGGGGCACCAGGGCCTACCCGACGGCGCCCGCGTTCGGGGTCGGCGTGGCCTTCCTGGCGCTGGCACTCGGCCAGGCCGCCGGGGCGCCGCTCATCGGTCTCCTCGGTGATCTCCTCGACCTTCGCGCCGGTTTCCTCGCGGCGGCGGCGATCGCCGTTCTCGGCGTCCTGTTCGCGCCCCGGGAGGCGACCACCACCTACAACTTCGGGGTCCGCTCCCTCGCAAGGGTGAGCACCGTCCCGCCGGAGCGGGAATCCAGCGCGGACCGCGCGTGATGTGCTCTTCGGCATGAACCTGCTGCTCGGCCTGCTCACCCTGCCCGTCTACGCGCTGATGCTGTGGCCGCTCGTGGTCGCGGCCCGCCGCGTGCTGGGTGTGCGGATCGGCGTGATCCGCGCGTTCTGCGCCGCCGGTTTCGGCTGGCTCGTCGCGGGCGGCATCCTCAGCGCGTTCCCACAGGCGATGTACGCGGGAGGCGCGTTCGCCGGACTGGTCATCCCGGTGGCGGGCGGCGCTTTCCTGGCGACGCTGATCTTCCTGTTCGTGGCGGAACTCGCGCTGCCGTCCGGTTCGGGGCTCGGCCTGATCGGCAGGATCCGCTCGGTGCGGCGCCGCGTGGCCCGGACGCGGCGCTACTCGCAGATCACCCGGATCGCGATCAAGCACGGTCTCGGCCGGTACCTCACCGGCCGTCGCGAACCCGGCCTCGCCCAGGTCCGGCACGCCAAACTGGCGCGATCGCTGCGCCGCGCCCTGGAGGAGGGCGGCGTGACGTTCGTGAAACTCGGCCAGCTGCTCTCGACGCGGTCCGATCTGCTCCCGCCGGTGTTCGTCGACGAGCTCAGCAAACTCCAGGACCAGGTCGCCTTCGCCGACGCCGACGAGGTCGCGACGGTGCTGCGGGAGGAGCTGGGTGGAAACCCCGACGAGATCTTCGCCGAATTCGACCCGGAACCGATCGCGGCCGCGTCGATCGCGCAGGTCTACCGGGCGAAGCTGCGTGACGGGCAGGAAGTGGTCGTCAAGGTGCAGCGCCCCGGCGTGCAGGCACTGGTCGACCGGGACCTCGACATCGTCCGCCGCGTGGCGGCCGCGCTGGACCAACGCGCGGAATGGGCGCGGTCGCTCGGCGTCGTCGACCTCGCCGAAGGATTCGCCGACGCACTCGTCGAGGAGCTCGATTTCCGCACCGAAGCCAGGAACATAGAAGCGGTCGCGGCGGCCTACTCCGGTACCGAGGTCGCCCTGCCGACCGTCCACAAAGAACTGTCCACCGAACGGGTACTGGTGATGCGACGCCTCGAAGGCAAACCGCTCGCCGCCGCGCGGGAGCAGGTCCCGGCCGAGGAACGGGCCGGCCTCGCTCGCTCCATGCTGCGATGCGTGCTCGGCCAGGTGATGGGCAGCGGCGTCTTCCACGCCGACCCGCATCCCGGCAACGTCCTGCTGCTCACCGACGGCAGGCTCGGCCTGCTCGACTTCGGCTCCGTCGGACGGCTCGACTCCGGCCTGCGCGGCGGGCTGCAGAACCTCATCCTCGCCCTCGACCGCGGCGACCCGGCCGCGTTGCGCGACGGCCTGCTGGAGATCGTCGACCAGCCGGACGAGATCGACGAGCGTCGCCTGGAGCGGGCACTGGGTTCCCTGGTGGCCAAGCATTTCAACCACGGGCAGGCACCCGATCTCGACATGTTCACCGACCTGTTCCGGGTGATCGCCGACTTCCGGCTCAGCGTGCCCCCGCCGATCGCGGCGGTGTTCCGTGCACTGGCCACTTTGGAGGGAACGCTGGCCGCGCTGGCGCCGGGATTCAACATCGTCGTCGAATCCCGCGCCTACGCCGCCGAGCAGGTGGGTGCCGGGTTGCGGCCGGAGTCGCTACGGTCCACGGCCACCAACGAATTGATGGCGCTCCTGCCCGTGCTGCGACGGCTGCCGCGCCGCGTCGACCGGATCGGCAACGCGCTGGAGCAAGGCAGGCTTTCGGTCAACGTCCGGCTGTTCTCCGACGAACGCGACCGCGACGTGGTCACCGGCCTGGTGCACGAGATCCTGCTGGCGTTCGTCGGGGTGGCCACCGGGCTGATGGCCGTGCTGCTGCTGGGCAGCGCGACCGGCCCGGAGGTGCTGGACGGGGTCACGCTGCACCAGATGTTCGGCTACAACCTGCTGGTGGTCAGTGCGCTGGTGGGATTGCGGCTGCTCTTCGTCGTTTTCCGGCGGAGCGGGCAACGGTCACGATCGTCCCGATGACACCGAGGACCACGAGCCCGGCGCCGGCGAACATGAGGTTCCGCGAGCCACGGAACCCGGTGTCGGACACGGGATCCCCGGGAAGGCCGGCCTCGACGAAGGCGGTGGTCTGCGGGAAGGGCTCGGCGGTCAGGGTGCCCCCGATGCCGACGACGACCCCGTTCACCTTCGACAGCGGCACGGCGCCGTCGCCCGGCATGCCGACGTAGAGCCGCGAGTCGCGGGAGTTGTTCCGTTGATCCCCCGCGACGAACACCGCGCCCGGCGGAACCTGGACAGTGAAGGGCATGTACTCCTTGCGCCCGTACCCGTTCTCGTCGTCGGTGTACGGCTCCTTGACCGGCTTCCCGTTGACGGTGATCAGGTTGTCGTTCGTGCAGCAAACGACCTGATCACCACCGATACCGATCACCCGCTTGACGATCTGACCGTCGCCGGGGCTCGCGTCCGGGAACGCGGAGAGCTCCACGAGCACGACCGCGCCGCGAGGGATCTCGGCGAGCGGGGTCCAGCGGTAGAGCACGACCGTCCCAGGCTGGACCGTGGGCAACATCCCGCCGCTGGGAACACTCACCATGCGATAGTTCATCAGGGTCACGAACCCGTATCCCCCGGTGCCCACGCCGACGACCGCCAGCAGGATCATCACGAACAGCAGCGGCGAGAATCTTCGCTTCGGCCCGGGTCTGTCGGCGGGCGGAGCGGGGAAATCCGTTTCAGTCACAGCGCAGACTAGCGCCGTTCGCTCAACCTCGGGGCGCGTACATGATGACTCCGACCCCGGCGAGACAGATCAAGGCGCCGATCACGTCGTAGCGGTCCGGCCGGTAGCCGTCGGCGACCATCCCCCACGCCAGCGAACCCGCGACGAACACTCCGCCGTACGCGGCGAGGATACGGCCGAAGTTCGCGTCGGGCTGCAGGGTCGCGACGAAGCCGTAGAGGCCCAGCGCGACGACTCCCGCGCCGATCCAGAGATAGCCGCGGTGCTCCCGGACGCCCTGCCAGACCAGCCAGGCGCCGCCGATCTCCAGCAGCGCGGCGAGCGCGAACAGCGCGATGGACCGGATGATCATGTCCGCAGCCTATTGCGGCGCGGTCCGACCCTCACGTCGTGAAGGGCCCCTTTGAGACGTTCAACGTCTCAAAGGGGCCCTTCACGACACGAGGTTTCGCGTGCTCGACCGGACGACTCGCGTGATCCGGCGGACGACACGCGTGTCTGGATGGACGACACACGCCCCGCCACGAGACGTCCACGCAATCACGCGTGTCGTCCATCCAGACACGAACCGCCCCACAGCGCGTGAAGGCCCCCTTCCCTCGGCTGAGCCGAGGGAAGGGGGCCTTCACGCGCTAAAGCGGGAATCAGACGGTGAAGCCGAGCGCCCGCAGCTGTTCGCGGCCGTCGTCGGTGATCTTCTCCGGGCCCCACGGCGGCATCCAGACCCAGTTGATCCGGAAGTCCTTGACCAGTCCCGTTCCCCCGCCGACGAGCGCGGCACCGGTCTGGTCCTCGATGACGTCGGTCAGCGGGCAGGCCGCCGAGGTCAGGGTCATGTCGATGGTGGCGGTGTTGTCCGCCTCGACGCGGATGTCGTAGACCAGCCCGAGGTCGACGACGTTGATGCCGAGTTCCGGGTCGACGACGTCGCGCATCGCCTCTTCGACGTCCTCGACCTTCGCCACGTCGGCGGCGTCCGGGGCGGCGGCGGTCTCGGCGTCGAGGTCGGCGGCCGTGCGCCCCTCGCGGGTTTCGGTCTGCTGTTCGGTCATGCCGTCTCAACTCCGTTGGTCGTGCGGGCGACGGCGTCCTTGAACGCCATCCACCCGAGCAGGGCGCATTTCACGCGGGCCGGGTACTTGGCCACGCCGGCGAAGGCGATGCCGTCCTCCAGCACGTCCTCGTCGGGTTCGATCTGCCCTTTGCCCTGCATCAGCTCGACGAAGGCGTCCATGGTGGTGAACGCCTCCTCCACGGTGTGCCCGACGACGAGATCCGTCAAGACCGACGTGGAAGCCTGGCTGATCGAACAGCCCTGTCCCTCGTAGGAGACGTCGGCGACCTTCCCGTCGTCGACCTTCACCCGCAGCGTCACCTCGTCGCCACAGGTCGGGTTGACCTGGAACGACTCGGCGTCGTACGGCTCGCGCAGGCCGCGGCCGTGCGGGTTCTTGTAGTGGTCCAGGATGATCTCCTGGTACATGCTTTCGAGGTTCATCACGCCACCCCGAAGAACTTCTGCGCCTCACGCACCCCGTTCACCAGCGCGTCCACTTCGGACAGGGTGTTGTAGACGTAGAACGATGCTCGCACGGTCGCGGGCACCGAGCAGGCCCGGTGCAGCGGCCACGCGCAGTGGTGCCCGACGCGGACGGCGACACCGAGGCTGTCCAGCACCTGACCGGAGTCGTGCGGGTGGACGCCGTCGATGACGAACGACACCAGCCCGCCGCGGTCGGTCATGTCGGTGGGGCCGATGATCCGCACGCCCGGGATCTCGCCGAGCCCGGCGAGCGCCGCCTCGGTGAGGAGGTGCTCGTGCGCGGCGACGCGGTCCATGCCGATCGCCGACAGGTAGTCGGCGGCCGCGCCGAGACCGACGGCCTGCGACGTCATCGGGGTGCCCGCCTCGAACCGCTGCGGCGGCGCGGCGAAGGTGGTCTGCTCCATGCGGACCAGCTCGATCATCGAGCCGCCGGTCAGGAACGGCGGCATCGCTTCGAGCAGCTCACGCCGTCCATAAAGGACACCGATGCCGTACGGGCCGACCATCTTGTGGCCGGCGAAAGCGGCGAAGTCGACGTCCAGCGCGTGCAGGTCCACCGGGAAGTGGGGCACCGACTGGCAGGCGTCCAGCACGACCAGCGCGCCGACCTTGCGGGCCTTCTTCACCAGGAACTCGACCGGGTTGATCGTGCCGAGCACGTTGGACTGGTGCGTGAACGCGAGCACCTTGGTCCGCTCGGTGATCAGCTCGTCCACATTGGACAGGTCGAGGCGGCCGTCCGCGGTGACGGAGAACCACTTCAGCGTCGCGCCGGTGCGCTGGCAGAGCTGCTGCCAGGGCACCAGGTTCGCGTGGTGCTCCATCTCGGTGATGACGATCTCGTCGCCGGGACCGATCTTGAACCGCTCGGCCCCGGGACCGGCCGTGGCGGCGTTGCTCATCGCGTAGGCGACGAGGTTGATGCCCTCGGTGGCGTTCTTGGTGAACACCAGCTCGTGCGGGGAGGCGCCGACGAACTCCGCGATCCGCACGCGGGCGGATTCGTAGGCGTCGGTCGCCTCCTCGGCGAGCTGGTGCGCGCCGCGGTGCACCGCGGCGTTCGAGGTCTCCAGGAACCGGCGCTCGGCTTCGAGCACCTGCACCGGCTTCTGGGACGTCGCACCGGAATCCAGATACACCAAGGGTTTCCCGTCCCGCACCGTGCGGGTCAGGATCGGGAAGTCGGCCCTGATGGCCGCTACGTCCAGCGGTACAGAGTTAGCCGTGGTGGTGGTCATCGGGCCAACTCCTCTCGGTGTAGTCGTGAAGTTCAGTGATCAGGCTGTACGAGCTCAGACCGCGGCGGTCTCGGCGGAGCCGGTGTACTTGACGTACCCGTTCTCCTCGAGCTCGTCCGCGAGTTCACGGCCGCCGGACTCGACGATCTTGCCGCCGGCGAAGACGTGCACGAAGTCGGGTGTGATGTGCCGCAGGATCCGCGTGTAGTGCGTGATCAGCATGACGCCGGCGTCGTTGTTGGCCTTGAACTCGTTGACGCCCTCGGACACGACGCGCAGCGCGTCGACGTCGAGGCCGGAGTCGGTCTCGTCGAGGATGGCGATCTTCGGCTTGAGCAGCGCCAGCTGCAGGATCTCGTGGCGCTTCTTCTCGCCGCCGGAGAAGCCCTCGTTCACCGAACGCTCGGCGAACTCGGACGAGATCTCCAGCTTGCCCATCTCGTCCTTGACCTCCTTGACCCAGTGGCGCAGCTTGGGGGCCTCGCCACGGACCGCGGTGGCCGCGGTGCGGAGGAAGTTGGACATGGACACGCCCGGCACCTCGACCGGGTACTGCATGGCGAGGAACAGGCCCGCGCGGGCGCGCTCGTCGACGCTCATCTCCAGCACGTCCTCACCGTCGAGCAGGACCTGCCCGGAGGTGACTTCGTACTTGGGGTGACCGGCGATGGCGTAGGACAGCGTGGACTTGCCCGAACCGTTGGGGCCCATGATCGCGTGGGTCTCGCCCGACTTGATGGTCAGGTTGACGCCCTTGAGGATCTCCTTGGGGCCCTCCTCGGTCGTGACCGAGGCGTGCAGATCCTTGATTTCCAGCGTAGGCATTTCTTTCCTAAAAGTCTGATGTGGACGGACGAGGGCTCAGGCGCCCACGGCTTCGAGTTCGGCTTCGATCGCGGCCTCGAGACGCTCGCGCACCTCGGGAACGCCGATCTTGACCAGGATCTCGTGGAAGAACCCGCGTACGACCAGTCGGCGCGCGGCGTCTTCGCCGATTCCGCGCGACTGGAGGTAGAACAACTGCTCGTCGTCGAACCTTCCCGTCGCGCTCGCGTGTCCGGCGCCTTCGATCTCGCCGGTCTCGATCTCCAGGTTCGGGATCGAGTCCGCCCGCGCACCCGGCGTCAGCACCAGGTTGCGGTTGAGCTCGTAGGTGTCGGTGGCCTCGGCGGCGGCGCGGATCAGCACGTCGCCGACCCACACGGTGTGCGCGTCGTCGCCCTGCAGCGCGCCCTTGTACATCACCCGCGACTTGCAGTTCGGCACCGCGTGGTCGACGAAGAGACGGTGCTCCTGGTGCTGGCCCGAGTCCGCGAAGTACAGGCCGAGCATCTCGACGTCGCCGCCCTTGTCGGCGAAGGTCGCCGTCGGCGAGACGCGGACGAGGTCACCGCCCAGGGTGATGACGATGTGCTTGAGCGTGGCGTCGCGGCCGAGCTTGAGGTGCTGCTCGGAGACGTGCACCGCGTCGTCGGCCCAGTCCTGGACGCTGACCACGGTCACGTTCGCCGAATCGCCGATGACGAACTCGACGTTGTCGGCGTAGGTGCCGGAGCCGGCGTGGTCGAGGACGATGACGGCCTCGGAGAACTGCTCGGCGCGCACCTGCACGTGCCCGTAGGCGACCTTGCCCTCGCCGGGCCCGGTGATCTTCACCGTGGACGGCTTCGAGGTCTTCGTCTCCTTGGGCACCGTGATGACGGTGGCCTCGGTGAACGAGGAGTACGCCTGCGCGGCGATCCGGTCGCTCGGGACACCGGCGGCGCCGAGGCGCTCGTCGTCCCGGCCGACCTGCTCGATCTTCAGTTCGGGCGCGGCGTCGGCGTCCACAGTGGCCGAACCCGAAGCGGCGGCGGACCCGTCGTGCAGGCCGCGCAGCCGCTTCATCGGAGTGAAACGCCAGTTCTCCTCACGGCCGCCCGGGACCTCGAAGGCCTGGACGTCGTAGGAGGTGAAGCGCTCCGCGCGAGAGGTCGCCGGGATGACGACCCCTTCGCGCATCGCTTCGGAAACGTTGTTCTCGGTAACCGACATGACTAGCCGACGGACCCTTCCATCTGAAGCTCGATCAGGCGGTTCAGCTCGAGCGCGTACTCCATCGGCAGCTCACGCGCGATGGGCTCGACGAACCCGCGCACGATCATCGCCATGGCCTCGGCCTCGTCGAGACCGCGCGACATGAGGTAGAACATCTGGTCTTCGCTGACCTTCGAGACGGTCGCCTCGTGGCCCATGGAGACCTCGTCGTTGCGGATGTCGACGTACGGGTACGTGTCCGACCGCGAGATCGTGTCGACCAGCAGCGCGTCACAGACGACGCTGGAGCGCGAGTGGTGCGCCCGCTTCGCGACCTTGACCAGGCCGCGGTACGAGGTGCGGCCACCGCCGCGCGCCACCGACTTCGACACGATGGTCGAGGAGGTGTGCGGCGCCAGGTGCTCCATCTTCGCGCCGGCGTCCTGGTGCTGGCCCTCGCCCGCGAACGCGACCGAGAGGACCTCGCCCTTGGCGTGCTCGCCCATGAGGAACACGGACGGGTACTTCATCGTGACCTTGGAGCCGATGTTGCCGTCGATCCACTCCATGGTCGCGCCCTCTTCGCACTTGGCGCGCTTGGTGACCAGGTTGTAGACGTTGTTCGACCAGTTCTGGATGGTCGTGTAACGGCAGCGGGCGCCCTTCTTCACGATGATCTCCACGACCGCCGAGTGCAGCGAGTCGGACTGGTAGATCGGCGCGGTGCAACCCTCGACGTAGTGCACGTAGGCGTCTTCGTCGACGATGATCAGGGTCCGCTCGAACTGACCCATGTTCTCGGTGTTGATGCGGAAGTAGGCCTGCAGCGGGATGTCCACCTTGACGCCCTTGGGCACGTAGATGAACGAACCGCCGGACCACACCGCGGTGTTCAGCGCGGAGAACTTGTTGTCCCCGGCCGGGATCACGGAGCCGAAGTACTCCTTGAAGATCTCCGGGTGCTCCTTGAGCGCGGTGTCGGTGTCCAGGAACAGGACGCCCTGCGCCTCCAGGTCCTCGCGGATCTGGTGGTAGACGACCTCGGACTCGTACTGCGCGGCGACACCGGCGACGAGGCGCTGCTTCTCCGCCTCGGGGATGCCCAGCTTGTCGTACGTGTTCTTGATGTCCTCGGGCAGGTCTTCCCAGGAAGTGGCCTGCTTCTCCGTGGACCGCACGAAGTACTTGATGTTGTCGAAGTCGATCCCGGAGAGGTCCGCACCCCAGTTGGGCATCGGCTTCAAGTCGAAGAGCTTGAGCGCCTTCAGTCGCGCTTCGCGCATCCACTCCGGCTCGGACTTCTTCGAGGAGATGTCGGTGACGACGTCCTCGTTCAGTCCGCGACGGGCCGTTGAGCCCGCCTCGTCGGAGTCCGCCCAGCCGAACGCGTACTTGCCAAGGGACTCGATGGTCTCTTCCTGGCTCATGGGCGCGGTGGTGGGAGTGCGCTGCTCGGCAGCGGCAGTCATGCGGGTTTCCCTCCATTCGGGATCCGTGCTGTGCGCCCAGGAGAGGGCGCCGTGCTTCCCGGCCCGGGTGTGGCCGGGTGACCCGCCGAGACGACGGGTACGTGTGTGGTGCACGCGTTGTCACCGCGTGCGATGGTCGCCAGCCGCTGCACGTGGGTACCCAGAAGTTCCGCGAAAGCCTCTGTCTCGGCTTCGCACAACTGAGGGAACTCGGCGGCGACGTGGGCGACCGGGCAATGGTGCTGGCAGAGCTGTTCGCCGACACCGACCTGACGGGTCGACGCAGCGTAACCCTCCCTGGTCAGCGCCGCAGCGAGGGCCTCGGCGCGCGAAGCCGGGTCCGTGTGCTTGGTGATCGCGTCCTGATGCGGGCCGACCAGCGAAGCGACACGAGCCTCCGCGAACGCCTTCACGGCGTCCTCACCGGCGTGCTCGGCGAGGAAACGGATGGCCGAGGACGCGAGGTCGTCGTAGGCGTGCCCGAACCGGGCGCGGCCGGCCTCGGTGAGGAGGAAGTTCTTGGCGGGACGGCCTCGTCCGCGGGGGCCGCGGCGGGGCGCGTCCCGGGTTTCGGCCTCGCCGTCGGCGAGCAGGGCGTCGAGATGACGGCGGACGGCGGCGGCGCTGATCCCCAGCTGCTCGGCCACCACCACGGCGGTCATCGGGCCCTGTTCCAGCAGCAAGCGGGCCACTTCGTGCCTGGTCCGCCCCTCGGGGCCGATCTGGACGGGGACAGGCTGGACCTCGGCGCGGGGCGTGTCGCCACCGGCCTCGTCCTGCGTCCCCGTCTTTTTCACAACACAAGTGTGACGTATTTCCGGGGAGACGGCAAAGAGGGGTGCCTCACGGAGTGGCGTGGGTCACGTCGGCCGCTGATCTTCCAGGGGTAACCACGCACCCGCCCGGTCTGTTCCCGGGATCGCTACCCTTCCCGAGTGGCAGTGGGCGATCACCCGGCACAGCGGGACACGGACGGGGCGGAGCCGGAAGACCAGGCTGTGCGGTCGGCGGGGTCGGTGGCGACGCTCGTCCCCGGGCGCCCGCGCGATCCGGAACCCCTGGACGACAAGGAACTGCGCGGGCTGAACGTGGTCCGCCGGTTCGGCGCGGTCGGTTCGCTGTTCCTCGCCCTCGGCTCACTCGGCGCGGGAGCCGCCCCGGTGATCAACCCGGTGCAGGAGATCCCGGTCCTGCGGCTGTTCACCCGCATCCCGATGGTCTCGCTCGCGATGGGCCTGGCCGGCATGGCGATCATCGTGCTCAGCTGGCTGCTGCTCGGCCGGTTCGCCCAGCCCGCGCGCCGCCGCCTCGCCACCCAGGGCCAGCTCGCCCGCACCATCGCGCTCTGGTGCGCGCCGCTGCTGTTCATCCCGCCGCTGTTCTCCCGCGACGTCTACAGCTATCTCGCGCAGAGCGAGATCGTCGCCCGCGGGATGGACCCGTACTCCCTCGGCCCGGCCGAAGCGCTCGGCGTCTCCGACCCGCTGACCTCGGGTGTCTCCAACATGTGGCGCGAGACCCCGGCGCCGTACGGCCCGCTGCTGCTGCGTCTCGGCGGCTGGCTCGCCCCGCTGAGCAGCGGCAACATCGTCACCGGTGTGCTGCTGCAGCGCGGGCTGGCGCTGATCGGCGTCATCCTGATCATCTGGGCGCTGCCCCGGCTGGCCCGGCGGTTCGGCGTACAGCCCGCCACCGCGCTGTGGCTCGGCGCGGCGAACCCGCTGCTGATCTTCCACTTCGTCGCGGGCGCCCACAACGACGCGCTCGCGATCGGGCTCATGGTGGCCGGGCTGGAGATCGGTCTCCAGCGGATGCCGGTGCGGTTCAAGGACGACGCCGTCCCCCCGCTGGCCAAGGGCGAACTGCTCTACATCGGGCTCGGGGTGGCGATCATCACCCTCGGTGTCGCGGTGAAGATCAACGCGGTCCTGGCACTGCCGTTCTTCACGGTGATGGTGGCCAGACGCTGGCACGGCCGGATCAAGGACCTGGTCACCGCCGCGGTGCCGATGGCGCTGCTGTTCGGCGTGGTGCTGGTGGCGGTCTGTTACGGCACCGGCCTCGGTTTCGGCTGGGTCGGCGCGCTCGGGACACCGGGACTGGTCCGCTCGTGGATCTCGCCGACGTCCGAACTCGCCGCGCTCGGCGGTGTCCTCGGCATCGCGCTCGGCCTCGGCAACCACACCAACGCGATGGTGCCGATCCTCGGCACGCTGGGCTACCTGGTCGCGGGCGCGGTGACGGTGAAGTTCCTCTGGGACAGCTTCAAATGGCGCTACCGGCCGATCATCGGCCTCGGTGTCTCGCTGGGCGCGGTGATGGTGCTGCACGTCGCGCTGCAGCCCTGGTACCTGCTGTGGGCGATCATCCCGCTCGCCGCGGCGGCGGGGACCTCGCGGTTCCGGATCGCCGCGACCATCGTCACCGCCGTCCTGCCGTTCCTCCTGCCGACGACGGGAAGCACCTTCGAGGGCCGCGGTTTCGTCCTGCCGTTCGCGTGGGCCGCCGCCGGGGTCGTCACGCTTCTGGGGCTGTTCATCGTCCACCGCCTCTCACCACTGCTGCTGTCCAGACCGTCCCCGGAGCATTCGGTCCCGGCGTGAGGCCGTATCGTGACCTGTCGTGAACGCCCCCGCCGTCGAGATCACCGGGCTGGTGAAACGCTACGGATCCACCACCGCCGTCGATGGACTCGACCTGCGGATGGAACGTGGCACACTGCTCGCTCTGCTCGGCCCGAACGGGGCCGGCAAGACCACCACCGTCGAGATCTGCGAAGGCTTCCTTCGGCCTGACGCCGGCGAAGTCCGGGTGCTTGGCATGGACCCGGCACGCGACGGCGCGGCCCTGCGCCCCCGGATCGGCGTGATGCCCCAAGGCGGCGGCGCGTATCCCGGCGTCCGCGCCGACGAGATGCTCGGACTGGTCGCCGCGTGCGCGGCGAACCCGCTCGACCCCGCCTGGCTGCTGGACGTCCTCGGCCTTTCCGGAGCGCGGAAGACACCGTTCAAACGGCTTTCCGGTGGGCAGCAGCAGCGGCTCTCGCTCGCCTGCGCACTCGTCGGACGGCCCGAACTGCTCTTCCTCGACGAGCCGACGGCGGGGATGGACCCGCAGGCCCGCCGCCTGGTCTGGGACCTGCTCGCGGCGCTGCGCGCCGACGGCGTCAGCGTGCTGCTCACCACGCATCTGATGGAGGAGGCCGAAACGCTGGCCGACACCGTGGTGATCGTCGACCACGGCAAGGTCGTCGTCGAAGGTTCCCCGCAGTCGCTGACCGTCGAGGCCGGTGAGACCGCGCAGCTGCGGTTCAAGGCCCGCACACGGCTCGACACCGCGCTGCTGACCGCGGCGCTGCCCGAGGGGCACCTCGTCCACGAGTCGGCGCCGGGGACGTATCTCGTCGAGGGCGCGATCGACCCGCAGGTGGTGTCGACGGTGACCGCGTGGTGCGCGCAGCAGGGCGTCATGCCCGAGGAACTGCAGGTCGGCAGGCGCACGCTGGAAGAGGTCTTCCTGGAGCTGACCGGACGGGAACTGCGCGCATGACCACCACGCCCACGCCGCGGTTCGCCGCGGGCACGTTCACCCCGGCTCCCGGCCGCGGTTCGCTCGGGAAGATGCTGCGCACGCACGCGAAGGTCGAAGCGAGCCTGACGCTGCGCCACGGCGAGCAGATCCTGCTGACCCTGCTGATCCCGCTCGCGCTGCTGATCGGCCTGTCGCTGCTGGACATCCTGCCGTCGTCGCAACTCGGCGATGCGTCCAAAGTGGACTGGATCACGCCGAGGCTCCTGGCGCTGGCGGTGATGTCTTCGGCGTTCACCGGACAGGCCATCGCGCTGGGCTTCGACCGCCGCTACGGCGTCCTCAAACGGCTTTCCGCCACCGCGCTCCCCCGCTGGCTGCTCGTCGCGGGCCGGGTGGCCGCGGCGCTGGTCGTGGTCGCGCTGCAGGCGGTGATCCTCGGTGGCGTCGCCGCGCTGCTGGGCTGGTCGCCGTCACTCGGCGGGCTTCTCGGTGCGATCCCGTTCCTGATCGTCGGCACGCTCGCGTTCGGCGCGCTGGGCCTGTTGCTCGGCGGGGCGCTGCGCGCGGAGGCCGTGCTGGCGCTGGCGAACATCGTCTGGTTCGTGCTGCTGCTCGCCGGCGGCATCCTGCTGGCGCCGTCGACCATGCCGTCCGGTGTCGCGTGGATCGTCGAACTGCTGCCCTCGGGCGCGCTCGCCGAAGGCCTGCGGTCGGTACTGCTGGACGGTTCGTTCGGCTGGGGCCCGTTCGCGGTGCTCGCCGGCTGGGGTGTCGTCGCGGGCGCGCTGGCGAGCAAGACCACGAAGCTCACCTGAGGCGGCCGACACAGCGGGTCCGGCCGGTGGAACGCTCTCAGGAAGGGCGTTCTAGCATCGGACGGTGCCGTTCCAGAGCCTTGTAGCGCGTCTGCCGTATCCCTCGTTCGCGGTCCAGCGAGCGGTCGCGATAGCGGCGGTGATCGCGCAGGCCGGAATCGGCGTCACCGGCTCGGTCGTCCGGGTCACGGGTTCGGGCCTCGGCTGCCCGACCTGGCCGCAGTGCGTCGAAGGCAGCATCGTGCCCGTCGCGCACCCCGAGCTGGACATGCTCACCCAGTGGATCGAGTTCAGCAACCGGTTGCTGACCGGGGTGGTCATCCTGGTCGCCGCGCTGTGCGTGATCACCGCGTGGCGCGTGCAGATCGAGCACCCGAGCCGCCGCCGTCTGGTGAAGCTGGCCTGGACGATGCCCGCGGGCGTGATGCTGCAGGCCGTCGTCGGCGGGATCACCGTGCTCGCGAAACTCGAATGGTGGACCGTCGCGCTCCACTTCCTGGCCTCCACTCCCCTGGTCTGGCTCGCGGTCCTGCTGCTGCGCGCGTTCAAGGAGGGTGATGAGCCCGCTCGCTGGCTGATCCCGGACGCGGGCCGCAAGACGCTGATCGTGCTCGCCGCGTCCATGTGGGCCGTCCTCGCGGCGGGGACCACCGTGACCGGGGCGGGCCCGCACGGCGGCGACCCCGGCACCCACCGGCTCCAGGCCCCGATCGAAACGCTCACCCAGATCCACGGCGGGCTACTGGTGGTCTACCTGATCGTGCTGGCCGTCTTCGGGCTCCAGCTGATGCGGGGCGAGACGCCGAAGCAGCTGTGGAAGCGGTACACCATCGTGTGGGTCGTCGCGGTCCTCCAGGGCGTCGTGGGCTCGGTGCAGTACGCCCTCGGTGTGCCGGAGGCGCTGGTCTCGTTCCACGTCCTCGGCTCCGCGCTGGTGATCATCTCGACGGCGGCACTGTGGTGCGGTTCACGCGATCGAGGTTCCGCGCCGGTTTCGCCCGCCGCTGACCGGGAACTCGCCACTTCGAACTGACCCCCTGGCAAACCGGACGTAACCCCCGGGCGGCGTGCTCGCCAGACACTGCCCTTACGCTGCGCTCGGTGCCCCGCACGGGGTCGCCACCGAGTCGAGGCACGAGGTGTCGTATGACCGCCAGCACCGAGCCGGACGCACCGGCCAGTCCGTCCAAACCCCTGATCTCCCACCGGCGAGGCTCCGGGGAGATGCTGATCCTCAAGACCTTCCTGCTGGTCCCGTTCGTCGCGCTGATCGCCGCCGTGCCGATCGTGTGGGGCTGGGGCATGACCTGGGTCGATCTGGCGCTGGCGGCCGTGTTCTACACCCTCGGGACGCTCGGGGTGACGGTCGGATACCACCGCTACTTCACCCACGGCGCCTTCAAGGCCCGGCGCCCGCTGCGCGTGGCGCTCGCCATCGCCGGCAGTTTCGCGGTGCAGGGTTCGGTCATCTTCTGGGTGGCCAGCCACCGTCGCCACCACGCCTTCGCCGACCGCGAAGGCGACCCGCACTCCCCCTGGCTGTTCGGGACTTCGCCCTCGGCGCTCCTGCGCGGGTTCTGGCACGCGCACATGGGCTGGATGTTCAGCCGTGAGGTGACCAACTACGACCGTTTCGCGCCGGACCTGGTCGCGGACAAGGACCTTCGCGTGGTGAACCGCTACTTCTGGCTGTGGATCACGCTGAGCCTCGCGCTGCCCGCGGTGCTCGGCGGGCTGCTCAGCTGGTCGTGGTGGGGTGTGGTGACCGGGTTCTTCTGGGCCGGGCTGGTCCGCATCGCGTTCCTGCACCACGTCACCTGGTCGGTGAACTCGATCTGTCACCTGGTCGGCGAGCGACCGTTCGCCAGCCGGGACAAGGCGGCGAACTTCTGGCCGCTGGCGATCCTGTCCATGGGCGAGTCGTGGCACAACTCCCACCACGCCGACCCGACCTGCGCGCGGCACGGTGTCCTGCGCGGCCAGGTCGACGTGTCGGCGCGGGTGATCTGGCTGTTCGAGAAGTTCGGGTGGGCGCGGGACGTGCGGTGGCCGAAGCCGGAGCGCTTGGCCGCGAAACTCGCCAAACCCGCCTGACACCGCTCGCATTTAGTCCTCTGGATGCGGTACTTGCACGCAAGGAACGCATCCAGAGGACGAAATGCGGGGTTTCAGGCGAGTTGCTGGCGGACGGCGGAGGCGAAACGCCAGGCCGCGGCGGCGTCGGTCTGGCGGAACCCGAGCGAAGGCTCGACGAGCTCCAGTTCCAGCAGCAGCGGCCTGCCGTCCGGCCCGGCGACGAGGTCGACGCGGGCGTAGAGCAGTTCCGCGCGCAGGATGCCGAGCAGCGCCGCGGTCGCGTCCAAAGCGTCTTCGGCCAGCGCGCGGAATCCCGCGGCGGGCTGCACGGGCGCGAGCTTCTCCGTGACGTACAGCCCGGATTCGTCGAGTTCCCGGCCCAGCATCGCGGCCTTCGAGAACGCGTGCGAGTACACGCCGCCGAAGTACACCAGCGCGATCTCGCCTTCACTGTCCACACTGGACTGATACGGCTGGAGCAGCACGGTGTTCCCGTCCGCTTGCAACCCGGCCAGATGCGCGGCCGCCGCGTCGCCCGCGGTGAACCGGCCCGCTCCCCGCGAGCCGGCACCGATGGCGGGCTTCAGCACGAACTCGCCCTTGGGCCAGCGCGGCGCCTTCTCGTCCGGCGCGATCAGGGTCGTCGGCACGACCGCGACCCCGGCGTCGCCGAGTTCGGCCAGATAGGACTTGTCGGTGTTCCAGCGCACGATGTCGGCCGAATTGGCCAGCGTCGGCACGGACTCGGTCCAGGACAGGAACTCGTCGCGGCGCTCGGCGTAGTCCCAGGTGGCGCGCAGCACGACGATGTCCGCGGCGCCGAAGTCGACCGTCGTGTCGTCCCAGGCGGCCCAGCGGGTCTTGAAGCCCAGGTCGGCCAGCGCCTCGGGAACGGCGTGCTCGTCGCCGTCGCCTTCCGGCAGCGCGGAGCAGGCGACGAAGATCGCGGAGCCGCTCACTTCCCCGCCATCCGGCGGCGGTGCTCGGCGCCGATCTTGGTGGCCTTCACGGTCTCGCTGTCCCACTCGGCGGGCTCGAGGTCTTCCACGGCCTCGACCAGCGCCTCGCCCGCCTCCACGGAGGTGACGACGACGTCGCCCAGCGCGCCGTCGGCGCCCACGAGCACGACGCGCGCGCCGATCCGGCCGATGTTCTCCACCACCGCGCGCGACGGCTTCCCGTGCCGCTTCACGAAGTCGCGGGCGGCCGCGACCTGGCGCGACGTGGGGGCGGCGGTCTCGGTCTTCTCTTCGGTCTCAGCCACGCGCCGAGCTTAACCGCGAAAGGCCCGGGACGCGGAATAACCGTGGCGTCGGCCATAGTTGTGCCGGTCGGAACGACCTTGAACGAGGAGGATGTATGCCCGCGGCAGTGCAGATCCGGCGAACCGGTGGCCCCGAAGTCCTTGAGCTGTCGGAAGTCGAGGTCGGCGATCCCGGTTCCGGCGAACTGCTCGTGGACGTCGCCGCGGCGGGCGTCAACTACATCGACACCTATCACCGCGAGGGCATCTACCCGGTCGACACCCCGTTCGTCCTGGGCATGGAGGGCGCCGGCACGGTGGCCGCGGTCGGCGCGGACGTGACCGGGTTCGCCGTCGGCGACCGGGTCGCCTGGCAGGGTTCGCTGGGCAGCTACGCCCAGCGCCGCCTGGTGCCCGCCACGATCGCGGTGAAGATCCCGGACGGCGTCTCCGAGGAGACCGCCGCCGCCACGATGCTCCAGGGGATCACCGCGCACGCGCTGATCGCCTCGACCTACGAGGTCAAGGCCGGTGACGACGTGCTGATCCACGCCGCGGCGGGCGGTATGGGCCTGCTGCTGGTCCAGCTGGCCAAGGCCCGCGGCGCCCGAGTGATCGGCACCGTCTCCACCGACGAGAAGGCCGAACTCGCCAAGCAGGCGGGCGCGGACGACGTCATCCGCTACGACCAGGTCGACTTCGCCAAGGCCACCCGCGACCTCACCGGCGGCAAGGGCGTCGAGGTCGTCTACGACGGGGTCGGAAAGTCCACTGTGGACGGCAGCCTGGCGAGCCTGAAGATCCGCGGCCTGCTCGCCCTCTACGGCGCGGCCAGCGGCCCGGTCCCGCCGATCGACCCGCAGCTGCTCAACCGCAGCGGCTCGGTGTACCTCACCCGCCCGACCTCCGCGCACTACGTGCTCACCCGGGAGGAGCTGGAGTGGCGCGTGAACGAGCTGTTCGCCGCCGTTCAGGACGGCTCGCTGAACATCCGGATCGGGGGCCGCTATGCGCTGGCCGACGCGCGTCAGGCGCACGAAGACCTCCAGGGGCGCCGCACCACCGGCAAGCTCCTGCTGATCCCGTGACGTCGCTCTGGCCGGAGGAGGTCCGGCTCACCGGCGAGGGGCTCGTCCTGCGGGAGTGGGCCGAGGACGACATCGCGTTCATGCCGGGACTGTTCGACAACCCCGCCGTCGCCCGGTTCACGCCGCTGCCTTCCCCGTTCGACGAGGTTGCGGCGAAGGCGCACTACGCGAAGTCCGTCGCCCGCCGCGCGGAAGGCAACGGGCTGCGGCTGGCCATCACGGCCGACGGCGGCGAGCCGCTCGGCGAGGTGGTGCTGTTCCTGAAAGAGGATTCGGCCGAACTCGGGTACGCCGTCGGTCCCGCCCACCGCGGGCAGGACCTGGCGGCGCGGTCGCTGCGGGTGCTCACCGCGCACGCGCTGGACCTCGGGCTCGGACCGCTGCAGCTGAAGATCGACGCCGACAACGTGGCCAGCCAGGCCGTCGCCCGGCGCGTCGGCTACGCCCTGACCGACGCGCCGCCCGAGACGAAGATCGAGAAGGGACTGGAGATCACGCTGCTCACCTGGGAGTACGCCGGCTGACGTCCGAGTACATGATGGCCCCCTTCCTGTACCTAGGCGCAAGGAAGGGGGCCATCATGTACTTCAGCGGACCGGGCGGACCCAGAGCCCTCGCAGCCGGAATTCGTCCTGTTCCGCGTGCTCGACGGTCAGCTCGACCTCAGCGCCGACGCGCAACTGACGGAACTCGCCGGGGCCGAAGCCCTCCAGCATCGAATAGTGGACCCAGATCGGGTCGGCGAAATCGGCCGACTCGACCACTCCCCAGCCGTCGTCCGCCAGCCAGGAACGAACCCGTCCACGGTGGACGCGGCCGTCGGAGGTCCCCATCAGCCCTTGTCGGTCGGGACGCTCACCGCGTCGGTCACGAACACCAGGGTCTCGTTCGGCGCGATACCGTTGCCGCCCTGGCCGTAGCCGAGGTCCGGCGGGATGATCAGCAGCCGCCGCGCGCCCTGTTTGATCCCTTCCAGCCCCTTGTCCCAGCCCTGGATGACCATGCCGGCGCCGAGGCTCAGCTCGAACGGCTCACCGCGGTCGAACGAGCTGTCCAGCTTCTGTTTGTTGGACCAGGTGACCAGCGAATAGTTCATCTTCAGGTTCGCGCCCGCCTTGGCGCCCTCGCCGGTGCCGGGTTCGAGGTCCTTGGTGATGAGCTTCTTCGGCGGGTCGCAGTCGTCCGGGATGGTGATGGTCGGCGCTTCGCCGAACTTCCCGGTGGTCTTCACGTCCTCGGCCGTGCATTCCTTGCCCTTCGAGGCGGCCGGTGCCGACGACGACGCCGACGCGGGGGCCGCGCCGGAGGTCTGGGCCGAACCTGCGGTGTTCTGTTTCTCGCCACAGGCCGCCAGGGCGAGGACGCCCGCGCCGATGACCACGATCTTGCCGAATGTGCGCATGCGGCCGACCTTAGCCAAGACCCTCCAGCGCGGGAACAAGGTCACCGGTCTGCACTACGCCCATCCGCCGGGTCGCCCTGGTCAGGGCCACGTAAAGATCGTTGAGCCCGCGCGGCGACCCGGCGACGACCTCGTCGGGGGCCACCAGCAGCACCGAGTCGAATTCCAGGCCCTTCGCCCGCTCGACCGGCATCACCGACACCCGGTCCCCCGCCTCGCCGAGCGTCTCCGAGAGCGAAGCGACCAATGGCGGCGGGCACAGCACGGCGACCGTCCCACCGTCCACAGCGGACAGTTCGGCGTCGACTATGCCGGGCAGTTCCGCGGCGAGATCCGCCGGGTCCACGGACCGCAGCCAGGGCTCGAAACCCGTCTCCCGCACCGAAACCGGCGCCTCCAGTTCCGGGTTGACCTCGGCGAGCACCCGGGACGCGACGGTCATGATCTCCGCCGGGGTCCGGTAGTTCACGGTCAGTTCCTCGAGCCGCCAGCGGTCGGCGACGTACGGCGAAAGCGCCTCGCCCCACGTCCGCGCCCCACCGGCCGCGCCTGTCTGGGCGACGTCGCCGACGAGCGTCATCGACCGGTTCGGCGACCGGCGCATCAGCAGCCGCCAGTCCATCGCGGTCAGTTCCTGCGCCTCGTCGACGATCACGTGCCCGAAGGTCCACGTCCGGTCCTGGGCGGCCCGCTGCGCCGCGGTCATCTCGCTGCGGCGCTGCTGACGTTCGGCGAACAGCTCCGCGTCGAGGACGTCGCCCACCCGCAGCAGTTCCTCGTCGACGATCTCCTCGTCCTGTTCGAGGATGTCGAGCACGCCTTCCGCGTAGGCACGGTCCTCACGCTCGCGGCGAGCGGCCTCGGCGCGGGCTTCGGTGTCGTCCTCGCCGAGCAGCTCGGCGAGTTCGTCGAGCAGCGGGACGTCCGACGGGCTCCACTTCGCGTCGGTCGGGCTGTAGAGATGCTCACGGTCGGTGTCCGACAAGGCTTTCCCCGCCGCGCTGCGTAGCCGTTCGCGGTCGGCGAACAACTCGTCCAGCACGATCTCGGGGGTGAGTTTCGGCCACAGCCCGTTGATCGCGGCCGCCACGTTCTTGTCCGCGGAGACCTCGGCCCGGATGTCCTGGACGTCCCGCGCGTCGAGCAGGTCCTCCCCCAGCTTCTTGGCGGCTTGCCGGGTCAGCGCGTCGAGGAGATCCGAGACGAAGATCCGCCGGGCGAGGTTGTGCGGACGGCGCGACCGGCGGGCCCGCGTCCGCGCCTCGGTGCAGGTCTTGCGGTCGAGCATGAGGATCTCGCGCTCGAACTCGATCTCCAGCACGGGTTCCGGCACGCGCTGCCGGTCGCGGACGGCGTTGGCGAGCACGTCGGCCATCACCGGACGACCCTTGATCTCGGCGGCCTCGCGGGTGACCGGGCCGTCGGCGTCCAGCCCCGGGTACAGCTGCCCGATCGTGGCCAGCAGCACCCCGGTCTCGCCCAGAGACGGCAGGACCTGCCCGATGTAGCGCAGGAACGTGCTGTTCGGCCCGACCACCAGCACGCCGCGCGTGGTCAGCTGCTGGCGATGCGTGTAGAGCAGGTACGCCGCGCGGTGCAGCGCGACGGCGGTCTTACCGGTTCCGGGGCCGCCCTGGACCACCAGGACACCGTTCGGCGACGCGCGGATGATGCGGTCCTGTTCGGCCTGGATGGTGGCGACGATGTCGCTCATCTCGCCGGTGCGACGGCGTTCGAGCGCGGCCAGCAGCGCCGCCTCGCCCGCGAGCCCGAGGTCTTGGCCCTGGTCGGCGGCGGAGAGGTCGAGGATCTCGTCGTCGACGCCGACGACCTTCCGGCTCAGCGACCGGATGTGGCGGCGCCGCCGCACACCTTCGGGTGAAGCGGCGGTGGCGAGGTAGAAGGGCCGCGCGACCGGCGCGCGCCAGTCGACGAGCAGCGGGCGGTAGTCGTCGTCCTCGTCGAACAGCCCGAGCCGCCCGATGTAGGTGGTCTCCTCGGCGTGGTCCGGAAGGAAGTCGAGGCGGCCGAAGCACAGGCCCTGCTCGACGGAGCTCAGCTGGGCCAGCCTGTCGGTGTACAGCGTCGTGGCGACGTCGCGTTCGGTGCGCGCCTGCGGGGTGCCGCCGGTCTGGCGCAGCGTCTCGTCGAGCCTGCGCTGCGCGTCGGCGCGTTCGGCGTCGAGCTTGCGGTAGAGGGTGGTGACGTGCTGCTGCTCGAGCGCGACGTCCTGCTCGAGCGCGTCGAGTTCCCGGTCCGGGGACACGGACAAAAGCAGCCTGCTTTCGAGAGGTGGGACAGGGGCCGAATGAATTACAACGGCGCCCGCCATCATCTCATTCCCGCGCCCTCACCCGGACCAGGAGGAAGGCGGCGAGGGAAAGGACGGTGGCCACACTCGCCCACACGACGTTCTCGTGGAGCAACGCGGCGAAGGTGGCCGCGACACCAGCGATGGACTGTGCGACGAACCCGCACAGCGCGACGGCGTACGCGCCGTGCGCGGGCACTTCGCTCACCGCGACGGCCATGCTGCTCGGGAAAAGCGCGGCCTGGCCGAAGGTGATCCCGCAGTAGAGCGCGACGAACGTCACGAGCGCGGCCGTGAGCGGGATCGCGGGCACGAGCCACAAGACGACCGTCAGCAGGCCTGCGGCGGTCATGACCAGCGCGCCCGCTCGCATCAGCCACGGCGAGCCTTTGCGCCCGGCCAGCCGGTTCACCAGCAGCGCGCCGGCGAAGTAGGCCAGACCGAAGAGGAGGCCGAGGCCGCCGTACTGGTCGACGCTCAGCCCGAAGTGCTGCTGGAAGACGAACGGCGAGACCTCCTGGAGGAGCACGATCGTCGCGAAGCCGAGACCCGCCGCGATCGTCGGCCGCAGGAACGCCGGAACGGCGAGGATCCGGAGATATATCCGGACCATGCCCGTCTTCTCACCGCTGCTCCTGCGGAGCGGAATCGTCAGCGTGCCCAGGACGCACAGCGCACCCGCCGCCGTCAGCACCGCGAAACCGCCCTGCCACCCGCCGATCAGTCCACCGGCGAACTGCCCGCCGCCGAGTGCGGTGACGAACGCGATGGACAGCACCGAAAGCCGTTTGGCGAGCGCGTCGCCGTCACCGAGATCCCGCACGGCGATACGGGCGATGATTGCCGCACCGCCGGCACCGATCCCTTGCAGGGTACGGAGAACGAGGAGCCACGTGGGCGACGTGTTGACGATGAGCACCGCGCTCGACACGGCGAACAGGCCCAGCGCCGCCAGCAACGCGGCCCGGCGCCCGAGCCGGTCGGCCGCCCGGCCCCACAGCACCACCGGCGCCGCCGCGCCGATGACGAACAGCGACACCGACAGTGCCGCGACGCTGCGCGACACCCCGAAGTCGCGTTCGACCATCGGGAGGGAAGGGAGATAGATCGTCGTCGCCATCTGCGCGGTGAAGACGATCAGGCAGGCGACCGCCATGGTCGCGCGCCCGGCCCGGACGGTGGCCGGGCGTTCGGTCGTACTCGTCACTCCGCCGGACGGTACTGACGGGTAGCCGGGGCGGGTAGCGCGCTCAGCAGGTGGGAACGGCCTGGGCCCGAACGTCCCGAAGGGCACCTTCAGGACGTTCATCGTCTCAATGGGGACCTTCTGGTCCAGGTGGTCGTGAGTGGCGATTCGGGTTCTAACCCGAATCGCCACTCACGACCACCTGGACCGAGCCCTCGTCCGCCAACAGCGCGTGAAGGCCCCCTTCCCTCGGCTCAGCCGAGGGAAGGGGGCCTTCACGCGCTACAAGATCAGAAGGGCAGCCCGATGGCAGGCAGCCCGATCGCCGAGTCCACCGCCAGCGCGACGAACACGATCATCAGGTACGTGTTCGACCGGTGGAACAGCGACATCGGCTTGGTCTCCTCGCCACGCCGCACCGCCGCGTTCAGGCTGTGCGCGTAGAAGAGGAACCAGCCGCCCGCCAGGATCGCGAACGTCGTGTAGATCCAGCTCGTCACCGGGACCAGCAGCAGCGTCCACGCGACCATCACCCACGAGTAGATGACGATCTGCCGCGCCACGTGCTGCGGGGTGGCGACCACCGGCAGCATCGGCACACCGGCGCGCTCGTAGTCCTCGCGGTACTTCATGCCCAGCGCCCAGGTGTGCGGCGGGGTCCAGAAGAAGATGACGCCGAACATCACGAACGCGGGCCACTCGACGGTGCCGGTGACGGCGGCCCAGCCGATGACGACCGGCATGCAGCCCGCCGCGCCGCCCCAGACCACGTTCTGTGACGTACGCCGCTTCAACACCAGCGTGTAGACGAAGATGTAGAAGAGGATCGTCACGATCGCGAGGATCGCCGAGAGCAGGTTCACCGTGAAATAGAGCACGACGAACGACAGGACGCCGAGCACGAGACCGAAGATCAGCGCACCGCGCCGGGGCACCGATTCCTTCACCAGCGGACGGCGCTTCGTGCGGTTCATCACCTTGTCGATGTCCGCGTCGATCACGCAGTTCAAGGCGTTGGCGCTGCCGGCGGCCATGGTGCCGCCCACGAGCGTCGCGAGCACCAGCCACGGCGACGGGATTTCCCGGCCTGCCAGGAACATCGCGGGAATCGTGGTGACCAGGAGGAGCTCGATCACCCTGGGCTTCGCGAGGGCGGCGTACGCGCCGACGACCTGGCGGATAGTTCGCCGGCCACCGTGCGGTCGTTCACCGGTCGGATGTACGGCGCTGGTGCTGTCACTGCGTCCGTGCGCAGCGTTCACCAACGACATTTCACTCCCTGCGTCAGTTTTCGGGGCGGGGTCCACCAGGCTTCCGGGTGATGTGGCGGCCCCGGATCCCGTGTTCTGAACCCTTCCCCGATGGTAGACGTGCTGTTTCCAGAGGGTGATCGCGGGTCCTCGACCGGCCGAACCATTAGGCTGGCCGCGGTAGCTCGCGGCGTACCTCTGCGAACGGCCCGGACCAGGAATATCGTCCCTTCCGGATCGATTGAGATTAGTAGCGGTACACGTGGGTTACCCACGAGGGAAGAGAAGCCACAACCTGATGACGGGGAGTTCGAGTTCAGTGTCCGAAACCGCCTCTACCAGCGAGAAGAACCCACTCCTCCGGCGCAACGTGCCCGCCGACTGGACCGAGAACGACACGCGGGCCGTCGACACCGTTCGGGTGCTCGCCGCGGACGCGGTCGAGAACTGCGGCAGCGGTCACCCCGGCACCGCGATGAGCCTGGCGCCGCTCGCGTACACGCTCTTCCAGCGGACGCTGCGTCATGACCCGGCCGACCCGGAGTGGCCCGCTCGTGACCGCTTCATCCTCTCCGCCGGTCACTCGAGCCTCACCCTCTACATCCAGCTGTACCTCGCCGGGTTCGGTCTGGAGCTGGAAGACCTGAAGCAGCTGCGCAAGTGGGACTCGAAGACCCCGGGCCACCCGGAGTACCGCCACACCAAGGGCGTCGAGACCACCACCGGCCCGCTGGGCCAGGGCCTGGCCAACGCGGTCGGCATGGCGATGGCGGCCCGCCGCGAGCGCGGCCTGCTGGACCCGGACGCCCCGCAGGGCGAGAGCATCTTCGACCACTACGTCTACGTGATCGCCTCCGACGGTGACATCGAAGAGGGCGTCACCGCCGAGGCCTCCTCGATCGCCGGCCGCCAGGAGCTGGGCAACCTGATCGTCTTCTGGGACGACAACGAGATCTCGATCGAGGACGACACCAAGATCGCGCTGTCCGAGGACGTCGTGAAGCGCTACGAGGCCTACGGGTGGCACACCCAGGTCGTCGAGGGTGGCGAAGACGTCGTCGCGATCGAAGAGGCCATCAAGGCCGCGAAGGCCGAGACCGAGCGCCCGTCGTTCATCGCGCTGAAGACCGTCATCGGGTACCCGGCGCCGAAGAAGATGGGCACCGGCAAGGCCCACGGCGCCGCCCTCGGCGCCGAAGAGGTCGCCGCGGTCAAGGAGATCCTCGGCTTCGACCCGGAGCGGAGCTTCCAGGTCGACGACGAGGTCATCGCGCACACCCGCCAGGCCGTCGACCGCGGCAAGGCCGCCCGCGCCGAATGGCAGGAGAAGTTCGAGGCGTGGGGCGCCGCCAACCCGGAGCGCAAGAAGATCGCGGACCGGATGGCCACCCGCTCGCTGCCCGAGGGCTTCGCGGACAACCTGCCGACGTGGGAGCCGGACGCCAAGGGCATCGCGACCCGCAAGGCCTCCGGTGAGGTGCTCAACGCGCTCGCCGAGCCGCTTCCCGAGCTGTGGGGCGGTTCCGCGGACCTCGCGGAGAGCAACAACACCACCATGAAGGGGGCCGACTCGTTCGGCCCGGAGAAGGCTTCCACCGACATGTGGAAGACCAGCCCGTACGGCCGGACGCTGCACTTCGGCATCCGCGAGCACGCGATGGGCTCGATCCTCAACGGCATCGCACTGCACGGCGGCACCCGTCCCTACGGCGCGACGTTCCTGATCTTCTCCGACTACATGCGCCCGCCCGTGCGGCTGGCCGCGCTGATGAAGGCGCCGGTCACCTACGTGTGGACGCACGACTCGATCGGCCTGGGCGAGGACGGCCCCACCCACCAGCCGATCGAGCAGCTCTCCTCGCTGCGCGCGATCCCCGGCCTCAACGTCGTCCGCCCGGCGGACGCCAACGAGACCGCGTACGCGTGGAAGGCCGTCCTGGAGGACGTCCACCACCCGTCGGGCCTCGCGCTGACCCGGCAGAACGTGCCGGTCCTGGAGGGCACCAGCGCCGAAGGCGTCAAGCGGGGCGGTTACGTCCTCGCCGAGGCGTCCAACGGCAGCCCCGAGGTCGTGCTGATCGCGACCGGTTCCGAGGTCCAGCTGGCCGTCGAGGCCCGCAAGACCCTCGAAGCCGACGGCATCCCGGCGAGCGTCGTCTCGATGCCGTGTGTCGAGTGGTTCGACGCGCAGGACCAGTCCTACAAGGACTCGGTCATCCCGCCGTCGGTCAAGGCACGCGTCTCCGTGGAAGCCGGTATCGCCCAGTCGTGGCACCGCTTCACCGGTGACGCCGGGGTGAACGTTTCGATCGAGCACTTCGGTGCGTCGGCCGACGCCGCCACACTGTTCCGTGAGTTCGGTTTCACCGCGGAGGCAGTCGTCGAGGCCGCCCGTCGCTCGATCGCCAACACCAAGAACTGAGAGGACTCCAATGAGCAACGACAAGCTCGCGCAGCTGTCCGAGGCCGGGGTGTCGATCTGGCTGGACGACCTGTCCCGTGAGCGCCTGAACACCGGCAACCTCGCGGACCTGATCCGCGACAAGCACGTCGTGGGCGTCACGACCAACCCGACGATCTTCGCCAACGCGATGTCGAAGGGCGAGGCGTACGACGAGCAGACCAAGGAGCTCGCCGCCCGCGGCGCCGACGTCGAGGCCACCATCCGCGAGCTGACCACCACCGACGTGCGCAACGCCGCGGACCTGTTCCGCGACGTCTACACCGCCACGAACGGGGTCGACGGCCGGGTGTCCATCGAGGTGGACCCGCGCCTGGCCAAGGACTCCGACAAGACGGTGGCCGAGGCGCAGGACCTGTGGAAGACCGTGGACCGGCCGAACGTGCTGATCAAGATCCCGGCCACCGAAGAGGGTCTCCCGGCGATCACCAAGACCCTGGCCGAGGGCATCAGCGTCAACGTCACGCTGATCTTCTCGGTCGAGCGGTACCGGGCGGTCATCGAGGCCTACTTCGCCGGGCTGGAGCAGGCGAAGGCCAACGGCCACGACCTCAAGGGCATCCACTCGGTCGCGTCGTTCTTCGTGTCCCGTGTGGACACCGAGATCGACAAGCGGCTCGACGCGATCGGCACCGACGCGGCCACCGCGCTGCGCGGTGAGGCCGCCATCGCCAACGCGCGGCTCGCGTACGCCGCGTTCGAGGAGCTGTTCGCTTCGGACCGCTGGAAGGCGCTCGCCGAGGCCGGCGCGAACCCGCAGCGTCCGCTGTGGGCCTCCACCGGTGTGAAGGACCCGCAGTACTCCGACACCCGCTACGTGGACCAGCTCGTCGTCAAGGACACGGTCAACACGATGCCGGAGAAGACCCTCGAAGCCGCGGGCGACCACGCCGAGATCACCGGTGACACGGTGACCGGCAAGGGCCCCGACGC
The DNA here is from genome assembly GCF_055561455.1 of Amycolatopsis sp. PSD-21. Classification (NCBI taxonomy): domain Bacteria; kingdom Bacillati; phylum Actinomycetota; class Actinomycetes; order Pseudonocardiales; family Pseudonocardiaceae; genus Amycolatopsis; species Amycolatopsis sp. PSD-21. Next base: position 3,418,550 of record NZ_CM145712.1, on the reverse strand, counting down.
GCAGGTCGTCTTCGACAAGCTGCGTGTAGTCGGCATCGACATCGACGACGTCTTCCTCACGCTGGAGAACGAGGGCGTCGAGAAGTTCGAGAAGTCGTGGACCGAGCTTCTCGAGACCGTCACCGGGCAGCTGGAAAAGGCAAAGGACTGATCACCGACCATGGCAGGGGAAACGACCGGCGTCGAAATCGTCGACGCCGCCCTGGCCGGCAAAGCCGCTCCGTTCGCGGAGCGGCTCGTCGCCGACCAGGTCGCATCGAAACTGGCGTCCCAGGACGCCACACTGTGGGGTCCCGAAGCCGAGTCCGAAGCGTCGATCCGTCTCTCGTGGACGACGCTGCACAAGTCCTCGCGGCCGTTGATCGGCGAGATCGAGGCACTGCGGACCGACCTGCGTTCCGAGGGCGTCGACCGCGTCGTCCTCGCGGGCATGGGTGGTTCGTCGCTGGCCCCCGAGGTCATCACCGCGACCGACGGCGTCCCGCTGACGGTCCTCGACACCACCGACCCGGGCCAGGTCGCCGACGCGCTCGCCGGTGACCTGGAGCGCACGGTCATCGTCGTGTCGTCGAAATCCGGCGGCACCGTCGAGACCGACAGTCACCGCCGGATCTTCGCGAAGGCCTTCGCCGACGCGGGCATCGACGCGGCCCGGCGGATCGTGGTCGTCACCGACCCCGGCTCGCCGTTCGCGGAACTGTCCGAAAAGGAGGGTTACCGCAAGGTCTTCCTCGCCGACCCGAACGTCGGCGGCCGTTACTCGGCGCTGACCGCGTTCGGGCTCGTCCCGGCCGGGCTCGCCGGCGCGGACGTCGCCCGCCTGCTCGACCAGGCCGCTTCGGTGGCCGACGAGCTGGCCACCGACTCCGTGGACAACCCGGCGATCAAGCTCGCGGCGGCGTGGGTCGCGGCGCACGAAAAGGGCGCCGAGAAGGTCGTCATCGGCGACACCGGCTCCGGGATCAAGGGCTTCGCCGACTGGGCGGAGCAGCTGATCGCCGAATCCACCGGCAAACAGGGCACCGGTCTCCTGCCGGTCGCCGTCGAAGGCCCGGATTCCCCCGGTTTCGCCGACGCCAAGGGCGACGCCACCCCGGTGGCCGTCGGCGCGGCGGAAGGCGCGGCGAAGATCTCCGTGACCGGTTCGCTCGGCGCGCAGTTCCTGCTGTGGGAGTTCGCCACCGCGCTCGCCGGACGGCTGCTCGGGATCAACCCGTTCGACCAGCCCGACGTCGAGGCCGCCAAGAAGGCCGCGCGGTCGCTGCTCGACAACCCGGACAAGCTCAAGGGCGGCGAGAAGCCGTCCACTGTGGACGGCGCGGTTGAGGTGTTCGGCTCGGAAGGCGTCGCCACGGAAGGGAAGCTCGCGGACATCCTGCGGGCTTTCTTCGACTCCGCCCCGGAAGACGGTTACATCGCGGTGCAGGCGTACCTCGACCGGCTCGACGACGCGTCGACGGCGGTCCTGCGCGGCGAGATCGCCAAGCGCACCGGCCGCCAGACCACCTTCGGGTGGGGGCCGCGGTTCCTGCACTCGACCGGGCAGTACCACAAGGGCGGGCACCAGAACGGTGTCTTCCTGCAGATCACCGGCGCCGTCGAGGACGATCTCGACGTTCCGGACCGGCCGTACACGCTCGGCGTCCTGCAGCACGCGCAGGCGCTGGGTGACGGCCAGGTGCTCGCCGAGCACGGCCGTCCGGTGCTGCGCCTGCACCTCACCGACCGGGCCGCCGGCCTGGCCGAACTGGTCCGCGCGGTACAGGAGGCCGGCGAGTGACACGAGCCTGGAACAACCCGCTGCGCGACCAGCGCGACAAGCGGCTGCCGCGGATCGCCGGGCCGTCCAGCCTGGTGATCTTCGGCGTCACCGGTGACCTGGCCCGCAAGAAGCTGATGCCGGCGATCTACGACCTCGCCCACCGCGGCCTGCTGCCCGCCGGGTTCTCGCTCGTCGGGTTCGCCCGGCGGGACTGGGAGCACCAGGACTTCGGCGAGCTCGTGCACGACTCGGTCAAGGAGCACGCGCGGACGCCGTTCAAGGAGTCGGTGTGGAACCGGCTCGCCGAAGGCATCCGCTTCGTCCAGGGCACCTTCGACGACGACGAGGCCTTCGACAGGCTCGCGCAGACGGTCAAGGACCTCGACGCCGAGCGCGGCACCGGCGGCAACACCGCGTTCTACCTGTCGATCCCGCCGAGCGCGTTCCCGGTGGTGACCAAGCAGCTCGCCCGCTCCGGCCTCGCCGAGGCGAGCGAGGACACCTGGCGCCGCGTCGTCATCGAGAAGCCGTTCGGCCGCGACCTCAAGAGCGCCAAGGAGCTCAACGAGATCGTGAACGACGTCTTCCCCGAGGAGTCGGTGTTCCGCATCGACCACTACCTCGGCAAGGAGACGGTGCAGAACCTGCTGGCGCTGCGCTTCGCGAACCAGCTGTTCGAGCCGATCTGGAACGCCAACTACGTCGACCACGTGCAGATCACCATGGCCGAGGACATCGGTCTCGGCGGCCGCGCGGGGTACTACGACGGCATCGGCGCCGCTCGCGACGTCATCCAGAACCACCTGCTGCAGCTCCTCGCACTGACCGCGATGGAGGAGCCGGTCTCGTTCGCCCCGCGCGCGCTCCGCGCGGAGAAGGTCAAGGTGCTTTCGGCGACCAAGCCGCTGGCGCCGTTCGACGAGACCACCGCGCGCGGGCAGTACGCGGGCGGCTGGCAGGGCGGCATGAAGGTGCCGGGCCTGCTGCAGGAAGGCGGTTTCGCGAAGGACTCGACCACCGAGACCTACGCCGCGGTGACGCTGGAGGTGCAGAACCGCCGCTGGGCCGGGGTTCCGTTCTACCTGCGCACCGGCAAGCGGCTGGGCCGCCGGGTCACCGAGATCGCCGTGGTGTTCAAGCGGGCGCCGCATCTGCCGTTCGACTCGACCTCGACCGAGGAACTGGGCCAGAACGCGCTGGTGATCCGGGTGCAGCCCGACGAGGGCATCACGCTGCGGTTCGGGTCGAAGGTGCCGGGGACCACGATGGAGGTCCGCGACGTCACCATGGACTTCGGCTACGGGCACGCGTTCACCGAGTCGTCCCCGGAGGCCTACGAGCGGCTCATCCTGGACGTGCTGCTCGGCGAACCGTCGCTGTTCCCGGTGAACGAAGAGGTCGAACTGTCCTGGGAGATCCTGGACCCGATCCTCGACCACTGGGCCAAGAAGGGCGCGCCCGAGGCGTACCCGCCCGGTTCGTGGGGACCGCCGTCCGCGGACGAAATGCTGGAGCGTACCGGCCGGAACTGGAGGCGTCCGTGATCATCGACCTGCCGTCGACCACGACGTCGCAGCTGAACAAGAAACTCGTCGAGATCCGCGAACAGGGCGGGCAGGTGGCGCTCGGCCGGGTGCTGACGCTGGTCATAGTGGCCGACGACGACGACAAACTCGAAGAGGCGATCGAGGCAGCCAACGAGGCCAGCCGGGAACACCCCTCGCGGGTGATCGTGGTGGCCAAGGGCGCGCGGACCGCGGCGCCGCGGATCGACGGCCAGATCCGGGTCGGCGGCGACGCCGGCGCGAGCGAGGTCATCGTCCTGCGGCTCTACGGCCCGCTGGCCTCGCAGGGGCAGAGCGCGGTCGTGCCGCTGCTGCTGCCGGACGCGCCGATCGTCACCTGGTGGCCGGGCACCGGTCCGAAGGCACCGGCCAAGGACCCGCTCGGTGAGCTGGCCCAGCGCCGGATCACCGACTCGGCGGCGGAAAAGGCGCCCATAAGGGCACTCACCACGCGGGCGAAGTCCTATGTGGAGGGTGACACCGACCTGGCGTGGACCCGGCTGACCCGGTGGCGCGCGCAGCTGGTGTCCGCTTTGGACCTTCCGCCGTACGAGAAGGTCACCGGCGCGACGGTGACCGGCGAGGCCGACTCGCCGTCGACCGAACTGCTCGCCGGCTGGCTGGCCGAGTACCTCAAGGTGCCGGTGAAGCGGGTCAAGAGCAGCGGTGCCGCGGGCATCATCTCGGTGACGCTGGACCGGCGGTCCGGCCCGGTGGAACTGCACCGGCCGGACGGACGGGTCGGCATGCTGACCCAGCCGGGCCAGCCGACGCGCCGGATCGCCCTGCAGCGGCGGGACAACAAGGACTGCCTGATCGAGGAGCTGCGGCGGCTCGACCCGGACGAGGTCTACGAGGCTTCACTGAACGGCCTCGGCAAGATCTCGTCGGGCACCGCGAAGCCCGCTCCGGCGAAGAAGGCGGCTCCGGCGGCGAAGAAGGCTCCGGCCGCCAAGACCGCGAAGAGCGCCTCATGAGCAAGACCGAGGTCGTCGTCTACGAGAACCCGGACCTCCTGGCCGCCGCCGCGGCGGCCAGGCTGGTCACCCGGATCGTCGACGTCCAGGCCGCCAAGGGCTCCGCTTCGGTGGTGCTCACCGGCGGCGGCACGGGAATCGCGATCCTGCGCGAACTGCGCGACTCCAGTGCCCGCGACGCCATCGACTGGTCGCGGCTGGACCTCTACTGGGGCGACGAGCGCTTCGTCCCGGCGGACTCGGACGACCGCAACGAGAAGCAGGCCCGCGAGGCGCTGCTCGACCACGTCCCGCTCGACCCGAAGCGGGTGCACGCCATGGCACCCTCGGACGGCGAGTTCGGGGACGACGTCGACGCGGCGGCCGCGGCCTACGCGGAGGTCCTGGCGGCCAACGACGCGGCGTTCGACATCATGCTGCTGGGCCTCGGCGGGGAGGGGCACACCGCCTCGATCTTCCCCGACAGCCCGGCGGTGCACGAGAAGGAACGCTCGGTCGTCGCGGTGCGGGACTGTCCCAAGCCGCCGCCGACCCGGATCTCGCTGACCCTGCCCGCGATCCGTCGCGCACAGGACATCTGGCTGGTCACCGGCGGCGACGCCAAGGCCGACGCCGTCGCGCAGGCGCTGGCCGGTGCGGGCGAGGTCGAGATCCCGGTCGCCGGGGCACGCGGCTCGCGTCGCACGCTCTGGCTGCTGGACCGAGGCTCCGCCTCGAAACTCACGAAGGTCTATCAGCCCCCTACGACGGGCTGACGCTTTCTCGCGTGAAGGCCCCCTTCCCTCGGCTGAGCCGAGGGAAGGGGGCCTTCACGCGCTTCAAGAGCTTCAGGAGCTGAAGGCTGCGGCGCGGCGCCTCGGTCCAGGTGGTCGTGAGTGGCGATTCGGGTTAGAACCCGAATCGCCACTCACGACCACCTGGACCGAGGCGTCTGGTGACACCCTCATGGCGGAAGTCCGTGAAGGCCTCCTTCCCTACCCTGAAGGTAGTGAAGGAGGCCTTCACGGACTTCGCGCGGCAGGGTCACCGCGCGGCCTCGAAACGTGACGTAGATCAACTTCCGGCGGCTTTCGCATCAGAGAGGACTTGTTCGCGCGTCGAAACGATCAACGGACCACCGAGCCCGGGTGGTCCGGTGTGGATTCGACCGACCGAACGTTCATGCACTTGTCCGCAGAGCGGACAGTGACCGGACAGTCGCTAGCCCGACTGGGGGAAACTTACCGCCCTTGTACATCCACCCGTTAGCATCCGCACATTTGTTCGTTCCTGCGCGTCCCGATCGGGCGAAGAACACGTCTCACCATTCAAGTCCACAAGACGAGTGAGGTCGCCAGCGATGAGCACAGAGGGTCTCTCGATGCCAGGTATCTCGGTGGGCGGCTCCGGAGCGGACGCCGCCGACCGGATGCGCCGTGCCGCCGGGGTCATTTCGTTCGCCAAGATCAAACGCCCGGCGCTGGTCGCGCTGGGCATCGACACACTCGCGATCTTCCTTGCCGCGCTCGACGTGTGGCTGGTGATCCCCGAGAAGGCTCAGCCGTACTCGATCTACCTGTCCGGCGCCGCGTGCCTCGGCCTCGCCTTCCGGCGCAAGCTGCCGTTCCTCGCGGTGATCGTGACCGTCCCGGGGTTCCTGGCCGGCTGGTCGCAATTGGCCGCGATGATCGCGCTCGGGTTCCTCGCCACCCGCAAACAGATGCACTGGCAGACCTGGACCGGGTTCGCGCTCGTCTTCACCTGCCGGTTCGTCCAGTGGCCGCTGGCCGACTTCGTCGAGCTCAGCTGGCGCGAGCACGTCTTGGACGGCATTTACGGCGTCATCGTCGCCGGGATGCCGGTGGCCATCGGCCTGCTCATCGGAGCGCGGACGGAGATCTCACAGAAGCTGTCCGAACTCGCCGCCAGCCGCGACCGCGAACGCCGCTTCCACGCCGACGCCGTCCGCGCGGAGGAGCGCGCCCGCCTCGCGCGGGAGATGCACGACGTCGTCTCGCACCAGATCACGCTGATCGCGATGCAGGCGGGCGCACTGCAGGCCCAGACCACCGACGCCCGGTCGCTCGAAACCGCGCAGGTCATCCGCAAGCTGAGCACCAAGACGCTCGAGGAACTGCGTTCACTCGTGAGCGTGCTCCGCTCGGGCTCCGAAGACGACGGGCCCCGGCCGGGGATCAACGAACTCGACCGGCTGATCCGCGGTTCGGACGTCCCGGTGCATCTGACCGTCGAGCGGATCCCCGACCTGCTGCCCAGCCAGGTTTCGGCGGCGGCCTACCGGACCGTGCAGGAATGCCTGACCAACGTGCACAAGCACGCGCCCGGCGCCACCGCGACCATCCGGATCCAGGGCGAGCACGGTTCGCTCAAGGTCGAAATACGCAACGAGCGCGCCCGGACCCCCGGTGCGGCCCTGCCCTCGGGAGGGCATGGGCTGACCGGGCTGGCCGAACGCGCTCGACTGCTGGGTGGGAGCTTCGAGACCGCCGACACCGAGGACGGCGGGTTCCGGGTGCGTGCCCGGTACCCGCTCGACCGGTGAGCGAAGGCTAGATCTCCCGGCGCTGGCGCAACCGCTCCAGCGCCTCGGCGAGGATGGCCTCGCCGTCGGCGTCGGAACGCCGTTCCTTCACGTACGCGAGGTGAGTCTTGTAAGGCTCGGTCCGCGGCGCGGCAGGAGGGTTCTTCTCGTCCTGCCCACCGGGGAGCCCGCAGCGCGGGCAGTCCCACTCGTCGGGGATCTCCGCGTCCATCGAGAACGAGGGCTGTGCCTCATGCCCGTTGGCGCACCAGTAGGAAATGCGGCGCCTCGGCGCCGACTCACCCCGTTCCGATTCGCCCGAAGGACCGGCACCCACACGGGTGCCCCGAATCGCGTTACCGCCAACCATGAATCCTCACACCTATAGGGATCGGCGGCGCGCCCCCCATAGGCACGCCGAAACACCTGGATCGATCAGACCTTGAGCAGGAGCCCGAGGCCGATGATGCTGATCAGCCACACCGCGCCCAGCAGCAGCGTGATCCGGTCGAGGTTCTTCTCGGCCACGCTCGAGCCGGAGAGGCTCGACTGCATACCGCCACCGAACAGCGAAGACAGACCGCCACCACGGCCGCGGTGCAGCAACACGGCGACCACCAGCAGCACGCTGGAGGCGATCAACAGGATTTGCAGGAACAGCTTCATGTCATCCTCTGCGCTCTTGGAGAATGCAGGAAAACGGTGTGCACAGGCGGCTCTTGGCCACCAGGACACACCGTACTCCTGGACTCGTCCACTGCTGTGTGACGGACCGGATACCCAGGTTACCCGGTAGGTGCCCCGATCAGGGCAGGGGCCCGCCCGCGGCGAGTGCGCAGAGTTTGGTGAACTCGTCACCATCCAGGCTGGCACCACCGACGAGCGCACCATCGATGTTCTCGCAGGCGACGAGGTCACTGATGTTGTTGGCCTTGGCCGAGCCGCCGTAGAGCACCCGGACCGAGGACGCGACCTCGGCACCGTACTTCTCGGCGAGGGTGGCGCGGATGGCTCCGCACACCTCCTCGGCGTCCTGCGGGGTCGCGACCTTGCCGGTCCCGATCGCCCAGACCGGCTCGTAGGCGACGACGACGTCCTTGACCTGCTCGGCTTTGAGCCCCTTGAGGCCCTCGACCAGCTGGGTCGTGGTGTGGGCGATGTGCTCGCCGGCCTCGCGGACCTCGAGCTTCTCCCCCACGCACAGGATCGGCGTGATGCCGTGCTTGAGCGCGGCCTTGACCTTCTTGTTCACCAGTTCGTCGGATTCGCCGTGGTACTCACGCCGCTCCGAGTGCCCGACGGTGACGAAGCTGCAGCCCAGCTTCGCCAGCATCGGGCCCGACACGTCACCGGTGTAGGCACCGGAGTCGTGCGGCGACAGGTCCTGGGCGCCGTAGGTGAGCGACAGCTTGTCGCCGTCGGTCAGCGTCTGGACGCTGCGGATGTCGGTGAACGGCGGCAGGACCGCGACGTCGACCTTCGCGTAGTACTTCTCCGGCAGGGCGAAGGCGATCTTCTGAACCAGCGCGATGGCTTCGAGGTGGTTCTGGTTCATCTTCCAGTTGCCGGCGATGAGCGGTTTGCGCGCCACTAGTCGTTCTCTCCCAGCACAGCGACTCCGGGCAGTTCCTTGCCCTCCAGGTACTCCAGCGACGCGCCGCCGCCGGTCGAGATGTGCGAGAAGCCGTCCTCCGGCAGGCCGAGCTGCCGCACGGCCGCGGCGGAGTCTCCCCCGCCGACCACGGTGAACGCGTCGCTCTCGACCAGCGCTTCGGCCACGGCACGGGTGCCGCCGGCGAAGGACTCGAACTCGAACACGCCCATCGGGCCGTTCCAGAACACGGTCGCCGCGTCGGCCAGCTTGCCCGCGAACAGCTCCCGCGACTTCGGGCCGATGTCGAGACCCATCCGCCCGGCCGGGATGGCCGTCGCGTCGACGACGTCGAACTCCGCGTCGGCCGCGAAGCCCGTCGCGGCGAGGACGTCCACCGGCAGGATCAGCTCGACGCCGCGCTTCTCCGCCTCGGCGAGGAAGCCGCGGACCTGCTCCAGCTGGTCCTCCTGCAGCAGCGAGTTCCCGACCTCGTGGCCCTGGGCCTTGAGGAAGGTGTACGCCATGCCGCCGCCGATGAGCAGCCTGTCGACCTTGGTCAGCAGGTTCGCGATGACACCCAGCTTGTCCGAGACCTTGGCGCCGCCGAGGACGACGACGTACGGACGCGCGAGGTCCTCGGTCAGCTTCTTGAGGACGTCGACCTCGGCCAGCACCAGACCGCCCGCGTACGCCGGAAGCGCACGCGCGATCTCGTAGACCGAGGCCTGCTTGCGGTGCACGACACCGAAACCGTCGGAGACGAACGCGCCGCCCGGGACGAGCGCGGCCAGCTCGGCGGCCAGCTCCTGCCGCTCGGACTCGACCTTGCTGGTCTCGCGCGCGTCGAAACGCACGTTCTCCAGCAGGGCCACCTGGCCGTCGGTCAGGCCGGCGACGGTGACCTTGGCGGACTCGCCGACCAGGTCACCGGCCAGCGGGACGTCGACGCCGAGCAGCTCGGTGAGCTTCGCGGCGACGGGCGCGAGCGAGAACTTCGGGTCCGGCTCGCCCTTGGGACGGCCGAGGTGCGCCGTGACGACCACCTTCGCGCCCGCCTCGGCGAGACGCTTGAGGGTCGGCAGGGCCGCGCGGACGCGGCCGTCGTCGGTGATGGTCTCCCCGTCGAGCGGGACGTTCAGGTCGGATCGCACGAGTACGAACCGGCCCGAAACGTCCTCGCCCAGCAGGTCTTCGAGGTTCTTCAGCGCCATGGGTCAGGAAAGCTTGGTGCCGACGAGCTTGACGAGGTCGGCGAGGCGGTTGGAGTAGCCCCACTCGTTGTCGTACCAGCCGACGACCTTGACCTGGTTGCCGATGACCTTGGTCAGCGGCGCGTCGTAGATGCAGGACGCCGGGTCGGTGACGATGTCGGCCGAGACGATCGGGTCGTCGCTGTAGCGCAGGATGCCGGCCAGGGGGCCCTCGGCGGCGGCCTTGTACGCGGCGTTGATCTCCTCGAGGGTCGCGCTCTTGGTCAGCGTGACGGTGAGGTCGGTGGCCGAACCGGTCGGGACCGGGACGCGGACCGCGTAGCCGTCGAGCTTGCCGTTGAGCTCCGGCAGGACCAGGCCGATGGCCTTGGCGGCACCGGTCGAGGTCGGGACCATGCTCAGCGCGGCGGCGCGGGCGCGGCGCAGGTCCTTGTGCGGCGCGTCCTGCAGGTTCTGGTCCTGCGTGTACGCGTGGATCGTGGTCATCAGGCCCTGCTCGATGCCGAAGGCGTCGTTGAGGACCTTTGCCAGCGGGCCGAGGCAGTTGGTGGTGCAGGACGCGTTCGAGATGATCGTCTGCGAACCGTCGTACTTGTCGTCGTTGACGCCGAGGACCACGGTCAGGTCCTCACCCTTGGCGGGCGCGGAGATGATGACCTTCTTGGCGCCACCGGCGATGTGCGCCTTGGCGGCGTCGCCGTTGGTGAAGAAACCGGTCGACTCGACGACGACGTCCACGCCGAGGTCGCCCCAGGGCAGGTTGGCCGGGTCGCGCTCGGCGAGGGCCTTGATCGTCTTGCCGTCGACGACGATGCCCTCGTCGCTGACGCTGACCTCGCCCGGGAAGCGGCCGAGGATGGAGTCGTACTTGAGCAGGTGGGCCATGGTGGCGACGTCGCCGAGGTCGTTGAACGCGACCACCTCGATGTCGTGACCGGCGGCCTGCACGGCCCGGAAGAAGTTGCGGCCGATGCGGCCGAAGCCGTTGACACCTACGCGAACCGTCACTGCTGCCACTCCCTTGAGACTCGTCCGGGATCGCCCCGGTAAGACGTCCTTTACTCGGGCGCAACCCTAGCGTGCGTGCTCGGGCGACCCTCTTTGCCCTGACGAGACTTCCACCACTCGGTGGGTCAGGTCAAGAATCGATTAAGACCATCGCTACCAGGCCGTCTTGGGGAAACTCTCAGCTTCCTTGTGCTAGCCGTCGCTCCAACGGTGTCCGCATTCGTGGCGTGACTCGCACCTCTCCGAACCACTCGGCCAGGTGGTTCGCCTCCGCCTCGACGGCCCGCTCGACGTCCGTGCCGACGTCCTCCAGGAGGTGATGGACGATCTCGCCGTCCGGGCGCTGCGCCCAGCCGCCGACGATGCGGCCGTCGGCCCAGACCGTGGGCCCGATGTTGCCGGTACCGTCGAACAGCGGCGCCTTGTGCGGGCCGAGATACCAGTCGCGCTCGATCCAGCCCATCGACGTCGGATCGAGCGACGGGAGCAGCGCGACCCAGGGTTCGGGCTCCGCGACCGGCTCCAGATCGTCGGCCAGCACCACGCCGGGAACACCGTCGAGGTCGACCTCGACCGGTTGAATCTCGGCGAGCGCCTTCTTCGTCTGCCCCGCCGTCCAGCCCGTCCACCAACGGAGGTCCGCGATCGGCGCGGGGCCGTAGGCGTAGAGCCACCTTCGGGCGAGCTCGACGCGGGCGGCGTCGGCGTCCCATTCGGCGAGGCCCTGTGGCAACCAGCCCTCCATCGGCGCCCAGTAGTACTGACTGCTGATCCAGCTTCCGCGCGGACGGCCGCGCACGATACGGCCGTCGACCGCGAGCTGGAAGAGGACCCGGCTGGTGACGTTGGCGATCGCCTCGTACGGCTTTCCCTTCGCCATCAACAGCTGTTGCTTGAGCCGCGGCTCGTCCTCGGACAGCTGTTGCGCCGTCGCCGATCCCCTGGCTTTCAGCGCCCGCTCGGTCGCGTCTTCGACCTCGGCGAGCCAGCGGCCGGGTTCTGTGACGTTCTCCGGGTGCCCCTGTGTGCCGAGGTGCTGTTCGAGCAGGCGGCGCTGCTTCTTGGCGATGTCGGCGGAACAAGCGGCCTGCACGAGCGCGGCGTTCTCGTGCCCGAGGACGAAGACCGTGCGGCGCATGCCGAGCATCCGGATCAGCGTCCGCTCTTCGTAGAGCGCGTTCTCCAGCTCGGCGACGCCACTGCCCTTCACGCGCGCCCACGCCGACAGGTGCACCGACGCCGGGTCCGTGGCGTGCAACGCGACGACCGCGTCCGCGGCGGCGTGCACCGACTCGGCGGGCGCGGCGAGCCGATGACGCGTCGCGAGGCGGGCGCGGCGCTGCGCGGTATCGATCTTGGGGGTCACGGATCGGTTCTATCACCGGGGTCCGACAAAACCCCGGCTCGTCAGTTCCGATGCTCCCGGCAGTGGGCCACCGGTGCCCCGGGCCGCGGCTCGAAGCGAGCGACTTGAGGCGCCGGCAGGCGAGGCGGCCGAGGCGGCACGGCCGGGATCACCTGGGTGATCTCGTCGTCCGGGTGCGGCGCGCGTCTTCCGCCGCCGGACCGGGTTTCGTCCGGCACCCGGAGGTAGATCCGCAGCTTCTGGGTCGGCCGTTCGATCAGCCGCCAGGACACCACCCCGCAGAGGTACGCGGTGGGCACCGCGAGCACGATCAGCAGGTACGAGTCGCGCACCCCGGCGAGGGTGTACAGCTGTTGCACCGGCATTCCCCACACGTACATCCCGTAACTGGGATAGACCCACTGGTCGTAGCCCTCCAGCCGGCGCGGCCAGTGGTACGCCCAGGTGATCGCGCCGTAGCCCGCGGCGATGGGCAGGATGAAACGCGTCGCGGGTTCGATGGGCGGGGTGAAGTTCGCGACGAGATAGAGCGCCACCAGCGCGTACGCGACGGCCGGGCGCAACGGGATCAGGTCCCGGTAGCTGTGCAGCAGCATGCCGAGGACGAAAGCCACCAGGAACGCCACCATCGACCCCAGCGGCACGCTGAACAACGAGCCCGCGTTGCCGTGGAAGCCGACCGAAGCCCCCATGAACCCGTCCGCCACCATGAACGCCAGCAGCAGCGGGAACAGCACGATCCGTCCGCGCGCGAGGCCGCCCACCAAGCCGATGACGAGCACGATCAGATATCCGGTGGTCTCCATCGGGAGCGTCCAGATCGAGCCGTTCGCGGAGAACGGGTACGGGTTCTCGGTGAACACGCCCGGGAGCAGATGCTGCAACGGGTACAGCATCGCGTTGTTCACGACGTAGCCCCAGGTGTCGTGATTGCCCCAGTACTCACGCGGGCTGAGCACCGTCACCAGCGGCCCGATCACGAACGCCGTCACCATGACCACGAACAGCAGCGGCGGCCAGATCCGCAGCACCCGCTTGAGCAGGTACCGCCACCACGAGGAGTCACGCCGCCAGCTGTCCGCGATCTGGTAGCCGCTCATGGCGAAGAAGCCCATGAGCGCGAAGTACCCCAGCGAGATGTTCCAGCTCGACGGCAGGCTGGTGATCCGGCTCGGCTCGATGATCGGGAAGCAGTGCTCGAAGACGACCAGGATCGCCCCGAACATCCGCAGCCACGCGAACCCGGTGTCCGGTTTCGCGTAGGTCTTCGCGCCCGGGCTACTCATGGACCACCGGCGCGGGCCGGACGCGGACCAGGCTCATCGGAGCGTCGCGTTCGATGGCTTCGGAAGAGGTGATCACGTCCACGGCACACCCCGCTCGCCGGTCCATTCGATCAACCGGTGCGCCTCTCCCCGAACCCGCCATGCGCGGGAGGTTACCGGTGGCTTGCCGGGGCCGTACGGGATACCGATACTTCTGGTGGGAAAAGTACCGACGTTATCCTTGCCGAACACCCAGAGCACAGAAGGAGCAACCCACGGTGACCGAGTCTGATCGTTCACGCCGGGAACGCAACCTGGGACTCGTGGTGATCCTGGTGCTGGTGCTCGTCCTGGAGACCGCGGTGATCGGTTACCTCGTCACCTCGAACTGAGCCACGGCCCTCCGGGCTGTCAGGCGTTCACCGGACTCCCGCGACTCTTCGAACCCGTTACTTTCGATTTCGTCAACGGAACGGGACCCGAGTTCTTGTGCGCGATCGCGCCGGGTACCGCTGTCCACCGGTTGAAAGAGTGGGGAGATCCATGTCCGAATTCGGGAGAATCCTGGCGACGTCCGCCGCGACCGCCGCAATGGCGGGAACGGCGATGTTCGGCCTGTTCGCCGCGCCCGCACAGGCCGCGGAAACGGACGCGTCGAGCGAGATCGGAATCGCTTCCTCCGACGACGGCGCCTGCAAGACGAAGAAGACGGTCGGAAACGCGAGGAACAAGGGAGACATCTTCCACTCCTACGCCAAGACCACCGTTTTCAAGCACAACCACGTCGGCATCTACTACACGACGAAGACGATCGTGGAGGCGCCCGGCTCGGGTAAGAAGAGCAAGGCCGTCACGGCGGCCACGCTGAAGAAGTGCGGCCCCATCTACAAAATGTCCGTCGATGTCGAGCAGTCCACTCGCAACAAGGCGGCCGACCACGCTTACAACAAGTTCCGTGATCTGCCCTACGACTCGAACTTCGCCGACAACAAGGACAACAGCAACGGGAAGCTGAACTGCTCCGAGCTGGTGTGGAAGGCCTACAAGCACGGCGCCAAGGTCGACTTGGACAGCAACGGCGGGCCGGGCGTCTACCCCGACAACATCAAGGATGACAAGAGCACCGAGGTCTACGCGACCATCAAGTAACCACATCCAGTGGACGGTGCGGCCCGCCGGGTGCGGGCCGCACCGCCCACCGCCTGAGAGGATCCGGCCCGGTGCGCCTCCTCAGAATCATCGCGCTCGCCGCCTGCGCGCTCCTGCTCACGACGGCCTGTGCTTCGCCCGACAGCGGAGCGGAGATGAACATCGCCGATCCCGCCGCGGTGAAACTCGGTGAGACCGTCGTCGCGTTCTCTCTCAGCCCGGACACCTCCGCCGACAATCCGGCGGAAAAGCGGCAGCCCGGCTATCTGGTCCTGGTGCGGGCGGACGGCGGAACGCAGCTGATCGAGACCAGCGGAATGACCGAGTCGCATATCGCATGGTCGGAGACCGGACTGTTCTTCAGCGACGACAACCGCGACTATATTCTCGGCAAGGACGGCCTGGCCGGCTTCGAGAACAAGAAGGCAGGGCATCAGCAGTCGGCTTTCGCATTGCCCGGCGGCACAGGTTTCGTCGCGGTCTACAACGAAGGCTTCTCTGAAGCCGGATACACCAATCAGGTTGCCGTCACCACTTCGACCGGTTCACGGCTTTACCGGGTCGAGGGAAACTACTTCATGAACGCGCTGTGCGGCGGTGACCTCAATGGGATCGCCACCGATGCGGGAGCTCATTTCGCGGAGTCGGCCGCGATTCCCGGTATGCGCTCGAAGGTCGATCCCAGTGCGCAGCCGGAACTGCTTTCCCAGCTGTACCCGGCGACCGATGGAAAGGAAAAGGTCCTCGCCTGGCGAGGGGTCTTCGACGCGGGAGACCACAACCGGCACGTGCCCTGTCACGACGGTGTCATCACGTTCCTTTCCGATTACACCGACGCCGACGGCAAGCCCCGGACGACCGTCGTTTCGTGGAACACGGGCGACGGCAAGTACGCCGAACAGCCCCTCGTGGACGCCGAGGGCCGCCCCGTCACCGAGAAACTGGTCGACCCCGAGACGTTCTCCCAGAAGACGTACGACGCCAGGGCCCTGCGGGGAGGTCACCTCGAATGGCTCGCCGCCGACGGCCGGATCATGACGACCGAGATCGCGTCCGGGGTCACCGTGCCGCGGTTCGGCACCGGGTTCACCTCGGACAGCGATTCGTCCAGCCAGGCGGCCTTCACGGACCGGTCGATCACCCTGATCCAGGAGAGGTTCGACGGCAGGACGCCGGTCAAGATCAAGCGGTTCGACCGCGTCACCGGGAACCTGATCACCGAAATCACCGTGCCCGGACTGGCGGAACGGTTCGGCATCCGGTTCAACCTGCGCGGTATGGCCGTCCCGCCGGGCTCGTGAGTGGTGAGGACGGTGAGAACCGTCCTCACCACTCACGAGGTCCTAGACCCGCTCCAGCTCGAAGACCGGGATGACCCGGCTGGTCTTGCTCTGGTAGTCGGCGAACTGCGGCATGACGGCGGACTGCCTGGCGTAGACCTCGTCGCGCTCGGCGCCGGCGAGCAACCGCGCGCGGACCGGGAAGGTCTCGGTGCCAAGCTCGACCTTCGTGTCCGGGTGCGCCACCAGGTTGTGGAACCAGGCCGGGTTGTCGTCGGCGCCACCCTTGCTCGCGAAGATGTAGATCCGGTCGCCTTCGAGGAGCGGGACGAGCGGCGCGATGCGCTGGGTGCCGGACTTCGCGCCGGTGTGGTGGACGAGGACCAGCGGATAGCCCTCGAACATGCCACCCGCCTTGCCGCCGGTCTCGCGGAACTCGGCGATCACGGTGCGGTTGATCTGGTCGAAGTCGAACGTGTCAGTCATGACCTCGATCGTATGACGCACCCGGTGACCGTATCGATGCCTGAAGATGCCATGAACATATCCGTTTGTCGCACTATCCTCGGCGGCATGGACCTGTTGGCCGAAGCACTCGCCGTGGGCGGCGTCCGTGGTACCGCCGGAGCGCGGATCGAGGCGTCCGGGCCGTGGGGCATCCTCTGGCACGGCATCTCCCGCGCCGCCTTCTATGCCGTCACTTGCGGCACTGCCTGGCTGGAACTCACCGGGCATCCGCCGCGGCAGCTCATGCCCGGCGACGTCGTCCTGTTGCCGAACGGCCCGGAGCACACTCTGCGCAGCGCTCCGGACGTCGCGATCATTCCCAACCTGTGCACGGCGGCCGAGAAGGCGCGGGACTGCGGTGGCGTGCTGCGCCTCGGCTCCGGGGACGTGGAGACGCATGTCCTCGGCGCGTCCTACGACTACGACCCGGCGGTGTCCACCCAGGTGCTCGCCACCCTGCCCGAGCTGGTGCACATCCGCGCGAACCACGTCGGGGGCGGGCTGGACGACACCGTCCGGCTGTTGTCGCGGGAACTGGCCTCCCCGCAGATCGCCACCGAGTTCGTCCTCAACCGGCTTGTCGACATCCTCCTGGTCCAGCTGCTGCGCGCGTGGCGGACCGAGAAACCGGCGGAGGCGCGGGGAACCTGGCTGGGTGTCCTCGGCGATCCGCTGATCAGCGTGGCGCTGGCGAAGATCCACGAGGACCCGGCGAAACCGTGGACCACCGACCTGCTCGCGACGGAACTGGCGACCTCGCGCAGCACGCTGACCCGCCGCTTCCGCGAAACCACCGGCCGGACACCCGGCGAGTACCTGACCCAGTGGCGGATGGACCTGGCCGCCGTCCGGCTGCGCGACACCGGCGACACGGTGGACACCATCGCCCGCTCGGTCGGCTACACGTCGGTGTACGCGTTCAGCCGGGCTTTCCGCCGCGCTCGTTGTCAGGCTCCTGGGCAGTACCGGGCCTCGACGCGGGAAGGCATCACGCCGGCCGGGTGACCGGAACGACGTCGAGAAGTTCCTTCAGGCCTTCGAAATCCTGCGGGCTGGTGGTGTACAACGGCATCCGGTGCGCGATGGCCACACTGGCGATCATCAGGTCGGCCACCCGGCGCCGGGGCGTCCTGCCCATCGCGAGCACGGACGCCGACACCCGGCCGAAGATGCGGGCCGCCTCGGTACCGAACGGCAGTGGATCGAATTCCGATTCCACTCGTTGCAGCAGATCCGTGCGCCGGGCTCGTTCGGCTGGGTCGGTGGCGTAATGCGGACCCGCCGAAAGCTCGGCGAGCGTGATCGTGCTGATCGACATCAGATCCGGCAGCTGGGCGTGATCGATCGACCGCCGCAGAATGAGGATGTTGGTGTCGAGCAGGCCGTGGACCTCAGCGGCCATAGGGATCGTCCGCCTCCCCTTCGAAGGCCTCGTCGAGGTCCGCGCGGAACCTGTCCGGGTCGATGAGCGGAGCGTTCGCCGAGCCGGTGGCGAACTGGTCACGGGAAACGGCGTGCCGTCGACACAGCGGGACCAGCTGGGCGATGGGCGAACCACTGCGGGTCACGGTGAAGGACTCACCGTGCTCGACCGCATGTGCCCCGGAGTGCCACCATGTGCCACCTAGGCGGTCTCCTCCTCGGTCTCCGGCTCATCCGCCGGTCGTGTGAACAGTCGAGTCGCCGAGAGCCGCGCGACGCCGTCCGGCTCACCGAGTTCGTCGGTCGCGTTCCGGATCGTCGCGTCGACGGACAGGTACTTGCGCCCCGCCCGGAGGTCCGCGTCGTTGCGCAGCCGCACGATCAGCGGGAACTCGCTCAGCGCGCCGGCGTCGAACAGGCCGGTGGTGTAGATCAGCTGGACGCCCAGCGCCTCCGCGACGGCGCGCTGCAGTTCCAGCAGGTAGCCCGCCGACGCGCGGCCGATCGGGTTGTCGAGGAACAGCACGCCGGAATGCCGGTTGCGGGCCTTGCCGCGGTTGTTCGCCCGCAGCGCCGCCAGGGTGCAGTACAGGATGATCGCCGCGGTCAGCTGCTGCCCGCCGGAGAACACGTCCCGGATTTCGGAGACCCGCTGGCGTTCGGTCCGCAGCACGGAGTCCGGCTTCAGCATGTCGACCCGGAAACCCTTGGGAGCGGCGGCCTGCACGCCGCGGAGCACGAGGGACAGCCCGTCCCGCTTGACATCCCGGCCGTCGGAGGTCTTCCCCACCGCGGCCTCGTCGACGACCTCGCCCAGTTTCTCGGCGAGCACGTTCTCCTCGAGTTCGGTGAAGCGGATCCGCAGGAACTCCTGGCCCGACCAGTCGCCGAGACCGTCCGGCAGCCGCGAAACCCGTTGTGCCGCACGGAGAGTACGCAGCGCGCCGTCGACCATGCCCTGCAGGCGGGTGATGATGCCGCCGCGGTGCCGGTCGATCTGCGCGAGATCGTCGGTGAGCGTGCGCAGCCGGGGCCGCAGCGCCTCCGCCCATTCCGCGGCGTGGGCGGGCAGCTGATCGCGGCGGACCGAGATCACCTGCTGCCGCACCGGCGTGCTGAGCTTCTCGAACCGCTTGTCCGTGGCGTACTGGGCCAGCTGGTCGGCCGCGGCACGCACCCGGCGGTCGCCCGCGTCGGCGGCGTCCTGCGCCTCGGTGAGCGAGGTGTTGAGCCGGGAGTGCTTGGCACGCGCGGATTCGACATCGCCCTCGAACGCCGCCACTTCGTCCTCTTTGGACAAAAGGTGCGCCATGGATTCGGCCAGCAATCCGAATCCCGACGCGGAGGCCTTCGCGGACTCCAACGTCGCTTCGGCCGCGGCACGGCGCTCCTGGAGTTCTTCCCATTTCCGCGCGGCGGCGGACACTTCGAGACTCGCCTCGTCGATCAGCTCCAGGCCGTGCTCGATGTCCTTCGGCCGTGCGTCGGAGGCGATCGCGGACGGCTGTTCCGGCAGCTGGCCCAGTTCCGCCCTGCGGGTCGCGACGAGCCCGACGATCTCGGTGCGCTCTTCCTCCAGCACCGCGACCGCGCGGTTCGCCCGCGCCTGCGCCGCCGCCCGCGCCGAAGCGTCGGAGCCGTCGGGTGTCTCCAGCAGCGCCGAGGCCCGCTCGCGGACGGCGTCGTCCAGTGCCTCCACGGCCGCCCGCGCGGACGCCTCGACACTCTCGGCCTGATCGAGTTCGGCACGAAGGTCGCTGCCGACCTCCACCTTCGCGTAGGCCTCGGAAGCCGACGCGAAAGTACGCCGCAACGCGTCCACCGGTTCGGCCGGCACGGGGTCGTTTTCGGTGACCTCGCTCGATCCCGGCACCTCGGCCAGTTCCGCTTTCGCGGTCGTCGCCGTGCGCCGGTGCCCGTCGGCGGTGCGCTGCTCCTCGCTCGCCTGCTCACGCAGCCGGGACGCCTTCACCGCGGCTTCGGCCGCCGTCGTCTCCGCCCGTTCGGCGGTCTCGGTCGCGCGTTCGACGTCGTCCGTCCACTCGGGAATCTTCGCCGCCCGCGCGGCGAGCGTTTCGAGCCCGCGGGCCCGCTCCCCCGCCTCGGCCGAAGCCGCGCGCAATTCGGGGACCCGTTCCCGTAGCCCGGCCGCCTTCTCGCCGAGGCGCTGGAACTCCTTTTCCGCCTGCTCCAACGCGGTCTGCGCGGTTTCGTGCGCGGTGCGCGCGTTCTGGAGCTGCTCGGCCAGTGTCGCGATGCTGCCGGGCGGATAGTCCTCGCGCCAGGTCTTGAGCTTCCAGGACAGGGCGCTGTCGTCGGCCAGCGACGTCGCCAGCGCTTCCAGCCGTCGCTGACGTTCCGCGTGCCGCAGCGCGATGGCTTCACGCTCGGCGTCGGCGGCTTCCTCGTCGTACATCGCCGGGTTGGGCGGCACGAGGAACTCGATCCCGGCCTCGTCCGGCAGGCGGTCGGTGGTGGTGGCCTCGGTCGTCGCGACCGGGATGATCGTGGTGGGGAGCAGACGCCGCTCCGCCAGGACCTTCTCGGCGAGCCGCACCTGCTCCGGCTCGTTGAGCAGGATTCCCGAGACGAGCTGGGGCGCACGGGCCAGCACGGCCGCCCGCCGCTTCTTGTCCAAAGTGGACAGATAACGCCAGCCGGACCACGCGTTCATCCCGGCGGCTTCCAGTGCGTCCAAAGCGGCCTGGACCTCTTCGGTGGCGGGCAGGAGGCCGCCCGAACCGAGCGCGTTCAGCGCGCGCTCGTCGACCGATTCCTCCATCCGCAGCGCGGTCTGTTCCTTTTCCGCCGCCGAACCCGCCTCGCGAAGCCGCTCCAGCAACACCGGAAGGTCGGTCTCCAGCGTGACGTCGTCCGCGCCGAGGAGTTCGCTCAGCCGCGGTTCGACGGCGAGTGCGTCGGTACGCCGGTTGGCCCGGTCGAGTTCCTCGGCAGCGCGTTCCAGCCGGTCCTTTGTGGACCCCGCGAGCCGGTGCGCGTCGTTCACGGTGGCCTGCGCGGACCGCAGATCCTCGGCGACGCGTTCGAGTTCCTGTTCGCGCCGGACGAGTTCCGCGGCGGTCGCCTCGGCCTCGGCCCTGGCCGCGCGCGCCGCTTCGGCGACGTCGGCACCGGCCTTGAGCGCGCCGGACCGGACGGATTCCGCGATCTCCTCACGGATTTCGGCGATCCGCGCGCCCAGCCCTCGGGCCTCCGCCCGCCGCGAGGCCGCGAGGTTCGCCGACTCGTCGCGTTCCGCCTGGGCCTTCTCCGCCTCGGCACGCAGGGCGCCGACATGGGCTTCGGCCTTCGCCGCCTGCTCGGTGGCGTTCTTGGCCAGCGCCAGCAGGCCCCGTGCGAGCGCGCCCGCGGCGGCGTTGCGCGCCTGCAGCGCGGGCTGCGCCTTCTGCTCGCGATTCCCGACCAGTTCCCGGAAATCGCGGGCCTTGCGCGAAGCGTTGAGGTGGTTGAGCACGGTGGCGCATTCACGCCAGGCCTCGGCGGCGGTCTTGGCCTCGGCCAGTTCGCCGTCGATCCGCTTCTTGCTCTCCTGCGCCTCGTCGAGCCGCAGTTTCCCGACCAGGCGGCGGAGTTCGGTGACCCCGGCGGCGAGACGGCGGTGGTCGCCCTCGGCCAGTTTCTCCGCGGACTTCACCTCGTCGACGTGCTGTTCGAGCCCGCTCAGCCGCTCGTTCTCCAGCTTGTCGCGCGCGGCGACCTGACCGGCCAGCGTCCGCATTTCGGCGCGGGCCGCGTCGGCGAGCTTCCGTGACGCGGCGGCGACGCCTTCTTCTTCCGCCAGGGGGGTGAGCAGATCGAGGGCACCGGCGACGAAATCGCGCTCCGACAGCAGATCCCCGCGCTGCGCGAGGTTGTGCGCGTAGGTCGCGACGACCTCGGCGAGATCCTTCGGTTCCTCCTCCGAAAGCACCGCGCGCAACAGGAACTCGACGAACGCCTCGTCGGTGCTGAACGCGAAGGCGTCCGCCGCCTCGCCCTCACCGGCGTTCATCGCACGCTGGTACCGGAAAAGCTCGGTGTCCAGGCCGAGGCCGTCGAGCCGGGACGTCCATTCGTGGTGACGCCGGGTCCAGAACAGCTCCAGTTCCGGCTCACCGCCGTGCACCTTGTCGAGCTGGTCGTGGAAGCCGGACATCGTCAGCAGCCTGCCGTCCGACGTCAGCGGGAGCGAGTCCAGATCGAGCGAGGGCGTCGGCCGGAAGCAGTACCAGGAATCGACGAGGTTCTCCGAGTCGGCCGACACGACGTGCCCGCGCCATTCCGACACCTTGCCGGTGATCACCCGGTGGCCGGTCTCGACCTGCAGCCACTCCAGCACGACGTGCGAGACGTCCTTGGCGGCGACGAACTTCTCCAGCACCTTGGTGTTCGTCGTGCCGACGACCTGGCGGCGGCCGGGCAGCATGACCGAGAAGATCAGCTTGATCAGGACGGATTTGCCGCCGCCGTTCTCCAGGAACAGCACGCTCGCCGGCGACGGGCGCCGAGGCGGCCCCTCCCCCGCGAGGTGGATCCCGGCGCTGAACAGCGCGTCCTGTTTGGGGGCGGTGATGGCCGCGCCGACGCCGCTGAAGTCCAGCACGACGTCCTGGTACCGCGCGCCCGCCGGGCCCACCGAGTGCAGGCGAACCCGCGAAAGCTCGTACATCGACTCCCCTTGGTTAAAGCGTGTCCGACGCGGCCGCGCGCAACGTCCCGCCGCCGTTGGCGACCGAGACCACGTTCAGTTCCAGCAGGTCGTCGAAGGCCGCGTCGGCGGCGAGTTCGCGCACCTGCACCTGATAGCGCGGTGTCGTCCGGTAGGTCCCGCCCTGTTCTCCGCTGACCTGGACGAGAAAGCCTTGATCGGCGAGGAAACGCAGGGCACGCGCGACCATGCCGCGCGTGGTGTCCGACGCCAGCCTGCCGTCCTTGGTCGCCGCCGCCGCCGGACGCCGGGCATAGGCGCGCCAAGCCTGTTCGAGTTCGGGCGCGTCGGCCAGCGGGTCGTTGTTCGCCTCAGCTTCCGCCGCGCGCTCGTCGAGGATCCGGCAGGCCTCGCGCACCATCGCGTCCACCTGCTCGACGCTGACGCGGCCGATGTAGGTGTCGTTCGCGAGATCGTCCGGGCGCGGGTAGCCGAGCGCGGCGGTGGCGAGGTGGACGAGACCGTGCAGGACCTTCTCGGTCTCCCGGCGTTCGCGGATCTTGCTCTGCCGCGCGTAGCTGTCCATCTTGATCTCGAAGACGGACTCGTCGGTCGCCGCCAGCACGGCCCCGGCCTGGAGGTTGACCTCCAGCACCATCAGCCCGAGCCCCGCCGCGACCGCGTGCGTGAGCTGTTTGAACGCCCTGTCCTCGCCGTAGCGCCGGACGAGGTCGCCGTACACGACGTCGCGCGACGGGAGCTGCTTCGGGCGCATGCCGAAGGAAACCAGCCTGGCCGCGGATTCGACGTCCCCGGTTGTCGTCACGCGACCTCCTCCTCTTCTTCTTCGTGGCGATCGACCGTGGCCGACGAAAGCAGCAGATCCGCTCCGCCGAACTCGGGATCTTCGAGCAGCGTGCCGTCGTCGACGGCCAGCAGCACCTGGCGCTCCCCCTGCCGGAGCGCCGCGCCGACCTCGGGACTGTAGGCGTGCACCGCCCGCAGGGCGACCAGGGCCGGGAGCGCGGGATCGATCCGGCGGGCCTCTTCGAGCAGCCCGGACAGCCGCCGCGGCACCTCCGGCAGGTCGAGCAGGTCGTCGGCGAGGCGCCACTGCTCGTCACCGAACCGGTCGGTGACCTCGGCTGGCATGAGTTCGGGTTCGGGGATCTCGCCGACGAGCTGGTCACGTTCAGGGGCGGGCCGCAGCAGCAGCGACACCAGCGACGACAGCGACGGCACGGTCGGCGGGGAGATCCCGGCACCGGCGTGGAAGAACGATTCGGCGGGCGCGACGGCTTCGGCGATCGGCAGGCCCAGCGTCGGCATCAGGAGCTGGCCGAACAGGTCGATCGTCGCGCGCTGCGGCGGCCCGGAGAACTGCTGGCGGTCCTGTTCGGCGCGGAACACCGCGCCCGCGTCGGCCAGCCGTGACTGGAGCCGCGTGTGGCGGCGGATGCAGTCGCTGACGATGTCGACGAGTTCGGCCGCGCGGCGTTTGCGGTCGAGGTCCTCGGTCTCGTCCCGCGACGCGGTGATGTTCTTGAGGATCGCGTTCTCGGCGCGGAACCGGGACTCGATATGGGACAGCGCCTGGTCCAGCAGGTCCGGGACCTCACGCTCCCAGTCGACGGCGCGCACGTCACGGCGGGTGGCGTCGAGTTTGGCGCGCAGGGTCTCGCCGTACTGGACCGTCCGGTAGCGGGCCTGTTCCGCCGCGAGCTTCGCGTCGGCGAGGCGGCCGCGGTTGATCAGGTTCTCCAGTTTGACCTCGGCCGCGATCTGGGCGGACTCGACGTCGGTGTCCAGCGCGCCGACGAGCACGTTGATCGCCTCGTCGGTGGCGCGCAGGTAGACCTCGCCGTCGGGCGCGGCCAGCTCGACGAGCAGTTTGAAGTCGAACTGGCGGCGCTGGTAGCCCCCGCCGGGGCCGATGGAGCCGTAGACGCGGCGGAACCCGCGGTCGGTGGTGCCGACGTTGATCAGGTTGTCGAGGACCCACCGGGCGACCTTGGCGTGCTCGTCGGGCGTCCGGCCGGGCGCCTGGAGCGCCACGAACGGCAGCAGCCGCGCGATCACCTGGTCGTGATCGGCGCCGGTGTCGAAGTCCATCGAGACGGTGACCTGGTCGATCGTGTGCAGGGCGATCTCGGCCATCTGGTAGATCGTGGCGTCCGCCCAGTCCAGCTTCGCCTTGCGCGCGTCGAGGTCGTGCAAGGGCGCTGTGCAGGCCAGCGCCTTGAGGCGGCGGGTCAGCCCCTCGTCGGCCAGCCCCATCCCGGTCAGCTCGTCGTCTCGCACAGCAGGCCAGGCTAGTCGCCGACCCTCCCACCCCGCACGGGTGACCGGGGTGCCCGGCGTTCCGGGCGGCGGTAGCGTCTGGTTCATGCGTGAAATGAGCAGGGAAGAATGGTGGAAGTTCGCGAGCGAGGGCACGCGGACGGGCATGCTCGGCCTGGTCCGCGCCAACGGGGCGGCGATCGTGACGCCGGTGTGGTTCCTGCTGAACGAAGGGCCGGACGGTGACGAGCTGATCTTCACCACCGGCACGGACACCCTCAAGGGGAAGGCGCTGCGACGCGATCCGCGGCTTTCGCTGGCCGTCGACGACCAGAAGCCGCCGTACTCGTACGTGCAGTTCACCGCCGAAGCCGTGTTGCACAACGACCTCGACGAAATGCTCGAATGGGCGACCAGGCTCGGCGGGCGGTACATGGGCGAGGACAAGGCCGAGGCCTACGGCAAACGGAACGCCGTCCCGGAGGAGTCGTTGGTGCGGGCGCGGATCACGAAGGTGATCGCGCGGGCGGACATCGCCGGCTGACGCTTCCGTTCTCGCGTGAAGGCCCCCTTCCCTCGGCTCAGCCGAGGGAAGGGGGCCTTCACGCGCGTCGGGTGGGGCTGCTGCTCCCGGCTGGGTGTGGTCGCCGGCTTGAGGGTGTCGCGAAAGCCACTTTCGGGACATCAGGCGTCCTGAAAGTGGCTTTCGCGACACCTGCGCTCGGTGCGCGGCGAGCGACCGGACTCGACGTTGCGAAAGTGGCTTTC
This sequence comes from Amycolatopsis sp. PSD-21, assembly GCF_055561455.1. Lineage (NCBI taxonomy): Bacteria > Bacillati > Actinomycetota > Actinomycetes > Pseudonocardiales > Pseudonocardiaceae > Amycolatopsis > Amycolatopsis sp. PSD-21. The sequence continues at coordinate 3,393,227 of NZ_CM145712.1, read as the reverse complement.
GCAACCTCGAAGGTTGCGAAAGTGGCTTTCGCGACCCCGCCGGCCCCCGAAGCCGCGTCCCACTGGCCGCGGCAGCTAACCCCTCGCGTTTAGTCCTCTGGATGCGGTCCTTGCACACGCAAGTACCGCATCCAGAGGACTAAACGCGAGGGGGTGTGACTCTCCGTGTTGATGTTGGTCAAGTATTGACACGAAGCACCCGCTGGTGTGTGATCTGAACCATAGATAGGAAAGTTTCCTAACTAAAACTCCACGTCCCCCGCCGGGCTCGCCCGGTCCGCCGTTGCACCTCCCGAACCCCGACTTCACGCATGGAGGCTCCAGTGGCACCCCGACCACCGTGGCGCGCGCTGCTCACGTGTGCCGCCGCGACGACGATGACCTTCGCCGTCCTGCCGGCCCTGCCCGCCGGCGCGGCACCGACCGATCACGAATCCGAAGCCGCGACGATCTCCCAAGGCGCCGTCGAAAAGAACCACGCGGGCTATTCCGGCACCGGGTTCGTGAACTTCGACAACGTCGCCGGCAGCTATGTCGAGTACACGGTGAACGCCGCACAGGCCGGAACCCAGACGCTGACCTTCCGCTACGCCAACGGAACCGCGATCGACCGGCCCGTCTCCTTGAGCGTCAACGGTACCGCCGCCGGGACACTGTCCTTCCCCGGCACCGGGGCGTGGACCACCTGGAAGACCGTCACGAAGGACGTCGCGCTGGCCGCGGGGGCCAACAAGATCCGCACCACCGCGACGACCGCGAACGGCGGGCCCAACGCGGACAAGCTCACCGCGAGCGGGGTGCTCGACGCCGAAGCGCCGACCCCGCCGAAGAACCTGGCCGCCAAGGACATCAAGGCCCGCAGCGCCACCTTCACCTGGGAGGCCGCGACCGACAACGTCGGCGTGGTCCGCTACGACGTCATGCGGGGCGGCAACGTCCTCAAGAGCGTCGACGGGAACACGCTCACCACGACCGTCGACGACCTGCAGCCGAATACGGCCTACGACATCTCGGTCGGCGCCTTCGACGCGGCCGGAAACCCTTCGCAGCAAAGCAATGTCGTCCAGTTCACGACGCCGCCCAGCGGGGACACCACCCCGCCGACGGTACCGGGGAACCTCCGCTCGACGTCGGTCACGGCGAACAGCGTGTCCCTGGCGTGGAACGCTTCCACGGACAACAGCGGCACGATCGCCGGCTACGACGTGTACCAGGGCACCACGAAGGTCGCGACGACGCCGTCGCTCGAAGCCACCGTGACCGGTCTGACGGCGAACACGTCGTACACCTTCACGGTCAAGGCGCGCGACCTCGACGGCAACGCCTCGGCCGCGAGCAACGCACTGACCGCGAAGACCAGCGGCGCGGCGGGCGGCGGGATTCCCGAGTACGACAGGGACATCACGAAGGCGGACCTCGCCTGGTCGGTCGACTTCCTGCCGGACGGCACGGCGCTGGCGACCGAACGGGACCGGTTCGAGATCCTGCGGATCACGCCGTCGGGTGAGAAGACCACGGTCGGCAAGGTGCCCGGCGCGGTCGGCACCAACGGCGAGGGCGGCCTGCTCGGCATCGCGATCTCGCCGAACTACGCCACCGATCACGCGATCTACCTGTATCACACGGCGTCCGGCGACAACCGGATCGTGAAAATGACCTACGAGAACGGAAAGCTGTCGTCGTCCTCGACGCCGGTGCTCACCGGGATCGCCAAGAACCGTTACCACAACGGCGGAAGGCTACGCTTCGGCCCGGACGGCAAGCTCTACGCCACCGTCGGCGACGGGCAGAACAAGGACACGGCGCAGAACAAGGGCTCGCTCAACGGAAAGATCCTGCGAGTCAACCCCGACGGATCGGCTCCGGGCGACAACCCGTTCTTCTCCACCGGCGGCAACGCCCGCTACGTGTGGAGCTTCGGGCACCGCAACCCGCAGGGCCTGGCGTGGGACTCCCGCGGCCAGCTGTGGGCTTCGGAGTTCGGGGACGGCAAACTGGACGAGCTCAACCTGATCCAGAAGGGCGGCAACTTCGGCTGGCCCCAGTGCGAGGGCACCAGCGGCTCCTGCGGTGGCACGGTCGCGCCGAAGAAGACCTGGGCGACCAGTTCCGGCGGGCCGAGCGGGATCGAGATCGTCAACGACTGGATCTACGTCGCGGCCGTCACCAGCGAGCAGCTCTTCGCCACCCAGATCAACGCGGCGGGCAACGGCGTCGGCTCCGTGCAGTCACTGTTCTCCGGCCGCTGGGGCAGGCTCCGCTCGGTCACCAAGACCCCGGACGGCGGTCTGTGGGTCACCTCGACCAACGCGGACAAGAACGGCGGCACCCCGAGCGGGATCGACAACGTCGTGGTCCGGCTGAAGTTCCCCGGTGCCTCGCAGCCGGGAGCGTTCAAGCTGACCAGTTCCGCGTTCGCCGACAACGCGTCGATCCCGGACAAGTTCACCTGTGCCGGTGACGGCACCGCCGGCCAGGACACCTCCCCGCCGCTGGCGTGGGGTGCCGGGACCACCGGCGCCAAGGGTTACGCGATCGTCTTCGCCGACGTGGCCAACAACGGCAACAAACTGCACTGGGCGATCTGGGACATCCCAGCGTCCGCGGGGTCCACAGTTTCACTGCCCGAGGGCCTGGGAGCGGGCTACACCGTCCCGAACCAGAACGGCGCCAAGCAGAAGGCCATGGGCAGCGGGGCGAACTCGCAGAAGTACTTCGGCCCCTGCCCAGGCGGCTCCAGCCATCCCTACACCTTCACGCTCTACGCGCTGAAGTCGGCGACGGTGCCGGGCTTGTCCTCGTCCTCGACGATGGCGCAGATCGAAACGGCGATCAAGAACGCCTCGACGGCCAACGTCAAGCTGCGCGGCAAATCCAGCGCCGCGTCCTGAGCACGGCCGGGGTGTCCGGAGCGGCGCCGGGCACCCCGACCGTATCCAGTGTGAGCTGGAGGAAAGCCACCCCGCCCGGGATCTCCCGGCGGGGTGGTTTTTCGTTCACCAGCCGAACAGGTTCCGCATGATCCGCGCGCAGCGCTCGGTCATCGCCGCGGCGTCCTGGTCCGGCTGGTCGATCCACCAGCTGATCAGCGAATCGACCACGCCGGTCCACACCTGGGCGATCGCCTCGATGTCGCGATCGTCGTCCAGGCCCCGCGAGTGCATCAGCTGGGCGGCGCCGACCAGTGCGAACCCGTCGAGCCGGTAGCGGTAGTCGATGGCGACGCCGGCGATCTCACCCGTCGAGGGCACCGTCGGGTCGCGGAGCAGCTTCCAGGCGTACCGGTCGTTGTCGAACGTCTCGAAAATGGCCGAGAGCACCGCGAGCGGCATCCGTTCCGGCGGTTCGGCCTCCGCCGCCATCGTCTCGGCGACGCCTTCGGTCAGCCTGTCCCCCGCGCGGTGCAGGCAGGCCAGGTACAGCCCGTCCTTCGAGCCGAAGTACTGGTACAGCAAGGGTTTCGTGACGCCGACCCGGCGGGCGATCTCCACCATCGACGCCCCGGCGTACCCGTTCCTGCCGAACTCCTCCGTCCCGGCGCGCACGATCTGGGTCTCCCGCTCTTCGCGGGGCACCCCCTTCGTGCCGACGGCCCTTGCTTCTGTCACGGCGGTTATCTTACCCTGAGGTAAGTGACCCTTGGGTAAGTTACCTGATGGTCAGATAACGGGGGCGGACGAGGGAGAGGTGCGGTGGCGGATTTTCTTGCCCATCTGAGTGACCCGGTGCTGCTGGCGACACCGGTGTTCCTGCTGTTCGTCGCGATCGAGATCCTCGCGCTGCACGTGCTGGGCCACGACGACAACGTCATCGGCTACAGCGTCAAGGACACCCGCACGAGCATGTCCATGGGCGCGGTGGCGGTGGTGATCAACGGCGTCTTCCGCATCGTCATGCTCTTCGTGTTCGCCGCGCTCTACGAACTCGCGCCGGTGAAGTTCAGCCCGCACGACTGGTGGACCTGGGTCCTGATGCTGCTGGGCCAGGAGATCGTCTTCTACGCCTATCACCGGGCGAGCCACCGCGTCCGGCTCATGTGGGCGGGCCACCAGGTGCACCATTCGAGCGAGCACTACAACTTCTCGACGGCGTTGCGGCAGAAGTGGACCCCGTACTTCCAGCTGCCGTTCTGGTCGATCCTCGCGCTGGCGGGCATCCCGCCGTGGATGATCCTCACCGGCCTGTCGATCGACCTCGTGTACCAGTTCTTCGTGCACACCGAGAAGATCCGGAAGCTGCCGCGCTGGTTCGAGTACGTGTTCAACACGCCTTCACACCATCGTGTGCACCACGGCAGCGATCAGGAGTACCTCGACGCGAACTACGGCGGCATCCTCATCATCTGGGACCGAATGTTCGGCAGTTTCGTGCCGGAGGGCAAGCGCCCGACCTACGGGCTGACCAAGAACGTCGGCTCCTACAACCTGCTCAAGGTCGGTTTCCACGAATACGGCTCGATCCTGCGCGACGTCCGCGCGGCCGGGTCGTGGCGGGACAGACTCGGCTACGTGTTCGGCCCGCCGGGCTGGCAGCCCAAGGAGGCGCTAAGCGCTCCTGCGCAAAGCGGGTGAGTTCTCCGGGCGGATCTCCGGTGGCAGGCTCTCCAGCGGCGGCCGCTGCGTGAGCGCCACGTCGGTGAGCACGAGTTCCCGCTCGACGGATTCCCCCGCCCCACGCCGGAATTGGGCGAGCGACGTCGCCGGGGGCGCCGCGGAGATCACCCGGCCGCCGCGTTCCAGCCGGTCCATCAGGGTCAGCATGATCTGCGCGGACATCCGGCCGAGCGCCTGCGTGCTCTGGTGACGGTGCGTCCGGTGACCGAGGTCGACCTGCGCGAGCGCGTCGAGCCCGTGCAGTTCGAGCAGGTCGATCAGATGGCCGACCTCGACGCCGTAATGCGTGACGAACGGGATGCCTTCGAGCACTTCGCGTCGTCCCGCGTACTCGCCGGCGAGCGGCTGGACGAAACCGGCCAGCTCCGGCCAGTACATGTTGAGCAGCGGACGGGCGACGAGTTCGGTGACGCGGCCGCCGCCGTCGGGTTCGACGCCCGCCGTCCCGGCGAGCGGACGGTGGTAGAAGCCTTTGACGTAGGCGATCCCGGGGTCGGTCAGCAGCGGCCCGAGCAGTCCGGTCACGTAGTCCGCGGTGAAGTCGCGGAGATCGCCGTCGACGAAGACGACGAGATCGCCGGTGGTCTCGGCGACGCCCTTCCAGAGCGCTTCTCCCTTGCCCGTGAGGCTTTCCAGCTCCGGGAACACCGCGTCCTGCGCGACGACGTCCGCTCCGGCCGCCCTGGCGACGACGGCTGTCGCGTCCGTGGAATGGCTGTCCACCACCAGGATCTCGTCCACCAAGGGGAACCGTTCGACGAGTTCGCGCCGGATGGTGCCGACGATCGCACCGACCGTCTCCTCCTCGTCGCGGGCCGGGATCACCACCGAAACCCGCGTCCCGCGTTTGGCGGCGACCAGCTCCGCCGCCCACCAGTCACCCGCCCGGCTGCTGCGCCGCGCGAGCCACGTGCCGACCTCCACCGATACCCGCATGGCTCCACCCTTCCGTCGAAGATCACCTCTCCGGCGATCTTCGAGTGCGGCTGTTTCCATCGGTCGTCACCGCGGAAACCGCCGCGTTACGCCTGCCCGCCGCGGGTTAACGCCTGAGAGAGGACCTCGCCGGTGCGACGCTTCGCGAGGTAGAACGCCGCCTCGTGCGGTTTCGCCCCGTTGTCGACCGTGTAACCGCTGTCCAGGACACCGTCGGCGCCGGGGAACAGCCCGCTGAGATCCGGCCGCGCGGCGACGAGATCGTCCCGGTCGGCCAGGTTCACCCAGCGCGCGACGCCGGGCGGGACGGACGGGGGCTGCGGACGGGTCCGTTCGTAGACCACCGTGCGCAGGCCCAGCGGCGAGCCGAGGGTGAGCAGCAGCGGCAGCGGACGGCCGTGCAGGTGGGCGGCCTCGTAGGCGACGACCGAACCGAGCGAATGCCCGACGATCACCTCGGTCTCCGGCCCGACGAGCTCGGCGACGCGCTCCTGCACGCGCTCCCGGATCGTCTCGTCGGTGAGGTACAGCGTCACCTGTTTGAGTGCCTTGACCACCACGCGTTCGGCGAACGCCACCCCGAGCCTCGCGAACGGCTTCAGCCGCACCAGCGCGTTCAGCACCGGACGGGCCGCCGCGCGCACCCCTTGGGTCTCCCCCGCCGGACCAGCGAGCAGGTCCAGTTCGGCCTTCGCCCGGTTCCGGTCCGCCTCGCGGGACGCCGACGAAGCCGCGTTCCGGAGCCATTCCGCCGCCAGGGTCTCGGCGAGCGCCCACTCGTCCGCGGTGAGTTCGTCCGTGCCGCCCTGCTGGCCGTCCTTGCGGAACAGGTCACCGTAGAAGGCCATCCGCGCGTCGCCGGGCCGGGCGTCGCGCCACACGGCGTCGGCCAGCGCGGAGTCACCGGCGAGGCGGACGCCGCCCGCCAGACTGGGCAGCCATTCGGCCTCGAGGGTGTCCGCGGACTTCTGTTCCTGGGCGATGCCGTGCACCAGAACGATCCGAGCCATGGCGCACAGTATCGCGGGCCGCCCTTGCCGGTGACCGTCCGATGAGACAAAGTGATCTCCGTGGGAGAGCGGAGGTCGTTGGTGGTCGCGTCGCAATGCGACTCACTGAACCTTCTCTCGTTCCTCCCCGACGCGGGGCATCAGGTGTCGACGGCCCTGCTCGACCCCGAGATCGGCGGCTGCGTGCCCGCCCTCGGAGACGGCCGCGGCCTGCTCGTCGACCCGACCATGGTCGAGCTCGACGACGCGCTCGTGGAGGCCTTCGAGCGCGCGTCGGACGACGAGGCGACGCTCTTCCTTTCGCTCGTCGGCCACGGCGAGTACGCCGACGACGACTTCTACTTCCTCACCAAGGACACCGGCCTGCCGGTGGACAGCCGCCGGTCGTTCCTGTTCGCCCAGCGCATCAAGGAACTCCTAGGCCGGTACTCGTTGCTCGACGGTCTGGTGATCCTGCTCGACACCTGTCACGCCGGCATCGGAGCGAGGCAGGCGGGTCAACGCTGGCTGAGGATCGTCGGCGAAGCGGGTAAGCGCTTCGACCTGCTCACCGCCTCGGACGACCGCGTCGCGGCCAACGGGTGCTTCAGCCGGTCGCTGGTCTCGGTGCTGCGGTCGGGGCACACGGAGTTCGGCGAACGCGTCCGGTGCGCGGATCTCAAACGGGTGATCACCGGCCTGTGCCCGATGCAGACCGCCATCCACCTCGGTTTCGACGGCACCCGTGAGGTGGCCGAGGCCGATCAAGGGCTGTGGCTCGCGCTGAACTCCTCCCCCGCTTGGCGGCGTTCGCCGCTGGCGGGTAACCCCGCCGCGCCCACGATCGAACGGCTGACCGCGAACTATCAGCCGGATCCGAAACTCGGCGAGACCGTCGGGCGCCTGCTCACCGGCGCCCGGCTGGTCGCAATCAGCGGTGAAGCCGGCGCGGGGAAGTCGACCATGCTGGCCGCGCTCGCCCGGCCGTCGGTGGCGGGATCCTATGTGCCGCCCGACTTCCTGCACGCCGTCCTGTTCGCGGGCCGCGGTGACACGGCCGAGCGGCTCGCGCGGGAACTGGCCCGCCAGCTGCGGCGCACCGTGCCCGGTTTCGCCGAAGCCGAGCAGGCGCACCGCGCCGGTCTCGACGACGCCGCCCGCAGCGGCGCGAGCGCCTTCGACCTGGCGCTGCTCGGTCCGCTTCGGACGCTCGCTCCACAGTGGACCGGAGCGCCGGTGCGGATCGCGATCGACGGGCTCGACGACCTCGACCCGGACGTCCGGGAACGGCTGTGCGGACTGGTCCGGAGCCTGTCGACGGAAGCGGGCTTGGAACCGGTGACGACGGTCGTGGCGACGCGGGAGCCGGCGCGCCTTCCGGCCGCGGCCGAAGTTCGCCTGGAGATGGCCGGCGGCTTCGAGCCGCCCGGCGGCTGGGGGCAGCCGTCCGTCGAACCGGTTCCCGTGGCGCGGGAACCGGCGGACAGCGGCGGTTGGGGCGGCTACGACACCGGTTCACCCACTTCGCCGAGGATCACCCCGGCCACGCTGATCCTCGACGTCCCCGGTCAGCCGCCCGCGTACCACGAGCTGTCCTTCGGGCTCACGACGCTCGGCCGCAGCAGGAACGCCGCGATCCGGCTCGGGGACTCGCGGGTGTCCCGGCTGCACTGCAAGATCCGCTGGGACGGCACGAACGCGTGGCTGACCGACCTGGATTCCGCCAACGGCACCTTCGTCAACGGGCAGCGAGTACCGGAAGCCGAGCTGGTGCACGGCGACGTGCTCCGGCTCGGCGATTCGAAGGTCACCTTCATCAGCGTCGCGCAGGCGGACGACGAGGAGGCCGACGCCGAGCAGGGCACCGGCGCGGTGGCGTCGCCGCGGCCGGGACACGCGGTCCTGCTGGACCTGCTGACGCTGGCCGCCACCCGCGGGCCCATCCCGATCTCGATCCTCACCGCGGCGAGCGCGGCGGCGGGTGGCCCGGATCGGCGGGTCCACGTCCGCGACTTCCTGGCCGGGCTCGGTGACTCGGTCAGCCGGACGCGCGCGGGCCTCGCCGACGAAACCGTCCTGCTGACCTCCGACGCGCCCGCACTTTCCCCGGATACGGCGACCCGGCTCCATGCTCGGCTGGCGGCGGCGACCTCGGAGGTGGCACTGGTGACCGGAGACGACGAGCCGACGCTGGAACAGGGCTATGCGGCGGCGAACGAGGCCGAGCACTTCTGGCTCGCCGGACTCCACGAAGACGCCCTCGCCGCGTTGGAGCGCCGGGCATCGCACATCCCCGTCGAGAACCGGGAACGCTGGGCGGCCTGGGCGCGGCGCGCGGAACGGGAACTCGGCGAGACCGACCGGATGACGTTGCGCTGCAAGGCACGGCACGCGACGTGGACCGGCAAGGCGGGCGACGCGGCCGCGGCACTCGCCCGGTTCCAAGAGCTGTTGCCGATCGCCACGGCCACCCTGTCGAGTGGCGACGAAGAAGTCTTGAGCATTCGCCACAACATCGGCTACCTCCTCATGGAGCTCGGCCGCTTCGAAGAGTCACGGGCGGCGTTCGAAGCCCTTGTCCGGGACGCCACCCACGCTCTCGGAGCCGATCATCGCGAGACGCTGCACGCCCGGCACTTACTCGCGGTGGCGACGGGCAAGACCGGGAACGGGGCGGAGTCCCTCCGCCTCTCCCGGGAACTGCTGCCGCGGGCGAAACAGGCGCTGGGCGACGACGAGATCGTCGGCCACGTCCGGCACAACATCGCGTTCTGGAGCGCCGAAATCGAGCACCCCCCCCCGTCGTTTTGGAGTACCGAAGGCTCCTCACCGAAGCGACGGGACGGCTGAATGAACGCCATCCCGACGTCCTCGACCTCCGGTTCGGCCTCGCGCTCGCCCTGGCCAAGGCGGGCCAGGTCACCGAGGCTCTTTCGACCTGGACCCTGCTGCTCGGCGATTCCGTCGAGGTCCGCGGCGAACGGCACGACGAAACCCGGAAGATCCGCGAGCAGCTCGACCACTGGGGTACGCGGGAGTGAGCGGTGAGCGCACTGCGGATCGCGCTCCTGACCTACCGCGGGAACCCGCGCAGCGGCGGTCAGGGCGTGTACGTCCGGCATCTGAGCCGCGAACTCGCCGCGCTGGGGCATCGCGTCGAGGTGCTGTCCGGGCCTCCGTACCCGGAGGTCGATGACGGCGTGCGGTTGACGAAGATCCCCGGGCTCGACCTGTTCGCGGAGCCGAATCCCTTCCGGACACCGCGGCCGAAGGAACTGCGTGATCTGCCGTCCTGGGTGGAATTCCTCGGCATGCGGCGCGGCGGCTTCCCCGAACCCCTCGCGTTCTCCCTGCGTGCCGCGCGCCATCTCGCGAAGCGCCGGGCCGAATTCGACCTCGTCCACGACAACCAGGGGCTCGGCTACGGCATGCTCCATTGTGGACTGCCGACGGTCGCCACCGTCCACCATCCGATCGCCGTGGACCGGGCGTTGAAGCTCGCCACCGTCACCGGACGCGACGCGGCACGGGTCGCGCGGTGGTACGGGTTCGTGGAAATGCAGCACCGCGTCGCGCGGCGGCTGCCGACGCTGACGGTGTCCCAGGCATCCCGCGCGGCCATCGGCCGGGAAATGGGTGTGCCGGAGGACCGGATCCACGTCGTCCCGCTCGCCGCCGACAGCAGGGTCTTCCGGCCGCGCCCGGAGATTTCGCGGGTCCCGGGGCGCGTCGTGGCCACCGCCAGCGCCGACGAGCCGTTGAAGGGGCTCGAACATCTCCTGTCGGCGTGGGAACGGATCGAGGGCGAACTGGTGATCGTCGGCAAACCGAAACCCGACGGCCCGGCGGCGCGGGCACTCGCCCGGCTCGGTCCCGGCGCCTGCGTCCGCTTCGTCAGCGGGCTGACCGACGACGAACTCGCGCGGTTGCTCTGCTCCGCCGAAATCGCTTGTATCCCTTCGCTGTTCGAGGGGTTCTCGCTTCCGGCCGCCGAGGCGATGGCCTGCGGGACACCGGTCGTCGCGACGACGGGCGGGGCGCTTCCCGAGGTCGTCGGCGACGCGGGGATCCTGGTGCCGCCGGGCGATGTCCCGGCGCTCGCGGAAGCACTCACCAAGGTCCTCGGCGACGAACACCTGCGCGCCGACCTCGCGGCCCGCGGCCTGGAGGCGGCCGGGGCATTGAGCTGGCGGCGCACCGCCGAGGAGACCGCGGCGTACTACCGGCGCGTCCTCGGCCGGGAGCGTGCGGGATGCTGACCGTCGACTTCGACCGGTTCCCCGTCGGCCCCGGCGACCGCGTGCTCGATCTCGGCTGCGGGGACGGCCGCCACGCCTACGAGGCGTACAAACGCGGCGCGGACGTGGTCGCCGCCGACCTCGACGACACCGCGCTCAAACACGTGCGGGACATGTTCGCCAACCTGGCGGAGGCGGGCGAGGCTCCCGCCACCGCTTCGGCGCTGGCCGTCCGCGCGGACGCCCTCCGGCTTCCGTTCCCGAGCGGTTCGTTCACCCGGGTGATCGTGGCCGAGACGCTGGAGCACATCCACGCCGACCGGAGGGTGCTCGCGGAGGCGAGCCGTGTCCTGGCGCCCGGCGGCAGGCTGGTGGCGACCGTGCCGCGCTGGTGGCCGGAGCGGATCTGCTGGCTGCTCTCGGACGCGTATCACGAGGTCGAAGGCGGGCACATCCGGATCTACCGCCGCCGCGAACTGCTCGGCAAGCTCAGAGACGCGGGGCTGTCGACGACCGGCGGCCATCACGCGCACGCCCTGCACTCGCCGTACTGGTGGCTGAAGTGCGCTGTCGGTCCCGACGAAGAGCACCGGCTCTGCGCGCTGTACCACCGGTTCCTGGTCTGGGACATCATGCGGAGCCCCCGGCCGGTGCGGTTCGCCGAGTGGGCGCTGAATCCCGTGCTCGGCAAGAGCCTCGTCGTCTACGCGCGCAAACCGTGAAGGCCACCGCCGCCGGTATCGCGGACGTGCAGCGGCCCGACGGCGGGATCCCCTGGGAGACCGGCGGGCACCTCGATCCCTGGAACCATCTCGAAGCCGCCATGGGACTGGACGTCGCCGGGTTCAGCGCCGAGGCCGAAGCGGCGTACGACTGGCTCGTCCGGAACCAGCGTCCCGACGGATCCTGGGCTGCCCGGTACAGCGGCGGCGGAATCGACTTGTCCACTATGGACACGAACTTCACCGCCTACGTCGCGGTCGGGACACGGCACCATTTCCTGTTGACCGGAGACCGCGTCTGGCTGGAGCGAATGTGGCCCGTCGTGGACAGGGCCATCGACGCCGTCCTTCGGCGGCAGCAGCCGTCGGGTGCCATCTCCTGGCGCGACGACCCCGGAATCCGGTTGGTCACGGGATGCAGCAGCATCCACCACGCGCTGACGCAGGCGCTCGCGCTCGCGTCCACGCTGGGGCTGGACCGTCCACAATGGCGGGACGCGGCGCACCGGCTGCGGGCGGCCCTGATCGGCGAGCCGCGGCTGTTCGCGCCGAAACCGCACGCGATGGACTGGTACTACCCGGTTCTGGGCTCCGTGGTGACCGGTGCCGACGCCTCGGCGCAGCTGGCGGCGGGCTGGGACCGGTTCGTCGTACCCGGCCTTGGGGTGCGCTGCGTGCACCACGAACCGTGGGTCACCGGCGGGGAGACCGCCGAACTGGCGCTGACCCTCGCCGCCCGCGGCGACCGGGCCCGCGCGGCCGAACTCCTCGCGTGCCTCACCCGCCTCCGGCTCGACGACGGCTCGTACTGGACCGGCTATCAGTACGCGGACGAGGAATTCTGGCCGGACGAGCGCACCACGTGGACCTCGGGCGCCGTCCTCCTGGCGACCGCCGCCCTCGATGGCGACCCGGCCACCTGCGAAGTCTTCGGCGAACACCGCATTTAGTCCTCTGGATGCGGTCCTTGCTTGTGCAAGTACCGCATCCAGAGGACTAAATGCGTGCTACTCAGGCCTCGTCTTCCTCCAGCATGTCCGGGGTGACCGCGGATTCGGTGTCCGGAATGCCTTGTTCCTTCGCCTTCTTGTCGGCCATCGCCAGCAGGCGGCGGATCCGGCCGGCGACGGCGTCCTTCGTCATCTGCGGATCGGACAGCTGGCCCAGCTCTTCGAGCGAGGCCTGCCGGTTCGACAGGCGCAGTTTGCCCGCGGCGAGCAGGTGCTCCGGCGCGGAGTCGCCGAGGATGTCCAGCGCGCGCTCCACCCGCGCCGCCGCCGCGACGGCCGCGCGGGCCGAACGCCGCAGGTTCGCGTCGTCGAAGTTCGCGAGCCGGTTCGCGGTCGCGCGCACCTCGCGACGCATGCGCCGCTCTTCCCAGGCGAGCACGCTCGTGTGCGCGCCGAGCCGGGTGAGCAGCGCGCCGATGGCGTCGCCGTCACGCACGACGACCCGGTCCGCGCCGCGGACCTCACGTGACTTGGCCTGGATGCCCATCCGCCGGGCGGCGCCGACGAGCGCCAGCGCGGCCTCGGGGCCGGGGCAGGTGACTTCGAGCGACGACGAGCGCCCGGGTTCGGTGAGCGAACCGTGCGCCAGGAACGCGCCGCGCCAGGCGGCTTCCGCGTCGGCGACCCCGCCGGACACGACGGCGGCGGGCAGGCCGCGCACCGGACGGCCGCGCTGGTCGATCAGACCGGTCTGCCGGGCGAGTCCCTCGCCGTCCTTGACCACCCGCACGACGTACCGCGTGCCCTTGCGCAATCCGCTGGAGGAGATGACGTGGACGTCGGACTGGTGCCCGTACAGTTCGTGGATCTCCTTGCGCAGCCGCCTCGCCACCGAACCGGTGTCGAGTTCGGCCTCCACCACGACACGGCCGGCCACGATGTGCAGCCCGCCCGCGAATCGCAGCATCGACGCGACCTCCGCGCGGCGCGGGCCGATCTTGGTGATCTCCAGCCGGCTCAGCTCGTCCTTCACGGCGGCGGTCATCGCCATCGCTGCCCCTCCATACCTTCAGCTCCTCCCCCGGTGAGACTCCAGAGCGTCTCGCATACAGCCCGCGAGCGCATCAGGATCATGCCGCCCCGTCACGACCGGGTCAGCCACCGCCCCCAGCAACGCCCGCGCGCCCAGTCTCCCGGCCGCGTCCCGCAACCGGGCTGGTGAGGGCACCGAGTCCCGGTCCGCGATGACCGCGTCCACCCGCAATTCCGGGGCGTGTTCGAAGAGTACGTCCAAATGCTTCTCCGGCGAGAACCCCGCGGTCTCCCCCGGTTGGGGGATCAGGTTGAGGATCACGACCTTCGTGGCGTCCGTTCGGAGCAACGCGTCGTGCAGATCCGGTACCAGCAGATGGGGCAGCACACTGGTGAACCACGACCCCGGGCCGAGGAACACCACGTCCGCGCCGAGCACCGCCTCGATCGCCTCGGCGCAGCCGCGCGGCGGCCGATCGGCCTGGCCGGCCGGGTGGAGGCTGATCCGGTGCACCTGCCCCGGCGTCGTCGCCACCGCCACCTGACCGCGGATCCGCCGGAGCGCCCCGGGATTCTCGGCGTCCAGCCCCGAAACCTCGCCCTGGATCTCCAGCGGTTCGGGTGACATCGGCAGGACCCGGCCGGAGATGCCCATGAGCCTGCTCGCCTCGTCGAGCGCGGCGACCGGATCCCCGAGCACCTCGAACAACCCGGCCAGCAACAGGTTCCCGACCGCGTGCCCGGCGAGCGCGCCGTCACCGCCGAAGCGGTGCTGGAACACCTCCGCCCACAGGGTCCCGCCGTCTTCGGCGGCGAACGCGGCGAAGGCCTGCCGCAGGTCGCCCGGCGGCAGCAGCCCGAGTTCCCGGCGCAGCCTGCCGGACGAGCCCCCGTCGTCCGCGACGGTGACCACGGCGGTGACCTGCGAGGTCACCCGGCGCAACGCGGTGAGGGTGGCGTGCAGGCCGTGCCCGCCCCCCAGTGCGACCGCGCGCGGTTCACTCGCGGCCAAGGTCGCGGTGCACCACCTTCACGGCCATACCGTCCTCATTGGACAGACGCTGGGCGAGCTCCTCGGAAATGGCGACACTGCGGTGCTTCCCGCCCGTGCAGCCGACGGCCAGCGTCAGGTACCGCTTGCCCTCGCGCTTGTAGCCCGCGCCGATCAGGCGCAGCAGCTGGTGGTAGCGGTCGAGGAACTCGTCCGCGCCCTCCTGGCTGAGCACGTAGTTGCGGACCTCGCCTTCGAGACCGGTGTGGTCGCGCAGCTCCGGGATCCAGAACGGGTTCGGCAGGAAGCGGACGTCCATCACCAGGTCGGCGTCCATCGGGAGGCCGTACTTGTAGCCGAACGAGAGCACGGTGACGCGGGTCTGCGTGCTCGACTCGGAACCGAAGGCGTCCTCGATCTTGGCGCGCAGGTCGTGCACCGAAAGCGACGACGTGTCGAGCACGAGGTCGGCCTCTTCCCGCAGCGGCTCCAGGAGCGTGCGCTCGGCGGTGATGCCGTCGGCGAGCCTGCCGTCGCCCTGCATCGGGTGCCCGCGGCGGACGGCCTCGAACCGGCGCACCAGCACCGCGTCCGTGGCCTCCAGGAACAGGACACGCGGCTTGTACCCGCGGGCGTCGAGGTCCTTGATGACCGAAGCCAGGTCGTCGGTGAACGCGCGCGAGCGCACGTCCATCACCACGGCGACCTTCGTGATCGCGCCCCGCGCCTGCGCGCCGAGCTCGACCATGGTGGCGATCAGCTCGGGGGGCAGGTTGTCCACCACGAACCAGCCCAGATCCTCCAGGCATTTCGCGGCGGTGCTGCGGCCGGCGCCGGACAGACCGGAAACGACCGCGACCTCCATCCCCGAACCGCGGCCTTCTTCTTGCGCACTCACGATGGTCCCTTCACCGGTCACGTACTGGACTCCCCCGCCGCCGCGGCTGTCTCCCCTGCGAGTGCCGCGACGACCGCTTCGGCGGTGCGCCTGCCGAAGCCGGGCACCGCCTCGATCTCCTCTATCCGCGCTTCGCGGAGTTTCTTCACCGAGCCGAAATGCTTGATCAGCGCGGTACGGCGAGCCTGCCCCAGTCCGGGCACACCGTCCAATGCGGACACCTGCATCCGCTTGGACCGCTTCTCCCGGTGGTACCGGATGGCGAAGCGGTGCGCCTCGTCGCGCAGCCGCTGCAGCAGATACAGCGCGTCGGAGGTGCGCGGCAGGATCACCGGATCGGGATCGCCCGGCAGCCACACCTCCTCCAGCCGCTTCGCCAGGCCGACCACGGCGACGTCGGTGACGCCCAACTCGGAAAGGACGTCCGCCGCGGCCGTGGCCTGCGGGCCCGCGCCGTCGACGACCAGCAGGTTCGGCGCGTACGCGAACTTGCGCGGTTTGCCGGTCTCCGGGTCGATGCCCGGGCGCTCCGGATCGACCTCGGCACCTTCGGCGTTCTCTTTGAGATAGCGGTAAAAACGGCGCCGGACGACCTCGGCGATCGAAGCGACGTCGCCCTCTTCCGCGGCCTCGCGCAAGGCGAAACGCCGGTACTCGGACTTGCGCGGGATCCCGTCCTCGAACACCACGAGCGAGGCCACCACGTCACTGCCCTGGATATGGCTGATGTCGACGCATTCGATGCGCAGCGGCGCGGTTTCCAGCGCCAGGTAATCCTGCAGTTCCGCCAGCGCGGCCGAACGCGCCGTGAGATCGCCGGCGCGGCGCAGCTTGTGCTGGGTGAACGCCTCGCCGGCGTTGCGCGTCACCGTCTCCGCCAGCGCGCGCTTGTCCCCGCGCTGCGGCACCCGCAGGCTCACCCTCGACCCACGCAGCCCGGAAAGCCATTCACCGAGCGCCTCGGCGTCGGCGGGCAGCTCGGGGACGAGGACCTCGCGCGGCACCGGCGACCCGAGCTCGGGGTCGTCCGCGCGTTCGGCCTCCTCACCGTAGAACTGCGTGAGGAAATGGTCGACGAGATCCTTGACGTCCATCTCCTCGGCCTTGTCGATCACCCAGCCGCGCTGGCCCCGGACCCGGCCGCCGCGCACGTGGAAGACCTGGACGGCGGCTTCGAGTTCGTCGTGGGCGAAGGCGACGACGTCCGCGTCGGTGCCGTCACCGAGGACGACCGCCTGCTTCTCCATCGCGCGCCGCAACGCGCCGAGGTCGTCGCGCAGCCGGGCCGCGCGCTCGAACTCCAGCTCTTCGGACGCGGCCGCCATTTCCTGTTCCAGGCGGCGGATCAGCGCGTCGGTGCGGCCGGCGAGGAAGTCACAGAAGTCCTCGACGATGGCGCGGTGTTCGTCGGCCGAAACCTTGCCGACGCACGGAGCGGAGCACTTGCCGATGTAACCGAGCAGGCAGGGCCTGCCGATCTGGCCGTGCCGTTTGAAGACGCCCGCCGAGCAGGTGCGCGCCGGGAAGACGCGGAGCAGCAGGTCGAGCGTTTCGCGGATGGCCCAGGCGTGCGCGTACGGACCGAAGTACCGCACGCCCTTCTTGCGCGCGCCGCGATAGACGTGCAGGCGCGGGAACTCCTCGTTCATCGTGACGGCGAGGACCGGATAGCTCTTGTCGTCGCGGTACCGGACGTTGAACCGCGGGTCGAACTCCTTGATCCAGTTGTACTCCAGCTGGAGCGCCTCGACCTCGGTGCTCACCACGGTCCACTCGACGCTCGCCGCCGTCGTCACCATCTGGCGTGTGCGCGGGTGCAAGCCGGTGAGGTCCGCGAAGTAGGAGTTCAGCCTGCTTCGGAGGCTTTTCGCCTTGCCGACGTAGATGACCCTCTTCGTGGCGTCACGGAATTTGTACACGCCAGGGGCGTCCGGGATGCTCCCCGGCGAGGGACGGTAGGTGGTCGGGTCAGCCACGCCGCCAAGCCTATGGGGCACCACCGACAGTCTTGCGAGCCCCCATGCTCTAGCCCTCATTCGAGTGGCGCCTACCACGATGCGGTCCGTATTTCATTACGTATACCGACCTAAGTCGGGTCTTCGGCCGGATCCGACGTTCGTTGGTTCCTAGCGGGTGAACCGGGTGATTACTTTCCGTCCCAGTTCCACTTCACTCGGTTCTTCGTCAGATGACGCTCGAAAGGACTCCTGCACCGTGAGCCGTCTTCGTACGCTGGGCGCCGCCACCCTCGCCGCCGCAGCCCTCACCATGACCGCCGGCGCGACCGCCTCCGCGGGCACCCCCACCGGTGTCCAGCCCAACATCGTGGGCGGCGGCACCGCCCCCACCGTGAGCTGGGGCGCCCAGGTCTACGTCAACACCCCGGGCCGTCAGTGGGACGGGTTCAACTGCTCCGGCAGCGTCATCGCCCAGCGCTGGGTCCTGACCGCCAAGCACTGCCTCGACTCCGACGGCAGCGGCATGCGGGTCCGCGTCGGCAGCAACCAGCTCCAGGGCGGGCGTGAGATCGCCGTCGACCGCAAGGTGTCCTCGCCGAACGGTGCCGACATCTCCCTGCTGCACCTGGCCTCCGACGCCGGTGTCACGCCGATCAGCCTGACCAGCTCGAACCCGCCGGTCGGCAGCACCAACCAGCTCTACGGCTGGGGCCGCGAGACCCCGACCGGCCCGCCCGCCTCGGCGCTGAAGGTGGCCGACGTCCGCGTCACCGGCAGCTCGCGCGACGCCTACGGCGGCCCGGCCATCCAGAGCGTCGGCATCAACGGCTCGGCGTGGAAGGGCGACTCGGGCGGCCCCCAGGTCTACAACGGCGTCCAGGTCGGTGTCGCTTCGACCGTGCAGAACCAGAGCGGCTCGAACATCCGCGGCACCAACAACTACGGCAGCGTCGCTTCGGCCCGCTCCTGGATCCGCTCGACCACCGGGGTCTGACCTCCACCCCGGTGAAAGGGCCCTCCGGGACGCGACCCGTCCCGGAGGGCCCTTTCGCGTCCGGGTGTCGGTGGGGTGTGGGACGCTCGCGGACATGCGGATCGCGACCTGGAACGTGAACTCGATCGGGCCCCGGCTGCCGAGGGTGCTGGAGTGGCTCGGCTCGGTGCAGCCGGACGTGCTGTGCCTGCAGGAACTCAAGAGCGGCACCGACGCCTTCCCCTTCGACGCGGTGAAGGAACTCGGCTACGAGACGGCCGCGTACGGCATCGGGCGCTGGAACGGCGTCGCGATCTTGTCCCGCGTCGGGCTGGAAGACGTGACACGCGGGCTGACCGGCGAGCCCACCTTCGAGGACAAGGCCGACGCGCGGGCCATCGGCGCCACCTGCGGCGGGCTGCGGCTGTGGTCGGTGTACGTGCCGAACGGGCGCGACCTGGAGAACCCGCATTACGCCTACAAACTCGCGTGGCTTTCGGCGCTGGAGGCGACCGTGCGGGAGGAGCAGACGCGCGGGCTGCCGTTCGCGGTGCTGGGCGACTTCAACATCGCGCCGACCGACGCGGACGTATGGGACATCGGCGTGTTCGCCGAATCGACGCACGTGACGGAGCCGGAGCGGAAGGCGCTCGCCGCGCTGCGCGATCTCGGGCTGTCGGACGTGTTCCCGCGGCCGCTGAAGTACGACCACCCGTTCACGTACTGGGACTACCGGGCGGGGAACTTCCCGAACAACAAGGGAATGCGGATCGACCTCGTGTACGCCGACGCGACGGTGGCCGGCGCGGTGACGGATTCCTATGTGGACCGTGAGGCGCGGAAGGGCAAGGGACCGTCGGACCACGCGCCGATCGTGGTGGATCTTTCGCTGTGAGCGGCCGGCGGGGGCGTGCCGGCTGGTCCTGGGTCGGGGTGGTCGTGAGTGGCGATTCGGGTTCTAACCCGAATCGCCACTCACGACCACCCCGACCCACCACGTTCCGGCGTCCCTGGCCGCCCGCGGTATGTGAGGGCCCCGAACGCGATGAAAGGCCCCTTCATCGCACGCCAGGGAGAGAGCCGCGTCAGCCTTCCCAGGCCGCCTTGTGCAACTTCCGCAGCGCCCGAACCGCGGCCACCGCGCGTTCCCGGTCCACCGCCTGCACGGCCATGACCGAGTAGTACTCGTCGTCCGGCAGCTCCAGCCGCGCCCACGAAGCCCCGTCCGGGAAGCTCACCGAGAGCACCTCGCTCCACGCGAACTTCTTGGTCATCAGCACGTTCCGGACCTCGATGCCGTCGGCGTCGGCCTTCACGCGCGCGGTCGCGAACAGCATCGTGCCCGCGGCGAGCAGGACCCCGATGCCGATCATCGCCGCCTGGTCGGACGGCTGGAAGATCACCCCGGTGTCCGAGCCGCGCAGCAGGACCGCGACGACCACGAACGTCGCCAGCATGATCACCGCCAGCACCGAGCACATCACCAGGGCACGGCGGGGCCGCACCACCACGACCTCGGACTCCGTCATCACATCCGCCTCGACGCTCACACGAAACCCCGCTCGGTCCATGGCTGGCGCAGGTTCCGCAGCGCGTGCGCGGCGTCCAGCGCGGCGACTGTCGCTTCGTAGCCTTTGTCCTCGACGGAGCCGGGCAGCCCCGACCGGTCGAGGGCCTGCTGCTCGGTGTCGCAGGTGAGCACGCCGTTGCCGACCGGGGTGCTCTCGTCGAGCGCGACCCTGGTCAGCCCCGCGGTCACCGCGTCGCAGACGTACTCGAAATGCGGCGTCCCGCCCCGGATGACCACGCCCAGCGCGACGACCGCGTCGTGCGTGCGGGCCAGCGCCTGCGCCGCGACGGGCAGTTCGACGGCGCCCGCGACGCGCACGACCGTCGGCTCCTCCTCCAGGTCGGCCGCCTTGGCCGCCTCGAGGGCGCGTTCCAGCAGCGCGCTCGTGATCTTCGTGTGCCAGCGCGTGGCCACGATCCCGAGCCGGATGTTCTTACAGTCGGACAGGTCGAGTTCGACGTCCGGACGGCCCTCGCCGCTCACCGCGTGCCACCTCCGTTGCCCTGGTCGACCTCGGCGCCGACCTGGTCGAAATGCTCCAGCTGGGACAGGTCGTGCCCCATCCGGTCCCGTTTGGTCTTGAGGTAGCGCAGGTTCTCCGGGTTCGGCGAGATCGGCAGCGACACCCGCCCGCTGACCCGCAGGCCGTAGCCCTCCAGCCCGACGCGCTTGGCCGGGTTGTTCGTCAGCAGCCGCATCGAGCGGACGCCGAGGTCGCACAGGATCTGCGCGCCGGTGCCGTAGTCCCGCGCGTCGGCGGGGACGCCGAGCTGCAGGTTCGCGTCGACGGTGTCCGCGCCCGCGTCCTGCAGCTGGTAGGCCTGCAGTTTGTGCAGCAGCCCGATGCCGCGACCCTCGTGGCCGCGGATGTAGAGCACGATGCCGCGCCCTTCCTTGGCGACCGCTTCCAGCGCGGCCTCCAGCTGCGGGCCGCAGTCGCAGCGCAGCGAGCCGAAGACGTCGCCGGTCAGGCACTCGGAGTGCACGCGGACCAGGATGTCCTCACCGTCGCCGATCTCGTCGTAGACGAACGCGATGTGCTCGATCCCGTCGAGCAGGCTGTCGTAGCCGACCGCCCGGAAGGTGCCCGCGGCCAGCGGGATACGCGCCTCGGCGACCCGCTCGACCTGCTTCTCGGTGCGCCGCCGGTACGCGATCAGGTCGGCGATGGTGATCATCTTGAGGTCGTGATCCGCGGCGAAGACCTCGAGTTCGTCGCGGCGGGCCATGTCGCCCTCGTCCTTCTGCGAAACGATCTCGCAGAGCACGCCGGACGGCGAGAGCCCGGCGAGCCGGGCCAGGTCGACGGCGGCCTCGGTGTGCCCCGGGCGCCGCAGGACGCCGCCCTGCTTGGCGCGCAGCGGGACCACGTGGCCGGGCCGCCGGAAGTCCGACGCCTTCGACGCCGGGTCGGCGAGCAGCCGGACGGTGTGCGACCGGTCGGCCGCGGAGATACCGGTGGTGATGCCCTCGGCGGCGTCGACCGTGACGCTGTACGCGGTGCCGCGCTGGTCCTGGTTCGTGTGGTACATCGGCGGCAGATCGAGCCGGTCCGCCTCGGGCTCGGTCAGCGCCACGCAGACGTACCCCGAGGTGTAGCGCACCATGAAGGCCATCAGCTCCGGCGTGGCCTTCTCCGCCGCGAAGATCAGGTCGCCCTCGTTCTCGCGGTCCTCGTCGTCCACCACGACGACCGGACGGCCCGCCTTGATGTCGGCGATGGCCGCCTCGATGGCATCGGCGTTCACGGCCACCCCGCCTCCACAGGGGGTCAGCCCGGCCGACCCCGGAATCGCACTCGTCTCGCTCACGCCCGCTCCTCCGTACCGCCATTGTCCCCCTGCGCGCGCAGGTGCGGCATGGCCAGCTTCTCGACGTATTTGGCGACCACGTCGACCTCGAGGTTCACCAGGTCACCCGGGGTGTTCCGGCCGAGGGTGGTCAGTTCGAGGGTGGTCGGGATCAGGGCCACGGAGAACTCCTCGTCGGTCACCGAAGCGACCGTGAGGGAGACGCCGTCGACCGCGATCGACCCCTTCTCGACGACGTACCGGGACAGCTTCTTCGGCAGCGCGAACGTGGTGAGTCCCACCTCGTCGCGTTTGAGGAAGACGCCGGTGCCGTCGACATGGCCCTGCATGATGTGCCCGCCGAGCCTGCCGCCCGCCGGCGTCGCGCGTTCGAGGTTCACGACGTCGCCGACGTGCACCTTCGCGAGGCTGGAGCGCTGCAGGGTCTCGTGCACGACATCGACGGTAAACTCACCGCCCGCCACCGCGACCACGGTGAGGCACACGCCACTCACCGCGATGGAGTCGCCGTGCCCGGCGTCGCTGGTCACCAGCGGCCCCCGCACGGTCAGTCTCGCGGCGTTCGGGATCTGCTCGACCGCGGTGACCTCGCCGAGTTCCTCGACAATGCCGGTGAACACTCCTGCTGCCCTCCTCCTGGGTCGCACCGTCGCTGGAAACGGTGCTTCCCTCATCCAACACCCACCGGGACCGATTCCTTCTCCTGACCCGACGGCGGATCACGAGGCGGGATCAGCCGCGGACGCGGGCCGCCTGCTCGCGCAGGGCCGCGACGGCCTTACCAGGGTCTTCGGCGCCGTAGACGGCGGAACCGGCGACGAAGCAGTCCACGCCGGCCTCGGCGGCCTGCTCGATGGTGTCGGCGTTGATCCCGCCGTCGATCTCCACGACGAGCTTGAGGTGGCCGGTGTCGACCAGGCGCCGCGCGGTGCGGACCTTGTCGAGGACGCCCTCGATGAACGACTGCCCGCCGAAACCGGGCTCGACCGACATCACCAGCAGCGTGTCGTAGTGCTTGAGGGTCTCGAGGTGGTCCTCGATCGGCGTGTTCGGCTTGATCGACAGGCCGGCCTTCGCCCCGGCGGCGCGCAGGTTCTTCGCCAGCGCGATCGGGTCGTGCGCGGCCTCGACGTGCACGGTGACGTTGTAGGCGCCCGCCTCGGCGTACCCGATGGCCCACTTGTCGGGGTTCTCGATCATCAGGTGGCAGTCGATCGGCACGTCGGTGGCCTTGAGCAGGGACTTCACCACGGGGAGCCCGAGGGTCAGGTTCGGCACGAAATGCGCGTCCATGACGTCGACGTGGACCCAGTCCGCGCGAGTGTCCCCCTCGCCCGCGACGGCGCGGATCTCGTCGCCGAGCCGGGCGAAGTCCGCGGAGAGGATGCTGGGTGCGATCAAAGGTCGGTGAGCCACGCGCCCGAGTGTAGGAGGGCGCCGCTAACGCCCGCTAACCGGCTGTGACCGGCGACCCGGTCTGGAGTATGACGCGAAATGGCACCGCAGTGGGAGGTGCGCGCACGCGTCGCCGAATAGCGTTCCCAGCATGGTCAACCCCTTCAAGCCCCTCGTGCGGATCGGCAGCTACCGCAGCGTCCCGTTCGGGCTCCTCGGCATGGTGATGACGGCCGTCCCGTTCCCGATCGCGCTCATCCCCGCCGTGCTGATCCCCGGCGACGTGCGGCTGAAACTCGTCTACGGGATGCTCGCGATGGGCGTGCTGGTCATGCTGGCCGGACTGCCGGGACCGATGCGGCGGGCCGGCATCTGGTTCTCCGACCAGATGCTGGGCACCCGCATCGCGCAGCCCCTGCCGAACACGAAGATCGCCTGGGCGGAGCGCTGGCGCTCGGCGGCGTGGCTGCTCGTGCACACCACCCTCGGCTGGATCCTGTTCGGCCTCGGCTGTTTCCTGATGCTCGGCTTCGTGTTCGCCGTGGTGTGGGCGGGAGGCGGCGGCAGCCCCATCGAGGTCTTCGGGGAACGGGTGACGATCGAACCTGGCACCGGCGGGCTGTGGACGCTGCCGATCGCGCTGCTCACCCTGGTCGTCATCGCCTACGTCCTCGCCGGGTTCACCAGGCTGTACCAGTACTGCGCGGTCGCCCTGCTGGGACCGTCGGCCACCGAACGCCTCGCGGCGGCCGAGGTGCGGGCGAACCACTTCGAGCAGCGCAACCGGCTGGCCCGCGAACTGCACGACTCCATCGGCCACACCTTGACGACGTCGACCATCCAGGCCGCCGCGGCCGCCGAACTGGTCGATTCCGAACCGCAACTGGTGCGCCGGGCGCTGGGCACCATCGAGGAGTCGTCGAGGGCGGCGCTCGAAGACCTCGACCACGTCCTCGGCCTGCTGCGGGAAGACCGGTCGTCCCGGGAACCCGAACGAAGGCTGATCGAGGCGGGCACGCTGGCCGAACGGGCCCGCGCGGGCGGCGCGGTGATCGACTACGAGCTGACCGGGCCCGCGGCGGAACTTCCCGCGACCCTGTCCAGGGAGGCGTACCGGATCGTCCAAGAAGGACTGACGAACGCGCTGCGGCACGCCCATCCCGGCCCGGTGACCGTGCGGGTCGCGGTGCTCGCCGACGCGTTGCGGATCGAGATCGTGAACCCGCTCGTGGCGCACGCGACCGCTTCGGGCCGCGGCGGCAACGGGCTGCCGGGGCTCACCGAACGCGTCGAAGCGCTGCGCGGCGAGCTCGTCGCGGGTCCCGCCGTCGACGGGGAACCGCTGTGGCGGCTGGTGACCACGATCCCGCTACGGTCGCGCTCATGACCCTGCGTGTCCTGATCGTCGACGACGAACCCTTGCTTCGGGCGGGATTGCGTTCACTGCTGGACAACCAGCCCGATCTGACCGTGGTCGGGGAGGCCGGTGACGGCGGCGAAGTGGTCGATCTGGTGCGGCGGACGCGTCCCGACGTGGTCCTGATGGACGTGCGCATGCCCGGGGTGGACGGGATCGAGGCGACCCGGCGGGTACTGGCCGGAATCCCCGAACCGCCGAAGGTCCTCGTGATCACGACGTTCGACAACGACGACTACGTCTACGACGCGCTGCTGGCCGGGGCGAGCGGATTCCTGCTGAAGCGGGCGCGCAAGGAGGAGTTCGCGCACGCCATCCGGACCATCGCCGCCGGGGAGACCCTGCTGTTCCCCGACGCCATCCGGCGGATGGTCACCGCGCGCCCGGCGCCGTCCGGCCTCGCTCCGCGGCCTTCCTCGCTGACGAAACGGGAGACCGAGGTACTGCGGCTCATCGCGACTGGGATGTCCAATGTGGACATAGCGGCCGAGCTGGTGATCAGCCTGGAAACCGTCAAGACCCATGTGGGCAACATCTTCGGGAAGCTGGGGGCGGCCAACCGCAGCCAAGCGGTGGTGTTCGCCTACGAAACCGGCGTGGTCGCACCCGGGCACAGCCTGCGCTGAACCTCTCTCGGTGCGCGGCCCCACGCCCGGCCATGTCGCGAAAGCCACTTTCGCGACGTCAGATGTCCCGAAAGTGGCTTTCGCGACCCGCGCCGGACGACGGTGGGCGGTCCGATGGGGCCAACTGGGGCAAACCCCAGTACGACGCGGGGGTTTACCCCATGGCTACCGCGCCCGAGCCTCCCTAGCTTGGAACCCATGCGAAAGTCCTTGCCAGGCAAGAAGATCATCGCCACCTGTTCCCTGGTCGCGCTGCTCGCCGCGACGACGGCCGCCCCGGCGCTCGCCGTGGGCGGCGGAGCCCGTCACGACGTCGGCGAAGCGCTGAAAACACTGGTGCAGGACGGAGTACCCGGCGCGCAGGCGACGGTGACGAACCCGTCCGGGCGGACGTGGTCGGAGCGCGAAGGCGTCGGCGACGTCGAGACCGGGACACCGTTCCCGCACGGTTCGAAGTTCCGGGCGGCCAGCGTCACCAAGACCTTCGTCGCCGTCGTGATCCTGCAGCTGGTCGCCGAGGGGAAGGTGCGGCTGGACACGCCGATCGAGCGGTACCTGCCGGGGCTCGTCGGCGGGAACGGCAACGACGGCACGAAGATCACCGTGCGCCAGCTGCTCCAGCACACCAGCGGGCTCTACGACTACGTCCGTGACCTCGACCTCGAAGAGTGGCGCCATCGCGGCGCGGAACCCGGAGAACTGGTGGCGATCGGCCTGGCACATCCGCCGGCGTTCGCCCCCGGGACGAGCTGGGCGTACTCCAACACCAACTACATCATCGCCGGGATGCTCATCGAGAAACTCACCGGCCGCTCCGTCGCCGACGAGATCCGGAGCAGGATCAGCGAGCCGCTGGGTCTGCGCGGAACCTCCCTGCCGCAGCGCGGGAACGAAGAGCTGCCGCGCCCGCACGCCAGGGGTTACGCGCCCGGGCCCGGCGGCCTCACCGATTACACCGAATTCGATCCGTCTGCCGCCGGCGCCTCCGGCGGGCTCGTTTCGACCGGTGAAGACCTGACCCGTTTCTACGGCGCGCTCGTCGACGGCAGGCTCCTGCCGCGCGCACAGCTGGCGGAGATGCAGCGGACCGTTCCTCGGCCCGGCGGTGTTCCCGGCTCGGAGTACGGCCTCGGCATCGCCTCCGTCCCACTGTCGTGCGGTGGCCGGTTCTGGGGGCACGGAGGGAACATCGTCGGCTACGCGAACCTGTCGGGCGCCGTCCCGCACGGCAGGCGGGTGAACGTCGTGGTGAACCAGAACCCGTTGCCGGACAAGGCGTCGAAAGACCTCACCAAGGCGCTCGACACCGGGTTCTGCGCCCGCTAGACCGGCGGCAGCAGGTCCAGCACGGAGGTCCACGAGGCCTCCGGGCTGAGCCGCGCGGTGGTGACCCCGGCGGAGGCGAGCGTGTCGAGATGGCGCCGCCACGCCGGATGGTGGATCCGCGTGTCCTGGATCTGGTAGCCCAGCACGATCGTGATGCCCGGCGTGCCGAGGACGTCGCCGAGCACGGTCAGCGCCTGGTTGTCGGCGATACCCAGCGCCAGCTTCGCCACGGAGTTGGCGGACGCGGGCGCGAACAGGAACACCTCGGGGTCCGGATGCGGGCGTGGCTCACCCGGCAGCCGGGAGGTCTCGCGGACCGGCAGCCGGGTGCATTTCTCCAGGTCGGCGAGCCCGCCGGTCTCCTGGAGCCAGCGGGCGGCGGTGGGGGTCAGCGTGATCGCGAGCTCCCAGCCACGGTCCGCGGCGGGTTTCGCGAGCTGTGCGGCGAACCGGGTGTCCAGTCCGCCGCACGAGCTCGCGACCAGGCCGAGGACCCTGCTCACCCGGCGGTGTCCGGCTTCCGCAGGATGGCGCAGAACATCGCGTCCGTGCCGTGACGGTGCGGCCACAACTGGACGTATGGGCCGTCGCCGAGCTGCGGGACCCCCGGGAAGAACTCCCGCGCGTCGACGATCTGGGCGCCGGCGCGGCGCGCGGTCTCCCCCACGACGCCTTCGGTCTCGGCCAGATGCGGCGAGCAGACGACGTAGGTGACGATGCCGCCGGGCCGGACCAGGTCCAGCGCCGCGGTGATCAGCTGGCCCTGCAGTTTCGTCAGATCCGAGATGTCGCTGGGCTGACGGCGCCAGCGTGCCTCGGGGCGGCGGCGGAGCGAGCCGAGACCGCTGCACGGCGCGTCGACCAGGACGCGGTCGTAACCCGGTTCGAGGCCGGTCTCGCGGCCGTCGGCGACGTGCACGGTCACCGGCAGGTCCTGGACGGCATTCTCGATCAGCTTCGCCCGGTGCGGCGCCTTCTCGACGGCGTCGACGGTCGCGCCGGCGGCCACCGCCAGCGCGCCGAGCAGCGCCGCCTTGCCACCCGGGCCGGCGCACAGGTCCAGCCACCGCACGTCGGGGCCGGAGCCGGAGAGCGGCACCCTGGTGACGGCGACGGCGCACAGCTGGCTGCCCTCGTCCTGCACCGCGGCCAGCTTCTCCTTGATCGGCTCGATGTCGCCGGGGTCGCCGGAGCCCGCGGGCATCCGGACGCCGTAGGGCGAGTACGGCGCGACGTCGCCACCGGTGATGGCGGCCAGCTCCTCCGCGCTGATCTCGCCGGGCCGGGCGACCAGGTGCACGTCGGGGCGGTCGTCGTCGGCCTCCAGGGCGGCCTTCAGCTCCGCTCCCTTGTCCCCCAAGGCTTCCGCGAACGATCGGGCGACCCAGCGCGGATGCGCCGTCCGCAGGGCGTAGGCCCCGATCGGGTCGACGGCCTCGTCGGGGGCCAGCTCGTTCAGCCAGGTCTCTTCGTCCTTTTCGGACACCGAGCGCAGTACGGCGTTCACGAAACCCGCGATCCACGAACCGACTTCGGCGCGAACGAGGTCCACAGTGGACCCGACGGCAGCGTGCTGGGGGATGCGGGTGCGCAGGAGCTGGTAGGCGCCGAGCCGCAGCCCGTCCAGCACGATGGCGTCCACCTTGGCCAGCGGCCGGTCGAGGCAGGCCTCGATGACGGCGTCCAGCATGCCGACCGCGCGGCAGGTGCCGTAGGTCAGCTCGGTGGCCAGCGCCGCGTCGCGGCCGGAGATCCGGCGGGTGCGCAGCAGCTGCGGCAGCACCAGGTTCGCGTACGCGTCGTCCTCCCGGACCGCGCGCAGGACGTCGAAGGCGACCTGACGAGCCGGGTCGATCTGCGGCGGGCGGCTCGGCCCCTCTTTACGCTGGCCGGGACGGCCGCGATCCGGCCTCGACGGCCGGCGTTCCCTACGCTCGTTCACTGCAGGCGCTCTCCTTGTTCGATCCTCGTACCGCGCGCCCAGTCGGTGGCCGCCATCCGCTTCTTCCCCTGCGCCTGCACCTCGCCCAGCCGCACCGGCTTCGACGCCGTGCCGACCAGGACCCGCTTGCGCTCCACGACCAGTTCGCCGGGCGGGGGCCCCGGCTCGTCGACGACCGTCACCGGTCCGAGCTTCAGCCGCTCGCCCCGGAACTCCGCCCAAGCGCCCGGTTCCGGCGTGACCGCGCGGATCTGCCGGTCGACGGCGGCGGCCGGGTCGGCGAACGAGACCCGCGCGTCCTCGACGGTCACCTTGGGCGCGTAGGTCATCCCGTCGCCGGTCTGCTCGACCGCGCGCAGCGTTCCGTCGGCGATTCCGTCCATCGTGGACACGAGCAGCTTCGCCCCGGACTCCGCCAGCCTGCCGAGCAGTTCCCCGGCGGTGTCGGTGGCGGTGATCTGCTCGGTGACCACGCCGAAGACCGGTCCCGCGTCGAGTTCCTTGACGATGCGGAAGGTCGAGGCGCCGGTGATCTCGTCCCCGGCGCGGATCGCGGCCTGGACCGGCGCGGCGCCACGCCACGCGGGCAGCAGCGAGAAGTGCAGGTTGACCCAGCCGTGCGCCGGGATGTCCAGCGCGGCTTGGGGCAGCAACGCCCCGTACGCGACCACCGGGCACGCGTCGGGCGCGATCTCCGCGAGCCGGGCGAGGAACGCGGGGTCGCTCGCCTTCGGCGGGGTCAGCACCTCGATCCCGTGCTCGTCGGCCAGCGCGCCGATCGGCGATCGGACCACCCGGCGGCCGCGGCCTGCCTGTGCGTCCGGGCGGGTCACGACGGCGACGACCTCGTGCCGCTCGGACGCCAGGAGCGCGCGCAGCGACGGGACGGCGGGTTCGGGGGTGCCGGCGAAGACGAGGCGCATCAACGCACCTCCGCCGGGGGGACGGGTACCTCTGACTGGGCGAACATCGCCGCTCAGTCTAGAAGGAGCTCACCACCCCGGCGCGCTCGCTCTCCCCTGGCACTCCGCTGAAGCGCGTGAAGGCCCCCTTCCCTCGGCTGAGCCGAGGGAAGGGGGCCTTCACGCGCGGTCCGGGCTACCTGGGCGGCCAGGGCAGCACG
Organism: Amycolatopsis sp. PSD-21; assembly: GCF_055561455.1. Classification (NCBI taxonomy): domain Bacteria; kingdom Bacillati; phylum Actinomycetota; class Actinomycetes; order Pseudonocardiales; family Pseudonocardiaceae; genus Amycolatopsis; species Amycolatopsis sp. PSD-21. The sequence goes on along the minus strand of NZ_CM145712.1, from coordinate 3,363,717 downwards.
ACGGCCGCCGAGCCGCCACCCCGGCGGGTCGGTTCGGCGGCGGCGAGCCACCGGCCGTCCCGCAGCCGTTCGACGCCGGTCGCCGCCCCGATCTCCGCGGGCGTCGTCGAGAAGCCCTGCCCCTTGGCCTTCAGCACCTTGAGCACCTCGGTCTGGTCCAGGAATGCCTGCTCGACCTGCGCGGCCGCCGAGTTCCGCTGGGAGGCGCGCGGTTCGGCGATCGCGTCGACGAGCTTCAGGCCGCGGTCGATCCGGCCGGTGAGGATCTGCAGCACCGTGGTGATGATCGACGCGCCACCGGGCGAGCCGACGGCGAGGAACGGCTTGCCGTGGTCGAGCACGATGGTCGGCGCCATCGACGAACGCGGCCGCTTGGCCGGGCCCGGCAGGTTCGGGTCGGGCACGCCCGGCGTCACCGGGGTGAAGGAGAAGTCGGTCAGTTCGTTGTTGAGCAGGAATCCGCGGCCCGGCACGACGATGCCGCTGCCACCCTCCTGCTCGATGGTCAACGTGTACGCGACGACGTTGCCCCACCGGTCGGCGACCGTGAGGTGCGTGGTGTTCTCGCCCTCGTACGGCGTCGGCGCGGGGTTCGTCCCCGCCACGCACGGCGTGGGCTTGCGCGGGTCGGCGGGCGCGACCGGGCTCGTCCCGGCCTTCGCGGGGTCGATCAGGCACGCGCGGCTGTCGGCGAACTTCTGGCTGATCAGTTCCTTCGCCGGGACGTCGACGAAGGCCGGGTCACCGATCCACCGGTTGCGGTCGGCGAAGGCGTACCGCGTCGACTCCAGGAAGTAGTGCAGGTAGTCGGCCTTCTCCAGCTTGGAGAGCTTCGTGTTCTCGAGGATGTTCAGCGCTTCGCCGACGGTCAGCCCACCGGACGACGGCGCGGGCATGCCGTAGACGTCGAGGCCGCGGTACTTCGTCTTGGTCGGCTTCCGCTCGACGACGCGGTACTTCGCGAGGTCGGCCGCCGTCATGTCGCCAGGGCGCACCTTAAGCGTCGACGCGGGGTCCACCGGCGGCTTCCGGACGGTGTCGACGACGTCCGCGCCGATCGGGCCGCGGTAGAGCACGTCGGTGCCCTTCGCCGCGAGCTGCGCGTACGTGCCCGCGAGGTCCGGGTTCTTGAACGTCGAGCCGACCGCGGGCGGCGCGCCGCCGGGCAGGTACAGCGACCTGGTCGAGGGGAACGCGGAGAAGCGGGCGGCGTTGTTCGCGATCTGGGTGTTGAAGGTCTGGTCAACGGTGAAGCCCTTGCGGGCGAGCTCTTCGGCGGGCTTGACCGCCTTCGCCAGCGACCTGGTCCCCCATTTGCGGAGGGCTTCGTCCCAGGTGGCGGGTGTGCCGGGCACGCCGACGCCCAACCCGCTGGTCACCGCTTCGGGGAACGGGATCGCCTTGCCGTTCTCGACGAAGAGGTTCTCGTTCGCCGTCGACGGCGCGGTCTCGCGGCCGTCGAGGGTGTGCACCTTGCCGGTGCGCGCGTCGTAGTAGACGAAGAAGCCGCCACCGCCGAACCCGGCGGAGAACGGGTCGGTGACGCCGAGCGCGGCGGCCGTCGCGACGGCGGCGTCGACGGCGTTTCCGCCCTCACGCAGGATCTTCGTGCCGATCGCGGTCGCGTCCGCGTCGATACTCGACACCGCGCCCAGATAGCCGACGGCGGTCGGCGACTTGGGTGTCGGTGGTGCCGCGGCCGCGGTACCCGGCGCGGCGGTGCCGACCAGTGCGGCGATCGCGGTGACTGCGGTGATGCGTCCCAGAGTGCTTCTGTGCGCGGCCATGGCGCGAGTCTGCCCCGCCTGTCCACCTCGGACAAGACCCGGCCGGACCTGCGAACGTCGGTAGTGCCGGCGGGCCTCGGTGAGAAGAATGCGGCCCATGAAGACACCCGGCAGGCGGTGGAGCGCGCTCCTCCCGCTGCTCATCGCACTCCCCGTCCTCGCTGTCCCCGGCGTCGCGCAGGCCGAAGAGGCGCGTGCCTGCTTCGACGCCTCCGCCGCGATCACCGTGGAGGAGAAGCGGCTCACCGCGACCCTGCCTTCGGGTGGGCCGGCGGTCGGTCCGGAGCTCGTCCGGCTCGCCGGATTCGACAAGCTCGTCTCCGATTTCACGGCCCGCCTGTGCGCGACGAAGACCGCTTTGCGCGCCGGGAAGCTCGCCGAGACCGCCGGTGACGGGCTCTGGCGGACCGCCGTCGACCGCGCGCAGGGCCGCCGTCCCGATCTCGGCAGCATCGACAAGGCCGACGACCGGCCGCTGTACTGGGCGCGTCTGCAGATGAGCAAGGCGCTGCGGCAGTGGACGCCGCGCTTCCCGCTGTCCGCGCCCGCCCGCGCGGAGCTGCTGAAGACGTTCGACTTCGGCGCCCGCGGGCTCGACGACGCCCGTTTCCCGTCCGGCCAGAAGCTGCGACGCGTACTGGTGAGCGGCTTCGACCCGTTCACCCTCAACGGCGCGGGCGTCCGCATCGCGAACCCGTCGGGCGCGGCCGCGCTGCATCTGGACGGCAAGGTGATCGACACCCCGACCGGGCCGGCGCGGGTGCAGGCCGTCTCGTTCCCGGTGGTGTGGAGCTACTTCGACGCGGGCATCGTCGAGGCGGCCTATGGCCGGGCGTTCCAGGACCGCTTCCGCCGTCCGGAGCTGATCATGACGATCAGCCAGGGCCGTCCCGGCCGCTTCGACATCGAACGCTGGGCCGGTGCCTGGCGCGGTGGTTCGCCGGACAACCTCGACGAGCCCGTCCGCGGCCCGGTCCCGCCCGCCGACGGCTGGCCGCAGCCGGACGTCCAGTTCATCGAAACCACGCTGCCGTACGAAAAGATGCTCGCCGCGCCCGCCGGGGCGTACCAGGTGCTGTACAACCAGGCGTTCTGCGTCTGGCCCGACAGCACGAAGCCGGGCACAGGAACCGCGGTGTGCCGGACGGACGCGCCGAAGCCCGGCGAGATCGCCGCTTCGGGCGGCGGCGGCAACTATCTGTCGAACGAGTCCATGTACCGCAGCAACCGGCTGCGGACCGGCCTCGGCCTGGACGGGATCGCGGGCGGGCATCTGCACACACCCGTCCTCGGCACACCAGCCGATCCTTCGGCGCTGACCGACGCCGATTTCGAGGCGCGGCGGGCGGCGATCTCGTCGCAGATCGTCACCCTGCTCACTGCCGCCTTGGGTGACTCCGCCGCGAAGCCCGCTTCGCCCGCTCCGGGCGCTTCGGCCCGCGCCGACGTCCTCGCCGCCCCCGGCACGACCCTCTGACGCCAGGCATTTCGTCCTCTGAGTGCGCTCCTTGCACGCGCAACTACCGCATCCAGAGGACGAAATGCGGGGGTCAGATGAGCTCCAGGGGGTCCAGCTGGATCCGGATGGGTTCCGGGGCCTTGCGCGCGTCCCGGCGCGCGGCGGCGGCGTGGACGGCGGCGGCGAGCGCCTTCCCATCCGGGCGTGCGACGCGCACCAGTGCCCGTTCGCGTTCGGCGTTGCCGTCCTCGTCGACCTCGCCGAGCGGCACCGGGCCCAGCACCTCACCGGTCTCCGGGAGGGCGAGGTCGTCGAGCAGTCCCGCGACCGCGTCCGGCGTGCCCTCGATACTCGCCATCCGCATCGCGGGCGGGAACCCGAGTTCGCGCCGCTCCGCCAGTTCCAGGCTCGCGTGCCAGCCCGGATCCCAGCGCACCAATGCCTGCACGACCGACAAGCCCGCTTCCGCGCCGACGAACACGCGACCGCCTTCGGTCCCCGGCCGCACCAGGGCCGCGGCCGCCATCCAGCGGCGCAGGGTCTCCTCCCCCGCGCGCAGGTCCTGCCGTCCGAGCAGCGCCCAGCCGTCGAGCAGCAGCGCCGCGCCGTAGCCGCCTTCCGCGACCGGCTCGGCTCCGGGCGTGCACACCACCAGCGCCGGTTTTCCGGGCACCGACGCCAAAACCTCCGTCGCGCCCGAGGTCCGCACGGGGAAGCCGGAGAACGCCCGGCCCAGTTCTTCCGCGGTCCGCTTGGAGCCGACGACGACCGCCCGCAGCCGGACGGAACCGCAAGCGGCGCAATGGAAGTTCGTCTCGGGGACACCACACCACCGGCACGCGGGCGGCCTCGGCGAGCCGTCGATCAGCCCGCCGGGCAAGGACAACGGGCCGGCGCAACGACGGCAATGCGCCGACGTCCGGCAGTTGCCACAAGCGAGCCCCGGGACATAACCGCGACGCGGAACCTGGACCAGCACGGGGAATCCGCCGGCCAGCGACTGCCGCGCAGCCTCGAACGCGACCGACGGGAGCCGCGCGGCCTTCGCCGCTTCGTCCCGGGCGACGTCGAAGTCCTCGCCGACCGGCGTGACCCGCGGCGCGGCCGCCCGCAGTTCGGGGCGGGCCGCCACGAGCGGCTGCGCCCAGCCCGATTCCACCAGGAACTGCGCCTCGGCGGTCCGCGCGAACCCGGCGACGAGCATGGATCCCTTCGCGGCGTGCGCGCGATCCATCAGCACGTCGCGAACGTGCGGGTACGGCGCGTGCTGGTCGAGGTGGACGTCGTCGCCGTCGTCCCACACCACGAACAGGCCGGGATCGGCGACCGGCGCGAACATCGCCGCGCGTGTGCCGACGACGACGCGCACCGCGCCGCGCAGCACCGCGAGCCACCGGCGATAGCGCTCGGCGGGCCCCAGCCCGGCGATCAGCGCGACCACGGAATCGGCGCCCAGCAAGGAAACACACGCGTCGTGGAGCCGTGTCAGGTCGCGATGGTCGGGAACCACCATGACGACACCCCGGCCAGCGGCGGCCGCGACGGCGGCGGCTTCGGCGAGGCGGCGAGGCCAGTCCTCGCCCGGAAGCGCCTGCCAGACGGCGTTGGCGGGACGCCGTTCCGCGACGGCCTCCAGGAACGCCGGACCGCTCTGGTACTTCTCCCAGGCGGTGGTTTCGGGCGGCTCCGGTGCCGGCGCGGGTTCGGCGGGCGGTTCGGCCTCGACCTTCGCGTGCCGGGACGGGATCGCGAGCCGCAGGACGTCGCTGAGCGTGCCACCGTACCGGTCCGCGACGGACCTGCAGAGCGTGTGCAGCGCCGGAGGCAGCACCGGCTCGCTGGAGGTCACCCGGTCGATGTACGCGAGCTTCCCGGTGAACTCGGTGGTGTCGGCGCGTTCGACGAGGTACCCGTCGACGAGCTGGCCCGCGAACCGGACGCGGACCCGGCAGCCGGGTACGGCGGCTTCGTGCAGCTTCTCGGGGATCCGGTAGTCGAAGGTGCGGTCGAGGTGCGTGAGCGGGATGTCCACGACGATCCGGGCGACCGGGTTCTCGGGCGCGGGGTTCTGCGCGCCGCGACGGCTGGCCGTTTTCGCGCGCGCCGGCTTGGCCTTCCGCGCCGGCTCGGCTTTCGGCTCCGGAAGGTCCCACAGCGGGGTCGGTTCGGGACTGCTGCTCACCCGGTGATCTGTACCAGACTCGGTCGCCAGTGCCGGTCACCGCGTGCGATGAACGGTCCGCTGCTTGCGAAATTTGCCAGGAACGGACCGTTCATCGCACGCGTACCGCGCAGGTCAAGGTGGTCGCGAGTGGCGATTCGGGTTAGGACCAAGGGTGTCTTTGTGTACCTACTGCGGGTGCACGGGTGGCGTCTTCGCGTGTCGTCTTGTAGCGCCGGGGTTCTGTTGGGTGCTGGGCTCGACCGGGGGTTGCGAAAGCCACTTTCGCAACCTTCAACGTTGCGAAAGTGGCTTTCGCAACGTCGGCTGCGGCCGGGCCCGCCACCGCCCTGACGAGCATGTCGCTACTTCCAGCAGGCAGACGTAGTGAAGGCCTCCTTCCCTACCCTCAAGGTAGGCAAGGAGGCCTTCACGGACGGAACGACGGATCAGGCGCCCGCGGCCGACTTCAGGTCCGCGGCCCGCGCCGTGCTCTCCCACGGGAGCTCCAGCTCGGGACGGCCGAAGTGGCCGTACGCGGCCGTCGGCGCGTAGATCGGGCGAAGCAGGTCGAGGTCGCGGATGATCGCGGCCGGACGCAGGTCGAAGACCTCCTGGATGGCGGCCTGGATCTTCGACGGGTCGACCGTCTCGGTGCCGAAGGTCTCGACGAAGAGGCCCACCGGGGCCGCCTTGCCGATCGCGTACGCGACCTGGACCTCGGCGCGCGAGGCGAGCCCGGCGGCGATGACGTTCTTCGCCACCCAGCGCATCGCGTACGCGGCCGAGCGGTCCACCTTGGACGGGTCCTTGCCGGAGAACGCGCCGCCACCGTGACGGGCCATGCCGCCGTAGGTGTCGACGATGATCTTGCGGCCGGTCAGGCCGGCGTCGCCCATCGGGCCGCCGATGACGAAGCGGCCGGTCGGGTTGACCAGCAGCCGCACGTTGGAGGTGTCGAGGCCGAGGTCGGCGATCTCCGGGGCGACCACGTGCTCGCGGACGTCGACGCCGAGCATCTGCTCGAGGTCGATGCCGTCGGCGTGCTGGGTGGACACGACCACCGTGTCGAGCCGCACCGGCTGGTCGCCGGCGTACTCGATGGTGACCTGGGTCTTGCCGTCCGGGCGCAGGTACGGCAGCACGCCGTCCTTGCGGACCCTGGTCAGCCGCTGCGAGAGCCGGTGCGCCAGCGCGATCGGCAGCGGCATCAGCTCGGGGGTGTCCGAGCAGGCGTAGCCGAACATCAGGCCCTGGTCGCCCGCACCCTGGCGGTTGATCTCGTCCTCGTCGGACTCGACGCGGGACTCGTACGCCGTGTCGACACCCTGCGCGATGTCCGGCGACTGGGAGCCGATCGCGACGTTGACGCCGCAGGAGTTGCCGTCGAAACCCTTGGCCGAAGAGTCGTAGCCGATCTTCAGGATCACGTCGCGGACGATGGTCGGGATGTCCGCGTAGGCCTCGGTGGTCACCTCTCCGGCGACGTGCACCTGCCCGGTGGTGATGAGGGTTTCGACCGCGACCCGGCTGCGCGGGTCTTTAGCCAGCAGACCGTCCAGGATCGAGTCGCTGATGGCATCGCAAATTTTGTCGGGATGACCTTCGGTCACCGATTCCGACGTGAACAGTCTGCTCGTGGACGCGCTCACGGTGGCCGTCACTCCCTCACCTAGACGTCTGATGCCCAGTAAGTTAGGCACCCCTCAGCTTGCAATCAAGCCTACTGACTATCGCTGGGCGGGCTCTCAACGCTTCATCAAGGTCACAACAGCATCCCACAATGTGGACGCCAGTTCAGCCTTGGCGCCGAGGGGGATCGGGATCTCGGTGCCGTCGGCCCCGAGCAGCCAGCCCGAGTTGTCCTCTGTACCGAAGGCCTTCCCCTCACCGACGGCGTTCACCACCAGCAGGTCCGCGCCCTTGCGCTTCAGTTTGACCCTGGCGTGATCCAGTACGCCGCCCTTGTCGTCCCCGGTTTCGGCGGCGAAACCGACGACCACCTGGCCGTTCGCCCGGTTTCGCACCAGTTCGGCCAGGATGTCCGCGTTGCGCGCGAGCTCGACCACGGGGTCCGGCGCGTCATCGGACTTCTTGATCTTGTGGTCCGCCCGGTTGGACGGCCGGAAATCGGCGACGGCGGCGGCCATCACCACGACGTCGGCGGTGGCGGCCTCGGCGTGCATCGCCTGGCGCAGTTCCTCGGCGGTCGACACGTGGACGACCTTCGCGCCCGCGGGCTCCGGCAGCGCGATGGTGTGCGCGGCGACCAGCGTGACTTCGGCGCCGCGCTGGGCGGCGACGCGGGCCAGCGCGTAGCCCTGTTTGCCCGACGAACGGTTGCCCAGATACCGGACCGGGTCCAGCGGCTCACGGGTGCCGCCCGCCGAGATGGCCACGCGCACGCCTTCGAGGTCGCGCGGGAGGGCCTTCGGCACGGCGAGCAGGAGCCGGGCGAGGTCGACGATCTCGGCGGGGTCGGCGAGCCGCCCCTTGCCGGTGTCCTTGCCGGTCAGCCTGCCGGCGGCGGGTTCGGCGACGACCAGGCCGCGTGAACGCAGCAGCGCCACGTTGTCGCGGGTGGCCGGGTGCTCCCACATCTCGGTGTGCATCGCCGGGAAGAAGGCGACCGGGCACCGGGCGGTGAGCAGGGTGTTGGTCAGCAGGTCGTCCGCGATGCCGTGCGCGGCCTTGGCGAGCAGGTTCGCCGTGGCGGGCACGACGATCACCAGATCGGCTTCCTTGCCGACGCGGACATGCTGGACCTCGGGCACCTCGGTGAACACGCCGGTGTGCACCGGGTTCCCGGACAGTGCCTCGAAGGTGGCCGCGCCGACGAAGTTCAGCGCGGCTTCGGTGGGGACCACGCGGACGTCGTGACCGGTTTCGGTCAGTCCGCGCAGGACCTCACAGGCCTTGTAGGCGGCGATCCCGCCACCTACGCCCAGGACGATCTTGGGTTTACTCAACGGTGTACTCGGCGATTCCGCGCGGCACCGCGATCGGGCTGCCAGGGCATGTCACTTCGACGACCTCGCTCACGCTGATCAACGCCCTGCCATCCCGATAGCGGGGCCTTCGGCAGGCCCGCGCCCTACTGTCGCCTTGACAGCCGCCGCGGCCATCGAGGTCTTACTCACCCTCGGTGTGCTCGAGCAGGCCGCCGTGGATCTCGCGCAGGGCGATGGACAGCGGCTTCTCACGCGGGCCCGGCTCGACCAGCGGGCCGACGTACTCCAGCAGGCCCTCGCCCAGCTGGGCGTAGTAGTCGTTGATCTGACGAGCGCGCTTGGCCGAGTAGATCACCAGCGCGTACTTCGAGCTGACCTTCTCGAGGAGGTCGTCGATGGGCGGGTTGGTGATGCCTTCGAGCTCTTCGTGCAGCGTGGCCTGAGTCGTCACTCGTGGTGCTCCGAATCTTCGGGTTACTTGTCGCCGGTTATCAAGTTTAGCAACTGCTCAGCGGCCTCTCGCACGTCGGCGTTGACGACGCGCTCGTCGAACTCCCCGGCGGCGGCGAGTTCGCGTTCGGCCTCGGCCAGCCTGGCCTTCACCGCGGCTTCGTTCTCGGTACCGCGGCCGGTCAGCCTGCCGACCAGTTCCTCCCACGACGGCGGCATCAGCATCACCAGCCGGGCCTCCGGCATCGCCCTGCGGACCTGCCGCGCGCCCTGGAGTTCGATCTCCAGTATCGCGTTGCGGCCTTCGGCGAGCACCCGCTCGACGGGCCCGCGCGGGGTGCCGTAGCAGTTGCCCGCGAACTCGGCGTGTTCGAGCAGTTCGCCGCCGGCGACCATACGGTCGAACTCGGCCCGGTCGATGAAGTGGTAGTGCTCGCCGTCCACCTCACCCGGCCTCGGCTTCCTGGTGGTCACCGAGACGCTGAAATAGATCTCCGGATCCAGCTTGCGCAGCTCCTTGGCCACGCTCGACTTCCCGACCCCCGAAGGCCCTGAGACGACCGTGAGCCGGTGCCGGGATTCGACTCCCGCCACCGGCTCACCGCCGCGGTCAGCGCCCGGGTTCACCGGGTGGTCCTGACCGATGCCGCTCACTCGCCGCTGAATTCGGCCAGCAGCGCCTTGCGCTGCCGGTCGCCGAGGCCGCGAAGACGACGGCTGGGTGCGATCTCCAGTCGTTCCATGGTCTGCTGGGCACGGACCTTGCCGACGCCCGGAAGAGCCTCGAGCAGAGCCGAGACCTTCATCTTGCCGAGGACTTCGTTCTCCTCGGCCTGCTTCAACACGTCGACCAGAGTGGTACCGCCCCGCTTCAGCCGCTCCTTCAGCTCAGCACGGATGCGGCGGGCGGCGGCGGCCTTCTCCAGCGCCGCAGCGCGCTGTTCCTCTGTCAGCTGGGGAAGTGCCACGTTTTCCTCCGGTAGTTCTCAAATCTGGGTGGGTGTGGCGACGGTACCCACCCGTTACCTCGGCCCACAATGCGGGGGTGGCTGGTCATGACGGATTCCCGGGCCTGCTATTGGCCTTTTTCCAGGGGACCGAGGGAATCCCGGGTCCGCCGAACGGCCGCACGCAACGCTTCGGGGTCCGGTCCGTGCTTGAGCACGTCACGGGAGGACGCCGGGAGCACACCCGGGAGTCCTGGGCCGAAAAGGCCCCGGAGATCGGCCACGGTGGCTCCCTGGGCCCCGAAACCGGGCGCCAGGATCGGACCGTTCAGCTTGCTCAGATCGAGCTCCCCCGGCGCGATGGTGGCGCCGACGACGACACCGATGTCACCCAGCGGCCCGACGCCCGCGTTGTACGCGGCCGCCGTGTCGACGATGTCCTGCGCGACGGTTTTTCCGTTGGGCAGCAAGGCGTTCTGCAATCCCTGCGCCTCCGGGTTCGAAGTGCGCGCCAGGACGATCAGGCCCTTGCCCTGCGCCTGCGCGACGTCGATCGCGGGCGCCAGCGAACCGAACCCGAGGTACGGCGACACCGTGATGGCGTCCGCCTCGAGTTCCGCGCCGGCGGGCAGGAACGCCGCCGTGTACGCCGCCATGGTCGAACCGATGTCGCCGCGTTTGACGTCCAGCAGGACGAGCGCGCCCGCCTCCCGGCACACCTTCATCGTCTTGGCCAGAACGGCGACCCCAGGAGGCCCGTAGGCCTCGAAAAAGGCCGACTGGGGCTTGATCACCGCGACCTCGGGCGCCAGCGTCTCAGCGGCCGTGAGGGCGAACTTCGCCAAACCGCCCGCGTCCGCCGGGAGACCCCACGCCTGGAGCAGCCCGGGATGAGGGTCGATACCGGCGCAGAGCGGTCCCTTCTCCGCGACCGCCCGCGCCAGCCTAGCCCCGAACCGCTCGCTCATGCCTTGGCCTTCAGCGCCGCCTGGAGGCTCTGCAGCGACCGCACGCCGATGTCGCCCTTGATGACGGCCTCTATCCCGTGCACGGCCGCCGCCGCGCCCTGCACCGTGGTGATGCAGGGGATGTCGCGCGACACCGCGGCGGTGCGGATCTCGTAGCCGTCGATTCGCGGACCGCTGTTGCCGTACGGGGTGTTGATCACCATCTGGACCTCACCGCTGAGGATGACGTCCACGACGTTCTGTTCGCCTTCAGCGGAACCCTCGTAGTGCTTGCGCACGACGGTGCAGGCGATCCCGTTGCGCCGCAACACTTCCGCGGTGCCGGACGTGGCGAGGATCTCGAATCCGAGGTCCGCCAGCCGCTTCACCGGGAACACCAGCGAACGCTTGTCGCGGTTGGCGACGGAGACGAACACCTTGCCCGACGTCGGCAGCGAACCGTAGGCGCCGGCCTGCGACTTGGCGAACGCCTTGCCGAAGGAGACGTCCACGCCCATGACCTCGCCGGTGGACTTCATCTCCGGGCCGAGCAGCGAATCGACGCCGTGGCCCTCGGGCGTGCGGAAGCGGTGGAACGGCAGGACCGCCTCCTTGACCGCGACCGGCGAATCGGCGGGCATGTGGCCGCCGTCACCCTCGGCGGGCAGGACGCCGGACTCGCGCAGATCCTTGATCGACGAGCCGGTCATGATCAGCGCGGCGGCCTTGGCCAGCGGCACCGCCGTCGCCTTCGACACGAACGGCACCGTCCGCGACGCGCGCGGGTTGGCCTCCAGGACGTAGAGGACGTCGTCCTTGAGCGCGTACTGCACGTTCAGGAGCCCGCGGACGCCGACGCCGCGCGCGATGGCCTCGGTCGAGCGGCGCACCGTCTCGATGTCGGTCCGGCCCAGCGTGATCGGCGGCAGCGCGCAGGAGGAGTCGCCGGAGTGGATCCCGGCCTCCTCGATGTGCTCCATGACGCCGCCGAGGAAGAGCTCGTCACCGTCGAACAGCGCGTCGACGTCGATCTCGATGGCGTCGTCGAGGAACCGGTCCACCAGCACCGGGTGCTCGGGGGTGACCTCGGTGGCGCGGTGGATGTAACCGGCGAGGGATTCCTCGTCGTAGACGATCTCCATGCCGCGTCCGCCGAGCACGTAGGACGGCCGGACGAGGACCGGGTAGCCGATCTGGTCGGCGATCCGCTTCGCGCCCTCGAACGAGGTCGCCGTGCCGTACTTCGGCGCGGGCAGCCCGGCGTCGGTGAGGACCTCGCCGAACGCGCCGCGGTCCTCGGCGAGGTGGATCGCGTCCGGGGAGGTGCCGATCACGGGGACACCGGCGTCGGCGAGGCGCTTCGCGAGCGAGAGCGGGGTCTGGCCGCCCAGCTGCACGATCACCCCGGCGACGGTGCCCGACTCCTGCTCGGCGTTGACCACCTCGAGGACGTCCTCGAACGACAGCGGCTCGAAGTAGAGCCGGTCCGAGGTGTCGTAGTCGGTGGAGACGGTCTCGGGGTTGCAGTTGACCATGACGGCCTCGAAACCGGCCTCGCGCAGGGCGATCGCGGCGTGCACGCACGAGTAGTCGAACTCGATGCCCTGCCCGATGCGGTTCGGCCCGGAGCCGAGGATCAGCACCTTCGGCTTGTCGGTCTGCGCGGTGATCTCCGACTGCGCCGCGGGGTCGGTCTCGTAGGCCGAGTAGTGGTACGGCGTCTTGGCCGCGAACTCGGCCGCGCAGGTGTCGACGGTCTTGTAGACCGGCCGCACGCCGAGACGGCGGCGCAGCGCGCGGACGCCGTCCTCCCCGGCCAGTTCCGGCCGCAGCGAGGCGATCTGGCGGTCGGAGAGGCCGATCCGCTTGGCGCGCCGCAGCAGCGGCTCGTCGAGGACCTGGGCGTCACGGACCTCGGCGCCGACCTCGCCGATGAGGGCGATCTGGTCGATGAACCAGGGGTCGATCCCCGACGCCTCGTGCACCTGCTGGACGGTGGCGCCGAACCGCAGCGCCCGCTCGACCTCGTAGAGGCGCCCGTCGTGCGGTGTACGCAGGGCCTCCAGCACGGACTCCAGCGTCGCGCCTTCGGGGTCGGGCCGGGTCCAGAAGCCGGTGGCCTTGGTGTCGATGGACCGCAGCGCCTTGCCGAGCGCCTCGGGGAAGCTGCGGCCGAAGGACATCGCCTCGCCGACGCTCTTCATCGTCGTGGTGAGCGTCGGGTCCGCGCCGGGGAACTTCTCGAAGGCGAACCGCGGCACCTTCACCACGACGTAGTCCAGCGTCGGCTCGAAGGCCGCCGGGGTCTCGCCGGTGATGTCGTTGCGGATCTCGTCGAGGGTGTAGCCGATGGCGAGCTTCGCGGCGATCTTGGCGATCGGGAACCCGGTCGCCTTCGACGCCAGCGCGCTCGACCGCGACACGCGCGGGTTCATCTCGATGACGACCATGCGGCCGTCCTCGGGGTTGATCGCGAACTGGATGTTGCAGCCGCCGGTGTCGACACCGACCTCGCGCAGCACGGCGATGCCGACGTCGCGCATGTGCTGGTACTCGCGGTCGGTCAGGGTCATCGCGGGCGCGACGGTGACCGAGTCGCCGGTGTGCACGCCCATCGCGTCGATGTTCTCGATCGAGCAGACGACCACCACGTTGTCGTGCCGGTCGCGCATGAGCTCGAGTTCGAACTCCTTCCAGCCGAGGACGCTCTCCTCGATGAGCACCTCGGTGACCGGCGACTCGGTGAGCCCGGTGGAGGCGAGCCGCTCCAGCTCCTCGTCGGTGTGCGCCATCCCCGAGCCGAGCCCGCCCATGGTGAACGACGGCCGGATGACCACCGGGAGGCCGACCTCGGCGACGGTCGCGCGGACCTCGTCCATGTCGTGGCAGACCCGCGAACGCGGCACCTCGCCGCCGATCGTGCGGACGATGTCCTTGAACTTCTGCCGGTCCTCACCGCGCTGGATGGCCTCGACGTCGGCGCCGATCAGCTCGACGCCGTACTTCTCCAGGACGCCGCGCTCGTGCAGGGCCACCGCGCAGTTCAGCGCCGTCTGCCCGCCGAGGGTCGCGAGGATCGCGTCGGGACGCTCCTCGGCGATGACCTTCTCGACGAATTCCGGGGTGACCGGCTCGATGTAGGTGGCGTCGGCGAACTCGGGGTCGGTCATGATGGTCGCCGGGTTCGAGTTCACCAGCGAGACGCGCAGTCCCTCTTCGCGGAGTACGCGGCAGGCCTGGGTGCCGGAGTAGTCGAACTCCGCCGCCTGGCCGATCACGATCGGCCCGGAGCCGATCACCAGCACGTGCTGGATGTCTGTCCTCTTCGGCATTACTTGGCCTTCTCCGTGTTGATCATGGCGCGCGGTCGACGAACGCGTAGCCGGGCCGTGAGTTCTTGAATTCCGTTGCGGTCCGCGCCGAAGGCGGCCCGCCTCCACGTTCGCGAGGCCTTCGGCCAGTGCGCGCCGTCGTGGCCGCTCACCTGGTCAGCCATTTCCCCGCCCCGCGCTCTTGTCCATCAAGCCGACGAACTCATCGAACAGGGGGGCCGCGTCGTGCGGGCCGGCGGCGGCCTCGGGGTGGTACTGCACCGAGAACGCGGGGACGTCGAACGCGCGGACACCTTCGACGGTGTCGTCGTTCGGGCAGTAGTGCGAGATCTGCGCGGCGCCGAACGGCGTCTCGAACCGCTGACCGGGCTCGCCTTCGAGGGCGAAACCGTGGTTCTGCGCGGTGATCGCGACACGTTTGGTGGCCACGTCGATCACCGGGATGTTGATGCCGCGGTGGCCGTAGCGCATCTTGTAGGTGCCCAGACCCAGCGCGCGGCCGAGGATCTGGTTGCCGAAGCAGATGCCGAACAGCGGGATCTCCCGCTGCAGCACCGCTTTCGTCAGCTCCGTGGCGTGCGCGGTGGTCGCCGGGTCGCCGGGGCCGTTGGACAGGAACACCCCGTCCGCCTCGACGGCGAGCAGTTCGTCCACAGTGGACGACGACGGCAGCACGTGCACCTCGATACCGCGAGCGGCCATCATGCGCGGGGTGTTGGACTTGATGCCCAGATCCAGCGCGGCCACGCGGAACTTCCGCTCGCCCCGCGCCTCGACGACGTACGCCTGCTTCGTGGTGACTTCACCGGCGAGGTCGGCGCCCTTCATCTGCGGGCTCGCCCGCACCTGCGCGAGCATCTCCTCGTCGGTGCCCAGCGCGTCACCCGAGAACACACCGGACCGCATGGCGCCCTGCTCGCGCAGGTGCCGGGTCAGCGTGCGGGTGTCCACTTCGGAGATCCCGACGACGCCCTGACGCTCCAGTTCCTCGTCCAGCGTGCGCTTGGAGCGCCAGTTGGACGGGGTGCGCGCGGGATCGCGGACGACGTAGCCCGAGACCCAGATGCGCGAGGACTCGTCGTCCTCGTCGTTCCAGCCGGTGTTGCCGATCTGCGGCGCGGTCTGGACCACGATCTGCCGGTGGTAGGAGGGGTCGGTCAGCGTCTCCTGGTAGCCGGTCATCCCGGTGCAGAACACCGCCTCACCCAGGCTGCGGCCACGGGCGCCGTACGCGGAGCCGCGGAAGACCCGGCCGTCCTCCAGGACCAGCGCTGCGGGGGTCCTGGAACCATTCGCGGTGCTCATCAGGCACCTCCCTTGATGTCGTTACGGGTGTCTTGCAAAGCTTCGATCCACTGTGGATAGTCGTCGACGTCGTCGCCGCGGAATCCGGTGTCCAGTTCGACGTCGCCGGCCAGCCAGGTGACGACGAGCAGCGCGTCGATGCCCATCACCTTCCCGGCCATCCCCTTGTCCTTGCGGACGCCGGTGACGGACGCGCGCGGGATCCAGAAGTCCGGGGCGCCGCCGCGTTCGATGGCGATGCCGTCTTCGTGCAGGCGCCACACCGCGCCGGTGCGCAGGCCGGCGCCGCGGGTGACGACGCGGTCCTGCCAGTGCCCGGCGGTCGTCGTGCTGACGTAGAGGCCGGTCGATTCGAGCAAGGCCTCACCGGGCTCCGCGGGGATCTCCGGGAACGGCGGCACCTGGACGCTCTGCGCCCGGGACTTGCGCCGCCAGCCGCGCCACATCAGGAAGACGCAGAACAGGAAGAAGGCGAAGACCGCCAGGGTCAGCAGAAGCCGGTCACTCATGATGCGATCTTCCCTTCCCGTGCGGTGATCCGCCCGCGCAGCAACGTCGCCGTCACCACGCCGGGGAGCCGCATTCCTTCGTACGGGGTGTTCGCCGCGATACTCGCGAACTCGGCCCCGCGCACGGTCCATTCGGTGTCCGGGTCCACCAGCGTCAGGTTGGCGGGCTCGCCGACCTCGATCGGACGGCCGTGGTCGGTCAGGTTGCCGATCTCGGCGGGCCGTTCGCTCATCACGCGCGCGACGCCCCGCCAGTCCAGCAGGCCGGTGCGGACCATGGTCTCGACCACGATCGACAGCGCGGTCTGCAGGCCGAGCATGCCCGGCCGGGCCGAGCTCCACTCGCAGTCCTTGTCCTGGACCGCGTGCGGGGCGTGGTCCGTGGCGACGCAGTCGATGACGCCTTCGGCGAGCGCGGCGCGCAGCTTTTCGGCGTCGGACTCCGTGCGCAGCGGCGGGTTGACCTTGTTGACCGGGTCGTAGGTCGCGAGCCGCTCGTCGGTCAGCAGCAGGTGGTGCGGGGTGACCTCGGCCGAGACCTTGGTGCCGCGGTCCTTGGCCCATTTGAGGATGTCCGCGGTACCCGAGGTCGAAACATGGCAGACGTGCAGCCGCGCGTTCGCGTGCTCGGCGAGCAGGCAGTCACGGGCGACGATCGACTCCTCCGCCGAGGCGGGCCAGCCGGTGTAACCCAGGCGCGCGGCCTGCTCGCCCTCGTGCGCCTGAGCGCCGACGGTCAGCCGCGGTTCCTCGGCGTGCTGGGCGATGACCACGCCGAGCGCCATCGAGTACTCCAGCGCGCGGCGCATGAGCAGCGGGTCCGCGACGCAGAGGCCGTCGTCGGAGAACACCTTCACCCGGGCTTCGGATTTCGCCATGGTGCCCAGTTCGGCGAGCTTCTCGCCCTTGAGCCCCACGGTGACCGCGCCGACCGGGTGCACGTCGACCAGCCCGGCCTCCTGGCCGCGCCGCCACACGTGGTCGACGATCACCGCGTTGTCGGCCACCGGGTCGGTGTTGGCCATGGCGAACACCGCGGTGTAGCCGCCGAGCGCGGCCGCGGCCGAACCGGTGGCGATCGTCTCGGTGTCCTCCCGCCCCGGTTCGCGCAGGTGGGTGTGCAGGTCGACGAAACCGGGCAGCAGCACCTGGCCGCCCGCGTCGATCACTTCGGCTTCTTCTGGCGCGTCGAGCGAACCGATGTCGGTGATGACCCCGTCCTCGACGAGCACGTCGACCGGATCGCCCTCGCCGTAGGGTCGGGCGCCCTTGATCAGGACGGTGGTCATGCAGCGGCTCCTTCACTGGCGAGCAAGTGGTAAAGGACCGCCATGCGCACGTGGACGCCGTTGCGGACCTGTTCGGTGATGGCCGAGGCCGGGGAGTCGGCGACCGCCGAGGCGATCTCCATCCCGCGCAGCATCGGGCCGGGGTGCAGGACGACGGCGTGCTCGGGCAGCAGCTTCATCCGCCGTTCGTTGAGACCGTAGGCGATCGAGTACTCGCGCGCGCTCGGGAAAAAGCCCCCGTGCATGCGTTCGGCCTGGACCCGCAGCATCATGACCGCGTCGAGCGCGGGCAGTTCGGCGTCGAGTTCGTGCGACACGGTGACCGGCAGGCTCTCCACTCCCGCCGGCAGCAGCGTCGGCGGCGCGACGAGCACCACCTCCGCGCCCAGCGAGGAGAGCAGGTGGATGTTCGACCGCGCGACCCGGCTGTGCAGGACGTCGCCGACGATCCCGATGCGGCGGCCCTCGAAGGAACCGAGGCGCTCCCGCAGCGTGGCCGCGTCGAGAAGCGCCTGCGTCGGATGCTCGTGGGTGCCGTCCCCGGCGTTGACGACCGCCGTCCCCGCTTCGGCGAGCCAGCCCGAAAGCCGCTGCGCCGCACCGGAGGCGGGGTGCCGGATGATCACGCAGTCGGCACCGGCCGCGGCCAGCGTCAGCGCGGTGTCCCGCAGCGATTCGCCCTTGTTGACCGAGGAACTGGACGCGGAGACGTTGATCACGTCGGCGCTCATCCACTTCCCCGCGATCTCGAACGAGACACGGGTGCGGGTCGAGTTCTCGTAGAACAGCGTGATGACGGTGCGGCCGCGCAACGTCGGCAGTTTGCGGACCTCGCGGCCCAGCAAGGTGTGCTTGAGCTCTTCCGCGGTGTCCAGCACGGCTGTCGCGAGCGCCGGGTCGAGCCCGTCGGTGGCGAGCAGGTGCTTCACTATCGATCTCCTTCTGGTTGCGCGCGAAGCAGAACCGAGTCCCGTCCGTCCACTTCGGACAGCAGGACCTCGATCCCTTCGGCGCGCGAGGTGGGCACGTTCTTGCCCACGTAGTCGGCGCGGATCGGCAGTTCGCGGTGGCCGCGGTCGACCAGCACGGCCAGCTGGACCGCGCGCGGGCGGCCGTGGTCGCGCAGGGCGTCGAGGGCGGCGCGGATGGTGCGGCCGGAGAACAGCACGTCGTCGACCAGGATCACCACCGCGTCGTCGATACCGGTCGGCGGCAGCTGCGAATGTTCGAGCGCGCGGGGCGGGCGGCGGCGGAGATCATCACGGTAGAGCGTGATGTCCAGCGCGCCGGTGGGCGGACGGATGCCGGAGAACTCGGCGATCTTGTCCGCGAGCCGCAGGGCGAGCGGGGTCCCCCGGGTGGGGATGCCCAGCAACACGGGCGGAGTCGAGCCACCGGCACCGAGAGCGGTCTTCTCGATGACCTGGTGGGCCATTCGGGCGATCGTGCGCGCGACATCGCCGGACGAGAGCAGCTCGCGCTCTCCCGCCGGTTCCGCCGCGCCACGCGGGCGTGACGACAAGGCGGACCTCCTTCCCCGCCTCTCTGGACGGGTCCTTAAAGGACGTCGACTTCCTGCTTGGCGAGGAAATCGAACCGACACTAGCAGGAGCGGACGCTCATTCTTACGAGTGGCGCGCCCCAGGTGACGAAGGCCTCTCGAAAGCACCCGCTTGACCTGGTGACAACTATGCGTAACCATTACTCTGAGTATTCGACTCTAGGAGTCCCCTGGATCGGTCACCTCGACCGGTTGGGGGTGAGGAAACGGAGAACCACCAGATGGGCGATTACGCCAAGGCGCTCGGGGCCAAGCTCCGCGGGATCCGCCAGCAGCAGGGCCTGTCCCTGCACGGGGTCGAGCAGAAGTCCGGAGGCCGCTGGAAGGCCGTCGTCGTCGGTTCGTACGAGCGCGGGGACCGCGCCGTCACCGTGCAGAAGCTCGCCGAGCTCGCCGACTTCTACGGCGTGCCGGTGGTCGAGCTGCTGCCGGAGGGCCGGGTGCCGTCGGGTGCCGAGCCCGCCACGAAGATCGTCATCAACCTGGAGCGTCTGCAGCAGCTCCCGGCGGAGAAGGTCGGGCCGCTCGCCCGCTACGCGGCCACCATCCAGAGCCAGCGCGGCGACTACAACGGCAAGGTGCTCTCGATCCGCACCGAGGACCTCCGTTCGCTGGCGATCATCTACGACATGACCCCCGGGGAGCTCACCGAGCAGCTGATCGACTGGGGTGTGCTGCCGCCCGAGGCTCGACCGTCCAAAGAGGACTAGAGATGGCGTCGTTTTCGGTCCGGGGGGACCGGAAACGCCAACCGGCACCACCGAGCACGAGAACGGGCCGTGCCCTCGGCAGAGGACACGGCCCGTTGTAGTACGTCTTCCTACAGGACCGCGCGGAGCCTGTCGGCGATCGTGCCGATCCGGCCGAGCACGCCGTTCACGAAGCGCGGCGAGTCGTCGGTCGACAGCTCCTTCGCCAGCCCGACGGCCTCGTCGATGGCGACCGGGTCCGGCACGTCTTCGGCCCACAGCAGCTCGTAGACGCCGACGCGGAGCACCGCCAGGTCCACCGGCGGCATCCGGTCCAGCGTCCAGCCCTGAGCGTGCTCGGAGAGCAGCTCGTCGATCTGGGTCTTGCGGCCGGTGACGCCCTCGACCAGCGAGATCGTGTAGTCCGCGATCGGGTCGACCTCGACCGAACCGACCCGGTCCGCCAGCAGCGTCACCGCGTCGGCACCGCGCTGGGCGGCTTCGTACATCATCTCGACCGCGCGCTTGCGGGCCTGACGACGGCTGATCGGCCCGCCGCGGTTCGGGGACTTGCCGGACTTGTCTGAACCGGCCATCAGCTGGAGACGCGGCCCAGGTAGCGGCCGTCACGGGTGTCGACCTTGATCTTCTCGCCCGTGGTGAGGAACAGCGGCACCTGGATCTCGGCGCCGGTCTCCAGGGTGGCGGGCTTGGTGCCACCGGTGGAGCGGTCGCCCTGCAGGCCGGGGTCGGTGTGCTGGACGACGAGCTCGACCGAGGTGGGCAGCTCGATGTACAGCGGGACACCCTCGTGCACCGCGACCTGGACCTCGGTGTTCTCGAGGAGGTAGTTCGCGTTGTCGCCGACGGTCTCGGCCAGCACGGTGATCTGGTCGTAGGTCTCCGCGTCCATGAACACGAAGTCCTGACCCTCCTTGTACAGGTAGGTCATGTTGCGGCGGTCGACGGTGGCCGTATCGACCTTCGTGCCCGCGTTGAAGGTCTTGTCGACGACCTTGCCGGTCAGCACGTGCTTGAGCGTCGTGCGGACGAACGCGCCGCCCTTGCCCGGCTTGACGTGCTGGAACGCGGTGACGGTCCAGAGCTGGCCGTCGAGGTTGAGGACGAGCCCGTTCTTCAGGTCGTTGGTGGTGGCCACGAGTGTGCAGTCTCCTGTGTCGATCTTCCGGGCCGCCGTCAGACGACCACGAGTTCCTTGGTGCTCAGCGTGAGGAGTTCGGGCGTACCTTCCCGCACGACCAGCGTGTCCTCGATGCGCACGCCTCCGCGTCCGGGCAGATACACACCAGGTTCGACGGTGACGGCCATACCGGCGGACAGTGTACCGACGCCGGTCGCGGCCAGGCTGGGCGCCTCGTGCACCTGCAGCCCGACGCCGTGGCCGAGACCGTGGCCGAACTCCTCGCCGCGCCCCGCGCCGACGATCACGCCGCGGGCCGCCTTGTCCACTTCGGACACTTCGGCGCCGGGGAGGACGGCGTCACAGCCCGCCGCCTGCGCGCGCTGGACCAGCTCGTAGATCTCCTCCTGCCAGGCCGCCGGCTTGCCGAGGACGAACGTGCGGGTCATGTCGGAGTGGTAGCCGTCGACCGTGGCACCGAAGTCGATCTTGACGAAATCGCCGGTCGCGAGCACGGCCGGGGTGGGCCGGTGGTGCGGGATCGCGGAGTTGGCGCCCGCCGCGACGATCGTGTCGAACGAAGGGCCGGTCGAGCCGTGGCCGAGCATGCGGTTCTCGAGGTCGCGGGCGACGTCCAGCTCGGTGCGGCCCGGCCGGAGCCCGCCGGCGGACACCAGGTCCTCCAGCGCCCGGTCGGCCGCCGCGCATGCCTGGCGCAGCGCTTCGATCTCCTGCTCGTCCTTGACCAGCCGCAGCTGCTCGACGAGCCCAGGCGTCCGGACCAGCTCGACGCGGTCGAAGCGGACCTTGAGGTCTTCGTGCTGCTCGACGCTGACGTGCTGGCTCTCGAACCCGGTCTTGCCGAACTTCTTCTCGGCCGCCAGGTCGGCGAGCTTCGCCGCGCTCGCGCGGTCCAGCACTCGTTCGAGGTCGGGCACTTCCGTCGCCGACTGGACCGTGTAGCGCCCGTCGGTGCAGAAGATCGTCTTGTCGTCGCCGCTCCCGTGGACGAGGAGAGCGGCGTTGGACCCGGTGAAGCCGGTCAGGTACCTGATGTTGAGCAGGTCCGTGACCAGCAGCGCGTCCACCCCGGAGTCGGCCAGCAGGGAACGCAGCGCCGCGCGGCGGCGAGAGAAGTATTCACGCACGTGATGGAGTTTAGGGGGTGGACCGCTCCCAGTACGCGTTCCGCCTGCTGCCTGCGTTCACTGTGGCGTGCGGCCGCGTGAAGGCCCCCTTCACGCGGCTGAGCCGAGGGAAGGGGGCCTTCACGCGCATCCATCGTGGCTACTGGTGTACCTGGGGCGAATGTGGCGGTCCCCGATTCCGTGAAGGCCTCCTTCACTACCTTCAGGGTAGGCAAGGAGGCCTTCACGGAGGGACGGCCGCCCACCACCGGTGGTGAGCCCACGGGTCGCTACTGGCGAGTTAAACTCACCCAATGGCACCGTGGCTGACTCGTGGACTCGTGATGGCGCTGCTGCACGGCGCGGCCGTCACCGTGCTGGCCAAGTACGAGGTCTTCAACCCCACCGACAAGACCCTCGTCACCGCCCTCACCCTCGCCGTCCTGGTCGGCGCGGCCGCGGGCTGGGGTGCCGTGGACGCCTGGCAGGGCAAACCCGAACGCGGCAAGAACTGGTTCATCGCGGCGCTGATCGCCGGCCCGGTGTCGGGCGTGCTGTACGTGATCGGCCGCGCGGTGTTCGTCGACCAGACCGGCGTCTCCGAACTCGGCGGCGCGCTCACCGGCGGCGCCGCCTTCTCGGCCCTGCTGGTGCTCATCCCGGCCGGGCTCGGCCTGTTCGTCGGCGGCCGCATCACCAAGGCCGATCAGCCCGCGAGCGAGAAACCTGCCGGGAAGCCGTCCCAGGCCTGATCGGCGATCGTCTCGACGGCCGAGTCGTTCAGCACCGCCGTCCTGCCGTCCGGCAGCGCGAAGAGCTTGCCGTCGAGCACCACGCCGAACCCTCGGCCCGGTGCGTGCACCATCCTCGCCCCGGCGCTCAACCGCGCCGTCCGCGGGAGGTTGTCGACGGCTTTGAGCCGCTGGTTCAGCACCTCGCCCGCAAGCGCCGCGGCCACCGAGCGCCGGTCGACCCGCACCAGGGTGCCGCCGGCCACGAGGTCGATGGTCCGCTGCGGCGACGGCATCGCGACGCCTTCGAACGAGGTCCGGATCCGGGCCTCGTCCTCGCACGCCCGTGAACCGCGGACGTCCAGGCCGAAGTGCTTGAGGTCGGTCGGCGCCGCCGCGCCGCCGATGACCGTGGCGCGGACGACGTCGAACGGGACCCGGTCGCACACGTCGCCCGAGGAGAGCGGCGCGTGCCCGTCGGGCCGCCGGACCAGCCCCGGGCCTTCCTTCCACGCGCCGGGGATGAGCGCTGGCCGGTACGGCTGCGCAGTGAAGTCCCTGTTCCAGAACGTGAGCGTGGTGCCCTTTTCGGTCTCGTGCGCGATCACGAAGGCGTCGAGCGAACCGACCCACATCAGGTCGGTGCTGAACGCGTCGACCAGGGAACGGGGGCGCGGCGAGGTCGTGCCGGGTTTGGCGACGAAGCCCTGCTCCCCCAGCGTTTCCACGTTCCGGGTGAACGCCGCGTCCTTGGCCCGGAGCAGGAACTGCCCGGCGCCGTTCCATCCGGCGCCCTTCGCCGTGGTGTCGGTGAAGAGCACGTAGAACCAGCCGTCGAGGTACACCGCCGAAGGCTGGCCCGCGCCGTAGACGTTGTCGCGGTGCACGTCGTGCGACGGCCCGATGATCGGCTTCCCGCCGGCCGCCCGCGTCCAGGTGAGGCCGTCGGAGCTGGTCGCGAGGCCGATCGAGTTGCCGAGCGCGTGGTCGCCCGCCGCGCCGGTGTAATACATGTAGTAGGTCGAGCCGACCTTGATCAC
Source organism: Amycolatopsis sp. PSD-21 (assembly GCF_055561455.1). Classification (NCBI taxonomy): domain Bacteria; kingdom Bacillati; phylum Actinomycetota; class Actinomycetes; order Pseudonocardiales; family Pseudonocardiaceae; genus Amycolatopsis; species Amycolatopsis sp. PSD-21. The sequence continues at coordinate 3,340,291 of NZ_CM145712.1, read as the reverse complement.
CGACGGATCGCAGGTGTGCATACCGTCGAAACCGCCGGGCGCGCCCGAGAACACCGCCGCCGGGCCACCACCGGACGGGCCGGTGAACGGACCGTCGAGCGAGGGCGACTGCGCGTAGAGGACGTCGTCACCGGGCGGCTGGGCGCTGCCGTACTGGCTGCACCACCACATCTTGAGTTTGCCGCCCTCCCGCATCACGGTCGGGCTGTAGTTGTAGACCGCGTCCTGATCGCCCGCGGCCACCACGCCGCCGCTGGCCCGGGGATCGCTCGTCACCAGCTCGACGTCCATCGGGCGCGGCTTTTCCTTGGGAGCCTGCTGGGCCCCGCCGATCCCGCCGCCCTTGCCGTCGGCCTGGGACTGCACCGTGCCGTCGCTGCACGCCGCGAGGACCGCGCCGGCCGCGAGAAGGGCCACGACGGCACGGGCGGGTCGCCGACCCCCTCGAAAAAGGCGCATGATGGCCGAGTGTAGCGAGGCTTAATCCGGTCGAGTGACCTCAGTACCCGGGAGAGCGACCAGTTCCACTTCGAAGCCGTCGGCGTTTTCGAGGTAGGCGGCGTAGTGATGGTCACCGCCCGCATACGGATATTTGTCCGCGAACATCGGCGACCAGCCGTGTTCGAGCGCCTTCGCGGCCAGTTCGTCCACCCGATCGCGTGACTCGACGTGCAAGGCGAGATGGTTCAGGCCCGGGGCGGTGCGCTCGTGCTTCTCCCCGCTGAGCGCGGGAGAACGCTCGACGACCAGATACGTCGCGCCGTGTTTCCAGCTGACCCCGGCGGGCCAGCGCTGGAACTCCCGCCAGCCGAGCTCGCCGAGCAGCCAGCCCCAGCTCTCCTCCGCGCGCCCGAGATCGGGCACCCACAGCTCGATGTGGTGCGCGCGGCCGTGGTCCGAAGGCAGCGCGACGAAGACCCGATGCGGCCCGCTGCCGTAGTGGTCACCACCACCGACGTCGAGAAAACCCAAGCGCCGCACCAGGTTCTGACTGGACACATTGGACTCGCCGACCAGCGCCCACACCGAGGAGAGGCCGAGCCCGACGAGGCCGTGCTCCAGCAGGGCCTTCGCGGCCTCGGTCGCGAGGCCCTGCCCGCCGTGCGCGCGCGAAAGGTAATAGCCGATCTCCGGCACGTCGCCGGGCAGCTCCTGCGAGGGCCGCAGATGCGCGAGGCCGATCACCTCGCCGTCGCGTTCGATCGCCCAGTGCCCCATGCCCGCCGGGCCGTCGTAGGACAACCTGCGGCCGACCATCTCGCGGACCCGGTCCGGCTCGGTGAGCGGTACCGCGAAATGCGCGCTCATCGCCGGATCGGCGAAGAGCTTGATGATCGCGTCGGTGTCCGCCTCCGTCAGCGCGCGCAACCGCAGCCTCGCGGTCTCAAGCGTGGGCGGGTTGTTCATGCCGCGTTCGCGGCCATCCAGCGCAGGGCGAGCGGGTAACCGTCGACCCCGAGCCCGGCGATCACGGCGGTGGCGATATCCGACAGCACGCTGTGGTGCCTGAACTGCTCACGCTTGTGCACGTTGGAGATGTGCAGCTCGATCAGCGGCGCCTTGAGCTGGGCGGCGGCGTCGCGGACCGCGATCGAGTAGTGCGTCCAGGCGGCGGCGTTGAGCACCACCGGCCACCCCGCGTCGGCGGCCTCGTGCAGCCAGCCGACCATCTCGCCCTCGTGGTCGGTCTGCCGGACCTCGACGTCGATCCCCAGCTCCTTGCCGGTTTCGACGCAGGTGGACACCAGATCCGCGTGCGTGGCCGAACCGTAGATCCCGGGCTCACGCAGGCCGAGCCTGCCGAGGTTGGGGCCGTTGAGGACGAGCACCTTCACAGCAGCACGCTCCCACCGGGCTTGGGGGCTTCACCGGCCACCACCGAGTACGCGGCGGCGAGCAGCGACGGGTCCGGGCCCTCCAGCCTGCCGGGTTTCGCCAGTCCGTCGAGGACGACGAAGCGCAGCACGCCCGACCGGGTCTTCTTGTCGCCCTTCATCGTCTCCAGCAATTGCGGGAGCGCGTCCGGGTCGTAAGTGGTCGGCAGGCCCAGCAGTTTGAGCACCTTCGAGTGCCGCTCGGCGGTGGCGTCGTCGAGACGGCCGGCCAGGCGCGCGAGTTCGGCGGCGAACACCAGGCCGACGCTGACCGCCGCGCCGTGGCGCCACCGGTACCGCTCGCGGCGCTCGATGGCGTGGGCGAGTGTGTGGCCGTAGTTGAGGATCTCGCGCAGATCAGACTCGCGCAGATCCGCGGCGACGACGTCGGCCTTGACCTGGATCGAGCGGCGGACCAGTTCGCCGAGGACCTCGCCGGTGGTGTCCAGCGCCGCCGCGGGGTCCTGCTCGACGAGCTCGACGATGCGGGGGTCGGCGATGAAACCGGCCTTGACCACCTCGGCCATTCCGGCGACGAGTTCATTGGGGGGCAACGTTTCCAGCGTCGCGAGGTCGACGAGGACCGCGCTCGGCTCGTGGAAGACGCCGACCAGGTTCTTGCCGGCCTCGGTGTTGATGCCGGTCTTGCCGCCGAGGGAGGCGTCGACCATGCCCAGCAGCGTGGTGGGCACGTTGACCAGGCGGACGCCGCGCATCCAGGTGGCGGCGACGAACCCGGCGAGGTCGGTCACGGCGCCGCCGCCGAGCCCGACGACCACGCCCTGGCGGTCGAGACCGATGCGGCCGAGTACCTCCCAGCAGAAGCTGGCGACGGTGAGCGCCTTGCCGTCCTCGGCGTCGGGGATCTCGACGCGGTGCGCGTCGATCCCGGCCTCGGCCAGTTCGTCGCGGATGGCCTCGGCGGTGGTCGTCAGCGTCGGCGGGTGGATCAGCGCGACCTTGGAGGCGTCGGCGAGCTGCTCGGTGAGCTCGCCCAGCAGGCCGCGGCCGATGACGACGTCGTAAGGCTTGGCGGTGTTGACGGTGATGCGGACCGGCTCGGTCATCGTTCCCCTCACTTCGGCGGAAGCCGCTTGGCCCTCGCGACCTCGCAGGTGATCTTGCCCTTGACCGGGGTGTCCCCCGGGATCTCTTCGGTCACCGTCTGGCCGGGCGTCATCCGGTTCTTCGCGAACAGCGCCTCACCGGAGGGCTTGCCGTCGGCGTCCTTGATCGCGATGGTGACGGCGTACCGCGCGTCTTCCGCGGTGCTGTTCGTGACCTCGATGGTGATCTTCGGGGTGTAGCTGTTGCTGTCGCATTTGGTGACCTTGACGTCGGCCGCCACATCCGCTTCCGGAGCGGCCGACGCGGGCACGCCGGTGGTGGCCGCTCCGGTCTGGACGACGTCGGCTCCCGCTGGCTGCTTCTCCTCGCCGCACGCGGTCAAGGTCAGGGCCACGACGGCGAGCAGTACGCCGGAGGTGGTGCGCTTCATGCTCGGTCCTTGCTGATCTCGGTCAGTCCGATGACGGCGGCCTCGACGACCTCGTCGGCGGTCAGGCGGTCGGTCTCGATCTCGAACGTGGCCACCTCGCGGTACACCGGCAGACGCGCGTCGAGGAGCGCCTTGTACGTGGCACGGGGGTTCACCCCGGCCAGCAGCGGGCGCGCGGTCGAGAGCCCGGCGCGCTGGACGCCCGCGGCCATCCCGACGTTCAGGAAGATCACGGTGTGCCCGGCCAGCCGTTCCCGGGTGCCCGGCGTGATCGGCGCTCCCCCGCCCAGCGAGAGGACGCCTTCGTGCTCGGCCAGGGCCTTCGCGACCATCTCCTCCTCCAGCGCGCGGAAGGCGGGCTCGCCCTCCTCGGCGAAGATGTCGGTGATGGGCTTGCCCGCGCTCGCGACGATGTCGTCGTCGCTGTCGCGGAACGCGAGACCGAGCCGGGCGGCGAGCGCCGGGCCGACCGTGCTCTTGCCCGAGCCCGGCGGCCCGATGATCACCGCGCGAGGAGTCACCAGCGCTCCTCGAGCGCCTTCAGGTAGGCCTCGGCGTTGCGCTTGCCCTCGGCCAGCGAGTCGCCGCCGAACTTCTCCAGCGCGGCGTCCGCGAGCACCAGCGCGACCACCGACTCCAGCACGACCCCGGCCCGGGGCACCGCGCAGACGTCGGAACGCTGGTGGATGGCGACCGCGGGTTCGCCGGTGGTGACATCCACAGTGGACAGTGCCTTGGGAACGGTCGAGATCGGCTTCATGGCGACGCGCACGCGCAGCGGCTCGCCGTTGGTGATGCCGCCTTCGAGGCCGCCCGCGCGGTTGGACCGGCGGGTCACCCCGACCGGACCGGTGCCGCGGTCGATCTCGTCGTGGGCCTGGCTGCCCCAGCGCTTGGCCGTGGTGAAGCCGTCGCCGACCTCCACACCCTTCATCGCCTGGACGCCCATGAGCGCGCCGGCGAGACGGGCGTCGAGCCTGCGGTCCCAGTGGACGTGCGAGCCGAGGCCCGGCGGCAGGCCGTAGGCGATCACCTCGATCACGCCGCCGACGGTGTCACCCGCCTTCCGCACGGCGTCGACCTCGGCGACCATCGCGTCGGTCCCCTCCTGGCCGAAGGCGCGGACCGGGCTCTCGTCGATGGCGGGCAGGTCCGAGGGCACCGGCAACGGGCCGTCGGGCGCCGACGCGCCGCCGATGGACACGACGTGGCTGAGGATCTCGACCCCGAGCAGCTGCTTGAGGTACGCGCGGGCCACCGTGCCGAGCGCCGTGCGGGACGCCGTCTCGCGGGCGCTCGCGCGCTCCAGCACCGGACGGGCCTCCGGGAAGCCGTACTTCTGCATCCCGGGCAGATCCGCGTGGCCGGGCCGGGGACGCGTCAGCGGCTCGTTGCGCGCGAGGCCTTCCAGCTCCTCGGCGGGCACGGGATCGGCCGACATGACCTTCTCCCACTTGGGCCACTCGGCGTTCTCGATCTGGACCGCTACGGGGCCACCCTGGGTGAGCCCGTGCCGGACGCCGCCGGTGAACTCGATGTGGTCGGTCTCGAAGCCCATCCGGGGGCTGCGGCCGAAGCCGAGCCGCCGGCGCGCGAGCTGCTCGCCCACTTCGGCGGTGGTGACCTCGACCCCGGCGGGCATCCCTTCCAGGATGGCGGCGAGGGCGGGTCCGTGCGATTCCCCTGCGGTTATCCAGCGCAACACCTGATAGATCCTGTCACAACCTCCTCTCTCTCCGGGTACAGGCCGGGCTATCCCGGACCGGGTCCGGCGAAGACGGCGAGCGCCCACGCCGCGACCAGGAGCCCTGGCCCGTGCGGCACCGTCGGATGCCGGGGCCCGCCCACCGCGAGCGCCACGCTCAGTAGCGCCGCGGCGACGGCGCCGAGCACGACCGACGGCCAGCCCGTCGCGGCGAGGACCGCTCCCAGGCTGCCCGCCAGCTTCACGTCCCCGGCGCCGAGCGAACGCGGCGACAGCGCGTGGACGAGTGCGTGCGCCCCGCCGAAGACCAGCGCACCGAGCACGGCCCGCCACGCGATGGCCGCTCCTCCCCCGTGCGTGGCGATCGCGAGGGCCGCGGCGAGTGCCGGGTACGCGGGCAAGGTCAAGATGTCGGGCAGGCGGCGATACTTCAGGTCGGCGAGCGCCAGCGGGACGGCGAAGACGGTCAGCACGGCCGGGACCGCGAGCCACCACGACGGCCAGGCTCCGGACTGGTGCCTGAGCCAGACCGCGACGAGCGCCGCCGCTGTGATGGCCGCCGCCCACGCCGTGACCGGCGCTCCCGCCCGGCGCAGGCAGGAGCGCGCGGCGAGCGCCGATCCGGCGCCCGCCACCGCGAAGGCGATCGGCGTGAACACAAGATCAAGAGTGCGCCGGTGGCGCTCGGTGCGGCAAGGATTTCTTTTCGTGACAGGGACTTTCATGGGTTTTCGGCAGGTCGGGCGGGGATGCGGAAGTCGTGAATGGACCGTTCACGCACAGGCGGGCGAGACGGGCTACGGGCGGGCGGGACGGCCCGAAGGAAGCTTTCCCCGCATGCCATGCGGGAAAGCTCCCTTCGGGCCGGCGCGTGGTGTGGCCGCTCCCGTGAATGCGATTCGGGATCCACTGCAAGGGGCGCGGACGGGGCCCGCAAGGGTCGCCAGTGTCCACATGAGACGCTTTCCGCCGACCAAATGCCCGGTTTATGTCCATATGAGCGTTTCCACATAGGGGTCGTGAGTGGCAATGAGGGTTAGAACCCTCATTGCCACTCACGACCCCCATCCGAACTCTCGCAAATGCCTCAAATCAGGCACCGCAGCCTCGGAAAGAGTCCCTTATGGACAGTCAAGGAGGTGTCGGGGCCCTGTATGGGGTCCGGCTGGCGCCGACGGCGTCAATGGGGTCACAGGCCGCCAGCAGCAGCCGATGGCCGGAGTCGGCCGCCCCGAAAGTTTCCGCACACGTGGGTCGTGAGTGGCGTTTCGGGTTAGAACCCGAAACGCCACTCACGACCCACTGGACCCAATCCGCACCGCGTCCGGCACCGAAGACCTGTCATGACACCGGGATCAGGGGTTCATCCGCAGCAGCGGGAGACCCGAGGGCGTGCGGATCTCCAGCGCCTTGATGTCCCCGGTGCGCATCGCGGTACCGACCACGATGTGCGCGGTGTCCTTCGGCATCGCGCGCCAGGACGCCAGCTCGCTGGTGCCGCCGTCGGCGCCGACGGCGACCAGGATGTAGTCCCCGGCGCGGTTGCCGCCGTAACTGCAGGTCATGTCGACCTTCGTGCCGGTCTCCGTGGCCGACATGGCGACTTCGGCGGTCACCGGGTAGTCGCCGAGCGGGGTCATCGGGTCGCCCGCCGCCGCGACCGGCCCGGTCAGGACGACCGCGAGCGCCACGCAGGCGGCGACGGCCGCCCCGGCCGTGGTGGTGGTGATCGCCCGTTGGATCCGCCTTCCCCGGCGGACCCGTTTGAGCACGGTCGGCAACAGTTCCGGCGAGGGCTCCTCCTGCAGCGCCGGAGCGCCGGCCTGGGCGAGCAGTCCGGGGATCCCGGCCAGGTCACGCACGGATTCCGCGCACCGATCACAGACGCGCAAGTGCTTCTCGTAGGCGGACCGGTCTTCCGGGGACAACGCCCCGAGCACGTAGGCCGCGTCGTAGGTGGCGAAGGGGTCGGTCATTGAGTCACCCCTCTTTCCTCCAATATCAGTCGCAGCGCCCGCAACGCGTAGTGCGTCCGCGACTTGATCGTCCCTTCGGCCACACCCAGCCGTTTCGCGGCGTCGGCGACGGAGTAACCCTGGAAATAGCACAGGACGAGGACGTCCCGATGTCTCGGCGACAGCTCGCCGAGGGCTTCGGCGACCAGCCAGCCCTGGACGGCCCGTTCGGTGCCGTCGGTGACCGCCGTTTCGGGCGGCTGGCCGGTCACCACCTCGGGGTGGGCCTCGGAGGCGCGCCAGTCGTCGATGGCGATCCGTCTCGCCACGGTGAACAGCCAGCCCCGCGCCGACCCTTCGGACTGGTCCAGCACCTTGGCGTTGCGCCAGGCACGCAACAGCGTCTCCTGGACGACGTCCTCCGCGCGGACCCGGTCGCCGCTGGTGAGGTGCAGCGCGTAGGACCAGAGTGCCGCCGCGTGCTCGTCGTGCAAAGCCCGCATCAGCCGGTCCTCCGCGAATTCCTTCACCGATCCGTGCTTTCCCGGTTCAGGAGCAGCGGGAGCGCGAAGACCACGCAAGCCACTTCGGTGATCAGGCCCCACAGCTCGGCCTGGGTGGTGAAGCGCTCCGTGACGCCGAAGAACCCCGTGGTCAGCGAGAGCACGTACGCGCCCAGCGTCGCCAAGCCGAAGCCGATCGCCGCGAGCGCGGGCAGCCAGTGGTGCCAGACCAGGACGGCGACCGCGATGACCACGCCCGCCACCACGTTCACCAGGAAGAGCGGGCCGACCACGTCCGTTTCCGACGCCCAGTCCTGCCATACGACGTAATGCACCCATGCCGAGCCGAGCAGGCCCGCCGCCACGACCGCCCGCAACAACCACCGGATCATGTCCGTATCTCTTTCCGCGTGTTCGGTTCCCCTATGCCCTTGAACACGGAAAAAGCGGCCTCTCGGTTCAATCCGGCACCCGATGGGCGCCGAAATTGAACCGGATGGCCGCCTGGACCGTGTGTATGGGCATGACTGCCGAACTCCACTCCCGCCGCACAGTCCTGACCACCGGGGCCGCCGTCGCCGGCGCGGCCGTCGGGGCCGTGGCCCTCACGGCCTGCGGAAGCGACAGCAACACTCCCCCCGGCTCGACCGCCACTCCGCCCGCCGCCGCGCCGGGCGAGACCCTGACCGCGCTCTCCGACATCGAGGTCGGGAAGTCGAAGGCCGCCAAGACGGCCGACGGCAAGGACGTCATCGTCACCAGGACCGCCGAAGGCACGGCGGCCGCGTTCAGCGCGATCTGCACGCACCAGGGGTGCGCGGTCGTGCCCGAGGGCGCGGAGCTGAAATGTCCCTGCCACAACTCGATCTTCGACGCCGCGACCGGCGCGGTCAAAAAGGGACCGGCGGACCAGCCGCTGCCCTCGATCGCGGTCAAGGTCACGAACGGACAGGTCGTCACGGCCTGAGAAACGCGGAAAGGGTCCCTTCAGGACGGTGATTCCGTCCTGAAGGGACCCTTTCGGCAAGCTTTCAGCTGTCCCAGGTGAAAATCGGGTCGCCCGCCTCGACGTCTCCGCCGCTGAGCAGTCCGGAAAGGACTTCCGCCTTCGCGTCGAGCGCCACCACGGGCACGATCGGCGAGTAGCCCGCGGCCTTGACCGCGTCGGGGTCCCAGCCGACCACCGGCTGCCCGGCACGGACGGCCTCACCCTTGACGACGTGGAGGGTGAACCCCTCGCCCTTCTGCTTCACCGTGTCGATCCCCAGGTGGACCAGCACACCGCGACCGTCCTCGGTGGCCACCACGAACGCGTGCGGGTGCAGGGTCACGACCGTCCCGTCCACCGGGGCGACCGCGTCCTGGCGTCCGCCCGAGGGCAGGACCGCGATGCCGGGGCCGACCATCGCCTGCGCGAAGACCGGGTCGGGCACTTCGGTCATGGCGGTCGTCTTACCGCTCACCGGGCTGAGGATTTCGAGACTCACAGCAGATCCTCGATCTCACTGGCGATGTTGTCGGCCTCGGGGCCCACGATGACCTGGACACCGGCCCCCATGCGCACGACGCCCATCGCGCCGGCGGCCTTCAGCGCCGCCTCGTCGAGCAGGCTCATGTCTTCGAGCTCACAGCGGAGCCGGGTGATGCACCCCTCGACCTCGATGACGTTCTCGGCACCGCCGAGCCCCGCGAGGATCTTTTCCGCCCTGTCATCCGCCATCGCGGTCTCCCTGTTCCCTGTCGGTTTCCCACATGCGAACCAGCTGTACTACGCCGTTCGCCGACTCGCACGTGATCCCTGGCCACGAACGCGTAACGGTGGTTGACACCCGCTCGTGCGACGGAGCATCCTGCCCCATCGGATCATTGGTCTAGACCGGAACGTACCAATCTTCCGGACCAGATGCGAGTACGGGTTCCCCGACCGACCGGCCCGAAAGGACGGTGACCGTCATGAGCGCTTCGGCGCAGCTGCCGCCGTCCGACCGTGTGATCAACGGACCGACGCCCAAGCACGCCCAGCTGCGGGAGATTCTGCGCCGCACGGTGGAGCGTGAGCTACCCCCCGGCTCGCCGATCCCCTCGGAACGTGACCTCGCCGAGACCTACCAGGTGTCGAGGCTCACGGTCCGCTCGGCGATCGGCAAGCTGGTCGAAGAAGGGCTCTTGTCACGCGTGCGCGGCAAGGGGACGTTCACCGCCGCGAGGCGGATGGAACTGCAGCTCTACCTGATGTCCTTCACCGAGGACATGCGCCGTCGCGGGATGACCCCGACCACGGAGGTCGTCAAGACCTCCACCGAGGTCCCTCCCGCTCCCTCGGCGCATGCGCTCGGCCTGGCCGCGGGGACCCCGGCGCACCGCATCGTCCGGCTTCGCCGGGCCGACGGGGTGCCGCTGGCGGTCGAACGCGGCTGGTATCACGCGGGCCGGATGCCCGGCCTGCTCGACCTCGATCTCACCCGATCGTTGTACGTCCAACTCGCCCAGTCGTACGACCTGCGCCCGGACCACGCGTGGCAGACGGTCTGGGCCGAATCCGCGGACCGCGAAACGGCACGCCTGCTCGGCATGCGCGCCGGCAGTCCGCTCCTTGTCTTCCGCCGGGTCTCCAGCGTCAACGGGGAACCGATCGAAGACATGACTTCCTGGTACCGGGGCGATCACTACCAGGTCACCATGCAGCTGGACCGGAACACCCCGGATTCCGGTCATCATCCTCACTACGGAGGTACCCGATGAGCTCCACCACCGCGGAGGGGGCGAAGGGCAAGGGCAAGGGACTGGCCGGGCTTCAGCGCTTCGGCCGCAGCCTCATGCTCCCCATCGCCGCCCTGCCCGCCGCCGCGCTCCTGAACAGGTTCGGTCAGCCCGACCTGCTCGGCAAGGACGGCCTCGGCTGGGACAAGGTCGCCGAAGTCCTCGGCGCGGCAGGCAACTCGCTGTTCAACTGGCTGCCGCTCCTGTTCGCGGTGGGTATCGCCGTCGGCTTCGCCCGCAAGAGCGACGGCGCGACCGCGCTGGCCGCCGTGGTCGGCTTCTTCGTGTTCACCAGCGTCCTCCAGGTGTTCACGCCGTTCTCCGAGCTGCCGGGCTGGAACCCCGAGAAGCCCGCCGGCCTGATGCTCAACCCGATGAAGTGGTCCTACAGCGTGCTGGCCGGTGTGATCGTCGGCCTGGTCACCGCCTTGCTGTGGCAGAAGTTCTACCGCATCAAGCTGCCGCCGTACCTGGCCTTCTTCGGTGGCCGCCGGTTCGTGCCGATCATCACCGCCGTGACGCTGATGCTCCTCGCGGTGCCCTTCGGCCTGGTCTTCCACTGGGTCAACGAAGGCATCCAGGCCGCGGGCGAGGCGGTCACCGGCGCCCCGGTCGTCGGTGGCGGTATCTACGGTGTGCTGAACCGCCTGCTGATCCCGGTCGGTCTGCACCAGCTGCTGAACGTGCCGGTGTGGTTCATCTTCGACGGCGGCGACCTGACCGAATTCTTCAACGGCGACCCCACCCGCGGCGCCTTCATGACCGGGTTCTTCCCGATCTTCATGTTCGCCATCCCCGCCGCGGCGCTGGCGATCTGGCAGAGCGCGAAGCCCAGCCAGAAGAAGATCGTCGGCGGCGTGATGATCGCCGGCGCGCTGACCTCGTTCCTGACCGGTATCACCGAGCCCATCGAGTTCTCGTTCATGTTCGTCGCGTGGCCGCTGTACCTGATCCACGCGGTACTGACCGGTACGTCGATGGCACTGGTGAACGCGCTCGACATCCACCTCGGGTTCGGCTTCTCCGCCGGTGCGATCGACTTCGCGCTCAACAGCGGTCTCCCGGCGGCGAGCGGCAACGTCTGGCTGCTCATCCCGATCGGTCTCGCCTACGCGGTCATCTACTACGTGATCTTCCGTTTCGTGATCAAGAAGTGGAACCTGCGGACCCCCGGTCGCGAGGACGACGCGATCGAGGCCGATCTCGAAGCCACCGCGGCGAAGCCCGTCAAGTAGTTTCAGCTCAGCAGAACCGAAGGCACGAAAGGGAAAAGAACATGCCGGAGAAACGCGTCACCGTGGCCAGCAAGGTGGGCCTGCACGCCAGGCCCGCGGCGACGGTCGCCAAGGCAGCCGCGGCGCAGCCCGTCGCGGTGCACATCGCCAAGGCGGGCGGTGACCCGGTCGCGGCCGGCAGCGTGCTGAACCTGATGACGCTCGCCGCCGGTTTCGGCGACGAGGTCATCATCAGTGCCGAGGGCGAGGGGGCCGAGGCGGCCGTCGACGCCATCGCCGAGCTGGTGGCGACCGACCTCGACGCCTGATCCCGACCTCCGCCGTCCGTGGTGAACCCGCGACCGCGATCGACGTCGGCAGGGCGCCACCTGATCATCCACGTCACGGATGTGGACGAGGCGCCCTGCCACCGCGACAGCGGGGCCTTCGGCCGGGGCGGGTCCACGCGTACGGTCGCCTGAGTGGTGGATCTCCAGCTCCTGATCCCGACCTCTGCGAAGCCCGGGCCGCCCCGACCGGCCCGGGCTTCGTAGGGTGTGGGGCATGGAAAGCGTGCGCAGGATCGAACAGTGGCCGGTCGACAACGCCGCCACGGCCGTGGTGACCGCCGCCGGTGACGTGCTGGGCACGCACGGCGACACGACGAAGGTGTACCGGCTCGCGTCGGTGACCAAGCCGCTCACCGCCTACGCCGCGTTGATCGCCATCGAAGAGGGCGTCGTCGAACTCGACACCCCCGCCGGACCGGAGGGCTCCACGATCCGGCATCTGCTCGCGCACACCTCGGGCCTCGCCTTCAACGAGCACAAGCCGATGGCCGCGCCGGGCAACCGGCGCCTGTACTCCAACGCCGGCTTCGAGCAGCTCGCCGACGCGCTCACCGAGCACTCCGGCATCCCCTTCGCCGACTACCAGGCCGAAGCGCTTTTCCAGCCGCTGGGCATGAAGGCGACCAAGCTGACCGGCTCCCCCGCTTCGGGTGCGGAGTCCACTGTGGATGACCTGGTCGCGTTCGCCGCCGAACTGCAGGCACCGAAGCTCATCGCCGCCGAGACGGTGCGCGAGGCGACCTCCGTGGTCTTCCCCGGCCTCTCCGGTGTCCTGCCCGGCTTCGGCCACCAGAAGCCGAACGATTGGGGCCTCGGCTTCGAGATCCGCGGCGAGAAGAGTCCACATTGGACCGGTTCGTCGAGCTCGCCGCGGACCTTCGGCCACTTCGGGCAGTCCGGCACGTTCCTCTGGGTCGATCCCGACGCCGGCGCCGCCTGCGTCGCGCTCACCGACCGCGCCTTCGGCCCGTGGGCGGCCGAGGTGTGGCCGCCCTACACCGACGCCGTACTGGCCGAGCTGGGGTCGTGAGCGGCGTTCCGGCTTCCCGCGAATTCGCCCGCCCCGCCGCTCATGTCGCGAAAGCCACTTTCGCGACGCCTGATGTCCCGAAAGTGGCTTTCGCGACACCCCGCCACGCGCGAACTCACTCCATGACGCGGATGGGCGAACCCGCCTGGAAGGCCGCGATGTCCTCGACCGCGTCGCGGTAGAAGATCTCGTAGGCCTCCCGGGTGACGTAGCCGATGTGCGGGGTGAGCACGACGTTGTCCAGCGTCCGCAGCGGATGCTCCGCGGGCAGCGGCTCGACGTCGTACACGTCCAGCGCGGCGACCGCGATCTCCTTGCGGCGCAAGGCGTCCACCAGTGCGGCCTCGTCCACGATCGGTCCGCGCGAGGTGTTGACCAGCATCGCCGTCGGTTTCATCGCGGTGAGTTCGGGCGCGCCGACCAGCCCTCGGCTGCGGCGGCTGAGCACCAGGTGGATCGACAGCACGTCCGCGCGGGCGAACAGTTCGTCCTTCGACACCGCCGTCACCCCGTGGGGATCGGCCTTCTCCTGGGTCAGGTTCTGGCTCCAGGCGATGGTCTCCATACCGAACGCCTGGCCGATCTTGGCCGCGCCGGCGCCGAGCCTGCCGAGCCCGAGCAGCCCGAGGGTCTTGCCGGACAGGATCGTGCCGACGGTGGTCTGCCAGCCACCCTCGCGCATGTTCCGTGACTCCACCGGCACGTTCCGCGCGGCGGCGAGGATCAGCGCCCAGGTGTGCTCGGCCGCCGGGGCCGCAATGTACCCGGTGGAACAGACGACCACCCCGTTGCGCCGGGCGGCGGCCACGTCGATCGCGGCGTTGCGGTGGCCGGTGCTCACCAGCAGCTTGAGCGCGGGCAGCCGGTCGAGGACCTCGGCGGGGAAGCGGGTGCGCTCGCGCATCGCGACCACGACGTCGAAATCCCGGAGGCGGCCCACCACGTCGGCGGGATCCGCGAACGGCTTCGTGAACACCTCGATGTCGGCGCCGAGGGAACCCCAGTCCCCGAAACCGAGCGCCACTTCCTGGTAGTCGTCGAGAATCGCGATCTTCATGCTCCCCAGGCTAGAGTCGGCGCCGAAGCCATGCCTGGGGAGGCCGGCGTGACCCTGGAGTTCCGCACCTACCGCCGCGGGTCGTCGACTCAGGCGTACCTGATCCGCGCGTTCGGCTCTCTCGAACAACACGAACGGCGGGAACGCGCCACCACACGACCGGGAACGAGGAGCGGGGATGCACGACGGCGAGATCCTGGCCTGGACCGAGACCGAACGGCTGAGCTTCGCGGATCTGCTGCAGGGTCTCGCCGAGCGGGACTGGTCGGCGAAGACCCTGTGTACGGAGTGGACGGTCCACGCGATGGCGGGCCACCTCGCGCAGACCACCAGGAACCGGCTCAAGGACACCCTCGCCGGCATCGTGAAGGCCAGGGGGAACTGGGACCGGATGAACACCGCCCAGGCCATCGCCTACGCCGCGCGGTACACCCCGGCCGAACTCGTCGCCCAGATCCGCGAGGACGCCGGATCGGCGCGCCGCCCGCCCGGCGCCAAACCCGTCGACGAGCTCGCCGACATCCTCATCCACGGCCAGGACGTCGCCCGCCCGCTCGGCATCGACCGTCCGATGCCGGAGAAGCCGGCGATCGCGGCTCTGGAGCACCTGCTGGTCAGCCCGTTCTGGGGCGCCAAGAAGCGCTGCAAGGACCTCAAGCTGATCGCCACCGACGCCGGATGGTCCGGCGGAGCGGGCACCGCAGAGGTCCGGGGCCCGCTCGCCGACCTGCTCCTGGCGGTGAGCGGGCGCGACGCCGGGCTGGCCACGCTCACCGGCCCGGGCGCCGCGCTGCTCGGCGCCCGCTGAGGGCTACCAGCGCGGGACGAACACGTCGACGCGCACCAGGTGATGGTCCGAAGCGTCGTTGAGCCGGGCCAGCGGTGAATCGGGCAGCGGCCAGAAGACCTCGGCGCGCCAGGGGAACAGGCCCTTCGACGGCAGGACGTAGTCGATCCGCAGGTTCCCGGGCGCGTTGTCGTTGAAGTCGCCGGTGTCGAAGTACGGGTCGCCCTTCTGGCCGATGTTGGCGCCGGCCTGGTCCTGCGCGGCCCGCACGCCGCCTTCGCTGCCCGGCCGCGTTTCGATGACGCGCGGGGCGTTCAGCAGGCGCGAAATGGCGCCGGGAACGCTGTCGCCGTCGAGCGGGTCGGAGTTCTGGTCGCCTGCGATGACGAACTTCTCGTGCGCGCCCAGCCCGCCGCGGCGGCCGTTGTCGTCGCGGATGTAGCGGCCCTTGCCCGGGGTCACGTAGTCCGCCCAGAAGCGGATCTCGTCGTGGTTGCGGGTGCCGTTGCGGTCCTCGGGGCCGTCGAAGGTCGGCGGCGTCGGATGCGAGGCCAGGAAGTGCACGGTCGAGCGGCCGGCGCGGATCGGAACGTCCCAATGGGACTTCGACGACAGGCGCAGCACGTCGAGCACCTGCGGCGAGTACCAGTCGTTCGGCGCCGCGGTGGCCGGGTCGTCCGGGAGCAGCGCGCCCGGCATGTCCTTCCAGAGGAACTTCTGGAAGGTCCGCGCGTTCTTGGTGTCGATCGGGTACTTCGACAGCACGAGCATGCCGTACTGGCCCTCGAAGAGGCCGAAACCGTGCGCGTCGTTGCCGCCGCCGACCTGGCCGTTGCGGTCGAGGTCGAAACCGGTCGCCACACCGGTGTTCGACGGCGCGGTGAAGGCGTACGGATAGTCGATCGGCGCCGCGCCGTTCTGGCCGCGCTTCAGGTAGTTCTCGCGGAACAGGTCCGCGGCGCGGTTGCCGGGCACGTAGTCGAACTCGTTGATCAGCAGCACGTCGGGCCGGTTGCGCTGGATCACCTCGGCGACCTCGTTCGCCTGCGCGTTGCCCGGTTGCGACAGATCGGTCACCAGCTGGCCGGCGGCGCCGCGGTTGAGCGAAGCGTTGTACGTCGCGAAGCGGATGTTCTGCCCGACGGTGGCTTCCGCCGGTGTGGCGGCCAGCAGCGTCCCGGCCAGCATGGCGCCCGATGTGAGCACGGCGGCGATGCGTTTCACGGTCTTACCTCCCAGAGTCCGGTGCGACCTTACGCACTCCGCGCGGCCGTACGGGTGAGCTTCAGGTGAACAGCGTCTCTTGAACGCGTTCAAAATCTGGGCTACGGTTCTTCTTGAACACGTTCAAAAGGAGGTCCCCATGCAACCCGTAGTCGTGGCCTACGCGCTCTACCTGGCCATCGCCGTTCCACTGACCGTGCTGGTCGCCCGCACGCTGAGCAGGCACGGCAAAACGTTCCTGGAAGACGTCTTCCAGGACAAACAAGCGCTGGCGCATTCGGTCAACCAACTGCTCGTCGTCGGCTTCTACCTGGTCAGCCTTGGTTTCGTGACCCTGTTCCTGACCAGCGACGACACCGTCCTCGACGCACGCGACGTCTTCGAGATGCTGTCGGTCAAGGTCGGCACCGTCGCGCTCGTGCTCGGCGTGATGCACGTCGGGAACGTGCTGGTGTTCAACGGGATCCGGCGCAAGCACCTCAACCACGCCGCCGCGCGGCCCGCGCCGGTGCCGCCGCCCTACCCCGGCTACCCGGCGCCCGCTCCACACCCCGTGCCCTGACCGGATACCGTGCAGTGGTGGCGAAGAGTGAGGAAACCAAGTCACTGATCGTGGCGACCGCGTTGCGGTTGTTCGCCGAGAACGGCTACGACCGCACGACCATGCGGGCCATCGCCGCCGAAGCGGGCGTGTCGGTCGGGAACGCCTACTACTACTTCGCCTCCAAAGACCAGCTGATCCAAGGTTTCTACGACGAGATCGCCAACGCGCACCTGACCACCGTGCGCGAGACGATCGCAGGTGAGCGGGACTTCAGCGCCCGGCTCAGGACCGTCCTGCTCACCTGGCTCGACGTCGCCGAGCCGTACCACCGCTTCGGCACCCAGCTCTTCGTCAACGCCGCCGACCCGGACTCCCCCCTGAGCCCGTTCAGCGAAGAGTCCTCGCCCGCCCGGGACGCCTCCGTCGGCCTGATGCGCGACGTCATCGCCGACTCCGACGTCAAACTCGACCCGGACCTGCGGGACGACCTGCCCGATCTGCTGTGGCTGTACCAGATGGGGGTCGTGCTGTTCTGGGTCCACGACCGGTCCGCCGGGCAGAAACGCAGCCGGATCCTGGTGGAACGGACGGTCCCGCTGATCGCGCGGCTGGTGGGGCTTTCGCGGCTGCGGGTGCTGAGGCCGGTGAGCCGGGAGATCGTTTCGCTGATCCGGGACCTCTCGAAGCGGGACGACGACTGAGCGGCAGACCATGTCGCGAAAGCCACTTTCGCGACGTCCAATATCCCGAAAGTGGCTTTCGCGACGCCTTCGGCTTCCCGGGCGAGCCGCGTTCAGAGGACTAAACGCGGGAGTCCCGGACGGTCCGGAAGTACAGGAACCGCGGCTCGGTCCGCAGTTTCGCGTACCACTTCGGGTCCGATTCGGCGATCGCCTCGACCGGCATCGGTTCGACCAGCCGGTCGACCGCGAAACCGGCGTCCCGCACCGCGTCGAACGTCCAGCTCAGCGGCCGCCGGTAGAACCGGACCTTCTGGCCCGCCGGGAACTCGTCCTCCAGCAGTTCGAGCTGGAAGTAGTTCCGCTTCTCGAACCAGCGCCAGTCCTCACCGGGATGGTGCACCGAGAACACCAGGAGCCCGCCCGGTTTGAGCACCCTCCGGAACTCCGCCAGGGCCGGCGCCCAGTCCTTCAGGTAGTGCAGCACCAGCGACGCCGTGACGACGTCGATCGAGCCGTCCTCGAGGAACGGCATCGGCCGCGAGACGTCCGCCGTCTCGAAGCGAGCGACGCCCCCGAACTTCTCCCTGGCGATCGCGACCATGCCCTCGCTGGCGTCGACGCCGAGGACGTCCGCGCCCTTCGCGGCGAGCAGGGCGCTGAGGTGGCCGGCCGCGCTGCCGACGTCCAGCACCCGTTTGCCCGCAACGTCTCCAGCCAGCTCCACGATGGCGGGACGGTCGTAGTGGGCGTTGGTGCTGCTGGTTTCGGCGTGCGCCGCGTAGAGCCGCGCGAAACCGTCGTACTGGGCGGCGCGCGCCCGTTCGATGATCGCGTCGACCACCTCGGATTTGGCGTCGGCGTACTGCTGGATGTACTTCCAGGTGCGCGACGCCAGTTCGCGTTTCCTGTCCTCGTAGAGCTTCCGCTCGTCCTCGTGCGCGATCAGGCGGTCACGGAAGAGCCGGTAGCGCTCGGTCTGGCCGTTGTCCGGCGAGTAGACGTGCAGGTTGATGTTGGTGTCCGGGCCTTTGAAGCAGCGGTGCTTCTCCCACTCCGGCTCGCGGATGACGAGTTTGTAGCCCTCGGCCTCCAGCTGCGGCACGTAGGCGTCTTCGTCGTCGGAATCGGCGACGATCAGCATGATGTCGATGATCGGTTTCGCGCAGAGCCCCGGCACCGACGTGGAGCCGACGTGTTCCAGGACCAGCGCGCGCTCCCCCAGGATCCCCCTGATGCGCTTCGCTTCCCGGTCGAACAGCGCGGGCCACTCCGGGTCGTATTCGGCCAGGGTGACGGTGGAATTCAGCACCGGCGGCTCGTCGACCCACGAGTCGTTGATGTCTTCTTCGGTGTAGTCGTCTCGATCGGGTTTGGGCATCGACCCCTTGTTCCTTTCTCAGCACTCCTCGCGAGTCTGCGCGTTTGAGGAGGGACTGCGCGCGGAGGCAGTCCGACTGCCGCGACGCCCCTCTCGAGGCAGTCGGCCAGATTATCGAACCCGGGCGATCTTGTCAGCCGATCGGCAGAGAAAGAATGCCGCCGGTCGCCTCGCGCAGCGCGTCCCGCATCTCCGCCCGCGGCGCCGGCTGCCCGGTGAAGTACTCGGACTGCCCGAAGGCCTGATGCAGCAACATGTCCAGACCGGTCGCGAGCCGCCCGCCCCGCTCCGCGACCGCTTCGGCGAGCGCGGTCGGCCAAGGGTGGTAGATGACGTCGAGGACGCAGCCGATCCGGGACAGCTCCGCCAGATGCGGCCGGACGGCGTCCGGGGGCACGGTGTTCACCAGTACCGCCGATTCCGCCGCGAGTTTCCCGAAGTCGGCGTCCGCCCAGCGGAGGACCTCGGCGTCGAGCCCGGCCCGCTGAGCCGCCTCGACCGTTTCCGTCGCCCGTGCGGGATCCCGCACGACGAGCCGCACCGTCCGCACGCCGAGCGACGCCAGCCCGACGACGGCCGCGGCGGCGGTCCCGCCCGCACCGAGAACGACGGCGGCGTCGTCGGTGCCGGGCGTGTACTCCCCCGCGATCCGCAGCGCCTCGGTGACCCCGTCGACGTCGGTGCAGTCGGCGAGCCAACCGGTTTCCCGGCGTACCAACGTGTTCGCCGCGCCGACGGCCGCCGCGCGCGGCGTGACCTCGTCGGCGTACTCCAGCGCGGCCCGTTTCCCGGGCATGGTCACCGAAAGGCCGGTCCACTCCGGACCGAGCCCGTCGACGAACGCGGGCAGCCCGGGACCGTCCATCTCGACCCGCTCGTAGGTCCAGCCGTCCAGCCCCAGCGCGCGGAAGGCGGCGCCGTGCAGCACGGGCGAGAGCGAGTGTTCGACCGGTTTCCCGAGTACCGCGGCCTTCCGGCTAGATGACACCACGCCTCACCGCGTCGTCTCGGTTCTTCCGGTGGTCGTCGAAGTTCACCGCGAAGCAGGAAAGCCCGTTCTTCTCGCACTTGACGAAGAACAGCCACTCCCCCGCCGCCGGCTTCAGCGCGGCCTGGATCGCCTCCGCGCTCACGACCGCGATCGGTGTCGGAGTCAGGCCGACCGACTTGTAGGTGTTGTAGGCGCCCGCTTTTTCCCGTTCTTCGGGTTTGGTGAGCAGGGTCGGCCGGTCGAGGACGTAGTTGACCGTCGAGTCCATCTCGAGCCGCATCTTCTTGTCGATCCGGTTGTAGATGACCCGCGAGATCTTCCCGAAGTCGGCCTTCACCGCCTCGCGTTCGATGATCGACGCGATGACGAGCGTCTCGTAGGGGGTCTTGCCCTCCCCCTTCGACTGATCGCTCAGCCCGGCGTTCAGGATGCGCTCCGCCGAGGTCTTGACGACGAACGTCAGCAGCTCTTCGGCACTCCAGCCGGGCTTGATGTTGTAGATGCCCGGGGCGATCAGTCCTTCGAGCCGCCGGTCCTTGTGCTCGGCGTTCGTGGCGGCCTCGACGGCCCACGACGGGACGCCCAGCTTCGCCAGATCCGCGTTCTCGATCGTCTTGCGGAGCTCCTCGACCGGGATACAGGTGCTCTTGCCGTTCAGATCGGCGCAGGAAGCCTTGGACAGCAACGAATACACACCCGGGGTCACCTTGCCGTCGGGCTGGGTGATGTCGTGGAACTGGGTGTACGGCCGGATCTCGACCTGGCCGACCTTCGTCGAGGGAGCGAGCATCTTCTCGACCGCGCTGGCACCGGACATCTTCGTCTTCATGACGTAGTAGCCCTGCTGGAGCTTCGAGACGGCGGTGTTGTCCTCGCCCGCCTTCACGAACGCCTTGCCGCTGGCGACCACTCCGGCGGCCTGGAGCCGGTTGCCGATCGCCGACGTCGAGTCGCCCTTCTCCACCTGTACGAGGACGTCGCTCTCCCCTGCGCCTTCGTAGTCGTCGTACCCGAAGATCTCGGTGAAGCCGTAGTAGGCGCCACCGGCGAGCAGGACGAGCACGGTCAGCGCGGCGATCCAGCCCAGCGCGCGCTTCTTCTTGCGCTTCTTGGGCGGCGGCCCTTGACGTTCCGGGCGCTCGTCCTCGATGCGTTCGGGCTCGGCCCGGTCTTCGTCCTCGTAGTCGTCGTAATCCTCGTAGTCGTCGTACTCGTCATAGTCGTCGTACGGGTCGTCGCCGAAGATCTCGTTGTATTCCTCTTCGCTGCCCTCGGGCGGCGAACCGGGTTTCGCGCCGGGACGCCGGGCGATCGGCGCCTCCTGGATCGCGGGGAGGATGTCGGTCGGCCGCTCGTCCGGGAGCGGGCCGTCGTCCTCGAGGCGCCTCCGGCGGCCGGGGCGGGGCGCCTCGTCCTGGGCGTAGGCGGGCATGCCGAGACCCCGGTCACCCGGCTGGGCGGACCGCCGCTGCGGCGCGGGGGGCGGTGGCGGGACCGCGGGTTCCGGTGCCCGCCTCGGCGGAGCCGGACGCGGCGGCTCTTCGGCGGCGCGCCGGGCACGTGGCGGCGGCTCCTCCGGCGACCGGCGGGCACGCGGCGGTTCCCCCGCCGGACGCCGTACGGGTGGCTCAGGCGGTTCCTGCCGGACGTGCCGTCGTCCCGTCGGCTGAGGTTCGGGCCGCCGGCGCGGCGGGGCCGGGGGCGGGCTGGCCTCCTCAGGCTCCCGCAACCGTCGTCTACCGCCCTGACGGCGCTCGGGCCGGCCGTGGGGCTCGGTCATGTATCGCCCTTCCGTGCGCGATGTGCCGCTACCGCGTCGATCCACGCCTGCAGGATCTCGACCGCGGCCGCCTGATCGACGACGGCACGTTGCTTACGTCCCTTCACCCCACGCTGCGACAGCATCCTGGATGCCGTCACCGTGGTCAACCGCTCGTCGGCCAGTCGCACCGGCACCGGAGCGATCCTGGCGGCGACCTTTTCGGCATAGTCCAGCGCCGCTTCGGCCGCCGGGCCATGACGGTCCTTGAGCGTCCTCGGCAAGCCGACGACGACCTCGACCACGTCGTGTTCCGTGACGAGTCCGACGAGCAGGTCGACGTCCTTGTCGCCCGCCGCGTCGCGAGTGAGGGTAACGAGAGGGCTCGCGAGGATGGGGTCGGGATCGCTCAACGCGACCCCGACCCGGACGGATCCGACATCCACGCCAAGCCGCCTGCCACGCCCCGGATCGGACTCCCCTGGCCGATCCGGGCGCCGCTGGGGGGCGTCGTCAGCCAACTTGGGCGACCGCCGCGCGCAGGGAGGCGATGGCCTGCTCGGCCCCGGCCGGGTTGGTGCCCCCGCCCTGCGCCATGTCCGGCTTGCCGCCGCCACGGCCGCCGATCGCCTCGGCGAACGACGGGACGAGCTTGCCCGCCGCGATGCCCTTCTCCTGCGCCGCCTTCGTGGTGGCGACGACGAAGGCGACCTTCTCGCCCTGCGGGGCGAACAGCGCGACGATGCCGGGACGGTCGCCGAGCCTGCCGCGGATGTCCGAAGCCAGCGCGCGCAGGCCGTTCGAGTCGACGCCCTCGCCGAGCTTCTCCGCGACGACCGCGACGCCGCCGATGTCCTCGGCCTTGTCCGCGAGCGAGCCCGCCGAACCGAGCACCTGCTGGGTGCGCAGCTGCTCGATCTCCTTCTCGGCGTTCTTGAGCCGGGTGAGCACGTCGTCGATCCGCGACGGCAGCTGCTCCGACGGCACCTTGAAGGTGTTCGCGAGCTGCGAGACGAGCAACTGCTCCTTGCGGACGTACTTGAGCGCGTCCGTGCCGACGAGCGCCTCGACGCGGTGCACGCCGGAACCGATGGACGAGTCGCCCACCAGCTTCACCAGGCCGAGCTGGCCGATGCGGTCCACGTGGGTGCCACCGCAGAGTTCGCGGGAGTACTCGCCCATGTCGACGACTCGGACGTCGTTGCCGTACTTCTCGCCGAACAGCGCGACCGCGCCCAGTTCGAGGGCCTTGTCCTTCGTGGTGACGAAGGTGTTCACCTCGACGTTGGTCTGGAGGTAGTCGTTGACCTCCTCCTCGACCTCGGTCAGCACGTCGGCCGACACGCCGCCGGAGGTGGTGAAGTCGAAACGCATCCGGCCCGGCGAGTTCAGCGAACCGGCCTGCGCCGCGCGCTTGCCGTACGCGCCGCGCACGGCGGCGTGCACCAGGTGCGTCGCGGAGTGCGACCGCTCGATCGACAGGCGGCGGTGCTGGTCGACCGAACCGGTCAGCGTGCTGCCGATGCCGACCTCGCCCTCGGTCACCTCGACGCGGTGCACGAACAGGCCCGGCACGATCTTCTGCACGTCGTGGACCTTGAGCTCCACGCCGTCGCCGAGCAGCACGCCGGTGTCGGCGACCTGGCCACCGCTCTCGGCGTAGAACGGCGTGCGGTCCAGGACCAGCTCCGCCTTCTTGCCCGCGCCGACACTGCGCACCGGGACGCCGTCTTCCAGCAGCGCGACGACCTTCGCCTCGGCCTGCAGGTCGGTGTAGCCGAGGAACTCGGTCTCGCCGTTCTGCTCCAGCACCTTGCGGTACTCGGACAGGTCGCCGTGGCCGGTCTTGCGCGACGCCGCGTCGGCCTTCGCGCGCTGCCGCTGCTCGTTCATGAGCGTGCGGAAGCCCTCTTCGTCGACGGTCAGGCCCTGCTCGGACGCCATCTCCAGGGTCAGGTCGATCGGGAAGCCGTAGGTGTCGTGCAGCTGGAACGCCTTGTCCCCGGCCAGCAGCGAGCCGCCGGCGCGCTTGGTCTCCTCGGCCGCGAGGTCGAAGATGCGCGAGCCGCTGGTGAGCGTGGAGAGGAAGGCCTCCTCCTCGACGCGCACGACGTCCTCGATGCGGTCGAAACCGGAGACCAGCTCGGGGTACGTCGGGCCCATGGTGTCGCGGACGACCGCGGCGAAGGCGGGCAGCACCGGCTCGTGCACGCCGAGCAGGCGCGCGGAGCGGATGATGCGGCGCAGCAGGCGGCGCAGCACGTAGCCGCGGCCGTCGTTGCCCGGGGTGACGCCGTCGCCGATGAGCAGGACGCCGGTGCGGGCGTGGTCGGCGATGACGCGGAAGCGGACGTCGTCCGTGTGGTCGGAGCCGTAGCGGCGGCCGGAGAACTCTTCGGCGCGGCCGATCACCGGGCGGACGAGGTCGGTCTCGTAGACGTTCTCGACGCCCTGCAGGATCGTCGCGACCCGCTCGACACCCATGCCGGTGTCGATGTTCTTCTTCGGCAGCTCACCGATCGGCTTGTGGCCGTGCTTCGGGCTCTTGTCGCCCCGCACGTCCTGCATGAAGACGAGGTTCCAGATCTCGATGTAGCGGTCCTCGTCGGCGACCGGGCCGCCCTCGCGGCCGTAGTCCGGGCCGCGGTCGTAGTAGATCTCCGAGCACGGGCCGCCGGGACCGGGCACGCCCATGTCCCAGTAGTTGTCCTTGCCGTCACGGGACTGGATGCGCTCGCCGGGCAGGCCGGTGAGCTTCTTCCACAGGCCCGCGGCCTCGGAGTCGTCCTCGTAGACGGTCGCCCAGATGCGGTTCGGGTCGAGGCCGTAGCCGCCGTCGCTCTGGGGCTTGGTGATCAGCTCCCAGGCCGCCTCGATGGCGCCTTCCTTGAAGTAGTCGCCGAAGGAGAAGTTCCCGGCCATCTGGAAGAACGTGTTGTGCCGGGTGGTCTTGCCGACCTCGTCGATGTCCGGCGTGCGGACGCATTTCTGGACGCTGGTCGCGCGCGGGTACGGCGGCGGGGCCTCGCCGAGGAAGTACGGCTTGAACTGGACCATGCCGGCGTTGACGAACAGCAGGTTCGGGTCGTCGAGGATCAGCGGCGCGCTGGGGACGCGCGTGTGTCCCTTGTTCTCGAAATGGCTCAGAAAACGCTGGGTGATTTCGTGTGTTTCCACGGGATCGTCCTTGTATACGGGCTCGCGCGAAGGCGCTGGGAATGCGGACAGGCGGGAACGGCGAAGGGCTGGGCTTCCGGACGCGGCCGGATCAGCCCTCCGCCCGGCGAGCTCGCCGGACCGGGCGCCGCGACGACGCCGCGTGCCTGCCCTCGGTCACGGGGGCCGTGCTCAAGCCGGTCCGTTCGGACACCATGTCGTGCAACTCCTGTTCCCGTTCGCTCATCCCGGCGCGGACCTCCGCGCCGAACGAACCGACGGCGCCCGCGAGTTCCCGCACGGCGTCGCCCAGGTTCGAGGCTAACCCCGCCGGAGTGGCCTGGCGAGCGGTTTCCGTCGCTTTGCGTGACAGGGCGACGCCGGCGACCACGCCGACGCCGAGCCAGAACAGGCGCTTCATTTGCGGCCCCGCTTCTTCGCCGGACGAGAGGCTTTCGCTTCCGCCTTCTTCCGGCGCGCCTTGATGGCCTTGTTGAGGCCGTAGGACAGCGCGGCCGTCTTCACCAGCGGCCCGCCGAGCGTCGCGGTGAACACCGACGACAGCGCGGACACGTTGCCGGACACGGCCTGCGCGTTGGCGGTGATGCCGTCGACCCGCTCCAGCTGCGTGTTGACGTGCGTGATCGTCTCGTTCGCGCCGATCAGCAGCGGGTCGGTGTTCTCGTGCGCCTTGCGGATGGCGATCGTGGCCTCGTCCAGGGTCCGGCCGAGCTTGAACAGCACGATCGCCAGCAGCACGACGAGTACGACGAATGCTCCTGCGGCGATCAGCGCGGCGATCTGCCCTGCCGACACGGGCCCTCCTCAAGGGTCTGCGGTCTTTGGTGCCCGTGAGGTTACCGCGCAGGCGCCCGTTCAGCGGTGTCACCCCGCCGAACGGTCACTCAGCGCAGTGACCTCACGACCGGCGGGCGGGAATCGGACCTCAGCGCCCGCTCTTGGGCGGCGTGGTCTTCGCGTGCTTGTGCGGGTCTTCGGGCGCGCGGCCGTTGCGGCGGTCGTTGCCCGGCTGCGGGGAGGTGGCGGGGGCCCGCGTCTCCGGCGTCTCGGGCGTCGCGCGCGAAGCCGGGGCCTGGGCCGGAGGCGGCCCGGCGCTCGTGGGCGGAGCTTGGTGAACCGGCTCGGGCGTTCCCCGCGATACCGGCGGCGAAGCCGTACGAGCCGGCCCGTCCGGCGTCGTGGCGGACGGCGGCGCGACGGGCGGTGCCGCGGTGGGCGGTGTCACGGTGGGCGGCGCGGTCACGGGCGGCGGGAGCGTCGCCTGTGGCGTGGGGAACGGCCGGAGGTCCAGCGCGCTGGGCAGATCCGGCACGCCGGAGAACGCGACCAGGAGGAGGACCCCGTAACCGGCGGCGGCACCGGCACTGATCGCGGCCCGGCGGACGAAGACGCGACGACGGCCACCAGGGTCTGCGAACATCGGTCTCACGAGGCCTCCCCGCCGTCGTTTCGTCGTGATGCTCGGGAACCACGGCCATCGGGCTACCGACGCCGAGTCGACCGGTTCGGTTCTTGTGACGTTCATGTTACTGGGTCAAGGTTCCGGCATGCCTGAACTGTCACGCCGTACGTTGCTGGGCGCCACCGGCGCCGCGGCCGCCACCACTCTCCTCCCGCCGTCCGTGCACGCCGCCATGGCCGAACCCATGCGCCGGGGCGGGCTCGACGCCGTCGAACACGTGATCGTGCTGATGCAGGAGAACCGGTCGTTCGACCACTACTACGGCAGCCTGCGCGGGGTCCGGGGCTTCTCCGACACGCGTCCGCTCGAACTGCCGTCGGGGACGTCGGTGTTCGAGCAGCCGAATCCGGCGGGCGGCACGGTGCTGCCGTTCTCGGTGCGCAAGGCGGCCGAACTCGCCGGGCGGAAACCGGACGACATCCAGTACCTCGGCGACCTCGACCACAGCTGGAACGGCAGCGGCAAGGCGTGGGCCCGCGGCTGGAACAACGGCTGGATCGCGGCGAAGACGCCGGCCACCATGACCTACTACGAGCGCCGCGACATCGCGCTCCAGTACGAACTCGCGGACACCTTCACCATCTGCGACGCCTACCACTGCTCGGTCTTCGGCTCCACCAACCCGAACCGGAACTTCCTGTGGACCGGGACCACCGGGTTCGAACCGGGCAGCACGACGAACCGCGCGGTCACGAACGCGGCGTACTCCTACGACCACAAGGGCTACGACTGGACGACGTACCCGGAGCGCCTGGAGGCCGCCGGGGTGTCGTGGCAGATCTACCAGGAGTGGGACAACTTCACCGACAACGCGGTCGAGTACTTCGTGCCGTTCAAGAAGGTCGGCACGAAGATCCTGGCCTCGGTCGAGGGCAAGTTCCGCACCACCGAAGAGTTCTACGACACCCTGCTCAAGAAGACCCCCGAAGAGCGCACCAAGCTGCTGGCGCAGTTCGACGCCGGGGTCGCGAAACTGACGCCCGCCGAGCGGAATCTGTTCCGGAAGGCCATGTACCGCAGCGAGCCGGAGACGCTGGTGACCCGGCTGAAGGCGGACATCCAGGCGCGGCGCCTGCCCGCGGTCAGCTGGCTGGT
Source organism: Amycolatopsis sp. PSD-21 (assembly GCF_055561455.1). Taxonomy (NCBI): domain Bacteria; kingdom Bacillati; phylum Actinomycetota; class Actinomycetes; order Pseudonocardiales; family Pseudonocardiaceae; genus Amycolatopsis; species Amycolatopsis sp. PSD-21. Next base: position 3,313,245 of record NZ_CM145712.1, on the reverse strand, counting down.
GCCGTCCGCGAAGGACTCCGAGCACCCCGGCGCGTCCACCCCGGTCGGCAGCGCGAACCTGATCTACCGCGTGCTCGACGCGCTGGCGTCCGACCGCGAGACCTGGTCCAAGACGGTGCTGCTGATCAACTTCGACGAGAACGACGGCTACTTCGACCACGTCCCGCCGCCGATGCCGCCGGGGAACGCGGCCAACGACGCCGACCACTTCAACGGCCAGCCGCTCGGCTTCGGCCCGCGCGTGCCGATGACGGTCGTCTCGCCGTGGTCGATCGGCGGCAACGTCGACTCCACCGTGTACGACCACACGTCGGTGCTGCGGTTCCTCGAACGCTGGACCGGGATCGCCGAGCCGAACATCAGCGAGTGGCGGCGGACCGTCGCGGGCGATCTCACCGGCGCCTTCGACTTCTCGCGCGCCGGACGTCAGCCGCGGGTGAACCGGCCCGGCCCGGTGCCCGCGCCGATCAGCCGCTGGCGGCCGTCCGCCCCGGCGGAGCAGAGCCTGCCCGTGGCCGAGCCCGGGAACCGGCCGTCCCGTCCGCTGCCGTACCAGGTGTCGGTCTCCGGCGCGGTGGACAAGTCGGGGAACCTGGCGCTTTCGCTGGCCAACAGCGGCTCGTCGTCGGCGCATTTCGCGCTGTACCCGTACAAGGGCGAATTCCCCGAGCCCGCGCACCGCGACGTCCGCGGCGAGGCGCCGGAGCTCGTCCGGCTGGCCGGTGACGAATACCGCGTCGTCGTCCAGGGGCCGAACCGGTCGTGGTGGGAGTTCCGCGGTGACCGTCGCGGGGCCGCCGCGGGTGTCGACGTCCGGACGCGGTTCCTCACGTGGCGCTCGGGTGTCGAGTTCAAGCTGTCCAACTCGGGCACTTCGGCGCTGACGCTGCGGCTGTCGTCTTCGCGGTTCACGCGCGTCGTGCGGGTCGGGGCCGGGCGTTCGGTCACGGTGGACTGGCCGGTTTCGGGCGGCTGGTACGACGTGAAGGTCACCGCGGACGGCGATCCGTCGTTCCTGCGGACGCTGACCGCGCGGGTGGAGAACGGGCGGACCGGCGTCTCCTGCTGATCGTTCCGTGAAGGCCTCCTTCCCTACTCTCAGGGTAGGGAAGGAGGCCTTCACGGACTCACGGCCGGCGCCTCCGCCAGTACGCGAAGCAGACTGCCGCCAGCAGCGGCCCCCAGAGCAGGAGCGGGGCGTAGGTGAGTTCGAAGAAGGCGAGTTTCCAGCCGTGCAGTGTCTTCGTGGGGTAGTCGGCCGGAAGGGGATCGCCTTGGAGAGTGATCCCGGACATCTCGGTGACCACGGCGGACGTCCACAGAACGGTCAGGACCGCGGCGCCGAGAGCGGCGGGCACGACGGCGGCGAGTGGCGGCACCCGGCGGCCGCCGAGTAGCGGAATCCAGCGCGGGAAGACCTCTCCCCACCCGGCGATCAGCCCGATGGCGGTGAAGGCGATCAGCTCGGAGACGACGGACAACGCGACGACGTACACCGGCCCCGGCAACCACGACGGGAGCTGGCCCGAACCGTGCGGGCCGTCACCGCCGATGTCGAAGACGACGGTCATGATCCGCCACAGGCCGGACGGGAGCACGGTGAAAGGGATGGCGTAAGCCGCCACCTTGGCCCAGCGGGGGACGCCGGGCACCGGGGCGTGCGCCCTGGTCCACGCGGCGCGCAGCCGCCCGGTCGTGGTGGCTTGGTGGACGGTCATACGGGCTCCTCGGGTTCCGCTCGCTTGATCGGTTCCCACGATCACAGCCGCCCCGGTCCGCTTGCGTCCCTCGCCGGATGGAAGCGGGTCCACTCCATGGGGGAACGCGCCTTATTCGGTTGCGTGGAGGTCGCCGTCGTTCCTAGCGTCGCTCATGACCGTCACCCTGTACGCGCTCAGTTTCGCCGCACACGACCCGCGTCGTCTCTCCCGTTTCTGGACGGGCCTCCTCGGCCCGGAAATCGACGCCGAGACCGGTTTTCGGCTCAGCTTCGTGCCGTCGGACGAACCGAAGACCCGCCAGAACCAGATGCATTTCGACCTCACGAGCGAGTCCCTCGAAGAGCAGGAGCGGACGGTCGCCAGGGCGCTGGAACTCGGCGGACGGCATATCGACGTCGGCCAGCGCCCCGAGGAGGGACACGTGGTGCTCGCCGACCCCGAGGGCAACGAGTTCTGCGTCATCGGGCCGGGCAACGACTTCCTCGCCGACTGCGGTTTCGTCGGCGCCGTCGCGTGCGACGGTTCGCAAGAGGTCGGCTACTTCTGGAGCGAGGCGCTCGGCTGGCCGCTGGTGTGGGACCAGGACCAGGAGACGGCGATCCGATCTCCGCACGGCGGCCCGAAGATCACCTGGGGCGGCCCGCCGTTCACCCCGAAGACCGGTCCGAACCGGCTGCGTTTCGTTCTGTCCGGCCCACTTTCCGAAGTCGGGCGGCTGGTCGACCTCGGCGCCACCCGGCTCGGCACCGGGGAGGGACCGGTGGGGATGGCGGATCCCGACGGGAACGAATTTTCCTTCGTGGCACGGGCATAACACGTGCCGGATGTGGCCGGGGTGCCGGACGGCCTCCCTTCACCGGACCGCGTCCCTCACCGTGTGGATTTTGGTGCGTTGGATGACCCGAAATCCACACAGTCCGGCCGAGCCCGTCCCTGTCACCACGGGAACGAGTTTCCTTGGTGGTACGGGAAACGGCGGCATAGCACGGATCGGATGGGTCCCGAAGTATGGTCACCGCCGACAAAGCCGGACCTGACGAACCACAGGTACGCTCAGCCGTACGGCACCGGACGGAAATTGGTCTACACCTATTGACGCGCGGCAGGTCAGCGGCTCAAGCTGCTGGGACCGAGGGCCATCTTCCACTGTCGGAGGTTCGGCGTGCCAAGGAGAACCAGGAAACTACTCCCCCTGCTGGCGTCGCTCGTCACGCTGGCCGGACTCATGATCGTCGTCGTCACCCCGTCCCCGTCGAGCGCGGCGGGACATGAGGACTGCCGTCCCGACGGGCTGTACCGGACACCCGGCGTCGACACCCCCTACTGCACCGTCTACGACACCGCGGGCCGCGAATCCCTGGGAGAAGGGCATTCCCGCCGCGTGATCGGCTACTTCACCAGCTGGCGCACCGGGAAGAACGGCGCACCGGCCTATCTGGTCAACAACATCCCGTGGTCGAAGGTCACCCACCTCAACTACGCGTTCGCGCATGTGGACGCGCAGAACAAGGTCTCGGTCGGCGCGCCGAGCGCGACCAACGAGTCCATCGGCATGGAATGGCCGGGCGTGCCCGGCGCCGAGATGGATCCGTCGTTGCCCTACAAGGGACATTTCAACCTGCTGACCAAGTACAAGAAGCAGCATCCGAACGTGAAGTCGCTGATCTCGATCGGTGGCTGGGCCGAGACCGGCGGTTTCCTGAACCCCGACGGCACCCGCAACGCCTCCGGCGGGTTCTACAAGATGACGCAGACCCAGGCGGGTATCGACGTCTTCGCGGATTCCGTCGTGGAATTCCTGCGCGCCTACGGTTTCAACGGCGCGGACATCGACTACGAGTACGCGACGTCGGCGAACTACGCCGGCAACCCGGACGACTACTGGATCGCGCAGGCCAACCGGGGCACCCTCTGGGCGGGCTACGAGAACCTGATGCGCACGCTGCGCGAGAAACTCGACCGGGCGGGCGCCGCCGACGGCAAGCACTACCTGCTGACCGCCGCCGTGCCCGCGTCCGGCTGGCTGCTGCGCGGCCAGGAGGTCTACGGCGTCACGCGCTATCTCGACTACGCCAACATGATGAGCTACGACCTGCACGGCGCGTGGAACCAGTTCGTCGGGCCGAACGCCGCGCTCTACGACTCCGGCAACGACGCGGAACTCGCGCACTGGCAGGTGTACACGACACCGCAGTACGACGGGCAGGGCTATCTCAACACCGACTGGGCCTATCACTACTTCCGCGGTGCGATGCAGGCAGGCCGGATCAACATCGGCGTCGGGTTCTACACCCGCGGCTGGCAAGGCGTGTCCGGCGGGACGAACGGGTTGTGGGGCAAGGCTCCGCTGCCGGACCAGAAACAGTGTCCACCGGGCACCGGGTCACACGTCGGTTCGACGGTGCCGTGCGGCAACGGCGCGATCGGCATCGACAACCTCTGGCACGACCTCGGCCTGGCGGGCGGCGAGGTCCCCGCGGGCGCGAACCCGATGTGGCACGCGAAGAACCTCGAAAACGAGATCACCCCGGACTACCTGGAGGCGTACGGGCTGACACCGAAGACCGACCCGGCGGACCGGATCTCCGGCTCCTACAACCGGTATTACGACAACACGATGGTGACACCGTGGCTGTGGAACAACGACAAGAAGGTGTTCCTGTCCACTGAGGACGAAGCCTCGCTCGCCACGAAGGCCAAGTACGTGGCCGACAAGGGTATCGGCGGCATCATGATCTGGGAGCTGGCGGGCGACTACGCTTTCGACCAGGCCAAGGGCCAGTACTTCATGGGCGACACGCTGATCACGAAGATCAACGACGGCCTGCGCGGCGCCGCACCGTACGGCAACGCCAAGTCGCCGCGTCCCGCGCCGTCGTCGGTGCTGAACGCGAACGTGAACCTGACCGGCTTCGCGCTGGGCGACGCGAACTACCCGATCACCCCGCGGATGCGCATCACCAACAATTCGACCACGACCATCCCCGGTGGCACGAAGATCGAGTTCGACTACGGCACCAGTGCGCCCGGCAGTATGTCCGACCAGTCCGGCTTCGGCCTGACGGTCACGAGCAAGGGCCACAGCGGGCCCAACGTCGGCGGGATGAAGGGAGACTTCCAGCATGTCGCGGTGACCGTGCCGACCTGGCAGAGCATCGCGCCGGGCGCCACCGTCGAGATCCGGCTGAACTACTACATGCCGATCGCGTCGCCGTCGAACTTCACGTTCACCTTCGGCGGGACGACGTACGCGATCGCGTCGGATCACCCACGTGGCGGCGGTGCCCCGCCGACGACCACCACGACCACGGGAACGACGACGGGTACGACCACCACGACCAGTCCGACGACCACGACCCGGACGACCACCACCAGCCCGACGACGACCACGTCGGTGCCGTCCGATGCCTGGAAGCCGAACACCGACTACGCCACCGGTGCCCGCGTGACCCACAACGGCGCGGCCTACGTGTGCCGTCAGGGCCACCGGTCCCTGCCCGGCTGGGAGCCGCCGAACGTGCCTGCCCTCTGGACCCCCGCCTGACAGAGCCCGGCAGCGCGCTACGAACGGTCCTTTCCTTGCGAATTTCGCAAGGAAAGGACCGTTCCTAGCGTCCGGAGTGTCATCAACGGGTCAGGCGGACTCAGTGGCGCTCGGCGTCGCGAAAGCCACTTTCGCAACCACGCGTGTACCGCTGAGCGCCGCCCGCCGCCAACGAAGGCCCGAGCACGTCGCGAAAGCCACTTTCGGGACGTCAGATGTCCCGAAAGTGGCTTTCGCGACATGCCACTCACGAGCCCGAAGCGGTCAGTAACGCCCAGCCGTCAACTCGTCGTACCCCGGGAAGTCCCCCGCCAGCGTCGCACCCGTGAAGTTCCCGACCCACCCGCCGTCGTCGTGGAAGAACCGGATGGACACGTAGTCGGGCCGCGTCCCCATGTCGAACCAGTGCGTGGTGTTCGCCGGCACGCTCAGCAGATCCCCCGCCTCGCACAGCACCGCGTACACCTTGCCTCCGACGTGCAGGTAGAACACACCGGCTCCCCGCGCGAAGAAGCGGTCTTCGTCGTCGTCGTGGGTGTGCTCGGCGAGGAACTTCTGCCGGGCTTCGGCGGCCTCGTCCGACCAGCCGGGCTCGTCCGACGGGGTCATGCGCACGGCGTCCACGAACGTGTAGCCCTCGGCCGCCGAGACCTTGGCGATCGGCTCCTCGTAGGCCGCCAGCACCTGCTCGGGCGTCACTTCGCGCGGCAGATCCGGGACGAGGTCCCACCGTTCGAAGCGGACGCCGAGCCGCCCCAGTTCCCCGGTGATCACGGCCGGATCCTCGGTCCTGAGCGCGATCTCGCCGGGCCGGTCGTCCGGCCACACGGTCAGCAGGGTCATCGCACTCCCCTTTCTCCACCGACAAGTCTTGTCTCTACCCGGAACCGGAGCAACCACTCCAAACATTCCAGGCGATGGCGCGCGTGGCGCAGGTCATCGCCCCAGACGTAGATCCCGTGCCGCGCGACGATCACCGCCGGCGTGTCGGCCCGGAACCCCGCCTCGAACGCGTCACCGAGGACACGCATGTCCTGGCCGTTGGCGATCACCGGGATGGTCACCAGGTCGTCGTGCGCGGCGCGGCCGAAACCCTTGAGCATCTCCAGGTCCCGCAGTTCGACGCCGTCCGGCCAGTGCTCGGCGGCGACCACCGGCGCGAGGGCGTGCACGTGGATCACCGCTCCCGCACCCGACACCGCCGCGATCCGGGCGTGCAGCCCGGCCTCGGCCGACGGCACCTTCTCCGGATGCGGCTGGTCGGCGACGGCCAGCCCGTCCTCGCCGACCACCACGACGTCGTCGCTGGTCAGCTCGCCTTTGTCCCGGCCGCTGACGGTGACGGCGACCCGCAGCGGATCGCGCCCGAGCACCACCGAGAGGTTGCCGGACGTCCCCCGCATCCAGCCCAGCCCGGCGAACCGGGCGGACTCCTCGGCCAGCGCACGTCCGGCGAGCTCCAGAAGACTCATCGAGGGACGACCTTCACCTCGTCGAACGTCCGGATCGTCCGGTGCGTCCCGAAATCGGCGTCGCCGAACGGTTCACCCTCGCGGGCGAGGCCGACGGTCTGCCAGCCGTCGGCGGCGGCCCCGTCGAGTTCGGCGGGGACGTCGGAGAAGAACACGATGTCACCCGGCTCGGCGTCCAGGGCGGAGGCGATCGCGCGGTACGACGGCGCCTCGCGCTTCGGCCCGGCGTTGACGGTGTCGAAATGCTTCTCGAACAGGCCGGTGACGTCGCCGTCGGTGGTCCGCGAGAACGACGCGATCTGCCCGGCGACCGAACCGGAGGAGAACACCGCGAGCCGCAGCCCGGACTCGTGCCACGACCGCAGCGCCGGGGCGACGTCGCCGAAGAACTCGGTCGTCAGGTCGCCCTCGGCGTACCCGCGCTGCCAGATGAGCCCCTGCAACGTCTTCAGCGGCGCGATCTTCCGATCCGCGTCCATCCAGCCGTGCAGCACCCGCACGACGTCCACTGTGGACGCGTCCGCCGGGAGCCCGCCGAGTTCCTTGATCTCGGCGACAGCGCGGGCGACTTCGGGGTCCTCCGGGTGGTCGTCGATCCACGGGCCCAGCCGCGGGCGCGCGTAGTCGTAGAGGGTCACGTGCACGTAGCTGGTGGCGGTCAGCGTGCCCTCGATGTCGAGGACAACCCATCGGGCGGTCAGCGTTGCGGTCACTGGTTCGCTTCCCCTTCTGCGTAGTACTCGCGGAGCCGTCCGGGCTCGAAGGCCCCGCGGTCGGTCACCACCGCGGTCACGAACCGCGGTGGTGTCACGTCGAAGGCCGGATAGTGCCCACGGACGCGTTCGCTGGCGACGCGGTGGCCGAGCGCGCTCAGCACCTCGTCGCCGTCGCGGTATTCGATCGGCACGTCGGCGCCGGTCGGTGCCGCCTGATCGGGTGCTTGGACCATCGCGTAGAACGGCACGCCGAAAGCCTCCGCCGCCACCGCGAGCCCCAGGGTGCCGATCTTGTTGACGACGTGGCCGTCCAAGGTGACCCGGTCGGCCGCGGTCACCAGCGCGCCGACCTCACCCGAGGACAGCACCGCGGCGCCCATCCCGTCGGTGATCAGCCGGGTCTCGGCGCCCATCTCGGCGAGCGTCTCGGCGGTCAGCCGCGCGCCCTGCAGGTACGGCCGGGTTTCCGTGCACAGGAAGGAGAACTCCTTGCCCTGCCGCCGCGCGGCGAGCACGAATTCGACCAGGTACAGATCCGCCCAGCAATGCGTCAGCACGGTCGCCCCGGCCGGCACCAGCGTGGCCGCGTGCTCACCGAGCGCCCGGCTGCGCGACCGATACAGCTCGTCACCCGCCCGTGCCCCGGCCGTCGCGGCTTCGACGAGGTCGCCCGCCGATTTGTCCACTTCGGACAGTACGGCGGCCACGGCCTTCCGCAGATGGTTGTTGGTCTTGCGGGTCGCGACGATCCGCTCCCCCGCCCGCTCCAGGTACGCACGGGCGTCGGCGAGACCGGACGCCTCGCGGGCGGCGAGCACCATCGCGCCCAACGCGGCGAAATACGGCCCGGAAGACTGCGTGACCATCTCTTCGATGGCCACCGCGACCTCTTCCGAAGTCCGGCAGAGCACCCATTCCCGTTCGAACGGGAACACCCGGCGGTCGAGGATGTGCACGCCTTCGTCGTCGATGCGGACGCTTTCGGCGAGGATCGGCAGCGTCATCAGCTGTACCCCGAAAGGCACGGCGGGATCCCGTTGAGGAAGTGGTCGCCGACCTCGCGTGCCTTGTACGTCACGGGGTCGTGCAGGGTCAGCGTGCGGGCGTTGCGCCAGAAGCGGTCGAAGCCGTACTTGGTCGCCGTCGCCCGCGCGCCGGTGAACTCGAAGACCTTGCTCGTGGTTTCGACCGCGACCCGGCTCGCGACGATCTTCGCCGACGAGATCGCGATGGCCGCTTCGGCGCGCTCGGCCGGGGTCAGCTCGAACCCGCGCTCGTCGGCCTCGCCGAGGGCGGAAACCGCGGCGTCGACGGCGAATCCGGCCGCCCTCGCCGTCGCGACCAGCTCACCGTATCCGGCCAGCGTGTACGGATCCTGCGTCGCTTTGTCCACATCGGACAGTGTCCAGGGCCGCGCGGACTCCCGCGTGTAGACGGCCGCCGCGTCGAGCGCGCCGAACGCGAGGCCGACGTACACCTGCGCGAGCATGAGCTGGAAACCGATCGCGGCCAAGGAGATGCGGGGCACCTTCGGATCCGACTGGTCCTCCGGCTGGGCACCGAGCACGTCGTCCTCGTCGACGCGGACGGCCTCGAACCGCACCGCGCCGCTCGCGGTGAGCCGCTGGCCGATGTTGTCCCACTCACCGGGGAAGGTGATCCCGTCGGCCCGCGCGTCGACGACGAAGGTCAGCTTCTCGCCGTTGTCGGTCCTCGTCGCGCTGACCACCAGGCGATCCGCGACGGCCGCGCCGGTGGCGAAGGTCTTGGTGCCCTCGACGGTGAACCCGCCGTCGACCGGGGTCAGGAGCAGGGCGGCGTCGAGCGGATTGCTCACGCCCGCCCAGAACCACCCCGGTTCGCTCGCCGCGCGCGGCCCGAACAGGCCGGTGCGCCACAGCTGCAGGTAGTGGTAGCCGAGCAGATGGCCGACCGACGCGTCCGCGGCGGAGACGATCCGGGTGGCCTCGTTCGCGGCCGCCCAGCCGGCGGTGTCGAGCAGGGGCAGGAGCCCGGACTCGCGCAACAGGCCGACTTCGTGCACCGGGAGGTCTCCGGCGAGGTCCCGCTCGGCCGCGTCCGCCGCCAGGGTGCTCGCCAGCTCGTGGGCCGCCTTACGCCACACTTCGGTCATTCCGCCCCTTCCACGTCGATGAGAGCGTCGAGGGCGACACGAGTCGCCCTCGCCACCCCCTCGGCCACGACGTCGCGATGCGGGTCGTAGGCCGACGGGTCGGGGTGCTCGGGCCGCGCGTCACCGTCGATCACGAGCACACCACCGGCCCGCAGGCCGCGCAATGCCGCGAACACCAGCAACGTGGAGAGTTCCATCTCAATGGCGATCACCCGCGCGGCCAGGTACTCGGCCATCGGGAGGGTGAGCACCAGCGGGCTGAACGCGGCCCGCGTCCACACCACGCCGCGGTGCGCCTCCGGTGCCACGCGGCTCAGCGCCACGACGATCTCCGGGGTGGCGAACGCCGGGTACTCCGGGTGGATCAGCTGCTGGGTGACGCCGTCGTCGCGGACGGCGGCCTCGGCGATGACGAGATCACCGTCGACGATCCCCTCGGCCAGCGAACCGGCGGTGCCGAGCCGCAGGAAGGTGCGGACGCCCGCCTCGGCCAGCTCACCGAACTGGCACAACGCGCCAGGGCCGCCGACACCGTGCGACGACACGACGACCGGGACGCCCTTCCACGTGCCGGTGTAGCTGCGATATTCGCGGTTCTGGCCGACCAGGACGGCGTTCTCCAGCGATCCGGCCACCGCGGTCGCGCGGTCCGGGTCACCCACGACGAGCGCACGCGGCGGCAGTCCGTGCCGGGGGATCTTGGTGATGGGCAGGACGTCGCTCACGCGGGCTGTCCCTTCTTGCGTTTCAGGTTGGACAGGAACAGCGCCACGAGCGTGACGACATAGGGAGCGGCGTCGGTGGCCTGCTGCGGCAACCCGATTCCCTGGAGCCGGAACCCGAACGCCTCGGCGAGGCCGAACAGGAGTGCCGCGAGCAGCACGCCGAGCGGATGCGCGCGGCCCAGCATGACCGCGACGACGGCGATCCAGCCGCGGCCCGCGGTCATGTTCTCGGCGAAGAGCGTCACCGAGCCCAGTGCCAGCTGCGCGCCGCCGAGACCACACAGCGCTCCCCCGGCGAGGATCACCCCGTAGCGGTACTTGGTCACGTTGACGCCGAGACTGGACGCGGCCTCCGGACGCTCCCCGACACCGCGCAGCCGCAGCCCCCACGGATGCCGGTACAGCAGCACCGCGAGCGCGGGTACGGCCAGCCAGGACAGGTAGACCAGCAACGATTGCCCGGGGATCGGCCCGAACTGGCCCAGCCCTCGCAACGACGGATCGCTGAACGAGCCTTCGGTGCCGAAGACGGTGCGGATCAGGAAGCTCGTCAGGCCGACCGCGAGCAGGTTGCTCGCGACGCCCAGGACGATCGGATCACCGTCGAAGGTGATCGAACCGATCGCGAGGATCAGCGAGTACGCCGTCGCCGCGATCACCGCCACGACGACGCCGATCCACGCGCTCCCGGTGTACCAGCTCCCGGCGACGGCGCCGAAGCAGCCGACCAGCAGGGATCCTTCGAGCGAGATGTTGAAGACCCCGGCCCGCTGGCACAGCGCCCCCGCGAGCGCGGCGAACAGGATCGGCGTCAACGCGGTGAGCGCCGAGGAGAACAGGCTCGCGTCGATCATGCCCGCCTCGCCTTCCGCTTGAAGACGCCCGAAGTCGCCGCCAGGAAGATGATGAGCACCGCTTGCAGGACGGCGGTCAGTTCGCGCGGGACCTGGGTGGCGCGTTCCATCGCGAACCCGCCGCTGGTCAGCGCCGCGAAGAAGACCGCCGCGAGCAGCGTCCCGAGCGGGCTGGCCCCGGCGAGCAGCGCCGCGAGCAGGCCGATCCAGGTGTACTGCGGCGTGATCAGCGCGCCGTCGATGAACCGGTACGGGAAACCGAGGACGGCGATCGCGCCGACCAGCCCGGCCGTCCCGCCCGAGGTGGCCAGCAGCCGCAAGGTGAGTTTCGGCCGGCCGATCCCGGCATAGGCGGCGAACCGCGGCGCCCAGCCGGTCACCTTCGTCTCGAAACCGGCGGGAGTGCGGGCATCGATCACCGTGTAGACCGCGATGACCGCCACCACCAGGAAGATCCCGGTCGTCACGCCGTCGATCTCGGGCAGCCGCGCGCCTTCGGTCAGCTGCGGGCTCTGCGGCAGGCTGGATCCGGCGTCCTTCATCGGGAAACGCACCAGATACCCGGCGAGCGACATCGCCGGATAGCTCAGCAACAGCGTGCTGATCAGCAACGGGACGCCGAGCCGGTTCTCGCAGACCGCGGCCAGCGCGGCGTACGCGGCTCCGGCGAGGACGCCCGCGAGCAGCGCGAGGATCACCTTGACCGGCCCGGGGCCGGGGACGTACAGGCCGACGGCGAGCGCGCTGACCGCGCCGAGCACGAGCTGTCCCTCACCGCCGAGGTTCACCATGCCCGCGCGCAGCGGGATCGCCAGCGCGGTCGCCATCCCCGCGACGGGGACGGCGTAGGCGAGGGTGTCGCCGATACCGTCGGGTCCGAACGCGCCGGAGACGATCGCGCCGTACGCGGCCAGCGGGTCGGTTCCGGTGGCGAGCAACAGGATCGCGCCGAGCACGAGCGCGGCGGCGACCGGGACGGCGACGAGGCGGACGCGGGTCATCCGGCACCTCCGGCCATCGCGAGGCCGATCGTGTGCTGATCGGCCTCGTCCTTGGTGAACTCGGCGACGATCCGGCCTTCGAACAGCACCAGCACCCGATCCGACAACGCGAGGATCTCGCTGAGCTCGGCGGAGATCAGCAGGACGCCGTGCCCGGCGTCGCGATGGGCGACGAGCCGGGCGTGGATGTTCTCGATCGCGCCGACGTCGACCCCGCGCGTGGGCTGCTCTACCAGCAGGAACGGTGCGTCGTGGGTGAGTTCACGGCCGAAGATCGCCTTCTGCTGGTTGCCGCCGGACAGCGTGCCCATCGCGGCGGCAGGGCCGGACGCGCGGACGTCGTAGTCCTCGATGATCGCCGACGCGTGCGCGTCGATCGCCTTGCGACGCAGGAATCCCTTGCGCGCCAACGGTCGCTTGCGGTGGAAGCCGACAGCCAGGTTCTCCCGGAGGCTCGCCGTGGGCGCCGAGCCGACCTCGGCGCGGTCTTCCGGGACGTGGGCGAGCCCGGCGTCCCTTCGTGCGCGGACCGGCAGGCCGTCCAGCTTTTGTCCTTTGAGGACAATGGTGCCGCCGGTCTTCAGGAGACCGGTGATGGCGCCGGAGAGCTCGGCCTGTCCGTTACCCGCGACCCCGGCGACACCGACGATCTCCCCGGCGCACACGGTCAGGGACACGTTGTCCAGCAACGGTTTTCCTTCCGTACCGGGAACTGTCAGGGAACGGGCTTCGAGGACGATGTCGCCGGGTGTGCCTGCCGGGTGGACGCGGTCGAGGTCGACCTCGCGTCCGGTCATCGCCGCGGCGAGCCCGGCGGCCGTCTGGTCGGCGGTGCGCCCGCGCGCGCTGACGCGGCCGTCCCGCAGCACCGTGACGTGGTCGCTGACGGCGAGGACCTCCTGGAGTTTGTGCGACACCAGCAGGATGGTGCGGCCTTCGGCGGCGAGGGCACGCAGCACGCCGAACAGCCGCTCGGTCTCGGGCGGAGTCAGCACCGCGGTGGGTTCGTCGAGGATCAGGACGCCGGCCTCGCGGTACAGCAGCTTGAGGATCTCGACGCGCTGGCGAAGCCCGACCGGCAGGTCGCGGACCCGGTCACCCGGTCGCAGCCGCAGTTCGTGCCGTTCGATCAGTTCGGTGACGCGGGCCGTCGCCGCCTTGCGGTCCAGCAGGCCGCGGCGGGTCGGTTCGCTGCCGAACACGACGTTCTCGGTGACGGTGAGTTCGCCGAACAACGCGAACCCCTGCTGCACCATGCCGACGCCGGCGTCGATGGCTTGCGCGGGCGAGCCGAAGGAGACTTCCTCGCCGTGCAGGCAGATCGTGCCCTCGTCGGGCCGGTGCAGACCGTAGAGCACGGACATGAGCGTCGATTTGCCCGCGCCGTTCTCGCCCATCAGGGCGTGGATCTCGCCCCTGCCGACGTCGAGGTCCACGTGGTCGTTCGCGAGCACTCCGGGGAACCGCTTGACGATCCCCCGGAGTGAGACGGCGTCAGGATTTGGCGGGGTCATCGACGACGATCGCGCCCGAGATGATCTGGTCCCGCAGTTCGCCGACCTTGGCCAGCACGTCGGGGTGGCTCGCGACGACACATTGCGACGTCGCGGCGTCGGGCTCCAGCCCGGTCAGGGAGATGCCCTTCTCCTTGAGGCCGTAGGACTTCGTCTCGCCGGTCTTGCCGCCGAGGATCGCGTCGACCCCGTCGCCGACGACGACGTTGGTGCGCTTGATGACGTTGTCCACGACCTGTCCAGGACTGGCCGGGCACTGGTTGGCGTCGACGCCGAACGCGAAGAACCCGCCCTGTTTGGCCGCCTCGAACACGCCGAGGTTGCCCGCCGCGGAGGCCGCGCCCATGACGTGGTCGACGCCCTGGCCGGCGAGCGTGCCGGCCAGCGCCTTCGCGCGGGCCGGGTCGTTGAACGGGTTCGCGCCGCCGATGAACAGCGGGGCCAGCGTGGTGCCGGGTTTGGCCTTCTCGGCGCCCTGCCCGAACGGGATCGAGTACCGGCGGAACTGGGGCGCGTCGAGCACGACGACCGCGCCGACCTTGCCGCTCTTGCTCAGCAGCCCGGCCTCGGCCCCGGCGAGGTAGCTGCCCTCGTGCTCGCGGAACACCGCGCAGGTGACGTTCGGGAACGGCTTCGTCGTGCAGGAGTCCACGAAGAGGAACTTCTGCTCGGGGTTGCGTTCGGCCTCGGCCGCGATCGCGTCGGCGAAGTTGAAACCGACGGCGACGATCACGGCGGGCTTCTCGCGCACCGCGGCCGCGAGGTTCTGCTGGATCGACGCCGGATCGGTGCTCTGGTACACCTTCTGCGTCCCGTTGTGCTTCTTGGCCGAGTCCTCGATGCCCTGGACGGCGAGCTTGAGGAAGTCGTTGACGCCGACCGGGCTCGGCGTGATCAGGACCAGCGCGGGACCGGCGGCGTTCTGGGCGGCCGGGTCCTTGGCCGAGGCGTTGCACGCGGCGAGGAGCGTGACGGCGGAAACGGCCATGACGGCCCGCAGGAGGGTTCTCGGCGACATGTCCCGGACTTTATGTCTCCGGTCCACGATATGACACCGAGTCCCACCATGCGGGACCGTGTAGGTCGTTATACATCTCCAGGGTCGGCGCCGAGGACCGACGCATGCCTCGGCCGGTGAAGACCGGCGGTGCGGCGCAGGGTGAACCGGTCGATCTCGGCGCCGTCGTTGCGCAGTGTCCGCACGGTCAGCGTCGTCCGGCGGCCGGGCCAGGCGGGCTCGACGTCGATCGCGAGGAACGAGTAGCCGGTGTAGCGCACCCGCGACCAGGACACGGTCTCGGTCACCTTCTCACCGCCCTCGACCCAGTGGTACGACTGGAACTCCCCCGCGAACGTGTCGGGCACCGGGAAGCTGTAGAGACTCTTTCCGCCGCCACCACAAGTCGCGTACACGGTGCCGTCGCGGTCCGGCTCGACCGTGTCGCCGATCTTCACCTCGCGGGTCACCTTGCCGCCGCGCAGGGCGTCGGTGCGCTCGTAGATGTGGTTGTGGCCGTTGATCACGAGGTCGACGCGGTACTCGTCGAACAACGGGACCCACTGCTCGCGGACGCCGCCCTCGGAGGCGTGCTGATTGGTCGTCGAGTAGGCACAGTGATGGAAGAACACCACGATGAAGTCGACGTCCGGCTGCGACCGCAGATACCGCAGGCGGCGCTTGAGCCACGCCGTCTGGGAGCCGTGCGAATAGCCGAGGTTGGCGGGGATCTCGTAGGAGACGTCGTTGGCGTCGAGCGAGATCACCCCGACGTTGCCGTAGATGAACGAGTACACGCTCGGGCAGTCGTGCGGACCGCTGCCGGGGAAGTCCCAGCGTTTGACCTGGCCGCCGTAGCCGTCGGGCGAGTAGAGGGCCTCCATGTCGTGATTGCCGGTGGTGACCATCCACGGCACGGACGCGGCGACACCCTCGATCTGCCGGTAGTAGGCGTCCCAGACCTTGGGGTCGAAGAGGTCGTGGTCGGCGTCGGGCTTATTACCGGGCGGCTTGCCCGCTCCGCTCGGGTCGGCGTACGCGATGTCGCCCGCCAGCAGATGGAAACGCGGGTTCTGCCGTGCGACCGCACCGTCCTGCGCGAGCGCCGTCGTCGAAACGCCCTGGTCACCGAACGCGGTGAAGGTGAACTTGCCCGCCGGAACCCCCCGGGCGGGCGCGGTGGTGAACGTCGAGATCGCGGCGGGCCCGCCGTCGCCCGACGCCGGGTCGAAACCCTCGTGACCGACGGCGTACCGGTAGGTGTGACCGGGCCACAGGTGATCGGCCTCGGCGTGCAGGTAGAACTGGTCGTACGGCGCGATGACCCCGGCGACCTCCGAATGCAGCGCACGGACCTCGGCCGGGATGCGGTGACTCCAGCCGCCGTGGCCGTCGGCGATGCGCAGGAACGGCTTCCGCACCGGCGCCGGCACCTGCCACGCGACCCGCATCGACGTCCGCGGATTCCGGCCGAACGCGAGATGCCGCCCCGCCGGGACGACCTTGTCGCCGTCGGCGTACGCGGTGCCCTGCAAGAGAAGCGGCCCGGCGGCGAGGACGGCGCCCTTGAGGATCGTGCGGCGGCTCAGGTACTCGTGTTGCTCGGCCATCGTGAGGTGCGAGGCCAGCGCGTCGGGAACACCGACCCTGGGGATTTCCATACGCGGGATGGTCGCCGACGGATGTGTTCGGCTCACGACGACGAGACGAACGGGAGTGGTCGAACTGTCCATCATGGACTCAAGGCTTCCCCAAGCGCCCTTTACCTTCCCGCCTCCCGCCGCATTTAGCCGACTAATTGCTTGCGCATTTAGTCGAATAAATGCGTTCCTTGCGCGGCCTTCACGAGTGCCGATGCCACGAGCGTTGCGGCCCCGCCAGCAGCCGCGCGCTTAATCGACCAAATACAGTCCATCTTCTTTGCGTGATCTCCCGACACGGCGGCATCACCCTTCAGTGTTGTTCGCACGTTTCGCTTGTCGCTTAAAATTACGAACACCTGTTCGATTTTGTCGGGTATTATGGAGGCGTGTCCGAGACCTTCCTTCCCGAGTTGCCGCAAGAACTGTGGCGTGCCGGCAAGCTGGAGCTTGCCCATGGCGTGCAGCAGTCGTTGCAGGTGATCAGGATGGCCACCGCGGGTTTGGGGCGGTTTCTGGCGGAGGTCGAGTCTCGGGGCGCCAAGGATTTGTTCGGGCATGGGACTACGGCGAGTTGGTTCGCGGAGATGGCCGGTTTGTCGCGCGCTGAGGCTGGTGTGGTGGTGAAGCGGGCGATCGCTTTGAACCCGACACGGAACCTGGATGGCACCGAAGCACCGGCCGTGGCACCCGCGACGGCCGCGGTCGCGGCCGAGGGGTTGGTCGGGGACGAGCGGATCGATCAGATTCTGGAGATCTTGAAGAGGCTTCCTGCCGATACCTCGGTTGAGGATCGGGCGGTCGCGGAGGAGATCCTCGCCGAGTTGGCCCCGACCGCCGGTCCGCAGCAGCTCGCCAAGGCTGAGGCGAACCTGCTGGGGTGGCTGGATCCCGACGGCAGCGAACCCAAGGACCCCGAACCTAAGGAACCGCGCCGGGAGATCACGCTGGAGCGACGCGGGGACGGGTTCTGGAAACTGACCGGTCTGCTGGACGACGAGACCGGTGCCCGCACCGCCGCCGCCCTGGAGGCCTACGCCCAGCCACGGCCAGTGGACGAGTTCGGCCAGGCCGATCTGCGAATGAAGTGCGAACGCCTGGGAGACGCCTGGGCCGAACTCCTCGACCTCGCGATCGCCTGCCCGGACCAGCCCGGAACCAGCGGCTACCGCACGTTGGTGCACGTCACCATCGGACTCGATGAGCTCAAATCCGGTCTCGGCACCGCCTGCCTCGACTTTGTCGGGTCGATGACGGCGAGGGAAGCGCGGTTGGCGGCCTGCGACTGTCTGATGTTGCCGGTCGTGATGAGCGCCGCCGGAGAACCCCTCGACGTGGGACGGCTACGACGCTTCGTCACCCCAGGGCAAAGGCGCGCGTTGAACATCCGCGACGGTGGTTGCGCCTTCCCTGGCTGCCATCGGAAACCCAAGAATTGCCACGCTCATCATATTCAGCACTGGGCAGACGGCGGGCCGACGGATCTCCGGAATCTGGTGCTGCTGTGCGGCTTCCACCACCGGCTGATCCACCACGGCGACTGGGAAGTCCGCATGGCCGCCGACGGATTACCGGAGTTCATCCCGCCCCAGTACCGAGATCCGCTCCGACAACCCCGCCGCAACACCCTGCACCACCGCTGAACCCGAGGAGCCTGTCGGCCACACCGGCGACGGGCCCTTCGGCATGCCCGCAGGACGCCACCGTCGTTGACGAAGGATTCGGGACACCCAACGTCCCAAATCCTTCATCAATAACCAAGACAGGCATCGTGGACGCGCGAGCGAACCAGCTCTGCGGAACCCGACCACCCATCACCGAAAACCTCATGACCGGACCGCTCACGCACGACCGTGTGGGTCCCGAAACCCACAGAGGCCCGTCGCGATGGACCAGTCACGACCGAAAGAGCCGGGACACTCAACGTCCCTCGATCAAGACCAACAGTCGCCAACGCCCCGGACCGTCCTACACGCCCCGGCCGATCAGGCCAGGCAACTGGACCTGACTGCCGGACGGCAGCCTGCTCCAGATCTCGCGCACCAGAGAGGCGCCTCACCCGAACGCGGAACTAACGCTCGCCTCGGACCGTCCGCCGCAGCTTCGGCACCCGCTCGTACAACGTCCGCTCCGCCCCACGCTGCGTCGGCTCGTAGTAGTCCCGTCCCACCAGCTCGTCCGGCGGATACTGCTGCGCCAGAACACCTTCCGGCACCTTTTGCGGATGCCGGTAGCCCTTCGCGTTGCCGAGTTTCTCGGCCCCCGCGTAATGCCCGTCCCGCAGATGCGGCGGCACCGTCCCGATCCGCCCGGACCGGACGTCGCTGAGCGCGGCGTCGATACCGGTGATGATGGCGTTCGACTTCGGCGCCGTCGCCAGGTGCACGGTCGCCTGCGCCAGCGCGAGACGGCCTTCCGGCATGCCGATGAACTGCACCGCGTGCGCCGCCGCGATGGCCGACTGCAACGCCGTCGGGTCGGCCATGCCGATGTCCTCGCTCGCGTGCACGACCAGACGCCGGGCCAGGAACCGCGGATCCTCCCCCGCCTCGATCATCCGCGCCAGGTAGTGCAGCGCGGCGTCCACATCGGACCCTCGGATCGACTTGATGAACGCGCTGATGACGTCGTAGTGCTGATCGCCGTCGCGGTCGTAGCGCACCGCTGCCTTGTCCACTGTGGACTCGACGATGGCGAGGTCGATCGTCTTGGCCTCGGTCGCGCTCGCCGCGTCCGCGGCCGCTTCCAGCGCGGTGAGCGCGCGCCGCGCGTCACCGGAGGCCAGCCGCACCAGATGTTCCCGCGCGTCTTCGGTCAGCGTGAGTTCGCCGCCGAGACCCCGTTCGTCGGCCATCGCGCGCTCGATCAGCGCGACGATGTCGGCGTCGGTCAGCGGCCGCAACTGCAGCACCAGCGACCGCGACAGCAGCGGCGAGACGACGGAGAACGACGGGTTCTCGGTGGTGGCCGCCACCAGCAGCACCGTCCGGTCCTCGACGGCGCCGAGCAGGGCGTCCTGCTGGGTCTTGGAGAACCGGTGTACCTCGTCGATGAAGAGCACCGTGTTCTCGGCGTTGTAGTTCCGGCGGCGGCGGGCCTCCTCGATGACCCCGCGCACCTCTTTCACCCCGGCCGACAGCGCGGACATCGCCACGAAGCGGCGGCCGGTCGCGGCCGAGACGAGGTTCGCCAGCGTGGTCTTGCCCGTGCCCGGCGGGCCGTAGAGCAGCACGGAAGCCGGAGCCGCGCCTTCGACGAGCCGGCGCAGCGGCGCGCCCTCACGCAGCAGGTGCTGCTGCCCGACGACCTCGTCGAGCGACCGCGGCCTCATCCGCACCGCCAGCGGCGAGCCCGCCGGGACGGCGACGTCCCTCGGCTCGGCCGGCTCCGGCGGCGGCCCGAGGTCGGGGTTCACGGTGAAGAGTTCGTCCTGTGCCACGGTGTCGACGGTAGCCGCACCCACCGACGGTTCCGGCCACAGGTCAGCGCAGCCGCTCCCGGAACGCGTGCCACATGATCACGGCCGCGTACGGCACGAACTCGCGGCCGCGCCGCCACACCCACGGGATGCCCTTGAGCACCAGCCAGCCGACGTGCCCGGCGGTACTCGGCTCCACGCCTCCCGAGCAGGTCAGGCTGACCGGCCGCGGCACCGCGAACCCGGCCTCGGCCAGCCGTTCGGTGAATCCGGTCGCCAGCATCCGGTGACCGAGTTCCGACGGGTGCAGCCGGTCGACGCTCCACGCGGTGAGGTCGTAGGCGCCGGGCAGCAGTTCGAGGTCGAGACACGGCACGCCTTCGCGTTGGACGACCTCGTCGATGGCGGCGTTCAGTTCGGCCACCCGCTGGCTCAACGCCCGCCGCAGCGACTGCGGAAGGCGGAACACCTTGCCGTGGTCGTGGTACCGCACCGGGACCACGGTGGTGCCGACGGCGGCCAGGGCGTGGATCACCTCGGTGAGGTCCGCGGCGATCTTCTCGGCGCTGAAATCGGGGCGCAGCGTGTCGTTCATGCCCGCCACCACCAGCGCGACGTCCGGCCGGTGCGCGACGGCCGCGGGGAGCTGCTTCGTCAGTACACAGCCCATACGCGCGCCGGTGAACGACGGGTTCAGGTAGCCGTCCGGCTCGACACCCAGCGCCTCGGCGACGAGCGGGCCGACCCCGCGCCAGCCGCCTCGGTCCGGCAGCGGGTCGCCAAGGCCCACGGCCGTGGAATCGCCGAGCACGACCAGTCTGCGCGCCGACCGCGGTACGGCGGGCGCGGGAGGAAGGAGAGGTTCGGGACTCGGAGTGACTTCGACACTGATCACGGTCACGGTAGCCACCATCGGCCACGCAGACTCACCCGTGGTGATGCCTGGGTAACGCGGTGAGGACGGTCGAGCGAAAAGTCCGTGCGGCGGTTACCGGAACGCCGGATAGAAGGCGAGATCCGCGTGCGGCCCCAGCCTCGCGCCGAGTGCGGCCGCGACCCTGGTGGCGTGCTCGGAGATATGGGTCAGGCGGGCGCGCAGCGAATGTTTGGCCAGCTCCCGCCACCAGGTCACCAGCGCGGCCTCCCGGCTGATCGGCGTGGCGTGCCGGTCCAGGTCCAGCTCCGGGAGGATCTCCCACGTGATGACCCACAGCAGGAGCAACTGACCGTCCATCAGGTGCTCGGCCAGCGCGTCCTCGTCCGCGAGCGCGGGCCAGACTGAGACGACCTCGGCCCGCCAGGCCGCGATCATCGCCTCGCTCATCCCCGGCGGCAGCGCCAGCGCGTCCTCGCTCGACGCGAACGGGAGCCGCAGATACGCAGCGTCCATCAGGGTGCTGCGCACCCGGCCGCGTTCGAAGTCGAGGAACCGCACTCCCCCGCTGGTCACGAGGTTGTTGTCCGGGCTGAGATCCACGGGGCTGAACGCGCGGTACGACGGCGAACCCGCCCGCTCGGCGACCTCCATGACCCGCCGCTGCACCGGCTCCGGCGTCTCGACGTCGAGCAGTTCCTCCAGCAGCCCCGGCAACTGGGCACAGACCGCGGGCAGCGGCGCGTCCTCGTTCTTGACCGGGCCGCCGAGACGGCGCAGCAGCGCGTTGAAATCGGGCTCGCGGCTCGCCGTGCTCGCGTGCAGCCTGCCCAGCGACCTGGCCCAGGACAGCAGCGCGCGTTCGGCTCCGCGTGCGTCCCGCGCGTGGAGCTTGTCGTGCAGCGTCGGGACGCCGCCGAGGTCCTCGATCACCAGGACCCGGTCCCGGCCGTCGTGGGCCAGCAGCTCCGGGCACATGCGGTCTTCCGGCGCGAGCGCGGTGAACAGCTGGTAACTGACCGCCTCCTGCGCGAACGGGTCGGGCCGTCCCGGTTCGGGCGGATCGGGGTAGTGCTTGATGACCAGGGTGCGCGGCAGCGCGAACGGCGACGACGCCACCCGCGCCCGCACGACCGTCGCCGGGCCGCTGCCGGCGAGGTCTTCGGGGGCGACGAGGGTGATCGCGCTGCCGAATCGGCGCGAGAGGACCGACTCGCCGGCGGCGACCGCGGCCGCGATGGCGAGGGTTTCGGCTCCAGCTCCGACGGTCGAATCGTCGGCAGAGGAGGTATCGACTGTCATTGCCACCGACCCTACTCGTGACTGAGCAACCATGACCACTGAGATCCGGGCAATCGCGCGCACTGGCGCGATCTGGGACTCATCCGCGTGAAAGCGGACGTTCCGTCACCCTCGATCGTTGCCCACGACGGCGCAATGTCAGCACAATGGCCGCAGCTGCAACGATTCCGATGAGATTGACCAGCAGCTGACCGGCCGAATAAAGGCACCGTTCCCACTGACCGGCAACCGCCGCGACCACCGCGTAACCCGCCGCGGGAACCGTCGTCACCGAGATGAACACGCCGACGAGCGCGGCGGATTTGGCCGAAGTCATGGAAAGCATCCCGGCCGCCCCGGCGAGCAGCGCGACGATCAGCGAAGCGATTCCCACCTGGTAAACGAAATCGACCTCGTGGTTGTCGGCGAGCTTGCTGACCTCCAGCACGCCGGTGGCGTTACCCACCAGGACCACACCGAGAGTGATCACCATCGCGATCGGGAAGCCGCCGAGCAGTGCGACGGCGCCCTGCTTCACGAGATCTCGCCGGCGCAGCACCAGACCGACCGCGATGGCCGCCAGCGGGCCGAATTCCGGCCCCACGACCATCGCGCCGACGATGGTGACCGCCGAGTTCGTGATGACGCCGACCGCCGCCAGCAGGCACGCGATGGTCAGGAACGCCTGAAATGTCCAGGTGAGGCGCGACTCCTCGCCGGTGCGGCCGACGAGTTCCTGCCACACCACCGCGTCCGCGGCCTCGCCCGGCGCGGCCTCCTCCGCCTTGTCGGCGGCGTCGGACACCGCGGTGTCCAGCGCTTCCAGCGTGATCCCGCCGGTGTGGTCGAGGTCGAGACCGCACAGCGACTCGACGATGTCGTCGGTCGCCTCGCGCGCGATGTCCGCCTCGATCAGGTCGCCTTCGGGCGCGACCGCCACCCCGCGGTGCACCACGAGGTGCGCCGTCCCGGCGTGTGCCCGCAGGATCCGGATCGCTTCTTCGGTCCGGTCCGGCGGGCACACGGCCCTGAGATGGAGCATCAGTTCTGGGCGGGCGGGGCGGGCTTGGCGTCGATGCCCGCCTCCTTGCGCTGCTCCGCGGTGATCGGCGCGGGAGCCGCGGTCAGCGGGTCGAACCCGCCGCCGGTCTTCGGGAATGCGATGACGTCACGCAGTGACTCGGCCTTGGCCAGCAGCATGACGATGCGGTCCCAGCCGAACGCGATCCCGCCGTGCGGCGGCGGGCCGAAGGCGAAGGCGTCGAGCAGGAAGCCGAACTTCTCCTGCGCCTCGTCCTCGGACAGGCCCATCAGCTCGAAGACCTGCTTCTGCAGCTCCTGCTGGTGGATACGGATCGAGCCGCCGCCGATCTCGTTGCCGTTGCAGACGATGTCGTAGGCGTAGGCCAGCGCGTTGCCGGGGTCGTCGGCGAGTTTGCCGATCCACTCCGGGGTCGGCGAGGTGAAGGCGTGGTGCAGGGCCTTCCACTTGCCGCCGCCGACCGCGACGTCGTCGGACTCCTCGGCCGAGATGAACATCGGGAAGTCGACGACCCAGACGAACGACCAGGCGTTCTCGTCGATCAGGCCGAGACGGCTGCCGATCTCCAGCCGGGTGGCGCCCAGGAGCGCACGCGCGTCGGCCGGCTTGCCCGCGGCGAAGAAGATGCAGTCGCCGGGCTTGGCGCCGGCGGCTTCGGCGACCGTCTCGCGCTCCTTCTCCGACAGGTTCTTCGCGACCGGCCCGCCGAGCGTGCCGTCCTCGTTGACGAGGATGTACGCGAGGCCGCGGTGGCCGCGCTGCTTGGCGAAGTCCTGCCAGGCGTCGAGGGTGCGGCGCGGCTGGTCGGCACCGCCCGCCATCACGACGGCGCCGACGTACGGCGCCTGGAACACGCGGAACGGGGTGTCGGCGAAGAACGCCGTCATGTCGGTCAGTTCGAGGTCGAAGCGCAGGTCGGGCTTGTCCGAACCGTACTTCTCCATCGCCTCGGCGTAGGTGATGCGGCGGAACGGCCGGGGGATCTCGGCGCCGATCAGCTTCCACAGCGCCGTCACGATGTCCTCGCCGAGCGCGATGACGTCGTCCTGCTCGACGAAGCTCATCTCGATGTCGAGCTGGGTGAACTCCGGCTGCCGGTCGGCGCGGAAGTCCTCGTCCCGGTAGCAGCGCGCGATCTGGTAGTACCGCTCCAGGCCGCCGACCATGAGCAGCTGCTTGAACAGCTGCGGCGACTGCGGGAGCGCGTACCAGGAGCCGGGCTTGAGCCGGGCGGGGACCACGAAGTCGCGGGCACCCTCGGGGGTGGAGCGGGTCATGGTCGGGGTCTCGACCTCGACGAACTCCTGCGCGTGCAGTACCTCGCGGGCCGCGCGGTTCACCTCGCTGCGCAGGCGCATCGCGGCCGCGGGGCCGCTGCGGCGCAGGTCGAGGTAGCGGTGCTTGAGCCGCACCTCCTCGCCGACGTCGACCCGGTCGTCGATCGGGAACGGCAGCACGGCGGCCTCGGACAGCACCTCGAGCTCGGTGGCCAGCACCTCGATCTCGCCGGTGGGGATCTCGGTGTTGGCGTTGCCTTCCGGCCGCGTCGAGACCTCGCCGACGATGCGGACGCAGTATTCGGAGCGCAGCTGGTGGGCGCGCTCGGCCATCTCGCCCTCGCGGAAGACGACCTGGCTCACGCCGCTGGCGTCGCGCAGATCGATGAAGATGACGCCGCCGTGATCGCGCCGCCGGGCCACCCATCCGGTGAGGGTGACCGTCTGACCGGCGTGCTCGGCACGCAAGGTGCCGGCTTTGTGGGTGCGAAGCACTGCGGGTGCTCTCCTTCGGCATCACGATTCTGCGATTCGACGGTTTTTCGCCGACGTCAAAGGCTAACGAATCGCCCCGGATGCCTCGCGACCAGGTGTTCTCAGAGCCTGTCGGCGGAGCCGGGGTCTTGTCCGAGACGTGGCCATAGGCGTGAACCCGCCCGGCCGAAGGCCCCGCTATCGCGGTGGCAGGGCGCCTTCGCGACCACGAAAGACCAAACCGCGCCCTGCCGACGTCGATCGCGGCCGCGGGTTCACCCCAGGACACTCAAATCGTCGGCCAGGCCTCCAGCGCCGCGACCATCCGCCGGGTGTGCGCCAGGTAATCCGGCACGGACAGGACCCGGCCGTCGATGTTCTCCAGCAGCCAGCCCGAGGCCGCCTCCCGCGACGCGAAGAACTGCGTGCAGACCAGCGCCTCGACGTAGTCCTGGCCGAGGGCGAGGTCGATCCCGGACAACCGCGACGCGGCGACCACGGCCTGCGGCGGGTCGACGCTCAAGACCCGTTCCCGGGTGAAATGGACCCGGACGTGGGCCCCGGTCGCCGGGCAGACCGCGTCCGCGTGCACGGGTTCGCCGGTGGCGACGGCCAGGAGGAACAGGTCGACGCGGTACCCGTCGGCGCTCGCGCGGTCGGCCGGGCGGGCCCCGCGGTCCATCACGACCAGCCCGTCGCGGATGGCGAAACCCATCAGGTCCATCAGCCGGTGGGCTTCGGCGGGGTCCATGCCGACGGTGGCGGCGAGTCTTCCGATGGCGATGGGGTGTCTGCCCGCTCTGGTCAGCTTGGTCGCGGCCCAGGCGATGCGGACAGCGGCGGTGCGATCCGTACGGGTGGTCAACAGGCACCTCCTCGCCTTCGTCCCGTTGAGATTAAGCACGAAAAGGTTTTCCGCCAAGTCACTGCGCCGAACGGCCGAATGCGTTGTGGGGTAAGAAAATTCACCCGACGTATCGAGTACCGGGAAGGCGTTCCCACCGATTGCGCGGGGCGGGACACACTTTTGGCCATACGAGCCGAAAGTCGCCCCTGTCGCCGCAGGCCGGCCTAGGGCCTTCCGACGAGGTTGCGAAAGCCACTTTCGCAACGTTGAAGGTTGCGAAAGTGGCTTTCGCAACGTGCCATCGGCGCAGGTGAGGGCCACCTAGCGGACGTGAGAGGCGCAGGCGCTTCACAGCAGTTTCAGTTGTTCCGCCGCCGGGATCACCACCTCCTCCGAACGCTGCACGGGCATCGTCACCTGCATTCGTTCCCCGTCGTCCGCACGGGCGTCGAAGCCGTGACGGCGTAGCAACGGGCCGACGCGGGCACCCAGCCGCTCCCGGTACGCCTTCGGCAGATAGGCGCCGCGCGAGTACAGCTCGCGGTATTTCGGCACGAGCTCCGGATGCTCCCGGCCGAGCCAGCGGGCGAACCATTCCCGCGCGCCCGGCCGCAGATGCAACGGGAGGACGGTGACCCGTGTGGCACCTGCCTCGGCCAGCCGCGAGAACAAGGCGTCGAGCGCGGCCACCGAGTCGGTCAGGTACGGGAGCACCGGCGCGACCAGCACCGAACACGGCAGCCCCGCGTCCCGCGCCTTGCGGATCAGGTCGAGCCTCGCCCGCGGGCTCGGCGTCCCCGGCTCGAGGCGGCGCTGCAGGTCTTCGTCGAGCAGAGCGAGCGAGATCGCCAGCCCGGCCGGCACGTCCTTCGACACCGATTCCAGCAGCGGCAGATCCCTGGCCAGCACGGTCCCCTTGGTGAGGATCGACAACGGCGTGCCCGAATCCGCCAGTGCGGTGATGATGCGCGGCATCAGCTTGTACCGGCCCTCGGCACGCTGGTAGGGATCGGTGTTCGTGCCCATCGCGACGTGCTCGCGGGCCCAGCTCGGCCGCCGCAGTTGCGCGGCCAGCACTTCGGGCGCGTTGACCTTCACGATCACCTGCGTGTCGAAGTCCCGACCGGCGTCGAAGTCCAGATACGTGTGGGTGTTCCGGGCGAAGCAGTTGTGCGTGACCATGCCGTCGGCGATGAAGTCGCCGGTGCCGGTGGTGATGTCGAACAACGGCAGCTCGATGCCCAGCGGCTCGATGGACGTGACCTTCCGCCTGGTCCGGCCGATCGCGAGGCCGTCGAGCGACCGTTTCCAGCCGACGGCGGGATCGGCGAGATGGAAGAACCGCACCTCCTCCGACGGCCCGCCGAGGAGCTGCACCGTCCACAGCGGACGGAACTTGACGTTTTCGGTTCTCACGTAACGGAAGCCGAAGTTGTCCAGCGCGGAACAGAAGGTCGAGACGATGTCCTGCTCGTCGTGCGTGACGCGCAGCGCACCGTGCCGGTAGCTGCCCGCGAGATCGAACAAGCCGGCGAGGAATCCGCGCTGCCAATGGGAATCCGGCGAGGGCGGCACCTGCACGAAACCGACCGAGGCGCCGAAATCGGGCAGGTACCGGAGCGCGCGATCCGCGGCGTCCTTCTCGGTCGAGAACCCGCCGGAGCGCAGCATCCCGCACAGGTATCCGGCGCGATAGCCGAGGGTGTCGTCCGGGGTGCGGGCGAGTTTCCCGACGCCGACGAGCTCGGTGCCGCCGACCAGATGCGGCCGTTGCGCGGCGCCGAACCGGGTGCCGGTGACGTGTTTCCACCCGCGCCCGGTCAGGAACCGGTGATCGCCACTGGCCACGATGGACGTTCCGTCGTCGAGCGTCAGGCGGAACGCCGGCTTCAGCGTCGACCAGTGCGCGAGCACCTTCGTCGGCACCAGGCGGCGGCCCGCGCCACGCCCGCGCGTCCCGTAGATCGCGTCACCGGGCGCGAGCTCCGCCAGCGCCTTCGTCCGGCCATCGGCCATCAGGACCGGCGTCGCGCCTTCCAGGCAGTACGTGCACGCGTGAGAACAACCGCGGTACGGATTCACCGTCCATCCGAACGGGACACCCGACCCGTCGGGCACCTTGTTCAGCACGGATTTGGCGTGCACCTCGTGAAAGGTGACGCCGTCGAACTCGGGCGTGCGCACCGAACGCAGCAACCCGTCCAATCCGGGCAGGACCGGCTCGCCGCCGTCCGCCCGCTGTCGATCCCATCGCACCAGGCCAGTCGAACACATGTTCTAGACGAGTGTCAAACGTATGTTCGAACGCGGGTGATCTTCGCGGCATTTAGCCCTCTAAATGCGAGCTAGAGCTTCGTGATCTCTTCCGCCACATACCCGGCGGGCTGGATCAGCCCCGCGCACCGGCTCTCCCCGCGCGGCGTCGCCGACCGGCGGCGCACCGTCACCGCGTAGAAGTCCTCGCCACCGCGCACGGTGACGACCCGGGCGTCGGATTCGAGCAACGGCTCCTCCTGGACGGCGAGCACGTCGTCCAAACCGGACAGGTCCAGCCGCCGCCGGAGGGCGATCTCCGCGAACTGCGCCCACGCCGTCCGGGCGGACGTCCGGCCGCGAAGCTGCTCCGGCTCGACCTGGCCGCGCAGGGCGGACTTGGCGACCAGCGCCGCTTCGGCCGGGTTGAGCTGGCCGTGCAGGAAACCGTCGGGGACCACCAGGAGGTTGCCCGCCCAACGGTCTCCGCCGACGTGGCTGACCTCCCAGGCCCGGCCGGGGTGGTTGGTGTTGAGCGTCGAAGCCAGCGGGCGGCCGAGCACCGCGCAGCACATGTCCTTCGTGCCGTGCGTGCAGACCAGGAACAGCGGCCCGTCCACTCGCGTGCCGAGCCCGCCCGTGCCTTCCGCGACCGCTTCGAGGTCCAGCTCGGCCAGTTCGCTCAGGTCGCGGATCTCCAGGCGCTCCAGCCAGCGGTTGCCCGGTTCGCCGCCGCCGACGTAGACGGACCGGGGACGGTCCGGGTCGCGCTGATGTTTGCCCGGCCGACGGATCAGCAGCGGACGCAGCCCGTGGGAACGTCTCAAGTGCTCGAGCAGCTCACGGCGCTCGGCGGGGAAGGCCTCGTCGAGGACGTTTTCCAGCGCGTCCGCGGGCCAGGGGCCCGGCTGCTCGATGAGCAGCCAGCAGCGCATGTCCGCCGCCGTGCCGGCGGGGCTCGCGCCCAGCATGCGCGCGACGGTGGCGCAGCCCGGCAACGCGGCGGGCGGCGCTGTGGTGTCCGAGAGCTGAGCGGTCATCGGCCGACCACTCCGGACTTCACCTTAGGCATGCCTTAGCTTACCCCGGCAGGCCCTCCTTCACACTTCTCGTCCCCTGTGACTTTCAGCCGATCGAGAGCAGACCCTGTGTGGTGAGCTCGCCGAGGAACGCCCGGACCGTCCCCCGATCGAGTTCGGACAGCTCGGCGAGTCGTTTGACCGCCTGCGGCGTCCCGTCGAGCAGCGCCTTCAGCAGCGGGGCCGCGGCGCCAGCGAAGACGAACCGCTTACCGTCCGCGAGCAGGGTCACCCGGCCATCACCTTCTTCTAGCACCGCCCTCGGGACGAGGAACCGGACCTCGGTCTCGTCGCCGTCCGGCAGCAGGCCGGGGGTCGCCGCCCAGGGCAGCCCGACTCGCGGATGCGCGGGGGCCGCCGAATCGCGTTCGGCGAGGAACCTGCCGACGACGTCGCCGGTCAGCGCGGCTTCCAGCTCGGCCCGCAGCGCGTCGGCACGGGCCGCCCGCTCCTCGTCCGTCCCGAACCTCGGGAGGTCCTGACGGAACACGGTGCTCGCCCGGAGCTTGTCGGCGAGCCAGGACACCAGGTCGATCCCGGTGGCCGGGCTGAACCCGAGCGTGAGGTGCAGCGACATCTCCCCCACCGCGGTGACGTCGTGCCAGTGCCCGCGCGGAACGTAGAGGACGTCGCCGTCTTCGAGGATGAAGTCGTCGATCGGCTCACCGGGCCGCTCGGGCTGCTCGACGTCGCGATGCAGCGGAGCGGGCCTGGTCGGGCCGTGCATCCGCCAGCGCTTGCGGCCGGCGACCTGGATGATGAACGCGTCGTGGTCGTCCCAGTGCACGTCGAAGCCGTGCGTCACGCCCCAGCCGGCGTACAGGTTGACCTGGACGCTCTCGCGGAGGTCGTGTTCGAGACTTCTGGCGAGATCGCCGATCGGGTCGCTGAGTTCCTGGATGGCGTCGAGCACCATCGTCGCGCCGCCGCGGAGGTGCTCGGTGAACGGAGCGGCCTGCAGGCGGGGGACGGTGCCACTGCGGCGGGTGGGGACGAGATCGGTGTAGCTCTCCATGGGCACCGGGGCGCCATCGAGCGCGAGGCGCAGGCGCGGGAACTCCAGGCGGTGCTGCCGGAGGATCGCGTTCAGCGCGGGCCACGGCAGCAGGTCGGCGAACCGGCCCGCGCGGCCTTCGAATCGGCGGTAGGTCTCGCCCTGGACGTCTTGGAAGAACTGGCTGACCCCGAGCGGAGCCACGAGGTCAGCCAGTGTCGGCGTTTCGGGCACTCAGCCGTCGTTGCCGTCGTTGTCGGCGGCCGCGCCGTTGGCCTTCCCGCGGTCGACCGCGGTCGGGATCATTTCGACCTCCAGCAGCAAACCGCTGTCGGGAGCCTGCGTACCTGACTGTTCCTGTGCCATCCTGCCACCTTTTTCTCAGACGAGCGGACGGACCGAAAATCGGTCTGGAGCGCCGCCCAGCCTACGACACGTTTCGAGAAAATTCACTGTTCAGCAGGCAAAAACGGCCTTGTGAGCGATCTTCGACACCGCGGCGCCGGTTCACCCGGACAGCGGTTCTAAGCTGCCATTCATGGCTGATCCGGCATCCGTCCCCCGCCCGCGGTGGGACGTGCTCGCGGCCGTCGGCGCCGGCGGCGCGCTGGGCAGCCTCGCCCGCTACGGACTGTCGGTCGCGATCCCCCATCCCCGGGGTCAGTTCGCGTTCTCCACCTTTGCCACCAACGTTTCCGGCTGTCTGCTGATCGGGATCCTGATGGCGTCGCTGAACGCGTCGGAAGATCCGCACCGGTTGCTGCGTCCCTTCCTCGGGGTCGGGATCCTGGGCGGTTACACGACGTTTTCGACCTACGCGACGGACACACTCGATCTTGTGACGGCCGGGCGGCCGTTCACCGGGTTGGCGTACGCGTTCGGAACGGTGGCCTCGGCGCTGGTAGCCGTCTACGTCGGGCACGAGATCACCCGTGCGGTGAAGAAATGACCCTCGTCTTCGTCGCGCTCGGCGGTGGTTTCGGGGCGATCGTCCGTTTCCTGACCGATCTCCGGATGCGCGCGTGGCGGGGTGCCGCCTTCCCCTGGGGCACGCTGGTGGTCAACATCGCGGGCTCGTTGATCCTCGGTGTCCTGACCGGCTGGGCACTGCACGGTGGCCAGCCCGGCGAGGTCCGCTCGCTGCTGGCCGTCGGATTTTGCGGCGGCCTCACCACGTTTTCGACGTTCGGGTACGAAACCCTGCGCCTGTTCACCGAGAAGACGCGGGCCCGCGCGGTGGTGAACGCCGTCGTCACGATGGCCACCGGGATCGGCGCCGCGGCTGCCGGATTGCTGCTCGCCGCCGCCATCTGGCACTGACTCAGGCTTCGGGCGCCATCCGCCACGCCGCGGCCGCGACCGCCTCGCGCTGTTCGGCCGGGAGGTCCGCCGCCATCTCCTCCAGCTTTTCGACGACGCCTTCGTGCGCGGCGTTCGCGAGCCGGAGCCCCTCTTCCGTCAGCGTGATCTTCAGCGCGCGGCGATCGCCGGAATCCGCGACCCGCTCGACGAGCGCGCGCCGCTGCACGCGGTCCACCAGGCCGGTGACGCTGGACTTCTCCAGGTTCAGCATCTTGCCGAGGTCGGTCATCCCGACGCCCGTCTCCCCCTGTGCCAGCACGCAGAGCAGCTGAGCCTGCTGCGGCGTGAGGTCGTGGGACCGGCCGACGTCGATGAAAGCCCGTTGCACCAGATGCGAGAGCCGCACCAGCGCCGTCGCGAATCCGAGGTCTTCGGCCGTGGTCATGAAGGAAGTCTACTTGACGATCGTTGGTACTGCGAACTACTGTAGTTCGCAGTACCAACATTCCGTATTACGAACTAGGGGATCTCATGACCACGACCGTGGCCGTCATCGGCGGGGGATACGGCGGCACGACCGTCGCCAAGGAGCTGGACTCGTTCACCGACGTCGTGCTCGTCGAGCCGCGCGAGGACTTCGTGCACCACGTCGCAGCCTTGCGGGGACTCGTCGATCCCGAGTGGACGGATCGGCTCTTCTACCCGTACGCCCGGCTCCTCGAGCGGGGACGGGTGCTCCGCGACCGCGCGGTGAGCGTGGACCAGAACGGCGTCACGCTGGCGTCGGGCGAACGGCTCACACCGGACTACGTCGTGCTGGCGACCGGTTCGGCGTACCCGTTCCCGGCGAAGATCGATTTCCAGGACAGCGCTTCGGCGAAGGCGAAGATCCGTGCCACCCGGGAGGAACTCGCGGGCGCGGAGAAGGTGCTGCTGCTCGGCGCGGGCCCGGTGGGCCTCGAACTGGCCGGCGAGATCAAGGCGGTGTGGCCGGAGAAGGCCGTGACGATCGTCGACCCCGCGAAGGAGATCCTGCCCGGTTTCCCGGAGGACTTCCGCGCGGAGATCCGCCGCCAGCTCGACGGACTGGGCGTCGAACTGCTGCTCGGCACTTCGCTGACCGAGCCACCGGTCTCGGAACCGGGGCAGGCCAAGACGTTCACCTCGGGGCTCACCGGCGGCGGCGAGGTGACCGCCGATCTGTGGTTCCAGTGCTTCGGCGGCGCGCCGCACACCGTGTACCTCGACGGCGAACTGGCCGCCGCGCGGCAGGCGAACGGCCTGGTGGAGGTGACTCCCGAACTGCGGCTTCCGGGGCAGCCCGGCGTGTTCGCGCTCGGCGACATCACCGCGTTGCCGGAGGGGAAGCTGGCGAAGGTGGCCGGTGACCACGCGGAGGTCGTCGTGGCCAACATCCGGGCGCTGGTCGAAGGCGGCGAACTGCGGACGCACACCCCGGGCGGGCCGATGATCTCGTTGCCGCTCGGGCCTTCCGGGGGCGCGACCTACGCCGAGGAGGTCGGGATCCTGGACGCGGCGACCACCGCGGAGATCAAGGGGTCGCACATGATGGTGTCCCGCTACGACGAGCTGTTCAGGCAGGCGTAGCGCTCGTGAGTGGTAAGGACGGTCAGAACCGTCCTTACCACTCACGAGTCCCTAACGCGGAGCGAGACCTCGCACCTGGGCGAACGGGTCCTCACCCGTCGGCAGCAGCGCGATGATCGGCGTCGTCAGCCCGTTGTCCACATAGGACTGCACTTGCTCGCGACAGGAATCGAGGCTGCCATGGACGATCAGGTCGTCGACGACCTCGTCCGGGATGACCTGGTTCGCCTTCTGCCGGTCGCCCGCGGCCCATGCCTCGTGCATCGGCGCGAGCGCGTCGCCCCGGCCGAGCCATTCGTGGAACGCCGCGTACACCGGCACGGTGAGGTAGCTCGAGATGAGCATCCGGCCGAGCCCGCGGGCGGCGGCCTTGTCCTCGGTGGGGCACACGAAGATCCGCGCGGCCAGTTCGGTGTCCGGGCCGACTTCCGCCCGCACCTTCGGCACGTCGGAGGCGGCGAGCCAGTTGGTGATGGCGCCGTCGGCCTCCTTCGCGGCCAGCCGCAGCATCCCCGGCCGCAGCGCGGCGAGCATGATCGACGGCGGCGGGTCGGCGGGCCGCTCCAGCCGGAACTTGCTGACGGAGAACGACTCGTACTCCTCGGTGACCTTCTCCCCCGCCAGCGCCGAACGCAGGAAGCGCAGGGTGTCCCGCGAACGCGCGAACGGCGCTTCGAACTCGGCGGCGTTCCAGTTCTTCACGATCACCGGCGACGACGCGCCGATGCCGAGCACGAACCGGCCGGGCGCCAGTTCCGCGACGGTCGCCGCGCTCATCGCCAGCAGTCCCGGCCCGCGCGTGTACACCGGCACGATCGCGGTGCCCAGTCGTAGCTGCGGCGCCCACTGCGAGGCCAGCACCAGCGGCGTGAAGGCGTCGTGGCCCGCCGTCTCGGCCGACCACGCGTCGGTGTAGCCGAGATCCGGCAGCTCCCGCACCATCTCCTCGTGCGCCGCGAGCGGCACCCCGGTCAGCGGAATGGTGATGCCCCACCGTTTCATGCGTTCTCCTCGCTCTTGACCGCGTCACCGGACAACTCACGCACGATCCAGTCCACCTGCGTGCGCATCAGGTTCTCCGCGACCTCTTCGGCTTGCGGCGTCATATGAGTCGCGCCGGCCAGCGGCAGGAACACGTGCGCGCGTCCCTTGGCCAGCAAGGCCGACGACAGGCGCAACGAGTGGGCGACGAAAACGTTGTCGTCGGCCAGTCCGTGCACGATCAAGAGCGCCCGCGAGAGGTCACCGGCGCCGGCGATCAGCGAGTTGTGCTCGTACGAAGCCGTTTCCTCCTGCGGAAGCCCGAGGTAACGCTCGGTGTAGTGCGTGTCGTACAGCGACCAGTCGGTCACCGGGGCGCCCGCGACAGCGGCGTGGAAGACGTCCGGGCGGCGCAGCACGGCCAGCGCGGACAGGTAGCCGCCGTAGGACCAGCCGCGGATCGCGACCCGTTCCAGATCGAGTTCCGGATGGAGCGCGGCCGCCGCGTGCAGGGCGTCGACCTGGTCGGCGAGGGTGACGTCGGCGAGCTTGCCCGCGATCTCCTTCTCCCAGGCCGCACCCCGGCCGGGGGTCCCGCGCCCGTCGGCGACCAGCACCGCGAACCCCTGGTCCGCCAGCCACTGCGGGGTCAGGAAGGCGTTGCGGGTCTGCAGGACACGCTGGGCGTGCGGGCCGCCGTACGGGTCGAGCAGCACCGGGAGCTTGCCTTCGCTCTCCTCGTACCCGGTCGGCAGCACCAGCGCGGCGCGCAGGCCCCGCTCCCCCAGCGTCAGCCAGGTCAGGTTCGGTACGACGTCGGGGTCGACGGTGAAGGAACCGATGCGCGCCACGGTCTTCTCGCCGGACACGACGGTCACCACCGGGCCGCTGCGTTCCAGGGTCCACGACGAGAGCACGGTCAGCGCGGCGGTCCCGGAGCCGACGTGCACACCGTCCTCAGTGGACAGACGACGGAGCTCGCCGCCTTCGGTGCGGAAGACGTGGATCTGGGTCGGGTCGGCCTCCGACGCGCTGAACAACACCTCGTCGCCGACGTGCAGGATCGACCGCACCTGCAGCCCCGGCGGGGTGACGGCGGCCCCGTCGACGACCAGCCGGTGGTCACCGTCGGCGGCGCTCTCGCGGACCAGGCGGCCGTCGGTCGTCCACGCCGGGACGCCAGCGGCGAGCTCGACCCAGTGCTCGTCGGTCTCGGTGTGCAGCACCTCGACCGCCCCGGTCGCCGGGTCGACCGCCTGGATTTCGAGTTTCCGCTGGTCACGCGACTGCACGGACAGCAGCGGCTTACCCGCGGCGGACCAGTGCACCGCGGCAAGGTACTCCCAATCGGTCTTCTCGACGTCGACGCGGGAGCCGTCGAGGCCGAGGAAGGCCAGCGTCACGTCCGCGTTCGTGGTGCCCGCCGCCGGGTACGCGACGACGTTCGCCGCCGACTGCGGGTTCGCGGGATCGGCGATCGTCCAGCGCGGCACGGCTGTGCGATCCGAGCGCTCGACGAGCAGGCTCTTCCCGTCCGGCGACCACCAGTAGCCGCGGGTGCGGCCCATCTCCTCGGCCGCGATGAACTCCGCGAGCCCCCAGGCGATGTCGTCACCCGCCTCCTCCACGAGCAGCCGGTCTTCACCGGTGGCCCGATCGATCACCCGCAGGCGCCGGTCCCGGACGTAGGCGACGTGCGTGCCGTCCGGGCTGGGCCGCGGGTCGACGACCGAACCGTCGACCAGCACCGACACCTCGCCGGTGGCCAGGTCGAGGGTGTGGAGCTTGCCCGAGAGCGAGAACGCGGCGACGGTGAAGGCGTCGTCGACCGCGTAGCCGACCACGCCGCCACCGGTCTCCCGGCTGCGCTCGCGGCGGGCACGCTCTTCCGGCGGAAGGTCCTCTTCACCGGGCAGCAGCTCAGCGGCGTCTACCAGCTTCGTCTCCTCGCCCGACGCGACGTCGAACGACCACAGGCTGTGCCGGGGGTCGGTACCGGACTCGGACCGCAGGAACAGGATGCGGGAACCGTCCGGGGCGACCTTGAACTCTTTCGGCGCGCCGAGGGTGAAGCGCTGGGTGCGGGCCTGACGGCGGAGGAACGGGAGATCTTCGAGGCTGATGTCGGTCACCTCCGCACTCTTTCAGACGATCAAGCGGAGACGCCAACGCCTTCGAGCTTCTTCAGTTCCGTCTCGGGATCGAAGTCGGCGGGCGGGAACTTCGGGTCCATCTCCTCGATCGTCTCGATCAGGAGCCGCGCGACCAGCCAGTTGCGGTACCACTTGCGGTCGGCCGGGACGGCGTACCAGGGCGCGGCCGCCGTGGAGGTCTTGGCGAAGATGTCGGCGTAGGCCTTCTGGTAGTCGTTCCACTGGGCACGCGCGTCGAGGTCCGCGGGGTTGTACTTCCACCACTTGGCCGGATTCTCCAGCCTGGCCTTGAGGCGCTTCAGCTGCTCTTCCGGCGAGATGTCGAGGAAGACCTTCACGATCGTCGTGCCGGCGTCGGTCAGCTCCTTCTCGAACGCGTTGATCTCGGCGTAGCGCTTACGCCATTCCGTCGCGGGCACCAGCTTCTGCACGCGCGGGACCAGGATGTCCTCGTAGTGGGAGCGGTCGAAGACGCCGATCTGCCCCGGCGACGGGAGCTGTTTGCGGATCCGCCAGAGGTAGTGGTGACGCCGCTCCGTCGCGGTCGGCTTCTTGAACCCGGCGTACCGCACCCCCATCGGGTTGACCAGGCCGAGCACATGGCCGACGGTGCCGCCCTTTCCAGAGGTGTCCATCCCCTGCAGGACCAGCAGGACACTGCGGCTCCCACCACCGACGCCCTCCGCGTACAAGGCCTCCTGCAGCTCGGCGAGCCTGCCTCCGGCGTCGGCCAGGTCCTTGAGCACCTTGGGCTTCTTGTGCGGTCCGACCGGGAACGAGCCCGGCTCGTGCCGCTCGCCGCTCTTGCCGATCCTCAGCGTGTCCCGGACGGAGACGGTGTCCTTTTTCGCCATCCGGCGACGATAACCGCGCTCCGCGCACCGCGCCTCCGGTGATAGAGGACGCCGATGCACGATTTCGCCACCCGAAGGAGTCGATACGCAATGAACAACGGCTCAAAGCAACGTTTCCCGGATGAAAGCAGCCGGATGGGCATCTAACCTGAACGCATGACGACCGCCGACTTCATCGCGCTCGACGAGCAGTGGAGCACGCACAACTACCACCCGCTCCCGGTGGTGATCGCCACCGCCGAAGGAGCCTCGGTCACCGACGTCGAGGGCAAGACCTACCTCGACTTCCTTTCCGGCTACTCCGCGCTGAACTTCGGGCACCGCCACCCCGGGCTCATCGCCGCCGCGGTCGAGCAGTTCGGCCGGGTGACGCTGACCTCGCGCGCCTTCCACCACGACCAGCTCGGGCTGTTCTGCAAGGAGCTCGCCGAGCTGACCGGCACCGAGATGACGCTGCCGATGAACTCCGGCGCCGAAGCCGTCGAGTCGGCGGTGAAGATCGCCAGGAAGTGGGCGTACCGGGTCAAGGGCGTCCCCGACGGGACCGCGGAGATCATCGTCGCCGGCTCCAACTTCCACGGCCGCACGACGACCATCGTGTCCTTCTCCACCGACGAGACCGCGCGCGCCGACTTCGGCCCCTTCACCCCGGGTTTCGTCACGGTCAAGTACGGCGACGCCGAGGCGCTGCGCGACGCCATCACCGAGCGCACCGCCGCGATCCTGCTGGAGCCGGTGCAGGGTGAGGCGGGCGTGATCGTGCCGCCCGCCGGCTACTTCGCCGAGGCCCGTCGGCTGTGCGACGAGCACGACGTCCTGCTGATCGCCGACGAGATCCAGTCCGGTCTCGCCCGCACCGGCACCGTCCTCGCGCTCGACCACGA
The DNA here is from genome assembly GCF_055561455.1 of Amycolatopsis sp. PSD-21. Lineage (NCBI taxonomy): Bacteria > Bacillati > Actinomycetota > Actinomycetes > Pseudonocardiales > Pseudonocardiaceae > Amycolatopsis > Amycolatopsis sp. PSD-21. The sequence continues at coordinate 3,275,606 of NZ_CM145712.1, read as the reverse complement.
AGGCGTCCGCGCCGACGTCTACACCCTGGGCAAGGCGCTGGGCGGCGGGATCATGCCGGTGTCGGCCGTGGTCGGTGGCAAGGACGTGCTCGGCGTGCTGCGGCCGGGCGAACACGGTTCCACCTTCGGCGGGAACCCGGTCGCGTGCGCGATCGGGCGGGCCGTGGTCGGGCTGCTGAAGACCGGCGAGTTCCAGGAGCGTTCGCGGGAGCTGGGCGCCCATCTGCACTCGCGACTCGGCGAACTGGTCGGCAACGGACTGGCCGAGGTCCGCGGGCGCGGGCTCTGGGCGGGCATCGACATCGCGCCCGGCGGGCCGACGGGCCGCGAGGCGTCCACCGCGCTGGCCGAACGCGGCGTCCTGTGCAAGGAGACGCACGACCACACGCTGCGGATCGCGCCGCCGCTGGTGATCGGCCGCGAAGAACTCGACCGCGGTATCGACGCGATCACGGAGGTCGTCAAGACCCGGTGAACCTTTCGGGCGGGCTGTACGTTGCCTGTCCATGGGAGACGAGCGGGAGTGGGTGGAGCGGCCGCTGGTCGGCACCGAGTCGGTGTCGCCGGAGGACTGGTTCGCGAGGGGTAAGGCACTGCGGGACGAGGCGCCCTCCTCCGCGCACGACCACGCGGCGGCGGGTGAGAAGCGGCCCAGCGTGGCGGAGTTCTTCGCACGCACCAACGAAGGCCGCCTGCCGGAACTGGTGGAACTGCGGCGCGAGCGCATGCTCGCGTCGCCGTTCACCTTCTACCGCGGGGCCGCCGGGCTGATGGCCGCCGACCTGGCTGGGTCGCCGTCGTCCGGGCTGACGGCGCAGCTGTGCGGGGACGCGCATGCCGCGAACTTCGGGCTGTACGGCACGCCCGAAGGCCAGATCGTCATGGACATCAACGACTTCGACGAATCCGTGCCGGGCCCGTGGGAATGGGACCTCAAACGGCTCGCCGCGAGTCTCGTGCTCGCCGGACGCGAAGGCGGCATCGGCGAGTCGGGCTGCCGTGAAGCCGCCGAAGACGCGGTGAAGTCGTACCGGCGCACCATCCGCGGGCTGGCGGAGCTGCCGTTCCTGCGGTCGTGGAACGCGCTGCCGGACGCGTCGGTGCTGAGCAAGGTCAAGGCGCACGACCTGGTCGACGACTTCGAGGAAGCGGCCGAGAAGGCGCGGAAGAACACCAGCGCCAAGGTCACCGCGAAATGGACCCGGCGGATCGACGACCACGAGACCGGCCTCGAACGGCATCGCTTCGTCGAAGACCCGCCGGTGCTCACGCACGTCGACGACGCGACCGCCGAAGCCATCGTGAGCGGACTGGTGTCCTATGTGGACACGCTGCGCGAGTCGCGGCGGACGCTCGTCTCGCGGTACCGGGTGTCCGATGTGGCCTTCCGGGTGGTCGGCACCGGCAGTGTCGGGCTGCGCAGCTACGTGGCGCTGTTGCACGGGAACTCCGGCGAAGACCTTGTCCTGCAAGTAAAACAGGCCGTCCCGTCGGCGCTCGCGCCGTTCCTCGGCCTGCCCGCGCCGGAGCACGAGGGACGGCGGATCGTCGAAGGCGCGCGGCTCGTGCAGGCCGAGACGGACATCCTGCTCGGCTGGACGACCATCGACGGCCTGCCGTACATCGTGCGGCAGTTCCGGAACCTCAAGGGCGACATCGACCCGGCGGAGCTGAAGAAGGACCACCTCGACGACTACGGCCGGCTCGCCGGCGCGTTGCTCGCGCGGGCGCACGCGCGGTCACTGCATCCGCGGCTGCTGGCCGGCTACTTCGAGGACGACGAAGACCTCGACGAGGCCATCGGGGCCTACGCGATCCGATACGCGGATCAGACCGAAGCGGACTTCGAGACCTTCGGCCGCATTTAGTCCTCTGAATGCGGAGGGGTGGGGGCAGGCACGTGAGTCCGTGAAGGCCCCCTTCCCTCGGCTCAGCCGGAGAAACTCGACCTTCACACCTTCCCGAGTACATGAAGGACCCCTTCCTTGCGCCCAGCGCCGTGAAGGACCCCTTCATGTACTTCAGCCCCGTATTTAGAGGACTAAATGCGGGGCCTCACACCAGGGCCAGGACGTCATCCGCGCAGCCCCACGCCACCGTGATCCCCGCGCCCCCGTGCCCGTAGCAGTGCACGACCCGGCCCTCCCGGTCCAGCCGCACCTCGGGCCGGAACGGCCGCAGCCCCACCTTCGCGCCCAGCACGGGCGCGTCGGCCAGCGCGGGCACGAGTTCCCGGCACCGCCGCACGATGTCGGCGGTCACCCCGGGATCCGGTTCGACGGAGTCGCGCCCCGGCTCCTGCGTGCCGCCGCAGACGACGTGCCGTCCGTGCGGGATCACGTGCCGCAGCACCGGCGTGGCCCCGTCGACGATCCATTCGGTCAGCCCCGGGTCGGCGAGATGGACGACCTGGCCGCCGACGGGCACCACGGTGCCGTCCCCCGCGAGCCGCCCGCCACCGAGCCCGGCGGCGTTCACGACGAGGTCCGCGTCGAGGTCGTCCAGCCGCGAGACGGTGCGGTACTCGGTGCGCACGCCCAGTGCGGCGACCTGTCCGGCGAGCCAGGCGAGGTACACCGGGGTGTCGACCAGTGCGGTCGTGAAGGTGAGCCGTCCCGGTTCGTGGTCCAGGTCGGGCATCGACAACGCCCACGAAGGCAGCGGCGCCTCGCGCGGGACGAGGTACGTCCCCCGGACCATGCGGACCCCCGGCGCGCCCAGGGCGCGGTACTCCTCGACGCTCGTCGCGGTCCAGCGGTCGACCCGGTCGGAGTTCGCCGCCAGCGGCGGGAAGAGCACACCACCGGCGACCGCCGACGTCGTCTCCCCCGGCCGGGCGCCGGTGACCACCGTGACGTCGTGCCCGGCCACGGCCAGCCGGTGCGCGCAGCTGAGCCCGATCACGCCGCCGCCGACCACACTGATCCGCATCGAAAGCCCCCTTCGTCCTCGCGAGCCGTCCCTGCATGGTGACTGATCACCTGTCACGTAATCTCGCCGGATGAGCGGAAGAGGGCCGTACGGGGCGGTCGCGGTGACCTGCGCCGTGATCATGGTGGTTCTCGGCTTGCTGGTCTCCGGCGAAGGCCCGTCCGTCCCCGACGAGCTCGCCGTCAGGTGGGTGGAGCGGTCGTTCGGCCCCGACACCGCTCTCCTGCGGCTCCTGGTGCTGCCGACCGAGGCCTACGTCCTGATCCCGGTCGCGGTCCTCGCCGCCGTCCTCTGCCTGATCGGTCGGCGCAGGCTCGAAGCGGTGCTGACGATCGCCGGCCCGCTCATCGCGATCCTCGCGAACACCTGGGTGCTCAAACCGCTCTTCGACCGCTGGAAGTACACCTATCTCGCCTACCCGAGCGGGCACACCGTCGCGCTGGTAGCGGTACTGACGGTGCTCGTCCTGCTCGCCCGCCCCGGCGTCGCGACGGCGGTCATCGCGACGGTGGGCGCCGTGGTGCTCTGCGGGGTCACGATCGGCATGCTCGGCCTCGGCTACCACTACCTGACGGACGTCGTGGGCGGCGCGCTCTTCGCCGTCGCTACCGTGTGCGCGACGTGGGTACTGCTCAGCTGGGCTGCACGGCGTCGCGCGCCAGTGCCGTCAGACGGCTGACGGCGCGCAGGTACTTCTTGCGGTAGCCGCCGTTCACCATCTCCTCGGTGAACAGCTCCGGCACCGGCTCACCCGAGACCACCAGCGGGATCGCGCGGTCGTAGAGCCGGTCGGCGAAGGCGACCAGCCGCAGTCCGACGTTCTGGTCCGGCACCGGGTGGATGTCGCGCAGGTGCACCCGCGTCACGCCGTCGAGAAGCCTGCCGTAGCGCGAAGGATGCAGGCCCGCCAGGTGTTCGCACAACGCGTCGAAATCGTCCACAGTGGACTCGGGATGCGCGGCGGCGGAGGCTTCCAGCGCCTCGGGGCTCGCGGGCGGCGGGGCGTCCGGCAGGCCGCGGTGGCGGTAGTCCGGGCCGTCGACGCGGCAGACGCCGAACCGGGCGGACAGCGACTGGATCTCGCGCAGGAAGTCCGCGGCGGCGAACCGGCCCTCGCCGAGTTTGTCCGGCAGTGTGTTGGACGTCGCCGCCACGAACACCCCCGCCGAGATGAGCTCCTGCAGCAGCCGCGTGACGAGCATGGTGTCGCCCGGGTCGTCGAGCTCGAACTCGTCGATCGCCAGGAACCGGTGCTCCGACAGCCGCCGCACCGCCTCGGCGAACCCCAGCGCGCCGACGAGGTGGGTCAGCTCCACGAACGTCCCGTACGCCTTGGGCGACGGCGTCTCGTGCCACGTCGAGGCGAGCAGGTGTGTCTTGCCGACGCCGAAACCGCCGTCGAGATAGAGCCCCATCGGCCCGGACGGCGCGTCCTCCCCGCCGCCGAAGAACGCGCGCAGCTTCGACTTCGGCTTGCGGTTCGACGCCTCCGCCACGCGCTTCGCGAAGGCGCCACAGGTGACGACGGCCTCGGCCTGGCTCGGCTCGTCCGGGTTGGGCACGTACGTGGAGAACCGGACCGCGTCGAACCTCGGCGGCGGGACGAGCGCGGTGATCAGCTCGTCGGCGGACAGCTCCGGACGGCGATCGATCAGGCGGGCGGGCATTCGCCGAGCGTAACGGCACCGGCGTGGCGGGTTCACCCTCCCTGACCGGGCGTATCCCCCGCTCAGCGGTGTCGTCGGGCGCGTGCTGGGATGGCGGTGTGCAGCTTTTGTGGCCAACGACACCGGCGGAGCCCGTCTCCGACGCCGACCTCGAACGGCTCTACGGGTACCCCGAAAACGTGAACCGTCCCTGGGTCCAGGTCAACTTCGTCAGCTCCGCCGACGGCGCGGCGGCGGTCGACGAGCTGTCCGAGGGGCTTTCCCACCCCGCCGACAAGCGGATCTTCCTGATGGGACGGCTGCTCGCCGACGTGATCCTGGTCGGCGCGGGCACGGCGCGCGCCGAGGGCTACCGCGGCGCGCGCGTCTCTCCCGAACGCGCCGCCCGCCGGGCCGCGCTCGGCCTTTCCGAGGTCCCGCCGATCGCGGTGGTGACCCGATCCGGTGAACTCGATCCCGAGGGCCCGTTGTTCACCGACACCAAGGTCCCGCCGATCGTCATCACCACCGGGAAGGCGCCGCGCGCCGAGTTGGAGCGCGCGGGCGCCGAAGTGGTCGTCGCGGGGGCCGACGACGTCGACCTCCACCGGGCGCTCGCGCTGCTGGGCGAACGCGGGCTGCGCCGGGTCGACTGCGAAGGCGGGCCGGCGCTCTTCGCCGACCTGATCGCCGCCGACCTCGTCGACCAGCTGTGCCTCACCGTCGCCCCGCTGCTGGCGGGAGCGGGCGAAAGCCGGATCGCCCGCGGCCACCCGGCCCCGGAACCGCGTCGGATGGACCTCGCCTCCGTGCTCGTCGAAGACGGCTTCACCATGCTGCGCTACCGCCGCCGGGAGGGCGGGTGAGCGAGGCGGCCCCGGTTCCGGACGAGGAACTGGTGGCCAGGGCCGCCGCCGGGGACCACGGTGCCTTCGACACCCTGGTCCGGCGGCATACGGCCCGGATGTACCGGGTCGCCCTGCGGATCACCGGCAGCTCGTCCGAGGCCGAGGACGTCGTCCAGGAGGCCTGGCTCTCCGCGTGGCGCGCGCTGCCCGCCTTCCGGTTCGAAGCGGCGGTGTCGACCTGGCTCTACCGGGTGACGACGAACGGCGCGCTCGGCGTGGTCCGGCGCCGGAAACCGACCGTGCCCCTCGACGAGGGCGACGCGGGTGTCGTGCCTGGTCCGGAGGGTCACGTGGAGAGCGCCGAGCAGGTCGGCAGGGTGCTGCGCGCGATCGCCGAACTGGACGTCGGCCAGCGGATCCCGCTGATTCTGCGAGAATTCGAAGGGTTGACCTACGACGAGGTGGCCGAGGTGCTCGAAGTCAGCGTGCCCGCTCTGCGTGCCCGCCTGCACCGCGCGAGGGTGGCGCTGCTGGCGAAACTCGGCGACAACTTCCGACCCGGGGAACGGTGATGAGCGAGGATCCGCGCGACGACCCCCGGTGGCAGCAGGTGCGCGCCGCCGCGAGCCGTCCGGTGCCGACGCCGCCGGGACTGGTCGAGCGGGTGCTCCGCTCGGTCGGCGGCGCCCGCGGCAGGCATACCACCGCACCGCTCGACCTGCCCTCCTCCGGCGGCAAGACCCAGGTGTCGGAACGGGCGCTGGTGCTGATGACGAGAAGCCTCGCCGCCGAGATCGGCCGCGAGCTCGGCGGAGTGCACGTCGCCGCCGTCGCGCTCGAAGAGGACGTGCTCCAGGTGCTGGTGACGATCCGGTTCGGCGTCGAAGCGGCCGTCGCGGACCTGTTGCGCCACCGGGTCAGCGCGGCCCTGACCGGGCAGCTCGGCTCCGCCCCGCCCGCGATCAACGTCCACGTCGTCGACGTCCATCCGGACTGATCCCGGAACTGATTACCCCATCCGGGGGACATCGCGTGACGGCTCGGCATGCGCGCGTGTCCTGGTCGGTGAGAGCGTAGGGACCGCCGCGCGCGCAGGTCGCGCGGCACCGGTGCGAGAAGGAGCGAACTTCATGGCGCAGCCGAGCGCGAGCAAGCCCGACACCCCGGTGACGGGGTCGTCCCTCAACGAGGAAGGAGCCGCCGGCAAGACCACGATCTCGTCGGTGGTGGTGCAGAAGGTGGCCGGTCTCGCCACCCGCGAGGTGACCGGGATCCACGCGCTGGGCGGCGGGGTGTCCCGGGCCTTCGGCGCGATCCGCGAGCGCATCCCCGGTTCCGGCACGGTCACCACGTCCGGCGTCTCGGTCGAGGTCGGCGAGAAGCAGGCCGCCATCGACCTCGACGTGGTCGTCGAGTACGGCGCCCGCATCGTCGACGTCGCCCGCGCGGTGCGCCGCAACGTGATCGGCCAGGTCGAGCAGATCACCGGCCTCGAGGTGATCGAGGTCAACATCGCGGTCAACGACATCCACCTGCCCGACGAGAACGGCGGCGAGACCGAGTCCTCGCGGGTCGAGTGATGAACGGGACCCAGACCGGCCTGCTCGCCGGCCTCATCCTCGGCCTCGCCGCGACCCAGGGCTTCACCGCGTTCCTGGTGACGCTGGCCGTCGGCGTCATCGGCCTCGTCCTCGGCCGCGTGCTCGACGGCGAACTCGACCTCGGCGACCTGTTCGGCCGGGGCCGCGACAAATGACCGTCCCGCCCGAACCTGAGGATCGCGGCACCCTCACCATCTCGCCGTCCGTGGTCCGCAAGATCGCGCAGCACGCGGCGGACCAGGTCGACGGGACCACGCGCGCCGAGCGGCGGATCGCCGGGCTCGGGCTCGGGACACACGGCACGAGCGCGAAGGTCGGCGGCGAGGGCAACGACGTCGACCTCGTGCTCGACGTGGCGCTGCACTATCCGGCGCCGGTGCGGCGGATCGTCGGCGACCTGCGCGCCAGGGTCACCGAGGAGGTCGAACGGATCACGTCGTACCAGGTCCGGGACATCTCGGTGAAGGTCTCCGCGCTCCTGCCCGACATCGCGCCCCGAGTCCGCTAGAAGGAGCACGCGCATGCGTTTGATCGTCCGCCTGCTGTCGGCCCTGATCGGGCTGGCACTGGCCGCCGCCGGGGTCCTGCTGGCGCTGGAGGTCGGCTGGGGCTGGTGGCGGCCCGGCCGGGGCCCGCTGTTCCTGCCGTGGGACGACTGGCGCGACAGGCTCGCGGAGGAGTCGTGGAACGCTTCCACGGTCCGGTATCTCGCGATCGCCGTCGCGGTCGTGGGACTGCTGCTGATCATCGCGGCGGCCTCGGCCGGGCGGCGCGCCATCCGGCTGACCGATCCGGCGAACGAGGTCAGCGTGACCACGTCGCCGCGTTCACTGGCGAGGCTCGTCGGGGTGACCGTGCGCGCGCAGGACAACGTCGCGGGCGCGAAGGTCACGGCCACCGCGAAGAAGATCCGTGTCCGCGCGACGAGCAGGCTGGAAACCGAAGGCGAGCTGCGGCCGCGGCTGCTGGAGACGGTCTCCGGCCTGCTCGACGACGTCCCGTTGGTGCGGCGGCCGAAGGTGTCGGTCGTCGTCGACTCCCCGAAGGACCGCCGATGACCCGTTCGGTCTCCGCCAAGGCACTCGGCCGGTCCACCGGCACGGAACGGACCCTGACCGTCCTCATCGGACTCCCCGCGCTGCTCGGCGGGGCGGCGGTGGTCGTGGTCGGCGCGGGCTGGCTCGGCACGCACCGGGCCGACCGGCCGCTCGTGGACCCGATCGCCCTCGACTGGCTGTCGCGGCACGCGCTCGCCTCCCGGATCGGCGCCATCGTGCTCGGCGTCCTCCTGCTGTGGCTGGGACTGTGGTGGTTCTTCCGGTCGCTGCGCCCGGAAGGCCGTCCGGACCTCGATCTCGGCGACGACCTCGTGGTGACCTCCTCGGCCATCTCCGAGGCCGTCCGCGCCGACGCGGAGACGGTCGACGGGGTCGGGCGCGCCCGGGTCCGCGCGGTCGGCGACAAGGAGAACCCCGCGCTGCGGATCACGCTGTGGCTCGTCGAGGGCACCGACCTGAAACGGGTCTGGGAGCAGCTCGACCACACCGTGCTGGCCCGCGCGCGGGAGTCGCTCGGGGTGGACGTCCTGCCGACCGCCGTCCGGATCGAGCTCGACACGACCGCACCGCAACGGGTGCGCTGACCGCGCCCGTGCGGCGAGAATGGCCGTCATGTCGCTTCCCTTGACGCCGCCGATCAAACCGATGCTCGCCAAACCGGCGAAGGCGATCCCCGATTCCGGCGGGCTGCTGTTCGAGCCGAAATGGGACGGGTACCGCTGCCTGGTGTTCCGCGACGGCGACGAGCTGACCTTGCAGTCGCGGTCGGAGAAGCCGCTCAACCGGTACTTCCCCGAGGTCGTCGAGCGGCTGAAGGCGGCGTTGCCCGAGCGGATCGTGCTCGACGGCGAACTGGTGGTCGCCCGGGGCGGGAAGCTGGACTTCGACGCGCTCACCGACCGGGTCCACCCCGCCGAAAGCCGCGTCAAGCTGCTGGCGGAACAGACGCCGGCGGAGTTCGTCGCCTTCGATCTGCTGGCGCTGGACGACGAGTCCTTTCTGGACGAACCGACGTCGAAGCGGCGGGAACGGCTGGAGGAACTGGCCTCCGACGGCGTCCACCTGACCCCGGCCACCGCGGATCCGGCGATCGCGCGGCGCTGGTTCGAACTGTTCGAGGGCGCGGGGCTCGACGGTGTCATCGGCAAACCGCTCGACGAGCCGTACACGCCCGGCAAACGGGTGCTGCTGAAGTACAAGCACTCCCGCACCGCCGACTGCGTGCTCGCCGGGCTGCGCTGGCACGTCGACGGCGAACCGGGCGAGATGGTCGGCTCGTTCCTGCTCGGGCTCTACGACGAGGACGGCGTGCTGCACCACCCCGGCGTCGTCGGGTCGTTCCCGGTCACCCGGCGGCGTGAGCTGGCCGAGGAGCTGGCGCCGCTGATCACCGACGGCGCCGATCACCCCTGGCTGGGTGACAACGTGCGGGAGAACCAGCGGATCCCCGGCGGAATCACCCGATGGAAGTCCAAGGAAGCCCCGTGGGTGCCGCTGAAGCTGGAGAAGGTGGTCGAGGTCGGCTACGAGCACACGGAGGCCGGGTATCCGTCGCGGTTCCGGCACACCGCGCAGTTCAAACGCTGGCGTCCCGATCGCGAGCCGTCCTCCTGCACCTACGCCCAGCTCGAGGAGGTCGCCCGCTACGACCTGGACGCGGTGTTCCGCGGCGAGGTGAAACGCACCCGCTGACCGTGTCCTGAGCGCACGCTATCGGAGCTCCGGCGAAAAGACGCGTGCGTGCCGTTACCAACTCGATCAGCGTGCCAGACCGCACCTCCTAACTGCGGCCTGACATCCGACCTGCGAAGCTCTGTTCCGAGCTTTGTCATGCCTTGGAAGTGAGGACCAGCCCGTGAGCACCGCCCGCCGCACGCCACGGCTGTTCCTGACGACCACCGTGGTGACGGCCGTGCTCGCGGGCTGCACGGCCGGGCCGTCGGTGAGGCCGGCGGTGATCGACAACGACGGCAAACCGGATCCGGGCGGCCAGACGACGGCGCAGCAGGTCCCGCTGCCACCGCTCGCCGAACCGCGGTCGCCGTCGATCAAATGGGAAGACTGCGACGAAGCGACCCGCCAGCGGCTGGGGCAGCCGTCCGTGCCGGACACGCTGAAGTTCTCCTGCGCCAGGGTGCCCACGACGCTCGACGCGCCGGACCTGCCCGGTCGCGGGCTCTCGCGGCTTTCGGTGGTCAAGACCGAGGGCGGGCCGATCCCGCTCGTCGTCGTCAACGACGTCGACGGGGAGCCGGGGTCGCTGTACGCCGCGCGGCTGGCCGCGACGCTGCCGCCCGAATTCCTGCGGAAGTTCTCGCTGATCGGCGTCGACCGGCGCGGGACGGGGACGTCCATGCCGGTGCAGTGCATCCCGGCGGAGATCCGCACCGACCTGCTCGGCGCCGATCCGGCCGCCGCCGACCTCGAAGGTGTCGTCGACGCGGCGCGCCGGGCCGGGCAGCAGTGCGCCATCGAACTGGACGACGCGCAGGTCGCGATGGACAGCTGGCGGGCGGCGGGCGACCTCGAAGAACTCCGGGAGCAACTGGGGCTGGACAAGCTGCACGCGCTGGGCCGCGGCGACGGCTCGAAGGTCCTCGCCGAATACGCCGTGCGGTTCCCGGCCCAGGTCGGCCGGGTGATGCTCGACGGGCTGCCCGACCCCGCCCCCGACGCGGCCGCCACGCAGGAAGCCGTCGCCGCGAGCGCGCAGGCGACCCTCGACGCGTTCGGCGCCGACTGCATCGCGAGGGGTTGCCCGATCGGCGACGCCCGCTCGGCCGTGACCGCCGTCGCGGACCGGCTCCGGTCGGCGTCCGCGACGACCACCGACGGCGAGGAGATCACCCCGGGGATCGCGCTGTACGCCATCTACTCCGGGCTCGCGCAGCGCTCACGCTGGGTGGAACTCGCCGAGGCGCTCAAGACCGCGCAGAACGGCGACATCACGCCGCTGGCCGCGTTCGCCGAGCCGGTGCTGAAGGACACCAAGGCACGGCCGTCGCGGCTGGACGGCACGCTCGCGACCAAATGCAACGACAGCGCGACCCGGCTCTCGGCCGAGGAACTCACGCGCGCGACCACGACCCTGCGCGACAAGTACCCGCAGTTCGGTGTCTTCGCCGCGCAGCAGCTGGCCTGGTGCAGCCCGTGGCCAGTGCGGCGGGAACCGCTTCCGCCCGCGGGAGCGCCGGGCGCCCCGCCGATGCTGGTCGCGGGCACCGCGACCGACCCGGTCACGCCGGAGCAGGGCACCGGACGGGCGGCCGACCAGATGCCGAGCGCGGTCACGATCACCTGGCAGGGTGCCGGGCACGGCGCGCTGAGCCTCTCGCCGTGTGTCACGGACGCGACGCGGGCCTTCCTGATCGACGGGAAGGTGCCCGTCGACGGGACCCTCTGCCCGGCCTGAGCCGCGTCGGGTCTCGTGAGTGGTAAGGACGGTTAGAACCGTCCTTACCACTCACGAGACCCAGTACCCGCTACTGCCGGTAAGACTCCACCTCGGAGATCGGCCGTGCCGTGGCCTGGTCCGGGTCGTCGTCGAACTCCACCCGCGCCCGCCGCTGCCGCAGCAGGTCCCAGCACTGGTCCAGCTGCTGTTCCACACTCGCGAGCCGGGACCGGTCGTCCGAGCTCAGCCCGGTGCCGATCGCCCGCGAACGGAGCTCGTGCTCCTCGCTGACCAGCTCGTCGATCCGGCTGAGGATGTCCCCGTCGGCCATCTGCGCCTCCTGCGAAACGTGGGTTGCTCCATCCGAGACGCTACGCGCACTCACGGGAATGCGCGTCCCGCCCGATTCGTTACGCCGGGCATGAGCACTGTGGAGCTGACCGCCGCCAACTTCGATCAGGTCGTGTCGGAGAACGACTTCGTGATCATCGACTTCTGGGCGGGCTGGTGCATGCCGTGCCGCCAGTTCGCGCCGACCTACGAGAAGGTGTCGGGCAACCACGACGACATCGTCTTCGCGAGCGTCGACACCGAAGCCGAGCAGCAGCTGGCCGCGGCCTTCGACGTGCGTTCGATCCCCACCCTCGCGGTGATCCGCGACAAGACGGTCATCTACGCGCAGCCGGGCGCGCTCCCGGAGAAGACGCTGGAAGACCTCATCCAGCAGGCGCGCGACATCGACATGGACAAGCTCAAGGAAGAGGCCGCCAAGGAGGCCTGACGAGCATGGAGAAGGGGCCCTCCCCGGCGGGTTTCGCCGGGGAGGGCCCCTTTGTCTTTCAGCGGACCGACGCCACCGGGGAGCGGGTCAGCCCCGGGTGGCGAGTCCACGCAGGAAGAACGCCAGGTTCGCCGGGCGTTCCGCCAGCCTGCGCATGAAATAGCCGTACCATTCGTCGCCGTAGGGGACGTAGACGCGCATCGTCTTGCCGTCGCCCGCGATCCGGCGCTGCTCCTCGGGACGGATCCCGTACAGCATCTGGAATTCGTGGTCGTCCGCCTTGCGGCCCGCGTCGGCGGCGAGCTTCTCGGCGATCGCGATCATCCGCGGGTCGTGCGAGGCGACCATCGGATAACCCTTGCCCTGCATGAGGATCTTCAGGCAGCGCACATAGGACCTGTCCACTTCGGACTTGTCCTGGAACGCGACCTCCTCGGGTTCGGCGTACGCGCCCTTGCACAGCCGGACGCGGGAACCCTCGGCCGCCAGGTCGCGGCAGTCCTGCTCGGTGCGCCGCAGGTAGGCCTGCAGCACCGCGCCGACCCACGGGTACTCGGTGCGCAGCTCCTTGAGGATGCCCAGCGTCGAGTCGGTGGTGGTGTGGTCCTCCATGTCGAGGGTCACCGTGGCACCGACCGCTTCGGCCGCCGCGCAGATCTTGCGGGCGTTCTCCAGCGCGACCTTCTCGCCGTCGACGGGGAGGAACTGCCCGACGGCGGACAGCTTCACCGAGACGTCCGCGCCGAACGCGAGGCCGTCGGCCGCGAGCGCGGTCAGCAGTTCCTCGTAGGCGCGGACCGTGGTCGCGGCCTGCTCGGCATCGGTGGTGTCCTCGCCGAGGTGGTCGAGGGTGACCCGGAGGCCCTGGTCGGCCAGTTCGCGGACCACCCGGGCGGCGTCGGGCGTCTTCGCGCCGGCGACGAACCGGCTGACCACCGATCGGGTGGCGGGGACGACCTCGACCAGCTTGCGCATCCGCTGGGATCGAGCGGCGGCGAGCAACGGGGCACGCAACATCACGGACTCCTGGAGAACTCAGCCCTGGTGGGGGTAACGGACGCTGGTGGGCGGAACGAAGGTCTCCTTGACCGAGCGCGGGCTCGTCCAGCGGAGCAGGTTGAACACCGAACCGGCCTTGTCGTTGGTGCCGGACGCGCGGGCACCGCCGAAGGGCTGCTGGCCGACGACCGCGCCGGTCGGCTTGTCGTTGACGTAGAAGTTGCCGGCGGCGAAGCGCAGCGCCTCGGACGCCTTCGCGACGGCCGTGCGGTCGTTCGCGATGACCGCGCCGGTGAGCGCGTAGTCGGCGGTCTCGTCGACCAGCTTCAGGACGTCGTCGAAGCCCGCGTCGGTGCTGTCGTCGTAGACGTGCAGCGCGAGGATCGGGCCGAAGTACTCGGTGCGGAAGATCTCGTGCTCCGGGTTGTCCGAAACCAGGATCGTCGGGCGCACGAAGTAGCCGACGCTGTCGTCGGCGGTGCCGCCTGCGATGACCTCGATCTCGGGGTCCTCGGCCGCGCTCTTCAGCACAGCGGCGTGCTTGTCGAAGGCACGGCGGTCGATCACGGCGCCACCGAAGTTGTCCAGGTCGGTGACGTCGCCGTAGGTGATGGCCTCGGTCTCGGAGACCAGCTCGTCCTTCAGGCTCGCCCAGAGCGAACGCGGGACGTAGGCGCGGGACGCGGCCGAGCACTTCTGGCCCTGGTACTCGAAGGCGCCGCGGATCAGCGCGGTGCGCAGGACGTCGATGTCGGCGGAGGCGTGCGCGAGCACGAAGTCCTTGCCGCCGGTCTCGCCGACCAGGCGCGGGTACGTGCGGTAGCCGGAGATGTTGGCGCCGACGGTGGCCCACAGGTGCTGGAAGGTCGCGGTGGAACCGGTGAAGTGGATCCCGGCCAGGTCGCGGTGGGTCAGGGCGACCTCGGAGACGGCCTTGCCGTCACCCGGGAGCAGGTTGATGACGCCCGGCGGCATACCCGCCTCTTCGAGCAGCCGCATCAGCATGTGCGCGGCGTAGCTCTGAGTCGGCGACGGCTTCCACAGCACGACGTTGCCCATCAGCGCGGGCGCGGTCGGCAGGTTGCCGGAGATCGCGGTGAAGTTGAACGGGGTGATGGCGTACACGAAGCCCTCGAGCGGGCGGTGCTCCATGCGGTTCCAGATACCGGGCGAGCTGACCGGCTGCTCGGCGAGGATCTGACGGCCGAAGGCGACGTTGAAGCGCCAGAAGTCGATCAGCTCGCAGGCGGAGTCGATCTCGGCCTGGAAGGCGGTCTTCGACTGGCCGAGCATGGTGGCGGCGTTCAGCTTGGCGCGCCACGGGCCGGCCAGCAGGTCGGCGGCACGCAGGATGATCGCGGCGCGGTCGTCGAAGGACAGCGCGCGCCAGCCGGGGGCGGCGGCCTTGGCGGCGGCGATCGCGTCGTGGGTGTCCTGCGCGGTCGCGCTGTGGATGACGCCCAGCACGGCCTTGTGGTTGTGCGGCTGGACGACCTCGATCTTCTCGCCGCCGCCCTTGCGCTGCTCACCACCGATCGTCGCGGTGATGTCGATGGGGTCGGCGTTGCCCAGCAACTTGAGCGCGCCCTCGAGTTCAGCGCGCTCAGCGCTGCCCGGTGCGTAGTTCAGCACCGGCTCGTTCTTCGGGGCGGGGGTCTGGGTCACGGCGTCCACTGACTGCTCCTGACTGCACTTCGCCGGGTAGAGGTCTCATCCCGAACGGTAGACCTGACGGCCCGCTGAAGGATTGTCCGACTGGCTAGAATCAGGGTGACCACCTTGTCCGATCGGCTTAATCGGTGATCAAGACGACTACTCAGACGACCCCCGGAGCTTCCCTGCGGCATGTCCTCGCCACGCTCGGGGAACCGCTGGTCAGGGTGCTCGCGGCCCCGGGCGGGCTCGGTGTCGGCGTGGAGGACGTCGTCATCCACGATCCGGAGGATCCGCCCGACGCCCATCCGGGTGATCTCGTTCTGGTGATCGGGGCCCGTGGGCGGTCGGCCGCGGGCGCGATCCGCGCGGCGGCGAGGTCCGGCGCGGCCGCCGTCGCGGTGAAGAACGGCATGGCCGTCGTGAACGTCGCGACCGACGCGGGGGTCGCGCTGATCGAGGTCGGCCACGAGGCGCGCTGGGAGCAGGTCGAAGCGCTGGCCAGGGGCGTCGTCGACGCGGCCCGCGCCGGTGGCGAAGCGGATCACGGCGAGGTGCTGGGCGACCTGTTCTCGCTCGCGCAGACCATCGCGACGCTGACCGGCGGCCTGGTCAGCATCGAGGACACGGCGAGCCGCGTGCTGGCCTATTCGCGGGCGGGCGACGAGGTGGACGAGCTCCGCAGGCTCTCGATCCTCGGCCGCGAAGGCCCGGAACGCTACCTCGCGATGCTGCGCGAATGGGGCGTCTACCAGCGGCTTCGCGCCGGGGAGGGCATCGTCCGCATCGACGAGCGGCCCGATCTCGGCATCCGGCGGCGGATCGCGGCCGGGATCCACGCCGGATCGCAGCCGCTGGGCACGATCTGGGTGCAGGAGGGCGCGCATCCGCTCACCGAAAGCGCGGAGGTCGCCTTGCTCGGTGCCAGCCGCGCGCTCGCGCCGCAGCTGATCCGGCACCGGACGCTGCCCAGCCCGGAGCTCCGGCTGCGCGAGGATCTGCTGGCCGGGCTGCTCGACGGCCGCCTCGACGCCGAGTCCGTCGCCGACGACATCGGCGCGGACCCCGGGAAACCGGCCATGGTGCTGGCGTTCTCGCTCCCCCGTGACCGGGCCGCGACCGACCGGCAGCTCCGGCGCGCGGAGCTAGTGCACCTGATCACCGTGCACACGGCCGCGTACCGGCGGAGCGCGCTGGTGAGCGTGATCGGCGGCCGCGTCTACGCGCTGCTGCCCGACCTCCCCGAGCACGCCGAACCGCGGATCCTGGCGCTGGCCAAGGAAATCGCCGGTACCGCCCAACGGCATCTCGACGTCCGGGTGCGCGCGGCGCTGGGCGGTGTGGTCCCCAGCCTCTCCGACGCGGCGGCCTCGCGCGGCGACGCGGACCGCGTGCTGGCGACGATGGCGCGCGGACACGGGGCCGCGGACGTCGCCTCGCTGGCCGACGTCCGTGCCGAGGTCCTGCTCTCGGAGGTGCTCGCGTTCCTCGGCGAGCAGCCGAGGATCCGCGATCCACGGCTGACCGATCTGGTCGCCCACGACGCCGAACACGGCGGCATCCTGGTGCCCGCCGTGCTCGCGTACCTCGACGCTTTCGGTGACGTCCGGAAGGCGGCGCGCGAGCTGAACATCCACCCGAACACGGTCCGGTACCGGGTGCGCCGCGCCGGCGAGGTGTCCGGGATCGACCTGGACGACCCCGCGCAGCGCATCCTCACCCAGCTCTTGTTGCGCCTCTAGGGTTTCCCGCCCGCATTTAGTCCTCTGGATGCGGGCGGGGCAGGGTCAGGACACGGCCGCCAGGCTGCGAAGGCCAGCGACCTCGGCCAGCGCGCGATAGGAATCCAGCCGCTCCGACTGGTCGAAAGTACTGGTGGTCACCAGGATCTCGTCCGCGCCGGTCTTGGCGACGAGATCGGCCAGCCGGTCGCCCACCTCGTCCGGGGTGCCGGCGAGCTGGCCGTCGAGCGCCCGGTCCAGCCGTTCCCGGTCTCGGTCCGACAGCGGCCCGGCGAGGATCTCGTCCACCGGCGACAACGGCGGGAAGACCCCGTGCGTCCGCGAGTAGACGGTCGACCACGCTTCCGGAATCAGCAGCCGCCGGGCCCGTTCGGCCGTCTCGGCGACCGCGATCGCCGTCGACACCACGACATACGGCCGCGAAGCCTGCGTGGAAGGGCGGAATCCGGAGCGATATCCCTCGATGGCTTCGAGCATCGGCTCCACACCACGGATCGGCGCGATCACCAGCGGCAGCCCCAGTTCCGCGGCCAGGCGCGCCCCGGCACCGGTCGCCAGGAGGAACGCGGGCACGCGCAGGCCTTCCGCGGGAATGGCGTGCACACCCGGATAGGTCGTCTGGTCGCCCGCGAGGAAACCCAGCAGTTCACGAACCTGGTCGCCGAAGCGATCGGCGTCGTCCTTCTCGTGCCCGAGCGCCTGCCGGACCCCGCCGGTGAACCCGACCGACCGGCCCAGCCCCATGTCGATCCGGCCGGGGAAAAGGGATTCGAGCACGCCGAACTGTTCCGCGACCACGAGCGGCCGGTGGTTCGGCAGCATCACGCCGCCGGTGCCGACCCGGATCCGTTCGGTCGCCGAGGCGACGGCGGCCGCCAGCACCGTGGGCGCCGAACCGGCGACACCGGGCACGCTGTGATGTTCCGACACCCAGAACCGGTGATAGCCCAGCGCTTCGATGTCCCGCGCGAAGGCGACCGTGTCCCGCAGGGCGCGGGGCGCGTCGCCGCCGCGGCGGGTCGGGGACCGGTCCAGTACCGAAAGCGTGATCACCTCCGGGTCAACGCACCCGGGCCCGGCGGGCATTCCCCGCTCAGGGACGCCAGCGCTCGCTGTAGTCCGGGTGGTCGGCGTGCGGCAGGGCCAGCAGCCGCAGGGTCAGGCACCAGTTCGTCCCGGCCTCGTCGGCGGGCACATGGCAGGTCTCGCACCAGTACTCGTTGCCGTACAAGGGGAATCCGGGGACCTTCTCCGAGACCGTGGTGCGGTGCGCCTGCAGGAGCCGCCGGGTCGCCTCGATCTCGTTGATCATCTGATTGACCGTGTCGAGTTCGAGGTCGTTGAGCGAACGGATCTTCTTTTCGATGACGACCTTGGTCTCACCGCGGGTGAGCGATTCGTTGATCTCGGTTTTCTTGACCGCCTGCATGATCAACGCCTGGCGTTGCCCCACACGCGCGGCGAGAAAGGCGATCAGGTCGTCCACGGATACTCCTTCGTCCTCCCCCAGCCTAGTGTTCGGTGGGAAATGTCGCTGGCAGGAAGCCCGGCGTTACGGCCGGGTCCCGTGCGTCACACAGTCTCGTATCGATCCACCGCCCAGCTGTGACTGGTTTCTGGATCGACACGAAAGCGCAATCACTCCGCGAGCAAGAACGAAGGAAAGAACGACCGCCGGGACGAAATGGTCACCCAGAACGCATACGTCGTCACGAAATGCGTTTCCCTTCGTGGCGGGCCTCGCCGTCGCGCTCCCCTTGGGCGAAAGCGCCGGTGTGGTGGCGGCCCCCGGCCGGAGGCGCCCGCGGGCCCCGGCGACGGTGACCGTCACGGCTCAGGCTGCGCCCGCGCCGACAGTGACCATCACGGCGCCGCCGGTCACGTCGGGGCGCACGTCCGTCGCGTCCCTCGCGGACCGGTTCGCCGACGGGACCTACCCGCTCCCCAGGCCGGCGGCCGGCTGACCACGGGTGGCCGCCCTGTCCAGGTGGTCGTGAGTGGCGTTTCGGGTTCTAACCCGAAACGCCACTCACGACCACCCCTCGCTAAGTGTCGTCCCGCGCCTTGCTCGGCTGGACGCGTTTCGGCTCGCCGGGCATCTTCGGGTAGTCCGGCGGATACGGCATCTCGCCGAGACCGTGGTCGCGCTCGTCCCGCGCGTACCACTCCAGCAGCGTCTCGATGCCGAACGCCTGCTCGTCCATCGGCGCGTGGAGGTCGCCGCGCTCGGCGTAGAACGCGCCGACGGTGAGGACGTCGAAGTCGTCCGGGTCCACTTCGGTCAGCAGATCCCAGGTCAGTGGCGTCGACACCGTCGCCCGCGGGGTACCGCGGACCGACCAGGACGACGCCACCGTGCGGTCGCGGGCCGCCTGGTTGTAGTCGATGAAGACCCGGCCGCCGCGTTCTTCCTTCCACCACGCGATGGTCGCCTTGTCCGGGATCCGGCGCTCGACCTCGCGGCCCAGCGCGATCACCGCGTGCCGGACGTCGATGAAATCCCACTCGGGCCGGATGCGCACCAGGACGTGCACGCCGCGGCCGCCCGAGGTCTTCGGGTAACCGGTCAGCCCCGCCGAGTCGAGCACCTCGCGCACCACGCCCGCGACCTCGACCGCGTCGGCGAAGCCCGCCTCGTCCGGCGGGTCCACGTCGATACGGAGTTCGTCGGGGTGGTCGACGTCGGGCCGCCGCACCGGCCACGGGTGGAAGTCGAAGGTGCACAGGTTCGCCGCCCAGGCGAACACGGCGGGCTCGGTCGGGCAGACCTCCTCGGCCGTCCGGCCGGACGGGAAGGTGATCTTCGCGGTCTCCACCCACTCCGGCGCGCCTTTCGGCACACGCTTGGCGTAGAACCACTCGCCCTCGACGCCGTCGACGTACCGCTTCAGCGTCGTCGGCCGCTCCCCGATCGCACGCAGCAACGGCTCCCCGACGGCGACGTAGTGCTCCACGACCTGGCGCTTCGTGATCCCCCTGGCCGGGAAGTACACCTTGTCCGGGCTGGACACGCGGACCTTGCGCCCGCCCGCTTCGACCTCGATCGGCTCACCGTTCTTGGGCATGCGGACACCGTATCGCCGATCAGGGCCGGGGATCGGTCTGCAGAATTGCCATCGTGACGACGTCATGCCACTCGCCGTCCCACCACAGCGCCTGTCGCTGAAGCCCCTCGCGGACGAACCCGGCCTTCTCGTAGGCGCGCTGGGCCCGCGGGTTGTAGTCGAAGACCTCCAGCGAGACGCGATGCAGGCCGACGGCACCGAACGCGTAGTCCAGCAACAGCCCGGTCGCCTCGGTGCCATAGCCCTTGCCGAAGAACTCCGGCCCGTTCAGCGCGATGCGGAACGACGCGGAGCGGTTGTCGTTGTCGACGTCGGTGAGCGCGAGATCGCCGACGTGCGCGCGATCCTCCTTGCGCACGATCGCGTAGTCCGCGCGGTCGTCGAGGCCGGTCCGCCCGGCGAGCCAGGTCCGGATCTGCTCGGGGGTGAACCGGGTGTGCGTCCCGGTCAGCCGGATGGTTTCGGGCTCCTGCAGGGCCTTCCACGCGGTGTCGAAGTAGGTTTCGTCGAGCTGCGTGAGCACGACGTGCTCGCCGGTGAGTTCGGGCTGCGTCCGCAGCGCCTCGGTGTCGATCACAGCGGACACGGTACGGTTGAGGCGGTGTCCGGCCGAACCAAATTAATCCTCGCGCTCACCGTGCTCGCCCTCTTCGTGGCGGCCGCGGTCCTGCTGCCGATCCCGGGTCCGGCCGGGCTGCGGGCCTGGGCGGCCCAGACCGGCCCGGCCACTCCCCTGGTCTTCTTCCTGGCCTATTCGGTGCTCACCGTGGCGCCGATCCCCCGCACCGTGTTCAACCTGGCGGGCGGGCTGCTGCTCGGCGCGACGACGGGCATCGTCGTCGGCATCCTGGCGACCACGGTCGCGTCCGCGCTCTCGTTCACTCTTTCGAGGGCACTCGGCCGCGATCTGGTCACCCGGCACCTGCATCGGGCGAAGGTCCGCGCGGTCAACGAGCGGCTTTCGGACGGCGGTGTCCTGGCGATCACCTCCTTACGGCTGATCCCGATGGTGCCGTTCGCTCCGTTCAGTTACCTGTGCGGAGTGTCATCGGTCCGTTTCGCCCCGTATCTGATCGGGACCGCGCTGGGCAGCCTCCCGGGGACGGTGGCGGTCGTCGTCCTCGGCGACGCGCTGACCGGGGAAACACCGCCCGCCCTGCTGATCTGTTACGCCGTGTTCGCCGCGGTGGGGGCCATCGGACTGGTGAAGGTCTTCCGGCGCAAAGCCCTGCCGGTGCCCGATCCGAGCGAGGAAGAAGAAATGCCAGCCTCCGCACCGGCGAGCTGACGGGGAGCCGAAACCGCCGCCCGCTACACTCGATCGGGTGCGCGGGACCTGTCAGGCCGCGTAGCGCCACCATCACCCGGAGAATGTGTCAGGAGCAGTCGCCATCGACACCGGTCAGCTGATCGCTGGGCACTATCGCCTGGTCGAGCAAATTGGTAGCGGTGCCATGGGGGTGGTCTGGCGTGCCATCGATGTCCGCCTCGAGCGCTCGGTGGCGGTCAAGCAGATCCTCCCGCAGCCGGGTGTCTCCGAGGCCGAACGCGACAACATGCGGCAGCGCGCCATGCGCGAGGCGAAGAACGCGGCCCGTTTCCAGCACCCGAACGCGATCGTGGTGTTCGACATCGCCGAGCACGGCGGCGACCCGTGCCTGGTGATGGAGTACCTGAACGGCCCGAGCCTCTCGGCGATCATCGCCGAGGAAGGCACGCTGCCACTGGGGCGCGTCGCGAAGATCGGCGAGCAGGTCGCGTCGGCGCTGGTCGCCGCGCACCGCGCCGGGATCGTGCACCGCGACGTCAAGCCGGGCAACATCCTGATCGACGAATCCGGTACCGCGAAGATCACTGACTTCGGTATTTCCCGCGCCGCCGGCGACATGACGCTCACCCAGACCGGGCTGATCGGCGGCACCCCGGCGTACCTCGCGCCCGAGCTGGCGCGCGGCTCGGATCCGGTGCCCAGCTCCGACGTCTTCGCGCTCGGCGCGACGCTCTACCAGGCGATCGAGGGCCAGACCCCGTACGGGAACAGCTCGAACCAGCTGGCTCTGCTGTACGCCGCCGCGAACGGCCAGATCAACCCGCCGCAGCAGGCGGGCCCCGCGACGGCACTGCTGATGAGTCTCCTGCGCACCGAGCCGACCGAGCGCCCCAGCATGGCCGAGGCCAGGGAACGCCTCGCCGCGCTGGCGGCGAACGAATCCGCCGCGGGCACGGCGGCGTCGCCCCGGCTCTTCGGGGCGGGTGGCGGCAGACAGCCGGCCGTGCCCGACACCCCGGGACACGGCCTTCCCGGCGGAGACCGGCCACCGTGGCAGCGCACCGACAAACCGGCCCAGTCCGCCGCGGCGGCTCCGCCGCAGCCCACCAAGACCCACTCGCCGACGGCCGCCTTCATCCCGATGCGCTCGCCGTCCGCCCCGCCGAACACGCCGCCGCGTCCGGTCGCCGCGATGAGCCCGCCGCCGTCCGCGGCCGCCCCGATGCGGCCGTCCCCGGCCAAGCCGGCCGACGCCAAGCGCAAGGCCGTCCTGTTCGCGGGCGCCGGTGCCGCCGTCGTGGTGATCGCCGTGATCGTGTTCCTGGTGCTGAATTCGGGCAACGGCACCGACAACCAGGGTGGTAACAACGCCGGGGCGAACCCGCAGACCAGCTCCTCGGCGCCCAAGTCGAGTGCGCCGTCCTCGTCGCGACCCGCGCCGGCGGGCCTGGGGAAGACCCCCAGCGAAAAGATCACGAGCTACTCGAGCGTGGGTGGTTTCGTCCTCGACTTCTTCGACACGGGCAGGATCGGGACGTCCGCGAGCTGGAACATGCTCACCGACGCCGCGAAAGAGGTCTACGGTTCGGAGCAGGCTTTCGCCGAGTACTGGAGCACCCACAAGGTCACCAGCGCCGACACCGCCCGGGCGGACAAGGGCGGCGGCAACGCCGACGGCTCGATCGACATGAACATCACGCTCAACAAGGGACCACGCCCGGCGCTGCGCGTGGTCCAGGTCGGCGGGCAGTACTTCATCGACGCCGACACGCGAGTACTCGGCAACTGACGCAGCGTGGCGGTGGTGAGACCCGCCTCGCTGGTGGTAGGCCAATCGCCGCTCGTGGCTTACTGTTGCTCCATGGCCGATAGCGGACCTTTCGGACCTGGCCAGAATCCTCGCTTCCAGGAGGACCTGGTAGGCCTCGACCCGTACGATCCCGAAGCCCGTGCCTTCGCCGAGCATCTGGACCGCATCGAACGCTGCGGCCCGAACTTCACCGTGGAGGCCTGCCTCGACGGTGTCTCCGATTTCGCCGACTCCAGCAACCGCGTCGGCGGCCTGCGCTGGTGGGTTTCGGCACTCGTCGTGGTCCTCATCGTGCTCGGCGTGATGGTCACCGCATGGGACATCATCGGCCGGGCCATCGCGTGGCTCGCGGGGTAACGTGGAACCGGTGAAAGGCATGAAACCCGTTGTCGGAGCCACGCCGCGCGTGGTCAAGTCCGAGCAGGAATGGCGGGAGCAGCTCAGCCCCGACGAGTACGCCGTCCTTCGCCAGGCGGGCACCGAGCGTCCCTTCACCGGTGAGTACACCGATGAGAAGACCACCGGCGTCTACCAGTGCCGAGCCTGTGGTGCCGAACTGTTCCGCAGCGACACGAAGTTCGAAAGCCATTGCGGCTGGCCGTCGTTCTACGACCCGGCCGACAGCGACGCCGTCCTCCTCCGCGAGGACACCACCATGGGGATGCGCCGGATCGAGGTGCTGTGCAAGTCGTGCCACAGCCACCTCGGGCACGTCTTCGAAGGCGAGGGTTACGCCACGCCGACGGATCAGCGGTACTGCATCAACTCGATCTCGCTGAAGCTCGTTCCCGAGTCGTAACCGAAGGAAGCGAACCACCGCCCTCCTCGACGCGTTCACCTTGGACAGGACAGCGTCGGGGAGGGCGGTGTTTTCATGAACGAACCCTGGGGAATCACCGGACCGGCTTTCGCCTGGCTCTACGGAGTCTGTGCCGTGGTGCCGATCGCGTTCGCCGTGGTGCACGAACTGTGGCTGCGTCGTGACACCGGGGCCAGGACGGTGCCGGGCCTCCATCACCTGGCCGCGCTGGCGGGCGGCGTGGAGCGGGTCACCGACACCGTCGTCGCCGGTCTGCTGGAACGGAACCTCCTGCGGCCCGACAGCAGGGGAAACCTCCACCCGATCCGGCCGGTCCCGGCGGACCAGTTCGAGCGCGCGGTCGTCTCGTTGGTACCCGGCAACGGAATCGGCCTGCGCGAGCTGCGCTTCAGGATGACCCGGCACGACGTCGTCCGGGAACTGCGCGCCGATCTGGAGCGGCGGGGCCTGTTCGTTCACGAGCACCGCCGCCGGAGTGGCTGGCAGTACGCGATCGCCGCGTACGTGGCCGTCTTCGCGGTGGGGATCGCGAGGCTGGCGAACGCCGTACCGCTGAAGCGTCCGATCGGCGCCCTCGTCGTCCTGCTGATCGTCGTGGCGGGCGCGATCGCCCTGGCCGTGTGGCGGCAACTGCCGGAGCGCTCGGGCCGGGCGACGGCCGCGGGCGACCTGGCACTCCACTACGGCGACTGGGATCGCGACCTCGGCCGCACCACGGCCGGGCGGGTGGCCCTCCGCGGGTTGGGCGCCTTCCCCGACCAGGTCGTCGTGGGCGCGCTGAGCAAGACCGGCGTGTTCGCCCGCACGGCGAGCACCTGCGGCGCAGGTGCGTCGTACGCCGTCGGATCGTCCTGCGGTGGTGGATCATCCTCCTCCTGCGGTGGAGGTTCTTCCTGCGGTGGTGGCGGTGGCGGTGGCGGAGGTGGTTGCGGTGGCTGAACCCTGGGGGATCTCGGGCCCGGATTTCGTGTGGCTGTACGGCGGCCTCGTCGTTCTGCCCTTGCTCTTCGCGGGGCTGTGGACATGGTCGCTCCGGCACCGTGCCGCCGACGAAGGGACGCCGCCGGGCCCGTACCACCTCGCCGCGCTGGCCGGTGGCACCGAGCGGGTCGCCGACGTCGCGGTGGCCACCATGGTCGCCGGTGAGCGGATACGGCTGGACTGCGGAGGGCGGGTCACCGTCCTCCGGACCGCGTCGGGAGATCCGCTCACGCGCGCCGCCACCGAACTCGTTCCGCGAGCGGGAGCCGGTGGGCTCTACCGGTTGAAGAAGCTGCTGAGCCGGAGCGCCGCCGTTCAGGAAGTGCGCAACGAACTTCAGCTGAGCGGCCTGCAGGTGGACGAACGCCGCCGTCGCGCCGGGTGGCTGGCGGCCTTGATCCTCTACCTCCCCCTGCTCGCGCTCGGGGTGGCGAGGTTCGCCAACGCCATGCCGCTGGGTCGCCTGGCCGCGATACTGGCAGGTCTTCTCGTCGTAGTGGTCGCGGCCATCGCCGGGACCGTCCTTCTCCTGCGTCCGAGCCGCACCGTCCTGCCGACCGCGGCGGGACTGCGCGTCCTCGGCGCGGCCCGGCGGAATCCTGCTCTGCTCCCCGGAGTGGCGGGCGCGGTGGCGCTCGGCGGCCTGGCCGCGTATCCCGATCCGGTCATGGCGGACATGCTGGTCAGGGCGGGCGATGCCACCGCCAAGGGATCGGCGGGGTCGTCGAGCGGGGTAAGCAACTGCGCGAGCGGTTCTTCCTGCGGTGGAGGTGGTTGCGGTGGCTGACTTCCTGTGGCTCTACACGCCGGCGATCGCCCTCCCCGCCCTGGTCGCGGTGCTTCACGTCCGCTGGCTCCGGCGCGGCTTCCACGACGGCGGCAGGCTGCCGAGCGTGCGGCACGTGGCGGCCTTGGCGGGCGGTACCGCGCGGGTCACCGAAACGGTGGTCGCCTCGATGCTCGAACGCGAACAGGCCCGGCTCGGCCGGTCGGGCAGGCTCTACCGCACACCCCTGGTCCCGGTCGACCCGCTGGGACGGGAGCTCGCCGGTCACCTGTCGTCGTTCCCCGGCCACGAACTGCGGACGACGATGAGCCGCGGCCCGGCGATGCGGGCGCTGTGGGCCGAGCTGGGCGGCCGCGGCCTGGTCGTCGCGGAAGGGCGACGCCGGCTCACGTGGAGGATCACCGCCGTCGTCTATGCCGTCCTGCTGGTGGCCGGGACGGTCCGCTGGATCGTCACCGGCGGCACCGTGGTCCTGATCGTGCTTCTCGTCGTCGCGCTGGCCCTGCTGATCGTCAGCCTCCTGCTCGGCCGGACCGACTACGCGGGCAGGACGACCACCGCGGGCCGCGCGGTGCTGGCCGAGGCGGAGACGGATCGAAGCCTCGTCTCGGGGGCGGCGGGCGCGGTGGCCATCGGCGGCTTCGCCGCGTATCCCGATCGCGAGGTCGCCGCCATCCTGAGCCGCTACGGCGGGCGTCCGGGCAAGGACACCCGCACCTTCGCCTGGGGCGACGGGACCGACTACAGCGTCTCCGGAGGCAGCGGCGGCTTCTGACGCCCGGCGAATCACGGAACCACGACCGGACCGAAAAGCGTCCGACTACGGTAAGTGCACCTGCTCGCGAAAGGCCCGTGCGATGGAAGACACCTGGGGCATCCCCGGACCGACGTTCCTGGCGATCTATGGCGCCCTCATCGTGTTCCCGGTGGTCGTCGGTCTCGTGTGGACGATCGCGGTCAAGCTGGGCGCCAAGGCGCCCCGCGGCACCGTGAGCGGACCGGAGCCGACCGTGTACGAGCTCGCCTATCTCGCCGGCGGCCCGGACCGGGTGGTCGACACGGCCATCGCGGCCCTGGTCGACCGCGGGACCCTGCGGGTCAGCAGTTCGAAGCAGCTCCAGCTCACCGGCCCCGAGCCCGCCGACCCGATCGAAAAGGCCGTCGCCAAGGGCGCGCGGCCGGGGTACAACGCCACGACCCGCGGCATCCGCGACCGGTTGCGGATGTCGGGCCCGATGCAGGCGCTCGCCAAGGGGCTGGAGACGCGGGGGCTCGTCGTCGCGGACCGGACGCCGCGGATCCGGCAGGTCGTGTACTTCCTGTACCTCGCGGTACTCGTGCTCGGCGTCGTCCGCCTGATCGCCGGGATCGCCGGTGACCGTCCTGTCGGTTACCTCATCCCGCTGCTGATCTCGGCCGTGTTCGCGACGGTGATCTCCCGCGCGCTCAAGAACAAGCGGCCTGGCCCGCGGCCGACCAGCGAGGGCGGCCGGATCCTCCACCGGGCCAGGTCCGCCCACGGACGGGAACGCAAACGCGGTATCCCCAACGGGCCGGGGTACACCGGAGCGGCCGGTGTCGGGCTGCTGGGCGGCGCCGCCGCGGCGGTCGCGTTCGGCGGCCTCGCCTCCTACCCGGACGACGAACTGAGCGCGGCCCTGATCCCGCCTCCGGTCTCCGGTGGTTTCGGTGGTGGTTCGTCCGGTGGCGGTTCCTCGTGCAGTAGCGGCGGAAGCTCGTGCAGCAGCGGAAGCAGCGGCGGCGGCGGTTGTGGTGGAGGCGGCTGTGGCGGCTGACGGGCCGGGCACGCTCGGGATCGGCATCGGCTGGCGGCACGAGCTGGACCTGTCGATCGCGCGGCTGCCCGGCGTCGACTGGGTCGAGGTCGTCGCCGAGAACCTGCACGCCGGGCATCTTCCCGAGACCTTGATCGCGCTGCGCGACAAGGGAATGCCGGTCCTGCCGCACGCGGTGTCGCTGTCGCTGGGCGGGGCGGAGCCGCTCGACACCGCGCGCGTCGAGCATCTCGCGGAGGTCACCCGCGAGCTCGGCGCGCCGATGGCCAGCGACCACGTGTGCTTCGTGCGCGCGGGCGGGCTCGACTCGGGGCATCTGATGCCGCTCCCCCGCACGCGGGAAGCGCTCGACGTCCTGGTGGACAACGTGAAACTGGCGCAGTCCATCGTGGAGGTCCCGTTCGCGCTGGAGAACATCGCGGCGGTGCTGGAATGGCCGGACGCGGAGTTCACCGAGTCGGAGTTCCTGCGGGAGCTCACCGACCGGACGGGCTGCCTGCTGATCATCGACGTCGCCAACCTGTACGCCAACGCCCGCAACCTCGGCACCGATCCCGAACGGTTCCTCGACGAGATCCCGTGGGAACGACTGGCGTACACGCATATGGCCGGCGGCGTCGAACGCGACGGCGTCTACCACGACACGCACGCCCATCCGGTGGTGCCGGAGGTGCTGGACCTGCTGCGCGAACTGCGGCGCCGCACCGAGCCGCCGGGTGTCCTGCTGGAACGCGACGACGACTACCCGTCCGACACCGAACTGGCGGCCGAGCTGGCCGCGTTGCGGGAAGCGGTCTCGCCGTGACGCCGCCCCGGGAGCGGCTCGCCGCCCAGCAGGCCGAGCTGCTCAAGGCGCTTCTCGCGGGAGGCGACGCCCCGGCGGGTTTCGACGCGGAGAGGCTCCGCATCGAGGCGAATGTCTTGCGGAACAAGCAAAGCAGGCTGGCCGCGTACCTCCGCCCCGATCTCGCCGAGGCCCTCGGCGACCGGTTCGCCGCACTGTTCCGCGAGTACGCGACGAACCGCCCGAAGACCGACGCGATCCGCGCACGGGCCTACGCGGACGCTTTCGGCGCGTGGCTGGTGGAGCGCGGCGAGGTCGCGAAGCCCCGGGGCCGGTTCGCGAGCTGGCTACGCCGCATTTAGGCCGTGTCTCTCAAACGCACCTCGGTCTGAGAGACACGTCTTTAGGCGGCTGAATGCGGGCCGGTCACCAGACCGGGCGGTCGCTTCCCGCCACGTGCGTCGCTTCCGTCCACTGTGGATTCGAGCCCGGCAGGGTGCCCGCCATCTTGACCCGCGTGACCCGGCCGAGCTGGCCGTCGACGTCTTCGAGCCATTCGCCGCCATCGAAACCGGAGGGCCCGGCTTCCTTGCGCCCCAAGGAGTTCAGCCACTCCCCGGTCCCGGCGAGCGAGGTCCGGACGTGCTGGCTGCCGCCTTCGGTGACCGCCCGGCGGACGGCGGTCATGATCGCCGCCGCGGTGAGCCAGCCGGTCGCGTGGTCGAGCGCCTGCACCGGGAGCGGTCCCGGGCCGTCGAGCCCGGCGGCCTTGCCGCCCTCGTCGGCGATCCCCGACGTCATCTGCACCAGGCTGTCGAACCCGCGCCTGCGCGCCCACGGCCCTTCCCAGCCGTAGGCGGACAGGTCCGCGACCACGATGCCCGGCCGGAGCTCGGCGATCGTTTCCGGCGAGAAACCCTTGGCCACCAACGACCCCGGCCGGAAACCCTGCAGGACGACGTCCGCGCGGGCGATCAGCTTGCGCAGCCGCGAGCGCCCGGCTTCGGTCTCCAGGTCGACGTACGCCGAGAGCTTGCCCATCCCGGTGTCGACGGCCAGCGGCGGCACGGTCGGCAGCTGGGCCGACCCGATGTGCATGACGGTCGCCCCGTGCGCGGCGAGCACGCGGCCCGCCACCGGTCCGGCGATGACGTGGGTCAGGTCCAGGATCCGCACCCCGCCCAGCGGCCGGTCGGACTCGAACAACCGCACGGGTTCCGACGTCCCGAGCGGCCGGATCTCGGCGACCGGCAACGCCGACGACGCCTGTCCTTGCTTGTGCGCCAGCCACTCCTCGCGCGAGCGCAGCACGGCGGCGGCACCGCCGGCGCCGACGACCGCCGACTCGACCTCGTACTTCGACTTGGCCGCGACGACCTTCTCGAACGCAGCCCGGGTCGCGGGCACGCCCAGACCCCAGCACACCGCGGAGACGTGACGCGGGTAGTTGCAGTGCAGCCGCACCCAGCCGTCGTTCGCGCGGTAGTCGCCGGACAGCGGCGCGCTGAACGGCACCGGCTCGCCGTCGACCCGGATGTACTGCTCGCTGTGGAACGACGCGGCGGCGTGCCGGGTGTCGACCGAGACCTTGCCCGGATCGATCCCCCGGAGCCGCAACAGTTCCCCGGCGGCCAGCGTCGCCGCGGCGATACTCGTCGTCGCCGCCTCCTCGACCCGGAAGGTCCCGGGCAGCACCGACTCGGGGCCGGTGATCTCGACGGCGTCTTCGGCGAGGGTGTCGCCGGTGAGCGTGGTCCAGACGCGGGTGTCCACGGAGGTCTTCACTAGGGCAGGAGCGCGATCAGCTCGGCCGGTTCGACCTTCGTCCCGGTGTAGAACGGGATCTCCTCGCGCACGTGGAGCCGGGCCTCGGTGCCGCGCAGATGACGCATCAGGTCGACGATGCGGTGCAGCTCGTCGGCCTCGAAGGCCAGGATCCACTCGTAATCGCCCAGCGCGAACGACGCGACGGTGTTGGCGCGGACGTCCGGGTAGTCGCGGGCCTCCTTGCCGTGGTCGGCGAGCATCTTGCGGCGCTCGTCGTCCGGCAGCAGGTACCACTCGTAGGAACGCACGAACGGGTAGACGCAGATGAACTTGCGGGCCTCTTCACCGGCGAGGAACGCCGGGATGTGGCTCTTGTTGAACTCCGCCGGGCGGTGCAGCGCGACCTGGCTCCACACCGGCGCCGACGCGCGGCCGAGCGGGGTGTGCCGGAAGCCGCTGTACGCCGCCTGGACCTGCTCGATCTCCTCGGCGTGCCACCAGATCATGTAGTCGGCGTCGGCTCGCAGCCCGGAGAGGTCGTAGACACCGCGGACGACGACGCCCTTGGCCTCCAGCGCGTCGAGGTATTCGGTGGTCTCCGCGGTCGCCTTCTCGCGGTCCTCGCCGAGCTTGCCCTGCTCGGCCCGGAAGACCGACCAGGCGGTGTAGCGGATGGTGTCATTGAGCTCGTTGTAGTTCAGCCGCGCCATACCGCCATCTTGGCACTGCCGGTGCTCAGGAGCCCTCGTGGGTCGGTGTGATCCCGGCGATGCGGCGGGCGGCGGCGTCGGCGGTGGCGATGCACGCCGGGAGCCCGACGCCGTGCAGCGTCGCACCCGCCACGGCGAGACCCGGGACGGCGGCGACGGCACGTTCGATCCGCTCGACACGGATGAGGTGCCCGATGCCGTACTGCGGGAGCCCGCCGCCCCAGCGGGTCACCAGGGTGTCGATCGGCTCGGCGGTGATCCCGGTCAGCCGGGCCAGGTCGTCGCGGACCACGCGGACGAGTTCGTCGTCGTCGGCGTGCAGCGCCCCCGGTTCTCCGAAGCGGCCGACCGAGCCTCGCACCAGCACCGGGCCTTCGCCGTACTGCGCCCACTTGCGGGAGGAGAAGGTGAACGCCTTGGCGGCGAACGGCTTCCCGGCCGCGTCCCGCTCCCCCGCGCCGATCAGCACGCCGGACGACTCCGGCAACGCGGTCCCCGGCGGAAGCGCGAGCGCGACAACCGCCATCGACGCGAGTTCGATCTTGGCGAACACCGTCGAGGCCACTTCCGCCACACCATCGAGCAGCCGTCGCGCCGATGGCGCCGGGACGGCGAGGAGAACGGAGTCGGCGTCGAGGTCGCCGACCTTCCAGCCGGTGGGTGTGCGCTCGAGCGCCGTCACCGTGGTCCCGGTCCGGATCTCGGCGCGGGACAGCTCCGCGAGCCGGGCGATCAGCGTCCCGAGGCCGCCCAGCAGGGTGCCGAAGACCGGCGCCGTACTCGGCGAGGCGGGGATGAGCGAGGCGGCGCCTTCGGTGAGCGAAGTCGCTCCGCGATCGATCGCGGACGCGAGACCGGGCATGGTCGCGCGCAGCCCGAGCCCGTCCGCTCCCCCGGCGTAGACCCCGCCGAGCAGCGGGTCGACGAGCCGGTCCACGAGTTCGTCGCCGAACCGCTCGCGCAGCAGCTCGCCGAGCGGCACGTCCCCCGCGGGCAGTTTCAGCGGAGACAGCGAAGCCTCGGCCTCGACCAGG
Source organism: Amycolatopsis sp. PSD-21 (assembly GCF_055561455.1). Lineage (NCBI taxonomy): Bacteria > Bacillati > Actinomycetota > Actinomycetes > Pseudonocardiales > Pseudonocardiaceae > Amycolatopsis > Amycolatopsis sp. PSD-21. The sequence goes on along the minus strand of NZ_CM145712.1, from coordinate 3,244,129 downwards.
GCGCGCCCCTTCTCCGACAGCACTCCCGCGACCGCGTCGGCCGAGGCGGGAACGCCCATGACCGTGCCCGGCGGCAGGCCGAGCACGGAACCACCGGCGTGGATCTTGGCGCGGGCCTTGGTGGGGTGGACGAGGCTTTCGCCGAGCCCGACCTCGCGGACCAGGGCGACCGCCTCGGGACGACGGGCGAGGAAGGCCTCCGCGCCGACGTCGTAGCGCTGTCCGGCGAGTTCGACCGTGCGGAGCTTCCCGCCGAGCGAGTCCGTCGCCTCGAAGACTACGATCCTGGCGTCCTCACCGAGCAGCGTCCGCAGCCGGTACGCCGCGGTCAGTCCCGAGATGCCGCCACCGACGACGGCGATCGTGCTCACGGCTGGAGCTCGTGCACCAGCCCGACCACGCGCGTCAGAACGTCCGGGTCGACGCCCGGCAGCACGCCGTGGCCGAGGTTGAAGATGTGGCCGTCGGCCGCACGGCCCTCGGCGTGGATGCGCCGGACCTCGGCCTCGATGACCGGCCAGGACGCGTGCAGCAGCGCCGGGTCGAGGTTGCCCTGGACGACACCGCCGCCGAGCCGCCGGACGGCTTCGTCGAGCGGGATGCGCCAGTCGACGCCGACCACGTCGGCGCCCGCGTCGCGCATGGCCACCAGCAGCTCGCCGGTGCCGACGCCGAAGTGGATCCGGGGCACGCCGTAGCGCGCGACCGCGGACAGGACCTTCGCCGAATGCGGCAGGACGAACTCGCGGTAGTCCCGCTCCGAGAGCGCGCCCGCCCACGAGTCGAACAGCTGGATCGCGTCGGCCCCGGCGTCGAGCTGCGCGGACAGGAAGGTGATCGCCATATCGGCGAGACGCCCGGCCAGGTCGTGCCACAGCTCGGGCTCGGAGTGCATGAGCGCCTTGGTGTGCTCGTGGTTGCGGCTCGGCCCGCCCTCGATGAGGTACGAGGCCAGGGTGAACGGCGCGCCCGCGAAGCCGATCAGCGGCGTCTCGCCCAGCGACCCGACCAGCAGCCGGACCCCTTCGGCGACCCGTTCCACCTGCTCCGGCTCCAGCACCGGCAGGGCGCGCACGCCCGCGGCGTCGCGGATCGGCTCGGCGACGACCGGGCCGGTGCCCGCGACGATGTCGATGTCGAGACCCGCCGCCTTGAGCGGGACGACGATGTCACTGAAGAGGATGGCCGCGTCGACGCCGTGACGGCGGATCGGCTGGAGCGTGATCTCGGCGAGCATCTCGGGGTCGAAGCAGGCCTCGAACATCGAGGTGCCCTCGCGCAGCGCCCGGTACTCGGGCAGCGACCGGCCCGCCTGGCGCATGAACCACACGGGGGTGTGAGCCGGGCGTTCGCCGCGCGCGGCGGCCAGGAACGGCGCACTGGGCAGGGCGCGACGGGCCGCCGGAACGGTCTGCGCGGGAGAAGCAACTGAAGGAGACATCACGGTTCATGGTGCCATGTGCGCTCGGAGGCCTTACTCTCGGCGCGCCTGCGCCCCGAACCGGACGATCGCGTCTTACAGTCGGTTGGTGACCGCGATGACGTCAGTACCCGATCTCTTCCGTGAAGCCGTCGCGGCGTTGCAATCGGTCCGGCCCCGTCCGGAGGTGCGGCTGGAGACGATGCGCCCGCCGCAGCGCCTCGCCCCGTGGTCCTACGCGGTGAGCTGCGAGGTCGAAGGGCCGGCGGACGTGCTGGCGTCGGGACGGCTCGTGCTGCTGCACGACCCCGACGGCCAGGAGGGCTGGGACGGGGTCCTGCGGCTGGTCATGTACGTCCGCGCGGAACTCGACCGGGAACTGGCGACCGATCCCTTCCTCCCCGCCGTGGGCTGGTCGTGGCTGACCGACGCGCTGGAGAGCTCCGGCGCGGAGTGGACGGCGCTGGGCGGCACGGTCACCGAGACGTCTTCGGCCCGCTTCGGCGACATCTCCGGGCCCGCGCGCACCGACGATCTGGAACTCCGGGCGTCCTGGACGCCGACGGACGCCGCGCTGCGGCCGCACGGACAGGCGTTCTGCCAGGTGATGGCGAGTGTCGTGGGGCTGCCGCCGGTCGGTGTGACGCTGTTCGAGCAGCGCCAGTCGTCCTGAGCCCAGGGTCTCGGATACCACCTCGAGCCTCAGTAGCACCACCGGTCACACGAGAGCGCGTGAAGGCCCCCTTCCCTCGGTTCAGCCGAGGAAACTCGACCTTCACACCTTCCGCAGTACATGAAGGCCCCCTTCCTTGCGCCTAGGTACAGGAAGGGGGCCTTCATGTACTTCGCTCGAGCGCCTCACGTGCAGCGCGCGCCAGGCCTCCTGAGCCGCTTCGACCCCGTGAGAGCGTCGGCCACGGTCCCGACACGCCGGATTCCCATCAATCGAGACATAGCATTCGGGTTATATTGCGATCGGCGGCCATCTAGCGTCGCTAGGAAAGCTAGCGGTACTAAAGGTCCCTTGCTCTCCCCGCCAGATCCGTGAAGGCCTCCTTCCCTACCCTCAAGGTAGGCAAGGAGGCCTTCACGGATAGCCGCAACGCTCGCGAAGCGGCCGAAGGAGGCTTCGCTTGAGCCATTCGCGAGCCCCTCAGTGCGTCCGTAAGCCTTTGAAGGTCCCTTCGCGGCCATCTGGACTAGACCAGCTCCCACCTGCGCGGAGCCGGTCGCTCAGAGGTCTGGACCACCCCGTTCGTGCTAACCCCGCCGTCACCGTCAGCAACAAGATCGAATCCGCCCGCGAGCACCCCGAGACGCTTCCGGAGCGTCACCGTCATTGTCACCGAGCGGAGCGATCATGACGCTCCGCGAAGTTGATCAAGCCCCATGCCGGAGCCGCTTTCCGGCTCCCGCCGCACCGCCCGCCGAGGCTCCCGGGCAGCGGCACCGGCAGGTGCACGCCCCATCTGCACAGTCGGTCGCGCCCCGGTAACTCAAGTCCATCGCGTTCTTTCGGCGATGTGTTAGCCACCGGCTGTGTACTAGCCCGATCGTGTTACTACGAACTCCCTGAGTGACCACTGGTTTGAGATAGATACCCATTCGATCCCCCCGCGAAGGCCTCAGGGCGGCTACAGTGCCATCGACGACACCACTTTCGGTCTAAAGCTGGCGCGGCTAAACGGCCGAAAGTCCCGGTGCCGGTCGGGGGGCACGACCGACTCCAGGGAGGTAGTGACGTGGCTACCGTCGGCATTTCTCAGGCCGTCCGATCCACGCCAGCCGGTTCATTGCCGGCGAGCATGGTTCCGCACCCGCGGGAAGAGCTTTTTTCCGTGTTGGTGGTCGATGACCACCCGCTGTTGAGGGAGGCAATCTCAGCAAGACTCGCACAGATGGGTGCGGGCACCGTCCACGAGGCCGCCACGGTGGCCGAGGCGAGGGCGCGAGCACAGGCCACCGGGCCTTGTGACCTGGCGATCCTCGATCTCGGACTGCCGGATGGCAGCGGCATCGAGCTGGTTACGGAACTCCGTAGCCACGGCTGGCCTCGAGTAGTGGTGCTCGCTTCATCAGACGACCCGTACGCGGTCAGGTCGGCGTTCCAGGCCGGCGCCCAGGCATACCTGCTCAAGTCGGCTTCGCCGGTCGTAGTGACCGACGGCGTCCGCAGGGTGCTCGAGGGCGGCGTCTACGCGGACCCGAGCGTCGCACCGGTCCTGGCCACCGGCACCCGGGTCGCGGGCACCGACAACACCCCGCGCGAGCTTTCGGCGCGCGAGGTCGAGGTGCTGCAGCTCGTGGCCGACGGCCAGAGCAACAAGGAGATCGGCGAGGAACTCAGCCTCTCCGCTCTCACGGTGAAGTCTCACCTCTCCCGCATCGGGCGCAAGCTCGGCACGGGTGACCGGGCTCAGATGGTGGCGCTGGCCATGCGTGCCGGCGTGATCCGCTGACAAAGGCGAACAGCCCTGCGGGGCGGGCGGACCAGGCGCGGCCCGCTCGTCCCGTAGGGTCTTCACCTATGGAAGGCGACCGACCCGGAGAACCGCAGACGGACCCGAAGACCGGCACCGACGACACCGGTGGACCGGTCCTGCTGCGCGAGCCCGCCGAGGGCACTCCACCGGTGATCGCCGACGCGACCGCCCTCGCCGAAGCCTGCGCGAAGATCGCGGGCGGCAGCGGGGCCATCGCCGTGGACACCGAACGCGCGTCCGGCTACCGATACTGGCCGAAGGCCTATCTCGTGCAGCTGCGCCGCGAAGGTGCCGGCTCCTTCCTCATCGACCCCATTCCGCTCGAAGGGCAGCTCGAACCCCTCGCGGAAGTGCTCAACGACGCCGAATGGGTGCTGCACGCGGCCTCTCAGGACCTGCCGTGCCTCGCCGAACTCGATCTGCGTCCGAAGAGCCTCTTCGACACCGAACTCGCCGGACGGCTCGCCGGGTACGAACGGGTCGCCCTCGGCACCCTCGTCGAGCTGCTTCTCGGCTACCAGCTGGAGAAGGGCCACAGCGCCGTCGACTGGTCGAAGCGCCCGCTTCCCGTCGACTGGCTGAACTACGCCGCCCTCGACGTCGAGCTGCTCATCGAGCTGCGCGAGAAACTCGAAGCAGACCTGGCCGCCCAGGGCAAGCTCGAATGGGCCCAGCAGGAGTTCGAGGCCGTCCGCACCGCGCCGCCGCCCGCACCGCGGGCCGAGCCGTGGCGCCGGACGTCCGGCGTGCACAAGATCCGCAGCGCCCGTGGCCTCGCCGCGGTGCGTGAACTGTGGCAGGCGCGCGACGAGCTCGCCCGCAAACGCGACCGCGCGCCGAGCCGGATCCTGCCCGACAGCGCGATCATCAACGCCGTCACCGCGGACCCGAAGACCGTCGAGCAGCTGCAGGCGCTGCCGGTGTTCAGCGGCCGGGTCCAGCGCAAGTACACCGCGAGCTGGCTGCGGCATCTGCAGGCCGCCCGCGCGCTCCCCGCCGACGAACTGCCGACCCCCGCGCAGCAGACCGACGGACCGCCGCCGGTGAACCGGTGGTCGGACAAGGATCCCGACGCCGCCGCCCGGCTTTCGGCCGCCCGCGCGGCGCTGTCCGCGATCGCGGAGGACCGGCGGCTGCCGGTGGAGAACCTGCTGCTGCCGGAGCTGGTGCGCCGCACCTGCTGGCGTCCCCCCGCGGATCTGAGCGAGGACTCGGTCGCCCAGGTCCTGCGCGACGGTGGCGCCCGGCCTTGGCAGGTCGAGCTGACGGTGGCCGTGCTGAGCAAGGCACTGCACGCCACCGCCGCCTGACCTGGCTTTCAGCCCTCCAGTAGCGCCCGCGCCGCCCCGTGCAGCGCGGCGTCCGGTTCCCCGAGACCAACAAGCCTCAGCACGCAGTCGGCCCCTTCGACGGCGTGCGCCTCGACGTCCAGGTCCGGCTGGTCCCGCCGGACGATCGCGATGCTCTCGACGAGCCCGAACACGAGGTCGGTCCGGATGCCGCGAAGGTCTGCGGGGACCCGGGCCGCCGCGACGAGCGAGCCGTAGACGCGTTTGAGCTCCGCCCGCTCGGCCCGGAATCGCGCCAGCCGCGGCGACGAGATCTCCGGCAGCAGGTACAGGGCGCCGAGGTTGTGCCGCGCGCTGCCGAGCAGGTTGATGTCCGCGTAGGCCAGCGCCCACAGCCGTGTGCCGACCGGCGCGAGCTTGGCCGACAGCCCGCCCGCGACGTCCAGTGACGGCCGGACGGTGTCCTCCAGCAGCGCCGCGAGAATGTCCTCTTTGGACGGAAAGTGGTAGTAGAGCGACGCCTGGCGCAGCCCGGCGCGTTCGGCGATGGCCCGGGTGGTCGTCGCCGCGTACCCGGCACCGGTGAACAGCTCCCCCGCCGCGTCCAAGACGGCGAGCCGCGCCTCCTGTTTGCTCGCGGCGGCGCCGCTGGCTCTCGGCCTGCCCACCCCGGTCGTTTTCGTCATCTATCCGATCCTGCCATTTCTCCGCGAAGATCTTTGTTACGTCCGGCGGTCGGCCAAGGTTACCGAATCCGGTATCTGTTAACACCGCGCTTACCCGGCGGAGATCGGAAGGATCCCGCACGCGCTTAATTTCGGTCAGCCGATCGAAATCCGGCCCTTGAGACAGGAGCCTCCGCAATGCCCTCCGAGGACCTTTCCGCCTTCGGGTACCGCCAAGAACTTCGCCGTACACTGGGCGGTTTCTCCGCCTTCGCCGCCGGTTTCTCCTTCGTTTCCATCCTTACGACGGTGTTCCAGCTGTTCGCCTTCGGCTATTCCTTCGGCGACACGCTCTTCTTCTGGACATGGCCGCTGGTGATCGCCGGGCAATTGCTCGTCGCGCTCAACTTCGCCGAACTCGCCGCCCGATTTCCGCTGGCCGGATCGGTTTACCAGTGGGCGAAACACCTCTCCCCCGGATTCGCGGGGTGGCTCGCCGGCTGGATGATGCTGGTGGGCTGCGTCGTGGCCCTCGCCGGCGCCGCGATCGCGCTGCAGGTCGTCCTCCCGTCGGTCTGGAGCGGATTCCAGCTCGTCGGCGGGGATCCGGCCATCACCTCCCCGACCGGCGCCAGCAACGCGGTCCTGCTCGGCACCCTGCTGATCGTCCTCACCACCGCGATCAACGCGGGCGGCGTGCGGCTCATGGCGCGGATCAACGACATCGGGGTCGGGGCCGAACTCGTCGGGGTCCTGGTGCTGATCATCGGTCTCGCGCTGTTCGCCGTCCGCGGCCCGCAGGTCGTGCTCCAGCCCGCCGGTGAAAGCCCGGGAGCCGGTGGCGTTCTCGCTTCGGCGCTGATGGCGGCCTACGTTCTGTACGGCTTCGACACCGCCGCCTCCGTCGCCGAAGAGACCAAGGACGCGCGCCGCATCGCCCCGCGTGCCGTGCTTCGCGCACTGCTGATCTCGGGGGTCGGCGGCCTCGCCGTCGTCATCACCGCGCTGATGGCGGCACCGAGCCTGACCGACGGGCAACTCGCCGGGAAGGGCCTGCCGTACGTGATCACGGCCGTCTTCGGCGACACCCTCGGCCGGGTCTTCCTCGCCGACGTCGCGATCGCGGTCGTCGTCTGCACCCTGACCATCCAGACCGGCACCGTCCGCCTGATCTACTCGATGGCCCGCGACGGCGCGCTCCCTGGCGCCAAACGCCTTTCCGCGGTCAACGCCCGCACCGGTACGCCGATCGCGCCAGCGGTCCTTTCCGGGCTGCTCGCCATCGGGCTTCTGCTGCTGAATCTGGGGAATCCGACCATCTTCAGCACCATCACCGGCACCTCGGTGGTCGTGGTCTACCTCGCCTATCTCCTGGTGACCGGACCGCTGCTGATCCGGCGCCGTCAAGGCCGGTTCAGCGCCGAACCCGGCCATTTCTCCCTGGGACGATGGGCTATTCCGGTCAACATCGCGGCAGTAGGGTACGGCGCGATGATGATCGTCAACATCGCTTGGCCACGAGCCGAGATCTACGACCTGGCGGGCACCGGTTCCGTCTGGGTCCGGTTGTTCCCGATCGAGTTCGTCGGCGCCGCGCTGCTCACCGGCTACCTCTGCTGGCGCCGCCGCTCCGCGCTCACCACGGTTCCCGTCCCCGCGACCTGAAGGAAGGTTCCATGAGCACGACATCGACCACGTACGGCGCTCGCGACCACGCCCGCGCCCAAGCGGGCACGGTGGCCGAAGCGATGCCCGCCATCCCCGCGTCCACCTGGCCGGATCCGCCGCCCGGGATCGACCCGGCGAAGCTGGTCTGGGCCGAGACCGTCGCCGGTGGCGGCTACACCCACAAGGTCCTCGCCCGCGGCACCGAGCTGCGGCTGACCGACGTCGAGGGCGACGCCTGCGCGCATCTGCTGCTGTTCAACGCGGACCAGCCCTGGGAGCGGCTGAACGTCGCGGACACGGTGAAGGTCCAGTGGAACGCCTATCTCGGCGAGGCGATCGCGCTGCTTTCGGACCAGGCGCGGGTGCTCGCGACCGTGGTCACCGACGAGAGCGGCAAACACGACGCCCTCTGCGGAACGTCCACTGTGGACGGCAACGCCGAGCACTACGGGGACGGGAGCCCGCAGGGCGGTTCGCCGTCGGGGAACGCGCTGTTCACCCTCGCCGCCGCCAAACACGGCCTCACCCCGCGCGATCTGCCGCCGAGCCTGTCCTTCTTCCAGGGTGTTCACGTGGAGGCCGACGGAGGGCTGACGTTCACCGGCTCGGCGGGCCCCGGCAAGACCGTGGTCCTGCGCACGGAACTGCCGGTGGTCGTCCTGATCGCCAACGTGCCGCATCCACTCGACCCGCGCCCCGACTACACGGTGACCCCGTTGCGCGTGCTCGCCCAGCAGTCCGCGCCGTCCACTCCGGACAGTCCCGAATGGACTGCGTCACCCGAGGCACAGCGCGCCTTCGAGAACACCGCCGACTACCTCACCGCAAGGGGCCTGGCATGACGATCATCTCCGACACCGAGGTCGCCGCGCGGGCGCCGTACTCCACCGTGCTGCGGAAGGGCGAGACGCTCGCGATCATCGATCTCGGCGGCAACCAGGCCGTCGACTTCCTCTGCTACGACGCCGCCGACACGGCGAAGAGATACAGCGCGGCCGCCACGATCGCCGCACAGCGCAACATCTTCCTGACCACCGGCAGTGTGCTGCGCAGCGGCGAGGGCGCGCCGCTGCTGACCGTCGTCGAAGACACCTGCGGACGGCACGACACGATCGGCGGCGCCTGCAGCAAGGAGTCGAACAGTCTCCGCTACGGCCAGCACACGCGGTACCAGCACGCCTGCGTCGAGAACTTCCTGACCGAGGGCGCCAAATGGGGTCTCGGCAAACGGGATCTGGTCAGCAACGTCAACTGGTACATGAACGTGCCGGTGGAACAGGACGGCACGCTGGGCATCGTCGACGGCATCTCCGCGCCCGGCCTGGAGGTCAAGCTGCGCGCCGAGACCGACGTCCTGGTACTGGTGTCGAACTGCCCGCAGATCAACAACCCGTGCAACGGCTTCGACCCGACACCGGTCCGGATGATCGTCACCGGCGGTGACGCGTGAAGCTGCTCGTCGCCAACCGGGGGGAAATCGCGGTCCGGATCATCCGCACCGCAAAGGAGATGGGCATTCCGACGGTCGCCGTCCACTCCGACGCCGACCGCACGGCCGCGCACGTACGGCTCGCCGACGAAGCCGTCCGGCTCGGCCCGGCGCCGGCGAGGGAGAGCTACCTCCTCGCCGACGCCATCATCGAAGCCGCGTTGAAGACCGGGGCGGACACGATCCACCCCGGTTACGGTTTCCTGTCCGAGGACGCCGCTTTCGCCAGGGCCGTGGAAGCGGCCGGGATCCGGTTCGCCGGGCCCGCCGCGGAGCATCTGGAGGTTTTCGGCAGCAAGCACACCGCACGGGAAAAAGCCGTCGAGGCGCGCGTTCCGCTGCTGCCGGGTACCGGTCTGCTGGCCGGCTTGGAAGACGCCGAGGCGGCGGCGGAGGAGATCGGCTATCCCGTGATGCTCAAGGCCACCGGCGGTGGCGGCGGGATCGGCATGCGCGCCTGCGCGTCCGCCGCTGAACTGCGCGACGCCTGGGAAGCGGTGCAGAGTATCGCGGCCAAGAGCTTTTCGACCTCGGGCGTGTTCCTCGAACGGCTCGTGACCCGCGCGCGGCACGTCGAGGTCCAGGTCTTCGGCGACGGCGCAGGTGAGGTGATGGCGCTGGGCACGCGGGACTGCACCCTGCAGCGGCGCAATCAGAAGGTGCTCGAAGAGTGTCCCGCGCCGGGACTTTCCGAAGCGGTGCGGGAGAAACTGGTCTCGGCGGCCATCGGCCTCTGTGCTTCGGTGCGTTACCGGTCGGCGGGGACGGTCGAGTTCATCTACGACCCGGTCCGCGAAGAAGCCGCGTTCCTCGAAGTCAACACGAGGCTTCAGGTCGAGCATCCGGTGACCGAGGCGGTGTACGGGATCGACCTGGTCGCGTGGATGCTCCGGCTCGCCGACGGCGACACCGGGATGTTCGCCACCGCGCCGTCGCCGCGCGGCCACGCCGTCGAGGCGCGGGTCTACGCCGAGGACCCCGCCGCCGGGCACCGGCCGAGCGCGGGCCTGCTGACCCGCGCCGACTTCCCCGAAGACGTCCGGGTCGACAGCTGGGTCGAGGCCGGCGCGAACGTGACGACGCATTACGACCCGTTGCTCGCCAAGGTGATCACCGTCGGCGCGGACCGGGCAGAGGCGCTGTCCGCACTGGGCGAGGCGCTCGGCGAAAGCCGGGTGGACGGCGTCCGGACGAACCTCGGTCAGCTGCGCGCGGCCGCCGCGGATCGGCGGCTGCACGAGGCCACCCACGACACCGCGACCCTCGACACGATCGCCGACCCCGAACCGCGGATCGAGGTTCTGCGCGGCGGCACGATGACCACCGTCCAGGACTGGCCGGGCCGGCTGGGATTCTGGCACGTGGGTGTCCCGCCGAACGGGCCGATGGACGACCTGTCCCTGCGGCTGGGCAACCGCGCGCTGGGCAATCCCGAAGGCGCGGCGGGCCTGGAGTGCACTGTGGACGGTGTCTCGCTGAAGTTCACCGACGACGCAATCGTTTGCGTCACGGGATCGCCGTCGCCGGTGACCGTCGACGGCGCCCCTGTTCCACAGTGGACGCCGGTCGAGATCCCCGCGGGCGGAGTGCTCGACGTCGGCACCGGGACCGCCGGGCTCCGCGCGTACGTGCTCGTCCGCGGCGGGATCGCCGTGCCGGACTTCCTTGGCAGCGCGGCGACGTTCACGCTCGGCGGTTTCGGCGGGCACGGCGGGCGCGCGCTGGCGACCGGGGACGTCCTCTACCCCGGTCCTCTTCCGGAGCAGGGTGTCACCGGCCCCGTTCCCGAGGCCGAACGCCCGGTCTTCGCCACGCACTGGGAGATCGGCGCGGCGGAGGGACCGCACGCGGCGCCGGAGTTCTTCACCCCGGACGACGTCGAAACGTTCTACGCCACCGACTGGGAGGTGCACTTCAACTCCGCCCGGACCGGTGTCCGGCTGGTCGGGCCCCGGCCCCGCTGGGCCCGGGAGGACGGCGGCGAGGCGGGTCTGCACCCGTCGAACATCCACGACACGCCGTACGCGATCGGGGCCGTCGACTACACCGGTGACCTGCCGATCCTGCTGGGCCCGGACGGGCCGAGCCTCGGCGGCTTCGTCTGCCCGGCGACCGTGGTGACCGGGCAGCGGTGGAAACTCGGCCAGTTGCGGCCGGGCGACACCGTGCGGTTCGTGCCGATCACGACCGAGCACGCGGGCTCTTTGCGTGTCGCGCCGGGCACGGCGGTCAAGGCGAGCCGTAAGCCGATCGACGACGGCGGCATCCTCGGCCGTCTGTCCACATCGGACGAGAACCCCGAGGTCACCTACCGGCGCAGCGGCGACGACAACCTGCTGATCGAGTACGGGCCGATGAAACTCGACCTGGCCCTGCGGATGCGGGTCCACGCGCTGGCCGACAGGCTGGCCGCCGAGGGCCTCGACGGTGTCGTCGACCTGACCCCGGGCATCCGCTCACTGCAGGTCCACGTCGACCCGGACGTGCTCCCGGTGCCGAAACTGCTCGGCCTCGTACAGGAGGTGGAGCACGATCTGCCGCGCACCGCCGACCTCGTGGTACCGAGCCGGACCGTACGGTTGCCGTTGTCCTGGGACGACCCGGCGACGCGCGAGGCGATCGAGCGGTACATGGCGGGCGTGCGCGACGACGCGCCGTGGTGCCCGTGGAACATCGAGTTCATCCGGCGGGTCAACGGTCTGTCCAGTGTGGACGACGTCTATCGCACGGTGTTCGACGCGGAGTACCTGGTGCTCGGGCTCGGCGACGTCTACCTCGGCGCGCCGGTGGCCACCCCGCTGGACCCGCGGCACCGGCTGGTCACCACGAAGTACAACCCGGCGCGGACCTGGACCGCGGAGAACTCCGTGGGCATCGGTGGCTCGTACCTGTGCATCTACGGGATGGAAGGCCCCGGCGGGTATCAGTTCGTCGGGCGGACCGTGCAGGTGTGGAGCGGCTGGCGGCAACGCGGGTCGTTCGAACCGGGTTCACCGTGGCTGCTGCGCTTCTTCGACCGGATCTCGTGGTACCCGGTGACCGCCGAGGAACTGCTCGACCTGCGGGCACAGAGTTCGGCGGGGGAACTGGAACTCGACATCACCGACGGCGAGTTCGCGCTGGCCGACCACGAGCGGTTCCTGGCCGACAACGCCGACGACATCGCCTCCTTCCGGGCGAAGCAGAGCGCGGCGTTCGAAGCGGAACGGCAGGCCTGGGCGGCGGCGGGCGAATTCGACCCGCGACCGGAACCCGTCGGGGCCAAGGTCCCGACCACGAAGGTCGAGGCGCCGCCCGGTGGGCACGTCGTCGAGGCGCCGTTCGCCGCGACCGTGTGGCGGGTGGACGTCGAGCCCGGCAAGAAGGTCGACGCGGCGGAGACACTGGTGATCCTCGAAGCGATGAAGACCGAGGCGCGGATCCCCGCGCCCGCCGCCGGGGAGGTCGTCGAGGTGCTCGTCTCCCCCGGTGATCAGGTCGCCCCCGGCACGCCGCTGGTGGTTCTGGGAAGGAGCGCGGGATGAGCGTGCCGGAGCGGGTGCGCGCCGCGTACCACCGGATCGCGCGGGTCGACCGGCCCGAGATCTGGATCGGCCTGCGGCCGGAGGAAGACGTCCTCGCCGACGCGAAGAAGCTGGAAGCCCGTCGCGCGGCGGGGGAATCCTTGCCGCTGTACGGGAAACTCGCCGCGGTGAAGGGCAACATCGACGTCGCCGGGCTGCCGACGACGGCGGCTTGCCCCGAGTACGCCTACTCGCCCGCCGAGGACGCGCCGGTGGTGGCGCGGCTGCGCGCGGCCGGGGCGCTGATCCTGGGCACGACCAATCTGGACCAGTTCGCGACCGGGCTGGTCGGCACGCGCAGCCCGCACGGCGCGGTCCGGAACGCGATCGATCCCGCGTACGTTTCGGGCGGGTCGAGTTCGGGGTCGGCGGTCGCGGTGGCGCTCGGGATCGCGGATCTCGCGCTGGGCACCGACACCGCCGGATCCGGCCGGGTCCCGGCCGCGTTCAACGGGATCGTGGGGCTGAAGCCGACGCGCGGACTGCTGCCGACGACCGGTGTCGTGCCCGCGTGCGCGAGCATCGACTGCGTGACCGTGTTCGCGCGGACGGTCGACGAGGCGACGGCGGCGTTCGCCTGCGTGAGCGAGCCGCGGGACCTTCCCGTGCTGAACCGCCCATTCCGAATCGGCGTGCCTGAGGAGCTGGGTCCGTTACAGGAAGGCTGGGCCGAGGCTTTCTCCGCGGCGGCTCAAGAATTCCGCGACGCGGGCGCCGAACTGGTCACTGTCGACATATCGGCGTTCCTGGCCGCGGCGCGTCTGCTGTACGAGGGCGCGTTCGTGGCCGAGCGGTACTCGGCGGTCGGCGAGTTCATCGACGCCCACCCGGACTCCGTCGATCCGGCCGTGCGGCGGATCATCAGTGCGGCCAAGGACATCCCGGCGCACCGGTTGTTCTCCGACCTCGCGACGCTCGGGGATCTTTCGCGGGAAGCGTCGGCTGTCTTGTCCACTGTGGACTGCCTGCTGCTGCCAACCACGACGGAACATCCGACGATCGCCGACGTCGAGGCCGATCCGCTGGGCGTGAACGCCCGGCTGGGCCGGTTCACGAACTCGACGAACCTGCTGGGCCTGTCTTCACTGGCCGTGCCCGCCGGGACCGTGGGCGGGCTGCCGTTCGGGGTGATGCTGGTCGGTGCCGCCTACGCCGACCGGATCCTCGCCGACGTCGCCCGCTCGGTGCCGCGGCGGACGCGGATCGCCGTCGTCGGCGCCCATCTGCGCGGGCAGCCGCTGAACCACGAACTGACCTCGCGGGGCGGCCGGTTCGTGGCGGCGGGGCCGACCGCGGCGGAGTACCGGCTGTTCGCGCTGGACACCGTGCCGCCGAAGCCCGGTCTCGTCCGGGTCGCTTCGGGCGGCGCGGCGATCGAGGCCGAGGTGTGGGACCTGCCGCTCGCGGGCTTCGGGGAGTTCGTCGCCGGTGTCCCGGCGCCGCTGGCGATCGGGAAGGTGCGGCTGGCCGACGGGAGCGACGTGTCCGGGTTCGTGTGCGAACCCGGCGCGGTGGAGGGCGCCGAGGACATCACGTCGTACGGCGGGTGGCTCGGGTACTTGAGCCGTTGAGTCACGCCTCGCCGGACGCGTCGCGAAAGCCACTTTCAGGACGTCAGACGTCGCGAAAGTGGCTTTCGCGACACCCAGCCGCCGACGGCCCCGCAGGAACGTCGCGAAAGCCACTTTCGCAACGTTGAAGGTTGCGAAAGTGGCTTTCGCAACGCCGCCCCCACCTGGGCTTTCCGATTCGGTTGGCTTCACGGGGCGTTCTGGGAACAACCTCACAAACCCTGGCGCCCCGCCGGACGCTGGGTAGTTTCGAGGTGGTGCCGACCACATCCATCTCCAGCCGCCGGACCGTGATCAGCGTGTTCGTGGCGCTGGGACTCGTCGTGGCCGCGATGGTGACGCTGGGCGCCACCGGCTTCGCCGTCAAGCAGGTGACCGGGCAGGCGCTCGCGGTCCTCGAAGAGGTCCCCGGACCCGAGTCCGGCCCGACTTGCGCCGTCGACAAGCGCTATGTCGACGAAGAGACCTTCGGCATGCGCCCGGACGTGATCGACGCGTGGAACGCCCTCCGCGCGAAGGCCAAGGAGCAGAACGTCACGCTCTGCGTGAACGACGGCAAACGCAGCCGGGCCCAGCAGCAACGTGAGTTCGACAAGGCCGTCGAGCGGTTCGGCTCCGTGGAGCAGGCCAAGAAATGGGCACTGCAGCCGGAGACTTCCATGCACGTCAAGGGAATCGCCGTCGACATCCAGCCGCTGAACTCGGCCGCCTGGGTGGACAAGAACGGCGGCGCGCTCGGCTGGTGCCGCCGCTACGACAACGAGAAGTGGCACTTCGAATACGACCCGGCTTGGATCACCGCCGGCTGCCCCGCCCTGCTCCCCAGCGCCACCGGCAACTAGCGCGTATCTCGCGTGCTTGAAGACGTAACTCGCGTGATTGAAGGCGTAACTCCTCTGAACACGCGAGTTACGCCTTCAATCACGCGAGATACGCCTCCAGACACGCGAGTTACGCCTCCAGACACGCGAGTTACGCCTAGGCCAGCGTTTCGGCGACGTACTTCGCGGCCTCGGCGAGGAGCGCCTGGTCGTACGGAGCGTCCTTGGTCGCTTTGCTGGACATGATCGCGACGACGATCGGCGCCTTGTCCGGCGGCCACACGACGGCGATGTCGTTCAGCGTGCCGTACTCGCCGGTCCCGGTCTTGTCGGCGACGGTCCAGCCGGACGGCAGGCCCGCGCGGATCCGCTGGGCGCCGGTGGTGTTGCGCTGGAAGAGGTCGCGCAGGAAGTCCCGTTTGTCGGCCGTCAGCGTGTCGCCCAGCACGATCTCCCGGTAGTCAGCGGCGAAGGCCCGCGGCGTCGTGGTGTCGCGAAGGTCGCCCGGCGTCGCTTCGGTGATGGCCGGTTCGACCCGGTCCATCCGCGTGACGGTGTCGCCGAGGCTGCGCGTGAACGCCGTCAGTTCGGCTGGACCGCCGAGGTCCCGCAGCAGCAGGTTGCCCGCGGTGCCGTCGCTGAACCGGATGGCGGCGTCGCACAACTGGCGGATCGTCATGCCGGTGGCGACGTGCCGCCCGGTGACCGGGGCGTGTTTCATCAGGTCGTCCCGCGAGTATTCGACCCGGGTTTCCAGATGCGACAACGGATTGCGCTGCAGGACCGCGGCGGCGGCCACCCCTTTGAACGTCGAACAGAACGCGAAACGCTCGTCGGCCCGATACTCGACCGTGGCACCGCCTCCGGTGTCGACCGCGTACACGCCGAGCCTGGCGTCGAACTTCTTCTCCAGCTCCATCAGCCGGTCGTGGAACTGACGCGTAGTGGGTGGTGGCGGAGGAGCAGGCGTCGGCGGCGCGGGCGGATTCCCCCGGGTGCAGGCGGCCAGCGGCGCGAGGACCGCCATCCCCAGCAGCGCGCGACGGGTGACGGCCGGCCCCGGCGAGTTCATCGTGATCCCTCCCCCTGATCACTTCGAACATAGCAACTTCCCCACGGCCCCCGGATCGGCCAAGCGGCCGAGGCGGGTGACCCCGGGAGTGTGCCTTCGCCCACTCGACCGGGCCACCATCCTGGTTACCGACGGGTAACCGGGGCTAGGGTGCGGTCAGGACTACCTCAACTTCAGGAGCATTCGTGGCCGCAGGAGCAACACCGCTCGCGCCGAACGCGCGGTCGGTACGCAATGTCGCCTTCGTCGAAGGGGTGCGAACGCCCTTCGGCAAGGCAGGCGAAAAGGGTATGTACGCCGGCACCCGTGCCGACGATCTCGTCGTCAACGCCATCCGTGAACTGCTGCGGCGGCACCCCGAGCTGCCGCCCGAGCGCGTCGACGAGGTGGCGATCGCCGCCACCACCCAGATCGGGGACCAGGGCCTGACCATCGGCCGCACCGCCGCGCTGCTGGCCGGTCTGCCGAAGTCGGTGCCCGGCTTCGCGCTGGACCGGATGTGCGCGGGCGCGATGACCGCGGTCACCACGACCGCGAGCGGGATCGGCATCGGCGCGTACGACATCGCCATCGCCGGCGGCGTCGAGCACATGGGCCGCCACCCGATGGGCGAGGGCGTCGACCCGAACCCGCGCATCATCGCCGACAAGCTCGTCGACCCGACGGCGCTCGTGATGGGCCAGACCGCGGAGAACCTGCACGACCGGTTCCCTGCCATCACCAAGCAGCGCACCGACGCCTTCGCCGCGCGCAGCCAGGAGAAGTACGCCGAGGCCGTGAAGACCGGCAAGATCGGCCCCGAGCTGGTCCCGGTCGCCACCCGGTCCAAGGAACTCGGCTGGGGTCTCGCGACCGAGGACGAGCCGCCGCGCCCCGGCACCACCGTCGAGCAGCTCGCCGGGCTGAAGACGCCGTTCCGCCCGCACGGCCGGATCACCGCGGGCAACGCGGCCGGTCTCAACGACGGCGCCACCGCGGCCCTGCTCGCCGACGAGGACACCGCCCGCGAGCTCGGCCTGCCGATCGGCATGCGCCTGGTGGGCTACTCCTTCGCCGGCGTCGAGCCGGAGGTCATGGGCATCGGTCCGGTCCCGGCCACCGAGAAGCTGTTCAAGCGCACCGGCCTGTCGATCGACGACATCGGCCTGTTCGAGATCAACGAGGCGTTCGCGGTCCAGGTGCTCGCGTTCCTCGACCACTTCGGCATCGCCGACGACGACCCCCGCGTCAACCAGTGGGGTGGCGCGATCGCCTGCGGTCACCCGCTCGCGTCGTCCGGCGTCCGGCTGATGACGCAGCTCTCGCGTCAGTTCGCCGAGCGTCCCGACGTGCGCTACGGCCTGACCACCATGTGCATCGGTATCGGCATGGGCGGCACGGTTATTTGGGAGAACCCGGCCTTTGAGGGGGCGAAGTAATGACTTTCACCGCTGAGCAGGCGAAAGCCGCCTTCCCCGACGAGGTCGTCACGAACGCGGTCACGCGTCTGGTGAAGGTGCCCGGGCTCGACAAGCCGGTCGCCCTGATCACCCTGGACAACGGCCACGACCACACCCGGCCGAACACCTTCGGCCCGCAGGGCCTGGTGAGCCTCGACGCCGCGATCGACGCCGCCTTCGCCGCGGAACCCGCCGCGATCGCGGTCACCGGCAAGCCGTTCATCTTCGCCGTCGGCGCCGACCTTTCCGGTGTCGAAGCGGTCGCGGATCCCGCGCTGGCGCGGGAGATCGCGCAGACCGGGCACGACGTGTTCCGGCGGCTCACCGAATCGGAGATCCCGACCTTCGGATTCGTCAACGGCGCGGTGATGGGCGGCGGGCTCGAACTCGCGCTCTCCTGCCACTACCGCACGCTGTCGGAGAACACCGCCGCGATCGCGTTCCCCGAGGTCTTCCTCGGCCTGTTCCCGGGTTGGGGCGGCACACAGCTGCTGCCGAACCTCATCGGCCCGGACGCCGCGGTGACCGTGATCATCGAGAACGCGCTGGCGCAGAACAAGATGCTGAAGGTCGCGCAGGCGGCGGAGCTCGGCATCGTCGACGAGGTCTTCGGTTCTGCCGACTACCTGGAGCAGTCCCTGCTGTGGCTGGCGAAGGTCGTCAACGGCGAGATCACCCCCGCCCGCCGCGAGATCGACCGCGGCGCGGGCTGGGACGCCGCGATCGCCCGCGCCAAGGCCATTGTGGACGGACGCACCAAGGGCGCGTCCCCCGGCGCGACCAAGGCCGTCGAGCTGCTGGAGCTGGCCCGCGAGAACGATCTCGACCGCGGTTACGCGGCCGAGACCGACGGGCTCGCCGAACTGCTGATGGACGACACCCTGCGTGCCGGGCTGTACTCGTTCAACCTGGTCAACAAGCGCGCCAAGCGGCCGGCGGGCGCGCCGGACAAGTCGCTGGCGCGCAAGGTGAACAAGGTCGGCATCGTCGGCGCGGGCCTGATGGCCAGCCAGATGGCGCTGCTGTTCGTCCGCCGCCTCAAGGTGCCGGTGGTGCTCACCGACGTCGACCAGGAACGCGTCGACAAGGGTGTGTCCTATGTGCACGATGAGATCGACAAGCTGCTGGCCAAGAAGCGGGTTTCGCCGGACGGCGCGAACCGGCTGAAGGCGCTCGTCACCGGCTCGCTCGACAAGTCCGCGTTCGCCGACGCCGACTTCGTGATCGAGGCGGTGTTCGAGGAGCTGGGCGTCAAGCAGAAGGTCTTCGCCGACCTGGAGCAGTACGTCTCGCCCGAGGCGATCCTGGCGACGAACACCTCGTCGCTGTCGATCACCGCGATGGCGTCGCAGCTCAAGCACCCGGAGCGCGTGGTCGGGTTCCACTTCTTCAACCCGGTCGCGGTGATGCCGCTGCTGGAGATCGTCCGCGCGGAGAAGACCGACGACGCCGCGCTGGCGACGGCGTTCGCGCTCGGCAAGCAGCTCAAGAAGTCGAGCGTGCTGGTCAAGGACGCGTCCGCGTTCGTGGTCAACCGGCTGCTGCTGCGGTTCCTCGGCGAGGTGCTGGTGACCGTCGACGAGGGCACGCCGTTCGACGTCGCCGACAAGGCACTCGAACCGCTGGGCCTGCCGATGACGCCGATGACGCTGATGCAGCTGGTCGGCCCGGCGATCGCCCTGCACGTCGGGGAGACCCTGCACGAGGCGTTCCCGGACCGGTTCACCGTCAGCGAGAACCTGGACCGCTTCGTGAAGGCGGGCAAGAAGGGCGTCTGGCAGTGGGACGACAAGGGCAACGCCACCGTCGACCCGGAGGTGGCCGAGCTCTGGCAGCGGGGCGACTCGCCGTCGACGTCCGAGCAGGTGCGTGACCGCGCGCTCGCCGCGATCGCCGAAGAGATCCGGATCATGCTCGACGAGGGCGTGGTCGCGGAGGCGCAGGACATCGACCTGTGCCTGATCCTCGGCGCGGGCTGGCCGTTCTGGCTCGGCGGAATCACGCCGTACCTCGACCGGGCGGGTGTGTCCGAGAAGGTCAACGGCAAGCCGTTCCTGGCCCCGGGCGTGGCGAGCGTGCCGCTCTCCTGAGCCTCGACGAAAGGCCACCGTCGGCGATCCCTTGATCGCAGGCGGTGGCCTTTCACGTTTTCCGCGGATTTGATGGCGAGCCGCTACGTTTTCGTGAAGCCTTGGGCCTGTACGGGAAAGTTCGTCTCCCCGGCCATCCCCCGGGGAGACGGGCCGTCAGCGTTCCCCCGAAGGCGGGCAGGGCGGCGGCGTGGCCGTCAGCTGAGCGGCGATCCGCGCGGGATCGAGCACGTCGACGTTCTTCGCCTCGGGGAACCGCTGCCGCAGCTCGTTCGCCCACGCTTCGACGTCGGTTCCGGCGACGGGGACCAGATGCACGACCGCCGGCAGGGCATCCGGTGTCGCGTTCTCCAGCAACTCCGGCTTGTTCGCGAAAAGCTCCTTGAACCGCTCGTACGCCTGCGCCTTGGTTTCGGTGAACACCCGCCGGGCCTTCGGATCGTCCCGGAGGGCCTGGGCAGCGGTGTTCATGTCCTCGTCGGCGTCGATGAACACCGCCAGCCGGAGCCCGCAGAGTTCCCGCTCCCCCAGCGGAACGGGCACGGTGTCCCGGGGCAACGCCGCCGGGGCGGGCGGATCGGTGACCCGGTTCAGGACGACGACGGCCGTCGTCACGACGGCGGCGACGACGACCAGGACCGCGACGACTCCGACCACCCAGAGCAACCGCCGCGGTGCCTTGGGTGTCCGTTCCGGTTGTTCCACAGGGACGATCATCACACGGCGCGGTTCATTCGCCGTCCGGACATCACCTGTTCAGCCGGGCTCTTTACCGTGCCGCCGGTGAACAGCGAAAAGCCCGGCGTCGACCGCCGCGGATTCCTCAAGCGCGCGGGCCTCGTGTCCGCGGCGGCCGCGGGTGCCCCGCTCGCCGCCACCGCCCCGGCGGAAGCCCTCGACCTGAACCTCGACATCGATGTCGACCTGCTCTTCGGCCGGGACCGCTACCGGTGGCTGGTGGGTGATCACCACATCCACACGCAGTACTCCTACGACGCTATGTACACAGTGGACGGAATCGCCGTCGACGCGCGCCGCCACGGGGCGGACTGGGCGGTGATCACCGATCACGGCCACGCCGCGCACGAGAAGTCGTCGGTGGAGCGCACGGACGCCGCGATCCGGGCGGCGCAGCGCGAGCACCCCGATCTCCTGCTGTGGCAGGGCATGGAGTGGAACGTGCCGGGCGCCGAGCACGCCACGCTGTTCTTCCAGGCGGGGGCGAACCAGGCCGCGAAGCTGCGGGAGTTCGAGCGCACCTTCGACTGGCGGCTGACCGGGACCGAGCCGGGCACCCCGGACAACGAGGCGCTGGCCGTCGCCGCGATCCGCTGGCTCGCCGCCGAAGAGCGGGCCCGCCGAATCCACGCGCCGGTGGTGGTCGTCAACCATCCGCTGCGCAACGGCCGGATCGCCCCGCACGAGATCCGCGCGCTGCGCGACGCCGCGCCCGGGATCGTCATCGGCATGGAAGGCGCGCCGGGCGCCCAGGCCGACGGCTTCCCGAAACCGCTCGGGAGCGGCGGCGGCGCGCGTGGCGGGTACGGCAACTCCCCCGGTTCGAACTCGTGGCCGGGTTTCCCCGCGTCGGCGTACCGCACCTACGGCGGCTTCGATTGGAGCACCGCGACCGTCGGCGGGCTCTGGGATTCGATGCTGGCCGAAGGAAAGCCGTGGTGGATCACGAGCAACTCCGACTCGCACTACAACCGCGGCGACACTCATGTCCGGCCCGGAGTCCCGGACGGCTACTACGACGAGCACGGCGCCTACCCGGACCCGATCGACACCGGCGTCCCGCAGACTCTGCCGCCGTACGCGGATTTCGCGCCCGCCGAGTTCAGCAGGACCGTCGTCGGTGTGTCGCGCCGAAGCCACGAAGGTGTGTTGGAGGGCCTGCGCGCGGGACGCGTCTGGGTGGTCCACGGCGGGCTCGCGCAGGAACTGGAGTTCGGCGCGTACAGCGGGTGGAGCTCGGCGACGATGGGCGGCAGGCTGCGGGTCCGGCGCGGATCCGACGTCACGGTCGTCGTCTCGGCGAAGCTGGCCGCCCGGCCGAACGGCGGCGGCACGATCCCCCGGCTCGCGCGGCTCGACCTCGTTTCGGGACCGGTGACCGGCCCGGCCGCCGACCGGGACACGCAGACCGCCCCGGGCACGCGGGTCGTGCGGTCCTTCGAACCGCGGTGGGCGCCGGGCCGGCGGGTGGCCTTCCGGCACACGTTCCGCAACGTGCGCGAGCCGTTCTTCGTGCGCACGCGCGGCACGGACGGCAAGAAGCACGTGGCCGGCGGGATCGAACCGAGCGCCGACGTGGTCGGGCAGTCGAACCCGTTCGAAGACCTGTGGCTCTACGGGAACCCGATCTTCGTGGACGTGCGGTAGGCGACCGGGGCCGGGTCTAGGCGCCCAGTGTGTCCGGATCCGGTCCCAGCCGCTTGCCTTGCTCAAGGGTCGCGATCGCGGCGCCGTCGTGCGCGTCGAGCGCGAAGTCGAAGACGTCGATGTTCTCCTTGATCCGTTCCGGCGTGACGGACTTCGGAATCACGAGATGGTTCATCTCGACATGCCAGCGCAGCACGGCCTGCGCCGGCGTCTTGCCGTGCTTCTCCGCGATCGTGGTGATCTTCTCGTCGGCGAGCAGCTCCCCACCGCGCGCCAGCGGGCCCCAGGCCTCGGTGACGATCTCGTGCTTCTCGTGGAAGTTCCGCAGCAACGGCTGCTGCAGCCACGGGTGGCATTCGATCTGGTTCACCGCCGGGACGATCCCGGTCTCCTCGATCAGCCGCTCCAGATGCGGGATCTGGAAGTTCGAGACGCCGATCGCCTTCGCCCGGCCGTCGGAAGCGATCTTTTCCAGCGCCCGCCACGTTTCCACGTACTTGTCCTGCACGGGCAGCGGCCAGTGGATCAGGTACAGGTCGACGTACTCGAGGCCGAGCTCGCCGAGGCTGGTGTCGAAGGCGCGCAACGCCGAGTCGTAGCCGTGCTCGGTGTTCCACAGTTTCGTGGTGACGAACAGTTCCTCGCGGGGCAGCCCGCTGGTGCGGACGGCCTCGCCGACTCCGCGTTCGTTGGCGTACAGCGTGGCGGTGTCGATGGCCCGGTAACCCGCCTCGATGGCGGTGCGGACCGCGGCCACGACCTCGTCGTCGCCGATCTTGTACACCCCGAACCCGAGTTGCGGGAGGGACGTTCCGTTGTTCAGCCGAATACTGGGGACCATGGTCGAACAGTAACCCCAGCCGGGGGTCAGGGCAGAGCGGGAAGGTGCACGGTCACCGAAAGACCGCCGCCCACAACGGGTTCCGCGGACACCGTGCCGCCGTGCGCCTGGACCGCGGCCCGCACGATCGAAAGCCCCAGCCCGGCGCCGGTGCGGGCGGTCCTGGCGACACCGGCGCGGCGGAACGGTTCGAACAGTTCGGGGACCGCGGCCGGGTCGAGCAGGCCGCCGGACGACCGCACCCGCAGCACCGACCACTGTGGACCCGCCTGCGTGACGACGTCCAGCCACCCGCCGTCGACGTTGTGCCGCACGGCGTTCTCCAGCAGGTTTCCCGCGATCCGCTCCAGCAGCGCCGGATCGCCGAACGTCGGCGCGCCCTGGGTCGCGAATTCGACGCGGAGACCGCGTTTCTCCGCGTCCGGCCGCGCCGCGCGCCACGCGGTCGCGACGATCACCGCGAGATCGACCGGTTCCCTGGCCACCAGTCCCGCGCCGTCGGTGCGCGCGAGCAGCAGCAGCGAACCGACCAGCCGCTCGGCCCGCTCGGTCGCGTCGCGGACCACACCCGCCATCCGGCGTAATTCGGCTTCGTCCGCGTGCTCGTCGGCGAGGGTGACGTCGAGTTCGGTGCGGATGACCGCGAGTGGCGTCCGCAGTTCGTGGCTGGCGTTCGCGACGAAATGCCGCTGCGCGTCGAACGCGGCCTGCAGCCGGTCCAGCATGTCATCGAAGGTCTCGGCCAGTTCGGCGAGCTCGTCCTTCGTGCGGACCTCGCCGATCCGCTCGCCCATCGATTCGATCGACAGACGCCGCGCGGTACCGGTGATCTCGCGCAGCGGTTGCAGGACCCGCGCGGTGAACGTCCACGCGAGGATCCCCGCCGCCAGCACGACGAAACAGAACGCGACCGCGCCGAAGAGCAGCACCCGGTTCCTGGCGTACACCCGCAGATGCTCGGTGACCGCGGATGCGTCGACGTCGACGCCGTCGACCCGCACCGTGGTGCCCGGCGGCAGCTGCGGGACGGCGGAAACCGCGTCACCGACCAGGTTCCAGGTCAGCCAGAGCAACAGGAGGCTGACCAGTGCCACCAGCCCGGTCGCGAGCAGCGTGACCCGCGCGCGCAGGCTGCGGGCACCGGACAGGTTCACCCGCGTGCGGTCCCCTGCTCCGGCACCCGGTAGCCGGAGCCGACGACGGTCTCGATGATGCCCGGCTCGCCGAGCTTCTTGCGCAGGGTCATCACGGTGACCCGGACGGTGGTGGTGAACGGGTCGGCGTTCTCGTCCCACACGCGTTCGAGCAGTTCCTCGCTGCTGACCACCGAGCCGGCGGCCGACAGCAGCACCTCGAGCACGCCGAACTCCTTGCGGGTCAGCTCGATCGGACCGCTCGCGCGGCGGACGGTCCGCCTCGCCGGGTCCAGTTCGACGTCGCCCGAAGTCAGCAGCGGCGGCGCGGCCGGGGTCGCGCGGCGGCCGAGCGCCCGCACACGCGCGACGAGTTCGGGGAAGGCGAACGGTTTGGCGAGATAGTCGTCGGCGCCGAGGGAAAGCCCGTCGACGCGGTCCGAGACGGAACTGCTCGCGGTGAGCATCAGGACGCGGGTCAGCTCGCCGGACGCGACGATCTCGCGGCACAGGTCGTCGCCGGACATGCCGGGGAGGTCGCGGTCGAGCAGCACGACGTCGTACCGGGTGACGGCCGCCTTCTCGTGCCCGTCGTCACCGGTGAGCGCGATGTCCACCGCCATGCCCTCGCGCCGCAGGCCGCGTGCGATCGCGTCGGCGAGGGGTTCTTCGTCTTCGACTACCAGAATTCGCACGACCCTACGTTGCCACACATTCCTGAGAGTGACCTTATTGGACCAACCGGCGGTGACCGTTCGGTACCGGTGGTCGTGAGTGGCGTTTCGGGTTCTAACCCGAAACGCCACTCACGACCACCGCAAGGCGAACCACAGCCGCATCCGGATCTCCGGATCCGCCAGGTCCACCCCCAGCGCCCGTTCGATCTGCCCGATCCGGTGCCGGACGCTGTTGCGGTGCACGCCGAGTTCGGCGGCCGTCCGGTCCCAGCCGCCGTGGTGCGCGAGCCAGGTGCGCAGCGTCCCGACCAGTTCGCGGTCACCCTTCCGGTCGAGTTCGCGCAGGGGCGCCAGCGCCTGGGCGGCGAACCCGGCGGCGGCGCCCGGATCGATCAGCGCGTCCAGCCCCGCGGTGCCTTCCGCCACGATCGGCCGTTCCAGCGCGGCGGCCCGCGTCAGCAGCAGCTCGATCTCCCCCGCCGCTTCGGGAAGCCGTGCGGGCGGGACGGGCGAACCCACGACCGCGAGCCAGCCGTCGGCGCGGAGCCGGTCGAGGTCGCCGATCTCCGGCGCCTCGCGGACGATCGCGGTGAACCGCGGGCCCGGCCGCAACCGCACGAGCGGGGTGTCGAGCCGGGCGCGCAACCAGTCGTAACGGGCGGCGACCTCGTTCGGCCCCCGGCGGTACGCGATCCCCGCGACCAAACGGCGTTCGTCCCCGCCGATCACGCCGGTCTCCCCCAGTAGCAACGCCGTGGCGGTGGCGCCCAGTCCGGCCGCGTCCGAACCCGCGCGGCCCGCCAGCCCGAGCAGCGCCGCCCCGACCGACAGGATCGAGCGGTCCGCGCCGTCGAACCGGGCGACGCGGCCGACCACGACCAGATGCGACGCCGTCGCCTGCGGGTACACCGGCTGCGCGACGACGTGGGTGCCGTCGGCCAGTTCCGTGGTCGCGCTGCGGATCCCCCGGCCCGTCCGGAGCGTGGCGAGGAGCTCGCGGACTTCCGCGGGCAGCGGCGACGGCGCCCCGTGGTCCGCGGCGAGGACGTCGTCGACGCCGACCAGCGCCACCCAGGCCCCGAGCCGCCCGGCCAGCGCGCCGGCCAGTTCGCCGAGCCCCTCACCGGCCGCCCTGGTCAGCGCCTCGCGCGCGATCGCGATCCGCCGCTGCTCCCGCTGCCCCGCCTCGGCGAGGGCGACCGACACCGCGCGGCTGATCGCCAGGAACGGCGTCCGCGGCTGGACGACCAGCAGCGGGAGCCCGTGCCGGGCGCACGCCGTCCGCAACGGCGGCGGCAGCGTCTCGTAGGCCCCCGGTGTGAGTCCGAACCCCAGCGCGGAGATCCCGCTTTCGGCCAGCCGCCGGACGTAGCGGTCGATCTCGGCAGGCTCGACCGGCAGGTTCACCCCGGCGGTGAGCAGCAGTTCCGCCCCGAGGAGGTACGGCGCGGGATCCAGCAGCTCGCTGACGTGGGCCCAGCGCACCGGGGCGTCGAGCGCGCCCGGCCGCAGGGTCTCCACGACCGGGTCGAGTGCCAGTTCCGGGTTGCCGACCACGGCCCGTAACGGGACATTCACATCCGCGTCGAACGGATCGTGGCTTTGGGTCATTTCATCCTCACTCACGCCAGAGTTCGGATGGATCATCCCATGTCGTTCAAGCCGCGAACGAACCTACGGTGACCCGAACGAAGCGAACAGCCCAAGTCAAGGAGGACACCGTGGCCGGTGACTACGCGGTGATCGCGCTCTACATAGCGGGCATGATCGGGGTCGGCTGGTTCGGGCTGCGGCTCGCCAAGACCAAATCCGACTACCTCGTCGCGGGCCGCCGCCTCGGCTGGTTCATGTACTCGGGCACGATGTCCGCGGTCGTCCTCGGCGGCGCTTCGACGGTCGGCGGGGTGAAGCTCGGCTACACCTACGGCATCTCCGGCGCCTGGCTCGTGATCGCGATCGGCGTCGGCATCCTGGTCCTCCACACGCTGTTCGCGCGGCGGCTGGTGAAACTGCGGGTCTACACCGTCGGCGAGATGCTCGACCTGCGCTACGGCGGTTCCACCAGCACCATCTCCGGCGTGGTCATGTGGGGCTACACGCTGATGCTGACCGTCACCTCGACGCTGGCGTTCGCCACCATCTTCAAGGTCCTGTTCAACGTGCCGAGCTGGGCGGGCATCGCCATCGGCGGGTCGATCGTGGTGCTCTACTCGGTGCTCGGCGGCATGTGGTCGATCACGCTGACCGACATCGTCCAGTTCGTCATCAAGACCATCGGCATCCTGCTGATCCTCCTGCCGGTCTCGATCGTCTCCGCGGGCGGTTTCGACGGGATGGCCGCGCGGCTGGACGAGAGCTACTTCGAACTGACCGCCATCGGCGGCGACACGATCTTCACCTACTTCCTCATCTACAGCTTCGGCCTCTTGATCGGCCAGGACATCTGGCAGCGCGTGTTCACCGCGCGGACGCCGGGCATCGCGACCGGCGGCGGCGTCATCTCCGGTGTCTACTGCCTGGTCTACGGTCTCGCCGGCGCGCTGATCGGCACCGCGGCCAAGACGCTGTACCCGAACCTCGCCAGCGCGCAGGACGCGTTCGCGACCATCGTCGAGGACCAGCTGCCCTCCGGGGTCCGCGGGCTGGTGCTCGCGGCGGCGCTCTCGGCGATGATGTCGACCGCGAGCGGTGCGCTCATCGCGTGCTCGACGGTCAGCACCTCGGACCTGCTTTCCAAGCTGGGCCTGAAGAAGGCCGTCAACGAGGTCACGAGGAACCGGGTCACCACGCTGGTACTCGGCATCGCGGCGATCGGCATCGCGATGGTCGTGGACGACGTCGTCAACGCGCTGACCATCGCCTACGACATCCTCGTCGGCGGCCTGCTGGTCGCGATCATCGGCGGGCTGGCCTGGAAACGCGGCACCCGCCAGGGCGCGCTCGCGTCGATGGTCGTCGGCACCGTCGTGGTCATCACGTTCATGTTCGTCGACGGAGTCGAGGCCAACAGCCCGATCTACTGGGGCCTCGGGTCCAGTCTCGCGGTGTACCTGCTGGTCAGCTTCCTCACCCCGCGGACCTCGGACGAGATCCTCTCCGTGTGGACCCGCCGCCTGAACGGCAGCGCGGCCGACGAAGAAGAAGAGGCGAAACTCGCCGCTTCGCAGTCCTGACAACCATTCGAAGGAGACACAGTGCCTGAGCAGACCCCGATCGGACCCGTCGACTCTTCGAGGGTGCCCCGGTTCGCCGGTTTCGCGACCTTCGCGAGGCTGCCGCGGATCGATCAGGTCGAGCACGCCGACGTCGCCGTCGTCGGGGTGCCGTTCGACGCCGGGGTGTCCTACCGCCCCGGCGCGCGGTTCGGCCCGGCGGCGCTGCGTGAGGCCAGCCGCCTCCTTCGCCCGTACCACCCGGAACTCGACGTTTCCCCGTTCGCCGAAACGCAGGTGGTCGACGCCGGTGACATCGCGCTCAACCCGTTCAACATCGGCGAAGCGATCGAAACGCTGCAGAGCGAGGCCGAGGCGCTGACCGCGAACGGGACGCGCCTGGTGACCGTCGGCGGCGACCACACGATCGCGCTGCCGCTGCTGCGGGCGGCGGCGAAGAAGCACGGACCGGTGGCACTGCTGCACTTCGACGCGCACCTCGACACCTGGGACACCTACTTCGGCGAGCCGTACACCCACGGCACCCCGTTCCGGCGGGCGTCCGAGGAAGGCCTCCTCGACACCGAAGCGCTGTCCCACGTCGGCACGCGCGGCCCGCTGTACGGCAAGCGGGATCTGGAAGAGGACCGCCGCCTCGGATTCGGCATCGTCACCTCCGGCGACGTCATGCGCCGCGGGGTCGCCGAGACCGTCGACGCGCTGCGCCAGCGCATCGGCGGCCGCCCGCTCTACATCTCGGTCGACATCGACGTGCTCGACCCCGCGCACGCGCCGGGCACCGGGACCCCGGAAGCGGGCGGAATGACCAGCCGCGAACTGCTGGAGATCCTGCGCGGGCTGCGGGACTGCAACCTCGTCGGAGCCGATGTGGTGGAGCTGGCCCCGGCTTACGATCATGCCGAGATCACCGCCATCGCGGCTTCCCACGTCGCCTACGACCTGGTGAGCCTGCTCAGTTTGGGGAAGGGCGCATGACCAGCACTGAACGGATAGGCGGCGACGTAGTCGTCGAAACCCTCCACGCGCTCGGCGCGGACACCGTCTTCGGCCTGCCGGGCCAGCACGCGCTCGGCCTGTTCGAAGCGCTGCGGCGCACGGACGACCTGCGCGTCGTCAGCTCGCGGGTGGAGAACAACCTGGCGTTCGCGGCCGACGGGCACGCCCGGGCCCGGCTCGCGGCGAATCCCGAGGGCCCGGTCCCGGTGACGCCGATGATCGTGTCGACCGGCCCCGGCGCGTTGCTGACTTTGGCTTCCTTGCAGGAATCCCGGGCGGCGTCGGTGCCGGTGCTCGGGATCTCCAGCCAGATCCCGGTCGCCGGGCTCGGCGGTGGACGGCACGGGTACCTGCACGAACTGCCCGACCAGCAGGCCAGTTTCCGTGATGTGGTGAAGTCGGTGCACGTGGTGCGCACCGTCAGCCAGATCCCGACGGCGTTGCGCGAGGCCTGGGAGTCGGCGGCGACCGCGCCGTACGGCCCGGTGTGGGTCGAGATCCCGCAGGACATCCTGCTGGCGCCCGCCGATCTACCGCGGATCACGTCGGTGACGGCACGGCCCGCACCGCTGGAGCCCTTGCCGGAGCTGATCACCGAAGCCGCGAATCTCCTTGGCGCGGCGAAGAATCCGGTGATCCTCGCGGGCGGCGGCGCGCTGCGCTCCGGCGCGCAGGCGGAACTCAAGGCGCTCGCGGAGGCGCTGCGCGCGCCGGTGCTGTCGACGTTCGGTGGCAAGGGCGTGTTCGGCTGGGACCACGAGCTGTCCGGTCGGTCGTGGCTCGAAGACTGGCACAGCACCGAGTTCCTGTCGGCCGCGGACGTGCTGCTGGTGCTGGGTTCCGGGCTCGGCGAGCTGTCCAGCAACTATCGCGAATTCGCCCCGCGCGGCCGGCTGATCCAGATCGAGGCCGATCTCGGGAAGCTGGAGTCGAACTACCCGGCCCTGGGTATCCACGCCGACGTCCGGCTTGCCCTGCAAGGACTTCTGGAGCAGGTCCCGTTCCGGCAGAGCGACGGCGTCGCCGAGAAGGCGGTCGCGGATCTGCTGGCCAAGGTGCGCGAACGTCTCGACGGCCAGGCCCTCGAAGCCGAGCGCAAGCTGATCGACGACATCCGTGCGGCGATCCCGGCGGGCACGCAGACGTTCTGGGACATGACGATCGCGGCCTATTGGGCCTGGTCGGCGTGGAACCCCGAGGGCGCGCCGATCCACACCGCGCAGGGCGCGGGCGGCCTCGGTTACGGTCTGCCCGGCGCGCTCGGCGGCGCGGCGGCGACCGGCGGCCCCACACTGGCGGTGTCCGGCGACGGCGGCGCGATGTACGGCATCGCGGAGCTGGCCACGGCGGTCCAGCACGGGCTGGACGTGACGTGGCTCGTCATCGACGACGGCGGCTACGGCATCCTGCGCGAGTACCTGACCGGCGCGTTCGGCCAGTCCACGGCCACCGAACTCGCGCGGCCCGATTTCGCCGCGTTGGCACAGTCCTTCGGCGTCCCGGCCACGGTGTCCTCTTTGGACACCGTCGGGAAGGACCTCGCCGAAGCCCTCGGCACCCCCGGTCCGTCGCTGGTCGTCCTCCCCGCCCTGCTGAAGATGTTCGAGCCGACCCACCTGGAGAAGAAATGACTCAGGTCCTGAATTTCGTCGACGGCGCCGAGGTACCGGCGGCGGGCTCGCGGACGCTCGACCTGGTGGATCCCGCCACCGGTGAGGTCTTCGGCACCAGCGTCCTGTCCGAACAGTCCGATGTGGACGCCGCGCTGGCGGCCGCCGAGCGGGCGTTCAAGGTGTGGCGCAAGAGCACTCCCGCCCAGCGCCAGCTCGCGCTGCTGAAGATCGCCGACGCGGTGGAGGCCCGCGCGGAGGAGTTCGCCGAGCTCGAAATCCGCGAGACCGGCAAGATCCGCGCCGTCGTGCTGGACGAGGAGATCCCGGAGTGCGTCAGCGCGCTGCGGTTCTTCGCCGGTGCTGCGCGGCAACTCGAAGGCACCGCGTCCGGGGAGTACCTGCCTGGCCACACGTCCGCGATCCGTCGGGAGCCGGTCGGCGTCTGCGCGCAGATCGCGCCCTGGAACTACCCGCTGATGATGGGTGTCTGGAAGATCGCCCCCGCGCTGGCCGCGGGCAACACCGTCGTACTGAAGCCCGCGGAGACCACGCCGTCGACGGCCGTGCTGCTGGCGAAGGTCGCGGCGGAGTTCCTGCCGCAGGGCGCGTTCAACGTGCTGTGCGGCGATCGCGACACCGGCCGCGCGCTGGTGAAGCACCCGATCACCGAACTGGTGTCGATCACCGGCTCGACCCGCGCCGGAATCGACGTCGCCACCGTCGCGGCGGCAGACCTCAAGCGCACGCACCTCGAACTCGGCGGCAACGCGCCGCTGCTGGTCTTCGGCGACGTGAACCTCGCCGAGGCGGCCGAGGGCATCGTCGGGGCGGCGTTCTACAACGCCGGGCAGGACTGCACCGCGGGCAGCCGCGTACTGGTGGACGCGGCGATCCACGACGAGTTCGTCGCGGAGCTGACCAAGGCCGCCGCCACGCAGCAGCCCGGCACGGACTTCGGCCCGCTCAACAGCGAGGCCCAGTTCGGCCGGGTCCGCGGGCTCGTCGAGCGGCTGCCGTCGCACGCCCGCGTGGAGACCGGCGGCGTGCCCGCCGGTGACCGCGGTTTCTTCTTCTCCCCCACCGTGATCTCGGGCCTGAAGCAGGACGACGAGATCGTGCAGGAGGAGATCTTCGGCCCGGTGATCACCGTCCAGTCCTTTGTGGACGAGGACGAGGCGGTGCGCCTGGCCAACGGCGTCCCGTACGGGCTCGCGTCGTCGATCTGGACCAACGACCTGTCACGCGCGACCCGCGTTTCGGGCGAACTCGACTTCGGCTGCGTCTGGGTCAACACCCACGGGCCGCTGGTCTCGGAAATGCCCCATGGCGGCTTCGGGCACTCGGGCCACGGGAAGGACCTCTCGTCCTACTCCTTCGCCGAGTACACCCGCGTGAAGCACGTCATGACCCGCTTCGCCTGAAGCCGTACCGGAGGTCCCCATGGGTGACAAGGTCACCGAAGTCGAGCAGCACGGCATCGCGCCGATCCCGCCGGAGGAGCAGACGTCGCGCCCGCGCGACCTGTTCCGGATGGCGTTCGGCGGCGCGAACACCTTCGCCACCATCATCCTCGGGACGCTCCCGATCGCCTTCGGCCTGAGCTTCTGGGCGGCGGTCGCGGCCACCGTCGCCGGCGTGGTCGTCGGCGCGCTCGTGCTGTCGCCGATGTCGTTGTTCGGCCCGCTCACCCGGACCAACAACGCCGTCTCCTCCGGCGCGCACTTCGGCGTCGTCGGCCGTTGTGTCGGCTCCTTCCTCTCCCTGCTGACGGCGATCACGTTCTTCGCCATCTCGGTCTGGGTGAGCGGCGACGCCGTCGCCGGTGCGGCACAACGGCTTTTCGGCTTCGACGGCGGCGAAGTGCTGCGCGGCGTCGCGTACGGCGTCATCGCGATCGCCACGCTGGTGGTGTGCATCTACGGCTACCGGTTCATGCTGCTGGTGAACCGGGTCGCCGTGGTGCTGGGCACGGCGATCATGCTGCTCGGCATCGTGGCCTACGGCGGCACTTTCGACCCCGGGTTCGCCGGCACCGGCACCTACGCGCTCGGTGACTTCTGGCCGACGTGGATCCTGGCCGCGCTCACCACGATGGCGAACCCGATCTCGTTCGGCGCCTTCCTCGGCGACTGGACGCGCTACATCCCCGCGCGCCACAGCCGCCGTTCCCTGCTGGCCGCGCCGTTCCTGGCGCAGGTGGCGACGTTGCTGCCGTTCGGGTTCGGCATCGCCACCGCGACGCTGGTCGCGGATCCGGCCGACTACATCACCGGCCTGACCGCGATCTCCCCGCTCTGGTACGCGATCCCGCTGATCGTGGTCGCACTGATCGGCGGGCTGTCGACCGGCACGACGTCGCTCTACGGGACCGGGCTGGATTTCAGCTCGATCTTCGTGAAGCTCAGCCGCGTGCAGGCGACGCTGCTGATCGGCTCGCTCAGTGTGGTGTTCATCTTCGTCGGCAATTTCGTGCTGGACATGGTCTCCAGCATCAACGCCTTCGCCACGCTGATCGTGCTGTGCACCTCGCCGTGGATGGTGATCATGATGATCGGTTTCGTGCTGCGGCGCGGGTTCTACGACCCGGACGACCTCCAGGTGTTCAACCAGGGCCGTAAGGGCGGGCGCTACTGGTTCACCCGCGGGGTGAACTGGCGGGCGATGGCGGCGTGGATCCCGGCGACGACGCTGGGCCTGCTGACCGCCAACACCCCGATGATCGCCGGGCCGTTCAAGGACATCGCGGGCGGCGTCGACATCAGCATGGTGGTGACGCTGTGCACGGCGGCGATCGCGTATCCCGTGCTGGTGAAGCTCTTCCCCGAACCGCGGGAGGTCTACTCGTACGCCGAGCCCGTCGCGGAGCCGGCCGTCGCCGTTTAGGCGAAACGGCGCAGCGCCCCGAGGAACAGCGCGTCGAAGGCACGATCCGGGAGCACCCGGCGCACGAACAGGATCGGCTTCGCCCCGAAACCGGCGGCGTAGCGGATCTTCGGGCGCCGGGCCCGGACGGCCTTCAGGATCACGTCGGCGATCACCTTCGGGTGGGAGGCGCGCGCGGTCTGGTCGAAGAACTTCGCCAGCGCCTTGGCCTGCGGCGCGTAGGCGGTGTCGCCCGAGGTCTTCATCAGGTTCTCGATGGCGATACCGCCCCATTCGGTCCTGATGGCACCGGGTTCGACCACCACGACGTCGATGCCGAACGGTTTGAGCTCCAGCCGCAGTGAGTCGCTCAGGCCTTCGACCGCGAACTTGGTCGAGTGGTACCAGCCGCCGAGCGGTTCGTAGATCTTGCCACCGATCGACGAGATGTTCACGATCCTGCCCGAGCCCTGGGCGCGCATATGCGGCGTGGTCAGCTGGACGAGCCGCGCGAGCCCGAACAGGTTGACTTCGAACTGGTACTTCCCTTCCGAGAGCGGCACATCCTCGAAGGCGCCGTACGAGCCGTATCCCGCATTGTTGACCAGGACGTCGATGCGGCCCGACTCCTCGATGATCCGCTCGACCCCCGCGACCATCGACGCGTCGTCGGTGACGTCCATCCCGAGGATCTTGATGCCGCGTTCGGCCAGCCCCGCCATCCGCTCGACGCGCCTCGCGGCGCCGTAGACCGTGTAGCCCGCTTCGTGCAGCGCGAGCGCCGTGGCCTCGCCGATGCCCGCCGAAGCGCCCGTGACCAGTGCGACTTTCATGTCCGTCTCCTAACTAACCGGTTGGTTGTCAATTCAGGTTGCCACGCGGCCCGACTGGATGCCAACCAACCAGTTAGTTAGACTGGGTCACATGGTCAGGGACAAGGAAGCGACCAAGCGGAAACTGCTGGACGCGGCGACGACGGAGTTCGCCACGTACGGCATCGCCGGCGCCAGGGTGGATCGCATCGCGAAGAACGCGGGCGCCAACAAGGCGCTGATCTACGCCTACTTCTGCAGCAAGGAATACCTGTTCGAGATGGTCATCCAGGAGCAGGTCGACCTCGCCATCCGGACGCTCACGATCACCCCCGAGGACCTGCCCGGCTACGCGGGCAAGCTGTTCGACCGCTACCTCGAACACCCCCACCTCCTGCGGCTCATGGGCTGGCTCCGGCTGGAGAACGGCTTCGACGCGACGCCGGAGGCCGAGGTCCGGGCGCACGCGGACAAGGTCGCCGCGATCCGTGAGGCGCAACGCGCGGGCACCGTGCCGGACCACTTCGACGCCGAGGAACTGCTGAGCCTCGTCGTGCACCTGTCGATCCTCGGGTTCTCCTCCCCCACCGCGACCCGCGACCTCGTCGTCCGCGCGGTCGGCCGGATCGTGGGAACCTGAGCCCCTTTTCGCGCGACCACTGGGTATGCAGCGTCGTACGTTCTTACGTGCTTCAGCCTTGTCCGCCGGCCTGGTGGGCGTCACCGCGCCCGCCGCTTCCGCCGCCGCCCCGCTACGGGTGCAGATCCTGATGTTCGACGGCGTGGAGGAACAGGATTTCGTCGCGCCCGTCGAGGTTCTGGGCCTGGCCGGGAAACTCACCGGCGGCGCCGTGGTCACCTCGCTGGTTTCCGCGGGACGGCCCGGATCCGTGAAATGCACCTACGGCACCGTCGTCGACGTCCCGCGTCCCTGGTCGCCCGGCGAGGCCGACGTCCTCGTGGTGCCCGGCGGCGGCTACACCGACCGCAACGGGCCCGGGGTGCACCGGCTCACCGCCGATCAGGGCTTTCTGCGGCGCCTCGCCGCGTCGCGGGCGCTGCCCGTCGGGATCTGCACCGGCAGCATGGTGCTGTCCGCCGCCGGCCTGACGAAGGGCCGCAACGCGACGACGCACCACGGCGCGAAGGCGGATCTGGCCGCGCAGGGCGCGAAAGTGATCGATGCGCGCGTCGTCGACGACGGGGATCTGATCACCGGCGGCGGAATCACCGCGGGTCTTGAGGTATCGCTGTGGCTCGTGGAGCGCTTCTTGGGCGCGAAGGCGGCTCAGCGGACCGAAGTGGTGCTGGAGTACGAGCGGCGGGGCACCGTCTGGCGGGCCTAAAGCTGTGTGGAAATAGGGACGTTGAGTGTCCCTATTTCCCCACACCTGGTCGTGACAGTGACTGTCTCGCCGGACCGTGTGGATTTTTGGTCATCTGACGACCAGAAATCCACACGGTCACCGACCTCTCTCCAGCGGAGAGGCACTGCCTGACGCGAGGCCGTAGCTTCAGCGACCACCACACGCGCGCCGGACACTTGTCAGCGCCGCGTGTCCTCCGGCGCCGGCGTCCGGCTCGCCAGCTTCGCCGACCACTCCGTCACCCGCCGCGCCACGTCCTGCGCGGTGAGCCCGACGCGGGCCAGCACCTCCTCGCGCGAACCGTGGTCGTGGAACACCTGCGGCACCGCGAGATCGCGCAGCGGCACATCGCATTCGGCGTCGCGGAACAGCGCCGCCAGCGCGGAGCCGAAGCCACCGTGCCGCCCGCTGTCCTCGACGGTCACGACGAGCTTGTGCTGCTCGGCCAGCGCCACCAGTTCGGCCGGGGCCGGGACGACCCAGCGCGGGTCCACCACGGTCACGCCGATGCCCTGGTCGGCCAGCCGGTCCGCGGCCGCGAGCCCGAGCAGCGCGAACGCGCCCACGGCGACCAGCAGGACGTCGGCTTCACCGGCGGGCTTGCGCAGCACGTCCACGGTGCCGAGGCGTTCCACGGCGGGCACCGAATCGACCACGCCGCCCTTGGAGAACCGCAGCGCCGTCGGCCCGTCCTCGACCGCGACGGCCTCCCGCAGTTCCTCGCGCAGCGTTCCGGCGTCACGCGGGGCGGCGACCCGCATACCCGGCACCATGCCGAGCAGCGAGAGGTCCCACATGCCGTGGTGGCTGGGCCCGTCCGGGCCGGTGATGCCCGCGCGGTCCAGCACCAGCGTCACGGGCTGCCGGTGCAGCGCGACGTCCATCAGGACCTGGTCGAACGCGCGGTTCAGGAAGGTCGAGTACACGGCGACGACGGGGTGCTTGCCGCCCATCGCGAGCCCGGCGGCCGAGGTCACGGCGTGCTGCTCGGCGATCCCGACGTCGTACCAGCGGTCCGGGTACGCCTCGGCGAACTTGTGCAGCCCGGTCGAACGCAGCATGGCCGCGGTGATCGCGACGACGTCCTCGCGGTCGGCGCCGATCTTCACCAGCTCGTCGGCGAAGACGCCGGTCCAGCTCGGGCCCTTGACCGGCGGCAGGCCGGTTTCCGGGTCGATCGGGTCGGTCTGGTGCATCTGGTCGGCCTGGTTGGTCACCGCGGGCTCGTAACCGTGGCCCTTCTCGGTGACCACGTGCACGATGACCGCGCCGCCGAAGTCACGGGCGCTCTGGAACGCCTTCTCCAGCGCGACGAGGTCGTGCCCGTCGACCGGCCCGAGGTACTTGAGGCCGAGGTCGGAGAACATCATCTGCGGGCTCAGCGCGTCCTTGAGCCCCGCCTTCGCCGCGTGCAGCGCCGCGTAGATCGGCTTGCCGACGACGGGCGTGTGCCGCAGCAGTTCCTTGCCGCGGTCCAGCACGCGCTCGTAGCCCGGCTTGAGCCGCAGCGACGCGAGGTGGTCCGCGACGCCGCCGATGGTCGGCGAGTATGAGCGGCCGTTGTCGTTGATGACGATGACGACCGGCCGGCGCGGGTTCGCGGCGATGTTGTTGAGCGCCTCCCAGCACATGCCGCCGGTCAGCGCGCCGTCGCCGACGACGGCGATCGCGTGCCTGCCACCGCCTTCGAGCTCGAACGCCTTCGCCAGACCGTCCACATAGGACAGCGCGGTCGAGGCGTGGCTGTTCTCGACGAGGTCGTGCTCGCTCTCGCAGCGCGCCGGGTAGCCGGTGAGGCCGCCGAGCTGGCGCAGCTTGCCGAAGCCGTCATGACGGCCGGTGACGATCTTGTGCACGTACGCCTGGTGACCGACGTCCCACACGATGGCATCGCTGGGCGAGTCGAAGACGCGGTGCAGCGCCATCGTCAGCTCGACCACACCCAGGTTCGGGCCGAGGTGACCACCGGCGAGCCGCACCTTTTCGACGAGGAAGTCCCGGATCTCCGCGGCCAGCTCGTCGAGCTGCTCCTGGTTCATCCGCTTCAAGTCGGCCGGTCCGTGCACGGACTCGAGCAACGTCACTCTCCCACCTCGCCTGGTTCCTCTTCCGCCGTTCCGACCAGTCTACGGAGGACGCCTGAGAGTCTTCCGTCCGCCGCGTCACGGGTCACATGGCAGAAAATCACCACTCGGCACCCGAAGGTGTGAACATGGTCTCTTTTGCCAAGTAGCGGTCACGTCGGGTGGCCGCGATAATCGCTGATCGACGGTTGAGCAGAAGCCGGTTCGGAGGGCTTGATGGCGGACTTTTTCATCGGTGGCGAGTGGGTCGACGCGGTCGGCGGTGGTCGCCGGGAAATCCGCTGCCCCGCGGACGGGTCGCTGGTCGCGGAAGTCGCCGAAGGCACCCGTGAGGACACCGAAGCGGCCATCGCCGCCGCGAGGAAGGCGTTCGACACCGGCCCGTGGCCGCGGACGCCCGCCCCGCAGCGCGGTGACCTGCTGCTGAAGGCCGCCGACCTGCTCGACCGGGACGCCGCCGCCTTCGCCCGCGCCGAATCGCTCGACACCGGGAAACGGCTGGTCGAGAGCGAATACGACATGGCCGACATCGCCGCGTGCCTGCGCTACTTCGGCAAGCTCGCCGCGAACGACGCCGGCCGCGTCGTCGACACCGGCAACCCGGACGCGTTCAGCCGGATCGTGCACGAGCCGGTCGGCGTCTGCGGACTGATCACGCCGTGGAACTACCCGCTCCTGCAGACCATCTGGAAGGTCGCCCCCGCACTCGCGGCGGGCAACACGTTCGTCCTCAAGCCCAGCGAGCTGACCCCGCACACCTCGATCATGCTGATGAAGCTGCTGACCGAGGCCGGGCTCCCCGGCGGCGTCGCGAACCTGGTGCTGGGCGCCGGCGCCCAGGCCGGAGCGCCGCTTTCGGAACACCCGGACGTCGACCTCGTGTCGTTCACCGGCGGCCTCGCGACCGGCAAGATCATCGCCGCGTCCGCCGCCGCGACCATCAAGAAGGTCGCGCTGGAGCTGGGCGGCAAGAACCCGAACGTCGTCTTCGCCGACTCGGACTTCGAGACCGCCGTCGACTACGCGCTGACCGCGGTGTTCCTGCA
The DNA here is from genome assembly GCF_055561455.1 of Amycolatopsis sp. PSD-21. Lineage (NCBI taxonomy): Bacteria > Bacillati > Actinomycetota > Actinomycetes > Pseudonocardiales > Pseudonocardiaceae > Amycolatopsis > Amycolatopsis sp. PSD-21. The sequence goes on along the minus strand of NZ_CM145712.1, from coordinate 3,205,570 downwards.
CTCCGGGCAGGTCTGCTCGGCGGGTGCGCGGCTGATCGTCCAGGAGGAGTGGCACGACAGGTTCGTCGACGAACTCGTCCGCCGCGCCGAGCTGATCCGACTGGGTGGACCTTTCGACCCGAAGGCTGAAACCGGCCCGCTGATCTCGGCCGCCCATTTGGAAAAGATCGAACGCTACGTCGCCGCGGCGCTCGAAGAGGGCGCCGTCCTGCGCACCGGCGGCAAACGCCCCGACGACCGCGAGCTCGCGAAGGGGCACTACTACCTGCCGACCATCCTCGACAACGTGAAGCAGGGCAGCAGCGCCGTCGTCGACGAATCGTTCGGCCCGGTGCTCACCGTCGAGACCTTCACCGACGAGGACGACGCCGTCCGCATCGCCAACGACACCCACTACGGCCTCGCCGGCGCGGTGTTCACCTCGGACGCCTCCCGCGCGCAGCGGGTCGCGAACCGGCTGCGGCACGGCACGATCTGGATCAACGACTTCCACCCGTACCTGCCGCAGGCGGAATGGGGCGGCTACAAGCAGTCCGGCTTCGGGCGCGAACTCGGCCCGACCGGGCTCGCCGAGTACACGGAGGCGAAGCACATCTACCAGAACCTCCGGCCCGCTCCACAGCGCTGGTTCTCCGGGGAGCCCGCGTCCAACTAAAGAGGGGAAATTGCCGATGAGCAATCCTTCCGATGACGGCCTCGCCGGTTTCGGCTACAAACAGGAACTCGAAAGAACGCTCGGCAATTTCCACACCTTCGCCGCCGGGATCAGCTACATCTCGATCCTGACCGGGACCTTCCAGCTGTTCTACTTCGGCTTCAGTTTCGGCGGGCCGGCGTACTGGTGGTCGTGGCCGATGGTGTTCGTAGGCCAGCTGATGGTCGCGCTGTCGTTCGCCGAACTGGCCGCGCACTATCCGGTCGCCGGTTCGATCTACAACTGGTCGAAACGGCTCGGCAGCCCGCACGTCGCCTGGATGGCCGGGTGGATGATGCTGACCGCGTCGATCGTCAGCATCGCCGCGGTCGCGCTGGCCTACCAGATCACCCTCCCCCAGATCTCGTCGTTCTTCTCCTTCTCGGGCGACAGCGCGGTGAACGCGGTCATCCTCGGTACGGCGCTGATCGTGTTCACGACGCTGGTGAACGCCTGGGGCGTCAAGCTGATGGCGCGGATCAACAGCGCCGGGGTGTTCATCGAACTGATCGCCGCGGTCCTGCTGATCGTCGCGCTCGCGGTGAACATCACGCGGGGCCCCGAGGTCGTCATGCAGACCAACAACACCGGCGCCGACCAGCCGTGGGGCTATTTCGGGGCGTTCCTGGTCGCGTCGCTCGCGTCGACCTACGTCATGTACGGCTTCGACACCGCCAGCTCGCTCGGCGAGGAGTCCCACGACCCGCGCAGGAACGCGCCCAAGGCGATCCTGCGCGCGCTGATCGCGTCGTTCGTCATCGGCGGGCTGATCCTGATCCTCGCGCTGATGGCCGTCGGCGACATCAACAACCCCGAGATCGCCACCGGCGGCCTGCAGTTCATCGTGCTGGACGTCCTCGGCAGCACGATCGGCACGATCTTCCTGCTCGCGGTCGTCGTGGCCATCACCGTGTGCAACCTGGCCGTGCAGTCGGCGTCGATCCGGATGATGTTCGCGATGGGCCGCGACAACAACCTGCCCGCCGGGAAACACCTGGCGAGGGTGTCGCCGAAGACCAAGACGCCCGTGATCCCCGCGATCGTGTCCGGCGTCATCGCGGTGCTGATCCTGGTGGTCAACGTCGGCCAGCCGCAGATCTTCACGGTGATCACCAGTATCGGCATCATCATGATCTACCTGGCGTACCTGCTGGTCACCATCCCGATGCTGGTCAAGCGGCTGCGCGGGCAGTGGCCACCGCCGAAGGTGGAGGGCACCAAGTACTTCTCGCTCGGCAAACTGGGGCTGCCGGTCAACATCCTCGGCGTGCTGTGGGGCGGCGCGATCGTGGTGAACCTGGCCTGGCCGCGGCGTGAGGTCTACAACGCGACCGAGCCGTATCACTGGTACCTCGAATGGGGGGCCGTGCTGTTCGTCGGCGCGGTGGCGGTCGTCGGTTTCGCGTATTACTGGTTCGTCCTGCGGCACAAGAGCGGCGTCCTGGCCGACCACGCCGCGGAAGCACTTCCCGAGGAGGCAGCACAGTGACCGGAGAGTTCGACTACATCGTCGTCGGCGGCGGGACGGCGGGTTCGGTGGTCGCGGCGAGACTCTCGGAAGATCCGGACGTCACCGTGGCGCTCCTCGAAGCCGGACCGTCCGATGTGGACGATCCAGCGGTGCTGGAACTGACGAAGTGGATGGCGCTGCTGGAATCCGGCTACGACTGGGACTACCTGGTCGAGCCGCAGGAGTCCGGCAACTCCTTCCTGCGCCACGCTCGCGCGCGAGTGCTCGGCGGCTGCTCGTCGCACAACTCGTGCATCGCGTTCTGGGCACCGGCGGAAGACCTCGACGAATGGGCGTCGCTCGGCCTGCCCGGCTGGGCCGCGAAGGACATTTTCCCGCTGTACAAACGTCTTGAGACCAACGACGGCCCCGGCGACCACCACGGCCGCTCCGGCCCGGTGACCATCCGCTCGGTGCCGCCGAACGACCCGACCGGTGTCGCGCTACTGCAGGCCTGCGAGCAGGCGGGCATCCCGAGGACGGAGTTCAACTCGGGCAAGACCGTCACGCACGGGGCGAACTGGTTCCAGATCAACGCGCGCGAGGACGGCACGCGGTCGTCGGCGTCGGTGTCGTACCTGCACCCGATCATCGGCAAGCGGCCGAACCTGGAGATCATCACCGGTGCCCGCGTCCGGCGGCTGCTGTTCGACGGCAAACGCTGCACCGGCGCGGAATACCTGGCCGACGACCTGATCCACGGTGTCCCGCTGCGGGCACGTCGCGAGGTGATTCTCTCGTCAGGCGCGATCGACACGCCGAAACTCCTGATGCTGTCCGGAATCGGCCCCGCCGAACACTTGCGCGAGGTCGGCGTGGACGTGCTGGTCGACTCCCCCGGCGTCGGCGAGAACCTGCAGGATCACCCCGAAGGCGTCATCCAGTGGGACGCGCTGCAGCCGATGACCACCGAATCCACGCAATGGTGGGAGATCGGCATCTTCACCACCACCGAGGAGGGTCTCGACCGGCCGGACCTGATGTTCCACTACGGCTCGGTGCCGTTCGACATGAACACCCTCCGGCAGGGGTATCCGACCACGGAGAACGGCTTCTGCCTGACCCCGAACGTCACGCGGTCACGGTCGACCGGGACGGTGCGGCTGCGCAGCCGCGACTACCGGGACAAGCCGAAGGTGGACCCGCGGTACTTCACCGACGAGCACGACATGCGCGTGATGACCTACGGCATCAAACTGGCCCGCAAGATCGCCGAGCAGCCCGCGCTGGACGAATGGGCCGGCACGGAACTGGCGCCCGGCAAGGACGTCAAGACCGACGACGAGATCGCGGACTACCTGCGCAAGACGCACAACACGGTCTATCACCCCTCGTGCACCGCGAAGATGGGCGGCGACGACGACCCGATGGCGGTGCTGGACGCGCGTCTGCGCGTGCGAGGCGTCGAGGGCCTGCGGGTCGCCGACGGTTCGGCGATGCCGTTCCTGGTCGCGGTGAACCCGTGCATCACGACGATGGCGATCGGTGAGAAGTGCGCGGACATGCTGAAGGAGGACGCGCGCTCCTAGCTTCGCTCGTCCGGCCCCCTGGTTTCGGCCAGGGGGCCTTCTTCTTGCCCGGAAAACCTGTGGAGCGGGCGCTGCCGGGCCATTACCGTGCTGCCGGACCACGTCGCCGAGCCGGAGGCCTGCCGTTGTACACCCTGTGAGACCTGCCGAGCGCTGATTTCGTCGCGCGCCGCGCCTGGGGCGCCGCGCTTCCTTTTGCTGCGGATTTCTCACTGGAACGGGTGTATTTCCTGTGCTCGAAAACTGGGTCGTCGTACCCGTCTGCCTGCCTGTCGTCCTCCGCCGTTGCCGCTCCTGCCCTGCCGGGCGTTTCCGGGCGAACGGCAAATTCCGGGTCAACGCCAACCACAAACTCCTCGACGTCTGGCTCCTCGTGCGCTGTGTCGCGTGCGGGGACACCGCGAAGCTCACGATCCTGGAGCGGGTGAACGTGCGCTCCGTCCGGCCCGAGTTGCTGGACCGGCTGCACGAGAACGACCTGGGGTTGGCGGCCGAACTGCTCCAGGATCCCGCCGTGCTCCGCCGGAACCGCATCGCCCTCGATTGGGACGGCGCCTGGCGCCTCGACACCGGCTCCTCGTGTCACTCGGACCTTCGCGATGTCTCGGTTCGTTTCGAGGCACCGATTCCCGTCCGGCCCGCTCGGCTGATCGCCGAAGGGTGCGGTCTTTCGCGGGGTGAGGTCGAGCGGCTGATCGAGGAAGGGAAGGTGGTTTCGGCGGTGCGGTTGCGCGGGAAGGTGTCCGGGGACTTCACTTTTACCCTGAAACGCTGACCTTGTGGTCTCGTGAGTGGTAGGGGCGGTTAGAACCGTCCTTACCACTCACGAGACCAGACCTGTTGCACCAGCTCGCGAAGGCGCTTTTCTCGCACCTGCAGTAAGGGTGGAACCTTCACCAATCGCGAGAGTCACGACGCGCAGGACCCAAACCACCCGTCAGTGGCAAATGCGCAATAAGCGTTGTCGCTTAAAATTACGAATGATTCCAGCGGCAATTTTCGATAATATGGAGACGTGCCCGAGACGACCATTCCCGAACTGCCGCAGGAACTGTGGCGCGCCGGCAAGCTGGAGCTTGCCCATGGCGTGACACACCTGCTGCAGGTCATGGGAGTGGCCTCCGCCGGAGTGGGGAAGTACCTGGCGGAGATCGAGTCGCGGGGCACGGAAGACTTGTTCGGCTACGGAAGCGCGGCGTCGTGGCTCGCCGACGTCGCCCGGATCTCCCGGGGCGACGCGCAAGACATGGTGGACCGGGCCCTGGCCTTGAACCCCGCGCCGAGCGTCGGCGGCGAGGGCGCCGTGTTCGCGCCCGCGACGGCCGCCGCGGCCGACGACGGCGCGATCGGTGAGCAGCATATCGACCTGATCCTGGAGATCCTGCGCAAAATCCCGTCCGACGTGCCCGTGGAGGAACGAGACGGCGCGGAGAAGATCCTCGCCGACCTCGCCCGCAACGCCGGGCCGAAAGAGATCGCTGAGGTCGGAGCCGACCTGCTCGCACACCTAGACCCCGACGGGAACGAGCCGAAGGACCCAGAACCGAAACCGCCGCGCCGCGAGGTGTTCATCGAGCGCCGCAAGGACGGTTTCTGGAAACTGTCCGGGCTACTGGACCCCGAGACCGGCGCCCGCACCGCTGCCGCACTGGACGCCTTCGGAGCGAAGCGGCCGGTCGACGAGTTCGGTCAAGCCGACCACCGCACCATGCCCCAGCGCCGAGGTGACGCGTGGGCCGAACTCCTCGACCTCGCCATCGCCTGCCCCGACCAACCGGGCACCTCCGGCTACCGCACGCTGGTGCACGTGACCGTCGGTCTCGATGCCCTGAAGACCGGACTCGGGACCGCGTGCCTCGACTTCGTCGGCCGGATCACCGCCCGCGAAGCCCGGCTGGCCGCCTGCGACTGCCTGATGATCCCGGTGGTGCTCGGCGCCGCCGGCGAGCCTCTCGATGTCGGACGGATGAAACGCTTCGTCACCCCCGGCCAACGCCGGGCCCTGAACATCCGCGACGGCGGCTGCGCGTTCCCTGGCTGCCATCGGGCGCCGAAACACTGTCACGCCCACCATATTCGGCATTGGGCAGACGGTGGTCCCACCGACCTCCGGAACCTGGTCCTGCTCTGCTCCTTCCACCACCGGCTCATCCACCACGGTGACTGGCAGGTCCGCATCGCGCCCGAGGGGATACCGGAATTCGTGCCGCCCCAATACCTCGACCCGCTACAGGTGCCACGGCGCAACACTCTTCACCGCGTCGTGACTTGATCCCACTCCCGAGGAGCCCGCCGACCGCACCGGCGACGGGCTCCTCGGCATGCCCATATCCAGCCCCAGACGCTCGCGAGTGCCGAGGCGCGTTTTTGCGCCGGGTCGGTTCACTCCCGCCGCCCGCTGATCGCGTGTCGCGAAAGCCACTTTCGGGACATCACGCGTCGCGAAAGTGGCTTTCGCGACACACACCCAGACCACGGGCCTCGCCAATTCCACCACGGCGGTACAGGGAAGGCCTTCACTACCCCTGGGCCGAGCGGGAAGAAATGCCAATCCGAAACGCCATACAGACCTCTCAGATGGAAACAGCGGCCGGAGTCCCCCGATTACCCGTCATCTGGTCCAGCGCCCAAGCCTGCCCGAATTCCGCCAACGCGGGACCCGACCAGTAGCCGGAGATACTGATTCCCTTCCACAGCGGCATCTTCGGCCCATTCAGGGTTCCGTGACTGACCTGCACCTGCACCGCGCCTTCCACCCAGGTGAAGACGAAATGCGCGTACATGAACATCCACGCCTGCCTGCCCAGCAGATCGCGCGCGAGCACCGGCCCCTCGGAGGGGTACGGCGCCGTGTAGATGACTTGTTTCCGGCCGTTCCGGTAACTGATCTCCTGCGCCGTGACACCGGGAGGAAGCATTGACGGCTCTGCCATTCGTCAGTCCTCCACGATGGTGATCGTGCCGTGCCCGTCGCAGCCCGCACAGCCTTTACCGTCACAATCACCGCATACCGAAGTAAGATAATCCATTATTCGGAATCCGTTCGCGTCGAAGTGCCCGAAGTACCCGCATCACCTCGTGAACACGAGGCTCAAGTTAGCCAGCACGAAGACACCAGGACAAGTCGAACGAAGCCAGTCCATTCCGACGGATTACAAATCCTGAATTATTGCAGCAACGCAACGCATTCGACGTGGTGCGTCATCGGGAAAGCGTCGAAGGCGCGCAGATCCACCAGCCCGTAGCCGTGCCCGGCGAACAGCGCGATGTCCCGCGCCAGCGCGGCGGGGTCGCACGCCACGTAGACGATCCGGTCGGGCGAACCCTCCACAATGGAATCGACGACGGCCTTGCCCGCGCCCTTGCGCGGCGGGTCGAGGACGACGACGTCGACCGGTTTCGGAGCGTCGGCCAGCAGCTGCTCGACCTTGCCGGAGCGCCAGCGGACCTGCGGGAGGTCGGCCAGGTTCTCCTCGCCGTCGGCGACGGCACGACGGCCGGATTCGACGGCGAGGACGCGCCCACGCGGGCCGACCTGCTCGGCGAGCACCGACGCGAAGAGGCCGACACCGGCGTACAGGTCCCAAGCCACGCCGTCACGCGGCGCCTCCGCCCATTCCGCGACGACGGCGGCGAGCGCGTCCGCGGCGGCCGGGTGGACCTGCCAGAAGCCGTGGGCGTCCAGGCGCCAGTCGCGGCCGGCGGCGTGCTGCACGGCGATACCACCGGCCAGCTGCCGCGAGCGGGTCTTCCCGTGGACCGTCGACAGGTCGCGAAGGTGCACCTGTCCCTCGCCGTCCTTGGTGACCTCGATTTCGCTGCCCGGTCGCCACTTCCGCGACACGACGTCGTCGAGCGCGCCGGGGACGGTGATCGGGCAGTCGTCGATCGCGATCACGCGGTGACTGTGGTGCGCACGGAAACCCGCCCTGCCGTCCTTGCCCGCGACGAGCCGGACACGGCTGCGCCAGTCCAGCGGCCCGCCGTCGAGTTCTTCGACGACGACCTCGCGCTCGATCCCGGCCAGCCTCTTCAGCTGTTCCATGACCACCGCGGCCTTGAGTTCACGCTGATGCCCGGGCGTGGCGTGCTGCCAGTCGCAGCCGCCGCACTCCCCCGGCGCCGCGAGCGGGCACGGCGGCTCCACGCGTTCCGGGGACGCCTCCAGGACCTCGACGGCGTCGGCGCGGCAGAACGAGCCGCCCTTGTCCTCCGTGACCGAGGCCAGGACCCGCTCGCCGGGCAGCGCGTGCCGCACGAACACGACCCGGCCCTCCGCCCGCGCGACGCAGTGGCCGCCGTGCGCGACAGCGCCGACCTCCAGCTCGATGGTTCGTCCGAGCCAGGTGCCGGTCGACGCGTCCACACTCATTCTGCTTTGTCCTTAGTATTTTCGGGTTGCTTGACGACCGGGGAGAACCCGCGCCGCACGTCGCCCGCCGCCGGGCGGGCCTTCCGGTCGCGTTTGATCGCCTTCTCCGACGATTCGAGCTGCCACGGCACGCTCGTCACCATGACGCCGGGCTGGAAAAGCAGCCGCCCCTTGAGACGCAGGGCGCTCTGGTTGTGCAGGACCTGCTCCCACCAGTGCCCGACCACGTACTCGGGGATGAACACGGTCACCACGTTGCGCGGATTGTCGCCGCGGACGCGCTTCACGTAGTCCAGCACCGGTTTCGTGATCTCGCGGTACGGCGATTCGATCACCTTCAGCGGCACCTTGAAATTGTGGTCGTCCCATTCCTGGACGAGTTTGCGGGTCTCGACGTCGTCGACGTTCACCGTGACGGCTTCCAGCACATCCGGCCGCACGGCCTTCGCGTAGGAAAGGGCGCGCAGGGTCGGCAGGTGCAGTTTCGAAATCAGCACGATCGCGTGGTTGCGCGAAGGCAATACGGTCGGTTTGCGGTCCATCTCGCGCAATTCCTCGGCGACCCGGTCGTAGTGCTTCCGGATGGCGGTCATCAGCACGTAGATCGCCACCATGGCCGCGATCGCGATCCAGGCGCCGAGCAGGAACTTCGTGACCAGCACGATGATCAGCACGGTGCCGGTCATGGTGAGGCCGATCGCGTTGACCGTCTGCGAACGCCGCATCCGCCGTCGCACCGCCGGATCGGTTTCCCTGGCCAGCAGCCGGTTCCAGTGCCGGATCATGCCCGCCTGGCTGATCGTGAAGGAGACGAACACCCCCACGATGTACAGCTGGATCAGCTTGGTGACCTCGGCGTCGAACGCGATGATCAGCACCAGCGCGAACGCCGACAGGAACAGGATGCCGTTCGAGAAGGCCAGCCGGTCGCCCCGGGTGTGCAGCTGACGCGGCAGGTAGCGGTCCTGCGCGAGGATCGAGCCGAGTACCGGGAAACCGTTGAACGCGGTGTTCGCGGCCAGCAGCAGGATGATGCCGGTGGCGAAAGAGATGTAGTAGAACGCGGGGGTGAAGTCGGCGAACACCGCCTGCGCGATCTGCGCGACGATCGTCTTCTGCTCGTAGCCCGCCGGGGTGCCGGTGAGCTGCGTCTCCGGGTGCTCGGCGAATTTGACGTCGGTGATGATCGCCAGCGTGATGATGCCGATCAGCATCGTCACCGCGAGCACGCCCATCATCAGCAGGGTGGTCGCCGCGTTCTTCGATTTCGGCTTCTGGAACGCCGGGACACCGTTGCTGATCGCCTCGACCCCGGTCAGCGCCGCCGCACCGGAGGAGAACGTGCGCAGCAACAGGAAGAAAAAGGCGAAACCGGTCAAAGAGGCTTCTTCGTGCAGCTGGAAATCCGCGCTCTCGGCCCGCATGTCGGCACCGGAGGCCGCCTCGATCAGCCCCCAGATCACCATGCCGAGGATGCCGATGATGAACCCGTAGGTCGGGATCGCGAACGCTTTGCCCGATTCGCGCACTCCGCGCAGATTCAGCGCGGTCAGCACGACCACGATGATGACCGCGGCGATCACCTTGTGCTGCGCCACCCAGGGAATGGCGGAACCGATGTTCGCCACGCCGGACGACGTCGACACCGCCACGGTGAGCACGTAGTCGACCAGTAGCGCGCTGGCGACGGTGAGCCCGAATTTGCCGCCGAGATTGGTGTTGGCGACTTCGTAGTCACCGCCGCCGCTGGGATAGGCGTGCACGTTCTGCCGGTAGGAAGCGACCACGACCAGCATGACGAGCGCGACGGCGACGCCGATCCACGGCGCGAACGCGTACGCGGACAACCCGGCGACGCTGAGGGTCAGAAAGATCTCCTCAGGCGCGTAGGCGACGCTCGACAACGCGTCGGACGCGAAAATCGGCAGCGCGATGCGCTTCGGCAGCAGCGTATGCGAGAGGCGGTCACTCCGGAATGGACGTCCGAGGACGAGCCGCTTCAATACGGTCGGGAACTTCGACACCACGGAAGACTAACCAACGGTGCTCACGGTAGGTTCGGCGCTGGTATGTCTGGGTACCTGCGGACGGGTGAACGTCCGACGACGAAGGAGGCAGGGCGTGCACGTGGTGATCATGGGATGCGGCCGGGTCGGCGCATCCCTTGCCGCGGCGCTGGAGCGGCTGGGGCACGAAGTCGCCATCATCGACAAGACCCAGCAGGCGTTCCGGCGGCTCGGCAGTGATTTCCACGGTCAGCAGGTGGTCGGCGTCGGCTTCGACCGGCAGGTGCTGATCGAGGCCGGGATCGAACGCGCGGGTGCTTTCGCGGCGGTGTCCAGCGGCGACAACTCCAACATCATCTCGGCGCGGGTGGCCAGGGAGAACTTCGGCATCGACAAGGTCGTCGCCAGGATCTACGACCACAAACGCGCGGCGGTCTACGAACGGCTCGGCATCCCGACCGTGGCGACCGTGCCGTGGACGACCGACCGGTTCCTGCGCACCCTCCTCCCCGACGGCGTCGCCTCGGTCTGGCGGGACCCGTCCGGCAGCGTGGCGCTTCTGCAGCTCCCGCTGCACGAGGGCTGGGTCGGGCGCAGCGTGCGCGAACTGCAGGACACCACCGGCGCGCGGGTCGCGTTCATCATGCGGTTCGGCACCGCGGTGCTGCCCGACACCAAGGCCGTGATCCAGGCCGACGACGTCGTGTACGTCGCCGCGAAATCGGGCACCGTCAGCGACGTGACCACCGTCGCCGCTCGCGAACCGGAAGAGGAGAACTGATGCGGGTCGCGATTGCCGGGGCGGGCGCGGTGGGCCGGTCGATCGCCGCGGAGCTGATCGACGGGCGGCACCAGGTGATGCTCATCGAACGTGAGGCCGACCAGTTCGAGCCGCACACCGTGGAGCAGGCGGACTGGGTGCTCGGCGACGCGTGCGAGGTGTCGATCCTGGAGGAGTCCGGGATCGAGGAGTGCGACGTCGTGATCGCCGCGACCGGCGACGACAAGGCGAACCTGGTGGTCTCGCTGCTGGCGAAGACCGAGTTCGCGGTGCGCCGGGTGGTGGCGCGGGTGAACAACCCGGCCAACGAGTGGCTGTTCAACGACGCCTGGGGCGTCGACGTCGCCGTGTCGACCCCGCGGATGCTCGCGGCGATGGTCGAGGAAGCCGTGAGCGTCGGCGATCTGGTGCGGCTGATGACGTTCCGCCAGAGCCAGGCGAACCTCGTCGAACTCACCCTGCCGGAGGAGACCCCGCTGGCGGGCAAGGCGGTCAGCGAGATCAACCTGCCGCGTGACGCCGCGCTGGTGACGATCCTGCGCGGGGACCGCGTGATCGTGCCGCAGCCCGAAGACCCGCTGGAGCCGGGCGACGAGCTGCTCTTCGTGGCGACCTCGGACGTGGAACCGGAGATCCGGACCGCGCTGGGATATTAGTTGTCGACGGCGGGCGCCTGCGCGTACTTCGCGCGCAGGCGCGCCTCGATCTCTTCGTCGGTCTCTTCGCGCGGGGCCTCTTCGGCCAGCGCCTTGAGGTGCTTGTCCGACCGCCGCACCGCCCACACGACCGTGAGCAGGCCGAGCGCGTACAGCGGGTAGCCCATCGCGATCTTCGCGAAGGCCAGCCAGCCGGTGTAGTCCTCGTCGTAGAGCCAGCGCTGCACGACGAACCGGGCACCGAAGATCAGCGCCATCGCACCGGTCGCGATCGAGTACGCGATCAGCGACTTCTTGTCCTTGCGCCAGGCGTGGCCGCTGCCGTTGAGCGCGTTCCACACCACGCCGGCGAGCGGCCAGCGGACGACGATCGAGAGCACGAAGACGCCGCAGTAGACCAGGCTCGTCCAGATGCCGAACAGGAAGAATCCCTTGGCCGAGCCGGTCCGGTAGGCGATGAACGCCGCGATCGCGACCCCGAAGAAGCCGGAGATCGCGGGCTGCAGCGGCTCCTTGCGCACGATCCGCAGCACGGTGATCGCCACCGCGCTGCCCACCGCTGCCCAGATCCCCACCGTGAGCCCGAAGATCGCGTTCGCGATCACGAACACGATGACCGGCAGCGAGGAATAGAACAGTCCGGACAGCCCGCCCATCTGTTCCAACAGGGTGGGCTGGGGCTTCTTGTCTTCGGTCTTCTCTTCGCCGCCGACGGGTTCAGTCACGATGCGGGATCAACTCACAGGGCTCTGAAGTTCGTAATAGGGGTTGTACAGCACCTTCTGACCATCACGTTCGGCCATCCGGCCGCGCACCTTGATGGTTCGCCCGGGTTCGATCCCGGGGATCCGGCGGCGTCCGAGCCAGATTAGCGTCACACCCTGTGTGCCGTCGAACAGCTCGGCCTGCAGCGTCGCCGCCTCGTTGGTCGGGCAGAGCTCCACGCTGCGGAGTCTCCCGAGCACCGTCACCTCTTGACCCGACCGGCAGTCGCAGGCGCGCTGCGCTCCGCCGGCCTCGGATTTTTCGGACAGATCGTCGGCGTCGAGATCCTCGACGTCGCTGGTCAGCTTGCGGACCAGCCGGCTGAAGTAGCCGCCGTCTTTGGCGGACATAACGGTGCTCCTGTGCTCCGGGGCCCCCGACTTGAACGGCCCGTGCGTAATCCAGCGTAACTGTGCTCCGACCAGGAGAACGGGTTTAGGGGAATATCGCAACGTGACCTCCGCTATTCCGCCTACGACGGCAGTAGTACTCCCCGGCACCGGGTCCGACGAAGTGTTCGTGCGCGCCGTGTTCGCCGGTCCGCTGCGAGCGCTCGGCATCCGGTTGATCGCCCCGCCGCCGCCTCCCGGTGACCGGCTCGCGGACGGCTATCTCGCCGAGCTCGACAGGCTGGCCGACGAGCACGGTCCGCTGCTCGTCGGCGGTATCTCGTTCGGCGCGCACCTGTCGGCGGAGTGGGCGGTGCGCGATCCGGCCCGCTGCACCGGCCTGCTGGCCGCGCTCCCGGCCTGGAACGGGCCTGCCGGGCGAGCACCCGCGTCGCTCGCCGCGCGGCTCTCAGCGGATCTGGTGGCCGAAAACGGGGTCGACGGCGCGCTGGCGAAATCCTCCGACGGCGTCCCGGAATGGCTTTCGGCTGAACTCGGCCGCGCGTGGCGGCGGCACGGCGACGGATTGGCGGCGAGCCTGCGGACGGCCGCGGGCCATCCCGCCCCGTCTCTGGAGGCACTGAAGGCACTCGACGTGCCCGCGGGGATCGGCGCGTGCGTCGACGATCCGATCCATCCGGCGGAGGTCGCCCGCGCCTGGGCGGAGGCCCTGCCGCGCGCCGAGGTCGGCGAGTCGACGCTCACCGCCCTCGGCGCGGACCGGGAATCCCTGGGCCGGGCGACCGTCCTGGCCTGGCTGAGGGTTCTTTAACCCTGCTGCTCGGCGATGTGCTGCGCGACGGCGTCGGGCAGCGTGATGGTCAGCGGGGTGCGGACCGGCATCGGCGCGTCGCCGCGGTCGACGATGGTGTGCCGCACGATCTCCCGCAGCACGGCGGGCGCCTGTGACGCCTGCGACTGCGGGCCGGCGATGACGCCGCGGAGCATCCAGCGCGGGCCGTCGACCCCGACGAACCGCAGCGCGACGTCACCGACGATCGCGGACAGCTCCAGCCCCCACTCCCCCATGCCGACCGAGACCTTGGCCCCGTCGGCGCGCAGCTGCTCGGTGAGCTCGGTGCTGACGTCCTTCCACAGGCCGCCGGACCGGGGCGCCGCGTAACCGCTGACGGTGATCTGGCCCTGTTCGGTGACGACGTGCACCGCGCGGACACCGCCGCTCTCCGGGTCCATCTCGACCTGGACCTGGGAACCGTCGGGCACCGGCACCTTCACCGAACCGAGGTCGATCCGCGGGATGCCGTCGTCGGGCGCGTCGGCGAGGTCGAAGGGGCCGTCGGAGGTCTCCGACAGCTGCGACTCGATCTCGTCGTCGGTGTCGTCGGCAACTGGACGCTCATCGACCTCGGGCGCGGCGTGCCGTCCGGTCGGCTTCGCGCGCTTGCGTCCGAAAATCCCCACTAGTTCTCCGTTCCTTCCCTGGCTCCGGCTCCCAGTGTGGCGTGTCCGCCCGTGGAGCCATACCCTCCCTCGCCGCGCTCGGACGGCTCGAGTTCGGCGACCTCGACGAACTCGGCCTGTTCGACCCGTTGCACGACCAGTTGCGCGATCCGGTCGCCGCGGGTGAGCACGACCTTCTCGGAGAGATCATGGTTGATCAGGCAGACGCGGATCTCACCGCGGTACCCGGAGTCGATCGTGCCCGGGGTGTTGACGACCGAGAGGCCGACGCGGGCGGCGAGACCCGAGCGCGGGTGGACGAAGCCCGCGTATCCGGGCGGCAGCGCGATCGCGACGCCCGTGCCGACCACGCCGCGTTCACCGGGCGCGAGCACGAGATCCGAGGTGGTGACGAGGTCGGCGCCCGCGTCGCCGGGGCGCGCGTAGGCGGGGAGGGGGACCGAAGGATCGATCCGGGAAAGCAGTACCTGAACGGTGGACACGGGCGGCGAGACTACCCTGAACGCGTGGGTGAAAGCGTGAACACGGCCGAAGGCGGCGCCGTCAAGCATTCAGAGCGGCTCTACGTCCCGTGGTGGGGCTGGCCGCTGCCGCTGCTGGGCGGCGGGCTGCTGGCGGCGGAGATCGACATGGGCTATCCCGGGCTGCGCGGGTGGCTGCCGTACGTGGTGCTGATCCCCGCGGTGATCGCGCTGATGATCTCGCTCGGCCGGTCCCGCGTGAAGGTGACCGGCGGCGCCGAGCCGGAGCTGTGGCTGCGTGACGCGCACCTTCCGCTCAAGTTCGTCGGCGACGTGGACGTCATCGACAAGGAGGCGAAGCGCAAGGCGCTCGGCCGTGACGCCGATCCGGCGGCCTTCGTGCTGCACCGGGGCTGGGTCGGCCCGGTCGTGCGGGTCTGGCTCACCGACCCCGACGACCCGACGCCGTACTGGCTGTTCAGCACCCGGCATCCGGAGAAGGTGGCCGCGCTGCTGCGCCACCCCGCCTCGAAGCCCCAGGCATAGGAAAGGGGGCCGACCGGACGGTCGGCCCCCTTTATTCCTGTTCAGTCCCCGAAACCCCTGTCGCGCCGTCCCCTGTGCCCGTAGGCTCAGGCGCAGTCGCGGCAGATGAGCCGTCCGCCACTCTCCTCGGCCAGCCTGCTGCGGTGGTGCACCAGGAAGCAGACGGAGCAGGTGAACTCGTCGGCCTGCTTGGGCACGACCTTGACGGTCAGGTCCTCACCGGAAAGTCCGGAGAGGTCCGCGCCCGGCAGCTCGAAGTTCTCGGCGGTCGCGTCCTCGTCGACGTCCACGACGCCGGACTGGTTTTCGTTACGCCTTGCCTTCAGCTCTTCCAACGAGTCTTCGGCCAGCTCGTCGGCTTCGCTGCGGCGCGGAGCGTCGTAGTCGGTCGCCATTGGTCCCTCACCCCTGCGATGCTTTCGATGTCGATTGGCCCGGACCCGCGAGCGCGCGGCTCGTGAGTCCTTCGTGCCGCTGGTTAACGTCCCAGCGCCCCTGTTTGTGCCCGGCTGGGCAGTGAGCGAGGTCTCTCTTTTGCGCCTCTTACTGCCGCCTGAGCCCGCGAAGGGTAGCTCACGCTGATACCGGCTCTGCAACGAGTCAGACCTAGCCGCGATTACGTCACCCAACAGGGGGAACCCTGCTGTCAAGACGCCTGTCGTCCGAATGGGTTGCCCACGGGTCGGGTACCTCACCCCTTGGGCCCGGCTGCTTGCCCGGAGTGGTCATCGCGTGGTGCTATCCGGAGGCCCGCGCCGCTCACCTTCGCCGCAACGCATAGGCTGATCGGACACGATGGTGAGATGAAGCACCATCCGGGGATCCGGGCTTTGGGGAAGGGACTGGCAGGTGGCGTCGGGGAACGGCATCGGGGACCGCGGGGCGAGGCCGTATCGCAAGCGCAAGCCGCTGCCCGCGCTCATCGTCATCGGGGTGATGGCACTCGGCGCGGTGATCGTCTGGGTGAACGTCGTCGCGAGCAAGTCCGACATCGACGCCAGGGTCCGCTGCGATCCCCCGCCCGCCCCGCAGCAGGGTGTCACCTACACGCCGCTGGCGCACAACGGTCTCGACGACCGCGCGCCGGTGCCGCCGGACAAGGTCGCCGTCCAGGTGCTCAACGGATCCCAGGTCCGCGGCCAGGGCGGGATCGTCACCAGCACGCTGCGGGAACTCGGCTTCTCCCAGATCGTCGAGCCGGACGTCGACCCGGCCTACAAGAACGCCGAAGCCAAGTGCCGCGGCCAGATCCGTTTCGGTGAGAACGGCGCCGCCGCGGCCCGCACGCTGAGCCTGGTGGTCCCGTGCGCCGAACTGGTCAAGGACAACCGCAAGGACGCTTCGGTCACGCTCACCACCGGCACCCTGCTCGGCGACGTCCGCCCGAAGCCGGAGGCGCGCCAGGTGCTCGACCAGCTCACGCAATGGTCGAAGGCGCAGCAGGGCAGCGGCGGCGGTGAGCAGTCCGCGGGCGGCGGCGCCCCGGTGATCGACCAGGCGCTGCTGAAGGCCGCCCGCGAAGCTCCCTGCTGACCCTCAGATGGTGCCCACGCCCGAATCGATCAGCGCCTGACGCAACGGAGCCGCGATCGACGGCGCCACCGCGAAGGTCGCGTCCGGCCCCAGCCCGGCGTCCTCGCCCGGCAGCGACACCTGGGCGCCCGCCTCGGCGGCGATGAGCGCGCCGGCGGCCCAGTCCCAGTGCCCGAGGCCGTGCTCGACGTAGGCGTCCAGCCAGCCCGCCGCGACCGCGCACAGATCCAGCGATGCGGCCCCGTTGCGCCGGACGTCCCGCACCCGGGTCGCCAGTTCGGCGACGAACCGCGCCTGCTTCGTCCGCCGTTCGACCTTGTAGGCGAACCCGGTGCCGACGAGCGTCAAATCCAGCCGGGAAGGGGCGTTGACCGCCAGCGGCCGCCCGTCGAGGAACGCGCCCTGCCCCCGTGCGGCGCTCCAGCGGCGCCCGCTGACGGGTTCGACGACGGCGCCCGCCACCGACACCCCGCCGACCTGCGCGGCCACCGACACGGCGAACCAGGGCAGCCCGTAGAGGAAGTTCACCGTCCCGTCGATCGGGTCGACCACCCAGGTCACCCCGTCCCCGGCGATCCCGCCACCCTCCTCGCCGAGCACGGCGTCGTCCGGGCGCAGCTCGGCCAGCCGGGCGCGCACCAGCCGTTCCGACTCGTGGTCCACCGCGGTCACCACGTCGGTGTCGGCGGATTTGGTGTCCACGCGCACCTCGCGGCCCGCGTTCATCCCGGTCCAGGCCTCGTGGACCAGCTCGGCGGCCTCGCCCGCGACACGCTCGGCGACACTCTTCAGCAACGTCTCGTCAACTCCCACGTCCGCCATGTCACCACATCCGGTTAAAGTCTCCGAGGCAGGCTTCTGAATCGTGCGAGAAGGGACCACGTCCGTGGTGGAGGCGACCCGAGGTTTCGGTATCGACATCGGCGGCAGCGGGATCAAGGGCGCGCTGGTCGACTTGGCGCAAGGACAGCTGATCGGCGACCGGATCCGCATCGACACGCCGAAGCCGTCGACCCCGGAGGCGGTGGCGGACGTCGTCGCCGAGATCACCGGCCAGGCGGGCTGGGACGGCCCGGTGGGCGTCACGCTGCCCGCGGTGGTCAAGAAGGGGGTCGCGCACACCGCGGCCAACATCGACCAAGCGTGGATCGGCACCGACGCCGACGCCCTGTTCGCCAAGCGCCTCGGCCGCGGCGTGGACGACATCGCGATGCTCAACGACGCGGACGCCGCCGGCATGGCCGAGATCCGCTGGGGCGACCCGGCCGCGCGCCGCGGCGTGACGGCGCTGCTGACCTTCGGCACCGGTATCGGCAGCGCGGTCTTCCAGGACGGGAAGCTCGTGCCCAACACCGAGTTCGGCCACATCGAGGTCGACGGCTTCGACGCGGAGAAGAAGGCCGCGGCGTCGGTGAAGGACAACGAGGAGCTCTCGTATCCCGAATGGGCGGAACGGGTGAACAGGTATCTCTCCGTGCTGGAAAACCTGATCTGGCCGGATCTGTTCATCGTCGGCGGCGGGGTCAGCAAGAAGTCGCACAAATGGGTCCCGCTGCTGGACATCCGCACCCCGGTGATCGTCGCGTCGTTGCAGAACAACGCGGGCATCGCCGGCGCGGCGGCCGCCGCCGCGGAGGGCATCGAGCACTGACGCGCGCACGCTGACATCCGCGTCTCGGATGTCACTTCGGCGGGTCGCACGGCGTGTCGCGCCCGGCGGGTGGTGGTCCGCGCCGCGACGCTGTCACGTATCGTCGTTACAATGGAACACGGCCCACGGCGGCGGCACCCAGGAGATCGAGGGAAACCGCAGGCCGAGGGGTGTTCCCCGAAGTTTGAGGCAGCCGAGACCATCACGCCTCGGCTCGTCATGATCGACCGCTGCGAAAGGGCGTAAGTGGCAGCCGCAAGAACCGCAACCCGAAGCGGGACGAAGACAGCGACCGCAGCCGGCGAGCCGGCCGACGAGGCAGCCACCGACGCGGCGAAGCCCGCGGCGCGCAAGACCGCCGCCAAGGCGGCCGGCGCGAAGAAGGCCCCGGCGAAGAAGGCTCCGGCCAAGAAACCCACCACCAAGGGTGCCAAGACCGAAGACGGCGACCCGGAAGACGGTCCGGTAGAGCTCGACGAAGCCGACCTCGAAACCCCGGACCTGTCGGACCTCGAAGAGGTCGAGGTGGACGTCGTCGACGCTTCCGTCACCGAGGAGACGGAAGAGGACGCGGAGTCCGACGAGGACGTCGAAGAGACGCCCGCGCGCGGCCGCCGCACGTCGACCGACAAGAACGCCGGGAAGACCTCCGACAACCCGGACTTCGTCTGGGACGAGGAAGAGTCCGAGGCACTGCGCCAGGCCCGCAAGGACGCCGAGCTCACCGCTTCGGCCGACTCGGTCCGCGCGTACCTCAAGCAGATCGGCAAGGTCGCCCTGCTGAACGCCGAGGAGGAGGTGGAGCTCGCCAAGCGCATCGAGGCGGGGCTCTACGCCGCCGAGCGCGTCCGCAACGCCGAGGAGGAGGGCGAGAAGCTCGTCACCCAGATGCGGCGCGACCTCAAGTGGATCGTGCGCGACGGTGAACGGGCGAAGAACCACCTGCTGGAGGCGAACCTCCGGCTCGTGGTCTCGCTGGCCAAGCGCTACACCGGCCGCGGCATGGCGTTCCTGGACCTGATCCAGGAGGGCAACCTCGGCCTGATCCGCGCGGTGGAGAAGTTCGACTACACCAAGGGCTACAAGTTCTCCACGTACGCCACCTGGTGGATCCGTCAGGCGATCACCCGCGCGATGGCCGACCAGGCCCGCACCATCCGTATCCCGGTGCACATGGTCGAGGTCATCAACAAGCTCGGCCGTATACAGCGCGAACTGCTGCAGGACCTCGGTCGCGAGCCCACCCCCGAAGAGCTCGCGAAGGAAATGGACATCTCCCCGGAGAAGGTCCTCGAGATCCAGCAGTACGCCCGCGAGCCGATCTCGCTCGACCAGACCATCGGCGACGAGGGCGACTCGCAGCTCGGTGACTTCATCGAAGACTCCGAGGCCGTCGTCGCGGTCGACGCGGTGTCGTTCACGCTGCTGCAGGACCAGCTCCAGTCGGTGCTGCAGACGCTGTCCGAACGTGAGGCGGGTGTGGTGCGGCTGCGGTTCGGCCTCACCGACGGCCAGCCGCGCACGCTCGACGAGATCGGCCAGGTGTACGGGGTGACCCGTGAGCGCATCCGGCAGATCGAGTCGAAGACGATGTCGAAGCTGCGTCACCCGTCGCGTTCGCAGGTCCTGCGCGACTACCTGGACTGAGCCCAGGGTTCACGGAAGACCCCGTCACCGTTCCGGTGGCGGGGTTTTTCGTGTCCGGTGTCGAATCGCGGCCCGCCCGTTCGACGCGTGGGTATGACGAAACCTCACGCCACCAAGAACCTCGACCGCTACGGATCCGCGGAACTCCCCTGGAGCCGCGCGCGCGACGTCCTCGCCGAGGACACGCCGACCGCCGACCTGACCTTCTTCGTGACGACCGTCCGTCCCGACGGGCGCCCGCATTCGGCGGGTGTCGGCGCCGTCTGGGTGGACGACGCCCTGTACTTCAAGGGCGGGCCGGGAACGCGCCGGTCCCGCAACCTGGCCGCGAACCCGGCGTGCGCCGTTTCGGTGCGGCTGCGGGGAATCGACCTCACACTGGAGGGCGAGGCGCACCGCGTCACCGACCCGGCGACGCTGGAACGCGTGGCGGCGGTCTACCGGACGGGCGGCTGGCCCGCGTCGGTCGAGGGCGACGCGCTCACGGCCCCCTTCAGCGCGCCCAGCGCGGGACCGCCGCCCTGGTATCTGTACCGCCTCACCCTGCGCCGCGCGATCGGCGTGGCGAGCGCGGAACCGCATGGCGCCACGCGCTGGGACTTCACCCCGTGACCGGCCGGTTAGAGCCAAAGGGCGGCTTAGGCGCGTGCTGCCGATGTGCGGGCGGCGGTTTCGCGTGACTGGACGGACGACACCTGTGCTTGGACGGACGACTCGCGTGATTGGACGGACGACTCGCGGCGGCACCCCGGCCGCGGTCGTGTCGTCCATTCAGTCACGCGTGTCGTCCTCCGGATCACGCGTGTCGTCCGGTCAGTCACGAGACCTGATCACCT
Source organism: Amycolatopsis sp. PSD-21 (assembly GCF_055561455.1). Taxonomy (NCBI): domain Bacteria; kingdom Bacillati; phylum Actinomycetota; class Actinomycetes; order Pseudonocardiales; family Pseudonocardiaceae; genus Amycolatopsis; species Amycolatopsis sp. PSD-21. The sequence goes on along the minus strand of NZ_CM145712.1, from coordinate 3,184,772 downwards.
CGCTACCGGCGCTCCCTTGCCCGCCTGAGGTACATGAAGGCCCCCTTCCTTGCGCCTGGCGCAAGGAAGGGGGCCTTCATGTACTTGGCACGGACTTGCGAGGCTTCAGGCGCGGCCGGTCAGGGTGGTCCACGGGACGTGCACGGTCACCCGTTCCCGCAGCTGCTCGTTCATCAGCCAAAGTTCCCCGGTCGCCGGCCAGTACGACAGGTTCTGCGAGTTCACCGGCGCGCGGCCGCTCAGCCGCGACGTCGAGGTGCCGCCGACACCGCCGTGCAGGCACGACGGATGGTCGCCCGCCACCCCGGCGTACTCGGGGCACACGCCGGTCAGCACGAAATACCCGTTACGCGCCACCGCTCCCTGCATTCCCCACACCGGCGACACGAAGCCTTCCTTCGCGTGCACGGTGCCATCGGCGGACACCTTCGGCAGGCCGGTCGCGCGGTCGAACGGCCACCGCAGCACCCGGCCGCCCGCCGCGTTCGGGATGTGCTCCGCGGTCACGATCGAGCCGTCGCTGTGGTCGAACGACATCGTCGCGAGACACGGCCTCGTCCCGGGAGCGTTGGTGCAGGCGCCACCGCCGGGGTACCAGTACGCGCCGATCTGCGGCATCGCGTAGTCGTAGAACGCCGCGTGGTACTTGCCGTCCGGGCCCTTGCCGACGACGCCGGAGCTGTCGTCGACCTTCCAGAAGTGCGTGGTGTCGAAGACCCGCACCACTCCCCCGGTGGTCGCGACGAACAGCCGGTTCCCGATCCACGTCATCCCGTGCCCGTGTCCTTGCACGACGGCGAAGTTGTCGTCCGACGTCGGCTCGACGAGCAGCACGTGCCGGTAGCCCAGCCCGGTCGCGTCCACAAAGGACAGACGGACCATGGTGTCGCCCGGGGTGTGCCAGGACGTCGCGACGACCCGTTTGCCGCCGACCTTCCCGGTCGCCGCGTCCGCGTCGCCGGAACCGGTCAGTCCCTGCGGGATCCAGTCGTTGGTCTTGTCGTCGTTCGCGTCCTCCCAGCAGAACCCTGCCGGTTTCAGCGCCGTCGCGAGATACGTGGCGTGGCACAACGGCCGCGCCTTCCGGTTCGCCGACGACAGGATCTCCGGCAGCCCGCGGGCGGGGAGGTGTTTCTCCAGCGCGGCGATCCGGGCGCCGTAGGTGCCGAAGGTCGAACCGGACGTCCAGCGGAAGGCGTCGACCGTGGCCGCGTCCATCCTCGGGAAGGCGGCCGCGGCCGACGCGACCCCGGGGATGAGCCCGAACACCAGCAGCAGCGCGGCGAGAAGTCCCAGCCTCTTCATGGCCGCGAGCCTCCCGGCCGCGCGCATACTTTCGATACAAATCGCGTCAGGACACCGAAAGTCCGCGCTCGGCCAGGGATTCCTCGATCCGCAGCCGTTCGATCTCGCGGTCGAAGCCCTCCGGCAGGGTGTCCAGCCGGTGGTCGACCTCGACCTCCCGGCAGGCTTGGACGAGCAGCGCGTCGTACGCCTGCCTGGTGCCGTACCGGCGGACGGCGGAGGCCCCTGGCGGGAGTTCCGCCAGCAGACGGTGCACCCGGCGCAGATCGGCGGCGAGCTTCTCGATGGGCGGGCCCGCCGGGACCTCGGGTTCACGGCGACGGCGCCACCGGCGCACCGCCTCGGGGACCTTCAGCGCGCACCAGAAAAGAACCGAAGGCGCCACGGCGACAACGGCGTACAGCGCGACAGGCCCGATGGCCACGACTAAGGGTAAACCCGCGCGGAGCACCGGAGAACCCGCGAATCGGGGCTATATTCGCGACTGTGCTGACCGAGAGCTACCGCTACCCGGACACCGGCGACCACGTCACCGGCGCGTTCATCCGACGGCACGAACCCTACGACGGCTACTGGACGGCCAGCGAGGACCGCGCGCTCGGCAAGGTCGCCGACGAGCTCACCGCGATCCTCGGTCCGCGCGAAGAGGTCAAGGCACTCGACGCCGGCTGCGGGGAAGGCCGACTTCTCCCCTGGCTCGCGCGGTTCTCCGCCGACGTCACCGCCGTAGACCCGGACCCGGACAGGCTGGCCAAGGCGCGGGAAACCACCGTCGCGGACACCGATCTCTCCTTCGCCGTCTCACCGATCACCGAACTGGACGGCGGCCCGTACGACCTCGTGCTGTGCAGCCACGTCATCCAGCACGTGCCCACGCCGGACGTCGGGCCGATCCTGCGACGGCTGGCCGGGATCACCGCGCCCGGCGGCGCCCTGGTGCTGGCTTACAGCCGGTCGCCGATCGGGCAGGGCGCCTTCAGCCTAGACAGCGTCGAAGCGGGCACCGAAGTCCGCTCCCGCCGGGTTTCGCGCGAAGAGTTCGACAAAGCGCTGCACGACGGCGGCCCGGCGCTCCCGGTGCGCCACCTCGATCCCGAGGAGGTCGCCGCCGACGCGGCCGAGGCGGGCTGGCGCACCGCCTGGGAGTGGACGTACCACGTCCTCGACGATCTCGGCCCGGCCGACGAGCACATCGACCGCGACGAACTGGTCAACGCCTCCGGCCCCCTGCGCCGCCATCTCGGCCGGGACCTGATCACCCTCCTGCGCCGCGGATGACCGCGCTGCTCCTCACCTTCGCGTGGGCGGTCCCGCTGTCGGAGCGGGAAGCCGGGAAGGTGCTGGACGGCGGCCGGGACCGCGGGCTGCTGGCCCACCTCGACGGGAAACTCGGCGAGGAATGGACGGCGGCGGAGAACTTCCTGGCCAGTTACACGCGACCACCGCGAAGACGGGTGCTGCGCAAACGCAGGCTGTCGATCCGCGTCGGCACGACCGGCCTGCCATGCGAGCTCGTGGTCACCTGGCATCCCGCCTATCACGCGATGACACTGGTCCTCGCCACCACGATCAGCGGCGCGGCGAAGGGTCACGCCGCCGAGTTCGACCTCGCCATCGCCGTCCTGCAAAGCCTTCAGGGCCGGGAGACGGCGAACGGGGAGAACGGCCTGCACGGCGCCTACGGCGAGAAGACGTTCCCGTCGCTGCTCAAGGCCGTCACCCACATCTTCGAGGATCTGACCAGGGGATGCGGCCTCACCGAAGGGCTCAGCCGCAAGGGCTGGTGTGTCGAACTGCGGTCCCACGACGGGCATCCGCCCGCCCAGCGGGTCGCCGCCGATCCCCGGCCGTACTACGGGCTGGCGACCAGCGACGAGGGCTGGCGGTTCGTGCCCCGCGAGGTCGCTCGGGACGCGCTCGGCCCATCGTGGGGGACGCGTTCGTTCGTCGCCGCCTACACGATGGCGGGCGGGATCGTCTGCCTCAACAGCAAGGACTCCGACTACGTCGAGCACCAGGACGAGCTGATGCGCGGCCCGTTCGGCGCCACCGAACCGTACTTCGGCATCGACAGCGAGATCGGCGGCCTCGACCACGGGATGCTCTTCATCCTCGAACGCGTCCTGATCCGGATGGCGCTGGCCGACCAGTGGCTGGCGTCGATGAAGAAGTCCGGGAGCCGCACCCGGCTGCTGCGCGGCTCGCTCGACGACATCCTCGAGATGCTGCACTCGGTGCTGCCGCCCGAGATCGATTCGCTGGAGCGCCGTCTGGTCACCAGCATGGGCGTGGAGCGGATCATCGCCCAGCTGGACCGTCAGGCCGAGGCGATGGACGAGGAGACCAGGTACGCCTACGAGAACACGGTGAGCGCGCGGGTCACGCGGCTCACCGTGGTCACCGTCGTCCTGACGGTCGTCACCATCGTCCTCGGCGTCCTGCAGGTGCTGGTCTCACTCTGACCGGCGGCGCTGTTTGCGGGCACGCTCGCCGAACAGCAGCCCCACGCCCCCGGCCACCATCAGCGCGCTGGCCACCACGTGCATCCCCGGCGGGAGCAGGTGGAGCTGCACGAACCAGCTCGGGTCGTCGCTGCCGAGCAGCCGGTTGATCAGCCCGCCCCCGCCCTGCACCAGCAGGAGGATTCCCAGTAGTTCGATCATCGTCGAGCCCCTTCCTTGACCCTCTCGTCCTTGAGGGAGAGTTCCTGCCACAGCGGCCCGGTGGCGAACCAGATGGCCGTCACGACCCCCAGCCTCGGCAGCCAGCCCCACAACGGGTCGACCTGCTCGGTGTCGCCGACCATGAAGATCAGCAGGAGCAGAACCCCCGCGGCCAGCCCGCAGGCCAGCACGCATTTGAACCAGTCACGCCATTCGGCGCGCACCTTCTCCCGGCCCCTCGGCTTGGGCGGCGGTGGCGGCCCGCCCGCGAACCGGTGGGCGAACCGGACGTCGGCCCACTTGATCATCGAATGCCCGAACACGACGCTGAAGCCCAGGTACACCGCGGCGAGGCCGTGCACGAAGTTCGCCGTGGCGCCGTTGCGCAGGTCGATGACCGTCGCGACCAGCACGACGAGGTCGATCACCGGGGTCAGGAGCAACAGCACGACACTGGTCCGCTTCAGCTTCAGCAGATAGCGGGCCACGAGGCCGGCGACGATGGCGACCCAGAAACCGATCTCCCCGCCGGCGACCACGGCCGCCATCGGGTTTTCCGCGATGAAGTCCCAGATCTTGTTCACACGGTAAGCCTCGCCGACCGCACCGGTCCTCCGCGTCGGCGTACGGACCGAGATCACCGTCATCAGTTAGTAGGACCCCGCGGCCCGTCCCGGTGTGCTGGGATGGGACGGTGCCCACGTTCGTCCCGCGCCTGAACCACCTCGCCGAATGGAAACAGGACCTCGTCATCGCCTTCGGCACCTGGGTCCTCGGCGTGCTGGTCTACGTGAGCGGGATGCAGGTGCTCCTGGCGGGCCCCGACGACACGCCACTGTGGATCCGGCTGAGCGAGCTGACCGTGCTGTGCGGGCTGGAGATGCTGCGCCGCAAGGTCCCGCTGGCGCTGATCTGCGCGCTGGGCGTGCTCGCCGTGGACATCGCCTTCGGCCCGTCGCTCCCGATCCTCATCGTCTTCACCGACTTCCTGTACGCGACGACGCTCTACGGCTCACGGCGCACCAGCAGGCTGATGATCGGCGTCGCCGCGATCGGCACCATCGCGGTGGTCTGCCTGGCGCTCATCTTCTCCGCGCAGTGGCGCACGGCGATCCTCGCCGCGTTCGCCCTCCTGCCGTTCCTGGTCACGCCGGTGTGGTGGGCGGCCAACGTGCGCCAGCAGCGGGACATCGCCGACAGCGAACGGGCGAACGCGGTCCAGCTGGCCACGATCGGCGAGCTGGACCGGAAGGCCGCCGTCGCGGGGGAACGCTCGAAGATGGCCCGGGATCTGCACGACGTCATCGCCGGGCATCTTTCGGCGATCGCGATCCAGTCCGAGGCCGCGCTGTCGATGGCCACCGTCGACCCGAAGCTGTCGAGGAAGGTCCTGGAATCGGTGCGGGAGAACAGTGTGAGCGCGCTGGACGAGATGCGCGCGATGATCGGGCTGCTGCGCGCGGATCCGTCCACCGGGGACAGCGAGATCGAGCCGACCGCGCCCGCCCGGCTGGCCGAACTGTCCAAACTGGTCGAATCCGCGCGCGCGAGCGGGCTGGAGGTCGAGATCGGTTCCACGCCCGGCCAGTCCGCCCACCTGCCCGCCGCGGTCGACCTGACCGCGTACCGGATCGCGCAGGAGGCGCTCACCAACGCGGCCAAGCACGCCGCGGGTGGCCGGGCCGTGCTCGACATCCGCGCCGACGGAGGCATACTCACCGTCGAAGTGCGCAACGATCTTCGTCCCGGCTCCGGCTCGGGTGACGACGGCGGGACCGGACTCGGCCTGCTGAACATGCGGGAACGCGCCGCCGCGGTGGGCGGCACCCTCGCCGCCGGGCCCTCCGGCGGCGGCTGGCTGGTCCGTGCCGAACTGCCTCTGGAGGGGTCTTGAGCGACGGGAACATCAAGGTACTGGTCGCCGACGACCACGGCGCCATCCGTGCCGGGTTGATGATGATCCTCGGCAACGCCGAAGGGATCGAGGTGGTCGGCGAAGCGGCGGACGGCGCCACCGCCGTCCGGCAGGCGAAGGCGCTGAAACCGGACGTCGTGCTGATGGACGTCCGCATGCCCGGCGTCGACGGCATCGCGGCCACGCGGGAGTTGACCGCGGAAGGGCTGTGCGAGGTCCTCGTGCTGACGACGTTCGACCTCGACGAGTACGTCCACGCCGCGCTGCGGGCGGGCGCGGCCGGGTTCCTGCTGAAGTCGGTGGAGGCGTCGCGGCTGATCGAGGCGGTGAAACTGGTCGCGGCGGGCGAAGGAGTGCTCGCCCCGCAGGTCACGCGGAAGCTGATCGCCGCCTTCGCCGCCGGGACCCGCGAGCCTTCACTGGTCCCCGACGGGCTCGAAGACCTGACCGAACGCGAGCGCGAAGTGCTGGCGTGCCTGGGCGGCGGCCTGTCCAACGCGCAGATCGGGACGCGACTGCACATCGGCGAGACCACGGTGAAGACCCACGTGTCCCGGGTGCTGACGAAGCTGGAACTGCGGTCTCGGGTGCAGGCGGCGATCCTCGCGCAGGAGAACGGCGTCGTGCTGGAGGAGTGAAACCCACCGATCTGCGAGGTGGACGGCGATCTTCTAGCGTGACCCTTCATGCGGCGAACTCTGGACGTGGACGAGGTCCTGAAACGGCAGGATTCGGGTGAGCTGAAACGCCGCCTGCACGGGCGCGATCTCATCGGGTTCGGGGTCGGCATCATCATCGGCACCGGGATCTTCACCCTCGCCGGGGTCGAGGCGAAGACCCACGCCGGCCCGTCGGTCACGTTGTCGTTCGTGCTCGGCGCCGTCGTGGCCGGGATGGCCGCCCTCTGTTACGCCGAACTCGCCTCCAGCGTGCCGACGGCGGGAAGCGCCTACACCTACGCCTTCGCCACCCTCGGCGAGACCTTCGCCTGGATCATCGGCTGGGATCTGCTGCTCGAGTTCGCCCTGGGCGCGGCCGTCGTGTCGCGCGGCTGGTCCGGTTATCTCGCGAATCTGATGGGGCTCTCCCCCGAGTGGTTCGGCGAAGACGCGAAGGTGAACATAGGCGCGGTCGCGATCATCGCCGTGCTGACCGTGATCGCTGTCCTCGGGATCAAGGAATCGGCGCGGGTGACGAATCTGCTCGTGCTGGTCAAGGTCGCGGTCTGCGTGCTGATCCTCGCGGTCGGCGTGTTCTACGTCCGCGGGGAGAACCTCACCCCGTTCATCCCGCCCGCCCAGCCGCCGACGGAGACGGCGGGGACCCTGCACCAGCCGATCGTGCAAGCCGTGCTCGGGCTCGAACAGTCCGTCTACGGGATCGCCGGGATGGTGACGGCCGCCGCCGTCGTCTTCTTCGCCTACACCGGTTTCGAGGCGCTCGCCAACCTCGGCGAGGAGACCGTGAACCCGAAACGCGATCTGCGCGTCGGCATCCTCGGCGCGCTCGGCGTCTGCGCGCTGCTCTACATCGGGGTCTCGCTGGTGCTGACCGGGATGGTGCCGTTCACCGAGATCGACGCGGGCGCCCCGCTCGCCGACGCGTTCGACCGGGTCGGGCAGCACTGGGTGGGCGCGCTCATCTCGCTCGGCGCGGTCACCGGGCTGACGTCGGTGATGATGGTGGAACTGGTGACGATCGGCCGGATCGGGTTCGCGATGGGCCGCGACGGCCTGCTGCCGAAGAGGTTCGGCACGGCGCATCCGCGCTGGGGCACCCCGCACCGGATGACCATCGCCGGCGCGGTGCTGATCGCGGCGCTGGCCGCGTTCGTGCCGATCTCCGAACTCGCCGACATGGTCAGCATCGGCGCCCTGTCGGCGATGATCATCGTCGCGGTGGCCGTCCCGGTGCTGCGGAAACGCCGCCCGGACCTGGAACGCCCGTTCACCGTGCCGTTCTCGCCCTATCTGCCCGTCGTCGCGGCGCTGGCGTGTCTCTACCTGATGCTGAACCTGGACCTCATGACCTGGCTGCGGTTCGCCGCGTGGCTGCTGCTCGGCCTGCTGATCTATCTCTTCTACGGGCGCAAGCATTCCCGGTTCGCGAAGGACGGGCTCAGCTCCACAGACCGGCCGTCGTGATCGCGGCGACGGCGGCCTCGGCGTCGCCGTCGTCCACCACGACCAGCATCCGCTTCAGCGCGGCGGCCACCCATTCCACCGGCTGGTCGTGCAACCCGTTGTCCCCCAAGGACGGATAACCGTCCATAATGGACACAAGAGTTCCTTCGGCGCCGATCCGCATCCCGGCGGCCAGTACGTGGTGCGCGGCGGCAGGGCGCCAGCGGGACGACCACAGCGGCGGGATCCCCGTGTCGAGGTAGTCGAGCAGCGCCCGCGCCGGGGTGTCGTGCGCGCCGAATTCGCGCGCGTCGACCTCCGCGATCAACGCGACCCGCGGCAGATGCCACAGCGCGGCCAGGAGCATGAACAACGACTGCGGCGCCCAGTTCCCGCTGGCGGACACGGCGGCGAGCCGTCCGCCGGACAGCGTCCCGATCGCCCTGGCCAGTCCTTCGGTCGTAGTGCCGGACAGCGCCGCGACGTCGTCCTGTCCCGCGACGGCGAACCCCGCCGCGCGCAGGGCGGCCAGCGCCGTGAACGGCCCGGCGAGCCCGTCCTTCTGCGGGAGTTCGGCGCGGGCGACGGCGACGAGGTGCTCGCCACCGGGCAGCCAGCGGCGACCGGACAGGCCCGTCCGGTCGCCGTCGATTCCGGAGGACATCAGTCTTCGAACGTCCAGGACTGCATGATGAACGGCCCGTCGTTCGACGCGCCGGCCGAAGTGTAGGTCGCCAGCGCGGCCTTGTTGTCCGTCTCGACGCCGACCCACATCCCCCGGCAGCCACGCTCCCGTGCGATCCCGGCCAAAGCGTCGACCAGGTCGCGGCCGATCCCGCGCCGCTGGTAGTCCGGGCTGACGTCGAGTTCGTTGAGGAACATCTCGGTGCCCTTGTCCGGATGCGTCACCTCGGTACCGGTGATCATCCCCGCGGGCTCGCCGTCCTCGTAGGCGATGAGGAGGTGGTTCTCCTCCCCCGCGAGGAACTTCTCGGACGCCTCCCGTTGCGCGGGTCCGTCGAACAGGTGCTGAGCGGCGACGACCTCCTCGACGGTGACTGCCCGCCGGATCTCGGCCACGTGTCCTCCCGGTGTTCGCGACGCCTCAGGCTGGTCAGTATCCCGCTCAGAGGGGCGCCGAGTCATCACGTTTCCCCGGCGATCGCAGCGCGACCCCGGCGACGACGGCCAGCGTGCCGATCGCCTCGGGCAAGGTCGGGATCTGCCGGAGCCACAGGAAGCCGACCAGCCCCGCCGTGACCGGCAGCAACGCGAGCAGCAGCGCGAACCGCGCCTGCCCGGCCTTGCGCAGGACCACCTGGTCGAGGGCGTACGGCACGACGGTCGAGAGCACGCCTACCCCGATGCCGAGCAGCAGCAGACGTGGCGAACCCCACACCGCGCCGGTGCCGAGCGCCAGCGGCGACAGCACCACGGTGCCGACGGCGAACCCGACGGCCAGTCCGTCGATCCCGTTCCCGCCGACCGCGACCCGCTTCCCGAGCAGGATGTACCCGGCCCAGGCGGCCGCCGCCCCGAGCGCGAACAGCACGCCGAGCAGGCTGCCTTCGAGCCGGACGTCCGCGATGGCGACCACCCCGGCCGCCACCAGCAGCAGCGCGAGGACGTCCCGGCGCGTGCGCGAACCGAACGCGGCCACCACCACGGGCCCGGCGAACTCGAGGGCGACCGCGGTGCCCAGCGGCAGCCGCGCGATCGCCTCGTAGAAGAGCACGTTCATCCCGGCGGTGACGATGCCGAAGGCGCCCGCGAGCAGGAACGCGCGCCCGGTCCACGCCGAGCGGGGTGGCCTGCGCCACGCCAGGAGGACCACGGCCGCCCCGAGACAGCGAAGCCAGGCCACCCCCGCGGGTGAGGCGACCGAAAAGAGACCTACGGCGATGGCCGCGCCGGCGTACATGGAAATTCCGCTGAGAACGAACAAGACCGGCGGCGGCACGCTGGGAAGACGGTTCCGGACGACTGCGATACCCACCCCCGCATGGTGCCTGACGTGGGAAAAGACGGTTCAGCGGGGAGTCTTCTTCCACGTTGCGTGATTACGCTACGGCATCCGAGGTAATTACCAGTGACAAATGAGACACCCGCACGGGAACACTTGCGGGTCGCCAAACGTCTGGAAGAGTGGAAGCACGAACACGGCGGGGCCGGGAACGAATGTTGCCGGCATCAGTGCCGAAGTGGTCGTAGCTGGATCGATGGCACCGGGCCACCGGTGCCGGGACGGAGGGAGACTCCAATGACTTCACCGACGCTCACCCGCCCCGAACTGACCGCTGCCGACCGATGCGACCGGTGTGGAGCTGCAGCCCAGGTTCGAGCCATTCTCAGCACCGGTGGCGAGTTGCTCTTCTGTGGTCACCACGCCCGCGCACACGAGACGAAGCTCAAGGAAATGTCCGCGGACATTCAGCGGTAGCCCACCAGTCCACGACCACCCGGCGGCCGGCCGCTCCTCCTGGGAGCGCGCCGGCCGCCCTGTTTTCCGCCCCTGGAACGGCCCGGCGTCGCCCCCAAGTCCCGAAGGTGCCCTTGAGGACGCTCACCGAGACCTGCGTCTTCCAAAAACATACAAACAGCATGTATGTTACTTCCATGACGACCAGCGACCTGCTCGGCGAGGTGCACGAGGCGGACCTCGGCGGCGCCCGTATCCGCTACCGCGACCGCGGTGAAGGCCCTCCCGTGGTCTTCGTCCACGGACTGCTGACCAACGGCCTGCTCTGGCGCAAGGTGGCCCCCGCGGTCGCCGACGCCGGCTTCCGCTGCCTCACCCCGGACTGGCCGCTCGGTTCGCACGAGATCCCGGTCCCCGACGCCGACCTGAGCCCGCCCGGGGTCGCCGCGCTCATCGCGCGGTTCCTCGAAGTGCTCGACCTGACCGACGTCACCGTGGTCGCGAACGACACCGGCGGCGCGCTCACGCAACTGCTCATGACCACGAACCCGGAACGGGTGGGCCGGGTCGTGCTGACCCCGTCGGACTCCTTCGAACGCTTCCTGCCGCCACTGTTCGCGGGGCTGAGCACGCTGGCGCGGATCCCCGGCGGCGTCGGGCTGATGGTCCAGGCGCTGCGCTGGCGCTGGCTCCTGGAGAAGACGGACTTCCTCTGGCTGACCAAACACCCGGTCCCGGACCACATCCTCGACGCGTATCTGCTGCCCAGCCGCCGGAGCGCGGAGATCCGCGACGATCTGCGCCGGTTCACCGCGAGCGTCGACAACCGATACACGCTGACCGCCGCCGAGCGGCTGCCGGCGTTCACCAAGCCCGTTCTGCTGGCCTGGGCACCCGAAGACCGGCACTTCCCGCTGTGGCTGGGCCGCAAGCTCGCCGACGTCCTGCCGAACGCCGAACTGAAGACGATCGAGGACTCCTACGCCTTCGTGCCGGAGGACCAGCCGGAGCGGCTGAGCGGCATGATGGTGGAATTCCTGCGTGCCCACGCCACGACGTAGCCAGACCGAACGCTCGCAGTCGACGCAGGCCGCGTTGATCACGGCGGCGCGGACGCTGTTCGCCGAACAGGGTTACGCCACCGTCCCAGCGGACGAGATCGTCCGGGCGGCCGGCGTCACCCGTGGCGCGCTGTATCACCACTTCGGGGACAAGCAGGGCTTGTTCCGTGCCGTGATCGAGCAGATCGAAACCGAGATCACCGAGGAACTGAAGACCGTCCTGCGCGCCACGGACGACCCGTGGGCGGGGGCGCTCGGCGTGCTGAGCCGGTTCCTCGACCTCTGCCTGCGGCCCGAGGTGGTGCGGATCGCGCTCACGGACGCCGTCTCCGTCCTCGGCTGGCAGGAATGGCGGGAGCTGGAGAACCGGTACGGGCTCGGCCTGATCACGGAGATCCTGGAGGCCGCCGCGGCGGACGGGCTGCTGATCGACGCGCCCATCCCGGAGCTGGCGCAACTGGCGCTGAGCGCGTGCGCGGAGGCGGCGCTGATGATCGCGCACGCCGAAGACCCCGCGGCGGCGAAGGAGAAGTCCCTCGCCGCCCTGGTGGCCCTGCTCTCGGGCCTCGTGAAAGAACGCGTTTAGTCCTCTGGATGCGGTCCTTGCGTGGGGCAACTACCGCGTCCAGAGGACTAAACGCGAGCTAGACGGTGTCCAGAATCATCTCGAAGGCCGCCTCGGCCGCCCCCAGGAGCTTCACGTCCGCCCCGAGTGCCGAGCTCACGATCTGCGTCCCGCCCACGGCCCGGCTGACCAGGCTCCGCCGCCGCACCTCGGCCGCCACCGACTTCACGACCGAATCGGGCAGCACGGTGAGCAGGTCGCCCAGCACGACCAGCTGCGGGCCGAGCAGGTTGACCACGTTCACCAGGCCCAGCGTCAGCCATTCCGCGAACTCCGACAGCCGTTCCTCGGCCGCGTGCGGATCCCGGCCCAGCTCGCGCAGTTCGAACAGGATCGCCCCGCGCGGGGTGTCCTCGGGCAGATCGAGCGCGCGGCACAGCGCCGCCTCGCCGACCTCGGTCTCCCAGCAGCCGCTCGACCCGCAGTAGCAGGGACGGCCGCCGGGCCGGATCGCCATATGCCCGATCTCGCCGACGTAGCCCGCGCCGCCGCGCAGCGACGATCCGTCCGCGATGATCCCTCCCCCGACACCGACGTCGGCGGAGACGTACACGGCGTCGGAGGAACCCCGCGCGGCACCGCGCAGGTGTTCGGCGATGGCGCCGAGTTCGGCGTCATTGCCGACCAGGACGGGAATGCGCAGCACACCGCCGAGCCGTTCCCCCAGCGCCACGTCGGTCCAGCGCAGGTTGGGCGCTTCGTGGACGTGCCCGTCGGCCCGGCGGACGACGCCGGGCACGGACACCCCCGCGGCGATCGGCTGAACGCCGAGGTCGCCCGCCAGCACGGTGGTCGACTCGATCACGTGCGTGATCACTTCGTCGGCCTCCCGCGTCCGGCCGTGGAGGTTCCAGCTGTTGCGCCCGAGGATCTGGCCGCCGAACCCGACCAGCGCGATCGCCACGTGTTCGACCTGGAGGTCCACCGCGAGCACCACCGCCGCGTGCGGCTGCGGCAGGACCAGGAGCGAGGGACGGCCCGCCCCTCGTCCCGGCCTCGGGACCCGCTCCTCGACGACACCCGCTTCCGCGAGGCCGTCGACGAGGGTCTTGATGGTGCTGCGGTTGAGCCCCAGCTCGGTGGCGAGGGTCGCCCTGGTGCTCGGGCCGCTGACGTGCAGCAACCGGAGCAAGGTCGTGCGGTTGTGCCTGCGCACCTCGTCTGGTCGTGCAACGGGTGTGCTGGTCACGGACTTCATCATTCCATGCGGACTCAGCGCGGCGACGCAGCCGCGCGGCGCCGGGACAGCGCGTCGACCGTGGCCGCGAGAAGCAGCACCAGACCGGTGACGATGTTGACCACCGCCGCCGACTGCTTCAGCAGGCCCAGCGCGTTCTCGACGACCGCGAGCACGAGGCCACCGATCACCGCGTCGACGACCCGGCCCTTGCCGCCGAACAGCGACGTACCACCGATGACGGCGGCGCCGACCGCGAACAGCAGCGTGTTGAGGCCACCGGCCTGCGGGTCGACCGAACCGACCTTCGACGAGTAGACGATCGCGCCGACCGCCGCCACCGCCGAGCAGATGACGAACACCGAGGCGCGGATCTTCTCGACGTTGATACCGGCGCGGCGGGCCGCCTCGCGGTTGCCGCCGACGGCGTAGATGTGGCGGCCGTACTGGGTGCGGTTGAGCACGTAGGTGCCGAGCACCAGCAGGCCGAGCACGATCGGCACGACGTACGGGACACCGGAGATGACGATGTTCGGGTTCGGCGCGCGGTTCAGCGTCAGCAGATAGGTCGCGATCGCGGCGACCACGGCGATGGCGCCGACCTTGAGCAGCACCATCGGCGTCGGCTGGGTGACCAGGCCGCGTTTGAGCCGCGAGAAGTGCTGGCCGAGGGTCACCGCGGCGAACCCGCCGGCGGCGATCACGAAGAGGATCCAGCTGCCCAAAGTGGACAGATTGCCGTTGGCGACCTTGAACAGGACGTCCGAGGTGCTGATGCCGAGCGTGCCGCCCTCACCGATGAACTGGAGGATGACCCCCTGCCAGGCGAGGAAGAGCGCCAGCGTCACCACGAACGAGGGCATCCCGATCTTGGAGACGAGGAAGCCGGTGAGGACACCGATCGCGCCACCGACGCTGATCGCGAGCAGCATCTCGATCCACGGGTTGGCCGCGGTCCCCGACAGCACGAGCGCGATGGCGAGCACGGCGAACCCGACGCCCGCCCAGATCCGCAGGACCACCCCGAGCAGCGCGGCGATCGCGAGCACCACCAGGAACGCGATGAACACGCCGTTCCCCATGCCGCCCAACAGGTTTCCGTTGCGCACGTAGTGCATCGCCAGCACCGCGGCGGTGACCCCGGACGCGGTACCCGCGGACAGGTCGATCTCGCCGAGCAGCAGCACGAACACGATGCCCATCGCGATGATCGCCTTGCCGGCGCCCTGTGCCATCAGGTTCGCGATGTTGTTCATCGTCAGGAAGGTGTCCGACAGCGAGGCGAACACGATCACCAGCACGAGCAGGCCGAGCAGCGCCGGGAGCGAACCCAGCTGTCCCGCCTTGAGCCGGGAGAAGTAGTCGCCGACGGCCTCGCGCGTCGACATCGATGTCGTGTCGATGCCGAAGTCCGTGATGGCCGCCGACGGGTTGAGCGCGGCGGCCGCCGACTTGCCCCCCTCCGGCGAGGCGGGCTTTGCAGGTGTCTCAGTCATTTCCGGTTCTTTCTCGCCTCGGATCAGAGGACGGCGGCTTCGGGGCGGGCAAGGCCGAGGTCGCCGGAGCGACCGGCGGTGATCAGTTCCACGACCTGGCCGTGGGTGACGTCCTTGGTGTGCACCTCGGCGACGAGACGGCCGAGGTAGAGCACCGCGATACGGTCGGCGACCTCGAAGACGTCGGCCATGTTGTGGCTGATCAGCACCACGCCGAGGCCCTGTTCGGCGAGGCGGCGGACGAGGTCGAGCACCTGCCGGGTCTGCGCGACACCGAGCGCGGCGGTCGGCTCGTCGAGGAGGACGACCTTCGAGTCCCACAGCACGGATTTGGCGATCGCGACGGTCTGCCGCTGCCCGCCCGAGAGGGCCGAAACGGGCGTACGGACCGATTTCACGGTGCGGACCGACAGCGAGGCGAGCGTCTCGCGGGCGGCCTTCTCCATGCTGGCCTCGTCGAGCAGCCATTTGCTGCCGCGTTCCCGGCCGAGGAACATGTTCTGCACGATGTCGAGGTTCTCGGCCAGCGCGAGATCCTGGTAGACGACCTCGATGCCCAGATCCGCGGCGTCGCGCGGGCCGTGGATGTTCACCTGCTTGCCCTGGAACGTCACCGTTCCCGAGTCGTAGCCGTGGATCCCGGCGATCGACTTGACCAAAGTGGACTTGCCGGCACCGTTGTCGCCGACCAGCGCGGTGACCTCGCCGGCGCGCACGTTGAAGTCCACGTCGTGGAGGACGTGGACCGGCCCGAAGCTCTTGTTGAGCTGCTTCAGTTCGAGGATGGGTTCACTCATGGGGTTCTCCCGGCTGGGTACCGGGCCGGCGCGCTCCGTCGGGGGAACGCACCGGCCCGGTCGTCTGGATTAACGGGTCAGGAGATACCGAGCTGCGTGCACGCCGCGGCCAGGTCGCCGCCGCAGATCTCGGCGGCCTTGACGTAGCCCTGCGTCACGACCTCCTTGACACCGTCCTTGGTGGTCATCTTCGGCTCGAGGAGCACGGACTTGACCTCGCGGTTGCCCTTCGGGTCCTTCGCCTTGCCGGTGGCCAGCGCGTCGGCGCCCGCCTTGTCGCCCTTGGCCAGCAGCACGGCGAGCTTCGCCGCGGCTTCGGCCTCTTCCTTGATCGGCTTGAAGACGGTCATGTACTGGTCGCCGCGCAGGATCGCCATGAGGCCGTCCGCGGTGGCGTCCTGGCCGGTGACCGGGACCTTGCCGTTGAGGCCGTTCTTCTTCAGCACGGTGATGACCGCGCCGGCGAGACCGTCGTTCGCGGCGACGACGCCGTCGACCCTGCCCTTGTTGTCGGTCAGGATCTGCTCGAAGGTCTGGCCGCCCTTCTGGTTGTCCCAGTTGTCGATGGCCTGCTCGCGCACGAGCTTCAGGTCACCGCTGGCGAACTTCGGCTGCAGCACGGACTTCTGGCCGTTGGCGAACAGCGTCGCGTTGTTGTCGGTCGGGGCGCCCTCGATCATGACGACCTCGGCGCCCTTCTTGTCCTTCAGCGCGTCGGCGAGCCCCTGGCCCTGCAGCTGGCCGACCTTCTCGTTGTCGAACGAGACGTAGTAGTCGGAGCTGCCGCCGAGGTTGAGGCGGTCGTAGTCGATCGTCGGGATGCCCGCGGCCTGCGCCTTGCGGGCGACCGCCGCGCCGACCTCGCCGTTGATGGCGGCGATGATCAGGACCTTGACGTTCTGCGCGATCATGCCGTCGGCGAGGGTGGTGAACTTCTGGACGTCGCCCTGGGCGTTCTGGACGTCGGCGTCGAAGCCCGCGTCCTTGAGGGCCTTGGTCAGGAACGGCTTGTCGAAGGACTCCCAGCGCGCCGAGGTGGCGGTCTCCGGCAGGATGACGCCGACCTTGCCACCGGCGGCGGCACCGCCCGGGGCGGGGGCGGACTGCGAGGAGTTGCCGCTGCCCGAGTCGGCGGTGTTGGCGCCACAGGCGGAGAGCACCAGGCCGGCGCCCACCGTCGCGGCGAGGAGGGTAAGGGTTCTGCTGCGCATCCTCGTTCCTTCCGGATCTTGCTCGCGGGCGGCGATCCTCGAGGACCGGTCGCACCATCGCGCATATGTTGTGGGCGACAACATATGCCGCCGAACGGGTTTCGCGGAAGACGGCTGAATCGATTAAGCCTCATCAAATGGACACGGTTTGGCAACGTGGCCGTAGCAAGACGTACGAAGTCTAGGTGCGCTGACGGTGTGACCGCCACCACTCACTGAGCGTGACCTTCACGCCGATCGCAGCCCGCTGACCGGGGTTCCGTCGAAGATCATCGGCAGGCGAGGCGGCCCCGTGCCGACATGACCGACGGGAAGCGAGATCACCCTGAGTGAGACTGTGTGGAAATAAGGACGTTCAACGTCTCTATTTCCGCACACCCCTCACCCGTTCCGCGTGAAGGCCCCCTTACCTCGGCTGAGCCGAGGGAAGGGGGCCTTCACGCGCTTGGAACAGGGCGGTCACCAGGAACGCAGGGTGACGATCCGCTCTTCGAGCTGCTCCACCGAAGCCATCGCGGTCGGCGGGCCGCCGCAGACCCGGCGCAATTCGTTGTGGATCGCGCCGTGCGGCTTCTTCGTCCGGTGGTGGTGCACGCCCACCAGGGCGTTCAGCTCCTTACGCAGGCTGCCGAGCCGCTCGCTGACCGACTGCGGCCGCGCGACCGGCGCCGCCTCCTCGGCCTTGGGCTTGCGCCGCTTCTCGTCGGAGAGCTGCTCTTCCTGCCGCTTTCGCAGCAGGGCGCGGACCTGATCCGGTTCGAGTAGCCCCGGCAGGCCGAGGTACTCCTGCTCCTCGTCGGAACCGGAGAACACCGCGGTGCCGAAGGAGTTGCCGTCGTAGATGACCTGGTCGAGTTCGGCGGAGGCACCCAGCGAGGTGAACGCCTTCTCCTCTTCGCCCGGCTCGTCCTCGGTGCGGTTGGCCTGGGCCAGGAGCTCGTCGTCCCAGCCCTCCTTCTCGCGGTGCGGCTTGCCGAGGACGTGGTCGCGCTGTGCCTCCAGCTCGCTGGCGAGCTCCAGCAGCACCGGCACGCTCGGCAGGAAGACCGAAGCGGTCTCGCCGGGTTTGCGCGAACGCACGTACCGGCCGATGGCCTGCGCGAAGAACAGCGGGGTCGACGCGCTCGTGGCGTAGACGCCGACCGCCAGTCGCGGGACGTCGACGCCTTCGGACACCATCCGGACCGCGACGAGCCAGCGGTCGGTCGAATCGGAGAACTCCTTGATCCGCCCGGACGCCTTGGGATCGTCGGAGAGGACGACCGTCGGGGTCTGGCCGGAGATGCGCTCCAGGATCTTGGCGTAGGCGCGCGCCGAATCCTGGTCGGTGGCGATCACCAGGCCGCCCGCGTCCGGGATGCCGTTGGCGCGAAGCTGCGCGAGACGCGTGTCCGCGGCCTGCAGCACCGACGGGATCCATTCGCCCGCCGGGTCGAGCGCCGTGCGCCAGGCGCGCGCGTTCTGCTCGGCCGTCAGCGGCTCGCCGAGCCGCGCGGTGAACTCCTCCCCCGCGCTCGTGCGCCAGGAGGCCTCACCGGAGTAGGCGAGGAAGACGACCGGCCGGACCACGCCGTCGGCGAGCGCGTCGGCGTAACCGTAGGCGTGGTCGGCCTTGCTGCGCTGGAAACCCGAGCCGTCGGCCTCATAGGTGACGAACGGGATCGGCGAGTCGTCGCTGCGGAACGGCGTCCCGGTGAGCGCCAGGCGGCGGACGGCGGGCGTGAACGCCTCGCGGATCGCGTCGCCCCAGGACTTCGCGTCACCGCCGTGGTGGATCTCGTCGAGGATGACCAGGGTCTTGCGGTTCTCGGTGCGCACGCGGTGCAGCGTCGGATGCGCGGCGACCTGCGCGTAGGTCACCGCGACCCCTTGGTAGTCACGCGAGGTGACGCCGGTGCCGTTGCGGAAGTTCGAGTCGATCGCGATACCGGCGGCCGCGGCCGAGGCGGCCCACTGGTGCTTCAGGTGCTCGGTCGGCGCGACGATGGTGATCCGCTCGACGGTCCGGTCGCTCAGCAGCTCGGCGGCGATCCGGAGACCGAACACCGTCTTGCCCGCGCCCGGCGTCGCGACGGCCAGGAAGTCCTGCGGTTTCTTCGTGAGGTACTTCGTCAGCGCTCGCCGCTGCCAGGCACGCAGCGGGCGGGCCGTGCTGTCCTTCGCCGCGGGAGGCGCGCCCAGCTCGCCTCGATCGCGTTCAACGGTTTCCGACATGCAGGTTCCCCTCCTCCCTCACCCGAAACGCCTGGTCATCCACCCTGACACAAGCGAAAACCCCCACTTGGGTATCCGGCAGCGACGCCGGCGCCTGAGGTGAGGGCACTCCGGGAAGCCTACCTCGCGGGCCCGTGGAACGCCGGAAGCGCCACCCCCGTTGTCGGGTTACTCACCCGAAAACCCAGGGGTGGCGAGCCGAATGGCGCGGCATGGACCATGCTGGACACCGTCAAGGGCGCTCGGCGCCGGCGGAGGAGCTGCATGAGCGAGGAGAACGGCCGTCCGGATACGGCCGCCGAGGTCGCGAAGGGCCGCAGGGGTCCGTTGCGCCTGCTCAGCCGCACGCTCAGCAAGGCGTGGGACGGCAACATCTTCTCCGAGGCCGCCGAAGCCGCGTTCTGGCAGACGCTTTCGCTGCCGCCACTGCTGCTGGGGCTTCTCGGCTGTCTCGGCTTCGTCGGCGACTGGTTCGGCCAGGAGGTCGTGACCGCGGTCCACGACCGGATCATCACCTTCAGCAAGACGATCTTCAGCGACAACGCCGTCCACGACATCATCGAGCCGACGGTCAACAGCATCCTGTTCGTCGGCAAGGGCGAGATCGTCTCGGTCGGCTTCCTGATCTCCCTGTGGGCGGGTTCGTCGGCGATGTCGTCGTTCGTCGACGCCATCACGGTGGCGCACGACCAGTACGGCGTCCGCAACGACGTGTGGCAGCGGATCTTCGCGCTGCTGCTGTACCTGGCCGGGCTGGTCATCCTGGTGGTCGGGCTGCCGCTGCTGGCGATCGGGCCGGACCTGCTCCCCCAGTTCTTCCCCACCGACTGGCGCGACACGGTGTCGTACTGGGTCGGCACGCTGTACTACCCCGTGCTGGCCGTGATGATCGTGCTCGCGCTGACGACGCTGTACAAGCTCGCCCTGCCGCGCAGGCTGCCATGGCACCGAGGACTGCCGGGCGCGGTGCTCGCCATGGTCGTGTTCCTGCTCTCCAGTATCGGGCTGCGGATCTACCTGAACTGGATCACCAAGACCGGCTACACCTACGGCGCGCTCGCCGCGCCGATCGCGTTCCTGTTGCTGATGTTCTTCATCGGGCTCGCGGTGGTCGGCGGCGCGTACTTCAACAGCGCGATCCAGGAACTGTGGCCCGCCAAGGCGACGAAACGGCAGCGCCGGAAATGGCGGCGGCTGGAAATGGAACGCGCGAACGAACGGATCCGCGCCGAAGAGGGTCGCAAACTGTGGGAACGGACGACGGTCCCGCTCCGCCGCCCCCGCCAGAACGGCGATTCCCCCGATGGTGACCCCGAACACGTGCCGGAACAATCGGTGAACGAGGAAACGCAGAGCGAAGCCGATTCGGTGACAGACCGGCGAAGTTGAGCGGGACCTCATCCCGAAGTCGTACTCGGATTCCACCCGTGGTGTGAATCCACCCCACCCCCTCCCGTGAAAAGCTCGCGATAACCGCCCGTCCCGAGCCATTCCTGGGGGATACCGTCATGTCCACGCTGGCCAGATTGAGCCTGCGCAACCGAAGTCTCATCGGGCTGCTCGCCCTGGTGGTGATCGGCTTCGGCGCCTTCGCCCTGCCACAGCTGAAGCAGCAGCTGTTCCCGTCACTGCAGTTCCCGCAGGCGCAGATCATCACGCCGTACGCGGGCGCGTCGCCGGACGCGGTCGACCGGCAGGTCACCGAGCCGCTCGAAGGCGGGCTGCAGGGGCTGAAGGGGCTCGAAGAGCTGAGCTCGACGTCGTCGGAGGGGCTGTCGCGGATCACCGCGCAGTTCGAGTTCGGCACGGACATCGACGCGGCGGTCGGGCAGATCCAGCGCGTCGTCGACGGGCTGAAGACACGGCTGCCGCAGAACAGCGAGTCGACGGTTTCGGCGGGCTCCACCGACGATCTCCCGGTCGTGCTGCTCGCCGCCGGGACCACCGGTGACCCGCAGGCCCTCGCGCCCGCGCTGACCGGGGAGGTCGCGCCGGAACTGCGGAAGATCGACGGTGTCCGCGAGGTCGAGGTGACCGGCGCGCGGCAGCCGCGGGTGACCATCGCGCTGGACTACGCGAAGCTGGCGGCCGCGGGGGTCGACCCGTCGTCGATCGCCACCACCCTGCAGACCGCCGGTGCCGCCGTCCCGGCCGGGACGCTGACCGAAGGCGGCAAGACGCTCACCGTCCAGGTCGGCGGCGGACCGACCACAGTGGACACGATCAAGAACCTCTACCTCACGCCGTCGCAGCCTTCCCGTCCCGGCGCGCAGGCGGGCAAGCCCGTGAAGCTGGGTGACGTCGCGGACGTCCAGGCCGGATTCGCGCCGCCGACGTCGATCACGCGTACCAACGGCAAGCCGAGCCTCGGGCTCTCGATCACCATGGTGGAGAACGGGAACGCGGTCGCGATCTCGGAGGCGGTGCGGGACAAGCTGCCCGAGCTGTCGAAGAAGATCGGCGCCGAGATGAGCGTCGTGTTCGACCAGGGCACCCCGGTCAAGGACGCGATCAGCGGCCTGACCACCGAAGGCCTGCTGGGGCTGGCGTTCGCGGTCGTGGTGATCCTGCTGTTCCTGTTGTCGGTGCGCTCCACCCTGGTGACGGCGGTGTCGATCCCGCTTTCGGTGGTCGTGGCACTGCTGGCGTTGTGGACCGGCGATCTCTCGCTGAACCTGCTCACCCTCGGCGCGCTCACCATCGCCATCGGACGGGTGGTCGACGACTCGATCGTGGTGCTGGAGAACATCAAACGACATCTGGCGTACGGCGAGGAAAAGGAGCGCGCGGTCCTCGACGGCGTGCGTGAGGTCGCGGGCGCCGTGACGTCGTCCACCCTCACCACGGTCGCGGTGTTCTTGCCGATCGCCTTCGTGGGCGGGTTCGTCGGCGAGCTGTTCTCGCCGTTCGCGATCACCGTCACCGTGGCGCTGCTGGCGTCGCTCCTGGTGTCGCTGACGATCGTGCCGGTGCTCGCGTACTGGTTCCTCAAGCCGCCCAAGACCCCGGCGGACGAGCGCGAGGCCGAGCTCACGCGCCAAGCCGCCGAAGACAAGGAACGCCGCGGGCTGCTGCAGCGCGGGTACGTCCCGGTGATCCGGTTCGCCACGCGGCGTCGCGTCACCGTGGTGCTGCTGGCGCTGATCATCTTCGGCGGCACGGTCGGACTGGCCTCGCAGCTGAACACGAACTTCCTCGACCAGTCCGGCTCGACGACGCTGAGCCTTTCGCAGAAGCTGCCGCCCGGCACCAGTCCCGAGGCCAAGGAGAAGGCCGCCGGCGCGGTGGAGCAGGCGCTCGCTGCCGAACCCGCCGTCGAGACCTACCAGGTGAGCATCGGCGGGGGCAACTTCTTCGGCGGCGGCGGGACGGCCACCAGCATCCAGGTCACCGTCGCCAAGGACACCGACCTCGACGCGCTGTCGGAGCGGTTGCGGGGCAAGCTCGACAAGCCGGAACTCGGCGAGGTCAAGATCGGCGCGGAAGCGGGCGGGTTCAACTCCGACCAGATCTCGATCACCGTCACCGCACCGGACGAAGCCGCGCTGAAGCCCGCCGCCGAACAGGTCCGCCAGGCGCTGTCCGGTGTTCCGGATCTCACCGAGGTGACCAGTGACCTCGCGCAGGGCTCGCCGCGCGTGCAGGTCGAGGTCGACGCCGCCAAGGCCGCCGCGAGCGGGCTTTCGGCGACCACGATCGGCCAGATCGCGAACCAGGCCATCGCCGGCCGCACGGTGACCCAGCTGCCGGTCGACGGCAGACGCACGGACATCGTGCTGCGCGCGGGCACGGCGCCGGTGTCGGTCGACGCGGTCAAGGCGCTGCCGATCCCGAGCGCGGCCGGCGTGGTGCGGCTGGACTCCGTCGCGACCGTGTCCACAGTGGACGGCCCGGCCGCGGTGCACCGCACCTCGGGCGAGCTGAGCACCACGGTCACCGCCAAGAACACCGGCGCGGACCTGGCCGCCACCACGAAGGCGATCCAGTCCAAATTGGACGGTCTGACCTTCGCCGGCGGCGCGGCGTACAAGCTCGGCGGCGTCAGCGAGGACCAGCAGGAGGCCTTCGGGAACCTGTTCCTCGCGCTGCTGGCCGCGATCGCGATCGTCTACCTGATCATGGTGGCGACGTTCCGCAGCCTGATCCAGCCGCTGATCCTGCTGGTGTCGATCCCGTTCGCGGCGACCGGCGCGATCGGTCTGCTGCTGGCGACCGGGACCGCGCTGGGCCTGCCCGCGCTGATCGGGATGCTGATGCTCGTCGGCATCGTGGTGACCAACGCGATCGTGCTGATCGACCTGGTCAACCAGTACCGGGCCGCGGGAATGAGCGTCACCGACGCCGTCGTCGAAGGCGGCAGGCGACGGCTGCGGCCGATCCTGATGACCGCGGCGGCGACCATCTTCGCGCTGGTCCCGATGGCGCTCGGGCTGACCGGGCAGGGTGGGTTCATCGGGCAGCCGCTGGCGATCGTGGTCATCGGCGGGCTGGTCAGCTCGACCCTGCTGACGCTGATCCTGGTGCCGACGCTGTACACGATGGTCGAGACGCGGAAAGAGAAGCGGCGCGCGAAGAAGGACGCCCGCCGGTCTTCGGCCCCAGCCACCGAGACGCTGACGCCGGAGCCGGCTTCGTAGACCCTGGGGGCAGGAGGAAGGCGCGCCGGGGCCGGGTGGGCGCCCGGCGCGCCTTCCGGCATTCCGCCGGCTGAATGCGCCTGCCCCGACGGCAAGTACGTGAAGGCCCCCTTCACTGCGCTAGACGCAATGAAAGGGGGCCTTCACGTACTTGGGGGCGGCGCGGCAACCCGTGACTCGCGTGTTTGAAGCCGTAACTCGCGTGATTGGAGCAGGTACGCCTCCGATCACGCGAGTTACGCGTCTGATCACGCGAGTCACGCCTTACGGAACCGCCACGTCTTGCTGTCGAAGGCCACGCACCACGACGGCGAAAGCATGACGACCCGCAGGGTCCCGTCGGCGGCGACGTCGATGCCCTCGGTCTCGAAGTTCCCGCTGCAGGTGCTCTTCAGCGGCAGCTGCCCCAGGGACGTGACCCGCCCGGTCACGTCCGAACCGGACAGCGCGCCGGAGAGGTCGACCTGCAGCAGCGGCTTCGTGGTCCCGAACAGCGAGCCCTCCGGGTCGTCGGACGCGCACAGCAGCCGGGTCGCGGTGAGGAAGTCGCAGCCCTGGATGTCCCGCACCGGCTTGTCGAGCCGGATCGCGGACGCGTACGGCAGGTTCGCCGACGGGTTCGTGTGCGCGACGCCGGGCATCGGGTGCACGAGGAGCCGGTCCATCGTGCCCCACTCGCCCGCCACCATCCAGCGCGCGTCGGGGGTCACGGCGGCGAACGAGTTGTTGTTCGCCTCCCACGACTCCAGCGCGTGCGTGTAGTTCGCCCACGTCCCGTTGGGCGACTCGACGCGGAAGAGCTTGGCTCCCCGGTCGTCGCGCTGGTACGGCTCAACGTACCAGCCTTGCGCCGAACCCGGGTCGCCGACGTGGTTCCAGCCCTGGGACGAGAGGTTCACGGGAACGGTCGCGATCCCGGTGTAGCGGTAGATCGTCCCGGACGGCCGTTCGATGGTGGCCAGGCCCTGGCCCTCGTCGAGCGGGCGGGCGTTGTCCGAGCCGACGGTGGTCCAGCCGGTGACGGCTTGGGCGGCGGCGGGTGAGAACACCGCGACCAACGCGGCGATGGCGAGCACGATCCCGGTTCTACGCATGAAGGCTCCGTCCCGGCGGGTTTTCGCTGGCGCGTACTGATTACCAGCGAAGACCGGGACGGGCAGCCGCCATGTGAAGGATTTTCAGATTTTGTCCGGTTTCGGACACCGGACGGACACTCAGTCGCCCGGCTTGAGGCCGTCGTAGATCTTCTTGCAGTCCGGGCAGACCGGCGAACCGGGCTTCGCCGACTTCGTCACCGGGAAGACCTCGCCGCACAGCGCCACCACGTGCGTGCCCATGACCGCGCTTTCGGCGATCTTGTTCTTCCGCACGTAGTGGAACATCTTCGGCGAATCGTCGTCGGTGCCGTCGGTGCCCTCGGGACGGGTATCCGGCTTCGGAAGGGTCTGTGTACTCACCCCTCCATTGTGCCCCAAATCCTCCTGCGCACACCGACGACCTGGCAGGATCTCGCCCATGTTCCAGAAGGTGCTCGCGACATTCGGCTCGGGCGGGGCGAAGATCGACGCCCGGCTGCTCGACCGCACGATCTCCCCCGGCCGCCCGTTGCGCGGCGAGGTCCTGCTGCTCGGCGGCGAAGTCGATCAAGAGATCAACGGCCTCTCGGTGAAGCTGCTCGCCAGGGTCACCCTCCCGGACGAACGCCGCCCCGGCGTCGAGGACCTCGAATTCGGCACCCAGCAGCTGGCGGGCAACGAGCGGATCGGGCCGGGACAGCAGGTCCGCCTGCCGTTCGAGGTCGCCCTGCCCTGGGAGACGCCGATCTCCAGCGTCTTCGGCAAACCGCTGAACGGGATGGCCGTCGGCCTGCAGACCTGCCTCGACATCGCGAACTCCGTGACCGACCCGGTCGACGTCGACGCCGCCGCGATCGAGCCGCTGCCCGCCCAGAAACGGATCCTGGACGCCTTCAGCCGGATCGGGTTCGTCTTCCGCGAGGCCGTACTGGAACGCGGCCGGATCAACGGCGCCGTCCAGCAGCTCCCGTTCTTCCAGGAGATCCGCTTCACCCCTTCGCCGCGGTTCGCCCCCGTGTTCACCTCGGTGGCGGTGACCTTCCTGTCCTCGCCGTCGGAAACCCAGGTCGTGCTGGAGGTGACCAAACGCGTCCGGGTGTCCAAGAGCGGCGGGTTCGGCGGCCGCGGCCAGGAGTTCCTCGGCCTGTTCAAGGTCGACCACGCCGCGCTGGAGCGGGTCAAGTGGGAGCCGCAGCTCGAAGGCTGGCTGCACGAGGTGGCCAAGGCGCGCGGGATCTTCGACTGATGGAGTGGCCCACCGCGATCACCCGGCTCGGCGGCGATCACCAGCTCGCCGCCGTCGCATGGGACGACCTCCAGACCCGTTACGCCGAACCGCATCGCCGCTACCACGATCTCCGGCATGTCACGGCGGTCGCCCACGACAGCGGTGACCTCGCCGTCGCCTTCGGCCTGGGCTCCCGCGAACGCGCCCTCGTCGCCGTCGCGGCGTGGACGCACGACGTCGTCTACGACGCCCGTCCCGGCGAGGACGAACGGGCGAGCGCTGCCTGGACGCGCGACGAACTCACCAACGCCGGCGTCCCCGAGACGGATGTCGAGCGTGCCCAAGAGCTGGTCCTGAGCACGATCCACCACGCCGCCCCGGACGACGACCTGCTCGCCACGGCGCTGCTCGACGCCGACCTCGCCATCCTCGGCGCGCCGCCGGAGCGCTACGAGGAGTACGCGAGCGGTGTCCGGGAGGAGTACTCGATCTATTCGGACGAGGACTGGCGGGCAGGACGCGTGGCCGTACTGGAGAACCTGCTGGCCAGGCCGCGGCTGTACCGCAGTGACATCGCGCGGGCACGCTGGGAGAGCAAGGCACGCGCGAACCTCGCGAACGAACTGACCCGATGGCGTGACGCCGATCCACATCACCGATGATGTTCGTTCGTGACTCCGCAACTGTCCCTTCACGAAGAGGTCGCCTCCGCCCTCGCCGCCGGTGACCCCGTCGTCGCGCTGGAGAGCACCATCCTCTCCCACGGTCTCCCGCCCGGCCGCAATCTCGACGTCGCCCGGCGGCTGGAGAAGGTCGTGCGCGACGGCGGCGCCGTCCCCGCGACCATCGCCGTCCTCGACGGCGTCCCTTTGATCGGCCTCACCGGCGAGCAACTGGAACGCGTCTGCGCGCCCGGCGCGGAGCTGGACAAGCTCTCCCTGCGCGACATCGGCCCGGCCGTCGGCCTCGGCCGGTCCGGGGCGACGACGGTCGCGAGCACCGCGGCGCTGGCCGCCGCGGCCGGGATCGGCATGTTCGCCACCGGCGGGCTGGGCGGCGTGCACCAGGGCGCGGCGCAGAGCTGGGACGTGTCAGCGGATCTCGGCGTGCTCGCGAAGGTGCCGACCACGGTCGTCTGCTCCGGGGTGAAGTCGGTGCTCGACATCGCCGCGACGCTCGAAGTACTGGAGACCAACTCGGTACCGGTGCTGGGTTACCGCACCGGCGAGTTCCCCGCGTTCTACCTCCGCTCGTCCGGTTTCGAGGTGCCGTGGCGGGTCGACGACGCCGCGCAGGCCGCCTCGGTCATCGCCGCCCACCGGGCACACGCGGATTCCGGTGTCCTGCTGGCGAATCCGATCCCGGAAGCGTCCGAAATGGACAAGGAGCTGCACGACCGGCTGCTCGCCGAAGGGCTGGAGCTCCTCAAGTCGCGCGGCGTGCACGGCAAGGACGTCACCCCGGTGCTGCTGGAGCACTTCCACACCGCCAGCGAAGGCGTGAGCCTGGACGCGAACGAGGCGCTGGTGCTGTCCAACGCGGAACTGGCCACAGCGGTCGCCGTCGCGCTCGCCGGGACCGCCGCATGAGCGGCATCGTCGTCGTCGGCGACGTCGGTCTCGACGTGGTCGCGCGGCACGAAGGCCCCATCCCGCACGGCGGCGACATCCGCGCGAAGGTCCACTTCACCAGCGGCGGCGCGGGCGCGAACACCGCGCTGTGGCTGCGGGCCGAGGGGACGGAGACCACGCTGGTCGCGCGGATCGGCGACGACTCCGGCGGCCGCATGGTGAAGAGCGAACTGGAGGCGGCGGGCGTCCGATGCGAGTTCGCGGTGGACCCCGAGGAACCGACGTTCTGCGTCGTCGTGCTCGTCGACGGCGCCGGTGAGCGGAGCATGCTCGCCGACCGCGCCGCCAACGCGAAGTTCAGCCCCGAGGACGTCACCGAGGCGGCGCTGCGCGGGGCGAGCCACCTGCACCTCTCGGGGTACGTCCTGCTGTACCCGTCGTCGCGGCCTGCGGCGCTCGCGGCCCTGGCGGCGGCGAAGAAGGCCGGGCTGACGACGTCGGTCGATCCGCAGGCGGCGACGCTGATCACCGATCCCGCGGCCTTCCTCGACGACGTGCGCGGCGTCGACCTGCTGCTGCCGAACACCAGCGAGCTGGTCGCGCTGACCGGGTCGAGCGATCCCGAGGCGGCGAAGGAACTGCTGGACTACGTCGGCGAGGTCGTGGTCACCGCCGGTCTCGACGGCGCCAGCTGGGTCGACGCGAGCGGCACCATCACCTCGGTGCCGTCGCAGCCCGCGGAATGCGTCGACTCCACCGGCGCCGGGGACGCATTCGACGCCGGGGTGCTCGCGGCGTGGCTGCGCGGCGAGTCCACCGCGGAGGTGCTTCGGGCCGGGACGCGGCTGGGTGCCCAGGCGGTTTCGAAGGTCGGGCCGCAGCCGTAGTCCCACCCCTCGTGAGTGGTGAGGACGGTTCTAACCGTCTTTACCACTCACGAGGCCAGAGCCATTCGGTACCGGGGTTCTGCTGGGTGCTGGGCTTGGCCGGACCCAGGACCGTCCTGGTGAGCATGTCGCGAAAGCCACTTTCGAGACGTCTGATGTCCCGAAAGTGGCTTTCGCGACACCTCGCTCCAGACCCCTCGGTCAGAACCGTCCTCACCACTCACGAGGGCGAAACGGGTCAGCCGCCGTCGATGACCCGGTGACCGGAGCTTTCGATCCGCGTGGGCTCGGCCTGGTACCGGTTGACCTTCTCGCTCTTGCGCGGCGGCCGGTCGTTGGCGATCAGGACGGCGACCCAGGGCAGCGGGATCGAGATCGCGATCAGGGCCAGCGCCAGCCACCAGGTCTCGTAGAAGATCCCGGCGAGGATGAGACACGGGATGCGGAACGACATCATGATGATGTACTTCCGCTTCCGCTTGGCCAGCTGGTCTTCGTAGGACGGGGCGGCTTCGGTGATCAGCACCGGAGCGGGTTCCCTCGGTTCGGGACCGTGGGCGGGCGCGTTCACAGCACCACCTCCGGCTTCCATGCTCCCACTCGCCGGGCTCATCCGACACCCGGGTGGGTGAGCCGGTGCAGAGCCGCGACCACGAGCGTCTCGACACCCGCCGAAAGCGTCGGGTGCGGGATCGGCGCGAAGAGCGGCGAATGGTTCGACGGGATGTCCTGTTCGAAGCGCCCGGCGGTCATCGCGGCGATCACCTTGCCTTCGTCCATGCCGCCGACCAGCCAGAACACCGAGGGGACGCCGGCCGCGCGGCCGAACTCGCTGAAATCCTCACTGCCGGTGACCAGCGGCGCGGGCATCACCCGGCCCTCGCCGAAGTGGTCACGGAAGGCGGCGGTGAGCCCCTCCGTGGCCGCGTCGTCGTTCTCCGTGACCGGGAACGCGCCGATCCGCTCGATCTCCGGCGGTTTCGGCGCGCCCGCAGTGGCCGCCTCGCCCTGGACGATCCGCTCGACCGCCGCGACGACCTTCTCCCGCACCGCCTGGTCGAACGACCGGATGTTGACCTCCAGGACGGCGTGGTCGGCGATGATGTTGTGCGCGGTGCCGACGTGCAGCGACCCGACGGTCACCACCGCCGACTCGGTCGCCGAGATCTCCCGCGACACGATGGTCTGGAGCTTGAGCACCACGGACGCGGCGAGCACCGCCGGATCCACCGTGGTCTCGGGACGCGAGCCGTGCCCGCCGCGGCCGTGCAGGGTGATGCGGAGCGCGTCGGTGGCCGCCATGATCACGCCCGGCCGGGTGAGCACCCACCCCGCCGGACCGGGTACGACGTGCTGGCCGAGCACGACGTCGGGTTTGCCGGCGGGCCCGAAGACCCCGTCGCGGACCATGCCGGCCGCGCCGTCTCCCGCTTCCTCCCCCGGCTGGAAGACGACCATCAGCGTGCCGGACCAGTGCTCGCGGCTGGCCGCGAGCAGCGAGGCGGCGCCGGAGAGCCAGGTGGCATGCATGTCGTGGCCGCAAGCGTGCATCACCGGGACTTCGCGGCCCTCGGCGTCGACTCCGCGCGCGGTACTCGCGTACGGCAGGCCAGTCTTCTCCTCGACCGGCAGCGCGTCGATGTCGGCGCGCAGCATCACCTTCGGGCCGGGGCCGTTGCGCAGCACGCCCAGCACGCCGGTGCGCCCGATGCCGGTGTGCACTTCGTAGCCGTCGGCCTCCAGACGCCGCGCCAGCTCGGCGGCGGTACGGGTTTCGGCGAACGACAGCTCCGGATGCCGGTGGAGGTCGGTGTACAGGTCTTCCAATCCGGGCAGCGCCGCCTGCAGCGGTGCCAGGACACTCTCGAGGCTCACGACGCAATCCTGGCAGTATTACCCACCGTGAGCACACGAGCGGCCCTCCCCGACCTGTCCGACGACGTCTGCGCGAGGCTGCGGGACGCCTTCCGCCGGACGGGGTACGACGCCGACGGCGTGGTCGGCGCCCTCGGTTCCGCGCACGCCGCCCTCGGCCGCGGCGAACCGGAACTCGCCTATCGCGCGACCCGCGACGCGGGTGAACTCGGCACGCTGATCCGGCTGTTCCTGCTGGGGTCGACCGAACCGGAGAAGGACGTCGAGGCCGCTTTCGCGCCACTGTCCCTCGATGACGCGGTCGCCGCGACGCTGCTCGTGCCCGCCGCCGACGGCTACCGGGCCGGTCTCGACGTCCGCCCGCACGGCGACGACGAAGGCTCGTGGTGGGTCGTCTCCGACCTCGACGCCGACGTCCTGGGCACGACCGTGCCCGAAGACCACGTGCTCGGCGTCGGGCACGCCTCGCTCAGCCTGATCCGGGCGACCAGCCGCCGTGAGGTCGGCAGCCTGCTCGACGTCGGCACCGGCAACGGCGTCCAGGCATTGCACGCCACCCGGCACGCGAAGAAGGTCACCGCGACCGACGTCTCGGCCCGCGCGCTCGCGCTGGCCGCGGCGACGTTCCGGCTCAACGAACTGGACGTCGAGCTCGTCCGGGGCGAATGGTTCGCCCCGGTCGCGCGGCGCCGGTTCGACCAGATCGTGTGCAACCCGCCGTTCGTGGTCGGCCCGCCGCGGGTCGACTACACCTACCGCGACTCCGGTCTCGCGGGTGACGACGCCAGCGCGCTCGTGGTGCGGCAGCTGCCCGGCTTCCTCAACGACGGCGGCACCGGCCAGCTCCTGGCGTCCTGGCTGCACGTGAAGGGCGAGGACTGGGGCGATCGGGTGACCCGCTGGCTGCCCGCCGAGACCGACGCGTGGTTCGTCCAGCGGGACATCGCGGATCCGGGGCTGTATGTCGGCACGTGGCTGCGCGACGCGGGCATCGACCCCCGGTCCCCGGAAGGCCGCGCGAAATCCGGAGCGTGGCTCGACTGGTTCGACGAAAACGACGTCCAGGGCATCGGGTTCGGCTTCGTCACGCTCCGGCGGGCGGACGGCGCGACCCCGACGATCGTGTGCGAAGACCTGCGCCAGGCCTACGACGACCCGCTGGGCGCCGAGGCCTCGAACTGGCTGGACCGGGTGGAATGGCTTCGCGCCAACGGTGATTCGCTCCTCGATGTCCGTTTCCGGGTGCCGGAAACCGTGCTCTTGGAAAGCGTCGCCGAGCCGGGCGAGGAGGGCTGGTCCACCACCGTCCAGCGGCTGCACCGCACGGACGGTCCCGGGTGGTCGCATGAAGTGGACGAACTCGCGACGCGGCTGCTCGCGGGCTGCCAGGGCGCGCTTCCCCTGGAGGACCTGATCGTGCTCCTGGCGGCCGCTCAGGGCCTCGAACCGGAGGAACTGGCCGAAGCCGCGCTGCCCGTCGTCCGGGAGCTGGTCCGGCACGGCATGCTCCTCCCCGCCGTCTGATGCGGGCGGTGGTGGCGAGGGTCACGGAAGCGAGCGTGACCGTCGGCGACGAGGTGACCGGTGCCATCGACGAGCCGGGTTTGCTGGTGCTGCTCGGAATCCACGCCGACGACGACGGGTCCAAGGTGCCGACGATGGCACGCAAACTGCACGAAGCTCGCATACTTCGCGACGAGGAGTCCTGCGCCACCACCGGCGCTCCCCTGCTCGTCGTAAGCCAGTTCACTCTTTACGGCGACACCCGCAAAGGCCGCCGTCCGTCCTGGACGGCGGCCGCCCGGCCGGAGGTCGCCGAACCCCTCGTGACGGCCGTCGTCGACGCGTTGCGCGAACGCGGCGCGCGGGTCGAAACCGGCCGGTTCGGGGCCATGATGGCGGTCCGGAGCGTGAACGACGGTCCGTTCACCCTCCTCATAGAGGTCTAGACCACGTTTCTCTCTCCCCGGCACGGGCATTCTCAGGAAAAGCTCAGGGTTGGTGGAGCAACGCCCCAGGTCAGCCGCCCGTCTCCTCTGTAGCGGCCGGGAACGTTTTCGGACCTCCCGGCGTTGAGCCAAGTGTCCAGCCAAGCTGGGCCGAGGAGGAGTAGCCGGTTTTCCACAGGGCCTGCTACACCGAGACGGACCCGGCGGACGACCGCAGCACGTTCAGCCCGTGACCGGGGAGGCAGAATGTCAGTCCAGACTCTCGAACGCGAAGCGCGCGGGATTCGCGAGCGCCGTATCCCGGCGCAATCCACCCAGGAGCCGGTGAGCACGGGGGCGCTCACCGACGCCGACCTCGACGCCCAGAGCCCGGCCGCGGACCTCGTTCGCGTGTACCTCAACGGAATCGGCAAGACGGCGCTGCTGTCCGCCGCCGACGAGGTCGAGCTGGCCAAGCGCATCGAAGCGGGCGTGTTCGCCCAGCACATGCTCGACACGGCCGAGGGTCTCACGCCGAAGCGGCGTTCGGAGATGTCCGCCTTGGTGCGTGACGGCCACATCGCGAAGAACCACCTGCTGGAGGCCAACCTCCGCCTCGTGGTCTCGCTCGCGAAGCGCTACACCGGCCGGGGGATGCCGCTGCTCGACCTGATCCAGGAGGGGAACCTGGGTCTGATCCGCGCGGTGGAGAAGTTCGACTACTCCAAGGGGTTCAAGTTCTCGACGTACGCCACCTGGTGGATCCGCCAGGCCATCACCAGGGGGATGGCCGACCAGGGACGCACCATCCGGCTGCCGGTCCACCTGGTGGAACAGGTGAACAAGCTGGCCCGCATCAAGCGCGACCTGCACCAGCAGCTCGGCCGGGACGCCACCCACGAGGAGCTGGCCGCCGAATCGGGTATCCCGGCGCACAAGATCTCCGACCTGCTCGACCACTCGCGTGACCCGGTGAGCCTCGACATGCCGGTCGGCACCGAGGAGGACGCCCCGCTCGGTGACTTCATCGAGGACTCCGAGGCGACCGACGCCGAGAGCGCCGTGATCTCCGGTCTGCTCCAGGACGACCTGCGCCGCGTGCTCGCGACGCTGGACGACCGCGAGTCCCAGGTGATCCGCCTGCGCTACGGCCTCGACGACGGCCAGCCGCGCACGCTCGACCAGATCGGCAAGCACTTCGGGCTGTCCCGTGAGCGCGTTCGGCAGATCGAGCGAGAGGTCATGTCGAAGCTGCGTCAGGGTGAGCGGGCGGACCGCCTGCGCGCCTACGCTTCGTAATGCGATTGAGCCGTTTCGGCTCGGAAAAGCAACACCCGTTCGGCAGCGTTGACTTATGACCTGCGTCACGAGACCGTCGAGCAGGTAATAAGTCTTCGCGGTCGGGTGTTCGCACCCGGATCGCTTTCCCCGGGAGGTCGGGTCCGTCGGGGTGGGCCCGGCCTCCCGAACTCTTTGTCCGGCGCGACGACAAATTGCAGCGCGGGAATTGCACTCGGTCCCGTGGGTCGTGAGTGGCGTTTCGGGTTAGAACCCGAAACGCCACTCACGACCCACGCGCGCCGGCACCCACCGGCAGTGGCCCCGGTTACTTCCGCCGTGGCCTCTCCGGGCCGGGCCCTGGGCTTGGGTACCGTGGGCGGGTTCCCGATGCCGGCAAAGGAGCCCGCGCAGTGGCGCCCACCACGTTCCAGTACACCGAAGTCCTTCCCCTCGCCAAGGACACCCGCACCGAGTACCGACTGATCGGCACCGAAGGTGTCGAGGTCGTCGAAGCCGCGGGCCGGAAGTTCCTCAAGGTCGAGCCCGAGGCGCTGACCAGGCTCGCCAAAACCGCGATCACCGACATCCAGCACCTGTTGCGCACGTCACACCTCGCGCAGCTGCGCGCGATCGTCGACGACCCCGAGGCCAGCGGCAACGACCGGTTCGTCGCGATGGACCTGCTGCGCAACGCGGCGATCTCCGCCGGCGGCGTCCTCCCGATGTGCCAGGACACCGGCACCGCGATCGTGATCGGCAAACGCGGCGAGGGCGTGCTCACCGGCGCCGACGACGAGCGCGCGCTGTCCCGCGGTATTTTCGACGCCTATCAGGAGTTGAATCTGCGCTATTCGCAGATGGCGCCGGTGAATTTCTGGGACGAGCGCAATACGGGCACCAACTTGCCCGCGCAGATCGAGCTCTATCACAAAGATGGAGCCGGCGACCCGAGCTACGAATTCCTGTTCATGGCCAAGGGTGGCGGCAGCGCGAACAAGACGTTCCTCTATCAGGAAACGAAAGCCGTGCTGAACCCGAAGCGGCTCGCGAAGTTCCTCGACGAGAAGCTGCGCAGCCTCGGCACCGCGGCCTGCCCGCCGTACCACCTCGCGATCGTCGTCGGCGGCACGTCGGCGGAGTTCAACCTGAAGGTCGCGAAGCTCGCTTCCGCCCGTTACCTCGACGACCTGCCCACCGAGGGTTCCGAGCTGGGCCACGGTTTCCGCGACGTGGACCTCGAACAGCAGGTGCTGGAGATGACGCGCCAGTTCGGCATCGGCGCGCAGTTCGGCGGCAAGTACTTCTGCCACGACGTCCGGGTGATCCGCCTGCCGCGCCACGGCGCGTCCTGCCCGGTCGGTGTCGCTGTCTCGTGTTCGGCCGACCGCCAGGCGAAGGCGAAGATCACCGCCGACGGCGTCTTCCTGGAGCAGCTGGAACGCGATCCGGCGCGGTTCCTGCCGGACGTCACCGAGGACGACCTGTCCGACGAGGTGGTGACCGTCGACCTCAACCGGCCGATGGCCGAGATCCGCGCGCAGCTCTCGCAGCTGCCGGTGAAGACCCGCCTGTCGCTGACCGGTCCGCTCGTCGTCGCCCGCGACATCGCGCACGCGAAGATCGCCGAGCGGCTCGACGCGGGCGAAGAGATGCCTCAGTACCTTCGCGACCACCCCGTGTACTACGCGGGCCCGGCGAAGACGCCCGAGGGTTACGCGTCGGGCTCCTTCGGGCCGACGACCGCGGGCCGTATGGACTCCTACGTCGAGCAGTTCCAGGCCGCGGGCGGTTCGCTGGTGATGCTGGCGAAGGGGAACCGGTCCAAGAAGGTGACCGCCGCGTGCAACGAGCACGGCGGGTTCTACCTCGGCTCGATCGGCGGCCCGGCCGCGCGGCTCGCGCAGGACTGCATCAAGAAGGTCGACGTCCTCGAGTACGCCGAGCTGGGGATGGAAGCGGTCTGGAAGATCGAGGTCGAGGACTTCCCCGCGTTCATCGTCATCGACGACAAGGGCAACGACTTCTTCGAGGCCACCTCGGAACCGGTGCTGCAGATCAGCTTCCGCTGAGACGTCCGTGAAGGCCTCCTTCACTACCTTCAGGGTAGGCAAGGAGGCCTTCACGGAATTCGCGGGCATAGCGCCCGCGAGCGTTATCGCATCTGCTTCAGGACCACGGTCCGCTCGCCCAGCGGCGCCGACAGCGTCACCGAGATCACCGGATGCCGGATGTCCATCGTGCACATCTGGCCGGTCTGGCCCTTCAGTTCGGTCAGGTTGACGGTGACCCTGGTCCCGTCCTGCTGCGCGGCCTCCGCCGTCGCGTGCCCGCAGCCGCCTTCCTGGCCGCGGACGTTCAGGACCGTCCCGCCGTTGCTGGTGTACACCTCACGCGGATAGTCCGCGGGCAGTGCCGACGCGTCGAGCTGCTTGTCCGGCAGCTTGGTGCTGCCTTCCGGAACCTCCTGGCGAGGCGCGCCCGGCACACCCGGCTGACTCCCCGGCTTGCTGCTCGGCGCGGGCACAGGCGAGGAGGACGGCGGCGGCACGGTACTCAGGGTGCCGCTCCCGGGTCCGGCCGCGGGCTCCGCTGCCTGGTTCTGCGCCCCGCAAGCGGATACCGCAACGACGATCAGGCCAAGGCCGATGACATTCGTTAAGTACCTCATGTGACTGGGACGGAACGAAGCCGCCGCGGGGTTGCATCCCGGACCGTTCACAAAACGACGGTCCGGGTGCCGAGTGGCTCGGCGAGTTTCACCGGCAGGACGGCGTAGCGGATCACCTGCGGGCACATCTGTCCCGGCTTCCCGTGGTCGATGGTCACGGTGACCACGACCCGCTGCGCGTTCTCTTCGGCGAGGTTCGCCCTCGCCTCGTCGCAGCCGCTCAGTTCGAGGTGCACGTTCAGGCCGCCGTTCTCGGCGCTGACCTGTGCGGGCAGCTGGGTTTGGACCTGGGACGGCGGCAGCATCTTGTCCGAGGGCGGCGGGCCGACGGTCGGCCGTGACATCGGTGGTTTCGCTCCCGGTGGGCTCGCCGGGAGCGAGGTGGGCAGATCCGAAGGTGTGGTGACGACCGGAGGGGTACTCGTGTCCGCCGGTGCTCCGGGGCCGCCCGCCCCGCAGGCCGCCGTCGCGGCGAGCACGAGCCCCGCGCCCAGCGTCTTCGCTGCGTTCATCATGGTTCCAGGACGGAATGAAGCTCACCGAGGGTTGCATCAACGCTGGGCCGCGCGGCCGCGGACCAGGCCGAGGATCACCACCCCGGCGAGGGTGACGGCCAGCAGCAGCACCGTGCTCGCCGACGCCAGGAACACCTGTCCCCGGTCCGTGAGCGCGAAAATGCTCGCGGGCAGCGTGCGCCAGTCCGGTGGGTACAACATCATCGTCGCGCCCAGTTCGCCCATCGACATCGCCAGCGCGAGACTCGCCGACGCCGAGATCGACGGCAGCAGGACCGGCAGCCGCACCCGCAGCAGCACCCGGACCGGCGAAGCGCCGAGACTCGCCGCCGCCTGCGCCAGCAGCGGGTCCATCCGCGCGATCGCGGCGGAAACCGTGCTGTAGGAGAACGGCAGCAGGATCATCACGTGGCCCAGCAGGACGATCCAGCGCGTGCCGTTGAAGGCGAGCGGCGGGCGGCTGAACGCGACCAGCAGCGCGAGCCCCAGCACCACCGACGGCACGGCGATCGGCAGGTGGAACAGGGTGTCGACGGCCTTCCGCAGCTTGGACGGCGCGGACTGCGCGGCGAGCGCGGCCCACGTCCCCAGCAGCACCGACACCAGCGACGCGATGACCCCGGTCTGGATGCTCACCGAAAGACTCGCGAACGTCTCCCCGGACAGCGCCTGCGCGAAATGCGAGCCGGTGAGCGCGCCCGGCAGCAGTCCCGTCCAGTTCCCGGCGACCGACGCCAGCACGATCATCAGCAGCGGTGCCAGCACGATCGCGGTGAACAGCACCGCGAACACCGCCCACAGCAGGACGCGGCTACGCCTGGTCCACAGCAGCACGACGGCCTCCCTTCGTCAGTCGCCGGTAGGTTCCGTACAGGGCGAGGGAGAACACGACGTTGACCACCGCGATGACACACGCCTGCGGGAAGTCGAAGGTCACGATTCCCTTGCCGTAGACCAGCATCGGCAGCGTCGTGACGTCCTTGGCACCGAGGAACAGCACGATGCCGAACTCGTTCATCGCCAGCAACATGGTCAGGCAGGCACCGGAAGCCAGTGACGGCAAGGCTTCCGGCAGGATCACCTGACGCAGCACGCGGCCGGGTTTCGCGCCGAGGCTGGCCGCGACCTCCATCTGCGCCGACGAGACCTGGCCGAACGCGGCGAGCGCAGGCCGCATCACGAACGGCGTGTAGAAGGTGATCTCCGCCAGCAGGATCCCGAACGGCGAGTACAGGAACCCGCCCGCGCCCAGGATCCCGGCGCTGCCGTAGATGAAGGTGAACGCGAGCGCGATGAGGAACGACGGGAACGCGAGCACGGTGTCCACCAGCCGCGAAAGCGTCCGCGCGCCGGGGAACGGCACGAACGCGATCACCAGCGCGAGGAACGTCCCCAGCACCACGCAGCCCGCGGTCGCGCCGAGCGCGAGCGCGACGGTCTTCCAGGCGGCGTCCCGGAACTCCGCCGAGCCCAAGACCTCCAGCCACACCGAAAAGCCGAACTCGCCGGTCTTCGATTCCAGGGACTGCAGGACGACCAGCACGAGCGGGTAGCCGAAGAAGCCGAGCAGGACGAGCACCGGCGGCAGCAGGAACCAACCACGTCCTGGCTGTTTCTCCCGCCGCCGCGCCGATGCCGTCGCCGTGGTGGCGAGCGCGAGGCCGGTCATCCGACGCCCACCAGCGGGCAACCGTCCGGAATGGACACTCCGACCCGTTCCCCCACCCTCGGAAGCTCTTCGATGTCCGGCACTTCGGCCCGGACCTCGTCCCCGTTGTGCGCGAGTTCGAGGTCGAGCCGGAAGCCCGTGCCCCGCCACTGGACCCCACGCAGGACCGCGGGCAGCGCGCCGGGGGCGTCCGCCTCGGTGATCCCGACCCGGTGCGGCCGGACGCCGAGCGCGACGGGCTGCCCCGTCCGGAAGGTCCCGGACGGATCGGCCGCCAGCTCGCGGTCACCGAGCCGGACCCTGGTCCCGTCGGCCTGGATCAGTTCGACCGGGATGAGGTTGGACGCGCCGAGGAAGCTCGCGGTGAACTCCGTGGAGGGTCGCTGGTACAGCTCGCGGCTCGGGCCGAGTTCGACCAGCTTCGAGTCGCGCATGACGGCGATCCGATCGGCCAGCGCCAGTGCCTCGCCCTGGTCGTGGGTGACGTAGATCAGCGTGGTGTCGGGAAGTTCGGCCCGCAGCCGCAGGAGTTCCGCGACCATGTCCTCGCGCAGGGCGGCGTCCAAAGCGGACAGTGGTTCGTCGAGCAGCAGCACCCGTGGCCGGATCGCCAGTGCCCGCGCGAGCGCGACACGCTGTTGCTGCCCGCCCGAAAGCTCACGCGGGTAACGACGGGCGTACTCGCCCATCCCGACCAGCTCCAGCGCTTCGGTGACCCGGCTCGCCGTCTCGACCCGAGGCGTTTTTCGTGCTTTGAGGCCGAAAGCGACGTTCGCCTCGACGCGCATGTGCGGGAACAGCGCGTAGCTCTGCACGACGACGCCGAGGCCGCGGCGGTGCGGCGGGAGCTCGGTGACGTCCTCGCCGTCGAGCAGGACCCGGCCGGTGCTCGGCACGACGAAACCCGCGAGCGCCTTCAAGGCCGTCGACTTGCCGGAGCCGGACGGTCCGAGCATCGCCAGCGTCTCCCCCCTCGCCACGGTGAGATCCAGTGGCGAGAGGGCGGTCGTCTGGCCGAAGCGGACGGAGACCCCGCGGAATTCGACCGCCGGGGTCATCGGCCCACGGCCTTCTTGTACGCGGCGAGGTCGGCGTCGAGCTTCGCGAGGACGGCGTTCCAGTCGGGCTGCCAGATCTCGACGCCGTCGAGGGCGGCCTTCACCTTGTCCGCCCGCGGGCCGGACGGCGTGACGTCGGTCCGCGACGGGGCGCCGAAGGCGTCGACGACCTTGCCCTGCACCTCGGGCGAGAGCAGGAAGTCCAGGAACTTCTTGGCGTTCTCGGCGTGCGGCGCGTTGTTCACCAGGCCCGCGTAGTACGGGAGCGCGAAGGTGGAGCGTTTGCCCTGCGCGTCGGCCGGGAAGAAGACCTCGAAACCGCCGCTCTTCTCGATCGCGGCCAGGTTCATCTGGACATCGCCGTTGGCCACCAGGATCTCGGC
The DNA here is from genome assembly GCF_055561455.1 of Amycolatopsis sp. PSD-21. Lineage (NCBI taxonomy): Bacteria > Bacillati > Actinomycetota > Actinomycetes > Pseudonocardiales > Pseudonocardiaceae > Amycolatopsis > Amycolatopsis sp. PSD-21. The sequence continues at coordinate 3,144,990 of NZ_CM145712.1, read as the reverse complement.
CTTGGCCACCTTCGGCTGCAGCTTGCCGGTGGAGGACGACGGGCCGACGTTGTTGGCTTCGAGCTTCGCGAGGTAGTCGAGTGCGCCCTGTTCGCCGAGGACGTGCTGGAGCTGCAGCAGGACCGCGGTGCCGTCGCCCGCCTCACCGGGGGTCGAGTACTGGAGCTTGCCCTTGAGCGACGGGGACAGGAGGTCGTCCCAGGTCTTGGGCGAGACCTGCGGGTTGCGGATGAAGCTGAGGTAGTTGTTCATGATCGCGAAGTAGCGGCCCTGGCCGTCCTTCTGGCCGGCGGCGACCTGGTCGATCCCGGCGGGCGCCGTGGCGGCGAGCAGGCCCTGCGACGCGGCCCGCTGGATGAACGGCGGGAGCGTGACCAGGATGTCGGCCTGGGTGTTGGCCTTCTCCTTCTCCACCCGGGAGGCGACCTCACCCGATCCGGCGGTGACGGCCTGGACGGTGATCCCGGTCTTGGCCTTGAACTCCTCGAAGCGCTGGGCGTACCAGTCTTCGAGACCGTCCACTGTGTACAGCGTGACGGTCTGGTCGCCCGCCGCTCCGCCTGCGGTTCCGCCGCAGGCGGCCAGGGTCAGGGCGAGCAGCCCGGCGAGGGCGGTGGCCGCGAGTTTCTTCATGTCGTCAAAGCTCCTTGGGGGACAGCAGGGCGGGGAGGTCGCGGACGGATTCGAGGACGTGGGTGGCGCCGGCGGCTTCGAACTCCGGCCTCTTCGCCGATCCGGTGAGCACGCCGGCGACGATCGAGGCGCCGGACCGCAGCCCGGTCTGGACGTCCGAAGCGGTGTCACCGGCGACGGCGATCCCGCGGACGTCGGTGATTTCGAGCCGCAGGGCGGCGGCGAGGACGAGGTCGGGGTACGGGCGGCCGCGCACTCCCTCGCCCGGCGCCAGCACGGCGTCGGCGAGGCCGTGCCAGCCCAGCGCGTCCAGGATCGCGTTCTGCGTTGCGGGGGCGAAGCCGGTGGTGAGCGCGACCTTCATGCCTTGGGCGCGCAGTTCCTGGATCGTCTGCTCGGCACCGGGGATCGGCTCGCAGTGGCCGTCGGCGACGAGTTTCTCGTAGGCGTCCTGGAAGGCGGTGTTCGCGCGCTGGGCGCGTTCCTCGTCTCCGTCGAGCAGGGCGCGGAAGACGACGATCTTGGACTGCCCCATCGTTTCGACGACGTAGTCGAGCATTCCGGGGAAACGGCTGTCCTCTTCGGACACTCCGGCGGCGGCGATCGCGGCGGTGAAGGCGCGGATCACCAGGCCGTCGTCGGCGACGGTGGTGCCTGCCATGTCCAGGACGACGAGTTCGGTGTTCACCAGGAGAGCTCCTCTGCGGTGTCTTCGGCGATGGCGGGGGAACAGGTCATCCCCCGGCCACCCGGTCCGGTGACGAGCCACGCGTTGTCCGCGACGCGGGCGCGGTGCACGATCCGGGTGGGGTCGGTGGTCTGGGCGTAGACCCCGGCCCAGCGGCGGGCGATGCGCGGGAGCGGCCGCCCGAGCAGCGCGCCGGCGACCTCGGCCAGATGGTCGTACGGGTCTTCGGTGGTGTCGAACGAGAACGGCTCGTCGTATTCGTGGGTGTCGCCGATGGTCAGCGAGCCGTCGAGACGCTGGACCATGAGCAGCTGCATCTTGTGGGCCGCGGCGATGTCACCCTGCGGCTGCCCGGCGTTGAGGCCGTCGAGCGCGTCGCCGCGGTACGCCGGGTAGTAGCGGAAGCTGTCCGCGTCGGCGACGGTGGTGGTGAGGATTTCCCCGAGCGGCTCGGTCTGGGCCATCTGCAGCCGCACGCGGCGGACCGGGGTCGCCCCGGCGAGCTCCTTGACCAGCCCACCGGTCCAGGCGCCGGTGCACAGCACCACGACGTCGCCCTCGTGGGTCTCACCCGTGTCGTCGACGACGCCGCGCTCGGTCAGGTCGCGGATCTCGCGGCCGGGCACCCAGGTGTAGCGGCCGGATTTCGCCAGTTCGGCGCGCAGGGCGGGCTGGGCGACGCGCGGCTCGACGGCGGCGTCGCGGTCGCACCAGAGCGCGCCGAGGTAGTCGCCGCGCAAGGCCGGGTTCAGCTCGCGGACCTCGGCGGCGTCGAGCAGCTTGAAGCCGCGGTCCTCCGTGCTCGCGGCCGCGGCCTCGGCGACGGCGAGTTCGGCGTCCGTGCGGACGACGGTGAGTGAGCCGTTCGGCCGGAAGCCGATCCCTTCGACGCGTTCGCCGATGCGCTCCCACAGCACTCGCGCCCGGGCGGCCGTCTCCAGTTCGGGGCCACTGGCGCGGCCACCGACCCAGACCAGGCCGAAGTTGCGCACCGACGCACCCCTGGCCTCGGGTTCCCGTTCGATCTGGACGACGTCGTGGCCGCGTTCGACGGCCTGCCAGGCGTGCTGAGTGCCGAGCACTCCGCCGCCGATGATGAGGATTCGCACACCGCAGACGCTCGCCTGCGCGCACCAACGCTCCGTGACCCCCGCCCCAACCGCAGGTGAAGTGCCACCGAAATGTGGACCAGACCTGTTATCTTCGCGTTACATTACGCCGCGTTTCGTCCTCTCGATGCGGTCGTTGAAAGTACAAATACCGCGTTCAGAGGACCGAATGCGGGCGGCGGCTACTCCACTCGGCCCAGTCGGGTCTCGAAGGAGAGCCGGTCGCCGCGGAACAGCGAGCGGACGCGCTCGAACGGGACACCGTCGGGCCCCCACGACGTCCGGTGCATCAGCAGCATCGGCAGCGCCGGGTTCGTCCCGATCAGCAACGCCTCCCGTGGCGTGGCGAGCACGGTCTCGACCCGCTCCTCGGCACCGTCGAAGACGACCCCGAGCCGTTCCCGCAAACAGGCGTAGAGCGACTGTGTGGGATCGAACACATCCATCAGCGTCGGAAATCGCGCGGCGGTGAGATAGGTCGATTCCAGCCCGACCCGCTCGTCGTCGGCGAGCAGCACCCGTTCGATGTGGATGACGTCGTCTTCGGGATCGATTTCCAGTTCCGAAGCCAGCGACGGACCCGCTTCCCGGCGTTCCAAAGAGATCAGATTCCGGCCCGGCTGAATGCCCTGCCTCCTGAGTCCTTCGGTGTAACTCACCAAAGCGAGCGGCTGGACGAGCTTGGGGCCCGCGACGTACGTGCCGCTCCCCTGCCGCCTGCTCAGCCGCCCTTCGAGCACGAGTTCACCGACGGCCTGGCGCACCGTCGCGCGGGAAACCTCGAATCGTTCGGACAGTTCCCTTTCGGTGGGAAGTACCGCTCCTTGCCCTAATTCGGAGATCACCTCGAGCAGATCGACTTTGACCGCGTAATAGCGGGGAATGCGGCCGTGCTCGGGAATTCCGTCCCGGACTGGCCCGTCGGCGGGTGGATGTAGTCTTGGCGAACGCGCTTTCACGATCCAGATCCTAGGCCCGTTCCCCCATGCCTGTACTGACCCGAACGAAGTGTTCATGCCACGCTCACACTCGTGGCCGAAAAGGGCACCTTCGGCGGCCGTTCAGCCTTCCGGCGGTTCCGGCGCCCGCCCGTCCAGGAGTAACGGCGTTGGGCGCTCCGGTCTACGCCATTCGTCGGCGACCGGGGCCGGACGTCCGTTAATCACCACCATCGGCGAAAGATCCGAAGAAAGTTGGTTGTCCCGGCGTATGCCCACCTGCTGTAGTCAGTTGGCCGCAGTCAGTCTCCCTGCCTCCACTGTGGACAGCCGGAAGGAATGAACCCTTGGACATCAAGCGTCGGTTCAGCCTGCTCAAAAAGACCCTGATCGCCGTCGCGGCGGCCGGAACCCTGGCGGGTCTCGCCACGGCTCCGCAAGCCGCGGCCGCCGAGCCGCCGTCGACCGACGTGGTCGGTGGCACGCGCGCCGCACAGGGCGAATTTCCTTGGATGGTAAGGCTTTCCATGGGCTGCGGTGGTGCGCTCTACACCCCGCAGATCGTGCTGACGGCCGCGCACTGCGTGTCGCGGACCGGGGCCAACACGGGGATCACCGCCACCCTCGGCGTCGTGGACCTGCAGAGCACGGCGGCCAAGAAGGTCAAGTCGACCTACGTGTACCGGTCGCCGACCTATCCCACCTCCACCGGCGGTGACTGGGCCCTGATCAAGCTCGCCAGCCCGGTCAGCGGCATCCCGACCCTGCCGATCGCCACCACCACGGCCAACAACAGCGGCACGTTCACCGTCGCCGGCTGGGGCGCCGCGACCGAGGGCGGGGCGCAGCAGCGCTACCTGCTCAAGGCCAACGTGCCCTTCGTCTCCGACTCGACCTGCAAGGCCCAGGGCGGCAGCTACGCCGACCTGATCGACAGCGCCGAGATCTGCGCGGGCAACATCAACTCCGGCGGCGTCGACACCTGCCAGGGTGACTCGGGCGGCCCGATGTTCCGTCGCGACAGCGCCGGCGCCTGGATCCAGGTCGGCATCACCAGCTGGGGCGAGGGGTGCGCGCGGGCGCACGCTCCCGGCGTCTACACCGAGGTGAGCACCTTCGCGACCGCGATCAAGAACGCGGCCGCCGGTCTCTAGTTCCCACCGCACGGCATGCCCTGAAGGTCCCCTTCACCACAACGGCGTGGTGGAGGGGGCCTTCTCGTTTTCCTGGGCCTGCCACTGTGTCGCGAAAGCCACTTTCGGGACGCCTGATGTCCCGAAAGTGGCTTTCGCGACACGGGCTCGGCCGCTGTGGCTCAGCCTCACCTGCGTAGTGGTGAAGGCCAACCTCAGCGGGTCTTGTCCAAACGCGACAGTGTCTCTTCATACCCTGACACGAGTTCCGCGATCACGTCGGCGACTGGGCGCACCCGGTCCATCCGCCCGACGATCTGCCCCACCGGCATCGAGACCACGCTCGGGTCCGCCGCGTGATGGATCCGGTTGTGCGCATGGGAGACCAACAGGTTCTGCAGCGGCATCGGCAGCGGTTCGGGCGCGTCGGGCGCGGCCCACGCCTCGGTCCACCGCGTCTTGAGCAGCCGCGCCGGTTTGCCGGTGTAGATCCGCGTCCGGACGGTGTCGGACGAACCCGCCGCGACCAGCGCGCGCTGCATCGCCTCCGACTCCCCCATGGTCTGGAGGTACTCCTCGGTGGCGAGCCAGAAGGAACCCATCCACACCCCGGACGCGCCGAGCGCGAGCGCCGCCGCGACCTGCCTGCCCGAGCCGATCCCGCCGGCGGCGAGCACCGGCACGCGGTCACCGACGGCGTCCACCACTTCGGGCAGCAGGACCATCGACGCGATCTCGCCGGTGTGCCCGCCCGCCTCGTAGCCTTGCGCCACAACGATGTCGACGCCGTTGTCGACGTGCCGCACGGCGTGTTCGGCCTTGCCCGCCAAGGCCGCGACCGGCACGCCCTTCGCGTGACACTGCTCGATGACGTCCACCGGCGGTGATCCCAGCGCGTTGGCGATCAACCGGATGGGGTGTTTCAGCGCGACCTCGACATGGGACCGGGCGACCGAATGCAGCCAGCCCAGCACTCCCGCGCGTTCGTCGGTGTCGTCCGGCAGCGGCGGCACCGCGAGATCGCGCAGCGTCCGCTCCACGAAGTCGCGATGCCCCTGCGGGATGTGTTTCGCGAGATCGATCGACGTCCCTTCGGCCGGGATCTTGGCGGGCATCACGATGTCGACGCCGTAGGGCTTCCCGCCGGTGTTCTCGTCCATCCAGGACAGGACGGCGTCGAGCTCGGCGGCATCGTTGAACCGCACGCAGCCCAGCACGCCGAGACCACCCGCCCGGCTGATCGCCGCCGCGACGTGCTCGGACGGGGTGAACCCGACGATCGGCAGGTCGATCCCGAGCCGGTCGCACAGAGACGTCCGCATGAAACTCCTTACGTGCCGGTTGGTGAACCCGCGTCCGCGATCGACGTCGGCAGGACGCCGACCGTCCTCGGCCTCACCAATGCGGAGAGGGCGTCCTGCCACCGCGATAGCGGGGCCTGCGGCCGGGCGGGTTCACGCGTTTGGTCGCTTTCCAGGTGACTCTTCAGCTCCGCCGACAGGCTGCTCACGCCGGTTGGATGGTGATGGGCTCGTGCTCGGCGGCGTACCGCTGCGCCCAGGGATAATCCGGTTTCCCGCTGGGCGACCGCCCGATCTCCTCGGCGAGCCAGAGACTGCGCGGCACCTTGTACCCGGCGATCTCGGTCCGCACGTGTGCTTCGAGCGCGGCGACGTCGAGCTCCTTGCCGGTACGCGGCTGGATCACCGCGGCCACCCGCTGGCCGAGCCGGTCGTCGGGGATGCCGATGACGAGCGCGTCGAAGACGTCCGGATGCGATTTGAGCGCGCCCTCGACCTCCTCCGGGTACACCTTCTCGCCGCCGGTGTTCACACACTGTGACCCCCGGCCTAGCAGAGTCACCGTGAGGTCTTCCTCGTAGCGCGCGTAGTCACCCGGGACGACGTACCGCTTGCCGTCGACCTCGACGAAGATCTTCTCGGTCTTCGCGGGATCCTTGTAGTACCCGAGCGGGACGTGCCCGCGCCGGGCGATCAGGCCGATCGCGCCCGGTTTCGGCTCGACGAGCGCGCCGTCGTCGTCCACCAGGATCGCGTCCTTGCCGAAGTTCACCCGGGGACCGGCGGAATGATCGCTGTCCTTGCTGACCATGCCGATCCCGGTGAACCCGCTTTCGGACGAACCGATCGCGTCGGTGATCACCACGTGCGGGAGCAACGACAGGAATTCCTGCTTCACCGATTGGGAGAACAAGGCGGCGTGACTCGACACCGCCACGATCGACGACGCGTCGTAGTCGCCCTCGCGGTAGGCGTCGATCAGCGGCCGCGCCATCGCGTCGCCGACGATGGTGAGCACCTGGACCTTGTTGTCCTGCACGGCTTTCCAGACTTCGTGCGCGTCGAACCGCGGGACGAACACGACCGGGCTGCCGGTGAACAGCGCGCCGAACGCGGCCCACTGCGCGGCGCCGTGGATCAGCGGCGCCGCCGGGAGCCGGACCAGGCTGCCCGACTTGCCCTGTTCGGCGAGCGTCCATTCGTCCGGGACGTACTCGCCGGTGACGAAGTTGATCCCGCCGCCGAGCGCGCGCCAGATGTCCTCATGGCGCCACAGGACGCCCTTCGGGTACCCGGTGGTGCCGCCGGTGTAGAGGATGTAGATGTCGTCGGCGCTGCGCTCGGCGAAGTCCCGCTCGGGCGAGCCTTCGGCGAGCGCGGCTTCGTAGTCCACGCCGCCGTAGGACGAGTAGTCGCCGTCGCTTCCGTCGTCGACAACGACAACGTGTTTCAGTTTCGGGGTCTCCGGCAGGACGGCGGCGACCTTGTCCGAATACTGGCGCTCGTGGACCAGCGCCACGAGGTCGGCGTTGTCGAACAGGTACCGCAGTTCGCCGTGGACGTAGCGGTAGTTGACGTTGACCGCGATCGCGCGCAGCTTGTACGCGGCGATCATCGATTCCAGGGCCTCGATCGAGTTCCGGGAATAGACACCGATGTGGGATCCGGGTCCCACGCCGTGTGCGGCGAGATGGTGCGCCAGCCGGTTGGCGCGCTCTTCCAGTTCGGCGAAGGTGACCCGCCGATCGCCGCAGACGACCGCGATGCGCTCCGGCACGGCGTCGACGGCGTGCTCGAGTAGATCCGCGATGTTGAGTGCCACTTCCTCAAAGTAGAACATGTTATCGTTCTGGGCAATGGCCGCTCTATGGGAGGTTTTGGTGGGCGAACCGCACGCGCTGGTGGAAAAGATCGAACACACCCTCGTCGTCACGATGAACCGGCCGGAGGCCCGCAACGCGCTCAGCGGCGAGATGCTCGGGATCATGGTCGAGGCGTGGAACCGGGTCGACGCGGACGACGACATCCGGTGCTGCGTGCTCACCGGCGCGGGCGGCGCGTTCTGCGCGGGCGCGGATCTGAAGTCGATGTCGAAGAACTCGCCGTCGGACTCGTTCGAAAAGGGCACGTTCGACCCCAGCAGGATCGAGGGCCTGCTCAAGGGACGGCGGCTGACGAAGCCGTTGATCGCGGCCGTCGAAGGCGCCGCGATCGCCGGCGGGACGGAGATCCTGCAGGGTACGGACATCAGGGTCGCGGGTGAGAGCGCGAAATTCGGGGTGTCCGAGGCCCGGTGGAGTCTGTTCCCGATGGGCGGTTCGGCCGTGCGGCTGCCCCGTCAGATCCCGTACACCGTCGCCGCCGACCTCCTGCTGACCGGACGGCATATCAAGGCGGCCGAGGCACTGGAGATCGGCCTGATCGGCCACGTCGTCCCGGACGGGAAAGCCCTCGACAAGGCGCTCGAACTCGCGGGGCTCATCTCCGCGAACGGCCCGCTCGCGGTCCGCGCGATCCTCAAGACCATGCGGGACACCGAGGGCATGCACGAGGACGAGGCGTTCAAGCTCGACGCCCAGTACGGCATCGAGGTCTTCGCGAGCGAAGACGCGAAGGAAGGCCCCCGCGCCTTCGCCGAGAAGCGCAAGCCCGTCTTCCGGGGCCGCTGACCCCCGCGTTTCGTCCTCTGGATGCGGTAGTTCGCTGGTGAACTACCGCATCCAGAGGACTGAATGCGTCAGGGGACGCGGTGGCCTTCCCAGTAGGGGTCACGGAGCTTGCGCTTGTAGAGCTTCCCGTTCGGGTCGCGCGGGAGTTCGGGCAAGTAGTCGACGGAACGCGGGAGCTTGAACTTCGCCAGCCGCGACGCCGCGTACTCGAGGATCTCCGCGGTCAGCTCCTCGGAGGGCTCGACGCCGTCCGCGGGCTCGACGACGGCCTTGATCGCCTCGCCCCAGTCCTCGTGGGGGACACCGAACACCGCGACGTCGGCGATCTTCGGGTGCATCACCAGTTCGCCCTCGATCTCCGCCGGATAGATGTTGACCCCGCCCGAGATGATCAGGTCCGCCTTGCGGTCGTGCAGGAAGAGATAACCGTCCTCGTCGAGGTGCCCGACGTCGCCGAGGGTGAACAGGTCCCCGACCCGCGCCTTGTCGGTCTTGGCCCGGTCCTTGTGGTACTCGAACTTCGAGTCGCCCATCTTCATGTACACCGTGCCGGTCTCGCCGGCGGGCAGTTCCGTGCCCTCTTCGTCGAGGATCTTGATCGTCGAACCCGGCCACGGCAGCCCGACCGAACCGGGTTTCCTGAGCCACTCCTCCCCCGAGATCGCCGTCCCGCCGCCCTCGGTGGCCGCGTAGTACTCGGTGACGACCGGGCCCCACCAGTCGAGCATCCGGCGTTTGACCTCCAGCGGGCACGGCGCGGCACCGTGGATCATCACGCGCAGCGAACTCAGGTCGTAGGCCGCGCGGACGTCGTCCGGCAACGCGAGCAGACGGCGGAACTGCGTCGGGACCATATGGCTGTGCGTGACGCGGTGCCGCTCGATCAGCCGCAGCATGTCCTCGGCGTCCCAGCGGTCCATCAGCACCGCGGTATGCCCCAACTGCAGGGAGATCGCGACGAAGTTCAGCACCGCCGTGTGATAGAGCGGCGACCCGCACAGATGCACGTGGCCGTCGTGCGGCGCCAGCCCGAAGATCCCGAAGAACCACGTCGACGCGGCCGGCACGGAATCGGGGTCGGCGCCGGTCAGCGGCCGCCGGACGCCTTTGGGCCGCCCCGTGGTGCCGGACGTGTAGAGCATCGGCGAGCCCGCCGTACGCCGCTCCGGACGGCCGTCGCCCTCGCCGGAGCCGAGTTCCTCGATCCGGCGGAAGCCCTCGACATCGCCGACGGCGAACCGCGCGCGCTCCGGGATCCCGGCCTCGTCCGCGGCGGCGATCGCGACGTCGGCGAAGCGTTCGTGCGCGAGGAAGGCCTTGGCACCACTGTCGGACAGGATGTAGGCGACCTCCGGCCCGACCAGATGCCAGTTGACCACCACGATGTACAGACCGGACTGGATGGCGGCGAAATAGGCCGCGACGAGCTCATCACCGTTGGGCTGCAGGACCACGACCACGTCCCCGGCTTCGAGCCCGAGGGCTTGCAGCCCCCGCGCGTACGCGTTCGCTTTCGCGGCGAGCTCCCCGTAGCCGATCGAGCGGCCGTCCGGATCGACGAGTGCGACCCGCTCCGGCTCCTGTGCGGCGATGTTCCAGACCCCAAGTGTCCCGGTGGCAGTCGACATACTCGCAAATCTAGAACGCGTTCCACTCAAGAGCAACCGTCAGCAAGGCCCAGATGGGCAGTCTTGCCGGAAAATCGAGAACGTGTTTCACTCAGGATGTGAGCGCACCTGAACTCCCGCTGTCGGCCCCGCTCAACGTGGGCTTCGACTACACGCGTTCGGTCGGCCCGGTACTCGGCCGGTTCGTCGACGCCCTGCGCGAGCGCCGAGTCGAAGGCGTCCGGGGCAGCGACGGCCGCGTCCACGTGCCACCGCTGGAATACGATCCCGTGACCGCCGAAGCGCTGTCCGACTTCGTACCGGTGGCGTCCGAGGGCGAGGTCGTCTCCTGGTCCTGGATCGCCGAACCCGTCGACGGCCAGCCGTTGTCGCGGCCGTTCGCGTGGGCGCTGATCCGGCTCGACGGCGCCGACACCCCGATGCTGCACGCCGTCGACGCCGGTTCCCCCTCGAATGTCCACACCGGACAACGGGTCCGGATCCGCTGGGCGGACGAGACCGTCGGGCACATCCGCGACATCGCCTACTTCGTTCCCGCCGACGGGCCCGACACCGAAACCACCGAGGCGCCTCCCCCGGTCGCGAAACGGGAGGAGGGTGCGCCGGTCAGCGTCGTGATCACGCCGATCCACCTGCGCTATCAGCATTCCGCGTCGCCGGAGGAGAGCCGGTACCTGCGCGGGCTCGCCGAGGGAAAGCTGATCGGCCAGCGCTGCCCGTCCTGCGAAAAGGTCTACATCCCGCCGCGCGGCGCCTGTCCGACCGACGGCGTCCCGACCACCGACGAGGTCGAACTGCCCGACACCGGCATCGTCACGACGTTCTGCATCGTGAACGTGCCGTTCCTCGGCCAGAAGATCAAACCGCCGTACGTGGCCGCGTACATCCTGCTCGACGGCGCGGACATCGCGTTCCTGCACCTGGTCCTCGGCTGCGACGCCGCCGACGTCCGGATGGGCATGCGGGTCCGGGCCGCGTGGAAGCCACGGGACGAATGGTGGACTTCGCTGGAGAACATCGGCCATTTCGAGCCGACCGGCGAGCCCGACGCACCGTACGAATCCTTCGCCCACCATCTGTGAGGACCGCCGTGCCAGATGTAGCAGTCGTGGGCTTCGCGCAGGCCCCCAACGTCCGCAGTACCCCGGGCACCACCAACGGCGTGGAAATGCTGGTGCCGATCTTCGCCGAGGTCTTCGAGCGCACCGGTCTGTCCAAAGAGGACATCGGGTTCTGGTGCTCCGGCTCCTCGGACTACCTCGCCGGCCGCGCGTTCTCGTTCATCGCGGCCGTCGACGCCATCGGCGCCTTCCCGCCGATCCACGAGTCGCATGTCGAGATGGACGCCGCGTGGGCGTTGTACGAGGCGTGGCTGAAGATCCGGATGGGCGAGGTCGAGACCGCGCTGGTCTACGGGTTCGGCAAGTCTTCCGCCGGGCAGCTGCGGCGGGTGCTGGCCTTGCAAATGGACCCGTACGTCGTCGCGCCGCTCTGGCCGGATTCGGTGAGCGTCGCCGGGATCCAGGCGCGGCTCGGGCTCGAATCCGGGCTGTGGTCGGAAAAAGATCTCGCCGAGGTCGCCGCGCGCAGCCGCGCGGACGCCGCCGGGAATCCGGCCGCGCAGCTCTCCGGCACGGTCGAGGTCGCCGAACTCCTCGACGCCCCTTACTTCGCGGATCCCTTGCGGGCCCACGACATCGCCCCCATCACCGACGGCGCCGCCGTGCTCGTGCTCGCGTCGGCCGAGCGGGCGGCGGACCTCGTCGACAGCCCGGCGGTGATCACCGGGATCGAGCACCGCGTCGACTCCCCCGCGCTCGGCGTCCGGGACCTCACCAAGTCGCCTTCGACGGCGGCCGCCGGGCGGGCGCTCGACCTCGACGGCGTCGAGATCGCGGAACTGCACGCGCCGTTCACGCATCAGGAACTGATCCTGCGCGACGCGCTGGGCCTCGGCGACCAGGTGCGGATCAACCCCTCCGGCGGCGTCCTGACCGGCAATCCGATGTTTTCCGCGGGGCTGGCGCGGATCGGCGAGGCCGCGAACCGCATTCTCGACGGCAGCGCGCGCAAGACCCTCGCCCACGCGACCAGCGGTCCCGTCCTCCAGCAGAACCTGGTCGCCACCTTGGAGGTCCTCTCGTGAAGCACCTCGCGGCCGTACTGGGAACGGGCCAGACCCACCACAAGGCCAAACGCACCGACGTGTCCATGCCCGGCCTCCTCCGGGAGGCCATCGACCGCGCGATGCTCGACGCCCAGACCGGCTGGGACGACATCGACGCCGTCGTCCTCGGCAAGGCGCCGGATCTGTTCGAGGGCGTGATGATGCCCGAACTGTTCCTCGCCGACGCGCTCGGCGCGACCGGGAAACCGTTGCTGCGCGTGCACACCGCCGGCTCGGTCGGCGGCTCGACCGCGCTCGTGGCGGCGTCGCTCGTGCAGGCCGGCGTGCACAAGCGGGTGCTGACCGTGGCCTTCGAGAAGCAGTCCGAGTCGAACGCCATGTGGGGCCTGTCGATCCTGCCGCCGTTCCAGATGCCGGTGGGCGCCGGGGCGGGCGGCTATTTCGCGCCGCACGTGCGCTCGTACATCCGGCGATCCGGCGCGCCCGGCCACGTCGGCGCGATCGTCGCGGCCAAGGACCGCCGCAACGGCGCGCTGAATCCGTACGCGCATCTGCGGCAGTCCGACATCACGGTGGAGTCGGTGCAGGCGTCGCAGATGCTGTGGGACCCGATCCGCTACGACGAGACGTGCCCGTCATCGGACGGTGCCTGCGCGATGGTGATCGGTGACGAAGCGGCAGGCGACGCGGTTCCCGGTGGCGCGGCTTGGATCCACGCGACCGCGATGCGCACCGAGCCGACCACGTTCGCCGGACGCGACCAGGTGAACCCGCAGGCCGGACGGGACGCCGCCGCGGCGTTGTGGCGGGACGCGGGCATCACCGACCCACTGTCCGAAGTGGACGCCGCCGAGATCTACGTGCCGTTCTCGTGGTTCGAGCCGATGTGGCTGGAGAACCTGGGGTTCACCGACGAAGGGCAGGGCTGGAAGCTCACCGAAGCCGGCGAGACCGCGCTCGGCGGGCGTCTGCCGGTCAACCCGTCGGGTGGCGTGCTGTCGTCGAACCCGATCGGGGCGTCCGGGATGCTCCGGTTCTCCGAAGCCGCCAAACAGGTGATGGGCCGGGCCGGGGACTACCAGGTCGACGGCGCGCGGATCGCGCTCGGGCACGCGTACGGCGGCGGTTCGCAGTTCTTTTCGATGTGGGTGGTGGGAGCGGCCAAACCGAGCTGATCCTTCAGCCGACTCTGGCTTCCTCGACCTTCCCGCGCCTGGCATACAGGCGGATCCTGTTCGGCCGGAGGTCCAGTGTCACGGCTCCGTTTCCTTCCCTGTCGACGACCTCGACCTTGAAGCCGTCGGCCTCACATTTGGCGCGCGCCTCGTCCACCCGCGAACCCACGAGCTCGGACAAGGCGAACGACGGTGCTCGTTCACCGAACATCGGGCTCTCCTTCGGTCAGGGGCGGCGGCGCGGCCGGAGGCGTTGCGCGGCCAGGGTGGCGACCACGCCGGTCACCGCGCCCACCAGCACCGGCTTGAGCCCGTGCCGGTCCGGTGCCGCCACGACGGGCCGGACCACGACGGGCGGTGGCGGCCGCACGGGGTCCGGCGGGGCGTCGCGAGCGGTCGCCGTCCAGGCTGTCACGAACACCAGCATCCGGGCCACCAGCGAGATGAAGAAGATCAGGCCGATGATGGAGCCGAACGCGACCCCGGTCGGCGAGTTCCCGATCAGGCGCAGGTAGATCCCACCGGCCAGCTTCAGGAGTTCGAAGCCCAGCGCCAGCGCGACCGCGCCGCGCATCGCGCTGCGGACCCCGACCGGTTTCCGTGGCAGCCGGGTGAGCACCCAGAGGAAGACGAGCCAGTTGGCCAGCAACGCCAAGGGAATCGAGATCGCCGACAGCACGTTGTGCCCCCAGGCGGTGTCGTCGACCCCCGCCAGCCCCAGCAAGTACCGGCCGAGGGCGGACCCGGAAATGGTGATGGCGAAGGACACCAGGAGCGCGCTCGCGAGGCCGAGCAGCGCGAGCAGGTCCGCGGCGATCGTGCGCAGGAGCGGGAGATCCGACCGGTTCTGGCCCCACAGTGCGGTGAGCGCGTCGCGGAGGGAGTTCATCCAGTTCCAGCCGGAGTACAAGCCGATGATCAGACCGATGATCCCGACGCTGGTGCGCTGCTCGACGAACCCGGTGAGCAGCTCCCCCGCCTTGTCACCGAGCGCACCCGGCAACGTGCCGGTGAGCGCGCCCAGCATCGATTCGATCAGCTGCGGCTGGCTGGCCAGCACGAAGCCCGCCACCGAGACCGCGACCATGAGGATGGGCACCAGCGAGAACAGGCTGAAATAGGTGATCGACGCGACGTAGTGGTAACCGCCGTACTCGACGTAGCGGTTCACGGCCCGCGCCACGTGGTCCAGCCAGCGGTAGCGGGCACGCAGCCGCTGCCATTTCGTCGGTGCTTGCTTCTCCCTCACACGCCAATGTCTACCTCAGAGCCTGTTGGCGGAGCTGGAGACTCACCCTCAAAGCGGCCAAACGCGTGAACCCGCCCCGGCCGAAGGCCCGCTATCGCGGTGGCAGGGACCCGTTCACCCATCGTGACATGACCCCGGCCGTGCCCTGCCGACGTCGATCGCGGATGCGGGTTCACCGACAGACACTCAGCGAGGTCACAGCTCGTGGTCAACACGCGATCAAGCGAGCGCGATCAGCTCCGAGCCGTCGTCCTCCGGCAGTGACGGGCCCGCGGTCGCCAGCACGGTGTTGCCGAGAAAGTCCAGCTCACAGCCGAGGGTGGAGAGGAACGCGGTGTCGGCGGCGTCCCGCCCGGTCGCGATCCGGCACAGGCTCTGCCTCGGCGCGAGGCCGGTGGCGTCGAACACGTACCAGCGGCCGTCGATCGCGGCCTCGAACACGGCGTGGAAGTCCATTGGGGACAGTCCGGGCGCGTAGACCGCGGCGAACCGGGCGGGGATGTCGAGCACGCGGCACAGCGAGATGCAGACGTGCGCGTAGTCGCGGCACACCCCTTCGCCGGCGAGGTAGGTGTCGACGGCGTCGTCGGTCGGCGAACCGGAACCGACCACATAGGACAGGTGCCCGCCCACGTGCCGGACGATCGCCTCCACCTGGGCCCGCGCGCCGGGCAAGCCGCCGAAGCGGGACAGCGCGAGCCCGCCCATCCGGTCCGAGGGGCAGTACCGGCTGGGCCTGGTGTAGCGGATCAGATCGTCTTGGCCGAGCGGCTCGGCGTCGGCCGGGCCGAGGGCGCGTTCGGCCCGGTATCGCACGACGTGTTCCCCGGAGGGCAGGTCGACGACCTGGGCCCGGGTCCCGTGTTCGAACGCCACCTGGCGCGGCGGCGCGGGATAGGCGAACTCCTCCTGGGCGGCCCCGCCGGCGAGCGCGATCACGAACGCGGCGGGGCCGGGTTTCGTGACCCGGAAGGACATTTCGACGTCGACCTGAACGTGGGGACCCATGGCCCCATGGTGCCCCACGGCACCGGCTCAGGCGTAACGGACCTGGTAGTGCTTGATCCCGTTGAGCCAGCTCGACCGGAGCCGGTCCGGCGGGGAGACTTCCGCGATGTCCGGCATGACGTCGGCGATGGCGTTGAAGATCAGGTCGATCTCCAGCCGCGCGAGGTTGGCGCCGATGCAGTAGTGCGAACCCGTGCCGCCGAAGCCGACGTGGGGGTTGTCCTCGCGGAGGATGTCGAACCTCTCCGGCTCGTCGAAATGGTCCGGGTCGAAGTTCGCGGAACTGTAGAACATCCCGACCCGGTCGCCCTTGCGGATGTGCTGGCCGCCGAGCTCGGTGTCCCGGGTCGCGGTGCGCTGGAAGGCGACCACCGGGGTGGCCCAGCGGACGATCTCGTCCGGGGCGGTCTTCGGCCGCTCCTTCTTGTAGAGCTCCCATTGGTCGGGGTGATCGAGGAACGCCTTCATCCCGTGGGTGATCGCGTTGCGCGTGGTCTCGTTGCCCGCGACGGCGAGCAGGATGACGAAGAAGCCGAACTCGTCCGACGCCAGCGACTCGCCGTCGACGTCGGCCTGCACCAGCTTCGTGACGATGTCGTCCATCGGGCACTTGCGGCGTTCTTCGGCCATGTTCCAGGCGTAGCCGACGATCTCCGCGGACGCGGCCAGCGGTTCGACCTCGTACTCGGGGTCGTCGTAGGCGACCATCTGGTTGGACCAGTCGAAGACCTTGAGCCGGTCTTCCTGCGGGATGCCGATCAGTTCGGCGATGGCCTGCAAGGGAAGTTCGCAGGCGACGTCGACGACGAAATCCCCGGAGCCCTTCTTCTTCGCCTCGCTGACGATCCGTTCCGCGCGGTCGCGCAGGGTGTCCTCGAGCTTCGCGATCGACCTCGGCGTGAAGCCCTTCGACACGATCCGCCGCAGCTTCGTGTGCTGCGGGGCGTCCATGTTGAGCAGGACCAGCCGGTTGGCTTCGAGGCTGTCGTCGGTCATGTTCTCGTCGAACCGGATGATCGCGGTCTTCTCCCGGGAGGAGAACAGCTCGCTGTCCCTCGACACCGCCTTGACGTCATCGAGCCGGCTGACCACCCAGTAGCCGTCATCGCGGAAGCCCGCGGTGTTGTGGGGCTGGGGGTTCCACCAGACCGGTGCCGTGCGGCGGAGTTCGGCGAACTCCTCCAGAGGCAGTCTGGTGGCGTAAAGATCCGGATCGGTGAAATCGAAACCGGCGGGGATCAGGGGAGCGGCCACGGGCTACCTCCTACGCGGTTCGCCAATGAAACACGTTCTAGACCCGATTGAAGCATACGGCGTTTACCAAGTGAAGAGTTTTCAGTGAAACCCGTTAACTCGGCCTCCGTGGATCATGCGACCCAGGCAACGAGCGGGAACCGCGACCAGTGATCAAAATCGAGTCGACCCTGCGGCGACTTGCCCAAATCAAGAACGTGTTCTACTTTTCTCGGTAGTGAACAGTGTTTCCCGGGAGGCGAACGTGGGTAGTCCGGTGATCGTCGAGGCGGTCCGCACCCCCATCGGCAAGCGCAGGGGGCACCTGGCGGGGCTCCACGCCGTCGAGATCCTCGGCGCGGCACAGCGCGCCCTGCTCGAACGCGCGGGACTGGATCCCGCGCTGGTCGAGCAGGCGATCGGCGGCGCCGTGACCCAGGCCGGCGAGCAGGCGGGCAACGTCACGCGCACCGCGTGGCTGCACGCCGGGCTCCCCGAGACCACGGGCGCGACCACCATCGACGCCCAGTGCGGCTCGGCGCAGCAGGCGACGCACCTGATCGCCGGGCTCATCGCGGCCGGCGCGATCGACGCCGGTGTCTCCTGCGGGGTCGAGGCGATGAGCCGGGTCCCGCTGGGCGCGAACCGCGGCGAGGGCATCGGCACGCCCCGGCCGGAGTCGTGGTCGATCGACATGCCCAACCAGTACGGCGCAGCCGAGCGGATCGCGGAACGCCGCGGGATCACCCGGCAGGACGTCGACCGGTTCGGCACCGAGTCCCAGGCCAAGGCCGCCGCCGCCTGGGCCGCGGGGCACTTCGACCGCGAGGTCGTCGCGGTGAAGGCCCCCGTGCTCGGCGAGGACGGCGCACCGACCGGCGAGACCCGGCTGGTGTCCCGTGACCAAGGACTCCGCGAGACGACCGTCGAAGGCCTCGCCAAGCTCAAGCCCGTCCTCGAAGGCGGCGTGCACACGGCCGGGACCTCGTCTCAGATCTCCGACGGCGCGGCCGCGCTCCTGCTGATGGACTCGGACCGGGCCAAGGCACTGGGCCTCAGGCCGCGGGCGCGGATCGTCTCGCAGGCGTTGGTCGGCGCGGAGCCGTACTACCACCTCGACGGGCCCGTGCAGGCGACCGAACGTGTCCTGGCCAAGGCCGGGATGTCGATCGGCGATCTCGACCTCTTCGAAGTCAACGAGGCGTTCGCATCGGTCGTGTTGTCCTGGCTGCGGGTGCACCGGCCCGACGAGGACAAGGTCAACGTGAACGGTGGCGCGATCGCGCTCGGGCATCCCGTCGGCAGCACCGGCGCCCGCCTGCTGACCACGGCGTTGCACGAACTGGAACGCCGCGACGCGAGCACCGCGCTGGTGACGATGTGCGCCGGTGGCGCGCTTTCCACCGGCACGATCATCGAACGGATCTAGCGTCTAGCCCACGGCGACCTCGACCACCGGACCGTTGTCCGGCCTCGCGAGCCTTTTGAGCCCTTGACCCTCCTTCCAGAAGTCGAAATAGATGGTGTTGCCCTCGACCCAGGTCAGCACCGCCTCGGTGAGGTCGAGCCGGAAGACGTGAGCCTCCCCGTCGTCGCCCTGCAGGCGGGCTACCTCCGCCGGATCGGTGATCTCGACGGCCTTTCCCGACACCTTCGCGTCCGCGCCGCCCTCGTCGATCGCCGAGGCGGCGTGGATCGCGAACCTGCCGTCGTGCTGCAGATCCTTCGCCTTCATCGCGCCGATCATCGAACCGATCAGCAGGTCTTGCTCACGGAAATCGACCTCACTGCCACTGACCCTGGGCGAACCGTCCCGCCGGACCGTCGCCAGCACATGCGACTTCGCCGCGGTGAACCGTTCCTTGATCTTCTCCGCCAGCGCGGGTGCCTCTTCACTGAACTGCTGCCACGTCGCCATGTGCATTAGCGTCCCACCGGGGTCCGACAGTTTCGAGCCGTCAGGGCCGCGGCGCCCCCATCGGGTTCGGCAACGGGATCGCGCCGGCGTCGAAGATCCGGCGGCTCAGCGGGACGGCGATCCGCAGGACCTCGGCCGCCCCGTCCTCGCCCAAGGCGTCGAGCGGGCCGAGAGCGAGGCGGTCCGTTTCGTCCTCGACCCGTTGGCGCAGCTCGATTCCCGGGCCGGTGAGCCGGAGATCGGCGTCGAGGATCCCTCGTTCGGACAGCCGCGCGACACTCGCGTCCCACTCGTCGTCGGACCAGCCGCGGTTGATCTGGATGACCTCGCGCGTCACCGCCCCGCTGCCGATATGGGTCAGTGTCGTGTCGAGTCCGCGCAGTCCGGCGGCGACGGCGGAAAGCACGTGACCGTCCCCGCGATGCTCGCGCAGCACCGTCGCCGCGAGCCAGACCCGGCCCGCCGGCGTCGAGGGCCTGGCGACCGATGACCAGGCGGCGGCGAGAGGCCTGGCCGCGTAGTCGCAGCCGGTGACGGCGTGTTCGAGCAGATCGGCGAGGTCCCCGAGGGGCGCGTCGGCGGGAAGGATCCGGTTCAGGGCCTCCTCGACGGCGGCCATCCGGCTCCGGAGCACGACCGCCGGTTCGGCAAATTTCCACGCGTCGGGCAGGGAGCGCGCGACCATCCTCGGGGCGAACCCGAAGAGCATCGCGGTCGCGGGTGGTTCCGGCAGCGGCCCGAGCGGCGCGACCCTGCCGGCGAAATAGCCCATCCACCAGCCAGGCAGGCCCGCCGCCTTCGCCGCGGCCGCGGTCTCCGGGGCGAAGTAGACGACGGCGTGCAGCGGCTCGACCGCTTCCCAGAGACGGCGCTGAAGTGACTTCACTCCTCCATCTTGCCCCGCCGAAAACCGGATGCGGCTCCTCGCGGCATCGTGTGTGATCGCGACATGGTGATCAGCTTGGAGAAGCCGGGGACCGACGGGCTGGGCGAGGCCGTCAACGCGCTGCGGGAATGGCAATCCGAAGGCGTGGCTTGGCAAGTGCATCCCGGTGACCTCGGCTGGTACTGGCGTAACGGCGCGCCCGCGGTGGCCGAAGCGGTCCGGATCTGGCGCAGGGACGGCCGGATCCTCGCCGTCGGTCTCCTGGACGGAGCCGACCTCCTGCGGCTCACGACCGCGCCGGACGTCCGCCGGGACGAAGACCTGGCACGGCGGCTGGCCGAAGACGTGCACGCGTCGGATCGCGGCGTGCTCCCGCCCGGAGAGGTGTCCATCGAAGCGCCGATGGACGCGCTGCTCCAGGATCTGCTGCCCGGCCACGGCTGGCACACCGGCGAACCGTGGACCCCGTTGCGCCGCGATCTCACCGAACCGGTGAAGGCCCCGGACCTGCGGATCGAGACGATCGGGCCGGACGACTGCCACGTATGGGCCGACGTGATGCGCGGGGCCTTCGACGGCTCGACGTTCACGCCCGAGAAGTGGCGCACGCTGGCGACCGGCGCACCGTACGCCGACGCCCGGTTCCTGGTGGGATACGACGAGAAGGACGACGCCGTCGCGGCGGTCGCGGTGTGGTCGGCCGGTCCGGGGAAACCCGGTGTGCTGGAGCCGATGGGCGTGCACCGGGACCATCGCGGGCACGGTCACGGGCGCGCGATCACCTTCGCCGCGGCTGCCGCGCTCCGGGAGCTCGGCTCGTCGAGCGCGGGCGTGAACACGCCGAGTTCCAACGTCGCCGCCGTCGCGACCTACGAATCGGGTGGGTTCCAGCGGCTGCCCGAGGTCCGGGACCTGACGCGGGACACCTGAGCTGAAGGGCTTGGCTGAGACACACTTCGGCTCTGAAAGTACTTCATCGGCCGCATTCACCGTGGCTGAGGCGGACGGGCACCGATTCCCTTTTGCCGACAAGGGGCCAGGTGACGGCGAGCCAGACCGGGCCCCCTTGGGGGTATAGCCGTCACACCCCCCATTTTCCGTGCGCCCAGGCCGCCACCGCAGCACCCACGACACTCAACGCCACCACCGCGCAGCCCGAATCATTCGAAGCGGCGTTCCGGCGTGTGTTAAGCAGTCGTCGCCACAGCTCCTTCTCGTGATCCGCCAGGTAGAAACCAGCCGCCTGCCCGGTGGCTACGCCGTCCGGCACCCGGTACACGAACCAGGCGTGCGTCGGCGGTGCCGTCACCAACAGGCCATTGCCGGTCGGCGCCGCCTGTCGTACCAAGGGCGCGGCGACCTCGCATGTCGGATTCCCGACGTTTTCCAGATACAGCAGGAGATGCTCCTGCGCGCGGGCCTTCGATTCGAACGAGTCCGGATAGGTGGTGATGTCCCCTCGGTACGGGCCTATGGCGACGAACTCCGACCAGCCCCATCGCTCTCCCATTCCCTGGCCTCCTCAGACGAGTATCGCTCCGATGACCACGCCGACTCCGGCCGCCCACACCGCGATCAAGATCAAGGTGCGCATAGAACAGATGACCTTCATCTGCCCTCCTCCGAGTGTCGAGGGTCTTATGGTCAGATTGACTATTAGCGACTATTCGGACGATACCGTTCGCAACCTCTTTTGGTCAATGCGACCAGAAGATAGGGTGGAGTTCGTGAGCAAGCTGGAAGCCCTTCCCGCCGCGGTCGCGGTAGACCTGGCCGTACTGACCATCCGCGAGCGGTCCCTGCATGTCCTGGTCATCGAACGCGCCACCGCGCCCTACCGCGGCCGGTTCGCGTTACCGGGCGGGTTCCTCGAAGACGGCGAAGACCTCGATCAGGCCGCGTATCGGGAACTGGCCGAGGAGACCGGCTTGGACGCCGGCCGACTGCGCATCCGACAGCTCCACAGCTATGGCGCGCCTGGCCGGGATCCGCGGGGGCGCGTCGTATCGGTCTGTTACGTCGCACTGATGCCGGACCTGCCCATGCCTGTGGCAGGCGGGGACGCCCACGCCGCTCATTGGCTCCCCGTCCGCGAATTGCTGGACACAGAGGCGAAACTGGCGTTCGACCACCACCGTTTGCTGACTGACGCGGTCGAACACGCCCGAGAAGCGCTTACCAGTACCACCGTCGCGACCGCGTTCTGCCCACCGGAGTTCACCATCGGCCAGCTACGCGACGTCTACGAAATCGTCTGGAGCACTCGGCTGGATCCGGCGAACTTCCACCGGAAGGTGACTGGCGTACCTGGTTTCGTGATCGCCACTGGCGGAAAGTCGTCCGAGACCGGAGGCAGGCCCGCATCCCTGTACCGGGCCGGACCGGTGACTCGCCTGCACCCGGCGATTCTGCGCGAGCACACGGCATGAGTGCCGGAGAGGTCTCGGTGGTGGTCTGCGCCGCACTGGGCGTGGAGTACCTCGCCGTTCGCGACCATCTACGCGGGCCGTTCACTGAACGCGAGGAACGCGGCACCCTCTATCAGATCGGCGTCTTCCCCACCGGCCGCGGCCCCTGCCGGGTGGCGCTCACCCAAACCGGTGCCGGCGCCACCCACGCGGGAATAGAGCTCGAACGTGCCATCTCCGTCTTCCACCCCCAAGTGGTGCTGTTCGTCGGGGTGGCCGGCGGCCGTAAGGACGTGTCGCTCGGCGACGTCGTGATCGCCGACCACATCTACGACTACGAGTCCGGCAAGGAGACAGCCACCGATTTCCTACCCCGCATCAAAACCTCGGCCCCGACCACGCGGCTGCTCCGCCGCGCCCAGCAGCTCGCCCGCGACGCGGCCTGGCAAAACCGTATCCTCCCCGCCGCTCCGGCGACCGCACCGAAAGCGGTGGTCAAGCCGATCGCGGCGGGCGGCAAGGTCGTCGGCGACACGGGCTCAGCCACCGCCCGATTTCTGGACCAGCACTGTGGGGACGCGGCCGCGGTCGAAATGGAAGGCCACGGTTTCCTGCACGGCGCCTACCTCAATGAGGGCGTCCAGGCCCTGGTCGTGCGCGGCATCTCCGATCTGCTCTCCGGCAAGAGCGAGGCCGCCGACGAACAGTGGCAGCCCCTGGCATCCCGGCACGCAGCCGCGTTCGCCTTCGAACTGCTCGCACACGAAGCGGTGCCCGATGCCGTTCTCGACGGCACTCATGCCTATGAGACCGCCCGCGAACTGGAAATGCAGTGGGAGACGACCGTCGAGGACCTGGTCGAAATCGAACGGCTCTACCGCGAAGCGGCGGCCGCCGGGCACGCCGACGCGATGGCCCGGGTGGGCTTGATCGCCGAAGGCCGACTACGGGCATCGCGGCGCGGGCAAGAGTCAGGTGAGCCGTCCGCCGCCGATGTGGAAACCGCGATGTACTGGTACGCCAAATCCGCGGAACTCGGCAGCGTGTTCGGGGCGCTCTACCTCGGACGGCTCTACGAGGAACGGTTGGGAAAGCCCGCCGAAGCGCTCAAGTGGTACGAGAAATCCGCCGACGGCGGTCACGGTGGCGCGCGATCCCGCCTGGAGGGCTTGCAACGCAGACTGGCGATGGGGCTCGGCCCGTTACAGGGCCGCGCCCAGTTCGATTCCACACCGCGGCTCCCCCACCCGGACGAAAGGAAGCCCATGGCCACCGACACCGAGTACGAACGCTGGGTCGAACGGGAATGGGGAGGCTCCAAGTACCGAATGTTCGCGTTCTGCCTGGGCGACCTGGATCGGGAGTGCGGTGGGGCCTACGGAGAGTGGGGGACCCTGACCGAAGATGAAAGCGTGGCGATCCTCGGCCATTTCACCCTGCTCATGCCCACGCGGATCCATTTGCCGGCTGTCGCGCTCGAATACTGCCGGAGTATCGGCGAAGGGAACCTTCGGAAATTCGCGGCCGATCTGCGACAGGGTTCCGGCCCCCGGCCCGAAGAGCTGGCGCCGGTCTGGTGGCGGCAGCGCGCGGAGAACCGGATCTGTACCGAGCTGTTCCACTACAACTTCGTGCTCTCGGTGCAAGACTACGATTCGCTCGTCTCGCTGGTGGATGCCCTCATCGGGCACATGGCGGACGACAGCGCTTCGAACGCCGAAGCTCTCCTGAATCTGCGGATGATCTCGCGGGAGCTGGCGAAGCGGCGCGAACAGGCTCTCCCGACGTACGGCGAAGGCGAGTGGGAGTTTTCGTTGCTTGTCACGCAGGAGCAGATCGGAACCTTCCGCCGCCTCGCCGCCATGCAATCAGACAACCAGGAGGCCGAGGCGGACTTCCTGGCGTTCTGGCAACGTGTCCACGCAGCCCTCGAATCCGCCACGACGACGCCGTTCGTCTAGTTCCACGACGCGGATCCGGACCACCGATCGAGCGCTGCTAAGCCCCATAAACGGGTTCAGGCGCGGGAGCCTCCGCCAGTAACTCCGCCACCACCGGCCCGAGTTCGGCGGGCGACCACCGGGAACCCTTGTCCCGCACCGTGCCGTGCCGCCAGCCCTGCGCGATCGAGACGCGCCCGCCGTCGACCTCGAACACCCGTCCGGTCACCCCGGACGACTCCTCGCTGCCGAGCCACACCACCAGCGGCGACACGTTTTCCGGTGCCATGGCGTCGAAACCGTCCTCCGGCGCGGCCATGTCGTCGGCGAAGGCCACTTCGGTCATCCGGGTGCGGGCGGCCGGGGCGATCGCGTTCACGGTGACGCCGTACCGCGCGAATTCGGTGGCGGCGACCAGCGTGAGCCCCAGGATCCCGGACTTCGCGGCCGCGTAGTTCCCCTGCCCGACGCTGCCGAGCAGACCCGCGCCCGAACTGGTGTTGATCACCCGCGCGGTCCGCGTCCGGCCGGCCTTCGCCTCGGCTCGCCAGTATTCGGCGGCGTGCCGCGTCGGCGCGAAATGCCCCTTCAGGTGGACGCGGACGACCGCGTCCCATTCGTCCTCGCCGAGGTTGACCAGCATCCGGTCGCGCAGGAAACCCGCGTTGTTGACCAGGACGTCCAAGCCACCGAACGTCTCGACGGCCGTCCGTACCAGGGCCGCGGCGCCGTCCCACGAGGCGATGTCGTCGGTGTTCGCCACCGCCTTGCCGCCGAGCGCCTCGATCTCGTCGACGACGTCCTGGGCGGGCCCGGCCGATCCTCCGCTTCCGTCGATCCCGGCGCCGAGGTCGTTCACCACCACCCGCGCGCCCTCGGCGGCGAACGCGAGCGCGTGCGCCCTGCCGATGCCACGACCGGCTCCGGTCACCACCACGATCCGGCCGTCGGCGATCCCGCTCACACCGGCTCCTTTCGTTCTTTCACCAGGGAATTGGAAGCGGCGAGGAAGGCAGGCACCTCTCCCCCGCCATGTACGGTCAGGCAGGCGCCGCTGACGTAGGAAGCCAGCGGGGAAGCCAGGAACACCGCGCAGGCACCGATCTCGTCCGGATCGGCCAACCGTCCTAACGGGACAGTCGCGCTCACCGCCTCGATACCCGCTTCGTCGCCGTAATGCAGATGCGAGTGCTCCGTCCGCACCATGCCGACGTCGAGCCCGTTGACCCGCACCTTCGGCGCCCACTCGACGGCGAGCGAAGCGGTCAGGTTGTCCAGGCCCGCTTTCGCCGCGCCGTAGGACGCCGTGCCCGGCGACGGTCTCGTCGCGCTGACACTGCTGATGTTCACGATGACGCCGCCGCTTTCCTGCTCCTGCATGACGGCGTTCGCCGCACGCGCGACGGCCAGCGGCGCGAGCAGGTTCAGCGCGACGATCTTCTCGTGGAACCGCGGCGACGCGTTCGCCGCCTCGGCGTACGGCGCGCCGCCCGCGTTGTTGACCACGACGTCGAGCCTGCCGTGCCGCCGGACGACCTCTTCGACGAGCGCGTCGACCTCTTTCGGGTCGCGGACGTCGCAGGAGATGAACGTCGACGCGCCGTCCCCGGCACACACGGGCCGCTCGGGTTCGGTGCGCGCGCAGGTGACGACTTCGGCTCCGGCACGCAGGAAAGTCCTGGTGATACCGGCGCCGACGCCGCGGACCCCACCGGTCACCAGCACCACGGCGCCGTCGAGCCGGAGTTCGAGTGCCATGCCGGGCCTCCTTCACGTCGCTGTACCCGGGCCGGGCGTCCTGCTAACGTACCAAGCAAGTGCTAGGTTTGGTAGCGGAGAAGGGTGCCCGATGACCGTTTCCACCCACTCACCGGAGCCCGGCATCGCCGTGGTCACGGTCGACGCGCCCCCGGTGAACGCGCTGAGCGTGAAGGGATGGTTCGCCCTCGCCTCCGCCGTCACCGACGCCGGACGCGATCCGGCGACCCACGTGGTGGTGCTGCGCGCGGAGGGCCGCGGGTTCAACGCCGGGGTCGACATCAAGGAGATCCAGCGCGACCCGGGGTACGGCGCGCTGATCGGCGCGAACGAGGGCTGTGCGGCGGCGTTCTCCGCCGTGTACGACTGCGCCGTCCCGGTGATCGCCGCGGTGCAGGGTTTCTGTCTCGGCGGCGGGGTCGGCCTGGTCGGCAACGCGGACGTGGTGGTCGCCGGCGAGGACGCCACCTTCGGGCTCCCGGAGGTCGATCGCGGCGCCCTGGGCGCGGCGACCCATCTCGCGCGGCTGGTCCCCCAGCATCTGATGCGGGCCCTGTACTACACGGCTTCGACGATCACCGCGGATCAGCTGCACCACCACGGTTCGGTCTACGCCGTCGTCCCGCGGGAGGAACTCGACGAGACCGCGCTCGGCCTCGCGCGGCAGATCGCGGCGAAGGACACTCGCGTGATCCGCGCCGCGAAACAGGCCATCAACGGCATCGACGTCCAGCCCGTGCACCGCAGCTACCGCTTCGAGCAGGGATTCACCTTCGAACTCAACCTGGCGGGCGTCTCCGACGGCGCGCGCCAGGAGTTCTTGGACGGTAAGGGGAAGTGATGGCCGACAAGCGGATGACGCCGGATGAGATCGCCGCCGAACTGAAGGACGGCATGACGATCGGGATCGGCGGCTGGGGCTCGCGGCGCAAGCCCATGGCGCTGGTGCGCGCGATCCTGCGTTCTCCGGTCAAGGATCTCACCGTGGTCTCCTACGGCGGCCCGGACGTCGGGCTGCTGGCGTCGGCGGGCAAGATCAAGCATCTCGTCTTCGGTTTCGTCACCCTGGACTCGATCCCCTACGACCCGTGGTTCTCCCGGGTGCGGGAAGCCGGGTCGATCACCGTCACGGAGTACGACGAAGGCGTGTTCGGCACCGGGCTTTCCGCTGCCGCGCAACGGCTTCCCTTCCTGCCGACGCGGGCAGGCCTCGGCTCCGGCGTGATGGACCTGAACCCGTCGCTGCGCACCGTCCGCTCACCGTACGACGACGCCGAAGAGCTGCTGGCCGTGCCCGCGCTGAAGCTCGACGCGGCCTTCGTCCACCTCAACCGCGCCGACGCCCGGGGCAACGCGCAGTATCTCGGGCCGGACCCGTACTTCGACGAACTGTTCGCCCTCGCCGCCGACAAGTGTTACGTGTCAACGGAAAAGATCGTCGAGACGGCCGAGCTCACCGAAGCGGGGCCAGTGCAGAGCCTGTTGCTGAACCGGATGCTCGTCACCGGGGTGGCCGAGACGCCGAACGGCGCGCATTTCACCACCGCCGTCCCGGACTACGGCCGCGATGAGCGTTTCCAGCGCCACTACGCCGAATCGGCCAAGGATCTCGACGCGTGGCCGAAATTCGTCGACAGGTTCCTGTCCGGCGACGAGGCGCACTACCAGAAGGCCGTCGCCGAATTCGGGGAGTCCGCGTGAGTGACATCAGCCGTGCCGAAGTGGCCGTCGTGGCCTGCGCCGAATTGTTCCGCGGTGACGGCGAGATCGTGGTGAGCCCCATGGGTTTCATCCCCTCGCTGGGCGCCAGGCTCGCCAGGCTGACGTTCGAGCCGGACATCCTGCTGTCCGACGGCGAGGCGTACCTGATGACCCCGGACGCCGTCGTCGAAGGCTGGCAACCGTTCCGCAAGGTGCTCGACACCGTGGTGCCACGCGGAAAACGGCATGTGGTGATGGGCGCCAACCAGATCGACGGCGAGGGCAACCAGAACATCTCGGCGATCGGCGAACATTCCCGGCCGAGGAAACAACTTCTCGGCGTGCGGGGCGGGCCGGGCAACACGGCCAACCACCGCACGAGCTACTGGGTTCCCAGGCACGGCAAGCGGGTCTTCGTCGATCGGGTCGACGTCGTGTCCGGCGTCGGCTACGCCAGGGCACGCGAGGCGGGGCTGCGGTATCACGACGTCCATCGCGTCGTCACCAACCTCGGCGTCCTGGACTTCGGCGGCGAAGACCACGCGCCGAGGCTGCTTTCCGTGCATCCTGGGGTTTCCGTGGACGAGGTCGTCGACGCGACGTCGTTCCCGCTGATCACCGACGGGGTCACCGAATCCCGGCTGCCGACCGAGACCGAACTGCTCCTGATCCGCACCAGCCTCGATCCGAAGTCCTTGCGTGACAAGGAAGTCCCGTCGTGAAGACCGCGCTGACCGAACTGGCCGGGATCCGGCATCCGATCGTGCAGACCGGGATGGGCTGGGTCGCCGGCCCGCGGCTGGTGTCCGCGACGGCCGAGGCGGGCGGTCTCGGCATCCTCGCGTCCGCCACGATGTCGTACGACGAGCTGGCGGCGGCGATCAAGGAGGTCAAGAGCCGCACGTCCCGGCCGTTCGGGGTCAACCTCCGCGCGGACGCCGACGACGCCGCGCGCCGGGTCGAGCTGCTCATCACCGAAGAAGTCCGCGTCGCGTCCTTCGCGCTCGCACCGAAGAAGGACATGATCGCGCGGCTCAAGGACAACGGCGTCCTCGTCGTGCCTTCGGTCGGCGCGGCCAGGCACGCGGAGAAGGTCGCGGGCTGGGGTGCCGACGCCGTCATCGTGCAGGGCGGCGAGGGCGGCGGGCACACCGGCGGGGTCGCGACGACCCTGCTGCTGCCTTCGGTGCTGGACGCGGTCGACATCCCGGTGGTCGCCGCGGGCGGCTTCTTCGACGGCCGGGGCCTGGCGGCCGCGCTCGCCTACGGGGCGGCCGGCGTCGCCATGGGCACCCGGTTCCTCCTGACGAGGGAAAGCACCGTCCCCGACGAGATCAAGCAGGCCTATCTCGCCCGTGACCTCAACGGCACCGTCGTCACCCGGAAGGTGGACGGGATGCCGCATCGCGTCCTCCGGACGGAATTGGTCGACGCGCTCGAATCCGCCGGTCCGGTGAGCGGGTTCGCCCGTGCCGCCCGCAACGCCGCGAAGTTCCGCAAACTCACCGGGCTGTCGTGGCGTTCGCTGGCGACCGAAGGACTGCGGATGAAACGCGGCGGCGACCGGACGTGGTCCCAGGTCCTGATGGCCGCCAACACGCCGATGCTGTTGCGCGCCGGGCTCGTCGAAGGCGACCGGAGCGCCGGGGTGCTGGCGTCCGGGCAGGTCGTCGGCCTGCTCGGCGACCTGCCCGCGGTCGGCGACCTGATCGAGACGATCGTCGCCGACGCCACCGGCATCCTGCGGCGGCTGGCCTCGGAGTGAGGGCCCGGGCACGCTGTGCTTGACTTCGGCCATGATCTCGGAGAGTCGTTGTCCGGTCGAGGACGGTGAGCTGTACGTCCGCAGTACCGGCGAAGGGCCGCTTCTGCTCCTGATCGCGGGCGGGCTGGGCTCGGCGGACACCTTCCGGGCGATGACGAAGCTGCTCGCGGACGACTACACCGTCGTCACCTACGACCGGCGCGGTCACTTCCGCAGCACGGACACCAGCACCGGCCCGGTCAGCGTGCCGAAGCAGGCCGACGACGCCCACGCGGTGCTCCAGCACGTCGGGGGCGGCCCCGCGAGCGTGTTCGGCACCAGCGCGGGCGCCCTGATCGGTCTCGACCTCGTGGCCCGCTACCCGGACGCGGCGACCGTGCTGGTCGCGCACGAACCGCCCGCCATCCAGCTGCTGCCCGACGCGCTCGGCTGGCTCGACGAGGCCAACGCGCAGGTCCGGCTCGCCCAGGCGGGCGACCTGATGGGGGCGTTCAAACGGTTCACCGACGGGATCGCCGGCGCCGCGCTGCCCGAACTGCGCGCGATCCGGCTGCCGAACGAAGAGGACTGGAAGCGGCTGTTCGGCCGCGAACTGGCCGAAATCCTCGACTACCTTCCCGATCTGCGGGCACTGCGGCGGAGCAGGACCGAGATCGTCCCCGTCGCGGGCGTCGGCAGCAGAGGGCACTACCACTACCAGCCCGCGAAGATCCTCGCGCTCGAACTGGGGTTGCCGTTCACGGAGGTGCCCGGCGCCCATCTGGCGCCGCAGCGGAACCCCGCCCAGTTCACCGAAGCGCTGCGGGACCTCCTCGAAGCCTGACCGTGGCCGCTGGGTCAGGTTGGTCGTGAGTGGCGATTCGGGTTAGAACCCGAATCGCCACTCACGACCACCTGGACCGAAGGCCTACGGTCACGGCATCAGGGGCAGCTTCCCGACGAGCTTGTCGATCCGGTTGCGCGGGCCGACGATGCCGATCGCGCAGAAGTCCATCTCTTCGGTCGGGATCTCCTTCATCGTCGCGAGGAAGTCGGTGTAGACGCGGATCTGCTGGGCGACGGCGGGCATGTCGGCGACGTGACAGCCCGGCGACGCGGCCGCCTTGGCACGGATGTCCCGGAGCCTCCCGGCGTCGGCCGACAGGATCGAGCAGCCGGCCCAGGGCAAACCCGTGTAGTGCTCGCCGCCGGCGTCGACCGCTTCATCTCCCAAGAGCCCGGTGACCCCCTGCGCGGTGGCGACGGCGGTGCAGACCGCCGCGTTGACCGCGCGTCCCGGCGGCAGTTCGCTGTTGACCACGATCACCCACTTCAACCGGGCCGACCGCGTGGACGCGGTGAAGTCGATCTCCTCGGGGGCGAATCCGATGGCCGTACCGTGCTCGGACATTCAGCTGGTCTCCTGCTCACTTCAACGGATGAACAAGGCCAAGCTAGGAGGACATACGAGTAGAGTCCACCGCGTTCGTACTTAATACGGCGAGAGGGCCGAGATGGCGCGACTGGACGAACTTGATAAAGCGATCCTGGCGCAATTGCAGTCGGACGCACGGAAGACCAACCGCGAGGTGGCCGCCGCGGTGGGCGTTTCGCCGACCACCGCGCTGGACCGCACCCGCGGCCTGCGGGAACGCGGCGTGATCCGCGGCGCGCTGCTGGACGTGGACCTGCCGTCGATCGGCCGCGGGGTGCAGGCGCTCATCGCGGTGCGGGTGCGGCCGCCCTCGCGGCGCAACATCGAAGGCTTCCGGAACTGGGTCAACGCGCTGCCCGACCTCGTCGGGCTCTACGTGACCACCGGGACCGAGGATTTCATCCTGCATGTGGCGGTGCCCGACAACGACAGCCTCTACGCCTTCGTGATCGACAAGCTGACCGAACGCCCCGAGGTGGCCGACGTGCGCACCTCCATGGTGTTCGAGCACAGCAGGCGCACCAAGATCACACCGGTGGACCGCTAGAGCTCGCGGATGACGCGGGCCGGGTTGCCCGCGGCGAACACCTTCGACGGCAGGTCACGCGTGACGACGCTGCCCGCGCCCACCACCACGTCGTCCCCGATGGTCACTCCCGCGCACACGATGACGCCGCCGCCGAACCAGACGTTGTCCCCGATGGTGATCGGCGCGGCGGATTCCCAGCGCTGCCGCCGCAGTTCGTGGTCCTCCATGGGATGCAGCGCGGTCAGCAGCTGGCAGCGCGGGCCGATCGAGCAGTCCGAGCCGATCCTGATCGGCGCGCAGTCGAGCAGGATGGCGTCGTAGTTGAGGAAACTGTTGGCGCCGATCTCGATTAGATAGCCGTAGTCGCACTGGAACCGCGGCATGATCCACGAGCCCTCGCCGAGCTTTCCCAGCAGTTCGCGCAGGATCGTGTCCCGCTCACCGGTCTCCTCGGCGCCCGTGCCGTTGAACCGGTCGACGAGTGCCTGCGCGCGCCTGCGGTCCGCGACCAGTTCGGGGTCGTTGTCCCGGTACAGTTCGCCGCGCAGCATGCGGTCCTTCTGCTCACCCATGCCGCCAACCTACCGAAAAGCGTCCTGCCGGCGAGCCTCCCGGGGAGACCGCCGACAGGACGGGGTGAATGCTTGCGGAGCGTTCTTCAGTTGTGTCGATCGGTTTCCGGGTAGGGCCGGCCCGGCGGGTGGGTGAGGTGTAGGGGGGACCCGCCGGGCCGGAGTATCTTCCTTTCTCTTCGCAGGTTCCTGCTTCCGCTTTAGGGCGTCATTCGCGGCACTGACGGCCTTCGTTGACGCAGTCGACGAGCCGGTCCATGATCCGGTCCGGCATCACGTTCGCGAAATCGTCGTGGTCGGAGAAGGGGTTGTGGTCCTCTTCGGGGAACGAGTCCACTTTGTACTGACCGTTGACCTGGATCTGCCGGGGGATCTCGTAGGTCAGCGAGATGGTGAGCTCCGGGACGGCGGTCAGGCCGTTCGCGCATTCACCGTTCTCGTCCGGGTACTTGATGTGGTCGCGGTGGTTTTCGCTGTCGATGTTGTCGCCGTCGAGACAGCTCGGGAACGTGTGCACCCGCTTGACGTCGCTGCCTTCGGGGCAGATCGGGTACTGCTTGATGAGCCTGTTCTCGAAACCGGTGCAGGTCCAGCTCTCCCGCGCGTTGGCGGGCCCGTTGGTGCTGACTTTCGCGTCACCGTAAAGGATACGGAGGAATTTCGGCATCTCCTTCACCTTCTCCCGGGCGTTGCCCTTGAAGGTGATGTCGACGACCGCGGGGCGCTGGATCTCCCCGTCGTTGCCGGCGAGTTCGTTGTCCGCGTTCGGCTCCTCCAGCTGAGCCTGATCCTGCTCGTCGTTGTTCTGGTTCTGCTCGTTCCGCTGGTTCTGCTCGTCCTGGTTCCCCTGCCGGTTCCGGTCACCGTCGCGGTTCTGGTCCCGGCCGCCCTGCCGCTGCTCCTGGTTCTGCCCGCCTTGTCGCTCCGCGGCTTCCTCGGCGGTGTCGATCCGCACCACCGGCCAGAAGTACGTCGACTCGTCGCCGTTGCGGCAGGTGGTGCCGGCGCCGAGCAGGCTGTCGTTGTCCGAATCCGCGTTCGTGGAAAGGTTTCCGACGTAGTCGTGCAGATGCTGGGCGCCGTTGCGCACACCCGGCTGCGCGATGAAGTTGTCGGGATTGAAATGCCCGTTCTCGTTCCGGCCGCAGTCGACGGTGAACGAACCGGTGGAGGCGTTCCGGCCCGGCTCCGGCTTCTCGACGTTCGGCCGGACCTTGGTGATGTCCACGAACTGCGACTTGTCCACCTCGTCCGCGGCGGCGCGTTCGGGGTCGCCGGTCGTGGTGGACACCACCAGGGCTCCGACCGCGATCGACAGGCCCAGCAATGCGGTCGCGATCTTGGTCCTGCGGGCGATCCGATGGCGCCCTTGATTTCGTGCCATTAGCTGCTCACCTCATTCGTTTCCGGGCACGCCGAAAACTCGCACCCGGGCATGAGCCACGCATTAGTCGAATACGGGAATTCACCGAATTCGCGGCGAACCCTTCTGTTCGCCCGCCGGTCCAGATCCGGCTACTGGGGAATACGGCTCCGGCCGGGGACCGGTTCAAAACGCGATCCGGCCGTTATCTTTCCGTTATATGACTACCGGCGCACGATGGCCAGCACGGTGCCGTCCCGCTTGTGGACCTCGAAGCGTTCGATGTCGGCCTTCCGCAGCGCCGTCGAACCGGTGATGACGAGGGGCGCGGGGGAACCGGGCACGCCGTAGCCCTTGGCCGGCACGCTCCAGTTGTTGACGACGTAGGCCTCTCCGCCGTGGGAGTAGGCGAAAAGCTGGCAGGTCATCGGGCCGACGAGACCGCGCAGTTCGAGCTCGACGGCGCTGCCCCATTCCTTCTCCTGCACCGTGACCTCGGCGGCGACCGCGTTGCCCGCCTCGGACCAGCCGAACGGGGCGGCGCCGCCGTCCGGACCCGTCTCGCGTTCCCGCGACGACGACGGAAGCGGCACCACCGACGTGACGACGGTGGGCGCGGCCTGCGTCACGACCGGTTCACGGTCGGTGAGCGAAAGGACGGCGAGCGGCCCGCCGACGACGAGCACGAGTACGGCGGCGGCCGTGGCGAGCCGGACGACCTTGCGGCGACGGCCCGCCTTCGCCGCGTCCGCGAGCAGCATCCGCAGCACCCGCGGACCCGGGCCCTTGACGGGCGGATCCGGCCAGCTCTTCTTGACCATGTCGAGTATGTCGGGCAGGTGGTA
Source organism: Amycolatopsis sp. PSD-21 (assembly GCF_055561455.1). Taxonomy (NCBI): domain Bacteria; kingdom Bacillati; phylum Actinomycetota; class Actinomycetes; order Pseudonocardiales; family Pseudonocardiaceae; genus Amycolatopsis; species Amycolatopsis sp. PSD-21. Next base: position 3,110,999 of record NZ_CM145712.1, on the reverse strand, counting down.
CATCTCCACCAGCTCGACCTGACACTCGGGGCACTCCAGCAGATGCGCTTCGAACCTGGCGTGGTCCTCCTCGCCGAGGACGCCGAGCACGTAGGCGGCGATGTCCGTGTGGACGGTTCCGGACACTTCGCTCACCCCCGCTCCTGCAGCGCCCTGCGCAACGCGCGCACAGCGTGGTGGATCCGCGATTTCACCGTACCCGGCGGGACTCCGAGCGTCGCCGCGACCTCGTTCACGGTGCGGTCACGAAGATAGGTCTGCTGAACGGCCTCGCGTTGTTCCGGGGAAAGATTGCGCAGGGCCTCGTAAACGATCATGGCCGCGAGCGTCTTCTCCGATTCGTCCGGCACTCCGATCGAATCCGACTCCAGTTCCTCCACCTCTTGAGGGCGGGCGCTCCGGCTCCGCCAGCCGTCGATGACGATGCGCCTGGCCACGGTGAACAGCCAGGCGCGCAGCATTTCCGGCTGCCGGTCGAGTTTGCCGGCGTTGCGCCACGCCTTGATGAGCGTCTCCTGGACCACGTCCTCGGCCCACTGGCGATCGTGGCCGGTCAGCTTCAGCACGAACGCCATCAGGCTGGACCCGAACTCCTGGTACAACGCCCTGATGAGGTCGTCATGCCCGTTCGACGCGGGTTCATGATCGACGATTGGCTGCAGTATCCGAGAGTGGCGTCCCACGCGGCACATCTTTGTGGGCTCGGGGGCGATAAGTCCAGAGCGAAAGTTTTTTGAACCGTTTCCCGCCCGTGACCGTATCCCCTACCGAAGACCCCGACCCGGCGCTGTCCCCCGCACCGCCGAATCCACTGTGGATCATGACTGTCCATAGTGGACCTGAACCTGCCTGCACACCATCTCCCCGCGGTGATGGCGTTCTCCTCTGGCCCCGACAGGAGGATTTCCGTGAACCCCGTGTCACGCTCGGTCATACCTCTTTCCCTCACGTTGACCGCGGTCGCGCTGACCGCCGCCTGCACCACCGGTACCGCGGGACCGAACGGTTCTCCGGGCGCGGCTCCCGCCGCCGGAGCGGCGCAGATCCCCGGGATGCCCGATCCCGCTGCCGAACCCGCCCCCGGTGTCACGGCGGCGATCCTGTTCGACCTCGGGCCGATCGTCACCGACACCAACGGTTTCACGCTGTACCGCTACGACAAGGACACGGTGAATCCGCCGAAGTCGAATTGCACGGAAACCTGCGCGCGGACCTGGATTCCCGCCAAGTCCGGCGGCGACCTCGTGGTCACCGGGATCGACCGCGCCCTGGTCGGCGCCGTGACCAGGGACGACGGCACCGAGCAGATCACGCTCGCGGGCTGGCCGCTGTACCGCAACGTGAACGACGCGATGCCCGGCAACACCGGCGGGCAAGGCATCGACGACGCATGGTTCCCCGCCAAGCCGGACGGCACGAAAGTGCTGCTCACCGCGGACACCTGGCAGGCCGATGACCTCGGCATCTGATCTCCCCAGACCCGTCCGCCCGCTGCTCGTCCTGCTGACGGCGGCCACGGTGAGCCTGTTCGGCCCGGTCGGCGAAGCGCACGCCCAAGAACTCTCCGCCGCGGACAAGAACCTGATCGTCAACGTCAAACTGGCCGGGCTGTGGGAAATGCCCGCCGGGATGTGGGCGCAGGAACGCGGGAAGAGCAAGCGGACCCGTGAAGTCGGCCGGACGCTGATGATCGACCACGGCAGGCTCGACACCGCGACGCACGCCATCGCCGACCGGTTCGGCGTCGCGCTGCCGTCCGAGCCCTCGGATCAGCAGTCCGCGTGGCTCGGCGAGATGAAGGCCGCCCGCGACGACAGCGAGTTCGACCGGATCTTCGCGAACCGGCTCCGGTACGCGCACGGGATCCTGTTCCCCGTCATCGCGCAGGTCAGGGCCGGTACCCGCAACGACGTCGTCCGCGACTACGCCACGACGGCCAACCAGGCGGTGCTGCGGCATATGACCCTGCTGGAGAGCACCGGTGTCGTCGACCAGTCGCTGATGCCCGAGGCCCCGGTGCCGCAGTCGAACTCGGCCAACGCCGCGATGGACGTCGGCTTCGGCGACTTCGCCCTCGGCCTGCTGCTCACGGTGGTGCTCGGCGGCGGGCTGTTCTACGCCCTCCGGACAGTGCGCGGCAAGAACACCCGGACCCGCGACCGCGCGGCCGCCGCCGAACCGGCCCAGGTTCCCAGTGCCCCAGGAGAGATCAATGTATGACCAGTGGTCCGAGGTGGTGATCGTGCTGACCCAGAAATCGGACACCGACACCGGTATCAAGGGCATGGCGCAGACCTCCGCCCGGATCTCGTACGGCTTCATGTGCCTCACCCTGTGCTGGGGCGTGCTCACCGCGACCGGCTGGATCAAGTCGCTGACCGGGCGGAAGGCCCTGCGCAACTCGCATATGGTGCTCGGCATCCTGACGTTGTCGTTCGGCGTCGTGCACGCGATGTCGTTCCTGTTCCTGCCCGACGGTTTCACCCTCGCGCAGGTCACGATCCCGCTCCTGCCGGGCACCCTGGCGCGGCACGAACTCGGTGTCATCGGGCTCGAAGTCATGCTCGCCGTCGCGCTGACCGGCGGGATCAGCCGGTTCAGTTCCTACCGGCGCTTTCTGTGGATCCATCGGCTCGCCTATCCGGCGGTCGCGATCACCGCGCTGCACGCGTTCTTCGGCGCCATGGCCAACGGGCATCTCGGCCTGCTGTGGTTCGGCGGGATCACGCTGCTGGTCCCCGCGGTGGTGCTGACCGCGCTGCGGTTCACGCCGACCCGCTACCTGGAACGGCTGGGCCTGGTCGAGGAACTGGTCTGACGACTTGGAGAACGAGAAATGATCTTCGGAAGCATCCGGCGCGGCACCCGCGTCAGCGTCGACAACGAGCGGTGCGAGATCTTCGGCTTCTGCGAGATGGAAGCGCCGTCGACGTTCAAGATCGGCCCGGACGGCAAGCTCCGCATCCGCCGGATGGTCGACCGGGACGGCCTGGACCAGGCCATCTCCGCCGCCCGGCTCTGCCCGAAACAAGCCATCAGAGTCAAGGGAGAAGGAGCGTACGACGATGAGTGACGGAGATCGGATCGTCATCGTCGGCGCGGGCGTCGCCGGCCTCCGCTCGGCGGAACGGTTGCGGGAACTGGGTTTCGACGGCGAGATCGTGCTGGTCGGCGACGAGCCGCGGAAGCCGTACCACCGGCCGATGGTGTCGAAGGAGCTCATCACCGGCGGGGTGAAACCGGTGGCCGCGAGCCTGGAGCCGTACGTCGACCTGGACGTCCACTGGCGGCTCGGCACCCGTGCGACCTGGCTCGACAGCAAGGAGCGCACCGTCCACCTGCCGGGTGGGGAATCCCTTTGGTACGACGGGTTGATCATCGCGACCGGCGTCTATCCCCGCCATCTTCCCGGATCGCCGCGCCACGACCCCCGGGTCCGGGTGCTGCGCACCGTCGAGGATTCACTGGCCGTCCGGCGGGCTTTGGGGAACAGCAACAAATCCGTCGTGGTGATCGGCAGCGGCCTGATCGGGAACGAGTTCGCCGCGTCGATGCGGTACATGGGCCGCGACGTCACGCTCATCGGGCACGCGAAGGCGCCCTTGCACCGCTTCGGGGAGCGGATCGCTTCGGCGCTCACCAAGGAACATCAGCACCATCGCGCCAAGCTGGCGATGAACACCGAGGTGCGGAACTGGATCAGCACCAAGGAGACGGTGGGACTGCATCTGACCAACAACCAGTTCCTGGTGGCCAGCTGCGTGGTGCTCTCGATCGGCAGCGTGCCGGCCGTGGACTGGCTGCGCGGGTCGGAGCTGACCATCGACGACGGCGTGCTGTGCGAAGCGACCCTGTTCGCCGTCGGGGCGGAAGACGTCGTGGTCGCCGGCGACGTCGCGAAGTGGCCGAACCTGCGGATCGACGAGACCCCGCGGCGGGTCGAGCACTGGATGAACGGCGTCGAATCCGGGCGCGCGGCGGCGGAGAGCCTGATGCTGGGCCGCGGCAACGCGCGGCCGTACACGCCGCTCCCCCGCGCCTGGTCGTCGCTGTACGACGCGCGGTTGCAGACCGTGGGGATGCCGTCGCTGGGCAGGGACACGATCGAACTCTCCGACGGGGTCACCGGTTTCGTCCGCGACGGCAGGCTGATCGGCGCGGCGGGCTGGGACCGGCCGAAGGCGATGATCCACTGGACCGCCGAACTCGACCGGCGGCTGCCGGTGCCCGAGCCGGTGTTCCCCGCCCCCGCCGCTCCTTCGCCGGCGGAGACGCCGATCGGGGAGGACATCCTGGCCCCGTTCGAGCGGGACTTCCTGTCCGAGACGCCGACCGAGGCCGTTCCCGCGCCGGAAAGGATGCCCTGGGCTCGCGTTCCCGCCGGGTGACCCGGGATCGCGAACGGACCGGGGCCGCGCGCGGCGGCCGCGGTCCCCTCAGGTGGCGGTGGGTCGCTGGGCCTCCGCGCCCACCGCCACCCCCTGGGGACGCCGGGAGGTACCGGGACCGACGGTGATTCGGGCTCCGCCGGGTACCGCCCTCCGGGCTCCCCGCTTCCGGTCGGGGCCCTTCCAGGCCTGACTCACCTGGAAGGGCCCCGATCCATGACTGCCGAAGGCCCTCGATCCATGGCCTCGTGAGTGGCAAGGATGTTCTCTTGAGAGGTAGGGCAAAACCGTCTGCTGGAGGGGCAGTCCGCTCGTGGACCGGCGGCGTTCGTGTCGCGAAAGCCACTTTCGGGACATCACACGTCTCGAAAGTGGCTTTCGCGACATACCCCGAACCACCTGGGCAGGCCGCTGACGACGCGAAAGCCACTTTCGCAACCTTCAACGTTGCGAATGTGGCTTTCGCAACACCGCTTTCCCGCGGCGCTCATGAACTCGTGAGTGGCTAGGACGGCGCCTTCACGACCACGGTGTCCTCCGGTCCGACGACACGCCCGTCCGAAGCGCGGATCTCCAGCTCCCGCAACGGAAGCCCGCCGTCGCGGTCCACCAGTTCCGAACGCGGCTCGCCCTCGGCGAAGAAATGCGCCTCGCCCCATTGCCGCAGCGCGACGATCACCGGGAACAGGTCGCGCCCCTTCGGCGTCAGGACGTACTCGCTGTAGGTGCTCCCGTCCGAGGCCGGGACCATGTCGAGCACCCCGTGTCCGACGAGCGCCCGCAGCCGCGCGGACAGGATGTTCTTCGCGACACCGAGGCTGCGCTGGAACTCCCCGAAGCGGCGGACGCCGTCGAAGGCGTCGCGCACGATCAGGAGTGACCACCAGTCGCCGATCGTGTCGACCGAGCGCGCCACCGGGCACGAAGCTTCGTCGAACGTCGTCCGCTTGACCATGGTTGCATCTTACTACCGAACTCCTCTACCGTCCGTTGGTAGCAACTTGAAACCATCTGGAGGGTTCGTGCACCGCGGTGTCGTCCTGTTGTTCGCCGTGGCCGCCGGGACGGCCGTCGCCACGATCTACTTCGCGCAGCCGTTGCTCGTCACGATGGGCGCCGACCTCGGCATCGCCACGTCGACCGTCGGCGGCATCGTCACGCTCACCCAGCTCGGCTACGGCCTCGGCCTGTTCCTGCTGGTCCCGCTCGGTGATCTGCTCGACCGGCGGCGGCTCGTCACCGGCCAGCTGGCCCTGCTGGCGATCGCCGAACTCGTCGCCGCGACGGCCGCGAACGGCTTGGTGCTGTTCGCCGGGATGGCGGCGATCGGTGTGCTCGCCGTCGTCACGCAACTCCTGGTCGCGTTCGCCGCGTCGCTCGCGGAACCCGGCGAACGCGGCCGCGTGGTCGGTCTCGTGACGACCGGAGTCGTCCTCGGGATCCTGCTCGCGCGCACGGTGTCCGGCACGCTGGCCGATCTCGCGGGCTGGCGCGCGGTGTACGTCGTGTCCGCGGGCGTGACCGTCCTGATCGCGATCGTCCTGTACCGCGTACTTCCCGCCACGCCCCCGGGAAAGTCCATGGACTACGGGCGGCTGCTGCGTTCCACGTGGTCGCTTTTCGTCGAGGAGCCCGTCTTCCGGACGCGCGGCATGCTCGCGCTGCTGATCTTCGCCGCGTTCGGCACCTTGTGGAGCTCGGTCGCCCTGCCACTCACCGAGGACGGCCTGTCGCACACCGCCATCGGCGCTTTCGGGCTGGCCGGGGCCGCAGGTGCGCTGGCGGCGGCACCGGCCGGACGGCTCGCCGATCGCGGCCGCGCGCGGCGGACGACCGGTCTCGCCCTCGGCCTGCTCCTGCTTTCCTGGATACCGCTGGGTTTCACCCGCTCGTCACTGTGGGCGCTGGCGGCGGGCGCGATCCTGCTCGACCTCGCCGTCCAGGCCGTGCACGTCACGAGCCAGACCCTGATCTACCCGCTGCGGCCGGACGCCGGCAGCAGGCTGATCGGCGGGTACATGATCTTCTACTCCGTCGGCAGCGGCCTGGGCGCCATCGGCTCGACCGCCGTTTACGCCGTCGCGGGCTGGATCGGCGTCTGCCTGCTCGGTGCGGCGTTCAGCGCGGCGGCGCTCGCGGTGTGGACGGTCAGAGACGCTCGATGATCGTGACGTTCGCCGTTCCGCCGCCCTCGCACATCGTCTGCAACCCGTAGCGCCCGCCTCGCCGCTCGAGTTCGTGCAGCAGGGTCGCGAACAGCTTCGTACCGGTCGCCCCGATGGGGTGGCCGAGCGCGATCCCGCCGCCGTTGACGTTGACGCGGTCCGGATCGGCGCCGGTCTCCTCGATCCACGCCAGGACGACACTCGCGAACGCCTCGTTGACCTCGAACAAGTCGATGTCGTCGATGCTCAGCCCGGTCTTCCGCAGCGCGTGCGCGGTCGCCGGGATGGGCCCGGTCAGCATCCACACCGGATCCGCCGCCCGCACGGAAAGGTGGTGGATCCGGGCACGCGGGGTGAGACCGTGGTCCTCGACGAACTTCTCCGACGCGATGAGCGTCGCGCTGGCGCCGTCCGAGATCTGGCTGGCCACGGCGGCGGTGATCCGCGAACCCTCGCTCAGCGGTTTCAGCCCGGCCATCCGTTCCAACGTGGTGTCGCGCCTGGGCCCCTCGTCCAGGGCGGCACCGGCGAACGGCGCGATCTCGGCGGCGAACCGGCCTTCGTCGATGGCCGCGATCGCGCGCTGATGGCTGCGGAAGGCGAACTCCTCCATCGCCTCACGGGTCAGATCCCAGTGTTCGGCGATCATGTCGGCACTGCGGAACTGTGACACCTCGACGCTGCCGTACCGCTCCTGCCAGCCCTTCGAGCCGGAAAACGGGTCCTCGAAGCCGTACTCTCGTCCGGCCAGCATGGCCGCGCTGATCGGGATGGCGCTCATGTTCTGCACGCCGCCGGCGAGGACGAGGTCCATCGTCCCGGACAGCACCGCCTGCGCGGCGAAGTGCACGGCCTGCTGGCTCGACCCGCATTGCCGGTCGATCGTCACGCCCGGCACGTGGTGCCCGAAACCCGCCGCGAGCCACGCCGTGCGCGCGATGTTCCCGGACTGCGGGCCGAGCGTGTCGCAGCAGCCGAGGATGACGTCGTCGACCAGGTCGGCCTCGACGCCGGTCCGCTCGACCACGGCCTGGATGACGTGCGCACCGAGGTCGGCGGAGTGGACACCGCTGAGCGCTCCCCCGCGTTTGCCGACCGGGGTCCGGACCGCGTCCAGGACATAAGCTTCAGCCACGCCGCCTCCTCTTGGTCGCGATGCCGTCCAGCAGGATCCCGAGGTACTGCTGCGCGACGTCGTCCGCGCTCAGCGTGCCGCCGGGGTTGTACCAGCGCACCGCCACCCAGACGGTGTCGCGGATGAACCGGTAGGTGAGTTCGACGTCGAGATCCTCGCGGAACACGCCCGCCGCGATGCCGTCGGTGAGGATCCCGTTCCACAGTTTGCGGAATTCGGTGTTGCGATCGTTGAGGTAGTCGAACCGCGGCAACTGCATGAGGTGTTTCGCCTCGGACTGGTAGATCGCCACCTCGGCGGGCCGCCGGTGAATGGATTCGAACGACGCCACCACGACCGCTTCGAGCGTTTCCCGCGGGCCCTTCCCTTCCGCGACGATCTCGGCGTAGGCGCCGAAGAGTTCGTCGAGGAATCCGGTGAGGATCTCGTCGGCCATCGACTCCTTCGAGTCGAAATGGTGATAGAGACTCCCCGAAAGGATGCCCGCCGCGTCCGCGATGTCCCGCACGGTGGTGGAGACGTACCCGCGCTCGGCGAACAGCTTCGCCGCCAGGGCGAGCAGTTCGGCGCGACGGGACCCGGGGCTGGCTTTCATTACTACCTCACGCATGCTGGGAACTCACGGACACGACCTCACCGGTGAGATACGACGAGTACTCACTGGCGAGGAACACCATCACATTCGCCACCTCCCACGGTTCCGCCGCCCTCCCCGAGACCTCGCGCGCGGTGAGTTCGGTGAGCAGTTCCTCGCTGGTCACCTTGGCCAGGAAGGGATGCATCGCCAGGCTCGGCGCGACGGCGTTGACCCGGATGCCGTGTTCGGCGACGTCGACGGCCGAACACCGGGTGAGCGCCATGACCCCCGCCTTCGCGGCCGCGTAGTGGGCCTGCCCGGCCTGCGCGCGCCAGCCGATCACCGACGCGTTGTTGACGATCACCCCGCCGTCGCCTTGGGCGATGAACCGGTTCACCGCGGCCCGCGTCGCCCGGAACGTGCCATTGAGGGTCACGTCGATGACTCGCGCCCACTCGTCGTCCGTCATGTCCACAATGGACTTCGTGCCACCGAGCCCGGCGTTGTTGATCAGCACGTCGATCCGGCCGTAGTGCGCCGCGGCCCCGTCGATGAGCGCCCGCACCTGGTCTTCCTGGGTGACGTCGCAGGGGATCGCGTGGACGTCGCCGAGTTCGGCCGCCTTCTCGCCGAGGCGCCGCTCGTGCCAGTCACTGATCACGACGCGGGCGCCTTCCTCCAGGGCGCGTTTCGCCACCGCGGAACCGATCCCGGTGCCGGCCGCCGCCGTCACCACGACCACCTTGTCCCGCAGGAGGTTCGCCCCCTCGGGGTACTTCGGCACCGGGATCACGGGCGTACCTCCCTTGGCAGGCCGAGCACCCGCTCGGCGATGACGTTGCGCTGGATCTCGTTGGAGCCGCCGTAGATCGTGTCAGCCCGGGTGAAGAGGAACAGCCGTTGCCAGGCGTCGAGCCCGTCTTCCGCGAGCATGCCCCGCGCGCCGCGGACGAGCATCGCGAGCTCCCCGAGGTCACGGTGCCAGTTCGCCCAGACCAGTTTGGACACTTCCGCCACGCCGGGCGACGAGTCCCCGAGCGTGCGGATCGCCTGCGCCCGCATGACCTCCAGGCCGACCCAGGCGCGGTCGATCCGTTCGGCGATCACCGGGTCGTCCGGCGCGATCCTGGTGAGTTCTTCGAGTTCCCGGCGGAACCCGACCTGTTGCCCCAGCGTCGCGACGCCGCGCTCGAACGCGAGCGTGCCCATCGCCACCCGCCAGCCGTCGCCGGGTTCGCCGACGACGAGGTCTTTCGCGGTTCGGGCGCCGTCGAAGAAGACTTCGTTGAACTCGGAGGTCCCGGTGAGCTGCCGGATCGGGCGGACCTCGACGCCGGGCTGGTTCATCGGGACGAGCAAATAGGACAGTCCTTTGTGGCGTTTCGAGCCGGGTTCGCTGCGGGCCAGCACGAAACACCAGTCGGCCACGTGCGCGAGCGACGTCCACACCTTCTGGCCGTTCAGCACCCACTCGTCGCCTTCGAGGGTCGCCGTGGTCGACACCGCGGCGAGGTCGGATCCGGCACCGGGTTCGGAATAACCCTGGCACCACAGTTCCTCGACGGCCACGATCGGCGGCAGAAACCGCTTCTGCTGTTCCGGCGTGCCGAACGCGATCAGGGTCGGGCCGAGGAGTTCCTGCGCCAGGTGACTGACCCTCGCCGGCGCGCCCGCTCGCGCGTACTCCTCGTGGAACACGACCTGCTGTTCGAGTGTCGCGCCCTGTCCGCCGTGCTCGACCGGCCAGCCGACGCAGGTCCAGCCCGCCGCGGCGAGCCGCCGCTCCCACTCCACGCGTTCGTCGAAGGCTTCGTGCTCCCGGCCGGGACCGCCCAAACCGCGCAGTTCCGGCGGCAGGTTCTCCGCCAGCCAGGTGCGCACGCGGTCACGGAAACCGTCTTGGGCCACGCCTGCCTCCTCTAGCCAAACCAGAGCCTGCTGCGTAGGCTACCCTACCAAGCACTTGCTAGGGAGAAAGGATTCCGGCTCCGCTGCATCCAGTGACACCAGAGCGCGCGCCCCTGGCCGGCAGGCCCCGCGATCGGGCGCCCTCGTCGAAGAAGTGAGATTTCCGCCTGCTTCGCCCTGGCGACACGATCGCGGACGCGCGCGGACTGGCGGACAGCTAGGGAGACTTCGATGACTGAAGGAACCATCCCGGCGGCGCTCGACAGGGCCGCGGAGCGCTTCGCCACGCGGGAGGCGCTGGTCGACGGCGAAGTCCGGCTCACCTACGCCGAACTCGCCCGCCGGGTGCGCCAGGCCGCGCGGTTCTTCGAGGGCCACGCGCGGGTCGCGATCTGCTCCCCCAACACCTGGCACTGGGTCGTCGCCGGGCTCGGCGCGTTGTACGCCGGAGCGACGCTGATCCCGGTCAACACCCGCTTCACCGCCCGCGAGACCATCGACGTTCTCGAGCGCGCGAACGTTTCCGCGCTGGCGATCACCGGCACGTTCCTCGGCACGGACCGGCTGGCGGACCTCGGCTCCTCCCGCCCCGGCACCGTCCTGCGCATCCCGGTCGAAGGCGCGGAGGGACCGGCCGAGGGCGTGACGGAATGGGACGCGCTCGCCGGTCTCGACAGCGACTTCGTCAGTCCCGCGAAACCGGACGACGTCAGCGACATCCTGTTCACGTCCGGGACCACCGGCCGCAGCAAGGGCGCGATGAGCAGCCACCGGCAGGCGCTGAGCGTCGCCGAAGCCTGGGCCGACTGCGGCGGGCTGACCGAGGAAGACCGCTACCTCGTCATCAACCCGTTCTTCCACAGCTTCGGTTACAAGGCGGGGATCCTCGCGGCCGTCCTGCGTGGCGCGACGATCCTGCCGCAACGCACCTTCGACGTCCGGGAAACCTTGCGCCTCATCGAAAGCGAGCGGGTCACCGTGCTCCCCGGCGCGCCCACGATCTACCAGGTCCTGCTGGACGCACCCGAACGCGGGAACCACGATCTGTCCAGCCTCCGGCTCGCCGTCACCGGGGCGGCGACCGTGCCGGTCGCCTTGGTCGAGCAAATGCGGACGGAGCTGGGTTTCGACACCGTACTCACCGCGTACGGGCTCACCGAAGCCGTGGTGGCCACGATGTCCCGCCCCGAAGACGACGCGAAACTGGTGGCACATTTCTCCGGCCGTGCGACGGCGGGCTTCGAGGTGAAACTCGGTGAACTCGGCGAGGTCCTGCTGCGCGGGCCGAACGTGATGCTCGGCTATCTCGACGATCCGGACGCCACCGCGGAAGCCATCGACGCCGAAGGGTGGTTGCACACCGGCGACGTCGGGGTGCTCAACGAGCGCGGCTACCTGCGGATCGTCGACCGGATCAAGGACATGTACGTCTGCAAGGGGTTCAACGTGTACCCGGCCGAGATCGAGCAGGCGCTCGGCTGGCTGGACGGCGTGGCGGAATCCGCGGTGGTCGGTGTTCCCGACGCGGTGTACGGCGAGGCGGGCAAGGCCTACATCCGGCTTCGCCCCGGCGCCGAACTGTCCACTGAGGACGTCTTGGCGCACTGCAAAAGCAATCTGGCCAACTACAAGCTCCCCCGGTACATCGAGTTCGTGGCGGAGCTGCCGCGGAATCTGTCGGGGAAGGTGCTGAAACGCGTGTTGCGGGAGGAGAACGGATGACCGTCGAGTACGAGCGACGCGGGCCGGTGGCCGTCGTCACGATGAACCGGCCGGAGTACCGGAACGCGCAGAACTCGGCGATGACCTACGCGCTCGACGCGGCGTTCACCCGCGCCGTCGACGATCCCGAGGTCAAGGTGATCGTGCTGGCCGGCGCCGGAAAGCACTTCTCCGCCGGGCACGACATCGGGACGCCGGAGCGCGACGTGGACGTCTCGTTCGAGCGCAAGGCGGTCCTATGGTGGGACCATGTCGGCGCCGAGGGCGGCGATCAGCGGTTCGCCCGCGAGTCCGAGGTCTATCTCGGCATGTGCCGCCGGTGGCGCGAGATCCCGAAGCCGACCATCGCGAGCGTGCAGGGCGCGTGCATCGCGGGCGCCCTGATGCTGGCGTGGGTCTGCGACATGATCGTCGCCTCCGACGACGCGTTCTTCGCCGATCCCGTGGTGCGCATGGGCATCCCCGGTGTCGAGTACTTCGCGCACCCCTGGGTCCTCGGGCCGCGCGCGGCCAAGGAGGTGCTGTTCACCGGTGAGCGCTTCACGGCGCAGCAGGCCAAGGAATGGGGCATGCTGAACCGCGTCGTCCCGCGCGCCGACCTCGAAACCGAGACGATGGCACTGGCGGAGAAGATCGCGGTGATGCCGCGGATGGGGCTCGCGCTCGCCAAGAAGGCGGTCAACCAGGCCGAGGACCTGATGGGGCTCCGGTCCGGAATGGACTCCGTGTTCGGGTTGCACCACTTCGCGCACGCGCACAACGCCGAGGTTTCCGGCGGCGACTCGCTGGGCGGGCAGGACGCGCGCTCGATGCGGGACGCGAGTTCGTGATGAACCTGGACCTGGACGAGCGGACGCTCGCCTTCCGTGACGAAGCCCGTGCCTGGCTCGCCGCGAACGTCCCCGCCGAGCCGCTGAAGTCGTTCGACACCGCCGAAGGATTCGTACAGCACCGCGAGTGGGAATCCCGGTTGGCCGACGCCCGGTGGTCCGTCGTCTCGTGGCCGCGCGAGTTCGGCGGGCGGGACGCGAGCCTGCTGGAGTGGGTGCTGTTCGAGGAGGAGTACTACGCGGCGGGAGCGCCGTTGCGGGTCAACCAGAACGGCATCTTCATGCTCGCACCCACGCTGTTCTCCCATGGCACGGAAGAACAGCAAGCCCGCATCCTGCCGAAGATGGCGCGCTCCGAGGAGGTCTGGGCGCAGGCGTGGTCGGAACCCGAGGCGGGCAGCGACATCGCCGCTCTGCGCAGCACCGCGACCCGCTGCGACGGCGGCTGGCGCGTCAGCGGACAGAAGACCTGGAGCTCGCGGGCGACGTTCGCGGACAAGGCTTTCGGCCTGTTCCGCAGTGAACCGGACTCGGTGCGGCACAAGGGACTCACCTATCTGATGGTGGATCTGCGGGCCGAGGGCGTCACCGTCCGGCCGATCCCCCAGCTGGACGGCGAACCGGGGTTCGCCGAGCTCTTCTTCGACGATGTCTTCGTCCCCGACCAGGACGTCATCGGCGCGCCGGGCGAGGGCTGGCGGGTCGCGATGACGACGGCGAACAACGAACGCGGCCTGTCCCTGCGCAGCCCCGGCCGGTTCCTCGCCGCGGCCGATCGGCTGGTCTCGCTCTGGCACGACGCCGGGCGTCCGGCGCACACCGCGGACCGGGTCGCCGACGCGTGGATCGGAGCGCGGGCCTATCAGCTGTACACCCTGGGCACGGTCACCCGACTTTCCGAAGGCGCCGAGCTCGGCCCGGAATCGAGTGTCAACAAGCTGTTCTGGTCGCACCTCGACGTCGCGCTGCACGAAACGGCGCTCGACATCCTCGGCCCGGACGCCGAACTGCGGGGCACCTGGAGCGACGGCTGGCTGTTCTCCCTGGCCGGGCCGATCTACGGCGGGACCGACCAGATCCAGCGGTCCATCGTCGCCGAACGGCTGCTCGGCCTGCCGAAGGGGGCCCGATGAGGTTCGCATTCTCCGGCGAGCAGGAGCAGTTCTCCCGCAGCCTGCACGATCTACTGTCCGGTGTGGACACCGATTCGGCGAACCGCTCCTGGGCGGCGGGCGATCACGGCCCCGGCCTCAAGATCTGGCGGCGGCTGGCTGAACTCGGCGTGACCGCGCTGGCGGTCCCCGAGAAGTACGACGGTCTCGGCGCCACACCGGTGGATCTGGCCGTCGGCTTCGAACGGCTCGGTTATCACTGCGTTCCCGGGCCGTGGACCGACACCGTGGCCGTCCTGCCGTCCCTGCTCGACGACGAACTGCTGACTTCGGTCGCGTCCGGCGAGACGCTGGCGTCAGTGGCTTTCGCGCCGCACGTGCCGTACGCCCTGGATTCCGACGTCGCGGACGCGCGGCTCGCCGTCGAGAACGGCAGGCTGCGCACGTTCACCCCCAGCGCACTTTTGTCCTCTGTGGACGGTTCGCGCCGCCTGTACCCGCCGGTGACCGGGGACGACCTCGGCTCGGCGCTCGATGCGGAGCGCGCGTTCGAACTGGGCTGTCTCGCCACCGCGGCGCAACTCCTCGGCGCGGGACGATGGCTGCTCGACACGTCCGTCGCCTACGCCGCGCAACGCAAGCAGTACGGGCGAGAGATCGGCGGGTACCAGGCGATCAAACACCTGCTCGCCGACGTCGCGACCGCGCTCACGCTGGCCGAACCGCTGCTGTTCGGCGCGGCCGTCACCCTGGACCGGCGCGACGTCTCCGCGGCCAAGGTGGCATGCGGCGATGCCGCGCACCTCGCCGCGCGGACCGGGCTCCAGGTGCACGGCGCGATCGGCTACACCGCGGAACACGCGCTCGGCCTGCGGCTGACCAGGGTCCGCGCGCTGGTCGGCGCGTGGGGCACGCCGCGGTTCCACCGGGAGCGGGTGCTGTCATGACGTTCACCGCCGAGCAGGACGCGCTGCGCGACAGCGTGCGGAAACTGCTGGACCGGGAAGCGGATCCCTGGCCCGAGCTGTGCGAGCAGATCGGCGTGGCGGCGCTGGCCGTTCCCGAGCGGTTCGGCGGGCTCAGCGCCGGGACCACGGAACTGCAGGTGGTCGCCGAAGAACTGGGCAGGGTCCTCGCCGACGTCCCGTTCCTCGGCTCGGCCGTGCTCGCCGTGCACGCCGTCCTGGCCACGGGCAACGACGAGGCTTGCGAACGGCTGCTCCCCCGCCTCGCCGAAGGGGTCGTCGGCGCGGTGGCCTGGACCGACGCCGAAGGTCGCTGGGATGCTCCTGCCTGCCGCGTCGACGATTCCGTGGTGGAGGGTGAAGCGCACTACGTCCTCCATGGCGACGAGGCCGAGATCCTTCTGGTCGTGGCCGGCGATTCGCTGTACGAAGTCACCGATGCGCGGCGGGAGCGGACTCCGGCGATGGACGAAACCCGGCGGCTCGCGCGGGTTCGTTTCGACGGTGCCCCCGCCCGGCTGATCGGCCCCGTCGACCTCGGCGTGCTGCGAGACGTCGCCTGTGCCGTCCTGGCCGCCGAACAGGCCGGAGCCGCGGCGCGGGCGTTCGAACTGACGGTGGAGTACAGCAAGCAGCGGCACCAGTTCGGCAGGCCGATCGGAGGATTCCAGGCGTTGAAGCATCGGATGGCCGATCTCCACGTCCTGGTGGAGACCGCGCGCTCGGCAGCCTATGCGGCTCCGGAGTCGAGCAGGCTGGCCGCGGTGGCGAAGGTGCACTGCTCGGAGGCGCTGGCGACGGTGGCGGGCGAGATGATCCAGCTGCACGGCGGGATCGCGATCACCTGGGAGCATCCGGCGCACCGCTATTTCAAGCGGGCGCATGGCGCGGCGCACCTGTTCGGCTCACCTGGAGACCACCTCGGGCGGGTGCGGCCGCCGTTATCGTGAGCCGGTGGAGTGCGCGATCTGTGCCAAGCACCGTGGCGAAGGCCCGCTGGTGGGGCCCGTCGTCTGGGCCGACGACACGGTCGTCGTGTCGCACCGGCCCGGTGACTTCCCCGGCTATCTGTTCGTCGAGACCCGGCGGCATGTGGCGGCGCTGGACGAGCTGACCCCGGACGAGGTCACGGCGGTTTCGCAGGCGGCCTGGCGCGCGGCCAGGGGCCTGCGCGCGGAACTGGCTCCGGAGCACGTGTTCTCCGCCATCGCCGGGCGCGGCGTCGCACATTTCCATCAGCACGTTTTCGTGCGGTACCGGGGAACGCCCTCGGAGCTCGGGTGGATGGACGGTCCCTCGTGGACGGGCGCACCGGCCGCGGACATCCGCGCGCTGTGCGGCCGTCTGGCGGGTCACTTCTGATCCAGGAACCGGGTGATGGCGCGGATGCGGTCACCGTCGAGGGTGAGGACCATCAGCCCGGCCGGTGTCTCACCGTGACGGCAGACGAAGGCGGGCTGGCCATTGGCACGCGTCGGGGTCATGGTGAAACCGTCCACGGGAACGGCCATGGTGACGCGGAGGAAGCCCGCGATCGCCTCGCGACCGTGGTACTCGTGCGGCGCCGGCGGCATGGCGAGCCAGGCGTCGTCGGTGAGCAGGCTGAGGACGCCGTCGAGGTCGCCCGCGGTGAACGCGTCGGCGAAGCGCCTGGTCAGCTCGCGTTCCCGCGGTGAGGGGCGGTGTGCCGTGCGGGCTCGATGCTTGTCGAGGGAGGCGCGGGCACGCTGGAGGATGCCTTTGACCGCCGTCTCGGTGGTGCCGAGCATGCTCGCGACCTCCCCGGCGGGGAAGCACAGGACGTCCCGCAGGACGAGCGCGGCGGCTTGTCTCGGCGGGAGGAGCTGGAGTCCGGTGATGAAGGCGAGCTCGACGGCCTCCCTGGTGGTGTAGCGCGCTTCGGGGCCGGGCTCGCTGTCGGCGAGCTCGTCCGGATACGGCTGCAACCAGGTCACTTCACCGCGTCGGCTCGGCTCCGGCGGGTCGAACGGCGGCACCGGCTCTGGCGGGCGACGGCGGCCGGCGTCCCTCAGTGCGTTGAGGCAGCGGTTGGTGGCGATGCGGTACAGCCAGGTGCGAAGCGATGAGCGCCCCTCGAAGCCGTCGAGGCCGCGCCAGGCGGCCAGGAGCGTCTCCTGTACGGCGTCCTCGGCGTCGGTGAGGGAGCCGAGGATCCGGTAACAGTGCAGGTGCAGCTCGTCCCGATAGGTGTCGGCGAGCTCGCGAAACCCCTGCTCGTCTGTCGCCCTGGTGCTCACTGACCGTTCCTTTCGCGGCGGGAGTGGTGTCTGACTGGGTGAAGACCGACGAAAGGAACCATCATGACCAGTCCCGCCCTGGATGTCGCGCTCGCCTACCACCACGCGTGGACGGGCAAGTACTTCGAGAAGGCGATGACCTACGTCACCGACGACATCGTCTGCCACACGCCCGGTGGACCGCTTTCCGGCGCTGAGGCGTTTCGCGGGTTCATGGGCCCGTTCACCGAGATCCTGACCGGCTCGACCCTGCTCTCGGCGTTCGGGGACGAGACGACCGCGTTGCTGATGTACGACACGGCGACCCTGCCGGTCGCGAGCGCGCCCGGGGCCGAGCTGCTGACGGTGCGGGAGGGGAAGATCGTGGAGTTGCGGATCGTGTTCGATCGGGCTCCTTTCGATGCGGCTCGGGAGGCTGCTGCGGGGTCTTAGCCGGTGCTTGGTGGCGCGTGAAGGACTCCTTCCCTCGGTTCTGTGAGGGGAAGGGGGCTTCACGCGCCCTGGTTTCTGGGGGTGTCGTCGCCTGGTGCGGGCTTTGTGGTGGGTCTGTCGCATGGGGTTGCGGCCGGGTGGGGTCGGGGCCCGGGGGTCGCCTACGCGGTTGGCAGGCTCCCGTATGCGTTGGCCCCGTCCGGCGGCCACCCAAGGCGCGCACGCCAGGCGGCGTAACGGGACGGCTGTGAACGCACCGACGCCACAACGTGGCGCACATCCGGGCGGCCGCGGGGCGGGCCCACTCCGGGAATCCAGACTGGACGACGTGCCCTGGGCGCGCCGGTGTCGCCGCCCGGTACTTCCGGTGAGCCAGGAGTGCTTATCGGGCTTCCCACCCGACCGGGCCTAGGCTTTGGGCGCGCCGACTCCGCCGCCCGGTGTGAATCCGGGTGGCTCCAGGGCGTATTTCTGTGCCGATCAGAAGGGTGGGGTGTCGTCGTCGGGTTGGGGTCGTGGGTCGTGGAGTGGTTCGGGGGTCGCGTGGTAGGTACGGCCGGTGGGGGTGGTGATGGTCATGCCGCCGTTGCCGGTGGGTTGGGCGCTCCAGCCGGGTTCTTCTTTGAGGAGGTTGTGGATTTTGCAGGCGGCGTGGCAGTTGTGGTGGTCGGTGCCGCCGTGGCGGGCCCAGGTGGTGATGTGGTCGATCTCGGAGAACTCCGCCGGCCGGTGGCAGCCGGGGTGGGTGCATTCCCGATCCCGCGCTTTGATCAACCTGGCCAGTGACGCCGGGGACCGGTAAGTACCGGGACTGGCTTCCAGGAGCTGTCCGGTAGCGGGGTCGGTGATCAACCGCGACCACGTCGAGCCGGGGTCGGCGGCGATCTCGCGGGCGAGCCACCCGGGAACCGGGCCGTACCCGGCCAGAGTCGCGGGGTCCTCCTGCGCGCCGACCAGGGTCAGCAAGTCGACATAGACATGGACATGCGCCCGCGGCGTCCCATAACCGTCCTCGGCCAGCAACCGCTCGGCGAAAATATCCGCCCGATGCTGGTCAAGGGTGCGGGACTGATCGGTCCGGCGGCGTCTCTTCGCCGCCTGGCTCAGGGACGCGTAGATCGAACTCGCGACCTCGGCGGGAAGCCAACCGGACAGCTTGGACATGGTCTCGTCCTCGTGCTCCAGCGAGACATGCCGCAACGCGCGTTTGGCCGCGGCACGTTCCCGATAGCCATCCGGGTCGAACTTCTGCACCGCGTGATCCACCGACTTCCGGATCGCGCCAGGGTCACGCCCGGCGAGACGCGTGACCATCCAAGCGTCCACCTGCGCGGCGACCTCATCGGACACCTCCCGCGTCAACTGGGACACCTTCGACGCCTTGTACAGATCGATGTCACCGTTCTCCAGCGCCGCCAGCGTGTTCGGCAACCGGGACACCAACGCACACGAGGTTTCGACCAGCAAGAACGCCTGATTGCGGGAGACCGAGAAGGCCAACGCGACCTCCTCGGTCACCGATCTTCGCGAACCACCCACCCCGGCGAAACCCGCTATCGAACGCACCTGCCGCCCCTGCGCCCGACGCAACACAACCTCCTCGTCAAAAGCGGCATCCAGAAGACGAGCAGCTTTCGGATTAAAAGCAAAAGAAGTGGTCATGACCAAGATCATACTCAAACACCAGTTCGAACGCCACTGAATCGGGGGATGGTTTCAACTGGTGAGCGCTCCACCCCTAGTCTAGCAACACCTTGCTGAACGCTTCGATCGACTTAATCCAGCCCAGTGTCTGCCGTGGCCGGTTGTTGAGTTCGTCTGCGATGGCATCGAGTTCGTCCCGTGAATACCCGGACAGGTCGGTTCCTTTAGGAGGAGGTGGTTCAACTGGTGAGTGCACCACCTCTAAAGCTGCACTTTGCTGAACGCTTCGATCGGCTTAAGTCACCCCACTTTCTGCCGCAGCCGGTCGTTGAGTTCGCCTGCGATGGCATCGAGTTCGTCCCGTGAATACCCGTCGGTTCCTTTCAGGAGGTCCTTGCGCAGCAATCCATTGGTGTTATCGTGCTGCCGCGTTGCCACGGTGAGCGTGGACCATCTCGGAAACGGCTCCCAGAGAGACACCGGCGCCACCACCCATTGGCGGCACCAGCGCGGATCACAAAAACCGGCATACCCGTGGCCAAAAGCAAAACCGACGGACACACACCGCCGAACGAAGGCAATCACCGCCCACCGAGCGCTCGCCGCCACGCCCGCCCAAACTCCGCACCGGTGATCCTGACCGCCACGAACTCCGGCTGCGCGTTGATCTCGGCAAGGGGCGGGACGGGAACCTCACCCAAACCGGTGCCGCCCACCTCATCCTTCTCGTCGGCCCAACCGGCCCAACCGACCCTGCCGTCCCGGAACCGCTCCACTTTCCGGCACTCGTAACCATCGGAGCCG
This sequence comes from Amycolatopsis sp. PSD-21, assembly GCF_055561455.1. Lineage (NCBI taxonomy): Bacteria > Bacillati > Actinomycetota > Actinomycetes > Pseudonocardiales > Pseudonocardiaceae > Amycolatopsis > Amycolatopsis sp. PSD-21. The sequence continues at coordinate 3,091,059 of NZ_CM145712.1, read as the reverse complement.
ACCTCGCTGAGGATCTCCACTGGCTCCTCGCCGAAGTCGTGCGACCACGACCCGCGGTACCACCGCATCACGCACCCAGGGTAGGGCCAACCCCCGCACCAACCCACCGGCGTACCGCATTCACTCCACCTCCGCCCCCGACAAGACTCACAACGGTGACCGCAAACCTCCGCACAGGCAGCGATTTCGCCCGTCTGTCCCGCCGCGTCAGCGAAGCGGGCCTCCTCGACCGCCGTCCCGGCTACTACGTCTTCCGCATCGGCCTGGTCGCCACCCTCTTCGTCTCCGGCTGGGTCGCCTTCTTCGCGATCGGGGATTCCTGGTGGCAGCTGGGGATCGCCGTCTTCCAGGCGGTGATGTTCGGCCAGATCGCGTTGCTGTCGCACGATCTCGCGCACCGTCAGGTGTTCCGCACCCGCCGCCCGAGCGAGATCGCCGGGCGGATCGCGGGGAACCTCGGCGTCGGCATGAGTTACGGCTGGTGGATGGACAAGCACACCCGCCACCACGCGAACCCGAACCACGAGGACCTCGACCCCGACGTCGATCCGGACATCCTCGTGTGGTCGAAGGACCAGGCGCGGGCCAGCAAGGGCCTCCCCCGGTTCATCGGCCGCTACCAAGCGTTCCTGTTCTTCCCGCTGCTCACCCTTGAAGGCCTGAACCTGCACTTCTCCGGGATCCGCGCGGTCGCGAAGCCGGGCCTCCGGCGGCGCGGGCTCGAAGCGGCGCTGCTGCTGGCGCATTTCGCGCTCTACTTCAGCGCGTTGCTCGTGGTCCTCTCCCCCGGCAAGGCGCTCGTCTTCTTCATTGTCCACAAAGCACTGTGGGGTGTCTACATGGGATCGATCTTCGCGCCCAACCACAAGGGGATGCCGATCCTGTCCGGCGACACCGAACTCGACTTCCTCCGCAAGCAGGTGCTCACGTCACGCAACGTCCGCGGCGGCCGGATCGTCGACGTCGCGCTCGGCGGGCTCAACTACCAGATCGAGCACCATCTGTTCCCGAGCATGCCGTCGCCGCATCTGCGCCGCGCCCGGCCCATCGTTCAACGTTACTGCGACGAGATCGGCGTCCCGTACCACGAGACCGGGCTCATCGAGTCGTACTCGCTCGCGTTGCGCAGCCTGCACGACGCCGGCGAGCCGATCAGAGCCAATCGTCGGGACGCGGCCAGGGCATGAGCGCGGCGAGCGCGTCCGTCACCGGCTCGGTCACCGTGTACCGCCCGCGATGGAACAGCAACGGCCGATCGTCGGACGGTTCCCCGAGCGCGGTGACCCGGCCGACGACGACGTAATGGTCACCCGCCTCGTGCACGGCTTCGAGGGTGCAGTCGATCCAGGTCAGGGCCCCGGTCAGCAAAGGGGATCCGGACGGGGCGGGGGTCCAGTCGACCGACGCGAATTTGTCCGCGCCCCGCGCGCCGAACACCGCGCTCACCTCTTGCTGATTTTCGGCGAGCACGTTGACGGCGAACCGGCCGGACTCGGCGAGCACCGCCCAGGTCCGGGATGTCTTGGCAGGGCAGAAGAGCACCAGCGGCGGATCCAGCGAAAGCGCCGCGAACGACTGGCACGCGAAGCCCACCGGAGCCGTGCCGTCGTGCCCGGTCACCACCGCGACGCCGGTGCAGAAATGCCCGAGCACCGTCCGGAACCGCGCCGGATCGATGTCCGCGCCGAGGTCCGTCACCGGGGTCACGACTGCCCCGGCGGGCGGGCGCCGACTGAAAAGTCGTGTCCCCACAAGGAAACCGCCGTACTCTCTCGGGCGATCCAGCTCTCGTCGTCCACTTGACGCCCCTCGCAACCGTATTCGACGTCGAAGCCGCCGGGGGTCTTCATGTAGAACGAGAGCATCAGATCGTTGACGTGCCGCCCGAGGGTCGCCGACATCGGCACCTTCCGGCGGATGGCCCGGTCGAGGCAGAGGCCGACGTCGTCGGTGTTCTCCACTTCGACCATGAGGTGCACGATGCCGCTGGGTGTCGGCATCGGGAGGAACGCGAGACTGTGGTGCCGCGGGTTGCAGCCGAAGAACCGCAGCCACGCCGGAGCGCCGTCGGCCGGCCTGCCGACCATCTGCGGCGGCAGTTTCATCGAGTCCCGCAGCCGGAACCCGAGGACGTCCCGGTAGAACCGCAGGGAAGCGTCATCGTCGTGTGTGGACAGGACGACGTGCCCGAGTCCTTGCTCACCGGTCACGAACTTGTGCCCGTACGGGCTCACCACGCGCCGGTGCTGCAACGCGACGCCGTGGAACACTTCCAGCGTGTTGCCCGAAGGGTCCTCGAAGGACACCAGGCCGTCGACCCGGCGATCGGCCAGCTGATCCGGCGTGCCTTCCTTGTACGGCACCGAATGCGCGTCGAGCGCAGCCCGGATTTCGTCGAGTTCGCCGGCGTTGGCGACCTCCCAGCCCGCGACGGCGAGCCGGTCGTGCTCGCCGGGGAAGATCACGAGCCGCGCCGGGAAATCGTCCATTCGCAGGTAGAGCGCTTCCGGATTCGTGCCGGAACCCTCGACCATGCCGAGGACCTTCAGCCCGTATTCGCGCCACGCGGCCATGTCGGTGGCTTCGATGCGGAGGTAGGCGAGCGAGCGGATACCCATCAGGAGGCTCCCAGGAAGTCGAGTGCCAGCCGGTTGAATTCGTCGAACTTCTCCAGCTGCGCCCAGTGCCCGCAGCCGCCGAACACGTGCAGCTGGGCACGCGGGATCGTCTTGAGCGCGAGCAGCGCGCCGTCGAGCGGATTGACGCGGTCCTCGCGGCCCCAGATCAGGAGTACGCGCTGCCGCAACCGATGCGCCTCACGCCACAGCATGCCCTCTTCGTAGGTGTCGGGCTGGGCGAACGACTTGCCCATCGCCTTCATCGCGGCCAGCGACTCCGGCGCGCTCGCGGCGGCGAACCGTTCGTCGATCAGTTCGTCGGTGATCAGCGACTGGTCGTGCACCATGATCCGCAGGAAGGCTTCGAGTTTCTCGCGACTCGGTCCCGGCGGGGCGCTGAACCGGCCGAGGTTCTTGATGCCTTCGGTGGGATCGGGCGCGAACAGGTTCACGCTCAGCCCGCCCGGCCCCATCAGGACGAGCCGCCCGGCCCTCTTCGGGTGGTTGAGCGCGAGCCGCACGGAAGCCCCGCCACCGAGCGAGTTGCCGACGAAATGCGCCCGTTCGATACCGAGTTCGTCCATGAGCCCGACCACGGCGTCCGCGCTGTGGCGGAAGTATTGGGGATGCTCGGTCGGCTTGTCCGAGCGGCCGAACCCGGGCTGGTCGATGGCCAGCGTCCGGTAGTTCTTGCCGAACACCGGGAGGTTGCGGCCGAAGTTGCTCCACGCCGACGCGCCGGGCCCGCCGCCGTGCAACAGGATCACCGTCTCGGAATGTTCCGCGCCCGCCTCGTGGTAATGCAGCTTGAGTCCATCTCGGACAGTGACGTACTTGCCTTCGGTCATCAGACCATCGCATTCTCGACGGGCAGCCCGAAGGCGCCGGTTCCGAACATGACGTAGGCGCGCTCGGCGTCGTTCGCCGCGTGCACCCGGCCGGCGTGGGCGTCGCGCCAGAACCGCTGGATCGGGGTTCCGGCCTGCAAGGCGCGGCCGCCGGAGTTCTCGAAGAGCCTGTCGATCGCGAAAATCGCGCGCTCCGTGCCGCGGACCTGATCACGCCGGACCCGCAGCCGGGTGGAGAACGGCAGCTTCTCCCCCTTGCACGCCAGCTGGTACAGCTCGTCGATGTTGTGCGTCAGCTGGAGCCAGGCCGCATCGATCTCGCTCGCCGCCTCGGCGATCCGCACCTTGGCGAACGGGTCCTCTTTGGACTGTTCACCCGCGTACGCCGCGCGGACGCGCTTGCCCTGGTACTCGACGTGCGCGTCGTAGGCGCCTTGCGCCATCCCGATGATCGGCGCGGTGATCGTGCTCGGATGCACCGAGCCGTACGGCAGCTTGTACAGCGGCCCGGGATTGATCTCCTGCCCCGGCGTCTTGCACTTCGACGTCGCGATGAAGCTCAGCGCGCGGTGCTTCGGCACGAAGACGTCGTTCACGATGATGTCGTTGGATCCGGTGCCGCGCAGGCCCACGGTGTCCCAGACGTCTTCGATCGTGTAGTCGGCGATCGGCACCAGGTACGTGCAGAAGTCGACGGGTTTCCCGTCCTTGAACACCGGCCCGCCCAGCAGCACCCAGGTCGCGTGGTCGCAGCCGGAGGAGAAGCTCCAGCGCCCGCTGAGCCGGTAGCCGCCGTCGACGACGTCCGCCTTGCCCATCGGCGCGTACGACGAGGAGATCCGGACGTCGGCGTCGTCACCCCAGACGTCCTGCTGCGCCTGCGCTTCGAACAGGCCGAGGTGCCACGGATGGACGCCGAGGATGGAGGCGACCCAGCCAGTGGACCCGCACGCGCTCGCGACGAGTTTGACGGCGGTGTAGAAGCTCACCGGGTCGGCTTCGAGGCCACCGAACGTCTTCGGCTGCAGCAGTTTGAAGAACCCGGTCTCCTGCAGGGATTTGACGGACTCTTCGGGAACGCGCCTGGCGTCCTCCGCCTCCTGCGCCCGCTCCCGCAGGACCGGCAGCAGCTCCCGGATCCCCGCGATCACGTCCTGCGCGGCGTGCTCGCTCATATGCGTCCCTCTCTCGTTCTCGGTGAACCGATCCAAGACTAGAACACGTTCTCGTTTTTGTCGACCGATCCCCGGTCGAGGGCACTGTGCAGTCCGGCACGCCGACCGGAAAACACGCAGTCGGCCAGCGACAGACCGCTCACGTAGGACCTAGAACAGATTCCCACCGCGGTCCGGCCGGCCGCGTACAGCCCGCGGATCGGCGCGCCGGCGGCGGACCGCACCGCGCCGGTGTCCTCGTCCACGACCAGGCCGCCCAGCGTCAGCATCGGGCACGGATAGCCGAGGTTCGGCTTGATCGAGACGTCGATCAGCGAGTACGGCGCCCGGTCCAGCGGCCGCGCGAACTCCGCTGGCTTGCCCGTCGGATCCGCGCCGGACCTCGCCGCCTCGACACTGGCGGCCAGCCCGCCGGGATCGACGCCCGCCTTGCGCGCGACCTCGTCCAGCGACCCGGCGACGACGCGCTGCCGCAGCAGGTACCGCACCTGAAGTCCTTGGAACCATTGACTTTGCCCGCGCGCGTCCCGCCGGACCTCCTGGACGATGGCGTCGTCGACCAGCAGCCAGCCACGCCCTTCATGGCCGGTGATCATGCGTTCGCCGACGGCCGCCCCGTACCGGGACTCGTCGATGATGCGGCCACCTCTCTTGTCCACGAGCAGACCGCCGAGGAACGCCGACGGCGGGGTGATGAACCGCCAGGCGGAGATCCGCCCGAGTTCCGCGGTGGCCCCGCCCGCCTCGACCCCCATGCGGATGCCGGAGCCGTCGTCGGCCGACGTCCCGAGCGCCAGCCCGCCGCGATACGCGGGCGCGTGCTCGCGCACCATCTCGCGGTTCGCGATGAACCCGCCCGCCGCGAGCACGACCCCACGCGAGGCGGAAATCCGCAGCTCACGGCCATGACGGCGCTCGATGCGCTCGGCCCGCCGGTGCAGCGACTTCCGCAGCGAGGGCACGTAGATCCCCGGTTTGGCGGCATACGCCGAGAGCCTCCGGTGCGCCGCCCGCACACGAGCGGGAGCGTCCCGCAGCGTGGACACGACGACGCCGGTCACGGTCCCGTCGGCGTCCACGATCAGGTTCCGCGCGGCGGTCTGCGGCAGCACCTGGATCCCACGACTCCGAACCGCCTCCATCAGGCGTTTCATCAGCAGTTTCCCTGAGGTGCCGGGCCCTTTGACGCGATGTCCGCGCGGCGCGGGCTTGGCGGCGTCACGGAAACCGCCCGCCGCCTCGCTGCCCGAGTAGTACAGATAGTGCTTGTCGCTCGGGTACGACGTCTTGTACGGGCACAGACTGCCCTCGAAAGGCACGCCGTTGCCTTCCAGCCAGGAGATCATCTCCGTACTGCCCGCACAGAAACGCCGCAGGGTCTCCTCGGAGACGACGTCACCGACCTCCAGCCGCAGGTAGTCGTACATCGCGTCGATGCTGTCGTCGACGCCCGCGTCCCGCTGCTGCGCCGTCCCGCCCCCGGCGTAGACGACACCACCACTGACCGCGCTCGCGCCACCGCCGGAAAAGCGGTCCAGCACCAGCACCCGGGCACCGGCATCGGCGGCCTCGATCGCCGCACAGGCGCCGGCCGCACCGAAACCCACGATCACCACATCCGCGACGAGGGAGTCCATGCCCCCACCCTAGAACTAGAACACGTTCTCGTCTATGGTGACTGGAGCAGCGCGGATGCTGCTACATGCTTCCTACAACGTGTTTCAGGTGAGGGGCGTATGGAGTACGACGTGATCGTGGTCGGCAGTGGTGCCGCCGGGATGACCGCCGCACTGTCCGCAGCCCACCGGGGACTCGAGGTCCTGGTCGTGGAGAAGGCCGCCCACTTCGGCGGTTCGACGGCACGCTCCGGCGGCGGCGTCTGGATCCCCGGCAACCACGCGCTGCGGGCGGCCGGGATCGAGGAGTCCCCGGAACGGGCACGCGAGTACCTCGAAGCGATCGTCGGTGACGTCGTCCCCGCCGAACTCCGGTCGGCCTTCCTCGACCGCGGCCCCGAGGTGCTGTCCTTCGTCTGCGACAAGACGCCGTTGCGCTTCCGCTGGGTCCGCGGCTACTCGGACTACCACCCGGAAGCCCCCGGCGGGCGCGCGGGCGGACGGTCGGTGGAGCCGGCCGCGCTCGACGGCAACCTGCTCGGCCCGGAGCTGGCGAATCTGGAGCCGCCGTACAGCGCTCCCCCGCTCGGCGCCCCGATCACCCAGGCGGACTACCGGTGGCTGAGCCTGCTCGCCCGGCATCCGCGCGGCGTCCTGCGCGTGCTGAGTCTCGGCGGGCGCTGGCTCGCCGGCCGGATCCGCCGTCAGCGGCTGCTTTCCATGGGGCAAGCGCTTGCGGCCGGTCTGCGTGAGGGGCTGCGGCGGGCGGATGTCCCCGTCTGGCTGAACACGCCGCTGGTGGATCTGGAGAGCGAAGGCGACCGGGTGACCGGCGTCGTCGTCCGCCACGAGGGTGAGGAGAAGACGGTCCGCGCGCGGCTCGGCGTCGTCCTCGGCGCGGGCGGGTTCGAACGCAATGAAGAGATGCGGGTCAAGTACCAGCGGGCGCCCATCGGTACGGAATGGACCGTCGGCGCCGAGGCCAACACCGGTGACGCCATCGACGCCGGGCTCAAACTCGGCGCGGCCGTCGACCTGATGGACGACGCCTGGTGGGGCCCGTCCATCCCGCTCACCGGCGGCCCGTGGTTCGCGCTCGCCGAACGGTCGCGGCCGGGTTGCCTCATGGTCAACGCGCGGGGCGAACGCTTCGTCAACGAATCGGCGCCGTACGTCGAGGCCGTGCACGCGATGTACGGCGACGGTGACGGCCCCGGTGCGAATATCCCGACCTGGCTGGTGTTCGACCAGCGCAACCGCAACCGGTACATGTTCACCGGCCTCGGCCCGCGCCAGCCGCTGCCCGGCCGCTGGTTCAAAGCGGGCATCGCGGTCAAAGCGAGCACGATCGCGAAACTCGCCGAGCGGATCGAGGTCCCGGCCGACGCGCTGGAAGCCACCGTGCGCCGGTTCAACGGCTTCGCCAGGAGCGGCGTGGACGAGGACTTCCACCGCGGGCGCAGCGCGTACGACCACTACTACGGCGACCCGCGGAACAAGCCCAACCCGAGCCTGGGCCCGCTGGACGTCGCGCCGTACTACGCGGTGAAGATCGTGCCCGGCGACCTGGGCACCAAGGGCGGTTTGAGGATCGACCCGCACGCGCGCGTCCTGCGCGAGGACGGGTCGGTGATCGAAGGGCTTTACGCGGCGGGCAACACGAGCGCGGCGGTGATGGGCCGCACCTACGCGGGCCCCGGCGCGACGATCGGCCCGGCGATGGTGTTCGGCTACCTTGCGGCCGAGCATCTCGCGCAGCAAGATCACACCAAAGCGGGAGGCAGCCGATGACGACGGAATCCGTACGGCAGATCGACGCGGGCGCGCCCCCCACGCGGTTCGCGCGCGGGTGGCACTGTCTCGGCCTCGCCGAGTCATTCCGCGACGGGAAGCCGCACGCCATCACGGCGTTCGGGACGAAACTGGTGGTCTTCGCCGATTCGTCCGGCAAGCTGAACGTGCTCGACGGGTACTGCCGCCACATGGGCGGCGACCTCACCCAGGGCGAGGTCAAGGGCGACGAGATCGCCTGCCCGTTCCACGACTGGCGCTGGAACGGCAACGGCAAATGCGTCTCCATCCCCTACGCCAAACGGGTTCCGCTGCGGGCGCGGACGAAGTCCTGGACCGTGCTGGAAGAGAACAAGCAGCTGTTCGTCTGGCACGACCCGGAAGGCAACCCGCCGCCCGAGGACGTCGTCATCCCGCGGATCGAGGGCATCTTCACCGGCGAGTGGAGCAACTGGACCTGGGACTCGGTGCTCATCGAGGGCTCCAACTGCCGCGAGATCATCGACAACATGGTCGACATGGCGCATTTCTTCTACATCCACTACGCCTTCCCGACCTACTTCAAGAACGTGTTCGAGGGGCATATCGCCACGCAGTACCTGAACACGAAGGGCCGCCCGGACAAGGGAATGGCGTCGAACTACGGCGGCGAGGAGAACCTGCTGCGGTCGGAGGCGTCCTACTTCGGTCCGTCGTACATGATCAACACACTGCTCAACACGTACCAGGGTTTCGAGATCGAGAACGTGCTGATCAACTGCCACTACCCGGTCACCGAGAACTCGTTCGTCCTGCAGTGGGGCGTGAGCGTGAAGAAGTTCGAGGGCGTCTCGGACGAGCACGCGGACAAGATCGCCGGGAAGTTCGCCAAGGGCATCGGCGTCGGCTTCCTGCAGGACGTCGAGATCTGGCGCAACAAGACCCGCATCGACAACCCGTTGCTGTGCGAGGAGGACGGGCCGGTCTATCAGTTGCGCCGCTGGTACGACCAGTTCTATGTGGACGCCGCCGACGTCACCGAGGACATGACTCGCCGGTTCGAGTTCGAAGTGGACACCAGCCGCGCCAACGAGGTCTGGGCGGCGGAGGTGGCCGACAACCTGGCACGGCAGCAGGCGGAAGAGGCCGGGGTGTGAAGCCCGAGACCGTCGAATTCCTCACCGCCGGGCTGCGGCCGCTGAGCTGCCGCGCGTGCGGGACGTGCGTGCTGGTCAAGAAGAACAGCATGCAGCACACCAGCATCCAGTGGACGAGTGACGCGTCCCGGAGCTGCCCGGTGTTCGCCGAGCAGAAGGCCTCCGGAGCGCAGACGGCGTTGCTCGACACCTGCGGCAATCTCAGCGACAGCATCGAAGCCGCGTTGAAGGACGGCCTGCTGGAGGTGCCCGAATGAGCGGCCCCGTCACCGTGACCGTGGCCGAGGTGATCACCGAGACCGCCGACGCGCGGTCGATCGTGTTCGAGATCCCGGCCGAGCACGCCTCGGTTTTCGCTTACACCCCAGGGCAGTTCCTCACGCTGCGCGTGCCGAGCGACCGGACCGGGTCGGTGGCCCGCTGCTACTCGCTCTCCAGCGCGCCGCACGAGGGCCGGGTGCAGGTCACCGTCAAGCGCACCGCCGACGGCTACGGATCGAACTGGCTCTGCGACAACCTCCAGGCGGGCCAGGAGGTCCAGGTCCTTCCGCCGGCCGGGGTGTTCAGCCCCGCTTCGCTCGACGAGGACTTCCTGCTGCTCGCGGGCGGCAGCGGTATCACGCCGGTGATGTCGATCCTCAAGTCCGCGCTGGAGCACGGCACCGGCAAGGTGGTGCTGCTGTACGCCAATCGCGACGAAGCTTCGGTGATCTTCGCCCGGGAGCTGGCGGATCTCGCCGCCCGGTACTCCGACCGGCTGGTCGTCGTGCACTGGCTGGAGAGCCTGCAAGGACTGCCGACGGAGGCGCACCTGCGCGCGCTGGTGGCGCCGTACACCGCGCACGAAGCGTTCATCTGCGGCCCGGGACCGTTCATGGACGCCGCGCGCACGGTGCTCAAGGACCTCGGGCTGCCGCGCAAGCGGATCCACCTGGAACGGTTCCTGTCCCTGGGCGGGAACCCGTTCGAGGTGGCCGAACCCGTCGCCGTCGAAGAGGCCGAGACCCCGGCGTCGGTCGAGGTCACCCTCGACGGCGAGACGAAGAAGCTCATCTGGCCGCGCCGGACGAAACTGCTGGACCTGTTGCTGGAAAAGGGTTTCGACGCGCCGTACTCGTGCCGCGAGGGCCAGTGCAGCGCTTGCGCCTGCCGGATCACTTCCGGCGAGGTGAAGATGCTGAACAACGAGGTCCTCGACGGTGACGACATCGCCGAAGGCATCGTGCTGGCGTGCCAGTCCCTGCCGCTGACCGACGACGTCACCGTCACCTACGAGTAGGAGCTTTCCGTGCCCATCGATCCCTCGGTCGCGATCGGCGCCGACCTCGGCGAGGTGAGCTTCGCCTGGACCGCGTCCGACGTGCAGCTCTACCACCTGGCGCTGGGCGCCGGAGCGGACCCGATGAGCCCGCGCGAACTGCGCTACACCTACGAGGACGGCCTCCAGGTGCTGCCGACGTTCGCCACCGTCGCGGCGAACCTGCGCGTGTTCGAGCCGCCGGCCGTCTCGTTCCCCGGTGTCGAGGTCGACCTCGGGAAAGTGCTGCACGGCAAGCAGGAGGTGATCGCGCACCGGCCCATCCCGGTCTCGGGGAAGGCCGTGGCGCGCACCCGGATCGTCGACGTCTTCGACAAGGGCAAGGCGGCCGTGATCGTGAACGAGACGGTCGCCACCGACTCGGACGGCACTCCATTGTGGACACTGCGGTCGAGCATCTTCGCCCGTGGCGAAGGGGGTTTCGGCGGCGAACGCGGCCCGTCCGACCGCGTCGAGCTCCCGTCGCGGGAGCCGGACGCGGTCATCGACACGCCGACGTTGCCGCAGCAGGCGCTGCTCTACCGGCTCTGCGGGGACCGCAACCCCCTGCACGCCGATCCCGCGTTCGCCGCGGCGGCCGGGTTCGGCAAGCCGATCCTGCACGGCCTGTGCACCTACGGTGTCATCGCGAAGGCCGTCACCGACGAATTCCTCGACGGCGACACCGCCCGCGTCGCGTCGTTCTCGGCCAAGTTCGCCGGCGTCGTCTTCCCCGGCGAGCCGCTGCGGACCCGGGTCTGGCGCGAGCCGGCGGGGCTGCTCGTCACCACCACGGCACCGGACCGGGACGAGGCACCGGTCCTTTCCGACACTTTCTTGACCACGACAGACTGAATCCTCGTTCCCGCAGGTAGCGGCTCTGGCTAGACTCGGGCAGGTGCGCCCCTTGATCTCGGACCCGTATGCCGAACTCGGCCGGGACTACGCGCGATCGAGACGCCCGGATCCCCGTATCGCGGCCGCCGTCACCGCCGCTCTCGGCGACGCGCGCTCGGTGGTCAACGTCGGGGCCGGAGCCGGTTCCTACGAGCCGGAAGACCGCGACGTGGTGGCCGTCGAGCCGTCGCGGCGGATGATCGCGCAGCGCCCGTCCACCGCGGCCCCGGCCGTGCAGGCGTGCGCGGAAGGGCTCCCCTTCCCCGACGGCGCCTTCGACGCCGCCCTGGCGGTGCTGACCGTGCACCACTGGACCGACGTGACCGCCGGGCTGGCCGAGCTGCGGCGTGTGTCCCGCCGCCAGGTGATCGTGACCTGGGACCAGGCGGTGTTCGCACGGTTCTGGCTGGTGCGGGACTACCTGCCGGAGATCGCCGAACACGAAAGCAGGCTGGCCTGTCTCGACCGGGTCGTCGAGGAACTGACCGCCGCCGGGCAGGCGCCTTCGGTGGCTCCGCTGCCGGTGCCGTCGGACTGCGTCGACGGGTTCCTCGGCGCGTATTGGCGCAGGCCGGAGGCCTACCTGTCCGAGCGTGTGCGCGCGGGGATGTCCGGGGTGGCGCTGCTGGACCGGAACGTCGTCGCGACGGCCGTCGAGCGGCTGCGCGCCGATCTCGCGGACGGGCATTGGCACCGGCATCACGTCGCCCTGCTCGGCCGGACGGAACTCGACCTGGGGTACCGGCTCGTCACCACGTGATTCAGTACACAGTGGACGTCTCCCGCGGCGTGAGCGGCGGTCGACCCCGGCCGCGAGGCATGGTATTCATGGCTTTCGTGACGGCAGGGGACGGGAGCGGCATGACGGCGGAGTACTTCGTGGTCCGTGGCCAGGTGGAGAAGGGCGATCAGCGCGGCAGGGAACTGGGCTTCCCGACCGCCAACATCGCGCTGCGCGACCAGGACGGCCAAGTCGGCGACGGAGTGTGGGCGGGCTGGGCCGAACGCGCCGACGGCACCCGGATCGCGGCGGCGGTCTCGGTCGGCAGGCGGCCGACCTACTACGGCGCGGACGGCTACCGGCTCGTCGAGGCGCATCTGCTGGACTTCAGCGGCGACCTCTACGGCGAGGTGCTGACCGTGTGGCTCGGCCATCACCTGCGCGAGCAGGAGGCGTACCCGTCGTCGGAGGCGCTGATCGTCGCGCTGAACAAGGACATCGCCGACGCCCGCAAGTGGGCGTCGGACAACCCGGCCGAGGGCCTGCCGGACGCGGGCAACGCCGAGGCGGGCGTCGTGCGCCGCGTCCCGGCCTCGTGAGTGGCGATTCGGGTTAGAAGCCGAATCGCCACTCACGACCCTTGCCGTACCCCTCAAGAGAACCGTCTGCATCGCCAACACCGGCGCGCCCATGTCGCGAAAGCCACTTTCGAGACATCAGACGTCGCGAAAGTGGCTTTCGCGACACGTCTGCCTGGCCTCACTTGCTCCCGTGCCGGTGGCGTCGCGAAAGTGGCTTTCGCGACACACACCGAGAAATCAGACCGCCGCGCCCAGCAGCATGTAACCCATCCCCAGTCCCATGATCACCCGGCACACCCGCCGCGACGTCTGACCGGAGCCCCCGTCGCCGCGCGCCGCGAGCACCCCGGCGCGCACGGCGTCCGCCGCGAAGTACGCGGCCACGGCACCGAAGATCAGCGAAAGCCACAGTGCCGAGGTGGCGCCGGGTCCGGACATCACCAGCCACGGACCGTGGGTCACGTCGCTGTGCGGCATGAACGTCACCATGAACAGCATCGCGGTGGCGGAGACGGCGTGGTGCCCGCACGAGGTGTGCCCCGACCGCCGCCCCTTCCACCACGAGACGGCGAACCAGCCCGCGGTCAGCGCCAGCACCGCCTGCCAGCCCGCCGCCGGGATCGGGCCGCCGACCGGGGACAGCATCGCGACCATCGCGACGACGAGCAGCAGTTCGGCCAGGTCGCCGTTGCGGACCGCCGCGCCCTGCCTGCCGTAGTCCAGGCGGACGAGCCTCAGCACGCAGGGCAGGACGAGCGCGGCGAACACCGCGGTCAGGGTCCACGCGACGACGATTGGTCCAGACATGGCACCTCCCGGCCGGTAACCCCTTCACCGTGGCAGGTACCGCTCTAGTACACCATCGGGCATTGAGGTGATGTCAGCCCGCGGTCAGGACCAATCCGCTCGTGGGTACGCCGGTGCCGGCGGTCACCAGCACGCGCGACGCCCCGTCGACCTGGTTGACGGCGTCACCGCGGAGCTGCCGGACCCCCTCGGCGATCCCGTTCATCCCGTGGATGTAGGCCTCCCCCAGCTGTCCGCCGTGCGGGTTGAGCGGGAGTTTCCCGTCGAGTTCCAGCGTGCCGCCGCCGATGAAGTCCTTGGCCTCGCCCTTCCCGCAGAAGCCGAGTTCTTCCAGCTGCATCAGGACATAAGGGGTGAAGTGGTCGTACAGCACGGCGAGGTCCATGTCACCCGGCCCCAGCCCGGACTGCTCCCACAGTTGCCGCCCCACCACGCCCATTTCGGGCAGCGCCGGGAGATCGTCGCGGTAGTAGCTGGTCATCACGTACTGGTCCGGCCCGCTCCCCTGCGCGGCCGCCGCGATCACGGCGGGCCGGTGCGGCAGGTCGCGCGCCCGCTCGGCGCTGACGACGACCAGGGCGACCCCGCCGTCGCTCTCCTGGCAGCAGTCCAGCAGGTGCAACGGCTCGGCGACCCAGCGGGAGGCCTGATGCTCTTCGAGCGTGATCGGCTTTCCGTAGAACCACGCCTTGGGGTTGGTCGCCGCGCGGGCGCGGTCGACGACGGCCACCCGGCCGAAGTCCTCGCTGGTCGCGCCGTACTCGTGCATGTACCGCCGGGCGAGCATGGCGACGGTCGCGGCCGGGGTCGCGATCCCCATCGGGTAGTGGAACGCGTTGTCGACGCCGGAGGAGTTCACCTGCCCCGCCGCGGCCGAGGACACCTGGCCGAACCGCATGCCGGACCGTTCGTTGAACGCCCGGTACGCGACGACGACGTCCGCGACCCCGGTCGCGACGGCCATCGCGGCCTGTTGCACGGTCGCGGCCGCGGCCCCGCCGCCGTAATGGATCCGGCTGAAGAACTTGAGCTCGGGGATGCCGAGTTCCCGCGCGACGGCGATCTCGCTGTTGCCGTCCATGGTGAACGACACCAGACCGTCCACATCGGACGGTGAGAGTCCGGCGTCCTTCAGCGCGCTCGAAACCGCTTCCGCCGCCAGCCGAAGCTCGCTGCGTCCGGAATCCTTCGAGAACTCCGTGGCACCGATCCCGGCGATGGCCGCCCGTCCGGACAGGGTCATCACTCGCCTCCCAGCGTGATCGCCACGGTTCCGACCACATGCTCACCGAGACTGTCCACACCGGACACCGCGACCACCACGTCGTCGCCGTCCCGTTCCGTGACGCGGCCGGTGAAGGTGAGGGTGTCATAGGCGTAACAGGGCACGCCGAGCCGGATCTTGATCGAGCGCACGAACGCCTCCGGCCCCGCCCAATCGGTGACGAACCGTTGCACCAGGCCGGTGTCGGTGAGGATGTTGAGGAAGATGTCCTTCGAGCCGCGGTGGACGGCGGCGTCGCGGTCATGGTGGACATCCTGGAAATCCCGCGTCGCCAGCGCGGTGCTCACCACGAACGTGGGGGTGGCCTCGATCTTCAGCGGCGGCAGCTCGGTGCCGACCGAACAGTCCTTCATCGCGCGACCCTCCAAGCGGGCAACGTCAGTTCCTCGTCGATCTTCACGAAGGCCGCCTCCACCGGGAGTCCGATGTGGACGGTTTCCGGATCGGCGTCGAGCAGCTCGCCCATCACCCGGACCCCTTCCGCCAGCTCGACGAGCGCGACCACGAACGGCAGATCCTTGCCGGGCACCTTCGGATGGTGGTGCACCACGTAGCTGTAGACCGTTCCCCGTCCGCACGCGACGACGTAATCCGGCTTCGCGTCGAAATCGCCGTCCGGCGGCATCGGGCCGGGCGGATGCCGCAGGGTCTCGCCCCACCGCTGGATCCGCAGTTCCCCGTCACGCAGGCCCGACCAGAAGAATTCGGTGTCCTTGCTGATCACCGGCCGCAACACGGGCGCGGCCGTCTTGGCGGGTTCGGTGCCCGGCGGACGGAACTTCAGCACCCGGAACACCATGTCCGCGACGGCCTCGTCACCGACGTACCAGGTGGTCTTCGTCGTCACGAACCAGCCCTCGCCCAGCGCGGTCCGCTTCGGCCCGACGACACTTTCGAGTTTCGCGGTCGCTTCGACCCGTTCACCGTGACGGAGATAGCGGAAGTAGTTCTGCTCGGAGTTCGTCGCGACGACCGAGGTGAACCCGGCTTCGTCGAGCACCTCCATCATCGCGCCGAGCGGGTCGTCCGACGCCCTCGTCCAGTGCAGCCCGCCCATCGTCCACACCTGCGCCATCGCGGGCGGCGCGACGAGTCCCTTGTGGACACTCTTGGCGGCGAACTCCTCGTCGACGTAGACGGGATTGCGGTCGCCGATGGCTTCGACCCAGTTGTTCACCATCGCCTGGTTGACCGCGTCGCGCGCGGCCCTCGGCGCGGATTCCCCGCGCGCGGCGATGCGTTCGGCGGCTTCCTGGATGCTCATCGCGGCACCCTCGGCAGGCCGAGCCCGGCGGTGGCGATCAGCTCGCGCTGGATCTCGTTGACGCCGCCGCCGAAGGTCAGCACCAGATTGCGTTTGGCCACCACGTCCAGCCACAGCGCCAGTTCCGCGGTTTCGGCGTCGGCCTGATCGCCGTGTCGTGCCACGATCTCCTCCAGTCTCCTTGCCAGGCGCTGGATGCGTTCGGAACCGAAGATCTTGGTCGCCGAAGCATCGGCCACCGCCACCGGTCCGCTCGCCGACGACGCCGCGACCTGCCAGTTCAGCAGTTCGTTGACCCGGGCGGTCGCCAGGGTTTCCGCGAGCACGGCCCGGACGTCGGGCAGCTGGAGCAACGGCGTGCCGTCCGGCGCCTTCCTGGACGCGGCCCACTCGCGGACGCGGTCGTGGAGACCGCCGATCCGCCCGGCGGGGCCGAGCATGACGCGTTCGTGGTTCAGCTGCGTGGTGATCAGCCGCCAGCCCTCGTTCTCCTTGCCCACCAGCATGTTCGCGGGCACACGGACGTCCGAGTAGTAGGTGGCGTTCACGTGGTGCGCGCCGTCGCAGGTGATGATCGGCGTCCACGAATAGCCCGGGTCGCGGGTGTCCATGATGAGGATCGAAATCCCCTTGTGCCTCGGCGCGTCCGGCGCGGTGCGGACGGCGAGCCAGATGTAGTCGGCGTCGTGCCCGCCGGTGGTGAAGATCTTCTGCCCGTTGACGACGTACTCGTCCCCCTCGCGTACCGCCGTCGTGCGCAGCGCGGCGAGGTCGGTGCCCGCGTCGGGCTCGGTGTAACCGATGGCGAAATGCACCTCGCCCGCGAGAATCTTGGGCAGGAACAAGGATTTCTGCTCCTCGGTGCCGTACGCCTGCAACGTGGGCCCGACGGTCTGCAAGGTCACCGACGGCAGCTGGACGTCGGCTCGGGCGGCCTCGTCGACGAAGAGGTGCTGCTCGATCTCGCCGAAACCCCGGCCGCCGTACTGTTCGGGCCAGCCGACACCGAGCCAGCCGTCGCGGCCCATCCGCCGCACGATCTCGCGGTACACCGGCCCGTGCCGCTCCCGCAGCATCGCGCGCCGCTCGTCGGCGCTCACCAGCCCGGCGAAGTACTTTCGCAGTTCGGAGCGCAACTCGTGTTGCGCCGCGGTCAGTTCGATCAGCATCGGTTCACCCCGCCACCAGTTCGCCCAGACCGGCCAGCCGATGCGAGGCGCCGCCGAGCGTTCGTCCCAGATCCTTGACCGCCGACGAGAACCGGTGCAGCGGATACGTTTCGTCCACGCCGATCCCGCCGTGCAGGTGATGGCAGACGGCCAGCGCCGCGGGCGCCTCCTCCGCCAGCCAGTAGGCCGCGATGTCGAGTTCCGCCTCGGCGTCGAGCCCCGCCGCGAGCCGCCACACCGCCGACCGCGCGGCCAGCTGGACCGTCCGCGAGGCGACGTAGACGTCCGCGATCTGTTGCGCCACCGCCTGGAACGCCGCCAGCGGCCGCCCGAACTGCTCCCGTTCGCCGACGTGTTTGGTGGTCAGCGCGAGCGCGCCGGCGAGCAGCCCGTCGCCGAACGCCACGGCGCCCGCGAGCGCGAACCGGTGCAGTGTCGCGATCGACTCGCCGGGGCCGTGCCCGTTGAGGAGATCGGCGTCGGTGACGGTCACCGAATCGAGCGTCATCGTGTAGTCCGGCGTGCCGGAAGAGGTTCTCGTGGGCGTCAGCGTCACGCCGTCCGCGTGGGGATCGACGAGGAAGACGCCGGTGCCGCCCGGAATCGAGGCGGGGGTCAGGATCCGGGTCGCCTCCGCCGCGAACGGCACGCCGACCTTGACGCCACTGAGGCGCCAGTCCCCGGCCGACTCCGCGACCGTCGCGGGCCGGGTGGTGAACGGCGCGGAAGGCTCGTGCAGTGCCGCGGTGAGCAGGGCTTCGCCCGCGGCGACCGGCGGAAGCAGCGCCGAGCGCTGATCGGGCCCGCCCAGCGCGGTGACGGGCAGGACGCCGAACGCCAGAGACGCCAGCGCGGGCGTCGGCGAGGCGACGCGCCCGAGTTCGGTCAGCACCAAGGCGACTTCGGCGACGCCCAGGCCGTCACCGCCGAGTTCGGCGGGCAGCGCCAGGGCGAGCAGACCGGCGTCGGCCAACGCGCGCCACGTGTCCGCGGGCTCGCGCTCCTTGCCGAGGACGCGCGCGGCCAGCGCGGTGACCTCGGTCTGCGTCTCGTCGAACTGGAAGTCCACACTGGCTCCTCACCGGGGCGAACGGGCACAATATTGAAACCTGTTCTAGTCTTAACCGGAAGGAGCCGTGACGGCAAGGGGTGGGGATCTAGGAGGTGGCTTTGAGCAGTTCCGCGAGCGCGTCGGGGAAGTGGTCGGCGAGCGGCCACAGGTCGCCGGTGAGTTCGCGGGCGCCGAGCAGGCCGACGTCGACCCGGCCCGCGTTGGACAGCACGGTGACGTTGAGCCCGGCGCCGTGGAAGACCGGGCCGAGCGGGTAGAGCCCGGTGACCCGGCAGCCAAGCAGGTACAACGGCATCGGCGGCCCCGGCACGTTGGAGACCACCAGGTTGTGCACCACCGGATGCCGTTCGGCCAGGCGCAGCGCGGAATACGCGCGCACCGCGAGGCCGAACATCGTCGCCGCCGAGAACTGCGCCCAGTCCTGGAGCATGTCGGCGTCGATGGTGTGGTGATGGTCCTTCGACAGCCGGTTGGATTCCGCCAGCATGAACAATCGCGCGGCGGGATCGTCGAGATGGGTCGGCAGCGATGCGAAGAACGCAGAGACCTTGTTGCTGCCGTGCTCGCGTTCGGTCCGGCCGTGCACCGAGACCGGCACCGTCGCCACCAGCGGATCCTCCGGCAGTTCGCCCCGGTCCCGCAGGAACTGCCGCAGCGCGCCGGAAACCACGGCGAGGACGACGTCGTTGACGGTGACCCCGAAGGCGTCCTTGACCTGCTTGACGTCATCGAGGTCGAGAGAGGCGTAGGCGACGCTGCGGTGTGCGGTGATCGTCCCGTTGAACGACGTGCGCGGCGCGGTGAACGGGACCGGCATTCCCTTGCCCTGCAACGCTTTACCCAGCCATCTCGGCACGAGTTCGAGCAGGTCGGGCAGCAGCTTCACGAGCTCGACCGGCCGTTTCGCGAACGACGTCAGCCCGGAACCGAACAGCGCGCGCCTGCCGGGAACGCCCGCGTTGTCACGTTCGTCCTTCGCGATCTCCGGCGGCGGGGCGTCCGGCTCGAGCCCGGCGAGATAGCTGATCAGGCTGGCGCCGCCGACCCCGTCGACGCTGGCGTGATGCATCTTCAGCAGCACCGCGACCTCGCCGCCGGCCAGGCCTTCGATGACGTACAACTGCCACAGCGGCTGCGCGCGGTCCAGTCGTTGTCCCGCGATGTGGGCGCAGAGTTCGGCCAGTTCCCGCCGGTCACCGGGCGCGGGTACGCCGATCCGGTGAACGTGGGCTTCGAGGTCGAAGTCCTCGTCCTCTACCCAGACCGGATGCGCCAGATTCCAGAGTGGATTGTGCAGTTTGCGCCGGAACGCCGGGATCAGCTCGACCCGTTCGGCCAGCTTCTCCTTGAACCGTTCGAAATCGTAGCCGCCGGGCATGGTCGAACCGTCCACGGTGAGCAGCCCGCATATGTGCAGGACCTGGGCCGGTGTCTCCAGGTAGAGGAAACTCGCGTCCAGACCGCTCAATCTCTGCATGAGAAGCACCTTAAGTGAACTTTGCAACCCGTTCTAGGCGGTCACCCGGCGGTAGGATCGGTGCCCATGCAGCCGAGTTTCGTCGTCCGCCAGGCACTCCAGCTCGCGCTCACCGCGAACGCGTTGAAGCCGCCGAGAGGTGCGCGTACGGCGATCCCGGCGTTCTTCGCGGGCTGGCTCACCGGGGAACTCGCCCCGCATCTGCTCGCGCTCACCGCGGCCGACGCGGCAGCGCATGTCGCCCGGCACCGGGGCGGGTCGAGCAAGGCCGGGCTCGCGCTCGCGACGGCGTCCGCGGCCGGGCTCGGCACCCTGATCGCACAGTCCCAGCGGGCCCGCGGCGAGATCGAGACCGCGCTCACCGAAGGCATCGGCAAGGCCTACATCGACGAACTCGAGCACCCGCCGAGCCCGACCGACCTCGCGACGCCGTGGGGCCAGCTGGCCATGCCGTTCCGCATGCGGGACCCGGAGGTGCGGCGGACCCGCAACATCGCCTACGCGCCGGGTGGGAAGCGGTTCCTGCTCGACGTCTACGCCCCGCGCGAACCGGTCACCGGCGCGCCGATCCTGCTGCAGGTGCACGGGGGCGCCTGGGTGATCGGCAACAAGGACCAGCAGGGCCTGCCGCTGATGCTGCACATGGCCAAACGCGGCTGGATCTGCATCGCGATCAACTACCCGCTCTCCCCTGCCGCCCGCTGGCCCGCGCATATCGTCGCGGCGAAACGCGCGCTGGCCTGGATCCGGGACAACGCCGAGTCCTACGGCGGCGACCCGTCGTTCGTCGCCGTCACCGGCGGTTCCGCGGGCGGGCATCTCGCCGCGCTGCTGGCACTGACCGCGAACGACCCGGCGTTGCAGCCCGGCTTCACCGAGGCCGACACGAGCGTCCAGGCGTGCGCCCCGCACTACGGCGTGTACGACTTCGCCGCGACCAGCGGGCGGCGCTCCAGCCAGGCCCGGCTGAAGACGCTGATCGCCCGGCACGTCTTCGAGGCTGACCGGGATCCGGTGAACTTCCTCGACGACTACATCGCGGCGTCACCGCTGGACCGGATCACCGAGGACGCGCCGCCGTTCTTCGTCATCCACGGCGTCCACGACTCGCTGGTGCCGGTGGGCGAGGCCCGCGAATTCGTGCGGCGCCTGCGGGACAAGTCCCGGCGCGAGGTCGCGTACGCGGAGATCTCCGGCGCGCAGCACGCCTTCGACGTCTTCCCCTCGATCCGCAGCGCCCACGTCGTGCGCGGGGTGGAACGGTTCCTCGAGTGGAGCTATCGCACGTGGCGGCGCCGGTCCAGCGGGGCGTGAGTGGCGGTTGTCGCCGAGGTGTGAGGTTGCGAAAGCCACTTTCGCAACGTTGAAGGTTGCGAAAGTGGCTTTCGCAACCTCGCCTGAGGCGGAGCCGGCGCGGCCAAGCGTGGGTCCGGAGCTGCTCCAACGCTCTCCGCCGGGCGTCGCGAAAGCCACTTTCGGGACACCAGACGTCGCGAAAGTGGCTTTCGCGGCAGCACTTCCGACCGGGGCCTGAGGTCAGGGCGGGTAGATCACGTCCGTCGGGCGGGCGGAAGACGGGCCGTCGACCCGCCAGCCTTCCCCGTCGCGCACGAAGCGGTACCACCGCTCGTCCCGGCCGTAGCGCAGTTGCAGGTCGCCCTGGGTGATCCGGTTCCGCCAGGTCTTCGGCGTCCCCGGTAGCCCCGATTCGGCGAGGTCCGCCCTGGCCTGGGCGAGCGGTGCCTGCCCGGGCCGCCAGGCCTCCCGGACCACCGCCATCCCGCCCCGGCCCGCCTCACGCCAGGCCTGTGCCCAGAGGGCGAGATCCCGCACCGCGACACCCGCCGCCTCGGCGAGTTCGGCGACCACATCGGGGTCGCTCGCCGCCGCGCGGCGGGCGAGGTCTTCCTCGAACGACAGCCCCACCTCGCGCTCGGGCCCCATGACCAGCAGTTCCCAAGCCCTCGCGGCGGCGTCGGCCGCCAGTTCGACGAACATCTCACCGCTCCAGCCGGTGCGATGCGGCGGGTCCAGGTCGAGGACCGCGGGCGGCCCGACCGTGGCGGGGACGGCCGGCCGCGGCGGGAGCGCGGCGATCCGCCGGGTGTATGCGCGTTTCGGGTCCACTCCGGGCGCGGCCGGGGCGCGCACCCGCTTGCCCGGCGTGCTCGCGGGGGCTCGGCGGGACCGCAGCTCCGCCAGCACGGCCTCCCTCGGCCTGCCGCGCAGCAGGAACAGCACGAACGGATCGGCGTCGACCTCGTCCGCGACCAGGTAGTACACCGCGGCGACGTGCTTGCACGGGTTCGCGCTGTCAGGACAGGAGCACTTCGGGCGCAGATCTCCGGGACCCGGCAGCAGATCCGCGCCGGCGGCTCGCGCGGCCTCGGCCAGTTCACCGGGCAGCTCGCCGTCGAGGAGGGCCGCGACGTGCCCGAGCCGGGAGCCGACCATGCCGAGCAGGCTCTCCCACTGCGAATCGGTGAACGCCCGCATGTGGATGGTCACCCGGTACGGCACCGCCCGGCTGCCCTGCACCCAGGCCGTCACCTCGCCCGCGCCGACCGCGAGCTTGCTGACCGTGCCCTTGCGCGCGTACGTCCGCCCGCGCGGCAGCCGGTTCGGATCGAGTTTGGCGCGTTCCTCCAGGGCCTCGACCCACGCCTTGCCCCACCACGTGTTGCCGAAGGTGCGCCGTTTCCGTCCTGTCACACCGGGCATCAGGGCTCCCCGAGCCGGACGAGATCGGCGAGCTCGTCGTCGGACAGTTCGGTGATCCAGTTCTCGCCCGCGCCGATGACCGCGTCCGCCAGGCCGCGTTTGGTCTCCAGCACCTTGGCGATGCGCTCCTCGAGCGTGCCCTCCGCGATCAGCCGGTGCACCTGGACCGGCCGGTCCTGCCCGATCCGGTACGCGCGGTCGGTGGCCTGGTCCTCGACCGCCGGGTTCCACCAGCGGTCGTAGTGGATCACGTGGGTGGCCTTGGTCAGGTTGAGCCCGACACCGCCCGCCTTGAGCGAGAGCAGGAACACCGGTACCTCGCCCGCCTGGAACCGGGCGACCATGTCCTCCCGGACCTGGGGCGTGCTCGACCCGGACAGCAGCATGGTCGGCAGCCCGCGTTCGGCGAGGCGTTTCTCCAGCAGGCGGCACAACTGGACGTACTGGCTGAACACGAGGACGCTGTCGCCCTCGTCGAGGATGACGTCGAGCAGCTCCTCGAACGCGGCCAGCTTGCCGGACCGGCCGTGCAGCACCCCCGGCTCCTTGAGGTACTGCGCCGGGTGGTTGCAGATCTGCTTGAGCTCGGTGAGCAGTTTGAGCACCTGCCCGCGCCGCGCCACCCCGTCGAGCTCGCGGATCATCGCGAGGTTCTCCCGGACCACGGCCTCGTACAGCGTCGTCTGCTCTGCGGTGAGCGGGACGAACCGGTCGGTCTCGGTCTTGCGCGGGAGCTCGGGGGCGATGTCCGGGTCGGTCTTCTTGCGGCGCAACAGGAACGGGCGCACGGTCGTGGCGAGGCGTTCGGTGGCGGCGACGTCACGGTCGCGCTCGATCGGGCGGGCGACCTTGCGGCGGAACCCGTCGAGCGAGCCGAGCAGTCCAGGCGTCGTCCAGTCCACGATGGACCAGAGCTCGGTGAGCCGGTTCTCCATCGGTGTTCCGGTCAACGCGACCTTCGCGGCGGCCGGGATCTTCCGAAGCTCCTTGGCGGTGACCGAAAGCGGGTTCTTGACGTGCTGCGCCTCGTCGGCGGCGATCATCCCCCAGTCCACTTCGGACAGTGCCTCGCGATCCCGGCGAAGGACGCCGTACGTGGCGAGCACGACCTCGTCCGGCGCGACCTCGTCGAGATGCCGCCCACCGCCGTGGAACCGGCGCACCGGGATGCCCGGCGCGAACCGGGCGAACTCACGTTCCCAGTTGCCCAGCAACGACGTCGGGCACAGGACCAGGGTGGGGCCCTCGCCGAGGGGACGGCGGTGCAGGTGCAGGGAGATGAGCTGGATCGTCTTGCCGAGCCCCATGTCGTCGGCGAGGCAGGCGCCGAGACCGAGCCCGGTCATCGTCGCGAGCCAAGCCAGACCCGCCTTCTGATAGGGCCGCAGGGTGGCCTTCAGATCCGCGGGCTGCTCGATCGGTTCCGCCGCGCTTTCCCGGATCCGCTGGAGCAGCCCCGTCACCGCCGACGGTGCGGTGAACTCGACCTTTTCGCCGTCCAGCTCCAGTTCGCCGGTGAGCGCCGCGGCCAGCGCCTCGGCCCCGGACAGCTTCTTCGCGCGGTGGGCGCGCACCTTGGCGAGCAGGCGCGCGTCGACCTTGACCCATTTCCCGCGCAGCCGCACCAGCGGCCGCTTGGCCTCCGCGAGCGCGGTGACCTCGGCGTCGGTGAGGTCTTCGTCGCCGAGGCTCAGCCGCCAGCGGAACTGCAGCAGGCTCTTGAGCGTGAACTCCGGCCCGGTGACACTGCCCGGGGCCTGCGTCGCGCTCGCCTTCGCCTTGAGCTCGCCCGCGAAGAGGTCCTTCGGCCACTGCACCTCGATGCCGGCGCCGCCGAGCGCCGCATCCCCGTGGGTCAGCAGGTCGACGACCTCGTCGTACTCCAGCGCCAGCCCGGTCGGCGCGGCGGACCGGAGCATGCGGCCGAGCGGCGCCCAGGCCCTGGCACCCCGGCGCAGACCGAGCAGCAACTGCGTCTCGACTTGCTCGCCCATCCGTTCCAGCACCGCTTCGGGCGCGTCCCACAGCGTCGCCGCCTCGACGATCAAGCTCGGGTCGGCTGCGCTCCGCACGGCGAGGACGGCGGCGAACGTGGACTCTTCCTCGGGGTTCTCGGGCTCGTGCACCTCCATGCGCAGGACGAGATGCGCGCCCTGTGCCTGCCGGGCGCTCAGCTCCGCCAGCCACGCGGCACCGTCCGGCCCGACCAGCGTCGGCTCGGCAGCGGCGAACGCCGGGCCGCCCGCCGCGACGCTCGCGGCGGGCGTGCGGACCAGCACGTCCGCCGTCGCGTCCCAGAGCGCGCGGATCAGCGACTCCGGCGAATGCAGCCGGATCCGTTTCAGCCCGGACAACGGCAGCGCGTGCGCCTCGGGAGGCAGCGCGGCGGCGAGCCCGCGCAGCATCTCCTCATCGGCGACGTCGAGCGGCCCGACCCGCCACGAATCCACCCCGCCGGGTGAGGCGGCGGGCAGCAGCCTGCCGCGGGCGATGAGGTTCACCCCGGCTTCGGCGACGGCCGACCACGCGGCGATGGCCGGGCTCAGGTCGCCGTCGGCGGTCAGCAGCCGCGGAATCGCGCGTGACAACGGGACGAGTGCCGCGTCGACCTTCGTGCGCCGGAAGACCTTTCCCACCGGCAGCACGAGTTCGATCGCGGTGTCACCCGCTACGCCGTCTCCCCAGAGCGCCAGCACACCGTCCCGCGGGGGATCCGAAGGGACGAAGGTGGCCTGGGTTCCTGTGCCGAACTCCACGACCCGCACGTTAGAGCACGAGACCGACATCCCTCGGTCGCCGGTGCCGTGAAAGGTCCTTTCCTGGCAGTTTTCGCGAGGAAGGGACCTTTCATGGCACGTGAAAAGGGCGTGACAGGGACTTTCAGGACCGAGGCAGCCCCAGCAACCGCTCCGCCGTCAGCGACAGCAGCACCTGCGTCGTCCCGCCCGCGATACTGAGGCATCGGGTCAGCAGGAACTCGTGCTGCGCCGGGTCACCGTCCACGAGGGCGCGCTCACCGAGCGACTCCAGCGCGAACTCCGCCACCGCCTGCCGATGCCGCACTCCCAGCAGCTTGCGCACACTCGACTCGGCGCCGGGGTCCTGCCCGTCGAGCCGCCGCAGCGTCGCTCGCAGGTCCAGCACCGAACACGCGCTTCCGTCGGCGATCAGCGCGCCGAGCCGCTCCCGGTCGGCGTCCTCGCCGAGCGTGGCGAGCAGATTCTCGACGCCCTCCCCCACCGCGGATCCGCTCCCGAGGGCCACGCGCTCGTTCGCCAGCGTCGTCCGCGCCAGCCGCCAGCCGCCGTCGACCTCCCCGACCACCATCTCGTCCGGGACGAAGACGTCGTCGAGGAACACCTCGTTGAAGACGGCGTCTCCGGTGATCTCGCGCAGTGGTCGGGTGCTGATCCCGTCGGCGGTCATGTCGACGAGGAAGTAGGTGATCCCCTTGTGCTTCGGCGCGTCCGGGTCGGTGCGCGCCAGGCAGATCGCCCAATCGGCTTCGCGCGCGAGAGAGGTCCACACCTTCTGGCCGTTCAGCAGCCATCCGCCGTCGACGCGGCGGGCCGTCGTGCGGAGCGACGCGAGATCGGAGCCCGCCTCGGGCTCGCTGAACAGCTGGCACCAGGTGATCTCGCCGCGCAACGTGGGCGCGGCGAACCGTTCGCGCTGCTCCTCCGAGCCGTGTTCCAGCAACGTCGGCACGGCCCAGCCGCCGATGACCAGATCCGGTCGGCGGACACCCGCGCCGTCGAGCGCGGCGTCGATCCGCAGCTGCTCGGCCGCGGTGGCGCCCCTGCCGTACGGCGCGGGCCAATGCGGGGCCAGCAGTCCCGAATCGGCCAGTGCGACCCGCCGCTCCGGCTCGGGCAGGGCGGCGATTTCGCCTACCAGGTCACGGAGTCCGGCGTCCTCACCGACGTCGACGCCCAACGTCCGGCGGTCGCCGCGCAGCGCGAGTTCGGCGGCGCGACGACGCCAGCGGGCCGAACCGCCGAGCCACTGCCGCAGAGCCACGGCGCGCCGAAGGTAGAAGTGCGCGTCATGCTCCCAGGTGAAGCCGATCCCGCCGAGGACCTGAATGCAGTCCTTGGCGTTGGCCACGGCCGCGTCGAGCGCGTAGGCCGCCGCGGTCGCCGCCGCGAAAGCGTGCTGTTCCGGGTCTTCGGCAGCCCTCGCCGCGTCCCATGCGAGCGCGTCGGTGGCTTCGGCCCGGCACAGCATTTCCGCGCACAGATGCTTGATCGCCTGGAACGACCCGATCGGACGGCCGAACTGTTCCCGCACTCTCGCGTACTCGACGGCGGTCCGAAGACACCATCGAGCGATTCCCGCGGCCTCCGCGGCGCCGAGTGTGGCGGCGTAGGAATCCACCGGCAGCGCCTCGAAAACCGCTTCGGCCCGCACCTTCGCGCACCGGATCCGGCCGACCGGCCGGGAGACGTCGAACGGCTCGCCCGGCTCGATGTCCACTCCGGACGCTCCGGGTGGGACGAGCGCGGAGACGGGGCCGTCCGAGACCAGCGTCCACGCCGACGGGTGGACGTCCAGAGCCGGGCCCGATTCGCCGTCGACCACCGAATCCGCGATACGGAAGCCGCCGCCGAGCACCACCGCCAGCCGTTCCGTCCCGTCCGCGATGTCGGGCAGGATCCCCTTGGCGGCCTGGGGAACCGTCGCGAGCAACGCGCCACCCAACGCGGTCCCGAGGATCGGACCGGGCACAAGCGCTTCGGCCGCTTCGGCGAGCCCGGCGGCCAGATCGGCCAGCGTGCCGCCCGCCCCGCCGACGTCTTCGGGAATCGCCACGCCGAACAAGCCGAGTTCCGCCAGCCCCGATGGTGGCTCGGCGATCCGGCCACTTCGGACGGCGTCGACGGGTCGGGCGGAAGCCGCCCAAGCCCGGATCGACGCGGCCAGGGCCGCCTGTTCTTCGGTGAGCGCGATCGACACGGGTGAGACCTCCTCGCCGGACCTACCCGCGAGTGTAGAACGTGTTACAGTTTCTTGCCCAGTGGGTCACGTCTTGAACAGTTCGTCCGCTTAGGTACGCTACGTGAGGAAAGTGGAACAAGTTCCGACGAAGGGGGACGTGGCGATGCCAGGGAAGGCCAAGGCGCCCACGAGCGCGAAAGCGCGCAGCGGCAATGGTCTCTCCGCGCTGGGCGGCGAGGAACTCGGCTCCGCGGCACAACGCGACCGGCGGCGCCGCATCATCGACGCGACCCTCACCCTCGCCGCGAAGGGCGGCTACGACGCGGTCCAGATGCGGGCGGTCGCCGAGAAGGCCGACGTCGCGCTCGGCACGCTGTACCGCTACTTCCCCTCGAAGATCCACCTGCTGGTTTCCGGGCTGGCCAGGGAATTCGAGCGCGCGCAGGAGAAACTCGACCGCGCGGCCATCCCCGGCGACACCCCGAGCGAACGGCTGATGTTCGTCCTCGGCCGCAACACCCGGCTGATGCAGCGGGATCCGCACCTCACCGAGGCGATGGTCCGCGCGTTCATGTTCGCCGACACGACCGCCGCCGCCGAGGTCGAACAGGTCGGGCGGCTGATGGAGAACATGTTCGCCAAGGCCATGGGCATCGAGGACCCGACCGAGGCCGATCGCGACATCTTCCACGTCATCGCCGACGTCTGGATGGCGAACCTGGTCGCCTGGGTGACGCGGCGCGCGTCGGCGGCCGATGTGGCGAACCGGCTGGAACTGTCGGTGCACCTGCTGCTGGACAAGAACGTCTGAAACCTCACGAGACCAGACCCACTCGGTACCGGGGTTCTGCCGGGTGCTGGGCTCGGCCCGGTTGCGAAAGCCACTTTCGCAACCTTCGACGTTGTGAAAGTGGCTTTCGCAACGTCGGCCGTGGCCGGGCCGGCACCGCATTGGTGATCATGTCGCGAAAGCCACTTTCGAGACGTCTGATGTCCCCAAAGTGGCTTTCGCGACGCCCGGCTCCAGACCCTCATGCCTTCACGGACCAGGCCCGGAGATCGCCAGCGGCCGGAAGCCAGTAGGTACCTGAGGCCAGAACCGTCGAGGCGGGTCAGGCGGTCAGCTTCGGCAGCACGTCCCGCCCGAACGTCTCGATGAACTGGTCCTGGTTCCGGCCCACGTTGTGGATGTAGATCCGGTTGAACCCGGCGTCGACGTACTTCTGCAGCGCCGCGCGGTGCACGTCCGGATCGGACGAGACGACCATGCGCCCCTCGAAGTCCTCGCGCCGCACGAGTTTCGCCATCTGCGCGAAGTCGAACGGCGAGCGGATGTCGGCCTTAGGGAACTTCATGCCGCCGTTGGGCCACTGGTCGAGCGCGTTGGCCCACGCCGTCTCGTCGTCCTCGGCCCACGACAGGTGCACCTGTAGCAGCTTCGGCATCGAGTCCGGGTCCTTGCCGGCCTTCCGCGCGCCGGTGCCGAAGTTGTCGAGGATCCCCGCCAGCTTCTCGATCGACGCGCCCGGCGTGATCAGCCCGTCCGCGAGCTCACCGGTCTTGCGTGAGGTGTACGGGCCCGCCGACGCGATGTAGATCGGCGGCGGCTCGTCCGGCAGCGTCCACAGCCTGGTGGTGTGCAGTTTGAAGAACTCGCCGCTGTGCTTGACGTCCTTGCCGGTGAACAGCTTCCGGATGACCTCGAGCGCCTCGAACATCCGCCGCACGCGCTCGGGCGCTTCGGGCCAGTAGCCGCCGATGATGTGCTCGTTGAGCGCTTCGCCGGAGCCGATGCCGAGCCAGGTCCGGCCCGGGTAGGTCGCCTCCAGGGTGGCCGCGGCCTGCGCGACCATCGACGGGTGCAGCCGGAACGACGGGCAGGTCACGCCCGGTCCGAGATCGCCGGTGGTGTTCTCCGCCAAGGACGCGAGCACGCTCCACACGAACGACGCTTCACCCTGTTGAGGGACCCACGGCTGGAAGTGGTCGGCGGCCATCTGGCCGGAGAATCCGTGCTGTTCGGCCAGCGCCGCCAGCCGGATCGACTCGCGTGGCGAGAACTGCTCCAGTGCCGCCGCCAAGCCGATTTGAACCTCAGTCACGCCTGCTGCCCCTTTCGAAAGCTCTCGGCGACCTTCGCGAACTGGTCGAGTCGTTCCAGTGTCGCCGCTTCGGGCTCGGTCGGCAGGAAGAGCGTCGCCTCGTCGACGCCGCCCTCGGCGAGCCTGCCCAGCGCGTCCTCTTCCGGAGTGGCGCCGAAGGCGGAGAACCTGATGTCGCTACGGCCCTTGTCGGCCAGCCACTGCCGCGCCCGGCGAAGCTCTTCCGGCGGGGTGTGCGCGTGCGGCAGCCAGCCGTCGCCGTACTTGGCGATCCGCTCCATCGCCTTCTGCCCCGCACCGCCGATGTAGATGGGCGGATGCGGCTTCTGCACCGGCTTCGGCCACGCGAAGATCGGGTCGAAGTCGACGTGCTCGCCGTGGAATTCGGCCTCGTCCTTCGTCCAGATCTCCTTCAGGGCGGCGAGTTGCTCGTCGACGAGCGCGCCGCGGGTGCGCGGATCCGTGCCGTGATTGCGCATTTCCTCCCGGTTCCACCCGACGCCCACACCGAAGACGAACCGGCCCCGCGAGACCAGGTCCAGCGAAGCGACCTCCTTCGCCGTGTGGATGACGTCGCGCTGCTGCAGCAACGCGACGCCCGTCCCCAGCTTCAGCTTCGACGTGGCCCCGGCCGCCGCGGTCAGCGCGACGAACGGGTCCAGGGTCCGGTAGTAGATCCGCGGCAGCTCGCCACCGCCCGGGTACGGCGTTTCCCGGCTGACCGGGATATGCGAATGCTCGGCGATGTGGAGCGAGCTGAACCCGCGCTCTTCGGCGGCTGCGGCGAGGACGTCCGGCCTGATGCCTTCATCGGTGATGAAGGTGGCGATTCCGATCTCCATGTCCAGCAACTACCCGGACACGCGCCGCGATATTCCCACCCGCTAGACGTTGCGCCGGTACTGCCCGCCCACCTCGAAGAACGCCTCGGTGATCTGGCCGAGCGAGCACACCCGCGCCGCGTCCATCAGCACACCGAACAGGTTGCCGCCCCGGGTCGCGGCCTCGCGCAGCGTCTTGAGCGCGACCTGCGCCTCGGCCTGGTGCCTGCGCTGGAAGTCCTCGAGCCGCTCCAGCTGCGAGCGCTTCTCGTCCTCGGTCGCCCGCGCGAGCTCGACCTCGACGTCGTCCTCGCCGCCGTTCGGGTTGCGGAAGGTGTTGACGCCGATGATCGGCAGCGTGCCGTCGTGCTTCTGGCGTTCGTACAGGATCGACTCGTCCTGGATCTTGCCGCGCTGGTAGCCGGTCTCCATCGCGCCCAGCACACCGCCGCGCTCGGAGATCCGGTCGAACTCCAGCAGCACGGCCTCTTCGACCAGATCGGTCAGCTCGTCGATGATGAACGAGCCCTGCAACGGGTTCTCGTTCTTCGACAGGCCCCATTCCTTGTTGATGATCATCTGGATGGCCATCGCGCGCCGCACCGAGCTCTCCGACGGCGTCGTGATCGCCTCGTCGAAAGCGTTGGTGTGCAAGGAGTTCGCGTTGTCGTACAGCGCGCACAGCGCCTGCAGCGTGGTGCGGATGTCGTTGAAGCTCATCTCCTGCGCGTGCAGCGACCGGCCCGAGGTCTGCACGTGGTACTTGAGCTTCTGCGAACGCTCGTTGGCGCCGTAGCGCTCCCGCATCGCGACCGCCCAGATCCGGCGCGCGACCCGGCCCAGCACCGAGTACTCGGCGTCCATGCCGTTGGAGAAGAAGAACGACAGGTTCGGCGCGAAGTCGTCGATGTCCATCCCGCGCGCGAGGTAGCTCTCGACGTAGGTGAAACCGTTCGACAGGGTGAACGCCAGCTGCGAGATCGGGTTCGCCCCGGCCTCGGCGATGTGATAGCCGGAGATCGACACCGAGTAGAAGTTCCGGACTCCGTGCTCGATGAACCATTCCTGGATGTCGGCCATCATGCGCAGGCTGAACTCGGTGGAGAAGATGCAGGTGTTCTGCCCCTGGTCCTCCTTGAGGATGTCCGCCTGCACGGTGCCGCGGACGTTGCGCAGCGCCCATTCACGCAGTTCGGCGGCCTCGGTTTCGGACGGCTCGCGGCCGTGCTCGGCCTTGAACGCCGCCATCCGCTGATCGATCGCGGTGTTGAGGAAGAACGCGAGGATCGTCGGCGCCGGGCCGTTGATCGTCATCGACACCGAGGTGCTCGGCGAGGTCAGGTCGAAACCGTCGTAGAGCACCTTCATGTCTTCGAGCGTCGCGATGGAGACACCCGAGGTGCCGACCTTGCCGTAGATGTCGGGGCGGGTGTGCGGGTCGTGCCCGTACAACGTCACCGAGTCGAAGGCGGTCGAAAGGCGCTTCGCCTCGGAGTCGGCCGACAGCAGCTTGAACCGCTTGTTGGTCCGGAACGGGTCGCCCTCGCCGGCGAACATGCGCGCCGGGTCCTCGCCCTCGCGCTTGAACGGGA
Source organism: Amycolatopsis sp. PSD-21 (assembly GCF_055561455.1). Lineage (NCBI taxonomy): Bacteria > Bacillati > Actinomycetota > Actinomycetes > Pseudonocardiales > Pseudonocardiaceae > Amycolatopsis > Amycolatopsis sp. PSD-21. The sequence continues at coordinate 3,059,131 of NZ_CM145712.1, read as the reverse complement.
AAACGCCCGCGGTGTAAGGGAAGTACCCGGGAAGGTGCTCGCGGCGCAGGAACGACAGCAGCTCGCCGGGTTCGGTGTAGCGCGGCAGCGCCACCCGCGGGATCCGGTTCCCGGAGAGCGTGTCGCGCCAGAGCTGGGTGTGCAGTTCCTTGTCGCGGATCTTCACGACCAGCTCGTCGGCCCGGTAGGACTCGGCCAGCTCCTGGAAGCGGGCAAGCAGGTTCGTCGACTCACCGTCCACATCGGACTCGGCGGCGGCGAGCAGGCCGTCGAGCGCGTCGGTGCTCGCGTCGACGGCGGCCAGCGCCTCCTTGGCGGCCGCGAGGTGCTCGCGTTTGCGCAGCGCGGCGACCTGCTGCTCGGTCTTGGCGTGGTAGCCGCGGACGGTCTCGGAGATCTCCGCGAGATAGCGCGTCCGGTTGGCGGGGATGATCGTGCTGGCGTCGGTGGAGACCTTGCCCTCGACCTTCGGGAGCACGCCGGGCGAAACGGTCAGGCCACGCTCGGCGAGGGTGTCGCGCAGGTGCTGGTAGAGCGCGGTGACGCCGTCGTCGTTGAACTTCGCGGCGCTGGTGCCGTAGACCGGCATGTCCTCGGGCGAGGAGCTGAACGCCTCGCGGTTGCGCACGAGCTGGCGCGCGACGTCGCGGCGAGCGTCTTCGGCCCCGCGACGCTCGAACTTGTTGATCGCCACAGCGTCGGCGAAGTCGAGCATGTCGATCTTCTCCAGCTGCGACGCCGCGCCGAACTCCGGCGTCATGACGTACAGCGACTGGTCCACGTAGTCGACGATGCCGGCGTCGCCCTGGCCGATACCGGGCGTCTCGACGATCACGAGGTCGAACCCGGCGGCCTTGCACGCGAGGATGGACTCCGAGAGCCCGGTGGGGATCTCGCCGCTGGTGGTCCGGGTGGCGAGAGAACGGAAGTAGACCGGGCTGCCGTCGAGGCAGTTCATCCGGATGCGGTCGCCGAGCAGCGCTCCCCCGCCCTTGCGGCGCGACGGGTCGACGGCGAGCACGGCGATGCGGAGCTTGTCCTCCTGGTCCAGCCGGAACCGGCGGATCAGCTCGTCGGTGAGCGACGACTTGCCCGAACCACCCGTCCCGGTGATGCCGAGGACCGGCACCGTCCGCGACTTGGCGGCCTCGGTGATCTTGGCCAGCGCGTCCTGCGGCAGCGCCTCGCGCTGAAGCTGCGTGATGACCCGCGACAGCGCCGGGATGTCACCCGAAAGCAGTTTGTCCAGCGAGCCGGGCGACTGCGCGGACAGGTCCGTGTCGCAGGCCTTGATCATCAGGTTGATCATGCCGGGGAGGCCCATCTCGTAGCCGTCCTCCGGCGAGAAGATCCGCGCCACGCCCCGCGAGTGCAGCAGGTCGATCTCCTCGCGGACGATGACCCCGCCACCGCCGCCGAACACCTTGATATGCCCCGCGCCGCGCTCGTTGAGCAGCTCGACCAGGTAGCTGAAGTACTCGACATGCCCGCCCTGGTAGGCGCTGATGGCCACGCCCTGGACGTCCTCGGCGATGGCCGCGGTGGCGACCTCGTCGACCGACCGGTTGTGCCCGAGGTGCACGACCTCCGCGCCCTGCGACTGCAGGATGCGCCGCATGATGTTGATGGACGCGTCGTGCCCGTCGAAGAGGCTCGACGCCGTCACGAAACGAACGGGGTTCACGGGCCGGTGCAGGTCGCTGGTCATCTCTCCAAAATACTTGGACTTCCTACTGTTTTAAACCCATCCACTCGCGTGATGGCGCTCTCACTCGTCCTTGACAGATCGACGCGCACCAGTATATTCAACCCAAGGGTTAAACAACCGATTGATTGAGCAGCGATGACCACTGATCAGCTCAGCGCCACGTTCGCCGCGTTGGCGGACCCCACCCGGCGGGCGATCCTCGCCCGGCTGGCCACCGGCGAGGCCAGCGTCAACGAGCTGGCCGAACCCTTTCCGGTCAGCCTCCAGGCCATCTCCAAACATCTCAAGGTCCTCGAGCGCGCGGGCTTGATCAGCCGGGGCCGGACCGCGCAATGGCGGCCCTGCCGGCTGGAGGCCGCCCCGCTCGGCGACGTCTCCGAGTGGGTCGAGCGGTACCGGCGCTTCTGGGAAGGCGGTTTCGACCGCATGGAAGAACACCTCGCGGAACTGAGGAAAGGCGAACGAAATGACTGACACCGTCACCCTGCCGGAGGTCGTCTCGGCGGCCGACTGGCAGATCGCCCGAGACGCGTTGCTGGCCAAGGAAAAGGAGCTCACCCGCGCCGCGGACGCGATCGCCGCCGAGCGGCGGCGGCTGCCGATGGTCCGCTTCGACAGCACCTACGAGTTCGACGGGCCCCAGGGCCGGGTCACCCTCCTCGACCTGTTCGAGGGACGGCGGCAGCTGATCGTCTACCACTTCATGCTCGCCCCCGGGCAGAAGGCGGGCTGCCCCGGCTGCTCGATGCTCGTGGACAACATCGGCCACCTCGCGCACCTGCACGCCCGCGACACCACGCTGTACGTGGTCGCGCCGGCGACCCTGCCCGAGATCGAGCGGTACAAGGAGCGGATGGGCTGGACCGTCCCGTGGGTCTCGACCGTCGGCGGCTTCAACCCCGCCTGCGGCATCGACGGCGGGTTCGGCGTCAGTGTCTTCCTGCGCGACGGTGACGACGTGTTCCGGACGTACTTCACCACCGACCGCGGCGGGGACCAGCTGGTGGGGACGCTGCGCTACCTCGACCTGACGCCGCTCGGACGGCAGGAGGCCTGGGAGGAGTCCGGCCGCGGGACCGACGGCCCCGGGCACTGGTGGAAGCGCCACGACGAGTACTGAGCCCGGACGTCCGCGAAGGCCTCCTTGCCTACCCTGACGGTCAGGGCCCCGGCAAAGTCGCATGAACGCCGGCGGTGCCGTTCTTGATGATACGAACTGGACCTCCGGCGGGGCAGCTGCCAGCGGGTCCGAACGGGCAATAGAGCACGGATCGGTGTCCTTACGGTTTCGGACAGGGGTCGTGAGTGGTATGGACGGTTCTAACCGCCCTTGCCACTCACGAGACGTGACCACCAGACCCGCCGCGTTTGCTCGCCCCGTAGTACGTAATGGCCCCCTTCCTGTACCTAGGTGCAAGGAAGGGGGCCTTCATGTACTGGGGAAGCTGTGAAGGTCGAGTTTCCTCGGCTGAGCCGAGGGAAGGGGTCCTTCACGCGCGACCGCTGTGACTGCTGGGCCTGGTGGTGTTGCCGAGGCTGAGGTGGCGATGCGTAGTCCGTGAAGGCCTCCTTCCCTACCTTCAGGGTAGGCAAGGAGGCCTTCACGGAACTTTTCGCGGAGCATGTCGAGAACCCCGCACCCGCTCCGACCCCTCGGTGTCCGGCGCCCGGAAGGCGGGCGCCACACCGGAGGGATCAAGCCATGCGCAAGCTCGTCTACGCCGTCCACACCTCGCTCGACGGCCGCATCGAGGGCCCGGGCGGCGAGTTCGACTGGGCCGACATGGGCCCGGAGCTGTCCGCCCACTCGCAGGAGCTCACCGACCGCGCCGACACTCTCCTCTACGGACGGCGGGTCTGGGACATGATGTCGTCCTACTGGCCGCAGGCGGAAGAGATCTCCGACCACCCGCACGATCTCGAGTACGCGCCGATCTGGCGGAAGACGCCGAAGATCGTCTTCTCCCGGACGCTGGAGGAGGCGGACTGGAACACCGAGGTGATCGGCGGCGACCTCGCCGCACGCGTGGCCGAACTCAAGGACAGGCCCGGCAAGGATCTGCTGCTGATGGGCGGGGCCGAACTGGCCACCGCGCTCGCCGACCACGGCCTGATCGACGAGTTCCACGTCGTCGTGCACCCGGTGGTACTCGGCGGCGGCAAGCAGGTGTTCGGCGGCGGAGTGCGCACAGACCTGCGCCTGACCGGCACCCGGACGATGGACGGGCGCGCGGTCCTGCTGACCTACGAAAAGAAGTGAAACCCGGGCGGCAGCCCCTACGCTGCCGCCGTCAGGTTCACCTCGCGTTGCTCGCGCGCAAGGCGATCCACTGCCGCATCGCGTACTCGACCAGCGTGATCAGCGTCTGCTTCGTCGACTCCCGTTCCCGGGCGTCGCAGCGGACGATCGGGATGTTCGGGTCGATCGACAGCGCTTCACGCACGTCGTTGATGTCGTGCTCGAGGATGCCGTCGAAGGTGTTCACCCCGACGATGTAGGGCAGGCCCCGGTCCTCGAAGAAGTCGATCGGCGCGAACGAGTCGGCCAGCCGTCGCGTGTCGGCCAGCACCACGGCGCCGATCGCGCCGCGGACGAGGTCGTCCCACATGAACCAGAACCGCTGCTGCCCGGGCGTGCCGAACAGGTAGAGGATCAGGTCCGCGTCCAGGGAGACCCGGCCGAAGTCCATCGCGACCGTGGTGGTCGATTTGTTGGGCGTCTGGTCGAGGTTGTCGATCCCCCGACTGGCGTCCGTCATCATCGCCTCGGTGGTGAGCGGGACGATCTCCGACACCGAACCGACGAAGGTCGTCTTACCCGCACCGAAGCCACCCGCCACGACGATCTTCGCGGATGTCATGGTCGGGGGCGCGGTTTCCCGCGGTGCCTTAAAGCCGACGGAGTCCACTCAAAACCCTTTCCATCAACACCAGATGTGCCTCGGCGCCGTCATTGCCCGAAATCGTCTTGTGCACGCTGACCAGCCCCGCGTCCGCCGCGTCGCTGATCAGCACGCGTGCCACACCCAGCGGCACACGCAGGGTCGCCGCGATCTCGGCGACCGAACGCGGGGTGCGGCACTCCTCGATGATCGAAACGCACTCGATCTGGTCCGCGGCGATCGCGGGGAGGCTACCCGAGTCGACGTGGTCCTTGGTGGAGATGAGGGTCTCCAGCTCGAGAGCGTAGTTCGCCTTGGTCCGGCCCCCGGTGAGGGCATAGGGACGGACGATCGCCGTCTCCTCGAGCGGCGACGGCGCCTGCTCGAAGACGGCGGGCATGATGAACTCGCCACTGGGCGGACCCGGGTCGAAAAGACCACCTGGTCTCGGCCCGACGGCGCCTGCGCCGCTGTCGGGTGGAGAAGCAAGTGAGGTCACGCGGTCTCCTTGATCGGTCGGCTGCGGGACTGCCGATTCCCCGGCGGCGGGTGCTCCGCCCGCCCGGGAATCCTGAGGGTGCTTGTTCTTCTTGCGCTTCCGACGACCACGTCCCGAATCCAGGGTGAAGCCGTTCAGGACGTCGGCGAAGGTGCCGTCGTCCCGTGAACCGGCGGCATTGGCAGCCCCCGCGTGCGGGGGCTGGTGTTCACCCGTCCCCGGCGGTTCGCCGAAGGATCCGGACCCGGTGCTCATCGGGACATCATCCCACCGGTTCGCCGATCAGCGACCCACCGGCGCCCTGCAATTGCGCGCGAAGTTCCGGGGTGAGGATCTGGCCGACGCGATCGACGAGCATCGTCATCTCGTAGGCGACCTGCCCGATGTCGCAGTTCGGGGCGGCGAGGATGGCCAGGCAGGAACCGTCGCTGATGGACATCAGCACCATGATGCCGAGTTCCATCTCGACGACGGTCTCGTTGACCGCGCCCGCCTCGAAGCACCGCGCGGCGCCCTGGGTCAGGCTGACCAGGCCGGACGCGACGGCGGCCAGCTGGTCGGCGCGGTCCAGCGGGAGCCTGCTGGACGCGGTGAGCAGGAGGCCGTCCGCCGACACCACCACGGCGTGCGCCACTCCGGGTACGCGCTCGGCGAAGTCGTTCACCAGCCACCCGAACTGGTTCTGCTGGGGCTGGGCCGGGTTCGGCGAGGTCATTCACCCTCCAGGGTTTCGTGGTTGGCTTCGGTCGCCTGGGCTGTGTGGTGCCGTCCGCGCTGGATGCCCTGCTGGAAACTGCTCAGGCGACCGCGCACGTCGTGCGCGTCTCGCTGTGGTCGGGGGGTGACCGCCCCGGCGGGCGGTCCCGCGCTGCCCGGGAGCAGCTGCTCCCCGCGACGGCGCCTGGGTAATCCTGCCGAAGTCATCCGCGAGGGCACGGACTGGGACACCGCTTGGGCGGCTTTCCAGCCTTCGTCGGAGCCGAAGTTCCAGGCGTCCGTCCGCTCGGTGGCGGCGACCGGTTCCGGTTCCGGGCTCGCTGCCTGCGGTTTCCTGCTCGGCAGTGCGGCGGGCGGGGCCGCGGGACGCGCGGCCGTCTCCGGTGCCTTCGCGGGCTCGGGTGCCTTCGATGGCTCGGGCGCCGCGGCCTGCTCGGTGGCCGCCGGTTGTTCGGGCTTCGTGTCCGGCTGGGCGGTGGCGGACTGGGCGGCGGCCGGCGTGCCCTTGTCCGCCGCCTCCTTGCGGCCCCGCTTGACGCCCTGCTGGAAGCTGCTCAGCCTGCCGCGCACGTTCGCCGGGTCGCGGACCGGCAGCTCCGATTTGGCGGCGGGCTCGGCGGCCGGGACCGACGACGCCGCGCTGCCCGGCAGGAGCTGCTCGCCCTTGCGGCGACGCGGCAACCCGGCCTGGGTGAACGTCGACGGGGCGTTCTGGGAGACCTCCTGCACCGTGCGGAAGGCCTTGTCGCTGGCGAAGTCCCAGGTGCGGGCCTCCTGCTCGGCGGTCGGCGCGGGCTCGGCCGTCTTCTCCTCGGCCTCCTTCGCCCCCGGCTTCTCCTTCTTGGCCGCGGGTTTCTCCGCGGGCTTTTCCGGAGCGGGCGCGGGCGAACGGAACCACGCCGACAGCATCTCGTCGAAGATCGGCGTCGTCTCCGATTTGGGCGCTGCGGTGGGCGGCGGCGGGGCCGCCGGGGTGGTCGCCTGGCTCCACCATTCGCTCAGCGTGGTCCCGGTGTTCTTGGCCTCGAACAGTTCCTTGCCGCTGGGCAGATCGCCTTCCGCCGGGGCGGGTTTCTCCGCTTCCTTGGCGACCGGCTCGGGCTCTGCGGCGGGTTCCGGTTCGGGGCGGCGCGGTTCCGGCGCGGGCGGCGGTGTCGTCTCGTCCTGGGGAATGGGGCTGAACAGCGCCGTTCCGGAGATCTCCAGATCGGACGGCGGCCGCGAATCCTTGGGGCCGTGCCCGTTGACCCCGGGCTTGGTGTGCCCTGCCAGGTCGTTCGCCGACGGCCACCGCTCCCCTCCCTGCGAGGGCACGCTCGGCATCGCCGGGCGCGAACCGTTCGCGGGCCGCTGGCGGCGGGGCAGGCCGCCCGGCTGCTGCGGCGGCAGCGGCGCGAGGCGCTGGGTGATCGGGCCGGTGGCGGGGCCGGGGTCTCCCCCGGGCGGGGCCATCACGAGGTCCGCCGGGACCGAGACGGTGGCGCGCACGCCGACGATGTCCTTGCCGCCGTGCAGCGAGACACCGATGCGGTGCCTGCTGGCCAGCCGCCCGACCACGAACAGGCCCATCCGGCGCGAGGTGGTGAGGTCGACGTTGGGTGCCTCGGTGAGCCGGGCGTTGGCCTCGGCGACCTCGGCCTCGTTCATGCCGATGCCCTTGTCGAGGATGTCGATGCCGAACGAGCCGTCTTCGACGAGCCTGGTCGCGACCGTCACCTGGGTTTCCGGGGCGGAGAAGGCCGTGGCGTTGTCCAGCAGTTCGGCGATCAGGCGCATCAGATCGTTGGCCGCGTACCCGACCAGCCGCACCGGCGGCGGGTTCTGCACGGTGACCCGCTGGTACTGCTCGATCTCGGACACCGCCGCGCGCACCACGTCGGTGGCGGAGACCGGCTGCCCGGAGCGCCTGCCCGGCTCGGCGCCGGAGAGGACCATCAGGTTCTCGTTGTTGCGGCGCATGCGGGTGGCGAGGTGGTCCAGCTGGAACAGCGTGGCGAGCTGGTCGGCGTCCTCCTCGTCGCGCTCCAGCCGCTCGATCAGCTGAAGCTGCCGCTGCACGAGGCTCTGGCTGCGGCGGGAGAGGTTGACGAACACGTTGCTGTAGCCGGTCCGCATCGAGGCCTGCTCGGTGGCCAGCCGCAGCGCCTGGTGGTGCACCTTGTCGAAGGCCCTGGCGACCTCGCCGATCTCGTCGTCGCCACCGACCGGGACCGGCCGCACGTCGGTGCCCTGCGAACGCCCCTCCTGGATGTTGCGGACAGCGTCGGGCAATTGCTTCTCGGCGACGTCGAGTGCGCTGGCGCGCAACACTTTCAGCGAGCGCAGCAGCTGGCGCGTGATGAGGAAGACGACGGCGACGGCGAGCACCATCGCGCCGAACAGCAGGACCGCGAGCAGGCCCGCGCCGCTGCTGGCGTCGTCGACCAGTTCGGCCGACACCGCGCTCGTCTCGGCGCCGAATTTGTTCGCGACCTCGCCGACCTTCCCGATCACCGCGGTCGAGGCGTCGGTCCAGCCCTGCGCGGACAACGAGCGGAACGCCTGCGCGGACGGGGTTCCCTGTTCGCCGAGGGCGGTTTTCGCGAGCCTGTCACGGTTTTCCATCGCCTGGTCGGTGACGGCGGCGCTGAACTCCTGACGCTGCTGTTCCGAAGCGGCGGCACGGAAGTCGGTGAGGCGGTCGGCCAGCCGGAGTTCGGCGGTGCGCACCTGGTCGAGCTCGCTCGGCGCGAGGCTCGACCGGGCGATGCCGAAGGAGACCAGAGCCTGGCTGAGCGACAGCTGTTCCTTCATCATGGCGAGGTCGTGCAACGCCGTGGGGGTGCCGCCGAGGACGTCCTGTCCGGCACCGGCGGCCAGCGCGGTGTCGAGGGCGAGCAGCGCGGTGGTGACGTCGGTGTACTCGCCGATCGCCTGGACGGGATCGAGCTGCCCGGAGGAGGCCCGCTGCCGGATGTCGGGCAGCCGGTCGAGCTGGGCGGCCGCCGCTTCACGCGCTTGACGGAGCGACGGCTCGTTCTCCACGGCACGCGTCGCCGCGGCGCCGTAGAGCGGGATGGCGGTGTCGACGTCGGCGCGTGCCGAAGCGAGCTCCAGGGTCCCGCCGACGGTGCCGGCGGTCAGCCCCGCGGCGGACTGGGTGCGCTCGCGGCCGAGGCCGTCGGCGAGGGTGCGGATGTGCCCGCTCAGCGCGACGAGACGGTCGAGCCGCTGGTAGCCGTCGGACCGGCCGACCTGGCCGGCGATGGTGGCGATGCCCAGCGCGAGCGCGATGAGGATCGGTACCAGCGTCACGGCCGACAGCTTCACCGGCAGGCTCCAGTCCCGCCAGCGCACGAGCGTGCGCCAGCCGGTGGCCCACCGAGATGGCCGGGGAGTGCGTCCCAGCAGCTCCCCGACCGGCACTTGGCCTTCTCCTGCAACGGTCACGTAGGTGACTCCCTGTCCGGCGTCCTGGCTCGGTCTGAGGCGTCCGTTCCCGCAAGGTGTCCGCCTGCGGGGAACTCGGCCCGGGTCTGGCCGCGTGACCGATCGCGACGTGGGGAAATCGGTCCGGCGATCCTGGTGTCCCTGGTGTCACTGGGCACACCGGTCCGCTTCGGAAGTTCTTGCACCTGCACGTGCAGGTCGCAACCTGCGAAGTGCATGGCCGTCGAGATCAACTTTTCTTTGCCAATCGGTCACTGCGGGTCAGCCGGGCCAAAGAATCGTACACCAATCCGGGTGCCGTCAATTCCGTTCAGTACACGGGTGCTGACCAGCGAAAAGCGTGCGCCCGAACGATCCGCGGGGCAGGAAAACCGCTCGCGCGTCACAAACGAGGGAATTCCGGTTACGGGTTGCGCGGATACACAGGGTGCCCTAATCACCCGATCAGCCTACGTACGGTAGCCGCGTCGCCCGGACGAACTACTTTCCGTGCCCCCAACGGGTGGGTCAAGCCCAAATATGTGCCCGATGTTGTGGCCTTGACCCCCAAGCCGGTTCGATGTCGCCCGACATGGTGATTTCTTTCGAGACGCCCGGTGAAGCGGGGGATCTTCCCCGGACCGGGATGGCGGGCACGGTATCGGAACCCGTCGCTCCGAGGTAGCGAAACTACGATCTGTCACCAAAATGGGCGACAGAGCGTGGTCGTCGTCCATCGTTTGCCGCAGTGGGCCGTTCGGGCGACGACCGCGCGTGACAATCCTGCTCACTACGACGAGTGATAAAGGCGGTTCATTCCGGCCGAAACGATTTCCGGAAACACCAATGGAAGGTAAAACCGAATACCTCCCCACGCCTTCGTGGAACCGGGGTCGCCTATTCAGAGCGGGTGAAGCCGTAGTTAGTATGTGCGCTCCCCGTACCGCGCCACGGATGCAAGCCCCGGAGGAACCCATGCCCGACGTCGCGCGTCCTTACGCGGCGAGCAACGCCCTGGAGGACACCGGGCAGATGCCCGCGCTGTTCGTCCGCGAGCGCCAGCCCACTCCCCCGCCGCCGCGCGCCACCGGCCCGGACTTCGACCGGATCCAGCACGGCAAGGAGTTCGTCGCGCTGCGCAAGACCTTCCGCCGGTTCGTGTTCCCGATGAGCCTGCTGTTCTTCACCTGGTACATGACGTTCGTGCTGCTGGCCGCCTACGCGCACGACTTCATGAGCCGGAAGGTGTGGGGCGAGGTCAACGTCGGCATGCTGCTCGGGCTCGGCCAGTTCGCCAGCACGATCCTGATCACGGTCGCCTACCTGAAGTTCGCCAAGAAGCGGCTCGACCCCAAGGTCGAAGCCCTGCGGGCCTCCGTCGGGGCGGGTGAGCGATGAGCCTCCCCGACAACGACCCGGTGCTGAACATCGCGGTCTTCGCGCTCTTCGTCGCGATCACCCTGTTCGTGGTGTACCGCGTCAGCACGCGCAACTCGTCCACTTCGGACTACTACGCCGCGGGCAGCGCCTTCACCGGGCGGCAGAACGGCATCGCGCTTTCGGGTGACTTCCTCTCGGCGGCGTCGTTCCTCGGCATCGCCGGGGCGATCGCGATCCACGGCTACGACGGCTTCCTGTACTCGATCGGGTTCCTCGTCGCGTGGATGGTCGACCTGCTGCTGATCGCGGAACTGCTGCGCAACACCGGCCGCTTCACCATGGGCGACGTGCTGAGCTTCCGGATGAAGCAGCGCCCGGTCCGCGCCGCGGCCGCGACGTCGACCCTGGTGATCTCCTTCTTCTACATGCTCGCGCAGATGGCGGGCGCCGGCGGCCTGGTGGCACTGCTGCTGGACATCCACGGCGGTATCGGCCAGGCGCTGGTGATCGGCGTCGTCGGTGTCGTCATGGTGCTGTACGTGCTGGTCGGCGGGATGAAGGGCACCACGTGGGTGCAGATCATCAAGGCGACGATCCTGCTGCTGACCGGTGCGCTGATCACGGTGTTCCTGTTCGGCAAGTTCGGCTTCAGCTTCTCGAACCTGCTCGCGGCCGCCGCCGACAGCAGCCCGCTCGGTGACGAGCTGCTGGAGCCGGGCGGCTCCTACGGCAAGAGCGAGGTCACGAAGCTGGACTTCGTCTCGCTGGCGCTCGCGCTGGTCCTCGGCGCCGCCGCGCTCCCGCACGTGCTGATGCGCTTCTACACGGTGCCGAACTCGCGCGAGGCGCGCCGCTCTGTCGTGTGGGCGACCGCGTGCATGACGATCTTCTACCTGTGCACCCTGGTCATCGGCTTCGGCGCGGCCGCGCTCGTCGGCCCCGAGGCGATCAAGAACGCGCCCGGTGGGGAGAACTCGGCGGCGCCGCTGCTCGCGCTGAACATCGGCGGCACCGTCCTGCTCGGCATCGTCTCGGCGGTGGCGTTCGCGACCATTCTCGCCGTCGTCGCCGGGCTGACGATCACCGCTTCGGCGTCCTTCGCGCACGACGTGTACGCGAACATCTTCAAACGCGGCAAGGCGGAACCGGCCTCGGAGGTCCGCGTCGCGCGGCTCACCGCGGTCGCCGTGGGGGCGCTCGCGATCGTGGGCGGCATCCTGGCGAACGGGCAGAACATCGCGTTCCTGGTGGCGCTGGCGTTCGCCGTCGCGGCGTCGGCGAACCTCTCGACGCTGCTGTACTCGCTGTTCTGGAAACGCTTCAACACCACCGGCACCCTGTGGGGCATCTACGGCGGGCTGATCGCCAGCCTGGTGCTCGTGTTCTTCTCACCGGTGATGTCCGGGGCCGCGGACTCGATCATCAAGAGCGTGGACTTCCACTGGTTCCCGCTGAAGAACCCGGGCCTGGTGTCGATCCCGTTCTCGTTCCTGTGCGGGTTCGTGGGCACGTTCGTCGGCCGGTCGAAGGCCGATCCGGTCAAGCACGCGGAGATGGAGGTGCGGTCCCTCACCGGGATCGGCTCCTGACGCGCCTCGACCCGCGACACGTTGCGAAAGCCACTTTCGCAACGTTGAAGGTTGCGAAAGTGGCTTTCGCAACACCGACGTTGGTCGCCGGCGCGCGGGCTGCGATCCAGCCGGCCACCCAACGCGCGACACCGCCCGACGCGCGCGACGAAGGGTCCTTGCAGAATTCGCAAGGACCCTTCATCACGTTCGGAGACCGTCCAGCACGATCGTGAGAAGCCGCTTCGTGTCCTCCTCCGAAGCCTTGCTCGCGGCCGAACCCAGCCCGTGCCCGAGCCGCAGGATGTCGACGCCCGCGACGTCGGGCCGGAGCACGCCCTCGTCCTGAGCCGCCTTCACGATCGTGTCGGCCGCGGCCCGCAACCGTGCCTGGCACCAGGCGAAGACTTCGGAGCCCGCGTCGACGGACGCCTTCAGCGTCATCGCGAGACCGTGCTTCTCGACCACGTAGATGACGTGCGTGGCCAGCCACGTCTCGAGCGCCTCGCCCGGCGGCAATTCGTCGAGCAGGTCGTACGCCTGCTGTGCCAGACCGTCGATCTCGTCGCGGTAGACGGCCTCGATCAGCTTGTCGCGCGTCGGGAAGTGCCGGTACAACGTGCCCGCGCCGACACCGGCGCGTTTGGCGATGTCGTCGGCGGGCACGTCCACACCGTCGGCGGTGAACGCCTCCTTCGCCACGGCCACGATGCGCTCGTAGTTGCGCCGCGCGTCCGCGCGCATGGGGCGGGCCGGATCGGCCGTGACCATCTGCACCTCCTCGGGCGACGAAAACGGAGACGTTCTCCGAATTCACTTGCGTAAGCGGAGACCGTCTCCATATCATCGCTCACGACCTCAAGTGGAGAGTCTCTCCGCTTCATCTCGTTACGTCTTCGGAGTATTCCTTGACCGAGCGAACCCTGCGTGCCGAGCCGAGGCCGGAAACGGCCGGGGCCCCGTCACCTCCGCACCGGCTGGTCCTCCCCATCATCCTGACCTGTCAGCTCATGCTCATCCTCGACGCGACGGTGATGAACGTCGCGCTCCCCCGCATCCAGTCCGAACTCGACTTCACCGATACTGGCCTGTCCTGGGTGATGACCGCGTACAGCCTGGTCTTCGGCGGCTTGCTGCTCCTCGGCGGCCGCGCGGGCGACCTGTTCGGCCGCCGCCGGACGTTCGTCGCCGGCACGGCCGTGTTCACCGCCGCCTCCCTGCTCGGCGGTCTCGCCGGTTCGGCGGAACTGCTCATCGCGGCCCGGGTCGCGCAGGGCGTCGGCGCCGCGCTCGCCGGGCCGAGCACGCTCGCGCTGATCACCAGCACGTTCACCGAAGCCAAGGCGCGAGTGCGCGCGCTGGCGTTGTTCTCGGCGATGTCCAGCAGCGGTTTCGCGATCGGCCTGCTGCTCGGCGGCCTGCTCACCGAATGGATCTCGTGGCGCGCGGCGCTGTACATCAACGTCCCGTTCGGGCTCGCGATCGTGCTGCTCACCTCGCGGTACGTGGCCGATCCGCCCCGGCGGCGCGCCCGGCTGGACCTTCCCGGCGCGTTCACCGGCACCCTCGGTGTCGGCTCGCTCGTGTTCGCCTTCACCCACGCCGCGTCGCACGGCTGGGGCGACACGATCACCCTCGGCGGCCTCGCCGCCGGGCTGGCGTTGCTGACCGCGTTCGTCCTCATCGAGACGAGGGTGCGCGAACCGCTGATCCCCCTGCGCCTGTTCGCCGAACGCGACCGGGCCGCGGCCTACGTCAACTTCTTCCTCGGGCCGATGGCGATGATGTCGATGTTCTTCTTCCTGACCCAGTTCCTGCAGGACATCGCGGGTTTCGCCGCACTGGAGACCGGCTTCGCGTTCCTGCCGATGGCGGTCTGCATGTTCCTGCTGAGCAGGCTGATCCCGAAACTGCTCCCCAGGTTCGGGCCGAAACCGCTCGCGCTGACCGGGACCGCGCTGATGACCGGCGGCGTCGTCTGGCTGACCACCCTGACCACGGACAGCGGCTACTTTTCGCATCTGCTCGGGCCGATGCTGCTGATGGGCGTGGGCGCCGGGCTGGCGTTCTCCCCGCTCAGCGTGATCATCATGGCGACGGTGCCCACGGACGACGCGGGTGCCGCGGGCGGCGCGCTGCAGACGTTGCAGCAGGTCGGGGCGACACTGGGGCTGGCGATCCTGATCACGGTGTTCGGCGCGGCGACGCGGACCCCGTCCGGAAATCCGGCGGAGACCACGGTCGCCGGGATGACCGCGGCCTTCACCGCCGCGGCCGTCGTGACGGCGGTGTCGTTCCTGGTGGCACTGACCTTCCGGCGCCGGGCTTAGAGCTTGACGCCCGCCTGGACCTTGTGCGTGACCTTGCGCTCCATCACGAACGAGAAGAACGGGATGCAGCCGGCGATCAGCACGAGGAGCGTGCCCTTCATCGACCAGCGGGCCTTGATCGCGAGGTCGACCGCGAGCAGCAGGTAGATCAGGTAGAGCCCGCCGTGGACCATGGGGATCATCTTCACGAACTGGGGAAGTTCCACGCGGAAGACGTACTGCAGCAGCATTTCGACGACCAGCCCGAGCAGGGCCACACCGGTGGCGTACGCCGCGACGCGGAACCGGATCAGCGGTCCGCCCAGCGAGACCGGGCGGGCCGGGGCGGCGTCGTCAGTTCGGGTGGTCATAGGGTCTCGAACCTCTCTGGGGACTACTTGTCGCGGGCGTTGAGTTCGCGAAGGTACTGGTTGTACGCGGCGAGCTCGTCGTCCTCGGGGGGCGGCGGCGCCGGGGCACGCCGCTGCCGGGGCGCGGGAACCTCGGGGGCGGTGGTCTCGGCCACCGTTTCCGGGGTGTCGGCCTCGGCGGCTTGGCGGCGAAGCTTGCGGATCCGCCAGAACATGAACGCGGGGAACAGCCCGAACAGCGGCCACTGCAGGACGTAGCCGAGGTTCTGGAACGTCCCGCTGGCCGAGGAGAACCGCTCCCACTGCCACCACGCGAGCCCGCAGCACAGCGCCAGGCTCACCAGGCAGACGCCGGCGATGCCGAGACGGCGCAGGATGACGGGCGAAGCGGACACACATCGACGCTAGCACTGGGCGCGCGGCGAATCCTCGCCGACCTGCACGCTCGGGACCTTGGTCCTACCACCGGCCTCGTGAGTGGCAAGGACGGTCAGGGCCTGCCGGGTCGCGTTGGCGAGCATGTCGCGAAAGCCACTTTCGAGACGTCTGATGTCGCGAAAGTGGCTTTCGCGACACGCCGCAGGCCTTCACCGACTGGACCTCGGTTAGAACGTCTTACCACTCACGAGCGGGTGGCGACGGCCTTCGCGTAGTCGTCCGCCAGCCCGAAGACCTTCTGCGCGTACTCGGTCGAGTTGTTGTACGACAGGATTCCCTGCCACCACCCCGACGCGGCCGCCATGTCCCGGTTGTTCACGCACAGGTAGCGCGCCGCCGCCAGCGTCGCGTCGTCGATCTGCTGCGGGTCGCCGAGGCCGTCGCGGTTGCCGTCGGCGGCGTACCGGCGCCAGGTGCTGGGGATGAACTGCATCGGGCCGACCGCGCGGTCGACGGCCGCGTCGCCGTCGAACTGGCCGCCGTCGGTGTCGCCGATCGCCTTGACGCCGGGCGATCCGTCGAGCGGGACGCCGATGATCGGCTTCGACGGCCGCCCGTCCTGGCCGAGGACGGCGCCGCCGTACTGGCCGTGGTTCGACTCGATCCGGCCGATACCGGCCAGTGTCGCCCACGAGATCTTGCAGTTCGGCTGCATCTGGCGCATCGCCAGTTCGGCGTTGCCGTAGGCGAGCAGCGCCCTGGCCGGGATGCCGGTGGCCTGCGCCGCCCGCTCGGTCCAGGCGGTCAGCGGGTCCTTGCCCGGTTTCGGCTGTGCCTGCTGGGGCGCGGTCTGCTGGGTCGCGCCGCCGGCGACGGTGGCGTTGACCGGCGCGATCGAACCGGGTTCGACGTCCGCCGCCTTGACCTGCAGCGCCGGGATCTCCATCGTCGTGGGGCTCGCGACCGGGGCGGACGCCTTGGTCACCAGCCAGATCCCGCCCGCGGCGAGGGCGAGCACGGCCAGCACGATCACCAGCCTGCCGAGTACGGCGGCGCCCGCCCCGCGGCGGCGCGGAGCGGGCGTGGCCGGGTCGGCGACGAGCTCGTCGTTTTCCGGGGTGGTGCGCACGAAGCGGGTCCTCCAGCGTGGGCGGCGATCACGACCGATGCTCGAACAACGAGCCCGCGCAGGTTAGCGTTACGCGGTCGCCGGAATCGCCCTTGCCACGCCGGTTCACCCGCGCGTGCGAGAAGTTCTCATCAGGCGGACTTCTGCTGCCTCGCCAGCCGAGCCACGCACCAGGCCGGGGCGCTGCCGCGGCGGAGGTGCTGCAGAACGGTCATCGGGCCGAGACGGCGGCTCAGGTCGGACGGGGCGAGCCCGGCCGCGCGGTAGTCGAGCGCGCGCTGGTCGAGCGGGCTGATGCCGGCGTCCCACCAGGCTTCGGCCTCGGCGACCCCGCCGACCATCTGCCACCAGCCGGCGGCCGCGACGAGCAGGTCCTGCGGGACCTCCGGGAGACGGCGGCGCATCGCGTCGAGGTAGCCGGGGTCGGCGGCCTCGACCGGCGCCCAGCGGCCCTGGCCGGACTGCTGACGCTGGCCGGGGATCCCGGGGGCCTGCCTCGGCACGTCGGCCAGCCACGCCGACGCGATGCGATCGGCTTCCTGCTCCTCGGGGGTCTGCTCACGCTCGGCCGCCCACTGCCGGATCAACGCATCGACTCCGGGATCTCCGGTCATCCCTGCCTCCTCATGATTCCCCGACTGACAAGCCCTGACTTACTTGCCCGGCTGAAAGTTCCGCTGCCGTGAGGCTCGCACCTGCGGAAACTCCTCGCCCAGGAGGCCGGCTCCGGCGCCTGGAGGACCAACCGATCACGCAATGTGAGCACCGTAGGGGCGCGGAGGTCTCTTCCGCCAGAGCTTCCCGGGCACGAATTCGTCGACCAGCGGGTTTTCGGGGGCAATCCACCCGGATGGTCGAGTCGTCCGACCGAAATGCGAGACGGGTGACGCTGAGTGATAACGGCTGGTGGTCGCGCACAGCGATCACCGGCGCCACCAGGACACCGGTGATCGTCGCGCGAGGGTCAGGAGAAGAGGCTCCGGACGAACGTCACGATGGCTTCGGCGCCGGACCGGAGCCAGCCGAGCGCGGTGTGGACGGCATCGGCGGATTGCGTCGGCCTGCTGATCAGAAAGAAGAGCACGAGCGCGACGACGGCGATGACAACGAATTTCTTCAAGCCGGGCGACATGGCTCCATCCCATCACACCGTAGTGTCCAGACGATGACTCCGCGCGCACTGCGGACTTTGTCACCACTTTAAGGAGAATCGGGCCCTGTTGCCCACCCGGATTTCCTCGAGGGAGCGATCGATGAGCGAAAACGTTCTCGTCCACCGGGACGGGCCGGTCACGACGATCACGCTGAACCGCCCCGAGTCGCGCAACGCCGTGGACGGACCGACCGCGAACGCTCTCGCCGACGCGTTCCGTGCCTTCGACTCCGACGAGGAGGCCGCGGTCGCCGTCCTCACCGGTTCGGGTGACTGCTTCTGCGCCGGAGCCGATCTGAAGGCCATCGGCACCGGCCGCTCCAACTCGCTCAGCCCGGCGGGTGACGGGCCGATGGGCCCGTCACGCATGGCCCTGTCGAAGCCGGTGATCGCCGCGGTCCGCGGGCACGCCGTCGCGGGCGGGCTGGAGCTGGCGCTGTGGTGCGACCTGCGCGTCGCCGACGCCACGGCCGTCTTCGGCGTGTTCTGCCGCCGCTGGGGCGTGCCGCTGATCGACGGCGGCACGGTGCGCCTCCCCCGGCTGATCGGGCATTCACGGGCGATGGACCTGATCCTCACCGGCAGGCCGGTCGACGCCGACGAGGCGCTCGCGATCGGGCTCGCGAACCGGGTCGTGCCCGACGGCGAAGCACTGGCGGCCGCGCAGGCGCTGGCACGCGATCTGGCCACGTTCCCCCAGGCGTGCCTGCGCGCGGATCGCAAATCCGCGTACGGGCAGTACGGGCTCACCGAAGAAGAGGCGCTGCGTGCCGAGTTCTCGAACGCGCTGATCGACGGCGGGCTCGCCGAAGAGGCCGTCGAAGGTGCGAGCCGGTTCAGTGGCGGCGCGGGGCGTCACGGCAGCTTCGAGGGAGATCGGTCCTAAGGTCTGTCGGATGACAGAAACCGGAGTCGCGCTCAGACCGGTGTCCGAAGACGACCTGCCGATGCTCGAAGCGCTCACGAACGATCCGCGGGCCGCGGGCCCGTTCGAGTGGCATGGCTGGCACGATCCGCATTTCCTGCGCCGCCGCTGGGCCGAGACCGGCATGCTCGCCGCGGACAACGGGATGCTGATGATCGACCTCGGCGGGCAGCGGCTCGGTTTCGTCTCCTGGCACAAGACCAGGACGGGCTCGACGTCGTACTGCTGGAACGCCGGGCTCGTGCTCATCCCCGAGGCACGCGGCCACGGCTACGGGACCGAGGCCCAGCGGCTACTGGTCCGCTACCTCTTCGCGCACACGCAGATGAACCGGGTCGAGGCGTCGACGGAGGCGGGCAACCTCGCCGAGCAGCGCTCCCTGACGAAGGCGGGCTTCACCCGGGAGGGTGTGCTGCGCGGCTACGGGTTCCGGGACGGGGCCTGGCGCGACCACATCCTCTATTCGGTGGTGCGGTCCGACCTGGGCCCCGACCCGGAACACCTTTAGGCGATCGTCCCGGCGGCCCGGAGCCGTTCGATCCCGTCGGCGTCCACGCCGAGTTCGGCGAGGACCTCGGCGGTGTCGCCGCCCTTGGGCCGCGGCGGTTCCGGCGTCTCGGCCGGCGTGCGGTCGAACCTCGGCGCCGGCGCGGGCTGCAGCATGCCGCCGACGTCGACGAAGGTCTTGCGCGCGACGTTGTGCGGATGCGACGGAGCCTCCTTCGGGGAGAGCACCGCCGTCAGGCACGCGTCGGTGCCCTCCGCCTTCGCGACCAGCTCGTCGCGAGTGTGCTTCGCGACGGCTTCGGCGACGATCTTGCGCAGCTTCGGCCACTCGTTCTTGTCGACGTGGACCGGGGTCTCGTCGGGGTCGAGGCCGAGCACCTTCACCAGGTCGCCCCAGAACCGCATCTCGATCGCGCCGATGGCGACGTACTTGCCGTCGGCGGTCTCGTAGGTGTCGTAGAACGGCGCGCCGCCGTCGAGCATGTTCTCGCCGCGCCCACCGGACCACAGCCCGGAATCCAGCAGTCCGTGCAGGCTGGTGGTCAGCAGCGCCGCACCGTCCACCATGGACGCGTCGACCACCTGGCCCTTGCCGGACGTCTGGCGTTCGAACAGCGCCGCCAGCACCCCCATCGCGAGCAGCAGGCCACCGCCGCCGAAGTCACCGACGAGGTTGAGCGGCACCACCGGCCGCTGCCCGGCGTGCCCGATGGGTTCGAGCGCGCCGGAGATGCCGATGTAGTTGATGTCGTGCCCGGCGACGGTCGCCAGCGGGCCGTCCTGGCCGTAGCCGGTCATCCGGCCGTAGACCAGCCGCGGATTGCGGGCGTGGACCTGTTCCGGCCCGATGCCCATCCGCTCGGCGACGCCGGGGCGGAAACCCTCGATGAGCACGTCGGCGTCGTCGGCGAGTTTCAGCACCAGTTCGACGCCCTCGGGGGTCTTGGTGTTGATCCCGATCGACCGCCTGCCGCGCGCGAGCGGATCGTTCGGGAAGCCGATGACGTCGTTGCCCGGTGCCGCCCGGTCGATCCGGACGACCTCCGCGCCGAGATCGGCGAGGATCGTGCAGGCGAACGGCGCCGGGGCGAGCCCGGCCAGTTCGACGACCTTGAGCCCGCTGAGCGGGCCGGCCTTTTTCGCCACGTCTTTCCTTTCTGCGCCAACGGTTCCGCTACAGCGTGCGGGAGATGATTTCCTTCATGATCTCGCTGGTGCCGCCGAAGATGCGGGAGATCCGGATGTCGGCCCACGCGCGCGCGATCGGGTACTCGGTCATGTAGCCATAGCCGCCGAAGAGCTGCAGGCAGTCGTCGACGACCTTGTTGACCCGTTCGGTGGTCCACAGCTTCGCCATCGCCGCGCCCTGCACGTCGAGTTCCTTGCGCAGGTGCCGTTCGATGCACTGGTCGAGGAACGCGCGCGACACCGCGGCCTCGGTCGCCGCCTCGGCGAGCTTGAACTTCGTGTTCTGGAAGTTGTAGACCGGGCGGCCGAACGCCTGGCGGTCCTTGGTGTAGGCGATGGTCTGGTCGATCGCGGCCTCCATCCCGGCGACCGCGGTGACGGCGATGATCAGCCGTTCCTGCGGAAGCTGCTGCATCAGCTGGATGAAGCCGAGGCCTTCCTGCGCGCCGAGGAGGTTGGCGGCGGGGACGCGGACGTCGTCGAAGTTCAGCTCCGCGGTGTCCTGGCCCTTGAGGCCGATCTTGTCGAGGACGCGGCCGCGGCTGAAGCCCGGGGTGTCGGTCTCGACGGCGATCAGCGAGACACCCTGCGCGCCGGCGTCGGGGTCGGTCTTCACCGCGACCACGACGAGGTCGGCGTGGAAACCGTTGGTGATGAACGTCTTCGCGCCGTTGATCACGTAGTGGTCGCCGTCGCGGACCGCGCGGGTCTTGATGTTCTGCAGGTCCGAACCGGTGCCGGGTTCGGTCATCGCGACCGCGCCGACCATCTCGCCGGAGGCGAACTTCGGCAGCCACGCCTTCTTCTGTTCTTCGTTCGCGTACTCGAGGATGTAGTGCGCGACGATTCCATTGTGGACGGTGACACCCCATGCGCTGTCGCCGGAGCGGGCCTGCTCTTCGTAGAGCACGGCCTCGTGGGCGAACGTGCCGCCGCCACCGCCGTACTCCTCCGGGATGGACAGGGCCAGCAGGCCGACCTCGCCCGCCTTCGTCCACAGCTCGCGGTCGACCTTCTTCTCGGCCGCCCAGCGCTCCTGGTTCGGCACGAGTTCCTTCTGGCAGAAGGTCCGGGCGAGGTCCCGGAGGTCTTCGAGCTCCGTCGTGCTCCACGAACTCTTCTGGATCTGCAAGGGCACGGCCAACGCCTCCTGATCGGACCTGGAAAACATGACGCTTAGAATGTAAGTTCCATGCGGAATGTACATCCGTACCGAGCTGCACGTAAAGGGGGCAGGATCCGGTGAGTGTGCTCGGCAGGACCCACCGCACCCAGGCCGAGCGGCGCGAGCAGACCCGCGCCGCCCTGCTCGACGCGACCATCGACTGCCTGGTCGACCTCGGCTACGCGCGCACCTCGGTCCAGGAGATCTGCGCCCGCGCCGGCGTCTCGAAGGGCGCCGTGCAGCATCACTTCTCGGCGAAGGCCGAGCTCATGGCGGCCGCCGTCGAGCATCTGACGGAGAAACTGCGCGGACGCCTCGCGGCGTCGATCACGGCGCTCCCCGGCGGCGCCTCGGGTGTCGCGGCGGCGATCGACCTGCTGTGGGAGGGCTACTCCGGCACGCTGTCCACAGCGGCCACGGAGCTGTGGGTGGCGGCGCGCACCGACCCCGAGCTCCGCGAAGCGATCCGCCCGGTCGACAAGGCTTTGGGCCGCTCGACGCTGGAGCACGTCACCGCCGTCGCCGGGGATCTCCCGAAGGAACGCGCGGAGATCCTGTTCTGGCTGACCGTGAACCTCACGCGCGGGCTGGCGCTGGACGCCGAACTCGGCGGCGATCCGAAGCGGCGCCGGCAATTGCTCGACGAATGGAAACGCGTCGCGGTCATGTTGTACGAGGACAGCTCCGCGTAGCACGCGCGAAAGCCCTTGACCAGAGCACAGCTGACACTTATCCCGTCGGCCGATCCGTGGTGGAATTCCTTGCTGGACAACGGAACCAGCGGAGGAGTCGACCATGAACGCGCCGCAGCAGCAGCCGTACCAACCGACTGGCCCGTTCGGCGCAACACCGCCCCCGCGACCGCCGTCAGATCTGCGGCTCCCCCGCCTTTTCGCCGCGATGATGGGGGTTTTCGCCGGCCTGCTGGTCCTCATCGCGACTTTTCTCCCGCAGTCGACGTACGAGCAGGTCTCCGACGGCAAGACGGTGTCGAAATTCGCCGAGACCGGCTGGACGCGGACCTTCGACATCGAACCGTCGGCGGAGGAAAAGGAGTTCTACGACAAGACGCATGTCGCCCGCTACGGCATCCCGTTGTCCGCCGCCGCGTTGACCCTGTTTGCCGGGGCCGCGGTGGGTTTCGCCGCGTACCAGCGCAGTTCGGGTTCGCCCGCCGCGACGACGTCGAGGACGCTGCTCATCGCGGGCGGAGCGGGGACCGCGGCCTGCGTCTGGATGCTCGGCATGGACATCTCGGCGAGCCTGAGCTTCGGCCAGGACACCGGCCGGTTCGTCTCGCGCTATGGGACCGGGAGCGGATTCTGGATCCTGCTCGCCGGCGGGCTCGTGGCGTTGCTCACGATCGGGCTGGCGGTCGTGGCCAACCGTCGTGAACCGGCGTCGCCCCGGCAGGCCCCTTACCCCGCCGCCTACACCCCTTACCCGCCCGGCATTCCTCCGCGGCAATACCTGCAGGCCTACGAGCCGCCGTCGCCGCCGACCCCGCCCGCGGGATCCGCGTTGCAGCAGCAGGACATCCTCCGTCCCTCCCCCGGCAACCCGCCTCAGCCGGGCAATACGTGAAACTGATTCACATCAGCGGTGGACAGTCTCCATACCGGCGGTATGCTGTACTCGTCGGTAACACCTGGGCTCTGCGTGGCGCCTCCCCGGCTCCGCGCGGTATGGAACGGAGACGGCATGACGAGCACGACACCGGCGAGCGCGGGCCACCACACCGAAGGACCGGCCACCATCGGCGACGTCCCCGGCGCCCCGGCCGCGGCCAGGGCGGAACGGCTCGTGCGCCGGGTCGTGGGCGGGGCGGATTCCGCGCCGGTCCAGATGCGCGCGCCCTTCACCGGGCAGCCGATCGCGACGCTGCCCCAAGCCACCGACGCCGACGTCCGCGCCGTGTTCGACCAGGCGCGGGAGGCTCAGCGCGCGTGGGCCGAGCGGCCGGTCGAAGACCGCCAGCGCATCCTGATCCGCCTGCACGACCTGGTGCTGAAGCGGCAGGAAGAGGCGCTCGACCTCGTGCAGATCGAGGCGGGCAAGGCGCGGATGGACGCCTTCGACGAGGTCAGCGCCACCGCCCTCGTCGCCGCCTACTACGGCAAGCACAGCGCGAAGATCCTCTCGCCGCGTCGCGCCGCCGGGCTGATCCCGGTACTGACGAAGGTCGGTGAGATCCGGCACCCCAAGGGTGTCGTCGGGATCATCTCGCCGTGGAACTACCCGCTCGCGCTGACCGCGATGGACGTCCTCCCCGCGCTCGCGGCGGGCAACACCGTCGTGCAGAAGCCGGACAACCAGACCGCGCTCTCGGCGCTGTGGCTGCAGGAGGTCGCCGAGGAGGCCGGGCTGCCCGCCGGTGTCTGGCAGATCGTGCTCGGCCGCGGCTCGCAGATCGGTGACGCGCTGGTCGAGGAGTCGGACTATCTCTGCTTCACCGGCTCCACGCCCACGGGCAAGGGTCTCGCCGCGAAGGTGGCGGAGCGCCTGACGAGCTACTCGCTCGAACTCGGCGGCAAGAACCCGATGATCGTGCTGCCCGACGCGGACATCGCCAAGACCGCGACCGGCGCGGTGACCGCGTGCTTCTCCTCCGCCGGGCAGCTGTGCGTCTCGGTCGAACGCATCTACGTCCACGAGTCGATCCGCGAGGAGTTCACCCGCGCCTTCGTCGCCAAGACCGCCGCGCTGCGGCTCGGCGGCGCCCTGGACTACCAGGCGCAGATGGGATCTTTGACCTCGGAGGCCCAGCTGGAGACGGTGTCGGCGCATGTCGAGGACGCCCGGTCCAAGGGCGCGAAGGTGCTCACCGGCGGTAAGGCCCGGCCCGACCTCGGCCCGCTGTTCTACGAGCCGACCGTGCTCACCGACGTCACCGAGGACGTCAAGCTGTTCGCGGAGGAGACCTTCGGGCCGGTCGTGTCGATCTACGGCTACACCGACGTCACCGACGCGATCGAACGCGCCAACGACACGAAGTTCGGGCTGAACGCGAGCGTGTGGTCGCGCAACGGCCGGGCGGGCTGGGAGGTCGCGGCGCGGCTGAAGGCCGGGACCGTCAACGTCAACGAGGGTTTCGCGGCGACCTTCGGGACCGTGGGACTGCCGATGGGCGGGATGAAGGAGTCCGGCGTCGGGCGGCGCAACGGTGCCGAAGGCCTGCTCAAGTACACCGAGGCCCAGGCGATCGCGGTGCAGCGCGGGATGCCGCTGCGCCCCGGCCGCGGAATCCCGCCGAAGCTCTGGGCGCGAGGGCTGAGCGCCGGTCTCAAGGCGCTCCGCCGCCTCCCGCGCCGCTGAAGGTCGAGTTTCCTCGGCTCAGCCGAGGGAAGGGGTCCTTCACGCGCCAGCCGCTGTGACTTGTAGGGCTGGTGGTGTTGCTGGCGCCACGGAGGGCGGTCGCGTAAGTCCGTGAAGGCCTCCTTCCCTACCTTCAGGGTAGGTAAGGAGGCCCTCACGGACCTGCGACCCATGCCGCCACATTCAGAGGACTAAACGCGGCTAGGGAGAGGTCGGTGCGGCCAGCAGGCCCCGGTCGTAGGCGATCGCGACGGCCTCGGCCCGGCGGCTCGCGCCGAGTTTCGCCATCACGCGTGAAAGGTGGACGCTCACCGTCTTCTCGCTGATGTACAGCTCTTCGCCGACCTGCCGGTTGGTCCGGCCGAGCGCGACGCGCTCCAGCACGTCGCGTTCCCGATCGGTCAGCGGATCCACGACGTCACGCCGCGGCGCCACGGCCTCCCCGGGCAGCTCGACACGCGCCCGGTGGCTGAGCTCGCGGACGGCTTCGCGCAGCGGGCAGGCGCCCAGCCGATCGGCCACCGCGTGCGCGGCCAGCAGCTCCGACGTGGCGAGCGCGGTGTCGCCGTCCGAAGCCAGCAGGGACTTCGCGTGCTGCAGACGGCACATGGCCTGCTCGTACACCGCGCCGTACCCGAACGCCTCGACGGCCTTCGCCCACAGCGCCGGATCCCCCGCGCCACGCAGGCAGCTGCCGAGCGCCTCCAGCCGGGCGAGCCACGCCAGCGCTTCCGGGCCCAGCGTCACCGAACGCGGGATGCCGTGTTCGGCGCAGTGGCGGCCGTGGGCGAGGAACTTCTCGCCAGACTCCACTGCTTCCTCGACCGTCGCCAGATCGCCGCGGACCCGTGCTTCGGCCGCCTGGGCGACGGCCGCGGTGAGACCGTGCACGCTGATCCGGATCCCGCCGAGCACGGCGGGTTCGAGCTCTTCGAGCCAGTCGATCAGCTCGTGCGCCTGCCGCACGGCGCCCGCGTGGTCCCCTCGCCACGACGCGAGCTGGATCGCGGCGTCGGCCGACGCGAGCGCGATCGAGTAGTCCGCGCTCCAGTGCTGCCGCAGGCTCGGCAGGATCTTGTCCGCGTCGGCGAACCGGCCCCTGCCGACGACGAACTGCGCCCAGATGCTCAGGAACCGCCCGGCGACGACACTCGAAACACCGCGGCCCGCGCGGCCCGCGTCGTCGTCTTCCGGCCAATCGCCGCTGACGTACCGCAGCGTGAGGTGCTTGGTCCGCAGCTCGATGCCGAACGAGCTCCAGGTCAGCCCGGTCTCCTTGGCCCGCTTGATGCCCTTGGCGTAGTACTTCAGCGCGGACCGGATCTCGGCCCGGTCGTCGTAGCTCAGCCCGAGGAAATGCAGGGCCCGTAGCTCACCGTTGAGCGCGCCGGAATCCCTGGCCTTCCGCTCGGCCTCGCGCAGCCGCTCCCGCGCCTCCTCGACGTCGCCCGCCGAATCGGCCAGCGTCCCGAGCGAGACCAGCGCCGCCGCCTCCGCCCCGCCCGCGCCGACGGCCCTGGCGTCGGCGACCGCGGCCAGCGCGCACTGCAGCGCCTCGTCGTGCCGGTCGATCAGCCGCAGGATCCCGGCGCGGGTGGCGAGCACCCACGCCCGCGCGGCACTCGCCCCGGTGTGCTCGACCAGCTTCCAGGCCTTGTCGATCGCCTCGACGACCTCGTCGATCGTGCCGTCGACCGAAAGCAGCGCTTCCGCGTGCCGCCGCCAGACCTTGGCGGCCCGTTCGTTGCCGGTGTCCGGGCCGAGCGCCTCGGTCGCGGACCGCGAGTAGGCCACCGCGCGCTCCGGCTCCCCCGAAGTGCTCGCGAAATACGACGCCTCGTGCAGGAGGCGGAGCTCGTCGACACCCGGCGGCCGGTCCGCCGCGGGGACGGCGTCCCAAATGGACAGTGCCTGCTCGACGTGCCGCAGCGCGGAACCGGGCGCGCCCAGCTTCTCCGCCTCCTCCATCGCGCGCAGCAGCGCGGCCAGCGCGGTGACGAAGTCCTTGCTCTCCATGCTGTGGTGCGCGAGCCGCGCGTCCTGGCCGCGGCCCTGTGCCCGGTCGCGGATGCGGGCCGCGTACGCCGCGTGCATGCGCACCCGCTCCCCCGGCAGCAGGTCGCCGTACACCGCTTCCTGCAGCAGCGCGTGGCGGAAGGTGTAGAAACCGTTCTCGATCACCAGCACGTGATGCTGCACGGCCTCGCGCAGCGCCTCGTCGAGTTCGAGCTCGTCCAGCCCGGAGATCTCGGCGAGCGCGGCGTGCGCCACCGCGTCCTTCGCGACCGAGACCACGCGCAGCACCCGGCGCGTGATCTGGGAGAGCTGCTCCACCCTGGCGAGGAGTACTTCGGCCAGCCCGGCGGGGAGCTCGCGGCAGTCCTTCGCGGACGCGAGCAGCTCCTCGACGAAGAACGGATTGCCCTCGGACCGGGCGACGATGTCGGCGATCAGGTCCTGGCCGATCGGCTCGTCGGCCAGCGCCTCGACGAACGCGCGCGCGTCCTCGGCGCCGAACGGCTTGACCTCGACGCGTTCGACGGCGCCGAGCCGCACCACCTCGGACAGCACCGCCCGGAGCGGATGCCGCCGGTGGACGTCCTCCTCGCGGTAGCTCGCCACCACCAGCAACCGCTGGGTGCGCAGCCTGGTCAGGAGGAAGGACAGGAGGTTCCGGGTGGAGCCGTCGGCCCAGTGCAGATCCTCCAGCAGGATCACCACGGGCCGGCGCTGCGCGATGACGGTCAGCACCCCCAGTACCGCGTCGAACAGCTGGAGCTGGCCGAGGTCCCGTTCGGGCCCGAGGCGTTGCGTCGACACGCGTTCGCTCGCGGTGAGCTGACCGTCTTCGATGGCGGGGTAGTCCTCCGCCTGCTGCATCTGCGGGAGCAGCCTGCCCAGCGCCGGCCGGGCCCGGAGCGCGGCGGTGACCGCGGGATCGGACGTCGTCGCCAGCGGCGCCAGCGCCTCGGCGAACGGAAGATAAGGAAGACCGCCCTCATGGACGTCGATACAGCGCCCGGTGAGCACCAGGGCGCCGGTGCCGGCGGCGTACTCGCCGAGCGCGGTCAGGAGGCGGGTCTTGCCGACGCCGGCGTCACCGGAGAGCAGCACCGCGCCGGCCTCGCCCCGTTCTGCACGGGCGAAGGCGGCGCGGAGCTGCCGCATCTCCTGAGTGCGGGCGACGATCGGGATTCCGGAGCCAAGACGGGGCACGAGGTGCATTCTTGCCTACCGGGCCGACAACTTCGCCTGTGTTTTCGCCGAGAGCTTCATCGCACTCGACCTCTACCGGGTGACGTCGCCGCTGCGGGCGGGCGCCTGCCGGACCTCTCGGCGCTCCTGGGCGGGCACCCGGACTTCGGCACGCTGCGCGCGCATCCGCTTGCCCGCCCGGCGGGCCCGGTCGACCCATACGCTGCGGCCCGCTCGCTGCAGCTCTTCGCGCCGGTACTCGACCTCGGCCAGTACGCCGGTGAGCAGAGCGTCGTTCGTGTTCATTCTTTTCCCCTTAGGAACTCACTGCCTTGTTGGTAGTGACGAGATTCGTCCTGAGGGGTGCCCTGAGGCATCGGGTGATCACCTACACCCGGACGTGATTCGACCCCTTACGCCGGCCCATCCCCTGCTCGGGGGGCGTAAGGGGTCGAGTTCGATGGTCTCTAGCCGTGATCCGGGCCACTCGCGCGCACAGCGCCGAGCAGCCCCCGCCAAGCCTGCGGGGAGAGGCGGAAGGCACCTCCCTCAGGGTCCTTGGAGTCCCTCAGCGCGGCACCGGAACCGGTGAAGGCGACCTCGACGCAGTCGTTGCCGCCACCGCTGTGGCTGCTCTTGAACCACCGGGCCTGGGAAAGGTCATCGTTGGGCGTCATGCTCCCCACTCCTTACTTGTTTCCAGTGACTTTCCGGAAGGGCCGCCTGTTCGGCGAACCTCCCGGCGGCCTCGGCGATCACCTCGACCGAGTCGTCCGGCTTCAACGCGGCGGCACGCAGATGGTCGAACATCAACGCGTATCGCCGGACGTCCGGGGGTTCCTCCAGGTAGAGCCCGCTGGAGGTGCTGTCGACGTAGACCACGTCGGTGTCGGCCAGTTCGGGGAAGCCCATGATGAGGAACGGACCCTCCATCCCGGGATGGGCACCCGCGCCGAACGGCACGATCTGGACGGTCACGTTCGCCCTCCCCGCCATCGTGACCATCCGGTACAGCTGTTCCGCCATGACCTCGGGCCCGTCGACAACGCGGTGCAGGACCGCTTCGTCGATGACGGCCCAGTACTCCGGTGGCGAGGGATCGGTCAGCAGCTCCTGCCGCGCCATCCTCGCCGCCACCCGGCGCCTGATCTCGGCGTCCTCGGCGTCGGGCCGCATCGCCCTGATCACGGCCTTGGCGTAGCGCTCGGTCTGCAGGAGGCCCGGCACCAGCAGCGCCTGGAACGCCCGCAGCGAACTCGCGTCCGCCTCCAAGCCGACGAACGTGCCGGTGAACACTTCGTTATACGCGTGCCACCAGCCGCGTTTGCGGGCCTCCCTCGCCAGCTGGACGAGCGCCTCCTGCTCGTCGCCCGCGATGCCGTACAGCTCGAGCATGTCGCGCGCGTCGCGCGGGGTGACGCCGACGTGCCCCGTCTCGATCCGGCTGACCTTCGACGCCGAGCATTCGAGCTTCTCGCTCACCTCGTCGATGGTGAGGTCGGCCGCCTCGCGCAACCGCCTCAGCTCACTCGCCAGCCGCCGGCGGCGCACGGTGGGTCCCTGACCTCTCGTCATCACGGCACCTCCACAAGCTGTCCGAGCACCAACGATCGCGACATCGCGGAGAACAGTGTTCAGGAACCCCGCACGAAGCACATCTAACCAGCCCGAGACACATTCGGTGAGATGGTCACACGACCATTTTCACCCACGCGTCGATTTTCATCCTGCAATTTGCAGATTGCCGTTGTAGGTTGAGCATTGTGCAACGCGGTACGCCCGCCCTCACCGGCGGCAGCGGATCCGCTCGCGGCACGGGCGCGGGGCCGCGAGCTGCACCGATGGGCTTTCGGAAGGATACCCGTCGAAGCCGGATTCACCCCCGGTGCAGGGCCGGAGCCGTCCCCCGATCGGTTCCGGCCCTCCCTTTATGCCCGCATTCCCGTAATGCTCTGGCTCCAGATGTTAAAGCGTTTCGTCATTCCCTCTAAAGGGTGGACGAGAAGAGAACTCCGATGCGGAACGTCACACGACTCGGAGCAGACCTTCCTGCACGACGGTGGCGATATGCGTTCCGTCCGCGGCGAAGAACCGGCCGGTCGCCAGCCCCCGGGCACCCGACGCGGTCGGCGACGCGCTGTCGTAGAGGAACCACTCGTCGGCCCGGAACGGGCGGTGGAACCAGAGCGCGTGGTCGAGGCTCGCGCCGAGCACCTTGTCGAGATCCCAGTAGACGCCGTGGCGCGCGAGTACCGAGTCCAGAAGGGTCATGTCGGAGGCGTAGGTCAGCACGCAGACGTGCAGCAGCTGCTGATCCGGGAGCTTGCCGTCGGCCCGCATCCAGACCTGGTTCCTGGCGGGCCGGTCGCCCGACTTCCTGGTCACCCACGGCGGGTCGTTGACGTAGCGCAGGTCGATCGGGCGCGGCCGGTCGAGATGGCCCATGAAGTACCCCTCGGCCCGCTCCTGCAGCGTCGGGAGCGACTCGGGATCGGGGACGTCCGGCATGGCCTCGGAGTGCTCGATACCGCCCTCGTCCTTCTGGAACGAGGCGGACAGGGAGAAGATCGCCTTGCCGTGCTGGATGCCCACGACGCGGCGCGTGGTGAACGAGCGGCCGTCGCGGATGCGGTCGACCTCGTAGACGATCGGGACGCTCGGGTCGCCGCCGCGGATGAAGTACGCGTGCAGCGAGTGGACCTTCCGCTCCTCGGGGACCGTGCGGCCGGCGGCGACCAGCGCCTGCCCCGCGACCTGCCCGCCGAACACCCGCACCGGCGAATGCGCGGGCGAGACGCCGCGGAAGATGTTCTCCTCGATCTTCTCCAAGTCCAGCAGCGCGACCAGCCGGTCGAGCACGGGCTGTCCGCCCGTCCCGCCGGCGTTGTCGAAACCGGCCGCGGCTTCCCTGGCCATCTCAGTCATGTCATGGACTTTAGGCCGTGCGGGTGCTCGGAGCCTCCGTGAGGCGGGACGTTTGTCGCGAAGGCCACCTTCAGGACGTCTCGGATCGGTACCGTTGGTCGTGAGTGGCGTTTCGGGTTCTAACCCGAAACGCCACTCACGACCAACTTGAGCGACGGCGTAGTGAAGGCGCGGGCGGCCTCGCGGGGCAGCGTCAGGCGTGGTCGTCCTCGCCGAGGCGGTGCACGCGGATGAGGTTGGTCGAGCCGACGGTCCCGGGCGGGGAACCGGCCACGATGACCACCAGGTCACCCTTGGCGTACTTGCCCATTTCGAGCATCGCGTGGTCGACCTGCTGGATCATCTGGTCGGTGGAGCCCACCTTCGGCACGATCCGCGTCGTGGTGCCCCAGGTCATCGCGAGCTGGCTGCGGACGCTCTCCTCCGGCGTGAACGCCAGCAGCGGCAGCCGCGTGTGCAGCCGCGCGAGCCGCCGGACGGTGTCACCGGACTGGGTGAAGGCGACCAGCGCCTTGGCGTTCAGCCGCTCGCCGATGTCGCGGGCCGCGTAGGAGATGACACCGCGCTTGGTGCGCGGGACGTGCGACAGCGGCGGCACGACCGGCGAGTCCGTCTCGACGGCTTCGATGATCCGGCCCATGGTCTTGACCACGTCGATGGCGTAGCGGCCGACGCTGGTCTCGCCCGAGAGCATGAGCGCGTCCGCGCCGTCGAGCACCGCGTTGGCGACGTCCGAGGCCTCGGCACGGGTCGGGCGGGAGCTGTTGATCATCGACTCGAGCATCTGCGTCGCGACGATGACCGGCTTCGCGTTCTCGCGGGCGATCTGGATGGTGCGCTTCTGCACCAGCGGGACCTGCTCCAGCGGGAGCTCCACGCCGAGGTCACCGCGGGCGATCATCACCGCGTCGAAGGCCAGCACGATGGCTTCGAGGTTGTAGACCGCTTCGGGCTTCTCGATCTTCGCGACGACCGGGAGGCGTCCCTTGCCGACGCGGTCCATCACCTGGTGGACCAGGTCGATGTCGGCGGGCGAGCGGACGAACGAGAGCGCGATGAAGTCCACGCCGAGTTCGAGCGCGAACTCGAGGTCTTCGATGTCCTTTTCGGACAGCGCCGGCACGGAGACGTCCATACCCGGCAGGGAGACGCCCTTGTTGTTGCTGACGGGGCCGCCTTCGGTGACCTCGCAGACGACATCCGGGCCCTCGACCTCCTTGACCACGAGGCCGACCTTGCCGTCGTCCACGAGGAGACGATCGCCGGGCTTCGCGTCGTCGGCGAGTCCCTTGTAGGTGGTCGAGACGCGGTCGTGCGTGCCCGCGACGTCCTCGACGGTGATGCGCACGATGTCGCCGTTGTGCCACTCGACCGGGCCGCCGGCGAAGGTGCCGAGACGGATCTTCGGCCCCTGGAGGTCGGCGAGGATGCCCACCGCGCGGCCCGATTCGGCGGCGGCGGTGCGGATGAGGTCGTAGACCTGCTTGTGGTCGCTGTGCGTCCCGTGGCTGAAGTTCATCCTCGCGACGTCCATCCCGGCGTCGACGAGTTGCCGCATCTTCTCCGGCGTAGCGGTCGCGGGGCCCAGGGTACAAACGATCTTCGCGCGTCGGCTCACGTTCGCACAGCGTAGTCCCTCATCGCGGATACGTCTGTACCGATACCGAAAGTTCAAGAAAAGTGTCAGTTGACCTGGGCGGCGGACAACCGTCGATCAGGGTTCGGTGGTTATCGTCGCGGCTTCTCGCTCGGCCCGACCCGGTCCCGCGCCCACTCGTTGAACGCGCGGACCTGCCGCCACGCCTTCCGCACCCGGTCGAGGGCGCCGCGTTCGTGCAGGACGTCGTCGGGCTCCCAGCCGCGGACGGCGTACACGGAGCGGTACTTCAGCAGGTCGATGCGGGGATGGTCCTCGGCGAACCCGCGCGGCTTCGACTTGAGCCTGTCCCCCTTGATCTCCCAGCCCGCCTTCTCCAGCTTCGCGAGGATCTTCGCCAGCTCGGCGCCGCGCAGTTCGGTGTCGACGGCCTTGCGGAAGCGGGCGAGCTGATCGGACTCGAAGTGGAAGCAGCCGCCGCCGACCCGCAGCCCGGCCGGTCCGACCTCGACGTAGTACGCGCCGCCGCCGCGGCCCTGTTCGATCACCGCGCCGCAGTGGGTCTTGTACGGCGTCTTGTCCTTGGCGAACCGGACGTCGCGATACGGGCGGAACACCTTGCCCTCGCCGAAGCCGTCACCGAACTCCGGCACCAGCTCGGCGAGCAGCGCCTCCATCGGGGCGCGGACGTCGGCCTTGTAGGTGGCGAGGTTCGCGTCCCAATAGGACTTGGAGTTGTCCGCCTCGAGACCGTCGTAGAAGTCGATGGCGTACTCGCCGAAACCCTCGAAACCCATGCGGTGACCGTAATCCCCGGCACCGACGGAAGCGCGTGAAGGGGGCCTTCACGCGCTTCCGTCGAAGAGGCCTTACTTGGCCAGCGCGGTGATCAGCTCGCCGTCGGTGGTGTCACCGGACAACTCCCAGAAGAAGGCTCCGCCGAGCCCCTGGTTCTTGGCGTAGGTGACCTTGCCGCCGATGGTCGCGGGGGTGTCGTAGCTCCACCAGTCGCTGCCGCATTTCGCGTAGGCCGTGCCCGCGACGGTGCCGGTGGCCGGGCAGGTGTTCTTCAGGACCTTGTAGTCCTGGATGCCCGGCTCGGTGCCCGCCGCCGGACCGGTCGCGGTGCCGCCCGGGGCCTCCTGGGTGACGCCGGTCCAGCCGCGGCCGTAGAAACCGATGCCCAGCAACAGTTTGCCCGCCGGGACGCCCTTGCTCTTCAGCTTCTGGATCGCGGCGTCGGAGTGGAAGCCGGCGGTCGGGATGCCGTCGTAGCCGGTCAGCGGCGAATGCGGGGCGGTCGGGCCCTGCGCGGCCCAGGCTCCGAAGTAGTCGTAGGTCATGACGTTGTACCAGTCGAAGTACTGCGACGCGCCGCCGTAGTCCGCCGCGTCGATCTTGCCGCCGTCGGTGCCGTCCGCGGTGATCGCGGCGGTGACCAGCTTCGAGCCGAACTTCTCCCGCAGCGCCTGCGCGAGATTCTTGATCGCGGCCGGTCCGCTGGTGTCACACGAGAGACCGCAGGCGTTCGGGTACTCCCAGTCGATGTCGATCCCGTCGAAGACACCGGCCCAGCGCGGGTCGTTGACCAGGTTGTAGCAGGACTCCGCGAACTTGGCGGGGTTCTTCGCCGCCTCGCCGAAACCGCCGGACCAGGTCCAGCCGCCGAAGGACCACAGCACCTTGAGATTCGGGTACTTGGCCTTGAGCTTCTTCAGCTGGTTGAAGTTCCCGCGCAGCGCCCCGGTGTCCCAGCTGTCGGCGACCCCGTCCACACTGCCCGCGGCGTCGTAGAACTTGCTGGTCGCCGCCTCCGCGTCACCGATCGCGCAGCCACCGTTCGTCACGTTGCCGAACGAGTAGTTGATATGCGTCAGCTTGCTCGCCGAGCCCGAGGTGTCGATGTTCTTCACATGGTAGTTCCGCTGGTAGACGCCCCATTCGGCGAAGTACCCGAGTACCTTGCCGACCGAGGCCGCCGGTGCTTCCGGTTCGGCGGCCGCCTGCTGCGCCGGCGCCGCGACGGCCAGTGCGCCCAGTGCGACGGCCGCGGCACCCGCGATCGCGGTGAACCTGTTCAAACGGGACATGCGTTCTCCCTTCCCGGTCACCAGCGGTGACGAGAGGACTGCGGCGGGACACGCACAAGTTAAGTGGACTAGACCACACCGTCAATGGTTCAGACCAAGACTTTCGGATGGACATTTTCGAACATTCTCCGACGGGAATATGCCGAAAGCCTCGCTGAGCTGGCCCAGGCCCCCCAGTCGAGCTGCCCCGCCATAGCGGGACGTCGGCAGTCAGTGAATCGGTAACGGCTCGAAGGTGATCCCGCGGTCCGCCGCGCGCCGGGTTCCCCAGTCGTAGAGCGCCTCGAGTGCGGGGCGTAACCGCTCCCCCTCCTCGGTGAGCCGGTACTCGACGTGCGGCACCCGCCCCTCCCGGCTCTCCCGGAGCACGAGGCCGTCCGCCTCCAGCTCGCGCAGGTGCTGGGTCAGCATCTTCTCGCTGACGCCCGGCATCCGGCGCCGGAGTTCGCCGTACCGGTGCACCCCTTCCTTGAGATGCGACAGGATCACCGGCTTCCACTTGCCGCCGATGACGTCGACCGCGAGCTCGACCGCGCAGCGGTACCGCTTCATCGTCACTCCCGTTGGCACGCACCGAAAAGTAAGCGGTTGTCCCGAGCGATCCGGGGTGGTTGCCTTGCCGGACCGGAAGATCAGCGCCGCTGGGAGGACCCTACGTGACCGAGACGCCGACGTTGTACGAATGGGCGGGCGGGCTTCCCGCCCTGCGACGGCTGACCACCGTCTTCTACGGCCACGTGCTGAAGGATCCGTTGCTGGAACCGGTCTTCCGCGACATGGACCCCGGCCATCCCGAACACGTGGCGGTCTGGCTCGCCGAGGTGTTCGGCGGACCGGAGACCTACGGTCGCGACCACGGCGGCCACCGGCACATGGTCGGGCGGCATCTCGGCCGCGCCATCACCGAAGAGCAGCGCCGCCGCTGGGTGAACCTGCTCTTCGACGCCGCCGACGAGGCCGGGCTGCCCGCCGATCCGGAGTTCCGCTCCGCGTTCGCCGCGTACGTCGAATGGGGCAGCAGGC
The DNA here is from genome assembly GCF_055561455.1 of Amycolatopsis sp. PSD-21. Taxonomy (NCBI): domain Bacteria; kingdom Bacillati; phylum Actinomycetota; class Actinomycetes; order Pseudonocardiales; family Pseudonocardiaceae; genus Amycolatopsis; species Amycolatopsis sp. PSD-21. The sequence continues at coordinate 3,023,699 of NZ_CM145712.1, read as the reverse complement.
TCGCGGTGATGTTCTCCCAACCGGGCCGCGAGGTCACCGTCCCCGAGCCCATGCCGAAGTGGGACTGGGGCAACCGGCCGCCCTGGCGGCCGCCGTCGGACTGAAGGCGTTCATAGTGGGGCGGTCGTGAAAGGAGGCCGCCGTGATCCGGGTGGACGGCCGGACCCTGCGCTGCGCGGACGTCGTGACCGCCGCGAGCACCGAGGGCCCGCTGGGTATCGACGTCTCGATCGCCGCGCTGCGCGGCGCGGAAAGCGCGTGGAAACTCGCCGAGGAGCTGAGCACGCGCCGCATCGTCTACGGCCGCACCACCGGCGTCGGCGCCAACAAGGAGGACCCGGTCGGCGAGGGGGAGTCGCCGGATCACGGGCTGCGGCTGCTGCGCAGTCACGCGGGTGGCAGCGGCGACGTCATGTCCCCCGGCCAGACCAGGGCGATGATGCTCATCCGGCTCAACCAGCTGCTGGCCGGACGTTCGGGGCTCAGCCCCGAGCTGATCGGGGCGCTGGCCACCGCCGTGCGGACCGGCGCGCTGCCGCTGGTGCACCGGCTGGGCGCGATCGGCACCGGCGACCTCGCGCCGCTGGCGGAGACCGCGCTCGCCCTCACCGGCGAACGGCCGTGGCTGGCGGGCGGGGTGCCTCCGGTGCCCGTGCGGGCCGGTGACGCGCTCGCGTTCATGAGCAGCAACGCCGCGACGCTGGCCGAAGCGACCCTCGCGGCGATGCGGCTCGACACCCTGACGCGGGCGAGTCACGTCGTCGCCGCATTGACGTACATCGCGCTCGACGGGAACCCTGAGGCCTACGCGACCCCCGTCCACGAGGCACGTCCGCACGCCGGGCAGGTCGCGTGCGCGGCGGAGATGCGGCGGCTGCTCGGGATGGAGGGCACGCCGAAACCCGGCAGGCGCATCCAGGATCCGTTCGGGCTCCGCGCCTTCCCGCAGGTGCAGGGGCCCGCGCTCGACGCGATCCACTACCTGCGCGACGTGCTCGCGGTGGAGATCAACGCCAGCACCGAGAACCCGATGATCTCCACGGTGCATCAGGACGCCTACCACCATGCGCATTTCCACACCGCGTACGTCTCGACCGCGCTCGACCAGGTGCGTGCGACCGTCCATCAGGTCGCCGAGCTGTCGGTGGCCCGGCTGGGCGACCTGGTGGAGCCGGAGTTCACCGGGCTGCGGCCGTTCCTCGCGGCCGGGCCGTCGGGCAGCTCGGGCGTGATGATCCTGGAATACGTCGCGCACGACGCGCTCACCGAACTGCGGCAGGCCGCGCTCCCGGCGACGCTGGGCACCGCCGTCGTCTCACGCGGGATCGAGGACCACGCGAGCTTCTCCACCCAGGCCGCGCGGGCGGCGACCGCGGCGGGCTCGGCGTACCAGCAGGTGCTGGCGTGCGAGCTGGTCGCTGCCGTCCGGGCGCTGCGGATGCGGAAGGCGGACCTCGTCTCCCTCCCCGCTCGGGACGCCTACGAGACGGCCGCGGCGGTGCTCGATCCCAGCGTCGAGGACCGGCCGCTCACCGAGGACATCGCGCGTGCCGTGTCCCTTTTGGACACCCTCGCGCGGATCTGACTCCCCGCGTTCCGGGAGGTCAGCAGCAGCAACCCCGCCGGGCGAGGGCGTGGACCCGGGCGCTCGTGGTGGTCGTCGGCCGGTTCGCGGCGACCTCCACGGCGTCGAGCATCCGCTGTCGCTCCGCCCTGCCGAGGATCCGGCCGCGGGTGATCACCGTGTCGATCTTCGCGACGTTGCGGATGTCGGCGGCCGGATTCGCGTCCAGCAGCACGAGATCCGCCTCCTTCCCCACCGCCACGGTGCCCGACGTCGCTTCCCTGCCGAGGAACCTCGCCGCGTCACCCGTGACGGTCTTCAGGGCCTGCACCGGGGAAAGCCCCGCTTCGACCAGGAAGGCGAGTTCCTCGTGCAGCCCGCTGCCGGGGAAGGTGTACGGGTTGAGGCAGTCGGTGCCGCCGACGAGCCCGACGCCGGCTTCGTGCGCGACGCCGACCAGTCGCAGCGTCTCCTGGTAGTACCGCTCATGCAGGGCGATGTCCTCAGGCGTCTTGGGCGCCAACCGTTCGATGCCCTTGGCCCAGCTCTCGCGGACGTCGGCGGGCACGTACTTCAGCCGCGGGTCCTGCTGGTGGGTTTCGGCGGGCTGCGTGACCACCCGGTTGATCGTCAGCGTCGGGGAATGCCAGGTGCCGTTGCGCCGCAGCCTGCCGAAGTAGGCCTGCGCCCGGCCGTGGTCGTATGTGGTGACCGACTCGAACTCCAGCCGCCGTGCCAGGTCGAAGACGGCACGCGGCGCCGCGGGGTCGTAGGGCGTCTCCGCCAGCCTGCCGAGGATTTCGTCACGCCGGGACGAGCAGTGGATGGACACCCCGAAGTAGTGCTCGAGGCTGTGCTGGCCGAGGTCGCTCACCTCGAGGTGCGACAGCTTGTACGGCCAGTGCCCGGAGAAACGGAGGCCCTGTGCGCGGGCTTCGTCCGCGAGCGCGCGCACGGCGCCGGGCCCGAGGTAGGAGTAGATCTTGACGAATTCGGCGCCCGCGGCCTTCTCCGCGCGGACGACGGCTCGCGCTTCGGCCGCCGTCGACACGTGGAGCACCGGTGGCGCCAGCAGCGTGACCGGCCCGTCGACGATCCCGCTCGCCAGCACCATACGCGGGCCGAGCAGTTCACCGCGTTCGATCTTGGCCTTCGTCTCGCGGTTCTCCGCGTACCCCCACATCTCGCGGACGCCCGTGACACCGTGGACCAGGTGCAGGGGCGGGACGATGTCTTCGAGGTCCGCGCTGTGGGTGTGCATGTCCCACAGTCCCGGGACGAGGTATTTGCCGCAGCCGTCGATCACCCGCGCGCCACGGATCTCCGGCAGCCCGGCGGAGCCGCCCACCCGGACGATCCGGTCGCCGGCGAGCACGACCGAAACGCCCGGCCGTGGCGCGGCACCCGTGCCGTCGATCAGCGTGACGTCGGCGATGACGACGAGCTCGCCGAGGCCGGCGCCCGCCGTGCCGGGCAGCAGCCCGGCGAACGCCACCCCGGTCCCCCCGGCGGCCAGCAACCTCAAGAACTCGCGCCTACTGGATCCCGCACCCGCCATGAGAACCGCCGTCCCTTTCACCTGGATCCCCAGATGGCCGATTCAACTTGCCGCGACGGCGGGGCCGCAAGAAAAGGAAGGCCCCTTACCCGGATTCAGCACAAAGTAAGGGGCCTTCTCATCGAACCGGGCTCAGCCGAAGAAGACCTCGGCCTCTTCGTACCGTTCGACCGGGACGGTCTTCAGCTCGGCGGTGGCTTCGGAGAGCTTGACGCGGACGATGTCCGTGCCGCGCAGCGCCACCATCACGCCGAAGTCACCGTCGGCCACGGCGTCGACGGCGTTGAGGCCGAACCGGGTGGCGAGCACGCGGTCGTACGCCGTCGGGGTGCCGCCGCGCTGGACGTGCCCGAGCACGACCGCGCGGGACTCCTTGCCGGTGCGGGCGGCGATCTCGTCGGCCAGCCAGGTGCCGATGCCGCCGAGCCGGACGTGCCCGAAGGCGTCCTTCTCCCCGGTCAGCAGCTTCTCCTCGCCGCCCTCGGGCAGCGCGCCCTCGGCGACCACGATGATCGGCGCGTACTCCTTCTCGAACCGGCGCTCGACCCACGAGACGACCTGGTCGACGCTGAAGTGCCGCTCCGGCACCAGGATCACGCTCGCGCCGCCGGCGAGACCGGAGTGCAGCGCGATCCAGCCCGCGTGCCGCCCCATGACCTCGACGACCAGGGCGCGGTGGTGCGATTCGGCCGTGGTGTGCAGCCGGTCGATGGCCTCGGTGGCGATCGAGACGGCCGTGTCGAAGCCGAAGGTGTAGTCGGTGGCGCCGAGGTCGTTGTCGATCGTCTTGGGCACCCCGACGACTCCGACGCCGTCGTCCGTGAGCCGCTTCGCGACGCCGAGGGTGTCCTCGCCGCCGATCGCGATCAGCGCGTCGACCTGCTGCTCGGCGAGTACGGCCTTGATCTTGTCGACCCCGCCGTCGACCTTGTACGGGTTGGTCCGCGACGACCGCAGGATCGTGCCGCCGCGGGTCAGGATGTCCTCGACGTCGTTCAGGCCGAGCGGGCGGCTGTCCCCGGTGAGGGGACCGTTCCAGCCGTTGCGGAACCCGACGATGTCCCAGCCGTGCACCTCGATGCCCTTGCGCACCACAGCGCGGATCACCGCGTTGAGCCCCGGGCAGTCGCCACCGCCGGTCAGCACACCGACACGCATGAGAAGCCTCCGTCTTGTGTTCCGTAGAGATGACAGTCACATGTCCCGCCGCCAGCGTAGCGGGAGTTCTCTGGATCGGTGCAGGGCGGACCACCTCGGGAATCGGTCCACGCCCGCGATGTGCTAGCTTGGCCCCGTGCAGCGCTATTTCTGGTTTACGAAGCCGGCCCCGGGTGGGCACGGCCGCGTGAACCTGCGCTGACCTCCACCCCGAGCCGGAATCACACCGGCTCGGCGAGTTCCCGCGGGTCGGTATCCCTTTCGAAAGGAACCAGACCCGCGATGTCTCCCTCCGCTGACACCCTCATCGCCCTCGACGGGCACCGCACGGCGGCCATCAGCCCGCTGCTGTCGCCCGCGATGCTGCGGCACGAACATCCGATGACGGCGGAAATCGCCGATACCGTCCTAGCCGGGCGGGCCTCGGCCGTCGACATCCTCGACGGCCGGGACGACCGGCTCCTCGTCGTCGTCGGGCCCTGCTCGGTGCACGACGCGGACGCCGCGCTCGACTACGCCCGCCGCCTCGCCGCCAAGGCCGAAGAACACCGCCGCGACCTGCACATCGTCATGCGGGTCTACTTCGAGAAGCCGCGGACCACGCTCGGCTGGAAGGGGCTCATCAACGACCCCGGGCTCGACGGCACGTACGAGGTCAACCACGGCCTGCGGATGGCGCGCAAACTGCTGCTCGACATCTCCGCGCTCGGTCTGCCGGTGGGCTGCGAGTTCCTCGACCCGATCACCCCGCAGTTCATCTCCGACACCGTGACCTGGGGTTCCATCGGCGCGCGGACCGCGGCGAGCCAGGTGCACCGGCAGCTGTGCAGCGCGCTGTCGATGCCGGTCGGGATCAAGAACTCCACTGAGGGCGACGTCCAGGTCGCCGTCGACGCCACCCGCGCGGCCGGCGCCAGCCATGTCTTCGCGGGTATCAACCCCGACGGTCTCGCCGCCCTGATCACCACGGCGGGCAACGAGGACTGCCACGTGATCCTGCGCGGCAGCTCGGCGGGCCCGAACTACGACCCCGCGACGGTGGCCGACACGCTGGCGCGGCTGGCGAAGTCGGGGCTGCCGGAGCGCGTGATCATCGACGCGAGCCACGGCAACAGCGCGAAGGACCACGTGCGGCAGGCCACGGTCGTCCGCGAACTCGCCGACCGGATCGGTGCCGGTGAGCGGGGCATCGCCGGGCTGATGCTGGAAAGCTTCCTGGTGGAGGGGCGGCAGGACCTGACGCTGGGCTCGGCCGCTTCGCTGACCTACGGGCAGTCGATCACGGACGCGTGCCTCGGGTGGGACACGACGGCGGAGCTGCTGGACACCCTCGCGGAGGCCGTCGACTCACGCCGCTGACTCCAGGCCTCGTGAGTGGTATGGACGGTTAGAACCGTCCTTACCACTCACGAGGGCGAAGGCTCTACCGGTGCCAGTAGGACTCGATGATCTGCCACCGCTGGTAGTTGTGCCGCGCGTCGGCCAGCGCGTCGTGCTGGTCGTCCGGCGCCGAGGGCAGCTTCGGCTTGCCCGCGTCCTCCCAGCGTTGCCGCAGGTCACGCGTGAACCGGGGTAGCTGACGCGGCAGCGCGGGCATCGGCCCCCACAGCTGCGCCAGCGCGACGTGGTCGTAAGCGGCGAACCAGGCCCACAGTTCGATCCCGCCGGGCGGCTTGCCGAAGAACTCGAGCAGATCCGTGCGGATCTTCTCGCGGCTGCGCCACGCCGGGTCGGCGGGCGACGGGAGTTTCGGGAGCACGTTGTCGCGGACCCAGGGGCCAGCCTTGCCGGGATCGAAATCGGTCGAGACCGCGTAGAACTCGCGTCCTCTTTCGTCCACGACACCGATCGACACCAGATCGATGGTCACGCCGTCCTCAATGAATTCGGTGTCGTAGAAAAAGCGCACCGGAGAACCCTAGTGGGGCCTCAGCCGACCTTGGTGTCCGGGATACGGGCGACGTCCTTGGCGGACGGCTGCGCGGGCACCTTCGGGCGGAGCCCGGCCTCTTCGGCGGCGAGCAGTTCCTTCGCCTTGGCGGCGTAGATGTCGACGTACTCCTGGCCGGAGAGCTCCATGAGCGCGTACATGATCTCGTCGGTGATGGACCGCTCGATGAAGCGGTCCCCGGCGAGGCCTTCGTAGCGCGAGAAGTCGAGCGGCTTGCCGAAGCGGATCTCGAGGCGGCGCGGCCACCACATCTTCGAGCCGATCGGGTTGACCTTGTCGGTGCCGATCATGGCGACCGGGACCACGACGCCGCCGGATTCGAGCGCGATCCGCGCGACGCCGGTCTTGCCCTTGTACAGGCGGCCGTCCGGGGAGCGGGTGCCTTCGGGGTAGATGCCGAGGAGGTGGCCCTCGCGGACCAGCCGGGTCGCGGTGTCGAGCGCGGCCTGCGCGGCGTTGCCCCCGGAGCGGTCGATCGGGAACTGGCCGACGCCGGTGAAGAACCACTTCTTCAGCAGGCCCTTGAAGCCCTTTTCGGTGAAGTACTCCGATTTGGCCGGGAAGGTCACCTTGCGCTTGACGCGCAGCGGCATGAAGAAGGAGTCGGCGACCGCGAGGTGGTTGCCCGCGAGGATCGCGCCGCCGTCGTCGGGGATGTTCTCCACGCCGACGACTTTGGTGGGCCACAGCGCCTTCAGCAGTGGCCCGATAAACACGTGTTTCATGAGCCAGTACAGCACTGCGAAAACTCCTCCTAGCAGCTCAATCCCCGCGCCCGATGGTCAAGACTACGAATCGCGCACCCCAGGCACAACGAAGTCCACCCGGTTACCCGCACCCAGCGACGGATCTCACATCCGATCCCGCCCGATTTTCGAAGTGAGAGCGGGGGCCCACAAGCCGCTCCGCTCGTGCGAACATAGGAGACCTACCCAGCCCTCACGGAAGGCGATCGCATGGCCGTCCTCGCCGGCGCGGAACCGTTCGCTCACACCGGTTCGACCGAAGCAGGGTTCCTGCTGTGCCACGGATTCACCGGCACCCCCGCGAGCATGCGGCCCTGGGGAGACCATCTGGCCGAAGCCGGTTACACGGTGCGCTGCCCGCTCCTTCCCGGGCACGGCACCCGGTGGCAGGACATGAACCGGACCGGCTGGGAGGACTGGTACGGCGCGGTCCGTGAAGAGCTGCTGGCGCTCTTCGCGACCTGCGAGACGGTGTTCGTCGCCGGGATGTCGATGGGCGGGACGCTGACGCTGCGGCTCGCCGAGGAGTTCGGCGACCGGATCGCCGGCATCGTGCTGGTGAACCCGTCGATCCTGACGCTGCGCCGGGACGCCAAGCTGCTGCCGGTCTTGTCGAAGATCCTGCCGTCGGTGCCGGGCGTGGCGAACGACATCGCGAAGCCCGGCGAGACGGAGCTGGCCTACTCGCGGACGCCCGTGCGCGCCGCGGCCAGCCTGGCGAAGCTGTGGAAGGTCACCCGCGCGGATCTGGGCAAGGTGACCCAGCCGGTGCTCCTGCTCCACTCGGCCGTCGACCACATCGTGGAGCCGGTCAACTCCCAGGTGATCCTGGACGGGATCGGCAGCGACGACGTCACCGAGGTGGTGCTGGAGAACAGCTTCCACGTCGCCACGCAAGACCACGACGCGGGCCTGATCTTCACGCGTACGGTGGACTTCGCCCGGTCCGTGCGCCGGGCGGGACAGGTGGACGCCGGATGAGCAGAGGCAAGGACGGGCCGGAGGACGTCGACGCGACGTTCGCCGAGATCGTGGCCGACCTCCGTGCGGAGGGCGTCGGCCTGTTCCCCGACGACGACATGGAGAAACCGGCCGGGAAGACGGCGGAGAAGCCCGCCGAGAAGACACCCCGGCCCGAGCCGTCGGACGCCGAGCCCGAGCCGGGCTGGCGCGGCGGCGGCACCAGCTGGGACAAGACCCTCTTCGAGGACGACCCCTCAGGGCCGAGCGACGACGAGGGCCATTTCGTGCCGCCTGAGCCGCCTCCCCTGCCGCGTCCGCGCAAGGGCGCGTTCATCGTCCTGCTGTTCTTCCTGCTCGGCCTGCTGCTCCTGATCGCGCCCAACCTGATCGGCATGGGCACCCGGCTCGGCACCCCCCTCGGCATCCTCGCCCTCGCGACCGCGATCGCCCTGCTCCTGCTGCGGGTGCGTCAGGGGCCGCCGCCCGGCGCGGATCCGAACAACGGCGCCCAGGTCTGATCTGCCGGACAATTCGGAAGATGAAGATCGACTTCACCCCCTCGCGCCGGTCGACGGTCGGCGCGGAATGGGAACTCGCCCTCGTCGACCGGCGGACCGGTGAGCTCTCGTCGGTCGCGGAGCAGGTGCTCGACGCCGTCCGTCCGGACGGCGAGGAGGAGCATCCGAAGATCAAGCAGGAGCTGCTGCTCAACACCATCGAGGTGATCAGCGGGATCTGCGACACGATCGCCGAGGTCAAGGCCGATCTGAACGACTCGCTGGACGTCGTGCACTCGGTGCTCGACCCGCTGGGCGTCGAGCTGTTCTCGGCGGGGTCGCATCCGTTCTCGACGTGGTACCAGCAGAAGGTCACCGACAAGGAGCGCTACGCCAAGCTCATCGACCGGACCCAGTGGTGGGGACGGCAGATGCTGATCTACGGCGTCCACGTGCACGTCGGCGTCGACCACCGCGACAAGGCCCTGCCGATCCTGGACGCGCTGCTCAAGTACGCGCCGCATCTGCAAGCGCTTTCGGCGTCTTCGCCGTACTGGGGCGCGGAGGACACGGGGTACGCGTCGAACCGCGCGCTGATGTTCCAGCAGCTGCCGACGGCCGGGCTGCCGTTCCAGTTCCGGAAGTGGACCGAGCTGGAGAGCTACGTCGACGACATGTTCACCACGGGCGTGATCGACCATTTCTCGGAGATCCGCTGGGACATCCGGCCCGCGCCGCATTTCGGGACGATCGAGATGCGGGTGTGCGACGGGCTGCCGACGCTGGAGGAGGTCGGTGCGATCTCCGCACTGACCCAATGCCTGGTCGACAACTTCAGCGCGCGTCTCGACGACGGCGAGATCCTGCCGACGCTGCCGCCGTGGCACGTCCAGGAGAACAAGTGGCGTGCGGCGCGCTACGGCGTCGACGCGATCGTCATCCTCGACGCGGCGGGCAACGAGCGGCTGGTCACCGACGACACCTACGACCTGCTGAACCGGCTGGAACCGGTCGCCCGGCGCCTGGACTGCGCCGACGAACTGCGGTCGGTGGAGACGATCCTGACCTGCGGGCCCAGCTACCTGCGTCAGCGCGCGGTGGCGAAGCAGTACAACGGCAGCCTCCGCGCCGTCGTCGCTTCGCTCATCGCGGAGATGCGGGACGGGAAGATCGCGCGCCCTTAGTCGAGGTGGCCCAGAAGAGTGCCGGGGCCGAAGGTCGTGGCGCCCAGAGCCTCGACGCGGGACCGCAGCTCACGATCGGCGCTCACCACGACGACGTGGTCGTCCGGGCCGGCCGCCCGGGCCTCCCGTACGACCGCCACGATCCGGGAGTCCCCATCGGACTCGGCGTCCACGACCTCGACGCCCGGCACGGCCGCGACTCCCCGCGCCTTGCCCTCGACGACCAGCACGACCTTCGGCCACCACGACCATCCGCCGCCGCCGGGCAGTGCCGGATCGGCGAGCCCGGTCTCGGACAAGGTCGCGAGCTTGTCCCGCAGCCGCTCGGCAGCGCCACGCCGGTCGCGCCACCAGCCGTCCGGCCGCGACCCGACGACGTTGGCGCCGTCGACCACCAGTACCAGCCTGCGATCCAAGTGTTCCCTCAATCCCGGCCACGCCGCCGCGAAATCCCGGTGCAGCCGGAAGTCCGCGACCTCGGCCGCCCGGACCCACCGCAGTTCCGCGCTCTCCGCACTCGTCACCCTGGCCGACAGCGGGCCGATCGGCGCGGCCAGGACCGTGGTGTAGCGCCAGTTCCCGTGGTCGACATGCGACGCCGCCAGCGCGCGGACCCGCCCGGGCGGGATGTCGGCCTCCTCGTGCGCCTCACGGGTGGCGGCCTCGCGCGGGCTCTCCCCCGCCTCGACGGCGCCCCCGGGTAGCGCCCAGGTGCGTCCATGATGGACCCACCAGGCCCGCCGCTGCAGCAGGACACCGCGCGCGGGATCGGACAGCAACAACCCGGCGGCGCCGTTCAAACCCCAGTGAAGATGCCCGAAGTCGCATTTCACGAAGCCGTTGCCGTCCTGCCGGGTCACGGCTTCAGCCTGTCACACCGACCTGGGCACCGGGAGCCTTCGCCGCGTCGACGGCGAGCGCGGCGGCACCGACGATCGCCGAATCGTCGCCGTGGTGCGCGGCCCGGATCCGGGCCAGCGGGCGGTGTCCGGCACCGGTGATCTTGTCCGCGTAGCGTTCGCGCGCCTCGTCGAGGAACAGCGGCGCCGATTCGGACACCCCGCCGCCGATCACGATGATCTCGGGATCGAAGACGTCGGCGACCAGGGCCAGGCCCTCGGCCAGCCATTTCGCCAGTTCGGTCATCGCGCGCTGGGCGATCGGGTCGCCGTCGCGGGCGGCACCGGCGACCCGGCGGCCGGTGACCGAACCGGGGTCTCCCCTGGTCTCACGCGCGAGGACGGTCGAGCGGCCGGGATGCCGCGCGAGCAGCTCCACCGCCGTGGCGGCCAGCGCCGTCCCGCTGCAGTACCGCTCCCAGCAGCCGTACTTCCCGCACGGGCAGGGCCTGCCGCCGGGGACGACGGTCAGGTGCCCGAGTTCCGGCGCGACGCCGTACGCGCCCCGGTAGATCTTGCCGTCGAGCAGCAGTCCCGCGCCGATCCCGGTGCCCAGTGCGATCAGCGCGGCGACATGAGCGCCGCGGGCGGCCCCGAAGCGGTATTCGCCGACCGCGGCGGCGTTCACGTCGTGTTCCAGGGTGACCGGCAGGCCGACCCGCTTTTCGATGCGCTCGGCGACCGGCGCGGCACGCCAGGACAGATGCGGCGCGAACATCACCGTCCGCCGGTCCTTCGCGACGAACCCGGCGACCGCGAGGCCGACACCGGAGACGTCGTGCCGGTTGCGGAGGTCTTCGACGACCCCGGCGATGGCGTCCTCGAGCGCGTCCTCACCGCTGGGCGTCCCGACCCTGGCCGTGTCCATCAGCGAGCCGTGCTCGTCCACCACGCCGGCGCGCACACTCGTGCCCCCGACGTCCACCCCTACCGTCAGCAACTCAGTTCTCCCGGTCCGGCTGCCAAGCGTCGCGCCTGGTCACCGTGATGTGCTGGACCCGCGAAGCTCCCACCTGGACATCTTCGGCCGTGGGCTCCTTCCGCGCAGGCTGGAACCCCGGCATGTGCACGCCGGCCTCGGGTTCCCATCGATCGGCGAGCACCGCCCGCAGCAGCGCGACGAGCTGCGCGGCCTGCTCCATCAGGCGGGCCACGAACTCGGGCCGCTCCCCCCGGAAGATCCCGACGATGGCGCAGAGCGGGCACCATTCGCCGGAATCGTGGTCGGTGCAGCCGTGCCCGGCGGAGATCAGCCCCTCCAGCCACGGCGCGGCGTGCTCGACGACCAGCTCGACCAGCAGGCGGATCTCTTCGACCAGGTCGAGCGGCGCCGATCCGGTGTTCTCGTCGTTCTCGCTCACCCGGGTCCCCGGTTCCCGGCCAGGTTCACGACCAGGCCGTGCGCGTCGGATTCCGCACCGGTGATCCGGCACGGGCGCAGCATCTCCGGCAGCGCGATCAGCCGCCGGAAACCGTCCACGGTGACGGCGAGATCATCGTCCACTCTGGCCAGGTCCACTTCGGAGTCACGGTGCAGCGGCACCGCGATCCGCAGCTCGTAGCCACTGTCCGATTCGGACACCCGCAACAGCGGGGTCACCCCTTTTTCGTTGCCCGCCAGGGGGTCCAGCCCCTGGTAGAGCTCGTACGCGATTTCCTGCAGCGCCTCGAGCCCCACCGGCTCGACCGCGCGATACTCGACGGGCTTCACCTGCCCTGGCCCGAAGCCCGCGTCGGCGAGTTCGGCGAGGACGGTGTTCTGCTGCGTACGCCGGGTCCGCATCCAGGCGGCCGCCGCGCCGCGCCAGAACCCGGGCGCGGGCATCAGCCGGTTGACGATCAGGCCGTCGACCAGGATTCCGCGCAGGGCAAGGGAACTGAGCGTGCGGCGGGCTTCCGCGACGACGACGCGTTCCGGGGTCAGCACGAGCCGCACGGTCGTGGTGGCCGGATCGGTCAGCAGGGTGCGCAGCGACTCCAGGTGCGCGCCGAGCCGCCGCACCGCGGCCGCCGTCCGCCGCGCGCCCGGTTTGAACATCCGCGACAGGTAGCCGGAGACGGCTTCGGGCAAGGCCAGCAGGCGCAGCGTTTCCGCGGTCGGTCCACAGTCGACGACGACCGTCTCCCAGGGGCCGTGCTCGGCGAGGCGCTGCACCTCGGTGAGGGCGAGGAGTTCGTCGACGCCGGGCACCACCGTGAGCTCTTCGGCGTCGAGCGAGTCGAGACCCGCTCCCGCGAGCGCGATCTGGAGTTCCTGCCGGAGTTCGCGCCACGTGCTGTCGACGAGGCCGCGGGTGTCGATCTGGGCGGCGTGCAGCAGCGTGTCCACTTCGGACGGTTCGCCGCCGAGCGCGCGGCCGAAGGCGTCACCGAGGGAATGCGCCGGGTCGGTCGAGACCACGAGCGTCTTCCTGCCCCGCCCGGCCAGTGCCGCCGCCGTCGCCGCGGCCAGCGTGGTCTTGCCGACACCCCCCTTGCCGGTGAACAGCAGGATCCGCATGCCTACCCTTCGACTCAGGATGCTTCAGCGCGCTTCTTGAGCTCCTTGAGCGCGGTGTCCATGACCATCTTCTCGGCCTTGCGGCGCAGCAGCCCGATCATCGGCAGCGCCAGCTCGACGGACAGCGTATACGTGACCTTGGTGCGGCCGGCGCCCAGCGCTTCGAGCGCGTAGCGGCCGTTCTGGGCCTTCTGCATCTGCCCCTTGACCAGGTGCCAGCTGACTCCGTGGCCGTCGGCGTCCCAGTCGTACTCGAGGGTGTAGACGTCCTTGATGGGTCCGGCGTCGAGGGTGAGTTTCACCTGCTTGGCGCGGCCGTTGTCGTCCTCGGCGAGGACCTCGGTCTCCCGGACGGCCTTGGCCCATTCCGGGTACGCGGGGAAGTCGGCGATGACGGCCATCACCCGCGCGGGCTCGGCGTCGACCTCGATGGACTGCGTGGACTGCTCGGCCATGCCCCGAACTCTAGCCGGGACCGGCGGTCACCAGCGAAGCACGTACGGCTGAGAGGTCTCTTTGAAGTGACCGACGTTACGGCATTCGGTCCTGCCGAGCCTCGTCCTCGGGGTCAGCGGCTGGTGGACGTGCCCGAAGACCGACCAGCGCGGCCGCTGCTCGCGGATGAGATCCACCAGCGCCGCCGACCCGATCTCGGAGCGCCGGGCGATCACGTCGTAGGTCAGTTCCGGGACGGCGGGCGGGATGTGGGTGCACAGGACGTCCACCTTCTCCAGGCCGGCGACCGCGACGTCGTACTCCTCGCGGGTGCGCAGGTACGGCCGCCAGAAGCCGTTGCGGCGCGGGACCACGTTCGGCGGGAGCAGCGCGCCGCCGATGAACCCGAAGCGCAGCCCGCCGAACTCGGCGACCTCGCCGTCGAGGACGGTGATGCCGTCGCCGGCGAACTCGGGCCACAGCGACGGGTCGTCGACGTTGCCGGGGGTCGCGAACGTCGGCGCGGTCAGCGCTCCGAAGAGGACGGCGTACTGGTCCTGGATCGCCTCGCCGACCGCGGCGGCGGGATCGGCCAAAGTGGCCCACAACGATCGCGAGAAGGCAACGGTCTCATCACGAGTGCCCTCACGCCTCAGCCGCGCGAACTCGCCGACCTTCTCGGCGCCGAACAGCGCGCCCATGATGCCTTTGTCGTGCTCGCGGTAGTCGACGAAGTCCAGCAGGTCGCCCAGCACGATCAGCGCGTCGGCGCCGTCGCCCGCGCGTTTGAGCGCGTCGGCGTTGCCGTGCACGTCCGACACCACGTGAACCCGCATGCTCTCCCCTACTCGGCCCGGGGACCGACCCCGGGCTCGCGCCCGTCCTCGAGGACCTCCTTGAGCCCGAGCGCGATCGCCTTGGCGGCACGGGCCCTGCGATCGAACTCCCGCCGCAGGTCACGGGCCTGGAGCGGACGAGGCTCCCCGTCCGGACCGGCGGGCGTGGCACGCAGGAAGTAGTGCAGCAAAGTGCCGTCGAGCACCGGCTCGAGCCAGACCTCCATGGTACCGATCAAGGCGCCGCGCACGGTCCAGCGCAGTCCTTGGTCCCCACGGTCGGTGTAGACCTCCAGGACGAGGTCCGGCCAGTAACGTGACCAAGATCGCGGATCGGCGAAGGCGGCGGCGACGGTGGAGGGCGGGACCACGATGAAGGTCTCGTCGACGATGTCGAGAGCTGGCGGCGCCTGGTTCACAGCGGCAGAATGTCATGCCCTGGGTATGGCCGATTCGTCAGCATGGTCTTAAGGTGCACGGCACGCTAAGTTGACTGGCGGGTAACACCGGTCACACCACTTGCACGCGAACACGGAGGTTCCTCGTGCGCGAATACAGCGCCCCCGCCGCCACTCCGGTGAACGACGACGAAAATCTCGCCGACGTCGTCTGGGCGAACGCCGAGCGGTTCTCCGATGTGGTGAGTTTCCGCCGCCAGGTCGACGGTACCTGGTTGGACGTCACCGCCAAAGACTTCGCCGCCCAGGTTCTGGCCGTGGCCAAGGGAATGGCCGAGGCGGGCATCGCTCCGGGCGATCGGGTCGGGCTCATGTCCAAGACCCGTTACGAATGGACCCTGATCGATTTCGCGATCTGGGCCGCCGGCGCGGTCACCGTCCCGATCTACGACACGTCCTCGGCCGAGCAGGTCCACTGGATCCTCTCGGACTCGGCCGCGAAGGCCGTGTTCGTCGAGACCGACGAACACGTCGCGACGTTGGAGACCGTCAAGGGCCGTCTCGACGCCCTGGAGCACACCTGGCAGATCGAGGGGGGTGCCGTCGAGCGCCTCACCGAGCAGGGTGCCGGGCTCAGCGACGACGACCTCCACGAGCGCCGCCGCACGGTGAAGGCCGGCGACCTGGCCACGATCGTGTACACCTCGGGCACGACCGGCCGCCCCAAGGGTGTCGAGCTGACCCACCGGAACCTCCTCGCCGAGATCCGCGCCGACATCGCCGCGTTCCCGCAGCTGATGGAGCAGGGCAACTCGCTGCTGGTGTTCCTGCCGCTCGCGCACGTCCTCGCCCGCGCCATCGCGGTGACCGCGCTCAGCGCGCGGGTGACCCTCGGGCACACCTCGGACGTCAAGAACCTCGTCGCCGACCTCGGCACCTTCCGGCCGACGTTCGTCGTCGCCGTGCCGCGCGTGTTCGAGAAGGTCTACAACGGCGCGAAGCAGAAGGCGCACGGTGACGGCAAGGGCAAGATCTTCGACGCCGCCGAAGCCACCGCCGTCGCGTACAGCCAGGCCCAGGACACCGGCGGCGCCGGGCTGGGCCTCAAGATCAAGCACGCGCTGTTCGACAAGCTGGTGTTCACCAAGCTGCGCGCGGCCCTCGGTGGCCGGTGCGTGGCCGCGGTGTCCGGTGGTGCTCCGCTCGGCGTGCGGCTCGCGCACTTCTTCCGCGGCATCGGTGTCCCGGTGTTCGAGGGCTACGGCCTGACCGAGACGTCCGCCGCCGCCTGCGTCGGCACCCAGGACGGATTCCGCGTCGGCACCGTGGGCCGCCCGGTCGCCGGCACCTCGGTGCGGATCGCCGAAGACGGCGAGATCCTGCTCAAGGGTGACGTCGTCTTCAGCGGCTACTTCAACAACCCCGAAGCGACCGCCGAAGCGCTCGAAGACGGCTGGTTCCACACCGGCGACCTCGGCGAGCTGGACCGGGACGGGTTCCTCAAGATCACCGGCCGCAAGAAGGAGATCATCGTGACCGCGGGCGGCAAGAACGTCGCCCCGTCCGGGCTCGAGGACACCATCAAGGCCAGCCCGCTGGTCAGCCAGGCGATGGTCGTCGGCGACCAGCGGCCGTTCATCGGCGCGCTGATCACCATCGACGAGGAGTACTTCCCGTCGTGGAAGTCGCAGCACGGCAAGCCCGCCGACGCCTCGGTGTCCGACCTGGCCGACGACGCCGAGCTGCGCGCCGAGATCCAGACGGCCGTCGATCAGGCCAACAGCGCGGTTTCGCAGGCCGAGGCGATCAAGAAGTTCACGATCCTCTCGAAGGACTTCACCGAGGCAGGCGGCGAGATCACGCCGAGCCTGAAGCTGAAGCGCAACATCGTGAACAAGAACTACGCGACCGACATCGAAGCCCTGTACAAGAAGTAGGCCAGAGTACGTGAAGGCCCCCTTCACTGCGTCTAGCGCAGTGAAGGGGGCCTGCACGTACTTGAGCGGGCCAGGCTGGGTGTTGCGAAAGCGGCTTTCGCAACACCCCCCCCCCCGAGGATCATCCACTGTGGACAGAGCCTTCCCGAAGGTGCCCTTCAGGACACCCCGCCTGCGCGGCGAAAGCGTCCTTCAGCCGATCTTCGCGTCCCACTCGATGTGGTGCCGGTACAGCCAGTTCCGGTCCCGGTCGGACGTCGTCCCCGACGACACCGCCGCGCTGCCGGCCACCAGCTCCTCAACCCGCGCCCGCCGCAGCCGCTCGTAGGCCGCGAAAGCCGTTGGCGCGTCGGGAAGATCCCGCAGACACTGCGCCAGCACGACACTGTCCTCCAACGCCATCGACGCGCCCTGCCCCGCGGCGGGCGAGGCCGCGTGCGCCGCGTCGCCCACGAGCACCATCGACTCGGTGAACCACACCGGCGTCGAGGGGACGTCGTAGGAATGCCCGCCGAAGACCTCGTCCCCGGTCGACTCGATGATTTCCGCGGCGGGCAACGGTTCCCCCTCGAAAGCGGCGAACGCGGCCGAGCGCCATTCGGCCGGCGACAGGCCCGAGCGCACTCCCTCGGCCGTGGGAAGCCGCGCGAACCAGTACGTCGCACCGTCGGGCGTGCTCGTGTAGCCGAAGTAGGCATGCAGGCTCTGAATCATCCGATAGAGGGACGGCGCCTGCGGGACGCCCGGGTCGGTCGTGTAGCCGTAGACGACGTCTAGGCCCGTCGAGCGCGGAGGCGGGCAGTCCGGGTCGATGATGGTCCGGACGACCGAGCGCAGCCCGTCGGCGCCGATCAGGATGTCGCCCTCGGCCACGGAACCGTCCTCGAAGCGAGCGACCCCCGGTGTCGCGGAGACCAGCCGTTTCCCACGCTCGAAGGCGATCCCGCGCGAGATCGCCTCCTCCTGCAGCACGCGATACAGCGCCGCGCGGGTCATCGTGCGCGGCCCGGCGAGACCGTCGATGTCGAACGACCGCCGTTCGACGGTCCGCCCGTCCGGCGTCACCAATTCCAGGCCCACCGCCTCGAAGGACTTGTCGATCACCGGCCCCTCGGCGCCGATCGCGCGCAGGGCGTCCATGCCGTTGTGCATGATCGTCAGGAACGCGCCCGCGTCTTCGCCGCCGGACGGATACGCCTCGTGGACGCTCGCCTCGATCCCGGCCCGCTGCAACGCCATCGCGGTCACCGTGCCCGCGATACCGCCGCCGATGATCACAGTCTTCACCGCTGACCCCCTGTCGTGTCGCCGTCACCCGAACCTACCGGGTAACGGCGACCCGACGGAGAGGGTTACGCGCCGCCGCTGGCGACGATTTCGCCGTTGACCCCCTTGGGGAAGAACCCGCCCTCCTTCACCGGGCCGGGGTTCAGGTAGACGACGTTCAGCACCCGGTCGGCGCCGCGGCCGAAGCAGATGCCGTTGTTGTCGGCGGGCACGATGTTGGCCTGGTTGCCGAGCAGGATGCCCTGGTCGTCGTCGCCGGGACCGTCGAGGGTGTCGCGGGCGTTGGAGATCTTGGCCGCCGCGTCACCGAGGCCGCGGTCGAACAGCGAGGTCCGGATGGTGGCGGCGTGATAGGCCTCGGCCGCCAGGATGCCCGCGGCCGCGTCCAGGAAGGTCTTGTTGGTGATCAGCGGAGCGGCGCCCTTGTAGGCCGTCACGCCGACGTCCTCGAACAGGAACGCCGCCAGCAGGAAGTTCTTCTCGTTGGCGAACGGGTCGAACTGCTGGTACTCGCTGATCAGCCCGGCCGCGCGGGCGGCGGCGGTGAAGCTGTTCTTCAGGTCGATCTCGGGCCGCGACACCGCGGCCTCGCCCAGCGCGCCGCGCAGGAACTTGACGTGCGCGACCTCGTCGCCCGCGATCTCCTTCGCGAACTGGTGCAGCGTCTTGTCGTGGAACATGACCTTCTTGCCGCCGACGACGCCACCCTGGGCGCCGACGCCGCCGGTGAGGTCGTCCGGCAGCCCGCGGCCGTGGACGGCGAAGGAATAGAACTCGGCTTCGAGATACTCCAGGTTGAGCGCGAAGTTGAGCACGGCCGCGTCACTAGGGGCTTCCGCGGCGGCAGCGGCCTCACCCGTCGCCGATGCGGACGAAGTGGCCTGCACCCCGAGGTAGGTCGCGCCGACCACACCGAGCCCCGCCGCGCCCGCGGCCTTCAGGAACCGGCGGCGATCCGTGCGGTTCTCGGCGCTGCGCGAGATCAGGGTACGAACGAAGGGCTTTCCGAACACGAGTGGTTCCTCTCGTCTTTGCGGTGCACACCCACCCACTCGGACGTTCGGAACCACCCGTGACCCGGATTGGAGAAGATCTCGAACTTATTTCTTCGTCGCCGCGGCAAGGCGGACGCAGACGGCGAGACCGCGGATGGCCTCTTCGACTTCGGCCAGCTCGGGGTACGTCGGCGCGATGCGGATGACGGCGTCCTCGGGGTCGTCGCCGTACGGGTGGGTCGCGCCGGCCGGGGTCAGGGCGATCCCCGCCTCCTTGGCCAGCCGCACGACCTCCTTGGCGGTCCCGGACGGCACGGTCAGCGAGATGAAGTACCCGCCGGTCGGCTTGGTCCAGGACGCGAGGCCCGATTCGCCCAGTTCCTTGGTCAGGATCTCGTCGACGGCCGCGAACTTCGGCCCGATGAGCTCGGCGTGCTTGCGCATGTGCTCGCGGACGCCGTCCTCGTCGCGCAGGAACTGCGCGTGGCGGAGCTGGTTGACCTTGTCCGGGCCGATGGTCCGCTTGCCGATGAGGCCGGTCCACCAGGCCAGGTTCGCCTCGGAGGCGCCGAAGAAGCCGACACCGCCACCCGCGTAGGTGACCTTCGAGGTGGAGCCGAAGACGAACACGCGGTCGGCGTTGCCGGCCTCGGTGGCCAGCGCGAGCAGGTCCGCCAGCCGCGCCTCTTCGTCGGTGAGGTGGTGCACGGCGTAGGCGTTGTCCCAGAAGATCCGGAAGTCCGGGGCGGCCGTGGTCATCGTGGCCAGACGGCGCACGGTGTCGTCGCTGTAGGTGACGCCGGTCGGGTTGCTGTACTTCGGCACGCACCAGATGCCCTTGACCGCGGCGTCCTCGGCGACGAGGCGCTCGACGACCTCCATGTCCGGGCCGGTCTCGGTGAGCGGCACCTGGATCAGCTCGATCCCGAAGCGCTCGGCCAGCGCGAAGTGACGGTCGTAACCCGGCACGGGGCACAGGAACTTGACGCTCGGCTCGTCCGCCCAGCGGCGCTCGGCGCCCGGGAGCTTGCTGAGGAAGGCCTGCACGATCGAGTCGTGCATCAGCTCCAGGCTGGAGTTGCCCGCGGCGAGCAGCTGCTCGGCCGGGACCTGCAGCGGCCCGGCGAAGATGCGGCGGAGCTCGGGCAGGCCCTTGAGGCCGCCGTAGTTGCGGACGTCCGTGCCGTCTTCGGCCTTGCGCACGTCTCCGGGGAGGGCGAGCAGCCCGTCGGCGAGGTCCAGCTGGCGGGGGGACGGCTTGCCGCGGGTGATGTCCAGGGAGAGGCCACGGTCGACGAGGGCCGCGTAGTCGCGGCGGGCGCTCTCGACATCGACAGGTGCAGTGGTCATGCCTAACGCTAAACCCGGCGGCGTTCCGGTGTGAGACGAGGGTGGCCCTAGGCCCCGTGCGCACAAGATCCGATAACGGTTCCGGCGTGTTTTTCAGCGATCGTAACGAGGCCAAATCCCCTATTGTCCCGTCACCTTTTCCCGCATTCTCGGCAGCACGAGGAAAAGGGGAGAGAAATGGGAGCGAAGAAATGGGCGGCGGTGCCGCTGATGGCGGCGGGCACGCTGGCCGCGTGCGCGGTACCGAATCAGGGAACGGCGCTGCCCGCCGTCACGGTGGCCGCTCCGCCGAACACGATCGTGATCCAGCCACCCGCCGTCGCCGCTCCGCCGCAGACGGTTTATGTCACGCCCTCGGTTCCCGTGGCGCAAACGGTGATCGCCTTCTACGACGCGATCAACCGGCGTGATTTCCTCACCGCGTGGAATCTCGGCGGGCAACGACTGGCGAAAGGCGGCTCTTATGCCTCCTGGGCCAGTGGATACGCGTCGACTTCCTGGGCCGCCGTCACCGTGCGGAGCGTGAGCGGGAACACCGTGTACGTCGACCTTTCGGCCCGGCAGACCGACGGTTCGCTGCGGACTTTCTCCGGTTCCTACACCGTTTCCGACGGCACGATCACCGGCGCGAACATGAAACGCCTTTCCTGATCACAACGGAGTCAGCTGGGAGATCTTCCACCGTCCGTCGACGCGTTGCGCGGTGACCGAAAGCTGCGAGACCGTCGATTGCGGCGCGCCGCCACCGGCGGTCATCGTCTGCTGGTCGAGGAACAGCAGCACCTCGGCCTGGTCCCCGCGCAGGGACCGGACACCCAGCGACCGGACGGTCGTCGTCCGTACGAGCTTCTGTTCCTCGGCCCGTTTCCGCGCCGACGCGAACTGGTCCCGGTACTGCCCGGTCGCCTCGCCGGTCAGCACCTCGCCCGCGGCCCGCTCGGTACGCGCGAGGTTGCTGTAGTCGTAGGAGAAGACGGCCTTCACCCCGGCGCCGACCTGGTCCGCGACCTCGGCCGTGGCGGCCTGGTCCACCAGCGCCGCGTTGCCGTCCGAGCCCAGCGAGGACGCCTGGAGGCCGAACCACACCGCGCAGCCGGTGGCCACCACGATGATCGCGAGCAGGATCCGCGGGACGCGGCCGGTCATGATCCCGCCGCCTGGACCGCACTGACCTTCCAGCCGCCCTCGACCCGCTGGTAGTCGACGGTAAGCCTGCTCACCTTGGGCGCGGCCGGGCCGCCGCCGGTGCTGACCCGCACGTCCAGCACGACCATCAGCCGTGCCGTCCCGGCGGCGGCGTCGAGTTCGGTGACCGCGGCCTGTTTGAGCTCGGCGGTCGCGACGGTCTTGCTCGCGTTCGCCCGGTCGATCTGGATCTGCCGGTCACCGGTGAGGTCCTTGCCGAGCCGTCCCGTGGTGACGCCGAGCCAGCGGTCGACGTCCTGGGCGCCGCTGCGGTAGTCGATCGTGTTGAGCACTTCGAGCTGGCCGGACGCGGCGGCCAGGACGGCTTCGCGTTCTCTGCCGCGCGCCAGGCCGTCGTCCTGGGCCGCGCTCCACCACGACCAGCCGAACCAGGCGGCCGCGAGGACCGCCAGCGCGGCGACGACGGTGAGGGCACGGGTGAGCACTACTTGCCGCCCAGCAGCGCGCCGAGCCCGCCGGGAGCGGATCCGGAGAGCAGGCTCAGCACGCCCGGCAGCTGGGCGGATTCCGCCGCCTGCGGGGTCTGCTTCGGCCGCTCCGGAACCGCGGGCGGCTTTCCTGCGTACGGCGCGTTCTGCGAGCCGCGCACGCCGGTTGGGCTGCCCGGCGGCTCGGCGCAGTACGCCTGGGTGTTCACCGGTGCCTCGGTGGTGTCGTTGGCGGGGCGCTGTTTCGTGCCCTCGTACCCCTTCGTGCACGAGACCGGATCGAAGAAGTTGAACACCACGCCCAGGTGACCGGTGCCGTCCGGCGACGTCGAACGCGAGAACGCCGAGATGATCGGGTACGCGACGAGCAGTTCCTCGATCGCGTCGGTGCGGGCGGACGTGATCTGGGCGGTCGTGAGCGTGTTCGCGAACAGTACGCCGAGGTCGGTTCCGGAGACCGCGAGCACGTCGCTGATCTGGCGGCTCAGCTTCGGCGCCTCGTCGATCACGCGCCGCAGGTCCGGGTCGGAGGTCTTCAGCTGCGCGGCGATCGTCTTGAGCCCCCTGGAGAACTGGGTGATGTTGTCCGCCTGCCGCCGCTGGGTGTCCAGCACCGTCCGGGAGTTGGCGAGCAGGCCCTGGGTTTCGGGTAGGTACTGCGTCGCGGTCGCGGTGAGCGAACCGGTGCTGTTCAGCAGCTGCCGCAGATCCGGGCCGGCGTTCGCGAACGCCTCGTAGGTCTCGTCGACGACGGTCTTCAGCGATTCCGGCTTCACGCTCGACACCAGTTTGTCCAAATTGGACAACACGGTCTCCGGCCCGAGCGGGATCGAGGTCCTGTCGCGTTTGATGACCGACCCTTCGGCGAGGTACGGCCCGTTTTCGTGCATGGGCAGCAGGTCGACGTACTGCTCCCCCACCGCCGACCGGTTCGCGACCGCGGCCTTGGTGTCCGCGGGGATCTTCGGCGCGCTCGAATCGATGTCGAGACCGAGGTCGATACCGTGTTCGGTGAGCGTCATCGACGCGACCTTGCCGACCGCGACACCGCGGTAGGAGACCTCGGCGTTGACGAAGATCCCGCCGGAGTCCACGAGCTGCGCGGTGACGAGGTAGCCGCGGGTGCCGAAGAGCCGGTCCAGCCCGGCGTACTTGCCGCCCGCGTACACGACCGAAACCACCGCGATGACGACGAACGCCGCCAGCTGGATCCTGGTCTTGCGTGTGATCACCTGCCACCTCCGAGCAGCGGACCGAGGATCCCGCCCAGTACGCCGCCGAGCACATCCCCCTGCGGTGTCTGGGGCGCCTGCGGGAGATCACCGGCGGGGAGCGGCAGCACCGGTGGCGCGGCACCGTTGTTGAACGGGATCGCGCCGGGCGTGCCGGTACCCTGGGTGCCCGGCAGCTGGATGATCGGCTGCGACGAGTTGTTCATGTTCTCCAGGAACGTGTCCAGCTTCAGGTCGATCTTCGCTTCGACGTTCGCGTAGTCACCCTTGATCACGTTGCCCGCGTAGTCCGGGAACGGGTACGTGAGCAGGATCCGCAGCGCCGTCGGCAGGTCCTGGCCGGCTTCGGTCAGCTTCTTCAGCGTGGGCTGCAACGCGCGCAGGTTCGCGACCAGCGTGTCCTTGCTCGCGTTGATCGTCTCGGTCGCGACTCCGGACAGCGTGTTCAGCGACTGCAGCATGCCGACGAGCTGGTCCCGTTGCTCGGTCACGACCTTGAGCCCCGGCGAGAGGTTGTCCAGCGCGTTCGTGAGGTTCTGCGTCTGGCCGACGAGGGTCTTGGACAGCTTGTCGAGGCCGTCGATGGCGCGCAGGATCTCGCCCTTGTGCCCGTCGAGTTCGGTGGCCAGCTTGTCCACTTGGGACAGCAGGGAGCGGACCTCGGCCTCGTTGCCGGTGAGCGCGTCGTTGAGTTCGTGGCTGATCTTCTGGATCTGCTCGACGCCGCCACCGTTGAGCAGCAGGGAAAGCGCACCGAGGACCTCTTCGACCTCGGGGTTGCGGTTCGTGCGATCCAGCGGGATCTTCGCGCCCTCGGCGAGCGTCCCCTCGGGCTTCTCGGGGGCGTGCAGGTCGACGAACTTCTCGCCGAGCAGGCTCGACTGCCGCAGCTCGGCACGAGCGTTCGCGGGCAGCGCGATGTCGCCGTTGACGACCATGCTCACCCACGCCGAACGCGTGTCCGGCGCGAGATCGATCTTCTCCACGCGGCCGACCGGGACGTCGTTGACCTTCACACTCGCCTGCGGCACGAGGTCGAGCACGTCGGAGAATTGCGCGGTGAGCCGGTACGGGTGGTCACCGAGATCCGCGCCGCCCGGCAAGGGAGTGTTGTACAGCCCCGAAAAACCGCCGTCACTGCAACCGGCCAGCACCAGGACGCCAGCCATCACTCCCGCGATCCTCTGCCGTTGCCGCCTCATTTCGGGATTCCCTTGGTCATGACGTCGACGAGCGGGAGCGGCAGTGGTGGCAGCTCACCGCTTTGCAGTGAGGCCAGCACCTGCGGCACCGACGGGAGTTTCAGCGTGCCGTCGAGGACCGGCGCGAGCTGCTTGCAGATGTTGCCCAGCGCGTCCGGGATCGGCTTCGGCGTGCTCGCGCTGATCAGGCGGCACACGGTCAGGATCGGCGGATGCGTCAGCTCGTTCAGGTTGTCCCGCACCGCGATCGTGCCGGACGCGGCGTCGTAGGAGTTGATGAAGTTGGTCGCGCCGGTCGGCGCGATGTCGATCACCTCGGCGAGCGAGGCCCGCTGGTCCACGAGCACCTTGGTCAGCCCGGCCAGCTTGTCCACATTGGACGACAGGAGGTCCTTGTTCTCCGCGACGAACTTCTCGACGTCGCCCATCGCCGTCGCCAGTGAGCTCAGCGCGGCGCCCACGTCGGCGGAATCCGCGGCCAGGAAGCCGCTCACATCCGCGGCCCGGCGGTAGAACTCGTTGAGCTGCTTGTCGCTCTCGGCCAGCGCGCCGGTGAAGGAGTTCAGGTTCTGGATCGTGGTGAACAGGTCGCCCTTGGAACTGTCCAGCGTCTTGGCCAGCTCGGACAGCCGCGTGACCGTGGTGTTGAGGTTCTTGCCGTTGCCGTCGAGGTTCGCCGCGGCGGTGTCGAGCACGTCGGACAGCGCGCCGTTCTTGTTGGCGCCGTTGGGTCCCAGGCTGGTCGAGAGCTTGTCGAGGCTCGTGTAGAGGTCGTCGAGTTCGGCCGGGGTCGCCGTCTTCTCCTTGGCGATCACCGTGTCCGAGGGCATCTCGGGGCCGCTCTCGTACGCCGGGGTCAGCTGGACGTACCGGTCGCTGACCAGGCTCGGCGCGACGACGACGGCACCCGCGTCGGCCGGGATCGGGGTGTCGCCGTCGATCCGCATGTCGACCCGGACCGCCTCACCCTGCGGTGTGACCCCGGTGATCTCCCCGACCTTCACCCCCAGCACCCGGACCGACGAACCCGCGTAGAGCCCGACCGTCTTCCCGAAGTAGGCACTGATCCGGGTCCCGCCGGGTTCTTTGAAGACCAGCCACAGCCCGGCGGTCAGGAGCAGCACGAGGACACAGGCGAACGCGACCCAGTCGTAGACCGTGCGGGTGCGAGTGCTCATCGTCCGCCCACCCCCTGGTTCGGTGCCGCGATCGGCGGGGTGCAGCCCTCCGGGTTCACCTGGAACGCGCCCGCGATGATCGTCGGTGGCAGCAGCCCGCACAGGTAGCCCTCGAACCAGCGCCCGTTGCCGGTCGCGTTGGCGCCGACGCGGGCGAACGGCGCCATCAGCGCGAGACTGCGGCTGAGGTTGTCCTGGTTACGCTGCAGGATGTCGGTGACCTTGCCGAGTTTCTCCAGTGTCGGCTTCAGCTGTTGCCGGTTGTCGGCGACGAGACCGGACAGCTGCGCCGAGACCTGTTGCGTGCCCTTGAGCAAGGTGCTGATCGCGTCCTTCCGGTTCTGCAGCTCGGTGAGCAGGAGATTGCCGTCGTCGAGGATCCGTTTCAGCTGGGCGTTGCGGTCGGAGAGCGTCTTGGACACCTTGCTCGTGTTGGCCAGCAACGTCTTCAGGTCACCGTCGCGTGAGGACACCGTCTTGGACAAGGAGGAGAGGCCGCTCAGCGCGTCCTTGAGGTACTGCGGGCTGTCCTTGAGCGCGTCGGAAAGGACGGTGAAGCTCGTCGCCAGCTGTGCCGTGTCGATGTCGCCGACCGTGCCGGACAGCTCCTGGAACGCGTCCTGCAGCTCGAACGGCGTCCGCGTGCGGTCGAGCCCGATGGTGGTGTTCGGGTCCTGGCTGCCTTTGCCCTTCGGCGTGAGCGCGAGGAACTTCTCCCCCAGCAGCGTCTTGATCTCGATCGACGCGGCGGTCGCGTCGCCGACCCGGACACCGGAGACCCGGAACTTCACCAGCACCTTCTTGCCGGCCAGCTCCACCGAGCTGACCTGCCCGACCTTGACCCCGGCGACCTGGACCTCGTTGTCCGGCGCCAGCCCGGCGGACTCGCCGAAGTACGCGGAGTACGTCGTCCCGCTGCCGAACAACGGGATCCGGTCGGAGAAGTACGTCGTCGCCGTGATCAGCACGATCAGGATGAGCGTCACGCCGCCGACCACGGCCTGGTTGCGTTCCTTGAGCGGCTTCACGGCCCGCACCTCTCCGGTCGCTGCGTGCCGGGCAGCGGCGTGATCGGCAGTTCGATGTCGAGCGACTTGATGCCGATGCTGCCGGAGATCCCGCACAGGTAGTAGTTGAACCAGCTGCCGTAGCTCAGCGTCCTGGTGAACTTCTGCAGGTTGCCCGGCAGTACCTGCAGGAGATGGTCGAGCAGCTGTTCCGAATCGCCGAGGTTCTGCGACAGCGCGCCGAGCTGGACGACGTCGTCCTTGAGCGCCGGCCGCGCGTCGGCGAGCAGGCCGGTCGTGGCGACGGTGAGGTCGCCCAGCGCCTTGACCGCCTCCCCGATCGGCTGCCGCTGCTCGGAGAGCCCGGTGACGAGCCGCTGGGTCTGGTCGATCAGCTCGCCCAGCTGCGGCGAGCGTCGCTCGACCGTGCCGAGCACGGTGTTGAGGTTCGCGATGACCTCGCCGATGATCTTGTCCTTGCCCGCGATGGCCGACGTAACCGACGCGGTGTGCGCGAGCAGGCTGGTGATCGTGCCGCCCTCGCCCTGGAAGACCTGGATGATCTCGTAGGAGAGTTTGTTGACGTCCTCGGGGTTCAGCGCGCGGAAGAGCGGTTTGAACCCGTTGAACAGCACGGTCAGGTTGAGCGCCGGTTTGGTGCGCTCGGCCGGGATGACCCCGCCGCGCGGCAACGACTTCTCGTCCCCGATGTCCGTGCCGAGCGAGAGATACCGCTGGCCGACCAGGTTGCGGTACTTGATCGTCGCGGTCACCGAGGCCGGCAGCCGGTGCGAGGCCTGGACGTCGAAATGGACCTGGGCGAGGTTTTTCTCGCCTTCTTCGACCTCGATCTTGCCGACCTGGCCGACCTTCACGCCGACGATGCGGACGTCGTCGCCCTCCTTGAGGCCGGACGCGTCGGTGAACTTGGCCGTGTAGCCGGAGGTCTCGCCGAAGTTGGTGTTCGCGATGGTGGCGCCGAGGATCGCGGTGAGCAGCACCGTCACCACGGCGAAGACGAGGATCTTGACCAGATCCGGGATGAAGGACCTCATCGGGTGCCCCTCCCGCCTCGTGAATGGCTAGGACGGTTAGAACCACCCTTACCGCTCACGAGCCCCCAGCGTGTCCGGTCGCTTCCTGCCGCCGCGGGCCGAGCGCGTTGCGAAAGTGGCTTTCGCAACGTTGAAGGTTGCGAAAGCCACTTTCGCAACGCCGGCCGGGCGGGCGTCGGGGCGACCGGCGGGCAGCCGGGGGTCACGCCCGCACCCACCGCGCGCATGTCGCGAAAGCCACTTTCGGGACACCAGAGGTCGCGAAAGTGGCTTTCGCGACGTCGCCCGGCGCCCGGCGAGCTCGGCCGAGTCCTCATCGCAGCTCCACCTCCGCCCCGCGGTACAGCGGCCCGACCAGCAGGCTCCCCCAGTTCGGCACCTGATCCGGCGTCGTGCCCATCGCCGGCGACACGAGCAGGTCGATCAGCCGTTGCTCGTCCGGCGAGTTCACCACCGACCCACCCGCGTTCCCGCCCGCGGGAATGGTCCCGTTCGACGGCAGCCTGCCGTCGGGGTCGCGCGGCGGCGCGGGCTTCGAGGATCCGTCGTCGATGGCGCCGTCCGGCGGGTACTGCGGCCAGCGGCCCGGCGGCGGCACCTCCGGGTAGCATCGCGGCCCGCGTTTGTCGTTGTACTTCGGCTCGTCGACCCCGGGCAGGTACTTGCCCCGGCTCGGCGTGAACTCGATCGTCACCCGGCTGACCTCGGGATGCGCGGTGCCCTTGCCGAACGCGAGTTCCGCGCGCGGCACCGATCCGGCGAGCTGCTTGAGCAGGCACGGGTATTCCGGCGCGTATTTCGCGAGAACGTCCAACGTGGGCTGAAGGTTGGTGGTGAGGCGGATCAGGTTGTCCTGGTTCACCTTCAGGAAACTCGTCAGGTCGATCGAAGCCGCCGTCACCGTCGAGTAGACGTCGGCGAGCCCGCGCTGGCTCTCGACCAGTGTCTTGCTCGTGGTGGTCAGATCCGAAAGCGCGGCCAGCAGATCCGGTGCGGCCTTGTCGTAGATCTTGGCGGCGTCGGCGATCCCGGTGATGTCGGCCTTCAGGTCGGGCAGCGACGGGTTCACCTTGCCGAGGTAATCCGAAAGCCCCGCCATCGTCGCGCCGAGCTGCTTGCCCTGACCGTCCAAAGCGGACGCGACGGCGTTGAGCGTGCTGGCCATCTTCTCCGGCTGGACGGCCTGCAGCAGCGGCATCACGTTGCCGAGCACGGTTTCCAGCTCGATCGCGCTGCTGCTGCGGTCCTGCGGGATGACGTCGCCCTCGGCGATGTGCCGCTCCGGCTTCTCCGGGATCTGCAAAGCGACGTACCGTTCGCCGAACAACGTCTTCGGCAGCAGCCGCGCGGACACGTTCGACGGGATGACCGACGTCTTGTCCGGCTGCAGCGCCAGATCCATCGTCGCCCGATCACCGTGCGCCTGGATCGTCCGGACCTCGCCGACGACCATCCCCCGCACCTTCACGTCCGCGCCTTCGCGCATCTGGTTGCCGATGCGGTCGGTCTCCAGTTTCACCAGCGTCACCGTGGTGAAGGCCTTCTGGTAGAAGGCGATGGTGGTGACGAAGAACAGCACGACCACCACGAGGAAGATCAGCCCCAGCACCTGGTGCCGGAGCCGCTGCAGCAGAATCCTCCTGTTCACCCGGAAATCCTCACCGTCGTCGTGGCGCCCCAGATCGCGAGGCTGAGGAAGAAGTCGAGGACCGAGATCAGCACGATCGACGTCCGCACCGCGCGCCCGACCGCGACGCCGACCCCGGCGGGCCCACCGCTGGCGGTGTAGCCGTAGTAGCAATGCGAAAGGATCACGAGCACGCTGAAGATGATCACCTTGAGGAACGACCAGAGCACGTCCTCGGGCGGCAGGAACAGCGTGAAGTAATGGTCGTAGGTGCCCGCGGACTGGCCGTAGAGCCAGATGGTGATCTGCCGCGAGGCGAGGTACGACGAAAGCAGGCCGACGGCGTAGAGCGGAATGACGGCGGTGACGCCGGCGATTACCCGTGTCGTCACCAGATACGGCAGGCTCGGCACGCCCATCACTTCGAGCGCGTCGATCTCCTCCGAGATCTTCATCGCGCCGAGTTGCGCGGTGAACCCGCATCCGACGGTGGCCGAGAGCGCGAGCCCGGCCGAAAGCGGCGCGACTTCGCGGGTGTTGAAGTAGGCCGAGATGAACCCGGTGAGCGCGGCGGTGCCGAGCTGGTTCAGCGCCGAGTAGCCCTGCAGGCCGACGATGAGGCCGGTGAACAGCGTCATCCCGATCATCACGCCGAGCGTCCCGCCGATCACCGCCAGCGCGCCGGTGCCGAAGCTGACCTCGGTCAGCAGGCGGAAGATCTCGCGGCCGTAGCGCCGGATCGTGCGCGGGGTCCAGGCCAGCGCGCGGAAGTAGAACGACAGCTGACCGCCGAAGCCTTCCAGCATCGCGCCGGGACGCGCGATGATTTCGAGCGTCCGGTCGGAGACAGCGGGTTCGCCTGCCATGTCACATCGCCTTCGGCGGGACGATCCGCAGGTAGATCGCGGTCAGCACGACGTTGATCAGGAACAGCAGCAGGAACGTGATGACCACGGCCTGGTTCACCGCGTCGCCGACGCCCTTCGGCCCGCCGGCCGGGTTCAGCCCGCGGAACGCCGCGACCACCCCGGCGACGAAACCGTAGAGGAGCGCCTTGATCTCGCTGATCCACAGATCCGGTACCTGGGCGAGCGCGTTGAAGCTGGCGAGGTACGCGCCCGGGGTGCCGCCCTGCATGACGACATTGAAGAAATAACCGCCGAGCACGCCGACGACGCTGACCAAACCGTTCAGCAGCACCGAAACCACGATCGCGGCGAGCACGCGGGGCACGATCAGGCGCTGGATCGGGTTGACCCCGAGGACTTCCATCGCGTCGATCTCTTCGCGGATCTTGCGGGCGCCGATGTCGGCGCAGACCGCGCTCCCGCCCGCGCCCGCCACCAGCAGCGCGGTGATCAGCGGGCTCGCCTGCTGCACGATCGCGAGCGCGCTCGCCGCACCGGTGAACGACTGCGCGCCGATCTGCTGTGTCAGCGAGCCCAGCTGCAGCGCGATGACGGCGCCGAACGGGATCGCCACCAGTGCCGTCGGCAGGATCGTGACGCTGGCGAAGAACCAGCACTGCTGGATCCATTCGCGGAACTGGAACGGGCGCTTGAAGATCGCGCGCAGGACCTCCCACGACAGGGTCGCGAGCCTGCCGACCTGTGTGAGCGCACCCGTACCGGGGACGGACACCGTCGCTCCCACAGAACCTCCCAGCTCGCCTGCCCCGAGTCTTACTCCACCTGTCAACGCCCCATTGCGTTAGCGGTGTTCACTTTGCTCTCGGCACCTCCGCGTCAGAACTTGAGAGCATGCGTGGCCGTGGCGCCACCATCGGCGATGAACTCCGCGCCCGTGCTGTACGAACTTTCGTCACTCGCCAGGAACAGCACGAGCTTCGCGATGTCCTCCGGCTGCCCGACGCGGCCGAGGGCGACCTTCTTGCCCACCCACGACATGTCGACTTTCTGCCCGCCCGCGGCGGCCGCGACCATCGGGGTGTCGATCGCGCCGGGATGGACCGAGTTGACGCGGATGTTCTTCGCGCCGAGTTCGAGCGCGGCGACCTTGGTCATCCCGCGGATCGCGAACTTGCTCGCGGTGTAGGCGACGAGGAACGGCATCCCAGCGAGCCCTTCG
Organism: Amycolatopsis sp. PSD-21; assembly: GCF_055561455.1. Taxonomy (NCBI): domain Bacteria; kingdom Bacillati; phylum Actinomycetota; class Actinomycetes; order Pseudonocardiales; family Pseudonocardiaceae; genus Amycolatopsis; species Amycolatopsis sp. PSD-21. The sequence continues at coordinate 2,992,418 of NZ_CM145712.1, read as the reverse complement.
ACGGAGGACACGTTGACGATGGAGCCGCCTCCGGCCCCGGTCATCGGTTCAACGACCGAACGCATCCCGAGAAACGCCCCGATCTGGTTGACCCGGATGACGCGTTCGTAGTCGGCGAGCGTGGTCTTGCCCAGTTCCGAGAAATGCAGGATGCCCGCGTTGTTGACCAGCACGGTCGGCGGGCCGAACTCCGAGACGGTGCGCTCGATCGCGGCTTCCCATTCGGCCTCGTCGCCGACGTCGAGATGCTGGTAGACCGCGGACTCGCCCAGATCGGCCGCGAGTTTCTTGCCGTCGAGGTCGTTGATGTCGGCGATCACCACGCGCGCGCCCTCGGCGACGAACAGCCGCGCGGCCGCCTCGCCCTGCCCGCGGGCGCCGCCGGTGATCAGCGCTACCTTGCCGTCGAGCCTGCCCATCGTCATCTCCTCCGATTCACGGCAGCGACATGATCTCGGACGCGGAGAACATCCGTTCCGGGTCGCGGTCGGCGAAGTAGCCGCCCACGCTGGTGGCGAGTTCTTCGGGGGTCCAGGTGCCGTTGACGGTGTCGAACCGCTGTTCCACCGACGGCGGCCGCATCAGCGCGACCATCCCGCCGTAGACGAGGAACACCTGGCCGTTGACGCGATCGGCGTCCGGCGAGCAGAGGAAGGACACGAACGGCGCGACGTGGTCGACCGACAGCGGGTCGATCCCTTCCGGCGCGTCGGCGCCGAAGACCCCTTCGGTCATCGCCGTGCGGGCACGCGGGCAGATCGCGTTGGCGCGGACGCCGTACCGCGAAAGACCGCGTGCGGTGGAGACGGTGAGCGCGGCGATACCCGCCTTGGCCGCGGCGTAGTTCGGCTGGCCGGGCGCGCCGAGCAGGAACGACTCCGACGCGGTGTTGACCACGCGGCCGTACACCGGCGCTCCGTCCACTTTGGACTTGTCGCGCCAGTACGCCCCGGCGTTGCGGGAAAGCAGGAAATGCCCGCGCAGGTGGACGCGGAGCACGGTGTCCCATTCGTCGTCGGACATCGAGAACAGCATCCGGTCGCGCAGCACGCCCGCGTTGTTGACCAGGACGTGCAGCCCGCCGAAGTGGTCGACGGCGGCGGTGAGCAGCGCGTCCGCGGTCGCGGACTCCGACACGTCGCCGGTGACCGCGACGGCCTTGCCACCCTCGGCCTCGATCTCGTCGGCCACCGCCTGCGCCGCGGCCGACACGTCGTTGACCACCACCGACGCTCCCGCCGCGGCCAGCGCCAGCGCCTCGGCCCGGCCGAGTCCCGCGCCGGCCCCGGTCACGATGGCCGTCCTGCCGTCCAAGCTCACTCCAGGCCTCCTTGCCTCTCCGCACACAGTAGAATCTGTTCTTGCTCGATGCAAGCATCAAATAAACGGTGCTAACCACGTATGAGCAGGGCGTTTTTCGGGCAGCTCGCCACAGCCTGAGTAACACGTTCTACTTGGTTCTGCGGAACTTCCGCCGATGCGAGGACAAGCTCCTCGTCGTCGTCGAGATCGAAGACCTTGGGCGCGAAGCCGACACAGATCGCGTTCGCCTCACAGAGCGAGCGATCGACGTCGATCTCCATATTCCCTCCTCGCCGCCACACTGGTACAACTAGAACAGGTTCTACCTTACCGCCGCGAGCGGCCATGGCACCAGTAACGAGCACCGACGGCAGAGGTGACGGATGCGGATCGACTACACGCCGGAGCAGCGGGCGCTGGCGGCGGAACTCAGGGAGTACTTCGCCGGGCTGATGACCCCCGAACGCCGTGAAGCCCTGGCCGGTGACGGTGGCGAGTACGGCGACGGCCTGGTGTACAAGGAAATCGTCCGCGATCTCGGCAGCGCGGGCTGGCTCGCGATCGGCTGGCCCCGCGAGTACGGCGGGCAGGACCGGCCGATGCTCGACCAGCTCGTCTTCACCGACGAGGCGGCCGCGGCGGGGGTGCCCGTCCCGTTCCTCACGGTGAACACCGTCGGGCCGACCATCATGCGCTACGGCACCGAAGAACAGAAGGCGTTCTACCTGCCGAAGATCGCCGCCGGCGAGCTGCACTTCGCGATCGGCTACTCCGAGCCGGGCGCGGGCACCGACCTGGCGTCCCTGCGCACCCGCGCGGTCCGCGACGGCGACGACTACGTCATCAACGGCCAGAAGATGTGGACGAGCCTGATCGAATACGCCGACTACGTCTGGCTCGCCGCCCGCACCGACCCCGACGCCCGCAAGCACAAGGGGCTGAGCATGCTGATCGTGCCGACCTCGGCCCCCGGTTTCTCCTGGACGAAGGTGCACACGGTCGCCGGGCCGGGCACGAGCGCGACCTACTACGACGACGTGCGCGTGCCGGTGACCTCCCGGGTCGCCGGGGAGAACGAGGGCTGGCCGCTCATCACGAACCAGCTCAACCACGAACGCGTCGCGCTGACCTCGGCCGCCCCGATCCAGACGTCGCTGCGCGAGGTGCGGAGCTGGGCGCAGACCACGAAACTGCCGGACGGCTCCCGCGTCATCGACCAGCCGTGGGTACGGCTGCACCTGGCGCGGATCCACACGCACGCCGAGTACCTGAAGCTGCGGAACTGGCGGATCGCCTGGGCGGCCGCGAGCGGCGACCTAGGCCCGGCGGAGGCGTCGGCGACGAAGGTGTTCGGCACGGAGTTCGCGACCGAGGCGTACCGGCTGATGATGGAGATCCTCGGCGCGGGCGCCGTGGTCCGCGAGGGCTCCCCCGGCGCCCAGTTGCGCGGCCGGATCGAACGGCTGCACCGGTCTTCGCTGATCCTCACCTTCGGCGGCGGGACCAACGAGATCCAGCGGGACATGATCGCCGCGACCGCCCTCGGCCTGCCCGTCACGCGCTAGGAGATATCGATGGACTTCACGCTCACCGAAGCGCAGCAGGATCTCGCTTCGCTCACGCGCCGGATCCTGACGGACAAGGTCACCCCCGACGTGCTGGGGCCGCACGGTTCCGGCGGCTTCGACGCTCCACTGTGGACGGCGCTGGCGCAGGCCGGGGTGCTCGACGCGGCGCTGCCGCAGTCGGTCGGCGGTGGCGGGTTCGGGCTGCTGGAGCAGTGTTCCGTGCTGGCCGAGATCGGGCGCGCGGTCGCGCCCGTCCCGTATCTGACGTCCGTCGTGATGGGCGCGGCCGCGGTCGCGGAATTCGGCGACGGGCGGCTGGCCGAGCGCTGGATCGTCCCGGTCCTGCGCGGTGACCACGTCCTCGCGGTGGCGCTGCCGGACTACGGCGTGCCCTGCGGGTTCACCGCCGAGGCCGACGGTGACGGCTGGCGGCTGACCGGCGCGCAGACCGCGGTGCCCTCGGGGGCGTTCGCGCACGGGTTCCTCGTCGAGGCCGCCATCGACGGCGGACGGCAGGTGTTCCTGCTCGACCGGGACGCCGTGACGGTCTCGCCGCAGCGGACGGTCGACCACGCGGACGCGGCGCTCGTCGAGCTGTCCGGTGCGAAGGCCGCCACGTCCTTGGGCGACATCGGTGAATGGCTGCGGCTGCGGGGCACGGTCGGCGTCTGCGCGCAGCAGCTCGGCGTGGTCGAGCGGGCGCTGGAGCTGACCGCGGCGTATGCGCGGGAACGCAAGCAATTCGGCAACCTCATCGGGAGTTTCCAGGCGGTGCGGCAGCGGCTCGCCGACGCCTACGTCGACGTCGAAGCCGTCCGGCTGACGTTGTGGCAGGCGGCCTGGCGGCTGAGCGAAGGGCTTCCGGCGGCCGAAGAGGTCGCGACGGCGAAGTTCTGGACGGCCGAGGCCGGGCACCGGGTCGCGCACACCGCCGTGCACGTCCACGGCGGGGTCGGCATCGACGTCGACCACACCCTGCATCGCTACTTCGTCGCGGCGAAGCGGCTCGAGTTCACCCTGGGCGGGGCGACCGCGCAGCTGCGGGGGCTCGGCGACCTGCTGGCCGCGGACCCGGCATGACCCCCACGGTCACGGAACTCCTGCTCGCGCGGGCGGAGGACCGCTCGACCGGCCTGCTGTTCGAAGACCGGCGCTGGTCCTGGGCCGAGCACGTCCGGGCTTGCGCCGGACACGCCGCCGCGCTCACCGGGATCCTTCGGCCAGGCGGACACTTCGGGCTGTTGGCGGACAACGTTCCCGAGTTCTCGTTCCTGCTCGGCGGGGCGGCGCTCTCGGGACACGTGCTGGTCGGCCTGAACCCCACGCGCCGGGGCGCGGCGCTGGCCCGCGACGTCGCGCTGGCCGACTGCGAGCTCGTGTTCGCCGAGGAGAAGTACCTTCCGCTGCTGTCCGAGGCCAACGTGCCGGTGCTGCCGCTGAGCGAGCTGGAGCCGGTGCCGGCGGCTGCCGAGCCGGTGGCCGCGAAGCCGGAAGACCTGCTCATGCTGATCTTCACCTCCGGCACCAGCGGGGACCCGAAGGCGGTCCGGTGCACGCACGGCAAGATCGCCTACCCCGGCGAGATGCTGGCCACCCGGTTCGGTCTGTCCACAGAGGACACCGTGTACGTGTCGATGCCGATGTTCCACTCCAACGCCATCATGGCGGGCTGGTCGGTCGGGCTCGCCGCCGGCGCGGGGATCGCGTTGCGGCGGCGGTTCTCGGCCTCCGGCTTCCTGCCGGACGTCCGGAATTTCGGGGCGACGTACGCCAACTACGTCGGCAAGCCACTGTCCTATGTGCTCACCACTCCTGAGCAGGACGACGACGCCGACAACCCGTTGAAACTGGTCTACGGCAACGAAGGCGCGGAGGCCGACCTCGCCGCATTCGGCAAGCGATTCGGCTGCCACGTGGTCGACGCCTTCGGTTCGACCGAGGGCGGCGTGAACTTCGGACGGGACGCCACCACCCCGGCCGGTTCGCTCGGCCGGCTGCTCGACGGCGTCGCCGTCCTCGACCCGGAGACCGGGAAACCCTGTCCTCCGGCGGAATTCGACGCGCGCGGGAAGCTGCTCAATGCCGCCGAGGCGGTCGGCGAACTGGTCAACACCGGCGGTCCCGGCTTCTTCGCCGGGTACTACGGGGATCCGGCGGCCGAGGCCGAGCGGATGCGCGACGGGATGTACCACACCGGCGACCTGGCCTACCTCGACGCGGACGGCTACTGCTACTTCGCCGGGCGGCTCGGCGACTGGCTGCGCGTCGACGGCGAGAACCTCGGCACGGCCCCGATCGAGCGCGCGCTCCTGCGGCATCCCGCGGTCAGCGAGGCCGCCGTGTACGGGGTGCCGGATCCGCGGGTGGGCGACCAGGTGATGGCCGCCCTGGTCTGCCGGACGCCGATCGACGCCGACGAGCTCGCCGCTTTCGTTGCCGCGCAAGGCGATCTGGGGCCGAAGCAGCGGCCCCGGTTCGTACGGACGCTCGCCGAACTCCCGCGGACCGCCACACACAAGGTCCTCAAACGCGACCTGGCCGCCGACGGGACCCGCGACGCCCACGAGCTCCACTACCCCCGCATTTAGTCCTCTGGATGCGGTAGTTCGCGTTGGCAACTACCGCATCCAGAGGACTAAATGCGGAGTGGATCTCAGGGTCGGGACGGGTGATCTTCCCGATGTCCGCGGCCGGGCGCGTTGCCTACGTTCGGTGCCATGAAACGAACAACGCGCCGGATCGGCGTACTGGCGACCGCTCTCGCCCTGCCCGCCGTCCTCCTCACCCCGCCCGCGTCGGCGGCGCCCGTCCGCTTGAGTCTTCCCGCACCGACGGGTCCGTACGCCGTCGGCAGCACCGACCTCCATCTCGTCGACCACTCCCGCCAGGACCCGTGGGTTCCCGGTGTGCCAAGGGAATTGATGGTCACCGTGCGGTACCCGGCTTTGCCGAGCGGAAAGCCGAAAGCGCCGTACATGGCGCCAGGTGTCGCGAAGGTCGTGGCCGAGGGCGACGCCGTCAAGCTGGGTATGGCGGCGGATCGGCTCGACTACCGCTTCCCCACCCACTCCCGGGTCGGCGCTCCCGCGATCGGTGGCAAGCGGCCCGTCGTGCTGTATTCGCCCGGCGGCACCTTGTCGCGTTCGCACGGCACCACCCACCAGGAACAACTCGCGAGCGAGGGCTACGTCGTCGTGGCCATCGACCACACCCACGAAGCGGAAGCGGTGGAGTTCCCCGGCGGCCGCGTCGCGAAGAAATCCTTGCCGCCGTCGAGTATCGAGGTGTCGAAGCGCGTGATCGACACTCGCGTCCGGGACACGCGTTTCGTGCTCGACTCACTCGGACTGAGCCAGGCCGGCATGTTCGGCCACTCCGCCGGCGGGTTCACCGCGGGCGAGACGATGGTGAGCGACCGGCGCATCGTCGCCGGGGCGGATCTGGACGGCAGCATGGCCCACTCGCAGTCGCAGCGGATCTTCGGCCGCGTCGCCGACGAGGGGCTGGACCGGCCGTTCCTGTTGATGAGCGCCGGTGACCACAGCGCCGCGTCGGACGCGTCCTGGCAGGAGTTCCTCCGCAACCAGCGTGGCTGGACGCGCGAAGTGCGGCTGCCGGACGGCGAGCATTTCAGTTTCACCGACTACCAGACGCTGTTGCCGCAATTGGGCAATGCCCCGGCCGCGTTCGTGGGCACCATCGATCCCGCGCGCAGCGTCGCCGAACAGCGCACCCGGCTCTCGGAGTTCTTCGGCAAGACACTGCGTCACCGAAGCAGCGACATGACCAACGTTTCCTTGAGCCAGGCTTCGTAGTCGTCGTGACTCCACCCGGCCTCGGTGACGAGGCTGGTGTGGACGTCGGCGCTCATCAGGGCCACGGCGACGTCCGCGGCCCTGGGCACCACCGCGCGCCCGCTCTCGCGGATACGGCCGACGACCATCTCGACGCCGAGCCGGTTACGCCGGGCGCCTTCCGCCTGGGTCGCGGCGATGTCCGGATCGACGGCGGCGCCGGAGCTCAGCATCGCGACGATGTCACCGCAGCGTTCCCGGACCTGGCGGGCGACCGTGGCCAGCAGGCCGAGCAGCGCGACCGGGTCCTCGGTCCGCTGCGCCTCGGCGACGACGTCGGGGATCCCGGCCTCGTCGTCGAGGAGGTCGACGAGACCGCCGAGGACCCCGGCCTTCGAACCGAAGTGCGCGTAGATGGTCTGCGGGGACACCCCCGCTTCCTGGGCGATGAGGCGGATCGGTGTCCGCGCGTACCCGCGCTCGGCGAAGAGGCCGCGGGCCGCCGTCAGGATCGTGCGCAGCGTCAGCGCCTCACGACGGTCACGCAACCGGACGATGCCGGGAAGGTCCGCGGGCATGTATGCTCCTTGAAAGTTGGAACGTTGTTCTAATTTATGGATCGTCGTTACAGGAAAGGATAGCGATGACCACCGAGGAGATCATCACCGCGCTGGAACGCGCCTGGAACGCGGGCGACGGCGAGGCGTGGGCCGCGAATTTCGCCGAGGACGCGGATTTCGTCGACGTCGTCGGCCGCATCCAGCGCGGCCGCGCGACGATCGCGCGCGAGAGCCAGAACATCTTCGACACCGTCTACCGGGGCAGCACGCTGCGGATCCGTCAGGTGTCGAGCCGTCCGCTCGGCGGCGGGTTCGATCTCGTGCACACCGCCACCAAGCTGACCATCCCCGCCGGTCCCCTGGCCGGGAAAGCTGAGGCGGTGCAGTCGAAACTCGTCCACGACGGGCTGATCGTCGCGTTCCACAACACGATCAAGCGGGATATCGCGGCGTTCGCCGGCCACGACGCGGACCTAGCGGCCCGCTCGCCCCAGGAATGGCTCAAGCAGGGGCGTTGATCGGCCGCAGCCGTCGCGGCCCCGTGTCGGGCCGGGACGGTGGCGGACCCAGCACGATCCGCGCGTTGGCGACGAAGGCACCGTCCGGTGACGCCAGAATCGGGTCGAGCGTCATCGAGCGGACCTCGGGATTGTCCTCGGCGAGCGCCGCGACGCGCAACACGATGTCCTGGAGCGCGGCCAGATCCGCCGGTTCGTCGCCGCGGTACCCGGTCAACAGCGGCGAAGTCCGCGGCTCGCGCAGCAGCGTGGCAGCGTCGACGTCGGTGAGCGGGACCGCCCGGTAGGCCCTGTCCCCCAGCAGCGTGCTGACCAGGCCGGAGAGACCGAACGACACGAGCGTGCCGAATGACGGATCGTCCTGCAGCCCGACCACGCACGAAATGCCCTTGGGTGCCATCCGCTGGACGTAGACCTCGTCGTCGCCGGAGATCTCCCGCAGGTCGAGATACGCCCGGCGCACTCCGTCCACAGAGGACAGATCGAGCCGCACGCCCGCCAGGTCCGGCCTGCCGCGCAGCCGTTCGTCGACGGCCTTGAGGGTGACCGGGAAGCCCAGCTCCTCGGCCGTCTTCACCGCTTCGTCCGCGGACGTCACCACCCGGAACGGGACGACGTCGATGCCGTAGCAGCCCAGGAGCCGGACCACGTCGTCGTCGGACAGCAGGGTCGTCTTGCCGTCCTCGCCCGCCAGCAGTTCGGCGACGATCACTTGCGCCTGTTCGGCGTGCAGGCCGGCGGGACGCACCAGGTTTCCCTGCGGCCGCTGCCGCCAGGCGGCGTAGCGCACGACCCGCGCGAGCGCGTTCACCGCGCGTTCGGGGCTGGGGTACGACGGGACCGAACCCCGCGTCGGCACGCCGTCCTCGGACAGCACGGCGAGTTCGTCCGGCACGCCTTCGACGGCGAGGAAGGTCGACACGATCGGCTTGTTCTTGTCCATCTCGACGACGGCCTCCCGCAACGCGCGGGCGTACGCGGTGCCAGGGATCGCGAGCGGCGGCACGAAGACCACGACCAGCGCGTCGGTCTCCGGCGAGTTGAGCGCCTCGCGCACGGCCGCGGCGAACTCCTCCGGGCTCGCCTGCGGCCCGACGTCGACCGGGTCCGAGGTCAGCCGGAGGCCGTGCGCCCGCGCGGTGTCCGCGGCGAGCAGCCCGATGGCGCTGGAATTGCCCACGATGGCGATCCGGGGCCCGGCGGGCAGCGGCTGGTGGGCGAAGACCAGCGCGGTGTCGAAGAGCTGCGCGAGCGTGTCGACGCGGACGACACCCGCCTGCTCGAACAAGGCCTGGACGCTGGACTCGTCGACCTCCGCCGACGTCGCGGCGAGCTGCGGGCGGACCGCGTGCCTGCCGGATTTCACCGCGACCACCGGTTTCGTCCGCGCCAGCCGCCGGGCGAGCCGCGCGAACTTGCGCGGATTGCCGAACGATTCCAGGTACAGCAGGACGAGGTCGGTCGCCGGGTCGGTCTCCCAGTACTGGAGCAGGTCGTTGCCGGAGACGTCGGCCCGGTTCCCCGCCGAGACGAACGTCGACAACCCGAGGCCGCGCGACTCGGCGTCCGCGAGGATCGCGGTGCCCAGCGCGCCGGACTGGCAGAAGAACCCGGTGCGGCCGCGCGCGGGCAGGCGGGGTGCGAGGGTGGCATTGAGCCGGACCGAGGCGTCGGTGTTGAGCACGCCCAGCGCGTTCGGGCCGACGACCCGCATCCCGTGCGCCCTGGCCTCGCCGACCAGTCTCAGCTCGGCGTGCAGCCCGTGCGGCCCGGCCTCGGCGAATCCGCCCGAGACGATCAGAAGGGTCTTGACCCCCTTGGCCAGTGCACCGTCCAAAACGGACTCGACGGCCTCGGCGGGCACGGCGACCAGCGCGAGGTCGACGTCCTCGGGGATGTCCACGACGGACGGATAGGCACGGACGCCGCGGACGGACTTGTGCTCGGGGTTGACCGGGTAGACGGTGCCGGCGAAGTCGGCGCTGAGCAGGTTCGTGAGGGCGACGTAGCCGATCTTCGTCGGATCGGTGGACGCGCCGATCACCGCGACCGACTTCGGGTGCAGCAGATTGTGCACGCTGCGCGCCTCGGCGGCCTGCTCCCGGGACCGGGCGACCGCGAGCGACTCCTCGGTCGGGTCGATGTCGAACTCCAGGTGCAGCACGCCTTCTTCGATCTCGCGGCTGACCTGGTAGCCCGCGTCGCGGAACACGCGGACCATGGCCGCGTTCTCGGCGAGCACTTCGGCGACGAAGCGGCGAAGCCCGCATTCCGATGCGGCGGCGGCCAGATGTTCCAGCAGGATCGACCCGAGCCCGCGGCCCTGGTGGGCGTCGTCGACGACGAACGCGACCTCGGCCGACGGTCCGTGTTCGAGCCGTTCGTACCGGCCGACCGCGACGATGTCGTCGCCCAGCAGCGCGACGAAGGCGACGCGGTCGTGGTGGTCGACGACGGAGAACCGTTCGAGGTCGCGCTGCGGGATCCGCGGATAGGCGCCGAAGTACCGGAAGTAGCGGGTGCGTTCGGACAGCCTGCCGTGGAAGGCGACGAGCCCGTCGGCGTCGCTGGGGATCACCGGGCGCAGGTGCACCGTGCCGCCGTCGGAGAGCAGGACGTCGGCCTCCCACTCGCGCGGGAAGTCGTACGGGTCGCGTTTGGTGTCCTCACTGGCCATGTCAGTCCCTCGGATCGTCCGGATCGAGGCCGTGCAGCGGGAAGATCGCGCGGCGGGTGTCACGGATGGCGATGTCGACCGGCTCGTCCGCTCCGTCTCCCCACGGGACGAACGTGGTCTCGCGGCCGTCGGACATGCCGGCCGGAAGCTCTGCCTGCGGCGCCGCCCTGGAGATCGACGCGACCCAGTTCGGCGGCAGCGCCGTCGCCGGGTCGACGTCGCGGCCGAGCACGGTCGCGAGGAGATGGGTCCAGGAGCGCGGCACCACCCGGATCAGCTGGTAACCACCGCCGCCCACGGCGAGCCAGCGGCCACCGGCGTGTGCTTCGGACAGCTCACGCAGCCGCCGGTAGATGGCGCGATGGCCGTCCACCGACAGCGAGAGATCCGCCAGCGGGTCTTCCTCGTGCGAGTCGACGCCGCACTGGGTGACGAGGATCTGCGGCCGGAACTGTTCCAGCAGCGACGGCACCACCGCCTCGAACGCCCGCAGCCAGCCGCCGTCGCGGGTGCCGGGCGGCAGCGGGAGGTTGACCGCGGTGCCCTCGGCCCCGCCCTTGCCGATCTCCGCCGAGTAGCCCGTTCCCGGCCACAACGTGAAGGGGTGCTGATGCAGGGAAACGGTCAGCACGCGCGGATCGTCGTAGAACGCCGTCTGCACGCCGTCGCCGTGATGGACGTCGGTGTCGACGTAGGCGACACGGTCGAAACCGTGGTCGAGCAGCCACGAGATCGCCACCGAGCAGTCGTTGTAGACGCAGAACCCCGACGCCTTGCCCGGCATCGCGTGGTGCAGCCCGCCGGCGATGTTCACCGCCCTGGTCGCCTCGCCCTCGGCGATCTTCCGCGCGGCCAGCAGCGTCGAGCCCACCACCAGCGCGGAAGCCTCGTGCATCCCGGTGAACACCGGGTTGTCCTCGGTGCCGAGCCCGTGCGCGAAGTCGGCGCCGGTCATCGGCGCCTGCCGCACGGCCTCGATGTACTCGCCGAGGTGCACGCGGCGCAGCTCGTCTTCCCCGGCCGGGCCGGGGACGAGCAGCTCGACGCCGTCGAGCACGCCGAGCTCGGTGGCGAGCCGGATGGTCAGTTCGAGCCGCACCGGATTGAACGGATGCTCGCCGCCGAGGTCGTAGCCCAGCAGCGAGGAGTCCCATACGACGGCCGGTGCTCGCATGGTCCGAACTCTAGTGCCCGGACGCGGCCCGTGCGTCGTTCCGGACGCCCGCGGGTCAGCCGGGCAGATCCCCGGTGGCCACCGGGCGCTCCGGATCGCGCGACCAGTGCGACCACGAACCCGCGTACAACGCCGCCGGCTCCGGATGGCCGGCGACCTCCAGCGCGAGCACGACGGACGAGGCGGTGACGCCCGATCCACAGTAGACACCGACCGGGGTCTCCGGGGTCACGCCGAGGCCTTCGAACCGCTCGGCCAGTTCCGAGGCGTCGCGCCAGCGCCCGTCCTCGCCGAGGTGCCCGGAGAAGGGCGCGTTGACCGCGCCGGGGATGTGCCCGGCGCGCGGGTCGATCGGCTCGGTCTCCCCCGCGTACCTGGGCCTGGCCCGCGCGTCGAAGAGCAAGCCGTCCCTGGCGAGCGTCGCCGCCTCGGCCGCGTCCAGCACCGGCATGCCGCCGGGCTTCACGACGATGTCCCCCTCCTCGGGTGAAGGCACCTCGTCGGTGACGGGGCGCTCCTCCTCGGCCCACGCCGCGAACCCGCCGTCCAGCACGGCGACCTCGGCGTGCCCGGCCCAGCGCAGCAGCCACCACGCCCTGGCCGCGACCGAACCGTCGGCGTCGTCGTAGACCACGACCGGGTGACCGGCGCGGACCCCGGCCGCCCGCAGATGCCGCTGCAGCGTCTCCGGCTCGGGGAGCGGATGACGGCCGCCGTCGCCCGGCTCCCCGGCGAGCGCCGTGTCGAGGTCGACGTACACCGCGCCCGGGAGATGCGCCTCACGGTAGGAATCGGCACCGGGCGGGCCGGTGAGCCGCCAGCGGACGTCGAGCACTACGGAGCGTGCCGATTCCGGCCCGGAGAGCCGCGCGGCGAGTTCGCTGGTGGTGATCATGGGGCGCATGGGCCCATCTTTCCGTGCCCCAGGGCTCCCTGCCCAGCTTGGGGGACTTTTCCCGCCTCGATGCTTGTTCTCCCCACGCCTGCGTCGCTGTCGGTGCCAGCGACTACGATGAGCAACGCGGACGAAGGGGACAGCGTGAACGATCTCATCGACACCACAGAGATGTACTTGCGTACCATCTACGAGCTCGAAGAAGAAGGTGTCGTCCCGCTGCGGGCCCGGATCGCGGAGCGGCTGCAGCAGAGCGGCCCGACCGTGAGCCAGACCGTCGCCAGGATGGAGCGCGACGGACTGGTCGTGGTCGCGGACGACAGGCATCTGCAGCTGACCGAGCACGGTCGCGAACTCGCCATCGCGGTCATGCGCAAGCACCGGCTGGCCGAGCGCCTCCTGGTCGACGTCATCGGCCTGGAATGGGAGCACGTCCACAACGAGGCCTGCCGCTGGGAACACGTGATGAGCGAGGCCGTCGAGCGCAAGCTGGTCAAGCTGCTCGACCACCCCACCACGTCGCCCTACGGCAACCCGATCCCGGGGCTCGACAAGCTCGGCGACGGCGAACCCGCTCCGCCCGCCGAAGCCGACCTCGTGCGGCTCGACGAGTTCGCCCGCATGGGTGGCGGCGAGGTCGAGATCCGCCGCATCGCCGAGCACGTGCAGCTGGACGAGACGCTGATGACGGAGCTCAAGTCGGTCGGCATCGTGCCCGGCAGCCGGGTCAAGGTCGGCAAGACGGCGCCCGGCGGCACCATCGAGGTCACCGGCGGGAGCAGCACCGCGCAGGTGCCCGTGTCGGCGCTGCACGCCGTGCTGGCGCAGGCCAGGTGAGCGCCGCGTCCGACGCCGCGGAGACCTTCCAGGCCCTCCACGGCCGGGCTCCGGCCGGGGTCTGGTCCGCACCGGGCCGGGTGAACCTGATCGGTGAGCACACCGACTACAACGACGGTTTCGTGCTGCCCTTCGCCCTCCCGCACCGGCTCGCCGCCGCGGCGACGCCGCGCGAGGACGGTGTGCTGACCGTGGCCACCCTCGGCTCGGACGGCAGGGTCCAGGAATCCGGCCCGCTCACGGTCGCAGGCCTGCGGCCCGGCTCGGTCGAGGGGTGGGCCGCGTACCCGGCGGGGGTCGCGTGGGTCCTGCGTGACCAGGGCCTCGGCGGCGGCGCGGACGTGGCCATCGCGGGAAACGTGCCCTCGGGGGCCGGCTTGTCCTCCTCCCACGCGCTCGAATGCGCCGTCGCGCTCGCCCTGCTGGGGCTGGCGGGTACCACTCCGGGCACCGGCGGGGGTTCGCCGAGCCTGCACGAAGTGGCCCGTTGGGTGCAGCGTTCGGAGAACGACTTCGTCGGGGCGCCGACCGGCCTGCTCGACCAGACCGCTTCCCTGTGCTGCACGGAATCGAACGTGCTGTTCCTCGACGTCCGCTCCGGCGAGCTGGAACAGGTGCCGTTCCCGCTGGAGGAATCCGGCGTCCGGATCCTGATCATGGACACCCGCACGAAGCATTCGCACGCCGAGGGCGGCTACGGCGAACGCCGCCGGGGCTGTGAACGCGCCGCGGAACTGCTCGAGGTGAAGGCGCTGAGGGACATCGACGTCGACGGGCTCGACGCCGCGCTCGGCAAGCTGCCCGAAGAACTCGTGCCCCTGGTACGCCACGTGGTGACGGAGAACCAGCGCGTCCTCGACACCGTGGACCTGCTGCGGGCGGGCCGCATCACCGAGATCGGTCCTCACCTCGACGGCTCGCATGCGAGCATGCGCGACGACTACCGGATCTCCACCCGTGAACTCGACCTCGCCGTCGATTCGGCCCGCGAAGCCGGGGCGCTCGGCGCGCGGATGACCGGCGGCGGCTTCGGTGGCTCGGCGATCGCGCTGGTCCGCGAGTCCGATGTGGACGCCGTCGGGCGAGCGGTGAAGGCCGCGTACGAAGCGGCGGATCTGCGCCACCCCAGGCTGTTCACCGCCGTGCCGTCGCGCGGCGCGGGCCGCGACGAGCTCTAGCGAGTGGGCTGCCCCGTGATGCCGAGGCGTGCCGCGAAGGCCGCTTCGGCGTGACTCGCGTGTCCAGGCCCGCAACACGCGTGCTTGGGGACGTAACTCGCGTGCTTGGGGACGTAACTCGCGTGCTTGAAGGCGTAACACGCTGAGGCCGGGCTCCGTGGACCGCACCCCGGGGCGCGGCCGGTGGCCGGGGGCGAGGACACTGAGCCGCGACCGCATCCGCAGCAGAAAGGCGCGAACGTGACCGACGAACCGACCAAGACCCTGAAGCTGATGGTGACGGGCGGAGCCGGTTATGTGGGCAGCGTCTGCGCGGCCCGCCTCGTCGAGGCCGGGCACGACGTCACCGTGGTCGACGACCTCTCCACCGGGCACGCCGACGCGGTGCACCCGGACGCCACCTTCGTCGAGGGCGACGCGGCCGAAGTCGCCCGGCGGATGCTCGGCGACGGCTTCGACGGTGTGCTCCACTTCGCCGCCAAGTCGCTGGTCGGCGAGTCGATGACGGATCCGGCGAAGTACTGGGAAGGCAACGTCCTGACCTCGCTCCGCCTGCTCGAAGCGATGCGCGACCACGGCACGAAGCGGCTGGTGTTCTCCTCCACCGCGGCCACCTACGGCGAGCCCGAGTCCTCCCCCATCCCGGAGACGGCGCCGACCCAGCCGACCAACACCTACGGCGCCACGAAGCTGGCCATCGACCACGCGATCACCTCGTTCTCGCGTGCCCACGGCATCGCCGCCGTCAGCCTGCGCTACTTCAACGTCGCCGGCGCCTACGGCTCCTTCGGCGAGCGGCACACCACCGAAACCCACCTGATCCCCCTCGTACTCCAGGTCGCCACCGGGGATCGCGAGCGGATCCAGATCTTCGGTGACGACTACCCGACCGCGGACGGCACCGCCATCCGCGACTACATCCACGTGGTCGACCTCGCCGACGCGCACCAGCTGGCCCTCCGCCACGCGGCCGAAGGCGAACACCGCATCTACAACCTCGGCAGCGGCACCGGTTTCTCGGTGCTCGAGGTGATCGAGGCGTGCCGCCGCACCACCGGCCACGAGATCCCCGCCGCGGTCGCTCCGCGCCGGGCGGGCGACCCGTCGGTGCTGGTGGCCTCCAGCGAGCGGGCCGGGGACGAACTCGGCTGGAAGCCCGAGCGCACCGACCTCGACGGCATCGTCGCCGACGCCTGGGCGTTCACCCGGTCCCGCCGGAACGCCTGAGGCCGATCTCGGGCGGTCCTCCGGCTCGCTGCCGCAGGACCGCTCCGGACAGCTCGGACGGCTCCACCATCGCGTGCAGGGCCGCGGTCAGCAGCCTCGCCAGCCCGTGATCGGGGTCGGCTTCGGTGGCCCTGACCAAGGCGATCCCGGCGGTCGCCAGGTCTCCCCGGACGTAGGCGGCGTGCGCCTTCAGGACGAGTGCCTCGGCCATTTCGGGCGCCGGGAGTTCCCTGGCCAAGGTGAGCCAGAGGTCCTCCGCGGCGCGGGCGAGCCGTGAGTCCGCCGGCGCGGCGGTGAGCACACAGGCGTCCCTGACCTCGACCAGGGAAAGCGCCCAGGCCAGCCGGACCGCCTGGTCGTCGGTGATCGCCAGGTCGCCGCCGTCCGCCCGGGTGAGCGCGGCGTTCACCTCGGCGACTCCCGCCTGGACGGGATCCCGGCCTCGCCACGGCGGGTCGGCCATCCTGGTGAGGAGATCGGCACGCCGGGCGAGCGTCTCCGGCGCGACGGGATCGAAGAGGCGCTCGAGCTCGTCCCGGCTCGCGTGGGTGATCTGCCCCGCACCGGTGACGACCGCGGCGGCCACCGAGTCGCGCGGGTCCGGCAGGAGTCCGCCACAGGTCTTTTCCCGGTAGCAGCCCCAGCGCACGCCGGCGGCGATCCGCGGCGCCCACACCGAATGCTTCGGCGAGATCTCGTACTCGGCCAGCACGGCTTCCAGGCGCCGGACGAACCGCCGGCGTGGTGGCCGCCCGGCCTTGTTCGCGGTGCCACCGCCGATCACCGCGACGGTGGCACCGGTGTGGCCGGTCACGGCGAGCCTGACCGCGAGTTCACGGGCCCCGTCGTGTTCCAGGCCGGGCGGCGGCAGGTCCGCTCGCATGACGAGGCCCTGCTGCATACGTCCCGGGCCGCGCAGGCCCAAGACGACGACGGAGTCCTCGGGGTGGAAGCCGAGGAGGTACGGGATCGCGGCGAGCAGGTCCGCCGGATCCGTCAGATCGACCTTGGTCCTGCCGGTCGGAGTGGATGTGGTCATGCCCCCACCCTGCGGCGGGAATGGGGCCGCCGGGTGAGGGCACGACAATCTGTGGACAGCCGGGACCGTTGTGGACAACCGCCGCGGGCCGGACGCGGGGACGCCGATCCTGTCGGTGGGGTGATCTACAGTGCCCGGCCCCGCGGGGTCAGCCGCAGTGTTCGAACGGGCTCTCGTAGGTATTCGACCCGACCGAGCCGCCCCACTTGACGCAGGTCGCGGCGGCCGTCTTCTTCACCGGTCCGGCGTAGTAGGTGAAGCTGCCGGAGTCGGTCACGCGAGCCGAACCCTGGACTTCGAGGAACGCCGAAACCGGCGAAGCGGTACCGAGCGAAACCGCCTTCAGCGTGGTGACGCAGTTGGCCTTGGTCGACGCGTTGTAGAGCAGGTACGCGGTGCCAGACCCGTTCGCGAGCGCCTGCGAGTCGACGACCGAGAACCCGCTGCCGCACACCTCGGTGGCCGAGTACGGGTTACCACCGCACGAGTTCTTGCTGGTGAAGTTGGTGTGGCCGTAGTACGGCACCGCGACCCCGTGCAGCACCGCCTTCTGCGCGACCCCGTTGAGCCGCTGTTCGAAGTGCAGGTGGGGACCGGTCACGCCGCCGGTCGCCCCGGCCGTGCCGATCTGCTTGCCGAGGCTGACGGCCTGGCCGACCGAGACCGACTGGGTCGACAAGTGCGCGTACCGGGTACGCCAGCCGCCGCCGTGGTCGATTTCGACCCAGCGCCCGTAGCTCGTGCTGCCCTCGTTGGCGACCCGGGTGACGGTGCCGCCCGCCGACGCCAGCACCGGCATCCCGGTGATACCCGACTTCTGGAAGTCGACCGAGTTGGCCGGGCTGTGCCCGCTGAACGTCGCCGCCGTGACCGTGACGCCGCATTTGAACGGGACCTGGAAGTTCGGGGCGGCCGACGCCTGCGTCGTACCGGCGAGGGTCAGGCCGAGCGCGGGGATGACGGCGGCCGCGGCGAGCACTGCGAAACGGCGCAACCTGGACATGGAGACCTCCATCAGGTGGGGAAGCCGGACGGCCCGAAGCAAAGCCGGAGGAAATACATTTTCCGTACAAGCCCGAGGTCGGGTCGGGGTTTTCCGGCAGCCGCGCGCCCGCATCGCGTGTCGCGAAAGCCACTTTCGAGACATCAGGTGTCCCGAAAGTGGCTTTCGCGACGCCTGCGAGGCCGTCGGCAACGCCCGTCGTCGGCCGTGCGTGTTCCGTGTCGTCCGGGGTTTGGTTACCCAGTGGATTCTGGCTGGGGTCGATGGCCGCGGCGTGACGTTGCGAAAGCCACTTTCACAACGCTGGAGGTTGCGAAAGTGGCTTTCGCGACACGCCTACGGCCGCGGCGTGACGTAGCGAAGGCCTCCTTCCCTACCTTCAAAGGAGGAAAGGAGGCCTTCACGGAAAGCCGGCCCGCTCAGCCGAAGGCGGCTCGCAGCGCGGGCTTGCCACCCGCCACCGGCAGCACCAGCGAACTGCGGTTCAGCTCGACCGAGACACCGGCGCCCGGCTTCGGCCGGAGCGTGTAGTCGTGGTCGCTGGACGCCACCAGGAACTCGATCTTGTGCCCGGCCGCGAGCAGGTAGTCCTTAGCGACCAGTTCCACCTCGACCTTGTAGTTCTCACCGGGGGTGATCGGGTCGGTGCGGGCGGGGTCGCGCCGGTTCTGCGGGTCGGTCCAGCCGCGGGTGATCACCTTCGCCGACCCGTCCGGGGCGCGGTCGAGGAGCACGGCGGTCACGTTCGCGGCCGGCTTGTCGAAGGACAGCGACAGGTCGGTCTTCACGGTTCCGGAAAGCCGCACGGGCTGCTTCGCCGCGGTGGTCGAGTACAGCAGCCGGTTGCCCGACGAGGCCGCGGCCGCCAGCTGTTCGATCGTCTTGCTCGCGTCGTCCGCCAGCGTCTCGACGGCGGCCTTGCCCGGAACGGGGTTGCGCGTGTCGAGCTTGCCCTTCGAAGAGCCGCCGGGCCACGGGTAGAGCTTCACGTCCTGGGTGCCGGGCAGCGGCCACTCCGGCTCGTCCACCCACGACTTGTCCTCACGCTGGATGGTGGCCTTCGGCTCGCGCTCGATGCCGTTGTCCACGTCGTAGAGGTAGTGCGACATCCACTTGTTCAGCGTGGCGAGCCAGACGTCGCGGCGGAGGCTGTACGGATCGGAGTGCCCGGCCTGGTGCAGCCAGATCTTGTGCTCGACGCCGCGCGCCTTGAGCATCTCGTACCAGCGGGTGCCCTGGTCGGTCTTGACGTTCCAGTCGCCGAGGCCGTGCACCACGAGCACCGAGGCCCGCACCTTGTTCACGTCGTTGCGGTAGTTCCGCGCGTCCCAGAAGGGGCTGTAGTCACCGGTCACCCGGTCCTGGTCGACCGCGATGCCGTCGATGAGCGGACGGCAGACGGCGCGATCCTCGCGCGTGTAGACGTAGTCCGCGAGCACGTCCGCGTCCTCGCCCTGGAACCCGCCCGCCGCGACGACGGCGCCGTCGTTGCGGTAGTAGTCGTACCAGCTGGAGATCGCCGCGATCGGGACGATCGTCTCCAGCCCCTCCACGCCCGTGCTGGCCACCGCGTTGGGCAGCGTCCCGTTGTAGGACACGCCCATCATGCCGGTCTTGCCGGTGCTCCAGTCCGCGACCGCGGCCTTGCCCGCCGCGTCCCGTGCCGTCGCGCGGCCGTTCAGCCAGTCCACAATGGACTTCGCGCCGATGGTCTCGTTGACGTCGCCGCTGCTCGGGCAGCCGGTGGACTGGCCGCTGCCGAGCGACTCCCCGTACACCACGGCGAAGCCGCGCGCGGTGAAGTAGTCCTGGTAGCGCCAGCTGATCGGCGCCGCGTTCGGGCCGACGGTCTTGGTCGCGATCCGCGGGCCCGCCGGGGGACGCTTCGCGCCGGGCACGTACAGCTCGACGTCGACGTTGTGGTTCGCGACGTCGTTGCCGCCCGCGTAGTAAGGGCTGGCCTGGTAGACGACCGGGACCTTCATGCCCTGCTGCGTCGCGCGAGGCCGCACGACCTCCGCGTGCACGAGGTCGTCCTTGCCGTCACGGTCGCTGTCGACCGGCGCGGTGACCCAGACGTTCTCCCGGATGACGTCCGCCGGGTCGAACACCGGCTGGGCTTGGCCGTCCTTGAAGACCGGCGACGGCGGCGCGTCGGCTTGAGCGGGCAACGCCGTCGCCGGAAGGACCAGGACGGCGGTGAACAGGGCAGCGAGCCTGGCGACTCTCACAGGACCCCCAATGGCGGGCGGGCAAGACCCAGCTGAGGTTTCCGGCCACCCGAACGGGTGTCAAGAGACTAACGTCGGAGGCATGCCGAGCACTCTCGAAGCACCGATCGTCGCCGTCACCGTCTACCCGCACCACGCCCGGATCACCAGGCGGGCTTCGGCTGCCCTCGACGGCGAAACGCGCTTCGCCTTCGCCGACCTGCCGTGGAACCTGGACACCGACTCGGTCCGAGTCACCGGTTCCGGACCGGCGGTCATCGCCGGGGTCGACGTCGCCGTCGAGCGCCATCCCGCGCCCGCGGACGCTTCCCTGCGCGCGCTGACCGAGCGGCGGCGCGCCGATCAGGCGGTGGTCGACGAGGTCGCGGACGCCGTCGCCGCGGAGACGGCGAAGGTCGATCTGCTGACCGGGCTGGCGGCACGCAGCGGCAAGAGTTTCGCGAAGGCGCTCGCGGCGGGCACGGCGGAACCGCCCCGGGTCGCCGAAGTCACCGACGCGCTCGGCACACAGCTGGCCGAGGCGCTCGGAAAGCGTCGCGAACTCGGCATCCGCCTCGCCCGGCTTCGTGACGACCTCAAGGCGCTCGACCGCGAGATCGAGGCGAAACAGGGAACGTCCGAAGTGGACAGCGCCACGGTCACGGTGGAGCTGGAGCCGCAGGAGAACGGCGCGGAGATCGGCCTCGAACTGTCCTATGTGGTCGCGAACGCGAGCTGGGAGCCGGGTTACGACGTGCGCGTCCGCGGCGAGGACGTCTCGCTGACCTGGTACGGGCGGATCACCCAGCACACCGGCGAGGACTGGCCGGAATGCGAACTGGCCCTCTCCACCGCGCGGCCGGCGAACACCGTGGAGGTGCCGGAACTCGATCCGTGGTTCCTCGACCGCGTGCCGGAGTACAAGCCGTTGATGGCACGGATGGCGTACGGCGGCGCGTCGCCCGCGGGCGGCGGGATCCCGGAGGCCGTGGGCATGCCGGCTCCCGGCGCGCCCGCGATGGCGGCGCGGACCGCGTCCGTCGAACAGGGCACCACCGCGGTCACCTACCGGCCGGGCCGCCCGGTGGCGGTCCCCTCGGGGGCGCAGGGTCACCGCACGACGCTCGCACAGCTGGAGCTGACCGCGAAACTGGGCTACGTCACCGCTCCGGTGGTGTCGCCGGAGGCGTTCCTGCGGGCGACCGTGGTCAACACTTCGGAGCACACGCTGCGGCCGGGGAAGGCGTCGGTGTTCCACGAGACGGAGTTCGTCGGCACCACCCGGCTGGACGTCTGGGCGCCGGGTGAGGAACTCGAACTCGCCCTCGGCGTGGACGACCGGATCCGGGTCGAGCGCGAGCTCACGCACCGCACGGCGAGCAAGGCGACGCTGTCCGGGGTCCGCAAGCGGGAAGCCGCCTACACCACGACGATCGTCAACCACAGCCCGCGCGAAGCGGTCGTGACCGTGCTGGATCAGGCGCCGGTCTCCCGGGACGACGCGATCACCGTCCGGGACGTACGCACCACGCCGGAGCCGGTGGAGCGGACCGAGCTGGGCGAGTTCACCTGGCGGCTGACGCTCGCTCCGGGCGCGAAGAGTGTCGTGACGCTCGGGTACCGGGTGGACGTCGCGAAGGGCGTCGAGCTGTCGGGGTGGCGGGAGTAACCCAGACGCCTCGTGAGTGGTAAGGACGGTTAGAACCGTCCTTACCACTCACGAGCCGATCAGCCCTGCGAGATGTACGCCTCCAGCTGTTCCTGGCTCTTCTCCAGTTGCTCCATCCGGGTCTTCACGACGTCGCCGATGCTCACGATCCCCGCGAGCCTGCCGTCCACCACGACCGGGACGTGCCGGATGCGGCGTTCGGTCATCAGGACCGAAAGCTGATCGACCGAGTCCTCGGGGGTGCAGCTCGCGACCATCTTCGTCATGATCGCGGACACCGATCCGTCGAGCAGCTGGGGTCCGCGCTCGTTGAGCCGTCGCACCACGTCCCGTTCGGAGACGATCCCGACGATCGCGCCGTCGGCGTCGACGACCACCAGCGCGCCGACGTTGTGTTCCGCCAGTCTTTCGAGCAGTTCGGTGACGTTCGTCTCCGGCGAGACGGTCGCGACGGCCGCCCCCTTGGTCCGCAACAGATCGGAAATCCGCATACGCGCTCCTCCCGGATGGGTGACCTGAGTCACTCCAGGTTATGGCTTCACCGCCCTGCGCGAAAGTCCGGAGAGTCCGGTTCGAGACCGAGCCTGGCCGCGAGCGCGTCGTACGCCTGGATGATCCCGGTGCCGTACGGGTCGTCGCCGAGCGCGCCGAGGGTGCCCCGCCCGAGCTCCCACTGGGCCTTCGCGGACTCGTGATCACCGAGTTTGCGGTAGTCCTCGGCGAGGTTGAGGTGCAGCGACGGGTAGAAGCCGCGCACGGCCAGCGTCGCGTGGTACTCCTTGGCGCGTTCGTCGGTGAGCGAATCGGCCGCCGCGAGGGCGCGCAGATCCCAGGCGAGTTCGTCGGCCGGGTCGTCGCAGACGTCGGCCATGTAGTGCGCGAGCGCGCATCGGTGCAGCGGGTCGCCGTCCTCGCCGATCCGTTCCCACAGCGCCGCGAACTTCTCGCGCGCTCCGGCGCGGTCACCGGAGATGTGCAGCTGGAGGCCGGTGTTGATCTCGGCCATCACCTCGTCGGTCATTTGACGTCCGAGGCCGGGGCCGCCCACGTGTTGCACGCTGACGTCGTCTTCCCGGAGTACCCGGCCTTCGCCCATTTCAGCTGGTTACGACGGCTGCCGTGGGTGTCGCTGTCGTCGGCGCGGCCGTAGTCGTCGAGGGCGGCGTCGGCGAGCGCCCTGCTGATCGACCCGCGCCCCGCGGCGGCGGCGAGGGCGAGCGCGCCGAAGCAGTTCGCCTGCAGTTCTATGCGGCGCACCAGTTCCTTGTCGGCCGGGCTGTCCTCGTTCGGCGACGACATCTTCTCCGCGGCGGCCGACAGGATCCCGCTGGACCGCTGGACGTGGTGCCCGTACTCGTGGGCCATCGTGGCGAGGTGACGGGACCGTTCGAGGCCGGCGTCGCCCAGCATCCACTGGGTCGGCGCGTAGATCGTGGTGTCGCCACCGCAGTAGTAGGCGACGGCCTCGTTCTCGCCCGGCGCCTTCCCGCAGGCGCTGGTCTCGGGCAGCGTCACCTGCACTGTCACCGTCAGCGCGGGCTCGTTCGCCTGGTCCAGTGCGGGTTTCCAGGCTTCGGCGAGACATGCCACGAACGTCTTGTAGTACGTCTCCAGTTTCGCGGGCTCGCGGCTGATCGCGGGCAGCCGGCAGGTGACCGCGCCCAGCGCGACCCCGTCCGCCAGCAGCGGGTTCGTCTCCAGTTCCCGCACCTCCTTGGGCGCGGGCTTCGCGTTCCCGGCCGGCGCCTTGGCCCCTTCCGAGGTGTACGCGCCGGGCACCGGGAGGGCCTGGCCGACGACCGTCCGCGGTCCACCCGCCATCGCCATCCCGGTGCCGGTCAGCGCGGCGACGATGAGCAGACCGACCACGGCGGCCCCAGGGTTCCGGCGAGATGGCGAAGGCGCGAACGGTCTGGGTACCTCGTCGGTGCCGTCCATGCTGTCCCCCAAACGTGCGAGTCCACAGCATACGGAATGCCACACCTGGTGGCGCCGGGATACGGCACCCGGCGAGACTGTGGGTATGAGCGACGAGGACCCGTACCTGTGGCTGGAAGACGTGACCGGCGAGAAGGCGCTGGACTGGGTGCGAGCCCGCAACGCGGAGGCGCTGGCGGAACTGGCGGGTGGCGAGCGGTTCGCCGGGATCCGTGACGAGGTCCGCGAGGTCCTCGACGCCGACGACCGCATCCCGTACATCCGGCGCCGCGGCGAATACCTGTACAACTTCTGGCAGGACTCGGCCAACCCCCGCGGTCTGTGGCGCCGCACCACCCTGGAGCAGTACCGGCTCGACACGCCGGAGTGGGAGCTCCTCCTCGATGTCGACGCGCTGGCCGAGGCCGAGGGCGAGAACTGGGTGTGGCAGGGCGCGGCCGTCCTCCGCCCGGGTTACGACCGCGCGCTGGTCGAACTGTCACGGGGCGGCGCCGACGCGACCGTCGTCCGCGAGTTCGACCTCGGCGAGCGCCGGTTCGTCGAAGACGGCTTCTTCGTACCCGAGGCCAAGACCAGGATCGGCTGGATCGACCGCGACCGCGTCTACGTCGGCACCGATTTCGGTCCGGGGACGCTGACCGATTCGGGCTATCCGAGGCTGGCGAAGGAATGGCGGCGCGGCACCCCGCTCGAAGAGGCGACGGTGGTCTTCGAGGGCAAGACGGACGACGTCTCCGTGTCCGCCCACCACGACCCGACCGAAGGCTGGGAGCGTGACTTCGTCTACCGGTCGATCGACTTCTACCGGACGGAAAGGTATGTCCGGACGGCCTCCGGGCTAGACCGCATCGAGGTCCCCGAAGACGCGCAGACGTCCTCGCACCGCGAATGGCTGCTGATCCGGCTTCGCTCGGACTGGACCGTCGAAGGCACGACGTACCCCTCCGGCGCTCTGCTCGCCTGCGGGTTCGACGCGTTCATGGCGGGCGAGCGCACTTTCACGACCCTGTTCACACCGGACGCGCACACGTCCCTGGAGTACTGGGTGTGGACGCACAACCACCTGCTGCTCTCGACCCTGTCCGACGTCCGGACCGAGCTGCGTGTGCTCACGCCGTCCGAGGGCTGGGCCTCCCAGCCGCTCGCCGGCGCCCCGGAACTGGGCACCGCGCAGATCACCGGCACCGACCCCGACGTCAGCGACGAGTACCTGCTCGATTCCAGCGGCTACACCCAGCCGTCGACGCTGAGCTACGGGCACGTCGGGGGCGACGTCGAGGTCCTCAAGCGCGCTCCCGCCTTCTTCGACAGCGAAGGAATGACGGTCTCGCAGTACTTCGCGACGTCCGAAGACGGCACGAAGATCCCGTACTTCGTCGTCCGCCCCTCCGGTGCCGAAGGCGGGCCGACGCTGCTGACCGGCTACGGCGGCTTCGAGGTCTCGCTGACTCCCGGCTACAGCGGCGTCATCGGCCGCGGCTGGCTCTCGCGCGGCGGCACGTACGTCGTCGCGAACATCCGCGGCGGCGGCGAGTACGGGCCGGACTGGCACACCTCGGTGACGAAAGCCAAGCGGTACAAGGTGTACGAGGACTTCTCGGCCGTCGCCGCCGACCTCGTCGAGCGCGGCATCAGCGAGCCCGCGCGCCTCGGCATCCAGGGCGGCAGCAACGGCGGGCTGCTGATGGGTGTCATGCTGACGCGTTATCCGCACCTGTTCGGCGCGATCGTGAGCCAGGTGCCGCTGCTGGACATGAAGCGGTACCACAAGCTCCTCGCCGGCGCGTCGTGGATGGCCGAGTACGGCGACCCCGACGACCCGGCGGAATGGGACTTCATCGGGAAGTACTCGCCGTACCAGAACGTCCGCGGTGACGGCGAATACCCGCCGGTCCTGTTCGTCACGTCCACGCGGGACGACCGCGTGCATCCCGCGCATGCCCGCAAGATGGTCGCGCGGATGCTGGAGCAGGGACACGACGTGCGGTACCACGAGAACATCGAGGGCGGCCACGGCGCGGCGGCCGACAACGAGCAGCTGGCGCACAAATGGGCGCTGATGCTCGAATTCCTGTGGGAGAAGCTCGCCTGACCCACCGGGAAGGGGACTTTCCGGCGGGAAAGTCCCCTTCCCGGGGTCACTCCGCGACCTTCGCCAGCACGACCCCGCCGACGATCAGCGCCATCGCGGCGAACCGGCCGAAGCTGAGCGGATCCTTGTGGATCACGATGCCGAACACGATCGCGCCCACCGCGCCGATACCGGTGAAGACGGCGTACGCGGTACCGACCGGGAGCGAGTCCATCGCCTTCGAAAGCAGGTAGACCGCGGCGACGCCGAGCACGAAGCACAGTACGGTCGGCCAGAATCGGGTGAAGTTCTCCGTCGGCTTGATGCTCTGCGACCAGGCGACCTCGACGGCTCCCGCCAGCAGCAGGATTCCCCAGCCCATCAGACTTCCCTTCCGGCCTTTTCGGCACCGAGGAGCGCCTGCTCCCGCGACGCGATCCGCTCGGGATCCCGCGGGCTCAGCCCCGGGTCGACCAGGGCGTTCGCCAGTTCGGAGTTCAGGAACGTGACGTCCCGGACGTCGTAGTGCCCGGCGAAGAAGTCGCGCAGGTAGCGCTCGTGGTGGTCGAACGGCTCGCGCGGCGTGCCGGGCAGGTAGGTACCGCCGCGCGCTCCCGCGACCACGAAAGCCTTGCCCGCCAAGGACATCTTCGGGAACGTGACCTGATCGATCCACAGCTTGAGCGTCGCGGGGATCGAGAAGTTGTACATCGGCGCGCCGATCAGCACGACGTCGGCGGCGAGCAGTTCGGCCAGCAGCGGCTCGATGACCGCCCAGGCCTCGCGCTGCTCCGGCGTCTTCACCACCGAGGCGTAGCCGGCCGGATCGGTGATCCCGGCCTGGAGGAGGGCGTCGCAGATCTCGGTCCAGGCCTGGCCGATCGGTGGCACCGGGTCGGCGGCCACGTCGCGGTAGGTGTAGCCGGCGCCCGGGTTCGCGGCACGCCAGACCTCGGCGAACCGAGCACTCAGCTCGCGGGAGAACGACGCGCTGCGGGCACTGGAGTCGAGGTGGAGAAGGTGGCTCATCGGGGCCTCCCGGACCAGGAAGTGGACACGGCGTCCACTTGCTTCGCCGGGTACAAGTGGACGCCGTGTCCGGATATTCCCTAGGCTGCGGACATGCCAGAAGATCTCCTCGCGGCCGGCCAGGGACGGGAACGCTCGGACGCCGCCCGCAACCGAGCGAAGATCCTGAAGGCCGCCGAAGAGCTCTTCGCGGCGCGCCCGGCCGCGGACGTCACCATGGAGGACATCGCCAAAGCCGCCGGGGTCGGCCGGGCGACGCTGTACCGCCGCTACCCGGACCGCTCGGCGATCGCCGTCGCCCTGCTGGACGAGCACGAGCGGGAACTACAGGAGCGGCTGCTGACCGGCCCTCCCCCAGTGGGACCCGGCGCGCCGCCCGCCGAACGGCTGGCCGCGTTCTACGCGGCGATGATCGGACTGCTCGCCCGGCACGCGCATCTCGTCCTCGGCACCGAGGTCGGGCATTCGCGCTTCACCAGCGGGCCGTACCGGCTGTGGCGCACCCATGTCCGCCATCTCGCCGAGCAGGCGGAAGCGAAGGATCCGGACGCGCTCGCCGACATCCTGCTGGCGCCGCTCGCCGCGGACGTCTTTCTCCACCAAACAGGCGAACTCGGCCTGAGCGCCGAACGGATCATCGACACCCTGGCCGAGCTCGCCCGGCGAACGCTCTCCTGATCAGCCGGCGAGACCGTCGACAACCAGCTTCATCACGGCCTGCCAGTGCTCACGCTGCGCGGCGCGCTCCTCCGGGCCGGTGAGCCGTTCCTGATGGAAGACCACGACCGTCTTGCCCGGCCCGGCCGGACGGAGCCCCACCTGGACCGTGCTCTCGTGGTCCCAGTCCTTCGGACGCCAGGTGAGGCGGATCTTCTCCTGCTCGCGGTAGCCGCGAACCTCGCCGACGGTGCCGTCGGCCGTCTCGTACGGCGCGCCCTTCTCCGGCTCCAGCCGCACGTCACCCAGCCAGGCCGCCAGGCCAGGACCCGAGAGGTACTCCCACACCTGCTCCAGCGGATACGCCACCGTCTTGGACACGCCGATCTCCCAGCCCGCGTCCTTCGTCTTGCCGATCATCACGCCTCCGCCGTAACCTTCTTACCTGGTTTCTGAAACCGACTATAGTGGTTACATGACTCCGGGAACAAGACTGCTCGTCAACGCCCAGGGTGAGCGGTACCGGTTCGATCCGGGCAGCCTCAGCCTCGAACTGATGCTGACCGGCGGCCCCGGCCCGTACGAGCGCTACGAAATCGCGCATACGCCGTCCGACCTCGCCGAGTGGTTCACCGGCTCCCGGCTGGCGCTGACCGCTCCCCTGACCGACGTCCGGATCCGGCCCGCCGAACTCGCGGCGCTCAAGGAACTCCGGGGCGCCCTCTACCGCATCGCACCCGCCCTCGCCCGCGGCGAAACGCCGTCGGAGGACGACCTCGCCCTGCTGAACAGCGGGACCGCGGAGACCCCGAGGCCGCTCGTCGACCCGGGGACACGGCGGCTCGCCTGGGCGCCGCCCGTCACCGGGAAACAGCTCCTCGGCGCCGTCGCCCGCGACGCCATCGGCCTCGTCGCGGGCGAGCGGTCGGGCCGTGTCCGCGAATGTTCCGCCGACGACTGCCACCTGCTGTTCTTCGACACCTCCCGCTCGGGCAACCGCCGCTGGTGCTCGATGGAGCGCTGCGGCAACCGCGCCAAGATCCGGGCGTACCGCGCGCGGACCGAGACCGCCTGATCGCTACGATTCCCGGCGATGCAAGGTGAGGCGAAACTGGAACAGCGCGTCGTGGAGACAGCGGAAAAGCTGCTGTCCAAACGGAAATCGGTGACCGCGCTCGACGTCCTGAACGGCATCGGCTGGCTGCCGGAGAGCATGCTCAAAAGCTGGCAGCAGGGCCGGATCCCCGACCTGTCCACCGCCTTGCCGGTGAGCGCGGAGAAACTGGAGTTCGCTCTCGGCGCGCTTCACCGATGGACGCGGGAAAAGGCCCTCGAAAGCTCGGAGATCGAACATGTCGGCGCGACCCGCGACCGGGCGGCCCTCCGGGTGACTTCGGGCGAACTGGCCGGTCTCGAACCGCTGTTCCGGACGCAGTGGCTCCTGCCGGGACTGTCCGAAGCCAAACGTGCGCAAGTGCTCGCCCGGCAACAAAAAGCACCGGACCTCGTCGTCTCCGTGGCATTGAAGGACTGGACGTGCGCCGACTGCGGCGGCACCGGCGACCTGCTGTTCATGGAGAACGAAAAGCCGCACTGCCTCGACTGCGCCGACCTCGGTCACCTGGTCTTCCTGCCCGCCGGCGACACCGCCCTGACCCGCCGGGCGAAGAAGGCGAGCCGCCTCTCCGCCGTGGTCGTCCGCTTCAACCGGTCACGGAAGCGCAGTGAGCGGCAAGGACTCCTGGTCGAGGAAGCGGCGCTGCGCGACGCCGAGGAACAATGCCTCGCCGACGAGGACGTCCGGGAACGGCGCCGCGGCCGGGATCGCGAACGCCGCGCCCACGAGGACGTCGAGTTCACCGCCCGGTTCCACGCCGCGATCACGGAGATGTT
This sequence comes from Amycolatopsis sp. PSD-21, assembly GCF_055561455.1. Taxonomy (NCBI): domain Bacteria; kingdom Bacillati; phylum Actinomycetota; class Actinomycetes; order Pseudonocardiales; family Pseudonocardiaceae; genus Amycolatopsis; species Amycolatopsis sp. PSD-21. The sequence goes on along the minus strand of NZ_CM145712.1, from coordinate 2,963,179 downwards.
CCCCGGCTGTCCACCGGAGCGGGCACGCGCGATCGCCGAACATGCCGGCCAGCGAGGCAGTGGCCGGGTGGGCCGGTCGACCGCCGGGCGGGAACTGGCCGAGCGAGCGGTGTTCCTCGCCGTCGTCGCCTCGATCCGGCATCTGGACACCGAGTACGACGACCTCCTCATGGCGGGTGTGGAGCGGCAGTCCGCCCGCGACCGCATCCGCCCCGCCATCGACACGGTGCTCGACCGCTGGCGTTCCTGACCGCTGTCACAGTCCGGGCGCGGGCCTCGTCCAGGGAGCATGTTCACCGCATACCTCATCGTGGCCATCGCGACGATCGCCATCAACGCCGGGATCGCCGCCGCCGATTTCGCGCGTGTCCCGTTCGTCCTCAAGAACTCCGCCGAGGTCAACGTCCCGCAATCGTGGATCCCGCCGCTGGCCTCATTGAAGGCCGCCGGCGCGGCCGGGCTGCTGCTCGGCCTGCTCGGGGTGCCGTACATCGGGACCGCGGCGGCCGCCGGGCTCGTACTGTTCTACCTCGGTGCCGTCATCACTCACGTGCGGGCGCGCGTCCTCTACAACATCGCCTTCCCCGGCGGATTCCTCGCGCTGGCGGTGGCGACCTTCGTGCTCGATCTCGCTCAGGCCAGGTAGGGACCGAAGTGCTCGGCGACGACGTCCGCGACCGCCTCGGCGTCTCGTGAGCCGTCGATCTCCAGCACCCGGATGCCGAGATCCTTCGCGGTACGGACGGCGTCGTCGGCGACGAGCCGGTCCCGCTCGATCCTGTTGCGCTGCGCGCGTTCGGGGTCGCTGACCCGGTGCGCCACCGAGCCGGCCCGGGGCAGCACGCGGAGCTGGTGCTCACGGAAATCGCCGGTGGGGACCAGCACGATCATCCGCCGTGGTGAATCCAGGAGAGGCGCGACCAATTCCGGGCGCAGCCCCCAGCCTTCGGCGAGGATCGGGCGCCCGGAGACCAGCGCGCGCAGGTCGTCCAGCGCCCATTCGAACCGCAGCGGGAAACCGGCGATCGTTTCGGCGGCCATCCGTTCGGGAGTGGTGTCCACCCAGACGGTCTCCGGGTCGGGATCCGCGGCGGGCAGTCCATTACGGACGCGGTGAGCGATGCGGCGATCTTGGTGAGCGCGGGCATCGTGGAAGTCGTAGTGGTAGACGGTGATGCCGTGACGGCGCGCCAGCAACCTGGACACGGTGGACTTTCCCGCCCACTGGCCGCCGCAGATCCAGAGCGCCTGCCTGAGCGTGCCGAACGGGTCGGGGATGGTCACGCAATCGCCTCCAGTGTCAGGAAAGGGTCGTTCAGGACACATATCGTCCTGAACGACCCTTTCCTGACATTCGCTGTGCGCTAGCTGCAGCCGGAAGTGGCGCCGCACCCTTCGCAGGCGTAGCACGAACCGGCCGGCCGCATCTTGGTGCCGCAGGTCATGCAGAGCGGCGCGTCGGAGGCGGTGCCGAGGTTCAGTTCGACCAGTTCCGCCGTCGAATGCGCCACCTTGGCGGGCTCCGCGGAGGAAGAGTCCACAGTGGACCTAAGGGCGTCGAGGTCGACGTTCTCCGGTTCGGCGGCGGGCGCCGTGCCGTAGTTCGCCTCGACCTGCGCCGAACGCTCGTCGGCGGTGAAGATGCCGAGCTGCGAACGCTTTTCGTAGGGCAGGTAGTCCAGCGCCAGCCTGCGGAACAGGTAGTCCATGACGCTGGTGGCAATGCGGATGTCGGGGTCGTCGGTCATGCCGGCGGGCTCGAAGCGCAGGTTCGAGAACTTCGAAACGTAGAACTCCAGCGGGATCCCGTGCTGCAGGCCGACGGAGATCGACATCGAGAACGCGTCCATCACGCCCGAAAGGGTCGATCCCTGCTTGCCGAGCTTCACGAAGATCTCGCCGAGGCCGTCGTCCGGGTACGAACCGGCGTGCAGGTAGCCCTCGGCACCACCGACGGTGAACGACACCGTCTGGCTCGGGCGCTTCTTCGGCAGGCGCTTGCGGACCGGCCGGTACTCGACGACCTTTTCGGCCTCGGGCTCGGCCTTCTCCTTCTTGCCGGTGGACAGCGGCTGGCCGACCTTGCAGTTGTCGCGGTAGATCGCGAGCGCCTTGAGGCCGTACTTCCAGCCCTGGAAGTAGATCTCCTCGACCTCTTCGACGGTCGCCGACTCCGGCATGTTGACCGTCTTGGAGATCGCGCCGGACAGGAACGGCTGCACCGCGGCCATCATCCGGACGTGGCCCATCGGCGCGATGGACCGCTCCCCCACCGCGCAGTCGAACACCTCGTAGTGCTCCTGGCGCAGGCCCGGAGCGTCGACGACGTGGCCGTGCTGGGCGATGTACTCGACGATCGCCTCGATCTGCTCGCCCTGGTAGCCGAGCGCGGCCAGGGCGCGCGGGACGGTCTGGTTGACGATCTGCATCGAACCGCCGCCGACCAGCTTCTTGAACTTGACGAGCGAGAAGTCCGGCTCGATACCGGTCGTGTCGCAGTCCATCATGAAGCCGATGGTGCCGGTGGGAGCGAGCACCGACGCCTGTGCGTTGCGCCAGCCGCTGGTCTCGCCCAGTTCGATGCCGCGCTTCCATTCCTGGGTGGCGAGCGCGCGGACCGCGGCGTCGTTGGAGTGATAGGTCCGCACCAGTTCGTTGGCGGCGGCGTGCTTGCGCATGACCCGCTGGTGCGCCTCGGCGTTGCGCGCGTAGCCCTCGTACGGCCCGACGACGGCGGCGAGTTCGGCGGAACGCCGGTACGAAACGCCGGTCATCAGCGAGGTGATCGCGGCGGCGAGCGCGCGGCCGCCGTCCGAGTCGTACGCGTGCCCGAGCGCCATCAGCAAGGCGCCGAGGTTCGCGTAGCCGATGCCCAGCTGGCGGAACTTACGGGTGGTGTCGCCGATCGCCTCGGTGGGGAAGTCGGCGAAGCAGATCGAGATGTCCATCGCGGTGATGACCAGCTCGACGGCCTTCGCGAACAGCGGCGCGTCGAAACCGCCGTCCTCGGTGGCGAACTTGAGCAGGTTCAGCGAGGCGAGGTTGCAGCTGGAGTTGTCCAGGTGCATGTATTCCGAGCACGGGTTGGACGCGGTGATCCGGCCCGATTCGGGGCAGGTGTGCCAATCGTTGATCGTGTCGTCGTACTGCAGGCCGGGATCGGCGCATTCCCAGGCGGCCTGCGCGATGGTGCGGAACAGCTTCTTGGCGTCGACCCGGTCGATGACCTCGCCGGTCGTGCGGGACCGCAGGCCGAAGTCGCCCTCGGTCTCGACGGCCTGCATGAACTCGTCGGAGACGCGGACCGAGTTGTTCGCGTTCTGGTACTGGACGGAGGCGATGTCCGAGCCGGAGAGGTCCATGTCGAACCCGGCGTCGCGGAGGACCTTGATCTTCTCCTCTTCGCGGGCCTTGGTCTGCACGAACTCCTCGACGTCCGGGTGGTCGACGTCGAGCACGACCATCTTCGCCGCGCGCCGCGTGGCGCCACCGGACTTGATGGTGCCCGCGGAGGCGTCTGCACCACGCATGAAGGAGACCGGACCGGAGGCGGTGCCGCCGGAGGACAGCAGCTCACGCGAGGAACGGATCCGGGAGAGGTTCAGGCCGGCACCGGAGCCGCCCTTGAAGATCAGGCCCTCTTCGCGGTACCAGTTGAGGATCGACTCCATGGTGTCGTCGACCGAAAGGATGAAGCACGCCGAGACCTGCTGCTTCGACGACGTGCCGACGTTGAACCACACCGGCGAGTTGAAGCTGAACACCTGGTGCAGCAGCATCCAGGTCAGCTCGTGTTCGAAGACCTCGGCGTCGGCGGGGCTCGCGAAGTAGCCGTGTTCGCGGCCGGCGTTCACGTAGGCGTGGACGACACGGTCGATCAGCTGCTTGAGGCTCTGCTCGCGCTGCGGTGTCCCGACGGCGCCGCGGAAGTACTTGCTGGTGACGATGTTCGTCGCGTTGACCGACCAGAAGCCGGGGAACTCGACACCGCGCTGCTCGAAGTTGACCGTCCCATCGCGCCAGTTCGTCATCACGACGTCCCGGTTCTCCCAGGTGACCTGGTCGTACGGGTGGACGCCCTCGGTGGTGAAGACACGCCGCACGGTCAGCCCGCCGGCCTGCTTCTTCTTCCCGCTCGTCCGCGTTGTCGCCGGGTTGCCTGTTCCCACGGTCTCGGTCATGGGTCTTTCCCTCACTCCCACGCGGGAGGCGGCATCAGCCGTCTTTCGCGTCTTGATCGCTCTCGTCCGGTGTGGCAGCCATGGCCTCACGAAGGTCCGAGATCTCCTTCTCGAAGTCCTCGACCGAGGAGAAGGAGCGGTAGACACTGGCGAACCGGAGATAGGCGACGCCGTCGAGTTCGCGCAGGGGGCCCAGGATCGCCAGGCCGACCTCGTGACTCGGGATCTCCGCCAGCCCCGCCGACCGGATCGACTCCTCGACCCGCTGCGCGAGCTGCTGCAGCGCGTCGTCGTCGACCGGCCTGCCCTGACAGGCGCGGCGCACCCCCCGGACCACCTTGTCCCGGCTGAACTGCTCGGTGACCCCGGATCGTTTGACGACGGCGAGCACCATCGTCTCCGAAGTGGTGAAGCGCCGGCCGCAAGCGGCGCACGAGCGCCTCCGCCGGATCGCCTGACCCTCATCCACCTCTCGGGAGTCGACGACCCGAGAGTCCGCATGCCGGCAGAACGGGCACCTCATCCGCCGATCACCTTCCCCTCCGCGCCGGCCGGTCCCGAATGGACGCCCGTTCCGCCGCCACGCAACGGCGAAAGATCGACATGTGGATCGATCTGTGGACATCCGGTGGGTGAACACCGGCCAGCTGTGGACAACTGGTACCGAGTCTACCCCAAGCTATGGACCAACTACAGCCATGTAACTACTACATATAGCGGTGGAGACTAGGGCGAGGTCCGGGCGCGCGCAAGCGCGACGACCGGGTCCGTCAGACACGAACGAGGAGCTCACCCACGAGGGGTGAGAACGGCACGAGGATCACCTCCCGCCTTCCGCCACCTCGGCCGCGACCGGCACCGTGAGCGGCAATCCGGGGACGAGAACGGCGTCTTCCAGGGAGTTGAGCTCCTTGATCTTGGCGACGACCGCGCCAGTGTCACTTCCTGGCGCGAAACGCGCCGCCAGCTCCGTCAGGGTGTCCCCCGCGGAAACGGACACCGTCGTGGTCCGTTCGGGCACCGCGGCGCCGGGAACACCGGCCAAGAACAGACCCAATCCGGTGACGACTCCGGCGACGAGAAGGGCCATCGCGGCGAGCGACGGCCACCTGAGCGGGAGCCGTCGCGGCGCCGGGCACGCCGGGGAGGCGGTGGCGACACCGGGACGGCGGCCCGCCACGACCCGCGCCCTGGTCGGCGGGCGCAAGGGCTCGGCACGCCCGCCCCGCACCACCCGCACGGGCCGGGTCACCCCTGCCGGAACGGACCTGGGGGAACTGGGCCGCACCAGTCCTCGATCGGCCAGAATCGACATCGGAACCTCCTCGCAACTCCTGCTGCGCTCGCGCCGGGCCGGGACCCGGCGATCAAGATCGAACAGGCGTTCTATCGAACGCCCGTGCGAATGTGTACCACCTCCCACCGACAAAAATCGAGCGACACGGCGTGTCCATCGAACAGATGTTTGAAATCGTCGTCCCGGCGGGCTAACGTCGTTGACCAGGGCGTCTGCTGCGCGGACGCCGCCGGTGCCGTGGGCGGGAAGATCGTCCGCCACCGGCGAAGACACGCGAAGTCGGTCCGGGCGACCGGACGTACTGGGAGGCGACGCAGAGATGAAGGAGCGATACGGTGGCTAAGGAGAGCAAGGCGGGGAACGCGCCTAGGGGCTCGGGTAAGGTGCGCGCCTTGCCCGAGGTCTACGAGGTGGACGAGACCCTGACCGTGCGGCAGCAGCAGGTGCTCGACGTGATCAAACTGTGGGTGAGCCGGTTCGGCTACCCGCCGAGTGTGCGTGAGATCGGCGAGGCGGTCGGGCTGACCTCCACTTCGTCGGTGTCGCACCAGTTGCAGGCCCTGCAGCGCAAGGGTTATCTGCGACGCGACCCCAACCGTCCGCGTGCGGTGGGAGTGCTCGCCACGACGGACGACAACCCGATGGGCATCGACGTCGAGCAGCCCCAGTCCGCCGCGAAGGCCGCGTACGTGCCGCTCGTCGGCCGGATCGCCGCCGGTGGGCCGGTGCTGGCGGAGCAGGCGATCGAAGACGTCTTCCCACTGCCGCGGGAGATCGTCGGCGAGGGTGAGCTCTTCCTGCTGAGCGTCACCGGTGACTCGATGGTCGACGCCGCCATCACCGATGGCGACTGGGTCGTCGTGCGCCAGCAGCCCACGGCGGATCCGGGCGAGATCGTCGCGGCGATGATCGACGGCGAGGCGACGGTCAAGACGTTCAAGCGCAAGGACGGCCACATCTGGCTGATGCCGCACAACGAGGCGTACGACCCCATCCCGGGTGACGACGCCACGATCCTCGGCAAGGTCGTCGCCGTTCTTCGCAGGCTGTAGTCCGGAGCCGGAGCACGCCGGGATCCCGGGTCATCCGACCCGGGTCAGACTCGGCAGCTTCGGCAGGCCACCCGGTCAGGCGCGCCGCTTGCGCAGCCTGCCGACCAGCAGAAGGCCTCCGATCACGACGACCGCGGCGATCCCGACCTGCACGTACGGGAAGCCGGACCCCTGGCCAGAGCCACCGGCCGCGGAGGTCCCGCCCGACGTGCTGCCCTCGGATTTCGCCGCTTCCACGGCGAGCGCGGCCGCGCCCTTCACCGCACGGATCTGCTCCCCGACGCCCTCCCCGCCGGACAGCAGCGTCCCGTCCGGATCGAAGGCGATCGCCTCGCCCTGCTTCTCGTTCGGCAAGGGCACGCGCACGGGTTCGCGCTGCAGCGCGCTCTTGAGGTCTCCGTCGGTGACGGCGTAGAGGTAGGCGTCGGTGTAGGTACGCAACGCGACCACCGAGCCGTCGGCCATCGAGGCCGCGCCGGTCACCGTCATCGACCCGATCGACCCGACGGGTCCGCCCGGCGTCGAGGTCTCCTTGATCTGCAACGACCCCACGCTCTCCAGCGGGGTCGGGCCGGGGCTGGCGAGCGGTCCCGTCGGCCGGTACACCTTCGCGTCGCCGAAGACGTCCTTGGTGATCAGGTACGGCGTGCCGGAGCGGTCCATGATCAGCGCTTCGACGTCGTGCTGCCCGTCGGGGTAGGTGAGCCGGTGCAGCGTGGCCTTGCCCTGGGGGGTCAGCGAGATCAGCGCGACCGTGTCCCGCTTCTTGCGGTTGTCGCCGGTGTCGGAAAGCCAGAAGGTGCCGTCGGCGGTGCGGGCGAGGTCTTCGGGGTCGTAAGGGTCCGTCGCGGCCGAGATGACCTTCTGGACCTTGCAGTCGCGGCCGAGGACGAAGACCTGCGTCTTGGTGCCGCCGTCGTTGAGGGCGTACAGGTGGTCGCCGTCGGAGACCAGTCCGGACAGTTCACCGAGCCGGGATTCGCTGTTCTTGCACACCGGCTGCGGCGCCGGGGCCTCCTGCGCCATGGCGGGAGCCGTCCCGCCGATGAACGCCACCAGCACGACCGCGGCCGCGACAATCCCCCGCACATCCACCTCCGAACCGTGGAACCCCTGAAGCCCCACACTACGGAGACGTCCGGGGCGGCGCGCAGTTCGGTGCGGATGCCGAGATGGGGCGGAATGTCGCGAAGGCCACTTTCAGCGGCGAGCCAGGCCCGAGATACGTGAAGGCCCCCTTCACTGCGTCCAACGCAGTGAAGGGGGCCTTCACGTACTTGCTTACAGAGCCGAGTTCGTCTGGAAGTCGCTCAGCGCCGCGGCCAGTTCGGGCCTGCCGCGGACGATCAGGCGCGTCCCGGTCTCGACGTGCTCTTCCTCCAGCACCTCGCCGTCGGCGTGGGCGCGGGAGACGAGTTCGCCTCGCGAGTACGGGATCAGCACCTCGACCACGACCTCCGGCCTCGGCAGCCGCTCCGCGATCACCTCGGCGAGCTCCGTGATCCCGGTGCCGGTGCGCGCCGACACCTGCACCGAACCGGCCAGCTGGTGCCGCAACCGGGCCAGTGACACCTCGTCGGCGGCGTCGGCCTTGTTGATCACCAGCAGCTCCGGCGGGAGCGGCTCGGAACGGCGCTTCGTGATCTCGGCGAGCACTTCGCGCACCGCGTTGACCTGCTCTTCCGGCGTCGGGTCGGAACCGTCGACGACGTGCACGAGCAGGTCGGCGCTCGCCGCCTCCTCCAGCGTCGAGCGGAACGCGTCCACCAGCTGGTGCGGCAGGTGCCGGACGAAACCGACGGTGTCGGTCAGCGTGTAGGTGCGGCCGTCGGGGGTCTGCGCCCGCCGGGTCGTCGGGTCCAGCGTGGCGAACAGCGCGTCCTCCACCAGCACCCCGGCGCCGGTCAGCGCGTTGAGCAGGCTCGACTTGCCGGCGTTGGTGTAGCCGACGATCGCGACGCTCGGCACCTCGTTGGCCACCCGTCGACCGCGTTTGGTCTCGCGGATGGTGTCCATCGCGGCGATCTCGCGGCGCAGTTTCGACACGCGCTTGTTGATCCGCCGCCGGTCGGTTTCGAGCTTCGTCTCACCAGGACCACGCAGACCCACACCACCGTTGGCGCCACCCGCGCGGCCACCGGCCTGCCGGGACAGCGCCGCACCCCACCCGCGGAGCCGCGGGATCAGGTACTGCAGCTGGGCCAGCTCGACCTGCGCCTTGCCCTCCTTGGAGCGGGCGTGCTGCGCGAAGATGTCGAGGATCAGGGCGGTGCGGTCGATGACCTTCACCTTGACCTTCTCCTCCAGCTGACGCAGCTGGCCGGGCGAGAGCTCCCCGTCGCAGATCACCGTGTCGGCGCCGGTGGCCGCCACGATCTGGCGCAGTTCCTTGACCTTGCCCGAGCCGATGTAGGTGGCGGGATCCGGGCGGATCCGCCGCTGCACCAGGCCTTCCAGCACCTCGGAGCCGGCCGTTTCGGCCAGCCGGGCGAGTTCGGCGAGCGAGGCTTCGGACTGGAGGGCGCTGCCCTCGGTCCACACACCGACCAGAACGACGCGCTCCAGGCGCAGCTGCCGGTATTCGACCTCGGTGACATCCGCGAGTTCGGTGGACAGGCCCGCTACCCGGCGGAGCGAGGCGCGGTCCTCGAGCTCCAGTTCGCCGGTCGATGGGTCCATGTCGTTCAGATCGTTGTGTGTCAGTTCCGTCATCGTGCCTCCATGGTCCCACGTTTCGGCGGCGGGACCGAATTCATTACCTGCTGGGATACTTCGACAGGTAGATGGCCGTGCGTTTCGCGTCCGGGTCGGCCGGCCGGGAGATGAAGTCGTCGACGAGCTCCATCAGCCGTGTTTCGAACTCGGCGATCTGCTCGTCCGGTACCTGGACGACCAGGCGCGTCTGCTGCACCTCGTCGAATCCCACGTCGGCGATCTCGGCCAGGTAGGCCTCGAAGATCGCCTGATCGATCCCCTTGTCGCGGGAATCAAGATGCCAGGACAACCCGGTCGAGCGATACGGAATTTCTTTCGCGCCGCGCGTGCCGCGTCTCGGCGGGAGCGCTTCGAGGAACCCGGTGTCGACGAGTTTGCGCACGTGGTGCAGCGTCGTCGCGGGGTCGCGATCGAGCCGTTCGGCGAGTTCCTTGTTGGTCAGCGCCTCCGAGTACGTCAACCGGATGATGCGCAGCCTTATTCCGGAGGCCATGGCGGCGATCTCGGCCTTGGTGGCGGCGCGTCGTGGAGTGGGCACCGGGACAGCCTAGAGCGAAAAGTGATTGACACTTTCCAATCACTCACGCCAGGGTGGCGGAGTGCGCAAGGACTCGCTCTTCTTCCACGCCGACTTCCGGCGGCTCTGGGCCGGTGACACGGCCAGTCAGCTGGGTGCATTCGCGGGCCACACAGTGATTCCCCTGCTCGCGGCCACCGTGCTGGCCGCGACGCCGTTCGAGATGGGGCTGCTGACCGCCGCCGAGACGATCGCGTTCCTGATCATCGGGTTGCCGGCCGGGGTGTGGGTGGACCGCATGCGGCGGCGGGCGCTGATGCTGCGGGCCGACTTCGTCCGTGCCGCGCTGCTGCTCACCATTCCGATCGCGTGGTGGGCAGGCGTGCTGTCGCTGACGCAGCTGATCGTGGTCGCCACGCTCGTCGGGGTCGCGACGGTGTTCTTCGACGTCGCCTACCAGTCGTATCTGCCGTCGCTGGTCGGCCGGGAGCACCTGCTCGAAGGCAACGCGAAACTCCAGGCCAGTCAGTCGGTCGCGTTCCTGACCGGGCCGGGGGTCGGCGGCGGGCTCGTGCAGCTGGCGGGCGCGGCCAACGCCGTGCTGATGACCGGGGTGGGTTTCCTGACCTCCGCGCTGTGCCTGCTGCGGATCCGCACCGTCGAAGAGGTTCCCGAGCAGCATGAAGACGCGAAGCTGCTCCCCCAGATCGTCGAGGGACTGCGGTTCGTCTTCACCGACGCGGCTCTCCGCTCGATCGTCGCCTGCACCGCGACCGCGAACCTGTTCAACGGTGCCTTCACCGCGGTCGAAATCCTGTTCCTGAACCGGGAACTCGGCCTGTCACCGGCGGTCGTCGGCGTCGTGCTGGCGACCGGTGGCGTGGGCGGGATCATCGGGGCGATCCTGGCTGGGCGCATCACCCGGCGGATCGGGCAGGCCCGCTCGATCTGGTTCGTCCCGCTGCTCACCTGGCCGTTCCAGCTGCTGCTTCCGCTCGCCGCGCCGGGCTGGCGGATCGTGCTGTTCCCCGCGGCGCTGGCGATCGCGGGGTTCGGGATCATCGTCTACAACGTCGCGCAGGTGTCCTACCGGCAGGCCGTCTGCCCGGACCGGCTGCTCGGCCGCATGAACGCCAGCGTGCGCTTCGTGGTGTGGGGCATGCTCCCGCTGGGCGGACTGGTCGGCGGTGTGCTGGGTGAGGCGATCGGGATCCGGGGGACGCTGTGGTTCGTCGCGGTCGGCGAGGCGGCCGCGGTGCTGTGGGTGGTCTTCTCGCCGATCCGGAAGCTTCGCGACCTTCCCAGGGAGCCGATCGCGGTCGGCTAACCGAGCCCGGCCCACCAGGTTCCGTCGAGTTCGCCGCGCGCGACGATCTCCGCCGGTCCGGTCAGCGTGGATTCACCGCGGCGGACCTCGACCACCACGCGGCCGCCGGGGATGTCGACGGTCGCCTCACCGGTGTCGGTTCCGGCGAGGTGCAGCGCGGCGGCGACCGCGGCGACCGTGCCGGTGCCGCAGGACCGCGTCTCGCCGACACCGCGTTCATGGACGCGCATCTTGAGCGCGTCGTCGCCCAGCAGGTTGATGAACTCGAGGTTCACGCCTTCCGGGAACACGTCGGAGTCGAAGTCTGGCTGGTCGCGCAGGTCCAGCACGTCGACGTCGTCCTCGACGACCGACACCAGGTGCGGATTGCCGACGTTCACCGCGACACCGGAGAACGGCTGCCCCGCGACCACGGTGACCGAGGTACCGGTGATCGTCGCCGGCCCCATCTGCACGGTCACCGATCCGTCCGCGTGCATCTGGACCGGCCGGTCGCCGGCGCGGGTGCCGATGACGAAGTCGCGCTCGGACACGAGGCCGGAGTCGACCAGATGACGGACGAAGACCCGGACACCGTTGCCGCACATCTCCGCGATGGACCCGTCGGCGTTGCGGTAGTCCATGAACCATTCGCCGCCGGACTCGACACCCAGTGCGGCCGACCGCACGATCCGGAGCACACCGTCGGCGCCGAGACCACGCTGACGGTCGCACAGCGCCGCCACCCGCGCTTCGGTCAGCTCGAAGCGGCCGTCGGGGTCGGGAAGCAGCACGAAATCGTTCTGTGTGCCGTGTCCCTTAAGGAATTCGATGCCGCCCATGGCCCCAAGATTACTGGGCCGTCGCTTCGAGGACGCGCTCGGCCAGCCGCTCCGAACCGCCGTCGAACCACTGGATCCGCTTGTCCCGCCGGAACCAGGAACGTTGCCTCCGCACGAACCTCCGGGTGGCCTGCGCGGTGGCCTCGGACGCGGCCTGGAAATCGCCGTCGCCGTCGATGGCGGCGATCACCTGCTGGTAGCCCAGCGCCCTCGATGCGGTGAGCCCGTCGCGAAGCCCCTGGCCCAGCAACGTCCGGACCTCGTCGACGAGTCCTGCTTCGAACATGAGCTCCACGCGGCGATCGACGCGGGTGTCGAGCTCGGCAGGTTCGCGGTCGATGCCGATCAGGACCGTGTCGTAGCGCGCGGGCCCCGGTTTCGGCAGGTTCGCCGAGAACGGTTCGCCGGTGATCTCGATGACCTCCAGCGCGCGCACGATCCGGCGGCTGTTGGTCGGCAGGATGGCCGTGGCGGCCACGGGGTCGAGTTCCGTGAGCCGGGCGTGCATCGCGGCGACGCCGATTTCGTCGGCCTCGGCGGTCAGCCGCGCGCGCACCTCCGGATCGGTGCCCGGGAACTTGAGGTCGTCGAGCACGGCTTGGACGTAGAGACCCGACCCGCCGGTGAGGATCGGCACGCGTCCGGCGTCGAGGAGTTCTTCGATGCGCTGACGGGCGTCGCGCTGGTACGCGGCGACGGACGCCGTCTCGGTGACGTCGAGGACGTCCAGCAGGTGATGCGGCACGCCCCGCCGCTCTTCGAGGGTCGCCTTGGCCGTCCCGATGTCCATCCCGCGGTACAGCTGCAACGCGTCCGCGTTGACCACCTCACCCCCGAGGGTGAGGGCCAGCTCGACCGCCAGCGCGGTCTTCCCGGTCGCCGTGGGCCCGACGACCGCGACCGGCCGGATCACGCGTGGTCCCAGACCGCGACGTGGTAGCCGACGCCGAACGGCGCGGCGGAGTAGAGGACCTCGGCGGTCCAGTCCCCGTCCGCCGCGAGCCCGGCGAGAACCTGCCAGGGCGCGCGGCCGCCCGCCCCGAGTTCGGCCGCCAGGGCCGGGTCGAGCGCGGACAGCGCCCCCGTGTCGGCCTTGGCCAGCGCGTCACGGATCGCGGCGTCGAAATCCCCCGCGCGCTCGTCCTCGCCGCCGGGGGAACGCGGGCCGTGCCGGCTCGAACCGTCGCCGAGGACGAGCACCGCGGCGTGCTCCCCCAGCCTGCGGGCGAACTGTTCGCACTGGTCGGAGGGGGCGGCGGGGTCGACGAGGTGGACTCGGACGGACGACGCGCCGCACTGCTCACGAAGCCAGCCGGCGACGAGCGCGGGCAACGGCAGCTCGGTCTCGGGTGCCGTCACCCGGCTGAGTGAGACTCCGAGGTCGACGCCGAAACCGCGGAAAGACCCGCTCGCGTGCTCCGGCACCTCGGGCGCCCCCGCGGCCGCGCCGACGACGACCCAATCCGGCGAAACGGCCGTCAGGCGCCTCGCGGCGGTGAGGCAGGCTTCGCGCAGCTCGGCGCACTCGTCCGCGGCTCCGGCGGCGAGTTCGGGGATGAGCAGCGGGGGTTGCGGGAGCACGGCGACACGGCGGATCACGGCCGCCGACGTTACCTTCCCCGCCGACGAGGGCCCGCAACCGACCGACACAGGGGGTCCACCGGAAGTAGGATCACTGCCCTCTGGTGGTTCATCCGGTTCCACGGTGGACGCTGAGCTGCTTGAATGCCGCAAGGGGTTGAAGCCCCCGAAGCAAGACGGCAACGCATTACCCGGCCCCGCCGCTAGGCGGGGCGCCCGCGCCAGCGGGCGTACAGGCGATAAGGAGCCTGCGATGGCCCAGGAGAACACGTCCACCGGTACCCCGGCACCGCACCCGGTACCGCACGCGCTCGGTGGCGGGCACCCCGCACCCCCCGTGCCGCCCGCCGAGCCCAGCCCGTCCGCTTGGGGCAGGGTCGACGAAGAAGGAACGGTCTACGTCACCACACCCGACGGCGAGCGCGCGGTCGGTGTCTGGCAGGCCGGGAGCCCGGACGAGGGCCTGCTCCATTACGCGCGCCGCTTCGACGACCTGCGCACCGAGGTCGAGCTGCTGGAGACGCGGCTGGAGTCCGGCGCGGGCGATCCGAAGCACGCCCTGGCGACGGCCACGCAGCTGCGTGACGGCCTGGCCGAAGCCGCCGTCGTCGGCGACATCGCCGCGCTGAGCGGCCGCATCGAGCAGGTCATCTCCCACGCCGAGAAGGCACTGGCCGCGGCCAAGCAGGAGCGCGAGGAGGCCCGCGCGGCCGCCGTCGTCCGCAAGCAGGCCCTCGCCGACGAGGCCGAGAAGCTCGCCGCCGAGTCGACCCAGTGGAAGGCCGCCGGCGACCGGCTGCGCGCCATCCTGGACGAGTGGAAGACCGTCAAGGGGGTCGACCGCAAGACCGACGACGAGCTGTGGAAGCGGTTCTCCAAGGCCCGTGAGGCGTTCAACCGGCGCCGGGGCTCGCATTTCGCCGAGCTCGACAAGCAGCGCGCGGGCGCCAAGCACCGCAAGGAAGAGCTGATCGCCGAGGCCGAAGCGCTCTCGGAGTCGTCGGACTGGGGCGAGACGGCGGGCCGCTACAAGGACCTGATGACCGAGTGGAAGGCCGCCGGCCGCGCCCCCAAGGACAGCGACGAGGCGCTCTGGCAGCGGTTCCGCGCGGCGCAGGACAAGTTCTTCGCCCGGCGGTCCGCGGTGTTCTCCGAGCGGGACGCCGAATTCGCGACCAACGCGCAGCAGAAGGAAGAGCTGCTCGTCGAGGCCGAGAAGATCGACCCGGCGGCCAACCTCGACGCGGCGAAGCAGCACATGCGGCGCATCCAGGACCAGTGGGACGAGATCGGCAAGGTCCCGCGCGAGCGCATCCGCGAACTGGACGGGCGGCTGAAGGCCGTGCAGGACGCGATCAAGGCGGCCGAGGACAGCAAGTGGCGCCGGACCGACCCGGAGGCGCAGGCCAGGGCGGCGCAGTTCCGCGAGCGGGTCGAGCAGTTCGAGTCGCAGGCGGCGAAGGCCCGTGCGGCGGGCGACGAGCGGCGCGCGAAGAAGGCGGACGAGCAGGCCGCGCAGTGGCGTGAGTGGCTCGAGGCGGCGGAAGCGGCCATCGCGGACCGGTAGGTCTCAAAGCGCGTGAAGGCCCCCTTCCCTCGGCTGAGCCGAGGGAAGGGGGCCTTCACGCGCTTGGCGAGAGGGTTCAGGTGATCGCGGGCGGTCGCCTTCGCGCCGGCTGCGGAGGTCGCGAAAGCCACTTTCGAGACGTCTGATGTCCCGAAAGTGGCTTTCGCGACCCGGGTGCCGGACTGGTCGGTGGCGTGTTGCGAAAGCCACTTTCGCAACGTTGAAGGTTGCGAAAGTGGCTTTCGCAACACTGGCGCGCGGGTCACTCCACTGTGGAGGGACGCGTCGCACGTTCGCGCGTATTCGAGCGCTCTCCGCGCTCAACCGTGGTCGACTTCGATCATGAACCAGACACTGATTCCCCCAGTACGCCGGGCGTTCGCCGCCCTGGCGATCAGTTGTGCTCTGGTGGCCGGGCTCGCCCCGGCCGCGGCGGCGACCGGTTCCCCGGCACCGCTCCCGGCCTCCTCCGAAGCCGGTAAGAAGAAGGTCAAGCTCGACGCCTCGCTCAGCAAGAAGCAGGTCAAGGTCAACGAGAAGGTCACCCTCAAGGGGACTCTGCAGGCACAGGAAGGCGCCGACGGCACGGACAGCCTCGAAGCGATCATCGTCCAGCAGCTTCAAGGGAGTGTCTGGGTGAACATCGCCGACACGACCTGCCGGCCCAACTCGACGTTCTCCCTGAAGCTGAGCTTCTCCTTCAGCGCGGTGGTCACGCTGAGGGCCTATCACCCGGAAACGACGCTCTACGCGAGCGCGTACACGTCCAGCAACCTCACCCTGCGGGTCGGCTAGCTCCGCGAGAACGCGGCCCGCATCCAGTAGATGGCCAGCGCGACGGTGGCGATCCAGGCGACGATCAGCCCGAAGCCCGGACCGCCACCGACCGCGCCGGTCGCGTTCGAGGACTGCTGGGACCAGATCGCGAGCATTCCGTCGACCGAGGCGAACCAGCCGCCCGCGGCGCAGACCCAGGCCAGCCACCAGCGCCGGGTCACCAGCGTGACGGCGGAGACGAACACCCCGACCCCGGTGGAGGTCGCGGCGAACAGCTGCGGGATCCCGCCGCCCTTGCCGAGCAGCACCTCCCAGCCGGCGTGCTCGCCGACCCAGGGCAGCAGCTGGGCGACCAGCAGCACGAACACCAGCACGGCGATGGTGAACCCGCGCCTGCCCAGTTCGATCGTCTTGGCCGCACGTTCGCCGACCTCGTCGATCTCGGCGGCGAGTTCGTCGATCTTCGGTTCGGTCACAGTGCACACCCGCTCACCGGTTCCGGCGTGACGGCCGGGGCGCCGAAGCCTGGCAGGCCCAGCGTCACGCCGTTGGTCTTCGGCCGCAGCCCGGCCTCGGAGTTGTCGCCCGCCTTGGTGCGGCGGTGCGACAGCAGGTCGCCGTCGGCGACGAGATGGTGCGGCGCGCCGTAGGTCACCACGGTCTCGACGACGTCGCCGGGCCGTACCGAACGGTCCACGAGCGGTCCCGTCGGCGCGAAGTGGACGAGCCTGCCGTCACGGGCACGGCCGCTCATCCGGTGCGTTTCGGAGTCCTTGCGGCCTTCGCCGGAGGCCACCAGCAGCTCGACGCGCCGTCCGACGACCTTCTTGTTCTCTTCCCAGGAGATGTCGTTCTGCAGCTTCACGAGCCGTTCGTAGCGCTCCTGCACGACCTCCTTCGGCAGCTGCCCGTCCATCTCGGCGGCGGGCGTGCCCGGCCGGATCGAGTACTGGAAGGTGAACGCGCTGGAGAACCGCGCCTGCGCGACGACGTCGAGCGTCGCCTGGAAGTCTTCCTCGGTCTCGCCGGGGAAGCCGACGATGATGTCGGTCGTGATCGCGGCGTCGGGCATCGACTCGCGCACGCGGTCGAGGATCTTGAGGTAGCGCGCGGAACGGTAGGACCGCTTCATCTCGCGCAGCACCCGGTCCGACCCGGACTGCAGCGGCATGTGCAGCTGGTGGCACACGTTCGGCGTCTCGGCCATGGCGTCGATGACGTCCTCGGTGAACGCCGCCGGATGCGGCGAGGTGAACCGGACGCGTTCCAGCCCGTCCACCGAACCGCAGGCGCGCAGCAGCTTCCCGAACGCGAGTCGGTCGCCGAATTCGACGCCGTAGGAGTTCACGTTCTGGCCCAGGAGGGTCACTTCCAGCACGCCTTCGGCGACGAGCGCCTCGACCTCGGCGAGGATCTCGCCGGGGCGGCGGTCGCGTTCCTTGCCGCGCAGCGCCGGGACGATGCAGAAGGTGCAGGTGTTGTTGCAGCCGACCGAAATCGACACCCAGCCCGCGTACGCCGAATCGCGCTTCGCCGGGAGCGTCGACGGGAAGGTCTCGAGCGCTTCGAGGATCTCGACCTCGGCCTCGGCGTTGTGCCGCGCGCGCTCCAGCAGCGTCGGCAGCGAACCGATGTTGTGCGTGCCGAAGACGACGTCGACCCAGGGCGCGCGTTTGACGATCTCGCCGCGGTCCTTCTGGGCGAGGCAGCCGCCGACGGCGATCTGCATGTCCGGCTTCGCCGTCTTCTGCGGGCGCAGGTGGCCGAGGGTGCCGTACAGCTTGTTGTCCGCGTTCTCCCGCACCGCGCAGGTGTTGAACACGATCAGGTCGGGTGTGGCCTCGCCGTCACCCGGAACGTAGCCGGCGTCCTCGAGCTGCCCGGCAAGACGTTCGGAGTCATGCACGTTCATCTGGCAGCCGAAGGTGCGGATCTGGTAAGTGCGCGCGCTCATCTCGCCTTCGAGGGTACGCGGGCGGGGTTCCATGGCACGATCGACCCTCATGAGGAGACCAGGTGTGCTCGCGGTGGTGCTCGCCGTGGTCTGCGCCCTGGTCACCGGGTGCGGGCCCGATCTCTCCGGGACGAAGGTGCGGATCGCGGCGGGGCTCAACGGTGGCGTCTACGACAAACTGGCCGAGGCGCTGGCCGACGCGTGGGCCGCGCAACTGGACACCGAGCGGCCGGTGATCCAGGAGACCCAGGGCTCGCCCGACAACGTCGGACGGGTGCGGGCGGGGAAGGCCGACGTCGCGTTCGTGGCGGCCGACGTGGCCGCCGACGACACCGCCGGGCTGGCCGCGCTGGCCCGGGTGCACGACGACTATCTGCACGTCATCGTCCGCGCCGACTCGTCGATCAGGTCGTTCGCGCAGCTGCGCGGGCACAAGGTCGCGATCGGTTCGCCGGATTCCGGTGTCGAGTTCCTGTCGAAGCAGCTGCTGAAGGCGTCTGGCCTGACCGGCGCGATCGACCGGCGCAATCTCGGTCTCCCCGAGGCGCTGCCCGCGCTGGAGAACCGGCAGATCGACGCCGTCATCTGGTCGGGTGGCCTGCCGACGCCGTCGATCACCGAGAAGGTGCACACGGTCGGCCTGCGGCTGCTCGACATCACCGATCTCGCCGACGCGCTGCGCGCCACCAGCCCGGTGTACCGGACGGCGACGATCCCGGTGACGGCCTACAACCTGCCGTCGCCGGTGACCACGCTCGTGCTGCCGAACTTCCTGGTGGTGCCGACGTCGATGCGCGACGACGTCGCCGAGGCGCTCGTGCGCGGGCTGTTCGACGCGCGGGACCAGCTGGTCAAGGCGGCGGGCGCGGCGTTGTCGATCGACATCCACCCCGCGATCGAGACCTCTCCCCTGCCGCTGCACCCGGGCGCGCTGCGCTACTTCAGATCGCTCAAGGACTGACGACCGGCAGGGTCACGGTCACCTGAAGGCCGCCGCCTTCGGGTGAACCGAGCCGCAGCGAACCGTCCGATCGGGCCAGGATCTCGGTGACGATCGCCAGGCCGAGGCCGGATCCGGGCACGTTCTGATGCGCGGTGCTGCGCCAGAACCGGTCCGCCGCGCGGTCCAGCTCGTCTTCGCGCAGGCCGGGGCCGTGGTCGCGGACGGCGATGTCGACCTTCCCGTCCGCGGTGATGACGTCCACGCGCACCTCGGTGCCCGGCTCGGTGAACTTGAGCGCGTTGTCCAGCAGCGCGTCGAGGACCACTTCGAGGCCGCGGGCCGGGGTGAGCACCCGCAGCCCGCCGCCCAGCCCGGTCGCCACCAGCGTGATGTCGCGTGCCGCGCCGACCACCGTCCAGTCGGCGACCCGGGCGCCGACCACCTCGTCGAGACCGACCGGCACCAGTTCGCCGCCCGAGGCCTCGGCGCGGGCCAGCGAGAGGAGTTCGTCGAGGATCTGGTTGAGCCGTCGCGCGTCGACGACGGCGGCTTCGAGGTCGGCCGCGGCGAGGTCGTCGTCGACGTGGCCGTCGAGGTTGCCGAGCCGGATCTTCAACGCGGTCAACGGGTTCCGCAGCTGATGGGAGGCGTCGGCGACGAACGCGCGCTGCGCCGACAGCGCCTCGTCGACGCTGGCGGCCATCCGGTCGAAGGACCGTTCGAGCTGCCGCAGTTCCGGCGGCCCGCCGGTCTCCCCCACCCGTTTGACCTCGCGGCCGCTGACCACGGAGGCGACCAGTTCGCCGGTGGCGTCGTCGAGCCGCCGGACCGGGCGCAGGATCCAGCGCACCACCGGCACCGCGACCAGCAGCGCGAGCCCGAACGCCAGCACCGCGCCCGCCGCGATGAGCACCCACCACCACAGCAGTTCGGTGCGGGCCTTGGCGGTCGAGGAGACGGTGATGACCGCGCCCCGCACCTCGCCGTCGATGAGGATCGGCTCGGCCAGGATCAGCGGCTCGGTGTTCCACGGCATCAGCAGCGGTCCGGGTTCCGAACGCCGCCCGGCCAGCGCCTGCTGCAGATGGGAGGCGATGACGGGGTCCTTGAGCTCGATCCCCACCTCGCCGGGCCCGCCGGCCACGGCCTCGCCGTCCTGGTCGACGATCGCCACCGGCACGTCGTAGACCTCGGTGTAGCGGTGGAGCTCGTCCACGATGAGGTCCGGCCGGTTCTCCACCAGCGGTCGCTGCGCCAGCGACGCGAACCGGGAGGTGTCGGTGAGGCGGTCGAGGAAGAGGTCGAGCTGCACACTGGCCGCCACGCTGAGCGCGAGCGGGATGCCGAGGCCGAACACGAGCGCCGCGACCAGCGTCAGCACGATCGCCTGGAGCCGGACGCGCACCGGCTCAGCCCTCTTCCGCCGGACCGTAGGCGCCGCCGAGGCGGTACCCGACGCCGCGGACGGTCTCGATCAGCGCGGGCCTGCCCAGTTTGGTCCGCAGGGTGGCGACGTGGACGTCGAGCGACCGGCTCTCCGCCGGGCCGCGGTGCCCCCAGACCTCGTTCAGCACGTGATCACGGGCGCAGACCGCGCCGCGGGCGGTGACCACCAGCGCGAGCACCTGGAATTCCTTGCGGGACAACGAAACCGGCTGTCCGTCGACCTGCACCTCGTGGCGCCCGATATCGACCGAGACGTCACCCGCCCGAATGACGCCCGGCGGTTCGGGCGCGGCGGGCCGTTCCCCGCGGCGACGGCGCACGGCCTCGACGCGGGCGACCAGTTCGTCGACGTCGTAGGGCTTGACGAGGTAGTCGTCGGCGCCGGACCGCAGCCCCTGGATCCGGTCGTCGACCTCGCCCCGCGCCGAAACGACGATCACCGCGACGTCGCTGACCGCGCGGATCCGGCGGCACAGCACGATCCCGTCGATGTCGGGGAGCCCGAGGTCCAGCAGCACGACGTCGACCTCGTGCACCAGATCGAGCACCCCGGCGCCGGAGGCGAGGCGTTTGATCGTCAGGCCGCGCCGGGTCAGCGCGGGCGTCAGGGCACCCGCGACCCGGTCGTCGTCCTCCACCAGCAGTACCCGCACCCGTGTTTTCCCTTTCACGCCGTCACCGCCACCGCGACGACTTGAAGAACGACTCTATGGGGTGAGTCACCTCTCGCGCTGCCCGTACCGCTGGGCCGGATGGACCTGTGAGGGACCCACTGCACCCGGTAATGGTCACGATGCGTCACAGATCTCGTGTGACCCCGGTTACGAGACACCCCCGCTTTGTCTAGGCTGATCAGCGCCGGACGGAGGTGGACCGGGGCCGTCCGGTGGCTTGAGAACGATACGGACTTGAAACCCTAAGTATTGGTCAAGCCGTCTTTACAAGCGGTCCGACGGGAGTAGGTTTCCGCCATCGCGTGGTGCCTGACCCCGCAGTCCCCTGCAAACGAACGCTCCTGGAGGCCAGATGACCGCGGAGGTGGCGGCGCCGATGATCAAGGCGGCCGCCGTGAACAAGTACTTCGGCGACCTGCACGTGCTCAAGGAGATCAACCTCGAGGTGCCGCGCGGGCAGGTCGTGGTCGTGCTCGGGCCGTCCGGGTCTGGCAAGTCGACGCTGTGCCGGGCGATCAACCGGCTGGAACCCATCAACTCCGGTGAGATCGCGGTGGACGGCGTTCCGCTGCCCGCCGAAGGGAAGGCGCTGGCCGCGCTGCGCGCCGACGTCGGCATGGTCTTCCAGTCGTTCAACCTGTTCGCGCACAAGACGATCGTCGAGAACGTCATGCTCGCGCCGATGAAGGTCCGCAAGGTCAACTCGGCCGAGGCCCGCAAGACCGCGATGGACCTGCTCGAACGCGTCGGCATCGCCAACCAGGCCGACAAGTACCCGGCGCAGCTCTCCGGCGGTCAGCAGCAGCGTGTGGCGATCGCCCGCGCGCTGGCCATGCGCCCCAAGGTGATGCTGTTCGACGAGCCGACCTCGGCGCTGGACCCGGAGATGGTCCAGGAGGTCCTCGACGTGATGACCACGCTCGCCAAGGACGGGATGACGATGCTCGTCGTCACCCACGAGATGGGCTTCGCGCGGCGCGCGGCGAACCGGGTGGTGTTCATGTCCGACGGCGAGATCGTCGAGGACTCCACCCCGGACGAGTTCTTCACCAAGCCGAAGACGGATCGCGCCAAGGACTTCCTCGGCAAGATCCTGACCCACTGAGGTCTTCCCCGCCGGCCGGTATGGCTGGACAAGATTCGGAAGGAAACTGAGAACAATGCGGTTGAACCGAGTTCTGCGAATGAGCGCGGCCGTCGTGGCGGCCGGTCTCGCCCTCTCCGCCTGTGGTGGCGGCGGCGGGTCGGACGCCGGCAGCGGCTCCAGCGGCGCCAAGAACGTGGTGGCGAAGGCCAAGAACGACAAGAAGCTCGTCATCGGCATCAAGTTCGACCAGCCCGGTCTCGGCCAGAAGCAGGCCGACGGCACCTACGCCGGTTTCGACGTCGACGTGGCGAAGTACATCGCCAAGGAGCTCGGCGTCGAAGAGTCGGGGATCACCTGGAAGGAAGCGCAGTCCGCGCAGCGTGAGGACCTGATCAAGAAGGGTGAGGTCGACTTCATCGTCGCCACCTACTCGATCACCGACAAGCGCAAGAACGAGGTCTCCTTCGCGGGCCCGTACTTCATCGCCCACCAGGACCTCCTGGTCCGCGCCGACTCCACCGACATCACCGGCCCGGAGTCGCTGACCGGCAACAAGAAGCTCTGCTCGGTCAAGGGTTCCACCCCGGCGCAGAACGTCAAGGAGAAGTACGCCAAGGACGTTCAGCTCCAGGAAGTCGGCAAGTACACCGACTGCGTCACCTCGCTGCTGAACAAGACCGTCGACGCGATGACCACCGACGACGTCATCCTCGGTGGCTACGCCGCGCAGCAGCCCGGCAAGCTGAAGCTGGTTGGCAAGGGCTTCACCGACGAGAAGTACGGCATCGGCCTGAAGAAGGACGACAACGAGAGCATCACCGCGATCAACAACGCGATCAAGAAGATGCAGCAGGACGGCTCGTGGAAGGCCGCTCTGGAGAAGAACGTCGGCCCGTCGGGCTACAAGATCCCCGAGCCCCCGGCCATCTCCTGAAACCCGGCTCGCTGAGCCGCTGAATCAAAGGAATCGAACGGTGCGCCGTGTACCGCGGCGCACCGTTCCCGTACCGAGGCTGGGTTGAGCACCTTGTTCGATTTCCTCGACAATCCCAATTACGACTTGCTCGGCGCCTTCTGGATGACGATCAAGCTCACCTTCTTCTCCGCGATCGGTTCCCTGATCTGGGGCACCATCCTGGTGGGGATGCGGGTGAGCCCCGTTCCGATCATGCGGGCGTTCGGCACCGCCTACGTCAACGTCTTCCGGAATACCCCGCTGACCGTGATCATCGTCTTCACGTCGCTGGGACTGTCCTCCACCTTGGGGATCAACCTGGCCTCGGCGGACTCGACGACGTCGTTGGACGACAACTTCTTCCGGTTGGCGATCCTCGGTTTCGTCGCCTACACCGCCACGTTCGTCTGTGAATCGCTGCGGTCGGGTATCAACACCGTCCCGGTCGGCCAGGCGGAAGCGGCCCGCGCGCTCGGTCTCGGCTTCTTCCAAGTGCTGACCCTGATCGTGCTGCCGCAGGCGTTCCGGTCGGTGATCGCGCCGTTGACCAACGTCATGATCGCCCTGCTGAAGAACACCACGGTCGCCTCGATCATCGGTGTGGCAGAGGCGTCACTGCTGATGTCGGAGATGGTGGAGAACGAGTCCGACTCGCTGCTGCTGGTCTTCCTGCTCTTCGCCGCCGGGTTCGTCATCCTGGTCCTCCCCCTCGGCCTCTTGCTGGGCTGGGTCGCCAAGAAGGTCGAGGTCAAGCGATGAGCTCGCAGACCGTTCTCTACGACATCCCCGGGCCGAAGGCGCGGGCACGGAACTGGCTCTACAGTGTTCTTTTCGTCCTCGTCCTGGCGTTGGTCCTCTATTACATCTACGTAGGCTTCGACGAAAAGAACCAATGGGCGGGGGCGCTCTGGAAACCCTTCGTCGACGGAACGACGTGGACGCAGTTCCTGCTTCCCGGCCTGCTCAACACGCTGAAGGCAGCGGCGCTGTCGATCGTGATCGCGCTGCCGATCGGTGCGCTGCTGGGCATCGGCCGGCTGTCCGACCACAAGTGGATCCGGGTCCCGGTCGGTGCGGTCGTCGAGTTCTTCCGGGCGATCCCGGTGCTGCTGCTGATGGTCTTCGCCGCCGCGTTCTACGCGTTCTACACCGACATCGACGCCGAGATCCGCCCGCTGTTCGCCGCGGTGACGGGCCTGGTGCTCTACAACGGTTCCGTCATGGCCGAGGTGTTCCGTGCGGGCATCCTGTCGCTGCCGAAGGGCCAAGGCGAGGCCGCGTCCGCGCTGGGCATGCGCAAGACCCAGATCATGATGACCGTCCTCCTCCCCCAGGCGGTCACCCTGATGCTGCCCGCGCTGGTGAGCCAGCTGGTGGTCATCCTCAAGGACACCGCGCTGGCCGGTCAGTTGACCATCGGTTTCGACGAGTTGATCCGGGCTTCCGGGCCGCTCACCGGTCTCTACGGCAACACGATCCCGACGCTGATCGTCATCGCGATCATCTTCATCGTGCTGAACCTGATTCTGAGCTGGTTCGCGTCGTGGCTGGAGAACAAGCTGGCGCGGCGGAAGAAGGCTCCCAAGGGAGCCAAGCCGGTCCACTCCGCACCGTCCAGCGTGGTCATGCAGCGCGACGACGCGAGCGGTGGAGCGCTGTAGCTCCGTAAGTACATGAAGGCCCCCTTCCTTGCGCCCAGGTACAGGAAGGGGGCCTTCATGTACTCCGGGATAGGCCTCTTGGTCCTGTCGGGACAGCGGCCGCTCGGCTAGCGTCGGCCGTATGGCGGACCAGGCCGCGACGCTGCTCGAAGCGCTGCCGGACCTGGCGGGCAGGTCGGTCCTGGTCGTCGGGTGCGGTGATGGCCGCTATCCCCGCCTGCTCCGTGGCAAGGGCGCTCGCCGGGTGGTCGGCGTCGACGCGGATCAGACGCTGATCGCGGCCGCGCAGCGCGAAGAGGAACGCGACCCCGTCGGGATCTCGTACGAGGTCCATCAGCTCGCCCGGTTGCCGGTGATGGGCGCCTTCGACATCGTCCTGGCTTTCCTGAACTCGCCCGAACCACTCGGCCGCGTCACCGCGAGCCTCGTGACCGGCGGACTGCTCGTGGCCGTCACCACGAACGGTATCGGCCTGGAGGAAGCGTTGCGGGACAACGGTTTCCAGGACATCGTCCTCCGCCGCCACGAAAGCGGCGACGTGCACAGCGCCCGTAAAGTGGGCTGAGTCGCGCACCCTGGTGTCGAGCCAGGCTGGCCGGGGCTATGAATCCCGGCCGGTCGCCGGACCGTGCGCGTCTGGCGGTATGGGACACACGGACCCCACACCGCCGCACCGGTACGACGGAACAGGTTTCCCCGCCGTGCCGGGGCGTAGCGCGTGTGGGAGTCGAACCCACGTCACCGGGGTGAAAACCCGGTATCCCTTCCGCTGGACCAACGCGCCTTGGCCTGGAACACAGTCCGGCGCGCACCGCGCACCGGACTGCTTCGTTCCAGAAATCAGGGGTCACCAAAAGAAAAACCGCCCGGATCGGTTTCCCGATGGGCGGCTCCACGTACGCGGCGTCCTGCTAGGACGGCGGCGAGGAGCCGTGTTTTCCTTCCATACCAAGGGCCATGGCGTAACAACGTCGCGTCATGTGGCCTCCTTTGTCGGTGTGCGGGTAAGTGTGCGACAGGGAAGGAAGCGGCGGCAACCGATTTAGCTCGTGAGTGGCGATTCGGGTTAGAACCCGAATCGCCACTCACGAGAGGTGACTACTTGTCCCGCCGGAACAGCTTGTTCCCCAGCCACACGATGGGGTCGTACTTCCGGTCCGCGACGCGTTCCTTCATCGGGATCAGCGCGTTGTCGGTGATGTGGATGCCCTCCGGGCACACGTCCGAGCAGCACTTGGTGATGTTGCAGTACCCGAGCCCGTGCTCCTCCTGCGCCTCGTCACGCCGATCGGCGACGTCAAGAGGATGCATCTCGAGTTCGGCGATCCGCATCAGGTACCGGGGGCCGGCGAAGGCCTCCTTGTTCTCCTCGTGGTCACGCACCACGTGGCAGGTGTTCTGGCACAGGAAGCACTCGATGCACTTGCGGAACTCCTGCGAGCGCTCGACGTCCACCTGCTGCATCCGGTACTCCCCTGGCTTCAGCTCCGGAGGCGGCGTGAACGACGGGATCTCGCGGGCCTTGGTGTAGTTGAACGACACGTCGGTCACCAGGTCGCGGATCACCGGGAACGTCCGCATCGGCGTCACCGTGATGACCTCGTCCTCGGTGAAGGTCGACATCCGCGTCATGCACAGCAACCGCGGTTTGCCGTTGATCTCCGCCGAGCACGATCCGCATTTGCCCGCCTTGCAGTTCCACCGCACCGCCAGGTCCGAGGCCTGGGTGGCCTGCAACCGGTGGATGATGTCGAGGACGACCTCGCCCTCGTTGACCTCGACGCTGTAGTCCTGCAGCTCACCCGAATCGGCGTCACCGCGCCATACCCGGAAACTCGCCTTGTAGCTCATGCCGGACTCCCGGGGTGCGAGGCCAGTTCTTCGTCGGTGTAGTACTTTCCCAGCTCGGACAGTTCGAAAAGCTCCAGCAGGTCCTGCCGCAGCGGGGTCTGTTCCTTGACCTCGATGCCGATCTCCGGCACCACCGGGTTGTCGCCCGGCGAGGCCGAACAGACCAGGAGTTTGTTGCGCCACTGGGCGTCCATGCCCGGGTGATCGTCGCGGGTATGCCCGCCCCGGCTCTCGGTCCGCATCAACGCGGCCCGCGCCACGCATTCGCTGACCATCAGCATGTTCCGCAGGTCGACGGCGAGATGCCAGCCGGGGTTGAACTGCCGGTGCCCTTCGACGGTGACCCGCTTGATCCGCTCGCGCAGTTCCCCGAGCTTCTCCAGCGCCCGCTCGATCTCCTCCGCCTTGCGGATGATGCCGACCAGGTCGTTCATCGACTGCTGCAGCTCGGTGTGCAGGCTGTACGGGTTCTCCTCGACGCCGTCACCAGGCGGGTCGAACGGCGCGAGCGCCATCGCCGCGGCGGCGTCCACATCGGACTGACTGACCTTGGGGCGGTCCTTCAGTTCCGACACGTAGGACGCGGCGCCGAGGCCCGCCCGACGGCCGAAGACCAGCAGATCCGACAGCGAGTTGCCGCCGAGCCGGTTCGAGCCGTGCATCCCGCCCGAGCACTCCCCAGCGGCGAACAGCCCCGGCACGCTCGACGACGCGGTATCCGGATCGACCTCGATCCCGCCCATCACGTAGTGACAGGTGGGGCCGACCTCCATCGGTTCCTTCGTGATGTCGACGTCGGCGAGTTCCTTGAACTGGTGGTACATCGACGGCAGCCGCTTGCGGATCTCCTCCGCGGGCAGCCTGCTGGCGATGTCGAGGAAGACCCCGCCGTGCGGCGATCCCCGGCCGGCCTTGACCTCGGAGTTGATCGCGCGTGCCACCTCGTCCCGCGGCAGCAGATCCGGGGTGCGCCGGTTGTTGTCGGCGTCGGTGTACCAGCGGTCGGCTTCTTCCTCGCTGTCCGCGTACTGCCCCTTGAAGACCTCGGGGACGTACTCGAACATGAATCGTTTGTCCTCGGTGTTCTTGAGGACCCCGCCGTCACCGCGGACACCTTCGGTGACCAGGATCCCCTTCACACTCGGCGGCCAGACCATGCCTGTCGGGTGGAATTGGACGAACTCCATGTTGATGAGCTTCGCCCCGGCCCGCAACGCCAGCGCGTGGCCGTCACCGGTGTACTCCCACGAGTTCGAGGTGACCTTGAACGACTTCCCGATGCCGCCGGTGGCGAGCACCACCGCCGGCGACTCGAACAGGATGAACCGGCCGCTCTCGCGCCAGTACCCGAAGGCGCCCGAGATCCGGCCGTCGTCGGTCAGCAGTTCGGTGATCGTGCATTCGGCGAAGACCTTGATCCTCGCCTCGTAGTCACCGGTCTCCTTGAAGTCCTCTTGTTGCAGCGAAACGATTTTCTGCTGCATCGTGCGGATCAGTTCGAGCCCGGTGCGGTCCCCGACGTGCGCCAGGCGCGGGTACGTGTGCCCGCCGAAGTTCCGCTGGCTGATCCGGCCGTCGGCGGTGCGGTCGAACAGGGCGCCGTAGGTCTCCAGTTCCCAGACCCGGTCCGGCGCCTCCTTGGCGTGGAGCTCGGCCATCCGCCAGTTGTTGAGGAACTTCCCGCCGCGCATGGTGTCGCGGAAGTGCACCTGCCAGTTGTCGTTCGAGTTCGCGTTGCCCATCGACGCCGCGCAGCCGCCTTCGGCCATCACCGTATGCGCCTTGCCGAAGAGCGATTTGCACACCACCGCGACGCTGAAGCCGCGTTCACGGGCTTCGATGACCGCGCGGAGACCGGCACCGCCGGCACCGATCACCACCACGTCGTAGTTGAGCCGTTCGACCTCGGTCATGAAAAGAGCCACCTCGAAGCTTGTCGCCGGGGACGGGAGATTCCCGCGCCGCTAGTTGATGAACCGCAGATCCGAAATCGCGCCGCTCGCCACGAGCATCACGTAGAGATCGGTCAGCACGAGCGTGCCGAGCGTCGTCCACGCCAGCGCCATGTGCCGGGTGTTGAGCTTCGTCACCTGGGTCCAGATCCAGTAGCGCACCGGATGTTTGGAGAAGTGCTTGAGCCTGCCGCCGGTCACGTGACGGCACGAGTGGCACGACAACGTGTACGCCCACAACAGGATCACGTTGCCGAGCAGCACGATGTTGCCGAGCCCGAAGCCGAATCCGCCGGTCTTGCCGTGGAACGCGGTGATCGCGTCGTAGGTGTTGACCAGCGAGACGACCACGGCCACGTAGAAGAAGTAGCGGTGGGCGTTCTGGATGATCAGCGGCAGCCGCGTCTCACCGGTGTACTTCGCGTGCGGTTCGGCGACCGCGCAGGCGGGCGGCGAGAACCAGACGGCCCGGTAGTAGGCCTTGCGGTAGTAGTAGCAGGTCAGCCGGAAGCCCAGCAGGAACGGCAGGACCAGGAAGCCGAGCGGGATGAACCCCGGCAGTTCGCCGAACCAGGCGCCGAAATGCCGGGAGCCTTCGACGCAGGATTCCGAGACGCAGGGCGAATAGAACGGCGTCAGGTAGTGGTACTCGGGCACCCAGTAGGCGGTGCGCACGAAGGACCTGATCGTCGCGTAGATGATGAAGGCGGAGAGGCCGAGGACGGTCAGCAGCGGGGACAGCCACCACCGGTCGGTGCGCAGCGTTTTTTCGGCGATCCGGGCCCGCGACGGTGCGCGGACCCCCGTACCCCGTCCGGCCTCGTTGCCGGCGGGGGCGCTCACCGCTGGTCGCGCTTGTAGCCGCCGACGCCTTCGTCATCGGCGCCTTGCCAGAGCGCCGGGTCGTAGGGCGTGTCGGGAACTTGGACCCGGTCGGCGGCCTTCGCCTGGGCGGGTACCGCGTTCGGGGTCGTGTCGAGGTCGGTCGCGTCGATGTCGAGGCGCTCGACGTCGTTCGCCAGGCGCCGTACCGCCGAGGCGTCGCCGTATCGGGATCGCAGCGCGCCGACGCACTGCCTCAACTGACCGATGGCTCGCCGAAGCTCGGCGATCTCTGTGGTGGACATCGGTACCTCCCGATGGTCGGTTCGGTTGGCCGCTTGAGCCTTCGAAGGCCAGCGATTCCTCGCCGTCTCGACTCTGCCGCGCGTTGTGCAATGTGACAAGTAGCACAGTGGAACCTAGTGACGTGACGGAGGTCACGCGAGTCGATCTTCTGTATCGATTTTGATTCGGGCTTTCCCCTGGGTTACTGTGGCCACTGTCACGACCCAGCGACGTCAGCGTTGCCGTCCCGCGGACCACCACGACCAGTGATCCGGAGCCGGACAATGAGCACCGCCCCGAACGTCCACCCCATCATCGCCGAAGTCACCGAACGCATCGCCGCCCGCAGCGCCGAAACCCGCGCCGCGCATCTCGAGCGTGTCGCCGCCGCCCACGAGGAAGGGCCGGTGCGGCGCGGTCTCGACTGCAGCAACCTCGCCCACGGCTTCGCCGCGATGGAAGGTGTCGACAAAGCGGCACTGCGCGCCGCGCGGGCGCCGGGCGTCGCGATCGTCTCGTCCTACAACGACATGCTTTCGGCGCACCAGCCGATGCAGGAGTACCCCGCGATGCTGAAGGGCTCGGTCCGCCAGGCGGGCGGGGTGGCGCAGTTCGCCGGCGGCGTACCCGCGATGTGCGACGGCGTCACCCAGGGCCGTCCGGGGATGGAACTGTCGCTGTTCAGCCGCGAGGTGATCGCGATGTCGACCGCGATCGCGCTGTCCCACGACATGTTCGACGCGGCGCTGCTGCTCGGCGTCTGCGACAAGATCGTGCCGGGCCTCATGATCGGCGCGCTGTCCTTCGGGCATCTCCCGGCGATCCTGGTGCCCGCCGGGCCGATGAACTCGGGCCTGCCGAACAAGGAGAAGGCGCGCGTGCGCCAGCTCTACGCCGAGGGCAAGGCGACGCGCGAAGACCTCTTGGACGCCGAAGCGGCTTCGTACCACTCGGCGGGCACGTGCACCTTCTACGGCACCGCCAACTCGAACCAGATGGTCGTCGAGGTGATGGGCCTGCACCTGCCGGGCGCCAGCTTCGTGCAGCCGAACTCGCCGCTGCGGAAGGCGCTCACCGAAGAGGCCGGACGCCGCGTCGTGAAGCTTTCGCGCGGCGAGGAGTACACGCCGGTCTCGCGTGTGATCGACGAGAAGGCCGTCGTCAACGGTGTCATCGCGCTGCTCGCCACGGGCGGTTCGACCAACCACACGATGCACCTAGTCGCGATCGCCGCCGCCGCGGGCATCCAGCTGACCTGGGACGACTTCTCCGACCTGTCGTCGGTGATCCCCCTGCTGGCCCGCGTGTACCCGAACGGCAGCGCCGACATCAACCACTTCCACGCCGCCGGCGGCATCCAGTTCCTGGTCGGCACGCTGCTCGACGCGGGCCTGCTGCACGAGGACGTCTTGACCGTCGCCGGGCCGGGCCTGCACCGCTACCGGCAGGAGCCGATCCTGTCCGAAGGCGAGCTGGTCTGGCGCGACGTCCCGACGCGCAGCCTCGACGAGGACGTGCTGCGTCCCGTGTGGCGGCCGTTCGCCGCCGACGGCGGGCTGCGGATGGTCGCGGGCAACCTCGGCCGCGCGGTGATCAAGGTGTCCGCGGTGGCGCCGGAGCACCGGATCGTCCAGGCGCCGGCGCGGGTGTTCACCGACCAGAAGTCCTTCAAGGACGCTTTCGAGGCGGGCGAGCTGGACCGCGACGTCGTCGTGGTCATCCGGCAGCAGGGCCCGCAGGCCAACGGGATGCCGGAGCTGCACGGGCTCACCCCGGCGCTCGGGGTGCTGATGGACCGCGGGCACCAGGTGGCGTTGCTCACCGACGGCCGGATGTCGGGCGCGTCCGGCAAGATCCCGGCGGCGATCCAGGTGACGCCGGAAGCCGCCGTGGGCGGCCCGATCGCGCGGATCGCCGACGGCGACGTCGTCCGCCTCGACGCCAAGGCCGGGACGCTCGACGTCCTCGTGGGTGACGAAGAACTCGCCCGCCGTGAACTGGTGGACTCCCCGCCTTCGGAGGCATCCTGGACCGGCACCGGCCGGGAGCTGTTCGCGGCGCTGCGCCGCGCGGTCGGCCCCGCCGATCAGGGCGCGAGCGTGTTCGGACCGCTCACGCCGGAACACTTCGGCGCTCCGGCGCACACGTTGACCCCTGTGGAGGTAACCCAGTGACCACCGGCGCCGACCTGCTCGGCCTGTCCCCCGTGATGCCCGTCGTCGTGCTCGACGACGCCGACGACGCCGTGCCCACCGCGCGGGCCCTGCTCGCGGGCGGGATCGGCGTGATCGAGCTGACCCTGCGCACCCCGGCGGCACTCGCCTCGATCGAGCGGATCGCCGCGGAGGTCCCGGAGATCGTCATCGGCGCCGGGACGGTCACCGCGCCCGAGCACGCCAAGCAGGCCGCCGACGCCGGTGCGAAGTTCCTGGTGACCCCGGGCTGCACGGACGCCGTGCTGGACGCCGCGTTCGGCACCGGCCTGCCGTTCCTGCCGGGCGCGAGCACGGTTTCGGAGGCGATGCGGCTGGCCGAACGCGGGCTGACCGCGCTGAAGTTCTTCCCCGCCGAGGCCAGCGGCGGGGTGGCGTACCTGAAGTCGATCGGCGGGCCGCTGCCCGGGCTGAAGTTCTGTCCGACCGGCGGGATCACCGTGAAGACCGCGCCGGACTATCTCGCACTGTCCAATGTGGGCTGTATCGGCGGATCGTGGCTGACGCCGAAGGACGCCTTGGCGGCCAAGGACTTCGGGAAGATCGAAGCCTTCGCCGCGGAGGCTTCGAAGCTCTGATCTCGGTGAGGGCCACCGGCGTGCCGAGTGGCCCTCACTGTTTTCACAGTGGCAACTGGTACTGGATGAAGCCCCGGTTGACCGCGACCCGGTCGTACAGGCGGCGCGCGGTGGCGTTGGATTCCTTGGTGTGCCAGTAAACCCTGCCGCAGTCGCGGGCGCGCGCCCAGTCCGCGACGGCCTCGATCAGCGCCCGCGCGACCCCCTTGCCCCGGGCTTCCGGCGCGGTGAACAGATCTTGCAGGTAACAGACGTCGGTGAGCGCGGATGTACTGGGATGCACCAGGAAATGCGTGATCCCGGCGAGCTCGCCGCCCAGGCGGGCACCGAGCGCGTGCATCCGTTCCCCTGTCCGGAATTCGCGCCAGGCTCGGTCGTAGACCTCCTGGGGCGCGACACGTTCGTAGAAGGCGATGTACGCGCGGAACAAGTGTTCCCAGGCTTCGCGGTCTTCGGGCTTCAACGGCTCGATGGTGATCATGTGGGCCTCCCAGTGATCACCCGAGCCTAGGGTTTCGCCGCTGTCCCGCGAGGGGCCAATCACGCGGTAAAGCAGGCTGCCACTCCGTCAGCCGACGGCTTGCTTCACCAGGGTGGCGATGCGCTGTTCCACCTCGGGGGTGACGCCGGTCAGCGCGAAGGCGGTCGCCCACATCGCGCCGTCGTCCAGCCGAGCGGCCTCGTTGAAGCCGAGTGTCGCGTACCGCGTCTTGAACTTGGCCGCCGCCTGGAAGAAGCAGACGATCTTGCCGTCCAGCGCGTAGGCGGGCTGGCCATACCAGAGTTTCGGTGCGAGCATCGGGGCGTTCGCCTTCACGACGGTGTGGACCAGCTCGGCCAGCGCCCGGTCCTCATCGGGCATCTCGGCGATCTTCGCGACCACGTCCTGCTCGGCCGCCGCCGCTTTGTCGGCGGCGGAACCGCGGCGGGCCGCCTTCTTCATGTCCTGGGCGTGTTCCTTCATCGCGGCCTTCTCTTCGGCCGTGAATCCTTCGTACGTGGTGCTCATGGCGGTTTCTCCTTGGTAAGCGGCGAGCGGGGGCATCCGGTAGTGGCACATCAGGACTGGGCGGCGAGAGCCGAGGTCTCCCAGACGAACCCGTCGAGGTCGGTGAACGGGGCGGCGCCGCAGATGGCGATGCGGTGTGAGCCGGTGCCCTCCGGGGACACGCCGGCGTCCTTGGCCAGGGCCTTGCGCTTGTACAGCGCCAGCTTCACGGGGCTCGAGCCGGATTCGAACTCGACGTACACGCGGCCGAAGCTCTTGCCCACGGCGAGGCCGTGCTCGACGTAGAACTTCTTGCTCGCGGCGACGTCGGCGACGCCCAGCAGCAACACGATGGCGTCGAATTCACGGGCGGCCGGCGCGGTGTTCTTCTTCGCGGAGGTGGCGATCTTCCAGATCGCGCCGTCCGGAGCCCGCACGGTTCCGCCGTAACCCCACATCGACTTCGTGGCGGGCTTGATGACGGTCGCCCCGGCGGCGACGGCGGCGTCGATGAGCGCGTCGGCGTTGGCGGGCTGGGAAACCGTGAGGGAGAGGGTGTAGCCGCGGAAGCCGGTGGACGGCTCCTGCGAAGCCCGCAGCCGCAGCTCGGAGCCGAGCCCGAAGGCGGTGGTGTAGAAGCGTTCGGCGGCCTCGGTGTCGGCCACTTCGAGGGTGATGGCGTCGATGAAGTTCATGCCGGTAACGCTATTTCCGGGCGGGCTTCCGGCGCTTCTCGATTCCTGATCGGTCGCATCGGCGCTGGTCAGCGGCTGCGCGGAGGGTTCCCAATGTCGCATTCGAGGCGCTCGGTGTCTCGAATGCGACATTGGGGACACTCGGGGCCCGGGCTGCCCCATGACGGCAGGGGGCAGCCCGTAGCCACCGAGATCGTGCGGGGCGTTCGGGGTTCTGTTGAGGGTAGGCAAGGTGGTGTGTCGCGAAAGCCACTTTTGAGACGTGTGATGTCCCGAAAGTGGCTTTCGCGACACGAACACCGACGGAGCCGCGAGCGCGGGGCCGTCCACTCCACCACGCACGGTTGCCTTACCGCTCGATAACCCGAAAGCCACGCACGACCACCGTCCGGGAACGCGAAACACCGGCCCGCGAGCACGTATGTGTGCCCGCCGACCGGTGAGCGGCTCGGGTAATGGAGCTCAGTCGAGGGCGGCGTCGTCCAGCAGCGCCGACTCGGCGCCGAACTCGCGGAGTTCGTCGCGGATCACGGTGTAGGCCAGCCCCTGGGGATAGCCCTTGCGGGCGAGGAAGCCCAGCAGGCGGCGGATCGCCGTCTGCTCGTCGACGTTGCCCAAGGAGCGCATGCGCTTCCGTACCAGCTCTCGGGCGCGCTGCTCCTCTGCCTCTCGGTCCACCTCTTCGGCGGCCTGGACGGCGATATCCCCATCGATTCCTTTGCGTTTGAGTTCGGCTACGAGGGCGTTCCGTGCCAGGCCCATGTTGGCATGGCGGGAACGCACCCACATCTCGGCGAACTCGGCGTCGTTGATGAGCCCTGCCTTGTCCAGCTTACCGAGCAGGGTCTCCGTCGTCTCCTCGTCGAAGCCCTTGCGCTTGAGGGCCTGACGCAGTTCCTCCGTGGAACGCGGGCGCGCGGCCAGGAGATCGAAGCAGATCTCCTTGGCCTTCTTCCTCCGCTCGTCCGGCGGCAGCTCCGCCGGATCCACTTTGGGCGCACGCATTCAGCTATCACTCCAGTCGAAACGATCGATCGGTGACTTCACCCCTGGCGGGGCTGTGCGGGACTCAGAAGTCGACCGGCGCGGGGGCGGCTTCGGCGTCGACGGCGGCACCGATGCCGAGCTTCTCCTTGATGCGCTTCTCGATCTCGTTGGCGATGTCCGGGTTGTCCAGCAGGAACTTCCGGGCGTTCTCCTTGCCCTGGCCCAGCTGGTCGCCCTCGTAGGTGTACCAGGCGCCGGACTTGCGCAGGATGCCCTGGTCGACGCCCATGTCGATCAACGAACCCTCGCGGGAGACACCCTTGCCGTAAAGGATGTCGAACTCGGCCTGCTTGAAGGGCGGGGCGACCTTGTTCTTGACGACCTTGACGCGGGTGCGGTTGCCGACGGGCTCGCCGCCGTCCTTCAGCGTCTCGATGCGGCGGACGTCCAGGCGGACCGAGGCGTAGAACTTCAGCGCCTTACCACCGGTCGTGGTCTCCGGGGAGCCGAACATGACGCCGATCTTCTCGCGCAGCTGGTTGATGAAGATCGCGGTGGTGCCGGAGTTGTTCATCGCACCGGTCATCTTCCGCAGCGCCTGGCTCATCAGCCGGGCCTGGAGGCCGACGTGGTTGTCGCCCATCTCGCCCTCGATCTCGGCACGCGGCACGAGCGCGGCGACCGAGTCGATGACCAGGATGTCGAGCGCGCCGGAGCGGATCAGCATGTCCGCGATCTCGAGCGCCTGCTCACCGGTGTCCGGCTGGGAGACCAGCAGCGCGTCGGTGTCGACGCCGAGCTTCTTGGCGTACTCCGGGTCCAGCGCGTGCTCCGCGTCGATGAACGCGGCGATGCCGCCGTTCTTCTGCGCGTTGGCGACCGCGTGGAGCGCGACGGTGGTCTTACCGGAGGACTCCGGACCGTAGATCTCGATGACCCGGCCGCGGGGAAGGCCACCGATCCCGAGCGCGACGTCGAGTGCGATGGCGCCGGTGGGGATGACCTCGATCGGCGCGCGGCCCTCTTCGCCGAGGCGCATGACCGAGCCCTTGCCGTACTGCTTGTCGATCTGGGCGAGGGCCAGTTCGAGCGCCTTGTCCTTGTCGGGTGCTGCTGGTGCCATGGAGTCCACCTCGTTGGTTGAGCCGGGTAGGGCTTGTTCAGTTCTGAGCTGTCGGGTCCGACGCTACGGGCGACCACCGACAATTCCAGGCCTCGCGCCCAAGCTGTGGATCGCTGACCCCGTTGTGGACAACACCCTAGACGAACGTGTGTTCGAGGCCGCGACCGACACGCCGTCACGCTAGGGTTCTTGCCTTTTCGCCGAGGTCAGCGCCGCTCGGGCGGGATCTCGAAGGCTTCGCAGACCGCCCGCCAGACGTCCTTGGCCGAGGTTCCCGCGTCGAGGGCCTGTTCGACGGTCCGGCCCCCGAGTTCGCCGAAGACGTGATCCCTGGCGAGGGTTTCCGCACGTCCGGGACCGAATTCGTCGGCCATCAGCCGCCGGAAGACCGTGATACGCATCGGGAGAAGTCTAGCCCCGCCTCGAGCACGAAACGCGTGAAGGCCCCCTTCCCTCGGCTGAGCCGAGGGAAGGGGGCCTTCACGCGCGAACAGGGCTATTCGCCCGGCTGGACGCTCTTTTCGAAGTAGTCGGCCAGTTCGCCCGGCGTCGGGTTCTGGCCCTCGGCCGGGACCTGGTAGATGAAGCCGACCAGCGGCCGGTCGGTCACGGTGAACACCAGCACGGCGGCGTTCCGCCCGGCGGCCGAGGAGTACTGGCCCTCCAGGGCGTTGCCTGCCCACTTGGCCTCGGTGCGGTCCCCGCCGGCCGATTTGAGCAGTCCGTCGGTGTAGGCCTTGAGCTTGTCCGCGGAGTCGCTCTGCAGATAGGTCACCTGGGTCCCGGCGCGGCCAGGGGCGGAGCAGGTCGACGTCACGCCGAGATCCTCCGCCGGTTTCGCCGGCCCGTTGCCCATGCCGGGTTTGCAGTCGCCGGTGTCGGCGATCTTCCCGGCGAGCTGGCGCAGGCAGCCGGTGAGGCCCTTGTCGTCGGCCGCGCCGGGCGCCTTGCACTCTTCGGCCGTGTAGGTCGCCACCGACGAGGACGTCAGGAAGTAGGTGAGCCCGGCGGCGAGCAGCACGACGACGGCCACGATGGCACCGATGACCAGCGGCTTCTTCTTGCTCGCGGGCGCCTTGTCACCGGCGGTCTGGCCGGCCAGCGAGTACGTCGGGAAATTCGTCGGCGCGGGCTGCTGAACCTGCTGCGGACCGCTGTTCGGGTAACCCGACTGGGGGAAACCGCCGGATTGGCCGGGGCCGCCGCCCGAGTACCCCGGGATCGACGCGACCTGCTGCTGCGGCGGCGCGTACGGGCCCGAAGCACCGGGCCCGACCTGATGCGCGCCGGTTCCCGCGGCGACCTGCCCCTCGACGCCCTGCGTGCGCGAGCTGATGCCGTCGGAGGCGACGTGCTGGGCGCCGAGCGCGACCGCGGTCTCGGGCTGGTCCAGGCTGCCGGGGACGACGCCGAGCTTCTCCGCGATCAGGCTCCCGACCAGCGGGAGTCGGCTCGAACCGCCGACGAGGTAGATACCGGCGAGCCGGTCCGGGGTCATCCCGGCCGAGCGGACCACCCGCGACATCAGCTCGACACTGCGCAGCATCGAGGGCCGCACCAGCGCTTCGAGTTCCCCTCGCGTGACGAGGACGTCCTCGAACGGCTCCGGCATCGGGACCTCGGTCTGCGGGTGCCGCGAGAGGGCCTCCTTCGCCGCCTTCACGTCCTCTTGCAACGCACGCCGCGTACGACGGTCCGGAGTGGACTCGGGCCGCAGGACCCGCTGCCAGCGCTGGGGATCCTTGTGCGAGACCTCGCGGCCGACGTGCACCAGGAGCGCCTGGTCGACGTCGAGACCACCGAGGTCGGGGAGGCCGTCTTCGGCGACGACGGTGAAGCCGCCGTTCGGGGTCGCGCCGACGATCGCGACGTCGAAGGTGCCTGCGCCGAGGTCGTACACGGCGAGCGCCTGACCGGGCGCGAGCGTCTTGCCGGGGAACGACGCGAAGTGCGCGGCCGCGGCGACCGGCTCGGGCACGAGCACCAGGTTGCTGCCCATCCCGGCGAGCCGGGCGGCGGACAGCAGCACGTTGCGGCGGGTCGGGCCCCACTGCGCGGGGTGGGTGAGCCGGACCTCGTCGGGCAGGTCCCCGCCGAGCTGGCGGGTGGTCTCGTCGAGGACGCGGCGCAGGATCGCGGCCAGCACCTCGCTGACCGGGATGACGTCGGTGCCCAGCAGGAGCGTCTGCTCGTCGATGCGGCGTTTGGGGTTGGGCTCGAAGCGGGTCGGGTCGAGGCGGGCGCGGCGTTCGGCGTCGCGGCCGACCATGATCGTGCCGTCCTCGGTGGCGAACACCGCGGACGGCATGTTGGCCGAACCGTCGACTTCGACCACGCGCGGAGGCCTCCCGTGCGCCGAAAGGACGGCCACGGTGTTGGACGTCCCGAGGTCCACCGACAGGATCCGCACAGCTCATACCCCTTCACAGACGAACGGCGACCGCCCCAGCACTGATCCGGTCGCGCTGGCGGTGATGCTCCCATGAGCGAGGTCACCGCACGTGCGGAACCCGCCGAACTCGTCCCCGAGCGGGTGCCTCGTCACAGCCTCGGAGCGAAACTGTCGGTGGTCCGGCGCAGTATGGAGGGCGTGGCACACGTACTCGACCTCTTCTCCCCCGCGACCAGGGACTGGTTCACCGGGGCCTTCGCCGCGCCCACCCGCGCGCAGGAGGGCGCGTGGCGTGCCGCGCACGCGAAGGAACACGCGCTGGTCGTGGCCCCCACGGGCTCCGGTAAGACGCTCTCGGCGTTCCTCTGGGCGCTGGACAGGCTGTCGGTCGAGCCGCCGCCGTCCGAGCCGAGGAAACGCTGCCGTGTCCTCTACGTCTCCCCGCTGAAGGCGCTGGCGGTCGACGTCCAGCGCAACCTGCGGGCACCGCTGGCGGGCATCTCGCAGGCGTCGCGGCGGCTCGGGCTGCCGGTGCCGGACATCGGCGTCGGCATGCGCACGGGCGACACCACCGCGGCCGAGCGGCGCTCGTTCGGCAAGACCCCGCCGGACGTGCTGGTCACCACGCCGGAGTCGCTGTTCCTGATCCTCACCTCCTCCGCCCGCGATTCGCTGCGCGGCGTGGAGACGGTGATCATCGACGAGGTCCACGCGGTCGCGGGCGGCAAACGCGGCGCGCATCTGGCCTTGTCCCTGGAGCGGCTCGACGCTTTGTTGGAGAAGCCCGCCCAGCGGATCGGGCTGTCGGCGACGGTCCGGCCGATCGACGAGGTCGCCTCCTTCCTGGCGGGCGGCAGGCCGGTCACCATCGTCCAGCCGAAGCTCGCGAAGACGATCGAGGTCCGCGTCGAGGTCCCGGTCGAGGACATGTCCAATCTCGACGGTCCTCAAGGGCCGAAGCAGAACGAAGACCTCGACGCCGGCCTCGCGCGTTTGCCCGGGTCGCTGGAGGACATCGACGGCGCGCCGCGGCGGCCGTCGATCTGGCCCGCGGTGGAGGAACGCGTCCTCGAACTGATCCAGGCGCACCGGTCGACGATCGTGTTCGCCAACTCGCGGCGGCTCACCGAGCGGATGACCGCGCGGCTCAACGAACTCGTCGCGGAGCAGGCCGAGCTGGAGCCGGATCAGCGGTATCCGGCCGAGGCGATCGGTCAGTCCGGGCTCACCACCGGGGCGGCGCCGGTGATCGCGCGGGCGCACCACGGCTCGATGTCGCGCGAGCAGCGCACCCATGTGGAAGAGGAGCTCAAGTCCGGGCGGCTGGCCTGCGTCGTGGCGACGTCCTCTTTGGAGCTGGGCATCGACATGGGCGCCGTCGATCTCGTCGTGCAGATCGAGGCACCGCCGACGGTCGCTTCGGGGCTGCAGCGGGTCGGCCGGGCCGGGCACCAGGTCGGCGCGGTGTCGAGCGGGGTGATGTTCCCGAAGTTCCGGGGCGACCTCGTCTCGTGCGCGGTGGTCGCGGAACGGATGGCGTCCGGGGCGATCGAGGCGGTGCGGTACCCCCGGAACCCGTTGGACGTGCTGGCGCAGCAGGTCGTGGCGATGGTGGCGCTGGAATCCTGGACGGTCGACGAGCTGGCCGCCCTCGCCCGCCGGGCGGCGCCGTTCGCGTCCCTTCCGGACGACGCGTTGCTCGCCGTGCTCGACATGCTCGCCGGCCGGTACCCCAGCGAGGAGTTCGGCGAGCTGCGCGCCCGGATCACCTGGGACAGGGTCACCGGCGAGCTGCACGGTCGTCCGGGGTCGCAGCGGCTGGCGGTGACCTCCGGCGGCACGATCCCCGACCGCGGCCTGTTCACCGTGATGACGCCGGGTTCCGACGGCAAACCCGGGTCACGCGTGGGCGAGCTCGACGAGGAGATGGTCTACGAGTCCCGCGTCGGCGACACGATCCTGCTCGGCACCTCCTCCTGGCGGGTCACCGACATCACCCACGACCGCGTGATCGTGGTCCCCGCGCCGGGCGAGCCCGCCCGGATGCCGTTCTGGAAGGGCGACGCCCCCGGCCGCCCGCTGGAACTGGGGCGGGCGCTGGGCGCGTTCGTCCGCGAACTGTCCACTTCGGAACCGTCGGCGGCCAGGGAACGTGCCGCCGTCGCCGGGCTGGACGAGTACGCCTGCGACAACCTGCTGGCGTACCTGGCGGAGCAGAAGTCGGCCACGCGGCATGTGCCGAACGACAAAACCGTGCTGCTGGAACGGTTTCGCGACGAGCTGGGCGACTGGCGGGTCATCCTGCACTCGCCGTTCGGCGCGCAGGTCAACGCGCCGTGGGCGCTCGCGATCGCGGCCCGGCTGCGGGAGAACCGCGGGGTCGACGCCCAGGTCGCGCATTCCGACGACGGCATCGTGCTGCGGCTGCCCGAGGCGCTCGACATGGACGGCGCCGAGGTCACCATCGGCGTCGAGGACGTCCTGCTCGATCCGGAAGAGGTCGAGCAGCTGATCGTCGCCGAGGTCGGCGGTTCGGCGTTGTTCGCCGCGCGGTTCCGGGAATGCGCGGCGCGGTCGCTGCTGCTCCCCCGCCGGGATCCGCGCCGTCGCACCCCGCTGTGGCAGCAGCGGCAGCGCGCGTCC
Organism: Amycolatopsis sp. PSD-21; assembly: GCF_055561455.1. NCBI lineage: Bacteria > Bacillati > Actinomycetota > Actinomycetes > Pseudonocardiales > Pseudonocardiaceae > Amycolatopsis > Amycolatopsis sp. PSD-21. Next base: position 2,922,095 of record NZ_CM145712.1, on the reverse strand, counting down.
CAGCTGCTTTCGGTCGCGGCCAAGTACGAGCGGTTCCCCGTGGTGCTGGAGGCGATGCGGGAAGTCCTGCAGGACGTGTACGACGTCGGCGGGCTGCGCGAGCTGATGTCCGACGTCCGCTCCCGCAAGGTCAAACTGGTCGAGGTCGAGACACCGTCGGCGTCGCCGTTCGCGCGCAGTCTGCTGTTCGGCTACGTCGGGATGTTCCTGTACGAGACGGACGCCCCGCTCGCGGAACGGCGCGCCGCGGCGCTGGCGCTGGATTCGACGCTGCTGGCCGAACTGCTCGGCACCGAGGCGATCCGCGAGCTGCTGGACGCCGAAGTCGTCGCCGAAGTCGAGCGCTCCCTGCAACGCCTCGACCCGGACAGGCACGCCCGCAACGCCGAGGACGCCGCGGATTTGTTGCGATTCCTCGGGGATCTCTCGATCGAGGAGGCCGCCGCGCGCGGCATCCAACGGGAATGGCTGGAGGAGCTGGAGGCCGCGCGGCGGGTGATCCGGGTCCGTATCGGCGGCGGAGAACGCTTCATCGCCATCGAAGACGCGGGCCGCGTGCGGGACGCGCTGGGCACCGCGCTTCCGGTCGGGGTGCCGGAGGCGTTCACCGAGCCGGTCGAGGATCCCGTCGGCGACCTGCTGTCGCGCTATTCGCGCAGCCGCGGCCCGTTCAGCGCCCGGCAGGCGGCCGAGCGGTTCGGGCTCGGAACGGCGGTCGTCACCGGCGTGCTGGACAGGCTGACCGCGCAGGGCAGGCTGGTCCGGGGCGAGCTGAGCCCCGTCGGGCATCCGGAGCCCCACGGCGTCGGGATGGAGTTCTGCGACGCTTCGGTGCTGCGCAGGCTCCGGCGGGCGTCGCTGGCCAGGCTGCGGGCCGAGGTCGAGCCGGTCGAACCGGCCGCGCTGGGGCGATTCCTGCCCTCGTGGCACGGCATCGGGGCGCGAGTACGGTCGGCGCCGACGGCGGACGACGTGCTGTCCGTGGTCGAGCAACTGGCCGGCGCCCCGCTCCCGGCGAGCGCCGTCGAGTCGCTGATCCTGCCGAGCAGGCTGCCCGGCTACACCCCGTCGCTGCTGGACGAACTCACCACGGCTGGCGAGGTCACCTGGTGCGGCTGCGGCTCCCTGTCCGGCGGGGACGGCTGGCTGGCGCTCGCGCCCACGGACGTCGCCGATCTGCTGTTGCCGGATCTCGACGACGATCTGCCCTCCGGCCCGCTCCATCAGGCCATTCTGTCCACTTTGGAGGGTGGAGCGCAGTTCTTCCGCCAGCTCGTGGACCGGGCGTCGCCGTTGGTCGAAACCCCGCCCAACGACGGTGAAGTCGTGGCGGCGCTGTGGGATCTCGTGTGGGCGGGCCTGGTCACCGGGGACACGCTGGGCCCGCTGCGGGCGCAGGTCTCCGGTTCCGGCGCGGCGCACAAGCCACGCCGTCAGGCTCCTCGCGGCCGGTACGCGCGGCTTCGGGCCGGGCGCCCGGCGATGCCTTCGCGCACCGGGCCGCCGACGGTGGCCGGCCGCTGGGCACTCACCCCGGGGCGGGAGGCGGATCCGACCAGGCGCGCGCTGGCGCGGACGGAGGCCTTCCTGGAACGGCACGGCGTCCTCACCCGCGGCGCCCTCGACACCGAACGCGTGACCGGCGGTTTTTCGGGGATCTACAAGGTTTTGCGTGGCATGGAGGATTCGGGGCAGGTCGTCCGGGGGTACGTGGTCGAGGGGCTCGGCGCGGCGCAGTTCGCGGCGAAGGGCGCCGTCGACAGGCTGCGCGCGCAGTCCGGGAACCAGCGCACCACCACGGAAGGCGCCGTCGTCCTCGCCGCCGCCGACCCGGCCCAGCCCTACGGCGCCGCGTTGCCGTGGCCCGCCGCGACGGGCGACACGAAGCACCGTCCGGCAAGGAAAGCGGGTGCGCTGGCGGTGCTCGTGGACGGCGTCCCGGCGATGTACGTCGAACGCGGCGGCCGGTCGCTGCTGAGCTTCACCGAAGACCAGGAGGCGCTGCGGTCGGCCGCGCGGGCGCTGTCCACGGCGGTGCGGGAAGGCTGGCTGGGGCAGCTCGCGGTGCAGAAGGCCGACGGCGAGGTGGCGCTCACCTCGGAGCTTTCAGCCGTCCTTCAGGAGGCGGGTTTCCGGGCGACTCCCAAGGGTCTGCGCCTGCGGGCCTAGAATCACCGCTCAGACCTGCGGAGAAGGACGTTCGAACATGGTGATGCGCGACCTGCGCTATTTCGGGGATCCCGTGCTCAAGACCGTATGCGACCCGGTCACGACATTCGACAAGAAGATCGAGTCGCTGGTGACCGATCTGATGGACGGGGTGAAACCGGCCGGGCGCGCGGGTCTCGCGGCTCCGCAGATCGGGGTCGGGCTGCGGGTGTTCAGCTACGACGTCGGCGGGCTGAGCGGGTACGTGATCAACCCCGAGATCGTCGAGCTGTCCGAAGAGACGCACGAGATCGGCGAGGGCTGTCTGTCGGTGCCCGAGCTGTGGTTCCCGGTCGTCCGCGCGAAGCACGCCGTGGTGCGCGGTGTCGACCTGCGCAACGAGCCGGTCGAGGTCGAGGGCGTCGACGTGCTCGCCCAGTGCCTGCAGCACGAGACCGATCACCTCGACGGCAAGCTGTACCTGGAGCGCCTCACCCCCGAGCGCAAGAAGCGCGCCCTGGGCGAGGCCCGCGGCAAAGACTGGTTCTGGAACCGCTGACCCCCTCCCGCGTTTCGTCCTCTGAATGCGGTGGTTGGCATCCCGGACTACCGCATCCAGAGGACTAAATGCGGGCGTCGGGGAGCCGGAAGCGCAGGGTGCCCGGGTCGCCGGGGGCGCGTTCGGGGCGGAGCCCCACGCGGGTGGCGGTGCGATGGAGGGAATCGTCGCCGGGCAGGCAGACGGCGGTGAGCTCGCGCTCCCCCTTGGCCATGGCGAGCGTGGCGAGCCGGGTCAGCAGAGCGGTGCCGATGCCTTGGCGCTGCCAGGAATCCTCGACCAGCAGCGAGACTTCGGCCGCGCCGCCGTCGGCGGACGGGATCAGCTGGCCGAGACCGATCACGTCCCGGCCGCAGACCGCGAGCAGGCTGATCCCGCGCGGCGGCATCAGGAGCCGGTGCAGCCAGCGACGCGGCACGGCGCGCATTCCGGTGTGGTAGCGGTGGAAGAGCGTCGTCATCGAGCATCTCTGGTGCAGCGCGGACACCGCTTCCGCGTCACCGGGGACACCCTTGCGCAGGACGATCGCGGCGCCGTCGGCCCGGTCGAGCACGATCGGGCCGGTCACGTTGTCGCGGACGGCGGCGATCAGGCCGGTCAGCGCGACGGCGCGGCTCAGTTCCAGTTCGACGAACGGCGACCACCGGCGGCGCGCGACGAACGCGGCGCCGTCCCCCGCCGGGAACACCGCGCGGTGCCCGCCTTCCGTGCGTGCCGGGTTCGCCTCGATCGACGGGACCTTGGTGACGACGTCGGCCGCGAGGACGCCGCGGAGCACTTCCGCGAGGCCGCCGGGCTCCTCGACGGCCCGTTTGGCCGCGGTGAGCGTCGCGGTGGCCGGGTCGACCAGTTCGGCCAGATCCGCGTCGATGACGGCGGAGCATTCGCATCCTTCGTCGCGGATCGCGTCGACGAGCAGCTGGCGAGGCAGACCGGTCGCCGGCCGCAGGACGATCTCGTCGAGCACGCCGCCGGGGACCGGGAGCACCGACAGCCCGAGGATGTTGCATTCGAGGTCGGCGAGCCGGATCGCGATCCTGGCCAGCGTGCCGGGGCGGTCGTCCACGCGGATCCGGACGCGCCAGGCCGACGCGGCGGCGGTCTCTTCGCGGGGATGGACCAGGGTGGGCCGGGCTCGATAGGTCTCCATGACTCCACGGTCCCGGCCGGTTGTTGCCTGCCAACGGCGCGGGTGTTTCGCTCACGTCAGCGTTCGACGCCACCGCGCAACCCCGGCGAAACACTCAGCGGGGCGGAAGCACGCTGAACTCGTTGCCCTCCGGATCCACCATGGCTTCGCCACGCTCCCCTGACGCGCCCAGCTCCCGCAGGCGCCGGATCTCGGCCGCCCGGCCCTTGCCCCGCCGGGGCGCGATCTCGAACCGCAGCCTGTTCCTGTGCCGCTTCTCTTCTCGCGTGGCGAGGAACTCGATCCACGGGCCGCGACCGTCCGGTGGCCGCAGGCCGACGATCGTCTTCTCCCGGACGCCGACCTCCCAGCCAAGGGCGGCCGCCCAGAACCGCGCGAGCCGCTCTGGATCGAGCGCGTCGGTGACGACCGAGGCGATCGCGCCGGTGCCCTCGTACTGCTCGCGTGGCTCGAGGACGCAGAACTCGTTGCCCTCGGGGTCCGCGAGCACCACCCACGGCACCCGTTTCTCCTCCGGCGGGCCCTGGCCGATGTCGATGTGCCGTGCGCCGAGGGACAGCGCACGGTCCACCAGCTCGGCCTGGTGCCCGGGCGAACGGCTCGCCAGATCCAAATGCAGGCGGTTCTTGCCCCGTTTGGGGCCCGCCTCGGAGCGGAACGCCGGTTGGAAGGGGGCGTCCCAGCTGAACAGCCCTTCCCAGAAACCCGCCAGATCTCTGGGAAGGGCCGAGTCGAAGACCAGGTTCACCAGCTGTGCCACCGCACCGGTGAATCTAGACGGCACCACCGACACTTCCGGGCGTTCCGGGCACATCTCCAGCTCCGCCGACTGGCGCTGACCGGTTTGGCTTCCCCACCGACCGGTCATCGGGTCGCGAGCCGCAGAAGGGCCCAGAGTTGTCCCGCCATGTCCTGGTCTCCGCTGACCGTCACCGCCGTCGGACCCGCCCGGCCCCAGAGCCAGCGGTAGATCTTGTCCGGTTTGCCGGTGACCAGGTCGTCCGCGCGCTGGGCCTCCTCGGCCGAGCACCGCCAGGCGACCGTTTCCGTGGGCCCCGCCCTGGCGATCCAGGTGTGGCCCGCGGTGCGCACGCCGACCGAGCCGGTCTTGGTGCCGGACAGCCCCAGCAACGGCAGCCGCTGGCCGAACCAGAGCACCAGCGCCTCGTCGATCCCGTCGAGTGCCACGTCTTCGGGGATCTCCGAGACGTCCCGGCCGGCCGCGCCCTCCGCGTCGATCCGGTGGATCGTCGTCTCGTGCGCCATCCGCCGCCGCCAGAACCCGTAGCTGCGGTCCGCCGGCCACCAGGTCGGCGCCAGTTCGTCCGGATCGTGCGCGGACAGTTCGGCGACGAGTTCGTCCCGGCCCTCGCGGAAGTACTCCGCCAGGCTCTGTCCCGGCCCCGGTTTGCGCTGCCAGTGCTCGGGACGCCGTCCGTCGGTGATCCAGCGGCGGGTGACCCGGTACACGCTGCCCACGTGCCTGAGGACCTCCCCGAGCGTCCAGCCCGGGCAGGTCGGGACCGGCGCGTCGGCGGACGCGGTATGCGCCACCTGGGCCATCAACTCGGTTTCGGCGCCGATCACCTCCAGGAACCTGCCCTGGTCGATCATGGCCTGCCCGGCCATCGGGCACCCCCTCTCCGTGGCGCGCTCTGTCTCTCGGTGAACCCGCGTCCGCGATCGGCGTCGGCAGGGCGCAACCTGGTCTTTCAAGTCACGAAGGTGGTGAAGGCGCCTGGCCAGGCGGGTTCACGGGTATGGCCGCTTTCCGGACGAACCGCGGCTCCGCCAACAGACCGCTAAGCCACATGCGCCGAATCACCCATCGGCAGCCCGTGCACCACCCGTCGCACCAGTTCCAGGAACACCGTGGCGGCCCGGGTCAGCTCGTCCGCCAGCTCGACGGTGACCTTGCCGGTGATCCCCGCCTGAGCGGCGGCCCGCGTCGCCGAATTGGCCGCGAAGAACGCCGCCCATTCCTTGAGCTCGGGCGCGACGGAGTCGAGCAGCACCCAGCCGCTCGCCGGCCGGGCACGGCCCCGGTGCGGACGGCCTCGGGCCTCCAGCACCGCCGCCGCGCCCCGCAGCGCGGCGAGATACGCCCCGATGAACCGCTCGGCGGGATCGCTTTCCCGCTCTGCTTCGGCGAGCCCCCGCCTCGCCTGTGCGTACAAGGAGACCGCCGCGGGTGGTGCCGGCGGGCGCAACGACATGGGCAGGGCGGGCTGTGCGGCGCCCCCCGGCCTCTCGGCTTCGTCGGGGGACACGACCGAAACGGACATGACGACCCTCCTCCTGTACGTGAGCGCCTGCCGGTGCCCGGCGCCGAGGCGCTTCCCCCGCCCCCGCGCCGGGCACCTACCGGTGCGCGCTCACCGAATGTCGAACGTCTGTTCGAACAAGTCCAATGTAACCCCGAAGTGCCCCATTCCTCAACCCCGTACCGGGGTGATCGCCGCATGTGGTGCGGGACACGGCATCGGCCACGTGATCTCATAGGCGTATGAGCACCATCGACCATCCCTCGGTGGCCAAGGTCGCGGCCGCGCTCGCCGAAGCGGGCCAGCACGCCGCCGCCGACGGGATCCGGATCCTCCCCGCCGAAGTCCGCACGGCCGCGCAGGCCGCCGAAGCGCTCGGTGTCGAGGTCGGCGCGATCGCCAACAGCCTCGTCTTCCGCAGCCGCGCCGGTGACACGGAGACGGCCCTGCTCGCCCTGACCTCCGGCGCGCACCGCGCCGACACCGGTCTCCTCGCCTCGCTGACCGGCGCCGACGAGATCGGGAAGGCCGACGCGGATTTCGTCCGCGCGCACACCGGTCAGCCGATCGGCGGCGTCGCCCCGGTCGGTCACCCGAAGGCGTTGACCACCCTCGTCGACACCGCGTTACGCGCACACGAGGTGGTCTGGGCCGCCGCCGGACATCCGAAGTCGGTGTACCCCACGACGTTCGACGACCTCGTCGCGCTGACCGGGGGCACTCCCGCGGACGTCGCGGGCGGCGGGCAGGATGGGCGCCCGTGACCGCGATGTCCTCGGAATGCACCCGTTACGTCCAGCTGTCCGCGGACGAGTTCCGCGCCCGGCTCCCCGAGGCGCTGACCATCTACGTCAACGCCATGCGCTACCCCGAAGGCACGGCGGAGCAACGCGCGCCGATGTGGCTCACGCACGCGCTGCGCGAAGGCTGGCGCTGCATGGCCGCGCTCGACGCGGACGGCGTCCTGCTCGGGCTCGCCTACGGCTACAAGGGCCGCGGCGGCCAGTGGTGGCACGAACAGGTCCGCCACGGCCTGACCCGGCGTGAGGGCCAGGCCGCCGCCGAGCACTGGATGTCCGACTACTTCGAGCTCACCGAGATCCACGTCAGCCCCGAAAGCCAGGGGAAGCGGATCGGCGAGGACCTCCTGCGACGGCTGCTCGACGGCGTGCCCAGCGCCCACGTCCTCCTCTCCACGCCGGAAGGCACCAGCCGGGCCTGGAACCTGTACCGGCGGGTCGGGTTCGTCGACGTGCTGCGGGACTACCACTTCGCCGGGGATCCGCGGCCGTTCGCGATCCTCGGCCGGACACTGCCGCTCTAGGGCTTCGAATACGCCACGGTGAGCGCGGCGATGAGCACCACCGCGCCGCACCAGCCCACGGCGCCGAGCCGTTCCCCGAGCACGGCCATGGACAGCAGCGCGGCGGTCAGCGGTTCGAGCAGGGCGGACAACGCGGCCAGGACGGGATGCGCGCTTTCGAGACCGCGGAAGTACGCGGCGTACGCCAGCGCCGTCGGCACGACGCCGAAGTAGACGACGAGCGCGAGCACGTCGGCCTGGAACGGCACCGCCATCCCGAACCACAGCGCCGCGGGGGCGAGCGCGGCACCGCCGATCAGGCAGCCGAAAGCCGTGGTGGGCAAAGGATCGAGGCCTTCGACACGGGTCGCGGTAACCAGCGTCAGCGCGGCGAACCCGGCCGCGGCGAGCAGGGCGAACAGCACTCCGGCGACGTCGACCTCCTGGCCGGGCGTCCACTGCAGCAGCGCGAGCCCGACGAGGGACCCGGCCACGGACACCGCCGTCCACGCTCCAGGAAGGCGGCGGGTCTTGACGGCCGTCGCGACGGCGAGCAGGACGGGCGCGCTGCCGATGGTGGTCATCGTCGCGACGCTCACCGAACTCAGCGAGACCGAGGCGAAGTAGCTGGTCTGGAAGAGGGCGAACAAGCCGCCGACCGCCAGGAGGCGACGGCGGACCTGGGGCGTGCGGGGGAAGCCGCGAAGGCCTCCGGTGAGCCAGAGATAGCCGGTGGCGATCACGCCGCCGATGAGCAGCCGGTACGCGGCGACGCTCAGGGGATGCAGTCCCGCGCGGGAGGCGAGCAGGGAGCCGGCGAGGCCGCCGGTCCCCCAGAGGACTCCGGCGAGGACGAGCGCGGCCGACGATCGGGCGCGCGTGGGTACGGCAACGGACATGGGGAAACGCTCCTGCGTCTGTGTCGGTCGGAAAGGACGTCGACGACGCGGGGTGCTTCAGTGCAGCACGGATCGGCCGGGCGGCTGGAACGCCGCGCGGCCGGAGACACCCCGCTCAGGAAGCGGGGGGTGGGGTGACGAGAAAGATCCGGTGCACGAGGGGAACGTATCAAGGCGGGCAAGCGAATAAAGCCGAAGGGCGCTTTCCCCGCGTGTGACGCGGGAAAAGCGCCCTTCGTTCGGCTCAGTCGAGCGCGGCCAGCATCTCCCGCAGCGTGTCCAGCCCCATCCCGCCGAGCGCCAGCGCCCGCGTGTGGAACTGCTTGATGTCGAACGCGTCGCCCTGCCGCGCGCGGGCCTCCTCACGGGCGGCGAGCCAGAGCCGTTCGCCGAGCTTGTACGACGGCGCCTGCCCGGGCCAGCCCAGGTAGCGGTCGATCTCGTCGTGCACGTGGGCCGGGTCGGTGACGGTCCGGGTGAGCATGAACTCCAGGCCCAGTTCGGGCGTCCACCGCTCGCCCTCGTGGAAGCCGGTGCCCGCCGGGATCTCCAGTTCCAGGTGCATGCCGATGTCGACGATCACGCGCGCGGCGCGGAACAGCTGCTCGGACAGCATGCCGAGCAGTTCGCCGTCGTCGGTGAGGAAGCCGAGGTCCTCCATCAGCCGCTCGGAGTACAGCGCCCAGCCCTCGGCGTGCCCGGAGGTGAACGCCAGCAGCCGCTGGTACTTGTTGAGCGACTCCGACTGGTCGACCGCGGTCGCGATCTGCAGGTGGTGACCCGGCGCGCCCTCGTGGTAGACGGTGCTGACCTCGCGCCAGGTGGTGAACTCGTCCCGGCCCTGCGGCAGCGACCACCACATGCGGCCGGGGCGGGAGAAGTCCTCGCTCGGGCCGGTGTAGTACGCGCCGACGGTGCCGCCGGGCGGGGCGATCTTGCACTCCAGCGCCATCACCCGGTCGGAGATGTCGAAGTGCTTGCCGCGCAACGACTTCAGCGCGTTGTCGGACAGATTCTGCATCCAGGCCTGGAATTCGGCCCGGCCGCGGACGGTGTACTTGGGATCGGCGTCGAGGACGGCGGCCGCCTCGGCGAGGGTGGCGCCGGGCTTGATCCGGCCGGCGACCTCGCGCATCTCGGTTTCGAGGCGGGTGAATTCGGCCCAGCCCCAGGCGTAGGCCTCGTCCAGGTCCAGGGTGGCGCCGGTGAACACCCGGGACCACAGCTTGTACACCTCGGCGCCGACGGCGTCCTTGACCGGCGCCAGCGGGGCGAGTTCGGCCCGGAGGAAACCGGCGAACTCCGCGTACGCCTCCTGAGCGGCGTGAGCGGCCTGGCCGAGTTCGGCGCGGAGCTTCTCGTCGACGTTCTTCGCGTCCGCGACGAGGGTCTCGAAGAATCCGGTTTCGTCCTTCAGCCCCGCCCAGGTTTCGGCCTGCGTGGCGACCTTGCCGACCTGACGCAACGCCGACACCCGTCCCGCGTCCGCGGCCGCGAGCAGCGAGGTGCGGAGACCGTCGAGCGCTTCGGGCACCCTCGCCATCCGGGCGGCGATCGTCGCCCAGTCCTCCGCGGTCTCGGTGGGCATGTAGTCGAAGACCATGCGCACTTCCTGCACGGGGCTTTCGATCACGTTCAGCACCGCGAGGTCGAGACCCGCCTCGTGGATCTCCAGCTGCAGCCCGATCCGCTCGGTGAACACCGCCTTGGCCGCGCGCTCGCCGTCGTCGGCGGGTTCGGCCGCTTCGATGTCGGCCAGCGCGCGGGCGGCGATGGCGGCCCGCGCCGCGTGCCCGGCGGGCGAGTAGTCGGTCAGCTGGTCGTCGTATCCGGTGATGCCGAACGTCGTCGCGGCGACGGGGTCGGCCGCGGCGTACTCGTCGACGTACCGGTCACAGATCTGGTGCACACTTCGCGCGGTTGAAGCCATGACCGGCACGCTACCGGGACGGCGGGCGACTTCGGTACGGAGTTACGCGCGGGCCGGGACCAGCCCGAGCCTGCTGACCACCTCGCGGGTGGCCTTGGACCGGTTGAACGTGTAGAAGTGCAGGTCGGGGACGCCTTCGGCGATGAGCCGCTCGCCCAGTTCGGTCACCGCGTCGATCCCCGCGGCACGGAACGCCTTCGGGTCGCCGGCCAGCGGTTCGAGCCGGTCCAGCAGCCGCCGCGGCGCGGGCGCGCCGGACAGCTTGATCGACGTGTGCAGGGTCCGCGGCGTGGTCAGCGGCATGATCCCGGGGATGACCAGCGCCTCGCAGCCGGTGGCCGCCACCCGGTCGCGCAGGCGGAGGAAGTCCTCCGGCTCGAAGAACAGCTGCGCGATCGCGAAATCCGCGCCGGCGCGGAGCTTGCGCACGAGGTACTCGGTGTCGGCTTCGAGGTTCGCCGAGCGCGGGTGGCCGTACGGGAAGGCCGAAACGCCGACGCAGAAGTCGCCGAGCGAACGCACCAGCTCGACGAGTTCCTCGGCGTAGTTGAGCCCCTGCGGATGCGGGACCCAGTCGCCGTAGACGTCGCCCGGCGGGTCGCCCCGCAGCGCGAGGATGTTCCGCACGCCGACGGCGGCGTACCAGCCGATGACGTTGCGCAGTTCCGCTACCGAGTGGTTCACGGCGGTGAGGTGCGCCATCGGCACCAGCGTGGTTTCGGTGGCGACGCGGGCGATGCTGCGGATCGTGCCGTCGCGGCTGGAGCCGCCGGCGCCGTAGGTGATCGACATGTACGCCGGGTCCAGCGGCTCGAGCTCCCGGATCGACTTCCACAGCACGGCCTCGTCGGCCGCGTCGCGGGGAGGGAAGAACTCGATGGAGAACACGGGTCCATCACCCTGCAACCGCTCGACCACCGAAGTCATTCCGCCATTTTAGGGGGGAATGTCCGCTGGCTGGGAGCCCCCTCTCAGGCTTTGGGCGTGCGACGTCAGCCACGTACGAGCGGTTGCCGAGCGGCGCGGGCCTGGGGAGACTCGAGGGCGAGCACAGGGAGCCGCCATGAGCGCCGAAACCGACACCAGCTGGGACGAGGACGTCCGCGTCGCGGTCTACCGCGCGTTCGCCGAGCACGGGAGGCCGCCGACGGCCCCGGAACTGGCCGACGCCGCCCACGGATCACTCGCGGTGGCGAAACAGGCGCTGCACCGGCTCGCCGAGCGGCGGCATCTCGTGCTCGACGAATGCGAGCACGTCGTGCTGGCGCATCCGTTCGCGGCGATCCCGCTGGGGTTCTCCGTGATGGGCGCGCACACGCTGTGGTGGGGCGGCTGCGCGTGGGACGCGTTCGCGATCCCCCATCTGGTCAAGGCCGAACCCGAGGTGCTGGTGTCCACGCGCTGCCGCGGCTGCGGGGAGCCGCACGCCCTGCTGGTGAACGACCGCACCCCACCGAAGGGTGAACTGGTCGCGCATTTCCTGGTGCCGGTGGCGCGGATGTGGGACGACGTCGTGCACACCTGCGCCAACCAGCGCCTGTTCTGCGGCGAGTCCTGTGTGGACGAATGGCTGACGGAAACGGGGCAGGACAAGGGTTACGTCATGGATCTGGCGACGCTGTGGCGGCTCGCGGCCGGGTGGTACGAGGGCAGACTCGAGCACGGGTACACCCGCCGGGATCCGGCCGCCGCGGCCGCGTACTTCGCGCAGGCCGGGCTGAGCGGGCCGTTCTGGAGCTAGATCACGAACCGCAGCAAGGTGGCTGTCGCTTCGTCGGTGGAGGCAGCGGACGGGCGTCCCAAGGCGTGTCGCGAAAGCCACTTTCGGGACATCTGACGTCCCGAAAGTGGCTTTCGCGACACGTGCGCCCGCTCGCTAGCCGAGGAACCGCAGCACCGCCGTGACGACGACCCCGCAGAGGATCGCGGCGAGCGCGGGCACGCGCAGCGCGTAGGTCACCGCGATCGCGGCCAGTCCGGCGCAGAGCGTCCAGTCGAGCCCGGACCAGTCCGGACCGGTCACGTCCGTGAGCACGAGACCGGCCAGCAACGCGGGCGCGAGCAGCGCGATCACGGCCGCGACCCGCGGCGGCAGCGTCCGGTCGCCGAGCAGGACCGGCCCCGCCGCCTTGAACCCGATGCTGACCAGCGCCACGAGGACGATGGCGAGCCAGAGTGTCATCGCCGCACCCCCAAGCCGAGCAGCGCGGCGGCCGCGGCGCCGATCAGGGCGAGGCCGACCGGGACGAACAGCACCAGGATCCCGGCCAGGCAGGCGGCGAGTGCCGCCGTGAGGACCGCCTGGCGCGAACGGCGCAGCTCGTCGATGAGCAGGACCAGGAAGAAGCCGGGGAACACGACGTCGAGCCCGAACCGCGCGACGACGTCCGGTGGCGGCGCGGCCAGGACACCGAGCACCGTCCCCAGCACCCACGCGGGCAGCTGGACGAGCGTGCAGCCGATGAGCTTTTCGCGATCGAAGCGCCCTTCGCCGAGGTGGGCGGCCACCCACGAACCGTCGACGACGGCCTGGCCTTCCCACGCGCGGCGCAGGCGCCCACCGCGCAGATCCGAGGCGACGGCGGCGCCCATCGGCAGGAACCGGGCGTTGATCAGGGCCGCCGCGCCGACCGCGACGGCGAGATTCCCGCCGCCCGCGAGCGCGGTCGCCATCGCGAACTGGGCCGAACCGGAGAACACGACGATCGACGCGACGATCGGGGCGGCGATCCCCCAGCCCAGCGTCTGGCTGTACGCGCCGAAGGTGACACCGAGAACGAAGGTCGCGACACCCAGCCCAAGCCCGACACGGGCGCCGGCCAGGTAGCTGTGCCGGAGCGTTGTCATAGCTCGACCCTAACAAGCTAAACTCAGTTTGACCATTAGGAGGACGAGTGGACACCCACTGGGACGGGTACGACAGCATCGGCGGTAGCGTGCCGTTGGACCTGGTCAACACCGTTTCCTGGCGGCGCGACCCGGCCCGGCGGCAAGACCGGCTCTCCACCCCGGAACGGCTGTCCGAGTGGGTGGTCCTGGTCGGCGCGGGCACCGAGCGGCTGGAGATCTCCGAAGCCGTACTGGAGAAGGTGAAGGCCTTCCGCGAAACGCTCTACCGCGTCCTCGTCTCGGCTCCGCCGGACCCCGCGGCGCTGCGAAAGCCGCTTATCGAGGCCTACCGGCACGCCTCGCTCCCGCCGTCCTTGCCACTGAGGTGGGTGGTGCCGCTGGAGAACGGCGACGCGCTGCCGCACTTCCTCGCGCTGGCGGCCGAAGACCTGCTCCGGACCGGGAATCTGGAGCGCATCCGCGAGTGCGAGGGCCCGGGGTGCGGCTGGATCTTCACCGACCACACGCGCAACCGGTCGCGGCGCTGGTGCAGTTCGTCGGACTGCGGGAACCGGGCGCGGGCGAAACGGCACTACGACAAGACCCGCGGCTGACGTCTCGTTCGCCACATTCGAAGGCACCCGACTGGGTCACGGGGACGTCCTTCCCGGAGGATGTGCTCATGGACACGTCCGCCTACGACGCCGATCTGCCCGCCCACGTCGAGCGGGCGCTGGCCGGGTTCCTCGAGCGCGCCGGTGCCGAGATCCGCCGCACCGAACCGGTCGTCGGCGTCGGGATCGACGCGCTCGCCGCGTTCGTCCTGGGCGGTGGCAAACGCCTGCGCCCGACGTTCGCCTGGTGGGGCTGGCGCGGCGCGGGCGGCGATCCGGCGGGGCCCGACGTCGAAGGCGTGCTGCAGGCGGTGGCGAGCCTGGAGCTGATCCAGGCGTGCGCGCTGATCCACGACGACCTCATCGACTCCTCCGATTCGCGACGCGGTTCCCCGACGGTGCACATCGCGGGCGCCAAACTGCACGCCGACAGCGGCTGGCTGGGTTCGCCGAGCACGTTCGGGCTCGCGACCGCTGTCCTGGTCGGCGACCTCGCGCTGGCCTGGGCCGACGACATGTTCGGCGAGGCCCCGCTCCCGCCCGCGGCCCTCGCGGCGGCACGGCCGGCGTGGCGCGCGATGCGCACCGAAGTGCTCGCCGGTCAGTACCTCGACGTCCGCACGCAGGCCACCGGCGACGCCTCCCCCGAGGCGGCGCTGCACATCTGCAAGCTCAAGACGGCCGCGTACACCGTCCAGCGCCCATTGCACCTCGGTGCCGCGCTCGGTGGCGCCGACGACGCTCTGATCGCGACGTTGCGTGAGTTCGGGGACGAGGTCGGCGTGGCGTTCCAGCTGCGAGACGACCTGCTCGGCGTGTTCGGCGACCCGTCGGTCACCGGCAAGCCCGCGGGCGACGACCTGCGTGAGGGCAAGCGGACGCTGCTGGTCGCGCTGGGTCTCCAGCGCGCGGCCGAGCAGGGCAAGGACGCGGCGGCGAAGGTCATCTCCGACGCCATCGGCGACGCCCACCTGTCCGAAGAGGCCGTCGAGACCGTGCGGGAGGCGCTGCAGGACGTCGGCGCCGTCGACGCGGTGGAACGCCGGATCGACGAGCTCACCGACTCCGCGATGGCGGCGCTGGACCGCGCTCACCTGGCCGAGCCCGCTCCCGCCGCGCTGACCGGACTGGTCGTCAAGGCGACCCAGCGGACGTACTGATGCGCACTGTCACCGGTCCGAGTGACCACGTGGTGGTGATCGGTGGCGGGCTCGCCGGGCTGTCGGCGACGCTGCACCTGCTCGGCGCCGGCCGCCGGGTGACCCTGCTGGAGCAGGACAAGAGCCCGGGAGGCCGGGCCGGTCAGGCGGATTTCGGCGGCAACACCATCGACACCGGCGCCAGCGTGCTGACCATGCCGGAACTGCTCGACGAGGCCTTTTCCGCGGTCGGCGAATCCCTGGCGGGCAATCTCACGCTGACGCGGCTCGACCCGGCGTATCGCGCGAGGTTCGCCGACGGCAGCACGATCGCCGTGCACACCGACGCGGCGGCCATGGAGGCCGAGATCCGCGCGGCCGCGGGCCCGGCCGAGGCCGACGGATATCGCAGACTCCGCCGCTGGCTGACCGAGCTGTACGCGGTCCAGAAGGACCATTTCATCGGCGCGAACTTCGATTCCCCACTCGATCTCGTCCGCCCGGAGCTGGCGAAATTGGCCGCGCTGGGCGGTTTCGGCCGCCTCGGTCCGAAGATCGGCCGGTTCCTGCGTGACGACCGGGTGCGCCGCCTGTTCTCCTTCCAGGCGCTCTACGCGGGCCTCGATCCGGCGCGCGCGATCGGCGCGTACGGCGTCATCTCCTACATGGACACCGTCGGCGGGGTCTACTACCCATCGGGCGGGATGGGCGAGATCGCGCGGGCCATGGCGAAGGCGGCCGAACGTGCCGGCGCGGAACTGCGCTTCGGCACCGAAGCCGCTTGGCTGGAAAGGGTTTCCTCGCGGGTGCGTGCGGTGCGAACCCGGACCGGTGAGCGGATCCCTTGCGACACGGTGGTTCTGGCGACCGAACTCGGCACCGCGTACCGGCTGCTCGGCGCCCGCCCCCGGCGGCCGCTGCCGCTGCGGTACTCGCCGTCGGCCGTCGTCCTGCACGGGCACGCGCCGAATTCCTGGCCGGATCTGGGCCACCACACCATCTTCTTCGGTCGCGCCTGGGAGAAGACGTTCTCGGAGATCATCCGCGAGGGCAAGCTGATGAGCGACCCCTCGCTGCTGGTGACCCGGCCGACCGCGACCGAACCCGGCCTCGCCCCCGGCGGCGGCGAGGTGATCTCGGTGCTGGCCCCGGCGCCGAACCTGCGCCGCGGCAAGATCGACTGGCGCCGGGTCGGGCCCGCCTATCGCGCGGAACTGCTGCGCACTCTGGAAAAGCGCGGTCTCACCGGGTTCACGGACGACTTCTCCGTCGACGAGACGATCACCCCGGAGGGTTGGGCGGAGCGCGGGCTCACCGCGGGCACGCCGTTCTCGCTCGCGCACACCTTCGCCCAGACCGGCCCGTTCCGGCCGGGGAACCTCGTGCGAGCGGCGGAAAACGTCGTACTGGCGGGCTGCGGGACCACGCCCGGCGTCGGCATCCCGCCGGTGGTGATCTCGGGCAGGCTCGCGGCGGGAAGGGTCACCGGCCGGTGAACGAGCTCGACGCCGCGGGGGTCACCGAGCCGTCGTTGCGGGCCGCGTATACCGAATGCCGCCGCATCAACGCGCACTACGGGCGCACCTTCTTCCTCGCGACCAGGCTGCTGCCGGCGCGGACGCGTCCGTTCGCGCACGCGCTGTACGGCTTCGCG
The DNA here is from genome assembly GCF_055561455.1 of Amycolatopsis sp. PSD-21. Lineage (NCBI taxonomy): Bacteria > Bacillati > Actinomycetota > Actinomycetes > Pseudonocardiales > Pseudonocardiaceae > Amycolatopsis > Amycolatopsis sp. PSD-21. The sequence goes on along the minus strand of NZ_CM145712.1, from coordinate 2,905,606 downwards.
CGGATGGCGGACGAAGTGGTCGACAACCCCGCGCCCGGCACCGCTCCCGCGGTCGCGCTCGACGAGGTCGCCGTCATGGTCGCGCGGGTCTTCGACGGCGGCACGCCCGCCGATCCGGTGCTGGCCGCGCTCGCCGACACCGTGCGGCGCCACGACCTGGACCGCGAGCTGTTCGACGCGTTCTTGCGGTCCATGGCGATGGACCTCAAGATCACCGAATACGCGACCTACGCCGATCTCCAGGAGTACATCCACGGTTCGGCCGAGGTGATCGGGCTGCAGATGCTGCCCGTCTTCGGCACCGTCGTCCCGGTCGCCGAAGCCGTGCCCGGGGCCGCGGCGCTCGGTGAGGCGTTCCAGCTGACCAACTTCCTGCGCGACGTCGGCGAAGACCTCGACCGGGGGCGGCTGTACCTGCCGACCGAGGAGCTGGCCGCGTTCGGCGTCGACCGCGAACTGCTCGAATGGTCCCGTGCCCGCGGCCTGCCCGACCGGCGGGTGCGGCGCGCGCTCGCCGTCGCGGTGGCGCGCAACCGGGCGGTCTACCGCCGCGCCGAAGCGGGTATCCCGTTGCTGCGCCCGGAATCCCGCGACTGCGTGCGGACGGCGCTCGTGCTCTACGAAGGCATTCTCGACGAAATCGCGGCCCTGGGTTACGACGTGCTGAACACGCGCGCGGTCGTCCCGCGCCGTCGTCGGCTGGGTGTCGCACTGCCGAGGTTTTTGGCGAGCGCGTGGAGCAACTCCAGGCTTAGGGTGCGAACATGACCACTGCTGAGAACAGGAAGATCCGGATCGGCGTCCAGCTGCAGCCCCAGCACGCCGAGTACAAGGCGATCCGCCGGGCGGCTTCGGAGGCCGAAGACCTCGGTGTGGACATCGTCTTCAACTGGGACCATTTCTATCCGCTCTACGGTGAGCCCGAGGGTCTGCACTACGAGTGCTGGACCATGCTGGGCGCCTGGGCGGAGTCCACGTCGCGGGTCGAGATCGGCGCGCTGGTGACGTGCAACAGCTACCGCAACCCCGAACTGCTGGCCGACATGGCCCGCACCGTCGACAACATCTCCGACGGGCGGCTGATCCTCGGCATCGGCTCCGGCTGGTTCGAGAAGGACTACGACGAGTACGGCTACGAGTTCGGCACCGCGGGCGGGCGGCTCGACAACCTCGCGGAGGCGCTCCCGCGGATCGAGAGCAGGCTGGGCAAGCTGAACCCGCAGCCGGTCCGGGACATCCCGGTGCTGATCGGTGGCGGCGGCGAAAAGAAGACGCTGCGCCTGGTCGCGAAGCACGCCGACATCTGGCACGGCTTCGGCGACCCGGAGGTCGTGGAGCGCAAGGTCAAGATCCTCGACCAGCACTGCGCCGACGTCGGCCGGGACCCGAAGGAGATCGAGCGTTCGGTCGCCGTCGAGGGCGAGCCCGAGGAGCTGGGCCCGAAGCTGCTGGAGCTGGGTGTCTCGCTGTTCACCGTGGCGACCGGCGGACCGGACTACAACCTCGACAAGCTGCGGTCCTGGATCGCCTGGCGGGACAAGCAGCAGTCCTGACCCGCTTGGTACCGGGGTTGTGCCGGGCTTGGCCGGAGGTTGCGAAAGCCACTTTCGCAACGTCGGCCGTGGCCGGGCCCGGCACCGCCCTGGTGATCATGTCGCGAAAGCCACTTTCGAGACATCTGGTGTCCCGAAAGTGGCTTTCGCGACACCAGCTCCCGACCCCCAGGCCTCCACGGGCCAGGCCCGGCATCACCAGCGGCCGGAAGCCAGTAGATACCTAAGACACCTCGGCTGGAGCCGCATTTACGCTCACGAGCGTTGCCGCCGGTGAGCCGCGACCCGCTCCCGGGTGGCGCACCGCGTCGAGCAGTACCGCCGCGGGCTCCCCCCACCCAGGTGCGCGAACGGCTTCCCGCAACCCGCAGCGGCGCACAGTCCGCCCGGCGGCGCCTGACGGTCCGCGAGCAGCACGGCCAGCGCGAGCGCGGACGACGTCACCAGCCACGCGCCCCACGGCCCGTCGTCGTCGGCGTCCACGTGGAGATGCCAGCCGAACCCGTCGGCGTGATCGGTCAGCCGCGGCGGATGCGCGTGGCGAGCCAGCAGCCGGTTGAGCACTCCGGCCGCCTCCTCGACATCCCGCGCCGCGAACACCTCCCGCAGCTCGAAGGCCGCCTCACGCAACGAAGCCACGTCCGACGGCTTCAAGTCGACAGAGGTCTCGCCGTGCGCTTCCAGGACGGAACGGACGTCCAAAGCCGAGGGGTCCGGTGCGAGCAGCACCGTCAGCAGATCCACCGCCCGTTGCGCCGCCGCCCGGGCCGAACGGCCAGGCAGGAAATCCCGCTGCGCTGAAGTCATATCTCACTGTAACGTCTCACCCATGAGAGGCCGTTACAGGCTCGCCGCCTATTTGACCGGCGCGACGATCGCGAGGACCGGCGACGAGCTGTCGGGACCGGCGTTGCTGCTGCTCGGCATCGCTGTCGACGGAACGGCCACCACCGGGTCGGCGCTGCTCGCGGGCCTGACGATCTCCGCGGCGGCGGGCGGGCCGCTACTCGGCGCCCTGCTCGATCGCAGTCCCCGGCCAGGGCGGTTGCTGGCTTGGGCACTGCTGGCCTACGCGGGCGGGCTCGGCGCGGTGCTGGCGCTGGTCGAAATCCCCGCGGCGATCGCGGTGGCCGTCGCGGCCGGGCTGCTGAACCCCGCCCTGGCGGGCGGTTGGACGGCGCAACTGCCGAACGTCCGCGGCACGACACCGCTGGCGAGGGCGAGCACGCTCGACGCGATGACGTTCACCGCCGCGAGCCTCGCCGGACCGGGACTCGCCGGCCTCGTGGCCGCGTACGCCGGAGCCCCGGCCGCCGTGGCGCTCGCGATCACACTGGTCGTCGCCGCCTTCCCGGCCGCGTGGTCACTTCCGGCCGCCGAAGCGAAGCCCACGAGACCGATCCGCCGTCAACTCGCCGACGGATTCGCGGTCCTCTTCCGCAACAGCGCCCTGCTGCGAGCCACCGCGACGTCCACGGTGTCCTTCGTCGGCATCGGGATGGCCATCGTCTGCTACCCGCTGCTCGGCGCCCAACGGCTGGGGAACCCGGGCTTCGGCGCACTGCTGCTCACCGTGCTGGCCGCCGCGTCGCTGGTCGCGAACGCGGCACTGGCCCGCAAACCACTGCCGCCGGACCGCACCGTGCTCGCCAGCACGCTTCTACTGGGCGCGAGCTTCGTCCTCGCGGCGTACGGGCACGACATGGCGACCCTGTCGGCCGCCGCCGTGCTCGCCGGATTCGCCGAAGGGCCGCAGCTTTCGTCGCTGTTCGCCATCCGGCACCGCGAAGCGCCCGCGGCGGTCCGGGCTCAGGTGTTCACGACGGCGGCGAGCGTGAAGATCACCGGGCTCGCGGCGGGTGCCGCGCTCGCGGGACCGCTGAGCGCACTCTCCGTAACCGTCGCGCTGAGCGCCGCGGCGGGCTGCCAGATCCTGGCGGCCGCGACGTATGTGCTGGTCGGAACTAGAAGGCCATCGCCTGCGCGCGCCGCTTGACCTCGGTGCCGTGGCTGGTGCGGAGCGCGTTGACCGGGGTCGTCCCCGGCAGGGTCTCGTCCGCGGCGAAAAGCCACCGCAGCATCTCGGTCCGGCTGAAACCGGCGTCCGCGAGCACCGTGATGGTGCCCGCCAGGCCCTTGACCACGCCGTCCTTGACCAGGAACGCGACCGGGACGTACAGCTCGCCCTTGCGCCGGACGGCGATCAGGTGGCCGTCGCGCAGCATCTGGCGGACCTTGTTGGCCGAGACGTTCAGCGCTGTCGCGACCTCCGGAACCGGGAGAACGGCCACATCTGCGTCAAGAACGTCGTCGGCGACGGGAATACCACTCACAGGTGACACTGTGCCACATTCCGTCTCCCGCTCCGTTAGTACGCATGGGTGACGACCCGGACGTGACCATGCGTGCCCGCCCGGTCACGGATACCGCCGATCCGACGAAATGGCGGGAATCGTGATCCTCGGCGTGCCAGGTCCCGTACACCAGAACATGGGTACTTCCGTACGATCCATAGCCGTGACACGCACGGACCCCACGCTGGTGGGCACTCTGCTCGAGGGCCGCTACCGGGTGGACAAGCTGCTCGCACGCGGTGGGATGTCGTCGGTGTACCGCGGCGTCGACACCCGCCTCGACCGCCAGGTCGCCATCAAGATCATGGACCCGCGGTTCGCCGACGACAGGTCGTTCGTCGAGCGGTTCGAGCGGGAGGCCAGGTCGGCGGCCCGGCTTCATCATCCCCACGTGGTGGCGGTGCACGACCAGGGTTTCGACACCCCCGGCGGCGAGGAGTCCGGCCGCGCGTTCCTGGTCATGGAGCTCGTCGACGGCGGGACCCTGCGCGAACTGCTCGCCGAACGCGGTCCGCTGGACATCGCGCTCGCGCTGAGCATCACCGAACCCGTCCTGTCCGCGCTGGCCGCGGCGCACGCCGCCGGCCTGGTGCACCGCGACGTCAAACCGGAGAACGTCCTGATCGGCCGCGGCGGCACGGCGCTTTCGGGCGGCGTGGTCAAGGTGGGCGACTTCGGCCTGGTCCGCGCGGTCGCGAGCGCGGGCACCACCAGTTCGAGCGTCATCCTCGGCACCGTCGCCTACGTCTCGCCCGAACAGGTCGCGACCGGCGCGACCACCTCGCGCGGCGACGTCTACTCGGCCGGGATCCTGCTGTACGAAATGCTCACCGGACGCCCGCCGTACACCGGCGACACCGCGCTTTCGGTGGCGTACCGGCACGTCAACGACGACGTCCCGCGCCCGAGCGAGCTGCGGCCGGGTATCCCGCCGCAGCTGGACGAGCTGATCCTGCGCGCCACGCGCCGCGACCCCGAGCAGCGTCCGGCCGACGCCGCGGCGTTCCTCGCCGAACTGCACCATCTGCGCACCGTCCTGGGTGTCCCGGCCGTCCCGGTGCCCGTACCGCTGCCCGCGGACGCCGACCGGGAGACCGACGCCGAACGCACCACCCCCGGTATCCCCGCCGTCCCGGCGGCGAACCCGGCCTTGGCGACGACGGTGCTGGCCCCGGTCGCCGAGGCGACCATGCCGGTCACGGGACCGCGCGGAACGCAGGCACTGCACCGCGAACCGCATATTCCCGCCACCCAGCCGCCCCGCACGCCTCCGCCCCGGCCCCAACCGGCCGCGGACGGCGAGCAGCCTGGGTCCCGCAAGCGGCTCTACGTCATGATCGCCGCCGCGGTACTGGTCCTCGGCGGCCTGATCGGCGCGTTCGCCTTCATCCTCAACGACACCGGTCCGACGTCGTCGTCCGTGCCGAAACTGGCGGGGATGAACCAGGCCGCCGCCGGCGACGCGCTCCGCTCGGCGAAGCTGACCCCGGCCTACACCGAGGAGTACAGCGACACCGCCGCCCAGCACACGGTGATCCGGTCCGACCCGGCCGAGGGCTCGTCGCTCGCCCCGGGTTCCACGGTCAACGTCGTGCTGTCGAAGGGCCGTCCGATCGTGCCGGACATCCAGGCCGGGACGAGCCCGCAGGACGCGGAGACGGCGATCAAGGCCGCGCAGCTGACCCCGGTCCAGGGCGAGCAGGAGTACAGCGACGTCGCCAAGAACAAGGTGATCCGCGTCGACCCGAGCCCCGGTTCGCAGCTGAACATCGGCGGGCAGGTCACGATCATCCTGTCGAAGGGCCCCGAGCCGCTGCCGCCGGTCCCGGACGTCACCGGGCAGAGCAAGGACGCCGCGTTCCAGATCCTGCAGCAGGCGGGCTTCCAGCCGTTCCAGGCGGGCGAGGAGTTCTCCGACCAGTTCGCCGCCGGCCAGGTGATCCGCACCGACCCGAAGGGCGGCGGCAAGGCGAGCAACCGCCGCATCGGGGTGTTCGTTTCGAACGCCGTCGAAGTACCGAACGTGACGTTCAAGCGGATGGAGGAGGCGTTCCAGATCCTGCGGCAGGCGGGGCTGGAGCCCGACCGTCAGGGTCGCGGAAACGGCAACGGGAACGGCGGCGGAAACGGTGGTTTCGACTTCGTCCTGGAGCAGGATCCGAAGCCGGGCACGAAGGTGCCGAAGGGCACGAAAGTGAAGCTCAAGGGCTTCGGGTGACGCGAAAGGTGCGGTGAAACCGTTCAGTACCGGCGTGGTCATCGGATACCGTGAAGCGCATGGTGGTCGTTGACGGCGTGAGCGGCAGGTCGGACAGGTTCACCCCGCGTTCTGCCGCGCCCGGTCCACGATGAGCTTCTTCACCGACGCTCCGCGCAACCGCCCCCTGTTCCCGGTGCCGGAACAGGAGCTGTTCGGCTACAACGGCCGCCCCTGGGTGGAGACGCCGCACGAGTACATCGTCCCGGCGATCCTGCCCTGGTCGATGCCGCTGGGGCGCGCCGAGCGGACCATCGTGGCGCTGCGCGGTATCGAGGTGTGGCCCGAGTCCGTGTCGTTCCAGCTGTCGGTGTACTCGCGTGACCTGCTGCTGGACGAACCCGGCGAAGGCCTGATCGACCATCGCCGCGTCCCGGACTACAACGCGCTGCTGGTCGGAGTGCTCTTCCCCGACGGGAGGCGCGCCAGTTCGGAGACCATCTCCGTGCCGTCGGCCACCAAACCGGATCAGCCGGTGCTGCGCGCGCAGGGGCTGGGCGGTACGGCGTTCCACGTCGACCACGAGATCTTCCTGTGGCCGCTGCCGCCCGACGGGCCGCTGGAGCTCATCGTCCAGTGGCTCGACCGCGACATCGAGGAGACGCGCACCGCGCTCGACGGCACCGCGATCCGTGACGCCGCCAAGGAGGCCGGCGAGATCTGGCCCGGCCTGCCCGCGCGGGAGGCGCACGGGCTGCCGGTCCGCCGGGTCGGGGCCCAGGCGATGATCACCCCGGCGTGGCCCCGCGAATCGCAGGGGCCGCCGCCCCTGCCCCAACCGCCCTTGCCCCAGCCGAAGCGCGCGCCTTCGCCACCCGCCGAGGCAGCCGCTCAGCCGCGGCGCGGCGCTCCGCTGCCCACCCGGCTCCCGCGCCGGGCCCGCTGAGGGTCCGCAACTCGTATCTCGCGTGATCCTGGCCGTATCTCGCGTGATTGAAGCCGTAACTCACGAGTTACGCCTTCAAGCACGTGAGTTACGGCTTCAATCACGTGAGTTACGAGTTCAGCGGAACGCGTCGACGTTCGCCACCGCCCACTCCGCATAGGTGACGCCGGGCCGCCCGGTGAGTTCCTGCACGACGCCTGTCGGCGTGTCGGGGTTTTCGGTGAAGTACGCGAAGCCGTCGAGGAGCCACTCGGCGATCTCCGCCGGGATCCCGGCGGCGGCCCACTGCTTGTTCGCCTTCTCCCGGGTCAACTCCTCGAAGACCACCTCCTCACCGAGCGCGGCCGAGATGGCGGCGACCTGTTCGCGCTGGCTGATCGCCGTCGGTCCGCTCAGCGTGTGCTTCTTGCCGACGTGCCCGTCGGTCAGGATGACGTGCGCCGCGACGGCGGCGATGTCCGCGAGGTCGATCGGCGTCATCCGCGCCTCGGGGTAGGCCTCGCGGACCACGCGCTCGGCCTTGATCGTCTCGGCCCAGCCGAGAGTGTTGTTCATGAACGCGCCCGGCCGCAGGAACGTCCAGTCGAAGCCCGCCTCACGGACGGCCTTCTCGATGATCGCGTAGTCCACACCGCTCGAGTTCTCCGCCGGGTCGTCGGCGTTGCTGCCGGACAGCGCCACCACCCGGCGCACTCCGGCCTCCTTCGCGAGCTTCACGAAGTCGTCCACCTTGGCCGCGAGCGGCGCCAGGTACACGGTTTCGATGCCTTTCAAGGCTTCCGGCAGGGTCTCCGGCTTGCCCAGGTACCCCTTGGCGACCTCCACCTGCGCGGGCAAGGCCGCCTTCGCCGGGTTGACGGTCAGCGCCCGCACCGGCGCCCCGGCCTCCACCAGTTCGTCGACGAGCAGCCTGCCGACGCTTCCGGTCGCACCGGTCACCAGGATCGTCACGATTCCCCACTCCTTTTCGTACGCCCTACGGGATAAACTTAACCGTACCGCATACGAGAATGTAGAATCCAGCTTCACGGCCGAGTGGAGTGTGGATGGACTTCGAGCGCAGCCTCGAACTGTTGTGGCGTGACCGCGGCGAAGCCCGGCAGCCGACCAGGGGGCGGAAGCCGAAACTGACCCTCGACCAGGTGATCGCCACCGCCGTCGCGCTCGCCGACAGCGCGGGCGAGGCGACCGTGTCGATGAGCCAGATCGCCAAGAAGCTCGGCGCCGGCACGATGACGCTCTACACCTACGTCCCCGGCAAGACGGAACTGCTCGACCTCATGGTCGACTCCGTGCTCGCCGAACGAAACCTCCCCGGCCCCGGCGATCCGCGGCCGGACGGCTGGCGCGAGCAGGTGCGGCTCTACGCCGACCGAACCCTGGCCGTCTTCCGGGCGCATCCGTGGCTGCGCTCGACGTCGATGGTGCGGCCGGTGCTCGGCCCCGGGCTGATGGCGGGCCAGGAGTACGTGATCGCGGCGGTGTCGGACATCGGGCTGGAGCCGCGCCAGGCGGCCGCGGCCGCGAACAGCATCGAGATCTACGTGCAGGCCAACGCGACGCTGTTCGCCGAGACCGCGCAGGTCGAACAGGAGACCGGGCAGTCGACCGACGCCTGGTGGGGGCAGCGGTCGGTGTTCTGGGAAAAGTACTTCGACGTGGAACGCCATCCGGCGATGACGCGGATCTGGGAAAGCGGCGGCTACGACGCGGACACCTGCGAAGCCGCCGACGAGACCTTCGCGTTCGGCCTGGAACGTCTGCTGGACGGCATCGAAGCCCTCGTCACCCGCTGACGCCGCCGCATTTCGTCCTCTGGATGCGGTAGTTCGTATCACCAACTACCGCATCCAGAGGACGAAACGCGTCAGGAGACGGTCGGCAGGTCGGGGGCCGAGACGTCGAAGACCTTGCCCTCGCGGGTGAGCAGCGCGGCCAGGACCTTCGCCTTGCGTTCGGTGTCGGCCGAGGTCCCCCACCGCACGGTCTTCCCGTCGGCCAGCGCGAACTCGACACTTCCGGGGGTCTTCGCCGTCGCGGTGGTCACCTGCTTGAGCAGCTGCTGCGGGATCACCCCGAGGACGCCGGTGACCGCGCGGGTCACCGGGTCGTCGGCCGACACCGACGGCAGCTTCAGCTCGGGTAGCCCGGCGGGCCGCTCCTTGACGGTCTTGAACACCACTCCCCCGCCGTCGACGAGGTGCACGCCGTCGCCGCCGGGCCCGCTGTCGAAGAACGCGATCGCGGTCCGTTCGGTCACCGTGATCTCGAGGGTGCTCGGCCAGGACCGCGAGACGTCGACGGTCGCGATCCCGGGCATCTGCGCCACCCGGTCGCGGATCTCGTCGGTGTCCAGGCGCAGCATCGGCTTCTGGTCCGGTACCGCCGCCGCGGCGCGGACCTGGTCCGCGGGCACCGAACTCGCCCCGACGACATCGACCTGCTGCACGCCCAGCATCGAGCTGAACCACAGCAGGTACACGAGGGCGACGACGGTCAGCACCGACAGCAGCGCGACCCAGCGGCGCCGCATCTCCTTGTGCCGCGCGGGCCGGGCGGTGCGGCGGCGGTCGTACACCGACCGCCTGCCGCGCCGTTCCTTCAAGCGCTGAGTCCGCTCAGCGCGGTCCGTGCGCGGACGCCGACCGGGTTCGGCCGGGCGGCGGCGTTCCCCGGTCTGCGGCATGGCTACCCTGCCCGCCGGTCCAGTTCGGCCAGGATCTCCGGGCCGAGCTGCGTGACGTCGCCGGCGCCCATGGTCACCAGCAGGTCACCGGGTTTGACCAGATCCGCCGCGAGCTTCGCCGCGACGTCGAACGCGGGCTGGTAGTGCACCGGGACGCCGGAGATCTGGTCGGCGATGAGCGCGCCGCTCACGCCGGGCTCCGGCTTCTCGCGCGCCCCGAAGACGTCCAGCACGACGACCTCGTCTGCCAGCGACAGCGCGGCCGCGAACTCCTTCGAGAACGTCTTCGTGCGCGAGTACAGATGCGGCTGGAAGACCACGATGACCCGCCCCGGGCCCGCGGCGGTCCGCACCGCGCGCAGCTGCGCGTCGACCTCGGTCGGGTGGTGCGCGTAGTCGTCGTACACGCGGACGTCGCCCGAGCGGCCCTTGAACTCGAACCGCCGCCGGACGCCGCCGAACGCGGCGAGCCCTTCGGCCAGCCCCTCGACCGGCGCGCCGAGCTCGATCCCGGCCAGCAGCGCGGCGATCGCGTTCAGCGCCATATGCTCGCCCGGCACCGCGACCCGCAGGACGATTTCCTCGCCCCGCAACGAGATCCGGACGACGCCGCCGTCCGGGGCTGGCGCGAAGTCCAGGATCTTGGCGTCGTCGGCGCCGGTGACGGAACGCCCGTAGCGGCGGACACGGATGCCCTGCTCGGACGCCCGCGCGCCCAGCTCCGAGGCGCCCTCGTCGTCACCGCAGACGATCAGCAGCCCGCCCGGCACGATCCGGCCGAGGAAGTCGCTGAACACCGAGACGTACGCCTCGGCCGTGCCGTGGTGGTCCAGGTGGTCCGGCTCGACGTTGGTCACCACGGCGACCGACGGCGAGTAGGCCAGGAACGACCCGTCGCTCTCGTCGGCCTCGGCGACGAAGATCCCGCCTTCGCCGTGGTGCGCGTTGGCGCCCGACTCGTTGAGGTCGCCGCCGATGGCGAACGACGGGTCGAGACGGCACTGCTGCAGCGCGACGGTCAGCATCGACGTCGTCGACGTCTTGCCGTGCGTCCCTGCGATGCAGGCGACGCGGTGCCCCTCCATCAGCCCGGCCAGCGCCTCGGCGCGGTGCAGCACGGTGATCCCGCGTTCCCGCGCGGCCACCAGTTCCGGGTTGTCGTCCTTGATCGCGGTCGACACGATCACCGAGGACGGGCCTTCGGGGAACGCGTCGAGGTTCTCGGCGCGCTGGCCGACGGCGATCTCGGCGCCCTGGGCCCGCAGCGAAAGGAACGCGCGCGACTCCTTGGCGTCGGATCCGGACACCTGGGCCCCGCGGGCCAGCAGGATCCGGGCGATACCGCTCATCCCGGCGCCGCCGATCCCGATCAGATGGGCACGCGTCAGCGTGTCGGGGAGTTGGTCAGGCACCTGCGGCCTCCAGCACGATCTTGGCAAGGGTCTCGTCGGTCCGCGCGATAGCCCAGTCCGGCCGCGGCCGCGCCCCCGATCCGTTGTCAGGCACCTGCGGCCTCCAGCACGATCTTGGCAAGGGTCTCGTCGGCCTCGCGGTGGCCGAGGCCGACCGCGGCCGCACTCATCTTCGCGACCCTGTCGGCGTCGGAAACCAGCGGGATCACCAGCTCCGCGACCTTGGCGGGGGTGAGGTCGGCGTCGTCGACCATCAGCCCGGCACCGGCGTCGACCGCGGGACGGGCGTTGACCGCCTGTTCGCCGTTGCCGTAGGGCAACGGGACGAACACGGCGGGCAGGCCGACGGCGGACACCTCGGCGACGGTCATCGCGCCGGAGCGGCACAGCACCGCGTCGGCGGCGGCGTAGGCCAGGTCCATGCGCTCCAGGTACGGCACCGGGACATACGCGGGCCGCCCGGGGAACTCCTGGACGACCAGTGTGTTCTTCGGCCCGTGGGCGTGCAGGACACCGACACCGGCGTCCGCGAACTCCTTGGCGGCGCCCGAAACGGCATTGTTGATCGACACCGCGCCCTGCGAACCGCCGAAGACCAGCAGCGTCGGGGCGTCGGGGTCGAGCCCGAAGTGCTCACGGGCTTCGGCGCGCAGCCCGGCCCTGTCGAGCGAGGTGATGGAGCGGCGCAGCGGAATGCCGATGACCTCGGCCTTCGCCAGCGGCGTCCCCGGGACCGCGACGGCGACGCGGACGGCGAACCGCGCGCCGACCTTGTTCGCCAGACCCGGCTTCTCGTTGGCCTCGTGCACCACGATCGGCGTGCGGCCGCGCGCGGCGAGGTACGCCGGGAGCGCGACGTACCCGCCGAAGCCGACGACGACGTCCGCGCCGACCCGGTCCAGGACCTCACGGGTGCGCTTGACCGCGTCGCGGACCTTCAGCGGCATCTTCAGCAGTTCGGGTGTCGGCTTGCGGGGCATCGGCACCGGCGGGATCAGCTCCAGCGGGTAGCCGCGCGCCGGGACGAGCTTGTTCTCCAGCCCGCGCTCGGTCCCGAGCGCGATCACCTTCGCGTCGGGACGCAGGCGCATCACCGCGTCGGCGAGGGCGAGCGCCGGTTCGATATGCCCTGCGGTACCACCGCCGGCGACCACGACCACCGGTGCCTTGCCGGCGACCTCGCCTGCGGCGCCACCTCTGACGGGGTTGTTCACCTATGACCTCTCCGGTTTGCGGTACCCCGTTTCGCGGTACCGCGGTTCGCCGCCGTTCGCGCGGCCGTCCTCCTGCCGGGTTCCCGTACCGAACGGCGGCGCTCCTGAGCGGGCGAAGGCCTCGCCGTCCTCGGCGCGGGCCTCGCCGCCTTGGCGGCGCCTCCCCTGGCCGCGGTGCCCTTCCGCTTGGCGGGCGGGCGGTACGGCTCGGGCGCGGGAAGCCTCAGCAGGCGTCCGAATTTACCCGGCCCCTGCGAACGCAGTGCGGCCACCGCCTCCGGTTCGTGCCGGGCCGCGTTGGCGAGGATCCCCATGATGAGCATGGTGATCACCAGCGACGTCCCGCCGTAGGAGATCAACGGCAGCGTGACCCCGGTGACCGGCAGCAGGCCGACCACGTAGCCGATGTTGATCCCCGCCTGCGCGACCAGGAAGACGGTCAGCGTGCCGGACACGATACGGATCCACGGGTCGAGGTTGCGGGTGGCGATCCGCAGGCCGACGACGGCGACCCCGGCGAACAGCCCGAGCACCACCACGCAGCCGATGAAGCCGAGTTCCTCGCCGATCAGGGCGAAGATGAAGTCGTTCTGCACGTTCGGCAGGTAGCCCCAGTTGGACTGGCCCTGGCCGAGGCCCTTGCCGAACATCCCGCCGTCGGCGAGCGCGAGTTTCGCCTGGTTGGCCTGGAAGCCGTCCGCGCTGGTGTCGGGGTCGCCGGAGACGAACGACATGACCCGCGCGAGCCGGTACGGCGCGATGATCGCCAGCACCAGGACCCCGGCCAGGCCACCGGCGAGGATGACGCCGAACAGCCGTTTCGGCGCGCCCGCGAACCACAGCAGGGCCATCAGCACCACCGCGAGGGTGATCGTGCCGCCGAGGTCGGGCTGCATCATGACCAGCGCGAACATCAGCAGTGCGATCGGCACGACCGGGACGAGCAGATGGCGCCACTGGTTGATGATGTTGTACTTGATCACCAGGATGTGCGCGCCCCAGAAGGCCAGCGCGACCTTGGCCGCCTCGACCGGCTGGAAGGCGAATCCGCCGAGCCGGAACCAGCCCTGCGAGCCGTTGACCTCGGAGCCGAGCGGGGTCAGCACCAGCACGAGCAGCCCGAGGCAGACCACCGTCGCCGTCGCCGACAGCCTCCGGACGCGTTCCAGCGGGACCCGCAGCCCGACCCAGAACACCACCGCGCCGATCGCGACGAACATGAGGTGCTTGCTGAACTGGGCGTACACGCCGGTGCCGGTCTTGGGGTTGTACGAAGCGACCGAAGACGCGGACAGCACCATCACGATGCCGATCACGGTCAGCACGCCGGTGAGCGCCAGGACCAGGTGGAACGAGGCGAGCGGCCGCGAAAGCCAGGCCGTCAGCGCGGTACGGAAGGCGACGAACGGGCTTTCCTTGCGCTCACGGCGCTTGCGGGGCGGGGCGTCGCGCTTTCTCTCCTCAACCGCCGTCACTGGTCTCCCCCGCACCGTCGCGCAGGACACGGACCGCGCTCGCGAACGCGTCGCCGCGTGCGCCATAGCTCGAGTACATGTCCAACGACGCCGCGGCGGGGGCCAGCAGCACCACATCTCCAGGGCGCGCCAGGGCTCGGGCCGCCTTCACCGCCGCAGTCATGGTGTCATCGTCACCCGAAGGGAGGCTGTTCACCGGGACATCCGGCGCGTGTCGCGCGACAGCGGCGGCGATCACGGGTGAATCGACGCCGAAGAGCACGACTCCGCGCAGCCGCCCGGCGATCGAACCGACGAGTTCGTCCACGGAAGCGCCCTTGAGCTGGCCACCGGCGATCCAGACGACGTTCAGATGGGCGCGCAGCGAACCGCTCGCCGCGTGCGGGTTGGTCGCCTTGGAGTCGTTGATGTACCGGACGCCGTCGATCTCGCCGATCTCCTCGGCCCGGTGCGGGGCGGGCCGGTACTCGCGCAGGCCCTTGGCGACGTCCTCGCCGGTGACGCCGTACGCGCGGGCCAGCGCGGCCGCGGCGAGCGCGTTGGAGACGTTGTGCGGGCCGGCGGGCCGCACGTCGGCCAGCGTGCCGAGTTCGTCGGCGCTGGTCGCCGGATCGGCCACGAAAGCACGGTCGACCAGCAGGTCTTCCACGATCCCGAGTTCGCCGGGGCGCGGGGTGTCCATGCCGAAGGCGATACGGCGGGCGTCCGCGGGCGCGTGCTCGTCGGCGAGCCGGACGGACCACTCCTCGTGGAGGTTGCGCACGACGTTCCGGGAGTGGGTGTGGACCCGCCCCTTCGCGGCCGCGTACTCCTCCATCGAGCCGTGCCAGTCGAGGTGGTCCTCGGCGAGGTTCAGCACCACCGAGGCGAGCGGCGCCAGCGTCGACGACCAATGCAGCTGGAAGCTCGACAGCTCCACGGCGAGCACCTCGTGCCCGGCCCGCACCGCGTCGAGCACCGCGAAACCGACGTTCCCGCAGGCCACGGCGTCGACACCGGCGGTGCGCAGGATCGACTCCAGCATCCCGACCGTGGTGGTCTTGCCGTTGGTGCCGGTGATCGCGAGCCACACCGGCGGCTTGTCGCGCAGCTGCCCGACGCGCCATGCCAGCTCGACGTCGCCGATCACCTCGATCCCCGCCTCGGCCGCCGCCACCAGCAACGGCGACGTCGGTTTCCAGCCGGGGCTGGTCACGACCAGCTCGACACCTTCGGGCGGCTCCGTCAGGCCCGGCACCAGGTCGGCGCCGAGCCCTTCGAGTTCCGCCAGCCGCTCGGCGTTGCCGTCGGTGACGGTGATCCGCGCGCCCAGATCCGCCAGGACGGGGACGATGGACTTGCCGGTGACCCCGGCTCCGGCGACGAGGACGTGACGCCCGGCCAGTTCCACTTGCTAACCCCCGAGACCGAGCTGCTCGCTGTAGAACAGGCCGAGACCGAACATGCAGCAGATGGCCGAAAGCAGCCAGAACCGGATGATGACGGTGGTTTCGGCCCAGCCCGCGAGCTCGAAGTGGTGATGGAACGGCGCCATCCGGAAGAGCCGGCGCCGGGTCGTGCGGAACACCGCGATCTGCGCGACCACCGAGATCATCTCGACCATGAACAGACCACCGATGACGATGGCGAGCAGTTCGGTGCGGGTGGTCATCGACAGACCGGCGACGAGGCCACCGAGGGCCAGCGAACCGGTGTCCCCCATGAAGATCTTCGCCGGTGCCGCGTTCCACCACAGGAAGCCGACACAGGCTCCCGTCGCCGCGGCGGCCACCACGGCCAGGTCCAGCGGGTCACGGACGTCGTAGCAGGCGGCCTGCGGGGTGACCGCGCACGAGAGGCGGGTCTGCCAGAAGGCGATGACGACGTAGGTCGCCAGCACCATCGCCGCGGTGCCGCCGGCGAGACCGTCGAGGCCGTCGGTGAAGTTCACCGCGTTCGACCAGCCGGAGATCACGATGTAGCAGAAGATCACGAAGAACACCGACGGGAAGGTGATCAGCGCGAGGTCCCGCACGTAGGACAGGCTCTCCGACGCCGGGGTGAGCCCGCGTTCGTCGGCGAACTGCAGCGCCAGGATCGCGAAGGCGATCGTGACCACGAGCTGGCCGACCAGTTTCGCGGTCTTGTTCAGGCCGAGGTTGCGCTGCTTGCGGATCTTGATGAAGTCGTCGAGGAAGCCGACGAGGCCGAGGCCGACGGCCAGCAGGAGGACCAGCAGCCCCGAGGCGGACGGGCCGCCGGTGCCGTTGCCGCCGCTGAGCGCGCTGATCAGATGCGCCACGAAATACCCGACGACCATCGCGACGATGATCGCGACACCACCCATCGTCGGGGTACCGCGTTTGGATTTGTGTCCCTGCGGTCCTTCCTCCCGGATCTCCTGGCCGAAGCCCTGCCGGGAGAACACCCGGATCAGATAAGGAGTGAGGAGGATGGAGACCAGCAGGCCCGCCGCGGCCGCGATCAGGATGCTGATCACGCGTCACCACCGTTCGAGCGTTCTTGAGAGGGGGAAGGGGCTACTACAGGGGATTCAGCGTCGGTCACGGGAGCGGCGAGCACGGCGTCGGCGACTCGCCACAGGGCGGCGGCCTTGGACGCCTTCACCAGCACCACGTCTCCCGCGCGGAGCTGATCATGCAGCAGGGCGATGGCGGCCTCGACGTCGGGTACCAGTACCGACTCCTCGCCCCAGGAACCCTCCTGCTGCGCGCCCTGATGGGTCGCCGCGGCCGCCTGGCCGATGACGACGAGCTTGTCGATGTTGAGCCGGACGACGAGCCTGCCGATGCCGTCGTGCGCCTCGACCGAGTTCTCGCCGAGGTCGCCCATCACGCCGAGGACGGCCCAGGAGCGGCGGTTCGCGCTCATCGACGCGAGCGCCTTGAGGGCGGCGCGCATCGACTCTGGGCTGGCGTTGAAGGAGTCGTTGAGGACCGTGACGCCGTCGGCGCGGGTGGTGACCTCCATGCGGCGTTCGGAGCGCCGTTCGAGGCTCGACAGGCGGGCCGCGACCTCCTCGACCGTCGAGCCCATCTCCAGCGCCACGGCGGCCGCGCTGAGCGCGTTCGCGACGTGGTGCTCGCCGTAGAGCGGCAGCTTGACCGGCGCTTCGCCGCTCGGGGTGACCAGCCGGAACGACGCGCGCGCTTCGCCGTCGAGGGTGATGTCGGCCGCGCGGACCTGCGCGGACTCGCTCTCGCCGACGAACACCACGCGGGCCTTCGTCCGGCTCGCCATGGCCGCGACGTACGGGTCGTCGAGGTTCAGGACCGCGACACCGCCGTCCTCCGCGCTCGGCAGCGCCTCGACGAGTTCGCCCTTGCCCTTGGCGATGCCCTCGCGGGAGCCGAACTCGCCGACGTGGGCGGTGCCGACGTTGAGCACGACCCCGATCCGCGGCGGCGCGATGGCCGCCAGTTCGGCGATGTGGCCGGGCCCGCGGGCGGAGAGCTCCAGCACGAGCTGCCGGGTCGAGTCGTCGGCCCGCAGCGCCGTCCAGGGGTGGCCCAGTTCGTTGTTGAACGATCCCGGCGGCGCCACCGTCGGGCCGAGCGGCTCCAGCAGCTGGGCGATGATGTCCTTGGTCGAGGTCTTGCCCGCAGAACCGGTGACCCCGACGACGGTCAGGTGGTCGCCCGCGAGCTTCTGGATCACGTGCCGGGCGATCTTGGCGAGCGCGGCCAGCACCGCGGCACCCGCCCCGTCCTTGTCCGAGACCAGGGCGAAGGCCCGCTCGTGCCCCTCGCCGGCCTCCAGCGGCGGGACGATCACGGCCGGGGCGTCGACCTCGCGGGCGGCGAGCACCGCGACGGCGCCCGCCTCGACGGCCCGCGCGGCGAAGTCGTGACCGTCGACCTTCGCCCCGGGCAACGCGATGAACAGACCGCCGGGAGTGACCTCACGGGTGTCGAATTCGACGCTTCCGGTGACCTGGGCGGTCCCGTCGGTCCGATGCAGCCTGCCGCCGACGATGGCGGCGATCTCGGCCAGGCTGAGCACGATCACTCTGACTCCAGACGTCTGCGGATGGCGGAGGCCAGCTCTTCCCGGTCGGAGAACGGGTGCACGACACCCTGGACCTCCTGGCCGGTCTCGTGACCCTTGCCCGCGATGAACACGATGTCGCCGGGCCGGGCCAGCTCGACCGCGTGGATGATGGCTTCCCGGCGGTCGGCGATCTCGACGATCTCGCCGCCGAGGGCCGGTCCGGCGTTGCGGGCACCGGCCAGCATCGCCGCCCGGATCGCGGCCGGGTCCTCCGAACGCGGGTTGTCGTCGGTCACGATCAGGACCTCGCTGCGCCGGACCGCCGCCTCGCCCATCACCGGGCGTTTGGCGGTGTCGCGGTCCCCGCCGCAGCCGAGGACGGTGATGATCCGGCCCTCGGTGCGGGCACGCAGCGCGTCGAGCCCCTGCGCGACGGCGGCGGGCTTGTGCGCGTAGTCGACGACGGCGGTGAACGGCTGGCCGAGGTAGACCCGCTCCATCCGGCCCGGCACCTCGACCGCGGCGAGCCCGGCGACGATGGCGTCGAGCGGGACACCGGCGGTGTTCAGGATCGCGGCCGCGAGCACGGCGTTCGCCACGTTGAACTCGCCCGGCAGCGGGATCTTCGCCGCGGCGGTGAGGCCTTCGGGTCCGTGGAGGGTGAAGGTCTGCTCCCCCGCCGGGGTGGGGGTCAGGTCGGTGGCGCGCCACAGCGCGTCCGTGCCCGGCTCGGTGGACACGGTGACCGTGTGCGGGGTGAGGAGTGCCTGGCCCCAGGCGCTGTCGACGACGACCACCTCGGCGGTGGACCGGCCGTCGAACAGCAGCGACTTGGCGGCGAAGTACTCCTCCATGTCCTTGTGGAAGTCCAGGTGGTCTTGCGAGAGGTTGGTGAAGGCGCCGACCGCGAAGCGCGTGCCGTTGACCCGGCCCAGCGACAGCGCGTGGCTGGAGACCTCCATCGGGACGTGCGTGACGCCGCGCTCGACCATCACCGCGAGGAGGGCCTGCAGATCCGGCGCCTCGGGGGTGGTGAAGCCGCTGGCCAGCCGCTCCCCCGCGATCCGGGTCTCCACCGTGCCGATCAGCCCGGTGGTGAGCCCGGCCGCCTTGAGCCCGGCGTCGACCAGGTACGACGTCGTGGTCTTGCCCGACGTCCCGGTGATACCGAGGACGGACAGCTCCAGCGACGGCTCGCCGTAGATCCAGGCGGCGATCTCGCCGAGGGCGGCCCGCGGGTCCGGGTGCACCAGGATCGGCACGCCGGCGTCGCGGAGCACGGGGCGCTCGGCGCCGGCCTCGTCGGTGAGCACGGCGGCCGCGCCGGCCGCGATGGCCTGATCGCTGAAGTCCGCGCCGTGGGCGCGGGCGCCGGGAAGCGCGGCGAAGAGGTCGCCGGGGAGGACGTGCTGCGCGCGCAGCGTGCTGCCCGTGACCGTCAGCTCGGCCGCGGCCGGGTAGTCGTCGCCGCCCACCACGAGCCGCGCGCCCGCCCTGGCGAGCAGCGTGCCCAGCGGCATCGGCTCGATCCTGGCCGGGCGAGGGGGTGCGGCGACGGCCTTGACCGGGCTGTCCGGGACCTGGGCAGCCGACGCGCCGGACCCGCTTTCGACGGCGGGACCGCTGCGGGGATCTGAAGTAGGCACCGACACAGCAAAGGAGGTTACCGGCGCGGCATTCGGGTGACTGAAGCGGTGCGGGGTGTGAGCGCGGCGATCATGCTCGTGGTATTGGGTTTCGCGGGCTCTCCTTGGCACGCAAGGGCTTCCGACTGTCGCTTGAGGACTTCGGGCGCGGGCGGGGGCCCGCGTTCCCGCACGATGCTCAGTGCGGAGACCCGTTCACGCACAGCGACGATCACGATCGGTCGCTCCGGCGTCGGTCACGGAGGTTGCGAAAGCCACTTTCGCAACGTTCAAGGTTGCGAAAGTGGCTTTCGCAACGTGGGTGCCGGGCCGCTCAGCCGCGGTGACCGAAGCCGTAACTCGCGTGTCCGGGGCCGTAACTCGCGTGCTTGAAGCCGTAACTCGCGTGTCTGGAGGCGTATTTCGCGAGTTACGCCTTCAAGCACGCGAGTTACGCCTTCGATCACGCGAGTTACGTCAGGAGAGCACCAGCGGAACCTGGGGCGACGGGCCGTCCGAAAGCGGGATCTGGAACCGCTGCGCCAGGTACGCGGCGACCGAGTGGAACAGCGGCGCGGCCGAGAGCCCTTGCTGCAGGGTGGCGTCCGGGGCGTCGAGCCGGATGCCGATCACGAAGCGCGGGTTGTCGGCGGGCAGGATCCCGGCGAAGGTGATGTTGTACAGGTGGTTGCTGTACGTCTTCGTCTGCGGGTCGACCTGCTGGCCGGTGCCCGTCTTCCCCGAGATCTGGTAGCCCTCCAGCGCCGCCTTCGGCCCGGTGCCGCTCTGCTGCCCGCGGCCCTTCTGCGTGACGGCGCGCATCATGTCGCGCACGGTCTTCGCCGCCTGCGGGCTGATGACCTGGACGGTCTTCGGCGCCGGCTCGGGGACGACGGTCCCGTCCGGATTGACCTTCGCCTTGACCACCCGGGGTTCCACGCGCAGCCCGTCGTTCGCGATGGCCTGGTACATCCCGGCCATCTGCACGACGGTCATCGAAAGCCCCTGCCCGATCGGCAGGTTCCCGAAGGTCGTGGCCGACCACTGGTTGCGCGGCGGGACGACACCGGGGCTCTCGCCGGGGAGGCCGAGACCCGTGCGCTGGCCGAGCCCGAACTTCTTCAGCAGGTCCGCGTACCGGTCCTCGCCGAGTTTCTGCGCCAGCAACAGCGTGCCGACGTTCGACGACTTCGCGAAGATGCCGGTGGTGGTGAACTGCTGCGTGCCGTGATGCCAGGCGTCCTTGACGATCTTGTCCGCCACCTGCAGCGAGCCCGGCACCGGCAGGGACGCCTCCGGCGTGGTGATCCCCGCGTCGATCGCGCCGGCGGCGGTGACGATCTTGTTCACCGAACCGGGTTCGAACGGCGTGGTCACCGCGCGGTTGTTCAGGTTCTCCGTCTCGCTGCGCGAAGCCGGGTCGTTGAGGTTGACGGTCTTGTCGTTGGCCAGCGCGTAGACCTCACCGGTCTTGGAGTCCAGGATCACCGCCTGGCCGCCCTTGGCCTTCGACTTGACGACGTACTCGCTCAGCTGCCGCTGCAGTTCGTACTGCAGGTCCGTGTCGATCGTGAGCTGCAGGTCCGAACCGGGGACGGCGTTCTGGATGTCCCGCTCGGTGCCTGGGATGACGAGGTTGTCGTTGCCGTTACGGGTGTTGACGATCTTGCGGCCCGGCGTTCCGGCGAGGTCGTTGTCCCGCGAGGCTTCGAGGCCGTAGCCACCGTGCAGGTTGTGCTTGGAGACGTCCTTGTCGTCGGTGCGCCAGTTCGCGTAGCCGACGATGTTCGCGCCGATCGAGTCACCGGGGTACTCCCGCTTCGAGCGCTTCTCGACGCTGATCCACGGGTATTCCTTGACGATCGCCTCGGCGACCGAAGGTTCGATGTCGTGGACCAGGTAGGTGAACCCGTCCGGCTTGTGGAACTTGTCCAGCAGTTCCTTCTCGGTGATCACGCCGGGCAGCTTGGCCGCGATCAGTTTCGCCGCGCCCGCCACCTCGGACTCGAAGTTCTTGCCCTTGGTGGGATTCTTCGCGGCGAAGTCGTCCATCGTCTTGCGAACCCAGTTCAGGCTCACGGCGAGCGTGCGCACCTCGACGCTGAACGCGATCTTCGTGCCGTTGCGGTCCAGGATGGACCCGCGCTGCGCGGGACTTTCGATCACCGACGTCCGCTGCCGCTCCGCCGCTTCGGAGAGCGCGCCGGCCTCGAACCACTGCACCTGCACCAGTTTGAGGCCGGCGAGCACCATCACGACGATCAGCAGGATCCGGACGCCGGTGAACCGGCTCCGGTTCCCCCCGTTGCCCCGGCGGGCGGTGGCACGACGGGTCCCGGCGGCGTAGGTCCGCCGCGCGCTCCCCGCCGACCGGACCCTGGCCTGTGCCGGGCGGCCGGGCGACATCACTGACCTCCCTGCGCCGGGGCCGCGTTCTCCTGCGGCACCGCGGGCTGGTCACCTTCGTACGGCGTGCCCTGCTGCGTTCCCTCGGCGGGCGGCGGCGCCGTCGACTCGGCCGAGGCGGCGGGCGCTTCGGCTTCGGCCTTCTTCGGCTCACCGACCACTGTGGACTTTCCGTCCGGGCCGACCACGATATGCGCGGGGTCGCCGCCGGGCACCATGCCCAGTTCCCTGGCCTTGGGCGCCAGCGATGCGGGCGACTCGGCCTTCGCGACCTCGCGCTGCAGCCGTTCCTTCGCCTCGGCGAGCCCGGCGTTGGTCGTGCGGAGTTGTTCGAGCCGGTACGAATCGGCGATGGCCTGCGTGGTCAGCCACAGCGTGCACGCCACGCCGACGGCCAGCATGCCCATCATCATCAGCACGAACGACGCCCGCGAACGCGGCCAGCGCAGCGAGAGCTTCTTCTTCGGCTCTTCCTTGCCCGCACCGCCTTCCGCGTCGGGACGGTTGCGCTGCTGGTCTCGCTGCAGCAGGTCGGCGCGCTGGGCGCGGCGGGCGTAGGCGCGTTCGGCCGCCGAAGTGCGGCCGCGGGAGGCACGGGTGGACTTCGTGGTCTCGGTGGTTTCGGGCGTCTGCTCGACCGTGCTGGTCGCGCGGGCACGCCGTCCGGGCGCCGGTGTCCGGCGGCCGCGGGACTTCGCGGGAGCGGTCATCGTGCTCGGTCTCCGATCCGTTCGGCGGCGCGCAGCCGCACGGAGGCGGCCCGCGTGTTCAGTTCGGTCTCCGCCTCGCCGGCCTTCTCGGCCCCTCTGGTGAGCAGTTTCAGTTCCGGGCCGTGGCCCGGCAGTTCTACCGGAAGCCCTTCCGGCGTCCGGGATTTCGCCAGTTCCGCGAAGGCCTGCTTGACCAGCCTGTCTTCGAGGGACTGATAGGACTCCACGACGATGCGGCCGCCGACGGCGAGCGAGGACAGCGCCCGCGGCATCGCCCGCCGCAGTACCTCCAGCTCGCCGTTGACCTCGATCCGCAACGCCTGGAACGTGCGCTTCGCCGGATGCCCGCCGGTGCGCCTGCTCGCCGCGGGGACCGCGTCGTACAGCAGTTCCACCAGGCGCCCGCTGCGGGTGAAGGGTTCCTTCTCTCGTTCCGCCACAACGGCTTTGACGATCCGCTGGGCGAACCGTTCCTCGCCGTAGTCGCGCAGGATCCGGATCAGCTCGCCGGGGGCGTAGGTGTTGAGCACGTCGGCCGCGGTGAACCCGGTGGTCGGATCCATCCGCATGTCGAGCGGGGAATCCTTGGAGTAGGCGAAACCGCGCTCGGCACGGTCGAGCTGCATCGAGGAGACCCCGAGGTCGAAGAGGATCCCGTCCACTCTGGACAGTCCGAGACCCTGCAGCGCGGACGGCATCTCGTCGTAGACGGCGTGCACGAAGTCGACCCGGTCACCGTGGCGCGCGAGCCGTTTCGCGGAGAGTTCCAGCGCGTTGGGGTCGCGGTCGAGGGCGACCAGGCGCAGCAAGGGGAACGCGGTGAGCAGCGCGTCGGAATGACCGCCGAGTCCGACGGTCGCGTCGACCAGCACGGCCTCGCGGTCGGAGAAGACCGGCGCGAACAGCTCGACGATGCGGTCCAGCAGCACCGGTACGTGCTCGTGTTCGTCTGCCATGTCTTCCCCCCTTTCCTGTAGTGCCGGGGAAGATGCCGGATGCCGTCAGGTCCCTGTCCGCCCGCCTGCTGACCTGGTACCGGGGAAGGTGTACCAGGGCCACTGAGCGGACAGAGGCCTCACGGCATCCGTGTGGACGGTTTCCGGAGTGTCCGAAGCGTGAACCCGCGCCCCCCGACGGCGTGGGTGCTTCCTCGGCCACGTCTAGAAGACGCCCGGCAGAACTTCCTCTCGAGCCTTCGCGTAGCTGTCCTCGTGTTCGTCCAGGTAGCCCTGCCAAGCTTGGGCGTCCCAGATCTCGAGCCTGGTGATCGCCCCGATCACCACGCACTCCTTGTTCAGCCCGGCGTAGCGTCGGAGCTCGGACGCGATCGCGATACGTCCTTGCCCGTCCGGGCGTTGTTCGTCCGTCCCGGCGAAGAGATAACGCTGGTAGGCCCGGACCGCCTCGTTCGTGAACGGGGCGTCGGCGACCTTCCTCGCCATCTGCTCGAACTCGGCCCGGGGAAAGACGAAGAGACAGTGATCCTGTCCCTTGGTGACCATCAGCCCACCGGCGAGCGCGTCGCGGAACTTCGCGGGCAGCGTGAGCCGCCCTTTGTCGTCCAGTTTCGGGGTGTGGGTGCCGAGGAACACCGGCTCCACCTCCCTACCGATCCCGGCTGCGAACAACCGAGCTCGGCCACGGGGCTCCCTTCTGCCCCACTGCGCACCACCGTACCCCACTTTTCACCACAGTCAACGCGGCAAAAGCCGCGACCACTCCGTCGTGTCAGACGTTTTCGCTGGTCAGCCAAGTGGGGCCAGGTGGGGGCTCGGTGGGGGACGGTGGCCAAGATCCCCCTGGGCGGGTATCGAAGCAACCTCATCCATGCCTGAGACGTCCGGAAATCGGCAGCCGGAACCCTGCTGTGGGGCGGAGTGGGGGTGAAAGTGGGGAATCCGGTGGGGCGCGGTGGGGATGGCCGGGGACATTGTGGAGGGTGACGACGTCGGGTCATCCCACGACCCGTGTCGACAAAGGACAGCGGTCCCGTCCTCGTGAGTGGTAAGGACGGTTCTAACCGTCCTTACCACTCACGAGGCTCAGCACCGGCGATGTCACGTGACCGACCGGACGACATGCGCGGCCGGGGGTGCGGCGAGAGCCGTCCGCCTGCTCACGCGCGTCGTCCGTCCAATCACGCGCGTCGTCCGCGCACCGGCAGAACGTACGTCAGCGGCGGCCACGCTTGCGGCGGCGTCCATTCATCCCCGACGTGGCCCGACGGCGGACACCGCGCCAATCCTTGGGTTTCTCCTTCGGTTCGGGCAGGAGCCGGCCGAGACGGCCACCTACCCAGAACCCCGCGGCCCAGCCGGGGATCACGCTGACGAAGACGAGAAGGATCCACCAGCCGTCGGCCACCGGCCACATCGGCCGGTCGACCGGGACCACTGAAGACCCGCTTCGCGAGCTGTTCTTCTTCCGGTACTTGTACTCCTCCACCGGCACGCTGCCCGAAAGCGCCGAAACGGAGGTGATCACCGTGGCGGAGACCTGTTCTCCACCCTCGGGAACGTCGTGCCACCGGACTTCCGCCTCGCACGAGTACGTCATCCACAGGTGGATCGCGTTCCGCTCGCATCGCTCGACCTGAGCGGTACCGGCCCGGGTAAGCGTGCCCCACGGCTCGAACCCGGCCACCCACTGCAGGGAGAACATCAGCCACAAGGTGAGGAGCACGCCGACGGCGCCCATCACGCCTGGAGGCCACCACCGAGTCCGGCGGCTAGCCGTCGAGCGATCAGCCATCGTCGTCGAGCGAGCCGCTGATCCGGCCGCTGTTGGGCGGCGTGACCCGGCCGCGTTCAGAAGAGCCGCCGCTGTACTGGTTGTAGTCCGCGGCAGCCGCCTTTCCCGCCTCCTTGGCGGCCTTGAGTCCGGTGTTGTCGGCGATCTTGCCCAAGGTCGTGTTCTCCATGCGGTCTTTCGCGCCGCGAAGGTACTTGAGGTTGTCGCCTTGGAGGCCGTCCAGCGTCTTGTCGCTCGCCTTGATCGCCTTGTTCGCCTCCCGCCCCAGTTCGGATGACTTCCGTCCCAGCGCCCGCGCCGCCTCGCGAGCACGCTCACTCGATCCTTCGAACCGCTTCACGAACTTCTGGATCGCGCTGAGCAGTTTGCCGAGCTTCTTCTGGATCTTCGCCATCACCTTCACGGCATCGGCGAAGATGCTCGCGGTGAAGGCCGCCACCGAGCCGCCCAAGGTGAACCACGACGACGCGAGCGCGAGCAGCGCACGGGTAATCACATCGCTGATGAAGGTCGCGATGATGTCGAAGATCAGCGCCCGCGCGGTGGCCACCACCATGCCGCCGGTGGTGATCCATTGCGCCGAGTCCTTCGCTTCGGCCGCGACGTCACGCAAAGACTGCGTGTATTGCAGCGCGACCCTTCGGTAGGCGATGGCCGCGTCGCCATCCCAGCCGGACGTCGTGGACAGTGCCCCTTCGTAGTCCCCTGCCACGGCTTCGAGTTCGGCGGCGATGTTGTTCCAGGTCTGCGCCGCCTGCTGGACCAGATCGGGATCACCGGTCAGGATCTCCAGCGGTTCGCGGATGAAGTCGAGATTCTCCATCAGCCAGCCGACGCCGGCCTTCACCAGCTCACCGAGTGGGTTCAGGACCATCGACAGTACGTCCAGTCCGAAGGAGACGCCGTCCATCGCGACCGCGAACGCGTCGAGGTCTTCGCCCTTCGTCCCTTTGTAGATGTCTCCGACGACACTCGAGCCGCTGTCGAAAACACCCCCGCCCTTGAACGGCTCGGACTTGTCCTCCTTCTTCGCTATCAGGTCTTCGCTCACAGCTTCTTCCCCAGGTCCCGGCTGAGCTGCGCCGCGTCGTCGTCGATCTTCGTGTAGTCCGTGGCGGCCTTGTGCAGCGCTTCCGACAACGCGCTCCCGAGGTTCGCCGCGCTGGTCATCAGCTCGTCCGCGTCGCCTTGGGCCAGCTGCAGGACGCCGCCGACGGGCACCGCGCACAACAGGCCATAGCCCTGGAAGCCGCCCATCCCGACCTGGTTCGCCGCCGAGGCCGCGCCGCGGATGCGGTCCGCGAGGTCGGAGACCTGGTCCGCGTGCGCCTTGAGCCGTTCCGGCGAGACGCCGTATCCCGGCCCGCTCACGAGCGGCCGGTCCAGTCGACGTGCTGGAAGTCTTCACCATCGTCGTCATCCGAAACGGGACGAGACGGCCGTGGCTTCGCGGGAGGAGCGGGAGGTGGCTCGGACGGCACGCCGAAGCGCGCGGAGTCGTCCGGTTCCGGCGCGGGCTGCTGCTCCTCGCGCGGCGGCAGGGTGCTCTTGATGAAGTCGACCGCGTCGGAGTCTTCGCCGGTCAGGCCGGCCATGATCTCCAGGGTCCGGTCCGCGGCCCTGGTGGTCGCCTTGCGGTAGGTGCTCATGATCAGCGATGCGAGCTGAGCGGGCGGCCGTTCCTGCGCTTGCGGGGACAGTGAGAGCGAGGTGAGGCCACCTCCGGGGTTGACGGTCACGGTGACCAGCCGATCCGGGCTGCTCAGGGTGACGACGTTGTTCTCCAGATCGGCTTTCGCCTGTTCCGCCTTGGCGAGTAGGGCGGCGCTGCGCCGCTCCTGGTCGCGCATCCACTCCTGCGGATCGCGTACGTGGCCACCGAATGGCACGGTCATTCCGAACCCCCTGTTCCCGAAGGCCCCCTCAGGCTTTCGGCTCGTCACAACCTAGCGGTCCTCGTCCAGCAGCGAAGCCAGCCGCGCGGCCAGCCGGGGACCGTCCACAGGGGACACGTTCACCCACGCCTGCCCGCCGCGGCCCTCGGTCCGCGCCGCGCAGTACGCGCCGACGTCGGTGTCGAACCAGGTCAGCCCGCCGGCCCGGTGCGCCCGGCCGTCTCGGCCGCGGGTCCGCACGGTGAACTGGCCCGCGCTGTAGACGGGCCGCGCCTGGATCGCGAGCACCTCGCGCAGCTGGCTGTCCGAAGCCGACGATCGCCCGCCTTCGCCGAACACCGGGTCCTCCAGGTCGTCGCCGAAGCGCGCCGCGGGGAGGCTGACCCCGTAGCCGGGGCCGGGCCGGAGTTCCGGCAGGACGTCGACGATCGCGGCGAACACCTCGCCGTCGGTGATCCCGGACAGCGCGATGGTCTGTTCCGGCTGTGTGGCCAGCACACCGTGCCGTCCGCGCGCGGCCGCGACCGCGCGGAACGGCGCCTGAGCCGTCATGTCGGCCAGCGCCTCGCATTCGACGTAGACCTCGGCGCGCGCGAGCAGATCCAGGCGCGCTTCCAGGGCGGCGTCGAGCCGGTCCCCGTCGTAAAGGCCCCGTTCGGCGAGGTTTTCGTAGACCGCGCCGCGGATCTCGGCGCGTTCCGCTTCCGTGACGCCGACGCTGCGGACGGACAGCGGCCAGGGCGGGGCCGCGTGTCCCAGGTCGGACCAGAGGACGTCGAACGCCGACGCGGAAACGCGGATCAAGACCGCCCCAGCTCGGGCGGCTTCCCGAAGGAGACCTGCGGGGTCAGCGAACGCAGGGAGGCGTCGCGGGTGTTCATGACGTCGACGGCCTTGCGCCGCGCCTCCTCGGCCTCCGCGTGCTTGGCCTCCATCTCGTCGGCGAGCGCGGCGAGGAGCGCGAGGTTCCCGCCGGCGGCGGCGCCGCGGATCATCGCGCCTGGGTCGTAGTCCACCGGCGGCGGCATGTCGGCTCGGGCCCGCGCCGCCGCTTCGGCCTGCCCGGAGACGGCCTTCCCGAGCGCGGACGAGATGTCCGCGGACCAGGTCAGCCAGCCGGAAGCGGTGGCCAGCACGCCGCGGAGCGCGTCGCCCGCTTCGCCGCGCCAGTTCTCTTCGCTGCTGCCGACCAGCCCGGCCAGTTCGGACGTCGCGTCGTGCATGCGCCGCGCGAGCGCGTCCCAGGCGGCGCCGATCCCGCCGGCCGCTTCGGGATCGTTGCCCGCTTCGACCTCGGCGGCCAGCGCTTCGTGGCTGTAGGCCTCGTACCGCGTGGCCGCGACCGGGATCTCGCGCCCCGGCGTCTCTCCTTCAGGCACGGCAGTTCTCCTAAGGCAGTTTGGGTTCGGCCAGTCCCGCCACCGTCATCGCGCGCTCGCAGGCGAGCGGGGTGTCGGTGAAGTTCGTGTTGCTCACGTCGATCTGGACGCTCGCCTTCTCCCCCATGCCGAGCAAGATCGCGCAGGTCCCGTCGGCGGCCTTCTTGTCGGCGACCTTGAGCGCGTCGCGGCCGCCGACCTTGGTCTTGGTGGCGGTCTTGCGCGCGACCTCGAGATCCTTCAGGCCGTTGCGCTCGTCCACGGTGATGGTGACGCCGAAGGTCGCGGGCACCGTCCAGTCGCAGGCGCGGGCGCCGTTGATCTCCTTCGCGACGCCGAGCACGTTCAGCCCCGCCGTCGACCGGTCCTGCGGGCCGAGCAGCGCGCACGGATCCAGCGCGGCAGGCGGGACGACGACCCGGGACGAACCGCCGGTCACCACCACCTGGGTGGACGGAGCAGGCGCCTGACCCGCGGCCCCTTGCCCGCAGGCGGACACGGCCAGCAGGACGAGAACGCCGAGCGCGGCGAGGCGGGGGTTCATGGGGTCAGCCGCCGACACAGTCCACGTCCGCCGCCGCTTGTTCATCCTGTCGGGTGTACTTCGCCAGGGCCTTTTCGATCCGGTTCTTGAGCGCCTCGAGTTCCTTGCCGAAGGCGGTGAGCGCCTCGACCGCGGAGCCCTCGGCGCCGATCCCGTACTGCGCCATGAACCTGCCGACCTCGTCCGCGTATCCCCCGCCGAGGGGAACCGTGCGGCCGAGCACCTTGGCCTCGCGGACCATCTGGCCGACCACGTCTTGCAGGGCGGAGATCTTCGCGTGGGCGTCGGCGGCCAGCTCCGGCGCGACCGCGAACCCGCTCAGATCGAACCGGGGCTTGGCGGTGCTCACCTCGCTCATATGCGATTACGCCTCTCCGTAGTCGAGCGACCTCGCACCGGAGCATACGACAAAACAAGGCGTCAGCGGGAGCACCTGAAAACGCGCTCACCTCACCCGATCGAGGTAAGGTCTCCGGTTGCACAGAGTCATCGACTGGGGTTGGCGGGGTTCCCCCCACGAGTTCGCCCGAGTTTGACACACTTCGTGGGAGGCTGACCGCTGCCCGGGGGACTGAAACGGTCCGGCAGAGGACCCAGCGGAAATCCAGCCACGCGGCATCAGGAGGTCGAGTGACGTCGAGAATCCAGTCTGCGACGCCCGGCGAACACCAGGGCGAGCAGGCAACCGGGCAAGCCCCGTACCCCACGGGCGCCGGCTCGGTCAGCGGCCGGCAGAACGGCCGTGAAGCCCCAGCGTCGCTGGACGAACTGCACGAGACGGCGCGGCGGATCGCCGCCAACGTGGAGCGGGTGCTCGTCGGCAAACCCGACGTCATCCGGATCGCGCTCGTGACCCTGCTCGCCGAAGGCCACCTCCTGGTCGAAGACGTCCCCGGGGTCGGCAAGACCTCGCTGGCGAAGGCGCTGGCCCGCTCGATCGACTGCACCGTCAGCCGGATCCAGTTCACCCCCGACCTGTTGCCCAGCGACGTCACCGGGGTGTCCATCTACAACCGGCAGAGCGGCGAGTTCGAGTTCCGGCCCGGCCCGGTGTTCGCGAACATCGTGGTGGGCGACGAGATCAACCGTGCTTCGCCGAAGACTCAGTCGGCCCTGCTCGAATGCATGGAAGAGCACCAGGTCACCGTCGACACCTCGACCTACCATCTCGAAGAGCCGTTCATGGTGATCGCCACCCAGAACCCCATCGAGATGGAGGGCACCTACGCGCTGCCCGAGGCCCAGCGGGACCGGTTCACCGCGCGGGTGTCCATCGGCTACCCCGACCAGCAGGCCGAACTGGCCATGGTCGACGAGCACGCCGGGCACAACCCGCTGGCCGACCTCGAGCCCGTCTCCGACCGCCAGTCGGTGCAGCGGCTGATCGAGACGGTGCGGTCGGTGCACATGTCGCCGGAGATCCGCCGGTACGCCGTCGACCTGGTGGCCGCGACCCGTCAGGTGCCGGAGATCCGTCTCGGCGCCTCGCCGCGGGCGACCCTGCAGCTGGTCCGCGCGGCCCGCGCGCAGGCCGCGCTCTCGGGCCGTGAGTTCGTCGTCCCGGACGACCTGCACACGGTCGCGGTCCCGGTGCTGGCGCACCGCATGGTGCTCACCACCGAGGCGCACGCCGCCCGCCGGTCGGCCACCGACGTGGTCCGCGCGATCCTGCACCGCGTCCCGGTCCCGCAGGGCTCGAACCACCGCTGAGTAAAGGAATACGGGGCCATGCTGCGTGCTCTGTCCGGCCTGACCACACGCGGCCGCTGCCTCCTCGCCGCCGGGGTGGCCGCGGCGGTGTGCTCGTTCGTGCTCAACGAACGGGATCTGCTGCGCGTCGCGGTGTTCGTCATCGCCCTGCCGCTGCTGGTCGCCTTCTTCATCTCGGCGACCCGGCTGCGGCTGGGCGCGGCCCGCTCGCTGCGCCCGGAACGGGTCGCGGTCGGTTCGCCGGGCGAGGTCCAGCTCGAACTCTGGCGTGACGGCAGGCTCCCGGCGGGTGAGGTGCTGCTCGAAGACGGCGTGCCCTACGCGCTGGGTTCGCGGCCGAGGTTCGTCGTCGAACGCCTTCCCCACGACCGCCGGGTCGCGCTGCGCTACCCGCTGCAGCCGGTGCTGCGCGGGGTCCAGCAGGTCGGCCCGTTGCGGGCGACGATCACCGACCCGTTCGGGCTGTGCGAGTTCGAACGTGAGCTGATCGGGCACTCCCGTCTGGTCGTCGTGCCGAAGGTGGTCGGCCTGTGGGGGCTGCCCAGCGGCGCCGGCATCGGTGCCGGCGACGACGGCAGCATCCGCCTGCACGCCGGACAGGGGGAATCGGACGTGATCGTCCGGCAGTACCGGCAGGGCGACGACCTGCGGAAGGTCCACTGGCGCTCGACCGCCCGCCGCGACGAGATCATGGTCCGCGTCGAGGAAAAGCCGTGGCGCGGCGGCACCACGGTGCTGCTGGACCACCGCGCGGCGGCGCACCACGGCACCGGCCCCGCGGCGAGCCTCGAATGGGCCGTCTCGTTCGCCGCTTCGGTGTCCCTGCACCTGCGCCGTTCCGGGCACCGGGTCCGGCTGATCACCGAACACGGCCAGACCCTGGCCGACACCCCCGGCGAGGGTGGCGAGCACTACGACAACGTCGTACTCGACGTCCTCGCCGCGCTGCAGCCCGCGCACCAGCGCGACATCACCCTCGGCCACGACCCGGCCGAGGGACAGGAACTCATCGCGGTGCTCGGCACCGTCAGCAACGAATCCGTGCACGAGCTGTCCCGGTACCGCCCGCGCGGGATCCGGAGCCTCGCCGTGCTGCTCGACACCCCCGGCTGGTCGTCCGGCGTCAACCGGCCCGAGAACCGGGCCGCCGCCACCGAGGAATCGGTGGCGCTGCTGCGGGCCGCGGGCTGGGGCGTCGTCGTCGCCGGTCCCGGATCGCCCATGCCGCAGGTCTGGGCCGAGCTCTGCCAGACGGCCACCCGCCGGGGCACGCTGATCGGAGGCGGCCTGTGACCGCGACCGCGCCACCCCGGCCGCACACCCCCCGACCGCGACCGGCCGCCCCGCCACCGGTCTGGACGAGCAGCGTGCTCGCGCCGGTCGCCGCCGGGCTCGCCACGCTGTTCGCCTCGACCTCGCTCACCGGCGTCGTCGCCGGCTGGGCGTGGTTCGGCTACCTGCTGGTCGCCGTCGTGCTGATCGCCTCGACCGGGCTCGCCCTGCGCTCGCTGCGCGCGCCGACCATCGTCGTCGGCCTGGCGCAGCTGCTGGTGCTGTTGCTGCTGATCACCGGGGCGTTCACCACCAGCGGCGTCCTGCGGATCTTCCCCGGCCCGGACGCGTTCGGGGAGCTGGGTGGCGTCCTCGCCGCGGCGGCCGAGCAGATCCGCGTCGGCCTGCCGCCGGTCGAGGGCACCCCGCCGATCCTCTGCCTGATCACCATCGCGATCGGCCTGGTCGCGGTCCTGGTCGACACGCTGGCCGTGGCCGCCGCCGCGCCCGCCGCGACCGGCCTGGTCCTGCTGTGCGTATACGCCGTTCCGGCCGCCCTGGCCGAGGACATGCTGCCGTGGTGGACGTTCCTGCTCGGCGCGGCCGCGTTCGCCGCCCTGCTCGCCGTCGACGGCAACCACCGGCATCGCCGCTGGCGCAACCGGGACGCGCCAGGGCTGGGCAACTCGGCGAGCACGTTGTCGGCGCCCGTCGGCGTGGTCGCCGCCGCGATCGCGATGGGGCTGGTGATCGGCACGGCCGTCACCGGGGTCGGCACGGTCGGCAGCCTGCCCGGCGGGACCGGCTCGGGCCGCGGTGGCGCGGGCGGATTCGGCGTCGAGCCGTTCACTCAGCTGCGCGGCCTGCTCGACCAGGGCGAGAACGTGGAGCTGTTCAAGGTCTACGGGATGGGCGCGGACAAGCGACTGCTGCGCGCCTTCACACTCGACACGTACACGCCGAACAAGGGCTGGGGGCTCGCGCAGAACGGCCGCGCCCAGCAGGGTGTGCAGGCCAACAGGGGACTTCCGCCCGCTCCTGGCGACGACGGCTCCGGCCCCGCGCGGGAGATCCGGATCGAGCCGACCAACTGGGTCGACAACTGGCTGCCCGTCTACGGCGCGCCGAGGGCGCTCACCGGGCTGGCCGACAACTGGCTGTACGACCCGGTCGGCGGCGCCGTGTTCACCACGACCAAGCAGAACGCGCCCGCCTACACCGAGACCGCGTCCATCGAGAACCCGTCGAAGGACCAGCTCCGGCTCGACGACGCCCGCCTGGCCGAGGTGCCGCCGCAGTTCACCCAGGTCGACCGGGTCGATCCCCGCGTGGTCGCGAAGGCCAAGCAGCTGACGGAAAACGAGACCAACAACTTCGACAAGGCGCAGGCGCTCTGGTCGTTCTTCACCGCGCAGAACGGTTTCGTCTACGACACGAAGACCGCGGACGCCACCGACTCCGACGCGCTGGCCGACTTCATCCTCAACGGCAAACGCGGGTTCTGCGAGCAGTACGCGTCCGCGATGGCCGTGATGCTGCGGGCGGTCGGCATCCCGTCGCGGGTCGCCATCGGGTTCACCTCCGGCACTTCGAAGGGCGACTACCTGTCGATCACCTCCGAGGACGCGCACGCGTGGGTCGAGGTCTATTTCCAGACGAAGGGCTGGGTCAGCTTCGACCCGACCCCGCTGCTCGACGGCCGCGCGGTCGTCCCGCCGTACCTGCAGAACGACGCCGGCAGCTCCACGACGAACGACACGCAGGAAGTGCCGAGCGCGCCCGCGTCGAGCGCCCCCGCCACCGGCACGCCCCGTGACCCCGGCGCCGACCTCGGCGCGGACGGCGGCACGGGCCAGCCGGAGGAGGAGCCGATGTGGCCCGCGATCCTCGCCGGGATCCTCGGTGGGCTGGCGGCCGCGCTGACCGTGGTCGCGATCGCGCGGTCACGGTTGAGGTACCGGGCGCTGATGCGGCCGTCCTCTTCTCCGGATTCGCCCGCACCTGAACACGGGTTCCTGGACAACCAGAACGTGACGAACTGGCTGCCGCTGATCGCGATCGGGCTGTGGGTCGCGGCGTTCGCGTTCCTGGCGGCCTGGGTGTCGTGGTGGTTCGCGCTGGTGCTGGTCGTCGTCCTCGGCGGGCTCGGCACGCCGACGGCGATCCGGGAGATCAAGCGACGGCTGCGACTGCAGAAGATCGCGTCCCGCTCCCCCGCCGCGGCCGACGCGGCGTGGCGCGAGCTGATGGACGAATGCGCGGACCGCGGCCTGCCGCTCTCCGACGGCGACACGGTGCGCGTGGCGGGCCGGAAGGTCGTCGAGAAGCACCGGCTGGACGAGGAAGGCCGCACCGGCCTGCGGACGGTCATCGGTGTCGTGGAGCGGTCCTGGTACTCGGACCGGCCCGCGGACGACCAGACGCTGGGCCCGGCCTTCGACGAGGTGCGCAAGAGCCTCAAGCGCAACGCGCCGATGTCGTGGAAGGGCCGCCTGTTCCCGCGCTCGCTGCGGCGGCGGAACAAGTAGCCCTCGTACGCGACGGCTCCCTGGTCAGGGATTCTGGAGGTGTGTCGCGAAAGCCACTTTCGGGACATCAGACGTCTCGAAAGTGGCTTTCGCGACATGCTCGCCCGGGCAGTACCGCGTCGGGGTGGTCGTGAGTGGCGTTTCGTGTTCTAACCCGAAACGCCACTCACGACCACCCCGACCCACGTGGTACGGGCGTCGGCCATCCCGGCGCACGACAACGCGAACATGCCGGCAGGGCGTCGCCCTGCCGGCATGTTCGCGTGTGTGGGAGCTATTGCTCCTCGAAGCGCTGGCGGAAGCGCTCTTCCATGCGCTGGGTGAACGAGCTCCGGCGCGGGGACGCCTTGCCGCCACCTCCGCCGGCCCCCGGGCCACCGCTGTCCTTACCGCCTTCCGTTTCGGCTCCTTGCCGAATCGATGTGACGGCCATCATGACTCCGAAGAACATCACGAGGAACCCGAGCACGCTGATCACGGGGATCTCGGCGACCCGGATGTTGACCACCACGCCGAGCACCAACAGTGCGACGCCCACTACGAACAGGGCGATGCCCTGCAAACGCCGTCGGCGGGCGGGGCGGCGCAACCGGGTGCCTCGCACCGTGGATGCGAACTTGGGGTCCTCGGCATAGAGCTCGCGCTCGATCTGATCGAGCAGCCGCTGCTCATGCTCGGAGAGTGGCATCTTTCCTCCTCCGGCACAGCTGTCGCGGGCGCCGGGCCGCGCAACGTCATGGACCCAACAGACAACCCCAGGCGGGGTGTCTCTGTCCAGGATACGAGCCCCGCGCTCGTCCGACTACCCGATCCCGTATCCAGTAGGGATCGAATTGCCCGAAACCACCCGGCTCGGCTCTCTCGAAGACGGCCGAGCGGGCTAAGTCACTGGTCACGAGGGGTCAGCAGTGACGCGGGCCGCACCGCGGCGGCCCCGAACTTCGACCTCGCGACGTCGGCGGCGACTTCCGCGTCCCGCCAACGGGGTTCGGGTGACTCGAAAAGCAGCTGCTCTCCGTCACTCTCCGTGTCCAACCCCTCGACCCTTACCCCGATCAGGCGGACTGCGCCCGTCGGCGCGTGCTCGGTGAGGAGTTCGACGGCGGTGCGGTGGATGTCGCGGGCCACGTCCACTCCGACGGCGGTCGTCCTGGCGCGGGTGATCGTCTTGAAATCCGCGAACCGGACCTTGATCGACACCGTCCGCCCGCGCAGCCCCCGGCGGCGCAGGGTGGCGGCGACGCGTTCCGACAGCCGGAGCAGTTCCAGCCCCAGCGCCGCGCGGTCGTGGAGATCCACGTCGAAGGTCACTTCGGCGCCGATCGACTTGTCCGGCGACTCCGGGACGACCTTGCGATCGTCGTGCCCGTTCGCGAGCGCGTACAGATGCTCCCCCAGCGCCCGCCCGAGCGACCGTCTCAGCCTGGACAGCGGAGCGGCGGCGACGTCGGCGACGGTGTCGAGGCCCTGCTGCCGCAGCTGCTCCTCGGTGCGCTTGCCGACGCCCCACAGCGCCGACACGGGCAACGGGTGCAGGAACGCGAGCGTCTCGGCCGCCGGGACGACGACCATGCCGTCCGGTTTCGCCATCCCGGACGCCAGCTTGGCGACGAACTTGACCTTCGCGACGCCGACCGAGCAGCTGATCCCGAAGTCGGCGGCGACCCGCTCCCGGATCCAGGCGCCGAGCCGCGCGGGTGAGGAGTCCAGCCGTTTGAGCGCCCCGCTGACGTCCAGGAACGCCTCGTCCAGGCTCAGCGGCTCCACCAGCGGCGTCAGCTCGCGGAAGATCCCCATGACACCCTTGGAGACCTCGCCGTAGAGCCCCGGCGTCGGCGTGATGCAGATCAGCTTGGGGCAGAGGCGTTTGGCCGTCGAGAACGGCATGGCCGACCGGACGCCGAACTCGCGTGCCGCGTAGCTCGCCGCCGCGACGACGGACCTCGGCCCGCCGCCGGAGACGACCACCGGCTCGCCCTCCAGCTCGGGGCGCGTGCGCAGCTCGCAGGACACGAAGAAGGCGTCCATGTCGACGTGCAGCAGTCCGCAGCCGGTGTCGTCGGGCCAGGTGGTGGCGCCGGTCGTCACGCGGTAGCGGGCCATCCCGCCGGGCAGTTCAGCGTTTCGTCCCACGCCCGGACGTTAGCCCGGACCACCGACAGTCTCGTGAGTGGTCAGGGACAGTGTCTTGTGGGGGCTTGACAGGGGGTTGCGAAAGCCACTTTCGCAACCTTCAACGTTGCGAAAGTGGCTTTCGCAACGTCGGCCGTGGCCGGGCACGACACCGCCCTGGCGAGCCGTCCTCACCACTCACGAGGAGGTCAGGCCGGCCGATGGGCCAGGACGTGCAGCCTGCTGGCGACGTCCCGCAGCGGCGGGATCGAAGCCGCCGCCAGCTCGAACTCGGCCAGGTCCTCTTCCCGCACCCCGCCGGGCACGAAGTCCGCCACGACACCGTCGCCCTGCAGCGAGGTCACCTCGAGCCCCACCGCGACCAGCTGGGCGCGGAGGCCTTCCGCGTCGAAGCGCCGCAGCACGGTCTCGCGGCCGCCGCCGAGGACGCCGCTCTCGGCCGCGAGGAGTTCCCGCGCCTCACCGAGGCGTCCGGCCAGCGCGCGCTGCAGGATCGCGGCGTGGCGGTTCGCCACCAGCACCGAGACCGCGCCGCCGGGTTTGACCGCGGCGGCCAGCGCGGTGAGCACGAGCGCCGGGTCGTCGACGACCTCGAGCAGCCCGTGCGCGAGCACGAGATCGGCCGAGCCCGCCGCGACGTGGGCGCCGAGCGCGTCGGAGTCGTCGGCGATCACCGTGATGCTGCCGGAGACGCCCTCTTCCTCGGCGCGGCGGCGCAGGGTCGCCAGCGCGTTGGGGTTCGGCTCGACCACGGTCACCAGGCAACCCGCCGAGGCCAGCGGCACCGCCCAGCCGCCGCTGCCGCCGCCGACGTCGACGACGTGCGGCTGTTGTGCGCCTCGCGCCCGTGCGGCCCGGAGTTCTGCTTCGAGAACCCGGCGAACCGCCCCCGATCCCCGCGTGGCCACGGTGTCCGTCTTCATAAACGCACAGGGTAATGCCCGCCTTCGCCGGCCCGCCGGGTGTAGTCCGATGCGGTGTTCGACACCTTGCCACGGAGCCACCCCGCCGACTGCCCGTAGGCTGTATCGAGTGCACACGGTCGCTGTTCTCAGCCTGAAGGGTGGCGTCGGTAAAACGACGGTCGCCCTCGGTGTCGCGTCCGCCGCGCTGCGTAGGGGCGCCCGGACTCTCGTGGCCGACCTCGACCCGCAAGGCAACGCCACCACCTCGCTGGACCCGCCCTTCACGGATCGCACGCTGGCCGACGTCCTGGAGACGCCGGTGCGCTCGGTGCTCGAACGCGCGATCGCGCCCAGCGTGTGGAGCGACCAGATCGACGTCCTCGTCGGCGCCGAAGAGCTGGAGATGCTCAACGAGCCCGACGCCGACAGCCGCCGCCTGGAGAACCTCTCCCGCGCGCTCGACGAGCTGCACACGAACCCGCTGCGCGAGGAACCCTACGAACTGGTGATCCTCGACTGCCCGCCGTCGCTCGGCAGGCTGACCCGCTCCGCGCTGGTGGCCGCGGACAGCGCCCTGATCGTCACCGAGCCGACGATGTACGCCGTCTCCGGCGCACGCCGCGCGCTCGACGCGATCGAGAAGATCCGCGAAGAGCAGAACCCGGGGCTGCGGCCGATCGGCGTCGTGGTCAACAAGCTCCGCGTGCGCTCCTACGAGCACCAGTTCCGCGTGGCCGAGCTGCGGGAGAACTTCGGCCCGCTGGTGATGCCGACGGCCATCCCGGACAGGCTCGCCGTGCAGCAGGCACAGGGCGCGTGCAGCCCGATCCACGAGTGGCATTCCCCCGGGGCTCAGGAGATCGCACTCACCTTCAACATGGTGCTCGCGAAGGTCCTGCGGTCGGGCCGGGCCGGGCGGCATCGCGTCCGCGGCGAAGAAGAGCCCGAGGCACCCGCCAAGCTGAGCGACACCGGCACGGGCTGACGTCCGATGCCCGAAGGCGACACCGTGTTCCTCGCCGGCAAGGTCCTCGACAAGGCGTTGGCGGGCAAGACCTTGCTGCGAGGCGAGTTCAGGGTCCCCCAGCTGGCGACGACGGATCTCGCCGGACGCGACGTGCTCGGCGTCGGCACGGTCGGCAAACATCTGCTGACCCGCCTCTCCGGCGACCTCACCCTCCACAGCCATCTCCGCATGGACGGCAAGTGGGACGTCTACCGGGCGGGCGCGCGCTGGCGGCATCCGGCGCATCAGGCGCGGGTCATCCTGGCCACCGAGGAGCTGCAGGCGATCGGTTTCCGTGTGCACGACCTGGAACTCGTGCCCACGAATGAGGAAGACCGCTTGGTCGGGCACCTCGGCCCGGATCTGCTCGATCCACAATGGACGGACGAGCTCGCGGGACGGGCGGCGGCCGCGCTGGCCGCGGATCCGGCCCGCGAACTCGGCGATGCCCTGCTGGATCAGCGGATCATGGCGGGCATCGGGAACATGTACAAGGTCGAGATGTGCTTCCTGCTCGGCGTCACGCCGTGGACACCGGTGTCCGAAGTGGACCCGGCGAAGGCCGTCGCGCTCGGCCGGAAGCTACTGAAGAGCAACGCCTGGCGCACGTCGCAGACCACCACCGGCGATCTGCGACGTGGCCGCGAGCACTGGGTCTACGAGCGGACCAAGCAGGGCTGCTTCCGTTGCGGCGGAAGGCTTCGCGTCGCACCCCAGGGCGCCGGGCATCAGGCGAGGCCGACGTGGTTCTGCCCGAAATGCCAGTCCGGGCCCGCCCCGAGCGGCTAAGCTGGCCTCGTGACGCTGTTCAAGCTCCCGCTCTACGGGGCCGACACCGAACGCGGCGACCTCGCTCCCTGAGCCGCCCGCTCCCTCCGCACGTCACCTTTCTCTTCTCTCCCAGGGAGCTTTGTCATGCCCGGAATCCTCACGGGCACGGCGCTGCGCGCGTTCGTGCACGCCCTGCCCAAGGTCGAACTCCACGTCCACCTCGTCGGTTCGGCGAGCCTGCCCACGGTGCTGGAACTGGCCCGCCGCCGCCCGTCCGCGGGGGTGCCGACGGAGCCGTCGGCGCTCGCCGAGTTCTTCACCTTCCGCGATTTCCCGCATTTCCTCCGCAACTACCTGGCGGTGACGTCGCTGGTGCGCGACGCCCGCGACATCCACACCCTCGTCACCGGGCTGGCGGCCGATCTGGCCGCGCAGAACGCCCGCTACGCCGAGGTGACCGTGACGCCGTACAACCACGTCCTCGACGGCATGTCGGCGGACGATCTCCTCACCGGTCTCGCCACCGGACGGGCGGCGGCACGGGCGGACCACGGCGTGGAGCTGGCCTGGTGCTTCGACATTCCCGGCGAGAAGGGCGTCGTGGCCGGCCGGGAGACGGTGGTGTTCGCGCTCCGCGAACGCCCCGAAGGACTGGTCTCCTTCGGGCTCGGCGGCCCCGAGGTCGGCGTCGGCCGCGCCCAGTTCGCCCCGTTCTTCACCGCGGCCAGGGAGGCGGGGCTGCACAGCGTCCCGCACGCGGGCGAGACCACCGGGCCCGCCACCGTCTGGTCGGCGGTACACGATCTCGGCGCCGAGCGGATCGGGCACGGTGTCGGAGCGCACACCGATCCGGCGCTCCTGGAATACCTTGCCGTGCAACGGATCCCGCTTGAGGTCTGCCCGACTTCCAATATCCGGACCGGGCAGTTCGCGTCGATCGCGGCGCACCCCGTGCGGCGGCTGCTCGATCACGGTGTGCTGGTCACGCTCAACACCGACGACCCGCCGATGTTCGGCGCCACCCTCGACGGCGAGTACGTGGCGGTGGCCGAGACCCTGGGCCTGACGGCGGCCGAAATCGCCCTGTTCGCGAAGAACGCCGTGGACGCCTCTTTTCTGCCGTCGGCGGACAAGACCGTCCTGGTGACGGAGATCGAAGAAATCTTGTTGCAGGACCCCGAACTCCTCGCATAGCGTGGCGGTACACGAGAGAGGAGGTGGTCCAAAGTTGTATTCCAACAGGACTCGTGAGGTGGCTGTCCGCTAGCGGACCCCACGCGTAGGACTTCAGAGCAGCGATACAACGCAAGTTGGAGCCACCTTCGGCTCGTCGTCTCTGCTTCGCGTGATGCCTGATAGCGAATACCAGGCAGTCACCGGGCCCCCGAGGTTCCCGAGCACCGGTCCGGCTCGGGCCCGGCCGCCGATTCCGGCGTCCGGGAGCCGCCTCGGGGGTACCCCTATTCCCGGGGTGTGCCGTCCGCCGCCCCGAAGGACCGTCCACCGCGGTTCCGCCCCCAGGAACCTCGCCGACTCGATAGCCTGACGCCATGCTGAGGCCCGATTTCCCGATCATCACCCAGCGCCTGACCCTCCGTGCCTTCACGCCGGCGGATCTCGACGAACTCAACTCCTTCCAGTCCCGTGCCGACGTCGCCCGTTACCTCTACTGGGGCCCGCGCAGCCGGGCCGAATCCGCCGCCGCGCTCGCCAAACGGGTGCACAGCAGCACCGTGTCCAAGGAAGGCCAGTTCCTCGCGGTGGCCGCGGAACTGACCGAGACCGGTCGGCTGATCGGCGACCTGAACCTCGAATACCTCAGCAGCGAGCACCGCCAAGGCGAGATCGGATTCGTCTTCCATCCCGATCACCATGGGAAGGGGCTCGCCGCGGAAGCCGCCGTCGAGGTGCTGCGGCTCGGGTTCGAAGACCTCGGCCTGCACCGGATCATCGGCCGCTGTGACGGGCGCAACACCGCGTCCGCCGCGCTGATGGAACGCCTCGGCATGAAGAAGGAAGCGCATCTGCGGGAGAACGAGATCGTGAAGGGCGAGTGGTGTGACGAGCTCGTCTTCGCGATGCTCGAAGACGAGTGGAAGGCGAGCCGCTAGGCCCGGTCACCGCACATTTTCTCGCAGAGGTCCCAGATCGCGCCACGAGTGGTTTCGTCAAGGACGGCCTCGGGCCA
Organism: Amycolatopsis sp. PSD-21; assembly: GCF_055561455.1. Classification (NCBI taxonomy): domain Bacteria; kingdom Bacillati; phylum Actinomycetota; class Actinomycetes; order Pseudonocardiales; family Pseudonocardiaceae; genus Amycolatopsis; species Amycolatopsis sp. PSD-21. Next base: position 2,863,956 of record NZ_CM145712.1, on the reverse strand, counting down.
AGGAGCACGGACGGCCTTGCTGGTGAAATAGGCCCCGGTGATTTCCTGGACCTCGGGGCTGGAAGCGAGATGAACGCTCGACTTCGTCGCTTTGAGCACCGCGCGATGGCCGTAGAGGACGGGCATGACCAGCCGGAGCAGCGGCACGATCGGGCGGGCCAGTGGCGGGTAGGTATCGGCGGTGAGGTCCTTGTTCATCGAGGTGTGGGCATGGCCGGGATACGCGACGTTCAGCGTTACGCCGGTCCCTTCGAGCCGCTTCGCGAACGTATGACTCATCGCCATCTGGGCCAGCTTGGTCTGGTTGTAGAACGACAGTCCCACATACGATTTCTCTCCCTGGAGATTGTCGAGATCGATCCGTCCGCGCGGGATGCCCCCCGTGATGTTGATGACGCGAGCGGCCTCCGACCGCTTCAACGTGGGCAGTAGCCGATGCGTCAGGCTGAACGGCGCCACGACGTTGACCGCGAAGGCGGTTTCGATCCCGTCCTCGGTCAGTTCACGCCGGGACCGGGCCGCCCCGGCGTTGTTGATCAGCACGTCCAAGCGGTCCACCCGGTCGGCGACCTGTTCGGCGAGCCGGCGTACGTCACGGAGCCGCGACAGGTCCGCGGTGATCGCGTCGACCTTCGTGTGCCCGCTCGATCGGCGTAGTTCCTTCGCGGCCTCCTCGGCTCGTGCCTTGTCGCGGCCGACGAGGATCACCCGGGCCCCGAGGGTGGCAAGCCGCCGGGCACTTTCCTTGCCGATGCCGCCGGTGCTCCCGGTCACGAGCACCGTCTTTCCGTCCATCGTCCTCATCCGGCCTCCAAAGCTGTCACTTGGTGTCAGAATAGACACTACATGACGCAAAGTAGACTGCGGTGCATGCCGGAAGGACTACGCGAACGAACGCGCCGCGCGGTGCGGGCCGAACTCGCCGACGTGGCCATCGAACTGTTCGCCCGCCAAGGCTTCGAAGAGACGACCGTCGACGAGATCGCGCGCGCGGCGGGGCTGACCAAACGCAGCTTCTTTCGCTACTTCCCCACGAAGGAGGACGCCGTCTTCGACAGCATCGACGTCACCGGAGAGAACGTGGTCTCCGCCATCGCCGCCCGCCCCGCCGAGGAGGACCCGTGGACCTCCCTGCAGCACGTCCTCCGGCACTGGCAGGAAGAGATCCACGCGAGTGAACGAACGCTGGCGACCCACCGGCTCATCGAAGCGACGCCGGCGCTCGGCGGACGGCTGTATCAGCGGCGGACCGAATGGCGGAGGCGGGTGAGCGACGCACTCCATGACCGGCCGGGTTCCAGTCTGGACGCGTTCACCGCGGACCTGCTCACGAACGCCGCCACGGCCGTACTCGAAGCCGTGTCGGCCGAATGGCTGCGATCCGGGGGCACGGCGGACCGCGTCACGCTGCTGGACCGGGGATTCTCCCTGGCCCGCGTCCGGCTCGGCGAACTCGGCGACTGACTCCGGAACCCACCAGGCATGATGGGGCCGTGCTCTTCGACAAGATCGTCCGCCCCGCTCTCTACCGGGTCTCCGGCAGCGACCCCGAAACCGTGCACGAACGCACCATCGGCACGCTCGCCAGGCTGAGCCGGGTCTCCCCCGCGCTCGCCGCGCTCGGCCGCGTCTACCGGACGGACGATCCGGTCACCTTCCTCGGGCTCCGCTTCCCGAACCGGGTCGGCCTCGCCGCCGGGATGGACAAGAACGGCCGCGCCCTGCACGCCTGGCCCGCGCTCGGTTTCGGCTTCGTCGAGGTCGGCACGGTCACCCGGCATCCGCAGCCGGGCAACGACAAACCGCGGCTGTTCACCCTCGCCGAGACCGACGCCGTGATCAACCGGATGGGCTTCAACAACGAGGGCGCGGAGGCGCTCGCCGCCCGTCTCGCCGCGACCGGGAAACCGCCCGTGCCGCTCGGCGTCAGCATCGGCAAGTCCAAGGTGACCCCGCTCGACGAAGCGGTCGAGGACTATCGGTTCTCGCTGCGGGCGCTGTACCCGTACGCCGACTACTTCGCGATCAACGTCAGTTCCCCGAACACGCCGGGGCTGCGGGCACTGCAGGACAAGTCCGCGCTGGCCGAACTCCTCGCCGAGCTGCGCAAGACCTCGGCCGAGCTCGCCGGGGACGCGAAGCCGACGCCGGTGCTGGTGAAGGTCGCCCCCGACCTCACCGACGAAGCGCTCGCGGAGCTGCTGGAGGTCTGCCTCGACCACGGTGTCGCCGGGCTGATCGCGACCAACACGACGTTGTCACGCGAAGGAATCGCCCCGACCGAAGCGGCCGTCGGCGAGCAGGCGGGCGGATTGTCCGGCCGCCCGCTCACCGCGCGCTCGGTCGAGGTGGTGCGGTTCGTGCACGACGAGACCGGCGGCAAGCTGCCGATCATCGGCGTCGGCGGGATCTTCGACGCCGGCGCCGCCGCCCGGATGCTCGACGCCGGCGCCGGACTGGTCCAGCTCTACACCGGTTTCGCCCTGCACGGCCCCGGTTTGGTCAAGCGGGTCGCCCGAGGTCTCGCGGCCCGGCCGTACTGACGAACCTCAGGTAGGCACGCCAGCACTGGTATCTCGTCAGCTCCGTCGCCGTCGCCGCGGCGGCCTGGTCGCACAGGACCGCCAGTGGGGTTTCCCCGTTCTCCAGCCGGATCCGGCCCAGGACGAACGGGGCGGGCAGCGTCGCCGCGAAGGCACCGAGCGCGGCTGGCGAGAGCCGCCACCGTTCACCCGAAAGCATCGTGTGCTCGCCCGTGGCGCTCACCGGCACGACTCCCGGCTGGGGTGGATCGGTGGGCAGCAACAACATCCGATAGCCCTCGCCGGTCCGGACCAGGCCGGTGAACCGGGCCCCCGCGGCGACCAGGCTTCCGTTCAACGGCTGGCCGCGCAGATGCGCGCCGAACACCACGAGATCCGCACCCGGTGCGGGATAAGGGAAATCGGCCTGTTCGTCGGTCAGCACGGCGGCGAGGTCGATGGCGACCTGGTCGTCGAACGGCCGCACCACCACGGAAACCCCGTACGGCCCCAGATCCGACGGCGACGACGGCACCGTGACCGCGGCGAGGTCGAGCAGGTTGACGAACGCGGTGAACCGCTCCAGCCGTTTCGCGACACCGTCCGGATCGGACAGTGCCTCGGCGACCGAGGGGTGATCCGCGACCGTCGGGAGCACGAGGGCGTCGTACTCCGACAGCATTCGGAGCGCGAGCATCCCGGCCTCGGCGACACGCACCCGGTCGGCGGTGAAGCCGTCGTCGTGGATCAACCCGCCCACCGTCAGCAACGCCGAGACCTCCACGGTCTCCACCCGTGCGCCGGACGCCCGAAGCGCGGAAACCGCGCCGAGGAAGGCGGACCGGGACTGCAGCGACAGGCCGGTGAGCGTGCCGGAGCCCGGGATCGCCACCCGCGGCCGGTCGCCCGCGGACAGCCGGACGTCCGGCGGCCAGTCACGGGAAAGCGGGTCGATCCCGTCGGGACCGGTCATCAGCCCCAGGGCGCGCTGTCCCAAGGTGAGGCTGCGGGCGAAGACGGCGATCCCGCCGCACGGCGCGGCGCCGGTCTTCGGCACGAGCCCCAGCGTCGGCTTCAACCCGACGATCCCGTTGAGGGAAGCGGGAACCCGGCCCGCGCCGGCCGTGTCCGTGCCGACCGCCAGATCGACGAGACCGAGCGCGACGGCGACGGCCGCGCCGCTGCTCGCGCTCCCGGAGACCCGATCGGTGTTGAGCGCGGCGCTCACGGCGCCGTATGGGCTGCGGGTGTGTTCGAGGTCGCTGCCGAACCGGTCGCAGTTGGTCTTGCCGATCACGACCGCGCCGGCCGCGGTCAGGCGGGAGACGGAGGTGGCACTGGCGACGTCGATGACGTCGGCGACCGCCACCAACGTCCCCGCGAGCGGCAGGTCCGCGCCCGCGCGAAGACGTTCGTCGACCGCCTTCGCGTCCACGAGGGCGTCTTCCACGGGGCGCAAGGTGATCCAGACGTCGGGCCGGTCGACCTCGACGATCCGGTCGTAGGCGGCGATGACGCGCTGATAGGCACTGGGAGGAGGAGCGGGGGTCGGTTCTGGTTCCGGGGGGAGCGTCGTCACTGGGCGTCCTTTCCTCGGTGGGGACGAGAAAGACCACTGCGCGAGATCCACTGTGTCCGGTCCGCCACCCTGGGACGCCCGCTCACGCGGGCTGGGTTCAGGCCCGAGCTGGGAAGAGCACTGCGTGCATGAAGGAAACGTTAGGCATCGCGAGTCGCCCTCACCAGCGGTTTCGGGTTACGCGAGCGTTTCGGTATCACACAGTGAGCATGTCGTTACGCAATGGAGTATTAGCGACGACGAATGAGACGATGGTCCAGGAAAGCGCCTGCTCAGAGCCTACCCGTTCCCGTAACTCGCGTGATCGAACGCGTAACTCGCGTGCTTGAAGGCGTAACTCAAGAGATACGCCTTCAAACACGCGAGTTACGGCTCCAAGCACGCGAGTTACGCGTCAGGACAGCTCGCGCAGGGCCATCGCGAGGCCGGCGAGCTTGTCGGTCGCGTCGGAGAGCTGCTCCTTGGACGACGTAATGCCGTCCGAACTCGCGGCGACGGTGTGGCCGGCGGCCGCGACGAGACCGCCGTAGCCGTCGAGACCGTCGTCGAGCTGCTCGCGGAGTTGCTTGACGGCGGCGTCGAGGGCGCCGCGTTCCCGCTCCGGCGCGGCGTCACGTCCGCGTTCGATGGCCTGGATCCGGCCTGCCAGCCCGCGCAGGGCCTGCGCGGCCTCGGCGGCGGTGGTCCGGGCGTCCGCGACGGCGATCTCCGAGACCGGCATGGTGCCGAGCGACGTCGGCTGCGAAAGCTGGCGAAGCAGCTCCGCCAGCGAAGCCTCGCTCTCGGCGAGGCGCTCCATCGGCTCCCGCGCGACGGACCGCGCCGGAGGCAGCGGCGGCGGAGCGGCGGGCGCCGCGGGCAGCACGGTGCGCTTGAGCTCCCGAAGCCGCAGCCCCGACTTGACCCCGAAGGTGCCGAAGATGACGGCGAACGCGCCGCCCGCGATGGCCTGGAGGACGTCGGCCTGGCCGTCCTTCAACAGGCCGGTGCCCGCGACGACGGCGAACAGTCCACAAAGGAAGGTGAGGAGGATCCAGAACGTCAGCGCCCGCGAGGTGCGGCGCTTGCGGCGCTCCAGCTTGGCGGCGGGTTCGTTCCAGCGCGCCCATTTGGCCTTCGCGTCGGCGACGACCGGGATCTGGCCCGCGGCCATCGACGTCAGCTGCTGGGAGATCTTCGGCATGGCCGGCATCGCGGGCATCTGCGGGCGCGGCTTGGGCGGCGCCGGCTGAGCGGGCCGCGAAGAACCCTGCTCGGAGGGCGGGATGTAGCGCTGCAGCTTCTCCTGCGCGCGCTGGGCGTAGTCGGGCAGCTTCTCGATGTGCTTCTCAAGCTTGGCGGTGAACTCCCCGAAGTCCTTGCGCCTGCCCTGGCCCATTGCCCTCTCCCCTGTCTTCTGGTGAGACCGGTCCCGCACCCGCGCGGGGTGCGGGACCGGCTCCCGTTGGTGTGTCAGGCGGGGTTCTTGCCCTGTTCGGCCTGAACCCGTGCCTGGATCTCACGCTGGATGTCCGCGGAGCTCGACCCCTTCGCCGGCGCGGCGGCGGTCTTGCCGTCGGTCACCTGGGCGACGGAGTCACCCTTCATGGACGCGCGGATCTGCTCCAGCCGCGAGTGCCCCGCGAGCTGCGTCGTGGAGGCCTGGACCTCCATCATCCGGCCCTGGACGGAGTTCTGTGCGAGTTCGGCCGAGCCCAGCGCGGTGGTGTAGCGCTTCTCGATCTTGTCGCGAACGTCTTCCAGCGACGGCGTGTTGCCCGGCGCGGCCAGCTGGCTCATCTGGTTCAGCGAGGCGGAGACCTGCTCCTGCATCTTCGCCTGCTCCAGCTGCGAGAGCAGCTTGGTGCGCTCGGCCAGCTTCTGCTGCAGCATGGTCGCGTTGCGCTCGACGGCCTTCTTCGCCTGCTCCGCAGCCTGAAGCGACTGGTCGTGCAGGGTCTTGAGGTCCTCGATGCTCTGCTCGGCGGTGACGAGCTGCGCGGCGAAGCTCTCCGCCGCGTTCTCGAACTCGGTCGCCTTCTGCTCGTCGCCCTTGGCACGCGCCTCGTCGGCGAGCACCAGCGCCTGGCGGGTCGAAGCCTGCAGCTTCTCCACGTCGCCGAGCTGGCGGTTCAGCTTCATCTCCAGCTGACGCTGGTTACCGATCACCGAGGCGGCCTGCTGGGTCAGCGCCTGGTGGTTGCGCTGCGCCTCCTCGATGGCCTGCTGGATCTGTACCTTCGGGTCGGCGTGCTCGTCGATCTTCGACGAGAACGCCGCCATCATGTACTTCCAGAACTTCACGAACGGGTTGGCCATCTCCTCCGCCTGCCTTCTCGCATCCCACGGGCTGTTACCTCGAGGTGGGGCGTCCCCTCTGTGATGTTGCAACGTCCCGACCCCGGCGTTGAGTTCCATCGTGTCAGGTCGGCGTCCCGCGTTCCAGGCGACCCCGACGGAATTCAGGGATCCCCCTGACTGTGATGTCCACGACCTTTCGGCTCGGCCCTCCGTCAGCGGCGCAGCGCGGTCTCCTCGTCCATGCGTGACAGCTTCTCGGGATTGCGCACGGCGTAGAGCCCGGTGATGAGCCCGTCCTCCACCCGCAGCGCGACGACGGTGTCGACCTCGTCACCGAGCCGGAGGATCAGCGCGGGATACCCGTTGACCTGCGCCGTCCGCATCGTCGCCGCGTCGTCCCGCACCGGACGGCTCGCGGCCAGCAGCGGCGCGACCAGCGCGGCGCCGGTCACGGGCTCCAGCAGGGCCTGCGCCACTCCGCCGCCGTCGCCGAGGAAGACGACGTCCGGCGAGAGGACGTCCAGCAGTCCTTGCAGGTCACCGGTCCGGACCGCGCGATGGAACGCGTCGAGCACGCCCTTCGTCTCGCCGGGCGACGCGGCACCACGTGGCCTCCGCGCGGCGACGTGCACTCGCGCCCGGTGGGCGATCTGGTGGACCGCGGCCGGGGTCTTGCCGACGGCTTCGGCGATCTCGGCGTAGGGCACGTCGAACACCTCGCGCAGCACGAACACCGCGCGTTCGGTCGGGGTGAGGGTCTCGAGCACCAGCAGCATGGCCATCGAGACGCTGTCGGCCAGTTCCACGTCTTCGGCCACGTCGGGGCTGGTGAGCAGGGGTTCGGGCAGCCACGGGCCGACGTAGGACTCCTTGCGCCTGCCGAGCGTGCGCAGCCTCCCGAGCGCCTGCCGGGTGGTGATGCGGACCAGGTACGCCCTCGGGTTCTCCACGGTGCCGAGATCGACGCCCGACCAGCGCAGCCACGTCTCCTGGAGGACGTCTTCGGCGTCGGCGGCGGAGCCGAGCATCTCGTAGGCGACGGTGAACAGCAGGTTCCGGTGGGCGACGAACGCCTCCGTGGCGGTGTCGGACATGGACGGCTCCTGTTCTCGGCGAAGGTGCCACCACCAGACGCCGCGTCCCCTCGATTTCTGACACGTCGACGCCGTGGCGCACGTCACGTTCCGGTGCTGTCAGCGGGGCCTGGCCGCCGGCATCTGGTGGTCGTCCGGTTCAGCAGACGACCACGAAAGAGGACGATCATGGATTCCCGTTTCGATCTGAACGCCAACGAGCTCGGCGCCAAGCTCGGCAAGCGCTTCGCCAATGTCAGCGTGGCCATCAAGGGCTCGACCCTGCCGAAGGTCACCCAGGAGCTGGTGTCGCTGCGGGCCAGCCAGCTCAACGGCTGCGGCTTCTGCGTCGACGCCCACGCCAAGGACCTGGCGGCCGCCGGCGAACCCGCGGTCCGCGTCAACCTGGTCGCCGCCTGGCGCGAATCCACGGTGTTCACCGAGGCCGAGCAGGCCGCGCTGGCGCTCGCGGAGGAAGGCACCCGCATCGCCGACGCGCACCAGGGCGTCTCCGACGAGACCTGGGCCCAGGTGCGCGAGCACTACGACGACGACCAGGTCGCCGCGCTGATCTACCTGGTCGCGATGATCAACGCCGCCAACCGGCTGCTCGTCGTCACCCACACCAAGGGCGGCTCCTACCAGCCGGGCACGTTCGACAACTGACGGCAAGAGGCCCCAGGCGGACTGCCTGGGGCCTCTTGCCGTTCACAGCGTCGCTAGGCGGCGACCATCTTCGGTGCGGAGATCGTCGTCCGCAGCGCGGGGCTCATCCGCGGCGGCGGCGAGATCCGCAGGTCGGCCAGGTCGTTGCCGATCAGCTCGGACACCAGGCGGCCGCCTTCGAGCTCGCCCGCTTCGGCGCCTTCCCGCTCCGGAGCGCGCCGCTTGCCCGCTTCGACCTTCTCGTCCACCGGGGCGACCTCGACGTTGTCCATCGCCGAGACGTCCGCCGCGACCTTGTGCAGGAGTTCGCCCAGCGGAAGGTCCAGGGCCTCGCAAATGGACGCCAGCAGCTCGCTGGACGCCTCCTTCTGCCCGCGCTCGACCTCGGACAGGTAACCGAGGCTCACCCTGGCGGCGCGGGAGATGTCCCGCAGCGTTCGACGCTGGTTCGTGCGGGCGTGTCGGAGCCGGTCGCCGATCGCCTCGCGCAACAGCACGGTCATCACGCGCCTCCCTTCCAGGACTGACTACCCCCTACGTTACCCAGAGCGGTGCCCCGGGCGCAGGTGTTGACACGGCAATACGCCAAGGGCGAACGCGGCGATCATGCGAGATGTTCCCCCAGCAGGGCGAACGCGCCCGAGACCGACCCGGCCCTGACCGAAGCTCGATCACCGCTCAAGTCCAGTGTGCGGACGGTGAGCACCCCCGGGCCCGCGAGGCCGACGTGGACGGTGCCCGGCGCGACGCCGTCCTGCCCGTCCGGACCCGCGACGCCGGTCAGGCCGAGGCCCCAGGTGGCGCCGCATCGATCCCGCGCGCCGGCGGCCAATTGCGCCGCGACCTCGGGATGGACGGCGCCGTGCGCGGCGAGGAGGTCTTCGTCTACCCCGGCCAGCTTCGCCTTGAGGTCGGTGGCGTAGACCACCAGTCCACCCCGGACGACGGCACTCGAACCGGGAACCTCGGTCAGCGTCGCGCAGACGAGTCCGGCGGTCAGCGACTCGGCCGTCGCCACCGTCTCCCCCCGCTCGATCAGGTGAGTGATCAAGGTCTCAGGATTCATGCGCCCGCGGCACGCCTTCCGGCCGCGCGCAGCCGGACCGCGCGCACGACGTAATCGAGCCCGGTCACGACGGTCAGCACGAGCGCGAGCCCCATCAACACCCAGCGCACCGGCTCGGCGGCCTCGGGCAGGGGCAGCAGGTACGCCGTGATGGCCGCGATCTGGGCGAGCGTCTTGGCCTTGCCGCCCCGGCTGGCCGGGATGACGCCGTGCCGGATCACCCAGAACCGCAGCAGCGTCACGCCGATCTCGCGGACCGCGATGACGATGGTGACCCACCAGCCCAGTTCGCCGAGCACGCTCAGCCCGATCAGCGCGGCGCCGATCAGCGCCTTGTCCGCGATCGGATCGGCGATCTTGCCGAAGTCGGTGATCAGCCCGTACTTGCGCGCGACCCAGCCGTCGACCTGGTCGGTGAACGACGCGATCGCGAACAGCGCGGTGGCGATCGCGCGCCAGAAGGTGTCCGCCCCGTCGCCGGTGAACAGCGCCAGCACGAACAGCGGCACCAGCACCAGCCGCGACATCGTGAGCAGGTTCGCCAGGTTCAGCGTCGGGACCGGGGTGGCCTCGGGGACCCGGGCGTGCTCACCGCCCGTCCCCTCACCGGCCCCGGCGTCGCTCGGGGCGGCATTCACCGGTCGGCCTCGGGCGGCGCGGGCCGCACGATCAGGTCGACACCCTCGGAGTCGACGACCTCGCAGCGCACGAAGTCACCCACCGCCAGCGGGGGCAGGTCCTCGGTCTCGATCAGGACGCACTCGCCGTCGACCTCGGGGGCCTGGTGCGCGGCGCGGCCGATCGGGTCCTCGCCGTCCTCGGCCTGCTCGATCAGGACGTCGACGAAATCGCCGATCCGGTCCTCGGCCCGCTGCGAGGTCAGCTCCTCGACCAGCGCGGAGATCCGGGCGACCCGCTCGGCCACCACGGACTCGTCGAGTTTGCCGTCGAAGGTCTCGGCCTCGGTGCCGTCCTCGTCCGAGTACCCGAAGACGCCCACCGCGTCCAGCCGCGCACCGGTCAGGAAGCGCTCCAGCTCGGCGAGGTCCTCCTCGGTCTCGCCGGGGAAGCCGACGATGACGTTGGTGCGGATGCCGGCGTTGGGCGAGTACTCCCGGATCTGGTCGCACAGCGCGAGGAAGGAGTCCGTGGAGCCGAAGCGGCGCATGCGGCGCAGCACGGTCTCGCTGGAGTGCTGGAAGGAGAGGTCGAAGTAGTCGGCGACGCCCGGCGTGGTCGCGATGGCCTTGACCAGGCCGGGACGGGTCTCGGCGGGCTGCAGGTACGAGACGCGGACACGTTCGATCCCCGGCACCGCGGCCAGGCGCGGGACCAGCAGCTCCAGCGCGCGGGCGCCGTCACGGCCGAAGTCCTTGCCGTAGGAGGTGGAGTTCTCCGAGACGAGGAAGACCTCCTTGACGCCGTTCTCCGCGAGCCACATCGCCTCGGCGACGATCTCGTCCGGCTGCCGGGACACGAAGGACCCGCGGAACGACGGGATCGCGCAGAACGAGCAGCGGCGGTCGCAGCCGGAGGCGATCTTCAGCGCGGCCACCGGGGAGGTGTCGAGCCTGGTCCGCAGCACACGCGGGCCCCAGCCGTGCTGCGCGTGCCCCGGCACCTCGACCGACTCGGCGGCGGTCGGGCGCTGGACCGGGCTGATCGGCAGCAGCTTGCGGCGGTCCGACGGGGTGTGGGACTCGACCTTGCGGCCGGCCACGACGTCGTCGAGCCGCTCCGCGAGGTCGGCGTAGTGGTCGAAACCCAGGACCGCGTCGGCCTCGGGCAGGCTCTCGGCCAGCTCGTTGCCGTAGCGCTCGGCCATGCAGCCGACGGCGACGACCTTCTTGCCGGTGTCGGACGCCGCGAGCAGCGTGTCGACCGAGTCCTTCTTGGCGGACTCGACGAAGCCGCAGGTGTTGACCACCACGACGTCGGAGTCCTCGGGCTCGGCGGCGAGCTCCCAGCCGCCCGCCGCCAGCCGTCCGGCGAGTTCCTCGGAATCGACCTCGTTGCGGGCGCAACCGAGGGTCAACAAGGAAACGCGACGGGTGGCGACAGGATCAGTGGTGGGAGAAGGCACGTGCCTTAGGGTAGCTGGCCTGCCCACGGGGCCGGCGATCGCTCGCTCGGGCGAGCCCTCGGCAGGGCCGGGCGCCGGGGATGGCTTAATGGTGGACGTGCCCTCAGACCCTCTCCCGCACCGCCGCCCCACCGTCCGCCGGGCGCGGATCGCGGACGTCCGCAAGATCAAGGCGCTGGTCGATTCCGACGCCGGGACGGTACTGCTGGAGAAGGAACTCGTCACCCTCTACGAGAGCGTCCAGGAGTTCTGGGTCGTCGAAGACGGTGACGACGTGCTCGGCTGCGGTGCGCTGCACGTGCTGTGGGAGGACATCGCGGAGCTGCGCACCATCGCGGTCGACAAGGACTCCCGGGGACGCGGCATCGGGCACGCGCTGGTGGCGCAGCTGATCGATTTCGCCCGCGAGATCGGGCTGAAGCGGCTCTTCGTGCTGACCTTCGAGACCCACTTCTTCGCCGGGCACGGGTTCGTCGAGATCGACGGCACCCCGGTGACCCAGGAGGTCTACGAGGAGATGCGGCGCTCGGCCGACCCGGGTGTCGCGGAGTTCCTGGACCTGCCGTACGTGAAGCCGAACACCTTGGGCAACAGCCGGATGCTGCTGGAGCTTTAGCTGAAGGACGCTTTCGCCGCGAGAGACGCGGCGAAGGGCGCTTTCACCGCATGCACTCAGCGAAGGACGCTTTCAGCCCTCAGTTGCCCAGAGAGCCCCACGCCCAGTGTCCCCAATGTCGCATTGGAGACGCTGAGTGTCCCGAATGCGCCATTGGAGACACCAGACCAGCGGGTACCCAGATCGAAACCTCATGAAGAGGCGCTTTCAGCCCTTCTTGGCGTGGCGCGCGACTCGCACCCGGTTGCCGCACAGCGACGGCGTGCACCACACCCGCCTGCTGTTGGCCGCCACGAACAGCATCGAGCAGTCGTGCGCGCCGCATCGCCGCAGCTGTGCGGCACGCGGCCCGGAAACGAGATCGATCGCCGCGACCGCCACGGCGGCCAGCGCGATCTCGCCGCCGTCCTCGCCATGCCAGGACGTCTCCGCGCCGTCGGCGGTGAGCCGTGGGCTGGTCGGGACGGCCGCCGCGGCCGCGTTGACCCGCTCCACCGCCCACACCTCGGGCTCCCTTGCGGCCACTGTCGCCTCCAGCAGTTCACGCACCGCTGAACGCAGGCGCCTCGTCTGCTCGGCCGAAGGCGCCCGGGCACCTTCCGGCAAATCTTGGGTCGCCCAGAACTTCGCATGACCGCCGTCGAGCAGGTCGATCGGCGGTGAGACGGCCAGCATCACGGTGTCGGCGAGGTTCACCGCGAGATCGTCGCCGGGAAGCGAGTCGAGATCGAGCATGCCTTGACACTATCAGGTACTAATGGTTCGAGACAGTTTTAACCATTAGGGAGTGTCCATGGCCGCCATCCGGCACCGTTCCGTCAAAGTCGGCGACGTCGAGGTCTTCTATCGCGAAGCAGGCGACCCCGAAGCACCCGTGCTGCTCCTGCTGCACGGCTTCCCGACGTCTTCACACCAGTTCGTGCGGCTGATGCGCCGTCTCGCCGGCCGGTGGCGGCTCGTCGCGCCGGACCTGCCCGGCTTCGGGCAGACCGTCACACCCGAGGGCTTCACGTTCACCTTCGACCGGCTCGCGGAAGTGGTCGGCGACTTCGTGGACGCGCTGGAGCTGCGCCGCTACGCGCTCTACGTCTTCGATTTCGGCGCCCCGACCGGCCTGCGGCTGGCGGTCTCGCGCCCGTCCCAGATCACGGCGCTGATCACGCAGAACGGCAACGCCTACGTCGAAGGGCTCGGCCCGGCGATGCCGGACTTCCCTTCCCTGACCGACGAAACCGAGGCGCGGCGCGGGTTCGAGGCGATCCTCGAACCGGAGCAGATCCGGTTCCAGTACAGCGGCGCCCGCGATCCGGAGACCGTCGACCCCGCGAACCACCTGCTGGACCAGTACTTCCTCGGCCTGCCCGGCCGGGCGGAGGCGATGCTGGACCTGTTCTGGGACTACCGGAACAACCCGCCCGCGTACCCGCGATTCCAGGGCTGGCTGCGCGAAGCCCAGCCGCCCGTACTCGCCGTGTGGGGGCGCAACGACCCGTTCTTCGTCCCTGCGGGCGCCGAAGCGTTCCGGAATGATGTTCCCTCGGCGGAGGTTCACCTCTTCGACACCGGGCATTTCGCACTGGAAGAGGACCTCGAACCGATCAGCGAACTGATCGACCGCTTCCTCGCGCAACATCTCTGAAAGGCGGCTCATGGACACCTCGGTCACCGACCACCTGCTCAGCACGACGCGCGCGGTGCGCCGCAAGCTCGACCTGGACCGGCCGGTGGAACCCGAGGTGATCGAAGAGTGCCTCCGGCTCGCGCTCCAGGCGCCCACGCCGGGCAACCAGCAGGCGTGGCGATGGCTCGTGGTGCGGGATCAGGGCGTGAAGAACCGGCTGTCGGAGCTGTTCCGGCGGGTCGGGAAGGCGTATCTGGAGACGAACGCGGCGGCGTTGGGCGAAGCGATCACCGAACCCTCGGTGGCGCGGGCGTTCGCGTCGGGGCAGCACCTGATCGACGTGATCGACCGGGTGCCCGTGTTCGTCATCCCGTGCCTGACCGGCAGGCCCAGCGGTGACAACGCCGCCGACGCCGCGTTCTACGGCGGGATCTTCCCGGCGGTGTGGAACTTCCAGCTGGCGCTGCGGTCACGCGGCCTCGGCTCGACGCTCACGACGTACCACCTGACCCACGAGGCGGAGGCGGCCGAAATCCTCGGCATCCCCGCCGATGTCACGCAGGTCGGGCTGCTGCCGGTCGCCTACACGACGGTGCCGGATTTCAAACCTGCGGCGCGGGTGCCGGTGTCGGAAGTGGCGTACCTCGACGGCTGGGGCAACCCGCTCCAGTGAGGCAGTCCGTGCCGCAGCCTGCCCGAAGTACGTGAAGGACCCCATCCTGTACCTAGGCGCAAGGATGGGGGCCTTCATGTACTCGGGGAGGCACGGACGCTAAGCCTTCGACACCCGCAGGGTGACCTGGTCGCCCCCCGAACTCACGGCGACCAGGTCCACCCGGCAGGCGGCGAACTCGACGGACTGCCTGCCCCCACGCCCGGTGGAGGCGAGGGCCGCCGTCGTCCGCTCGCCGCGTCCCGGTTCGGCCAGTGTCAGCTCGATCACGGCCTCCCCTTCCCAGACGCAGACCATTCCCTCGGCGCAGCGGGAATCGGACACCAGGCGAGCGAAACGGATGCTGACGTCCTTCGACGCGACCTCGGTCGTTTCACCGGCCTTGAGGTCGACGGTCTCCCCCAGCTCGACGGCCCCTTGAACAGGCCGCTGTACCGGCGCGGGCTGGGCCACCGGCGCCCGGCTCGCGGCGGGTTCTTCGCGCGCGGCGGAGCTGCCGGCTCCGCAGGCGAGGCCGACCAGGGCGCAGAAGACGACGAGCAGCTTCTTGAGGTCCACGTGCTCTGGACGTAGCGGAGGCTCCGGTCCGTTGCACCCGCGCTCCAAAAGCCTCGTGAGACCAGAGTTCTTGCCGGCCCGAAGGACATGAAGGCCCCCTTCCTTGCGTCTAGCGCACTGAAGGGGGCCTTCATGTACTTCGGGGAGGGTGTGAAGGTCGAGTCTCCTCGGCTGAGCCGAGGGAAGGGGGCCTTCACGGACCCGGGCCTGAGGATCACCACAGGGCTTCGGTTCAGTCGTCGGAGACGTCGCCGCCGTTCGCGTCCCCGCCGCCGCGGATCATGAACAGCACCGACTCCAGTTCCTCCGGCTTGATCAGCACGTCCCGCGCCTTCGAGCCCTCCGAAGGCCCGACGACGCCACGGCTTTCCAGCAGGTCCATCAGGCGACCGGCCTTGGCGAAGCCGACCCGCAGTTTCCGCTGCAGCATGGACGTCGAGCCGAACTGCGAGGTGACGATCAGCTCGGCGGCCTGCAGCAGGACGTCGAGGTCGTCGCCGATGTCGGAGTCGATTTCCTTCTTCTCGCCGGCCTTCGCCGCGGTGACGCCGTCCTGGTAGTCCGGCTGAGCCTGTTCCTTGGCGAAGTTCACCACCGCGGAGATCTCTTCGTCGCCGACGAAGGCGCCCTGGATCCGGACCGGTTTCCCGGCACCCATCGGCAGGTACAGCGCGTCACCCATACCGATGAGCTTCTCCGCGCCCGGCTGGTCGAGGATGACCCGCGAGTCGGTGAGCGACGAGGTCGCGAACGCCAGCCGCGACGGCACGTTCGTCTTGATCAGGCCGGTCACGACGTCGACCGACGGCCGCTGGGTCGCCAGCACCAGGTGGATACCGGCGGCACGCGCCTTCTGGGTGATCCGGACGATCGCGTCCTCGACGTCGCGCGGGGCGGTCATCATCAGGTCGGCGAGCTCGTCGACGATCGCCATGATGTATGGGTACGGCTGGTAGACGCGCTCGCTACCGGGCGGCGCGGTGATCTCGCCGGAGCGCACCTTCTTGTTGTAGTCGTCGATGTGCCGGACCTTGTTGACCTGCATGTCCTGATAGCGCTGCTCCATCTCCTCCACCAGCCAGGCCAGCGCCGCGGCGGCCTTCTTCGGCTGGGTGATGATGGGCGTGATCAGGTGCGGGATGCCCTCGTACGGGGTCAGCTCGACCATCTTCGGGTCGATCAGGATCATCCGGCATTCGTCCGGCGTCGACCGCGCGAGCAGCGACACCAGCATCGAGTTCACGAAGCTCGACTTACCGGAACCGGTGGACCCCGCCACCAGCAGGTGCGGCATCTTCGTCAGGTTCGCGGTGACGAAATGGCCCTCGATGTCCTTGCCGAGCCCGATGACCATCGGGTGGTTGTCCTTGACCGTCGACGGCGCGCGCAGCACGTCGCCGAGGCGCACCATCTCGCGGTCGGAGTTCGGTACCTCGATACCGACCGCGGATTTGCCGGGGATCGGCGCCAGCAGCCGGACGTTGTCGGTCGCCACCGCGTAGGCGATGTTCTTGGTCAGCGCGGTGATCTTCTCGACCTTCACGCCGGGGCCGAGTTCGACCTCGTACCGGGTGACCGTCGGGCCCCGCGTGAAGCCGGTGACCTGCGCGTCGACGTTGAACTGCTCCAGCACGCCGGTGATCGCCTCGATCATGGCGTCGTTGGCCTTGCTGCGGGACTTCGGCGCGTCGCCGAGCTTCAGCAGGTCCGGCGGCGGGAGCTGGTAGTCGCCTTCGACGGTCCTGGTGACCGCCAGCGGCGCCTCGGCCTTCTTCGGCTTCTTCTCTTCGACAGGCTTGGGAGCCGGCTTCGGCGGGCGCAGCGGCGTCGGCGCTTCGGCCAGCGCGGCCTCGATGTCGAGCTGCTCGCCCTCGTGGTCGCCCGTGGCCTGACGGCGGCGCGACGGTTTCCGCAGGCGGACCGACTTCGGGTCGGCTTCGGTGACGGCGTCGCGTTCCTCGTGGATGGCCTTGCGCTCGGCCTCGGCCTCTTCGATCTCTTCGGGGTCGAGACCCCAGTTCCGCAGGCGGTGCGGGATCTCCCGGACCGGCGTCCCGGTGAACACGAGCGTGCCGAACAGTAGCGCGAGCACCAGCAGCGGCACCGCGACCCAAGTGGTGACCCCCATGGTCAGCAGGCCGCCGGAGAACGCGCCGATCACCCCGCCGGCGTACATCCGGCCGTCGTTGGTCTCGGGCAGCGCGGTGAAGATGTGCAGCAGGCCCAGTACCGCCAGGACCACCAGCAGGGTGCCGATGACCATCCGCGGCCGGGCCTCCGGCATCGGTTCCGACCGCATCAGCGCGACGGCGACCACGGTCAGCACCAGCGGGAGCGTCACGGCGCCGGCGCCCAGCAGTGAGCGGGCACCGACCTCGACCCAGCCGCCGATCGGGCCCGCGGCCCGCCACCAGACACCGAAGGCGATCAC
Organism: Amycolatopsis sp. PSD-21; assembly: GCF_055561455.1. Classification (NCBI taxonomy): domain Bacteria; kingdom Bacillati; phylum Actinomycetota; class Actinomycetes; order Pseudonocardiales; family Pseudonocardiaceae; genus Amycolatopsis; species Amycolatopsis sp. PSD-21. The sequence goes on along the minus strand of NZ_CM145712.1, from coordinate 2,846,788 downwards.
CAGCGCCAGGGCGATGAGGCCCAGCGCGAGACCGTCACGCCGGTGCTCGGGTTCGAGTTCACGGCCGCGGCCGACCGTCCGCGCGAGGGTGCCGAGGCCCTTCGCGAGCAGGTTCCAGGTGCCGCGCACGCCCTTCGCGAACGTGCCGGACGACTTCTTCCGCGGCGCCGGACGCCGTGGAGCGGGCTTCCTCGCAGCCGTTGACCTGGGCTTCGCCGGGGTACGCGGCTTTCGCGCCGGCCCCTTGCTGCCGCCGCTTCGCGCCGTACTCCGTTTCCTGGTCGTCGACCCGCTAGCCATGTCTCCACGGTAACCGCCTCGACCCTCCAGCCCCGGCTGCCACTCGGAGCACATCCGGAACATTCGTCTCAGGTCACAGCTTGAGCGGCCATCCGGGTGAAAAGCGGGCCATGACATGCTCTGCCCCATGTTCGCGCTGCATCAGGATGAGAATTCGGCTCGCCGCGCCCCGGCAATCTGGCGCACGATGCTGAACATCGACCGGGGGCTGGTCAACTTCGTCGGCAAACTCACCGTGACCGGCGGTGTCCCGGCAGAACTGCGCCGCAAGCCCTTGCTCATGACGGCCAATCACATCGGCGTCTTCGACGCGTTCGTGCTGATGGCCGCCTGCAAGCGGATCGGCATCAATCCGCGGTTCATGCTGGCGGGCGGCATCCTGGACGCGCCGGTCATCGGCCCCGCACTGCGGCTCAGCGGTCACCTGCGGGTCGACCGCAAACAGGCGTCGACGGCCATCGGCCAGTTCGCCGAAGCCACCGAAGCCCTGCGGACCACCCGTGACCCGCTGATCGTCTATCCCGAGGGCCGGATCAGCCACGACCCCGGTCTGTGGCCGGAACGCGGCAAGACCGGCGCGGCGCGGCTCGCGCTGGCCGCCGGCGTGCCGGTGATCCCGATCAGCCAGTGGGGTGCGCACGAAGCCGTGTACTGGGGCACGGAGACCGTCAACGGCCCGGCCGATCTGGTGCCGCTCGCGAAGTCCGGGCTGAGCGCGCCCATGCGGCGGCCGCGGTTCAAGGTGCACTTCGGCGATCCGGTGGATCTGTCGGAGGTCGAGCCGGAGCGGCCGGGCGCCGGAGTCCGCGCGCACGCCAAGATCATGCAGGCGATCACCGACGGTCTCGTCCCGCTGCGCCGCGACGAACTGGACAAGCCGCGTTTCCACGACCCGACGCGGCCGACGGACACCGTCAGCCCCTGGAAGAAGTACTGAGTCCGGATCCTGAGACGGGTGCTCACGCTCGCCTAAGGTCGGCGGACGTGAGCACCCGCATCCTCGTCGTCTACTACAGCGCGACCGGCAACACCGCGAAACTGGCGTCGGCGCTGGCCGACGGCGCCCGCGAGGCCGAGGCCGAAGTCCGCGTCCGCACGGTTCCCGAAACCGCCCCGCCCGGCGCGGTGGCGAGCAATCCGCGCTGGCAGGCGTGGGTGGACGCGGGGCCGCACCACGAGACGGCGACGCTGGAAGACCTGGAGTGGGCCGACGGGTTCGCGGCCGGGAGCCCGACCCGCTTCGGCGGGCCCGCCGCCCAGCTTAAGTCCTTTTTGGACAGTACCGGCGGCCTGTGGGCCAAGGGAAAGCTGGTGAACAAGGTCGCGACATCGTTCACCACCGCCTCCACCGCGCACGGCGGCCTCGAAGCGACCGTGCTGGCGACGAACAACATCTTCTACCACTGGGGCGCCATCGTCCTGCCGCTCGGCTACACCGATCCGCGGCTGCTCGAATCGGGCAATCCGTACGGTGGTTCGTTCGTCTCGCGTAAATCCGCCGAACCCGACGATCTCGCCCTGGACGCCCTCCGTCTCCAAGGACGGCGTCTCGCCACCGTTTCGGGTTACATCGCCGACGGTCTTTTCAAGGGCGGGTGAAGGGAACCGCGCGTCCGGCTCCCGCGTCATAGTGTGGTCACACAGCGTCACGCTACGGGGAGGAAGCGGGATGACCGGCGGGTACGAGGTGGCCTTGGAGGCGATCGGCGCGGCGTCGAGCGCGGCGAAACGGGCGTCGGACGACGTCGGGAAGGTGAACCTGGCGGCCGCGCTTTCCGGCGTCGCGGCGGGTCTGCCGGGTGGCGTGTCCGGTGAAGCGGCCCGCTTGCTCGCGGACTCCTGGGGCCGCGCGGTGCCCGGCTGGGCCGAGAACACCGCGGACTACTCCGCACGGCTCGACGCGGCGGCCGCGCGTTACCGCTCGAACGAACTGGCGGCGTCGCGGGAACTTCCCGTCTGATGCTCACCTGGGGAGACGTGCGCCGGTGGGATCCGGCCGCGATCGGCCGCGTCGCCGACGCGCTCAACGACGGCTGCACCAAGATCATCGCCGCGAACGACGACGTCGAGGCCATGGCCCGCTTCCCGGGCTGGACCGGCGACGCTGCCACCGCCGCGGCGACAAGGGGTGCGTCGCTGACCTCCACCTTGGAACGGCTCGTCGCCGAGGCTTCCGCGGTCCGGCGAGGCGCTCACGAAGTGCAGATCGCGCTGGACCGGATCGTCGCGTTCGTACGGGAGACCGACGAACTGGCCCACCGGAACGGCCTGACCATCGGCGCCGGTGGCGACATTTCGGTCGGCGCTCCACAGCCGGACCAGGCACGCGTGCTGGTGGAACTGGCCGACAGGATCGAACAGGGCCTGCGCCGCGCGGCAGACGTCGACGCCGATTTCGCCGAGATCCTGCGGCGGGCCCTGCGTGGCGAGATCACCGAACAGGGTGGCGGCACGCTCGCCCAAGCGGCCGACGCCGGAGCCGCGCAGAGCGGGCTGTCGATCATCGGCCCACCGGAGAACGGCACCCCCGGCGACAACAAGGCTTGGTGGGCGAGCCTGTCGGACACGGCGAAAGTCGCTCTGCTGCAAGGAAATCCGGGGCTCATCGGCAATCTCGACGGGATCCCGGCGGCCGACCGCGACGCCGCCAACCGCGCCGTCCTCGCGCGCGAGATCGCGCGGCTCCAAGGCGATCCCAAACTCAGGGGACTCGAAGCCATCCAACAGCGGCTGGACCGGTCGGACCCCCAGGCGTTCCTGCTGGGACTGGACACCAGCGGTGACGGGAAGGCGATCGTGTCCGCGGGGAATCCCGACACCGCGGCGAACGTGGCGACGTACGTGCCGGGGACCGGTTCGGAGTTGTCGAAAATCGGCGGCGATCTCAACCGGTCGGACAAGATGTGGGCCGCGGCGACCACGTCGGGCTCGCCCTCGACGGCCGTGATCACCTGGCTCGGCTACGACGCGCCGAACGAGCTCACCGACGCCGCGAGCGACAAGTACGCCGAGGGTGGCAAGGCGGCCCTCGACCAGTTCCAAGACGGGCTGCGGGAAACGCACCAAGGACCGCCGTCGCACAACACGGTGCTGGGGCACAGCTACGGCACCACCGTCGTCGGGCACGCGGCCGGTGACGGCGGCCTCGCCGCGGACGAACTCGTCTTCGTGGCGAGCCCCGGTGTCGGCGCGCACGACGTGAGCGAGCTGCACCTCGACGGGGTGAATCAGGACGAGATCGGCAAGCACGTGCACGCGACGGTCGCCGAACACGACATGATCAACCTGGCCAACGTCGAGATCGCGGGGTACGACCCGATCCTCGGCCAGGACCCGACCGACGCGGACTTCGGCGGGCAGGTGTTCACCTCGGCGCCGGGGACGGACGGGTGGGGCGGGTACAGCACGGAGGCGCACAGCGAATACTGGGAGGACAACAACCCGTCGCTCCGGAACCTCGGATTGATCATCGCGGGAAAGCCCGCCTCGTGAGACTTCCTCTCCTGACCGCCCTTCTCGTGCTCTTGTCCGCTTGCTCCTCCGGAGGTGGAGACGCCATGAAACCGACCATCACCGAACACGAGGCGAAAGACAGGGTCGAGCGATACATCGAAGGCGCGCTCTCCGCGCTGCCCGGCTCGGCGGAACGGAAGCCGTTCACCCAGCACAGGTCGGAATGCACCGACCCCACCGACGACGGACCTCAAGGCCGCTTCGAGATCTCCGCGACCTACGAGGTGACCGGCCTCGAACCCGCACGGTTCGGCGAGTACTTCGACGCGGTCGTCCAGTGGTGGTCGGCTCACGACTTCAGGATTTTGACGGATTCGCGGCCGAAGGATCAGTACGTGTTCGCCAGGAACACCGCGGACGCTTTCGACATGTCCGTGCAGGCGAACGACCTCGGCAAGTTCTACGTCGGCGCGACCTCCCCCTGCGTCTGGCCGAACGGCACGCCCGAACCCCAGGCCCTCGAAGCCGGCGAACCCGAGCAGCCGGTCGCCGCTCCCCCGCCACCGGAACCGGTCCGCAAACCGCGTCGAGCCCCAGTCGACGACGAGGACTTCGCCCAGACCGACTGGACCGACGGCGGCACCTCCTTCTGACTTCGCTTGCGGTGGCGGCGTGTCGCGAAAGCCACTTTCGAGACGTCTGATGTCCCGAAAGTGGCTTTCGCGACATCGGTGACCGGCTTGACGGCACAGTCGCCTGGATTAGGCAAGGAGACCTTCACGGACAGCCGTCCAGCCGCTGGGAAAACGGGTCGACCCGCCGCCACCCGGCCTCTACCCTCCGGCCGTGACCGCCGAACTCGCCGCCGCCCCCAGCCAGCACGTCGCGCATCGCGGCCGGGGCATCACGCTGATCCTGCTCGCCGCGCTCTTCTTCGGGACCTCGGGTGTGCTGGGCAAACCGGCGATGCAGGCCGGGTTGTCCCCGGAGCAGGTCGCGGCGATCCGCATCGGGCTGTCGGCGATCGTCCTGCTCGCGCTGGTCGCCGTCTTCCGGCCGAAGCTCCTCAAAGTCACGAAGAACGAGTGGCCGCTGCTGCTCGCGTACGGCTCCCTCGGTGTCGCGGGCGTCCAGCTCATGTACTTCCTGGCGGCGGGCCGGATCCCGGTCGGGATCGCGATCCTGCTCGAGTTCACCTCTCCCGTGCTGATCGCGCTGTGGGTGCGGTTCGTGCGCCGGGTGCGGTTGCCGAGGGTGATGTGGGCGGGCATCGCGTTGGCGATGATCGGGCTGATGCTGGTCGCGCAGGTCTGGGAGGGGCTCAGCCTGGACGTCCTCGGGTTGCTCGCCGGGCTGGGCGCGGCCGTCTGTTCGGCGGGCTACTTCCTCCTGGGCGAACGTGGCGTCGCGGACCGCGACCCGCTCGGCATGGTCACCTGGGGCATGACGATCGGCGCGGTCCTGGTGTGCGCGGTCGCTCCGCCGTGGACGATCCCGTGGGGCGTCCTCGACACCCCGGCGACGTTCGGGCCGTGGGAGCCGCCGGTGTGGTCGTTGCTGATCGCGCTGGTGCTGATCGCGACCGTCCTCGCCTACGCGACGGGGATGGCGGCGCTGCGCCATCTTCCGGCGCCGGTGGCGAGCGTCGTCGGGCTGGTGGAACCGTTGATCGCGGCCACCGCGGCCTGGCTGCTGCTGGGCGAGGCCCTCAGCTGGATCCAAGCCGCCGGCGCGGTGGTGCTGCTGACCGGCGCGTACATCGTCCAGCTGAATTCGAACGTGGTCCAGACGGACTCAACCCTGCTGGAAGCCCCGTAGGTCGCTGATCTCCTGCTGCTGCGAACGCGAGGTCGTCGCGGCGAGATCGCGGGCGTCGGGGTTGCGGCCGTGCTGGGTTTCGGCGTCGGCGATGCGGACACCCGCTTCGCGCTGGCGCAGCAGCCGCGCGGCGAACTGCCGGTCGAAGTCCTTTCCGGACAGTCCGGCCAGTGCCGCCATGTCACCCGGGCTGATGTACCCATCGCGCTGGATGTGCTCGAGGTTCGGGTCGTCCGGCGCGGGCTGACCCCACGCCTCGATGAGCCCGGACAGCCGCGCGATCTCCGGTTCGTGCGTGTCGATGACCCGCTTCGCGAGCGCCTTCAGCTGCTCGTTCGCCGCGCGGGTTTCCGCCAGGGAAGCCAGATCCACGCCCTGCTGGTGGTGCGCCAGAGCCTGCCGTGCGAACGCGACGTCGGCGTCGTTGAACGGAACGGCGGCCTGCTGCGCCACCGGTGATGACGCCGGAGGCGCCGTCTGCGACTGGGGTGCCTCGTCCGAGCAGCCCGCGAGCGCGGCGGCCAGGGCGACGGCGGGCAGGAACCGGAGGACGGCGTGCGGCATCGAAGAGCTCCTCGGAACGCGCGGTGGAGGTGCCTAGGTTGGCAGAGTCCACATCGGCCTGTTCACCTGGGGTTGCGCAAACACTTTTCCTCCCGGCCTCGCGGTGCGACAATCCCGCGATCCGCCGTCACTCCGACAGGAGGTAACCGCGACATGGGTGCAGAAGCCGGTTCCGAACGGGCGGGTCTGCGCCCGGACCTGCGGCAACGCCACGTCCGGATGATCGCCCTCGGCGGCATCATCGGCGCGAGCCTGTTCATCGGCAGCGGCGCGGTCATCCACACCGTCGGCCCGGCGGCCGTCCTCTCCTACGCCATCGGCGGCCTGATCGTCGTGCTGGTGATGCGGATGCTCGGCGAGATGGCGACGGCCGCGCCGTCGCAGGGTTCCTTCATGGAATACGCGCGGACCTCGCTCGGCGGCTGGGCGGGCTTCACGGTCGGCTGGCTGTACTGGTACTTCTGGGTCGGCGTGGTCGCGTTCGAGGCCGTCGCCGGGGCGAAGATCCTGCAGACGTGGATTCCCGTTGTGCCGCAATGGATCTTCTCGCTCGTGCTGATGCTGCTGCTGACCGCGACCAACCTCGCTTCGGCCCGTTCCTTCGGGGAGACGGAGTTCTGGCTAGCGTCGGTCAAGATCGCCACGATCGTGGTGTTCCTCGTGGTGGGCGTCCTGTTCGTGCTCGGGGCCTGGCCCGGCGGATCGTTCTCGGTCGGCAACATCGCGCAGGACGGTTTCCTGGCCAACGGCCCGTTCTCGGTGGTGCACGGCGTGGTGATCGTGATCTTCTCCTACTTCGGCGCGGAGATCGTCACCATCGCCGCCGCCGAATCGCGCGAGCCCGAAACAGCCGTGCGCAAGGCGACCTCGTCGATCGTCTGGCGGGTCATCGTCTTCTACGTCGGCTCCGTGACGCTGCTGGTGATGATCACCGGCTGGCGCGACATCCCCACCACGACGAGCCCGTTCGCCGCCGCGTTCGGCCGGTTCGGCATCCCCGCCGCCGAGACGGTGGTCAGCGCGGTGGTGCTGACGGCCGTGCTGTCGGTGCTGAATTCGGGCCTGTACACCGCTTCCCGCATGCTGTTCGCGTTGCGCGGCAACGGCTGGGCACCGAAATGGGTCGCGGACACGAACCGGCGCGGCGTGCCGTGGAAGGCGATCCTGGTGTCCACGTCGGTCGGCTACGTGGCCGTGGTGATGAACTTCGTGTCCCCGGACAAGATCTTCTACTTCATCATCAACTCCGCCGGGGCGGTCGCATTGTTCGTCTACGCGATCATCGCCGGCTCACAGCTCCGGATGCGGCGCCGTCTGGAGGCCGAGGCACCGGAACGGCTGAAACTGCGCATGTGGGGCTACCCGTGGCTGAGCTGGCTCACCCTCGCCGGGACGCTGGCCGTGGTCGCGTCGATGCTGTTCGTGGACGCGGACACGCGGGCCCAGCTGTACCTGAGCCTGATCAGCCTGGCGGTGATCCTCGGCGTCTACTTCATCCAGCGCCGGCGATCCGGCCCAGAGCACCGTAGAACACCTCTCCGATCTTCGCGGGATCACGGCTGAGGAAGGCCTGGCCGCCGGCGGGCGCGACGAGCTGGCGGAGTTCGGTCTCGTCGGCCTCCGGCCCGATCCCGATGGCGATCAACGGCACCGGGCGGTCCCGGTCGCTCAGCTTTCCCAGTTCCGCCACCAGGTTCTCGCGGCTGATGCCACCGGGATCGGTGTCGCGGCCGTCGGTCATCACGATGACGAGGTTCAGCTTCCCCCGCTCCCATTCCTCGTGCGCCAGTCGGTAGATGTCGAGGACACTGTCGTACAGCCCGGTCTGCCCGTCCGGCACGGCGCGGACCGCGCGCAGCCGGTCGACGGCGGCCAGCTGCTGACGGATCGGCGCCATCGGCAGGATCTCCCGGTAGTCGCGGTCACCGTCCACTTTGGTCGCGAAGGCCAGAAAACGGACCTGTGACGTGGATCTGAAGAGGTGCAAGGCGTTCTCCGCCGCCTCCAGCGTGATCCGCAGCCGGGACTTGCCCGTTCCCGGGACCGGCGCGCTCATCGAACCGGACACGTCGATCAGCACCTGGACCCGGGCGCTCGCGTTCACCGCGGCCCACTGGCTGAGCGCCTTGGCGACCTCCGCGGCGTCCGGGATTTCGGCGCTGCGCTGTCCTTGTGCCTCGACGCGTTGATCGGTTTCGGTGAGCCGCAACGCCTGCCCGCCGGCGGCGCGCAGCTCCGACCTCGGGCCGGTCGCGGCACCGCGGAGCAGCGCGCGTTTCAGTTCCGCGACGGCCTTGCCCTGCTGCGCGGTCGCCCCCTCGACCTCGACGAACGGGTAGTCGAGCGCGGGAGCGGCGGACGAGTACACCGCCACCGACGCGGTCTCGCCTTCGAGAAGCCCGGAATTGTGCCGCAGCACCGCGTTCTCGGCCGCGGGGAACACCGTCGCGCCGGATGTGGTGGGCGAGAATTTCCGGAGCGAAGCCACGTACGCGGCGGCCGGATCCGAGGCGTCCTTGGTGAGCTCGCGCAGTGCCACCAGCGCTGAAACCCCGGCGGGATCGTGTCCCGGATCCGGCATCCCGGCGACGATTCCGGTGTGAGCGAGGACTTCCGGCCAGGTCAGCGGCTTACGGGGCCAGCCGAGCTCCCGCGCGACCGGCTCCGCGACCGCGAGCACCACCGGCGAACTGGCGATCGACGGCCCGGAAAGGGGAACGCCGCCGGCCTTTCTCAGGAACAACGTCGAGGACGGGATCCAGGCCTGCGGCCGGGACGCCGTCCCGGACAGCTCGGCCGCGACCTGGTGGGATTCCCTGGGCTGGACGTCGAAGGCGACGCAGGCGAGATCGAGAGCGCGGGCGGCTTCGGTGACCGCGGGGGCGATGTCGGGCGACGCCGCGACGACCACCCGCACGGGCTCGCAGCCGGGATCGGACCTCGCCATCGCCACGACGGCCCAGGTGGCCGCGCCGAGCACGGCCGCCAGCGCGATCGCCAGCAGGGGGAGCAGTATCCGTCTTCGGGTCCGGGCGGTGGCGTGGCGTCCCATGAACTCTCCCGGTCTCCCGGCATGGGGATCGAGGAGCGTCCGAGGGTACGCCGACCGCACCCCTAGGGGAAGGCCGCGACTTTCGGCGGAGAAAGACCCCACCGAGGCGGGAGGTGCCCCGACGCGGGGCGCGGAACACTTGCCCGGTAAGGAAAGCACTCGAAACCGGGGGAATTCGTGATGAACCGGCCCACTCGTGCGGAACAGCGCAAAGCCCGCAACGCCCTCTTCGGCCAGGCGCTCACGGTCGCCTTCGCCCTGCTGCTGGCGGCCGCCACTCGCGCGTGAAGGCCCCCTTCCCTCGGCTGAGCCGAGGGAAGGGGGCCTTCACGCGCGTTCGGGACTAGACCGGGATGACCGTCGGCACGATCATCGGGCGGCGCCGGTAGGTGTCGGCGACCCAGCGGCCGACGACGCGGCGCACGGCCTGCGCGATGCGGTGCGTGTCGGTGATGCCCTCGGCCTCGGTCCTGGCGAGTTCCATCTCCACCATCGGGAGCACGGCGTCGAGCGCCTTCGGGTCGTCGGAGAACCCGCGCCCGGACACCGTCGGGCGGGTCACCGCGCGGCCGGTGCTGGTGTCGACGGCGACCGTGATGGCGATGAAACCGCCTTCGCCGAGCACGAGCCTGTCCGACAACGTCGACTCGCCGACGTCGCCGACCGAGAGGCCGTCGACGTACACGTGCCCGACCTCGACCCGGCCGGTCCGCGTGGCCTTGCCGTCGACGAGGTCGACCACGACGCCGTCCTCGGCGATGACCACGTTCTCCGGCGCGACACCGGTGCGCACGGCCAGCTCGCCGTTGGCGCGCAGGTGCTTCCACTCGCCGTGCACCGGCATGACGTTGCTGGGGCGCACCGCGTTGTACAGGTACAGCAGCTCGCCCGCCGACGCGTGCCCGGACACGTGCACCTTGGCGTTGCCCTGGTGCACGACGTTCGCGCCGAGCCTGGTGAGGCCGTTGACGACGCCGAAGACCGCGGTCTCGTTGCCCGGGATCATCGAGCTGGCCAGTACGACGGTGTCGCCGGCGCGGATCGAGATCTGCCGGTGCTCGCCGCGCGCCATCCGCGACAGCGCCGACAGCGGCTCGCCCTGCGAACCGGTCGACACGAACAGCACCTTGCTCTCGGGCAGGTCACCCGCCTGGTCGAGGTTGACCAGCAGGCCGTCGGGCACGTTCAGCAGCCCGAGGTCGGCGGCGATCCCCATGTTCCGGACCATCGAGCGGCCGACGAAGGCGACCCGGCGGCCGTGGCGGACGGCGGCGTCGAGCACCTGCTGGACGCGGTGCACGTGGCTCGCGAAGCAGGCGACGATGACGCGCTGGCCGACCTTGCGGACGACGTCGTCGAGCACCGGGCCGATGTCGCGTTCCGGCATGACGAACCCGGGCACCTCGGCGTTGGTCGAGTCGACGCAGAACAGGTCCACGCCCTCGTCGCCGAGCCGGGAGAACCCGGCGAGGTCGGTCAGCCTGCCGTCGAGCGGGAGCTGGTCGAGCTTGATGTCGCCGGTGTGCAGCACGACACCCGCGGGTGTGCGGATGGCCACCGCGAGCGCGTCCGGGATCGAGTGGTTGACCGCGAAGAACTCCAGGTCGAACTCGCCGACCTTGCGTCGCTCGCCCTCGCGGACCTCGATCAGGTTCGGCCGCTGGCGGTGCTCCTTGGCCTTGGCCGCGAGCAGCGCGTTCGTGAACCGGGAGCCGTAGATCTTCAGGTCCGGGACCAGCCGCAGCAGGAACGGGACGGCGCCGATGTGGTCCTCGTGCCCGTGGGTGAGGACGAGGCCGTCGATGTCCTCTAGGCGGTCTTCGATCGCGCGGAAGTCGGGCAGGATCAGGTCGACGCCGGGCTGGTCGTCTTCGGGGAAGAGCACCCCGCAGTCGACGATCAGCAGACGGCCGCCGAACTCGAAGACGGTCATGTTGCGGCCGACTTCGCCGATCCCGCCGAGCGCGACCACGCGCAAGGCGCCTTCGGGCAGCGCGGGCGGTGGGGTGGTCGGTCCGGGTCCGGTTGGCAATGAACTCACCGAGGCATGGTCCCTACGCTGGTATGTGAGGTCGGCGCCGTGTAGGCCGCCGCTGAATCTGCTTGTGCCACTCGTGCACCATGCCAGTCACTGGCGGCGCTTTCCCCGAGCGGCACGCCTCCCTGGGCGAGATCCGCGGAAATCGCCTGGAGCTGCTCGTCGCTCGCGGCCACGATGGGCAGCCGCGGGTCACCGATGTCGAATCCGCGCAGCCGCAGGGCCGCCTTCGAGAAGGCGACGCCGCCGACCCGGGACATCGCCCGCAGGACCGGCAGCATGCCGCGGTGGTTGGTGCGCGCGGTGGAGGTGTCGCCGGATTCGTAGGCGTCCATCATGCCGCGGATGCGGCCCGCCACGACGTGCCCGATCACGCTGACCACGCCGGTGCCGCCGACCGAGACCCACGGGAGGTTGAGGCCGTCGTCACCGGAGTAGTAGGCGAGCTGGGTGTTCGCGATGACCTCGGAGCCGGCGATCAGGTCGCCCTTGGCGTCCTTGACCGCGAGGATGCGCGGGTGCTCGGCCAGCCGCAGCAGCGTGTCGACCTCGATGGGGACGATCGAGCGCGGCGGGATGTCGTAGAGCATCACCGGCAGCTCGGTGGCGTCGGCGACCGTGGTGAAGTGCGCGTAGAGCCCGGCCTGGCTGGGCCGCGAGTAGTACGGGGTGACGACGAGGATGCCGTGGGCGCCGGCCGCTTCGGCCTGCTTCGCCTGCTCGATGCTGTGCGCGGTGTTGTTCGTGCCGGCCCCGGCGACGATCGTCGCGCGGTCACCGACGGCCTCGACGACGGCCCGGACCAGTTCGGTCTTCTCGGCGTCGGTCGTGGTGGGGCTCTCCCCGGTCGTGCCGTTCACGACGAGACCGTCGTTGCCCAGTTCCACGAGATGTTCGGCCAGCTCCTGCGCCCGCTTCAGGTCCAGCGCGCCGTCGGCGTCGAAGGGGGTGGCCATCGCGGTGAGCACGCGCCCGAACGGTCTTCCCGGCGCTGCGGTGGGTGGAGTGGACATGCTGTGAAGGTACCTCCTGCCAGCGCCGGACCCCTTGCCGACGTGGTCGCTCCCGCCGAATGCGGGAGATTTTCCGCGACGAAGGCGAACTCGGCGCAAACTCTCTGTGAGCTATTTGACCTTGGTCGTGATCTGCGCGGGGATCTGGCTGCTGTCGGTCTTGGCGAGCAGGCAGTAGTAGCCGCGCGAATAGCTCGGGTCGTCCTCGTTGGGCGGCCGATTCCATTCGGCTTCGGTCGGCACGACGGCCCGCCAGGTCAGCGAGGCCCGCTGCGCCCCGGGCACGACGTTCGAATTGAAGGTCGCCGAACACAGCGACTCGGCGATCCGGTTGACCGCGTCCGCGCCGGGATACACCGCGACCTGGGCTTCGTCGTCCGAAGCGGACTCGACGTCGAGCAGGCTTCCCTTGGCGAAGACCTCCAGCAGATGGTCCTTGCCGCAGCTGACGCCGTCGTTCAGGTTGACGCCCTCTTTGAGCGGCACGTTGTAGCAGTCACCGGAGGAACCGAGCTTGATCTGCCCGTTGATGCCGTAGGTCAGGGTGGGCTGGGCCTGGTTGCTCCCCTCCGGCGCGGCCATCCAGCGGCCGAGGAAGATGCCGCCGACCAGTGCGCCGATCACGGCGACCGCGGCCAGGCTCAGCCACAGCGGGCGCAGGTTGCGCTTCGCCGGGGCCGGGGCCGGGGCGAGCCGGGTCATCGGCTGTCCGTGCTGCGGCATCATCGCCGTGCCGCCCGAAGGCGGCGTCGGCTGGGCCTGCACGCCCTGCGCGGCCGCGAGCAGGCTGCGCACCTGGTCGTACGACATCCGCGCCTCGGGTTTGGTGACCAGCAGGCCGAGGATCGCGGCGGCCAGCGGGCCCTGGACCCTGGTCAGGTACGGGGCCTCGGTCATGATCGCGTGCAGTGTCGCGGCGGTGGTCGACCGTTCGAACGCGACGATGCCCTCCGCGGCGAAGAACAGCGTCGTGCCCAGCGACCAGAGATCGGATTCGGGCATCGCGTCGCGGCCCTCGACCCGTTCCGGCGCCATGAACGCGGGTGAGCCGACGATCATGCCGCTGGTGGTCAGGCGCGGGTCGTCGGCGGCGTGCGCGATACCGAAGTCGGTGAGCTTTACCCGGCCGTCCGGCGCGACCATGATGTTCGCGGGTTTGACGTCGCGGTGCACGATCCCGGCGGCGTGCGCGGCGCGCAGCGCGGACAGCACCCGCTCCCCCACCAGCGCGACCTGCTGGGCGGGCAAGGGGCCGTGGTCGCGCACCAGGTCGGCCAGGGTGGGCGCCTCGACCAGCTCCATCACGATGTAGGTCGCGCCGTTCTCGGTGACGACGTCGTACACCGTCACGACGGCCGGGTCATTGAGGCGCCCACCCGAGCGGACCTCGCGCAGCATCCGCTCCGACAGCACCGAGGCGTCCTCGGGCGCGTTCGGGAACTTGAGCTCCTTGATCGCGACCTGACGGCCGATCACCTGGTCCTGCGCGCGCCAGACGATGCCCATCCCGCCGCGGCCGAGCTCGCCCAGCAGGGCGTATCGGCCGGCGACGATCCGCGCGCCGGAGGCCTGCTGCGTCTGCTGGGGCGGCCCGTACGGACGGGTCTGTTCGTCGGTCAAGGTTCGGTGCTCCTTCGGTTCGCGCAGGATGCTAACTCGGACCCGTTCGCGCGCCGAAAGGTTCCTTCGCCTGGCTCGTGAATCAGACCGTGACCTCGTGCCCGGCTTCCCGGAGCGCCTTCACCGCGCGCTCCAGCTCCGGAGCCCGGACCAGGACGTGGTCGGTGTCGAAAGTGGACATCGAGAACAGCGCCACCCCGGCGGCGGCCAGCTCGCTGGACAGCGCCGCGATGATGCCGGTCAGCGTGAAGGCCAGCGGCCCGCGCACCGACAGCAGCCGCCAGCCGTCCTCGACGGTGGCCCCGGCCGGCGTGAGACCGGCCGGGCAGATCACCGACAACTCTTCCGGGGTGCGCGTGATCGAGATCAGCACGGGCTCGCCGGGGTCGAGCAGGTTCGCCGGAACCGGCGCGTCCGGGGCGAGGCGGGCGACCGTGTACTCGCCGGGCCGGACGTCGATCGCGAGGCGTCGCATCAGCCCTCGAGGACCTTCGGGCTGGACGCGACCTCGGTGCCGTCGGGCAGCGCGGAGATGGTGAAGTCCGCGAACACGTTGCTCGAAGCCTTCTGCAGCTCGCGCAGGCACTCGATGGCCAGGGCGCGGATCTCGACGTCGGCGTGCTCGGTGGCGCGCATCGCGATGAAGTGCCGCCAGGCGCGGTAGTTGCCGGTGACCACGATGCGGGTCTCGGTCGCGTTCGGCAGCACGGCGCGGGCGGCCTGGCGGGCCTGCTTGCGGCGCAGGGTCGCGCTCGGCACGTCGGCGAACTTCTCCTCCAGCCCGGCGAGCAGCTCGGTGTAGGCGTCGACGGCGGCCTGCGAGGCGGCGAGGAACTTCGCGTGCAGCTCCGGGTCCTGCGCGATGACGTCGGGCTCGACGAACGCGGCGTCGCGCTCCGGCACGTAGCGCTGCGAAAGCTGCGAGTAGGAGAAGTGACGGTGACGGATCAACTCGTGCGTCAGCGACCGGGAGATCCCGGTGATGTAGAAGCTGACGGAGCCGTGCTCCAGCACCGAAAGGTGGCCGACGTCGATGATGTGCTCGAGGTAGCCGGCGTTGGTGGCCGTCTTCGGGTTCGGCTTCTTCCAGGACTGGTAGCAGGCCCGGCCCGCGAATTCGGCCAGCGCCTCACCACCGTCGGCATCGGTCGACCACGGTACGTCCGACGGCGGGAAGAACTCCGTCTTCGCGATCAGTTGAACCTTGGGTGACACGGTCTCGGCCACGTTCGCACTCCTTTTCGACCCCTGCTCCACGACTCCGGGCAGCGTAACCGCAAGCGTCTTCGACGCCGGGGCGACATCACGGTGACGTCAGCTCTCCTTGACGTGACATCACAAGTGACGTCATAGTGGTGTCATGGATCTGACGCCGTACATCACAAGCCTTCGCGAGGACCTCGCGAACACGGCTTCGGCCGGCGACGAGCAGACGCGGCGCGCTGCCGCGCTGCTGTCGTCGGCGCTGGAGCCGGCCGCCCGCCTGACCATCATGAACGCCCTCGCCGACCTCGCCGCCGAAGTGACTTCGGAGCTGCCGGGGCACGTCGTCGACGTCCGGCTCGACGGCCGCGACGTGCGCGTCGTCGTCACCGGCGCGGGCTCCGGCTCGGCCGAGGGTGCCGAGCAGTCCGCGCCACGCCAGGAGGCGCCACGCGCGCCCAAGGTGGACACGGGCGACATCACCCGCATCACGCTGCGCCTGTTCGAGCAGGTCAAGGGCCAGGCCGAAGCCGCGGCCGCCGCTCAGGGCGTCTCACTGAACACGTTCGTCTCGCAGGCCGTTCAGGGGGCGCTGGGCAAGAGCGGGAGCGAGCTCTGGCACTACAAGCAGAAGCCGGGCGGCGGTGCGGGGTCGCACCTGCACGGCTGGGTCCAGGGCTGAGGGGGACGGAAATGACCGAGGAAAACACTCCCGCGGGTGAAGAGACCGTGCGCGTCGAGGACTTCGAGGCCGAAGGCCCGATCGAGATCGACGTGAGCGTGGGCATCGGCCGGGTGACCATCGAACTGACCGGCGAGAGCGGCGTCCACGCCGAGGTCCGCCGGGACGGCGGCGAACAGCAGCCGTGGGTGGACGGGATGACGAGCCTGCTCAGCTGGGTCGGGGAACGTTTCGGGGACCAGCTCGGCGGCTCTCCGGTGGGGTCGGCGGGCGACGCCGTGGCGCAGACGCGGATCGAGAAGGTCGGCAACCGGCTGGTCGTCCAGGCGCCGAAGGCCTGGCAGCTGAAGAACGTCCCGCTCGCCGTCACCGTCCGGGCCCCCGCCGGTTCGCATCTGGAGGTGCGGGCCGGGGCGGCCGATGTCACGGTGACCGGCTCCGCCGGGCGGGCCGACCTCCTGACCGGCGCCGGCAAGATCGGCCTCGAACGGGCCGACGGTTCGGCGATCGTCCGCACCGGCACCGGCGACATCAAACTCGGGCCGACGCTGTCGGGTCTCCAGCTGCGCACCGGCAGCGGGTCCGTCGAGGCGGCGTCGGTGAGCGGTTCGGCCACGCTCGCGACCGGCACGGGTGACGTCTGGCTCGGCGAGGTCGCGGGCGAGGTCCTGGCGCGCACCGGCAGCGGCTCCCTCTCGGTGGCGGACGCCGCCTCCGGGACGCTGGAGCTGACCACCGGATCGGGTGAAGTCCGCGTCGGGATCCGCGGCGGCGTTCAGGCGGAGATCGACCTTTCGTCGACGACCGGGTCGGTGTCGAGCGAGCTGGAGGTCGCGGAGACCGCGCCCGCGGAGGTTTCGCTGAAGGTGCGGGCGCGCACCGGCACCGGCGACGCGGTGGTGACCAGCGCGGCCAGCTGAGGTCGCGGACCGCAGGGGGATCGAGGGACCTTTGCTCTCACTTTTCCACGGGGGTGGGAGCGAAGGTCCCTCGCTCATTTCTTCATGCTGTCGGTGGCGTGTTGCGAAAGCCACTTTCGCAACGTTGAAGGTTGCGAAAGTGGCTTTCGCAACCTTGGCGTGGGGTACGAGCGGCCGAGGCGTCCAGCTAGTACATGAAGGCCCCCTTCCTTGCGTCTGACGCAAGGAAGGGGGCCTTCATGTACTTCGGTGGTCAAAGCCTCACTGCACCAGGCGTGAAAGCACCGGAGCGAGATCGCCCCGCTCCCCCACCACGACCCCGTCCAGCCCCTGCCAGTCCGCCATCAGCCGCAGCTCGCCCGCCAGCTCACTGGCCACGCGCGCGACATCCACACCGGGCTCCGCGAAGGCGCCCTGAACGCGAAGCACCCCGGCGGCCCGATCGCATTTGAGGTCGACCCGGCCGACGAGTTCGCCGTCGAGCAGGAACGGGAACACGTAGTACCCGTAGATCCGCTTCGGCTCCGGCACGTAGATCTCGATGCGGTAGAAGAAGTCGAAGATGCGCTCGGTGCGGGCGCGTTCCCAGATCAGCGGGTCGAACGGCGACAGCAGGGCCCGGCCGGTGACGCGGCGAGGCGCCTTCGCCGCGACGTGCCGGTACGCCGGGGCGGGCCAGCCGTCCACGGTCACCCGTTCCAGCACACCCGCCTCGACCAGTTCGGCCACCGCCCGCTTGCTGACGTCCGGCCCGAGCCGGTAGTAGTCCCGCAGATCCGGTTCGGTGCCGATGCCCAGCGCGACGGCCGCGCGGGTGATCAGCTCGCGGGCGCCTTCCTCCGGGCTCACGGTCCGCGACAGGATCTCCGGCGGGACGACGCGTTCGGTCAGGTCGTACAGCCGCTCGAACGACCGCCGGGTGCCGGTGGTCAGCTGGCCCATGCCGAAGAGCCACTCACAGGCCTTCTTGACCTCCGACCGCTCCCACCACGAGCCGGGTTTCGTGCCGGTCCCCTTACCCTCCAGCGCCCGCTCGATACCGCCCGCGCCGATCGGCCCGAGTTCCTTGACCACGGTCAGGATGTCGTCCACCAGCTGGGGCGTCTGCTCCAGCACCCGCGCGTAGTTCGTCCACCAGCCCATGCGTTTCGCCCCGGACCGCAGGAGCGGCCAGTCCGCGATCGGCAGCAGACTCGCCTCGTGGGCCCAGGTTTCGACCAGCAGCCGGGGTTTGCGCGCGGAATGGGACCAGGCCGCGTCGTCCACCAGCGCGGGCTCGTACGCACCGAGCCGGGAGAACAGCGGCATGTAGTGCGCGCGGACCGCGACGTTCACCGAATCCAGTTGCAGCAACTGGATTCGCGACAGCACGCGTTGCAGATGCCGCCTTGTCGCCGCTCCGCCCGGACGCGCCTCGGCGAACCCCTGCGCGGCCAGCGCGATCCGGCGCGCGACCGGCCCGCTGATGGTCGTAGTGCTCATCCTGCGCATGCTGCCATCCACCACCGACAGTTTCCGGCCGCACCGCTAATCTGCGCAGCATGGCCGCCGCCGAAGTCCGCCCAGCAGTCGTGTCCGACGCCCCCGAGATCGCCCGCATCCAGCGCGACACGTGGCGAAGCGCCTACACGGAGTTGCTCGGCGAAGCGGCCGTCGCCGGGCTCGACATCGACGAACTCGAAAAGACCTGGACCGAAACGATCGAGTACCCGGGCACGCGCGTCTTCCTCGCCACCGAAGGCGAGTTCACAGTGGGCTTCTGCGTCGCCGGCCGCGCTCCGGAGAGCGAGGTCGCCACCGCCGACGGCTCACTGCCCGACGACGCTTCGACGACGGCGCTCATCGCGTCGCTGCTGGTCGAGCCGCGCTGGGGACGGCGCGGGCACGCGGGACGGCTGCTGGCGAACGCGTCCGCCTGGCTGCGCGAGGACGGCGCCACGCGCGGGATCAGCTGGGTCGCCCAGACCGATCATGCGTCACTGGGTTTCTTCCGCCGCGCGGGCTGGTCGCCCGACGGGACCGTCCGCATCCTCGACACCGGAAGCACGAACGTGCGCGAAGTCCGGCTCACCGGCGGTCTCGACCTCGAGCTCGCTCCGTGACTTCGCGAACACGACCCAGCGCATTACCGAGTACATGAAGGCGCCTTCGCACGCCCCGGCGATGAGCCGGGAGAGGCGGTAGTCGACGCCCAGCGCGGCCAGCCCGGCGCCGACACCCAGCAGGAACGCCACGTAGTTGATGACGATCGCGATGACGTACAGCACCGCCTGTCTGCCGACGGGCGCGTGCGAACGGAAGTTCATGCTGCGGTTCAGCACGAAGCTCAGGCCGAACGCCGTCGCGTACGCGAGCGTGATCGCCAGCCACACCGGCAGGCCGAGCCAGCTTCGGAGCAGCATCAGCAGGATCAGGTCGACCCCGAAGGTGAACCCGTTGATGAGCGCGAAACCGAGGAAACTCGGCGCCACCAGCCGGGAAAGCCCGAAGGGGAGGCGCCGCACCACGGCCGCGCAGAAGTCGGCGAAGCGATCCGCGAAACCTTTGCCGCGGACCGCGTCGTGCACGTCGGCCACGGGTTCAGCATGGCAGCGGCAGGTGGCCGCGAGCCGACGAACAGGTGATCTTCTGGTGCGGCCCGGAAGCCGGGAACGGGGGCTGGCCCCAGTGCGTCCTGGTTTTCAACTGATAGCTTGGAGAGAACGAAGATAACGGGGAGGCAACGATGGCAGGCTGGTTGCTCCTGTCGTTCGGCGTCGCCTTCGGCTCCGCGATCCTCCCCGTCGTCAGCATCGAGATGTTCCTCATCGGCCTGTGCGCGAGCCAGCCGACGATGCCGTGGCTGCTGCTCGGCGCCATCGTCGCGGCCGGTCAGGTGGGCGGGAAGACGCTCTACTACCTCGCCGCGAAGGGCACGATCAAGCTGCCGAAACCGCTGCACGACCGCCTGCATCGGGAGCGGCCGCCCACCGCGCGCCGGGAAAGATGGCGGGCGCGCACCAAGAAGATGCGCGCCCGGCTCGACGCACTACGCGAACGGTGCCACCGGCATCCGCATTGGATGGCGGGCACGTACGGGGTGAGCTCGGTCGTCGGCCTGCCGCCGTACATGGCCACGAGTGTCCTCGCGGGGCTGGTGCGGATGCCGCTGGCGACGTTCCTGGCCACCGGTTTCCTCGGCCGCTGGCTGCGCTTCAGCCTGCTGGCCGCCTCCCCCGCCCTGTTCGCGGGCTGGTTCCACTACTGACCCTGGGTCGTGAGTGGCGTTTCGGGTTAGAACCCGAAACGCCACTCACGACCACCTGGACCGATGCCCTGGCGGGCGGTCTCAGGTGCCACGGCCCCGCATTTAGTCCCCTAAGTGCGGGAAGCGGCTTCGAGTTCGACGGCGCGCCGCATCGTCGCGCGGGCCCGTTTCCGGTCGCCGGCGATCTCGTACGCGTACGCCAGCCGGTACCAGACGCGCCAGTTCTCCTGGTCCGCCTCGACTTCGGCGCGGCGCTCGTCGAACCAGGCGTCCGCGGCATCGCGATCCACCCGGCCCGAAGGCCGCCGGGGCAGATCGGAGACGTCGGGCAGGCCGCCTTCCTCGTCCAGCCGCCGCGAAAGCCGCTGGATCTGGACGCCGGAACGCCAGGTGGTCACGATGATCCAGATCCCGAGCAGCGGCAGCAGCAGGACCCCGACGCCGAAGAGCACCGGCACCGTCTCGCCGGTGCGCACCAGCGCGATGCCCCGGCCCGCCAGCAGGACGACGTAGACGGCGAGCGCCGCCGTCATCACCAGCGCGAAGTTGCGGGCCCTCACAGGTCGAGGATGTTCTCGAGACCGACCGTGAGGCCGGGCCGCGTGAGCACCGAACGCACGCCGAGCAGCACACCCGGCATGAACGACGTGCGATGCAGCGAATCGTGGCGGATGGTCAGGGTCTCCCCCTCGCCACCGAACAGGATCTCCTCGTGCGCCACCAGTCCGGGCAGCCGCACCGAGTGCACGCGGACGTCGTCGACGAGCGCGCCCCGGGCACCGTCCACTTCGGACGTCGTCGCGTCTTCACCGGGAGCGAGACCGGCTGCCGCGCGGGCCTCGCCGATCAGCCGGGCGGTGTGCGCGGCCGTGCCGGAGGGCGCGTCGGCCTTGCGGTTGTGGTGCAGCTCGATGACCTCGGCCGAGTTGTAGAACCGCGCCGCCTGCTGGGCGAACCGCATCGCCAGCACCGCGCCGAGCGCGAAGTTCGGCGCGATCAGCACGCCGAGCGACGGGTCGGCCGCGAGCCACGAGCGCAGCTTCTCCAGCCGCTCCTCGCTGAACCCGGTGGTGCCGACCACGGCGTGGATCCCGTTGCCGGTCAGGAACTCCAGGTTGTCCATCACCGCGTCGGGATGGGTGAAGTCGACGACGACCTGCGCCTGCTTGAGCGCCGCGAGGTCGTCACCGGCGTCGAGCGCGGCGACGAGCTCCATGTCGTCGGCGCCGTCGACGGCGTTCACCACTTCCTGGCCCATCCGGCCGCGTGCGCCCAGCACACCGACGCGAATTCCAGCGGTCATGATGCGATCACCTCGTGCAGATCGTCCGGAAGGTCGTCGGCGTGAGCGTACGGCCCGACCACCGCCGCCGCCGAGACGCCACCAGGGCGGGCGAGCAGAGTGCGAGCGAGCGCACAGACCTCTTCGGTGGTGACGGCGTCGATCCGCGCCACCGTGTCGTCGACGCCGAGATAGCGGCCGTAGTTGAGTTCGTTCTTGCCGATCCGCGACATGCGTGACGAAGTGTCTTCGAGGCCGAGCACGAGCCCGCCCCGCAACTGCCCCTTCGCGCGCGCGACCTCGGCTTCGCTCAGCCCGTCCTTGCCGACGAGTTCGAGCACCTCGCGGATCACCCCGGCGACCTCGCCGAGCTTTTCCGGCTGGCAGCCCGCGTACACGGCCATGTGCCCGGTGTCGGCGTAACTCGCGACGGACGAGTACACCTGGTACGCCAGCCCGCGCTTCTCCCGGACCTCCTGGAACAGGCGCGAACTCATCCCGCCGCCGAGCGCGGCGTTGAGCACCGACTGCGCGAACCGGCGGTCGTCGTGCCGCGACAGCGAACGCAGGCCGAGCATCACGTGCGCCTGCTCGGTGTCGTCGGTGTGCAGCGCGAGTTTCGGCGCCATCGCGATCCGCGCCCGCCCGCCGCGCGGCGGCACCGGCGTCGCCGCCCCGGTCAGCCTGGTCCGCAAAGCCTTGCGCACCAAGCGAAGCACCTGGGCGTGCTCGACGTTCCCGGCGACCGCGAGCACCATCCGCGGCAGGGTGTAGCGACGCCGGTAGAACCCGCGCAACGCCGAAGCGGACATCTCGACGATGGACTTCTCGCTGCCCAGCACCGGACGGCCCAGCGCGTGGCTGCCCAGGATCGCGCCGACGAACGTCTCGTGCAGCAGGTCTTCGGGGTCGTCGTCACGCATCGAGATCTCTTCGAGCACGACGCTGCGTTCGGTCTCGACGTCCTTGTCCGTGCACAGCGCCTCGAACACGACGTCGGTGACGAGGTCCATCGCCAGCGGCAGATCCTCGTCGAGCACCTGCGCGTAGTAGCAGGTGTGCTCCTTCGCGGTGAACGCGTTGAACTCGCCGCCGACCGCGTCGATCTCCTCGGCGATCTGGGTGGCGTCCCGGTTCGTGGTGCCCTTGAACAACAGGTGTTCGAGGTAATGCGCCGCGCCCTCGACCGACGACGGCTCGTCCCGCGATCCGACCCCGACCCACAGCCCGACCGTCGCGGACCGGGAGGCGGGTACGTGCTCGGTGATGACCCGGAGGCCACCGGCCAGCACACTGCGTTTGACCACCGCACCGTCCGAAGTGGACTCCAGCGTACGGGTGCTGCCGACGGGCTGTTCGTGCCCGGGAACCTGACGAGCCAACGGATTCCTTACTCACATGTCAGGAAAGGGTCGTTCAGGACACAAGTTGTCCCGAACGACCCTTTCCCGACGTTTCACATCGGTTCAGCCAGGATTACTGGGCGTCGGCCTTCGGGGCCTCGGCCTTGTCGCCTTCAGCCGCCTTGGCGTCTTCTTCCTGGACCACGATCAGGCTGATCTTGCCGCGGTTGTCGATGTCGGCGATCTCGACGCGGAGCTTGTCGCCCACGTTGACCACGTCCTCGACCTTGGCGATCCGCTTGCCGTTGCCCAGCTTCGAGATGTGCACCAGGCCGTCCTTGCCCGGCAGCAGCGAGACGAACGCGCCGAACGCGGCCGTCTTCACCACGGTGCCGAGGAAGCGCTCGCCGACCTTGGGCAGCTGCGGGTTGGCGATGGCGTTGATCTTGTCGATCGCCGCCTCCGCCGACGGGCCGTCGGCCGCGCCCACGTAGATCGTGCCGTCGTCCTCGATGGAGATGTCGGCGCCGGTCTCCTCGGTGATCGAGTTGATCATCTTGCCCTTCGGGCCGATGACCTCGCCGATCTTGTCCACCGGGATCTTCACGCTGGTGACGCGCGGGGCGAACGGGCTCATCTCGTCCGGGCCGTCGATCGCCTCGGCGATGACCTCCAGGATGGTGAGACGGGCGTCCTTCGCCTGCTTCAGCGCGGCCGCGAGGACCTCCGACGGGATGCCGTCGAGCTTCGTGTCCAGCTGCAGCGCGGTGATGATGTCCTTGGTGCCGGCGACCTTGAAGTCCATGTCGCCCATGGCGTCCTCGGCACCGAGGATGTCGGTCAGCGCGACGTAGCGGGTCTCGCCGTCGACCTCGTCGGAGATGAGGCCCATGGCGATACCGGCGACCGGCGCCTTCAGCGGGACACCCGCGTTCAGCAGCGCCATGGTCGAGGCGCAGACCGAGCCCATCGAGGTGGAGCCGTTGGAGCCCAGCGCCTCGGAGACCTGGCGGATCGCGTACGGGAACTCGTCCCGCTTCGGCAGGACCGGGACCAGGGCGCGCTCGGCGAGCATGCCGTGGCCGATCTCGCGCCGCTTCGGCGAACCGACGCGGCCGGTCTCGCCGGTGGAGAACGGCGGGAAGTTGTAGTGGTGCAGGTACCGCTTCGTGGTCTCCGGGGAGAGCGAGTCGATCTGCTGCTCCATGCGGAGCATGTTCAGCGTGGTGACGCCCAGGATCTGGGTCTCACCGCGCTCGAACAGCGCGGAACCGTGCGCCCGCGGGATCACGGCGACCTCGGCGGCGAGCGAGCGGATGTCGGTCAGCCCGCGGCCGTCCATGCGGATCTTGTCCGTGAGGACGCGCTTGCGCATGATCTTCTTCGACAGCGCCTTGAACGCCGCGCCGATCTCCTTCTCGCGGCCCTGGAAGGCTTCGCCCTCGCCGAGGCCGACCTTCTCCAGCACCGCGGCCTTGACCTGGTCGGTCGCGTTGTCGCGGTCCTGCTTGCCCGCGATGGTCAGGGCGTTCGCGAGGTCGTCGGTCGCGATGGCGGCGACGGCGTCGTACGCGTCCTGCTCGTAGGCGAGGAAGACCGGGAACTCGCCGGTCGGCTTGGCGGCGAGCTCGGCCAGCTGCTGCTGGGCCTCGCACAGCACCTTGATGAACGGCTTCGAGGCCTCGAGGCCCTCGGCGACGGCGATCTCGTCCGGCGCCTTGCCGCCGTCGGCGATCAGGTCGAGGGTCTTCTCGGTGCCTTCGGCCTCGACCATCATGATGGCGACGTCGTCACCGACGATCCGGCCGGCGACCACCATGTTGAAGGTGGCCTCTTCCAGCTGCTTCCAGGTCGGGAACGCGACCCACTGGCCCTCGATCAGCGCGACGCGGACGCCGCCGACCGGACCGGAGAACGGCAGACCGGCGATCTGGGTCGAGGCCGAGGCCGCGTTGATCGCGAGCACGTCGTACGGGTCGTCCGGGTTGAGGCTCTGAACGGTGATGACGACCTGGATCTCGTTGCGGAGACCGTCGGCGAACGACGGGCGCAGCGGCCGGTCGATCAGGCGGCAGGTCAGGATCGCGTCGGTCGACGGGCGGCCTTCACGGCGGAAGAACGCGCCGGGGATGCGGCCGGCGGCGTACATCCGCTCTTCGACGTCCACGGTCAGCGGGAAGAAGTCGAAGTGGTCCTTCGGGTGCTTCGACGCGGTGGTCGCCGAGAGCAGCATGGTCTCTTCGTCGAGGTACGCGACGACGGAGCCGGCGGCCTGACGGGCCAGGCGGCCGGTCTCGAAGCGGACGGTGCGAGTGCCGAAACGGCCGTTGTCGATCACGGCTTCGGTTTCGTGCACGGTGACTCCGGTGGAGTCGGTCATAGGGTGTATCTCCTCTTTTGATCCTCTGTAACGGCGCGAGTCTCCCACCCTGGGACCTGTTTCGCCTGCGGACGCTCGAGGAGTGAGGCCGGTCTTCGATCGAAGCCCCCGGGCCGTTGCCCGGAAGCCACTACCGAGGACCGGCGGACGGTACCTCGTGCGCGCTCGCGCCACGCTCTTCGAAAAGACAGAGCTCTCTGTACTTGGACCGAGGGGGAGCGACCGTTGTGGTCACTCCCCCTCGGGTTCAAGCTATCGGCGCAGGCCGAGACGCTGGATCAGCGCACGGTAACGCTCGATGTCCACCTTCATCACGTAGTTCAGCAGCCGGCGGCGGCGGCCGACCAGCAGCAGAAGCCCGCGACGGGAGTGGTGGTCGTGCTTGTGAGCCTTGAGGTGCTCGGTGAGGCCGACGATGCGCTTGGTCAGCAGCGCGACCTGGGCCTCCGGGGATCCGGTGTCCGAGTCGTGCACGCCGTACTCGGCAAGGATCGACTTCTTCTCTTCGGTGGACAAAGCCACAGTGGTGCTCCTAGATATCTGTGCCGTGCGGCCCGGACGATGTCTTCACGCCGGGTGAGACGGTCACGGCCGCCACGGACTGCAGCCGGACCCAATCATCAAGGCTACCAGCCTCGTGATCAGCGGCTTCAGGCGCGGGCGTGGTCCAGCGCGTACGACCGGATCACCCGGTAGCGCGAAACGCCCTGTTCACGGTCACTGCTCATCAGGACGGCCTCGGTCGCCGTCCAGGTCTCACTGGTGAACCCGGCCAGCCGCTCCTCCCACGCGCTCGCGGCTCGCGGCCGGTCGCGGGGGAAGCGGGCCAGTGTCAGGTGGGCCACGTACGGCCTGCCTTCGTTCTCCGCGCCGGCCTTCAGTGCCAGCTCGTGGAGCCCGGTTCCGGACACACTCAACCACAGCACCCCGGGGAATGTCGCGGCCTTTTCCAGCCGGAGGTCGACCGGGCCCGCGCCGTCCAGCCGCGCGGCGAGCCAGTCGCCTCGGTCCGCCGGGTCGTCCCGGCCGTAGAACCCGAGGGTGATGTGCCAGTCCTCCCGCGGTGACCAGCGGAAATCGCCCTTTTCGGGCGTGCCGAGGGCGGCGGCGACCTCGTCGAGAACCTCGTCGGGTGGGATCAACGCACTGAAGAGCGTCATGGGCGCGTGACTCACGTGATCAGAGCCGTAACTCGCGTGTTTGGAGGCGTAACTCGTGAGTTACGCCTCCAAACACGCGAGTTACGCCGCCAAGCACGCAAGTTACGTCAGGAACCGTTCCGCGCGGCGCGGCGCAGCAGGTCCGCCAGGGACGGGAAGTCCTCGTCGAGCAGCTTCGCGGCTTCGGTGAGGTCTTCGTCCTCGCCGATGTCCCGCAGCGCCACGAGCACACCCTGGTCGTCGGCGACGGCGCCGACCGGGATGCTGTCCCGGCCCACCGTCGGCCGCGAGTCGCGGACGTCCTCGAGCGCCTCCTGCATGGCCTTGCGGTCCCCCGCGGCGACCGCCGGGACCAGCACCTTGCGCTCCAGCATGATCATCTTGGCGAGGACGACGGGGTTCCCGATCTTGGCGCGGCGCCCGCTCATCACCTGGCTGAGCATGGGCGCGCTGATGCCGAGGACCTCGGCGAGGAAGGCCTGGGAGATGTCGAAGGCGACGACCAGTCTCCGCACGCGATCGCCGAGCGGCTCCCCGTACCACTCTTTCTGCAGCGCGATGTTCCGCTGGACGATCTTGTGGTCCTCCACCTTGGTCCGCTCCCCTTAACCCCATCGAACGCCATGCGCGGTCCGTGACATCTTGCCACCGGAACGCACGTGAGCGGGTGTGTTTGCCGATTGTCATCCCGGCCAAGGCCGGAACCGTCAGTCCTGCTCGCCGAGCAGTTCCCTGGTGCGGGCGACGTCCTCGTCGATCTGCGCCACCAGCCCCTCCGAGGTCGGGAACCGGACCTGATCCCGCAGCTTGGTGACGAAATCGAGCGCGACGTGCTGCCCGTAGAAATCCTCGTCGATGTCGAGGACGAAGGCCTCGACGGTGCGTTCCCGCCCCGAGAAGGTCGGGTTGGTGCCGACCGACACGGCGGCGCGCAGCCGTCGGCCGGAATCCGACGAACGGGTGAACCAGGCGCTGTAGACGCCGTCGGCGGGCACCGCGGCGAACCGCGGCGTCGACAGGTTCGCCGTCGGGTAGCCGAGGTCGTGTCCCCGGCCGTCGCCCCGGACGACGATGCCCTCCAGCCGGTGCGGCCTGCCGAGCGCTTCGGACGCGGCGACGACGTCGCCGGCGTCGATGCACGAGCGGACGTAGGTCGAGGAGAAGGTGATGTCGTTGTCCGCCTGCTCCTGGGCGAGCAGTCCCTGCAGTTCCGCTCCCTGCGCCACGAAACCGAACCGCTTGCCCAGCGTGCGAAGGAGTTCGACGTCGCCGGCCGCCTTGGCGCCGAAGGTGAAGTTCTCCCCCACGATCACCGCGGCCGCGTGCAGCTTGTCCACCAGCACCTCGTGCACGAACTCGTGCGCCGTCAGCCGCGACAGCTCCAGCGTGAACGGCAGCACGCAGAAGACGTCCGCGCCCAGGCCCTCGACCAGTTCCGCCTTGCGGCGCAACGTGGTCAGCTGCGCCGGATGACTGCCCGGCCGGATCACCTCCGACGGATGCGGATCGAAGGTCAGCACCACGCTCGGCACGCCGCGTTCGGCGGCGGCGCGGACCGTCCTCGAAATCAGCTCCTGATGACCGCGGTGCACGCCGTCGAAGACGCCGATCGTCACCACGCACCGTCCCCAGCTCCCGGGGAGGTCACCCAAACCACGCCAACGCTGCACTTCTGGCCCCGTCTCCTCAAGCCCGCTCCGGTCAATACCCTAGGCGGGCAGCAACACGACCACCGACCGGGCCAGTTCGCCTTCGTCCGCGGCGAGCGCGAGCACCCGGCCGTCCGGTCCGAACATCCCGTACGTGCCCTCGATCCCGGCCGCGGGCACCCTCTGTCCATATCGGACCGCCTGCGCCATGCGGACGTCCAGATCGCGGCGCGGGAACGCGGCGGCGACGGCGGCGTCGAGGTCCAGCGACAGTTCCGGCTTGTCTTCGAGCTGGTCGAGGGTGCGGGCCTTGGCGAGCGTGAACGGCCCGACCGTGGTGCGCCGCAACGCGAGCAGATGCCCGCCGACGCCCAGCCCGGCGCCGAGATCGCGGGCCAGCGCCCGGACGTAGGTCCCCGACGAGCATTCGACGACGGCGTCGAGTTCGATCCGGCCCGCCTCGCGGCGGGTGGCGAGCAGGTCGAAGCGGTGCACGGTGACCGGACGCGGCGGGATGACGACCTCTTCGCCGGCGCGGACCCGGGCGTACGCGCGTTTGCCGTCGATCTTGACCGCGCTGACCGCGCTCGGCACCTGCTGGATGTCGCCGGTCAGCGCGGCGATCCCGGCCGCGATCGCTTCGTCGGTGATCTTCTCGACGACGTCCGGGGCGGCTTCGGCGATCGGCTCGCCCTCGGCGTCGTCGGTCGTGGTGGACAGTCCCAAGGAGAGGGTCGCGAGGTAGGTCTTGCGGTCCAGCGCCAAGTGGCCGAGGAGTTTCGTCGCGCGTTCGATGCCGAGCACGAGGACGCCGGTGGCCATCGGGTCGAGGGTGCCGGCGTGCCCGACCTTGCGGGTACCCATGAAGCGCCGCGCCCTGGCGACGACGTCGTGGGAGGTCATCCCGGACGGTTTGTCGACGATGACGAGGCCGGGCGGCGGGGCGGGACGTTTCTTGGCAGGAGCCTGATTGGGGCGCGACACGGGCCGAACCCTATCTTTCAGCCTCTCGCCCAGGACGAGACGGGCAGCGGTGCTTCGGCGTCCCAGCGGCGGCGCCGGATCTGCACCGGGATCGCCTCGCCGCGGGCTTCGGCCTCGAACAGCACGGCGCGGGTGCGCCGCCACCACACGAGCATCCGGAACGTGCCGAACGCGAGCACCGCGATCACGGACAGCAGCGCCAGGCGGAACGTGCCGCCCGTCCATTCCAGCAGCACGCCGACCGCGAGCGCCGAGATCGTCGTGGCCACGAAGCCGCCGACGTTCACCACCCCGGTCGCGGTGCCGACGCGTGAGAGCGGGTTGTAGTCCCGCGCCAGCGCGAAACCGATCATCGACGCGGGGCCGCCGAGGGAGAGGAACGCGAACACGGGGACCAGGACCGCGACCGGGATCGTCCCGCCCCAGCCGAGCAGGACCGCCCACATCACCGCGGCGCCGCCGATGTACCCGCCGACGAGCGGCATCCGCAGCGACGGGCGCCGTCCGATCAGCCCGCCGATCAGCGGTCCGCCGAGCATCGAGCCGAACACGAACACGATCAGCAGCGAACTCGCGGTGGCCTTCGGATAGCCCTGCCCCTGCACGAGGAACGGGACACCCCAGAGCATGGTCAGCACGTTGGGGGCGAACATCGTGCTGAAGTGGACCCAGAAACCCAGCCGGGTGCCCGGGGTGCGCCACGCGGCGGCGACCTGGCGGCCCAGCAGTTTCGGGTGCACCCGTTCGCGCACGGGCGCCGGCTCGCCGGGCGGGGAGTCCTTGACGCGAAGGGCGACGACGGCGGCGTACAGCGCGGTCACCAGGCCGACGGCGAGGAACGTCGGGGTCCAGCCGGGGCCGTCGAGCAGCAGGCCGAGCGGGACCGTCGCGGCGAGGTTGCCGACGTAACCGATGGCCCCGGTCAGCGCGGCGAGCAGCGCGTACTGGCGGCCGGGGAAATGCGCGGCGATCAGCCGCATGATGCTCACGAACGTCAACGCGTCGCCGAAGCCGACGACCGCGCGGGCGATCAGTCCGAGCGGGTACGAATCCGCGACCGCGAGCAGGGTCTGGCCGAGGCCGAGGAAGAACACGGCGGCGGTGAGCACGCGGCGCGGGCCGTAACGGTCGACGAGGACGCCGGTGGGGATCTGCATCGCGGCGTAGACGCCGACCTGCAGGACGGTGAACGTGCCGAGCGCGGCCGCGCCGACGCCGAAACGGTCGGCGGCCTGGAGCCCGGCGACCCCGAACGAGGTGCGGTGGAAGACGGCGAGGAGGTAGACGGTGACGGCGGCGAACCAGATGAACCAGGACCGGCGGGTGGCTCGGCCTGTCACAGTATTTCCTCCTTGAGCACGGTTCGGGCGTGGAGACGCCCGCACTGCCGCCTCATATAGTTGTAGCGCGTAAGCAACGACGAAACATAGCCGTTACCCGGGTGCTTTTCGCCACACGCCTCCCCTCCCGCATTTCGTCCTCTGGATGCGGTAGTCGCCCGCGCAAGGACCGCATCCAGAGGACTAAACGCGGACGGCGCCCTCGACGGCCCACCGCCCCGAGCGCCACCGCACCAGCAGGGTCGCCAGCCGCAGGAGCATGAACAACGAGAGCCCGGTCCAGATCCCGGCCAGCCCCCAGCCGAACGCGAGCGACAGCCAGATCAGCGGCAGGAACCCGAGCGCCGCGCTCAGCAGGGTCGCGTTGCGCAGGAAGGCGGCGTCGCCCGCGCCGAGCAGGACGCCGTCCAGCGCGAACACCACGCCGGCGATCGGTTGCAGCGCGACGAAGAACCACCACGCGTGCGGGATCTGGCCGAGCACCGCCGCGTCGGAGGTGAACACCCGCGGCAGCACTCCCGCCACCGACGCGAACACGACGCCGAGGAAGCAGCCGAACACCAGCCCGTAGCAGGTGATCTGCCGCGACAGCCCACGAGCCCGTTTGCTCGCGCCGGCACCGAGGGCCGCGCCCACGAGCGACTGCGCGGCGATCGCTAGCGAGTCCAGCACCAGCGCGAGGAAGGTCCACAGCTGCAGCACGACCTGGTGCGCGCCGACGGCCTCGGTCGACGTCCGCGCGGCGACCGCGGCGGCGGAGACGAAACACGCCTGGAAGGCGAGGCTGCGGAGCACCAGATCCCGGCCGAGGCCGAGCTGGGCGCGCATCACCTTCGGCTCCGGGCGCAGCGGGACCCGCTCCCGCACCAGCGCCGCGATGAACAGCGACGCCGAGATCACCTGCGCGACGACGTTCGCGATCGCCGACCCTTCCAGCCCCCAGTCCGCGCCGTACACCAGCACCGGGCACAGCACGGCGGAGATCCCGTTGCCCGCCAGCACATAGCGCAACGGTTTGGCGGAATCCTGGACGCCGCGCATCCAGCCGTTGCCCGCCATCGTGATCAGGATGAACGGCGTGCCGAACAACGCGATCCGCAGCCAGGACACGGCGGCGTCGGTGATCGCGGCGTCGCCGGAGAGCACCCGGGCGATCGGCGCGGCCAGCAGCTGCCCGGCGACGATCACGACCAGCCCGACGATCACCGCCAGCCAGGTCGCCTGGACGCCTTCGCGGACCGCGTCGCCCCGGCGGCCCGCGCCGTGCAGCCGCGCCGTCCGCGCCGTGGTGCCGTACGACAGGAACGTCAGCTGGCTCGAAACCTGCGACAGCACGACACCGCCGACGGCGAGCCCGGCCAGCGGCAGCGCGCCGAGGTGACCGACGACGGCCGTGTCCACCAGGACGTACAGCGGTTCGGCGGCGAGGACGCCGAGCGCGGGCACGGCGAGACCGAGCACGCGTTTCGGCGGGACGCGCTCGTCGGGTTCGGAAGCTTCAGGCACCGATGCAGACTAGACGTCTGGTACGACAGTCCCAGTCGCCGGGAAACCGGCCGGGCCGAAGCGGGCCTGCTTCGCACCGGTGACGTAGGCGCCGACGCCCTCGGCGGCGGCCGGCTCCCGCACTTCAGCGGAGGAACGGTGCGTAGCGGCGTTGCTGGCGCAGTGATTCGATCTGCCGCGTGGTGTCGAGCGAGACACTGACGAGGAAGACGAGGACCACCTGCAGGGTCACCCCGGCGACGAGCGGCATCGGGCTCGCGTCCAGCAGGGCAAGGCCGGCGGCCGGGATCAACGCGACCACTCCCGAGCAGAGGGCGCCGAAGGCGATGATCCGGCGGCTCACGTGGTCGAGGTATTGGGCGGTCGGGTTGCCCGGCCGGATCCCGGGGACGAAACCGCCTACCCGCACCAGTTCGCCCGCCACCTTGTCCATGTCCTGCCGCACGGCCGCCCTCGCGAAGGCGAAGAGGCAGACGAGGACGAAGTAGCCCGCGATCCACCAGTGATCTCCCAGGCCGAAGAGAAACGCCGGCACCGACAGCAGCACCGCGGCGAGAACGGCCGGACTGTTGGCTTGCGGGAACCGGAAGGGAACATAGGTCGGCGTCCCGCCGAAAGCGCGCCTGCCGATCATCCGCTTGGCGTACTGCACCGGAACACGGCGCTGTCCCTGCGCGAGGACGATCGTGAGCACCGTGATCGACAGCGTCACCACGATCGCCACCGCGATCGCGGCCCAGCCCGTCCTTTCGTACAGGCGCAGGAACTCCGGCGGCAGCACCGCCAGGACCTGCGCGAGCAGCAGGATACGGACGCCGTCGCCGAATCCCCGGTCGGTGATCACCTCGGTCAGCCGGAGGACCACCGCGGTTCCCGCGGTCAGGCACACGACGGCGATCGCCCCGTGTCCGTCGAGGACGCTCTGGCCGCGGAACACGAGTGCCCCGGCTGCGCCCAGCAGACCGAGCGCGACGGTGAGCCGCCGCTGGTACCGCTTCAGTATCCGCGCGCCGGCTTCGCCTTCGGCCCGGAGCGCGGCCAGCCGCGGGATCAGGGCGATCAGTCCTCGCAGGACTCGCGGTGCGGCCAAGCAGGGCAGGACACCCAAAGCGAACACCGGCAGGGTGGCCAGGCCGCCACCGGTGAGGAGGTCGAGGATCCAGCGCACCGGGTGATCGGCTTCCGGCGCGCGGACGGTCACATGCGGGGTGGGCAGGCTCTGGCCCAGCCGGAACAGCGCGATCACGCCCAGCGTGACCAGGATCCGGCGGCGGAGGGGGTCTCGGTCGTTCATCGTGGGGATCACGTTAGGAACGACCGATGAAATTACGATGACACCGCTCGTCAGCGGATCACAGCAGCGGCGCCCTCGACAGGGCCTCTCGCAGCTTGCCGAGCACCTCGTCCGCCGTGCCTTCCGCGGTGCACCCGGCCGCCTGGCGATGCCCGCCGCCGCCCAGCTCCCCCGCGGCCGCCGAGACGTCGACGCCACCCGCCGAGCGAAGCGAGACCGTCCATCGCTGCCGCGGCCCGGTCGGTTCGGCCTCCTTGAGCACCACGGCGACCCCGGCCTCGCGAGTGGACCGGACGACGTCGATGACCGCCTCGACCTCCTCGGCGCGCACGGATCGCGCGGCGTCGAGGGTAACGACGGCGTGGGCGAGGCCGAAACCGCGTGCCTCGTCCGGTTCGAGCCGGGCGCCCGCGAGGACGTCCGACAGCATCGGCAACCACGCGAACGGGTGATCGTCGACGATCTCGCGGACCACCTTGTCCGGGTCGACTCCGGCTTCGAGCAGCTTCGCGGCCATCAGATGGGTCGACGGACGGGCCCGGCGGAACCCGCTCGTGTCGGTGACGAGCCCCGCGTACAGGCAGCGCGCGATCGGCTCGTCGATCGCGGTGCCGAGTTCCTCCAGCAACGCGAAGACGAGGACGGCGGTGGCTTCGGCGGTGTCGTCGACGACGTGATGCGTGCCGTAGAAGACGTTGGACGCGTGGTGGTCGATCACCAGGACGTCACCGCCCGCCGCGCGGACGGCGTCCACCCGCGGCGCGAGCTTCCCGAGCCTGCCCGGGGTGGGCGTGTCCAGCGCGACGAGGAGCTGTTCACTCTCCGGCAGCTCGCTCGCGGGGACGAAGAGCGCGCCCGCGTCCAGGCTCCGCAGGGTTTCGGGCATCTCCTCGGGCTCGCCGACCGAGACACGGACCTTCACGCCGCCGCGCAGCTGGAGCGCCCGGCCCAGCGCCAGCGCGCTGCCGAGCGCGTCGGCGTCCGGGCGGACATGGCCGAGCAGGGTCACGTCGTTCGCGCGTGCCAGCAGGGCGGCGGCTTCCTTCAGGTTCGGCACTGGAGTGGTTGTCACAATCAGTCAAGCTACGCTCTACCGGATGTCCGAGTACGCGATCCTGGTCTACCCGTCCGCCAACCGGGTCTACACCGACTCCACTCCGGCCCTGCTGCGGGCGGAGCTGGCGGTGTTCGGTCTGTCCGCTTTGGAGACCGAGGTCTCCGAGATCGGCGAGACGGAATTCGGCGGCGTCGGCTACCTCACCTTCACCACGCCCGCCCCGCTGAGCGAACGCGATCTCGCGCTCCTTTCGAACCTTTCCGCGCTGTACGCGCTGTTCGAACTCGGCGACGGCGTCCTGAAGCCGGTGACGATCAACCCGCTCGCGAACTTCGACTCGGATCTGCTGACCATCCAGAAGTACCCTGGCAAGACGAACGAGCTGTTCACCAAGCTCCTCGTCAACGTCACCCTGATGTCGACGGCGAACCCGGCGGCGATGCTGGACAAGCCACTGCATCTTCTCGATCCGCTCTGCGGCCGCGGCACCACGCTGAACCAGGCGATGATGTACGGCTTCGACGCGACCGGCCTCGACGTCGACGGCAAGGACTTCGACTCCTACGAGCTGTTCATCAAGACCTGGCTGAAGCAGAAGCGGATCAAGCACAGCGCCGAATCCGGTCAGGTGCGCCGCAACAAGGTCCGCCTTGGCAGGCGGCTCGACATCGGTTTCGGGATCACCAAGGAGCGGTACAAGGCCGGTGATGTCCGCAAGCTGAGCTACCTCAACTGCGACACGCTCACCACCGACGAACTGCTGCGGCCGAACTCGGTGGACCTCATCGTCACCGACGCCCCGTACGGCGTGCAGCACGGCAGCCACCGCACCCAGGACGCGTCGCTCGCGCGCAGCCCGCGCGACCTGCTCGCGGCCGCCGTTCCCGTGTGGACACGGGTGCTGCGGCCCGGCGGCGCGCTCGGCATCTCCTGGAACACCAACGTCGCGCCCCGCGAGGAACTCGCCGCGATCCTGGACAAGGCGGGTTTGGTGGTCCGCGAGGACGGCCCGTTCGCGGAGTTCGCGCACCGGGTGGACCAGGCGATCGTGCGGGACCTGATCGTCGCCGCGAAACCCGCCTGACTCCAGGCGTTTCGTCCTCTGAATGCGGTAGTCGGCATCGCGCACTATGTCCGGGGCTTGGCGCGAATGGCCCCGGTGAGCATGTCGCGAAAGCCACTTTCGCGACGTCTGGTGTCCCGAAAGTGGCTTTCGCGACACTGGCGCCGGAAGGTCACCCTCGCGCCTCACGCATTTCGGGGTCAGACGATGCGTTCCCCCACGAACTTCAGCACGTCCGGCATGATCTCGCGCCAGTAGTCGTCGTTGTGCGCGCCGGGGGCCATCTTCGCGACGGCGGGGTTCAGCGCCTTGATGAGCTTGCGGTCGGCGCCGGCGAAGGGATCCGAGTTCCCGCACCACACGCCGGTCGATCCGGCGGAAAGGTCGCCGGTGTGCAGCAGCGGCTCATGCGATTCCCACTGCGCGCGATCCGCGAAGACCTTGCGGGACTTGGCATCGGGCCAGCTGACGAACAACGCCGCGCTGGCGACGGCGACGGCTTTCAGGTCCTTGTGGTCACGGGCGTAACGCAGTGCGCCGAACCCGCCCATCGAGATCCCGAACATCGCCGACGGCGGCCGCAGCTGACGCTGGGCGAGCCAGCCGGGCAGTTCGTCGGACAGCATCCGCTGCGGATCGTCGCCCTTGCCGACGTCCACCCAGTAGTTGTCGCCGTCGACGGCGGCCACCGCGAACCCGGGCCGCCCGGCCGCGACGGCCTGGTTCAGCGCGTCCTGCACTCCGAGGTCCAGGAACGTGCGCGCGTCGGCGCCGCGCCCGTGCAGGGCGACACAGACCGGCATCCCGACCCGTGACACCCCGTCCGGCGCGATGATGACGAGGTTGACGTCGCGGTTCCGCGCCGCGGACCGCATCTTCTGCACCGTGACCGCTTCGGTGAGCGGCGTCGGGGTGCTCGGCGGGGCCACCGGAGGCGGCCCCACCAGGGGCGGTTTCTCGGCGCCGCAAGCGGAAAGCAGCGCCGAGCCGCCGAGAGCCGCGGCCCCCAGCAGCAGGCCACGCCGGCTCACGGCGTGGTCCACCCTCTCAGCGACGGGTCTCCTCGTCGGCGAACTCATCGTCTTCGGCCTCTTCCCGCGGCGGCTTGTACGGGTCGGGTTCACCGGCGTGCTGCGCCCCGGTCGCCCGCCGGGCGACCTCCGCGTCGGCCTCCCTGGCCTTCGCGAGGAGGTCTTCGATGCGCTTGGCGTCCTCGGGAATGCTGTCGGCCACGAAGGCCAGCGTCGGGGTGTAGCGGACACCCGTGCCCTGCCCGACCTTCGTGCGCAGGACACCGCGGGCGGACTCGAGCGCCGCCGCGGCGCCGGCGTGGTCGGGCGTGGACTCCAGATTCTCGCCGAGCACCGTGTAGTAGACCGTGGCGTCGTGCAGATCCGCCGTGATCTTCGTGTCGGTGATCGTCACGTGGTTCAGCCGCGGATCCTTGATGTCGTGCTCGATCGCGTGCGCGACGATCTGTGAGATCCGCTTGGCGAGCTTACGAGCCCGAGCGGGGTCGGCCATGGGATTTCGTCTCCTCGAAAGGTCTTCTGCTAGTCGTCCGGGCCGAGCAGCCGGCGGTGGGTGGAGAGCAGTTCGAACTCCGGCCTCCCGGCCATGAGGCGCTCACACGAGTCGAGCACGTCACGAACGTGCTCGCCACTCGCCGCGACCACGGCCACACCGATCAGCGCGCGCCGGTGCAGGTCTTGATGGCCGGCTTCGGCGACGGAGACGTCGAAACGCCTGCGTACCTCGGCCAGCACCGGCTTGATCACGGATCGCTTCTGCTTGAGCGAGTGGACGTCGCCCAGCAGGATGTCGAGCTCAAGAGCTCCTACGAACATGGGGGGTTCTGGGTTGTTTAGAAGGTGAAGCGGCGCTCCCCCGCCCAGATGCGGGAGAGCGCCGCTTTGTCACTTACGCACGCGGCTTTTCGCGCTGCTCGTAGGTCTCGATGATGTCGCCGACCTTGAGGTCGCTGTACGACCCCAGAGTCAGACCACACTCGAATCCGTCGCGGACCTCGACCACGTCGTCCTTGAACCGCCGCAGCGAGCTGATCGGCAGGTTCTCGGCGATGACGGTCGCGTCGCGGAGCAGACGGGCCCGCGCGTTGCGGCGGATCTCGCCCGAGACGACGAGACAACCGGCGATGGTGCCGATCTTCGACGACTTGAAGACGTCGCGGATCTCCGCCTTGCCGAGCTCGACCTCTTCGTACTCCGGCTTGAGCATGCCCTTCAGAGCCTGCTCGATCTCCTCGATCGCCTGGTAGATGACCGTGTAGTACCGGACGTCGACGCCTTCGCGGGTGGCCCGCTCGGTCGCCTTGCCCTGCGCACGGACGTTGAAGCCCAGGACGATCGCGTCGGACGCGGTCGCCAGGTCGATGTCGGACTCGGTGACGCCACC
Source organism: Amycolatopsis sp. PSD-21 (assembly GCF_055561455.1). NCBI lineage: Bacteria > Bacillati > Actinomycetota > Actinomycetes > Pseudonocardiales > Pseudonocardiaceae > Amycolatopsis > Amycolatopsis sp. PSD-21. The sequence continues at coordinate 2,809,405 of NZ_CM145712.1, read as the reverse complement.
GACACCGCGGTGCACGACGTTGAGTTCGACGTCGTCGCCGACCTCGAGCTGCACCAGCGAGGCTTCGAGCGCCTCGACGGTACCGGAGTTGTCACCCTTGATGATCAGGTTGAGGCTGTTCGTCTCCTTCAAGGCGGAGTCGAGGTCCTCGAGGCTGACCCGCTTGCGGCGCGACGCGTTGAGGGCGTTGCGCGTCCGGGCGGAACGGCGCTCGGCGATCTGCCGGGCGACGCGGTCCTCGTCGACCACCAGGAAGGTGTCGCCCGCGCCCGGCACCGAGGTGAACCCGATGACCTGGACGGGACGCGACGGGTACGCCTCCGTGACGTCGACGTTGTGCTCGTCGACCATCCGGCGGACGCGGCCGTAGGCGTCACCCGCCACGACCGAGTCACCGACGCGCAGCGTGCCTCGCTGGACCAGCACCGTGGCCACCGGACCGCGGCCGCGGTCGAGGTGGGCCTCGATCGCGACACCCTGGGCCTCCATGTCCGGGTTGGCCCGGAGGTCCAGCGCGGCGTCGGCGGTCAGCAGGATCGCCTCGAGCAGGCCGTCGATGTTGATGTTCTGCCGCGCGGAGATCTCGACGAACATCGTGTCGCCGCCGTACTCCTCGGCGACCAGGCCGTACTCGGTCAGCTGCTGCCGGATCTTGTCCGGGTTCGCGCCTTCCTTGTCGATCTTGTTGATCGCGACCACGATCGGCGCCTTGGCGGCCTGCGCGTGGTTGATCGCCTCGACCGTCTGCGGCATCACACCGTCGTCGGCCGCCACCACGATCACCGCGATGTCGGTCGAGTTGGCACCACGGGCACGCATGGCGGTGAACGCCTCGTGACCCGGGGTGTCGATGAAGGTGATCAGACGCGGGTTGCCCTCGAGCTCGGTCTCGATCTGGTAGGCGCCGATGTGCTGGGTGATGCCACCGGCTTCACCTTCGCGCACCTTCGTCTTGCGGATCGTGTCGAGCAGACGGGTCTTACCGTGGTCGACGTGACCCATGATGGTCACGACCGGCGGACGGACCTGCAGATCCTCTTCCTCACCCGCGTCTTCGCCGTAGGTGATGTCGAAGGTCTCGAGCAGCTCCCGGTCCTCTTCCTCGGGACTGACGACCTGAACGTTGTAGTTCATTTCGCCGCCGAGCAGTTCCAGGATGTCGTCGGACACCGACTGCGTCGCGGTGACCATCTCACCGAGGTGGAACAGCACCTGCACCAGCGAAGCCGGGTTGGCGTCGATCTTCTCGGCGAAGTCGGTCAGCGAGGCACCACGCGGCAGGCGGATCGTCTCGCCCTGCCCCTTGGGCAGACGGACACCACCGACGCTGGGCGCCTGCATGTTGTCCATGTACTCCTGGCGCTTCTGCCGCTTCGACTTGCGGCCCTTGCGCGAGGGGCCACCGGGACGCCCGAAGGCACCCGCGGTACCGCCACGGCCACCGGGGCCGCCACGACCGCCACCGCCACGGAAACCGCCGCCACCGGCCGGGGCACCGCCGCCGCCACCGGGGCCACCGCCACCGGGACGGAAACCGCCGCCACCGCCGCCGCCGGGACGGAAACCGCCACCGCCGCCGCCACCGGGACCGCCGCGGAAACCTCCGCCGCCGCCACCGGGACCGCCACGAGCGCCGCCACCGGGGCCACCACGGGCTCCGCCACCGGGGCCACCACGGCCGCCACCGGGACCACCGGCCGGACGGGCCGGGCGGCCCGGCATCATGCCGGGGTTCGGGCGCGGGGGCATGTTGCCCGGGCTGGGCCGGTTACCACCGGGAGCGCCGCCACCGGGACGCGGGGCCGGACGGTCGCCGCCCTGCCCGCCACCGGGACGCGGCGGACGGTTGTCGCCGCCCTGCTGGTTGCCGCCGCCGGGACGCGGACCGGACGGACGCGGGGCGGGCGAACCGGAACCCACACCGAACGGGTTGTTGCCGACGCGCGGAGTGCGCGGACCGGGCTTCGGGCCGCCGGGCTTGGGACCCTGCGGCTTCGGCGGCACGACCGAACCCTGCGACGGCGTCTGGGACGCGGGCGGGGTGGCGGGTGCCGCCGGGGTCTCCTTCTTCGGCTCGGCCGGAGCGGCCTTCGCCGCCGGAGCGACCTCTTCCTTGGGCGCCGGCGGCCGGGGGCCGGGGCGCGGACCCGGGCGGACACCCGGGGTGGCGGGCCGGGACGGCTGCTGGGCCGGGGCCGGCTTCTCCGACGCCGCCGGAGCGGACGCCGCGGGGGCGGCCGGGGCCTCGGACTTCGCCGCGGGCGCGGGCTGAGCGGGCTTCGCGGCCGGAGCCGGGGCAGCGGGCTTCGCGGGCGGCGCGGGTGAAGGACGGGGGCCGGGGGTCGGAACCGGCTTCTTCTTGCCGTCCTTGGACGGATACGCGTCACGGAGACGACGGGCGACCGGCGCCTCGACGGTGGACGACGCGGACTTCACGAACTCGCCCTGTTCCTTCAACTTGGCGAGAACTTCCTTGCTGGTGATGCCGAGCTCTTTCGCGAGCTCATGTACTCGGGCCTTGCCTGGCACAGCTCTCCTCATCTGGGGAGGCCGGCGGCAGACCCGCAGACCTCGTCCTATTGTCGCGCGTTCATTGATTCAGCTTCACGGCTGACTCATGACGGGTCGACCTGCTTCCTGATTCCATCCGGCACCGGGGATGTCCCGGCGCCCTTTAGCCTTCGGCGTGCCGCTCCAGGCGTTCGTGGACACCCTGGGCGTCGAGCGGCCCTGGAACACGTAGTGCCCGGGGGAACGCCCTGCGCCGCTCGGCCTTGGCCAGACAGTCCGGCACGGGGTGCAACCAAGCACCCCGGCCCGGCAACCGCCGACGTTCGTCGACGATCAGCCGCCCGTCCGCCGCGACCACTCGCAGCAACTCGCCGATCAAGGCCCGCTTACGGCAACCCACACACGTGCGGACCGGAGTTTCCCGGTCATGCTGGAGGTCGGTTCCCGGCCGCGGGCTCTGAACCACTCGTAAGTCTAGCGCTTCGACCTTCACTCAGCCGAACCGGTTGCCGCGGCGGGCCGCGCCTGCCCGGCGTGTGCTTCGTCACCCTGCTCAGGGGCGGCGTCACTGCGGATGTCGATACGCCAGCCGGTGAGCCGGGCGGCGAGGCGGGCGTTCTGCCCTTCCTTGCCGATCGCGAGCGAAAGCTGGTAGTCCGGGACGACGACGCGAGCGGTCTTGGCCTTCTCGTCGACGACCCGTACCGAAACAACCTTCGCGGGCGACAGCGCATTCCCGACGAACTTCGCCGGGTCCTCGGAGAAGTCGATGATGTCGATCTTCTCGCCGGCCAGCTCGCTCATCACGTTGCGCACGCGCGCGCCGACCGGGCCGATGCAAGCGCCCTTGGCGTTGACGCCGGGGACCGTCGAGCGGACCGCGATCTTGGTCCGGTGTCCCGGCTCCCGAGCGACGGCGGCGATCTCGACCGTGCCGTCGGCGATTTCGGGGACCTCGAGGGCGAACAGCTTGTGCACCAGCTTCGGGTGCGAACGGGACAGCGTGATCTGCGGGCCGCGGTTGCCGCGCGAGACGGTCACGACGTAGGCCTTGATCCGGTCGCCGTGCTCGTAGGTCTCGCCGGGCACCTGCTCGATCGCGGGCAGCACGCCCTCGATGTCGCCGACCTGGATGACGACCATGCCGCGGGCGTTGGCCCTGGCGTCGCGCTGCACCACCCCGGCGACGATCTCGTTCTCCTTGGCGGAGAACTCGCCGAAGGTCTTCTCGTGCTCGGCGTCGCGCAGCCGCTGGAGGATGACCTGCCGCGCGGTGGTCGCCGCGATCCGGCCGAAGCCCTCGGGGGTGTCGTCCCACTCCTCGTCGGTCTGGCCGTCCGGGGTGAGGGTGTGCGCGAGGACGCGGACCAGTCCGCTCTTGCGGTCGATGTCGATCCTGGCGTGCGGCTGGTGGCCTTCGGTGTGCTTGTACGCGGTGAGGAGCGCGGTTTCGATCGCTTCGATCACCGTCTCGAAGGGGATGTCCTTGTCCCGTTCGATCGCGCGCAGCGCGGCGATGTCGACGTTCACTTCGGCTCCTCCTTCGGCTCCGTGGTGGCGGCGTTCAGGGCCGACGCATCGTTTTCCAACAGTTTCAGGTCCTCGGCAGGTGGTTGCTTGAACTCGATCTCGATGACCGCCTTGGTCACCGAGGCGTACGTGACGTCCCGGATCTCGCCGTCCACGAGCACTCGCGCGGATTTCTCGCCCGCGTGCCCGACGCGGCCGATGAACGCCGCGCCTTCGGCCGGGGTGATCTTGACGAGGCGGAACTTCGCGCGCCGCCAGTGCCGTTGCACGGTCAGCGGCCGGTCGAGACCCGGCGACGTGACTTCGAGCGTGTACGCGCTCGCGATCACGTGCTCGTTCTCGTCGAGCGCGGCGGAGACGGCGCGGCTGACGCTCGCCACCTCGTCCAGCCCGACGCCGTCGTCCCCGTCGACGACGACCTTGACCAGCTGGCGGCGGCCTGCCTGCTGGACCTCGAAGGAATCGAGGTCGAAACCCGCGGCCTTGACGGCTTCGGCCACGATGGGCTCCAGCCTGCTGGCGAGGTCGTTGGGCACGGTGGAGCGCTCCTGTTCGGCTGTGGGCGACCCGGCGGCGTGGATCCGGGTTCGGTAGTGGACCAGCTTATCCGGTCACCCCCGCGTGACGCGCGAGCGGCGGCCCCGCGCGGGGTACTGGCAGGATGGGGCGGCGTGACCGGAAGATCGACAGAGCCGAGCCGTCGCACTTTCCTGCGGATGGGAGCGCTGGCCGCGCTGGCCGTGCCGCTGGCGTCCGCCTGCTCCCCCGGCTTCGACGAAAGCCCCGACCCGCTGGGTCCGCTGCTGCGCGCGGCGGAGAACGACGCGGCCGGCGCGAAGGCGCTGGGCGCCGAAGGCGAAGCGGTCGCCACCGCGCGGGCCGCGCACGCGGCGGCGCTCAAGACCGAGGTGGACCGGCTCAACCGGCCGAAGCCGGAGCAGCCGGGTCCGGGGGCGACACCGCCGCCCTCGTCCCTGGACGGGCTCAAGGAGCGGCTCGCCACGGCCCGCAAGCAGGCCGAAGGCCTCGTGCCCTCGCTGCCCCGCTACCGCGCCGGGATGGTCGCCTCGATCGCCGCGGGCTGCGCGGCGCTGCAGCAGAGTTCGGAGAAGCTCGGCCGCGGCGACGACGCCGGACCGGTCGAGGTGCCCGCCGGGGTCCAGCTCGCCGGGGAGAGCGCGGAAGCCGTCCAGCAGGCGCTCGCCGCCGAACACGCGGCGATCTGGGTGTACGGGCTGGTCAGCGCGTACCTGCCCGCGGCGTTCACCGGCGCGGTGTCCCGGGGCACGGCCGAGCACGTCAAGCGACGGGACGTCTGCGAACGGATGCTTTCCGCGGCGGGTCAGACCCCCACCGGCCCGGAGGCCGCGTACGTGCCGCCGAGGCCCGTGACCGAGGCGAACTCGGCGATGGAACTGGTGGCGACGGCCGAGGCCGACGCGACCTCGGCCTGGCTCGGCGTGATCGACCGGACGGACGACGCGGCCCTGCGGACGACGGCGCTGAACGCCCTGATCGGGTCGGCGCGGCGGGGCACGGCGTGGCGGGCGGAGTTCGGCGCGAAGCCGGTGGCGATCGCGATGCCGGGCCAGTCGGCGTAGGACGCTTCGCCGCATGTGATGCGACGAAAGGGCCCTTCAGCGCGTGAGATGCGGTGAAGGGCCCTTTCGGCTCACGGGGTCAGCGGCGCAGGTCACCCGAAAGCCGCAGAGCGTCGGTCGCGATCCGCTCGATCAGCGGCTTGTCGGTCTGCTTGTTGTAGAAGCCGGCCAGCACGATGGCCACTTCCGGCCCGGTGACGTGGGAGTCGTAGGCCGCGTCCTGCCCGGAGATCTTCGGGGCGCCCTGGTCCTTGAAGGTCCCGTCGCGCACCAGGTCGGACACGTTGCCCGTGCCGTCCTTGTCGGTCAGCGCCTTGAGCTGGGTCGCGGTGACCTCGCCGGGCATGGTGACCAGGACGACCGAGACCAGTGCCTTCTTCCCGCCGGTCTCGGTCGTGTACAGCGCCCGCGAAAGGCGGGTGCACGGCGTGTCGGTGAAGAACTTCTTGGTGTCGCCGTAGGCCTTGCTCGCGCAGTCGGTGGTGACCTGCGGTCCTTCGACCAGCGTGTACTGGAACTGGCCGCTCTTCGACGGCGGGTCCGCGACCGGGGTCACCTCCGGCTCGTGCCGGATGAGCCACCAGAGCAGGGCGGACACGACCGCGATGGCGACCAGTCCGGCGCCCTTCAGCGCCAGGCCCTTGGTGTCCCTCGGCGGATTCGGCGCGGACGGCGGCCCGCCCGGCCCTGCCGGTCGCACCGGCTGAAGCCGGGCCGTTTCCGTCGGTCCCGGGGTAAATTGCGCACCAACCACGGGAACATACGGTAGTTCACGCCGCTCCGGCGGTTCACCTGAACGTGCTTATCACTCGTTCGACGTCGTCGGCCGTGTTGTAGAGATGGAAGCCGAATCGCTGCCGTCCGGCCCGGCTACCGGCCACGATGCCCGCTTCCCGCACCCGGTGGGCGTCGGCGTCGAGCGAGACGATCGCACTCCCCTGGCCGGGTGAACCGAGCGCTTCGAGGAGTGAGTCGGCGAGCCCGACGCAGTGCGCGCGGACGGCGGCGAGGTCCAGCGACACGAGGTAGTCCAGCGACGCCGCGGCGCCGACGAACGCGAGCCAGGCCGGGGAGAGGTCGAGCGAGCGGGCGCCCTCGGCGAGCCGCAGTGGGAGGCCGTAGACGGTCTGCCAGCGGTCCTCCCCCGCGTACCAGTTCGCGGCGACCGGCACGGCCCGCTCCAGCACCCGCGGATGCACGGCCAGCCACGCCGCCCCGCGCGGCGCGAGCAGCCATTTGTACCCGGCGGCGACCACCCAGTCGGCCCAGCCGAGGTCCAGCGGCTGCCAGCCGGCGGCCTGGGTGGCGTCGAGCAGGACCGCGGCACCCGCCGCCTCGGCCGCGGCCCGGAGCGCGCCGAGGTCGACCTGGGCGCCGTCGGCCGACTGGACGACGCTGACCGCGACGAGGTCGTGCCCCTCGACACGGGCGGCCAGCTCGGCCAGCGGGACTTCGGTGACCTTCACCCCGCGGTGCGCCTGAGCCGCGAAAGGGAAGGTGACGCTCGTGAAATCGTTCGCGGCGGCGAGCACGCTGGCGCCGTCGGGCAGGCCGGCGGCCACGTTCGCGATCAGCTGCGAGACCGACGCCCCGACCGCGACCCGTTCCGCCGGGACCCCGGTCAGCGCGCCGAATCCCGCCCTGGTCCGCGCGACGGGCTCGTCGAAGTCCGCCGGGCGGGCTTCACCGCGGCGCCACCGTTCGACCGCCTCCGCCACGGCGTCGGCCACGTGCGACGGCGGGATGCCGATACTGGGCGTGTTCAGATAGCCGGGCGGGACGGCGAATTCGGCTCCGAAGGTCTGCATGCTCCCGAGATTAATGAGATTCCGGGAGCAGGGCGGCGACGTCGGCGTACGACGGCGGGGCCAGCGGGAGCTCGCCGCCGTCGCGAACGGCCTCCACCGTGCGCAGCGTGGCGGCCAGCGCCATCCGGTACGGCAGCGAACCGAGGCTGACCCGCGCGACGCCGAGCGCGGCCAGTCCGTCGACGGTGACCTTGCCGGGCAGGAACAGCAGGTTCACCGGCACCCCGGCGGCCTCCACCAGCCGCTCGACGTCCGCGGGCGCGGCGAGCCCCGGCACGAACACCCCGTCGGCACCCGCGTCCACATAGGACAGACAGCGGCCGATCGCGGTGCCGATGTCGGGCTCCCCCAGCCAATGCGTGTCCGTCCGCGCGTTGACGAAGAGCCCGGGAGCGCGCTCCTTCGCCGCCGCGATCTTGGCCGCGTGCCGCACGGGGTCACCGAGCGCGTCTTCGAGGTTGATGCCCGCGACACCGGCTTCGGCCAGCTCCGCCGCCAGCGCGCCGACCTCGCCCGGGTCTTCACTGAACCCGTCGGCGAGATCGACGCTGATCAGCGTGTCCAGTCCGGTGAGGCGCCGTGCCAGCCGGACAGTGGCGTCCTTCGAGGACGGGGCGCCGTCCGGCTCGCCCTCGGCGGCCGAGACCCCGAGGCTGGTCGTGCCGAGCGCCGGGAAGCCTTGTGCGGCAAGGAAGGCGGCGGCGCCGAAGTCCCAGACGTTCGGCAGGAGCAGTGGGGAACCGGGGACGTGCAGGGCGGCGAATGCGGTCATGTCACGACGGTAGCCGCCTGATGCTTCGGTGACGGCCGAAGCGTCGGTGCCGGGGCCGCATGTCGCGAAAGCCACTTTCGGGACACCAGATGTCCCGAAAGTGGCTTTCGCGACGCCGGGCACCACCTGGCCGGCCGCGCACCCTCGCCGACGTTGCGAAAGCCACTTTCGCAACGTTGAAGGTTGCGAAAGTGGCTTTCGCAACTCGACGGGTCACCGGACGCGTGTGGATGAAGGGCCCCTTCGCCGCATCAGACACAGCGACGGGACCTTTCGCAACGTCGGTCGCCCGCCCGAAGCGTCAGCCCCGTTCCAAAAAGGGCGTCAGCAGCTCCGGCACGGACTCCTCCGCGAACAGCAGCCCCTGCTCCTCCCCCGCGTCGTACACCGAGTACGCCCCGGCACCGGCGGCCGTGGTCGCCACGACGGTCAGCAATCCCTTGCGCCGCTGGAAGATCGACTGTTTCACCGTCCAGCCGATCACGCCTTCGCGTTCCAGCGCGAACGTGCTCCGCCGCACGGTCCCGTGCCGCCCGACGAGGTATCGCCCGGTGATCCCGTGCCCGAGGTTGCGATAGGCGTCCAGCGCCAGCAGCACCGACACCGGCAGCAGCACGACACCGAGCGCGGCGCCGATCACCAGCAGGACCTCGGTCAGCAGGAACCCGAGGAGCGCGAAGATCGCCAGCAGGACCACCACCGAACCGACCCACCAGCGCAGCAGCCGTCCCCGCGCGGCGCGGGGGTGCCCGGTGAGCCGGACGGCTTCGGTCGGCGAAACGGGTTCGCGCAGGACCGCGGCGGCGACCCGGTTGGCCGTCGCGACGGGCGCGGCGGGCAGAAGCGTGTGGTAGTCGGTCTTGTCCTTGTCGGCGCTCTGCCGCATGCCGGTGGCGATCGCGTCGACCCGCGCCGCGCCGGAGATCCGGTTCCCGAGCGGCTCGACGAGGTCGACGCCCCGCATCCGGCGTTCCTCGATCGAGATCGAGCGCGTGGTGAACAGGCCGCGGCGCACCCGCAGCGTGCCGCCGGATTCGCGGTCGAGCCGGTAGTTCCACCACATCTCGATCCACAGGCCCAGCGCGCCTACCAGGCCGACGAGCATCGCGATCGCCAGCAGGATCAGGATCGCCACCACCAGCGGGATACCGCGGAACAGGCCGATCACCCAGTCGATCAGGCCTTTCTGCAGGCCCGCCCATTCGGAGATCTGCATGAGGCCACCACCGGCCGCGAGGCCCAGAGTCGGTGTCAGGAAAGACATCGGCGCGTAGCGGATCCAGCTCCGGTCCAGCTCGGCGAGCGGCGCGTCGTCGTCGGACTCCACGATTTCGGCGCGGCGCAACAGGTCCGCGCGCAACCGCTCGGCCTCGGCGCGAGAGACGGGATTGAGCTTGATCCGGCCCTGCCCGCCCGATTCGTGCGAACCGGTGCCGATGGTCACCACCGCGACGCCGAACAGCCGGTGCAGCGGGTTGGCCGTCAAGTCGACGTTGCGGATCCGTTCCCGCTGAAGGGATTTTCGCGAGCGGAACACCAGGGTGAACGCCGTCTCCAGCCGGTCCGGCGTGACCCGGTACCGCACACCCTTCCAGTAGAACAGTTCCGCCAGCACGCCGCCGCCGACGAGCACCACCGCGCCGGCGACGACCCAGGCGAGCGCGACCCAGAAGCTCGCGCCACCGCCCACGATCGCGAGCGTGGTCGGGATCGCGGCACCGACGGCCGCGCCGGTCATCATCACCGCGGTGACGGCGAGCGTCCGTTTGTCGAGTGTGCTCCAGCCCTCGAACTCGCCCGAGGTCATGTCGCGTCCCCCGGCGTCGCCTGCGTCGTTTCGGTGAGTTGCTCCGCCAGGCTCGCGGCCAGTTCGTGGTCGAGCCCGCGGATCTTGACCGCGCCCCGCGCCGACGCCGTGGTGACCGTGACGGTCGCGAGCTTGAACACCTGCTGCAGCGGACCGCGCAGGGTGTCCACGGTCTGGATCCGCGACATCGGCGCGACGCGCCACTCCTGCCAGAAGAACCCGGAACGCGCGTAGACCGCCGTCTCCGTGACCTCCCAGCGATGCACCTTGAACCACCACAGCGGCATCGCGATCACCCACACCAGGCCCAGCGCCGCGAACACCGCCGCCGGTGTCAGCAGCCAGAACCGCGCGGGCGCGATGAGCAGCCCGAGCACCACCAGTACCAGCACCGGCGCACCCCAGACGAGCGTTCCCTGCAGCCGCCACCAGCCCACGACCCGCTGATCCAGCGCGTTCCGCGGCGGCCTCAGCCGCACCTTCCCCCGTTCGGCTTCCACCGAAATCACCCCCGACGAATGTTTACAATGCGATCGCATCGTAATAGCGTCGGACAGTAGTGGCAATGCGATCGCATGGCAAACAGCGGAACGGATGGTGAGGGTGCCGAAGCAGGTGGATCACGCGGCGCGACGCGCGGAGATCGCCGAGGCGCTGACAAGGCTGACGGCCAAGCGCGGCCTCGAAGGAGTCAGCCTCCGGCACGTCGCCGCCGAAGCGGGTATGTCGATGGGCTTGGTGCAGCACTACTTCAAGACCAAGGACGAGATGCTGCTGTTCGCGGTCGAACGCCGCTCGCAGGTCTATGAAGAGCGCATCAAGGCCCAGCTGGAGGCCGGCGAACTGCCGTCGACGCCGAAGGCGATCATCCGCGCGATCATGGTCGAGATCCTGCCGCTCGACGAACGCCGGCGCGGCGACTGGCTGATGGGGGTCGCGTTCTTCATCCGCGCGATCTCCGATCCGTCGTTCGCGGCCGCGTTCACCGACGGCGTCCCCCAGCTGTTCGAGCTGTTCGCCCTCCTGATCCGGCAGGGCCAGGAAGCGGGCGATGTCGACAAGTCGGCCGACCCGATGCACGAATCCGCGATCCTCTGGGCGGTCGCCGACTCGCAGGGCACCAACATCGTGATGAAGCACCGCACGCCGGACGAGGCCCTGTCCACTGTGGACTACTACCTCGACCGGCTGTTCGGTCAGGCGGTGAGCTGACCGTCGTAGTTCTTGCGCGCGTCGAGGACCTCGCCCATGTGGACGCGAGCCCATTTGTCGAGCATCTCGAGCGGTTCGGCGAGGTTGCGTCCGAGCGCGGTCAGCTCGTACTCGACGTGCGGCGGGATCTCCGGGTAGGCGGTACGCGTCAGGATGCCGTCCCGGACGAGGCTGCGCAGCGTCTGGGTGAGGACCTTCTGCGAGATGCCGCGCACGCGTTTGCCGATCTCGGTGAACCGGAGCGGGCCGTCACCGAGCACGCCGACGATCAGCACGGTCCACTGATCGCCGATGCGGTCGAGCAGCGCACGGGTGGGGCAGTCGGGGTCGTACGGATCTCCGAGCACGTGACCTCCTCACTCTCCCCGGGAGAGTAACACGCCTAGCGAGAGGGGGTGGGCTGCATCAGCGCCTCGAACAGCAGGATCAGGTGACGGCGGCCGCGTTCCCAGCGCGCCTCCAGCTCGGTCTGGTCGCGGGTCGCCCAGCTGGCGATGAGGATGCCGCGGACGACGTCCATCGCCGTGTACACCGCGTGCAGGAACTCCGGATGCGCCGAATGATCCGGCAGCAGCGCCTTGCCGAATTCGACCAGGCTACTCGTCGCGATCGGCTCGACCACGGCCATCTGGGCGCGCAGTTCCGCGTCGGTCCGCGACGCCACCCACAGCTCGACGGTCGCCGAGAAGACCGGCCCCTGGTGCATCTCCCACAGCAGCTGCAACGCGTCCCCGACCGGATCGGCCGACGCCTTGAGCCGGTCGATCTCCGCCATCGCGACCTCGGTGCGTTTGGCCGCGAGATGCCGGATCGCGGAGGTGACGAGGTCGGTCTTGGTCGGGAAATGGTGCACCTGCGCGCCGCGGGTCACCCCGGCGCGATCCGCGACGCGGGTGGTCGTGGTGCCCGCGTAGCCGTATTCGACGAGACAGTCGATCGTGGCGTCGAGCAGCCTGACGCGCATCGCGGCGCTGCGTTCCTCCTGGGTGCGTCGTGGGGCTGCCATGGGCCTACTTTATGGTGCGCCGCGCGAGGCACGCGCCACGAGGCTCTCGACCATGCGCCCGATGAAGTGGCCGAGGAACCGGCGATGGAACCAGCCGGTGCCCGGGATCTTGGCGGTGAACGTGGAATGCCAGTGGATCTCGGTGCCGTTCCGCACGGGGGTGAGATCGACGTAGGCGCGGTAATCGCGCAGCGGGAGCCCCTTCTTCAGGGCGTAGCCGAAGCGCTTGCCAGGTTGGAGCGCGATGACCTCTTCGCAGCTGTGGACGCCGTTGGTGCTGAAGACGCCGATGGCGCCGAGACCGTTCTCGTCCCCCTTCTGGAGCAAGCGGAACGAGCCCATGGGTGACCAGTCGGGCCAACGCTCGCGGTCCACGAGGAGCGCGTAGACGGTTTCGGGGCTCGCACTCGTGTGGCCGTTGACGGAAATGCGCTGGATCTTCGCCATACGTGCTCCTTCTCTCTCGCATTCAGAGGACTAAACGTGGCCGAAGACGGGGACCGAGAGCGAAGTCCCGTCCAGCTCGAACGTCACCCGGGAGCCGAGAGCGGGCAGCGCCGGGTCGAACATGTCCCCGTCGGTCCCGCCGAGGACGAGCGCCAGCCGGTGCCCCGCCGGGACGACGTGGTCGAGGCTGCTCAGCCGGAACGTCATCGTGTACGCCTTGCCGGGCACGAGCGGTTCGCCGCGCCACAGCGAGCGATGGTGGCCGAGATCCGCCCAGCCGGTCGCCACGATCCGTTTGTCCACAGTGGTCAGATCGGCGACGGTGTCGAGGAAGCAGCCGGTGTCCGCGGCGGTGCCCGCGCCCCAGCAGGAACGGGTCGTCAGGTCCTTGGTGCCCAGCGCTGGGAACTTCGTGTTCCGCACGGTCGCGGGGCCGTAGTCGACCAGCACCGCGCCGATCCGCGCGGCGGGTTTGTCCGAGCGCGCGGTCACCGTGACGGTGGCGGTCCCGGCGACACGGGTGTCCGCCTGCACGGGTTCACCTGCGAAAACGAGCCGATCCGGGCTGGTCTCCGACGGGTTCTCCACCCACTGCGACGCCCCGCGCGCCGGATCGTCGGTCACCGAGGCCGTGCCTGACGACGGGCGATCCCCCAGTCCGTTCTCCGTGGGCCACAACACGCGCTGCCGGGTGGCGGGCGGCCAGCGGCGTTCGTCGGTCCAGCGATCCGGGGTGTGTTCGATCCGGATCGCGGGTTCGGTCTCGACGCCGTTGCGGACGCCGAGCAGCCAGCGGTCGAACCAGCGGTGCAGGGTCTTCACGAACAGCGACCGGTCGAGGTCGAACGGGTCGACGTGCGCCGCCTGGTGCAGCCACGCCTTGCGTGGCACACCGTGGGAGTTCAGCGCCTCCCACCACGGCCCGAACTGGATCGGGTTGACGTTGAGATCGTGGAAACCCATCGACGCGAAAACGCTCGCACGCACCTTGCCGGTCTTCGCGACGTAGTCGAGCCCGCGCCAGTAGTCGTTGAAATTCCCGTCCGTGCCCGCGAGCCGCGCGTTGTCCTCTTCGAACGGACGGCACAGCTTCTCGGCGCGCTCGTTGTAGAAACCCGGGCCGCCAGCCCAGCCGAAATAGGCGCCGTGCGAGTTGTGGACCTCGTAGTACGAGCTGACCCCGGCGATCGGCACGATGGTCTTCAGGCCTTCGATCCCGGACGCGGCCATCCCGATCGCCGTCGCCCCGTCCTGCGACTTCCCGATCGCGCCGACCGATCCGTTCGCCCACTCCGCCCGCACACGCTCGGGCCCGAACGGCGTGCGGAAGGCCTGTGCGCGCCCGTTGAGCCAGTCCACGACGCCGTTGCCGGACGCGACGTCGTCGAAGCACCCGGACGAGCGATTGGTGCCCCCGACGTCGACCAGCACGACCGCGTACCCGCGCGGGACGAAGTAGTTGTCGTAGAAGAGCGGGAACTGCGACGGCGTGCCGTCGGGGAGGTACGTCTTCGGCTGGCGTTCGTTGCCGCGCCCGACCTTCTCGAAGTACGGGCTGACGTCCATGATCACCGGAACGCGCTGCCCGCGCGCGGCCGGTTCCGCCGGGCGGATGATGTCGGCGGCGACCCGGTCGGTCCGCCCGTCGCGGTCGAGGTCCTGGCCGGTCTCCACCCAGGCGGTCTCCCGGATGGCCTTGTCGTAGGAGAACACCGGCTCGCTGACGCCGTCGCGCAGGACGAACGCGGGTGACGCGACGGCGGGTGCGGCGGTCAGCAGCAGTGTCGCCACCACGGTGGCGGTCAAGGTCTTGAGCCCCATCGTCCGAGTATCGCTTACAAAACCCGAACATTTCCCCGACATTCCTCGTATCCGGCCGCGCGACGCTCTTCGCATGCTGAAACACACCATCGCCGCCGGGCTCGTCGCGGCCGGACTCGTCGCTCTCGCCCCCGCCGCCTCGGCCCAGGCACCGATCACCCTGAGCCCCGAAGAATCCCAGACGCTGTGCGCCGAATGGCTGCCGAAGCTCACCCAGCGCACCACCAACCTCACCGAACGCATCAACGGCGGCCCCGAGGTCCGCGGTTCGGTGGCGAATCTCAAGGCCAGGGCCGAGGGCCAGCGCAAGAAGGGCCACAACGACGCCGCCGACAGGCTGCAGAAGCGCGCCGACAAGCGCAACGCCAGGCTGCCCGAGCTCACCACGGCGAAGCAGAAGCTCGACGCGTTCGCGAACGCGCACTGCAAGGCGGGCAAGTGAAACGTCTCCTGGCCGCCGGTTTGACCGCGCTCGCGCTGTTCGGCGCGGCCGGGTGTTCCGACGAAGAACCCGCTTCGAGCCCGGCGCCGGGACAGCTGAGCGACGTCCAGCAGACCCTCGACTCGATCGAGCAGGACATGGCAGGCGACCCCGCCCCGTGACAGGATCGGCCGGTGACGACGCAACCGGGACGCGGGCTGGTACTGGTCGTCGAGGACGACCCCGCGATCGCCGAACTCGCTTCGCTGTACCTGCGGCGGGACGGGTTCGGCGTGCACGTGGAGGCGGACGGCGGCGCGGCACTGGCCACGATCCGGCGGCTGCGCCCGGTCGCGATCGTGCTCGACATCGGACTGTCCGGAATGGACGGTATCGAGATCTGCCGGGCCCTGCGTGCGGACGGTGACTGGACGCCGGTGCTGTTCGTGACCGCGCGCGACGACGAACTGGACCGCTTGCTGGGCCTGGAGATCGGCGCCGACGACTACCTGACGAAACCGTTCAGCCCGCGTGAACTCTCGGCGAGGGTCCGGACCGTGCTGCGCCGCGCCGCCGGAACGCCTTCGCTCGCCGAGACCTACACGGCGGGCGGCGTCCGCGTCGACGTCACCCAGCGCCGTGTCTGGGCCGAAGACACCGAGATCGCGCTGACGTCGACCGAGTTCGAGCTGCTCACCCATCTGGTGCGGCGGCCCGGTCAGGTGTTCAGCCGCGAGCAGCTGCTCAGCTCCGTCTGGGGTTACGCGGCGTCGGCGGGCACGCGGACCGTCGACGTCCACATCGCCCAGCTGCGCGGGAAACTGGGCGAGCACAGTCCGATCAGGACGGTCCGCGGGATCGGTTACGCGGCGGACGCCGGATGAACCGGACCTCGCTCGCGCTGCGGATCACCATGGTGTGCCTCGCGGTCGCCGCGGTCGCGGTGGTGGTCGCCGGGCTGGTCGCGGCCCGGCTCATCCGCACCACCGGCAGCGACGTGCTCCGGCAGTCGCTTTCGGCGCAGGCCGACGTGGTCGCGAGCCAGCTCGACGAGACCGGCATCGGCAACCGGCTCCGCGTCGGGAAGGCCGCGGAAGTCGTTCGAGGGCAAGGGATCGACGTCGTCGTCCGCCGCCCGAACGGGACGATCGACGGCGACGGGACGGTCGCGGCCATCGCCGCCGCCAAAGCGGGATTCTCCCGCTCGGGCACGGTGGTCGTCGAAGGGCGGCAATACCTCGTCGAAGTCCGCGCGGTGGGCGAGAGAGGTGCCGCGTTCGCGCTGGTCCAGTCGACGGAGATCGGCGAGGCGCGCGGCAGGACGCTGGTGCGCAACACGGTGCTCGCACTCGGCGCCGGGCTGGCGGTCGCCGCGATCGCGGGGCTGCTGCTGAGCCGGATGCTGTCGCGGCCGCTGCGCCGGGCCGCGTCGGTGGCGAACGGGATGCGGGCCGGGCGCCGTGACCTGCGTGTTCCGGTCGAATGGCCGTCCGAGGTCGCGGACGTGGCGAAATCGGTCAACGAACTGGCCGACGCCCTGCGGTACAGCGAGGCGCGGCAGCGCGAGTTCCTGCTTTCGGTGTCGCACGAACTGCGGACGCCGCTGACCGCCGTCACCGGGTTCGCCGAGGCGATCGGTGACGGCGTGGCCGAAGGCGAGGACGCGCGCCGCGCCGGGCAGACCATCCATCGCGAGGCGGAACGGCTGGAACGCCTGGTCAGCGACCTGCTGGAGCTGGCACGGCTCGGTGCGGACGAGTTCCGCCTCGATCCGGCGCGCCTCGATCTCGCGGCGCTGGTCGACGAATGCGCGGACGTCTGGCGGCTGCGCTGCGCGCGGCAGGACGTCACGCTGCTGGTGGAGCGGCCGGCAGGCGAGGTGCCGGTCGTCGCCGATCCGCGGCGGCTCCGCCAGGTCGTCGACGGACTGGCCGAGAACGCCCTGCGCGTGACCCCGGCGGGCGCGCCGATCGTGTTCTCCCTGGTGACGGCCGATGGGCAGGCCCGGCTGGCGGTGCGGGACGGCGGGCCCGGGCTGGCGCCGGAGGACTACCCGGTCGCGTTCGAGCGCGGGGTGTTGAACCGGCGGTATCGCGACAGCCGTCCGGTCGGTTCGGGCATCGGGCTCGCGCTGGCGCACGGCCTGGTCACCCGCATGGGCGGGACGCTGACGGCGGGCCCGGCGCCCGAAGGCGGGGCCGCGTTCACGGTGACTCTGCGGTTAGGGTGAACGCGTGGAGATGTTGCACCTGCGGTATTTCGTGGCCGTCGCCGAGGAACTGAACTTCTCCCAGGCGGCCCGCAGACTGCATATGGCCGCCTCCCCGCTGAGCCAGCGCATCAAGGATCTCGAACACGAACTGGGTCACCGGCTGTTCGACCGCAGCACGCATCACGTCACGCTCACCGCGGCGGGCACCGCGCTGCTGCCGATCGCGCGGGACGTCCTCGAACAGGTCAACGCGATCCCCTGGCGGTTGCAGGAGGCGGTGAAACCCCGGCGGAGCACCGTGTTCATCGGCATCCCCGCCGGCGTGCACCCGGCCCTGCGGGAACGGGTCAAACGTCTGGAAGAACGCTGCCGCGACCGCTTCGAACTCAAGCGCTGGCCGGGCACGACACCCGATCTGGTCGCCGCGGTGCACCAGGGCAAACTGGCGTTGTCGCTGGTCCGGATGCCGGTCACCGATCCCGCGCTGGAGATCGTCCCGGTGCAGGTGGAGCGGCTCGGCGCCGTCGTCCCGGCCGATCGGTTCGCCGGACGGGAGACCGTCACCATCGCCGAATTGAGCGATCTGTCCTATATCCCGTCCGCCTCGGAAAGCATTCCGGCCTATTCGGACGATATGGACCACACGCTGTCGAAGGCGGGCATCAAGAAAAGGCTCAAAGTCGGCGGAACCGAATATTCGGGTATTTCCGAACTGGTGGCGAACGGTTCGTCGTTCTCGATCACGATGCTGGATCCGGCCAGCCCGATGCATCTGTTCCTCGTCGACGGCGCCACCATCCTCCCGTTCTCGGATTTCCGGCCCCGGCTGGAGACCGCCTTGGTCTGGCGACGGGACCGGGCCGAGGAGGGCGACCTCGCCGAACTGGTGGCCGGAGTGCGGGAGATCTTCGCCGAACCGCTTTCGACCTGACCGAGACCCCCTCGGCAGCTTGACGGGGAGACGGTGTTGCGAAAGCCACTTTCGCAACGTTGAAGGTTGCGAAAGTGGCTTTCGCAACACCCCCAGCGGGTTCCCCGATGTCGCGAAAGCCACTTTCAGGACATCCGACGTCCCGAAAGTGGCTTTCGCGACATCCGAGAGCGGCACGCGGACGGCCAGGACAGAACGAAACGGCGCCCACTCGCGACCACGATCCCCAACCCAAGAATGGTATGACCACCGTGGTCATACCATTCTTCGTTTCTTGATCATTCCCTTTCCCGCAATTCGCGCCTAATTTCGGTTGTAGAGCGAACAACGGCGAAGGGAAAGCAAATGACTCAAACCGCCACCGGCCCGCTGGACGGCGTTCGCGTGATCGACCTCTCGACGGTCGTCATGGGCCCGTACGCCGCGCAGATCCTCGGCGACCTCGGCGCCGACGTGATCAAGATCGAGTCCCCCGCCGACACCGTGCGGGTGGGCAGGTTCCGCACGACGCCGGGCATGACTCCGCTCAACTTGAACGTGAACCGCAACAAGCGCAGCGTCGTCCTCAACCTCAAGGACGAAGAGGAGCGCGAGCAGGCGCTCGAGCTGATCGACACCGCCGACGTGCTGATCACCAACATGCGCCCCGGCGCGCTGAGCAGGCTCGGCATGGACTACGCCGACCTCGCCGCCCGCAACCCCGGCCTGGTCTACGCCCACGCGCAAGGATTCCGCGGTGACTCAGACCGCGCCGGGCACGCCGCCTACGACGAGACCGTGCAGGCGTCGTCCGGGCTGGTCGACGTCGCGAACCGCGCCCTGGGCAAGCCGGTCTACCTGCCGACGATCATCGGCGACAAGGTCTCCTCACTGACCATCGCCTACACCGTGCTCGCCGCGCTGGTGCACCGCGACCGGACCGGCGAGGGCCAGCGGGTCGAGATCCCGATGACGGACACCCTGATCGCGTTCAACCTCGTCGAGCATCTCGCCGGGCACGTCTTCGAGCCCGCGGAGGGCCCGACCGGGTTCGGCCCGTCGCTGAACCCCGGCCACCAGGCGGTGCACACCAAGGACGGCATGGCCTGCGTGATCCCCTACAACCCGCGGAACTTCCGCGACTTCTTCCACGCCGCCGGGCGGCCGGAACTGGCCGAGGACCCGCGGGTCAACGGCGACGCGATCGACGGCGCCGACCACGAGGCGCTGGCCGAGATGATCGCCGAATGCGCCCCGGCGCTGACCACCGAAGAATGGACCGAGGTCTGCGCTAAGCACAGCATCCCGATGGCCCCCGTCCTCGAACTCGACAAGGCGCAGGACGACGAGTACGTCCGCGACGGTCACCTGCTCGACGTCGTCGAGCACCCGAGCGAGGGCTCGATCCGCACCATCGGCATCCCCGTCAAGTTCTCCGCGACCCCCGGTTCCGTCCGGCGCCTGGCACCCCTGCCGGGTCAGGACACCGAAGAGGTCCTGCGCGAACTCGCCACCACTCGCTGAGGAAGAAATCATGAGCACGGAAGTACGGACGGAACGGGTCGGCGGCACGCTGCTGATCACGATCGACCGGCCGTCGGCCCGCAACGCGGTGAACGCCGCCGTCGCGGCGGGCCTGGCCGAAGCACTCGACCTCCTGGAGACCGATCCCGCGCTGCGGGCCGGGGTCCTGACCGGCGCCGACGGTTCGTTCAGCGCCGGGATGGATCTCAAGGCGGCGCTGAAGGGCGAGTCTCCCGAGATCCCCGGGCGCGGGTTCGGCGGCCTGACCGAGGCCGAGCTGTCGAAGCCGCTGATCGCGGCCGTCGAAGGCTGGGCGATGGGCGGTGGCTTCGAGCTGGCGCTGGGCTGCGACTTGATCGTCGCCGCCGAAGACGCGAAGTTCGGGCTGCCCGAGGTGAAACGCGGGCTGATCGCCGCCGGGGGTGGCGTGATCCGGCTGCCGAAGCGGATCCCGCATCACCTGGCGATGGAGTTCCTGCTCACCGGCGAGCCGATCGGCGCCGAACGCGCCGGAAGCCTCGGTCTGGTGAACCGGGTCGTCCCGAGCGGGGAGGCCGCCGCGGTCGCGCTGCAACTGGCCGAGCAGATCGCCGCCAACGCTCCCCTGGCGCTCGCCCTGGTCAAGAAGATCGTCCGCGCGGCGGACGGCGTGCCCGACGCGCAAGCGTTTGCCACCCAGCGTTCGGAGCTTCCGGCGCTGATGAAGTCGGCCGACGTCCGTGAGGGCATGCGGGCCTTCGCCGAGCGCCGCGCTCCACAGTGGACAGGTGAGTGAGATGAACCAGCAGGACGTTCTCCGGCATGTGACCACGCCGCTCACGAACCCGGCGTACGCGCCGGTGGTGCCCCGGTTCACGAACCGCGAGTACCTGAACATCGTCTACCGCACCGACGCCGGCGCCCTGCGCGCCGTCGTGCCGGAGCCGCTGGAGATCGACGAGCCGCTGGTGCGGTTCGAGGTGATGAAGATGGGCGACGTCAGCGGTTACGGGCCCTACACCGAGTCCGGGCAGGCGATTCCGGTGAGCTTCGAGGGCGAACGTGGCGAGTACCTGCACGCGATGTACCTCGACAACTTCCCGGCCACCGCGTCCGGCCGCGAGATCAGCGCCTACCCGAAGACCATCGGCTCGCCGAGGTTGTTCGCCGAGAACGGCGCGCTCGTCGGGACGCTCGACTACGGCAGCCAGCGCGTCGCGACCGCGACCATGGGCTACAAGCACCACCGGCTGGACGCGGCCGAGGCCGAAACGCAGATCACCGTGCCGACGTTCATGCTCAAGACCATCCCGGACTACGACGGTTCGCCCCGGCTCTTCGAACTGGTCCGCACCGAGATCACCGACGTGGTGGTCAAGGAAGCGTGGACCGGGCCGGCGCGGCTGCAACTGTTCCAGCACGTGCTGGCCCCGCTCGCCGACCTCCCGGTGCTGGAGGTCGTTTCGGCGAGCCACATCCTCACCGACCTGACACTCGCCCCGGTCAAGCCGGTCTTCGACTACTTGAAGGGAGCTCGGTCATGACTTTTCGCACCGCCGCGGTGATCGGCGCGGGCACCATCGGCCTGTCGTGGACGGCGTTGTTCGCCGCGCACGGCATGGAGGTCCGGGTCTCGGATCCGCGGCCGGATCTCGCCGACGCCGTCGCCGGCGCGCTGGAGACGTTCGCCCCGCATCTCGGCCGGAGCGCCGCGGACCTCGCCCCTCGGGTCCACCTCGCCGCGGATGTCTCCGAAGCCGTCCGAGACGCGGATGTCGTGCAGGAGAACGGACCCGAGAACGTCGAGTTCAAAAAGGACCTGTTCGCGACGCTGGTCCGCGAGGCGCCGTCGCACGCGCTGCTGCTCAGTTCGTCTTCGGCGATCCCTTCGACCGCGTTCGCCTCGGAGCTGGACGACGCGTCGCGGGTCCTGATCGGGCACCCGTTCAACCCGCCGCACCTGATCCCGCTGGTCGAGGTCGTTCCCGGTGAACGCACCAGCTCCGAGTCGGTCGAGCGGGCCGTCGAGTTCTACCGGTTCGCCGGCCGCACGCCGGTGGTGGAACGCAAGGAGATCCCCGGCTTCGTCGGCAACCGGCTGCAGAACGCGCTGAGCCGCGAGGCGATCTACCTGGTGGAGCAGGGTGTCGTGTCACCGTCCGAACTGGACGCGGTGATGACGAACTCGCTCGGCATCCGCTGGTCGACCGTCGGGCCGTTCCTCGGCTCGCATCTGGGCGGCGGTCCCGGCGGCTACCGGCACATGGCCGAGCACATCGGCAAATCGATGAAGCAGATGTGGGCGGGCCTCGGCACGCCCTCGCAGGACCCCGAAGAACAGGAACGGCTCATCGAAGCCGTGGAATCCGCTTACGGCTCCTCCACGTACTCGGAACTCGCCGAGACGCGCGACCGCAAGCAGCTCGCCGTGCTGTCCGCTTTGGACAGTGCCAGGGAGGAGAACTGAAATGACCGCCGACTTCTACGCCTACGAGGACCTGCTGCCCGAGGAGGAGCGCAAGCTGCTGCTCAAGACGCGTGACTTCATGCGCACCGAGGTCAAGCCGCTGGTGAACGAGTACTGGGCCAAGGGCGAGTTCCCGCACGAACTCGTCGGCAAGTTCCGCGAACTCGGCCTCGCCGGGCTGCCCTACGAGGGCTACGGCGAGCACCTTCCGGCCACCAGCCACCTGCTCAGCGGCATGATGGCGATGGAGATGACCCGCACGGACCCGTCGGTGGCGACGTTCTTCGGTGTCCACAACGGACTCGCGATGTACAGCATCTACTCGGGCGGCGACCAGGAACAGCGCGACCGCTGGCTCCCGTCGATGGCGGCGATGGACAAGATCGGCGCCTTCGCGATGACCGAGCCGCTCGGCGGTTCCGACGTCGCGGGCGGCATGCGGACGACGGCCCGTCGCGAGGGCGACACCTGGATCCTCAACGGCGCCAAGAAATGGATCGGCAACGCGACCTTCGCGGACCTCGTCATCGTGTGGGCCCGCGACGAGGCGGACAACCATGTCAAGGGTTTCGTGGTCGAGAAGGACTCACCGGGATTCGTCCCGGTCAAGATCGAGAACAAGTTCGCGTTCCGGATCGTGGAGAACGCCGAGATCACGCTGACCGACGTGCGGGTGCCGGAGGCGAACCGGCTACAGGGCATCGATTCGTTCCGCGACGTCGCCGAGATCCTGCGCGCGACCCGCGGCGGCGTGGCGTGGCAGGCGCTGGGCGTGATGATCGGCGCCTACGAGCTGGCGTTGGACTACGCCAAGGAACGCGAGCAGTTCGGCCGTCCGATCGCGCGGTTCCAGCTGGTGCAGGATCTGCTGGTGAAGAGCCTCGGCAACATCACCGCGTCGTGGGGCATGCTGGTGCAGCTGGCCAGGCTGCAGGACGCCGGGATCTTCAAGGACGAACACTCGTCGCTGGCGAAGGCCTTCGTGACGTCGCGCATGCGGGAGGTCGTCGCCTGGGGCCGCGAGATCTTCGGCGGCAACGGGATCGTGCTGGACAACGACATCATGCGGTTCTTCACCGACGCCGAGGCGATCTACTCGTTCGAGGGCACCCGGGAGATGAACACGCTGATCGTCGGGAAGGCGATCACCGGCCAGAGCGCCTTCGTGTGACCTGAGCGCGCGTGAAGGCCCCCTTCCCTCGGCTGAGCCGAGGGAAGGGGGCCTTCACGCGCGATACTTCTCGCCGCACGTCTCCTGGCTGCCGGAGGAGAAGCCGTCACGGAAGGCGGCGACCCTGGCGAACCCGGCCGGGAGTGTCCGGCCCCGGACATCCGCCGCGATCAGGCTGTTCCGCGTCAGCATCTCGGCGATCGCCTCGTCGAGGTCGCCCGGTGACAACGCGAGGGCCCCGCCGTCCGCGAGGGTCGACGCCCAGAACCCGGTCAGGCAGGCGGTGCGTTGCGCGGCCACCGGTCCGTCGAGCCGGAACCCGCCCTCCTGCTGGACCGCGAGCGTGTAGCGCGACGCGACCTCGGCGAACGCGGCGAAGTCACCGATGCCGCCCTGTCGTCCCCTGCGCGGCGGGGTGCCGATGCGGACCAGGCCGTCGAGGTCGAGGTTGATCTGGTTGGACTCCGAGCAATACGAGGCGAGCGCGTCCTCCGCCGTCACACCGCAGGCGGCTCCGGTGGTGAGCGTCGGCGGGGTGGCCGCGAGCCGGAAGGCCTGCCGCAGGCTGGTGGTGAGGTCGGCGAGTGCCCGACTGTCGTCGAGGCGGACGTTCTCCGCCGCCGAACCGGATCCGGCCTGGGTGCTCCGGCCCTCGATCTCGCGCTCGTCGATCTTCGCGCACCGGGCGGGCCCGTCGGTGAAGCCGAACTGGAACGCGGACACCCGGTCGAACGCGTTGCCGTGCGCGCCGTCGTCGTCGAAGGCCACCCCCGCGGAGTCCCGGATCCGGAACAACGCCGTGAGCACTTCGTTGAGCCCGCGGCCGGTGGACACCTGGAACATCGGCGACCGGCCCTCGGCCACCCAGCGGAAGTACGCCCCGGTGTAGCAGTCGGCCTGCTGCTCCTTGACGATCGACGGGCTCGCGGCGGGCAGCCCCAGCCGGAACTGGACGGCGTGGCCGATCTCGTGGGCGAGTACCGCCATGACCGCCGCCGGGCCGAGGGAATCGTTGAGCGACGGCAGCAACTCCCCGCGATCCCAGGCGACGACGTCCGGCCCCGAGCAGTAGAAGGCGTTCACCAGACCCGCCGTCGAGGCACCGCAGATCACGCGGCCGCGGCCCGCCGAATCGTAGGAGACGAGAGTGCTCAGCGGCCGGAACTCGCGTTCGAAGGTCGCGGGCAGATGCTCGCGCCAGTACCCCTGGACGTCGGCGACGGCGTTGGCCGCGAGCCTGTCGATCTCGCCGCCGTCGCCACCGTCGACCGGGAGCCCGTCGTCCAGGACGCCGGGTTTGAGACCGCTGGGACCGTCGGTGACCTCGAGCCCGGCGACCCTGGTGGGATCCACCGGTTGTGCCACTCCGCCCACGGTCGCGGCACAACCGGCGAGGCAGAGGGCGAGACTCACCAGGATCGTCCAGCGCTTCATCACACCATCCCCGTCGCCGTGGCCACCCCTGACTCCAGGGACACGGACGGCGGCGCGGCGCGGTTCAAAAGAATCTTGGGGCGCTCACGGGGGCGACCGGCGCAATCACCCGGCTGATTGCCTCAGTTCACGCAGCCGGCCATCGCGGGCGGCGTGGAAGCAGTGGAAGACGAAGGCGGCGCGGCGATCGAAGAAGTCGCCGCGACCGGCTTGATCCCGATCCCGCCGGTCGGCTCCCCCACCGCGGCGACGCTCGTCGAGTTCAGCGCGGCCTTCACGAACGCCTGCACCTCGGCCGGATCCACCTTCACCGCGTCGCCGTCCGACGGCGTCGGCAGGGAGAGACTCTGGACCGGGATCGTCTGGAACTTCAGCGCCCCGGAACTCATGCCCCGCAACTGCTGCGCGAAGCTGAGCACGTCCCAGCCGCGGTCGAGCACGACCGAACCCTGGACCGCGCCGACCAGCGCGCTCAGCCTGGTGGGATCGGTGAAGGTCCCGGCGTCCAGGACGGTCTTGGCCATGCTCGACAGGAACGCCTGCTGCCGGGCGATGCGGTCGAGGTCGCTGGGCAGCCCGTGCCGCTGCCGCACGAAGGCGAGCGCCTGCGGCCCGGAGAGCAGCTGTTTGCCCGCCGGGAACGACGCCCCGGAGAACTTGTCCCGCACCGGTTCGTTGAGGCAGACCTCGACGCCGCCGACGGCTTCGCTCAGCGCGGAGAACCCGGCGAGGTTGACCGCCGCGTAGTGGTTGATCGACAGCCCGGTGAACCGCTCGATCGTCTGGATCGTGAGTTTGGCGCCCGCCTCGTTGGCCTTGACCTCGAGCTCCGGACCGGAGAGGCCCTGCGCGCGCAGCGAGTTCATCGCGGCGTTCTTGCCGCGGCTGTACGCCGAATTGATCTTGTGCTTGCCGAGTCCGCCCGCGATGTCCACATAGGAATCACGCGGGATCGAGATGGCCGTCGCGGCCGCGCCGCCCGCCGGGATGTGGACGATGATCATGGTGTCGGTGGTGTCACCGCCGTCGTCGCTGTCCCCGGCGTGCAACGCGTCGAGGACGTTCTGCGGCAACGGGTTCCCGTTCGCGTCGGTGCGGGAGTCGATGCCGACGAGCAGGATGTTCTGCGCCACCTTCAGCGGTTCCCCCGCCGGGCCCACGGGCATCTGGGCGGAGGGCGCGATGACGTCGGCCGTGACGATCGCTTGGTCCAAACGGCTCAGCTGGGTCCACGCGAAACCCGTGACACCCAGTACGGCCGTCGACACCAGGCCCAGTGCGACGCGGCCGCCGATCCGCCGTCCTCGCGACGTGAGCAGCACGACTTCTCCCCGCTTCCGTGAATGATCCCCCGCATTCGAGGATCACCGCGTTAGCTGGGAATTACCTGAGAAACGTGTCATAACCGGGTCTTAAAGCCCGTTCGGACCAGCCGGAGTGATCAAGCAGACAGCCGGCCGCGACACTGAGTACCGGACCGACCGCGCAGCGCTCCCCTACCGGGGCATCCGGCGCCAGATCGCGCGCGGCACCACGCGCATCACGGAAAACACCAGCCTCAGAAGTCCCGGCACCCACACGGTTCCCCGCCGTTTCCGCAGCGCGGCGACCGTCGCGTCGGCGACCTGATCCGGAGTACTCGAGAACGGGGCGGGCGACATTCCCTCGGTCATCCGCCCGATCACGAATCCGGGCCGGACGAGCAGGAGGTGCACGCCGGTGCCGTGCAGGGCGTCGGCCAGGCCGCTCGCGAAACCGTCGAGGCCGGCTTTCGCCGATCCGTAGACGTAGTTCGCCCGCCGGACCCGCACCCCGGCGACCGACGAGAAGACCACCAGGCTTCCGTTTCCTTGCTCACGAAGCACATTCGCCACATGCGTCAGCACACTCACATGAGCCACATAGTCCGTGTGGACGATCGCGACGGCGTGCGCGGCGTCCGCTTCGGCGCGTGCCTGGTCACCGAGGATCCCGAAAGCGGTGACGACGACGTCGAGCGGCCCGTGGTCCGAGACGACATTCTCCAGGAACGGGCCGTGCCCGGCGAGGTCGTCGGCGTCGAACTCGACGGCTTCGACCGCTTCCGCCCCCGCGGCCAGCAGTCGCCGGGACTCCGCGCCGAGGTCCGCGCTCCGTCGCGCGGCCAGCACGATCCGGCGCGCCCCGCCCTTGGCGAGCCGTTCCGCGACCGCGAGGCCGATCTCGCTGCGTCCGCCCAGTACCAGCACCGTTCCGCTCACCCGCCGCAGTCTGCCAGGCGGCCCGGCGCCGTTCGCCAGTGGCACGTTTCACAGACTGCAATTTTGCAGTATCTGCATCTTTGGGCGTATCGTGGTGCTCATGCCCGAACCCGTCAAAGGTCTCCGCGAGCGCAAACGGCTGGAAACCCACCGCGCGCTGGCGACCACCGCCGTCCGGCTCGTCGCCGAACGCGGTCTGGACCACGTGACGGTCGAGGACATCAGCGCGGCGGCGGGGGTTTCACCGCGCACCTTCTTCAACTACTTCGCCTCCAAAGAGGACGCCGTCGTCATCGCGCACGCCGACACGGCCGAGCGGACGCAGCGCACCATCGACAGGTTCCTTGCCACGCCGAAGGAAGTCAGCACTCCACGCGCTTTCGTCGACGCGTTGAAGGAAGACTTCGCCCAGGTCGACGAGAACCGCGAAGAGTGGCTCGGCCGGATGAAGGCCATTCAGGAGAACGCCACCCTGCATTCGCGCGCGGTGGCCATGAACCACGACACCATCGCGCCGCTGATCGAGGCGATCGCGCGCCGCACCGGTGTGGATCCCAAAGCCGAGCTGTACCCGGCGCTGCTGCTGTCCACGCTCGGCGGCGCGGTGAACGCCGTGCTCATGCTCTGGTACCAGCGCGACGGGCGGGTGTCCGCGCTCGACCTGCTGGACGACGCCGTCGAAACACTTCTCGCCGGGTTCCCGGAGCCCGGCGGCCGCGCGCGCTGACGCGCCCGGCACCACAGAACACGAAGGGGGACGCCCATGTCCGTATCCACGACCGAACCACGTGAACCGGAGGCCCCGGCGGGCTCGATGGACCGCAGACAGGTCCTCGAAGCGATGTCGGGGCTGATGATGGGCATGTTCGTCGCCATCCTCGCCTCGACCGTGGTCGCGAACGCGCTGCCGCGGATCGTCTCCGAACTCGGCGGCTCCCAGGCCTCCTACACCTGGGTGGTCACCACCGAACTGCTCGCGATGACCGCGACGGTTCCGCTCTGGGGCAAGCTTTCCGACCTGTACAACAAGAAACTCCTGATCCAGCTCTCGCTCGGCCTGTTCGTGGTCGGCTCGCTGGTCGCCGGGTTCGCGGGCAACATCGAGCTCCTGATCGGCAGCCGGGTCGCGCAGGGCGTCGGCGCGGGCGGGCTCACCGCGCTCGCGCAGGTGATCATGGCCGCCATCGTCTCCCCGCGGGAGCTCGGGAAGTACTCGGGCATCTTCGGTGCCGTGTTCGCCGTCGGGACCATCGCCGGCCCGCTGATCGGCGGCGTCATGGTGGACACCTCGTGGCTCGGCTGGCGCTGGTGCTTCTTCCTCGGTGTCCCGTTCGCGGTCGCGGCGATCCTGCTGCTGCAGCGCACCTTGAACCTGCCGACGATCAAACGTGACGTGAAGGTCGACTACCTCGGCGCGTTCCTGATCATGGCCGGTGTCTCGACGCTGCTGGTCTGGTCGTCGCTGGCCGGGCACCAGTTCGCCTGGGGCTCCTGGTGGACGGTCGGCCTGGTGAGCGCCGGCGTGGTCATCCTCGCTCTCGCCGTCTACGTCGAGTCGAAGGTGGCCGAGCCGATCCTGCCGCTGGGCCTGTTCCGCAACCACACGGTCGCCCTGACCACCCTGGCGAGTTTCCTGGTCGGTGTCGCCATGTTCGGCGGCACGGTGTTCCTGTCGCAGTACTTCCAGCTCTCGCTCGGCAAGTCTCCGACGGTGGCCGGGCTGCTGAGCCTGCCGATGATCTTCGGCATCCTCGTGTCCTCCACGGTCTCCGGCCAGCTGATCAGCCGCACCGGCAAGTGGAAGAGCCACCTGCTGCTCGGCGCCGCGCTGATGACCGCGGGCCTCGGCCTGCTGGGCACCATCGACGCGAAGACGAACCTCGTCGTCCTCGGCGCGTACATGGTGCTGCTGGGCGTGGGTGTCGGCATGCTGATGCAGAACCTGGTCCTGGTGTCCCAGAACGACGTCGACGCGCACGACCTCGGCACGGCGACCTCCACGCTGTCGTTCTTCCGCAGCCTCGGCGGTTCCATCGGGGTGAGCGCGCTCGGCGCGGTGCTCGCGAACCGGGTCCTCGCGCTGATGAGCGAGAAGCTCGGGCCGCTGCCCGGCGGCGGCGAAGGCGGCGCGGTGCCGAACATCGCCACGCTGCCCGAACCCGTCGCGAACGTCGTCCGCGAGGCCTACGGGGAGGCGACCAGCGAGCTGTTCCTGATCAGCGCGCCGATCGCGCTGCTGGTCGTCGTCGCCGTCGCGTTCCTCAAGCACAAGCCGCTCAAGACCCAGTCGGGCAACGAGCGGCTGGCCGAGGAGACCGCCGCCGCCTGACCGTCGTGACAGAGGGGCCCGGTTCACGGAACCGGGCCCCTCTTTTTTCGCGCGCACGAAGAACACGACGGAAATTCGGCAACACGATCGAATGCTTTCAGGCGGCACTGCCGACGCGAATCACGTGGCGTCGCTCGCTACCGGTCAGCCCGCCGAAAACTCCATGGGCCAACCCGTTTTCCACGGCGTAGGCCAGGCAGGCCGAAGTGACCGGGCACCGGGCGCAGACGGCCTTCGCCCTGGCAGCCTGCCGGGCGCCGGGGCCGGTTTCGGTGACCGGGAAGAACAGTTCGGGATCCTCACCGCGGCAAGCGGCCTCGCTCAGGTCACCCGCCATCCTCATTTCCATTTTCCTATCACCTCCTTTTTCTCGATTTTCCCTTCCCCGTCAAACGACTTCCGGGTATCCGGCCTCGTACGCCACGCAAACATCACCTTGACCGAATCGTTACACTCAGCGGCCCGCTCACTGCACCTGTCCTTGTGAGGGCATTCGCGTCAGGCGGCGGAGAGCGGTGAGTGCGGGTGATGGGCCACGACGGGTTCGACGAGTTCTTCCACGCCGAATTTCCGCTGCTCACCGGCTTTCTGTGCAAGGCGGGCTTCGCGCTGGATCCGGCGCGGGACGCCGCCGCGGAGGCGATGCTGAACGCCTACGAGGGCTGGCCGGGCATCACGCAGCCGAAGGCGTGGGTCCGCCGAGTCGGGCATCGGCGGGCGAAGGAACAGACGGCGACCAGGGCCGATTGGGTCTTCGACGACACCGGCCGGGAGGACAAGCTCAGCGCCCTCGCCGACGAGGCGTCGGCCGTCCTGACGATGCTGGGCAGACTGCCGAAACGCCAGCAACTCGGCATGGCGTGGGCACTGGACGGGTACTCGTCGCGGGAGATCGCCGGGGTGCTCGGCATCGCGGACGACGCGGTCGGCGCGACCCTCCGCCACGCGCGCGACCGTCTGGCGGAGCACGACCCCGCCTTCGTCGACAACCTGGACAGCGCCAACAGCGCCTTCATCGACGCGCTGAGGACGGGACTGGACGTCGACGACACCCTGTCCCGGATCAAGAACCGCGCGATGATCAGGGAACTCGCGCTGGTGGCACCCGGCGCCCCGGCGGAGTCGGAACCCGAACAGGTGACGCCGTCGCGCTGGTACACCCTCGACGAACCCGTCGCGGCCGCCGGACGAGGTGACCGGCGAGCCCTGAACCAGCTGCTGACCACCATCCGCCCGCTGGTGATCCGGTACTGCCGGGCGCGGATCGGCAGGCAGGAACGGACCTACGCCTCGGCGGACGACGTCGCGCAGGAGGTCTGCGTGGCGATCCTCCGCGCGCTGCCGACCTACCGTGAACGAGGACGGCCGTTCCTCGCGTTCGTCTACGGCATCGCCCACCACAAGGTCGCCGACGCCCGCCGCGCCGCCGCCCGCAACCGCACCGAACCCGTCGCCGAAGTCCCCGACGGGATCTCGGAATCCGCCGGCCCCGAACAACAAGCGCTGCACAACGAACTGAGCGACCGCATGGGCGAACTGCTGCGGATCCTGCCGGACAAACAGCGGGAGATCGTCGTGTTGCGGATCGTCGTCGGCCTGTCCGCCGAGGAGACCGCCGGTGTGGTCGGCTCGACGGCGGGGGCCGTGCGGGTGGCGCAGCACCGGGCTTTGACGCGATTGCGGAAAATCCTCACGGATACCTGATCGTCAGGCGTCCGGTCGCCTGCCCGCGAGCACGGCCAGCCCGCACAGCACCACCACACCGATCGCCGCGACCACGGCGAGTCCGGTGGTGAAACCGTGCCCGCGCTGGACGAAGGTGCCGACGCTGCCGAGGACGGCGACCCCGAGTGCCAGCCCGAACTCCACGCTGGTCTCCGACAACGCCGACGCCGCCCCCGCCCGGCCCGGTGGTGCCGCGCCGATCACGATCTCCGTGCTCAGCGCCATCACCGGCCCCAGGCCGAGGTAGATCAGCACGAGACCGGCGACCAGCGGCGCGATCCCCTCCTCGGCCGGCGTCAAGGCCAGCACACCGAAGCCGAGCGCCGATACGACCAAGGACGACGCGAACAGGCGGTGGACCGGGATCCGGCGAGCCAGCGCCGGAGCCGCGACCGACGTGAAGACCATCGCGACCGCGGAAGGCACCAGCCACATCCCGGCCGCGATCGGAGACAGATCGGCTTCCTGCTGGAGGTAGAGCGCGGCGAACAGGTAGATCCCGGCGACGCAGGCGAGCGCGGCGAGAAGGACCAGCAGCGCGTTCCGGAACGGGCGCGCCGCGAACAACCGGAGGTCGATCAAAGGCACGCTCAACCGCCGCTGCCGCCGCAGGAACACGATTCCGGCGCCGCCGCCGAGCAGCAGCGCGGCCCCGCCCGCCGCCACCGACCCGCCTTCCGCGAGATGCTTGATGCCGTAGACGATCGGCAGCACGGTCGCCAGGGACAGGCCCACGCTCGCGAGGTCCAGCTTGCCGGGCTCGGGGTCGCGGTGCTCCGGAAGCAGGAACGGACCGGCGATCAGCAGCAGGAGCATCACCGGGACGGCGAGCAGGAACACCGAACCCCACCAGAACCACTCGAGCAGCAGCCCGCCCGCCACCGGGCCGAGCGCCACTCCGCCGGACAGGCCCGCGGACCACAGTCCGATCGCGACACCGCGCTGACGAGGATCACCGAACATGTTCCCGATCAGGGCGAGGGTGGACGGCATGAGGGTGGCACCGGCGATGCCGAGCAACCCGCGGGCGACGATCAGCAGTTCGGCCGACGGCGCGTAGGCCGCCAGTACCGAAACGACCAGGAAGGCCGCCGCGCCGATCAGCAGCAGCCGTCGCCTGCCGATGCGGTCGCCCAGCGTGCCCATGGTGACGAGGAAACCGGCCACCAGGAAGCCGTAGGCGTCGGAGATCCACAGCAGCTGGCCCGGGCTCGGGGCCAGCTCGGCGGAGAGACTGGGAAGCGCCAGGTAGAGCACCGTGGCGTCCATGGACAGCAACGCGGTCGGCAGGACGAGCACGGCGAGGCCGAGCCATTCCCGTGGCCCCGCGGAGATTTCGAGTTGTCGGTCGGACATGCCTCGACGCTAAAGTCTCACATAAATGTGAGAGTCAAGGGCGAGTCGCGGAGGGGCCGTGCGCATCAGCGAACTGGAACGCAGGACCGGTGTCAGCCAGCGTCTTCTGCGCTATTACGAGGAACAAGGGCTGCTGCGGCCCGAACGTCTCCCGAGCGGCTATCGCGTGTACGCCGAAGCCGACGTCACCACCGTGGAGCACATCCGCAACCTCCTCGCCGCGGGGCTGTCCACCACCACGATCGCCGATCTGCTGCCCTGTATGGGTTCCGACGGCGGCAGGCTCATCGCCGACTGCCCGGAGCTGCTGCTGGACCTGCATCGGGAACGCGCCAGGCTCAGTTCCGCGATCGCCGAACTGACCACCGCCCGCCGCACCCTCGACCAGGTGATCGCCACCGCGCCGCCCGCCGTCGAGCACGAGGCCGCCCGGCTGGGCGGCCTCGGCTAGGACGGGCTCACGGGCGGCAGCGTTCCGCGGTCGCCGCCGCCGTCTTCAGCTCGGGAGCCCCCAGGATGGCCGCGACCGGGTCGAGCGCGCCGTGCGTGTCCTTCTGGGCGGCCATGAGCCCGTCGACCGCCCGGCCTTGCGCGGCGGTGTCGTCCTTCCCCGCCGCGTCCAGGTCCGCCTTCGCTTTCACGGTCTTGTCGCGCGCCGAGGTGTACTTCGCGAGGAAGTCCCGCTTCGCCGTGTCTCCGGCGGGAACCGGCGCGGCGGGCAGCGCGCTGAGACCGTCGACCGTCTTGGCCAGGATCCCCGCGTAGTGCCCGAGTTGCGCGCTGGTGCTCTTCTTGATCGCCTCGACGGTTTCCCCGCTCGCCGACGGCATCGTGTTGTTGCCCTCGACGAAATCCTTGACCGCGCCGCAGAAGCCGTTCATCCAGGCCACCGCCGCGGCCGGATCCGCGGCGGACGGCGAAGGCGCCGCCTGCCGGGCGGCCGGTGCCGGATCCGGCGAGCAACCGGCCAGCACCGCCGCGGCCAGGACGATCCCCGCGGCGACCGATGTCTTGTGGGCAGCACACATGTCCGTTCCCCTCTCCCCCGGCTGCTGTTCCCGCCGGTGCGAGGACGGTGACACGGCGGCGCGCCCGCCGTCTGCGTCATCTGACGCAGAACGAGAGGACCGGTAATTCCGGCGACGTGGACGCGAGCGCTCTGTTAGCTTGGGCGAGCACTCCCGGTGCGCAGGTAACGGTTACTTCCTCTTTCACAGGAGAGACGCGGGTTCGAATCCCGCCGCGGGCTCCGGCCCGCGTCGACCAGCGGCCCAGGTCACTTTCGTCACCGTCACCGACTATTTCTCGGGAGCCCACAACTTCAGATGTGCCCGGTGCGCAGGCGACGGCTACTTCACCGTATTCCAAGGGTCGCGGGTTCGAGCCCCGCCCGGCAGGCAGCCTGCCGGTAGCTCAATCGGTAGAGCATTGGACAAGCACCGTCACCGACTTTTTCTCGGGCCACATCCGGAGCCGAAGCTCCCCTCGAACGAAACGAGGGTCGAGGTGTCGAAGTTCAACACCGCGGGCGCACGCCCGGCGACAAGCTCACCGATCGCCGGTGAGCGGAGCCCCGGCGGCGTCACCCACGAAGGCGGGGACGGCTACCGGCGGGACACCAGGTCCGAGCTGTTCCTGCTCGCCGTCACCAACATGGTCGGCGAGAACACCTTCTACGAGACGGGCGACGAGCGCGACACGCGTTACGCCGCCCTCGTCCGGACGGCCGCACTCGCCGATCCCGAGTGGACGGCGCGGTTCCTGCGCTGGCTCCGCACGGAAGCGAACCTGCGTACCGCCGCGATCGTCGGCGCCGCCGAATACGTCCGCGCCCGGCTCACCGCCGCGACGGACGACCGGTCGTACGCCGCCACCACCGCGAACCGCGCCGTCGTCGACTCCGTGCTCCAGCGCGCCGACGAGCCCGGCGAGCTCCTCGCGTACTGGACCTCGATGTACGGCAGGAAGATCCCGAAGCCGGTCAAGCGTGGCGTCGCCGACGCGGCCGTCCGGCTCTTCCACGAAAAGTCGTTCCTCAAGTGGGATTCCGACGCGCGCGCCTTCCGGTTCGCCGACGTCCTCGGCCTGGCCCACCCGGACCCGGAGGACGCGGCGCAGGACGCCCTGTTCAAGCACATCGTCGACGTCCGGTTCAACCCCGGCCGGAAGATCCCCGCCGAATTGCCGGTCCTCGGCGCCCGCGCGGAGCTCATGGCGTGGGACGAGGAGAAGCGACGCGACCTGTTCCGCGGCCCCGAACTCGACACCGCGCGGTCGGTTCTCCGGCAGGCGGGTATGACGTGGGAGTCGCTGGCAGGCTGGCTCCAGGGCCCCATGGACGCGCGGGCGTGGGAAGCCGTGATCCCGGCCATGGGCTACATGGCACTCCTGCGGAACCTCCGGAACTTCGACCAGGCGGGCGTGTCCGACGAGGTCGCCGAGCGGGTCGCGGCGCGCCTGGCCGATCCGGAGCAGGTGGCGAAGTCACGGCAGTTCCCGATGAGGTTCCTCTCCGCGTATCGGGCGGCGCCGTCGCTTCGCTGGTCGTACGCGCTGGAAAAGGCGATCTCCGAGTCGCTGTCGAACGTGCCCCGCCTCCCCGGGCGGACGCTGATCCTCGTCGACACCTCGGGGTCGATGAACGCCGGGTTCAGCAAGGACGGCACGCTGATGCGCTGGGACGCGGCCGCGATCTTCGGGATCGCGCTCGGGGCCCGCTGCGAGACGGCGGATGTCGTGTCGTTCTCGAACGGCTACTACGGCGGCACCGGTTCGAAGGACTTCGAAGTCCGCGGTGGCGAGTCGCTGCTGCGTGCGCTCGACCGGTGGAAGAACGGCGGCTACTTCATCGGCGCCGGCACCGACACGGTCGGCGCTGTCCAGCGGCACCTGCGTCCGGAGCACGACCGGCTCGTGATCCTGACCGACGAGCAGCACTCGGCGGGCAACGTCGACGAGGCGGTGCCGAGGGACACGGCGCTGTACACGTGGAACCTCGCGGGCTACCAGCACGGCCATTCGACGTCCGGCCACGGGAACCGGCACACCTTCGGCGGCCTGACCGACCAGGCCTTCCGGATGATTCCGCTCCTCGAAGCGGGCCGGAGCGCCGACTGGCCGTTCTGACCGCTGGGCGGGACCGTCCTCATCGGACGGTCCTGCTCGGTGGCCGCCCTTGTGCGCTCAGGCGTTTCGGGAGCTCGCCGCGTGAACCGTTTCGGCAGTGCCTGGTGTGATGACCTCAACCTGCCACCACGCCACTCCGGCGGTCACGACACGGAAGACTGTCCATGAACGCCCACGCAGACGACAGGAGCACGATGTCCCAGCCGCACCAACCGGGCTACCCCACGGGGCAAGGCAGCCCCGCGCCTACTCCCGGCTGGCAGCAGGCCCATCCGCAGCAACTGCCCTACCAGCCGGCGCCACGGCCCAGGACGGCTCTGTGGATCGGGCTCGGGGCACTCGGACTCGTCCTGGCGGTCACCGCGGTGACGTTCACCGGATTCGTCACCCCGGGCTTCTTCCTCGCCGGCGACCAGGGAAAAACGACCGGCTCGCCGGAACCGCTCGCCCCTTCGAGCGTTCCCGCGCAACAGACCCCGCAGCAGAAACGACCGACGCCGCTGCCCGACCCGACAACATGCAGCTTTCCCGCTATCGCCGATGAAGCGAGCAAAAAGACGCCCCCACCCCCGCCCGGTTACATTCCGGCGAACGGCACCGTGACGGTCACGATCAAATCGACCGCCGGGGACATCGGACTCTCCCTGGACCGCGCGCTCGCACCGTGCACGGTGGCCAGCTTCCTTTCGCTGGCACAACAAGGTTTCTACGACGGCACATCGTGCCACCGGCTCAGCGTCACGACACTGCGGATGCTCCAATGCGGCGCCCCGGACAGGGCCGGCGTCGGCGGGCCCGGATACATCACCCCGAACGAGACCTTCCCCGAGCTCAAGTACGGCCGAGGGACCCTCGCCATGTTGATGGACGTCGCGCCCGGCACGGGCGGCAGCCAATTCTTCATGATCTTCGAAGACTCGCCGTTGCCGCCGCACTACACGGTCTTCGGACGTGTCTCCGACTCCGGCCTGCGGGTACTGGACACGGTCGCACGCGGAGGCGCCGACAGCACCCAAGGACCGGGCGACGGGACAGGGCCGCCGACCATCCCGGTGACGTTCCAGTCGGTCACCGTGAGCTGAAGCGAGGAATCACACGTGGATGACCATCCCGACGACACGGCGGCCGACACCGGGAACCCGGCACGATCGACGGAGGCGCTCACGGCCGAGTCAGAGCCGGTGAAGACGCGGGGATCGATGGCACACCGTTGATCGCGGTCCCCTGGTACGCCGATTCTCGTGCGCGACAACGGAAAGCTGGTGCGCCACGAGGATCTGCTTCACGCAGTTCGGAGGCCTGCGCTGTACCTGGCACAGCTTCGCCACGTAGCCCGCCGAGCCGAACGGCCCGGGAGACCGAGCCGATCGGCGGCTGAGGCCGGTTACGGGAAGTACGGGTTGTCGTAACCGTACTCCTTGCAAGAGTCCACCCCCGGCCGGATGTCCGTGCACACCCGCAGCGTGGGACCGTAGATGCCGTTGGTGTCAGATCCCGCGATGCCCTTCCAGGTAATCGTCTTGTTGCAGCCCTCGTTGTTGTCGCGCCGCTTGCCCTGCCACTCGCTCGTCCACCCCTTGTTGATGATGAAGTAGAAGTAGACGGGGTTGCCGTCGCACTTCGCGTCCTTCAACGTGATGTCGGCTTTGAAGCTGCCCCGGCCGGTCCACGTCAGCGTCCCGCTGAAGCTCGCGCCGCCGTCGGGCGACTTCCCCGAGATGGATTTCGACTGGTCCGCCGCCGCGGATCCCGCGCCGACGAACGCCATCGCGAGCACCATGAACGCCGACACAAGACATGCGACAAGCCTCGAACGAACTCTCATGACAATCCCCTCGTGATCTGCCGGCCGGGAGAACGGGCCGCGCTTGATCATCAGATTACCGATGTCGAGTACCGCTTTCTGTCAGGTGAACACCCGACAGCAATGGCGGAGGACGGAAGATGGATGCGCCCGGGCCGGTCGACCCGGCGAGAACGTAACTCCGGATCGCGCCGTCCTGTGCTGGGCGAACCTTATGGACAGCAAGGAAACCTCCTCACTGACGCGGCTGATGTCGTCGGTCGGGCCCTCGGACAGGCACGGCTCCGAGTGCGCGAGCTTGATCCGGTAACGCCCGGAGGGGCAGTGTCACTGGCGAGACGGCCGCTGGCTGTGTGGTGGACAACGCAGGCTGTAGGTCCAGGCCGGGCGCGGCGCTTGTGTGGTGCCGGCGCGGCATCCGGGTCGGTATCGGTGTGGATGCGCTCGGGTCGTAGTGGCGCAGACGAAAGTGCGCAGTGTGCACGATTCGTCCATCAGAACGTGTGTGTCGACTGCCCGGATTGTCGGACCGGTCTGGTAGATCATGGGGCATGTTCCGCGACTTCAACTTCAAGCTGCTGGTCATCGACAAGCTCATGTACCAGGACAAGCTCATCCAGCCTCGTTTCCAGATCGCCGACGTCCTCCACGCCAAGGGCGCCACCGGCGACCTGTGGCAGTACCTGTACGAACAAGACCTGCTGAACACCGTCCTCGAGGAAGCCCGCCAGTACTTCACCGACTTGGAGATCACCCCCGACCAACTGGCCACCGTGGACGAACTGATCACTGACGGCGGCTTGGACATCTACCACCAGTGCTCGCCGTTCTGGGACGGCGAGGACGACCTCTTCGACATCACCTCACTGGACGACCTCGCCCTGCTACCCAACCTCCGCGTGATCCACGACATCGCCGAGACCATCACGGCCGTCCCCGGCGCCGAGGACATTCTCAAGACCCGCGGAATCACCGTGGAATGACCCTTCTGCCCGCGTTACAGGTGAGGGCGTGTGGCGTGGCCGCCGGGTGATTCCCGCACCCTTGTTGATCTTCTTCCTGGCGATCTCGCTACCGGTGGCGCACAGGGGCCGGGTCGCCGTCGCGTGCTGGAATCCGCTTCGTGCGAAAGCTCGATACCACCGGCATACTCTGGTAGTGACCGATCTTCCGGCGGACGTGGAGACGCGCTACCGGCGTCTGGCAGCACAACGGCACTGGCCGCCGGAGACCGTATCCGCGTTCCGGGCAAGCGTCGCCTGGTATCGGGCGTTGGACGAGGGCTCCGAGCTTCGCCAGTACTACGAGTACGTGGATCATGAAGGCCTGGTCGACGAAGGAGCCCGCTGGCTGTGGGAAGCGATCGTGGTCGACCACGAGACAGTGGCCGTCAAGCAGATCGAGCAGGATTCGTCCGGGGCCGTTCACCGCTACTGGTGGCGGAATATCGAGGATGACGCCGGCGGACTCACCGACCAGCCACTCGACCTCGCCGACCCCGGCCTCACGCCTGTTTCCCGGTCTACGTTCTACGCGCTCTGGGACAGCAGCACCGACAAGTGAAGCTTCCGTTCCGGTGCGGTCGATGGCCGAGATCCTGCGCGACACTGTAGGCGGCGACCCATTCGCATGTGGGGCGCGGGAGTGGCCGGGAGTGGGATACACCCCGGCCACCGATCCGCTACTCGGGCAGGGTGTTGGTCCACTCCGCGTCGATCCTTACGCCGGCGGGGTTGGCCACCTTGACCACCGCCCCGTCCCTGGTGACGAAGACCGAAGTGCCGTTCACCCGTCCGGTCTCCGGATCGACGACGAGCCGCTCGCCCGTGGGCAGCAACAGGCCATGCCCGCCCGGCACCGCGCCGAGGTTTTGGACACCTGGCTGGTCGGCGATCAGGCGGAAGGCCGTGGCCCGGACCTCGGGCGTGGCCGGCAGGGTGGACACCAGTGAGATCAACGACTGGAAAGCGGCTTGTTCCCGGTCGCTCGCGGTGAGTTCGCCCGCGCTGGTCCTGGCGTCACTACGCTCGAGGGCGTCTGCGATCCAGGCCTTCAACGCATCCGGGGCCGTCGGCAAGGCACGCAACTGCTCGAGGGTCAGATCGACGGCGACCAGCGAGAACGGGGTGGCCGAACGCTCCTTCAACGGCGCGACCTTGCCTCCCGTTTTCGCTCCCCGCATCCACGACTGACCGTCCGGCTTGATCCAGTACTCGTACCCATTCGAAGCAGCGCCGCCGTCCGCCTCGGCCACCTTCACGTGCCAGTAGCTGCCGGCCCCGTCGGGGGAACGCTCGGCGGCGGTGGCGGCCGCGAGCAGGATCTCCTGCCCACTGACCGTCCGCACCGGCCGACCGTCGACCGGTGCGGCCGGGATGGCCGCGATCGCCACGACGGCAGCGGCGGCCGTCGCGAGTCCGGCTCCCGCGGCCAGCCATCCGGTCCGCCGCCGGGCGGTCCGCCCACCCTGTATCCGGTTCTGGAGCCGGTGGCGGCTGCGGTCGACCACGTCCTGGGACGGCTCGTCCGGTGCCAGCGCGGCGCGCAGCGTCTGCAGGTCATTCATCGAGTACCTCCGGGGTGAGGACGAAGTTGAGCTTCTTTCGTGCACGGTTGAGCCGGGAACCGACCGTGCCGGAGGAGATACCGAGCGCCGCGGCCACTTCCTCGTACCCGAGCTGGCCGAGCGCCACGAGCAGCAGCACGTCCCGTTCCCCGGCGGACAGCCGCGACAACGCGTCCGCGAGCTGAGGAAGCCGCCGCCGGGCGGCCACCGACGCGATCACCCTGCTCTCGTGCCCCTCGACCACCGGTGCGGCGTTCACCCGAGCCAACGCCCGATAGTGGCGAGCCTCCCGGCGGCGGTGCCTGGCCACCAGATTCGTGGCGATGCCGAACAGCCAGACCCGCACTTCACCACGTTCAGGA
Organism: Amycolatopsis sp. PSD-21; assembly: GCF_055561455.1. Lineage (NCBI taxonomy): Bacteria > Bacillati > Actinomycetota > Actinomycetes > Pseudonocardiales > Pseudonocardiaceae > Amycolatopsis > Amycolatopsis sp. PSD-21. Next base: position 2,769,264 of record NZ_CM145712.1, on the reverse strand, counting down.
TCGAACGTGCCGCGGCGGTCGAACGCGACGAGGAACGTCTCGGCGGCGATATCCTCCGCGGTCTGCGCGTCCAGCCGCCCGGCCACATACCGGTAGATGGCCGCGAAGTAGCGATCGTGCACTTCGGTGAACAGGCCCGGGTCCTGCGGCAACCGGGCGGCCAGGTCGGCATCGGTCACCTGCTCGCCCGTTCCCGCTGTCATATGCCCACCTCTGACATGTGGGTCCTTCCCGTCGACAGTCAGCTTTCACCACCACTTCGCCGCCGGCCGGTTTCTTCTTCCCACCCGGTTCGGCCTGCTCGATCACCCTCGTCGAACCTGGTGGTCGCCGACATCGACCCCCGGGGACGTGGCATGGCCGTCGTCGGATTTCGCACGTAACAGCGGCACGAGCGGGCGACGGTCCACACGACAGAGCCGATGACGGCGCCCCAGAGCAGCCACTGCTCAGACGGTGTAGTCGGCGGACCTCTCAGTCCTCGGCCTGTGACCGAACTTCGACTCATACGCCTTGATGAGGGCACGGCCGGTGACCTTTTCGCCCGCCGCAAGCCGTGCCAGGTGTGGCACCAGCCACCGGGCCTCGCAGGCGTCGAACTCCTCGGCGTACGTCTCGTCCAACTCGCCATCGAGGATCACCTGCGTGACGGAGCGCTGCCCGCCGACGTTGACGATGTGCGGCCCCATCGAAAAGTTGAGCAGTGTCGTCTTGCCGCGCGGGTGGACGCTGATCGTCACCGGGTGCGGCCAGCCGGTGGCGCCTTCGGGCGAGTGGCCGAGCACCAGGAACTCCAGTTGTCCGCTCGTGTGGTCAGCCATGAGAACTCTTTCCAGGATGGCCCGGACGTGCGTGATCCATGGGCGTCGAGTCTGCCACGTCCGCCTTGCCAAGGGCCTGGGCTGTGGAGTGAAGCCGGCCTTCATCACAGACCGCAACTCGCACGTGATGGCCAAGGCCTGAGGTAGCCCGTGTGAGGGAGCGAACGGGGGACCGCGTCGCCGCTTGCAGGCATTTTGATCTCGCCATCAAACCGTTACCCCGGTCGGGCTAACGGCGTCGTATCTTTCGGACCAACAACTCTGACGGTTGACACCTAACGGAAGAGGCCAGTAAAGGGAGTCTCGTACCTTTCCCGCGGTCGGCGCGGTCGCGGAACCACCTGAAGGTGCGAGCAAGGCGAGATCGGCTCTCGCCAAGGCGCGTCATCGGCGCAAGGCCCGGAGGTTCACCGGGACGGCGCGACATCATGAAAATTTCGCTTGCCGGGCAAGGCGATCGACATCTGACGGTCCGATGTGGACATGGAGGCGCGTGGCGCTTTCCGGTCCTGTCACCGGGGTTGTGCCGCGCCCGCCAGCTTCGTCTTCGACGGCCGAAGTCATTCCGTCGACGGACCGGTCCGGGAGAACGTGGCGATGAATGCTGCCCTCAGAACACTGTCCACACCAGACACAGGTGCCGGATTCGCTCAGCGGTACCTGTGTTTTCCGCCCGCGGGAGGAACGGTTCTCGGCTTGCAAGGGCTCGCTCGCGCGGTGCCCGGGGTCGAGGTGTGGGGGGTGGAGTATCCCGCGCACGGTGAACGTCTCGTGGAGCCTGCCGCCGAGTCCCTCGAGGACATCGCCGAGGAGATCGCGCTGGACGCCCTCGGCCACTTCGAAGCCGAAGGACTTTCGCGGATCACGCTGATCGGGTTCAGTATGGGCGCGTTCGTCGCACTCGAAGTGGCTCAACGCCTTCAGATCCGTGGACGAACGGCACCGGCGGCCTTGATCGTCGTCGGCGTGTGCGCCCCGCAGCTCCGGACACCCGGGAAGTACGTGAAGGCCGCCTGGATCGACGCCGTCGGAGTCCTCGATGGGATCGGTGACCACTCCCCCGAGCTCCGGGAGTACGCGCTGGAGCTGTTCCTCGGCGATCTTCGGTTGACCAGCGCCTACTCCGGCCCCGCGAAGGTGACGCTGTCGTGTCCGATCATCGCGATCCGGGGCGAGGACGACCCGGCGTTCGCGACCGGTGCCGACTCGCTCCGGGCGTGGCGCGTCTGGACATCCGGCTGGTTCACCGATCGTGTCGTGCCAGGGGGCCACCTCGGCGTGCTCGCACCGGGCAAGGAAGCCAACTTCTGGGGCCTGGTCCGGCAGGCCCGATCCGCTGGGGAGCCTGGCGATGAGTGACCCGGCACCGTCCATTGTGAACGGCACGCGACGGCGACTCCCCCGGCTCACCTGGTGCGACCTGTTCGAGTACCAGGCTCGGCGAACTCCGGACGGCACCTGCCTGGTCGCCGGCGAGGTCGCCTGGACGTTCGACGAACTCGACCGCTGGGGCGACCGGCTCGCCCACGCCCTCCGAGACGCCGGCGCGTCACCGGGAACGGTGGTGGCCTGCGCGATGACGAGGTCCGTGCGGGCGGTGCTGGCCGTCCTCGCCACGGCGAAGGCGGGTGCGGTGCATCTGCCGATCGATCCGTCCCTGCCACGCGCACGGGTCGACGCGACCCTCGCCGACGCTCGTCCGTCCGTGGTGTTGACCGATGCCGTGGGTCTCGCGGGCCGGGCGGATCTGCTGCTGTCCGAAGAGGACTGGCAGGGCGAACTCTCCGGGCGAGACGTGCGGCGGTTGCCGCGGACCGGCGAGGGCGCGGCGTACGTCATCTACACCTCCGGTTCGACGGGCCTGCCCAAAGGAGTGGTGGTCGGCCATCGGAGCCTGGTCAACCTGTACGGCGAACTGACGGCACGGTTCTTCCCGGCCGGCCGTGGCCCTCAGCGGGTAGCGCACGGTTTGCCGCTGGTCTTCGACGCGTCGTGGAATCCGCTGTCGTGGATGGCGGGCGGGCACGAACTACATCTGGTCCCCGATTCGGTTCGCGCGGATCCGGGGTCCTATGTGGACTTCGTGCGGGAGCACCGGTTGTCGGTCGTGGAGGCGGTGCCCGCGCAGATGTCGGCGCTGCTCCAGGCCGGGCTGCTCGATGGCCGCATCCGCCCGCGGACGCTGCTGATGGGCGGCGAGGCCATCGGGCAGGAACTCTGGTCACGACTACGTGGAGCAGTGGGCGTCACCGCGGTGAATCTCTACGGTCCGACCGAGTGCACGGTGTTCACCACGTCCTGCGATCTCGGCGAACGCACGACGCCGTCGATCGGGCGGCCCATCGCCAACACGACCGCCCAGGTCGTCGACGACGAGCTGCGGCCGGTGCCGGTCGGGGAACCCGGCGAACTCCTGATCGGCGGCTCCTGCCTCGCGCTGGGCTACTTCGGGCGGCCGGAGCTGACCGCGGACCGGTTCGTCACCGCGGGAGAACGCCGATACCGGACCGGCGACCGGTGCCGTCTCGCGGCCGACGGTCACCTCGAATGGCTGGGCAGGCTGGACGACCAGGTCAAGATCCGGGGCCATCGGGTCGAGCCGGGCGAGGTGGAGCGCGCACTGCTCGCCTCGCCCGGGGTCCGGCAGGCCGCCGTCCGCGCCGAAGGCGCCGAGCCCCGGCTGGTCGCCTACGTCGTGCTCGGCACCGCCACCGTCACCCAGGTGCGGGAACGGTTGCGAGCGACGCTACCGCCATATCTGCTGCCCTCCACCGTGATTCCGCTCGAGGCCATGCCACTCGGGCCGACCGGGAAAATCGACCGGGCCGCCCTCGCCGCGCCCCTCCCGGTACGGCGGACGGTCGTGCTGACCTCCACCCAGAAGCTCGTCGCCGCCGCGTTCCGGGTCCAGCTGGAGATTCCGGCGGTCGACGCGGACAGCGACTTCTTCGACCTCGGCGGGCACAGCCTCTCCGCCGCGGCGCTCGCCGCGCGGCTACGGGCACTGGGTGTGCCGTGTTCGCTGCGGGACGTCCTGCTGCGCCGCACGGTGGCCCGGCTCGCCGAACTCGTTCCCACCACAGAGAAAGGAGTGACGCCGTGATGGACGACTACGACGTGATCGTCGTGGGTGGCGGACCGGGCGGATCCACCGCCGCCGGCCTCACCGCCGCGGAAGGTCACCGGGTGCTGCTGCTGGACAAGGACCACTTCCCGCGCTACCAGATCGGGGAATCCCTGCTGCCCGCCACGATCCACGGGATCTGCGCGATGCTCGGGGTCCGCGACGAGATCGAACGGGCCGGATTCGTCCGCAAACGGGGCGGCACCTTCAAATGGGGCACCGGTGCCGAACCGTGGACGTTCTCCTTCGCCGCTTCCGACCGCATGGCCGGGCCCACGTCGTACGCCTATCAGGTCGAGCGCACCCGGTTCGACGCGCTGCTGCTCGACGGGGCCCGCCGGCTCGGCGCCGAAGTCCGGCAAGGACATCGAGTACTCGGCACCATCCAGGTGGGCGAGCGGATCGGCGGCGTCCGTTACCTCGACGACGCCGGGCACGAACGGCAGGCGACGGCCAGGTTCGTGGTCGACGCGTCGGGCCACGGCAGCAGGCTCCACCACGACGTCGGCGGCATCCGCGAGTACTCGCCGCACTTCCGGAACCTGGCGCTGTTCGGGTACTTCGAGGGCGGCCGCCGGATGCCCGCGCCCGACACCGGGAACATCCTGTGCGTCTCGTTCCCCGGCGGCTGGTTCTGGTACATCCCGCTGTCGGACGTCTTGACCAGCGTGGGGGCCGTCGTCGAACACGAATCGGCGGGCCGCGTCCAGGGCGATCCGGAAGTGGCCTACACGGCGCTGATCGAGGATTGCCCGCTCATCGACGAGTACCTCCGCGACGCGCACCGCGCGACCGAGCCACCCTACGACCGCCTCCGGGTGCGGAAGGACTACTCCTACGACCGGACCGTCCTGTGGTCCCCGGGCATGGTGCTCGTCGGAGACGCCGCCTGCTTCATCGACCCGGTGTTCTCCTCGGGGGTGCACCTGGCCACCTACAGCGCGTTGCTGGCCGCCAGGTCGATCAACAGCACCCTCGCGGGTTTCTCGGACGAGAAGCGATGCTTCGCCGAGTTCGAAGCCCGCTACCGCCGGGAATTCGGGCTGTTCCGGGATTTCCTCATCACCTTCTACCAATTGGACTCCGACGAAGACGGCTACTTCCGGCAGGCGCGACGGCTGACCGGCCACCACGGGACCGCCGACGCGGCTTTCGCCGGTCTCGTCGGTGGAGTGTCCTCACAGGACTTCTCCCGCGCGATGTTCGGCGACGTGCTCGCCGAAGGTGTGCAACTGCAGTTGCGCGGCCTCCTCGGCGAAGCCGCGGGCGACGAACCGCCGATGTTCCCCGGCGGGCTCGTCCCCACCGCGGACGGCAGGCGGTGGCGGGTGCCCGATGCCTGATCTCGCCGTTCTGCTCGCCGCGCTCGCCGTCCTGCTGGCCATGGCCCGCTGCTTCGGCTGGGCGTTCACCCGGGCCGGGCAGCCCGCCGTCCTCGGGGAGATCACCTGCGGGCTCGTCGTCGGCCTCGCCCTGCAGGCCGGCCCGGGCCTCCCCGGTGGCGTCGACACGACGCTGGACGCGCTCGCCCAACTCGGCCTGATCCTGTTCCTGTTCGGGGTCGGCGCCCGCCTCGCGCCGTCGATGACCGCGGCACGGATCACGGCGGCGTTCGTGCCCGCCCTGGGTGCGACCGTCGTCCCGGCCGCCCTCGGTGCGCTGCTGGCTCTTTGGCTGGCCACCCGCCATGCTCCGGCCGGGGCCGTCCCGTTCGTCCTGTTCGCCGCCGCAGCCATGGCGGTGACCGCCTTTCCCGTGCTGGCAAGGATTCTGGCCGAACGGCGGATGCTGGACGACGACCGCGGCCGCTGCGCGCTCACCGCCGCGGCGCTCACCGACGCCACCGCGTGGGCGGCGCTCGCCGTCGTCGCGTCCGTCCACAGTGGAGCAAGGGTCTGGACGCTGCTGGCGGCCTTCCCGTTCCTGCTGGGCCTGCTCCTGCTCGCCCGGCCGTGGTCCGGCCGGGCGATGGATCGCCTGTCCGGGCCGACCGCGGTCGCGACCATGGTCGCCCTCGCCTGCTCCGGGGCCGCGATGACGGACGCCATCGGCCTGCACGCCGCGATCGGCGCGTTCCTGGTCGGCGTGGCCGTCGGACGGCCCGCGTCCCGGCACGACCCCGTCGCGCTGATCACGCCCCTGGCGTCCCTGCTGGTGCCGCTGTACTTCGTCCTCATCGGACGGAAGGTCGACCTCGGTGAGCTCGACACCGCCCTGGTGACCGAAACCCTCGCGATCATCGCGGTCGCCGTCCTCGCCAAAGGCGGTGGCGCGTACCTCGGTGCCCGCCTCGCCGGACAGCCTCCGCATCCGGCCGCGGTGTTCGCGGCCCTGATGAACACCCGCGGCGTGACCGAACTCGTCTTCCTCGGCATCGGGCTCGGCCTCGGCGTCATCGACAGCGCCTTCTACACCGCGATGGTCGCCATGGCCCTCGTCACGACCGCCATGACCGGCCCACTCCTCAACCACCTCGAACGGAACAAGGTGACCCGAGATGCCTGACCACCCAGCCGAACCCTGGCGGATCAAGATGGTCGAACCGATCCGCGCCACCACCCGCGAACACCGCGAACGAGCGCTCCGGGCCGCGGGCTGGAATCCCTGCCTGCTCCGCTCCGAACACGTCTACATCGACCTCTTCACCGACTCCGGCACCAACGCGATGTCCGACCGGCAATGGGCGGCCCTCATGCGCGGCGACGAAGCCTACGCCGGCGCCCGCAGCTTCTACCTCTTCGAACAAGCCGTCCGCACCCACTACGGCTACGAACACGTCATCCCCGTCCACCAAGGCCGCGGTGGCGAGAACATCCTCTCCCGCTGCCTCATCCGCCCGGGCACCCATGTCCCCGGCAACATGTACTTCCCCAGCACCCGCGCCCACCAGGAACTCAACGGCGCCACCTTCCACGACGTCATCATCGACGAAGCACACGACCCAGCCCGCGAACATCCGTTCAAAGGCAACGTCGACCTCGGCAAGCTGCAGGCCGTCATCGCCGAACACGGCGCCGGCATCCCCTACGTCTCACTCGCCGCGACCGTGAACATGGCGGGTGGCCAGCCCATCAGCGTCGCCAACCTCACCGCCGCCTGCGAGCTCGCCCACTCCCATGGCATCCCGGTCTTCCTCGACACCGCCCGCGCCGTGGAAAACGCCTGGTTCGTCAAACAACGCGAGCCCGGCTGGGCACACCGCTCGATCGCGGACATCCTGCTCGCCCTCTGCTCCCCCACCGACGGCGCCGTCATGTCGGCCAAAAAGGACTGCCTCGCCAACATCGGCGGCTGGATCGCGCTTCGCGACCCCGATCTCGCCGAACAAGCGCGCGGTCTCGTCCTGCTCTACGAAGGCCTCCACACCTACGGCGGCATGGCAGGCCGCGACATGGAAGCCATCGCCCAGGGCATCACCGAATCCGTCGACGAAGACCACATCCGCGCCCGCGTCGCCCAGATCGAATACCTCGGCCACCGGCTCCACACCGCGGGCGTCCCGATCGTCCGGCCCATCGGAGGCCACTGCGTCTGCGTCGACGCCACCGCCGTCCTCGGCCACCTCCCCCGCACCGAGCTCCCCGGCCAGACCCTCGCCGCCGCCGTCTACCTCGAAGGCGGCGTCCGTGGCGTCGAACGCGGAACCGTCTCAGCCGGACGCGACCCGGCCACCGGCGAAAACCGTTACCCGCCCCTGGAATTCCTCCGGCTCGCCATCCCCCGCCGCGTCTACACCCAAAGCCACATCGACCACGTCGCCGACACACTCGTCCGCGTCCACAAAGACCGGCACCACATCACCCACGGACTCGCCTTCACCCACGAACCACCCCACCTCCGCTTCTTCCAAGCCCGCTTCGCCCCCACGGCAGGCACGAGCATCCACACCACCTGAACCGACCGCCTCACGTCACGTCAGTTGCCTGTGCCATCGGGGGCAGAGGGGTCTGTGCCTTCGGTGGCTGTCGCCGCCCACGCCTCGTCCATCGGCCCCTGAACCAACGTCGCAGCAGGTTGCGCGACCTGGGGCCGCGGATCTCCACTTCCCTGGGGTCTGACCCTTCGTTCCAAGGTTCAGAAACCGAGGGGCGCTTCCAGGGAATCCGAAGTCTTCAGCGCCGCCGGCTGAAGCGGTCGGAGATCCGGTCGAGTGCCCACGCGGCCTTCAAGGATGGCGCGCTGAGAGCGAACGAGGGCAGGCGCGGCGGCCGGGGTCGCCACACCGCGCGCAGGTCTTCGTGCGGTTCGTCTCCGGCCAGGCGGTCGGCCAGCAGTGTGCCGACGTAGGGCGATTGGGCGAGGCCGTGGCCGTTGCAGCTGACGGCATAGAAGACGTTCTTCGCCACCTCTCCCGCGACCGGGAGGAACGACGTGACCGCGACCCACCCGCCCCACGCCCGTTGCGGCGCGACGTAGCGCAGCGATGGGAAGCGCTCGTGGAAGCCGCGGACGAGGTCTGCCACGACCTCCCGGCTGGGTTCGCGGGCCCCGAGTGCCCTCGGCGCGGCCTCGAGCTGGCGGGTACCGAACAAGAGGGTCCCGCGCTCAGTGCGCCGGTAGTTCTCGAGAATCGTGTGCGCGGTGACGATGCCGGCGCGCGTTGTCCAGCCGATCGCCTCCAGCCGGTCGGGGTCGATCGGTTCCGTTTCGACGACATTGGTCCACACGGGCTGGATTCCGCGTGGGGCGATCGCGAGGTCGCGGGAGCCGGCGTTGGTGGCGAGCACGGCGCGCTCGGCGCGGACGCGGCCGCCGGGAACGCTGAGCACGACCGTCGCGCCTTCGGACTCGACCTTTTGTACAGCAGAACGCTCGAACACCCTGACACCCGACGCCAGAAGCGCGTCACGAAGTCCGGAGGCGAGTTTTCCCGGGTTCAGCAGACCCCCACCGCGCAAGTGGATGCCGCCAAGGAAGGTGTCGGGCATGCCGAAGTCCCGGCCGTCGACGAATTCGACGTCGGCGCCGGCGTCGCCGAGGATGCGCGCCCCCTTCTCCAACCGTCGCAGCTGTCCGGCGGAGACCGCGGCGTTGACGCCGCCGGTGGGTTCGTAGTCGCAGTCGATGCCGAGCCGTGCGATCCATTCCTCGGTGAACTGTGCCGAGGCCTCCGCGTAGTGAATGAGGTTTCGCAGTCGGCGCCGGTACAGGAAGCGCAGCATCTGCGGGTCCCCGGCCAATTCGTTCGACAAATAGCCCGCGTTGCGCGACGCCCCGCCCCAGCCGCAGTATCCGGCTTCGAGCAGGACGACATCGGCGCCGCGCTCGGCCAGCCGAAGTGCCGAGGCCATACCGACCAGGCCACCACCGACGACAGCGACATCACACTGGATTTCCTCTTCGAGCGCCGGCGCGAAATTCGTGGGCCGATCGCACCATCCGGAGAACGCCGAACAGGTCACACCGTCGGACTCCGTCGCCCGCATGGTCACTCCTCTTCTCTTGCCCCGAGACAGGGCTGTCGTTGTTCGATTCGATTCAGGCCCGGGCAACGCTGTGTTCGCCCGCCGCCGGTTCGGCACCGGTCTTCACGTTGTGGTCGTGCAGGGCGCGATAGGCGAGGTAGTACACGAACATCTGGAATCCCCAGGTGGCCAGCGCCGCGCTGTAGAAGAGCGTTCGGTGCGCGTCGTCGCCCGGAATGGGGAAGAAGTCGTACGTGATCGCGATGGCGGCTCCCGCGAGGGTGACCACCCCCGCGCCCACGGCCGTGACCGTGGCGCCGATGCGCCAGAGCCGCCATACGAAGTAGGCGAGGAAGACCGTGGTGACCACGTTGACCACGACGTAGAACGTCGCCGGGCCGACGTGGAGCTGATCGGCGCGGAATTGCTGGAGGTACAGCCCCGCGACGGCGGCGAGCGCGAACACCCCGACGTCGACCGCGACCGAGGGCTTGTAGCGGTGCGTCACGCGCATCAGGCCCATGACGAGAATGAGCGTGATGCCGACTGATCGGGAGAAGGCGTCGAAGAAGTAGGCGACGCTGTACAGCGGGCTGCCCTCGTCTCCGCCCAGAAGTGCCCAGAGAAGAAAGTTCGAGCCCGAGGTGGCGACGATCATCCATTCCAGGCCGAGCAGGTAGTTGTCGTAGCGCCGGATGAACTTCCAGCCGAAGTAGAAGCCGGCGAAGATCATCCAGAGATCGGCCAGCATGAAGAGCAGGTCCTTCATGTCCTTGATTCCTTCGAGTCGCGCCTTCGCCTCTGCGTCGAAGGCGGTGCGTTCGGATAGCGAGCCGACTTGTGATCCGGCTCATAGACTACGCCGGTCTTAGTCATCCGATCAAGTCATTTGCCCAAGTATTCTCGCTGCTAGGCTGGCCGTGACTTAATCAAGCGTCCAACTACGTGCACCGGGAGGACTTCGTGCCACGGATCCCCGCCGCCCAGCGGCGTAGCGACTTCATCAAGGCCGCGGTGGAGGTCATCGCCACCTACGGCATCGAGGGCGCGACGACCCGGCGCATCGCCGAGCAGGCGCAGGCGAATCTGGCGATGCTACACTACTGCTACGACTCCAAAGAGGACCTCTTCGCCGATGTCTACGAGTTCGTGGCCGGCCGGTACCGCGACGCGCTCGAGGGCGACGACTCCCCCGGTGACGTGCGAGAGACGGCTCGACGGCTCCTGCGCGGGGTCATGGAGTGCTACCTCGAGTCGGCCAGCTTCACCGCGGCGACGGTGGAACTCATCAGCTGGGCACGACGCCAGCACGGAGACCGCGGTATCGCGGTGTACGACAAGGCTCTCGAGACGGTGCGCGCCGCACTTCGCGCCGCCGAGCCGGACCATCCGATCGAACCGGAAGTCGTCGACGAGATCGCCTTCGTCCTCGCCACCTTGGCCGACGGCTTCGCCGCGAACTGGTTGACCTACGGGGATCGGGCCGCCGCGCTGGGGCAGATGGAGATCGCCACGTCGGTCCTCGACAGCTGGCTCGCGGCCCGGCTCGGAGCCACCCCCGTCGGGCGATGACGTCACAGCGGCAACTCGGGCGAATCGACACCGACGACCCGGTCGCCGCAGAAGACCCGCACCGACTCCGCCGGACCGTGGCCACCGATACCCGCCGGGCCCCAGAAGCTCTGCGCCGAGTCGTCACCGAGGTCGGCGACTTTCGCGCCGTTGACACGCACTTCGCCGGCCAGGACGCGGGAGCCGACGTCGATCGCCCGGTCCGTGTCGGCGCCGAACACGTACGCGTCGAGCCCTGACGGATGGGCATTGGCGACGCGCAGCGCCTGCTCGTCGGAATCCACGGCGTGCAGGGAGACGACCGGGCCGAACAGCTCGGCGGTGGCCTGAGCGGGGTCCGCGCCGACTGCCACGGTCGGCGACAGGAAGAAGCCGCCGAGCTCGGGCAGGCGGGCGGGCTGCCGGATACTCGCCCCCAGGTCGCGCAACCCGTCGATCCTGCTCTGGAGGGTCCCGAAATGCGGGGCATTGGAGATCGGGCCGATCTGGACGTCCTCGTCGAGGGAGTGGCCGACGACGAGCTTGGAGATCCGCTCGGTCAGTGCTTCGAGGAGGGGGTCGATCAGGCCGCGGTGCGCGAGGATCTTGCCCGGTCCCTCACACCATTGACCGTTGAGTTTGGTCATCCCGTCGAGGATGCCGTCCGCGGTGACGTCGAGATCGGCGTCGTCGAGCACGAGCACCGGATTGTTCCCGCCGAGCTCCAGCTGCAGGACCTTGAAGTCTTCCGCGGCCGCCCGCGCGATGGCGCGCCCGGCGGCGGGCCCGCCGGTGAACGAGACGATCTTGACGCGGTGGTCGGTGGTCAGCCGGGCGCCGACGTCGCCGGCGCCGTGCACGAGCTGCAGCGTGCCACTGGGCAGGCCCGCCTCGACGAAGCACTCGACGATGAGCTGTGCGCTGCCGGGCGCGTGCTCCGAAGGTTTGAGGATGACCGGGCAACCCGCGGCCACGGCGCTGGCGAGCTTGGCCGCCGGGATGAAACTCGGGCCGTTCCACGGCGTGAGGATCGCGGCGGGACCCCACGGCACCTTGTGGAGGCGGACGTCGCGGCCGCCAGCCGCGAGCGCGGTGACGCGCGGGATGTTCACCAGGTCCGCCGCCGACGCCCGGATCCTCATGGGCAGGAAGGCCGCGACCTTCCGCGTGACACTGATCGGCGTGCCGCTGGTCAGCGAGTCCGTCCGGGCGATGTCCTCGGCCCGGGTCTCGACGATGGCCGCCACTCGTTCGAGCATCGCGGCGCGCTCACGCCGAGCGTCCTCGTCCCAGCGGCCGATGTCGTACACGCGCTCCGCGTGCCGCAGGGCCCGCTCGACGTCGTCGGGTGACGTCGTGACGGAGCGGTGGACGGGTTCTCGCGTGTTGGGGTCGACGTTCCACGTGCCGGGGATCGTCTCGGCTTCGCGCCAGGCATCGGCGATGTAGTTCACCGGCCGGGGAATCTCGTTGCTCATCTTCAAGGTTCCTTCGGTTGGTCAGGACTGGAGATCGACGACGATGCGGGTGACGTCGCCGGACTTCATCGCCTCGAAGCCTTCGTTGATCTCGCCGAAGGGAATGACGCGCGTGACCATCTCGTCGAGCAGGAGACGTCCTTGCTGGTAGAGGCGGGCGAGCTGGAGGATGTCCTGTCGCGCTTGACCCGAGCCCATGTAGGAGCCGATCAGCCGCTTCTCCTCGAAGAAGAAGTCCGATGCCGGAACGCTGAGTTCGGTGCCTCCTGGTGCGATTCCGACCAGGCACGCGGTCCCCGTCGGGCGCACCAGTGCCAGGGCCGTCGCGGCGGTGCGGGCCGAGCCGACCGCCTCGAAGGCGTAGTCCACTCCGTCCCCGAGCAGGCGGTGAACTTGCGCGACCAGGTCTTCGTCCCCGCCGTTGACGACGTGGGTGGCGCCGTAGCCGCGCGCGGCCTTGAGCCGGTCGTCGTCCAGGTCGATCGCGACGATGGCCGACGCTCCGGCGAGCCTCGCGCCTTGGATGATGGCCGATCCGACGCCGCCGCAGCCGATGACCGCGACCGTGCTGCCCGGTCGCACCCGGGCGCCGCGGAAGACGGCGCCGACACCGGTGATGACGCAGCAGGCCAGGAGACAGCCGACGTGCGGTGGAACGTCGTCGGGGAGCTTCACCAGCGAGTTCTCGCGCATGAGAACGTGCCGGGAGAACGCCCCGATGTCGCCCAGCCGCTCGATCGGCTCGCCCGACGTGGTCTGAAACGCGGGCCGGGGGCGGTGAAGGATCTCCCCCAGCCGCTGGCACTGGGTCGAGCGCCCCGCCTCACAGTTCGCGCAACGGCCGCAGGACGGCGTCAGCGCGCCGACCACCCGGTCCCCGGGACGCAGCCCGGACACCTGCGAGCCGACCGCCTCGACCACGCCGGCCACCTCGTGGCCGACCACGACCGGCAGCTCGGTCGGGACCGTTCCGGTCATGTAGTGCAGGTCGCTGTGGCACAGCCCCACGTTGGTGACCGCGACCCGCACCTCGTGCGGCTCCGGGTCGTCCACCCGGATGACGGTCAGCGCGAGCGGTTCGCCGACGGTGGTCAGCACCGCGGCCAGGGTGTCGATCATGTCGAAGTCTCCTTTTCAGTGTCCTTTGTGGACAGAAAGGCTCGGATGCCCGCGGCCAGAGCTCCGCTCTCCCATGCCTGGGCCGCGGCGAGGTCTTCCCTGGCGAAGGCAGCTTCGACGTCCTCTGCCGTCGGGCGCAGGAGCGCGAGGTGGAGGGCCGTCGTGTTGCCCTCCGGCGTCCACTCGACGACGGTGTCGATGGCACGGCCGATCAGGGCGCCAGGCTCGACGATCTCGTCGAGCAGACCGATCCGCAGCGCTTCGTCGGCCCGGATCCGAGGGGATCCGAGCACCACTCGCATCGCGTGGTTCCCGACGAGCCGCCTCAGCAGCACGCTGGACGCGTTCGAGATCGTGATGCCCCGGCCGTTTTCCGGTTGGTAGTACACGGTTTCCGGGGTTCCGATGCGGGTGTCGCAGCTCAGGGTGATCTCCGAGGCTCCGCCGACCGCGATGCCGTTGACGGCCGCGACCACGGGTATCCGTGTCTCGAGGATCGCCCTGGTGATGTCGTGGAAACTCGCGAACGCCTCACGCATCCCGGCTTCCGTCGACGGTGCGCTGTGGAGATCCTCTCCCGCGGAGAAGGCCCGGCCCGCACCGGTGAGCACGATCCCACGCACGGTCTCACCGGTACCGAATTCACGGATGACGCTCGCCAGACGGCGCCGGGTGGCGACGTCCATGGCGTTGAGCTTCTCGGGGCGCCGGAGGGTCAGCACCGCGACGTCCCGGACGACTTCGATGCCGAGGAATCCCCGTCGTGCGCCGAGGTCGTAGGTCACGCCGGGGTCGGCCGCGGCCCGGGCCTTGAGTGCCGGTTTGGCGATGCGTTCGGACGGCGTGCGGGGGAAGTCTTCGACGAACTCCAGGTAGCGCGGCACTTTGAACCGCGCGAGTTCCTTGCCCGCCCGCTCGACGATCCGCTCGGCCGTCGCCGGCTCGGCGGGGACACCGGCCGCCAGCTGGACGAACGCCTTGACCTCCTCGCCGAGCGTCTCGTCGGGTTCGGCGACGACGGCGGCCGAGACCACCAGGTCGTCACGCTCCAGGGCGGCTTCGACTTCGACGCTCGCGACGTTCTCGCCACCGCGCCGCACCATGTCCTTGATCCGGCCGACCAGCCGGACGCCGTCGTCCGGGCGGCGGACGACGAGGTCGCCGGTGTGGAGCCAGCCGTCCCGCAGCACGCGGGCGGTGTCTTCAGGGCGGTTCCAGTAGCCGTTCATCATCGGTGTGCCGGCGATGATCAGCTCACCGGCTTCGCCGTCGGGCACCTCGGAGCCGTCGGGATCGACGACGCGGATCTGCTTCGTCGGTACGGGCCGCCCCAGGCTCCCGCTTCCCACCGCGCCGACGTCGCCGAAGGGACTGAACAGGTCGATCCCGGATTCGGTCATTCCGTAGACCTCGCGCCACGGAGCGCCCCATCGTTCCTCCAGCCGGGCGTGGAGTCCGGCCGGAATTCCCGAGCAGAACACGAGGCGGAGGTCGTTGTCGCGGTCTTCGGGCGTCGGCGGTTGCTTGAACAACAACGTCGGCATGGACCCGAGGACGTAGAAGAAGGTCGCACGATGCCGCCGGACGTCCGCCATGAACGTCGACGCCGAGAACCGGGGCAGCACGACCAGCGGCGCGCCGGCGGTGAGGGCGAGCGCGGTGTTCCACTGTGGATCCATGTAGGAAAACGGTTGGGCCGTCAGGAGAACGTCCTCGGGCCCGAGTCCGGTCACCGACGCGCAGATCCAGCCCAACCGGACCCAGTAGTCGTGGGTGAGCATGCACGCCTTGGGAAAACCGGTCGTACCCGACGTGTACTGCAGGTTCGCCAGCGCCCCACCTTCGATCGGTGCGGCTGGAGGCGTCGCCGGAAACGGCTCCGACCCGTCGTCGGCGACGTCGACGACGCGGACGTCCGCACCGGCGACGACCCCCGCGATCAGATCCGAGCGGTCGGCGTCGGTGAACACGACGCGTGCCCCGGAGTCCCGCAGCACGAAGTCGAGGTCGGCACGCTGGTAAGAGCTGTTGATCGGTACGGCGACCGCGCCCGCTTTCAGCGTGGCGAGCCAGACGACGGGCCAGTGCACGACGTTCGGCAGCATGATCGCGACACGCTCGCCCGGCCGGACACCGTCGACCTCGATCAGCCGGTGCGCCAGCCTGGAGGTCCAGCCGTCGATCTCGGCGAAGCTCCACGACCACTCCCCGAAACGCAGGAACTCACGATCCGGCGAGTCCTTCGCGCGTCGCGACAGCAGTTCCGTCAGGGTCGGGGTGGCGGGGTCGTCGCCCGCCTGTCCGGGCGCCACTTTCGCGGTCATGGCAAGCTCCTTCGCCTTCTGGCCGCGGCCTGGACGATCCACGTCATCGCCGGGTCCTCGCTCTTCATCCACTCCGGATGCCACTGGACGCCGAGCACCGGTGCGCCCGGGAGCTCGACCGCTTCGATCACGCCATCGCTCGTCCGTCCGGTCACGACCAGGCCGGTGCCGCAGCGGTCGACGGCCTGGTGGTGCCACGAGTTGGTCATCGCGTGCTCGCCGAACAGGCCGGCGGCGATCGAGCCTTTTTCGAAGGACACGAGATGATCGGCGGTGCCGTCGGTCGGCGCGGTCTCCGCCGACAGATGGCTCACGGGCCCGGCAGGCAGGTCGGCGACGAGGGTGCCGCCGAGCGCGACGTTGAGCACCTGCATGCCGCGGCACACGCCAAGGATGGGAATCCCTGCCTCCAGCGCGGCCCGGGCGAGCCCGAGCTCGTACTCGTCCCGCGCCCTGTCGTGGACCATCGGGTCGGTCCGCGGATCGATGTCGCGGACCACCCCCGGGTCGCCACCCCAGAACGCCGGGTGGACGTCCTGCCCGCCGGTGATCACCACCCCGGAGAGCCGGCGGCAGATCTCCGTCGCGTCGGTGTCGTAGGAGAGATGCACCGGAAGCCCACCGGCCTGCGCGATCCGGCTCGCGAAGTCCGCCATGTAGCTGTCGAGGCAGCGGTCTCCGTATCGCTCGTCGGCTCCCTTGATCAGCTCCAGCCGGAATCGCCTGCCGGTGATGCCGATCAGCGGACGCGCGCTCACGGGAACTCGAAGTAGCGAGTGGACTCCCACTGGGAGAGTTCGGCGAACGGATCGCCGCCTTTGGTGTGGAACTCCATCCACTCCCAGCGCCGCGACGCGATCCAGAAGTCCACGAACTCGTCACCGAGGTACTCGCGCAGAAGCGGATCGGCATCCAGGGCCGCGGCGGCCTTCGACATCGTGTCGGGGATCCGGGGCACGCCGGCGCTGTCGGGCAGGCACCAGGCCATGTCCCTGACCTGCTCCGGTGGTTCGATCTCCCGCTCCACACCGGCCAGCACCCCGGCGAGCACTCCCGCCAGCGCGAGATAGGGGTTCACGTCGGCACCGGGAAGCCGGTACTCGAGGCGCGAGTACTTCGGGTGGCCGGTGATGGCGCGCACCGCGGCCGTCTTGTTGTTTTCGCCCCAGCTGACGACGGTGGGCGGTCCGGTGAAGTCGACCAGCCGCCGGTAGGACGTTATCTGCGGCAACGCGAGCGAGGTGTTTCCCGCCATCGTGGCCAGTAGCCCGCCGACCGCGTGCCGCATCAGCGGGGAGGGTCCGTCTTCGGCGAAGAACCGGTTCACTCCGTCGCTCTGGAGCGACAGGTTGAGGTGGGCGCCCTGGCCGTAACCCGCCGTCGGTTTGGCCATGAAGGTCACCGTGTGGTCCCGCTCGAACGCGACCTCGCGCATGACCTGCCGGGTCCGTGCCCAGGAGTCGGCCAGCGTGATCGGGTCCGCCGGCGGCAGGTTCAGCTCCGTCTGCCCGGCGGCGGCCTCGTCGGTCCAGGCCTCCCAAGCGATACCGAGCCGATCGAGGCGGCCGACGACCGCTTCCATGTAGTCGACCCAGTCCTTGGACCTCGCCAAGTGATACGTGGCTCCCGTGCCGCCGCCCAAGGGCGTCAGGTCCCGGTACCCGCGTTTTCGCGCCTCCTGAACGGATTCCTCGAACAGGGTCGCTTCGATCTCCACGGCGACGGTCGCGGTGTACCCGAGAACGGCGAGCCGGGCCACCAGCTTCCGCACGAGGTTCCGCGGGCAGATCGGCACAGGTGTGCCGTCCTGCAGCCAGTAGTCGCCGATGACCGAATCCAGGCCCGGCTTCCATTCGACGAGGGTCGACATGTCGGGGACCATCTGGATGTCGTAGAGGTTGCCGCGCCAGTCCGGGAAGGCGTCACCGAGGACGATCTCGTTGCCGAGGTCGATCGCGAACAGGATGTCGGCGAAGGCGAAGCCGCTGTTCTTACCTGAAGCGAACTTCGTGCTCGACACGGTCTTGCCGAGAAGGCTTCCGTCGTGGTTCGTCGCTTCGAGGCGCACGGCGCGGTTCTTGAGATCAGACATCGAAACGAACCCTCCAGGAAGCGGCCGTCATGACCGACAGTTGCGACAGCGTGCCCTTCACCTGAAGGCCGGCCGCCAAGGAAGCGGCGAAGTCGTCCGCTCCACTGAGGACACCGGCGAGCACGTCGGGTTGCCCCGCGATCAGGTATTCGGACGGCCCGTCGCCGAACCGTTGCCGCTCCGGGCCGCCGGGGCCATCGGCGTCGACGATCAGCACGTCGGGAATGCCGGGAATTTCCCTTGTCACCGACCAGAAATCTTGGGCGGCCTGGCGCCAGTGCGGCAGCGGCGGCGTCAGCGCGCGCAGGATGCCGGCGGCCAGGACGACATCACCGGCGGGCTCCCCCACAGCGGCGAAGCGCGCCAGCAGATCGACGACGACCGTCGCGGCGGGCTCGATCACCACTCCGCCGGTCACCGTGATCGCCTTGCTGTCAAAGGAAATCGTCGCGGTCTGCGGCGTGTCGTGAGAACGGACCACCACGGTGCCGGCGGACCGGCCCAAGACCTCTTGCGCGTGACCGATCCGCGACGAGTCACGCAAAGTACGCCCGATCAGCCGGACGACCGGACTCGCGTCGTCGTCGATGGTGACGGGAAGGGCCGAACCCTCCATCACGGGCGCCTCGGGAAACGTCATGATCTCGGCCATCGGCGGCCCTTTCGATCGTGGCGACGATCGCGCCAGAGTTAGTCAAATGACTCGATCAATTGACGAAGATGATGAGTGCCCTGCCGCGCCTTTGTCAACAGCCCCTTTCGGGCGAGCGCCCGGAACCACCTCTTGACGAGGGGTCGAAGTTGTCACACACTCGATCACCTGACTTAATCGGATGACCTACTAGGAGTTCTGATGCACGTCATCCACCAGCGCTACGTCGCCTACTCCGAGGCTCACTACGCCGGAAATCTCGTCGACGGCGCGTACGGCCTGGCGCTGTTCGGCGACGCCGGAACTCATCTCGCGATCGTCACGGACGGCCACGAGGGCCTCTTCGCGGGCTACTCGTCCGTGGAATTCCTGGCGCCGGTGCGCGGCGGCGACGTCATCGAGGTCGAGGCGCGGCTCGCGGCGAAAGGCACCAGGAGCCGGACGATCGACTTCGAGCTGCGCGTCATCGCCCGGTCCGTCGGCCACACGGGCGAAGCGGAAGTCCTCGCCGAACCCATCGTCGCCACCCGCGCCCGCGGGACCGGCGTCGTCCCCGCCAACCGAGAAGGAAGTGCAGCATGAAGGACCCAGACGTGCCGGAAGCGGCCGACATCGTCGTCATCGGCGCCGGCATCTCGGGTATCGGCGCGGCCCAGCACCTGAGGACCGACTTCCCCGGCAAGAAGATCATCGTGCTGGAGTCCCGCGACTCGATCGGCGGCACCTGGGATCTGTTCCGCTATCCGGGTGTCCGGTCCGACTCCGATCTGCACACCTACGCCTACGAGTTCAAGCCGTGGCGGCATCGGAGCGCGATCGCCGAAGCGCCGCTGATCCGCGAATACCTCGCCGAGACGGTGAGCGAGTTCGGCCTCGACAACCTCCTGCGGCTCAGGCATCGGGTGACCTCCGCGGATTGGTCGAGCGCCGAGGCGCGCTGGACGCTTCAAGTGACCGCGACCGACGACGCCGGCACCGAACGCACGAAGACGATCAAGACCCGCTTCGTCTTCAGCGCCACCGGTTACTACCGATACGACGAGGGATACACACCCCATTTCGAGGGTCGTGAAGATTTCCGGGGCGATATCCTGCATCCCCAGCATTGGCCCGAGGACTACGACCACCGCGGCAAACGCGTCGTGATCATCGGGAGTGGCGCGACCGCCGTGACCATGCTCCCGGCCATGCTGACCGGCGAGGGCGCCGCGGCACACGTGACGATGCTGCAGCGCACCCCCAGCTACATCGCCTCCCAGCCGCGGTTCGACAACATCGCCGTCAAGCTCACCAAGCTGCTCGGGGCCAAGCGCGGCTACGCGGCCACACGGCTGAAGAACATCTGGATCGACTTCCTGCTCGTCTCCACGCTGCGCAAATTCCCCGACTTCGGCCGGAAAGCGCTGCGCAAGTGGACGCTCAAGGAGCTTCCGCCGCACATCGACGTGGACACGCATTTCAACCCGCCGTACGCGCCGTGGGACGAGCGTCTCTGCGTCACCCCGGACGGAGAGTTCTTCAAGGCACTCCGTGCGGGCGGCGCCGACGTGGTCACCGACCGGATCGACCGCTTCACCGAGAACGGCATCCTGCTGAAATCGGGCCAGGAACTGGAGGCCGACGTCATCGTCACCGCGACCGGCCTCGTCATGCAGATGCTGGGCGGTATCCAGCCCACAGTGGACGGTGTCCCGGTGAAGATGTCCGACACCCTCCTTTATCGTGGCGCCCTCTTCTCCGGCATACCGAACTGGGCCATGATGCTCGGTTACACGAAGGCGTCGTGGACGCTCCGGCTGAGCAACGTGTGCCGCCTGGTCGGCGACGTGCTCCGCCGCATGGACGCGAACGGGTACGACATCGCGGTCCCGGTCGTCCCGGACGGACTCGCCACCGCGGACCTCCTCGACCTCACCGCGGGCTACATGCAACGGGCCAAACCCGAACTTCCCCGCCAGGGCACCGAATTGCCGTGGCGAATGCACACGACCTTCGTCAAGGACAACCGGCTCTTCAAGGGGCGGCTCGTCGACGAGAACATCCGGTTCTCCGTCCGGGCGCCCGCCGCCGACCTCACGGGCGCGGCGGCCGACTCATGACCGCGGCACACCGGCGTCTCCAGCGGGCCCTCGTAATCACCCTGAGCCGCACTCCTCCCCTGCTCCTCAAACTGCTGGCACGCCCACCGGTCAACAGCGCCGGCGATCGGATGGCGCCCGACATCGCCCTGCTGATGAAGCTCACGGAAGCCGGTGGCGACTACAGCGACCTGCCGGTGGCCGCCGCCCGGGAGGTCACCGAACGTGACGCGGCGCTGTTCGCCGACCGGATCGCGCCTTGTCCCGTCGAGCAGGACGTGGATCTCGGCGACGGGCTGCGGGCGACCCGCTACAGCTGCGGAACCCCGAACCGAGGTTTGCTCCTTTTCTTCCACGGCGGCGGATTCGTGCTGGGGAGCCGCGCGAGTTACGCCGCGCCGGCGCGGATGCTCGCCAAGGGAACGGGCGCCGACGTCCTGTCCGTCGAGTACCGGCTCGCGCCCGAGCACTCGTTCCCGGCGGCGCACGACGACGCGCTCGCCGCGTGGCGGTACGCCGTCGACCATGCCGCCGACTGGGGAATCGACCCGCACCGGATCGTCGTCGCCGGTGAAAGCGCCGGAGGCAACATCGCCGCCGTGCTCTGCCAGCGGCTTCGCGGCCTTCCTGTCCAGCCGATGATGCAGGCGCTCATCCAGCCGGTCACCGACATCTCGGAACGACGGCCCTCCCAGCACGAGTTCGCGGGGTCCCCCGCGTTGTCGGCCAAGCAGATCGCCTGGTTCATGAACCATTACCTCCCCGATGGGACCGACCATCTCGACCCTCGGGTTTCCCCTCTGCTCGCCGGAGACCTGGCAGGTCTCCCCCGTGCCATCGTCGCCGTCGCCGGATTCGACCCGCTCCGCGACGACGGACTCGCTTACGCGGCCGCGTTGGCGGAAAGCGGCGTACCGGCGGAGGTGATCCACGAACCCGAACTCGTGCACGGCTACATCGCCTTCACCGCGATCAGCCCGAGCAGCAAAAGGGCCACGAGACGGCTGGTACGGGCCATTTCCTCGGCGCTGACGTCGACACCTGAACGGAGCACCTCATGACCGAATCCCGCCACGAGCACACGGCGGACGTCGTCGTGGTCGGTGCCGGTATCGCCGGGTTGATGGCGGCGACCACACTGTCCGATCGGGACGTCGTCGTGCTCGAAGCCGGCGGCCGGGCCGGAGGACGCGTGGAGTCGGTCCGCCAGGGCGACTACTGGATCAACCTCGGCACCCAGTTCACCGAAGGCACCGGCCCGCTGATCGAAGCCCTCGAACGCCACCGGGTCCACATGGGGACGTTGGCGGGCAAGAAGGTGGCCCTCGCGCTCCACGGAAAACAGGTCGACACCTCGAATCCGTTCGCCCTGATGTTCCGGTCCCGGATGACCTTGCGGGACCGGGTCGCTCTGGCGGCCGTCGGCGCGCGCATCCTCGCGGCGGCACCCTTCCTGCAGCTGAACCCGGACAACCGCCTGGCGAAGCGAGTGCGGGCGAAGCTCGACGCCCTCTCCGCGTCATACGTGCTCCGAGGGATCAAGTCCGACGTCGCGCGGGACATGGTCCGGTCCTGGTCCGGGCAATGGATGGGCTGCGAACCCGAGGAAACCGCCGCGACCCAGTTCGTCATCTCGATGGGCATCCTCCTGACCGACCCGGCGAAGGTGCCCAATTTCTCCCTGCCGGAAGGGGGAAACCAGACCCTCACCGACATCCTGGCCGATGACCTCGGGGATCGGCTGAGGCTCAACTCCGCGGTGAATTCGGTGGAGCGAACAGAAGACGGAGTCGTCGTGGACTACCACGACGAGAACGGACCGGCGCGTATCCGAGCCCGCCGCGCGATCGTGGCCGTTCCCAGCGATGTCGCGATCAAGATCCTGCCAGGCCTCCCGGCCGAGTACCGGACGGCGTTCGACGACATCCACTACGGCCGGTACGTGGTGGTGGGCTTCTTCACCAGTGAGGAAGGCCCGCAACAGTGGGACGACTACATCGCCGTGTCGACGCCCCAGCTGTCGTTCCAGGCGATGTTCAACCACGCCGCGGCCCTGCGCGGTCCTGGTCCACGCAAGCCGGGCGGTGCGCTCGCCTGCTTCGCCGGGGGCGCCGTCGCCGACGACCTCTTCAAGCTCACCGACGAGGAGATCGTCACCCGGTTCACCGCGGACCTCCTGTCGCTCTACCCCGAACTCGAGGGGAAGCTCGGCGAGGGGATCGTCCGGCGCCACCACCGTGTCGTGCCGTTCTGGGCACCAGGCGGACGCGCCTCCTTGCCGACCCTGCGCGAACACCTCGGCCCCATCCATCTGGCAGGTGACTACCAGCTCGACATGCCTTCACTCGCCGACGCGGCCTCATCAGGTGAACGGGCCGCCAAGCAGGTTCTCGCGAGCCTATCCCGCCCAGCACACTGACGAAAGGAACCCATGCCCTCCCCCTAGACTCCCGCCCGTCAGGCGGACCGGCTCTACCACGACCTCTTGTCCCCCGCGAAGTACGCGACCGGGCCTTTCCTCTGCCGGTAAGGATCTCGTAGAGGAGCTGGGTGACCGGCCCGGGATGCTCACGCCGTTCGTCCGCACTCTGGTCGTGGTAAGTGATCCTCCATCCGTCGGGGTCGCCGGAATCGGTGATCCAGCAGAAGGTTCCACCTTGGCCGTCGGATCCCCACGGAAGTAGGCCCCCAGGTTCGGGATACAGGGCGTAGTCGACTTTGTCGAGGTACTCGAAATCCTCGAGGGCGTGCTTGTAGTTCGCCCAGGCTCTCTCGTTAGCGACCGGGCTGTCGACCTCAATCCGTCTGAACACCCCGCCTGAAAACCGGGTCAGCAACATCTTGTAGTCCGACGGCAGCGCTGTGCCCAGATCCTGCTCGACGAGTGCCCAGGACCTCTCGGGAATGAACGGCCGCTGCCAGCCCAGTAACGTGGCGATCTCGTCGACACGCGAGGAGATTTCGTCGCGGACCATCGTTCCCCTGGTTCGTGAGCGGTCGCTAACTGTCCAGAAACGCACAAGCCTATAAGGTCAACGGGTTGAATGAGTGCTCATGCCGGGACATGTCCCAGCCAAGGATGTTTCGCTCACCTTTACTCTTCGCGAGTTCGAGCATCACTGCCGTCATCGTCCGCTTCGTTCGCGTCCATGAGTCCGGACTGTGCCGACTCAGGTACACCACGTGCCATTTGTCGGGGTCGGGAGTCCAGGGGAGCCAGAAGAACGCGCCACCTGTGTCGTCGGAGGCGAACGGTACGACTCCGCCGGGTTCCGGAAATGGTGGATACGTTTCGTATTCGTACTCCCAGGCTGTCTTCACATTGGCCAGAGCCTGATCGAAGTCAGCTTGAAAGGACCCTAAATGGTCGTTACTCTGCATCGGATTGATGAGCCTGATCACGTGACGGAACATTCCCGACGGGAACCTGTTCATGAATTCTTTGTAATCAGCCGGGAGAGTCGTTTTCAGGCGGCGCTCGACGACACCCCAGTCCACTTCGGGAGCCACGGAGCCGACCCAACCAAGTGCGGCGGCGATACCATCCACTTCACGGCGATGGTCGGTGATAGGCAAGGCGAACTCCTTCACAATATCGTCAAGCGGGACGCCGGAATCTGCCGTCAAGCTGTCAAGGGGCGGGTGCGGCGGAGCCGGACGCTCTTGGAGGAAAGGTAGCGGCGGCGGTCGGTGATGAGGATGGAGACGAGGGTGCCGATGAGTCGCCATGCGGCGAGCTGGGCGATGCCGGTGGCCAGCCCGGTGCCGTCGGTGAACAGGGAGGCTGCGCGGTAGTCGCCATTGGTGACCACGGTCCAGAGCAGCAGCGAGGTGATGTGGCAGCCCGCGGCCGGTTCGTGCCGCCGGCCGTGATCGGCAGGCCGACCGTCAAGGGTTCTCCTCTGGTGAGGGCACCACGCGCACGCGGCGGCCTCACCAGAGGATTTCTTAAGCCGGGCCAGATCGGTCACTGCACTGTGAGCTGCCAGTCGAGGACGATGGCAATCTCATGGATTGCCGGGACGACGGTGAAGTCCAATAGGCTCGCTGCCGCCCCGATGTACAGGAACACACCGTCGCTGCCGGGAAACCAGATCATCTCGGTCGAGTCCCCCGCGTCGAATTTGATGGCCACGTCCCCGAGCCACCACGAATCGCCATCGACCGCCCTTAAGAACGACGTCAGCCCGTCAGCTTCGCCGTTCGCATCGAGCTTCCCCAGAGGCCTGGCCACCCGCGACCGGCCTTCGCCGGTCGCGGTGGCCACGAACCTCAGCAGCCTTCGCTTCTGCTCGATGCCGGCAGCTTCCGGCCACTGCAGCGTCAGCGACTCGAAACTCGGAGGCACGCCGACCCGGGCGACGAAATCTGGTGCGATGTCGGCGAACTCGCCGGGCTCGTCGCGGAAGACGATCACCTCGACCGGGTCACTCATATTCTCCTCCAGACCCGGAACACTCGCCTGGGGGTCCGCTTCTTACCTGTGTGGATGTGCCATCGTCCCACATGCGGCTTGGTGCGCTTGGAATATCGCCTGTTCACGTCGTGTGGAGCGTGTAGAGCGATCCGGTGCCTCTTGTACCCGATGCCTTGTCCACCGATCTTGACCTTGCGGAGGATCTTGTTCGCTCGACTTGCCGCGCTCGCAGGACGAGGGCGAACACATTGCCGAAGCCGAAGAGGAATGTCAGGCCGACTACGGTCCAACCGTCGTGTTCACGGCCGACGCAACCGGATCGCGGCGATCCCTCACCGTCATCGTCCACACCCGTCAAAGCAGGCGGCTAAAGCTGCTGGACCAGGCGACAGAACCCGGCATCTGCGAGCCCGAGAGGTCTGAAACAGCCTGGCGCCAGGCGACATACCCCGACAACTGCCACTGTGCAGCGACCAGACGAAAAGGTCTTGTTCGGCATCACTCGACACCATCCGACACCACCAGGTGCCGACTCTTAACCAGCGGGTTGCCGACATGGGCGCTGCCATCGGGTCGCATCCTGCGGAAGTTCGTGTGTCATGTGAGCTCAGGTCGCAGGTAGTCCGGTTCAGAGGGCTGTCTGAGCTTGCGCAAGCGCTGCCGGACCTCGGCGGCCTGTGGCGTGGCCGAAGTCGTCGCCGAGGATGGCGGCTTCTTGCCAGCTGCTGATGACGAGGAAGCAGAAATACTGCTACGCCACCAATTGGCTCTGCAGAGCGCTCCCCCTATGAGCACACCGGAGCGAACGGAGACATAACGGAGCCCAATCGCGATTAACGCCGAGGCGAAATTGCCGCCGAAAGAACAACATCCCCGCAGGTCGGAAGCGATGTTGATGAAGTGGGCCGGGTCGGGCTCGAACCGACGGCCAAGGGATTATGAGTCCCCTGCTCTAACCAACTGAGCTACCGGCCCCAACGGTGCCCTGACACCTCCGCGGGAGCCGTCCCAGCCCGATCAGCGGGTTTGCGAACGCACAGAAGTCCCAGTTCGCTCCAAGTTATCACAGCGCTCACCTGCCACGATCGCCTAGGCCGATCAGCTGCTTTCCGGCGCCGGGCCAGGCCGTCTCGTCTAGGTTTCAGGGACCAACGCCGGGCGGCGCGCCGCCCGGGCCCGGCGGGCAGGGAGGCGCTCGTGGCGAATCCGGTCGCCATCGGGCTCGGTGTCATGGCCGTCCTTGGCGCCGTCGTGTCACTGAGGGCGAGCATCCGGGTACTGCGGCGAGCCGGTGTCCGTGTCGACGCGATCCTCGCCGACGAGCTGGGCGACCGGCCGCCGCGATAGCCAATAACTGGTCCTTTGTGGACGGTCAGCCGCCCAGGCCCGAGCCGCCACCCGGCGTGGTGGTGGTCTCAGGAAGCGTCGTGGTCGGTGCTGGTGTCGCGCTGGTCGGCCGTGTTGGAGTCGGGGTCGGTGTCGTCAATGGCGGCTTCGGCGAGGTCGGCGTAGGCGTCGGAGTCCCCACCGGCGCGCCGCCATAGGCCGCGAAGCTGAACCAGATCGCCCCACCCGCCTTCGGCTTGGTCTGGTCGAACATCGCCCGCACCTGGAACGTGGTCGCCGTGTACGAACCCTGCACCGTGTTCAGCATGTACGCGTTGAACTGTCCCGGCGTGTTCGCCGAGACCACCACCACCGCCGGGACCGCGCCCAGCGCGTGCTGCACGGTGCACATCCCGGCGCCGTCGGTCACGCACGACGTCTCCGCGGCCTGCACGCTCGGCGACGGCGAGGGGCCCACAGCGCCGGAAGTCCCAGCGAACACGGTGCCCCCGGCCGCGGCGACGGCCAGCCCAGCCACGGCGAGCGCGGCCTTCTCCCTGATCCTCATTCGTTCTCCCTCGCTCGGAACCCGAAAGCAAGGGTCGGCGCCCGTGCCGCGATCGTTACGCCACGCCGAGCCGCCGCAGCGCCGGCCGCCACCGGTTCCCACCGGTGGCCAGCCCCAGCGCCACCAGGCCCGCGCAGTATTTGCTCACCGACTGCTCCCGGATCCGCAGTTGCGCCAGCGCCTCGGTGACGCTGTTGCGCTCGGAAGCCGACTTCACCTCCATCAGCACCAGATCGCCTCCGGCGGCGAGGCTCCGCGAGCCCGAACGCCACACCAGCGACGTGTCGCAGGTGATCCGCGCGTCGGCGGTGACGAGGGTGGTCCGCCGGTAGTCGGTGACCAGTGCGGGAGTCAGCGGCCGTGGCGCCGGGCGGCCGTAGGCGGCGGTGAGCGCGTCGTCGAGGAACGTCAGGGCGGGCGCGGTCAGGCCGTGTGCCGCCTCGGCCGGGTGCGGGCGGCGCGCCTTGACCGTCTCGTCGCGCTTCCCGCTGACCTTGAGCTCGCAGTAGGTGTCGGCCGAGTCGGTGTAGGTCCGGGTGCGGATCTTGAACCGGCGCCGCCGGTCCTGCCGGTGCGCCCGGTAGATCGCGAGATCCGGCGTGTCGAAATATGTCGACGAGTAGCCGAACACGCGTTGCCCGTCGATCTCCAGGCAGCGCGGCGACAGCACCTCGGCGACGGCCAGGAAGTCGTTGAGCGGCAGGACGTACTTGCGGTCCGTGCGGCTCATCAGCCCGCTCGTGGCGACGACTTCGGCCAGCGACAGCGATGGAAGTCCTTTCGCCACCGCCGCGACGGTGGCCGTCCCGCGCCCGCTCACCGGTGCCCCGCCGGGGCGCCGTGGACGACCGCGGCGGCGTCCGGGCGGAACCGGACGTCCACGACGGTCACCTCGCGAACATAGTCCACTTCGGACACACTGTGCCGCACGACCGTGCCGCCGAGCCGCGCGCGCAGTTCCATCAGCATCGTCTGCTCGTCGGGATACACGGTGTCGAGCACGACCGTGCGCCGCTGCGGGCCGCGGGTGCGCGACGGGTGGTCCGCGACGTACATGACGCCGAGCAGCAGGACGTTGAAGACCCCGACGATCCGCCAGTCCGCGGACCGCAGGCCGTTCACCAGCCCCAGCACCAGCGCGACGAAGTAGTACGCGACCTCCTGCTGGCTGATCGAATCGGACCGCAGCCGGATGATCGACAGTACGCCGAAGAGACCCAGCCCCAGCGCGCTCGCGGTCGACACGGAAAGCAGCACCGCGACCGAAACACAGACGCCGACGTTCAGCGCGAGGTAGGCGCAGGCGAGGTCACCGCGGTGGTGGCGACGAGCGTAGATACCGTAGGCGAGGATCACGGCGGCGACGAGGTCGACGGCGAGATGAAGCAGTGTCGTGGTCATGAAAACCACTGTGACGGCACAAGAAGAGACCGCCGTGAGAGCCGGATGAGAACCGTCTCATCAGGACTCACCGAGCCGGTACCCCATGCCCCGCACGGTTTCGATCCGCTCGGCGCCGATCTTCCCGCGCAGGTACCGGATGTAGACGTCCACCACGTTCGACCCGGGGTCGAAGTCGAAGCCCCAGACGCCGCCGAGCAGCTGCTCCCGTGACAGCACCTGGCCACGGTTGCGCAGCAACGTCTCCAGCAGCGCGAACTCGCGAGCGGTGAGGTCCTTCTCCTCCCCCGCCACCGAAACCTTCCTCGTTCGCAGGTCGAGCGAGAGTTCCCCGGCACGCAGCACCGCCGGCTCGGCTTCGGGATTTCCCCTCAGCCGCAACCGGATCCGGGCCAGCAGTTCCTCGAAAGCGAACGGTTTGGCCAGATAGTCGTCGGCGCCGCCGGACAGCCCGGCGACCCGGTCGACGACGCTGTCCCGCGCGGTCAGGATGATCACCGGCACCGTCCGGCCCGCCGCCCGCAGGGCCCGCAGCAGATCCGAGCCGTCGAGATCCGGCAGGCCGAGGTCGAGGACGACCAGGTCGTGCGCGCCGGTCAGCGCCTCGGTCAGTCCTTCGGAGCCGGTCTTGACCCAGCGGGTCGCGAAACCCTGTGCCCGCAGGCCCTTCTCCACGAACGCGCCGATCCGGGCGGAATCCTCCACCACCAGCACACTGGTCACCGGTCCGCACCTTCCGCGACGGGGATCTCGATGGTGAACCGCGCGCCTTCGCCGGGCGCGGTGTCGAGCAGGACACGGCCGCCGTGCGCCTCGGCGATCGCGGCGACGATCGCCAGGCCGAGCCCGGCGCCGTCGTCGCCGCTCGAGTTGCTGCCGCGTTTGAACCGTTCGAAGATCCGGCTTCTCGAATCCGGCGGGACTCCCTCGCCGGTGTCGCGGACCCAGAGCCGGGCCGTCGTCGCGGTCACCTCGGAGCCGAGGGCGATCTCCTGGCCGGGCGCGGTGTGCCGGACGGCGTTGGAGACCAGTTGCAGCAACGCCTGCGCGAGCCGCTGGCCGTCCGCGCGGACCTTCACCTCGGCGACCGCGTCGAGCCGCCAGACGCGGTCGGCCAGCGGCCGCGATTTGGCGAGGGTTTCGACGGTGAGATCGGCGAGGTCGGTCTCACCGGGGGTGAGGAAATCCGGGTTGCCGGACTTCGCGAGGACCAGCAGGTCGTCCACGATCCGTTGCATACGCCCGAGTTCGTCGAGGACCAGATGCCGGGTGGCGGCGTTCTCGCCGGGGTCGTCGCCCATCAGCTCGATATGGCCGCGGACGATGGTGATCGGCGTGCGCAGTTCGTGCCCGGCGTCGTCGATGAACTCGCGTTGCCCGGCGAAGGCGCTTTCGAGCCGGTCCAGCATCGTGTTGAAGGTGCGCCCGAGCGCGGCGACGTCGTCCGAGCCTCGGACCTCGATCCGGCGCGAAAGATCGGTCTCGCCGATCTGCTCGGCGGCCAGGCGGACCTCCCGCACCGGGGCGAGGATGCGGCCGGCGACCAGCCAGCCGATCAGCCCGGCCAGCACGAGCGCGGCCCCGGACATCGCGGCCATCACGCCGACGACGTCGTTGATCTCGCCGGCGGCGTGGTCGACGAACTCGACGATCACCAGCGCGCCGCGGCCCGGCGAGCCCTCGATGGTCACCGGGACGACGCCGTACCGCGCGGATCCGACCGCGGTGGTGACCGTGCCGTACGCCGGACTCGTCGCCCGCGACAGCTCGGCGACGAACTTCGGGTCGGCGTCGAGCCGGACCGGCGGCTCGATCGCGCTCCGCCTCGACGCGGCACCGTCGCTGATCGAGAAGAACGTCTCGTACTTCTCGGGCAGGTTCCGTTCCAGGTGACGACCGAGGACCGCCTCGACGGTGGCGGGCTGCCCGGCCGGGCGGGCGTCGGGCGACGCGAGGAAGGCCCTGAGCTTGCCGGTCTCGTGGGCGATCTCGTTGTCGAGGCGCTGGTCCAGCTGGTTGTGCAGGACGGTGCGGGTGGCCAGCAGCGATCCGGCGAGCGCGAGCAGCACGACCAGCAGGACCCACGCGAGGATCCGGGCGCGGGCGCTCATCTGGCCCGCTCAGTCGTCGAGGTCGAAGTGGTCATCGGCGTCATCAGGGTCATCATCGACGTCGTCGTCGTGCCCGGCCAGCCGGGGCGGGACGACGGCGGGCGGCGCCCCAGCTTCATCCGGGCCGGTGACGGCCTGCCCGGCCGGGGCGACCACCGCCGGGCCGAGATCGGGTGGCGAGGCCGCGGTGGCCGCGACGACGGCGAACGTGCCGGCGGCCGCCACCACGACGGCGGCGACCCCGGCCAGGACGATGATTCGGACTCGCATACCACCCAGGCTGCCCGGCGCGGGTGAGTCACCGATGAGGGCTCGATGAGAACTTTCTCATCGAGCCCGCGCCTCACCGGTGCGCGTGCGGATACTCCGGCGCGCGGTGCTGGAAGGCCAGGATGTCGGGGTTCCGGATCTTGCCTTCGCTGATCTCGATCGCCCGATCGAGGGTTTCGTCGGCGGCCCAGGCGGACGGCCCTCCGAGGACCTGCTTCAGATGCGGCAGCAGGGCACCGCTGATCTCCCAGGTCGCCGAATCCCACAGATAGGACGGGCTGTGGTCGACGGCGTAGTAGGTGACTCCGCCGACTGGGAAGCTCGGCTCGGTGAAGGTCGTCGGCTTCGCCCAGCTGAACCCCATCTCCTCGTCGCACGAAACGTCCACGATCAGGCTTCCCGGCTTGAACGCGGCGAGATCTTCCTCGACGAGGAACGTCAACGGGGCGTTGGTGTCCTGCAGTACGCAGTTGACGACGATGTCGTGCCCGGCGAGGAATTCGGCCACCGGGACGCGGCCGTGCTCGGTGATCGCGTGACTGCGGCGGAGATCGCCCGTGCTGTGCACTTCGTGGTCGAGATGAACGATGTTCGCCGAATGGATCGGCGACCCGACCGCGGTGACGCCGCGATGGGTGAGGACGTGCACGTCGTGGATCCCGTGCGCGTTCAACGCCGTCACCGAACCGCGCGCGGTCGCGCCGAAGCCGATCACGACCGCGCGGAGACGGCGGCCGTAGTCGCCCGTCGAGCCGATCAGCTGAAGCGCGTGCAGCACCGAGCAATAGCCCGCCAGTTCGTTGTTCTTGTGGAAGACGTGCAGACCGAAGGAACCGTCGCCGCGCCAATGGTTCATCGCTTCGAAAGCGATGAGGGTCAGCTTCCGGTCGATGGCCAGCTGGGTGAGCTTGTCGTCCTGGACGCAGTGCGGCCAGCCCCACAGGACCTGCCCCGGCCGGAGTTCGGAAAGGTCTTCCGCGAGCGGTTTGGCGAGGAGAACGACGTCGCAGTCCGCGATCAGCCGCTCACGGGAACGCATCCCGCCGACGAGGGGTGCGAGTTCCTCGTCCGGGACGCCGAAGCGTTCGCCGTAGCCGGTTTCGAGAAAGATGTTCTTCCGCAGTCCGGCTTCGATCCGCTCGACATGTCTTGGATGGATCGGAAGCCGCCACTCGTTTTCTTTGCGCGAGCGGGAAATGACGCCGAGAGTGAGCTGGTCCACTTGGGGCCCCTTAAATAGACCTTCAGTCTAAACTCAGGGTCCAGGCGTAGACTCGGGGTGTCCGAGAGCATCTCGTGCGCAGGCGTTCGAGCCAGCGTCGTCCTCGGCCCCATCCGGCCGCTCGGCCCGGGACGGAGCACCGCCATGACGACGGTCTCGCACAGGAACACCGTTGCCCCTCCGAAACATGTCGCCCGCCTCCGCCTGAAGCCCAAAGCGGCCGCCACCGGTCACGTCGACGGCGCGTGGTGGCCCGCCTCCCGTGATCTCGCCGCGGAACTGCCGTTCCTGCTGGTGGTACTGGCCGTCCAGTTGGAACACGTCGAGCGCGTGACCTACAACCTCACGGCCTGGCCGTCCGCTCCCCGCCGGCTCGTCGTCGAGAGCGGGAAGGTCCGGCTCGAAGGGTTCCACTCGCAGCACACCGACACCGTGACGGTGATCGGCACCGCGGGCAGGCGGCGGCTGACCCTGCTGGCCGTGCCGCCGGAGACCGAGCCGGGCCTCGCGCACCACCTGTTGATGACCGCGGCGCACCGGGACAACGTCGACGACATCGAGGCGCTGCTCACCGGCGAATGACGGCAAAGCGTCATTTGAACGCCGCCGCGTTCCGCGCCGCCCAGTCGGCGAAGGTGCGCCCCGGCCGTCCGAGCACCTTCTCGACGTCGGGGCTCACCCGCGCTTCGTCTTCGGTCGGCCTGCCGAGGATCGACAGCGTGGCCTCCACGACCACCGGCGGCATGAACTCCGACATCGCGGCGCGCGCCTCGTCTTCGCTCAGTTCGGTGAACCGCAGCGGCTCGCCGAGCGCGTCGCCGAGATCCGCCGCCTGCCGCCGGGGCGAGGTGGGCTCGGGTCCGGTGAGCACGTAGGTCCGGCCGTGGTGGCCGGGTTCGGTCAACACGGCCGCCGCGACGTCGGCGATGTCCGCCGGGTCGATGACGGGCAGCGCGACGTCGCCGAACGGCGCGGCGACGACCCGATCGGCCCGGATCGCCGGCGCCCACTGGAAGGCGTTCGACGCGAAGCCGCCCGGCCGCAGCACTGTCCACTTCGGACTCGCAGCCTTGACCGCCTCCTCGAACGCGGGCGCGTGCCGCCCGGTCCCGACCCCCTGGGACGACAGGAGC
This sequence comes from Amycolatopsis sp. PSD-21, assembly GCF_055561455.1. NCBI lineage: Bacteria > Bacillati > Actinomycetota > Actinomycetes > Pseudonocardiales > Pseudonocardiaceae > Amycolatopsis > Amycolatopsis sp. PSD-21. The sequence continues at coordinate 2,736,172 of NZ_CM145712.1, read as the reverse complement.
ACGATCCCGGCGTCATCGGCGGCCGCGACGACCTCCGCGACGTCGCCGCCCGCGGCCATGAATTCTCCCGACGTCAGAAGGAAAACCCGGTCCGCTCCGGCGAAGACCTCCTTCAGTCCTTCGGTCCGGGCGAGATCGGCCTGCACGGTCCGCACGCCGTCCGGCACGTCCGACAGCGAGATCCGGCGCGACACCGCCGTCACTTCTTCTCCCGCGGCGACAAGGTTTTCCACCAGCAGCCGTCCGACGTTCCCGGTCGCTCCGGTCACTACGATCATGATCACTCCTCGGTTCGCGTCTCGTTGACGCGACCGAAGCTACCTTCCTGGAGATAGTAGGTACCTAGAGGAAAGTAATGGGTTCGTGAGCGCGATCACAACTTCGCGGGCGGGAGCGTCCGCTTAGGGTCGGGCCCATGCCCGAAACCGCACTCGGCCCGCTACGCGTCCTCGACTTCTCGCGGGTGCTCGCCGGCCCGTTCGCCACGATGCTGCTGGCCGACCTCGGCGCCACGGTGATCAAGGTCGAGCGGCCGGGCACCGGCGACGACACCCGCAGCTGGGGCCCGCCCTACGACGCCGCCGGACAGGCGACGTACTTCCAGTCGGTGAACCGGAACAAGACGAGTGTGGCGCTGGACCTCGGCGATCCGGACCACCTCGCCCAGGCCCGCGCGCTCGCCCTGGAGGCCGACGTCGTGGTCGAGAACTTCCGGCCCGGCGTGATGGAGCGGCTCGGGCTCGGCCCGGAGGTCCTGCTGGCGGCGAATCCCGGTCTCGTCCTTTGCTCCATCACGGGTTTCGGCTCCGGCGGCGGCGCCGCGCTGCCCGGTTACGACCTGCTCATCCAGGCCGTCGGCGGGCTGATGAGCATCACCGGCGACCCGGCGGGCGAGCCGCAGAAGGTGGGCGTCGCGCTCGTCGACGTCCTGGCCGGGCTGTTCGCGAGCGTCGGCATCCTCGCCGCCCTGCGCCATCGCGACCGGACCGGGGAGGGACAGCGGGTCGAGATCGACCTGCTGTCGAGCCTGCTCGCGGCGCTGGTCAACCAGGGCAGCGCCTACACCTCCGGCGGGACCGTCCCGGCGCGGATGGGGAACCGGCATCCCAGTATCGCGCCCTACGAACTCGTCCCCTGCGCCGATCACGAACTCGCGCTCGCGGTCGGCAACGACCGGCAGTTCGCGGCGTTGTGCGAGGTCATCGGGCTGCCGGAGCTCGCGGACGACACCAGGTTCGCGACCAATCCGGCGCGCGTCGCGCACCGGGCCGAACTCCGCGCGCTGCTCGAAGACCACTTCGGCAAGCGTCCGGCGGCCGAGTGGGCGGCGGACCTGAGCGCGGCCGGGGTGCCCGCCGGGGAGGTCAACGACGTCGCGGGCGCGTTCGCGCTGGCCGAACGGCTGGGGCTGAGCCCGACGGTCGATCTCCCGCGGCCCGACGGCACCTCGGTGCGGCTGACCCGCAACCCGATCGGGTTGTCGGCGACGCCGCCGCGCTACGAGACCGCGCCGCCGGACGACCCCGGCCAACTCACCCTTCCTTTGCCCGGCTGGAGCTGACGGGGAACCGTCAGCGGGCTGTCAGTGCTTCGTCAACACCGGCCGCGAAGCTCCGGGCATGACGAACAGGACAGCCCTCATCTCCGGCGCCAGCATCGCCGGGCCCGCCCTCGCCTTCTGGCTCTCCCGCCAGGGTTACGCGGTCACCGTCGTCGAGCGGTCGCCGGAACTCCGCGCCGGCGGCCAGGCGGTCGACTTCAAGGGCGCCACCCACCGCTTCGTGCTGGAGCGGATGGGCGTCCTCGAAGAGATCCGCCGTCACCAGACCGGCGGGCTCGACCAGACCATCGTCGACGCCGAGGGACGGCCGCTCGCCGTCCTTCCCGGCGAGTTCACCGGCGGCGACGTCGAGATCCGGCGCGGTGACCTGGCCCGGATCCTCTATGAACGGACCGAACGGGACTGCGAGTACGTCTTCGGCGATTCCATCGCTTCGCTGACCGAGTCGGCCGACGGCGTCGACGTCACCTTCGAACGCGGTGCCCCGAGGCGCTTCGACCTCGTGTTCGGCGCGGACGGCATCCACTCCACCGTGCGACGGCTGGCGTTCGGCCCGGAAGCCGGCTACGTGAAGCACCTCGGCCACTACTACGCGCTGGTCGAGACCGGCGAGACCGACGGTGGCCCCGCGGTGATGTACAACGAGCCCGGCCGTATGGCGGCCACCGGCGGGCCCAAGGCGAACGCGTTCTTCGTGTTCGCCTCCCCCGAGCTCCGCTACGACCGGTACGACCTCGAGCAGCAGAAGGAGATCTTGACCACCGCGTTCGACGGCGGCGGCTGGCGGCTGCCCGAACTGATGGAGATGGTGAAGCGTTCGGACGACGTCTACCTGGACGCGATCGCCCGGGTCACGATGGACGGCTACTCCACCGGACGTGTCGCTCTCCTCGGCGACGCGGCGTACGGCAACACCCTGGCCGGCTTCGGCAGCGGGCTCGCCGTCGTGGCGGCGTACGTCATCGCGGGCGAGCTGGCCGCGGCCAACGGTGACCACGAACTCGCCTTCCGCCGGTACGACGAGAAGTTCCTCCGCTACGCCAAGGTGACCCGCAACGCCAACGCCGGCCCGTTCCTCGCGCCGCCGACGAACCTGCGGATCAAGCTGCGCGACCAGATGTTCCGGCGGCGGCTCCTGCTGCGCTCGATGCTGTGGATGACCGACAGGCTGGCCACCGACATCACACTCGACGAGTACCCCGCGCTCGCCCGGCTGGACTGATCACACCGTCTCGGCGTGCGCGGTCCCCGATGCCGTGGTCGGCTGGACGAAGTTTCCCGCGTGACGTTTCCGGGGAAGCCGTGTCTTAGCTGGTGAGGTGAAGGGAGCTTCGGCATGACGGCGCTGCACAGGTGCGCTCGATGACGACTTCGGCGAGAACCGAACCGCTCGCGGCCGGCGAGACCGTGCTGGACGACGCGACGCTGGTCGCGCGCGCCCGCGACGGCGAGATCCGCGCGTACGAGCAGCTCGTCCTGCGGTTCCAGGGGCCGATGTACCGGCTGGCGCTGCGGATGCTCGGGAACAAAGGGGACGCCGAGGACGTCGTCCAGGAGGTGTTCCTCGTCGCCTGGCGGCGGCTCGGCCAGTTGCAGGAGGACGCGGCGTTCGTCGGCTGGCTCTACCGGATGACGACCAACCGGTGCCTGAACGTGATCCGCGCCAGGAAACCGGTGGCCGACGTCGAGCTGGACCAGCAGGAGTCCGCCGGTTCGGCGGGGCGGCCGGAGCGCGCGGCGGAGACGAGCGCGCAGATGACGGCGCTGACCGGGGCGCTGGACGAGCTGACCGCCGAGCAACGGGCCTGCTGGCTGTTGCGCGAGGTCCACGGGCGCTCCTACGAGGAGATCGCGAAGGCGATCGGGGCGACCACCACCGCGGTGCGCGGACGCATCGCGCGAGCACGAGCACAGTTGGCGGAGGTGATGGCGCCATGGCGATGAACCACGCGACCCGGGACTACCTGCTGCCGTGCGGCCGTGATGTGGAACAGATCTGGGACCGGCTCGACGAGGTCGACGCCGGCCGGGCGGACCAGCACGAACTCGACTGCCCGCACTGCCGGGCGACCCGCGAAAGCCTCCGGGTGCTGCGCGGGCTGACCAGGGAACTGGCCGAAGACGACGCCGAGCCGTCGCCGGATCTCACCAGCCGGATCATGTCCGCGATCCGCGCCGAGGTGCGGCGCCGGGACCTGGTGCCGCTGTCCAGCCCGGAACCGGGCGACGTGCAGGTGAGCGATCAGGCGGTCGCGGCGGTGCTGCGGTTCGCCGCGGACTCCGTCGACGGTGTCCGCGCGCGGCGCTGCCGGGTCCACCGGTCGGGCGAAGACACCGACGCGCTGGCCGTGGACGTGGAGCTGAGCCTGGCGATCGCGCATGATTTCCACGGCGACTCGCTGGAACTGGTCCGTGAACGGGTCACGGCGGCGGCCGGAGCCAGGGTGGGTCTCCGGCTGGCCCGGCTGGATCTGACGGTGGAGGACATCTATGACGCGTGAGCAGGCCCCGGCCAGGCCACTGACCGAAACGGTGATCTCCCCGCCGGTGATCGCGGCCGTCGCCGCGCACGCCGCGGCCCGGGTCCCCGGCGTGGTCCGCCTGGAACCCGGGCTGCGCGGCCTGGCCGGTTCGCTGACCCGGATCGCCCGGCAGCGGATCAAAGGCCTCGAACCGGCGCCGACGGAAGGGGTCCGCGCGTTCGTCGAGCACGATCCGCCGGACGTCCGGGTGGAGATCGACCTCTCCCTCTCCGGGCTGGACCAGGCCGCGGCGACGGCACAGGCGGTGCAGCGTGCCGTCGGCAAGGCGGTCACCGAGGCGACCGGGCTCACCCCGTCGGCCGTCTCGGTGTCCATTTTGGACATCGAAATCCGTGGAGGACTGTTGTGACCGCACGATCCGAACTGACCGCGTCCCTGCTGAGCACGCTGCGCGAGGTGCCGGGGCTGCGCGCGGCCACACCGTCGACCACCGCCGCCGCCTCGGCGGTGCCGTGGGACCTCGACGTGATGGCCGTCGACATCTCCGAGAACGTCGTCGAGATCCGCGTGGTCGCGCTTGAGGTGCCGATCCCGCCGCTCACGGAGGTCGCCGGGGCCGCCTTGCGCGCGGTGCTCACCGGCACCCCGTGGGAGAACGCGAGCCTGCGGATCGTCGTGACCGACGTCGACGCCGCCGCGCTCGTTCCCTGACACGAAGATCGCGGTGGCCACGCCCGGGAGCGTGGCCACCGCGATCATGGTGTGGGGACCTAGTTCTTGTTGGTGCCCGGCGTCAGCACCTTGTCGATGACGAAGACGGTGGCGTTCTTGGTGGGGATGTTGCCGCACAGGACCTTGGCGCCGTTGACGGTCATGTTCTCGCCGGAACCCTCGATCTTGACCGGTCCGCCCGCGGTGTTCAGGCTCTCCACGGACTTGGCGGACTCCAGGCCCTTGGCGTCGTAACGCTTGCCGACGACGTGGTACTGCAGGATCGGGGCCAGCTGGTCGGGCTTGCCGGCGAGTTCGTTGAACTTGGCGTCACCCAGGGCCTGGAAGGCCGGGTCCGCCGGGGCGAACACGGTGATGGCCTGCTGGCTGTTGAGGGTGTCGACCAGGTTGGTGGCCTTCACCGCGGCGACCAGCTTGGTCAGCAGCGGGTTGGTCGACGCGGCGCTGGCCACCGGCTGCGGGCCCATCGAGTCGAGCGAACCGGGAGCACTGCCCTGCGGCAGCTGCGAACAGGCCGGACCGAACACGTCGGCGTTGGTGGTGACCCCGTCACCGGAAGCGGCGCTGGACATCGGGGCCGACATGGACGAGGACGGGGCGGGCGCGGGGGCGCTGCTGGAGCTGCCGGACGAAGCGCTGTCATTGCTGCTGCAGGCGGCCAGTGCCAGCGCGGTGACCGCGGTGAAACCGATTCCTGCGACGCGAAGCTTGCTCACGGAAAATCACTCCATTTGTTTTTCGGACTCTTGCCGGGTATTCGGATCTACTGCGAAATCGGATTGCCACTCTTTCGAGTGACGCCGATCACCGTGCGGTGAAACTGATGACATGCCAGCCCGTCGCACCGTCCGGAACGGTTCCGGCGCGGGCGTCGGTCTGGATGTAGCCGGATTTGTCGACAGCCCGGACGGTGACCTGGTGACTGCCGGGCGGGACGTCGAATTCGGTCCACCACATCCGCCAGGTGTCGACGTTGACCTCTCGGGAAAGCATTGCGGGCTGCCAGTTCCCGCTCCCGCCGAGGCGGACTTCGACCCGCTCGACGCCGGTGTGCTGTGCCCACGCCACGCCCGAGATCCGGACCTTGCCCGCGGGTACCGTTTCGAACCCTTTCGGACTGTCGATCCTGGACTGCGTTTTGATCGGGGCCTGTTCACCCCAGCCGCGGTCGAGCCAGTACGCGCGGCGCGCTTTCCAGGTGGTGATCTCCAGGTCCTTGACCCATTTCGTCGCCGAAACGTAGCCGTAGAGACCGGGGATCACCATTCGCGCGGGAAAGCCGTGTTCGACCGGAAGCGGTTCGCCGTTCATCCCGATCGCCAGCATCGCACCGCGTTCCGGGTCGAGCGCGGCGACGACCGGGCTGCCCGCCGTCCAGCCGTCGGTGCTGGTCGAGAAGATCTGCTCGGCACCGGGCAGGACTTCGGCCTCCCGCAGCAGATCTCCGAGGTCGACGCCGATGAAGTTCGCCGTGGACACATAGGTGCCGCCCACCTCGTTGGACACGCAGGTCATGGTGATGGTGCGCTCGATCAGCGGACGGTTGCGGATGTCGTCGTAGGTGTACCGCTTTTCGTTGCGCACCATGCCGTGCAGACGCAGGCTCCAGTCCTCGGCCCGAACCTGCGGTACCGACAGCGCCGTGTCGACGCGGTAGAAGTCGCGGTTCGAGGTGAGGAACGTCGGCGTGCCCAGTTTGGCGAAATCCGCGTCGGCCGGGACCGGTGGCGCCGGTTTGGCGGGAACGAGCCGTCCGATAGCGATCCGGGAAGACTCCGCGTCCCGAGTGCCGGCGAGAAGCTGTCCTCCGGCCCCCGCCGCACCCGCGGCGACGACGGCACCGGCTCCGGCCAGCAGCACCGACCTGCGTGACGGCGCGGCGCCCGAGGCTTCGACCTGGGGCTTGACCGAGGCCAGGCGATGCAACCAGAGGAACACGCCGACCCCGGCGATCAGGCTGGCCAGCGGGGCGAGCAGCGCGACGGTCGTAAGGTCGGGGCGCTGCGACACGGCGAGCCCGCCCAGCAGCCCGAAGGCGGCGATCAGCACGACCCCCGGAACGGGTGACCGCCGCGAGGCGATACCCGCCACGGCGGCGGCCAGCACCATCACGACGGCCATCCCGCCGAGCAGCACGAGCTTGTCGTAGACGCCGAACGTCCGGACCGCGAAATCCTTCAGCTCCACCGGCGTCAGATCGATCGCCCCGTTGCCGACCGCGAGGTACGGCGAGGCGTTGGCGCTGATGAACCCGGCCACGAGATGACCGGCCGCCAGCGCCGCGGCGAGGGCCACGACACCGATCAGCGCCGCCCCGAAGAGCGGGAGGCGTGGTTCCCGGTCGGTCCGCGAAGTCTTCATGCCAGGTATTCGACGCCGCCCGGCCTGCGGACTGGTTTTCCTTTTACCACAAGGAAAAGGACGGTTTCACACAGGGCCTCGCCCAGTATTCGTGGCGGATCCCCTCGCGGACAGGTCACGAAAGGGACACGGCCCCGAACGCGTAACTCGCGTGATCAGGGACGTCACTCGCGTGCTTGAAGCCGTAACTCGCGAGTTACGCCTCTGATCACGCGAGTTACGCCGGCAATCACGCGAGTTACGCCACCCACCCGAGTTGCCCTGCTCACCCCGGCTTGCATGGTCATACACACCTATGCATATACTTCCATCATGTCCAAGGTACTCACCTCTCTGCCTGTCGGCGAACGCGTCGGGATCGCCTTCTCCGGCGGCCTCGACACCTCCGTAGCGGTCGCGTGGATGCGCGAGAAGGGTGCGGTGCCGTGCACCTACACCGCTGACATCGGCCAATACGACGAACCCGACATCGCGTCGGTCCCGGGCCGGGCGAAGGCCTACGGCGCCGAGATCGCGCGCGCCGTCGACTGCAAGGCCGCGCTGGTCGAGGAAGGTCTCGCCGCGCTGGCCTGCGGCGCCTTCCACATCCGCAACGGCGGCCGCACCTACTTCAACACGACCCCGCTCGGCCGTGCGGTCACCGGCACCCTGCTGGTGCGCGCGATGCTCGAGGACGACGTCCAGATCTGGGGCGACGGGTCCACCTTCAAGGGCAACGACATCGAGCGGTTCTACCGCTACGGCCTGCTCGCGAACCCGTCCCTGCGGATCTACAAGCCGTGGCTGGACGCCGCGTTCGTCAGCGAACTCGGCGGCCGCAAGGAGATGTCCGAGTGGCTGCAGGCCCACGACCTGCCGTACCGGGACAGCACCGAGAAGGCCTACTCCACCGACGCGAACATCTGGGGCGCGACGCACGAGGCCAAGTCGCTGGAGCACCTCGACACCGGTATCGAGATCGTGAACCCGATCATGGGCGTCCGGTTCTGGGACCCCGAGGTCGAGATCGCGCCGGAGGACGTCACGATCGGCTTCGAGCAGGGCCGCCCGGTGACGATCAACGGCAAGGAGTTCGCCACCGCGGTCGACCTGGTCCTGGAGGCCAACGCCATCGGCGGACGGCACGGGCTCGGCATGTCCGACCAGATCGAGAACCGGATCATCGAGGCCAAGAGCCGCGGTATCTACGAGGCGCCGGGGATGGCCCTGCTGCACGCGGCGTACGAGCGGCTCGTCAACGCGATCCACAACGAGGACACCCTCGCCAGCTACCACAACGAAGGCCGCCGCCTCGGCAGGCTCATGTACGAAGGCCGCTGGCTGGACCCGCAGGCGATGATGCTGCGGGAATCGCTGCAGCGGTGGGTCGGCGCGGCCGTGACCGGCGAGGTCACCCTGCGGCTGCGGCGCGGCGAGGACTACTCGATCCTCGACACCACCGGTCCGTTCTTCAGCTACCACCCGGACAAGCTGTCCATGGAGCGCACCGAGGACTCGGCGTTCGGCCCGGTGGACCGGATCGGCCAGCTCACCATGCGGAACCTCGACATCGCGGACTCGCGCGCCAAACTCGAGCAGTACGCCGGGCTCGGCATGGTCGGCGGCGGGCATCCGACGCTGATCGGCGCCGCGCAGGCCGCGTCGACCGGCCTGATCGGGGCCATGGACGCGGGCGGCGCGCAGGCGATCGCCTCGCGCGGCAAGGCTTCGGCCGAGGACGAACTGCTGGACCACGCCGCGATCGAATCCGGCACGGACTGACCCGAATCACCGGGACGCGAAAGCGCCGGGCGCGCGGCATCGAAGCCGTTCGCCCGGCGCTGTTCTTCATCCGGTCAGCCGCCGAGCTTCGACCGCCGTTCCGTCAGCTCGTCCACCAGACGGGTGATCTCGACCTGCCCGATCGCTTCGGCCAGCACGGCGACCGACGCGATGCTTTCGATCTGGTACTGGACCGGAACGCCGCCGGAGGCACGCGACCGCGCTTCGGCATCCGCCTTCTTCTCCGCTTCGACGGACGAGAAGACACTCCCGGCCCCGCCGTTGACACAGGTGATCGAAGCCGAGCCGTTCAACGGCAGGCTGGCGGTTTCCCGGCAACTGCCCGCCGGGCGGCCACCGATGGTCACGTTCGCGGTCATCGTGGCGTTGACCTGGCCGCTGACCTTCCCGCCGCTGCTGGCCGAGGCGGAGTTGGACACGTTCGCCGTCACCGTGCAGCCCGACGAGCTGCACGCGACCGTGGCCGCGCCGTTCATGTCGAACCGCACACTGGTGTCGACGGCACCGGACAGCTTCTTGGTGTTCGTCGTCAGGTCTTCGTAGACGGCGTCGGTCTCCTGCGGGGACAAGGCGTCCACATCGGACTCACCGAGGCCGGCGCCGGACGGCATCGGCGGCTGTGACTCCGAGCCGGGCATGGACGGTATCCCGCCGGGCATTTTCAGGGAGTAGCGGAGAAGGCGGTGCGGCGCCTCCTTCGAGACGTACAGGTCACCCGCCGGCGTGCTCGCCTTGAGCGCCGGAACGTCCCGGACGGTCTCGTTCTGATCCGCGGGGATCTCGTCCGCCCTGTCCAGCGCCGCGCGCAGCCGGGCGGCGAGTTTCTCCGGGGATTCGAACTGCTGGAGAGCCGGGCCGAACAGCGCGTCCTCACCGGTGATCCACCGGTCCTTGAGCTCGTCGGTCCCGCCCGCGTCCGCCATCGACCCGGGCAGCATGCCGTCCGGCGCCTTGAAGTAGACCTTGCCGCCGACGACCAGGATGTCGATCTTCTTGCCCCGGAAGGACATCGTGCCGGACGTCTCGCCGTGCGCGGTGGTCTTGACGTCGGTCTTGATCATCCCGCCGACCCCGGAGGTGCTGTTCCGGACGGCGGGCGCCGAGGAAAGCCCGGCGAGCGCCTGCTCGAAGGGTTCGCGGTCCCCTTTCGACGGCCACAGGAGCCAGGTCGTCAGACCCGCGAGGAGCACCAGCACCAGTCCGGCGATCCCGCCGAACAGCAGCCACCGGGGTTTCCGGGCGGGCGGCCCCGGTACCGGTTGCGGGACCCAGCCCTGCGGCGGCGGCCACTGCGCGCCTCCGGGTGGGAATGTTTGCTCCACGTCGCCCTCCATCACTGTTTTCACCGGACGACCTCACGCTAGGGAGCGATGATGAAAACTTGATGAAACGCGATCGGGTGCCCCGGCCGCGCCGGGCGGACGCGGCCGGGGCGGGCATCTATCCCTTGCGCGCGAACGAGATCCGGTGCAGTCCGCCAGGGGTCTCGTCGGCGAGGTACAGCTCGCCGTTCTGGTCGGTGCCGAAGGTGGTGGCGTCGAGCGGGAACTCGCCGATCCGGGCGCTTTCGTAGGTGCCGTCGGTCTTCTTGCGGACGGCCCAGGCCGTTCCCTGGCAGAAGTCGGTGGCGAGGTAGGTCCCGCCGGCCAGTGCCGCGTACTTCCTGCCGCGGTAGACGTGCCCGCCGATCACCGCGCAGCCCTCCGCGCCGGAGATGTAGTGGAAGACCGGATCAGTGTAGGTCACGCCGTCCTCACAGCGTGTCTCGTCGAAGACGACCGGCCCCTCTTTGCAGGACCAGCCGAAGTTCGCACCGCCCTTGCCCCTGGCGAGGTGGTCGACCTCCTCGAACCGGCCCTGGCCGACGTCGCCGATCCACAGCGAACCGTCGGCCGGGTCGAAGGAGAACCGCCACGGATTGCGCAGCCCGTACGACCAGATCTCCGGACGCGCGCCCGCCACGCCGGCGAACGGATTGCCCGCCGGGACGCAGTACTTCAGCGGATGGCACGCGCGGTTGACGTCGATGCGCAGGATCTTGCCCAGCAACGTGTCCAGCCGCTGCCCGGTGGCCAGCGGATCGCCCCCGCCACCGCCGTCGCCGATCCCCCAGTACAGGTACCCGTCCGGGCCGAACGCGAGCTGGCCGCCGTTGTGGTTGGGGAATTCGGAATGCGGCTGGGTGATCAGCTCGGTGAGCTCGCCGGTGTCCAGCCGGACCCGGGACAGCGTCACCGCGCTGTCGGACTTGCGGGTGTACGCGACGTAGACCCGCCTGTCCTTGGCGATCGCCAGCCCGAGCAATCCGCGCTCGACGTCCGCGCCGTTCACCTTGGCGCTGATGTCGAGGACCGGCTTCGCGGCGAGGCCGGTCCGGGGATGGTAGGCCCGGACGACGCCCCGCTTCTCCACGATGAGGATCCGGCCGCTGCCGTCGTTCATCGCCGTGATCGCGGTCGGGTTGACCAGCCCGGACGCGACCTTGGTCGCCGTGGCGGTCAGCTCGCCGAGCGGAACTCCTCGCGCTTCCACGGTTTCCGCGCTGCTCGCGGCCGGGAGCAGCGCCCCGGCCAAAGCGAGCCCGGCCACCAGGGACAACCCCCGGCGGAGGTGCCGTCGCGTCATGAGGACTCCAATCGCCAGTGAATGGTCTGGTCCAATTCAACAGCGACCGGAGGAGCGGCGGTACCTCCATCTGCGAGCTTTTCGTCGGTTTCTTTCCGGCGAAGAGTCGTTCTCTACTCGGCCAAGATCGTTTTCCTGACGTTCACCCATCGTTCGGGGCAATTCGGACATGAGCCATACCCCTGAGTAGCCGTGTGTATGACCTCTGTATGCTCCGCTCTCGCTCGATGGGATGATTCCTCCCCCACTCGGGCGAGCCGTTGCGGTCGGGGCCTGTGGTCGCACACGGCACTGGCATTCGTGGTCCGTATCCGGATAGGAGACACATGCACGGCAGGTCAGTTCTGGTTCGCGGCGGGATCGCGGTGGCCTCCGCGGCCGTCGCGCTGACGATGGCCGCTCCGGCCGCCCTCGCCGACGACGGCGCGGCGCGGGGCCGGGTCGTCCAGCAAGAGGGCAACGGCGGGTTCGGCGTCAACTTCGAGAACGGCAAGCCCGCCGACACGGTGCTGTTCACGCTGAAGCTGTCGGACGGCAGCAAGCTCAAGATGTACTGCGTGCAGGTCGAGGTCGGCATGCGCACCGATCAGGACATGATCGAGCGTCCGTGGAACAAGTACCCGGACACCAAGTCGCCGTTCAACAAGAACAGCTCGAAGCTCAACTGGGTGCTGCACCACGGCTACCCGGCGGCGTCGGTCAAGGCGCTCGAGGGCACGCTCGGCAAGAGCGACGTCAAGCTCAACGGCGGCCTCTCCGTCAAGGAGGCCATCACCGCGACGCAGGCCGCGGTCTGGCACTTCAGTGACGGCAAGGACCTGAAGCGCGCCAACCCGATTTCGGGCGGTGCCGCGGAAGACTCCGCCGACGTGCTGGCGGTCTACGACTACCTCGTGGGCAAGGACAACGTCGGCATCGGCCAGCAGCCGAAGCCGACCCTCGACATCGGCCCGGCCAAGGCCTCGGGCGCCACCGGCACCCGGATCGGCCCGTTCAGCATCGCCACCAGCGGTGACATCACCGAGCTGACGAGCAAGCTGCCCGAGGGCGTCAAGGTCACCGACGCCGACGGCAAGGCGATCAAGGCCGCCGACATCAAGGACGGCACCAAGGTCTACGTCGACGTCCCCAAGGACGCCAAGGACGGCTCCGGCACCTTCTCGCTGAAGGTCAGCGGCCACCTCGACACCGGCCGCCTGTTCGTGGGCGAGAACTACGACAAGGTGCCCGCCCAGTCGCTGATCGTCGCGCAGTCCGAGAAGACCTCGGTCGCCGCGAACGCGACCGCGAGCTGGAAGCAGGGCGGCGCGCCCGTCACCGAGACCCCGGCCCCCACCACCCCCGGTGGCGCCGAATCGGGTGGCGGCGACGAGCTGGCCAACACCGGTGCTTCCGCGACCATGCCGCTGATCATCGGCGGCGCGCTCCTCGGCGCGGGTGTGCTGATGGTGCTGCTGGTGCGCCGTCGCCGTAGCGAGGCGTAAGAACCGAACGAAGAACGGGGCCGGTCCTTTGTGGACCGGCCCCGTTTCGCGTTCAGCGGTCGTAGTACCGGCCCGGCGTATGCCCGAAGGCGCGGCGGAAGACGTCGATGAACGCGCTGGTGGACGACCAGCCGCAGGCATGCGCCACCGCGGTCACCGGGGTGTCCTCGGCCAAGAGGACCAAAGCGCGATGGAGCCGCAGCTGCGTGCGCCACTGCGGGAAGGTCATGCCGAGGTCGGCTTTGAAGAGCCGCGCGAGGGTGCGGTCGCTCGCCCCTACCCGCGCGCCGAGAGCCGCCAACGTCCGGCCGTCGGCCGGATCCGCGCTGAGGATCTCGCATAGTGCGCGTAGCCGCGGGTCGGAAGGCGTCGGCAGGTGCAGGGGTTGCTGCGGCGAGGCGCGAAGCTGATCGAGCAGTACCGCGCGCAGCCGCCGTCGTTCAGGTGAGTCGTCGTGCGGCGGATCGGTGTACGCGCGGATGAGTTCGCGCAGGAGCGGTCCGACGGCGAGCACGCTCGGTTCGTTCAGCCGCAACGGGTTCACGGTGGCGGGCAGGCCGACGAGACGGAGTTCGAGGTCGCCGTGCGCCTGATGGGCGTGCACGGTCCCGGCGGGCACCCAGATGGCCCTCGTGGCGGGCGCGACCCAGGAACCCCTGTCGGTGGTGATGGCCAGTACGCCGCGAGCGGCGTAGGCGACCTGGTGATCGTCGTGGCGGTGCGCCTCGATCGTCGTGCCGGAGGCCAGGGAGCGGACCTGGGTCGGTGCCGCGGACATGTGGCGGATTTCCGTCATCGTTTGTCATTTTATCGGAAGCGCGACACCGCGATCCGCGACGAGCATGGCGACGTGCCGAAGAACAAAGCGATCGCCCTGCTGTCGGCCGGGCACGCGTGTGTGGACGTGTACCAAGGTTCGGTCGCCGCGCTGGTGCCGTTCTTCGCGGCCGAACGCGCCTACGGTTACGCGGCGGTGTCCGGCATCGTGCTCGCCGCTTCGTTGCTGTCGTCGGTGGCGCAGCCGTTGTTCGGTGCGCTGACCGACCGATGGGCGATGCCGTGGTTGCTGCCGTCCGCCACGCTCCTCGGCGGGCTCGGCATCGCCCTCGGCGGACTGGCCGGTTCCTACCCGCTGACGCTGGCTTTCGTCGCCGTGTCGGGAATCGGGGTGGCCGCCTACCACCCCGAGGCCGCACGGGTCGCGAGGATCGCCGGCGGTGGCAGCCATACGGCCATGGGCTGGTTCTCCCTCGGCGGGAACATCGGTTTCGCGGCCGCTCCCGTACTCGTCGCCGCCGTCATGGGCCTCGGCGGACTGCGGATGTCGTCGTTGCTCGTCGTACCGGCACTGGCCGGTTCCGTGCTGTGCCTGCCCGTGCTGCGTGCCCTCGCCAGGACCAGCCGCACCGGCGGTTCGCCGGCGGAGACGACAGGGGTCGACGACTGGAGGTCGTTCACGAAGCTGTCGGCGGCCGTCGTCTTCCGCTCGATCGTGTTCGTCGGCCTGAGCACCTTCGTCTCGCTCTACGCGCAGCAACGGGCCGGAGGCGGCACGGCGACGGGCAGCGCCGCGCTGTTCCTGCTCTACCTCGGCGGCGCCGCCGGCACTTTGCTCGGCAGCAGGCTGGCCGGGCGCCGGGACCGCGTCATCGTGGTGCGCCGGTCCTATCTGGCCACCGTCGTCGCGGTCACGGGCGTCGTTTTCGTGCCGGGCCCGGCCTTCTTCCCGTTCGTCCTGCTGGCCGCGGTGGGCCTGTACATCCCGTTCTCCCTGCAGATCACGCTCGCGCAGGACTACCTCCCCACGCGCGTCGGCACCGCCAGTGGCGTCACCCTCGGGCTGACGGTCAGCATCGGCGGTCTCGCGAGCCCGGTCATCGGAACGGTCGCCGACCACACCTCCTTGCGGACGGCCTTGGTCCCGTTGATCGCGCTGCCGTTTTTGTGCTGGATCACAACCCGCACCCTTTCCGAGCCGTGCTCCGTCCCAACGCGAGTAAAAGAATCGTCGAGATCGCGCGATTAATGATGTACGCCTCTGTACACCATCGGTTACCGGCTGGTAGGTTCCGGGCATCCAAACGTGATCCACTTCATGATTCAAAGGGGAGTCATGACCCGAAAGCCCGCTCGTCTGCTGGCCGTCGCGATCGCCCTCATCGTCGGTTTCGCCGCCGCGCCCGCCGCCTCCGCCGCCCCCGCGACCGATCCGTTCTACAGCTACGACGGCAGCGAACCGCTGTCGTCGTACAGCCCCGGGACCGTGTTGAAGACCCGGACGCTCAATTACCACGTCATCGGCATTTCCACGCCGCTCAAGGTGACCCAGTTGCTGTACCGGTCCACCGACGCGCAGGGGAAGCCGTCCGCCAACGTCACTTCGGTGCTGCGAAGCCTCACCGGCGACAGCACGAAAGCCGTTTCGTACCAATCGTTCTACGATTCGCTCAACCCCGAGCACGGCCCGTCCAGGGCGATCGCCGGTGACGTCTCGCTCGGCGGCCTGATCGCCAACGCGGAGACGCTGTTCATCGCGCCCGCCCTGTTGCTGGGCTACAACGTCGTCATTCCCGACACCGAGGGCCAGAAGGCGAACTTCGCCGCCGGGCCCGAATACGGGACGAACACCCTGGATTCCATCCGCGCCGCGACGCGGTCGCCCGCAACGGGGATGAACGACAAGACCCGGTTCGGGCTCATCGGGTATTCGGGCGGCGCCATCGCGACCGGCTGGGCCGCCGCGCTCGCGCCGGATTACGCGCCCGAGGTCAACAAGAACCTCGTCGGTTTCACCGAAGGCGGAGTGCTCGTCAAGCCGTCGCACAATCTCAAGTACGTCAACGGCAGCGTCGCGTGGACCGGCGTCATTCCGATGGCGCTCATCGGCGTCTCGCGTTCCTTCGGCATCGATCTCAAGCCGTACGCGAATTCTTACGGCCTTCAGGTGCTCAAGGACATGGAAAAGGCGTCGATCGTCGACGCGCTCGGCCGGTATCCCGGGCTGACGTGGGAGAAATTCGTCAAACCCGAGTACGTCAACCCGAACAAGGTGCTGCCGTACGTCGAGGCCGTGAACAAGATCAACCTCGGTTCGGCGCCGACGCCGACCGTGCCCGGCTACATCGCGCAGGGCAACAACGGTGTCCTGGAAGGCACTTTCGGCAATCCGCCGGGGATCGGGACCGGCGACGGGGTGATGGTCGCCGGTGACGTGCGCTCGCTCGCGCGGCAGTACTGCGACACCGGCAACAAGTCGATCAAGTACGACCAGTACAACACATTGAGCCACGTCGGGGCGGCCGTCGCCTGGGCGCCGTTGGCCATCGGCTGGCTCAACGACCGGTTCGCGGGCAAGACGGCCCCGACCAGCTGCGGGAAGATCGCGCCCGGCAACTCCCTTGCCCCGGAGGTGCCGGTCGGCTGACCGCACAGGTCCGTGAAGGCCTCCTTCTCTACCCTGACAGTAGGGAAGGAGGCCTTCACGGATCTCCAAGCCGGTACGGTGCCGCACGTGACCGAGCACCGCAAGCTGCCGAAGGGGCCGCACAACCTCAGCCGCGACGAGGTCGCCGAAACCCAGCGCGCCCGGCTGATCGACGCGGTACTGGAGAACACCGGCGAACGCGGCTACGTCGCCACGACCGTCGGCCACATCACCGCGACGGCGGCCGTGTCCCGGACCTCGTTCTACGAACAGTTCACCGGCAAGCAGGACGCCTTCCTCGCCGCGTATCGCGAGATCACCACCGAGTTCATCACCCAGGGCGTCGCCGTGGGCGCCGAGGCCGCGACCCCGCTGGACGCCGTCGCCGCCTGCTGCGACTTCCTCGTCGACTACGTGCACCGGCGCCCGACGGCCGTCCGCGCGGCGTTGCTGGAGATCTACGCTCTCGGCGACGCGGGACTCGAAGCGCGGGAGAACACCTTGCGCGCCGGTGAAGCCGTCTTCGATCGGACGGCGGAATGGCTTCGTGCCACCGATCCCGCGCTGCCGTCACCGCCGCCGTTCACCGCGCGCACGGTCGTCGCAGCCACCATCGAGCTGATCACCCAGGCCATCTGGATCGGCACCGAAGACGCGTACGAACAGGCTCGCGAAGCCGTCCGCTACACGTGGCTGCTCGGCTTGTTCGGGCACCGGAGCGTCGACGCCTAGGCGTGCTTCATAGGGAGGGTGGGTGCGTCGCGAAAGCCACTTTCGGGACGTCTGATGTCCCGAAAGTGGCTTTCGCGACATGTGCAGCGGGGCCGCCGGCTTCGAGCGGGACCACGCCTAGCGGGCGAGACGCCGCCGCTCGAAGTCGACGATCAGTTTCGGGTACCGCCGCGGGAGCAGCCGGACGAGCCGGTCGACCAGCTTCGCGTCGTTCCCGACGAGCACGCGCGGTTTCCCCGCCTCGACCCCGTCGACGATGATGCGGGCGGCCTGATCGGCCGGCATCTTCAGCAGCTTTTCGTTGTACACGCGGACGCGTTCCCGCTGTTCGGCGGTGGGCTCGATACCGCGCGCCTCGGCTTCCTTCAACGCCGCCGAGGCGATACCGGTCTTGACCCCGCCGGGATGGACGACGGTCACCCGCACCGGATACCCGCCCGCGATCATCTCGGTGCGCAGCGCCTCGGTGAACCCGCGGACGCCGAACTTGCTGGCGCAGTAGGCGCTGAGCGTCGGCTGGGCCATGAAACCGTTGAGGCTGGAGATGTTCACGACCTGGCCGTCGCCGGAATCGATCAGATGCGGCAGGAAGGCCTTGGTGCCGTTGATGACGCCGAAGAGGTTGACCGCGAGCGTGCGGTCGTACAGCTCCCATTCCGCGTCGAGCACGGTCTGCCCGCCGCCCGCGACCCCGGCGTTGTTGTAGATCTGGTGCACCACACCGAACTGCGCGGCGACGGCGGTCGCGTACTCCAGCACGGCCGCCCGGTCGCTGACGTCCAGCGCGGCGCCCTGCACTTCCGCGCCCAGGGCCTTGACCTGGGCGACGGTTGCTGCCAGCCCGGTTTCGTCCACATCGGACACCGCGAGCCGGGCTCCGCGCCGCGCGAGTTCAAGCGCCAGCTGACGGCCGATGCCGGAACCGGCACCGGTGACGACGGCGACCTTGCCGCGAACACCGCTCATCGGGTTTCTCCTGCCGGGTCGAGGGCTAGTTCGGCGGTCAGCTCGACGAGCCGCTCGACCAGATCCGGCGCGATGTGGTGGCCCATTCCGGGGATTTCGACGTAGCGGGCGCCCCTGATGGCCTTGGCGGTCGCCCGCCCGCCGCTGTGGTGGACCATGCGGTCGGTATCGCCGTGGACCACGACCGTCGGGCAGGTGATGCGGGCGAGTTCGGCGGTGCGGTCGCCGCTGGCCTGGATCGCGCCGATCTGACGGGCGATACCGCTGCGGGCGCGGCGCCCTCCGGCCCGTTCCCACAGCTCCTCGGCCCAGGCCGTTTCGACGTCCGTGTCCAGCGGGAACGTGGCCGAGCCGAGGTGACCCATCATCGCCAGGTGCCCGGCCACCGATTCCTCGACGGTCCGCGCGGGCCGCCGCGCCATGCGCAGCAGCGTCGACCGCGCCGGCTGCCCGACCCGGCGGTGCCCGGTCGTGGAGAAGATCGACGTCAGCGACAGGACCCGGCTGGGGTTCCGGGCGGCGACGGTCTGCGCGATCATGCCGCCCATCGACATGCCGACCAGATGCGCCTTCCCTACGCCGAGGTGGTCCAGCAGGCCGACGGTGTCCGCCGCCATGTCGCCAAGGTCGTAGGCGTCCGGCAGCGGCCGGGCCAGCAGTTGCCGAAGCTTGCCGGGATTCGGCGCCTTGATCCGGTCCGAGCAGCCCGCGTCCCGGTTGTCGAACCGGATGACGCGGAAACCGCGGCCGGTGAACCCCTCGATCATCGGCCGCGGCCACGAAGTGAGATCCAGGCCGAGCCCGGCGATCAGCACGAGCGGCATCCCGTCGGACGGGCCGTCCTCGCGGTAACAGATCCGCGGGCCGCCGGGCAGGTCGGCGAAGCCGTCGGTCACGAGTTCACCGCTTCCCGGACCTCGACACGGGAGAAGTGCAGCTCCGGATCGGTGATGTCGTCCGCGCGCAGCAGCTTGATGTCCGAGTGGTAGCTCATCGAGGTCAGCCACGGCATGCGGTCGCCCTGACGCGGGAGCTGGTCGAGAGCGCGCTGGACGTATCCGGCGGCGAAGTCCAGGAACGGTTTCGTCGGCATGTCCGGATCGGCGAGGACGGGACGGCAGACGTCGTAGCCGTGGGCGTCCATATGCGCCAGCAGACGGCAGAAGTGCTCGCACAGCAGGCCGATCTTGAGCGTCCACGACGAGTTCGTGTAACCGATCGCGAACGCGGCGTTCGGCACGTCCGAAAGCATCATTCCCTTGTACGCGAAGGTTTCCGGCAGGATCACCGGTTTCCCGTCGACGCTGAGCTTCGCCCCGCCGAACACCTGGAGGTTCAATCCGGTGGCGGTGACGATGATGTCCGCCTCCAGCTCACGCCCGGATTCGAGCAGGATCCCCTTCTCGGTGAAGGTCGCGATCTTGTCGGTGACGACGTCGGCCTTGCCCTTGCGGATGGCGGCGAACAGATCGCCGCCGGGTACGGCGCACAGCCGCTGGTCCCACGGGTCGTACGGCGGGTTGAAGTGCTCGTCGACCGGATAGCCCTTGGGAAGCTGCTTCTTGTTGACGTAACGGATGAGGCCGCGGGCGGTCTTCGGGAACTTCTGGCAGAACTGCCAGACCGCCAGTCCCTTGCGGATGTTCTTGCGGCGGGTGAGCGCGTAGGCCCGCTCCTCGCCGAGGATCTTGCGCAGGCCGTTGGCGATCTTGTCCTCGCGCGGCACCGGCATGACGTAGGTCGGGGTGCGCTGCAGCATCGTCACGTGCGCCGCGGTGCCCGCCATGGCCGGGATAAGGGTGACCGCGGTGGCGCCGCTGCCGATCACGACGACCCGTTTGCCCGCGTAGTCGAGGTCCTCGGGCCAGTGCTGCGGATGCACGATCGTGCCGGTGAACCGGTCCCGGCCCTCGAAACGCGGGGTGAAGCCCTCGTCGTAGCGGTAGTAGCCGCCGGCGTTGAACAGCCAGCCCGCGCTGAGGCTGGTGCGCTCGCCGGTGTCGGTCCGCTCGATCTCGAGCAGCCAGCGGGCCTCGTCGCTCGACCAGGCGGCCGAGAGCAGCTTGTGGTGGTACCGGATGCTGGGTTCGAGGCCGTTCTCGGCGACCGTCTCGCGCAGGTACGACAGGATCCGGGGCGCGTCGGCGATGGACTGCTTGTCCCGCCACGGCTTGAACTCGTAGCCGAAGGTGTGGAGGTCGGAGTCCGACCGGATGCCCGGGTAGCGGAACAGGTCCCAGGTGCCGCCGGACGTGCCGCGCGCCTCCAGGATGGCGAACGTCTTGCCCGGGTTCTCGGTCTTCAGGTAGCGCGCGGCCCCGATCCCGGAAATCCCGGCACCGATGATGACCACGTCGAGGTGCTCGACGGGGGTGCTCGTCGTCATGCGGTACTCCAGCCTCGTCTCGGTTCCCTCCACGATGCGGGTCGGGCGGGGAATTGCGCTAGCGCTATCTGCACCATCATGATGTATGGATGGTGCAAAGTGCCGCATCGCCGTGGCCGACACTGTCGCCTGAGGCGCGTGACCTCTTCCGGCGGGGCGCGGAGATCGTGCTGCATCCCCGCGCCGAATGGATCGAGGAGCTGCACGAGGCCTCGCTCGGCGGGGACAGTATGCGCGCGGTCGCCGAGGACCCCGTGCTCACCGAGGGCACCAAACGCGCCAATCTGGCGAATCTGCTGCACTGGGCGGCCGCCAACGTGCAGCGCCCCGGTGAACGGGTCGCCGCCAACCTGAACCAGGAAGTGCTGGACGGCGCTCGCGACATGGTGCGCCGCGGCTTCGACTCCGGCGGCCTCGACGCCTACCGGCGGGCCCAGGGGGTGGCCTGGCGCCGGTGGATCGAGATCTGTTTCGACCTCACTTCGGACCCGGTCCTGCTCCGCGAGCTGCTGGACGTCTCGTCGTTGTCGATCACCACGTTCATCGAGGACACGGTCGCCGCCGTGTCCGAACGGATGGCCGCCGAACGCACGGAACTGACCCGCGGGGCCCACGCCGAACGGCGGGCCACGGTCACCCTGCTGCTGGAAGGCGCGCCCATCAGCCGTTCGCGCGCCGAAGCCCAGCTCGGCTACCCGCTCGCCGGGCCGCATACGGCCGCGATCGTCTGGAGCGGCTCGGTGACACCGTCGTCCCAGCAGCTCGAAACCGCCGCGGAGACGCTCATGCGGGCGAGTAGCGCTTCGCACCGGCTGACCGTCGTCGCCAGCGCCGCCGCCCTGTGGGTCTGGCTGCCCGGCCGGACCCAGCCGCGCGCGGAAAGGCTCGCCGAAGACCTCGCGCCGCATCCCGACGTCCGGGTCGCGCTGGGGCGGCCCGGCAGCGGGATCGACGGGTTCCGCCGCAGCCATCTGGACGCCGCCGCCACCCAGCGGATGCTCGCCCGGCTCACCTCGCCGCAGCAGATCGCGCGGTACCAGGACATCCAGCTGCTCGCGCTGCTCACCGGCGATCCGGCGCAGGCGGGCGAATTCATCGCCGACACGCTCGGCGAACTCCGGCACGCCGACGCCGAGACCCGGGAGACCGTGCGGGCCTACGTGCACGAACTCGGCAACACGACACGGACCGCCGAACGGCTCTACACCCATCGGAACACCGTCGTCCGGCGGCTGTCGCGGGCCGACGAACTGCTCCCCCGGCCGCTGGCGGAGAACGCGGTCGACGTGGCCGTCGCGCTGGAAACGCTGCGGTGGCTGGGAAGCGGCGCGTGACGGTCACGAAAGCGGCAGGTCCAGGTTCCGGAGCATGGCGCGTTGTTCGGCGGTCAGCTCACCCTCGACCGTGATGGTGAACGGGGGCGTCTCCTCGCGGGAGCGGAGGAAGTTGCTCCAGGCGATGCCCAGATTCGCCAGCCCGGTCAGTGAGCCGATGGACATGCAGATGACCTCGAAGACGCCCAGCTCCCCCGTGCTCCGCGAACCCGCGAGGCTGATGGTCGCGGACCGCGTCACGTCGGCGTCGTCGCGGAGCCAGCTGTAGAACTCGGTCAGCGCTTGTTCGTCGCCGGCGGCGTTGATCGTCAGCTCCATGGGACCTCCCTCGAAGTGCTGTCCCTACCAGTCGCCACCCCGGCCCGGCGCGTAACAGGAATCGGCTTCGCCGGGCGAAAACCTCTAGATTGACGGCATGGTTTCCATCGCCGAGAAGGCCACCCGGCTGCAGGAGCTGCACGCCGCCCCCGAACTGCTGCTCGTCGTCAACGTGTGGGACGCGATCACCGCGAAGGTCGTCGCCGAAACCCCTGGTACGCAGGCGCTCGCCACCCCGAGCCACGGTATCGCCGCCGCCCGCGGCTATCCCGACGGCGAGGTGATCCCCCGCGACGAGATGATCGCCGAGGTCGCCCTGATCGTCCGGGTGGCGGGCGACCTGCCGGTCACCGCGGATCTGGAAGCGGGTTACGGCGACCCGGGCGGCACGGTCGCCCGGGCGATCGAGGCCGGCGCGGTCGGCTGCAACCTCGAAGACCAGATGAAACCGCTGGACGAGTCGGTCAAGGCCGTCGAAGCCGCGGTCGCCGCCGCCCAGTCCGCCGGTGTCGACTTCGTGCTCAACGCCCGCACCGACGCCTTCCTCCGGGCGGGCGACCGTGACCCCGAGGAGGTGCTGGCCGACGCGATCACCCGCGGCCGCGCGTACCTGGACGCCGGCGCGTCGAACTTCTTCGTGCCCGGCAAGCTCGACGAGACGCAGGTCGGCAGGCTGGTCGAGGCGCTGGGCGAGCGCAAGGTGAACCTGATCGGCGTGCCGGGCTCGATCCCGCTGGCCACCGCGCAGAAGCTCGGTGTCTCCCGGGTGTCCTACGGGCCGTTCAGCCAGAACGTCGCGCTGACCGCGCTGGCGAAGCTCGCCGAGGACGTCTACGCCGGCGGCGGCCTGCCCGCCGACATGCGCAAGCTGAACTGAGCGAGCCGGGGCCCGTCACAGTAGGGTCCCACGCATGGTGCGCGGAGTCGGCCGGACGGAAGGCATCCTGCTGGCCGGCTTCGTGGTCGCCGTGCTCGTGGTGACCGGTGTCCTCGCCAGGTCGCCCGGCACCTGGCTGCTGGAAGTGGTCTGGGTGCTGATCGGGCTGCCGCTGGTGGTGGCCCTGCGCAAACGTTTTCCCCTGACCCGCTTGCTGTGCTGGCTGCTGGTGCTGCACGCGATCGTGCTGTGTTACGGCGGGCAGTACACCTACGCGGAGACCCCGGCCGGGGAATGGGTGCAGGAGCTGATGGGCACCCAGCGGAACAACTACGACCGGTTCGCCCACGTGGTCCAGGGTTTCGTCCCGGCGATCGCCGTGCGCGAAGTGCTGCTGCGCCGGACCCCGCTGCGCCCCGGTGCCTGGGTCGCGTTCCTGACCGTCTGCGTCTGCGTGACGATCGCCGCCGGTTTCGAGTTCGTGGAATGGCTCAGCGCGATGATCGCCGGCGCGGGCGCGGACGATTTCCTCGGGACCCAGGGAGACGTCTGGGACACGCAGTGGGACATGTTCCTCTGCCTGTGCGGCGCGGTGCTCTCCCTGCTGATCTGGCGCAGGACGCACGATCGGCAACTCCGGGGGATTCCGGCGAACAGCCTGTAATGCAGGTAACCAAGCAACGATCTCCTGTCCTGCGTGTTCAGCGCGGCAGATACGGTCCTCGGCATGACTCTGCGAGCCGCGGCGGTGCGGCGGAAACCGGTCGCCGATCTGATCGCCGACAGTGATCACGGCGCGCTGAAGCGATCCCTCGGCCTCGGGCAGCTGACGATGCTCAGCATCGGCGCGACGCTGGGCAGCGGGATCTTCGTCGTGCTCGGCGAAGCGGTCCCCGTGGCGGGCCCCGCAGTCGTGCTGTCGTTCGTGCTCGCCGGTGTCACCGCGCTGTTCTCGGCGCTGTCCTACGCCGAGCTCGCCGGCATGATCCCGGTGTCCGGTTCGTCCTACTCCTACGCCTACGCGACGCTCGGTGAGCTGGTCGCCTGGGTCTGCGGCTGGTGTCTGGTGCTCGAATACGGCGTCTCGGTGGCGTCGGTGGCCGTCGGCTGGGGGCAGTACCTCAACGAACTGCTGCGGCTGGCGTTCGGTTTCGCCATCCCCGACGCGCTCAGCCAGCCGCCGGGCTCGGGCGGGATCGTCAACGTCCCGGCCATCGTCGTCGTGCTGCTCGCCATGTTCCTGTTGCTGTCCGGCGCGAAGGAGAGCGCGCGGGCCAACGCGATCATGGTCGTGATCAAGGTCGGCACGCTGGTGCTGTTCTGCGCGATCGCGTTCTCGGCGGTGCGGGCGGCGAACTTCGCCCCGTTCCTGCCGCTCGGACTGGCCGGGCTGAGCGCCGGTGCCGCGAAACTCTTCTTCTCCTACATCGGTTTCGACGCGGCCTCCACCGCGGGCGAGGAGGCCAAGAACCCTCAGCGGGACCTGCCGAGGGCCATCCTGCTCTCGCTCGCCATCGTCACCGTGCTGTACTGCCTTGTCGCCGTGGCCGCGGTCGGCGCCCTGCCGTGGCAGGACTTCGACGGCCAGGAGGCCGCGCTCGCGCACGTGCTCGGTGCCGTGTCCGACAACCCGCTGTGGGCCGGATTGCTGGCCGTCGGCGCGATCGTGGCCATCTCCAGCGTCGTGCTGACCGTCCTCTACGGACAGACGCGCATCCTGTTCTCCATGTCCCGCGATGGGCTGGTCCCCGCCTCGCTGTCCAAAGTGGACCCCAAAACGGGAACGCCCCGGATCAACACCCTGGTGGTCTCGGGCTTCGTCGCGACGCTGGCCGCGTTCGTCCCGCTCGGGAAGCTGGCCGACGCCACCAGCATCGGCACGCTGTTCGCCTTCGGGCTGGTGAACGTCGCCGTCCTGCTGCTGCGAAAGCGGCAGCCGGAGGCGCCACGCTCGTTCCGGGTCCCCTTCTCCCCCGTCACGCCGATCCTCGGGGTGCTGTGCTGCGGCTACATGATGCTCAGCCTCGACGGCGAGACCTGGATCGTCTTCGCCGGCTGGATGGCGCTCGGCGTGGGCATCTACTTCGGTTACAGCATGCGCCGATCCAGGCTGGCCGCGGATTCGCCCGTTCGCCGCCATAATTCCTAGCCTGTCCAGCCCTAGTACGAGCCGGATCATTGAAGTGACGGTGATCGGTAGGGGACACTTCCGTCCGCCCCCACGGAAAACCCCTACCGTGAACCGAGGTCCCCATGCGCCGATATGGCATTACCGTGCTGACCGCGTGCCTCGCCCTGTCCCTCACCGCATTCCCCGTCTCCGCTACCGCGCAAGAGACGGCGGCGGCTCCCTTCTGTTATGAAGAACCGGTACAACCGAAAGCCGATGTCAGTGACATAAAGGCCGGTTTCCAATCCACGAAGTGGTTGCAGACGATCCAAGCCGTGTACAAGCGGCGCTGGCCCAGCGGCGAAGCCCTCGCGATCGCCCAGGCCAAGGACAAGTACTTCAGCCAGTTCGTGAACAAGACCAGCTTCAACGCGCTCGCCGAGTCCCTGATGGTGGCGATCCACGAAGAGACCCACATGTGGGACCTGGATCCTTCGAGAACGTCGTGGGACGTGTACGTCTCGGCGTGGATCGACGCTTCCCGCAAGGCGATGAAGGTCCCGATCCACGGCGGATTCCCCCGCCGCGAGATCCTGCCGCTGATCACGGACGATCTCACACGTTCGATGGACGACATCTACCTGCGGGATCAGCAACAGGGTTCGTATCGGATGCAGGGGGTCATCGCGGAACTCAACGCCGGGCTCATGGGATTGCCCGCGGCGAGCGTCGTCGCCGAGTACATCCAGGGTGTCGGCGCGAGCAATTCGCGCGACATCGCGGCAACGAACATGCGTTACCTTCAGCTCTACCTGCGTGTCGCCAAGACCAAGCATCCCGATTACTGGGCCAAGATCAAGGCACAGCCGGAATTGCGTGAATTCGTGCTCGTCGAATTCCTCCGGACCGCCTACTGGCTGGATCAATCCGCGCCCCACGCCGCCAAACTCGGCAGCGCGGACGTGGCCAAGATCGTCGCCAAGAACTACGCGCCGGAGAACGTCGCGATCATCGAGGAGTTCACCGGCGCCAAGGTGAACACCGGTTCGGCCAGGAACTGCACGCTCTGACGCCGCGCACGGCTCGCCGGTGACGGCCCCCGGGTCCGTCACCGGCGAGCCGTCCCGTCACGGCACGAAGACCGGCTGGTCCAGCACCCAGAGCCAGGATCCGTCCGGCTGACGGCGGGCGACCTCGATGGTCGCCTCACCGGTGGTCAGCGTGGACGCCGTGAGCGCGAGGTCGTCGCCCACCAGCGCCGGATGCTGCCTGCCCGGCAGGAGTTCCGGCGCGGCCGCGACGAACTCCTCGTACACCTTGCGGATCTCCGCGTGCCCTTTCGCGATGTTGCCCGGCGGGAACGCCAGCACGGCGTCCGGTTCGTACAACGCCACCAGTCCGTCGACATCGCCCGCGTTGCCTCGCTCGATGAAGAATCTGCCCAGATCGTTCGGCTCGGTGGCCACAGTCCTGCTTGTCATGGGAATGAGCCTCGCAGCGAATCACGACATCCTGTGTCGTGTATTCCGCTAGAGTTCCGGCCATGCGCGCCGACCGGCTGGTCTCACTGGTGCTGCTGTTGCGGCACCGCGGCCGCCTGTCCGCGACCACGCTCGCGCGCGAGCTGGAGGTCTCCACCCGCACCGTGTTGCGCGACATCGAGGCGTTGTCGGCGGCGGGTGTCCCGGTGTACGCCGAACGCGGCAGGCACGGCGGTTTCGGGTTGCTGCCGGGTTTCCGGACCGAACTCACCGGGCTGAACCATGACGAGGCGCTCGCGTTGCTGATCGCCGGATCACGGCGTGGCGCGCAGGCTTTCGGTCTCGGCTCGGCGCTCGCGTCGGCCATGCTCAAGGTGGTCGACGCGCTACCGGAAGGCCAGCGGGACACCGCGGCGGGCGCGGCCCGGCGCCTGCTCATCGACCCGGAGACCGACCTGCTTTCGCGCCGGGTGGCCGCCGAAGAGGTGCCGGACGCCGTCGTCTCCGAGGTCCGGCGCGCGGTGTTCGCGGGCCACAAGCTGCGCATCCACTACGCGGCCGAGGGCCGGGCGCCGCAGTGGCGCACGGTGGATCCGATCGGCCTGGTCACCGTCCGGGACCGGGGCTATCTGCTGGCCACGAGGTCCGGCGAGGACCGGACCTACCGGCTGTCCCGGCTGCGGGCCGCCGAGGAACTCCCCGAACCCGCGCAACGCCCGGACCGGGTGGACCTGGACCGGACCTGGCAGGAACGCGGCACGCGGTTCCGGAGCGGCGGGGACCAGGTCGCCGTGTCGGTGCTGGTGGATCCGGCGCGGCGGGGCGAACTGGTGGGCACCGCGCTGGCCGTGCTCACGGAGGAAACGGCCGAGGACGGACGACTGCGCATGGAGGTGACCTTCCAGGACGCGCGGCACGCCGAATGGGCGTTGTGGCAACTCGCCACGGACGCCGAAGCCGTCGGCCCGCCTTGGTTGCGCGCTTCCCTGCGGGATCGGGCCGTCGCGATCAGCGGCCGCTATGGCGAAGGGTGAAGCCGAACGCGGCGAGGCGGGATAATCCGGCCATGACGAACGCCGCCCTGGCAAGGGCAGCCAAGACTTTCAAGGTGCTGCTGAAGGAATAC
The DNA here is from genome assembly GCF_055561455.1 of Amycolatopsis sp. PSD-21. Taxonomy (NCBI): domain Bacteria; kingdom Bacillati; phylum Actinomycetota; class Actinomycetes; order Pseudonocardiales; family Pseudonocardiaceae; genus Amycolatopsis; species Amycolatopsis sp. PSD-21. The sequence continues at coordinate 2,708,390 of NZ_CM145712.1, read as the reverse complement.
CGCGTCCGGGCCGGCCTCACGCAGGAGGAACTCGCCGAGGGGTCCGGGGTGAGCGTCCGCGCCATCAGCGACATGGAACGCGGGATCGCCAAGAGCCCGCAACGCCGGACGATCGAAGCGCTCGCCGCGCCGCTGTCGTTGTCCGACGACGAGCTGACCGGTCTGCAGAAGGCCGCGCGGCAGGGCCGCGCCCCCGCGCCTGAAAACCACGGCGCGAACCTGATCGGCATCCTGCCGGCGGACGTCGACGACCTCACCGGCCGCGAAAGCGATCTCGCCGCGTTGCGCGCCCTTTCCGCGGATCCGGTCGCCGGGCGCCGCAGGTCCGGGCGGGTCGCGATCCTGAGCGGACCTCCCGGGACCGGCAAGACCACGCTCGCGGTCCGCGTGGCGCACAACCTCGTCGAGGAGTTTCCCGACGGCAGGCTGTTCCTGAAGCTGCGCGGGATGTCGGCCGAGCCGGCGAACCCGGCGGACGTGCTGCACCTGATCCTGCGCTCGCTGGGCGTCGAAGCCGTCCGCATCCCGGCCGATCAGGAGGACCGGATGAGCCTGTGCCGGTCCCTCCTGCAGGACCGGGCCACCCTGATCGTCCTGGACGACGCGGCCGACGAAGCCCAGGTGCGCCCGCTGCTGGTCGGCGGGCCGCGGTGTCTCACCCTGATCACCGGCCGCCAGATGCTGGTGGGGCTGGAAGGCGCGAGCAGGCTCGCCCTCGACGTGTTCGGCGAGGGCGACGCGGTCGCGTTGCTGTCGACCATCGTCGGGGCGGACAGGGTCGAGCGGGAGCGGCGGGAGGCGCTCGAACTGGTCGAACTGTGCGGGCGGCTGCCGCTGGCGCTGCGGATCGCGGGCAACCGGCTGGCGAGCCGCCCGACCTGGCCGTTGTCGCGGCTGGTGGATCAGCTCCGGGACCGCGGCCGTCGCCTGACCACACTGACCGCCGGCGATCTCGACGTGCGCAGCGTCTTCGAACTGTCGTACCGGCAGCTCAGCCCGAACGCCGCCGTCTACCTGGAGGAACTGACCGACGCGAGTCTGCTGCAGACGTCGCAGGAGAACGGGCGGTACCAGTTCCACGACCTCCTCCGGGTCTTCGCGACCGAACGGCTGGCCCGCGAGGAAACCCCTGACGTCGTCGAAGCGGCGGAAAACCGGCTGGCCTGCTGGCTGGTGAGCACCGCGACGGCGGCGGGCCGCTACTTCCACCCCACCGACGGCGTCAGCTCGCTCCCGGTCGCGACGCCGTCGTTCGATGACCACTGCGGAGCGGGCAGGTGGCTCGAAGTCGAGCTGAGGAACTGGCACGCCGCGGTCAAAAGCGTCGCCGCGCGCGGTGACCACCGGACGGTGCTCGACCTGGCCGAGTCCATGCACTGGTATTCGGAGATCGGCGGGACCGCGAGCACCTGGTACGACGTGTTCGAACTCGCCGTGAACGCCGCCATCGCGCTCGGCAGCGACCGGGACGAGGCGGTCCACCGGAACTATCTGTCCTGGGTGCAGGCTTCGCTGCGCGATCAGGCGGACGAGGCCGTCCGGATGGCCAAGCTGGCCTGGGACGCCGCGGAGAAGGCGGGCGACCGGCGCGAACAGGGCTGGGCACGGGTGTACCTGACGAGCGCCCGTGGCCGCGAAACGTCGCCCGAGCTCTTCGACGAAGCAGTGCGCCTGTTCGCGGAGGCGGACTATCCGCTCGGCGTCCATGTGGCGCGGACGATGCGGGCCTCGCACCGGTACCGGGAGGGCCGGTACGCAGAGGCCGCCGAAGAGTTCGACGCCTGCGTCCGCTACTTCGCGCCGGACCACGGCGGCCCGCGGACTCCGGTGGACGACACCAACTACGCGTACGTGCTGCTGCGTTCGGCCCGGAATCTGGCCGCGCTCGACTCGGCCGACCGTGCTCTCACCCAGTGCGAGACGGCACTCGGCCTGTTCCGTCGTCACGGTGCGGCCATGGGCCAGGCCCGCGCGCTCCAGGAGACCGGACGGTTCCTGTGGCGCCAGGGCGACCACGCGAACGCGCGCGGCCGGTTGTCCGAGGCCGAGAAACTCTACGAACGCATCGGGCTGACGCAGGCGCGGATCGACACGCTCGGCGAGCGGGCGGCACTGTCCGAGGAGATGGGCGACCCGGCGTCGGCGCGCGCGGACCGGGAGCGTGCTTGGGGTCTCCGTGACCGGCTCGGGCGTTCCGATGCGGACCGGCCGACGTACGGTTCCGGTTCTTAGACCTGGCCTCAAAACTCAAGGTGTGTCGATCGTGGGCAGTCGTGGCGAAGACGACGCAGCATCGACGGGTCGAAGACCGGCTCTGGGAGCTGATCGAACCCCTGATCCCGTCCCGGCCAGCGCCGCGTGGTCCGGGTGGGCGGCCCCGGATCGATGACCGTGCCGCGCTGGAGGGGATCTTGTTCGTGCTCGGCACCGGCTGCCGCCGGCGAGACCTACCCGAGCAGCTCGGATGCGGGTCCGGGCAGCCGCGTTGCTGACGGCACCGTCGGCGGGGCCGCCTCTTCAGAGGCGTTCGATGCGGTCGGCCTGCGGGCCCCGGTCGCTCTGACGCACCGTGTACCGGACCCGGTCACCCTTCTGCAGCGGCTCCGACCCCATGATCACGGACGCGTGGGCGAAGAGATCGTCGCCGCCCGCGTCCGGGGTGATGAAACCGAAGCCGCGGTCGTCGTCGTAGCGCGCGACGACGCCCTCGCCGCCTCGTACGGGCACGTCCCGCGCCGCCGGCCCCGCGGCCTCGGCAGGTGCCGACCGCTGCGGCGCCGTCTGGGGCTCGGCGCCCCGGACCAGGTGCACGTCGCGGGCCTGCGGGCCCTTGTCTCCGCTAGCCACCTCGTAGGCGACGCGGTCGCCCTCCGCGAGCCACGTCAGCCCCTCGGCCAGGGCCCGGGCGTGAACGAAGACGTCCCCGGCGCCGGAGTCGGGGTTGATGAAGCCGAAGCCTTTGTCCTCGTCGTACCAGGCCACCGTGCCGTCGGCACCGTCCGCGATACCAGCCGCAGGGGGTGAGCCGGCCCCTGCTCCCAGCGGGATCACGTGCCCGGCCTGCGGGCCGCGCTCGCCTTCGACGATCAGGAAGGCCACCCGCTGCCCCTCGGTGACCACGCCGCCGGTCACGATGGCGGAGCTGTGCACGAAGACGTCGGCGCCGCCGCCGTCCGGCGACGCGAAGCCGTACCCCTTGCTCGGCTCGTACCAGTTGACGGTGCCGAGCAGGCCCACGGCGCTGCCGGTGGCCGCATCGGCGGTGACGCGAACGCGCAGCGCCTGGGGCCCGCGGTCGTTCTCGCCGACCTCGAACACGACGGCCTGACCCTCGCGGAGCACTTTCGCGCCGCCGTCCCCGACGATCTCGGAGGCGTGCACGAACACGTCCGGCGAGCCGTCCTCGGGCGCGAGGAAGCCGAAACCCCGTTCGGCGTCGAACCAACGGACGGTCCCTTGCGGCATAAAAGGCTCCAGATCGAGAGGGCGGGCACTGGCCCCCAGTCTCTCTGACAGGCCTCCGGGCCGTCGGGCCGGGCCCACAGTCGGGCGGTGCGAAGCCAGGGACGGGCCGTTGGTTCACCTAGCGACACGCCGAGTTTTGAGACCAGATCTCAGGGCGATGGTCCAGGTGCGGGGTCCGGCGGCCGACGCCTTCAGCCTGGGTCTCGTTGTCCAGGACAGGTTCGCCCGGGGTGGTTCCGGTTCGTAGCGCGTTGGCTGTGTCCGAGGCCACGTCGCCGCTGGACAACTGGCACGAACCTGAGCCGGGGCGACGTCCGGGTCCAGGCAGGCTTCCCGGCAGAACTGGCCGGTGATTTCTGCCGGTTGCGTCTTTCGCTCCCGCAAGCCGCTTGCCTCGGGGTTGGACGGTGTTTCCGGCCGGGGCGAGACGCCGGTTGAGACTGTGGGCAGGCATCGCGGATCCACGAGCCTGCCTCGGTCGTTGATGAAGGATTCGGGACACTCAACGTCCCGAATCCTTCATCGACGACCGAGGCGCTCCCCGCTGAAGGCATGCCGAAGGGCCCGTCGCCGGTGTGGCTGGCGGGCTCCTCGACGTTCAGACGTGATGCAAGGTGTTGCGCCGGGGTTGTCGGAGCGGATCCCGGTATTGGGGTGGGATGAACTCCGGTAACCCATCGGCCGCCATCCGGACTTCCCAGTCACCGTGATGAATCAACCGGTGATGAAAACCGCACAGCAGCACCAGATTCCGAAGATCCGTCGGTCCGCCGTCTGCCCAGTGCTCAATATGATGGGCGTGACAGTTCTTCGGTTTCCGATGACAGCCCGGGAACGCGCAGCCACCGTCACGGATGTTCAGCGCCCGTCTCTGACCGGGCGTGACGAACCGTCGTAGCCGTCCCACATCCAGGGGCTCTCCGGCGGCGCTCATCACGACCGGCAGCATCAGGCAGTCGCAGGCCGCCAGCCGGGCTTCCCTCGCGGTCATCGTGCCGACGAAGTCCAGGCACGCGGTGCCGAGGCCGGATTTGAGTTCGTCGAGTCCGATGGTGACGTGCACGAGGGTGCGGTAGCCGCTGGTTCCGGGTTGGTCGGGGCACGCGATGGCTAGGTCAAGGAGTTCGGCCCAGGCGTCTCCCAGGCGTTCGCACTTCATCCGCAGGTCGGCTTGGCCGAATTCGTCGACTGGCCGTGGTTGGGCGTAGGCCTCCAGGGCGGCGGCGGTGCGGGCGCCGGTCTCGTCGTCCAGGAGGCCGGTGAGTTTCCAGAAGCCGTCCCTGCGCCGCTCGAGGGTGATTTCGCGGCGTGGTTCTTTGGGTTCGGGGTCTTGGGGTTCGTTGCCGTCGGGGTCCAGCCAGCCCAGCAGGTTCGCCTCGGCCTTGGCGAGCTGCTGCGGACCGGCGGTCGGGGCCAACTCGGCGAGGATCTTCTCCGCGACCGCCTTATCTTCGGCGGAGGTGTCGGCGGGGAGTCTCTTCAAGATCTCCAGAATCTGATCGATCCGCTCATCCCCGACCAACCCCTCCGCCGCGACCGCCGCGGTCGCAGGCGCGACCGGTGGAACCTCCGTGCCATCCAAAGCCCGCGTGGGATTCAAAGCGACCGCCCGCTTCACCACCACACCAGCCTCGGCCCGCGACAACCCCGCCAACTCCGCGAACCAACTCGCCGTACTGCCATGCCCGAACAAGTCTTTCGCGCCCCGAGACTCGACCTCCGCCAGAAACCGCCCCAACCCGGCGGTGGCCATCCGAATCACCTGCAACGACTGCTGCACGCCATGGGCAAGCTCCAGCTTGCCGGCACGCCACAGTTCTTGCGGCAACTCGGGGAGGAAGGTCTCGGACACGCCTCCATAATACCCGAAAAAATCGAACAGGTGTTCGTAATTTTAAGCAACAAGCGAAACATGCAAACAACACCGAAGGGTGAACCGGCCATCAGCGCCGATTCACCCTGAGCAACCCCTCCGCAATTAGTCGACTAACTGCGGAGAGGCCCACCCTTGAGCGTGAACCGAATGCAGTGATAGATCACTGCACGGAAAAGTGGTCGCGGGCGAACTCGGTGACGTCGCGTGCGGGTTTCCCGGTCAGCTCGGCGACGGCCGTATGCACTTCGGCGGCTTCTCCCCTGGCGTAGTGCGCGTAGTCCTCGATGAGGCCGTCGATCTGCCACGGCGGGAGCAAACCGGCCAGTGCCGCGGCGAACTGATCGGCGGAGGTGTCGTGGAACGCGACGGTCCGCCCCATGGCTTCCGAAAGCGCGTGGGCGATCTGGGCGTGGGTCACCGCACGCGGTCCGGTCAGCGTGTAGGTCCGGCCGGCGTGCCCCGTTCCGGTCAGCACGGCCGCGGCGGCGTCCGCGATGTCCCTGGTGTCGATGGCGCTGACAGCGGCGTCGCCAATGGGGGCGGCGAGGAAACCCTGTTCGATGGTGCCGGAGAAGGCGAGCAGCGCCTGCAAATACAGGTTGGGACGCAGCACGGTGTACTCGATCCCGAGTGCTCGGACGTGCGCCTCGACTTCGGCGTGCCAGCGCAGGAACCGCACCGGCGAGTCGGCGCGCGCCGCGTACTGCGAGAGCAGCACGAGCCGGTTCACCCCGGCGTCCCGGGCGAGGTCGGCGAACCGGGTCTGGAGCGAGGCGGCGTCGGGTGCGGAAGGGCTGTTGAGGAAGACCGCGTCGACGCCTTTCAGCGCCGCGCCGACCGCGTCGGGATCACGCAGGTCGGCGACGACGGTTTCGGCGCCGGGGATGGTCCGCCCGGGGTCCCGGGTCATCGCGCGGACGGCGACCCCGCGGGTCAACAGGGAGGGAATCAGGGCGGATCCGATGGTTCCGGTCGCGCCGGTCACCAGGATGGTGTCCATTGTGGAATGTCCTTTCTCGACAGAGGTCAACGACGGGTGGAGAAGAGCGACACCGCGAGGGCGATGACGACGAGCACGGCTTCACCGAGGAACGCGGTCGTGAACGAGATGTCGCCGTGCGTCCCCGCGGCGCCGATGGCGATTCCGGCGAGCGCGGCGAGCCCGACCGCGCCGCCCAGTTGCTGCGCGGCGTTCACCAGTCCACTGAGCAGGCCCGATTCACCGTCCGCGCTGTCGCGTACCGCCATCGCGGTGGCGTTGACGGCACCCAGCCCGAGCCCGGCGCCGATCAGCAGGAAAGCGCCCAGCAGGCTGATCGAGAAGCCGCTGGTCGTGGGATCCCCTGCCAGCCAAAGGAATCCCGCGAGCAGTACGACGAGGGCGGCCGGCAGCGCCCGGGCGAGCCCGATCCGTTTCGCCAGCATGGGCGCGAGAACGCTGCCCACGATGATCATGACGGCGAGCGGGAGCTGGGCCATGCCGGTCGCCAGCGGGCTCATCCCGAGTACGTCCTGCTGATATTGGGGCAGGAAGAAGAACAGGCTGGTCAGGGTTCCGCCGATCAGCACCATCACCACGTTCGCGGTGACCACCGGCTTCCGGCGGAACACGCCCAGCGGCACCAGCGGACGCGCAGAACGCCGTTCGACGAACACGAACGCCACCAGGGAAACGAGCCCGGCCACGAGACCGGCGATCGTGCCGGGCGCGGTCCACCCGGCGTCGGAGGCGGAGACCATGCCCAGCGCGAGCCCGGAGATCCCGACGGTGATCGTGACCGCGCCCAGCGCGTCGAACCGGCCAGGCCTGCCGGGCACCGGCGGCACGGCGCGCCACACGACGATCGCCCCGACGGCACCGAACGGCACCGGGGTCACGAACACCGACTGCCAGCCGAGCAGTTCGGTCAGCGTGCCGCCGAGGAAGACGCCGACGAGACTGCCCGCTCCGGCGACCGCGCCCCAGATCCCCATCGCGCGGGTGCGCTCCGCGGGCGACGAGTAGAGGCCGAGTACGAGCGAGAGCGCGGCGGGCATCAGGACCGCCGCCCCGATCCCCTGCCCGATCCGCCCGGCGATCAGCAGCCCGCCGGTGGTGGCGAGCGCGCAGAAGGCGGACGCCGCGAGGTAGACGGCCATTCCGGTGAGGAACACCTTCCTGGCCCCGAGCACGTCGGCGAGACGGCCGCCGAGCAGCAGCAGGCCGGCGAACGTCACCAGGTAGCTGTCCACGACCACCGTGAGTTCGGCGGCGGTGAGCGCCAGGCCCTGCCGGATCGTGGACCCGGCGAGGTTCACCATCGCGGCGTCGAGGATGACCAGGAACATGGCGCTCGCGAGGCCGAGCATCGCCACCCCGCGCGAGATCCGTTTCGTCGCTCGTACTGTCATGCCGCCACGATCGCGCGGGCACCGGTCCGCTCGCGTCGGTGACAATCGCCTACTTCGCCTCGCTAGGGTTCGGACCATGCCCACGACGTCCCCTCGTCCGCTCGTCGGCAGACGAGACGAGATCGATCGCCTGCTCGCCCTGGTCCACGCGGCGGGCCGGGGCGAGGGCGGGGTGCTCGTGCTCCGCGGCGAGCCGGGTATCGGCAAGAGCGCGCTCCTGGACCACGTCGAACGAGCGACGGCGGAGGAGTTTCAGGTCATCCGCGCGTCCGGGTCGGAATTCGAGGGTGAGCTGCCGTTCGCGGCACTGCATCAGCTGTGTGTTCCGGTGCTGGCGCATCTCGACACGTTGTCGGCTCCCTACCGCGAATCCCTTCTCGTCGCCTTCGGGCTGGCCGACGGCGCGCCGGACCCGTTCCGCGTCGGTCTCGCCGCGCTCGAACTGCTGGCGACCGCCGCGGGGACGCGCCCGATGCTGTGCGTGGTCGACGACGCGCACTGGCTGGACACGGCGTCGGCGAGGGCGTTGACGTTCCTGGCGAGGCGGATCGCGGCCGAGCCGATCGCGATGGTGTTCGCCGCCCGTGACCAGGATCCGGTGCGCGGGCTGGACGAGTTGCCGGGACTGACGGTCGGCGGCCTGAGCGATACGCACGCGCGTGCCTTGCTGGCCGAAGAAAAGACCGTGACGCTGGACGAGCGCGTGCGCGATCGCCTGCTCGCCGAGGCCCGCGGCAACCCGCTCGCGCTCATCGAGCTGCCGAAGGCGGGCGGTTTCGCGCCGCCGGCGCCGTCGCCGATCGCGGGCCGGATCGAGCGCAGTTTCCGGGACAGGATGGCGGAACTGCCGGTGGACGCGCGACGGCTGCTGACCCTCGCGAGCGCCGATCCCACCGGCGATCCCGGTCTGCTGTGGGCGGCGGCGCGGTGGCTGGACATCGACGTGCCCGCCGCGAGCGCCGCGGCCGAGGCGTCCGGGCTGATCCGGTTCGACACGCGGGCGCGCTTCTGCCATCCCCTGGCACGCTCCGCGGCGTATCGCGCGGCCGAACCGGAGCAGCGCCAGGCCGCCCATCGAGCGCTGGCCGAAGTCACCGATCCGGAGACCGCCGGAGACCGGCGGGCCTGGCATCGGGCCCAGGCCACCACCGGGCCGGACGAACAGGTCGCGGCGGAGCTGGAATTGTCGGCGTCGCGGGCGCAGGCCCGCGGAGGGGTGGCGGCCGCGGCCGCGTTCCTCGAACGTGCGGCGGCGCTTTCCCTCGACCCGGCCAAGCAAACCGCGCGCACCCTCGCGGCCGCGCGGACCACACTGGAGGCGGGCGCGACGGACGCGGCGGCGGATCTGCTGGCCAGCGTCGACACCGCGACCTTGGACGTCCCCCAGCACGCCTCGGTCGATCTGCTGCGCGGGCGGATCGCCTTCGTCCAAGGCGCGGAGGGCGCAGTCCGCGGGCCGGAACTCATCCTGCGGGCGGCGGAGCGGCTCTCCGCCGTCGATCCGGTGCGGTCACGCGAGTTCTTCGTCGCTGCGCTGGAAATGGGACTCGTGGTCGGACGGGCCGCGGGAGTGCTGGACCGGGTTCTCGAAGCGGCCCGCTCGGCGCCTCCGGCGTCGGGACCGCCGGACCTCCTCGACGCGCTCGTGCTGTTGACCACCGAAGGACACCACGCCGGTGTGCCGGCGCTCCGCCGGGTTCTCACCGGCGACGACGCGGGCTGGACCAGGACACCGGCGCTGGCCACGGTGCTCGCGGGCGAACTGTGGGACATCGACTTGCATGCGACGATCGTCGACTGGCTGGTGCGGACCGGACGGGACACCGGATCGCCGATGACCATCCGGCTCGGCCTGTCCCAGGTGGCGCTGCACGCGGTGCTCACCGGGAACTTCGGGCGGGCGATGGCCGCGATCGCCGAAGAGGAGGCGATCGCGGACGCCGCCGGCGATCCGCCGCAGCTCTACCCGCGCGTGCATCTGGCGGCGATGCGCGGACGCCGCCGGGAAGTGCTGGATCTCTTCGCCGAAGCGACGACCCGCGGCAGCGGGCAGCTGACCGCGAACGCGTATTGGGCGACGGCCGTGCTGTACAACGGCCTCGCCGAGTATCCGGCCGCGCTGGACGCGGCGACCAGGGCCGTGGCGAGCGGCGAACTCTTCCTCACCGGCATCGCCCTGCCCGAACTCGTGGAAGCCGCGGTGCGCTGCGGGAAGGAGTCCGTCGCCCGGTCGGCGCTGGACTCCTTGACCGCCCGCACGGAACCCGCGGGCACCGCCTTCGCCCTCGGGATCACGGCGAGCGCGCGGGCCATGGTCAGCGACGCGGAACCCGACCATCTGGAAGCGCTCCGGTACCTGGCGGACGGCCCGCTCTCGGTGCACCTCGCGCGGGCGCGGCTGCGTTACGGCGAGTGGCTCCGCCGCGAGGGACGGCGTCGTGAAGCGCGTGAACACCTGCGCACCGCGCACGAACAGCTGTCGGAGATCGGGTTGGAGGCGTTCACCCGGCGGGCCGCCGACGAACTGCGGGCGACCGGGGAGGTCGCCCGCAGCCGCTCCGGGCATTCCTACGACCACCTGACCATGCAGGAGACGCATATCGCGCGGCAGGTCGCGGCGGGCGCCACGTCGAAGGAAGTGGCCACCCGCCTGTTCCTCAGCCCCCGCACGGTGGACGCCCACCTCCGCAACATCTTCCGCAAGCTCGGCATCACCTCGCGCAGGCAGCTGAGGGACATGCCCGATCTCCGCGACGCGGAGTTCAGCTCTTGACCGGATACGCCAGCGACTCACCGTTTTCGCCCGCGGCGATGCCGGCGTACTCGCTCACGAGCGCCGGGACGAGCCCGACGTCGTCGGTGGCCAGATCCTTGCCCGTCCTGGCGTCCAGCACGATCGGCTGACCGCCGCCGGTCTTGCCGTAGACGGCGCCGTGCCAGGCGAACGTGACGCTGGGAGCCACCCGGTTGGCCGCCTTGTCCGGCAGGGTCCAGAGCGGGGCCGCGGTGGCGGCGTCGTAGCCGGTGAGCACGCCGCCCGCGTCGCAGACGAGCACCGATCGTTCGTCGTGGCGGCAGGTTCCGTACGAGCTGGGGCCGAACTGGTCCTCGCCGTCGACCTTGCTCTTTTCCGCGCCGGTGGCCGGGTCGAGGAACAGGAGCGACGAATCACCGCTGCCGTAGTCGGTCCTGGTGAGCACGACCAGGGCCGGATCCGCGCGGACCGGGACGACCGCGGACGATCGCGCGGCGCCGGTCCATTTCTGCCCGCCGGTGGCCAGGTCGAGCGCGGTCGCCTGGACCATCGAGGAGTTCTCGGCGACGTTGAAGTCGGCGCCGACGACGACGTCGCCGTGCACGCTGCCGGCCTCGTAATCCTTGCGCTCCCACAGGGTTTTCCCGCTCGCGGGGTCGAGCGCGACCGTGACGTGGTCGTCCGAGCGGCCGTAGCGGGCGATGACGGCCTTGTCCGTGACGGCGACGACCTCGGTGACGGCGTTGCTCGCGTCGGCGTACTGGTCGTCGGAGACCTTGGTCTCGGACTGCCAGACCTTGGTGCCCTTCTCCCGATCCGCCGCGATCACCGACAGCGCGACGTAGCCGGGCGTGGTGCCCTTTTCCGGGATGACGACCGGGACCGCGGCGACGACGAGCTTGTCGCCGACCGCGGGCGGACGCGGCCCCGTGGTGTTGACGAACGGCCCGCTCTGGTTGTACGGGTCACCGGGCGTGCGCTCGAACGGGACGGTCCATTTCTGTTGTCCCGTCAGCACATCCACCACGTTCAACGCGGTGGGGGTGACGATGTAGCCGGTGCGATCGCGCAGCGTCATGAACAGCGAGGTGACGTGGCCCGCCGCGTTGGACCGGACCGCGCCCGCTGGGAGCCCGACGGGCGCGCTCTTGTCGAACGACCGGGGCGGGTCGGCGGTCTTCGCCTCCGGTGTCGCGGACGTGGGTGGCTGCCCGGCGGCCGCCGAGCCGCTCGGCACCGGGGCCGGGGCCCGGTCGTCGGTTCCGCAGCCCGACGCCGTGAGCGCGGCCCCCAGGCAGGCCACGAAGACCAGAAATCGCCGCATTTGCGCACCTTCCCTGCTCGTTCTCCGCTCCGGTCGGAGCCACGGCAGGACGTTAGCCGAACTCGCACCCACTGTGTGGCACTTTCACCTAAAGTGTCACTACTGGCTGGTCAAGGGGCTGCTGTTGATCCACATCCGGACACCTCCGTCCTCCGCACGCGGAAGACGGAGGTTCCCGTTCACGACTCAGACCGGGATGTCGCCTGCCGTCCCCCACTGGGTGGTGAACAGGCCGAGGCCGTACCAGGTCCCGTTCGACGGCCGCCACACCACGAAGTCCGCTCGCGGATCGCCGCCGAAATTGCCCGCCATGGGCACGTCACCGGCCACACCCCATTGCTGGGTCGCGATCCCGAGCACGTACCAGACACCGTTGCCCGGCCGCCAGACGGCGAAATCGGCACGTCCGTCGGCATTGAAATCACCGGCGACCGGAATATCGCCCGAGACGCCCCATTGCTGCGTCGCGATTCCCCGCACGTACCAGACGCCGTCGCTCGGCCGCCAAACCGTGAAGTCGGCGCGCCCGTCGGCATTGAAATCACCGGCGACCGGAACGTCACCGGCGACACCCCATTGCACCGTGGCGATACCGAGCACGTACCACGTGCCATTACTCGGCCGCCACACCGCGAAATCGGAACGGCCGTCACCGTTGAAATCGCCGGTCAGCGGAACGTCGCCGGACACGCCCCACTGCTGGGTCACCACCGCGCCGGTGCTGCTCTGGATGACGTACCAAATACCGTTGCTCGGCCGCCACACGGCGAAGTCGGCCCGACGATCGCCGTCGTAGTCCGCGGCCACCGGCACGTCGCCGGAGACACCCCACTGCTGGGTCACGACACTGCCGTTGCTGCTGCGGATCACGTACCAGAAACCGTTGCCAGGACGCCAAACCGCCTTGTCGGCGAAGCCGTCGCCGTCGAAATCCGCGGCTGTCTTCTGAGACGGCGGCGAGGCGGCGATACCGATGTCGTCCGCGCTCGCGGCCGCCGGTATCGCCAGCAGGCCCGCGAGCAGACCCGCCAACGCCGTACCCAGCCGAATGGATCTTCGCATTTTGCCGGAACCTCTTTCCGTTCGGTGGACGCACTCTTCCCAGCCCGCGCTTTTTGACCGAAGATACGGACCGGGGCAGTTCCAGCCTGACACCGGCGGCGTGACCTTGTCAGCAAGGATTCCGTCCAACGGACCGCGCGAGGGGATTTCAATGGAGACCAAGAGAAGACCCAGAAGCGTCCTCGAAGGCGCCTTCACCCTATTGGATGCCTTGGTACGACATCAAGGTGAAGCAGGATTGACCCAGCTGGCCAATTCCTGTTCGATACCGAAATCGACGGCATATCGATTGCTCGAGCAATTGACCGCACTGGAGGTTGTCCAGCGCAGCGAAAACCGCTATCGCGTCGGTGCGCAGGCATTCCGGCTCGGCCAATCGTGGCAACCGTATCCGCGCCTGCTGGAACTCGCGCGCGGCGAACTCCGGCGCCTGGCCGCGGCCACCCGGGCCAGTTCGGTACTCGCCGTCCCCTGCGACGGCCGCATCCTGATCGCCGCCGCCAGCCTCACCCGGCCCGAAGACGGCGTCCTGCTCCGGCCAGGATCGACCGTGCCCCAGCGCACCGGCCGGTTCTGCCCCACCTGGCAGGCCGAACACGAGCTCGTCGCCGTCGAAGCGTCCGTCCGGCTGCCGACCGGCCGGACGATCGGTTCGATCGCGACCGTGCTCACGGTGCCCCGGACCCCCGTCACGATGACCGACACCGTCGCCCGCGCAGCCCGCACCCTCGGCGCGGCGCTGGCGGGCTGAGCGACGTGCGAGATCTCGCGCTACGGTCCTCTCGTGACTCCGGCCGAAGCCCGCGAAGCCCTCCTGTTCCACTCCGGCGCGCACGCGGATGTGGACGATCCGCGGTGGCAGAAGGGGTTTCTCGGGTCTTTGCGACCCTTCAGTGGCTTACGCGAAGAGAACTACCATGAGGTGATGGCCGCGTTGCGGGCCCTCACCGAACAGCTGCAGGCCGACTCGGTGCCGCGTGAAGTCGTTTCCGCCGTGGTCGGAATCTGTCACTTCGCGCGGGCCTGGGGCGTCGCGCCCGACGGCATGCTCCGCGGGAACGGCCTGATCGGCGACGAGGACGCGGCGCGCCTCGAGGAGTGGATCTGGACCATTTCCTATGCGCTGTCGATGATCTTGGACGGCGACGCGGCGGAGGCCTTCGACGAGTACGACCGTGAATGTCGCCCGTAGGCCGGACTGGCTGTCCGGGTGGTGCGTGGAACACCTGGGAGCCGAGCCGGTCGCCGTGCTGTTCGAGGCGCGGTCGATATCGGCGGTGTTCGGGCTGCGCCTGGCCACCGGGCGCGACGTCGTGGTGAAGGCGCGGGAAGACGACGGCCGCGCCGCGTCGTGTGTCGCCGCGCAGGCCCTGCTGGCCGACCGGGGATTCCCGTGCGCCCGGCCGATCACACCCGCGACGGGCGTGGGGGCGCTGGCCGTGCACGCCGAGGAATCCAGGCCCGGCGGTGAATTGCTGCGCGGTGACTCACCGGACGTCGCCGCCCGCTACGCGGCGGTGTTCGCGCGGCTGATGGACGGGCTGGCCGGCGTGGCCGTCTCGCCGCCACTGCCGAATCCCCGCTGGATCCGCTGGGACCACACGGATCCCGGGTTGTGGCCGTCCATCGAGGACCTCGACCGGCGGGATCAGCACGCCGTGCCCGCGTACGTCGTCGAGACGGCCGGGCGGCTCCGCGAACGACTGCTCGCCGCGGACCTGCCCCGCGTACTCGGTCACGCCGACTTCGAAGCGCAGAACCTCCGCTGGCGGGACGGCCATATCTGGGCCGTGCACGACTGGGACAGCATGGCGTGGCAGCCGGAGGCGGCGCTGGCGGGAGCGGCGAGCGCGGTCTTTCCCAAGACCGGGCCCGCCCTGCTGCCGCCGATCGAAAGCTCCGAGGCGTTCTTGGCCACCTATCAGGACATCCGGGGCCGCCGGTTCACCACGGAGGAGCAGGAGGTCGCGTGGGCGGCGAGCCTGTGGCCGGCGGCCCATGACGTCCGCTGGGAAACGCTGCACGGCACTCCCCCGGGTTCGCATGACGCCGTCCGTGCGCAGGTGACCGAACGCCTGCACCGCGCGAACGCCTGAAAGGAGATCAGCAGGCCTTGACGACGACCGCGTGCGCCTTGCTTCCGAGGTCGAGGACCCGCACGTTCCGGTTACCGGCGGGCACGCGGACCTGGTAGGTGCCGGGGTAGACCGGGTAGCCGAAGTAGCTGCCCGCCGGGGCCGCGCCGGTGCCCGCGATCATCGAGCCGTCGGTGCGGTGGATCGTGGTGGAGACCGCGCTGCCGCAGGTGTTGTAGATGATGATCTTGCCCTTGGTCGCGGCGGAGGCGGAGCCCGCGCCGAGGACCGAGATGACCAGGCCCGCGGTGGCAAGAACCGCGAAAGCGCGCCGGGTGGTCGTCATGGTGCTCCTCAGGATGTGCCGGGGTATCGGCCACAAGATATCCGCGGACGCGTCCGCGCACTGCCGGTCGAACGCACCACACGAGCTCAGTACTTCGGCGCCACCTTGCCGATGGCGGCGGTGGCCAGCGCGGTCACCCCGTCCTTGACGGGCGCTCCGTCGGTCTGGTTGGTGTAGTCGACGTGGTACACGATGTTGCGGTACCGGGCGGTCACCGCCACCGAGTGGCCGCGTTTCCCGTGCTCGACGAGCAAAGCCTCGTCGGCGTCCTTCACGTTCACCGAGACCCCGTTCCGGACCCGGCGTTTCAGGTGTTCCTTCGCGGCGTCCACCCCGGACTTCGTGCGTGTGGCGCGGTAGACGTAGCTGGTGACGATCACGTGCGCCGCCCGGACCTTGTCCTTGATGAAGGTGTCGGTGTTGTTCCAGGCGCACTGCCCCTGTTCCAAGGAGTCCGAGGACGAATTGGCCGATCCTGCCTCGAAATCCGTCCGGCCGGGGATGTAGCGGGCCACCTCGCTCTTGTCGAAGACGGCACAACCGATCGGCGCCTTCGCCACGTCCTGTGAAGCGTCCACGGGCGGTGGCGCGTCGGAGTCGCCCTCCCTGACGAAGATCCAGTACCCGCCGAAAGCCAGCCCCAGCACCATGACCGTGCCCAGTGCCAGCAGCACGATCAGCAGCCCGGTCTTCTTCTTGCGAGGCGGCTGCCGGTGGTACTGCCACCCCGGTGGCGGCACGGGATAGGCCCCTGGCGGACCGGGCTGACTCATCGAACTCCCTCGGGCGTCTTCCTCGGCGCGGTGCCGCGGGCATCCGGTCCCCTCGACGCCGAATGCCCGCGACGCCCCCTGCTCCGTCGACGCTAGACCGCCCGCGGGCCCCGGGATGTCCGGTGAACGCCCTACATCGAAGCCTCGTTGAGCTCGGCTAGCGTGATGACGCCGTCGTCGAGTGCCCGGGTGACGAGCTGGCTCTTGGTGCGGGCTTCGCGTCCGACGTTCGAGTACTTCACGCGCACCCGGGCGATATGCGTGTCGACGGTCTTGACGGTGATGTGGAGTTTCGCGGCGACGAGTTCTTTGGAGGAGGCGGCGAACCATGCCCGCAGCACCTCGATCTCCCGTGGGGACAAACGTGGCCTGCCCGGGGAGTACCGCCAGACCGTCATCCGCGGCACTCATCGCCGCTCGCCCCAGATCCAGATGAACCTGCGATCGGCGCCCGACTAGCACATCCGGAAGTCGGTCCGTGTCCAGAAAAGAACCAAGTTCATAAGACCGCCGCGCATCGCCAAGTTGCACAGTGACGGACAACTCGTGGATCGCGACGTTGGTAGGTCCGAATCCCGTCCACAGGAAATTCCCCTCGCAGCCCAAGTCAGCAGCGAACTCGCTCGCTTGCCGCAGCCATTTACGCGCGTTCTGACTGGCACCGCTCCGGGCAGCCATGACCGCAGCCAGCAACGAGAGTGCGCCTTGTACGGAGATTTTCACTCGCACATCGTCGCCGCCCTTCGCTAACCGCAGGTCTTCGATGGCTTCTTCGACGACTTCTTCAGCATCACCAAGGTGCCCATTCAGCAACAGTGCACACGCGACTTGGTAACGGGCAATTCCGGTAACCTCGGCACTCCCGGCGTCCAACGCTGCCAGGTTTGCACGATCCGCGGCTAGCCACGCCAAACTGCCACTACCGAGTTTCGTCGCCAGCTTTGCAGCAGCAACGTAGCCATAAGCCTTCTGCATAGCCACTGAAGCGCTGGGCAACTGTCCATTGAGCCGGTCTATCACTTGCGGAAGCATCTTCGCGGCCGCCTCATAGTCGGCATGTTGATAAAGCCTGTGCGCCCGATTGACGGCTTGCATGAGCTGCCTCTGATCAGACGAATCCCCGGCGAGCGCGGACCGACCGATGATCGATCGCCGCAGGTCATCCAGCAGCGAAAGCTGGCTTCGAGGCGAACCAAAACCAGGATCGGTCGACGCTGATTTCGTGACCCGATGGCTTGACTGAATCTTGACCGTACGAAGCAGTCGGTCGAGCTCCGCGAGGGACAGGCGTAGAAGCTTGGCCACCTTAGGTCGCGTGGTCGGAATCGGCGCACTTGCACCGATCTCCCAACGGCCGACCGTGCTGACGTCGACGCCCAGTGCGAACGCGAACGTTTCCTGCGTGTACCCAGCAGCCGAACGGGCACGTGCCAAAGCGGAAGACTTCGTCGCCATCACTTTCCTGTCGCCACACATCGTTACAACAATACATTACCGCAGGTCAGCTGCCTGCGTGCAAGGTTCGTGCGTGGTTATTGCGTGGTTCGCGCCCTGGTCTGCGCCACGTGGCCATACCAATGTCGTGACATCACGTCCCCAAGGAGCTGATGTCTGTGACTACCGACTGCCTCGATCCGGTTGAGCGCGCATCCCGAGGCCGCGCGTTGCCGGTACGCGTCGACCCGCGCCCCGAGAGGTTTACGCCTTTGCCAGACAGCATCCGATTCTCCACGTCCTTTCCGCTGCCGACCGTCACAAGCCCCAGCTTGGCGTTGATGTCGCGAGTCCGTCAGGGCTTGTGCGGGTTGCGCACGGATCCTGCTAGCGCACCTTCATCGGCAGTCACGCCAACGGTATCCGCCCTATCGGCAGGTGATGTTCCGGTGCCAACGAAAGAATTCCCCCGGTTATCCATGCCCTGCGACCTATGCCAGGGAAACCTGTTTGCCCCCGACTGGGAAGGGTGGAGGGTAGGCCCTGATTCTGCACCATTCGGTGAGGTCTTCGTCTACCGGTGGCCGGATCATGCGGACGTATTGGTCGTCACTAGGCACATCTCCGCCGAAGCCTACCGAACTCCCTCACGAAGGGTGCCGACCCGTTCGCGCCTGAACCGATTTGCTGGTCGTTCGGCGGCAGGACCAAGGATTCCTTGCGACGACTCCTCGCTCTTCCTCACCCAGGGGACAGCAGGGCTCCGCATTGGGGGCAACGGTTTCATGGGACCGCGCGTGTTCCGTCGCCGTGGCGCCAGGCTGTATGGCGTCGCGTCGCTTTGTCCAGCCGGCAGCTTTGCAGTTGCGAGCCTTCGCCTGGACCACCGACCCTCCGGATTCCACCCGGTCCCGAGTGCGGCTGGAGCGCTGACCGTCGCCTTACACCACCCGATTCACAACCCGTTCTCGCCCATACCATCACAGGATTCCCATCATGCTCGAAAAACTTCGGCCTTCCGCTACGCCTGACACGTGCTCAGTGACATGCGCCATCACGAAGGTCGAGCACCAAGTGGCCAAGGATAAGCGGGCTGCGGGCAGACCGAACGTCGGGATGACCGCGCTTTGCGGTGCCGTGATCCTTCCTCAGATCGATGACTGGCCCTCGGGACGGGCCTGCCGAGAGTGTGGCCGGGCGCTCAAACGTCCCCGGGCTCAGGAGGCCACGACCGCGATTCCTCTCGATGTCCGAGACCTGTACGAGCGCGAAAGAAGGACCCCACCGCGACGTGGACGGGCTGGCCATCGACGACGCTGCGCTCTTGCCCGCCTGGTGCGGCGCCACTGTGGCACCACCACAACCCGGAGCGACATACCTGTGCCGAGGACCGGGAATCCCGTGGCCGCCGATACGAACGAGGCCGAATGAACCCGGACCCGTCGCCTCAATGGGAGCGCCCGCGGAGCGTCGAAGAGTGCCTCTCGTGTGATCGCGCCACTGCCAGCGGGTTCCATCCGCTATACCCCGGCGCGGCGGATCCACTCGCCGCCGCGTGGTACGTGCGGGTCGGCAGGAACTACACGGACGTCCTGTTCCTGCTTCCTGGCAAGCAGGCCTTCGCTCACCGCTACTCCGGAGACCACGTGGACAAGGGACCACGAGGTCGCGCCCAGCTGGCCGCGGGCGGCTCTGCGGACTCGGTCGTCGACGCGGTCCTGGAGTGGCCACGTGAGTAGGGCGATCGGGCGGCCTCACGACCGGCACCAGGCCCTGGATCCCAATGAACCGGTCTGGTGAGCGGCGTGGCCGGCCAGGTGATGCGCGGACCTCTCGACGGGGTCTGGCCGGAGCTGGTGGAGTACTGGTTCTTCCGCCGCGTTGTCCTGCACCGTGTCCCGCCTCGCTATCTGCGTCGGCTGCGCTACGGCCGGATCACCGTGAGCGTGAGCCACTGCGGGAAGCTCTGCGGCCCACCGTTCCCCACGGGCGAGCGGACAGTCACCTGGTGCGGCGCCTGCTACCCGCCATCATCCCAGCCATAGCCCCCACGGCTCCTCGTTCATCCGAGAACTCCAAAGCTCCGTGCCACCACTTACACCCCGAAAGGAACAGAATCCATGTCCCATCAACCCGCCGACAACACCGTCCTGCTCGAGACGATCAGTGGCCGCGACTACGCCGAGGTGTTCACGGCCGCGGCCGCCTGGTTCGCCGACTCCGCCCAGACCGACGTGGTCGTGTGGGGCCTCAACCTGGACGAGCAAGGCCCGCTGTACGTCGAGTCCGACGACCTGTTCTACCTGGAACTCTTCTACCAACGCTTCGACAGGCCCCGCCTCATGCGCGAGACCCTCGAATGAGCCATAGCCGTGATTCGGCGTCACTGGCGAAACTCCGCTAGAGCGGGCGCCGTACACGACGAAGCCCTCACCGAGCCCAGCGACGCCCCGAGAAATATCATGAGGAACTGCGAGCATGAGCAGAAAAAACATCAATTCTTTATCCACCGCGAAGAGGAGAGAGCTGGGTATCGAGCTCCAGCGAATCCGCAAGCGGACTGGGATCGACGGAGGGACGTTGGGGGAATTACTGGATTGCAACGCGTCCACCATCTCACGCTTGGAGAACGGTCTCAGCAAGGTTGAAGATGGAAAAGTCGCGCTCTATCTGGCACGAACCAACGCAACGCCCACCGAACTCGAGGAGCTCGTGGCTTTGGATCGCCGCGCAGATGACGGCTATCAGGTCAGGCCTCACCCCGCAGGCTTCCCCGACGATCTTCCCATCGTCGCCATGCTCGACCGTGAAAGTACCTTCATTACGAGCTACGAGCCCGTGGAGGTACCACGTCGCCTCCAGATCGAACCCTACATTCGCGATGTCCTTAGCCAGCACGGGCACGACAAGCACACACTCGGCGCAGCGGTGATGACTCGGCTCTCACGCCACCCATCCTCACTGCAGCCGCCAGGCTCGTTCACCTTCTACATCTCCGAGGCAGCGCTCCGCGACAACACCGAAAATCCCGTAGTCATGCGGCAACAGCTGACACATCTGGTCACCGTGTCCTCGCTGCCACATTTCCGCATCCATCTCGTCCTAGCAGACGCACCCCTGACGGACATTCGTACCGGGTTCACCTTCTTCCGGCACGACGAATATCGCCCCGTGCTGCATCACCAACTCCCTACCGTCAGCTTATTCCTTGAACACGAGACCGAAGTCAGCTTCTACGAGAGTTACGAGAAACTCATCACCGGTTTCGCGCTCAGCCGCGAGGAGACCCGACTCTGGATGAAAGCACGGCTCGCACAGCTGGATCACAACCTTCGCGATTGACCCTGCACCGAAGGCCCACGATCCACCTCGCCCAGTATTGCACATAGCAAAGGGAACCATCACCCCATGACAAAGAATGTTTCCACCATCAAGCAACGAGAGCTGGGCTCCGAACTTCGCCGAATCCGCAAACGCGCAGGCTATCTCGCCACCCACATGGCCTCCATGCTGAATTGGGGGTGAGCCTGCGATTTCACACTTGGAGAACGGGACTCGAAAACTCCAAGACGGCAGAGTTGCACTCTTCCTCGCACGAGCGAAAGCGACCACCGAGGAGTTCGATCGCCTGGTGGCGCTCGATCGCGACCCCGACAACGGCTACCAGGTCAGGCCGCACCCGGCAGGGGTTCCCGACACACTGCCCGCCATCACCCTGCTTGACGCGGAAAGCACGTCTTACTCAACCTATGACGCAGTGGACATCCCCCGCCATCTGCAAATCGAGCCGTATGTTCACACCGCCCTCGGCAAGCATGGCCATTCGCAGGGTCCCGCGCTTGACGCCGCAGCGCAAGCACGCCTCACCAGAAACCCTTCAGCCACACACAAACCCGGTCCTTTCATCTTTTATGTTCCCGAGTCAGCCCTCCTCTCCACACTCGAGAATCCGGTCACCGCATGCGAACAGCTGGTGCACCTGATTCTGCTGTCTTCGCTTCCCCGGTGTCACATCCGCCTTGTTCCCGCCGATGCGCCAGTGGCCGAACTCGGTACCGGGTTCACCCTGTACCGGCACGAGGACCATCCCTCGGTCGTGCACCACCAGCTACCCACCGCCAGCCTCTTCTTCGAGAACGAACACGACGTCGCCTCCTACGAGCGACACTTGGAACAGCTCGCGGATCTGTCACTCGGCCGGCGAGAGACACGAGAATGGCTCTCTCGAACGCAAGCAGATGCCGAGCGACGTTTGGCCGATGCTCAACCGGTCGTGCTGAGCCGTTGCGCCACTGGGACGGCGGCCGGGACATGAGACTCCCCTACACCACCGACGATGAGCACGCTGCTGTCATCGCGGTCGGCCAGGAAATCAACCATCCGGACGCAGCACGCTGGCGAGCGATGACCACTCAGGACGAGCGACTCCGGCAGACTTACCGCGCGCTCGGCTTGCTGATCAAACAGGTCGAGGTTTCCTTCCTCAAGCGCAAGGCCGATCTGCGCGCCTTCGAGGGCACCCGCAAGGAGTATCGGCAAGCGGCAGCCGAGTACGAGAACTGGAAGTCACGAACGGTTCACTTCGCGAACCGCGCGCGTGAACGCCGGGCCGAGCTGGAGGACCGGGTCCGCCTCCTCAAGCAGAGCCACGGGTTCGACGAGATCCGGACGGCGCTACGGACCCTCGCGCAGGCTGTAGCCGACCACCGTGACACGATCCGCAGTAGCGACCGTCAGGAGACGACTGCGGACAGGATGTTGTGGGGTCGCCTCGATCTCTTGCCAGATGGCACCTTGGCAGATCGCGCCTCCAGTTCCACCGCCCCTTGATCTCGACCATGAGCGGCACGACGTCAGTACACGCTGGGCGGAGTTCAGACGTCCTGTTCGATGCGTTCGAAGATGTCGATGTCGGTGGCCTGCTGCCACTCGGGCAGAGCGTCCCAGTCGGCGACGTAGGACGGTTTCGGGTCGGGGAAGTGTTTGAAGATCTGGCCGATCCAGCACAGGGCGACGAAGCGGCCTTTCTGCTCTGGCGTGAGTTTGGCCGTCGCGCCGTTGGTGGTGGTGATGAAGGCGAGGACCTGGTCGTAGACGGCTGCGGCGGCGTCGCGTTCCCAGTCCGGTGTCTCGTCCCAGGGCGTGATGTAGCCGGGTTTCGGTTCGCCGGGGTAGTGCTTGCTGACTCCGGCGATCCAGGCTTCGCGGAACACTCGGCCACGGTCGTTGGGCATGGGTTTCCTCCACTAGGCGGCGTGGCCGCTTACCAGGTCGGCGATCTCGGCATCGAGTCGCTGAATGTTCTTGTCGGCGAGCATGGGGACAAGGTGTGGCTGGAGGTCGCGCAGTTTACGAGCGACCACTCCAGAGCCGGTCTTCCGAGCGGTGGCTAAGACTTCGTCGGCGTAAGTGACGACCTGCTCGGGATCGGCACGGTGGACGCCGATCATGGCCAGGTCGGTCAAGACGCCGGCTTTCCGCCGGGCGGTGAGAGGTGCGTTGAGCGCATCAGTCAGGGCCGCTTCGGCCAGGCCTAGCCGACCGAGTGTCACGAAGCAGGTGCCGCGCTCCTCGGCCAGGCGTGAGCCGTCGAAGCGGAGCCATCCGCCATTGTGGACCGGTCCTGTCAGGTGCTGGACTTCTGCCGCGGTCTCGAGCGCACGTTGACAGGCATCGAGATCGCCGAGGCCCGCGAAGGTTTCCGCTTGGACGGCGGCGACCCAGTGCTGGGTCGAGAGATCGGTGTCGCCCCGTGACGCGAGAGTTGCGGCCAAGTCGAGCAGCGGTACGGCCTCGGTGTACTGGTGTTCGTAGACGGCGATGAACGCGTGCCGGGTCAGCGCGCAGGCCCACAAGTCCGGCGCTCCGGCTTCCTTGCTCGCGGCCGCGGCCAGGGTGTAGCAGTGCGCCGCGTCGGTGTAGCGATCACCATCGAAATAGATCTCGCCCGCCAGCTGGAATAGGTCGGCGGCCAGCTGACAGAGCCGTCGCCGGGTCGCCGGTGTCTGCGACTGACGGAGGGCGTCGGTGAGCACGTCGAGCTGAGTGCGCACGAGCGGCAGTACTTGCAGCTTGTTCGACGCCATGCCGTATAGCCGCCACAGCTGCCCTGCGAACGCGGCGAATTCGTCCGCACCCTCCATGTCGAGAGCACCGCTGCCTGCTGCCGCAGCAGCCCGGTCGGCATCTACGGCCGCCGGCAGCGCCAGCAGCGCCCCTGTCGCGCTGAACAAGCGCAACAGGTCGCGACGGTTCATGTCGTCGGCCTCCGCAAGATCGGGTTGGACTACGGCTGCGGTCGCGGGGCGCGGCTCTGGCGCCGCCGCCTGCTCTAGCAACGTACCGAGTTCGTGCAAGGTCACGCCGAGAGCCTTCGCCATCCGAGGCCTGTGGACTGGGCTCGGAGTCACCTCACCTCGTTCCCATCGGCTCACGGTGGAGGACTCGACCTCCAGCTCGGCCGCGAAGGTTTCCTGCGTGTAGCCCATCGCTGTTCGCCGCGCGACGAAAGCGAGCCTTCGGTCGCCCATCATCACCACCGCCCCACTGGTCACCGATCACGATAGCCACCAGTCCACCGAGGCTGATCACCCTTCACTGAGCTGCACCCGTTCGGACTACCACCCCCCCACAGAGACATTTACGCAGGTCAGAGCCCCTATGCCTGATTAATGCCTTGCCGATGCCGGGTTCCTGCTCTGGCTGCCGCGACCCGGCGCAGCGTTGACTGAGTTCGTTGTAGCCCGAGCTGCCCCGTCCGGACTCTGGACCGCCGCGGGAGCTCTGAGCAAACGAACCGACAAGGGAGAAACGCGATGGACGTTGACGTGATGTTCACCGGAGAACTGGTGCTCGGTGTGCCCTCGGTGGAGGCGCTCTACGCCCCGAAGATGCCCGGCGACGCCGACGGATGCGACAAGGGCGACCACTGCGCCAGCTAGCCGATCACCACACCTCACTGCGGCTCGGGCGGCAGGTACTGCCCGAGCCGCACCGTGAAAGGGGCAGTACCCATGCTCTCGTTTCGCCTGGCACTGAACGCCGGCGCCGACCCGGCCTGGCGCTGGGACACTGACCGATGGCGCCGCGGTGACAGCTGGATACAACCGGTCGTTCACCCGGCACTGCGTCATGACATCGACAACCGCCCGGGGGGCACCACGATCCTCGTCCGTGACGCCGCAACCCAGCTGGTTCTGCCGGAGGTAACGACCCACAAGCCGAGCGCTGATGGCATGGTGGGTGCCGAGCGGGGTGACGCCCTGCTGCTCGGCATACAACCAGGACGGATCACTCTCACCTCTGGCATCGGCGGAACTGCGCCGCTCTACCTAGCCGTCGACGGAGACGTCCTGCATGGCACCTGGGACCTTCCCACGATTCGCCATCTCGCACGACGGTCCAGCCTTCTCGATCGCGCCGTGACCCGTGCACTGACCAGGCGGCACCGCTACAGCAGCGACACCCTGTTCACCGACGTCACGATGCTGACCGAACGAGCGACCGCGACGTTCACCGCAGCAGGCCTGAACATCGCATACCCACCCCCAGCCAAACACGTCACACGAGCCCGCGCCCTACGCCCCGGTGTTGACACGACAGCCGCACTCGCCCATCTGCTCACCGACGCGCTACACCCTTGGCAGGACCGCAGCGCGGCGTGGGGCCTCGAGCTATCCGGCGGCTTGGACTCCGGCACCGTCGCGGTCGCCGCCCGTACGGCCACCTCGACTCCGCTACGATCCTTCGGCCTCATCGTCAACGGTGCCCTCGGCGCCGAGCAGCACCGCCGCCGCGTGGCGATCGCCCGACAGGT
The DNA here is from genome assembly GCF_055561455.1 of Amycolatopsis sp. PSD-21. NCBI lineage: Bacteria > Bacillati > Actinomycetota > Actinomycetes > Pseudonocardiales > Pseudonocardiaceae > Amycolatopsis > Amycolatopsis sp. PSD-21. The sequence continues at coordinate 2,683,073 of NZ_CM145712.1, read as the reverse complement.
CGACGCGGTCGACGACATCCTGCGGGCGCACGACCACGCGCCGTTCTGTGGGCACGGCATCCGCGCCAGCGGCGGCGCGCACGATCCGCGAGGCGAGTTCTACCGCGAGGCGTTCGAAGCCCTCGCCGACAGAGCTTCCCGCAGCGGCGTGGAGATCATGCTGACCGGCAACGGCGGCGACGAGATCATGGCGCCCCGCGTCGACGAGTTACCTCAACTACCGCCCCAACCCCTAACAGAAGTCCCATGGCTCGGGCCACGCGCCCGTGAAGCCGTCGCGGCTATCGACGACAACCTCGCTCCCTCCGCCGTGCTGCCGACACCGACCCTGATGAGCTTCGCCATCCACCACCCCGCCTACCTCAGGTCAGGAATCTGGCCCGTCGCCCCGCTCACCCACCCGCCCCTGATCCGGTTCGCCGAGCAACTCCCCCTCGACCTCCGCCGGCACAAGAAGCTCTACCGCGACTTCCTCACCCGTGCCGGCCTGCCAGCCCTAGTCACCCACCCGCGGCGAACCGAGCACTTCCGGGACCTGATGCAACACGGCCTGCGGCACAACGGACTCCAGTTGGCCGAGCGCCTACTGGCCGACGGAATGCTCCTTGCAGACCACGGCTTCATCGGCCCCGACGCGCTCCACCGCACTGTGCAGCACGCCCGCCAGAGCGCTACCGTGCCGTCCGTGCTGTGCGACACCCTCGTCCTCGAAGTCGGCCTCCGATCCCTGCAGGCTCCAACCAGCGCCCCGGCCGCATGAACCTGGCCGCCCACAACATCGCCTACCGGCGCCCCGACCTCTACGACGCCCTCACCCGCGGCAGCGCCGCCGCCGCGACCTGCCAGCACCTCATCCACCAGCACGGCACCGCAGCCAACGGCACTGTCCTCGACCTCGGCTGCGGCACCGCCCGCGACCTCGCCCAGCTCGCGACCACCCACCGCTGCGTCGGCGTCGACCTCCAACCAGCGCTCATTCACTACGCACGACAGCTGTATTCCGATCTGGACCTCCATGTCGGAGATCTGCGCACGGTGCGGATGGGCACCACCTTCGACACCATCACGTGCCTCGGAAACACCCTCGCCTACCTGCACCACAACGACGACATCCAGGCAGCGTTCACCACCTTCGCGGCCCACGCACACCCCGGCACCCTGTTGATCATCGTGACCCAAATCGCACCCAACACCACGGCCACGCCGAGGCGGAGCCGGATCGACGCGGCAGGAATACACGCCGACGTCACCACCGAGCACAACTGGGACGCCCGTACACAGATCTCCACCGTCCACCGCACCTGGCAGCTCAACAACGGCACCACTGAACACGACCTGCTCGAACGCCGCGTCCTCTTCCCCCGCGAACTCGAGCTCTACGCCACCATCGCCGGATTCACGCCCCTCGCACTGTTCACCGACCCGCATCACCCCGCCGGGCCACTGACCAGCTCCACAGCGCACTTCATCGCCACGTACAACCCGCGTTAACATCCAACGCAGGTCATAGGCATGTTGAACGCACCGTCGAGGCAGCAGAGCCTGCGACAACGCGAGCACGGTAAATGAACTGGCCAGTGCCAATTCCGCTGACACCAGGCTGGTCGAGCACCTACGCCGTTTCGCCAGTCTGACGTTAACGCACCGTTAGATATATTGGAGACGCCGGATCTCTGGCGTAACTTGACCTTCGCCTCCGTAGGGCGTCTCGAATCGAGGTGCTTGAGGAGCTGCTAAGAGGACACGAGAAGATGTCGACGTGCTTGCAGACTCCAAGCAGGAACTGTTGAACTGGCTACGTCATCGATCTTCTTCCTTCGCACGATCATCTCAGGTACCCGTGCACGGAAGCCTTGGTGACCGCTGTCGGCCGCTGGTTCACCCCGGCAGCGCTCCCGCCCGGGCGTCGGCTTGGCCTGCAACGCAGGTGCTTCACCAATGCGACCAGTCACAGCCGGCGCCACGGGCTGAGCTACGTGGAAGGGTTCGCGCTTGCCGACTCCGGTGTCGTGGCCGCTCACGCCTGGTGCGCTCATCCGGACGGCACCGTCGAGGACCCGACCTGGGGGGACGCGGGCCGCGCCTACCTCGGGATCGCCTTCACCCCGGATTACCTGGCTGAATTCGAGGCCCGCCGCGGAACTGTCACCGTCCTGTTCGACCAACACCTCGACGACATGCGACTTTTACGCGAAGGCTTGCCAGAGAACGCCTTCGCCGACAGCGGCATCCCACACCACCACACCCCGACCCCGGACGTCGGCTAACAGACAGATCACCACCACTTCGTCCAGCGCGATTCGTCGGGGACGACTCCTTGTTCGGTCTGGTGTGTGCAGGGGTGCGGGCTGGGTGGTCCGATGGCTCCGACGCGTGCCCAGAACGCGACCGAAATCGGGTCCTGCCCGATGGGAAGCGTCGTCCAGTCGTAGCGTGGCGCCCGGGCGGCCGCGGCGGCGACCAGTACCCGGCCGGCGCCGCGGCCTGAAGCAGCGCCTTGCTGAGACAACCAGCACCATCGAGGAACTTGTCGACTTCAAAGCCCAAGCCCTGTCCCGTCTCGCTGCACAGCACGATGAGATCACCCGCCTCCGAGCAACGCTCGGCACAACCCAGCCCGTTCGTCACCTGCGCACTCGAAACCGCATCGCCGGTCCATGCAGCTGACCACGATCAGAAGACAGGAGCATCCCCATGATCACCGCCCCGCCGAGAATCCGTGTCGCCGCCTACGTCATCCGCCCGAGACCACAGCCCGAACTTCTGATCTTCGAGCACATCGACGTCCCCGAAGCAGGACAACAGGTTCCAGCCGGAGGAGTGAACACCAACGAAGACCTCCCGACGGCAGTGCTGCGAGAAGTCACCGAGGAAACAGGGCTGACCGGCGTCACGATCGTCCGGGCGTTGACGACCGAGGACAAACCCCACCCCGAGACCGGACAACCACGCCGCACCACCTACTTCCATCTTCTGGCCCCCACCGACACAGCCGATGACTGGATACACCGCGTCGAGGGGAACGGCAGCGACACCGGCATGACGTTCGCCTGCCACTTCCACCCACTTCCTTTACAGCATCCGCTGGCTGACGATCAGGACGCCTGGCTCGAGCTGATCGATCCCGCGTTGGCCACGCAACCGCCCCGAACAGGACGACAAGCCACGTGATCTACACCACGCAGACTCGGCCGAATCGCCACACGACTACAGCAAGACTGTTGCGAACGCCCGGTCGAGGACGGCACTGCCCAAACACCACTCGAACCCGACCGCACACGACGACTGCGAAGACAAGCCGCTTCTTCGCCACCGAAGCCGTCACCAGCGGCCTCCCCGTCCACATCGCGGCACGCCTGCTCGGACACGCCTCCCTGGACACCACCCAGGCCTACGTCGCCGTCTTCCAGGAGGACCTGGTCCGCACCTACCGGGCATTCCTCGCCCAGCGTCGCGCGATCCGACCGACCGACGAGTACCGCGAACCAACCGACGAGGAATGGACTGAATTCCAGCAGCACTTCCAGGCACGCAAGCTGGAACTCGGCACCTGCGGCCGCCCCTACGGCTCCTCCTGCCAGCACGAGCACGCATGTATCCGATGCCCGGTCCTGCGCGTCGACCCCCGCCAACGCGCCCGTCTGGTCGAGATCGCGAACAACCTCCGAGACCGGATCCGCGAAGCCGAGCTCAACGGATGGCGAGGAGAGATCGACGGCCTCACCGCCAGCCTCAAAGCAGCCCACACCAAACTGGCCGCGCTCGATCAGCAGCCTGCTGGCTCCGCCCGGTCCGGGCCGGTGAGCATCAGGATGCCCGTCATCAAGAAATGCTAGCCAGTTAGCTCGAAGACGATCACAGATCGAGAGCCTCAACAGCAGAAGACATCGACGTCGCGGCAACATCGCTTACCGAGGCGACCCGCAACTGTGAAAAGGCCGCCAGGGCGCCTGGCAAGATCTTCCAGAACCTGTGGTTGCATCTCGCCCGGGCATTCGACGGCTCAGATCCGATCGCCGTCGCTAAGCGAAGGCGATGGTGCGGCTAGCAGATTCTTCGCCACTCCGGTGACCACAGCGCAGATGTCGCCGAAGTCGGCCGCCACGATGTTCTGGTCCTCGGTGATGTGACGGGCGATGCCGATACCGAGAAGCCACGCCAAGAGAAGACTTGCCCTCAGCCGCGCGTCAGGTGCGCCCGAGAGTGTTGCGAGCGCGTCGGTGTATCCGTCCCTGACCTGCTTTCGGCCCGCCGAAACCGTCCCAGGCTGGCCGGTGGAGAGCAGGATCGCTTTGACGATCTGATCAGATCCGGCGCCCGGGCCGACCGCCAGAAGTTCGCGCAGGATGACTTCGATCAGCCGGTCCGGTGGTGTCTCATCGAGCTGGGCCAGTGCACGCCGGGAGACGGCGGCGTCGAACAGCTCTTCCTTGGAGCCGAAGTAGCGGAACAACAGCGCTTGGTTGACCCCGGCGAGGTCGGCGATGTCGCGAACGGTGGCGGCGTCGAACCCGCGGTCCACGAAGAGCTTCATGGCCGCTTGGAGAATCGCTTCTTTGGTGGCGGCCGAGTTCCGCTTACGCCGGCGATCGGGCTGAAGGTCTTCGCTCACTCTTCGATGCCTTCGGGCGCTATGACCGCGCCAGTGAGAAGGTCTCGGACTCGGATCGCTTCGACCGGGCACCCCTCCGCTGCCTCCGCGACGACGTCATCGGCAGTGATCTCCGCGGTGACGGCTTGTGAGCCCGTAGCACCTTGTCGGAATCGTTGCGGCGCGGCAGCAATACACAGTCCAGAGTGGATGCACGCCTTCTCGTCGACCGAGAGAACCCAGTCAGCCACGCTCGTCTCCGTCTTCACCAGTCTGTTCGGCGATGCGCATGGCCTCTTCGATCAGCGTCTCGACGATCGCGTGCTCGGGCACGGTCTTGATGACCTCGCCCTTCACGAAGATCTGGCCCTTGCCGTTGCCCGAAGCGACGCCGAGGTCGGCCTCGCGCGCCTCGCCGGGCCCGTTGACGACGCAACCCATGACCGCCACGCGCAGCGGGACCTCCATGCCCTCGAGCCCGGCGGTCACCTGCTCGGCGAGCGTGTAGACGTCCACCTGCGCGCGGCCGCACGAGGGGCAGGAGACGATCTCCAGCTTGCGCTCCTTGAGATTCAGCGACTGCAGGATCTGGATCCCGACCTTGACCTCTTCCACCGGCGGCGCCGAGAGCGACACGCGGATGGTGTCACCGATGCCCTGGCGCAGCAGCGCGCCGAACGCGACGGCCGACTTGATGGTGCCCTGGAACGCCGGGCCCGCCTCAGTGACACCGAGGTGCAGCGGGTAGTCGCACTGCTCGGCCAGGATCTCGTACGCGCGCACCATGACCACCGGGTCGTTGTGCTTGACGGAGATCTTCACGTCGTAGAAGTCGTGCTCGGCGAACAGCGACGCCTCCCACAACGCCGACTCGGCCAGCGCCTCCGGGGTCGCCTTGCCGTACTTGTCCATGATCCGCTTGTCCAGCGAACCCGCGTTGACGCCGATCCGGATCGGGGTGCCGTGATCCTTCGCGGCCCGCGCGATCTCCTTGACCTGGTCGTCGAACTTGCGGATGTTGCCCGGATTCACCCGGACCGCCGCGCAGCCGGCCTCGATCGCGGCGAAGACGTACTTCGGCTGGAAGTGGATGTCGGCGATCACCGGGATCTGCGACTTCTTCGCGATCGCGGGCAGCGCCTCGGCGTCGTCCGCCGACGGGCACGCGACGCGGACGATGTCACAGCCCGCAGCGGTCAGCTCGGCGATCTGCTGCAGGGTCGCGTTGACGTCGGAGGTGAGCGTGGTGGTCATCGACTGCACCGAGATCGGGTGCTCGCTGCCGACGCCGACCGGCCCGACCTGCAGCTGTCGGGTCTTGCGACGCTCGGAGAGGACGGGAGGAGGAAGCGCTGGCATACCAAGAGCGACCGAACTCATGATCAAAACCCCCGCTCGGCGAGTCTGGCCACAGCCTTGGCGACACGGCCCGCGCCGTCTTCTCGCTCCACTGCGGCGGCCACCGCGCGAGCGGCAGCCGTGTGGACAGGATCGGTGACCGCGAGCCGCAAAGCGTCGGCGAGGCCGTCCGCGGTGAGCGCGCAGAACGGGATCGCCTTGGGCGCGACACCGAGCGCGACGATCCGGGAAGCCCAGAAAGGCTGATCGATCGTGACGGGTACCGGCACCGCGGGCACCCCGGCACGGAGCGCCGCGCCGGTGGTACCCGCGCCGGCGTGGTGCACGATCGCGGCCATCTGAGGGAAGAGCCAATCGTGGGGCGCGGCCCCGATCGTCAGGACGTCGTCGTTTCTCGCGTCGAGCTGGGCCCAGCCCGCCTGGATCACCCCGCGCAGGCGCGCCTTCCGGAGGGCGGCGGTGGCGAGATCCGCCAGCCGCTCGACCTCGCCGGGAGACATGCTTCCGAAGCCGATGAAGACCGGCGGGGGGCCGGCCGCGAGAAAGTCGGTCAAAGCGGCCGGTGGCGTCCATCGCTTGCCGCGCTGGGCCCACCAGTATCCGACCACCTCCATTCCGCGTCGCCAGTCTCGCGGGCGGGGGAAGACCGTGGGACTGAAACCGTGCATGACCGGCCATTCCCGCCTGGCTTGGCGACGTCGGGTGTCCGCATACCCGGCCGCAGGTACGCCGAGCTGCGCGCGGAGGCGGTCGACCGCCTTCACATACGCCTTGTTCGTGATCCTGAGGCCAATGTGTCCAGCCGCCTTGTTCCCCCACCATCCGTACGACCTGGCACCACCCATCGGCGGCGGGAACTGCCCCGTCGGCTCGGTGGGCCCCCAATAGATCCCCATGCTGGGGATTCGCCGAGCTTCGGCGAAGTGGTAGGCGAGCGGAGCGGCCGTGCCGGACAACAGGAGTACGTCGGTATCGTCCGGGACCGCGTCGATCAGCCCGCCGGCCACCTCGTACATCAGTTCACCGACGTCGCCGATGATCGCCTTGATCCGGCCTACCTGATCACGGGCCGACCTACGGGAGTACCCGGATCTTTCCCAGCTCTGAAACGCCTGTGAGGACACCAGAGCCGCAGGGTCGCCGGGGATCGGGCTGAAGTCGAAACCGCATGATTCCAGCTGTTCACCGAACACCTTGTGCGTGGCGAAGGTGACCTTCCAACCTTCCGCTTGCAGTCGTGCGCCGATTCCGGTGTACGGCGCGACATCACCTTGCGTTCCGGTTGTGATCACCACGGCACGCATGACGTTTCATACCTTCGTTCCGGCGATCCGGGCGCATTTGAGCCAGCGCCCGAGCGCGCGCAAGGAGTAGGTGTGTGCGATGAGATCGTCGCTGTAGTACAAGGTGTCGTAGTACAGCCCGACGCCTTGCGGGCGCCACGTGCCGCTCTTGTCCTGGTGGTCGAGTAACCACTCCACCGCACGCAGCACCTGGGGATCATCGAAAGGCCGTCCGCTGATGAGCAGCGAGAACAACGCCCAGCCGGTCTCTTCCGCGGTGCCGCCTTCGGGCGGACCCTCGATCACTTTGTCCGGCCAGGCACCGTCGGGTCGCTGGTGGCTGAGCAGCCAGTCGGCCGCCCTGGTCGCGACGGGGTGCTGCGCCATGCCGAGTTCGGCGTAGGTTTCGAGCACCTTCGCCGTTCCATGCGTCGAGTCGCGGAACCACAACGAAGAGAACGATCCGTCAGGTGCCTGGGTTTTCTCGAAGTACTTCAGCGCTCGCACCAGCGGAGAGCGTCCCTTGGCGCTGCCGCCGTGACGATCGAACGCCATGACGACGTGAGACGTCACTCCCGGGCAGGGGCCGTCGTGGATCATGGTCGAGTTGCGGACCCACTCCGACCATGAACCGTCGCGGTTCTGCATGCCCAAGAGCCAGTCCAGGCCCAGCTGAATGCCTTGGTCGCCGCGTCGCATCCCGAGTTCCGCAAGTGCGGTCAAAACGACCGCCGTGTCTTCCGACTCCGGCCATCCGGATGGTGAGGCCCAGGACCATCCGCCCGGCGCCATCTTCAACGGTGTGAACGGCTTCTTCCACTGGGTCGACAGCAACCAGTCTCGTGTTCCACGGAGACGCTCGTCCTTGCTGACGTCCACCATTTCAGCGAGCGCCAGCACGGCGTAGGAGGTCACGGCGATCTCGAGGTCGCGGTCGATCGGCCATGAGCCGTCCGGCCGGATGGTCGATAGCAGGAAGTCCAGGCAACCCTGCTGGATGTCGGCGCCGACGTCCTCCCCGGCGATGCGAAGGCCGCTGAACACCAACGCGCACATCAGCGCGCATTCTTCGATCCCGCCGTTGGGACCCATGACCTCACGAAGCCAGTCCAGTGCCTTGGGTTCAGCCAGCCGGTGGGCATAAGCCTTCAACGGGCTCAGAGGAAGCACCCGCGCCTGTCCGATGCCCAGCCCGAGTACGCCGGGCAAGACGATCGACGCCCGATTACGCAAACTGCTCGGCAGGAGCATCACTTCGAGCGGCTGGGAGGGCTGGATGGTGACGTCGCGCAAACCTTCCATCGCCCAGACGATCGGGACGATCTCCCGCCAGGTCCTGGGTCCGCCGTCGCTCAGGTCCGGGGTGATGAGCGCTTCCCCACCGTGTCGGTCGATGTAGGCCATGCCTCGTTCGATCACGTCGCGTGAACCGTCGGGGTCCAGCACCTTGAACGCGGCGACGGCGAACGCGGTGATGTGCTCGCTGCTCGGCGGGTCGGCGTCGACCAGGCTCCAACCCCCGTCAGCACGCTGGTTGTCCCGCAGCCATTTCAAGCCTCGCGTGATCTGGTCGCGGTGCGCCTCCCTGCCCGCCCGGCCCAGTGCCAGGAGACCGATCGCGGTGGAGATCGTCGATGACGACATCCGGTCGGTCCAGCCTCCGTCGGAACGCTGTCGTGCGAAAAGCCACTCAGTCGCCAGATCCGCCGACGCGACGACCCGCTCGAAGAGTCCGCTGTCCCCCATCACAACTCCCTCAGACCGCACTGGGTTTCGGATTGGACCGCTTGGCCTGCCATCTGCGGCTCGGCTCGTAACTGCCCCGCATCAGGAACAAGGACGACAGGAAGGTGGCACCGATGAACGGGATCATCAGCCCGAGACCGAGCCAGATGCCGCCCGCCGCGGCGACGACCGCCGAGGCGAGGACCAGGCGCTCGATGACGAGTACCTCATGGGACTTGAGGCCGGCCACTCGCGGGATCGGGGTTCCCGCACGATAGAGCATCACGATCGAAACCCACGTCATCACGACCGCGATCGCGATGAAGGGCGCGTAAGCGCCGTAGGAAAGCTCCGGCAGGACGACCAAGGGATAGCCGATCGCGAGCACCATCCACAGCACGTGCAGGACCACCATTAGGCGCAACGAGACCTTCTCGCCGTGGCGCACAGGGAAAGTTCGGTATCCCCCTTGCCGGTCTCCCTCGGCGTCGCAGATCGCACCGACCACATTGGACGCCGCGTCATGAAGCGCGAAGATCAACGCGAAGACGAACAAAGCCGGTGCGGGTGAAGGATTCGTCGAAAAGACACCGACAGCGAACGCGCACGCCGTGATCGCACCTCGGGCGAGATTGCCCCATGCGCCTCGCGCCTTGAGCACCTTGCTGTAGGCCACTCCGAAAGACAACGCCAAAACGACCATCGCCAGGTTGACGGGATTGAGCAGAACGGCGATGACCATCCCGAGCAGCACCCAGACGATCATTCCGGTGAGCGCGGTGCGCGGGCTCATCCGGCCGGACGGCAGAGGCCGCTGCGACTTGGTGATCTTGTCCAGCTCCCGGTCGAAGTAGTCGCCGCCGTACATAGCGGCGAACCAGCCGCAGGTCGTTGCCGCCCATGCCCCGATCAACTGCCAGACCGACCATGTCGGTGAAGCGACGACCGCACCCGCCACGCTCACGAGACCCGAATAGAAGACGAGGTCAGGTCGGCCCACTTCGAGGTGGGTCAAGAAGTGTTCCTTCATGGTCCGCTTAGGTCGGGCTCCGCTCCGGCTACCGGCCACAGTCATACAACCCCCATATGTCAGGCACCCAGCCCTTCGGACTCGGGCGCCGTCCCCGGCTCTTCCCAGCAGGCTGCACAGACGGACGTCCACCGAGACCCGTCTCCGTCGTTCCGAGCAAACCACACCGAACGATCAAATTCCACAGAACTATGAAACTTTCGAGGATGGGTCCTGACAACGGCGCACGGGTGTGCTTACATCGCTTTCAGCAACCTGGGAGGGCATCGTGGGGACTGCACCTATCAGCGCCGAGACCGTGGCGGAATGGGCCGTCGACGGCGCTCAGCGTGTGTTGGAGATCGTCGAAGACCTCACCGACGAACAGATGGTCGGGCCACTGCTGCCGACGGTGAACCCGCTGATCTGGGAGATCGGGCACATCGCCTGGTTTCAGGAGATCTTCGTGCTCCGGCGAGCGTGCGGGCACGATCCCATCCTGCCGTTCGCCGACTCGATCTACGATTCCGGCGCCATCCCGCACGACACGCGCTGGCGACTCAAACTGCCGACCCGCGAAGAGACGGTTTCCTACGTCCGGACTGTCGCAGAGAGAGTCGCCGAAGCGATCACCGCGAAGGACGCGACCGACGTCGCTTGCCATTTCGCCCGCTACACGGTCCATCACCACGACACGCACAGCGAAGCGCTTACCTACACCCGGCAAACACTCGGCCTTTCCATGCCGAAGCTGCCAGGACTCACCGACGCCGGCGCTACCTACGATGCTGCCGACAACTGGAGCGGGGACGTCCGCTTCGGCGGTGGCCGGTTCGTTCTCGGCGCCCAGATGTCCGACGCTTTCGCCTACGACAACGAAAAATGGGCACATCCGGTCAACGTCGCGCCGTTCTCGATGGCGAAGACCACGGTGACGCAAAAGGAGTTCGCCGCCTTCGTCGACGACGGCGGCTACCGCAACCCGCTGCTGTGGTCCGACGGCGGAGCCTGGCTCGCATCGACCAAGGCCGAGCACCCCACCTACTGGCGCAGGGCCGAGGAGGGCTGGCAACGTCGTCACTTCGACACCTGGGTGGACCTCGAACCGCATCTACCGGCCAGCAACGTCTCGTGGTGGGAGGCCGACGCCTACGCACGTTGGGCCGGACGCCGACTTCCCACTGAAGCCGAATGGGAATTCGCGGCCACCGGAGGTTCCTTTCCCAAGTCCGACTACCCATGGGGTGCGGCGCCGCCCGAAGCCACGCAGGCCGCGACCGACTGGCGGTCCGGCGGCCCTGTGCACGTCGGCGCGTGCGCTCCCGGCGACTCTCCCGACGGCTGCCGCCAGCTCATCGGCAATGTATGGGAGTGGACCGCAAGCGACTTCGTGGCCTACCCGAACTTCGAGCGCGACGCGTACTTCGAAAACTCGGAGCAGTTCTTCGGCAGCCGGAAGGTACTTCGAGGCGGCGCCTGGGCGACCCGAGGCCGCTATGTCCGGGCGATGATGCGGAACTACTTCACGCCCGATCGGCGAGACGTGTTCGCCGGCTTCCGGACCTGCGCGGCCGGCTGACGTGATGCTGCTGGTGAGCCCGGCGCCGCCGAGCGCGGTCCTCGGCAACGGTGTGACCGCGGACCGGTGGTGCCGGATCCTCGCTGATCTCGGCCACGAGGTGGAAACCTCAGACCACTACGCGACTGGGCAGTACACCGGCCTCATCGCCCTGCACGCGGGGAAAAGTGGAGACTCGGTCCTGAAGTTCCGCTCCGCGCATCCAGACGCGCCTGTCGTGCTCGCCTTGACGGGAACCGACCTCTACCCGAGCCTGACCGCCAACGGCGTCGATCCCGCTGTCCTCGCCGCCGCGGACAGGATCGTGGTCCTCCAGCAACGCGCGCTCGACCAGGTTCCCCCGACTCATCGTGACCGGACGAGAGTGATCGTCCAGTCGATGCCTCCGATCGCCCCCGAACCAGCCGACGACTCCGTGTTCGAGGTCGCCTTTCTTGCCCATCTCCGCTCGGTCAAGGACCCCTTGCTGGCAGCGAACGCGGCGCGTCTCCTGCCACCCGAATCGAGGATCTGGATCACCCATGTCGGCGCCGGACTCGACGACGAACTCGCGATCGCGGCCAAGGCCGAAGCGTCGAGCAATGCGCGCTACGACTGGCTCGGCGCGCTCCCGCGGCCAGAGGCGTTGAAAGTACTTGCCCGAAGCAGGCTGCTGATACTCACCTCGCGGCACGAGGGCGGGGCGAACGTGGTGACCGAAGCCCTCGCCGCCGGCGTACCGGTGCTTTCCACAGCGATCGCGGGCTCCGTCGGACTGCTCGGCGAGGACTACCCAGGTTACTTCCCGGTCGGCGACGCGCAGGCCCTCTCCGTGCTTCTGCGAGCCGCCGAACTGGATCTGAACGACGTCTACACCCGGCTGGCCGCGGCCTGCGGCGAGCGCAGTCACATCGTGGATCCGCTGACCGAATCGAATGCGTGGGCCAGTCTGCTGGGGGAACTGAGCATCCCGGTCCCGCCGAGGAAGGACCGTGCATGCGAAGGCTCACCTTATGGGCGGCCACGACCGCCCTGATCGCGACTTTGGCCGGATGCGGTGCCGCACCCGGCGATCCCAACGCACCGGGGAACGCTGCCGGCGACAAGGTCCTGAGCATCAGCGCCATCCCGGACCAGGATCCACAGAAGCTGCAGCGCCTCTACGGGACTGTGTCGGAGTATCTCGGAGCCCGGCTGGGCGTCAAGGTGCGCTACGTCCCGGTGACCGATTACACCGCGTCGGTGACGTCGTTTCGGCTAGGTGACCTGCAATTGGTGTTCTTCGGTGGACTGACGGGCGTACAAGCACGACATCAGCTTCCCGGTGCCGTGCCGGTCGCGCAGCGAGACATCGACGCGCAGTTCCGGAGCGTCTTCGTCGCCTCCAGCACGGCGAACCTGCCGCCCGTCGGCGACGTCGCCGGATTGCGGAACCTGCAGGGTCATTCGCTCACCTTCGGCAGTGACTCCTCGACCTCGGGACGTCTCATGCCGGAATACTTCCTGGATCAGGCCGGAGTTTCCTTGGACAAACTCAAAGGCAAACCCGGCTACTCCAGTTCACACGACGCGACCGCGAAGCTGGTCGAAGCCGGCACCTACGAAATCGGTGCGCTGAACGCCGCGGTCTGGGACGACCGGGTCAAGAACGGCAAGATCGACACCACCAAGGTTCGCGAGATCTTTCGCACCCCGACCTACCACGACTACCACTGGCTGGCGAGACCAGACCTCGACCAGCGCTTCGGCGCCGGTTTCACGAAAAAAGTGACCGATGCGCTCCTGTCGCTGAAAGGTGACGACGAACAGCAGCGCCAGATCCTGGATTTGTTCCAGGCAAAGCAGTTCATCGCCACCGATGTGCGCAACTACGAGCAAATCGAGTCGGTGGCCCGGCGTATCGGTCTGCTCAGGTGATCGCCCGTGCCTGCAGATAGACCGTTCTTCGAGGTAACAGACCTTCAGGTATGTCTCGGCGGCGCGGAGATCCTCAGGAACGTCAACCTCACGATCTCCCGGGGTGAACGCGTCGCCGTGATCGGCCCGAGCGGTGCCGGCAAGAGCACGTTGCTCTCGGTGCTCAACGGCACGACCGCGGCCTCGTCGGGCTCGGTCAAGGCGGCCGGATGCGACTACACCTCCGCGGGTACCCGTGCCGTGCGCGCCGTACAGCGCCGTATCGGCACCATTCACCAGCAGTTCGATCTGGTCGGCGAGCTCAAGGTCGTCCACAACGTCAACGCCGGACGACTGGGAGCATGGCCGCTGTGGAAGTCGGCACTGTCGCTGGTGCGGCCGCGAGACCTGGCCGAGGTAGGTAACGCGCTGCAGCGCGTCGGGATCGAGAGCAAGGTCAAGGCCCGTACCTCCGAACTGTCCGGCGGCGAACAACAACGTGTCGCGATCGCACGAATCCTCGTCCAGCGCCCGGACGCCATCCTCGCGGACGAACCGGTGGCCAGTCTCGACCCCGCGAGGGGCCGGGAGATCATCCGGCTCTTGCTCGACATCTGCGCGGGCTCGTCGACCACCCTCGTCGTAAGCCTGCACGACGTCGACATGGCGTTGGACCGTTTCGAGCGGGTGATCGGCATCCGAGGCGGACAGGTGATGTTCGACGAACCTCCGGTCGCGCTGACCACAGACCGGCTCGACGCGTTGTACTCCATGGAGGCCGCGGGACGTGGACGATGAGCATCTCCACACGACAAGCCTCTACCCCGACGGCTACGCCGCTGCTCGACCGCCCCGCGAATCGCGCTTCAGGGAAGCTCTGGCTTGCCGGTACGGCCACGCTCGCCCTGGGATCGCTCGTCTGGATCGTCGCGGGCCAGGACGAAGTCGTGAAACCGGACGGCATGAACCTCGTCGGCGACTTCTTCGGCGCGGCCGTCCGGCCACGGCTGGACGGTGGGTTCATCTCCCTCGTGCTGCTCTCGACTGTCACGACCTTGAGCTATGCCGTCCTGGGAACGGGGCTCAGCCTCGTCATCGGGCTGGTCGGTGGGGTTCTGTGTTCGCAAGCCTGGTGGTCCTCAGGGGCCCGATCGACGAGGCGCCGCCGCGCGGCCGGATGGACGGCTTTCCGACTGCTTCTCGTGGTGCCTCGCGGGATCCACGAGGTCATCTGGGGATTGCTTCTCCTCGCGATCCTCGGCGTCGATCCCCTGGTTCCGGTGCTGGCGATCGGTATCCCCTTCGGGGCGGTCACCGCGAAGGTATTCTCCGAGCTGATCGACGAGACGGGGCGCCGACCGTACGAGGCTTTGCTCGCTCAGGGCGCGTCGAGAACGTCGGCGATGTTGTACGGCCTGCTCCCGGCGGCGACATCGGAGCTGTTGTCCTACGGCTTCTACCGGTTCGAGTGCGCCATCCGCAGCGCCACGATCCTGGGTCTTGTGGGAGCGGGCGGCCTTGGATTCCAGATCACCCTCAGCTTCCAGACGCTGCAGTACGACGAAATCTGGACGTTGTTGTACGCGGTCATCGCCATCAGCTGGGCCGCTGATCGCTGGAGCTCGACCATCCGCCGCCGTCGGCAACGGCCCACGCGCGCGGGCCGTGACCCGGTACTCACCGGCTCGATCCTCCTCGGCTGCGCGCTTCCGGTTTTCGCGATCTGGTGGGTCGGCCTGGATCTCGCTGTCGCGCTCTCGCCGCGCGCATGGGACGCGGCCGGTGACGTGTTCGCCGCGGCGTGGCCGCCTACGCTGGGGTCGGGAGGCTTCTCCGAGCTGGTGGTCGAAGCGTCGATCACCGTGATCATGTCGGTGCTGGCCGGAGTCATCGCCTTCTGCGGTGGCGCTCTGCTGGCTTTTCCCGCGGCACGCTTGTCCGAATTGGGCCGCGCCCGTTCCGGGCATCCGTTGGCGATCTCGCTTCGCGTGTCGCTGATGCTGCTTGCCCGGCTCGCCCTTCTGGTGATGCGCGCGATCCCACCGCCCATCTGGGCCCTGCTGTTCCTGTTCGTCCTGTTCCCCGGCGTCCTGCCCGGCGCATTCGCGCTCGCGATCTACACCGTCGGCATCCTGGGGAGGCTGATGGCCGAATCGGCCGAGAATCTCGACGGCCGGCCCCTACGCGCGCTGCGCGCTCACGGCGCGTCGGAGGTGCAGGTGTTCTGTTACGCCGTCGTACCGGCGGCCGCACCCCGATTCATCGCCTACGGACTCTACCGCTGGGAAGTGACCATCCGCGAAACCGTCGTGGTCGGCGTCGTCGGCGCGGGCGGGCTCGGGCTGGTCCTGCAGCAGCAGTTGGCCGGTTTCGACTACGGTGCCGCGCTCAGCACGCTGACGGCGATGGTGGTCCTCACCATCGCCGTCGACTTCCTGAGCGCAGCCATGCGCAGGTCATTGCGGTGATCGTGCGCCGGTCACCACGAAATCGGCACATGTGTCGGAGCGTTGAGCATCGACCCGACCGTCCATTCGAGTTCCGACAGGGGCGCGTCGAGCCGTAGCGTGGGAAACCGGCGAGCCAGCTGACCGAACGCTTCGACCAGCTCCGCGCGGGCAAGCGGTGACCCGAGGCAGAAGTGAGTGCCGTGCCCGAAGGCGAGGTGCGGGACGAACTCCCGGCCCGGGTCGAATACGTGGGCGTCGGTGCGGACGGAGGGATCGAAGTTCGCCAGGTGCAGGCTGATGAACAGCTGGTCGCCCTTCTTGATCGAGGCCCCGGCGAGCTCGGTGTCGATCTTCGCCCAACGGAAAAGCCCGGTGTCGATGGGTGTCTGGTGCCGCAAGACCTCGTCGACGACCTGGCCCGGCGTGACTTCCCCCGCCACCAGCCGATTCCATTGACCGGTGTGCAGCAGAGTCATCGTCCCGCGCGTGATCGACTTCAAGGTCGTTTCGTTGCCCGCGACCAGCAGCAGCACCACGGTCGCCACCAGTTCGTCTTCGGTCAGGGCGTCCTCGCCGTCCCGGGCTCGGATGAGGTGGGACAGGATGTCCTCACCCAAGTTCTTCCGCCGGTCGGCGACCAGCTGATGCATGTAGGCATACATGGCATCGACAGCGGTGCCGATCTCTTCCGAGGTGTACGCGGTCATCGCTGTGAAGATGTGCGACCAGTACCGAAGATGCTTCTGGTCGTCTTGCGGGACGCCAAGAAGCCGACAGATCACCCTCGTGGGCAACGGCATCGCCAGCGCGTCGACCAGGTCCAGTGGCGGGCCCTTCTCCTCCATTTCGTCGAGCAGGGACGTCACGAGCCCCGTGATGTCCGGAACCAGTGTCCGAACACGGCGGGGGGTGAAAGCCTGAGCGGCGAGCTTGCGGAGACGGGTGTGATCCGGCGGATCGATCACGACCATGTTGGCCCGGCTGTTGATCGACGAAGGATCGATCATATTGCTGAAGCGGTCCGGTTCGGACAACACCTCCCGGGCCAGTTCGTCACTGGCGACCAGCCACGCTTTGATGCCGCCTGGACCGGTCACCGGCACGAGCGGGTTGTCGCGGACCAGTTCCAGAAGGAGCGGATCCGGCAGTCCTTCCGACGTCACCGGCCGTGGGAACTCGATTGTTTCGGTCGTGCTCATGGACATCCTCCCAGTGATCTTGCCGATCGATGTCACGCCGGCCGACGGCCTGTAGCTGTCTCGACCGGCCGAGGAGCGTGTTCGGCGACGAGCTGGGCGACCCGGGACTCGACGCAATCCGCGGTGAGCTCCAGTTCCTTGAGGACCTGGGCGCGTTTGCCGTGATCGAGGAATTTCCGGGCGATGCCGAGCGTGCTCATCGGCCGGTGGACAGAGTGGTGCCGCAGCATCCGGGCCACGCCATCGCCTACCCCGCCCGCGACACAGTTGTCTTCGACGACCACGACCACATGGTGGCGCCGCGCAGCGTCGACGAGGGCGGTGTCGAGCGGTGCGACCCAGCGTGGGTCGAGCACAGTGCAGCCAATTCCTCTCGCCCGCAGGCTCTTCGCCGCGGTGAGGCACAGTTCGACCATGGGACCGACACCGACGAGAAGCGCGTCCTCCGAACCGCCTTGGAAGACGACGTCCATGTCACCGAGCTTGCCGAGAGCGGGAATCTCTTCAGGAACAGGTCCCTTGGGATAGCGGAGCGCCGTCGGCCCCTCGTCGATGGCGACGGCTTCACCGAGGAGT
The DNA here is from genome assembly GCF_055561455.1 of Amycolatopsis sp. PSD-21. Lineage (NCBI taxonomy): Bacteria > Bacillati > Actinomycetota > Actinomycetes > Pseudonocardiales > Pseudonocardiaceae > Amycolatopsis > Amycolatopsis sp. PSD-21. The sequence goes on along the minus strand of NZ_CM145712.1, from coordinate 2,665,427 downwards.
TCCCGCAGCCGTTGTCCATCACGGGGCACCGCGACACGCAGGCCTGGAACGATCTGCAGTATCGACAGGTCCCACATCCCGTTGTGGCTGGGGCCATCGTCACCGGTGACGCCCGCGCGATCGAGAACGAACGTCACAGGAGCGCGGTGCAGTGCGACATCCATGAGCACTTGATCGAACGCACGGTTGAGGAACGTCGCATAGAGCGCAACGACCGGATGGAAGCCCTCCAGGGCGAGACCGGCCGCTGAGGTCGCGGCATGCTGTTCGGCGATCCCCACGTCGAAGATCCGCTCGGGGAACCTCTTCGCGAAGGTTCCGAGGCCGGTCGGCCGCAACATGGCCGCGGTGATGGCTACGACATCGGCGCGGGCTCCGGCTATCTCGACCAGTTCGGTACCGAAGACCGAAGTCCAGGTCTCCTTCGACTGGTGGATCGACCTGCCAGTGACCGGATCGAAGGGCCCCGGCCCGTGCAGGCAGTCGTCCGCATGGTTCTCCGCCGGCAGGTAGCCGCGCCCCTTCTGCGTGAGACAGTGCACGATGACCGGCGCGTGCAGTCCTCGCGCTCTCCGCAACGCCGTTTCGACCGCGGCGAGGTCGTGTCCGTCGACCGGACCGAGATACTTCAACCCGAGATCCTGAAACAGCGCCTGCGGCGTCAACAGATCTTTCAGGCTGCGTTTGAGCCGCCGCAGCACCTCGTAGGCCGGCGCACCGACACGGCGGTTTCGAGGCAAGGTCCGCTTGATCGCGGCAAGGACTCCTTCGTAACCAGGTGACATCCTCAAGCCCGCGAAGTGATTGGCGATTCCTCCTGTCGTGGGCGCGTACGACCTGCCGTTGTCGTTGACCACGATGATGACCGGCCGATCTCGGGCTGCGCCGATGTTGTTCAGGGCTTCCCAAGCCATGCCCCCGGTCAGCGCCCCGTCACCGACGACCGCGACGACGGCGCGGTCCTGACGGCCGGCCAGCTGCAGCGCCTTCGCGACTCCGTCTGCCCAGGACAGCGCGGTGGACGCGTGGGAGTTCTCGATGACATCGTGTACGGATTCCGAACGACTCGGATAGCCGGAGAGCCCTCCTCGCTGCCGGAGGCCGCCGAACCCTTCACGCCGTCCGGTCAGGAGCTTGTGCACATAGGTCTGGTGGCCGGTGTCGAACAGCAGCCTGTCCGCCGGAGACTCGAACACCCGATGCAACGCGATCGTCAACTCGACGCAGCCGAGATTGGGGCCGAGGTGGCCACCGGTCCGGGAGACGGCGGACACGAGTTCCTTCCTGATCTCGCTCGCCAAGACCTCGAGCTCGTCGTAGGTCAAATCAGCGAGATCACCGGGTTCGTGCACGTCGTCGAGGAGCGTCACTCGATCCCCCATCATCGATCCGGCATGGGCCAGGACCCGGCTCACGATACAATATTCCCGCTAATTGTGGAATATCGGACGAGTGGGCAGGATAAGGTTCCGTGAGCGCTTCCGATACAGCGAGTGGGGGTTCCATGGCCGAGTACGACGCCCTGGTCATCGGCGGCGGGCAGGCCGGTCTCGGCATCGGCTACCGGCTCCGGGAGGCCGGTTTGAACTTCTTAATCGTCGACGCCCACGGGCGTACCGGCGATTCCTGGCGCGAGCGCTGGGACTCCTTGGAGCTGTTCACTCCTCGCCCCTTCGACTTCCTGCCAGGCATGAAGCTGCCGAAGTCAGCCCCGTACTACCCGCGCAAGGACGACATCGCCGACTTTCTCTTCACCTATCGGGACAAGTTCGACTTGCCGGTACGACACAACTTCTCCGTACAGAAGGTCGAACAGGTCGCCGAGGGATTCCTGGTGTCCGGACAAGATGACAACTTCACCGCACGACAGGTGATCATCGCGGCAGGCGCGTTCCACACCCCCCGCATACCCGACTGCGCCACGCGACTGGACCCCGGAGTCTGGCAAGGTCACTCGCATTCCTACCGTCGCCCATCTGACGTTCCCGACGGCAAGGTTCTCGTTGTGGGCGGCGGAAACTCGGCCGCCCAGATCGCCGACGAACTGTCCGCGACGCACACGGTCACGATCGCCAGCAACGGCCCGATCGGGTTTTCACCACGTTCTTTGTTCGGCGTGAGCATCTTTTGGATCCTGCATCTGACGGGCATGCTCCGATCCGACAAGGATGCGGCGATTTCCCGGTACGTCCGCCCGTATTCGGACACGGTGATCGGGCGGACCCTAAAGCGCAAAATTGACCGCGGCGTCGTCCGGCACATCCCGCACTCCGTTGTCGACTGCGAAGCCTCGACCGTGGTGTTCGCGGACGGCGGCCGCGACGACTTCCCCAGCGTGCTGTGGTCGACCGGCTACCGGCCCTCCTATGAATGGGTCAAGGTGGACGGCGCGCTCGACGATGCGGGGGCACCGTTGCAGGACCATGGTGTGTCGCCGGTCTCCGGCCTGTTCTGGATCGGCTTGCCCTGGCAGGGAATGCTCAACTCGGCGCTCGTCAACGGCGTGACCGCCGAGTCCGCCGCACTAGCGGAAGCGATACTGAAGGAACGGACCTGATCGAGTCGCCGACGGGAGCCCGGTGGGGGTGTCCCGGCTCCCGCCGGCGACTCCTCAATCAGCCGCCGAAGGTGATCGACGCCGGGGGCGCGAAGACCGAGGGGTCAGCCTGGCTGCCCGCGGCGATCGAGCACGGTCCGGCGGCACAATCGACCTGACCGGCCGGCTGCCCGGTGACCGGGTTGGTTCCGTCGAATGTCGAACGGACCACAATGGACGCCGATACCGCTCCCGCCCCATCGGCCGTCGTCGAGACGTAGTCCGCGTAGTTGCAGCTGAGCTGCGCCGGATCACTCGGCGCGTTGCACTGAACGATCGCGATACCCGAACCCGCGGGGAAACCGCCGCCGGTGACGGCGACACTCTGCCCGTCGGACAAACCATTCGCCGGACTGACACTGATCGACGGCGCGTCCGCGTTGGCGGGCTGCGCAAGGACGACCAGTGCGGCGGCGCCCGCGAGCGCGACCGCCGCGCGCGCGAGCCGCCTGTTGCCGGACATGATCATGATGAGTTCCTCCCAGTACACATGGATGTCGGCGAGCGCCGCCCGGCACCTGCAGTGCGCCTGAGCAACACCATACCGTGAATATAGGTAATTATTACCTGGGTACCCTAAATTGAGGGTACCCAGCGCCCGATCAAGGTCAAGTGCCATCCGGGTGAGTCGATCACGACCCCGATCACGCGCTTCGACGGAGATAAAAGTGTCTGGCACACAACAAAAGCCGGGGTGTGCGACGCACACCCCGGCTTCAGCGTCCCTCAGCGATCGGAGTCAGTGATCGCGCGCGATCACCAGCTCCGCGATCCAGCAGAGTCGATCCCGGCTCGCCGACGGAGGCAGGCAGTCCAACGCATAGCGTGCCTTCTGCGCGTAGTCCCGGGCGATCGCCGCCGTCGTCGCCAGCGCACCTGTCCGCCTCAAGAGATCGTTGAGCAGATCCAGCGCATCGAGCGGCGACAGGGCTTTCGCCATGCAATCCCGGATGATCTGCCGCTCGGCCTCGTCCGCCGCCTGATACGCCTTGATCACCGGCAAGGTCATCCGCGCGTTCTCCAGGTCGCTGGTGGCGGATTTACCGGTGGCCTCAGGGTCGGACACGTAGGACAAGAGGTCGTCGTGAATCTGGAAGGCCATCCCGAGGTACTCACCGTAGGCGGCGAGCGCCTCGATGTCGGAGAGCTGGCCTCCTCCCATGATCGCACCGCTCTCGCAGGCACCGCGGAAGTACGCGGCGGTCTTGAGCTTGGCGACCATCAGATAGGCGTCCGCGTCGAAGCGGAGATCCCGCGACAGTTCCGATTCGAGGCATTGCCCGCGGCACAGATCCAGACCTGCTCGCGAGACCGCGGCAAGGGCCGAGACGACCCGATCGGCGGGCACCCCCGCCTCCCGGCATTCGGCGAGCCCAGCGAACAGATCGAAGATCAACGCGTCGCCGGCGACGATCGCGTCACCGACACCGAACTTGTGCTGCACCGACGCGCGACCGCGACGCAGGTCATCGTGATCGATGATGTCGTCGTGGACGAGGCTCGCCACGTGACCGCACTCGGCGCCCACGGCCGCCGGGAGCACCCAGTCGAGTTCACCACCGACCGCCAGCGCCGACTCCGCGAGCAACGTGGGCCGGAAGAGCTTTCCCGTCGGGACCAAGGCGTAATGACACATCGTGCCCAGGAAGCTCTGGTCGCCCGCCCACCGCCGTTCGAGCTCCGCTGCCACCGTCGCCGTCACGTCCGGCCCATACCGTGGCAGATCGGCATAGGACGACGGGATTTCGTATCTCGTGCCGGCCCCAGCCGCGTCAGGCAAGACTGCGCTCATAGTTCCTCCCTACGCTCGGCACTGCCCCCGACTACGGCCCAGTGAGCACCGTGACCTGGCCAGCGCTTCCCCCAACAACCCTGCCGACCACCGCGGCGGGATGACCATCCGCCCGCAGTGCGGCGACGGCCGAACCGGCGTCCCCACCCGCGGGCACGGCGAACAGCAGACCTCCCGAAGACTGGGCGTCGTGCATCAGGACGGCCACGTCCTCGGGCACTTGCGGATCAACCGTCACGCTTCCGGAAAGATGTGTCATGTTCGCCCGCGTACCACCGGGCACATAGCCTCGGGCGATGGCTTCGCGAGCCCCGTCCAGCAGGGGCACCGATGACGCGTCGATCTCCGCGGCCAGCCCGCTCGCCGCGGCCATCCGGTGGAGGTGGCCGGCGAGGCTGAAGCCGGTGACATCGGTCGCCGCGACCGCCCCCGCCTGTCGAGCGATCTTGCTCGCGGCCGCGTTCAGCATCGTCATGGACGCGATCGCCCCGTCGACCCACGCGGGTTCCGCTCCGTCGTTCTTGATCGCGGTGGAGATGACTCCGGTGCCGATGGCCTTCGTCAGGACGAGAGTGTCGCCCTCGGCGAGCTTGTCGATCTGGAAAAGCCGCTCTGGATGCGCCAGTCCGACCACGGCCATTCCGTACTTCGGGATCGGGTCGTCGATGGTGTGACCGCCGACCACAAAGCAGCCGGCCTCCTTCGCCACGTCGGCTCCCCCGCGCAAGACGTCCGCGAGCAGCTCCATGGGCAGTTCGTCGCCCGGCCAGGCGGTGAGGTTGACCGCGATGATCGGCGTACCGCCCATCGCGTAGACGTCCGAGAGCGCGTTGGCCGCGGCGATCCGGCCCCATTCGCGAGCGTCGTCGACGATCGGCGTGAAGAAGTCCGTGGTGAGGATCAAGGCGCGTTCGTCATCGAGGCGATAGACCGCGGCATCGTCCCCCTCGACGGCTCCGACGAGCAGATCGCCGGCAGCGGGTTCCAGGTCCGTCCCCAAAGAGGCGAACATGTCCTCGAGTTTGGACAACGGCAGCTTGCACGCACATCCCGCTCCGCGAGACAACGAAGTCAGCTTGACCGCCGGGGGGTGCACAGGAAGGCTCATTGTTGCTCCATTACTACATGGAGGACTGTTCGACAGTCCTGACGCTAGCAGGCATGGTGCAGGACACGTAAGACCAGCGCGACTCTCGGCTTGGAATCCGAGATCCGTTGCCAGGGCTTGGGCTACCGAGCGGTACGCCTTTTACCTGAAGTGTCTCCCACATGTCGGCAATGTTGCCTACATCACCCGATCGGACCCATGCCGCCGTCGGCAGAACGAGAACTCCATGAGAAACTGGACGAATGACCGGCAACGCGCGCCCCAAGGATGCCGTCTTCGAGCAGTTCGCTCGAGTCGGCAAGGCTCTGGCGAGCCCGAAGCGGCTTGAGCTCATCGACGTGCTCGCCCAGGGCGAGCGCACGGTGGAGTCCCTGGCCCAGGCGGCCTCACTCAAGCTCACCACCGCGTCGGCCCACCTGCAGACCCTCAGACAGGGCGGCCTGGTCACGAGCCGCAAGGAGGGCACCCGGATCTTCTACCGCCTCGCGGGCGAGGAGGTTCTCGAAGCCTTCGTCGCGGTGCGGAAAGTCGCTGCCAAGCAGCTGGCCGAAACCGACCGGGCGGCACGCGACTTCCTCGGCGAGGATGGCGTCGAAGCGGTCAGCCGCAACGATCTACTCGAACGAGTACGGACGAAGCGCTGCCTGCTGATCGACGTGCGCCCACCCTCGGAGTTCGCGGCAGGCCACATCGAGGGCGCCCAGTCCATTCCCCTGGATCAGCTTTCCGATCGACTGGCCGAGCTCCCCGCCGAGATGGAGATCGTGGCGTACTGCCGCGGTGAGTACTGCGTCCTGTCCTACGACGCCGTTCGTCTCCTGCGAGCGAAGGGGCGCCCGGCCCGTCGGCTTGACGGCGGAATGATCGAGTGGCGACTCGAGCAGAGACAGATCTCAGCGTCCGCGGCCTGATTTCCTGAGCCGAGGCCCCCTTCGGCTTCCAGCAGGTCAAAGCCCTTATTCCCGCCAAGAACACCATGCGCGGGGATGAGGGCTTTAATATCGCCACCCAGATGTGCAATCATCCACGGAACAGTGGATAGGGCGGCTGGGTGGGTCAACGCCGTCCTCGGGGGACTCGTAGGCCGTCTTCTTCGCCGTGCGCGGACATACCGGCCGGGGAGACAGATGACCACTCAGGCAGTCACCGTCCAGCTCACCGAACCGGCGCGAGCCGAGTTCCCCCGGATCCCGTTCGCCGTCGACATCGCGGCGCTGTCCGCGACCGCACTGCTCTTGTCACGTGTGACCTCGGACCAGCAAGTCACGCTGCGATGGACGTCCCGCACCGGCGAGGTACGGGATCTGGCGATCGAAGTGACCGCTTCGGGCTCCTGGTCCCGCCTGAACGAACAGATTCGTTCCACCTTGAACAGCCGACCGGACAAACAGGAGCACCCTTCACCCGATTGGTTGCTCGTCTGTCAGGCCGATCGGCAGGGGACACCCTGGCTCACGATTGCCGGCCCCTTGCCTCCCGGTATGAGACTCGGCTCCCTGGGTGCCTGGATTTCCGCCATCACGATCGGCGGGATGCGGGACCCTCATGCGCCCTTGCGCGAAGTCCCCACACTGACCGGGCCGGAGCTGGTCGAGCTCGACCGCTGGAACCACACTGAACAACGGTCGAGATCAGGCAACCGCCTCGACGAACTCGTTGAGGAGCAGGTTCGGCGGCAACCGGACGCCATCGCCGTCACTTGGCCAGGCGGGTCCATGACGTATCAGGACCTCGACCATCGGAGCCGCGCCCTCGCCGGCACACTTGCCCGCCAGGGTGCCGGCCCAGGAGAAGTCGTCGGGATTCTCCTTCCGAGAGGTTGGCAGCAGGCGGCCGCGGCCCTGGCCGTTTTGTACACCGGTGCGGCCTACGTACCCCTCGATCCGTCCTGGCCACGCGATCGCCAGGCCGACGTCCTGCGGCGATGCGAATCCCGGCTCGTCGTGACCGGACAGGCCGCGACCGGCGGCGAAGACCTTCCGGCCGAAGCGGTTCCGGTCCCGGCGAACGCCGTGCCGGCCACCTCGGGCAAGCTGCCGGCGCGCTCCGCGGACGACCTCGCCTACGTGATCTTCACTTCCGGCTCCACCGGATCCCCCAAGGGCGTGATGATCGACCATGCCGGAGCGGTCAACACGATTCTCGACATCAACGAACGATTCGCCGTAGGCCCTGCGGACCGAGTACTCGCATTGTCCTCCCTGTCCTTCGACCTATCGGTTTACGACATTTTCGGGACGCTCGCGGCCGGCGCGACGATTGTCTGCCTCGCGGAGGACGGCTCGAAAGATCCACGACACTGGCTGGAGCGGGCCGCTTCGGCGGGTGTCACCATCTGGAACTCCGTGCCGGCGCTCCTGCAGGCCGCACTCGGTGTCGTGGCTGAGCCGAATGCGGGTCTTCGCGGTCTTCGCCTCATCTTGCTCAGCGGCGATCGTATCCCCGTCGAGCTGCCTCGACGCGCGTCGTCCGAGGCTCCGCGCGCGGACGTCGTCAGCCTGGGCGGGGCGACCGAAGCGTCGATCTGGTCGATCTTCCACCCGATCGCCGACGGGCCTCGCTCCTCGACCTCCATCCCGTATGGGAGACCACTGACCAACCAGCAGTTCCACGTGCTCGACGAACACCTCCAGCCTCTCCCCGCCGGGGTCCCGGGTGAGCTCTACATCGGCGGGGCGGGCCTCGCGCGGGGTTACTGGCGAGCGCCGGACCTCACCGCGGCGAGCTTCCTCGAACACCCGCGGTACGGCAGGCTCTATCGCACGGGGGACCTCGGCCGGCGCTCCGACGACGGCGTGATCGATTTCCTGGGCCGCCGAGACCACCAGGTGAAGATCCGAGGCTTCCGTATCGAACTCGGCGAAGTCGAAGCAGCCCTGAACAACCTCCCCCAGATCCGCGAGGCCGCCGCGGTCGTCCACCGGAACAACATCGGCGAACCCACACTCGTGGCGCACGTCGTACCCGCTCCCCTGTCGAGCGAGCAGCAAGTGACCTCGATGTGGCGCCACGCCTTCGAGCAGACTTACGCTGCGGTGGACTTCACCGTCGAACATCCCGAATTCGCGGGATGGAACAGCGCGTATACCGGCGAACCGTTCCCAGTACCCGAAATGGAGGCGTGGGCCGACACGATCGCGAAGATCGTGTTAGAGGAACCACCGCGGCGAGTGCTAGAGATCGGCTGTGGCACCGGCATTCTCGTGCGGCGGCTGGCAGCGCACGCGGACAGCTACCGTGCCGTCGATCCCACTCCGGCCGCGCTCGCCCAGGTCCGGGCGTGGCTCGACGAGCATCCGGCCGAGGTAGTCCTGAGCCGGCATGCCGCGCATGAACTCGCCGTGCTGCCGAGCGGCTCGGCTGACACCGTGGTGATCAATTCGGTGGTTCAGTACTTCCCGACGGCCGGCTACTTGGTCGACGTCCTGGCCGAGGTCATCCGGATCACCGCGGCCGGCGGGCGGATCATCATCGGCGACGTCCGCCACCGGGGCCTCCTCCGGCTCCTCTACGCAGACATCGAACTCAGTCACGCGTCGGGTGCCGAACCGTTGCGTGACTTGCGGAAGCGGATCGACGACCGTGCAGCCACCGAGCACGAACTGGCCATTGATCCGGCCTTCTTCCCCGCGTTGCGACGACTGTCAGACCGTGTCGGCTCAATCGACGTGCGACCGCGCGAGGAGATCGGTCCCGCCGAGCTGCACAAGTACCGGTACGACGTCGTCATCGGCCTCGACAGCGTCGACCACCTGGGGCTGAACGACACCTCCGCGGCTTTCGAGGTCCGACTCGGTCGCGAACGAGCCTTGCTCGACCTCGTCGAGACCGGCGAGGACAGCATGACCGTCGCCGAGCTGACCGCCGCAGTGAACACAGCGCAGGTGGCCGGACGTCCGCCCGCCCCGGCCCCAAACGAGCTCTCACAGCGAGCCGCATGGGAGGACTTCACCAATCTCCCCCGGCCGCAGGCTTTGGAGCGCCCGCTCGTCCGTATGTGGCGCGAGATCCTCGAACGGAAGCTTCCTGACTACCTGATCCCTTCCCTGTTCGTTCTGGAAAGGCAACTGCCGCTCAACGACAACGGCAAGGTCGACCGAGGGCGACTGAACATGCCAACCGGGCGCCGCCCGCAGGGTGCTCCACCGGAGACAGCCGATCAGCTCGCCGTCGCCGGAGCATGGAGTGAAGCACTCGACCTCGACGACTTCGGGATCGACGACAACTTCCTCGAGCTGGGCGGCACCTCCCTCTCCGCGACAGTCGCGCTCCACCACCTGGCTGCACGGGGATACCACCTCAGCCCTGAAGATTTCTTCCGGGCCCCTACGCTCGCCGACCAGGCCGCGCTCCTCACCAATACCGACAGCGACCACCTCGTCGTCACCGAGCGGACCGTGTTTCCGCTGAGCGATACACAAGCGGCCCTTCTCGCCGCGAGTCTCGCTGATCCAGACGCCACAACCTACGTTGTTCACAGCCGCTATCGAGTAGACGGCGCGGTCAGTACCGACGACCTGCACACCGCCTGGAACGACCTGCACGCGAAGCATCCGTTGCTGGGTGCAACCATTACCTGGGACGACGACGGCCGGCCACAGTTCGACCTTTCCCGGCCCCAGGTCGTTCCGTGGCAACTAGCCGATCTACGCGGTCTCAGCGAGCCCAGGGCGAAGTCCGCCGAGGCCGAGCGGTTACGAATCGCTTGGCGGGCACGACCACTGAACACCGACGGGGACGGACTTGCCGAGGCGCTTCTGATTCGTCTCGACGACGAGCGCAGCGAGATCCTGTGGCGAATGCATCACGTCGTCTTGGACGGCTGGTCGCTCGCGATCTCGGAACGCGACTTCTGGCAGTTCTACGAAGCCAGGCGGCTGGGTCATGAAGGGGCGATCGGTTCATCGCCGACGCAGGGCCGCTACCTCGCGTGGCGTGATCAACGGGACCACGAAGTCGAAAACACGTTCTGGACGAGAACGCTTGATGGTGCTCAACCTCACCGGTTCCCGCTTGTCGCCGACGGACCGGGCGGTGCGCACGAACGGCTCGCGGTCCACATCGGCGAGTCGTCGATTGAGGAGCTGGTACGGCTGGCCAGGGCCCACCGCCTGACGATCACGACGATTCTGCACGGCGCGTGGGCGGTGCTCCTGTCGCGATACACTGGATCGGCGGAAGTCGTCTTCGGAATCACCTCTGCCGGGCGTCCGCCCGAGATCCCAGGTATCGACGAGTCCGTCGGCAGCTACGTCGTGACGCTTCCGTTGCGGACGACCGTCCCACGGTCTCGCTCCGCCGCCGCATGGCTTTCCGACCTTCAAGAACAACGCCTGCGTTGCCAGTCCCACGAGCACGCGTCGCCGAGCGCATACAGCCGAACAGGACAGTCCCACGGTGCCCCGCTCTTCGACACCGCGGTCATCACCGACAACCATCCGGCGAACCGGACCCGCTGGCGGTCCGGTGATCTCGACATCGTCCGCACCTCAGTGGCCACCCGCACGCAGTGGCCACTCACCTTGTTCCTCGAGACCGATCCTCGGCCGCGGCTGGTCCTGCAATTCGACTCGAGCCGGGTCACTGGCGACCAGGCGGCACAGATCAGCCGCCACCTGGCCGCTCTGCTCAGAGAAGTCGTCCATCGGCCCGACACCGGCCTCAGCGAGCTGAAGATGCTCGATTCACACGACCAACGACCGTTGGAAGGCCACAGCACCGAACCACGTCACCTCCCCGTCGACCTCCAGATCGCCGCCCAAGCGATTTCGTCACCCGACGCCGTCGCGGTCACGACCTCCGAGGAAGACATGACGTACCGGCGTCTGGAAGCCCGCGTCCACGCTCTCGCCGACGCCCTCCGAGCATACGGATTCGGCCCCGGCTCCCTCATCGGTGCGTGTCTACGCCGGCGAGCGGATCTCATCCTCGCGCTGCTGGCGGTCCTCCGCTGTGGCGGCGCCTATCTGCCGCTCGACCCGGACCACCCGCCGACCCGGTTGTCCCTCCAGTTAGAGGATTCCAACGCCGACGCCGTGCTCGCCGACGCGACCACCCACCACCTCCTGCAGACAACGCGGCACATCATCGACATCGATGTACCGGCTCAGCAGTCTCCTCCCGCGCCGGCGGCTCGACGCAGCATGGACGACACGGCTTATGTCATCTACACGTCCGGTTCGACCGGCCACCCGAAGGCAGTCGAGATCAGCCACCGCGCACTCTCGAACGCGTTGTCGTCCCTCCATTGCGAACCGGGGATCGACGCGAGCGACCGACTCCTGGCCATCACGACAGTCGCGTTCGACATCGCGGCGCTCGAACTGTTCCTGCCCCTCGTAGCCGGAGCGCGGGTGGTCCTCGCCGAGCCACACGTGACACGAGACGCCACTGCGCTGGCCGAGGCTCTTCATGACCACGAGATCACGTTGTTGCAGGCAACGCCCACGACCTGGCGGATGCTGATCGCCGACGGGTGGATGGGCTCTCACCGGTTGCGTGGCTGGTGCGGCGGCGAACAGATGTCGCCGGATCTGGCCGACGCACTGCTGAGGAGAACCACCCGACTCTGGAACCTGTACGGACCGACCGAAACGACTATCTGGTCACTCGCTCATCGTGTCGAGCCGGGCGACAAGGCCGTGCCGCTCGGGAGGCCGCTGGCCAATACACGAGCACACGTCATGGACACGGCGCTGAGTCCCGTACCTCGTGGCGCGATCGGCGAGCTCTGCTTGGAAGGGCTCGGACTCGCGCACGGCTACCGAAACCGGCCGGATCTCACCCGGGAGGTCTTCGTCCACCACCCCCACACCGGGGTTCGGCTGTATCGGACCGGCGATTACGTCCGGTACCGCCCTGACGGCCAGCTGGAGTTCCTGGGCCGCCGCGACGAACAGGTGAAGTTCCGCGGTGCCAGGATCGAGCCGGCGGAGATCGAGTCCGCACTGCGGAAACATCCCCGCATCGAGGACAGCGTCGTCGTAGTGCGCGACGACCGTCTCGTCGGCTACGTCCGGGCGCCCGGCGACAAGCCCTCGACATCGGCCATACGGCGCTTCCTGCGTTCGACGCTCCCCCGTGCCATGATCCCGTCGGCCTTCGTGTTCGTCGCTGACATTCCCCTTACGCCCAATGGAAAGGTAGACCGCCGGGCACTTCCTGCCCCGATCTCACGGACGGAAGACAGGGACAGCGACGACGCTCCGCGCACTGCCGAGGAGCGATTGCTGACGACGGTCTGGGCCGACGTACTGAACGTCGGGCACGTCGGCGTCCACGACGATTTCTTCGACCTGGGAGGGGACTCCATCACGGCGTTGCAGATCGTCATCCAAACCCGGCGGCACGGTCTCACCGGATCGCAACGGCAACTCTTCGACCACCCCACCGTAGCCGGCTTCGCATCCGTCCTCGTTCGGACGCGGCACGACGGCGAAGCGACTCGGCCGGACACCGGCGTCGACGGTCCTCCGGACAACGACTTCCCGCTGGCGGGGCTGACCCCCACCGCCCTCGCAGACGTACTTTCCGTACTGGACCGCCGCAAAGGACGTCCCCATGGCTGATGTCGAGGATCTTTACCCGCTGACCCTCCCGCAGCAAGGAATGCTCTTCCACACCCTCAGCGCCACGGACCAGGAGATCTACCGGGAACAGGTCGTTTGGAGCTTGTCCGGTCGGGTCGATCCCCCGCTGCTCGCCGAAGCCTGGCAACAAGTCGTCGACGCCAACGCCGTGCTTCGCACCAGCTTCGTGTGGGAAGCCACGGAAACCCCGCTCCAGGCGGTACATCGCACCGTTGTGGCCGACCTCCATCAGCACGATTGGAGCCGAATCCCTACCGTACAGCGAGCGGACCGCTTGCAGGAGTTCGTCGACAGCATCCCCGCCCTTGACCTCGCGTACGCTCCGCTCGTACGCCTCGATCTGATCGAGCTCGGACCGGCCGAAAACTGGCTGGTATGGACTTGCCATCACGGAATTCTCGATGGGTGGAGCGTCGGCGAACTCCGGCGCGAGCTCATTGGCGTGCACAACGACTTGTGCTCTGGGAAAAAGCCCACGCCGTCGTCGCGTCCACCGTTCCGTGACCATGTGGCCTGGCTCAAAGGTCAGGACATGACCGCCGGCAAGGAATTCTGGCGCGAGCGAATGCGGGGCTTCGCCACGCCGTTGCGGCTTCCGGACGGCTTCGAACCCGATCCCGCCGGCGGACATTCCTCCGTGCAGATCGCACTGTCATCCAACGAAACGCAGACTCTGCAGGAGCTGTGCCGTTCCGAGAGACTCACGCCGAGCACCTTGGTACAAGGCGCCTGGGCGGTCTTGCTCCACCGCTACACGGGTGCCGACGATGTGGTCTTCGGCGTCACGAGCGCCGGGCGCCCTCTCGGCCTGCCACGGGTCGAAGAGATGGTCGGCCCGTTCGTCACCACTACCCCGCTCAGGACCACCGTCGCCGCCGAGCAGGTCGACGACTGGCTGCACCACCTGCAGCGCGATCAGCTCGAAGCCATGGAGCACGAACATGTCGCGCTCCTCGACATCCACGCATACACCGACGTACCCCGCGGCGTGCCGCTGTTCGAGACCGTGCTCGCCTTCGAGAACCACCTCACGGACGCGACGGCCGAGGAAACGGTCGGTGCGATCAGCATCGGAACGGTGCTGAGCAGTGGTGTCACCAACTATCCCCTGACCGTGGTGATCACGGGCGGTCGGCAGCTCCGCTTCCGGATCACCTATGACCGGTCCCGGTTCGACCGCCCGTGGATGCTGCGTCTCGCGAGCCATCTGCGCACCATCCTCACCGGCATGGTCGGTGATCCGCGACAGCTCACCTCGGAGCTGGTGATGCTGAGCAACGAAGAACTCGCCCAGCAGGAAACCTGGAACGCGACAACGATCGAGCGGACAGATCAACGGTTGGACGACCTCTTCCTCCGGCAGGCCGCCACAACCCCGCAGGCTGTCGCCGTGATCGACGCCGAGCGGACCTTGACCTATGCCGACCTCGAGCGGCACTCGGCCGCCCTGGCGAACCAGCTGGCCGACCACGGGGCCGCCCGGGATCAGCTGGTCGGTGTCATCCTCGACCGAGGGTGGCGGCAGGTGGTTGCGGTGGTGGCGGTGCTCCGCGCCGGCGGCGCCTATCTCCCGATCGATCCACGGTGGCCGGCGGCCCGCCGCGCCGACCTGCTCGACCGCGGTGGATGCAAGGTCGCCATCGTGGAGCCCGACAACCGCGCCCTCGGGGACATCCAGGCCTTGACCGTTCCCGCGCACCCCGCCGAAACCCGGTCGTCGGCGTCGATCGACACCGGCGCGCCTTCCGATCTCGCCTACGTGATCTTCACGTCGGGCTCGACAGGAGTACCGAAAGGCGTCGCGATCGAACACCGAGCCGCCGCCAACACGATCCTCGACATCAACGAGCGGCACCAGGTGAAAACCGGCGATCGGGTCCTCAACCTTTCCGCGTTGACGTTCGATCTGTCGGTTTACGATATTTTCGGCGCCCTCGCGGCGGGTGCGGCAGTCGTGCTTCCGGAACCGTCGGCGGCACGAGAGCCCGCCCGCTGGTCGGAGTGGATCACCGATCATGGCGTGACCATCTGGAACTCGGTGCCCGCTGTGCTGGACGTCCTGGTCGACCACGCCCAGAACGCGGCACCAGACTTCAGCTCGGTCCGGCTCGCGTTGCTGAGCGGGGATTGGATTCCCGTCTCGTTGCCCGGCCGATTCCGCAAAGTGGCACCCGACGCCGCAGTCGTAAGTCTGGGCGGGGCGACCGAAGCGTCGATCTGGTCGATCAGCTATCCGATCGACCAGATGGACGCGACGTGGGATTCGATCCCCTACGGCACGCCGCTCGACAACCAACGGTTCCGGATTTTGAACGCCGCGCTCGAGCCGGTCCCCGCCGGAGTGCCGGGCGAACTCTGCATCGCAGGCCGAGGTTTGGCCCGCGAGTACTGGCGGGACGGTGATCGCACCAGAGCCGCCTTTGTCTCCTGCCCGCTTACCGGCGAACGGATCTACCGAACAGGTGACCTCGGCCGCTATGACCGCGAAGGAGTCATCCGCTTCCTCGGAAGGCTGGACGGCCAGGTCAAGATCCACGGATTCCGCGTCGAACCGGGTGAAGTCGAAGCGGCCCTGCTCGAACACCCCAGCGTGGCCGCCGTGACGGTCATCGCCCGAGGACAGACCGACAAACGCCTGGTCGCCTACGTCGTCACGCCGACAGCTGTATCCGGCAAGGAACTCCGCGACCACCTCGCCGAACGCCTGCCGCAATACCTCATTCCCGCGGTCTTCGTCCCGCTGGAGGAACTTCCCCTCAGTGCCAACGGCAAGGTTGACCGCTCAGCCCTCCCTGTGCTGACCCGGCCACCCTCGCCTGCCGCGATGCGGGCGACCCCTCCGAGAACCGAACTGGAAGCCCGGCTGGCGTCCGTGTGGGCCTCGACCCTCGGTGTCGACGAGGTCGGACTCGAGGACAACTTCTTCGAGTTGGGTGGTGACTCGCTGACCAGCATGCGGCTCGCCTCCGCGCTGCACCGCGACGGCATCGACGTCCCGATCGGCACGATCTTCGACAAACCCACCGTCGGCGAACTCTCCGGCTACCTCGAGCGGAAGCTGCCTGCCGATGGACTTCCGCCGGTGCCCCACATCGACCGTGCCGAACCCGTCGCCCTGACCTTCGCGCAGGAAATGATCCAGATTCTGAACGCGATGACGCCGGGAAACACCCAGTACGTCCCGCGCATGTCCCTGTCGTTCCACGGTTCCTTGGATCTCTCCGCGTTACGCCAGGCCTTATCCGCTCTGACGACCAGGCACCCCGCGCTACGTTCCACGTTCGAACATGGCGCGAACGGACAGATCGTGCAGCGAGTGCTGGACGAAGTCGCGACGCCTGTCGCCGAGTACGACCTCACCGGCCTTCCCGCGGATGCCGCCATGGGTGAAGTGGCGCGCATTCTCGGCGATGACGTAGTGGCCACGTTCGACCCGCTGGCGGATCGCCCGCTTCACCGCGCGGCGCTCGTGAAGATCACGGACGAGCATTTCGTCCTGCACCTAGGACTGGACCACATGGTGTGTGACGGCTGGTCGATGATGCTGCTGCATCGTGACCTGCTGGAGCTCTACCGTGGCGCGGTGATCGGTCTGCCGGCGGAGCTACCACCGCTGCCGGTCGACTACCTCGACTTCGCTGCATGGCAACGCGTTCACCTCACTGGTGAACGTCTCCAAGCGACCGCCGACTACTGGCGCCGTCGTATGGCTGATGCGCCACCCATGCAGCTCCCGAGCTCCAAGCCTCCGGTGCCGCTCAACGAGATGCGTGGTCGTGTCCACCCGGTGGCCTTCGAGGCGGAAATCCTTGACGCCGCCACCGGCCTGGCTCGGCGCGAGCGGACGACGGTTTTCGCCGTACTGGTGGCCGCTGTCCAGGCGATGGTGTGGGCCAGGGTCCGGGAGGATGTGATCACCGTTTCGGCGCCGGTGGGCGGGCGGACGCGGCCGGAGCTGGAGAACGTGGTCGGCTGTTTCGTTCACGGCATGATGTTCCCGACGAGCCTCGCGGGCAGCCCTTCGTTCGCGGAGGTCGTAGGACGAGTCCGTGATGGCATGCGCGAGGCCTGGGATCACCAGACACTGCCGTTGACCGAGATGGCGTCGATCTCCGAGTTCGCCACCGTCAACAACATGGGCACCCAGGGCATCGCGCTCGAGTGGGTCGACGATCAGACCGGAACCGTGCGGCTGCCCGGTCTCGCTGGCCCGGTCGACGTCGCGCCGTGGTGGCCTGACCGTTCGGGCGAGGTGGACATGCCTCCCGCCGACCTGTTCATCTACCTGCATAGGCGGCCGTCTGACGGTTCTCTCGCCGGCGAATTCATGTACAACGCCGCCCGCTTCGACGTACCGGAGATCGAGTCGGTGTACCGGCACTTGCGGGCGATTCTGGCCCGCGGCACCCACCGGCCAGAAACACCACTAGCCGAACTAGCCGAACTCGAGTGAGGTGAAGAACAGCTCCCGGTTGACCGCGATCGCCGCCAGCACGCCGTCGCTCATCGCGGTCGCCACGAAAGTGAGGCCCGGCTCCTGGGTTTGCCTCCTCGCCATGTCCCCGACGGCGTGGACGCCGTCGATGGACGTCTTCCCCAGTTCGTCCACGACGACGGTTCCGTCTTCGTGCAGATCACAGCCGAGGTCGGCGGGCAGATTGCTGCGCTGGCGAGTGGGTGCCTGGACGAATAGCGCATCGCGGGTGACGATCTGCCCGTCTTCGAACTCGATGGTTCCGAGGCCCGGACCGTCTCCACCGAGCCGGACGACCTTGCCCGGGTGAACCCGGACTCCGGCGGAGTTGAGTGTGACGTACTGGGACTCGTACAGCTCGACGCCGTTCACGCAGAACAGGACGTCTTTGCTCCACTGTGTCAGGTGGGCAGCCATGTAGGCGTCCAGGACCGACAGCGCGACGACCGCCAAGGCACCGCCTGAAACCTCCCAACCATGGCAGTACGGGCAGTGCAAGACCGAGCGTCCCCAGCGTTCGGAGAGGCCCTCGATCGCCGGGAGATCGTCCGTGACCCCGGTGGCCAGGATCAGGCGCCGCCCTCCGACGATCTCGCCGTTCCCCAGCTGGACGACGAAATCGCCGCCTCCCCCGTCGACGGTGACGGCGCTGTCGCGGCGAACGGTCACACTCGAATACTTCTCGAGCTCGGCCCTCGCCTCGCGGGCGAAGTCCCCGGGCGGCGTGCCGTCGCGGCTCACCACCCCGTGAACGGCGTCGGCGGGGGCGTTCCGCGGCTCTCCTCCCGCGATCACGAGTGTGTTCCGGTGCGCTCGGCCGAGCACCTGAGCCGCGCTCAACCCCGCGATGCCGCCACCCACGACGATGACGTCGTACATGTATCCCTCTTTTCCAGCGAGCCGAGGCCGTCGCGACTGCTCCGAGCAGTCGCGACGGCCTCCACCGAGCCTCGTACTACATGAAATTCTTGGTGTGCAACGCGGACAAGTCCGCAGCCTCGCTCGATGGGAAGCCGAGATGGACCAAGCGGCGTTGCCTGCCATCGTCCATTTCGGACTGCAGTTTCATGACCGCGTCGTATCCCTTGGCGATCGCCGCGGGAGTCCAGTCACCTGCCGCGAGTATCACCAGCGAGTCGAAGACATCCTGGTTGAGGCCGGAGGTATCGACCAGAGACTCGTAACGCCGCTCGACCGCCGCACGCATCCGGTGCCGAACACCTGGATCCAGCTCCGCCTGATGCTGAAGGTGCGCGACGCCGAACGCGACGTGCCTCGCCTCGTCCCGGCGCGCCATTCTGGTCACCTGGCGGGTGACCGGATCGGGCGCGTTCTTGTCGAGGAACTCCAGCAGGTTGAGGAAGCTTCCCTCGCCCAGCACCGACAACAGGAACGAGGCCATCGAGAACTCGGCCTCTTCGAGCAACGTCGACAATGACTCACGTCCGCTGACCGAGGACGTGCCCATCTCACCACCGCGCAGCAGGGCTCTGCGGGTGAAGACCTCCATGTGTCTCGCCTCGTCCGCGGCCTGGACGGCCAGCAACTGCAGCACTTCACGGAAGTGCGGATGGACCCGGGCCAGCAACTTCGACGGGATGACGAGAGCGGCCTGTTCGTTCTCGATCAGGTAGGTCATCACCTGGACGACCGCCTGCTCGATCTCCGGCTGCAGGGTGAACTCGGCCTTCCAGTCGATCGCGGTGTTGGGATCCCACTGCGCCGACGCGGCGTTGGCGTACAACGCCGGCGCGATCTCCGCCCATACGAGATCGCGATGGGTGATGTCGAACGGTGTCTGTGGCCCACCGCTTTCGATCAGCGCACCGCGGGCGGCGAGCCCCCAGTCCGCCGGAGGATTCTCCACGATCCCGTCGATGCCCGGGGAGCCTGCGCGCTGGGCACCGGCCCACCTGTCCAGATCCGCTCGCCCGCGAACAACCCAAGCCCGGACACCGAAGTCCGTGTCGACCGCCTGGCGGACCCGGTGACCGTTCTGCCTACACCAGGCTTCAAGGTGCACGGTCAGGGCCGGATCCGCGCCGGTGACGCCGAGTTCCTGTCCCGGGTGCATCTCCTTCAGAGCCTGCTGCACCAGAAGGTGAGCGCCGCGTTCGAAGCCGAGATTCTCCAGGTCGAGAACTCCAGGTGCTGCTGTCATGGGGTGTACTCCTCGGCAGTTACGCTGCCGCCGGCGTCGTAGAAGCTTTCCTCCTCCACCGCGGTTTCGAGCAGGGAGTAGTTGCTGCTGCGGCCCTCGTACCACATCTTCAAGCCCTCGAGGTCGAGCAGTGGCCGCACTTCCGGGTCGGCGTAAGACATCGACAGCAGAAGGTCACCGAACTTCTTGACCAAGTCGGCCGGGGCCGAGTCGATGACGCTCAGGTTGCAGTGATCGTAGGTCGGAGTTTGGGCGAGAACCCGGGTGCTGCCCGCAGGCAGTGTCCCTTCCCGGCTGAACAGCAGATGGTTCACGTCGATGATGGCCGCGGCTTCGATGTCACCGGCGAGCAGAGCGCGAGCGGCATCTCGTTCGCCGCCGATGTGGTCACCATGAAGGCCCACGCCGACGTCGAAGCGTCGGATGGTGACGTCCTCACCGGGAGTCAAGCCGGCTTCGCGGAGGAACGATCGCGGGACCAGCGTCGCTTGAGGCGAGTCGATGGCGCCCAGACCGACTGACTGTCCCTTGAGGTCGGACACCTTTTCGTACGGGGAATCGCTGCGAACCAAAAAGACCGACGTGAGGTCGCGGTCTGTGTCCCGCATGACGAGTGGGCTCACGGTGCGGCCCTTCGCCTTCGCGAGGCGCTCGGTACGAAGCCACGCCAGCGGCGAGTTCCACGCCGCGTGGATCTTTCCGTCGACGAGATCCTCGACCTGCCGCTCGTAGTGCGAATAGAGGACGAAGTCGAACGGCAGCCCACGAGCCTGGAGCCAGGACCGGAATCCGCCCCAGATGGTGACCACCTTCGGGTCGTATGCGACGGCGCCCATCAACAGTGTCATTTACTTCCCCTCAGAACAGCGGCAGGCCGAGCGCGGCCCGTCCGACGAAGTCGCGCAAGGCCTCGGTGGTCGGTGCCATGACGCGCGCGGCGAGCGAATCACGGAACCGGCGCTCGACGCCGAGTTCCTTCCGGAAGGCGGAGCCTCCGCAGAGCCGCATGACACCGTCGGAGACCTCGCTCGCCGCCTCGGCGGCGACCGCCTTCACCTGCAAGACCCGCAGAGTCGCGTCGGCGCGGCCGGAACCCAGAGCCTGCAAGGTGTCCTGCAGGAACGCGCGGACCTCGTCGACCTTGGTCAGCAGACGGGCGTACTGCGTGCGGTGATGTTCCTGTTCGGCCAGGGTTTGCTCGAGGTGAGCCAGCTGTGTGTTCTTGAGGTGCTCGCCGGCCTCGGCGATCTGTGCCTGCATCAACCCCAGCGAGAACGCGGCGTTGAGCACGAGGAAGTACGGCAGCGCGGTCTGCAGCGCGATATCCAGACCCGCACCGTCTTCACCGAGCATCGCACCCTTGGAAACCTCCACCGATTCACCCGCCACGGGGTTGGAGGCATTCCCACGAAGGCCGAGTCCGTCGAACTTTCCGCGCACGGTCAAGCCATCGGAGGCGGACGGGACCGACCACAACGTCATCGGCCCTTCGGCACTGATCGGCCTGCTGGACCACACATAGCTGTCCGCCTGCCCCGCCGCGGTCACCCAGCTCTTACTCGCGTTGAGTTCCACTTTTCCGTTACCGTCACTCGTCGCCGAGCTCATCGGAGCCCAGAAATGACTGCGTGAACCGGATTCCGAGAACGCCAGTGTGGTGAGATGATCCCCGGCCGCGATGGCACGCCTGATCTCCTCGCGACCGTGCGCCTCGAGAATCGCCGTCGCGGCGTAATGCATGAGCACGACCATCGCCGTCGAACCACAGTTCGACGCGAGCTTTTCGATGACGACCGCGCCATCGGCGAGGCTTCCACCCCCGCCGCCCACATCAGCCGAACTCAACAGGCCGAGAATTCCCGCTTTCCCCAATGCTTCCACGGAATTCCGCGGGAATTCACCACTGCGGTCGGTTTCCACCGCCTGCGGGGCGACAACGTTACTGATGACAGATTCCAGCGATGCTGCATAGTCTGCGGACACGCCAGACACCACCCCATCTCGCCGAGCTGGCCCACGATGACCCCCGGGCAAAGGACAAACCCCCGTGCTTTCGTTCGCCCCGCGAAACCCCTCAGCGTCCGTACTCCAAAAGTCTCTGGACGAACGTCAGACTAGCCATCGCCCAATCGTGTGTCCAGGCTCACGGACGATCAAGGGAATAATGCGGCCGCACGAGTTGTTGGCGGCCTGCCATGGTCACGTGACGTCACGCCGAACTGCCAGGAAGGTGCCAGCGACCGCGAAGACTACGCCGTACGCGAGTAGCACTACTCCGCCCAGCGTCGGCGCCAAAAGATGTTGATTACTTTGGGTCACCTGAGTGAGAGCGTCTTCCGCCGCACCGGGTAAGTACTTCGTCCAGCTCTCCAACGCGGTCACCCGGGTCAGGATCGGCTCGACGATGAAGAGATAGATGAGTAGGCCAACAACCGTCGCCACCTGATCGCGGATCAGCGCCCCTAAGCCGACACCGACGGCCGCGAAGATCGCGATCGACGCCACGACGCCGGCGAAGATCTCCAGCTTGCCGTCCATGACGACGGTGATGCCCTTCGCGGAGAGCCAAGGGACCGCGACCGCGGCCACGGCGGCGAAGCAGAGGACCGCGTAGCCGATCCCGACGACGCAGTAGGTGATCAGTTTCGCGATCACGATCCGGCCGCGCTTCGGGGTCGCCAGGAATGTCGCGGTGGCGGTCTTGTGCCGGAACTCGCCGGTCAGCCCGATCGCGCCCAGAACCGCGACCAGGGTGCTCGCTCCTTGCGCGGTGGCGAAAACCGTTCCCTGTCCTTCCTTTGTGGACAGAGGTGGAGTCGGATTTCCCGGACTGTCGGCGAACGCGATGGCCAGACTCGCGTACAGGACCGAGATCCCGATGGACCCGATGAGCAAGACCAGCCAAAGCCGGGTCGCGAAGAGCTTCTGAAACTCGGCGGTGATCAACCGTCCCATGTCATCCCACCCCGGGCATCGCGAGGACCCTGCCCTCGTCGCCGCCTGCTGTCAGTTCGAAGAACACGCGCTCGAGATCGCTCTGACGCTCGAACAGCTCGTGGATCTCGACACCCTCCACGAAGGCGATATGGCCGACTCGCGCCGTATCGGCACCGTTGATCTCGACCCGGCCGTCCGATGCTCGGCCGGCGTCATGGCCGGCTCGTCGCAGTGCGTCGATCAACTTGTCCGGATCGGGCGTACGAGCGACGACACCACCGGATTTCTCGGACAACTCCCCCAGGGTGCCTTGCCGGACAAGCCTGCCCTTGTTGATGATCACCGCGTGGTCGACCAGTTGTTGCATCTCGGTGAGGACATGGCTGGACACCAGGACGGTCCGTCCCTTGGCGGCGAATTCCCGGAGCAGCCCGCGCATCCAGACGATGCCTTCCGGGTCCAGCCCGTTGGCCGGTTCGTCGAGGATCATGACCTGGGGGTCGCCCAGCAGGGCCGCGGCGAGTGCGAGACGTTGTCGCATGCCCAGTGAGTACCCCTTGACCGAGCGCTTCGCCGCGGACGTCAGCCCGACAAGCTCGAGGACCTCGTCGGCACGACGCCCGGGGTAACCGTTGACCAGGCAGTACGTCTTCAAATGCTGGCGACCGCTACGGCCAGGATGGAATCCCGACGCCTCCAGAACCGCGCCGACCTGGCTATTGGGAGAGGGCATCGCGGCATAGGACACACCGTTGATCGTGGCCGAACCCGAGTCGGGTTTGACCAGCCCGACCACCATCCGCAGCGTCGTGGTCTTGCCCGCGCCGTTGGGCCCCAGGAACCCGGCGACAGTGCCGGGCTCGACCGTGAAGTTGAGGTCGTCGACCGCTTTGACCGCACCGAACGCCTTCGTGAGGCCGGAGACCACGATCCTGCCGTCGCCGTTCGCTAACATACCCACGGAGGCTACTACATCGTGAAGTCCATACACAATGAACTCAGCTCCGCGTCAGGGGCGACCACTGCACCCGCCGACGCGGACAGCACGCTGGACCGCTTGTTCGAGCTCAGCGTCTTGATGGCCGGCTACATGGAGCACTCGCTCGCCGAGCGGGGCCTGACCCGTGCACGGGCCACCGTTGTCTGGGAACTCTTCCATCGGGGCCCGATGACCCAGCGCGAGCTCAGCCAGGCGCTCAACGTCACGCCGAGGAACGTCACCGGCCTGCTCGACGCACTTCAGGAAGGTGGCTTCGTCGATCGCAATCCGCATCCGACGGACCGCAGGGCGACGATGGTGTCGATCACCGCGAAAGCCCGGCGTGCGGCGAAAGCCATGAACGAAGACCATCGGCAGTTCGCGCAGCGACTCTTCGCGGCGATGCCACAGGACGATCTGACTCTTTTCGATGCGACTCTGACCGGCGTGCTGGCGCAACTGCGAGAGGTCACGGATAGCGACTAGGGCGCAAGCCGAGGAGCCCCGCCGTCGACCCCGAGCCCGCGATCTCCCGTTGACGCCTTCGAACCGCGCGGATAGCCTCGGCTTCGACAGTCTTCCAAAGATCTCTGAAACATAGTCGGATGGGGCGCTGCTATGTCGATGCTCGAAGAGAAGCTGTATCCCGGCACGAAGCAGGAGGACCTCCCCTGGTCCGCCGCTGACGGTCCATCGATCATCGACATGTTCGCCGATCATGCGACGATGATGAATCCGTACCCGCTTTACCAGCGGATCCTTGCGGAACGACCGGTTCACCTGGCCGGTGATGCCATTGTTTTCACGTCGTACAACGATGTTTCCACCGTTCTGCGCTCGAACAAGGTCAGCGCGGACGACCGTAACGGCAAATCCCAGCAGAACATGGTGGCCAGCGGAGAGGTTCCGCCCGAATTGGTCTCCACCATGAACCAGCGGTCGTTCCTGCACCGGGACCCACCGGACCACACCCGCCTTCGCGGTCTGGTCAGCGATTCCTTGAGCACCAAGCGCATGGAGACGCTACGGCCCACAGTTCAGCGGCTCGTCGACGAGTACCTGGACGCCGCTGCTGCCAAGGGCGGCTTCGAACTGATCAACGATCTCGCATTCCCGCTCCCGATCACCTTGATCAGCCAGATCATCGGCGTCGATGCCGCCGACCACCTCGGCGAGGTCAAGCCCTGGACGCGGTCGCAGCTGTGCTGCGATTTCGAAGCGCCGACCACAGCGGGTGCCTGCGCGACCTACAGCATGCAGCAGCAGGACGAGTTCACACTGTATTTCGAAGCGCAGATCGAGAAGAAGCGCAAGAACCCCGGCGACGATCTCCTGACGACGCTCATCGCCGCAGCGGATCGGGGAGAACTGACTCTCGACGAGGTCAACGACACCTGCCGGCTCCTCGTGGTGTCAGGCCACGAAACCACCGTCGGCCTGATCTCCAACGGCATGCTCGCACTGCTGCGGAATCCCGACCAACTGCGGCAGCTGCGGGAGAACCCGGTGCAGGCTCCGTCCGCGGTCGAGGAGGTTCTCCGCTACGACTCGCCGATCCAGTTCACGAGGCGCTACGCCTTGGAGGATCTGGAAATCAACGGCAGCAAGGTCACCAAGGGCCAGATGATCCTGCTGTGGCTCGGCGCCGCGAACCGTGATGGCGCGCGCTTCCCTGATCCCGACAAGTTCGACATCGTGCGAGCCAACAATCACCACCTCGAGTTCGGTGCGGGGATCCACTTCTGCCTCGGCGCTTCCCTGGCGAGGATGCAAGGCCAGATCGCACTCGCGACGATGGCGAAGAGGCTCGTCGGTCCCGAGCTTGAGGCCGATCCGCCGAAGTACATGCCCGACGCCGTCCACGCCATCGAAACGCTGCCGATCAAGTTCGAACGCATTCTTCCTGCGTAGGTCCGGATTCTCTCTGGGGGAGAGCCCTATGGGCGGTCGTAACGGCCAAGGTTCGCCGGTCCTCGTGACCGGCGGCGCCGGCTTTCTGGGCTCGCACCTGTGTGAGCGCCTGCTGTCGTCGGGTCGGGAGGTCGTCTGCGTCGACGACCTCTCGACCGGCGTCATCGAGAACATCGAGCCGCTGATGTCCGATCCGGCGTTCGAGTTCGTGAACGCCGAGATACCGAGCCAAGCGACAGCGGATCTTCTCACGACGGTGCATCCGCGCTACGTCATCCATCTCGCGTCGCCGGCGTCTCCGGTCGACTTCGAGAGGATTCCCATTCGAATCCTTCAGATCGGCGCGTACGCCACCGATTGGGCATTACAGCTGGCGTGGAGGAACGACGCGCGGTTCGTCCTCGCCTCGACCTCGGAGGTCTACGGCACGCCCGAGGTACACCCGCAGGTGGAGTCCTACTGGGGCAACGTCAACCCTGTCGGTGTCCGTTCCGTCTACGACGAGGCCAAACGATACGCCGAGGCGCTCGCGATGGCCTACCACCGCCAACACGGAACGAACATCACCATCGCGCGTTTTTTCAACACCTACGGACCCCGTATGCGCGCCGACGACGGACGCTTGATCCCGCAACTGATCTCCGAGGCGCTCACCGGCCTGCCGCTCACGATTCACGGTGACGGGCAACAAACCCGCTCGCTCTGCTACGTCGACGATCTCGTGGACGGCATCGTGCTCCTGATGGAAAGTGACGTCCGCGGACCGATCAACCTCGGAAATCCCGAGGAGTACACGGTCGAACAGGTCGCACGCGTGATCGCCACGACAACGGGTACCGAGCCGCGATTCGCTCACACCGCACCACGTACCGATGACCCGGTCCGCCGTCGACCTGACATCTCACTGGCACAGTCGCTGCTCGGCTGGCAACCGCGAACATCGGTGCGCGCCGGCATCCGGCGTACCGTCGACTGGTACGTGGACAGGACGCCCCGTTTGACGGTCTCGGCGCGAAGCGATGGTTGATCGGGACATCGCGGTCGTCGGGGCGGGTTATGTCGGGCTGACCACCGCGGCGTGTCTGGCCGGCCTTGGACACCGGATCGCTTGCGTCGACAATGACCACGACAAACTGGCCGCACTTCGCCGCGGCGAGGTCGGGATTCTCGAGCCAGGACTGAGCGAGCTCGTCCTCCAGGGCATACTCCGGCGCAAGCTCTCCTTCACCGACGACCTGATCGAGGTCGCTCGGCGCGCGGAGATCGTGTTCCTCTGCCTCCCCACACCGACGACCTCATCAGGGCAGGCAGACGTCAGTACTCTGCAGCACGTGACGGGACAGGTAGGGGCGCATCTGCGTTCGGGAGCGGTCGTGGTGGTGAAGTCGACCGTGCCGGTCGGCACAGGTGACGACCTCGTGATCCGGCTCCGTCGAAGTGACGTCGAAGTCGTCAGCAACCCCGAGTTCCTCCGTGAAGGTCATGCCGTCCAGGACTTTCTCAACCCGGACCGGATCGTCGTCGGCTGCCAGAATCCCCGCACGGCGGAACTCGTTGTGGGGCTGTACCGGAGCCCGGATGTCACGACCGTGACGACGGACCGGCGTACCGCGGAGATGGCGAAGTACGCCTCCAACTGCTACCTGGCGGTGAGGTTGTCGTACATCAACTCGATCGCGGCACTGTGCGAGTCGACCGGCACGGACGCGCTCGATGTCGCGCACGTGATGGGCCTCGACCCGCGCATCGGGCCGGCGCATCTACGTCCAGGGCCTGGCTGGGGTGGTTCGTGCCTGCCGAAGGACTCACATGCCCTGCTGGCCGCGGCCAAGGCCGCCGACGTCGATTTCGATGTCCTGGGCGCCGCTGTGCGGTTCAACGCGGCCCACCAAGATCGTATGGCGCGGCGGATTCTCGCCTTGCTGGGCGACGGCCCCGGCCGCCCCCGGATCGGGGTCTTGGGATTGACGTTCAAGGCGGGAACCGGTGATCTCCGGGATTCGCCTGCTCTCGCCATCGCGCGAAGACTCGGGGAACTCGGCGCCGAAGTGACGGCGTTCGATCCCGCGGTCCGCGGCACACCACAGGCGCCGCTCGCGGTCGATGACCCTTATCAGGCCACCAAAGGAGCGCATGCTCTCGCGGTCCTGACCGAATGGAACGAGTTCCAGGAGCTTGACTGGCACCTCATCGGCCAGCTGATGGAAGGCGACCTCGTCGTCGACACACGGAACGTCCTCGACCCGGCTCAGCTCGGCGCGGCAGGCCTGCGGCTTCATGCCTTCGGCCGGCGGATCGGCACCGAGCGTCTGGAGGTGAAAGGAGCGGTTGATGGCATCGCTGTCCGACATGCCGACGATCAGTGAACTGGTGAACGTCCCGGGTGCCGCCGCCTCCGTGTCGCAGCGCAGCCTCCTCGAGACGGCCCGGAGGATCGGCGATCACCGTGGACTCTGGGACCAGAAGGTCGAGTTCGACCTCGCTCGCCGCCACTACGCGCGGCTTTACCGGGATCACCTCGTCGAGGTGTGGCTGATCTGCTGGGACTACGGGCAGGACACCCTGCTCCACGACCACGGTGGGAGCAGCGGAGCCTTCGCCGTCATCGACGGTGAACTACTCGAAGACTTCGGCTCGGTGACCGGTGGCAAGCTGACGACGAGACGTCACCGAGCCGGTGGCGGCGCCTTCTTCGGTCCGCGATACCTGCACAACCTCGTCGCCGCGAACGCTGTTCCGGCGGTCTCCATCCACGTGTACTCCCCACCCCTGACCAGCATGAACTTCTACTGCCTCGTACGCGACGGGCTCTACCACCTCCGGCGTATCCCGACCGAAAGCCCCGAACCCGACACCGCGGACCTCGTAGACGAGGCAGCCGACCACTACGCCAGTGCATGATGAAGACCATGGACACGATCTCGGGGTTGCTGGAGCGGGTACGTGAGAACATCACCCGCTACGAGCCGGACGCGGCTGCCGAGCGACTACGTGGCGGCGCTCTGCTCATCGACCTCCGGCCGCTGGAGTTTCGCCTTCGTAACGGCGACATCCCAGGTGCGATCGCAGTGTCAAGGCATGTTCTCGAATGGCGCCTCGACGTCACGAGCTCCTGGCGTCTGAAGGAACTGGCGTACGAGGACTACGACCAAGAGGTCATCTTGCTGTGCAATGAGGGCTATACCTCGAGTCTCGCCGCTCACCAAGTCATGTCCGCGGTCGGTCTGCGCGCAGTCGGTGACGTCGTCGGCGGGTTCGCCGCCTGGAAGGCGGCCGGCCATCCCGTCGTCGAGCGGTCTGCCGTCGAATAAGACGTTCAGGAGGCCGGAAATGACTCGATGTCGTCGCCGACGCTCGAGTAGCGGCTCGTACCCGCCGAGTACACGACTCGGTGCGTGAACGCTGGTGATGCGACCTTCGAAAACAGACGCGCGCCGACCCTTTCGGTGGTCAAGCGGAGGTCGACCACGTTGTTACGCGTCGCATCTCTCGGTCCCGCAGATGCCCTGTTCAACGGTGGCTGGAAGTAGTCGACCAGCGCGGACGCCGTCAGTCCCACCAATTCCGCCGCTGCGTCGTCAGAATCCCGCATGACCGTTGGTTCTGGGTCTAGCTCAACGAGGACAAGCCAGGCCTCCACGTCATCCGGCACATCACGAAGTGATTCCACCAAAGTGGGGTGAGTGATCAGGCTGCTGAACGCTCCCGCGCGCGTCGTACTGGTGAATGCCCTACCCACGTATCGAACTCCGAGGTCGAGGAACCGACCGCCGACGTCCGCGCGCTCCGGCTCGCTGGCACCCGCAAGGGCCTCGGCCAGGAGCGAACTGGCTCGCCGGCGGAAGATCGTGCTTCCGTCGGCATCCCGACCCTCTACGACGTCGTACGGGCTTTGACACATCAACCGCATGTCATTGGGCAGTTCCCTCGCAGGCCACTGGCAGGCGACCGCGCTGGTGCCGTCGGCATCGGCTGTCCGAAACTCAGCCCGCAGATGGCCTTCAGCACTGGCCAGGCTGCCGGGGACGATGGTCGTCCGGGGCCTCCAACCCACCAGGTGAAGCGGGAAACGGTCGAGAATCCCGCTCGTTCTCGCGTCGACCGCCGTCTCGAGCATGACGTGCGGTTCCAGCATGACGCAGTCACCGACGACGTCGAGTCGGCTCTGTCCCTCGCCGCTCTCGGCACGGACCATCGCGAGTACTCCTAATGCGTGTCACGAAGCCGCTTCTTGGTGCGGGCTCGAACCACTCTCGCACGCACGAACATCGCGACCGCGACGGCCTTTCCCACGCTGGACACGAGCTGGTTGACATTGATGACAGGACGAAAACGGACACGCCCGTTCGTGATGACGTACATGCCGACCGGCTGGGCGCACATCCCGTATCCGCCTCCGTCCCCAGACGCACCTTTCTCGTCTTCGCCTCCGCCCGCTCCCCCACCACCGCTGACGAGCGCGACGGGGATGAGGGTGACTCCGTCCCGCTCCAATGGTTCACCGAAGGCGGTCTTCACCGTCATGGTGGTCCGCACGGTCGTCATGAGTTCTTGGAGGTACAAGGCCGCCCCTAAGCAGAAGTGGTTGCGAATACCTTTCATGGGCCGCCATGAAGCCCCGTTCGTGGGCAATCACGATAACGGCGGTTCCATCTTCCCGCTCTTCGCGTCGTCGCACCACGGCTGCGCGTTGGCACCTTGTCTGACTCGACAGGAGGCGACGCACGTCGCCGAGCTGACTCCGAAGTCAGGCCGAAACCTCAACCCAGGGCGCCCGTCCCAGGAACGCCAGCATTTGCGTCTGCCTGTCGGCTCCAGCCGGCGGAGTCTCCGCCGGTGCGAAGAACCCCGGCCGTCGCACGATGTTGGATCGTGCCCAGTCCCACGCCGCATCGATCAGCTCATCATGCAATCGGATGTCCTTCCCGAGTCCGTGCGCGATGTCCCCCGTATGTGCCACGTGATCGGTGATCAACAAGTTCAGCACGCCGGCGAGCGGCACCTCGCCGATGCCGACGATCGAGACCTGCCGCGCAAGAGCCTTGTCAGTCAAAAACCGACCTGACACTGCCCGGGCTTCTCTCCAAACCTCGATGGGATCTCCACCGGCCAGGACACCGGGCGTCAGCGCACCAGGAGCACCTGCCCGCTCGTCGTACTCCTCGTCCAGCGCCCAAGCACGCATCTGCCGCTGACCCCAGACAACGTGACCGACGACGTCCTGGACCGTCCATCCGGCACAAGCCGATGCCGAGTCCCATTGATCAGGGCGGACGTCCCCGAGCACGGCGTCGAACTACTCTTGCGCCCGTCGATACAGCTCCATGATGTGCATCTACCCATCCCTTCGTCCGTGACTTCTCAAAGGACGATCGGCGAGATCGAGACTCGACATGTGGGCACCGTCGTTGTCGAGTGATGAGTCAAGGCACGCGGTGAGCTCGGTATCGAAACGATCACCATACAGGCAGAGCGTCACGCAACCAGTCCATACTCGCGACTCCCCCGTATGGCAAGCGACGTGCCCGATCCGCTCGTCGCAGCTGCGCAAAACGGGACCGAGTTCCGCGTCAGCACGCTCCCTCCCGAGTCCTTGCGGGTCAGTCAAGACCCTGGGCATCACCTGTCCGCGCACCTGATCCGTGAGATCGTGCGCACCGACACTCGCGGACTGGACCCACGGGGGATTCGCGTAGTCGGTGCGAGGATCACCGGCGAGGTTGATCTGCGGCACATCCGCCCTCAAGTCGGTTTGGCTTTCATCAGGTGTGCGTTCGACAACGGAGTGATACTGGAGGACGCGCACCTCCCGTGGCAGTCCCTCACCGGCTCCTACATGCCACAGCTCACGGCGAACGGCCTCGAGGTCGACGTCAAAGTCGACCTCGACCGCGGCTTCACCGTGGAAGCAGCCACTGGCAACGCGGTCGAACTGATCGCCGCGCATATTCACGGCAAGCTCAACCTGTCCGGCGCACAGCTCACCAGCAAGAGTGCATCGGCACTCGCCGCGGACCGGCTGCGTGTGGACGGCTCGCTCTACCTCAAGGAGCACTTCTTCGCGAGCGGCGCGGGAGACAACGGGATCCTCAGTCTGGCCGAAGCCCACGTCGGCGGCCAGCTGATCCTGACGCAAGCCGAACTCATCAATAACTCAGGGCCGGCCTTCGTCGGCGAGCAGATCACCGTCGATGGCGCGGTCTTCATTTCCGCACCGTTCAAAGCCGTCGGTCACGGATCAGCCGGCACCATCCGTCTCCGTTCGGCGAACCTCGGCAACAGACTCACCCTTGACGGCGCACGGCTCACCAACGACGCGGGCCCCGCCTTCTCCGCTGACGGCATCCAGATCACAGGCGACCTGTCCATGACAGGCGGGCTTCAAGCGTCAGGCCACGGGGAGCGTGGAGCGATCCGCATGACCGGTGCCCGCATCGACGGAGAGCTGGACGCGTCCAGCGCAGAAGTCACCAACACCACAGGACCGGCGATCTCGGCTCGTGACATCCAGATAGGCGAGACCCTCTACCTCAGTGACGGATTCATCGCCCGAGGAGAAGGGGCTGACGGCGCAGTCCGTTTGACAGGCGCAAAGATCGGCGCCCAGCTCGTCGGCACCAAGGCGCAGATCACCAACCGGTCCGGCCCATCCCTGTCCGCGGAACGACTGCACGTCCACAACAACATCGACCTCAGCAAGGAGGCAAAATTCGACGGGCTCCATCGACCTCACGAGAGCCGTTGTCGAAGGCAAGCTCGACCTCGCCGGCATCGAACTGGTCGACAAGAATCGCAAAGTCCTCAACCTTGCTGTCGCCAATGCGAACGAGGTAGCCCTCTCCCCCAGAACTGTCTGCACGGATGACCGAGAGCACGAGACATTGGCCGCAGAAGTCGACTTCGCCGGCTTGACCTACACGTACTTCCCTGACGCCGACTCAGATCAATGGCGCCACCTATTGCGCTACCACACCTCCGGCTACAGTCCGCAGCCGTATCAGCAACTCGCGCTCCTGCTCAAGTCGTACGGACACGACAACGAGGCCCGCACCATTCTCCGCGCTCAGCAGGACGACTTGCGAGCCCGAGGCGATCTCGGTGGCCGGTTCGCCCGCTCCGTCCACTCGCTGTGGGGACTTGCTCGCTGGATACGGCTACCGCGTTCGCAGAGTTGCGGGCGCACTCGCCATCGTGCTGCTGCTTGCGTCGACCCTCGGTGTCATCGCCGGAAGTGTCCCCGCTGGCGACACCGGAAGGCCTGTCGCGGCGCCCACCTCCGCGACAGCTTCGCCTGGCACCACCTGCTCGTTCATCGAACGTGTCGGGCTCGGCCTGGACCGCGGTCTTCCTTTGGCCAGTACCGGCATCCGCAGTCGCTGCGACCTAGACAGCTACACGTTCGCCGGGCAGGTCTTCGCCGCGAGCCTATGGCTGATCCAGTTCCTCATTTGGGGCCTCGCAACGCTCGCCATCGCTGGCTACACCGGCCTGATCCGACGGCTCTCCTGATGCCGTGAAGACGAGCAAAACCAGAAGTTTGCCATGACAGGAAGGAACTCTGGAAACAGAAAACCACAGTAACATTCGAGGTTGAATTCTCGACCTCAATCGCATGGCACCGCGACCACGATTCAGGCACATGGTCGACGCTTCCCGCGATGAAGCACAACTCGCCGTGCGCTTGTACAACGACCCATCAGAGGTCCGTTCCTTCGAGGGCTTCGGAGTCCACATGCACCTTGCCTGGGTGTACCTCCTGCACGCCGAACTCACCCGGCAGGAAGTCGACTTTCGATACTGGCGCACACGGGGACGGGCCAGACGACTGGAACGGGTCGATGGTGAACCGAAGCGATGGGATCTGGCCACCTGCGTACGGCATCGCTGGCCGGACAAGGCCGGCCCGGTCAGGGCAAACCTCGAGTTCTTCATCGCACTGCGCAACAAGATCGAACACCGGTACGCCCGTGAGCAGCAAGTGCTCGCCTCCGCTGTGGGCGGCCAAAGTCAGGCCCTCCTGCTCAACTACGAACAGGAGCTCACTGACCAATTCGGCCTCGACTCTTCCCTGGCGACCCGCTTACGCTTCCCGGTCTTCGTCGGCAGCTTCACCGACGAAGGCGAACGCGCCCTGCGACGGCTCCGCACTCACCTACCCGCACCCCTGCGGACCTTCATCGCCGACTACGACGCCGGTCTCGGCGTTTCCGTCACCCAGGACCCGCGGTACGACTTCCGACTACGAGTGCTCCAGGAACTCGCACCCAAAGACCCAGACGCTCTCGCGGTCCAGTTCACCCGTTACGACGACCTCACCGAAGAACAACGGGCTACCGTCGAGGCGATTGGCAGAAAGGGCTACGTCGTCGTCCGCGAGCGCAGGCGACCCGTCGTCGGGCACGGGCTTCTCCGGCCGGCACAGGCTGCACGAGCGGTCCACGACCGGATACCGTTCATATTTAATACGAACCACTTCACGACTGCTTGGAAGAAGCTCGGCGTGCGGCCGTTGGTGGGAGATCCGCAACCCGAGAGGACAGACGAAAAGTACTGCCTGTATGACGAACCGCACCGCGATTACGGCTACACCGAAGCCTACATCGCCGAACTTGCCCGTGATTGCGGCACTGAAACCGGGTTCCGCGCCTTACTCGGGACCGCACCGCGAGACAAAGCGACCGGCGACTGGGTTGGCCCGTCACCACCCACCACGACACCGCCTTGGAGACGACCGGACTCGCCCACGGCCACGGAACCTCCCGACATCGATTCGATACGCTCAGCCTGACTATCGCGAAGGCTGATAGGGGCGATCCGTTCATCGCCCTCTGGCTTACAGCAGTTCGATGATCGTGAGTGACATCGACGGTTTCGCCGCCGGTTCGGCGATGGCCACCGGTGATCGAGTGGGGTGCGATTCCGGGCTGCTCGGCGTGGCGCGCGGAGGAGCGCACTCGTCGACGCGGCACGCGACGCAAGGTGCACAGAGACTGTCCTGGTCAGCCGGCTCGCGCGAGCGGCTTGGACTTGGCCGGAATCACCAAGGCCAGGAGTCCTGCCACGATGACCATCAGCGCTGACACCAGGTAGCCGACCGAGAAGTCAGTCGTCTCGGCGCCGACGAAGATCGCGACCACGGGCGCGACGGCTGCAAGTCCTAGTGCCGCTCCCAGCTCTTGAGTCGTGCTGATCAAGCCCGCGGCTGCTCCTTGGTCGCCTTCTGGCACTGCGGTGGCGACCGAGTACGCCGGGGTGTACGACAATCCGTTGCCGGCTGCGACGAGGGCCAATCCGGGCAGGATCCCCGCCCAGTAGTTCCCGAAGGCTGTGGCAGTGCTCCCGAGAAGAACCATGCCCACCGCGGCGATTCCCGTACCCAGGACAAGCATGTTCCGCGCACCAAGACGCCAAACCAGCGCGCCCGCACGGGGAGAGACCAGAAGCACGATCGCCGTCACAGGTGCGAAGCCCAAACCGGTTTGCAGCGGGCCGTATCCCATGGCTCCCTGCATGGTCAACGTGGTGAAGTAGATGGCGGCGGTAGTGGCACCGGCGGTGAGACCTTGGATGACATTGGCGACAAGGACCGGGCGACGCCCGATGAGCCCCCCAGGTAGTACCGGCGCTGGATGCCTTCGCTCGACCACAAGCAGCACTGAGACGAGGATGAGCAGGACCACGATTCCCATGACGGTCGCGATGGTGCTGTCCTTGGTCACGCCGGCCAGCAGCAGACTCAAGGCGGCGAGTGACATGGTGAGCAGCATGGCGCCGCGCAAATCCAGCGTCGACGAGCGATTCATCGTTCCGCTGGGGAGGAACCGGAGCGCCACGACGAACACAAGCACCCCGAGAGGCACGTGCAAGAGGAAGATCGCGCGCCAGCCGGCCAGTTCGGTGAGCACACCGCCCAGGAGCTGGCCCGCGATCGCGCCGCCCGCGCTGGCGGCGATCCAGAAGCCGAGCGCTCGGTCGCGCTGCTCGCCTTCTCGGCTCGACGAGGTGAGCAGCGCCATCGCGTTCGGGGAAACCATCGCCGCGCCGATTCCCTGACCGGCACGAGCGGCGAAGAGCTGCCATGCCTCGTCAACCAGGCCGCACAGACCGGACGCCACCGTGAAGACGAGCAGACCGCACAGAAGCAGTCCGCGACGTCCGAACCGGTCTCCCGCTCGGCCCGCGACGATGAGCAGGCTGCCGAAGACGACCGTGTAGGAGACCGCGGTCAGCTGCAGCGTTCCCTGCGGCACGCCCAGCTCGCCCTGGATCGACGGCAGCGCCACGTTGACCACGACGACATCCACCATCACGGCGAACTGGGCCGCGCACAACACAGCGAGAAGGGCCGGCCTTCGTAGATTGCCTTCGGCCGCCTTCACGAGCCAGCCCTGGCGACCGGGGCCGGCGCCGACTTGCGACTGTCGACCCAGTCCTCGAGCAGGTCAGCCGCAGCCGCGACACCGCGATCGGCTTGGACGTAGCCACTGAGCTGCATCGCCCTTCGCTTGAGTCGGACGTCGGAAAGGGCCACGGTGATCGAGGCGTGCAAGTTCTCGGCGGTGATCCCCGGCAAAGGGACAGGAGCGGCGGCCACACCGACTTCGTACATTCGCCGTGCCCAGAAGGGCTGGTCCACTAGTGCCGGGACGGCGACCTGCGGCACGCCCGCGCGAAGAGCGTCGCCCATGGTTCCCGGGCCGCCGTGGTGAATCACCAGCGCCGACCGGGGAAACAGCCAGCTGTAGTCCACCTCGTCGATCTGGAACACGTGAGGCGGCAGCCCATCCTCGTGTTCGCCGACGAAGACTAGCCGTAGGCCAGATGCGGTCACGGAATCGATCACCATGCGCAGGAGATCGAAGTTCCGGTGGATCGGCCACATGCTGCCCAAGGTGAGCACCACGGGCGGTGTGCCGGTCTCCACGAATCGCGCCAGGTCACGCGGTGGATGCCAGGGGCGATCCCAGAACCAGAACCCGGTCATGTGGCTATTCTCTGGCCAGTCGCGAACCGGAGGCATGATGCTCGGACTGAACGGGTGGAACAGCGGGTTCTCGACGCCCAGACCGCGCAAGGGCGAGACGCGCCCCAACGGCGCGAGCCCGGCTGCCTGTCGGTGGTTGTTCACCGCGCGGCGTGCCCAACGCCATTCCAAGTGGGACCGCACCGCGTAGGTGAGCCGGTTGTACGTACTGCCCAGGCGTAACCGCGGCGCGCCGAAAGCGGGGAAAGCTCCCGTCGTGGCATGGGGCCAACCGGACAGACCCGCCCAAGGGGTGTCGTCCCCTGTCATGAGGTGGACAGGCCGGGTCAGGATGGCGTTGACCACGACGTCGGCATCCGCTGTCGCGGTCCGGATCGCCGGCACCAGGCCGAGGGGGTCTTCTCGAGGACGCTGGGGCAGGACATGGAGGGCTCGGCTCAACCGAACGGCCGATGTGGTGTGCCGGACCTTCTCCGTCAGGTCGGGAGCTCCGAGCGAATCCCACGGTTTTCCTGGCAGGAACTCACTGGGAGCGCCGCCCAGGGGAACATGGTCCAAGGATGCCTCGGCCACGATGTCGGCGTAGTCGGCGGGAGCCGCGACCCGGACCTCGTGGCCGCGGGAACGCAGTTCGTATCCCAGTGTCACGAACGGCTGGACGTCGCCGCGTGAACCCAGAGTGGTCAGAGCTACCCGCATGGCTCCACAACAGCTCATCACGAGGCAGTGGCGCTTGAGAATCACCAGAGCGCATGCGGCCGGGCCGCGGTCCAGCGGCACTCAAGGAGTGCTTGTCACTGTTCGGATCGTGATACCGAACGTCATCCACTTCGTTTTCGGCCTGTCCCCCGACTTCGGCGGAAAGCCGTTCTCCTTGGTACACCATCTCGCCGTCAGATCAGCCTACGAGGTCAACCGGCCGGACAAGATCTACCTGCACTGCAAACACCGGCCGTCCGGCGAGTGGTGGGATCGGAGTCTCCCCTATCTGGAACTGGTGGACCTGGAGCCGCCCACGGCCGTGGCCGGTGTCCCCATCGAGCACGTCGCGCACCGTGCGGACGTGGCGAGACTCGACATCCTGTGCGCGCAGGGAGGGATCTACCTGGATCTGGACGTCCTGTGCGTCCGCCCGTTCACTCCGTTGCTGGATCACCAGGTGGTCCTCGGCGCTCAGGAATCCATCGACCCGGCGGCACCCGGCGGCCCGCTTCGACGCGACGGCCTGTGCGCCTCCGTCATCCTGGCCGAGCCCGGCGCCGAGTTCATGCGAACGTGGCGTGATGGCCTCGATCCGGCGAAATCGCTCTGGGCGGGTTTCCGTTCGACCGGCTACGACGAGCATTGGGACGAGTACTCGGTCCGATATCCGGAGATGCTGGCTAACCGTCATCCGGATCTGGTGCACGTGGAGGGACACCGCAGCTTCTTCTGGCCTTCGTGGAACGCCCCAGGGCTGAGCATGTTCTTCGACGAAGGTGACGAGGAATTCCCCGAGGCCTACTGCCATCACTTGTGGGAGATGAACGCCTGGGAGCCGTACCTCAAAGATCTCACCGTCGCGGACCTCAAGCGCGGAAAGACGCCGTTCAGCAGACTCGCCGGACGGTTCCTCGACTGAACCCTTTACAAGGGTGGCGGGGCGCCCACTACCGCCTTGTCTTGCCCGCCGTGCTCGGCGACCTGCAGCATGAGTCCCGCGGCGACCCGCAAGATCTCACGTTCCGCATGCGTCAGCTCCGCTTCCAGGGCGTCGGCGAGCCAGCGATTCCCCTCTTCAACGTGGTCGTGGAGCGCGGCCCGTCCCCGTTCGGTGATCGAGATCCTCTGCGCACGACGGTCCTGCTCGTCCGGACGACGCGAGACGCAACCGTCCTCTTCCAGGGAGTTCAGTACACGGGTCAGCGACTGTGGCTGCAGGCCTTCGATCCCCGCCAACGCCGAGACCGTCAGCGAGCCGCTGTGCCGAAGATTCGCCAGAACGGACGCGCCGACCCGCGTCAGGGTCCGGCTGTCGCCGGACTGCTGAGCCCGCAACCTGGACGCGAGCCGGGACACCGCCCAGCGCACCGACTCCGCCACCTCAACCGCCTCACTCACCAAAACACGCTAACACTTCGGACCACCGCGCCCTGTGGTCTGTTCAACCGTCGACCTGCCGGACGAAAAGACCACGCATAAGCTTATTATATGCCTTCCAGGACGATCGGCGCCGGGATCCACCGGCCACCCCCGTGGCGAGTGTTCCGCGGTCTGCTCGAACGCGATCTGCTCATCACCCGGAAGCAACTCCTGGGAGTGATGGCCCAGGTCCTGATGCAGCCCTTGCTCATGCTCTTGGTGTTCGGCAAGGTCCTCGGCGCCCTCGGCTACACACCGCCCAGTTACACCCGGCTGCTCTTACCCGGCCTGATCGCCTTGAACGCGTTCTTCGCCGCGACCCAGAACGCGTCGTTCCCGCTCGCCATGGAATTCACCACCCGGACGATCGAAAACCGGCTTCGCGCGCCGGTGACCATCCCCTGGATCGTCGCCGAACGCGTCGTCGCGGCGAGCGCGCGCGGGATCATCACGGCCGTTCTGATGGCACCGATCGGCGCTTTGCTGCTCGGCGGACTCGACTGGACGGCTTCGGGGCTACCTGTCGCCTTGCTGTTCACCGTGGTCGGCGCGCTGACCGGCGGCGCCGTCGGCGTCACGATCGGCTCGCTCGTGTCTCCCGCGCGTATCGGGATCACCTTCTCGCTGGTGATGCCCCCGCTGCTGTTCACCGGGTCCGCCCAGTTCCCGTTCCCGGAACTCACCGCGGTCCCCTGGTTCCGCGTGCTATGCGCGCTGAATCCGATGACCTACGTCAGCGAAGGGCTCCGCGGCGCCCTCACCCCGGAGATCCCGCACCTTCCCGGCTGGATCTGCGCCGGCGGCCTCGCGATCGCCCTGCTGATCTTCCTGCCCGCGAGCCTGTGGTCGTTCAAGCGCCGGGCGATCGTCTGATTCGCCGCGCCGGTTACTACGCGTGAGCTTCTTGCCCTCCGAGGCGAGATGACTCCGGCAAGTACTAAGCTTATACTTAGTACTTGCCGACGTGGGCGCAACGTGGAGTCCGCGGTGACCACCGACTGAACGAAAGTATCTGGTATGCATGCTCACTGAAGCCTTCCGTGACCGGTTCGGCGCCAACGAGTGGCTCGTCGAAGAGATGTACGAACGATTCCTGGCCGATCCCTCCTCCGTGGATAGCGCCTGGCACGAGTTCTTCGCGGACTTCACCCCGGCGAAGCACGAGGTCGTCGAAGAGCCGCCCGTGTCGCAACCGCTCCCGCCACGGCCGCTGTCCGATGTCGACGGAAAGCAGCTCCGCGGCGCGGCGGCGGCGATCGCGAAGAACATGGACGCCTCGCTGTCCGTGCCGACGGCCACGAGCGTGCGCGCCGTCCCGGCGAAGCTGATGGCCGACAACCGCATCGTCATCAACAACCACCTCAAGCGCACGCGCGGCGGCAAGATCTCCTTCACGCACCTCATCGGGTACGCGATGGTCCGCGCGCTGAAGAACTTCCCGAACATGAACCGGCACTACCAGCTGATCGACGGGAAGCCGTTCGCGGTCACGCCGGAGCACGTGAACTTCGGTCTCGCGATCGACATGAAGGGCAAGGAAGGCGCCCGCACGCTCGTCGTGGCCTCCATCAAGGCCACCGAGAACATGACCTTCATGCAGTTCTGGCAGGCCTACGAGGAGATCGTCAAGAAGGCCCGCAACGGCAAGCTGACCGCCGACGACTTCGCCGGCACCACGATCTCGCTGACCAACCCCGGCGGCATCGGCACCAACCACTCGGTGCCGCGCCTGCAGGCGGGCCAGGGCGCGATCATCGGCGTCGGCGCCATGCAGTACCCGGCGCACTTCGAGGGCACCAGCGAGAAGGCCCTGGTCGACCTCGGCGTCTCCAAGATCATGACGCTGACCTCGACCTACGACCACCGCATCATCCAGGGCGCGGAGTCGGGCGAGTTCCTCAAGCGCATCCACGAGCTGCTGCTCGGCGAGGACGGCTTCTACGACGACGTCTTCACCAGCCTGCGCCTGCCCTACGAGCCGATCCGCTGGGTCGCCGACATCCCGGACGGCCCGGTCGACAAGACCGCGCGCGTCATCGAGCTGATCGACGCCTTCCGCATGCGTGGTCACCTGATGGCCGACACCGACCCGCTGAACTACCGGCAGCGCAGCCACGCCGACCTCGACGTCCTCTCCCACGGCCTGACCCTGTGGGACCTGGACCGCGAGTTCCCGGTCGGCGGCTTCGCCGGCCAAGAGCGGATGAAGCTGCGCGACATCCTCGGCGTCCTGCGCAACTCGTACTGCCGCACCGTCGGCATCGAGTACACGCACATCCTCGACCCCGAGGAGCGCCGCTGGATCCAGGACCGCGTCGAGATCCCGCACGAGAAGCCGGACCCCGCCGTCCAGAAGTACGTGCTCTCGAAGCTCAACGCCGCCGAGGCGTTCGAGACCTTCCTGCAGACCAAGTACGTCGGCCAGAAGCGGTTCTCCCTCGAAGGCGGCGAGACGGCGATCCCGCTGCTCGACACCCTGCTGGACAAGGCCGCCGAGCACGAGCTCGACGAGGTCGTCATCGGCATGCCGCACCGCGGCCGCCTGAACGTGCTCGCGAACATCGTCGGCAAGCCGATCGCGCAGATCTTCCAGGAGTTCGAGGGCAACCTCGACCCGGGCCAGGCGCACGGTTCCGGTGACGTGAAGTACCACCTCGGCGCCGAGGGCAAGTACTTCCGCATGTTCGGCGACGGCGAGACCAAGGTGTCGCTGACCGCGAACCCGTCGCACCTGGAGACCGTCGACCCGGTCCTCGAGGGCATCGTCCGCGCCAAGCAGGACATCCTCGACAAGGGTGGAGAAGGCTTCACCGTCCTCCCCGTCCTGATGCACGGCGACGCGGCCTTCGCGGGCCAGGGTGTCGTGGCCGAGACCCTGAACCTGGCGCTGCTGCGCGGCTACCGCACCGGCGGCACCGTGCACGTCATCGTCAACAACCAGGTCGGGTATACGACGGAACCGGAACATGGACGGTCCACGTACTACGCGACGGACGTCGCCAAAATGACGGGCTCCCCCATCTTCCATGTCAACGGCGATGATCCGGAAGCGGCACATTGGGTCGCGCAACTGGCGATGGACTACCGGCAGACGTTCCACAAGGACGCGGTCATCGATTTGATCTGTTATCGGAGAAGGGGGCATCAGGAATCGGATGACCCGTCGATGACGCAGCCGGCGATGTACGACATCATCGACACGAAGCGTTCGGTCCGGAAGACCTACACCGAATCGCTGATCGGCCGCGGCGACATCTCCGTCGAAGAGGCCGAAGCCGCGTTGCGCGACTTCTCCAGCCAGCTGGAGCACGTGTTCAACGAGGTCCGCGAGCTGGAGAAGCACCCGGCGAAGGCCAGCCCCTCGGTCGAGGAGGAGCAGCAGGTCCCGGCGAAGGTGCCCACGGCGACCACCACCGAGGTCATCGAGCACATCGGCGACGCCTTCCTCAACGTGCCCGAGGGCTTCACCCCGCACCCGCGGGTCAAGCCAGTCATGGAGCGCCGCCACAAGATGTCCCGCGAAGGCGGCATCGACTGGGCGTTCGGTGAGCTGCTCGCCTTCGGTTCGCTGGCCATGGAAGGCCGCCTGGTGCGGCTGTCCGGCCAGGACTCCCGCCGCGGCACGTTCACCCAGCGCCACTCGGTGCTGATCGACCGCAAGACCGGCCAGGAGTACTCGCCGCTGCAGAACCTGGCCGAGGGCCAGGGCCGCGTGATGATCTACGACTCGGCGCTGTCGGAGTACGCGGCGGTCGGCTTCGAATACGGCTACTCCGTGGCCAACTCCGAAGCGCTGGTCATGTGGGAAGCGCAGTTCGGTGACTTCGTCAACGGCGCGCAGACCGTCATCGACGAGTACATCTCCTCCGGCGAGGCCAAGTGGGGCCAGCTCTCCGACGTCGTGCTGCTGCTGCCGCACGGCCACGAAGGCCAGGGCCCGGACCACACCTCCGGCCGCATCGAGCGTTTCCTCTCGCTGTGCGCGGAGGGCTCGATGACCGTCGCGGTCCCGTCGACCCCGGCGAACTACTTCCACCTCCTCCGCCGCCACGCCCTCGACGGAATCCAGCGCCCCCTGATCGTCTTCACGCCGAAGCGACTGCTGAGGGATAA
This sequence comes from Amycolatopsis sp. PSD-21, assembly GCF_055561455.1. Lineage (NCBI taxonomy): Bacteria > Bacillati > Actinomycetota > Actinomycetes > Pseudonocardiales > Pseudonocardiaceae > Amycolatopsis > Amycolatopsis sp. PSD-21. The sequence continues at coordinate 2,622,662 of NZ_CM145712.1, read as the reverse complement.
GAAGGTCAAGTCCGCACTGGACGAGTTCACCGGCACCTCGAAGTTCATGTCGGTCATCGACGACCCCGACATCGACCCCGCGAACGTCCGCAAGGTAGTGCTCAGTTCCGGGAAGCTGTACTGGGAGCTGGTGGCCGAGCGCGCCAAACGCGAGCAGAACGACGTCGCACTGGTCCGTATCGAGCAGTACTACCCCTTGCCCGTCAGGAAGCTTCGGGCTGCCTTGGAACGGTACTCACGGTCCGCCGAAGTCGTTTGGGTGCAGGAGGAGCCCGAGAATCAGGGTGCTTGGCCGTTCTTCGGCCTTCATCTCCCGCGGCGTTTCCCCGATCTGCTCAAGAGGATGGACGTGGTGGCCCGCCGGCCTATGGCGGCCCCCTCGGCCGGTTCCAACGCGGTCCACGACATCGAGCAGAAAGCGCTCATAACCCAGGCACTCGGCTGAGGGACAGGGGCGCTTCCGCGAGGAAGCGCCCCTGCTCCTCAGGAACCTCCGTCGACGTGGACGTTTTCCCCGCAGATGTTCCCGTTCGCCGCGGACACGAGGAACGTGATCGTCTTCGCGAGTTCGTCCGGCGTGCTGAACCGGCCGCTGCAGATCCGGGCCTGGAGCCGTTCGAGACGTTCGGGGGTCAGCCAAGCGGTGAGTTCCTCGTTCATCACTCCTCCCGGGGTGACGACGTTCGTGAGGACGCCACGCCTGCCGAATTCGACGCCGAGGCTGCGGGCCGCACCGGTCAGGGCGGCCTTCGCGGAAGCGGCGGCGACCTCGAACGGGAAGTCACCCGCCCAGCCACGCTCCGCGCCCAGGGAGGACACGAACACGATCCTTCCCCAGGATCGCTCCACCATGGACGGAATCACTCGTTGCACGGTGAGCAGGACGGCTTCCAGGTCGGTGGTGAGCCGACGCTGGATCTCCTCGCGCGGGACGGCTTCGAAAGCGGTCTTCGACATCGGCGCGGGCGCGGACATCGCGTTGGCCACGAAGATGTCGATGGCTCCCCACTGAGCCAGGACCGCCGCGATACCGCGGTCGATCGTTTCGGGTTGCCCCAGGTCGTACTCGACGGCGATCGCCTCGCCTCCCTCGGCCCGGATCTGCTCGGCCAGAGCGGCGCCCTTCTCTTCGTTGGTCCGGTAGGTCAAAGCCACCTTCGCGCCGTTGCGCGCGAGTTCACGGCAGGTGGAGGCACCGATGCCGACACCCGAACCGCCGGTCACGAAGGCGACCTTGCCGCTGATACCCAGTTCCATCGGGACTCCTTGCTTCGGGGTTTGTTCGGGTTACCAGGTGACTCCGCCGCTCAGGTCGACCTCCTGGCCGGTCACGACCCGGTTCTGGGCTGAGGCGAGCATTACCACCATCCGGGCGACATCGGCGGCGTCGACGAGATCACCGAGCGGTGACAGCGCGGCGAATTCCTCGCGGTACTCCGGGTACCAGGGTTCGCGCACGTTGCGCGCCGTGCGGGTGAGACCGAGCACGACGACATTGGACAGGATTTCGCCCATCGCTCCGGCGCTGAACGCGAGGGACCTGCTGAAACCGTGCAGCGCCGCCTTCGCGGTCGTGTAAAACTCGAATCCGCGTTTTCCTTGGGCGACCAGGCTGCTGGAGACGTGGACGAATCGCCCCCACTTCGCCTCGCCCATGTGTTCCAGGACAGCACCACTGAGCTCGACAGCGCTTTCGATGTTGTCCCGCAAGGTTTCCCGCCAAGGGAATCGTTCTAGCTTGCCGATGTCGGCGTCCGGTGGCGACATCGGTGACAGCGCGTTGTTGATCAGCACTTGAACCGGGCCACCCCAGTTCAGCACGTCTCCGACGAGGCGGACGCCCGCTCCCGGCTCGTTCATCGCGTAGCGGAAGGACTGCACCGCACCGTCGGTCTCCTCTTCGACCGTTCGAGCCGAACGGTCGTCCGCGTGGTAGGTGAAGGCCACCTGCGCGCCTTCGGCGGCGAAAGCACGCACCAGCTCGCGTCCGATCCCGCCACTTCCTCCGGTGATCAAGACCGTCCGATCTCGCAGGCCAAGGTCCACTGGTCGGCTTCCTTTCCGCGGTCAGCGCCGGGCGAGGCGCGGATAGTGTTCGAGCGCGTTCTCCCGGAGGACGCGCCCCCGGTCTCCGTCCGCGAGCAGGTCCAGCATGCGCCGGGAGCGACTGCCCGGGACGTGGGGGAAGTCGCTGCTGTACATCACGTGGTTCGAGACGGCGGCAAGATCGGCGACCTCGCGGATCTCCTCGTCTCCGGGTGGAAGATGACCCGGTTCGAGGGTGAACCGGATCCGCTCCGTCACCACGTCCGACGGCGGCCGATCGAGCCACGGGACCTCGCGCCATAAACTCTTCCAGTCCTTGTCCAGCCGCCACAGCAAGGGATGCAGCCAGGAGAATCCGCACTCGGCCATGGTCACCCGTAGCGTCGGTGTCCGGGCGAACACACCACCGGCGAGCAGGCTCACCAGCTGGTTCTGAGTAGCCAGATGCTGGTCGCCCAGTAATTGTTCGACGTACCCGGCTGTGTATCCGGTCCCTGCGGCACTCAAGCCGGTCCGACCGCCGGCGTGGAAGCACACGACCAGGCCGGCTTCAGCCGCGACATCGAACAGGCGGTGATAGCGCCGGTCTCCCCACCGGTTCTCGATCCGGACCGGAAGGATCACCTGTACGAAACGGTCGTCCTCCGCGACCCGGGTCAGTTCCGCGACCGCGGCGTCGACGTCCAGAAGCGGAAGGACGATCCCGCCGAGGAGCCGGTCGTCCCGGTCGAGGAACCGGTCGCGCTGCCAGTCGTTGACCGCGCGAGCGCACGCGGTCTCGAAATCCGGGTTGCGTGAAAGGTCGAACAACACTGTGCAGGACAGCAGGGCGGCCGCGACCGCGCCCCCGGCCCAGTGCGTGGAAAGCTCGCCAAGAGTGGCCGGCACTCTTGGCGGCGGTTCTCCGTCGTCGGGTGCGGGCCGCTCGGCTCGATGTTCCGGCCGGAGCCGGACCGAGCCCTCATCGACGTACTGGCGCCAGTAGTCCGAAAGGCGCTCCCGGATCTCCGAGATGTCACGAGGTGCGACGTGGACGTCGGTGTCGATGGGGTTCACGCCGGCACCGCGTTCTCTCGAGAGCGGTACAGCCCTGCGGCGTTCCGATGGAAGATCTTCTCCCGCAGAGCCTTGGGGAGGCCTCGGAGAGAGTGTTCGGGTGAGTCGAAGTCCCAGTGCGGATAGTCGGAGGCGAACAGAATCCGATCGGCCATCCCGGTGTGCCGGACTGCCGTCACCAGGTCCGCCGTGCGCGTCGGCTCTTCGATCGGTTGGGTGGTGAGCCAGAAGTGCTCGCGGAAGTATTCGGAGGGCGCCCTGGACAGGATCGGAAGATCGCGGTGCCAGGTCCGGTGTAGCTCGTCCATGGACCACATCAGTGGCCCCGCCCAGCTGACGCCGCCCTCGACGAGGACGACCTTCAGATCCGGGAAGCGATCGAACACCCCGCCGAGGATCAGGCTGATGACGACCGCCTGCATCGCCCCGCTGAACTCGACGTGTTCTTCGAGGTAGTAATTCGGCGGACCCGTCAGCGGATAGGTCGCCACGCCGCCACTGTGGACACTCACCGGCAGGCCCGCCGCGCAGGCCGCTTCGTAGATCGGCCAGTAGCGCGATGATCCGAGCTGCAGTTCCGTGCTCGCGGGCGCCAGAACCTGCTGGAAGGCAGGATCGCCCGACCTCGCCTCGATCTCACCCACGGCCAACGACGGTGTTTCGAACGGCACGCAGACTGAGCCGACGAACCGGGAATCCCTGGCGAGGAACTTCTCCTCCTGCCAGTCGTTGAGGATCTCGCTCAATGCCGCGGCGAGCTCGGGATACTCGGCGCCGAAGGCGTGGGCGTGCAGCGGAATGAGCACGGCCGAGGTGATCCCGTACCGATCCAGGAGCTGCTCGATCATCAGGTCGACGTCGTTTCCCGGAAAGGAGCCTTCCGGCCAGGAGTCGGCGCGGTAGCCGCTGTTGCGCATCCGCGGGTAGATCGCTCCGGGAACGGGTGGTCGCATCCCGTATCGTTCGAGCCTGATCCGCCAGGTCTCCGGCAGCCTCGCCGCCACCTCGTGCGGCAGGATGAACGGATGCACGTCGGCGTCCACGATTCCGTCAGGCGATGCCTTTTTCACGAGGTTCCCTCCTGCTCGCGGTCGTTCGCATCGGCCCGCCGTGAGGTATCGACGACGACGTCGCCGTCCTCGACGGTCACGACGTAGGAGTCAGCCGTGTAGGGGCCCGGGCGGCGACCGGTTTCGGTGTGCACGCGGTAGGTACGGGCCGGCGCGTGCCCCGCGCCGAAGTACGACTGTCCGGTCCGGATGTCGTATTCCCAACCGTGCCACGGGCAGGCGATGTACAGCGTCGACTCGTCGACGCTCGCCGGCTTCTCATCGGCCCGCAGTCCCGCGAGGACGTGCCCTTCGCACAACGGAGCCCCCTGGTGCGGGCAATAGTTCCGGATGGCGAAGAATCGTCCGTCTACTCTGAACACTCCGATCGACTTGCCGTCGACCTCGACGATCTTGCCGTCCCGCTCGCGGAACTCCGAGACCTTGCCGACAACGTGCAGCATCAGCCATCCCCCGTTCCGGCCGGACCGTCGACGATCTCGCACAGCGTGGTGCCCGCCTGCACGGTCTGGCCGACCTGGGCGTTCAAACCCCTGACGGTGCCGTCACGGTGCGCGTGCAGTGGTTGTTCCATCTTCATCGCCTCGAGGACGAGGACGAGATCTCCCTCCGCGACCATTTCCCCTTCCGCCACGGCGACCTTCACCACGGTTCCTTGCATGGGAGAAGCCACCGCCATGCCGCCTCCGGCGGCTACCGCCCGGCTCGCCGGCACGGCGCGGCGCGGCGATCGTCGTGTGCCGGCAGGCCCGCCGACGGCGATCGCGACCGCGGGCAGCGACACTTCGATCCGTTGCCCCGCGACCTCGACCACGACCGTTTCCCGCAACTCGGCCGGTGCGGGTTCCTCCTGCCGGGCCGGGTCGGGCGGGATCCGGTTGTCGAACTCTGTCTCGATCCACCTGGTGTGCACCGTGAACGGGCCTTCGGTGTCGCGGACCTCAGGGGCGAAGGCGATGTCTCGGACAACACTGCGGTGGAACGGCAATGTGGTCGGAAGGCCTTCCACTACGAATTCGTCGAGCGCGCGTGCGGCGCGGCGGAGGGCCTGTTCCCGATCGGCTCCGGTGACGATCAGTTTGGCCAGCAGGGAATCCCAGGCAGGCCCGACCACCGTGCCCGCCTCCACTCCCGCGTCGACACGGATTCCAGGCCCGTCGGCGGGCGCCCAGCGCTCGACCGTTCCAGGCGCGGGCAGGAATCCGCGGCCCGCGTCTTCACAGGTGATCCGAAACTCGAAACTGTGCCCTCGCGCGGGCGGGTCATCGAAGGAAAGCCGCTTCCCCTCGGCGATCCGGAACATTTCGAGCACCAGATCGATACCTGTCACCTCTTCGCTGACGGGGTGTTCGACCTGAAGTCGCGTGTTGACCTCCAGGAAGGATACTGTTCCGTCCGCGCCGATGAGGAATTCACAGGTACCCGCCCCGACGTAGCCGGCCTCACGCAGGATGCGTTTCGACGCGGTGTACAGGAGTTCTGTCTGTTCGGCGGTGAGATACGGCGCGGGGGCCTCCTCGACCAGTTTCTGGTGCCGCCGCTGGAGCGAACAGTCCCTGGTGGACACGACGACGACGTTGCCGTGAGTGTCGGCGAGGCATTGGGTCTCCACGTGACGGGGCCGGTCCAGGTACCGCTCCACGAAGCATTCGCCACGCCCGAAGGCACCCACTGCCTCACGGACCGCGGACTCGTACAGCTCCGGGATCTCCTCGATCGTCCACGCGACCTTCAGTCCCCGCCCTCCACCTCCGTACGCAGCCTTGATCGCGATCGGAAGCCCGTGTGCCGCGGCGAAGGCGACGACCTCGTCCGGGCCTCCGGCCGGTTCGTCGGTCCCGGCCGCCATGGGCGCACCGGCGAGCCGGGCGATCCGCCGGGCGGACACCTTGTCACCGAGGGCGCGGATGGCCGAGGGAGGCGGGCCGATCCAGATCAGGCCCGCGTCCAGAACCGCCTGCGCGAAGTCGGCGTTCTCGGAAAGAAAACCGTATCCCGGGTGGACGGCGTCCGCACCGGCCGTCACCGCGGCGTCGATCACCTTCCGGATGTTCAGGTAACTCTCCGCCGGAGTGTCACCCCCCAACGCGTAAGCGGTGTCCGCGGCGCGGACATGTGGCGAGTCCCGATCCGGCTCGGCGTAGACGGCGACGCTCTCCAACGCCGCGTCACGGCACGCACGGGCGACACGGACGGCGATCTCACCGCGGTTGGCGATGAGGACCTTGCGCATGCCCTCTCCTTTTCGTCGATACGCCTTCATCCGGTCGTCCGCCATCCAGGCAGGGGCCACGAGGACCAAGAACCAGGGCCGCCTCCGTCGAAGGGGCCGACCCGTCGCTCGCCCGTCACGGCGACCGTCTGCCGCCGGGCGGCCAGGACCGCGACGACCGCTGCCAGCTCGTCCGGCTCGGGCTTGCCGCGGACGATCTCGAAGGTCGTGGCTTCGCGGCTCATTGCGGCTGATTCCCGTGTTTGCGACTGGGCAGGTGTACCTGTTTCCGCCGCAGCATGGCCAGTGCGTCGATGAGGCGCGGTCTCGTTTCGGCCGGATCGATGACGTCGTCGACCAATCCGCGTTCGGCGGCGTAGAAGGGGTGCATCAACTGGTCGCGGTACTCCTCGATCAATCCCTTCCTCACCGTGTCCGGATCGTCGGCCGCCGCGATCTGCCGCCGGAACACCACGTTCACCGCGCCTTCCGCGCCCATGACGGCGATCTCGTTGCCCGGCCAGGCCAGCGAAAGGTCCGCGCCGATCGAACGCGAATCCATCACGATGTAGGCACCGCCGTAGGCCTTCCTCAGGATCACCTGGATCCGCGGCACTGTCGCGTTGCAGTAGGCGTAGAGCAGCTTCGCGCCGTGGCGGATGATGCCACCGTGTTCCTGGCCTACGCCAGGCAGGAACCCCGGCACGTCCACCAGACTGATCAGCGGGATGTTGAAGGCGTCGCACATCGCCACGAACCGGGCGGCCTTCTCGGACGCCTCGATGTCGAGCACACCGGCCAGCGTGCTCGGCTGATTGGCCACGATGCCGGCCACCTCACCGCCGAGCCGGGTCAGCGCGCAGACGACGTTGACCGCCCAGCGTTCGTGTACCTCGAAGAACTCTCCGTGGTCGACGATCTCGGCGATCACGTCGCGGACGTCGTAGGCCCGGTTGCCGTCGGACGGCACGATGTCGAGCAGGCGGTCCGAACGCCGTTCCTTCGGGTCGTCGGCGGGTGCCGACGGTGGTAGTTCTCGGTTGTTCGAAGGCAAAAGGGATAACAGATAGCGGACTTCCTCCAGCGCGCTGTGCTCGTCGTCGTACACGAAACCGGCGACTCCGGTGATCCCGGCGTGGGTGTCCGCACCGCCGAGGGCGTCGTGGGTGATGACCTCGCCGGTCACCGCCTGCACGACATCGGGCCCGGTGATGAACATCTGCGAGGTACCGCGGACCATGAAGACGAAGTCGGTCAGCGCCGGCGAGTACGAGGCGCCACCGGCGCAGGGGCCGAGAATGACGCTGATCTGTGGCAGCACGCCCGAGTTGCGCACGTTCCGGCGGAAGATCCCGCCGTAACCCGCCAGCGCGGTGACGCCCTCCTGGATGCGCGCACCACTCCCGTCGCAGAGGCCGACGATCGGAGCACCCGCTGATTCGGCGAGATCCATCAGTTTGTGGATCTTGTCCGCGTGCGCGGCGCCGAGCGCGCCCCCGAAGATCCGGAAGTCGTGCGCGTAGGCGAAGACGGTACGCCCGTGCACCTTGCCCCAGCCGGTGAGGACACCGTCGGTGTGCGGCCGTCGGTCCTCCAGCCCGAAGCCGGTCGCCTGATGCCGGCGCAACGACTCGATCTCCGTGAAGGTTCCTTCGTCGAACAGCAGCTCCATCCGATTGCGGGCCAACAGCTTGCCCTTGCCCAGCTGGGCTTCGGTCGCCGCCGGCGCACCCTCCCTGACCTGACGGCGCAAGCGGTGCAACTGTGCGCTGCGGTCCTTCAGGGAGGGGGCCGCGGCGGTTCCCACCGGCGGCCTGTTGTCCACCATGCTCATTTCGCGTCTCCCAGCTTCCGGAGTCGACCGACCTGACCGAGCCTGGCCCGCGTCGCCAAAGCGTCGCTTGAGCCGCTCAATACCTTCCGGTTTGGCTTGTCTCCGGTATTTCTCAACCGGCCGGCCACAGGCTGAAGGTCCAGGCGTGCCAACGGCGGATGAGGAAACATGACGATCTGCTCGGAATCGTTCCGCGATTTCTTCGGTGCCTTCCCGACCGCGGTGTCCATCGTGACCACTTTGGACGCCCAGGGCGAACCTCGCGGCCTGACCTGCAACTCGGTCGCGGCCGTGTCGCTCGACCCTCCACTGCTCTCGATCTGCGTGGCGAACCGGTCGAAGACGCTGGAGGCCTTCACCTCCACAGGCTCCTTCGTGGTCAACGTCCTCGCCGAAGGCGGCGAGGAACTGTCCACGGCCTTCGCCGGGAACTCGCGAGACAAGTTCGCCGGCGTGGAGTGGGTACCGTCGGCGATCACGGGCGGCGTTCCGGTGCTGGCCACGGGAACACTCGCATACGCCGAATGTTCGGTGGTGCAGAGCGTCCGGGCTGGAGACCATCGGATCCTGATCGGGCGGATCGACGGCTCGGCCGTCTTTCCCTCTCGCCCTCTCCTGTATCAGCGCAGCACCTACTCGGTGTGGCGCCCTGCCCCGCCGGTTTCAGCGGGGCAGGACTGACTCAGGCGTGACAGACGGGGAGACCACCGTGATGGCGGACCATTTCTCCGAACAACGCGCCCACATCGAGCGGGGTGCCGGGTTCGGCCCCGTCGTACTCGATGTAGGCGCGATGAAGGTTCGGCACCAGCCTCTCGGCGTCGAGCAGGTCCTGGAACTCCCCGAGATCGGCCTCGGCCGCCAGTTCCAGCGGTGACAGACCGGCCGCGATCCCTTCTTTCGCGAGTCGCTGCAACCAGCCGAAGTAGCGCTCGGTTTCGTCCAGGAGTTCCGGGCCCCCGATGCGGCCATGACCCGGAACGATCACCTTCGGCTCCAGCGCCCGTAGCCTCGACACTGCGGCGAGGGAGCCCGCGACCGAACCCATCAGGCAGAACGGGGTCGCGCCGGACAACACGACGTCACCGGTGAACAGGACACGCTCGGCGGGCAGCCACACGACCGTGTCGTCGGTGGTGTGGGCGGGGCCCATGTGCAGCAACTCCGCCACAACGTCACCCACGTGAACCACCATCTTGTTCGTATACGTGAGCTCGGGCAGGACGAGGTCGACGCCGCCCCAGCTGACATCGGGCCAGAGGCCGGTCAGATGCAATCCCGCGGCCGCCATCTCCTCGCGGGTGCGCTCGTGCGCGACCACCACCGCCTCGGGGAAGAGGAAGTTGCCGAAGGTGTGATCGCCGTGGAAATGCGTATTGACGATCACTCCCGGCATGACCGACGAGACCTTCGACACCGCCGACCGCAACGCACGGGCACGGGCTTCGGTCGCGACGGTGTCGACCAGAGCGGTCCGCGCGCCAGAGGTGATGATGCCGGCGTTGTTGAGGCACCAGCCGCCATCGGGCTGGACGTAGCCGAAGACCCCGTCGCCGATCTCTTCGCAACGGGCCGTGACGGACACTGTCATTTCGTCCTCTTCAAGAGTAGGTGCAGGCGTCCGGATCGAAGCGCCTTGTCCGGTTCCAGTACTCGAAGGCCGAGAACGGCCAGTTCTGCACGGACCTGCCGTGCTCGTTCTTGAACCACGAGGAGACCGACGACCAGCCCCACGCCCGGAGTGGCTGTGTCGCGTCCACCCAGGCCTGATACTCCGCGCAGACGTCGGAGCGGACGCTCAGGCTCCGCCGCCCGGACGCGAGCAGGTACCGGATGGCGCCGAGTAGATAGGTCATCGCGCATTCGGAGAAGTAGAGGACGCTGCCTCCTTGTCCGACCAGATTCGTATTGGGGCCGTAGATGCTGAACAGATTCGGGAAACCGGGTACGAGCATGCCGAGATAGGCCGCCGGCGCGTCGCCCCAGTGCTCGTGCAGGTCCCTGTTCCCCGGGCCGGTGACCTTCATGGGGGTCAGGAACTCAGATGCGCGGAAGCCGGTGGCGAAGACGAGGACGTCCGCGTCGTACTCGGTCCCGTCCGCCGTACGGATACCGCGCGTCGTGACTTCACCGATCGGGTCGGTGACCAAAGTGACGTCGTCACGTTTGAGGGTCTTCAACCAGGTCCCGTCGTCCCTCAGCACTCGCTTGGCCCCGATCGGATACCTCGGGATGACCTTTTCGCGCAGGTCCGGCGCATCGGCCAGCTGCGCCTCCATCGCGGCCGTCAACACTGCTCGGACGTCGTCGTTGGCGGCGGAAACCGCGCGTTCGGTCGGCGGGTAGCCGGGATCCACCACCCACGGCGCGCCCTGCAGTCCAGGGGCGAACAAGCCGAATCGGTACCAGGCCGCGTAATACGGGACGTGCTCCTGTAACCAGCGTTCCTCGTTCGGTACCCGGTCCCGATAGTGCGGTGTGGCGCGCAACCACGGCGGAGTGCGCTGGAAGACCACGAGCGCCTCGCATTCGGGGGCGATCTCCGGGACGAACTGAAAGGCGCTCGCGCCGGTCCCGATCACAGCCACCCGCCGACCGGACAGGTCGACCGTGTGATCCCACGCGGCCGAGTGGAAGGCGGGCCCATCGAACCGGTCCGCTCCGGGGATGTCGGGCATCTTGGGGCGGTTGAGCTGACCGACGGCGGTGATCACCACGTTCGCCGTGCTCAGCTCCTCGCCGTTCTCCGTGCGGGTTCGGATCCGCCATTCGCCCTTCTCTCCGTCCCATTCGAGGGAGCGCACCTCCGAGCCGAACCGGATGTGCTCGTGAAGCCCGTTCTCCTTGGCGAAGGCTCGTAGGTAGGAGAGGAACTCGTCCTGTGTGCAGAACCGCTCCGGCCAGTCCGACCTCTTGGCGAAGGTGTAGCTGTACAGATGGCTTGGCACATCGACCCGGCAGCCTGGGTAGCTGTTCTCCAGCCAGGTGCCGCCGAGCTCGTCGTTCTTCTCGTGGATCACGAAGGGAATGCCCGCCTGCGCCAGCCGATGACCCGCGAGCAGGCCACTGGGACCGGCGCCTACGACGACCACGCGGAACTCGCGACCCGGCGCGAGTTCCGCGAGTGTCCAGTCCGGCGCCTTCGGGTCCGCGCCGGACGGCACGATCTCCTCCGCCAAAAGGGGAAGCTGGCCGACGGTGTCCCAGCCCATCGCCCAGGTCGTGATCCGGCGCAGCGTCTCCGGGGACGGTGGCACGGGTGGCGGCAGTGAACCGTCCCGCAGGGCCCTCAGGAGCCGCAAACCCAGCTCCCTGGCCTTGTCCTGTTCTGCCGCACTCAGACCGCCGGCAAGGTCCGGGAGCCACCGGCTCGGGTTGTAGTCCTCCGGCAGGACATCGACGTCGCCGGTGAGGTGCGCCACGGTCATCAGCAAGGTCGGCAGATCCGCTCGGCTCAGAATCCGCCTGAGCTCCGCGTCGCCGGCCCGGACCGGTGATAGGGGTGGATTGATCACGATGCGGCCGCTCCTCCGGTCGAGCACTCAGTAGTTGCCCAGCCCGCCGCAGACGTTGAGCGCTTGAGCCGTCACCGCCGCCGCCCGGTCGCCGATCAGGTATTCGACCATGGCGGCCACCTCGTCGGGATCGACGTAACGGCCGATCGGTACGCGCGCGGTGATCCGATCGAACGTCTCCTGGGTGGAGACACCCCAGATCTCCGAATAGTGCTCGCGGACGCGTTCGGCCATCGGGGTCTCCACGAAGCCGGGGCAGACGGCGTTCACCGTGACTCCCGACTTGGCCAGTTCCAGCCCCAGGGCTTTGGTCAGTCCGACGACACCGTGTTTGGACGCGCTGTACGGCGCGGCGTGGATGACACCCTGCTTGCCTCCGGTGGAGGCGATGTTGACGATCCGGCCCGAGCCGCGCCCGAGCATTCCGCCGGTGGTCAGCACCTGCTTGGTCATCAGGAAAGTACCGTTGAGATTCGTGTCGATGACGTCGAGCCACAACGCGTCGTCCAGTTCCGCGGTCGCGCCACCTCCGCTGCGCCCGGCGTTGTTGACCAGGATGTCCACCGGGCCGAACTGCTCCACCGCCGCGGCGACGAACTCCTTGACATCATCAGGGCGCCGTACGTCGCACGCCTTCCCTTCGACTGTGAGGTCTTTCTCCTGCAGCGACTTCACCGTCTGCGCCAGCCGTTCACCGTCCCTGCCGCAGAGATACACCCGGTGCCCGAGTTCAGCGAGCCTGGTGGCGATCGTCAGCCCGATACCACTGGTCGCTCCGGTAACCAAAGCCGTCCGCTGCTCGCCTTGCGTCATTTCTCCTCCATCGGTGACGGGTGCGGGTACGGTCCGAGCCTGACCGGCCACTCTTGAAGCACACCCGAATCGTTCTGAACCCGGCGGTTTCCTCGTTCTTTCTGGCGTCGTTCAAGAACCCCGTAACAGAGTGGACGGAGAGACCGAGCCGGAGCAGTGAATCGGAGGAAGACCAGATGACCGAACCCAACCAGTCCGGCCAGTTGTACGCCGAGGTGCAGCATTTCTACGCTCGGCAGACACATCTGCTGGACGGCCGGGAATTCGAGGGCTATGCCGCGACATTCACCGAGGACGGCGAGTTCCTCCATTCACCCGGCAGGCCCGCCGCCAAAACCCGGCAAGGCATCGTCCGGGAACTCCGCGACTTCCACCGGAAGTTCGACGAGGACCCGGTCGTACGCCGGCATTGGTTCAACATGATCGTGCTCGATCCCGCGCCGGACGGCGTGCTCAACGCGACGTTCTACGCTTTGGTGGCCACGACCCGGCCGGGTGGGCGGATCGACGTCTCACCCAGCTGCGTGGTGCATGACGTGCTGGTCCGCGAGAACGGCGAGCTGCGTACCAAGTCCCGTCGCGTGGTACAGGATCGTCTGTTGTTCGAGGAGTCCGGGGTCGGCGCGGCGAGCTGACCCTATCCACGGGGGACGTCCGAACCGGACGTCCCCTGTGGACGCTCAGAGGGTCTTGATCAATCCCCCGTCGAGTACGACGTCACTTCCGGTCATGAAGGACGCCTCCGGCGAGGCCAGGAACACAGCGACCCGCGCGATCTCGTCAGGAGTGCCGAACCTGCCGAGGGAAATCCCGCCCATGCCGTCGGCGACGGCCGTCATAGCTTCCTCTCGGCCGATTCCCAGCTGGGCACCGATCTGATCACCGATTCCGCCTTCCCGGGTCCAGACGGACGTCCGGACAGGGCCTGGTGACAAGGTGTTCACGCGAACCCCTCGTCCGGCGAACTCGATGGACAACGCCTTCGCGAGGTTGCGTACCGCCGCTTTGGCGGCCGAGTAGTCCACCAGTTGAGGGTCCGGCCGTAAGGCGTTGACGGACGAGATGTTCACGATGGAACCGCCTCCGCCGGTCAGCATCGACGGAAGTGCGGCGCGGACGACGCGGATCAGGCTCATCAGGTTCAGCTCCAGTCCGGCGATCCATTCCTCGTCGGATACGTCCAGGAACCCGCCGAAGCGCGGTGTTCCGCCGGGCGGCCCGCCGACATTGTTCATCACGATGTCGATCGTTCCGAACCGGGACAGCGCCGCGTCGACCAGTTCGCTCGCGCCGTCCGGCCGAGAGAGGTCGACGTCGACCGTGTGGAGTTCGTCCTGTGCGGACCGGAGGTCGGCGAGATCCCTTGTGGCGTTCCGGCTTCCTGCCAGGACGAACGCGCCGGCGTTCAGGAGTTCGCGGGTGATCGCGCGGCCGATCCCGCGGCCCGCACCGGTCACCAGTGCCGTCTTACCCTTCACGGTCGCCGTCATCTTTCTCATCCTTTCCCTGACCCCAGCGTTCGATCACGTCGGCGGCCGCCTCCACTCCTCGGTCCGCCCGGACATGGTGTGCGAGCAGCTCCGCGCGTTCGGCGATCCGCCGGTCCGTCAGCGCGGACAGGATCGAGGTCGTCAAGCCACGTTCGGTCAGCTTCGGCGCGGGCAGCGGTGTCGCCGTGACTCCCAGCTCCCGGAGCCTCGCCGCCCAGAACGGCTGGTCGACGCCGCTGGGCACGACGACTTGAGGCACGCCTGCGCGCACGACCTCGCCCGTCGTCCCGAGCCCACCGTGGTGCACGACCGTCGAGGCGAGCGGGAACAACCAGCGGTAGTCCGTCTCGCCGATCTGGAAGACGTCGGGTGCGTGTTGTCGTGAACAGCCACCGACCAGCACCACCCGCCGTCCGCAAGCCCGTGCGGCCCCGATCACCATTCGTGCTCGGCGGTCCTCGATATCCGTGGCCCAGAACGTCCCCATCGTGCAGACGACCGGGGACGACCCTGCGGCCACGAACCGAGCGAGTTCCCTCGGCGGGCTGTGAAACCGGTCCAGATACCAGTAGCCGGTCACATGCGCGGACGGCGGCCAGTCGGCCGGAGGCCGGTACACCGCCGGGCTGAAGGGGTACAGGACCGGACGCTCGACACCCAGTGCGCGCAGCGGGGAACGGAATCCCAGCGGCCGCAAACCCCGGCGTCGCCGAATCACATTGACGGCACTTCGTGCCCGAAGCCACTCGACACTCGCCCGGGCACCATGAGTCAGACGGTTATAGGCAGGCCCCAGCGGGACTGGCCGGGCACCGAGGGCGGGCGCCGCGGCCGTCGTACTGCCGGGCCACCACGACACGCCGCACCATGGCGTCGGCGGTTCCTCCGTGAGGGCGACCGGTCTGGTCAGGATCGCGTTGACCACCAGGTCCGCGCCTTCGGCGACCTCTCGAAGCCGTTGCCATACCTCGGTCTCGCCGTCTCGGGCGAGTTCCGGAAGCACTCTCAGTGCCGCGGACAATCGAATGGCACTGGTGCTCTTCCTCAGCGACCGCACCAGTTCGGCGTCGTCCATCGACGGTCTGGCGCCGCCGGGGAGGAATTCGCTCGGCGATCCGGGAACCGCGGCGAACTCGACTCGGGCTTCTGTCGCCAGTGCACGGAATTCCGCCGGCGCGGCCAGTGCCACCTCGTGGCCACGCTTGCGTAGCTCCTCCCCCAGCGCGGCGAATGGCTGCACGTCGCCGCGCGAACCCAAGGTGGTGAGCGCGATCCTCATGTCGACCGAAGATCCCGGGGGCGCCCAGAGGGTTGGTGGAGGATCACCCGACGGCCACTACCCGGTAGTGGGTACTCCTGCCCGCTTCAACCACCCCTCTGGCTGTCGAGTTCATCGTTTCCCCAGACCGGCCATCCGACCAAGCCGGGTGCGCCTTCATCCTTGAGGAAACGAGCAGTATGAATCGACGTGCAGTCATCACCGGGATCGGTGTCCGTTCCCCGGGCGGCGTGGGCCAGGAGAAATTCTGGGACCTGCTGTCCGCAGGCCGCACCGCCACCCGCACGATCTCCTTCTTCGACCCGGCGGCGTTCCGCTCACAGGTCGCGGGCGAAGTCGATTTCGACGCCGAGGCGGAAGGCTTCACTCCGCGCGAGATCAGGAAGATGGACCGGGCGACCCAGTTCGCGGTCGCCTGTGCCAAGGAGGCACTGGCCGACAGCGGCTCACCATCCGATGTGGCACCGCATCGGATAGGGGTCTGTCTCGGCAGTGCCGTCGCTTCGGCGACCAGCCTCGAAAACGAGTACCTGGTCCTGTCCGACTCGGGCGCCGCGTGGGAAGTCGATCCCGGCTACCTGTCCCCGCATATGTTCGACTACCTCAGCCCGGGCGTGATGCCCGCCGAAGTCGCCTGGGCCGTCGGCGCGGAGGGACCCGTGACGATGGTGTCCGATGGATGCACTTCGGGACTCGACTCGGTGGGTTACGCGGCGCAGCTGATCCGCGAAGGCACTGTCGACCTCGCGTTCGCCGGTGCCACCGACACCCCGATCACGCCGATCGTCGTCGCCTGCTTCGACGCCATCAAGGCGACGACCCCACGTAATGACACCCCCGAACAGGCTTCGCGCCCCTTCGATGGCACCCGTAACGGGTTCGTCCTGGCAGAGGGAGCGGCGATGTTCGTCATCGAAGAGTACGAAGCCGCGAAGGCCCGCGGGGCCCGGATCTACGCCGAAATCGGCGGGTACGCGACCAGGTGCAACGCCTACCACATGACGGGGCTCAAGAAGGACGGCCGTGAGATGGCGGAGGCGATCCGCGTCGCGCTCGACGAGGCCAAGACCAACCCCGGTGAAATCGACTACGTGAACGCGCACGGCTCCGGCACCAAGCAGAACGACCGGCATGAGACCGCGGCCTTCAAGCGAAGCCTGGGTGAGCACGCGCGAAACGTGCCGATCAGCTCGATCAAATCCATGGTCGGGCATTCACTGGGCGCCATCGGCTCCATCGAGATCGCCGCTTGCCTGCTCGCCATGCGGTACTCGCTCGTCCCTCCGACGGCGAACCTCCACGAGACCGACCCCGAATGCGACCTGGACTACGTGCCTGTTCAAGCGAGGGAGAAGAAGCTCGGCGCGGTGCTGACCGTCGGCAGCGGATTCGGCGGCTTCCAGAGCGCGATGGTGCTGCGCAAACCTGAAGGAGTACGCGAATGAGCACGCGAACAGCGGTCACGGGGATGTCCGCGGCCACCGCGCTCGGTCTCGGCACCGAGGAATACTGGAAGGCGATTCTCGCCGGCCAGAACGGGCTCCGTGAACTCAGCCGATTCGACACGGCCGGCCATCCGGCGAAGCTGGCGGGCGAGATCACCGAGTTCCGGGGCGCCGACCATCTTCCGGGCCGGCTGTTGCCACAGACCGACATCTCGACCCAGATCGCGCTCGCCGTCGCGGATTGGGCCATCGAGGACGCCGCGCTCGACCCGGAGAAGATCCGTGACTACGACATGGGCGTGGTGACCTCGAACGCCCTGGGCGGATTCGAGTTCACCCATCGGGAGTTCAACAAGCTGTGGAGCCAAGGACCGCAGTCGGTGAGCGTTTACGAGTCGTTCGCCTGGTTCTACGCGGTGAACACCGGCCAGATCTCGATCAGGCACAAAATGCGCGGCCCTGGTGCCGCGCTCGTGGGCGAGCAGGCGGGCGGGCTGGACGCGATCGGGCACGCTCGCCGGACCATCCGGCGTGGCACCCCGCTCGTCCTCACCGGTGGAGTGGACTCCGCGTTGGACCCGTGGGGATGGGCGTCCCAGCAAGCGGGCGGACAGGTCAGCGTCGAGTCCGACCCTCGCTACGCCTACTTGCCGTTCGACGAACGAGCCGCGGGCTACGTGCCTGGTGAGGGTGGCGCGATCCTAGTACTCGAGGAACTCACCGCGGCCATGCGTCGCGGCGCGCCCCGCCTGCACGGCGAAATCGCCGGATACGCCGCCACCTTCGACCCGAAGCCTGGCAGCGGCAGGCCGCCGGGCCTCAAGCAGGCCGCCGAGCTGGCGATCGCCGACGCAGGTTTGACTCCGGACGCCATCGACCTGGTCTTCGCCGACGCGGCAGGGCTGCCGGAACTGGATCGAGCGGAGGCCGGCGCCCTCAACGACCTTTTCGGGAGGCGCAAGGTTCCGGTCGCCGCGCCCAAGGCCGCTTTCGGCCGCCTCTACTCGGGCGGTGGCCCGGTGGACGTCCTCACCGCCCTCCTGTCTATCAGGGACGACGTCGTCCCTCCGGTCGCGATCCCTGAGCCCTCTCGGCATTTCCACGGTCTCGACCTCGTGGTGGGAGAGCCACGGAGCGCCGATGTCGACACCGTCCTCATCCAGGCACGCGGACGCTGGGGTTTCAACTCGGCGCTCGTGATCCGTGCCTTGCGTGCTTGATCCGGTAGACCGAACAAAGGAGACGATCATGACTCTCGAAGATCTCAAACGCATCTTGATCGACTGTGCCGGTGACGACCCGGGAGGGCTCGACGGCGAAATCCTGGACACCCCGTTCGAAGACCTCGGCTACGACTCGCTGGCCTTGATGGAGAGTGCGGCCCGCATCAAACGCGACTTCGGGGTCGATCTTCCCGAGGACGACGTCGCCGAAGTCGAGACGCCGCGAGACCTGCTCGAACTCGTCGGCAGCGTGGGCGCTGCCGCGCGGTGACGCCCGTCGGCTGAGGAGGAGAATCTCATGACAAGCGGAACACTTCAGGAAACCGAACACACCCGGACCGTCGCGGCACCGGCCTCGGTGCTGTACGACCTGATCGCCGACGTCACTCGGTGGCCGGCGATCTTCGGTCCGAGCCTGCACGTCGAGCACATCGAGCGCGACGAGCGGGAAGAGCGCTTCCGGCTGTGGGCACTGGTGAACGGAGCGGTGGCGGACTGGACATCCAAAAGGAGCCTGGAACCCGAGAGCTTGCTCGTCCGATTCGGCCAGGAACGCAGCCATCCACCGGTGGCGTCGATGGGCGGCGAATGGGAATTTCGCGAGAAGAGCGCCGGTCTCACGGAGGTGGTACTGCGGCATCACTTCAGCCTGCTTGACGACAAACCCGCTACCGCCAGGTCCCTGCGCAACGCGGTCGACCGGAACAGCACCGAGGAACTGGAGGCGCTCGCCCGGATCGCCGAATGCGGTCATCCCGTGGACGAAGTGCTCTTCTCGTTCACCGACACCGTCGATCTGCCTTGCGGGCCCGATACCGCCTACGACTTCATCAACGAAGCCGACCTCTGGCCTCAGCGACTCCCCCATGTCCGGCGGGTGCGGCTCGACGAGGACACTCCGGGTATCCAGCAGCTCGAGATGGAGACGCTGACCGCGGACGGTTCGACCCACACCACCCGGTCGATCCGTATCTGCCAGGACAACGCGTGGATCGCCTACAAACAGCTCAAACCTCCACATCTCCTGCTCGGGCACAGCGGCTTGTGGACCTTCCACGACGGCAAGGAGGGCAGCCGGGCGACCGCCCGGCACACCGTGGTCATCGATCCCGGGGCGGCCGCGGAGATGTTCGGCAAGGAAAGGGCGCTGGCGGACGCGCGTGAGTACCTCCGCTACGCACTCGGCCGCAACAGCCGGACCACGATGCTGCACGCGGCTCGAACGGATCTGAAAGTGAAATGAAGAACGGGGATGAGGTGCCGTCGGGCACCTCATCCCCGGCTCATGCCGTTCAGGAAACGCCGAACCGCCTCCAGCTGAGTACGCGCTCCTTCGGCTTCCCGGCGATCATCACGGTGCCTCGCAGCACCAGCTCCCCGCTCCCGAACGTGACCCGGCGTTCCTGCAGGGTTCCCACCATGTGCTGATGGGAACTCACCCGGATGTCATGGAAAACGCTGCGTCCTTCCGTATGCCAGGAGCCGGCGTAGCCCATGAACAGCTCGGTGTGTATGGACCGACCCGACACCCCCGTCCGCATCATCGACACGGACATGAAGCCATCCTCACGGTAGAGCAGCAGTCCGGACGGCTCCGGACCGAGCGGGCCTTCACGTACCTCACCCTCGGAGCCCAGATCGTGATAGGAGCGGAGCTCCCAGGTACCGACCAGGCTCTCCACGGGGATCGAATCGTCGACCGGTCGCTCCGCGGCCACGAACTAGCTCCCCGGCTCGAACGCCGAGCAGCGGAAGGCAGTGGGCGCCGCGAGCGCGTGCTCGGCGATCGCCTTGTCGAGCCCGGCCTTTCGCGGGTCGGCGAGGAACTTCGACTCGTAGTGGTCGGAGTCCTTCCAGCGAGCGTGGTTCACGATCCGGGTTCCGTCGTTCGACAGGTGCAGTCGCGACGAAAGGAACCCGGGGCAGGTGCGGATCCACGAATCGATCTGCGCCTGAACGGCGTTCGCGAGCTTGTGCTGCTCTTCCCTGCCGGGGATCTGAAGGATGATGAAGACGGCGAGTTCCTTGTCGCCCGCGCCGTCGGATCCAGTGGTCATGCCAGCACCTTCTTCCTGTTTCGTGGGATCAGCCCGCGGTGCGGTACTGGTAGTCCTCGTTGAGGATCGAGTTGTGCAGGTGTCGCAGTCCGAGCGCCGGCTCGACACCGAGTTGCTCGACCATCGCCCGGTGCAGCTTCCGGTAGATCTCTAGTGCTCGCACCCGATATCCGGAGTTCGCCAGAGCCCGCATGTACTTGTAGCTCAGCCCTTCGTGCAACGGGTGCATGGCGACCATTTTGGACAGCTCGCCGAGGACCTTGTGGTCACGACCCAACGCGAGCTCCGCTTCGATGCGTGTTTCCGTGACCGACATACGGGACTGCTCCAGTCCTTCGATCTCGGCCTGGACGTATTGCCCGGCGCGCACGTCGACCAGAGCCGAGCCACGCCACAGCCCGAGCGCGGCGTCACACTCATGGACCGCCGCCACGTAGTCCTTCTCGTCCATGTGTCGGTAGATCCGGCGCTCCATGGCCCGATACGCGGTGATGTCGAGCCCCAGGTCGTCGAATCCGAGCAGATACCCGCGAGCACGATGGACGAGGTGGGTACTCGAGACCACATCGGACGACTCCCCGGTGAGGTGCACGAGAAACTGCCTGAGGTGAGCGATGTAGGTCTGCAGTGTCGCCATGGCACTGCGCGGAGCGGATTCAGGCCAGAGCTCACCGATGATCATGTCCGTCGACGTGATGTTCGGCCGGTTGAGCAAAAGCAGCGACAGCAGCTGCTTTTCCTTGTTGGACGAGGGAGCGTCCTCTCTCTGCCCGTTTCCTATGGTCAATGGTCCGAGCAAACGTGCGTGCATATTTTGCCCCCTAGCGAACTTTCCGTGTGCCCAGGTCGTCCACCTTGCCGCAAGAGGACATACCATTGCGCTCGAACTTGCATGACGACATACCGTTATGCAAGAATACTTCCCAAGCGCAGCACAACGCCTCCCAGGCGAAATGCAAGTCAGGGTTGCGCGTGTATTTCGGGCTTGCTTTACCGTTTGGTTATTCTCAATGTGCCACCCTCCTTGATCTTGCTCAATCCGCCATCAGGGTGAGGCGGTGGGAAATTAACCACCGCCACTGACCGTCGAACACGGCGACCGTGCTATCCCTGGCCATGCGACAGTACCGTGTCGAAATAACATGTTCACCGCCGCGAATCATCGAGTTTCCGAGAAGACTTTTCCGCCGAACAATCCAGCGGCATTGGTGAAACTCAGCGCGAAATGGCTGGACGCGCTGTGGATATCACGCCAGAATCGCTGCAGTTCGTGACTTTCATGGTGTGCTGACGTGCCGGATGCCGAGAAGATCAGATCCGCCGCGTCTCGGATCAGGGTCGTGGCGAATGACCAGTCCAACATATTCCGTTCGATGTCGTCCGTGGACGTTCCTCCGCCGTCCGCTCGCCGGGCGACCTTTTCGAGCAGGAGAGCAGCGGCTCCGATTCCCGCGGTACTGCGCGCGAGATCGTGCCGTACGTTATCCCGCTCGGCGGGACGCCTCCCATCCGGGCCGGCTTTCTTGACGGTCATCCACGTCGTCCAGCGGTCGACCATTCCTTTCGCCGCACCGAGCAACGGACCCGCGAACGACAGGCCGTTCACCGCCTTCAGCGGCACCCGATGACAAGCGGGTTCGCCCGCCGGAAGTCCAGCCTCGAGAGAAGCACGCTCGAACGCGTGGCCACGTGGTACGAATACGCCGTCAAGCACGACCGTATTGCTCCCGGTCGCGCGCATGCCGAGATTGAACCAGGTGTCTTCGACGACGAGACTCTTCTTCGGGACAATGAAGCACCAAGGCTTCTTGTCGGCCCCATCGGCAGGGAACGATGACAGCAGAGTCCAATCCGCCAGGTCCGCGCCACTGACGAACGTCCAACGTCCCGAAATTCGCCAGCCGCTGCCGTCGGGGCGCATTTCGCCGCCGGGAACGAGCCCGCTGGCGATGTACACATCCGGCCCGCCGCTCCACAATGCCTCCTTTCCCTCCTCGGGAAGGTGCGCCACCATCCTGCCGCCATGCGCCAGAAGTGACGCCATCCAAGCGGTCGACGGGCAAGCGCGGCCCAGGATGTCCACTGCCTTCAGCAAGTCCAGGAAGCCCCCTTGCCTGCCACCGAACGCGGCGGGAACGAAATGCCGGAGGAAACCTCCTTCCGCGAGGGCCTCGACGACTTTCGGTTCGAGATGACGTCGTGCGTCCGCGACAGCGGCGTGTTCGTCGGCGAGTTTCGCGATCTCCTCGGCCTTCGTCGAAAGCAGGCCATCGGGGACGGTGGTGAGCACGATCGATTCCTCCTTGGGTGGTCGGACGATCACGCCGCGATCCCTGCCGCCTTGACGGCGTGAACCTGTGTGATCTTCTCGATGGTGTCCGCTTTGGCGGCGGTGATCATGATGCCCAGCGTCGTGGCGCCCGCCCCGGCGTAGGCGGTCATCTTCCGCCGGACTCGCGCCGGCGGCCCGAGCAATGCGGTGTTGTCGATGAACTCGAGCGGCACCACCGCCGCGGCGCCTTGTCGATCCCCGGCTCGCATCCGTTCGTGGATTTCGACGGCCTGCTCTCCGAACCCGTCCCGGGTGAGGGTCTTGCAGAAGAAGTTCTCGTCGACGCTCCCGACCGCCAAAAGCTTCGCGTAGTGGTCCCGGAGGCGGTCGGCGGCGGCTTCGACGTCCTCGTCGATGTACGTGGTGACACAAGGCAGGACATCGAAGCCGGCCATGGTCGCATTTGCGGCGGACCGTCCCTCGGCCAGCTCGGCCACGGCCGCGCGGACCTCTTGCGGGGAACAGAAGGCTCCGATCCAGCCATCGGCTATCTCACCGGTCAGGCGAAGGTTCTTCGGCCCTACGGCACCAAGGTAGATGGGCATCGCGCCCGGCAACGGCCGAGTGGCCAGCGCCAGTGGAACGCCGCCGTGTTTCCCAGCCGGCAGCCGGAAGTGTTCTCCGTGGACCTGAACGGCTTCCCCGGCCAAGGCCCTCCGCAAGATCCTGACGTACTCCCGCGTCCTGCCAAGCGGGGCATCGAAGGGAACGCCGTACCACCCCTCCGAGACATGGGGATTCGATACACCAAGACCGAGGCTGAACCGGCCCCCGGAAAGCACCGCGAGGGAGGCCGCCGCGAGGGCCGTCGTAGCGGGTGGCCGTGCGGGGATCTGCATCACCCCGGACATCAGCCGGATCCGTCGAGTACTCGCCGCGACGTAGGAGAGAACCGTCAGCGCGTCGGTGGCGAAGTTGTCCGAGGCGAGAGCGATCGAGAAGCCCGCCTCTTCGGCGGCCCGCGCGATTTCCACCGCACCGTCGATGCCGAGATTGATCGCCAGTTCCATGATCCTCCGTTCGCGCGTACTTCTACAACAGGTGTGCGCCGCCGTCCGCGCCGAGCACTTCTCCAGTGCTGTAGGGAGCCTCCGCGAGCCACAGGACCGCGTCCGCGATCTCCTCGGAAGTCCCGATCCTCCGCAGCGGGGCGTGTGCGCGGACCTCTTCCCGGATGTCGGCGAAGTCCGCCGTCCACTTCGTATCGATAAGTCCAGGGGCGACGGCGTTCACTCGGACTTCCGGACCCACCACCTTGGCGAGCAGCCTCGTCAGGTGTTCGACGGCGGCCTTGCTCACCGCGTAAGGAATGCTGCTGCCCGCGGGCCGGCTTCCCGCGATCGAGGAGATATTCACGATGCTGCCGTTCACCGTGCGCAAGGGCGACAGCGCCGCCTGGATGACGTTCCATGTGCCGAGGAGGTTGACGTCGAGGATCTCCCGCCAGACCTTGCCGTCCACCGCGTCGATGTCCTGATGGGGAATCCGCCGGGTGGTCCCGGCGTTGTTCACCAGCACGTCCAATCGCCCGTGGTGCGCGACAGTCTCGTCCACGAGCCGCCTTGCCTCGTCCGCGTCCGAGACGTCGGCACGTACATAGTGGGCGTCCGGCAAGGACGCCGCGAGGTCACGGCCTTCGGCGACCGATCGACTGGAGTTGATCACGACACGCATCCCCCGCGATGCCGCGAGCTTCGCGATCTCCGCCCCGATCCCCGACGATGAGCCCGTGACAAGGATGACCCGTTCGTCACGCATCCTCGTTCTCCCGTCTGCTACCTGTTGGCTTCGGCGAGTCCGACGATCGCAGCCACTTCTTGAACGAGGCTTGAGCCGATCCTACGATGGGATGTTTCTTGCCGCGGCGGTGAAAGGTTCAGCGCGACGACCCGGGCAGCAACGCCCGACGAACCGCCGAGTGCGCGTCGTTCCGCATCCGGCGCGCCACATCGGCGTGGGGAACCCTTGTACAGCCATGGAAAGTCCGCGGGTAGAGGTGGATTTCGGTGCTCACACCCGCCTCGACCAGACGGCGCCCGTAGTCGAGCCCCTCATCCCTGAGCGGATCGAATTCGCATACGGCGACGTAGGCCGGCGGCAGGCCACTGAGGTCGTCAGTGCGTGCCGGTGCCGCGTACCGCGCCCAGCCCACCCCGCCGTTTTCTTTGCCCTCGGCGAGGTAATACTGCCAACTGAGCAAGGCTTGCGCGCGCGTCCACAGTGGCGTGTCGACGAACGTCCGCATCGAGGATGATTCGAGCCGATCGTCCAGAGCGGGCATGTTGAGCAACTGGAAACCGACCGGCGGCCCGTTCCCATCCCGCGCGGCCAAGGCCACCCCGGCGGCCAAACCTGCGCCGGCGCTGTCGCCGCCCACCCCGATCCGGCGAGGATCCGCGTCGACTCCCGCGTCTCCGGCCACCACCCGCGACAGCACACAGAGACAGTCCTTCAACGCCGCGGGAAAGGGATTTTCCGGAGCGAGCCGGTACCGCACGGAGACGACGACCACGCCGGTCTCGGCGGCGATCTCCGCTGCCGTCACGTGGACCGTGTCCAGGCCACCGAGAACGAACCCACCGCCATGCAGGTAGAGCAGCACCGCGGATCGACCGCCGGTCCCGGCCGGACGATAGATCCGGACCGGAACGTCCGGTTCCTCGCCGAAACCGGGGACCGTCCGTTCGGAAACGTCTACGCCGCAAGGAAGAAAGCCATTCGATACGTCGGATTCAGCCGACCTGAGCTTCGCTCTGGTGTCGGTCAGGTCGGCCAGATCCACATCGGGCAGCATCGCCAATGCTCTCGTAAGCTCAGGGTCGTAGGTGTAGCTCAAACCCGCCTCCCAGTTTGCCCCCCAACAGCCCCAGTGCCTCTCTCCCACCCTGAGTGCCATAGTACGCGAAAGCGTGCCAATTCGACTCTGCCACTAGGGAAACGTCGAGAGACTACGAAGTGTTAGCGTTGCTCTCATGGCTACGCTGACCTCGCATACCCCGCCGCGCACAGGCCGCTGGACGAGTGCGCGGTGACACGCACCACACACGATTCGCCCACTTCGGGTGTCACGCACCGTTCACGTGACGGCTTGATCATCATTGTTCTCGCCACTCTCACGGCGGTCGCTCCTTTGGCGACGGACATGTATGTTCCCGGCCTCCCCGATCTGAGCAGATCGCTCGGGGCGAGCGTGTCGTCGGCACAGCTGTCGCTCACGATGTTCCTGATCGGCGTCGTGGCCGGACAGCTTCTACTCGGACCACTCAGTGATGCGGTCGGGAGACGCGGAGTACTTCTTTGGGGCAGCACGGCGTTCGCCGTCTGCTCCGCGTTATGCGCCGTCTCGCCTACCATCGAGGTACTGAACGCGGCTCGGCTCTGCCAGGGCATCGCGGGAGCCGCGGGCATCGTCGTCGCCCGGGCGGTGATCACCGACCTCTTTCAGGGGGACACCGCGGCCAAGAGGTTCTCCGCTCTGGCCGCCATCGGCTCGGCTGCGCCGATCCTTGCCCCCATGCTCGGCGGCGCGATACTGAGCGTCTCATCCTGGCGCGCGGTGTTCGGGGTGCTCGCCGCGGTCGGCCTCCTACTCGTCGGAGGTGTCCTTCTGTGGGTCCCGGAGTCACTACCGCGCTCGCGACGAAGCAAAGGTGGGCCGGTCGCCACGGTGAGGATGGTCGGCGTCCTACTCCGGCGCCGGCGGCTCATGGGGCAGGTTTTCAGTCTGTGTTTCGGCTGCGCGGGCGTCTTCACCTATCTCGCCGGGTCCTCGTTCGTCTTCCACGAGGTTCATGGCGCGTCCACTGGCCTGACCAGCTTGATCTACGGCGTCAACGCTGTCGGCAGCATGGCCGGAAGCTTCCTCTTCGGACGACTAGTCCGTCGCTTCACCGTGGAAATCCTGCTCCTCACGGGAATCTCGGGCGGGTTGGTCGCCATCCTGTTTCTGGTCGGCGCGTCGCTCCTGGGCGTGAACTCCCTGGCGCTGACCTGGTCGTGCCTGTTCGCGTTCATCATGGCTTTCGGGCTCTACTTCCCTGCCGTCATGACGTCGGCACAAGAACTCGGACGCGATGCGCCCGGAGCGACGTCCGCGTTGCTTGGAGGCGGGCAGTTCTTGCTCGGCGGGATCACCTCCCCCTTGGTCGGCGCCTTCGGCACCGGAAGTGCTCTCCCGATGGCGGTGATCATCGCGATCTGCCTCGCCTTCGGCACGGTGGCGGCGGTCTCTGCGAGAGCGCCGAAGCGCGTGTGAACCACGGAAGCTCACGCAACAGGCATCCGGGGCGACACCTCGGCCTGGTTTCACTGCCGCTCATTCAGTCACCCGGCCATCGCGACGTGCAGGGAGCAGGAAAGCGAGCACGGCGACCATCAGCATCAGCGCGGCAATGATCAGGAACGCCTTCCGGTAATTCACCGATCCCGCGACGGACACCAAGATCGCGAGGCCGAGCGCTCCACCAACCTGCTTCGTGGTGTTCATCAATCCGGAGACGGCGCCGCCGTCCGCGACATCGACCCCGGAGGTGACCGTCGTGGTGAGCGGGGTGTTGAGGAGGCCGCCTCCGATCGAGAAAACGACAGCGGGCGCGAAGATGCCGCCCAGATAGTCACTGCCCGCTCCGAGGCGGCTCTGCCACAGAAAGCCCAGCGCGGCCAGCACGGCACCGATAGCCACCAAAGTCCGGCTGTCCAGGTAGCGCATCAACCAGGGCGTCAGCCAAGCCGCGACGGCGATCGTGACCAAGGTGTGCGGGAGGAAACCGAGCCCCGTCTTCACCGGTCCGTACTGCAGGACGTCTCGCATCGCGAGCGCGAGAAAGAACCACATCGGGTTCAAACACGCCCCGGCGAGCAGCATCATCACGTTGCCGACGCTGATCGCCCGCGACCGGAACAACCGCAGCGGGAACAATGGATGCACCGCGGCTTTCGCTTCAATCGCCACGAAACCTCCGAGCACCGTGACAGCCATCCCCAACGGCACGAGGGCGCCCGGCGCCGACCAGCCGACGGAACGGGCCTGGTCGACGCCGTAGGCCAGAGCGATCAAGCCGGTCGTCGCCAAGACCGCGCCGAGGAAGTCCAACCGTGGTGGAGTCGCCGGCCGCCCATGACCTGCCAAAGAGCGCACGGCCAAGGCCACGGCGGCCATGCCGATCGGAACGTTGATCAGCAGGATCGAACGCCAGGACCAGAACTCGGTCAGCAGGCCGCCCAAGAGGTTCCCCGCGGTTCCACCGGCGACTCCTACCGCCGTCCACAGCGCCAGCGCCCGGCTGCGCGCGATCCCCTCGGGAAAAGTGCTGGTGAGGACAGTGAGCGTGGCGGGTGCCAACACCGCCGCGCCGATCCCTTGTACAGCTCTCGCCGCGACGAGCAATCCAGCACTGTCTGCGAGCCCGCCGACAAGACTCGCTCCGGTGAACAACGCGAGGCCAGCGAGGAAGACACGCTTCCGGCCGTATAGGTCTGCCAGGCGCCCGCCGAGCAGGAGAAGGCCGGCGAACGGAAGCGCATAAGCGTTGACCACCCATTGCAAGGCGTCGCCGTCGAAGCCGAGCGCCACCTGTATCGCGGGCAACGCGACATTCACGACGGAAATGTCGAGGACGACCATGAACTGGGCGCTACAGGCCAAAGCGAGGACGATCTTGTCGCGGTCGGAACGCGTCATGACGTTATGGTACATACGTATCATATACACGCGTATCATCTCGCGGCACGGAGGAGGGAGAGACGAGTGCCCAAGACGGTCGACCACGAGCAGCGCCGCGCACAGATCGCCGACGCGCTGGTACGGGTCGCGGCCCGCGACGGCCTGCACGCCGTGACGATGCGG
The DNA here is from genome assembly GCF_055561455.1 of Amycolatopsis sp. PSD-21. NCBI lineage: Bacteria > Bacillati > Actinomycetota > Actinomycetes > Pseudonocardiales > Pseudonocardiaceae > Amycolatopsis > Amycolatopsis sp. PSD-21. The sequence continues at coordinate 2,594,445 of NZ_CM145712.1, read as the reverse complement.
GCGGTCGCCTCGGAGTCCGGAGTGTCACTGCGTCTTGTTCAGTACTACTTCGAGACCAAGGAACAGTTACTGCTCGGCGCGTTGCGGCACTTGGAGCGGCAAAGCCACGAGCGCTGGCAGCGACGTTTGGCCGCGCTATCCGATCCAGCGCCCCCGCGAGCGTTCGTCGAGGCGTTCCTCGCCGAAGCGTTGCCCACCGACGACGAGAGCAGAGCCTTCCATCTGGTCGGCTCCGCCTACGCGGCACTCGCGATGACCGATCCGGGCCTGGCAGCCGAACCCTTCGCGACTTCGGTCGACGGGCTACACCGCCGGCTCGTGGACGCCCTGCAGCGCGCTCAAGCCGACGGCCAGCTGGCCATCGACACGGACGTCGATCTCGCCGCGGCACATCTGGTGGCGCTCAGCCACGGCGCCGGTACGAGTGTCCTCATCGGACAGCTGACCGTTCACACCGCTGAGAGGATGCTGAGCGCCCACCTGGACGACCTGTTCCAGAGCGCAGGCGGTCAATGACCGCCGACGAGTTCGCCGGAGAGTGTCCCGTGCATGCGGGCGCTGTGCTTGTTCAGCCCGACGATCTCGACAGTCTTGTCTCGTGACTCGTACTTGGTGGTGATCGCGTCGAGGGCAGCGACGGTGGAGGCATCCCAGATGTGGGCGCCGGTGAGGTCGATGACGACCTTGCCCGGGTCGTTGGCGTAGTCGAACTGATAGACCAAGTCGTTGCTGGAGGCGAAGAACAGCTCGCCGGTGACCGCGTACACGACCTGCGTGCCTGCCGGATCGAGGACGGCGGTGACCTCGACGAGGTGCGCCACCCTGCGCGCGAAAATCACCATCGCGACGATCGAGCCGACCACGACGCCGATGGCGAGGTTGTCGGTGGCCACCACGACGCCCACGGTGACGACCATGACGATGACCTCACCCGCGGGCATCCGCTTCAGGGTGGCCGGGGCGATGCTGTGCCAGTCGAAGGTGCCGAACGCGACCAGGACCATGACGGCCACAAGGGCGGCCATCGGGATCTGCGAGACGAGCGGGCCGAAGACGATGCACAGGATCATCAGGAAAGTCCCGGCCAGGAACGTCGAGAGCCGGGTCCTCGCTCCTGAGGTCTTCACGTTGATCATGGTCTGGCCGATCATGGCGCAGCCGCCCATGCCGCCGAAGATCCCGGTGACGACGTTCGCGATTCCTTGCCCGACTGCCTCGCGAGTCTTGTTGGAGTGCGTGTCGGTGATGTCGTCGACCAGCTTCGCAGTCATCAGCGATTCCATGAGGCCGACGAGCGCGAACGCGAGCGCATAAGGCGCGAGCAGGCCGAGCGTGGCGAAGGTGAACGGCACATCCGGCACGCCCGGGACCGGCAGCGAGGAGGGAAGCGCACCCTTGTCTCCGACAGTCGGAATCGCGATGCCCGCGGCGATCGTCAACGCCGTCAAGGCCACAATGGACACCAGTGGCGCGGGAACCACTTTGGTGAGCTTGGGAAACAGCACCATCACCACAAGTCCGGCCGCGAACAACGGATACACAGACCACGGTACGTCGATCAACTCCGGCACCTGCGCCAGGAAGATCAGGATGGCCAAGGCATTGACGAAACCCACCATGACGCTGCGCGGAACGAACCTCATCAGCTTGGCGACGCCCAGCGAGCCGAGCACGATCTGGAACAGCCCGCCCAGGATGACCGTGGCGATCAAGTAGCCGAGACCGTGTTCCCGAGCCAGCGGCGCGACGACGAGTGCGATGGCGCCGGTCGCGGCGGAGATCATCGCCGGGCGTCCGCCGACGATCGAGATCACCACCGCCATGGTGAACGAGGCGAACAGCCCGACGCTTGGGTCCACGCCGGCGATGATGGAGAAGGAGATCGCTTCCGGGATGAGCGCGAGCGCGACCACCAGGCCGGCAAGGATCTCCGTACGGGCCACCTTCGGGGACAACCACGAAGGCCTCGAAACACGCAAACGCGACGGCGTCCGAGACGCAAGATTCGGCACAGGCAGACGACCTGACTTTCTCGGGCGCCCCGCAGGGCGCTGAGTGACCTCACGCCTCCATGGCGTGTTGAGAGACTTGGTGAGAGCGGATGGCGCTTGTCAGCCTGTCCTGGCATCGCCCAGCCCGGAGGGCTAACCCGGAGCAGTCACAGCGGCCTGTACTGCACGCAAGGAACGCTCCTGGGCTCAAAGTTCAAAGGCGAGAGCCATCAGCAACTCTTACCTTACGTTAGGGTAGAGATCCTTCGCTCGCGTAGTCGCCTCACTTGAATGAGGGCTAGATCACGTTGAGCACCACACCGCGCCTGCTGCCATTGCGGTCGTAGGCCCAGCGGTTTCCGGCGACGATCGTCCAGGGATTTGAGGCTAGTTCGACCGAGTATGAGCGGAGGCGTGCGAGCGCAGAAGAGCGGCGAACTCCTCGGCGATGGCCAGCTTCGCACGCAGCTCCGCACAGGCTTTGTCAGCGGTCGCACCGAACTCCGCCAGCCGGGCCGCCGGGTCCTCGATCGTCGGGCTTCCCGGCGCGGGGTCGAGGATCGCCAGCAGATCGCGCATCTCTTCCAGCTGGAACCCCAGCGGCTTCATCCGCTTGATCAGCTCCAGCCGGTCCACGTCCGGGTCGGTGTAGAGCCGGAAACCACCCTGACTGCGAGCGCTCGGGACTACCAGGCCCACTTCCTCGTAGTATCGGATAGTCCGTAACGACAGCCCGGTGCGCTCGGCCACCTCGCCGATCTGCATCTGCTCGCCCACACCGGTTTCCTCTCGCCTGCCGCCCACCGCGCCGGATGCTCGATCCGCCGACGGCGCCACCGACCACACTCTCACGTAACAGTACTGTCGCCTGCTCGCCTGCCTCCGCCGCAGACGGCCTTGGCGATAGGTCGATCACAGCTTCGCAGCCGAGCCGGAGGGCGACGTGGCCAGCTGGGTGAGCAGCAAAGCGTGCGGCGGGCTATCCAGCCGCGAGGAGACCTGTGGTTATCGTGATGGCGGCGATCAGCAGCCCGAGCAACAGCGGCGACACGAACTGCCCGGCGAAGGACGCTGTCGCCGACAGCGCCACCGTCTGTCCGCGCAAATTCTTGCGGCGCGGCCTCGCCGACCAGGGTGATCAGAGCGGGGAAGGCGACGCCGTGCCACCAAAGCGATCTCGTCCCATTGAAGACCGTCGCCGCTCCGACACCGAATCCCAGCTTGCTCGCGATCAGCACCGGATACAACGCGACCAACAACTTCGAACCGGTCGATCAACCAACCCACCACCGGACTGGAAACCGCGATCGCCAGCCCGTGCACAGTGATTATCAACCCCGCGGCTGTGCAGCTGACACAGAGATCAGAGCGGATGACCTCAAACACCGGCATCACTTGGCCTGTGACCGAGGCACCGGGTACTGGTCACGCCGGTGTATGTGTGTCTGTGATTCCACACGCGCTGGCTCCGCAGAGCACGCGAACAGACTCAGCGATTACTTGCCCCTGTACCGGTGGAATGTCAAGCCGACTTCATCGAGTGGAGCGTAGTCGCCGGCACAGATTTCGGTGAATCCAACGGGCGGCGGGGTCAGGGACAGTTCCGTCGTACCGCGGACGCCGGAAGGGTCGTGGCCGTGGAGTCCGACAACAGGATGGTCAGTGTCCTTGATCCGCGATCGGATCTCGGCGTTGCGCAGGAAGAGATCGCGGTGTCGGGCGATGTGCCTGGCGTGGTCCGGCTGAGGCTTGAACGCGTTCGCGAGCACTACAGCGCGCCCACCGTCGACCAGGGACAGCTCTCCGACCAGCGCTGCTCCCGGCAATTCGAACGCGGCGTCAGAACCGGCGTCCCGCAACAAGATGTGGATGTTGATCCAGTATCCGGCACCAGGATCGGCGACCCACCGGACGTTGTCACGGTCGTCGGCGCCGGTTCGCCGGAGCTCACTGTGGGGAATGGTGATCACAAAGGCCCGGCGCCATCCTGGACTGAAAGGCTCGTGCCTTGTCCAGCGGTCGACGTGGCGGTCTGCATTGCGCTCGACGTAGTGCATGGCAACCTGGGATAAGAAGGAATGCTGCCAGGCCCCCGACTCGTGGAAACTGAACTTCATGGTCTCAGCCGTCGGGATGATCACGAGATAGACGTCGCTGGAGTTTTTGGCCGAGAAGACCTTGTACTCAGTGGACCTCGGTCCGACAGGTGAACCGACCGCGAACCGGAATCCGGTGCCGGACGCCATGACGAGCGGCTCATGCTCAGGCAGGCACACTGTGGGGACACGCTGCTCGTCAGTCATTTCTCAACGTCGGACATCGCGAACAGCTTGTTACAAGAGCGCGGCCGAGGCGCACCACCGCCGTCACACGCTCAACGGCCAGGCGCGGGCCGCGAGATTTCGGGTCGCCAGGCCGATGCCGGTCTTCGGCACGAGCAGTGCCGCGGTCAACTTGACGGTACGCCGCGCGGACTTGACGCGGATGCGGTGCTCTGCCTCGTACCGGCCGAAACCGGCGGACGGTGACGCCGCCAGTGCGGTGGCAAGCGTGTGCGCGCCGGCGATCGCGAGACTCGATCCTTCACCGAGCAGGGAAACGCAGGAGGCCGCGTCACCCACCAAAGCGATCCGGCCACGTGACCATGACGGCAGGTCGACCACACTGACCGCGTCGAAGAAGAGATCGTCGGAATCCCGCAGGTGCTCGAGTAAGGCCGGGACCCGCCAACCCATGCCGCGGTATGCCGTCGCGACGATCCGCTTGTGTTGACCCGTATCGCGGTAGTCCACACCGTTGATCCGGGCGCGGAAAATGAACGCGACGCCGCCCTCGTCGCGAGACGGGTGAATGGCGACCAGCCGGCCCGGCGTGTTGTAGAGGAGCACTTCCTCGGGGTGGTCGACCGGGCCTCCGAACGACGTCGTGGCGACAAAGATCCCTGTAGGACGAACGAAAGAGCGCTCGGCGCCGAAGGTGAGCCGCCGGACCGCGGAGTGCAGGCCGTCCGCGCCGATCACGAAGTCGAAGCGCCGTGGTGGGGCCTGGTCGAAGATGACGTCGACACCGTGCTCGTCTTGGCGCAACTCGGCGATCGTGTCGTCGAACAGGAACTCGGCGTCGCCGCGGGCCGCCTCGTACAACACGGTGACGAGATCGGCTCGGGGGACTTCGAGCTCCTCCCCCTTGCCCGCGGACAGGCCGACGGTGGCGATCCGACGGCCGTCTCCGCCGAGCAGGCACACCCTTTTCGTTCTCGTAGCGACGTCCCGTAGACGGCCTACGACACCCATGGCCTCGACGACCGGCAGCGCGGGCCCGCGGACGTCGACCGGGTTACCGCTGGAGCGCATGCTCTGGGCCCGCTCGACGACAGTGACCTTGAAGCCGTTACGAGCTAACCAATACGCAAGAGTCGAGCCAGCGACTCCAGCGCCGCAGATCAACACAGTCTCCATGCCGAACGACGATATCAGCAGCGAGTGCAACTTTGCAATGATTGCAAAGTTGCACTCGCTGCTGCTCCGCGTATGCTCCCCGCATGTCCCTCCGTGATCGAAAGCGAGCCCGCACGCGCCAAGCGCTGATCGACGCGGCGACGGAACTCTTCGAGCGCAAGGGTTACGACGAGACGACGATCGCCGACATCACGGCGGCCGTGGAGATCGGCGCCCGCACGTTCTTCAGCTACTTCGCCAGCAAGGAAGAGCTACTTTTCCCGGACGCCGACGAGCGCGTACAGGCCGCCATCGACGCCATCGCCACTCGCGGACCGGCCGAAGGCCCGGCCGAGGTACTGCTGCGGGCCCTGAGCCAGGTCACCGCCACCAGTGACGAACTGGTCAGCCCCCTGGCGGCATTGCGGCTCCGGATGATCCAGACCGTTCCCGCCGTCCGCGGCCGCGCACTCCAGGAACAGCTGGCCGCGCAACGAGAAATCGCGAAACATCTGGCAGCCGCCTTCCCCGACCGGATCGATCCGGTCGGGGCGGCAGCACTGACGGGAGCGTTCGTCGGCGCGGTCACCGGCGCGCTTCAGGCCCTGCTCGACGACACCGACGGAACAGACCCCGCAACACTGCAGGCCGCCATGAGAACCGCGACCGAAGTCGCACTCGCGCCTTGGCGACGATCACCATCGCCCGAGTCCTGACCGAAGACACTCAACGCCAGCCTGGGGTGATGAGTCCTGTCTCGTAGGCGATCGCGACGAGCCGCGCACGGTCGCGGGCGCCGAGTTTGCCGAGCAGGCGGCCGACGTGGGTGCGTGCGGTGGCCGGGCTCATGTGCAGGCTTCGCCCGATCTCGGCGTTCGACTGGCCCTCGCCGACCTTGATGAGGACCTCGCGCTCGCGCGCGGTGAGCACGTCGAGCGCTTCCGCCGAGCCAGGACTCGGGCTCGCTGCCGCCGCTCGCATCACGCGGCGGGTCACGGCAGGTGCGAGCAGCGCTTCACCGCGGGCGACGATCCGGACAGCTGCGCGCAGCTCGTCCGGACTGGTGTCCTTGAGGAGGAACCCGGCCGCACCCGCCCTGATCGCGTCAAGGATGTGCCCGTCGGTGTCGAACGTGGTGAGCACGACGACCTGCACCTGCCGTAGCCGCGGGTCAGCGACGATCCGGCGGGTCGCCGCGATGCCGTCTTCACCGGGCATCCGGATGTCCATCAGGACGACGTCGGGTCGCTCCCGGGCCACAAGCACGACACCGCCGACCGCGTCGCCCGCTTCTCCGACCACAGTGATGTCATCGGCCCGTTCCAGCAGTGATCGAAGCCCTTCCCGGACCAGCGCCTGGTCGTCGACGAGCACGACCCGGATCACGCGCGCCCTCGCACAGGGATCCGCGCCTGGATCGCGAACCATTCCCCCGGGCTGGTCCTGATGTCCAAGTCGCCGCCGAGCAACGTCAGTCGTTCCCGCATACCGGCGATACCCCAGCCGGCTGAAGCCTCGCCAGGTGCTTCGATACCGCGTCCGTTGTCGGTCACCCTGATCACCACGGCATCCGTGTCGTAGTCCAGTTCGATGAGCACGGTACTGGCCTCGGCATGCCTCAGCACATTGCTCAGCGCCTCCTGGATCATCCGATAGGCGGACACGTCCGAGATCGCGGGCAAAGTGACCGGCGTACCCGTGGTACGCACTCGGACATCCAGCCCGGCTTCGGTCGCGGTGGCGACGAGTACGTCCAACCGGTCCAGCCCAGGCGCAGGGGCATGGCCGGCCACCTCCGGCGCACGGAGCGCGTGCAATGTCATCCGCAGTTCCTCGCCCACGTTCCGGCAGGCCGCTCGAGCAGCGACTAGCGAACGGCTCGCCGTCTCGGGATCGTCGGTCAGCGCCTCTCTCGCCACATCGGTGTGCAGCGAGATCACGGAGATCGTGTGCGCCATGAGGTCGTGCAGGTCTCGTGCGATCCGCACGCGTTCCTGTTCGACCCGGGCCGCCGCCTCACGCTCTCGTTCCAGTTCGGCGGCACGGGCTTGCTTGGCAAGTTCGGCCCGCCAGCCACGCCGGGAACGCAGGCTGTCGCCCAGCGCTATGACGGTCGCCATCAACGCCGCCGACGTCGGCATCTCCAAGCCGAGCACGAAACCGAGGTTGTCGCCCTGACCGATCCGCACTCCGGTGGAGACGGCAAGCAACCCCGCGGCAGTGCCGACGGCCCAGTACAGGCGGCCGTACTCGGTCGCCGAGAACAGAGCGGCCGCCACAGGCACGGCGAGACCGATTGGCGGGTAGGACAGCATGTAGTAGCCCAGCAGGGCAACGGCCGTCACGAGCAGCGTCGCGACCGGCCATCGCCGTCGCACCAGCATCAGCCCACCGAACAGCGCCCCGAACAGGTAAGCGGTGAGGCCGGGGGACGATGGGCCGCCCACGTTCGCGGCGATGGCTGTGCCGACGGCGACCAGCACGAGCACGCCGAGAGCGAGGTCGACCAAGAACCGCCGCCCTCCGACAGCGCCGGTCTCCCCTGTGGACTGTCCGATGAGCACACCACATCCTTTCCGGTCCGCTACCGCGGCCGTGCGCCTGGGATCACCTTGGCCAGCAGCCAGCAAACCGTGCCGGACGCGGCGCCGGTGAGGACCCCTGTGAGCATGCTGCTGCCGAACGCGAAGATCCGCAGCACGACCGCTTCGGCGGATGGTGACAACTCGCCGGCGAGATTTCCGCCGATAGTCGGGGCTCCGTCGGGGAACGCCTCGGTCCACAGTATCTGGTGAGTGATACCGAGCAGGGCGCCGTAGACCAAGCCCACCACGAGCAGCGTGAGGAACGGATTGGGCACCCGGCGCCAAAGCACGACAGCGAGCCAGACAGCGAGCGGCGTGAACACCAGCAGCGCGTTGCCGACCGGGCCAACGAGACCGAGGTCGTGCGCGATGACTCTGGGCACTCCAAGCGCCGCGAGGAGGAAGATCACCGGCCACGAGACGCCGAGCGAGGAGCGGGCCCCGCCTTTCATGCCGCACCTCCGGACAACGCACGTGCTCGGTGGTACCGCAGGAACCCGATGAAGGCCAGCGTCGCGGTGACAGCGCTGAACGCGAGCCGGAACCAATGACCGACCTCGAACTCGAGCGCGGTACGCCGCAGGAACTCCACCGAATGCTCGGCGATCCCCTCCTCGAACATGATGTCGTTGCGCGGCCAGAAATAGAGCACGGAGAACAGGAACTCGCCGACCAGCAGGGTGCCCAGGCTCCCCGCGATCCACCATCGGGCCTCCCGCGCCCGCCTCAGCGACAGGAGACTCGCCGCGGCGGCGAGCACGGTGACCGCACCCATCGGCGGAAACAGGTCGGCCGGACCGGTGACCATGAAGAACTCCATGGCCTTGGCCAGCGAGGCGGGCGCGTCGTGGAAAACGTTCGGATAGATGACTACGGTCTCGACCGCGATACCCCCGAAAGCCACCATGGCAATCCAGACGTAGGCGCCCGAAACGGCAAGGGAAATGCCGTCGCTTCGCACGTGCTTCTCCTCGGACAGAAGGAACTTCTACCGCGTCAAAGCTATTTCCCTCTCCGGCTTCGCACATCCGTATGAGGGCCCACTCCACATACGCATCTCGACGTAGGCAAGGGTCCGGTGTTGAGGTCTCTGTGCTGGTAGCCGAGGACACCCAGCACGATCAGCGTGCCCCAGTCCGGCGGTGTGCCGGGGGCGAAAGCCGAGGAGGTGCACGGGGAAAGGTAGGTGAGCCACACGGGGGCCCGAGTGCTCTGCAGGATCACGGTGAGCAGGAAGCCACCGGTGGCCGGGAGCGCCGCGGTGCCGAGGGCGAGCAAGGCGACAGGCGCGACGTTGGCCGTTCCGGCGAGCGCCGCCGTGAGGCGCAACGGAGCGTCCGCGATGGTCGCGCCGCACCAGAGCGCCAGCCCCGCGACTGCCAGGAGCACCAGCGCTCCCAGGCCGACGTTCAGGAGTCCAGTGAGCACGGTGCGTCGCAGGGAAAGGAGCAACGCCAGCAGCGGAGTCAGCCACCGGTCGGTCTCGGCCGCCGCCAGCTCGGCGAACCAAGAGTTCTCGCGCATGAACGGCAGTATCGACGCGATGAGCACACCGACGAGCAGGAAGTAGGCCCCGATCGCCAGCGCCCAGGCAGCGGTCGGGCGCGCCGCTCGCCGGGCGGCGAAGCCGGTGACCGATCCCAGCAGCCGCACTCTCGGGCGCCGGCACTTTCCACAGTATGCGAGCGAGTCCTCAATGGACTGTTTTCGATAGGACGCAAAGTTCTGGCCGATCCCAGCCAGTCGCCTTAGCCTCTTTGGACAGCTGCGGGTGACCGGAGCCGGCCCTTATAGAGACCACTCCGGACAATCTCGGAGAGGTGCCGACGCTGGGTCGCGAAAACAGCCAGCGTGGTCAAGCACTCGCGGTCACATCAAGCAGCGGCGCTCCCGATCACAACCCGGGCAGGGCAACCGAGGGCTGCACCAGAAGACCTGCCCCAGCTAAACGATGAAAGGAAATCAAAGTGAAAACACTTCTCGGCAGGTTTACGCTGCGAGTATTTGCAGTTGTAGCCATCCTGATCGCTCCACTGGCCATCAACCAGACACCGGCACAGGCCGATACCGGGTGCCGGGATAGCTTCCAGCGCCCGTACCCGAGCGATAAAGGCGGCAAGAACGCCACTGTCTGGATCACCCGCGAACCTGAGTGCGGAGAGCTCAAAAACGCGCAACTCTGGGCCATATTTCACGCTTACGATGAGCTGCTTGTCATCTATAACTACCCCGTAGCAGGCAAGGTCTATGTCAACGTGGAGGTACTCGACCGCTACGGGAACGTTTTAGACAAAGACAGGATAACGGGGACCGAAGAGACGCACGAGCTCGGCACACCAGACGGAAGCCGTAACATCGCCGAAGGCCGCGTCGTCCGCATACAGGTATGCGGCACAATGATCCACTCGAATAAGAAGGAATGCAGCGCGTGGGGTACAGGAGTCGCTTGACAGGGACGTTCCGGTAGCTGTTCGTCGAGGACGAAGACAATCCCCGTGGCCTGGGGCGCGAAGGCAAGTGGCGCTCCAGGTGCGCTGGCGGGTGCCTCGTCCTGCCAGGGGCCATCATGATCGGGCGCTCCCGCCAGACAGATCCCCGAGGTGAGAGCAACAACCACGCCGAGACCTGCCCACATCGTCGAGTGCCGGTGAGCCATCATGCCTGCCACGACCGAGGTTCACCTTCACGGCTATCGCCGAGTTGCGCGACGGAGCTGTCGAGTACTGATTCGATCGACGCCGCGCACAGCCATCATTTGGCTCAGCAAGGATTGGCCACTGGTCGACGGCGAGGTCAGAGCCTTCCTCGACAGCTGAGCATGGGAGCGACGCCAGAGACCACGTCAGTCGCCCGCCAGCGGAAGTATTCCCGTCAGGCCGATTCTCGCTGCCAACCTGCGGATTCTCGGTGAAGGCAGGAAAAGCAGCGGTACTCCCAACGTCGCGCATCTCGTGGTGAGCCCGACCAGACATGAGAGCCCGCTGGAGTCACAGAACTCCACTCCGGTCAGATCGACGACCAGTCCGTCCGGCGATAGGTCCATCAGCCTGTCGAACTCCGCGGTCAGCTTGACATGAGTGGTGAAGTCCAGGTCACCGCCGACCACCATCGTCACGCGAGCCGCTTCGACCGCAGTCGTTGCCGAGAACGGCGTCGACCGCTCCATCCTCTTGTCACCTCCGGCGCGTCCGAGCTGTCCTCCAGACGCGGCCCAGCGTACGTGCTGCCTTCAGCTACTACCTGTTCGGCCGCGCGCCACCTGCTGAGGCAGGTCGACAACCAGGAAATGGGAATTTTTGCGTTTTCTTGACGGTCGACCTGGGGCTCGGCCGCTCAGCCGTCAAGACCGCGTTAGTAAGCGTTGCCGCGCACCGACATTTCGGGCAGGTGTCACTAGGGTCCACGCGCGGAGGTCCTGGAGTATGGGTGGTCAGACACTGGTGGTCGGCTTCGGCGTGGCCGGCTCCAGCGCCGCGAGATACCTGCTCGCCTACGGCACCAAACCCGTCAATCTCCTCGCCGTCGACGTCGCCCCTGATGCGGTACGGCTGGCTGGTGAGCTCGGTGTCACCTCCATCCTCGGGGACGGCACCGACCGGCAGGTGCTTACCCGCGCGGATTCCGACCAAGTGCGCCAGTTGATCGTCGCCGTGTCACCCGACGAGACGGCGATCATGACGACGATGCTGGCCCGCGAGCTTTATCCGTCGACGAGGATCGCGACCGCGGTGCGGGAGAGCGCTCACTTCGACCTGGTTCGACGTCACGGCGCCGATCAAGCCGTGGTCACCGCCGAAGCCTCGGGCGAGGCTTTGGCCGCGGCGCTGCTCGATCATCGCGGACCGTCCTTCGCCCCGTGGACGCTCGATCAACGGCCTGCCCGATCGTCCGAGATCGGGCAACGGGTCGCCGAATGCGGCACGACCGTTGTCGGCCTGATCCGAAACGACCAGCGCTACTGGGGCCTCCACGCGACACGACAACGCGTGGCCTCCGGCGACCACCTCGTCTTCCTCTGTCCCCTCTCCTTCACGGAAGCATAGGCCGCGCCCTCCATGCCCACATTCGCCTCCATAGCCAAACGCCTGCTCGTCGGCCGGCCGTTCCGCAGCGATCGCCTGTCGCACACCCTGCTGCCCAAACGGATCGCGCTGCCCGTCTTCGCCTCCGACCCGATGTCGAGCGTTGCCTACGCACCGGAGGAGATCCTTCTGGTGTTGTCGGTCGCGGGCGCTTCGGCGTTCGTGTTCAGCCCCTGGATCGCGGTGCTGGTCGCCGTGGTGATGATCTCGGTGGTCGCGTCCTACCGGCAGAACGTCCGGGCGTACACCTCCGGTGGCGGGGACTACGAAGTCGCGACCGTCAACCACGGCCCGCGTTGGGGCCTGGTCGTCGGCAGCGCCTTGCTCGTCGACTATGTGCTGACCGTGGCGGTGTCGATCGCCTCCGCGGCGGCCAACATCGGCTCGGCCGTGCCTTTCGTGGGAGAACACAAGGTCGAGTTCGCGGTCGGCGCCATCGTGGTACTGACTGCCATGAACCTCCGGGGCGTGCGGGAATCGGGCACCGCGTTCGCCATCCCGACCTACGCCTTCGTGTTCGGCATCCTCGCCATGATCGTCTGGGCGGTGGTCCGGGTCTTCCTCCTGGGCGAGGAGGTACGTGCCGAAAGCGCGGACTTCACGCTGGTCGAGGAAGGCGGACATCTCGCGGGGCTCGGTTTCGCTTTCCTGATCCTGCGCGCGTTCTCCTCCGGGAGCGCCGCGCTGACCGGCGTGGAAGCGATCAGCAACGGTGTTCCCGCGTTCCGCAAACCCAAGGGCCGCAACGCGGCGACCACGCTGCTGATGATGGGCGTGCTCGCGATCACCATGTTCCTCGGCTTGATCATGCTCGCCCGGCTCACCGGTGCGCAGGTCGCGGAAGACCCCGCGCATCAGCTGATCGGTGCCCCGGCAGGTTACGAGCAGAAGACGCTGGTAGCCCAGCTCGGCAACGCGGTGTTCGCGGGCTTCCCGCCGGCGACCTGGTTCGTCATCTTCTTCACCGGCCTGATCCTGGTCCTGGCGGCCAACACCGCGTTCAACGGATTCCCCGTGCTCGGCTCGATCCTCGCCCAGGACCGCTACCTGCCGCGACAGCTCTACACCCGCGGCGACCGGCTGGTGTTCTCCAACGGCATCATCTTCCTCGCCGCGGCCGCGATCCTGCTCGTCGTCGCCTTCGACGCCGAGGTCACCCGCCTCATCCAGCTCTACATCGTCGGCGTGTTCATGTCCTTCGTGATCAGCCAAAGCGGAATGATCCGGCACTGGAACCGGCGCCTGCGCACCGAAACCGACCCCGCCGCACGCCGCCGGATGCGCCGCTCCCAGTCGATCAACGCCTTCGGCTTCTCCATGACCGCGCTGGTCCTCATCGTCATCCTCGTCACCAAGTTCACCCAGGGTGCCTGGATCTCGCTGGCGGCCATGGCCGCGATCTACCTGCTGATGACCGCGATCCGCCGTCACTATCAACGGGTCGGTGATGAACTGCATGACACCGATGAGGATGAGCCGATCGTTCTGCCGTCGCGTAATCACGCGATCGTCCTGGTGTCGAAACTGCACCGGCCCACCCGCCGGGCGCTGGCCTATGCCAAGGCGGTACGGCCCGACGTCCTCGAGGCGATCACCGTCAACGTCGACAATCAGGAAACCCGCGAACTTCTCGACCGGTGGGCCAAACAGCCCTTCTCCATCCCGCTGAAGGTCATCGAGTCGCCCTACCGCGAGATCACCAAACCGATCCTCGACTACGTCAAACGCATCCGCACCAACAACCCGCGCGATGTGGTCACCGTGTTCATCCCCGAGTACGTCGTCGGCCATTGGTGGGAGAACGTCCTGCACAACCAGAGCGCGCTGCGGCTGAAAGGACGCCTCCTGTTCCAGCCTGGTGTCATGGTGACCAGCGTGCCCTGGCAACTCGCGTCATCAGCCAAAGTCCGTCACCGCCCGGAGCTTGCTCCCGGTTCAATCCGCCGGGGCCTGCAGCCAGAGGACACAGACCGCCCTCCGAAGCGCGGCGAACCGTGACCGAACGTACGGCCTAGCCACGTGTTTCACCTTCATGCTGGTGTACGTCCGGGATGCCGTCGTGGTCGGAGTCGACCGACTCTTCGGCACAGATTCTGCGGTGCACCCGGTTGCGGATGCGCAGGATGATCGTGGCGACGAGACCGGCGAGCAGGGAGCCCACCAAGATCGCGATCTTCGCATGTTCGTCGCTCTCGCTGCCCGCACCGAAGGCGAGGTCACCGATGAGCAGGGACACGGTGAAGCCGATGCCGCCCAGCGCGGCCAGCCCGATCACGTCGGTCCAGGCGAGGTCGTCGTGGAGTTCCGCACGGGTGAACCGGGACACGAGGTAGGTGGCCCCGGTGATACCGATGGTCTTGCCGAGCACAAGCGCGAGGACGATACCCAGCGCCACGGGGTCGAGGAGTGAATCGGCCAGGCCGCCAAGTCCACCCACGGTGACGCCGGCGGCGAAGAAAGCGAATACCGGGACCACCACGGCGGCCGAGATCGGCCGGAACCGGTGCTCGAAATGCTCGGCGAGCCCTGGCCCTTCGCCGTGCTTGCGGATCACTGGTACCGCGAACCCCAGCAGGACGCCGGCGACCGTGGCGTGGATTCCCGAAGCATGCACCAGCGCCCAGGTCGTCGCCGCGAGCGGAAGCAGCAGCCACCACGATCGCACCCGGCGCTGAACCAACACGGCGAACACGGCCAAGGGAAGCAGGGCGAACAGAAGCGGGCCGACCAGAAGGTCACGGGTGTAGAAAACGGCGATGATCACGATGGCGATCAGGTCGTCCACGACAGCCAACGTGAGCAAGAAGGTGCGTAAGGCGGACGGCAGGTGGTGTCCGATCACCGCCAGGACGGCGAGGGCGAACGCGATGTCGGTCGCCGTCGGAATAGCCCAGCCCTTGAGCGCGGCCGAGTCGCCGAGGTTGATCGCGATGTAGATCAGAGCCGGGACGGCGACGCCTCCAACAGCGGCGGCGACCGGGACCGCGGCCCGCCGGGGATCGCGCAGATCTCCGGCGACGAACTCACGTTTGACCTCCAGGCCCGCGACGAAGAAGAAGATCGCGAGAAGCCCGTCCGCGGCCCAGGTCGCCAGGCTGAGGTCCAGATGCAGAGCCGCCGGTCCTACCCGCAGATCACGCAACGCCTCGTACGCGCCTGACCAAGGCGTGTTCGCCCACACCAAGGCGACGACGGCCCCGACCAGGAGCAGCACACCACCCACGGTCTCCTTGCGCAGGATTTCCGCGACGCGCTGGGCCTCTGGCCAGGAACCGCGATCGAAAAGCCGGGCTCGAGGTGTGGTGCTCTCAGACATGGAACGCCGAGGTGCGTGATCCGGTGGCGGGAACAGTGATCATGGGCTACTCCGGGTGTGGTTCGGCTCGGCTCGCCGACCAGGCTTCCCGGCACACCACGAGGCAGCGCCTCGACGCGGACACCATACCCACGCTTACGTATTCTTGACGAACTGAAAGCCGTCGGCCCGAGCGACTTGCTCTTCGCCCAGGCCCGCTCGTCGTGAACTCCACGGTGACTTCCATGGACTTTCTTCGCGACCGTCAAGTGAGGCGCTCGATGACGCTGACCGCGGCTTCCAAACCGTTCTCCTTCCGGATTTCCCGCCCAAGGTGTTCGGCTCGCTCGCGCATTCCGGCATCATCGGTGGCTTGCCGCAGCGCCGCAGCGAGCCGATCGGCGGTGAGGTGCTGCTGCCGTATCGGCGGCGGCGCGACACCGGCGGCGTGCATGCTGCGCGCCCAGTACGGCTGGTCGGCGACGAACGGGCACACCACCTGCGGCCTACCCGCCAGGAGAGCAGCACCGGTAGTGCCGCCGCCACCGTGATGCACGACCACGCTCACCTGCGGGAACAGCCAGTCGTGTGGCGCGTGCTCGATCGCCAGGACGTCATCGTCGCCGACGTCCCCGTCGATCCCGCCCCAACCGGTCGCGACCACCGCGCGCACCCCAGCCTGCCGGACAGCGTTCTCGACTACTTCCCGCGTGCGCCGCGCGTCTCGGCCCGCCATGCTGCCGAATCCGATGTAGACAGGGACCTGCCCAGCGTCGAGGAATTCCTTCAACCTCGCGGGTGGCGACCACGCCGGTGCGGCGGGGAGGTACCAGAAGCCGGTGGTGCGCACCGAGTCCGGCCAATCGCCTGCGGGGACGGTGACATGGCGGCTGAAGGCCTGCAGAACCAGTCGATGGCCGCCTTCCTTGTCGTGGAACAAGTCGTGGCTCCCCCGGCGGCGCGGAAGCCCGAGTTCGGTGGTGCGCCAGGTGGTGGTGATCCCCGCGTACGTACGCAGGATCGCGGACACCGCGAGGTAGCTGGTGCGATTGAGGACCTTCGGCAGCCGCGGCAACGGCACCATCGGGCAGGGGAATTGTGAGGTGGGAACCCATCCGGGTTGCAGGGCGACGACCACCGACGGGACACCGAGCATCTCGGCGGCATGTTGGGCCGGCACCCCGGTCGTGTGCACGACAACGTCCGCGCGGGATGCCTTCGCCGCCACGCCGACGTCATGCAGGACCGCCACCATCCACGGCTTGAGGCGTCGCGCCGTGCGCACGGCGGTGATCTTGCCTCGGAGACCCCGATAGCCGTTCTCCATCGCCTCCTTCACCACCGGGTCGTCCATCAGCCGGTTCGGCCCCTCGTCCAGCGGCGCGAACTCGATCCCGTGCTCCGCCGCGGCGTCCGCGAACGATCCTGGCGCGGCCAGCACCGCTTCGTGCCCTCGCTCCCGCAAGGCCACCGCGAGCGCCAGCATCGGCTGGACATCACCGCGGGTGCCATGCGTGACCAGCAACGCCCTCATCGTCCCGCCTCCTGCTCTCCGATGGCCGAGTAGGCCTTCAGCCAGCGGTCGTCGGCGAACAGGCCATCGGTGAGCATGTCCAAACCGGCGCGGGCGCCCCGCACCGCCGTCGCGGTCTCCGCGGCGTCGCCGTCGAGCAACCGCCCCACGTGATCCCCGAGCACCAACGGCGCCAACAGCCACGACACATAGACGACGGCGCGCGCCCGCTTGTCCGCCGCGGCGCGCACCCAGCCTTCGCGCTCTCCTTCAGCGAGCCACTCCTCGGTGTGCTCCACGATCTCGGTGAACAGGGTGGACGCGGCACTCGTACCGTCCAGGAACGCCCGCGCGAGATAGCGCCGCACTGGAGTTGCGGCCTGCAACGCCTCCGCCAGTGCGGCGGTGCCGTCGACTCCCCCGGAACGGATGGCTTCGAGCACGTGATCGTCGCATGCCTGCCGCAATCCCTCCTTCGAACCGAAGTGATGCAGCACCAGTCCCGGCGACACGCCGGCGTCGGCGGCAACGGCGCGCACCGACGTTCCCGGTACACCGTCGGCACCGAATCTCGCCAAGGCCGCGTCCCGGATCCGAGCCCGGGCAGTCAGGTCAGAAGCTGAACGCATGATCAGAGTATTGAACAGTCGTTCAGCCGCTGTCAACCGCCCGACCCGCGAAACACCAGCAGCCTGGACAGCTAGACCGGCGGGAACAACTCGAGCCGCCAGCCATTTCGGCCCTGGGCCACCGAAACGTCGTAATTGAATTTCGTTCCGTCTCCGCGCATGCCCGCTATGGTCACCATGCGCGGAACATCCGAGACCGGCAGCAACGTAACGCTAATTGCCGTTGCCCCAACGTCATCCAGCTTTTTCAGATAGTTCTTCGCGAACTCGTCCGCGTCACCGGACGGGTACTCGATCAACTCTGCCAAGGCGTCGCTGTCGCGTTCGTTCAACGCCTTCGACAGACTGTCCTGCAATTCTCGCGGCGACGCTACGCCGACATCCGGTCGCAAGGCGATGATGGTCGTCACCACAACGATCCAGGCGACCAGAACCGCCATAGCACCTACAGCGGCAGCTCTTCGAGTCACTCGCATAGTCGTTCTTTCTCCGAGCAGTTCACCCTGGTCCGGGCGATACCGCGGTTTACGAGCCGGCCTCTCCCTCGGCGCTTTCATCGGCCCAGCCGAGCGCCGCGGTGATCGCCTTGTCCGCGATGGACGTCATCGTCGACATGTACGTACGGCTGACGTGGTTGTCGTCGAGGTACACCAGCACATTGCCGATGACCGGCGGGCAGACGTCGGCGGTGCAGAAGTAGTCACTGAAATCGAGGAAGCGGACATTCGACGGCAGGTCGAGCGACTCGTACGGAGGTCGCTCAGCGTACAGCTCGGCCCGCGGCGTGCTGCATTCCGGCGCGGTGGCCCCCCGTGTTTCGACGCAAGCCGAGGGCGCGTATCCGAAGCGCGGGTTGTCCCGCACCGCCAGCACCGGAATTCCCGCTTCGTCGACCTTGCGCCACTGCGCGACGTACCCCGCCGGCACGCGCTCCTGGACGCCAGGCATGACATCGCGGGTACCGATGGTCAGCACGGCGTCCGGCCGACCGGCGAGAATCTCCTGCACGACGGCGGCGTTCCAGTCGATGCACGGCTGATCCCCCGGCACCGCGTCGGAATCGGTGGAGAACGGGCATCCGCCGCGCAGGATCGACGTCACCTCCCAGTTGCGCTGGGCGGCGACCGGAAGAAGCGCCCCGAGAAGCTGTCCGGCGTGCGAGTCGCCGGTGACCACGAGCCGTCTCGCCGGTGTCCCCGTCGTTTCGGACGTGCAGACCTCCAACTCCGGCATACGTGGCGATTGACCGCACCGGGCAGGGTCGATTCCCGCCCAATCTTCGGGGAGGGACACGAAGGACGGCACCAGCTGAGCGTCGGCGGCGCCCCAGTAGCTGAACCCCGCCGTGTGTGCGAGCGCGCCAGGGTGGTCGGGATCGTTCACCGTGATCGCGTAGGCAGACGCCTGCCGCACGCTCGTCCACTGCCAGACACCCGATGCGGCCAGCACCACGACCAGCGTCAGGACACCGAACCGGTATGCGCCCCACCGAGTTCGGATCCCGATCTGGGACACCCGGACCGGGTTCTCCACCAAATGGTGGGTCAGTGCCGCCAGGACGAGCGAGAGCCCGATGATCACCGCGCCGCCGCGCACCCCGACCTCCGGCCGGTCACGGGCGACGAGGTAGAAGACGAGCACCGGCCAATGCCAGAGGTAGAGCGCGTAGCTGAGGTCGCCGAGGTACGTCAACGGGCGACTACTCAGCAGCCGATCGGCGCCGAACCGGCTCCCGGTCGAACCCGCCATGATCACCAGAGCCGCCGAAAGCGTCGGCCACAACGCCGCGTAACCGGGGAACACGGTCCCGACCTGCAGCACCATTCCGCAGGAGATCAGACCTGCCACCCCGGCCCACCCCAGGATCACCCGTGCGGTCCGCGGCAGGTCGACCATGTCGATCAGCAGTGCGAGAAGCCCTCCGAGAGTGAATTCCCACACCCTGGTCAGGGAGTCGAAGTACGCGAACGGCTGGTCGGCCGCGGTCGACCACACCGAATACGCCAGCGACGTCACGAACACCAGGCCCAGGACGGTGCTCAGCAGCGGGCGAACACTACGCCTCGCTCGCCGTGCGATCAGCAGCACGAGCCCGACCAGCAACGGCCACACCAGGTAGAACTGCCCCTGGATCGACAGCGACCAGAAATGCTGGACGACACTGGCCGAGTCGTGCTGGGCGAAGTAGTCGGTGGAGGCGGCCGCCAGCTGCCAGTTCTCCAAGTACAGCGCGGAAGCGACGACCTCCTTGATCGTCTGGAACCACCGGTTCTGCGGCAACAGCACCGTGCTCACCGCGACGATCACCAGCAGTACGGTGAGCGCCGCGGGAAAGAGTCGTTTGATCATCCGGCCCCACAGCGGCCGGTACTCGATCCGGCCGCGCACCGAAGCCCGGTACAACTGGCCGGTGACGAGGAATCCCGAGATCAGGAAGAACGCGTCGACACCACCGGAAATGCGGCCCAGCCACACGTGGTAGACGACGACCAGCAGGCACGCCAGCGCCCGCAATCCTTGCACCTCCGGACGAAAACGGCGTTCTTCCGCCGGACCCTGCCGCACTGCACCACCACCGTGTTCGCGTAGCCCCTGGAGCGGCACCCTACGTCACGACGCTGTGACCGTCTTCGCCGTGTCGCCGTCGTCGTGCTTCTTGTGATCTCTTGCGTCATCGCTGTCCCGCAACGGGAAAGCCTCTTCCGAGGGCTCCGGCCACCGCGCCTCTAAGGAGCGTCGAACCGGGCCCAGTCCCGTTCCCACTGACGGTCACGGACCAGATTCACCATCCGATGCGTCAAGGAGCAGGCCAGGCCCAGCGCACCGCCGAACAACAGCCACGACAGGACACCGCCGGAGACCGCCGCGGCAGCGACGTCAGCGGGCTCCCTCGGTGTCATGGCAATACGGCCATCCTCGTGAAGCCAGATCGAGACCTCCGTGCCGGCGGCGGTTCCATAGAGGACGGACACCATGCCCCGGCGCGGTTCACCCGCCGGGCCGGGCCACTGGACTTCGACGTTCGCGGTGGTCACTTGCGGAGCAGCACGGAGCGCGACGACGTTCGGATACGGGGCGTCGGCCAGCGTGGTGGCGACAACTTCCCGCCGAGAGGCTCGTTCCTCCGCGAGGCCCCGGATCTCGGCCGCGTAGCCGTCCTGCGCCAGGGAGATCGTGACCGGAACGGCGGCGAGACCGAGACAGACCGAGATCAGCACGACCACGCCTTCGAGGCGATCGCAGGGCCGCGTCAACGGGCCATGGCCAAGGTAGACCCGCCGGAACCGGGTCACCCACGAGACCTGCCGCGCGCTCACCACCGACCTCCGCCCACCCGATTGGGACGAAACAGTCTAAACCACCACGATAAGCAGGTGTCGCCTCGATGAGAAGCCGAACGTCCTGCGACCTGGTGGCTCCGTGACTCAGGACCGAGTGGACGTGAGTGCCAGTTGCAGCAGGCGCGATGCCGAGATCACGCCGAGCAGGGTCTTGTCCTCCATGACGGCCACGAGCGGACAGCGAAGTCTGGCCATGATCGCGGCGACCTCGATGATGGTGTCGTCCGCGTTCACCCTAGGCAGTTCCGCGGCCTCGCTGGGCAGCAGGGAACGGACCTTCTTGCCACCGAGTTTGCTCGCGACGCTGTCCGCCATGGATTCGTTCAGCACGCCGGCGAGCGACGGGTCGTCCTGGACATAGGTCGGCACCAGGAAGCGCACGACCTGGGACGCGGGCAGCACGGAGTGCGGGCAGCCGCCGCTGTCGGTCACCACGATGCCCGGCAACCGGTGTTCGGCCAGCAAACGGGCCGCGTCGAGCGCGTCGGAGTCCAGGTCCACGACCGGGAACTCCTCCGCCATCTCACTGGCATGCATCTCGCCAGCGTACGACCCACCGTGGCCGCCCCGCCGGGCTCATCCAGTACTTCTGTCGCGTTCTTTATGACCTGTCGGCAGGTTGTCCGGCGGTTCGAAGCTGAGCGCTTTCGCCACCGGCACGTCGGTCGAGGAATGCAGCACGATCGACAGCGCGATCGTGACGGCCACGAGGTCGAACACCAGTTCGTTGTCCGGGATACCGGACTGCAGCGCGAGCAAGCCGTAGACCACGGAAGCGAATCCCTTGGGCCCGAACCAGGCCGCCGCTGAACGTTCTCGTCGGGTCATCGGTGTCCGGAGCAACGACAGCATCATCGCGGCCGGGCGCACCAGCACGATCGTGACGACCGCCAGGATCCATCCGCCGACGGTCAGATGCGAAAGCCGGTCGGGCGTGATCAACGCACCGAACACGAGCAGAGCGGCGAATTTGGTGATCTCCGACAGCAGGTCGCCGAGTGGTTCGAAATGTTCGGCCGCCACCCGGTCCATCGTGGCCAACGTCGCGCCGGCGGCGAAGGCCGCCAGATACGGGTTCGCGTGGGTGAGGTGGCAGGCGGCGAAGACCATGACCGCGATCGCGAGCGGCCCGAGCGCCTGCAGCCGAGGCTCGGCGGTCAGTACCTTCAGCCGCCACGCCAGCGTGACCAGTGCCGGGATCACGATCCCGATCACGAGGCCGAGCACCAGCTCGAGCCCGACTTCGCCCAGGTCCGACGTGGTGTGGGACGCGGTCGCGAGGAAGATCAACACGAACGGTAGCGCCAGGCCGTCGTTGAGCCCCGATTCGACGTTGAGCAGCCGTCGTAGCCGCAGTGGCACGTCCGACCGACCCACGATCGCCGCGGCGAACACGGGGTCGGTCGGTGACAGGATCGCACCCAGCAGCAGGGCCGTCGGCCAGTCGACCCCGACCAGGAAATGGGCCGGGACGGCGATCCCGATCATGGTCAAGGGCATGCCGAGGCCCAGCGCGCGGCCGGACAGCTTCCAGCCTTCTTTCAGCGCCGGGAGGCTGGCGCGCTGACCGTCGGTGAAGAGCACGGTGAACAACGCGATGTCGGCCAACGCGGTCACCAGCGGATCGCCGGGATTGATCTGGACCAGGCCGAAGCCGCCTTGCCCGATCAGCGCGCCGACGAGCAGGAACAACAGTGCCGTCGACAGGATCGTACGCGCGGCGACGCCGGACAACGACACACTGACCAGGAGCACCACGCCGAAGGCGAGCACCAGTGCCATGAAAAACCGTCCCCAGAATCGGTGACTCCACCCCGACGTCCGGGGCGAAGTGCCGACCAGGCTTCCCGGCGCTCCGCGCGTAAAGATGCCGCAAACGTCGGACACTGGCAAATCGGCCGGGCCACCGATCTGCAATCGTGATCCCGCACCAGAGGCAGAGGGGACGCTCAGTGAGCTCAGGAGCCGATCAGACCGCGTTCGGGCCGATGATCATCGTCGCGACAGATCAGTACGAGACCACGCCCCTGGTCGAAGACGCCTGGGCTCGACGGCTCCTTCCCACGGGCGGGCGCCTGGCCGTCTCGCTGGCGAAGTACCGGCCGGTGCGGCGCCTGCTGATCGCCGCGACCGAGAAGCAGGCCCACGGCTTGTGGGCGAGCATGCTCTGCCGCAAGCGCTACATCGACGACCGGCTCATCGAAGCCGTCGAGTCGGGCATCGACGCGGTCGTCATCCTGGGCGCAGGCTTCGACACCCGCGCCTACCGGTTATCCCAGCTGGCCGCGCTGCCGGTATTCGAAGTCGATCTGCCCGCCAACATCGCTCGCAAGCGGTCGAGGCTGGAAAAGAATCTCGGCCACGTCCCCGAGAACGTCACGCTCGTGCCGGTCGACTTCGAAACCGCAGACCTACGCGAAGAGCTGACCCGGCACGGCTTCCTTCCCGGCTTCCGGACGTTCTTCATCTGGGAGGCGGTGACCCAATACCTCACCGAGGACGGCGTTCGCCGCACCTTCGAATTCATCGCCGACGCGGGGGCCGGCAGCAGGCTGGTCTTCACCTACCTCCGCCAGACCTTTCTGGACGGAACCACCATGTATGGCGCCGAAAAGGCTTATGCCCAGTTCGTGCGCAAGCGGAAACTCTGGCACTTCGGGATGACGCCGGACCAGGTCGCGGGCTTCCTCACGGAATACGGCTGGCAGGAAGCCGAGCAGGTTGGACCTGCGGAATTCACCGCCCGCTACCTTCGTCCACACGGCCGCGACATACCGGTGTCGGCGATCGAACGCTCGGTCTACGCGGAGAAGCCGGTGCCACGGAGGAAGTCTTCATAGATCGCGGTCCAGACATCCAACCGGGAAAGCCGGAGAGCCAGAGCGCGACCGCTGTCCGTGAGTTCGCAAGTGCCGCGCGGCGTGATCCACGAATGATCCCAAGTGCCCTCGCCGCGAATCGCGCCATGGGCGGCCAACGCGCGCAGCGCTGACGCGAACGGGCGACGGCGCGCGTGGAGCCGCCTGCGGAGATCGGCACGTTCGCACGAGCCGGCGACGAGGGAATCGATGATCTCGACGACGAAGCGCTGCCCGACCAGGTCCACCAGTTCCGGCTCAACGTCGGGCACGTCGCTCGCTCCCTCATCGGCGCCATGGACGACGACAAGGTACGGCGCGGCCGGGGCCCGCGGAACACTCATTGACGCGGAGCGAACGACCTCACCTCGCGTTTTTACGTTCTCTTTATGAGATCAGCGTCGGTCCTGCCGCTGATGCATCACCCTGAGCAGGGCGACAAGGACTCCGAAGGCGAGGATGAGGCCGATCGGAGCGAGAAGGTGCGACATGTTCACTCACCCCAGTGCCGACGTGACGGCTGTCACTTTTCCCCAGTGTAGTCCACCCACCGCCGGTCTCTGACGGCATGTGCAGCAGTCTTGACGAAAGATTGGCGTTTTGACCGGCCGTGTCGGCTCGCGTCCGGCACGATACGTACCGGACCTGGGAGATGCCTTTGCCGACGAGCCGTGAAACCGCGCTGACCGCTCTGCGGCTCTTGCGGTCCTTCCTACCCGACATCCGGCACCCTGGCCGGCTCGTGGTCTTCGGTTTCCTGGTCGCGACGCTGATCGGCACGTTTCTCCTGATGCTGCCGGTCTCGTCGGAAAGCGGTGAAGCCACCGATCCGCTGACGGCGTTGTTCACCGCTACTTCGGCGGTGTGCGTGACCGGCTTGGTCGTGGTCGATACAGCGGGTCACTGGTCCGGTTTCGGTGAGGTCGTCGTGCTCGGCCTGATTCAGGCCGGCGGTCTCGGGATCATGACCCTGGCGTCGCTGCTAGGACTGCTGGTGGCCCGGCGGATGGGGCTGCGGATGCAGCTCACGGCTCAGGCGGAGACGAAAAGCCTCAAGCTCGGCGACGTCAAACGCGTGATCATCGGCGTCATCGCGCTGAGCTTCCTGTTCGAGCTGGTCACCGCGATCGTGCTCACGGCGAGGTTCACGCTGGGGCACGGGCTGCCGTTCGGCCGGGCGATCTACCACGGGGTCTTCCACGCGATCTCGGCGTTCAACAACGCCGGGTTCGCCCTGCACGAAGACAGCCTGATCAGGTACGCCGACGATCCGTGGATCATCGTTCCGATCACGGTCGCGGTCATCGGCGGCGGCCTGGGCTTTCCCGTGCTGTTCGAGCTCGGACGCAGGCTCCGTGGCCGGCAGCGGCGCTGGTCGCTGCACGCGAAGATCACCCTGGTCACGTACGGCTCTCTCCTGCTCGTCGGCGTCGTCGCGGTCACGGCGATCGAATGGGGCAATCCCGCGACGCTCGGCCCCATGGGCGTGGGAGACAAGCTGCTGGTCGGCGTCTTCCATGGGGTGACACCGCGGACGGCCGGCTTCAACACTCTCGACGTCGGCCAGCTGCAGTCGGCGTCGCTGCTGGTCAACGACGTGCTGATGTTCATCGGCGGCGGCAGCGCGGGAACGGCAGGCGGGATCAAGGTGACGACCTTCGCCCTCTTGGCCTTCGTCATCCTCGCCGAGGTTCGTGGTGAACCGACCGTGCACCTGTTCGGCAGGCGGCTGGCCGCGTCGGTGCAGCGGCAAGCGCTCACCGTGGCGCTGCTGGGTGTCGGTGCGGTCATGGCGGGCACGCTGACCCTGCTGATCATCACCCCGTTCTCCCTCGACAAGGTGCTGTTCGAGGTGATCTCGGCCTTCGGCACGGTCGGGATGTCCACCGGCATCACCGCCGACCTTCCCGGCGCCGGGCAACTGCTGCTCGTAGGGTTGATGTTCCTGGGCAGGCTCGGGCCGATCACGATGGCGTCCGCGCTCGCGTTGCGAGACCGGGCCCGCCGCTACGAATTGCCAGAGGAGCGTCCGATCGTTGGGTAAGTCAGACAAGCAGCGCATCTCGCGCGTGGTGGTCATCGGGCTGGGCCGCTTCGGGAGTTCGCTCGCGGAAGAACTCGCCGACAGAGGTTCCGACGTGCTCGGCATCGATTCCGACGCTCGGCTCGTGCAGCGCTACTCCGACGACCTGAGCCATACCGCGGTCGCCGACACGACCGACGAAGAAGCCCTTCGCCAGCTCGGCGTGCCCGACTACCAGCACGCCGTCGTCGGCATCGGAACCGACCTGGAAGCCAGCATTCTCACCACCGCGCTCCTGGTCGACTTCGCGATCCCCAACATCTGGGCCAAGGCCACCAGCCGCCAGCATGGCCGGATCCTGGAGCGCATCGGCGCGCACCATGTCGTCCTTCCCGAGCACGACATGGGTGAGCGGGTCGCGCACCTGGTGACCGGCCGCATGCTCGACTACATCGAATTCGAGGACGGCTTCGCGATGGTCAAGACCGTCGCGCCACAGGAAGCGGTCGGGCACCCGCTGGCGGACAGCAGGCTCCGCTCGAAGTACGGCGTGACCGTGGTCAGTGTCAAACGCCGGGGCGAGGACTTCACCTACGCCACCGCCGACACCGTGATCCGGCGCGGGGACATCCTGATCGTCGCAGGCAGAACCGCCGAGGCCGAAGCTTTCGCCGACCTGACCTGACTGCGATCGGCGTCACACTCGAGCCCCCGAGTTTGCCCCACCGCTCCTCTTACGGCATCTTTACGCGAGGTGCGCCGGGAAGTCTGGTCGGCAAGCCCGCTCCCTCCGGGACTGGGCCACACAGACGACGGCAGGAGCACTGGTGCGGCTACCGGGTGACGTGCGTTCGCATGAGCGCACGGGACGGTGTCCGTCATGAACACTGTGGTCGCTGTCGCCGTCTTCGCCGTGGCCTACCTGTTCATCGCCACCGAGAAGATCCCGAAGATGGTCGCGGCGCTCGCCGGGGCTGGGATCGTGCTCGCGCTCGGCGTGGTCGGAGCCGAGGACGCGTTCTACTCCCACGAGACCGGCGTCGACTGGGACGTCGTCTTCCTGCTGCTCGGCATGATGATCATCGTCGGGGTGCTCCGGAAGACCGGTGTCTTCGAGTTCACCGCGATCTGGGCCGCGAAACGCGCCAAGGGGTCACCCCTGCGTGTGATGATCCTCTTGGTCCTCATCACCGCGGTCGCGTCGGCGTTCCTCGACAACGTCACCACCGTCCTGCTGATGGCGCCGGTGACGCTGCTGGTCTGTGATCGCCTCGACGTCAAGCCGGTCCCGTTCCTCATCGCCGAGGTCCTCGCCTCGAACATCGGCGGCGCCGCCACCCTGATCGGGGACCCGCCCAACATCATCATCGGCAGCCGCGCCGGCCTGACCTTCAACGACTTCCTGGTCAACATGGCCCCGATCGTCGCCATCGAGCTGCTCGTGTTCACCCTGGTGCTGCCCCGGCTCTTCCGCGGCTCGTTCACTGTCGACCCGGCCCGCGTCGCCGACGTCATGGCGCTCAACGAACGCGAAGCCATCCACGACAAACGCCTGCTGATCAAGTGCGGCGTGGTGCTCCTCGCCGTGTTCACCGCGTTCATCGGCCATTCGCTGTTCCACATCGAGCCCTCGGTCGTGGCCCTGCTCGGCGCGGGTGTGCTCGTCCTGATCTCCAAGGTGAAGACCAGCGACTACCTCGCCAGCGTCGAATGGGAAACCCTGCTGTTCTTCGCCGGGCTGTTCATCATGATCGGCGCGCTCGTGAAGACCGGCGTCATCGAAGACCTCGCGAAGCTCGCCGCCGACGCCACTGGCGGCAACGCGCTTCTGGCGGTGATGCTCATCCTCGTCGTCTCGGCCTTGTTGTCCGGGTTCATCGACAACATTCCTTACGTCGCCACGATGAGTCCGCTCGTGCTCGCGCTCACCGCCGACATCCCCGACCCCGCTCGCTCCGAAGCGCTGTGGTGGTCTCTCGCGCTCGGCGCGGACTTCGGCGGCAACATGACCGCCATCGGCGCCAGCGCCAATGTCGTCGTCCTCGGCATCGCCGCCCGCGCCGGCAGCCCCATCTCCTTCTGGGAGTTCACCCGCAAGGGGGCGGTCGTCACGCTGATCACCGTCGCGGTCGCCGCGCCCTACCTGTGGCTGCGGTACTTCGTACTCGCCTGAGCAACCTGACACCCCCATTCCTACGCCCCACGCCGAAGGACACACGAACGGACCTGCACACCCGGGATCCCACCCCGGCATCGCCAAGGATTGACAGTGACCCAAGTCCCCACCGAAACCGACGAGCAGCGCCGCTCCGAGCCGTCGTCCGCCGAGAAGCCGGCTCTCCGCCGATACCGTCCGGAACTGCAGGGCCTGCGCGGGCTCGCAGCCGCTCTCGTGGTCATTTACCACGTCTGGCTGGGGAGAGTGTCCGGCGGCGTCGACGTCTTCTTCCTGATCTCGGGTTTCCTGATCACCGGCCAGCTTTTCCGCGCCGCCGGGCGCGGCCGGATAGAGTTCCGGCCGCTCTGGGGACGGATGATCAAACGGCTGTTCCCGGCCGCGCTGACCGTGCTGCTGGTGGTCGTCGGGATGTCGATCCTGCTGCTACCCCAGGATCGCTGGTTTCAGACGATCAAGGAAGTCTTCGCCTCCGCGTTCTACCTCGAGAACTGGCGGCTGGCCGCCGATTCGGTCGACTACTTCGCCCAGAACAACACCGCCAGCGTCGTACAGCACTACTGGTCGCTGTCGATCCAAGGCCAGTTCTACGTGGTGTGGCCGCTGCTCGTGGCCGTGGTCGCGCTGGTCGCGGTCCGGCTTCGCGGCTCGCTGCGGCCCGCACTTCTCGTGACGCTGACCGTTGTCTTCCTGGGATCGCTCACCTTCTCGGTGATGCTGACCATGGCCGACCAGCCCTACGCGTACTTCCATTCGCTCGCCCGTGCCTGGGAATTCGCGTTGGGTGGGTTGGTGGCCTTGGGCATCGATGTCCTGCGGCTGCCCCGTGCGGTCCGCATCCTCCTGGGCTGGTTGGGCGTCGTCGCGCTGATCTCCTGCGGCCTCGTACTCGAGGTCGAGAGCGTGTTCCCGGGGTACGCCGCGCTGTGGCCGACCGTGGCGGCCGTTCTGGTGATCGTCGCCGGTGCGCCCGGCAGCGGCGCGGGTGCCGACCGGGTCCTGAGTTCCCGCCCGTTCGAATACCTCGGCAACATCAGTTATGCCTTGTACCTGTGGCACTGGCCGGTTCTCATCTTCTACCTGGTCGCGCGCAAACGCGAAGAGGTCGGCTGGCTCGGCGGCCTCGTGGTGATCGGAGTGTCCGTCGTGCTGGCGGTCCTGACCTATAACTTCGTCGAGAACCCGGTCCGGCTCTCGCCGGTGGGCACCCGCACGAAATGGGGCGCCTACCGATTCGGCGTCCTCGCGCTGCTCCCTGTCATTCTGGTTGCCGCGACCTGGCAGGTCGTGTCGCTGAAGAAGGCGGACTTCACCATCTCCCTCGATGACGCGGACCACCCCGGAGCGCTCGCCCGCGGTACCGGTCATCCCGCACAGACGTCCGAGGTGGTGCCGCCGCTCATCGCCGTACCGAACGACTGGGGCGGTATCGGCGACGCGCGTTGCGTCAAGTCAGCTCTGGACGCGGGGCTGGAAATCTGCACGAGCCGGCACACGGACTCTCCGGCGAAGCGGATCGTGGTCGTCGGGGATTCCCATATCCAGCAGTATCTTTCCGCGCTGAAACCCATCGCGGAGAAGAACGACTACGAGATCACGTTCATGCTCAAGGGCGCCTGCCCGTTCTCCACCACCTCGGACGCCATGCCGGGCGACAAGGGGTGCCTCGACTGGAACGACGCCGCAGCCAAGGAGATCATCACGATGCGGCCGGATGTGGTGTTCACCTTGGCCAGCCGTGACGTGCGTGCGGGGCTCACCGAGCAGACACCTCAAGGCTTCGTCGACCAATGGAAGAACCTCGACAAGGCGGGCATCAAGGTCATCGCGGTCCGCGACAATCCTCGATTCGGCTTCTCTCCACCCGCTTGCGTGGACGCGCACGGTGCGAAAGCCGACGAGTGCAGCGTCCCACGTGAGAAGTTCCTGGCGGCCGTTCCGCCGTACGAGAAGGCCACCGACGTCCCCACGAACGTCACATTCCTCGATTTCAGCGACTATTTCTGCGGACGACGCCTCTGCCGTCCGGTCGTCGGCAACGTGCTCGTCTACATGGACGGCAACCACGTGACGGCCACGTTCATGACCACCCTGTCCCCCATCCTCGAGCGCGGCGTCGTCGCCGCGCTCGGCTGGTGAGGTCACCCATGCCGATCTTCCTGTTCCGCCTGCTTCGCCGGTTCGCGCTCATGCGCACGTGGACGGCGCCGCTCGCGGTGATCGTGTTCGTCTTCGTGACGAGCTGGCCGCTCATGGCCTTGGCCGAGCCCGCGGGCAGTGAAATCACCCATCCGGCGAACTACTGGTGGTGGTTCGTCGTCACGGCCGCCACGGTCGGATACGGAGACCTCTACCCGCTTTCCCTTGGCGGGCGAATCATCGGCGTGTATGTGATCGTCGGCGGCATCGCCACCTTCACCGCGCTGTTCGCCAAACTGGCCGCGATGATCGAGAAGGCGAAAGGACGACGCATGCTGGGAGCAGTCACCCTGGATCTCTCAGACCACATCGTGGTTCTGGGCTACACCCCCGGGCGAACCGAACGCATCCTCGACGACCTGCTCGCGGAAGGCGGGCGGCAGGTCGCGCTGTGCGCCTGGGGCGACGTCGAAACGCACCCGGTCCCCGACCGCGACATCGGTTTCGTGCGCGGTGACCTCACCCAGGACGACGCACTCACCCGAGCTCGCGTCCAGCATGCCCAAGCCGTCCTCGTCGACGCCCGCGACGACAACGAAGCGCTCGCGATCTCGGTGACCGTCGATCATCTGGCCCCCTCGGTCCACCTTGTGGTCGCACTGCGCGACCTGAGCCGGGCGAACACTTTGAGCTATGTCAACGGTGATGTCCATTGTGTACAGTGGCACAGCCCGCACATGATCACCGATGAGGTCCTGACGCCGGGAATCACTCAGGTGTACGCCGAGCTGATGACCCACGGTGGAGGCAACACCTATTCCGCGCGGCTCCCGGAATCAGTGGGTCCGGTGTCGTTCGGCACGTGCCAAACCGCGCTCGGACGCGATCATGCCGCCACCCTCCTGGCGGCACGGGCCGATGGGCGGCTCTTGATCAGCCCTCCATGGAACACCCCGTTGCGGCCGGGAACCGTCGTGTACTACATCAGCGCACGGAGAATCCCGCTCGACCAGATAGTTCGCTCCGTGCACGACAGCTGAACCGAACGGTGTCAGTCCGCCGGCGGCAGCGCGCGGGCGGGCCAGTCCAGCAGCCGCGCACCGAGCACCGCGGCTTCCAGAGTGAACCGCTGTGCGGAATCCCGCGGGTCGTATCCGGTGCGTTCCTTGACCCGGTCGAGTCGATAGCTGACGGCCCGGACGCTCAGGAACAACACGCGAGCCGTCTCAGCGGTCACTCCACCCGTCGCGAAATAAGCCGAGAGTGTCTCGAGCAAAGGCCGCGCGCCCCCGCGTGTGCGGTCCAACGGCCCCAGGACATGTTCCACCAGCTCGATGATCGCGGACCTGTCCCGGAACAACACCTGATACACCAGCAGGTCGCTCGCGTCGAGGACGGAAGCCGTGAGACCGAGAGAGGTCGCCAGTTCCAACGCTCCCCGGGCCTCCTCATAGGACCGCAGGATCCCGGTGGGGCCCGCATGGCCCCGGCCGACGCCGACCTGGGCACGCTGGCCGGTCGGCAGCATGTTTTCGACATGGCGGGAGAACTCCGAAATGACGTCCGCCCGGGCGCCTGGGACGACGCACAGGAGCAGTCCGTCCTTGGTCGTGACCAGGACGTCGCGGGAGTCGAACCGGCCGGCCAGCGCGGCCTCGATGCGGCGGGTCGTGCTGTCGCTGTCGGTGAAGGCCTGATTCGCGCGCGCGGCCGCCACGACGTAACTGGCCGCGAGGCGCAGGCCGAACCGCTCGGCCCGCTCGGCCAGCCTTCCCAGATCGCTGCGGCCGTAGAGCAGGTCGTCGATGAATTCCCGCCGCTCCGCGCCCTCCTTCCGCATGACCAGCCGTTGTGCGCCGTCGTAGCCATCGGCGAGCGCCACGATGGCGTCGTCCGCGGCGCGCAGAACCGCTTCGGCGATCGCGCTGACCTGTTCCTTGCCGCTCGCCGCCGCGACCGCCGGGAGCTCTCGCCAGGACAGCCAGTTCGCGCTGAGATAAAGGTCGACCAGCGCTCGCAGCGGCACGCTCTGTTCGGCGGCACCCGCGCCGAGCGCACGCCGGGAGTCGAGCTCGGCACGCGTCAGCCTGCGTCCGGTGCCGCTGACTCCCTCAAGCATCTCGAGGTATCCGCCGAGGAATGCCGACGGCACGCCGCCCGCGTCCTGGGCCGCGCGTTCGGCGAGTGCGGCGACGTCGAGTTCTCGGTGTTCGCTTCCGGTCATCGCAGTCCGTTCCAGGTTCTGCCCGGCACCTTGCCTGGATCCGGCAATACCGAATCCAGGTCGCCGTTCGCGCGAGTCCGTGGGTGAGGCCACGTGCAACCAGCTCCGACCCCGTGTATCACGGTTTCACAACCGGACGACGATTGCCACCACTTGCCGGGTTCCGGCAATCAGAGAGGAAGGAATATCGCCGGGCGCAAGCCTAGCCGCGCGGGTGCCGGGCCGAACAGGATAAAGGGAACAGTTCGGGAGGCCCGGCATGATCGACTGGCAGATCTGGCTGATCCTCGCGGCGGTGCTCGGTATCGCCGAGATCTTCACCCTCACGGCGGCTCTCGGCCTGCTCGGCGGCGCCGCGCTGATCACGGCAGGCACCGCGACCTTGGGTTTGCCGCCGTCGCTGCAGCTGCTCGTCTTCGCCGTCACCGCCACCGTCGGCCTGCTCCTGCTGCGTCCCGCGGTCCAGCGGCACATGCTCCGGCCACAGCTGGAGAGATTCGGCGTGGACGCGCTCATCGGCAAGCCCGCGTACGTCGTGCGCGAGGTGACCGGCATGGAAGGACTAGTGCGCATCGGCGGCGAGGAATGGACCGCCCGCGCCTACGACGACACCCTCGTGATTCCTCGTGGGGCGGTCGTCGACGTCATGGAGATCCGCGGCAGCACAGCGCTCGTCTATCCCCGGGAGTAACGATGGAAATCTCCGCCATGCTCGTCGTCGCCGTCATCCTCGCGCTCTTCGCCGTCATCACCGTACTGCGTGCCGTCCGGATCGTGCCGCAGGCCCGCGCCCGGAACGTGGAACGGCTCGGCCGCTACAACCGCACACTGCAGCCCGGTCTCAACTTCGTGATTCCCTACATCGACCGGGTCTACCCGGCCATCGACCTCCGCGAGCAAGTCGTCTCGTTCCAACCCCAACCCGTCATCACCGAAGACAACCTCGTCGTCGAGATCGACACCGTGCTCTACTTCCAGGTCACCGATCCACGCGCCGCCGCCTACGAGATCGCCAGCTTCCTCCAGGCGGTCGAACAGCTCACCGTCACCACCCTGCGCAACGTCGTCGGCTCGATGGACCTCGAAAAGACACTCACCTCGCGCGACACGATCAACAGCCAGCTTCGCGGTGTCCTGGACGAAGCGACCGGGAAGTGGGGCCTGCGGGTCAACCGGGTCGAGATCAAGGCGATCGACCCGCCGAACACGATCAAGGAGGCGATGGAGAAGCAGATGCGCGCGGAACGGGACAAGCGTGCCGCCATCCTGAGCGCCGAAGGTCAGCGGCAGTCCCAGATCCTCACCGCCGAAGGCGACAAGCAGGCCGCGGTCCTGCGTGCCGAAGGCAACCGTGCGGCGGACATCCTGAAAGCCGAGGGCCAGTCCCGAGCCATCGATCAGGTCTTCCAGGCCGTCCACCGCAACGACCCCGACCCCAAACTCCTCGCCTACCAATATCTGCAAATGCTTCCGGAACTCGCGAAGGGACCGGGCAACACCTTCTGGGTCATTCCCAGCGAAGTCACCTCGGCACTGCAAAGTGTGTCCACCGCCTTCTCCGAGGCGTTGCCGAAGTCGCCCGCCACGCGCGCCACCGCACCGACCGACTCCGTGGCCGAAGACGCCACCCTCGATGCGGCCCGCGCCGCGGAAGCCGCGGCCCAGGCGGCGACCGAGGCGTCCGAGCCCGTCGGTACCCCTTCGGCAGGCGTGAACCACTCCGGCGAAGCACCACGTCCCGCCTGACCGGGAAGCATCGTGTCGACACGATCCCTCGGCGTGGCCGAGTCATGTCCTGATGGCACCGAGCAAGGCAAACTGATGCCCGTGGAAAAAGCCAGACGGGGTGAACTGCGCATCTACCTCGGCGCCGCCCCCGGCGTCGGCAAGACCTACGCCATGCTGGGCGAGGCTCGCCGTCGCTTGCAGCGGGGCACCGATGTGGTCGTCGGGTTCGTCGAGACCCACGACCGGCCGAAGACCAGGGAACTGCTCGACGGCCTGGAAGTGTTGCCCCGCGGGCGAATCGAACACCGGGGTGTCGAGTTCACCGAGATGGACGTTGACGCCATTCTGGCTCGGTGCCCCGAAGTCGTGGTAGTGGACGAACTCGCCCATACGAACGTGCCCGGGTCGCCCAACGCCAAACGGTGGCAGGACGTGGAGCGGCTGCTGAAATCCGGGATCGACGTGTTGTCCACGGTGAACGTGCAGCACCTGGAGTCCCTCAACGACGTCGTCCTGCGCATCACCGGCGTCGAACAGCGCGAGACCGTTCCGGACGAGGTGGTACGCCGCGCCGAACAAGTCGAACTGGTCGACATCACGCCGGAGGCACTGCGCAGGCGACTCGCCCACGGCAACGTCTACGCCGCGCCCAAGGTCGATGCCGCGCTGTCCAATTACTTCCGCGTCGGCAATCTCACCGCGCTGCGCGAGCTGGCGCTGTTGTGGGTGGCCGATCAGGTCGACGTCGCACTGCAGAAGTATCGCGCCGAGCAAGCGATCACCGACACCTGGGAGGCCCGCGAACGAGTGGTCGCGGCGATCACCGGCGGACCGGAGAGCGAAGCTCTGATCCGCCGGGCCAGGCGAATCGCGGTACGGGCGGGCGCTGATCTGCTCGTCGTGCATGTCCTGCGCGGTGACGGCCTCGCCGGCGCCTCGCCGGAGTCGGTGACGAAATGCCGCAAGATCACCGAAGATCTGGGCGCGACCTTCCACGCGGTGGTCGGCGATGACGTGCCGACCGCGTTGCTGGACTTCGCCGGTGGCGTGAACGCCACTCAACTGGTGCTGGGTACCTCCCGGCGGTCGCGGCTGGCCCGAGTGATCGACGAGGGCATCGGCGCGGCGGTGATCCAGGCTTCCGGGCCGATCGACGTGCACATGGTGACCCACGACGAGGTCCGCCGGCGACTGCGCCGGCAACCCGCCCGGACCGTGCTGGCGCGCTCGCGGCAGATCGCCGGATGGGGGCTGGCCGTCGCGCTCCCGGCCCTTTGCACGGTGATCGGCGTGCTGGCCCGGCCGGCGATCGACATGGCAGGCGCGCTGATCGGTTTCCTCGTGGCCACGGTAGTCGTCGCACTGGTCGGCGGGCTCGGGCCGTCGTTGTTCGCCGCCTTTCTCGGAGCAGGGTTACTCAACTTCTTCTTCACCGAGCCCTATCACAGCCTTGTGGTCGCGTCGCCGGCGAATGTGGTGTCGCTGATCGCGATGGTCGTCGTCGCGGTGCTCGTCGCCCTGGTCGTCGACCGAGCCGCGCGCCTGGCCGGGCAAGGTGCCCGCGCACGCACCGAGGCCGCCTTACTCGCGTCCTACTCGCGCGCGGTGCTCAGCCCGGATCCGCTGGAACGGTTGTTGACCAAGGTGCGGGAAAACTTCGGGTTCACGTCGGTGGCGATGCTGGAGCGCAGCGGCGACAACTGGATACGAGCCGCCTGCGTCGGCGAGAACCCGTGTGATGAGCCAGAGGACGCCGATGTGGACATCCCCATCTCGGCCGACGTCCATCTGGCACTGCACGGCAGGGTGCTCTCGGCCGGGGACCGGCGCGTACTCGAAGCCGCCGCGGGGCAGGCGTTCATGGCATTGCGGCAACAGCGATTGGCGGCCGAAACCGCCGATGCCCAGCGCCGAGCCGAGGCCACCGAACTCCGCACCGCCCTGCTCTCGGCGCTCGGCCATGACCTGCGCACTCCCCTGACGTCGATCAAGGCCGCCATGGGAAGCCTCCGGGACACCGGACTTCGACTGTCCACTGAGGACGAGGCCGAATTGCTGACGGCAGTGGAGGAATCCGCGGACCGCCTCGCCGATCTGGTCGAGAACCTGTTGGACTCCTCGAGGCTGGCCACCGGGTCGGTCACTCCCTTGCTGCAACCTGTCGGCTACGACGCGATCGTCGCCAGGGCTTTGTCCGGAATGGACGATCACCGCGTCATCCAGGTCGACATGGACGACCGGCTCCCCGAAGTCTTCGCCGATCCCGGCCTTCTGGAACGCGTCGTGGCCAATGTCATCGACAACGCCTTTCGGCATGGCAGACGCCTGAGCCAAGACCTCGGCGACGAACCCGAGATCGCGGTCCGGGCCAGCGCGCACGGCGACCAGGTCGAACTGCGCGTCGTGGACCACGGCAAGGGTCTGCCGAAGAAGTCGCTGGGCAAGATGTTCACCCCGTTCCAGCGGCTCGGCGATCGGAACTCGAGTACCGGCATCGGACTCGGGCTGAGCGTCGCCAAGGGTTTCACCGAGGCGATGGGCGGCACCATCGACGTCGAGCACACCCCGGGCGGCGGCCTCACCATCGTCATTTCGCTGCCCTCTCACCCCGCCGTGGCACGGACACCGGTATGACCACCATCCTCGTGGTCGATGACGAGCCACAGATCCTCAGCACACTGCGGATCTCCCTCTCCGCCTGCGGCTACGAGGTCCAGACCGCCGATGACGGGCACGCGGCGCTCACAGCCGCCGCAGACGGAAGCCCGGATGCCGTGATGCTCGACCTCGGCCTGCCCGACATCGACGGCACCGACGTCATCTCGACGCTGCGCAAGCGGACGGCCGTACCGATCATCGTCCTGTCCGGCCGCACCGGTCCCGACAGCAAGATCGCGGCGCTCGACGCCGGCGCCGACGACTACGTCAGCAAACCGTTCGGCATGGACGAGCTGCTCGCGAGGCTGCGCGCGACACTCCGCCGGGCGAGTACCAGGACCACCATGCCCCCGATCCTGACGACGTCCACCCTGACCATCGACCTCGCCTCCCGGTACGTGCACGACCGGGATTCCGAGATCCATTTGACGCCCACTGAATGGAGAATCCTGACGATTCTCGTGCGCGACAAGGGAAAGCTGGTGCGCCACGAGGATCTGCTTCACGAAGTCTGGGGGCCTGCGTACACGACGAAGATCCACTACCTACGCCAGTACCTGACGCAGCTCCGCCATAAACTCGAAGTCGACCCGTCACGGCCTCGGCATCTCATCACCGCACAGGGAATGGGCTACCGGTTCGATCCATAGCCCGCCTGGGACTCGGAATCGGCCAGAGGCAAGTGTCAGCGCCAGGAGACGGGACGCGGTGATCAGCCCGATCAGCGTGCCGCCGCGCATCACCGCTGCCAGCGGACAGCGCAGCCCGGCCATGATCGCCGCGGCCTCGACGAGGTGTCATCGTGGTCGACGATGGCCAGCTCCGAACCCTGGCTGGAAGGAGTCGCGGACGGTCTCGTCCCCGAGCTTGCCCGCGACCCGGTCGGCCATGGATTCGGACAACACTCCGGCCAGCGAAGGATCCTCCTGGACGTAGGTAGGCCAGGAAGAACCGAGCGGGACGACCATCGGCATCGGTGACCACGATGCCGGGCAGTCGATGCCCGGCCATGAGCTGGGCAACCTCCCGCACGAGAAAGCCCAAGCCCACGGCGGGGAACTCCTCGGCCATGTCGTCGGCACGCATCACCACCAAGTACGGCAAAACCGACATTTCTGGCTAGTCTTCCAGCACGCGCGCGGTCAGTTTCGAGCGGATCAGCAAGAGCCCTTTCGACCTCAGGCCTAGTGCCCTAGGTCACGCGCCACCACCTTGTGAACATTTGCTGAATCTGTTTTTATAGTTTTGTCACAGCGTTGAATGGTCTTCCAGGACTTGAGGAGCTGGCATGAAGACGACCGAAGCCGTGGCGGCGACGTTCGGACTGAAGGACGAGGCGTGGAAGCGGCACGCGAACCCGTGGAGTGTCTGGAGCCGGATGGCGGGCCTTATCCCGATCCTTGCGCCGATCTTCTTCCGGGAGACGCTGGGCTGGTGGGCCCTCGCGATCATCGTGCCCGGCATCGCGTGGATGTGGCTGAACCCGCGCGCGTTCAAGCCCGTCCATCAGCCTACGAAGTGGGCGGAGAAGGGCATCTATGGCGAGCGGTTGTGGTCGGCGGGCACGTCGTCGGTCTTGTCCGGGCACAAGACGGCGATGCGGCTACTGCTCGGGCTGGCCGGGATCGGTGCGCTGATCCTGGTCTACGGGCTGGTGTTCATCGAGGCGTGGCCGACGACCTTCGGCGTCGCTCTCCTCCTGCTCAGTCAGTTATGGCAGATCGACCGGTTCGCCGCGATCTACGACGAGAGCGTGCGCCTCGGCCAGGAGTGACCTACCGCCCCATCCTCCGCGCTCGGGGCCCGCCGGGGCCCGAGCGTCGACTTCCCCTGCGGAGAAACGCATGCACACTCCCGGAACCTCGCACCCACGCCGCTGGTGGATCCTCGGCGCACTCTGCTTGAGCCTGCTGGTACTGACCATCGACAACACGGTGCTGAACCTGGCGATTCCCGCGCTGATGCGCGATCTCGATGCCGGTCCGGCCGACATCCAGTGGATCATCAGCGCCTACACGCTCGCCTTCGCCGGCCTGTTACTGACCGCGGGCGGCCTGTCCGACCGGTTCGGCCGAAAGCGCCTGCTGCTGATCGGGTTGGTCCTGTTCGGGGCGGCCTCACTGGCCGCGGCCTTCGCGACCAGCCCCACCCAGCTGATCATCTGGCGTGCCGTGATGGGCGTCGGCGGCTGCCTCGTCATGCCGAGCACCATGGCCATCCTGATCACAGTGTTCGACGAGTCCGAACGCCGCAAGGCCATCGCGGCCTGGAGTGGCGTGTCCATGGCCGGCGTCCTCATCGGCCCCTCACTCGGCGGCCTGCTGCTCGAACACTTCGGCTGGGGGTCGGTCTTCCTCATCAACGTGCCGATCGCCGCCATCGCGATCCTCGCCGCCGTCGCGCTCATGCCCGAATCCACCGCTCCGGCTCGTAAACCCGATGTGATCGGCGCCCAGCTGTGCACCACCGGGATGGTGTCCGTCGTCTGGGCGATCATCAACGCGCAGAACACCGGCTGGGGCGACTTCGGCACCACAGGCGTGCTCATCATCGGACTGCTCGTGGTGGCTGGTTTCGTGTGCTGGGAACTCCGCACGCCACACCCGATGCTCCCCCTGCGGATCTTCCGCGACCGAGCCTTTTCCGGCGGCACGTTTTCAGTGATGCTGCTCGCGTTCGCCGCGGCGGGAATGATGCTGGCACTGACCCAGTACGTCCAACTCGTCCTCGGCTATCCCGTGTTCGAGGCCGGCATGGCGCTCCTGCCGTTCGTCGTCTCCGCCGCGTCGTGCAACTGGCTCGGCGCGACAGTGGGCAAGAAGTTCAGCAACCGCGCCATGGTCACCACCGGCATGCTGGTCACCGCCACCGGGTTCGCCCTCCTGCGAGCTATCCAGCCGGCTGACGGCTATCTCCCGCTCGCCGCCGCGATGGTGATCATGGGCGTGGGCGCGGGCCTGGCCACTCCGGCCGCGGTCGCCGCTCTGATGGGCGCCGTACCACCCGACCACGCCGGTGCGGGCTCGGCCATGAACAGCACCATCTCTCAAACCGGTAGCGCTCTCGGCGTAGCCGCACTCGGCAGCCTGCTCGCCACCGGCTACCCCAACCGCCTCGGCCCTGACATCCCCGACGCCGCGCGAACCTCACTAACCGACGCACTCGCCATCGGTGACCCCTATGTCGTCACCGCGGCGAAAGCCGCGTTCGTCGGCGCGATGTCCACCGTCATGCTCACCGGAACCGGCCTGGCGATCGCAGCCGGTTTCGTCGCCTTCACCTTGCTACGTCAAGGAAAACCCAAGTCCATACAGGACACTGAAGACACAGATGAGCTCGACTTGCCCGAATCCCTTACGACTTGAATCGCTTCACCTGACACGCCGGTCGCAGGGCACCTTGCGACCTGCGACCATATGTCCAGATCGTTCGTTCATCAGGAGGGTTTCCATGCCGCCCGCGTTCTCGACCGAGGAGAAGGCCCGTATTACTCAGCAACTGCTGGACAACGGCTATGAGCTGTTCACCCGCCAAGGCCTGCGCAAGACCTCCCTCGAAGAACTGGTCGTCTCCACCGGTATGGCGAAAAGCAGCTTCTACCAGTTCTTCGACTCCAAAGAAGCCCTCTACCTGGAGCTGATGACGCGAGAAACCGGCGCGATCAAGAAGAAGGTCATCGACAACGCCTTGCACGCCTCCGACGACACTCGCGACAGCCTGCGCAGGTTCCTGCGCGCCACCCTCGACGAGCTCGCCACCAACCCGTTATGGCGCCGCCTCATGACCCACCCCGAGGAAATGACGGCCGTCGCCCGCAAAGCCGACCCGCAGCGAGCCGCGGCCGCAAGCGACACCCCCGCCACCGCACTCGTCGACTACGTCACCGGTAAGCACCGCGACGGCCAGCTCATCGACGCCCCGCCAGAGGTGATCATCGGAGTCTTGCGAACCGTGCTGCTGGTTCCGCTCTACGCCGACCGTCTCGGCGACTCCGCCACCTACCCGAAGATCCTCGACCTGCTCATTGACCTAGTAACCACCGGACTCACCTCCACTAGGTCCTGACCATCAGCAGCCGATGCCCGAGTACCCGCACGTACGCAGCTCCGGCAGCGGTAGCCAAGGAAGGCCGAGCCCCGCTGTCCAGTCAAGAGAAGCTTGCAGCCCAGCGGCACGATGAATGAACGGCGATAGCCCCGCAGTAACGCCCTGCTGGATCATCTTGCGGTGAACCTTCGGCGGCCGGAAGCGCATGCCGCGACCGGTACGACATGCTGGACATGGCGAGCCCTTTCTCGGACGAGAAGGTCGCGACTGCCGACCAAGCTTCCCGGCGCTCCCTGCGGAAAACGCGCTCCCGCCGCCGCGCCCGGCACCACATGTTTTTGGCTCGGCCGTCGCTCCACGTGTGGCCTGGTATGGCTCTGCAGGCTTCAGCGAGTCTTTCTTGGCACGAGGTGACGGCGGCTGACGTTGACTTGCGTTCACCGCTTCAGTACGGCATCTTT
Source organism: Amycolatopsis sp. PSD-21 (assembly GCF_055561455.1). Lineage (NCBI taxonomy): Bacteria > Bacillati > Actinomycetota > Actinomycetes > Pseudonocardiales > Pseudonocardiaceae > Amycolatopsis > Amycolatopsis sp. PSD-21. Next base: position 2,553,258 of record NZ_CM145712.1, on the reverse strand, counting down.
ATGCGTGGAGCGCCGGGAAGTCTGGTCGGCACAACTCATCCACTCGGGTGGGCTGTTCGACGCGGACGGGACTGTGATGACGCTCACCTCAACGTTCGGCCTGGTGTTGTTCACTGGTCGGCAACGTTCCGAACCACCCAATCAGGCGGACCTGCGAAGGCTGTCCGAACCCGCTGAACGACGTCGACGTGATGACGCGAGCGTATCGCGGGTCGTTCGCGAAACGATCGAAGGCCACTACGTTTCGCCCCCGCCGCAACCACTATCCCCTCATCGCTCACGCGGCGTTCCGCGACTCGCGTTCCCGTCGTCAACTGCCTGTCTCAAGCGACCACAGTGGCCATCACCGACGGCCGGCCTCAAGAAGGAAAACACCCATGGACAAGGTCACCCCCGCGCTTATTTTCGCGTTGTTGTTCATGGTTCTGCTCGGCGCGATTCCCCGACGCTATCGGTATCTGCAACTTCCGGCCGCCCTAGGCTGGATCGTTGTCTGGATCGACGGCGCTTTCACCGGTCATTGGACCGATACATTGGGTGTCACCATCACCGCTTTCGCTCTGTTGTGGCTTTTCATGACCGCCGAACGTGGTCACACCAGCAAGAGCGAAAGGCGATGACCAACTGTACGACCACAACCCGACGTGGCCATAGCAGAAGGTAACTCAGCAGGTCGTGCACCGTTGAAGCGCTCGGGACGCCGCGCTTGTCATGCAGGCATCAAGTTCGCCGGGTGCTCAGGCTGAAGAACAGTCCGAGAACCAACCACGCTTTACGCGCACTACCCGTACTCCGACCACCGAGAAAAGGACGAAGGCCATGTGGGCGCCGATCTCCATCGTGCTTCTCGTCGCCTGCCTCGGAAACGTGATGCTCGACCATGCCGGTCGTGCGATCCCGTTCGGCATCGCGTTGCTGGTGCTCGTCGCCGCGGCGACGTATCGGGCACGCCGCCGGACCACCTGATCACCCACGTGACGAGGAGGAGCGATGAAGCTGGTCAGTCTGTCCGAGATCGATGGCTCGATGATCGGCCTGGTGGGCGGTAAGGCGGCCGGGCTCGGTGAGATGATCAAGGCCGGCGAGCGTGTGCCGGATGGCTTTTGCCTGACCGTCGAGGCCTATACATCGCGCGATCTTCCGGTGAAGGAATTGCTCGGCGCCTACGAGCGGCTCGGCGGCGGCCGGGTCGCGGTGCGTTCCAGCGCCACGGCCGAAGATCTCCCGGATGCCAGCTTCGCGGGCCAGCAGGACACCTTCCTCGATGTCGACGGGCCCGTCCCGCTCGTCGACGCCGTCCGCAAGTGCTGGAACTCCTTGCATTCCGACCGGGCCGTAGCCTACCGCGGCTCCGTAGGTATCGACGAAGCCGCCATGGCCGTGGTGATCCAGCGGATGGTCCACCCCGTCGCGGCCGGTGTTCTGTTCACTGCCAACCCGATCACCGGTTGCCGCACCGAGATGGTCGTCGACGCCGCACCCGGTTTGGGAACCGCGATCGTCGACGGCACCGTCGTTCCCGATCACTACGTCTTCGCCCACCGCGCGCGGACCATGCCGCACCAGCCCGGGGGATGTCTCGATACGCGGCAGCTCGAACGGCTCCGGGACGCCGGTCTGCGACTGCAACGGCATTTCGGCTCCCCGCAAGACATCGAGTGGGCGATCGATTCCGACGGACTGCTGTGGCTGTTGCAGTCCCGGCCTATCACCACCCTGTTCCCGCAGCCACCGGACACCGGCGAGACCCGGCTGTACCTCGAGTTCGGCCACATCCAGGGTATGCTCCGCCCGTGTACCCCGATGGGGATCTCCTTGCTGAAGACCGGGTCGGCGATGTGGTTCCAAGCGAACGGCGTCCGAAGCGACCCACGGGATCCACTGCCACGGCTGGTGCCGATCGGCGGCAGGCTCTACTTCGACCTGACTGACTTCGTCCGCAGCAAGGCCATGCGCAAGCGGCTGCCGACGTCCCTGCAGGTGTACGGACCGCGGGTGCAAGGCGCCGTCAAGCGCATCATGACCGATCCACGCTTCGCCCCGCGGCGTGGCTTTCCCTTCCGGATGAGCAACATCCTCAGGGCCACAGCCGGACTAGCGCCGAGCGCGGTCGCAGGGTTCGTGTCGAGTCTGACCCGCCCGGACGCGGCACGCGCCCGCGCCTACCACGCGGTGGAGGAGATCCGGCGCCAGATCGTTCCGCCCCCGGGCTCGGCGACCACGGCAGAACGGCTGAGATGGGTTGTCGAGGACTCGCATCGAGCGATCATGAGCCGCGGCATGCTGGGGCTCACGGGGCCCTTGATGGCTGGGATCGTGCTCGGGCTGGCTCCCTCCGGCCTGCTCAACGGCATCGCCACGGACGAGGAACTGAACATCGTCTTGGGCGGAATGCCTCATAACGTCACGACGGAGATGGATCTGGCCCTCTGGGGCCTCGCGGTGAACGCGCGACAGCACCGGGAGTTGTTCCTCACCACCCCACCGGGCGAACTGACCGCGATGTACCGCACCGGGCGTCTGCCCGACATCGGGATGGCCGGATTCCTGGACAAGTATGGGATGCGCGCCGCGGCCGAGATCGATGTCGGCATGCCCCGCTGGGACGAGGACCCGGCGCCTCTGTTCGCCACTATCGCCAACTACCTCCGTGTCGACGACCCCGAGCAGGCACCGGACCAGCGATTCCGCCAAGCCGCGCAAAAGGCCGAAGCGATGATCGAGACGCTGTCCCACCGGACTCGGCGCCGGCGGCCGATCCGGGGGCGGATCGCGACCTTCCTCATGCGCCGGTCGCGCAAGCTCACCGGCTTGCGGGAGATCGGGAAATTCGCGTGGCTGCCCGCTATTCAAGCCTCCCGACGCCAACTCCTCCTCATCGGCGACGACCTCGTCTCGCGCGACCTGCTGGAAAGCCGCGACGACATCATGTTCCTGACTCTCGACGAAGCACGCGCGGCCGTCGACGAGGCGACCGACCACCGTCCCCTGATAGCTGCCCGCCGTGCGGACCACCGGCGAGAGTTAAAACGGCACACCGTCCCCGGCGCCTTGCTCTCCGACGGAACCGACGTGGAAGCGCTCGCCCCACCGGGGCCCGCCGAAGACGGCGTGCTGACCGGAATGGCCGGCGCGGCGGGGCAGGCGACCGGGAAAGCGCGCGTGATCCGCGATCCGGTCGGCGCGTACATCGAGCCGGGCGAGATCCTCGTGGCTCCGACCACCGATCCCGGATGGACCCCGCTGTTCCTGACCACCGCGGGCTTGGTCACCGAAACCGGCTCACCGGTCGCGCACGGCCCCACTGTCGCCAGGGAATACGGCATTCCGGCAGTCATCTGCGTCCGCAATGCCACCCACGAAATCACCACCGGCCAGCTGATCACCATCGACGGAACCGCAGGCACGGTGCGGATAGTGGACGAAGGCTGACCGCGACTCGCCGGCGACGAGGGGTCGCTCAGCGCGCGAGCACGCGTTCCAGCAGCCGGGAGGCGGTGATGACCCCGATCAACCTGCCGTCGCGCAGGACCGCGGCGAGCGGGCAGCTCAGCCGGGCCATCACGGCCGCGACCTCGACGAGGTTGTCATCGTGGTCTACGACGGCGAGTTCGGGCGGTCGCGCGGGGAGGAGCTCACCGACAGTCTTGCTGCCCACCTTGTCGGCCAGGCGATCCGCCATGGTTTCCGAAAGGACCGCGGCCAACGCCGGAGCTTCCTGGACGTAGCTCGGCAGCAGAAATTTCACGACGTCCGCAGCGGGCAGGACCGCGCACGGCAGGCCCTCGTCGTCGGTGACGACCAGGCCGGGCAACCGGTGCTCGATCATGAGCCGCGCCGCTTTCAGCACGAGAGAGTCCACGCGCACAACCGGGAAAGTCTCGGCCACCGCGTCCGCGAACATCGCACAAGAATACGTCAAACCGGTCAAATGGGCCAAACCGGTGACAAGGTCGATCTTTACTACACCTTTGCACACTTTTAGGGCATCTTTACGCCCAGGAGTGCCGGGAAGTCTGGTCGGCGGCCTGGCCCACCTCGGGCCGAGGTGGAGGCATGCCTTAGAGCGGAGACCGATGGTCCAGCGTTTCGCCAGAGAACTGCTTTCCGGACTGACAGTGGCCATCGTGGCGCTACCGCTGGCGATCGCTTTCGGGATCACCGCGACCGGTACCTCCGAAGGTGCCCTCGTCGGCCTGTACGGCGCGATCTTCGCGGGTTTCTTCGCCGCGGTGTTCGGGGGGACTCCCGCCCAGGTGACCGGCCCAACCGGCCCGATCACCGTAGTCGCCACTGGGGTGATCGCCGCACATGGGCTCGAAGGCGCGTTCCTCGCGTTCATCATGGCCGGCGCGTTCCAGATCCTGTTCGGACTGTGCCGCCTCGGATCGCTGATCCGCTTCATCCCGCACCCTGTGGTCTCGGGCTTCATGGGCGGTATAGCGTTGATCATCATCCTCGGCGAGCTCGACCAGGTTCAGAAGAGTTTCCTGGTGGTCGCGGTCACGATCGTGCTCATGCTCGTATCGGCGCGGGTGATCAAGTCGGTTCCGGCGAGCCTGATCGCCCTCGTGATCATCACAGCGGCCCTCCCGTTCGCCGAGTCGCTGTTGACGAATCTGCGTATCGGATCGATCTCGCTCAACGGCGCGGTCGATTACATCGGTCAGATCCCGGAATCCATCCCGTCCCTCACCTTCCCGGAGTTCAGCGGGTCTTTGCTGCTCACCCTCGTTCTGCCCGCGCTCAGTATCGCCCTGCTGGGTTCGATCGACTCGTTGCTGACGTCGGTGGTCATGGACAACATCACCGGCCGGCGGCATCGCAGCAACCGGGAGCTGGTCGGGCAGGGGCTCGGCAACATCGCGAGCGGCCTGTTCGGCGGACTGGCCGCCGCGGGGGCGACAGTCCGGTCTGTGGTCAACGTCCGCAGCGGCGGCAAAACCGCGCTGTCTGCCGCGACGCACAGCGTCATCCTGCTCGCGCTGGTCGCGGGCCTCGGGGCGGCCGTCCAGTTCATTCCCCTCGCCGTACTGTCCGGGATCCTGATCCTTACCGCGATCGGCATGTTCGACTGGGAAAGCCTGCGCAAAACCCACGTCGCCCCTCGAGGCGACGTCGTCGTGATGTTCGCGACGATGATCATCACGGTCCTCGTCGACTTGACCATGGCGGTCGCGGTCGGCGTCGCCGTGGCACTTGTCGTGCACTTCGCGCAATCTCGGCGAAGTAAGGCATCCGTCGTCTACGACGAAACGGGCACCTACCATGTCGAAGGCCCTCTGTCGTTCCTCTCCATCGATCGCGTCTTGACCCGGCTGCGGAACAACGAGTCGAAAGTGTCGCTGAGCCTCGAAAACGTCAGCTACATGGACATGTCAGGAGCGAAGGGGTTGCTGACCTTCATCGATCACTCCCACAAGTCCGACGTCGAACTTCACCTCAAAGACCTGCCGCGCCACGTCGAGCATAAACTCGTCGCGCTCGCGAACGCCGATCAGCGCGGCAAGCTCAGAACGGTCGTCAGAGGAGACTCGGCAGCTGCGACCGCGGAACCCGAAGCCGCCGACCGTTCGAGCGAAGGAAAGTCATGACGGCGATCGACGTGCTCCTCAAACGCAACCTCGAACTCGGCGACGCGGTACCGGGTGACCGGCGATCGCCTCGCCCTTCCCTGCAGGTAGCCGTTCTTACTTGCATGGACGCGCGCGTACGTGTGTTCGAGATCTTCGGCCTCGTCCAAGGCGAGTCCCATGTGCTGCGCAACGCCGGCGGTGTGGTCACCGACGACATGATCCGCTCGCTGGCACTCAGCCAGCGAAAACTGGGCACCCGGGAAGTCATGATCGTGCAGCACACGGACTGCGGGCTGTCGCTGGTGACCGAAGACGACTTCAAGGACGAACTGGAAGCCGATACCGGGCTGCGCCCGACGTGGTCGGTCGAAGCCTTCCGGGAGGTCTCCGACAGCGTCCGCCGATCAATGCAACGGGTGAAGCGCTCGGACTTCCTCCTGCACACCGACCACGTTCGCGGCTTCGTCTACGACGTCAAGAGCGGGGCATTGACCGAAATCGAGTAGCGACAGGGCTTCAACGCGGGGCGAGCGCCAGTTCCAGAAGCCGGGACGCCGAGGAGCGTCTTGCCCCGCATGACCGCGGCCGCGACCTCGATGATCGCGTAGTCGGAATTCACCCTCGGCAGCCCAGCAGGCTCGTCGGGAAGGAGTGAACGCACCTTACGGCCGCCCAAATTGTCGGCGACACGATCGACCGTCGACTCGTTCAAGGACGCAAGCGTGCGGCGGGTCGTCCTGAAAGTAGAACGGGACAAGAAGCCGGACCACCTCGGACGCGGGGGCGGGACCGACTGCGGGCGCCCGGTCCGATCAGTGACCCCTGATGCCGGCAAACGGTGTCCGGCGAGGAGCCGCGCCGCATCGAGGGCGCCGGAATCCATGCCCACGACCGGGAATTCCTCGGCCATCTCGGCGGCATGCATGGCGTCACGACTAGGACGTTCGCGCCGGGCCTGCCGGGCTCATCCTTCGCTACTGTCGGATTCTTTTCCGTTCGACAGTCCGGCGTTCACGGCCTCGTCCCGACGGTCTTGCCTCAGGTGGACGAGCCGAAGCGCCGTCATGAGAACGACGAATACGGCGATCAGCGCGAGCGGACCAAGCAGTCCGGACATCGGCTCCCCCATCTCCTTGCGCCTGTGTGACGTGCAGCACACATACCCACAGTACATGAGGCCTCTCAGCCAGTCGCGGGCGAACCATCGCCCGCTTCGGCTTCCAGCCGCGCTCCTCATCAAGTGCGGCATCGTGCTGGGCAGCGTGAACCCCGCCGTCGGCGCGATCGGGCCGACTGGCCGTGCCGTCGCAGCGCGCGCATGGAGCTGGCCCCCTGCGTGGGCGGCTCGTGGACCTTCGCCGGCGCGGGCACCGTCACCGTGGACGCCATCCCAAGGTCTACAAGCAGCGCCACGCCGTCGAATGCGGCATCCTCCACTACTTCGCCCTGACATACGGACCGTCAGATAACGACCGCCAAGAAAGAGCCGGGGGTGAAGCCCTCGCGCACAACCACTTCAGGTGATCCATCGGACCGTCTCTACGAATTCGTAATTATGAGTCATTCCGTGCTGCCTAAACCGAAGTGGCCCGATACGCTGGCGACCGAAGGCTCCGCGCTCCTCCCCCTCGGCGCGGGGCCTTCGTCATTCTCGTCGTCGACACCCTCGGCCAGACGTCGCCGTCCGGCTGACGCACCTCCCGCAGCACCCACCCACTCGCGAGTCACCCGGCTGTATGCGGCTGCGGCCGTCGCGTTGTTTGAGCTTTGGTTGTTCAGTCGCCGGAGACCGATCGTGAACAACACCTGTTCGGTAGATCTGGGGCTCGGCGCCTGTGGAGGTGCTGGGAATGGAGGAGATTCAATGCGTGTGAGGCGAGGAATCTCGGTGACCGCGGCGATGTTGGCGGTGGGGGCGGTGGCGGTAGTGACCGCGGCACCCGCCCAAGCCGCGGTGCTGGAACGGACGTTCGGTCCTAGTGGTGGGTACAGTATTTTCGACCACACCTGTGTTCCACGGCCGGGTAACACCGTCTGGGCCGAACTCAGAGGGAACCCCGCGGGGAACGACAATCACGTCGCGGAAGTGCGGTACAAGAACTTCAGTGGCGCGACGCTGCGGATCTACAGCGCGGTGGTGGGGGCGAACGGCAACCATGTGTACCTGCCGCCGAGAGAGCTCGGTCCGTTCGGTGAAGTGATTTATGGGGTGCACCGGACGTTCCCCGGCAAGATGACCATCTTGGCCGACCAGACGGCGCCTGACTTCGCCATCGAAAACTGCGGTGGGCGAGGCGGCAACAAGCACGTCTTCAGCAGGCCATGATCTCGACGGGTGCCCCATCCCCGTGGTGGGGCACCCGTCCTCACGAACACGGTGGCCGGTACGGCAGGCCAGGCAGGTAATGCTCCCACTGGGCGGCCGTGATGCGCGGATAGGCGGTTCGGCAGATCCGGGCGGCGACGTTGTCCGAGTCCACGTTCCACAGTCGTGCGGTGCGATCTTCGCTGGTGGTCAGCAGCATCCGGCCGTCGTGGCTGAACGCCACCGAGTACACGCGATCGGTGTGCCCCTTCAGAACGGCGACCAGCTCCGGTTCGGCCGCACCTGCCGCCGCTGTCCACAGGCGGGCCGTGTGATCCACTCCGGCAGTGGCCACGGTGTGACCGTTGGGCGAGAACGCGACCCCGCGCACGGCTCCGGTGTGCCCTGCGAGTACCCCCTCGAGAGCGGGCTGTCGAGGATCGGCGATGTTCCACAGTCGCGCCGTGCGATCCAGACCACCGCTGATCAGGCGCTGTCCATCCGGGGCGAACGCCACGTCCTGCACAGTGTCGGTGTGTCGTGCCAGCTCGGCCAGCACGACCGGTTGTCGCGGGTCGGAGACATCCCAGACGAGAATGGTCGACAGCCTTGCCACGGCGAGCACACGACCGTCAGGGCGGAAGGCGATCGCATTGACCGCATCGGTCTTGCCGTCGCCCACCTTGCTCAAGAGCTGCGCGCGAGCCGGATCCGTGGCGTCCCACAGCCACACGTTCCCGTCGTCACTGCCCGCGGCCACTATCCGGCCGGCCGGGGAAAATGCAGTCGCCCGCAGGCTTCTCTCGCCCGAGAGCAAGGAGGGCAGCACTCGCGGCGCCCCCAGAACATCCCACAGCCCGAGGGCACCGTCGATACTGGCCGCGGCGACCGTCGCGCCGTCCGGGCTGTACGCCATCGACTTGAGCGGCCCTGTCGGTCCAGCAAGCTGCGCAATGGGCCTTGGCCGGTAGGGATCGGTGACGTTCCAAAGACCTCCGGTGCCATCCTCGTTGGCGACCACTGCCCGGTCCGCGCCCGGGCTGAACACTCCTGAGGTGACAGCACTGGCATGACCTGTGAGCACCGGCCCGGGAATGTCTGTCAGCAGCGCCGTGTGATCGGCGCTTGCCGAGGCCAGTGTGTGCCCATCCGGGCCGAAGGTCAGCGACCAGACTATGTTGCTGTGCCCGGTGAGTACCGTCATGGGCACCGGGTTCTGGAGGTCGGCGACGTTCCACAGCCGGATCGTGTGATCCCAGCCGGCGGTCGCCACAGTTCGCCCGTCTGGACTGAACGCGACGGCCTGCAGCGGCGACAGGTGACCGCTGAGCGAGGCGAGCCTGCCAGGCCGGACCGGGTCGGTTACGTCGAACAACGCGGGCGAGTGCTCGTATCCGGCTACGGCCAGTGTGCGGCCGTCGGGGCTGAACGCGACCGACTTCACCAGGTCCTGGGCGGTGATCCTGCTCAGTTCGCGCGGCTCTCGGATGTCGGAGAGATCCCAGAGTCGGGCGGTACGGTCGTCGCTGGCGCTCGCTAGGGCCTTCCCGTCCGGCCGGAACACGACAGTCCAGACAGTGTCGGTGTGGCCAGCGAGGTCGGCGAGGTGGGTTGGGTTACGCCGGTCGGCTACGTCCCACAGGCGTACCGCGTGGTCGGCGCCCGCAGTGGCGAGAACGCGTCCGTCCGGGCTCAACCGGGCTTGAAGCAACGCGTCCTTGTGCGCTGTGAAGGTCGACAAGATCACCGGCTTCGCTGGTTCGGAAACGTCCCAGAGTTGGACTCCGCCGTTGTAGGTACCGCTCACCATCGCCTCTCCATCCGGTGTGAATGTCAGCGACTCGACATCCTCAGGCTGCCCGGGCAGCCCGGCGACCAGGACTGGGTGGTTCGGGATGTCCCTTGTCCACAAACGGATCGTCCGGTCGTCGCCACCGGCGGCGAGCAACCGGCCGTCCGGGCTGAACGCCGTCGCGTTGATCTCGTGATCGAGACGGGCGGTGAAGGGATGGGTGAACGAACTGAGCAAGCTGCCTGTGGTCTCGGTGGAAGGCGCCAAGCGGTGTGCAGCGAGACTGAGTTGCGCGGCCAACGGCGGATCGCTCGGCCGCAGTTCGTTCGCTTGAGTGGCCACTTTCTGTGCCAGGGCGAGATTACGCTGGCCGGTCGCTTCATCGCTGGCTCGAAACGCGAAAACGAGCGAAGTGACCATGATCAGCAGCAGCACGCTCAACAGCGCGATCAGCTGCAGCAGGTGCCGTGTCCGGCGACGGGCGAGTCGGCGTTCTCGTGACTCCGCGGCGAGACTGGCGCTCAGGTAGTCCAGCTCGCTGGAACTCAGCGTGCGATCCCCTGACTCCGTCCAGTCCCGGACGGCCGCCAACCGGGCACCGCGATGCAGCGCGCCCTCGTCCCTGTCGACGGCTTCCCAAGCTGCCGCGGCCTGAGTCAGATCGCGATGGACACGCAGACCGTCCCGGTCCTCGTCGAGCCAGGCACGTAATCGAGGCCAGCATCGGATGAGCGCTTCGTGACTGATCTCGACACTGTCTCGCCCGACGCTGAGCAACCGGGCTTCGATCAGCCGGTCCAGAACCACATCGGCCTGTGGTGTATCCAGTTCGTCCGGATGTACCCTGCGCTTGGTGTCCTCGGTGCCCTCCCCCAAAGCACACAACCGGAGAAATACACCGCGCGCCAGCCGTTGCTGTTCCGGCTCCAAGGCGCTGTAGACATTCTCGGCAGTACGGGCCACGGCACGGTCGATACCCCCGACGGCCTCGTAACCGGCGAGAGTAAGGGCGGCGCCGCGCCGACGGCGCCACGTCTCGAGCAGCGCGTGCGACAAGAGGGGCAGCACTCCGGCCAGGCCGGAGGCATCCGCGATCACTCGCGAGACCAGCGCCGTTTCCACAGTGCAGCCCGCACGTACCGCAGGCTGGGTGATCGCCTGGCGCAACTCCTCGGCCGACATCGGACCGACCGGCAGCTGCGCGTCGCGAAATGCCTCGGTCAACGCCGGGAACGTCGTGCAGTGCGCGTAGAAGTCGGCCCGCACGCCCAACACGACGCGGCACCGGCTGCCCTGCGCCATGGCCGCATCGACCAGCTGACCGATGAACGAGGCTCGTTCGCCCTGGTCCGCGCAAAGGGTGAATGTCTCCTCGAACTGATCCACCACCAGGATGATTTCGGCGGACTCAGGCTGTCCGGCCAACGCTTGGCGGGCCAGCCGGTGCCCTGCACGCGGGTCCTCGGCAAGCTCGGCCAGCAGCTGGCCCGGCGTGGTGTTCGTGAGCGCGGCCAGCTGGATCGCCAGTTCCTCCATCGGCCGCGCGCCGGGAGTGAACAGCACCCTCATGCCCGGCCGGTCCCGCAGACGGGCGGACAGCCCCGCCCGCAACAGCGAGGACTTTCCCGCGCCGGAGGCCCCGAACACCGCCACCACGCGATGCTCGCTCAAGTGGTTCAGCAGGGTGTCCAGCAAGCGCTCGCGACCGAAGAACCGGTCCGCATCGGCCTCCTGGAAAGCCTCGAGCCCGACGTACGGTGCGGCGTCGTCATTCGCCTCGGCGGCCACCGCCGATTGCTCCTCAGCCGAGAGCGCATGCCAACGTTCGCGCCACACGTCGACGTCACCGTTACAAGCGCGAACGTAGGCCAACGTCACCGCGAGTCCTGGGAGCTTGCGTCCGGAAGCCGCCTGAGACAAAGTCGCCGCGGAGTAGTGGGCGACCTCGCTGAGCTTGCGGTATGTAGGGCTACCTGCCTCTTTTCTCAGGTTGCGCAGATCCGCGGCGAAGCGGAGTACCTCGCTATCGCCGGCTTTGAGAGGACGTTCAGGACGAGGCACCGATCCCCCTTCGTTGCCATTGGGCGAAGGGATTCTCCCGAAGTCGCCACTGCGGTGTCCACGCAGGGAGACCGGACAACGGCCGCTACCGTGGTCGGCCGATTCCAGCCACGTACGCGAAATGATCGTCTCACCACCGACTGGCTTCGAAATCTGCATTGAGTCGACTATTCGAGAACGATCTCGCAGTGCGCTGGCGAACCTGACGCGTTCGAGGTGCCAGAATGCAGTTCCCCTGCAGCACCCGTATTCAGGTGTCACCGCAGGCTTGCGTAACGTTGGCCGGTCAGAACTACAGGGTGAGAACGGGTTTCGGCATGACGCCAGAACTGCCTGGACGAGCAGGCGCACAAAGAGCGCTGCTCATCGGGGTCGGGGACTTCTCCGCACAGGTTCCCGCAGGCGAAGAACCAGCACTCGACGACTCGGGGTGGCCTCCACTCGATTTCGCCAACGAGGTGACTGCGTCTGTCAGCCATGCTCTGACGAACTTGCAGTACGAAGCAATAACTCTTCACAACCCCGATCGCCACGATTTGGTCGGCGCGATCGATCGCGAGCTCGAGGATGAAGAAGCGTGTCTCGTTGTCCACGTCGTCTCCCATGGCGACATCGGTGACGACGATCAGCGCCTCGATGTGGTCCCGGCCAACGGCCGCCCTGGTCTGGGTACCAACGTCAGCGAGTGGATCTCGACCGCACAGCAACGCCGCGCCCCGGCGTTGTTCCTTCTCGACCTCTGCCGAGCTGGCCGTGCGGCACGCCTACCGTGGCTCGTTGCACGGGCTGGACGCGACGCCAGGGCTTGGGTGATCGCGGGGGCCGGGCCGGACGAAGACGCCTTCGACGGCCGGTTCAGCCGGTCGGTGGCCGAAGTACTGAAACAGCTGGCCGTGGACGGCCTCGGTACCGACCCAAGCAGGCGATACGTTTCGTTCCCGGCGTTCGCGCGGAGGATCGCTGAACGAGTCGAGGCGATGCCAGGGCTGCCTCAACGGGTACACGCTACGCCACTCGATCCCGCACAAGATGTTCCCGAGCTACCGTTCTTCCCCAACCCCCGCTTTGTCGACGACCCGCAGCGCCTGGCACGCCAAGCCATCGAGTCGCCACTGCGCAGCTTCCTCGACGAACTCGACGACGTTTTCGACGCGGAGCATTTCCTCGGCCGGGTCGGTTCGCATTTCGCGGGCCGCCGCCGCCAGCTCCGAGACCTGGCCCGCTGGATGGACGGTGCCGACCCCGGCAGCGGCCTCCGTGTCGTGACCGGAAGCCCTGGAGTAGGGAAGTCCGCCTTGCTCGGAGCGCTGGTCTGCGCCGCGCACCCGGTCCTCGCGGCTGCGGTACCGCACGTACGGTCCCGCCTGGAAGCGGCAGGTTGCCCATCACGCAACCCTTATCTCGGCGCGGTTCACGCACGCCAACGCCGGGTCCCCGAGCTGGTCGACTCGCTGGTCCGGCAGTTCGGCCTGCCTCGCCCGAGCGAAAGCCGCTCCGTCTCGGGGCTGATCACAGAGCTGGCCGGCCTCGCGGTCACGCCGGTCATCGTCGTCGACGCCGTCGACGAGGCCTTGGACCCGAACCGGATGATCAGGGACTTCCTGATGCCTCTCGTCGGTGCGCGGCACCTCGATGACACCCCGGTCTGCAGGCTGCTGGTCGGATTCCGGCCCTGGCAGGAGTTCCAGCTGCTCCGGAAGATCGCCGCGGAGGACCACGGGCTGACGGACCTGGACACCGTCTCTCGCGTCGAACTTCGCTACGACCTCCAGGAGTACCTCCGAACCCGGCTCGCAGACATGCCGGGCTACGACACGGCCGATCAGCGACTTATCCGGGAACACCTCGCCACCACCATCGCCACTCGTCTCGTCGGGCTCCGAAGGAGGTCGGACCAGCCCGCGTGGGGCGCCTTTCTCGTCGCGGGGATGTTCGTGGGGTACCTCGGCCATCTGGCGCCCGTGACTTCCCTCGTCGAGGCCGAGAGACTGGGCGCGACGGCGCCACGCAGTCTGCCTGAAGTCCTGGAACTGGAACTGGGCGCGCGGCCTGATCGCGCCGAGCTCCGCGCGACGCTGGCCGCGGTGGCGCACACAGTCGGTGAAGGTGCTCCCGCCGAGGTCATCGGCTTCCTCGCGGAAGGATTCTGCGCTACAGCCACCGAGGACCGGGTCCGCGCTCTCCTTGACGCTGTCAGGTTCTATCTGCGGACGACGGTCGAACAGGACGGCACGACCCTCTACCGCCTGCTGCACCAGAGTCTCGCTGACTACCTTCGCTTGCGCCCGATGTCCGGCAGCACGGTGGAGGCCGACGGATCAGAAGACCTCGGGGCAGGCTCCGGCCCCGTCTTCGACCGGCTGCTCGGAGCGGTGCGGGCGGGTCGCTGGGGCAGCTGGTCCTCGGTCCCGCCCTATCTTCTCCGCCACGTGATCCACCACGCCATCGAAGCCGGCCGCGTCGACGAGTTGCTTCTCGACATCGAATTTCTCCTCCATGCCGACGGCCGAAGTCTCGTGCCGGAGCTTTACCGCGCGCAGGACACAGCCGCCCGGTTGCGCGGCGACATGTACTTGCAAGCACTCCGGCGCTGGGCGTTCGGTCACGAGCCCCTGGCAGTCCGCCGCTGGGTCCTCGCAGTCGAAGCCGCTCGTCATGGTGACGCGGAGCTAGGGCGACGGATCGCCTCGGACATCCAGTCCGGTGGCTGGATCCCTCGGTGGGCGTCCACCCTGCCCTTCGACGACGAAAGAAGCTGGGCCACCGCGGTCACCTCTTCCAGCGGCGAAAGCGCCGGGATCGTGGTCGCCGCGGGAAGCGACGGCCACGCGTGGCAATTCGACTTGAACACCGGAGAGCGCATCGGCAAGCCCTTCGCAGGGGCATCCGGCGTCGTCTCTTCCGTCGCGCTCGCGGACGTCGACGGCATGCGGTTGGCCGTGACCGGCGGTGCGGACGGATCCGTTCGGGCTTGGGACACCAGGACAGGCGCGCTGGTCGGTTGCACCGACCTGGCCATCGGGTGGATCAACGCGATTACCTGCTCCGAAGTAGGCGGCCGGACAGCGATGATCGTGTGCGGAGACGAATGCGTACGGTTCTGGGACCCCGCCACCGGCGCAGTCCTGGACGCCCCAGCGATCGATCACCGGTGGAGCCGGGCGATCGCTTCGACGAGCATCGATGGGCATCCTGTCGCCGTCACGGTGAGCAACGATCACGCCGTGAGGATCTGGGATCTGACCGACGGGACGCTTGTGCATCCACCGTCGCGGGATCACCGTGACCGGGTTTACGCGGTCGCCTGCACCATGCTGGACGGCGATCCGGTCGCGGTGACCGGCGGGGACGACTACCTGATCCGGCTTTGGAATCTCAGGACCGGCCGCCCCATCGCTGAGCCACTGGCAGGGCACAATGACTGGATCGCCGCCGTCGTGTGCACCGAGATCGACGAACGGCCGACTGCCATCAGCGGCGGGTTCGACCGGGCAGTCCGGGTATGGGATCTCGGTACCGGCCAATGCAGCGAGGTTCTGAAGATGCCCGCGCCGGTATGGGCCCTCGACATCACTCCGGACAACGGTCTCGTGGTCTGTACGGGCCAGGATGTCCTGACCCTCGATCACATCGCGAAAGGGCGCTAATGCTTCAGATCATCGGCGTACATGGCGTCGGAAATCATCGTCCCGGTGAGACGGCGGAGCACGCCGCTCTGCAGCTGTCCACCGTCTGGCGACGGCATCTGTCGGCCCACTTTTCGGCCATCCGATCCATCGATGTCGCCTACTATGCCGACCAGCTGCGAACACCTGGCAGGCAGGGCAGCGACGACCTCGACCACCTTTCCCCGGAAGCCGAGCAGATGCTGCGGGCTTGGCTCGAAAGCCTCGATCTCCCCGTCCAGGGCCGTCAGGGCTGGGGTACCTGGCCACTGCGTCAAGCTCTGTCCTGGGTTGCGGAACGACGCGGGCTGTCCCCACGCCTGGTCACTCTGTTCGTGGCGACCTTCTTCCGGGAAGTCGCGAGCTACCTGAACCCCGACGACGACTCGGCACGAATAGCTGCCCGGGAACGAGTAGTCGACACTCTCCGTTCCAAGCAGGCAAAAGTGGTCATCGCACATTCGCTCGGGTCGGTCGTCGCCTACGAAGCGCTGTGGGAATGTCGCGACGTACAGGTCGACCTGCTGATCACCCTCGGCTCACCACTGGCCTTACCGCATGCGGTCTTCCCTCGGCTGTGCCCGGCCCCGGCAGACGGTCGCGGAGCCCGACCACCTGGCGTAGCCCGGTGGGTGAACCTCGCCGATCCGGGCGATCTGGTGGCTGTACCGCCCTTCGGCGTTTCGCGGCGTTTCGCGGACGTTGACGTCGACGAGCACAGCGTCGCCCATGCCTTTGACTTCCATCTCGTGTCGAACTACCTGTCCTCCGCACGCATGGCTTCGGTATTGACGGAGCACTCACAACGTAGCGGCTGACAGCCCGCGCACGGGCTGCCGTTCTGGCTGGTCGGGTGTACGCAGTCCCGTTGGTCTCGGTGACGCAGACGGCGTCTAAAACTCGTCCACTCGTCCGCTATGGTCGCCTGCCGAATGAACTAGTAAAGGTCGGCTGCGGGGTCTCACCCTCCGTTTCGCTCGACGCCCTCAATGTCACCGTCCACCCCATCCTCTTCTTGAAAGCAGGAGATGACGAGCCAGATGAGCACCAAGAAGACACCGACCGCGAGGTCACTCGTCGTCGCTCCCGGCGCCGGCGTTCCGTCGTTGTAGCCCAGGCCAAAGGGTGCCGCGATCAGCCACAGCCCGAGGGCAGGCGGCAACGACGACCAGCGTGAAGCCGTACGGGGTTCCACCAGCCGCGCGGAACCAATCACTATCAGTGCGATGCCCGCCAACGCGTCATTCCAGACGCCGTCGAATCCAGTCCCCGCGTACTCATGATCGAGCACAAAGGGCGAAAGTGTCAGCCAGACCCCGGCAAGAAACGTACACGCTCCCGCGACAGCAGGCGCCAATCGGTTCGTTTCGCCCGCATCGGCTCTTTTTCGGTCAGTTGTATTCGCTTCGGGAGAACACGACTTCATACCGTGGGAAATCCTGTCGTCCTGCACCCCCGCCCATGCCGACGAGGACCTTCACCCCAGTGTGATTGGTGCCAGAATGCCTTGACCTGACGATTCCCTTGCGATCCACCATCAAATGATCTGAAGCCAGGTCCAAAGTGGACCGTGGTCACGACGTGGTCGTTTGTACGCTCCCCACCGCTTGTGGTGACGACGGAACTGCGCCTGCCACGAGCGGCACTCCTCGACACGTCGACCTCGGGCGGCCTGTGCAAGCGAGGCGGCTCCCCCGGTTCCGTCTACCGGCCCAGCCGCTGGCGGTGGCGAGCGGCCGCTCATGGATGTGCACGGCCCACAGCGATCGTCAGATAGTCGTCAGGTTCACTTCGGCGCTGCCCCGGAAGAATGGCTGGAGAACCGAGGCATCACAGGAGAGCGATGAGCGTGGAGACACCGAAGGCGCAGGACGTCGTCGATGACGTGACCGTCTGGCTGGCCAGCGAGTTCTCGACGAAACTGTCGCCCTTGGCGGTGGGCGCCATCGTCCGCGCTACCCACCGCGACCTCAAGGACCAGATCGTGCCCGAGGCGATCGGCGAGATGCTGCACCGTCTCGCACGCGACCGCATCGCGCGAGTCGTGCGGGTGTTGTGATGCGCTATGAGCAGCACTGTCCGATCGCGCTGGCGGCCGAGGTGGTCGGCGAGCCCTGGACGCTGTTGATCATTCGCGAGCTGCTGAACGGCAGCACCGCGATCACGGATATCGCGGCTGGCGTGCCGGGCATGTCGACCGGTCTGCTGGCCAAACGGCTGCGCAAGCTCGAGGCAACCGGCATCGTGGTGCTTCGCCCCCGTCGGGCCGAGTTGACCGAAGCGGGCCAGGCGCTGGCCGAAGTCGTCGAACCGCTAGGCCGCTGGGGCGCACGGCACCTCCCGCCACCGCGACACGGCGATCTCGACCCTGCCCTCGTTCTCCGTGACGTCGCCCGCGGAATCGACCGTTCCCTGCTTCCACCAGAAGCCGTGTCGATCCACTTCCGGTTCACCGAATCTTCCGGGCCGCGCTGGTGGTGGCTCGTGCTGTCCAGGACGGTCACCGCGGCGACCGTCCACGATCCGAAGCTCCCGCAAACGATGCGAATCGAATGCACGGTCGGCGCCCTCGCCCGGGTCTGGCTCGGCCACGAGGACTGGCTGGACGTCCTGCGGGACAGGGCGATCGTCATCACTGGCCAACGGAACTCCGTACGCCAGGCCATCACTTGGCTCGGCACCAGCCGCTTCGCCGAGAACAGTCCTACCGGTAGCGGTGCGCCGATGCCGTCCTCATAGAACGAACAACGTTGTGTCGCGTAGGTCGCTGAGAGACTTCTCGTCGATGTACACGACGTTCCGGCTCTGGGGCGGGCTCCGGGCGGCTCACCCAAGAATCGAACAACAGGATCACAGCCGCGAACGCGAAGCCCGCACTCGCGAGCACCCACAGATCCAGCACAAGCATGAGAACCGCCACCAAGAGGGCGGGGACCACAGCGATCAGACAGAACGGATCAGGCCTGCCGAGAATCGGACGTGACTTGATTCCAGCCCTCACGGCGCTTCCTCGTTCGATCCGTTTTCCATGAGTTCGAACGCGCGGAGGTCGGCAATCCTCGCTTTCTCCTCGGCCTCCTCTGCGAGTTTCCGATGGCGCAACGCTGCGAAGGCGTCGCCGCGGCGACGAAGCTCTTCCCCTCGCTCCCGGTGGCCCTCGGCGCGCCGGATCGCCGCGTAGGCCCGGTGAATCTCGATCTCCCGCGCCTTCATGCCACGCGGGAACCGCCTGGCCCTGCTCCGATGTTCCGACGCGACGGCCAACTCGTCGTAGGCTCTGTAATAACAGGCGACCACTTCGCCGAGAGCCCGGTGTCTCTGTGCCAGAGCCGGG
The DNA here is from genome assembly GCF_055561455.1 of Amycolatopsis sp. PSD-21. Taxonomy (NCBI): domain Bacteria; kingdom Bacillati; phylum Actinomycetota; class Actinomycetes; order Pseudonocardiales; family Pseudonocardiaceae; genus Amycolatopsis; species Amycolatopsis sp. PSD-21. The sequence continues at coordinate 2,534,525 of NZ_CM145712.1, read as the reverse complement.
TCACCAGCCGCCATCGCCTCCGCTGCGCGCTCCAAGTGCTCACCTGCCGCCGAACGTACCCGAGCGGCCTCGACTCGCAAGCGCTTGGCACGCTGGAACCCGCTGTCGACGGTGCCTGCGGGGACAACCGCTCCGCCGGATGCCACCGCCGGCTTCCCCCTGCCCAGGTACGACAGTTCGGTCAGAGCTCTGCTGCGCACGCTGGCTGAGAGACCCATCGCCGTCCTCGTTCAATCGGATAGGGAACGCACGCCGAGCGTGTCATGGAACCCCCAGAACCGACCTGACGAAATCCTTACGATCACACCGTTCAGCGGTCAGCCCGCTTCCATGAGCGACCGCACCGCACGCCTGTCCGCCTCGCCGGCGGCGAGGTCGTGCCGTCGGGCGGCAGCCTCGTCACCGGCCGTTCTGGCCGAGTAGGCCGCGGCGCGTTCGTGATGTGCTTCGGCGCGACGGATCGCGGTGAAAGAACGGTCGATCAGAAGGTTCCACTGTGGAGACTCACGCGGATGGATTTGCGCTCCAGCGCGGGCTTCGGCGGCGTTGGCGAGTTCGTGATAGGCGAATCCGTGGTGCGCGGCGACTTCGCCGAGCAGACGCTGGGACTTGGCCCGTGTGAACGCGTCCGGCTCTCCGCTCGCTTCGATCTCCGCGGCCAATGTTCGATGTCCGTCCGCGATGGCCCAGGCCCGGTCCGCGTCGTCGCGCAGCCGTCGCACCCTGGGGTGAAGTTCCGCCCGCGAGGTGGTGTCGGCTTGTGCTGCGAGCACGTCGGTGGTCATGGGCGTTTCCTCCCGTGTTTTCGGTGAGCGTGTTTCCACCCTGACACGAATCGGGGACCCTGAAACTGACGACTGCCTTACGATCGAAGACTGTTAGCCTGGCAGTCGGAAGGAGATACCGACTGTGCCCACTCGTGTTCTTCTCGTCGAGGACGACGCGATGATCAGCGAGGCACTGAGCCTCGCGCTGGCCGACGAGGGCTTCGACGTCGACTGTGCGGAAACCGGCGAAGACGGGCTCGAACTGCTCGCGGACGGCCGATTCGACGTCGTCCTGCTCGATCTCATGCTGCCGGGCATCGACGGACTCACCGTCTGCCGGTCCGTGCGCGAACAAGGTGCACTGCCGATCATCGTGATCACCGCCCGCGCGGACACCCAGGACGTCATCGCGGGGCTCGAAGCCGGCGCGGACGACTATGTCACCAAACCGCTGGTGGCCGGTGAACTCGCGGCCAGGATCCGCGCCCTGCTCCGCCGCGCGGCGCCACCTCCTCCGGCCCGGATCACCGTGGGCGGCCTGGAAATCCAGCCCGACGAGGAAACAGTGCATCGTGCCGGCCGCCGCGTGCATCTGACCCGCACCGAATTCCGTCTTCTCGCCGAACTGGCCACCGCCGAGGGCAGGGTCGTCACCAGAGAACAGCTGCTTCAGCGAGTGTGGGGTCACGACTACTTCGGCGACACGAGGCTCCTGGATGTCCACATCAGACGGCTACGTCGCAAGGTCGAGTCCGATCCCGACAATCCGAGCCTGGTGCTGACCGTGCGCGGACGCGGCTATCAAATCAGTCCCGGATCATGACCCGCGCGGGGTTCGGGGCGGCGTTGCGGCGGCTTTCCCTGCGCTGGCGCGTGGCAGGCGCGTTCGGCCTCGGCCTGGCGGTGGTCATGACCGTGCTCGGGGTCGCGACCTGGAACCTGACCACGGGCTACATGCTCGACCAGCGCGAGCAAAGCACCTTGCGGCAATCGGAGGTCAATGTCGGGCTCGTCAACAAGGCATTGGCCGAACACTCCGACAACCTCACCGAACTCCTGACCGGCCTCGCCAGCGGCCCGGACTCGTCGATCCTCCTGTCCCGGCCCGACGGCTGGCTCACCAGCGGCCGGCAGATCGAGCCCAGCGTCATTCCGGCCGCCCTGCTGAAGAGCGCGCGTGACGGCGTCGCCGCCCGGCAACGGTTCACCGCCGACGGCATCCCCGTGCTCGCCATCGCGACCCCGGTGGGAAGCGGCGACAGTATCTACGTCGAGCTGTACCCGCTCTTGGAATTGGACCGAACCTTCCGCTATCTCAGCATCCTGCTGATCACCGGCACCGTGGCGGCCGCGCTCTTCGGAGTCGCACTCGGTGCCTGGACCACCAAGCGCGCCCTGCGACCGCTCTCCGTACTCCGCGGAGCCGCCGCCCGTGTCGCACGCGGTGACCTGACGACCCGGCTGCCTCACCAGGACGACCCCGACCTCGCGCCGCTCGCCACGAGCTTCAACACCACGACCGAGCAACTCGAACAACGAGTCCGCCGCGACAAACGCTTCGCCGCCGACGTCAGCCACGAACTCCGCTCACCCCTCACCACCATGGTCAACGTCACCCAGGTCATGACCCGCCGCCAGGACACCATGGACCCGACCGCCCGCAAAGCACTGGGACTGCTCGACGCGGAACTGCACCGCTTCCAAGGCATGGTCGTCGACCTACTGGAAATCTCCCGCGCCGACCAGGACGACATCACCGACACCGCCGAACTGGTGGACCTCGACGACCTCCTGCGCAACATCCTCGACAGCAGAGGTACTTCCGAGTCGATCCTCGACAGCGATCCGGACACACCACTCGTCTCCGCCGACCGCCGCCGCATCGACCGGGTCGTCACCAATCTGCTCGACAACGCCGACCGCTACGGCGGAGGCGCCGTAGCGGTGATCCTACGGCGACGCGGTGCCTATGCGAGGTTCGAAGTCGACGACGCCGGCAGTGGCGTTCCACCCGCTCTGCGGGAACGCATCTTCGAACGCTTCGCCCGCGGCCTGCACGCCGGCCGACGCGACCGCGACACCGGCAACGGCCTCGGCCTGGCCATCGTCGCCGACCACGTCCACCGCCACGGCGGCACCGTCTGGGTCGAAGACCGGCCCGGCGGCGGCGCCCGATTCGTCGTCGAACTCCCGGAGGCGGCCACATGAAGCACCGCACGATCATCCTCGTCACGCTCGCCCTCTTACTCAGCGGCTGCGGTGTGACAGACCAGGACGAACCCGAGCCGATCACCACACTCGCGCCCAGCACCACCCCGACGGTCTCAAGCCGTTCGGTTCCACCCACGTTGCCGCCGAGTCCCGCTCAATCGTCAGGCACTCGTCAGGTGCAGTCCCCCGCGTCGCCGACACAATGAGGATGTCGTCGAACAGGAGGAGAGGGACATGGCCGCCCACGAGCACCAGATCGACGGCATCACCGACGAAGTACGACAATGGCTTTCCCGCGAGTTCGCCCCCTCCTTATCCGAAGCCGCCGTCAACGACATCGTGTGCACCGCCCACGCCGAACTCGACGGCCAAATCAGGCCCGACACCATGGGCGAAATGCTCCACCGACTCGCCCGATTCCGCGTGCTCCGCGCACTCGGAACTCAATGAAGTCCTACGGTGTGCAACCCCGCGAGGTTTCGCCAGACCGTCAACGGCCAGCTCGCCACGGACACGAAAATGACGACCGCGAGCGGAAACGTTTACCCTCGCCCCAAAACCCGGCGTGACAGCAACCTCGAAAATGCGAACGGCAACTCCGTCTGCAGTCCGTCGGCGACCATTTACCAGTTGACATGCTGATGAAGTGTCAGCTTCCAGCCATCGTCACGACGAACGTAGACGCTGCTCACCCGGGCCGAATAGGGAACCCCGTCCTTGGTGGCGGCGACCCGATAGTTGACCGCGCCTACGACAAGACTGAGTCTTGCGGAACTCAGGCCACCGAGAGTGCATTCCTTCCACTGTGCCTCACACAAGGCGACCAAAGCCGCTTCGCGCTGCTGGATGGTTTCCGGCCGATCAGGAGAAGAACAACGCGGTCGTCGAGCACGTCCTCGTAAAACGACCGCGCGGCGGCCGGTTTGTCCGCGAGTACACGCCAGGCACGTTGCTCCAATCCCGTCAGCGCGTCCATGACTGTCACTTCATAGTCGCGCAGCGCAATACGCTCGGCCAGGGCTCACCGTATAGCCCGCTTCACGATTCATGCCCGAGCCTCGTCGCTATGTCGTGGCCCGCACCTCCGAGCCGTCGCGTCTCCGTTCGCCGGCGTGCGCCGGACGGCGATCAGTATCCCGCAGACCGAAGTTGGCGAACCTGACAATCACCTTACGATTGGGCGGCCGCGTACTCGGCGAGCCCTACGACGGCTTTCGTCATCGCACGCTGAACTTGTCTTTCCGAAGATCGGAGCCCTACTCCACGTACGGAGTACGTTCCCTGCCAACGGATCCGGGTGCCCCCACCAGGGATCTCATGGAGTTCGACCGTCGCTTGGTGGGCCGCCATGTGCGAGCCTTCCAAGGTCTCATAGGCGAACCGTCTCCCGGGCGTCAAACTGGTAATTCGTTCTCGGATCACAGACCGGCGCACCCGAAAAGCCCGGGTAGCACCGACTTTGTCGCGCCCGTTCGGCGAGAGGCCGGCAGAGGAACCGAGGTCCAGCTCACCGTGGCCCGACCAGGCGGGCCACGTCCTCGGGTCCAGCAACAATGCCCACACGACCGCCGGCGGCGCTGCCGATTCAGCCAGAACGTCGTACGACCGCACTGCAGGAACCTCCAGGAAAGGCGACTGTGACGAACCCGGATCGTGCCACAGGTCGCGCCTGACGGTAAGCCGATTGACCCACATCGGCCCTGAGCGTCCATTATGGATAGATGCATGATTGGGCATGCCCAACTAGATCTCTTCAGCTCAACTGCGGCGCCGATCAGCTATTGCAGAGGGCAGATTCTACTTCGATGTGAACAGTCCGATAACTCGTATGCACACCCGTGCTAAGGGGTCTCGCACCCCAGCGCGGGACGACCAGGGCCCACTCCGAGCAGGCGCCGCCCGCATACGCCGGTTCGTGGCCTGAACGCGACGAGCGAAAGTTGCAGTGTCAAACGACGGCACGCGGCATCCGCACGCGGTCGTAGTTCCACCGAGCAGGCCGCTGAGCACCGGACCAAGGATAGGCAGCAGCATTCGAAACCGGAGATGCGACTGACACCGATGCCTCCGGCATCGGTGTCAGCACGCTCACCGCAAGCTTGGCCTCAGATGGTCAGTGCACCGGCTGGGGATAATGCTCGTTCTGGGTAGCGAAGGGGTGTTCCGTGTCGCGTGGTGTTCCGTTGCGGTCGGTGGAGCGCGATTTGATCGCGTTTGGGTTAAGGCAGGGGAAGTCGTTCATTCCGAGCTTGCTTATCGCCGGGGTGCTCTGACCGTCATCACCGTATTGCACACAGGAACTGGCACGCACGAACCCACATCGCGCTGGCTCGCATCGGCGAAGCCCTCGGTGACACGACGGGCCCACGACGCCAACGCTGACAACCTGTGCGCCCGTCTGGAGCATCAGTGGAAGGACCTCGTCGCGCCGAACCGAGGTAAGCAACTCGGCTCTCTTGACACGCCGCTGACACACCGGTGACACGCGCCAGCGGCAAGATCCTCTGAGCATCCAAGGTCACACCTGGTCACCAAGCATGCGAAGGAGAAGTAAGGAGAAATGATGAAGAGAGCCCTACCTGCTGGGCTCGCCGTCGCCGGCTCGATAGCGAGGGAGGGGCCAGCCGTCGCCGCGGAGTCTCCGGCGACCTGACGGCCACGACAGGCGGGGCCTCCCCGGCCATTGACACGCTCGCTTGGAATCGAGGGTGATCATGTTCAACCTTCAACGTAGTGTCGCTGTCACGTTGACTCCCGGCTAGCGCAGCCGCGGCACAGACAGACTTACCACTGAGAATGCCCCGTTAACGCACTCGCCTGGCTCTGGGACGGGCAGACAGCACCGCTATGTGGTGCGCAAGACCGGCACCTACGACCCTTCCCGCCGGATACGTAGACAAAATCACCTCGATCCGCTGCAGGTAGGTCGAAAAGATCGTTCTGTGAAACTGGAACGCCATCTGCCACCGCTTTGACGGCGTGTACCTGGTGGCCGGTACGGATGCCTAGGGAAACCTGCCTGCGGCGGCGAACAACGTCGCGGATCGGGTCACAGCCGACAACTGATTCAGGAGTATCAAATGAATAAGGGAACCGCCACGGCAATGGCCTTGGCCGCTATACTCGCCGCCGGTCTCGCCATCCCGGGAACCGCATCGGCCAGCGCATCGGGATGCAACGGCGACATCTGCATCTCGGTCGTCGGAGACAACAAGGGCACGGAGTCGGCAACGGTCCGATACCGCGGCAGCGAATCCAGGCTGTGGAACTTCGGTTTGGCCACCAGGAACGGTTTGTTCTGGTCTCCCGCGATCAGGGGTGGCGAGGGGCTTTCCTACACCTGGACACAGAGCACGATGCTGTTCCCCGACGGAAAGGTCTGTGCGACCATGCGCCGCACTCAAGACAACACCAGGCCGCCCGGATACCCGTGCGTGACGATCAAGTACTGGTAATGCATAGCCTGCTTGCCTCCACGTCGCTGCTCAGAGAGCAACCAGTCGTCAAACAGGACGTCAGTACACGTCGGCGGACGGTCAGGATGTCCGCAAGACACGTACGCTCCCGCCTGCCATGTCGACACCGTCAGACAGGTGGATGAACCGTGCCCTGTGCCAACCTCGAGGCCGTACAGCAGTTCGTCCAGCTACATTCCGTTGACCGCCGCGGCCAGGGCGGCGTGACACCTTCCCACTCGGTCTCCCCAGCCGTACTCCGGACGTTCGCCGCCGCCGGCGGAAACAGCCACTGGCCGCATACCCCCGGTCTCCGCAACCCATAGCCAGCTCCCGAAAGGGGCTGCGGAGACCAGGGCGAATATTGGACTAATGGCCGCCCGCACACACGATTCGCGGGTTCTTCGTCGTCGCCGTACATCACGTCGCATCAGTCATGTCAAACAGATTCACAGGTCGACTGCCGTGGCAGATCTGATCGACAGACGGCGGCTGGACCAGTACCTGGACCTACCTCGCATCCGCACACAAGATCGAAGCCAACCCATACGCAACTATCGCATTAACCAAGGAAGGTTCTGTGAAAAAGACACAAGGAAATCGGGATAACGTTCGCCGCAGGCTTACCCGCGCCACGATCGGCCTGTTGCTGTCAGGACCGATCGTCGTCGGAATCGCGACGCCCGCCTCGGCAGCGGAACGTACGGATGCCACCCCGGCACGGGAAATCGGAGTCTCGGCGTATCCGAGCGACTGCTGGTACAGCGTGACCAACTCCTACGGAGCCAGGGCCTCCTGTCAGCACCACAACGGCGGATCGTACCGTGCGATCGCCCTATGTCGTCACTCCAACGGCACGCTACGCGACTACTACGGATTCTGGACGCAGGGAGGCTGGTCTCAAGCCTACTGTCAAGGCGACAGCAAGGTGTCGTCCGCCGGTATCGAGTATTCCTCAATCAATCGTTCTTAGCGCAGAAAGGAATCATCTTAAATGAAGAAGCGGCGGACGACTCTGCTTACTGGCAGCGTTCTGGCAATCCTGTTCACGGCCGGGGTTTACGGATCGGCTCATGCAGAGACCCACGACACCTTGACCGCGGAAACTAAGATCGGCATCCAAGGCTGGCCGACAGATTGCCGCACCGGCCCGGTAAGCAACGGCAGTTATGCCACCTGTGGAAAAAGTAACGGCGGACACTACCGGGCGACCGTCATCTGCGAAGACTGGTTCGGTCAGGTGATCTGGCGGTCCGCTCCCAACTGGGTTTCCAGCGGCTACTCGATCGTCTACTGCCCGCCGGAGACCAGTCGCATCAACTACGGCATCGAGTCGCGGGGATATTAGGTCCGCCCCGGCGAATCGAGCGATTCCCTGCTCCCGCCCTCGCGGACAGCCGAATCCGGAGATGACTCAGGGCGGCGTCCCTGCAAGACGTCGTCCTGAGTCATCCTAGGGAGATCGAACAGCACAGCCTTCCAGAGAGACCATCAGACTAGGGCGCTCCAAAAATGACCAAGACCACCCATGCAGGCGCCAGGCACTGCAAGCCCCTTCTCGAATGTGCTGCGCCAAGCCTGTTCATCGGATGTGCCCGCCTCGCATATCGCCAACCTCGCACAGTGGCGTCTCAGTTTGCCGGGCAAGCATCCGGACCTGAATAAGCCGGAACGTATCCACCCGTCAGCAGCATTCGATTCTGTTCACACATTTGACACACCCAGATGACACCTAGCCACAAATCAAGTCCGGTCAGTTACACAACTGACCGTCGATCAAACATGGTCAATAATTTAACGCCGGTGCCGCCAGATCTAAGCATGCTAAAGTCCGATGACATCCAACCCGGGCAAATTTACCGCCAACAGTATGAAAATAAGACGTAGCGATGATCGCGAAATAAAGGAGAGAGCGAAATGGCCGCTGTCTATACCTGGGACGTGTTCTCAACTCTTGACGGCTACGGTTCATATGTTGAGGGCGCCGACTGGGGTGGCTACTGGGGCAAGCAGGGCCCTGAACTCCTTGAGCACCGCGCCGCCCTCGTCGCCCCTGAGCACCGGATGGTCTTCGGCGCCACAACATTCCGGGAGACCGCTGAAATCATGTCCTCGGGCATCGACCCGAATACGCTCGATGAATGGAACCTCCAGACCATGCGGATGCCGGCGACCGTGGTGTCCTCTGCATTGCAGGACACCTTCGACTGGCCGGACGCAACCATCGTCAGCGGTGATGCCGTGGAGATCGTGGCCCGGCTCAAGGAGGAGTCGCACGTGCCGCTGCGTTCGCAAGGAAGCCTCTCGCTGAACCGGACACTAATGGCAGCTGGCCTTGTCGACCGCTTACAGGTGACAATCTTCCCAGCTATCTCCGGACGAACTGGGAGGAGCCCCATCCTCGCGGGAGCAGGCGACTTCGACCTTGAATTGCTCGAAAGCCGGACGCTCGACGGCCACACGCAGGAACTGGTCTACCGCCCCTCCCTCCGCTGACAGCCGCGACACAGGCCACCACTCATGGCCGTCAACCCAACAGCCCGATCACTGCAAAACACGAGCCGGCCCTGATGAGGGGGGCGGACCGGCGCAGTCGTGGCCGGCCGCAAGATCGGACTGACCTCTCCCGGCCGTGCAACGACGCTCGGTCTCGACGGTCTTGCCCCGCGACTCGTATTTTGGTGGTGATCGCGTCGAGCGCAACGACGGTGGGGAGGCGTCCCAGATGTGGGCGTTCGGTGAGTCCGGTGACGACCTTGTCAGGGTGGTCCGCATAGTCGAACTGGTAGACGAGGTCGTTGCTGGAGGCGAAGAACAGCTCACCGGTGACGGCGTAGACGACCTGGGTGCCGTCGAGGTCGGCGCCACGGCGGTGACGTCGACCAGACGCGCGACCCTGCGAGCGAAGATCACCATCGCGGCAATCGAACCGACGACCATGAAGATGATCTCGCCCCACAGCATCCGCTTGAGCGTGGCCGGCGCGACGCTGCCAATCGAAGGTGCCGAACGCGACCAGCACCATCACCGCCACCAGGGCCGCCAGACGATGCACAGGATCATCAGGAATGACCAGGCCAGGAACGTCGACAACCGGGTCCTGGCCCCGGCGGTCTTCACGTTGATCATGGTCTGCCGATCATCGAGCAGCCGCCCATCCCGCCGAAGAAACCCGTGACGATGTTCGCGACACCCTCCCCGATCGCCTCGCGGGTCTTGTTGGAGTGCGTGTCGGTGATGTCGTCGACGAGCTTCGCGGCCCCGTCAGCAAAGACCGTCCACTGAGGGGGCCTGGTCGAGTTCCTCCCATGAAAGACCAAGCAGATCACACAGCCCTTCAGCGCGCAGGCGGTGCTGTTCAGCCAGCGCATGACCACCGAGCGCGGCGTGCACACGTGCGAGCGCGACGTGGGTACGTGCCTGCCAGTACTGGTTGCCGATGCGGTATGCGACGGTCAGCGCCGCGCCCCGATGCACATCTTCCGCAGGAAGATTCCCAGCCAAACGGGCGAGTTCACCGAGGGCGTTCAACGCTTCCAGCTCGAGGGCGTCGTCGCCCGTCCGGCCGGCCAGCTCGCGCGCTCGCAACTGATGCTGGGCGGCCGCGTCCGCGTCACCACGGCGAGCCAGGATGACACCGATATTGCTCACTACGTAGCCCTCGACAGCGCGGTCGCCGATCTGCCTGCTCAGTGCGAGAGCGCGCTCGAAATAACGCAAAGCCTCATTGTCATGGTGCTGCTCCATGGCGACGAAGCCGAGGTTGTTCAGTACACGGCTGGAAATCGACCGGTCGTTCTCCTGCATAGCCAGACGCAGGGCGGACTCGCCGTGCAGCTGGGCGGCGTCGTGTTCGCCGAGTCTCTGGTAGGTGATGGCAAGGTTCATGTGCGTACGGCACTGGCCGTACTGGTCCGCGGCCTTCTCCGCCAGCTCCAAGGCATTCAGCTCGCAGACCAGCGCGTCCCGGTAATGCCCGGTCCAGCTGTGCACCAGACCGAGCGCATTGAGCACACGGCTCTCGGCCAGGGCGTCGTCGACCGTGCGCAGAGCGGTCAAGGCCTGTTCAAGCATTTCGGTGGCAGCCGCTACTTGCCCCTGCCTCACGAAGGCGACACCGAGGTCGGTCAATTCAGCAGCCTCGGCGGCGACATCACCGAGCATGCGGGCGGCGGTCAGTGCCTGTCTGAAGAGCGTCACGCCTTCGTCGTAGTACCCGGCCCGGTCGAGATGGCGGAACAGTAGGCGCGACAAAGTGGTCAGCTCTCGATGTTCGCCCTGGTGCGCCGCGATGTCCGCGAGGGCAAGCAGCGCGGGCCGCTCGCTGTCCAGCCATCGCAACGCGGCCTCGGCTCCGAGGAACACGGGGCTACTGGTCCGCGGTGGGGCGATCGTGGGTCGGTAGCGCCGCTCGAGTGGCGTGGTCTCGTCCATGGCCACGGACACGGTGTAGAGGTAATAGCCGAACAATCTGCGCAGTACATCGCGATTTTCTGCGGCGTCATCCGCTCGCTTAGCCAGCCCGATGGCAAAGCCTCGCAGCAGATCGTGCAGGTGGAAACGGTCTTTACCGCCCCGCTGGATCAGGTTCGCACGGGCAAGCGTGCGTAAGCTCGACGCCGCCGTGGCGAGATCCGTCCCCGCGGCGGCGGCCAGGGAATACTGGTCGAACTCGCGTCCCGGAAGGTGCCCCAGCATGCGGAACATGTGGCGATCACGTGGCTGGAGGTGTCGGAGCGACCAGGAGAAGACGGTGTGCACGGTGGCCGACTGGTCGCCCACGTCCTGCCAGCAACTACTGTCCAGGCCACTGACCGCCGTCGCCAGCTCCTCATCGGAGCGGTCGGCGACCGATTCAGCCGCCACTCGCAGGGCCAAGGGTAGCCGGGCACAGCGGCGGACCAGCTCGCGTGCGGCATCGGGGTCCTCGTCGATCCGCGCACCGAGGAGTGCGCGTAGCAACTCGAGCGATTCCTCCGCCGACAACAGCCCGACGTCGATCCGGCGGGCACCATCGCGGACGACGAGCCCTGGCAGGGCATCGCGACTCGTCACCACCACCAGGCACGCCCCGGCCCCGGGCAGCAAGGGCCGCACCTGCTCGGCAGAGTGTGCGTTGTCCAGCACCATGAGCACCCGTTTACGGTCCAGCATTGACCGCAACAGCGCTGAACGCTCACACGCGTCCGGAGGAGCCGACGTCCCGAGCGACCGCAGGAGCCAGTCGAGCGCCTGCGCTGCGTCCACCGGGTCGCCCGGCCCGTAGCCACCGAGATCGACATACAGCTGCCCGTCGGGAAATTGATCTCGTACCCGGTTCGCCCAGTGCACGGCGAGCGCGGTCTTACCGGCGCCTGCGGCTCCACTGAGTACGACGATCGGTGTGCGTCCCGACGCAGACGAACGTTCCTGGAACAGGCCGTCGAGCGTCGAGAGAAGTCCTGTCCTTCCGCAAAAGCCGAACACCTCGGCGGGAAGTTGCGCTGGGACGGGTACCGCCATGTCCGCCGCGACCGGCTGAACGACTTCTCCCGCCAGCACACTGCGGTGCAGGTCCTGCAACTCCGCGGATGGCTCCACGCCCAGTTCGTCGCGAATCAGCGCATGAACTGTGCGGTAGCACTCCAGTGCTTCAGCCTGGCGTCCCGCTTGCGCCTGCGCACGAATCAACTGAGCCCAAAATCGCTCCCGCAAGGGGTGATCGCGCACCAGTACACGCAATTCTCCGATCAAAGCCGCAGACCGCCCGAGGGCCAGGTCGGCGTCAATCCGCTTCTCCTGCGCTTCGGTGTACTGCTCCCCGAAGACGGGGACGACTTCATCGGTCAGCCGACCGGCGGACACATTGGACAGTGGGTCCCCGCGCCACAGCCGCACTGCGCGATGCCACAGCTCCGCGGCCTCGGCTGCGTCGACTGCCGCCTGAGCTCGCCGTCTCAGGATGTGGAATTCATGCAGGTCCAGCTCAGCTTCGTGGACTCGTATCAGATAGCCGACGTCGGTCCGCTCCAGCCGCTCCGCGACGCCACCGGACTCCAAGGCACGCCGCAGTCTCATGACGTAGCCGCGTAACGTCGTGCGCGTGTCACGGGGTGGGTCGGTCTCCCACAGCCATCCTGCCAGCGTTTCGACCGGCACCGGCTGGTTCGCTCTCAGGAGCAGGCACGCCAGAAGGCTGCGTAACTTGCCCTGCGCGATCGGCACGAGCACGCCGTCGCACCACACCTCGACCGCGCCAAGCACGAGAAACCGGATTGTCGTTGCTTGGGAACCCCGGCCGAACCTGTCTTCCATCATGGACCGCCCCCCGTAGTCCGTGCAGCTCCTGCACCCATCCTGGCTTGTCGGTATCGGCAGCTCCAACGGATATCCGCCTTAGGTACGGCACCGGGCAGGTTACTCGCATGCGATTCATTTCCGTGATGAAAAGGCGGATGGGCGATGCCCCCTCGCTCATCCATGTATTCACATTCGTAAGCCCTCGGCCACGGGCGCCCGCGCCATCCCCCACTACATCGGCACACCGACCAAAAGTTGAAGTTCTCTCACTTTGACGGCGCGAGGAGTTCCGGTCGCGCTCACGCGGTACTACAGGCCACGACGCCTGGTCAGTCAGTCTGCCATCCCCCGCGCCAGTGACCAAGCCATCTATCATGCGATGTCGTTCGCGATCGATAACCGACAAGGCATCCATGTCGACCGCTCGGCGACACATCACCTTGATCGGTCAGAAATTCTCGCTACCGTCTAGCGGCCATGAGTATCTTTCGAACCAGGCCGAATGCCTCCCTCGACGGTGAACCGATACGGCACGTGGACGGGTCACTCCATAAACTGGCCTCTAACTTGACGTAACGTCAAAACTGACTGCTCGCGTATCGATACGATTCACATAGATCACCCTTCAAGCGGGGCAAGATGCGTATTGTCCGGTTCATGACAGACGGCGAATGTTCCCGATGGTCCGCCCCCACCGTGCATCAGCTGCGAATCTTCTTGATCTTGGCTGAGGAGTTGCACTTCGGCCGGGCCGCCTCACGCCTTCACATGAGCCAGCCTGCTCTCAGCCGTCAGATCGGCGCCCTGGAACGCAGGTTGGGCGTCGAGGTTGTCTCACGGACGAGCCGGACGGTGGACCTCACCCCTGCCGGGCAGGCGTTGATCAGTGAGGCTCGTGCCGTGGTCCAGGCGATGCACAGGCTTCACAGGGTCGCAAAGGCCCATTCCCGCGGGCTGGCCGGGAAGCTGGCCATCGGGACAGTGGGCGCCGAGGCGTCCATGGAGCACACGGCCGCCGTGCTTCGCGAAGTGCGACGCTTACATCCCGCGCTCGAGCTCGACGTCCGGCTCTTGGATCTGGCGGACCAGTTCAGCAGCCTGAGCTCCGGCCGGTCCGATGTGGTCTTCTGCCGTCCACCGGCCCCCGGCGACGTGGAGACCCATCACTTGAACACGGAACCCCGAGTGGCGTGCGTACCCGCCCAGGATCCACTCGTCGAGCGGACCAGTGTTCGCCTGGCCGAGCTGGACGACCGCGTCGTTGTCTCATATCCCCCCGAGTGTCCTCGTGTTTGGCGCGACTTCTGGGCGAACGACCCTCGGCCGAGCGGTGTCACGGTGAAGTACGGTCGCGTGGTCCGGGACATCGAAAGCTTGATGGCCGAGGTGGCCCACAACGGCACCATCTGCTTCTTGCCGTCGGCCGCACGAACACTCTTCCCTCGCCCAGGGGTCGCCTACCTCGACGTGTCCGACCTCTCGCCGTGCACATCAGCCCTGGCCTGGCACGCGTCGGCACGAGACCAGCCTCTCGTCGCCGCGGTCCGGGAAGCGGCGGAGAACGTCCGCCCCTGCCGGATGCAGTTCTCGCTGTCGATCGCAGGCACAGTAGGTACGGCCCGCGCTTACACTCGATCAGGTCATGAGAAACCTTTACGCTTCCCTCAAGAAGATCGCCGCAGCCGCATGACATGCCTACCGCTCGACGCCCACGACCTCGCGCACCCATGACAGGACTGGCGGCGCGACCTTCCTCAGGGCCGAATCGGCGATGATCCAATGCGGCAGACCGGGGTGCACCTGGTGTTCCGCACCGTAGCGATCCGCGAGCCGCCGTGACAGCCATGGTGCGACGTTGCGGTCGGAGCCCGCGCTGACGACCAGTACCGGACACTTGACGTCTGTGGCCTTGATCCGTGTGGCAGGAGTGCCGAACGTCATCGACCGGAACACCCGCCCCGAGTCCGGGACCAGCTCAGTGACCAGCTCGTCTTGTTCATCTCTCGGGAGAGTACTCAACGGCACCTTCCGCATCGTGCGGGCCGACGGCAGGAACGCACGCCCGGCCAGCACAGTCGGCAGGATGGGGAACAAATGCGGTAGAGGACGCAGTTGCGGCCACAGCACGCCGGGCGGGATCGAGGCCAGCAGAACCAGTGCGGCACATTCCCTCTTTGCCGCTAGCTTCTGGCCGAGCAATCCGCCCATGCTGTGACCGATCACGATGGGACTCTCGGCGCAGGTCTCTCGCGCGGCCATGACCTTCACGAAGTACTCTCGCAGACCGGATCGGTTCAGTACGCCGCGATCTGTCGGTTCGCGCCCAGGTAGCGCCGGCACGTGGCAGGTGAATCCGGCGTCCTCGAAGAACCGCACCCACGACTGGAACAGCGCGGGCCTGCCGAAGACACCGTGCAGGAACAGCACTGGCGGCCTCACCACGGCTTAGTCCTTTGAGGCTGGCGTTCCACGCCATCACATGGCCGCACCGCTTCATGCCGTTCCGTACTCCGAAGTGCCATGACCCTCTTCCCTGCTTCGGTTCGATCCAAGACGCGTGGCCGAGTCGAGGAAGTCTGCCTCTGCCGCGTGTCATCTGCGTGTCATCGGTGCCTTCAGCGGGGGTCCTGGCGGCGATCTTCCAGGCCGACACAGCAGCTGCCTCATGACCAGCCGAAAAGGTCTTGTCCGACATCATTCGGCACCATCCGACACGCCCAGGTGCCGACTCTTAACCAGCTGGTTGCCGACGATCCCGATCCAGATATGCCGCCAGGTCTGTCAGACGCCACGACCTCTCGGTACACGCGTCAGCGACGGAATGCGCTCGCGAGAGTTACCAAGCTGATGATCCGCCAAGTGCACCATCGTCGCGCATCGACCGGGTCGCTACAGCAGCTACCGGGCGATCATTTGGACGGGCGTCAAAATCGACACTAAATCGCCCCTGGTGTCCAGACACGAAGAAGCCCAGGTCGCTTGACCTGGGCTTAAGCTCCCCCGCTTGGACTCGAACCAAGAACCCTCCGGTTAACAGCCGAATGCTCTGCCAGTTGAGCTACAGGGGATTGTGCTCCGTACCGGCCGGATCGCTCCGACCGATGAGAGAACTTTAGCCCATGCCCTCCGGCGGCCGCGCACCCACCCCCCACTTTGGGGAGCACCTCGTCAAGCTCGCGTTTTGAGGGACAATGACAGCTGGAGCAAGATCGAACGGAGGCGTGGACTCGGATGAAGATGTTCCTGCTGGGCGCGGCCGCGGGCTACGTGCTGGGCGCGAAGGCCGGCCGGGGGCGGTACGAGCAGATCGTGCGGACCTACCGCAAGATCGCTGACCACCCCATGGTGCAGGGCGCCGCCGGGGTCGCTCGCGCCAAGGTCGGTGAGCGGTTCGGGCGGCCTCAGCGCTGACCTGAGCCGAAAGGGCCCTTCGCCGCATGCGACGCGGCGAAGGGCCCTTTCACTACATCTGACGAGGGGAATGGCCCCTTCAGCCCACGACGGCGACCACGAAGACGCGCCGGAACTCGAACCAGGTGGTCCCGTCGGGACGCGGCGGGTAGGCCTCGTCCAGCTTCCGGGCGATCTGGGCGCGGAAGTGGTCCCAGTCCTCCCCCGGCAGCGCCTCCTTGACCGGCCGCAGCGAGGTGCCGGTGATCCATTCGAGTACGGCGTCCTCACCGGTCAGCCGCTGCAGGTACGTCGTCTCCCAGGCGTCGACGGCGCATCCCGCGTCGGCCAGCAGGTTCCCGTAGCCGAGCGGGCTGTCGACGGCCTCGTTCTCCCGCAGGACGACGTCGGCGAGGCGCGGAGCCCATTCCTCGGTGCGCGCGAGGGCGCGGACCAGGGCGTGCGACGGCGCATCGAAGTTGCCGGGGACCTGGAACGCGAGCGTCGCCCCGGACGGCAAGAGATCCACCCAGCGGCGGAGCAGGCGACGGTGCTCCGGGACCCACTGGAGCACGGCGTTCGAGATGACCACGTCGGTGTCCGGCTCGGGCACCCAGTCGTTGACGTCGAGCACTCGTGCGTCGACGCCCCGTGAGCGAGCCGCTTCGACCATTTCGGGTGAGCTGTCGCTCGCCTCGATGACCGCGCCGGGCCAGCGTTCCGCCAGACCGGCGGTCAGGTTTCCAGGACCGCAGCCGAGGTCGGCGACGCGGCGGGGATTGTCGGCCGGTATCCGTGCCATGAGGTCGTGGAACGGCCTGGCCCGCAGGTCGGCGTAGTCGAGGTACTTGACCGGATCCCACATGGCGCCTCCCAGCGATACAGTACGAGTGTACTGCTAGGCCAGCTTCCTTGCCGCTTCTTCGGCGATCGCCTTGACGACGTCGGCGTCGGTGCCCGGATCGGGCCGCACCTGCAGCACCGTGCCGTCCTGACCGGGGACCTTGCGCTCGACGAACCACGCTCCGCCGGTTTCGAGGTCCTTGCGGTGCCGTCCCCGGACGGAGCCGTCGACCCGCTGCCGCACCAGGATCGGGACCTTGCCGGGTTTGGGCAGCCGGAACCGGACCGGGGTCTTGTCGGCCAGCAGGACGGCGTTCCCCGCCGTCCCGGTCTCCTCGGACTCGGTCAGCGTCAGCACCCCGTCGGACCACGCGGCCTTGCCGACCAGATGCCAGCCGACCCGGCGCGGCCCCGGGATCCACAGCCCCAGCGCGGTGACCAGCAGATATCCGCCGCCCTCGACCGCCGCGCTCCCGACGACGTGCTCGCCGTCGTCCAGCGTGCCGTCGAAATCCACCGGGACACGGTCACCCAGCAGGTGACGCAGCCAGCCCATGCTCAGTCCAATCCGCCGATGGCCTGTTCCTTCAGCGCCTTCCGGTACTGCTCGAGCGCGACGAGGTCGCCGAACAGGGCGCGGTAGTCGTCCGGCGCCTCGACCGGGGAAAGCCGCTGCAGCTTCGACTTGATCTCGTTGATCTGGCGGCCGACGAGGCTCTCCTGCACCGCCGCGAGCTGCGCGGAGATGTAGCGCGAATCGACCTCGCCCTTGGCGCGCAACGGTTCCACCGAAAGCTCGCTGAGCACTCGCCGCACCGTCCCCTGCGGACAGTGCTGGGCGGCGGCGTCGAGCAGGGCGGGCCCGGTCAGCCCGGAACCCGCTCCCCCGGCGGACAGCAGCGCCTTGTGGATGGCGACATAAACCGGATGAGTGAAAGCGTCCTCGGGGAGCGCGTCGTACTCGGCCCCGGCGAGCATCGGCTGCTGCAACGCCGCCTTGAGCGCCTCACGCTGCGCGATGAACCGCGGGTCGCCGGGCGCGGGCCGGGGCAGGTCCTCCTCGGCCGCGGCCGCCGCCGAGGAAGGAGCGGGCCGCCGGACCTCGATGGTTGCGGAACGTTTCGCCGCCGCCCCCGCGCTGCCGCGCACCCGGTTCACCACCTGCGCCGCGTCCTGCCAGCCGACCCACCACGCGAGTTTCGACGCGTAACCGTCGCGGCTGGCGCGGTCCCTGATCCCCGCGACCATCGGGACGGTCTTCTGCAGCGCCGCCACCTGACCGTCGACGGAGTCGAGGTCGAACGCCTTGAGCATGCTCTTGATCGCGAACTCGAACAGCGGGATGCGCCGCGCGACCAGGTCGCGCACCGCGGCGTCGCCCTTGGCGAGCCGCAGTTCGCACGGGTCCATGCCGTCGGGGGCGACCGCGATGTAGGTCTGCCCCGCGAAGGTCTGGTCGCCCTCGAACGCCTTCAGCGCCGCCTTCTGGCCCGCTTCGTCACCGTCGAAGGTGAAGATCACTTCGCCGCGGAAGGCGTCGTCGTCCATCATCAGCCGCCGGAGGACCTTCATGTGGTCCTCGCCGAACGCGGTGCCCGAGGACGCGACGGCCGTCGGGACGCCCGCGGCGTGCATCGCCATCACGTCTGTGTAGCCCTCGACGACGACGACCTGGTGCCGCTTCGCGATCTCGCGTTTGGCCAGGTCGAGGCCGAACATCACCTGCGACTTCCTGTAGATCGGCGATTCCGCCGTGTTCAGGTACTTCGCCGAGACGCGGTCGTCGTCGTACAGGCGCCGCGCGCCGAACCCGACCACCTCGTTGCCGACGTCGCGGATGGGCCAGAGCAGCCGCCGGTTGAACCGGTCCATCGGCCCGCGCTGCCCCTCCTTGGCCAGCCCGGCCGTGAGCAGTTCCTTGACCTCGAACCCGCGGTTGAGCAGATGCTTCGTGAGCTTGTCCCAGCCCGCCGGCGCGTAGCCGCAGCCGAACGTCTGCGCGGCGGCCGCGTCGAAACCCCGTTCGGACAGGAAGTCCCGCGCCGCCCGCGCGTCCGGGGTGAGCAGCTGCTCGGCGTAGAACTCCTGCGCCGCGCGGTGCGCCTCGATCAGCCGGGCGCGGGTGCCGCGATCACGCTGGACGCTTCCGCCACCGCCTTCGTAGGTCAGCCGGAACCCCACGCGATCCGCGAGGCGCTCGACGGCTTCCACGAACGAGATCAGGTCCATCTTCTGGATGAACTTGATCACGTCACCGCCTTCGCCGCAGCCGAAGCAGTGGAAGGTGCCGTGGGTGGGGCGCACATTGAACGACGGGGTCTTCTCGTTGTGGAACGGGCAAAGCCCTTTCAGGCTGCCGCCGCCGGCGTTGCGGAGGGCCACGTAGTCACCGATGACCTCGTCGATCCGGTTACGCTCGCGCACCTCCGCGATGTCGCTTTCCCGAATCCGTCCTGCCACGCTCATCACTCTAGTTCCCGTGTCCGGAGCACTGTGCGGCACACTCGGGGAATGAGCACCGCCCTGGACGAACTCGCCGGGAACTTCGCCGCGTTGCGCCCCCATCTGGTCTCGGTCGCCTACCGGCTGACCGGCACGCTGTCCGACGCCGAGGACGCGGTCCAAGAGTCGTGGCTGCGCCTGAGCGGCCTGGACGAACAGCGCCGCTCGGCCATCGAAGACCAGAAGGGCTGGCTGACCACCGTCGTCAGCCGCATCTGCCTCGACCGGCTGCGGTCCGCGGTGGTGCGCCGCGAGCGGTACGTCGGCGAATGGCTGCCCGAACCGGTCCTCGGCCCGCTGGGGACGCCGTCGTCGGAGGATCCGCTGACCGTCGCCGTCCGCGACGACGGCATGCGCATGGCGGCGATGGTGGTCCTCGACCGGCTGACGCCGGAGCAACGCGTCGCGTTCGTCCTGCACGACGCGTTCTCTGTGCCGTTCGGGGAGATCGCCGAGATCCTGGGCTGCACGCCGGAAACCGCGCGCCAGCACGGTTCCCGCGGTCGCCGCGCGGTCGCCGACGCCGATCCGCCGCCCCGGACGGCGCTCGCCGAGCAGCAGCAGATCATCGAGAAGTTCATGACCGCGATGCTCACCGGCGACATCCAGGCGGTGGCCGAGGTGCTGCATCCCGACGTCGTCCTGGTCGGCGACGGCGGCGGCAAGGCGCGCACGGCGGTGCGCACGGTCGCCGGGTTCGACAAGGTCACCCGGCTGTTCCAGGGCCTCATGCGGATGTACGACCCGGCCGGGATGGAGCAGGCGAGGCCCGCGCTGGTCAACGGCGATCTCGGGCTCTACATCCCGCCGCAGGCCGCCTCCGAGGGATACCGGGCGCTCGACGAGCACGTCGACGCGTTCGTCATCCGCGACGGGAAGATCGTCGCGATCTACGACATGGCGAATCCGGACAAGCTCACCACCGCGCGGACCCGCGTCGGCCCCTGACCGCGTTTAGTCCTCTGAATGCGCCCGGGCGCATTCAGAGGACTAAACGCGGGAGTCTTTCAGGGAAGCGGGATCTTGCAGGCGTCGCCCGAGGTGAAGCCCTGCGCGGTGATGTCGAGCGCGCTGTTCATCCGGGCACGCATGTTCTCCAGGCCGATCTGGTAGGTCAGCTCGATGACGCCCTTGCGGCCGAACTCGCGTTCCAGCTCGGCGACCTGCTCGTCGGTGGCGGTCACCGGGCTCGCGGTCATCGCGTCGGCGTACGCGAGCGCGAGCCGTTCCTGGTGGGTGAAGGCGGGCGACTTCGCGTAGTCGTCGATGTTCTTCAGCCGTTCGATGTCGAGGCCCTCGTGCAGTTGCAGCATGGTCCCGAAGTCGATGCACCACGAGCAGCCGAGCTGGGTCGCGACGCGGTACACGGCCAGCTCGCGCACGTTCGACGGCAGCGTCTTGCTGGCCTTCTCCGCCATCATTTCGTGCATGCCGTTCGCCCGGAGCAGCGCCGGGTGGTGCGCGTAGACGGCCATCGGCTCGGGCACGGCGCCGAAGCGCTTGCCGGCGAACTTGTAGAACAGCTTCAGCAGGAAGCCGGCCTCGGCGGTCTTCACGGCGGGAATACGCGGCATGGTGTCCTCCTCGTGCGGTTGCGGTCACCGAATGGACGAGACGGCCCGTACGGACGTGACAGTGACGCCGGTGACGCGCGCCACGCGGCCGGTCGGGGCCTCGATTTCGCCTTTTCGCCGGAACCCCCAGTCGATCATCGACGGTAGGCTGGCGAGTCGGCCCTTTCCCCTCCCCCAGGAGGAACGATGCTCGCCGTCGAGGACCCCGCCACCGGACAACGGATCACGGCCGTCCCCGACTGCGGGCCCGCCGAGGTCGACAAAGCGGTCCGCGCCGCCGCCGGGGCATGGCCCGCTTGGCACGTCTCGGACCGGCACGCGGCGCTGACGTCGTGCGCGGTCGTCGTCGAGGAGGCCGCGCCCGTGCTGGCCCCCGTGCTCTCCGAAGAGCAGGGGAAACCGCTTCACGAGGCCGAAGCCGAGTTCGCCGAGGCGGCGTCGCGGTTCCGGTACTTCGCCGGGCTGCGGCCGGAGCCGCGGGCCGACGGCGGCGGACCGGTCGCCGCGATCACGCCGTGGAACTTCCCCGTGCAGTCGGCCGTCGCGAAGCTCGCGCCGGCGTTCGCCGCCGGGAACACGGTGGTGCTCAAGCCGTCGCCTCGCACCCCGCTCACCACGCTGCATCTCGGCCGGATGCTGGCGCAGGTGCTGCCGCCGGGCGTGCTGACCGTGCTCACCGGACGGGATCCCCTCGGCGAGCGCCTGCTCGCCCATCCCGGGATCCGGCAGGTCGACTTCACCGGCTCGGCCGACACCGGGAAACGGATGGCGGCCGCGCCGGAATGGCGGCGGCTGACACTGGAACTGGGCGGCAACGATCCCGCGATCGTCCTCCCCGGCACGGATCCGGCCGCGATCGCGGAACGGCTGTTCTGGAGCGCGTTCGCCAACTGCGGTCAGATCGGCGTGGCGATCGAGCGGGTCTACGCCGTCGGGCCCGGCTACGACGGCGTCGTCGAGGCGCTCGCGGCCGTGGCGGCGCGAGTGGTGGTCGGCGACGGACGCGCCCCCGGGACACAACTCGGTCCGGTGAACAACCGGCCGCGGTACGACCGCGTCACCCGACTCACCGACGAGGCACGCGCGGACGGCGCGCGGATCGTGACCGGCGGGCCGCTCGACGGACCCGGGTACTTCTTCGCCCCGGCGATCCTCGCCGAGGCGCACGACGGGATGCGAGTCGTGACCGAGGAACAGTTCGGCCCGGTGCTGCCGGTCGTCCGATGCTCCACAGTGGACGAGGCGGTCGGGCTGGCGAACGCCACGGCGCCCGGCCTGTGCGGTTCGGTGTGGGGCACGGACGAGGAGTACGCCGCCGAGGTCGCGGCTCGGCTCGGCAGCGGGACGGTCCGGGTCAACGCGCACCTCGCGATGCCGGTGGGCTCGCGGTGGTCCGCGAGCCGCGCCGGCCTCAGGGGGTGATCGTCCGGACGTCCCACACCCAGACGCCGTCGACGAACTCGGCGGGTTTCCGCAGCAGCAGGTCCACAGTGGTCCGGAAGGCGTCCTGGTGTTCGCGCGGGATCAGCACGAGCACGTCGGCGTTCCAGTACCGCAGATCCTCCAGTGCCTGCACCCGCTGCGATTCGGTGATCGTCGCCGGTACGCCGGTCTGCTTGATCTGGTCGAAGATGACCGAGGTCGGCCGCTGGACGGCGCCGTAGCGGCCGCGTTTGTCGTCCGGGCCGCTCGGCCCGACGAAGTACCCCTCCGGCATCGAATAGCCGAGTCCGGCGTCGATCTGCCAGTGCAGCGGTTCGGATTCGCCGGAACTCGGCAACGGCACGGGTACCACGGTCCCGCCGGGCGCGACGTAGCTCCGCCAGGTGCCGTCGGCGAGGAACCGCGGTGTCGGCGGCCGTTCCTTCACGATCAGCTGGGTCGGCGCGATCGGCAGCAGGACCGCGATGACGACACCGATCCACAGCAACCGCAACGGGAATCGCCGCTCCCCCGGCACTTCGGGGAGTTTCGACGCGACCGCGTAGACGCGCTCGGTGGCCAACGCCAGCAGCGCGCCGATCAGCGGGATGCAGCCCATCGCGAGCCGCGATTCCAGCAGCGACTCGAACAGCGGCAGCTCCGAGAAGAGCTTCCACGGTCCCGGGATGCCGGTTTCCTCGTGCACCACGATGATCTGCACGCCGAGCGAGAGCCACGCCATCACGAACATGGAGATCGCCAGCGCCCGCGCGAAGACCTCGCGCCACAGCCAGACGGTGATGACGACCATCAGCACGATCAACGGCCAGCCGAAGAAGGCGTTCTCCTCGGTGCGGTTCATCGACACGTCCGCGGCGGCCTGCGGCTGCCCGGCGACCGACTGCGTCGCGAACCGGGTGAACGCGGCCGTGTCGTTCCCGACCGGGCCGTGCTCGATCGCCTGATAGCTCTGCGGGCCGAAGAACTGCCACCACAGCGGGAAAGCGCACAGCACGAGGGCCACGAGGACCCCAATGCCGACGCCGATCCCCAGTGGTTTCGCCATCGGCGGGAACTCGCGGTGGTTCGTCGCGAAGTAGGCGATGGCGAAGATCGCGAACGCCATCGCGAAGATCAGCAGCGGTTCCTCGCCGAGGAAGATCTGGTACGCCGCCAGCAGGCCGAGGAAGATCCCGTTGCGGACGGGGCGTTCGCCGCGGGCGATCTTGAAGACCAGCAGCGCGATGAACGGCAGGACGAACCAGGCGACGAAGTTCGGGTGCGCGTTGCCGTGCGAGATCATCGGCGGGGCGAAGCCGACGAAGGCGCCGCCGATGGCCGCGCCGACCCGGTGGGTGACCAGATGCCGCGAGAACACCCAGTACCAGGCGGCCGCGGTGCCGGCGAGACCGCCGGTGAGCGCGATGGCCCAGGTGACCGTCGGGCCGAAGGTGAGCGTGACCGGCGAGAGCGGGATGCCGATGCCGAGCATGGCCGTGTTGGCCATCAGGTTCACGCCG
Source organism: Amycolatopsis sp. PSD-21 (assembly GCF_055561455.1). Classification (NCBI taxonomy): domain Bacteria; kingdom Bacillati; phylum Actinomycetota; class Actinomycetes; order Pseudonocardiales; family Pseudonocardiaceae; genus Amycolatopsis; species Amycolatopsis sp. PSD-21. The sequence continues at coordinate 2,510,562 of NZ_CM145712.1, read as the reverse complement.
AGCGGATGGTTCTGGAAATGCGTGCTGAGCGGATTCCTCAGGTGCAGCACGTTGTCCGCGGTGACGGAGAAGAACCACTCCCACAGGTTCTGGTCCGACGCGCTGTTCCAGAGATAGCCCTCCTCGAGGTCGAGCCAGAGCCCGTTGTAGAGCAGGAAGGCGAACAGCAGGAAGCCGCCCATGATGGCGGCGTCGGCGGCGGCGAACCGGCGGGGTCTCGTGGGAGTCTTCTCGGCCTCCACCTCCGCCTCAGCCTGGAAAAGACTCACGGACCGTCCTCACGGCTCGACTACGCGGGCGAGAAAGTAGATCACACCCGTCGAGGCATGCCTGACGAGCAGAAGGAAGGGGCGATCGACGGCGACTTCGAGCGGTTCGTCGACGATGAGCGACGTCAGCCGCATCAGCACCGCCGTCGCGGCGGCGCCTTCGAGGCCTTGTTCGTCGATGCGGAGCACGGACTGGTGGACGACCTCGGACACTTCGAGCCGGTCGTCGTCGGCGAGCCCGGTGAGGTCGGCGTCGGCGGTGAACATCGTCCGCACACCGAGTTCCTGGAGTTTCGCCGTCAGCGGGCTGTCGACGTCGAGATCGAGTTTCGGCAGCGACAGGGCGATGGTCTTGGACCGCGTGTTCTCCAGCAGCCGCGCCAGCTTGCCCGCGTCCAGCTCGGCGTCGTCGAGATCGCCGTCCGGCAGCAGGACGATCGCCTCCACCCCGCCCTCGGCACCGAGGCGGACGACCTGCCAGCCGTCCTCGTGGGTGTGGTCGAGCTGCTTTTCGAGCCACATCGTCGGCACCGTACGGGTGCCGGACGGCGCGTGGAAGTCCGCGGGCGCGGTGTTGTCACTCGAGAACGGGTTGGTCCAGGCGGTTTTGAGATACAGGGCGTTGACGATCGCGGCGACGGTGTCCCGTGCGACGGTCCCCGGCTTCAGCAGTTCGGGGATCAGTTCGCGGGTGGCCTCGGCGACGTCGGCGTTGATCAGCCGCCGCGCGGCCTCCGGATCATCGCCGAACGGGGCGCTTTCGACCTTCCCGCCCGGCCAGGTGGCGAGCTCCTCGCGGAAGGAGTCTTCGAGCGGGAGCCCGTCCCAGGCCCAGAGCGTGTTCGCGACCGCAAGTTCGGGACCGTCGTCGAGCAGCGACGAGGCCTTGCCCAGCAGGTCGGCCAGCTCGTCCGGGTCGCCGAGCAGCGCGATCAGCTCTTCTCTGGTCTTGCCCTTGGCGGCCTGGGTCACCAGGCCGAGCGCGCTCGCGATCGAGTACGGCGAGAAGCACGCGTTCTCCGCGCGGCTCGCCAGCACCCGATAGAGGTCCAGACCAAACCGGAGGTGGCTTTCGACAGCGCCCATGCCGCAGACCGTACCGTGGACGGGGCCGCCCGTCTCCTGTCCGAAAGTTCCGCCTTGTCCGAGGGGCGGCGCCGAGCCGGCATGTCGCGAAAGCCACTTTCGGGACACCAGACGTCGCGAAAGTGGCTTTCGCGACCTGTTCGGCGGTCCCTGGGCCGGTCCTCGACTCCTCCCCGCCCCCGCCGACGTTGCGAAAGCCACTTTCGCAACGTTGAAGGTTGCGAAAGTGGCTTTCGCAACGTCGGCCGGGGCAGGGTGAGCGGGCGGCTCGGCCTTCTCAGCCGTGGCGGCCCGTGTGCCAGGCGTGCCATGCGTACGCCTGCGCATCCGTGAGCGACGCCACCTGGTCGACGACCACGCGCAACCGGGCCGCGTCGTCCGAGGCGGCCTCCCACGCGGGCAGGAACAGGCCGTCCAGCGAATCGGGCGCGCGGCGGCACAGCGCGACGACCAGCTCGGCGAGCATCTGACGCTGGCCGTCCTGCATCGCGAGACGCCGCTTGTCGCTCATCACGTACCGCAGCGCGAGCGCCTTGAGCAACGCGACCTCGGCCGCGACCTGCTCCGGGATGACCAGCCGCGCGGCGTAGCGGCTCAACGGCCCTTCGCCGTACACCTGCCGTGTCGCGCCGACGACCGCCGTCGCGAACCGGCCGACCAGCTCGCTCGTCAGCCGTTTCAACGCGACCTGCGCCTTGAGCGACCCGTCGAGCCCCGGTTCGCTGAGTTCTGCGACCACCGGCAGGTCGAGCAGTTCCTTCGCCGCACCCTCCAAAGTGGACTGCGACCGGTGCGAAAACCGCCGCGCCGCCTCGGCCACCGCCGCGCGTTCCTCCGGGTCGGCCAGCACCCGCAACGAGATCCGCCCGGCCAGTACTCCGTCTTCGACGTCGTGCACGGAATAGGCGACGTCGTCGGACCAGTCCATGATCTGCGCTTCGAGGCAGGTGCGGCGCTCCGGCGCCCCTTCCCGGACCCACGCGAACACCTCGGCGTCGTCGGCGTAGACGCCGTACTTCGCATTGCCTTCTTCACGTTGCCACGGGTACTTCATCGAGGCGTCGAGACAGGCGCGGGTGAGGTTCAGCCCGCCGACGAGCCCGCCTTCGAGCAGGACCTTGGGCTCCAGCCTGGTCAGGATCCGCAACGTCTGCGCGTTGCCCTCGAAACCACCGCACGGCTGGGCGACCTCGTTCAGCGCGCGCTCGCCGTTGTGCCCGAACGGCGGATGCCCGATGTCGTGCGCGAGGCCCGCCGTGTCCACCAGATCCGGATCCGCGCCCAGCTCGTCCGCGATACCCCTGCCGATCTGCGCGACCTCCAGCGAATGCGTCAGCCGCGTGCGGGGCACACCGCTGACCTCGGCCCCTTCACCCGGGCCGACCACCTGGGTCTTGCCCGCCAGCCGGCGCAGAGCGGCCGAGTGCAGCACTCGGGCACGATCGCGGGCGAAGGCGCTCCGCCCGTCCGCGGCACCTTCCAACGCCGCGCCCTTGGGCCGCTCGGGCAGCAGGCGCGCCCTGTCGGCCTCGGTGTAGGTGTCCACCCGACCAGACTAAACGTGCTCACCGACACTTATCGGTCGTCAGACCTCGCCGGTACCGAACAGACTGTCCGCCGGCGACTTCGTGAGGCGGTAGTACAGCAGCGCGCCGGTCTCGCGGACGATGTAGCGCGCCTGCGTCTCGCGGGTCTGCACGACCGGGCCGCGATGGGTCGGCGACGTCCAGGTCTCGAGGCCGAGGTCGTCGGCCATCACCCGCGCGCGGAAGGAGTGCCACGGGTCGCTGACCAGCACAGCGGTCTTCCAGCCCCGTTTCTGGACCTGCTCGGCGACCGCGCGGAGGCTCCGCAGCGTGTCGCTCCCCTCGCCGACCGGCAGTGTCGCCGACGTGGGCACGCCGCGTTTGCGCAGCCACTGCGCGCCCGCGTGCGCCTCGGTGTAGTTGTCGTCCGCCTTCTTGCCGCCCGCGGTGACGATCACCTTCGCCACGCCCTGGTCGTACAGCGTCTTCGCCTTGGCCAGCCGGGCCTGGAAGATCTCCGACGGCCTGCCGTTGTACTGGGCCGCGCCGAGCACCACGATGACGTCGGCCCGGTCGCGCACGTCCTCACGCGCGACCTGCCAGACCCGGAACGCCGTTCCGCCGATCACCGCGACGACGACCAGCAGGAATCCCGCCACTATCCGGCGAACCCAGTTCGCGCGAGTCGGTTTCGTCCGTTCGGCGGTACTCACGTGGGTGATTCTCGCAGAGCGGGGAGTCGATCTCAGAGCCAGCCGTGCTCTTCCGCGAGCCGCACCGCCTCGGCCCGGGTCCTCGCCCCGGTCTTGCCCATCGCGGCCGAAAGATGGTTGCGCACGGTGCCTTCGGAAAGGTGCAGGGCACGGGCGATGTCGGCCACCGTGCGGCCGTCCTTGGCGGCACTGAGGACGTCGTGTTCGCGTCCGGTGAGCGGGCTCGCGCCGGTGGCGAGCGATTCCGCGGCGAGCGCCGGATCGACCACCCGGAGCCCGCCGTGGACCCGCCGGACGGCGTCCACGAGCTGCTCCGGCGGAGCGTCCTTGACGACGAACCCCGCGGCGCCCGCGGCCATCGCCCGCGAGAGATACCCGGGCCTGCCGAAGGTGGTGCAGATGATGATCCGGCACAGCGGAAGCGCGCCGTGCAGCTCGGCGGCGGCTTCGAGACCGTCCTTGCCGGGCATCTGGACGTCGAGCAGCGCGACGTCCGGGGCCGTCTCCTTCGCCCGCTGGAGCACTTCGTCTCCCGAGCCGACCTGGGCGACCACCTCGATGTCGGCTTCGAGGCCGAGCACGGTGGCCAGCGCCCCGCGCACCATCGCCTGGTCGTCGGCGAGCAGGACCCGGATCACGCGCAGCCTCCCGTGGGATCGGAGAGTGGCGCGGGCGCGCCGCTCCGGAAGGCGGACTCGGGTACCTCCGCCCGGACGAGCCATCCTCCCCCAGGTGGCGTGGTGGCGGTCAAGGTCCCGCCGACCGCGTCCAACCGTTCGGTGAGACCGCGCAGGCCGTTGCCCGCCGTCGCGTCGCCGCCTTCACCGTCGTCCTCGACTTCCAGCCAGGTCTTGCCGAAGCGGACTTTCACCCGTTTCGCCCCGGAATGCCGGATCACGTTGGTGACCGCTTCCCGCAGCACGTAACCGAAAGTGCGCTGCAGGGCGGGATCGACGTTGTCCACCGCGTGCGGCAGATCCGCGTCGATCTCGGCCGCCCGCAACGCCGCCCGCGCCCCGGCGACCTCCGCCGACAGCGACACCTCGCGATACTCGGAGACCGTGGCCCGGATGTCCGAGAGCGCGCTGCGGGTCAGGCCCTCGACCTCGCGGATCTCCTGTAGCGCGCGGGGGTCGTCCTTGCCGCTCTCCAGGATCCGGCGGGCGAGCCCGGCCTTGACCGTGATGGTGGTGAGGCTGTGGCCGAGGATGTCGTGCAGATCCCGCGCCAGGCGTTCGCGTTCGCCCGCCACCGCGAGCGTCGCGATCTCCTGGTTCGCCGCCTCCAGTTTCCGCACCGCGCGGACCAGGTTCGCCATGAAGAACATCGCCGCCGTGATCGAGGTGACCGCGATGAGATCGCCGAAGTCGTCCTTCCCGAGGACCAGGTGGACGGCCAGCACCAGCAGCAGGGCGCCGCCGTCCAGGATCACCGCCCACGCCGGCGGCAGCGTGAAGGCCAGCACCGCCGTCGCGTAGATCAGGACGTACGGGTTGTTGTCGTGCAGGAACACGAGGGCGAGACCGATGAGCAGCATCAGCACCGAGAAGACGTAGGTCGTCTTCCGCCGGGAAGGCCGCAGGCTGAGCGGGAACAGCACGTAGCAGGAGCCGTAGAAGAGCAGGAGAACGGCGATCACCAGCTCTTTCGCGGTCGCACCGTCGGTGGCCAGATCGACCACGGCGGGGGCGAAGCCGGGCACGATGAAGGCGAGGCCGAAGAACACCCACCGCCTCGGCCGAGGTCCCCGGCCGGTTCGCGGCGGCATGTCCGCCCACCAGTTCTCCCGGCTGTTCAAGCCCGTCTCGACCCTGCCCGGGTAGTCACTCACCGGTTCACCCATTTCTCAGACCCGCGCACTGTCCTTACGGTAACGCCTGATCACGAGCGTCCCGAGGACCGCGGTCCACGCCGCCAGCACACCGAGCGCGGCCGGGAGACTCACCGTGAGATGGTCGGTGACGACCGGGCGGACCAGCTGGATCAGCCAATACGTGGGCGTCACCTTGGCGACGTCGGCCATCCACGACGGCATCCCGTCGATCGGGATCCACAGGCCGCCGAGGAACCCCATGCCCATCATGACGATCATGTTCAGCGGCTGCATCGACTCCGGCGTGCCGAACTGGCCGAGCAGGAGACCGAGCAGCACCAGCGGGATCGCGCCGAGCCAGATACCCGCCACGAGCCGCAGCCAGCCGGCGGCGTCGAGGTGGACACCTTGGAAGAGGACACCGACCAGCGGGACGACGAGCAGCGACGGGAGCGCGACGAGCATCGCCGAGAGCGCCTTGCCGCCGAGGTAGCCGGCGCCGGTCAACGGCGTCAGCCGCAGCTGGCGCTGCCAGCCGGTGGACCGCTCGATGGCGAGTTTCGCGCCGCTCGTCATCGCGGCGGAGAAGGCCCCGAAGGCCATCATGTTGACCATGATCACGCCCGCGATGTTCACTTCGCCCGCGGCGAAGACGTTGGCCTGCAACAGGAACATCAGCACCGGGAAGGCGACCGCGAAGAGCACGAACCTGGTCGAACGGAAGGTGCGGACGATCTCGGTCTTGAGGTAGGTCGGGTTCATCGGACGGCTTCCTCGCTGGTGGTCAGGGACAGGAACGCGCCTTCGAGGCCGACGGCGCTGATCTCGATGTCGTGGGCTTCGGGTACGTGGGCCAGCAGCGCCCGCAGCGTCGCGTCGGAATCGGAACTGGAGATCGCCACGCGGCCGGCGCGGAGTTCGTGACCGGTGACCGCGGGCAGCGCCGCGATCACCGGCTCCGCCGCCGCGGGCACCCCCACCGCGCGGATCGTGCGTCCCCCGGCCAGCGCACGGACCTGCGCGACCGAACCGTCCGCGACGATCCGGCCCGACCGCATCAGCACGACACGGTCGGCGAACTCTTCGGCCTCTTCGAGATAGTGGGTCGCGAACAGGACCGTGCGGCCGGAGTTCGTGTACTCGTACATGGACTTCCAGAACTCGCGGCGCGTGCCGACGTCCATCGCGGCGGTCGGCTCGTCGAGGAGCAGCAGATCGGGGTCACTCACCAGCGCGACGGCGAACCGCACGCGCTGCTTCTGCCCACCGGAAAGCTTGGTGGAGCGCCGGTTCGCGATGTCCTCGATCCCGGCGCGGCGCAACGCCTCGCGCACGGGCATCGGCTCGCGGTGCAGCGCCGCGACCATGCCGACGGTCTCCGCGACCGTGAGATCCTCGACGAGCGCGCCGCCCTGCAGCATCGCGCCGATCATCCCGTCGCCGACCGCGTCACCCGGCTCCCGCCCGAAGACGGTCACGGTGCCGGCATCGGGTTTCGAGAGCCCCAGGATCATGTCGACCGTGGTGGATTTGCCCGCGCCGTTGGGGCCGAGGAGGGCGACCACCTCGCCCGGCGCGATCGTCAGGTCCACGCCGTCGACGGCGTGGACGTCCCCATAGTGCTTACGCAGCCCGGAAAGCCGGACCGCCGCCCCCGCGGTGATGTCTTGTTCTCGCATACTCAGAGCTTGTCGCGCGGGGGCGTCCCGGCCTTGGGCCGCGCGTCACGACCTGAGGGTGACAGTTGTCAGGGGTGGGGGGGTCGGCGCCGGTGGGGCGACGTTGCGAAAGCCACTTTCGCAACCTTCAACGTTGCGAAAGTGGCTTTCGCAACGCCGGCGAAGCCTGGGCAAGCGGTTCGGCGTGATCGAAGGGACGACAGGCGTGATTGGACGGACGGCACACGTGTCCAGACGGACGACTCGCGCCGGAGCCCGGTCGCGAGCGTGTCGTCCGTCCAATCACGCGTGTCGTCCGTCGGATCACGCGTGCCGTCCATCCAGACACGCGAAGGCAAGTACGTGAAGGCCCCCTTCACTGCGCCTAACGCAATGAAGGGGGCCTTCACGTACTTCCCAGCCGGAACTCAGGCGCCGATCAGACGCCCCGCCAGGTAGGACTCCAGCTTGTCGATCGCGACCCGCTCCTGCGCCATGGTGTCGCGCTCCCGCACGGTCACCGCGTGGTCGTTGAGCGAATCGAAGTCGACGGTGACGCAGTACGGCGTCCCGATCTCGTCCTGGCGCCGGTAGCGGCGGCCGATCGCGCCCGCGTCGTCGAAGTCGACGTTCCAGTGCTTGCGCAGCGCCGCGGCGACGTCGCGCGCCTTCGGCGTGAGGTCGGCGTTGCGCGACAACGGGAGCACGGCGACCTTGAACGGCGCGAGCCGGTAGTCCAGCTTGAGCACCGCGCGGGTGTCGGTGCTGCCCTTGGCGTTCGGCACCTCTTCCTCGTGGTAGGCGTCGACGAGGAACGCCATCATCGACCGGCCGACACCGGCCGCGGGCTCGATGACGAACGGGCGGAACCGCTGCTTCGTGGCCTGGTCGAAGAACGACAGGTCGACGCCGGAGTGGTTCGAGTGCGTGGTGAGGTCGAAGTCGGTGCGGTTCGCGATGCCTTCGAGCTCGCCCCATTCCTGGCCCGCGTTGAACGCGAAGCGGTACTCGATGTCGACGGTGCGCTTCGAGTAGTGGGAGAGCTTTTCCTTCGGGTGCTCGTAAAGACGGAGGTTGTCCGCCTTGATCCCGAGGTCCTTGTACCACTCGGTGCGCGCGTCGATCCAGTACTGGTGCCAGGTCTCGTCCTCGCCCGGCTCGACGAAGAACTCCATCTCCATCTGCTCGAACTCGCGCGTGCGGAAGATGAAGTTGCCCGGCGTGATCTCGTTCCGGAACGACTTGCCGATCTGGCCGATGCCGAACGGCGGCTTCTTGCGTGCCGCGGTCTGCACGTTGAGGAAGTTGATGAAGATGCCCTGCGCGGTCTCCGGGCGGAGGTAGTGCACGCCCTCCTCGGACTCGACCGGGCCGAGGTAGGTCTTCAGCATCATGTTGAAGTCACGCGGCGCGGTGTACTGCCCGCGGGTGCCGCAGTTCGGGCACGGCACCTCGGACAGGTCGTCCTCGGACACCTCCTTGCCCGACCGGGCGGAGAAGTCCTCGGCCAGCTGGTCGGCGCGGAAACGCTTGTGGCAGGACAGACATTCGATCAGCGGGTCGGTGAAGACGTCGAGGTGACCCGACGCGACCCACACCTGGCGCGGCAGGATGACCGAGGAGTCGAGGCCGACGACGTCGTCGCGGCTCTGCACGACGGTCTTCCACCACTGGCGCTTGATGTTGTCCTTGAGTTCGACACCGAGGGGCCCGTAGTCCCACGCCGACTTGGTACCGCCGTAGATCTCTCCACACGGGAAAACGAAGCCTCGACGCTTGCACAGGCTGACGACGGTCTCAATGGTGTTGGCGGGCACTCCACGCTCCGAAGCATGCGGGGACGGGTATGGACTAGAAGGACAAGACTAACCGCCCGTCCCCGCACGACCTCCGGCGAGGTCGGACCGCTCAGGGCCTGCTGACCAACGAGGCGGTGACGATGCGGTTGTCCTCGTAACCGTCGGTCCCGCCGACGTACTCGCCACCACAGGTGACCAGCACCAGCCGATGCGGCCCGTCCGGTCCGAACAGCTTTTCCGACTGTTCGGCGAGCTTCGTCTTGTGCACGGTGACGACCTCGCCGATCTTGTAGACCCACTTGCCGCCGTCGGTGTCGACGACGTCGACCTGCTGGCCGGTCTTGAGCCGCCACAGTTCGTCGAACGGGCCCTTCTTCCCCTTCCAGTTCACATGCCCGGAAAGCAGGGAAGCGCCCTGGTCGGCGCCCAGTTTCGCGCCCCACCAGGTGGCTTCGTCGAGACCCTCGGGGATGGGGAGGGTCCCGTCCGCGGTCAGTTCCTTGCGGATCAGTTTCGCCGTGCCGCCACCGGGGAGCCTGACCGTGCCGGGCGCCTGTCCCGTGTCGGCCGGGGCCTGCGCCTGCTGCCCCGCCGACGTGTCCGCCTGACCGGGGGCGGCCGCGACGACAGGATCACTCTTTCCGGTGAACACCAGCACCGCGACCACGGCCGCCACCACGAAGATCGCGGCGCCGATGAGGATCAACCCCAGGCTGGAGCGCTTTTTCGGCCGCTCCTCGCTCGCCGTGCCGTCGTCGATCTGTCCCACCATCGGGTATTACTCCTTGCTCGCGTCGAGCCGCCGGAGCGGCCGGTGTGGCTAGACACGCGACGCGAGCCGCGAGTGGTTGCACCGACTTCCCGCATTTCGTCCTCTGAATGCGGGAATCAGGCGGGCGGCCCGGAAACGGGAGTCGCGACGACGACCCGGTTGTCCCGGTAGCCGTCCGTACCCCCGAGGTAGTCGCCGCCGCAGGTGACCAGCACCAGCCGGTGCGGCCCGCTCTGCGCGAACAGCTTCGCCGCCTGCGCGGGCAGGTCGTTCTTGTGCACGGTGACGACCTCGCGCACGCGATAGACCCAGATACCGCCCGCCGCGTCGCTGACGGCCACCTCCTGGCCCTCGCGCATCCGCCACAGCTCGTCGAACGGCCCTTTGACGCCACCCCAGTTGACGTGCCCGGAGATCAGCGACGTACCCGCTTCCGCGCCGAGCCGCACACCCCACCACGCCGCGTCGCCGAGACCGCGCGGGATCGGGAGGACACCCTGAGCGGTGACCTCGGAGCGGACGAGTCTCGCCGACCCGCCTTCGGGCAGGCGGATCGTGCCGGGGCGCTGCCCCCGTTTCGAGCTGTCGGCGGGCAGCGCCAAGGGAGCGCCGTCCTCACCCGGCATGACCGCGGGTTCGGCGAACGAGACCGCCGGCGATTCCGGCGGGATCCAGGTCAGCACGACCACGCCCGCCGAGATCGCGATCGCGGTGACCACGGCGGACAGTCCCGCCAGCCAGGGCCGCACGGGCCGCTACTTCTCCCGCACCGGCACGGGCTTGCGACGGCGAAGCATCAGCATGGCCGCGGCGCCGACGAGGATGCCGCCGCCCAGCAGCCCGAGCCCGACCACGGTCCGCGTCGAGTCGTCGGCCTGCGGCGGGATACCGCCCGCGGGCACCGTCCCCGGCACCGCGGGCTGCTCGGGCGCCGCGCCCGGTCCCGTACCGCCGGCGGGCTTCGCCACGAAGTTCCTCGGGATCGCGCAGCTCACGCCACCGAGCACGACCGTCGTGCGGGCCTCTCGCAGATCCTTGCCGGTCTCGTCGCGCACGTGCGTGACGATGTCCACCTTCCAGCCCGCGACCGCGGTCACGTCGCCGGCGCGCCAGCCGTCCTGGCGGATGAGCTGGTCGAAGGCGGTCACGCGCGTGACGGTCAGGTCGGAGGTGGTCTTGTCCTTGCTGAGGCTCTCGTTCTTGATCATCGACGGCGGGCCGAGCTTGAGCCCCTTGACGTCGACACCCGAAGCACCGGATGGCTTGAGGTCGCCGTTCTGGTCCCGTACCCAGATCTTGCCCACGCTCGTCGACGACGTCGCCTTGCCCGGCGCGGCACAGTCGACCGAGCTCTTCGCGCCTTCGAGCACCAGCACGGTGTTGTCGAGCGGCTTCGCGCCGCCGCGCCCGTTGTCGATCAGGGCGTAGTTGCTTTCCGCGACCGCCGTCGGGACCGTGGTCTGCTGCAGCGCGGCGACCACGTTGTGATCACGGCTGGCGATCCCGGCCGGGAACGGGCTCTGCGCGCCGTAGCGGCCCAGGTTGATGGCCCATTTGTCACCGAGGGTGCCCTGCTCGCCGGCGTCACGCGGGACGACAGTGCGGTCCGGGGAGAGTTTCGACTGGCCGGGCGTCAACGGCGAACGCTGGGTCTCGGTGATCAGCGATCCCGGGTTCCCGATCCGCACCGACGCCACGTTCGCGAACGACACGGGGCCGGTCTTCTCATCGACGGCCTTCGTCGTCTGCGCCGAGGCGAGCCCCGGAACCGAGGCCAAAGCGACGGCCGCCGTCGCGGCGGCCAGCTTCGTCACGAAACGAGTCATGTCTCCCCACTGCCTTCTCCGGGCACTCTGAGCGCGGTCGTCAGTGTGAAGCGACGAAACGCTCCGCGACAACCTTGCACCGTTGGCGACGACATGCGAAGCGGAATGGTCATTTCTTCGCGAAGTCACCCGAATGGAGCAGTAACGTCGCCGCCAAGTGGTCGCCCGGTCGGCGAACAGACCAGCGGGGACGGGAACACTAAGATGGACTGGACTGTTACTGGCAATGACTTCGGAAATCATGATGGACTTGGAGGCCGCGATGGCTACGGTGACCCCGGATTCGGCCGCCGCGGGCCTCGCGGAGGACCCCGGACCGCATTCGTCCGCCCGTCCCCCCGCCGAACCCGCCGTGTCGGCCTCGCCCGCCGTGCTCGCGGACGCGGGTGACCTGCTCCGGGCCCTCGCCGCCCCCGTGCGCATCGCCATCGTGCTGCAGCTGCGTAACGCGGACCGGTGCGTCCACGAACTGGTGGACACGCTCGATGTCGCGCAGCCGCTGATCAGCCAGCACCTGCGGGTACTGAAGACCGCGGGGGTCGTACAGGGTGAGCGACGCGGCCGTGAGGTGGTGTACCGGCTGGTCGACGATCACCTTGCGCATATCGTGGTGGACGCCGTAGCCCACGTTCAGGAGGGGAAGTGAGCATGAGTCCGACGACGGCCAACAGTTCCGCGCCGGTGCCGGGACGCCGGTCGACGAAACAGCGGGCCGCCGTGGTGGAGCTGCTCAAGGAGATCGACGACTTCCGTTCCGCCCAGGAACTGCACGACGAGCTGCGCAAACGTGGCGACGGTATCGGGCTCACCACGGTGTACCGGACGCTGCAGTCGCTCTCGGAGGCCGGCGAGATCGACGTCCTGCGCACCGACACCGGCGAGGCCATCTACCGGCGCTGCTCGTCGCACCACCACCATCACCTGGTGTGCCGGATCTGCGGCAGCACCGTCGAGGTCGAGGGCCCGGCCGTGGAGCGGTGGGCCGAGAAGATCGCCTCGGAGCACGGGTTCTCCGACATCAGCCACACCGTGGAGATCGTCGGGACCTGCTCGAACCACTGACGGGCGTCACCGGGCCTGGTTCTTGAGGTGGTGTCGCGAAAGCCACTTTCGGGACACCAGACGTCTCGAAAGTGGCTTTCGCGACATGATCGCCAGGGCACATCGCCCAGCAGGACCCCGAGTACCGACCCGGTCCGGGCGTCAGTACTCGTACGGGTCCTTCGGCGCCGGCACCTGCCGCACCGACGTGAGCGTCAAGTCCGGCATGTAGCTGTTCTCCCGCACCGCGGTTCCCGGCACGACCGTCCCGGTGACCTCCAGCCAGGTGTCGTCCCCGAACCCCGACGCGCCCTCGCCCACCATCCGCACGGTGATCGGGTACGCGTCGGCGGCACAGCAGCCGATCACCATCCTGGCCAGCATCGTGTTGCCCTCGTTGTGCACCACGAACCCGGACAGCCGCACCGTCCGCCCGTTCAGCGAGCCACTGGAATCCCAGCCCGCCCGGCTGACGAATTCGTTGACCTCCAACGCGACCACATCCCCGGCGGGCAGCGGCGGGAAGGCGGCCGCGTTGCTCGCCGAAGCGCTTTGCGGCGCCCTGGCCTCCGTGCGGGTCACCGAATCGGCGCCCAGCGCGGGCGGCGCGACCAGGAACACGGCCAGCACCGGCACCATCAGCAACCAGGCCGACCGGGTGTTGTGCTCGTGCGCGTGGACGTCCCCGGACACGGCGGCGGCGGTCGCGCGGGCGGCCAGCAGGTCACGGACGATCGCGACCGCGCCCAGCGCGACCATCACCGCGCCGCCGGCGATGATCCACGGCTGCTGCGCGGGTTTGACGTAGCGCAGGTAGTCGCCGTTGATCGTGATCTTGAGCAGCGCCCCGCCGAGCAGGATCAGCAGGATGTTCTGGGTCTCGCGTTTCACACGCCACCTCCGAGGATCAGCGTGCCCGAGACGACCGCGCAGCTGAGCGCGACCACGAACGTCACGGGCGCGAACCGCAGCGCGAACGACTTGCCGAAGGTACCGGTCTGCAGCGCGAACAGCTTCACGTCGATCGCGGGCCCGACCACCAGGAACACCAGCTTCGGCAGCAGCGGCATCGCGGTCAGCGACGCGGCGACGAAGGCGTCCGCCTCGCTGCACAGCGCCAGCACGACGGCGAGCACGGCCATCACCAGCACGCCGAGCACGATCTGCTCCCCCAGCACCCCGAACCACTTCGCGGGTACCAGGACGTTCATCGCGGCGGCGACCATCGCGCCGAGCACCAGGAACCCGCCCGCCTCGACCAGGTCCGCCCGCGCTGTCTCGGCGAAGGTCTTCCAGCGCGAGCCGTGCTGGACCTCGGGGAGACGCCGCAAGGCGCGCTCCGCGATCCAGTCGAGCTTGCCCCACTTCGCCCACAGCCAGCCCATCACCATCGCCGTGGCGAGCGAACCGGCGAACCGGGCGAACACCATCTCCGGGTTCCCCGGGAACGCCACCGCGGTCGCGACCAGCACCACCGGGTTCACCGCGGGCGCGGCCAGCAGGAACGTCAGCGCGGCCGCGGGCACGACACCCTGCCCGATCAGCCGCCGCGCGACCGGCACCGACGCGCATTCACAACCCGGCAGGGCGACCCCGGCCAGCCCCGCGACACCGACCGCCGCACCGGCCCGGCGGGGAAGCACCTTCTCCAGCACCCGCGCGGGCACGAACGCCGCGATCGCGCCACTGATCAGCACCCCGAGCACCAGGAACGGCAGCGCCTGCACGCAGACCGCGACGAACACCGTCGAGCCGGTCCGCAGCGCGGGAACGTCGAACACCTGCTGGAGCCAGCTCTGCCCGAGGATCGCGATCAGCAGGATCGCGCAGAGCACCTCGATCGAGGTGATCTTGAACCGCCGGGCCGGCTTCCGCTCCGGGGCGCTTCTGGAAATGGTTTCCATGCGCGCGATGATGCCAGGTGACCCAGCGTTCCGGCGGTCACTCCCCGGGAGCGGTCCCCAGGAGGTCCGAACGCAGCTGCGACGCCGTCGACACGACCAGCATGAGCAGCGTTCCGAGCGGCGAGGGATCCATGCCCTCGGCCGGGAACGCGTACCTCAGCGTGATGTCGATGCCCTTCTCCGAACGCACGACACCGAGCGTCCCGAACAGGCCCTGTCCGGCGCGTTCCGCCGCCGAGGCCGCGATCGCCGGGTCGTCCGGCAGGTCCCAGGCGACGACGCAGGTCAGGCTCAGCACGGTCAGCCCTTCGGCCAGCCGGGTCGCCTGGATGACGCACGGGACGTCCGCGTGCGAGAAGGTCAGCGCGCCGTCGTCGTCGACGTGGACTTCGAGATAGCGCTCGAGGGCTTCCCGCGCGGAGGTGAGCAGGGCCGCCGTGTCCGCCGCCTCGGTGGTCATGAGGTTCCTTCCGAAGCCTTGTCGACGGCCCCGCCGAAGCGGCGGTCCCGTTTCGCGAACTCGAGGCAGGCCCGCCACAGGTGGGTGCGGTCGAAGTCCGGGAAGAGCGTGTCCTGGTAGACCATCTCGGCGTAGGCCGACTGCCAGAGCAGGAAGTTCGACGTGCGCTGCTCCCCCGACGGCCGCAGGAACAGGTCCACGTCCGGCATGTCGGGCTGGTACAGGTACTTCCCGATGGTCTTCTCGGTGACCTTGTCCGGGTTCAGCTTCCCGTCGGCGACGTCCTGCGCGATCCGGCGCATGGCGTCGCCCAGCTCGGCGCGGCCGCCGTAGTTGACGCACATGGTCATGTTCAGCGCCGTGTTGTGCTTGGTCTTCTCCTCGGCGACCTGCAGTTCCTTGATGACGCTCGCCCACAGCTTGGGACGGCGGCCCGCCCAGCGGATGCGGACGCCGATCGAACCGAGGTAGTCGACCTGGCGGCGGATGGTGTCGCGGTTGAAGCCCATCAGGAAGCGGACCTCCTCCGGGCTCCGCTTCCAGTTCTCGGTCGAGAACGCGTACACCGACAGCCATTTGACGCCCAGCTCCACGGCACCGCTGGCGACGTCGATCATCACCGCTTCACCGCGTTTGTGGCCTTCGATCCGCGGCAGTCCCCGCTGGTTGGCCCAGCGGCCGTTGCCGTCCATCACCAGCGCCACATGCTTCGGGAGGAGTTCCTTGGGGATCTCCGGCGGCCGGGCACCGGACGGATGCGGCTCCGGCGCGCGAAGTTCGAATTGTGACGCCTTGTTCTCGCGTCCCCTGCGCAGCACCTTCGAGCCTCCTGATCGAGCGAACCTGTGCCTGCGACCCTACTGCGCCTGCGTGCTGGTCTCCCGCGCACGCCTCTCCACCAGCGGCAGCGACCGCAACTGGCGCTCCAGATGCCACTGCAGATGGGCCGCGACCAGGCCGGACGCGTCCCGCCGCGGCACCGGCTGCGAAGCCTCGGCCACCGGCCACTCGCCGTGCAGGAGCGCCGCGAGCAGCGTCAGCACCTCCGGGGAGGGGTGGACGCAGCCGGGGACCCGGCAATCCGGGCACATCGAGCCGCCGGCGGACACGCTGAACGCCTTGTGCGGCCCGGGCAGGCCGCAGCGGGCGCATTCGGTGATCGCGGGCGCCCAGCCGGCGTAGGCCATGGCGCGCAGGAAGAAGGCGTCGAGGATGAGGGAACTGTCCCGCTCCCCGCCCGCGAGCGCGCGAAGGGCGCCGACGACGAGCATGTAGAGCTTGAGCACCGGCTCGCCCTCTTCGGCGGACAACCGGTCCGCCGTCTCGGCGATGGCGCTCGCGGCGGTGTAGCGCTGGTAGTCGGCCACCAGCGGCAGCGCGAAGGCGTCGACCGTCTCGACCTGGGTGATCACGTCGAGGGAGCGGCCGGTGTAGAACTGGACGTCGACGTGGCCGAACGGCTCCAGCCGCGCCCCGAAGCGCGATGACGTCCGACGCACGCCTTTCGCGACCGCACGGACCTTGCCGTGCCGCCGCGTGAGCAGGGTGACGATCCGGTCGGCCTCACCCAGCTTGTGCGTCCGCAACACCACTCCGGTGTCGCGATAGAGGTTCACCACCCCGACATCGTCCCACCTGGGACCGACATCGGGGTGGTGCGCCCCGGAAACGAAATCAGCAGTAGCTGCCGTAGCAGCTGTAAGTCGACGCGCTCGTCGCCAGGACGACGGCGAAGATGATCCACACGATCGAAAGCAGGCAGCCGACGCCACCGATGATGGTGGCGATCAGGCAGAGCGTCTTCGTCGACTTCGACGCGTCCATGGCGGCGGCGTAGTTGCCCTGCATCTTGTAGGTGTTGACCTCGTTGGACTTCATGATCGCGAAGATCGCGATGATCCAGAAGAGGAAGATGCAGCCGATCGCCCAGCCCTTGTAGTCCTTGATGGCGTTGATGTCACCGCCGGGCATACCGCCCGGAGCGCCGTAAGGAGCGGGCTGGCCGTACGGAGCGGGCTGCCCGTAGGGAGCGGGCATGCCACCGGAAGGCGGCCCATAGCCAGGCTGCTGCTGTCCATAGGGCTGCTGCTGGCCGTAGGGGTTGGTCATGAAAGTGGTCCTCGTTGTTCTTTCGGCTTCGGGTCGGGCTAGATGCTCGCGGCGACCAGGACGATCCAGAGAATGGAGAACAGGCAGCCGACCCCGCCGATGATCGAGGCGATCATGCACATGGTCTTCGTCGACTTCGACGCGTCCATGGCGGCGGCGTAGTTGCCCTGCATCTTGTAGGTGTTGACCTCGTTGGACTTCATGATCGCGAAGATCGCGATGATCCAGCAGAGGAAGATGCACCCGATCGCCCAGCCCTTGTAGTCCGGGATCGAGTTGATGTCACCGCCGCCACCGGGCATCCCGCCCGGGGCGCCGTAGGGCGCGGGCTGACCGTACGGCGCGGGCTGGCCATACGGCGCCGGCTGGCCGTACGGCATCGGGTTCGGGCCGGAAGGCTGGCCGTACGGCGCGGGCGTGGCGCCGGACGGGGGTCCGTATCCGGGCTGAGGCTGCTGGCCATAGGGTTGCTGGCCGGGGCCGGGCTGCTGGCCGTACGGGTTCGTCATCGGGTTCCCCACTTGTGTCGTGCTTCCCGACGGGTGGATCCCGCCGGTCGTTCCTTACTTCTGCGGTGTTCCGGGCCCGTTCGGCCCATCCGCTCCGGGCAACTGCTGCCTCAGCTGCTCCGGGGTGATCTTCTGCGTCGGCTCGGCTTCGTCGAACCCGGACGGCGCCTGCTGAGGTTGCTGTCCCGGGCGGAGGACCTGCGTCGGCTCGGCCTCGCCCAGGGCCGGTCCAGGCTCGGACTCCGCGGACGGCGCCGCGGTTCCCTGCGGCTGCTGCCCGAACGGCTGGGACGGCTGCTGCCCGAACGCCTGTGGCTGCTGGGGCGCGCCGACCGGCTGTTGCTGCTGCGGTTGCTGGCCGAACGGCGAGGGCGGCGCGGGGAACGACGACGAAGCCGGCTGCGGCGGCGCGGGGAATCCCGGCGACTGGCCGAACGGCGCCGACGCGGGCGCGGCGTCGGCCTCGCCCGGCACGACGACGGTGCTGAGGATCTTGTCGGCGAACGTCTGGTTCTTCTCGTCCCAGAGCGGCCAGAGGTAACCGAGACCGCAGACCCAGCCGTCGAGGTTGTGGCACAGGTCCCGGACGAAGGCCATCAACGGGCCGATCGGCTGCCCATCGCTCTCGCGGACGAGCTTGATCTTCAGGATCTTCTTGCCGAGCGACTGGCCGGTGGTGCCCATCCTGATCCACCGGTTGTAGACGGTCCAAGCGAAGCCTGCGAGGTAGCCGAGGCCGGCGATGAACAGACCGAGCGTTTCGGGCCCCACCGCCGAGATGATCGCGCCGATGATCGGCAGCACGACGATCGGGCCGAAGTCGATGAGCGTCGCGCCCGCGCGCAGGCCCCAGTGGGCGTAGTCGGTCTGCGGGCCGAACTGGGCGGCCTGGCCGAACGGCGAGGGCTGGCCCTGCTGACCGAACGGGGACGGCTGTCCCGGCTGCTGGCCGAACGGCGACTGCGGCTGCGCGCCGAACGGCTGGTTCGGCTGCTGGCCGAACGGGGACTGCTGCTGTTGCCCGAAGGGCGAAGGCTGCTCGCCCGGCGCCTGCTGACCGAACGGCGAAGACTGCTCGCCCTGCTGCGGCTGTTGCCCGAACGGCGAAGGCTGGTCACTCTGGTGCTGCCCGAAGGGCGAGGACTGTTCGCCCGGCGCCTGCTGACCGAACGGCGAAGACTGGCCACTCTGCTGCGGCTGCTGCCCAAACGGCGAAGCCTGGTCACTCTGCTGCTGCCCGAAGGGCGAAGACTGCTCGCCCGGAGCCTGCTGACCGAACGGCGAAGACTGGCCACCCTGCTGCGGCGGCTGCGGTTGTTGCCCGAAGGGCGAAGGCTGGCCACCTTGCTGAGGCTGCTGCCCGAACGGCGAGTGCTGCTCTCCCGACGGCTGTCCGAACGGCTGCTGCGCCTGCGGTGACTGCGGCTGCCCGTCCCCCGGCGGGGGCCCGGATCCGGGCGGCGGCTGCTGTCCCGGCGGCTGCTGGCCGTAGGGAGTGGTCATCGAAATCCCCTCGCTGGTTGCGGCGACCCGGGCTGAATGTACGGCATGGGTACACACCGAGCAGACCGGTGCGCGGGAGCGTACTCGGTACCACCGACGATCCGGGCCTCGGCCCGGCACTCACACGTAGAGCGAGGTGAACGGGGCGAAAGGCAGGTTACGGATGACGAACCAGACGACGAACACGACACCGAACGCGAGCGGCGTCCAGCGCCAGTGCAGCCAGCTGTTCACCGCGCGGCCCCGAAGTCTTCCGACCGCCCAGGCGACGGTGCTCCAGACCAGCAGCAGAAGGACCACAAAGGACACCGCGTTGTAGTGCAGCGCGGCGGGGATGTCCCCGTGCAGCGCGCTGTAGACCATGCGCATGCCGCCACAGCCCGGACAGGCGATGCCCAGCAGGGTCTTGGTGGGACAGACCGGAAGCGGCCCGCCCGGAGTGGTGGGATCACCCAGCCAGAGGACGACGCAGCCGAGCCCCGCGCCGGCCGCGATGGCCAGGGGTGGCCCCAGCGCGCGGGCCTTCGCCTTGAACCCGCGCGCCGGGAATCCCGTGTAGACGGACGACGTCACGGCGTGAAGCTTCCCGCCGACGCGCCGATGATGACCATCACCACGATGAAGATGATGTACAGCAGGAAGAGCACGCCGGTGGAGATCGCTCCCCACATGGCCCACTTCTTCGCGTCGTCGGCGGCCTTCTGGGCTTCGGCGTGGAAGCCCTGCGACCACAACGTCTGCACCTGGCTCGACTTCACGATCGCCACGATACCCAGCGGCAAGCAGCACAACACCGTGCAGAGAATGGCCCACACCAGGTTGTTGTCCGGCGGCGGGCCGTAGTTCGGCACGCCGCCGTAGTACGGCTGCTGCGGCGGTGGCCCGCCCGGGGGCGGGTAGTTCGGGTACTGGTCGGTCATGAGGTCTCCCCCTCGATCGCCTCGATCAGCGGTAGGTGTTCACGTCGACCGAGGTCGCGAAGACACCGAGCACGACGACGAGGATGACGTACAGAACGGCGATCACGGCACCGACGATGGCCGCGATGATCGACCACTTCTTGGCCGCGTCGGCCGCTTCCTGCGCCGCGGCGGGCTGCCCCTGCGCCCAGAGGGTGTTCACCTGGTTCGCCTTGACGATGGCGACGATACCGAAGGGCAGGCAGCACAGGATCGTGGTGAGGATCGCCCACACCAGGTTGTTGTTGGGCGGCGGGCCGGGGTTGTTGAAGCCTCCACCGCCCTGAGGGTCGCCGGAGTAGTTGGGCAGGCCCTGGTTGTCGGTCATTTACCGCTTTCCCTTCACGAATGATATGCAGAACTACGACCCGGGCGCGCCGCCCGATCAGCGATCACCGGAGTCAAGGGTTGAGACTCTAAGGTCACCCGTCCGGTTCCACATCATCAACCGGTCTCCGCGACCGAATCGAGACATTCCGTTCAGTCAGAAGCCCAGCCGTCGCAACTGACGGGGGTCGCGCTGCCACTCTTTGGCGACCTTGATGTGCAGGTCGAGGTAGACCTTCGAGCCGAGGAGCCCCTCGATCTGCTGCCGGGCGCGGGCGCCGACGTCCTTGAGGCGCTCACCCTTGTGCCCGAGGATGATGCCCTTCTGGCTCGGTCGTTCCACATAGAGGAACGCGTGCACGTCGATCATGTCGTCCCTGCCCTCGTGGGGCAGCATTTCCTCGACGGTGACCGCGATCGAATGCGGGAGCTCGTCGCGCACACCCTCCAGCGCCGCCTCGCGGATCAGCTCGGCGACCAGGGTCTGCTCGGGTTCGTCGGTGAGTTCGCCGCCCGGATAGAGCTGCGGCCCCTCGGGAAGGTGCCGCACCAGCAGGTCCGAGAGCGCGCCGACCTGGAAACCGTCCACAGCGGACACCGGGATCAGCTCGGCGAACTCCATGACCTCCTGCAGGGCGAGCAGCTGCTCGGCGACCTGCTCGGGTTTCACGAGATCCGTTTTGGTGACGACGCCGATCACCGGGGTCCGCTTGGCGATCTTCTTGAGTTCGGCGGCGATGAACCGGTCACCGGGACCGACTTTTTCGTTGGCGGGAACGCAAAGCCCGACAACGTCCACTTCGGACCATGTCGAGTGGACGATGTCGTTGAGCCGCTCGCCGAGCAGGGTCCGCGGGCGGTGCAGCCCCGGTGTGTCGATGATCACCAGCTGGGCGTCGTCGCGGTGGACGATGCCGCGGATGGCGTGGCGGGTGGTCTGCGGTTTGCTGGAGGTGATCGCCACCTTGCTGCCGACGAGCGCGTTGGTCAGCGTCGACTTGCCGGCGTTGGGCCGTCCGACGAAACAGGCGAAACCGGAACGATGCGGCTCGGCCATCAGCTCAGCACCTTGCCACTGGGATCCGCGAGATAGACCGGGGCGTCTTCGGCGATGTCCCGCACCGCCTGGAGCGAAGCGCCGTTCAGGAGCGCGTCACCGCTGACCACGACGGCGGCCTCGATTCCTTCGGCTCCACTCGAAACGGCGGCGGCGACGGCGGCCTGCAACGCGGTCAGCTTGAACGACGGCTGGTCGACCGTGCTCGCCGCGTAGGTGCGGCCGTCGGTGTCCCGGAGCGCGGCGCCTTCGGCGGCCTGGGTGCGGGCTCGCGCGGACCTGGCCAGGGTCACCAGCTTCTGGTCCTCGGCGTCCAGCTCAGGCATGTTCGACACTCCTGTCACGTTCATCGGGCTGCGGGACCCGGGTCCGGCGCCTGCCCTGGGCAGGGTCGGTCACCGCGTCCGCGTCGGCGGGGTGGACGACCACCGTGGTGATCCGCATCCGCCCGCGCCGGTCCTTACCGCCTTCGGCGAACAGCCGAAGTCCGGCGACCTCGGCTTCGGCCCCCGGCAGCGGGACCCTACCCAGTCGCTCGGCGAGCAGCCCGCCCACGGTCTCCACGTCGTGGTCTTCGAGGTCGATCCCGAACAGTTCGCCCAGGTCGTCGATCGAAAGCCGGGACGACACGCGGACCGCGCCGTTTTCGAGTTCTTCGACCTCGGGGCGTTCGTCGGTGTCGGATTCGTCGGTGATCTCGCCGACGATCTCTTCGAGGATGTCCTCGATGGTGAGCAGGCCGGCGGTGCCGCCGTACTCGTCGACGGCGATCGCCATGTGGTTGTGGGAGACCTGCATCTCCTTCAGAAGGTCGTCGAGCCGCTTGGAGTCCGGCACGAAGCTCGCCGGGTTCATCAGCTCCTGGACCTGGCGCTGCGAGCCGCCCTCGGCCATGTACGCGGGCATGAGGTCCTTGATGTTGACCACGCCCACCACGTCGTCGACGGAGTCACCGATCACCGGCAGCCGGGTGAATCCGGTCCGCAGGGCCAGCGCGAGCGCCTGGCGCACGGTCTTGTCGTGCTCGATCCAGACGATCTCCGTGCGCGGCACCATGACCTCGCGGGCGACGGTGTCGCCGAGCTCGAACACCGAGTGGATCATCTCGCGTTCGGATTCCTCGACGACGCCGCGCTCCTGGGCGAGGTCGACCAGCTCCCGCAGTTCGACTTCGGAGGTGAACGGGCCTTCTCGGAAACCGCGGCCCGGGGTGATGGCGTTACCGAGGACGATCAGCAGCCTGCTGAGCGGGCCGAGGATCGACCCGAGGACGCGGACGGGACCCGCGACGACCAGGCCGATCCGGTACGGGTGCTGGCGGCCGAGGGTGCGCGGACCGACCCCGATGATCACGTAGCTGACCACGACCATCACACCCGCGGCGACGACGACGGCGAGCCACAGCGGCTCGACCCAGCCGAGGACGTCGACGGTGACCAGCACGGTGGCGGTCAGCTCGCAGGTCATCCGCAGCAACAGGATCAGGTTGATGTGGCGGCGGCGCTCGGCGATGACCAGGGAAAGCTGGCGCGCGCCGGGCCTGCCGAGCCGGACGAGACCGTCGGCGCGGGCCTTGGAGACCGTGCTGACCGCCGCGTCGGCGGCCGCGAACACCCCGGCGAGCAGGATCAGCGCGATGGCGATGATCAGCAGAGCCGCGGGACTACCCATTCCGGCGCCGCCTAGGCCGGGGGTTCGTCGGCGGGCACGGCGTCGAGGCCGGCGGTGCCGAGGAGCCTGTCGTCCGCGGAGCGCTGTGCGTCACGCTTGTTGAGCGCGGCCACGGCCGCCTGGAACTCGCCGAGGATCCGCTTCTGCAGGCCGAACATCTCGCGTTCCTCGGCCGGTTCGGCGTGGTCGTAGCCGAGCAGGTGCAGCACGCCGTGCGTGGTGAGCAGATGCAGCTCGTCCATCAGCGAATGGCCCGCCGTCTTGGCCTGGTCCTTCGCGAACGCCGGGCACAGCACGATGTCACCGAGCAGCGCGGGCGAGGCGTCCGGCGCGTCGGGGCGGCGTGACGAGTCGAGCTCGTCCATCGGGAAGGCCATCACGTCGGTGGGACCGGGCAGGTCCATCCACCGCTCGTGCAGGTCCTCCATCACCTCGAGGGTGACGAGCAGGATGGACAGCTCGGCGAGCGGGCTGACCTCCATCTTGTCGAGCGCGAACCGGGCGGCCGACACGATGGAGGTCTCGTCGACGTTCACGCCCGATTCATTGGCGATCTCGATGCTCATGAACGGCGTTGCCCTTTCCAACCGCTGCCCTGGCCCCGGTTGCCCTGGTCCTGGCTGTCCTGCAGCGCCTGCCACTTCTCGTACGCGTCGACGATGTCGCCGACGAGCTTGTGCCGCACCACGTCCTGGCTGGTGAGCTGGGCGAAGTGCAGGTCCTCGACACCTTCGAGGATGTCGCGGACCACCCGCAGGCCGCTCTTCTGGCCGTTGGGGAGGTCGACCTGCGTGACGTCGCCGGTGACGACGATCTTGGCGCCGAACCCGAGCCGGGTGAGGAACATCTTCATCTGTTCCGGCGTGGTGTTCTGCGCCTCGTCGAGGATGATGAAGGCGTCGTTGAGGGTGCGGCCGCGCATGTACGCCAGCGGCGCGATCTCGATGGTGCCCGCCTGCATCAGCCGCGGGATCGACTCGGGCTCGACCATGTCGTGCAGCGCGTCGTAGAGCGGGCGCAGGTACGGGTCGATCTTCTCGTTGAGCGTGCCCGGCAGGTAGCCGAGGCGCTCACCGGCTTCGACCGCCGGGCGGGTCAGCACGATGCGCGTGACCTGCTTGGCCTGCAGCGCCTGGACGGCCTTCGCCATGGCGAGATACGTCTTGCCGGTACCGGCGGGGCCGATGCCGAAGACGATCGTGTGCTTGTCGATGGCGTCGACGTAGCGCTTCTGGTTGAGCGTCTTGGGCCGGATCGTCTTGCCGCGCCGGGAGATGATGTTCATGCTCAGCACTTCGGCCGGTGACTCGTGGTCACCGGTGGAGAGCATGCCGACGGTGCGGCGGACGGTGGCCGGGTCGACCTGCTGGCCGCGGCCGGCGAGCGTCACGAGTTCGGCGAAGACACGCTCCGCGAAGGCGACGTCGGCGGGGGCGCCGGTCAGGGTGACCTCGTTGCCCCGGACGTGGACGTCGGCGGCGAGGAGTTCCTCGGCGACGCGGAGGTTTTCGTCCCTGGAGCCGAGCAGGCTGAGCGCGGCGGCGTCGGGGATGGGGAATCGGGACTGGGCCGCCTCGGTGATCGCGGCCTCGTCGGTCTTCGTCGGGATGACGTCCGCGGGAACGTCGGGTCGGGCGGCTTCACCCGGTACGGTTCCGGCCACGTGGCCTCGGGCCTACTTCCTGCGCTTACGCTGCGATTTTCAACGACAGTGACAAGTTCGATGTTACTGGTTGCGGGTGTCGGCACGCAGTCCGGTTTCCGGAGGGCGCGCGCCTCAGCGGCCGAAATGCCCCAGCTGCTCGCCGCCGAGCACGTGCGCGTGCACGTGGAACACGGTCTGGCCAGCGTCACGGTCGGTGTTGAACACCACCCGGTACCCGGACTCGGCGATGCCCTCGATCTCCGCGACCTTCCGGGCCGTCGAGGCCACGTCGGCGAGGAGTTGCGGGTCACCCGCGGCCAGCTCGGCCAGATTGCGGTACCGCTTCTTCGGCACCACGAGCACATGCACCCGGGCCTGCGGCGCTATGTCCCGGAACGCATACGTCGTCTCGTCCTCGTACACCTTCTCGGACGGGATCTCACCCGCGATGATCCGCTCGAACAACGTCTCCGCGTCACTCATCCCCCCACCCTATCCCCACCCCCGCGCCGCACCCGACACGCTTCGCCACACGCGAAAGTGCCGCCTCGGTCCGAGTGGTCGTGAGTGGCGTTTCGGGTTAGAACCCGAAACGCCACTCACGACCCGGGAAGGAGCCGGGCCCGACGCCGGTACCGAAGACCACGCACGCTTTGCTCTGCCGCGCCGACCGCCGACCCCCGCCGATCGCGCCGTGGGGGCCAGGGGGCTCACCCCCGGACCAACACCCACGGCATCGGATTCCGGGGTGCGACAAGGTACGAAGGCCTGAAATGAAGATGCCGCGGCGCGGTGGGCCCTGGGGGTCGGCCCACCGCCGCCGCGGCTCCGCCGGACCGAGGGGGGAGGTGCCCGGCGGGGATTCACGCGCGCGACCGGGCTTCATCCCCAGTGGCGCGCCGAAACCGTGTGTTGCGCGTCAGTTAACGAGAGTAACGGCTGTTTGCGTGATCGCGCCATAACTCGCCGCAAATTGGTGGGGTGTTTTTCACTTCCAGCGTTCTGTGAGAACCCCTAGCGCCCCGAGTGCCACGGCGGCGGCGGTGGAGGTGCGCAAAACGGTGGGGCCCAACCGAATGGCGGTCGCGCCGGCGTCGGTGAGGGTGCTCAGTTCTTCGTCGGTGATGCCGCCTTCGGGGCCGACGACGAGGAGGATGTCGCCTTGTGCCGGGAGTTCGATCTCGGTGAGGCGGGTGGTGATGCCGGATTCGAGGACGAGTGCGCGGGAAACGGTCTGGGCGAGTTCGGCGAGTTCCCGGGTGGTGACGGCTTCGGCGACTTCGGGGACGTGGGCGCGGCGGGCCTGTTTGGCGGCGGCGCGGGCGGTGGTGCGCCAGCGGGTGAGGGCTTTGTCCCCGCGGGTTCCTTCTTCCCAGCGGGCGACGCTGCGCGCGGCACGCCAGGGGACGATGGCGTCGGCGCCGGCTTCGGTGGCGAGCTCGACGGCGAGTTCGCCACGGTCACCCTTCGCAAGCGCCTGGGCGACGATGACGCGCAGTGCGGGCGGTTCCTCGGTCCAGTGTTCCTCGATGGCGAGGGTGAGCGCCGCGTCGCGGCCCGCCTGGACGGCTTCGACGACGCAGCGCGCCATGCCGCCTTCGCCGTCCGAAAGCACGAGACGTTCCCCGACGCGCAGGCGCCGGACGGTGGCGGCGTGCCGGGCTTCCTCACCGTCGAGCGTGGTGCGCCCGGAGCCTGGCAGGGCGGCGGTGAGGAAGACCGGCAGTGTCGTCTCGGGCACGGGCTACCGGTGGTTCTTGGTGCGCAGCTTGGAGAACAGCCCGCCGGGCTTGGAACCGTTCGAGGCCAGCGAAGGCACGTCCTCGCCGCGCTGCTGGGCGAGTTCGACGAGGAGGTCGCGCTGGGCGTCGTCGAGTTTGGTCGGCACTACGACGTCGATGTGGACATGCAGGTCGCCGCGGCCGTCGACGCGGCCGGAGGACCGCAGCCGCGGCATTCCCTTGGCGGTGAGCACGAGTTCGGTGGCGGGCTGGGTGCCCGGCTCGATGTCCAGCTCGTAATCGCCGTCGATGAGCGTCTCGATGGGCACCGTGGCGCCGAGCGCGGCGGTGGTCATCGGGATGCGGAAGTTGCAGTGCAGGTCGTTGCCCTGCCGGACGAACACCTCGTGCGGCGCCTCGTCGATCTCGACGTACAGGTCGCCCGCGGGGCCGCCGCCGGGGCCGACCTCGCCCTGGCCGGAGAGGCGGATGCGCATACCGTCGCCGACGCCCGGCGGGATCTTGGCGGTGACGTTGCGGCGGGCGCGGACCCGGCCGTCGCCGCCGCACTGGCGGCAGGGGTCGGGGATGACCTCGCCGAAGCCGCGGCAGACCGGGCAGGGACGGGCCGTGACGACCTGGCCGAGGAAGGACCGCTGCACGGACTGGACCTCGCCCGCGCCGCCGCAGGTGTCGCAGGTCTTGGTGCCGGTGCCTTCGGCCGCGCCGGCACCGCGGCACAGGTCGCAGACGATGGCGGTGTCGACGGTGATCTCGCGGTCGACACCGGTGGCGCATTCCTCGAGGGTGAGGCCGAGGCGGATGAGCGCGTCGGAGCCGGGCTGCACGCGGCTGCGCGGGCCACGGCCGCGGCCGCCGCCCCCTCCGGCGGCGCCGAAGAAGGCGTCCATGATGTCGCCGAGGCCGCCGAAGCCGGAGAACGGGTCTCCGCCGCCACCGCGGGCGCCGCCGTCCATCGGGTCGCCGCCGAGGTCGACGACCTTGCGCTTCTGCGGGTCGGACAGCACCTCGTACGCGGTGGTCACCTCGCCGAAGCGGTGCTGAGCGTCTTCCGACGGGTTGACGTCGGGGTGCAGTTCACGGGCCAGTTTGCGGTACGCGCGCTTGATCTCCTGATCCGTCGCGTTCTTCGCAACCCCGAGAATGCCGTAATAGTCCCTCGCCACCGTCTCCGCCTTCTCCTTCTGACTTCGACCTCAACGCCGCGTTCAGCGGCCGGAGAGGATCTGCCCCACGTAGTTCGCCACCGCGCGCACCGCGGCGATGGTGTTCGGGTAGTCCATCCTGGTCGGCCCGACGACGCCCATACCGCCGAGCAGCATGTCGTCCATCCCGTAGCCGATGGACACCACCGAGGTGCTGCGCATCTGCTCGTCCTCATTTTCCTCACCGATGCGCACGCTGATCGCACCGGGGTTGCGCGCGGCCGCCAGCAGCTTGAGCACGATGACCTGCTCCTCGAGCGCCTCCAGCACCTGCCGCAGCGATCCGGGGAAGTCCGAGACGTTGCGGGTGAGGTTGGCCGTGCCGCCGAGCACCAGCCGCTCTTCGGGGTGTTCGACCAGCGATTCCACCAGCACGGTACAGACGCGGGTGAGGCTGTCTCGCAGCTCGCCCGGCGACTTCTCGGGCAGTTCGGCGACCGACGCCGCGGCGTCGGCGAGCCGACGGCCAGCCAGTGCCCCGTTGAGCACCGTGCGCAGCCTGGCGACGTTCTCCTCGGTGATGACGTCCCCGAGGTCGACGGTGCGCTGGTCGACGCGGCCGGAATCGGTGATCAGCACGAGCATCAGCCGCGCGGGGGTGAGCGGCACCACTTCGAGGTGGCGGACGGTGGAGTTGGTCATCATCGGGTACTGGATGACCGCGACCTGCCTGGTCAGCTGCGCGAGCAGCCGGACGGACCGGCGCAGGACGTCGTCGACGTCGGTGCCGCTGTCGAGGAAGGCCGTGATGGCCCGGCGTTCGGCCGCGCTGAGCGGTTTGACCTCGGCGATCCGGTCGACGAACAGGCGGTATCCCTTGTCGGTGGGGATCCGGCCCGCGCTGGTGTGGGGCTGTGTGATGTAGCCCTCTTCTTCGAGCGCCGCCATGTCGTTGCGCACCGTGGCGCTGGACACCCCGAGGTTGTGTCTGTCGACGATCGCCTTGGACCCGACGGGCTCCTGGTTGGAGACGTAATCGGCGACGATCGCGCGCAGCACTTCGAATCGGCGTTCTTCGGCGTTGGCCACCCGCACCTCCCTCGGCTCGTCCTCACAACGAGTTTACGGAAGACGAAGTGCCCGGGGCGTCACCGGACGTCTCCAGGGCCGTCAGCCGCGCCTCCGAGGGGAACGCCGCGGCGGCTCCACAGGCCTTCGGATCACCTTCACCGACCCCCACCAGGCGAAACCCGTGACGCGAAGCACCGGCGCGCCCGTCGCCGGCCGCCGTCGCCCCGTCCTGCGGCCGGTGCCGAACCCGCCCATCAGGCCGAGGCCCCGGACGTCGAGGGCGAAGTCCTCCGGAACGACGATCTTGACGCCGCCCATGACCGCCACCGCCCTGATCGTGCAGGATCCGCCGTCGATCCGGGCCCGCCGCAGATCGAGGCGCACGCTGCCCCAGAACGCGCGGGTGACGTGGTTCGACGGCAGTGGTCCGGCGAACCTCCGCGTGGTGCCCGACATGACAGCGAACGACCGCCGTCCGCCTTGCTCCTCGTCGCCGGCATGGGACAGGCCGAGCGTGCCGCCGGGGGCCAGATCCGCGACGACGGGTTCGAATTCCGCAAAAGTCTTGGCCGCGTAGACGGCGTCCAGTCTCGTTTCCAGTTCACCGGCGGTGATCCGTCCCGCGCCCATCGCCTCACACAGCAGCCGCGCGACGTTTTCGCGATCGGAATCGGCCACCCGCATCGCCGACCGCTTCGGTTCCGACATGACGGCGATGCTAACCGGAATCGGCGCTCGCTCCGGCGATTCCCGGCGATCTGCTGGAAAGCCATGACCGCCATGAGTGAATTCGGTTCCGCCGTCCTGCCTGCCATGACAAAACCATTTTCCGCGATTGACCGCGCGGGAACGGAACCGCTTCCATCTAGGCGTTCTTCCACCGGCAGCACATTCCGACCCAGCGTGGAGCGCAGTGATGACTTCCTTCCTTCGCCATGCTTTCATCGCCGTCATGACCGCGACCTTGGTCGCCGCGGGAACGACGGTCGCGGGCGCGGACACGAATTCGGTGTACACCTCCTCTTCACCACTTCCCGCCGGCGAAAACGGTGACGTGGTCAAGTCGCAGCCCTCGAACTACAACGGCGCGAAGGCGACCCGGATTCAATATCTGTCCCGGGACAACAAGAACAAGCAAGTCGCGGTGAGCGGCACCGTTCTGGTGCCGGACAAGCCGTGGACCGGTCCCGGCGAACGGCCGATCGTGGCCTACGCGCCCTTCACCTTCGGCATGGGTCCGGACTGCGCTCCCTCGAAAACCCTCGCGGGCGAGGGCTCCTCGGACCTGATCTCCGGTTTCCAGGGCGGATTCGTCAACGCGTTGCTGGGCGCCGGGTTCGCCGTGGCGCAGACCGACTACATCGGACCGTGGGTGGAGGGCAGCGGCGACCATCCGTACGTCGTCCGGCTGTCCGAGGCGCACAGCGTGCTCGACGTCGTCCGCGCCGCGCAGCGGCTGCCGGGAACGGGGCTGCCCGCCGGAGGCCCGGTCGGTATCGCCGGCTACTCCGAGGGCGGCAGTGCCGCCGCGGCCGCCGCCGAACTGGCCGCCACCTACGCGCCCGAACTGGACATCAAGGGCGTCTACTCCGGCGCGCCGCCCGCGGACAAGGCGGTGCTGTCGAAGTCGCTCGACGGCGGGATGTACGCCGGGTTCCTCGGCTACGCGCTGATCGGCATCAACCAGGCCTACCCCGAGGCCAGGTTGATGGACCTGGCCAACCCGGCCGGGGCCGAGCTGTTCCTCAAGGCCCGGCAGACCTGCACCCTGAACGCGGTCCTCCAGTTCATGTACAAGCAGACCAGCTCGCTGACGAAGGAGGGCAAGCCGGTCTCCGCCTACCTTTCCCAGCCGCCGTTCGACGCGATCGTGGCGGAGAACCGGATCGGCACGATCAAACCCGCCATGCCGGTCATGGTCGAACACAGCCCGCTGGACGACGTCATCCCGGCCGCCGTCGGCAAGCAGATGGCGAAGGACTGGTGCGGCAAGGGCGCCAACGTCCAGTGGAAGGACTTGACGACCTTCACGCCGTTCCTGTCCCACGCGCTGGGCATGACGACCGCGTCCACCGATGCCACCGAGTGGCTGAAGAGCGCGTTCAACGGACAGGCCGGTAGCGGCAACTGCGGCCGGTTCTGACCACACCCTCGTGAGTGGCGAGGACGGTTCCAGCCGAGGGTGTCTTGGGTACCTACTGGCTTCCGGCCGCCGTTGATCCCGGGCCCGGTCTGTGGGTCTGCGGGAGACTGGGGGCTGGAGCCGGTGTCGCGAAAGCCACTTTCGGGACGTCAGAGGTCTCGAAAGTGGCTTTCGCGACATGATCACCAGGCCTGGCCAGGTCCAACGTTGCGAAGCGGCTTTCGCTACCCCCGGCCAAGCCCCCGCACCCGGCGGTCCCGAGCGTCAGCTGTTGCGCGGGAACCCTAGGTTCACCCCGCCCTGCGACGGGTCCGGCCACCGCGAGGTGACGACCTTCGTCCGCGTGAAGAAGTGGAACCCTTCCGGCCCGTAGGCGTGGCTGTCCCCGAACAGCGAGTCCTTCCACCCGCCGAACGAGTAGTAGCCGACCGGCACCGGGATCGGCACGTTCACGCCGACCATCCCGACTTCGACCTCGTTCTGGAACCGCCGCGCGGCCCGGCCGTCGTTGGTGAAGATCGCGGTGCCGTTGCCGTAGGGGTTGCCGTTGATCAGCTCCAGCGCCGCGTCGTACCCCTCGGCCCGCGCGACCGCCAGCACCGGCCCGAAGATCTCGTCGGTGTAGATCGACATCTCCGGCGTGACGTGGTCGAACAGCGTCGGGCCGAGCCAGAACCCGCCGTCCTCGCCGTCCACCTCGACGCCGCGGCCGTCGACGACGAGCCGGGCGCCCGCGTCGACCCCCGCCCCGACGTAGGACTCGACGCGTTCGTGGTGGGCGGCGGTGACGAGCGGCCCCATCTCCGAGGTGGGCCGCATGCCGTCGCCGACGCGGAGCCGCTTGATCCGCTCGGCGATCTTCGCGACCAGTTCGTCGCCGACCGGGTCGACCGCGACCACGACCGACACCGCCATGCACCGCTCCCCCGCCGAGCCGAAGCCCGCCGAGACGGCCGCGTCGGCGGCGAGGTCGAGGTCCGCGTCCGGGAGGACGACCATGTGGTTCTTCGCTCCGCCGAGCGCCTGCACGCGTTTCCCGTGCCTGGTCCCGGTTTCGTAGACGTACTTCGCGATCGGCGTCGAGCCGACGAACGAGATCGCCTTGACGTCGCGGTGTTCCAGCAACCCGTCGACGGCCACCTTGTCGCCGTGCAGGACGTTGAGGACGCCGTCGGGCAGGCCGGCCTCGGCGAACAGTTCCGCGATGAACACGGCCGCGGACGGATCCTTCTCACTCGGCTTGAGCACGACGGTGTTGCCGCAGGCGAGCGCGTTCGGGACGAACCACAGCGGGACCATCGCCGGGAAGTTGAACGGCGAGATCACGCCGACCACGCCCAGCGGCTGCGAGATCGAGTAGACGTCGACCCCGGTGGAGGCGTTCTCGCTGAACCCGCCCTTGAGCAGTTGCGCGGCACCGCAGGCGTACTCGACGTTCTCGATCGCGCGCGCGACTTCGCCCGCCGCGTCGGATTCGACCTTGCCGTGTTCGCTCGTGACGATCTTCGCCAGCTCGTGACGCCGCGCCGAAAGCAGCTCACGGAAGGCGAACAGCACCCGCGTCCGCCCGGCCAGCGACGTCCCGCGCCAGCCCGGCAGCGCCCGGGACGCGGCCGCGACGGCGGCGTCGACGTCGTCCTGCGCCGCGAAGGCGACCTTCGCCCGCACCCGGCCGGTGGCCGGATCGAACACGTCCCCGGATCGTTCGCTCACGCCTTCGCACGGTTTGCCGTCTATCCAATGGGTGATGCGGTCGGTCACGGGTTCCGCCCTCCTGATCGCCGATGCCTGCTCCCGGTCGAGTCTGGGCGCGCGCGCCACACCGACGCCATCGGCAACGTGTACGGACTCCCGGTCCCGGCCGTACAGTCTGTCTCCAGCGTTGCCGAACCGGGTGGGAGGCCGATGTACCCGACCGTCGCCGAGGTGCTCGCGCTGCCGGTGCTGCGTCAGGGCAGGCCCCATGTGGTGGCGGGGGCGGCGGGGCTGGACGCGCCGGTCCGCTGGGCGCACGTCGCCGAGGTCGCGGACATCGCCCCGTTGCTGCGAGGCGGGGAACTCGTGCTCACCACCGGGGTCGCGCTGCCCGACGACGGCGCCGCGCTCGCCCGGTACGTCGCGGATCTGGCGGGTGTCGGGGTCGCCGGGGTCGTGGTCGAACTGGTCCGCCATTGGAGCGAGAAGCTGCCGCCCGAGCTGGTCGACGCCGCGGACCGGCACGGTGTCCCGCTGATCACCCTTTCGCGCGAGACGCGGTTCGTGTCGGTCACCGAGGCGGTGAACGGGCTGATCGTCGACGCCCAGGTCGACGAACTCCGCGCCGCGGAACGGGTCCACGAGACCTTCACCGCGCTGACGGTCGCCGGCGCCGAGCCGGGGGACATCCTGCGCGAGGTCGCCCGGCTCACCGAACATCCGGTCGTGCTGGAGACGCTGTCGCACGAGGTCCTCGCCTACGACACGGCGGGAACCGACCCCGGCGAACTGCTGCCGGGCTGGCCGTCCCGGTCACGGCCGGTGCAGGTCGGCGAGCGGACCGGCTACCACCCGGGCGCGGGCTGGCTGATCACCGTGGTCGGCGCGCGCGGGCACGACTGGGGGCGGCTGGTCGTCGTCTGCGGGGAGCCGCCGCCGCACCGGCACGTCGTGGTCGCCGAACGCGCGGCGTCCGCGCTCGCGGTGCACCGCCTGGTCGCCAAGGACACCGACTCCCTCGAACGCCAGGCGCACCGCGCGATCCTGACCGAACTGCTGGCGAATCCGGTACCGCCCGCCGAACTGACCGCGCGGGCCTCCGCGCTGGGTGTCCCGCTGACGGGACGGCTGCTCGTCGGGGTCTCCGTGCGGCCCCGGATCACCGTGACCGCCAAGACCGCGCAGTCCACTCCGGTGCTACTGCGGGAACTCGCCGAGGCGACCGTGCTCGCCGCCCGGCACGCCAAGGTGTCCGCGCTGGTGGCCACCGACGACACCCAGGTGCGCGCGCTGATCGCGCTCTCGCCCGAGGCAGGGGTCGACGCGGTCCTGAAGCGGCTGGCGACCGACGTCCACGAGGCCCGCGCCGGCGCGCCCGCCGTGGTCGCGGTCGGGACCACGGGCGGTGGGCCCGCCGACGCGCGCCGGACGCTCGTCGAAGCCGCGCAGGTGGCCGCCGCGGCGCTCGCCGAGAACGTCGAACGGGTGGTCCACCGGCTCGACGACGTCCGCTTGCGCGGGCTGCTGCACCTGCTGGCGGGCGACGAACGGATCACCGCGTTCGCCGCGCGGGAGCTCGGCCCGCTGCTGAGCCGGGACGCCGCGCAGGGCAGCAGACTCGTCCAGGCGTTGAGGCATTACTGCGAGCACGGCGGCAACAAGTCCGCGGCGGCCGCCGCCGCGCACACCTCCCGCACCGCCTACTACCAGCAGCTGGCCAGGATCGAGCAGGTACTCGGGGTGCGGCTCGAAGATCCGGAGTCGATGCTCTCGCTTTATGTCGCTTTGCTCGCGCACGACATTCGAAAAGCCGACGACCACACGTCCGAGTGAGCAAATCTCACCCGAGCGTGGAACACAGTGACCGGGTCACGTCAGCCGATAGGGTTGATATGGCTTTCTTCGAACCGATCGGCGCCTGCGTGCTCGCGCTGGCCTGTATGGCCCCGGCGCCCCCCGCCGAATCCACGTTCCAGCTGACCAGCCACGACACCAGGGGCCGGGTCGGCACCGTCTCGCTCACCTGCGGGCCCACCGGGGGCTCCCACCCCGGGCGCGGGAACGCCTGCGCCAAACTGTCCGAAGTGGATGGAGAGTTCGACAGGCTCCGCCCGGAACCGCGGGCCTGCACCCTCGAGTACGCCCCGGTGGACGTCTCCGCGGTCGGCAAATGGCGCGGTGAACCGGTCACCTACCGGACCTCGTACGCCAACCGCTGCGTCGCCGACGCGGAGTCGGCCGGCGTCTTCACCTTCTGACCGGAAGCCCCGGCGGGAGTTGCGAAAGCCACTTTCGCAACGTTGAAGGTTGCGAAAGTGGCTTTCGCAACACAGCCGCGCCGGGCCTCCCCCTCGGTGGCCCGGCGGCACCGTTCACCGCGGCCTTGATCGCCCTCACCCCCACGAGGGCGATCAAGGCCGTGGTGTCACGACTCAAGGACGGGCCGGGTACCGGCACCCGGCCCCGTCCTCCGCGGCGACAGGGGTCTGACGCGCGAGGGACCGGCTCAGGTTCCAATCGCGCCAATCATCTTCCGGAATTCCCCGCACGACCCGCCTGAGCACACAGGACCGCAACGGCTCCGGGAGCCGGTCCGCCGAGGGCACGACGTCGGCGGAAAACCGGGACAGGTAACGGGTGTCGAGCGTCTTGCCGTGCGCGAGCCGGTCGATGTTGCGGTCGGCGATGAACCGCTCCGGATCGAGCGCGGCCAGTCCGAGCAGTGCCGCGACGGCGGCTCCGATGGCCGCGCGCGGCAGCCAGGCCGACCGCAGCGGGATCAGGGATACCAGCACCAGCACGAAGATCAGGCCGATCCAGAGTTCGCAGACCTCGACCAGCAGCCGCAGCACGGTGAACCCGTACGCCTGCTGGTATGTCCACATGCGACTCAACGCCGAAGCGACCAGCACCAGGCTGAGCACGCTCAACGCGCCGAGCAGCCCGCGCTGCCAGGCGCGGTCGGCCGCCGACGACTTCGGCGCCCACCGCAGCGCGGCGGCGACCAGCAGCAGTGTCAGCACGGTGCTGGCGGAGAGCTGCCAGAACCCGCTCCTGGCGTACTCGGCCGCGGTCAGCCCGCTCGTGGCCAGGACGTATTCGGTGCCGCCGAACAACACGACCAGGCGGACCACGACGAAACTCGTGAACAGCGCCACCAGCACACCGAGCGGCAACGTCCATTCGAGCCGGTGCTTGAGCCGTTTACGCGGCGCGTCGTCGGCGGCGGGCAGCGGAGGCGCCGCCAGCAGGTAGCACGCCCCGGTGACGGCGATCGCGGCGATCACAAACAGGAACCCCCAGCGCACGAAGGTCCCCGGGTTCAGCTCGGGGATCACCGCGTCGACGACGTTCGCGAACGCGGCGTCCGCACCACGCAGGAGCGGCACGAACACCAGCAGCAGCAAGGCGCTGGCCAGCACCGGCACCAAGAACCTCGGCCGCACACGGCCTTCCTGTTTCTTGCCGAGCTTCGCGAGCCCGCGCCCGATCCACGGGATCGAAAGCAGCGCTTCGATCGGCACCGCGAAGACGTCGTAGACGATCGTGTTCACGGTACGTTTCCCGACCACGGCGAGGGATCCGGCGACGAGGGCGGCCAGCACGCACAACACGTTCAGCCACACCGACGCACGGAACATGCCGACGGCGAGCAAGCCGAGCGCGGCCGCCGCCCAGACCGCGTTGACCAGGCGGAAATGCGGTTCGGCGTCGCCGCGGGCACGCTTGTCGGCGAAATAGACGGCCACCGCGAAGGCGAGCCCGGCCACGAACCAGCCGGCTCCTGGCTCGTCCGGCATGGCGACGGCGGCGATCAGCCCGGCCGCGGCCGCCGCGGGCAGGACGGAGCCGGGCAACGGGACGATCGCCGATTTCGGCGGTACGCGGGGCCGCATCAGCACCGGGATCGGCGGCGCGGGCGGCAACGTGGCGGTCGCCGAGGGCGGCGACGCGTGCGC
Source organism: Amycolatopsis sp. PSD-21 (assembly GCF_055561455.1). Taxonomy (NCBI): domain Bacteria; kingdom Bacillati; phylum Actinomycetota; class Actinomycetes; order Pseudonocardiales; family Pseudonocardiaceae; genus Amycolatopsis; species Amycolatopsis sp. PSD-21. The sequence continues at coordinate 2,474,160 of NZ_CM145712.1, read as the reverse complement.
CTGCCGGTCCTCCTGGTCTTCGCTCATTTCACTCCTCCAGTTTGCGAAAGCACATTTCGCGGCGCGTGCGGAGCCGCTCGAAACGCGCGGCAAGGAACTACGGAACGGGGATCACGACACGGATGACACAGCCCGGCCGGTGCTCGGGCGTGACGACCGCGATGCTGCCGTCGTGGAGGTCGACCACCCACCGCGCGATCGCGAGACCGAGCCCGGTACCCCCGCCGCCCGCCCGCTCGCCGCGGGTGAACCGCTCGAACACGCTGTCCCGCTCCCCCGGCGGGATCCCGGGGCCTTCGTCTTCGACCTCGATGACGACGTCGGCCTCGCGGGCCTCCGCCCGCACCCGGACCTCTCCCCCGGCCGGCCCGTGCCGGACGGCGTTGTCGAGCAGGTTGACCACGACCTGGTAGAGCCGGCCGCGGTCGGCGACCGCCGTCGCGCCGGGCGGCTGGACGTCGACGGCGAACCGCACGCCGCGGCCGGTCGCGGCGGCGGTCACCCCGGCTTCGGCGGCGACCTCCTCCAGCAGCAGTTCGAGATCGAACTCCTCCAGCTGCAAGGGGAACGCGCCCGCGTCGATCCGCGAGAGATCGAGCAGTTCCGAGACCAGCCTGCCGAGTCGCTCGGTCTGCTGCAGCGCGGTCTTCAACGTCGCCGGATCGGGTTCGGCGACGCCGTCGACGAGGTTCTCCAGGACCCCGTTCAGCGCGGTGATCGGCGTGCGGAGTTCGTGGGAGACGTTCGCGATCAGCTCGCGGCGCCGCTGATCCGAGGCGTCCAGGTCGGCGGCCATCTGGTTGAAGGCGTGCGACAGCTCCCCGACCTCGTCGCGGGCGGTCGCCCGGACCCGCCGGGTGTAGTCGCCCTTGGCCATCGCGCGGGCGGCGGCGGTCATCTCGCGCAGCGGCCTGGTCATCCCGTGCGCCAGGATCTGCGAGGTCACCACGGCGAGCACCATCGCGGCGATCGTGGTCCGCGGCGGCAGCCAGCCGATCTGCCAGTTGAAGAAGGCGAACGCGATACCACCCGAGGACACCAGCAGGATCGCGAGCTTGAGCTTGATGGAGCGGACCGGGTCGAGCGGTCTCGGGAGCGCGTCGACGACGCGGCCCAGCAACGGGCGGAGCTTCACGATCCCACCTCCAGTGCGTAGCCGACGCCGTGCACGGTGCGGATGAGGTCCGCGCCCAGTTTGCGGCGCAGCGCCTTGATGTGGCTGTCGACCGCGCGGGTGCCCGAGCCGGTGCCGGCGACATCCCAGTCCCAGACCTCGCTCAGCAGGCGTTCCCTCGGCTGCACCGCCCTCGGGCGCTTCGCGAAGTGGACGAGGAGGTCGAACTCGATCGGCGTCAGCTGGGCCTGGTTGCCCGCGCGCGTGACCCGCCGCTGCTCGACGTCGATTTCGAGGTCGCCGAGGACGATCTTCGTGCCGGCGTCGCTCACGTCGGTCCTGGCCGATCGTTCGACCCGGCGCAGCAGCGCGTGCACCCGCGCCGAGAGCACTCGCATGGAGAACGGTTTGGTGAGGTAGTCGTCCGCGCCGACGCCGAGGCCGATCAGCATGTCCGTCTCGTCCGACCGGGCGGTCAGCATCAGCACCGGGACCGGGCGGCGGGCCTGGATCCGGCGGCAGACCTCGAGCCCGTCGAAGCCCGGCAGCATCACGTCGAGCACCACCAGGTCCGGCTCGCGTTCGGCGTCGGTCTCGACGCCGGAAGGGCCGTCGTGCGCCAGGTCCACGGTGAATCCCTCGGCCCGCAGCCGCGCGGCGATGCTCTCCGCGATGGTCACGTCGTCCTCGACGACCAGCACCCGGCGTCCTCCCAGTTCCATGGGGATGACTGTAAGCACCGGCCGTGGAGACCATCCGGGTGAGCTGTGGAGATCCTGTGGAGATGTTTCGGCCGGTTTGCCGGATCACTACGTCCGTGTGTGTGACGCAGGTCATGCACCAGGAGCCCGCGAACGCAATCGACAGTCTGCGCTCCGACGCCATCAACAGTGAACAGTCTGCCAGTCCCACCCGCGCGGCGCGGGCGAGCACGATTCCGCAATGGAGCCGACGGCACGCGGTACGCAGCACGTGCATCCTGATGGCCGGGTGGAACTCGGCGAGGTCGAGTCCTTGAAGGACAGCCGCTTCTACAACGAAGAACTCGCCCCGGTCCCGGTCGAAAAGCGGACCTGGACCACCTACACCTACTTCGCGCTGTGGATGGGCATGGCGCACAACATCCCGTCCTACGCGCTCGCAGCGTCATTGATCGCGCTCGGGATGAACTGGGTACAGGCACTGCTCACGATCACCATCGGCAACCTGATCGTGCTGATCCCGATGCTGCTCAACAGCCACGCCGGGACGAAGTACGGCATCCCCTTCCCGGTGTTCGCCCGCGCCTTCTTCGGGATGCGCGGCGCGAATCTGGCGGCGCTGCTGCGGGCGTTCATCGCGTGCGGCTGGTTCGGCATCCAGACCTGGGTCGGCGGCGAGGCGATCTACATCATCGTCGGGCGGCTGGCCGGATCCGGCTGGAAGAACTCCACCGTCGTGCTCGGCCAGCACTGGACGCTGTGGCTGTCGTTCGGGGTGTTCTGGGTGATCCAGATGCTCATCATCTGGCGCGGGATGGAGGCGGTCCGGAAGTTCGAGAACTGGACGGCGCCGCTGGTCTCGGTCGGCTTCCTGATCCTGCTGGGCTACGTGCTGATCAAGGCGGGCGGGCTCGGGCCGATCCTGGCCGAACCCGGCAAACTCGGCTGGGGCCCGGACTTCTGGAAGGTGTTCGCCCCGGCGCTGATGGCGATGATCGCGTTCTGGTCGACGCTTTCGCTGAACATGCCGGACTTCACCCGGTTCGGCGGCAGCCAGGGCAAACAGGTCCGCGGCCAGATCCTGGGCCTCCCGACCACGATGACGTTCATCGCGATCGTCGCCATCCTGACCACATCCGGCGGCAGCGTCCTCTACGGCGAGCAGATCTGGGACCCGGCGAAACTGGCCGACCGGTTCGACTCCCCGATCGTCGTGGTGGTCGCCCTGATCGCGCTGGTGCTGGCGACCGTGTCCGCGAACCTCGCGGCGAACGTGGTCAGCCCGTCCTACGACTTCTCCAACGCGTTCCCGAAGAAGATCACCTTCGCCGTCGGCGGGCTGATCACCGGCATCATCGGCATCCTCATCCAGCCGTGGCGGCTCTACTCCGATCCGAACATCTACATCTTCGCGTGGCTCGGCTTCTACGGCGGCCTGCTCGGCGCCGTCGCCGGGGTGCTCGTCGCCGGCTACTGGGTGATCAACCGCACCCAGCTGCGGCTGCGGGATCTCTACACCGAACGCGGCATCTACTGGTTCAACGGCGGCTGGAACTGGCGGGCGCTGGTCGCGACGCTGGTCGGCGCCGTCCTCGCGGTCGGCGGCGCGTACGGCGGGCCGTTCCCCGCCGACGGGCTGATCCCGCTGTTGAAACCGCTCTACGACTACAACTGGGTCGTCGGCCTGGCGGGCGCTTTCGTCGTCTACCTGCTGCTGTCCCTGCCCGAACGCAAGCGCACCACCGAAACAGAGGAGGATGCAAGTGAGCGACGTGGTCCGAGCCGGATTGATCCAGCAGCGGTGGACGGGTGACAAGGAGTCCATGATCGCGAACGCGGTCGATGCCATCGGCAAGGCCGCTTCGCAGGGCGCGCAGGTCGTCTGCCTGCAGGAGTTGTTCTACGGCCCGTACTTCTGCCAGGTACAGGACACCGACTATTACTCCTACACCGAAGGCATCCCCGACGGGCCGACGACGAAGCTCATGCAGGAGGTCGCCGAACGCCACGGCGTCGTGCTGGTCGTCCCGATGTACGAGGTCGAGCAGCCCGGCGTGTACTACAACACCGCCGCGGTGATCGACGCCGACGGCACGTACCTCGGCAAGCACCGCAAGAACCACATCCCGCAGGTGAAGGGGTTCTGGGAGAAGTTCTACTTCCGGCCCGGGAACATGGGCTACCCGGTGTTCGACACCGCCGTCGGCCGGATCGGCGTCTACATCTGTTACGAGCGGCATTTCCCGGAGGGCTGGCGCGCGCTGGGCCTGGCGGGCGCGAAGATCGTGTTCAATCCGTCGGCGACCAGCCGGGGACTTTCGGAGTACCTGTGGCGGCTGGAGCAGCCCGCGGCCGCCGTCGCGAACGAGTACTACGTCGGCACGATCAACCGCGTCGGCGTGGAACCCTTGGGCGACAACGACTTCTACGGCCAGTCGTATTTCGCGGACCCGCGCGGCCAGCTCGTCGGCGAAGCCGCGTCCGACACCGAGGAGGAGATCGTCGTCCGCGACCTCGACATGGGCAAGCTCGCCGAGGTACGGGATCTGTGGGCCTTCTACCGGGACCGGCGTCCCGACAGCTACGGACCCCTCGCGGAGGCGTGATGACCACCCTCATCAGCGGCGGGCAGGTGCTGTCCACGATGGGCGCTTCGGCGGCGGACGTCCTCGTCGACGGCGAGACGATCTCGGCCGTCGGCGCGCCCGGCACGCTCGGGCCCGCCGACTCGGTCATCGACGCCACCGGGAAGTACGTCCTGCCCGGCGGGATCGACGCGCACACCCATATGGAGATGCCGTTCGGCGGGACGCATTCCGTCGACACCTTCGGCACCGGGACGACGGCGGCGGCGTGGGGCGGCACGACCACGATCATCGACTTCGCCGTCCAGGCCAAGGGCACCTCCCTGCTGTCCACTATGGACAAATGGCACGAGAAGGCCGACGGGAACTGCGCCATCGACTACGGCTTCCACATGATCGTCTCCGACGTCAACGACTCGTCGTTGAAGGAGATGCAGGCCTGCGTCGACGGCGGGGTCGGCAGCTTCAAGATGTTCATGGCGTATCCGGGGGTGTTCTACTCCACGGACGGCGAGATCCTGCTGGCCATGCAGAAGGCGCGCGAGATCGGCGCGACGATCATGATGCACGCGGAGAACGGCATCGCGATCGACCAGCTGGCCGCGCAGGCGTTCGCGGCCGGGAAGATCGACCCGGTGCAGCACGGGCTCACCCGGCCGCCGGAGCTGGAGGGCGAGGCGACCTCGCGCGCGATCCAGCTGGCCAAGGTGACCGGGGCTCCGCTGTACATCGTGCATCTCTCCGCGTCGCAGGCGCTGGCGGCGGTCGCGGAAGCGCGTAACGACGGGCAGAACGTCTTCGCGGAGACGTGTCCTCAGTATCTGTATCTGTCCATCGAGGACTTGGCGAAGCCGGACTTCGAGGGTTCGAAGTACGTCGCTTCTCCCCCGCTGCGGGAGAAGTCGCATCAGGCGGATCTGTGGCGAGGTCTGCGCACCAACGACCTCTCGGTGGTGTCGACGGATCACTGTCCGTTCTGTTTCAAGGACCAGAAGGAGCTCGGCCGCGGCGACTTCCGCGCGATCCCCAACGGGATCCCCGGCGTCGAGCACCGGATGGACCTCCTGCACCAGGGTGTCGTGGCGGGCGAGCTCACCCTCGGCCGCTGGGTCGAGACCTGCTCGACCACCCCGGCGCGGATGTTCGGGCTGTACCCGCGCAAGGGGGTCATCGCGGCGGGTTCGGACGCGGACATCGTCGTCTACGACCCGGCGGCGAAGCAGACCTTGTCGGTCGAGACGCACCACATGAACGTCGACTACTCGGCCTACGAAGGAATGGAGATCACCGGCAAGGTCGAGACGGTGCTTTCCCGCGGCCGCGTGGTGGTGTCGCCGTCCGGCTTCTCGGGCAGTACGACGCACGGGAAATTCCTCTCGCGCGATCTGAACCAGTACCTGAACTGAGGCGGTGGCCGTGGACTTCGGAATTGTTCTCCAGACCGATCCGCCCGCGCGTGACCTCGTGCGGCTGATGAAGGCCGCCGAGGACCAGGGTTTCCGCTACGGCTGGACGTTCGACTCGTGCGTGCTGTGGCAGGAGCCGTTCGTCATCTACTCGCAGATCCTCGCGGCGACGTCGTCGATGATCGTGGGCCCGATGGTGACCAGCCCGGCCACCCGGGACTGGTCGGTGATGGCGTCGACCTTCGCCACGCTCAACGACATGTACGGCAACCGGACGGTCTGCGGGATCGGCCGCGGCGACTCCGCGCACCGCGTGGTCGGCATGCCACCGTCCACTTTGGCCACCGTGCGCGACTGCATGCACGTGGTGAAGGAACTGGCCGAAGGGCGTGAAGTCCTGTTGCGGGACAAGCCGGTGCAGATCCCGTGGATCCGCAACGGCAGGCTCGAAATGTGGATGGCGGGATACGGGCCGAAGGCACTGAAGACGGTCGGCGAGCACGCCGATGGCTTCATCCTGCAGTGCGCGGATCCCGCGATCGCCCGGTGGACCATCGGCTCGGTCCGCGAGGCCGCGCGCGCGGCGGGGCGGGATCCGGCCGGGATAACGATCTGTCTCGCGGCCCCGGCGTACGTCGGCGACGATCTGGCGCATCAGCGGGAACAGTTGCGCTGGTTCGGCGGGATGGTCGGCAACCACGTCGCGGATCTCGTGGCGCGGTACGGCGATTCCGGTCCGGTGCCGCACGAACTGACCGACTACATCCGCGAGCGGCAGGGCTACGACTACTCGCACCACGGGCGGGCGGGCAATCCGTCGACCGATTTCGTCCCGGACGAGATCGTGGACCGGTTCTGCCTGCTCGGACCGTCTTCGGCGCATGTGGAACGCCTGGAGGAGCTGGCTTCACTCGGGGTCGACCAGTTCTCGCTGTACCTCATGCACGACCAGCGCGAAGAAACCCTGAAGCGCTACGGCTCGGAGGTCATCAACCGCTGACAGGCTCGTGAGTGGTAAGGACGGTTCTAACCGTCCTTACCACTCACGAGACGTCACGCGAACCAGGTGGCGAGGGATTCGCGCAGGCCGTCCGGGTCGTCCCCCGCCCAGGCGACGTAGCCGTCCGGGCGGATCAGGAGGGCGTCGGCGGGCCGGTCCTCGGCCTTCGCGATGTGGACGTCCACGCGCCCCTGTGCGAGTTCGCGGAGTTCCGGTCGCCCGGCGAGATCCAGCAGGACCGGACGCGCCGGGCGCAGCAACTCGGCGACGCTGGTCGCGCCCTCGTCGGTCTCCAGCGCGAGATCCGGGGCGAACGTGCCGGCGAGCGCGTGCCCGGATCCCGGCATCGGGTAACGCGTGTCGGTCCCGGCGACGTGCGAAGCCAGCCGCCGCGCGGCCTGTTCGTCGTCCAGCAGTTCCTGGAAGACCGCGCGGAGCGCTTCGGCGGCTTCGTCGTGCCCGCGCCGCAACGCGACCTGCGCCCGGGACTGCAGGAGCGCCCGCGCACCGGCGGCGTGCCGTTCCGCGTGATAGGTGTCCAGCAGCCCTTCCGGCGCCCGTCCCTGGATCTCGGCGGCCAGTTTCCACGCCAGGTTGACCGAGTCGGACATGCCGACGTTGATCGCCGTGCCGGTGGACGGCAGCAGGTGGGCCGCGTCGCCCGCCAGCAGGATCCGGCCTTCGCGGTAGCGCTCCGCCTGGCGGGCGGAGAACTGGTAGCGCGAGAGCCGGACCGGGTCGCCCAGCGGGACGTCGCCGCTGAGCACGCGGCGGATGCTGTCCCCGAGTTCGGTCAGCGTCATCGGCACGTCGTCGTCGATCTCGCCGGGGTCGTCCTCCGTGGTCTGGATGAACAGGATCCCCGGCGTCAGCGAGCCGAGCGCGAACACACCGGTGTCGGTGCGGGTGAAGCCCGCCTTGATCAGGCCGAGTTCCGGCGTCTCGATGTCGCCGTTGTCGTGGACGGTCAGCCCGTCGGGGATCTTGACCTGCCCGATCCGGTTGACCTCGGGATAGGTCGTGCCGGGGAAACCGATCCCGGCCATCGACCGCACGGGGCTGCGTCCACCGTCGCAACCCACGAGGTACGGGGCGGTGACCTCGTACGTCCCCTCGGGACCGCGCACCTCGGCGGTCACCGACTCGTCGTCCTGGCGCAGCCCGACGACTTCGTGCCCGCGACGCACTTCCGCGCCGAGCTCGATGGCGTGCTCCTCCAGCAGCCGCTCCAGCGACTGCTGACGGACCGAAAGCGCCTTCAGCGGCGGCTCCTCGAACCGGGTGAGGTCCACATGCACCCCACCGAACGGGAAACGATGCGGCGGGACGGGGTCGGTGACGAGCCCCCGCACCCGCTCCAGCAGGCCGCGATAGTGCAGCAGGTCCAGGATCTGCCCGCTGAGGCCATGGGCCTTCGGAGTCTTCCCCTGTTCCGGCCGCCGTTCCAGGATCAGCGGGCGCGCACCGGCCAGCCGCAGCTCGGCGGCCAGCATCAGACCGGTCGGGCCGGCACCCACGATGATCACGTCGACGTCCGTCAAATCTTCACTCCTGTTCGGCCTGTTCTGGCTACGGCCGAGGATTCTGCGGTACCACCGGGGTCTTGCCGCAAGCCCCCCGGTGCGCTATATGTTGAACATGGAGGGGCACGCCCCACCATCTTTCCGGGTACGAGCACCAGGGATCGCCCGTCCGCGAGGCGGGACGCTGGGCCGGTGACAAGAATCCGCATCGCTGCTGCGCTCACTCTCACCGCACTCGCCGCCGTCACGCTCACGCCCGCGGTTTCGGCCGCGCCGAAGGGTCTCGCCTGGGGCCCCTGCCCGTCCGGATCGCCACCGGGGTACGACTGCGCCGAGATCGAGGTCCCGCTGTCCTATCAGGACCCGGGCGGTCCCCGGATCACCATCGCGCTCGGCCGCCTCCCCGCGACGGACCAGAAGCACAAACGCGGCACCCTGTTCACCAACCCCGGCGGCCCCGGGAACAACGGCCGCTTCAGCAGGTTCCAGACCCCGTCCCTGCACCGGCAGTTCGACATCGTCGGCTTCGACCCCCGCGGCGTCGGCGCCAGCACGCCGGTCCGCTGTTTCACCAGCGACGCCGAAACCGAGCCGCTCAAACGGATCCTGGGCAACTTCCCGATCACCGCGGAGCAGGAGACCCGGCATTTCGCCGACGCCCGCGAGGTCACCGCGTCCTGCGGCCGCAACGCCGGGCCGCTGCTCGGCCACCTGTCCACCGCGAACGTCGCCAGGGACCTCGACAGGATGCGCGAAGCCGTCGGCGAGCGCCGCCTGCGCTATTACGGGCTTTCCTACGGCACCTATGTCGGCGAGGTGTACGCCAACCTCTTCCCCCATCGCGTCGGCGCCTTGGCGCTGGACGCGGTCAACGATCCGATCGCCTGGTCCACCGGGCACCGTCCGGAGGACGCGAACGTCCCGTTCAGCATCAGGCTCGGCGGCTTCCGGGACGCGGACCGCGCGCTGCAAGCGTTCCTCGACACGTGCGCGGCCGACACCCGGTGCGCGTTCCGCGAGCCGGGGACGGACTTACGGGCCAAGTACGACGCGCTCCTCGACCGGCTGCAAGCCACGCCGGGGCCGGTCACCTATCAGGAGGTCATCCGGCGTACCCACCACGCGCTGACCGACGAGGCCAATTCGCCCGCGCTTGCGCAATTCCTTCAGTCCGTGGCGAATCCTGTCGCGGCGAAGGCCATCGCGACACCTTTCGATTCCGCGATGGGCGGCGGCGGGACGATCTGCGCCGACACCGCGAACCCGCGTGACCCGGCCGCCTGGCCCCGCGCCGCCCGCGCGGCCGACCGGGAAGGCCGCGGTTTCGGCTCCTACGACGCGTATCTCTCCCTGCCGTGCGCCTTCTGGCCCGCCTCCGACCCGGCGCGATACACGGGACCGTGGAACCGGCCGACCGCGCCGATCCTGTTGCTGGCCAACGGCAAGGGTGATCCCGAAACGCCGTACGCCGGGGCGACGCGGGCCGAACGCATCCTCGGCAACGCGCGGCTGCTGACGCTGGACGCCTGGGGGCACGGCGCGTTGAACCGCAGCGCCTGCGTCGACGCGGCTGTCGACGCCTATCTGTCTCACGGACGCCTTCCGGCGCGCGGCACCGTGTGCGCCCCGGATCACGCGCCGTTCGACGCCAGGTAGGCCCGTGCGGTGTCCGCGTCGGTGAGCCAACCGGCGTAGTCGACGGGATCGGCGAAGATGTTCGCGAACCGGCGCGCCACCTCGGGCGCCGTCTGCGCGGCTTCCAGGGTGGCCAGCACGTGATCCGGCGGCGGTCCGAGCAGATCGTTGCTCAGCCGGGTCGCGTGCTGCGCCTTTTCCCAGTATTCGGCGAAGGTGCCACGCAGGTACGCTTCGTCGAACGGACGGTCGCCGTGGTCGAGGACGCGCCGTTCGTAGACCGCGGCCGCGTGCGCCGCCATGTTCGCGCCCTGTCCGGCGATCGGGTCGTTCGTCACCGCGGCGTCGCCCATCGCCAGGACCTTCGCCCCCGACGGCAGCGTCCCGACCGGGTCGCGGACGATCGGCAGGACCCGGCCGCGCAGGACGTCCAGCGGGCCGCTGGGGATGGCGCCGGCGAGTGACTCCTCGACCCACGGGAACTGCTTGCGCAGCAACGTCATCGCGATCTCGAAGTGCTCGTCGACGCCGGTGACGCCGTCCCAGACGTCCATCGGGCCGCCGGGTACGCCGAAGAACCCGAGGCCGAAGACGGGCCCGCGCACGGACTGGATCGGCAGCCCGAACAGCTCACCGGCCTGGGAGAGTCCGAACGTCAGGCCCGGATAAACCGGAAGCGGTTCTTCCCTGCCGGAGACGAGATACAGGATCCCGATGGTCCGCTGCGGCTCACGATACGGGGAACGCGCGTCGTCACGCGGGAAGAGGACGTCGAACTGCGGGCCGCGCCCGGCCGCGACGAGCACTAGTTCGAACTCTCGGGCGTACTCCTCCAACCCGGCCGGAGTCACCTTGCCGATCCGCACCTCGCCGCCCCGGTCGGCGAAGGCGGTCAGCCAGGCGGACACCTTGACCCGCTGATCGACCGACTGCGCGGGCTGGTCGAACCGGGCCTGCCACGAGACGGCGGGCTCCGGGGAATCGCCGGCGAGCCCGAACGACGCGCCGAGGATCTCGGGCGCCCGCCCGTCCCAGAAGTTGATGCCCAGCGCGCGTTCCCTGGTCAGCGCGGGATGGAACACGCACTGGTTCGAGATGAGCCTGCCGTCCCTGATCGTTTCGGCGTCGCGGTCGGTGACCACGGTGACGGCGTATCCGTGCCGCTGCAGGCCCAAGGCCAGGACCAGTCCGGCTTGACCGGCCCCGACCACCACGATCCGGCGCATGGCTCCCCCTCAGTCGAGCAAGGCTTGGTACACCAGGTTCCTCAATTCGACGCGGATCGGGTAGGTGGAAGAGGGCAGCAACTGGGTGAAGAACAGGACCGTGACGTCCTCGTCCGGGTCGACCCAGAACGCGGTGCTCGCCGCGCCACCCCACGCGAACTCCCCTGCGCTGGCGAGGGTCTTGGCCTTCACCGGATCGTCGAGCACGGAAAAGCCCAGCCCGAAGCCGAAACCGTCGTAGGGCGCCTCGGAGAACCCGGTCCGTCCGCAGGTCTCCAGGTCCACGCCGCCGGGCAGGTGGTTGGTCGCCATGAGCCGCACCGTGCGCGGGCCGAGCAGCCGGACGCCGTCGAGTTCGCCGCCGCGTACCAGCATCTGGGCGAAACGGTGGAAGTCACCGGCCGTGGAGACCAGCCCGCCGCCGCCGGAGAAGCACGAGGGCTTCACGCGGCCGAGCGCACCGAGCTCGTCGTGACGGAACGGCTCCTTGGTGGCGGGATGGGGCACGTAGAGCGCGGCCAGCCGGTCGAGATCGCCGGCGGCGGCCTGGAATCCCGTCTCGTGCATGCCGAGTGGGGTGAAGATCCGCTCGGCGAAGAAGACGTCGAGCGACTGACCGGAAACGACCTCGACGAGCCTGCCGAGGATGTCCGTCGCGACCGAATAGTTCCATTCCGTACCCGGCTCGAACAGCAGCGGCAGCCGCGCGATCGCCTCGGACACGCCCGCCAGATCGAGCCCCGGCGCGGTGCCGAAGTCGAACCCCGCCTCGCGGTAGACCGCGTCGACCGGATGCGTGCGGTGGAACCCGTAGGTGAGCCCCGCGGTGTGGGTGAGCAGATGCCAGAGGCGGATCGGTTCGGCCGCGGGCACGGTCGCCTGCTTCAGCGACGAGCCCCCGGCGAAGACCCGCGGTTCCGCGAACTCCGGCAGCCAGCGGGAGATCGGATCCTTGAGGTCGATGAGGCCGTCTTCGACGAGCATCATCGCGGCGACCGAGGTGACCGGCTTGGTCATCGAGTAGACACGCCAGATCGTGTCGGTCTCCACCGGCAGCCCGGCCTCGATGTCGCGCAACCCGTTCGACGCGAGATGCGCGACCTTCCCGTTCCTGGCCACCACGGCCAGATACCCGGGGAGCCGCTTTCGCTCCAGATACCCGTCGAAGTGCTTGTCGATCCGGCGCAGCCGCTCCGCGTCGAAACCCACCTCGGCCGGGTCGACGTCCACCTTCAGCTCGATCATGCGCCCGAGGCTACGCGTTCCGCTCGGCCTGTTTCTCCAGTCGCCACGCCTCGTCGGTCTTCCCGATCCGCCAGTATCCGGAGATCGACAGCAGGTCGCGCCGCATACCCCGGTCGTCCAGCAGATGGCGCCGGAGGTCCCGGACGAACCCGGCCTCGCCGTGGACGAACGCCTGCACGACACCTTCGCGCCAGTCGAGCGCGCGGACGGCGGCCGCGAGGTCGTCGCCCCGGCTCCGGTGCAGCCAGGTGATCCGCGCGTCGCCCTTGGTGGTGAGCGACTGCTCTTCGGCCGCGTCCTCCACCAGGATGAACGCGTGCACGGGAACACCCGCCGGCATCGCTTCCAGTGACGCGGCGATGGCGGGCAGAGCGCTCTCGTCACCGGCGAGCAGATGCCAGTCGGCCTCCTCACCCGGCGCGTACGCCCCGCCAGGACCGGAGACGAGCAGCTCGTCGCCGGGCTTCGCGGCGGCGGCCCACGGCCCGGCGACGCCCTCGTCACCGTGGTGGACGAAGTCGAGCGCCAGCTCGCCGAGGTTCGCGTCGAAGGCCCGGACGGTGTACGAGCGCATCCGCGGCCACTGCTCGCGCGGCAGCTCTTCGCGGACACGGGCCAGGTCGAACGGTTCGGGATAGGTGACACCCGGCACCCGGAAGTGCACCTTGACGTAGGCGTCGGTGAATTCGTTGGGCCGGAACGAAGAGATCTCTTCGCCCCCGGCGACGATCCGGACCATGTGCGGGGTGATCCGCTCGGTGCGCAGCACCCGCAGCCGGATCCCCGACACCGCTCTCCGCGCCTCGGCCATGCACACTTCCTTTCCTTGGTTAGGTGAACCTAACCGAGCGTACGCCTTTCGCCGTCGGGCCGGGCGAGGTCTCCCATCATCCGATCAAAGCTCTCGCCGACACTTTCGGCGAATCCGGCGAAGAACCGGTTCGCCAGGGGTACCGCCCACCGGCTCCAGGTGGCGACGTTGTACACCCGGTGGGTCACCCGGGCACCGGCCGGATCCTCCTCGACGGTGTACTCGCCGCGATACCACCAGCCACCCTGCTGGGCGAGGAAACGACGCTCGGCGTCCAGCTCGAAACCGGGGTTGTACGGCTGGGCCCGCAGCGTCTCCGCAAGCCGGGTGAAGACTTCCGCCGCCGGCGCGGGGACCACGCCGGACACCTCGACCAGGAGCTTCACGAAGGATCGCTCACCCGGGTGTTCTGGAACGACGCGACGCGCCAGCCATCGGACTCCTCCACGAGGACGTAAGTCAGCGTCGACTCGCGGCCCGGCTCCGGCTTGCCGTTCGACAGCGACGACCCACCACCGGACACGACGATCGCGACGTCCGGCCGGACGAACCGCACCTTCACCTCGCCGCCCGCCCTGAGTTTCGATCCCTTGAGCGGCCCCTCGAACAGCGACCGGTGCGCGCTTTCGATCATCGCTCGCCCGGGCATGTTCATCCCGAAGAAGGTCACGTAGTCGGCGTCTTCGGTGAAGAGCGACGCGTACGCGGCCGCGTCGCCGTCGTTCCACGCGTCGGCGAGTCTGCCCAGCACGGCGAGGACTTCGGTCTGTCGATCGGTCATGATTCCTCCTGAACGAACACTGTTCGTTTGACGAACACCGTTCTACAGGCGAACGGTGTTCGCGTCAAGTAGAGTTCCCGGCGAACCCCGGACCAGGAGGCGAACGAAGTGAGCAGGCCCCGGCGTCGCGCCGAGAAACCCGTGCTGTCCCAGGAGCTCGTGGTGAAGACGGCACTGGACCTCCTCGCCGCCGAGGGACTGGAGGCGGTGAGCATGCGGCGCGTGGCCCAGGCGCTGGAGACCGGCCCGGCGTCGCTCTACGCCCACGTGGCGAACAAGGAAGAGCTCCACGAGCTGATGGTCGACCACGTCCTCGCCTTCGGCCCGTTCCCGGAGCCGGATCCGGAACGCTGGGTCGAGCAGGCGAAAGAGCTGCTGCGCGACAACGTGCGCGCGCTGACGTCGGTCCCGGGGATCGCCAAGATCGCGTGGGCCATTCCCGTGCCGGTCGGCGCGAACGCCTTGCAACAGGCCGAAGCGATGCTCGCGGTGCTGCGCGCGGGCGGCCTCGACCTCAAGCGTGCCCTGTTCGCCGCGGACGCGTTATGGCTCTACGCCAAGGCTTTCGCGTACGAAGGCGCGGGCTGGCAGCACGGCGACATCGATCTGGCCGAACAGGAGGAACGCGGCAAGCGGATGGTCGAGTACATGACGTCGTTCCCGCCCGGCGCCTTCCCGAACCTGCTGGCCTCGGGTGAGTACTTCACCGCGGAGACCGCGCAGGAACGCTTCGAGTTCGCCATCGATCTCTTCTTGCGCGGGTTGGCCTCCGCCGCCTCGTGATCCGACTTGGCGACGTGTCGCGAAAGCCACTTTCGCAACGTTGAAGGTTGCGAAAGTGGCTTTCGCAACCTCTCGGGACGCATGGCCGGGGCGAGCGCGTCGTCCGTCCAGACACACGTGGCGTCCGGCCGAGCTCAGAGCAGCGCCACCGCGGCCGCGTACTGCGGCACCAGCTGAGCCCCCAGCGAAGTCTTTATCTCCGACATCTTCTTCCCGAACACCACCCGCGGCCGCCCGCCTTCCACCGCCCACCGCACCGTTTCACCGTAGAAGTGGAAGTACAGATTGGGCCGCCCGCCGAGTTCTGGCGGCAGCGCCGCCCAGTGCCGGGCGATCGGCAAAGCCGGGTGGTCGAGCAGGGTCGCGACGGCGAGCGCCCGGCCCGTGGTCGTCTCGCGGTACTCGATGACGTGCACATCCGGTTGCCGCAGCAGCGCGCCCAGGTAGCCCACGAACGCCGGAAGCGGCACGATCGGCACGTCGTGGTGCTTGGTCTCGTTGTACCGCAACAGTTCCGCGATTTCGACCGGATCGGCCTCGGCACCAGGACGCACGCGAACGTCGACCGACGGGTCGGCGTCGAAGGTCCGGAAGATCTTGCGCAGGTTCTGCTTGCGTTTCCTGGCCAGCGAGTGCATCCAGTCGTCCCGGCTCGAGAACGGCGTGACGTCGAGGACGGCGACGTCCTCGGTCCGGCGCACCATCTTCAATCGGCCGCGGACACTGTCCACTCCGGACTCGCCGACCTGCCGCACCAGCAGTGCGCGCAGGCCGAAACCGAGTTCCGCGCGCATGGCCGGGACGAACGAGTCCAGCAGCATGCCGACGCCGCCGTCCTCGGCCGCGTCGTCGAACCACCAGCCCGGCATCGCCCCCGAACCGGGCGAGCGGACGTCGAGCCCGCCGAACCGGCCTCGTCCCACCGGGCGGGCGAACCGGTGCCGCCGGGTAAGTCCGGTGACCCAGGCGGAGCTGACCACGCCCCGCGGTTCACCGGCTTCGAGCAGGACCGTGACCGGTTGCTCGGTGCGCGCCGCCCACGCCTGGGTGGTGAGCACCTCCCAGCTCCAGTCCGCACGCAGACCCGCCTTGGCCCGCAACGCTTTCCAGTACGCGGGCTCCGGATCGCGGCGGGGATCCAGGACTTCGATCACCATCGCGTCACCGGTCTCGGCACGATGACCCCGAGCAGCGGGACCGGCTGGAAGCCGAGCGTCGCCTTCAGATCGGTCAGTCCTCGCCCCATCGACAGCGACTTTCGGTTGCCTTCGATCATGTAGCGCACATTCCGGACGACGGCCTCGAAGTAGAGGTGCTTCGGCCGCCCCTCTTCCGGGGCCAGCGCCGCCCAATGCTGGTGCAGCGGCACGACGGGATGGTCGAGCACGTTGGTGAACGCGAGCAGCCTGCCCTCGCCGTCGTGGTAGGTCGAGGTGATCACATCCGGTCTGCGCACGAGTTCGCCGAGGTATTCGGCGGTGACCGGACCGCGCCAGTCGAATTTCACCGGTCCCATCCGTTCCCGGTGCTCCCGCAGCATGGTGGCCAGCTCCAGCGCGTCGAGGTCGGTGCGCCCGGCCTCGGTGCGGACGATCACTCCCGGGTCGGCCGCGATCTTCTTCGACTGGCTGCGCAGGCTCAGCCGCCTGCTCCGGCGCAGGGACGCCAGCCACCCGTCGACGTCGACGAACCGGTTCTCCAGCACCGACGTCGGCATCGTGTCGCGCACGGGCCTGCCCCGTCCGGTCAGCATGTCGAGCGACTCGGGTTCGACGGTCCGGTAGAGGACGCCCAGGCACCCCGGCCCGGTGAAGCGGCACACGGCACGCTCGAACCGGCGCATGATCTCCCGCCGGTCTGCGGCGTCGACACCGTCGGCGAACAGCCACGGCGGGTATCCGGAAAGCCACGCGTGCTGCACCTCGACCCAGCGCGGTCCGAGCCGCGCGACGCCGCGCACGGCACCGGGGCGGTCCGGCGAGACCGGGGCGCACAGCATCGCCAGTACCGCGGCGACGATCTCGCCTCCGTCGGTGATCACGGTGAGCACGTTCGGGCTGCGGGAAAAACGCGACTCCACCCGCAGCAACCCGTAGTCCCACGGCACCGGCGCCTGCTGTGCGGCGAGGAATCCCGCCCAGCCCTCGGGTTCGGGGTCGGTCCGCGGGTCGAGCACCCGCACTTCCCAGCTCATCGGCCCAGCACCGGTCTCGGCACGGCGACCGACACCAGGGGCCTGGTGCCGAAGCCGAGCGCGGTCTTGTTCTCCAGCATCGCCCGGCCGGCGGTCAATTCGGGGCGTCGATGCGTGATCATGTGCTCCACCGCCCTGGCGTAGAAGTCGACATAGAGCCCTTTCCGTCCGCCGCCCGCGCTCGGCAGCGCGGCCCACTGATGCAGCGCACAGCCGTCGTCGGCGTCGAACACCGTGCCGAATCCCAGCAGCCGCCCGGATCCGTCGCGGTAGGTACGGGTGACGACGTCCGGACGACGCACGAGCGCGTCCAGATAGGACGGTGCGATCGGGCTCCGGGTGTCCATGTGCAGCCCGCCGAACCGCGACCGCTGTCCTCCGGCCCAGGCGCGGTCGTCCTGCCGGGACCGGTGGGCGTTCAGCAGCACGGCGAGTTCGTGGCAGTCCAGGTCCCGGCGCGCCGTCGCCGCCTCGGTGCGCAGGTCCCCATCTTCACGCAGGTCGTACAGCGTCTTCCGGATCTCGTCGTCGAGCGACCGTTCCCATTCGTCCACAGTGGAGTACTCGTTGGTCAGGACGGCGGCCGGGTCGATCTCGCGGGACATCCGGCCGCGGCCGTCCAGCGCCGGGAGGAGTTCCGGGTTCATGGCGCGATAGATCAAGCCCAGCAGCCCCGGGCCGAGGTGGGCGCACAGTGCCCGCTCGAACCGGCGCACCACTTCCCGCCGCTCGGTGTCGTCCAGCCGTTCGTCGAGCACCCCGGCGGGATACCCGCTGAGCTGCCAGAGGTAGGCCTCCGCCCAGCGCGGGCGGAACCTGCCACCCAGTACGGACAGCGGCGCGAAGTCGCCCGCCCGCCAGCTCCGGCACACCATCACGGTGAACGCGCCGACGATCGTCCCGTTCCGGCGGAGCACCGCGAGCACCGCGGGGTTCTTCGCCATCCAGGCTTCCCGGCGCAGGACGTCGTACTCCCACACCGGCCACAACCGCGCCCGCCGCAGGAAACCACTCCAGCCTTCGGGTTCGGCCGCGCTTCTCGGATCGAGCACCTCGACGTCGAACGTGGTGCTCCGTGCCGCCATCTTCGTTCCCGTCACGTGTGCACGACCGGTGTCCCGTGTCGCGGGCAAGGCGCGATCTCACCACGGACACCACCCGCCGGGAGCACGTCCACGAACCGCGGGGAATCCTGACGCAGCAGCGTGAAGGCGAGACCGCCCGTCGTCGGGCGCGCGTAGACGCGAGGCCAGTCCAGGTGCCACCGGCCGCATGCCTTGATCGCGCCCAGGTAGCCCAGGGCCGGATCGTGGAGCACCCCGTACGGTCCGGAGTCCATTGTGTCCAGTTCTCGTCGCGGTACGGATTCGACCCGGTACGCACGGTCCTCGGGCAGTGCCGCCGCGAACACGGCGAGCTGCTTGTCGTCACCGATCGCGAGCACGCGGCGACCACGGCGGAGCTCGGCCGACAGTTCCGCCAGGACACTCGGCGCCGGTACGTCGGGATCCACCACGCAGCAACGAACTCCCCGCGGCAGGTCCACCGGCGCCCGCACCTCGTCCCCACCGAGCACGACGACCAGTGCGTCCCCCGTCACCGAACGTGCCTTACGCAGCACGGGCCCCAGGCCTCGGCTCGGGTCGATCCGTTGTGTGCCACCGGCGAGCGGCACCAGGTCGACGATCTTGTGCACGGCCTCGGCCAGCGGCGCCGCGCCGCCGTCCGTTCCGGTGCGACCGGGCACCAGCACGGGATCCGTTCTGCCGTCGAGTGCCCAGCGCTCCCGGTAGAACGGCACCGTCGCGAAGGCCGACCGCACGGACCGCCGGTAGGCGGCACGCCAGGCGGCACTCACCCCCACTGTCCACATGGCGCGCAAGCTTGCGTCATCGATGCCGGTTTGGGAATACCCCGCGCCAGGTTCATCCGGTTTTCGCCCGACTTCCCATCTTTTCGACTGAGCTGAAAGGACGAACTTTCGGTATGTGCTGGCGGGAACAAAGCAAGTCTGCCTATAACACGGGAACTTTCGAACCGGCACGACCTGCCGGCACCTGGGGCAAGGGGACTCATGAACCGTGAAATCACGACGAGTGACGCCACGAACACGATAGCGCACACACCGCGGGGATTCGCCAGATGAGCTGGTCGATACCCGGACCCACGCGGAGTGGACTCACCGTGGTCGTCCCGTGCTTCAACGAAGTCGACAACGTCGAGCCCTCCTACCGGGAGATCGTCGCCGAGTTGGGAAATCTCCCACTCGAACTGCTCTATGTGGACGATGGGAGCACCGACGGGACACTGGACGTCATCCGGGCGCTCGCGCACACCGACCCCCGGGTGCGGTACGTGTCCTTCACCAGGAACTTCGGCTTCGAGGCGGCCTTTTCCGCCGGTTATCGGTACGCGGGAAAACCGTGGCTACTGCACATCGACGCCGACCAGCAGTTCCCGGCCTCCGAAGCGGGGAAATTGATCAACGCGGCCGAAGAGGGCCACGACGCCGTTTTCGGTGTCCGCACCAATAGGCAAGATCCCTTACCAAGACAGTGGGGAACCGCCGCCTTCCATTTCCTCGGCCGTCGTGTGCTGCGCATCGAGATCCCGCCCGGTGCGACGGCGTTCCGCCTGGTGCGCACGGAACTCGCGCGCAAGATCGTCGATCTCCGGCTGGGTACCCCGTACTTCCTCGCCACCGTGCCGAGGCTGACCAGCCGCTACACCACGGTCCAGGTGGCTCACCGGGCCCGTGAACGCGGCGAGTCCAAGGTGGGCTTCGGTTTCCTTTCCTCGCACGCCATCGAGCTGTTCGTCGGCTTCACCCGGCGGCTGACGACGGTGGCTTCGAGCACGGCGATGCTGACCGCCGGGATCTCGGTACTCGCCGGGATCGCCGCCGCCACCGGGCTGCTCGGCTTGACCGCCGCTTCGGCGCTGACGTTCGTCCTGTTCTCCGTGCTGCTCGCGGTGCTCGCGCTGACCGTCCGCTACCTGGTCGTGGTCGGCGCGGGACAGCCGCGGCCACGGCAGTTCTACATCAGGGAGGCCAACTTCCCGGTCGACGAGGACGACCGGCTCTACGCCTCGGCCATGGCCGAGATCCATCCTGGGGAAAGGCAAGCGGGAGTGAAGAAAACCGAAGACACGGCGGCCGCGCGGAGCCTGGTGATCCTGGGCGGTGCCGACGGTTCGGTCAGCACGTACCACCGGGCGCGGGAACTCGGTTTCCGCACGATCTGCGTGGACGTCCGCGCGAGCGCGCCCGCCGTGGCGCTGGCCGACGAGTTCGTCCAGGTCAGCGTCCGCGCGCCGGAGCAGATCGCGGCGGCACTCGAGGGACGGGACGACATCGCCGGGGTGCTCTGTCCCGCCAGCGACGTCGGGCTGCCCGCGCTCGCCTGGCTCACCCGGCACTGGGGTCTGCCGGACCCGCTGCCCGAGGCCGCCGTCGCCGCTTCGGTCGACAAGTCGGTCTTCCGGGAACTCTGTGACCGGCTGCGCCTGCCGACCTACCGCAGTGTCGGCGGGAAGCCGGGACCGGATCTCGCGCTCGCCGCGCAGCAGCTGCGGTTTCCCACGCTGGTGAAACCGGTCGACTCCTCCGGGAGCCGCGGTGTCGTCTCGTGCGCCAGCCCCGGCGGCCTGACCACCGCTTTCGCCGACTCTCTCGCGTTCTCACCGTCGGGCAAGCTCGTCGTGGAGGAACACCTCGACGGCTCGCACTACACGATCGAAGCGCTCGTGGTCGACGGCCGGATCGTGTTCCACGCGGTCACCCGCCGGACGCTGACCCCGCCGCCGTTCTTCGTAACGGCGTCCCATCTGCTGCCCGCCGGGCTGCCGCCGGTGGTGGACCGCGCGCTGCCGGTGATGCTGGCCGCGTTGTGCGCCGAACTCGGCTACCGCACCGGGCCGCTCACGCTCGACGCGGTATTGGGCCGTGACGGGAAGTTCTACCTGATCGAGATGGGCGCCCGGATGGGCGGGAACGGCCTCGCCGAGGCGATCGAACACAGCACCGGCGTCGACCTGATCGCCGCGGGGATCGCCGCCGCGACCGGCGACGAGGTCGTGCTCTCGCCGCGCGACCCGCGACCGACGCTCATCCACATCCTCGCCTCCGACCGCGGGGGCCGGATCGTGCGCATCGAAGGCGCAGACGAGGTCCGCGCGATGCCCGCGGTGCACAACCTGGAACTGTTCGCGGAACAGGACTCCTACGTCAAACCGTACGAGCAGGCCGGCTACAAGATGGGCTATGCGGTGCTTTCGGCGCCGACCGTGCCCGAGGTGCTCGCGGCGGAGGACGAGTTGCGCGGCACGCTGAAGTTCCTGCTCGACGAGCAGGGGATGGCGGTACCGCTCCCTTGACCGGAACCTCGCTCACCGGTGACGGCACCGCGTCGATCGCGGCGCCGAAGCCGTCGATGGTGCTCCGGCTCCTCGCCGGGCGCGGTGTCTTCCGGCTGGCCATCCAGGCGATGGGCCTGGTGCTGATCACCGCGTGGGGCGCGCACGACTACGGCCGGTTCGCCACCGCGCTCGGGCTGATGACCTGGCTCCACTTCGTGCCGTCCGCGGCGGAGAAGTCGGCGTTGAAATGCCTGCCAAGGCTGCGGATGACGCGGGACGCGGTCGCGGCGCTGGCCGTTCGCGTCGCCGTCGTCCCGGTACTGGTGGTCCTGGCGGCGATGGCGGTCGCGCTGATCGTCGCGCCGGACTCGGACGCCGCGCTGTACCTGACGTCCGCGGGCTGGTCGATCTCCGGCGGCCTGCTGATGACGGTCTCCGGCCTGCACCGCTTCACCGGCAGGTCCACTTTGGACGCTCTGGCGTTCACCGCGGGCGCCCTGGTGGTCGGCGCCGTGACGGTGGGCACCTGGTTCGTCCGCTGGCCGCCGTTGACGCACCTCGGTCTGCTGCTCGGCGGGATCCTGCTCATCCTCGGCTTCTCCGCGGCACTGCTGCCGAGGAAGTGGCTGCGCGTCCAGAGGATCGCGGGACATCGGCTCCTGCCCGCGTTCGGCCGGACCACCGTGCTGCTCGGGATGACCGAGGTGCTGGACGTCCTCGCGACGTCGACGGTGTTCGGGGTGCTGGCGCTGGCGGGCCGGACCGTCGACAGTGGACCGTTCTACGTCGCCCTGCTGGCGAGCAGCGCGTTCTGCTCGCTGCTGTTCTACCAGCTCCGGGTGCACCAGCCGTCGATTTCCGCGCGACTACGAGGAAGCGGTGCGGCGGCGGGGAGGGCCCGCGCGGTCGAACTGCTGAAGCTGGTCGAGCGGGGCTCGCTCGCCTTTCTCCTCCTCGTGGGCATCGCCCTCGTGGTCCCGGCGGCCCGCGCGGTGCTGACCGCTGAAGACGCCGTCGGCGCGTACGTGGTCCTCGGTGTCTTCGTCCTGGTCGAGACGGTGTTGTTCGCCATCCAGCTCTACGCGGGCTTCCTGATCGAGAACACCAACAGCAAGGTCCTCACGCTCACCGCGTCGGCGTCGATCGCCGGTCTGGTCACCACCCCACTGGCCGCCGTCGCGCTCGTCCCGGCGATGGGGCCGGTCGGCGGGTTCGCCGCACTCGTCTTCGCGATCGGCGCGCGGGCGATCGTCCTCCGGCGGCTGCTGCGCCGCCACCACCCCGAACTCTGAACGTCGCACTGGAGAAGGAAATGTACGTACTGGGAATCAGCAGGGTCCACGACTCGGCGGCCGCGCTCGTGCGCGACGGTGAGATCATCGCGTTCGCCGAAGAAGAACGCTTCACCCGGAAGAAGCACGACGGGGACTTCCCCGCGGAGGCGATCAAGTTCTGCCTGGAGCGCGGCGGGATCACCCTCGCCGACGTCGACCATGTCGCCTATTACTGGCAGCGCTGGCGCGAAGGCATCCACGCGGCGAAGGTGTTCGCGAAGTACTTCCCCGCGACGCTGGAGGTATTCCGCAACCAGAACGGCGATGAGGGCGGCTCCTCGGCGGGAATGGTGGAGACGTTCAAGACCGGCGGCGGCAAAGGCGTCGACGACTACCACGTCGGCGGCGCGGTGCTCGCGCACATCAAGCGGTCCTTCACCCTCGAACGCGACGTGAAGGAGGCCGTGGGCTGGACCGGCCCGACGAAGTTCAAGACGCATCTGGTCGACCACCACAAGGCGCACGCCGCCAGCGGGTACTTCATCTCGCCGTGGGAAGAGTCGGCGGTGCTCACCTTCGACGGGATCGGCAGCGACGGCACCGCGACCTATCTGGGCCACGGCAAGGGAAACCGGATCATCGACATCCGGCGGATCAAGTTCCCGCACTCGCTGGGCGCGATGTACGCCGGCGTCACCGGCTATCTGGGCTTCTACCCCACCCGTGACGAAGGCAAGATCATGGGCCTGGCGCCGCTGGGCAACGACACCTACGTCGACGCGTTCAAGCAGCTGATCCACCTCGACGACGACGGCGGTTACGAGCTCGACCTGAGCTTCTTCGGCCACCACCGCACCGGCAAGCACGTGATGTCGAAGAAGTTCACCGACCTGTTCGGCCCGGCACGGCCCAAGACCAGGGTCACCGCGGAGAACCCGGTGCCGCAGCACTACTGCGACGTCGCCTACGCGTTGCAGGTCACCCTGGAGGAAGCCGGGCTGCACATCGCGCGCTGGCTGCAGCGGGAAACCGGATCGCGGCGGCTGTGCGTCGCCGGCGGTGTCGCGCTGAACAGCGTGATGAACGGGCGGATCCTGCTGGAGACCCCGTTCGAGGACTTCTTCGCCCAGCCCGCCGCCGCCGACGACGGCTGCGCGCTCGGCTCGGCGCTGGAGGTGTCGGTCGGCAAGTACGGCAAGCCGCGTCCCCGCGACGGCTACACCTACACCGGCCCCGACTACACCGAGGCGGAGATGGAACTGGCGCTGCAGGACGCCGGGGTCCGCTACACCAAGGTCGACGACATCGCCGCGCACACCGCGAAGAAGATCTCCGAAGGCAAGATCATCGGCTGGGTGCAGGGCCGGATGGAATGCGGGCCGCGTGCGCTCGGCAACCGCTCCCTGGTGGCCGACCCGCGCGACCCCGACTCGAAGACGCGGATGAACGAGAAGGTCAAGCACCGCGAGGCCTTCCGGCCGTTCGCGCCGTCGTGCCTGGCGGAACGCGCGGGCGACTGGTTCGTCAGCGACTACCCGTCGCCGGTCATGCTGCTGGTGTTCGACGTCCTGCCGGACAAACGCGACGAGGTCCCGGCCATCACGCACGTCGACGGCACCGCCCGAGTGCAGACGGTGACCGAATCCGACAACCCGCTGTACTACCGGATGATCAGCGAGTTCGAGAAGCTCACCGGCGTGCCGATGGTGGTCAACACCTCGTTCAACGACAACAACGAACCGATCGTCGCCAGCCCGGCCGACGCGGTGGCCTGCTACCTGAAGACCGACGTCGACGCCCTCGCCCTCGGGCCGTTCTGGGCAGAGAAGGACGACCTGTGACCGCGACACTGCCCGAGACCGACGGCTGGGTTCCCGCGCTCTACCGGCGGCGGAAATGGTTGTGGCTGGTGCCCGCCGTCCCGGCCGTGGTGACCACGCTGCTGATCATGGTGATCCTGCCGCCGGACCAGACGCTGGACAACGTCGTCGACTGGGCGTTCAAGCTGTGCCCGTTCGTGTTCGCGGTCGCCACGGTGGCGCTCTTCCCGCGAAGCAAATGGGGTCCGGCGCTGATCGTGCTCGCGGTGTTCGTCTACATGTCCTATTTGGACACCGAGCTGATCATGCGGATCCAGGCGTTCGCCAGGAACGCCGCCACCGACGAGAACGCCTTCCAGCCGGTGTACCAGTTCGAACTGTTCATCGTGACGTTCATCGTCCTGTTCGGGCTGATGGCGTACCGGCTGGGCGGTGGCCGGACGGCGAACGTGCTCAAGACCGGGGTCGCGGCGATCCTCGTGGTGATCTCGGGCGCGAACGACCTGACGTTCTGGGCGCTCAACGACGTCTGGGCGGCCGGGACGAAGCCGACCGAGCTGAAGTGGGCTTCGCACATGATCGTGTTCCTCGGCGGGCCGCCGAGCGTTCCGGTCGCGGTGATGTTCATGCTGGTGCATCTGGTGCTGGCGGCGGTCGTGGTCGCGCTGCCGGTGGGCCGGTGGGTCGACCGGGCACTGGGTCTCGCTTCGACCTCGCGCGAGGCATAGGTCAGTCGTGGCTTGGCCCGTCGGCCCCGTTATGCCGGCGCATGTCGCGAAAGCCACTTTCAGGACGTTGGATGTCTCGAAAGTGGCTTTCGCGACGCCTTCGTCACCCGGGCCGCCATGTCGGTCAAGGAAGTTGCGAAAGCCACTTTCACAACCTTCAACGTTGCGAAAGTGGCTTTCGCAACACCTCCGTTCACGTGAGCCGCCGCACCAGGCCGTCGGCCAGCAACCGCCCCCGATCGGTCAGCACCGCCCGGCCCTGACCGTCCAAAGCGGACTGATCCAGCAGTCCTTCGGCGGCGGCGGCGCGGGCTTCGGCCCGGCCGTCGTCGTCGAGGGCGTCGAGCGGAAGCCCTTCGGACAGCCGGAGTTCCAGCATCACGCGTTCCAGATGCCGGTCTTCGTCGGTCAGCAGTTCACGGCCCGCGGCCGGTGACTCTCCGGCGGCGAGGGACGCGGCGTAGCGAGCCGGGTGCTTCACGTTCCACCAGCGCACGCCGCCGACGTGGCTGTGCGCACCGGGACCGGCGCCCCACCAGTCGCCGCCGCGCCAGTAGCCGATGTTGTGCCGGCAGCGGGCTTCCTCCGAGGTCGCCCAGTTGGACACCTCGTACCAGCGCAGCCCCGCCGAGGCGAGGACGCGGTCGATCATCTCGTAGTCGGCGGCCAGCACGTCGTCGTCCGGCGCGGGCAGCTCGCCGCGGCGGATGCGGCGGGCGAGGGCGGTGCCCTCTTCGACGATCAGCGCGTACGCCGAGACGTGGTCGACACCCGCGGCGAGCACCGCGTCCAGCGAAGCCTGGAGGTCTTCGGTCCGCTCCCCCGGCGTGCCGTAGATGACGTCGAGGTTGACGTGTTCGAACCCCGCGGCGCGGGCTTCTTCGGCGGCCGCGACCGGACGGCCCGGGGTGTGCACGCGGTCGAGGATCTTCAGCACGTGCTGCGCGGCCGACTGCATCCCGAGCGAGATCCGGTTGAATCCGGCGTCGCGGATACCCGCGAAGAACTCGGGCGAGGTGGACTCCGGGTTGGACTCGGTCGTCACCTCGGCGTCCGGCGCGAGACCGAAGGTGTCACGAACTGCGTCGAGAACGCTTCGGAGCCCGTCCGCGCCGAGCAAGGACGGGGTGCCGCCGCCGACGAAGACGGTGTCGACCGCGGGCGGCTTCCCCAGCACGCGCGCGGCGAGGTCGAACTCGCGCTTGAGGCCTTCGAGCCAGGACTGCGGCGACGAACCGCTGTCCAGTTCGCCGGCGGTGTAGGTGTTGAAGTCGCAGTAGCCGCAGCGGGTCGCGCAGAAGGGGACGTGCACGTAGACACCGAACGGTCGCGTGCCGAGCCCTTCCAGCGCGCTCTCGGGGAGCGCGGACTCGACGGGCGTGGTGGTTTCGGGCAGCAACGCGGGCACACCCCAGTGTCCCCCACGCCGTGAAGGCCTCCTTCCCCGGGGAAAGAGGCCTTCACGGAACGCGTCATCGGTCGGCGATGCGCACCTTGACCGACGTGGAGCGGGTGCCGTCCTCGAACCGCACCCAGACGAGCGTCTCCATGCTCAGCGAGTAGTCGTTGACCACGTGGTCGACCGACCAGTCGCCGTAGCGGTCCGTGACGGCGTGGCGGCTCATGGCGACCTCGACCAGCACCGTATGGGCCACATGCCCCCGGACGCCCGGCGAACAGCCGACCGCCTCGAACCGGTACGAGTCGCCCTTGTGCAGCACAGCCCCCTCGTCAGGCGAGATCAGCCTGCACCCCTGCTGCGCCCCGGAAGCGGTACCCGGGATCAGCAGGGACGCCAGCACCATCGCGGCGACCACCCATCGGCGCATGCGCAACTCCTCCGTCCTTTGTGGATCGGAGATCGAAGCTAGCGCCGTCGGCGGCCCCGCGCGGCCTCACTCACCCGAAGCGGTACTAGGCCAACCCGTTCGCGGCCAGCCATTCCGGCGACGGCGGGATCACCTCGATGATGTCGATCAGGAAGCCGTTCAGGTCCTCGATGTAGAAGTGCCGCTGGCCGAACTCCTCGTCCACGAGTTCGGTGACGATCTTGACCCCCTCCTCGCGCAGCCGCTCGTACTCGGCCGCCGCGTCGTCGACCATGAAGCCGACCATGGAACCGGCCGCTTCCTGCGCCCGCCACGGCTCCGGCGTGGCCTTGTGACCACGCTTGGCGAAGCTCATCTCATAGCCGGGGACGCCGACGTTGAGGCTGGAGAACCAGTCGAGCTCGATCGTCACCGTCAGCTGCATGTGCCGCTTCCACCAGGCGGTGGTCTCGGCGATGTCGTCGACGAGCACACAGGCACCGAAACCGCTGAGTTGCATCTGGTGTTTCCTCCCAGTCCTTAACCACTTGATGCGTAGTACTATAGGCATAGTGGTTTGACCGAGGCAAGGAGAATGTTCCGATGCGACAGAACCCGGAGCGCCGGACCGCGCTGACCGACGCCGCCATCACCGTCCTCGCCCGCGAGGGCGCCCGCGGGCTCACCTACCGCGCCGTGGACGTCGAAGCGGACGTCCCGCCGGGAACGACGTCGAACTACTTCCGCAACCGGGACCAGCTGCTCGGCGAGGTGGGCGTCCGCGTGCAGGAACGGCTGTCGGCCCCGGCCGAGGTGATGGCGAACCCGCAGGCGGAATCGCCGTCCCACGACCGGGTCGGCGTCCTGCTCGGCGAGCTCATGGGGCGCCTGACCGCCCACCGCGAGCCCTACCTCGCCCTGCTCGAACTCCGGCTCGAAGCGACCCGCCGCCCGGACCTCTCGGCCGCGCTGACCAAGACCATCCGCGAGGGCATCGACATGAGCGTCGACTGGCACATCGCGGCGGGGATGCCGGGCGGGCGCGCCGAAGTACTGCTGATGTACCTCGCGCTGACCGGGCTCACCGTCGAACGGCTGACCCTGCCGGAGGTGCTCGCGGACGTCACCGACGAAGAGGTCATCCGGATCATCGTGGACCGCGTCCTGCCGTCGTGAAGAGCGCGCGTTCTGCGTCACAATGGCCGGCGGCGAACCCGGACTTGACCTTCCATCCAGGCCCTTGACCAGCAAAAACAGCCGAATCCGGACGGTGTTCCCAGTATTCGGACCGGCCTGGACCACATAGTGGGCGCGTGGCACGCTGAATCAATGACCCGCGCCGGAATCACCCTCGTGGCACGCCGCCACGTGGACCTCCGTCGTGTGGCGAGCGCGCTCTGTGCGACGAACCGCTGACTCCCCGCCACCACCACGATCTGCCGGAGGACTCCCATGTCGTCGCCCACGCGCGAGACCCCTGCCCGCACGCCCCGGGTGAAACAGAAACGGGGCGAGGGACAGTGGGCGCTGGGGTATCGCGAACCCCTGAACCCCAACGAGCGGTCCAAAAAGGACGACAACCCGCTCAACGTCCGCGCGCGGATCGAGAACATCTACGCCCGCGGCGGCTTCGACTCGATCGACCCTGGCGATCTCCGCGGCCGGTTCCGCTGGTTCGGTCTCTACACCCAGCGCAAGCCGGGGATCGACGGCGGCCGCACCGCGACGCTGGAACCCGAAGAGCTCGACGACCGCTACTTCATGCTGCGGGTGCGGATCGACGGCGGCGCGCTGACCACCGGCCAGCTGGCCGTGCTCGCCGAGATCTCGCAGACCCACGCGCGCGACACCGCCGACATCACCGACCGTCAGAACATCCAGTACCACTGGATCCAGATCGAGGACGTCCCGACGATCTGGGCCAAGCTCGAAAAGGCCGGGATGACCACGCTGGAGGCGTGCGGCGACAGCCCGCGCGTCATCCTCGGCTCCCCCGTCGCGGGTATCGCCGCCGACGAGATCATCGACGGCACCCCCGCGATCGACGAGATCAAACGCCGCTACATCGGCGACCCGCGCTACTCGAACCTGCCGCGCAAGTTCAAGACCGCGGTCTCCGGGCAGCAGGACGTCGCGCACGAGATCAACGACGTCGCCTTCGTCGGTGTGAACCACCCCGAACACGGCCCCGGCTTCGACGTCTGGGTCGGCGGCGGCCTGTCCACCAACCCGATGATCGGGCAGCGGCTGGGCGCCTGGGTCTCCCTCGACGAGGTCCCCGACGTGTGGGAAGGCGTGATCAGCGTCTTCCGCGACTACGGCTACCGGCGGCTCCGCGCCCGCGCCCGGATCAAGTTCCTGGTCAAGGACTGGGGCGCCGCGAAGTTCCGCCAGGTGCTGGAAGACGAGTACCTCAAGCGCAAGCTGACCGACGGCCCGGCGCCCGAGGTGCCCGCCGGCCAGATCGACCATGTCGGCGTGCACCCGCAGATCGACGGGAAGTTCTACGTCGGTGCCGCGCCGGTCGCGGGCCGGGTCTCCGGGTCCACCCTGCTGGCGGTCGCCAAGGCCGCCGAGCGGGCCGGGTCGAACCGCGTCCGCCTGACTCCGCACCAGAAGCTCGTGGTCCTCGACGTCCCCGAGGCCGAGGTGAACGGGCTGAAGAGCGAGCTGTCCGAACTCGGCTTGGAGACCGAGCCTTCGCCGTGGCGCCGCGGGATCATGGCCTGCACCGGCCTGGAGTTCTGCAAACTCGCCATCGTCGAGACCAAGGCCCGCGCGATCGAACTGGTCACCGAACTGGAAAAGCGTCTCGCCGACATCCAGGCCGAGATCGAGAACCCGGTGACCGTGCACCTCAACGGCTGCCCCAACTCCTGCGCCCGCGTCCAGACCGCCGACATCGGACTCAAGGGCCAGATCGTCACCGACGAGGACGGCAAGCAGGTCGAAGGCTTCCAGGTGCACCTCGGCGGCGGGCTCGGCCTGGACGCCGGATTCGGCCGGAAACTGCGCGGGCACAAGGTGACCGCGTCCGAGCTGACCGCGTACGTCGAGCGGGTCGTGCGGGCGTACATCGCCGGCCGCGAACCCGGCGAGCGGTTCGCCCAGTGGGTCCTGCGGGCCGACGAGGGCGTCTTGCAATGACGGAGCGCGCGACCCCGTACTACTGCCCTTTCTGTGGCGATGAAGACCTGCGGCCGGAAGAGGGCGGCTCGTGGCTGTGCTCGGGCTGCCGCAGGGTCTTCACCGTGAAGTTCCTCGGACTGTCCTTTCCGGAGGTGTCGCAAGGATGACCGCCACTGCCGACTACAAGACCCTCGCCGAACGGGCCTCGAAGGAGCTCGCGGAGGCGACCGCGACCGAAGCCCTGCGCTGGACCGCGGAGACTTTCGGCGACGACTTCATCGTCGCGTCGAACATGCAGGACGCCGTCCTCATCGATCTGGCCACCCAGGTCAAACCCGACGTCGACGTGTTGTTCCTGCAGACCGGCTACCACTTCCCCGAGACCATCGGCACCCGTGACGCCGTGCAGGCGGTGTACCCCGGGGTGCGGATCGTCAACGCCGAGGCCGAACAGAGCGTCGCCGAACAAGACGCCGAGTACGGCCCGAAGCTGCACGAACGCGACCCGAACCAGTGCTGTCACCTGCGCAAGGTCGTGCCGCTGCGGAACACGCTCGCGAAGTACTCGGCGTGGGTGACCGGCGTCCGCCGCGTCGACGCGCCGACCCGCGCGAACACCCCGATCGTCACCTGGGACGACCGCAACGGGCTGGTGAAGATCAACCCGATCGCACCGTGGTCCGACGACGAGTTCAGGGACTACATCGACGAGCACGGGATCCTCGAGAACCCGTTGGTGTCCATCGGTTATCTGTCGATCGGCTGCGCGCCGTGCACGGCAAAGGTCGCTCCGGGCCAGGACCCGCGCAGCGGCCGGTGGGCCGGGCAGGGCAAGACCGAGTGCGGTTTGCACGGGTGAGAAGGGACGACATGACCACGCTCGAACCAGTCGCCGCCGCGGCACAGGACAACCTGGCGGCCTTGGAATCCGAGGCCATCCACATCTTCCGCGAGGTGGCGGGCGAGTTCGACCGGCCGGTGATCCTGTTCTCCGGTGGCAAGGACTCGACGCTCCTGCTGCACCTGGCGATCAAGGCGTTCTGGCCCGCTCCGGTGCCGTTCCCGTTGCTGCACGTGGACACCGGGCACAACTTCGACGAGGTCATCGACTTCCGCGACCGCGTCGTCGAGCAGCACGGGCTGCGGCTGGTCGTGGCGAAGGTCCAGGACTGGATCGACGACGGCAGGCTCGAAGAGCGCGCCGACGGCATGCGCAACCCGCTGCAGACCACGCCGCTGCTCGACACGATCGCCGAAAACAAGTTCGACGCGGTCTTCGGCGGCGGACGCCGCGACGAGGAGCGCGCTCGCGCCAAGGAGCGGATCTTCAGTCTGCGCAACGCTTTCGGCCAGTGGGAACCGCGACGGCAGCGTCCCGAGCTGTGGAACCTCTACAACGGCAGGCACCGCCCCGGCGAGCAGGTCCGCGTCTTCCCGCTGTCCAACTGGACCGAGGCCGACGTCTGGAACTACATCGCGCGGGAGAAGGTCGAGCTGCCGTCGATCTACTACGCGCACCGGCGCGAGGTCTACCAGCGCGACGGCATGTGGCTGGCCGAAGGCCCGTGGGGCGGGCCGAGGCCGGACGAGGTCGTCAAGGAACTGACCGTGCGCTACCGGACCGTCGGCGACGGTTCGTGCACGGGCGCCATCGAATCGACCGCCGCCACGGTGGACGAGGTCATCGCCGAGGTCTCGGCCTCCCGGCTCACCGAACGCGGCGCCACCCGCGCCGACGACCGGATGTCGGAGGCGGCGATGGAAGACCGCAAGCGGGAAGGGTACTTCTGATGTCCAGCCTCCTCAGGCTCGCGACCGCGGGCAGTGTGGACGACGGGAAGTCGACCCTGGTCGGGCGGCTCCTGTACGACACCAAATCCGTCCTCGCCGACCAGCTGGACGCGGTCACCCGCGCCAGTGTCGACAAAGGACTGTCCACTCCGGACCTCTCCCTGCTCGTGGACGGCCTGCGCTCGGAACGCGAGCAGGGCATCACGATCGACGTGGCGTACCGGTACTTCGCGACTCCGAAGCGGAGTTTCGTGCTCGCGGACACACCGGGCCACGTGCAGTACACGCGGAACACGGTGACCGGGGCGTCCACCGCGCAGCTGGCCGTCCTGCTGGTCGACGCGCGCAAGGGCGTCATCGAGCAGACCCGTCGTCACGCCGCGGTGCTCGCGCTGCTCGGCGTTCCGAACCTGGTGCTGGCGGTGAACAAGATCGACCTCGTCGGCTACGACGAAGCGACGTTCACCGTGATCGCCGAGGAGTTCGCCGAGCACGCCGCTTCGCTGGGCTACGAGCGGGGTTCCGTGCTCGCGGTGCCAGTTTCGGCGCTGGTGGGCGACAACGTGGCGGAGAAGTCGGACAAGACTCCCTGGTATTCCGGCCCGACGCTGCTGGAGCACCTGGAAACGGTGCCCGTGGCGCCGGATCCGCACGATTCGGCGTTCCGGTTCCCGGTGCAGTACGTGATCCGGCCGCGCACGGCCGACCACCCCGACTACCGCGGCTACGCGGGGCAGATCGCGGCTGGTACCGTCCGGCCGGGCGATGAGATCGTCGTGCTGCCGCAAGGGATCCGCAGCCGGGTGGAAGCCATCGACACCGCCGACGGGCCGCTCGCCGAAGCCGGCGCCGGCACTTCGGTGACACTGTTGCTCACCGACGACGTCGACATCTCGCGGGGCGACCTGATCGCCGCCGCGGACCGGCAGCCGACGGTGACCGACGAGATCACCGCGACCCTGTGCTGGCTCTCGGCCAAGGCGCTCAAACCGGGCGCGCGGGTGCTGGTGAAGCACGGGACGCGGACGGTGCAGGCTCTCGTCGGCGAACTCCACGCGCGGTTCGACGAGCAGACGTTGTCCAGTGTGGACGATCCGGGCACGTTGGAGCTCAACGACATCGGCCGGGTCACGCTCCGGCTGGCCGAGGAGATCGGCGTCGACGACTACGGCGTCAGCCCGCGGACGGGCGCTTTCCTGGTCATCGACCCGAAGGACGGCGATACACTGGCGGCCGGACTCGTCGGCGAAAGGTTCGCATGACCCCACCGCTCCTCGCCGTCGCCCACGGCAGCCGCGATCCGCGGTCCGCCGCGACCATCCGCGCCCTGCTCGGCGTCACCCGTGGGCTGGCGCCGGAACTCGACATCCGTGAGTCCTTTTTGGATCTCTCGGAGCCGTTGCTCACCGCCGCCCTGCGCGGCCTCTACGCCGAGGGACATCGCGAGGTCGTCGTGGTGCCCCTGCTGCTGGGTGTGGCCTACCACGCCCGGGTCGACCTGCCCGCGCTCGTCGCCGAGGCGACCGCGGACTGCCCGGGCCTCGACGTGCGGGTTTCCGGGGTGCTGGGCATCGACCCGCTCATCGAGACGGTCGCGCTGGACCGGCTCGCCGAGGCGGGAGTGGACCTGGACGACCCCGGCCTGGGTGTCCTGCTGGCCGGTGTCGGTTCGTCGAACGTCGCGGCGAACGACGCGGTCGCCGGGATCACCACCCGCTGGCAACTGCGTCGCGGATTGCTCGCGACGCCCGCCTTCGCCAGCGCCGCGCAGCCGGACGTGCCCGCCGCCATCGCGCGGTTGCGGCTCAACGGCGCGCAGCGGCTCGCGGTGGCGGGCTGGTTCCTCGCGCCGGGGCTCCTGCCGGACCGGATCGCGCGCCTGGCCCGCGAAGCCGACCCGTCGGTGATCGTCGCCGGGCCGCTGGGCCCGGATCCGCGGATCGCCGGGCTCGTCCTGGACCGCTACGACGTCGCCGCCGCCCGGCTCGCCGCCTGATCACTCAACGGCCCAGTAGAATTTCGTGTCCCGTTCGGGCGCTTGATACCGATTTTCGGTGGGTTCCGTTCCCATTTCCGTGACGCCCCGCGTATGGGAACGGAGATTTCTTGACGAGTTACTTAACTTGCCGGTAACTCTCTAAACGCTGCGCAGCTCCCTCTCTCCCCATCGAACCCCCAGGTAGGTGGAACATGAAGGCTGCCATCCGTGCCCTGGTCTGCGCCTCGGCCGTGCTCGTCCCGTTCGCCGGGCTCGCCGCACCGGCTTCCGCGGCGACCACCGTCGTCTTCGACTGCGAGGCGAAGCCGCCGCTCGTCGGCAACAAGTACCTCAAGCTGAACCAGGACGCCGACGTCACCGCTCCGGCCACGGTCGCTCCCGGCGCCGCCCTCGACGTCGTCATCGACCCGGCGCCGAACACCGTCCCGGCCGAGGTCAGCGGCTACCAGGTCAAGAACATCAAGGACTTCGCCCTGAAGATCCCGATCCCGGCGAACTCGACCTGGGTGGGCGCCGACCTCGCCGGTGGCTCCGGCATCGGCTCGACCCCGCCGAAGATCACCGTCTCCGGCAGCGTCGCGACGCTGAGCTTCCCCGGCCCGATCGCGGGCGGCTCGACGTTCGAACTGCCGACCGTGACCGCGCATCTGACCGCGGGCTCGTCCGGCACCATCGAGACGAAACTGGGCGGGACCAGCTACAGCGACCCGGGCCTGACGTTCACCGCCGTGGTCAGCGCCGGTTTCGACGTCTCCGCCCCGACCGCCTGTTTCCCGAACCCGAGCCCGACCTTCACCACGACGACGATCGGCTGACCCGTGCCTGCGCCACCGTCATCCGATGGTGGCGCAGGCCACTGCCCGGCCCGACTTCGCCCGTGCGAAGGTGGGGCATGGCTGACGAACTGGTGCACTACGACGTGGTGGGCGGCACCGCCACGATCACCCTGGACTCCCCGCACAACCGCAACGCGCTCTCCGCCCAGCTGCGGCGTGAACTGAGCGAATCGCTGGACAAGGCGAAGGCGGACGACGCGGTACGGGTCATCGTGCTCACCCACACCGGTCCGGTGTTCTGCGCGGGCATGGATCTCAAGGAGGCCCGCGGCGCCGGTGCGGGCGCCCAGGGCGTCAACGAGTTCCCGAAGATCCTCGAGCAGCTGTGGACCAGCCCCAAACCGGTCGTGGCGAAGCTGGCGGGCCCCGCGCGGGCGGGCGGGATCGGCATGGTGGCCGCGACCGACATCGCCGTGGCCGTCCACGAAGCGACCTTCGCCTTCTCCGAGGTGCGGATCGGCGTCGTCCCCGCCGTCATCTCGCTCACCGTGCTGCCGCGGCTCAACGCCCGCGCCGCGCACGAGCTCTTCCTGACCGGTGACACCTTCGACGCGAAGCGCGCCGTCGAGATCGGCCTGCTGAACTCCGCCGTCACCGCCGACGAACTCGACGGCGAGGTCGCCCGCTATGTCAAGGCGCTCGCCCTCGGCGGGCCGAAGGCGCTCGCGGCGACGAAGGAACTGCTCAGCAAGCCTCGCCCGGCGACGCCGTCCGAAGGCTTCGAGGCCATGAACAAGCTGTCCGCCGGATTCTTCGCGAGCGAAGAAGGCCAGGAGGGCATCACGGCGTTCGCGCAGAAGCGCAAGCCGAACTGGGTCCCGGAGGCCTAATCCGGCAAGACGACAGTGAGGCGCCGGGAGTCCTTCCGGTCACCGGAGGGCCCCAGCGCCCGCTGCGCGTCGGACAGCACGCTGCGGACGGCCAGGTACGCCTTGGGATCGCGCTCCCTGAGGCCCGAGGAACCGGACCAGATCAGCACGTGCTCGCCGGCCGGGAGCCACGACAGGTCGGTGAGGCAGTCGTAGAGCGCGTCGAGGTTCTTCCCGAAGTAATCGGGGAACGACAACGCCTCCGCGATCGCGTCGAGCGTCGTGTCCTTGTCGACCGTCCGCGTGCCGTCGATCAGATGCGGATACGCGCCGCGGGCGAACGCCTTGTCCGCCGCTTCCTTGCCCGCGCTCATCGGCTGGGATCCACGACGACGAAGGACTTGTAGTGGTCCTCGGTGTAGTACAGCTCCTTGCCGCCACCGGTCACCAGCCGCCTCGCCCCGCGATCAGGGCTGCCCGGCGTCTTGACCGTGTATTCCCGGTAGTAGCCGGAACCCTTGGCCGGCAGGACCTTCTCCCGGTTCTGGAAGGTGACGTCGTCGTTGCGCGGATACGGGTACGGCCCGCCCGCCTGGATGAGCTTCCAGGTGTCGGACGCCTGCGGGGGAAGTCCGGTGAGCGGTTTGACCGGGAGCCCGGACTCCGCACCCGCGACCTTGCCCTTCGCGCCGCTCGCCGCGGCGTCGCCCGACGGCGCGGCCGAAGCGGACGAACTCGCCGGAGCGCTCTTCGTGTCGTCACCGCTGATGCCGTCCTTGACGAACCAGCCTGCGAGCACCAGCACGATCAGGCCGATCAGGGCGGCGGTGATCCGCCTACGGTTGAACATGGTGTGCCAGCTTAGGACGGCCGGTCGGAGTCGTTCGCATCGCGGGCCGTGCCGAAGAACCGGGCGAGCTTGCCGAACACCGTGTCGAGCACCAAGGCCGCGACCAGGCACAGCGGCACCACGACCGCCATGACCAGCACGAACTGGACGGGGAACGGGGCCTGCGCGAGCCACAGCTCGACGCCGTCCCACCAGTCTGCAAGCCCGTTGAACACGCTGTGAGCCTACGCTCGCGCCCGCTGCCACCACCGGTCAGGCCATGTAGGTTGCTGACATGTTCGCCGTTTACGCTTCCGAACCCAACGCCGAAAAGCCGCTGGACTCGCTCGTGATCGGCGAGCGACCCGAGCCCGACGTGCCCGAAGGCTGGGTGCGGGTCAACGTCAAGGCCGCCAGCCTCAACATGCACGACCTGTGGACGTTGCGCGGCGTCGGCATCAAACCCGAGCAGTTCCCGATGATCCTGGGCTGCGACGGCGCGGGCGCCCTCGACGACGGCACCGAGGTCGTCGTCCACTCGGTGATCAACGCCCCTGGCTGGCAGGGCGACGACACGCTCGACCCGAAGCGCACCCTGCTCACCGAGAAGTACCAAGGCACCTTCGCCGAGCAGGTCGTGGTCCCCGCGCGCAACGTCGTGCCGAAGCCGTCGAGCCTGACCTTCGCCGAAGCCGCGACCATGGGCACGGCGTGGCTGACCGCGTACCGGATGCTGTTCGTGAAGTCCGGGCTGCGGCCGGGACAGACGATGCTCGTGCAGGGCGCCTCCGGCGGCGTGTCGACCGCCCTCGTCCAGCTCGGGCGCGCGGCCGGGTTCCGGGTCTGGGTGACCGGACGCAGCGAGGAAAAGCGTGCGCTGGCCGAAAGTCTGGGTGCACATCAGACCTTTGAGTCCGGCGCTCGGCTGCCGGAGCGGGTCGACGCCGTCTTCGAAACCGTCGGCAAGGCGACCTGGTCGCACTCGGTGAAGTCGCTCAAACCGGGCGGGATCATCGTCGTCTCGGGCTCGACCAGCGGCCCGGACGCTCACGCGGAGTTGCAGCGCGTGTTCTTTCTGCAACTGCGTATCGCGGGTTCGACCATGGGGACCAGGGACGAACTGAACGACCTCCTCGCCTACCTCGAGCTCACCGGGGTCCGTCCGCAGATCGGCGCCGAGCTGCCGTTCGCCGAAGCCGAAACCGGGTTTAAGAACATGCTCGACGGGGAAACCTCAGGCAAGGTGGTCTTCACACATTCATCGGAGGGGTGAGCTCTCCCCCTTGGCGCGATGAAGCGCGCACACAGGCGCACGTCCGCGCGTTCCGCGCAGGTCAAACAGTCATTTCGCGGTCTTGTCAAGTGTCAAGAACGTTATGACTCAGGGAGCTTTTCACGACCAAAGTTCGACCAAAATCCGACCTCTCGCGGTTAGCCTTGAAGAATGACCGCATCGCAGCGGCCCGAACCGGCGGACCCCGGGGGCCGGACCAGCACCGACGCCGACCCGATCCGCGTCTCGTTCCGGCGCTACGCCGGTGTCCGCACCAGAGTGCTCGAAGTCGGGCCGCAGCCGGTGGAATCCACCGACCGCGCGCCCCGGCGGATGCTCGGCAAGCGGGCCCCCACACGCGGACAGGTCAAACCGACGGCGCCGAGGCTGGTGCTGCTGCACGGCTATTGCGACAGCGCCGACACCTGGCGCCCGGTTCTGGAGCTGCTCGCGGCCGCCGGTGTTCCGGCGGTCGCGGTCGATCTGCCCGGATTCGGTGACGCGCAGCCACTGCGGCCGGGCCCGATGCTCCCGCAGCTGGACGCGTTCACCGCGGCTGTGGTCAAGGAGCAGGCCGTACTCGGCACGGTGGTGCTCGCCGGCAACTCGCTCGGCGGCACCATGAGCCTCCGGGCCGCAGAGAACCACCGGCTGCCGGTCGCGGGTGTGGTGTCGATCGCCGCGCCCGGTTTCGTGGACAGCTGGCTCATCCGCACCGTGGCCCGGTATCCGCTGCCGCTCCGGATGTACTCGGCCCTGCCGCTGCCGATCCCCGGTTTCCTCGTGCGCGCCGTCGCCGAGCAGGTCGTGCCCCGGCTGCTGTACGCCGACTCCTCCGTCGCGGACGCCGCCCAGGTCCGCCGCTTCACGTCGCTGTTCCCGGACTACCGGTCCACCACCACCAGGCTCGAACAGGCGAGGCAGCTCGTCGAAGAGCTGGCGAACGCGTACCGGCTCGAGGAGGTCCGCATCCCGCTCCTGGTGGTCGTCTGTGGCAAGGACAAGCTGGTCAGCGCCGCCTCCGGGCGTCAGCTGCACGCGCTGGTCCCGCACAGCAGGCTGATGGTGCGCGAGGACTGGGGCCATTGCCCGCAGCTGGACGACCCCGTCGAGATCTCCGAGCTGCTGACCTACTTCTCCGCCGGCGCGTCCAGGCCGTCGAAGATCGCCGCTCGCGTGGCCGCCGAAGTGAGCGAGGACACCGTCGCCGGATAGGTGCGAAGTCCCGACTCCCGCTACGGTGCCCTTCGGACTGTGACCCAGTCCGAAGGGCACAACCTGTTGGGAGACGACGATGTCCGCACCGCGCAGCCTGGGCTCGGGATCCGGGATTTTCCGCCGTAAACCGATCGATCAGATCCAAGAACTCAGTGGGGGCGGAGGGCTCCAACGCACGCTCGGCCTGCGGCAGCTGACCGCGATCGGCGTCGGGGGCATCATCGGCGCGGGGATCTTCTCCCTGGCCGGCGCGGTCGCGAACAAGACGGCCGGGCCCGCCGTGCTCATCTCGTTCCTCATCGCGGGTATCGCCAGCGCCGCCGCCGCGTTCTCCTACGCCGAGTTCGCCGGGCTGATCCCCCGCGCCGGGTCCGCCTACACCTACGGCTACACCGTGCTGGGCGAGATCGTCGGCTGGTTCATCGGCTGGGACCTGCTGCTGGAGTACACCGCGATCGTGGCGGTGGTCGCGATCGGCATCTCCGGCTACTTCAACGAACTGCTGGGCTATCTCAACATCGAGCTCCCGACCTGGATGCTGGGCGCTCCGGGCACCGAAACGGGCGATGTCGCGCCGGGGTCCTACAAGATCAACCTGTTCGCCGTGCTGCTGTGCCTGCTGATCGCCTTCATCCTCAACCAGGGCATGAAGAACGCGGCCCGGTTCGAAACGCTGCTGGTCTACCTGAAGGTCGGCCTGGTCCTGCTGGTCATCGTCGTCGGTGTCTTCCACATCAACACCGACAACTACTCGAACTTCTTCCCGTTCGGCCTCAGCGGCGCGTTCACCGGCGCGGCGACGGTGTTCTTCGCGGTCTTCGGTTACGACGCCATGTCCACCGCGGCCGAGGAGTCGACCGACTCCCAGAAGCACATGCCGAAGGCGATCATCTACTCGCTCGCCATCTCGATGGTGCTCTACGTGCTGGCCTGCCTGGTCCTGACCGGGATGGTCAACTACAAGGACATCGACAGCGAGGCCGCCTTCTCCAGCGCCTTCGCCGGGCTCGGCATGAAGTGGCTCGGCCTGATCATCGCCGTCGGCGCGATCATCGGTATCACCACGGTGCTGTTCACCTTCCTCATGGGCGCGAGCCGGGTCGGCTACTCGATGAGCCGCGACGGTCTGCTGCCCAAGTGGTTCAGCAAGACCCACCCGGTCCGCAAGGTGCCGAGCCGGATGACCTGGGTGCTCGGTATCGCGTCGGCGGTCATCGCCGGGCTGCTTCCCATCGGCGAGGCCGCGGAACTGACGAACATCGGCATCCTGCTCGCGTTCGTCGTCGTCTGCATCGCGGTGATCGTCCTGCGCTACAAGCGGCCCGACCTGCCCCGCACGTTCAAGACGCCGGGTATGCCGATCGTGCCGATCATCGGCGTCGTCTTCTCGATCTGGCTGATCACGTTCCTGAACCCGGAGACCTGGCTGCGGTTCGCGGCCTGGTTCGGCGTCGGCCTGATCATCTACTTCGCCTACAGCCGCCGTCACTCCGCGATGAACGCGAACAACGGCGACGCGAAGCAGGTCAGCGGAGACGACTCAAACGCGTAGCCGCATCGCGGGCTTCGGCCTGGAGGCGTTCGACGATCGACGCCGCCGGGCCGGAGCCCGCGAGCTCGTAGGTCTGCCCCGCGTAGAGGGACATGATCTCGGGGTCACCCGCCTTGCCCGCCGCCGCGCGGATCGGTTTGGTCAGGTTGTTGACCTCCGGATACGCCGACGGCGCCGTGGCCGAGAAGTCCGCGACCACACGGTTGACCAGCGACCGGGCGGGACGCCCGCTGAAAGCCCTGGTGAACGCCGTCGGCCTTCCTCCGTCCGCGAGCGCCTGCCGGTGCGCGGGCTGCGTCCCCGCCTCGTCCGCCCGCAGGAAAGCGGTGCCCAGCTGTGCCGCGACGGCCCCCGCCGCCAGCACCGCCGCGATATCGGCGCCGTGCACCAGCCCACCCGTCGCGACGAGCGGCAGATTCGTCCGCGCCGAAACCAGGCGGAGCAGGCTGAGGACGCCGTACTGCGCGCCCCCGCCTTCGGCTCCGGGCTCGTCAGCGAAGAGTCCTCGATGCGCTCCGGCCTCGAATCCCTGGACCACGAGGGCGTCCGCGCCGACAGCCACGGCCTGATCGGTCTCCGCCGGGCTGGTGACGGTGACGGCCACCTTGCTCCCGTTGGCGTGCAGGCGTTCGACGTCCTCGGGCGAAGGGGTGCCGAAGGTGAACGAAACGACCGGCACCTTCCGCTCGAGGACGACCTCGAGCTTCGCGGCATAGGCGTCGTCGTCCCAGCGCGGCTCGCCGGGCTCGACACCATGGCGTTCGGCCTCCGCGCGCCAGCGCTCGACATGCGCGCCGAGGTCCGCCTCGGCGGCGCCGCCCGGGACGAAGAGGTTCACGCCGAACGGCTCACCGGTCAGCCCGGCCGTCTTCGCGATCCGGTCCGAGAGGGCGTCGGCACTCAGATAGCCCCCGGCCAGGAAGCCGAACCCGCCCGCCGCGGTCACCGCGGCCACGAGCTCGGGAGTGGTCGGCCCACCGGCCATCGGGGCCGCGATCACGGGAAAACGCAGATCTTCGAACACGTTTCCGACGATAGCCCTCTCGCCGTGACACGGAATGTGACGTTCGAGTCACTCCAAGGTTCGGCCATGGTGGTCTAGACCTTTAACGCCGGAAGTGCGACCATCGAACAGCGCGTGACGCGCGTCACGCCCCTGTCCCCTGGAGGCACCCGGTGAAGACTTTGAAAGCGCGGCTGGGCCGCGCCTTCGTCGGGGTGGCGCTGCTCGCCGGCGTCACCACCGCAGCCGCCCCCGTCGCCGACGCGGCCACCCCGCCACTGCAGGCGATCGTCCCGGTCCCGGTCTCGGTCCGCGCGGTCACCGGTTCCGACCACACCCTGACCGCGAACACCAAGATCTACACCCAGGCCGGTTCGGCACAGGCCAAGGCCGTCGGTGACTACCTCGCCGGGATCTTCCGCGCGTCCACCGGCTTCCCACTGCCCGTCTCCGACGCGCCACCGGGCACCCCGGCCGACGGGATCTCACTCCTGCTGTCCGGAGCCGACTCCCGTGTCGGCGACCAGGGCTATCAGCTCAACTCGACATCCGCATCGGTCGTCCTGCGCGCGACGACCGCGCAAGGTCTCTTCGGCGGCGTTCAGACACTGCGGCAGCTGCTGCCGGGCAAGATCGAAAGCTCCACTGCCCAGCAGGGGCCCTGGACGATCCCGGGTGCCGACATCCTGGACTATCCGCGATTCGGCTACCGAGGCGCGATGCTCGACGTCGCCCGGCATTTCCATCCGGTCGCCACCGTCAAGCGGTACATCGACCAGCTGGCGCAGTACAAGATCAACAACCTGCACCTGCACCTCGCCGACGACCAGGGCTGGCGCATCCAGATCGACAGCTGGCCGCGACTGACCACCTACGGCGGCAGCACCCAGGTCGGCGGAGGCGCCGGCGGCTACTACACCAAGGCGCAGTACACGGAGATCGTGAACTACGCGGCCTCGCGATTCATCACGGTCATCCCGGAGATCGACATGCCCGGGCACACCAACGCCGCCCTGGCCTCGTACGCCGAGCTGAACTGCAACAACACCGCTCCCCCGCTGCGCACCGACACCGCCGTCGGCTACAGCTCGCTCTGCATCTCGAAGGAGATCACCTACACCTTCGTCAACGACGTCATCCGCGAGGTCGCCGCGCTGACGCCCGGCCCGTACTTCCACCTCGGCGGCGACGAGGCTCAGGCCACCAGCGACGCGGACTACCGCACGTTCATGAACCGGGTGCTGCCGATGGTGGCCGCCGCGGGCAAGCAGGTCGTCGGCTGGCACGAGATCGGCAAGGCCACCCTGCCCGCCACGGCGACCCCGCAGTTCTGGGGCACGACGACGTCCAGCACGGAGGTCTCGAACGCCGTCGCCCGCGGCAGCAAGGTGATCCTGTCGCCTGCCAACAAGGCCTACCTGGACATGAAGTACAACTCCAGTACCCCGATCGGGCTCTCTTGGGCCGGCTACATCGAGGTCCAGGACGCCTACAACTGGAACCCGGGCGCCTACCTCTCCGGCGTTCCCGAATCCGCCGTCCGCGGCGTCGAATCCCCGCTGTGGACCGAAACCGTGGTCACCCCGGCGAACATCGACTACCTCGCGTTCCCCCGGCTCCCCGCGCACGCCGAGCTCGGCTGGTCGCCGTGGTCGACCCACGATTGGAACACCTTCCGGGTACGCCTCGGCGCCCAAGCCCCGCGATGGCAGGCCCAGGGCCTCGACTACTACAAGTCGGGCCAGGTGCCCTGGGAAACCGGATCCGGTAACCCGGGCACCTGCTCGCTCCCCGCGTGGGACCGTGCTTCGGTCTACACCGGCGGAGCGAGCGTCTCCCACAACGGCCACAAGTGGACAGCGCAGTGGTGGACGCAAGGCGAAGAGCCCGGGACGACCGGCCAATGGGGTGTCTGGCGGGACAACGGCACCTGCTGACCCGTCCAGTAGTCCGCTCGGCCCCTTCACCGGGCCGAGCGGGCTACGGTGGTCACATGGCCGCAGACCTCGAACTCGTCCGCACACTTTCCTTGCGCGAAAACGGACTCGCGACCGTCTCGACGGTCCGCGCCGACGGCACCGTCCACTCTTCGGTGGTCAACGCCGGCGTCTTCGAAGACCCGGTCACCAAGGCACCAGGGGTCGCCTTCGTGGCGATGGGCGGGGTGAAGAAACTCGACCTGTTCCGCCGGGCGGGCCACGCCACGGTCACCTTCAGGCGCGGCTGGGAATGGGCGGCGGTCCAGGGAAGCACGCACCTCATCGGGCCGGACGACCCGGACCCGGACTTCGACCCGGCCGGCCTTCCCCGGTTGCTGCGTGAGGTCTTCATGGCGGCGACGGGGACCCACGACGACTGGGACGAGTACGACCGTGTGATGGCCGCCGAACGCAGGGTCGCCGTCTTCGTCACGGCGAACCGCATCAGCGGGAATCGCTGACGCGAAAGGGCCGCCCGGATCGTGCTCCGGGCGGCCCTTTCGCGAGTGTGGCCTACTTCTTCTTGCTACCGGCGTCCTCAGTGGACAGTGCGGCGACGAAGGCCTCCTGCGGGACCTCGACCCGGCCGACGGTCTTCATCCGCTTCTTGCCTTCCTTCTGCTTTTCCAGCAGTTTGCGCTTACGCGAGATGTCACCGCCGTAACACTTCGCGAGCACGTCCTTGCGGATCGCGCGGATGGTCTCGCGGGCGATGATCCGCGACCCGACGGCCGCCTGGATCGGGACCTCGAACTGCTGCCGCGGGATCAGCTCACGCAGCCGCGTCGCCATCCGGTTGCCGTAACCGTAAGCGGCGTCCTTGTGCACGATCGCCGAGAACGCGTCGACGGTCTCGCCCTGGAGCAGGATGTCGACCTTGACCAGATCGGCGACCTGGTCGCCGCCCTCTTCGTAGTCGAGGGACGCGTAACCACGCGTACGCGACTTCAGCGTGTCGAAGAAGTCGAAGATGATCTCCGCGAGCGGGATGTTGTAGCGCAGCTCGACGCGGTCCTCGGAGAGGTAGTCCATCCCCAGCAGCGTGCCGCGCTTGGCCTGGCACAGCTCCATGATCGTGCCGACGAACTCCGACGGCGCCAGGATGCTCACCTTGGAGACCGGCTCGTGGACCTCGGAGATCTTCATCCCGGACGGCCAGTCCGAGGGGTTCGTCACCACGACCTCGCTCTTGTCCTCGAGCACGACGTTGTAGATGACGTTCGGCGCGGTCGAAATCAGGTCGAGGCCGAATTCGCGCTCGAGCCGGTCCCGGGTGATCTCCAGGTGCAGCAGGCCGAGGAAGCCACAGCGGAATCCGAACCCGAGCGCCACTGAGGTTTCCGGCTCATAGGCGAGCGCGGCGTCGTTGAGCTGGAGCTTGTCCAGTGCTTCACGCAGTTCGGGGTAGTCCGACCCGTCGACCGGGTACAGACCCGAGTAGACCATCGGCTTCGGCTCGCGGTAGCCAGCGAGCGGCTCCTCGGCACCCTTGCGCTCGGAGGTGACGGTGTCACCGACCTTCGACTGACGGACGT
This sequence comes from Amycolatopsis sp. PSD-21, assembly GCF_055561455.1. Taxonomy (NCBI): domain Bacteria; kingdom Bacillati; phylum Actinomycetota; class Actinomycetes; order Pseudonocardiales; family Pseudonocardiaceae; genus Amycolatopsis; species Amycolatopsis sp. PSD-21. The sequence goes on along the minus strand of NZ_CM145712.1, from coordinate 2,429,214 downwards.
CCTTCACCCCGGTGATGAGGTAGCCCACCTCGCCGACCCCGAGCCCCTTGCTGGCCTTGGGCTCCGGAGAGATGATCCCGACCTCGAGGAGTTCGTGGGTGGCACCGGTCGACATCATCTTGATCCGCTCGCGCGGCGTGATCTTCCCGTCGACGACCCTGATGTAGGTCACGACACCCCGGTAGGTGTCGTAGACCGAGTCGAAGATCATCGCCCGGGCGGGCGCGTCCGCGTCGCCGACCGGCGGCGGGACCTGCTTCACGCACTCGTCGAGCAGTTCGGTCACGCCCATACCGGTCTTCGCCGACACGCGGAGCACGTCCGAGGGCTCGCAGCCGATGATGTGCGCCAGCTCGGCCGCGTACTTGTCCGGATCGGCCGACGGCAGGTCGATCTTGTTCAGCACCGGGATGATGTGCAGGTTCTTCTCGAGCGCCAGGTAGAGGTTCGCCAGCGTCTGCGCCTCGATCCCCTGAGCCGCGTCGACCAGCAGAATCGCCCCTTCGCAGGCCTCCAGTGCCCGGGAAACCTCGTAGGTGAAGTCCACGTGGCCGGGAGTGTCGATCAGGTGCAGGACATGATCCTGGCCGTCGACCTTCCAGGGCAGGCGCACGTTCTGCGCCTTGATGGTGATCCCGCGTTCCCGTTCGATGTCCATGCGGTCGAGGTACTGAGCGCGCATGGCCCGCTCCTCGACCACGCCGGTGAGCTGCAGCATCCGGTCGGCCAGGGTCGACTTGCCGTGGTCGATGTGCGCGATGATGCAGAAGTTCCGGATGAGCTCCGGGGGCGTGAAGGTCGTGTCGGCGAACGTCGTCAACGGGTTTCCTCGCGAAGGTCGGGGTGTGCCACCTCTATGCTCCCATGCCGCTCCGGGTGCGAGTGGGGGTCATCCCCGATGCGGCCCGTGGTGAGCTGTGGTGCCCTCGAAGTATGAGCACTTCACTGTCCCAGATACTCGACCGAACGTTCGGCCGTCCCCGGGGACTGCTCGGCCGGTTCGGTGGCCGGGCGATGGCCCACGGCAACGCCGCCACTGAGCTTCGCATCGTCGAGCTGGCGTCGATCGAGTCCGGCGAAACCGCCCTGGTCGTAGGCCCGGGCCCGGGCGTCGGTCTCGAGGCCACGGCCGGACGCGCGGGCCGCGCGATCGGTGTCGATCCCTCCCCGGAGATGCTCGCCCTCTCGCGCCGTCGCTGCGGCGACGAGGTGGAGCTGCGGCCCGGCACCGCGGCCTCGACCGGCCAGCCGGAAAAAAGCGTCGACGTGGTCCTGAGCGTCAACAACGTGCAATTGTGGGAGGACCGGGCGGCCGGATTCGCCGAACTGTTCCGTGTGTTGCGGCCCGGCGGGCGGCTGCTGCTGTCGTCGCACGAGAAGTGGCTGCCGGTCTCCCGCCACGAGCTGGCCGACGAAGTGGCCGCCGCCGGCTTCACCGACCTGCAGACCTGGACCTGGGAACCGCCGGGCCTCGGTGCCTCGCTCGCCGCTCAGCTGCGCGCGATCAAGCCGCTGAACTAACGCGGGTCAGTGCGCAACGGGTGCTCACGCGGCACCTCGACCAGCACGATCCTGGTGCCGTCCGGGTCGGCGATCCACGCTTCGTCCAGCCCCCAGGGTTCACGTCGCGCCCCGCGGACAGGCTCCAATCCCTTCTCCGCGAGTTCCTCGAGCGCCGCCGGCAGGTCCCGGACCTGGAGCCACAAGGCGACGTCAGGGGTCGGACCGGTCTTCCCGGTACCGACGATCTCGATCGACCCGTTCCCGGCGAAGAACACCGTCCCGCCGGGGAACTCCTTGTCGATGGCCAGGCCCAGGGTGTCCCGATAGAACGCCGTCGACACGTCGAGGTCCTTCGGGTGGATCAGCACCCTGCTGCTCAGCACGTCCATGGCTCAATCCCTACCGGATGGGTTCAGGCCATCGCAATCGCGGTGATCCCCGCCAGCACCACCACCGACCCGGCCAGCCTGCGGACGGCGTTCGCCTCCCCCAGGACCAGCCAGGCGGCAAGGCCACCCAGGACGATGCTCAGCTCCCTCGCCGGTGCGACGAGGCTCACCGGAGCGATCTGGAGGGCGTAAAGCACCAGCAGGTAGGCGACCGGCGACAACACGCCGACGACGAGCACCTCACGCTTGTGTTCGCGCCAGAGCCACGAGACCTCTCCACGGTCCTTCAGCGCGTACGGCGTCATGAGGACGCTCTGCACGATCGCGCCGGTTCCGAAGTAGACGATCGGCGGGACCCCGAGACCCGTGACCGAATGCGCATCCCACAGGGTGTAAGCGGCGATCGTGAGACCGGTCAGCAGTCCGTAGATCAGGCCTTTGCGACGGGCGACACGATCGGCGGCGTCGGCATGCGCCGGCGCCCGCCCTGACCCGATCACCAGCACCCCGGCGACGACGAGGAACGCGCCCACCAGGCCGAGCACGCCCGGCCGCTCGCCGAGCAACACGACGGCCGCGAGCACCGAGATCAGCGGCCCGGTACCGCGAGCGACCGGATAGACGACGGAGAGGTCGCCGACGGCGTAGCCCCGCTGGAGGACGACCCCGTAGGTGACGTGGAACACCGCGGTGACCACCGCGGCGAACAACCAGGTCCACTGTGGACGTTGCGGCTCCACGGCCAGCGAGACGGCCATGACGGGGACGAGCAGGACAGCGGACAGGCTGTAGTAAGCCCAGACGAACCGGGCTCCACCACGACGGATCCGCTTGGCCGCGAGATTCCAGCCCGCGTGGATGACGGCGGCGATGACGACGAAGGACAGGGCGGTGGCGTTCACGACGGACCTTTCACGTTTTCCGCGCATGCGGAAAACACCGGTCCTCCAGGCTTTTGTCCCGTCAGATGAACGGCGGCGCTTCCGGCCCCGCCGATGGTGCCGCTCGGACCTGTCCCGTCTGCCCTGATTGTGTGTTTCCCGAGCGGGCAGGCGGCGGAACCCTAGGCACTACGCTCCGCACCGTACCTCAAGCCCTCGTCCCGAGGTGGCCGCGAGCCACCCCTGGACGGCTGTTAAGCTTGCCTTTCACCGTCGTGTGGCATTCCGTCATGGAGGAAACCCGCGCGCTCTCACGAGTACGCAGGGCCGGTCACAGCGCGGCGGTGAAACCACCGAGAGATTCAAGAGGAGCGCCCCCGTGGCCAACATCAAGTCGCAGATCAAGCGCATCACCACCAACGAGAAGGCGCGTCAGCGCAACCAGGCGATCCGGTCCTCGGTGAAGACCGCGATCCGCAAGTTCCGTGAGGCCGCCGACGCCGGCGACAAGGCCAAGGCCCTGGAGCTGCAGAAGGACGCGGCCAAGAAGCTGGACAAGGCCGTGACCAAGGGCGTTCTCCACGCCAACCAGGCCGCCAACAAGAAGTCCGCGCTGGCGAAGCGCGCGAACTCTCTCTGATCGGCTTTCGAAGGGCCCCGGCGACGCGAGTCGCCGGGGCCCTTCGCCGTGTTCAGCGGCTTGTACCGTGGGCGTCGACGACCTCCAGGACGGCACGCTCCAACGCGTACTCCGGGTTGGCCGCGACTCCCTTGACCTCGGCGTTGAGCCGGGCGACCACCCGCATCGCGGTGGCGAGCCCGTCCTGGCCCCAGCCGCGGGCCTGTCCCTGCGCCTTGCGCACCTTCCACGGCGGCATGCCCAGCTCACCCGCCATCTGGTTCGGGTTGCCGCGACCGGCACCGGACACCCGCGCGATCGTCCGGACGGCGTCGGCGAGGGCGTCCGCGACCAGCACGTGCGGCACGCCCAGCTGCATCGCCCAGCGCAGCGACTCCAGCGCCGCCGCCTTGTCCCCGGCGACGGCCTTCTCCGCCACGGCGAACCCGTTCACGTCCGCGCGACCCCGGTGATAGCGCCGGACCGCCTGCTCGTCGACCGCTCCGCCGGCGTCCGCGACCAGCTGGGTCGCGGCCGACGACAGTTCACGCAGATCCGAGCCGACCGCGTCGATCAGCGCGAGCACCGCCGCACCGTCGATCTTCCCGCCGACCCGGCGGACCTCGTTGCGGACAAAGGATTCCCGCTCGGCGGGCTTGGTCAGTTTCGGGCACTCGACGACCTCCGCACCGGCCTTCTTCAAGGCGGTGGGGAGCCCCTTCGCGGCCTTGCTCCGGCCACCTCCGCTGTGCACGACGACGAGCACGATGCCGTCGGCGGGGGCCTTGACGTAGGCCATCACCCCGTCGGCGAGCTCCTGCGAGATGTCGTGCGCGGATTCGAGGACGATCACCCTCCCTTCGGCGAACAGGGAGGGGCTGACCATCTCCGCGAGTGCCGGGACTGTGAGGTCCGACACCCGGATCCGGGTGAGATCCGACGTCGGATCGGCCGCTTTGGCCGCGTCCGAAGCGCTGCGGACCGCGCGTTCGATCAGCAGCTCTTCCTCACCGAGAACCAGGACCAGCGGCGATGGGGCGGAAGCTTGCGTCGTCACGGTGACGATCCTGCCACTCCTCCTCTCGTGTGCTTTGTCCGGTGATGTGTTGCGGGCACGGTGGCCCCACCTGAGCCTCATGTCGTACGGTGTTGGCGAGGCGACGCGATCACACGCGTGCCGACAATCGAATACCGCTCATCCAGAGGGGCAGAGGGAACGGCCCGATGAAGCCCCGGCAACCGGCGTCAGCCTGTCATTCCGCGATCGCGGGATAGCTGACGAACACGGTGCCAATTCCGGCCCGCCATGGCGGGGCAGATGAGGAAAGGAACCTCGCGATGACCGCAACCCTCGGCACGACCTCCACCACCAAGACCCCGGATCTCGGACCGGCCGTCGAACTGGTGTCGAAGGAAGAGGGACACCGGCAGCCGCTCGCCCCCGAATTCGTTTCCGCCGAGGACTTCTCGCCGCTCGAAGTCGCCTACGACTTCGGCCGCGTGCGCCGCGAGGACATCGAAGCCGGACCGAAGAACATCTGGCGCTACAAGAAACTCCTTCCCGTTCCCTCGAACGTCGAAGAGATCCCCAACACCGAACCCGGCGCCACCCGGCTCATCCAGGCCGACAGGCTCGCGAAAGCCTTGGGCGTCAAGAAGGTCTGGGTCAAGGACGACACCGGCAACCCCACTCACTCGTTCAAGGACCGCGTGGTCGCCGTCGCTTTGGCGGCCGCGCGCGAGTTCGGGTTCGACGTGCTCGCCTGTCCCTCGACCGGCAACCTGGCCAACGCCGTCGCCGCCGCGGCGGCCCGCGCCGGCTGGCGGTCGGTCGTGCTGATCCCGAAGACCCTGGAACGCGCCAAGATCCTCACCACCGCCGTGTACGACGGTGACCTGATCGCGGTCGACGGCAACTACGACGACGTGAACCGGCTCGCCACCCAGCTCGCCGCCGAGCAGGAGAGCTGGGCGTTCGTCAATGTGAACGTCCGGCCCTACTACTCGGAAGGCTCCAAGACGCTGGCCTTCGAGGTCGCCGAACAGCTCGGCTGGCGGCTTCCCTCCCAGATCGTGGTGCCGATCGCCTCCGGTTCCCAGCTCACCAAGGTGGACAAGGGTTTCCGCGAGTTCGGACAGCTCGGCCTCGTCGACGAGACTCCGTACAAGGTGTTCGGCGCGCAGGCCACCGGCTGCTCCCCCGTCTCGGCGGCCTTCCGCGCCGGGCACGACGTCGTCCAGCCGGTCAAGCCGGACACGATCGCCCGGTCGCTGGCGATCGGGAACCCGGCCGACGGCCCCTACGTCCTCGACGTGGTCAACCGCACCGGCGGTGCGATCGAAGACGTCACCGACGAAGAGGTCGTCGAGGGCATCCGGCTGCTCGCCCGCACCGAAGGCATCTTCACCGAGACCGCCGGCGGCGTCACCGTCGCGACGGCCAAGAAGCTCATCGAAACCGGCAAGCTCAACCCGGACGAGGAGATCGTCCTGCTGATCACCGGTGACGGGCTCAAGACCCTCGACGCCGTCGAGGACAAGATCGGCCCGAAGGCCACCGTCAGCGCCTCGGCCGACGCGGTCCGCGAGGCTCTGGGCATCTGAGTTCCCGACGGCCCGCCTCAAGAACGAGGCGGGCCGCGGGGCTCGCCCCGGCGCACCAGGGCGAGGCCTCGCGCGTCGGCGACGACAGCGGTGTCGCCGTCCGTGTCCGTCCTGGCGACCGACGCGCCGATGGCCACCAGATTGTCCAAAGTGGACTTGTTCGGATGTCCGTAGGTGTTTCCGGCGCCGACGCTCACCAACGCCGCCCGCGGCGCGACGGCGTTGAGGAAATCCGGTGCCGTGTAACGGCTTCCGTGGTGCGGGACCTTCAGGATCTCGGCACCCAGTTCGGCGCCCTCGGCCATCAGGTCGGTCTGCGCCGCGAGCTCGATGTCGCCCGTCAGCAGCACCCGGCCCGCCGAGGTCCCGGCGCGCAGGACGACCGAGCCGTTGTTGATCACCGTGCCGTCCTGTTCGCGGACCGATCGACTGGTGACGTACCGCGGCCCCAGTACGTCCAGTGACAGCCCCGGCCAGTCCAGCCGTTGCCCGATCTCCAGCTCCAGCAAGGGAATCCCGCGGCGCGCGGTCTCGTCCGCGACCTGCTGCCACGCCCAGGCGGGAGCCCGGCCGGGGCCGACGGCGACCGCCCCGACCGACCTGCCCTCGAAGACGGATTCGAGACCGCCGATGTGGTCGGCGTGCAGATGACTCAGCACGATCAACGGCACCCGGTCGACGCCGAGCCTGCTCAGGCATTCGTCGACCGGCCCCGGCTCCGGCCCGGTGTCGACCAGGACCGCCCGCCCTTGCTCACCTGTGGCGAGGGCGACGGCATCACCCTGCCCGACGTCGCAGGCGACGGCACTCCACGACGCCGGCGGCCATGCCGGAGCAAGCACTCGCACCGGCACGAAGACGAGCAGTCCGACGGCCAACGCGACCGCCAGGAGGATCCTGGCGTGCCGCAGCCGGATGGCGACGAGCAGGACGATGAGCAATCCGGCCGCCAGTAACCCGCCCCACCAGCCATCCGGCCAGTCCAGGACCGCTCCCGGCGCACGGGCGCCGTGGCGGGCCACGGTGATGAGCCAGCTCGCCTCGGGTTCGGTCAGGCGGACCAGCAGAGTTCCCGCCGACGGCCACCACGGGCCGACGACGGTGGCGAGCACACCGAACACGGTGGCCGGGGCGACCACCGGCGCGGCGAGCACGTTGGTCACCACCGAGACGAGACTGACCGATCCCGCCATACCCGCGATGACCGGCGTCGTCACCACGAACGCGGCCAGCGGGATGGTCAGCCCCTCGGCGTAGCCTGCCGGAACACCGCGTCCGACCAGCCATTCCGCCCACCTCGGCGCCAGCAGTACCAGCCCGGCCGTGGCCAGCACCGAAAGCGCGAACCCGAAGTCGGCGGCCATCGCGGGGTCGGCCACGACGAGCCCCGCCACCGCGAACGCCAGCGCGGGCAGCGCCGAACCCCGGCGCCCCAGTGCCAGCGCCAGCAGCCCGACCGCCCCCATCACCCCGGCGCGAAGCACGCTGGGCGCGGGCCCGGCGAGGACCACGAACCCGGCGAGCCCCGCGGCGGCCGCGGCGGCGGAAGTCCGCGGCCCGACCCGGAGCACCCTCAGCAGGAGGAGGATCGAGCCGCAGACGATCGCCACGTTCCCACCGCTCACGGCCATCAGGTGGGACATGCCGGAGTCCGTGAACTCGCGTTCGACCCTCGGGGACAGTGTGCTCGTGTCCCCCACGACCAGCCCGGGCACGAGACCGGCCTGCTCCTCCGGGAGGACGGCGCACAGCTCCCGGAGCCCGGCGCGCAGCGATTCCGCGGCTCGCTGCCACCAAGGCTCCGGCCCGAGGGCGGACGGCGGGCCTCGCACCGAGAGGACCGCGACCGTCAGTTCGGCCCCCTTCGACGGCGCGAGCCGCCCCGAGGCGGTGACCTGCTGCCCGGGCAACAGGCCGGTCCACCCCTCGGCGGGAGCGAGCAGGAGGATCCGGCCGGCCGAATCCACCACCCGTTCACCCGTCACCGCGGTGTCCACCGTCGCGGCGATGACCACCAGGCGGGTGCCTGCCCGGCGATCGGCGTATCCGGCACCGCGGACCGGACGTGGCCGCTCGGTGACCACCACCCTCGTGGTGACGTCACTCCCCCGTGCGGCGGCGGCACGGAGGTCGTCGTACTCGGCGGCCCGGATCCGCAGCGCCACCGGACCGGCGGTGAGCACGCCGAGGACGGCCAGGGCACCCAGGCCCGCCACCCACCGGGACGCCGTCCGGCGGGCGCGGACACCGGCGGCGATCGCGAGCACCACGGCGGCCGCACCGCAGAGCATCGTGATCCACCAGCCGCCCAACAACCCGGAAAGAGTGCCGAGCCAGGCAGTCATCGCGGCCGGTATCAGCCGCAGGTCCTGCCCTCGCCACGACGCGGTGTCCACTTCGGACGGATCGGCGGACGGGTTCATCCGACGGACACCAATTCCCGGACCTTCTTGAACTTGCTTTCGCCGATCCCTTCTACGTCACGGAGTTGCTCGACGCTGGTGAACCCGCCGTGCCCGGACCGCCAGTCGACGATGCGTTTCGCCATCACTTCGCCGACCCCGGGCAGGGTGTCGAGTTGCTCGGCCGTGGCCGAATTCAGGTCGAGCTTCCCCGGCGGTGCCGCCGTTCCCGCCGCGGCGGGAACGGGGACGCCGACGGCCACCTGCTCGCCGTCGGTGAGCCGCCGGGCCAGATTCACTCCGGTCAGATCCGTTCCGGGCTGTGCCCCACCGGCCGCCGTGAGGGCATCGGCGACCCGTGCGCCCGGAGGGACCGTGACCAGGCCGGGTTTGAGGACCCGGCCGACGACGCTGATCACCAGAGGCGCCTTGCCCGCCGCGGCGGGGACGTCTCCGGCGGCCTTCGCCGACGGCAGGGGCGGCGGGGTCTCCGCCCCCGGCCGGTGTCCGAACAAGGCGATCGCGCCGGTCACGATCACGGCCACCGCGATCAGCACGGCCGCCACGACGAACCACCGCCGGTTCACCGGGATCCCGTCCGCCGTGAACCGGGCGGGCACCCAGCGGCGGACGAGCCTGCCCGCGGGCGGGCCCTGGGTGGGCGACGACAGCTGCGCTGCCAGCCACGCCAGCCTGGCGTTGACGGAGGGTCCCGATGTACGGGCGGTTTGGTCGAACACGTGAACGACGCTACGGAGCGGGAGTGGCGGGCGGCAGTGGTGATTCCCGAGGCTGTGGACAAGTGGGGTGTTGTGGACAACTCGGCCGCGGCCGCGCCCTGTTCACCGGTTTCCGTCGGGGAGGCGTGGGAGGCTTGCCGGTTTTCTAACCGGCTCGCTGGATCACGACGCCGAGCACACCGGGGCCGGTGTGGGCCCCGATGACGGCGCCGATCTCCGAGACCACGCACCCGTCCGGGCAGTTGATGGATTCCTCGAGCCGGTTGGCCAGTTCGACGGCGCGCTCGGGGGAAGCCAGGTGGTGGACGGCGATGTCGGCGAGCCCGCCTTCGGCCGCTTTCACGGCGAGTTCGACCAGGCGCGCCACCGCGCGATTCATCGTCCGCACCTTCTCCAACGGCTGGATCCGGCCTTCGGACATGTGGAGCACGGGTTTCACCGCGAGCGCCGTGCCGAGCAGGGCGGCCGCCGGGCCGATCCGCCCGCCGCGGCGCAGGTATTCGAGGGTTTCGACGGCGAACAAGGTCTCCGAGCGGCTCACCGCGTCGACCGCGGCGGCCTCCACCTCAGCGGGTTCCGCCCCGTCAGCGGCGGCACTCGCCGCGCGCAGAGCGGCGAAGCCGAGTCCCATCGCGGTGCTGCGCGAATCGACCACGCGCACCTTGTCCGGCCCGACCTCCTGGGCCGCGAGCACCGCGGCCTCCCAGGTGCCGGACAACTCCCGGGACAGATGCACCGACACGACGGCGTCCGCGCCCTCGGCCAGCGCGGCCCGGAACTCCTTGACGAATTCGGCGGGCGTCGGCCGGGACGTCGTCACGAGTCTGCGTTTGCCGAGCGCCTCGGCCAGGGCGGCGGGGCCCATTTCGAGGCCGTCGAGGAAAACGACGCCGTCCACGAGGACGTGCAGCGGGACCACCCGGATCCCGTTCCGTTCGGCGAAGCCTTCCGGCAGGTGGGCGGTGGAATCCGTGACTACGGCGACCGACACGGCAGTCAGCCTACGTTGCCGCGGGGCGGAGCACCGGGGCCATCAGGCGGGCCATTTCCGCGCCGACGGCGGCATGTCCCTCCCACCCCCAGTGCATTCCGTCCGGATTGCCCCGCCCGCTCAGCACGTGGTCGCCGACGACGGCTTCGAGATCCAGCAGCGGGACGTCCGCGCGACGGCCCCAGTCGGCGAGGGCGGCGGCGGCACCGGCGCGGGCGGTGTGGACGCGGCCGTACGAGTCGGATCGATGCACGGAGGGCAGCATGCCGAAGATCGGCAGCTCCGGTCGCAGCGTGCGCAAAGCCCCCACAGCGGTGTCGAGATACTGGACGGTGAGCTTCGACGGCAGGACCACCGGGCGCCCCCGGAGGGCGATCGCGAGCCGCGGTTGAGCGGCTAGATACGCCTTGCGCACCACGCGCCGCAGCGGGTCGGGCCGCAGATAGCGGAGACCGGTGCGCAGGTAGGTGGGCAGCGGCGAGGGCAGGGTGTCCATGCTGCCGACGGCCAGCACGACGGCGTCGACGTGATGCAGATCGGCCCAGACCCGCGGATCACCGATCAACGACCACCAGGCGTCGCGGGCGGTCCAGCCGAACCCCGCGACGAGGTCCGCGACGCCACCGAGCGCTTCGGCGGCGATGTTGGGCCACAGACGCGCGTCGTCGGCGGCGTGCGGGCCATCCGGGCCGTGGAAGCTGAGGGAATCGCCGAACACCAGCAGGCGCGGGGCCATGGTCAGCCGGTGATGCCCGCGTTGTAGGCGGCCAGCCGCCAGTTGCCGTCTCGCCTGGTCAGCTCGACCCAGTGACAGTTCGCGATCCCGCCCAGCGAAGGCCAGGACGGGACCGGCAGGCCGAGCAGTTTCGCGGTCAGCGCGATGATCAGGCCGCCGTGCGTGGCCAGCAGTACCGCGTCGCCGGCGTCGGAATTGGGCCGGTCGAGGTCCGCGACGACCTCCATCGCGCGTTCGGCGACCTCGACCCGCGACTCGCCGCCGGGCGGTGCCCAGGTCGCGTCGACGCGCCAGCGCGCGCGTTCCCCTGGGTACGCCTCGTCGACCTGCTGGCCGGTGAAGCCCTGCCATTCACCCAGATGGGTTTCCCGGAGGCGCTTGTCGATCCGCAGCGGGACGCCGATGGCCTCGGTGAGCACGGTGGCCGTGTCGGTGGCGCGGCGCAGATCCGAGGCGATCACCAGATCCGGCGAGAACCGGGCGAGCGCGGGCACGGCGAACCTGGCCTGGTTCCAGCCGACCGGTGTCAACGCGGAGTCCAGATGCCCCTGCATCCGGCCTGCCGCGTTGTAGTCGGTCTCGCCGTGGCGCCAGAGCACCAGCCGCCGCGGGCTCACGAGGCGCCTTGCGCGTCGGCGGGGTCCTCCTCGGCGGGTGTCTCCAGACCGGCGACCTCGATCCGCGGGCAGTCCTTCCAGAGCCGCTCGAGACCGTAGAAGGAGCGTTCCTCCTGGTGCTGGACGTGGATGACGACGTCGACGTAGTCCAGCAGGACCCAGCGGCCCTCACGGGCGCCTTCACGGCGGACGGGCTTGTGCCCGCCGAGCCGGAGCTGCTCCTCGACGTTGTCGACGATGGCGCCGACCTGGCGCTCGTTGGGCGCGGACGCGATGACGAAGGCGTCGGTGATGACCAGCTGGTCGGACACGTCCAGCACGACCACGTCGCTCGCCTTCTTGTCCGCCGCCGCATGGGCGGCCGCTACGGCCAGCTCTCGTGCCTCGGACGTGGCTGTCACAGTTCTCCTCAAACAGATGGCTTACTCGCGGGTTCGCCCGACGAGGGTACCCGGTCAGGCACCCCGGTCTTTCCGATAGAGGTCCTTTTTGGCGATGTAGCGCACCACACCGTCGGGGACGAGGTACCAGACGGGCTCCCCGCCTTCGACGCGTTCGCGGCACGCGGTGGACGAGATCGCCATCGCGGTCACCTCGACCAGGCTCACCTTCCCGCTCGGCAGATGCTGCGAATTGAGGCGGTAGCCGGGCCTGGTGACGCCGATGAAATGGGCGAGGTCGAACAGCTCGTCGGCGTTGCGCCAGGTGAGGATCTGTTCGAGCGCGTCCGCGCCGGTGATGAAGAACAGCTGGTCGTCCGGGTACTCGGCACGCAGGTCGCGCAGGGTGTCGACGGTGTAGGTCTGCCCGACGCGGTCGATGTCGACGCGGCTGACCGAGAAGACGGGGTTGGACGCCGTCGCGATCACAGTCATCAGATAGCGATCCTCGGCACGGGTGACCACCCTGTCGGACTTCTGCCACGGCTGACCGGTGGGCACGAAGATGACCTCGTCGAGCGCGAATCGCGCCTGGACCTCACTGGCCGCGACGAGGTGCCCGTGGTGAATGGGGTCGAACGTGCCGCCCATGACCCCGATCCTGCGTGGTGACATGGGTCGTGAGCCTATACAGCGCACGAGGCTCCACGCTCGGGTCGCCGGACCCACCGACCGGTGGTGATCTGGATCACATTACAGTCCGTTCCATGGATGAACGGTCCGTTCACGACATGCCGATCGCGACTTCGTCGGTGGCATGGGGTAGAGGTGGGGACGTGGACACATCGACTCTCCGGGATCGCGCCGAGACCCTCCTCCAGTCGTTGGCGGGCGAGGGCGCCCGCCTGCGTGACGACCAGTGGACGGCCATCGAGGCGCTGGTCGCCCACCGCCGTCGCGCGCTCGTCGTGCAGCGCACCGGCTGGGGGAAGTCCGCGGTGTACTTCCTGGCCACCGCGTTGCTGCGGGAACGGGGCAACGGCCCGACGGTGATCATCTCGCCGTTGCTCGCGCTGATGCGCAACCAGATCTCCGCCGCGGCGAGGGCCGGTATCCACGCGGCGACGATGAACTCCGCGAACCCGCAGGAGTGGGATCAGGTCCAGGCGGCGATCGCGGCGGGCGAGGTCGACGTCCTCCTGGTCAGCCCGGAGCGGCTCAACAACCCGGATTTCCGCGACACCGTCCTGCCGAAGCTGACCGCGACCGCCGGCCTGCTCGTGGTCGACGAGGCGCACTGCATCTCGGACTGGGGCCACGACTTCCGTCCGGACTACCGGCGGCTGCGGACCCTGTTGAAGGACCTGCCCGACGGTGTCCCGGTGCTCGCCACCACCGCGACCGCGAACGACCGCGTGGCCACCGACGTCGCCGAGCAGCTCGGCATCGGCAACGGGGGCGACACCCTCGTCCTGCGCGGCAGCCTGGACCGCGAAAGTCTCCATCTGTCGGTGGCCAAGCTGCCGACGTCGCAGGCCCGGCTCGCCTGGCTGGCCGAGCACCTGGCGGAGCTGCCGGGTTCCGGCATCATCTACACACTCACCGTCGCCGCAGCGCACGACGTCGCGGGGTTGCTGACCGAGCGCGGCTACCCGGTCGCCGCCTACACCGGGAAGACCGACCCGGCGGACCGGCAAGCGGCCGAAGACGACCTGCTGAACAACAACGTCAAGGCGCTGGTGGCCACTTCGGCACTGGGCATGGGCTTCGACAAGCCGGACCTGGGCTTCGTGGTCCATCTCGGTGCACCGTCCTCCCCGATCGCCTACTACCAGCAGGTCGGCCGTGCCGGGCGTGGCGTCGACCGCGCCGAAGTGATCCTGTTGCCGGGCCACGAGGACAAGGACATCTGGGCGTACTTCGGCTCACTGGCCTTCCCGGACGAGCTTCGGGTGACGCAGGTGTTGAACGCCCTGGCGTATGCGGACCGTCCACTGTCGACACCGGCGCTCGAACCGTTCGTCGAGCTTTCCCGGTCCCGGCTGGAGATGGTCCTGAAGGTGCTGGACGTCGACGGCGCCGTCCGCCGGGTGAAGGGCGGCTGGGAGGGCACCGGCGAGGAGTGGCGCTACGACAAGGAGCGCTACGCACGAGTGAGCGCGGCGCGGACCAACGAACAGAACGCCATGCTGGCTTACCTGGAGACCACCGGCTGCCGGATGGAGTTCCTGCGCAAGCAGCTCGACGATCCCGAAGCCACTCCCTGCGGACGATGTGACAACTGCACCGGAAGGCATTGGGACACCACGATTTCCGACGACGTCGTCGACGCCACCCGGCAACGGCTGCGCCGCCCGGGGGTCGAGGTCGCGCCGCGGAAGATGTGGCCGACCGGGATGGCCGGGCTGGAGGTCCCGCTCTCCGGGCGGCTGCCGGCGGGCGAGCAGGCCGAGACCGGCCAGGTCGTCGGCCGGGTGACCGACGTCGGCTGGGGCACGCGGCTGCGCGAACTCGTCGGCCCGGCCGCGGCGGACACCGAACTCCCCGAACCGGTCTTCCAGGCCTGTATCGAGGTACTCAAGGGCTGGCAGTGGACGGAACGCCCCGTGGCGGTGGTGGAAGTACCTTCCGCCACGCGACCTCAGCTGGTCCACAGCCTGGCGACGAAGCTGGCCTCGATCGGACGCCTGGAGTACCTGGGCGCCATCGCCTCGGCGGGGCCGCCGCCGCGTCAGGCGAACAGCGCGCAACGGCTGGCCGATCTGTGGAAACGCCTCAGCCTCCCCGAAGACCTGTCGGCGCGAGTGGCCGCGGCCGACGGCCCGATCCTGCTGGTCGACGACCTCATCGACACCGGGTGGACGATGACGCTGTCCGCACGGCTGCTCCGCCAGGCCGGAGCCCGTGCGGTGCTGCCGTTCGCTCTCGCCAGCACCTCGTAACCGAAGAGCCCGATCCCGACATTCGACAGGTTCTTTCCCGCGCGAGGACTTTCTGGCAAGGTTCCGTCCACGCGCGAGTACGGAGGTGCCGATGGCGGACTCAACGACGGAACGGCTGGGACATCGGCTCCCGGTGAAGAAGTTGTTCGCCGCCAGTGTCGGCAACGCGCTGGAATGGTTCGACTGGACCATCTACGCGACGTTCAGCATCTACTTCGCCAGTGAGTTCTTCCCGAAGGGCAACGAAGCCCTGGCGTTGATCAACACCTTCGCCACCTACGCGCTGGCGTTCTTCTTCCGCCCGCTCGGCGGGATGCTGCTCGGCCGGTTCGCCGACGTCAGGGGCCGGAAGCCGGCGATGATCCTGACCATCGTGCTGATGGCGGGCGGATCGGTGGCCATCGGCCTCCTGCCGACGTTCGACCAGGTCGGCTGGTTTGCCCCGATCCTGTTGCTGCTGGCCAGGGTGGCACAGGGACTGTCGCTCGGCGGTGAGGTCTCCAACGCTTCGGCCTACCTCGGTGAGATCGCCCCGCCCGCCCGTCGCGGCCGGTACTCCGCCTTCTTCTACATCTCGACCGGTTCCGCCGTCCTGCTCGCCTCGATCCTCGGGTTCGTGCTCGCGCGGACGATGTCCAAGGCGGACCTGACCGCGTACGGCTGGCGGATCCCGTTCCTGCTCGGCGGTATTCTCGGCATCGTCGGCCTGTGGCTCCGGCGCAGTCTCGCCGAGACCGAGATCTTCGAGGAGAAGAAGTCGACGGCGCGCCGGGTCGAACGTCCGCTGCGCACCACCCTCCGCGAGCACCCGCGGGCCGTCGTGCAGCTCGTGGGCTTCTCGATGCTGTCGACCCTTTGCTACTACACGTTCTTCAGCGCCCTGACCTCCTTCGCGGTCAAGACCCGCAAGGCCGACGACGTCGACGTGTTCCTCGCGTTGTCGATCGCGACGGCGTTGTTCGTCGCGCTCCAATACCCGATGGGCGCCTTGTCGGACCGCTTCGGACGCAAACCACAGCTGCTCGTCTGGGCGGCGGCGACCGCGATCCTCATCGTCCCACTGTCCACTTTGGTCAGGCCGGGGCTGCCGGGGCTGATGATCGTGTTCTGCGTCGGGCTCTGCCTGTACACAGCGATGACGTCGATCGCGCCCGCGATCATGAGCGAGCTGTTCCCCACCGAACTGCGCGGGCTGGGCATCGGCGCCTGGTACAACCTGACCGTCGCGTTGTTCGGCGGGACCGCTCCCCTGGTGCTCACCGCACTGTCCGACGCGGGATTGTCGACGCTGTTCTTCTGGTACGTGGCCGCCGGAGCGGTGATCGCGTTCTTCGTCATCCGCACCCTGCCGGAGACCAAGGGCAGCGACCTGCGCTGAAAACTCCGTCGCCGATGACGTGACGAGGCGGCTACCCTCGCGCTCCTACGACGAGCGCGAAGGAGGGACACCGTGTTGTTCGGCGATGTAAGCGAGGAACTGGCGCGACGCGTGGTGGAAGCCCTTCGCCACGTCACCGATATCGAGCCTCCCTCCGCGCTGGTGCGGGTCTCCGCGCAAGACGGCGTCGACTACCAGTGCGATCTCGCGATGAGCCTGAGCAAGCGGCTCGGCAAGCCGCCCAGGGAGATCGCCGCCGCCATCGCGGCGCGGCTCGACGTCTCGGACCTCGCCGAACCACCCGTGGTCGCGGGGCCTGGCTTCCTGAACTTCACGCTGCGCTCGTCCTGGCTGGAAGAGCGGACGACGGCGCTCAACGGTGACCCACGCCTGGGTGTCGCGGTGACGCCGCGACCGCGGCGGATCGCCATCGACTACAGCAGCCCGAACGTGGCGAAGGAAATGCACGCCGGACACCTCCGGTCGACTGTCATCGGTGACGCGATCACGCGATTGGCGCGGTTCGCCGGACATGAGGTCATCCCGCACAACCACCTCGGCGACTGGGGTACACCGTTCGGCATGCTGATCGAGCATCTGCTCGACGAGCGTCCCTCGGATCCGTACACGATCGGAGATCTCAACGGCTTCTACCGGGCCGCCCGGTCGAAGTTCGAAAGCGACGACGACTTCGCGACCCGGTCGCGGAACCGGGTGGTGCTCCTGCAAAGCGGTGACGATGAGACCTTGTCGCTGTGGCGGCGCCTGGTCGACGAATCGACACGGCATTTCACTCAGGTTTACGAACTCCTCGGCATCGACCTGACCGGTCAGGACATCTACGGCGAGAGCTTCTACAACCCCTTTCTCGCCGCGGTCGTGGACGACCTGACCGCCGCCGGGTTGACCGAGGTCAGCGACGGCGCGGTCTGCGTCTTTCCCGACGGCTTCCGCAACCGGGAAGGCGATCCGCTGCCGCTCATCGTTCGGAAGCGGGACGGTGGGTACGGCTACGCGGCCACCGATCTCGCGACCCTGCGGTATTGGACGGAACAACGTGGGGTGACCGACCTGCTCTACGTCGTCGGTGCGCCGCAAGCGCAGCACTTCGCGATGGTGTTCGCCGTTTGCCGGGCCGCCGGTTGGCTCCGCGAGGAGCATCGGGCCGAGCACGTCGCGTTCGGCTCGGTGCTCGGTGAAGACGGCCGTGCCATGAAGACCCGGGCAGGCGAGTCGGTCCGCCTTTCCGACCTGCTCGCCGAGGCGGTCTCCCACGCCGCCGAAGTGATCGACGGCCGGGGCGACCTCTCCCCCGACGTGAGGGAAGAGGTCGCCGAGGCGATCGGGATCGGCGCGCTCAAGTACGCCGATCTTTCCGGCGATCGCGAGCGTGATTACGTCTTTTCCTGGGACCGGATGCTCTCCACGAACGGGAACACATCGGTCTACCTGCAGTACGCCAACGCGCGGATCCGATCCGTGCTGGCGAAGGCGGGTCAGGACCTCACCGGCGCGCGGATCCTGCTCGGCCATCCCGCGGAACGGGCGCTGGCACTCGCGCTGACCCGCTTCCCCGAGGCGGTCGGTGCGGCGACGACCGGGTGTCTCCCCCACAAGTTGTGCACCTACCTGTACGAAACCGCGGTCGTGTTCACGCGGTTCTACGAACAGTGCCCGCTGCTGAACGCGGAAGGTGCCGGCGTCCGCGACTCACGACTGCTGCTGGCCGAGCTCACCTCGAAGACGCTGACGCTGGGTTTATCCCTGCTCGGCATCTCCACCCCCGCCCGGCTATGAGTCGCCGTGGTCGCTGAAGACCTTGCGCTTCAACGGAGGGACCGCCTGGAAGAAGCGGAACATCCCTCGCGCCATCGTGCGGCCCGCGCGGTTCTCCGACACGAACTGGCGGGCACTGCGTTCCGAGTCGCGCACCGCCGCGAAACCGTAGTCCCGCATCCGCTGCTCATAGTCGGCGACCGCGGAGCGCACCGCGCCGGTTTTCCGTGCTTCGACGAGGTTGCGGCACAGCAGTTGCGCGTCCCGGAGCGCGGTGTTCGCGCCGATACCGCGAAACGGGGTCATGCTGTGGATCGCGTCACCGAGCAGGGTGATATTGCTCGTCGGCCAGGGAGCGACGGGCTTCGACGTGAAGATCGGCAGCCGGGACACCGACCCCTCGGGTGAGCCGGCGACCAGTTCCTTGAACGCGGGGGCCCAGCCGTCGATCAGGTCCAGCACCAGGGCTCGCAGCGCGGCACCGTCCAATGAGGACAGGTTGTCCGGGTAGCGCCGGTCGTCCGCCGCGAACGCCCACATGATGTAGCTCGAGGTGTTGTCGAACAGGACGGGGTCGTATTCGGCGGTCTCGTCGTTGACCGACGAGACCCCGCTCAGCTCGTGCGGCGCGCTGAACAGCCCCGCGCCGGTGCGCGGCATCACCATGCTCGGACCATCGGTGAGCCGAGCGGGCAAACGCTTGCGGGTCTCCTCGGTCAGCGGATGTTTGCCCGCGATCGCGACGATCCCGGTGTCCACCCGCTCGGCTTCGGGAAGGAACTGTTTGCGCACCCGGGAATTGGCCCCGTCGGCGCCGATGACCAAGTCGGCCTCGACGGTGCTGCCGTCGGCGAACTCGCAGACGACCACCTCGCCCTCACGGCGGTAGCCGACGAACTCCTTGCCGTGGTGCAGAACTCCGTCGAGCCCGTCGGACAGCACCTGATGGAGGCTGATCCGGCTGACCGAGTGGTGATCGGACGCGGGATCCGGGCTCGACGTGAGCTCGCTGTCGATCACCATCAGGTCCTGCAGTTGCTCGGTGACGAAGCTGAACGGCCCGCTCGCGCTGCCCGTGGTCTCCAGGAAGCGTCGCCAGAGCTCGGGCGGCAGGCATTCGTGCAGCGCGGCCGAGCCGTGCGGGTTGATGTGCACGCGATAGCCCTGCAGACGTTCGGTCCGGGTGCGGCTGCGTTCGTGAACGGACACGTCGATTTCCGCCTTGCGCAGTCCTTGCGCCAGGCAGAGCCCGCCCGTGCCGCCGCCGATGATCGCGATTCTCGTGGTCATGGGTCTCTCCTTCGCTTCGCCGACAACTATCAACCATACGGATGATACAGTCAACTACATGTTTGAAAGAGTCAGCGGCTAAGCTGAACCGCATGTCCGAAGCCGTCCCGCGCAGCCCTCGCCGCGCCCCCGTCGAACGCCAGCGCGATCCCGAGCGCACGAAGGCGCAGCTCCTGGAAGCGGCGAAGGCCGAGTTCGGCGCGAAGGGGTACGCCGCGGCACGCGTCAGCGAGATCGCCGCGAAGGCGGGCGTGAACAAGCAGCTGATCTCGTACTACTTCGGCGGCAAGGAAGGGCTGTACAACGCGCTGACCGCGACGATGTACGACGACTACGCCGCGGTCGCCGACCACGAGAAGCCGTTCGCGGAGGTCGTCCGGTTCTTCGCCCAGTCGGGAGCCCGGGACCACGACCTCGCCAAGCTGTTCCTCTGGGAGAACCTGACCGACGGCGCACCCGACGCGGTCGGCGTCGAGGGCCAGCGCGGATTCCTCCAGCGGCAGGTGGAGTACGTGCGGGCCCGGCAGGCCGCGGGCGACTTCCCCGCCGACCTCGACCCCGAGTTCCTGCTGGTGATCTTCATGGCCGCTTCCAGTGCCGCGCTGGCGCTGCCTCGCGTCGTACGCGCCGTCTCCGGCCAGGACCCCGCCTCGGCCGAGTTCGCCGCGGCCTACGGCGAACAGTTGGCGCGTCTCGTCGGCCACCTCGCCGATCCGGGGAAGCGGTAGCAAAGGTCCCCCGCTACCGCTTGGACCCTTCGGGCCATCGCCGGACCAGGGAGGGCAAGAGGAAGACCGGCGGCCGACGTTCGGCATGTGCGACGACTGGTGCGGCGCCGAGGGCCTGATGCGGCGGCCTATCGAACCGGGACGGCGATCGCGGAGACGACGCCCAGGTCCGCGGAACGTCCTGCCCCGGGCCTGGTGCGCTAGCGGCGCAGCGGGACGAGGTCGTCCGCGTGGACGACCTCACGGCGTTGTTCGGCCGGGAGGTCGTGACTGGAGCGGCCGATGAGGTCGGGAAGCTCGCCCGCGTCGAAGGCCACGACTCCACGCGCCACGGTCCGCTGCCGGAGATCGACCAGGTCGACGACGTCGCCCGCCTGGAAGTCACCGTCGACGCCGGTGATCCCGGCGGCCAGCAACGAGCGGCGGCGGCGGACGACGGCCGCGACCGCGCCGTCGTCGAGGTGCAGTTTCCCGGACGCGCCCGCGGCATAGCCCAGCCAGAACCGGCGGGCCGACAGCCGGGAGTCGGCGGCGGCGAAGGCCGTGCCGACCTCGGCGGTGGTCAGGGCGCGCGCGGCCTCGGAAGCGGCGGCGAGCAGGACCGGGATCCCGGCGCCGGCGGCGGTGCGGGCGGCGGCGAGCTTCGAGACCATCCCGCCGGTGCCCAGCCCGGAGCTCGACATGCCGACGGTGATCCCGTCCACATCGGACTCCCCGGCGACCTCCGCGATCTTGCGGGTCGCGCCGTCGCGGGGATCCCCGTCGTACAGACCGTCCACATCGGACAACAGGATGAGCGCGTCGGCGCCGATGAGGTGGGCCACCAGCGCGGCCAGCCGGTCGTTGTCGCCGAAGCGGATCTCTTCGGTGGCCACGGTGTCGTTCTCGTTGACCACCGGCACCGCGCCGAGGGCCAGCAGCCGGGTGAACGTGTTCTGCGCGTTGCGGTAGTGCGCGCGGCGCACGACGTCGTCCGACGTCAGCAGAACCTGGCCCACCGTCAGGGAGAACCGGCCGAACGACTCGGCGTAGGCGTGCGCCAGCGCGAGCTGGCCGACACTGGCCGCGGCCTGCTGGGTGGCGAGGTCACGCGGCCGTTTGCCGAGCGAGAGCGGCGCGAGCCCCGCGCCGATCGCACCCGAGGAAACCAGCACGATCTGCGTGCCGCGGGAGACCCGGTCGGCGATCGCGTCCACCAGCGCGTCCAGCCTGGTCACGTCGAGACCGTCGCCGGCGGTGGTCAGCGCGGAGGAACCGACCTTGACGACCACCCGCTTCGCGTCGGCGATCGCCACCCGGGTTGAGCTCACTCGTCGTCCATCTCGTCTTCGTCTTCGATGCCGTCCGGACCGTCACGACGGATCCGGCGGGCTTCCTTGCGCTCGGCGGCACCGATCCGGCTGGTGTTCTCCAGCCGCACGTCCGTGCCCCGGCCCGACAGGTGCACCGCGACCCCGGCCGGGGTCGACGGCTCCCACTCGAACTGCACGTCGCCGATGGTGACGGGGCTGCCGGGTACGGCGCCCTTGCGTGCGAGTACTTCCTCGACGCCCAGCCGGTTGAGCCGGTCCGCGAGGTAACCCACGGCTTCGTCGTTGCCGAAGTTGGTCTGGCGGATCCACCGCTCCGGACGGGAGCCGCGGATGATGAACGCGCCTTCCTCCTCCGGGTCGTGCTCGACGGTGAAGCCCGCGTCGTCGACGGCCATCGGCCGGAGCACGACCTTGGCCGGCTCGGGGGCGGGCTGGTCGGCGCGGTACTTCTCGACGACGGCGGCGAGCGCGTAGGTCAGTTCCTTCAGCCCCTGCCGCGACGCCGCGGAGATCTCGAACACGCTGAGCCCGCGGGCTTCCAGCTCCGGGCGCACGAACTCGGCGAGTTCGGCGGCGTCCGGGATGTCGATCTTGTTCAGCACCACCACGCGCGGCCGGTCGGCGAGGTCGCCGCCGAGGCTCGGGGTGTAGCGAGCGAGCTCTTC
Organism: Amycolatopsis sp. PSD-21; assembly: GCF_055561455.1. Taxonomy (NCBI): domain Bacteria; kingdom Bacillati; phylum Actinomycetota; class Actinomycetes; order Pseudonocardiales; family Pseudonocardiaceae; genus Amycolatopsis; species Amycolatopsis sp. PSD-21. The sequence continues at coordinate 2,407,260 of NZ_CM145712.1, read as the reverse complement.
CTCGAGGGCGTCGATGTCGGACAGCGGGTCGCGCCCTGGCTCGAAGGTGGCGCAGTCGACGACGTGCACCAGCACCGCGCAGCGCTCGATGTGGCGCAGGAAGTCGAGGCCGAGGCCTTTGCCCTCGCTCGCGCCGGGGATCAGCCCCGGGACGTCGGCCATGGTGAACACGGTCGAGCCGGCGGTGATCACGCCCAGGTTCGGCACCAGCGTGGTGAACGGGTAGTCGGCGATCTTCGGCTTGGCCGCGGACAGCACCGAGATCAGCGACGACTTGCCGGCCGACGGGAAGCCGAGGAGACCGACGTCGGCGACCGAGCGCAGCTCCAGGACGAGGTCGCGGGTCTCCCCCGGCTCGCCCAGCAGCGCGAATCCGGGCGCCCGGCGGGCCTTGGAGGCCAGCGCCGCGTTGCCGAGGCCGCCGCGGCCGCCCTGCGCGGCGACGAAGGTGGTGCCGTGGCCGACCAGGTCGGCCAGGATCTCGCCGTCCTCGGTCATCACGACGGTGCCGGACGGGACGCGCATCTCCAGCGTCTCTCCCGCCGCACCGGCGCGGTTGCCGCCCTGGCCCATCTTGCCGTTGCCGGCGCGGGCGTGCGGGCGGAAGTGGAAGTCGAGCAGCGTGTGGACGCCTCCGTCGACGACCAGCAGCACGTCGCCGCCGTTGCCGCCGTTGCCGCCGTCCGGGCCGCCGAGGGGCTTGAACTTCTCGCGGTGCACCGAGGCGCAGCCGTTCCCACCGTCACCGGCGGCCAGATGGATCACCGCTCGGTCCACGAACCGGGACGCCATGACTTGCCTCTATTCACTCGCGAAAAAAAGGGGATACACAAAACAAACGAGGGGTGGGCCCGGATATTCCGGCCCCACCCCTCGTCAGAGGTTCTAACTCGAAGCCGGAACTCAGGCTTCGGTCGGCACGATGTTGACCGTCTTGCGGCCACGCTTCTCGCCGAACTGGACCGCACCGGCGGCCAGCGCGAACAGCGTGTCGTCGCCGCCACGGCCGACGTTCACACCGGGGTGGAACTTGGTGCCACGCTGGCGGATCAGGATCTCGCCCGCGTTGACTTCCTGGCCGCCGTAGCGCTTGACGCCCAGTCGCTGCGCGTTCGAATCGCGACCGTTGCGGGAGCTGGACGCACCCTTCTTGTGAGCCATGGCTCAATCCTCTTTCTGACGAAGATCCGGAGAAAGTCCTACTTGGAGATGCCGGTGACCTCGACGCGGGTCAGCTTCTGCCGGTGACCCTGGCGCTTGTGGTAGCCGGTCTTGTTCTTGAACTTGTGGATCCGGATCTTCGGACCCTTGGTCTGCTCGACGACCTTGCCGGTGACCGAGACCTTCGCCAGCGCGTCGGCGTCCGTGGTGACGTCGCCACCGTCCACGAAAAGGACTGCGGGGAAGGTGTGCTCGGTTCCCGGCTCGCCTTCGAGCTTCTCGACCTCGACGACGTCGCCGACGGCCACCTTGTACTGCTTGCCGCCAGTCTTGACGATCGCGTACGCCGACACGGAAGTCTCCTGCTTACTCGACAACGGGTGGGGGCTTGCGTGATCGGCCCACCCAAGTTTCGGTGGTCCGGATGCTGCGCAAGGTGCCCGCTCTAGGTGGCGGGCCGTTCTACAGGTTACGTGGGGCTCCCCGGTGCGATCACACCGGGGTGCCCCTAGGTGTTCACTAGCTCTTTTCCGACGCCTTGACCGGCGGACCGGCCGGCCGCGAGGCCGCCCGTCGCGGACGACGGCGGGTGGTGGAGCGCACGGCCGGGGCCGGGACGTCCACCTCGGGTTCGGTCTCGTCCTGGGCCGCCGGGGCCTCGGGCGCGGAAACCTCTTCCGTCACAACAGTCTCAGCAGTCACCGGAACCTCGGGTGCTTCGGGTTCGGGGCCCGATTCCGCGACCACGGCGATCTCTTCCTCGCGCACGGCCGGAGCCTCGTCGTCCGAAGTCGTCACGGGCTCACCGGCGAGTTCGGTCGCGGGCGCCTCGGCGACCGCCTCCGGAACCGGCTCAGCGGCCGCCTCGGCCGCCTGTTCGACGGTCGCGTCGGCAACGGGCTCCGAGACCGGTTCAGCGGGCTGCTCGGCCGCCTGAGGGGCGTGGCCGTTGAGCGCGCCGCCCTCGGCGTTCTCAGCGTTCTCGGTGGCCTCGTGCGAGTGCTCGCCCTTGGCCGCCAAGGTGGCGTTGGCCACGGCCTGGACCGCCGACACCACCGACTCGCGCTGAGCGGGTGCCGGAGGCACCTCGGCCTTGGCCGCGGCGGGCTCGTTCTGGCCCTGGTCCTCGCCCTTGCCCCGGCCGCGGGACCGGCGGGAGCCCTGCTCCTTGCCGCCACCACCGCCGGTGCCGCCGTGGTTGTGGCCGTTGCCGCCGCCACCGGTGCGCTGCGGCTCGGTCGAGACGACCACGCCGCGGCCCTTGCAGTGCTCACACGGCGTCGAGAACGCCTCGAGCAGCCCGGTGCCGATCTTCTTGCGGGTCATCTGCACCAGGCCGAGCGAGGTGACCTCGGCGACCTGGTGACGCGTGCGGTCGCGGCCGAGGCATTCGGTCAGCCGTCGCAGCACGAGCTCGCGGTTGGATTCGAGCACCATGTCGATGAAGTCGATGACGATGATGCCGCCGATGTCCCGGAGCCGGAGCTGGCGGACGATCTCCTCCGCCGACTCCAGGTTGTTCCTGGTCACCGTCTCTTCGAGGTTGCCACCCGATCCGGTGAACTTGCCGGTGTTGACGTCGATGACCGTCATCGCTTCGGTGCGGTCGATGACGAGGTAACCGCCCGAGGGCAGCCAGACCTTGCGGTCCAGCGCCTTGGTGATCTGTTCGTCGATCCGGTGGTCGGCGAAGGCCGAACCGGTGCCCGTGTACCGCTTGACGCGATCCGCCAGGTCCGGCGCCACGTGCTGGACGTAGTTGTAGATGGTGTCCCAGGCCTTGTCGCCCTGGATCTCCAGCTTGGCGAAGTCCTCGGTGAACAGGTCGCGCACGACCTTGACCAGCAGGTCCGGCTCTTCGTAGAGCATGACCGGGACGCTGTTCTTCTTGCCGCCGTTGCCGGCTTCGGCCTTCTCCTTGATGACGTCCCACTGCGCCTTGAGGCGGCGGACGTCGCGGTCCAGCTCCTCCTCGCTGATGCCCTCGGACGCGGTGCGGATGATCACACCGGCGTCCTCGGGGACGATGCGCTTGAGGATGTCCTTTAGGCGGCGGCGCTCGTTCTCCGGGAGCTTCCGGGAGATGCCGGTGGCGCCGCCGGCGGGCACGTAGACCAGGAAGCGGCCCGGCAGCGAGATCTGCGTGGTCAGCCGGGCGCCCTTGTGCCCGACCGGGTCCTTGGTGACCTGCACCAGCACGGAGTCGCCGGTGGAGAGCGCCTGCTCGATCTTGCGGGCCTTGCCCTCGAGACCGGCAGCGTCCCAGTCGACCTCACCGGCGTAGAGCACGGCGTTGCGGCCGCGGCCGATGTCGATGAAGGCGGCCTCCATCGACGGCAGCACGTTCTGCACGCGGCCGAGGTACACGTTGCCGACGATGGAGCCGGTGCCGGACGAGGTCACGAAGTGCTCGCACAGGACGCCGTCCTCGAGCACGCCGATCTGCGTGGAGTCGCCCTTCTCGGCGACGACCATGGTGCGCTCGACCGACTCGCGGCGGGCGAGGAACTCGGCCTCGGACAGGATCGGCGCACGGCGACGGCCGGCCTCGCGGCCGTCCCGGCGGCGCTGGCGCTTGGCCTCGAGCCGGGTCGAGCCGCGCACGCTGCGGACCTCGTCCCGCGCGGGACGCTCGGTCTCGGCGGCCTTGGCCTGGCGCACGTGGACGACCGTGTTGGGCGGGTCGTCGCTGGTGGCCTCGGCGTTGTCGTCGTCCCCGCCCTTGCGACGGCGGCGGCGACGGCGGCGCTTGCTGCCGCCGTCCGAATCGCCTTCGTTGTCCGAATCGGCCTCGGCGGACGCCTCTTCGGCGGACTCTGCCGCGGCCTCTTCGGTCTCGGCGTCCTTGTCCTTCGCGCGCTGCTGACGATTGCGAGGGGCTCGCGACTCTTCGGGCTGCTCGTCTTCGTTCTCGGAGTCGGCCGAGCCCTCGTCGCCGCCCTTGCCCCGGCCGCGACCACGGCGTCCACGACGACGGCGGCGACGGCTGTTGGCGTCGTCACCGTCCTCGTCGGTGCCGTGGCCTTCGGCCTGCTCGGTCTGCGTCTCGTCTTCGTCGGAGGCGGCTTCCTCGGTCGGGGTGAAGGCGGGCTCCGGCTTGCGGGCGGGCTTCGCCGCGACGGGCTCCGGCGGCAGGAACACCGGCGACGGCGCGGCGAACACCGGGACGTGCACGGAGGCCTTCGCGGGCTTGGTCGTCGCCTGCGGCGGCTCCGGCGTCACCGGAGCGGCGAGCGCGGGCGGAACACGCCGCGAAGGGGCCTCCGCCTGCGGAGCGGCCTCCGGCTCGGCTTCGGGCTTCGGCTCGGGAGCCGCCGGGGTCTCGGCGACGGGTGCTTCGGCGGCAGGGGCGGCCTCGGCGGTCTCGGGCTCGTCGCCTCCGGCGAGGGCTTCGGCGAGCTTGTGCGCCACCTCACGGGTGACGCTGGACTGCGCGCTCCGGACGGTTTCGCCGAGCTCACCGAGCTTGGCCATCAGTTCACGGCTGTTGGATCCCAGCAGCTTCGCCAGCGCGTGCACCCGGATCCGGGGAGGCAGTTCGCCCAGCTGGCTTGCGATGGGTGTGGCGGTATTCCCGCCGGTGACGGCGGGTGTGTCCGCGTTCGACATATATCTCCTCCGCCCCCGGGCGCGTCGGCTGGCTCACACCGGCTCGACGCGGCCGCGCAGGGGCCCCTTTCTGTTCGTTCCGCCGTGGTGGTCACCAGCAGCGGGAATCCTTGCCCGGCACCGCGACGGCGCCGGGGTTGTCCGGGCGCCGCGTACGGCTGAAGGTCTGCTCGGCGGAGCGCTGGCCACGTTCGCGACATCGGGCCGCCCGCCACGTCGTCGAGCCGCATGCAGCGGCGACGCGTGTGGAGGATGTGCAGCACACCACCGGGCCACGAGACCGCGAGCGCCACCTCTCACGTGGGCCCGTCGGCCAGCGGCCACCGCGAGTATCCCACACACCGGCCCCACTCCGGTGTACTCGGTGCCACAGAGCTGGCTCCCGGGCGCGCCGCGGCCACCGGCCGAGCGAACTTCGCGGAAGAGCTTGTCGACCCGGCCGAGGGTGGCTAGCGTGCCGCTCGGGGGTACTGAAGCGTAGGCCTCGGCGCCCTCGTCGTCCGATGTTCTCCGGTGGGAGGTCCGGTGTCCCTGCTGGGGCGGTCCCTGCGAGCGGCCGTGTGCGCCTTCGTGGTGCTCTGCGGTTCGGTCGCCGCCGTGACGACGGCCGAGGCGGCGCCCTCGTGTCATCCCCAGGGACGGGCCCTGCGTTACGTCGTCGCCTTCGAGAAGGGCACCTCCGAGGCCGAGGCCAAGACCGCCATCTCGGACGGCTGCGGCAGCACGACGACCTACTATCCGCAGATCGCGGTGGCCGTGGCGACCTCGGCCGACCCCGCCTTCGCCGAACTGGTCCGGCCCGCCGCCGCGTTCAGCGCGCAGGCGGAACGGCTGGCGGTGCAGCGGGCCAACGGCACGTCACCGGCCAGGTCCGCGCCCGCTCGCGCCGAAGTCCAGCCGACGGACCCGGCGAAGGTCCCCTCCGCCGACCGCACCGGCGAGCAATGGGACATGCGCGCGATCGGTGCCGACAAGGCCCACGCGATCGAACCGGGCAGCCGGGACGTCGTCGTCGGCGTGCTCGACTCCGGTGTCGACCCCGCTCATCCCGAACTGGCGAGCGCTCTCGACCCCGAGAAGTCCGCGGGCTGCCTGACCGGCGTGCCCGACCGCAACTGGGCCGCGACGACCTCGGTGCACGGCACCCATGTCGCGGGGATCATCGCCGCGGCCGACGACGGCAAAGGCGTCACCGGGGTGGCGCCCGGGGTCCGGATCGCCTCGGTGAAGGTGATCGACGATCGTGGGTACGCCGACCCCGAAGCCGCCGTCTGTGGGCTGATGTGGGCCGCCTCACAGGGCATGACGGTGACGAACAGCAGCTACTTCGTCGACCCGTGGTCGCTTTCGTGCGCCCACAACGACGAACGGGGCGTGGTGAACGAGGTCATGGCCCGCGCCGTCGAGTACGCGACCTCGGCGGGCACCCTCACCGTCGCGGCGGCGACCAACGAGGCCGCCGAGCTGGTGCCGTCGCCGCGCTCGGGCGCCAAGTCCGGCTCCGAAGGTTGCCAGGCGCTGCCCGCGGGTCTGCGTGACGTCGTCGCCGTGTCGTCCGTGAGCGAGGAGCGGGTCAAGGCCGGCTACAGCTCGTACGGGCTTGGCGTGATCGACGTGACCGCTCCCGGCGGCGAGGCCGGGCGATGCGTGCTCTCGACCGTCCCCGGCGGATACGCGCCGCTGTGCGGGACGTCGATGGCGGCGCCGCACGTCGCCGGTGTCGCCGCGTTGCTCGCTTCGAAGCACCCCGGCTACAGCGCCCGCCAGCTGAGGCGGACGCTGGACGCCCAGGCCACCCCGATCGCGTGCCCCGCCGACTACGACCTGACCGGTGACGGCTCGCAGGACGCGTACTGCACCGGGTACGCGGGGTTCAACGGCTTCTACGGACATGGCCTGGTCGACGCGCTGGCCGCGGTGGCGCCGCGGCGCACGGGCGCGAACCCGGCCCGCTGACCGGTCAGCGCAGAAGCAGCTTGCCGAACCGCTTCGAGGACGCGTAGATCCCGACCGCCGCCAGCACCACCAGGTACGCGACGTTGCCGACCATGCCCCACGACAGGACGCCCGCCGAGAGCCCGCGCATCAGCTCGATGCCGTGGTACAGCGGGAAGACCTGCACGATCCACTGGATCCCTGCCGGGTACACCGAAAGCGGGTAGAACGTCGTGGAGAACAGGAACAGCGGCATCAGCACGAGGTTGATGTAGTCGAACTGCGACACCGACCGCAGGAAGGTCACCAGCACGATGCCGATGGCCGAGAACGCCATCGCGATCAGCAGCGCCGCCGGGATCATCAGCAGGGCCCACCACGAGCCGGGCAGCCCCATCACGGTCATCACGCCGAGGAAGGTCGCCGAGTAGATCCCGCCGCGCAGCACCGACCAGCCGACCTCGCCGAGCGCGATGTCCAGCGGCCCGATCGGGGTGGCGAGCATGGCGTCGTACAGCTTGGCGTACTTCAGCTTGAAGAACAGGTTGTACGTCGAGTCGAGGATCGCGCCGTTCATCGCCGACGCCGCGAGCAGGCCGGGCGCGACGAAGGCGACGTAACTCATCGCCTGCCCGCCGGGCCCGACGACCTCGCCCACGAGCTTGCCGAAGCCGAGCTGGAAGGCCATCAGATAGAACAGCGGCTCGAAGACGCCGGACACGAACAGCATCCAGGCGTGCGAGTACGTCAGGAAGGTGCGCTCCAGCACCGCCGTCGACCGGCCGCTGTACAGCGCGGACGGCAGGATGCGCAGCAGCACCCCGCGGCGCGGGGCTTCGGTGAGCACCGCCATTTCAGACCACCAGCCGTCGGTAGAAGTACTTGTGCGCCAGCGCCCAGCCCGCCCCGGCCAGCACGACCAGGAAGGCGAGGTGGCCCAGCGTGGCGAGCGGGCCGACGGTGCCGAGGCTGACCGCCCTCGCCGCCTCGTTGCCGTGCCACAGCGGGGAGATCCAGGCGATCCACATCAGCGGGGCGGGCAGCTCGGTGATCGGGAAGAACGTGCCGGAGAACAACGTCATCGGGATCAGGACGAACCGGAACACCAGGCCGAACCGGGTGCCCTCGTCGTAGGTGGTCGCGGCGAGCGCCATCACCGGGGTGCCGCACGCGATCCCGGTGAGCGTCCCGATCAGGATGACGGCCGGCACGCCGAAACTCGTCCAGGATCCGAAGAGCGCCGCGATGACGGCGTAGATCACGCCCGCCAGGGTCAGCCGCAGGCTCACCCACATGATCTGGCTGCCGAGCACCTGACCCGGCGTGATCGGCGTGGCGGTGACGGCGATGTAATCCTGCTGCCATTTGAACCCGGACAGCACCGGGTAACTCGACTCCCCCACCGCCAGCTGCGCGGCACCCGCCACGAGCAGCGCGGGAGCGACGTACTCCAGGTACGAGAACCCGCCCGTGGCCGCACCGGCCTGGACCTGCGAACCGAACCCGAGCCCCATCGCGGCAAGGAAGAGCACCGGCTGCAGGCCCGTCGAGTACAAAGTGGACACCCAGTACCGGCGGTACCACATCCAATGGCCCTCGACCCGCAGCCAGGCTCCCGCCCAGCGCGAGACCACGCGGCCCGTCGACGCCTTCGTCCGCGCAGTGGTCATCAGTCCACCAGCGTCCGGCCGGTGAGGCGGAGGAAGACGTCCTCCAGCGAACTGCGGCGGACCAGGCTCGACAGAGGTCGCAGGCCGCGCGCGTGCGCTTGTTCGAGGGTGGCCTCGCCGGTCATCGTGTAGAGCAGGACGCGGTCCGGCAGGACCTCGACGCGTTCGGCGAGGCCCTCGATCCGCTTCGCGGCCGCCTCCTGCTCGCCGTTCGGGAAGCGCAGCTCCACGACCTCTCGGGTGGAGTACCGGCTGATCAGATCCGCGGGCGAGCCTTCGGCGGCGATCCGGCCGTTGTCCATCACGACCAGCCTGTCGCAGAGCTGTTCCGCCTCGTCCATGTAGTGCGTGGTGATGATGAGCGTGGTCCCACCGGCCTTGAGCCGGAACAGCCTGTCCCACAACAGGTGACGGGCCTGCGGATCGAGCCCCGTGGTCGGCTCGTCGAGCAGGAGCAGCTCCGGGTCGTTGACCAGGGACCGCGCGATGGTCAGCCGCCGCTTCATCCCGCCGGAGAGCGAATCGACCTCCGCGTTCGCCCGGTCGGTGAGCTGGGCGAACTCCATCAGCTCCTCGGCCTTGCTCCGCACGTGCGACCGGGAGAGCCCGAAGTAGCGGCCGTAGATCTGCAGGTTCTGCCGGACGGTGAGCTCGGTGTCCAGGTTGTCCTGCTGCGGCACCACCCCGAGCCGGGCGCGGATCTTCGGCCCTTCGACGTCCGGATCCATGCCGAGGACCCGCAGGTCGCCGTCGGTGCGCGGGGAGACGCTCGCGATCATGCGCATGGTGGAGGACTTGCCCGCGCCGTTGGGCCCGAGGAAGCCGAACGCCTCCCCCGGGCGGACCTCGACGTCGATCCCGCGGACGGCCTCGAAATCGCCGAACCGCTTGACCAACGCCTTCGCCTGCACCATCGCCGGTTCGTGCTCTGAGTCACCCACGGTAGGCACCCTAGGACCTGCCACCGACAAAATTCGACCGGTTTATCCGGCCCCTTGTCGGCCGTTGCCCGCTCGTCGATACTCACCGTCCATGAGTCTCAAGCCCAGAATCGCCCTGTTGTCCGTTTTTGTCAGCGCCGGGCTCCTGGTGGCGCCTGCCGCCCAGGCGGCGGAGACCGGTGCGGCCACTGTGGACCCGCGGCCGTCCACCGCCAAGCTGGCCTTCGAACTGCACAAGCTGGCGGCGCTCAGCCACGGCAAGATCAGGGTGGACAAGATCGGCCGCAGCAACGAAGGCCGTCCGGTGTGGGCGGCCAGGGTCGGCCACGGCAAGACGCGGATCCAGTACGTCACCCAGCAGCATGGCGACGAGCCGCTCGGCACCCCCGCCGCGCTCGAGTTCCTGCGCAAGGTCGGGGTCGGGCACAGCCCGTGGGCGCAGAAGCTGCTCGCGAAGGTGACCGTCGACATCGTCGTGCGCGCCAACCCGGACGGGCACGAGCGCGACTGGCGCTACAACTACGACCCGGACGCCACTCCCGAATACGGTGAGAAGGGCAAGGGGTACGACATCAACCGCTACCACGACCCGGCAGTGGCGCCGAAGGACAACCCGGCCACCGAGGCGGGCCTGATCCAGCGGCGGAACGCGTCGTTCAAGCCGGACATCATGGTCGACTACCACATGCAGGGCCGTTACCGGGACGCGAACGGTAAGGAGATCACGGCTTCGACGATGTGGCCGACGCATCCGGGCGTCAAACCGTCCGATGTGGACTTCGCGAAGCAGATCGCGGTCGTGGTGCAGCGGTCGATCGACGGCAACGGCGGCTATGTCTCGCAGTATCCCGGCGGTGACTACCAGGGCATCGCGCGCAACGGGTACGGGCTGCTCGGCAACGGCAGCGTGCTGATCGAGCTGAGCCTCATCCCGGAGCGGGAACAGCAGCAGATCCAGGACGCGCTGGCGTCGATGCTCGCGATCGCGCAGTCCGCTGCCGACGGTTCTGTGCGGAAGGTGGATCCGGCCGACGCCGAAGCGATCCCGCCGCGGGGTCCGGCGCTGCCGGGGTCGGTCGAGGAGGAGCACGAAGCCGCCTGACCTCGTGGGCGCGCTCGGGTGGTGTCGCGAAAGCCACTTTCGGGACATCAGACGTCGCGAAAGTGGCTTTCGCGACAGGGGCGCCGGGCGGTCATGAGCTCGGCCGCGGCCGAAGGTTGCGAAAGCGGCCTCTCGTGAGTGGTAAGGACGGTTCTAACCGTCCTTACCACTCACGAGGTCGTTCAGCGGACGGTGACCGAGAGGCTCTTCGTCACCCCGTTGACGGTGACCGAAAGGTTCGCCGTCCCCGGCCGCAGCGCGGTCAGCACCCCGGTCGCCGGGTCGAACGAAGCGACGTCCCACGGCATCGCGGGCAGGAATCCGCCGGCGATGTGCGTGCCCCAGCCGCCCTTCCAGTCCGCGCTGACCGGGTACGACACCGGCACCTGACGCGCTCCCTGCGTCACCACGGCCCGGACGTCCGCCTTCTCCCCGCGTGCCAGCGACGAGGGCCCGGACACCGTCAGCGTGTCGACGTTCGGCCGCGTCTCGAACCGCACCGGCTGCGCCTTGTCCCCCGGCTCGAACCGGACCATCGTCCAGCCGACGAACCCGCCGTCACCCGGCGCCGCCGCGGGCGACTTCCCAGAGTTCCCGTTCACCAGATACGGCACGCCATCGACCCGCGAGAGATTGAAAACGCCCGCGTGCGAGGCGATCGCGGCCGCCTGCTTGCCAGACTCGCGTTCGAAGGCGGTCAGCCAGCCGGTCAGCATGGCGGCCTCCTTGCGGTCGGCCAGCTGCGAATTCCCGGTCGGGCTGGGGTCCTTCACCGGATGATGCATCGCGACGACCACGCCGCGGATCCGCCTGTCCGCCTTCGCGCCGTCGAGCGCCTCGCGCAGCATCCGGATCTGGTCGAACCCGCCCGCGCGCAGCGAACCGCGCGAGGAATCCATCAGCACCAGCCGGATCCCGGCGATATCGGCGACGCGATGGGTCTCCCCGAACGCCGCCTGGAACTCCGCGAGCCCGTGCCCGCCGTCGGCTTCGTGGTTGCCCGGCACGTAGTACCACGGCGCCTTGCCGACGAGTTCCTCATCGATGATCGAGCGAGCCAGCACGAAATCGGCCGCCGTACCGCGGTCGACGAAGTCGCCGTTGATCAGCACGAGATCCGGTTTCGCCGCCACCGCCTCGCGCAGCGCGCGACGGGCTTGAGCGACCAGCGGCCCGTCAGGCTGGTCCGCGGTGAACTGCGCGTCGCTGACCACGGCGATCCGCAGGCCGCCGGTCGCGGCGCCGTCGGTGATCAACGCCGGGTCGCGCGGTGCCGGGTCGGCGGGAACGGCGGCCGCGGGCGCGACCTCGAAGGTGAGGTCGTCGAAGACCAGCCGTCCTTCGTACTGCTGGGCCGGGACGTTCTCGACGGCATAGAACTTCGTCAGCCGCTGCCCGTCGGGGAGCCCGGCGGGGATGGCCGCGCGCACGTACCGCCAGCCCGTCCAGTCGACGCTCAGCGAAAGATCCACGACGGACGGGACATTGGCGGCGTCACGGAGTTCCGCTCGAAGCCAAGCGCCCTTCGCGTCGCCGTTGACCCACAGGCCGACACGCTGGGTGCCGGGCGGCAGCGCGATCGGTGCCGCCGAGTTCACGTACGCCGCACGCGTGGCGTTGGTCCCGTTCAGCCGGTAGTCCAGCGCGAGACCGCGTCCACCGTCCCGGCCGGGTGCCTCGGAAAGCGCGGCACCGACGACGGCCGGGAAGACGCTGGCGGACCAGCCCGCCGGGCCGTCCAGTGGGGACGCCACGCGGGATTCCGTGCCGACGGAAGCCGCCAGATGCGTCACCTTCCCGCCTGCGGTGGCGGTGATCGCCGAAGCGCCCGACGCCTTGAGCGCCGTGACCGCGAACCCGTCACCGGACGGTTCGATCTTCACCACCGTGGGGTCGTAATCGAGTTTGACGTCGTCGGGCTCGATCCACGTGCCGTAACCGTCGGCGTCGTAGCCGAACACCTTGAACGTGCTCTTCGCGCCTTCACCGGACAGCGCGACCTGTTCGGTGCTCGTGCCCAGACTGACCGGCGAACCGAGGACGTTCAGCGTGGCCTTGCCCATGACACCGCCGCGCTTCGCCAGGACGTCGACGTTCGCGGGCGCGTCCGGCCGGAGCCGGTCGGCGTGCGCGGTGAACACGCCGCCGGTCACGGTGCCGCGCAACGGATTCGTGCTGAGCCACTGGACGTGGGAGTCGACGGCGGCGCCGGTCTCGTCGTGGCCCCCGGCGGCGAGTTTCCGCGTCAGCCCGGAAAGCACGCGCGTCGCGTCGGCGGTGTCCTGCACTGGACGGGGCGCGAATCCGGTCAGGCGCCCGCTTCCCGGCGTGGTCGCGACGCCGATCCCGTTGGGCACCAAGCGTTCCCCGCCGTCCGACGGCGAGTTGCGGACCAATGGCGCCTTCTCCCCTTCTTCACGGGCGAGCATGGTCGACGAGCCGCCACCGTCGAGGTTGAGGGCGTCGTCCGCGCCGAGCGACTTCATGTGCCGGGCGAGTTCCAGTTCCGTCATGCCGCGGCTGTCGGCTTGGCGGCCGTCGACCGTCGCCAGCCACATCTTCGTGCCGTCGGCCGAGAACCCGACCGCGGTCCGCGGGTGCATCGCGACGTTGTCGACCGGCTGCACCGCGCCGTCCCGCAGCAGGACCTTGTTGCCGCCGATCGAGACGGAGAGCTTGCCCGCGTCACTCTTCGGCGCGTACGTGACACCCACCCGGTCGCCGGTCTTCAAGCCGGACAACGTCTCCACGCCACCGTCACGGGCGAGCAGGACCGTCGCACCGGCCGCGATCGGGCCGTCCGCGGGCTGCGGCCGCACCTGTGTGACGACGCCGTCTGAGACCTCGATCTCGACGACACGCCGCGCGCCCGCGACCGAGGTCCGCCGCGAGGACGCGCCCCACAGCGGCGTGTAGACGCCGATCGCGTCACCGCTCAGCACGGGGCTGTTGAAGTTCGACGCGGGCACGACCCGGCCGTCGGGCAGGGTGACCGACGCGTCGAGGAAGACCTCCGCGAGCCGCGCCTTGCCTTCTTCGGTGATCGACGCGGTCAGGTTGTGGCCGCGCGCGGGCGCCGTCTGGAGGTTCCCGGCGTCGATGCCGACGCCGATCGGCGCTCCGCTGGCGTTGATGTCGAAGAAGTCCCCGTTCACGCCGGCGACCGCGCCGGCCCTGGACACCTGCTGCGAAAGCGGTGTCCGCGCGGAAACCGTGCCAGGGCTGAGGTAGGTCGGCTTGAGCGTCTTGCTGGTGAGGTCGACGGCGAGGGTGTCGCCGCGGATCCAGCCCGCCGGGTCGTACCGGTCGAACTCGGTCAGGCTCAGGCCCGGCGCCACGCGCGAAGTCGCGCTGGTGGTGACGAGACCGTCGTCGGGCGCCGCCACGGCGTACGCGGAGGGGCCCTCCTTCGCCGAGGACGCCGCGGGGGCGGCTTCGACGGGCGCCGGACCGAGCGGAGCGGCCAAGGGATCGGCGTGCGCCGGTGGGGCGACGAACAATCCGGGCAGCAGGGCAGCGAGCAGCAACAGGCGTGAATTTCTCACGAATTACCCCACGATCGAGTGATAGGCAGCATCGCTCAGCACAGCGGACGCGAGCCGCCAGGAGAAGACCCCGAGGTGAACGTGAACCGAACGGCGTAGGGCGCGAAGGTCAGGGCGTCATGGGCCCGGCGAGGAAGGTCTCGGCCGCCTCGACGTCACCGGTGATCTTGATACCCGAAGCGGCGAGCTCGATCCGTTGCCACAGCAGCAGATCCAGCTCCTCCGCGGGCCCTTCGACGACGGCGCCGGCCGCTTCGGCGGGGTCCGCCTGCCGCGAGCCGGGGACGTCGGTCTCACCCGGCGGTGTGATCAACCAGGCGTGTCCGGTGTCGGATGTCTTCAGCAGCAACGGAACGGTGACCGCCGGCGGGGTGTGCCAGCGCTTCACCTTCGGCAGCATGCCGAGAAGGACCTCGTCCACGCCGTCGGCGGCGAGGGCCGGGTCCAGGGTGTATTCGGTCCCTGCCGCGCGGTGCGCGTCGAGCAGGTGCACCGCGGTCTCGTGGACCTGGCGGCGGAACCAGAAGGACTTGGTCTTGGCGGCGGCGGTGAAGTTCCAGGCGCCGTCCTGAGGAGCTGCCTCGCTCAGCGCCTCGATGAGCTCGTCCGCGCTTTCGCGGTACCAGGGGGCGAGATCCCCGCCCGGTTCGGCGTCGAGATCCTGCGAGGCGGGCTCGCCGGTGCGCACGATCCCGGCCGCCCAGCGGTGGACGTTGCCGAGGTGGACGACCAGGTCACGCAGGCGCCACTCGCCGCAGCACGGCACGGGCGCGGCGTGGTCCCCGGTGCTCGCGACCCGGGCGAAACCGGTGGTGAGCTCCCGCAAGCGCTCCAGGTACTCGTCCGGTGTCATCGTGGCTCCCCAGGTTCGTGGACGGCGCGGCGCTCCCGCGCCGTCCACGATTCTGTCAGACCTCGGGGAACCAGAGCTTGAGCTCGCGCTCGGCCGACTCCGGCGAGTCCGAACCGTGCACCAGGTTGTACTGGGTCTCCAGCGCGAAGTCGCCGCGCAGCGTGCCCGGGGTGGCCTTCTCGACCGGGTCGGTGCCGCCGGCGAGCTGACGGAACGCGGCGATGGCGCGCGGGCCCTCGACGGCGATCGCGACCAGCGGGCCCGAGGTGATGAACTCGAGGAGGTCGCCGAAGAACGGGCGCTCCTTGTGCTCGGCGTAGTGCTCCTCGGCGACCGAGCGCTCGACGGTGCGCAGTTCGAGGGCGGCGAGCTTCAGGCCCTTGCGCTCGATGCGAGCGATGACCTCGCCGACGAGGCCGCGCGCGACGCCATCGGGCTTGACGAGGACCAGCGTGCGTTCAGTCACGGCGGTATTACTCCTTGGGTGGGATTCGTGCTATTCGCCCGGAGCCTACTGGGTGCTTCGCCGCTCACTTCACTTCGGACCAGGGAATGGCCTCGATCCGTTCGAGGTGCTCCTCGCCCCACTCCCCGAGCGCGGCCATCGCGGTGTTGAGGGAATCCCCGAACTCCGTCAGCGAATACTCCACCTTCGGCGGAACCTGGTGGTACACCTCGCGATGCAGCAGTCCGGTGGTCTCCATCTCGCGCAGTTGCAGGATCAGCACCCGCTCGCTGATCCCGGGCACCGCGCGCCGCAGCTCCCCGAAACGCAGCGGCCCGTCCTGGAGCGCGAACAGGATGAGCCCTTTCCATTTGCCGCCCACGACGGCTATCGCGGCGTCGAGGCCGCAGGTGAACGTGCGGTTCTTGGTCATCGCTTCACATACCTTTATGTCAGTACCTGGCGAAATAGTAGGTACTTGATCGAATGTACGCGACCGCCCAGCATGGAGTCATCCCGAAGATTTCCTTGGACTGGAGCGAAAAATGCCGAAGACGCCGGTGACCGTCGTGGGCCTCGGTTCGATGGGTTCGGCCCTGGCGGACGCCTTCCTGGCGGCCGGGCATCCGACAACCGTGTGGAACAGGACGGCCTCGAAGGCCGAGCCGCTGGTCGCGCGGGGAGCGATCCTGGCCGCGACGGCCGGGGACGCGGTGCGGGCGAGCCCGTTGACCATCGCCTGCCTGACCACCTACGAAAGCACGCGCGCGGCCTTGGAACCCGTTTCCCTGGCCGGACGCGCTTTGGTGACCTTGAACAGCGGCTCACCGGCGGAGGCGCGCCGGATGGCCGAATGGGCGAAAGAGCACGGCGCGCGATACCTCGACGGGGCGATCAAGAACGTGCCGTCGGCTGTGGGAGCGCCGGACACGCTGCTGTACTACGGCGGCGACAAGACCGTTTTCGACGAGCACCTGGAGACGTTGCGGGTCCTCGGCGGCGACACCGTCCACCTCGGCGAGGACACCGATCTGGCGGCGCTGTACGAAACGGCTGTCGGCGGCACCCTGTTGCCCGCGCTGGTCGGGTTCTTCCAGGGTGCCGCCGCGCTGCGGTCGCGCGGGCTCGTGGCCGAGACGCTCCTGCCCTACGCCACCAAGTGGTTCGAGATGATCATCTCGGTGCTTCCGGTGTTCACCAAGGAAATCGACAGCGGCGACTACTCGGATCCCGCGTCCTCGGTGGACATCTTCCACGCCGGCGCCGCCGCCGACCTCGGGCTGGCCGAGGAAGGCGTCGACGTCGCGTGGCAGCTGCCGATGCACGACCTCGTCCGGCGGGCCGTCGAGGCCGGGTACGGCGATCGCAGCATCTCGGTGCTGACCGAACTGCTCAGCGTTGGGGCCGCAGGGTCTTCGACCACAGCGAAGCGCCCGTAGCGTCCCTCAGGTCGACCGTGAGCACGCCGCTCCGGCCGTCGATGTTCACCTCGCCGAAGTGCTGGAAACCGTCGGCGGGCGAGGTGTTCGCGGCGGGCGGGGCGTGCACGAACACCGCTTCCGGCCCGAAGGTCGGGTCGAGGGTGTTCGGGCCGAACGCGCCGGCGTTGAGCGGGCCGGAGACGAACTCCCAGAACGGGTCGAAATCGGTGAACGACGCGCGATCCGGCGAGTAGTGGTGCGCCGCGGTGTAGTGCACGTCGGCGGTCAGCCAGACGACGTTGCGCACCCGGCGCCGCGAGATCTCCCGCAGTACCCAGGCGAGTTCGGTCTCGCGGCCGCCGGGCGCGCCGGGCAGGCCGTTGGCGACACCCTCGATGGCCTTGCCGTCCGGGACGGTGAGCCCGATCGGGAGGTCGGCCTGGACGATCTTCCAGGTGGCCGTGCTGCGGTCGAGCGCGTCGACGAGCCAGCGGGCCTGACGGTCGCCGAGGACGTTGCCCGGTTTGGTCTGGTCCGAGGTGTTGGCGTCCTTGTAGGTCCGCATGTCCAGCACGAAGATCTCGGCGCGGGAACCGTGCCGGAAGTTGCGGTACACGCGGCCGTCGACGGCCTGGCGGCGGTCGATCGGGTGCCATTCGTGGAACGCCTGGAACGCGCGGGCGGCGAGCACGTCGACGCGCTTTTCGGTGTATTCGGGGCGGTCGTTGAGGATCTCACCGGGGTACCAGTTGTTCACGACTTCGTGGTCGTCCCACTGAACGTAGGCGGGAACGTTCGCGGTGAAGCGCTTGAGGTTTTCGTCGAGCAGGTTGTAGGCGAACTGGCCGCGGTACTCGTCGAGCGTCTCGGCGACCTTCGCCTTCTCCGGGGTGACGATGTTGCGCCACACGCGCCCGCCGGGCAGCGCGACGGTCTCGGTGAGCGGCCCGTCGGCGTAGACCGTGTCTCCACAATGGAGGAACAGATCGGGACGGCGGTCGGCCATCGCGCGGTAGATGGTCATGCCGCCGCGTTCGGGGTTGATGCCCCAGTTCTGCCCGGCGACGTCGCCGGACCACAGCAGCCGGACGTCCGAGCGGCCGACCGGGGCGGTGGCGAAGCGGCCGGTGACGGCCTCGCTGCGGGTGCGGCCGTCGAGGTCTTCGGCGGTGACGCGGTAGTGGACCTCGGTCCCCGGCATGAGACCGGCCACGCGGACCTTGCCGGTGCCGCCGGTCTCCGGGCTCATCACCGGGCCACGCACGACGCGCGTGTGCCTGAACGACGGATCCCGGGAAACCTCCACGATCAGCCGCGACGTCCGGTCGGCGCGCGACCAGACGATGCCGGAACCGGTGGTGACGTCGCCGGACTGGACACCGTGGGTGAGCACCGGGCGGTCGCGGCGGAGGAGCGGGACGGCGTTCGCGGCCCCTGGCAAGAGCAAGCCGCCCGCGACGGCTCCGGCTCCGGTGAGGCCGGCTTTGAGCAGCGTGCGGCGGTTGTGGTGGGTTGCGGTCATGGCGCGGTTCTATCCCGTGGTCACGGCCGGTGGGCCAACGGCGGTTGACCTGGTGATGAACGAACGGGCGGTAGCCGGCTCAACCGTTCGGTCGATGCCTCCCCGTGTCGGCGCCGGTACTTTCGATCACGGGGATGGTCGATCCGGATGGGGGAACGATGCGAAGATTCCAGCGCGGTCTCGTGCTGCTCACGGCGGCCTTGGCCGTGTCGAGTGTTACGACGGGGGTCTCGTCGGCGGACGAGCTCGGCCGGTCGCGGGCGGTGATCCGGTACACCGAGTACGGCATCCCGCATATCGCGGCGAAGGACTTCGACGGGCTCGGCTACGGCTACGGGTTCGCCGCGGCCAAGGACAACATCTGCGAACTCGCGAACACCTATCTGACGGTGTCCGCGCGGCGGTCCGCGTACCTCGGTGCGGGCGGCCAGGGCAACCCGGCGATGAGCGAGGCGGAGAACAACCTCGACAGCGATCTGCACTTCCAGCGGATCAACGACTCGGGCGTGGTCGAGCGGCTGCTCGCCCGGCCCGCGCCTCACGGCCCGCGGACAGAGGTGCGGGAGCTGGCGGCCGGCTACGTCGCGGGTTACAACGCGTACCTGAAACAGACCGGCATCCAGGGCATCACCGATCCGGTCTGCCGCGGCGCGGACTGGGTCCGGCCCATCACCGAACTCGATTTCTACCGGCACTTCTACGCCGTAACGTCGGTCGCCGGGCAGGGCTTGCTCGCCTCCGACCTCATCCGGACCCAGCTTCCGTCCACAAAGGACGTCCCCGCCGCGGGGCCGGAGTCGGCGCCGAAAATCGCCGACGGGCTCCGGAAGACCATGAAGACCGGCGAACTCGGCAGCAACGGCATCGCCGTCGGCGGGGACGGGACGAAGTCCGGCGGCGGCCTGCTGCTCGGGAACCCGCACTATCCGTGGCAGGGCGGGCGCCGGTTCTGGCAGGCGCAGCTGACCATTCCCGGCCGGTTCGACGTCGCGGGCGGAAGCCTGCTGGGGCTCCCGATCCCGCAGATCGGCCACAACGCCGACGTCGCCTGGACGCATACGGTGTCGACGGCGATCACGTTCGGCCTCTTCGAAGTACCGCTGGCACCCGGCGACCCGACGACGTACCTGGTCGACGGGAAACCGGAGAAGATGACCGCACAGGAGGTGAAGGTCGAGGTCCGCGAGCCGAACGGCGAGCGACGGCAGGTCGCCCGCACCTTCTACGGGACACGGTACGGCCAGGTCCTCGGTTCGGCGTTCGGCGTGCCCACGCCGTGGACGGCGAAGTCGGCGCACGCGCTGCGAGACGGGAACGCCGGCAACCTGCGCGGCCTCAACACCTGGTTCGAACTGGCCGGAGCACGCGGCACCACGGACGTCGCCAACGCGCTCGCGCGCACCCAAGGCGTCCCGTGGGTCAACACCATCGCCACGGACAGGGCCGGGAACGCGCTGTACAGCGACATCCAGGTCGTCCCGCACGTCACCGACGAGCGGGCGGCCGACTGCGGGACCGCGCTGGGCCGGGCACTCTTCCCCGGCACCGGACTCTCCATTTTGGACGGTTCGAAGTCGTCGTGCGACTGGGGTTCCGACCCGGGTTCCCTGGAGCCCGGCCTGTTCGCGCCGTCCCGGCTGCCACTGCAGCAGCGACGCGACTACGAACTCAACGCCAACGACAGCGCCTGGCTTTCCAACGCCCGCGCACCGATCGCGCCACTCCCCCGGATCGTCGGCTCGACCGGCACCCAGCGGTCGGACCGGACGCGGGAAGCGCTGATCGCCACCGAAGAGGGCTTGGCGGGCAAGGGATTCACGCCGTCGTCGATGAAGGACATGCTGTACCGCGACCGAAGCCGCACGGCCGAGCTCGCGGCCGCCGACACGGCGAAGATGTGCGCGGCCTTCCCCGGCGGCCAGGCTCCGTCCTCGTCGGGGCCGGTGCCCGTCGGCAACGCCTGCGCGACACTGGCCTCCTGGGACCGCACGTTCCGGCTCGACAGCCGCGGCGCGCTGTTCTTCGAGCGGTTCGTGGACCGAATCGGCGGGCTGCGGGGCATCTGGCAGGTCCCGTTCGACCCGAACCGGCCGGTCACCACGCCGAACACCCTCGCGACCGGGAACCCCGACGTGCGGAAGGCCTTCGGTGACACGCTCGCGGAGTTCCGCGCCAACGGCATCCCGGTCGACGGCAGGCTCGGCGACCATCAGACGGTGACCAGGGCCGGGCAGAGGATCCCGATCCACGGCGGGCCGGGCGACTTGGGCGTGCTCAACGTGATCACCGCACAGTGGGACCCGGCCAAGGGCAATCACGAGGTCGGGCACGGATCCAGCTACGTGCAGGTGGTCGGGTTCAGTGGCAAGGCCGCCTGCCCGGACGTCTCGACGATCATGACCTACTCGCAGTCGACCGACGTCACGTCACCGCATTTCGCCGACCAAACGCGGCTGTACTCGCGGGGCGGCTGGGTGCGGGGACGCTTCTGCGCCGCGGACATCGCGAGGTCACCGGAGCTACGGGTGGTGAGGCTGCGCTAGGCACGTGATCACGCGCGGAACTCGCGTGATCGGAGACGTAACTCGCGTGCTTGAAGACGTAACTCGCGTGCTTGGAGGCGTAACTCGCGTGATCGGACCCCGCACACCCGAGTGCGGTCTCCAGACACGTGAGTTACGCCTCTGATCACGTGAGATACGCCGTTGATCACGCGAGATACGCCGTTGACCTGGGGGCCCGGAGAACCTACTGAGGTTGCTGTTGCTGGCTGGGCAGTGTCCCGGCCGCCATCCGCCGCGCCACATCGCGGCGCAGCCACAGGAGCCACAGCCAGATCCCGAGGAAGATCACCCCGAGGATCGCGACGGCGGGCAGCGCGACGAAGAAGGCGATCAGCGCGACCTGCAACACCAGCACCGCGGGCACCGCCCACGGCTTCTTCAGGAAACCGCACAGCACGATCAGCGCGACCGCGATGACGATCACCGACCAGCCGGTGAACGAGCCGACACCGCCGCCGAGTTTCGCCACCACCGGCAGCGCGAGCGCGACGGTGATGCCCTCCATGATCAGCGAGCCCGCCATCACACCGCGGAAGGACTTCATCGGGTCCTTGGCGGGCGGCTTCGGGGTTTCGTCGGTCACGCCGGCTCCTTACCGAACAGGGTCCTCGCCTCACCCGCGGTGACGACCGAGCCGGTGACCAGCACACCGCCGCCCGCCAGCGGCTCTTCGGGGTCGTCGCTCTGCTCGACGAGGCCGATGGCGGTCTCGATCGCGGCGTCCAGGCTGGGCTCGGCCACGACCCGGTCTTCACCGAAGATCGAGATGGCGATGTCGTTGAGCTCGTCGAGCGGCATCGCGCGCGGAGACGAGTTCTTGGTGACGACGATCTCGGACACCACCGGTTCGAGCGCGTCCAGGATGCCGCGGGCGTCCTTCTCCGCCATCACGCCGACCACGGCGACGAGACGGCGGAAGGCGAACTCCTCGGCGACGGTGGTCGCGAGCGCCTTGGCGCCGTGCGGGTTGTGGGCGGCGTCGAGCAGCACGGTCGGTGCGGCGCGCACGCGCTCCAGCCTTCCCGGGGTTTCGACCTCGGCGAAGGCCTCGCGGACGGCCTCGATGACCAGTTGCTTGTCCTTGCCCGCACCGAAGAACGCTTCGACGGCGGCCAGCGCGAGCGCGGCGTTGGCGGCCTGGTGCGCACCGTGCAGCGGCAGGAAGATCTCGTCGTACACCCCGCCGAGGCCCTGCAGCTTCAGCATCTGCCCGCCGACGGCGACCTCGCGCTCCAGCACGCCGAACTCGCTGCCGGCGCGGGCGACGCTCGCGTCGACCTCGACGGCGCGTTCCAGCAGGATCTTCTGCACTTCGGGCTCTTGCTCGGCGATGACCGCGACGCTGCCGGGCTTGATGATCCCGGCCTTCTCCACCGCGGCCTTGGCCGGAGAGCCGCCGAAGTACTCGACGTGGTCGACGCCGATCGGGGTGATGACGGCGACTTCACCGTCGACGACGTTGGTGGCGTCCCAGGAGCCGCCGAGCCCGGTCTCGATGACCGCGGCTTCGACGGGCGCGTCGGCGAAGGCCGCGAACGCCATCCCGGTGAGCACCTCGAACTTGCTCATCGGTACCGCGTCGGGCCCGCCCGCGTTGTCCACCATGGTCACGTACGGCGCGACGTCGCGATACAGATCGACGTACGCGGCGGCGGAGATGGGGGCGCCGTCGAGCGCGATCCGTTCGGTGACCAGCTGCAGGTGCGGGCTCGTGTACCGGCCGACGCGCAGGCCCATCCGGGTCAGCAGCGCGTCGATCATCCGGGTGGTCGAGCCCTTGCCGTTGGTCCCCGCGACGTGCAGCACCGGGTAGCCGCGGTGCGGTTCACCCATGAGGTTGACCAGGGCCGCGATCCGGGCGAGGGACGGCTCGATCTTGGTCTCGGGCCAGCGCTGGTTCAGCTCGGCCTCGACGGCGAGCAGTTCGCGGCGCGCCTGCTGCCCGTTCGGGTCGGCCGGGGCGAACTCGTCGCCCTGGTCGTCCAGTTCGTGCAGCTCCACGTCCTCGGGGGCGACGAGGTCCGGCACGGGGCCGAGCGCGAGGTTGTCCCCCAGCTGCCCGATCCCGCCGATACCGCCCCGTGAACCGCCGCCCGCCTGGTACGCGGCGTCGGGTGCGTCCAGATCCGGGTCGGTGTCGTCGGACGGATCGTGGGCGCGGGCCCCCAATTCGTCGACACCGGCGAAACTGTCCAGATCTGCCAGGTCCGGGGATTCCCTGAAATCTTCGGAATCCCGGCCGTCACCTCGCGGCACGAACTCTCCTCTTAGCCTTGCTACCTGTCGGACCGAGTCTACGTGCGGCTTTTCCTGGCACTCTCGACGCATGGGGTTCAACCACAACGACCACTACCACCCGCTCCTGCTCGACCAGCTTCCTCCCGGCCCCGGCGTGGCGCTGGACGTGGGCTGCGGCGGCGGGCGGTTCGCGCGGCGGCTCGCGGCGACCGGGATGCACGTCGAGGCGATCGACCGGTCCGGCCCGATGATCGAGCTCGCCCGCGCCGCCGGTTCGCCGGGGCCGGGCACGATCTCGTACCGGCAGGCCGACGTGGTCGCCGAGAAGCTGCCGGAGGAGGCGTACGACTTCATCTCCTGCCTCGCGTCGCTCCACCACGTGCCGTTCGACACGGTCACGAAGCTGCGTGACGCGCTGGTCCCGGGCGGTGTGCTGGCCGTGCTCGGCCTCGGCAGGCCCAGCACGTTCGCCGACTACGCGCGAGCGCTCGTGGCGTCCCCGGTCAACGCGCTGGCCAGGGTGGTCGTGTACGCGGGCGAGCGGCTCAACGGCGGGGTCGATCCGCTGCCGACGGCGCCGATCGTGGAGACCTACCCGCCGATGAACCGGATCCGGCGCGACGCGGACCGCCTGCTGCCGGGGAGCAAGGTCCGGAACCTGCTCTTCTTCCGCTATCTCCTCGTCTACCGGCGGCCGGGAGACGATCACCCGATGTGACACCCCAAGCGGGTGAAACCGGCGCCCGACCACCCGATCGGCGGCGCCGACGGGAGCGGATCCGGTTCATTTTTGAGAGGCCATCCAGTCCGGAGATCGGGGTCCTCATGCGCTACAGACGTGTCCTGTTCGCGGCCGTCTCGACCGTCGTCCTGCTGATCGCCTCCGCCACGGCGGCCACCGCCGCCACGCGGTCCTACCGGAATTACGTCGCGCTGGGTGATTCCTACACCTCCGGACCGCTCATCCCGCTCCCCCGCCTCGACCCGCTCTTCTGCGGCAAGTCGACGCAGAACTATCCGTCGATCCTCGCCGCGGCGCTGCGGGTCCGTTCCTTCACCGACATCAGCTGCGGCGGCGCCGACACCACCAACATGACGCAGCGGCAGAGCGTCACCCTCGGCAGCAACCCGCCCCAGTTCAGCGCCCTGCGCGCGAACACCGACCTGGTCACGGTCGGGATCGGCGGCAACGACTACGGCGTCTTCGGCACGCTGGTCGGCACCTGCCCGTCACTGCGCGCGAGCGACCCCACCGGGAACCCGTGCCAGGACCGGTTCACCGTCGGCGGCGTCGACACCATCAAGGCCAAGATCGCCGACACCGGCAAGAACGTCGAGAAGGTGCTGGCCGGGATCCACGCCCGCTCGCCGCGCGCCGACGTGCTCGTCGTCGGCTACCCGCGGATCGCGCCGGAACGCGGCTACTGCCCGAAGATCCTGCCGTTCGCCGAGGGCGACTACGCATGGCTCAACGATGTCGAGAAGGCGTTGAATTCGGCGATCGAGAAGGCCGTCGCGGCCGACGGCAAGGCGACCTTCGTGGACACCTTCGGTCCGTCGGCCGGGCACGACGCCTGCGCGAAGAACGGCGCCGCCTGGATCAACGGGCAGCACACGAAACTGCTCGCCGCGGCGGCCTACCACCCGTATCGCACCGGGATGGCGGGCGTGGCCGGGGTGATCCTCCGACACCTTCGCTGAAAGCCTCGTGAGTGGTAAGGACGGTTAGAACCGTCCTTACCACTCACGAGATCAGGAGGCGGGCAGCGTCGCCAACCGGGCGTTGATGCGCTCGATATCGGCGACCGCGGTCTCCTTGCGGGCCCGGATCTTGCCGATCACCGGCTCCGGCGCCTTATCGATGAAGGCCTGGTTGCCGAGCTTGGCCTCGGCCTGCGCCAGTTCCTTCTCCGCCGCGCCGAGGTCCTTCTGCAGGCGCTTGCGCTCGGCGGCGACGTCGATCGTGCCGGACAGGTCCAGCTCGACGGTCACCACACCGGCCGACAGGCCGACCTCGAGCGACGCGCTCGGCGCGAAGCCGTCCTCGGGCTGGGTGAGCCGGACCAGCGAACGGATCGGCTCGTCGTGCCCGGTGAGCTCGGCGAAACCGTCGCCGGACAGCCGCGCGGCCACCTTCTGGCTGGGCTTGAGGCCCTGGTCCGCGCGGAACCGGCGGACCTCGGTGACCAGCTTCTGCACGTCCGCGATCCGCTTGTCCGCCACGGGGTCGGCGTACGAGGCGTCGGCCACCGGCCACGGGGCGACCACCAGCGACTCACGGCCGGTCAGCGCCGTCCACAGCTTCTCGGTGATGAACGGGATGAACGGGTGCAGCAGCTTCAGCACCGTGTCGAACACGTGCCCCAGCACCGCGCGCGTCGCCGTCACGCGGGCCTCGTCACCCTGGAAGACCTGGACCTTCGACAGCTCCAGGTACCAGTCGCACAGCTCGGTCCAGGTGAACTGGTAGAGCGTGTCGGTGGCCTTCGCGAACTGGTAGTCCGCCAGGTAACCGGTGACCTCGTCGACGACGTTGCCGAGCCTGCCGAGGATCCAGCGGTCGGCCTCGGTGAGCTCGGCGGCCGGGGGCAGCGGGGCGTTCGCGTCCGCGCCGTTCATCATCGCGAACTTGGTGGCGTTCCAGAGCTTCGTGGTGAAGTTCCGGGAGCCCGCGACCCACTCTTCGCCGATCGGCACGTCGGTGCCCGGGTTCGCTCCCCGCGTGAGGGTGAACCGCAGCGCGTCGGTGCCGTAGGAGTCCATCCACTCGATGGGGTCGACGCCGTTGCCCGCGGTCTTCGACATCTTCTTGCCGAACTGGTCGCGGACCATGCCGTGCAGCGCGATGGTCTTGAACGGCGCCTCGCCGGTGGCGTAGAGCCCGAACATCATCATCCGCACGACCCAGAAGAACAGGATGTCGTAGCCGGTGACCAGCACCGACGTCGGATAGAACTTGTTCAGGTCCGGGGTCTTCTCCGGCCAGCCGAGGGTGGAGAACGGCCACAGGCCCGACGAGAACCAGGTGTCGAGGACGTCCGGGTCCTGGGTCCAGCCCTCGCCCGAAGGCGGCTCCTCGTCCGGTCCGACGCAGACGACCTCGTCGTTCGGGCCGTACCAGACCGGGATGCGGTGGCCCCACCACAGCTGACGCGAGATGCACCAGTCGTGCAGGTTGTCGACCCAGTCGAAGTAGCGCTTCTCCATCTCCGCCGGGTGGACGTTCACGCGTCCGTCGCGCACCGCGTCTCCGGCGGCCTTCGCGAGCGGGCCGACCTTGACGAACCACTGCAGCGAAAGCCGCGGCTCGATCGGCTCCTTGGACCGCTCGGAGTGCCCGACGCTGTGCAGGTACGGGCGCTTCTCGGCGACGATGCGGCCCTGCTCGCGCAGCTTCTCCCGCACCGCGACACGGGCCTCGAAGCGGTCCATGCCGTCGAACTCGGTGCCGGTGCCGTCGATCCGGCCCTGCTCGTCCATGATCGTGATCATCGGCAGGTCGTGCCGCTGGCCGATCTCGAAGTCGTTCGGGTCGTGGGCGGGCGTCACCTTGACCGCACCGGTGCCGAACTCCGGGTCGACGTGCTTGTCCGCGACGATCGGGATCTTGCGCCCGGTCAGCGGAAGCTCGACCTCGGTACCGATGAGGTGCGTGTAGCGCTCGTCGTCCGGGTGGACCGCGACGGCGGTGTCGCCGAGCATCGTCTCCATCCGGGTGGTCGCCACGACGATCGCGTTCTCGCCGTCGCCGTAGCGCATCGAGACGAGCTCGCCCTCGACCTCTTCGTGCTTCACCTCGGCGTCGGACAGCACCGACCGCAGCTCCGGCGACCAGTTGACCAGCCGCTCGGCGCGGTAGATCAGACCGTCGTCGTAGAGCTTC
Source organism: Amycolatopsis sp. PSD-21 (assembly GCF_055561455.1). NCBI lineage: Bacteria > Bacillati > Actinomycetota > Actinomycetes > Pseudonocardiales > Pseudonocardiaceae > Amycolatopsis > Amycolatopsis sp. PSD-21. The sequence continues at coordinate 2,380,371 of NZ_CM145712.1, read as the reverse complement.
TTGAAGATCGTGTTGACGGCCTTGGACAGGCCGTCGTCCATGGTGAACCGCTCACGGGTCCAGTCGACGCCCTCGCCGAGGCGCTTCATCTGGGCGAGGATCTTGCCGCCGTGCTCGTTCTTCCACTGCCAGACGCGCTCCACGAAAGCCTCGCGGCCGAGCTCGCGGCGGCTGGTGCCCTCGGCGCGGAGCTGCTTCTCGACCAGCGCGTGGACCGCGATGCTCGCGTGGTCCATGCCCGGCAGGTACAGCGTCTCGTCGCCGAGCATGCGGTGGTAGCGGGTGATGGCGTCGATCAGGGTGTGCTCGAACGCGTGCCCGATGTGCAGCGAACCGGTCACGTTCGGGGGCGGGATGACTACCGTGAACGGCGGCTTGTCCGACGTGGGGTCGGCCGTGAAGTAGCCGGCGTCTACCCAACGCTGGTAGAGCGAGGCTTCTTCGTCGGCCGGGTTCCAGGTACCCGGAAGGTCGGTCTGCTGCGGCTGGGCGTTCTCGGTCACAGTTGACAAGTCTACGAACCCTCTCCATCGAGTTCCTCACCGGCCGTAACGCCCGGCGTTCCCAGCCGATGAGGGGTTGTCGTGACGCACTGGGGAGGGGCGGGCTCTTGGAAGACCGGCGGTTGGAGACGCATCCGGATCTGATGGATCCGGACTGGCGCGAGCACGCGGAAGTGGACGCCTGGCTCGGCGCGAAGAAAGACCTCAAGAAGCGGCGGAAGCAGGCGTCGCGCCGCGGTTTCCGGGTGTCCGGCGGTCCCGTCCTCGTCCTGGCGCTGATCGCGCTCGTGGTCGCGGCGGTCGTCGTGCACCGGGTACAGGGACGCGGCGTCAACGACGTCCCCGGCTTCGGGCAGCCACCGAAGGCCGCGCCGGTGTCCGGCGGGGTCGACCTGAACCGGCCTTACGACCGCACCCCCGCCGCGTACTGGCGCGAAGGCATCGCGGGGATCGTCGTGCCGCCAGGGAATGCCGTCGGCGGCTTCACCGCCGAGGAGGTCGACGCGGCGTACCGGACCGTGACGGAGGCCATCGCTGCGGCCAGGCTGGGTTCCCGGGCACTGCAGAACGCGGACGGCTCGGAACTGCTCCGCCTGCTCACCCCGAACGAACGCGTCCGGCTCGAACCGGTGCTCACCAGCCGGCTTAAGGTCGAAAAAGGCAAGTACCTGACTCTCATCGGCCCGCACCGCCTGCTCCCGGTGAGCCCGCGCATGACCGGCTTCCTGACATCGAAAGCCGGCGAAAAGGGCGAACTGGTCGTTCACGCGAGTTACACGACCGCGTACGCCTTCGACGCGCATCCGGGCGAGGCCCGGTCGCCGTCGGACATCGTCCCGTTCGTCCGCGACGAACAGGACTACGTGATCCGCAAGGCGCCGCCCTTCGCCGAGGCCGACGCCGGGCTCAGCTTCGGCGAAGGAGCGGGCTACCACTCGCACATGGCGTGTGACGCGCTCAAGGCCGGCATCCTCGCGCCCCAGTACTCTGACAAGAGCAAACCCGTCGACGGAGCGCTCGCGGTCGACGAAGTGGACACCTACGACCCGACGAAACCTCTGCCGTCGACAGGCAACTGCGGTTAGCCGGCCAGAAACCCTGGGGAAGAGGACAGAGATGGACGAAGAAGACCGGCGGATCGAGACCCACCCGGACCTGGTCGACCCGAACTGGCAGAAGCACGCCGAACTGGACGCCTGGCTCGGCGCGAAGAAGGAGCTCAAGAAGAAGCGCCGCAGGCAGCGCAAGGCGGCGGCCTCCGGTGGCGGCTACCACGCGCCGGGGTCGAGCCGCTGGCCCGGCGTCGCCGCGATCGTCGCCCTGATCGTGCTGGTCGTGGCCGCGGTGACGGTGAACGCGGTGCAGGAACGCGGCGTCAACGAGACGCCCTGGTTCCCGCTCGACGAAAAGCAGATCGCCCGGATCGTCACCGACGCCTGACCCCCTCGGTCGCGCGCCGGAGCGGCAAGGCGCACGATGGGGTCATGACCCGCGAAGCACCCGCGAACGACGTTGACGAGACACAGCTCGAAGTCGGGAAACCGAAGAGCTGGGCGGCCGGGATCCCCGGGGTCGCCGTCTCCCTGATGCGCGGCATGGAACAGATGGGCGCCGCGCGCACGGTGAAGACGCTGCGCCTGCTGAACCAGCGCGACGGCTTCGACTGCCCCGGGTGCGCCTGGCCGGAGCCGCGCGAGGTCGACGGTGAGCACCGCAAGCTCGCGGAGTTCTGCGAGAACGGCGCGAAGGCCGTCGCCGAGGAGGCGACGAAGCGTCGCGTCGGCCGCGAGTTCTTCGCCGCGCACTCCATCCACGAGCTGGCGGACAAGACGGACTACTGGCTCGGCCAGCAGGGCCGCATCACCGAGCCGTTCGTGCTGCGCGAAGGGGCTTCGCACTACGAGCCGATCTCCTGGGACGACGCGTTCACGCTGGTCGCGGACGAACTGCGGGCACTGAGTGACCCGAACGAGGCGATCTTCTACACCTCCGGCCGCACCAGCAACGAGGCCGCGTTCCTCTACCAGCTGCTCGTGCGCTCCTTCGGCACCAACAACCTTCCCGACTGCTCCAACATGTGCCACGAGTCCTCCGGCGCGGCGCTCGCGGCCACGACCGGGATCGGCAAGGGGTCGGTGTCGCTCGCCGACATCCACAAGGCGGATCTGATCGTGGTGGTCGGCCAGAACCCGGGCACCAACCACCCGCGGATGCTGTCCGCGCTGGAGGAGGCCAAGGGCAACGGCGCGAAGATCATGGCGGTCAACCCGCTGCCCGAAGCCGGTCTGATGCGGTTCAAGAACCCGCAGAACGTCCGCGGTGTGGTCGGCAAGGGCACCCCGCTGGCCGACGAGTTCGCGCAGATCCGGCTCGGCGGCGACCTCGCGCTGTTCCAGGCGATCGGTCATCTGCTGCTGAAATGGGAGCAGGAGACTCCCGGCACGATCGTCGACCGCGCGTTCGTCGAGTCGTCCACCGAGGGGTTCGAGGACTACGCGAAGCATCTGCGCGAGATCGACTGGACCGAGGTCGGCGCCGCGACCGGCCTGCCGCGGGAGCAGATCGAGCGGCTCGCGCGGATGATCGCGACCTCGAAGCGGACCATCTACTGCTGGGCGATGGGCCTGACCCAGCACAAGCACGCCGTGCAGACGATCTCCGAGATCGCGAACCTGGCGCTGGTGCGCGGCATGATCGGCGAACCGGGCGCGGGTCTGTGCCCGGTTCGCGGGCACTCCAACGTCCAGGGCGACCGGACGATGGGCATCTGGGAGAAGATGCCGGAGTCCTTTATGGACAGTCTCGACGCCGAGTTCGGCATCAAGGTCCCGCGCGACCACGGTTACGACACCGTCGCCGCGATCCGCGCGATGCGGGACGGCGAGGGCAAGGTCTTCTTCGCCGTCGGCGGCAACTTCGCTTCCGCCACCCCGGACACGGAGCTGACCGAGAAGGCGCTCAAGTCCTGTTCGCTGACCGCGCACGTGTCGACGAAGCTCAACCGGTCGCACGTCGTCCCCGGCAAGACCGCGCTGATCCTGCCCACCCTCGGCCGCACGGAACGCGACGTCCAGGCGGGCGGCGAGCAGTTCGTCACCGTCGAGGACTCGATGTCGCAGGTGCACACCTCGCGCGGCAGGCTGGCGCCGGCCAGTGAGCACCTGCTGTCCGAGGTCGCCATCATCTGCCATCTCGCGGAGGCCCTGCTCGGCGCCGGGCACGCCGTGCCGTGGCGGGACTTCCACGCCGACTACGACCTCATCCGCGACCGGATCGCCCGCGTCGTCCCTGGCTGCCACGACTACAACGCCCGGGTGCGCGAGCCGGACGGGTTCGTCCTGCCGCACGCGCCGCGTGATTCGCGGCAGTTCAACGGGACCGCCAACGGCAAGGCGAACTTCACCGTCTCCGAGCTCGAGTATCCCGAGGTGCCCGAAGGCAGGCTGCTGCTGCAGACGATGCGCAGCCACGACCAGTACAACACCACCATCTACGGTCTTTCCGACCGTTACCGCGGGATCGAGGACGCGCGGCGCGTGGTGCTGGTGAACCCCGAGGACCTGGTTTCGCTCGGGCTCACCGACGGCGCGATGGTCGACCTGGTCTCGGAATGGCGGGACGGCGACCGCCGGGCCCCGCGGTTCCGCGTGGTCTCCTATCCGACGGCGAAGGGCTGCGCTGCGGCGTATTTCCCCGAGGCGAACGCGTTGGTGCCGCTGGATTCGGTGGCCGACAAGTCGAACACGCCGGTGTCGAAGGCGATCGTGGTGCGGTTGGAGCCGGTGACCGCACCTTAGGCCGCCCGGTCGGCGGTGTCGGGCGGGACGGGCCGGGTCCACCGTGAAGTGACCGACCCACTTCGCGGAAAGGCCTTGCCATGTCACGAAGATCGGCTCTGCGTTGCTTCGCCGCCCTGGCCTCGCTCCTGCTCGTCGCGGTACTGCCCGGCGCGGCCACCGCCGCTCCGGGCGCACCGCCGCCGCTGCCCTTCGTCTCCCAGCTCGACCTGTCCTGCTACCGGACCGAGGGCTACAAACCGCCGCCGGTGGAGCTCACCCTCACGCACCTCAACCCAGTCCTCGCGAAATTGCCGTCGGAGACGGTCAAGCTGGGCGAACGCCAGCAGCTTTGCGTACCGGTCGCGAAGAACGGCGCGATCCCGCCGCCGGGAATCCTCGACTACGTCCGCTGGGTGGATCTGTCCTGCTACCGGATCGAAGGCCGCGCGGCCGACTTCCCGCTGACGCTGAGCCAGCTGAACCCCGTCGTACAGAAGCTCGGTATCCAGGACGCACACGTCACGATGTTGTCGCCGGAGCAGTTGTGCGTCCCCGTCGCGAAGAACGGGACGCTGCCGCCGCCGGAGATCCTGTCGTTCGTGCGGCACATCGACCTCGAGTGCTACGCCCTGCGCGTCCTCGGTATCCCCACCATCCCGTTCCCGCTGACACTGGGCCATCTCAACCCGGTGCTGGCCGGCCGGCCGAAGACGGACGTCAAGGTCGGCAACGCGCGGCAGTTGTGCGTCCCGGTGGCCAAACGCGGTGACGAGATCCCGCCGGAGGTGCTCGGCACCGTCCAGTGGCTGGATCTGGCGAAGGCGGACGTCAGCACCGCGCCCAGCGTCGTCGGTCCGGTCACGCTGAAACTGACCCACCTGAACCCGGTGTTGGCGCGGCTTCCCAGTGAGGAGGTCGTCATCACCGAGCCGACCCAGCTCGGCCTTCCGGTGGCCAAGAACGGCAAGGTCCCGCCGGGCTGAGCATCAGTCGATGCAGCCCGCGGTGTCCGGGGTGATCGGCTGATCACCCTGGGCGGGCGCTCCCCCGCCCGCGGACACGCCCGGTCCTTTGTAGACCTGACCGAGAACGACCTCGACCTGGCCCGCGGCGACCGAATCTGCTTTCTGGACGTCCAGTCCGCCGAGCAGTTTCGCGATCTCCGCCGCGGGTCCGGCCGCGTCGCTGTACCGGACGACCGACGTCCGCCGCCCGGCCTCGGCCTTCGTGTCGCCCTTGCCGTAACCCTTCTCCGCCAAGAGATCCGAGACGCGGGCGGCGAGACCGTCCTTGCCGCTCGCGTTGACGACGTCGACCTTGGGGCCGGCCGGAGCCTGCGGGGTCGCGGGCTGCGCGCCGATCAGCGAAGCGGCGAAGGCGCGCACCTGGACGGGATCCACCTGCACGGCGGTCCAGGTCGGATGCCGGGGGTCGTAGCGGTAGTCGGGGTTGACCACCGGGATCGTCTCGAACGCGATACCGCCGCCGGACACCCCGCGCATCTGCCGGACGAAGTCGAGCAGGTCCCACGAACCGTCGAGCACCACCGAACGCTTCACCGCGTCGATCAGGTCGGACACGCGCGCCGGGTTGGCGAGGGTCCCGCCGGACAGCACCTTCTGCGCCAGTCCCGCGAGGAACACCTGCTGACGGCGGACGCGGTCGAGGTCGCTGCGGGGGAGGTTCTTGCGCTGGCGGACGAAGGCGAGCGCGTCGGCCCCCTGGATCGTCTGCCGCCCGGCCGGGAAGTCCGCGCCCGAATCGCGGTCCTTGGTGGCCTTGTTCAGGCAGACCTCGACCCCGCCGACCGCCTTGCTGATCTCGTAGAAGCTCAGCAGGTTGACCTCGGCGAAGTGGTCGATCTTGACGCCGCTGAGCTCCTCGACCGCCTTCAGGGTCGCCTTCCGCGCGGCGGTGATCGCCTGTTTGTTGATCTCGGCCTTGTCGGTCTTGCCCGCCGCGCGCTGCTCGTTCGCCGAGGCGAACTTGGTCCGGCCGAAGATCTCGTTGATCTTGCTCTTGTCCTTCGAGCCCGGCTGCGCGACCCATGAGTCCCGCGGGATCGAGAACGCCTTCACCGCCTGCTGCCCGTTGGGGATGCGGAGCACGATGAGCGTGTCGGTCAGGTCGTCGCCGTTCGCCCCGGCGCGCAGCTCGCGCAGGATCTCCGGCGGAAGCGGCCGGTCCTGGTTGTCGGTCCGCGCGTCGCGGCCGACCAGGAGGATGTCCAGCGAGCCGTCGGCGGGCTGCTCTCCCGGGTCCGGCGCCTCGATCACGTCTTCACGCGTGACGCCTTCGAGCGACTCCAGCGTCGTGTATCCGTACGCGGTCCCGCCGAACACCGCCACCGCCAGCGCGGCGACCAGGACCTTCCCCAGCTTGTGCACGTTCCATAGACGCGCGGAAAGCCTTCAGCGCTGCATTCGTGATCCAGTTCACATCCGCAGATACGAGGCGCCGTTCAGATCGAGGATCGCGCCGGACGCCCACGCGGCCTCGGCGGAAGCGAGGTAGAGCACCGCGGCCGCGACCTCCTCCGGCGTGCCGACCCGGCCGAACGGGCTCTCGCCGCGCGCCCCTTCGACCTTCGCCGCGACCCGGTCCGTGGCGGTGAAGCCGGGCGCGACGGTGGTCACTGCGATCCCGTGCGGGCCGAGGGCGACCGAGAGCGATTGCCCGAGCGAGTGCACCGCGGCCTTGCTCGCGCCGTACGCGGGGAACTCGGGCTCGCCCTTGAAGGCGCCCCGCGAGCCGATGTTGACCACGCGGCCGGGCACGCCGCGCTCGATCATGTGCCGGGCCACGCAGTAGGTCACGTTCGCGGTGCCGAGCACGTTGACGTCGAGCATCCGCCGCCAGGCCCGCTGCCAGTCCTCATAGGACACTTCGGCGACCGGATGGGCCGACGACGCGGACGGCGCGAAGGCGGCGTTGTTCACCAGGACGTCGACCCCGCCCACCAGCGCCTCGGCCTCGTCGGCGACCCGCCGCGCCACCTCGGGATCCGAGAGGTCGCCCTGGACCAGGCCGTGCCCGGAACCGGGCAGTTCGCCGAGGGTCCGCTCGGCGTCCTCCCGCTTCGAGGCGTAGTGGACGGCGACACGGTCGCCCTTTTCCGCGAAGGCTCGGGCGATCGCACGGCCGATGCCGCGCGACGCCCCGGTGACCAGAACTCCCACGAGCCGACCTTACTCAGCCGCCGAAAAGCTGGACCACCTTGCGGAACAGTTCGTAGACACCGTAGGCGAACGGGAGCGCGACCCACAGCCAGGCGAAGACCATCAGCCCGGTGCGGCGGCGTTCGGGAGCCTGATCGGTCATCGGGCCTCACTCCTCGCGGGCTCGCCGGACGGCGCCGGCTCGTGGAACTTCGGGTTGACGGGGCGCACCAGTTCGTTGGCGACGAAGCCGACCACCAGCAGGCCGATCATGATGATCAGCGACGTCGAGTAGAGGTCGGGGCCGACCTTGCCCGCCGCCTTCTGGCTGTCGGCGATGGCGTTGACGATGAGCGGCCCGAGCACACCGGCCATCGACCACGCGGTCAGCAGCCTGCCGTGGATCGCGCCCACCTGGTAGGTGCCGAAAAGGTCCTTCAGATACGCCGGCACGGTCGCGAAACCGCCGCCGTAGAACGACAGGATCAGCATGGCGCACAGGACGAACACGAGCTTCGACGCGTTGGTGGTCAGCGCGATCACTAGGTACAGCAGGGCGCCGACGCCGAGGTACAGCCGGTAGATGTTCTTGCGCCCCACCAGGTCCGAAGTGGACGACCAGACGAACCGGCCGAGCATGTTGGTCAGTGAGAGCAACGCGACGAACCCGGCCGCGGCGGCGGTGCCGACCGGGGTCGAGGTCTCGCGGAAGAAGTCCGCGATCATCGGCGACGCCTTCTCCAGGATGCCGATGCCCGCGGTCACGTTGAAGCACAGGACCACCCAGAGCAGCCAGAACTGCGGCGTCCTGATGGCGTTGCGCGCCGACACGTTCGCGGTGGTGATCATCGCGTTGCCGTGGTCGGTCTTGGGTTCCCAGCCCGCCGGCTTCCAGCCGTCGGCGGGAACGCGGACCAGCAGGATGCCGAGGGTCATGAAGACCGCGTAGACCAGGCCGTGCACGAGGAAGGCCGTCGCGACGGTCCCGATGGACCACGGCGCCGCGCCCAGCATCTGTGAAGACCACGGGGAGGCGATCAGCGCACCGCCGCCGAAGCCCATGATGGCGATCCCGGTGGCCATCCCCGGCCGGTCCGGGAACCATTTGATCAGCGTCGACACCGGCGAGATGTAGCCGATCCCGAGCCCGATGCCGCCGATCCCGCCCCAGCCGAGGACGACGAGCCAGTACTGCGACGTCGCCACGCCGAGCGCGGACAGCAGGAAACCCGAGCTGAAACAGACCATCGAGACGAACATCGCCCAGCGCGGCCCGTTGCGTTCGACCAGCGTCCCGCCGAACGCCGCCGACAGCCCTAGCATCACGATGCCGAGCTGGAACGGCAGCGCGCTCTCCGTGCCGCTGAGCCCGAGGGTCTTCTCCAGCGGCGGTTTGAAGACGCTCCACGCGTACGCCTGCCCGATCGACAGGTGGACGGCGAGCGCGGCGGGCGGCACCAGCCAGCGGCTCCAGCCCGGCGATGCGACGATGCGGGAACGGTCCAGGAAGCCGACAGCCATCCGGCGCCTCCGTACTCTGAGGATGTGCACTGGGAATGTATTACTTAATTCCCGACGTTGCAGTATCCGAGTGTCGAATAACCGGTCAGAAGGGTGGACAAGTGGGCAGGGTGACAGTGCGGCGTCCGGTGCGGAAGATCTCCGCGACCAAGGACGTGCGGCGGCCCGACGTGCTCGCGGCCGAAGAACCGCTGGAGATCCGTGTCGGCGGCAAGGCACTCGCGGTCACCATGCGGACGCCCGGCAACGACGTGGAGCTGGCGCACGGGTTCCTGCTGTCGGAGGGTGTGCTCACCTCGCGTGAGGACGTCGCGGTCGCGCGGTACTGCGACGGCGTCGACGACCAGGGCCGCAACACCTACAACGTCCTGGACATCGCGCTGGCCGAAGGGGTCGCTCCGCCGGAGACCGGTGTCGAGCGGAACTTCTACACCACGTCCTCGTGCGGTGTCTGCGGCAAGGCCGCGCTCGACGCGGTGAAGCTGAAAAGCCGGTTTTCGCCGGAGAAGTCCGAGTTCACGGTGAGCACCGACGTGCTGGCGAAGCTCCCGGACACGCTTCGCGCACACCAGAAGGTGTTCTCCAGCACGGGCGGGCTGCACGCGGCCGCCCTGTTCGACGGAGACGGGAACCTCGCCGTCGTCCGCGAGGACGTCGGCAGGCACAACGCCGTCGACAAGGTGCTCGGCTGGGCGCTGCAGGAGGGCCGGATCCCCGCGGCGGACGTCGGGCTCCTGGTGTCCGGCCGCGCCTCGTTCGAACTGGTGCAGAAGGCCGCCATGGCCGGGATCGGGCTGCTGGCGGCGGTCTCCGCGCCGTCGTCGCTGGCCGCGGAACTGGCCGACGAGAACGGCATGACCCTCATCGGTTTCCTGCGCGGCGACAGCATGAACCTCTACAGCGGGGAACAGCGGGTGCTCGGCCTCGGGGGCTGAAGGACGCTTTGGGACCAGCCGTGTGTTCGTACGGACGACACGCGTGATCGGACGGACGGCTCGCGGCCGTGGTCGTGTCGTCCGCCGGATCACGCGTGTCGTCCACCTGATCACGCGTGTCGTCCAAACGAGACCCGGCCCACTCGGTACCGGGGTTTCGTGTCCTGCTGGGTGCTGGACTTGGCCGGGGAGTTGCGAAAGCCACTTTCGCAACGTTGAAGGTTGCGAAAGTGGCTTTCGCAACGTCGGCCTTGGCCCGGTCCGGCGCCGCGCCGGCGACCGTGTCGCGAAAGCCACTTTGGCGACGTCTGATGTCCCGAAAGTGGCTTTCGCGACACCACCTCCACAACCTGGCTAGAACCGTCGTCGCCACTCACGAGAGCCCTCTACTCGGCGGCCACCCAGTTGCCGTGGAAGCCGTTCGGCACCCGGTCCGGCAGGTGCACGGCACCGACGGTCTCCAGCGTCCCCGCGTCCAAAATGGTCAGATCGCTCTTCTGCGTCGCGGCGTCGTAGACGAAACCCATCAGCACACCTTCGTCCTCCCCCGCGTCCACAGAGGACGGCACGAAGACGAATTCCCCCACCTGGCTGCCCGCGCCGAATTCCCGCGAAGCGACCGAACGGTTCCACAGGTCGTGTTTGAGCAGCGACCCCGAGGACGCCGATCCGTCCTTTGTGGACACCGAGTAGCCGAAGCGGTGCCGCCGCCCCACCAGACGCTCGTCGACGCGCGGGAACTCCTGCCCCTGGTCGTCGAGGCGTTCCTCGACGACCTTGCCGGCACTCAGGTCGATCGTCCAGCGGTCCAGGGTCGGCGGCCCCTCGGCGGGCCCGAGCAGTTCGGTGTCGAACATCTTCGGGTGGCGGACGACGTCCAGCACGATGTCGTCGCCGTCGTCGTAGGCGTTCATCGGGTGGAAGACGTAGCACGGCTCGATCTCGAACCAGCGGACGTCGCCGTTGCCGCCGTCGCGCGGCATGACCCCGATCCGCGCCGGGTACTTCGGGTTCCAGCGGTACGGCAGGCCCGCGTTGCCCGAGATCCGCTGACGCAGCTTCGCCCCGAAGGGATCCGGCACCTTCACCTTGCCCACCAGCGCGGACATCACGAGCCGCGCGGGCGTGCGCAGGACCGACGGGACGGAGGCCGCGACGGCCTGGTCGCTGTCGAAGGCGACCGGGAGGTCGTAGAACACGACGTGCTTCTCGGTCAGGGAGAAGTCGTGCATCATCGGCGAACCGGTGACCTCGACGTCGACCGTGCGGCGCGCCCGGCCATTGACGTCGATCACCGAGTACTGGACCTTGTTGCCCGAGCCGAAGAAGTACGACACGGCGTGCAGCTCACCGGTCTCCGGATCGCGCTTCGGGTGTGCGGTGTAACCGCCGGGAAGCGTGCCGTCGAAGTCGCAGGCGCCGACGGTGTCGAGTTCGTCGGTCAGCTCGAAGCTGGTGGCGCCGCCCTCGATCAGCGCGAGCGTTTTGCCCGCGTGGCCGATCACGTTCGTGTTGGCCCCCAGGCCGGCGGCCACCCCTCCTTCCCAGCGTTCGCCCAGCTCCGCGGACAACCGCGGGTTGCGCACCCAGCGGTTGCGGTACCACTCGGCGCGGCCGTCCCGCAGCCGGACGCCGTGCACCATGCCGTCGCCCATGAACCAGTGGTAGGTCGCCGGGTCCACTTCGGACAGCGGGTTCGGCCCGTTCCGGAGGTAGCGGCCGTCCAGGTACTCCGGGATGTGCCCGGTGACGCTCAGTTCGGTGATCGTGTGCTCACGGCTGACCGGGGCGAAGTTGCCCTCGAGGAACTTGTTGCCCATCACTGGCCCCCTACCGGCGGAATAACGATGTTATGCATTCATTTATAACAGGGTTATGGGATACTGGCAAGCATGGCATCGAAACCCTCCGCCGCCGAGGTCAAGGCCAAGCTGATCGAGGCGGCGATCCGGCTGCTCTCGGACGGCGGCCCGGAGGCGCTCCAGGCCCGCAAGCTGGCGGCCGAGATCGGTGCGTCGACCATGGCCGTGTACACCCACTTCGGCGGGATGGGCGCCTTGGTGAACGAGGTCGCGCGCGAGGGCTTCCGGCGGCTGTCGGCGAATCTGGGCGAGGTCGAGGAGACCAACGACCCGGTCGCCGACATCCTCACCCTGGCGCTGGCCTACCGGCGGACCGTGGTGGACAACCCACAGCTCTACGCGGTCACCTTCGGCCAGAGCCAGCCCAGTGGGCAGAAGGCGGCGCTGGGCGACATGACCAAGGAGGAGACCCGCCAGAACGCCAGCGAAGAGGGCATCGAGGCCTTCGGCTATCTCGTCCGCGCCGCGAAACGGGTGATCGACGCAGGACGGTTCCGTCCCACCCCCGAATTCGAGGTCGCCGCCCAGCTCTGGAGCGCCGTGCACGGCTACATCACGCTGGAGGTCGCCGGGCATTTCGGCGACGGCGAGAATGGTGTGGACCACATCCTGATTCCCCTGGCCACCGCGATCGGCGTGGGTCTCGGCGACACTTACGAGGCGGCGACGCGGTCCGCGCGGGTCTCGATCGAGGCGTGGCGCGCGAAAGAGGGAAACATCGGCACCTGATCCGGCGATACCCCGGTCACAGGTCGGTGAATCGTGCAACCTTCGAGCGGAAACGCGCGTCTGACCTGGTGGAAACCCTCGGCCGGAAAGAAACCGCGGGGGAATGGGGAGCGGGAACGGGGATCGGTGAACGAGGACGACCAGGGGCACACGACGCTGCCGGGGGTGGACGGCGCCCGCCGGTGGCTGAGCCGTCGGTCCGTGCTGATCGCGGGCGCCTCCGGTCTCGGAGTCGCCGGGCTCGCCGCCGGAACGGCCACCGGAGCCCTGCCGTTCAGCGAAGCGCTCCAGCGGGCGCTCGGTGTCGCGTCGCCGACGCCGGCCACGCAGCTGGGCAGCCCCCGCGTCGAACGCGTCTACTCCGAAGCCCGCGGCCGCGAGGTCGATCTCGTGCTCATGCTGCCGACCAAGGCCCCGCCCAAGGGCCTGCCGATGTCGCTGATGCTGCACGGCCTCCACGGCACCGCGCGCCACGCGGCCCCCACCGGGCTGCTCAAGCAGCTCGGCAGCGAGGTCGCCCGCAAGGCGGTGCCGCCGTTCGGGTTCGTCGCCGTCGACGGCGGTGACCACTACTGGCACGAGAACCAGCCCGGGGACAACCCGATGGCGATGCTGCTCGAAGAGGTCCCCCGCTGGCTGGCCGCCCGCGGCCTCGGCGGCCGGGACGGGCAGCCGTTCGCCGCCACGGGGCTTTCGATGGGCGGCTTCGGCGCGCTGCTGTACACCCGGCGCCGTCTGGAACGCCGTCGTCCGCCCGCCGCGGTCGCGGCGCTCGCGCCCGCGCTGATCACGTCGTGGGCCGAGATGAGCAAACGGCGCGCGTTCCGCGACGCCGCCGACTGGGGTTCGCTGGATCCGTTGCGCCACATCCATGTCACCAAGAGCGTGCCGACCGGTATCTGGTGCGGGACCGAAGACCCGTTCATCGGCGGGGTGCGGAAGTTCATCTCCGAAGCGCGGCCAACGGTCGCGCACACCGCGCGCGGCAAGCACGGCGACACGTTCAACCGCACGGTCGTGCCGAGCCTGATCGCGTTCCTCGGCAAGCACGTCCCGAAGCACGCTTGAGCTCAGACGCGGAAGTAGATCCTGGTCACGGTCGAACCCGGCCTGAGGTACTGCCGGACCAGATCGGCGACCTGGTTCACCAGTACCAGGCCGCGTCCGCCCAGCTGTCCCGGCGATGCGGGACGGCGGCCCGCCAGCGGATCGCTCAAGGTGCCTTCGTCGACGACCTCGCAGAGCACGTGGCCCTCTTCGCGCCAGACCCGCACGACACCGTGCCCGGAACCGTGCAGCACGCTGTTGGCGGACAGTTCCGCCACGGCGAGCACGAGATCCTCCACCCGTTCCCTGGCGAGCCCGCTCTCTTCGGCCCGGACCTGCGCGAACCGGCGCACCGCGGCGAGCGTGCCGAGGTCGAAGCGGAACGCGTCGGCCGACCGCGGCTCGGGCAGCGGCAGGTTGTACTTCTCGACGACCGCGTCGGGCGCGTAGCCCGGGCTCGGGCGATCCCCGTCGGCGCCGGAAAGGGTGGGGTGGGTCCGCTCCGCGTCGGCGAGGACGTCGTCTTCGAGCCGGGTGCGGTCGTACGGGCACAGGATGCTGAGGTCGCGGTCGCCGAAGGCGAAGTTGATCAGTGCCTCGTGCTGCGCGCACGCCGGGTACTCGACGGCCGAACGGCCCGCCCAGATCGGCTCGCCGATGATCCGGACCGGCCCCGGCCGGTTGTCCGCGAACGCGAGCAGCACACCGGGGAGGATGCGGCCCGGATTCCGGCCGGCTTCGCTCATGTCGATGAGCTCGACCTCGGCGGCGGACTCCCCCAGCGCCGCTTCGATCAGGGCCAGATTCCGGCCCGGCACGGCCACCGCCACGGGCTCGTCGTGCTTCAACCCCTCCAGGATGTACGGAATCGTACCGTCCAGGTACTCGGTGTCACCGGAGTAGAGCAGGCCCACGTGGGAGAAGGGCCCAGCGGTGACTGTCACGGACTCGTCTTACCCCGTCCAGGGGATTCTGAAACCCTGCTAACGGAGGGAAATCCGGAAATGTGTGCGGGGCGATCAGCCGAGCCAGCGTCCCGCCATCGAGATCAGCCAGAATCCGGCGAGCGTCGCACCGGTGAACAGCCCGGTCCAGGCGACGAGCGACTGGTTCGCCTCCGCGCTCCGCGCCCCCTTGATCCGGATGAGCGCGTACGCCGAAACGGCGAAGAACGGCAGCGGGATCAGCGGCAGTGGCGACAGGCGGACGACCCCGGCCACCAGGCAGGTGCCCACCAGCACGCCCAGCGCGATCGTCAGCGCGCGCGGGATCCACGGATGCCCGCGGTAGGCCCCGACGACGATGCGTTCGGTGAGCTCGACGAGTCCCCTGACCTCGCGTGGACTCGCGGCTGCCAGCTCGGGAGCCTCGTTCTCGTCCTTCGTGGGAGTCAGCGGCACCTTCTCATCCTATCCCGGTCCGGTCACCGGCCGGACCGGGCCGGAGAAACCGATGCCCCGGCCGGAGGGATCCGGCCGGGGCATCGATGGCAAAAGTGCGTTCGCTAGGCGGACTTCTCGCCGCGTTCGCTGCTGCGACGGCGTGACGGCTGACGTGCCACGATCGTCGGGTTCACGTTCTCGCGGACGGTCTGCTCGGTGATGACGACCTTCGCGACGTCGTCGCGGCTGGGGATGTCGTACATGACCGGCTGCAGGACCTCTTCCATGATCGCGCGCAGGCCGCGGGCGCCGGTGCCGCGGAGCACGGCCTGGTCGGCGATGGCCTCGAGCGCGGTCTTGGTGAACTCCAGCTCGACGTTGTCCATCTCGAAGAGCTTCTTGTACTGCTTCACCAGCGCGTTGCGCGGCGTGGTCAGGATGCTGACCAGCGACTCCTTGTCGAGGTGGGTCACCGTCGCGACGACCGGGAGACGGCCGATGAACTCCGGGATCAGCCCGAACTTGATCAGGTCCTCCGGCATGGTGTCGGAGAAGATGTCGCTCTCGTCGATCTCGGCCTTGGTGCGGATCTCCGCGCCGAAACCGAGGCCGCGCTTGCCGACCCGCTCGTTGATGATCTTCTCCAGCCCGGCGAACGCGCCGGCCACGATGAACAGCACGTTCGTCGTGTCGATCTGGATGAACTCCTGGTGCGGGTGCTTGCGGCCGCCCTGCGGCGGCACCGACGCGGTGGTGCCCTCGAGGATCTTCAGCAGCGCCTGCTGCACGCCTTCGCCGGACACGTCGCGGGTGATCGACGGGTTCTCCGACTTCCGGGCGATCTTGTCGACCTCGTCGATGTAGATGATGCCCGTCTCGGCGCGCTTGACGTCGTAGTCCGCCGCCTGGATCAGCTTGAGCAGGATGTTCTCGACGTCCTCGCCCACGTACCCGGCTTCGGTGAGCGCCGTGGCGTCCGCGATCGCGAACGGGACGTTCAGCATCTTCGCCAGGGTCTGGGCCAGGTAGGTCTTGCCGCAGCCCGTCGGCCCGAGCATCAGGATGTTGGACTTCGCCAGCTCGACGGTCTCGTCCTTGGAATCCTTCGGCCCGGCCTTGTCGTCGGACTGCACACGCTTGTAGTGGTTGTACACCGCCACGGCCAGCGATCGCTTCGCGTCGTCCTGGCCGATGATGTACTGCTCGAGGAACTCGTGGATCTCGGCGGGTTTGGGCAGCTCGTCGAGCTTGACCTCACCGGCCTCGGCCAGTTCCTCTTCGATGATCTCGTTGCAGAGATCGATGCACTCATCGCAGATGTAGACCCCGGGGCCGGCAATGAGCTTCTTCACCTGCTTCTGGCTCTTGCCGCAGAAAGAACATTTCAGCAGGTCGCCGCCGTCACCGATCCGTGCCATGGCCGTTGACCTCGTCCCCTCCGGCGCGATACGCGCCTGACTGTCTTACCGCCCCGGTCACGGATGACCGCTCGGAGCCTCACACACTGCCACTGACGGTACCCGCCCGATGCCGTCGGCGGGAGAACCAACGTCACATCTGAGCACGCCAGAAGCTGACCATAGACCAGGGATCCGGTGCGTGTCGTCTCCCGACACGCACCGGTCCCCTCCCACGATCAGCTGCTCGAAGCCTTGCGGTACTCGAGCACCTCGTCGACGATCCCGTACGCCTTGGCCTCGTCGGCCGTCAGGATCTTGTCGCGCTCGATGTCCTTCTTGACCTCGTCGGCGTCCTTGTTCGTGTGCTTCGCCAGGATGACCTCCATCTGGCGCCGCACCCGCTGGATCTCGTTGGCCTGGATCTCCAGGTCCGAGACCTGCCCGTAGGTGCCCTCGGTGGCGGGCTGGTGGATCAGCACGCGCGAGTTCGGCAGGGTGAACCGCTTGCCGGGGGTGCCCGCGGCCAGCAGCACCGCGGCGGCCGAAGCGGCCTGGCCGATGCACATCGTGACGATGTCGGGGCGGACGTACTGCATCGTGTCGTAGATCGCCATCAGCGCGGTGAAGGAACCACCGGGCGAGTTGATCAGGATCATGATGTCGCGGTCCGGGTCCTCGTGCTCGAGGTGCAGCAGCTGGACCATGACGTCGTTCGCCGACGCGTCGTCGATCTGCACGCCGAGCATGATCTGACGCTCTTCGTACAGCTTGTTGTACGGGTTCGATTCCTTGATGCCGTAGCTCGTGCGCTCGACGTACGAGGGCAGGACGTACCGCGATTGCGGCAGCTGGAGCCGCGACTGCATCCCGGGCGCCTGCGACCCGTTCGGAAGCTGGAAGTTGCTCATTGGATTCTCCTGTGTGCGAGGCGCGGATCAGCTGTTGGGAAGCGGGTTCTCACGAGTGAGGACCTGGTCCACGAAGCCGTAGTCCTTCGCCTCCTGCGCGGTGAACCAGCGGTCGCGGTCGCCGTCCTTGACGATCTGCTCGACCGTCTGGCCGGTCTGCTCGGCGGTGATCCGGGCCAGCTCCTGCTTCCACTTGCCGAACACCTCGGCCTGGATGGCGATGTCGGAGGCCGTGCCGCCGACACCCGCCGAGGGCTGGTGCATGAGGATGCGCGCGTGCTGCAGCGCGTACCGCTTGCCGGGCGTGCCGGACGAGAGCAGGAACTGCCCCATCGACGCGGCGAGGCCCATCGCGTAGGTCGCGACGTCCGGGCGGATCAGCTGCATGGTGTCGTAGATCGCGAAACCCGCGGTGACCGAGCCACCGGGCGAGTTGATGTAGAAGCGGATGTCCGACTCGGAGTCGTCTGCGTCGAGCAGCAACAACTGGGCGGTGATCCGGTTGGCGACCTCGTCGTTGACCTCGGAGCCGAGGACGACGATGCGCTCCTGGAGCAACCGCTCGAAGACCGAGTCGGTGAGGTTGAGCCCTGCGGTACCGGTCCGCGCCTGGGGCGTGTGCTGCGTCACGTCATGCCTGCCTTTTCGCCGACGGCGGCGGGTGGAACGTTCGCCGCCGCGTATGTCCAGATGCTTGAGGATCTTGCAACCGACCCTAACGAACTTGGGCGGTGCAGAATGCCTGACACCGCCCAAGTTCGCTTACAGCTTTACGGTCCGTTTCGAGCGGACCGGATATTCCCTACTCGGCCGCAGTCTTCGCGGGTTCCTCGGTGACCTGCGTCTCCTCGGCTGCGGGGCCGAAGAGCTCTTCGAGGTCGACCGTGGCACCGGAGGCGTCGGTCACGGTGGTCTTGCGGACCACCGAGGCCAGCGCCTTGCCGCGACGGACGTCGGCGTAGATCGCGGTCAGCTGACCGGACTGCTGCGCCCGCTGGACGTACTCGTCCGGGCTGACGCCGAAGCGCTGCGCCTGGTAGATGATGCGCTCGGTGAGCTCGCCGTCGTTGACCGACGTCTGCTCGGCGTCGGCGATGCTGTCCAGCAGCAGCTGCGTGCGGACCGCCTTCTCCGACTCCTCGCGGACCTCGGTGTCGAACTCCTCGATCGTGCGGCCTTCGGCCTCGAGCGCCTTCGCGAACTGCGCCTCGTCGTGGTCGAAGGGGTGGATCGCGTCGTGCTTGCGGTTCTCGATCTCGGCCTCGAGGACCTTCTCCGGGATCGCGACCTCGGTGCGCTCGAGCAGTTCCTCGAGGACCTTGTCGCGGGCCTGGACGCCCTGCTGCATCTTCTTGACGCGGCCGAGGCGCTCGCGAAGGTCGGCCTTCAGCTCGTCGATCGTGTCGAACTCGCTCGCCATCTGGGCGAACTCGTCGTCCGCCTCGGGCAGCTCGCGCTGCTTGATGGTCTGCACGGTGACGGTGACGTCGGCGTCCTTGCCGGTGTGCTCGCCGGCGACCAGCTTCGTGGTGAAGGTCTTGGTCTCGCCCGCGTTCGCGCCGATGATCGCCTCGTCGATGCCGTCGACGAGCTGGCCGGAGCCGATCTCGTAGGACAGGCCGGTGGTCGAGGCCTCCTCGACCTCCTGGCCGTCGACGGTGGCCGCGAGGTCGATCGAGACGAAGTCGCCGTTCTCGGCCGGGCGGTCGACACCGGTGAGCGTGCCGAACCGGGCGCGCAGCTCGTCGAGCTGCTCGTCGACCTCGGCGTCGGTCAGTTCGACGTCGTCGACGCTGACCGAGAAGCCCTCGAGGTCGGGCAGCGAGATCTCCGGGCGGATGTCGACTTCGGCGGTGAACTCGAGGACCTCACGGTCCTCCAGCTTGGTCACCTCGAACTCGGGCTGGCCCAGCGTGCGGACCTCGCCCGCGCGCACGGCCTCCATGTACTTGGCCGGAATGACCTCGTTGACGACCTCGTCGAGCACCGGGGCTCGCCCGATCCGGCTTTCCAGCACGCGAGCCGGCGCCTTGCCCGGGCGGAAGCCGGGGATGCGCACCTGCTGGGCGATCTTGCGGTAGGCGCGGTCGAAGTTCGGCTTGAGCTCGTCGAACGGCACCTCGACATTGATCTTGACTCGCGTCGGGCTGAGCTGCTCGACGGTGCTCTTCAACGTATTCTCCTCGAGCGGTAAACGATGTGTTTGAGCATCCGCATGTCGTCGACGGCGGATGTGCCCTGGTCACCTTGCAGACCGGGCCGTCCGAGTCTAGGCCGTGTCGCTCACCGGTCCGGTCCCGGGGCCACCACCGCCGCCACCACCCCGTCCTCATCCGCCGCTCACGGGTTTCGAAGGACGTCGCAGCAACCACCGGCCGACCACCCGATCGGACCAGTTTTCGGTTCTTCTCTGTTACGAACCGGCCCTTTCCTGGACACGGATGCGTGCCACGATTCACCATCGGGCGCCGTGACGAGGCGTTTCGGCGATCGGATGAAGTTTACAAACCAATACTAATTGTCTACGGTGTGACAGCTTGTCCCGGTAGCATCGACCGAGGGGAACGATCGATGACCGTCGCCGTAACCCGGTCCGGGGACACGGGGGAATCGTCCGAGAGAAGACCGAGACGCGGTGTGCCCAACCCGCGTCTCCCGCTGCCGGTGGTCTCGGTGCCGACGGTGCTGCTGTTCGTCGGCGGCGCCATGGTCTGGACGGGTGCCACCTGGCTGGTCGTCAACGAGGCCGCGCCGCTCTGGGTGACCATTCCCCTGCACGCGCTCGTCACCTTCACCATGTTCACCGTGCTGCACGAGTCGACGCACCACGCGGCCGGACAGCTCACCTGGGTCAACGAACTGCTCGGCAGGATCGCGATGCCGTTCGTGGCGGTCTACGGCTCCTTCCCCCTGGTGCGCTACATCCATCTGGAGCACCACCGCAACACCAACGAGGACGCCCACACCGATCCCGACGCCTGGACCGCGCACGGCCCCTGGTGGCAACTGCCGCTGCGCTGGCTGACCATCGACTTCTGGTACGCCCGCTTCTACGTGGCACGGCAGCGCACGCGGCCGCCGTCGGAGCGGGCCGAGACCGCGGCCGCCGTCACGCTGAGCCTCGCCGCGTTCGCCTGGCTGACGGTGAGCGGCCACGGCTGGGAACTGCTGATGGTCTACCTGATCCCGCAGCGCGTCGGGCTGGCCGTGCTGGCCTGGTGGTTCGACTGGCTGCCGCATCACGACCTCGGCGCGCAGCGGCAGAACCGGTTCGGCGCCACGCGCGTCCGCGTCGGGCTCGAATGGCTGATGACGCCGATCATGCTGTGCCAGAACTACCACCTGGTGCACCACCTCCACCCCGCGATCCCGTTCTACCGCTACCTGCGCACGTGGCGGGACAACCGCGACGCGTACCTCGCCAGGGACGTCCCGATCGCCACCCCGTGGGGCCGCGAGCTGACGTCGTCGGAGTACCGCGAATGGCGTCAGCTCACCGATTCCTTCGACGAGGAACCGCCCGCGCCCCAGCCCCGGCAGCCGAGCCGGTTCCACTCGCTGCGGGTCGCCGAGGTCCGGCCGCTGTGCGAGGGCGCCGTCACCGTGACGTTCGACGTCCCGGAACGGCTGCGGGAGACCTTCCGGTTCACCCCCGGCCAGCATCTCGTCATCCGCGCGGAGGTCGACGGGGAAGAGGTGCGGCGCGCCTACTCGATCTGTTCGACGCCGGACTCCGGCGTGCTGCGGATCGCGATCAAGCATCAGCTCGGCGGCGCGTTCTCGACGTTCGCCACCACGGAACTCGCGGCGGGTGACGCGCTGGACGTCCTGCCGCCGGACGGGGAGTTCACGCTGACCCCGGCGCGGAGCCGCGCCGGCCGCTACGTCGCGCTCGCCGCGGGCAGCGGGATCACGCCGATCCTCTCGATCCTCACCGCGACCTTGCAGGACGAGCCGAACAGCAAGGCGACCCTCCTCTACATCAACACCTCCGGTGCCAGCACGATGTTCGCCGGCGAACTCGCCGCCCTCGCCGCGAGGCTGGGCGGGCGGCTGCACGTGGTGCACTACCGCACGGACGAACGCGACCCGGATCTACGCACGCAACGGCTCGAGAGGCCGTTCGACATCGTCGGGGAGGCGCTCGCCATCTCGCACGAGCGCTACCAGCGCGGCCGTCTGGACGGCACCCGTCTCCGCGCGTTGCTGCAGTCGCGGCTGCACCCGGCGAAGGTGGACGAGTGGTTCCTGTGCGGCCCGCGCGACCTCGTCGACATGGCCCGCCGGACCCTCGCGGACCGCGACGTCCCCGAGGAGAACGTCCACTTCGAACTGTTCCAGGGCGCGCTGCCCGTCCGCCCCTCGCGGCGGCCGGGCTCGACGCTGACGGTGACCGCGGGCGGGAAGACCGCCGAAATCCCCGCGACGGTGGGCGAAACCGTGCTCAGCGCCGCGCTCCGGCACGGCGTCGACGCGCCGTACGCGTGCGTCGGCGGGGCCTGCGGCACCTGCCGGGCGACGGTGGTGCGGGGCAGCGCGCGGATGGACGTGCACTACGCGCTCGGGGACGACGAGGTCGCGGCGGGGCGGATCCTGACCTGCCGGGCGGTGGCCACCTCCCCCGAACTGGCCGTGGACTACGACCGCTGACCCGTCCCGCGACTTCGACCGTCACCTTCCCTAGTACATGAAGGGGTCCTTCATTGCGCCTAGCGCTGTGAAGGACCCCTTCATGTACTTCCGACCGACCAAAGGCGTGTCGCGAAAGCCACTTTCGGGACGTCTGATGTCCCGAAAGTGGCTTTCGCGCCAAGGAATGCACGCCCGAGGCAGTGAAGGCCTCCCGCCGCCCAGGCACACAGCGGGCTCACAGGCGGGACACAACGCGCGCATACGACCGCGGCGCACGCTCGGGTCATGGCACCCGGTCCGGTCCCGACCACCGGCCCGCGCCGGTGGTTCCGGCCCGGGCGGCTTTCCCTGCGCGCCAAGCTGACCGGCTCGATGGTGCTGCTGCTCACCTTCGTCTGCCTGGTGATCGGCGTCTCCGGCGAGATAGCCCTGCGGTCGTTCCTCACCCGCCAGATCGACGACCAGCTCTCCGCCGCGTCGGCCCGCGCCCACGACTTCGCGAGCCGGCCGCCGGAGGACGGTCTCGGTCCCAATCCGCTCAACGCGCCCGGCCAGGCCTCCGGGACGCTGAGCGTGCGCGTGTCCGGCGACCGCGTGCTCTACGCGGGAGTCCTCACCGTGCAAGGACTTCCGCAAGGGCTGTCGGCCGAGCAGGAGTCCGGCCTGTTCTCGATCCCGGCGGACCGGCCGCCGATGACGCTGACGATCGGCGGGCTGGGCGACTACCGCGTGCAGGCCGTCTCGATTCCCGGCGGCGTGGTCGTCACCGGGCTTCCGCTCCGGCCGGTGCAGGACACCTTGACCACCGTCCGGTGGATCCTGTTCGGGGTCGCGGCGGCGGGGGTCACCGGCGCCGGGTTCCTCGGCGCGTTCGCGGTCCGGCGCACGCTGCGGCCGCTCGACCGGGTCGCGGCGACCGCGGGCCGGGTGTCGGCGATGCGGCTCGATCGCGGCCAGGTCGCGCTTTCGGTGCGGGTGCCCGAGATCGACACCGATCCGCGGACCGAGGTCGGCCAGGTCGGTTCGGCGCTGAACCTCATGCTCGGGCATATCGCACGGGCGCTCGAAGCCCGGCACGCCAGCGAGACCCGGGTCCGCCGGTTCGTCGCCGACGCGAGCCACGAGCTCCGCACCCCGCTCGCGGCGATCCGCGGGTACGCCGAACTCGCGGGCCGCGGCAGCGCGCTGGCGCCGCCGGAGATCGCCCATTCGATGGCGCGGATCCAGTCCGAGGCCGCGCGGATGACGACCCTGGTCGAGGACCTTCTGCTCCTGGCGAGGCTCGACGCGGGCCGCCCGCTCGAAACGGGCGAAGTCGATCTGACCCGCCTGGCCGCGGATGCGGTCGGCGACGCACATGTCGCCGGTCCGGAGCACCATTGGGAACTGCGGCTCCCGCCGGTTCCCGTGCTCGTCCGCGGTGACGTCCAGCGCCTGCATCAGGTTTTGGCGAACCTGCTGTCCAACGCGCGCACGCACACCCCGCCGGGCACCACGGTGATCACCGCGCTGACCCACTCGCACGGCGGGGCCGCGGTGCTCACCGTCACCGACGACGGGCCCGGTATCGCTCCCGACCTCCTGCCGAGCGTGTTCGAGCGGTTCGCTCGCGGCGACTCCTCCCGGTCCCGGACGGCGGGCAGCACCGGGCTCGGGATGGCGATCGCGTCGGCCATCGTCGTGGCGCACCACGGCACGATCGAGGTGCACAGCCGTCCGGGACACACCGAGTTCGCCGTCCATCTGCCGGTGATCGGATCCTCACAGCGGGTGCACAGCTTCGGCACAACCACACCCCAGGTCGGCCCCCGACGCTGAGCCCATGACCCTCCTCGCCTCCCGCGACGAAGCCGATCGAACCGCCCCCTCCGCCCGGGACCGACCGGCCGATCCGCGCTGGGTCCGGCCGTCCGTGGCCGCGCTGCTGCTCGCGACCGCCGTCCTGTATCTCTGGAATCTCGGGGAATCCGGCTGGGCCAACGCTTTCTACTCCGCGGCCGCGCAGGCCGGTTCGCTGAGCTGGAAGGCGTTGTTCTTCGGTTCCAGTGACGCCGCGAACGCGATCACGGTCGACAAGACACCGGCCGCGTTGTGGGTGATGAGCCTTTCCGCGCGCTTGTTCGGCGTCGACGCGTGGAGTGTCCTCGTGCCGCAGGCGTTGATGGGCGTCGGTTCGGTGGCGTTGCTGTTCGCCGCGGTGCGCCGGACTTCCGGTCCGGCCGCGGGATTGCTGGCGGGCACCGTCCTCGCGCTCACCCCGGCCGCCGCGCTGATGTTCCGGTTCAACAATCCCGACGCGCTGCTCGTCCTGCTCCTGACCGCGGGCGCCTACTGCGTCGTCCGCGCGCTGGAGAACGCGAGCCCGCGCTGGCTGGCCTTGGCCGGGGTCGCCGTCGGATTCGGCTTCCTCGCCAAGATGCTGCAGGCGTTCCTGGTGCTGCCCGCGTTCGGGCTCGCCTACCTGATCGCCGCTCCGACGACGGTGGGCCGCCGCCTGCTGCACCTGCTCGGCGCCTTGGGCGCGACCCTCCTGTCGGCAGGCTGGTACCTCGCCGTCGTCGCGCTGTGGCCGGCCGCCGACCGGCCGTACATCGGTGGCTCGCAGGAGAACAGCCTGTGGGAACTGGCTTTCGGCTACAACGGCCTCGGCCGCATCACCGGCGACGAAGTCGGCAGTGTCGGCGGAAACCCCAACGGCGGCTGGGGTGGCACAGGCTGGGATCGGTTGTTCGGCAATGAGATGGCGGGCGGGATCGCGTGGCTGTTTCCGGCCGCCGTCGTCGCGCTGGCCGCCGGGCTATGGTTCACCCGCCGCGCCCCGCGCACCGATCGCGGGCGGGCGGCGCTGATCGTCTGGGGTGGCTGGTTCCTGGTGACCGCCCTGGTGTTCAGCTACATGAGCGGGATCATCCACGCCTACTACACGATCGCGCTCGCCCCGGCGATCGCCGCGCTCATCGGGATCGCGGGCACCCGGTTGTGGCGCGCACGAGGGAATCCGGCCGCCGCGGGCACCTTGAGCGCGGGAGTCGGCTTGACCGGGTTGACGGCGTACCTCCTGCTGTCCCGGCGATCCGACTGGCTTCCCGGGTTGTCGATCGCGATCCTCGTGGCCGGTCTGCTGTGCGCGTTCCTGCTGTTCTTCGCCTCGCGATTGCCCGGCGCGGCAAGGCGCCTGCTCGCGGCAGGCACACTGGTCACCGTTCTCGCGGGCACCGGCGCGTACACGGTCGCGACGGCCGCCACCCCGCACTCCGGCGCGCTTCCCTCCGCCGGGCCGGATCTTGGCCGGGGCATGCGGATGGGCGGCGGCGGACTGCTCGGGACGAGCCTGCCCGGAGACGAACTCGCCGCCCTGATCCGGCAGGACAGTGCCGGGTACACCTGGGCGGCGGCGACCGTGGGCTCCAACAACGCGGCGGGGTATCAGCTCGGCAGCGGCGCCCCGGTGATGGCCGTCGGCGGGTTCAACGGCACGGATCCGGCCCCCACGCTGGAACGATTCCAGGAGTACGTCCGAAATGGACAGATCCACTACTTCCTCGGCGAAGGAATGATGATGCGCGGAGAAAGCGGCAGCGACGCCGCCGAGCGGATCGCCGCCTGGGTCGCGGACACCTTCACACCGACCACTGTGGACGGTGTCACCGTCTACGACCTGAGCCGGTGATTCCCGTGACAGGACACAGCGACAGCACAGCTCGGACACAAGGCGACCTCAGCGCGATGACCGAGATTGACACCATGACAACCGCGATCCTCTCCGACCCCGGCCACCGCCCCGCCATCGCCCCGGACGGCTCCCCCGTGCTTGACGTCGTCATCCCTGTCTACAACGAGGAAACCGACCTCGAACCGTGCGTCCGGCGATTGCGCGCGCACCTCGTGGAGCAGTTCCCGTACCCGTTTCGGATCACCGTCGCCGACAACGCCAGCACGGACGGCACCCTGCGGGTCGCCGAACGGCTGAGCCGCGAATTCGACGACGTCGAAGTCCGCCACCTCGACGAAAAGGGCCGCGGCCGCGCGCTGCGCTCGGTCTGGTCCACTTCGGACGCTCCGGTGCTCGCGTACATGGACGTCGACCTCTCGACCGATCTGGCCGCGCTCGGACCGCTCGTCGCGCCGCTGCTGTCCGGTCACTCCGACCTCGCCATCGGCAGCAGGCTCGCCCGCGGCGCACGGGTGGTGCGCGGGCCGAAACGGGAGTTCATCTCCCGCTGCTATAACCTGATCCTGCGCGGCACGCTGGCGGCGAGGTTCAGCGACGCGCAGTGCGGCTTCAAGGCCATCCGCGCCGACGTCGCCGAGCGGCTGCTCCCCCACATCCAGGACACCGGCTGGTTCTTCGACACCGAACTGCTCGTCCTGGCGCAGAAGGCCGGGCTGCGGATCCACGAGGTCCCCGTCGACTGGGTGGACGACCCGGACTCGTCGGTGAACATCATCGCCACCGCGACCGCCGATCTCAAAGGGATCGCGCGGCTGGCCAAGGCGACGATGACGGGGCGGATCCCGATCAGCGGCCTGCGCGAACAACTCGGCCGCGCACCGATCCAGGTACAGGCGCCGGGTGTGGCGCCGAGCCTGGTGCGGCAGCTGGTGCGGTTCGCCGCCGTCGGCGTCGCCAGCACCATCGCCTACCTCGTGCTCTTCCTGCTGCTGCGGACGTTCACCGGCGCGCAGGCGGCGAATCTCGTCGCGCTGCTGGTGACCGCGATCGGCAACACCGCGCTCAACCGGCGGCTGACGTTCGGCATCCGCGGCCGGGAAGGCGCCGGGCTGCACCAGTTCCAGGGTCTCATCGTGTTCGGCCTCGGGCTCGCGCTCACCAGTGGCGCGCTGGCGCTGCTGCACACGATGACGGCTCCCGGCCTGCCGCTCGAGATCACCGCGCTCGTGCTCGCGAACCTCGCGGCCACCGTCCTGCGCTTCCTGCTGCTGCGCGGCTGGGTGTTCCGCCGCCGCCCCGCCACCGAGATGGAGAGCTGACCCCATGACCACCGCACTCGCTTCCCGGGTTGAACCCGGCCACGCCGGGGAAAGCGCCACGAAACCATCCGGCCGGTGGGTCCGGCCCGCGGTCTTCGGGCTGCTCGCCGCCACCGCGCTGCTATATCTGTGGAATCTGACCGCCTCCGGCTACGGCAACTCGTTCTACGCCGCGGCGGTGCAGTCCGGCACGCAGGACTGGAAGGCGTGGCTGTTCGGCTCGCTCGACGCCGGGAACGTGCTCACCGTCGACAAACCGCCCGCCGCGCTCTGGGTGACGACGGCGTTCGCCCGGCTCTTCGGCTTCTCGAGTTTCACCGTGCTGGCGCCGCAGGCGCTGATGGGAGTCGCCTCGGTCGGCCTGCTGTACCTGACGGTGAAACGGACCTCCGGCCCCGTCGCCGGTCTGTTCGCCGGGGCGGCCTTCGCCGTCACCCCGGTCGCCGCGCTCATGTTCAGGTTCAACAACCCCGACGCGTTCCTGACGCTCCTGCTGATCGCCGGCGGATACTGCACGATCCGCGCGATCGAAAAGGCGAGCCCGCGCTGGCTGGCCTTCGCCGGCGTCGCCATCGGGTTCGGCTTCCTGACCAAGATGATGCAGGCGTTCCTGGTGCTGCCCGCGTTCGGCCTCGCCTACCTGGTCGCGGCGCCGGCGTCGCTCGGGAAACGGTTGCTCCACCTGGCAGGCGCGGTGGTCGCCGTGGTCGTCTCGGCGGGCTGGTTCATCGCGCTGGTCGATCTCTGGCCGACGGACTCGCGTCCGTACATCGGGGGTTCGGACGGCGACAGCCTGCTCGAACTGGCCTTGGGCTACAACGGACTCGGCCGGATCTTCGGCCGGGGCGGCGGCGTGATGGTCGGCGGCCCCGGCGGCTCTGTCGGCTCCGGCGGCGGGAACGTCGGTTTCGGCGGGGAGAGCGGCCTGACCCGGATGTTTGGCGCGAGCTTCGGCGGCGAGGTGTCGTGGCTGCTGCCCGCGGCGCTGATCGGGCTGGTCGCGGGGCTGTGGTTCACCCGGCGGGCCGCCGGGACCGACCGGACGCGGGCCGCGCTGATCGTGTGGGGCGGCTGGATGCTCGTCACCGCGCTGGTGTTCAGCTTCATGAGCGGCATCGTGCACCCGTACTACGCCGTCGCGCTGGCGCCGTCGATCGCCGCCGTGGTGGCGATCTCCGGGACCTCGTTGTGGCGCGGCCGGGCGCATCTCGCGCCTCGGGTGTTCCTGTCGCTGATGATCGCGGCCAGCGCCGTCTGGGCGTACATCCTGCTGGACCGCGACGCGGATTGGCTGCCCGCGTTGCGCTGGATCGTCGCCGGGCTCGGCCTGCTGACCGCGACCGTCGTGCTGGTGGGTGTCCCTCCGGCGCGCAAACTCGTCGCCGTCGTCGCGACGGCCGCAGTCCTGACCGTCGGGCTCGGCACCACCGCGTACGGCATCGCGACCGCTTCGCAGGCCCACTCCGGTTCCATCCCGATCTCCGGCCCGTCGACCGGCGGCGAACGGGGAATGGGCATGGGAATGGAGGAAGGTTCGTCCGCGGAGCTCGGGGCCGCGCTCGCCGCGACCACGACGAAATGGGCCGCCGCGACGACGAGTTCGCAGTCGGCGGCGAACCTGGAACTCGCGAGCGGGAAGCCGGTGATCGGCATCGGCGGCTGGAGCGGCGGGGATCCCGCCCCGACGCTGGCGGAATTCCAGCAGTACGTGGCCAACGGCGACATCACCTACTACGTCGAAGGCGGCCGCGGCGGTGGTCCGGGTGGCGGCTCGAACGAGATCTCCGAATGGGTCGCCGAGAACTACAGCGCCACCACGGTCGGCGAGCAGACGGTGTACAACCTGCTCTCCTGAAAATCCGTCGACAATGGTGGGGCGCACGGGAATCCTGGACGGCGTGAATCGGCCGTACCGCTGGGATCTCGTGCGCCCCGACCAGCTCGGGACGCTACTGGAACGCGCCGGAAAACCGTCGCTGTGGTTCCTGGACGAGCTGATCGAATGCGCCGCGAAGGTGATCGCCCGCGCCGGTGACGCCGATCTGTACTTCGTCGGGCGCTCCGCCGACAGCGTGCACGATCTGCTGAGCGGAACCCCTTGGCGGGAAAGGATCCATCAGCTGCCGCTGTCGTTCGCAGGGGTCTACAGCGGACTGAAGGAGTCCGATGTGGACACTCTGCGCGGCTATCTCGCTTCGATGGGGCTAAGCCCGCACGACCTGGCCCGCGGGCGGCCGAAGGTGTTCGTCGACCTCGTCTACACAGGACAGACGTTCACCGAGCTCTACGGATTTCTGCGGCGCTGGATCGAGGACGAACGCGAGGCCTGGAGCATCATCCGCGGCCGAATCCGGTTCCTCGGGATCACCATCCGCGAGGACACGAGCCCGACGGCGTTCCGCTGGCAGCAGCAGTTCGGCTGGCCCGCCGACCTGCCCGCGAACGGCGTCCGGAACATCTCGCTCGACGAGCCGGTCTGGCTCTACTTCGGCAACACGCAGCCCAAGCTCACGGCGTCGTTCCCGCGGCCGCGCTGGTCGGACGAGAACGGCCGCGCGCCGGAGCATTCGGACAAGCGGCTGCGGGGGCTGGCCGAGGCGGTCGCGATCGTCGAGGCGGGGCGTTCGAAGGCCGGGCGGGACCTGCTGGTGCGGTATCTGCGGAAGGAACCGGCGATGGCGGAGAGCTGGCTGCGGACGCTGATCACGCGCCTGCGCTGACCGCCAAGGCGTAACTCGCGTGCTTGAAGGCGTAACTCGCGTGATCGGAGGCGTAACTCGCGTGTGACGCCTCCAAGCACGCGAGTTACGCCTCTGATCACGTGAGTTACGCCTCCGGGCACGAGAGCGGACCGACAGGCGCATGACACCGAACCCTCAGGTCGCCCACAGGATCAAGGCGCACCCTGGAAGCAGGGAATCACCCAGGGGTGAGGAGAAGACCATGAGGGAGCTTCCGCACTGGCACACGGCGAGCGCGCAGGGTCCGCGCGAACACAACGCGGACGCCGTCGCGGCGTACGCGGCCCCGGACGGCCGGGGGATCGTGTTCGCCCTGGCCGATGGAGTCGGAGATCACCCGAACGCGGCACGCGCGGCGCGGACGGCCGCCTCGGCGGCGTCCAGGACACCGGTCGAGCAGGGGGCGAGCGGGGCCGTTCTCGCTGCTCAGCGGGCAGTGCTCGCTCTCGGCGAGGCCGGTGACTGCGTCCTCGTCGTGGCCGTGCGGACCGCCGAGGGGTATGGCATCGCGTGGGTCGGGGACGCACGGGCGTACGCTTGGGACGGTTACACCGTGCGGCAGGTGACGAAGGACCATACGCTCGCGCAGTACTTCCGCGACCACGGACAACCCGTGACACCGCGGATGGAACACGTCGTCACCACCAGCGTCCGCACGGCCGGTGCGCACGAGATCGGCACGGCCACCGTCACGACCGGCGGGCTCTTGCTCACCAGCGACGGTGTGCACAAGACGCTCAGCGGGCCGACCATGCTCGACATCCTCGGGATGCCGGACAGGGCGGCCACCGAGCTGGTGCGGACGGCGATCTCGCTCGGTGGCTCCGACAACGCCACCGCGCTCGTGGTGGATCCGCCCGGCGCGGACGTCACCACGGAAGAGTTTCGCGTCGCGGCCTGAACCGGGCGGTCAGGCCGCGACGCGATCCCGTTTGAGCTGCCGGTACTCGCGCAGGATCAGCACGACGATCACCACGTCGAGGGCGGCGAAGAACGGAAGCGCGAGCGAGTGCGTGTGGATCGCACGGAGGATCTCGTAGACCACGAACGCCGAGAGCACCACGGCGGCGACGGGGTACGCCCGCATCACCTTCTTCGCCAGCGCCCAGACCAGGCCGAGTTTGACGAGCCCGTGCGCCACGAGGTACACGACGGCGAACGTCCGGCCTTCGGCGAAGTGACCGGCGGCCAGTTCGAGGTGCCGGGCCAGCGTCCCTTCGGGGTCGCCGAGCAGGTCGCGGGTGACCACGGCGTGCGCGAAACCGGAGATGAGCGACGCCGGCACGATCAGCAGGACCAGCCCGCCCAGCAGTTGCAAGGCGCCGTCGAGCCCCTTCAGGGCGATGGCGATCCGGAACAGCTTCTCGGTGCTCATGTCATCCGACCCTGCCGCACCCCGCCGCCGCTCGCAGCCGCCGTCACCGGAACAGGCGGTCCCGGCAGGTCGGGCACCGCTCGTGCCGGGCGGTCCGCCGGGAGCGGTCCCTGCCGTAGAAGGGAAAGCACGGCGCGCCGCAGACGGCGAGATAGATCCGCCCGCAGCGCAGCGGCCGCTCGCCGACGTGGTGGGCCACGAGCAGCGCCCGGTGATGCTCGCCCGCTTCGGGCAGCCAGCCGTCGTCGGGCAGCTTCGCGAGCACGTCGGCGTCGACGTGGTCCGAACGGGCGAGCAGTGCGGTGCCGAGGTCGGTGAGCCGTTCCCCGAGATCACGGAGGACGTCGGCCCGCGGCGCGTCCTCCTCGACCATCCGGGTGACGAAGCCGATGTCGGTGCTCAAGGAGCGGTGGAGGTCCCGGAGCCGGTCGAGCAGACGGTGATCCATGCCCTTCCATTAAGGCGTTGCGCCACCGCAAGGAAAGACTCAGGACGCGTAGGTGACACGGCCGTCCATGATCGTGGCGGTGACGGGGATGTCGCGCAGCCCGGCCGGGGACAGCCGCACCGGGTCCACGGCGGTGACGACCAGATCCGCGACGTCCCCGACGGCCACCGACGTCCGGCCACCGGACGACGCGGCGAGCGCGGCCTCCAGCGGCATGGCCTGCTCGGGATGCCACGGCGGGCGCTCGTCGTCGGTGCGGCTGACCGCCGACGCGATCGCGTCCCACGGGTCCAGCGGCGCGACCGGCGCGTCCGAACCGAACTCCAGCGTCACCCCGGAGCGATGCAGAGCGCCGTACGGGAAGGCGCGGTCGGTCCAGCCGTGCCAATGCCGGTCGGCGACGTCGCGGTCGTCCGGCTGATGGGCGGGCTGCACACTCGCCACGACACCCAGCTCGGCGAACCGCGCGACGTCCTCGGCGCGCAGCAGTTGCGCGTGCTCGATGCGGCCCGCGCAGCCGACCTTCGCGAAGGCGTCGAGCGCGATCTTGTTGGCGTGGTCGCCGATCGCGTGCACCGCGGGCGAAAGGCCGTTCGCGGATGCCTTGCGCATCAACGGTTCCAGCTCCTCGGGCGGCAGTTCGAGCAGCCCGTGGGACTCGGTTCCGGCGTAGTGACCCACGCAGTACGCGGTGCGCGTGTTCAGCGAACCGTCGACGAACAGCTTGAACGGCCCGACCGTGAGCAGCCCGCCGCTGTCCTCCAGTACGTCTCCGGAACGGTGGCCGCGCTCGATGGCCGTGTCGAGCAGGTACTTCGCGATCACGCAGGAGACCCGGACCGGCAGGGGTCTCCGCGCCTGCCGTCGCCGCCAGTCGGTGACCGTGTCGGCGTATTCGTAGTCGGCGATCCTGGTGACGCCGCGGGCGGCCGCCGCGTCGAGGGCGTCGGCCACCCAGCCGTCGATGACGTCCTCGGGCGCGATCGGGAGTTCGGCCGTCGCGCTCATGCAGTCGTTCTCCAGCAGCACCCCGGTCGGATGCTCGCGACCGATGAGCTTGAGCGCGGCGGGACTGAGCCACAGCGTGTGGAGGTCGGCGCTGAACAGCGCGACCGGATGCCCGGGCAGCGCCTTCTGCAGCAGATCCTTGTGCGGGGCGTCGGGCCAGAGCCCGTCGCGGAACCCGGCGCCGAGCACGAGCTCGCCGGGCGGCGCGGGATTCGCCAGCAGGTGCGCCAGCACGAGCTCGACCGTGTGCGCGGCGGAAGTCGCCTCCCCCAGCGGGATCCGGCGGCGCGCGGCCGACCACTGGGCGGTGTGCACGTGCGCGTCGACCAGGCCGGGCAGCAGGGTGCCGCCGTGCCCGTCCAGGATCTCCGACGCCTCACCCGCCTGCCCCGGGCCCGCGATGGCCGCGATCCGGCCACCCTCGATCCGCACGTCCGACAGGGAACCCGCCAAGCCGACCCGGACCCGGCGCAACAGAAGATCGTCCACGCCCTCACCTTGCCAGCCCGGCTCGCGAGTAGTCACCTACTTGCGAGGGTCAGGAGCGGGCGAAGGTGAGCTTTCCGAGCGCGGCGACCAAAGGCGCGAGTTCGGGGAGTTCCTCGGCCGCGGCCAAAGCCTCGGTCAGGACGGCGTCGTGCGTCGGCCGGGCGGCCGCGAGCAGCTCCTGCCCGGCAGGCGTGACCTCCGTGTAGATCCCCCGCCGGTCGTCCGGGCACAGGTACCGCTGCAGCAGCCCCCGGTCCTCCAGCCGCGACACCAGCCGGGTCGTCGCCGACTGGCTGAGCACGACGGCGTTCGACAGCTGGTTCATCCGCAGGTGGAAACCGTCCTGCCGGGCGAGTACGTCCAGCACGGTGTACTCGCTGACGGACAGCGAGTGCTGCTGCGCCAGCGCGCGCTCCAGCGCGTCCTCGATCCGCGCGTGCAGTGCGGCCAGGGTCCGCCAGCCCTGCGCGCGTGCCTCCACGGCGTCGTCGGCCAGTGACACGGTTCACCTCTTCCCCGGTTGCCCGAGCTTCGTTGCGTCATGCATCATCAAGCGTGTGCAATATACGGCGCGTGCAACTATTTCAGACGCCCGTAGTTGCCAACGCCAGACAACACCACTCTACGGGAAGAAGTGAGCCTCCAATGCCTG
Organism: Amycolatopsis sp. PSD-21; assembly: GCF_055561455.1. Classification (NCBI taxonomy): domain Bacteria; kingdom Bacillati; phylum Actinomycetota; class Actinomycetes; order Pseudonocardiales; family Pseudonocardiaceae; genus Amycolatopsis; species Amycolatopsis sp. PSD-21. The sequence continues at coordinate 2,346,810 of NZ_CM145712.1, read as the reverse complement.
CCGCTCTGCTCGCACTGGCGATCAGTGCCTTCGGTATCGGCACCACCGAGTTCGTGATCATGGGCCTGCTGCCCGAGGTCGCGGGCGACTTCGGCGTCTCGATCCCCTCCGCCGGACTGCTGATCTCCGGATACGCGCTGGGCGTCGTGGTCGGCGCCCCGCTGCTGACCGCGCTCGCGTCGCGAGTGCCGCGCAAGACGGTCCTGGTCGGCCTGATGGTCCTGTTCATCGCCGGCAACGTCGTTTCGGCGCTGGCCCCCACCTACGGCCTGCTGATGACCGGCCGCGTGGTCGCCGCGCTCTCACACGGCGCGTTCTTCGGTGTCGGGGCGGTCGTCGCCGCCTCGCTGGTCGCGCCGAACAAGCAGGCGGGCGCCATCGCGATGATGTTCACCGGCCTGACCGTCGCCAACGTCCTCGGCGTTCCCGCGGGGACCGCGCTCGGCCAGGCACTGGGCTGGCGTTCGACGTTCTGGGCGGTCAGCGCGCTCGGCGTGATCGGCCTGATCGGGATCCTCGCGCTGGTCCCCGTGCAGGCGACGACGAAGAGCGCAGGGCTGCGCAGCGAACTGGCCGTGTTCCGGCGTCCGCAGGTGTGGCTCGCGCTGGCGATGACCGCGCTCGGCTTCGCCGGGGTGTTCGCGTCCTTCACCTACATCGCCCCGATGATGACCGAGGTCGCCGGCTTCTCCCCCGGCGCGGTGACCTGGCTGCTCGTGCTGTTCGGCGGCGGCCTGTTCGTCGGCAACCTGCTCGGCGGCAAGGCGGCCGACCGGTCGCTGATGCCCAGCCTGTACGTCATCCTCGCCGTGCTCGCGGCCGTGCTGGTCGTGTTCGTCTTCACCGCGCACGCGCAGCTCCCCGCCGCGATCACCATCGCGGTCTTCGGCGCCGCCGGATTCGCGACCGTCGCGCCGCTTCAGGCCCGCGTCATGAACAAGGCCGAAGGCGCGCCCGCGCTGGCTTCGGCGGCCAACATCGCCGCGTTCAACCTCGGCAACGCCGGGGGCGCGTGGCTCGGCGGCAAGGCCATCGACGCGGGTCTCGGCTATACCGCGCCCAACTGGATCGGCGCCGCCCTGGCGCTCGCCGGACTGCTGGTCGCGGTGATCTCGGGCATGCTCGACCACGGGCGGCGAAAGGCTCGTCGCGCCGAACTGGCCCCCGCCGCCTGACCCGTCAGTACCCATGAAAGGAACGCAAGTGACCGACATTCCCACCGTCAAGCTCAACAACGGGGTGGAGATGCCGCAGCTCGGGTTCGGCGTCTTCCAGGTGCCGGACGAGGAGACCACCGCCGCGGTCAAGGCCGCGCTGGACGCGGGCTACCGCAGCATCGACACCGCCGCCGTCTACGGCAACGAAGCGGGCGTCGGCAAGGCGCTCGCCGAGTCCGGGATCGCCCGCGACGAGCTGTTCATCACGACCAAACTGTGGAACAGCGAACAGGGCTACGACGCCACGCTGAAGGCGTTCGACGCCAGTATGACCAAGCTGGGCCTCGAGCAGCTGGACCTCTATCTCATCCACTGGCCGACGCCGGAGCGCGATCTCTACCGCGACACGTGGAAGGCCTTCGAGAAGCTCTACGCCGACGGCCGGGTGCGCGCGATCGGCGTGTCCAACTTCCAGCCCGCGCATCTCGAACGGCTTCTCGACGCCGGCTCGGTGACCCCGGCGGTCAACCAGGTCGAGGTGCACCCGTACCTGCAGCAGGCCGCGGTGCGCGAATTCGACGCGAAGCACGGCATCGCGACCGAGGCGTGGAGCCCGCTGGCCAAGGGCGGCGACCTGCTCGGCGAGGGCGCGATCACCGCGCTGGCCGCCAAGCACGGCCGCACGCCGGCGCAGATCGTCCTGCGGTGGCACCTGCAGCTCGGCAACGTCGTCATCCCGAAGTCCGTGACGCCGTCGCGGATCAAGGAGAACCTCGACGTCTTCGGGTTCACGCTGTCGGAGGAGGACATCGCTTCGCTGTCCGTACTGGACCGGGGCGAGCGGACCGGACCGGATCCCGACACGTTCAACGTCGCCTAGTCATCACCCTCGTGAGTGGTCAGGACGGTTAGAACCGTCCTGACCACTCACGCGGCTTCGGGCTGTCGCAGGTCGCGGGCGTAGCGCTTTGTTCTCGCCCGAGCCCGCTGCGTAGCCGGTTACTATTCGGCCGCACAGACGGCACTTGTGCGAAAAGAGGTAACCGGACGATGCAGGCCCGAGGACGCGCCGTCCTCGCGACACTTCTGCTCGTGGCGTTCCCAGTGGTGGTCGTCGCGGTGGGTGTCGCCAGTGTGCTGGCGGGCCTGCGGATCCAGGGCAAGATCGGTACCTACGTCATGCTCGGCGGGCTCGCGATCATGATCGCGCTCGGCTTCGGGCTGGTGAGCGCGCTGCGGGCGCGGCGTCCCCCGATCGAGGGGCCGCGGCTGGACCGCGAAGCGCATCCCGCGCTGTGGCGGATGATCGACGACCTCGCCGCCCAGGTGAAGACGCGGCCGCCGGACGAGATCGTGCTGATCGGCGAGATCAACGCCGCGGTCACCGAGGACGCCCGGTTCCTCGGCCTGCGGCCGGGCCGCCGCACGATGCTGATCGGGCTGCCGCTGATGGCCGCGCTGAGCGTGAGCGAACTGCGCGCGGTGCTCGCGCACGAACTCGGCCACTACAGCGGCGGCCACACCCGGCTGCTCGCGCTGACCTACCGCGGCACCCAGACGCTCGCCTTCACCGTCGACAGGCTGGACGGCGGCCCCGCCAGGGCCCTGCTCTCCGCGTACTCGAAGCTGTACCTCCTGATCGCGCGGTCGGCGAACCGGCGGCAGGAACTGCAGGCCGACGAGGCGTCCGTGCTCGCGGCGGGCAGCCGGACGGCGGCCGCGGCGCTGCGGAAGGTCGCGACGCTGAGCCCGCTGTGGAAGGACTACTCCGAGCGCTATCTCTCGCTCGGCGCGGCGGCCCGGCGCACTCCCGCCGTGCTGCTGGGGTTCCGGTCGTACCTCAATCACCCCGTCCAGCGGGACTGGGTGGCCGAGTACGCCGACGACATCATCGACGGCGAGGAGCTGTCGAAGTACGACAGCCATCCGCCCACGAAGCGGCGGATCGCCGCGCTGGCGGGCGTGCCGGACAACCCGGTGAAGCCGGACGCCCGGCCGGGCTGGTCGCTCCTTGGCGCGCCGAAGGTCGACGTGCCCGAGGCGGAACTGAACGTGCTGGTCCGCGACGTCGGACCGCGCGCGGACTGGGACGAGGTCGTCAAACGCGCGGGCAGGGCTTCGGTGGCGGAGGGCGCGAGGCTGCTGACCGCGGCCGGGATCGAGAGCAGGCTGGCGCCACGCGGCACCATCGGCGAGGTCGTGCGGGTGCTGCGCGACGGGGACGCCGACGCGCTCGCCAAACCCCTGCGGGCGCCGTCCCGCGAGGAGGGCCTCCAACTGCTCACCGAACTGTTCGCCGACACCGTCACCGCCGCGATGATCGACAACGGCGTCGCCGCGCACCGCCTGAACTGGGGCGGCGGCTGGGAACTGTGCCTCGGCGACGGCGAGCCGTTCGACGTCGCCGAACTGGTCGGCCCGGCGGTGCGGAGCCCGCGCGCGGTCGACGAACTGGTCCACAACCTGCAACTGCTGAGCGTGCCCGCCGGGTACTTCTGCAAGCAGGAACCCCAGCCGGAGCCGGATCCCGCCGAGGCACGGATGCTCGGGATGTTCACCGCGCTCAAGGCCAAGCGGAAGCTCTACGACCTGATCGTCTGCGACACCGAAGTGGTGTTGCTGCCGATGGCGCGTTCGGTGCTGATCCGCCGTGGCCTCGCCGGGCTGATCGGGGCGCGCGGTGTGTCGGACCGCAAGCGGATCCGGAAGCTGCGCGAGCGCGGCCTCGACGATCTGCGCGCCGAACCGGGCGCCCGGCGGATCCCGTTCTCGGACATCGTCGCGGGCGGCTTCCCCCGCCGGAAGCTCACCGCGTACCTGACGCTGGAGCTGTCCGACGGCGAGACGCTGGAGCTGGCCTTCACCGGCAACACCGAGGACTTCGGGACCGCGCACGACGAACTGACGGCGTTGTTCGCCTCGCTGAAGGCTTGATGCGCTTTTGTGTCGGGTGCCTCCACCCGGGTTGCGAAAGCCACTTTCGCAACCTTCAACGTTGCGAAAGTGGCTTTCGCAACACAGCCGCCAGAGGCGAGCCCGCGCCGACCGTCGCCCGGGGACGGCCCTCCGCGCACGTCGCGAAAGCCACTTTCGCGACGCCTGACGTCCCGAAAGTGGCTTTCGCGACATGCCGCTCCGGCAGACCCGCCCCTTAAGGCTTGATCCCCACCCCGCCGAGGCTCAGGTGGTTCAGCTCGGACAGCGGAGCGAGCCGCGGCCCCTCGGGCCACCACTCGTGCAAGTGAACGACGCCGGGCTCCAAGACCTCCAGCCCGTCGAACAGCGACTCGATCTCCTCGCGGCCGCGATGCACGGTGCGGTGCCCGGCGCTCGCCATGAGGTCGTCGAGCTTCCTGGCGAGCGCGCCGCGTGCGCCCTCGCCAGGGGTGAAGTCGTGGGTGATCAGCACGTACGAGCCGGGCGCGATCGCGTCGACGTACGCCCGGACGACGGACCGCGCCTCGTCGAAGTCTTCGATGTGGTGCAGCACCGAGTTCAGGATCACCGCGACCGGGCGGTCGAATTCGATGTGCTCGGCGACCACCGGATCGGCGAGGGTCTGCTCCGGATCGGTCAGATCGGCGCCGCTGACGTGGACGAGCAGGTCCTCCAGCAGCGCCAGCCCGTGCGCCTGGACGACCGGGTCGTGGTCGACGTAGACGACCAGCGCGTCCGGGTTGTACCGCTGCGCCGCCTGATGCGTGTTCTCCGAGGTGGGCAACCCGGAGCCCAGGTCGAGGAACTGGTCGATCCCGCGGGCGCCGGCGAGGAACCGGACCACCCGGTTCGCCCAGGAGCGGAACTCCTTGGCCATCGCGGCCGCGTCGGGGGCGATGGCGAGCAGATCCTCCACCGCCCGCCTGTCGACCTCGTAGTGGTCGTGCCCGCCGAGAAGGACGTCCTTCATCCGGGCGAGGTTGGGCTTGCTGTAGTCGAGGGGGAGCGGGCGCCTCGGCACAGACCGGACCTCGTCCGAAGTCATGGACACGTTCCACCCTTCAGCCGCGCACGGGCCGCGCGAACGCGCCCACGGCTCCCTCGACATCGACGGACCGTACACAGATTACGACATGGCGTGCTGTCACGTGAACCTCCCCAAGGGCCTTGCCTACCTGCGCCGATCACCCGAAGACGAGCTCGCGCCAGGTGACTCCGCCGTCGGTGGTGCGGTACACGGCGGACCCGCCCTCCGCGTCGGGCAGGCCGTCCACGACCACGCCGACCCGTTCGTCCGGGAAGTCCAGATCGTTGAGGCAGACGCCGCGGCCGCTGAGCACGGTCGTCGTCCAGGTCGATCCGCCGTCGGCCGTGCTGTGCAGGAATCCGGTGCCGCCGCCTTCCGCCGCGACGGTCGCCGCCGTGGGCGACGCCGCGCTGAAGCTCTGGTCGATCCCGAGCGTGGGCGCCTGCGCCGACCCGGTGAAATGCCCGCCGAGCTTCGGCGCGCGCCACAGCCGCCGGACGGTCGCCCCCGGCTGCGGCGTCCCCGGTCCCCCGCTGCACAGCGCCAGCACCTGTCCTCGCCGGACGCCGCTCAGCGAAGCCGAAGTGTCCGCCGGGCAGGGCGTCGGCGCGGCCGCGAAGGTCAGGCCATCCGACGACGTCCAATACTTCTGGACGCGGTGGTCCCCCCCCATCGAGACCTGGATCCCGCCGCTGGTCGCGATGTCGCCGTAGGTCGAGGAGCCGGTGACGGTGAATCCCGGGACCGGCAGGAGCAGCCGCGTGCCGGCGATCCCGGCGTACAGCGTCGTCGTCGACGGGGTGCCGAACCCGGTGACCATCGCGAACACCCGCGGCCCCGATTCGGCGATCTTCGAAATATAGAAGGGTTCCCGGACCCCGGCGAGGCGCACCTCGGACCATTTGCCGCCACCATCGTGGCTGGCGAGCAGCCGGGTGCCGTCGGAGAGGAACGCGTCGCGTCCGTCGATCACCGTGAGTTTGACCTGATTGTGGTTGTCCGGCAAGGAGATCGGCGGTTCACCGACACGGCGCCAGCGCTTCCCGCCGTCGGTGGTCGCCAGCAGCGAAGCGCACCATCCGGGTTTCCCGCACGGCGAGAACCCGAGGACGAATCCGTGCCGCGGCCCGGTCCAGCTGGTCGACGCGGGGGCGAAACCCTCGGGCACCCGCGCGTCGGCGGCGGCGGCCGGGGTGAAGACGGCCAGGGCGGTCAGTGCGGTGGCGGCGAGCGCGGCCCACCGGTTCGGCTTCATGACCACGGGACGTCCGGCCCCCGCCCTGGTTGCCCGCCGTTCGGGGTGAACCCCCAGATCATCTCCGGTACTCTCGCAAACCTTGTTTCGCCCGGGGCCGGACCGGGTATACGGCGTTCGGCCGGTGAGACGGAGGTAGCACCGATGGACGACGCGGGTGCGCGTGCTGGTGGTGATGAGGAAGAAGACCCCGGGACCACACAGCGCCGGTTCAGCCTGAACGTCCACGACCCGGACCATCTGCCGCGCAGGCTCGCCGGCCGGTACGAGGTCCGCGAGCTGCTCGGCCGCGGCGCGACCGCACGCGTGTTCCGCGCCTGGGACCTGCGCGAAGGACGCGAAGTCGCGCTGAAACTGTTCCACGCGGACACGATGGCCAGGGACGAGCGCCGCCGGGAGCAGGAGATCCAGACCCTCAGCGCGGTCCGTCACCCCGGCCTCGTCCCGCTGTACGACGCGGGCTCCGACGACGGCTACACCTATCTCACGATGCGCCTGGTCGAGGGCCCGAACCTGGCCCAGCGCCTGCGGTCCGGCCCGCTTCCCCAGGACGAGGTCGTCGAGCTGGCCGCCCGGCTGACCGACGCGCTCGCCCACGTCCACGCGCACGGCATCACCCACCGTGACCTGAAACCGGCGAACATCCTGATCGACGGCGACGGCCCGCTGATCGGCGACTTCGGCGTGGCGCACGCCTTCGACGCGACCAGGGTGACCGAGACCGGCGGCGTCGTCGGCACGGCGGCGTACATGGCGCCCGAACAGGTCCGCGGCGAGAACGTCGGCCCGCCCGCCGACATCTATTCCCTCGGCCTCGTCCTGCTCGAATGCCTGTCCGGCGAGCGGGAGTACACCGGGACGCCGGTCGAGGCCGCGGTCGGCAGACTGCACCGGCCGCCGCGGATCCCCGGCGGGCTGTCGGTGACCATGACGACCTTGTTGCGCGGGATGACCGCGCGGAAACCGGCGCAGCGTCCGACGGCCGCGGCCATCTCCCGGATCCTGCTGGAGGATTCCACCGGGACGAAGGTGGTCCGTCTCGCGCCCGCCACCCGTAAGCGGGCGGCGGTGGTCGCCGCCGTCAGCGCGCCCGCCGCCGCGATCACCCTCGGTGTCATGCTGGCCCTCAACCAGACGGGTACGCCCGCGCCGTCGCGGCCGGAAGGGATGCTTCCCCCGGCGGTGACCGGCACTTCGGGACCGGTGGCAGGCCTGGGGCCGCAGGTTTCGGAGGCCGTCGAGGTGCCCACCCGCGGCCCGAAGGCGAGCAACGGCACCGTCGTGGTGACCGAAGCGGTCCCGGCTTCCGGCGCGGATCCGACAGGCGCCCGGAGCACCGAGGCCACCTCCGCGCCGAGGGACACGACCGCCGCAAGCGACCGGCAGAGCACCTCGGGCAAGCCGAGCAAGACCAAGCCCGGCCCGCCGACGACGAAGAGCAGCAGGCCCGGTCCACCCGGCTGAGCGACCGCACGGTACGGGTGTCCACTGTGGACGATGATGGGAGACGGCGATGACCTACATCAACGACCCGCGAGAGCCGCAGGAAGAAGAGATCGTCGAACGGACACCCGGCAGGATCCGCGTCGTGCGGGTCGTCAACGCCGTCGTCCACGCGGTGTGCTGGATCTCCGCGCTGGTGCTGATCGTGCACATCCTGCTGGTGTTCGGCGAAGCCAACCCGGGGAACGGGTTCGCGCAGCTGATCGACCAGTGGTCGCGCGCCGTCTCACTCGGCCTGCGGAACCTGTTCACCCCGGACGGCCTCAAACTCCGCACCTTGTTCAACGACGGTCTCGCCGCGTTGCTGTGGCTGATCATCGGCGGCGTGGTGACCGACCTGGTCTCGCGGATCGGCCTCCCCGGCCCGAAGCGGGTCTGGTACCGGCGCTCCGTCAGTTGAGCGAGCCCGGTCTCCCCTCCGGGGCGTCACCCGCCTGAGCCTGTTCGGCCTGGGCGTCGGTGACCTCCGGCGCGGCCGTGGTCTCCGCGGGCCGCGCCCGTTCCGGCTCGTGCTCGGTCTCGAAATGCTCACGGCACCAGCGGCCGTAGCGTCTGGCATGCACGGTCATCGCGGCACCTCCTTCCCCACCACCACGATCCCCCAGTTCTGTGACGCGCGCCACTCGTTTAACCGGCGAATCGGGTGACGATCTCGGCGCAGAACGCGGGCAGGTCGTCCGGATTGCGGCTCGACGTCAGGTTGCCGTCGGTGACGACCTCCTGGTCGACGACGGTTCCGCCGGCGTTGCGGATGTCGGTGCGAATGCTGGGATACGACGTGAGCGTGCGGCCGCGGACGACGTCGGCCTCGACCAGCGTCCACGGCCCGTGGCAGATCACGCCGACGGGTTTGCCGCTGTTCACGAAGTCGCGCACGAAGCGGACCGCGTCCTCGTCCGCGCGCAGGTTGTCCGGGTTCATCGTGCCGCCGGGCAGCACGAGCGCGTCGAAGTCGGCGACCGTGACGTCCTTGACGACCCGGTCGACGGTGAACTTCTCGGCCTTGTCGATGTCGCCGTTCATGGCCTGGATCTCGCCGGGCTCCAGCGAGACGACTTCGGCCGTCGCCCCGGCGTCGGTGACCGCCCTGCGCGGCTCGACCAGCTCGACCTGTTCCACGCCGTCCGCGGCGAGGATGGCCACGCGGCGTCCGTTCAGCGATGTCGCCATCGGGTTCCCTCCTGAGGTCGTAGTCGCTTTCGGACTACCCCGGACCGCGACCGCCGAACCATGGGCATGAACTCCCGCCGCGGCGGGTATCTGCCCGCATGCGACTTCGGCGAGCGGACCTGGGGTCCCCCGGTATCCGGAGGCGGCGCAGAGGTCGTGGCTTCGGCTATCTGACCCCGGACGGCGAGCCGCTGAAGGACGGGGAGACGATCGAGCGGATCAACGCGCTCGCGATACCGCCCGCGTGGCGGCGCGTGTGGATCTCCCCGCACGAGAACGCCCACATCCAGGCGGTCGGGATCGACGACGCCGGGCGGAAGCAGTACCTCTACCACCCCGAATGGCGACGGGCCCGGGACGAGGAGAAACACGATCGCGTCCTCGCACTGGCGCGGAAGCTGCCCAAGCTGCGCGAGACGGTCCAGGGGGATCTCGACTCTCGCGGCCTGAAACGGGAACGCGTGCTCGCCGGCGCCCTGCGGATGATCGACCTCGGGGTCTTCCGCACCGGTGGCGAGAGCTACGCCGACGAGCACGGCACCCACGGGGTGGCGACGTTGCTGTGCGAGCACGTCGAGCTCCGCGGTGAATGCCTGGTGTGCGACTACCCCGCGAAGCACGGCATCCAGCGGAAGGTCCGGCTGCGGGACGAGGCACTGGTGCGGCTGGTCCGCTCCCTGCGGCGGGTGCGGGGCGGCGACGTGCGCCTGCTCGCCTACCGCGACGGTGACGGCTGGCACGAGGTGAAAGCGGACGACATCAACGACCGGCTCCGGGAAATCGTCGGCGACGGTTTCACCGCCAAGGATCTGCGCACCTGGAACGCCACCGTCCTGGCCGCTTCGGCCTTCGCGGACACCGAAAAGCCTTCCAGCGAACGAGGATTGAAGCGGGTCGAGAAGGCCGTGATGACGGAAGTCGCCGAAGGGCTCGGCAACACACCCGCCGTGGCGCGACGGTCCTATGTGGACCCTCGGGTGGTCGAGGCGTACCGGCGGGACCGGACCGTCGCCCGCGCGGTACGGCGAGCCGCGAAGGCGGACAGTCCCGACGAGGCCCGCGACATCGTGGAGCGGGCGGTGGTGCGGCTACTGAACGGGGCGTGAGGCTTCGATGGCGAGGACGGCGATGTCGTCGTGCGTCCCGCTGCCGAGCCATTCCCGCACCGCGGAACGAACCCGGGCGACGACCTCGCGGCCGGACATCCCCCGGCAGCCTGCCAGCAGGTCACGCAGCCGTTCGTCCCCGAACAGGTCCGACGGCCGCTCGTGATGCCGCGCTTCGGTGATCCCGTCGGTGTAGAGCAGGCAGACGTCGCCCTCGGCCAGCCGGATGGCGGTCTCGGCGAACCGGGCCTGCGGGGAGATCCCGACCAGCGTGCCGGGCAGGGTGATCTCGTCGACGCCGCCGCGGCGGCGCACCACCAGCGGCGCCGGATGCCCGCCGGAGGCCAAGGTGACGCCGAGACCGTCTTCACCGGCCAGCACCGAACCGAGCACCAGCGTGGCGAACCGGCCGCTGCCGCCGGTGATGAGCAAGGAGTTCAGCAGGCTCAGCAACGTCGTGTTGTCGTGCTCGACGAGGTCGAGCGCGGCGAGGGTCTGCCGGACGCGGCCGGTGAGCGCGGCCGCCTCGGCCCCCTTGCCGCAGACGTCGCCGAGGACGAACATCGCGCCGCCGCCTTCACGCGGCAGGACGTCGTAGAAGTCGCCGCCGACGTCGAGCAGTCCGCCCGACGGCTCGTACCAGACGTCGAACTTGGCGCCGTGGACGTCCGGGGGCGGCGTCGGGCGCAGCGTGGTCTCCAGGCCGCGGGTGGCCTCTTCCTGGCGGGCGTAGCGGTGCGCGTTCGCCAGCGCCGTCCCGGCGGCGCGGGCGAACTCGGTTACCGCTCGCGGGTGGTCCTCGCCGAACGCGGGCGCGCCGCGCCTGCCGAGCACCACCGCGCCGGTGACCCCGGAGCCGCCGTCGAAGCCCAGCGATACCACGGTCACCGACGAATGGACGGCGAGCCGTTCCGCGACGATCGCCGGCAGGGCCGCGATCTCCTCCTCCGGGACCGCCTTGGCTTCGAGTTCGTCCGTGGAGGCGAAGGTGCCGGCGAGCACCGGCGCCAGCTGGGCGGGGACGCGCCTGATCCGGCCGTGCCCGTGGGTGGTGCGGTGATCGCAGCTCCACCACTCCCACCGGCCGCGAGTGGTCGGCAGCAGCACGAAGACACAGTCCGCGAGTTCGGCCGCGGCGACCTCCGCGATCACCTTCGCCGTCCCGTGCCTGCCCCGCGCGGAGGCGAGCCGGGGCGCCGAAGCGGCGAGGAAACCGTCCACGCGCGGGCCGTCGGCCGCGACCGCGGAGGTCACCGTCCACGCGTGCCAGCCGCCGGGCAACGTCCGGATCCGCGCGGGGAACCGGCGGCCGGTGTGCTCGACATGCCCGACGTCGGGGCCTTCCGCGGTGAGCACCGGGCGGCCGCCGCCGAACAGCTCGCGGGCGGCGGGATTCGACCAGCGCAACGCGCCGCCGACGTCCTGCACGAGCACCGCGTCACGGACGTCTTCGAGCAGCTCACGCCAGAACCGCCCGGATTCGGGCAGGGCTCCCTCGCTCGCCGGGGGCGACGACTCCGAGGGGAGCGACGTCGAGGCCGGGGCGGGCCGTGACACCATTCCCGGACCTCCTCCTGCCTTGCGGGTAGCGCAGTGTGAGCGGGCGGACTGGCTCGAAGTGTAGGTCGAATCATGGCACGCTGATGCGACGACCATGGCTTGGCATGCGTGGTGGAGAGGGTCGACACAGATGACACAGCACTCCCAAAGGGACCGGATCCCCGTGGAAGGTGGTGGCGGCCAGGTGGACGAAGCGACCCTGGAACGCCTGCTCGCGGCGGCTCGTGACCTCGGGGACGGCAACTTCCGCCGGCGGCTCGTGGCGCACGGCGACGGGCTCGCGGCCCAGCTCGCGGGCGCCTTCAACGACATCGCCGAGCGGAACCAGCGACTGGTGACCGAGCTCCTGCGCGTCCGCGAGGCGGTCGGCAAGGAAGGCAGGCTGACCGAGCGGGTGGCGGCCGAGATCGGCCCCGGCGGCTGGGCCACCGCGGTCGACGTCGTCAACGGCCTGATCGAGGACGTGAGCAGGCCCACGGCCGAGCTCAACCGCGTCCTCGGGGCGGTCGCCGAGGGCGATCTGTCCGAGCCGATGCCCCTGGAAGTCGGCGGGCGGCCGCTGCAGGGTCAGTTCGCCGAGGTCGCGAAGACGGTCAACGGCCTGATCAAACAGCTTTCGCGGTTCGCGACCGAGGTCACCAGAGTGGCCCGCGAGATCGCCACCGAAGGACGGCTCGGCGGCCAGGCCGAGGTCCCGGGCGTGGCGGGCACCTGGCGTGATCTCACCGACAACGTCAACGTCATGGCCAGCAACCTGACCGACCAGGTCCGCAACATCGCCCAGGTGACCACCGCGGTGGCGCGGGGCGATCTGACCCAGAAGATCAACGTCGACGCGCGCGGCGAGATCCTGGAGCTCAAGAACACCGTCAACATCATGGTCGACCAGCTCTCGTCGTTCGCCGACGAAGTGACCCGGGTTTCCCGCGAGGTGGGCAGCGAAGGCCGTCTCGGCGGCCAGGCGCAGGTCCCCGGCGCCGCTGGCACGTGGCGCGACCTCACCGACTCGGTGAACCTGATGGCGGACAACCTGACCGACCAGGTCCGCAACATCGCCCAGGTGGCGACCGCGGTCGCCCAGGGCGATCTCTCGCAGAAGATCAACGTCGACGCCAAGGGCGAGATCCTCGAACTCAAGAACACGCTGAACACCATGGTCGACCAGCTGTCCTCGTTCGCGGACGAGGTCACGCGGGTGGCGCGTGAGGTCGGCAGCGAAGGCCGTCTGGGCGGCCAGGCGACCGTGCCGGGCGTCGCGGGCACCTGGCGCGGGCTCACCGACTCGGTGAACCAGATGGCCGACAACCTGACCGACCAGGTCCGCAACATCGCCCAGGTCACCACCGCGGTGGCGAAGGGCGACCTGACGCAGAAGATCACGGTCGACGCGCGCGGCGAGATCCTGGAGCTCAAGACGACCGTCAACACGATGGTCGACCAGCTCTCGTCGTTCGCCGACGAAGTCACGCGGGTGGCGCGCGAGGTCGGCACGGAAGGTCAGCTCGGCGGCCAGGCGCAGGTACCGGGGGTCGCCGGGACGTGGCGCGACCTCACCGGGTCGGTCAACTTCATGGCGAACAACCTCACCGCGCAGGTCCGCAACATCGCCCAGGTGGCGACGGCGGTGGCGAAGGGCGACCTCTCGCAGAAGATCGCCGTCGACGCCAAGGGCGAGATCCTCGAACTGAAGAACACGCTGAACACCATGGTGGATCAGCTGTCGGCGTTCGCGGACGAGGTCACCCGCGTCGCCCGCGAGGTCGGCAGCGACGGGCGGCTCGGCGGTCAGGCGCAGGTGCCCGGCGTGGCCGGGACCTGGAAGGACCTCACCGACAACGTCAACTTCATGGCGAAGAACCTGACCGACCAGGTCCGCAACATCGCCCAGGTGACCACCGCGGTGGCGAAGGGCGACCTGACGCAGAAGATCATCGTCGACGCGCGCGGCGAGATCCTGGAGCTCAAGAACACCGTCAACATCATGGTCGACCAGCTGTCGGCCTTCGCCGACGAAGTCACGCGGGTGTCCCGCGAGGTCGGCACCGAGGGCAAGCTCGGCGGCCAGGCGCAGGTGCGCGGCGTCGCCGGGACCTGGAAGGACCTGACGGACAACGTCAACGTCATGGCCACCAATCTCACCGACCAGGTGCGCAGCATCGCCACGGTGACGACGGCGGTGGCGAACGGCGACCTGTCGAAGAAGATCTCGATCGACGCGCAGGGCGAGGTCGCGGTCCTCGCCGAGACGATCAACAGCATGGTCGAGACGCTGCGCGCGTTCGCCGACGAGGTCACCCGGGTCGCCCGCGAGGTGGGTACGGAAGGCATCCTCGGCGGCCAGGCCCGCGTGCCGAACGTGGCGGGCACGTGGAAGGCGTTGACGGACAACGTGAACGTCATGGCCGACAACCTGACCGGCCAGGTCCGCAGCATCGCGACGGTGACCACCGCGGTGGCGCAGGGCGATCTGTCCAAGAAGATCGACATCGACGCGCGCGGCGAGATCCTCGAACTCAAGACCACCATCAACACGATGGTCGACCAGCTCTCGGCCTTCGCCTCCGAAGTCACCCGTGTCGCCCGCGAGGTCGGCACGGACGGCACGCTCGGCGGTCAGGCGGAGGTGCCCGGTGTCGCGGGCACGTGGTCGCGGCTGACCGAAAGCGTGAACCAGCTGGCCGGGAACCTGACCACCCAGGTGCGGGCGATCGCGCAGGTGGCGACCGCGGTGACCGCGGGCGATCTGACCCGGCACATCACCGTCGACGCGTCCGGGGAGGTGGCCGAGCTCAAGGACAACATCAACCAGATGATCGCGAACCTGAAGGAGACCACCCGGGCGAACCGCGAGCAGGACTGGCTCAAGACCAACCTGGCCAGGCTGTCCGCGCTGATGCAGGGGCACCGGGACCTCGCTTCGGTGGCGTCGCTGATCCTGTCCGAGCTGACCCCTCTCGTGTCCGCGCAGCAGGGCGCGTTCTTCCTCGCCCGCGAAGACGAGCAGGAAGAGGTGGTCCTGGAGAGCATCGCGACCTACGGGCTGGCGAAATCCCAGACCGGGCTGCGGTTCTCCCCCGGCGAATCGCTCATCGGACAGGCCGCCGTCGACCGCCGCACGATACTGGTCCACGAAGCCCCGCCGGAGTACGCGCTCATCTCGTCCGGGCTGGGTTCGGCCGCTCCGGTGAACGTGATCGTGCTGCCGGTGCTGTTCCAGGGCGAGGTGCTCGGCGTGCTGGAACTGGCGACCATCAACGCCTTCAGCACCGTCCACATCGACCTGCTGGAGCAGCTGAAGGAGACCATCGCGGTCAACGTCAGCACCATCCAGTCGAACTCCCGCACCGAGGCACTGCTGACCGAATCCCAGCGCCTGGCACAGGAACTGCGCGCCCGATCCGAGCAGTTGCAGGCACAGCAACGGGAACTGCGCCGGTCCAACACGGATCTCGCGGAGAAGGCGGCACTGCTCGCGCAGCAGAACCGCGACATCGAGGTCAAGAACAGCGAGATCGAACAGGCGCGGCAGGAGCTCGAAGAGCGTGCCGGGCAGCTGACCATGGCGTCGCAGTACAAGTCCGAGTTCATGGCGAACATGTCGCACGAGCTGCGGACTCCGCTGAACAGCGCGCTGATCCTCGCGAAACTGCTTTCGGAGAACCCGGACGGGAACCTGTCGGAGAAACAGGTCCAGTTCGCGCGGACGATCTACTCGGCGGGCAGCGACCTGCAGCAGCTGATCAACGACATCCTCGACATGGCCAAGGTCGAGGCCGGTCACCTGGACCTGCAGATGTCCGACGTCACGCTGCCCGAACTGGTCGAGTACGTCGAATCGATCTGCCGTCCGCTCACCTCGGACAAGGGCCTGGAGTTCGCCGTCCTGATCGACCCGCCGGTGCCTTCGTCGATCCACACCGACGAACACCGCGTACAGCAGGTGCTGCGGAACCTGCTGTCCAACGCGGCGAAGTTCACCGACGAGGGCGGCGTGCGCCTGCACATCCGGATGGCCGATCCGGGCGAGGTCGAAGCCGACTCGCTCCGCAACGCCCCCGGCGTGCTCGCGTTCGCCGTCGAGGACACCGGGATCGGCATCGCGCCGGACAAGCTCGCGATCATCTTCGACGCGTTCCGCCAGGCCGACGGCACCACCAGCCGCAAGTACGGCGGCACCGGGCTGGGCCTGTCGATCAGCCAGCAGCTCACGGAACTGCTCGGCGGCGAACTGCGCGTCCGCAGCGAACCCGGCAAGGGCAGCACGTTCACCCTGTACCTGCCGGTGAGCGCGTCGAACCTGGTCGTCCCGACCACCGCCGCGGCCGGCGGGGTCCCGCTGATCATGGCGGTGCCGCAGGTGGCCCCCTCCGCGCCGGCACAGCGGTTCCACGGTGAGAAGATCCTGATCGTCGACGACGACCTGCGGAACGTCTTCGCGCTGGCCGCCGTGCTGGAACGCAACGGACTGGAGGTCATCTACGCCGAGACCGGCGTCGCCGGCATCCGGGCGCTGGAACGGCACGAGGACACCGCGCTCGTCCTGATGGACGTGATGATGCCGGAACTGGACGGCAACGCCACGATCACCGCCATCCGCGCGGAGGCCGCACACGAAGACCTGCCCGTGATCGCCGTCACGGCGAAGGCGACCGCGGAGGACAAGGCGCGGACCCTGGCTTCGGGCGCGGACGACTACGTGACCAAGCCCGTCGACACGGACAAGCTGCTGGACCTGATCGCCGCGCACCTGGAGGCGGATGCCGCGTCCAGCGGCCTCTCGCAGGCCGTGGCCCCCGCCGAGTCGGATTGAGGCGTTGGGCTGGGTTGGTCGTGAGTGGCGTTTCGGGTTAGAACCCGAAACGCCACTCACGACCACCTGGACCGATGCCTCGCGTGACCGATCGGACGACACGCGTGATGCTGCGGACGACACGCGTGTCGTCCGTCCGGACACGCGAGCCCGCCGATGCTTCCCCCGGACGCGAAAGAACCCGCAGGCCAGGCGCCTGCGGGTTCGAATGTGGAGCGATGGAGCGGGTGACGGGAATCGAACCCGCGTAGCTAGTTTGGAAGACTAGGGCTCTACCATTGAGCTACACCCGCGTGCCCCCGGAGTACCGGGTGCGAAAACAGCTTAGCGTGACCCGCTAGGCTGTGCGCACACCCCCCGGGAGATCGGGGAAGTCACGGGATGTGGCGCAGCTTGGTAGCGCATCCGCTTTGGGAGCGGAGGGTCGCAGGTTCAAATCCTGTCATCCCGACCCTAGGCCTTTGGCCTGCATGAACACCCTCGTTCGGAGCGGCGGAGCCGCTTCGGAGGCTAGTGTGACACTCCGCTTTGAGGATTTTCACCTGCCGCCTCGCACTCTCCAGCCCGCCCCCGAGCTCGCCTCGCCGCCGAGCGGAACGCGGCCTAAGGCCTGTTCAGTGCTGATCAGGTGTGTTGCACACTGGGTTTGTGGACTCGGGTGAGGCGGCGCGGCGCAAGGCGTTGCGCAACGCGTACAAGGAGCAGCAGCGTGCCGCCGCCTGGAATGCGCTGGGGCTTGATCGTGCCGAGCTGGACGCGTTGTATGACTGGCTGGATGAGCGGCTTGGCGCCGAAGGCTGTGACCACAGCGTCCGGCTGACCGAGGTGTGGGCGTCGGAGCGGGGTATGGACTGGCCGACGCTCCGGGAGGCTCTTGCGGACGCCGGCGGGTATTGCGACTGCGAGGTCTTGGCCAACACGGACCCGGACCAGACGGCGTAGGGCTTGTCGCACATCGTGTAGAGCACGGCCTCGGCGAACGCTCGTCTCCCACTCCGGGGTTCTCGTGAGGATGTCCGGAATCCAGCGGCCGTCGCACGTACCTTCCTTCGCTCCGCAGTACGGGCACACGTACGGTGCCGCACGTTGGCCGGCGTTGAGCGCGGCGACCCTCCGCTTCGATGGACCTGATCCACGTCTCAGTGCAGGCCGGCAGCCGCTCGACGCGGACGTGGACCGGCGACATCGAACGTGTGGATTTCGGTGCGTTGGATGACCCGAAATCCACACGGTCCCGTCGTGACCGGACCGATCACGACAGGTGTGTGGAAACAGGGACACTCAACGTCCCTGTTTCCACACACCCCTCACTCCGAGTCGGCGGCCTGCCCGCCCAGGCAAGATGAGGATCATGGAGATTCGCCACGCCCGCCCCACCGACGCCCCCGCAGTGACCGCCCTCCTCACCGAGCTCGGTTACCCGGACAACGACGAGACAGACGTGCGCGGACGGCTCGAACGCTGGGCCCGCCATCCCGAGGGTGCGGCGTTCGTCGCCGAGGCGGACGGAACGGTGGTCGGTGTCGTCGCGGTCGTCGCGATCCCGCTTCTCGAGCGGCCGGGGTCCGGTGGGCGGATCGTCGCCCTGGTGGTGGACGAGACCCGGCGAGGCTCGGGCATCGGACGCGAGCTGGTCGCCGCGGCCGAAGCGGAGGCGCTGCGCTGGGGCTGCGACACCATGGAGGTCACCAGCTCCCGCCACCGGACCGCCGCGCACGCCTTCTATCGCGCGCGGGGATACGAGGACCACTGCGAACGCAGCGCACGATTCCTCCGAAGGCTGAGCACTCCCGGATCGTGAGAGCCCTAGGCCCACCGGCACCCGCTTGCGAACATCGGCACCGTGACCGGCAGGCGGAGCGCCAGTGCCAGCGCGGTGCTCCGCGTGGTGCTGGACGAAGGGGCGATCGCGCGCAGCACCATCGCGCGCCGCACCGGGCTGAGCGCCGCGGCCGTCACGGGGCATGTGGCGGAGCTGATGCGCCGCGGGTTCCTCACCGAGCTGCCCGAGGTCGCCGGCGCGGTCGGCAGGCCGTTCGTGCCGGTGGACCTCGACACGGGACGGTTCGTGGTGTGCGGAGCGCATGTCGCGGTCGACCATCTCACCGTCGGGCTGCTGGATCTGCGCGGGAAAGTGCTGGCGCAGCACGAAACCCCGCATCACGGCGCCGAACCCGCCGTGCAGGCCGCGCAGATCGCGGAGCTGCTCGACGACCTCCTTGTCGGACACGCGCCGGAGCGGACGCCGCTCGGGTTGGGCGTGGCGACCGGCGGCTGGGTCGACGAGTCGTCGGGAACCGTGGTGGAGCACGGTCTGCTCGGCTGGCGCGGGGTCCCGCTGCGCGATCTGCTCACCGAGGTCACCGGTCTCGACGTCCGGGTCGACGGGCATTCGCGGGCACTCATCCACGCCGAACGCCTGCTGGGGCAACCGAGAGCGCGCCGCAGCGTGGTGCAGTTGTTCACCGGCAACGTGGTCGACGCCGCCTTCGCCACCGGCGACACCGTCCATCATGGACCGCGGTCGGCGGCGGGCGCCGTCGCGCATCTGCGGGTCGACGACAGCGAGGAGCCTTGCCGCTGCGGGCGATCCGGCTGTCTCGAAGCCACCGTTTCGGAGCGCACGGTCGCGCGCAAAGCCGTCGAAGCGCAAATCGTCGAAAAACCGATCTTCGCCGACGTACTCCGTTTGGCGGCGTCGGGGAACAAAAGCGCGGTCACCCTTTTCCATGAACGCGCGAGAATCATCGGACAGGCCGCCGCATTGCTCTTCGACGTCCTCAATCCGGAAATCCTCATCGTGCTCGACCAGAGTGTACGCGACGTCGAAGGCTGCCTTTCCACGATCCGGGACGAGGTCGCCCGACGCTCCTGGATCTGCCAGGACCCGTCGAAAAACGTTGTGGCGTCCAGCTTTCCGGGGACCGAACTGGCGACCGCCGGTGGCGCGGTCATGCTGAACGCCCTCTATGAGGATCCGCTTTTCACGAAGCTGGCGAACGCCTCCTGAGTTACTTCACTAAATCGCAAAATTGACGCTCATCGCCGGGCCTGCGAAGAATCTTCTTCAACGACGCGAACCCGAACGAAAGAGCCCACCGTGAAGAAACCAGTGCCCTTGATCGCCGCGCTCATCGCCGGATTGGCGCTGTCGGGCTGCGGCGCCTCCGCGACCCCGGCCGGCGTGGCCGGGCAGCCGGAGAAGCTCGAACTCCGCTACCAGGGATCGGCGAACAACGTCACCTTCCCCGAACTCGCCGAGGATCTCGGGTACTTCGGCCCGGTCAAACTCAAATGGGTCGGCAACACGATCAGCGGGCCGCAGGACATCCAGTCCGCCGCGACCGACCAGACCGACTTCGGCGGCGCCTTCACCGGCGCGGTCGCCAAACTCGTCGACGCCGGC
Source organism: Amycolatopsis sp. PSD-21 (assembly GCF_055561455.1). Lineage (NCBI taxonomy): Bacteria > Bacillati > Actinomycetota > Actinomycetes > Pseudonocardiales > Pseudonocardiaceae > Amycolatopsis > Amycolatopsis sp. PSD-21. The sequence continues at coordinate 2,326,879 of NZ_CM145712.1, read as the reverse complement.
GCCCCGATCAAGGCCGTCGTCAACTACTACGGCTCCGACGAGAAGACCTTCTTGGGCTTCTACGTCAAGGAGGACAGCCCGATCCGCACGCCACGCGACCTCATCGGCAAGAAGGTCGGCGTCAACACCGTCGGCGCGAACCTGGAGGCCGCCCTCGACACCTGGCTCAAGCGCAGCGGCCTCTCCGACGCCGAGATCGACCAGGTGCAACTGGTCGTCCTCCCGCCGATCAACACCGAACAAGCCCTACGCAACGGCCAGATCGACGTCGCCGCACTCAACGGCGTCCTCCAGGACCGCGCCGTGGCGGGAGGCGGCGTGCGGCCGATCGTGAAGGACGTCGAGGCGTTCGGCCCCTACAACGGCGGGCCGTACGTGCTGCGGACCGACTTCATCAAGAAGTACCCGGAGACCACGAAGACCTTCGTCACCGGCGTGGCCAAGGCGATCGAATGGGCGCGCACCACACCACGCGACGAGGTGATCGCCCGGTTCACCAAGATCATCCAGAACCGCGGCCGCAACGAGAACACCGACACGCTCAAGTACTGGAAGAGCACCGGCGTCACCAAGGGCGGGCTGATCTCCGACCACGACTACACCCTCTGGACCGGCTGGCTCAAGCAGTCCGGCTTCATCAAGAACGACCAGGTCGACCTCAAGAAGATCTACACCAACGAATTCAACCCGTACCGCGAAGGCGGTGGCGCATGACCGCCAAGATCAGTCTCCGCTCGGTCACCAAGACCTTCGGCACATTGACCGCGCTGGACGACGTCTCCCTCGACATCGAGGAGGGCACGTTCCTCTCGCTGGTCGGCCCCAGCGGTTCCGGCAAGTCCACGCTGCTCGATCTGCTCGGCGGGCTCGCGAAACCCACCTCCGGCGAGGTCCTGATCGACGGGAAACCGGTCACCGGGCCGGGATTGGACCGCGGGGTCGTGTTCCAGCAGTACGCGCTGTTCCCGTGGCGCACCGCCCGCGCCAACGTCGAGTTCGGCCTCGAAGGCGGCACGCTGACCAAACGGCAGCGCGCGGACAGGGCCAGGGAATTCCTCGGCCTGGTCGGGCTTTCCGGCTTCGAAGACCATCTCCCCCACCAGCTTTCCGGTGGCATGAAACAACGGGTCGCGATCGCGAGAAGCCTCGCCTACGACCCGGACGTACTGCTGATGGACGAGCCGTACGCCGCACTGGACTCCCAGACCCGCGAACTGCTGCAGGAGGAACTGCGGCGGATCTGGCTGCGCACCGGCAAGACCATCGTCTTCATCACCCACAGCATCGAAGAAGCCGTCTATTTAGGACAGAAGGTCGCGGTGCTCACGTCCCGGCCGGGCAGGCTCAAGGCCGTCGTCGACATCGACCTCGGCGACCGCTCGAACGACGACCTGCGCTCGGCACCCGCGTTCGTGGCCCACCGCCACCGGCTGTGGGAACTGCTGCACGACGAGATCCGGAGGGCCGCATGACCGCGACACTCGAAGCGCCGAAAGTCCACACTGGACCGAAGATCGCCGAGAAGCCCCGCAGGAAGAACCCGCTGCGCAAGGCGTTCCGCAGTTCGGCGGCGATCCTGCTCTTCCTCGCCGTCTGGGAGCTCGCTCCCCGATACGTCCTCGACGAAAGCACCAGGACCTTCCTGCCGCCGTTGTCGGAAGACCTCGTCGCCCTCTGGGAACTCGTCCTCAACGGGCAGCTGGCCGACCATCTGCTGGCGAGCCTCGGCCGGTCCGCCGCCGGATTCGTGATCGCGGTGGGCGTCTCGGTGCCACTCGGCCTGCTGATCGCCTGGTACCGGCCACTAGCCGAGTTCCTGAACCCGCTGCTGGAGCTGGCCCGCAACACCGCCGCGCTGGCGCTGCTGCCGGTGTTCACGCTCCTGCTCGGCATCGGTGAGGTGTCCAAGATCGCGCTGATCGTCTACGCCTGCGTCTGGCCGGTGCTGCTCAACACGATCGCCGGGGTGAACACCGTGGATCCGTTGCTGGTCAAGGCCGCGCGTTCGCTCGGGCTGTCGAGCCCGAGCCTGTTCCGGAAGGTGATCCTGCCGTCGGCGGTGCCGACCATCTTCACCGGGATCCGGATGGCGGCGGCGTACTCGATCCTCATCCTGATCGCCGCCGAAATGGTCGGCGCCAAGGCCGGGCTCGGCTATCTGATCAACAACTCGCAGGTCAACTTCCAGATCCAGCAGATGTACGCCGCGATCATCACGGTTTCGGTGCTGGGCCTGGCCATCAACGCGGGCTTCGTCGCGCTGGAGCGGCGGTTCTCCACCTGGCGGGTCAAGGAGAAGTCATGAAACACCTGCACCTCAACGCGTTCGTGATGCCGAACGGTCATCACGAGGCGGCGTGGCGGCATCCCAGCACGGATCCGCACCGCGCCGCGACGCTGAAGCACTACGTCGACATCGCCCGTACGGCGGAGCGCGGCAAGCTCGATTCGCTGTTCCTCGCGGACGGCGTCGCCTTGTGGGGCAACGTCCGCTACAACTCGCACACCCTGTTCGAGCCGCTGACCCTGTTGTCGGCGCTGGCCGGGGCGACGGAGCGCATCGGGCTGATCGCCACCGCGTCGACGACCTACAACGAGCCGTACCACCTGGCGCGGAAGTTCGCGTCGCTCGACCACCTCAGCGGTGGCCGCGCGGGCTGGAACATCGTGACGTCGGCGGGCGAGGACGAGGCCCGCAACTTCAACCGCGACGCCAGGCCTTCGCACGCGCTGCGCTACGAACGGGCCACCGAATTCGTCGAGGTCGCCAAGAAACTCTGGGACAGCTGGGACGACGGAGCGGCCGTCGTCGACAAAGCGACCGGGGTCTACGCCGACACCGACCGCATCCACCCGATCGACCACGACGGCCCGCATTTCCAGGTGCGCGGGCCGCTGAACATCCCGCGTCCGGTGCAGGGTCATCCGTTGCTCGTCCAGGCCGGTTCTTCGGAGACGGGCAAGGAATACGCGGCCCGGTTCGCCGAGGCGGTGTTCACCGCGCAGCAGACTTTCGCCGAGGGCAAGGCCTTCTACGACGACGTCAAGGGAAGGCTCGCGAAATACGGCCGCTCTCCCGGCGAGATCAAGATCCTGCCGGGGATCAGCCCGATCCTGGGCCGCACCGAGGCCGAGGCGAAGGAGCGCGAGGCCGAACTCAACGCCCTCATCACGCCCGCGTACGGCGTGCGGCAGCTGTCGACCATGCTCGACCACGACCTGACGGCGTACCCGCTCGACGGTCCGCTGCCCGACGTCGGCACGTTCACCGAAGGCGCGCAGAGCCGGTTCGAGCTGGTCACCGGCCTGGCGAGGCGCGAGAACCTGACCATCCGCCAGCTCATCGAGCGGCTCGCGGGCGGCCGTGGGCACCGCGTGTTCGCCGGCACCGCCACGCAGGTCGCCGACCAGCTGGAGCACTGGTTCACCGAGGGCGCCGCGGATGGCTTCAACGTCATGCCGCCCACGCTTCCGGGTGGTCTCGAGGACTTCGTGGACCTCGTCGTCCCCGAGCTACAGAAGCGCGGCCTGTTTCGCACCGAGTACACCGCCACGACCTTGCGCGGCCACTACGGCCTCGCCCGCCCTGTCCACCGCACCCCAGTGAAGGAGCACGCCGCATGACCGCCATCGACACCCAGGTCGAGGTCCGCAAGATCACCGGAAGGATCGGCGCGCACGTCCTCGGCGTCGACCCGGCCGGGGAACTCGACGCCGCGACCGTCGCGTTCCTCACCGAGGCCCTGCACGAGCACAAGGCGCTCGTCTTCTCGGGCGTCGACCTCGACGACGCGGGCCAGCAGCGGTTCGCCGAGCGGTTCGGCGAACTGACCAAGGCGCATCCGACCGTCCCGTCCGTGGACGGCGAGCCCGCGATCCTGCCGGTCGACAGCGAGCAGGGCCGCGCGAACCAGTGGCACACCGACGTCACCTTCGTGCTCAACCCGCCGAAGGCCAGCACGCTGCGCAGCCTGGTCGTCCCTCCGTACGGCGGGGAAACGCTGATCGCCAACTCGGCCGCGGCGTACCGGGATCTGCCCGAACCGCTCCGGGCGTTCGCTGACACGCTGCGCGCCGAGCACACCAACGACTACGACTACGCGAAGGCGCCGGAAACCCTCGACGAGGCGGAGCAGGAACGACGCAAAGTGTTCGTCTCGCAGAAGTTCCGCACGGTCCACCCGGTGGTGCGGGTGCATCCGGTGACCGGCGAGCGCGGGCTGTACATCGGCGGGTTCGCGCAGCGGATCATCGGGCTGTCGAAGGGCGAGTCGCGGGACGTCCTGCGGCTGCTGCAGTCCTACGTGACGCGGCCGGAGAACGTCGTCCGGGTGAGCTGGGAGCCGAACCAGCTGGTGCTGTTCGACAACCGCATCACCCAGCACTACGCCGTCGACAACTACGACGACCTGCCCCGCCGCCTGAACCGGGTGACCGTGGCGGGTGACGTGCCGGTGGGTATCGACGGGGTGCCGAGCGAATCCCTCGAAGGCGACGCTTCGCACTACTCCCCCGTCGCCTGACCGCGCGTATGAGGTAAGACTGGCGTCGTGAAGGACGATCGTCAGGTGGAAGCGCTCCTGCGGGAGCTGGCCCCGCAGGTCATCGGGTTGCTGGTGCGCAAGCACGGGCAGTTCGACGCCTGCGAGGACGCCGTCCAGGAAGCCCTGCTCGCGGCCGCGCAGCAATGGCCGGAGCAGGGCATCCCGGACAGTCCGAAGTCCTGGCTCGCGACCGTCGCCACCCGGCGGCTGGTGGACGAGTGGCGCAGCGAGAGCGCGCGACGGCGGCGCGAGGAGAACGACGCGCTGATGGCCCCCGCTCCAGCCACTGTGTCCGATTCGGACGACACGCTCACCGTCCTTTTCCTGTGCTGCCACCCTTCCCTGTCCCCGCCGTCGCAACTCGCGCTCACCCTGCGCGCCGTCGGCGGCCTGACCACGGGCGAGATCGCGAACGCCTTCCTCGTCCCGGAATCGACGCTGGCCCAGCGGATCAGCCGCGCGAAACAGACCATCAAGAAGGCGGGCGCCGACTTCGTCCTGCCGCCCGCCGGGGAGCTGGCCGAACGGCTCCGCGTCGTCCTCCAGGTCCTGTACCTGATCTTCAACGAGGGCTACACGACCAGCGGCGGCCCCGACCTGCACCGCGCGGACCTGACCGCCGAGGCGATCCGGCTGACCCGGTTGCTCCGGCGGTTGATGCCGGACGAGGACGAGGTCACCGGCCTGCTGGCGCTCATGCTGCTGACCGATGCCCGCCGCGCCGCCCGCGCCGGTGCGGACGGCTCGCTCGTCCCCCTCGCCGAGCAGGACCGTTCGCGCTGGAACGCGGAGATGATCGCCGAAGGCGTGTCGCTGGTGAGCGAGGCGCTGGAGGCGGGCCCGGTCGGGCCGTACCAGGTGCAGGCCGCGATCGCCGCCGTCCACGACGAGGCGCCCACCGCGGACGACACGGACTGGTCGCAGATCCTCGCCCTCTACGACGTGCTCGAGAAGGTTTCGCCGGGCCCGGTCGTCACGCTCAACCGTGCCGTCGCGGTCGCCGAGGTCAACGGGCCGGAAGCGGGCCTCGAACTGCTGGCCACACTCGACGACGACAGCCGGATGAGCCAGACGCACCGGCTCGATTCCGTCCGCGGGCACCTGCTGGAACTGGCCGGGAACACCGGATCCGCGCGCGAGGCCTATCTCCGGGCCGCCGGCAAGACCGCGAGCAAACCGGAGAAGCAGTACCTGACGCGGCGCGCGGAGCGGCTCACCTGAGCACCTTGAGGATCGTCTCGTGCGACTTCTCGTGGACGTAGCCGGTGTAGACGGTGTGGATCCGGTGCTCGAAACCGTTGTAGAGGGTCACGGTCGCCTTGAGCGGGATGTCGCGTTGCTTCTCCACGTGTGAGAACTCCTCATACGGCAACCAGACCGCGCCGGCCCGCGCGGCGACCGCGAACGGTGCCTGCGCCATCAGCGCGAGCAGTGCGTCCTTCCCGGAGCCGGCCTCGGCCTCCGGGTCGGGCGAGAAGATCAGGCCGCGTTCGGTGATGACCAGATGGCCGGGCCGATCGTCGAACTTCACGTTCGCCAGCCCGCCGATCACCGGGGCCTCACCCGGTGAGAGCCGCTCCGCCCCGCCGTGCGCGGCGGCCGGGTCGATGCCCAGCCGCGCCAGTGCCGCACGGGCGCGCGCGGCGTGCTCGGGTTCGCCGATCAGCAGATCCTCGACGAGTTCGAAGTCCAGGAAGGAACCGTCGGCGAGGACGAAATCCGGTTCGTCGTCCCACCGGTGCACGAACCGCATCGTGCCCGCGGCCAAGGCTGCCAGCACGACGGCGGCCGTGAGCCCGTCCTCCGGGACATCAGCTCCCGGCAACGTGAGCAGCGCTTCGAGGCTTCCGCCTGGCTGCCCCGACGCCCGCGCGATGGCCCGGTACGCGGCCTCGGCGTCGACCTTCAGCCGCGCCAGTGCCACCTCACGCGGATACGTGTCCCAGGGGAGACGACGGCACTCATCGAAGTCGAACGACGCCTCCTCGAGCCGGGCGGCGGACCGGACGGGATCGGCGAGGAGGCCCACCGCCGGACGTTCGTCCACATCGGACTTGTCGGGCGCGGTGTCCAAGGCCCACAACCGTTCCGTCGTCGGCGGGTGGGTGTCCCAGCGCGAGGGGAGCCGGATCGGCTCGTCCATGGTGGCCAGCCGTTCGCGCCGTGCTTCGAGCATTCCGGCGAAACCACCGTAGACGTCTTCGGGGGCCATCCCGACGTCCGCGCCGGGTCCGACGTGGACGCTCAGATACCGCGTCCACTCCTCGCCGAGCCGCGCGTGCAGCCGCAACGCCGAATGCGCGGCGGCCCGTCCGGCGATCCGGCCCATGACCTGGTCGGCCCCGTACTCACGACGGCGGCTCGCCACCCGCTGGGTGAGGACGAACAGCCGCGCGTAGCCGCGGAACAGCCACGTCAGCGGGTTGATCGTGCTCCGGGGAAAGCGGTCGAGCATCCGTGCGACGGCGACGTGGGAGCGGTAGCCGGTCACGCTGGTCCGGCCGTCGAGCTGCGCGTAGTGGGCGAACTCGTGTGCCAGCACGGCGCGCGCCTGTGCGCGGGAGAACGCTTGGAGCGTCGGAAGGCCGATCGACAGGAACCGGCGACCGGCTTTCAGCCCGAACAGCCGCGCCTCCTCGACCACCGACGCCCCCGGCCCGGCGGTGAGCCAGACCTGATCCGGCGGCCGGGTGCCGATCATCTCCGCCAGTTCGGTGAGGGTCGCCCACAGCTCGGGGGCGTCGTCGCGGTAGAGCGGAACCCCTTTCGGTACGAAGGGCGCCGGGCGCATCGGCAGGAGCGCTACAACCCCCGCGCCGAGCAGCGACCCGAGGCCGAGCCCGGCGAGGATGAACAGCGGGACGTTGCCGATCCCGGCCAGGAGGAAGCCGCCACCGAAGGCGAGCAGAAGAAAGATCAGCGTGGCCAAGGCGTAGAACCCCACCACCAGGACCACGACCTTGACCACGCCGACCCGCATGGCGTGGAACCTACCCGGGTGTCACTCGTCGGCCTTCCTGGCCGTGGCCATGGCGCGCTCGGTCTCCCAGAACGCGCGCATCGACACGATCAGCCCGTCCTCGCGCACCCGGTAGACGAACACGCCGTCGGTGTCGACGCGGTAGCCACCGGGCAGGTACGTCGTGATGGTGCCGACGTTCGCGACCTCGTCACCGGCCGCGTGCGAATCGCGGATGGTGAACTGGAAACGTTCGACATTCGCGATCGTCTTGTCCCAGAAGGCGCTGATCCCGTCCTGACCGTGGTGGCCCTTGCCCTCCTCGTCGAACATCGACGGGCCGACGGGGTCCTCGACGACGGCGTCTCCGGCGAAGAGCGCGAGCCAGGCGGCCTTGTCCCCGGCGGTGACGGCGGTCATCGAGCGGAACGCGGCCTGCCGCGCGGGCGGCTGCTCGGTGGCCGGATCCCAGCAGACGTCGACACCCATGGTTCAGTCTCCGATCTTCGCGATGATCTCGTCGCCGAACTTCTTGATGGAATCGAGTTTCGGGCCGACTTCGGCGTCGAAACCGAGGCCGTCGAACACCCACGGCATGGTGATGATGTCGGTGACGCCGATGTCGCCCTGCTCGCGGTAGCCGTCGAGACCGAACTTGTCGATGCAGACGGCCTGGTACTCGAAGGGGTCGTCGGCGCGGCCCTGGTCGGCCAGCAGCCCGCGCAGTTTGGCGATCGTGTCGCGGAGGTCGTCGAACTTCATCATCGCCGAAGACCAGCCGTCGGCGACGCGCGCGGCCCGGCGCAGCGCAACGTCGGTGTGCCCGCCGATGTAGAACGGCACCCGAGACGGCGGCGTCGGGCTCATCCGGAGCTTGTCGAAGTCGAAGAACTCGCCGTGGAACTCGACCATCCCGCCGTCGAGGATCAGGCGCAGCACCTCGATGGCCTCGTCCACGCGTTTGCCGCGCTTCTCGTACGGCGCGCCGCACCAGCGGAACTCCTCCGGCGACCAGCCGACGCCGAGCCCGAGCCCGAAGCGGCCGCCGGTCAGCGCGGCGACCGAGTTGACCTGGCGGGCGAGCAGCACCGGGTTGCGGGAACCCAGTTTGAGCACGGAGGTGTAGAAGGTGAGCCGTTCGGTGACCGCGCCCATCGACGCGGCCGCGACCAGCGGATCCGCCCAGGGCGTCTCCTCGGTCCAGAAGCGACTGCCGTCGGGCGTGTACGGATAGTCGGCCGAGACCGTCTCGGAATAGAACAGGGAATCCGGGAGCGCGATCGAGGAGAAACCCGCCTCTTCGGCGGCCCGGGCGAGCTCGCCCAGCTGATCGAGCGGATTCATCGCGATCGACAGGGTGAACTTCATGGAGCCGAACTATAACGTGTTCTAGTTTCACCCGCCAGTGTCCTCGGGGAACCCCCGGCGGGTTCCCCGCGTTGATCCGGGCAAAGGCCGAACGATTCCTGGAGTGAACCCATGGGCACCGCGATCTTCCTGATCGTGCTCCTCGTCGTCGTGGTCGGCGGCGGCATCTACTTCGCGAAATCCCAGGCGGCGGCCAAGAAGCGCCGGCTGGACGACGCGAAGGCGGACGCACGGCGCCTCGTCGAACGACTCGGCGGTCAGGTCATGAACCTCACCGGCACGGACACCGCCTCCCAGCAGGCGATGGCGGACGCGTCCGAACGCTTCACCGCGGCGGGCTCCCAGATGGAGCAGGCGCAGACGGTGGAGCAGGCCCGCCTGGTGCGCGAGACCGCCATCGAAGGGCTCTACTACGTCCGCGCGGCCCGCCTCGCGATGGGCATGGACCCCGGTCCGGAACTGCCCGGCAGCGAAGAGCGGGACAGGGCGGGCAAGGTCACCGAGTACCGCTCGGTCGACGTCGAGGGCGAGCACTACGAGGCTTCGCCGGACCCGAGCCAGCGGACGCCGCACTACTACCCCGGCGGCCGCGTGGCCGGCCGTCCGGTGCCGCAGGGCTGGTACAGCGAGCCGTGGTGGAAGCCCGCGCTCGTCGCCGGTGCCTGGGGTCTCGGTTCGATGCTGCTGTTCAGCGCGATGTTCTCCGGTATGGCGGGGATCGCGAGCGCGTCGGCCTGGGAGTCGGGCTATGACGCGGGCCAGGAGGACGCCGGTGCCGGTGATGCCGGCGGCGACGCGGGCGGAGACATGGGCGGGGACGCCGGCGGGTTCGACGGTGGCGGCTTCGATGGTGGCGGGTTCGACGGCGGAGGCTTCGACTTCTAGCGCCGCTCTTCAAGCGCCATGAAAGGTCCTTTCCTTGCGGAATCCGCATGGAAAGGACCTTTCATGGCGTTCGGGGCCGGTTTCGGGCGGCTAGGCCACCGCGGCACGTTGCGAAAGCCACTTTCGCAACCTTCAGCGTTGCGAAAGTGGCTTTCGCAACGCCGACGAACGGGCGGCCGATCAGCCACGGCGTGGTCCGGCGCGGACGGGCGTGTCGCGAAAGCCACTTTCGGGACGTCAGATGTCACGAAAGTGGCTTTCGCGACACGAGTACCGGCACCCAGGCCTGAGGGGAACGCGCAGCAGGCGCCGAGGCCGTCAGGCGGGCTGGCAGGTGGGGCACCAGAAGAGGTTCCGCGCCGCCAGATCGCTCCGCAGCACCGCCGTCCCGCACACGAGACAAGGCATCCCCTCGCGCCGGTAGACGTAGACCTCGCCTCCGTGCCGGTCCTGCCGCGGCGCGCGGCCCGTGACCTCGGGCAGATGCTCCGGCGCGACCGTGTCGATCCGTCCCACCCGGACACCGTGTCGCATGAGCGTCACGAGATCCGCCCACATGTCGTCCCACAGCCCGCGATCGAGCGCGCGGCCAGGGACGAGCGGCGCGACACCGTGCCGGAACAGCACCTCGGCGCGATACACGTTGCCGACGCCCGCCAGCACCGACTGGTCCATCAGCAGTGCCGCGATCGACGTCTTCGACCGCGAAATCCGCTCCCACGCCTTGCCCGGCTTCGCGTCCCGGCGCAACGGATCCGGGCCCAGCCGTGCCTTGATCGCGTCGACCTGGGGCCGGTCGAGGAGTTCGCACCGGGTCGGGCCGCGCAGGTCGGCGAAGTGTGTCGGACCGGCCAGCCGCATCCGCACCTGCCCCACCGGTTCCGTAGTGGGCAGCGGCACGTCGGAGAACGTGCCGTAGAGGCCGAGGTGGACGTGCACCGTCCCGTGTGGACCGTAGTCGTGGAACAGATGCTTCCCGTACGCCTCGGCCTTCACCAGCACCCGGCCGTCCAAACGGGACGCTTCGGCGGCGAACCGTCCTTGCGGGCTGCGCACCTCGACCGGGTGACCGGCGAACCGGCGTTTGTGCAGACGTGCCAGGCGATGGAGCGTGTGCCCCTCGGGCATGTCAGTGCTCGGGCAGCGGCGGCGGCCAGCCGGTGTTCTCGTAGTCCAGGATCTGCTGGACGCGGCGGCCGTGGCGCTCGTCCGGGCTCGGCGGGGTCGCGAGGAACGCCTCGACGATCTCCGTGGCCTCTTCGGTGGTGTGCATCCGCGCGCCGACGCCGATCAGCTGGGCGTGGTTGTGCTCGCGGGTGAGCTTCGCGGTCTCGACGCTCCACGCGAGGCCGGCGCGAGCGCCCTTGACCTTGTTGGCCGCGATCTGCTCGCCGTTGCCGGAGCCGCCGACGACGATGCCGAGGCTGCCCTCGTCCGCGACGACGCGGCGGGCCGCCTCGATGCAGAACGCGGGGTAATCGTCGGCCGCGTCGTAGACGAAGGGGCCGACGTCCTCGACGTCGTGGCCCTGCTCCTTGAGGTGGGCCACGAGGTGGTTCTTCAGTTCGAAACCGGCATGGTCAGAGCCAAGGTAAACACGCACAGCGCGGAGTCTGCCATCACGTTCCGGGGCGAGCATGCTGTGGGGGTGGACATCGGACTCGAATGGGGAAGCGAGGGCGTCGCCGCCCTGGGCGCGGACTGTGCCGTTCTCGTCATCGTCGACGTGCTTTCCTTCTGCACCACAACGGATCTCGTGCTCGGCAACGGCGGCCGCGTGCTGCCGGTCCGCTGGCGCGACCACCGCGGCGAGGAGGCCGCGAAAGCGCGCGGTGCCATCCTCGCGGGTGAAAAACACTGGTCCTTGCGCCCTTCGTCTGTGACGGAAATCCCTTCCGGCACGCTCCTGGCGCTCCCCTCCCCCAACGGCGCCACGCTCTGCGACGCCGCTGCCACCACCGGTGCCGAAGTCCTGGCGGGCTGCCTGCGCAACGCGACCGCCGTCGCCGCCCGCGCGGCGGAGCTGGCGAACGGGCGCCCGATCGGCGTCATCCCGGCGGGGGAACGCTGGGGCATCGACATCCGCACCGAAGCCAAGACGTTCGGACCGCTCAGACCGTGCGTCGAGGATCAGCTCGGCGCGGGTGCGATCGTCGCGGCGCTGGACGGCTACGGCCGCCTGTCCGCCGAAGCCCGTCTCGCGGCCGTCGTGGCGAAAGCGATCGACATCGCCGAAGCACTGACAGAGTGTTCTTCAGGACGCGAGCTCGCCGCGGCCGGGCACGCGAACGACGTGAAACTCGCCGCGATGCGAGACACCAGCGGCACGGTTCCGGTGCTGCGCAACGGAATTCTGGAGGATTCGTGACTTGGCTCGAACTCGCGGACGGCGTGTACGCGCGCCGTTACGAGGAGCTGGACCTGACCGTCGGCCTCGTCGTGGGCGGTGAGCGCTGCCTGGTCGTCGACGTCCGCGGTGACGTCGACCAGGGCGCCGAGCTGGCCGCGGCGGTCCGGGAGATGACGCCGCTGCCGTGGTCGGTCGTCTACACCCACGCGCATTTCGACCACGCCTTCGGCACGACGGCGTTCCTGCCGTGCGACGTCTGGGCGCACGAAGGGTGCTTCGCCGAACTGACCACCTACGGCGAGAGCGCGCGGCGCAAGTGGATCCAGCACTACCTCGGCGAGAACCGGCCGGAGATGGCGGAGGCGCTGGAGCGCACCGAGATCACCCTGCCGGACAAGCCGGTCACCGACACCGCCGAGATCGACCTCGGCGGCCGCACCGTCGTACTGCGGTTCCTCGGCCGGGCGCATACCGATCATGACCTGTTCGTGCAGGTGCCCGACGCTGGGGTCGTCTTCGCGGGCGACGCCGTCGAGAACGCCGAAGCAGGCTTCAGCGCGTTCTCGTTCAACGACGGCAGTTTCCTGGCCGAATGGCCCGGCGTGATGGACGCGATCCTCGCTCTGGAGCCGAAGATCATCGTGGCCGGGCACGGGGACCCCGTCGGCACCGCGTTCATCGAGAAGCACCGCGACGGGCTGCGCGAACTCGTCGCGCTCAAGGCCCGGGTCGCGGCGGGAGACCTCACGACGGACGAAGCCGTCGAGAGGTCCCCCTACCCCGGCGATGTCACCAAGGCCGCCCTGGAAACCCCTTAGTCGAAGTTCAGCTCACCGGTACGGGTGCGCTTCAGCTCGAAGAAGTCCGGGTAACTCGCCAGCGCGCGGGCGCCGTCGAAGACCTTGACGGCGTCCTCGCCACGCGGGATCGAGCTGAGCACCGGGCCGAAGAAGGCGACGCCGTCGATGTGGATGGTCGGGGTGCCGACGTCCATTCCGACCGGATTCATACCTTCGTAGTGACTCTTTTTGAGCGCTTCGTCGTACTCGGCCGACTCCGCGGCATCGGCCAGCTCGGCAGGCGCGCCGATGGCTTCGAGGGTCTCCTTGATGACCTTCGGGATGTCCTTGTCGCCCTGGTTGTGGTGGCGCGTGCCGAACTCCGTGTAGAAGTCGCGCAGCGCCTCCTCGCCGTTCTTCTTGGCGAGCGCGGTGGCCACGCGGACGGGGCCCCAGCCGCGGCTCAACAGCTCCTTGTACTGCTCAGGCAGGTCCTCACGGCCACTGTTGAGCTCGGACAGGCTCATGATCCGGAACCTCAGGTCGAGGTCGCGGTGCTTCTCCACCTCGAGGATCCAGCGCGAGCTGATCCAGGCGAAGGGACAGATCGGATCGAAGTAGAAGTCGACCTTGGTCTTCTCGGACGGGGCGGTCATCAGGTTCTCCCAGTGCCATCGTCTTGGGCGGGCCGGTACACACACAGGGTGCTACACAGCGAGCCAACATCGCGGCCGTCGGCGTTGTTCCCGTCGTCAGCACGGGCCCCGACATGATTGGATGCCTGTAGTTGGAAACCAAAACCGATACCGATGACCAGAGGTGCCAGTGCCCGCCCCCAACCTGACCCGAGACCAAGCCAAGCTGCGCGCGGAGCTGCTCGACGTCGAGTCCTACGACATCGAGCTGGATCTGACCGACGGCCGCGGCGGTCCCGGTGAGAAGACCTTCACGTCGAAGACGACGATCAAGTTCGCCAGCGCCAGAAGCGGCGAAACGTCGTGGGTCGACATCGTCGCCGAGGGGATCGAGTCGGCCGTCCTCAACGGGACGGAACTCGACGTCAGCGGGTACGTCGAGGACAAGGGCGTCGAGCTGCCCGGCCTCGCCGGGTCGAACGAGCTCGTCGTGGACGCGGTCTGCCGGTACATGAACACCGGCGAGGGCCTGCACCGGTTCGTCGACCCGGTCGACGACGGCGTCTACCTCTACACGCAGTTCGAGACCGCGGACGCGAAGCGGATGTTCGCCTGCTTCGACCAGCCCGACCTCAAGTCGGTCTACCGGCTCACCGTGATCGCGCCGAAGGACTGGAAGGTCATCTCGAACGCGCTGATCGAATCCACCGAGGAGACCCCGGAGGGGGCCGTCCGCACGGTCTTCAAGGTGTCCGAGCGGATCTCGACCTACCTGGTCGCGCTGATCGCCGGCCCGTACAGCGAATGGCGCGACGAGTACACCGACTCCCACCGCACGATCCCGCTGGGCATCTACTGCCGCGCCTCGCTCGCCGAGCACATGGACGCGGACAAGCTGTTCACCGAGACCAAGCAGGGTTTCGCCTTCTACCACGAGAAGTTCGCCACCCCGTACCCGTTCTCCAAGTACGACCAGCTGTTCGTGCCGGAGTTCAACGCGGGCGCGATGGAGAACGCCGGCGCGGTCACCTTCCTGGAGGACTACGTCTTCCGGAGCCGCGTCACCCGCTACGCCTACGAGCGCCGCGCCGAGACGCTGCTGCACGAAATGGCGCACATGTGGTTCGGCGACCTGGTCACCATGCGCTGGTGGGACGACCTGTGGCTGAACGAGTCGTTCGCGACCTTCGCGAGCGTGCTGGCCCAGGCCGAGGCCACCGAGTACAAGAACGCGTGGACCAGCTTCGCGAACATCGAGAAGTCGTGGGCGTACCGGCAGGACCAGCTGCCCTCGACGCACCCGATCGCCGCGGATATCGTCGACCTGCACGCGGTCGAGGTGAACTTCGACGGCATCACCTACGCCAAGGGCGCGAGCGTGCTCAAGCAGCTCGTCGCCTACGTCGGGCTGGAGCACTTCCTCGAAGGGCTCAAGGTCTACTTCGGCAAGCACGCCTGGGGCAACGCGACCCTGGCGGACCTGCTGGGCGCGCTCGAAGAGGCTTCGGGCCGTGACCTGTCGTGGTGGAGCGCGCAGTGGCTGGAGACCACCGGTCTCAACTCGCTGAGCCCGCGCTACGAGGTCGGCGCCGACGGCACGTACACCGCTTTCGCCGTCACCCAGACCGGTGCCAAGCCGGGTGCCGGTGAGCTGCGGACGCACCGCGTCGCGGTCGGCGTCTACGACGAGGACGAGAACGGCAAGATCGTCCGCAAGCACCGCGTCGAGCTCGACGTCGACGGCGAGCGCACCGAGGTCCCGGCGCTGGTCGGTCTCCCGGCGGGCAAGCTCGTGCTGGTCAACGACGACGACCTGACCTACTGCACGATGCGGCTCGACCCCGCTTCGCTGACCACGCTGATCGACCGCATCGCCGACATCACCGAACCGCTGCCCCGCACGCTGTGCTGGTCGGCGGCGTGGGAGATGACGCGCGAGGCCGAGCTCAAGGCCCGCGACTTCGTCACCCTGGTGCAGCGCGGCGTGCACACCGAGACCGAGGTCGGCGTGGTGCAGCGGCTGCTGCTGCAGGCGCAGACGGCGCTGAACTCGTACGCGAACCCGGCGTGGGCGGCGGACAAGGGCTGGCCGGAGTTCTCCGCGCGGCTGCTGGAGCTGGCGCAGGGCGCGGAGGCCGGTTCGGACCACCAGCTGGCGTTCGTGAACTCGCTCGCCGGTTGCGTGCTCGACGACAAGACGCTGCGGATCATCGCGGGCTGGCTCGACGGCACCGCGCCGCTGGAAGGTCTCACCGTCGACACCGACCTGCGCTGGCGACTGCTGCACGCGCTGGTCGCGCACGGCAAAGCGGAGAACCCGGAGATCGACGCGGAGCTCGGCAAGGACGACACCGCGGCCGGACGGCGCCAGGCGGAGCGCTCGCGGGCGCTTCGGCCGACCGAGGACGCGAAGGCCGACGCATGGCAGCGGGCGGTGTACGACGACGAGCTGCCCAACGCGGTCAGCGACTCGCTCATCACCGGCTTCTCCCACCCGGGCCAGAAGCACCTGCTCGGCGGCTACGTGACGCGCTACTTCGAGGTCATCGACGAGGTGTGGCAGCGGCGTTCCAGCGAGCGTGCGCAGCCGACCGTGGTCGGGCTGTACCCGTCGTGGGCCGTCGAGCCGTCGACGGTGGAGGCGTCGGACGAGTGGCTGGCCGGGGAGCACCCGGCGGCGCTGCGCCGTCTCGTTTCGGAGGGCCGGGCCGGGATCGTGCGGGCGCTGGCCGCCCGTGAGTTCGACTCGCAGGCCGGGGTCTAGTCCCGTAACACAGTGAAGGCCTCCTTCCCTACCCTCAAGGTAGGCAAGGAGGCCTTCACGGCGTAAAGCGTCAGTGCTGCGGAGCGCCGGCCTGGTCGCTCAGCATGCGGAGGGCGTTCACGAGGCCGCCGATGAGGTCGCCTTCCTTGAAGGAGGCGACCATGCTGGCCACGGCGAGCTTCGCGCCGCGGTCGGGCAGGCGGTGCCGGGCCTGCGAGCCCGTCACGATCTCGATGACGCGCTGCCCGGGCGACACGGCGACGACGACGCCGTCGGCGGGGTTGTCGGTCGAGGTCAGCAGGCCTTCGGCGGTGGCGCGGGTGTCCTCGCCGAGGTCGCCGAGGTACACGCTGAAGTCCAGCCCGGTCTCGCGGCTGGCCAGCGTCAGCGCCTCGTCCAGCCGGGCAAGCTGCTGGGTGGTGAATGGGCTGATCGGACCAGCCGGTTCGTACATCTTGGCGGCGGAAATCCGGCCGCTGGACGTAACGGCGGCGCCGTAACCGGGCTCTTCGTCAACAGCGGTGGACGAATGGGTCAGTTCACCAGTTGCCACGAGCGCCTCCCGTCACCGAAGCTCCGTCCGCCGCACCGACGGCGGTCGCGCCGCCCGCGTGCGAATGCCTGGCGCCGACCCCGTCGGGGTTGGCGCTCCACCACATGGCCGGGTACTCCCACGGCTGCCCCGGCCGGTACCGGGCGACGCCCGCGCCCTTCGACCGCAGCGTGGCCACCCCGCACAGCGCGTAGATGACCAAGGGGATCACCGCGAAGACCAGGATCGTCTCGACAAGGTTCACGCGCGTGAGCGTATCCGATGGCGTGCGGCCGCACCCGCTCGCACGGCACCTACCGCTCGTCGTCCGGAGGGGGCCGTCCGCCGCTTGCCGCGAAAGCGCTCCCACGTTGGGGCGAAGCCCGCAAGGCCGAAAGGTTGCAACTCAACGTACGGGCGGCCGCACCCGGCGCTGTCGTCTTGTCGCGGCCTTGAAATCCTCGTAGCTTTTTCACCTGTACGGGCCTTGCGCCCAGCTCCCCCACCCCAGCAGGTAACGCACCGGTCGCAGGAGGACATGTCATGCAGAGCACCCAGACACCCGGCCAGGCGATCATCGACGACATTTCGTCACTCTTCGAAATTGGATTCGTCCCCGGTACGCGTGTGACGGCGGGCACACGGGTTACGCGCGGTACTCGTGTCACTCGCGGTACGCGGGTCACCGCCGGCACCCGGGTGACCCGTGGCACCCGCGTCACCCGAGGCACCCGGGTCACCGCCGGCACCCGCGTCACCCGCGGAACGCGCGTCACTCGCGGCACCCGCGTGACGGCCGGAACCCGCGTCACGTGCGGCACGCGCGTCACCCGCGGAACCCGGGTCACCCGTGGCACCCGCGTCACCTGCCAGAGCGACTTCTCCCTCGCCGCCTGAGTCCGAGCACGACCGGTTTGTAGGGGACGGCGTACTCGTAACGAGCTCCATCACGGCATCATCGGCCCGCCCCGGCCGCCGTAAGGCAGCCGGGGCGCCGACGTGTTCGCGGTCAGATCAGGCCGCGGTGCCCAGGTACGGCCGCCACAACGGGTCGGCTTCCTTCGAATGCGCGAGCAGCCGCCAGTGCGGCCCGTGCGGGGCCCTCGGCACGACGCGCAGGCGCCAGCCGATCTCGGAAAGCAGCTTGTCCGCCTTCCGGTGGTTGCACTTGGCGCAACAGGCCACGCAGTTCGTCCAGCTGTGGGGTCCGCCACGACTGCGCGGGACGACGTGGTCGATCGTCTCGGCCCGCCCTCCGCAGTAGGCGCAGCGGTACCGGTCGCGGTGCATCAGCCCGGCCCGGGTCAGCGGCACCTGCGCGCGGTAGGGCACGCGCACGTAGGTGCTCAGCCGGATCACCGAGGGCACGGGCAGCGAGACCGTGGCGGCGTGCAGTTCGAGCCCTGCCGGGTCTCCGTGCACCACCTCGGCCTTGCCGCACATCACGAGGACCACCGCGCGCCGCAACGGCAGCGCCGTGAGCGGTTCGAACGTGGCGTTCAACAGCAATACCCGTCTGCGGCCCCAGGACGACGCCGTCGTCGTAGTGGGTACCGCCGAAGTCGACGGGTCCCGCCCTCTACGCTGTCCGGGCGGGCGGGCAACACCCCCTGGCCGCGTTCCCGGCCCGCCCGGTGGAGCCCCGTGCGAGGGGGCACCTCCCGGATGTGCGCGCAACACGACCTCCGGCGCCTGTCCGGCCACGGCTTGGCTCGGGACGCCGAGGGGGATGGGTTGTCGGTCTGGCACTCGACCACCTCCACCGGTGCAGGCATAGTCGACCACAGATCAGCCCCAAAGTGCACGTGTGTTACTGGACGTGTCACATGCACGCGACCCGGCGGCCACATGATGTTGGCCGATTCGCATCCGCCGGGGACGAGCGGCGTGACCGGTCCCCGTCGAGTACGAAAGGACATTTCCTCTCCGTGAACCTGCTGCCCACCGAACCCCCGGCCTGCACGCGCGAGGCCGGCAGCCTGTGCTACCAGGTGTTCCAGGTCACAAAGAACGAATGGCTCTCCGCGTCGGCGGGCTGGCTTCTGACGAAGCCGCTGAGGATCCTGATGATCGTCGCCGTGGCGTTCCTGCTGCGGTATCTGGTGCGACGCCTGATCAACCGCGTGACGCGGATGCCGAACGGCGGTTCCTCGAAGCTTCCCGCCCTGTTGAGACCGCTGCGGGAGAAGGCTCCCGAGGTGCTCGGGTCGGCGGTGATGGAACGGCGCCGTCAGCGCGCCGCCACCATCGGCTCGGTGCTCAAGTCGATGGCGACGTTCCTGATCTACGGCCTCGCGTTCATCCTGGTGCTCGGCGAACTGGGCATCGACCTGGCGCCGATCATCGCTTCGGCCGGCATCGTCGGCGTGGCGCTCGGATTCGGCGCGCAGAACCTGGTCAAGGACTTCCTGTCCGGCATGTTCATGATGATCGAGGACCAGTACGGCGTCGGTGACGTCGTCGACGTCGGCGAGGCGTCCGGCACCGTCGAGGCCGTCGGTCTCCGGATCACCACCTTGCGTGACATCAACGGCACCGTCTGGTACGTCCGCAACGGCGAGGTGCTGCGGGTCGGCAACTCGAGCCAGGGCTTCGCGGTGGCCGTCGTCGACGTCCCGCTCAGCTACTCGGCCGACGTCGAGAAGGCCACCGAGCTGATGGCCGACAAGGCGAAGACGCTCCTGGAGAGCGAAGGGCTCGCACCGAACGTGCTGGAGCCGCCGGAGATGCTCGGCGTGGAGACCGTCACCCCCGAGAGCATCAAGCTCCGCCTGACGGTGAAGGTCCGGCCCGGTAAGCAGTGGGCCGTGCAGCGCGCGCTGCGTGCGCATCTGCTCGCCGCGCTCGACGAAGCCGGCTTCGAGCCGCCACTGGGACGCTTTATGTCGTCCGGCCCCGCGGCCCAGTAGGACAAGGGCAGAATGGAGCTGTGTCCGTGACCGAACCTGACCCCACCACCCTGTACGAAGCGATCGGCGGTGAACCGGTCTTCACCCGGATCGTCGCGCGGTTCTACGCCGAAGTGGCGGTCGACGAGGTGCTTCGCCCGCTGTACCCCGAGGAGGACCTCGGCCCGGCCGAGGAGCGTTTCCGGCTGTTCCTCATGCAGTACTGGGGCGGCCCGCACACCTACTCGGATCAGCGCGGTCACCCGCGGCTGCGGATGCGGCACGCTCCGTTCAAGATCGGCCCGATCGAACGCGACGCCTGGCTGCGCTGCATCAAGATCGCGGTCGACGAGGAGAACATCGAGGAGCCCTACCGCTCCCAGCTGTGGGCGTACCTCGAGATGGCCGCCAACAGCATGATGAACAGCTTCGTGTGATGGAACGCGACGTGGCCTGGTGGGCCCAGGCGGTCTTCTACCAGGTCTACGTACGCTCGTTCGCCGATTCGGACGGGGACGGCGTCGGTGACCTCGAAGGCATCCGCGGCAAGCTCGGGTACCTGGAGCTGCTCGGGGTCGACGCGCTGTGGCTGACGCCGTTCTACCGCTCCCCCATGGCCGACCACGGCTACGACATCGCCGACCCGCGCGACGTCGACCCGATGTTCGGCACCCTCGGCGATTTCGACGTCCTGCTGACCGAGGCGCACAAACGCGGGATCAAGGTCACCGTCGACGTCGTCCCCAACCACACCAGCAACACCCACGCCTGGTTCAAATCGGCGATGGCGGCGCCGCCGGGCAGCCCGGAACGGGATCGCTACATCTTCCGTGACGGGCTCGGCCCGCGCGGCGACCAGCCGCCGAACAACTGGGTCAGCGCGTTCGGCGGCCCGGCGTGGACGCGGGTCCCGGACGGCCAGTGGTACCTGCACCTGTTCTCGCCGCAGCAGCCGGACCTGAACTGGACCAACCACGAGGTCGCCGCCGATCTGGAGCGGACCCTGCGGTTCTGGCTGGACCACGGCGTTGACGGTTTCCGCGTCGACGTCGCGCACGGGATGGCGAAACCGCCGGGCCTGCCGGACATGGACCCGCGGGTGAACCCGCTCGGGCCGAGCGAGTTCTACGATCCGCGGTTCGACAACGACCGCGTCCACGAGATCCACCAGATGATCCGCAAGGTGCTCGACGAGTACCCGGGCACCATGGCCGTCGGCGAGATCTGGGTGACCGACGAGGAACGGCTCGCCCGCTACCTGCGGCCGGACGAGCTGCATCTGGCGTTCAACTTCCGGCTCGTGCTCACGCATTTCGACGCGGACGCGCTGCGGACGGCCATCGAGCGGTCGCTGGCGGTGCCGAAATCCGCCGGGGCGCCCGCCACCTGGACGTTGGGCAACCACGACGTCTGGCGGCAGGTCAGCCGGTACGGCGACGGTGAACGCGGCGTCCGGCGCGCGCGGGCGATGGCGCTCGTCGAGCTCGCGCTGCCCGGGGCGGTCTATCTGTACAACGGCGAAGAACTCGGGCTCGGCAACGTCGACATCCCGCCCGACGCGGTCGCGGACCCGCGGGCCAAGACCTCCGGCGCCGAGTTCGGCCGGGACGCGTCACGGGTGCCGCTGCCGTGGGAAGGCGACCTGCCGCCGTTCGGGTTCTCACGCAATCCGCGCACGTGGCTGCCGATGCCCGCTTCGTGGGCGTCGGTGACCGTGGAAGCGCAGCTGGAAGATCCGGCGTCGACGTTGTCGCTGTACCGGCGGGCGATCGAGATCCGTAAGTCGCACAAGGCTTTCCGCGGCGACGACCTCGAATGGTACGGCGCGCCCGCGGGATGTTTCGCGTTCCGGCGGCGGGGCGGCGGGCTGGTGTGCGCGCTGAACACGTCGGCGAGCCCGATCGCGCTGCCGCCGGGCGAGGTGCTGCTGTCGAGCGTTCCGCTGGTGAACGGGAAACTGCCGCCGGACGCGGCCGCCTGGCTCGTCTGACCTCGGCCGGGAGACCAGACGAGCCAGGGCGACTCAGTTCACCACGACGTAGTAGTCACGACTGCCGTCCGACCGGGTGCCATCCGCGGCCCGGCTGAAGACCTTGAGGGAGTGGAAACCCGAAGCGGCGGGTGTAAAGGTGAAGCTCGCCGTGCCGTCGGCCGCGGCCGGGACCACCGTCGGCTTGCTCCACTCCTCGTCGAGGTAGTACGTGTACTCGACAACGCCCGGCATACGAGGGGTCAGGGTGAAGACGCCGGCGACGCCGGGACCGCCGCTGCCCTGGGAATCCGGGTAGTCGGTGCTCGCCACCAGCGGGGCGTCACTGGCCGTGTAAATCCTGTCGGCGGTGCCGGACGTCAAGCCGGCGCCAGTCGTGCTCCACACGTAGAGCCGGTGAAGCCCCTTGCTCGCCGTGACGATGTTCGCGGTCGTGGCGCCATCGGCCGAGGCCGCGACGGTGGTCTCCGGCCCGTCGTCGATCCGATAGGTGTACGAGACGACATCGGCGATACGTGGGGCGAACCGGAACTCGGCGGGCACACCGACGCCGGTTTCCCGTGGCCCGGTGATCTGCGGCTCCGTCGACTGCACGTAGAAGTGGTGGACGTGCTGAGGCGACCGGTTGCCCGCGCTGTCGACGCTCGCAACGTAGAGATCGTTCGGACCGGACGTCTGCGGAGTGTAGGAAACGGTCGCCGTCCCGCCAGGGTGGTCGGCCGCCACGAAGGTGCCGGCCGGATCGGTGTTCCCGTAATAGAACCCGATGACCGCGTCATCACCGTTGGCGTTGAAGGTGAACGAACCCGGCATTCCGGCGCCGGGGTGCCAGGCACCGTCGTCCGGGTACTCGGCCGATGTCACGGTGGGCTCGGCGATCAGGGATGTGGCGCTCGCCTGGGCCGGTGCGGCGCTGAACGCCACCACCCCGATGGCCAGGAGCGCGGTGGATCTACGACGAAGCTTCATCTCGAAAACCCCCAGATAGATCATGCTGTCAGCGACAGCTAAGCACAGATCCATCCGGGCACAGACGCAATAAACGGGCCGTTCCTTGCGAAATTCACAAGGAACGGCCCGTTCATAGCGTTAGCTGGCTACTTGTTGAAGCCCGGGTGCAGCTTGTACTGCGTCTGGGCGTTGAACTCGTTCTGCCGGACGAGCTTCGCCGGGAAGGTCCGCCAGTCGTTGAGGTCCAGGACGTCCAGGCCCTTCACGATGTCGGACGAGTAGATGTGGCCGTTGTACCAGTACGCGGACCACGTGCCACCGCCGACGAGTTTCTCGTTCGAGAGCGGGCCACGCTCCCAGAACGCGATCTCCTTCGGGTTCTTCGCGTCGGTGAAGTCCCACACCGAGACGCCGCCCTGGTACCAGGACTGGACCATGATGTCCTTGCCCGGCACCGGGATCAGCGAGCCGTTGTGCGCCACGCAGTTCTCGGTCTCGGACTGCAGACGCGGGATCTTGTAGTAGCTGACGAACTCCAGCTTGCGGTCGTCGCCGCGGCCGGTGATCTGGTAGATGCCGTTGGCGCCGCGGGTGGAGCCGAACTTCTCCAGGCAGGTCGCCATCCCGCCGCCGCCGAGCTCGTCGGTGAAGACGATCTTGGTGGCGTCGTTGTTGAAGGTGGCGCTGTGCCAGAACGCGAAGTTCACGTTGTCCTGCACGCGGTGGATGACCCGCGGCTTGAGCCGGTCGGAGATGTCGAGCAGGACGCCGTCACCCATGCAGGCACCGGCCATCAGGTCCTTCTCCGGCAGCGCCGTCAGATCGTGGCAGCCGGTGGTCGGCGACCGGCGGGTGCCGTCGGGGTTGGTGCCGCCGGGGTTGCCGCCACCCTCGCTGGCCGGGAACAGCACCGGGGTCGCGACGAGCGCGGCCTTCGCCGGGTCCTTCACGGGGACCTTGATGATCGACAGCTTGTCGTGCGGCGGCTGGCAGTCGGGCAGGTTGGCCGCCGGCGCGTACGACGAGACGTAGATGTAGACGTCCTTGCCGCGCTTGTCCGGCACCAGGGTGTTGGTGTGCGAACCGCAGTCCGTCTCGATCGCCGCGACGTACTTGGGCGCCGCGAGGTTCGAGATGTCGAAGATCTTGATGCCCTCCCACGACGTCTTGTCCGAGGCGGGCTTCGAGACGCTGTTGCACGAGTTGTCGCTGCGCGACGCGTCGGTCGACAGGAAGAGCAGGTCGCCGGAGATCGACACGTCGTTCTGCCCGCCGGGGCACAGGACCTGGCTGACGATCTTCGGGCGGTACGGGTTGCGGACGTCGTAGACGTTGAACCCGTCGTAGGTGCCGACGATCGCGTGACCCTTCGTGAACGCGATGTCGGTGCCGGTCGAGTCCTTGGTGAACGGTCCCTGCTGCGGGACGTTCGCGATCGATCGGAGGTTGGGGCTGTGGACGATCTCGTCCACACCCGGAATCGCGGTCGCCGACGGTTCGGCGATGACGGCCGGCGCGGCGAGCGCGCTGGAAGCCCCGAGGGCGGCGACTGCGGCCGCCGACACGAAGACCCTGGTCAAGCGGCGTTTCAGCCCAGGCTGCAGCACGATATGGCTCTCCTTCCACCCAGCTTTACGCGCACCTTATTCCTTATTTAGGCTCAACAGATACCGACCAACGGAGGAACTCCCGGGATGAGAAATAGTTTGACATCGGCCCTGGTCGCCGCTGCTTTCGTAGTCTCGGGCTGCACCGGCGGCGAAACCCCGGCGCAACCGGCCCAAAGCGCTCCGGTGATCGTGCCCGGGAAGCCCGGAGAGCAGGCGGGCACCGGCTCCCCCGGCCCGGTGAACCGCGATCAGCCCAACGAGGCCGACGTCGAGTACATGACGATGATGATCCCCCACCACCAGCAGGCGAAGGTGATGACGGATCTGGTGCCGGGCAAGACGGCGAACGAGCAGATCCGGGCGATCGCCGGGCGGATCTCGGTCGCGCAGGACGGCGAGGTCGCGATGATGAAGACCTGGCTGTCCGACCGCGGCAAGCCGGTGCCGGGCGACGGGCACGCGGGTCACGGTGGCGGGCACGATCACGCGCTCATGCCGGGGATGGCGACCGAGGCCCAGCTGGCGGATCTGCGCGCGGCGAGCGGGGTGGCGTTCGAAAAGCTGTTCCTCGATCTGATGATCGCGCACCACCAGGGCGCGCTGACCATGGCCGAAGCCCAGCTCGGCAAGGGTGTGGAGATCAAGGCCCAGGAGATGGCGCAGGAGGTCATCACCGGCCAGTCCGCCGAGATCGAGCGGATGAAGACCATGCGCGGAAAGCTCTGATCCCTCGCGGGTCAGGCCTCGCCCGAGGAGCCCAGGTCGAACCCGGAGTCGCCGGAGTCGTCGTCGAGGGTGCCCGAGACGATCCAGGTCGCCAGCGCGGCGGCCTGGACGTAGGGCGCGGCCTTCGCCGCGGCCCGTCCCGCGGATTTGGCGCGGCCCCACTTCTCCGGGCGTTCGGCGCGTTCCGGCGCCTCCTCACCCGGCGGGCGCTCGGTCCGCCACGGGGTCTCCTCCGGCCGGACCTCGGCGAGGAAATCCGCCGTCGGGTCTTCCCCGTCCTTGTCGCTCATGGAGACAGCCTGACACCGCGGGCGGCCGGAAGCCACCCGCGGCGTCGAGCGGTAAGAAACCCGTCAGAACAGCAGCGGCAGAAGCGCGTGACGGCGCTTGAGGACCGCGCCGTACCGCGCGTCGATGCGCATCCACGAATCCGTGGCGGTGACGCGGACGACGTCACCGTCGATCGACGAGTCCACGAACCCCATCCCCGACAGCGCGAACAGGCACCGCATCTGGACCTTGATCTCCTGCTCGTTGCCCGAAACGGTGAGCACCGTCTGGTCCATCAGCGAGGCGGGCGGATTGCCGTGCGGGCCGACGTTGTCGCGGGCCAGTGTGACGCCCCGATCGGCCAGCTCCGAGATCACCGTCGCCGGCAGCTCGTCCACCAGCTGCCAGCGGCCGGGGGCGGGCAGCTCCGAGTGCCACATCAGGTCGCGGGCCGGCCCCGGATCCATCCGCTCGCCGCCGGCGACGGTCAGCGCGGCGAGCAGCTCGTTCCCGGACACCGTGACGTCCGACGGCGTGATGTCGCCGGCCACGGCCCTGGTGGCGAGGACCTCGAACGGGGTCGTGGTCCACGCCTCGACGACGCCGTCACCGCGCTGCCGCAACCGCACCAGCGTGTTCTGGTCGAGCCGGACCGCCCTGGCCACGAACGCGCCGAGCGTTTCGCGGTCGCCCGCGTCCGGGATGACGAGCTCAGGCATCCGCGAACCCCTTCTCCAGGAAGGCGCGTTCGTCCTCGGTCAGCCGCCGGGGCCGCTCCGACGCGGTGTCGAACGGCGCGAGCACCGTCTCGGCGGTGACCGCGACCTTGTCGGCCTCGGCCGGGCCGTCGTGCACCCGGTACCCGAGGGTGAAGCTGGCGTGCTTCAAGTCCTTCAACGAGATCTCCACCCGGATGTCCTGCTCGGACACCACGATCGGCGAACGGTAATGGACGGCCAGCTTCACCACCACGATGCCCTTGGGCAGTTCGGTGAGCCCCGCGCGGACGGCGTCCCCGAACAGCAGGGGGATCCGTGCCTCTTCGAGCAGGGTCACCAGATTCGCGTGGTTGACGTGCCCGTAGACGTCCATATCCGACCAGCGCGGCCGGATCAGGGAAATGTAGCTCACTACCTCACCGTGCTCCGGATCTGCCTCGCCGCCACCGACAGCGTCGCCAGGTCGAGCTTGCCGGACTTGCTGATCTCGTCCAGTGCGACGCGGGCCCGCTGCAACCGTGAGGCGTTCGTCTTCTCCCAGTGGGCGATCTTCTCGTCCGGGTCGGTACCCGAATCGCTGTGCCGCAACGCGTCCAGCGTGATCGTCCGCAAGGAACCGTAGACGTCGTCCCGCAGCGCCAGCCGTGCGAGCGCGTGCCAGCGGTTGCCGCGTTCGAGGCCACTGATCGACGTCAGCATCTTGTCGATGCCGAGGTGGTCGGACAGCGCGTAGTACAGGCCCGCGGTCTCCGCCGGGGTGTGCACCGCGTCGAT
Organism: Amycolatopsis sp. PSD-21; assembly: GCF_055561455.1. Taxonomy (NCBI): domain Bacteria; kingdom Bacillati; phylum Actinomycetota; class Actinomycetes; order Pseudonocardiales; family Pseudonocardiaceae; genus Amycolatopsis; species Amycolatopsis sp. PSD-21. Next base: position 2,300,135 of record NZ_CM145712.1, on the reverse strand, counting down.
CCCCACCTGCTGCTCGGCCAGCTCCGCGACGTCGGTGACGTCGAGCAGGCCGTAGGTGTGCAGCAGCAGCGCCACGCGTCCGGCAAGTTCGGCCGGGACGCCCTTCTCGATCAGCCGCTCGGTGTTCGCGTCCACCGAAGCGCACTCGACACCGCGAAGCAGCTCGTGCGCCCGCGGGGCCAGCTCGCCGACGACACGGCCGAACCGGTTGATCTCGGCGAGCGGGGCCAGCGGCTGCGGCCGGTTGGTGAGGAACCAGCGGGCGGCCCGGTCGAGCAGCCTGCGGGTCTCCAGCATCATCTCGTCCGCGACCTCGGTCGGCACGACGTTGTCCAGCGCGTCGATCTGGGCCCACAGCGACGGCAGGTCGTACACGTGGGTGACCACGGCGTACGCGCGGACGGCGTCGGTCGCGGTCGCGTTCATCTCCTCCATCAGGCGGAAGACGTACGAGATCCCGGCGCCGTCGACGACCTCGTTGGCCACCATCGTCGTGATGATCTCGCGCTTCAGCGGGTGCTGGAAGATCGCGTCGCCGAAGCGCTCCCGAAGCGGCTTCGGGAAGTACTCGGGCAGACGACGCGAGAACACCTCGGAGTCCGGCAGCTCGCTCGCCAGCAGCTCGTCCTTCAGGTCGAGCTTGACGTGCGCGAGCAGCGTCGCCAGCTCCGGCGAGGTGAGGCCTTCGCCCGCCTTCTCCAGCGCGCGGAACTCCGCCGAACTCGGCAGCGCTTCGAGCTTGCGGTCGAAAGCGCCCTTCGCGACCAGGGCCGCGACGAGCCGCTGGTGCACCGACACCATCGGGCCGGCATGCGCCCGGCTGACGCCGAGCACGGCGTTCTGCCGGTAGTTGTCGGCCAGCACCAGCTCGCCGACCTCGTCGGTCATCTGCTCCAGCAGTTCGTTGCGCTGCTCGGCGTCCAGCGACCCCGTCGAGACCAGGTGGTCCAGCAGGATCTTGATGTTGACCTCGTGGTCCGAGCAGTCGACGCCCGCCGAGTTGTCGAGCGCGTCGGTGTTGATCTTGCCGCCCGCGCGGGCGAACTCGATCCGGCCGAGCTGGGTCAGGCCCAGGTTCCCGCCCTCGCCGACGACCTTGACGCGGAGCTGTTTCCCGTTGACGCGCAGGGCGTCGTTGGCCTTGTCGCCCGCGTCCGCGTGGGATTCGTTCTCGGCCTTGACGTAGGTGCCGATGCCGCCGTTCCACAACAGCTCGACCGGCGCCAGCAGGATCGCCTGCATCAGGTCGTTGGGCGCCAGTTTCGTGACGTCCTCGCCGAGGCCGAGCGCCTCGCGGACCTGAGGGCTGATCGGGATCGTCTTCGCCGACCGCGAGTAGACCCCGCCGCCCTCGCTGATCAGCGAGCGGTCGTAGTCCTCCCACGACGAACGCGGCAGGTCGAACAGCCTGCGCCGCTCGGCGAACGAGGTCGCCGAATCCGGGTTCGGGTCGAGGAAGATGTGCATGTGGTTGAAGGCGGCCACGAGCCGGATGTGCTCCGAGAGGAGCATGCCGTTGCCGAAGACGTCACCCATCATGTCGCCGATGCCGACGACGGTGAAGTCCTCGGTCTGGGTGTCCTTGCCGAGCTCGCGGAAGTTGCGCTTGACGCTCTCCCAAGCACCCTTCGCGGTGATGCCCATGGCCTTGTGGTCGTACCCGACCGAGCCACCGGACGCGAAGGCGTCGCCGAGCCAGAACCCGTAGTTCGCCGAGACCTCGTTCGCGATGTCGGAGAACTTCGCGGTCCCCTTGTCCGCCGCGACCACGAGGTAGCTGTCGTCGCCGTCGTGGCGGACCACCCGCGGCGCCGGGACGGTCTTGCCCTCGACGCGGTTGTCGGTCACGTCCAGCAGGCCCGAGATGAACATCCGGTAGCAGGCGATGCCCTCGTTCAGCTGGGCGTCGCGGTCCAGGCCAGGGTCACCGGTCGCCGCAGGCGGGCGCTTCACGACGAAACCACCCTTCGCGCCGACAGGCACGATGACCGCGTTCTTGACCGCCTGCGCCTTGACCAGGCCGAGGATCTCCGTGCGGAAGTCCTCGCGGCGGTCGGACCACCGCAGGCCACCGCGCGCGACGTCGCCGAAGCGCAGGTGCACGCCCTCGATCCGGGGCGAGTACACGAAGATCTCGTACTTCGGCCGCGGCTCGGGCAGTTCGGGCACCGCGCTCGGGTCGAGCTTGAGCGCCAGGTACTGGCGGGAGTTCCCGTCCTCGTCGGTGACGTGGTAGTTCGTGCGCAGCGTGGCGAGGATGACCGACATCAGCCGCCGCAGGATCCGGTCCTCGTCGAGGCTCGTCACCTCGTCGACCAGCCTGCCGATCTCGGCGGTGAGCTGTTCGGCCTGCGAGGCGCGGGCCTCGTCGCCGAGCGCGAGGTCGAAGCGCGTCTCGAACAGCCGCACCAGCGCGGTGGCGATGTCGGTGTGCGCGAGGACGGTGTTCTCGATGTACTCCTGCGAGAACGGGATCTTCGTCTGACGCAGGTACCGCGAATAGGCCCGCAGGATGGCCGCCTGGCGCCAGGTGAGCCCGGCGCGCAGGACGAGGCCGTTGAAGCCGTCGACCTCGCAGTCGCCGCGCCAGGCGGCGTGGAAGGCGTCTTGGAAGCGGGTACGGAGGTCGCTGTCCGCGTGGTCGAGGACCTGCGGGTCGATCCGCAGGCCGAAGTCGTAGATCCACGACCGGCCGCCGTCCTCGCGGCGCAGTTCGTACGGCCGCTCGTCGACGACCTCGACGCCCATCCGCTGCAGGACCGGGAGCACCTGGGAGAGGGTGACGCCCTCGCCGCGCAGGTACAGCTTGAAGCGCCGCTCCCCCGCCTCCGCGTCGGCGGGCAGGTAGAACGACATCGACAGGTCGCCCTCGTCGGTCAGCGACTCCAGGGCACGGAGGTCCGCGAGCGCTTCGAGCGCGGTGAAGTCCTCCTTGTAGCCCTCGGGGAACACCGCGGCGAACCGCTGCCCCTGCTCACCGGCGGACTCCTCACCCATCAGGCCGATCGCGACGCCGCCGTCCCCGGCGCGCTCGCGGCGTTCGGCGAGGATCGCCTCGACCATCCGGTCGTCCCAGCTGCGCACGGCTTCGTTGAGCCGTTCCTGGATGCGGAGGGTGTCCGGTTCGGACCGCTGCGACGGATCGGTGTGCACGATGAAGTGCACCTGCGCGAGTACGGTCTCGCCGATACGCGCGCTGTACTCCAGTTGCGTGCCTTCGAGTTCTTCGAGCAGGACCTCCTGCATCGCGAGCCGCGAACGGGTCGTGTAGCGGTCGCGCGGGAGGTACACGAGGCACGAGTAGAAACGGCCGTACGGGTCACGGCGCAGGAACAGGCGCAGCCGTCTGCGATCCGAAAGCGTGATCGCGCCCGTCGTCGTCGAGTAGAGGGAGTCGGTGTCGGCCGAGAACAGGTCCGCGCGCGGCCAGTTCTGCAGCACTTCGAGCATCCGCTGGCCGGAGAAGGACTCCATCGGGAAGCCCGCGCGGTGGATGACCTCGCGGACCCGGTTGCAGACCACCGGGATGTCCAGCACGTTCTCGTGCAGGGCGGTGGTGGTGAACATGCCGAGGAACCGGTGCTCGCCGGTGACGTTCCCGTTGTCGTCGAACGTTTTCACGCCGACGTAGTACGGGTAGACCGGGCGGTGCACCGTGGACGGCGCGCTCGCCTGGGTCAGCACCAGCAGCGTCGGTGCGAGCGCGGACGCCGCCGTGTCCGGGCCGGCGGTGAGGCTGCGCGCGGCCAGACTGTCCTGGCGCAGCACGCCCAGCCCGGTGGCGAGCACCGCGCGCAGGGCGGGTTCGTCGTTGTCCGGATGCGGGTTGTCGATCAGCTCGTAACGGCGGTACCCGAGGAAGGTGAAGTGTCCGTCGGCGAGCCAGCGCAGCAGCCGGGCACCCTCCGCGACCTCGTGGCCGGGCAGGCTCGGCGGGTTCTCGTCCAGCTCGTCGGCGAGCCGGCGCGCGGTCTCCGCCATCCTGTCGGTGTCCTCGACGACCTCGCGGACGTCACCCAGCACCGACGACAGCCGGTTGTCCAGCTCACGGGCACGGTTCGGATCCGTCACCAGGTCGATCTCGATGTACATCCACGACTCGGCCGCCGAATTCGCCGGCGGCTCCGCCGGGTCGGCGTCCGGGTGGACCTCCAGCAGCTCCCCGGTCAGATCCCGGCTCACCACCACGATCGGGTGCACGATGCGCTGCACCTGCACCCCGTCGCGCGCGAACTCGGCCGCGACGGAATCCACCAGGTACGGCATGTCGTCCGTGACGACCTGCACGACGGTGGCCTCACGCGTCCAGCCGTCTTCGGGGCCCGTCGGGTTCAGCAAGCGCACCGCGGGACGGCCGGGCATCCGGTCCTTCGCGAGCTGCAGATGCGAGCGGACGGCGCCGACGAGGTCGACCGGATCGTCACCGAGGATCTCTTCAGCGGGGATGTGCCGGTAGTACAAGCGGATCAAGTCGCCGATCTCCGGGGCGTACGCCGCGGCGGCGTCGATCAGGTCGTCCCGGATCTGCTCCGGGTTCGCCGACCGGCGCCGGGCGCCATCCTCGGTGCCGACATCTTTTCCGGGCGGGGACGAGACTCCCGTCGAGCTCATTGAGGCAACTCTCCACTGTAGCGAGATTGACACCGCGACCGGCACGACTCTGTACCGGACCAGACCCAACCTACAGCTCCGGACAGTCGGCTCCACAAGGCCGGGTCCTTCCCGGCCGTCGAAGATTTCCCTGCTCAGATACCGGAATCGCCGTGATCGGTTCAGCTACTCGCGGGTCACATCAGCGGTCTGTCCGGGCCTCGACGCGACCCGCCGCACCGGGGTGACCAGCACCCATTGCCGCACGGAGCCACTTCGGGCGACCTCACCGGGCCGACTGAATCGTTCAAGCCGAGCGCCGCTTCACCGAGGTGGGAGCAAGGGACCTTTGCTACCGCCCGGGTCAGTCGCCGCCGTTGGTCCGGTGCCGGTCGTGGCCGTTGACGGGACGCTTTCCCGAGTCCTGGGACCCGAGCTGCTTCACGAGCGCGGCGGCACTGGCCGTGCCCGCCTGATGCTCCGCGAGCGCGCGGGCGAGCAGGTCGGCGAGACCGGCGTCCGGCGGCGGCTCGTCCTCCGCGATCGCGCGGGCGTAGCTCTCCGGGAAGGGCGTGATCGGACGCCAGGAGCCGGTGTCGGTCAGCGGGTCGAGCGCCGGCGGCATCCGCAACCGCGGCAACCACGGATCCGCGACCTCTTCCTTGGCGGCCGGGCGAGGGCTTTCACTCGTCCCGCTTCCCTGCGACGGCGCCGGGTCCTCCCGGGGCGGCGGCGCGAGCGGGACGGCGGGTTCGCTGTACTCGGCCAGAGAATGATCCCGGCGGGGACGGCCGGTGTCGGCACGTTCTTCGGCGGCGCGCTCTTCGACAACGCGTTCTTCGGCGGCGGGTTCGGGGCGCACGGGATCCGCGGTGCCGTCCGCGCGACGGCGGCCACCGCCCTGCCCGCCCGTGCTCGAGATCCCGAGCCGGTCCAGCACCGACTTCGCCGCCACGGAACCGTGTTCGGCGTCGTGCCGGGTCTTGCGCGAGACCGGCGCCGAAGACCGGCGGGCCCGCTCTTCGGCCGCCCACTCGTCGCTCTCCCACAACGGCGCGGCGGTGCCCGGCGGACGCGGCGGCTGCGTCTCCGCCGTCACGCGCGGCCGCGGTTCGGCGGCGGGTTCGGGAGCGAGAAGCAGTTCCGGCAGGACGGTTTCCGACGCCGCCACGGGTGACGGCTCCTCGGCCCGGCGCCTCGTGGCCGGAGCCGGGGGTTCCGGCCGGGCGATCGCCGGTTCGGGCGCGACGGTCTCGCGCGCCGCCGGCTCCTCCTGACGGCGACGGCGCACGGGCTCCGGTTCCGGACGTGACACCGGTTCGGAACGCCACGCCGGTTCGGTGCGCGACACCGGTTCCGCGCGCGACACCGGCTCTGGGCGCGGCGCGGGTTCCGGCTTCGGCGGTGGCATCAGTTTCGGCGCGACGGGTTCGGCCTTGGTCTCGACCCTGGCCGGCGCCTTGGCCTTCTTCGGCACCCGACGACGCCAGTCGCTGTCGGACGCCGCCGTTTCCCGGGCGGGCTCGGGGCGGGACGGCGGCTTCAGCACCGGCGCCTCGCTCTTTTCCGCGACCGGTGTCGCGGCAGGCTCCGCCGGGCGGGACGGCGCCGCAGCGCGCGTAGGTTCGGCCGACGCGGATTCCGCATGCCTGCTCTGCCGCGCGGGCTGCGACGGCTCACGGCGAACCGGCAGCTCGGCCGCGGCCCGCTTCGGGGGCGCCACGTCGATCGGCGGGATCGACGGGATCACCGCGGTCACCTCGGCCGGTTCCGGCGCGGGAACGGTCGCCGCGGCGGCGGACGGCCGCGTGGCCACTGCCCGCAGCACGTCGTCCAGGTCGACGGCGGCGTTCTCGGCCGCACCGAATTCGCCGACCAGGACGTTGCACGCCTGCCTGCGCGCGCGGGCGTGCAGATGTTCGGCCGCACGCGAACGGTGCAGGCAGCCGATGGCCTCCTCGGCGCGGCCGAGCCGTTCCTCGATCTGCGCGAGTTCCAGCCACAGCCGTGCCGTGACGGCGTGCAGGTTGTGGTCCTCGGCTCCGGCGACCGCCTCACGGACGAGCATTCCCGCGGCTTCTCCTGACCCCGCGGGCAACAGGACGCGAGTGGCCACCGCCAGCCGCAGCCACGCGGCGGGCGCGATCCCGGCGGCACGGACGGGCGCGTCGAGGATCGGCTGCGCGACCTCCAGCGCCATCTCCGTGTCGCCCCGGTCCAGCAACGTGCAGACGAGTTGCAGGATCAGCCGGATCCGGACGAGACCTCCGTCGTCGTCGGGGTTTCCGAGCTTTTCGAGCATGCCCAGCCCGGTCCGCGCGGCGTCGGCGGCCGACGTGAGGTCACCGTGCCGTCGACGATGCGCCGACACCCCGACCCGCAGCAGCGCGCGGATCAGCAACTGGGAATCCGCCGTCATCGAGCCGTCGCCGAGCACGAGCTTGTCCGCCTCGGCGAGCACCCGGTCCAGTTCCGCCTTGCGGCCGAACTGCGCCAAGCAGCCCACGAGATGACACAGCGCCTCGGCCCGGTGCGACGGCGAAACCGCCGGATCCGCCAGCAACGGACGCAGCACGGCCAGGCCCGTCAACGGGATGCCCACGCTGCGCGCGCAGACCGCCAGGTCGATCCTCAGCCGGGCGGCGATGTCGCCGTAGCCCGCGTGTTCCGCGGCGCGCAGGGCGGCCACGGCCCGGCCGACCGTCCGGGGACGGCCTCCCAGCCGCACCCGGGCGCTCACCACCAGGCTCTCCGCGCGGATCCACTGCTCGTCGGCACCGGCGGCCTCGGCGAGCGCGGCCGCGCGCTCCCCGAGGACCAGTGCGAGCTCGGGCGCTCTCAGGTGCAGGGCGTCCGCGCGTTCGATCAACCTGCCGACAGCGGACAGGGTTCCCCCGGTGGCAGCCGTCCGCCCACCCACCATGGTGGTGGGCAAGCCCGGCCGTTTGCGCTTGCTGGCTTCCACGGGGAACCCCCGGCCCTCAGTCGCGGGTCAGCTTGCGATGGGTGACGCGGTGCGGACGAGCCGCCTCGGCACCGAGACGTTCGACCTTGTTCTTCTCGTAGCCCTCGAAGTTACCCTCGAACCAGAACCATTGCGAGGGGTTCTCGTCCGTGCCTTCCCAGGCGAGGATGTGCGTCGCGACCCGGTCGAGGAACCACCGGTCGTGCGAGATGACCACGGCACAGCCGGGGAACTGTTCGAGAGCGTTCTCCAGCGAGCCAAGGGTCTCGACGTCCAGGTCGTTCGTCGGCTCGTCGAGCAGGATCAGGTTCCCGCCCTGCTTGAGGGTCAGCGCCAGGTTCAGCCGGTTGCGCTCACCACCGGAGAGCACGCCCGCCGGCTTCTGCTGGTCCGGCCCCTTGAAACCGAACGCGCTGACGTAGGCACGCGAGGGCATTTCGGTCTGCCCGACGTGGATGTAGTCCAGCTTGTCCGAAACCACCTCCCATACCGTCTTCTTCGGGTCGATCCCGCCGCGGTTCTGGTCCACATAGGACAGTTTGACCGTCTCGCCGATCTTGACCCGGCCGTCGTCCGGCTCCTCGAGCCCGACGATCGTCTTGAACAGGGTCGTCTTGCCGACACCGTTCGGGCCGATCACGCCGACGATGCCGTTGCGCGGCAGGTCGAACGACAGGCCGTCGATCAGCACGCGGTCGTCGAAACCCTTGCGCAGCTTCTCGACCTCGACGACCACGCTGCCCAGCCGGGGCCCCGGCGGGATCTGGATCTCTTCGAAGTCGAGCTTGCGGTGCTTGTCCGCCTCCGCCGCCATCTCCTCGTAGCGGTCGAGCCTGGACCGCGACTTGGTCTGGCGCGCCTTGGCGTTGGACCGGACCCATTCGAGTTCGGACTTCAGCCGCTTGGCGAGCTTGGCGTCCTTCTTGCCCTGGACCTCGAGGCGCTCGCGCTTCTTCTCCAGGTACGTGGAGTAGTTGCCCTCGTAGCCGACGACGCGGCCGCGGTCGAGCTCCATGATCCACTCGGCGACGTTGTCCAGGAAGTACCGGTCGTGGGTGACGGCCAGGACGGCGCCGGCGTAGTTCGCGAGGAACTGTTCCAGCCACAGCACGCTTTCGGCGTCCAGATGGTTGGTGGGCTCGTCGAGGAGCAGCAGGTCGGGCGCGGACAGGAGCAGCTTGCACAGCGCGACCCGGCGGCGCTCACCACCGGAGAGGTGGGTGACCGGCTCGTCCGGCGGCGGGCAGCGAAGCGCGTCCATGGCCTGCTCGACCGTGGAGTCGATCTCCCACGCGTCGGCGTGGTCGAGCTCCTCCTGGAGCTTGCCCATCTCCTCCATCAGCTCGTCGCTGTAGTCGGTCGCCATGAGCTCGGCGACCTCGTTGAAGCGGTTGAGCTTGACCTTGATGTCGCCAAGGCCTTCTTCGACGTTTTCGCGGACGGTCTTTTCCTCGTTGAGCTCCGGCTCCTGCATGAGGATGCCGACGCTGGCGCCAGGCTGGAGGAAGGCTTCGCCGTTACTGGCCTGCTCGATCCCCGCCATGATCTTCAGAACGGTGGACTTACCCGCGCCGTTCGGCCCCACCACGCCGATCTTGGCGCCGGGGTAGAACGCGGTGCTGACGTCGTCGAGGATGACCTTGTCCCCGACGGTCTTGCGCACCTTCTTCATGGTGTAGATGAACTCGGCCATGCAAACGATCGTAGAGCGAGGCGATCGCGGCCTTGACGGCGGTCACCACCGAGCTACCGACAGTCAGCCCGATATCACTGAGCGAGCATCGGAACCTCAGCCCACGGGTGCCTCCTCCAGCGCGGTGACCATGGGATTCCCCGCGGACGGCGGCAGCGGCGGGATCGCCCTGGGCCGATCCCGCCCGATCCGGTGGATCTCGGCCGAGCAGCGCGCGAGGTTGGGCCCGATGGAGAAGGCCTCAAGCTCAGGTAGACCCAGAGGTGCCGGGATCTCCTCCGCGGTCTCGGCGCCGCGCAGGCGCCCGGCCACGATCACCGGGTCTCCCTTGCTCAGGCAGGAGAACGCCGCCATCGCCAGCTTGCGCCAGCACGTGACCTTGACCGCGAGCTGGCGGCCCTCACCCCACTCCCCTCTTTCCTTGTCGTATCGGCGTTCGACACTCCGCAAGCCGAACGACACGACGTCGTGCCCGTGCACCCGCTCCGGATGGTGGACCGGTTCGCTGGTCAGGTTGCCGATCATGGTCACCCACGTTTCGCCCATCGCCATCACACTCGCCCTTCTCCTCGTTCCGGGACTCTCCCGGCGTTTCCCTTGAGCACAGATTGCCTCGGACTCAAGGGCGGAAAGGGGCGAAAGCCGGATCTGTGGACAACTCCGGGCGTTGTGGGCTTCCTGTGGACAACTCGGGGCGGAGAAGGCCGCGCGGTCGGAGAGGTGTGGTAGGGCGGCGGTTCGGGTAGGTCAGCGTTCGTCAGACCGACGACTAAGAGCCCTGCCCAGGCCCCCGGCCCTGATCCGCGAGTTTCTTCAGCATCGCGTTGTAGGCGTTCAGATCCGCGTCACCGGAGGCCTCTTCTCGGCGGTCCCGGCGCCGCGCCTCCCGCTCGTCCTGCCGCGCCCACTGCACCAGCAGCGCGACGAGCACCAGCAGCACCGGCAGCTCACCGGAAGCCCACGCGATCCCGCCGCCGAGCCGCTGGTCGGTCAGGAGATCGGTGACCCACGGCAGTTTCAGCCCGCGGTAGAAGTCCTGCCCGAGCACGGTCTGCATGCTCATCAAGGCGATCCCGAAGAACGCGTGGAACGGCATGGCGGCGAACATCATCCCCAGCCGTCCCAGCGGCGGGAGCCGTCGCGGCGCCGGGTCGACCCCGATCACCGGCCAGTAGAAGACGTACCCGGCGAGCAGGAAGTGCGCGTTCATCGCCAGATGCGCCCAGTGATAGTTCAGCGCCGAATCGAACAGGCCCGAGAAGTACAGGCCGTAGAAGGAACCGACGAACAGCAGCAACGCGACGATCGGATGGGTCAGGAACCGCGAAAGCGGCGAGTGTACGAAGGCGAGCAGCCATTCACGCGGTCCGGGCGGGGCGTCCTTGCCCGCCGTGGGCAGCGCGCGCAGCGCCAGCGTCACGGGCCCGCCGAGCACGAACAGCACCGGCGCCACCATGGAAAGCAACATGTGGTTGCCCATGTGCACGCTGAACATCGCGGGCGCGTACCGGCCGATACCGGACGACGTCGCGATCAGCAGCACGAAACAGCCCGCGAGCCACGCGATCGTCCGGCCGGTGGCCCAGGTGTCGCCGCGGCGCCGCAACCGCCGGACCCCGGCGAGGTACAGCCCCGCGAGAACGAGCGCGAGGGTGCCGTAGACGAGGTCGAACCGCCAGTCCGTGAGCAGCCGGAAGACGGTCGGCGGACCGTAGAGGTCGTATCCGATCAGCAGTTCCGTCGTCGACGGCTGGGTCAGCGATTCCTGCGGCGGCGGGGTCTTCGCGAGACCGGTGGCGATGCCGATCGTGACGAACATGATCAGCACCTCGACCGCGGCGAGCCGCAGCAGCTGACCACCGCCTGCACCGTTCACCAGCCCGGCGACGCCCTTCTGCCGTTGCTGATGACCGAAGACACCGAGCAGCAGCAACGCGACGACCTTCGCGACCACCAGCAGACCGTAGTCGGTGGTGAACAGGTCGGCGATCCTGATCCGCACCAGCGCGTTCACGATGCCGGAGACCGCCATCACGATCCAGCAGACCAGCGCGAGCTTGGAGAACCGCGTGGCGGCGAGCTTGAGGTTCTCGCCGCGGCGCCAGCCGAGCGCCAGCAGCGCGACCAGCCCGCCGACCCACAACGCGGCGGCGACCAGGTGGTACAGCAGGCTGTTGGTCGCCATGTCGTGCGAGCCGCCGCTCGCGGAGTGCCCGGTGACCGCGACCGGGACCAGGCCGCCGACGGACAGGAAGAAGACCACCGTCGTCCAGCCCCAGGTCAGCGCGAGACGGCAGCCGAGCGCGACGAGCAGCGCGATCAACGCGGTGAACAGCCAGGCCTTCGGCTGCTCGATCGCGTCGACGAGGTCGACCAGCACCTGCGGCGAGAGCACCTCGGTGAACGGGCGGCCCGCGCCGTCGGCCGCGGAGAAGAAGATCGACGCGGTGGCCGCGAAGAACCAGACCCACGCCGCGACGCCGGCGACGCGGATGGCCGCGTAACCGTCGGCGGCGAGCGTGCCGGACTTCTGCGGCGGGACGAGGAACGCGGCCAGCAGCAGCGAGCCCACGCACAGCACCGAAGCCGCCTCGGCCAGCACCCGGACGACGGTGATGCCGTAGCGGGTCACCAGGCCCGGGTCCGGGAGTCCGGCGATGACGTAACCGGCGCCACCGGTCAGCGCGACCAGGCCGACGGCCACCACCGCGGCCAGGAGCGCCCCGATCGACACCAGCGGCAGGACACCGGCCTTCCGTGCGGGTGGGGCCGGTTTCGTCTCGGGGTCTGAAGGCACGTCACGAGGGTATGCCGAACGCGCAACCGGCAAGATGGCGGCGTGCGGATCATCCTGCTGAGGCATGCCGAGTCGCTCGGCAACGTCGACGAGCTCGCCTACACCCGGATCCCCGACCACGCCCTGCCGCTGACCGACGCCGGTCGTGAGCAGGCGAAGCTGGCGGGCCCGGAACTCAAGGAGGTCCTCGGCGGCCATCGGACGGCCGTCTACGTCAGCCCCTATCTGCGGACGCGGGAAACGTTGCGGCTACTGGACATCCGGGACACCTGCGAGCGGATCGTGCCGGAGCCGAGGCTGCGGGAACAGGACTGGGGCAACCTCCAGGACCCGCTGGAGCAGGAGGTCCAGAAACAACGCCGCCACGAGTTCGGGCACTTCTTCTACCGGCTCCCGTTCGGCGAGTCCGGGGCGGACGTCGACGACCGGGTCGCCGCGTTCCTCAGCGAACTGGCGGCGTGCGGCGAAGATCACCCCGAAACCGTGCTCGTCGTCTCACACGGGCTCACCATCCGCTTGCTGTGCCGGCGGCTCTTCGGCTGGAGCATCGAGCTGTTCGAGTCCCTGTCCAACCCGAAGACCTGCGAGTACCGCGTCGTGGAGCGGGTGGACGGCAAGTGGTCGCTGGACCGTCCGTTCCTCCAGTGGCGGGACTCACCCGACGGGGAGACTCAGGGCTGAGGGGGCGAGGAGCACCACCCTCGTTCCCAGGCCCGGGCTGGATTCGATCCGCGCGAAACCGCCGATCTCCGCCATCCGCGCGATGATCGAGTTCTCGAGGCCGAAACCGCGCCGCCGGTCGCCGACGTCGAAACCGGCGCCGTGGTCGCGCACCGTCAGCGAAACCCCGCCGCTGATCTCTTCGACGCTCACCACGGCCCGCCTGGTCCCGGAGTGCTTCAGCGTGTTGCGCAGGGCTTCCCTGGCGGAGTCGTGCAGCGCCATGGCCGCCTCCTCCGAAAGCTCCGGCGCGGCGTCGTCCTGAACGACGACCTCGGCGCGCAGCCCCTCCGCGGCCATTTCGGCGGCGAGCAGCCGTAACCGCTGATGCAGCCCGATCCCTTCGGTGGATTCGTGTTCGAGGCTGAGCCGGATGCGCATCGCCTGGGCGCGCGCGGTCCGGCGGACGCGGTCGAGGCTGGCCGCCGGGTCGAGTTCGTCGGCGGGCGCCGGGATCGCGAACGATTCCATCACCTGCAGGACGGTGTCGTGGACGTCGCGGCGGTGCCGTTCGCGTTCCGCCGCCCGGCCCTGCTGCTCCCCGAATCCGACCGCGAACCGCATCGACGCGCCGACCAGTCCGGCGACCGCGAGGGACACCACCAGCGCGGTCGCGAGCGTGAGCAGGAGACCGAGCGAGGAGGCCGGGTCCAGCAGCGTGTGCGGGACCACCGCGGCCACGATGGCCAGTGCTCCGGCCGCCGCGCCGCGCAGCAGGGCCCAGATCATCACCGTGCCCATCAGGTGGGTCCAGGTGATCGACGTGATCGCGGTGTCCTGCGCGAACGGCGCGGCCCCGAAGACGAAGAGCACGGCGAACGCGCTGTCCACCAACGGAACCAGCCTCGTCCCGGCAGCGGACCAGCGGAAGATCCAGACGGCCGCGACGATGTTGGGCACCAGATGCAGCGCCACGAACGTCCACAGCACCGAAGACCCCGCACCCGCCGCCCACAGCGCCTGCACCAGCATCGCCAGCCGGAACGCCACCGGGACCCCGGCGAGCCAGGGCACCGTCGTCCGCACCAACCGCGCCGGGATACCTCCGCGACCCCCGAGCATCAGCCAGCCTCCCCGGATTAGCCTTGCTGAAACAGCGACCAAAGCGCATTCATTTCAGTTTACCGAGGTGCCAGCTTGCCCGGGGTCCGGCGGAGATGTCAACGGGCGACGGGTTCGCCCACCTCCTCCCGTTTCCCCGCCCGCGCCGCGGCCACCGCGGACGGCACGATCAGCGCGGCGGTCAGCCCGACGAACAGGAACGACACCGAAAGCGACGTCACCTGCGCGATCCCGCCGATCAGCGGCGGCCCGGCGAGGAAACCGGTGTAGGCGATCGCCGTGACGAAGGCCAGTTCGCGCTCGCCCCCCGTCCCGTCGGCGCGTTTGCCCGACGCGCCCGCGAGGCTCAACGCGATCGGGAAGGCCGCGGCGAGCCCGGCACCCGCCAGCGCGAAACCGACGAACCCGAAAACCGGAACGTGGGCCAGCGCGGCGAGCACGAGGCCCGCCGCCGCGATCCCGGCACCCACCGCCAACGCACGCGTCGGGCCGAAACGGTTCTGAAGCCAGGCACCCGCGAGCCTGGCGAGCGCCATGGCCAGGGCGAACCCCGAGTACGCGAAGGCGGCAGCGCCCTCGCCGACCCCGTGCACGGACGTCATCAGCAGCGCGGACCAGTCCGAACTCGCGCCCTCCGCGATCGCCGAGAACAGCGCGATGGCGGCGAGCAGCCAGAGCACGGGACGTTTGATCGGCGCCACTCGCGGCTTCTCGACGGGTTCGGCGTGTTCGGGTCGCGCGCCGGGCACTGCGGCGATGACGAAGGCGAGCACCACCAGAGCGGCCAGCGCGGCGACCGTGAGATGCCTCCCCGGCGACCACTGGTGCGACGCGGCGAACCCCGCGGCGACGGAGCCCGCCAACGCCCCGAAGCTGAACCCGGCGTGCAGTATCGGCATGATCGCGCGCCCGGACCGGCGCTCCACCTCGACTCCGGCGACGTTCATCGCCACGTCGAGCGCGCCGACGCTCGCCCCGAGGACGAACAACGCCCCGGCGAGCAGGACGACCGACGTCGCGAAGCCGATCATCGGCAACGCCGCACAGGCGATGATCGTGCTGCCCGCGACCACCGCGCGGGCGCCGTACCGCTCGATCAGCCGCCCCGAAACCGACGCCGCGATCAACATGCCGACGCTGGCGCCCAGCAGGGCGAGCCCGAAGACACCCGGAGAGGCGTCCACCCTTTCCGACAACGCCGGCGTCCGCGGCGCCCAGGAGCCGAGCGCGGCCCCGTTGAGCGCGAACACGACGAAAACGGCCGTACGGTCACGCATAGACCCCAGTCTCCTTTCGATTCCTCTTCCCCCAGAATGACTTAAGCGCTTCAGAAAGTCCACCGGCCCCGGCCGGGACTAGACTGCGGCGGTGACCAGCACGCGACGGCGAAGGCCGACGTTGGACGATGTCGCCGACGCCGTCGGGGTGTCCCGCGCGACCGTTTCCAACGCCTACAACCGGCCCGACCAGCTGTCCGCCCAGCTGCGGGAAGAGGTGCTTCGCGCGGCCAAGAAGATCGGGTACGCCGGGCCGAATCCGACCGCCCGCAGCCTCGCCACCAGCCGCACCGGCGCGATCGCCGTCCTGCTCGACACGAATCTTTCGACGGCGTTCTCGGATCCCGCGTTGTCGGTCACCCTCGACGCGCTCTCGACCGTCGTCGACCCCGAGGGGCACGCCCTTCTGCTGCTGCCCGGCGATGGCGAGAGCGGCGGCCCGCGCGCGGAGCGGATCCTGACCGCGCAGGCCGACATCGCGGTGGCGTATTCGCTGGCCGACGGCGCCCCGGCGCTGACCGCGGTCCGGGACCGGGGCCTGCCGCTGGTGGTGATCGACCAGCCGCATATCCGCGGTTCGGCGAGGATCGGCGTCGCGGACCGGGCCGGAGCGGCCGCCGCGGCGCGGCACCTGGTGGAGCTCGGGCACCGGCGGATCGGGATCTTCTCTGCGCAATGCCTCTCGGCTCCGCGCGGCGGCGAACTGAGCGTGGCCGAGGCCGGGAACAGCCGGTTCCACGATAACCGCGAACGGATGGCCGGCTACCTGGAGACGCTGGCCGAGGCGGGGATCCCGGCGGCGGACGTGCCGATCTGGGAGGCGTCCGGACTGTCGGTCGAAGCAGCTCTCCCGAGCGCTTTCGGTCTGCTGGACCGGCGGCCACGGCCGACGGCGCTGCTGTGCATGTCGGATCTTCTCGCCCTGGCGGCGATTTCGGCCGCCAGGCAGCTCGGCCTGTCAGTCCCGGGTGACCTGTCGGTCGTGGGCTACGACGACGTCTCCCCCGCCCGGTGGTCCGAACCACCGCTGACGACGGTCCGGCAGGACCTCGCCGCCAAGGGACGGGCGGCGGGCGAACTGGTGCTGGGCCTGCTGCGCGAGGAGAAGGCCCCCGCGCCCGCCGAGGTACCCACCGAACTGGTCGTCCGGGACTCCACCGCGCCCGCGTAGCAGCCGATTCCGGCACGCGCAAGGCGCCCCGGCGATATGTGGACAACTCGCCCCGATCGAGCGGCGCACAACTACTTATCCACAGAAGTAGAAATGCGGGCAGACAAACCCTTCCCCGCGCGCCATCGTGGAATCACACATTCACCGACGGCCATCGAGCCGCCGATTCACGGGGGAGAACCCAGCCATGCAACGACGTTTGACGAACCTGCGCGCCCGCCTCCCGCACGTCCTCCTGCTGGCCATGTTCGGCCTGCTGACCAGCACCGGAGTCGCGAGCGCCACCACCGCGCCGCCGGAACCCGCCTGCCAGAAGGGCGAGTTCTGCGTCTGGGGCGCGGAATCGTACGGCGGCGCGGTGCACAAATTCGACCTGCGCACCGCCAATCCCGACGAATGCATTCCCTTACCCGAAGGCTTCGACGGGCATTCGTTCGTCAACCGGCTGAGCCGGGACGTGACGATTTATCAGAGCGAGGAGTGCACCACGGAGGGAGATTTCATCACCTATCCGGGTGGCGGCACCTACGTACCCCAGGGCCCGTTCGTGATCCGCGCCCTCAAGATCTGGGACTGACCACCCCGACGGTTCGTGCCGGTCGCTCGCGGACGAGTCGACTCGCGACCTGCGCGAACCCAGGGGCCGCTCCCCGAAGCGGCCCCGGCCCGTGAGCGCGTCACCCCGCGTCGTGATGCGCTCACGGGCGTTCCAAAAAAGGGTGGGCTCGACCTGAAACGATCTGGCGGTGTCGAACGATCGACAGGTTGGCGACGGCTAAGCTGCCGATGCTGGGCGACACCCAACGTCGCCGACGTCGGCCCTCGTAGCTCAGCTGGATAGAGCAAGAGCCTTCTAATCTCTAGGTCGCAGGTTCAAGTCCTGCCGGGGGCACGTCGCGCCTGGTCACACGCACTGTGTGACCAGGCAACTCGAACGCAGAAGGGGCTGGGTCAGCACAAACCCACCACTTTCGATCCGCGTCACGTTCGCGCGGGCGGCACCGCCGGGGCATCTTCGGTTGCCCCGGCGGTGACGGTCCGTGACATGATGCCCCTGTTGTTGGTCACTGTCACACCGGCAAGTCTCCGTGAACCGGTCCATCAACCTCGCCGCGCGCTATAGGTTGTGCGCATGTACGTGCCGACCCCGACACAGCATGACCCGCGTCCAGCCAGCCCTCCCTGGTGGCTCGTCATCGGTCCCGGGTTCGCCGCGCTCATCGGTCTGTTCCTGCTCACCGTGGTCTATCGCTTCGACGGTGGGCCGGACCTGCAGATCGATTTGGGCATGTCCAGCCAGTCGTTCCTGCTGAACGTCGTCGTCGCGTACGTCGTCGCGGCCGCGCTCGCCTTCCCGGCGGGCCTGCTGCTCGGCTTGCGCTTCCCGACGTCGGTGACCGTGCCGGCGATCGTCTTGATGCTGTTGGGCGTTCTCTTGGTCGCCTTCGGGCCCAGCAGCGGGATGATCCTGGCCGGCCGGGTGCTCAACGGACTCGGCGCGGGCGCCGCCCTCGGCGTGACCGTCGCGTTGATCCGGCGTCTCAGGACCGGTCGCGGCACAGCGGCCGGGGCGACGGCGGGGCTCGGCGTCCTCGCCCTGGTGATCGCGCCGGTCCTCGGCGGGCTGCTCTCGGACGCCACCGGCTTCCGGGTGGTGTTCGTGGTGGCCGCGCTGTTCGTGTTCCTCGCGCTCGTCGTCGCCGGGGTCATCGGCATCGTCACGCTGGCCAAGCCGAAAACCGTGCCGTACGCCTGACCTTCAGTCGCCGAGCGTCCGCAACACCGCGAGCACTTCGTCCGGTACGTCGAGGAGTGCTTCCACCTCCGACACCTTCGCGGCCACGCGCCGGTGGGTCGCCCGGCCACGGGCGCTGAGGTGGACGAGGACGCGACGCCTGTCGGCGGCGTCGACCTCGCGATAGGCCTGCGCGGTGGTCACGAGTTTGTCGACCACCCTGGTCAACGTCGGGGCGGTGGCGAGCGTCCGGTCGGCGAGGTCGGCCATGGCGAGGCCGCCCTTGCCGCTCAGCGTGTCCAGCACCAGCCATTGGTCCAGAGTGAGACCTTCCTTGGCGAGCACCTGCTCCACCCTGGCGGCGACGGCACGGGCGGCGCGGGTGAGCGAGCCGGTGAGCGACGTTCCGGCGGTCGTGACGCCGCGTGTCCCCATATCCCGTCCCCTTGCCAAAACCGGACACCCTCGCAATACTTCCAGGTGAAAGCACTTTGACCTTACCGGGCCACCGCACGGAGCGCCATGCCCCCACGCCTCGCCACCCGGCCCCGCGACGACACCTGGCGTGTGGCCATGGTGGTCCCGTTGCAGGGACCGGCCGGGCTGTTCGGCCCCTCGTGCGAGGCGATCACGGAGCTGGCCGTCCACGAACTCAACGAATCCGGCGGCATCCTCGGCAGGCGGGTCGAGGCCGAGGTGGTCGACGGCGGCGGCACTCCCGCGCGAGTAGCCGGCGAAGTGCGGCGCCTGGTCGACAGCGGGCGGGTCGACGCGGTGAGTGGCTGGCACATCTCGTCGATCCGGCACGCGCTCGCGCCGGTCGTGGCCGACAGGGTGCCGTACGTGTACACGTCGCTCTACGAAGGCGGCGAACGCCGCTCGGGCATCTTCTGCACGGGCGAGACGCCGCGCTGCCAGATCGAGCCGGCGCTGCGCTGGCTGCGCGATCATCTCGGGGCCCGGCGCTGGTTCGTCGTCGGCGACGACTACGTCTGGCCGCACCGGTCGACCCGAGCGATCCGCCAGTACGCCAAGGATCTCGACCTGGGCATCACCGGAGAGGCGTTCGTCGGGCTGGGCGCGGGCGACATGTCCACAGTGGTCCGCGCGGTCGAACAGTCCACAAGCGACGGTGTGCTCATGTTGCTGGTCGGGCAGGACGCGGTGCGCTTCAACCGGGCGTTCGCCGCGCACGGGCTGAGCGACCGGCTGCTCCGGTTCAGCCCGCTGATGGAGGAGAACATGCTTCTCGCCAGTGGCGCGAACGCCACCGGAAACCTCTACGTCTCCGCCGCCTATTTCCGGTCGATGGTCACCGCCGACGCCATGGACCTCCTCGGCCGTTACGTCGACCGTCACGGACCCGGCGCCCCCGCCCTGAACAACGCGGCCGAATCCTGTTACGAAGGGCTGCATACGCTGGCCGAGCTCGTCGGCAGGGCGGGGACGCCGGAGCTTCCCGCGCTCAACGCGGCGATCGACGGCGTCGCGTATCACGGGCCGCGCGGCACGATTGAGTTCCGCGGGCAGCAGGCCGATCAGCACGTCCATCTCGCGGTCGCCGACGGCTACGACTTCGAAGTGCTCACCCGGCTGTGAAAGCCACCCCCTTGACTCACTCCGGCCCACCACATACTTTCATTTGAAATTATTCCATGTGACGCACGTTATGCGGAGGTGAGCATGGGCAACGTGGGCCTGCTCTACGTCGGCGCCGCCTTGATGATCAACGGCCTGATGTTGCTCGGCCGGATACCTCCGCGTTCGGCGGCGGTGCTGAACCTGTTCGTCGGCGCGCTGCAGTGCGTCACCCCGACCGTGCTGATCGTCCAGGCGAACGGGAATCCGGACGCGATCCTCGCCGCGTCCGGCCTGTACCTGTTCGGTTTCACGTATCTGTACGTCGGCATCGCGAACCTCGCCGGTCTGGAGCCCGAAGGCATCGGCTGGTTCTCGCTCTTCGTGGCGGGCGCCGCCGTGGTGTACGCCGGGATCGCCTTCTGGCACGGCGACGACCCTGTTTTCGGCGTCATCTGGCTGTCCTGGGCGTTGCTGTGGACGTTGTTCTTCCTCGTACTCGGCCTTGGCAAAGAACATCTGACGCGATTCACCGGCTGGACCGTCCTGCTGCTCAGCCAGCCGACGTGCACGGTGCCCGCCTTCCTCGGCCTCACCGGCGCCTACCGCAGCGACGGCGGCACCGCGCTGCTGGCGGCCGCGATCGTGGTGGCGCTGGTCGCGGCCGCCGGATCCCTCGACGTCCTGAAAAACCGTTCGGAGAAAAGGAGTCTTCATGCGACACGGTGACATTTCCGCCAGCCCGGACACGGTCGGCGTCGCGGTGGTCAACTACAAGATGCCGCGCCTGCACACGAAGGCCGAAGTCCTCGACAACGCCCGCAAGATCGCCGAAATGGTGGTGGGCATGAAGTCCGGGCTTCCCGGCATGGACCTCGTGGTGTTCCCCGAGTACTCGACGCAGGGCATCATGTACGACCCGAAGGAGATGTACGAGACCGCGGCGACGATTCCCGGTGAGGAGACCGAGATCTTCGCCGCCGCGTGCCGGGAAGCCCAGACGTGGGGCGTCTTCTCGATCACCGGCGAGCGGCACGAGGACCATCCGGCCAAGCCGCCGTACAACACGCTCGTGCTCATCAACGACCGCGGCGAGATCGTCCAGAAATACCGCAAGATCCTGCCCTGGTGCCCGATCGAGGGCTGGTACCCCGGCGAGGACACCTATGTCAGCGATGGTCCGAAGGGCATGAAGATCTCGCTGATCATCTGCGACGACGGGAACTATCCGGAGATCTGGCGTGACTGCGCGATGAAGGGCGCCGAGCTGATCGTGCGCTGCCAGGGCTACATGTATCCCGCCAAGGAACAGCAGGTCCTCATGGCCAAGGCGATGGCGTGGGCCAACAACTGTTACGTGGCCGTGGCGAACGCCGCCGGTTTCGACGGCGTGTACTCGTACTTCGGCCATTCCGCGATCATCGGCTTCGACGGCCGCACGCTCGGCGAGACCGGCGAAGAGGAATACGGGATCCAGTACGCGCAACTGTCGGTTTCGGCGATCCGCGACGCGCGGACCTACGACCAGTCGCAGAACCACATCTTCAAACTGCTGCACCGCGGCTACACCGGCGTGCAGGACGCGGCCGAAGGCGACAAGGGCGTGGCCGACTGCCCGTTCGACTTCTACAAGCTCTGGGTCACCGACGCCAAGAAGGCGCAGGAGAAGGTCGAGTCGATCACCCGCGACACCATCACTCCTCGGCACCCCTGACGAGGACAGGGCGCCCTAGACTCGGCGCCATGGACAGGATCGACAGCGGCAGCCGGACGATCGCCGCCCCGCCCGAGACCGTCTACCAGGCACTCCTGGACCGCGAGTCCCTCGAGGCCTGGCTCCCGCCCGAAGGAATGCGCGGCCGGATCGAGCATTGGGATCCGCGGCCCGGCGGCGGTTTCCGCATGATCCTCACCTACCTCGACGCGTCCGCCGCGCCCGGCAAGTCGTCGGACGCGACGGACGTCGTCGAAGTGGGGTTCGCCGAGCTGGTGCCCGCCGAACGGGTGGTGCAGCGGGCCGTCTTCGAGTCCGTGGACCCGGCGTTCGCGGGCACCATGACGATGACCTGGAGCCTGGCCGCCGCGGGAGACGGCACCGAGGTGACCGTCACCGCGACGGACGTGCCGTCCGGCATCGGCCAGGCGGATCACGAAGCCGGGATCGCCTCTTCGCTGGCCAATCTGGCTTCCTTCGCCGAAACGCGCTGACGGCCGGACGCGATGACGATCGCGGCGAGGACGGCCATCACCAGCGGCACGACCAGCGCCGCCCGGAAACCGCCGAGCGCGGCCTCTCGCGAACCGTCACCCAGCGCGGCGACGTTGACGGCGGTCACCGCCGACAGTCCGAGCGCCGCGCCGAACTGGAACGCCGTGTACAGCAACCCGCCCGCGAGCCCCTGTTCGTCCTCGGCGATCCCGTCGGTGGCGACGATCGTCAGCGGACCGTAGGCGAGCGCGAACCCGAGCCCCAGGATGATCATCGACGGGAACATCGCCGCGTACGTCCAGTCCAGGCCCAGCGGCAGGAAGAGCGCGTACGCCACGGCGGCGAGCACGAGTCCGCCGAAGATCAGCCGGGTGTTGCCGAACCTCGCCACCAGCCGCGGGGTCAGCGTCGGCGCGAGGATCGCGTCGATCCCCACGGCCAGCAGCGCCAGGCTCGTCTCCAGCGTCGACCAGCCCCGAAGTTCCTGCAGGTACAGCGTGACGAGGAACTGGAACCCGAAGAACGATCCCGCGAACAGCAGGGCACTGACGTTCGCCCGCACCAGCGGACCAGACTTCAGGATGCCGAGGCGCACCAGCGGCGCGGGCGAGCGGCGTTCGACGGCCACGAAGGCCGTCAGCGCCGCCACTCCCCCGGCGAACGACGCGAGAGTCCAGCCCCAGCCCTGTCCGGGGTGTTCCAGCCGGACCACCGCGTAGGCGATCAGCAGCATCGCCACGGTCACGGTGAGCGCCCCGGGGAGGTCCAGGCGACGCGGCACGCGTTCCTCGCCCGCCGGTTCCTTGATCAGCCACAGCGCGGCGAGCAGGATGACGGCGGACAGGATCACCGGAGTGAAGAACACCCAGCGCCAGTCGATCCTGGTCAGCAGACCGCCGATGACCAGGCCGAGCGAGAAGCCGCCCGCCCCGGTGCCGGCATAGAACAGCAGCGCCTTGTTCCGTTTCGGGCCTTCCTCGAAGCTCGTGGTGATGATGGACAGCCCGGCCGGGGTCATGAAGGCCGCGGCGACGCCGGTGACGAACCGGGCGAGCAGCAGCATCCAGCCTTCGGTGGCGAACCCGCCCAGCCCGGAGAAGACGAGGAACACCACCAGCCAGGCGATGAACATGCGACGCCGGCCGTAGATGTCGGCGGCGCGCCCGCCCAGCAGCATGAACCCGCCGTAGCCGAGCACGTAGGCGCTCACGACGCCGCTCAGCGTCGCCGTCGACAGCCCGAGTTCGGCCCGGATGGACGGCAGCGCCACGTTGAGCATCGCGACGTCGATGCCCTCCAGGAAGATGGCGCCGCACAGCACCACGAGCACGCCCCAGGCCCGCCCGCCCATCCGGTCGGCGCGCGGAAGCGTTTGCGAGTTGCTCAAGATCGGATCTCCTCAGTGAACGGGAACCGACGGTTACCCATCAGCCGGTCGGTTCCCTCTTGTAACCAAGGGGATCTTCCGTCACCATCGACGACCATGGAAGAAGGCACTTTGAACTCACCTAGTCGTTGTGAACTCACCGAGGAGGACTACGAGGCCTTCCAGTGGGACACGCGCGAGGACTGCGAGGTCCGCCAGATCCTCGACCGGGTGGCGGACAAATGGTCACTCCTGGTGATCGCGCTGCTCGACCGGAACACGCTGCGGTTCACCGAGCTCAAGTACAAGATCGACGGCATCAGCCAGCGCATGCTCACCACCACGCTGCGCCATCTCGAACGGGACGGGCTGGTGAGCCGCACCGTCTATCCGGTGGTGCCGCCCCGTGTCGAGTACGCGCTGACGCCGCTGGGGATGACGCTGCACAAGACGATCCAGTCGCTGGTCACCTGGACCGAGGACCACCAGGGCGAGATCGCCCTCGCGCGCGCCCAGTACGACAAACGCGCCACCGTCTAGGGAGCCGCATGGCCAGACTGTCCGGAGGGGATCCGTCACTGCTGCGGCGGCTCAACGCCATCGCCGTCCTGCGGGCGCTGTACGAGGCCGAGGGACTCACCCTCGCGGAACTGGTCAAGGCGAGCGAGGTCTCCCGTCCGACGGTCGAGGAGATCGCCGCCGACCTCGGTGAACAGGGGCTGGTCGAGGAGGTCCCGCTTCCGCCCGGCGCGCCGCGGCCGGTGGGGCGGCCCGCCAAGCGGTACCGCTTCCGCCACGAGTCCGGGCACGTCGCCGGCCTCGAGATCGGCCCGCGTCAGGCGTTGTGCCTGGTCGCCGACCTGCGGGGCGACGTCGTCGGACGGGCGAAGGCCGGGCTCACCCCCGAAACGGACGCGGCCACCCGGCTCGGCACCGCGCACCGGGTGCTCGCCACGGCCGTCGACGGTCACGTCGGCGTGCGGGTGCTCGGCATCGGCACCACCGGCGTGGTGTCCGGCGGCAAGGTCGTCCACAACTACCGCCTTCCCGGCTGGACCGGCGTCGACCTGCCCGCGGAGTTCGGCGGCGGCTGCCCCGTGCTGGCCGGGAACGACACCGAACTCGCCACGCTGGCCGAACACTGGCGCGGTGCCGCGCGCGGCGTCGACGACGTCGTCTACGTGCGGACCGGGCACACGGTCTCGCTGGGCCTGCTGCTCGGCGGGAAGCTGCACGCTGGCCACCACGGCGCCGCCGGCGAGATCGGCGCCCTGCGGCCGGCAGGCGGGTTCGCCGAGCTCGTCGCCGCCACCGTCCTCGCCGTCGACCCGCAGCTGGTGGTTATCGGCGGCACCGGCGAGCTGACCGCGAAACTGCGTGCCGAGCTCGCTCGGCTGTGCCTGTTCCCGGTGCGCGTCGAGATCTCGGCGCTCGGCGAGGACTCGGTGGCGCTCGGCGCGGTCCGGCTGGCGCTGAATCGCGTGGAGCGCGACCTGTTCAGCGTCGAGGACGTCGCCTGAGCAGGCTGATCACCACGATCAGCACGGCCACCGCGCCGCTGGTGAACAGCTGTGTCCGCGCGTCGGCGTCCGTCCACATGAGAACGAGGACGCCCGCCATCGCGAGCAGCGCGACCCAGCTGAGCCAAGGGAAACCCCACATCCGCACCGGCAGGTCCGCGGCCGTGCCGTCCCGCTCCGCCGCCTTCCGCAGCCGCAGCTGCGAGATCGCGACGAAGATCCAGACGAGCAGGATGTTCGCCCCGATGGCGTTCAGCAGGAAGGGCAGGACGTGTTCGGGGGCGAGGAAGTTCAGCAGTACGGCCACGAAACCGAAGGCCACCGACGCGAGCACCGCCGTCCGCGGGACGCCCGCGCCGGACAGCTTCAGCATCGCGCGCGGCGCTTCGCCGCGTTCGGCCAGCGAGAACACCATCCGCGAGGCGCCGTAGAGGTTGGCGTTCAACGCCGACAGCAGCGAGGTCAGCACGACGAAACTCATCAAGAGCGCCGCGGACGGCACCCCGATCCGCTCCAGGATGGTCACGAACGGGCTGGTGTTGGCCGACGCGGTCTCCCACGGCAGCAACAGCACCATCAGCGCCACGGAACCGACGTAGAACAGCAGCAACCGCACGATGACCGTGCGCGTGGTGCGGCGGATCGAATCCGCCGGGTCGTCGGACTCCGCCGCGGCGATGGTGACCAGTTCCATGCCGCCGAAGGAGAACGCGACCGCGAGCAGACCGGTCAGCACGCCCTGCAGGCCGTTGGGCAGGAAACCGCCGTGCCCGGTGAGGTTGTCCAGGCCGACCGGCGTCGTACCCGGCAGGATCCCGAACACCGCCAGTGTGCCCAGGACGAGGAAGGCGACCACGGCGGTCACCTTGATCGCGCCGAACCAGAACTCGAACTCCCCGAACGAGCGCACCGCGAACAGGTTCACCACCGTGAGCACCGCCATGAACAGCAGCACCCAGGTCCACTGTGGAACCTGCGGCAGCAGCCCGTTCGCGATCCCCGCCGCCGCGGTGGCCTCGGCCGCGACCACGACCACCAGCAGCGACCAGTACAGCCAGCCGACGGTGAACCCGGCCCAGCGCCCGAGCGCCTTCTCCGCGTACACCGAGAACGAACCGCTGCTCGGCTCGGCGGCGGCCATCTCGCCCAGCATGCGCATCACGAGCACCATGAGCAGGCCGGCGACCACATAGGACAGGAGGATGCCGGGCCCCGCGGTCTTGATCCCCGCGCCGGTGCCGACGAACAGTCCGGCGCCGATCGCCCCGCTGATGGCCAGCATGGTGACGTGCCGCCGCCGGAAGCCGGTGCCGAGCGACCGGGTCTCGGTCGCGGTCACGGGTTCGGCGGGACCTGGTGCGGGCATGGTGGATCCATTCGTCTGCGGTACGCGGGAGCTCAACCGCGGGACAACTCTTCCAGCCGTTCGTGGAGCCGGTCGACGTGGTCCTCGCTTTCGGGCTTCATCAGCACGCTACGCAGGATCCTCGCGCCGTCCGCATCCGAGTCGGCCCCGGTGTGACGCAGACCGAACTGCGGCTCGCTCACCCGCAGGGTGCTGAGGAACACCGGTTCCCTCGCCGCGGCCATGCCGTTGCGCAGGATCCGCGCGCTCGCCTGGTCGATGTTCGACAGCGAAAACGGTTCCGTGCGGGGGAAGTAGGTGACGATGTCGAGTTCCGGTGGCTGGTACAGGTCGAACCGCTCGGAGTCCTCCAGCAGCTTCGCCCACCGCAGCGCCGCGCGGCGCCCGGCGGCGAGCACCCGGCCCAGCCCGTCGGGGGTGGGCGGCAGCACCCGGAAGGTGAGCCACAACGCGGCGGCGGCCGCGCCCGCCCGGGAGCATTCGAGGCTGATCTCGCCGAGATGCAGGTCTTCCGAGGTGAAGTAGGTGTACGGCGAATCGTGCAGGTAGAACCGGCCCGCCGCGGGGTCGGAGAACAGCACCGCGCCGCAACCGTAGGGCTGGAGGCCGTGCTTGTGCGGATCGATGACGATCGAATCGGCCTCGGCGATGGCGAGCCACGGGGCTTCGGGCAGTCCTTCCGGACCGTCCAAACCGGACAGAAGCCGGAAGAACCCACCGTAGGCGGCGTCGACGTGCACGCGGACGCCGTAGCGTTCACGCAGCGCCAGCGCCTCGTGGACCGGCTCCACCGTGCCGAGCGCGGTCGTCCCGGCGGTGAGCACCACGGTGCCGATCTTCCCGGTGCGCAGCAGGTCTTCGAGCGCGTCGAGGTCCATGGCGCCGCGCGCGTCGACAGGCACCGTGTGTCCCTCGACGCCGAGCACGCCGCACATCCGGCCGTGCGTGTAATGCGCCTCGGCGCTGTACGCGATCCCCTTGCCCGGATGCGTTTCCCGCGCGACGAACAGCGCTTCGAGGTTCGCCATCGTGCCGCTGGTGGTCAGATGCCCCAGATGTTCCGTGTAGCCGAACATCGTGGCGAGCTGCCGGACGACCTCGCGTTCCATCTCGGCCGTCGCGGGGCCGCCGTCGAGCGCGTGGTTGTTGGGGTTGACCAGCATCGCGGACAGGTAGCCGACGACCGCGGCCGGATGCGGCGGTTTGAGCATCTGGCCGGCGTAGGAGGGATGGAAGAACGGGTAGTTGTCCTTCAGCCGCTCGGTGAGCTCCTCGAACGCGGCCTCGAACCGCCCGTCGGAGATCTCCAGCGACGGATGCGGCCGGAAGCCGGCGAACGTCTCCGCCCACGCCTCGTTCGACGTCAACGCCTGACCGAGCCAATACCGGAAGTCCATCGAGCACGCCCTTCGCTTCGTTCGGCTCCAAAAAACGTAGGAGCCGGTGAAGGCCGCGCGCAACCGTCTTCGGTAGGGGTCAGATCTTGCGGGTTCGCCGCTCCTCGCCCTTCTCCTCCAGCTGCCGGACGATCTCGCGCAGCGAAGCGGCCAGCTCGGTGCACTTCTCGGGGCTGAGCCGGGCGGTGACGAACGCTTCCTCCTGGTTGAACTCCGGGAAGAGCTCCCTCATCAGCCGCTCCCCTTCCGGGGTCAGCGCGAGCAGCACCAATCGTCCGTCGACCGGATGTTTGCGCCGGGTGACCAGGCCGTGCGCCTCCAAGGTCTTCATGACGCCGGTGAGCGTTCCTTTGGTGATACCGGACTCGGCGGCGACGTGCCTGGTCTCCTTCTCGCCGAAGATCCACACCACCCACAGCACCACGAACGCGGTCCAGGTGAGACCCGCCGTGCGCAGGACCGAGTTCTCGAAATGCAGCCGGACGGCCGTCGCGGCGCGGTGGAGATTGGCCACCGCCTCCATCCGCTCCCACAGCAGCGGGATACCGCCCAGTTTGGCCCGCACGGCGGTCTCGGTCTCGGCCAGTGTGTGATATCCGGTCAACAGCCACATCCTCACCGGCCCCGGAGGTACCAGCCCGGTGGGCGCGCACCCCCGCGCACCCGCTCCGCAGATCGTATGCGGAACGGGCGTGAGTCCACAGTGGCCTTTCGGAGGCTAAGCGGCGGACGCCAGGGGCTCCACGAGTTCTTGTCCGGTTTCGGACAATCGCGCCGGTACCCGGCTGCCGGGAACACCACCGGCGGGAAGCCGGATCAGGCCGGCGTGGGCGAGGCGGTGGGCCGTGCTCTGGTCGCTGCACGGCAGGCCGTCGACATAGAGGTCCGGCTCCAGGCTGACGGTGATTTCAGCCCGTCCCTGTGCCACGGCTCGGAGCATGGCCAGGGCCCGGTACGACAGGCCTTCGGGGTCTTGCGCTCTCTCGTTCATTCGGGGTCACTCCTCTGACCTGGGAGTTTCCCGTCAGCGGCGGTTCAAACATGACCCCGGTCACCGTTGGGGTACGGCCGCGCGATGCTCGGTGATGTCGCCGAACAGGTCGCCCATCTCCTCGACGCGCTCGAGCACCTGGCCGGCGGTGAACAGCAGGTCCTCGGCCTTGCGGCAGGCTTCGACCTCCTCCCAGGTCACCGGGGTGGAGACGGTGGGGATGGCGCGGCCGCGCAGCGAGTACGGCGCGATGGTGGTCTTGGCGGTGTTGTTCTGGCTCCAGTCGATGAACACCCGGCCGGGGCGGATGGCCTTCGCCATTTTGGCGACCACGGTTTCCGGTGAGCGGCGCGCCAGCTCCTCCGCGACGGCCTTGGCGTACTCGGAGGTGCGTTCGTCCGACCGCGTGCGCACCGGGCAGTACAACTGCATTCCCTTGTTGCCGCTCGTCTTCGCGTACACCGTGAGACCGTCTCCGGTCAGCAGGTCGCTGAGCGTCTCGGCCACCCGGCAGCAGTCGACGACGTCCGCCGGCGGCCCGGGATCGAGATCGAACACCAGCAGATCGGGTGATTTCCGCGCGCCGCGCGGGCCGACGGTCCACTGTGGAATATGCAGTTCCAGCGCGGCGAGATTGGCCGCCCACATCAGCGTCGGCAGGTCACCGACCACCGGGTAGTCGAGCGTCTCCTCCCCGCCACGGCGGCCACGGTTGGTGAGCCGCGCCGTGCGCACCCAGTCGGGGGCGTGCCGGGAAACGTTCTTCTCGTAGAACGGTTCGCCGTCGACCCCGTCGGGGAACCGGCGGAACGTGGCGGCGCGGTCACGCAGATGGGGGAGCATGACGGGGGCTATCCGGCGGTAGTAGTCGAGGACCTCGCGTTTGGTGAAACCGTGCGCGGGGTAGAGCACCTTGTCCAGATTGGACAGGCCCAGCCGCCGCCCCTCGACCTCGACCGTCATCCGCTGCTCAGGCACCCTTCGACGATAGATCACCGGAGGGGTTCCCGGGGTACCGTGAGGCATGAGCACCGTGCCGGACGCGATCGCCCCGATGCTGGCGACCGACGGCGACCTGCCCACCGGCGGGTGGGGCTACGAATACAAATGGGACGGCTACCGCTGCTGCCTGCGTGTCGCGCGCGACGGCGAGACGCGTCTGACCAGCCGCCGCGGCCTCGACATCACGGCGACGTACCCGGACGTGACCGCGGAAGCACTGAGCGGGCACGAAGCCGTCCTCGACGGCGAGATCGTCGTCCTCGACGAGCAGGGGCGGCCCAGCTTCCCGCTGTTGCAGACCCGGCACCTGCGCACCCCGGACGCGTCCCTGCTGGAACGCAGTCCGGTGCATTTCTTCGCCTTCGACGTGCTGTTCCTCGACGGTGACGCCCTGCTCGACGAGCCATACGAGGCCAGGCGCGAGGTGCTGACGTCCCTGGGCGCCGGCGGCCGCATCGCCATCCCACCGGGTTACACCGACGACGACATCTCCCCCGATCAGCTGCTCGACGTCGTCCGGCAGCACGGGCTCGAAGGGCTGATCGCGAAGAAGCTCGACAGCCGCTACCACCCCGGCAAGCGGACCCGCCACTGGATCAAACGGGCGCTGTGGCACACCCAGGAGGTCGTGATCGGCGGCTGGCGGCCCGGCGATGGGCGGCGCGCGGGGACGCTCGGCGCGTTGCTGCTGGGCGCGCACGACGAAGCCGGCGACCTTCGGTACATCGGCGACGTCGGGACCGGGTTCAGCGACAAGGTCCTCGACGACCTGCACGCCCGGCTCACCCCGCTGGAGCGGAAGAAGCCACCGTTCGCGTCGGAGGTCCCGCGCGACCGGGCCCGGCGGGTGCACTGGGTGGAGCCCGAACTCGTCGGGGAGGTCGTGCACCGGAACTGGACGCCCGACGGCCGTCTGCGGCACACGACCTGGCGAGGGCTGCGGGCGGACAAGACACCCGATGACGTCAGGCTTCCCTCCGCTGGATGAACCGCAGCATGGTGCCGGAGGGATCGAGGAAGGCGCAATCACGGATTCCGCCGGGCCGGTCGATCGGTTCCTGCATCACTTCCGCGCCCGAGGCCTCGATGCGCTCGAAAGTGCCGTCGCAGTCGTCGGTCGCGAAGACGAGACGGCTCAGCAAGGCTTTGGCCATCAGGTCTTCGATCGCGGACCGGTCCGCCGATGAGGCGCCCCGGCCGGGTGGTTCGAGGACGATCCGCACGTCCGGCTGCGAAGGCGGGCCGACACTCACCGGTCCGTCGTCCCACACGGTGAAGCCGAGCACGTCACGGTAGAAGCCGAGCGCGCTGCCGACATCGTGGACGACGAGCGTGCAGGAGGAGAACCGGAGCTCCATGCCGGTCAGACCTCGCTGACTTTGGCGCTGAGAAAGGCGATCTCGCGCCCGCGGAGGCGCTCCGGGTCGGTGTCGATGTCGATCCGGGTGATCTTCCCGCCGGCGAAGCTGAACGTGAAAACGGCCTTCGCCTCGCCGCGATGTGACCAGACGGCCGACGGGACGCCGTCGACCAGCGCGAGCCGGGCCGCCTCGGCGCGTCCGGAGAAGAAGGCCGCCACCGCCTGGCCGCCGCGGACCTCGCCGACCACGGCGTCCGGGTCGAGCAGTTCGAGCAGGGCTTCGAAATCCCCGTTCCGGGCAGCGGCCAGGAAGGCGGCGATGACCTCACGCTTCGGGGATCGCGCGGCGTCGGTCTCGTCGGAGGCGGTCTGCACCCGGCGCCGTGCCCGGCTCGCGAGCTGCCGGGACGCGGCCGGGGAACGGCCGAGGACCGTGCCGATCTCACCGAAGGACACGGCGAACACGTCGTGCAGGACGAACGCGAGCCGCTCGGCGGGGGTCAGCCTGTCCAGCACCACCATCAGCGCGACCCCGACCGAGTCGGCCAGCAACGCCTCGTCCTCGGGGTCCTGCCGGCCGGTATCCGGTGCGGTGGGCTCGGGCGGCAGCGCCCCGGCGGCGTCCTCCCGCCTGGCGCGGCGGGATTCCAGCATGTTCAGGCACACCCTGGCGACGACCGTGGTCAGCCAGCCCGCCGGATTCTCGATCTCGCCGGTGTCCGCGCGGCTGACCCGCAGCCACGCCTCCTGCACCGCGTCCTCGGCCTCCCCGGGTGAGCCGAGGATCCGGTAGGCCACGGCCCGCAAGCGGCTCTGGTGCTCGGCGAACCGCTCGCTCACCCAATCGTGCTCGGCCATCTGTCACATTCCTCCGTCCGGGTCGGTCACATCGAATGACCGGCGAACCCGTCCCGATGTGACATCGCCGGTCCGACCACCCTTTCGAATCCACGGGAGAACATCATGAAAGCGCACGTCAGCTCGATCCTCCTCGGTGTCCAGGACCTGGCCCGGTCCAAGGCGTTCTACACCGAGGGGCTCGGCTGGAAGATCAAGAACGACTACGGCGTCTCGGTGTTCTTCGAACCGGACGGCGGCTCGTGGGTCGGCTTCTACGGCCGCGAAGGACTGGCCGGTCAGGTGGGCACGAACGCCGAAGGAAGCGGGTTCAGCGGGCTGGTCCTCACCTACGTCGTCCGCAGCGAAACCCGCGTCGACGAGGTCGTCGCGGAGGCGGAGAAGGCCGGCGCCACGATCCTGAAAGCCGCGGGCGCCCTGCCGTGGGGCGGGTACGGCGGCACCTTCGCGGACCTGGACGGCTACATCTGGAGCATCAGCTACAGCGCGAAGGGCACGGATCAGCCTTACGCGGAGTGATCACCGCTGTGAGCCTGGCCCCGCGCGAGGAGCCAGGCTCACAGCGGCCGGATGGCGTCCGCCTGCTCGAATCTGTCGCGGCGATCGAGGATCGCCTTGGTGACGGCCTCCGGGGTCAACGCGCCCGGGCCGTACTCGTGCGCGAGGTCGATCCCCAGTTGCACGGACGCCTGGTCGGCGGGATCGGTGGGATGGCCGTCCTTCCAGTCGGCGGCGTTGGCGCCGGCGTGCAGGGTCCATTCGTCGATTCCGCCGAGGGTGCCGACGTAGCCGTAGTGGATGTTGGACCAGACGTCGTACCGGATCTGTCCCTGCAGCCCCGGCAGCGGGGTGAACGTGTTGTCCCCCGTGGTCATGTCCAGGATCCGGCCCTTGTGGTCCCACTGGGCGCCGGTGTTCACGAGGTCGTACCACGCCTTGAGCGCCTCGACCTTGTCGGCGATCGAGGTGAAGGGATTCACCTTGTCCTTCAAGAGATCCCGGATGTTCTGGAGCTCCGGCGACTGCCCGTTGCGCACCATCTCGTCGGTGATGAACGCGAGAATGGCGTCGTATTCGGCGACCGGGTTCTCCGAAGCGTTCTGAGTGGTGACGCCCGAATCGAGGCCTTCGACCGACGCGACGCCCGCGGTGAGCAGGTCCCGGACCGCGTTGGCCACGACGAGGACGAAATCGCGCCGTTCCTCTTCGTTCCGCATGTTCGCGTAGGGCCGCTCCCGGTCGTCGACCGTCGCGCGGATGG
Source organism: Amycolatopsis sp. PSD-21 (assembly GCF_055561455.1). Taxonomy (NCBI): domain Bacteria; kingdom Bacillati; phylum Actinomycetota; class Actinomycetes; order Pseudonocardiales; family Pseudonocardiaceae; genus Amycolatopsis; species Amycolatopsis sp. PSD-21. The sequence continues at coordinate 2,267,217 of NZ_CM145712.1, read as the reverse complement.
CCTCCTTCACCTGCGCGACCAGCGACGCGAACCGGCTGACGTGGTCGAACAGCTGCTGACAGCTCGTCCTGACGTTGGTGGTCGTCCGTATCGTGCCCTCGACGCGCTGCGCGAACATCTCGCCGGCCTTGTCCCGCCACGCGTCCCGGATGTCGTCCGGCTCGACCCGCACCGGCGCGAACGCCAGTGACGCGTCACGCCAGGCGACCGCGAGCGCCTGGACCCTGTCCTCGTCGGTGTCCGGCCAGGCCATCGCGGGCTCCCGGCTCCCCCGGACGGCTTCGATCTCGGCTCTGACGGCCGCCCACAATCCGTGGGCGTTGTTCGGCGGCGGCACGACCATCCCGCCCTACTTCCCGAGCCCGGCGGCGGCGTCCCGATCCGCCTGGGCATAGGTCGCCGCGGAGATCCTCGCCCCGTGGCCGTCGGCCTGCCACAGCGCCGGGAGCGGATCGGCGTGACTCAGCACCGAGACCTCCGACGGCCGGTATTCGCCGAGGAAAGCCGTGCCGAGCGGGTCGACGCCGATACCGGCCCGCTCGGTTTCGATGGTCCGGCGGAACTTGCCCCACTCGCGTTCCATGTCGTCACCGATCGCGACGAGTTGCGCCCCGATCCGGTTCACCGTGGTGATATCCATGTCGACGGACATCGGGCCTCCCTTCCCTTTCGGGCGATTTTCCGGCCGCTCGGCGAGGGCCGGGACGTCGTGACCTGTACCGGCCAGACCGTGTCCCCGGCGTGTCAGTGCCGTGGCGGTCCGGTGTCAGGACGGTCGGCGATCGTTGCTTTCACAACGAGAGATCACCACCACCAAAGGAGTTCGAAATGTCTGTCTTCCCCACGCCGGAGCCGATCACCGCCACGCTGACCATCGCCGGTGCCCGGGTGCGCGTCGCCGCGAGCGAACGCCCGGACACGGTCGTGCTGGTCGAGCCGATCGACGCCGCGAGCAAGTCGGACGTGAAGGTCGCCGCGAACACCAAGGTCGGCTTCGACGACGGGAACCTGTCGATCGAGACCAAGAAGGCGGGCGGCAAGAACGGTTCGGTCGCGATCACCATCGAGGTGCCCACCGGTTCGCGTCTGGTCCTGAACACCGCCTGGTCGGACGTCAACGCCGAAGGGCGGTTCGGCGACTGCGCGCTGGAAATGTCGTCGGGTCAGGTCCGGATCGACCGCGCCGCGGCGGTGCGAGGCAACCTCTCGGCCGGTGAGGTCGAGATCGGGCACGTCGCCGGGACCACGGACCTCGAAGGCGGCTCGGCCGGAGTGCGGATCGGCGAGGCCGGCGGCGTCGTCAAGTACTCGGGTGCGACCGGGAAGGTCTGGATCGGGCACGCCCGGTCCGACGTCGACCTCTCCGGTTCGGGCGGGAGCTTCGACATCGACCGCGCCGACGGCGACGTCGTCGCACAAGCCGCCAACTGCCCGATCCGCGTCGGACGGCTGTCGCGCGGTTCCGCCGAGCTGGCGAACGCGTCCGGCGGTATCGAGGTCGGCGTCGACGCGGACGCCGCGTCGGTGGATGCCAAGAGCACCAAGGGATCCGTGCGCAACTCCGTCGCCGCCGGTGGGAGCGTCAAGGTCCACGCGCGTACGCGGCTCGACGACATCGTGATCCACCGCGCCGCGTGACGCCGGTGTCCGAGGTGGTCGCAATCAGTCGGCTGATTGCGACCACCTTGCGCGTTGCTTTCGTTTGAAGTGGCCAGAGCAGGCTGACACCGGCGGCCGCTGGGGTTTCGGGGCATCGAGTGTCTCGATTGCTGAATGCGGACGTCTTTGACTTCTCTTCGCGGTCTTCGCGCACTTAAGGCGCTTCGCTGCTTTAAGATTCCTTCGCGGTTGCCATTTTTCGGCAATTCTCTCCGCTGGGCCGTTCGGGCTAGCGCAGGTGTTCGATTCGGAGTAGCTTTGAGGTCGTGGCCAGCAACGATGCACCCCAGGAGACGTCCACCGAGTGGTGGCGCGTCGACACCGCCACGCTGCATGCCCGCAAACAAGAACTCGAAGTCCTGAAGCGCCAAGCGGATGCCGAACAGAACGCGATCCTGGCGGAAATCAATTCCCGTGGGGTGCGTGGGTGTAGCGGGCATTCGACGTTGGCGGCACTGATTTTCGAGGACTTCCTCGTGACGGACAAGGAAGCCAGCGCCCGAGCCGACCGCGTCCTGGCCCTGCACCCCGGCCCGGCCATCGGCGGAGACCCCGAACCACCTCTGGCGCCCTTGACCGCCCAGGCCGCTGCCGAGGGGGCGATCGGCGGTGGCCAGATCGACGCGATCATCCGCACCCTGGCCCGCATCCCGTCCACTGTTCCGGAGGAGGACGTGCGGGCCGGGGAGGCGATCCTGGTCGAGCTGGCGCGCCGGGCCGGACCGCGGCAGATCGCCCGCGCAGGACGCCGCCTGCTCGACGAACTCGACCCCGACGGGAAAGAACCCCGCAACGAGGACCCGAAGGACACCCGGCCGGAGCTGCGGTTCGTCAAGCACCGCGACGGCACCCTCGGCCTCAAGGCTCGGCTCGATCTCGAAACCTACGCCCGGTTGAAATCCGACCTGGACCCCATGGCCAAACCCCACAAAGCCATCGACGGAGTCCGCGACTCCCGCACCCAGGACGAACGCTACGGAGACGCCTTCACCGACTACGTCCGACTGAAAACCACCAGCCGCAACCTTCCGGGCCAAGCAGGCGAAGCGACCCACATTCTCGTCACCATGTCCTACGACGACTTGATCAACGATCTCGGCGAGGCGCATTTGGATCTGGTTGGCCCGATCAGCGCCACCGAGGCGCGCATCCTCGCCTGCGACGCCCGCGTCCGCCCTGGCGTCCTCGGCACCGCCGGAGAACCCCTCGACATCGGCCGCTCTAAACGCACCGTCTCCCTCGCTCAGAAGTACGCGTTGACGATCCGCGACGGCGGCTGCGCTTTCCCCGGCTGTGACATGCCCGTACCCCGCTGCACCGCCCACCACATCGTCTTCTGGCGACACCACGGCGAAACAAAGATCGACAACCTCGTGCTCCTGTGCACCAAGCATCACCGGTTGATCCACCACAGCGAATGGAAAGTCCAAATCGCCCAAGACGGACTCCCCGAATTCACCCCACCCACCTACCTCGACCCCACCGGAACACCCAGACGCAACACCATGCACCTCAGAACATAGGCCGAACCCGGTAAACCTAAGCTCCCCGATATCGATGACCGCTCGCCCTTGGAGTCGCTCGATGAAGCCGGCTTGGGATGGCTGCCCAACGGCCGCGACCTTGGCGGATTACCCTCGGCCGATGGCCGGCGGGTTCGTTGCGGCGCGCTTTTCCGATCGGACAGCCACAACCGGTTGACCACCGACGGGATCGCCGCGGTCCATGGCGCGAGAATCGGTCGCGTCCTCGACCTTCGCGGGAACGACCGCACCCCTGATCACCGAGCCGGCCGAACAAGGCACGACCATGCCGGACGCCTACCGAACCATGCTGGACGAAACCCATCGCCGGATCGCGGACGTGTCGCCCGCTTCGATCACCGAGGATTAGGCACGAACGAAAGGCTCCAGCGGTGACACGATCCTCCGGACGCTGGCTCATCTGAACGACCCTGACGGAGGTGTGCACCCGTACTTGTTGAAGGGCGGAGCGAGCCCTGCGCAGCTGGAGTCGCCCTAAAACCTCAGACGGCGAACCGGTCCAGCGCCGCCAGCTTCCACGCTCGTTTCACGTCGCTCGAGTGATGTCCCGAGTCGTCGTCGATCAGCAACTCCGCGCCGGGCCAGGCTCGGGCGAGTTCCCAGGCCGTGTCCACCGGGCAGCTCAGGTCCCGCCGTCCGTGGATCAGCACGCCGGGAATGTCCCGCAACAGACCGGCGTCGCGGATCAGCGCGCCGGGCTCCAGCCAGCCCGCGTGGGAGTAGTAGTGCGTGACGATACGGGCGAACGCGAGTTCCCATTCGCCGATCGGTCCATTGTGGATGGTCGCGCCGGGCTCCAGTGACAGCACGGTGTCTTCCCAGACGAGCCAGGAGCGGGCGGCCTCGGTCCGCACCCGGATGTCGGGATCGTCCATGAGCCGCGCGTAGGCGGCGACGAGGTCGCCGGTGAGATCACCGCGGAAGCGGGCCCATTCCTCGGGGAAGAACCGGCCGACGCCGTGATACAGCCAGTCGATCTCCGACGGCCGTGTCGTGCTGATGGCGCTGACGATGATCTCGGTGACCCGCTCCGGGTGCCGTTCGGCGTAGGCGAGCGCGAGCGTCGTGCCCCACGAACCTCCGGTGACGAGCCAGCGTTCGATCCCCAGATGCTTCCGCAGCCGCTCCATGTCGGCGACGAGATGATCCGTCGTGTTGTGCCGGAGGCCGGTCGTCGGGTCGCTCGCGTGCGGGGTGCTGCGGCCGCAGCCACGCTGATCGAACAGCACCGCACGGTAGCGGGCCGGGTCGAACATCCGCCGCATGCCCGGCGTACAGCCCTGTCCGGGGCCGCCGTGCAGCATGACCGCCGGCTTCCCGGCCGGATTCCCGCAGGTCTCCCAGTAGACGAGATTGCCGTCGCCTACATCGAGCAGCCCGCTGTCGTAGGGCTCGGCCGGTGGATACAGATCGATCATGAACCATAGGCTAGACCGTCAGTGAGGCCACGAAACACTTTCGCCGCAACGAAGTTCAGCACACCGGCCCTTTCCTCTCCGCGCCCGAGAGGGCAGATTCAGTGACACCGGCGAAAACCACGGAACGGGGAACCATGTTCACCCTTGGTGTGGAAGAAGAGTTCGTCCTGCTCGACCCGGTGGACGGCTCGGTCGCGTTGCGGGCCCCCGAAATACTCGAGAGCCTCCCACCCGGGCCGGATGTCTCCGGTGAGCTGATGCGGTTCCAGATCGAGACCGCGACCGGCGTCTGCCGCGGCCTGGACGAGGTGCGCTCGGAACTGACGCGGCTGCGGCAGATCGTCGCGACGGCGGCAAGGGCCGACGGGTGCCTGATGGCGGCGACGGGGATCCCGCCCGGCGGCCTGCGGGGAGACACGCTCACCCCCGAGCCCCGGTACCGGCGGATGGCGCAGGCGTTCCCGGACCTGATCCGCCAGGCGGGGACCTGCGCCTGCCATGTGCACGTCGGTGTCCCGTCGCGGGATCTGGGCGCACGGGTTCTCGCCGGGCTGCGGCCGTGGCTCGCGCCGTTACTGGCGCTCAGTGTCAACTCCCCGGTCGAGAACGGCGCCGACTCCGGCTGGTCGAGCAGGCGCTTCCCGCTCTGGGACCGATGGCCGACGGCCCGGCCACCCGACGAATGGTCCGGCGCGGCCGCGTACGACCGGAGCATCGGGGAGGCCGTGCGCGACGGTGCCGCCCTCGACGCGGCGGGGGTGTACTTCTACGCCCGCCTTTCCCCTCGATATCCCACGGTCGAGGTGCGGATCGCCGACGTCTGCCTGTCGGTCGACGACGCGGTGCTGCTCGCCGCGCTGGTGCGCGGGCTGGTCGCGACCTGCGCGGCGACGACGAGGCCGCCGCGCGCCCGCGGTACCCGGATCGGCGCTGCCTTGACGGCGGCCGCGCGCCGGGGGCTGGACGGGCCGGGCGTCGACGTCTTCACCGGCGGGGAGGCCGATCAGCGCGATCTGCTCGGCGAACTCGTCGAATTCGTCCGGCCGGCGCTCAGGGCGGCGGGTGACGAGGAGGACGTCGAACGTGGGCTGGAGGCGCTGTTCGACCACGGCACCGGCGCGGCCCGGCAACGCCGACTGCTCGCGGAAGCGGCTTCCACCGGCGAGTTCGCCGCGGAGCTCGCCCACGCCACGATGACCGTCCCGGCCAGGTGAGCCGCCTCGGCGTCACAGCCAGCCGGACTCCCTGGCGATCCGCACCGCGTCGACCCGGTTGCGGGCGCTGAGCTTCGAAACGATCGTCGTCAGGTAGTTCCGCACGGTACCGGCGGACAGGAACAGCTCGGCGGCGATCTCGGTCGGGTCGGAGCCGACCGACGCCAGCCGGAGCACCTCGATCTCGCGGGTGGTGAGCGGGCAATCCTCGCTGTCCCAGGCGGCGAGCGCCAGATCGCCGTCGACGACGCGCCGTCCGGCGGCGACCCCGCGGACCGCGTTGGCGAGCCGGTCGGCGGGCGCGTCCTTGCGCAGGAAGCCGTTGACCTTCGCGGCCAGCGCCCGCCGCAGGGTGCCGGGGCTGCCGAGCGAGGTGAGGATCAGCGTGCGGACCCCGGGAAGCAGCTCGTGCAGCTCGGCGGCCGCGGTGAGGCCGTCCTTGCCCGGCAGGTCGATGTCGATGAGCGCGACGTCGGGGCGCGTGGACTGGGCGAGCGGGAGGATCTCGTCGCCACTCGCGCATTCGGCGACGACCTCGATGTCGGCTTCCAAGCCGAGCAGCGCGACCAGTGCCCCCCGGACAATGTGCATGTCCTCGGCCACCAGGACCTTGATCATCGACCCCATCTGCCTTTCCGCCCGCGTCGCTCCCCCGAGCCGACGATACTATCCTCACACACCCGTTCCGCGAAATGGAAACCGGCCCTTGACCACCGAGGGGTGCGCGGTCAAGAGCCGGTTCTGTGTTGTCGCGGGAATACGTTCTTCGCACCACGCCAACACGGTCGGGGGGGGTTCCGACGTGAATGCGCTACCAGGAATTCTGCCGGCGCCCGGCGCCGGGATCCAGTGCGCGCACCATTGCCGGACCGTGGTTTTCGCATGGCCGGGCCGTGCTCCGGGTGACCGTGAAATTTTCACGTCGTAGCGCACATGGATACATATCGTGCGATGAATCAAGCACTTCAGGAGTAGCGACGGCGAACAGTAGTGTCGGAAACCGCAAACATCCCAGAAATCCTCGAGCGAAAGGACGGCACAATGGATGAGACTGTCCGGCGAGCCGTGGAGCGCGCCATTGGGGCCATGCACGAGAAACTGGGCGAAGAGCTCACTATCGACGACATCGCCCGCGCCGCGACCTTCAGCAAATTCCATTTCAGCAGGGTGTTCCAGCAGGCCACCGGCGTCTCACCCGGCCGGTTCCTGTCCGCGCTGCGGCTCGACGAGGCCAAACGCCTGCTGCTGACGACCTCGATCTCGGTCGCCGACATCAGCCATCGCGTCGGCTACAACGGTGTCGGCACCTTCAGCACGCGGTTCAGCAACCGCGTGGGCCTCTCTCCCTCCGCGTACCGCCGGCAGGGCGGCTTCCAGCACCGCCTGGCGGGCGAACCCCTGCCCGGCGCGAAGCCGGCGATCGTCCGCGGCTTCGTGTCCGCGCCGCCGGAGATCTCACCCGGTCTCGTGTTCGTCGGCCTCTTCCCGACCCGTATCCCCGAGGGCGCGCCCGCGCGGCACACGGTCATCGACGTCCCCGGCCCCTATCAGCTGACCGACGTCCCGGAAGGCACCTGGCACCTCGTCGCGCACTGCGTGACCGGGCCGCTCACGCGTCGCGGCACCGGGCTCACCGGGCACCACGGGCCGATCACCGTCGAACCGGGCGTCACCGCGCGGCTGGCGGACCTGCGGGTGCGCCCCAAGGGCCTGTTCGACCCGCCGGTCCTGCTCGCGCTCCCCGATCTGCGGCACCGGCCGCAGCCGGTCAGGCAGGCGGCCTGAGCCTCACCCGCGTGTCGTGAAAGGGCCGTTCAAGACGCCGGACGTCTTGAACGGCCCTTTCACGACATCCAGGGGCCCTCAGGCGGCCAGGCGGCCCGCCGACGGGGCGAGACCGTCCCGGATGTTCTGCCGCCACAGCTCGTACGCGGGCGTCCCGTCCGCGGCGTCCTCGGTGACCTCGGTCGAGTCGGCCAGGTCGACGGCCTCCTCGATGCTCAGCCCGGCGAGCGTCCGCGCGGCGAGGCGGGTGTGCGGGGGGACGAACGACGAGAACGTCCTCGCCTTCACCGCGAACACGACACCGAGACCGAGTTCGTCCTGGTATTCACCCGCGGCCTCGCGCAGCCTCTCCAGCCCGGCCTGGTCGCAGCCGCCCGCGAAGGTCGAGGCCAGCCCGACACCGCTCCACAGGTCCGGGCGGCGTCCGGCGGGGAAGCGGTCCACCGCCTCGGCGACCTTCACCGGGTCACCGCCGTTGATGAACCACAACGCCCGCCCGATGCCCTGGTCGCAGGCGCGGGGGAAGTACGCGGGGGCCCCCGCCCACGGGTACGGCTTGGGCACGAACTGCTCACCGACCCACTTGTCCGTGTCGAAGTAGGCACGATCGAAGGCGTAACCGTCGACGGCCAGCCAGCTCATCGTCGGGTGGAACGGGACGCCGTCGAGCTCCGGCAGCACCTTCTTCCACAGTGGCCGGGGCAGCCGGGCCATCGCGAACCCGATGCCGATGTAGGTCAGGAACACGTGCGGGAGGCCGGGGCCGCTCATCAGTTCGGCCGTGCGGTCCTTCCGGCCGCCGGGCATCACGTCGAGGATGGTGAACGCCATCGCCGCGCCCTCGTAGGCGAACCCGCGCATCTCGGGCTCGACCATATCCAGCCGCCGTTCGGCCTCCCAGAGCGCCGGCGCGTCGATCCCCCATTCGAACCCGCACACCACCGCCTGCGGGATCGACTCCAGGCGTGCGGTCGCCGTCGTCGGCGGCACTCCGAAGCCGCGCCCCTCGAAACCGACCGAAGCCAGCGAAGGCGCGAACAGCACCTTACGCAGAGCACCCAGCAATGAGCTCATCACATACGTCCTTTGTGGATAGTGGCGAATTCGCGCGCGAACCGGCTCGTGCCGAGGACACCACGCCGCGGTCGCCACCGGATCGACGTCCGATCGAGGCAGGCACCGGTACCGCCGAACAGGCCATCTCCCGGCTCCGAAAAAGGACTGATTCACCCGTTCGCCGGATGAATTCACCGGAATGGAAAGTACTCAACAGAGGCTGAAAAGTACTCGGCAAACCTGTTTTACCGACTTCTTGCCTGACGGTGAGTAATCGAGCGCTCGCAGTTTTACCACACTCGAAGCCAAGCCATCGTCGCAGCTCACCGGATCGCCGATCATGGCGAACCTGCCGCCGAAAAATGCGCAACCTTGTATCGTGCGAATCAGATTCACTCTTACGGGTTTGCTGGCTACACTGAGAGTTACCGTGTTTCTGGGGAAGAGGAGGTCGGAGTGATCCGAGTCCTGTTGGCCGAGGACATGCACCTGGTCCGCGGCGCCTTGGTTGCCCTGCTGAACCTCGAACAAGACATCGAGGTCGTCGCGGAGGTGGGTTCCGGCGACAAGATCCTCCCGATGGCGGCGGAGTACCTGCCGGACGTCGCGATCATCGACATCGATCTGCCCGCCAAAGACGGGCTCACCGCCGCTTCCGAACTCTGCCAGCAACTTCCCGACGTCCGCACGCTGATCCTCACGTCGCTCGGCCGCCCGGGCACCGTACGCCGAGCGCTCGACGCGAAGGTCAACGGCTTCCTGCTCAAGGACGCGCCCGCCGACAAACTCGCCAACGCGGTCCGCTCGGTCGCCACCGGCCGCCGGGTCATCGACAGCGAACTCGCCTTGTCCGCATGGGAAACCGAGGACTGCCCGCTGACCCCGCGGGAGGCCGAGATCCTCCGCCTCGCCGCGAACGGGCGCACGGTCGCCGACATCGCGGCGGAACTGTTCCTGTCGCCGGGCACCGTCCGGAACTATCTCGCCACCGTGGTGACGAAACTCAACGCCCGCAACCGGGTGGACGCCATCCGCATCGCCCGCGATTCGGACTGGCTCTGACCCGGCTCGCGTCTTCTCTTTTGCCGCAACCGGTTCAGCGCTCCAAGTCGTGACGATCGCATACGGGGCAAAGAAAAAATCACGGTCCGCCGCGTGTTGCCGGCACTGTTCCGAAGGTTCCGCCTCTGTCACTGTCATTGAGGGGGAGTCCGGAGGGGCAGGGGATGCACGCGATGACGATCGAACCGGGTGACACGGTCGCCTCGACCGATGCGCCGCACGGCGTGCGCGCGCGTCTCCTCGGCCCGCTCGAACTGCACATCGGTGCCGCCGATCGCGCGCCGAGCACGCCGAAACTCCTGCAATTGCTGGCGATGCTGCTCATCCGCCCCGGCAGGACGGTCCACGTCGACTCCCTCGTGCACGAGCTGTGGAACGAAGCCCCGCCCCGCAGCGCCCGCCGGGCCCTGCACACCTACGTCCACCATCTCCGCCGTCACCTCGACCCCGGCGGCACCGGCGATCTGCTGGTCACCAGCCCGCCCGGCTACCGGCTCGAGATCGACGCGGGTGTGGTCGACGTGGCGGAATTCCACCGGCTCCACCGGCTCGGCCGTGAACTGCTCGAAGCAGGCGACGACGCGGCCGCCGCGCACGCCTTCCGTACCGCACTGGACCTGTGGTCCGGTCCCCCGCTGGCGAACATCCACTGTGGACCGACCCTCGCCGCCTACACCGTCTATCTGCTGGAGGAGCGGCGCGATGCCCGTGACCTGTGGATCGAGGCCGAGATCCGCGCCGGCAGGCACCGGGAGATGCTCGGCGTCCTGCGGTCGCTGACCACCGCGGACCCGTTCGACGAAACCCTGCACGCCCACCTGATCCGCGCACTGGGGCTCAGCGGACGACGCAGCGACGCCCTGGCGTCCTACGAGTGGCTGCGCTCCAGGCTCGAGGACGAACTGGGGGTGAAACCCAGCGCCGAACTGCGAGAGCTGCACCGCGAACTGCTTTCCGAGGGACACCAGGTCCGCTGACCGAGCACCACCGCCACCACCAGACCCAGGAATATGAGGAGTCAAGCATGACCGCTCGCACCTATGGCCAGTTCTGCGGCCTCGCCCGCGCCCTCGAGATCATCGGGGAACGCTGGTCCCTGCTCGTGATCCGTGACCTGGTGCTCGGCCCGAAACGGTTCGACGAGCTGCAACAGGGCCTGCCGAAGATCCCGATGAGCATCCTGTCGACCCGGCTCAACGAGCTGGAGCGGCACGGTGTCGTCCAGCGCCGGGTGCTCTCGCAGCTCGACGCCGGGGTGGTCTACGAGCTGACCGAGTACGGCAACGACCTCGACCAGATCGTGCTGCAGCTGGGCCTGTGGGGCGCCCGCTCGCTCGGCGACCCGACGGCCGACGACCTGTTCACCCTCGACTCGGCCGTCCTGTCGCTGTACACCACGTTCCAGCCGGACGCGGCCCGCGGCGTGCACTGCGCGTTCGAGATGCACTACGGCGGCGAGATGGTCGTCCACGCGGTGGTCGAGGACGGCGCGCTGACCGCGGGCGAGGGCCCGCACCCGGACCCGGACCTCGTCATCGAGCCGCGCGGCCCGGTCATGCTGAAGCTGCTGAACGGCGAGATGGACGCCGCGAGCGCGCTCACCAGCGGCGCCGTGGCCGTCAAGGGCGATCCGGAGAAGCTGGAGCTGTTCACCCGCATGTTCCACATCCCCTCGGCCCCGGCGAAGTCCGAAGGGCTCGTCACGCACTGAGGACGTTCTCCAGCGGCGGGACCGGAACACCGGTCCCGCCGTTTCCTATTCGAACCGCGAGGTGTCGCCGGCGCCCCGCCGCACGATCTCCGGTTCCCCGGACGAGAAATCGATGACCGTGGTGGGTTCGACCCCGCAGTCACCGGAGTCGATCACCGCGTCCACCACGTGTTCCAGATGTTCCTTGATGTCCCAGCCCTGGGTCATCGGCTCCTCCTGGTCGGGCAGCAGCAGCGTGCTCGACAACAGCGGCTCGCCGAGTTCGCCCAGCAGCGCCTGGGTGACCACGTGGTCCGGGATGCGCACGCCGACGGTCTTCTTCTTGGCGTGCAGCAGCCGTCGCGGAACCTCCTTGGTGGCCGGGAGGATGAACGTGTAGCTGCCGGGCGTGGAAGCCTTGACCGCGCGGAAGACCGCGTTGTCCACGTGCACGAACTGGCCCAGCTGAGCGAAATCCTGGCACACCAGGGTGAAATGGTGGCGGTCGTCGAGTTTGCGGATGCTCCGGATGCGGTCGATGCCCTGCTTGTTCCCCAGCTGGCAGCCGAGGGCGAAGCAGGAGTCCGTCGGATACGCGATGAGCCCGTCTTCGCGCAGGATGTCGACGACCTGTCCGATCGCGCGCCGTTGCGGATTTTCCGGGTGTACGTCGAAATACCTGGCCATGCGCAGAGCTTAAGGCCACCCGTTCCCTTCCGCCCGCGAGGGCGCCGCGTACACAGTGGATCTCCGCGGCGCCCGTTCCCGGCCGCCGCGTCTTCCATCGTGGCATGTTCCGCGATGAACGGGGTGGTGCGAACAGCCCACACCCGTGCGGGTGAACGCCGGAGTTTTTCCCGTCCCCAGCAGGGAAAGCGTCCCCCTGTTCGCCGTCCTTCCGTCGTCCGAAGAGACCGGCCCGGGTAACGAACATGGGTTATGATCCGAATCATAGCGATGGAAGGCCGTGTCACGGCCCGGGCCGTCGCGAAGGGGGAACGCGACCAGATCGAGCCGTCTTTCTGTTACCACTGGGGTGCCTGTGCCGGACCAGCTCGCTGTGACCGCCGAACCTCTCGGAACCGCTGGCATCGACCGGCGTCCTCGCCGGGCGCTGTTCCTCGCCGGGCTGGTCATCACCGTCGTCTTCGTCAACGCCTGCCTCTTCGGCCTGCTCGGCGTCCTGCTTCAGCCTGGGATGGACCTGCAGCACGGCTTACTGGCCGTGCTGTACGTCGGGCCCGTGCTCGCGATCCAGCTGCTGTACTTCAGCCGTCCGGCGATCCCCCTGGACACCCGGTGGGCGAAGGCGACTCTGGGGGTCCAGACCGGTCTCGCCTATCTGCCGGTCCTGCACTTCGACGAGGCGCTGACCTCGCTGACCACCATCGCGGCGGGCAGTTCGCTGCTGATCCTCCGCCCGCGAGTCGGCTGGCCGGTGTTCACCACCCTCATCGCGGCCACATCGTGGATCCTGTGGTTCTATGCCGACTCCGCGCTCGGAGCGACGATCGACACGATCAGCGCGGTGGTCTACGGGCTGGTCACGTATCTGCTGACCTGGCTCGCGAGGCTGGTGAACGAACTGCATCAGGCCCGCACCGAACTGGCGAGGCGGGCCGTGGCGGAGCAGAGGCTGGCCTTCGCCAAGGATCTGCACGACCTGCTCGGGCTCGGCCTGTCCGCGATCTCGCTCAAGGGCGAACTGGTGCACCGACTCCTGCGCAAGTCACCGCGGCGGGCGCGCGAGGAGCTGGCCGAGATCACCGGGATCGCGCAGCGCACGCTGTCCGACGTGCGGTCGGTGGCCAGGGGGTACCGTGAGCTGTCGCTGGACAAGGAATCGCGCACCGCGGTGTCGTTGCTTTCAGCCTCGAACGTCGCGGTGCGGGTCGATCTCGAGCAGGTCGAGCTGCCGGTGAAGCTGCGCACCTTGCTGGCGAAGGTGCTGCGAGAGGGCGTCACGAACGTGCTCCGCTACACCGGCGTCCAGCACTGCGAGATCGCCGTGCGCACCAGCGAGGGCCGCGTCGCGCTGGAGATCGTCCACGACGGCACGGCGCACGAGGACGTCCCGGCGGAGACGGCCGAGAGCCTCCGCGAGGTGACGGACGAGATCATCGGACACGGCGGGACGCTCAGCGCGGGTCCCGACTCGACCGGACGATGGCGCCTCCATGCCGAACTGCCGGTGCCCGAGCAGGCCGACCCCGCCGAAGCAGCACTGGCGCGGAGTCCCAGTCACTGGTCCCGGATCGACGCCAGGAACGTCCAGTGGATGCTGACGGCGGTCTTCATCGCCTTCGGTCTCTCGGCCATGTCCCGGGTGTTCAACCTGACCGGGGACGGCTGGCGCATCGCGCTCATCGCCGGCCCCATCACCGCACTCGTCACCCTGCAACTGGCCTATTTCGCCCGGCCGAACGTCCGGCTGCGCTCACGGCGGAGCTACGCGCTGCTGTTCGTTCAGGCCTGTCTGGTCTTTCTGCCGCTGATCCCGCTCGGGCACGCCTGGGTGAGCCTGCCCAGCCTGTTCGCCGGCACCGCCCTGCTGGTGCTGCCGCCGATCGCGGGATGGGCCGCGTTCGCCGCGACGGTCGCCGGGCCCGTGCTCATCCGGATCGATTCCGGCGCCGGCTTCCTCGACGCGTTCAACACCTTCGCGTCCCAAGTGAACACCGGCCTGATGGTCTTCGGGCTCATCTGGCTGACCCGGCTGGTGACCGAACTGGGTGAGACCAGGAAACGGCTCGCCGAGGTCGCGGTCGCCGAGGAACGGCTGCGCTTCGCCCGCGACCTGCACGACCTGCTCGGCATGAGCCTCTCGGCGATCGCGCTGAAGAGCGAGCTGACCAGCCGGATCATGGATATCGACACCACGCGGGCCTCCGACGAGCTACTGGAGATCCTCGGTCTGACCCGGCAGGCACTGACCGACGTACGCTCGGTGGCGAGCGGCTACCGCGAACTGTCGCTGGACAAGGAGTCGCGGTCCGCACAGGCGGTGCTGACGGCCGCTGACGTCCAGGTGCGGCTGGAGATGGAGCACGGGGATCTGCCTGCCCCGGTGCGCACGGTGCTGGCCGTGGTGCTGCGCGAGAGCGTGACGAACGTGTTGCGGCACAGCAAGGTTGAACGATGCGAGATCGCGGTGCGGCGGGTCGGCAACGGGGTCGCGCTGGACATCGTCAACGACGGCGTCGAAAACGGGCGATCCCTGAATCCGGGCAAGCCTGCGCGGGTCGAGGTCGCGGGCAGTGGCATCACGAACATGTCGGATCGCGTCGCCGGCCTGGGCGGCGAGTTGACCGCCGGTGTCGAGGCCGACGGACGGTTCCGGTTGCGTGCCGTCGTGCCTGTATAGACCGCGGTCCAGCACCGCTCAGATCCAGCCGGATTCCTTCGCGATCCGGATCGCGTCGACCCGGTTGCGTGCGTTGAGCTTCGCCACGATCGTGGTCAGGTAGTTGCGCACCGTTCCGGTGGAGAGGAACGCCTTCGCCGCGACCTCCAGGGTGTCGCGGCCCTCCGCGGTCAACCGCAGGACGTCGATCTCGCGCGGGGTCAGCGGGCAGTCCACGGTGTCCCAGGCGGCCAGCGCCAGCTCGCCGTCGACCATCCTCCGTCCGGCGGCCACCCCGCGCACCGCGTTGGCGAGCTTCTCCGCGGGGGCGTCTTTCAACAGGAAACCGTTGACCTTGGCCGCCAGCGCCCGGCGAAGAGTGCCCGGTCTGCCGAGGCTGGTCAGGATCAGCGTCCTGACCTCGGGAAGCTGCTCGTGGATTTCGGTGGCCGCGGTGAGGCCGTCCTTGCCTGGAAGGTCGATGTCGATGATCGCGACCTGGGTCCGCGAACTCCGCGCGGCGGCCAGGATCTCGTCTCCGGACGCCACTTCGGACACCACTTCGATATCCGGCTCCAGCCGCAGGAGCGCTACCAGCGCCCCCCTGACGATATGCATGTCCTCGGCTATGAGAACTCTGATCACCATCGGCGCCGCCCCCTCCGCGCACGCTGTCCCCGTCACCCAACCTAAACACGGCCAACCGGAATGCGTTCCACCATTCGAGTGATGAGTCGGCTCTGCCACGAGGTGTCCGGCTTGGTGTATTACGCGGCGAACGAGTTACCCGGATACGAGTTCCGCACTCATGGGCGACTTTCCGTGATCTCACAAAGCCGACCGCCTCTCACGTTCGCGACGTGAGAGGCGGTCGGCGGAGCGGTGGTCGGCTTCAGCTCGCCTCGGCCAGCGGCGGAGGGACCTCACAGGTGGTGAAACAGCCGAAGACCTGCCCACCCTGCCGGTTCGACCAGTTGTCGAACCGGTCGATCACCAGCTCGACCTGGTGCCCGGCGGAAGTGGTGTCGATTCCCCGGACGGCGAATAGCGAACGGACGTTGTCGGTCACAGCGTTCTTCATCGAAATGGCTCCCAGGCTGGTCGGGTGTTCTTGTTCGATGAGGAAATCGTGCCTGAGCACCCAGTTCGCAGCCAGTGTCGTGCATCATCGCGGGAATGTGCTTTTTACCTACTCCGGAAGGTTCTTCCGACTGCGCCATCCCCGCGATCAACGCCATCGAATGGAGTAATGTGGACGGTCGCCGATGACGGAACGCGGTCGACCGATCTCATTGCGACACGATCACCGATAGTCATCGGAATACCTCGAACAGACCAATCGAAGCGTCCACTGTGGACAGAGGTTTCAAGAACCGAGCAGGGTCGCCAGGCCGGCGTATCCGCCCTCTTTCAGGCGCACGCCGGACGTCTTCGCGTACGCGGCGTCGGCGCGGATCCCGAGCCCCTCGACCATCCGGTTCATGAAGTTGAACAGGGCGCACACGAGCACCGCGTCGTGCAGCGCGGCTTCGTCCCAGCCCGCCGCGAAGACGGCCTCAGCGTCCTCTTCGGTCACCTGGGACGGCGTACGCGTCAGCTTGCCCACATAGGCCAGCACGGGCTTCATGCGCTCGTCCACGGGCGCGGCGTCGAGGTCGGCCAGTGCGGCGGTCAGAAGTCCTTCCGGCACACCGAAAGCCTCCGCGGTGACGGTGTGGACCCCGTGGCAGTAGCCGCAGTCGTTGACGCCGGAGACGTAGGCCGCGATCAGCTCCCGCTCCCCCGCGCCGAACGCCGACGGCGCCCGCATGATCAGCTCGTGCAAGTCCAGCAGCTTCGCCGCCGGAGCGGGAAACCGCTGGAACACCTGCAGCAGCGTGGCGTCAGTCGGCAAAGACCCGAGATAGGACATCTTGTGCGCTCCCCTGTTCCGGCGACCGCAGGGTCGAGGCGGACCGGACCGCGTCGTCGATGTCGTCGCGCCGCAGCCAGCAGGCCGCGAGGCAGGACACCGACGCCGGTCCCAGCCCGGTCACCGTGGCGGTGACGCGCGCGGTCGCGTGCTCCCATTCTCGGCGCAGGGAACCCGCCGACGCCATCTCCGGACCTGCTTCGATCAGCGGGCGGACCGCGCGCCAGCGAAGGATGCCTGCCTCGACCAGCGCTTCGGTGCGGAGGTCGAGCGCGTCGTGCCGGGCCTGGTCCACGGCGAGGGCGACCAGCGCGGGCTCGTCGGCGATCCGGGCGAGTCCGACGCCGGCGAGCAGGCGTTCGGCGTCCAGCCCCAGCAGGATCACCCCCGCCTCGGTCGAGGGGGCGTCGTCGATCGACGGAAGGGTGAAGCGGGAGTCGTAAGGCTCAGACACGGGCGACGTCCTTCGTGGCCGTCCGCAGCGGGAGGTCGCGCCGCAGGTTCTCGGCGACGGTGGCCGCGACCCGCGCGGTGGCGACGCGGTGACCGTCGATGTTGCGGGCCGCGGGCCCCAGCGCCATCCCCGCGGCCGCGCCGACGGCGAAGACCCGGGGCGCGCCGAGGTAGGCGAACGTGCGTTCGTCCAGTCGCGGCCAGCCGCCGCGGTCGAGGACGGCCTCGTCGGGCATCAGGCCGTCCCCGATCGACGGCGTGGTGCCGAGCGCCAGGACGGCGTGGTCCACGGACACCCGCGAACCGTCTTCGAGGTGGAGGCCGACGCCGGGCGTCACCTTCGTGATCGCCCTGCCGCGATGCACGATCAGCCTGCCTTCGGCTTCGGCCGCTTCGAGCATCGGGCGGAACTCGAACATGATCGACGCCCGCCGGAATCGGCCCATCAGTTCGAGCCGCTCGGACCAGCTCACGCCGTCGAAACGAGCGCGGCCTTCGGGCCGGAAGAACGACGAGTTGACGTCGGCGCACTGGTAGCGTTCGCCCGCTTCGCGGACCACCCAGTGCACCTCGCGGCCCTGGGCGAGACCGTTGGAGATCAGGTGCGCGGCGGTGAGGCCGGCACCGACGACGGCGAGCCGGTTCCCGCCATCGGGAACGTGTTCGTCCCAGTAGCTCACCCCGCGCGGCGGACGACCGCCGCCCCACCAGGTGTCCGGGGCGGCTCGGCGCTCCTCGCCGAGGCACAGCACGACGTGGCGCGCGGTGACGGAGAACCGGTCGGCGCGCACGGTGACGGCGTCAGCGGTCGGCAGCACCTCGCGGACCGAACCGCGCCAGGTCCGCTCGGTGACGTGATGACTCGCCGCGAGATGACGGCAGTAGGCCTCGAAGACGTCGACGGGCACGACCGAGCGGTGCCCGGCCTGCGCCATGCGGATCTCCCGGCGTTCCACCGGGGTGAGCACCGACCAGTGCAGCCGGGCGAAGTCCAGGAGTTCGCAGTCGCGGTACCCCTCGACGCCGGGGTGGTGTTCGTACGGCGACCGCAGCACGCGCTGGCCGAGCAGATCGATGCGATCGAAGAACCGGCCGCAGGGACGGCCGTCGCGGTCGACGACGACGAGGTCGGTCACGCCGTGGTGCCACAGCGCGGAAGCGACCGCGAGCCCGGCCGGGCCCGCCCCGACGACGACCACGTCGGCGGCGGACGGCGGTTCGGCGGTGACCGCCGCGCGGGTGCCGGGGAGTACCGGCCACTCACGCCCGCGCGGCGATTCGAGGAGATGGGGTTCCGGGACGAAGGTGATCACCGGTGTGCTCAGCCGATCACGGTCACCGGGACGATCAGCTCGATCACGGGCCGCTGCTTCATCCCGTTGCTGATCATTTCGTCCAGGGTCTGCTGGGACTGCTCGGCGGTGTCGGTCGCGATCGGGCTGTAGCGGGAGTAGGAGTAGGTCGGCTTCCGGCCGCCCGCGTCGAGCGAGTACACCTTGAGCACCGCTTCGCCGGGCCGGACTTCACCGTCGTAGAAGGTGAGGCGGCGCTGATCCGGCGTCATGAAGGACTTCGAGAACTGGCGGGAGAGGACGAGCGTCTCGGCGTCGTTGACGAAGGTCGAGTCCTCGTCGGTGACGACCTGCATCGCGACCCAGGTCTTGTCGGTCAGGTTGGTCTCGGACTTGATGACCTGCCAGCGGCCCGGTTCCGGGAGATTGACACTCACCGAGATGTCGTGATCGGTGGTGTCGATCGCCCCGGAGATCATCAGCACCCGCCGCCGGACGTCGGCGACGCCTGCCATCTGAATGTCACGTGCGCGTACCCGAGTGGAAACGTCCAATCCCGGGAATTCAGGTGATGACATCTTTCACGCCTCCCAGACCTCGATATCGCAATTCAATCCCCGGCATGATCCCCCCAGCCGCAAACACCGGAAGAATTTCACGCTGAACTGGACGATGTCAAGATGAGGAACACATGATCCACTCCCGCCGGGACTGGGCCGTTCGGCGGTACCCGGGTCAGGATTCGTCGGAATCCTCAGCCCAGGCCGCCGCGGGAGTGCCCTGCTCCAGCGCCCCGATGTAGACGATCTCGAACGAGGAATCGGCGCGATCGATCCCGATACGGAGGACGAGATCGTGTTTCACCAGAAAAAGAAACTGATGCGGTTCCCTGCTGTCGCCGAAAATGTCGTAGATGAGGAAGGCGGAGCCGTCCGCCACCGCGAAAAGCGCTTCGTAGACGACATTCCGGTCGGCCTGCGGAGCATTGATCGCCCATTCTTCCAACACCTGCAAACCCGACGTGAGCTGGAGGCGCATAGCCATCCGGAGGCCTCCTCGTGGTCTGGTCGGTTCGCGGGCGATCTTCATCTTCGCGCGCGCGATACCTGATGGTCTTCTTCGTCCGTGCGCCATACCTAGTTGTAACCGAGGACGATGTGCTCGGCCGGGAAATCGTTTTCGGGGGCGTGCCTCGGCTCCGGGACGACCGCCGCCGGGACGGCCTCCGCGGCCCCGCACGGGTCGAAATCATCGGTCACGACCCAAATTCGCACCTGTGCCGTCATGACGTTCCTCCCGGCCTTCGATGAACGACTCACTTGACAACCAAGGATGGACCCCTCCGATCGTGACGCGCTCGAGGACGGGCTGAGGTCTCGGTGAGCAAAGGAAAGGTGGCCGCCGAAGGGCCGTCGGTAGTGCCCTTGAGGTACCTCGAAACCCAGGGAGCGCACCATGACCGAACGCCTCGACCCGTACGAGATCTACGCCGACGACGAGCTCGACGTCGATTTGCTTGGCCTGTCGTGGCCCGACCCCGCGGTCCCCGAGCAGCGGGATCGGCAATGAGCGCCGCGAAGCGGCAGCGGACCTGCGCGGCCTGCGGGGGCCCGTTCGAGCCCGGGGAGCGAACGGGCCTGGAGGCCGTGCTCGACGGAGGGATCCTCTACGTCGCGGTGCACGCGCGCCACAGTACGTATCCGCCGCGGCGGGAAATCGAGGCCGCGCGACGTCTCGCGTAAGCAGGGGCGAGGCGAACGTGGCCGGCCGGTGAGGGTCCGTTTACGCCCGGGCGCCCCCAAGGGACAGATGGCCCCCTGGAAAACAGGGTCCCGGGCCGGCTCACGGCCCGGCCTCGCCGCGAAGTGTCCAAAAAGGACATGCCTAGCCGATTGAGCGCCCGATTGGTATAACGATGTCCGGTTCTCGCGGAGGTCGTGAGTGAAAAAGAGCGTAGAACGACCGTTGCCACTCACGACCCCCGCGCAAAGCGCCCAATCGGACACGAATGACCGAATTGGCGTCCTTTGTGGACAGTTAGGGTAAGTCGGGTCCCGCGGGTGAGCCATCGGCTGGGTAGTACGCCAGGTTTGACTTACCCCTCAATAGCCCCCATTGTCACTTACGACGCCGCACCAATCTAGCGCAGCGTCGAGGTGTGCCAAGTCGGCGCGGCGAGCGGTGACCAGGCCGAGCGGGCCGGCGCCGCGGGCGAAGGCGCGGCGGAGGCCAACGCGGTGAAGACGGCCACGAGGGCCGCCAGTTCGGTGTCTTCCGGGTCCCCGCGCAGGACCCGGAAGACGGGCGCACTGTCCATTCCGGACGGTGACATGGTTCCCCCGTTCAGATCGGGTGGTTGCCGTGCTTGCGCTGGGGCGCCGCCTTTCGCTTGTCCTGCAGCATGTCCAGCGCCCTGGCGACGGCGGACCGGGTGTCCGCGGGGTCGATGATGTCGTCGACCAGCCCGCGTTCGGCCGAATACTGCGGGTTCATGAACTCCTCGGTGTACTCGGCGACCAGATGCGCGCGCAGCGCGTCCGGCTCGGGCGCGGCGGCGAGATCCTTGCGGAACAGCACGTTGACCGCGCCCTCGGCGCCCATCACGGCGATCTGGTTGGTCGGCCACGCCAGCGAGAGATCGGTCCCGATGGACCGCGAGTCCATCACGATGTACGCGCCGCCGTACGCCTTGCGCAGGATCACCTGGACGCGCGGCACGGTCGCCTCGCAGTAGGCGTGCAGCAGCTGCGCCCCGTGCCGGATGATCCCCGAGTGCTCCTGCTCGACCCCCGGCAGGAAGCCGGGAACGTCCACGAGCGTCACCAGCGGGATGCTGAAGGCGTCGCAGAACCGCACGAACCGCGCCGCCTTCTGCGACGCCGGGCCGTCGAGCACGCCGGCGAACACCACCGGCTGGTTGCCGACCAGGCCGACCACCCGCCCGTCGATCCGCGCGAGCGCGCACAGCACGTTGCCCGCCCATCGCTCGTGCAGTTCGAAGAACTCGCCGTCGTCGGCCAGTTCCGCGAACACCTCGCGCATGTCGTAGGGCTTGTTCGGCTCCACCGGGACGAGTTCGGCGAACCTGGGCCGCCGGTCCCTGCCCGCGTCCTGCGACGGCTCGCGGGGCGCGGGCTCCAGGTAGTTCGACGGCAGCAGCGACACCAGGTAGCGGACGTCGGCGAGGCAGCTCTCCTCGTCGTCGTGCACCACGGTCGCCACGCCGGACGACGCGCCGTGCACGTCCGCGCCCCCCAGTTCGTCGTGGCTGACCCGTTCCCCGGTCACGGTCTCGACGACGTCCGGCCCGGTCAGGTACATGCGGGCGGTGTCGCGCACCATGAAGACGAAATCCGCGAGCGCGGGCGAATACGCCGCCCCGCCCGCGCACGGCCCCAGCACGACGCTGATCTGCGGGATGACGCCGGACGCCTCGACCTGGCGGCGGAAGATGCCGCCGTAGCCGTCGAGCGCCATGACGCCTTCCTGGATCCGGGCTCCCCCGCTGTCGTTGAGCCCGATCACCGGCGAACCGGTGGCGATCGCCAGATCCAGCACCTTGTGGATCTTCGCCGCGTGCGCCTCGCCGAGCGAACCGCCGAAGACGGTGAAGTCCTGCGCGTAGACGAACACCCGCCGTCCGTCGATGGTGCCCGAGCCGGCGACGACGCCGTCGGTGTACGGCCGGTTGTCCGCCAGCCCCAGCCCGCTCGCCTGATGCCGCCGGTACAGCTCGATCTCGGTGAAGGAATCCTCGTCCAGCAACAGTTCCAGCCGCTCACGCGCGGTGTGCTTGCCGAGCGAGTGCTGCCGCCGGACGCCGTCGAGCCGCCCGTCGACGATGTGCTCGCGCAGCTCGTCGCGCTGGGCGCGCAGCAACGGCATCGTCGGTTGCGGTGGGTGCACGGGCTCGGCGCCGCGGGCGAGGGGGATCACCCGCCCGTCGGTCGCCCTCGGGACCCGGGAGCGCCGCAGCCGGTCCTCCGGCAGCGGCACCACCTCGGAGTCCTCCGCGCGTTGTGCGCCCGGATCACCTTGCAGGGTCACGCCGCGTCCCGTAGCCGGGCATCGCGCTCGAGTTCGTCAAGCTCGATCTCGCGCACGATGTCGCGCCAGCACACCCCCCGCCCGAGGCGGGGCATGGTGGTCACCACCGGCGGCCGTTCGGCCGTGGGCGCCGTGGCGGGCGGGGTGGATTCGTTGATGGTCATGACGTTTTCCTCTCCTGTCAGGCCGATGCCCGGATCCGGCCGTCGATCTGGTGGTAGCCGCCGCTGTAGAAGACCAGCGAGTCCTGTGCGGTGCCGCGGCTGGAGGCGACCACCTTGCCGAGGAAGATCGAGTGGTCACCGCCTTCGTAGACTTCGGCCAGCTCGCATTCCAGCCACGCCAGCGCGCCGTCGAGCAGCGGGGCGCCGGTCTGCGGCCCGGCCGTCCAGTCCACCGAGTCGAACTGCGCGAGCCCGGCCGGACGGCGCCAGTCGGCGAAGTACTTCGCCAGGTCCTTCTGATCCGACGCCAGGACCGTGACCGCGTACGAACCCGCCGTCACGATCGCCTCGTGCATCCGGGCCGCGCGGGAAACGCAGCACAGCACCATCGGCGGCTCCAGCGACACGGAGGTGACGGCGTTGGCGGTCATCCCGTGGGCCCGTTCGCCCCCGGCGGTCAGCACGGTGACCCCGGTGGCGAACTGGCCCATCACCTCCCGCAACCCGGCCTGCGCGGACAACCGGCGGCGGGCCGCGGGCGACGGCAGGCGTTTCAGCACGGGCCGCGAAGGCTCGTCCAGCGTGCCCACGTCATTCCCCCTTGCCGTCGACCGCGTACGGGGCCAGCGCCTCACGCAGCTGTTCGGGCACCCGGCTGGGCACCGTGGCCGTGTTCGGGCCGCGCATGCACGCGATCCGCTGCCGCCCGCGGGCCACCAGCCGCTCTCCCTCCGCGGTGAGGTGGACGTAGTCGAAGGTGAACTGGACCTGGGTCTGGGTCAGCTCCTCCAGCCGCAGCCGGATGGACAGCTCGTCGAACGCGGTGATCTCCGCGTAGAACTCGCAATCCACCTTGAGCGTGAAGAGCTTCAGGTCGTCGCGAACCTCTTCGAGTACCGCGGGCGCCTTCTCCTTCAGGAACATTTCGCGGCACCGGCCCTGCCAGCGCACGTAGTTCACGTAGTAGACGTTGCCCACCAGGTTGGTCTCTTCGAACCCGACGGTATGCAGGATCTCGTAGTAGTCGGCCATGTCAGTTCTCCTCTCCCTGGAGCACCGCGAAGACGACGGGATCGGTCCGGTCGTTGACGGTCGTCACCCAGGTGGCGATGCGGGCAGCGCCGTGGGAAAGCACCGCCCAGCCGTCCGGGTCGACCCGGTGCACGGTGAGCGCCTGTGTCATGTCCCCGGTCTTGCGCACGCATTCCAGCGCGCTCCAGACCCGGGTGTGCGCGACCGAAAGCGGCTCGCGGGCGTCCGCGGCGAGCAGTTCGCCCACCGACAGCAGATCCTCGCCGAGCAGCCCCGCCCAGTCCTCGGGCGTCCGCTCGATCGCGGTTTCGACGTCGCACGCGACCCGGCCGCTGCCCGCGATCGCGAGGGTGAGGTCCGAGCTGTGCGACGCGCTCACCTCGACCCCGTCGGCCTCCGGTTTGCCGTCCGGGCGGTAGCGGATCTCGAGCGGGGCGTCGACGGCGCGGCCGGCGGCCAGTGCCGTCTGCGCCCGCCGTTCCGGCGTGGTCTCCACGGAGACGCCCACCGGGTCCGGTTCGACGACGATCGCACGGGACGAGCCGAGCAGCCGTTCGACGGAACGCTCCAAATAGGACCCGAGCATCGACGGGACCCACGGTCCTTCGCCGTCACGCTTGCGCACCGCGCGCAGCTTCAGCCCTTCCCACCGCTCGACCAGCTTCCCGTCGGGGTTGCGGACGTCGAGGTCGTAGAGGTAGCTGTCGCCGTCCTGCGAACGTTCGCGGGCGTCGAGGAGCACGTACTCCGGGTCCTGCTCGCCGGGTTCGGCGAGGTAAAGCCGCTCGATCCCTTGCGGCAGCAGGGTCGCGTCCGGGACACAGCACTGGATCGCGTGCATCATCGCGTCGCGGGTGCCCGGGTCGGCCAGCAGCTTCTCCTGCGGGAGGAACGGCGCGAACCAGTCGACCTCGGCGCCGGTCGCGATCTCCGCGACCGCGTGCCGCGCGCTGGCCCGCCGGTATCCGGTGACCCGCTGGAACCGCTTGCCCTGGAACAGAACCGTGCCGTACAGCTCGGTGGTCGGGTCGACCGGGACGGGCGGCAGCGCGACGTCGCGGACGACGGTCTCACCGAGCGGATCCGGCCGGGAGAAGCTCAGCCGGGCCCGGAAGTGGTCGGCGCTGAACCCGGTCTCGCCGCTGCGCAGCACCACGTCCACCGTTTCGGCGTCCCTGGCCAGCGCGGCGAGCCGGATCGTGGTCGACCCGCCCGGCGAGACGATGATCGGGCGCAGGAACTCGACGTCGGAGAGCACCGGAGCCGGCAGCGTTTCCGCGCCGAGGGCGGCCTTCGCGACCTGGGTCATCGCCTCCATGCCGATCACCGCCGGGAACAGCAGCTGACCGTCGAGCAGGTGGTCGGCCAGATACGGGTCGCTGCCCGCGGACAGGTCGGCCTCGGTGATCAGCTCGACGCCCGGGTAGTGCACGACGGCGCGGTCGACGAAGCGGGTCAGCGGCAGTTCGCGCTTCTCCACCGGCAGGGTGGCCAGACCACCGGTCCGGCCGCAGACGACCAGTACCGACGGGGCGGTCGGATCGCCGACGACCTGGCGGAGGATCTCGATACCCTCCTCGGTCGGGATCGGGGTGATGCCGTCGCGCATCAAAGCGCTGACGACACCGAGCTTTTCGCCCATGCCCGTCCCCGACCAGACCGACCATTCGAGGGCGATCGCCCTGGCCTGGGGGTGCTCCTGGCCGAACCGCACGGTCAGTTCGGTCATCCAGTCGTTGGCCGTGGCGTAGTGCGCCTCACCGCGCAGGCCCGCCCGCCCGATGATGCTGCCGAAGGTCACCAGCAGCTTGATCTTGTCCTGGTCGACGGCGTCGAGGACGGCGTTGAGGCCGCCGATCTTCGGGGCCAGCGTCTTGCGGAAGCTCTCCTCGGTCAAGGAGAACAGCGCGGCGGGCTCGTTGCGGCCCGCGCCGTGCAGTACCGCGGTGACCGGGCCGAACTCGGCCTGCACGCGGCCGATCGCGTCGGCCACCTGACGGGCGTCGGTGACGTCGGCGCGTTCGTAGCGGTAGGTGATGCCCGCCGCCGCCATCCGGCCGAGGTTCTCCGACAGTTCGGCGTCGTCGGCCGGGTCGCTCCGGCCGAGCAGCGCCAGTTTCGCGCCGGAGTCCTTGGCCAGCGCCAGCGCGCTCTCGGCGGTGATGCCCTTGCCGCCACCGGTGACGAGAAGGACGTCCTCGGTCCCCAGCGGGGTCCCGTCGGCCTCGGCCGGGGTCAGCGCGGCGAGCTTCGGCACCGTGCGGATCCCGGCGGCGTCGTAGCGGACCTCGCTGAAGTCGTTGGTCGCCGCCACTTCGGCGACCACGGTGGAAACCGCGGCTTCGACGGCCTCGGGGTCGACCGGGCCGACGTCGGCGAGATCGACGATCGTGGTGCGGGCCGACGGGTCCTCCAGCCGCAGCGTCTTCGCCAGACCGGAGGCACCGAGACCGTGCTGCACCACGACGAACCGCGTGCCGTTGGGCGCGGCCAGCACGGCGCGGCCCGCGTCGAGGAACAGGCCGACGTCGCCGGAACCGCTGTCGGAGTTCAGGCAGAGCAGGACACCGTCGCCGACGCCCGCGGTGGCCAGTGCCGCGCGCAGCGGCTCCGCCAGCGGATGGCCGTCCGGCGCGAACGCCGTCCACTCGGCGGTGGACAGCCCCGGCGTGAGATCGGGCGACGGCTTCGGAGCGACGACGTATTCGACCCCGAACGGCCGGACCCACGGTCCGACGCCGGCGACCTCGGCCTGGTTGTTGTCGGCGGGTTTGGCGGTCTGGGCGAGTTCGTCGATCATCTCGGCGAGTTCGCCGAGACAGACGGTCGCGAAGTTCGGCATGCCCTCCAGCGCCGGGCGGCCGAGCGCCCGGGTCACGTCGTTGACGAGCTGGCCGACCGTGATCGACGAAAGGTGCAGGTCGTCGAGCGGATGCGTGTCGGCGGTGACCGCTTCGAGCGGCAGCTCGACCCGCTCGGAAGCGAGCTTGCGCAGCAGGTCGAGAGTGCTGCTGCCACCGCTTTCCGAAGCCGTTCCGGCCGGGGCGTCGGCGGCCTCGGCGGGGTCGGCGACGCGGTCGCGGGTCAGGTCGGCACCGATGGACGGCGCGGCCTCACACGGGCTGGTGAGGAACGAGAACTCCCCGTCCACCGGCAGCGTCCGCACGATCCGGCCGTCGAACAGCGCGGAGGTGTTCAGCGGGGCGCCGAACGCGAACGCGGCGCCCGCCACCTTCAGCAGCGCGGCCAGCTTCGGGCTGTCGGTGTCGATCGCGAGCACCGGCGTGCCGGGCGCGATCTCGCCGACCAGGCCGGTGAGCACGTGGCCGGGGCCGACCTCGATCACCAGGTCGCTGCGCTCGGCGACCTTCGCGGCCGCCTCGCGGAAGCGGACCGGCAGGACCACCTGGTCCCGGAGCAGATCGCGCAGGTCCTCGGCGGCGTGCAGGACGTCACCGGTCACCGTCGAGACGACGGGCCGATCGAGCCTGGCGAAGTCGAACGCGGCCAGCTCCTCGGTCATCGCCTCGGCGGCCGGGACGACCGCCGGCGAGTGGAACGCGTGCGAGACGTTGATGCGGGTGGCGGTGACGCCCTCCGCGCGGGCACGGGCGACCACCCGGTCGATCGCCTCCGACGGTCCGGAAAGGACGGTCTGCTCGGGCGCGTTGTAGCCCGCGATGACGACGTCCTCGCCCTCGGCGAAGCGTTCGGCGACCCCGGGGCCGGCGGCGATCCCCGCCATGGCGCCGTTCCCGTCGCTCGCGGTCGCCATCACCTTGCCGCGGATCTTGGCCAGCTTGAGGACTTCGCGTTCGGTGAGCGCGCCGCCCCAGTGCAGGGCGGTGAGTTCACCGAGGCTGTGACCGGCGACCGTCTGTGCTTCGATGCCGAGGCTCTTCAGCACGCGGAGCCCGGCGAGCGAACCGGTGACGATACGCGGTTGCGCGACCTCGGTGGCGACCTGGTCGGCGCCGGTCGAAAGGGCGGCCGCGCGATAGATGTCGTCGGCGTGAGCGAAGCGCTTGCGTAGCGCGCCGACCGTGCCGCGTCCGGAACCCTGGCCGGGGAACAGGAAACCGATCTTCGGGTCCTTGCCGCGGGAGCCCGCGAAGATGCCGTCGCCGGTGGAGAAGACTTCCGGCTCTCCCTCGCCGAGGAGGTCGAGCAGCTTGGCCAGCTTGCGCTCGGCGTCCTCGGGATTGGTCGCGACGATCGCGGCGCGGACCGGTTTCCCGGACAGTTCCGCGGAAAGCGTGGCCGCGAGGTCCGCGAGCTCCGCCAGCGAGAGCTTCGGCACGACTTCCAGCAGACCGGTCAGCCTGCCGCGCAGCGACGCGGCGTCGTCGGCGTCGAGGAGCAGCAGTTCGCTGTCCTGCCGTCCGGCGACCAGCGAACGGGTGCGCTCGTCGAGTTCCTTGCGCCGGGCCGCGCCTGGCGCCTCGGTGACGGTGACGTGCGAGTTGATGCCGCCGAAGCCCATCGCGGAGACACCCGCGCGGACCGGGTGGTCCGCGGGCCACAGCCCGGCCTCGGTCGGGACGTACATCCGCGCGGAGTCGCCGACCAGCGACTCGTGCGGCTCGTAGTGGCCGGTCGCCGGCGGGATGACCTGGTGGTACACCGCCAGCGTCGCCTTGATCAGCCCGGCGACACCGGCCGCGGCCTTGGTGTGGCCGATGTTGCCCTTGATCGTGCTCAGCGCGGCGCGGTCGGCGAGCGGGTCGGCGTCGCGGCGGGCGGTGGAGAGCGCCTCGATCTCGGTGGCGTCGCCCAGCGCGGTCCCGGTGCCGTGGCCCTCGAAGTAGGAAACGGTTTCGACGCCGTAGCCGGCCTTCTCGTACGCCCGCTGAAGCGCGAGACGGTGACCCGAGGCCTCCGGACGGGTGATTCCGCCCTTGCCGTCGGAAGAGACACCCCAGCCGCCGATGCTGGCGTAGATCCGCTTGCCCTGCGCGATCGCGTCGTCCTCGCGCATCAGCACGAGCATGCCGGAACCCTCGCCGGGCCAGAAACCGTTGGAATCGGCGTCGTAGACCTTCATCTCCCGCTTGGCGAGCGCGCCGGTCTTGGCGAAACCGATCACCTCGAACGGGTCGATCGACAAGTCGACACCGCCCGCGATGGCGACGTCGAGGTCGCCCTCGGAAAGCGCGTTCGCCGCCGTGACCACCGAAAGCAGCGAAGACGAGCAGGCGCCGTCCACGGTGAACCCGCCGCCGCCGAAGTCGAAGAAGTTGCAGACGCGGCCGGCGATCGTGTTCGCCAGCCCGCCCGCGAGCGTGTCCTCGTCGATCGCGGGGAACGGGGCCTTGTACTGCGCCTCGAGATCGTGGAGGAATTCGGCGGTGTCACTCTCGGCCCAGCCGCGCTCGGCCAGCGCCGCCGCGACCGTGCGGCGCACGTACGGCCAGCGCAACCGCATGATGTTGGCGCGGGAGAACTCACCGGTGAGGCTGTTGCCGATCACGACGCCCGTGGCGGCCCGCGGCAGCCCTTCGCCCTCGGGGAACCCCGCGTCCGCCAGCGCCTGCGCGGCGACGTCGAGCGCCAGCCAGTGCGTGGTGTCGGTCGAACGGAACGTGCTGCCCGCGACCTTGTACTTGATCCGGTCGAATTCCCAGTCGCGGAGGACCGCGGCCTTCTGGGCGTAGAAACGGTCCGGCGCCTTGGGGTCGGGCGAGTAGTAGTCCTCGCGGTTCATCCGCTCGTCGGGCAGTCTCCGGAACGCCCTGCGGCCGGCGAGGACGTTCTCCCACAGTTCTTCCGGGGAACCGGCGTCCGGGTATCGGAGACCGATACCGACAATCGAAATCCGCTCAACGCTCATGCCACCGCACTCCCCTAGCTCTCAACACTCAAGTCACGGAATCCGGTCCCGGCGCCGGGCTCTGTCCCCAGAAACGCGGCCACCGTCCGTTCGCGCAGTCCGGTCAAGCATGAACCGGCGGCGGGTGCGAAGTCTTCTCTCTGGTTGTTGAAGGTGGGCCGTCATCCGGCGGCATCGGTGCGTCCTCGGCTGTCCACACGGGACAAAAGCCGTGACCGAGGCGCCAGATTCGAGCACTTCTCGACCGGGTCGCGAGCGACAAAGGGCGTTCCATTGTGGGGCGCGTGGAAATATGGACGTTGAGTGCCCCTATTTCCACACACCGGTCGTGACAGGGACGGCCTCACCGGGCTGGGTGGATTTCGAGTCATCCAACACACCGAAATCCACACAGTGAGGGAGGCGGGCCCGGCGCCGGACCCGAAGCCCACGACGTCGCGAAAGCCACTTTCGGGACATCAGACGTCCCGAAAGTGGCTTTCGCGACACGACACCGGCCGCGCGGCCTCACCGACCACGCGGCGAAGCGACCGAAACAGCACGAGCGGCGGCCGTGAAACCCGCCCACCCCACCAGCTCGACCAGCTCTCGATCACCCAGTCCGGCGGCCGCGACCAGGGCGTCGTCGACCTGGTAAGGCGCCTTCGCGACCACCAACGCCAACCGGACCCCGGGATCGTCGAAGGCATCCACCCAGGACCGGCTCAGCCCAGGCGGCAAACCGTCCCAAGTAGACAGTTCTCGCTCGACGACCTCCCGAACGGCCGAAGGCACCGCCAATGCGGCGAACACCGACGAAGCGCGGGAGAAGGCATCCGCGACCACAGGATTACCCGCGGCCCAACCGAAATCCCCCGACCCCGGGGGCAGCAGCTCCAGCGACTCCCCCGGCGAAGCATCCTCCACCGGACGAAGGAACCGCACCAGAACCGCTTTGGCCTTGGCACGCGCCGAATCCGGCACGGACGAAGGTAACGGCGACGGCCCGAGGAACACGCTCACCACCCGGTTCAGGTAGTGGAACGCGAACGCGACCGCGGTCAGCTCCGCACGGGCACCCGGCGAAAGGATCCCCGCGCGTGGGTCCGCCACAGGCCGCCCCGAAGCGATCGCCGACGCCTCCGAAGAGCGCCCGAGCGAGTCCAGTGCCATCCCGTGGACCTCGACACAGTACGGACACGAGTTCTCTTGCGACACCAGGGTCGCGACGATCTCCCGGTCCGCCCGGCTTGTCTCCCCGGCCGCCACCAACGACTCCCGCAGCATCACCCAGCTCGCCGCGAGCACGTCCGGCGACGGCGAATGCAGTGCCACCGGCGGGGCCAGCATGCCGAAGTCGCGTTCCAGCCGGCCGTAGACGTCGCGCACGAGTCCGGTCGCCCGGCCGAAGGACACCGGCCGGACGTACCGGACTTCGCGTAACGCACGCCTCAGCGCGAGTTTCACCAGCGCAGGCGCCATGATCAGTTCCCGGCGACCAGCGACAGCTTGCTGACAGCGCGCCGCCCGGTGATGGAGCCGTCCGGGGCGGGAGCGCCGTAGGTGACATCGACGCCGCGAGCCTGGAGCGCCCGCACGATACCCGGCACCGAACGCTCGGCCAGCGCCGCGATCGTCATCGCCGGGTTCACCGTCAGCGCGCCCGGCACGGAAGCGCTGTCGGTCACGAAGATCCCGGGATGATCGCGGAGTTCGTGGTTCGGGTGCAGTGCCGAGGTCGCCGGGTCGTCACCGATCCGGCACGACGCCAGCGGGTGCACGGTGTACGCGCCGACGACGTCGTTGGTCCACGGCGCCACCTTCGCCAGGCCGTCCTTTTCGAGGATCTCCTTGCACTCCGCGTCGGCCAGCGCCCAGCCGTGCCGGGTGTTCGGCGTCGGGTCGTACTTCAGCGGACCGCGGCCGAGCATCTGCTGCGAGATGCGGTAGGCGTTGCCGGTGGGCGGCGGCGCGCCGAAGACACCCTCGTTGTCGTCCTCGGTCATCAGGAAGATGGTCAGCCAGGAGGCCCACTTCTTGAGGATCTCCTTCTTCTGTGCCCCGAACCAGCGAGGTTCGTCCCCATCGGGCACCTGCGCCAGGATCGTGCCGAGCCCCGGCGGGAAGTACAGCTGCTCCAGCGAGTACCGCTCGTACTCCGGCAGTGAACCGTCGAGCTTGTCCCAGTTCGCCACGGTCGGGCCCTTGCCGATGTGGTTGGCCTCGTAGACCTTCCCGTCCTCACGGGACAGTCCGAGCACCTCGCGGACCCGCTCCTCGTTGATGATCGCGGTGTTGAGCCGCTCACCGTTGCCCGAGAAGTACCGGCCGACCCCGTGCGGCATGGTGCCCAGCGCCGCCTCCGAACGCTGCAGGATCACCGGGGTGGCGCCGGCGCCCGCGGCGATGATGACGATCTTCGCGTCGATCGTCCCGCTGCCGGACTGGAGGCGGTAGTCCTCGTCGTCGACGACGTTGAAGTGCACGCGATAGTCGCCGCCGTCGATCCGCTCGATCCGCTGGACCTCGTGCAGCGGCCGGATCTTCGCGCCGTGCGCGAGCGCGGCGGGCAGGTAGTTGGTCAGCAGCGAGCGTTTCGCGTCGAACCGGCAGCCCGCCATCATGAAGTTGCAGTTCACGCACCGGTCGTTGTCCACCGCGACCGGCGCCGGGTTGGCGGTCCGGCCGGAGTGGTCGCAGAACGCCGCCCACAGGCCACCCGCGTACGAGACGTCGTTCCAGTCCTGTTTGGACACCGGAAGCGATTCCGAAACCCGGTCGTACCAAGGCTCCAGTGTGTCCCGCGTGATCGCCGAAGGCCACATGCGGCGGCCGATGCTGCCGTGGCGCTCGAACACGAACTTCGGCGCACGCGGCATCGCGGCGAAGTACACCACGCTACCGCCGCCGACGCAGTTCCCGCCGAGCACGCTCATCCCGTCGCCGACGACGAAATCGAAGGCCCGGGTGTAGGACGAGCCGAGCAGATAGTCGTGCTCGAAGTCCTTCGTCTCCAGCCACGGCCCGCGTTCCAGCACGGTGACCTTCGCCCCGCCCGCGGCCAAGTGGTAGGCGGGGATGGAGCCACCGAACCCGCTGCCGACGATGACGACGTCGGTCTTGTCGTAGGCAGTCATGCGGGGCTCCCGGAAGGTGTCGTGTCGGGGTGGAGCCGCGCCAGCTCGCGGCGATAGGAGAACTTCGGGAACCGCCACAGCCCGTCTTCGTCCGGCGCGGTGTAGCCCATCGCCAGCAGGCCGGGGTGCCCTTCGGCGATGGCTTCGGCGGTGTGCTTGTGCGCGGCGCTATCGAAGGACATGTTGCAGAACAGGGCGAGGCTCACCCAGCCGTCCTTCTCCGGATGCCCGGGCGCGGTCAGCGACCGCACGAGCGCGGTCCGGTGCTCGAAGGACAGCGCGACGAACGGCGGCAGCGACTCGTCGAGGGTGAGGTCGTGCTCCTTGGCGTAGCCCTTCGCGTGTTCGTTGAGGGACTGCGCCAGATACGGCAGCCCGACGGTCACCCCGGTCGCGTCGGTGTGCAGCAGTTCGAGCGCGCCCGCCACGACCGCGCCCGGCCCCTTCGACGCGCCGGCGATCGCGTGGTCGCCGGGGAACCGCTTCTCCCCCGGCACGATCGTGTCCGCGTAGGCCTCCAAAGTGGACACCTTGACCTGTTCGTCCGAATCCACGGAACCTACCTCCTGTTCCTGGTGTGCACGGTCATCGGCAGCCCGCCCCGCACCCGCAGCGACAGCATCGCCTCGGGGACCACGTCGTAGCCGGGGAGCTTCCTGAGTTCGAGGTCGCGCAGGACCATCGTCAGCACGAAGACGGCCTCCATCACGCCGAGGCTGTTGCCGATGCAGAATCGCGGCCCGGCGCCGAACGGGATGTAGGCGTACCGGGGCCGTCCGCTCGGCCGGTCCGGATCGAACCGGTCCGGGTCGAACCTCTCGGGCTCCGGCCAGAACTCCGGGTGCCGGTGCAGCGTGTAGGGCACGACGACGACGTCGGATCCGGCGGGGACGTGATAGCCGCCGATCTCGTCGTCGGCCTGCGCCACCCGCGGCAGCAGCCATACCGGCGGATACAGCCGCATGACCTCTTCCACGACCCTCGCCGTGTACGGCAACCGGTGCAGGTCGTCGTGGGTCGGCAGCTGGTCGCCCAGTACCGCGTCGGCCTCGGCACGCAGTTTCGCCAAGACGTCGGGGTGTTCGTCGAGCAAGTGGAACGCCCAGCCGAGCGTGCTCGCCGTCGTCTCGTGCCCGGCCAGCAGCAGCGTGATCAGCTCGTCCCGCATCTGCTCGCGGGTCCCGTCGGTCGCGATGAGGCGCGAGAGCACGTCCTCGCCGTTCTCGACGGGGTTGGCCAGCCGCTGCTCGACGAGTTCGTCGGCGATCCGGCGGAGGTCCGCCCGCGATTCCCGGAACCGCAGTTGCTTCTTCAGCGGGGCCCACTGCGGGACCATGCTCAGCGTCACGGCTTCGAACATCGCCTGGTCCTGCACGGCTTCGAACGAATGCCCCAGCGACGTGAAGCCGCCGAGGTCCGCGTCGAGCAGCGTCTTGCCGAGCACACCGAGGGTCAGCCCGGTCATCTCGTGCAGGATCTCCACCGGTCCTTCGGTGTCCCGCAAGCGTTTCACGAGGCCTTCGACCTCGTTCGCGACGACCGAGGCCTGCCGCGCGATCCGCTTGGGCTGGAACACCGGCTGGATGGTCCGGCGCTGCTTCTTCCAGACGTCGCCGTCACTGGTGAGCAGCCCGTCGCCGAGCGCCCGCCTTGCCTCCTGGAGGCCGATTCCCTTGTGGTAGTTGGCCGCGTTGTCCGCGAGCACGTGTTTCGCCAGATCGGGGTGGTTCACCAGGTACATCGTCTTGGGACCGATCGCGATCCGGACGACGTCCCCGTGCACCTGGGCCGAATCCGACATGAGCGCCAGCCGGTCGGTGAAGAGCTTCTTCAGCAGACCGAAGGTCGCCCGGCGCGGCGGGCCGGGCGGCGCGAGACGCGCCGCCCGGCTGGTTTCCGCACCGGAGGTCATGCCGCCACGGCCCCGGTTTCCGTCTCCGGCTTCTCGGCCGGCTTGGGCAGTGAGGTGACCTCGGCCGACTTCGCCTGCTCGGCCTCCCACTTCTCGGTGGCCTTCTTGGAGAAGTGCAGGCCCCACAGGAACGCGCCGCGGATGAGGCAGACGAGCGCGGTGGCGAGGAACAGGCCATACGCCACGTGCACGACCATGAAGAACCCGTACGCCAGCGCCACACCCGAACCGAACAGGACCTGCGACGCGGGCTTCGACGGTGTCGTGCCCGGGTCGGTGACCATGTAGTTCGTGTAGAGCACGAACGCCACCCCGGTCATCATCCCGAGCGCGCCGGGGATCGCGGTGTCGAACATCCACCCACGGATGATCGCCTGGAGGGCGAAGGTGATCAGCCACGCGCCGATCAGCCACATCCGCTGCGTCAGCATCGCGTTGAGCACGGTGCCCGAGACGATGATGATGCCGACGATCAGCCAGCCGACCCAGGAGTCGACCTGCTCGGTGAAGTGATACGGCGGCGCGATGCTCGCCCAGGGGAACACCAGAAGGATGATCGTGATGCCGAAGTTCGACGGGTTCATGTAGTGCCGCAGCCGGCCCCGCACCGGGGCCTGCAGGACCCACTTGGCGCCGACGGCGACCACCACGCCGAACATCATGACCAGCACCTGGTCGTTGACGTAGGTGAGCATGTTCAGCGCGAGACCGGTGATGTGCGCCGGGAACAGGAACTCCACGAGTCCCTTGAAACCGTTGCCGCGGAAGCGGACGCCCCGGCCCTGTGCCCGGGCGCCGATGATCTCCAGCAGGATCTCCGTGGCGTACGCCGTGGCCAGCGCGATGAACGGATAGGTGTAGGGCTGCTCGAAACCGAGCACGGTGTAGCCGATGATGTTGAAGATCGTGATCGAGATCGCGAA
Source organism: Amycolatopsis sp. PSD-21 (assembly GCF_055561455.1). Taxonomy (NCBI): domain Bacteria; kingdom Bacillati; phylum Actinomycetota; class Actinomycetes; order Pseudonocardiales; family Pseudonocardiaceae; genus Amycolatopsis; species Amycolatopsis sp. PSD-21. Next base: position 2,231,765 of record NZ_CM145712.1, on the reverse strand, counting down.
CCGGCGAAGCGCCGTGATCGTCTTGTTGCTCTTCGGTGCCGTGAGTGTCTGCTCAGCCATGACGGTCATTTCTCCTTAGCCTGAGCGCCGAGCTGGAAGGTGTGGCTGCCCGGGGTCAGCTGGACTTCCTGCGTGCGGATCTGCCCGGTCAGGTCGCGCCACTGCAGGCAGACCTTCACCGGCCCGGTGACCTTGCCGAGTCCGATCTGGATCTCGTGGCTGCGCTTGCCGGAGTGGCCGCTGCCGCCGTCGACCCGGTCCATGTACTTCTTGCCGTCGGGGGTGATGACGGTGACCTGCGCGCCGATCGCCGCGGTGCCCGCCGCCTGGAGCGGACCATCCGCCGAAGCCTTGTCGTGCACCAGCTTCAGGTTCAGGTACGACCCGGAGTCGGGGCTGACGTTGCGGTAGAAGATCGGCTGCTCCCACTGGCGGGCCACGGCGAAGTCGAGCTTGCCGTCGCCCTCGGCGTCACCGGTGGCGATACCGCGGGTGGGCACCGGGACCGCGAGCCCGAGGCGCGGGGCGAGGTCGGTGTAGCGGCCGTCGGCGCTCTTGGCCCAGAAGTGCAGGGTGTGGTCGCCGCCGACGTCGTCACCGGCCACCATGTTCGGCCAGAAGGACGGGTGCTTCAGCAGTTCGTCGTTCGAGGTCGCCAGTTCCTGCAGCTGCGGCCAGCGGTTGACGTCGCCCTTGACGAACCCGGTCGCCTGCGTGATCACCGATTCGCCGCTGTTGTTGTAGTCGGCGATCTTGACGTCCCAGCCCCAGCCGGACCACGCGGTGCCCGCCTGCGCGCTGCGGTCGACCCACGGCGCCTCGCCGCCCTGCAGACGGCCGCGCAGATCCGCGGTGTCCTTGGCGATGTTCATGAACTGGAAGTGGCTTTCCTCGATGCCCCAGGACGTCGTGATGTTGCTGACGTACAGGTCGTAGAGACCGTCGTGGTCGAGGTCGGCGAAGTCGACGCCCATGCCCTTGAAGGAGTCGTTGCCGAGCACCTTGGACTTCGGCTCGTTGGGCCCGCGGACGCCCTTCACCTCGGCGAACTCGACGTGCCCGGGGCGGGACTTGTTGTACAGCAGGCGGTCGTGGCCGAAGTCGTTGCCGATGTAGAGCTCCGGCAGGTTGTCCCCGTCGACGTCGGTCGCGCTGGCCGCCAGCGACCAGCCGCCCTGGGCGTCGGCCGGGATGGCCTTGTCGTCGAGGGCGAACGACGCGGTCGGCTTCGCGCCCTGGGTGGCGCCGGTGAACCGCAGGATGTACTTGCCACCCGCGTTGTCCGCGTGCGACATCGACTTGTTCATCTCGACCCCGCCCTGGACACGGTCGTCCAGCACCGCGCTGTCGGGGAAATAGTTGCCGATGAAGATGTCCTGGTGGCCGTCGCCGTCGAAGTCACCGACCGAAGCGGCGTTGGTGTTCCACAGTGGACCGGAGTACTCGCCGTTCTTGGAGTTGTTGCCCGGCACCAGTTCCACCGGCTCGTAGGCCTTCGGCTCCAGCTTCGTGGCGTCCGGCTTCGAGAGGAACAGGATCGGGGTGCGGCCCCAGTAGTAGGCCAGCAGGTCGACCCGGCCGTCCTCGTTGTAGTCCGCGGGCACACAGCCCATGGGCGCGATGTACTTGCCCATCGGCAGCGGCGCCGCGTCGAGCGCGAACGGCGCGTAGCGGTCGCCGCCCTTGCCCGGCGTCGGCGTGATGACGACCTGGTCGCTGCGCGGGTCGACGAAGCACAGGTCGTTCGCGAGCTTGTCGCCGTCGAGGTCGTTGACCGCGATCGCGGCGCCGACCGACGAGATCCAGGCCCGGATGTGCTCGTAGTCCTTGTTCACCGTCCGGATCGACTGGCTCTTCGCCGCTTCCGGCAAGGCGATCGTGAGTGGTTCGAACGCGTACTTCGAGGCCATCGTGTCGGCCTCGGCGGTCGAGACCGTAGGCAGCTGGGCCACCACGAACAGACCCGCCATCAGCACCAAGGCCACGATGCCCGCAAGCTGCTTGCGGAGCCAGCCCAAGGTCGCGGTCATTTCCCTGCACCTCCAGAAAGAATCGCTTCGGCGATGCGCTGTCGCCAGGTTTCGAAAGCCGGGAGTTCGCCGTCGACCACGGTCGCGGGGCGCACCTCCTGGGTGATGGCCGCGGCCCGCTCGGCCGGCAGCCCGCAGATCGCCTGCGTGGCGACCTCGGTCTCGGGGATCAGCAGCCCGGCGCGGACGCGGGCTTCGGCGGCGAAAGCGCTGCCCTGGGCGAGATTCCCGCGGTGCTCACCGGCGAACTCGGCCAGTTTCAGCAGTTCGTCGGAGGTGACCCCGCAGGCGTAGGTCGAGGCGAGCCCGACTCCGGCGTAGAGGTCTCCGTGGCGCCGCTCCGGGAAGCGCGCGATCGCGTCGGCGACCAGATCGACGTCGGTACCGCAGATGAACCACAGCGCCCGCCCGATCCCCTGGTCGATCGCGCGCAGCGCGTACCCGTCGTTGCCGGGCGGCCAGGAGAAGCCGGGGTCCTGGTACTGCCCGTCGATGTACTTCGCCGTCTTGAAGTACGCTTGGTGGAAGCCGTAGCCGTCGAGCACCAGCCAGCGCAGCAACGGGTCGAAGTCGTCGGCGGAGGGCCAGCGGAAGCGCGGCAGCCGCGCCATCGCCCAGCCGACGCCGACGTAGATGATGTAGTCGTGCTTCTCACCGGGCCCGTCGAGGAATCCCTCGATGTGGCGGCGGCCGCCGCCGGGCAGCCCGTCCAGCATTCCGTAACCCATTCCCGCGCCTTCGTAGGCGAAGCCGCGGTATTTCACCGGAATACGCTCGAGCCATTCTTCCGCCTGCCCGACGGACCGCGCTTCGACCGCGTGCGCGTAGCCGAGCAGGAATTTCTCACCGACGGTCTCCAGCAATTCTTGAGCGGCCGGGCTCTTCTTGTGGAAACCGCGCTTGTCCAGTGACGTCTCGGAGACGTCCGGCGTGATCATGCGGCGTCTGATCGTGCGCCAACCATTGCCCAACGCACTCTCCCCCTATCGGGTGGATTCGAATTCCGGATCGGTTAAAGCGTCACATGCGTGGCGATAGCCCAGCTACTCCACGGTTGCGTCCGCGTTCTCCCGGTTTGCGAGACCGGGAGAACGCGGGAACGACTTTCGGTCAGGCCACCGCGCGCAGGTAGCCGGGCGCCGGCGCGACCATCCGGTTCCCGGCAGGCGCCGGGCCGTCGGCGAGGGTGATCGCCATCGGCGCGTCGGTCGGCGACGGTGCCCGCATCGGCATCCGGAGGTGCACCATGCCGTACCGGGTGATGTCGACGCGGCCGGGCAGGGTGCCGACGGAGAACGACGACGCCGCGGTCCCGGCGGCGTGCTCGGCCACCCCGATGACGGTCCACCGGCCCTCGGGGACGTTCTGGATCTCGATGTCCGCGGACAGGACGTTCGCCCTGCCACCGAAGGCGACCGGGCCGCACTGCGGGATCGACTCGGCGAACAGTCCGATGAGGACGGTCGCCGGGCCTGCCCCGCGCGGGGTCTCGACCCGCACGCTGATCGTGCCGGTACCGGTTCGCATCGTGGGGCTGCCCATTCCGGCGCTGTGCAACGCTTCCAGGGTCGGCAGCCGCTGGAAGTGCGGCGCCATCGCCACCAGCAGCTCGCCGACCTCGGGATCGCGGTACTGGGTCGGGGTCATCCCGACCGCACGGGTGAAGCGGCTCGTGAACGTGCCGACACTGCTGTAGCCGACGCTGCACACGATGTCCGACACCGTCAGCGATGTCGTCAGCAGCAGTCGTTTCGCTTCGAAGAGCCGGATCGCGGTGAGGTAGCGGCCGGGGGTGACCCCGGTCGCCTTCGCGAAGATCCGCGAGAAATGGAACGGGCTGACGAAGACTTCCTGTGCCAGGTCGCTCAAGGTGATCGGGTCGAAATACCTCGCGTGCATCGCGGAGATGGCCTGCAGCACCGCGGGTTGCAAGGGAGACGCCGGCTCAGGGTGCCGACCGGGTTCGGTGACGCCTTTCTCGTTCGCCGCCATGGCGACTGTTCGTAGCTGCATCAGACCAACCTCGGATTCGCTGTCGCTTTTCTCTGTACGCCAGCTAACGCGTCGGTGATTTCAGCGGGCTCGACGAGCGATCGAGATGGGTCCTGCGGTCTTGTCCGAACTTGCGCGATCGGCGGACGGTCGTGAGTGGCGTTTCGGGTTCTAACCCGAAACGCCACTCACGACCACCTCGCCGTTCACTCCCCCACGGCGTCCACCGGAAGATCGAGCACGCATTCACCGACGCCCACCTCGGCGGGCCAGTCGAGTTTGAGCGCTCGGTCGACGCGGTCGCCGGCGTCCACCGGGACGGCGTGCGCGGCCAGCCCCATGGCGCGGGCGACAAGGTAGAGCGTCTGCTGCAACGCGCCGACATGCGCCAGCGTCGTGGCGTACGCGCCACCGCCGAGCACGGACGCCATCCGCGGCATCCGCGCGGTGACGGTGATCAGCGCCGAGGGCCGCCGGTGGTTGCCACCGCCGATCATCGCGATGTCGAGCATCTCGTCGAGATCGGCCACGTCGTCGTTGACCAGGCTGAGCCGGTGGTCGAGCGGATCGTAGTGGTAGATTCCGCGGTCCAGCCCCGAACAGCGGTTCACCGACACGTACAGCTCGAGTTCGTACAGGCAGGCGACGCTGAAATACGGGCGCTGCGAGGCGCTGTGCGCGGGCCCGTTCGGAAGATGCGCGGGCCCGATCGACCGGATTCTCGCGCCACGGAACAGGAATTCGCCGATCTGCTCGGCCGACAACACGCTTTCGGTGAACTCCGGGCAGCTGTGGTCGTTCTCCAGCAACGCCGTCAGCGTCGGATCGGTTTCCGCGCGCTCGGCCAGATCCGGCCGGAACAACGAGTAGCTCGGGCCTTCACCGGTGGGAGCCTTGACCACCGGCGGATTCCCGAGCCCGGCGAGATCGGCCGGGCCGCCGGGCCGCCAGGTGCGGCTCGTGGTGTGGAACGACAACTCGTCCGGAGACCACACGCCCAGTTCGGGATCGTCGTCCTCGGCGAACCTGCCGTTCTCCCCGGCGGCCTGGACGACCCCCGCGGCGACCAGATAGGACACGATCGCGCCCACCACGCCGCGATCGATCCCGGTCGTGGTCACGATCTCCCCCACCGACTTCGCCGTCGCGAGGGTCGCCGCGACGTGCACCGCCCACGGCTGGGACAGCACCACGCGATAACGCGCGGAGGGCGACTCCAACCCCATTCCGTCGGCGTCGGAACGCAGGGAACTGAAGCGGGACAACCGGATCGGGCGCGTGGCGGGGATCGCCACCGGTGCGAACACCGGCGCGAGCACGACCGGGATCACCGACAGCAGCGGTCCGCGGCCGTCGGCGAGACCCAGCGAGCGCACCACGGAGCCGCCGAGTTCCTTGAGCACCTGCCGCAGCGCGTCGGCGCCCTCGGCCGTCCAGCTCAGTTCGCCTTCGAGATCGGGTTCCCGTTCGACGGGCTCCCATGACGACGTCACGTTCGCCAGCGACACCGGCCCCAAGGCCATCCGCCGCAACGATTCCACCACCAGCGGTTCCGCGTGCGGGAATTCGTGCTCACCCCAGCGCGTGACGACCACCAGTGAGCCGTCCTCACTGATTTCGACGAGGCTGTCGTCGGTGAGCGACCACAGGGGGATCGTTTCGGCCACACCGCCGAGGGGATCTGTCGTCAACTGTTGCTCCAGCTTGATCTACAAGAACATGGGGAAGGGATTCAACCGCTCGTAGGGAGTCGGTTCGGCGAGCCTGCCCAGGCGTACCGGTACGTCGAACAGCCGTCCGGGGGCGAAGCGGCTCCAGAACGGACGCAGCCCCGGAACGACCACCCGGACCACCGGGAGATCGATGTCGGGCCTCGTCTGGTCCAGCACCAGCGTCTCCATTCCCAGCACGGAAAGCCTCCGTACCAAGCACTCCACGTCGTCACGGACGTCGGGACGACGGACGAACTTGAAGTCCGCGGCCCGTTTCGCCGATCGGCCGGGCGCCGGCAGCAGATACGGCTGGTTCGCGACCGTCGCGTACCGGAGCCATCGTGCCGCGTCGGGGTCGTCGAGTTCGACGTCGTTCGCGAGCACCGCCGGGATCAACTGGTTGAGCTCGCTGACCGCCCGCCGCAGCGCCGTCCTGGGATCCAGGTGGGCGCCGAAACCCATCATGACGTTTTCGCGGGGCCCGACGATACTCCTGGAAAGCGCGACCATCACCGGGACACCGAGGTCCGCCGTCAGGTCGAGGATCCACAGTTCCCGGCCGGCGCGCGCGTACTGGCCGACCATCTCCTCGGCCCACGGGTCGTCGAACGAAGCGATGTCCACGCCGGGAACGGGAAGCCGGTTGTACCACCACAGCGCGACGGCGTCGCGTTCGACGAGTTCGAGCAGTCCCTGCAGGATCGCGTCCTCGATACTGCTTCCGGCCGCGCAACCGTTGGAGTCCGCGCGCATCCCGGTGAGCCCGCATTCCCACGGCACCCCGTAATAGAGGTACGCGGCCGGCATCAGCTTGCGGCGCTGCCGCGTGAGCGACCACAGCGGCGTCCAGTCGATGGCGGCCTCGGTGTCGAACCGTTCCGGGACGTACTGGAAGTCGGCGTGCAGGGCGTTCCACTCGGCGCGGCCCTCGTATTGACGCTCGTCGAAGAGCATGCACGAGTTCGGGTGGACGGCGTCCTCGCCGAGCGCGCGGAAGGTGTCGCGGATCCGCAGTTCGTCGCCCTGGTAGTTCGCCGAGTACCGCTCGATCGCCTCGCACAGCGCGCCGACCTCGGCGTCGATCGGGCTCGCGCCCTTGCCGCCGTTCTCCCCGCGCAGCCCGGCCTGCAACCCGGCCTCGCCGCGCACGCGGCGCGCGACGTTCTTGCCGGAGTGGTACGCGTTCACGAACGCCGGCGCCCGGGGGTCGCGGGAGATCTCCTTGACGATCCCGGTGACCGGGCTGACCAGGTGGCCGTAGCGGTCGAGCACCTCGACCGGGGTGAGGGTCCGATGCCCGCCACCGCCCGATGTCGCCTTCTTGGCCTCCCGCAGCACCACCGGCTCGGCCGTCCGCGCGGCGACGATCCCCTCGTCACCGCATTCGGGGCATTGGGGGCGGCGCCGCAGTTCGTGCAGGCGCCCCTGGAGGTCGAGCGTGTCCAGGATCCACACGGCCTGCTGCCCCGGATAGCGGTGTCCCGCCAGCCATTTGGACGCTTCGAGGGAGATGAGGTGCGACGCGGCCGCGGTCAGCGGCGGCACGGCGGGCATCGGGAACGACGCGGGGCCGTCGTGCCCGAGGACCTCCTGCACGCAGGCCTCGGCGTGCCGGTGCCCCCACAGCCGGTTCGTCAGGCAGTGCCAGCAGCCGGACCGGCCGGGCTGCATGATCGGGCCGATCCACACCTGCGCACCCGACGGCCGGGCCAGCAGCCAGGGCCGCCCGGTACGCCGGTGCTCGGCGTCGATCTCCGCCAGCCGCGGGTCGAGATAGTCGTCGCACAGCACGATGGCCAGTTCGGACGCCGTGCCGACCACTTCGATCCCGCTCGCGGCCAGCCCGCTCGCCACCTGCGACGTGTCGATGCCCCGGCCGACCGCGGTCAGGCTCGCCGTCGCCGGCTTCTGACGGCTGGCCACCGCGGAGGCGTCGAGACCGCACGCGTCCCAGTACGCGAGCGCGCGTTCGTCCCCGCTGATCTCGTCCGGGACGTGGACGGTGACCAGACCCGCCTCGACCAGCCTGGCCAGCACGCCGGTGACCTGTTCGGCGCTCATTCCGTCCGGGCGGGCGGCCAGGAGCCCGTCCAGGTCGCGGGTGCCGTCGAGCAGGGCAGCCACCGACGCGACCTGCGCGCCGCGCATCGCGATGACCCCTTGTTCGGAGAACAGGTAGGCGCCGCTCCCCTCGCGGATCTCCGCGCGTAGATGCCGTTTGAACCCCAGCGCGCCGTTGATCGAGCCGGTCGTGGAAGACGCCTCGCGCATGAAGACCCCCAGTAGGTCGGTTCGATTCTCGAATCCTGCTCGGCGGGCTCCACCCCGGCCAGTGCGCGATTCACGCCTCGGACATGAAAAACCCACGTTCTTCCGGGACGCACGCACGCGACAGCTGGTGGACGGCTCACTGGCCCGCGCCGGGCCGCTCTGCCACTGTCGAAGTACTGGGAATCAGGTCTCGACGCGTATCGAGCTGGAGGGCGCTTGCGATGTACACCGGATCACGAGTAGCGGACACGCACCACGGCTCGGCACCCAACCCGATTCCGGTCGCGCCCGCAAGCCCCCTCCGTTTCACCCTCCTCGGCCCGCTCGAACTCGTGCGGGACGGGATCGACTACGCGCCGACGACACCGAAGCTGTTGCAGGTGCTCGCCATGCTGGTGATGAGCCCGGGGAAGATCGTCCCCATCGACACGATCGTGCGGGAACTGTGGGCCGACGACCCGCCGCGCAGCGTCCGCACCACCATGCACACCTACGTCTACCAGCTTCGCAAGTGCATCGAGGAGAACGAGCTCGCCCCGTACGGGGAGACCATGCTGGCGACGAAACCGCCGGGGTACGTGTTCGGGATCGCCCCCGAGCAGGTGGACGTCTTCGAGTTCCAGGAGCTGCAGCAGCGGGGCCGGGAGCTGCAACTGCGAGGCGAGCACGCCGAAGCGGCGAAGGCCTTCCGTTCCGCGCTCGCCCTGTGGTCGGGCCCGCCGCTCGCGAACGTCCACTGTGGACCAGTGCTGTCGGCGTACTCGGTCGATCTGGTCGAGCAGCGGCGCAGCACGCTGCACCTGCGGATCGAGGCGGACATCGCGGCCGGGATGCGGCACGAGCTGATCGGCGAACTGCGGTCCCTGGTCGCCGCGAACCCGCTGGACGAGGCCCTGCACGGGCAGCTGATCCGCGTGCTCGGCCGCAGCGGGCGGCGTTCCGACGCGCTCGCCACGTACCGTCAGGTGCGGACCCGGCTCAACCACGAACTCGGCGTCGAACCCTGTGACGAACTGCAGGTACTGCACCACGGCCTGCTGTCCGAGGGTGAACCCGCGTGAACACCACTCCCCGCAACGGAAACGAAAGTGAGGATCGACGGATGAGCATTCGTACCTATGGACAGTTCTGCGGTCTGGCCAGGGCGCTGGAGATCATCGGCGAACGCTGGTCGCTGCTGATCGTCCGTGACCTCGTCCTCGGCCCGAAGCGGTTCACCGAGCTGCAGGCAGGCCTGCCCAAGATCCCGCCGAGCACGCTGTCCGCGCGGCTCAACGAACTCGAGCAGTCCGGGGTGCTCCGCCGCCGCCTGCTCCCCCAGCTCGACGCCGCGGTGGTCTACGAACTCACCGAGTACGGCAGCGAACTCGACCAGATCGTGCTGGACCTCGGCCTCTGGGGCGCTCGGTCGCTCGGGCAGCCGTCCGCCGACGACGTCTTCACCCTGGACTCGGCGATCCTCTCGCTGTACACGACCTTCCGGAGCGAGAAGGCCAAGGGCGTCCAGGTCACCTACGAACTGCGCTACCCGGGCGAGATGATCCTGCACGCGATCGTCGAGGACGGCGCGCTCAAGGTCGCGGAGGGCGCGCACCCCGGCGCCGACGCGGTCATCGAACCGCTCGGCCCGTTCATCAAGGACCTCCTGACCGGGGACCTCACCGCCGCCGACGCGACGCGAACCGGCAAGATCCGCCTCGAAGGCGCCTTCGAATACCTCGAACTGTTCGCGGAACTGTTCCACATCCCCGCGGCTCCGAAAGTGACCGAAGGAATCGTCGTCCGTTGAGCCATCCGGCGTAATACCGCAGGTCGGATCAGCAATCCGGAGTAACGGAAACCTCCGGATCGCGGGCTATCGTCAGGATCCGTCACCGGTCGGTCTTTCGTCATAGGAGCCCTTCATGGCCACACTCGATTCGCGTCCGGGTCTACTCGCCGCGCTCAACGGGAAATACCACCGCGCGGCTCTTCTCTCCTTCGCGGTGGTGGTCGTGGCCCACTGGGCGGAACACCTGGTGCAGGCGTTCCAGATCTACGCCCTCGGCTGGAAGACCCCGGACGCGCGCGGCGTACTCGGGATCCCCTTCCCGAAACTGATCAGCTCCGAATGGCTGCACTACGGCTACGCCATCGTCATGCTGGTCTTCCTGTTCGCCCTGCGCAAAGGTTTCGCCGGCCGTTCGCGGCAGTGGTGGAACCTCGCGCTCGGGTTGCAGTTCTGGCACCACATCGAACACCTGCTCCTGCTGATCCAGGCGCAGACCGGCTGGCGGCTCGGCGGCGGCACGGCGCCGAGCAGCATCATCCAGCTGTTCATCCCGCGCGTGGAACTGCACCTGTTCTACAACACGATCGTCACCATCCCGATGATCATCGCGATGATCGTGCACCGGAAGGCTCCCGCCGCCGAGCGGGAGCTGACCGGGTGCACGTGCTCGCCCGAAAGCCGGCGTGAGCTGGCGACCGCGGCGTCGTGACCAGGAGGCTCTTCGCGCTACTGGCGTTGCTGGCGGCGTGTTTCGGGGTCGCGGTGCTCACCGCGGCCCCGGCCTCGGCCCACGTCGAACTCCTTTCCTCGAACCCCGCCGACGGCGCCCGGCTCACCTCGGCCCCCGCCCGGGTCTCGCTCACCCTGTCGGAGAACATCGGCATCCAGCCGAACTCGATCAAGGTGCTCGACCAGCAAGGCACTGACGTGGTGGCCGGTCCGGTCTTCCAGCCGGGCGAGGTCGCCGAAGAGGTCGCCGTCGAACTGGAGCCCGATCTTCCCGACGGCAGTTACCTCGTCGAGTACGCCTTCGTCTCGACGGATTCGCATCCGGTGCGCGGCACGATCGCCTTCGTGATCGGCACCGGTCCCCTGATCACGTCGGCGGGCGCGGTGTCCGCCTCCACCGGGACCGACCCGGTGACCGACGCGCTGTTCACCACCTTCCGCTGGGGCTCCTTCGGTGGTGTCGCGCTGCTGGGCGGGTTGGTGTTCCTGCTGGTCTGCCGCCCGGAAGGCCGCACCGATCCATCGGCGCGGAAGCTGATCACCGCGGGCATCTGGGTCTCCGGGGTCACGGCCGTGGCCGGATTCCTGCTGCAAGGTCCGTACGTCGCGGGCCGCGGGGCGGGCGCGATCTTCGATCCGGCACTGATCGAGGCGACCCTGCGGGTGGCGTACGGGAAGCTCCTGCTCCTGCGCCTGGCCGCGATCGTCGCGCTCGCTGTGATCGTGCGACGGCTGCTCGCGGGCGACCTGCCGGACCGGCTGCGCTCTCGCTACGAGAACCTCGGCATCGCCGCCGGGTTCATCGTGATGCTGAGCTTCTCCGCGACCGGGCACGCGGTGGCCGACAAGATCATGTTCCTCTCGGTCAGCGCCGATCTGGCGCATTTCGGCGCGATGGCCGTCTGGGTCGGCGGGCTGATCCAGCTGGCCGTGCTCCTGCGCGGCACGTATTCGGCATCCGAAGCCGAACCGGCGCTGGCGCGGTTCCACCCGATCGCCACCCGGTCGATCGTGATCATGGTGGTCAGCGGCGCCTACCTCGGCTTCCGGCTCGTGCCGTCGGTCGAGGCGCTCTGGACGTCGGCCTACGGCATCCTCTTCGTGGCGAAGCTGGCCGGATTCACCGCGCTGCTGCTGGTGGCGAACGTGAGCCGCAACGCCGTGCGGCGCGGGATCTCCGGGCGCGGCGGTGCCGGTGTGGTGACCGCCGACCTGCGGAAACTGCGGATCAGCGTCGGGGTCGAGGTGCTGATCGTCGCCGTGGTGCTCGCGCTGGCCGCGGCGCTGTCCTCGATGTCCCCGACCGGCTGATCACCGCTCGATCTCCTCCTCCGGCGGGGCGAACGGCCCCCAGGTGAAGGCCCGGAGCCACGGCTCGGGATCGCCAAGCCAGTCCATGGCGGCGATCTGGGCCGGGCTCCGGCGCCCGGCGAGCGACCGGTACAGGTCCACGGGCGCACCCGAAAGCACCGCCGCGACCGGCTCGGTACCCGCGACCCAGGTCGCGCCCTCGGTCTCGATCCGCATGCCGGGCAGTCCGTGCCTGCCGAGCGAGTCGCCGAGGCCGCGGACGAGCACTTCGAATCCCCGCAGCCAGGCGGCGTGCGCCCCGGGCGGCGGAACGCCGAGCGCGTACCGGAGATCGAGCTCGTGGGTGAAGGCGTCCATCACCATGATGTCGCCGCGGCCCTTCCCGTCGCCGTCGGCGGCGAGGAGGGTGTCGGCCTCGGGGCCGCGTTCGAGCCAGAGTTTCAGCACTTCGGCGGCCGACGCCGTCTCCGGTACCGGGCAGGCCTCGCCACCGAACCGGGTGATCACCCGATCGCAGATCTCGGCCAGATGCGCGACCAGCTCCCGGACGGTCCACTGTGGACAAGCAGGGACGGCCCGCTCGGCGGCACCGGCGTGATCGGCGAGCAAGATCGCGAAGTTCTCTCTGACCTGCCGATACCCTTCGGCCGCTGTCGCCGTATTCCAGCCAGGGACCCGAATTCGGCTGCTCGTCACGCGGCCACCTCCAGTAGGGGTAAGCGATGGTCGTCCATTCTCCCACCGGTTCGCCGGCTTCACGCTTCTTCCCGCTTGCGCGTACCGTTCAACGCAAAGACCACCCACCCGTGGCGCGTGTCGCCGCGGCTTCAGGCACACTGGTCGGTGAAAGCCCCGTGTGGCAAGAGAAAGCGCCCAATGGCGACACATCGACCACTGTGGAGGTGACCAATGGAGATGCCCGGCTTCGATCTGGCGTGGCGTGGTTTCGATCGCGCGCAGGTCCGGGAATTCGTTCGCGAGGTGGAAGCCGAACTACGACGAGTGGAAGCCGAACGCGACGAGGCTCTCCGCCGCGAAGAGGCTCTCGCCGCCGAACTCACCGGCGCGCGCGAGGACATTCGCGAATTGAAGGCCACGGTCGACCGGATCAGCCGTGTCCCGATCGCGCCGGACGCGTTGCAGGAGCGCTCGCGCCGGATGCTCGAACTCACCCGCGAAGAAGCCGAGGACATCACCGCCCGCGCCGCCGAGCAGGCCGCCAAGGCCGAGGCGGAACGGAAGCGGGTCGCCGAAGACTTCGAGCTCGCCATGTCGCTGCGCCGCGCGGAGGCGATGCGCGCGCTCGCAGCACGGGACGAGGCCGCGCAGGCCCGGGCGAAACAATTGCTCGACGACGCCGCCGCGGAGAGCGAGCGCCTGGTCGCCGAAGCGCGGCAGAAGGCCGACGTGGCCCTCCGCCTGCGCGACGACGTACTGAAACAGCTGGTCGGCTGCCGAGAGCTGCTCACCGAGGCCGGTTCGGTGCTGGCCGTGTCCCCCACACCGAAACCGGAAGTGCCCGTTCAGCGCCGGAGCAGGCCCGAAGCCCGCACCGGCACCGAAGCGGCCGCGACCTAAGCGGGGTCGCCTGAAGAAAAGACGACCGGCCGGATCTCCATCGCGTTGATATGCGCGTCCGGGATCTGGCCCGCGATCTCGATCGCGCGCTCCTTGCTGTCGCATTCGACCAGGTAGAAGCCGGCCAGGTACTCCTTCGACTCCGCGAACGGGCCGTCGGTGACCACCGGGACGCCGTCACGCACCCGGACCACCGTGCTCTCCTTCGGTTCCGCCAGCGCCTGCGTCCCCAGCAGTTCGCCGCTCTCGGTGAGCTTCTTCATGAAAGGGTCGATGCGCGCGACCACCTCGTTGCGCTCCTCCTCGGGGAGCGCGTCCCAGGCGGTGGGGTTCATGGTGATCATGATCATGTACTTCATCGGTGTTCCTCCTGGTCGTCCGGCGGCCGGTGCCCCGGCCACTCACGCAGGAGTCGGAGCCGCCGGATCGTCCTCGACATCCTGGCATCCTGGAATTCGGCCGACCCACGCATATACGTGGGGAGGGTATAGTGGTCGAGGACAGGGAACGACGAGAGAACGGGTGCGGAATGACGGGCTACGGCACCGAGCGGGAGGCCTATCTCAAGCGCCTGCGCCGGATCGAAGGACAGATCCGCGGCTTGCAGCGGATGGTGGAAGAGGACAAGTACTGCATCGACATCCTGACCCAGGTGTCCGCGGCCACGAAGGCGCTGCAGTCGTTCTCCCTCGAACTGCTGGACGAGCACCTCGCCACCTGCGTGGTCCACGCCGCCGCCGCCGGCGGTGAAGAGGCCGACCTCAAGGTCCGGGAGGCGTCCGACGCCATCGCCCGGCTGGTCCGGTCCTGAAGCGTCGCAGCCGCAGGCTGTTGGTGACGACGAACACCGAGGAGAACGCCATCGCGGCCCCCGCGATCATGGGGTTGAGCAGGCCGAGCGCGGCCAGCGGCAGCGCGGCGACGTTGTAGGCGAACGCCCAGAACAGGTTGCCCTTGATCGTGGCGAGGGTGCGGCGCGCGAGCCGGATGGCGTCCGCGGCCGCGCGCAGGTCGCCGCGCACCAGGGTGAGGTCACCGGCCTCGATCGCGGCATCCGTCCCGGTCCCCATCGAGAGACCGAGGTCGGCCTGTGCGAGCGCGGCCGCGTCGTTGACGCCGTCGCCGACCATGGCGACCACGCGTCCTTCGGCCTGCAGCCGTTCGACGACGTCGACCTTGTCCGCGGGCAGGACCTCCGCGACCACCTCGTCGATCCCCACCTCGGCGGCGACGGCCTTCGCGGAACCGGTGTTGTCGCCGGTCAGCAGGACAGGGCGGAGCCCGAGCGCCTTCAGTTCCGCCACGGCCTCGGCCGACGTCGGCTTGACCGTGTCGGCGACGACGACCACGCCACGTGTCTCGCCGTCCCAAGCGACGACCACCGCGGTCGCGCCACGATCCTCGGCGGCCGTCTTAACCTGGGAATACTCGTCGCCGACCGCGATACCGTGCTGGTCGAGGAGCGCGGGCCGCCCGGCGAGAACGGTCTTGCCGTCGACCTCGCCGATGACGCCAAGGCCCTCGACACTGCGGAACCCGCCGACCGGAGGCAGCTCACCCAGCCGCTTCTCGGCGGCCTCGACGATCGCGCGGGCGATCGGATGTTCGGAAGCGTGCTCGACCGCCGCGGCCAGGCGCAGCACCTCGGTCTCATCGGCGCCGAAAAGATCGGTGAGACTCATCTTCCCGGCGGTCACCGTGCCGGTCTTGTCCAGCACGACGGTGTCGATGGCACGAGTGGATTCGAGCACCTCCGGACCCTTGATGAGGATGCCCAGCTGCGCGCCGCGCCCAGTGCTGACCAGCAGCGCTGTCGGTGTGGCAAGGCCGAGCGCGCACGGGCAAGCGATGATCAGGACCGCGACGGCGGCGGTGAAGGCGGCGTCGGCTCCGCTGCCCGCGCCGAGCCAGAAGCCGAGTGTGCCGACCGCGAGCGCGATCACCACTGGGACGAACACGGCCGACACCCGGTCGGCGAGCCGCTGGACCCGCGCCTTGCCGTTCTGCGCGTCCTCCACCAGCCGTGCCATCTGCGCGAGCCGCGTGTCGGCGCCGACCCGGGTGGCGCGGACGACGAGCCGCCCGCTCGCGTTGACCGTCCCGCCGACGACGGCGTCCCCTGCGCCGACCTCCACCGGGACGGCTTCACCCGTCAGCATGCTCAGGTCGACGGCCGAGCCGCCGTCGGTCACGACACCGTCGGTGGCGATCTTCTCCCCCGGCCGCACGACGAACTCGTCGCCCGTCTTCAGCGCACCGATCGGGACGCGGCTCTCTTGGCCGTCCTTGAGGACCGCGACGTCCTTCGCCCCGAGTTCGAGCAGCGCCCGCAGCGCGGCTCCGGAGCGGCGCTTGGACCTGGCCTCGAAGTACCGGCCAGCCAGAAGGAAGGTGGTCACCCCGGCGGCGACCTCGAGGTAGACGTTGCCCGCGCCGGACCCGCGCTGCATCGTCAGCTCGAAGCCGTGGCGCATGCCGGGTACGCCGGCCGCGCCGAACAGCAGGGCGTACAGCGACCAGAGCGTGGCGGCGACGACGCCGAGCGAGATCAGGGTGTCCATGGTGGCGGCGCCATGGCGGAGGTTCGTCCAGGCCGGGCGGTGGAACGGCCACGCGCCCCAGGTGACGACCGGCGCGGCCAGCACCAGCGAGACCCACTGCCAGTAGGTGAACTGCCAGGCCGGGACCATCGCCAGCACGATCACCGGCACGGCGAGCACGGCGGAGACCACGAGACGGGTTCTCAGGGAGCCGGTCTGGTCTTCGTCTTCGTCGGGCTGGGGCGGCTGGGCCGTGTAGCCGGCCGACTCGACGACACCGACGAGTTCTTCGACCGAGAGCGCGGCGGGGAAGTCGACCTGCGCCTTCTCGGTGGCGTAATTGACCGTGGCGGAGACGCCGTCGACCTTGTTCAGCTTGCGTTCGACCCGCGCGGCGCAGGAGGCGCAGGTCATCCCGCCGATGGCCAGCTCGACCCGCTGGGATGTCGCGGCGCTCACGGCGTACCTCCCGGATGGTGCCCGTGATGCTCGCTGGCCGGCGCCGGCGCGGGCGGCTCGTCCAGCGGCCCGACGGCGGAACCGATCGCCCAGGCGACGGCGAACACCACGACCAGAGCCGCGGCGAACGCCGACACCTTGACGGCGGTGCTCACGAGACGAGCTGGTAACCGGCCTCGGTGACGGCCGCGTCGACGGCCTGGACGTCCAGGGGCGCGTCACTGGTGACGGTGACCTTGCCGCTGGCGACGTCCACGTTCACGGCGCTGACACCCGCGATCCCGCTGACCTCCTCGGTGACGGAGGAGGCGCAGTGCCCGCAGGACATGCCCTTGACGGTGTAGGTGGTTTCGGCCATCGGTACGAACTCCTCTACAGGACAGGTGGATCGATCACTTCCTTTATACCCCGTGGGGGTAGGGGTGTGCACGGAGGGTGCGGGGACACTGCGGAAATGAGGAAGATCTCCGCCATCGGCATCGGCGCCGGCGACCCGGAACACCTGACCGTCCAGGCCGTCCGGCGACTGAACGAGACCGATGTGTTCTTCGTCCTCGACAAGGGTTCGGAGAAGCAGGACCTGACGGCGCTGCGCCAGGAGATCCTCGACCGGTTCGTCGAACGGCCCGGCTACCGCGTCGTCCGGGCGCCGGACCCCGAACGCGACCGTACTCCGGACGACTACCGGAAGGCCGTCGCCGACTGGCACCGGCTCCGGACCGATGTCTACGAGAACATGATCGCTTCGCTGGGTCCCGACGAGCGGGGCGCGTTCCTCGTGTGGGGCGACCCCGCGCTCTACGACTCGACTCTGCCCCTGCTGGACGCCGTGCTCGCCAGGGGGAACGTCGAGTTCGAGTACGACGTCATCCCGGGCGTGAGCAGCGTGGCCGCGCTGACCTCCCGGCACCGGACCACGATGAACCAGATCGGCCGCCCGGTCCTGGTCACGACCGGCCGCCGCCTCGAAGCCGGCTGGCCCGCGGACGTCGACGACGTCTTCGTCATGCTGGATGCGAACTGCACCTTCTCGCAGTTCGTCGACACGGGCCTGGAGATCTACTGGGGCGCGTACCTCGGGACGCCCGACGAGCTCCTGCTCTCCGGCCCCCTGACCGCCGACCTCGCCGCGGAGATCCGCTCCGTCCGCGCCTCCGCGCGCTCCCGCAAGGGCTGGATCATGGACATCTACCACCTACGCCGCCCGACCCGCCCCTAACTCGCTTACGCCCCTCGCTTACCCCCTCGCGTGCCCTACCCCGTCACTCACGTGATCAGAGGCGTAACTCGCGTGTCCAGAGGCGTCATTCGCGTGCTTGAGCCCGTATCTCGCGTGCCCAGGCGGCCGACGCGTGTGTTTGGTTGGACGACACGCGTGATCAGGGGGACGACACGTGTGATCAGGTGGCCGGGTGCCGTGTCGGCCAGCCAATCACGCTTGCCGTCCCGGTAAACACACGTGTCGTCCGTCTGATCACGGGTGTCGTCCGTGTGATCACACGTGTCACGTCTCTGATCACGTGAGATACGGGTTCAATCACGCGTGTGACGTCTCTGATCACGTGAGTGACGGGTTTAGTCACGCGTGTGGCGGGGTTTCGGGTATGAAAAAAGGGCCCAGGTCGGGAGAACTCTGGGTTCTCGACCGACCTGGGCCCTTTTCTTTAATGTTAGTCCGGCGGTGTCCTACTCTCCCACAACCCTTCGGTTGCAGTACCATCGGCGCTGTCAGGCTTAGCTTCCGGGTTCGGAATGGGACCGGGCGTTTCCCTGACGCTATAACCACCGAAACACTACGAAACAACACACACAGTCTGTTTCCAGATCGGTGTGGTGTTTCAGAGCTGTAGAGTGGATGCGTAACATCTTTGTGGGCAAGTCCTCGGCCTATTAGTACCAGTCAACTCGACAACACATTACTGTGCTTCCATTTCTGGCCTATCAACCCAATGGTCTGTTGGGGGCCTTAACCCACAAGGGGTGGGATACCTCATCTTGGAACAGGCTTCCCGCTTAGATGCCTTCAGCGGTTATCCCTTCCGAACGTGGCCAACCAGCCATGCCACTGGCGTGACAACTGGCATACCAGAGGTTCGTCCGTCCCGGTCCTCTCGTACTAGGGACAGCCTTCCTCAAGTATCCTACGCGCGCGGCGGATAGGGACCGAACTGTCTCACGACGTTCTAAACCCAGCTCGCGTGCCGCTTTAATGGGCGAACAGCCCAACCCTTGGGACCTACTCCGGCCCCAGGATGCGACGAGCCGACATCGAGGTGCCAAACCATGCCGTCGATATGGACTCTTGGGCAAGATCAGCCTGTTATCCCCGGGGTACCTTTTATCCGTTGAGCGACACCCCTTCCACCAGGTGGTGCCGGATCACTAGTCCCGACTTTCGTCCCTGCTCGACATGTCTGTCTCACAGTCAAGCTCCCTTGTGCACTTGCACTCAACACCTGATTGCCAACCAGGCTGAGGGAACCTTTGGGCGCCTCCGTTACTCTTTAGGAGGCAACCGCCCCAGTTAAACTACCCATCAGGCACTGTCCCTGAACCAGATCATGGTCCGAGGTTCAGATTCCCAATCCGACCAGAGTGGTATTTCAACAACGACTCCACCAACACTAGCGTGCCAGCTTCACAGTCTCCCACCTATCCTACACAAGCCGAACCGAAAACCAATACCAAACTATAGTAAAGGTCCCGGGGTCTTTCCGTCCTGCCGCGCGTAACGAGCATCTTTACTCGTAGTGCAATTTCGCCGGGCCTGTGGTTGAGACAGCCGGAAAGTCGTTACGCCATTCGTGCAGGTCGGAACTTACCCGACAAGGAATTTCGCTACCTTAGGATGGTTATAGTTACCACCGCCGTTTACTGGCGCTTAAATTCTCAGCTTCACCCCGAAGGGTTAACCGGTCCTCTTAACGTTCCAGCACCGGGCAGGCGTCAGTCCATATACATCGTCTTGCGACTTCGCATGGACCTGTGTTTTTAGTAAACAGTCGCTTTCCGCTGGTCTCTGCGGCCACCCACCCCTAGTCCGCAAGGGACTTCAGAGTGTTTGGCCCCCCTTCTCCCGAAGTTACGGGGGCATTTTGCCGAGTTCCTTAACCACAGTTCACCCGATCGCCTTAGTATTCTCTACCTGACCACCTGTGTTGGTTTGGGGTACGGGCCGTGCACGCACTCGCTAGAGGCTTTTCTCGGCAGCATAGGATCACTCTACTTCGCCTCAATCGGCTACGCATCACGTCTCAACCTTAATGAGCGGCGGATTTGCCTACCACTCGGTCTACACGCTTACACCAGTACTACCACTCACTGGCGGAGCTACCTTCCTGCGTCACCCCATCACTCGACTACTACGGAATCAGATCCCACGCTCCACAACCACCCTCCACCCCGAAGGGTCTTGGATGGCGCTTCGGGTGGTTAGTATCAACCGCCTCATCCTGGGCGCACGTGCTCGGGTACGGGAATATCAACCCGTTATCCATCGACTACGCCTGTCGGCCTCGCCTTAGGTCCCGACTTACCCTGGGCGGATTAGCCTGGCCCAGGAACCCTTGGTCATCCGGCGGCAGAGTTTCTCACTCTGCATTCGCTACTCATGCCTGCATTCTCACTCCCACACCCTCCACGACTGGCTTCCGCCGCCGCTTCCCTGGATGCAGGACGCTCCCCTACCCATCAACACGACTAGACGTCCCCGCAAGGAGAACGCCGATCTATATGTGTCAATGACACAGCTTCGGCGGTGTGCTTAAGCCCCGCTACATTGTCGGCGCAGGACCACTTGACCAGTGAGCTATTACGCACTCTTTCAAGGGTGGCTGCTTCTAAGCCAACCTCCTGGTTGTCTGGGCAATCCCACATCCTTTCCCACTGAGCACACACTTAGGGGCCTTAGCTGGTGTTCTGGGCTGTTTCCCTCTCGACGACGAAGCTTATCCCCCGCCGTCTCACTGCCACACTCTCACACCACGGTATTCGGAGTTTGGTTGATTTCGGTAACCCGGTAAGGCCCCTAGACCATCCAGTAGCTCTACCCCCGTGGAGAAACATGTGACGCTGCACCTAAATGCATTTCGGGGAGAACCAGCTATCACGGAGTTTGATTGGCCTTTCACCCCTACCCACAGCTCATCCCCTCAGTTTTCAACCTAAGTGGGTTCGGCCCTCCACGTCGTCTTACCGACGCTTCAGCCTGGCCATGGGTAGATCACTCCGCTTCGGGTCTAGACCACGCGACTCAATCGCCCTATTCAGACTCGCTTTCGCTACGGCTACCCCACACGGGTTAACCTCGCCACGCAGCACTAACTCGCAGGCTCATTCTTCAAAAGGCACGCCATCACCTCAACATCACAAGGATGTGCTCGGGCTCTGACGGCTTGTAGGCACACGGTTTCAGGTACTCTTTCACTCCCCTCCCGGGGTACTTTTCATCTTTCCCTCACGGTACTAGTCCGCTATCGGTCTTCAGGAAGTATTTAGGCTTACCGGGTGGTCCCGGCAGATTCACAGCAAATTCCACGAGCTCGCTGCTACTCGGGAACACCACCAAGGTCCACAAACATGTGTTTTCGCGTACGGGACTCTCACCCACTCCGGTCGCCCATCCCAAGGCGTTCCACTAACACACGCGCAAACCCGGAAGACTGTCAGATCTTCCAAGGCGGGTCCCACAACACCACACACACAACGCCTGACAGCTTGACATGTGCATGGTTTAGCCTCTTCCGCTTTCGCTCGCCACTACTCACGGAATCACGGTTGTTTTCTCTTCCTACGGGTACTGAGATGTTTCACTTCCCCGCGTTCCCTCCACACACCCTATATATTCAGATGCGGGTAACACCACATAACTGGTGCTGGGTTTCCCCATTCGGAAATCCTCGGATCACAGCTCGGTTGACAGCTCCCCGAGGCATATCGCAGCCTCCCACGTCCTTCATCGGCTCCTGAAGCCAAGACATCCACCATGTGCCCTTAACAACTTGACCACAAAGATGCTCGCATCCACTCTACAGTTCTCAAACACCACACCAGAAACAAACGTCCCGGGGCGTAAGCCCCTTGGCGTGTTGCCTCAGGACCCAACAGCGTGCATAGTGAACAATTCTCGACTGAATCCGGCGTAACACTTTCCACGCTTCCGGAGAAGCAGTACTCGCCCCCGCCGGCAACCCAATCTCGAACCCTAACCAGTAGTTCCACAATTCCTTGAGCAACCAGCGCCACCACACAGTCGGTGGTGAAACCCTGGCCACTCCACAGCACTGATCCGGTCAATAACCGGGACTGTGGATGTGTTGCTCCTTAGAAAGGAGGTGATCCAGCCGCACCTTCCGGTACGGCTACCTTGTTACGACTTCGTCCCAATCGCCAGTCCCACCTTCGACCACTCCCCCCCTTGCGGGTTGGGCCATGGGCTTCGGGTGTTACCGACTTTCATGACGTGACGGGCGGTGTGTACAAGGCCCGGGAACGTATTCACCGCAGCGTTGCTGATCTGCGATTACTAGCGACTCCGACTTCACGCAGTCGAGTTGCAGACTGCGATCCGAACTGAGACCGGCTTTAAGGGATTCGCTCCACCTCGCGGTATCGCAGCCCTCTGTACCAGCCATTGTAGCATGTGTGAAGCCCTGGACATAAGGGGCATGATGACTTGACGTCATCCCCACCTTCCTCCGAGTTGACCCCGGCAGTCTCCCACGAGTCCCCGCCATGACGCGCTGGCAACGTAGGATAAGGGTTGCGCTCGTTGCGGGACTTAACCCAACATCTCACGACACGAGCTGACGACAGCCATGCACCACCTGTACACCAACCACAAGGGAAGCCCTATCTCTAGGGATGTCTGGCGCATGTCAAGCCCAGGTAAGGTTCTTCGCGTTGCATCGAATTAATCCACATGCTCCGCCGCTTGTGCGGGCCCCCGTCAATTCCTTTGAGTTTTAGCCTTGCGGCCGTACTCCCCAGGCGGGGCGCTTAATGCGTTAGCTACGGCACGGACAACGTGGATGTCGCCCACACCTAGCGCCCAACGTTTACAGCGTGGACTACCAGGGTATCTAATCCTGTTCGCTCCCCACGCTTTCGCTCCTCAGCGTCAGTATCGGCCCAGAGACCCGCCTTCGCCACCGGTGTTCCTCCTGATATCTGCGCATTTCACCGCTACACCAGGAATTCCAGTCTCCCCTACCGAACTCAAGTCTGCCCGTATCGCCCGCACGCTCCACGTTAAGCGTGGAGTTTTCACGAACGACGCGACAAACCGCCTACGAGCTCTTTACGCCCAATAATTCCGGACAACGCTCGCACCCTACGTATTACCGCGGCTGCTGGCACGTAGTTAGCCGGTGCTTCTTATCCAGGTACCGTCACTTGCGCTTCGTCCCTGGCGAAAGAGGTTTACAACCCGAAGGCCGTCATCCCTCACGCGGCGTCGCTGCATCAGGCTTGCGCCCATTGTGCAATATTCCCCACTGCTGCCTCCCGTAGGAGTCTGGGCCGTGTCTCAGTCCCAGTGTGGCCGGTCACCCTCTCAGGCCGGCTACCCGTCGTCGCCTTGGTAGGCCATTACCCCACCAACAAGCTGATAGGCCGCGGGCTCATCCTGTACCGCCGGAGCTTTCCACCAAACCCCATGCGAGGCCCGGTCATATCCGGTATTAGACCCAGTTTCCCAGGCTTATCCCAAAGTACAGGGCAGATTGCCCACGTGTTACTCACCCGTTCGCCACTAATCCCCGGCCGAAACCGGATCATCGTTCGACTTGCATGTGTTAAGCACGCCGCCAGCGTTCGTCCTGAGCCAGGATCAAACTCTCCAACAATGTCAAATTTGATCGAGGCAAATAAATGCTCTCAAAGGAACCTCAAACGAGGTTCAAATACATAAGCTCTACTGGCTTAGTTCACTAGCACACTGTTGAGTTCTCAAGCAACACACCCCAGATCGCACCACAGTCACGCGGCCTTATCCGAAGCAGTCATTCCTAGCAGTTTTTGGTGAGACACCCACTCAATCGCACTGAGCGAGAGCTTGGTTCGTGTCCCGGTCGGCCGCCCGGTTTCCCTGGCGACGAAGAGAACTTTACATGGCCGGAAACCCCCGAAAACAGGGGGGTACCTTAACGACATTCGCGCAGGTCAGAGGCCATAAACGAGCCCTGACCCGGCGATCACGCGGTGATCGCTCCAAGAGACCTCAGGTGAACTCCTGGGCAAGAACATTGCTCCGAGTACATTGCACCGTATTGATCGCGAGGATTGCTCCGATTAGCGTCGGGTTCATGAGCACTGCGGAACTCGACGGCATCTCCGTCGCTTACGACGACCTCGGCGCCGGGTTGCCGGTCGTCCTCGTCCACGGCCATCCCTTCAACCGTTCGATGTGGCGCCCCCAGGCCGAGCGCTTCAGCCAGGAGGGTTACCGGGTCATCACCGCGGACCTTCGTGGGTACGGCGCAACGACCAAGCCGCCGGAGAGCACGAAGACCGGACTCGACGTCTTCGCGGCCGACATCGCGCGACTCGCCGATCACCTCGGTCTGGAGCGCTTCGTGCTCGGTGGCCTCTCCATGGGCGGGCAGATCGTCATGGAGTTCCACCGCACCTACCCCGACCGTGTCGCCGGGCTCCTGCTCGCCGACACCTCTCCCCAGGAAGAGACAGAGGAGGGCAAGCGCGTTCGCAACGAGATGGCGGACCGCGTCCTCGCGGAGGGACTGAACCCCTACGCGGAGGAAGTGCTGACGAAGATGGTCTCCCCCGAGAACGTCCGCACGATGCCGGACGTGGCGGCGCACGTGCTCGGCATGATGCGCACGACTCCCCCGGAAGGGGCGGCGGCCGCACTAAGAGGACGGGCCGAGCGGCCGGACTACAGGGAGAGCCTCACGCACGTAGCGGTACCGGCCCTCGTCGTGGTCGGAACCGAGGACGAGTTCACGCCGGTCTCGGACGCCGAGCTCATGCACGACCTCATCCCAGGCTCCACCCTGGCGGTGATCGAAGGCGCCGCGCACATGCCTAACCTGGAGCGCGAGGCCGAGTTCAACGACGTGTTCGCACGGTTCTTGAAAGAGATTGATTGATGCCCCAGAAGACTGTTTTCGTGACCGGTGCCAGCGCCGGGTTCGGCGTCGAGATCGTCCGCCGGTTCGCCGCCGACGGCGCCAAGGTCGTCGCGGCCGCGCGCAGCAAGGACCGGCTCGACAAGCTGGCCGGCGAGCTGGGCGAGAACGTCCTCCCCTTCGAACTCGACGTCCGGGACGCCGACGCGGTGGCCGCGCTCCCTGGCACGCTGCCCGCCGGATTCGCCGAGGTCGACCTGCTGGTGAACAACGCCGGCCTCGCGAAGGGGCTCGAGCCCGCCCACCGGGCGAAGCTCGACGACTGGGACCAGATGATCGACACGAACATCAAGGGGCTCGCGCACCTCACCCGCGCGTTGCTGCCCGGCATGGTCGAGCGCGGCCGCGGGCACGTGATCAACATCGGGTCGGTCGCGGGTTCCTACCCCTACCCCGGCGGCAACGCCTACGGGGCGACCAAGGCGTTCGTGCACCAGTTCAGCCTGAACCTGCGCGCGGACCTGCAGGGCACCGGCGTCCGGGTGACCAACGTCGAGCCCGGCCTGGTCGGCGGCACCGAGTTCTCCGTCGTCCGGTTCGAGGGCGACCAGAGCAAGGCCGACAACGTCTACAAGGGCACGACGCCGCTGACGGCCGCCGACGTGGCCGAGTCCGTCTTCTGGGCGGCTTCGCAGCCGGAGCACGTGAACATCAACGTCATCGAGTTGATGCCGGTGGTGCAGAGCTTCTCCGCGCTGCATATCCATCGGTCGGAGTAGGCCGGTCAGGCGGAGCCTGTCCGTTGAGGGTGGTGGTGGGGCGGGGTCCGGGGAGGTCGAACAGGTCGAAGAGCGCCTGCTGTTCCGGGCTCCGCTCGGTCAGCAGGCGCCGCGTCCGCGGGCGGCCGCCGGTGGACGGATACCGAAGCACCGTCTCCCCTATCCCCGCGAGGCTGTCCATCAGTTCACGGACCGACAGGTTCATCCCGGCGCGGTCGGCCTCGCGCCGCATGAGGTGCGTGACCGTGGACGCAAGCACCGTGACGAGTGTGTGCACTGCGATCCGATGCGGCGTCCAGTCCCAGCGCGGGGCCGGGCCGGTGACGGCGGGGCCGGTCAGCCAGCGGAACGTCGAGTCGAGGTGGGTCCGGGCCCGGTACGCGGTAACGACCTCGGACACCGGCCAGTCGTGGTCGGTGACCAGCACCTGCTTGCCGAAGAACTCGTCGTGCAACCGCGAGACGGCGGCGTCGTCGACCTTCCAGGTCAGGCGGATTTCCCCCGGCTTCGTCCCCGTCAGGGAAGGGGAGAGCACCCGTTCGACGCGGCGGCCGCGGGTGATCCGCGCGATTTCGGCGTTCACCTGACCGCGATCGCCCCGGTAGACGCCCGACGCCAGCGCGGCGTCGAGGCCGGCGAGCTCGCGCGTCGCGGTGCTCAGTTCCTCGCCGAACGCGCGGGCCTGCGCGTTGTGCAGGGTCTCCGAATGGGTCAGGATCACGCGCCGGCGCACACCCGCGACGACGGCTCTCGTGTCGAGGGCGGTCAGCCCGGCGAAGCGCTCCGGGTCGACGGGTCTGCGCGCGGACGGCGGTTTCGACAGCAGCTCCGGATGCTCCGAAAGCGGGAGCGCGCCGACGAAGTGCCGCCCGAGGTCCAGTTGCGCCGCTTGGCCCGCGGTGAAGACCAGCGTGACGGGATACAGCGAGCGGAGTCGCTCGGCGAGCGCGGCGAACGGCGGTGCCTCTTCCCGTGGGTACACGTGCGACGCCAGCGGGATCGCGCCGTCCTTGGTCACCACCAGGCCGAGTCCGGCGAGTTCGCAGCGGCAGGGATCGGCCGTGGTGAAGGTGGCGAACTGCGGGACGTCCACGGCGAGCGCGGCGTCGCCCGTCCCCAACCAGGAGAGCACGGCGTCGGCGACGGCGGTCTCGATCCGGGCGATCCGTTCGGGCGTGAGGCGGTGCAGGGCGCGCCAGTGATTCGGAAGATCCGCCCGGACGAATTCCCGGGCGACGGAGTCTCGCCACCAGTCGGCTAATCGCGTTTCGGGAGCTGTCGCCCGGTGCAGGACGGCGAGCGCGAGATGCGTCCCGAGGGTGGTCGCGGCGCGCTGGGGTCCGACGGCTTCGTCGACCCGGCGTACGAAGTCGAGCCGTCGCAGCGTGGCCCATACCGCCGCGACGTCGCCGAAGGTCCGGTGACGCGCTTCGCCGGGGGCTGAGACGTCGCCCTCCATCGCGCGCCCGATCTCCTCGGCGGTCCCGAGGTAGCGCTGCGAAACCACGCGCGGTTCGCCGTCGACCCGCGCGGAGGTGACGAGGTAGTAGTACGTCCGCCCGCCGACCTTCTTGCCGATCACCGAAGCCACACTTTAGGTAATACACTCGCACCCGCTGATCGGCAACCAAGATCACGCGCTGACCTGCGAAAACGGTGACCTTACCCACGTGGGTGACGCGGTGGCGGGTTGCACACTGGCAGGTGGAGCGAGTCCGGCCATAGCGTGCGGGAATGGCAT
Source organism: Amycolatopsis sp. PSD-21 (assembly GCF_055561455.1). Classification (NCBI taxonomy): domain Bacteria; kingdom Bacillati; phylum Actinomycetota; class Actinomycetes; order Pseudonocardiales; family Pseudonocardiaceae; genus Amycolatopsis; species Amycolatopsis sp. PSD-21. The sequence continues at coordinate 2,204,765 of NZ_CM145712.1, read as the reverse complement.
CCCCTGCTGACCCGAACGCCCCCACCACCTCGGCGATGCGCCGGGCGCTCGCCAGGGCGCGCGACGGGAAGACCCTCGACATCACCGAGGCCTCGATCCTGCTCCAGGCGCGCGGCGACGACCTCAAGACGCTGTCCGAGCACGCCTCCCGGGTCCGCGACGCCGGGCTCGTCGCGGCAGGCCGCCCCGGCGTGGTCACCTACAGCCGTTCGGTGTTCATCCCACTGACCCGGCTGTGCCGGGACCGCTGCGGTTACTGCACCTTCGCGACCGTTCCCGGCCGCGTCGAATCGCCGTTCCTCTCCCCCGACGAGGTGCTCGACATCGCCCGCAAGGGTGCCGAGATGGGGGTCAAGGAAGCGCTGTTCACCCTCGGCGACCGTCCGGAGGACCGCTGGAAGGCGGCGAAGGACTGGCTCGACGCGCACGGCTACGACGACACGCTGTCCTACGTCCGGGCGATGGCGATCCGGGTCCTCGAAGAGACCGGTGTCCTCCCGCACCTCAACCCGGGCGTGCTGAGCTGGCAGGACTTCCAGCGGCTCAAGCCGGTTTCGGCGTCGATGGGCATGATGCTGGAGACGACGGCGAAGCGGCTGTACACCGAGAAGGGCGGCCCGCACTACGGCTCGCCGGACAAGGATCCCGACGTCCGGCTGCGCGTGCTGGAGGACGCCGGCCGCAGTTCGGTCCCGTTCACCACGGGCATCCTGATCGGCATCGGCGAGAACTTCGAGGAACGCGCCGACTCGCTGTTCGCCATCCGCAAGGTCGCGAAGACCTACGGCGGCATCCAGGAAGTCATCGTCCAGAACTTCCGCGCGAAGCCGGACACCAAGATGCGCGCGACCCCGGACGCCGACCTCGAAGAACTCGCCGCGACCATCGCCGTCGCGCGGCTCGTGCTCGGGCCGCGGATGCGTATCCAGGCGCCGCCGAACCTGATCGGCCAGCAGTACGAACTGATGCTCAACGCGGGTATCGACGACTGGGGCGGCGTCTCGCCGCTGACCCCCGACCACGTGAACCCCGAACGCGCGTGGCCGCAGATCGACGAGCTCAAACGCCGCACCGAAGCGCTCGGGTTCACCGTGCGCGAGCGGCTGCCGATCTACCCGGAGTACGTCAAGGCCGGCGAGCCGTGGCTGGACCCGCGGATGAACGCGCACCTCGCGCCGCTGACCGATACCGAAACCGGGCTCGCGATCGAAGAGGCGATCCCGGTGGGTATCCCGTGGCAGGAGCCGGACGGCGGCTGGAAGGAGGCCGGGCGCACCGATCTCCACGTCGAGGTCGACACCGTCGGGCGCACGGAAGACCGCCGCAGCGACTTCGACTCGGTCTACGGCGACTGGGCCGAGATCAGGGGCAACATCAAGACCGCGCCGCAGCGGTTCGACCTCGACATCCGGGATGCCTTGCGCAGCGCGGAAAAGAACCCGGCCGGGCTTTCGGACGACGAGGCTCTGGCGCTGCTGCACGCCGACGGGCCGGAACTCGAAGCCTTCACCAAGATCGCCGACGACCTGCGTCGCGAGGTGAACGGCGACGACGTCACCTTCGTCGTCACGCGGAACATCAACTTCACCAACGTCTGCTACACCGGCTGCCGGTTCTGCGCGTTCGCCCAGCGCCGCACCGACGCCGACGCGTACACGCTTTCGCTGGAACAGGTCGGCGACCGGGTCGACGAGGCGTGGGCCGCCGGCGCGACCGAGATCTGCATGCAGGGCGGCATCCACCCGGATCTGCCGGGCACCGCGTACTTCGATCTCGCGGCGGAGGTGAAACGCCGTCAGCCGGACATCCACCTGCACTCGTACTCACCGATGGAAGTCGTCAACGGCGCTTCGCGGACGAACCTCTCGATCGAGGACTGGCTGGCGCGCGCGAAGGAGGCCGGTGTCGACTCGCTGCCGGGCACGGCCGCGGAGATCCTCGACGACGACGTGCGCTGGGTGCTGACGAAGGGCAAGCTGCCGACGTCCGAATGGATCAACGTCGTCACCACCGCGCACAAACTCGGCATCACGACGACGTCGACGATGATGTACGGCCACGTCGACACCCCGGCGCACTGGGTCGGGCACCTGAAGCTGCTGGCGAAACTGCAGCGGGAGGGCCTGGAGCGCAACGGGCGGCGCGGGTTCAGCGAGTTCGTGCTGCTGCCGTTCATCCACCAGAGTTCCCCGATCTACCTCGCCGGTCTCGCCAGGGCGGGGACGACGCTGCGCGAGAACCGCGCGGTGCACGCGCTGGCCCGGCTGCTGCTGCACGGGATGATCGACAACATCCAGAGCTCGTGGGTGAAACTCGGTGAAGAGGGCAGCCGCGCCGTGCTCCAGGGCGGGGTCAACGACATCGGCGGGACGCTGATGGAGGAGACGATCAGCCGGATGGCGGGTGCGGCCAACGGGTCGTACAAGACGATCAGCGACATGCGTGCGATGGTCGAGCCGCTGGGCCGTCCGCTTCGGCAGCGGACCACGGAGTACGGCACGCCGACGGCGGAGCGGATCGCCGCCGCCCAGGCGTCCGACGGCGTCGCGACCGCGGTGCGCCGTCCGCTGCTGCCGCTTGTCACCAGCTGACGAATAGTCCCTGACGGCCTCCTGACTCGAGTCAGGAGGCCGTCACGTTCCGTGTGGCACCGCTCACAAGGCGCGGGAGCGGCGGGCGTTTTCTGTGCTAAACCCGAGAATCACTTCCGGGGCAGCCGAGAGGACGTCGATGACCGCGAGCGCAGTCCAGGTGGCCGATACCGCCCGCTATCCGTTGTCCGAACCGGGAAGCCCCGCGTGGCGCGAAATCGTTTCCCGGACCCGCGCCGAACTGCGGGAAACGGGCTGCAGTGTGCTGGCCGACTTCATCCGTCCGGAGTTGCGTGACGCCCTTCGTGAAGAAGGCGCGAGAATCGCTCCGGAGGCGTACGCGAAGGTCGAACGCGTCAACGCCTACAACATCGCCATCGACACTCCGCTGCCGGAAGACCATCCCGGCCGCACGATCATGGAACGCGGCAACGCCTTCGTGGCGCGTGACCGGATCCCGGCGACCGCGGTGATCCAGCAGCTGTACACGAGCCGCGAGTTCCAGCGGTTCGTGGCCGACTGCTTCGAGCTCCCCGAACTGCACGAACTCGCCGATCCGCTGTCCGGCCTGGTGCTCAACGTGATCGAACCGGGCCGCGCGCATCCGTGGCATTTCGACACCAACGAGTACACGGTCAGCATGCTCACCCAGGAAGCGGCTGACGGCGGCGTCTTCGAATACTGCCCGAACATCCGCTCCGAAACGGCCGAGAACTTCGACGACGTCCGTGCCGTGCTGGCGGGCGAAGGTGATCACCTGATCAGGCGGCTCACTCTGCGTCCTGGCGATCTTCAGCTGTTTCGCGGACGCTTCGCGCTGCACCGGGTGAGTAGTGTTCAAGGGGCAGTCGCCCGCCATTCCGCGATCTTCGCGTACAGCGAGCGTCCTGGGGTCATCGGCAGTCCGGAACGGACGAGACAGCTGTTCGGCCGGGTCCTGCCGGAACACGTCGCTTCGGCGGCTGTCCGGGGCGATCAGCTGCTCGACTAAGTCAGGAGCTTGGCCGTGCCTTTCGATTCGACCGGCAAGATCTCTTTCGACCACATCTACACCGAGCCCGATCCCCGTGCGTTCTTCGGTACTTTGCGCAGACTGGACTACGACATCCCGCAGCAGGCGAAGGCCTACTTCGCGAAACTGATCGACGAGTACCGCGCGGAGGCAGGCGTCGCGGTCCCGACGGTGCTCGACCTCGGCTGTTCCTACGGCGTCAACGCGGCGCTGCACCGCTGCGGCACCTCGATGGAGCGGCTGTACGACCACTACCGGGACGGCGAGCCGCTGAGCCGGGACGAGCTGATCGCGCGGGATCGCCGGATGGTCGGAGAGCTCACCGCCGGTGACGGTGTCCGCTTCATCGGCCTCGACGCCTCCGCGCCCGCTCTGGACTACGCGCTGGCCGCGGGCTTCATCGACGAAGCGATCCACGCGGATCTGGAGAGCGAAGACCCGACGGAGGAGCAGCGCGCGCTGCTGGCCGACGTCGACATCGTCATCTCGACCGGCTGCGTCGGCTACGTCACGGAGAAGACCCTCGTCCGGATAGCGCGGGAAAACCAGCCGTGGATGGCGCATTTCGTCCTGCGGATGTTCTCCTACGGGCCGGTCGCCGAGAGCCTGGCCGACTTCGGGTACGAGACGACCGGCATCGACGGCGTGTTCCGGCAGCGGCGATTCGCCTCGGATGAGGAACAGTCGCAGATCTTGGACAATCTGTCCGTCGCGGGCGTCGACCCGCGTGGGCTGGAGGACGGCGGCCGCCTGTACGCGCGGCTGTACGTCTCCCGGCCGAACGGCGCGGCGGGCGGGCTCGCCTCCGCGCTGAACGCCCTTCCCCTTCGAGATCAAGGATGATCGTGAGCAGTCCGGAACCGTCCACCCGCACGTTCGGCAACGAGGACATCCTGCCGCGGGTCCCCGTCCCCAGCCTGGAGGACACCTGCCGCCGGTTTCTCGAGTGGTGCTCGCCGCTGCTCACCCCCGGCGAACTCGCGGCGACCGAAGGCGCCGTCGCCGAGTTCCTCGCGGAAGGAAGCCCGGCGCACGAACTGCAGAGCGCGCTCGAGGCCTACGACAAGCGGGAAGGCGTCCGCAGCTGGCTCGACACCTTCTGGCCGTACCGCTACCTCGGCCGCCGCGACCGGATCGCGCTCAACGCGAACTTCTTCTTCCTGTTCACCGAATCCCCGCTGGGTCAGCTGGAGCGCGCGGCCGAACTGGCGGCGTCGGCGGTGGACTACAAGCTGAAGCTCGACGAGGAACTGGTACCGCCGATCGTGCTGCGCGGGCAGCCGCAGTCGATGGTGCAGCACAAGTTCCTGTTCTCGGCGACGCGGATCCCCGGCGTCGTGCAGGACACCGCGCGCACGCCGTACCGCGAGGACTGGCCGGGGCCGTCGAAGGCGCGGCATATCGTGGTCTTCCACCGCGACACCCCGTTCCGGATGGACGTCATCGCGCCGGACGGCCGCCCGTATTCCCCCGATCAGCTGGTCGCGGGACTGCAGACGATCGTGAAGTCGGGGAACTTCGTCGAAGACCCGCGGACCGCCGCCGGGCATTTCACCACCAAGGCGAGGGCGGAGTGGGCGTCGACGCGGGAAGCGCTGCTCGCCGCCGGGAACGCGGCCGCGCTCGACGACATCGAGACGGCGTTGTTCTGCCTGTGCCTGGAGGACTTCACGCCGGCGAACACGCAGGAGGCGTGCGACAACCTGCTGCACGGCGACAGCGGGAACCGCTGGTTCGACAAGGCCGTTTCGCTGATCGTGTTCGAAGACGGCACGGCGGGGATCAACGTCGAGCACTGCGAACTGGACGGTACCACGATCCTCGGGTTCACCGACGCGCTGCTGAGCGGAACAAGGCTGGAGCGGCCGCCGGCCGACGGCGTCCCGTCGTCGGAGGTCATCGAGTTCGTCCTGGGTGAAGCGCTGCGCGAGGATGCCCGCGCCGCTGCCGCGTCCTTCGCCGAGTACGCCGACGCGACCGCTACGAAGACGGTGTCCTTCACCGACTTCGGCGCGAAGCGGGCGAAGGAGCTGGGGATGTCCCCGGACGCCTTCGCACAGATGGCGTACCAGCTCGCGCACAAGCGGGCGAAGGGGATCACCGGCGCGACGTACGAGTCGATCGCGACGCGGCAGTACCAGAACGGGCGCACCGAAGCGATGCGAGTGGTGACGCCCGAGGTGCAGTGGTTCGTCCAGGTGATGGACGACCCGCAGGCCGATCGGCAGACGCGTCAGGCGGCCTTCCGCGCGGCGGCCGCGAAGCACGTCACGCGGGCGAAGGAGTGTCAGGCGGGTGACGCGCCGGAGCAGCACCTGTGGGAGCTGCAGCTGATCCAGAAGCGGCGCGGCGTCGAGGACTCCCCGGCGCTGTACTCGTCACCCGGCTGGTTGAAGATGCGCGACGACTACCTGAGCACCAGCTCGGCGCCGTCGGTGAACATCCAGTACTTCGGCTTCGGGTCGACCAGCCCGCAGTGCATCGGTGTCGCGTACGTGCTACTGCCGGAGTCGCTGAATCTGTACCTGTGCACGCCGAAGCACGTGGCACACGAGATGGAGCTGTTCGCGACCGAACTGGACAACGCGATTCGGGAGCTGCAGGAGTTGCTGGCCTGAGTTCTGTGGTGGGCCGTCGGGCGACCGGCCCACGCGTGCCGCGAAAGCCACTTTCGGGACGTCTGATGTCCCGAAAGTGGCTTTCGCGACATGGCGAGCCGCACCAAGTCCGTGAAGGGGGCCTTCACGGACTTGGATAAGGTTTCGGCGTGCTGGGGAAACTGGGGTTGGCGAGTGGACTGCTGCTCGTCGTGGCGGGGTGCGGTGCGCCGCCGCCACCGGCGCCGGTCCCCCAGCCCGCGCCCACGCCGGTGCCGGGCACCGTCGAACCGGCGGGCTGTCTCGGCACCGGGGTCACGGTGAAATCCGGGCCGGTCGAGGCCGCGCTGGGCCATCGCGCGATCGTGCTCACCCTCACCAACTGCGGCACGACACCGCGCACGCTCACCGGCTACCCCGAAGTCCGCTTGCTGGACAAGGAAAAGCGGCCGATGGCGGTCGAGGTCGAGCACGGGACGTCGTACATGGCGATCGATCCCGGTGTCAGCGCGCAGACGATTCAACCCGGCGCGACACTGCTCTCGGTCGTCTCGTGGTCGAACACTGTCACCGTGGGTTCGCCGGAAGCAGGCGCCTACCTGACGGTCGCGGCCGCGAATGGTGACCCGGAGCAGCGGATCACGGTCGACACCGACCTCGGGACCACGGGCAAGCTGACGCTGACCGCTTGGAACCCGAAGCTGAAAAACTGAGCCGCTACATCGTGCTCGACCGCAGGAACGCCTGTTCGGAGCCCTCGACCACGAAAGCGGTCCGCGCCTTGGTGGTCGTGGGCAGGCCACAGGACAGCCACGCCACGCCGGGCGTCAGGAGCCCCTTCAGCTGTTTCGGCACGTCCGGAACCCCTGCCTTGCACTTGAGGTCACTGATCACCTTCGACACGGCTTCGGGTCGAAGTTTCACCACCGCGGACAGCTTGAAGACGGACGGTCCGGGTGCCTCGATCCGGCCTTCCGAGGCGCCCATCCTCTCCTCGACCCACGAGGCCGCGACGATCTCGCCCAACTCCGGGAAATCCTCGGCGACCGGCGCCGAATCGGTCCGGACGGCCATCTCCGCAGGCGGTGGCGGCGAGGAGCAGGCCGCGATCAGGACGACCGCGGCCGTGATCCCCAAAGTCTTCCCCATGGTGCGCATGGGGAAGATCCTGCCTCAAGCCGTGAGCTTCAGGATGTCGATTCCGCGAGTGTTGTCGGCGACATAGACGTAGCCCTTGTGCCAGTAGGGCGCCCACGCGCTGGCGTCCGCCGGGCGGAAGTAGGCGATCTGCTTCGGGTCGGTCGGGTCGCTGACGTCGAGGAACCGCGTGCCCTGCGCGTAGAACGACTGCACGAGGACCTTGCCGCGGATGTCGAAGTAGTGCGCGGAGCAGTCACCCGACGCCGGGTCGCTGCCTTCCTGCCCGGCGACGCTCCAGGTGCCGACGGACTTGAGGCGGAACGGCTTCTCCGGCGTCGAACGCCAGCCTTCGCCGTTGTAGGAGTTCTGCAGCGACGAGATCGTCAGCACGCCGTCACCGGCACACCCGTCGAGGAAGGACTCTTCGGTGGCGTAGATCAGGTCGCGGCCGCGCCAGCGGTTCGAGTCGGCGCCGTCGGCCGAGCGGTGCCCGGCCGGGTGGAAGCTGTTGTGCATGAACTTCGACGGCGCCGCCGTCTCCTCGATCCCGCCGCCCGCGTAGGGCACCGGGTCGAACGGCGTCGCGCGGCGAACCTTGCCTTGCACGGGATCGCGGTGATAACCGCTGGTCCAGTAGCCGCGGACGCCGCCACGGCCGGACACCCACGCCACGCCCTCGGCGTCGACCTGGACGTCGTGCACGTAGTCGGTCTTGCCGTCGTTGCGGGCGAGTTCGATCGGGTTCGGGAACGTCTTGGGGTTGCGCGGATCGCGGATGTCGGTCACCCAGATCGGGCGGCCGCCCCACTCCGCGGGCTGGTTCGCGGCCTTCGCGGGGCCGCCGGTCCACAGGTACCGGCAGTCGTCGACGCAGCTGGTCGTGTGACCGGCGGGCACCTTGGTGTAGCTCAAGAGGACCGGTTTGTCCGGGTTCTTCAGGTCGATGATGTAGATACCGGACTCGCCGGTCTGCGTGGTGCCGCCGTAGGCCCGCGGGTCACGCGCGAGGAAGACGAGCTTGCGCTTGACGTCGACCTCGGTGTCCTCGGTCTCCCACAGACCGGGGAGGCTGACCTCGCCGATCAGCTTCGGCGCGGTCGGGTTCTTCGTGAGGTCGTAGACCTTCAGGCCGAACTCGCCGGAAACGGCCATGACGTCACGCTTGCCGTACTGCAGGAACCCCATGGCGATGGCGCCTTGCGCGTCGGGCACGTTGCCGACGGCCTTGACGTTCTTCACCGCGCCGGGGGCACCCGCGACCCGGACCTTCTCGCCTGCCGGCTTGTCCTCCTCGCCGCAGGCCGCGGCGGGCAGGCCGGTGGCGATCAGGGTCGCGGTGACCGTGGCGAGCGCCAGGCACGAACGGAGCAACCAGTTTCCTCGCACAGAAACCTCCCAGGCTGGTCCCTGCACCCTATGATCGCCACTTTGCCCGCACAACCGCCAATGGTCGGTGTGGGACTGCTATGACATGACCATGCGCTTGCGTCTTCTGGTCCCGCTCCTGGCCGCCGCCCTGGTCGCGGTGAGCTGCACGGAATCCGGCGAACCGCCCGCACCGGACGTTCTTCGCGTGGGCTTGGCCGCTCCGGCGACCCTGCTGCCGGCCGACGTCCACGACCAGTCCGGGCGGATGCTCGCCGGCGCGCTGTGGACGCCGCTGGCCGACTACGACCCGGCGACGGGCAAGACGGCGCCGCGGGCGGCCGAATCGTTCACCAGCGCCGACCGGATCACGTGGACGGTGAAACTCAAGGACGGCGGGAAGTTCCACGACGGCACCCCGGTGACCGCGCAGTCCTATGTGGACACCTGGAAGGCGATCGGCGCGGAGCAGTGGCAGGCGTCTCGGGTGGTCAAGGATCTCCTGCGCGCCAAGGAGATCAGCGCTCCGGATCCGCTGACCATCCGGCTCGTGCTCGACCGGCCGTCGGGTCAAATTCCGGCGCTGCTGTCGTCGCCCGCCCTGGTCCCGTTGCCCGCATCAGTACTGACTTCGCGCGATTGGGCCGGTTTCGCGCTACGGCCCGTCGGCAACGGGCCGTTCCGGCTGGAGGGCACGTGGCAGCCCTCGGGCGGCAAACTGATCCGCGTGACGGACGCGCCAGGCAAGGCGCGCGTGATCGAGCTCAAGACCGGCGACGCGGCGGCGCAATACGACGAGGTCAAGGCCGGGAAGCTCGACCTTTCCACGTTCGTCCCCGGCGATCGCCACGAGGCCATGCACGCCGATTTCGCGCAGCGGCACGTGATGTGGGCCCTGCCCACCGTCGCCTACCTCGGATTTCCCCTGACCGCACCGCATTTCTCCGACGCGACCGTCCGGCACGGCTTCGCGCTCGGGATCGATCGCGCGGCGCTGGAGGCCGGCGCCCTCGGCAAGCAGGTGGATCCGGCGAAGTCGCTGCTGCCACCCGCCGTCGCGCCGGGTGAGCGCAGCAGCACCTGCCGCCCCTGCACCTTCGACGCCGGAGCGGGGAAATCCCTGTTGACCCAGGCGGAGTTCCCGGCCACACCTGTCCACTTCGGACAGTCACAGGCGAATTGGCTGCGCCCGCTCGCGGAGCAGGTCACCGCGGCCGTCGGCGTCCCGCTCGCCCCGGAGCCCGGACAGGGTCCGTTCGCGATCGACGTGGCCCTGCTGACGCCGAGCCCGCAGGAGGTGCTGGCCGAGATCGCGAAGGCGACCGGATACCAGAGCGATGGGTTCGCCGACCTGCTGAAATCGGCCGAGGAGATCGAAGCGGGCGAGAGCGGCGAGGTCTACCGGCTGGTGGAGAACCACTTGCTCCGGGACCTCCCGGTCGTGCCGCTGTGGTCCGGGCACGGGCACGCCGTCTGGGCGGACCGGGTCGGCGACGTCAAGGCGACGGCGTTCGGCGGCGTGGACCTGTCAGGTGCCACCGTGCGGTGATCCGAGCGTGCACTCCCCCGCGACGACGTCGATGAAGGCCGAGGTCAGCGGGTCGGGCGTGCTGCGGCAGTAGGCGGCGAGCGTTCGCCGGATCGCCGGTTCGGGCCGCAGGACGCGGCCGCGGAAACCTTCGGGCAGGACGTTGGCCGGGACCAGCGCGGGGCCGAGTCCGGCCGCCGCGAGCACCGGGGCCGCCGCGCTCTGCTCGGTCCGGACCGCGGCCCTCGGCTGGAAACCCGCCGCGGCGCACGCCTGGTCGACGAGGTCGGCGAGCCCGTTGCCCGGCGCGTAGTGCACCCACGCACAGTCCGCGAGGGTCGCCAGATCGACGACGCCGGTGCCGTCGTCCTCGCGCGGCCCGTCGATCGGCAGGACCACGACGAACTCCTCGGCACCGATTTCGCGGACCGGCCCGTCCCAGCCCGGCGGGACCGGGCCGACCGCGACGTCGGCCTCCCCCGCCGCCATGGCCTCCCGGAGCTCGTCCGCGTGCCGGAACTCCACCAGCCGGACGTCGACCTCCGGCCGCTCCCGGCGCCAGACCCGCAACGCCGTGGGAAGGACCCCGATGCCGACCGAGTAGACCGTCGCGATCTGGAGTTCCCCGGCCTCCAGCCCGGACGCCTGCCGGGCGGCGCACCGCGCGCGTTCGGCGTCGGCGAGAGTGGCGCGGGCGTGCGGCAGCATGGCGCGGCCCATCGGGGTGAGCCGGACGCTGCGCGGCAGCCGTTCGAGCAGCGGGCCGCCGACGCCCTTCTCCAGCGCGCGCACCTGATGCGACAGCGCGGGCTGCGTCACGTGCAGCAATTCGGCGGCCTTGGTGAAAGAGCCGGTGTCGACGACGGTCACCAGGTACTCGAGTTGCCGCAAACTGGTCATGAAGAGAGTTTATCGGAGTGGTGCTATCTATGCCTTGGACTTATCCTCGGGGTGGGTCCAAGCTCGATGACATGAACGAAGAACGCAAGGTCGCCCTGGTCGCCGGGGCCAACGGGGTCATCGGCAAGAACCTGATCGAACACCTGGAGACCCTGCCGGGCTGGCGCGTCATCGGCCTGTCGCGGCGCGGCGGCCCGGGTCAGATCGCGGTCGACCTGCTCGACGCGGACGACACCCGCGCGAAACTCGGCGGCCTGGACGACGTCACGCACGTGTTCTACGCGGCCTATGTCGACAAGCCGACCTGGGCGGAACTGGTCGCGCCGAACCTGGCGATGCTGACCAACCTCGTCGACGCGATCGAACCCACCGCGCGCGGGCTGCGCCACATCAGCCTCATGCAGGGCTACAAGGTCTACGGCGCCCACCTCGGCCCGTTCAAGACCCCGGCGCGCGAGGACGACGCCGGGCACATGCCGCCCGAGTTCAACGTCGATCAGCAGTCCTTTTTGGAGCGGCGCCAAGCGGGGAAGACCTGGACCTGGTCGGCGATCCGGCCGTCGGTGGTCGGCGGGACCGCGCTGGGCAACCCGATGAACCTCGCGCTGGCCATCGCGGTCTACGCGTCGATCTCGAAGGAACTCGGGCTGCCGCTGCGGTTCCCCGGCAAACCCGGCGCGTACGACAGCCTCCTGGAGATGACCGACGCCGGGCTGCTGGCGAAGGCCACCGTGTGGGCGACCGGCTCGGAGAACGAGGCGTACAACATCGCGAACGGAGACCTGTTCCGGTGGAGCGACCTCTGGCCGCGGATCGCGCGGTACTTCGACCTGGAGGTGGCGCCGCCGCTGCCGATGTCGCTGGAGGTCGTCATGGCGGACAAGGAAGAACTCTGGAACTCGATCGCCGCGAGGTACGGCCTCGACGTGCCCTACAGCGCCGTTTCGTCGTCGTGGGGCTTCGCGGACTTCGTGTTCGGCTGGGACTACGACATGTTCGCGGACGGCTCGAAGGCACGGCGGGCGGGCTTCCACGAGTACGCGGAGACGTCGGCGATGTTCTTCCGGCTGTTCGACGAGTTCCGGAAGGCGAAGGTGATCCCGTAGGCCGGAGGCTTCGGGGGTGGTCGCCGGCCGAGTGGAGGTTGCGAAAGTGGCTTTCGCAACGCCCGACGAGCGGAGAAAGAGCCCCTCGCCACGATGTCGCGGCAGTTCAGGGCAGCTCGCGGTCAGGCGTGTCGCGAAAGCCACTTTCGCGACACGTCCCTCCACCGCGGACCAGGAGAGCCCGGGGTGAAGAGAAGTCCCTTCAGCCGCGCCCGATGTACGGCATCGCGGTCGCCGTGACGGTCAGGAACTGCACGTTCGCGTCCAGCGGCAGCCCGGCCATGTACAGCACGGCGTCCGCGACGTGGCGGGCGTCGAAGGTCGGCTCGGCCTTGACGCTGCCGTCGGCCTGCGGGATCCCGTCGGCCATCCGCAGCGTCATCTCGGTGGCGGCGTTGCCGATGTCGATCTGTCCACATGCGACGTTCCAGGCGCGTCCGTCGAGGGAGATCGCCTTCGTCAGCCCGGTCACCGCGTGTTTCGTCGCGGTGTAGGCGACGGACGCGGGGCGCGGGGCGTGCGCGGAGATCGAGCCGTTGTTGATGATCCGGCCGCCGCGCGGGTCCTGCGCCTTCATCAGCCGCACGGCCTGCTGCGCGCACAGGAACATCCCGGTCAGGTTCGTGTCGACGGCGCGTTTCCAGTCCGCGAAGGACAGTTCGTCGACGGTTCCGCCCACCGAAACACCCGCGTTGTTCACCAGGAGATCCAGCCGCCCCCACTCAGCGCGGACCGTCTCGAACAACGCGGCGACGGAATCGGGATCGGCGACGTCCGTGGGCACGGCAAGCGCGTTCTGATCACCCTCGGCGGTCTCGGCCAGCGCGTCCGCGCGGCGGCCGGCGAGGGCGACCCGGTAGCCGGCGCCGAGTAACGCGCGCGAGATCTCCCTGCCGAGCCCGGAACCCGCCCCGGTGACGACCGCGGTCCTGCCGTTGCCCATCGAACCTCCTCGCAGACCGTGCCGGACCGATCCGGCTCGGTGATTGTTTTCCGATTACCCGCGTCCGTTCAGGCTAGCGCGCCGCCGTCGAAGGAAAACGTTCACCCGTCGGCCGTCGCGCCTTCACGAAAACCGGTAACCCCTTCACCACATCGCGGCGATTCACCGGATGTGATCAGGGGGAATTCACACCGTTCACCTCGCCGTCAGGACGGTGAACGGTGAAGAAGAATCCACGCTTTCAGCTCGTCCAGACCGGCGAGCAGACCATTCGATGGCGGCTGCTCGGCGGCAACAACGTGTCGCTGGGTTCGGCGCCCGACGACTATCCGCGAGCCGAGGAATGCCTCGCCGCGATCGCCTGGCTCAGCTCGCACGTCTCCGAGCTGACCAGCGATTTCAGTCATCTCAGCGGTGGACGCTGGCGCTGGCGCCTGCATCGGGAGGACCGGATCGTCGCGATCGCCAGCCACGCATACGGACGGCGTATCGAGGCGCAGCGCGGCCTCGACAGATTCCGCTCGGCCACCACCGAGGCGTCCATCGGCGAAGGGATCGAGACGATAGCCGATTGGCGCCGGAAATACCGGCGTGATTCCGGCGGTATTTCACCGAATCGTTCTCCGTGACGGCCGCTCACGGAAAGTGTGTTCCCCGGAGATTAACCACCAGGACGTCGGGCGGGAACGCGAAGCACCGCCGCCGGACAGTGTTGCGGAGCGAGGATTGGGCCAAGTCACGGAATCCCGTGACGACTTGGGGACTAGAGAAAGAGTGCAAACAAGATGCGTGCTCGTACCACTCGGTTTCTCGGCGCCACCGCGATCGCCGCGTGTGCCTGCCTCACCCTGACCGGCACCGCCTCGGCGGTCGCCCCGGCCAACGGCCTCGAAGACGTCCTGGCCGCGGCGGGCTCGGACACCACCGTCGACATCACCGGCGCGATCCTGGCCAACGCCAACGGCGCCGCCTGGAACAGCGACCCCGACAACCACGTCAACATCCCGCCGCTGCTCGCCGCGGGCGGCACCTTCACCGTTCCCGGTGACCTGTACGCCGACGAGGTCGTCTACAACACCACGACCACCCTGCCGCCGAACGGCTCGTCCCAGGGCAAGGCCGCGCTCAAGGCCTCCGGTGACGCGGGTGACGGCAAGATCGACATCGCGCGGTCGTCGTCGCCCCGCGGCTCGTCCGACCCCGCGTCGTTCGAGTACTACTCCTTCGCCACCGACGGTGTCACCTGGTCCTCCTCGGCGACCGGTTCGGGCGCGGGCCTGTCCCTCACGCTGGCGCAGCTGCGCGGCATCTACGACGGCTCCATCACCAACTGGAACCAGGTCGGTGGCGCCAACGCCGCCATCGTCGTCTACCTGCCCCAGACCGGCTCCGGCACGCTGAGCTTCTTCACCACCACCGTCCTCGGCTTCGACCCCACCACCAAGCCGGTCACCATCAAGCGGTTCCAGGAGCACGACGGCAACTCGATCCCCGCCGCCGACCGCGCCAACGCGATCGCCCCGTTCTCGATCGCGCAGTGGATCGCCCAGGGCAACGCGGTGACCGCGGACAAGCGCGCGGGCTTCACCGTGAACCCGCTGACCGGCGCCGGCTTCGACGGCTCCCCGGTCGCCGGCTCGGCCGGTAACTACACCCCGGCCTTCACCACGGCGTTCCTGGGTTCGCGCAGCGTCTACCACGTGCTCGACACCCGCACGCCGAGCTACGACCAGGCCCAGCGCGCCGTCGGTTTCGCCGCCGGTGACACGGCCGCGACCGCCAGCCCGCTGTGCGGTGGCCAGCTCGCCACCACCATCAAGCGGTACGGCTTCCTGACCGTCTCCGGCCCGAACGGCCTGTCCTGCGTCAAGTCCTGACCCCCTCCTAGCGCGTGAAGGCCCCCTTCCTTCGGCTGAGCCGAGGGAAGGGGGCCTTCACGCGCTACAGGATTACTTCGGGGCGACGCCCAGCGCGGCGAGCGCCGGGCCGGTCATGATCACGCCCGCGCCGGTGACCGGGTCGAAGCCCGGGGCGCCGAGGTCGATCGCGGTCGACACGAGCGCGTTCCGGATCTCCGCCTGGGTCGCGGCAGGCTTGCCCTGCTTCAGCAGCGCGGCGATGGCGGCGGCGCTCGGCGCGGCGGCCGAGGTCCCGAAGAACGGCTGGAAGCCGCTCACCGAGGTCGCGACGCCGTCGGCCGCGGTGATGTCCGGCTTGTTCCGCGTCGCGCCACCGGTCGAGGACACGTTACCGGGGGTGATCACCGAACCGTCCGGGTTGTAGAACTGGTGACGGCGACCGTCCGAAGTGAACCGCTCCCACTTGCTGGCGGTGGTGAACAGCCCCGGGTACGGACCGGCCGGGTTCGCCGGGTCACCGGCTTCGAGCGCGCGGCCGAAAGCGACGGCGGCCGGAGCGGCCGCGACGCTGAAGGCGTTGACGGCCGCCGAGTGTCCGGAGGTGACACCGTTGGTGCTGAAGGCTTTCAGGTCACCCGAGGCGACGAAGCGGCCGCGGATCACGTTGAGCGCGATGAACCGGTCCTCACCGCTGTACTTGACCACGGCGACCTTGAAGCCCGAGCCGCTGGCCGGGACCTGGGCGATCTCGTACGGGTTCTGGGTGCCGTTCTGCGCGCCTTCGCTGGAGGCGACGACCGCGCCGGACGAGTTCAGGACGAACAGGTCGTAGTCGCTGGTGGCCTTGCCCCACGGGTCGGACCAGAACAGGGTGACGTAGCGGCCGACCGAGTTCGGCGAAAGCGCGTTGTACAGCTGGGTCGTGGCGCTCGGGTCGAAGTCGTGCGGCGTCCCGGTGATCCCGGAGATCTTGCTGGCGGACCCGCGGAAGTCACCCTCGTAATAGCCGCTGGTGCCGTCGGTCAGGTTGCCCGAGTTCCCCGCGGAGGAGAAGTAGAGCGCGCCGTCGGCGGTCACGTCGTTGACGGCCTGCGCGACGGGGCCGTCCTGGAACGGCGACTCGTCGAAGTAGGAGACGTCGTCGACGATGATCGTGCACTTGCCGGTGGTACGCAGAGCGCGGATGTTGTCGGCGAAGCTCTGCTCGCTGGTGAAGGCGGTCGCGAAACCGAGCGCGGCGCCGGGCGCCATGTCGTGGATGATCTCCAGCATCGCGGTGCCTTCGTCACCGCTGCCTGCCTGACCGGGGAGGACGTCGACGGCGGGGAGTTCGCCGGCGGTCTGCGACGCCTGGAGCGACTTGATGCCGTCCGAGAGCACGCAGACCTTCTGGCCCGCGCCGGTGACGCCGTACTTGGTGCGGGCGGTGTCGTTGCCGTGCGCCTTGTCGCCCTCGGCGACCTGCAGCGCGGCGGCGGTCTTCTTGGCCGCGGCCTGCCGCCGGTCCTGCGGGGCGGACTCGTTCCAGGTCATGGCCTGGGAGGCGGCCTTGACCTCGGCGACGTCACCGCGTCCGGCGATCGCGTCGACGGCGGTCAGGGGGAGGTCTGCGCGGATCGCACCGGCGGGTGAGGCGTAACGGACGGTGCCGCCCGCCGCCTTGACGGCGTTCACCAGGCCCGGTCCGGCGCCCTTGATGTCCACCGCGACCGTACCGGCGTCGCTGACGCCCAGCCCGGTCCGGTACTCGGGCAGCTTGCCCGCCAGGCCCTTGTCGGCGCGGAGACGCTTCTCGACGACGAGCTGGCTCGACTGCTTGCGCTCGGCCGGGGTGAGGCTCTTCTTGATGCTCTGCAGCGCGCTGATCCCGGCCTGGGTGCGCACCTCTTCCGACGGCTGGGCACCGGAAACGGCGGTCGACAGCAGCAAGGCGCCGACCGCGACCGGAACCGAGCATGTGACCACCCGGCTGAATCTGCTCATTGAAATCTCCCTGTTCCCACACGGCACAGCCCGTGACAGGAATTCCTTCGGCCGCCCGAATGAATTACCCCTGACCGGGTGTAATGGGGAGAATCTAAAGAGCGATCAGTGAGGAGTCCACCGACCAAAGTCGGTATCGGGGGAAGATCCACATGCTGGGAATGATTTCGGTCCGAAAAGACCGAAATCGCTCCAGGTCGTGTCCTGTACCGCGAACATGATTTGCAGGACGCGGCCTAGGCCCAAGCCGGGAAAAGCCGCCAAAGCGCCAACGCCGCCAGCGACGCCAAGGTGAGCAGCACCGGACCGGTGATGACGTAGGTGGAGACCGGCCGCCACCGGCGGTAGAGGAACGTCGCCCCGGCCGCCGCCACCACGAACCCGCCGAAGGCCAGCACGAGCCCGGCCCACGCGTCGGAGTCGCCGGTCCGGCCGTCCTGCGCGTCCGCCTTGCCGTTCTGCGGGGTTGGCCGGAACGGCCTGCCCTCCAGGACCGCGGTCACCACGGTCGCTTCCTCCGACGCCAGCGGCCACCAGGACGCCGAGGTCACCAAGGTCAGCCGATCGTTCTGCGTCTTGCCGTAGTCCGCCCCCTCGTCGAGCGGGCGGGTGGCCTTCTCGGTCACGCGGTAGACGGATTTGCCCTGAGTCGTCGCGACGACGATTTCGTCACCGGGCTCCAGTGCCTCCAGCGAACCGAACGGACCACCGTAACCCGCGTTGCGCGCCACGATCGCGGCGTTGCCAGGCTGCCCCGGTCCGGCGGTGCCCGGTACATGGCCCGGCCCGGACGCGGTCTCCCCGCTCGATGCGCCTTCGACGACGACCTGCTGCAACTTCAGCGCGGGAATCTCCAGGACGGCGACCGGCTTGCCGAACTCGACCGGCTCGGTGGGCGGAGGCGCACCGAAGAGGCTTTGGCTGGCCCCCAGCGCCAGGCCGATCTCGCCGCGGATCTCGGTCAGCGCCTTCCGCTGGTCGCTCGACTGGAGCATCGGCCCCAGCGCGTAGACGACCAGGGCCAGCGCCACCAAAGTGGTGACCAGCCAGGCGGCAAGGACGGTGCCGATCCATCCCGGACCGAAACTCAGGAAGCGGGCTTCCGGTTCGGGTGCCGCGTGCCTGCCTTCGACGGTGGTGCTCACGCCGCTCCTCCTGCCGATTTACCCCGCAGGAGGCCGAAGAGCATGGCGAACGCGGCGGCGATCTCGGCCAGCGCGACGACCAGCCACCTCGGCACCGGGCGTCCGGCGGCGACGTACGCCGTCGCGGACGGGAGCGTCGCCAGGATCACCAACGCCACCAAGGGAATCAGCGCGCCCAGCACTCCCGCGCCCGCGAACTTCGGGATGTCGATCGACTCGGCGAGATTCTTGGCCGCCAGCACGCTTTCCGGGGTCGGAGCGGCCGCGGGGGCGGGTCCGGTGGCGGCAACCGTCGCCGACGTCCCGGCGGGTGAACCCGTTCCCCCGCTGGGGCCGGTCAGCGAGGAATTGGCGGCCGTCGTGGCACCGGTCCCGCCCGCCGGCGGCGGATTCTTCGCTTCTTCCCTTTCCTGGCAGGCTTCCTGGACCGTGCCGGTGCCGATCTTGGCCACTCGCGCCGGAACGGTGGCCGCCAGGCCGGGGCTCAACGGGGTCATCCCCGGCGGGAGCAGCGACTGGCCGTAGCCGCTCGCCAGTTCGGCGACCGCCTTCAGCTGTGCCTGCTTCTCGGTCATCGGCTTGCAGGTCGCGTCGATCAACGGATTGACCGGCGCGGCCAGGTATTCCACGAAGGTCAGCGGGTACGCGCCGTCCTTGGTCACGGTGCCCGGCTGCACGGTCCCGTCCTCGCCGACCTTCATCGAATCGGCGGCCAGTTGCAGGCTTTCCTTGGTCGGTGCGACGAAGTTCCCCTTGCCGTCCGGAAGCGCGACCGGCGCCCAGCCGTAGGCCCTCGCCGTCGCGAGATCGGTGACGACCCAGCTCATGCAGCCGCCGGTGCAGACGAATCCCGTTCCCACGACGCCGTTCTGCACCGTCTTGCGCACGGCGAGCTGACCGGTTTTCGCATCGACGTTGCGCAGCGAGAGAGCGCCGGGATCGAGCGCGTTGAGGTCGGAGATCACCCCCGGTGATTTCCCGTCCAGCTCACCGAAGTAATCGGTCCCCTTCTTGGGGAACACCCAAGCCGCCGGTGCGGCACCCGCGAGCACCTTGCTCAACGCGAGCGGGATGGTGCCCGGTCCGGATTCCCCGGTCACTCCGAAGAAGTCCAGACTCTCGGCGCCAGCCCTCGCCCTGGCCGCGTTCGCATCGTTCTCCCGCGTGACGGAGGCGAGCGCCGGATTGCGGCCGACCAGCGGGGTCCCGTTCCGGAAGATTCCGCCCCGGCCGTCCAGATCGGGTTGCTGCCCGCCCTTGGTGATCATGTTCGCCACTTCGTCGTGGGTGAACCGCAGGGTGCCGGTGAACTTCGCGTTGAGCGAACTCCCGTTGTCGTCGGTGTCGGTCGGCGACCAGCCGACCGCGGCCACGACGGCCGCGTTGATCCCGACCGGGATGTACTGCCGGTCGCGGACGGTCTGGGTGGCGAGCGCGTTCCCGCTGCCGGTGATCACCAGATCCGAGTTGCCCTTGTCGAACGCGGTCAGGCCGGCGTCTTCCGTCTCGCTCACGATGTTCGCCGGCTGCTCGGCCTGCGTTGGCGCGCAGAGCGCCTGGTTCCAAGCGACCGCGGTGCGGCCGAGCCGCTCCGGCATGCTGGCGCTGATGGTGTTCTGACCGGCGCCCTTGCACCCTTCGACTCCGATCGCCTGCTGCGTCGGAGTGAAGGCGATCGAGGTGTCGATCCAGGTCACGAACGCGCCGTCCGCCTTCTTCGCGGTGATCGTGACCGCGACCGAACAGGGATTGTTCTCGTCGCACCGGAAGGAGTACTTGTTGCGGGTCTTCGCACCGGTCGCCGGATCGACGACGTCGGGATTGGCCGCCCAGGAGACCGTGGGCGGCTTGTCCGCCTGACCTTCGGCGTTCTTGTTGAAGGTGGTGTACAGCGGGTCCCAGATGATCGGTTTCGGGGTGGACGAGCCGAGCGGGATCTGGGTGTCGATGACGATGTCGCCGGTCCGGCTGCTCCGGCGGCCCGTGGCACTGTCCATATGCGCCGCGTCCGAGATGAACTCGTCCTTCAACCCACCGCAGTAGGCATTGACCCGCGCGCTGACGGAATTCTCCCGGTTCCACGGCGGTTTCCCCGCGACCTTGATCAGATTGTCCGGCAGGACCTTGGGGCAGACCTTCAGGGACGCCTGGGCACCGCTCGCCAATCCCGACACCGTGATCCGCACCGGTTCGCCGTTCCGGGCCGCCGACAGATCGGCGGGCTCGGTTTTGAGGGTGTACGGCGGGTTCGCCGGCGCTTGCGCCTGCGCCGCGGGGACGGACACCCCCGTGACCATCAGCACCCCGCAGATCAGCAAGATCCCGACTTGTCTCGCACGGACGAAGAACACGGACGACTCCCCAAGGTGCGCGGGCATACGGCGGAGAGCGGGACTCGATCACGAGCCGCGCCCGGAACCAACGTCCCCGAGTCGCCCGTTCGGGGTCAACCGCACCCGGACCCGCCCCGGCACAGATTCACACGCGCCCCGTCGGGCGTTCTCCGCTTGGACACCTTTCGCGGTTTCGGGCACCACATACTGGCCGCATCGAGGGGCGACGTGGTGTGCCCTGAACTCGTTTGCCCACCGATAAGAAGGAAGGCCGCTCGTGACCGTCGCGCCACCCCGGCCCGACCCGTCCCCACCGGGAACCCTGGTGCGACGGGCGATCACCGAAGTCCTTTCCCGGGCCGACCGGGCGTTCCGCCGGGTCACCACCGGCGCCGGGCTGGCCATGCTGGGAATCCTTCTGGTCATCGGCTTCTTCCTGGTCTACCGGTCCGGGCCCGCTTTCGACAACAGCGGCTTCGGGTTCTTCACCACCATCCGGTTCGACCCGGCCTCCGGCGTCCTCGGTGTGCTGGGACTGCTCTACGGGACGATCGTGGTCGCGCTCATCGCGGTCCTGGTCGCCGTGCCGCTGAGCATCCTCGCGGCGCTGTTCATCACCGAGTACTCCAGCGGCCGGATCCGCGGCTTCCTCACCGGCCTCGTCGACCTGCTCGCCGCCATTCCCAGCCTGTTGTACGGCCTGTGGGGATTCAGCTTCCTCGGCCCGCAGATCGTCCCGGTTTCGACGTGGCTGACCGAGAATCTCGGCTGGTTCCCCTTGTTCGCGTCCAAGGAGAACACGCTCTACATCCAGTCCATGTTCATCGCCGGGCTGGTGGTGTCCCTGATGGTCCTCCCGATCACGACCTCGGTGATCCGCGAGGTCTTCGCGCAGACTCCGCCCGGGGAAAAGGAAGCCGCGCTCGCACTGGGCAGTACCCGTTGGGGGATGGTCAAAACGGTCATGCTGCCCTTCGGCAGGGGCGGCATCATCGGCGGCTCGATGCTTGGACTGGGCCGCGCGCTCGGCGAGACGATCGCCGTTTCCCTGCTGCTGCCCCAGGTTCCGGAGATCACTAAGCACATCCTCCAGTTCGGCGGCGCGACCATCTCCGGGTTCATCGCCAACAACTCCGGCGCCTCGGGGCTCTTCCTGTCCGGGCTGATGGCGGCGGGGCTGGTGCTGTTCGTCTTCACCCTGGCCACGAACTTCACCGCATCGGTGATCATCTCCAAGAGCCGATCCGGTGCGGGAGTGGATGCCTGATGACCACGACAGTCACTCCCCCGGTCTCGTCCGGCCCGCGCAAACTCGTCAAACGCCGCCCGTCGGAGACCACCCGGCAGGATCGGCTGGCGGCGCTCGGCTGCGCGGTGTCGGCAACCCTGCTCACCTGGTTCGTCATGCATCTGCTGCTGGATTCACCCGGCTGGCTGGCGGATCTGATCGTCGCCTACCTGCTGTACCTGGCGATGCTCTACCTGGTCACCCGCGACCGCCTCGGCAGGCTCGCCGCGTCGGACCGGCTCGTCTCGACGATCGTGGTCTCCGGGGCGCTCACCCTGCTCGTCCCGTTGCTGTTCCTGTTGACCTACATCGTGATCGAGGGCGCGCCGTATCTACGCCTCGGCTTCTTCACCCACGACATGTCCGCGGTCGCGCCGACCGATCCGGTCACCGCGACCGGCGGTCTGCACGCGGTGGTCGGCACCCTTCAGCAGACCGCGCTGACCCTGGTGTTCGTCGTTCCGCTGGGCGTGCTCACCGCGATCTTCCTGAACGAGACCCGGTCGCGGTTCCGCCGCCCGGTGCGGATCATGGTCGACGCGATGAGCGGTCTCCCGTCCATCGTGGCCGGCCTGTTCATCTACGCGGCGCTGATCATCCCGGGTATCCAGGCGGGCGTGGGACTGTTCAGCTACAACGGTTTGATGGCCACCCTGGCACTGACGATGGTCATGCTGCCGACGGTGACGCGGACCGTGGACGTGGTGCTCCGGCTGGTCCCGGACGGCCTGCGCGAGGCGTCGCTGGCACTCGGCGCGAGCCGGGCGCGCACGGTGTGGTCGGTCGTGCTGCCCACCGCGCGCACCGGGGTCACCACCGCCGTGATCCTCGGGATCGCCAGGGTGGCGGGCGAAACGGCCCCGCTGCTGTTCACCTCGTTCGGCTCGCTCGCGATGAACGCCAACCCGTTCTCCGCGCCACAGGAGAGCATCCCGCTGTTCATCTTCCGCTTCATCAAGCAGCCGCTGGAGAACGTCCAGCAGCGCGGTTACGTCGGCGCGCTCGTGCTGATCCTCCTCATCTTCGGCCTGTTCGCGATCGCCAGGATCGTCGGACGCGACCGGTCGAAGCGCAAGGCGAAAAGAACGAAGGAGAACCGGTGACCGACACCACCGAATTGTCCACTGTGGACGATAGCGGGGAAAACCCGTACTCCACCGGCTATCTCACCCCCCGCGACGCGGAGGGCAGGCCTCAGGTCACTTTGACCGGCGGCCCGCCTCCCGGCGCGGCGGAACTCGAGTCGCGCGAAATCGGCGCCTGGTTCGGCGACCGGCTGGTCCTCGAAGGCGTGTCGTTGCGGATGCCCGCCAAAGAGGTGACCGCGCTGATCGGCCCGTCGGGCTGCGGCAAGTCGACCTTCCTGCGCATCCTCAACCGGATGCACGAGCTCGTCCCGTCCGCGTCGCTGACCGGCGAAGTCCTGCTGGACGGCCAGGACATCTACGCCGACGGAACCCGGCCGCAGCAGGTCCGGCTGCGCATCGGCATGGTGTTCCAGAAGCCGAACCCGTTCCCCGCGATGTCCATTCGCGACAACGTGCTCGCCGGGCTGAAACTCGCCGGCGTCAAATGCGACGACAAGAACGCGCTCGTGGAACAGAGTCTCGAACGCGCCGGGCTGTGGCGTGAGGTCCGCGACCGGTTGAGCTCACCCGGCGGCGCCCTCTCCGGTGGGCAGCAGCAGCGGCTCTGCATCGCCCGTTCGCTCGCGGTCCAACCGAACGTGCTCCTGATGGACGAGCCCTGCTCCGCCCTCGACCCGACGTCCACCCGGCGGATCGAGCAGACGATCGCCGAGATCGGGCACGAGGTGACCGTCGTGATCGTCACGCACAACATGCAGCAGGCCCAACGGGTTTCGGATCACTGCGCGTTCTTCCTCGCGGCCGAGAACGAACCCGGCCGGGTGATCGAACACGGTCCGACGGACACGATCTTCAACGCGCCGTCGGATGAACGCACCTACGACTACGTGAACGGGCGATTCGGATGACGACCTTGCGCAGAGTGGGCGCTTTGGGCGGGATCTCGGCGCTGCTGTTCTCGATTTCCGTGGCGGGCGCGCCCGGCGCGGCGGCGCTCAGCAGGGTCACGGGCTCGGGGTCCAGTTATGTCGGCGTGGCGATGACCGACTGGCAGAACGGCGCGACGTCGCGGGGTATCCCGGTCAACTACTCGGCGACCAACTCACCCGCCGGGGTCAACCAGTACGGCGACCGGACGGTCGACTTCGGCGGGACCGAAGCCGAGGTCTCCTCGCTGCTTGCCGCGGGCGGTGGCGGCGTGACCGCGCAGACCCGCGGCTACCAGTACGTCCCGGACGTCGCCGGCGCGGTCGCCGTCATGTACAACGTCACCGACCAGGCCGGGAAGCGGGTCGACTACCTGCACCTGACCCGTGAGGTGATCGGCCGGATCTTCAGCCGGGACATCACCCGCTGGAGTGATCCGGCGATCACCGCGACCAACGGCGGGAAGTCGCTGCCGGACCAGCCCATCACGCTGGTCGGGCGGACCGGGCAGTCCGGGACGACGGCGCTGTTCTACGACTTCGTCGCGCACGCGGCACCCGACGCGTACCAGCGTTTCGTCGCCCGCAACGTCGGCAACGGGATGGGCAGCCTGCCCGCCGGGGTGCGCCCGATCCAGCTGCCCGAACGAGGACCGGACGCCGACTGGTACCGGCTGCTCGCGGACTCGGACCAGATCGCGCAGGCCATCGGCAAAGCGACCATCCCGTTCTCGATCGCCTACGACGAATTCGCCTACGCGCAGCGCCACAACGTGCCGTCGGCATGGGTGCAGAACGGCGCGGGGCAGTACACGCAGCCCTACGCGGAGAACATCGCCTCCGCGCTGAAGCACGCGGAACTCCGCCCGGACCTCAGCCAGAAACTCGACAAGGTCTACTCGAACGCGGATCCGAAGACGTACCCGATTTCGGCGTACTCCTACATCATGATGCCGTGCACGAGCGGCCGGGACACCTGCCGCGGCGGCTATGGCGACCAGGGCAAGACCGACACGATGACCGCGTTCCTCGAACACGTCGCCTGCGACGGCCAGATCAACATGGCCCGGATCGGTTACTCGCCGTTGCCGCCGA
The DNA here is from genome assembly GCF_055561455.1 of Amycolatopsis sp. PSD-21. Lineage (NCBI taxonomy): Bacteria > Bacillati > Actinomycetota > Actinomycetes > Pseudonocardiales > Pseudonocardiaceae > Amycolatopsis > Amycolatopsis sp. PSD-21. Next base: position 2,179,866 of record NZ_CM145712.1, on the reverse strand, counting down.
ACCTGTCGCAGGAGATCATGAACTCCAATTCGCGGCTCACCGGGCAGCCGCCGAAGCAGCTGAACGCGAGCAACTGCGCCAACCCGACCTTCCGCGGCAGTCTCGGCGCGGGCGCCACCAGCCCGCCCGACCCGCTGGTGACCGCCGGGATCATCGCCCCGAACGGCAAACCCGCGGCCGGGACGGGTGCTGCCGGACCGAACGCGTCGACCGGCCCGAGCACGGGTCCGGCCACCGGTGACAAGACCGCGACCGCGACGGCGAGCCCCGACGAGGAATCGGCGGGCGGCGGCTCGAAGAACTGGCGGGAAGCCGCACCGGCGTCCTACGACGAGGGCGGTTTCGGCGGTTTCGGCGGCTGGGCGGCGCTGGTGTTGTTCCTGGCGATCGTGACTCCGCTCGTGGTGCGCGGGGTGATCCGGAAACTGCGGGGCGCCTAGGGGAAGGTCAGCACGACCTTCCCCCGCCCGTGCCCGGTCTCGATCTCCCGGTGCGCCGCTGCGGCTTCGGTGAACGGATACGTCCGCCGCACCAGGAAACGCAGTTCTCCCTTCACGTACAACGACGCCAGCATCCCCAGCCGGTCGGCCGACCGGGTCCCGGTGACCACTCGCGCCCCGGCCTCGGGCGCGCGCCCGTGCTCGACCAGGGTCAGCACGCGGTCCGGATTCCCGACCAGCTCCAGCGACAGATCGAAGGCGACCCCGCCGGCCCCGTCCAGCGCCGCGTCGATTCCGGACGGCGCGAGGGCGCGCACCCGGTCGGCGAGGCCGTCGCCGTAGACGACCGGTTCGGCGCCGAGCGAGCGGACGTACTCCTGGTTCGCCTCGCTCGCCGTCCCGATCACCCTCGCCCCGCGCAGCGCGGCGAGCTGGACCGCGGCCGTGCCCACCGCGCCGGCCGCCCCGTGGATCAGCAGCGTCTCGCCGCGGGCGACCCGCAGGGCGTCCAGTGCCAGGTACGCCGTCTGCGTGCCCGCCGTGAACCCGCCCGCGACCTCCCACGGCATCTCAGCCGGCTTCGGCGTGACGTTCTCCGCGGGCACCACGATGTACTCGGCGTACGCCTGGACGGCCGTGAAGCCGAGCACCTCGGTCCCCGCGACGAGGCCGGTGACCCCGGAACCGACCTCGTCGACGACCCCGGCGAACTCGTTCCCCGGGACACGCGGCCAACGCAGCTCCAGGCCCGCGGGTTCCCAGCCCGCCCGCACGGCCGCGTCGTACGGCTGCACCCCCGCCGCCTTCACCCGCACCCGGACCTCCCCCGCCCCGGCGTGCGGCTCCTCCAACTCCAGCACCCGGAGCACTTCCGGGCCACCGGCTTCCGTGAACGCGGCCGCTTTCATCTTGTTCCTCCAGTTCGTCCCCAGCTGTCGGAACCCAGCCTCATACCTCCAGATAGCTGGAGGTCAAGAACTGTCGGTGTGACGTTCTAAGCTGCGCTCGTGACGAGCTACCGCATCTCCAGGGCAAGCGCTTCCGACGCCGGCAGGCTGACGGCGCTGATGCACGAATCGGCCGCCTACCAAGGGGAGTACGCGTCGATCCTCGAGAACTACCAGGTCACGGAGGACTATCTCGCCACCCATCCCGCGTTCGTCGCGCACGCGCAGCGGGAAGTGGTCGGTTTCTACAGCCTGATCGAGTACCCGGCCGAGCTCGACCTGCTGTTCGTCGCCGATTCGGCCCAGGGCACGGGCATCGGCGCGTGGCTGGTGGAGCATATGCTCGGGCAGGCCGCGGACCTCGGCATGACCGAGCTCCGCGTCGTCTCCCATCCGCCTGCCGCCGGGTTCTACGAGCGGATGGGTGCCCGCCGTGTCGGCGTCGTACCGCCCAGCCCGCCGAAGATCACCTGGGAGCGCCCGGAGCTGGTCTTCGACGTCAAGCGTCCACCGCACGACTGAACCGGCCGATCAGTTTGCGCAGGTGCCCGGCGAATTCCGGCGAGTCGACGACCTCGAAGTCGGCGTCGAGCAGGCCGAGGTAGAGCGCCAGGTACTCCAGCGTGTCCGCGCCCGCCTTGAGCAGGCAGGTCCGCTCGTCGACGGCTTCGACGACGACGGCGGGCGGCACCTTCGCCGCGGCTTCGGCGGCCGGGGCGTGCAGCCGGATCGTGGCGTGGTGCCGCCACAACGCGGCGCCGACGCCCCGTTGGAGGTAGGCGATCACGCCGCCTTCGGGTGGTTCGCGCTCCTCGAAACGTCGTCCGTTGGGCGTGCGCGGCCGCACCCGATCGGCGCGGAACGTGCGCCAGTCCTGTTTGTCGACGTCCCAGCCGACGAGGTACCACCGGCGGCTCATATGCACGACGCGATGCGGCTCGACCTGCCTGCGCGTCTCGGATCCGTTGTGTCCCACGTAATCGAAGCGCAGGGTCTCGCGGTCGCGGCAGGCGGCGGCGATGGCCGCGAGCACCTCGGCGTCGACCGTGGGGCCGCCGCCCTGCACCGCGAGCGTCGCGGAATTCAGCGCCGCGACACGGTGCCGTAGCCGCGACGGCAGGACCTGCTCCAGTTTCGCCAGCGCGCGCACCGACGTCTCCTCGATCCCCGCGATCGTGCCGCCCGCGGCCGTGCGCAGGCCCATCGCCACCGCGACGGCCTCTTCGTCGTCGAGCAGCAGCGGCGGCATGGCCGCGCCGGCCCCCAGGCTGTAGCCCCCGGAGACGCCGGGCGTCGCATCGACGGGGTAGCCAAGGCCGCGAAGCCGCTCGACGTCGTTCCGGATGGTCCTGGTCGTGACGTCGAGCCGGTCCGCCAGTTCCGGGCCCGTCCAAGTGCGCCTGGCCTGCAGCAACGACAGCAGCCGCAGCAGTCTCGCCGAAGTTTCCGCCATGAATCCCACCTTGTCCGCAATCGCGGAACGAACCTTTCCGCAATCGTTCCTAATCTAGCCCCATGACCGAGATCAAGCCCTTCCGCATCGCCATCGACCAGGCCGAACTCGACGACCTCAAGGACCGCCTGCACCGCACCCGCTGGCCCCGCGAGGTCACCGGAGACTGGAGCCGAGGCGTCCCGGTCGCCTATCTCAAGGGGTTGGCCGAGTACTGGGCCGACGGCTTCGACTGGCGCGCCCAGGAAGCCGAGCTGAACGAGTTCCCGCAGTTCACCACCGAGATCGACGGCCAGACCATCCACTTCCTGCACATCCGCTCCACCGCCCCGGACGCGCTGCCGGTGGTTCTGACACACGGCTGGCCGAGCTCACCGTTCGAATTCCGGCGAGTCGTCGAAGAGCTGAGCGACGAGTTCCACCTGGTCATCCCGTCCCTGCCCGGCTACGGGTTCTCGAACCCGGTGAGCGGCCCCGGCTGGGGCAACCTGTTCCGCGTCGCCCAGGCGTGGGTCACGCTGATGGACCGCCTCGGCTACGAGCGCTTCGGCGTCCACGGCACCGACGCGGGCGCTGGCGTCGCGGGCATCCTGTCGATGATCGCCCCGCACCGCGTGACCGGCGTCCACCTCACCGGGACCAGCGCGGGTATGCCGTTCGGCCCGCCCGTCGAGCTGGACGGTCTCGACGAGAAGGATCGCGAGCGCGGCGAACGTTTCAACCGGTTCCAGTCCGACGGCCTCGGCTACCTGCACCTGCAGGCGACCCGGCCGCAGACGCTGGCCTATTCGCTGAACGACTCCCCCACCGGCCAGCTCGCGTGGATCGTGGAGAAGTTCGCCGAGTGGACCGATCCGGCCAAAGCCCTGCCGGACGACGCCGTCGATCGCGACCACCTGCTGACCGCGGTCAGCCTGTACTGGTTCACCGGCGCGGGCGCTTCCTCCGCGCACGCCGTGTACGAAGGTATGGAGGTGTATCGGCAAATGTCGCAAGGCGGCTGGGACGAAGCGCCCGCCGGGCCGCCGCGGGCGATCGCCGTCTTCGCCGGGGACACCACGATCCGGAGCCTCCAGGACGGCCCGGTGGAACACTGGTCCGAGTACGACAGCGGCGGCCATTTCCCGGCGATGGAGGTCCCCGGTCTGTTCGCCGAAGACCTCCGTTCCTTCCTGCGAAAGTGCGTCTGACGATGAAGCAGCTGAGCCCCCGGGCCCTCAACCGCGCGACCCTGGCCAGGCAGTTCCTGCTCGAGCGCGCCGATCTTCCCGCCGTCGCCGCGATCGAGCGGCTGGCCGGCCTCCAGGCGCAGGCCCCGGATTCGTCGTATGTCGGGCTGTGGTCACGGCTTCGGGATTTCCAGGCGGACGAGCTGGCGAAACCGCTGGCCGCCCGCGAAGTCGTCCGGACGACGTTGCTGCGCGGCACGGTGCACCTGGTGACGGCCGAGGACGCCCTCGCCTGGTGGCCCACCCTCAAACCGGTGGTCGAGCGCGGTTTCCTCGGCCACTACTCACGCGAGATCGCCGGACTCGACCTCGCCGCGATCGCCGAAGCGGGACGGGCCCTGCTCGCCGAACGGCCCCGCACGCGTGCCGAGATCCGGACCGCGCTGGCGCCCCGGTGGCCCGACGCGGACCTGCCGACGCTCGGCTACGCGGTCAACAGCCTGCTCCCGCTCGCCCACGTGACGCCGCGTGGCCTTTGGGGCCAGACCGGACCGGCCGCGTTCGCCCTGCTCGAAGACTGGGTCGGCGCACCGATCACAGACGGCGTCACCCTCGACGACCTGGTGCTGCGCTATCTCGCGGCGTTCGGCCCGGCGACCGTCCGTGACGCGCAGGTCTGGTCGGGGCTGACTCGTTTGAAAGAGGTCTTCGAGCGGCTGCGGCCCGAGCTGGTCACCTTCATCGATGTCGAGGGCAAGGAACTGTTCGACCATCCCGACGCGCCGCGCCCCGACCCGGAAATCCCTGCGCCGCCCCGGTTCCTGCCCGAGTACGACAACGTCCTGCTCTCCCACGCCGAGCGCGCGCGGGTGATCCCCGACGGCCGCCGCGTGCCGTTGCCTCCGGGTAACGGCGGCCGCCGGGGCACCCTGCTCGTCGATGGTGAATTCCTGGCCATCTGGGCGATCAAAGGGGCGACACTGACGATCGAATCGCGGAAACCGTTGCCGGATCAGGATTCGATCGCCGCGGAGGGCGCGCGGCTCCTGGAATTCGTAGTGCCGGGCTCGGCGCACGACGTCCGTTTCGGCATCGGCGGATAACAGTCCGGCCTTTCGCCGTAACGATGGGCGCCGTTCGGGCGAAGCAGCCGCCAAGAGCCTGAAGGGAGCGGGCCATGAGCAAGAACTACGGGTTCATGACGGTGCTGGCGGGGCTGAGCGCACTCGCGGTGATCGCGGTCGCGGCGGTCTGGCGGTACCCGAACACGTCGGACGTCACGGCGGTGATCACCGCGGCGGGAACGGTGATCGGCACCGTGGTGGGCGCCTTCTTCGGTGTGAACGCGGCCTCGGCGGGACGCGTGAAGGCCGAAGAGAGCCGGGATCAGGCGACCGCGGCGCTGGTGAAGGTCGCGGGTGAGGCGGAAAGAGGAAGCGACGTCGCCAAGACGGCGATGGAAGGCGTGAGCTGACCGTCCTCCGTGGACACGCTCAGTCGAGCGCTTCGAGCAGGGCGAGGTCCGGCGGGACGAGCGTCGTGGACAGCACGAGCTCTCGCAACAGGTTGTCGTTCAACGCGTTGCCGACCGGCTCGCCGACCTCCTCGCGCCGCAGGCCGAAAACACCGCCGGCGGACAGCCGCGTCCGGACGTCGATGACGACGTGCTCGACCCGGCGCGCGGTCCACGTCTCACCGGGCCGGAGTTCGGTGAGCACCTCGGCCGTCTGCTGGCGGGACAACGGCTGCGGATTGAGGTCGTGCAGCAGGTAGCGCTGCCCGAAGACGACCAGGACCAGGCGTTCTTCCGCACTGAGGCGCCAGCGGCGGGGCGGCACGGTGACGTCGTCGTGCCGGGTGACGGGCTGTCCTCCCTCGGGCCCGGCGACGTACAACTCGAGCAGGTGCTCCCGCCTGCCCGAACCGCGGACGAACAGCGGCGTGTAGCCGTCCGACAGGGGGATCGGCTCCTCGCCGCGGGACAGCCAGCGGGAATTCGGCAAGCGGATGGGCAGCTGGCCGGTGTTGCTGACCCACCATTGGCCGCCGGTGAAGTTCAGGAGCCCGTGCCTGCGGCTGACCTGCAGGTCGTTCTCCCCCACACAGACGTCGACCTGGGGCCGGTTGCGCCCGAAGGAGATCTCGCCGCCCTCGCCGGGGTCGACGGACACGCCGCCCGCGAGCGTGAGCGCGAACACCGCGCCGGGAGCCGACGGCGGCACGCCGAGCGCCAGGCTCTCGTGCGTCGTCGTGAGCCGCTTCATCGTGCCTCCTCCTGTTGCCGGCATTATGCGGGACACCGCCGGGGACGGGTCCCGATATCGCGTTCATCCGTATGTTGGAGTACATGATTGACTTCTCCAAGGACACCGTCTTCAAGCTCACGCCGTGCAAGCCGAAGGACATCGCGCCCACGGTGCAGCCGATCATCATCCCCGGCGAGGAGATCATCTCGTCGTTCAAGGCGGTGCGCGACTTCGTGGTGTTCACGAACAAGCGGCTGATCGCGGTGAACGTCCAGGGCATGACGGGCAAGAAGAAGGACTTCACCTCGCTGCCGTACAACAGGATCCAGGCCTTCTCGATCGAAACCGCGGGCACCTTCGACCTCGACGCCGAGCTGGACCTCTGGTTCAGCGGACTGGGAAACGTGCGGCTGGAGTTCCGGGGCTCGGACATCCGGGCGATCGGCCAACTGATCGCCACGCACACTCTTTAGCCCCCTCCCGCATTTAGTCGACTACTTGCGTTGGGCTGGGTGGGCTGCGGTGGGCGTTGGGCCGGGTGGGTCGTGAGTGGCGATTCGGGTTCTAACCCTGATCGCCATTCACGACCACCCGACCGACCTGGCCCGCGCGGCTCCGGGCGTTGCGAAAGCCACTTTCGCAACGTTGAAGGTTGCGAAAGTGGCTTTCGCAACGCCCGGTCGCCTTCGGCCTGCCTGTCGCGAGTGGCTCGGGCCGCCAGAGCCACCGTGCCCCGGATATCCGCTGTCGTGCGCGAATGGCGAACTCACGTGATCGGAGGGACGACACACGTGATTGGGCGGACGACTCGCGTGACCAGACGGACGACTCGCTACGGAACCCCCCGTCACGCGTGTGTCGTCCATGCAGTCACGCGTGTCGTCCCTCCGATCACGCGTGTCGTCCGCCGGATCACGGGAGACCGCCGGTGCGGCCAGAGCCGGGTCGTGAGTGGTAAGGACGGTTCTAACCGTCCTTACCACTCACGAGGGCTTACATGTTGATCATGTGGCCCGCGAGGCCGTGCACAGCTTCCTTCACCGCTTCCCCAAGAGTCGGGTGAGCGTGCACGTTCCGCGAGATTTCGTGCACCGTAAGGTCCCACTGCTGCGCCAGAGTCAGCTCCGGCAGCAGTTCGGTCACCTCGGGGCCGATCAGGTGCGCGCCCAGCAGCTCGCCGTGCGTCGCGTCGCTGAGGATCTTCACGAAGCCGACAGCCTCGCCGAGGCCGTGTGCCTTTCCGTTGGCGGTGAAGGGGAACTTCGCCACCTTGACGTCGAAGCCCTTCTCTCGGGCCTGTTCTTCGGTCCAGCCGAAGCTGGCGATCTGCGGCTGGCAGTAGGTCGCGCGCGGGATCATGACGAAGTCGAGTTCCATGGTCTCGGCGCCCGCGATGGTTTCGGCGGCGACGACGCCCATGGACTCGGACGCGTGCGCGAGCATCAGTTTCGCGGTGACGTCGCCGATCGCGAAGATGTGCGGGACGTTGGTGCGGCCCCGCGCGTCGACGGCGATGGCGCCGCGTTCGGTCAGCTCGACACCGGTCTTGTCCAGGCCGTATCCCTCGACCCGCGGCTGGAAACCGATGGCCTGCAACACCTTGTCCGCTTCCAGTACCCGGGACTCGCCGTTCTTCGACACGGTCACGCGCACGCTGGAGCCGGTGTCGTCGATGGACTCGACCTTCGTCGACGTCAGCACCTCGATGCCGAGCTTCCGGTAGCGGCGCGCGAGCTCCGCGGAGACCTCGGCGTCTTCGAGCGGGACCATCCGGTCGAGGTACTCGACGATGGTCACCTTCACGCCGTAGTTGTGCAGCACGTAGGCGAATTCGACGCCGATCGCGCCCGCGCCGGCGATGACGATGCTCTCCGGCAGCTCGTTTTCCATGATCTGCTGTTCGTAGGTGACCACGCGGTCGCTGCGGGTGGTGCCCGGCAGCAGGCGCGCGGTCGCGCCGGTGGCGATCACGCAGTTGTCGAAGGTGACCCGTTCGCCGTTGACCTCGATGGTGTTGGCGTCGAGGAAGGTGCCGTGCCCGTCGTATTCGGTGATCTTGTTCTTCTTCATCAGGAAGTGCACGCCCTTGACGCGCCCGTCCGCGACCTTGCGGCTGCGGTCGAAGGCGGCCTGGTAGTCGAAGCTGACCTTCCCCTCGACCTGGATCCCGAACGACTTCGCCTCTTTGGTCACGATGTGCGCGAGTTCGGCGTTGCGCAGCAGTGCCTTCGACGGGATGCAGCCGACGTTGAGGCAGACACCGCCCCAGTATTTCTCCTCCACGACCGCCGCGCTCAGCCCCAGCTGCGACGCCCGGATCGCCGCCACGTAACCGCCGACTCCGGCCCCCAGGACAACGACGTCATAGTGTGCACTCATACCTCGAAACCTACCCCTCACCGGGACGGTCCGAAGGGTGAGACTGCCTACTCGGGCCGCGAGCCGCGGATCTCGATCAGCAGGTCGGTCACCGCGGTCATGATCCGCTTCGTGGCCTCCTCCAGTACCTCACGGGACGGCGAGGGCGTCACGAGATCCGAGAGGTCCACCGGCGGCCCGGCGACCAGGTTCACCGTCTTGCGTGGGAAGGCGCGCGGGAGCACGGCGTCGGACGGCAGCAGGTGGTGCGTGCCCCAGTTCGCCAGCGGGATCACCGGGACACCGGTTTCCAGCGCGATCCGGGCGATGCCGGTCTTGCCGCGCATGGGCCACCCATCCGGGTGATCCGTGAAGGTCGCCTCCGGGAAGATGACGACGCATTCACCCTCACGGACGGCGCTGACGGCGTCGCGGTACGCGTCCGACGCCGTGGCCGCGCCGCGGTAGACGGGGATGTGCTTGCCGGAGCGCATCACCGAGCCGATGACGGGCGCGTCCCACAGGCTCGCCTTCGCCAGGTAGCGCGGCACGCGTCCGTGCGCGAGGCAGTACGCCGTCACCGTCGTCGGGTCGGCGAACGAGAGGTGGTTCGACGCCACCAGGAAGCCGCCCGACGACGGCAGGTGCTCCCCGCCGCGCACCCGGAACCGGGTGAACAGCACCAGGAACGGCCACACGACGTTGATCGCGAAGGCGAACCAGGCGCCCCGGCCGGCGCGGGCGAAGCGCCGGCCGAAGGCGATCATCTGGCGGAACGTCAGCAGGTCACCCGAAGCGGGGCTCAGCGCGGTCCAGCGTTCACGGGGTCTCAGCACCATGGACGTAATTCGTAGCCGAACCAGCCCCGGTTCGGCTGGAACCGCGCGCGAACGCGGCGCGGATCACACGCGCTCGAGCACCACCACGGGGATCTCGCGGTCGGTCTTCTTCGCGTACTCGTTGTAGTCCGGCCAGACCGCGGCGAGCTTCTCCCACAGCTTCGCGCGCTCCTCACCTTCGAGGGTCCGGGCCCGTACGGTGAACTTGTCCGCCTTGACCTGGGCCTTGGCCTCGGGGTTGGCCTGCAGGTTCTTGTACCAGCCCGGGTCCTCCGGCGCGCCGCCCTTGGACGCCACGATCACCGGGTTGCCCTCGTCGTCGAACTGGTAGATCAGCGCGAACTTGCGGTCCTCACCGGTCTTGCGGCCCTTCGTCGTGAGGACGAGGCAGGGCGCGCCCTTCTCCCAGTCGTGGCCCACCTCGCCGTCGGTCTCTTCGTAGCGACGGACGTGCTCGTCACCGAAAAGCATGTCTGCGTTCCTCTCGTCCTGGGGTGTACCGGCGCCCTCCCAGTCTGACGCGAACCGGTCGGTCGCGCTGATCAACTCGTGCAGGGTGCCGGGTTCGTCGAACGCGTGACCCGAGTCGCCGACCATCACCAGTTCGGCGGAAGGCAGCACCTGGCTGAGCTCCCACGCGGTGATGGCCGGGGTGACCACGTCGTAGCGTCCCTGGACCAGAACGCACGGGATGTCCCGGAGCTTCCCGGCGTCGCGCAGCAGCTGATCTTCGGCCAGCCAGCCGCCGTGCCGGAAGTAGTGGTTCTCGATCCGCGCGATCGCGAGGGCGAACGAAGGATCGCTGAACGCGTCGATCACTTCCTCCCGCGGCCGCAGTTTGACCGTCTCTCCCTCCCAGCGGCTCCACGCGATCGCGGCGGGGCCGTGCACCGAGGGATCCGGATGGCTCAGCAGTTCGTGATAGACCTCGATCAGGTTCTCCTGCCGGCGCGAAAACGGCACCGGGGCCAGGAAACGCGACCACGCCTCCGGGAAGAGGTACGCCGCTCCCCCGCCGTAGAGCCATTGGAGTTCCTTCACCCGCAAGGTGGCGATGCCGCGGAGAACGAGTTCCGTGACCCGTCCGGGGTGGGTTTCCGCGTAGGTCAGCCCGAGCACACTCCCCCACGAGCCACCGAAGACCATCCAGTGTTCGATGTCCAGATGCTCGCGCAAGCGCTCGATGTCGGCGACCAGATGCCACGTCGTGTTGACCGAGAGATCGGCCTCCGGGGTGGCGCAGTTCGGCGTGCTGCGCCCGCAACCGCGTTGATCGAAAAGGACGATCCGGTATCGCTCGGGGTCGAACAATCTGCGATGTCTCGGCGTCGAACCGCCACCGGGGCCACCGTGGAGGAAGATCACCGGCTTGCCCCCGGGATCGCCGCACTCCTCCCAATAGATCTCGTTGCCGTCACCGACAGGCAACATCCCTTGGACGTAAGGTTCGATTTCCGGGTAAAGGCCGAGCATGTCCGCCACTATGCCCCAAACGCCCGCTTGGAGGATCGATGAAGGCTCGCCCCCACGTGACGCTGGAGGATGTGGCGCGCACCGCGGACGTGTCGCTCGCGACCGCGTCCCGCGTACTCAACGGCACCGCCACCGTCCGGGGAGATCTCCGCGAACGAGTGATCGCCGCGGCCTCCGAGCTGTCCTATACCCCCAATGCTCACGCTCAGGCATTGGCCGGTGGCTCACAGCCCACCGTCGGGGTGATCTGCCACGACGTCGGCGATCCGTATTTCGCCGCGATCGCCGGCGGGGTCATGCGGGTGGCGAACGAAAACGATCTTCTGGTGATGCTCGCGAGCACTTTCCGCGATCCAGCCAAGGAGGTCGCCTACGTTTCGACGCTGCGCGCCCAGCGCGCGTCGGCCATTCTGCTGATCGGTTCCGCGTTCGAGGACAAGGCGTGGGAAAAGGCGATGGCCGCCGAACTCGAACCGTACCGGCGCGGCGGCGGGCACGTCGCCGCGGTCAGCAGGCATCGCGGGCTCAAGGTGGACACCGTCCAGCCCGACAACCGCGGTGGCGGCGCCGAATTGGCGAAGGCCCTGCTCGGCCTCGGGCACCGGCGGTTCGCCGTGCTCGCCGGGCCGAAGAGCCTGACCACCGTCGTGGACCGCCTCGACGGCTTCGCCGCGGAGCTGCTGGAGCACGGCGTCGAACTGGCCGAGGACGACGTCGTCGAGGCGGCGTTCACCCGCGACGGTGGTTACGAGGCGATGGAGAAGGTCCTCGCCCGGCCGCGGAAGCAGTGGCCGACGTGTGTGTTCGCGGTGACCGACGTGATGGCCATCGGCGCGATGTCGGCGCTGCGCGACGCCGGCGTCTCCATGCCCGGCGAGATGTCGATCGCCGGTTTCGACGACATCCCGGTAGTGCGCGATCTCACGCCCGCGCTGACCACGGTCGCGCTGCCGCTGGAGAAGCTGGGCGAACGGGCCATGGACCTGGCACTCAAGGCCTCCCCCGGCACCCGGCCGCGGATGGTGCGGATGTCCGGCGAGGTCGTCCTGCGCCGCAGCACCGCCGCTCCCGCTCGCTGAAACCCTTGTGTACGGCCCATGAGGTGACTTACCGTGGCCCGAGAAAGCGCTTTCTCACCCCCGCGCCACGGAGACCCGATGACCTTGATCGCCCTGCCCACCGCCGACGGCGGACTGGCGGAGTGGACGCCCCGAGGGGCGGAAACGCCCGCGAAACCGGCGTCGCCGCCGACCTCCCGGATCGCCTACGCGGCCGCGCACGTGGTCGCCGACCCGCTCGCCCCCGCCGATCCCGAAGAAGGCGCGGTACTGGATTGGGACACCACGCTCGCCTTCCGCGAGCACCTGTGGTCCTGCGGTCTCGGTGTCGCCGAAGCGATGGACACCGCGCAGCGCGGGATGGGCCTGGACTGGGCGACCACCAAGGACCTCATCCGGCGCACCGGGGCGCTCGCCGCCGGACGGCCGTGGGTGGCCGGTGTCGGCACCGACCAGCTCCCCGACGGCGAAGCCACCGCGGGGTCCATTGTGGACGCCTGGCGCGAGCAGCTGGACCTGGTCGGCGAGGCCGGGGCGGTCCCGGTCGTGATGGCCAGCCGGGCGCTGGCGGCGTCGGCTTCCGGACCCGCGGATTACCACGCCGCGTACGGGAAACTGCTCTCCGGCGCGGACCGCCCGGTCCTGCTGCACTGGCTGGGCGAGCAGTTCGACCCCGCACTGGCGGGCTACTGGGGACACGGCGATGTCCGTAAGGCGGCCGAGGAACTGGGCAGGCTCTGCGCCGAGCACGCCGACGTGATCGCCGGAGTGAAGGTTTCCGTGCTCGACGCGTCGATCGAGACCGAGTTCCGCCGCGCGCTCCCCGAGGGCGTCAAGTGCTACACCGGCGACGACTTCAACTACCCGGAGCTCATCGCCGGGGACGACCAGGGCCACAGCGAAGCGCTTCTGGGCATCTTCGACGCCGTCGCGCAGGTCGCCGGCGCCGCGCTCGCCCGGCTAGACGAAGGCGACAAGGCCGGTTTCCACGGCCTGCTGGACCCGACGGTGGCGCTGAGCCGCGCCATTTTCCGCGCGCCCACCAGGAACTACAAGACCGGCGTCGTCTTCCTCGCCTATCTCAACGGGCACCAGGATCACTTCCGTATGGTCGCCGGCCGCGAGTCGGCCCGCTCCATCACGCATCTGGCCGAGCTGCTGCGCCTGGCGGACGCCGCCGGCGCGCTCACCGACCCGGATCTCGCCGTCGCGCGGATGCGGCCGCTGCTGGCCGCGGCGGGGGTGGCCTGATGGACCGGCTGAGCCTGAACCAGATCACCACCAAGGCGTGGTCGCTGCCGGAAGCCGTCGCGGGCTGCGCCGAGGCGGGCGTCCGCTGGATCGGCCTGTGGCGGGACAAGGTCGCCGAGACCGGTGTCGAGGAGACCGCCCGGCTGCTCAAGGAGTACGACGTCGGCGTGTCGTCGTTGTGCCGTGGCGGTTTCTTCACCGGGGTCACTCCCGAAGGGTCCCCTGTGGACGGTGTCGCGCAGACCAGGGAGGCGATCGACGAAGCCGCCGCGCTGGGCGCGGACGTCCTCGTCCTGGTCGTCGGCGGGGTGAACGGCGACCTGGCCTCGTCGCGGCAGCGGGTCGCGGACGCGGTCGGCGAGCTGGCGCCGTACGCCGGTGAACGCGGGGTCCTCCTCGGCCTGGAACCGTTGCACCCCATGCAGTGCGCCGAACGCTCGGTCCTGTCCACTGTGGACCAGGCGCTGGCGATCGCACGTGAGCATCCGGCCGATCAGGTCGGCGTGATCGTCGACGAGTTCCACGTCTGGTGGGACCCGCGGATCGAGGAGTCGATCGCCGCGGCGGCGGGCCGGATCGCCGGATTCCACGTCTGCGACCAGAAGGTCCCGCTGACCGACACCCTGCTCGGCCGCGCGCTGCCCGGGGACGGCCCGATCGACCACCGGCACCTCAAGGCGTGCGTCGAAGCCGCCGGGTACACCGGGCCGATCGAGGTCGAGGTGTTCGACGCCGACCTTTGGCGGCGTCCCGGTGGCGAGGTGCTCGCGGAGACCGTCCAGGCCTACCGGGACCACGTTTCCTGACGAAAGTAAGGGTCCCTCGCTGTCCAAGGTCCGCTGTCCGGGCGGCCGTGGTTTCCTAGCGTTCGCGGTATGAAACCACGGCTGCTCTGGTGGCTGGGCACAGCGTTGCTCCTGCTCGCCGTCCACACCGACTGGAACGTTCCGCTCGCGGCCTGGGTGTTCCCGGTCTTCCTGCTCCACTACGCCCGCCTGGTGCCGGTGCGGCGCGCGATCCTGATGGTGGGCCTGTCCCTGCTGATCGGGCAGCTGTTCTGGCTCGGGGTCACCGGTCTGCTGTTCGTGCTCTCCGCGCTGCTCGCCTTCACTCTGCTCGCGGTGTTGCAGACGACGGCGTTCCTGACCGATCGGCTGCTCGCCGGCCGCGCCGGGGCGCTGAGGACGCTGGTGTTCCCGGTGACGCTCGTCGCGGGCGAGTACCTCTTCACGGTGATCACCGGCTTCGGGGACTTCGGCGCGCTCGGCAGCACCCAGGCCACGAACCTGCCGTTGCTCCAGACGGCGTCCGTGACCGGCGTGTACGGCCTCACCTTCGTCCTCGCGTGGTTCGCCTCGGTGGCGAACACCGTCTGGGCGGAAGGGTGGCGGCCGGTCAAGCGCACCGTCGTCGTCCACGTTTGCCTGCTCGGCGTCGTGTTCGCGGCCGGTGGCCTGCGGTTGCTGCTCGACGCCCCCACGACCGAGACCGTGCGGATCGCGGGGATCAGCCCGTCGGCCGAGGCGGACCGGGCCGGTTCCGAAGCCTTGGACCGCGCCGGGGTCAAGTACTGGCGCGCCGAGGAAGTCGCCGCCGCCGACCCGGCCGCGGTCGGTGCGGCGTTCGCGCCGGTCACCGACGATCTCGTGACGAGGACCGGGCAGCAGGCGTCGGCGGGGGCGAAGATCGTGCTCTGGCCGGAGACCCACGCCCGCGTCCTGGAACGCGATCAGGCGGCACTGCTGAAGCGGGTCGGCGACCAGGCGAAGCAAGCCGGTATCCACGTCGGGCTCGCGTACGCGCTCTACACGTCGCAGGCTCCTTACATCCGTAACGTGGTCGTGCTCGTCGCGCCGTCCGGTGAGGCGCTGTGGACCTACGACAAGACGCATCCGACGCCGATGGAACCGATGACCCCTGGCCCAGGCGACGTCCCCACCGCGGATTCGCCCTACGGACGGCTCGCGGCGGTGATCTGTTACGACGCGGATTTCCCCGGCCTGATGCGCCAAGCCGCGGACAAGGGGACGTCGCTCATGCTCGTCCCCGCCAACGACTGGCCGGGCTTCGGCACGCTGCACGCGGAAAAGGCGGGCTTCCGCGCGGTGGAAAACGGTTACGCCCTCTTCCGGCACTCCACCCACGGGAAGTCCACAGCTGTGGACAGCCAGGGCCGCGTCCTCGGGCACGCCGACTTCTACCGCACCGATCAGCAGACGCTCGTCGCGGATCTGCCGGTGCAGCCGAGAACACAGACCGTGTACAGCCGTGTCGGTGACGTGTTCGCCTGGCTGTGCCTCGCGGCGGCCGCGCTCTGTCCTTTATGGACATATCGAAGGAAACGTTAGCGCCCCGTTACGGAAGAGGTGGTGTTCCTAACGTCATACCCGAAAAGAACAGTGTTCAACGGTTAAGCTCCCCCGCATGCCGAAACTGCTGGTGGTGGAAGACGACGACGCGATCGGCGGTGTCCTCGAATCGACCCTCCGCCTGCACGGCTACGAGGTTTCGTGGCAGCGCGACGGCCGCACCGCACTAGCGGCCGCCGCGGACGGCGACATCGACTTCGTCCTGCTCGATCTCGGCCTGCCGGATCTGGACGGCGTCGAGGTCTGCCGTCGGCTGCGGGCGGAGCTTCCCGGCGCCGTCCTGGTCATCCTGACCGCACGGCAGGAGGAGATGGACGTCGTCGTGGGCCTGGAGGCCGGCGCCGACGACTACCTCACCAAACCCATCCGGCTCGGCGAGCTGCTCGCCAGGGTCCGGGCGCATCTGCGGCGCGGGACGGCTCCGCCGGAGAGCAGGCCCGCGATCGCCATCGGCCATCTGCGGGTGGACACGGCCGGCCGCCGGGTCAGCGTCGGCGGACGGGAGATCTCCTTGCGGGCCAAGGAGTTCGATCTGCTCGCCCGGCTGGCCGAGCAGCCGGGCGTCGCGGTCAGCCGGGACACGCTGATGTCGGAGGTGTGGGACGCGCACTGGTACGGCTCGACGAAGACCCTCGACGTCCACATCGCCGCGCTGCGCCGGAAGCTGACCGAGTCGGCACCCACGCCCGAGCAGGCGCCGAGGATTTCGACGCTGCGCGGCCACGGCTACCGTCTCGAACAGCCCTTCGAGAATCAGTAGTCGCGCAGGTCGGAGACCTCGTCCCGGGCGGCGAGCCGCGCGATCCACGCCGACGCCGCCACGCACGACACGACCACCACGGCCGCCAGCAGCCCGAAGTACCCGTGCGGCGAAGGCACTCGCTCCAGGCCCGCGACGAAGACGAACAACACCCCGAGCAGGTGCCCGCCGATCAGGCCCCCGCCCCCGACGACCAGCGCGTCGCCCGCGATGAACGCGGCCACCTGGCGGCGTTTCCCGCCGAGCGTGCTCACGATCAGCAGGTCCCGCCTGCGTTCGTTGAGCGCCGCGCCGAACGAGGGCCCCGCCGCGGCGGCCGCGAGGATCAGCGAAGCGATCAGGTCCACCTTGGCCTCGCCGCAACCGTCTTTGGTGAAAGCGGTCGAAATGGCGAACGCCACCGCCAGCGCGACCAGCACCACGGACCGCGCCAGAAGCGCGCTCCGCCACGAAATGGACAGCGCGAGCACACCCGCCAGCCCGGAGACGAGCGGCCGGAGCAGACCACCGATGACCCGCTTTCCCTTGCGCAGCCCCAGCTCCACCAAGCGCCACAGCAGCATCGTGCCGCCCGCCCAGCCGAACAACGGCCAGACGATGGCGAGCGCGAGCAGGATGAAGTCGAGGCCGTAGGGCGACCACCAGGGCGGACCGCCGTCGGCCGGGACGAAGTACCACTCGCGCAGCGCCGGGGGCAGGATGGCCAGTACCGCCACGAGTGTGCCGGCGAGCAGCAAGAGAACGATTTCCCGGACGAGCGCGAACCCGGAGCCGGACGAGAAGCCACAGGCCAGCGACAGGGCGGCCCCGGCGACGCCACCTGCCAGGCCCGCCGTCACGGCTTCGGCGGCGGCCAGGCCGAGTACCTGCCCACCGGTGGCGCCGCGGGCACGCAGGAGGTCCTGATCCGCCCGCAGCACCCGCGCCGAGGGCGTGGTCAGCAGCACCACGAGCACCATCGCGGGCACCCAGCGCGGCGCGAGGTTCCCGGTCCAGTCGTGCACCGCGAGCAGCGTGGTCACGATCGCGACCCCGGCCGCGGGGACACCGAGCCTGGCGGGGCGCACGCGCGCGATCCCGCCGACCCACAACGCCATCGCCGCGATCACCGGTCCCGCACCAGCTTCCCGTCGACCATCGACCAGCGCTCGCCGAACAACCCGCCCGGGGCCTCTTCGGCCGTGGCCACCAGCAGCCCGGCGCCCAGCTGGTCCGCGGCCAGCACGAGCCTGCCGAGGAGCCGCTCCCCCTCGCGCTGGTCGAGCCAGCCCGCGGGGTCGTCGGCGAGGATCAGCTTCGGCGAGGGCGCGAGCGCCCTGGCGAGGACGGCGAGCCGGATCTGCTCACCGGTCAGGTCGCGGGGCGCCTTCTTGGCGAACCCCGCCAGGCCCACCAGCTCCAGCGCGCCGTCGACGGCGTCGCGGACCGCCGTACCGGTCCGGCCGGCGAGCACGAGCGGCAGGGCGACGTTGAGCCGGACGTCGAGATCCCGCAGCAACCCGCCGTCCTGCAGCATCAGCCCGATCAGGTCGGGGCCCGGTGGCGACGGCTCGAAGGCGGGCCAGTCGACGGTGCCCGCCGTCGGTTTCTTCATCCCGGCGAGCAGATGCAGCAGCGTGGTCTTCCCGGCGCCCGCCCTGCCGGTCACCACCGCGCGGGTCTCCGCGCGGATCTCGCAGGTGACGCCGTGCACGGCGACCACGGCGGTCAGCCCGGAACCGTAGGTGTGCGCCAGCTCGTCGGTGCGGACCAGTGGTGCCGTCACGCCACTCTCACGATCCGGTGCGCGGCCGCCGCGATCTCGGGGTCGCGGGTCGCCACGACGACGGCCGTCCCGCGAGCCGCGACGGCGCACAGCAGATCCATGAGTTCGAGCGCGGCGAGCCCGTCGAGTTCTCCGGCGGGTTCGTCGGCGACGACCGTATCCGGGGCTCCGGCCAGCACGACCGCGACTCCGGCACGCGCGCTTTCCAGCGCCGACAGCGTGCCCGGATAGTCGTCGCCGCGGCCGGCCAGCCCGACCAGTTCGAGCAGGTCGTCCGCGGTGCGGAGGGAGCGGCCGGCCAGCCGTCCCGCCAGCACGACGTTCCGCGCGACGGTGAGGTGATCGAAGAGGTTGCCGCGCCTGAGCAGCATGCCGGCACCTGGAGCGCCGCCGGGGGCGTCGCCACTTCCGGCGGGCAGCACGGCCACACACTCGCCCGGGACGGCGAACCGGACGAGGGGGACGGATCCGGGCCCCGGGCCTGCCATGACGGCGGCACGTCGGCGCATGGCCCCAAGGTAAGGCGAACGGGGTCAACATCGCCTTGATCTCAGGTCAACGGACGGCAAAATATCGCGTCGAGTGGGTGATCCTCGCGCTCGTCGGCCACACTCTGTCCGTGCGCCGCCGGATCGTCACCCTCACCGTGCTGGCCGCGGTGCTGGCGATCACCCTGTTCGGGGCGCCGCTGGCCGTCGCGGTCGCCCGGTTCCACGAGGGCAATTCGACCCACGACCTCGAACGGGTCGCCGACGCCGTAGTGCTCGACGTGACCGGCGATCTCGCCAACGGCCGGGTGCCGGAACTCCTGCCGATCAAACCGGACAAGGACCGCATCCGCGGGATCAGGGTCGCGGTCTACACCCCGACCGGCAGGATTCTGGCAGGCAACGGCCCTGCCAGTGAAGACCGCTTCGTCCGCGAAGCGCACTACACCGACATGGCGACCGGGACCCGCGAGGACGAGGTCGTCCTGGCCGTCCCGGTGCTCAGCGGGCAGTCGCTGGTCGGGGTCGTCCGCGCCGCCCATCCCCGGTCCGAACTGGACGCCCAGATCCGGCTGACCTGGCTCAAGATGATCGTGCTCGCCGTGGTCGCGATCGGGGCCAGCTGGCTGATCGGGCGGCGGATCGCCACCCGGCTGGCCCGGCCGCTGGAGGATCTGGCCGCCACCGCCGAACGCCTCGGCGAGGGCGATTTCACCGTCCGCGCCCGCCGGACGGGGGTCCGCGAGATCGATCAGGTCGCCGAAGCGCTCGACGTCACGTCCGAGCGGATCGGCGAGACGCTGGAACGCGAGCGGACCTTCTCCGCCGACGCCTCCCACCAGCTGCGGACGCCGCTGACCGGGCTACGCCTGCAACTCGAGGCGGCACTGGAAAGCCCTGATCGCGACCCCTACGCGACGATCCGCGACGGCATCGCGTCGGCCGACCGCCTGGAACGCACCATCGACGACCTGCTGGCGCTGGCCAAGCAGACCAGGGCCCCGCGGGCGCGGCTCGACCTGGGCAAACTCTTCGAAGAGGTCCGGCAGACATGGCACGGACTGCTCGCCGGACGGGGCCGGGCACTGCGGATCAGCGGACGCGAGGCGCTCCCGGCGCGGGCGGCGGACGCGGCCGTCCGGCAGGTGCTCGCCGTCCTGCTGGACAACGCGGCGACGCACGGACGCGGCACGGTCTCCGTCCTGGCGCGCGACGCCGGGGACGCGCTGGCCATCGACGTGAGCGACGAGGGCGCCATCCCGGACGGGCACGATCCGTTCGCGACCGCCGAGCGGACCGAGGAACACGAGGGCAACGGGATCGGGCTGCGGTTGGCGCGGAGCCTGGCCGAGGCGGAGGGCGGGCGGCTGCGGCTGACCAGCCCGTCGCCGACGACGTTCACGCTGCTCTTGCCGGCCGAGCGTCCCTCACCGCGAGAAGAAGGCCCGGTCCTGGCGAGCTAGGGGGGGTTACTCGCCAGGCCGGGCCGGTAGGAGGCAAACGCGCCCCGACAGCGCGCACGGCATGCCACCTGAATGAAGACGGTAAAGACCAGCGGGCCAACAGACGGTACACGCCGGATTAACTGACACTTTGCTTTTTGATGTCACAGGGATTCGCCCACTGCCCAGCCGGGCTGAATCGATCGTGGGAAGATTGTCCGCATGACCACCGAGCCGGCGCCGAGATGGCGGAGACTGGAACCGGACGAGCGCAAGGAGCAGATCTTCGCCTGCGCGGCCCGCCTTTTCTCCGACCGCCCGTACTCGGAAGTGTCCACTTCGGACATCGCGGCGGAGGCCGGGGTCGCCAGGGGGCTGATCAACCATTACTTCGGCACCAAACGCGAGCTCTATCTGGAGATCATCCGGCGCGCGCTGACCGTGCCGCGGCTCGCGGTCGAGATCCTGCCGGAAGGGCCGCTCGAACTGCGTGCCGACGTCGCCATCGACTGGTTCCTGGACATGGTCACCAGCCAGGAGAAGATGTGGCTGGCCGCGATCGCGCCGGAGGGCATCGGCCGGGACCTCGAAGTCGAACGGATCCTGGAGGAGGCCGATCGCGAATCGGCCGACCGGGTGCTCGAAGCGGTCGGGCTCTCCCGCGAGAGCGAACACGGGCAGGAGCTGAACGCGCTGGTCCGCGCGTTCGGCGGGATGGTCAAGGCGGCGGGCCGCGAATGGCTCGTGCGCGGCTCGCTCGATCGCTCACAGGTGCACACGCTGCTCAGCAAGTCTTTGGTCACGCTGGTCGGTGAGGTGTTTCCCGAGATCCAGCGCGCGGCTCCGCGGGCCTAGAGAAGCCCCGCCCTAGTACATGAAGGCCCCCTTCCTTGCGCCTGGCGTAAGGAAGGGGGCCTTCATGTACTGCGCGTCGAGTTTCCTCGGCTGAGCCGGCGATCGCATAGTCCGCGAAGGCCTCCTTCACTACCTTCAGGGTAGGCAAGGAGGCCTTCACGGACCGGCGACCTCAGCCAAAGAGAAGCCCCCGGCACCTCGAGGGGGAGGTTGGTGCCAGGGGCTTCATGACCGGTGACGAGCACCGGTATTCCTCCACACTACGCCGATTCGCTGTCACGGCTCTGTCAAACTTCCGAGTGCGTTCAACTGGGTGAGCCTGAGCGCCAGTCCGTCGAGGCAGCGCTGCACCGCGTAATCGTAGAGACGCTCGTAGTAACCGGCCGCGAGGTCGGGATCCGCGACCAGCGCCGAGATCGACTCGCCCAGCGCCGCCATCCCCGGCAAGTCCTCGCGCGTGCGGTACGACGCGTAGCCCTCGCAGCGGTCGAGCTGGAGCGCCATCGCGCTCTCGCGGTCGTCCTCCATCGCGACGAACTGGCAGGCGGTGGCGAGCAGCAGGTTGTACGCGAACGGCGACTCGGTGCCGAAACCCGCCGCGAGCAGACGGCCGATACCGGTGTTCATGGTCGGCACCGCGGCGGCGACCGACGGCCCGAACAGGGCCAGCCGCCGCGCCGAGCCGGGATAGCGGCGCAGCACCTTCCGCACGGTCGGCAGGAACTCGGCGAACCACTCCCGCCACGGCAGGGTTTCGTCGGGCAGGGTCAGTTCGCCGACCACCCGGTCCAGCACGGCGACGACGACGGTGTCCCGGTCGCCCACGTGGTGGTAGACGACCGCGGGGTAGGCGTCGACGGCGGCCGCGAGCTGCCGCAGCGTCCAGTTCTCCAGTCCCGATTCGGCCGACAGCTCCAGCGCGGCGTCGACGATCCGGTCCCTGGTGACGGCCGGCCGTCCGGAAGCCGCGCGGGACCTGGGGCGGGGACCCGCGTCTTCGGGGAAAGTCGGCATGCGGGCTACCGTATCCGCATTCGGCTGGTCGTCCGGCGGGGGCTTCCGGCAGGATCGTGCCATGCCCCGCGCGCGTGTGAACGGCCTCGAACTCGAGTACGACACCTTCGGCTCCCCCGCGGACCCGCCACTCGTCCTGGTGATGGGCCTCGGCGCCCAGATGGTGACGTGGGAGGCCGGCTTCTGCGAGCTGCTCGCGGCCGGCGGGTTCCACGTCGTCCGGTTCGACAACCGCGACGTCGGTCTTTCGTCCTATCTGGACGATCTCCCCACGCCGGATCTGGCCGCGCTCGCCGCGGGCGACCAGACGTCCGCGCCGTATCTGCTGTCCGATCTCGCCGCCGACGTCACCGGGCTGTTCGACGCGCTCGGCTTCGGCCGCGCGCACGTCGTCGGCGCGTCGATGGGCGGGATGATCGTGCAGCAGCTCGCGATCGACTCGCCGGAGCGACTGCTCAGCCTGACGTCGATCATGTCCACCACGGGGGATCCCTCGGTCGGGCATCCCGAGCCCGCCGCGATCGCCGGGCTGACGCGGCCACCGGCGGCCACCCGGGAGCAGGCGATCGAAGACGGTGTCGAGTGGTTCAAACTCGTCGGCTCACCCGGTCACCCGTCCGACGACGAATTCCTGCGCATGAAGGCCACCCGGAACTACGACCGGGCGAATCACCCCGCCGGCGCGTTGCGGCAGGCCGCCGCCATCGTCGCTTCCGGTGACCGCACGGCGAAACTGCGCGAGGTCCGCGTCCCGACGCTCGTCATCCACGGCGAGAGCGATCCGCTCATCAACGTCAGCGGCGGGAAGGCGACCGCGGAAGCGATCCCGGACGCCGAACTGCTGCTGTTCCCGGGGATGGGGCACGAACTGCCGCGGCAGCTGTGGCCCGCGATCGCGGACGCGATCGTCGCGCACGCGCGTAAGGCCTGAGGGTCAGCATCCCGTCAAGAATCCCGGCGGAGGCGTAGAAAAGCCGTTCACTCCGGTGGTCTGCCCGGTGACGTGGTGTTCCCTGGACGGATGAGGAAACCCGAGTGTTTCGGCTTCCCGTTCGGTTGTGTCTCCGTCGTCGTCGCGGCGTCGGCGGCCGGGCTGCTCGGCTCGGCGCGACATCACATCATTTCCTTGCTGGCATTGGGTTTGGTCGTACTCGCCACCGGTATCGCGACGAGCGCGACCGCGACCGCCGGGACGGCGGTGATCGCCTGGGGTGTCCATTCCGGATTCACCGTCGGCTCGCTGGGCGAGCTGCAGTTCACCGCCGAGACCGGTGTCGCCGCGGTCGTTTTCGCCGCCGCGACCGCGTTCGGCTCACTGGCCGGAGCGGTACGGCGCCGGCTGGCGGCCGCCGAGCCCGAGTCGCCCCACCCCCTGGAAGGGGCGACTCGGACACGGCTTTCCGGCCCTGCGCCTGCCCACACCCCTCCGGTGGGCGGGCACGAAGGGGATCATCGGCTACGGGAAGGTTCCAGCTGGTCCGCCCGGACCCAGGTCGCGTGAAAACCGAGCGGGACACGCTGGGGCAACAGGACCCTGGCCACGGGTCCGGCAGCGAGATCGGCGGCGTCGAAGATGTCCAGCTCCGAGCGCCCCTCACGCTCGTCCTGGACGAAGGTCACCAGATAGCCGTCGTCGGAACCGGCGGCCGCGCCGTCGCGGGGTGCGAACGGCGCCTCACTGCCCCACCGGCCCGGACCGAAACGGTGTTCGGTCTTGGCGCCGGCACGATTGTCGTAGCACACCAGGCCGTCGAACTTGAGCGTCGAATCCGGCGAGATGTGCACCGCGTAGGAGAAGCGATTCCGGCCGCCGACCACCCTCGAGTCGACGGACGGAAATTCGGTGTTGTCGTCGTCGAGCTGGTCCTCCAGGCACTGCCCGGTCCGCAGGTTGAACCGGTAGCGGTGCAGCGAGGCGTCCAGTCGCAGGTACGACAGCATCTTGGCGAGCGGGGTGTGCGCGTCGGCGCGCGGCCGCGGCCGCTGCACGCGGCAGACGTCGAGGACGATCTCCTCGCCCTGCTCCCAGGAATTGACGACGTGGTAGATGTAGCAGGGGCTGGCTTCGAACCAGCGGATCTGGCTACCGTCACCGTAGCGAGGGAGTACCCCGAACCGGCTCGGCAGTGAGCGGTCGAACAGCAGCTTGTGCCGTCCGTTGCGGGCCGCTTCCCTGTCCTGGATCAGCGGCAGATCCATCAGGATCGCGTGGTTCTCGGTGATCGCCATGTCGTGCGGCAGGCGCGGGCCGGGGAGTTCGATCTCGGTCGTGCTCGCGACCTCGCCGTCCGCGCCGATCACGCCGTAACGCAGGTACGGCGGCCGCGGCCCGTAGTCGAACCAGAACATCTCGCCGGTGCGCTCGTCGACCTTCGGATGGGCCATCATGTCGCCGACCAGCGTGCCGAGGAAGTCCTCCGCGCCCAGCGTCTCCAGCGACAGCGGGTCGACCGCGTACGGCGTGCCGCACAGGTACCAGGTGGAGAGCACCTTGCCGCGATGGAAGATCAGGTCGGTGTTGGCGCTGTCCTTGACGTTCAGGCCGTGCGTGTTGCCGAACGGGTTGCCCTCGGGCGATTCCATGACGCCCTTCCAGAGCGCCTTGCCCGCCGCGGATTCGGCCTCGAAGGCCTTGGTGCGGATCCAGCGGTTGCGGTAGCGGGCCTTGCCGTTCTCCAGGTGGACGGCGTGGATCATGCCGTCGCCGTCGAACCAGTGGTAGCGCCCCCGCGGCTCGAACCGGGGGTTGGGCCCGTTGCGCAGGTACACGCCGTTCAGGTCCGCGGGGATCTCGCCGACGACTTCGAGATCGCTCGCGTCGATCTCCTCCCCGACCGGGGCGTAGACGCCCATCAGATACGGGTTGACCTCGGATTCGCCGGTGGGGGCTGCCACCAGCACCGGCTGCTCGGAGGTGCTCGTCATGGCCGAGACACTACGATTGCTGTAGTCAGGTGTCAATAGGCTTCTACTGCTGTAGTCAGTAGTACGCTGACCGCGACACCCCCTCGGAAGGAAGCACGTGACAGAGGCGACGGCGCACCGCGTCAGACCGGCGGGCGATCCACTGCGCCGCGCGCTCGAACTGCTCGGGGATCAGTGGACGTTGCTGATCCTGCAGAGCCTTTTCCTGCGTTTCCGCCGCTACGAAGAACTCCGGCTACGGCTCGGGATCTCCCCCACCGCGCTGTCCGGGCGGCTGCGCGCGATGGTCGAGGCGGACGTGCTCGTCCGCACGCCGTACCGGGACGCGCGCCGCACCCGGCACGAGTACCGGCTCACCGAACGCGGCCTCGAACTGTGGCCACTGCTGATCTCGATCTGGGCCTGGGAACGGGAATGGGTCGAGGGGCGGCGCGCCGTCCTGCCGACGCTGATCCACCTCGACTGCGAACTGGCCACCTCGGCACCGCTCGGCTGCGCCTCCTGCGAACGGCGGGTCGACGCCCGCGACGTCCGCGCGCGGCGGCTCGACGACACCGGCGTCGTCGAAGCGACCGCGTCGAAACGCTTCCGCCGCAAGGACGCCGACTCCCTCGCGGGCGACCCGCTGATGTTCTTCCCGGACACCATGGAACTCCTCGGCGACCGGTGGTCGACCGGGCTCGTGGTGAGCGCGCTGCTCGGGGCACGGCACTTCTCGGAATTCGAACGCGAACTCGGCATCGGGCCGAGCGTGCTTTCGGGACGGCTGTCGAAGCTCGTGGACGTCGGCGTGCTGCGGACCGGCACCGCGAAGACCCGCGCCGACGCGCACGACTACCGGCTGACGGCGAAGGGGCTCGCGTTCTTCCCCGCGCTGGCCTTCATCGCCGAGTGGTCACGGGGTTTCGAGGTCCCTGGCCAGGAGCCGGACATCACGCTCGACCACGTGGACTGCGGCAACCGGCTGAAGCCGATCCTGCTGTGCGACCACTGCTGGCGGCCGCTGCTGCGGAACCGGGTCCGGTTCGGCGGCCCGGTCCAGCTGCCCACGCCGCCCAGGTGACGTAAATCGACTCGCCAAGCCGGTCGGTTCCTGACAGGGTGAGAACGTCACATGTCGTCACCTCGGAGGTAGCAATGACTGAACCGGCACCGTCCCCAGCGGATGGCGAAGAGGACGACACCAAGCGCAAGTTCCGCGAGGCCCTGGAGCGCAAGCAGGCCCAGGCCCGCTCGGGCTCGGCGCACGAGAACGGCGGCGGGAAGAACCTGCACGCGCACGGTCCGGCGGCGAACAAGCGCACCTTCCGCCGCAAGAGCGGCTGAGGTCTCACGCCTGGGCGAACATGCCGCGAAAGCCACTTTCGGGACATCTGGTGTCCCGAAAGTGGCTTTCGCGGCATCCGGGCCCTGTGGCGGCGCGGAGCTGAGGTTGCGGGCGTTGCGAAAGCCACTTTCGCAACGTTGAAGGTTGCGAAAGTGGCTTTCGCAACCCCCGGCCTCACAGGTCCGCGCCGTTCCGGGAGGCGGCACGGCAAAGGTCCCTTCCTGGCGAAATTCGCAAGGAAGGGACCTTTCCTGGCGTTCAGGGAGGGAGCGGCTACACGGTCAGGATCGACCGCAGCCCGCCGACCTCGGCCATCCGGCGCTCGGCCAGCCGGTCGGCCGCCGTCGCCGGCGGCACGCCGTCGGCCTTGGCCAGCGCGAACACCTCCTTGGTGGTGTCGAAGATGGCCGTCGTCTTGCGCTTGGCGCGCGCGAAGTCGAAACCGTGCCGCTCGTCGTCGACCTGGATCACGCCACCGGCGTTGACCAGGTAGTCCGGCGCGAAGAGGATGCCGCGGTCGTCGAGCTGCTTGCCGACGCCCGGATGCGCGAGCTGGTTGTTGGCCGCGCCGCAGACGATCTTGGACCGGAGCAGCCCGACGGTCTCGTCGGTGAGCACCCCGCCCAGCGCGCACGGCGCGAAGACGTCGAGCTCGGTGCGGATCAGCGTGTCGAGGTCTTCGACGACCTCGACACCTGGGTACGCCGCGCGGGTGCGTTCGATCGCGGCGGGCGAGACGTCGGTGATGACCACCTGCGCGCCCGCCTCGATCAGATGCCCGACCAGGATGTGCCCGACCTTGCCGACCCCGGCGACGCCGACCTTGCGGCCCGCGAGGTCCGGGACGCCCCAGACGGCGTCCGCGGAGGCACGCATGCCCTGGTAGGTACCGAAAGCCGTGAGTACCGAGGAGTCGCCGGCGCCGCCGTTCTCCGGCGAGCGGCCCGTGACGAACTCCGATTCGCGGGCGACGATGTCCATGTCCTGCACGTAGGTGCCCACGTCGCAGGCGGTGATGTAGCGGCCGCCCAGCGACTGGACGAACCGGCCGAAGGCGCGAAGCAGCGCTTCGGTCTTGTGCTTCTGGGGGTCGCCGATGATGACGGCCTTGCCGCCGCCGAGGTCGAGCCCGGCGAGCGCGTTCTTGTAGGCCATTCCCTTCGACAGCGCGAGGACGTCCGCGAGGGCCGCGTCCTCGGATTCGTAGGGGTAGAACCGGGTCCCGCCCAGTGACGGCCCGAGCGCCGTCGAATAGATCCCGATGATGGCCTTCAGGCCGGTGGCCTGGTCTTGACAGAAGACGACCTGTTCATGGCCGGTACCTTGGCCGAACACTTCGGTCACTGTGGTGACTCCTTGTCCTGGAGTGCACGCTGCTTGTGGCTCACGTGCGAAGTTCCTGCAACAAGGCACAGTCCCCGACGAAGGTCGTCCGGCGGCGACGGTGCCACATCGCAAACCTAGATCGCCCCGGTCCGTTCGCCAAGCCGGGGGCGAGCCGTCTCAGCCGTCGACGACCTCTTTGAGGACGTGGAGCGCGGAGTCGAGCTGCCGGTCGGACAGATACGGCGCCGGCCCGAACCTCAGGTACGCGCCTCGGCTGTCGGTCCGGACGCCGCGTTCGTCGAGGGCGGCCTGCAGCGCTCCGGCGTCGGCGCACTTCAGCGAAAGGAAGCCGCCGATCCGGTCCAGCGGCGTCTCCCGGTCACGGGTGATGACGTCCTCGGGCAGCCCCAGCTTGTCGAAGCCCTCGGCGAGGTAGCCCACCTGGTGCCGCGAAACCTCCCGCAGGAACTCGGGCGTGAGCCCGTGCTCGGCGAAGAACCGGAAGACGCGGGCGCCCCGGTAGTGGCTCGTCGGGTCGTAGGTCGCTCCGGCGAACCGGTCCGATCCGGAGGCGTACGCGGTCTGGCCGGGTCGGCGCTCGTCCGCGAGCGCGCCGAACTCGGCGTACCAGCCGGTGACGACCGGCCGCAGTTCCTGCGCGTGCGCGGGCATCCGCAGGAAGCAGTTGCCCTCGCCGAGCTGGAGGTACTTGTAGCCGCCGCCGAGCACCCAGGCGTTGGTGAGCCCGAGGTCGTGCAGCGAGAACGGGACGACGCCGAGCGCGTGGTAGGCGTCGACGACGAGGTTCACCGATTTCGCGAGGCAGACGTCGGCGAGATGCGCGAGACCCGGCACGAGGCGGGAGGTCTCGAACAGCACGGCCGAGACGAGCACGGCGGCGGTGTCTTCGGTGACCTCGGCCGCGACGCGTTCGGCCAGCGTGGCGACCGGCGCCGCGGGGACGCGGACCACCTCGACCCCTTCTTCGGCCAGCCTGCCGAGCTGACGGCGGAGCGTGTGGAACTCGCCGTCGGTGGTGACCAGCCGCGGGCGGCGCGGCAGGTCCATCGCCGAGAGGAACCGGATCACCAGGTCGTGTGTGCTGGCGCCGAGCGCGATGTCGCCGCGCGGGTCACCGAGCAGCGCCCGGAACCCGGCCCGCATCTCGTCCGCCTTGGCGAAGGCCCGCGCCCATTTGGTGTCGACCTCTTCGGCGGCATCGGCGAAGGCTTCGAGAACACCTTCGCGTGCGACGTCCGGCCAGGCCTGGTGCGAGTGCCCGGTCAACAGCATCCGGTCCGCCACACCGAATTCCGTGTAGTGCGCCGCGAGCGCGTTGGGTTCGCGGCGGAGATCGTCGAGGTTCGTCAAAGCCTGCTCCGCACAGCCCAGAGATCCGGGAACATCGGGGAGAAAAGCGTCGTACGCAGATAGTGCGCTCCCGACGAACCCCCCGTCCCGGTCTTGTCTCCAATGGTCCGCTCGACCATCTTCACGTGCCGATACCGCCACTCCTGCATCCCTTCGTCCAGATCGACCAGGTGCTCCGCCACGACGGACGGCCCGGTGTCGTCGCGGTAGACCCGCAACAGAACTTCTTGGAGCGCCGGAGAGGGTTCGAGTGGCTTGGTGACATCGCGCCCGGTCGGGACGTCGTACCCCTTCACCGCGAGGTAGGTGACGAAGGAGTCGAAGAGCGACGGCCGCGCCATCGCGTCCGAGATCTGGGCACGCTGGTCACCGCCTTCGGGGTAATGCGCGAACACCCGCTCGTCCCGGCGGCCGAGGACGGCCTCCAGAACACGGAACTGGGCCGACTGGAACCCGCTCGACGCGTCGAGTCGCGCACGGAAACTGGTGAACTGGCTCGGAGTCATCGTCTCGAGCACATCGATCTGCGCGACCACCACCTTGAAGATAGTCAGGATTCGCCTCAATGTGCGGACGGCGTGAGCGGTGTTACCCGCTTCGAGCTGCTCCTGCAGGTAAAGCGCCTCGTGGAGAACTTGTTTGAACCAAAGTTCATACACTTGGTGGATCACGATGAAGAGCAATTCGTCGTGCTCGTCGGACCGGGGATGCTGCGCGTCCAGCAATTCGTCCAGTGAAAGGTAGGACGTGTAACTCAATGCGGCCTGAGTGTCGTTCATTTTTCTGTCACCTCGTCGAAATGGCGTTGCGCCGCCGGGGCTAGCGCGTGATAGAGATCGTGGAACACCTCGACCGCGGCCGCCCGGCTCGGCGGAGCGGGCACCAGCCCGACCGGGAGCTCCGGATCGAGTGACGGGAAGGCGCGGAACGTGTGCGTCAGCCAGGTTCGGACCCGGAACGCCTCGGCGTCGGGCAGGTCTCCCGGATACCCGCTGAAATCCCGGACGAACGCGTCGTACCGCGCGGCGAGGCCGTCGAGGTTCCACGCCCGCGCGGCGAAGCGCCGGACGTCGAGGCCCGCCGACGGTTTCCCGAGCATCAACCCGGCGTGTTCGGAGACGTCCAGCTCCTCCAGCAGGGCGAGCACTTCGGCCTCACGGTCGTGCGGGGCGATCCAGGTGCCGTCCTGGACGGGTCCGAAACCGAGGAAGCGCAGCCGCCGCACCAGCCGTTCCCTGGCCTGGCGGCGGCTCTCCGGGATGCTCTGCCACAGCACGGTCCACTCCCCGACCTCGCGTTCGCGCCTGCCGAGGGAGAAGATCCGGCGGTCGCCGTCCTCCAGGAGCGCGATCGTGCGGCGGGTCAGCGAGTAGTGGACGAGCCTGCCCGCCTTGTGCCGCGCGAGCAGGTCGCGACGGGCGAGCCTGGCCAGCGCGATCCGCGCGGCGCCGTCGGAGAAGCCGAGCCCGGCGAGCACGCCGACCAGGCCGCCGGACCAGACACGGCGGCTCTCACGTGGCGACACGTAGGTGCCGAGCAGCGTCATCACCAGTTCCTGGGGACCTGGGTCGCCGTGGGGCGCGGCCGGTTCGGGCATACGAGCAACTCTATACACCTCAGGCCGCTGCGGTGTAGCTTGACTCGGGTGACGTACTTCGCGGAGTTGAGCTCACCTCAGGTCGCCGCGCTCGCGTCCGACGAGCGCGTTCCCGTGCTGTTGCTGCCGGTGGGCGCCGTCGAGCCGCATGGACCGCACGCGCCGCTGGGCACCGATCCCCTGATCTCACGCGGGATGTGCGAACGCGCCGCCGCGCGGCTGGCGGGTGATCCCGGTGTCCGGGTGCTGATCCTGCCCGAGGTGCCGTACGGGGTGACGCGGTTCGCCGCCGGGTTCGCGGGCGGAATCTCGATCGGCGAAGAGACCCTGTACGCGCTGCTGACCGAGATCTGCGGCGCGCTCACCGAGCAGGGCCTCACGCGAATCCTGCTGGTCAACAACCATTTCGAGCCGGCGCATCTGGCGGTGCTGCGGCGCGTGGCCGAGGCGGCGGGCGTCGGCTTCGTCGACCTGGTCCGCCGCCGGTACGCCGAGCGGCTCACCGACGAGTTCCGTTCCGGTGAATGTCACGCCGGGCAGTACGAAACGTCGCTGGTGCTCGCCGACCGGCCCGACCTCGTCGACGCCGCCGTCCAGCGCGACCTGCCGCCGGTCCACGTCGACCTGGCGCGCAGCGATGCCGCGGACTTCGTCTCGGCCGGGATGACCGAGGCCTACTGCGGCACACCCGCCCAGGCGACCGCCGAAGAAGGCGGGAAGACCTTCTCGGCGCTCACCGACATCCTGGTCGAAGCGATCCGAGACCTCGTATGACCTTCAATCTGGCGACCCATTTCGTCGACCGGCTCCCCGGCGAGCGGACGGCGTTGCTGTGCGGTGACGAAGAAGTCACCTACGCGGAGCTGGCGGCGCGGGTGAACCGGGCCGGGAACGTGCTGCGGGACCTGGGTGTCCGAAGTGGACAGCGGGTCCTGCTGGCACTGAACGACGGCGTCGAGTTCGTATCCGTCTGGTACGCGGCGCAGAAGATCGGCGCGGTCACCGCCGAGGTCTATTCCTTCCTCCAGGCCAAGGACTACGCCTACTACCTGGACTACACCGAGGCCGTCGTCGTCATCGCGGACGCCTCGACGTTGCCCGCGCTGCGGGAAGCCGGCGCGCGGAACCTGCTGGTCGTCGGCGATGTCGCGCTGGAGCCCGGCGAGCACTCGTTCGACTCGCTGGCCGCCTCGGCATCGGCCGAACTGGAGGCCGCGCCGACCACGCTGGACGACGTCGCGATCTGGAAGTTCACCACCGGGAGTACCGGTTCCCCCAAGGCGTGCGTCCATCCGGCGCGCAGCGCGCTGGAAAGCTTCGACCGGTACGCACTCGGCGTGCTCGGTCTCCGCGAGGACGACCGGGTGCTGGCCGTGCCGAAGCTGTTCTTCGGCTACGCGCGCGATCTGACCGCGTTGTTCCCGTTCGGCGTCGGCGCGTCCGGGATCGTGTTCCCGCAGCGCAGTACCGCCGATCTGCTGTTCTCGCTGATCGAGCGGTACCGGCCGACGATCCTGGTGAACGTGCCGACCATGATGAGCGCGATGATCGCCCATCCGGCGGCGTCTACTGTGGACATGAGCTCGCTGCGGCTCTCGACGTCGGCGGGCGAGGCGCTGCCTTCGGAGCTGCATCGCAAGTGGGACAACGTGTTCGGTGTCCCGGTGATCGACGGGATCGGCTCGTCGGAGGCGTACCACATCTATCTGTCCAACGTGCCCGGCGCGCATCGGGTCGGCAGCCTCGGCCGCGAGGTGCCCGGCTACACCGCTCGTGTCCTGGACGAGAGCGGCGATCCCTTACCGGATGGGGAGATCGGCACCCTTGAGGTGTCCGGGCCGACCATCGCCCGTGAATACCACGGCGACGCGGAGAAGACCGCGCGGACGTTCCACGGCGACACGCTGCGCACGAGCGACCTGTTCAGCCGCGACAGCGACGGGTACTTCCACCACCACGGCCGCGCCGACGACCTGCTGAAGGTGTCGGGGGTGTTCGTCGCGCCGAGCGAGATCGAAGACTGTCTCATCGGCCATCCCGCGGTCGTCGACTGCGCGGTGCTGGGCGTGACGGTCGACGGCCTGGTCGTCCCGCGGGCGTGCGTCGTCCTGGCCGAGGGCGCTTCCGCGACGGCCGAGGAACTGAAGGACCACGCACGCGCCCATCTGGCGAAGCACAAATACCCGCGCGAGGTGGTGTTCGTGGCCGAACTCCCCCGCACCGCGAACGGAAAACTCGATCGGCGCGCGTTGCGCCGGGTGGAGGCAGAGTGAGCAGGATCGTCGTCGTCACCGGCGGGACCCGCGGGATCGGCGCGGCCATCGCCGCACGGTTCCGGGCCGCCGGCGACAAGGTGCACGCGCCCGGCCGGG
Organism: Amycolatopsis sp. PSD-21; assembly: GCF_055561455.1. Lineage (NCBI taxonomy): Bacteria > Bacillati > Actinomycetota > Actinomycetes > Pseudonocardiales > Pseudonocardiaceae > Amycolatopsis > Amycolatopsis sp. PSD-21. The sequence goes on along the minus strand of NZ_CM145712.1, from coordinate 2,147,021 downwards.
CCGACTGCGACGTCACCGACGAAGCCGCCGTCGCGCGGTACTTCGACGGTCTCGGCCCGGTGGACGTGCTGGTGAACAACGCCGGGATCTCGGCGAGCGCCCCGTTGGCGAAGACGTCGCTGGAGCAGTGGCGCACGCAGATCGAGGTCAACGCGACCGGCGCTTTCCTGTGCACACGGGCGGTTCTGCCCGGGATGCGGTCGCGCGACACCGGCCGGATCGTCACCGTCGCCTCGACGGCGTCGCATATCGGCTATCGCTACACGGCCGGGTACACCGCGTCGAAGCACGCCGCCGTCGGGCTGATGCGGGCGACCGCCGCGGAACTGGCGGGCACCGGCGTCACCGCGAACGCCGTCTGCCCGGCCTTCGTGCGCACGGACATGACCGCCGCCTCGGTCGCCCGGATCCAGGAACGGACCGGCCGCGACGAAGCCGATGCGGAGGCCGCCCTCGCCGCCGCGTCGCCGCTCGGCCGTCTGCTCGAACCCGACGAGGTCGCCCACGCGGTGACCTTCTTCGCGGCGCCCGAAGCCGCCGCGATCAACGGACAGACACTCGTCCTCGATGGAGGTGGGATCCAGTCATGAGCCCGTTCCGCGCCACGCCGCCGATCACGACGGACTGGGAGCACTTCGAGTTCACCGTGGACGACGGCGTCGCCACGGTCACCCTGAACCGCCCCGACAAACTGAACGCGCTCACCTTCGACAGCTACGCCGACCTGCGCGACCTGCTGGCCGAGCTGCCGCACCGCGGCGACGTCCGGGTGCTGGTCATCACCGGACAGGGGCGTGGTTTCTGCTCCGGCGGCGACGTCGAAGAGATCATCGGCGAGTTGCAGAAAATGGAGTCCGCGGAACTGCTGGAGTTCACGCGGATGACCGGCGCGGTGGTGAAGGCGCTGCGGGAGTGCCCCATTCCGGTGATCGCGGCGGTGAACGGTGTCGCGGCGGGCGCGGGTTCGGTGATCGCGCTGGCGAGCGACTTCCGGCTGCTGGCGTCGTCGGCGAAGTTCGCCTTCCTGTTCACGAAGGTGGGCCTGGCCGGTGCGGACATGGGTTCGGCGTACCTGCTGCCGCGGCTGGTGGGCCTGGGCCGGGCGACCGAATTGCTGATGCTGGGCGACAAGATCGACGCGGCTCGCGCGGAGGCGATCGGGCTGGCTTCCCAGGTCGTTCCCGACTCCGAGTTGGCTTCCGCCGCCTCTGCTCTGGCGCGGCGTTTGGCCGACGGGCCGGCGTTGGCGTACAGCACGACGAAGGTGCTGCTGACGCGTGAGCTGGACATGGATCTGGGGAGCTCCATCGAACTGGAGGCGATCACGCAGGCTTTGCTGATGACGGCGAAGGACCACGGGGAGTTCTATGCGGCCTGGACGGCTGGGCGTTCGCCCCAATGGACCGGCCGGTGAGCTCTTCCCCCTTCCGCAGTTAGTCGGCTAACTGCGGCGACCCCCGGTCGTGACCGGACCGGCGAGGCCCGACTGTGTGGATTTCGGGACGTTAGATGACCTGAAACCCACACAGTCATGCCTGAACGGGCCGGTCATGCACCCGACGCTCCGCGATCAGTCGGCTAAGTGCGGGGAAGAAGCACCAGCCGCACCCAAGAGACGTTCGGCCAGTACCCGGCACCGCTCCCCCAATTCCGCCGGTTCGATCACCTCGAACGCGTGCCCCAGCACCACCACGTGCATCAGCAGGAAGTCGAGATCCCCGGCTCCACTCAGCACCTCGCACCGCGAACGGCCCCGTTCCCGCACCACCGCCGCCGACGCCGGAATCTGCGCCCGCACAACGGGAGCGGGCGCGTGCACCAGGAATCGCGCCTGGTGCCGGTAGACCCGGCTCGCGATGTTCTCCTGCACGTAGGCCGCCGCGTCGGGCGCCGGGCGCGGGCGGAAACGCCACGACCGCGCGGAAACGCCGGTCATCCTGTCGACGCGGAAGGTGCGCCAGTCGTCGCGGTCGAGGTCGTAGGCCAGCAGGTACCAGCGCCGCCCGGAAGCCACCAGCCGATACGGCTCGACCCGCCGCAAAACGGAACCCGAAGACGGATACTCGAAGCCCACCTCGACCTCGTCGCGGCAGGCCCGGGCCAGGGTCATGAGTACCTCTGGATCGATCGGCGCGCGGCTTCCGTCGAAGGCGACCACCGAGCCGGACAGCGCGCTCACCTCGCGGCGCAGCCTGGTCGGCAGCACCCGGTCGAGTTTCGTCAGCGCCCGGAGGGCGGCCTCCCCGCTGCCCGCGCCGGCGAGCAGCGACACCGCGGTGGCGATCGCCTCCTCGTCGTCCAGCAGCAGCGGCGGCATATCGTGGCCGGGCCCGAGCTGGTAGCCGCCGCCGACGCCGTTGCTCGCCTGCACCGGATACCCGAGCGCGCGCAGGCGTTCGACGTCGCGCCGGATCGTGCGCGCCGTGACGCCGAGCCGTTCGCCCAGTTCCGGGCCGGTCCACACCGCGCGCTGCTGCAACAGGCCGAGCAGGGTGAGCACCCGCTCGGTCGTCCCGCGCTCGTCCTCCATGTCGGACACTGTGCCAGAGATAGCGGACCGATCCTGTCCGCTAGGCGTGTCAGACTTCTCCCATGAACCGCAAGAGCCGCGAATTCCAGGTCAGCTTCGACGCCCACGACCCGAAAGCCCTCTCGACCTTCTGGCGTGACGCCCTGGGCTACGTCCACCCCGGCCCTCCCGGCGTGGAGGTGCCCGAAGGCACCGATCCGCTGGACGCGTGGGACGAGTTCCTCGAACGGGTCGGAGTGCCCGAGGATCAGCGCAACACCCGCTCCGCCCTCGAAGACCCGGACGGCGAAGGGCCGAGGATCTTCTTCCAGCAGGTCCCCGAGGACAAGATCGCGAAGAACCGCGTCCACCTCGACCTGCGTGCCGCTCCCGGACTGGAGGGAGACGAGCGCATGGCGGCGCTCGAAGCCGAGTGCGACCGGCTCGTCGCGCTCGGGGCGAAGCGGATTCAGCGCTTCGAGCCCGAGCAGCCGCTGAGCCTCGGCTTCATCGTGATGAACGACCCGGAAGGCAACGAATTCTGCCTAGACTGAGGTGACGGCGATCGCGTTGTCCTCCAGCGAGCCGAAGTAGAGGGTCCCGGCCCGCTCGCGGACGCCGACGAGCACATGGAACCCGTCGATCTCCCCGCGCAGTTCGTGGACCAGCTTCCCGTCCGGAGTCACGCTCCGCACCCCGCATTCCCGCGCGGGTGCGGGCTGCAGGGCCGTCGGCAGCGCCCGGACTCCGGCCCGCAGGGGCGCGGGGAGCTTCTGCACCAGGGAAAGCGCGGGGACCTTCGGGCTCGCCACGGTGATCCAGATCAGCCCGTCGCTGCCGGTCGAGATGTTGTCGGGGTAGCCCCACAGGTCGTCGGCGAGGTAGTCCCGCGTTCCCGCCTTGTCGCCGGTGAGCCACACGCGTGCGACCCGGTAGGCGCCGGTCTCGGCGACGGCCACATAGGACTCGTCGGGCGGCAGCGCGACGCCGTTGGCGAACTGGAAACCGTCCGCGAGCTGCTCGATCTTGCCGTCCGGCGTGCGGCGCAGGAGCCGCCCGCCGCCGGTCTGCTCGATCAGATCGTCGCGCCATTTCTCGATGCCGAAGCGGCGCGACGAGTCGGTGAAGTACACCGTGCCGTCGGAGGCGACGGCGGCGTTGTTGCAGAACACGAAGTCGAGCCCCACCGCCGAAGTCGCCAGGGTGGTGACGGGGCCGCCCGCGAGCGGCATGGTGAGCAGACCGGCCTTGGCGTCGCAGATCAGGAGGTCTTCGCCGTAGAACTCCAGGCCCAGCGGACGGCCGCCGGTGTCGCCGAGGACGTCGATCCGCCTGCCGTCCGGCGTGACGCGCAGGATCCGCCCGTCGTCGACGCCGGTGTAGATCCGCCCCTGGTCGTCGACCACGACGTCCTCGGGACCGTGCCCGTTGACCGGGATGACCGTGACCTCGCCGAACGCCATCGCGTGTCTCCTACCGATAAGTGAGCAGTTGTGCGGCTTCCGCCTCGAAATGCGGATGTTCGTTGAACGACAGCAAGGTCACCCCGCCGCGGCCGGACACGAGTTTGGTGATGCCCGCGTTCACGGTGACCCGGTTCAGCTTCAGCAGCCCCGCTTCCGGCGTACCCATGAGCGCGCCGCAGACCGTCGCGATCACGCCGCCGGAGCTGAAGACCACGGCGTGCTCGCCCTTGCCCAGCGACGCCACGACGTCGGCCAGCGCGCCTTTGACCCGCTCCAAGAACCGGGGCCAGGTCTCGGCACACGGACTGTCTTCGCCGGCGGAGACCCAGGCGTTCAGCGCACCGTCCAAAGCGGCCTGATACGCCCGCGAATCGGCCTGCTGGACACCGGCCGCGTGATGCTTCGCGATGTCGACGTGGTCGTACTCGTTCCAGCGCTCGTCCTCGACGACGGCGATCCCGGAGCCGAGCACCTTCAACGCCGTCGCGGCCGTGTCCCGTTGGCGGGCAAGGGAACCCGCTCGCGCCCGGGTGAATTCGACACCGCGCCGCAGCAGTTCCTCACCGACCACAGTGGACTGTTCGAAGCCGCGCGGCGAGAGCTGGTCGTAGTTCGCCGCGCCGAACGAGGCCTGCCCGTGCCGGACCAGGTAGATCGCACCCATCTACGCGGTTCCTCCTCCGATGATCCGGCGGCAGCGCCCGTCGAGGTAACCGACGAACTGCCAAAGGTCCTTCAACGCCGGATTGGTCGTCTGTCCACTGTGGAACCGGTAGTAGATCTGCTGGATCACCACCGCGAGCCGGAACAGGCCGTACACCTCGTAGAACGTCCAGTCGCCGATTTCGAGGCCGGAGCGTTCCGCGTACCGGCGCACGAACTCCTCTCGCGTGTACATCCCCGACACGTGCGTCGGCTGACGGCGGCTGAGCTTCATGACGTCGTCATCGTCGTCCTGTACCCAGTACGCCAGGGTGCTGCCCAGTTCCATCAGCGGATCGCCGAGGGTGGCCATCTCCCAGTCGAGCACGCCGACGATGTCGAGAGCGTCGTCGAGCACCAGGTTGTCGAGCCGGTAGTCGTTGTGGATCAAGCAGATCTTGACCTCGGACGGCTGATTGTCCTTCAGCCACGCCATCACCTCGGCGCAGTCCGGGACGTTCTCCGTGCGCGCCTTGAGGAACCGCTCCGACCAGCCGCGCACCTGGCGCTCGACGTAGCCGGCACCCTTGCCGAGATCGGCCAGCCCGGCGGCCTCGACGTCGACGGAATGCAGTTCCACCAGCCGGTCGACGACCTTGCCGCACAGCTCCCGCGCGCCCTCCGGCGGCAGGTCGAGACCGGCGGGCAGATCTCCGCGCAGGATCAGACCTTCCAGCCGTTCCATCACGTAGAAGTCGCCGCCGAGCACGGTTTCGTCGTCGCAGAAGGCGAGCACCTCGGGCACGTACGGGAAGACGGGCCGCAAACCCTGCTGGACCCGGAATTCGCGGCGCATGTCGTGCGCGGACGCGGCCTTGTGCCCGAGCGGCGGGCGCCGCAGGATCAGCTCGCGATCCGGGTAAGTCAGCAGGTACGTGAGATTCGAGGCGCCACCGGGGAACTGGCGGACCTCGGGCGGCGCGTCTCCGAGCCCGGGCACCCGTCCGGCCAGCCACGCGTGCACCGCGGCCGGGTCGAACGAGTCCTCTCCGCGTACCTCGACGGTCTTGTCCGCGGCGACCGTCATCCGAACTTCTTCAGCAACGGCGCCGGGACGAACGGGAAGAGCTTCGAGAGCACGCTCCAGGGCCACGTCGGCACGAACGCCTTCGCCGTCTCGGATTCGATCGCCTTCACCAGCGCCTGCGCGCCGGGCTCCGCCCTGACGGCGCCCGGGAGCTTCGAGATGTCTTCGTTCATCTCCGATTCGATGAACCCGGGATGCAGCGTGGTGACCTTGATCGGCGTCTTCAGCAGCTCGATCCGGGTGCCCTCGGCGAACGACGAGATACCCGCCTTCGAGGCGGCGTACGCGGTCGCGTTGCCGGGCACACCGCGCAGCGCGAGGAAGGAGGACACGACCACCAGGTGGCCGTTCTTCTGCTTGCGGAAGATGCCGACGGCGGCCTCGATCTGGGCGGCCGCGGCGAGGAAGTTCGTCTGGAGGGTCTCGCGGTTGGCGTCGAACCGGCCGGTGCCGATGCGCTGCCCCTTGCCGAGCCCGGCGTTCACGATCACGCGGTCGAGTGAGCCGAGTTCCTCGCGGAACTCCTCGAAGACGGCGAAGACCTGGTCGTGGTCGTTCACGTCCAGCTTCCGGGTGACCACGGTGATGCCGGGGTACGCCTTCTTGAGTTCCGCGGCGAGCGCTTCGAGCCGGTCGACACGACGGGCGGCCAGCGCCAGGTTGCGGCCTCTGGCGGCGTACTGCCTGGCCATTCCCTCGCCGAGTCCGGAGCTCGCCCCGGTGATCAGGATGTTCTTCCGCAGGACCATGGCAGGGAGCTTACCCGTTGGTAACAAGTCTGGGACCCCCTCGAACATGGGGCTGCCCCCGGCGCCTGGGGTTCGCCGGGGGCAACCTGTCCACAAGGGTCTTACTTGACCTGGAGCAGCTTGTTGGCCGTTCCGCCGGTCGGGTTGCTGATCTTGCCGTCCGCGGCGGCACCGACCAGGCCTTCGGCGACCTGGGCCGGGGTGGCCTCGGGGTTCGCCGAGAGGTACAGCGCGGCGGCACCGGCGACGTGCGGCGCGGCCATCGAGGTACCGCTGATGGTGTTGGTGGCGTCGTCACCGGTCGCCCACGACGAGGTGATGTCGACACCCGGCGCGTACAGGTCCACGACCGAGCCGTAGTTCGAGAAGCTGGCCTGCTTGTCGGTCTTGTCGCTGGCGGCCACCGTGATGGCCTCCTTCACCCTGGCGGGCGAAGTGGTGCCGGCGTCGGAGGACTCGTTGCCCGCCGCGAGCGCGAAGGTCACGCCCTTGTCGATGGCGCCCTTGACCGCCGCGTCGAGTGCGTCGTCCGCGCCGCCGCCCAGGCTCATGTTGGCGACCGACGGGCCCTTGGCGTTCGCCGCGACCCAGTCGACACCGGCGACGACACCCTCGGTGGTGCCGCTGCCGTTGGCGTCCAGCACGCGGACGCCGACGATCTTGACACCCTTCGCCAGGCCGTGGTCCGTGCCGCCGATGGTGCCGGCGACGTGCGTGCCGTGGCCGTGCTCGTCGTTGGGGGTGTCGTCGTTGTCGACGAAGTCCTTGCCACCGGTCGCGCGGTCACCGAAGTCCTTGTGCGAGCCGCGGACACCGGTGTCGATGACGTAGGCGGTGACGTTGTCGGCCTTCGTCGGGTAGGTGTACTTGTCGTCGAGCGGCAGGTCCGCCTGGTCGACGCGGTCCAGGCCCCACGACGGCGGGTTGTCCTGGGTCTCGCTGATCTTGAACGTCTTGTTCTGGACGACGTACGCGACCTGCGGGTCGGCGGCGAGACGCTTCGCGGCGGCTTCGTCGGCCTTGATCGAGAAGCCGTTCAGCGCCGAACCGAACGTGCGGGACAGCGTGGTGCCGTACTGACCGGTGAGGCCCTGCGCCTTGGCGGCCACGTTCGCGGTGATCTCGTGCGCCGCGGCCACGCCCTGGCCGACCGCGGTGGGCTTGAGCACGACGATGTAGCTGCCGCCGACCGCGTTGGCCGCACCCGCGCCGCGGATCTCGCCCTGCTGCTCGGCGTTGGCCGCACCCGCGCCGAACGTGGCGACCGCCGCGGTCACCCCGGCGAGGGCGACACCCGCCACGAGGCCGCTACGGGTCTTTCGGGACTTCAGGTTCTTCCGGGACTTGCTCACTGGTTCCCTTCCTGCCGCGCCGTGCGGATCACCCGGGAGGATGATCGTTGTTGAGAGCCATGCAAGCCGGTGCCCTGGTGGCGGGCAATGATTCACAGTTACCAGTACTAGGCCATCCGGAGTAACCGCGCTCGTCCGTAAAGTCGTTTTCGCCTGGCAGAAGGCGCCCCTGAAGCGTTACCTCAGACTGTTAAAGTTATTCGTGTTGTTATCAACCGGGCGGTGTCAGGGAACGGCAGACGGGGGCGGTCGGGCAGCATATGGTGGCGGGGAGCGCGGCGGACCGAGTGACCACGGACGATGAAGATCAGCCGCGTACCGCGTTCGCCACCGCGTTGAGATCGGCCATCGCCACCAGCGGCCTGAGTCTCGACCGTATCCAAGCCCGGCTGCTCGCGCGCGGCGCGTCGGTGAGCGTGACCGCGCTGAGTTACTGGCAATCGGGCAAACGTCAGCCGGAACGGCAGAGTTCGCTGTCCGCGGTCCGGGTCCTCGAAGAGGTCCTGGCGATCCCCGCCGGTTCGCTGCTCAGCCTGCTGCCGCCGCCGCGACCGCGCGGAGCGTCGTCACGCCGCAGCCGGGCGACCACCGAGCAGCCGCTGACCTTCCCGCTCGAAGCGCTCCAGGCGCTGCTGGAGAAGGTCGGCGCGCCCAACGCGCTCGAACAACACCATCAGCTGAAACTCGTCGGCCTGCACGACCTGTGCGAGATCGCCGAGGACGGCGGGCAACGCGCGGTGACCGCGCGGGCGGTGTTCCAGGCGGGCGCGGACGGGCAGGACCGCTGGCTGCTGGTCTACGCCCAGGGCGATCCGGAGGCCGGGCCGCCGGTGCTGAACACGCTGCGCAACTGTCACGTCGGCCGCGCCGAGGTCGACGACGAGCACGGGCTCACGGTGGCCGAACTGCTCTTCGACCGGCCCATCGACCGCGGCGAGACCCACCTGATCGAGTACTCGCTGACCAACCCCGGGCCGCCGTACCCGGAATGCCGGAACACGCATTACCGCGAGTTCCGGCGTCCCGTGCGCGAGTACCTGCTGGAGGTCCGGTTCGATCCGGGCACCGTGCCGGCGAAATGCTGGCAGTACAGCGCCCACGGCGCCTCGGCTGGGCCGAGGGACCGGAAGGAACTCAAACCGGACCAGGGCAACGGCGTCCACGCCGTGGCGCTCGACTTCGGCCCCGGCGTGTTCGGCATCGACTGGGAGTACTAGTGCAGCTTGTTGCGCAGCACCTTCCCGGTCGCGTTGCGCGGTAGCTCGTCGAGGAACTCCACCTCGCGCGGCACCTTGTACCGGGCGAGGTTGGCCTTGACGTACTCGCGCACGCCGTCGACGTCCAGATCCGATTTCTCGGCCCGCACCACGAAGGCCTTCAGCCGCTGCCCGAACTCGGGATCGTCGACCCCGATCACGGCGGCTTCGAGCACGTCCTCGCGTTCGACCAAAAGGTTCTCGACCTCGATCGGGAAGACGTTCTCGCCGCCGGAGACGATCATCTCGTCGTCGCGGCCGTCGATGAACAGCAGGCCGTCCTCGTCGAAATGGCCGACGTCGCCGCTGGAGAGCAGGCCGTCGATGATCTCCTTGTTGCGCCCGTCGGTGTAGCCCTGGAAGCTCAGCCCGCTGCCGACGAACACCCGGCCGGTGACATGCGGCTCGGTGATCTTCTCGCCCTTTTCGTCGTACAGCGCGACCTTGCAGCCCACCGGCGCGCGGCCGACGGTACCCGGCGCCTTGCGCCAGTCCTCGGGGGTCGCGACGGTGGCGACCGCGACCTCGGTGGAGCCGTAGAGGTTGTGGACGACGTCGCCGAACGCGGCGGTCGCACGGTTCCCCAGATCCGGTGACAGCGCTGAGCCTGCGACGAAGATGATCCGCAGGGACGAGGTGTCGTACTTGGCGCGGACCTCCTCGGGCAGGTCGACGATCCGCTGCAGCATCGTCGGCACGAGGACCAGCGTGGTGCAGCGGTTCTCCGCGACGCCGCGCAACGTCTCCTCCGGCACGAACTTGCGCCGCATGACGACCTTCGAACCGAGCGCGAACGACAGGATGAACTGCGACAACCCGGTGCCGTGGAACAGCGGTGCGCCCATGTAGGTCGCTTCGCCGGTCCTCAGTGGGATGCGGTCGAGGAACTGCGCGGAGGCGAGAGCGGACGTGTGCGGCCGCGGCGCGCCCTTCGGCGTCCCGGTGGTGCCACTGGTCAGGAGGATGAACCCGCCTGGTTTGGCGGGCGCGGGCCACGCGCGGTCGTCGGTGCTGGCGACCAGTTCGGCGACGACGGGGACGCCTGCCGGGCGGGCGGTGTCCGAATCGACCCACGCGAGGTAGTGCTCGACGTCGCCTTCGACCGCGTCCAGCAGGCCGGTGAACTCCTGGTCGTACACGAGCGCGGTGACGCCTTCACGCTTGGCGACGTCCGCGAGCTGTGGTTTGGCGAACCCGGTGTTCATCAGCAGCAACTTGGCGCCGAGCTTGCCCGAGGCGAGCATCGTCAGCACGAGACCGCGGTGATCGCGGCACAGCGCGGCGATCACCGACCCCGGGCCGAGGCCGCGTTCGGACCACGCCCTGGCCAGCGCGTTCGACTGGGTGTCGAGCTGCTTGAAGGTCAGCGGGCCGAGCTCGTCGATGATGCCGGTCGCGGTCGGGTCCCGGCGGGCGGCGATCATGTTCGCGCCGGCGAACGGGCCCCATTTGCGCACCATGACCAGCGAACGCAGACCTTCGTCGACGCGCGGGATGGGGAGCAGGCCCGCTTGGCGCATCACGTCGATGCTGCGCACGGTCTCGGTCACCTTGCCCGCCACCAGGGTGGCGAGGCCGGTGGGGTTTCTCATCCGGGCACCTCCGTTGCTGCTGCGGCGAGACACCATGCCCCCGGCGGTTCGCGTACCGGCGGTATGGGGTTGCTACTCGACAGTAGCCGACCGATAGCGCAGGCGCACTAGCCGTCTGGTGACAGAAATGTCGGAGGGAACCACCACAATGTGAGTGTGCAGGCGATCGCAGGTCAAGAGGAGGATGGCGACTTCGCGATCGCTTTTTCCGGGCAGCCCGCGCGGCGGGGGATGAAGCTCCCGGAGTTCGTCGGCGAAGTACGGCGATTGGAGGCGGAGCACTCACCCCGTTGGGTGTTCCCGTCGGTCGAAGGGACGTATCCGGCGCTGATCAAGGCGGGTGTGCGGGTGCGGCGCTGTCACGACCTGGCGCTGACCGAGGGATTGCTCCTGGCCCACGAAGGGCGCCCGCAGGAATCGCGGAGTCTGCGTGCCGCGCTGGCCAGGGCGAACGGGCAAGAGGCGCCCGCCGACGAGCCGCCGCTCTGGGCCGAGGACGACCAGCCCACGCTGTTCGAGACCCGGGGGCCGCGGCTGCCCTCGGGCGTCACGGTGATCGACGCGGCGCGCCGGGTGCTGGCCGAGCAGGAGAAGCGGGTCGCTCTCACCGAGCGTCCGGAGCGGCTCCGGTTGCTTTTCGCGGCGGAGTCGGCGAGCGCGCTGGCGGCCGCGGAGATGTCGGCCGACGGGCTGCCTTGGCGAGCCGACCTGCACTTGGCGCTGCTGGCCGAGCAGCTCGGGCCGCGTGTCCCGGCGGGGCACCGGCCGAAGCGGCTGGTCGAGCTGGCGGCGAAGATCAGCGACGCGTTCGGCGGACGCCCGGTCAACCCGGACGCCCCGGCCAGCGTCGTGCGGGCGCTCGGCCGGGAGGGCATCGAGGTCTCGTCGGCCAGGAAGTACCTGCTGCGCGACATCGACCACCCCGCCGTCCCGCCGCTGCTGGAGTACAAGGAGCTCGCGCGGCTGCATTCGGCCAACGGCTGGACGTGGCTCGACGAGTGGGTGCACGACGGCCGGTTCCGTCCGCACTACGTCGTCGGCGGGGTCGTTTCCGGCCGTTGGGCGAGCCGGGGCGGGGGTGCGCTGCAGATCCCGAAGATCCTGCGGACCTGCGTCCGGGCCGATCCCGGCTGGAAACTGGTCGTCGCCGACGCCGCCCAGCTGGAGCCGCGGGTACTGACGGCGTTGTCCGGAGATCGGAAGCTGGCCGAGGTCGCCGCGGCCACGGATCTGTACGCGAGCCTCGCCGAGGCGATGTTCTCCGGTGTGCGCCGCGTGCCGGTGCCCGCTTGGGACGACAGGGACGATCGCGACCGCGCGAAGATCGCGATGCTGTCGGCGATGTACGGCGGCACTTCCGGCGAGGCGGGACCGTTGCTGGCGTTGCTGCGCACGAGGTTCCCGGACGCGGTGTCCTATGTGGAGCGTGCCGCGCAGGCCGGGGAACGCGGTGAGCGCGTCCGCTCGCGGCTGGGCCGGACGTCGCCCGCGCCATCGGAGGCCTGGCGCGCGCTGACCGGCGGCGTCGCGGAGGACGAGGCGGGCGAGCTGAAGGCGCGGCAGGCGTCCCGCAACTGGGGGCGTTTCACCCGGAACTTCGTCGTGCAGGCGAGCGCGGCGGATATGACCGCGGTCCTGCTGGCGACCCTGCGGAGCAGACTCCCCTCCCCCGCGCACCTGGTGTTCTTCCAGCACGACGAGGTCCTGGTACACACCCCGGCCGAGTTCGCCGACGAGGTCTCGGAGTCCATTGTGGACAGTATGGCCGAGGCGGCGCGGATGCTCTTCGGTCCCGCTTGCCCGGTCCGGTTCCCGCTGCACATCGCCGCCGTGGACACCTACGCCGACGCTAAGTGAGTTACGCCCCCGATCACGCGAGTTACGCCCCCGATCACGCGAGTTACGCCTCCAAACACGCGAGTTACGCCTTCAATCACGCGAGTTACGCCCTCAATCACGCGTGTCGTCCATCTGATCACACGTGTCGTCCATCGGATCACGCGCGTCGTCCATCGGATCACGCGAGTTCCGCCTCCAGTCACGCGAGTTACGCCCTCAATCACGCAAGTTCCGGCCTCGATCACACGAGTCCCGTTTCCAGGCGACGGGAACACGTGACCAGATGGCGAACTCGTGGAGTTGCCCCCGTGATGCGGACACCTTGATTCCAGACAGTGGTCTGGAGGGAGGATGTCTTGGTGTCGCGTTCGTCGAAGTATCCGGAGCAGTTCCGTCGGGATGCGGTGGAGCTGGTGGAGTCCGGTGATCGTCCGTTGCGTCAGATCGCTCGTGAGCTGGGTGTCAATCACGAGACCCTGCGGTCGTGGGTGAACAAGGCCAAGGAGGAAGCGGCCGCGCCGGTGGAGGATCCCGCGGTCACCGATGAGGTGCAGCGGTTGCGGAAGCAGGTCGCTGAGCTGCAGAAAGAGAAGGAGATCCTGCGTAAAGCGGCCGCCTATTTTGCCAAAGAGATGGATCGATGATCTACCGCTACCGGTTCATCTCCGAGCATCGCGCCGAGTTCGGTGTGAAGCGGTTGTGTCAGGTCCTGGGCCTGCGTCGGCAGGGTTTCCACGAGTGGGTCGCCGCCGAGGCCGCTCGTGAGGTGGTGGCGGCGGGGGAGCGGGAGCTGGTGGCGGTGATCGCCTCGATCCATGCCGAGCACCGGCGCGCCTACGGTGTCCCGCGGATCACCGCCGAGCTGCGCCGGCGCGGGCGGGTGGTGAACCACAAGCGGGTGGAGCGGTTGATGCGCGAACAGGGCCTGGCCGGGATCACCCGCCGCAAACGCCGAAGCCTGACCACGCCCGCCGCCAGCCCGGTGACGCCGGTGGCGGATGTGCTCCGCCGTGATTTCACCGCCGAGCGTCCGGGTCACCGGTTCGTCGGGGACATCACCTACCTGCCCACGTTCCAGGGCTGGCTCTACCTGGCCACGGTGATCGACCTGCACAACCGCGAGATCGTCGGGCACGCGATGGGCGAGCACCTGCGCGCCGGCCTGGTCTGCGACGCGATCACCCTGGCCACCGCACGCGGCCTGATCCGCCCCGGCGCGGTGTTCCACTCCGACCGTGGCGTCCAGTACACCTCCGGCCAATTCCGGGCCGCGCTCGCCGATCACCGGATCCGGCCCTCGATCGGACGGGTCGGATCCTGCTACGACAACGCCGTCGCCGAGTCGTTCTTCGCCACCCTCAAAACCGAGATCGGCACCACCATCTGGCCCACCCGTGACCAGGCACGACACGACATATTCCGCTACCTCCACTACTACAACCACAACCGTCTACATTCGACAGTCGGTCACCGAACACCCCACGAAACCCGAACCAGCTACAGTCACCAGCAAGCCGCGTAACAACCCCGTGTCCGGAATCCGGGGGCAACTCCACTCGCGTGATCAGATGGACGACACGCGTGATTGAACGGACGACACGTGTGATCAGGCGGCGAACCCGCGTGATTGAAGGCGCGACTCGCGTGACTGGGCGCGCGACTCGCGTGACTGGAGGCGTAACTCGCGTGATTGGGGGCGTAACTCGCGTGGTTGGAGGCGTAACTCGCGTGGGTGGGGGCGTAACTGGCGTGCGTGGGGGTGTAACTCACGTGAGTGGGGCGGGGGGTTGCGGAGCGCCGCAGTTAGCTGGCTAACTGCGGGGCGCGGCGGCGTCGTCCAGGGCCTTGATGACCCGCTTGAGGGAGACGGGGTGGGCGGTACCGAGCGTCTGGGCGAAGAAGCTCACCCGAAGTTCCTCGATCATCCACCGGATCTCCCGCAGCGCGGGCGACGAAGTGCCCGGAGGAAGGGCGTCCAGCGCCGCCTGATACTCGTTCCGGAGCCACGCGATGTCGCCGGTGCGCTGGATGTCGCGCGTCGGCTCGGTCGGGAGCTTCTCCAGCCGCCGTTCGATCCCTCGCAGGTACCGGACGACGTGCTTGAGCCTGTCCTGCCCCGTTTCGGTGACGAAACCCTTGTGCACCAAGCCATCCAGCTGCGAGCGGATATCCGCGAGCGAGTCCTTCGGACCGCGCGTGTCGGCCAGCCGCGTTTCGACGTCGTTCGCGGCGCGCAGGATCTTCTCGACGTTGGTCAGCACGTCGAGCACCCCGGAGTTCAGCCCGGCGCGCACCTTCTCCAGCAGGACCGCGAAGCCGGCCTCGTCCCAGCGCGGTCCGCCGTTGTCGGCCACGAGCTTGTCGACCGCGCAGTCCACACAGTCTTCGAGCAACGCCGCCACGGAGCCGTGCGGATTCCGGTTCAGCACGAGTTTCGACGAGTTGCCGAGGTTACGGGTGATGAACTTCATCGGCGACGGGATGTTCAGCCGCAGCATCCGCCGCGTGCCCGCCCACATCGACTGTTCCTGCTGGCCCGGCGTGTCCAGCAGGCGCACCGCCACGGAACCGCCTTCGTCGACCAGCGCCGGATACGCCTTGACGTCGTGCCCGCGCTGCTTGCTCGCGAACACCTTCGGCAGCTCACCGAACGCGGGCGTCGTCAGGCCCTCGCGCTCGATGCTGTCGGCGGCCTTGGAGATCGTCGCGCGCACCTGCCCGCTCAGATCCCGTTTGAGCGCCTCGATGTCCTTGCCCTCGGACACCTTCTTGCCGCGGACGTCGACCACGCGGAACGTCATCTTCAGATGCTCGGGGACCGTCGACAGCTGCCAGGCGTCGTCGGGGATCACCACCCCGCGCAACGCTTCCAGCTCGTCGGCGACGACGTGCAGCAGCGGCCCGTCGGCCGGGCCGACCCGCGAGAGCACCAGCTTCGCGTGATCGGGCGCCGGCACGAAGTTGCGCCGGATCGCCTTGGGCAGAGACTTGATCAGCTGCGTCACCAGCTCTTCGCGCAGGCCAGGGACCTGCCAGTCGAAGCCGTCCGGGGTCACCTGGTTCAGCACCGGCAGCGGGATGTGCACGGTGACCCCGTCGGCGTCCGCGCCCGGCTCGAACTGGTACGTGAGCTTGAAGGTCTGGCCGCCCTGGGTCCAGAAGTCGGGGTAATCGGCCTCGCGCACGCCGCCCGCGGTCTCGTTGATGAGCATCGTCTTCTCGAAGCTCAGCAGGTCGGGCTGGGTGTGGCGCGCCTTCTTCCACCAGCTGTCGAAATGCCGCGCGGAGACGACGTCGGCCGGGACGCGCTGGTCGTAGAACTCGAACAGCGTCTCGTCGTCGACCAGGATGTCGCGGCGGCGGGCCCGGTTCTCCAGGTCCTCGACCTCTTCGAGCAGCGCGCGGTTCTCGCGGAAGAAGTGGTGCCGGGTCTCCCAATCACCTTCGACGAGCGCGTGCCGGATGAACAGCTCGCGGCTCACCTCGGGGTCGATCCGGCCGTAGTTGACGCGGCGGTCGGCGACGAGCGGGACGCCGTACAGCGTCACCTTCTCCTTCGCCATCACGGCGCCCTGCTTGCGTTCCCAGTGCGGCTCGGAGTAGTTCCGCTTCACCACGTGCCCGGCGAGCGGCTCGACCCATTCCGGCTCGATCCGCGCGTTGACCCGGCCCCATAGCCGTGAGGTCTCGACGAGTTCGGCCGACATGACGAACCGAGGCTGCTTCTTGAACAGCGCCGACCCCGGGAACACCGAGAACCGCGCCCCGCGCGCGCCGAGATAGTCGCCCTTGGCCGGATCCTTGAGGCCGACGTGCGACAACAGCCCGGCGATCAGCGACGTGTGCACCCGTTGCGGATCGACCGGGCCGGAGGTGTTGAGGGTGATGCCGAGCGGTTTGGCCAGCTGACGCAGCTGGCTGAAGATGTCCTGCCATTCGCGGATGCGCAGGTAGTTCAGGTACTCGTTGCGGCACATCCGGCGGAACTGGTTGGTGGACAACGCCTTCTGCTGCTCGGTGACGTACTCCCACAGGTTCAGGTACGCGAGGAAGTCGGACGTCTTGTCCGCGAACCGCGCGTGCTGCTCGTCCGCCGCCTGCTGCTTCTCCGCCGGACGCTCGCGCGGGTCCTGAATGGACAGTGCGGCGGCGATGATCATCACTTCGCGGACGCAGCCGTTGCGGGACGCCTCCAGCACCATCCGCGCCATCCGCGGATCGACCGGGAGCTGCGCGAGCTTGCGGCCGGTCTCGGTGAGCTTCTTGCCGTCCGACATCTCGAACGCGCCGAGTTCCTGCAGCAGCTGGACACCGTCGGTCACCTGACGGCGGTCCGGCGGCTCCACGAAGGGGAACGCCGCGATGTCGCCGAGGCCGAGCGAGGTCATCTGCAGGATGACCGACGCGAGGTTGGTCCGCAGGATCTCCGGATCGGTGAACTCGGGCCGCGCGTCGAAGTCGTCCTCGGAGTACAGCCGGATGCAGATACCGTCGGACGTCCGGCCGCAGCGGCCCTTGCGCTGGTTCGCCGACGCCTGCGACACCGGCTCGATCGGCAGCCGCTGCACCTTGGTGCGGTGGCTGTAGCGCGAGATCCGCGCGGTGCCGGGGTCGACGACGTACTTGATACCGGGCACGGTCAGCGACGTCTCGGCGACGTTCGTCGCGAGCACGACGCGGCGTCCGGTGTGGCGCTGGAACACCCGATGCTGGTCCGACGACGAAAGCCGGGCGTACAGCGGCAGGATCTCGGTGTTCCTCAGGTCCTGTTTGGACAGGGCGTCCGCCGCGTCGCGGATCTCCCGCTCGCCGGAGAGGAACACCAGGATGTCGCCGGGCCCCTCGTGCTGCAGTTCGTCGACGGCGTCGCAGATGGCCTGCGTCTGGTCGCGATCCTGGTCGGCGTCCGGGTCGTCGGGGTCGATGATCGGCCGGTACCGGACCTCGACCGGATACGTCCGGCCGGAGACCTCCACGATCGGCGCGTCGTCGAAGTGCTTGGAGAACCGCTCGGGGTCGATCGTCGCGGAGGTGATGATCACCTTGAGATCGGGGCGGCGCGGCAGGAGCTGCTTGACGTAGCCGAGGATGAAGTCGATGTTGAGGCTGCGCTCGTGCGCCTCGTCGATGATCAGCGTGTCGTACTGCCGCAGCATCCGGTCGGTCTGGATCTCGGCGAGCAGGATGCCGTCCGTCATCAGCTTGACCAGCGTGTCCTGGCCCGACTGGTCGGTGAACCGGACCTTGTAGCCGACGGCATCGCCCAGCTCGGTGTTCAGCTCGGAGGCGATGCGATCGGCGACCGTGCGCGCGGCCAGCCGCCGCGGCTGCGTGTGCCCGATCTGGCCCCGGATGCCGCGGCCGAGTTCGAGACAGATCTTCGGCAGCTGGGTCGTCTTCCCGGAGCCGGTCTCGCCCGCGACGATCACCACCTGGTGGTCGCGGATGGCGGCGGCGATCTCGTCCTTGCGCTGGCTGACGGGCAGCTCTTCGGGGAACGAGATCTTCGGGACGGCGTCGCGCCTGCGGGTGACCCGCAGCTCGGCGGCCTCGATGTCGGCCTCGAGCTGGGCGGCGATCGACTCGGCGTTCCGCGCTTTCCGGGCACCGTCGAGCCGGCGCCGGAGGCGGTGCTCGTCGCGCGACATGAGTTCGGGCAGGCGAGCGCGCAGGGCGCCGAGCGGGGAAGGTTGAGAAGCCATGACCGGCACCAGGATAGCCGTGCGTGACGATCCGGGCCTCCGAATATGCCGGAGGCGACATCGCGCTGGTCAGGAGCGGGTGAGCGACCCCGGGGTGAGGTCGGCCAGGGTCCGGTGCCCGGACAGGCCCATGGTCAGGTCGAGATCGGCGAGCAGGCTCCGCAGCACGTGCCGGACGCCCTCCTCCCCCGCGTGCGCCAGGCCGTACACCCACGGCCGCCCCACCAGCACGGCCTTCGCGCCGAGCGCGAGCGCCTTGGCGATGTCGGCGCCGGTGCGGATACCGGAGTCGAACAGGATCTCCAGCCGGTCGCCGACCGCGGCCACGATCTCCGGGAGCGCGTCGAGCGAGGCGACCGCGCCGTCGACCTGACGGCCGCCGTGGTTGGACACGACGATCCCGTCCATCCCGGCCTCGACGGCGCGGCGCGCGTCGTCGGGGTGCTGGATGCCCTTGAGCACGATCGGCCCGTCCCAGTGCTCGCGCAGGAACGGCAGCCGGTCCCAGGTGCTGTCGGTACCGGTGATCATCGAGATCCACCGCAGGATCGCGGTGGGCGGATCCTCCTCCGGCGTCTTCTCCAGCAGGCCGCGGAACACCGGGTCGCTCAGCGGGACACCGAGCCCGACGCCCTTGATGAACGGCAGGTACGCGTGGTCGAGGTCGTTCGGGCGCCACGCGAGGGTCCAGGTGTCGAGCGTGACCACGAGTGTGGTGAAGCCCGCGGCCTTCGCCCGCGCCAGGATGCTCGCGCAGACCTCGTTGTCGGTCGGCCAGTACAGCTGGAACCAGCGCGGACCCTCACCGCTGGCCTCGGCGACGTCCTCGATGCTCGTGGACGACGCCGTCGACATGACATACGGCAGGCCGACCGACGCCGCGGCCCGCGCGGCCGCCGGTTCGGCGCCCTCGTGCACGATCGACTGGACGCCGACCGGCGCCAGCAGCACCGGCGCCGGCACCGGCGTCCCCAGCACGGTCGTCGACAGATCGCGTTCGGTGGCGCCGGTGAGCATCCGGGGCACGAGACGCCAGCGGTCGAACGCCTCCCGGTTGGCCCGCGCGGTGGCGCCGGACCCTGCCGAGCCCGCGACGTACCAGAACGGCCCGGGCTCGAGGATCTCCCGCGCGGACTCCTCCAGCTTCGTGGCGTCGGTGGAGCACGGCGGGAAGGTCCCGCCGAGCCCCTGCAGGTAGATCTCGTTCTGGTAGCCGCCGAACCGTTCGGTCACCCAGGCCTCCTCGTCACGTCGCCCTGGCCGGCTCGTCGCGGCGGGTCGAGCCTCGGACAATACTCGCCGGTAGCAACCAGGTGAGTTTCTCCGAGCGGATGACCGCGACTGGACCGATCACGGCCAGCAGGAGGACGTAGCCCGCGACGAACGGCGCGACCCGCGAGTCCAGCCCGGCCGCGGTCGCCATCGCGGCGAGCACGAGCGAGAACTCGCCGCGGGTGAGCACGGTGAGCCCGATGTTCACCCCGGCCTGGCGATCGAAACCGTTCACTCGTGCGGCCAGCGCGCCCGCGCCGAGGTTCAGCACGATCGTCAGCGCCACCGCGATCAGCACCGGCACGACCACCGAGCCGACCGCGTTCGGATCGATGCTGAGCCCGAAGATGAAGAAGAACAACGCGCCGAACGCGTCCCGCAGCGGGAGCACCAGCTTGTGGATCCGCGGCGCGACCTTCGAGCCACCGAGCATCATGCCGACCATGAACGCGCCGATGGCGTCGGAGACCCCGACCTCTTCGGCGACGGCGGCACCCATCACCGCGACACCGACGAAGCAGACGGTGAGCAGTTCGTCGTCGGCCGAACCGAACAGCTTCGAGATCACCCGGCCACCCCAGCGGGCGAGCGCGGCCATCACGATCAGGAACGCGAAGGCCTTGCCGAAGTCGGCCAGCGCCGAACCGAAGCTCCCGGCGCCGGACAGCACCGGCTGCAGCAACGCCAGGTACAGCGCGAGGAACAGGTCCTCGATCACGATGATGCCCATGATCAGCCGGGACTCGGGGTTGTTCATCCGGCGGGATTCGAGCAGGAGCTTGGTGACGATCGCGGACGACGAGATCCCGATGGCACCGGCGATGACCAGCGCTTCCCTGGTCCCCCAGCCCAGCAGGAAGCCGAACGCGAGACCGCCGCCGATGTTCAGGATCAGGTAGATCAGCCCGGACCAGACGAGTTTGCGCCCGCCCTTGGCCAGATCGTCGAGGGAGAATTCGAGGCCGAGGTAGAACAGGAGGAAGACGAGACCGAGCCCGGCGAGCACGCCGAGTTCGGCCGGATCGTCCACAAGGGACAGTCCGGGGGTGTTGGGGCCGAAGACGAAACCGGCCAGCATGAACAGGGGGATGGTCGGCAGCCCGATACGGGCGCCCGCTCTGGCGATGACACCGGCGGCGAGGAACGCCCCGCCGACGGCCAGCAGGGCATGACCGGAACTCATGGAGACCTCCGATGGATGGCTGATGCGGCTTGGGGACCGGTCAGCGCGGAGGTGCCCGTGCGGGCGCCTGGGGCACCGCTCGGGTGATGACGACGGGTTCGCCCTGCTCAGGGGCGTGGCCCG
The DNA here is from genome assembly GCF_055561455.1 of Amycolatopsis sp. PSD-21. NCBI lineage: Bacteria > Bacillati > Actinomycetota > Actinomycetes > Pseudonocardiales > Pseudonocardiaceae > Amycolatopsis > Amycolatopsis sp. PSD-21. The sequence goes on along the minus strand of NZ_CM145712.1, from coordinate 2,126,249 downwards.
CGTCGGGGAGGTCGACGGTCTCCGCTTCGGAAGGAGCGTCGGCGAGGGGAACGGCCTGCCCGCCGTGGAAGGCGGGCAGCGGATGGGTCGCGAAGACGGCGACGGGGTCTTCCGTCGCGGCCCGCCCGTGCCCGTGGGGGACGGTCGGCGTGACGAAGGCGAAGACGAGCAAGATCAGCAGGAAGAAGACGGAACGGTGCCGTGGGGCGGGGGCACGGTTCGTCGTCATCTGCCCGCCACTTTACCAGTCCTTTATAGACAAATCGACGGCTCCCGCCACATGGGCAGCATCGGCGGCCCACCCTCGACCGCGAAAGCCGGCCCGTGATCGCGGAAACCCAGGCGCCGGTACAGTTTCGCGCTCTCCGCGCTGCTCGCCTCCAGGTACGCGGGCACCGCGCCGTACCGGTCGAGGCCGTGCTTCAGCAACCGTGCGCCGATCCCTCGCCGTTGCGCGTTCTTGCGGACGCCGATGAACTGCGCGTGGTGGTACTCGCCGGCGGGGGCGTGCTCCGTCATCAGCTCGAACACCATCATGAGCCTGCCGATTTCCTCCCCGGTGAGGCCGGCGAACGCTTCGTCGTCGATGTCCTCGTCGCCACCGGGCGCCCAAACCGCGGCGCCGGAGAGATCGTCGGTGACGTCGACATGGCCGCCCACGGCGAGCATCCCCAGTACGACCGCCCGATGGAAGATCGGCAGCGCCACCGCGCGGCGCTCGTCACCGGGAAAGACCCACATACTCACCGGGTCTTCATGGAAGGCCTCGGACAATACGTCGACGACGGTGTCCATTTCGGACTCTTCAGCAGCGCGGATGATCATCGTCCCACCTCCAGCTTGACGGGTTCGTCGTCTTCGAGCGGGCCACCGATCGCCGCGTAGGTCTCGGGATCCTTCGTCCGCAACACTTCCGCGCGCAGGAAGCCGGCAAGGGCCGCGACGAGCACGAGACCGGGCAGCCCCCAGCGCAACAGGAACGTCCCGGCCGGACCGAGCAGCAGATCGAAGTTGAACAGGATCAGCGCGAGGACGGCCGACAACGCGAGCATCGCCGCGCCCGGCGCGATCCAGCGGCGCCAGGCGTTTTCGGCGCCGCGGCGCCGTTTGAAGAAGCCGATCACCGACAGGGAGACGGCGATCATGATCACCACGACCCCGGTGGACGCCGTCGTGCCGAGCCAGGTGAACAGTTCGGTCACCGGATCGCGGCCCGCGATCGCGAACAGTGACACGACCACGAGCGCGAGCGCGGTCTGCGTGAGCGAACCGGCCACCGGGGCGCCGGTGCGTTTGCTGGTCTTGGCCAGCGAGCGCGGCAGCAGCCCTTCCCGGCCCAGCGCGAAGAAGTACCGCGCGACGGCATTGTGGAAGCTCAGCAGCGCCGCGCACTGACCGGTCACGAACAGTGTGTACGCCACATTGGAGAACGTTTCGCCGAGGTGCTCGCCCGCCAGGTTGAACAACAGGTCCGGGCCCTGCGCCGCCGCGGTGGTGACGATGACGTCCGGTCCGGTCCCCACGGCCAGCGCGAGCGACGAGACGACGTAGAGCACCGCGGTGAGCCCGATCGCCGCGTATGTCGCGCGGCCGACCGTGCGGCTGGGTTCCCGGGTCTCCTCGCCGTAGGTCGCCGCACCCTCGAAACCGATGAACGCGGCGGCGGAGAACGCGAACACCGCGCCCACCCCGGTGGTGAACAGGCTCGACGGCTCCAGCGGAACCCAGGAAACGCCGCCACCGGCGGGATTCGCGAACAAGGCGATGTCGATGATCGCGACGACGGCGACTTCGAGGCACAGCGCCACCCCGAGCACCTTGGCGTTGAGATCGACCCGCAGGACACCGAGCGCGCCGATGATCAGCACCATCACCAGCGCGCACAGCCACCACGGCGGCGGGGATCCGGTGAGCGTGCCGAGCCAGGTCGACACCGACCAGCCGAACAGACCGTAGATGCTGATCTGGATGGCGTTGTAGGAGATCAGCGTGACGAACGCGATCCCGGCGCCGGTGGATTTGCCGATCCCGTTGGCGACGTAAGGGTAGAACGCGCCCGCGTTGGTGATGTAGCGGCTCATCGCGGCGTATCCGACCGCGAACAGTCCCAGGATCGGGGCGAGCAGGAGGAACGACAGCGGCACGCCGATACTGCCGGTGACCGCGTAGTTGGTCGGGACGCCGCCCGCGATGGCGAACAACGGACCCGCCGCGGCCACCACGAAGAACACGATCTGGGCGGCTCCGAGCCGTCGATGGCCGAGACCGCGCCGCGGTCTTTGCGTACCCATGAACCCGTCCCCCGGACGTAGGTTTGGCGCTGGAGTTTCTTGATCTTGCGAGAGCCATCCCACCCTAGGGCCGGCCACCTCGGCGAGGTACGTCCGTTCAGGCTAAAAACGGACCTCGGGTCGCAGTGGTCCGCGCGCTACCGCTACTTTGGCCGTCCCGCACTACGACGCCGGGGGGCGTGCCATTCATGCGTCGGCTGACCTTGGTCGATTCCCTGTTCTTCCTCGCCCACGACGAGTTCACCGGAAAACCCGCGCTGCGCCGCACGGGACTCGGCATCGGAATGGCCGGTTCCGCGCTCTGCGATCTCCTCCTCGCCGAGCGGATCACCGTGGAACGCAAACGAATCCGGCCGTTGTCGCGCCGCGGTCTCGCCCATCCACCGCTGGACAGGGTGTTCTCGGAAATCCTCCGCGAACCCGAGCGGCACACCGTCCGGGAATGGGTCGGTCATCTCCGCCACGATCTCGGGGAAACGGTCGCGGAGAACCTGCTCGCCGCGGGAGTGATCGACCGCGCGACCGACCGGATGCTCCTGCGGAAGAATCACCGGTATCCGCCGCGGGATCTGCTGATGTCGACGGCCGCGCGCAGCAAGGTGCGGGCGGCCGTCCTCGGCACCGAACAGCCGGATCCGCATTCGGTCTGTCTCGCGTTACTGGCCTGGACCATCGGTATCGACGATTTCTGCGAACCGGAACTCGACCGCGCCGGCCTGCGGGCCTGGGCCGGGTCCACGCACCGGGAACTCCCGAAGGCGCTCGCCGAACTGATCTCGGGGGTGGACGCGGTGAGCGCCGCCGTCGTCTACACCGGCGACAGGCGATGACCGGCGGTAGCCTGACGCCCATGCCTGCCGATCGTGACCACGACGTCGTCCTGTTCGGCGCCACCGGGTTCACCGGTGGCCTCACGGCGGAATACCTCGCCCGCGCCGCGCCGCCCGGTCTGCGCCTCGCCTTGGCCGGGCGGAACACCGGCAAGCTGGAGGCGTTGCGGGAAAAGCTTTTCTCGATCAACCCGGCGCTCTCCGAACTGCCGCTGCTGCGTGCCGACGTCGCCGACGCGAACTCGCTGCGAAGGGTCGCCGAGTCGACGAAGGTCGTCGCCACCACGGTCGGTCCGTATGTCCACTTCGGAGAGCCACTGGTCGCCGCGTGCGCCGAGGCGGGGACCGACTACGCCGACCTCTGCGGCGAGCCCGAGTTCGTCGACAAGATGTACCTCGCCCATCACGCCCGCGCCGTCGAGACCGGTGCGCGGCTCGTGCACGCGTGCGGTTTCGACTCGATCCCGCACGACCTCGGCGCGCTCTTCACGGTTTCCCGATTGCCGCAAGGGAAACCGATCAGGATCGACGGGTACGTCCGCGCGGGCGCGGCACCGTCGGGCGGCACCTTCCTCTCGGCGCTGACGGCGTTCTCGCGGCTGCCGTCCAGTTTCCGCGCCGCCCGGGACCGCGCGGCGGCCGAACCGCGACCGGAGGGCCGTCGTACGCGCGCCCCGCTGGGCACACCGCATCGCAGCCCCGACGGTTTCTGGGCGGTGCCGCTGCCGACCATCGACCCGATGATCGTCGAGCGGTCCGCCGCCGCGCTCCCGGTGTACGGCCCCGACTTCACGTACCGGCATTTCGCCGCGATCAAACGGCTTCCGGTGGTGGCCGCCGGCGCGGCCGGGATGGGTCTCGTCTTCGCCGCCGCCCAGATCCCGCCCGCGCGACGGGCGCTGTCGAAGCTGCTCAAGCCCGGCGGCGGCCCGGACGAGCAGCGACGGGCGCGGTCGTGGTTCTCCGTGCGGTTCCACGCCGAGAGCGGCGGCGAACGCGTCGTGACCGAGGTGTCCGGCGGCGACCCGGGGTACGGCGAGACGGCGAAGATGCTCGGCGAGTCCGCGCTGTGCCTGGCGCTGGACGACCTGCCCGCGACGGCCGGGCAGGTCACCACGGCGACCGCGATGGGGCAGGCGCTGATCGACCGGTTGAGCGATGCGGGCCTGCGCTTCGCAACGCTCTCGTGAGTGGGCGGTTCTGACCGCGGGTGGTCTGGAGCAGGTGTCGCGAAAGCCACTTTCGGGACGTCTGATGTCCCGAAAGTGGCTTTCGCGACATGATCACCAGGGCCCGGGCGCGGCCGACGTTGCGAAAGTGGCTTTCGCAACCTTCAACGTTGCGAAAGTGGCTTTCGCAACCCCCGGCCGAGCCCAGCACCCGGCCGAGCCGCGGTACCGAGTGGGTCCGGTCTCGTGAGTGGTGAGGACGGTTGGAACCGTCCTCACCACTCACGAGGCCAGCAGGCCCTCAGCGGTCCGTGTGTTGATCACGCGGTCCGGCTCGATCCCCAGCTCGGTGGCCCGCTCGCAGCCGAAGACCAGCCATTCCAGCTGCCCCGGCGCGTGCGCGTCGCTGTCGATCGCGAAGTCGCAGCCCAGGTCCACGGCCAGGTTCAGCAAACGCGTCGGCGGGTCGCGGCGCTCGGGACGCGAGTTGATCTCGACGGCGACCCCGTTGTCCCGGCACGCGGTGAACACCGCCTCGGCGTCGAACTCCGACTCCGGCCGCTTCCCGCGCGCCCCCATCACCAGCCGCCCGGTGCAGTGCCCCAGCACGCGGACCCGCGGATGCTGCACCGCGGCGATCATCCTCGGCGTCATCTCCTTCGCGGGCATCCGCAGTTTCGAGTGCACGCTCGCGACGACGAAATCCAGCTGCTCCAGCAGTTCTTCCTCTTGGTCCAGCGTGCCGTCGAGGTGGATGTCGACCTCGATACCGTGCAGGATCCGGAACGGCGCCATCGTCTCGTTCAGTTCCGCGACGACGTCCATCTGCCGCCGCAGCCGTTCCGGCGACAGACCGTTGGCGACGGTGAGCCGCGGCGAGTGATCGGTCAGCACCATCCATTCGTGGCCGAGCGAGCGGGCGGCCTCCGCCATCTCTTCGATCGGGCTTCCCCCGTCGGACCAGTCCGAATGCGTGTGACAGTCGCCGCGCAACGCCGCCCGCATCGGGCCGCCGTCGGGCAGCTTCGGCTCGCCGAGCTTCTCGAAGTACGCGGGACGACGCCCGGCGAGCACGTCTTCGACGACTGCCGCGGTCGCCTTGCCGATATTCGGCAACGCGGTCAGCGTGCCCGCCTTGGCGCGTTTGCGCAGGTCGTCGGGCTCGACCTTGGCGATCACCGAAGCCGCCTGCCGGAACGCCCGCACCCGGTAGGTCGGCTCGCCAGCGCGCTCCAGCCGGAACGCGATCTCCCTCAACGCCTGCGCCGGTTCCATGGCTACCTGTCTACCCGGTCAGCGCCGAAGCGGCAGCTCATGAAGAGCTACTTCGCGCAGCTCGCCGTCGCGGATCTCGGCGGTCTGGTATGTGCAGAACGGCTGGCGCCGCCGGTCGGTCGGCGAGCCGGGGTTCAGCAGCCGCAGGCCGTTCGGCGTGACCGTGTCCCAGGGGATGTGGCTGTGGCCGAACACGAGGACGTCGGTGTCCGGGAACTGCTCGTCGCAACGGCGCTCGCGCCCCTGCTTGCCGCCGGTTTCGTGGATGACCGCCAGCCGGACGCCGCCGAGATCCGCCCGCGCGATCTCGGGGAGCCGCGCCCGCAGGTCGGCGCCGTCGTTGTTGCCATAGACCCCGATGAGCCGCTTGCTCCGGGCTTCGAGTTCGTCGAGCAGGGCGACTTCGACCCAGTCACCGGCGTGGATGACGACGTCCGCCGCCTCGACCTCGCGCCAGACCTGGGCCGGCAGTTTCTTCGCGCGCTGCGGAAGATGCGTGTCGGCGATGAGCAGCAGGCGCATCATTCGTCTCCGATGGTCTCGAGGATCCGGTCCAGGAAGTCGCCGATGTGGGCGCGCAACAGGCCGGCCGCGCCGTCGGCGTCCCCCTTCTTCGCCGCCGCCAGCACCGCCTTGTGCTCGGCCCATTCCCGGCGCCAGCTGGGGTTCGCCGCCCAGCCGACCACGCTGATCAGCGCCGCGCGGTCCTTGAGGTCGTCCAGGATGGAGACCATCAGCGGGTTGCCGCAGCCGCTGTAGAGCGCGCGGTGGAACCGGCGGTTGAGCAGGCTGAGCGCCGCCTGGTCCTTGTCCGAGATCGCCGCCGACGCCTCCTTCAGCGCCTCCGCGGCGTCTTCGAACAGGTCCGGCGAGCGGCGCTCGACCGACCGGCGCACGGCTTCGGGCTCCAGCACCATGCGAACGTCGTAGACGGACTTCGCCAGCTCGGCGTCGACAACGCACACCGAGGCGCCCTTGTACGGACTGAAAGTCACCAGTCCGGTGTTCGAGAGCACCTTCAGCGCCTCGCGCACGGGCGTCTTCGACACTCCGAGCCGGGCGGCGAGTTCGGCTTCGACCAGTGGCTGCCCGGGCTTCAGCTCCCTGGTGAGAATGCCGCGGCGGATCTCTTCGAGCACCACTTCGGTCCGGGAAGCGGGCAGGCTGAAGGTCGAGGACATGGGGCGATCATATATGAGATGCCATACTCGGCTTCATGAGGAACCCTGAGGAATTCCGCAGTCACCGCTGGTTCGGCGGCGACGAACTGCGCGGTTTCAGCCACCGGGCCCGGAGCAGGCAGCTCGGCTACAACCCGGAGGAGCACCTCGGCAAGCCCGTCATCGCGATCCTCAACACCTGGAGCGACATCAATCCCTGCCACATGCATCTGCGCGAGCGGGCGGAACAGGTCAAACGCGGAGTGTGGCAGGCAGGCGGATTCCCGCTGGAGTTCCCGGTCGCGACCCTGTCGGAGACCTTCCAGAAACCGACACCGATGCTCTACCGGAACCTGCTTTCGATGGAGACCGAGGAGATCCTGCGGTCCTACCCCGTCGACGGCGCGGTGCTCATGGGCGGCTGCGACAAGACGACACCGGCGTTGCTGATGGGCGCGGCGAGCGCGGGACTGCCCGCGATCTTCGTCCCCGCCGGCCCGATGCTGCGCGGGCACTGGCGGAACGAAGTGCTCGGCAGCGGCACCGACATGTGGAAGTACTGGGACGACAAGCGAGCCGGGCTGATCGGCGACGACGAACTGTCCGAATTGGAGCGTGGGCTGGCCCGTTCTCCCGGAACCTGTATGACGATGGGCACCGCGTCCACGATGATGTCGGTCGCCGAAGTGCTCGGGCTGACGTTGCCCGGCGCGGCGTCGATCCCCGCCGTCGACTCGGCGCACCACCGGATGGCCGCGGCGAGCGGCGCCCGGATCGTCGAGATGGTCCGGGAGGACCTCACCATCACGAAGATCCTCGACGACCGCGCGTACGCCGACGCGATCACCACCGTGCTGGCGCTGGGCGGCTCCACCAACGCCGTCATCCATCTGATCGCGATGGCCGGTCGCGGGCGGATCCCGTTGTCCGTGGACGATTTCGACGCGATCGCGCGGCGGGTCCCCGTACTGGCGAACATCAGGCCGGGCGGCGACTGGCTGATGGAGGACTTCTACTACGCGGGCGGGCTGCCCGGCCTGCTCTCCCGGCTGACCGACCTGCTGCACACCGATCGCGTCACCGTCACCGGCCGGACCCTCGGCGAAGACCTGAAAACGGCACGGGTGCACAACGACGACGTCATCCGCACGCGTGACAACCCGGTCGCGGCCGAAGGCGGAGTCGCGGTGCTGCGCGGAAATCTCGCGCCGTCGGGTGCGGTGATCAAGCACATCGCCGCCGAACCCCGGCTGCTCGTCCACACGGGACCCGCGGTGGTCTTCGACGACTACCAGGACCTGAAGAACCGCATCAACGACCCCGCGCTCGGCATCACCGAGGACTCGGTCCTCGTCCTGCGCGGATCCGGCCCGCTCGGCGGACCGGGAATGCCCGAATACGGGATGCTGCCGCTGCCGGATCACCTGCTGGCCAAGGGCGTCCGGGACATGGTCCGCGTGTCCGACGCCAGGATGAGCGGCACCAGTTACGGCGCGTGTGTGCTGCACGTCGCGCCGGAATCCCATGTGGGCGGGCCGCTCGCGCTGGTCCGCGACGGCGATCCGGTCACTTTGGACGTTCCTTCGCGACGGCTGAGCCTCGACGTCGATGATGCGGAATTGCAACGTCGCCGGACGGAGTGGACCACGCCGGCCCCGCGGTACGAACGGGGTTACGGCGCGTTGTACGCCGAACACATCACGCAAGCCGATGAGGGCTGTGACTTCGACTTTCTCGCCAGAGTGGGTGAAAATCCCGAACCTGACGCCCAGTGACCACCCGACGGAGTGACCCGCTCACCCAACCGGGCGAGTTGCACGACCACAAAACGCGCCCCGTATCTTGAACCTACGTCCGGAACGTGTGGAAGCCCGGATGTTCGATCACGACGCCCGGCCTCGCCGGACCGTGGAGGGTGGAGAGTTGCCGCAGGAACCGCGCTGGCCCGAGTCCCACGCTGAGCAGACGGACATTCTCCCGGTCGTCACGCCCGGGTTCGCGGAGTCTGCCACGCCGGAGGAGCCCGCGCCACCGAAGCGCCGTCGCAGCTACCGCAAGGCCGCCTTCATCGGCGGCGGCGTGTTCGGCCTGCTGGTCGTCGCGTACGCCCTCGACGTGCTGGTCTCCCAGGGCAGCGTCCCCCGCGGCGTCACCGTCGCCGGGGTCGACGTGGGCGGGATGGACCGCACGGCGGCCGAGAAGGAGCTCCGTGGCGGGATCGAGCCGCGGCTGACCCGGCCGGTGAAGGTCGTCGCGGGCGACGCCGAGGAGTCGCTGGCGCCGAACAACGCCGGACTGCGCCTCGACTGGCCCGCCACCCTCGACCAGGCCGGTGACCAGCCGCTGAACCCGTTCACCCGGATCGCGTCGTTCTTCTCGACCACCGAGGTCGGCGTCGTCACCCAGACCGACGACGCCAAGCTCACCGCCGCGCTGGAGAACCTGCGCGACAAGGTCGATCGCGACCCGATCGAGGGCACCGTGCGCTTCGAGGAGGCCAAGCCGGTCGCCGTCGAGCCGAAGACCGGGCAGAAGCTCGACCTCGACGCCGCCAAGAAGACCATCCTGGACCGCTGGGCCAGTGGCGAGCCGCTCACGCTCGCGGTCACCCAGACCCCGGTCAAGGTCTCGCCGGAGGCCGTCCACGCCGCTCTCGAGCAGATCGCGAAACCCGCCGTGGCGTCGCCCATGGTCATCAAGGGCGAGGGCAAGGACGCCGTCGTCAAACCCGCGCAGATCGCGGCCGCGCTGACCTTCGAGCCGGTCGACGGCGGGGTGCTGAACCCGAAGGTGGACAACAACAAGATCATCGAGGCCGCGGGCCCGCAGCTGAAGTCCACCGAGAAGGAGGGCAAGGACGCGCAGATCGTCTTCGAAGGCGGCAAGCCGACCGTGCAGCCCTCCGAGGACGCCAACGTCGTCGACTGGGAGCCGAGCCTCAAGCCGGTGCTCGACGTGCTCAAGCGCGCCGCGCCCCGCGAGCTGCCGGTGACCTACAAGAAGACCCCGGCCAAGGTGACCACCGAGCAGGCGAACCAGCTCGGCATCAAGGAGGTCGTCAGCGAGTTCAAGACCGGCGGGTTCGCGCCGGACTCGGGGACGAACATCCGGGTCGTGGCGCAGAAGGTCAACGGCGCCATCGTGAAACCGGGCGAGACGTTCAGCCTCAACGGGTTCACCGGGCCGCGCGGCGCGGCGCAGGGTTACGTCGAGGCCGGTGTCATCAAGGACGGCGCGCCCGGCCGCGAGGTCGGCGGCGGGATCTCGCAGTTCGCCACCACGCTGTACAACGCCTCGTACTTCGCCGGCATGAAGGACACCGAGCACAAGGAACACAGCTACTACATCAGCCGTTACCCCGCCGCGCGCGAGGCGACCGTGTTCCAGACCCACAGCGGTGCCAGCGTGATCGACCTGAAGTTCACCAACGACACGGACACCGGTGTGGCGATCCAGACCATCTGGACGCCGTCGGACATCACGATCCGGCTGTGGGGCACCAAGAAGTACACCGTCGAGTCGATCCCGGGCGGCCGCACCAACCCGTCCGAACCGCCGACGAAGCCCGGCCCCGCCGAGAACTGCAAGCCCAGCAACGGCGCGCCCGGTTTCACCACGTCGGACACCCGGGTCATCAAGGACGCCGCGACCGGCCGCGAGATCCGGCGGCACACCCGGAACGTGCACTACAACCCGCAGCCGAAGATCACCTGCGGCACGGAGTAGCGCTCCCTAGCGCGTGAAGGCCCCCTTCCCTCGATTCAGCCGAGGGAAGGGGGCCTTCACGCGCTTCGCGGTTTCACCAGGCGCGTGCGGGGCGGTACGCTCAGTGACTCACCCGATCGAGCGGGGGTGGCCACCTCGTGGAGTCCAAGGCGACCTTCCGGCAGATCCTCGCGGTCGGCGAACTCCGGGCGATCTGGTTCGCCGAACTCCAGTCGATCCTCGGTGACCAGGTGGCCAGGGTCGCCCTGTCGGTGCTGGTGTTCCAGCGGACCGGATCGGCGACCTGGCCCGCACTGACCTACGCGCTCACCTACCTGCCCGACCTGATCGGCGGGCCGCTGCTCGGCGGACTGGCCGACCGGTTCCCGCGACGCGCGGTGATGGTCTGCTCCGACGTGGTCCGCGCGCTCCTGGTCGCGGTGCTCGCCGTTCCCGGCATCCCGTTGCCCGTGCTCGCCGCCGTGCTGGTGGTGGTGCAGCTGGCCAACGCGCCGTTCACCGCCGCGCAGGCCGCGGTCCTTCCGTCGGTGCTCACCGGGGATTCCTACGTCCTCGGCCAGTCGCTGCTGAAGATCACCAACCAGATCGGCCAGCTCGCCGGCTTCGCCTTGGGCGGCGTGGTGATCGCCGCGATCGGGCCGGGACGCGGGCTGGCGATCGACGCGGCGACGTTCGCCGTCTCGGCCGTCGTCCTGCGGCTCGGTGTCCGCGCCCGGCCCGCGCCGGGCGCGAGCGGACCGGCGACGTCGACCCTGCGACGGCTTCGTGCGGGCGCCCGCACGATCTGGCACGACCGACGGCTGCGCGCGCTGGTCGGCCTGGCATGGCTGGCGGGTTTCGTGATCGTGCCGGAAGGGCTCGCGGTGCCCTATGCCGCGGAGATCGGCGGCGGCGCGGTGACGGCGGGACTGCTGCTCGCGGCGCATCCCGCGGGGATCGTGCTCGGGGTGTTCGTACTGGGACGTCTGGTGCGGCCGGAAGTCCGGTTGCGCATGGTCGGCGGGCTGGCGCTCGGTGCGATCGTGCCGCTCGCGGCGTTCTGGTTCCGGCCCTCGCTCCCCTACGCCGCCGGACTGCTCGTGCTGTCCGGGATGTGCGCGGCCTACCAGGTCACCGCGAGCACCACGTTCATGCGGCTGGTACCCGACACCGAACGAGGCCAGGCGTTCGGCCTCGCCGGGTCGGGACTCATCGCCGTGCAAGGAATCGGGCTGATCGCCGGCGGCCTGCTCGTCGGCGTACTCGGTTCACCCGCGACGACGGTCTCGGTCATCGCACTCGCCGGTCTCGTAGTGGCTGTTCCGGCCACCCGGGCTTGGCGCCACGTGGCCCCGCTTCACCCCCTTTGACCGGAACCGGGTACTCACCAGTTCTGCCCGCGCATGGAGCTCACCCCCTCCACTTCCCCGATCCGGTCACGCGTGGTGCACCCACGCCTACCCATACAGCGTAGTGACACCTAGTATCCAACCGATTACGTTCGTCTCCGTGGCGCTAACGAATTGGGCGCTGTGGCGGCTACCCCACCGCGGTTTGATCGGCTTCGTCCTCCTGGTGGACGTCGCGGCGATCGCCGGATCCGCCTGGTCTCTGGTCCGCGTCCCGTTCACTCAGGGCGACGCCCTCCCGTTCGCCATCCTGATCGTCAGCGCCGTGGCGTACACGGAGTTGTCACGCCCGGTCGAGCGGGTGCGGGAGCGGTTCGCGGGGACGCCGCACATCTCGCTCGACAGCGTCTGGACCTTCGCCGCCGTGCTGCTGGTGCACCCGGCGCTCGCCGCGCTGGTCATCGCCGTGTCGTTCTTCTACCGCTGGTTCCGCGGTCAGCCGAACCCGTTGTTCCGGCGGATGTTCTCCACCTCGGCGACCGTGCTCTCGGGTTTCGCGGCCGCCGCCTTCCTCTCCCGGTACGCGGCCCCGTTCGACGTACTCCCCCGCGACGTCGCCTCGTTCGGGTCGATCGTCGCGGCGGGCGTGGTGTTCCTGCTGGTCAACACGGTGCTCATGACCATCGCGGTGTACTTCGGCACCCCGCACGAGCGGCTGCGCGACGCGCTGGCGAAGCCGTTCGAATACGCGCTCGAAGCGGCGACGATCGCACTCGGCGTCATCGTCGCGTGGGCGTTGCGGGACTGGCCCGTGGTGCTGCTGCTGGTCGTCGGGATCACGCTGGTGCTGCATCGCGGCGTCCTGCTGCGGCAACTGAAACGGCAGGCGCGCAGCGACGCCAAGACCGGGCTGCTCAACGCCAAGGCGTGGCGCGAAGCGGCGGCCGACGAACTCGACCGCGCGCGGCGCGCGGGGCGGCACACCAGCCTGCTGATGGTCGACGTCGACCGGTTCAAGCTGATCAACGACCGGCACGGGCATCTGGTCGGCGACCGGTACCTGGCGGCGATCGCGGAAACGCTGCGCACCGAGGTGCGCGGCACGGATCTGGTCGGGCGGTTCGGCGGCGAGGAGTTCGTCGTGCTGCTGCCCGGCACGCCCGCCGTCCATGCCCACGCGATCGCGGAACGGATCCGGTCGAGCGTGGCCACGCGCGCCGGTGACCTGCCCGAGCACGTCACCGTGTCGATCGGCCTCGCCGACCGGCCGGGCGTCAGCGATCTGGACGCGGTGATCGCCGTCGCGGACCGGGCGCTCTACGAGGCGAAGAACACCGGGCGGAACCGGACTTCGGGCTACCAGGTGACCGGCTGACCCCCTCGCGTTTCGTCCTCTGGATGCGGTCTTTGCGTGTGCAAGTACCTGACTATCCACAAGGGACACTTCCCGGGACGGCAGTGTCCGATTCGGGCATTCGATGGGGTCGTTCTATTGAGAGGTAAGGCAAAGGTGGCGCAGGTTGGGGCGTGTGGAAACAGGGACGTTGAGTGTCCCTACTTCCACACACCCCTCCTGAACCGGTCGTGACAGGGACGTTCTCGCCGGACTGTGTGGATTTCGGGTCCTCCAACGCACCAAAATCCACACAGTGCCGGCTGACCCCTCCCGAATGTCAGGAACGACCCTTTCATGACATCCGCGCGAGGGGCTACGGAAGGCCGGCGAGTGACTTCTCGAGGGCCTCATCGGGCAGCGCGTGGTCGGAGATCTCGCCCGCCAGGTACGCGCCGTACGCCGGGAGGTCGAGGTGCGCGTGCCCGCACAGCGCGGTCAGAATCACCTTCTCCTCGCCGGTTTCCTTGCACCGCAACGCTTCCTGGATGCACGCGGCGAGCGCGTGGGTCGGCTCGGGCGCGGGGATGATGCCCTCCGCGCGGGCGAACCGCACGCCTGCCGCGAAACAGTCCTCCTGCCCGATGGCGACCGCGTCGATCAGCCCGAGCTCGTAGATATGCGAGATCAGCGGCGACATCCCGTGGTAGCGCAGGCCGCCGGCGTGGATCGGGTCGGGGATGAAGTCGTGACCGAGCGTGTGCATCTTCAGCAACGGCGTCAGCCCGGCGGTGTCCCCGAAGTCGTACGCGTACTTCCCGCGGGTGAGCGTCGGGCAGGCGGCCGGTTCGACCGCGCGGATCACCGGGTCCATCCGGCCGGCGAGTTTCTCACGCAGGAACGGGAAGGCGAGCCCGCCGAAGTTGGATCCGCCGCCGGTGCAGCCGACGAGGACGTCCGGGGTGTCCCCGGCCAGTTCGAATTGTTTGAGCGCCTCTTCGCCGATGATCGTCTGGTGCAGCAGCACGTGGTTGAGCACGCTGCCGAGCGCGTAACGCGTGTTCTCCGCCTGCGCCGCCTGCTCGACCGCCTCGCTGATCGCGATGCCGAGGCTCCCGGTCGAGCCCGGGTCCGCGGCCAGGATCGCGCGGCCGGATTCGGTCAGCTCGGACGGGCTGGGATGCACCGTCGCGCCGAAGGTCTCCATCATCAGCTTGCGATACGGCTTCTGGTCGAACGAAGCGCGGACCTGCCACACCTCGCATTCGAGCCCGAAGGTGGCGCACGCGAACGCGAGCGCGCTCCCCCACTGTCCGGCGCCGGTTTCCGTGGTCAGCCTGGTGACCCCCTCCGCCGCGTTGTAGAACGCCTGCGGGACGGCGGTGTTGGGCTTGTGCGAGCCGACCGGGCTGACGCCTTCGTACTTGTAGTAGATGCGGGCGGGGGTGCCGAGCGCCTTCTCCAGCCGCCTCGCGCGGTACAGCGGGGACGGCCGCCAGAGCCGGTAGACGTCGAGGACCTCTTCCGGGATGTCGATGTACCGTTCGGTGCTGACTTCCTGGGCGATGAGCGCCTGCGGGAACAGGGGCGCGAGGTCGTCCGGGCCGACCGGCTCGCGGGTGCCCGGATGCAGTGGCGGCGGTGGCGGCTCCGGCAGATCCGGGACGATGTTGTACCACCTGGCCGGCATGTCCGCTTCGTCGAGGATGTACTTGGTCCGCTCCGCCATTGAGCCTCCTCTGTCCGTCCCTTCAACCTAAAGGGACGGACGGCGTGGCACCAGGCGTCACTACTACGGTGGGGGCATGGGGAATTTCGTACTGCTCGACGCACCGTCCAATCTCGGACTGCGTCCGCCCGCCGAAGGGGTGGTCCCCGGCTGCTACAAGGCACCGGGCGCGCTGCGCGACCAAGGTCTGCTCACCCGTTTGGACGCCAGGGACGGCGGCGTCGTCACCCCGCCGCGGTATCTGCCCGCTTGGTCGCCCGGCGGCGGGGTGCGCAACGCGGCCGGGATCGCGGCCTACACCGCGGCCCTCGCCGGGCGGCTGGCGAAGATCCGCGCGGACGGCGGCTTCCCGGTGGTGCTCGGCGGCGACTGTTCGATCGCGCTCGCCGCGATGCTGACTCTGCGTCGCGAAGGCCGCTTCGGCATCGCCTACTTCGACGGCCACGACGACTTCCGACACCTCGGCAATTCCGAGCACGTCGCCAACGTCGGCGGTGAGGCCCTCGCCGTCGTCACCGGACGCGGCCAACCGGAACTGGCCGATGTGGACGGTCTAGGTCCCTACGTCCGCGACGAGGACGTCCTCGTGCTCGGCGTTCGCGCGGAGGAGTCCGCCGAAGCGCGGGACGCGGGGCTGCGTGTCGTGACCAGCCAGGAGATCATGGCGTCCGGCACCGATGGCGCGCTCGCCGCCGCCCGCGAGATCTTCGCGCCGCTGGACGGTTTCTGGATCCACGTCGACATCGACACGCTCGATCCGGAGTTCGTGTCCGCTGTGGACAGTCCCGACCCCGGCGGGCTCAGCCCGGACAAGCTCGTCGAACTGCTCCGCGGCCTGCTCGCGATCCCCGGCGCCGCCGGGCTGGAGCTGACCATCTTCGATCCCGACCTCGACCCCGACGGCACACAGGCCGCCCTGGTGGCGGACTGCCTCGTACGCGCACTGGAAGGAACCCGATGACCAAGGTGACCGTCGCCGACGGCTCGTTCGACGCCCCGCTCTGGCTGCCCGAATCCGGCTCCGGCCCGGGGCTGGTGCTGATCCAGGAGATCTTCGGTCTCGACGACTACCTCAAGTCGGTCGCCGCCGACCTGGCCGCCCTCGGCTACGTCGTCGCCGTGCCCGAACTGTTCTGGCGGATCTCCCCCGGCTGGTCGGCAACGCACGACGAACCCGGGCTCTCGGCCTCGATGGCCGTCGCCGGACAGCTCGATCCGGCACGCGCCGTCACCGACGTGCTCGCGACCCTCGCGACGCTGCGCGAACTGCCCGAAACCGACGGCCGCGCAGGCCTCTTCGGCTTCTGCCTCGGCGGCTCGATGGCCTACGCGGCCGCGGCCGAAGGCGACCCGGACGTCGCGGTCTCGTATTACGGCTCGCGCGTTCCGGAGCAAGTTCCGTTGCTGGACAAGATCACCTGCCCGATCCAGTTCCAGTTCGGCGGCGAGGATCCCTACATCCCCGTCGAGGGCGTGCGCCGCCTTGCCGACGCCGTCGCCTCGCACGACGGGGCGGAGATCCACATCCACGAGGGCGCGGGGCACGCGTTCCACAACCATGTGGCGCCGATGTTCCACCAGCCGGAGCCCGCCGCGGCGGCTTGGGCGCTGACGCTCGAGTTCCTGGGGCGGGTCTTTCCGGCGTAAGTGGGCGTTGGGCTCGTGAGTGGTAAGGAGGGTTAGAGCCGCGGGTGGCGTTTTCGGAGCTCACCTGCCCGGCCGGGGTTGCGAAAGCCACTTTCGCAACCTTCAACGTTGCGAAAGTGGCTTTCGCAACGTCGGCCGTGGCCGGGCACGACACCGCCCTGGCGAGCAGGTCGCGAAAGCCACTTTCGAGACGTCTGATGTCCCGAAAGTGGCTTTCGCGACACCCCTCCCCCGGCCCGGAGCCAGCAGGTATCCAAGACACCCTTGATCAGAACCGTCTTTACCACTCACGAGGCGCTTCGCTGTGGGCGAAGCACCGGAATATGTCGGTGCCTCCCGGTAGTTTCCCCAGCATGGCCACATTGGTGAGTTTTCACGCCCACCCCGACGACGAGTGCATCGTCGCGGGCGGCGTCATGCGCAAGGCCTTCGAGGAAGGTCACCGTGTCGTGCTCGTCGTCGCGACCAGGGGGGAGGTCGGCGAGGTGCCGGACGGGTTCCTCGACGACGGAGAGGAGTTGTGGCAGCGCCGCGTGCAGGAGACGCACGCTTCCGCCGAGGTCCTGGGGGCCAAGCGGGTGGAGTTCCTGGGGTACACCGATTCCGGCATGATGGGCGAGCCGCGCAACGACGAGCCCGGCACGTTCTGGCAGGCCGACGTCGAGGAGGCCGCGCAGCGCCTGGCCGCGATCCTGCGCGAGGAGCAGGCCGACGTCCTGACCGTCTACGACGACAACGGCGGCTACGGGCATCCGGACCACATCCAGGTGCATCGCGTCGGCATGCGCGCGGCCGAGCTGGCGGGCACGCCGCGGGTCTACGAGGCGACGAGCAACAGCGACGAGATGCGCCGCGGCATGGAGGAGGCGGTGCGGACGGGGCAGATGAAGGCGGAGGATCTCCCCGATTTCGAAGACGGATCCGAGTTCGGCAAGCCGGAAGCGGTCCTGACGGCGCGGGTCGACGTCACCGCGTACCTGCCGGCCAAGCGGGCCGCGATGCGTGCGCACGCCAGCCAGATCAGTGAGGATTCATTCTTCCTCGCGATGCCGGACGAGGCCTTCGCGCAGGCGTTCGGCGTCGAGTGGTTCATCCGCGCCGGGCAGGGGCCGGGCATCACCGAGACCGATCTGATGGCGGGTCTCTGACCCGCCGTTGATGAAGGATCGGGGACACTCGACGTCCCGGATCCTTCATCAACGCACGGAGGGATCAGGCCGTGGCGGCGGTGACGTCGAGCTCGACGAGCTGCCCGGGATACCCGAGCTGCGCGACGCCGAGCAGGGTGCTCGCGGTGGTGAACGCCTCCCCGATCTCCGACCCGACGAACCGGTCCCACACCGCCGAGAGCACATCGGCGTCCGGGGTGACCACGTAGATCACCGTGCGCACCACGTCGGCCGGGGTCGCCTTGGCGAAGGCGAGCGCGGCGGCGGTGTTCGCGACGACCTGGTCGACCTGGGCGAGCACGTCGCCCTCGACGACCTTGCCGTCTTCGGCGAGCGGGCACTGGCCGGCGAGGTGGACGTCCCGCCGTCCTTCGACGATGGTCACGTGGTGGTAGGTGGGCGTGGGGTGCAGACCGGGCGGATGGTGGCGTTGAATGGTCACGGGCCGCATCCTCACCGAGGCGGTCGCGACGGGACAACCGGATTTCACGGGGGAGCCATGCGCAGGACGATCGACTGGACCGGTGACGCGGTCACGATCATCGACCAGACCGTCCTGCCCGCCGAGTATCACGTGCTCGAACTGCGCACGGTCGGTGAACTCGTCGACGCCATCCAGCGGCTGGCGGTGCGCGGGGCGCCGGCGCTCGGCGCGGCGGGGGCGCTCGGTGTCGTGCTCGCGGTCCGCGCGGGAGGTGACGTCGAGGCCGAGGCGCATCGCGTCGCCCAGGCCCGGCCGACGGCGGTCAACCTGAGCTGGGGTGTCTCCCGCACCCTCGCGAAGCTCCCGGAGGGGCCGGACGCCGTCCTCGCCGAAGCGCTCGCGATCCTCGATGAGGACGAGCGGATCAATCACGAAGCCTCCCGGCTGGCGGCCGCGGTGGTGCTCGAACACTGCGAGCGGCGGCCGTTGCGGCTGCTCAGTCACTGCAACGCGGGCCACCTCGCCACGGTCGCCTGGGGCAGCGCGCTCGGCGTCGTCTGGCATCTTCAGGCCCGCGGCCTGGTCGAGTCCGTGCTGGTCGACGAGACCAGACCGCTGCTGCAGGGCGCCCGCCTGACCGCGTGGGAGCTGGCCGAAGCCGGTGTCCCGTACCGCATCCAGCCCGACGGCGCGGCCGCCGCCGCGATGAGCCGCGGCCTCGTCGACTGCGTGCTCGTCGGCGCCGACCGGATCGCCGCCAACGGCGACGTCGCCAACAAGATCGGCACCTACGGCCTGGCGATCGCGGCGAAGCACCACGGGATCCCGTTCGTGGTCGTCGCCCCTTCGTCCACTGTGGACACCGCGATGCCGGACGGCGCCGGGATCGTGATCGAGGAACGCGATCCCGGCGAGGTCCTGGGTTTCGGTGGCACGAGGGTCGCTCCCGATGGCGCGGAGGTGTTCAACCCGGCCTTCGACGTGACGCCGTTCGAGCTGGTCACCGCGGTCGTCACCGAGCAGGGGGTGCTGCGCCCGTGATCAGCTTGGTGAACAGTGCGGCCATTTCCGCGTCGTCGTAGCTGAGCGGAAGCGTGTCGAAGTAGTAGCGGAGAACGCCGGAGCCGGTGCCCACGACCATTCCGAAGTCGATCGTCCGCCCTTTCGCCCGCACGGTCCCGCGATACTCCCGGAACTCCCCCGCCGCCTGATCGGGTGCCAGCCGGACGTCGGTCATCGCGCCCGAAAGCCTGCGGAGGTAAGCGAAATGGCACGCCGGGTCCGTCACCGGTGCGGTCAGCCCCGGCCCGGTGAAGGCCGGCCCCGGCCGCGGACAGTCGTCGCCGACACCGGCGAACAGTTCGCGCAGGCCGTCGTTTTCGAGCGGGCGGAACCATTCCGTCCGATCGTGGTAGCGGCGGCCTTGGGTGACTTCACCGTTCTCGAGCACCACCCGGTAGACGGCCGGGTACCGCACCATCCGGCCTTGGATCACCGCTTCGTTGGCCGCCTCGTAGAAGACGGCGTCGCCGTTCACCGAGATCCTCACCGGCGTGAACCGGAACGTCGGGAACGCGCCCAGCAGGGTACGCAGGCTGTTCTCGATGTTCGCCCTGCCTTGGACCGGCGCGGCGCTGCCCGATTCCGCGAGCGTCCCATCGGCGGCGAAAATGGTGCCGTACAACCGGACACGGGCTTCCCGTGCCTCGGGGGTGTCCGAGCGCATCGCCCCGAATTCGGTCTGTTTGGTGACGAAGGCGCACGCGGACGGCGACACCGCGCCTTCGACCAGGTCTCCGAGCTGCTTCGGAAGTACACAGCCTTCGGTCGTCTCAGCCACCGCCGCCCCGCTTCCCATCACCGTCGCACCGAGCAGAACCGCCGCCACACCAACGAATCTCTTGATTTTTCGCACCTGGTCACCTTGGCAAGAGCGACCACGCGAAGTCGATTACCCGGCAGGTAATGCCGGGCTAGAAGGATTCGACGCAGGACGGCTCGCGGTCGGAGGCGAACGCGGCCGTCGCCCGGGCAACGGCGCCGGCGGTCCGCTCCTTGATCCGGCCCGCCGCGGCCAGCGTGCTGGGCCTGGTGCCACCGAGGAAGATCGCGCCGAGGTCGTCCACGCCCAGTTCGAGATCCGGCGCGTCCTCCACACGCGTCACCTCGGCGTTCCCGCCGGCGTCGGTGACGAGCCGCCAGTTCCCGGTGTTCCACGGACAGAAGGCGTCGCGCACGCCGAACACCAGATCCACCGGAGCGCCGTAGCGGCGGGTGACGAGGCCACGGTCGACGTCGACGAGCCGGAGCCACAAGGAGTCACCGGCGGACCGGGTCATGGCGCGGGGATTGGCGAGCAGATGAATGAGCGGCTCGTCGAGGGCGGTGATCCCCTCCACCGTGAACACCAGGTCGTAGTCGAGCAGGAAGCGATACAGCGTCGCGTACGCCTCCGGAGTGGTCGCGACCAGTTCCTGCACGGTCAAGATCCCTCGCGGGCCTTCTTCGTTCCAATCGTTCTTCAGCCGGTAGATCACGTAGCCGTCCGGGAGCACGGCGAACTTCAGCGCGGTCGCGCCGTGGCGGCGGTACTCCGGGTCGTCGAGGATGAATTCCCAGGCCGACTCGGGCCTGTCGAGTGCGCCGGCCCGTTGCGGCGCTTCCTTGTCGTAGATCGCCTTGATCAGCGGGATCGCCTGTTTCCGCCCGACTTCGCGTACTCGTTCGGCTTCGAGCTCGACGCCGGGCCGGAACGCGGACTTGGCGCGCACCTTCGCGCGGTGGAACTGCGCCGCGAGGCCGTAACCGAAACGGGGGTAGATGACCGCTTCGGACGCCCACAACGCGGCGATCGGTTCACCGCCGTCTTCGTGCAGGCCGTGCAATTGCGCCCGCATGGTCCGGGTGAGCACGCCCCGCCTGCGGTGACCCGGCGCGACGGCTACCGACGTCACCCCGGCGAACGGCGTCTGCCCGGCACCCGGAACGGTGATCTTGCGGGTGAGCAGTTCCCCCGTCCCGATGAGGTCGTCGCCGTCGAACACACCGTGCGTGCGGTCTGGCTCGAACACCAGCCTTTCGCGGTGTTTCAAACCTTCCGTCGGATCGGTCAGGAAGGCGCTCGCGAGCAGTTCCGCGAACGCGGGCAGGTCGTCGGTGGTCAGAGTGCGGAGGGTCAAGCCGTCATCGCTCACCCTGTCGTCCTACGCCTGTTCACCGGCGACCGCCACGCATTAAAGCGCGGTCATCAGGGCCGCGGCCCGATCACCTCACCCTTTTCCGTCACCTCGATGGCCATCGCGGGGCACGAATCCGCCGCGTCGAGCACGGTCTCGTCCGGCTCCACCTCGCCCGTGACCACCGTCGCCGTGGCGCCTTCGAGCACGAAGACCTCCGGCTTCAGCGCGGCGCACATCCCCGAGCCGATGCACGTGTCGCCATCGACGTCGACTTTCCAGCTCATGCTCACCATCCGATCGGCATGGAGCGGGGCCCCCGCACCAGCATCTGCGTCTTCCACACGATATCGCCATCGAGGCGCAGCCCGGGGAGATCGCGCAGCAGCGCCCGCAAGGCCTCCTGAAGTTCCAGCCTCGCCAGCGGGGCGCCGAGGCAGTGGTGCACGCCGTGGCCGAAACCGAGGTGGGGGTTGGATTCCCGGTCGAATTCGAGGGTTTCCGCCGAGGTGAACTGGAGCCCGTCCCGGTTCGCGGCGCCGATCGCGACCATCACCGGCTCGCCCTCCTTCACGAGCACGTCACCCACCTGGACGTCTTCGGTGGCGTACCGGGCGAACCCGGCTCCGGCACCCAGCGGGATGAACCGGAGCAGTTCTTCGACCGCGGCCGGGATCAGGTCCAGGTCCGCGCGGAGGCGGGCGAGCTGCTCCGGCTGTTCGAGCAGGGCGTAGACGAAATTGGGGATCTGGCTGGCGGTGGTCTCGTGCCCGGCGATCAGGATGCCGATGCACATGTCGACCAGTTCCAGCTCGCTCAGCCGGTCGCGGACGTCGCGCGCCTCGATCAGCGCGGTCATCAGGTCGTCCTGGGGTTCGGCGCGGTGCTGCTCGACGAGCACGTGCATGTACGCCCGCAGCTCGTCCTGGTTGGCCATCATCTCTTCGGTGGTCAGCGGGCTGGTCGACAACGCGGCGTCGCTCCACACGCGGAACTTCGGCCGGTCCTCGACCGGGACGCCGAGCAGTTCGCAGATCACCGCGACCGGGATCGGCAGCGCGTAGTCCTCGACCAGGTCGGCGGGCTGCCCCTTGGCCTTCATGTCCCGGATCAGGCCCGCCGCCAGTTCGGCGACGCGCGGCCGCAGGAGTTCGACGCGACGCATGGTGAATGCCTTCGCGACCAGCGTGCGCAGCCGGGTGTGATCCGGCGGGTCCATGCTCAGGATCCCGCCGGGCCGCCTGCCCGGCGCCATCCGCGGTTCGTCCCGTTCCGCCGCCATCGCACGGGAGAAGCGCCGGTCGCCCAGTACCAGACGCGCGTCGGCGTACCGGGTGGCGAGCCACGCCGGCTCACCGTGCGGAAGACGGACCCGGAGCATGCCCTTGGTGGCGCGGGCCGCCGCGTACGCCTCGTTGAGTTCGAGCCCGGCGTCCTCGTTGAAGGGATAGGCGACGAATTCGGTGTCAGTGGTGGTCATTTGTCCGGAAACCCCCCGGCTCGGCGGTTTGTAAGCAACTGCTTACAACGCTAACCATGATCACGCTGAGCGTCAATGCGCCTACCGTGCGACGTACGGTTAGCCTTTGGCGATGACGGAAGAACCGCAGGTCCGCAAGCGCGACGCGGCCGCGACCAGGGCGGCGCTGCTCGACGCGGCGGCGGCTCTCTTCGCCGAACGCGGTTTCGACCGGACGACCGTCCGCGACATCGCGAAACTCGCCGGAGTCAACCAGGCCCTGCTGTTCCGCTACTTCGGTTCGAAGGACGCGCTGTTCGAGGAGGTCCTGGCGCGCGGCGGACGCGAGCAGATCGCCACCACCCCACCGGACGAACTGCTCGGCACGGCGTTGCGCAGCATGCTGGAGGCCGACACCGGCCGCGACCGCACCCTCGACGCGTACCTGCGCTCGACGGGGCACGACAGCGCCGCCGCCGCGGTCCGGCGGCAGCTCGGCGAGGAGTACGCCAAGGTGCTCGCCACGCTGACCGACGCCGAAGACGCGGACCTGCGGGCCGACCTGATCCTCGCCTGGCTGCTCGGGATCGGCCTGGTCCGCGACATCACCGGGAAGGAACCGCTGGCCAGCGCGGATCCCGACGACGTCTGCCGCCTGGTGCTCGGCGCGGCGCGGACGCTGCTGGAGCGCAGCGGGTAATTCCGTCGCCGCCCGGGGCGCGCTGCTCTACGGTCGTGCGGTGATCACGTTTCCGCCCGCCGGCACCGAAGCCGAGTTCGACGCACTGACCAGGCAAGACCTCCTTCCGGCGGTGACGTCGCTGGGCTACGGCGAGGCCGTCCCGTTCACCGAAGGCTCGCTGCCGGTCTACGCCATCGGCGAAGATCTGGTGCTCAAGCTGTTCCCGCCGGTGCATCTCGACGAACTCCCGACCGAGCGGACGATGCTCGAGGTCCTGCACGGCAAACTGCCGATCCCGACCCCCGCCGTGCACGAGGTCGGCGAACGGGACGGCTGGGGCTACGTGCTCATGGAGCGCCTGCGCGGCGAAACACTGAAGGACGCCTGGCCGAAACTGTCCACAGAGGACAAACATCGGCTCGCCCCCGAACTCGGCGAGGCGCTGGCCGCCCTGCATTCGCTGCGCGACCCGCGGCTCGACGTCCTCGAACCGCCGGACTGGGCCGCGTTCGTCGCCGGGCAGCGCGCCAAGGTCGTCGAGCACCATCGCCGGACCGGGCTCGACGAGTCCTGGATCGGCCAGATTCCGGCTTTCCTCGACTCGGTCGACCTGGGCAGCCCGCCGGTCGTCCCGCTGCACACGGAATTCATGCGCGACCATCTCATGGTCGTCCACGACGGCGGACGCCCGAGGCTGACCGGGCTCTTCGATTTCGAACCGGCGATGCGGGGTGCGGCCGAGTACGACTTCGTCGCGGTCGGGCTGTTCGTTTCGGGCGGGGACAAGGATTTCCTGCGCCGGTTGCTGGCCGGATACGGCGCCGAGCCGGACGAAGCGTTCTCCCGGCGTTGCCTGGCATACGCGCTGCTGCACGTCTACAGCAACTTCACCTGGTATCTCAGGGTTCTTCCCGCGCCGGAGGAACCGACGCTGGAGAGCCTCAGCCGGGCTTGGTGGTAGCCCACGTCACCGGCACGGCTTCCGGGCCGCGGATCGAAAGCGGCGGACGCCAGACGATGGCCGAAGCGGGAACGGCGAGATCCAGCCCCGGCAATCCGTCGAGCAGGGTGCGGAACGCGATCTCCCCTTCGAGCCGGGCGAGTGCCGCGCCGAGGCAGAAGTGAAGGCCGTGCCCGAAGCCGAGCTGCGGCGCGTTCCGGCGGCGGATGTCGAACCGCGACGCACCGGGGAAGGCGGCTTCGTCCCGGTTCGCCGCGCCGGTGTGGGCCAGCACCGCCTCGCCGCGCCGGACCACGCCGGCACTCAGCTCGACGTCCTCCAGCGCCAGCCGGAGCAGCGACGCGTCGGCGGGCCCGTCGAACCGCATGATCTCCTCGACGGCCCCCTCCGTCAGGTTCGGATCCGAACGCAGCGCCGCCAGCTGGTCCGGATGCCCAGCCAGCAGCACGATCCCGGTCGCGATGAGGCTGACCGTGGTCTCGTGCCCGGCGAGCAGGAGCTGGGTGGCCAGATCGATCAACTCGGCCTCGGTGAGCCGATCACCGTCCTCGTCGCGAGCGTGCACGAGGACGCTCAGCAGGTCCTCCCCCGGCGTCACCCGCTTGACGGCGACGAGTGCCGCCATGTCGTCCGCACCGTCACGCCGGGCCTGCGCCACTTCCGCCGGGGTGTACGCCATCGGCGTGACGATCACGCGCGACCACTGGCGAAACCGTTCCCTGCCTTCGTAAGGGACGCCGAGGATCTCGCACATGACCGCGGTGGGCAGCGGGAAGGCGAACATCTCCACCAGATCCACCGGGGGACCGTGCTCGATCATCGCCCGCAGCAGCGTGTCCGCGATCTCCTGGATCCGCGGCCGCAGCCCGGCGATCCGGCGGACGGTGAAGGCCTGCGCGGTCAGCTTCCGCAGCCGCGTGTGATCCGGTGGGTCCATGTTGAGGATGCTGTGCTCGCCGGTGGAGAAGTCGCCGGGTTCGATGAGGCACGGCGCGCCCGGCGCGAGCAGGTTCCGGGAGAACCGCGTGTCCGAGAAGATCAGGCGGACGTCTTCGTACCGGGTCACTAGCCAGCCTTCGCAGCCGCTGGGGAAGACGACCCGGGACATCGGCGGATAGTCGGCGTAGATCGCGCCCATCGGGGTCGCGGGGTCGTCCTTCGCCGCGGGATACGTGGCTGTCATGGAGCATGATGATGAGCGGCGGCCGTCGCGGCTGGAAGGATCCGGCCGGTCACCCGCCCGAAGAGCCGAAGATCCTTATCACCGGGTGATAATCCCGCGCAGGAACGCCAGGTAGCCCGGCCGTTCCGTCGCGGGCAGGAGCGTGCCGCCGCTGGCCCGTTGCGCCTGGATCAAACCGATGAAGGCGGTGTACGCCAGCAGGCCGCGATGCCGGGCTTCGGTATCCGGGAGGCCCATTTCCCGGAAGCACCGGACGATGAAGTCGACGCGCCGCGCGGTGACCTCGGCCAGCAGCGGGCCGATCACCGGGTCGACGGCGTGGGCGAGCAGCGCCAGCTCGGCCCGCTCGTCGTCCGTGGATCCGAAGACGAGGGTGAAGAGTTCGCGCAGCCTCCGCTCCGGATCCGAGATCCCGTCCAGCAGCGTGATCAACGCCTCGGTGTCCTGCTCAGCCCATCGGCGCACGGCGGCTTCGACCAGCGCGCCCCGATTCGCGAAATGCCAGTAGAAGCTGCCTTTTGTCGTCCCGAGTTTCGCCGCGATGGGTTCGACGGCGATCGCGGCGACCCCGCCCTCGCACAACGCTTCGAGCGCCGCGTCGGCCCAATCTTCTGGCGCGAGCTTCCGTTTCACGCCCCGTACGCTACCGTATGGTAAAACATACGGCACCGTACGGAGGCGGCCATGCCCTTCGGATCACCCGCGAACTGGGGCGCGACCCCGGAAGAACGCCGCCGCGCGCAGCCGGCGGACACCCTGCTGGACGGCCCTGTCGCCCGCTTCGACCGCGCCGTCACCGTGCACGCGCCCGCCGCGCTCGCCTACCGGTGGCTCTGCCAGATCTCGGTCGCGCCCTACAGCTACGACCTGCTCGACAACCTGGGGCGCCGCAGCCCGGACAGCCTCACCCCCGGCGCCGACGAACTCGCGCCCGGCGACACGCTGATCGTGTTCGAGCTGACCGAGGTCGACCGCGGGCACAGCCTCACCGGGCGGACCTTCGCCAAATCCGAGAACCTGTTCGGCCCGGTGGCCGTCACGTACTCGGTCGAGCCGATCGACGAGCGGTCGTGCCGCATGCTGTGCCGCATCGTCGTGATCTCTCAGGGATTCCGGGGGCGCGTCAAGGAGTTCCTTCTCGGCTGGGGCGATCTGGTGATGATGCGGAAACAGCTGCTGACGTTGAAGAAGTACGCCGAACGGGACGCGCGCCTCGGTCACGTCTCGTGAGCGGCACGGAGGTCGGCCGGGTGCCGAAGGTGATGTCGCGAAAGCCACTTTCGGGACACCAGACGTCGCGAAAGTGGCTTTCGCGACATGCTCGCCGGTCCCTGAGCCGGTCGCCGACTCCGTGCCCCCGCCGACGTTGCGAAAGCCACTTTCGCAACGTTGAAGGTTGCGAAAGTGGCTTTCGCAACACTCGGCGAACGGGACCCGCGCTCAGGGCAGCGCGCGCCGCAGCAGTTCCGCCAGGTGCAGCGCCCGCCGTCCGTCGAGTTGCTCGATCTGCGTCCGGCAGCTGAAGCCGTCCGCGACCACCTCGGTACCCTCGGCCGCCGCACGGATCGCGGGCAGCATGCGGTCTTCGGCGCAGGCGACGGAAACGTCGTAGTGCCCGCGTTCGAAACCGAAGTTGCCCGCCAGTCCACAGCAGCCCGAGTCCATTGTGGAATTGTGGACACCCGCGGCGCGCATCGCGGCCTCGTCGGCGTCGAAGCCGAGCACGGCGTGCTGATGGCAGTGCACTTGGCTGAGCGCCTCGACGTCCAGTGACCGGAATTCGAGCGGCGAGTCCTCGACGAGTTCGGCGAAGGTTCTCGTCCGTTCGGCGAGCAGTTCCGCGACCGGGTCGCCAGGCAGGAGCGCGGGGAGATCGCCGCGGAACAGCGCCGTGCAACTCGGCTCCAGACCGGCCACCCGATACCCCGCACGCAGATACGGTTCGAGAACGGAAAGCGTGCGGCGCAACACGTTCTTCGCCACGTCCAGTTGTCCGGTGGACACCCACGTCAGCCCGCAGCAGACGCCGCGATCGGGCAGGACGACGTCGTAACCGGCGGCGGTGAGCACCTCGGCCGCGGCGTCGAGGACGTCCGGCGTCAGGTAGTTGTTGAAGGAGTCGGGCCACAGCACCACCCGCCGCGAACCGGTCGCCCAGCGCTTGAGGTCCGTACGGCGGCGGGTGAACGGCGTCGTGGCGAACGTCGGCAGCTCCCGTTCCGGTGCGATCCCGCCGAACTTCTTCAGCAGCCCGGAAAACCGGTGCGACATCGTGTTCGCCAGCCGGGGCGCGACCGATGCCGCGCGCAGCCACAACGGCAGCCAGCCCATCGAGTAGTGCGACGCCGGGCGCAGCCGCCCCTTGTGGTGCTGATGCAGGAATTCCGCCTTGTACGTCGCCATGTCGACGTCGACCGGGCAATCGGACAGGCATCCCTTGCACGACAGGCAGAGATCCAGCGCCTCGGCGACCTCCTCCGAGCGCCAGCCGTCGGTGATCAGTTCGCCGTTCACCATTTCGGCGAGCAGATGCGCGCGGCCCCGCGTGGAGTGCTTTTCCTCGCGCGTGGCGCGGTAGCTCGGGCACATCACGCCGGCTCCGGTGGTGTTGCGGCATTTCCCGACGCCGACGCAACGCCGCATCGCCTGCCCGAAGCTCCCCCTGTCCTCCGGGTACGCGAGCGCGGTGACGTCTTCGAGTTCCAGCGGTGCGCGCCGGACGCGGAGATCGGCGTCGACCGGCCTGGGGTTCACGAGGATGCCCGGGTTCATCATGCCCGCCGGATCGAAGATCCCCTTGAACCGCGCGAAAAGCGCGAGGATTTCTGGGCTGTACATCCGGGTCAGCAGTTCCGAGCGGGCCTGCCCGTCGCCGTGTTCCCCGGACAGCGAGCCACCGTGCGCGGCGACCAGGTCCGCCGCCTCTTCGAGGAACGACCGGAACCCGGCGATCCCCTGCGGCGACAGCAGATCGAAGTCCAGCCGCAGGTGCAGGCAGCCCTCTCCGTAGTGGCCGTAGACGACGCTCTTACGGCCGTGCTCACGCATGAGCTGCTTGAACTCCCGCAAGTAGGCGCCCAGACGCTCGGGCGGGACGGCCGCGTCCTCCCAGCCCGGCCAGGCCTCTTCGCCCCCGGCGAGCCGGGTCGCGAGACCGGCGCCCTCCTCCCGGATCCGCCACAGCCGCTTCCGCGCGGCCGCGTCGTCCAGCAGCGCGGATCCGGTCAGCGCGCCGCGGAGCCCGTCGATCAGCCCGCGCGCCTTGTCCGGATCGGCCATCTCGACGAACAGCCACGCGCCGCCCGGCGGAAGCCCGTCGGCGCGGCCCGGCTCCAGCAGCGCGACGAGGTCCGCGTCGACGCCCTCGACGGTCAGCGGCGACCACGGCAGGATCTCCGGGACCGCGTCGGCCGCGGCGATGTCGGACTCGAAACCGAGCACCGCGAGCACCTTGCGTTCCGGCACCTCGGCGAGGGAGACCGTCGCCTCCAGCACGGTGACGCAGGTTCCCTCGCTGCCGACCAGCGCCTTGGCGACGTCGAAACCGTTCTCCGGCAACAGGTGCTCCAGCCCGTAGCCGGACACCCGCCTGCTGAACGACGACAGCTCCCTCCGCAGCAGCGCCAGGTTGTCGTGGACGAGCGCGCGAAGTTCCGTGAAGACCCGGCCTTCGGCGCCGGGCCTGGCCGCGCGCGCGTCCACTTCGGACGGCGAGGTCGGCCCGACGGTGAGCCGGGTGCCGTCGTAGAGCAGCACGTCCAGCTCCCGGACGACGTCGACCGTGCGGCCCCAGGCCACCGAATGCGAGCCGCAGGCGTTGTTGCCGATCATCCCGCCGATCGTGCAGCGCGAATGCGTCGACGGATCGGGGCCGAACCGGAGGCCGTGCGGTGCGGCGAGCCGCTGGAGGTCGTCGAGGACGGTTCCGGGGGCGACCCTCGCCGTGCGCGCCTCCGGATCGAGGCCGAGGACCCCGCCGAAGTGGCGTGACGTGTCGATCACGACGCCCGGCCCGCACGAGTTGCCCGCGACGCTGGTGCCGCCGCCACGGGCGATCACCGGCAGCCCCGCCTCACGGCAGGCGGCGACGGCCGCGATCACCTCGCCGACGTCCCGCGGCAGCACCACACCCTTCGGCACATGCCGGTAGTTGGAGGCGTCGGTCGTGTACAGCGCCAGTGTCGCGGCGTCGGCCAGGATCTCCACGGGTCCATTCAAGACAACCGCGGGCGAGAACGCATCGGTGAACCTCTCCGGACGGGTGTGTCGGAAACCACGTCCGATATGCGATCGTGAGCGCGTGACGGCGAGACGGCACGCCGCTGAAGACCTCGCCGCCGAGCACAGCGCGGTGCTCGGCGGGCTTCTTCGCGAGCGCGAGGAGCTGCTGGCCACCCTCGACCGGGTCGCCGCGCTCAACGGCACCGCGCGCCTGATCCGCGAGTCCATCGGCACGCATTCCGGCTTCGTCGCTGAGCTGACCGGGCCGGAACAGGCGGTGATCCGCTGGATGTCGGGGACCCGCACGGACGCGCTGCAGGACCTCGCGGTACCCATCGGCCAGGGCATCGGCGGCCGCGTGCTGGCGCTGGGCAGGCCGGTGAAGGTCAACGACTACGTCAGCTCGCCGAGCATCACCCATCAGTTCGACGCGCAGGTGCGCGGCGAGGGCCTCGCCGCGATGATCGCCGTCCCGATCGTCAGCGGGACCGAGACCGTCGCCATCGCGTACGCCGCCATGCGGGAGCGCCGCGACTTCGGCGACGACGCGGTCCAGTCCCTCGAAGACATCGCCACCGAGGCCGGCCGGGCGCTGAAGCTGGCGTCGGTCGCCGAAGCCGACCGGGAGACCGCGCTGTCCTCCGAGCGGCTCCGCATGCAGAGCGCGCTGCACGATTCGGTCGGCGCGCTGCTGTTCTCCATCGGCGTCCAGGTCCGGAACCTGCACGAGGACATCAGCGACAACCCGGCGCTCGAATCACGGCTGCGGCGGCTCGAAGGCGACGTCTCGGCCGCGTCGAGGGCACTGCGCGAGTCGCTGCTGGCGTTGTCGGAGTCGAGCCCGGAACGCGCGCTGCCGGTGGAGCTGGCCGAGCACTGCCGCTCGTTCCAGGCGCGCTGCGGCGTCCCGGCCCGCTTCGTCCAGCTCGCCCCGGTGCCCCGGCTGGACGCCGAACGCACCGGCCTGCTGGTGGCGGCCGTCCGGGAAGGCCTGCTCAACGTGGAGAAACACGCCGAAGCGCTGTCCGTCGTGGTCAGTCTGCTGCCCAGCGATGACGGCGTGCAGGTGGTCGTCGCCGACGACGGGACCGGGCATCGCTCCGGAGACGAGGAGCCCGAGCCGGGGACCGGGATGGGGCTGCGCGCGCTGGCCGAACGCGCCGCGCGGCTCGGCGGCCGGGTCAGCCTGGTCCGCGACGATGACGATGGGTGCACGCTGCGCGCATGGGTGCCGGAACCGTGCCGTCGCCGGTGACGGTGCTCGTCGTGGACGACCATCCGGTGGTCCGCGACGGGGTGAGCCTGCTGCTGCGCTACGACCCGGCGATGACCGTGGTCGGCTCTGCCGAGACCGGCCGGGCCGCGATCCGGCGGGCGGGCGAGCTGAAGCCGGCGCTGATCCTGCTGGACCTGCGGCTGCCGGACATGCTCGCGCCCGAGGTCATCGCCGAACTCCGGCGTGTCCACCCGGCCGGGCGGATCGTGGTGTTCACCGCGCACGGCGACCATCAGGGTGTCCGGGCCGCGCTGGACTCCGGGGCGCACGGCTGCCTGCTCAAGGACGTCGCCGGGACGGATCTCGTGGCGGCGCTGCGGCAGGTGCTCAAGGGTGAGCGCGTCGTCGATCCGCGGATCTTCCCCGACGACGGCCAGCGGTCCGACGCGCTTGCCCGCAGCGGACTGACGCGGCGCGAGTACGAGGTTTTACGACTCGCGGCCCAGGGGCAGACGAATCCGGAGATCGCGGAGTCGACCGGCCTGGCACGGAACACGGTGAAGACGTACCTGCAGTCCGCTTTGCACAAACTCGGCGCCCGGAACCGCGTCGAGGCCATCGGCAAGGCTTCCGAAGCCGGCCTCCTCTGACGCATTTCGTCCTCTGGATGCGGTAGTTGCGCGTGCAAGTACCGCATCCGGAGGACTGAATGCGCTGTGTCCGTTTTGTAGCCGTGTGGGTCTCCAGGTGGGGGTAACGCGGCGGAGGGTGCCAACGCAGGATGACCGCCACCGATCGTGACTCGGGTCACACGGATGGAGGAGGCGGCTTGCTGAGTGTCCGTGATCTTCAAGTGCGGTACGGCCGATCGGTGGCCGCACTGCACGGGGTCGACCTCGACGTTTCACCCGACGGAGTACTGGCCGTCCTCGGCAGCAACGGTGCCGGCAAGTCGACGCTGCTCCGCACCGTGTCGGGCACGCTGCGTATGCACCGCGGCTCGGTTTCCGCCGGCGAGGTGCGCTACGACGGCAAACCACTGACCAAACTGGACCCCGCCCGCATCGTCGGTCTGGGCGTGGTCGGCGTCCCCGAGGGCCGCCAGGTCTTCGCGCGGATGACGGTCGAGGAGAACCTGCGCGCGGGCGGGATCGGCGCCCGCTCCCCCGAGCAGCGCGCCGCCGCGCGCAAACGCGTCGACGAGCTCTTCCCCGTCCTGTCCGAACGGGCCAAACAGCGCGCGGGCCTGCTCTCCGGCGGCGAGCAGCAGATGCTCGCGATCGGCCGCGCGCTGATGTCCGGCCCGCGGCTCCTGCTGCTCGACGAACCCTCGCTCGGTCTCGCGCCGAAGATCGTCGAGCAGATCGGCGACATCATCCGCGAGATCCACGACCAGGGCACCGCCGTGGTGCTGGTCGAGCAGAACGCCGTGATGGCGCTGCGCGTCGCCGATCACGCGATCGTCCTGGAGGTGGGCCGGGTCGCGCTCGCCGGGACGACGGCCGAACTCGCGGCGAGCGAGGAGGTCCAGCGGCTCTACCTCGGCGGCCACGCCGAATCGCAGGCCACCGCCGAAGCCGAAGCCGCCGACGCCCGCAAGCAGCTCGCGGGCCGGAGCCTGTCGAGGTGGGCCGGATGACGCCTCCCGAACTGCACGTCGAGAACGTGACCCTGCGCTTCGGCGGGATCAGGGCGCTCGACGACGTCTCCTTCACCGTCGGTTCCGGTTCGCTGCACGCGCTCATCGGGCCGAACGGCGCCGGGAAGTCCAGCTGTTTCAACGTGATCAGCGGGCTGTACCGGGCGAACACCGGCCGCGTCCGGCTCGGCGACGCCGTCCTTTCCGGACTCCCGCCGCACCGGCTGGCGGGCCTCGGCGTCGGCCGGTCGTTCCAGAACGCCGCCCTCTCCCCCGGCTCGACCGTGCTCGACAACGTCATGCTCGGACGGCACGCGCTCACCAAGGGCGGCTTCCTCGCCTGCGGGCTCCGGCTGCCGTGGACGGTTCGCGCCGAACGACGGCATTCCGCGCGGGCCAGGGAGATCTGCGATTTCCTCGGCATCGGCGCGCTGGTGGATCTCCCGGTCGGCGCGCTGCCCTATGGCGCCGTGAAACGCGTCGACCTCGCCCGCGCGCTCGCCGTCGAACCGGTCCTGCTCCTGCTCGACGAACCCGCGGCGGGCATGAACGCGACCGAGACCGCCGAACTCGCCGGGACGATCCGCGACGTCCGCGACGAGCTCGGTATCTCGATCCTGCTGGTGGAACACGACATGGGACTGGTGATGGGCATCGCGGACCGGGTCACCGTCCTGGACTTCGGCAGGCGGATCGCCGACGGCACACCGGCCGAGGTCCAGTCGGATCCGGACGTGATCAAGGCATATCTCGGCACGGAGGCCACGGCGTGAACACTTTCCTGCAACTCGTGGTCAACGGACTCGGCAAGGGCGCGGTGTTCGCGTTGCTGGCGCTGGGTTTCGTGATCATCTTCAAGGCCACCGAGGTGGTCAACTTCGCGCACGGCTCGCTTGTCCTCTTCGGGGGCTATCTGGTCGTCGTGACCCGGGAATCGCTCGGCTGGGCGGGCGCCTCACTGGTCGGCATCGTCTCGGCCGGTCTGCTCGCCCTCCTGCTGGAACGGTTCCTGCTGTCCCGCTCGCGGCACGCGGACGCGAACAGCCTGGCGTTGCTGACGATCGGCGTCGACGTGATCATCACCGAGGAGATCGTGCGACGGCTCGGTGTCACGCTGCCGTTCCTCGGCGACGCCTGGGACGCGCAGCCGTTCCAGCTCGGCGGGATCACCCTGTTCCGCACGCATCTGGTGGCGCTGGTCGTCGCCGCCGTGCTGATCACCGCGTTCACCTTGGCGTTCAAGTACTCGAACTGGGGCGTCGCGATGCGGGCCCAGGCCGAGAACCGCGAAGCCGCCGCGCTGATGGGGATCCGCAGTTCCCGGGTGACGGCGACGGCGTGGGTGGTCGCCGGCGTGCTCGCCGGGGTCGCGGTCCTCTTCATCGCCACGCAGGACTTCTCCGGCGCGGGACTGTCCCGCGGCACGCACTCCATCGCGCTCGCGGCGTTCCCCGCGGCCATCCTCGGCGGGCTGGACTCGACGGCGGGCGCGGTGGTGGGCGGCCTGGTCGTCGGGCTGGTCGAGGCGCTGTCGGCGCAGTACGTGTCGTTCGACTTCTCCAAGAGCGCGGTCTTCCTGGTGATGCTCGTGGTCCTGGTGGTGCGGCCGTCGGGGTTGTTCGGGACAAGGGAGAGCACACGTGTCTGACACCGCCGTGAAAGCCCCACCCGCCGCCCCGACGGCGCCGCCTCCGAAACGCAATCGCGGACGGCTGATCAAGGCGCTGGCCTGGATCGCGCTGCTCGTCGTCCTGCTCGCGATCCCGCTCTACCTCGACGCCGCCTGGTTGAAGGCCGGGCAGTACATGATGATCGGCGGGGTCGGCGCGATCGGGCTGACCATGCTGGTCGGGCAGGCCGGGCAGTTGTCCCTGGCGCACGCGTTCTTCCTGCTGGCGGGCGCGACCGGATACACCGTCCTTTCCGGACCGGTCGACGACGAGCGCGTGTTCGGCCTCGGCCTCGATCCCGGTCTTTCGCTGGTCGGCGCGGTGGTCATCGCCGCACTGCTCGGCTTGGCGTTCGCGCCGGTTTCCGGACGGCTGCGCGGGATCTACCTCGGTGTCGCGTCGCTTTCGCTGGTGTTCCTCGGGCTCTACTTCGGACAGTCGGCCGAGACGCTGACCGGCGGGACCTCGACCGGGCGCAGTCCCGAACCGTTCTCGCTGTTCGGTTTCCCGTTCACCAACGACGGTCCCGAGATCGAGCTGATGGGCGTGCCGATCCGGCAGGCGGAACGGCTCTGGTACCTGTTCCTGCTGCTGACCGTCCTCGCGTTCGTGGTCGCCAAGGCGGCGGTGCGCAGCCGGGTCGGCCGGTCGTGGCGCGCGGTGCGGGACAACGAGGCCGCCGCGTCCGTGATGGGCGTCAGCGTCACGCGCGCCAAGGCCGGCGCGTTCGCCGTCTCGTCGGCGTACGCGGGGCTCGCGGGCGCGATGACCGTGCTGTGGTTCGACATCCTCAAACCCGACGAGAGCGAATTCGGCACGTACGGCATCAACATCTCCATCGCGTTCCTGGCCATGGTGATCATCGGGGGACTCGGCTCGGTGCCCGGCGCGCTCGTGGGCGCGCTGATCGTCAACGGGCTGCCGCAGGTGCTTTCGCTGTACTCCGCCGATCTCGGCTGGTTCTCCGGAACCGGAGACGGCGCTCTGACCCCGATCCTGGTCAGCTCGTTCGTCTACGGCGCCGCGATCATCCTCGTGGTGCTCTTCGAACCGGGCGGGCTCGCCGCGATCGGCCGACGGATCACACCCGCCAAGAAACTCCCGGAGGAGCAAGACAAATGAAGCGCACATATCCGGCCGTCGCGCTGGCGGCGGTCCTCGCCCTCTCGGCGTGCAGCACGAAGGCGGGCGACTCGGGGTCCTCGGGGGCGGACGGTTCGGGCGTCAAGACCGACAAAGGAGTGACGGCGTCGGAGATCACCCTCGGCGTGATGACCGACAAGACCGGGGTGTTCAAGAACCTCGGGCTCGGCATCACCCAGGGGAACGAGTTGTGGGCCAAGGACTTCAACGCCGCGGGCGGGGCCTGCGGCCGTCAGGTGAAACTGGAGACCGTCGACCACGGCTACAAGGCGGACACGGCGAAGACGCTGTATCCGCAGATCGAGCCGAAGGTCCTCGGCTTCGTGCAGCTGCTCGGCTCGCCCGTGGTGGCCGCGCTGAAGCAGAACATCGCGTCGGACAAGACCGTCGCCGCGCCCGCGTCGTGGTCTTCGGAACTGCTCGACAACCAGTACGTGATGATCGTCGGGACCACGTACGACCTGGAGATCATCGACGGGCTGTCGTACTTCCAGGAGCAGGGCCTGGTGAAGGACGGCGACACGATCGGGCACGTCTACATCGACGGCGAGTACGGCAAGAACGGCCTGCGCGGCTCGCAGTTCTACGCGAAGAAGCACAATCTGACGGTCAAGGAGGTCAAGGTGACCTCCACGGACAACGATCTCACCAACATCGTCACCGGGCTCAAGGGCGACGGCGTCAAGGCCATCGTCCTGACCACCACGCCGGCGCAGACCGGTTCCGCCCTGGCGGCGAACAAGGCGCTCGGGCTCAACGTCCCCGTGCTGGGCAACAACCCGACCTTCGACCCCGTACTGCTGAAGAGCCCGGCGGCGAACGCGCTGGACAAGCTGACGATCGTCGCCAGCAGCGTGCCGTTCTCCGCCGACATCCCCAAGGCCAAGGACGTCGCGACGAAGTACAAGGCGGCGTACAAGGAGACCCCGAACGGCGGGATCCCCTACGGCTACGCGGTCGGCGAGGTCTGGGGCACGGTGCTCAAGAAGGCCTGCGAGAACAAGGACCTCACCCGGGAGGGCATCGCCGCGGCGCTGAAGCAGACGACGTCGGCGAGCACGGGTGACCTGGTGGCGGCGCTGGACTTCTCGAAGGCGGGCACCCCGGCGACACGCCAGGTGTACGCGGCGACACCGGACGCGTCGGCCGAGGGCGGGGTCCGCTACGTCAAGCCGCTGTTCGAGGCTCCCGAGGCGAAGGAGTACGTGGCTCCGCACCAGAAGTGAGTCTCGCTTCGGCGAGCGCGTCCGCTTCGGCCAACGGTGTGGTGCCGTTGGCCGAAGCGGCGTCGAGGATCCTTCGCGTGGTGTCCTCCAAGGTTTCGACGCGGGCGAGCGCCTCGGCGTGGGTGAGGCTTCGGGCCTCCCGGCCGAGCGTGTAGACCACTCCCCCAGCGCTCGCGACGAAATCCGGGATCCACAGGACTCCCTGGGCGGCGAGGTTCGCCGCCACGGTGTCGTCGGTGAGCTGGTTGTTCGCCGGGCCGACGACGAGCGGCGCGTTGACCTCGGTTCCCGGGCCGAACACACCGCCGACGGCCGCCGGGATCAGGACGTCGGCCTCGATGCCGAGCACTTCCTCCGGCTGGACCAGGGTCAGGCCTTGTTCGCGGGCCGCGGCGAGGCGTCGTTCGTCCACATCGGACACGACGACCTCGGCGCCCTGCCGGACCAGGTCCGTGGCCAGGTGGGCGCCGACCGAGCCGTATCCGCTGATGACCACCTTGCGACCGTGCATGTCGTCGTCACCGAAGACGGCCCGCGCGCCCGCTCGCAGGGCGGCGAGCACCCCGACGGCGGTCGGCCCGCTCGAAGAACCGGTGCCACCGTGCTCCTCGGGCAGGCAGAAGACGTGAGGAGTCCGCTCACGCAGCACGAGCATGTCGTCCGGGCCGGTTCCGACGTCCGGACCGGCGAGATACGCGCCGCCGAGTGACTCGATGAGGTCGGCGTGGTCGAGCAGGATCTCGCGCCGTTGCTCGGCGGTCGGCACGGCGTCGAGGGCGACGACGCTCTTGCCGCCGCCGAAGTCCAGGCCCGCGACCGCGCATTTGCGCGTCATCGCCGCCGACAGCCGCAGCACGTCGTCGATGGCGTCGTGGATACGGGGATAGACCTTGAACCGGCAGCCGCCGACGGCCGGGCCGAGCGTGCTCGAATGCACGGCCACCATCGTGGTCACTCCGGACCGGCGTCCCCTCCGGACGACCAACTCCTGTACGGACATCTCGCTTCCTCCCACGCATTCAGTCGACCAATCGCGCTGAAGTTAGGCTGATGCACAGGACTGTGGATGCTCTGTCGAACGATATTCGGCAGGCCCGGTGAAGGAGTGGGCGTGGACGAACTTGATTCGGCGATCATCCGGGAACTCCAGGCGGATGCGCGGCAGTCGAACCGCGACATCGCCCGCAAGGTCGGCGTCGCGCCGTCGACCTGCCTGGAACGGACCCGGCTGCTGCGCGAGCGCGGCGTCATCCGCGGGTATCACGCCGACATCGACCTGCGCAGCCTCAACCGCGGCGTCCAGGCGATGGTCTCGGCGCAGGTGCGGCCCCTGAGCCGGGAGGTGATCGACTCGTTCCAGCGTTCGGTCGCGGAATTGCCGGAAGTCCTTTCGGTCTTCGTCACCGCCGGCAGCGACGATTTCCTGATCCACGTCGCCGCACAGGACGTCGATCAGCTCCACGCGTTCCTGGTGGATCGATTGGCGAAGCGCAAGGAGATCATCGGCTTCCGCAGTTCGATCATTTTCCGGCATCTGCGCAAGACCGAACTGGAACCGCTTCCGCCACGAATACCCGGTGATACCCCTTAGTGGACGACTCGCCGCCCTTCGGTCCGCCCGAAATCCCGGATTTCGCATCCAAGGAGACGGAAACTGTCGGGGGTATGGGTTTGACTGTTCAGTACGGGACGGAAAGGAGGCACGCCATGGACCTTCGGACGGACCTGAACCATCGTGAGCGGGCCACCCTGAGAGCCGTGGCCAAGGGCCACGCCGAGATCAGCTGCAGCCGCGAGCCGGACCTGTTCGTCGACGGGCTCGCCTGCTGCGACCAGCACGCCGCGCATCGCCTCGCCCATCTCGGCCTGGTGGCGCCCGCCAGGGACGGCCGGTGGGGCGAGCGCGTTCCCGCCCTGCTCACCGAGGCCGGGGCGGCGGCGCTGGACGACCTCGCCGGCCCCGGAGCGGCCGCGTAATCCGGTTGCCAGGGCGTCTCGCCGGCGCCACGCTTTGCCGATGCGTGTCTTTCTGGAGACCGAGCGGCTCCTGCTGCGACAGTTCACCGGCGCCGACGTCGACGACCTGTTCGCGCTCTACGACGACCCCGAAGTCATGCGTTATCTCAATGGGGGCGAACCCGCCGACCGGGCGGAGATCGAAAACCACGACCTTCCCGCCTTTCTCGGTTACTACGAGCGTTTCCCCGGTTACGGATTCTGGGCGGCGGTCGAGAAAACGAGCGGGGCTTTCCTGGGCTGGTTCCATTTCCGCCCGTTGCGTGATCACCATACGGATGATCCGGAACTGGGTTACCGGCTGAACCGGGCGTCCTGGGGCAAGGGGTACGCGACCGAGGGTTCGCTCGCGCTACTGGAGAAGGGGTTCACCGAATTCGGGGCCCGGCGGATCTGGGCGGCGACCATGGCGGTGAACCTGGGGTCCCGGCGGGTCATGGAGAAGATCGGCATGCGGCACGTCCGGACCTATCACGAGCACTTCGACAACCCGATCCCCGGCACGGAGGAGGGCGAGGTCGAGTACGCCATCACGCTGGAGGAGTGGCGGGCCCGTAACTCACGTGATCGGACGCGTAACTCGCGTGATTGAAGGCGTAACTCACGTGATCAGGCGAGTTACGCCTTCAATCACGTGAGTTACGGCTCTGATCACGCGAGTTACGCGTCCGATCACGGGGTGGGCAGCCAGGTTTCGCCGATCTCCTCGGCCAGGGCCTCCCCGCCGGTGAGGTCGGCGAGCCAGGCGTGGAACGCGGGGCCCTGGTCCGGCGCGAGCCCGACGTCGAAATGCGCGACGTCCTCGAAGCGGGTCGCGTGCAGGAGGTACGGCGACGAGCGGATGTCGTTCTCCAGGCGGCCTGCCCGGTCGTAATCGACGACGACCTCCACCAGCCGCAGCCGCCGGTACTCCCGGACGCCGATGACGTCGACGGCCTCCGAAACGGCCTGCCCGTACGCCCGGATCAGGCCGCCGGCCCCGAGCAGCACCCCGCCGAAGTACCGGGTCACCACCGCGACCGTGTCGGTCAGCTCCCGGCGGCGGAGCACTTCGAGCATCGGAGTGCCCGCCGTGCCCGCGGGCTCGCCGTCGTCGCTGGAGCGCTGGGTGCGGCCGTCGGCGCCCAACACGAACGCGTGACAGTGGTGCCGGGCCGCCGGTTCGGCCTTCCGACGGCCCGCGATCAGCGATCGGGCGGCCTCTTCCGAGGTGACCGGCGCGAGCGCGCACAGGAAGCGCGAACGCCGGATTTCGATCTCGTGGACCCCGGTGCCCGCCACGGTGAGATAACGATCCGCCATCGGCCAAGCCTCTCAAACCAGGCACGCCGCTCTGCCGTTCGGGCGATTCGGCAGTCACCCGGGGTCACCGCAACACCGGCGAAACGCACTCTTTCGCGCGACCCAGGTCACACTTTCGGACCAGGTGAGCGATCGTTTACGCAGGTCAACGGGCTGATGCCCCACTCAGTGGACGTCTCATTCCAGCCAGTGGGCAGATGATGTTTGAAGTCAACGCCCGCGTGGCATTTCCCACCCCGACCAAGCGACGTATGTCGATAACAGCGATTTCACACTATCGTCATAAGACCGGCGAACCCGGGAGTAACACGTGTACCCGTCAGCCGCCCACCACAGTGGCCAGACGGCACCCACGTGCACAGCAGTACCGATATGCGCATCGGCCGCCCAGTGCAGTGCGGCTCTACGAGGCCTGCCCCCGGTTCCGCGGGCGGGATCGTTCCCTCTCGACTGACCATCGCGGTCCCGGACCACTCCGTTAACTGGTTCACGTCCGAACCACCCGAACGGAGTGGTACCGGTCGCGCCGACGCCTTGGGAGGCGGCCAGCCGTGACCCACCATGCCAGCTACAAGGGCAGCAAGGCCCCCGAAGGCCTGTACGACCCGGAGTTCGAGCACGACGCCTGCGGTGTCGCGTTCGTCGCCGATCTCTCCGGTAAACGCGATCACGGCATCGTCGCCAAAGCGCTGATCGCGCTGCGGAACCTGGAACATCGCGGGGCCCGCGGCGCCGACCCGGAGACCGGCGACGGCGCCGGGATCCTCATCCAGGTCCCCGACGAGTTCTATCGCGAGGTCGCCGGGTTCGACCTTCCCGAGCCCGGCGCGTATGCCGTCGGCACGGCTTTCCTTCCGCAGGACGAAAACGCCCGCGGCCAGGCGATGACGACCATCGAACGCATCGCCGCCGAAGAGGGCATGCGCGTCCTCGGCTGGCGCGACCTTCCCGTCCACACCGAACACGTCGGCACCGGCGCGGCCGAGACCATGCCGTACTTCAGCCAGCTGTTCCTGGCGGGGAACGACGCGCTGGAGGGACTGGCGCTGGAACGCGCCGCCTTCGTGGTGCGCAAACGCGCCGAGCACGCGCTCGTCGAGGACGACGTCTACTTCCCCAGCCTGTCTTCCCGCACGATCGTCTACAAAGGAATGCTCACCGAGCCGCAGGTCGAGAAGTTCTTCGCCGACCTCACCGACGAGCGCGTCACCAGCGCCATCGGCCTGGTGCACTCCCGCTTCTCCACCAACACCTTCCCGTCGTGGCCGCTGGCGCACCCGTACCGGTACGTCGCCCACAACGGCGAGATCAACACCCTGCGCGGCAACCGGAACTGGATGGACGCGCGGGAGGCGCTGCTCGAATCCGACCTGATCCCGGGCGACCTCAAGCGGATCTACCCGGTCATCACCCGCGGCGCGAGCGACTCGGCGTCCTTCGACGAGGTGCTGGAGCTGCTCCACCTCGGCGGGCGGTCGCTGCCGCACGCCGTGCTGATGATGATCCCGGAGGCCTGGGAGAACCATCAGGAGATGGACCCCGCGCGCCGCGCGTTCTACGAGTTCCACTCGACGCTGATGGAGCCGTGGGACGGCCCCGCGCTGGTCTCCTTCACCGACGGCACCCAGATCGGCGCGGTGCTCGACCGCAACGGCCTGCGCCCCGCCCGGTACTGGGTCACCGAGGACGGCCTCGTCGTCCTCGCCAGCGAGGTCGGCGTGCTGGAGCTGGAGCAGTCCACGATCGTCCGGAAAGGACGGTTGGAGCCGGGCCGCATGTTCCTCGTGGACACGGCCGCCGGCCGGATCGTCGAGGACGAGGAGATCAAGGACCGTCTCGCCACCGAGCACCCGTACGACGAATGGGTCGAGGACGGGCTGCTCCCGCTCGACGGGCTTCCCGAGCGGGAGCGTGAGATCCCGCCGCACGCCGCGCTCGTGCGCCGCCAGCAGGCCTTCGGCTACACCGAAGAGGAACTCGA
This sequence comes from Amycolatopsis sp. PSD-21, assembly GCF_055561455.1. NCBI lineage: Bacteria > Bacillati > Actinomycetota > Actinomycetes > Pseudonocardiales > Pseudonocardiaceae > Amycolatopsis > Amycolatopsis sp. PSD-21. Next base: position 2,084,293 of record NZ_CM145712.1, on the reverse strand, counting down.
CGTCCTGCTCGAACCGATGGCCCGCACCGGCGCGGAGCCGATCGGCTCGATGGGCAACGACTCCCCCATCGCGTCGCTGTCCAGCCGCCCGCGGCTGATCTTCGACTACTTCATCCAGCTCTTCGCCCAGGTGACCAACCCGCCGCTGGACGCGATCCGCGAGGAACTGGTCACCTCGCTGGGCACCCAGCTGGGCGCGGAGCCGAACCTCCTGCAGGCCGACGCGAAGTCGTGCCGCCGGATCGTGCTGCCGTTCCCGGTGCTGGACAACGACGAGTTCGCGAAGCTGGTGCACGTCAACGACGACGGCGACCTGCCCGAGTTCCAGGCGGTCACCGTGCACGGCACCTACGACGTCCACGGTGGCGGCGAGGCGCTCGTGCGGCGGCTCGACGAGATCCGGGCCGAGGTGTCCGCGGCCATCGCCGAGGGCGCGCGGCTGATCGTGCTGTCCGACCGCGGGATCGACGAAGACCACGCGGGGATCCCGTCGCTGCTGCTCACCGGCGCGGTGCACCACCACCTGGTGCGCGAGAAGACCCGCACGCAGGTCGGCCTCATCGTCGAGGCCGGCGACGCGCGCGAGGTGCACCACATCGCGCTGCTGATCGGTTACGGCGTCGCGGCGGTGAACCCGTACCTGGCGATGGCGACCGTCGAGGAGATGGCCGACCAGGGCCTGATCCCCGGCGTCACCGCGAAGCAGGCGACCGCGAACCTGATCAAGGCGCTGGGCAAGGGCGTCCGCAAGACGATGTCGAAGATGGGAGTGTCCACAGTGGCCTCCTACACCGGCGCACAGATCTTCGAGGCGGTCGGGCTCGGCGAAGAGGTCATCCAGAACTGCTTCACCGGCACCACTTCCCGGCTCGGCGGCGTCGGCTTCGACACGCTCGCGCTGGAGGTCGCCGAGCGGCACCGCCGGGCGTTCCCGCGTGACGGGTTCCGCGCGAACCACCGCGAGCTGGAGACCGGCTCGGACTACCAGTGGCGCCGCGAGGGCGAGCCGCATCTGTTCAACCCGCAGACGGTGTTCAAGCTGCAGCACTCCACCCGGGCCGGGAAGTACGAGGTCTTCAAGGAGTACACGAAGGCCGTCGACGACCAGGCGCAGAAGCTGTACACGCTGCGCGGGCTGTTCGACTTCAAGATCGGGCAGCGGCCCGCCGTGCCGATCGAGGAGGTCGAGCCGGTCTCCGAGATCGTCAAGCGGTTCGCCACCGGCGCGATCTCCTACGGCTCGATTTCGGCCGAGATGCACGAAACCCTGGCCATCGCGATGAACCGGCTCGGCGGCAAGTCGAACACCGGTGAGGGCGGCGAGGACCCGGACCGGCTCTACGACCCCGAGCGCCGCAGCGCGGTCAAGCAGGTCGCGAGCGGCCGGTTCGGCGTCACGAGCGAGTACCTGGTCAACGCCGACGACATCCAGATCAAGATGGCGCAGGGCGCGAAGCCCGGCGAGGGCGGCCAGCTGCCCGGCGCGAAGGTGTACCCGTGGATCGCGAAGACGCGGCACTCCACGGCGGGTGTCGGGCTGATCTCGCCGCCGCCGCACCACGACATCTACTCGATCGAGGATCTCGCCCAGCTGATCCACGACTTGAAGAACGCCAACCCGGCCGCGCGGATCCACGTGAAGCTCGTGTCCGAGGTCGGAGTCGGCACGGTCGCGGCCGGTGTGTCCAAGGCGCACGCGGACGTCGTGCTCATCTCCGGGCACGACGGCGGCACGGGTGCCTCGCCGCTGTCGTCGATCAAGCACGCGGGCGGCCCGTGGGAACTCGGGCTCGCCGAGACTCAGCAGACGCTGCTGGCCAACCGGTTGCGCGACCGGATCGTCGTGCAGACCGACGGCCAGCTCAAGACCGGCCGTGACGTCGTCATCGCCGCGCTGCTCGGCGCGGAGGAGTTCGGTTTCGCGACCGCGCCGCTGGTGGTGTCCGGCTGCATCATGATGCGGGTGTGTCACCTCGACACCTGCCCGGTCGGCGTCGCGACGCAGAACCCCAAGCTGCGCGAGAAGTTCAGCGGCAAGGCGGAGTACGTGGTGAACTTCTTCGAGTTCATCGCGCAGGAGGTCCGGGAATACCTGGCGGAGCTGGGTTTCCGGTCCATCGCCGAGGCCGTCGGCCACGCGGAGATGCTCGACAAGCGCAAGGCGATCGACCATTGGAAGGCCGCCGGGCTCGACCTGTCGCCGATCTTCCACGTGCCCGACTCGGCCCCGGCCGGGCTGCGGCACCAGCAGACGGTGCAGGACCACGGGCTGGAGAAGGCGCTCGACAACACGCTGATCCAGCTCGCCGAGGGCGCGCTGTCGTCCGGGGACAAGGTGCGGCTGGAACTGCCGGTCCGCAACGTGAACCGGACCGTCGGCACCATGCTCGGCCACGAGCTCACCAAGCGGTGGGGCGGCGAAGGCCTGCCGGACAACACGATCGACGTCACCTTCACCGGGACCGCCGGTCAGTCGTTCGGCGCGTTCGTGCCCAAGGGCATCACGCTGCGGCTCTACGGCGACGGCAACGACTACGTCGGCAAGGGTCTCTCCGGTGGACGGCTCATCGTCCGGCCGCCGAAGGTGGCGCGGTACAACGCCGAAGAGCACATCATCGCGGGCAACGTGATCGGGTACGGCGCGACCAGCGGCGAGATCTTCATCCGCGGCAAGGTCGGCGAGCGGTTCTGCGTGCGCAACTCGGGCGCGCTGGCCGTCGTCGAAGGCGTCGGCGACCACGGCTGCGAGTACATGACCGGTGGCCGTGTCGTCGTGCTCGGCGGCGTGGGCCGCAACTTCGCGGCCGGTATGTCGGGCGGCGTCGCCTACGTGCTGGACCTGCCCGCGCACCGGATCAACCCGGAGATGGTCGACGTCGACCCGCTGGATTCGTCCGATGTGGACTTCCTGCGCGAGGCGCTCGAAAAGCATTACGACGAAACGGAGTCCGCGGTCGCGCGTGCGCTGCTCGCCGACTGGGACGCCGCCGTCGACCGGTTCGGCAAGGTCATGCCGAAGGACTACAAGCGCGTGCTCGCGGCGCAGGCGAAGGCCGAGCGCGACGGGCGTGACGTGAACGAGGCGATCATGGAGGCCGCACATGGCTGACCCCAAGGGCTTTCTGACCACCACTCGCGAGACGCCCAAGAGCCGTCCCGTCGACCTGCGCCTGATGGACTGGCGCGAGGTGTACGAGGACTTCGCGACGTCGAAGCTGCAGAAGCAGGCCGGCCGATGCATGGACTGCGGCATCCCGTTCTGTCACCAGGGCTGCCCGCTCGGGAACCTCATCCCCGAGTGGAACACGCTGACCTGGCGTGACGATTGGCGCGACGCGGTCGAACGGCTGCACGCGACCAACAATTTCCCGGAGTTCACCGGGACCCTCTGCCCGGCGCCGTGCGAGACGGCGTGTGTGCTCGGGATCAACGACGATCCCGTCACCATCAAGCGGGTCGAGATCTCGATCATCGACCGGGCCTTCGAAGAAGGCTGGGTCACGCCGGAGATGCCGGTCGTCAAGACCGGCAAGAAGGTGGCGGTGGTCGGGTCCGGCCCGTCGGGACTCGCCGCGGCGCAGCAGCTCACGCGCGCGGGCCACAGCGTCGTGGTCTTCGAGCGGGCCGACAAGATCGGCGGGCTGCTGCGCTACGGCATCCCCGAATTCAAGATGGAGAAGCACCGCCTCGACCGGCGTCTCGACCAGATGCGGGCCGAGGGCACGGAGTTCCGGACCTCGGTGAACGTCGGCGTCGACCTCACCGTCGAGGAACTGAAGTCGTCGTACGACGCCGTGGTCCTCGCCGGCGGCGCGACCGCGTGGCGCGATCTGCCGATCCCCGGCCGCGAGCACGCCGGTATCCACCAGGCGATGGAGTTCCTGCCGCACGCCAACCGCGTCGCCGCCGGTGAGCTGGACGTCTCGCCGATCAGCGCCGAAGGCCTCGACGTCGTGGTCATCGGCGGCGGCGACACCGGTGCGGACTGCGTCGGGACCTCGCACCGCCAGGGCGCGAAGTCGGTGACGCAGCTGGAGATCATGCCGAAGCCGCCGCTTTCGCGGTCGGACGCGCACCCGTGGCCGACGTACCCGATGATCTACCGCGTCTCGTCCGCGCACGAAGAGGGCGGCGAGCGGCTGTACTCGGTCAACACCCAGGAGTTCCTGGCCGACGCCGGCGGGCGCGTGCGCGCGCTGAAGCTGGTCGAGGTGCGCAACGAGGGCGGCAAGTTCGTCCCGGTCGAGGGCACGGAACGCGAACTGCCCGCGCAGCTGGTGCTGCTCGCGATGGGCTTCGTCGGCCCGGAGCGGGAAGGCCTGCTGGAGTCGCTCGACGTCGAACTGGACCAGCGTGGCAACGTCGCCCGCGACAAGACCTTCAAGACCAGCGTCGACAACGTGTTCGTGGCGGGCGACATGGGCCGCGGCCAGTCGCTCATCGTGTGGGCGATCGCCGAAGGCCGCTCCGCCGCGGCCGGGGTGGACGCGTTCCTCACCGGGCGGGACGTGCTGCCCGCGCCGATCGCGCCGACCGACCGGCCCCTCACCTAGGCACCTTTAGCGCGTGAAGGCCCCCTTCCCTCGGCTGAGCCGAGGGAAGGGGGCCTTCACGCGCGTTCGCCCGACTGAACGCGGGGTGTAATCGGGCCGCTGGTCCTTTCGAGTGAAAGAACCGCCGGAAGAGTGTACTTACGGGTGATGACGGCGAGCTTTCGGTATCGGTTGTATCAAGGAGTAAGACCTGTGCGGCGGCGGGGACCGCCGGACAGGGTTCCCAAGGAGGGGGTTCCTTGATATGTCCGTCGATCTGACCATGCCCTTGGAATGGAAGACCGCGACCGGCGACGCCGCGAAGATGCTCGAAGAACTACAGCCGAACATCCTCAAAGCGCACGCTCGCGACCATTTTTCGGCACTGTTCCTCCGTTTTTCGGAGGCTCCGGGAGCGATGAGGTTCCTCGCGTCGCTCGTCCCGCTGATGAAGTCCGCGAAGACCCACCTGACCGAGGTCGAGCGGTTCAAAACCGAAGGGGTCAAGGGGTCGCCCTACGTCGGCACCGGGCTCACCGCCGCGGGCTACCGGTTCCTGCAAATCGAAGTGCCACAAGACGAATCGTTCCGTCTCGGCATGCGCGCGCAGGAGACCCGCGAGAAGCTGAACGACCCGCCACGCTCCACGTTCGACAATGGATACCACGACGAGATCCACGCGGTCGTCATCGTCGGCGACGCCGAGGACGCTCCGATGACCGCGCGCCGGAACGAGGTTCTGGCACTGATTCCGTCGACGATTTCCGTCGTCGCCGAGGAAACCGGATTCGGGCGGGTGAACGCCAACGGTGACGGAATCGAGCATTTCGGTTACGTGGACGGCCGGAGCCAGCCGCTCTTCCTGGTCGAGGACCTCCACGCGGAAAAGACGGAATCGGACGGCATCAGCGTCTGGGATCCGGCCGCCCCGCTGAACCAGGTGCTCGTCCCGGATCACGCCGCTCCCGATCCCGGGGTGCATTTCGGCAGCTACTTCGTTTTCCGCAAACTGGAACAGAACGTCCGGCGATTCAAGCAGTCTGAGGAGGCGCTGGCGGATCAATTGGGCCTCGCCGGCGAAGACCGGGAACGGGCGGGCGCGATGATCGTCGGCCGTTTCGAAGACGGCACCCCGCTGACCGCGCAACGGGAAGAGGGTGCGGAAAGTCCGGTACCGAACAACTTCGACTACGGAAGTGACGCCGCCGGCGCCAAATGTCCTTTCCAGGCCCACATCCGGAAGACGAACCCGCGCGGTAGCGGAGGCGCGGAACCGCCGCCGCAGGAACGTCTGCACCTGATGGCGCGGCGGGGCGTGCCCTACGGCGAACGCGCCGACGACCCGAACGCCGATCTGCCACCGTCCGCCCGGCCCAGCGGCGGCGTCGGACTGCTGTTCATGGCGTTCAATTCGGTGCTGGGCAACCAGTTCGAGTTCACCCAGGCGACCTGGTCGAACAACCCCGGGTTCCCGATCCCGCCCGTCGGGGTCAAGCCGCCGGGACTCGATCCGGTGATCGGCCAGGGCCCGCGGCCGGAATCCGTCTACACCACGGAATGGGCGGGCTCGCGCACGGTGACCGCGGATCCGATCCCGCAGGCGGTGACGCTGAAGGGCGGCGACTACTTCTTCATGCCGTCGCTCGCCTTCCTGCGCGGGCTCGGCGGAAAGGACTGATCAGGCGGCGAATATCCGCTGAACGTCACCGGAACGGGCGTAAATCCGATATCGATCCGGAGTCGGCGGGGATAGCCTGCGAAACGGGCCGGTCCTGGGCGTGCCGGCCACCGGGCGGACGCCGGTCACACTGGGGGTGACCGGCGCCCGCCCATTTCCCTTTCTCCCCGGCGTCCCCGAACCGCCCCATTCGCGACGCGTAGTACTTTGTCCGGTGCGGTAAGCGACATCGGGCTTCGGGGAGGGAGCTGGGGATGAATCGGCATGAGCGGCTCACGGCTTTATTGGACATGGTGGGAGAGCGGGAAAAAGTCGACGTCGAGGTTTCGGCGGGCGAACTCGGTGTCTCCCCCGCGACGATCCGCCGGGACCTCGATCACCTGGCGGGCCGCAATCTCGTGGTCCGCACCCGCGGCGGCGCGGTCGCGAGCAACGTCGCCTACGACCTTCCGTTGCGGCACAAGGCGGCGCGCAACGCGCCGGAACAGCAACGGATTTCCGCCGCCGCGGCCAGAATGGTCGATCCCGGCATGGTGGTCGGCCTCAACGGCGGCACCACGAGCACCGAAGTCGGCCGCGCGCTCGCGACCCGGCCGGACATGGGCGAGCCGACCGGCGGCCCGGCGCTCACCGTGGTGACGAACGCGCTCAATATCGCCCACGAACTCGCCGTCCGGCCCAATATCAAGATCGTGGTGACCGGCGGGGTCGCGCGGCAGCAGTCGTTCGACCTGTCCGGGCCGCTGTCACAACTTTTCCTCGACCAGATCTCGCTGGATCTGGTGTTCCTCGGCGTGGACGCCTTCGACCCGGTGCACGGCGCGCAGGCGCATCACGAGGGCGACGCGAGCACGAACCGGCTGATGGCGGCCCGTGCTCGGCAGGTCGTCGTGCTCGCCGACAGCGGGAAGCTCGGCGGTCACGCCTTCGCGAAGATCTGCGCGACCACCGACGTCGACGTCCTCGTCACCGATGGCCGCGCGGATCCGGAGCGGGTGCACGCCTTCGAGGAGGAAGGAGTGCGGGTGGTCACGGCTTGAGCCGGTCCAGCGCCAGCAGCGCGGCGCCGAGCCTGCCCGCCTCGTCGCCGAGCTGCGCGATCCGCAGTTCGGGCATGCGCTGGAACTGCAGGTTCGCCGCCAGCCACACCCGCACCGGTTCGAGCACGTAGTCGCCCGCGGTGAACAGGCCGCCGCCGAGGACGACGACTTCGGGCGCCAGCAGCGTGACCAGGGTCTTGATGCCGTGGCCGAGCCCTTCGAGGGCGTCGTTGACCACGGAGATCGCGGCCTCGTCACCGTGCCGGGCGGCGTCGACCACCTGCTCGGCGCCGTCCGCGGGCCGTCCGGTGTGCTCGCTGTAGCGGCGGGCGATGGCCGACGCGGAGGAGATCGCCTCGAGACATCCCGTCGCGCCGCAACCGCACGGCAGCCGGTGGCCGACGTCGATATGCCCGATCTCGCCGCCCTGCCCGCCCGCGGCGTACAGCTTCCCGTCGAGCTGGAGCGCGGCCGCGATCCCGGTGCCGACCGGGATGAAGGCGGCGTCGGTGCAGCCCTTGCCCGCGCCGACGCGGAACTCCGCGAGCCCGCCGGCGCGGACGTCGTGCCCGAACGCGAACGGCAGCCCGAGCCTGCTGTCTAGCATTTCGCCGAACGGCACGTTCCGGAAGTCGAGGTTCGCCGAGAACCGGGCCACTCGCGCGACTTCGTCGACGATGCCGGGGATGACCACCCCGACCGCGTCCGCCGTCCCGGTCCCCGCCTGCTTGCCCAGCGTTTCCACGATCCGCGCGACCTGGTCCGCGAGCGCCTCGCCGTCCGCTCCGCGCGCCGTCGGCTCGCGCAGGCTGGCGAGGTCCTTCAGATCCGCGTCGTACAGGGCCGCCTTGATGGACGTGCCGCCGACATCGAGTGCCGCCACCGCTGGTGTCATAGCTGGATTTTGGCATGCGGACCGGCGTCGACGGCAGGGATCCGTCAGCGTCATCGGCCGGCCACGGGGTGTCAGGTACCCCTGGGCGAACCAGCCGCGTGACATCACGAGCCTGCGCCGATCGGGTTCCGTCACATTGACCGGACGCTTCGTGGCGACCTACGCTCGACCGGCCAGACGACGGCACCCGGAACGCGGTGAGAATCCGCGCGGTCGCGCCACTGTGACCCCGAGCCATCGGGGAAGCCAGACCCGGAGCCGTCGTGACAACCCCTGAAGAGGCCGCGCTAGCCCGAGGAGGTCCACCGCCATGTCCGAAGCGGTAGCCGCAGTACCCGTCCCCGTCCGGATCCCCGTCCGCGAGATCCTGCCCTGGGCGGTGCTCGTCATCCTCCTTTCGCTGATCACGCTGTACTTCGTCAGCGCCGAGCAGGGCGCGGTGTCGGTGTTCGCGAACTCTTACGTCCACGAGTTCGTCCACGACGGCCGGCACCTGCTGGCCTTCCCGTGCCACTAGGCGGCACGCGCCCCATGATGAGGACCTTGCTGGTCCGCGGCATGCTCGCGGGCCTGGTCGCCGGTGTCCTGGCGACCCTTTTCGCGTACTTCTTCGGTGAGCCTTCGGTCGACGCCGCCATCGGTCTCGAAGGCTCCGCCGCGCATTCGCACAGCGCTCCGGGCGCCCATGAACACGCTCCCGCGGAAGCGGAGGAAGAGCTCGTCACGCGCGGTGTGCAGAGCACCGTCGGCCTGCTGACCGGCGTCGGCCTGTACGGCGTCGCGGTCGGCGGGCTGTTCTCGCTCGCGTTCGCCTTCGTCTACGGGCGCCTCGGCACCCTGCGGCCGCGGGTGACCGCGGCCCTGCTCGCCGGCGGCGCTTTCGTGGTCGTGTTCCTGGTGCCGTTCCTGAAGTACCCGGGGAATCCGCCCGCGGTCGGGCAGGCGGGCACGATCGGCAGCCGGACTTCGCTGTACTTCGGGTTCGTCGCGCTTTCGCTGCTGGTCGGCATCCTCGCCGCCGCGTTCGGGCGGAAGCTGGCCGACAAGCTCGGCGCCTGGCGCGGCGGCCTGATCGCCGCGGGCGGGTATGTCGTGCTGATCGGGGTGGCCGCGGCGCTGCTGCCGTCGATCGACGAGGTCCCCGACGGGTTCCCGGGTTCCACGCTGTGGTCCTTCCGGATCGCCTCGGTCGGGACGCAGGTGGTGCTCTGGACCGCGCTCGGCCTGGCCTTCGGCGCTCTGGCCGAGAAGGCGTTGAAGCACAAGGCGGCAGTTCAGGCCGCTTAGTGAGGCGGAGCGTCCACATGGGACACTTGATGGCAACCTTATGTCCGGGATGACTCGCGATCGGACCGTGTCTTCGCCCTCGCGTGATCGCTCGACGTGGTCGAGGGGTGTGTGGAAATAGAGACGTTCGACGTCCCTATTTCCACACACCTCGCATCTGCGGCGGTCTGGCCGTCGTGACCGGACCGGTCACGCGGGGACCGTGTGGATTCCTGGTCAGCCAACGCCCCGAAATCCACACAGTGCCCGTCCTCCATAGCATTTCGTCCTCTGGATGCGGTAGTCGCGTGCGCAAGGACCGCATTCAGAGGACGAAATGCGTCATGGGACGCCCGGCGGCACGAAAGGCAGACCGCTAGGGGCGCCCTCTTCGATGAGGCGCAGCAGCCGGGCGGTGTCGACGTGCTCCTCGACGGCGTCGGCGAGCCGATCCAGCATGCTCTCCCGCAGCGCGCCGAACCCCGGTGCCCCGGCGGCGGGCGACCAGTCCGCCACCTCGCCCAGCCAGGCGCGGCGGAAACCGTCGTTCTCGAAGGCCCCGTGCCACATCGTGCCCCACACCGCGCCTCGCCGGTATCCGTCCAAAAAGGACTCGGCGGGGCCGGTGGCGGTCACGGTGCCGTGGTGGATTTCGTACGCCGCCACGGGTTGCCCGCGCCACTCTCCCGATGGCCGGGCCAGCACCTTGTCGGCGCTGAACGAGACGCGCGTCGGCAGCAGGCCGAGTCCGGGGACCGTGCCGGCGCCGGATTCGACGTCGTCCTCGATCTCGGCGGCCAGCATCTGATAGCCGCCGCAGATCCCCAGCACCGGGCGCCCCGCCTCGGCCCGTGCGCGCACGGCGTCGGCCAGGCCGCGCGCGCGTAGCCACGCCAGGTCGTCCACGGTCGCGCGGGAACCCGGAAGGATCACCACATCGGCGGAACGAACCGTGTCCGGGTCGGCGGTCAGCGCGACCGAGACCCCGGGCTCGGCGGCGAGCGCGTCGACGTCGGTCGCGTTGGAGGCACGCGGAAAACGCACGACGGCGACCCGCAGCGATCCGCCCGAAGCGCCCCAGCCCGCGGCGGCGAGCGCGTCCTCCGAGTCGATCCACACCTGGTCGAGCCAGGGCAGCACGCCGAAGACCTCGCGGCCGGTGAGCTTCTCCAGCGTCTCCAGCCCCGGCCGTAGCAGGCCGACGTCACCGCGGAACTTGTTGACCAGCCAGCCCGAAACCAGCGCCTGGTCTTCGGCGGACAGCAGGGCGAGCGTGCCGAACATCGCGGCCATGACGCCGCCGCGGTCGATGTCGCCGACGACGACCACAGGCAGGCCGAAGCGCCGCGCCAGCCCCATGTTGACGTAGTCGCCTTCGCGCAGGTTGATCTCGGCCGGGCTGCCCGCGCCTTCGCACAGCACGACGTCGAAGCGGCGCCGCAACGACGAGAACGTGTCGAAGGCGATCTCCGCGAGCCCGGCCCGGCCCGTGGCGTACTCCCCCGCTTCCAGCGTGCCGAACGGTTTCCCGAGCGCGACGACGTGGCTGCGCCGATCGCTCCCGGGTTTCAGCAGTACCGGGTTCATCGCGGCTTCGGGTTCGACGCGGGCCGCCCGCGCCTGGAGCCATTGCGCGCGGCCGATCTCGGCGCCGTCCGCGCACACCATCGAGTTGTTCGACATGTTCTGGGACTTGAACGGCGCGACCCGCACGCCCCGGCGCGCGAGCCAGCGGCACAACGCGGCGGTGACCAGGCTCTTGCCCGCGTCCGACGTCGTCCCCGCGACGAGCAGGCCGCTCACCGGGTGACCGCCACCGCGACGGCGAGCGCGGCGAGACCGACCGCCCTCGACAGCCGGACCGCGCGGCGCACGTCCACCGGTTCCGGCTCACGGCCGTCGCCGAGGACACCGCGGCGTTCGGTGCGTCCGCCGTAGCTGTTCGTCCCGCCCAGCCTGATCCCGAGCGCACCGGCGAAGGCGGCCTCGACCTGGCCGGCGTTGGGGCTCGGATGGTGTTTCCCGTCGCGGCGCCAGATCCGAAACGCGGGTTTGGCGAAGCCGCCCGCCAGCGGCGCCGACGCGACCGTGAGCGCCGCGCCGACCCGGGACGGCACCAGATTCGCCAGGTCGTCGGTCCGCGCCGACGCCCAGCCGAAGTTGGCGTACTTCGGGGACCGGTAGCCGACCATCGCGTCGAGCGTGTTGAGCGCGCGGTAGCCGAGCAGGCCGGGGATCCCGGCGACCGCGCCCCACAGCAGCGGCGCGACGACCGCGTCCGAGGTGTTCTCGGCGATGGACTCGGTGGTGGCCCGCGCGAGCTGTTCGGTGTCGAGCCCGGTGGCGTCGCGGGCGCACAGATGCGAGAGCCGCTCACGCGCGGCCGGCAGGTCGCCGTCGTCGAGCAACCGGGCCATGCGGGTGCCCTCGGCCGCGAGCCCCTTGCCGCCCAGAACCACCGAGGTGGACGCCGCGGTGAGCACGAACCGCGCGAACGGGCGCTTGCGGGTCCAGAACTGGGCCGCGACCCCCAATCCGGTGACCGTGCCCGCGCAGACCGCGGTGTACGCCGCGCCCCGTACCTTCGAATCGGCGTAAACCCGCTGTTCGAGGGCTTGCGCGGCGCGGCCGAAACCCGCGACCGGGTGCCTTCTGCGTGGATCTCCGAAGACGGCGTCGGCGACGTAACCGGTCACGAGTCCGGCTGCGGTGGCGGCTTGTCGGAGTGGCACGTGGCGAACCGTAGCGCGTGCACGAGAATGCGGGGTATGACCAAGCTGACGCACCGCCTCGCGAAGGTCCTGGAGACCCTCGCGCGCGCACTTCGCCGCTACTCGCGCGACGACGGCAAGGTGCTGATACTGGGCGGCGTCCGCTCTGGGAAGTCACACCACGCCGAGCGGCTCGCGTCCCGCCACCCGCACCTGACCTACGTCGCGCCCGGGCTGCCGCCGAGCGCCGAAGATCCCGAATGGGCCGCCAGGGTGGCCGCGCACCGCGCGCGGCGGCCGGGCCATTGGAAGACGGTGGAGACCACCGACCTGGCCACGGTGCTGCGCACGGCGACGCATCCGCTGCTCATCGACTGCCTCGGCACGTGGATCAGCCGCGTGCTCGACGAGGTCGGCGCCTGGGAGCAGCGCAACGGCTGGGAACGGCGGCTCGACGACCGGCTGGAGGACTTCCTGGCGGCGTGGGAGCAGGCGGACGTGCCGGTGATCGCGGTCAGCAACGAGGTCGGCAGCGGTGTGGTGCCCGCGACGGTGTCCGGACGCGTGTTCCGTGATGTGCTGGGCGCGCTGAACAACCGGGTGTCCGCCGTGTCCGACCGGACCGTGCTGGTCGTCGCCGGACGGATGCTCGACCTGCCATAGGGAGTCGCCATGCGTATCGCCACCCCGGACGCCGCCGCCGAAGCCGCCGCGCGCGCCAGACTGGACGGCCTGGTCAAACCGCTGGGTTCACTCGGACGGCTCGAAGACCTGGCCGCCTGGCTCAGCGCCGCGCACGGCGTCGTCCCGCCGCGCCCGCTCGACGACGTCCGCGTGGTCGTCTTCGCCGGGGACCACGGGGTTTCCGGGATGTCGGCGTATCCGCGCGAGGTCACCGCGGCGATGGTGCGGGTGTTCCTGGCCGGGAAGAGCGGCGTCAATGTGCTGGCCGGGCTGGCCGGGGCGAAGGTGCGGGTGCTGGACATCGCGGTGGACTGGGACGGCGCGGACGTGCCGGCCGAGGTCACCGCGCACAAGGTCCGGCGCGGTTCCGGCTCGATCGACGTCGAGGACGCGCTCGCCGATGGCGAGGCGCGGACGGCGTTCGAGCACGGGCTGGCGATCGCGGACGAGGAGATCGACGGCGGCGCGGATCTGCTCATCCCCGGTGACATGGGGATCGGCAACACGACGATCTGCGCGGCCGTGGTCGCCTCGCTGCTCGGCCTGCTCCCGGAGGACGTCGTCGGTACGGGCACCGGGATCGACGAGGACACGCGGGCGCGGAAGCTCGCGGTCGTCGAAGCCGCGTTGGTCAGGTCCGGTGCGGTGAAAGACCCCTTCACGTTGCTCACCGAGCTCGGCAGCGCCTGTCTCGCCGCGACGGCGGGCTTTCTCGTGCAGGCCGCGGTCCGCGGGGTTCCGGTCCTGCTCGACGGCGTCTTCTCCGGGGCCGCCGCGCTCGTCGCGCGTGAGATCGCGCCGGGGGCCGAACAGTGGTGGCTGGCGGGGCATCGGTCGACCGAGCCGTCGCAGGCGTTCGCGTTGAAGGCGCTCGGGCTGGAGCCGATCCTCGACCTCGGGCTGCGGCTCGGCGAGGGCAGCGGCGCCGTGCAGGCGGTGCCGACGCTGCGGGCGGCGCGGGCGATCCTCGCGGACATGGGCCTGCTGGCGGATCTGGCTTGATCGCCGACGCGCTGAAGATGGCCATCGGCACCCTGACCACCGTCCGGGTGCCGGCGCCGGGCCTGATCGACCGGCGGGTGGCGGGCGGCGCGATGCTGCTCGGTCCGCTGGCCGTCGTGCCGCTCGCGGCCGGCGCCTCGGTGATCGTCTTCCTGGGTGAGCTGATCGGCCTGCCCGCGTTCGCGTCGGCGGCGCTCGCGCTGGGCGCGGTGGCGCTGGGCAGCCGCGGGCTCCATCTGGACGGACTCGCCGACACCGCGGACGGGCTCGGCGCTTCGTACGACCGCGCGCGGGCCCTGGAGGTCATGCGGCGCGGGGATTCCGGGCCGACCGGGATCGCGACCCTGGTGCTGGTGCTGCTGGTGCAGGTCGGCGCGCTGGCCGGGGCGATCTCGGCCGGGCACGGGATCGCGGCGGCCGCGGTGGCGGTCGTCGCCGGACGCGGGGTGCTCTCGCTGTGCTGCGCGCGCGGCGTCCCCTCGGCCCGGCCGGAAGGGCTGGGCGCGACCGTCGCGGGTTCGGTCCCGGTGTGGGCGGCGGCGGTGGTGTTCGCCGTGCTCGCGGGTGCGGCGGCGCTGGTACTGCCGTGGTGGCAAGGGCTCGCCGCCGTGGCACTGGGGTATCTGGCCGCGGCGGCGTTGCTGGCGCGGTGTGTTCGGCGGCTGGGCGGGGTCACCGGGGACGTGCTCGGGGGCTGCGTCGAGGTCGCCGTCGCGGGGGTCTTGCTGGCTTTGTCGTTCTGAAAGACGTAACTCGCGTGTTTGGAGGCGTAACTCGCGAGTTACGCCTCCAAACACGCGAGTTACGCGTCTGAGCACGCGAGTTACGCCTTCGGCCGCACAGGCCCCGGTCAAGCAGCGGTGTCCGTCTTCAGTTTCTCGTCGATCTCCGGCAGCCAGAAGCACAGCTCGAACGTCTTCATCCCGGCCCAGAGTCCGAGCTTCCGGCCCTGCGAAACCAAGGTGAGCGACGAGAACAGCAGCAGCACCGCGACGACGGCGGCGACGAACGGGTGCTTGCCCGCGAAGATGTCGACGATCGCGGCGATGGCGCCGAACAGCAGTGGCGGCGCGCAGTTGCGCACCATGAGCCCGGACGCCCGCAGCCGCGTGACGTCGGCCGCGACCTCCTTGTCGTGCAGTTGCAGCGCGCACAGCAGGAGATGCGGGTTCTCCTTCAGGAACGGGCGGTCTTTCGCGGCGGGCATCCGGCGGACGAAATCCTGGGCCGCGTCCCGGTTCCGCCTTCGCGGCACGATCCGCTCCAGCGCCTCCCCGAGCGGATAGGCCAGATAGCCCAGCAGGAAACTCAGCACCACGATCACGACGACCAGCACCACGGTGGGCACACCACCGATGCTCGCCGCGGTCAGGATGTGGAGTTTCGCCCCGAGGTAGCCGAAGAACGCGACGTACAGCGCGCCGGGGATGGTGTAGGCGAAGAGATCGAAGACGCCGATCACGAAGTTCACCGGCCCATCCAACCATTTCGGGCACCGGAACGGCCGTGAGTGGTGAAGACGGTTCTAACCGTCCTTACCACTCACGAGCCCAACGCTTCGGCGACCTCGTCGGCGTGCGGGACCGTCGCGGCGATGATGCCGTCCAGCACCTCCCTTGTCGCCGTCATTTCGTCGATCGCCGCGCTGATCCGCTCCCGCTCCCGGTACAGCTCGGGCAGCAGGTCGGCGCACGCGGGAGCGAGGCCGTTCCCCAGATCGACCATGCACGGCAGCACTCCGGCGATGGTCGCGGTACCCAAACCCGCGGACAGCAGCGTGCGGATGTTGCGTACCCGCCCGACGTCCTGTTCGGAGTACTCGCGGTACCCGCTCGGCCTTCGCACCGGATGCAGGAGGCCCTGCTCCTCGTAGTACCGGAGCAGGCGCTCCCGCACGCCCGTCCGCCGTACCAGCTCACCGATCCGCATGGGACCACCATTACACGATCGAGAGTTGACTCTCACATCGATGAGAGACTTTAGCCTTGCGCCATGAGCGAAAAGAAACTCGCCGTGACCGTCGCGGGCCTCGGCCCGATGGGTTCGGCGCTCGCCGCGGCCCTGCTCGACCACGGCCACGAGGTGACCGTGTGGAATCGTTCTCCCGGCAAGGCCGCGCCCCTGGTGGCTCGAGGCGCGCGGGAAGCGGACGGCGTCGCGAGCGCGGTGTCCGCGAGCGAGGTGACCGTCGTGTGCCTCGCCGACTACAACGCCCTGTACTCCGCATTGCGTCCCGCCGAATCGGCCCTGCGCGGCCGGGTGGTGGTGAATCTCAATTCCGGCACGCCGAAGGAAGCACACGAAGCCGTTCGCTGGGCCGGAGATCGTGGGATCGGCTACCTCGACGGCGCCATCATGGTCCCGCCGGCGATGGTCGGCCGTCCGGGTTCTGTGTTCCTCTACAGCGGTGCCGAGGACGTCTTCGACGCGCACAAGGCAACGCTGGCCGTACTGGGGGAAGCGACCTACCTGGGGGCGGATCCGGGCCTCGCGGTGCTGTACAACACCGCTTTGCTGAGCCTGATGTATTCGTCCATGAACGGTTTCCTGCACGCCGCCGCCCTGGTCGGCAGCGCCGGGGTCGCGGCGACCGATTTCACGAAACTCGCCGTGGACTGGTTCCTGCCCTCGGTGGTCGGCGGGATCCTCGAGGTCGAGGCACCCGCCATCGACAACGGTGTGTACCCCGGTGATCTCGGCTCCCTCGAAATGAACCTCACGGCGCTCACGCACATCGTCGGAACCAGCGGCGAGCAGGGCGTGGACACCGAGATCCCGGCCAGGAACAAGGAACTGGCCGAAAGGGCCATCGCCGCGGGGTTCGGGAAGAGCAGCTACTCGTCGATCATCGAGGTCCTCAAGAAATGACCGCGTCGAGTGCGGCCAGGAACCCGTCCACCGTCTCCCGGTCCCGCACCGCGATCCGCAGGTACCGCGCGTCCAACCCGGGGAAGGTGTCCCCACGCCGGACGGCGAAACCGCGCTCCCGCAACCTCTCCCGGACGCCGTCGGCGCCAGGCAGCCGCACGAGCACGAAAGGACCCCGAGGCTCACCGAGCACTTCGACACCCAACGCGGTCAGACCCGAAACCAGGTACTCCCGGTCCGCTTCCGCCGCCACCGCCAGCTTTTCTGCTTCCTCCAACGCCGCCGGGCGGCAGCACGCCACCACGGCGACGGCGGCGAGCGACGACACCGACCACGGGGGCTGGACCGCGCGCAGACTGTCCACAACGGACTCGTCCGCCAGCACATACCCCGCACGCAGGCCGGCGATCCCCCAGGTCTTCGTCAGGCTGCGGAGCACGACGAAACCAGGTTGTCCGGCAACGCTTTCGGTCTCGCCGGGGACGGCGTCGAGGAAGGCCTCGTCGACGCCGACCAGGCGCCCCGGGCGCCCCAGCGCGAGCAGGTCCGCGGCCGGGTGCAACACGGACGTCGGGTTCGTGGGGTTCCCGACGAAGACCAGATCGGCTTCTTCCGGAACGCCGCCCAGCCGGAAACCGTCGTCGGGGGACAGCAGCACCCGGTGCACGGGATGGCCAGCCGCGCGCAGAGCGGCCTCGGGTTCGGTGAACTGCGGGTGCACGACGACGGCGTGTGACGGCCGCAAAGCCGTGGCCAGCAACGTGAAGGCCTCGGCCGCGCCGGAGGTCACCAGCACCTGGGACTCCGGCAGCGAATGCCGGGCGGCGACCGCGGCCGTGGCGGCGGTGACGTCCGGATAGGCCGCCAGGTCGTCCAGGGCCGCCGCCAGTTCGGCGCGCAGCCAAGCGGGCGGCGCCGGAAGGCGGACGTTGACCGCCAGATCGACGAGACCTTCACCGACCTCGCGATCACCGTGGTGCCAGAGGTCGTAGTCAGCCATGGGCGTGCACCGCGGCGGCGAACCGTTCGGCGAGTTCGGGGTAGCCCGCCCAATGGACGTGCAGGTACGACGCGTGCAGCGACGCCGACGCGAAGCCGTCGGGCGTGCGGTCCCAGCCCCAGGCGGGGGTCGGGCCGCTGCCGGGTTCGAGGATCGTGCGGTGGAATTCGTGCCCGGTGACGCGCTGGCCCGCGACGGCGAGCACGCTGTCCGCGGGCGCGAAAGCCTTGCGGTAGCCGAGTTTCCCGCGTTTCGTCATGGTGGCCGATGCGTCGAGGACACCGGTCATCGGCGTGCCGTCGATGTCCTGGCACAGGTACAGCAGCCCGGCGCATTCCGCCACGACAGGCATTCCGTCACCGACGGCCCGCGCCACCGCGGTCCGCAGCGGGACGTTCGCCGACAGCTCCTCGGCGTGCACCTCGGGAAAGCCGCCACCGAAGTACAGCCCGGCGCAGCTCTCGGGAAGTTCCTTGTCCTGCAAAGGATCCACGTCGACGACGTCGACACCGGCGGCGGCGAGCAGTTCGACGGCCTCGGTGTAGCGGAAGGTGAATGCTGGACCCGCCGCGGCGGCGACCACCGTACGGCGGCCGTCATGGGCGAACGGAGGCCGCCAGGGATCCCCCGAAAGCCGCGAAGCCGATCGCGCGACCTGCACGATCGCGCCGAGGTCCACGCCCTCGCTGATCCAGGCCGCCAGCTCCGGCAGCAGCCGCGCCGACTCGCTCGCCCGTTCCGCCGCCGGGACCAGGCCGAGGTGCCGGCTGGGCGCGTGGATCTCTTCGTTGCGGTACAGCGTTCCCAGCAGCGGGACACCGGTCGCCTCCAGCGCGGTGACGATCTCGTCCGCGTGCCGCTGTGAGCCCAGCTTGTTCAGGATGACCCCGGCCAGCCGGACGCGCGTGTCGTACTGCGCGAACCCGAGCACGGTCGCGGCGACACTGCGCGACGCGGCCGAGGCGTCCACCACGAGCACCACCGGCGCGTCCAGCAGCCGCGCGACATGCGCCGTCGACGCGTATCCCTCGGTGCCGAGCGCCCCGTCGAACAGGCCCATCACGCCTTCGATGACCGCGATGTCGGCACCGGCGGAACCGTGCCGCAGCAACGGGATCAGCCGATCCTCGCCCTGGAGGAACGGGTCGAGGTTGCGCGGCGGCCGCCCGGTGGCGAGGGAGTGGTAGCTCGGGTCGATGAAGTCGGGGCCGACCTTGTGCCCGGACACCGTCAGCCCCCGCGCCCGCAACGCCGCCATCAGGCCCGCGGCGATCGTGGTCTTGCCGTGCCCGGAGCCGGGCGCGGCGATGACCACGCGGTTCACCATTCGATGCCTCGCTGGCCCTTTTGCCCCGAGTCCATCGGATGCTTGACCTTCGTCATCTCGGTGACCAGGTCCGCCGCCTCGATCAGCTCCGGCGGCGCGTACCGGCCGGTGATCACCACGTGCTGGTGGCCGGGGCGCTCCGTCAGCGTCGAGACGACGTCGTCCACTTCGAGCCAGCCCCATTTGAGCAGGTAGCTGAACTCGTCGAGGACGTAGAAGTCGTGGGTCTCGGCGGCGAGACGGCGTTTGATCTCGGCCCAGCCCTCACGCGCGTTCTCGGCGTGGTCCTCTTCGGAACCGGACTTGCGCGCCCAGCTCCAGCCTTCGCCCATCTTGTGCCATTCGACCGCGCCACCCTGACCGGTGTCTTCGTGCAGCTTGCCGAGCGCGCGGAACGCGGCTTCCTCGCCGACGCGCCATTTCGCCGACTTGACGAACTGGAACACGCCGATTGACCAGCCCTGGTTCCACGCGCGCAGCGCCATCCCGAACGCGGCCGTGGATTTGCCCTTCATCTCGCCGGTGTGCACGGCGAGCAGCGGGCGGTTGCGGCGCTGGCGGGTGGTGAGGCCGTCGTTCGGCACCGTTTCCGGTTTGCCCTGTGGCATTACGCCGCCCTTCCCGAGAGCCGAGTGCGGACGGCGCCCGCGAGGGTGTCGGCGGCGACCTCGGCGACCGGAACGTGTTCCGCGCCAAGGTGTTCCGCCAGTTCGGCGGCGAGCCCGAGCCGCATTTTCCCGCTCTCGCAGTCCATCACGATCGAGGTCACGTTCCCGGCCAGCAACCCGGCCGCCTGCCGCGCGCGCTGGACGGCATCGGCGCCGCTGGTCGCGCGGCCGTCGGTGACGACGACGAGCAGCGGACGCCGCAGCGGATCGCGGACCGCTTCGATCCGCAGAACCCGCGCCGCCTCAAGGAGTCCTTCGGCCAGCGGCGTGCGGCCGCCGGTCGCGAGACCGTCCAAACGGGACGCCGCGGCGTCCACGCTGATCGTCGGCGGGAGCGCGAGTTCGGCGCCGGAAGCGCGGAAGGTCACCAGGCCCACCTTGTCCCGACGCTGGTAGGCGTCGAGCAGTAGCGACAGCACGGCGGTCTTGACCTCGCGCATCCGCTGCCGCGCGCCCATCGAGCCGGACGCGTCGACGCAGAACAGCACCAGGTTGCCCTCGCGCCCTTCCCGCCGCGCGAACCGGAGATCCTGCGGCCGCACCATGAGCCCGGCGCCACTGCGGCCGCGGGACCGCTGGTGCGGCGCGGCCGCGCGCACGGTCGCGAGCAGATGCGGATGGCCGTCCTTGGTTCCGGCGGGCTGGACGCCGATGGTCCGCCCGTTGTCGGTGATCGCCCTCGACCGCCGTCCGGCGGCGCCCTCACCGGTGCCCTTCACCTCGAAACGCCTGGCACGGAAGGCTTCCCCGGCGCCGACCGGCTTCTGGTCGCCGCCACTCCCGCCGCTTGACGGCTCCTGGCTTCCGCCCTCCGACGGCGGAGCCTCACCGCCTTCGGGAGGGGTACCGGAACCGGGGCCGTCGTCGTCGGGACCGGGGCCTTCGGGTTCGGCGTCCTGCAACGCCTGCTCCAGTTGCTCCTCGGAGATCCCGGGCGCGTCGAAGGGATTGCGGCGACGCCGGTGCGGCAGCGCGAGCCGGGCCGCGACCCGGACGTCGTCGGTGGTCACCTCGGTGCGCCCGGCCCAGGCGGCGTGCGCGACCGCGGTCCGCGCGGTCACGATATCCGCGCGCATCCCGTCGACCTCGAAGGACGCGCAGACCTCGGCGATCTGCCGCAGCGCGTCGTCTGGCAGTTTGACCGACGGCAGAAGTCGTTGTGCCGCCTCGATGTCCGCGGCGAGTTCGGCGTCGGCCGCGGCGTACTGGCCGGCGAATCCGTCGGGATCCGCCTCGTAGGCGAGACGGCGGCGGACGACCTCGACCCGCAGTTCGGGATCGCGGCTCGACGCGACCTCGACGGTGAGCCCGAAGCGGTCCAGCAGCTGCGGCCGCAGCTCGCCTTCCTCGGGGTTCATCGTGCCGATCAGGACGAACCGGGCCGCGTGCGACACCGAGACCCCCTCGCGCTCGACGGTCGCGCGCCCCATGGCGGCGGCGTCGAGCAGCGTGTCGACCAGGTGGTCGTGCAGGAGGTTGACCTCGTCCACGTACAGCAGCCCGCGATGCGCGGCCGCGAGCAGACCGGGCTGGAAGTCGGTGACGCCGTCCGCGAGCGCGCGTTCCAGGTTCAGCGAACCGATCACGCGGTCTTCCGCCGCGCCGACCGGCAGCTCCACGAGCCGCGCGGGACGGCGATGCGCGGGCGAGCCTTCGGCGTGCGGCCCATCGGGGCAGGCCGGGTCGGGTTCGACGGGGTCACAGGAGAACCGGCACGCGTCCACCACGTCGACGCCGGGCAGCAGACCGGCCAGCGCGCGCACCATCGTCGACTTCGCCGTGCCCTTCTCCCCGCGCACCAGCACCCCGCCGACGGCGGGTGAGATCGAGGAAAGCACCAGCGCCAGGCGCAGGTCCGGCATCCCCACAACGGCGGTGAACGGGTACGGCTTCACAGCTCTCCTGTCGTCGACGACCTCCGGCCGATCATCGCATAGGAAATCCGTCGTCTAGCGTGACCGAGGTGCGCGAAAAATCACCCCTGACGGTCGTCGGGATCGGGGCCGACGGCTGGCCCGGCCTGTCCGAGCGGGCCAAGGAGGCGCTGCTCGGCGCCGACGTGGTCGTGGGCTCGCCGAGACAGCTCGCGTACCTGCCGGCCGGGATGAAAAGCGAGCCCTGGCCCAGCCCGCTCCTGCCCGGCCTGGACGCCTTCCTCGCCGAGCGGGAAGGCCGCGTCTGCGTCCTGGCCAGCGGTGATCCCCTGCTGTCCGGCATCGGTACGACGCTGATCCAGCGCGGTTACGACGTCGAGGTCCTGCCCGCGCTCTCCTCGGTGACGCTCGCCCGCGCGAAGCTCGGCTGGTCGGCGGAGGAGACCGAAGTGGTCACCGTCGTCGGCCGCGCGATCAGCCGGGTGAGCCGCGTACTGGCGCCCGGGCGGAAGATCCTCGTCCTCGGCGCGAACGCCGAAGACCTCCTTGACCTGCTCAAAGCCCGCGGTTACGGCAAGAGCCGCGTCACCGCTCTCTCCGACCTCGGCGGCCCGGACGAGCGGGTCGGCCCCGGCACGCTGACCGTGTTCGCCATCGAGGCCGATGGGCCAGCGCTGCCGCTGACCGGCCTCCCCGACGACGTCTTCGAGCACGACGGCCAGCTCACCAAACGCGACCTCCGCGCGTCCGCGCTGGCCAGGCTCGCGCCGACACCCGGCGAACTGCTGTGGGACGTCGGCGCGGGCGCGGGCAGCGTCGGCATCGAGTGGTCCCGCGTGCATCCGCTGAACCGGGCGATCGCGATCGAGCGGTCACCGGAGCGGGCCGCCAGGATCACCCGGAACGCGCACGCGCTCGGCGTCCCGGAACTCGACGTGGTGATCGGCGCGGCGCCGGACGCCCTCGAAGGGCTGACCAAGCCGCACGCCATCTTCCTCGGCGGCGGGCTGACCGTGCCCGGCGTCCTGGACGCCTGCCTGGCGACCGGCGCGCGGATCGTCGCGCACGGCGTGACCCTCGAATCCGAACAGGCGCTGGCCCGCGCGTACGGCGAGCACGGCGGGGAGCTGATCCGCGTCGCCGTCGAACAGGCCGCACCGCTGGGCGGATTCACCGGCTGGACCCCGGCGCGGGCCGTGACGCAGTGGAGCAAACCTTGACAGTGCACTTCATCGGAGCCGGACCCGGCGCCGCCGACCTCATCACCGTGCGAGGCCGTGACCTGCTCGGCCGCTGCGAAACCTGCCTGTACCCCGGCAGCATGACACCCACGGACCTGCTCGCCTACTGCCCGGACGACGCGGTGCTCGTCGACACCGCGAACCTCGACCTCCCCGCGATCGTCGAGCGCATGGTCGAGGCTCACGGCAAGGGTCATGAGATCGCGCGGCTCTGTTCCGGCGATCCGTCGATCTACAGCGCGGTCGCCGAGCAGATGCGCCGCCTCGACGCGGCCGGCGTTCCCTACGACGTCACGCCGGGTGTGCCCGCGTTCGCCGCCGCCGCCGCGCTGCTCAACCGCGAACTGACGGTGCCCGAGGTCGGACAAAGCCTGGTCATCACGCGCGCGCAGGCCCGGTCGACCGCCATGCCGCCAGGGGAAACCCTGGCGAATTTCGCGCGCACCGGCACCACGCTCGCACTTCATCTGGCGATCAACCGCATCGAGCAGGTAGTCGACGAACTGCGGCCGTTCTACCCCGACGACTGCCCGGCCGCGGTGGTCGCGCTGGCGAGCCAGCCGGGTGAGCAGGTGTTGCGCGGCACGCTCGGCACCATCGCGGCGCAGTCCCGGGAGGCCGGGATCAGCCGCGCGGCGATGATCTTCGTCGGGAAAGTCCTTGCCGCGGAAGGATTTCCCGACAGTTTCCTGTACTCGGCCACCCGCGATCGCGCCAACCAACCGGAGTCGCTGTGAAGAACGTGCGCTGGGGCCTGCTGGCCGCCGGGACCATCGCCGCCGAGTTCGCGGCGGGCGTCGAAGAGAGCAGACACGGTGTCCTCGAAGCCGTCGCCGCGCGATCCGGTGACCGGGCGGCCGAGTTCGCGAGCCGCTTCGAGATCCCGAAATGCTATGGCGCCTACGAAGACCTGCTCGCCGATCCCGGCGTCGACGCGATCTACATCTCGACACCGCATCCCCTGCACGGTGAATGGGCGATCCGCGCGGCCGAAGCCGGCAAGCACATCCTGTGCGAGAAACCGCTGACCATGTCGGTCGCCGAGGCGGAGAAGGTCATCGACGCCGCCCGCGCCAACGACGTCTTCCTCATGGAGGCGTTCATGTACCGGCTGCATCCGCAGATCCGGCGGCTGGCCGAGCTGATCTCCTGCGGCGCCATCGGCGAGGTCCGCGCCGTGGACGTCACCTTCAGCTACAACTTCGCCGTGCCCCGGCTCACCGATCCCGCGCTGGGCGGCGGCGGGATCTTCGACGTCGGCTGTTACTGCACGTCACTCGCGCGGCTGGTCTCGCAGGCGGCGACCGGGCAGGACGTCGTCGAGCCCGACGAGGTGCTCGGGATGGCGCGACTCGACGAGAACGGCGTCGACGAGGTCGCGTTCGGGCTCCTGCGGCTGCCGGGCGGGATCCTCGCGCAGCTGGCCTGCGGCTTCCTGCTCACGCAGGACGACCACATCCGCGTGTACGGCTCCGAAGGGCAGCTGTACGTGCCGAAACCGGCGTGGATCCACGAAATGCGCAAGCCCAAGACCTCGCAGATCATCCTCACGCCCGAAGGTGGCGAGCCCGAGGTGATCGAAGTCGAAGCGACTCAAGGCCTCTTCGCTCGCGAGGCCGACCACGTCGCCACACACCTCGAAGACCGGCAGGCGCCCGAACTCACCTGGGCGGAGACGCTCGCCAACCTGCGCACGCTGGAGCGGTGGCGGGCCGCTGTGGCGCGATGACGCTGCTCATCCTGGGCGGTACCGGCGAAGCACGCGAGCTCGCGAAGGAACTGGTGGCGCGCGGCGAGCACGTCGTGTCGTCGCTCGCGGGCCGCGTCGCGCGCCCGAAGCTGCCTGAGGGCGAAGTCCGCGTCGGCGGCTTCGGCGGCCCGGAAGGTCTCGCACGCTGGCTGACCGAGAACGACGTCGACGCGGTGATCGACGCCACGCATCCCTTCGCCGAACGCATCGGCTCGAACGCGGCCATCGCGGCGCGGGAAACGGGCACCCCCCTGCTCAGGCTCGCCCGGCCCGGCTGGACCGAACGGCCCGGGGACACCTGGCACTGGGCCGACGACCTCGACCACGCCGCGCGGCTGCTCCCGTCGCTCGGCGACCGCGTGTTCCTGACCAGCGGACGGCAAGGGCTCACCGCCTTCGCCGGGCTGGATCTCTGGTTCCTGATCCGCTGCGTCGACCCGCCCGAGGTGCCGCTCCCCCGGCGTCACGAGATCCTGCTGGACCGCGGGCCGTACACGGTGGAGAAGGAACGCGCGCTCATGCGGCGGCACGGCATCGAGGTCCTCGTCACCAAGGACAGCGGCGGCGAGATGACCGCGGCGAAGCTCACGGCCGCCCGCGGGCTCGGCGTTCCGGTGGTCGTCGTCCGACGGCCGTCGCGGCCGGAAACGGCCAGCGTAACGACAGTCCAGGACGCCCTAACCTGGTTGAGCGGCACGGCGAAGGGCAGCCCTGCGTAAGCCGTTCGGAGCAGACCCGTTAGCGTTGCGCCGATGCGTCTGATCGCTGTCACGCTGGGGTTGCTGTCCGCCTTGTGCGCGTTGGCTTTCCCCTTCCTGCCGGTGGTGCAGGACACAGCGGAGGTCGTCTGGCCAACGGGCGGCGACACCCGCTCCGTCAACGCGCCCTTGACCGGGTACTGGGCGCAGGACCTGCGCGTCGATCTGCCGTGCACGACCGTCCGGTCGCTGGACGCGCGTTCGCAGGGCCAGGCGCTGTTGTTCTCCACCGTGCCCGACGGCCGCACCGACCCGCGCGCGGGCAAGGGCGTCGGCCTGCAGCTGCGCATCGACAACGGCGTGCTGCTCGCCTCCAGCCAGGGTCAGCAGATCGTGCAGCAGCCGCTGCCGGAGAACAACTGCGACGTCAAGTTGTCGGCGGACGCGAACCAGATGACGCTGACCGTCGCCAAGACCGTGGTATTCCACGCCGAGGGCGACGTCCGGCCGCGGCTGGTCGGGATCTACTCGTCGATCAACGCGGGCAAGGACCCGATCGCCGGACTGCACGTCTCGGTCGTCCCGGACACCCGCTACCAGACCTCGCCGACGGTGTGGAAGTGGATCATCGGCGTCATCGCGGCGCTGTCGTTCATCGGCTGCCTGATCGCGGTGTGGCGGATGGACTCCGGGTTCGCCCGCCGCGCGCCGCGCTGGGCGCCGGTCGGCTGGTGGCGCCTGACCGCCCGCGACGCCACGGTGATCATCGCGCTCGGCGCATGGGTCTTCATCGGCCCGGTCACCTCCGACGACGGCTACATCCTCACGATGTCGAGAGTGGCCGAAGAGACCGGCTACCTCACGAACTACCACCGCTGGTTCGGCGTCGCCGAAGCGCCGTTCGGCTGGTTCTACCACGTGTACCAGCTGATGGCGCACGTCAGCACGGTGCCGCCGTGGATCCGGCTCCCGTCGTTCCTGCTCGGCGTGCTGAGCTGGCTGCTGATCAGCCGCGAGGTCATGCCGCGCCTTGGCACGCAGGTCCGCACGAGCCGCGCCGCCGGCTGGGCCGCCGCCGCGGTGTTCCTGGTCTGGTGGATGCCGTTCAACAACGGTGTCCGGCCCGAACCGGTCGCCGCGCTGGGCTCGCTGCTGGCGATCTGCGCCGTCGAGCGCGCGCTGGTGACCCGCCGCCTGCTGCCGTTGTGCCTCGGCCTGACCGCCGCCGGCTTCACCCTGGCCGCGACGCCGACCGGGCTGATCGCGGTCGCGCCGTTCCTGGTCGCCGCGCGCCCGCTGTACAAACTGGTCCGCCAGCGCGCCGAGAACGGCTGGCTCCCGGTGCTCGCGCCGGTGCTGGCCGCCGGGCTGCTGGTGCTGGTCGTGGTGTTCGCCGACCAGACCTTCGCCACCGTGCAGGAGGCGACCCGGATCCGCACCCTGGTCGGCCCGAATCTGTCGTGGTTCCAGGAACTCGCGCGCTACCAGCTGCTATTCGAAAGCCTGCCGGACGGCTCCGTACCACGCCGGTTCCCCGTGCTGCTGGTGCTGCTGTGCACCGGGACCTGCCTGGTGGTGCTGCTGCGCCGCGGCCGGATCCCCGGCGCCGCGCTCGGCCCCAGCCGCCGCCTGATCGGCACGGTCGCGCTGTTCTTCCTGCTGCTGGCGCTGACCCCGACCAAGTGGACGCACCACTTCGGCGCGTTCGCCGCGGTCGGCGCGGCGATGGCGGCCTTGACCGCGCTGGCGACCAGTTCGACGGTGCTGAGGTCCAGGCGCAACCGCGCCGCGTTCCTCGCCGGGCTGCTCGTGGTCGGCGCGCTGGCCGCGACCGGGCCCAACTCGTACTGGTTCGTCTCGAAACTCGGCGTGCAGTGGACGGCGGTGGCGCCGTCGATCGGCGGGATCCAGCTGTCGACGATCCTGCTGGTCGCGGCCGCGATCTCCGGGGTGTACGCGTTCGTGGAGAACGTCCGCGCACACCGGCCCGGCCTGCAGGCGGGGCCACAGGAAGGACGGAGCCGGTCGCTGCGGCTCGGTTCACTCTCGCTGGTGGTCGTCTGCGGTCTGATGGCCACGGGCGAATTCGTCAGCATGGCGTGGGCGATCCACAACCAGTCGGGGTCCTACAGCCTCGGCGCCGCGAACTTCGGGCATCTGTTCGGCAAGAGCTGCAACCTCTCCGACCACGTGATGGTGGAACGCGACGCCGCGACCAGCATCCTGCGCACCCAGCCCGAACAGCGGACGGTGCCGGTGAAGAAGGAAGAGCCGCCCGCCGGGCAGACCCCGCCGCCGCTGCCCGATCCCGAACAGGACAACGGCCGCGTGCAGACCGGGTTCCACACCCGCGCGATCGACGACAAGGATCCGCTGGCCGAGCCGCCGCACGGGTTCAAACCCGACGAAGTCCCGATGTGGAGCAGCTTCCTCGACCCCGAGACGCGGGCCGGACGTCTGCGCAGCGACTGGTATGCCCTGTCCGAGAAGCCCGCCGACGGCCAGATCGTGGTCGCCACCGCGGGCGCGGCCCGGCGGCCGACGTCGGTCAGCCTCGACTACGGCGTGAACACCGGCGAAGGCGTGAAGGTCGTCCGCAGCCAGTTCGTGCTGCCGCCGGGCGCCGGGACCAACGGCTGGAACGACACCCGGATCAACCTGCGCGACCTTCCCCCCGAGACGACGTCCGTGCGGATCAACATCGTCGACAACGACCTCACCGAGGACGGCTGGATCGCCGCGTCCGCGCCGCGCGTGCCGACGTTCACCACGCTGACCGAGAAGATCGCGGGAAAGCAGGTGTACGTCGACTGGCCGGCGTCGTTCGTCTACCCGTGCGTGCAGCCGGTGACCTCGCACGACGGCATCTCGAAGATGCCCGACTACCGGATCACCCCCGGCACCGTCGCCGACGAGGCGAACTGGGCGTCCAGTACCAACGGCGGCCCGATCGGCTGGCTCGAAGAGGTCGCGGCCGAACCCGAGGTGCCCAGCTACCTGATCGGCCAGCCGAGCCAGTCCTGGGGGCAGCTGTTGCAGGTCGAGCCGTTCACCGAGGGGATCGCGCCGACGATCGTCCACGGCGAGAAGGTCGTCCCCGGCTGGTGGTCGCCGGGTCCGGGTCCGCGGCAGCCGAACGGCAAGGACCCGACGCGCTGAGTCGTCACTCGCGTGCTTGAACCCGTAACTCACGTGATTGAAGGCGTAACTCGTGAGTTACGCCTCCAATCACGCGAGTGCGGTCTCTGATCACGCGAGTTACGAGTTCAGGCCCGCCAGTGCGGGCGGGAGCGGGCCTTCGTGCAGGACGCCGAGGCGCTGCGTAGCACGCGTGAGCGCGACGTAGAGCTCAGCCGCACCGCGCGGGCCGTCGGCCAGGATCCGCTCCGGGTCCACGACGAGGACCGCGTCGAACTCGAGCCCCTTCGTCTCCGACGCGGGCACCGTGCCCGGCACTCCGGGCGGGCCGATCACGACGCTGGTTCCTTCACGCCCGGCTTCGTCTTTGACGAACTCCTCGATGGCACCGGCGAGGGATTCCCCGGAGACCTGCCGCGCCCACGGCCGGACCCCGTTGGACCGGACCGATTCCGGCGCCCGGACCTCGGGCGCGAACTCGGCGAGCACCGACGCGGCGACGGCCATGATCTCCGCCGGGGTGCGGTAGTTCACCGTCAGCGACCGGTAGACCCACCGGCCCGGCACGTACGGCTTCAGCATCGCGTCCCACGACCGCGCCCCGGCCTCGGACCGGCGCTGCGCCAGATCCCCGACGACGGTGAACGACCGGTTGGGACAACGCCGCATCAGCACCCGCCAGTCCATTTCGGACAGTTCCTGCGCCTCGTCGACCACGACATGCCGGTACGTCCAGTCCCGGTCGGCGGAGGCGCGTTCGACAAGGCTGCGCGTGTCGTGCTCCACGAACCGGTCGGCGAGTTCGTCGGCGAAGAGGAGGTTCTCAGCCGACAGCATGACGTCCTCGTCCATCTCCTCGCGGTCGAGTTTCATCGTGTCGAGCACACCTTCGGCGTACTCGGCTTCGGCCTTCTTCTCCCGCGCGAGCGCCTTCTCCGCCGCCGCGTCCGCCGTCTTGTCACGGCCGAGCAGGTCGACGAGTTCGTCGAGCAGCGGCATGTCCGACACCGTCCAGGCTTCCCCTTCGGCACGCAGCAACGCCTGGTCGGCGCCGGCCGCGCGAAGCCGCTCCGGGGACGAGAGCAGGGAGCCCAGCAGGCTTTCGGGCGTCAGAATCGGCCAGAGTTCGTCGAGGGCGGTTGTGAACGTCTCGCTCTCCGCCAGTTCCTTGAGCAGGTCCTTCCGCAGCCGCTCCCATTCGTCGCGGTCGTCCCGGCTGAGCCAGCCTCGGCCGATCCGGGCGATCGCCCGCTCGGTCAGGACGTAGGTGACGATGTCGGTGAACGTCCCGCGCGCCTCGTTGTGCGGCAGCCCGCTCTTGCGCGCCTCGTCCCTGGCCCATTCCGCGGTCTCGGCGTCGATCCGCACGGTGACGTCGGCTAGGTCGATCAGCACCGGCTCCTCCGGCAGCCGCTGGCGATCGGCGACGGCGGCCTTGAGGACGTCCAGCATCTTCAGCGAACCCTTGAGCCGGGTGGCTTCGGGGCCGTCCTCGGCGGTGACATGCTTGCCGGGAACGAAATCGCCGGTCGTCATGAACACCACGTCGGTCTCGCCCAGCGACGGCAGGACCCGGCCGATGTGGTGCAGGAACGCCGGATTCGGACCCACTACGAGCACGCCGTGGCGTTCCATCCGCTCGCGCTGGGTGTAGAGCAGGTAGGCGACGCGGTGCAGCGCCACCACGGTCTTCCCGGTGCCCGGCCCGCCCTCGATCACCAGCACCCCGGGATGTTCGTGTCGGATGATCTCGTCCTGTTCGGATTGGATCGTCGCGACGATGTCCCGCATCCCCTCGCCGCGCGGCGCGTTGACGGCCGCGAGCAGCGCCGCGTCGCCCTCCGCGTCGCCGCCGGGACGGCCGAACACCTCGTCGGTGAAGCCGAGCAGCTCACGCCCGTGCGTGTGGAACTGACGGCGACGGCGCATCTTCTCCGGCGTCGCGGCGGTCGCGGTGTAGAACGGGCGCGCCGCCGGTGCCCGCCAGTCGAGCAGCACCGGTTCGTAGTCGTTCTCCTCGTCGAAGAGCCCGATGCGGCCGATGTACGAGGCTTCCCCCGTGAGACTGTCCAGCCTGCCGAAGCACAGACCGTTGTCGACGACGTCCAGCCGCCGCGACTCCCTGGCCAGCGCGCGCACCTCGACGTCGCGTTCCATGGCCGTCCCGCCGGTCCCGCCCAGCGCCGACTGGAACTCCCCCTTCACCCGCGCGCGTTCGGCGTCCAGGCGCGTGTAGAGCCCGGCGACGTATTCGCGTTCGGACCGCAGCTCTTCTTCATGACCCTGAGTTGACACAGACTCCCATTTCGCCAGGTTTCGGCTACGGCGAGTGAGTCTGAGGCATCACCGGGGTCTTGTGGCAAGTCCCCCCATGCGCTATATGTTTATTACGGAGGGAGTTACTCCGTCTCTTTCTCGGCCTTGTCGGGCCATGGTCCACGTAAGTCGGCGGCGTTCCTTTGCCGAGACTCGGGACCCATCGCGTGTCGCGAAAGCCACTTTCGAGACACCTGACGTCCCGAAAGTGGCTTTCGCGACACGCGACGACCGGGCAGCCCCCTCATCCGCACGGCGGCGCGTAGTCGAGCCCCGGGAAATACCGCTCCCACTCCTCCCGCGTGATCCTCGGCGTCGCCAGGGCGCAGATCTCCTCGCTCACGCGGTCCGTGTTCGTCTGCCACAGCTGGACGCCGCTGCTCCCGATGGCGAGCGTATGCCCGTCGTCCCGGTACACCAGTGAGTTGACCGTCGCCGCGAACCCGGTGAGCTGCGCCTTCTCCACCGGTTTCCGCGGATCGGCGATATCCCAGACGCGCACCGTCCGGAACGCCGAAGCCGCCAGCTCCCGGCCGGACGGCCCGAACGCGATATGCCCGACGCCTTCGGGATTGCC
This sequence comes from Amycolatopsis sp. PSD-21, assembly GCF_055561455.1. NCBI lineage: Bacteria > Bacillati > Actinomycetota > Actinomycetes > Pseudonocardiales > Pseudonocardiaceae > Amycolatopsis > Amycolatopsis sp. PSD-21. The sequence goes on along the minus strand of NZ_CM145712.1, from coordinate 2,053,028 downwards.
GCCCAGTTTCGCCAGCCGTACGGGGTGCGCGCGATCCGCGATGTCCCACAGGTAGACGTTCCGGTCACTGCTGCCCGCGGCCACCGTGCGGCCGTCCGGGCTGACGGCCGCCTTGAACACGGCCCCGGCGTCGGGCTTCAGCGTCGACGCCAGCCCCGGGCGCCGGGGATCGGTGACGTCCCACAGGGTCACCGCGGACGAATCCGGCCCTTGGGCAGCCACGAGCGTCCGCCCGTCCGGGGTGAACGCGAGCGACCACACGGTGCCGTCCCCGACCGGCAGGACCCGCGGTTCGGCGAACCGGCCGGGATCACCGACGTCCCAGAGCTGCACCGGACCGTCGTCGTGGCCGGAGGCGAAGGTCTTCCCGTCGGGACTGAACGCGAGCGAGTACGTGGGCTTCACCTCGGTCGACGCCAGCAGCCGCGGCGCCACCGGATCGGCGATGTCCCAGCGCTGGAGCACGAACGTCCCGCCGACACCGGCGCCGGCGTGCGCGGCCAGCGCGAGGCTTCGCCGGTCCGGGCTCAGCGCGACGGCGGTGACGGTGGCCGGGCCGGGAAGTTTCGAGAGCTGTCTCGGCGCACGGAGATCGTCCATCGCCCAGAGCCGCGCGTCGTCCCCCGCGGTGACGAGGATCCGCCCCTGTTCGGTGAACGCGCCGGCGTTCCAGCCCACGCTCGAAGCCAGCGCCAGTTCACCGACGTCCTGCAGCCGCACAGTGCGGTCAGCGCTGGCGGAGACGATGGTCTTCCCGTCCGGGGAGAACGCGGTCCACCAGATGGCGTTCGTATGCCCCGAAAGGGGTGGCAGTTCCTTCGCCGGCCCCGTGACGTCCCAGAGCCGCACGGACTGGTCGTCCCCCGCGGTCACCACCAGCCTGCCGCTCGGGCTGAACCCGGCCGCCCAGACCACGGCCGGGGTGGTCAGCGTCGAAAGCGGCCGAGGCGCCGCCGGATCGGCGACGTCCCAGAGCTTCGCGGTGCGGTCCCAGCTGGTGGTGAGCAGCCGCCGCCCGTCCGGGCTCCACGCCGGGGTCAGCTGGAGGTCCTTGTGTCCGGAAAGGACGGAGCGCCGCCGTGGCGCGGACGGCGCCGTGACGTCCCAGAGCTCCGCCGTCCAGTTCGTGCTCGTGACCGCGAGCATCGTGCCGTCGGGATTGAACACGGCGCGTTCGAGTTCGGGGGCCGGGATACCGCCGAGTGGTTTCGGCGCGCCGAGGTCCCTGACGTCGGTGAGCAGGACGGTGCGGTCGACCGAACCCGTGGCGAGCCGGCGGCCGTCCGGGCTGAAATCGAGGGACAGCAACGTGTTCCGGTGCCCGGTGAGGTCCGCCTTCCGCACCGGGTTCCGCGGATCGGTCAGCTCCCACAACCGGACCCGGTGATCCCGGGTTGCGGTCGCCAGCGCCCGCCCGTCGCGGCTGAACGCCAGTGGCCCGCGGATCTCCTCCGATCCGGGCAGCGTCGCCAGGAGCGCCGGATGCCGCGTGTCGGCGATCGACCACACCTGCGTCGCCCGGTAGTTGTCCGAAGTGACCATGAGCTGACCGCTCAGCGCGACGGTGACCTCGCCGGGGTCGAAGACCATCCGGGTGGGGAACGGCGCCGCCATGGCCGCGAGCAGACCGTCATGGGTCTCCTGGATCGGCGCGAGCCGGTACGCGGCGAGGCTGAGCTGCGTGGACAGCGCCGGGTTCGAGTCCCGCAACGCCTTCGCGTCGACGACGGCCTTGCGCGCGAGTGCCACGTTCCGCTGATCGGTGGCGGTCCGCCCGGCATCGACGGCGTATCCGACGGCGACACCCGCGAGGAGCAGCAGGACGCCGAGGAGCGCGACGAGTCTTCGCAGCCTCCGCGTCCGTTTGCGGCCGACAGCGGTTTCCTCGGCTTCGGCGTCCAGCCCGGCCTGGAGGAACTGCCGCTCGCGTGCGCTCAGCGCGCCGGGCTCCCGTTCCGCCCATTCCGCCGCGCGTCCCAGCCGCGTGCCCCGGTACAGGCTGCCCTTGTCGCGATCCAGCGACTCCCACAGCTCGGTCGCTTCGGCGAGCTGGCGATGCAGCCGGTGCCCTTCGCGGTCCTCCGCGAGCCAGTCGCGCAGCCGGGGCCAGCCGCGGATCAACGCCTCGTGGGCGATCTCGACGCCGTCACGGTCGAGGACCAGCAGACGTGCCTCGGCGAGGCGTTCGAGGACCTCCGTGGTCGCCGGGTCGTCGTCGAGTTCGCGGCGGTTGAGGCGGCGCTTCGTGTCTTCGGTGCCTTCGCCGAGCGCGGTCAGCCTAAGGAAGATCTGCCGCACGAGGCGCTGTCTGTCCGGCTCCAGATCCGTGTAGACGGCCTCGGCGGTCTGCGCGATCGCGTTGAGGATCCCGCCCGCCGCCTCGTAGGCCGCGCTGGTCAGCGTGATCCCCTGGCGCCGCCGCCAGGTCTCCAGCAACGCGTGCGAGACCAGCGGGAGCATCGCGGGCTGGCCGGTGGCGTCGGCGACGAGCGTCGTGACCAGCGCCGCCTCGACCCGGCAGCCCGCGCGGACGGCGGGTTCGACGATCGCGGTCCGGAGCTCGTCGGCGGTCATCGGGCCGACCATCACCTGAGCGTCGGTGAGCGCCTCGACGAGACCGGCGTGACGGCAGAGGTGACCGTAGAAATCCGCGCGGACACCGAGGACGACCCGCGTCCCGTGCTCGTCGCGGGAGAGTGCGAGCAGAGCGTCGACGAATTTCTCGCGTTCGGCCTGGTCCCGGCAGAGCGTGTAGACCTCCTCGAACTGATCGACGATCAGCAGCCGCCCCTCGGCGTCGAGGTCCTCTTCGAGCGGATGCGCGCCTGGTGTGCGGAGGACGACCGGACGTTCGCTCGACGCCGCCAGCCCGGCCCTCAGGACGGACGACTTCCCCGATCCCGAAGCGCCGAAGACGCCGACGAGCCGCCGTTCCGCGAGCTTGCCTGCCAGTTCGGCGACCAGCCGCTCGCGGCCGAAGAAGCGTGCGGCGTCGGCCGTCTGGAACGCGGCCAGCCCCAGGTACGGCAGTTCGGTTTCGTCGCGTTCGCCCGCGGCCGCGGCGAGCCCGGCGGCGACCGTGCGCCAGCGCTCCTCCCATGCCGGGACGTCGCCGCCGCACGCGGTGACGTACGCGGTCGTCACCGCGAGCCCCGGCAGCTTCCGTCCGCCGGCGGCTTCGGAGAGCGCGGCGGCCGAGTAACCCGCACGGGTCGAAAGCTCGCGGTACGTCGGCCCTCCGGCCTTCTCGCGAAGCAGCCGAAGGTCCGCCGCGAAGCTCACGACGACGTCGTCGCCCGGCCCCAGCGGACGCTCGCGTCTCGGCACCAGGCCCCCCTGATCGTCGAACCGTTACCGATTGGACATTGTTCACCGAAAACGGTCCGACACTGTACAAAAGTTCTGCGCTACAACCGATGGCGTGCCGATTCGAACCCAAGCGGTGAGCGTGGTCTTCGCGGGTGTTCCCGAACCGCCCGTGTCGCCGGAGCTCGAGGTGGTCGCCCACACCCCCGACGAACGCGAAGCGGTCTGGCACGCCACGGCCCTTCGTCCGGACGTCCTCGTCCTCCCGGTTCACCCGCCCGCGCTGGACGGGCTCGCCGTGACACGCGAAGTGGCTTCGCGCGTGCCGGGGACCGCCGTCCTCGTCCTGACCCCACCGGGTGACGGCGAGCTCGTGGTCGCCGCGATGCTCGCGGGCGCGCGCGGCGTCCTGTCGCGGAGCGCGGGTCACGACGACCTGGTCCGGTTCATCCGCGGGGTGGCGGCGGGGGCGGTGGTGTTCGGCGAGCGCGCCGCGGACCGGCTTTACGGCCTGCTGGCCGCGTCGCAACCGATGCGGGCGTTCCCGCGGCTGACCTCACGCGAGCACGAAGTGCTCGGCCTCCTGGCGGACGGGCTGGAGATCCCGGCCATCGCGCGTCGGCTGGGGCTCGCGCCCAAGACGGTGCGCAACGTCGTCTCGGCGATCCACGCCAAGGCCGGCACGGACGACCGGGAGGTGCTGCTCGCCCAAGCCCGCAACGCGGGCCTCGGACATCACTCGTAAGTGCGGGGGCGTCCGCCCGAGGACGCGACTGTGTGGATTTTGGGGCGTTGGACGACCAGAAATCCACACAGCGCCCGCGTGACCGGTCCGGTCACGCGGGCCAGGCCACGCCGAGACGCGAGATCACTCGTAAGTGCGGGGCGTCCAGACAACGCCGTTCTCGGCGCGCGTCTTCGACGAGCCGATGATCAGCAGGCAGCGCATGTCGACACCGGCCGGATCGAGGGTGCCGAGGGTGACCACACGGACGTCCTCCTCGGGCCCGCCGACGTCGCGGGCGACGACCACCGGGGTTTCCGGCGCGCGATGCCGGAGCAGGACGTCGCGGGCCTGCGCGAGCTGCGTGGTCCGCGTGCGGGACGCCGGGTTGTACAGCGCGAGCACGAGATCCGCCGCGCCCGCCGCGTCCAGCCGTCGTTCGATGATCTCCCACGGCTTGAGCCGGTCGGACAGCGAAAGCACGCAGTAGTCGTGGCCCAGCGGCGCGCCGACCCGGGACGCGGCCGCCTGCGCGGCGGTCACGCCGGGCACGATCCGCACCCGGGCGCCCGCGCCGTGCCCGGCCGCGACCTGCTCCAGCACCGCCGACGCCATCGCGAACACGCCGGGATCACCCGACGAGACGACGGCGACCTTGGCGCCGTTCGCGGCCAGTTCGAGCGCTTCGACGGCGCGTTCGGCCTCGACACGGTTGCCCGACGCGTGCCGCTGCTGGCCCGCGCGCTGCGGCACTCGCGCGACGTACGGGCCGTAGCCGACGACGTGCTCCGCCGCGGCCAGTTCCTCGGTCGCTTCTGGGGTCAGCCAGCCGGGACCGGCCGGACCGAGGCCGACGACCACGACTTCGCCACCGGTGTGCGTTTCCTGCTTCCGGGTGACTTCGGGTTCGTCGGCGAGCCGGGACGCGTAGGCCGGGCTGGGCAGCAGTGCCAGCGAGAAGTACGGCACCGAATCCGGATCGACGTCGGCGAACGGCTCGACGCGCTGCGCCTGCCAGGTCGCGCGTTCGACGTAGAAGGCGTCGTCCAGCTTCCCGGCTTCGGCCAGCGCCTCGCGGACGTTGCCGAACGTGCGCCCGAGTTTGAGCACCGCCGCGGCCTGCGTGTCGGCCAGGCGCCGCGCGAGTTCCGGCGCGGGCAGCGTGCCGGGCAGGATGGTGAGGACCTCGTCGCGCTGCACCAGCGGGCGGCCGAGTACCGAGGAAGCCGCGCTGACCGACGTCACGCCGGGCACCACGGTCGCCTCGTACCGGTCGGCGAGCCGTTCGTGCATGTACATGTAGGAGCCGTAGAAGAACGGGTCGCCTTCGCAGAGCACGACCACGTCGCGGCCGGCGTCGAGGTGCTCGGCCAGCCGTTTCGCGCTCAGCTCGTAGAAGTCGGCGATGGCGCCTTCGTAGCCGCCGGGATGGTCGGTGGTCTCGGTGGTGACCGGGTAGACCAGCTTCTCCTCGATCTGGCCGTCCCGCAGGTACGGCTCGGCGACCGAACGCGCGATGCTCCGGCCGTGCCGCGCGCTGTGATAGGCGATGACGTCGGCCTCGCCGATCAGGCGGGCCGCCTTGACCGTCATCAGTTCCGGGTCACCGGGTCCGAGCCCGACACCCCAGAGTTTCCCGAGCCCGCTCATTCGACCTCACTCGCCATCGCGTTGATCGCGGCGACGGCCATCGCGCTGCCGCCGCGGCGTCCGTGCACCACCAGGTACGGGGCGGGTGCCCGCTTCGCGAGCTCCACTTTGGACTCGGCGGCGCCGATGAAACCCACCGGGACCCCGATGATCGCCGCCGGCGCGCCGACGCCCTCTTCCAGCAGTTCCAGCAGGCGGAACAACGCGGTGGGCGCGTTGCCGATCGCCACCACGGAACCGGGCAGCTTGTCGCGCCACAGCTCCAGCGCGGCCGCGGACCGGGTGGTGCCCATCCGCTCGGCCAGCCCCGGCACCTTCGGGTCGGACAGCGTGCACAGCACCTCGTTGGCGGCGGGCAAACGTTTGCGGGTCACCCCGGAGGCGATCATGTTGGCGTCGCACAGGATCGGCGCGCCCGCTTCGAGCGCGGCGCGGCCGGATTCCACCACGTCCAGGCTGTAGCGGAGGTCGTCGACCAGGTCGACCATCCCGCAGGCGTGGATCATCCGCACGGCCAGCACCGCGACGTCGTCGGGGAGGATCGCGAGATCCGCCTCCTCACGGATGGTGGCGAACGAATGCCGGTAGATCTCGGCCCCGTCCCGGATGTAGTCGATCACGCTGTTCCCCTCTCCGCCAACGTCGCCGCCAGCTTGCCGACCGGGACGTACGCCCCGTCGACCAGATAACCGTCCTCCGTCGCGAGCACGTCGACGTGCTCGTGCGCGGGCTTCCCGCATCGTCGTTCACACCCGGCGAAATGGACCCTCGGGGTCCGGCCGACGCGCGCCGCGTCGGCCCGCACGTCGGCGAGCGACTTCGCGCAACCGGGTTGCCCGACGCAGGCGCTGATCCCAAGCGACGGCGCGCCCGGATCGGTGATCAGCCCCGGTTCCGCTTCCATGGGACCGAGGACCAGGATCGACCGCCACGGGGTGACCACGGCGTTCCCGGCCTTCGCGATCTTGCGCGCCTGAGCCGAGGTGAGCCTGCCGAAGACCGGGGCGACCCCGGTCGCCTCCCCGATCGGCCCGATCGGAAGGCCGGGATTCACCTCGAACTTCCGCGGCTCCGTCGTTTCCCCCGGTATGCCATCGATCAGCGGTGCGGTGTCGGCGAGTTCGCTGACCCGCCAAGCCGTTCCTCGCGTCCGGAGGAACGCTCGCGCGACCGAAAGCAGCGTCTCGACGGCGTGCTCGGCGGTGATCCGCAGGCCGGTGTCCTCGCCGGCGAGCAGCACGGCTCCGTCGCGCCAGCAGACGTCGGCGCCCTCGCCGGCGACGTCGCCCTGGCCGCCGTCAAGGGCGAAGAGGAAGCGTCCCGGGAGTTCGGCCAGCTCGGGGACCGCGCACAGGGCTTCGTCGAGCGCCGAGGCGAGCTTTTGCGCGGTGTCGCTGAGCGGCGACGCGAGGATGTTGCGGACACGTTCGTGCGACGGCGAGGGCAGGAGCCCGGCCGCGGCGAGCCTGCCCGCGAGACCCGGCCGGGTGACGCCACGCAATTGGACGTTGCCGCGGGAGGTCAGGTGGAGGGCGCCGTCCCCGAGGTCGTCGGCGGCGTCGGCGAGCGCCTCGAACTGGCCCGAGGTGATGGCGCCGCCGGGCAGCCGGATCCGGGCGAGCGGACCGTCGGCCGCGTCGTGCGTGGCGAAAACACCAGGGCACGCGTCGGCTCGGACACGTGCGCTCGTGGACATGCGCTCACTGTAGATGGCCGATTCCGACGAGAGTATGTCTCAGATCATATGTAGTAGGTGTGCTACATTCGATCGCATCATTGAGATGGGGGTGACCAAATGAGAGATCCACACGACGTGATGATCTCCGTCAAAGATCTCCGCATGCGGTACGGGACGAACGACGTCCTCCACGGCGTCGACTTCACCGCGCATCGCGGCGAGGTGATCTGCCTGCTGGGTCCGAACGGCGCGGGCAAGACCACGACGATCGAGATCCTCGAAGGCTTCCGGATGCGGTCGGAGGGCGAGGTCAGCGTGCTGGGCGCCGACCCGGCGCACGCGGACGAGAACTGGAGGGCGCGGCTGGGGGTCGTCCTCCAGGCCTGGCGCGACCACGCGAAATGGCGCGTGCGTGAGCTGCTGGAGCACCTGGGCGGCTACTACGCGCCGTACTCCACGGACCGCATCAAGCGGCCGTGGGATCCGGACGAACTGGTCGCCGCGGTCGGCCTGACCGAGCACGCGGACAAGAAGGTCCGGATGCTCTCGGGCGGGCAGCGGCGGCGTCTCGACGTCGCGATCGGCATCGTCGGCCGCCCGGAACTGCTGTTCCTCGACGAGCCGACCGCCGGACTGGACCCGGAGGCGCGGCGCGAGTTCCACGAACTCGTGCACCGGCTGACCGATGATGACGACACGACGATCCTGCTGACCACGCACGACCTCGACGAGGCCGAGAAACTGGCGGACCGGATCCTGATCCTGAACCACGGCCGCATCGTCGCCGACGGTTCGGCCGACGCGCTGAGCAGGCAGATCGCCGGCGAGGCCGAGGTGCGCTGGACGCTGGACGGCCAGCGGTTCGTGCACTCGACCACGGAATCGACGAAGTACGTCCACGAACTGTTCAAACAGCACGGGGACGCCATCGGCGATCTGGAGGTCCGGCGGGCGTCGCTCGAAGACACGTACATGACCCTGGTCCGCAAGGCCGAATCCCTCGAGGCGGTGGGCGCGCGATGAACACGATTCAGCACAGTGTCCGGCTGGGCGTCCGGCGCGGCTGGCTCGAAGCCCGCCAGATGATGACCAACCGGGAAGACCTCTTCAACACCTTCCTCTTCCCGGCGATCTTCATCGTCGTCATGTTCTTCATGCGCGACTCGAAGCTGCCGGGGACCGAGTTCTCGCTCGGCGCCGCCACCGTGCCGAGCGTGCTGGGCGCGTCGATCGTGTTCAGCGGCATGCTCGGGATGGCGGGCGTCCTCGCCGTCGAACGCGAGGACGGCACACTCCTGCGCGCCAAGGCCACGCCGAACGGCATGATCGGCTACCTCGTCGGCAAGGTCGTCACGGTCTCCTTCAACACGGTCATCGGGATCCTGCTGGTATTGGTCCCCTGCCTGTTCCTGTTCGACGGCATCGCGCCCGGCGGGCTGACGTCGTGGCTGGGCCTGCTGTGGGTGCTGGCGCTCGGCCTGCTGGCCACCATGCCGATCGGCGCGATCTTCGGCTCGCTGACCACGAACGCGCGCAGCATCGGGCTGATCATGCTGCCGACGCTGGGTATCGGCGCGATCTCGGGGATCTTCTACCCGATCACCGCGCTGCCGGAGTGGCTGCAGTACCTCGGGCAGGTGTTCCCGATGTACTGGCTCGGCCTCGGCATGCGGTCGGCGCTGCTGCCGGACTCGACGGTGGTCATCGAGATCGGCCAGTCCTGGCGGCCATGGGAGACCCTCGGCGTGCTGTCGGTGTGGGCCGTGATCGGATTGACACTGGCCCCGGTCGTCCTGCGGCGCATGGCGCGGCGCGAGTCCGGGTCCTCGGTGGCGGCACGACGGGAAAAGGCGATGCAGCGAATTGGCTAGCTCATGAGCGAGGTCGTTTACAACCGGATCGCGATGTTGCGGGCGGAACGGGGCATCTCCCGCCGCGAACTCGCCGATGCGCTGGGCGTGCATTACCAGACCATCGGCTACCTCGAACGCGGCGAGTACAGCCCGAGCCTCTACCTCGCCCTGCGGATCGCGGAGTTCTTCGAGGTGGCGGTGGAGATCATCTTCTCCACCGCCCCTTTCCCGCGGATCGGTGACTCTTCGTCGGACCGGTCGGCTTGAGCCCGTCCGTTTCGCAATTAGCCGACTAAATGCGGTGCTTCGGGCGTCTTGCCCGGGGTGAGTCGGCCTGGTTCCGACACGCTTCCGGACACCGAGCCTCGCCCCCGGCGTTCCTCGCGCTATCGAGGGCGGGGGTTGCGAAAGCCACTTTCGCAACGTTGGGGGTTGCGAAAGTGGCTTTCGCAACCCCCAACGGCGATAGGTCGAGCAGTCCCCGCGACCGCGCGAGCCTCCTTGCCCGCCCTGAGAGCAGGCATGGAGGCCTCGCCACCCCACCTACGCGGCTTTTCGCGTCCCCAACACACGCATTTAGTCGACTAACTGCGAGGCTCGCTCAGGGTGAATCACCAAAGCGACGAATTCACCCTTCAGTGTTGTTCGCGCGTTTCGCTTGTCGCTTAAAATTACGAACATCTGTTCGATTTTGTCGGGTATTATGGAGGTGTGTCCGAGACCTTCCTTCCCGAGTTGCCGCAAGAACTGTGGCGTGCCGGCAAGCTGGAGCTTGCCCATGGCGTGCTGCAGTCGTTGCAGGTGATCAGGATGGCCACCGCCGGGTTGGGGCGGTTTCTGGCGGAGGTCGAGTCTCGGGGCGCGAAAGACTTGTTCGGGCATGGCAGTACGGCGAGCTGGTTCGCGGAGATGGCGGGGTTGTCGCGGGCCGAGGCGGGCGCGGTGGTGAAGCGGGCGGTGGCCCTGAACCCCACCCGCGCTTTGGATGGCACGGAGGTTCCTCCGGTCGCGCCTGCGACCGCCGCGGTCGCTGCCAAGGGAATGGTCGGGGATGAGCGGATCGATCAGATTCTGGAGATCTTGAAGAGACTCCCCGCCGACACCTCGGTTGAGGATCGGGCGGTCGCGGAGAAGATCCTCGCCGAGTTGGCCCCGACCGCCGGTCCGCAGCAGCTCGCCAAGGCCGAGGCGAACCTCCTGGGCTGGCTGGACCCCGACGGCAACGAACCCCAAGACCCCGAACCCAAACAACCACGCCGCGAAATCACACTGGAACGCCGCAAAGACGGGTTCTGGAAACTCACCGGCCTCCTCGATGACGAGACCGGTGCCCGCACCGCCGCCGCACTCGAGGCCTACGCCCAACCACGGCCGGTCGACGAATTCGGCCAAGCCGACCTGCGGATGAAGTGCGAACGCCTGGGAGACGCCTGGGCCGAACTCCTCGACCTAGCCATCGCGTGCCCGGACCAGCCCGGAACCAGCGGCTACCGCACCCTCGTGCACGTCACCATCGGACTCGACGAGCTGAAATCCGGCCTCGGCACCGCCTGCCTGGACTTCGTCGGCACGATGACCGCGCGGGAAGCCCGGCTGGCGGCCTGCGACTGCCTGATGCTCCCAGTGGTGATGAGCGCCGCCGGAGAACCCCTCGACGTGGGACGACTCAGACGCTTCGTCACGCCCGGCCAACGCCGGGCGCTGAATATCCGCGACGGCGGCTGCGCGTTCCCGGGCTGTCATCGGAAACCCAAGAATTGCCACGCCCACCATATTGAGCACTGGGTGGACGGCGGGCCGACGGATCTTCGGAATCTGGTGCTGCTGTGCGGATTCCACCACCGGCTGATCCACCACGGTGACTGGGAAGTACGGATGGCGGCCGATGGGTTACCGGAGTTCATCCCGCCGCAGTACCGGGATCCGCTCCGACAACCCCGCCGCAACACCCTGCATCACCGCTGAACCCCGAGGAGCCCGCCAGCCACACCGGCGACGGGCCCTTCGGCATGCCCACCGGGCATCGTCAGCACGTCACCGATAGTCCACAAGGGACACCACGAACGCATGTGAGGATGTGCCGGTGTCACCCCACACTCGCGACGTCGATCCTGGACACCTCGCCCAGTGGTGCAGGGACCATCTGGGCAGCCCGCCGGCCGGCGAGCTCTTCAGATCCGGGTTCCTGTCCACCGTCATCGGGCTGCGGCTGGCCGACGGCAGGGAGGTCGTGGTCAAGATACGTCCGGACTCGCCGAGGGTAGCGGCCTGTGTGGAAGTCCAGCGCCGCCTGTTCCTGGCCGGCTATCCGTGCCCCCGGCCGCTCACCGGCGCCGCGCCGCTGGGTGGCGACGTCGCCACCGCGGAGGCTTACGTGCCTGGCGGTGCCACGCTCCCCAGCGCGGAGCACGCGGCCACGGCTTTCGCCGAGGCGTTCGCGTGGCTGATCCGGCTGGCTCCGGCGCCCGGTGAGATGCCCGCGCTCGGTCCGGCACCTTCCTGGGCGAACTGGGATCACGGCGGGGACGGACTGTGGCCGGGTCCGGAAGATCTCGACGGAGTGCCCGGCGGTGCGTGGATCGATGACGCGGGACGCCGTGCCCGTGACCTGCTGCGCGACGGCGGGTCCGACGCCGTGATCGGCCATTGCGACTGGCTGGCAGGCAATCTGCGCTGGAGCGGTGACACGCTCCTGGTGGTGCACGACTGGGACAGTGTGATCGTGGAGGACGAAGCCGTTCTGGTCGGCTTCGCCGCCGCGCTGTATTCGACCGTCAGCGCGGACGAGTTGGCGAGCGTCGAGGACACGCAACGGTTCCTCGAGGCGTATGGCCGTGCTCGTGGCCGGGAGTTCGGCGCCGGCGAACTCCGCCGGTCGTGGGCGGCGGGCGTCTGGACCAGGGCTTACGACGCCAAGTTCCAGCACGCGGCCGGGCGACCCATCACCTCACTGTCGGAGGAGGAGGCTCGCGAGCGCCTCCGCCGGGCCGAGGAAGGGCCACAAAAGCGGTAGCCCGCCAACATGAAGACCTCCTCATCTGTCCTTAACGGACGATTCAGGAGGGCGCCACAGGCTGGTCACCGTGACCGCCTACACCTACACGACCCGAGCGACCCCGACCCAGCCACAGAAACCCCAGGAACCCAAGAAGCACAACAAGACGTGGCTGATCGCGGCCGCGGCCATCGCGGCGTCGGCCACCGCCCTCGTGCCCGGCGGACCGACCTGGCAAGGCGCACTGGTGCTGGCCGTCTTCGCCGCGGCCGTGGGCGCATGGGTTCTGACCAGCCTGGACGACACCTGGGTCGCGCTCGCGGCGGTGGCCGTCCTTGCCGTGACCGGGATCCTGGCGCCCGCCGATCTGTTCGCCACGCTCGGCGCGGATCTGGTGTGGCTGCTGATCGCGGCGTTCGTGCTGGCGGCCGGGCTGACCGGTTCGGGGCTGGTCGACCGGTTCGTGGCCGTGTTGCCCGCGCGGGCGCGGTCGGTGCGGGGGCTGGCGCATCTGTCGACGGTCGCGTTGGTGGTCTCGTCGCTGGTGGTCCCCTCGACGTCGGGTCGGGCGGCGCTGGCCGTGCCGGTGTTCACCGCCTTGGCGAGCGCGCTCCCGCGGATGGCCAAGGCGCTGGCGGTGCTGTTCCCGACCGTGGTGTTGCTGTCGGCGGTCTCGACGCTCATCGGCGCGGGCGCGCATCTGGTGGCCGACCAGCTCCTGCGTGAAGCGACCGGCGACGGCATCGGCTTTCTGCGCTGGCTGGTCCTGGGCCTGCCGCTGGCGGCGGTCTCGTCCCATCTCGCGGTCGAGGTCGTCCTGCGGCTGTTCACCACGCGCGAAGACCGCCGTGCCCGGTTCGACCTGCGCGCGCGGTTCCCACCGCGAGGGCCGTGGACGCGGACCGAGCGGTTCGCGGCCGTGACCACCGGTGTGGTGCTGGTGCTGTGGTGCACCGAATCGTGGCACGGTCTGCCGCCCGCATTGGTCGGCCTCATCGGCGCGCTGGCGATGTGCGTGCCACCCCATCGGGTCACCACCGGCGCGGCGCTGAAGACCGTGCCGTGGTCGCTGCTGCTGTTCACCGCCGCGACGGCCGCGCTGGGCAGCGCGCTGGTCGGGTCGGGTGCGGCGGCATGGGTGGCGGACGTGGCCTTGAGTCCCGTCCGTGGCGCGCCGGCGTGGGTGGTGCTGCTCGCCGTGATCGTGGTGAGCACGGCCGCGCATCTGGCGGTGCAGTCCCGTTCGGCGCGGTCTTCGGTGCTGGTGCCGGTGGTGATCCCGCTCGCGGCGGCCACCGGGCTGGCCCCTGCCGCGGCGGTGTTCGCGTCCACCGCGGCGGCGGGGTTCTGCCACACCCTCACCTCGTCCGCCAAACCCGTCGCCCTGTTCTCCGACATCGACGGCGTGCCGACCTATTCGGCTCGCGACCTGCTCCGGCTTTCGGCCGTGCTCGCACCGCTGCACGTGGCCGTGGTCGCCGTCTTCGCCCTGCTCATCTGGCCGTACCTCGGCCTCGTGCCGTGATCCATCAGGAGGAAGTCATGCGGATCGTCGTCGCCCCCAGTGGGTTCAAGGAAAGTCTCGGCGCCGAAGCGGCCGCCGACGCCATCGCCGAGGGGGTGCTGCGGGTCGTCCCGTTCGCGGAGATCGACCGCGTCCCACTGGTGGACGGCGGGGAAGGTTCGGCCGCCGCGCTCGCCGGGAGCACCGGCGGGAGGGTGGTCGACACGGTCGTCACCGGCCCGGTCGGGCTGCCGGTGCGTTCCCATTTCGCGATTCTGGGTGATGGATCGACGGCGGTGGTCGAGATGGCGGCGGCCGCGGGACTGCGCCTGGTGCCCGCCGACCGCCGCGATCCCGGGCGCACCACCAGCCGGGGCGTCGGTGAACTGATGATCGCCGCGCTCGACTCTGGGTGTTCCTCGCTGCTCGTCGGCTGCGGCGATTCCGGCGTGTCCGACGGTGGGGCCGGAGCGCTCCAGGCGCTGGGCGCCCGGGTGCTCGACCGCGCCGGTCAGGAGATCGGCCCCGGCGGGGCGGAGCTGGCGCGGGCCCGGCACATCGACGTCTCGGGGCTGGATCCGAGACTCGCGCACACCGGGCTCCGGCTGGCGGTCAACCCGCACAACGTGCTGTGCGGGCCGCGCGGCGTGGCCAGGGTGTTCGGCCCGCAGAAGGGCGCCACCCCCGAGCAGGTGGAGAGGCTGTCCGCCGCGCTGGACAACTGGGCCGACGTCCTGCGCCACGACCTGGGCGCCGACGTCGCGCTCGTCTCCGGATCGGGTGCTTCCGGCGGTCTCGGCGCGGGCCTGTGCGCCGCGCTGGACGCCCGCCTGCTGCCGCGGTTCGAGGTGCTGCTGGATCACGTCGACCTCGACGCCCGGCTCGCCGCGGCCGATCTCGTGGTCACCGCCGAGGGCACGATCGACGCCCAGACCCCGCACGGGAAGGTGCCCGCCGAAGTGGCCCGCCGCGCCAAGGCGCACGGGAAGCCGGTGGTCGCGCTCGCCGGCCGGATCGGCATGGACGCCGACACCACCTACGCCGTCGGCATCGACGCCTTCCAGGCCATCCAGCCGGGCCCGGTGGCGCTCGACGAGGCGATCCTGCGTGGCGCCGAATTCCTGACCGACGCCGCCGAGCGGATGCTGCGGATAGTGCTGGTCGGCACCCGTCTGTCCACGCCCGTTATGTGAAGATTCCTTCATCTTGTCCTCATCTTCGCCACATCGACGACCAGGAGGGTGAAGCCATGGCCCGCTCGCGTATCGCCCTGCTCGCCGCCGCCGTGGCGCTCCCTCTCGGTGCGGCGGCGGTCACCTGGGCCTGGCCGGAGCCGCCCGCGCCGCGGGCTCCGGTCGAGGTGAAACTGAGGGATCACCCGGCGCCGTCGCCGTCGCCGACCAGCAGTTCCGCGCCGGTGGTCGTGCCACCGCCGCCGGTGGTCCCGCCCGGCGACGACCAGGACGACGACGGTGCCGACGACGACTGAACGCAGGACGCGGGCGATCCCCGCGCGGATCCGGATCATGGGCTGGCTGCTGCTGCTCGTCGCCGTGGTGACGGTCGCGACGACGCTGGTCACGTACAACCTGTTGCTGCGCGAGGTCGACA
Organism: Amycolatopsis sp. PSD-21; assembly: GCF_055561455.1. NCBI lineage: Bacteria > Bacillati > Actinomycetota > Actinomycetes > Pseudonocardiales > Pseudonocardiaceae > Amycolatopsis > Amycolatopsis sp. PSD-21. The sequence goes on along the minus strand of NZ_CM145712.1, from coordinate 2,037,707 downwards.
GCGACGTCAACGCCGCGCTCGAACAGGAGGCCGCCGAACTGGGCCAGGTGCTGGAAGAAGGGGTGGACCGCGCCACCGGGCAGCCGTTCCCGGACGTGCGGTCCGCGCTGTCGGCGCATCTGCGGCGCCAGTACGTCGACGACGACGAAGTGGTGCTGGCCTGGACGCCGTCCTCCGGTCCGATCCTGCAGGACCGCGAGGAACCGTTCCGGCTGGGCGAGAGCCCGGCGGTGCTGGATCCGATCCTCGCCGACCCGGCGCGCAGCGGCACCGCCCAGACCCCCGCCGGGGAGATGCGCTGGATCCGCGTCGACGCGTCCGGCACCCGAGAGGGTGACCGGGGCTCCTTCGTCGTCGGCTACTTCGTGGATCGGGACCGCGCCGAGATCGCCACCACCGTGCGGACCCTGCTATTCGTCGGCTTGCTCGGGCTGGTCCTGGCCGGGGCCGCGGCATGGCTGGTCGCCGGGCAGATCCTCGCCCCGGTGCGGCTGGTGCGCCGCGCCGCCGCCGAGATCACCGAACACGACCTGACCCGCCGCATCCCGGTGGACGGCCGTGACGACGTCGCCGCGCTCGCCGAACAGTTCAACGCCATGCTCGACCGGCTCGACCTCGCGTTCGCCACGCAGCGGCGATTCCTCGACGACGCCGGCCACGAACTGCGGACCCCGATCACCATCGTGCTCGGCCATCTCGAACTGCTCGACGACGATCCCGTCGCGCGGGCCGAGGCGATCCGGCTGTGCGTCGACGAACTCGACCGGATGAACCGCATCGTCGGCGATCTCCTGCTGCTGGCCAAGGCCGAGCAGCCCGACTTCGTCACCCTCGCGCCCACCGACGTCACCGAGCTGACCAGCGACCTCTACGCCAAGGTCCGCACCATCGGCGACCGTCGCTGGCGGCTGGAGGCACTCGGCGAGGGCCAGGTGGCGCTGGACGAGCAACGGACCACCCAGGCCGTGGTGCAGCTGGCCCAGAACGCCGTCCAGCACACCGAAGACGGCGACGAGATCCTGATCGGCTCCGCCGTGACCGAGGACACCGTGTCGTTCTGGGTGGCCGACCACGGCCCCGGTGTTCCGCAGGAGGACGCCGAGAAGATCTTCCAGCGGTTCAACCGGGGGAAGCCTGGCGGTCACCGGGGCGGGGCCGGACTCGGACTGGCGATCGTGCGCGCCATCGCCGAAGCTCAGCACGGGCTGGTGCGCCTGGAGTCGGCACCGGGCCTCGGCGCCCGGTTCACCATCGAAATCCCTGTTCACGCCGTCGAAGGAGGCACGCCGTGGCCCGTATCCTGATCGCCGAGGACGAGGAGCGGATCGCCTCGTTCGTCCGCAAGGGGCTCATCGCCAACGGTTTCACCACCACCGTGGTCGCCGACGGCGAGCAGGCCCTCCAGTACGCCCTCGGCGACGGCTACGACCTGCTGGTCCTCGACCTAGGCCTGCCTTCCCGCGACGGCCTGTCGGTACTGCGAACCCTGCGCGAACACCACAACACGACCCCGGTGGTCATCCTCACCGCGCACGATTCGCCCCAGACCACCTTGGCCGGACTGGAGGGCGGCGCGGACGACTACATGGCGAAACCGTTCCGTTTCGACGAGCTGCTGGCCCGGATCAGGCTCCGGCTGCGCCGCACCGAACTCGTGGCCGAGACCACCGTGCTGCACGCGGGGCCGCTCTCGCTGGACCTGCGCACGCGCCGCGCGGACGTCGACGGCACGGGCGTGGAGCTGACCTCACGCGAGTTCGCGCTCCTGGAGCTGTTCATCCGCCACCAGGGCCAGGTGCTCACCCGCGAGCAGATCCTCTCCCACGTGTGGGGTTACGACTTCGACCCCGGCTCCAACATCGTCGACGTCTACGTCCGCACCCTGCGCCGCAAGATCGGCGCCGGTCACATCCGCACCGCCCGCGGTATGGGGTACGCGTTCGACCCCGGCCGCACATCACCTTGACTCCCGCCGGACCGCACCGGAGAGTGAACCGCAGAACCCACGCGTCGGCAGGTGGAGGAACCCGGTGAGAGTCCGGGGCGGTCCCGCCACTGTCACCCCTCCCGGTGAAGAGGGGAAGCCAGGAACTCCGGCCGGCGCGACCGCACGACCCGGGGCGCGGACACCCCGAGTGAGGAATGCTGTGATCCTGCTTCTGTCCACTTCGGACACCGACCTGCTCAGCGCCCGTTCCAGCGAGGCCGATTACCGGCTGGCGAACCCGGCCCGGCTCGATCTGGCGGAGCTGCCCGCCCTGCTCGAGGGCGCCCCGATCGTCGTCGTCCGGATCCTCGGCTCCGAACGCAGCTGGCAGGAGGGACTCGACACGGTCCGCGCGAGCGGCGCGCACGTGGTCGTCCTCGGTGGTGAGCAGACGCCGGACGCGCAGCTCATGAAGCTCTCCACGGTCCCGGCGGGCACGGCGGCGGAGGCGCACGCGTACCTCGCGCAGGGCGGGCCGGAAAACCTGACCCAGCTGCACCGCTTCCTGAGCGACACGCTCCTTCTGACGGGTGACGGCTTCGAGCCGCCCGCCGTGCAGCCGCTGTGGGGTGTCCTGGAGCGCGAGCCGAAGTCCACCGAGGGTCCGGTCATCGCGATCCTCTACTACCGGGCGCATCACCTGTCCGGCAACACCGAGTTCGTCCACGCGCTGTCCGACGCCGTCGAGGACGCCGGGGGCCGCGCGCTCCCGATCCACTGCGCGTCCCTGCGCACCCGCGAGCCGGAGATGATGGCCGAGCTGGCCAAGGCCGACGCGCTCCTGGTCACCGTGCTGGCCGCCGGCGGCACGCGGCCGTCCGAGGTCGGCGCGGGCGGCGACGACGAGGCGTGGGACGTCGCCGAGATGGCCGCGCTCGACATCCCGATCCTCCAGGCCCTGTGCCTGACCAGCGACCGCGAGACCTGGTCGGCCAACGACGACGGTCTCTCCCCGCTCGACGCGGGCAACCAGATGGCCGTCCCCGAGTTCGACGGCCGGCTCATCACCGTCCCGTTCTCGTTCAAGGAGATCGACGACGACGGCCTCCCCAAATACGTGCCGGACGCCGAGCGCGCGTCCCGCGTCGCGAAGATCGCGCTGGCCCACGCCCGGCTGCGCCACACTCCCCCGCCGGAACGCCGTATCGCGCTGATGCTGTCCGCGTACCCGACGAAGCACTCCCGCGTCGGCAACGCCGTCGGTCTCGACACGCCCGCGTCCGCGATCGAACTCCTGCGCCGCATGCGCGACCAGGGCTACGACCTCGGCGAGAACCCGTTCCCCGGCGTCGAGCCCACCGGCACCGACCAGCCCGACGGCGACGCGCTGATCCACGCGCTCATCGCCGCGGGCGGTCAGGACCCGGAGTGGCTCACCGAGGAACAGTTGTCCGGCAACCCAATCCGCGTCCCGGCCGACAAGTACCGCGAATGGTTCGCCGAGCTGCCCGCGGAGCTGCGCGAGGGCATGGAGGAGCACTGGGGCCCCGCGCCCGGCGAGCTCTACGTCGACAACGGCGACATCGTCCTGGCGTCGCTGCAGTCCGGCAATGTCATCCTGATGATCCAGCCGCCGCGCGGCTTCGGCGAGAATCCGGTGGCGATCTACCACAATCCGGACCTCCCGCCGAGCCACCACTACCTGGCCGCGTACCGCTGGCTGGAGGAGGAATTCGGCGCGCACGCCGTCGTCCACCTCGGCAAACACGGTTCGCTGGAATGGCTTCCCGGCAAGACCGCCGGTCTCTCCGACTCGTGCGCGCCGGACGCCGTGCTGGGCAACCTTCCGCTGATCTACCCGTTCCTGATCAACGACCCCGGCGAGGGCGCGCAGGCGAAACGGCGCGCGCACGCCACGATCGTCGACCACCTGATCCCGCCGATGGCCCGCGCCGAGAGCTACGGCGACATGGCCCGCCTGGAGCAGCTTCTCGACGAGCACGCCAACATCGCCGCGATGGACCCGGCCAAGCTGCCCGCGGTCCGCGCGCAGATCTGGACGCTGATCCAGGCGGCGAAACTGGACCACGACCTCGGTGTCGAGGAACGCCCGCACGACGCGGAGTTCGACGACTTCCTGCTGCACATCGACGGCTGGCTGTGCGAGGTCAAGGACGCCCAGATCCGCGACGGCCTGCACATCCTCGGCGCCGCGCCGGTGGGTGAGGCGCGGATCAACCTCGTGCTCGCCATGCTGCGCGCCCAGCAGATGTGGGGCGGCAAGCAGGGCGCGGTCCCCGGCCTGCGTTCCGCCTTGGGGCTCAAGGAGAACAGCGACGCCCCACTGTCCGAAGTGGACGCCATCGAGCAGACGGCCCGCTCGCTCGTCGAGGCGATGGAGGCCAGGGACTGGTCACCCGCCGCCGTCGCCGAAGTCGTCGCGGACGTGCCGGAACACCATGAGGTCGCCCGTGTGCTGACCTTCGCCGCCACCGAGATCGTGCCGCGGCTGGCGGGCACCGGCGCCGAGATCGACGCCGTGCTCCACGCGCTCGACGGCGGCTACATCCCGGCCGGGCCCAGCGGTTCTCCCCTGCGCGGCCTGATCAACGTGCTCCCGACCGGCCGCAACTTCTACACCGTCGACCCGAAGGCCATCCCGAGCCGTCTCGCCTGGGAGACCGGGCAGGCGCTCGCGGACTCGCTTCTCCGCCGCTACAAGGACGACACGGGCGACTGGCCACGTTCGGTCGGCCTCTCGGTCTGGGGCACGTCGGCGATGCGCACGTCGGGTGACGACGCGGCGGAAGTCCTTGCCCTGCTGGGTGTCCAGCCCGTCTGGGACGAGGCGTCGCGGCGGGTCACCGGCATCGAGGCGATCCCGCTCGCCGAACTCGGCCGCCCGCGGATCGACGTCACCGTGCGGATCAGCGGGTTCTTCCGCGACGCCTTCCCGCACGTGATCACCCTGCTGGACGACGCCGTGCGCCTGGTGGCGAACCTCGACGAACCGGACGAGCAGAACTTCGTGCGCGCCCACGCCCGCGCGGATCTGGCCGCGCACGGTGACGAACGCCGGGCCACCACGAGGATCTTCGGCTCCAAGCCCGGCGCGTACGGCGCGGGCCTGCTGCCGCTGATGGATTCCGGGAACTGGCGTGATGACAAGGATCTCGCCGAGGTCTACGCGGTCTGGGGCGGCTTCGCCTACGGCCGCGACCTCGACGGGAGGCCGGCGCGCGAGGACATGGAGAACTCGTACAAGCGGATCGTGGTCGCGGCCAAGAACACCGACACCCGTGAACACGACATCGCCGACTCCGACGACTATTTCCAGTACCACGGCGGGATGATCGCGACGGTCCGCGCGCTGACCGGGACCGCGCCCGCGTCCTACGTCGGCGACAGCACCACCCCGGACGCCGTCCGCACCCGCACGCTCGGCGAGGAGACCGCCCGGGTCTTCCGCGCCCGCGTCGTCAACCCGCGCTGGCTGGCGGCGATGCGCAAGCACGGTTACAAGGGCGCTTTCGAGCTGGCGGCGACCGTCGACTACCTTTTCGGTTTCGACGCCACCGCGGGCGTGGTCGGCGACTGGATGTACGAGAAGCTGACCGAGTCCTACGTGCTCGACGAGGTCAACCAGGAGTTCCTGCGCCAGGCCAATCCGTGGGCGCTGCGCGGCATCATCGAACGGCTGAACGAGGCGGCCGATCGGGGGCTCTGGGCCGAGCCGGACGCCGATCTTTTGGCTCAGCTGCGCGAGGTCTACCTATCGCTGGAGGGGGATCTCGAATCCTGACATCACCCGCTGGAGCAGGCCCGTGGCACTCCCGGCGGTACCACTGTCGTATGCGCGGAACTTAGCGTGACAAGGGCGGTGGGACGTCAATGATCGGGAGGACAGCGATGATCAAGCGTCTGTTGAAGGTCGTGCTTCGCCACGGTTGCTGCTCGGCGTGCACCGGTCTGGGCTGCGGCTGCTGCGACGCCTGCAAGTAGGAGTTCAGAGGTGGACACCCGGGATATGGGTGTTCGCGCGGCGGACGTCGGCGGCGAGGGCGGGTACCTCGACCACCCGGCGTCCGGCCGCCTCCAGCGTCTCGGCGCCGACGCAGTCGACGAAGACCGACGGCTCGCGCCAGGCGAAAACGACGCGCGGGATGCCGGCGTCGAGGATGAGCTGGGTGCAGCTTCGCGGATGTGACGTCCGCGAGCTGCACGGCTCCAGTGACGTGTACATCGTCGCCTCCGCCAGCCTCGGATCCTCTGGCTCGAGCTTGGCGAGGGCGGCTTCTTCGGCATGGTTGGCGGGATCGCCGTCGCCCGAGAAACCGGTGGAGATCACTTCGCCGTCGGCGGCGGCGATCACCGCTCCGACGCGGAAAGTGCGCGGTGGGCAGTTCTCGGCGAGCGCGATGGCCTCGCGCAGATGCCGAATGTCCACATCGGACGGTTCCGGTATCGCGTGGTACTCCAGGACCGCGATGTCGCCCAGCCTCGTGCTTTCGACCAGGGTCAGCCCGCGCGGGAAGGCGCCAGGGCCGACGAAACGCGGGGCGCGTGGGTCGCCGACGAAGAACGGCGCGACGGCCAGGTGCAGTTCGTCGACCAGCCCCTCGGTGAGGAACTGGGTGTGGATCGCGCCGCCGCCTTCGACCATGAGGCGCCGCACCCCGCGCGCGTAGAGATCCGCCAGCATTTCGCTCAGGCCGGTCAGTTCCACGACGGTCGCTTTCACGCCCGTGACGACGCCGGGCGGCGCGTAGACCAGCTTCTCGGCTTCACCGACGGTGAAGAACTGTGCCGCCGGATCGAGTGACCCGCTCCGTGTGAGGGTGACCTTGACCGGTTGCTCCGGGCGCCCCTCCGCGACCCTTTTCGCGACGAGCTCCGCCGAGCGGACCAGCAAGCGAGGGTCGTCCGCACGGACCGTGTTCGCGCCGACGAGGATCGCGTCCGACGCGGCGCGCAGCCCGTCCACCCTGGCCCAGTCCTCGTCGTTGGACAGCACCAATCGGGTGTCGCTCGCGTCGTCGAGGTAGCCGTCTAGCGAGACCGCGGCGGAGAGTAAGACATGAGGGCGTTCGATCACGACCGCCAGTATGCCCCCGCCGGTCGCGGGTCGCCGAGGCTGCACGGTGGGGTTGTGGCAGGTCCTTCGTTGCCGGAAATCGGCATGGGCTGGGGTGGGATCCGGGTGCGTCCCGGGGTCGCGTCGGTGCCGTTGCCGGAATTCGGCGACAGCCGCCCGCGGGTCCCGGGAACGTCCCGAAACCACGTGACCGCCACCTGGGCTGTCGCCGAAATCCGGCGACAACCGCCCGCGGGTCCCAGGGAACGTCCCGAAGCTGCGCGGCCGAGACCGACACCTGGGCTGTCGCCGGAATTCGGCGACGGTTGCCTACGGGTCCGGGAAACGACCCGATGTCAGGTGATCGGGGGCGACATCCGTGCTGTTGCCGAAATTCGGCGACAGCCGCCCGCAGGTCCCAGGGAACGTCCCGAAGCTGCGCGGCCGAGACCGACACCTGGGCTGTCGCCGAAATCCGACGACAGCCGCCCGCAGGTCCCGGGAAACGACCCCAAGCCACGTGGCCGAGACCCGACACCCGTGCTGTCACCGAAATCCGGCGACAGTTGCCTACGGGGGCCGGGAACGACCCCAAGCCACGCGACCAAGACCGACACCCGTCCTGTTACCGAAATCCGACGACAACCGCCCACAGGACCCGGGAAACGTCCCAAAGCCGCGTGACCGACACCTCCGCCATCGCCGAAATCCGGCAACCACCAGCCACGGAGCACCACCGACAGCAAACCAGCGGTCGACACACTCGCAACCATTACCGAAATCCGGCAACGCAAGGGCAGCGTTCAAGAAACCTGTCTGCGCACTGCCAGGCGCCAAGCACACGGCCGCCATTACCGAATATCGACGACCAGCTTCGCGCAGCTGTCAGGCCGGGACCGGCACCCTCCCACGGTCGGTCCTACCGACTTCGACCTGGCTCGCGAAACCGCAGACCATTCCTGCCCCTCACTCCCCGCGAAAATCGATCGCCACGCGCCACCCCGCGGGCTACCCTGTCGCGGTGATCTTCTGAGACGAACCTGCGCCCTCATCCACCTCCTTCGCAGGGAGTCTCATGTCTTCTTCCTTGACGCTTTCCGACGTCACCTTCACCTGGCCCGACGGCTCCCCGGTGTTCGAGCGCCTTTCGCTCACCATCGGCGCCGGCCGCACCGGCCTGGTCGGCACCAACGGATCCGGCAAGTCCACGCTGCTCAGGCTGCTCGCCGGCGACCTGCGGGCCACCACGGGCTCCATCACCGCACCGGGTGAGCTCGGCTACCTGCCGCAGAACCTCGTCCTGGACACCGGCCGCCGCGTCGACGACGTCCTCGGTGTCACCGCGATCCGCGCGACGATCCGGGCCGTCGAGGGCGGTTCCGCCACCGAAGAGCATTTCGCCACCATCGGCGACAACTGGGACGTCGAGGAACGCATCCACGCGATCCTCGACCGGCTCGGCCTGGGCACCATCCGGCTGGACCAGCGGGCGGGCGAGCTGTCCGGTGGCGAGCTCACGCTGCTCGGGCTGGCCGCGCTGTTGCTGCGCCGTCCCGCCGCGCTGCTGCTCGACGAGCCCACGAACAACCTCGACCTGCGGGCTCGTGAGCTCGTGCACCGTGAGGTGGCGGGCTGGGGCGGGATCCTCGTGGTCGTCTCGCACGATCGCGAGCTGCTCCAGTTGGTCGACCGGATCGCCGAGGTCCGCGACCGCGAGGTCACGCTGTACGGCGGGAACCTCGCCGACTACGAACACGCCGTCGAGGTCGCGCAGGAGGCGGCACGGCGGCACCTGCGGGCGGCGGAGTCGGACGTCAAACGGCAGAAACGGGAGCTGGTCGAGGCCGGGATCAAACTCGCCCGGCGGGCCCGCTACGGCCAGCAGATGTGGGACCGGAAACGCGAACCCAAGGTGCGAATGCGCAAACGTCAGGAGGACGCGCAGATCGCCGCGGGCAAGTACCGGAACCTCCACGCCGACCGGCTGGAAGGCGCCGTCGAAGCGATGAAGGCCGCCGAGGAGCTGGTGCGGGAGGATGCCGAGATCCGGGTCGAACTGCCGGAGACGACGGTCCCGCGCGGGACGGACGTGCTCCGGATCGACGCCGTGCCCCGGTTCGGCCCGGCGGTGGACCTGCACGTCATGGGCCCCGAGCGGATCGCGCTCGTCGGCCCCAACGGTTCGGGCAAGACCACCCTGCTCCGCACGATCACCGGCGAGATCCCGCCGGAGTCGGGCGAGGTGGGGCTGTTCGTGCCCGCCAGGCTGCTCCCCCAGCGGCTCGACGTTCTCGACGAGTCGCTGTCCATTGTGGACAACGTACGACTGGTCGCGCCGTCGCTCACGGACAACGAGATCCGCGCGAGGCTGGCGCGGTTCCTGTTCCGGGGTAAGGCGGCCGACCGCGAGGTGGCGTCACTGTCCGGTGGGAAACGATTCCGCGCCACGCTGGCGACCCTCTTGCTGACCGAGCCCACTCCTCGGTTGCTGCTGCTCGACGAGCCGACCAACAACCTCGACCTGGCGAGCGTACGGCGGCTCACCGAAGCGTTACTGGCCTACCGGGGCACGCTGATCGTGGCGAGCCACGATCGCCCGTTCCTCGCCGACATCGGTATCACGAGGCAATTAGTCCTCTGAATGCGGTACTTGCACGCAAGTACCGCATTCAGAGGACGAAACGCGGGTGGTCAGGCGTCGAAGTCCACGGTGACGGAATCGGAGACGGGCACCGACTGGCAGGTGAGCACGAAACCGGCGTCGACCTCGGCCTTCTCCAGCGCGAAGTTGCGCCGCATATCCACCTTGCCGTCGCAGATCTTCGCCCGGCAGGTGCCGCACACGCCGCCCTTGCAGGCGAACGGCAGATCCGGACGGAACTTCTGCGCGCCGTCGAGCAGCGAGGAACCGCGCGGCAGCGTCATCGTCGTCGACCGGCCGTCGAGCACCAGGGTGACCTCGCTGGACGCACCGACCACGGCCGGGTCGACGTGGCGCACCGGCTCCGGCGGAGTGTCCACATAGAACAGTTCCTGGTGGACACGCTCGTCGGGAACGTCCAGGGACCGCAGCAGTTCCTGCGCACCGGTGACCATCTCGAACGGCCCGCACAGCCACCAGTGCGCGACGTCCTCGACCGGGATCAGCACGGTGCACAGGCGCCGCAGCTTCTCCACGTCGAGCCGCCCGGTGAACAGTTCGGCCTCGCGCGGCTCACGCGACAGGACGTGGACGAGTTCGAGCCGAGCGGGGTAACGGTCCTTGAGGTCCGCGAGGTCGTCGGCGAACATGACGGTGTCCGTGCGGCGGTTGCCGTAGAGCACGGTCACCGTCGCGTCCGAGTCGCTGAGCAGCGAAGACGCGATCGACAGCACCGGCGTGATCCCGGATCCGGCCGCGATCAGCACGTGGTGACCCGCGGCTGCCGGATCGGGGCTGAAGTTGCCGGTCGGCGGCGCGACCTCGATCTCGTCGCCGGGCTTCACGTCGCGCACGAGCCACGACGAGAACAGCCCGCCCGGCACCTCGCGGACGCCGACCCGCGGCGCCGCACCGGCGGGCGCGCAGATCGAGTACGAACGGCGCTCGTCACGGCCGTCGATCTCGCGGCGCAGGGTCAGCGACTGCCCCGGCTTGAAGCGGAAGGTGTCCGCGAGGTCTTCGGGCACGTCGAAGGTCACCGCGACGGCGTCGTCGCACAAACGCTGGACGCACGCTACCTTGAGGGTGTGGAAACCCGTGCGGCGCAGGGTCGCTGTCACTAGATCTCCTTGACGTGTTCGAACGGTTCGAGGCAGAACCGGCAGCGGCGCAAGGCTTTGCACGCCGTCGCACTGAACCGGGACTGCTCCTCGGTGTCCGCGGAACCGCAGTGCGGACAGCGGACCGACGACATCGGCGGGCTCAGCGTGAGCGGGATCGGCCCGGTCCGCCGCGGCGCGGCCCCCGGCGGCGCGATGCCGGCTTCGGCCAGTTTCCGTTTGCCGTCCTCGGTGATCCAGTCCGTGGACCACGCCGGCTGAAGCACCGTGCGGACCTCGACGTCGCCGTAACCCGCGCCGGTCAGCGCGTGCACGAGGTCGTCGCGCATGGTGTCCATCGCCGGGCAACCGGTGTAGGTCGGGGTGATCGCGACGACCACCCGTCCGTCCTCTTCGGATACTTCACGCAGCACACCGAGGTCGGCGAGGGTGAGCATCGGCAGTTCCGGGTCGGTGACCGTGGCCGCCACGGCGTACGCGGTCACCATGTCGCGTCCGGATGTTCCCTGGCGACACTCTGCAGGGTCGCCAGCAGGAAGCCCATCCGCTCGGTGTGCACACCGTCGCGGCCCATCCGGCCCGAAACCCCGGCGATGGCACCGGTTTCGGGACGCGTCAGCTTCGCGACGGCCAGCACCTGGTCGAGGATCGCGTCGAACTCCGGCCGCAGCGACGGCGAGTCGACGAACTCGACCTCGTGCGCGGTGAACAACTCGTCGACGTACGGCCAGACCGCGTCCAGCCCTTCCTGCATCCGCGTGTGGGACAGCTCGGTGCCGTCGCCGAGGCGCACGGCCCACTGGGCGGCGTAGTCGCGGTGGTACGCGACCTCCTTGACACCCTTGTCCGCGATGGCCGCGAGCACCGGGTCCACGCTGGTCTGCAAGCGCTGAAGCAGCGCGAGCCGCCAGATCGAGAACACCAGCAGCCGCGCGATCAGATGCCCGAAGTGCCCGCCGTCCAACTCGGCGAGCCGGACGTTGCGGTACTCCTGCTCGCCGCGGAAGAAGGCGTACGAGTCCTCGGTGCGGTCGCTGCCGTCGGCCTTGCCGGCGCGGGCCAGCAGCAGTCGCGCCTGCCCGAGCAGGTCGAGCGCGATGTTCGCGATCGCGACCTCGTCCTCGAGTTCGGGCGCGTTCGTGCACCATTCCTGCAGCCGGTGCGAGAAGATCAGCGCGTCGTCGCCGAGCACCAGGCAGTAGGCCGCGAGCCGCGCACCGTCCACACCGGACGGAACCGTGGTGTCCACACCGGACAGCGGATCCTCGAACCCGGTGCCGAAGGCCCAGCGGGAGTCGTTCTCCTCGGTGATCGCCTCATAGGCGTTGTCGAAGCTCATGTCACATGTGGGGAACGTTGTCGGGGATTTCGTAGAACGTCGGGTGCCGGTACACCTTGTCGCCGCTGGGCGCGAAGAACGGGTCCTTCTCGTCCGGCGAAGACGCCGTGATGTCCGAAGCCCGCACGACCCAGATCGACACGCCCTCGTTGCGGCGCGTGTACAGATCCCGCGCGTGGTGCAGCGCCATGTCGTCGTCCGCCGCGTGCAGCGAACCCACGTGCACGTGGTTCAGCCCGCGCTTGCCCCGGACGAACACCTCGTACAACGGCCAGTCGTGTTTCATGCCGAGGCACCTTTCTTCGCGGCGTGCGCGGCGGCGGCTTCCCGCACCCACGCGCCGTCCTCCTGGGCCCGCCGCCGGTGCGCGATGCGCTCGGCGTTGCAGGGGCCGTTGCCCTTCAACACGTTCTTGAACTCGTCCCAGTCGACGGCGCCGAAGTCGTAGTGCCCGCGTTCGGCGTTCCACTTCAGGTCCGGGTCGGGGAAGGTGACGCCCAGCGCCTCGGCCTGCGGAATGGACATGTCGACAAAGCGCTGGCGCAGTTCGTCGTTGGTGTGCCGTTTGACCTTCCACGCCATCGACTGCGCGGTGTTCGGCGAATCGGCGTCCGGCGGGCCGAACATCATCAGCGACGGCCACCACCACCGGTTCACCGCCTCCTGCACCATTTCGCGCTGCTTTTCGGTGCCGCGCATCATCGTCATCAGCAGCTCGTAGCCCTGCCGCTGGTGGAAGGACTCCTCCTTGCAGATGCGGATCATGGCGCGCGCGTACGGCCCGTACGAGCTGCGGCACAAGGGAACCTGGTTGCAGATGGCCGCGCCGTCGACCAGCCAGCCGATCACGCCGACGTCGGCGAAGGTCAGCGTCGGGTAGTTGAAGATCGACGAGTACTTCTGCTTGCCGTTGATCAGCTTGTCGGTCAGATCCGCGCGGTCGGCGCCGAGGGTGGCGGCCGCGGAGTACAGGTACAGCCCGTGCCCCGCCTCGTCCTGCACCTTGGCGAGCAGGATCGCCTTGCGGCGCAAGGAAGGCGCGCGGGTGATCCAGTTGCCCTCGGGCTGCATGCCGATGATCTCCGAGTGCGCGTGCTGCGCGATCTGCCGGATCATCGTCTTGCGGTAGCCCTCGGGCACCCAGTCGCGCGGCTCGATGCGCTGGTCGCGCTCGATGGTGGCCTCGAAATGCCGTTCGAGGTCTTCCTCAGGAAGAGTTGCCGTCATGACTGCTCCTTGGCGACGAGGGTCAGCACGTCGTACTTGGCGACCGAGTCGCCGTCGGCGTTGGTGACGTCGGCGTCCCAGCGGACCTCGCCGTACTCCTGGTCGATCCGCGGGGTGATCTGCTTGGCGGTCAAGGTCACGGTCAGCGAGTCGCCGACCTTGACCGGGGTGAGGAACCGCAGGTTCTCCAGGCCGTAGTTGGCCAGCACCGGGCCGGGCTCCGGCGAGACGAACAGGCCCGCGGCGAAGGACACCACGAGGTACCCGTGCGCCACGATCCCGCCGAACAGCGGGTTCGCCGCCGCGGCCTCCGGGTCGGTGTGGGCGTAGAAGGTGTCGCCGGTGAACTCGGCGAAGTGGTCGACGTCCTCCTGGGTGACGGTGCGCGGGCCGGCGACCACGGAGTCGCCGATCTTCAGCTCCGCCAACGACTTCCGGAACGGGTGGACGTCGCCTTCGGTACGCGGCGCGCCCGCGACCCAGCGGCCGGTGACCGTGCTCAGGGCGGCGGGCGAACCCTGGACCGCCGTGCGCTGCATATGGTGCAGCACGCCGCGGACGCCGCCCATCTCCTCGCCGCCGCCGGCGCGGCCCGGCCCACCGTGCACCAGCTGCGGCATCGGCGAACCGTGACCGGTGGACTCCTTGGCGTCTTCGGCGTCGAGCACCAGCAGGCGGCCGTGGTACGGCGCGACGCCGAGGACGACCTCGCGCACGAACTCCTTGTCGGCGGAAACGACGGAACCCACGAGGCTGCCGCCGCCGCGCGCGGCGAGCTCGATGACCTCTTCGGTCGACGTGTACGGCAGCAGCGTCGACACCGGGCCGAACGCCTCGACCTCGTGCGGCTCGGAGCGCTCCGGGTCGGCCTTCAGCAGTACGGGTGAGATGAACGCGCCGCGTTCGGCGTCCGCGCCGACGACCTCGACCTGCTCCGGGTCGCCGAAGACGACCGTGCCGGCGTCCAGCAGCGCCTTGAGCGACCGCCGGACCTCCTCACGCTGCTCCAGGCTGGCCAGGGCGCCCATGCGGACCCCTTCGGCGGTGGGGTTGCCGACGGTGGTCTTCGCCAGCCGCGCGCTCGCGGCCTCAGCGACGTCGTCCAGCAGGTCGGCGGGTACGAAGGCGCGGCGGATGGCGGTGCACTTCTGGCCGGCCTTGACCGTCATCTCGGTGGTCAGCTGCTTGACGAAGAGGTCGAACTCGGTGGTGCCGGGTTTGGCGTCCGGGCCGAGGATCGACAGGTTCAGCGAGTCGGCCTCGGCGTTGAACCGGACGGAGTTGCGCACGATCGCCGGGTGCGCGCGCAGCTTCTGCGCCGTCGACGCGGAGCCGGTGAACGAGACGAGGTCCTGCGCGGTGACGTGGTCGAGCAGGTCGCCGACGCTGCCCGCGACGAACTGCAGCGTGCCCTCGGGCAGGATGCCGGACTCGATGATGATCTCGACCAGCCGCGCGGTGAGGTACGCGGTCTGGCTGGCGGGCTTGATCAGGCTCGGCACCCCGGCGAGGAACGCGGGCGCGAACTTCTCCAGCGGGCCCCAGACGGGGAAGTTGAACGCGTTGATCTGGACGGCGACCCCGCGCAGCGGGACGGCGATGTGCTGGGCGACGAAGGTGCCGCCCTTGCTCAGCTGCTCGACGTTGCCGTCGACGTAGACGGTGTCGTTCGGCAGTTCGCGCTTGCCCTTGCTGGAGTAGGCGAACAAGACGCCGATGCCACCGTCGATGTCGACCATCGAGTCGGTCTTGGTCGCGCCGGTGCGCGCCGAGAGCGCATACAGCTCCTCGCGGTGTTCGCGCAGGTGGGAGGCCAGCGCCTTCAGCAGCGCGGCGCGCTGGTGGAAGGTCAGTTCGCGCAGCGCGGGGCCGCCGACGCGGCGCCCGTAGTCCAGCGCGGCGGCGAAGTCGATGCCCTCGGACGAGACCCGGGCGACCTCTTCGCCGGTGGAGGCGTCGTGCAGCGGCACTCCGTCACTTTCCGCCGTGTGCCACCCGCCGGAGACGTAGCTGCGCAGCAATGCCATGGGTCGACCCTTCACGTGGTGGATTAACAGACCGTCCGTTCAGTAATTCACTGTAGCTCGCGTCCGGGGTCTTGCAAACCCCCGGACGGCGGCGGATCCTTGACATCCACCCGGAAGCGCGCCTTTACTTGCGGCACCCTTTAACAACCGTCCATTCGGTCAGTAACCAGGGGGTCTGGCTTGACTAACGCCGCGCACACGATGTTCGCCGACGACCAGGCGTCGAAGGCGCTGGGCATCGAGCTGGTCGAGGCCGCCGAAGGGCACGCCGTCGCCACCATGCGGATCACCGAGACGATGGTCAACGGCCACGACATCGCCCACGGCGGCTACGTCTTCCTGCTGGCCGACACGACGTTCGCCTGCGCCTGCAACAGCCATGGGCCGGTGACGGTCGCGTCCGGCGCGGAGATCTCGTTCGTCGCGGCTGGCAAACTCGGCGACCACCTCATCGCCACCGCCACCGAGCGGACCCGCTACGGCCGCAACGGCATCTACGACGTCACCGTGCACCGGGAGACCCCCGACGGGCCGGAGGTCGTCGCCGAATTCCGCGGCCGCAGCCGCACCATCCAGAAAGCATCACGATGACCGCCTTCAGTGACGAAGCCGAGAACCTGACCATCGACGAACTCCAGGCGCTGCAGCTGAAGCGCCTCCGGTGGACGCTGCGGCACGCCTACGACAACGTGCCGTTCTACAAACGGAAGTTCGACGAGTCGGGCGTTCACCCGGACGACTGCAAGGCGCTGGAAGACCTGGCGAAGTTCCCCTTCACCACGAAGCAGGACCTGCGCGACAACTACCCGTTCGGCATGTTCGCCGTGCCGGAAGCGCAGGTCAGCCGCATCCACGCGTCGAGCGGGACCACCGGGAAACCGACCGTCGTGGGCTACACGTCCGAAGACATCGACACCTGGGCGACGGTGATGGCGCGCTCGATCCGCGCCGCGGGCGGACGGCCGGGCGACAAGGTCCACGTCGCTTACGGATACGGCCTGTTCACCGGTGGCCTCGGTGCGCATTACGGCGCCGAGAAACTCGGCTGCACGGTGATCCCGGCGTCCGGCGGCATGACGGCGCGCCAGGTGCAGATCATCACCGATTTCAAACCCGAGATCATCATGGTCACGCCGTCGTACATGCTGACGTTGCTCGACGAGTTCGAACGGCAGGGCATCGACCCGCAGTCGAGTTCGCTCAAGGTCGGCATCTTCGGCGCCGAACCGTGGACCGAGCAGATGCGCGCGGAGATCGAGGAACGCGTCGGCATCGACGCCGTCGACATCTACGGCCTGTCCGAGGTGATGGGCCCCGGCGTCGCGCAGGAATGCGTCGAGACCAAGGACGGGCTGCACATCTGGGAGGACCACTTCTTCCCCGAGGTGATCGACCCGTTCACCGAGAAGCCCACCGACGCCGAGGGTGAGCTGCTGTTCACCTCGCTGACCAAACAGGCGCTGCCGATCATCCGGTACCGCACGCGCGACCTGACCCGCCTGCTGCCGGGCACCGCGCGGCCGGCGTACCGGCGGATGGAGAAGGTGACCGGGCGCAGCGATGACATGATCATCCTGCGTGGCGTCAACGTCTTCCCCACGCAGATCGAGGAAGTCGTGCTGGTGACCCCCGCGCTCGCGCCGCATTTCCAGCTGATCCGGTCGACGAAGGGCCGGATGGACCACCTGACGGTGCGGGTCGAAGCGCGTCCGGACGCGTCCACCGAGCAGCGCGCCGAGGCCGCCGCGCGGCTGATCGCCGGCGTCAAGGACGGGGTCGGCGTGAGCGTCGGCGTCGAGGTCGTCGACCCGGACACGCTGGAACGCTCGCTGGGCAAGATGCGGCGCGTACTCGACGAACGGGACCGCGGTTGAGCACCCCCGCCCGCCGGGGACGCCCCGGCTACGACCTCGAGTCGCTGTTGCAGGTCGCGGTCAAGCTGTTCAACGAACGCGGCTACGACGGCACCAGCATGGAGGACCTCTCCCGCAAGCTCGGCATCACGAAATCCGCGATCTACCACCACGTGCCGAGCAAGGAGGAGCTGCTGCGGCTCGCCGTCGACCGCGCGCTGAACGGCCTGTTCGCCGTCGCCGCCGAGACGGAATCCTTCGAGGGCAAGGCGATCGAGAAGCTGGAGCATCTGGTGCGGGGCAGTGTCCTCGTGCTGGTCGAGCAGCTGCCGTTCGTGACCCTGCTGCTGCGGGTGCGCGGCAACACCAAGATCGAACGGGCGGCGCTCGCGCGGCGGCGCGAGTTCGACCGGCTCGTCACGGAATTGGTGAAACAGGCCGAGACCGAGGGCGACGTGCGGCCCGACATCGATCCCGCGGTCACCGCGCGGCTGCTGTACGGCATGGTGAACTCGCTGATCGAGTGGTACCGGCCGCGCCGCGGTTCGGCCGGAACCGAACTGGCGGACGCCGTCTGCAAGATCGCCTTCGACGGCCTGCGGACCCAATAGCCGTAACTCACGTGCTTGAAGGCGTAACTCGCGTGATTGAAGCCGGATCACCTTCAATCACGTGAGTTACGCCTCTGATCACGCGAGTTACGCCTACTCCCCCGCAGCCTTCGGGGGCCGCCGCGCCTGCCAGATCAGCGCGTCGCGCAACTGCTGGATGAGCTGTTCGTCGTCGGCCTCCGACGGATCGACGCCGAGCGGGATCCAGCGTTCGCCGACCTCGGCGCCGTTCTCGAAACTGGTGATCACGATCCCCGCGTAGGAGACGCATTCGTCCTGGACGCGGACGTCACGATGCTGCAGCCGCACACTGACCCACCGTCCGGTACGGCGAACCGGATCGCGTTCGGCACTGGCCATTCGTCCCTACCCATGACACCCGGTCCCCCCGCCCCCAACGTCGCCGTGCGGGCCCCAGGGGTTACCGGCGGGTTGTTCCGAATGCGTAACGGCAGGCGGTCACGTGAAACGGTTACGCTCGGCCCATGAGCACCGATCCGGACAACCGGCGGCGCCGCCTCGAACCGGCCGCCCGGCGCGCCGAGATCCTGACCGCGGCCCGGCGGCTGTTCGGCGCGGGCACCTACGCCTCGGTTTCGACCTCGGACATCGCGAAGGCCGCCGGGGTGGCCAGGCCGCTGATCAACCACTACTTCGGCGGCAAACGGGAGCTGTACCTGGAAGTCGTCCGGCAGATGATGATCGTCCCGGCGCCGGTGATCGAGAACCTGCCCGACACGAGCGCCGAGGAGCGGCTCGCGATCAGCGTCCAGCACTGGATCGAGGTCGTCGAGCGCAACGAGCAGGCGTGGCTGACCGCGATCGGCTCCGAGGCGGTGGGCCGCGACCCGGAGATCGAGCGGATCATGCTGGAGGCCGACGAGATCGCCGCCGATCGCGTGCTCGCGGCCGCGTTGATGAGCGAGGTCACCGAGGGTCGCGAAGAGCTTCGCGCGATGATCCGTTCGTACGGCGGGATGCTGCGGGCGGCGTCACGCGAATGGCTGATCCGCGGCACGCTCGGCCGCGACGAGCTGCGGGTCTTCCTCACCGACTCGATCCTGCATCTGCTGCGCGTCACCTACCCGGCCGTGCTCGCAACGCGTTCCGCCGGGCATAAGCCGCCGGCGTCATCCCCTTCCAGCGTTTGAAGGCGTAGATGAAGCTCGACGCTTCGGCGTAACCCAGCCGCAGCGCGACGTCCTCCACGCTGAGCGCCCCGGTGTCGAGCATTTCCTCCGCCAAGGCCTGACGGACCTCGTCGAGCAGCGTGCGGTAGCCGGTCCCGGCCTCGAACAGCCGCCTTCGCAGCGTGCGCGGGCTGAGCGCGAGCTGCCGCGCGACCTCGTCCATCCCGGCGTCGACGCCGCCGAGCCGTACCAGCCGTTCGCGGACCTGCTGGGCGATCCCGGAGCGCGCCCGTTTCCGCGACACCAGCAGATCGCATTGCGCGGCGCAGACCGCGACCGTCTGGTCGTTGGCCTGCGGCAACGGTTTGTCGAGGAAGAGCGGGTCCAGGGTGGCGAGATGCGACGGCGCGGAGAACGACGGCGTCAGCCCGAAGGTCCGCGTGTATTCGTCCACAGTGGAGGGTTTCTCGTGCCGGAAGGCCAGGGAGCGCAAGGAGATGTCCGGCAGGATGTCGCGCATGACGGTGTGGATGGCGCCGAGGTCGCGCAGCACCAGGAAGCGGGCGACGTCGCCCGGCACGCGGCTGTCGTCCATGGCCAGCGCGAGCCGCCCCGCCTCCACGGTCACGTGCGGGATGCAGAAGGTGAAACTCAGGTCGAGATAGCGCAGGGCGAAGCGCATCGCGTCCCCCAGCGTCGGGCTGCTGATGCACGCGAAACCGAAGATGCCGAACGCGCTGACCCGGTATCGCCTGCTCAGCCGCAGCGCGACGTCGTCCCCGCCGCCGAGCCCGCGGACCAGCGCCCGGACCACCGCGAGCTCCTGCCGCGCGTCGACCTGACCGTCCACGGGGGCGTGCTCGTAGGATTCCAACCCGATGACGCCGTTCTCGGCGGCGAAGCGGGCCATGAGCACGATGCTCGCCGTGCCGCGCGGGTAGTCCCAGTCCCGGATCACCGGCGGCGGTAGTTCCATGGCCGGGATTATGGATCCAGGCAACGCTCGGCGCATTGAGGACGGTAACTGTCCTTGATCCCGATTAGGGTGAGCGGCATGTCCGACACGTTGAGCAGGCGCGCACTGAACCGCGCCATGCTGGACCGGCAGCTGCTGCTCCGGCGTTCGAAGATGACCGCGCTCGAAGCGGTCGAGCACCTGGCCGGCTTGCAGGCACAGGCCCCGAACCCGCCGTACTTCGCGCTGTGGACCAGGCTGCACGGGTTCCGCCAGGAAGAGCTGGCGAACCTCCTGCTCGACAAGAGCGTCGTACGGATCGCGCTCATGCGCGGCACGGTGCACCTGGTCACGCCTTCGGACGCACTCGCGTGGCGCCCCATCGTCCAACCGCTCTACGACCGCTCGGTGCTCGGCAACACCCAGCACGGCCCGGACATCAAGGGCCTCGACCATCAGGAGATCGCTCGCACCGCCGGCAAGCTGCTGGGCGAACGGCCACTTTCGGCGGCAGGCCTCGGCGCGGAACTCGCGAAGCAGTGGGAGGGCGTGGCGCCGTCGTCGCTGGTGCACGTCGCGCGGGCGCTGCTGCCGCTGGTGCAGATCCCGCCGCGCGGCGTCTGGGGCAAGTCCGGGCAGCCGACGTATCAGACCACCGGGGACTGGCTGGGCGCCGAGCCGGATTCGGCACCGTCCCCGGACGCGATGTTCCTGCGCTATCTGACCGCGTTCGGGCCCGCCAGCGTGCAGGACGCGCAGGCGTGGGCAGGCATCACGAAGCTCGGCGAGGTCGCCGAGCGGTTGCGGCCGCGGCTGCGGACGTTCCGTGACGAGAACGGCCGCGAGCTCTTCGACCTGCCCGAAGCCCCTCGCCCCGATCCGGACACCCCGGCACCTGCCCGGCTGCTGGGGCCGTTCGACCAGACCGTCCTGTCCTACGCCGACCGCACGCGGGTGATCAGCGACGAGTACCGCAAGGTCGTCATCACGCAGAACGGCCTGGTCAAGGGCACGATCCTGGTCGGCGGGTTCGTGAAGGGGTTCTGGGAGATCAAGGTCGTGAAGAAGGCGGCGTCGGTGGTGATCACGCCGTTCGAGCCCATCCCGAAGCGGGACCTGGACGCTCTCGAAAGCTCCGCTCACCGGCTCCTGGCCTGGGCCCACCCGACGGCCGAAAGCCATTCGGTGGAGATCGTGGCCGGAAATCTCGATTGAATGGCCGCTCGTGTACTTCCTAGCGGGGTGACCGCTGGGTAACTTCGATCGGCATGACGAGCGTGCTGATCGTAGGAACGGGCTTCGGCGGGGTCGGGACGGCGATCGAGCTCAAACGCGCCGGGTTCGACGACTTCACCATCCTGGAGAGCGCCGACGAACCGGGCGGCGTCTGGCGGGAGAACACCTACCCCGGCGCGGGCTGCGACATCCCGTCGCCGCTGTACTCGTTCTCCTACGAGCCCAATCCCGACTGGCCGAAGCGGTTCTCGCTGCAACCGGACATCCACGCCTACCTCAAGCGCGTGGTGCGCCGCTACGGGCTCGAACCGCACATCCGGTTCGGCACCCGCGTCACCGCCGCGGCCTTCGACGAGGAGCGCGGGCTCTGGCGGGTGGAGACCGCGGGCGGCGAGACGTTCGAGGCCAACGTCTTCGTGCCCGCCGTCGGCCAGCTTTCGCGCCCGGTCCAGCCGGACATCCCCGGCCAGGAGACCTTCGAGGGCGCCAGTTTCCACTCCGCGCACTGGGATCACGACGTCGATCTGCGCGGCAAGAAGGTCGCGGTGATCGGCACCGGCGCGAGCGCGATCCAGTTCGTGCCCGAACTCCAGCGCCAGGCGGGCGAGCTGACGGTCTTCCAGCGCACCGCGCCGTACATCATGGCCAAACGGGACACGAGTTACCGGCGCTGGCAGCAGCGGCTGTTCCGGCATCTCCCGGCCACCCAGCTGCTCGGCAGGCTGCGGATCTTCCTCCTCGCGGAGTACGCGACCTACGCGATGACCAAACATCCGTTGCTCGCCAAGGTCTTCGAGCTGCGGACGGCCCAGCTTCGCCGACGTCACATCAAGGACCGTGCGCTGCGCGAGAAGCTCACCCCGGACTATCCGCTGGGCTGCAAGCGGATCCTGTTCACCAACGAGTACCTGCCCGCGCTGGCGCAGCACAACGTCGCCGTGGAAACCCGGCACATCAGCGCGATCACGCCGTCCGGCGTACTCACCGAAGACGGCGTCGAGCACGAAGCCGACGTCATCGTCTACGGGACGGGCTTCGCGGCGACCGACTTCCTCGGTGAACTCGAGATCGAGGGGCTCGGCGGGCGGGCGCTGTCCGACGCGTGGAAGGGCGGGGCTCGGGCGTACCTCGGCATGACCGTGCCGGGTTTCCCGAACCTGTTCTGCGTCTACGGGCCCAACACGAACCTCGGCGCGGGCTCCATCATCTACATGATCGAACGCCAGGCCCGCTACATCCGACAGGCCGTCGAGCACCTCGCCAAACCCGAAGTGTCCTATATGGACGTCGTGCCGGAGGTCGAGCAGGCCTACGACGAGGAGATCCAGCGACGCCTCGGGCGCAGTGTCTGGACGTCCTGCGACAGCTGGTACCGCCAGGAGAACGGCCGGGTGAGCACGAACTGGCCGGGCCTGGTCACCGAGTACGACCGGCGGACGAAGAAGCTCGACCTCGGCGACTACCGCACGGCGGGCGCGCGATGAACTACGACGTGCTGGTGATCGGCTCCGGTTTCGGCGGCAGCGTCACCGCGCTGCGGCTCACCGAGAAGGGGTACCGCGTCGGTGTGCTGGAGACCGGCCGCCGGTTCGCCGACGACGAGTTCGCGAAGACGTCGTGGCGGCTGCGGAAGTACCTGTGGGCCCCGAAACTGGGCTGTTACGGCATCCAGCGGCTCACGTTGCTGAAGAACACCTTCGTACTGAGCGGCGCGGGCGTCGGCGGCGGGTCGCTCGTCTACGCGAACACGCTCTACGAACCCCCGGACACCTTCTACCAGGATCCGCAGTGGGCGCACATCACCGACTGGAAGGCCGAGCTCGCCCCGCATTACGACCAGGCGAAACGGATGCTCGGCGTGGTGGAGAACCCGCTGGTCACCCCGGCCGACCGCGTGCTGCGCGAGGTCGCCGAGGACATGGGCATCGCGGACACCTACCGGCCGACACCGGTCGGCGTGCATTTCGGCGAGCGCGACGTCGACCCGTTCTTCGGCGGCGAGGGCCCGCTGCGCAAACCGTGCACGCACTGCGGCGAGTGCATGACCGGCTGCCGGGTCGGCGCGAAGAACACGACCGTCAAGAACTATCTGTACCTGGCGGAGAAAGCGGGCGCGGAGGTCCATCCGCTGACCACCGCCGTATCGGTCCGGCCGATCGACGGTGGCTACGCGATCGACACCGTCCGAACGGGACGGTGGTTCCGCAAACGCGAGCGGACCTTCACCGCCTCCGAAGTCGTGTTCGCCGCCGCTTCCCTCGGCACGCAACGGCTTCTGCATTCCTTGAAGGACTCGGGAACACTGCCGAAGCTGTCGCCGCGCCTGGGTCTGCTCGCCAGGACGAACTCCGAGGCCGTGCTCGCCGCGCGTTCCCTGCGCGAGGACACCGACTTCACCCGCGGCGTCGCGATCACGTCGTCGATCCATCCCGACGCCGTCACGCACGTCGAACCGGTGCGCTACGGCAAGGGCAGCAACTTCATGGGCCTGCTGACGACGGTGCTCGTCGACGCCGAGCCGGGCAAACGCCGGTGGGTGCTGGGCGCGCGCGAACTATGGCGGAACCGGCGGCAGCTGGTGCGGCTGCACAACCCACGACGGTGGTCGGAGCGGATGGTCGGGTTGCTGGTGATGCAGACGCTGAACAATTCCGTGACCACGTACACGAAACGCGGGCTCTTCGGCCGCCGGATGACCACGAGACAGGGCATCGGCGAGCCGAACCCGGAATGGATCCCGGCCGGGCACGAGGTCACGCGGCGGGTGGCGGACAAGATCGACGGGCTGGCGCAGGGCGCGTGGACGGATCTGGCGAACATCCCGATCACCGGCCATTTCATCGGCGGTTGCGCGATCGGCGACAGCGCCGAGACCGGCGTCGTCGACGCGTACCAGCGTGTGCACGGCTATCCCGGGCTGCACATCGCGGACGGCTCGGCGATCTCGGCGAACCTCGGGGTGAACCCGTCGCTGACCATCACCGCACAGGCGGAGCGCGCGATGTCGTTGTGGCCCAACAAGGGCGAGGCCGACCCGCGGCCGCCGCTCGGCTCCCCCTACCGGCGCCTGTCCCCTGTCGCCCCGCTCAAACCCGTCGTGCCCCCGCACGCCCCGGCCGCCCTGCGCATCCCCCTCACCCCGCTCTGACCTCACGCGTTCAGTCCTCTGGATGCGGTAGTTCGCCCTGCCAACTACCGCATCCAGAGGACTGAACGCGGGCAATGGAAGGGGCGGGTGCCGTCGCCCGCGCGACGCCGGCACCCGCCCCGGTCTAGCGGATCATCACGGGAGGCCTGCCAGGCCCGCGCTCACCGTGTTCGACCACGCGTAGCCCTGCGAGGCGTCCCAGTTGATCGACCAGGTCATCGCGCCCCGGATCGTCGGGTACGTCGTCGAAGGCTTGAACGAACCGCAGTTCGTGCCCTTCGCCAGGCAGTTCAGCGCGTTGACCGTGTTGCCGGGCGCCTGGTAGCCACCACCGGCCGCCGAGGTCGACGCGGGCAGGCCGAGCCCGACCTGGTCGGCCCGCAGTCCGCTCTGCAGCTGGATGCAGGCCAGCGCGGTGAGGAAGTCGACCGTGCCCTGCGAGTAGACCTTCTGGTCGCAGCCGAGCATCGAGCCGCTGTTGTAGTACTGCATGTTGACGATCGTCAGGATGTCCTTGACGTTCAGCGCCAGCTTGAAGTACTCCGCCGCCGGGCTCTGCATGTCGATCGTCTGCGGCGCCATGGTGATGATCGAGCCGCCCGCCGCGTGGATGCTGCGCAGCGCCTGCGCCATGTAGGTCGCGTTGACGCCGTTCTCGAGGTCGATGTCGACGCCGTCGAAACCGTAGGTCGCGATGAGCGACTTCATGCTGTTGGAGAAGTTCGTCGCCGCGGCCGCGGAGTCGACGCGGATC
Organism: Amycolatopsis sp. PSD-21; assembly: GCF_055561455.1. Classification (NCBI taxonomy): domain Bacteria; kingdom Bacillati; phylum Actinomycetota; class Actinomycetes; order Pseudonocardiales; family Pseudonocardiaceae; genus Amycolatopsis; species Amycolatopsis sp. PSD-21. The sequence continues at coordinate 2,012,664 of NZ_CM145712.1, read as the reverse complement.
GTGCCCTTCTCACCGCCGACGGACAGGATGACCTTCTGCCCGCGCGCCTGCGCCGTCTTGATGTCGGCCTTGAACTGCGCGTCGGTGTAGCCGCCGAGCTGGCTCGACAGACCGGAGTCGAGGGTGAAGCTGACCGCGCCCGGCGTGGCCGTCGCGTCGGCGAAGGACACCGCGATGATGTTGTACTTCGTCGGGACGTCGGCGAGCTTGAGCGCCTTCGCGCCGTTGTAGAAGTTCTGCCAGTAGCCGGTGATCACGTGCTTCGGCAGGTTCCCAGTCGGCGGGGTGCTCGTCGTGGTCGTCGGCGGGTTGCTGGTGGTGGGGGTCGTGGTCGTCGGCGTGGTGGGGGTCGTCGGCGTCGTGGTGGGAGAGCCGCCGGGGCCGTCGAGGTTCACGTCGTCGGCGAAGTACGCGGGCTGGCCGTACCAGCCGTGCAGGTAGATCTCGACGCTCGTGGTGGACGCGCCGGTGGTGAAGCTCAGCGAGAGCTGCGACCAGCTGCCGCCGCCGGGGGTCCAGGTGTTCTTGTCACCCGTCCCGGTGCCGGTAACACCGAGGTAGGTGTAGCTGCCCTGCACCCACGCCGAAAGCGTGTACGCGGTGTTGGCCTTCACGGCCACGCTCTGCGAGCAGCGGGCGTTGTCCTGCCCCGCCGGGGTGGCGCTGAGCGCGCGAGTGCCCGAGTGGACCGGCGTGGTGACCACCGCGTTCGCTCCGGTGCAGGTCCAGCCGCTCGTGGTCCCGAGTTCGAAGCCGGGGTTGGTCAGGATGTTGGCGGCCGAGGCGCTGCCCGAGACCGCGAAAGTCACCCCCAGGCACACGGCCAGTGACGACAGCAGGGCGAGGAACGCGTGTTTGGGCTTCACTTTCACGACTGGCCTCCACGAACGGGTGATGTCGGCCACATCAAAATGGTACAGACCAATACAACTGTCAAGGGTTCGGTTAGAGGAGGCCATACGAAAGTCGGCTCGGCACGAGCGGCAGAATGCAGGGTCCGAGAGCACCCGAGGGCGGATTCAGGAGCGTGGGAGTGAGCGTGCAGGGCCTGCAGACAGTCGAGCAGAAGATCGCCGAAGAACTCGGTGTGCGCGAAGGGCAGGTCAAGGCGGCCGTCGACCTGCTGGACGGCGGATCGACCGTGCCGTTCATCGCCCGGTACCGCAAAGAGGTCACCGGGATGCTGGACGACACCCAGCTCCGCACCCTCGAAGAACGCCTCCGCTACCTGCGGGAACTCGGCGAGCGCAAGGTCGCCGTGCTGGAGTCGATCCGCAGCCAGGGCAAGCTGGACGAGGCGCTCGAAGCGTCGATCATGGCGGCGGACACCAAGTCCCGCCTCGAAGACATCTACCTGCCGTACAAGCCCAAGCGGCGGACGAAGGCGATGATCGCCCGCGAGGCCGGTCTGGAGCCGCTCGCCGACGGGCTGCTGAGCGACCCGAACACCGACCCGCAGGCCGCCGCCGCGGTGTTCGTCGACGCCGACAAGGGCGTCGCGGACGCGCAGGCCGCGCTGGACGGCGCCCGCGCGATCCTCGTCGAACGCTTCGCCGAGGACGCCGACCTGATCGGCGAACTGCGCGAGAAGATGTGGGCGGAAGGCCGTCTGGCCTCGAAGGTCCGCGACGGCAAGGCCGAAGAGGGCGCGAAGTTCTCCGACTACTTCGACTTCTCTGAGCCCTACACCAAGCTCCCCTCGCACCGCATCCTCGCGATGTTCCGCGGTGAGAAGGAGGAGATCCTCGACCTCACGATGGAGTCGGAGGAGCCCTCCGAAGAACCGAAGACCGGGCCGACCGAGTACGAGAACCGCATCGCCCACAAGTTCGGCATCTCGAACGAAGGCCGCCCCGCCGACAAGTGGCTCGGCGACACCGTCCGCTGGGCGTGGCGCACGAAGATCCTGCTGCACCTGGGCATCGACCTGCGGATGCGGCTGCGCCAGTCGGCCGAGGACGACGCCGTCCGCGTGTTCGCCGCGAACCTGCGCGACCTGCTGCTCGCCGCCCCGGCCGGCACGCGCGCCACGATGGGCCTCGACCCGGGCTTCCGCACCGGCGTCAAGGTCGCCGTCGTCGACGCGACCGGCAAGGTCGTCGCCACCCACGTGATCTACCCGCACCAGCCCGCGAACAAATGGGACCAGTCCATCGCCGAACTCGCCGCGCTGTGCGCCCGGCACAAGGTGGATCTGATCTCGATCGGCAACGGCACCGCGTCGCGCGAGACCGACAAGCTGGCCGGTGAGCTGATCAAGAAGCACCCGGAACTGAAGCTGACGAAGGCCGTCGTCTCCGAGGCGGGCGCGTCGGTCTACTCGGCGTCGGCGTTCGCGTCGCAGGAGCTGCCGGGCATGGACGTCTCGCTGCGCGGCGCGGTCTCCATCGCACGACGGCTGCAGGACCCGCTGGCGGAACTGGTGAAGATCGACCCGAAGTCGATCGGTGTCGGGCAGTACCAGCACGACCTGTCCGAGATCTCGCTGTCGCGTTCACTCGACGCGGTGGTCGAAGACTGTGTGAACGCCGTCGGCGTGGACGTCAACACGGCGTCGGCGCCGCTGCTGACCCGCGTCTCGGGTATCACGACGACCCTGGCGGAGAACATCGTCGCGCACCGCGACGAGAACGGGCCGTTCAAGACGCGCAGCGGGCTCAAGGAGGTCGCGCGGCTCGGCCCCAAGGCCTTCGAGCAGTGCGCGGGCTTCCTCCGGATCCCGGACGGCGACGACCCGCTCGACTCGTCCTCGGTGCACCCGGAGGCGTACCCGGTGGTCCGGCGGATCCTGAGCTCCACCGGCACCGACATCCGCTCGCTGATCGGCAACACGCGGACGCTGCAGGCGCTGAAGCCCACGGAGTTCGTCGACGACACCTTCGGTCTCCCGACGGTGACCGACATCCTCGCCGAACTCGAAAAGCCGGGCCGCGACCCGCGTCCGGCGTTCAAGACCGCGACCTTCGCCGACGGCGTCGAGAAGATCGGCGACCTCAAGCCGGGAATGCGGCTGGAAGGCGTCGTGACGAACGTGGCCGCGTTCGGCGCGTTCATCGACGTCGGCGTGCACCAGGACGGCCTCGCGCACGTCTCGGCGCTGTCGAAGAACTTCGTCAAGGACCCGCGTGAGGTCGTGAAACCCGGCGACATCGTCAAGGTGAAGGTGCTGGAGGTCGACGTGCCGCGCAAGCGGATCTCGCTGACCCTGCGCCTGGACGACGAGCCCGGCAAACCCGCTCGCGAGCAGGGCGGCGGCGGTCGTGACCGCGGCCAGCGTCAGGGCGGCGGGCAGCGTGGCGGCCAGGGCGGCGGTCAGCGTGGCGGCCAGGGCGGCCGTGGTGGCGGCCGAGACCGCGGCGGCAACTCCGGGGGCGGCGGCGCCATGGCGGACGCGCTCCGGAAGGCCGGCTTCGGCAAGTAAGGTCACTTTGCGCGTGAAGGCCCCCTTCCCTCGGCTGAGCCGAGGGAAGGGGGCCTTCACGGGACTTTACGGGTTCATCGCGTAGGCGCCCGAGAGATCGCGGACCAGGGACCACACGTGGTCGAAGCGCGCCGCGTCCACGACCGGCTTCCGGATCGAAGCCAGCGCGAGCGCCTGCTGCGCGTCCGTCGAGGACGCCTTCCCGTGCAGCTCGATCGCGGTGAGGCTGAAGTCCTGCACCAGGATGGCGAAGATCTGGTCGACGACCTCGGTCTCGATCCCGGTGATCTCGGCCTGCTCCAGCACCAGCTGCCCGTAGACGACCAGCGTGAACAGCTCGGTCAGCGCGAGGCCGAAGTCGATGTCCTGCTGCTGCGCCTCGTCCGGGGCCGCGTCGGTGAACAGCTTCACCAGCGCCTCGGCCTGCTCGGTGAACCGCGCGACGTTCGGGATCGCGGACGCCTTCGCGTACGCCTCGCGCCAGTCGTGGAACCGCACCTTGGACAGCCCGCGCGCGGGGCCCTGGCGGAACAGGAACTCGTCGTCGGCCGCGTCGGACCGGGTCGGCACCGGCTCGTAGGCCTGCGGCGCGAACAGGTACGCGGGCACGAACTTCGCGATCAGCGCGAGGTTCACCGCCACCGTGCCTTCCAGCTTCGGCAGGCCGTCGATGTCGTTCTTGGACATCGCGAGGTAGGTGTCCGCCTCGAAACCCTTGGCCGCCACCACATCCGCGACCAGGCCGATGACCTTCTGCGCCTCGGTGGTCACCTTCATCTTGGTGATCGGGTTGAACAGCAGGTACCGGCGGTCGTCCGCGTTCGCGCTGCGGAAGTAGTCCACGGCGCGGTCGGAGAACAGCTTCATCGCGACGAGCCGCGCGTACGCCTCGACGAATTCCCGGCGCACATGCGGGAAATCGGTGACCTTCTTGCCGTAGAGCACCCGGTTGTGCGCGTGCGTGATCGCCTCGTACAGCGAGTGCGTCGACATCCCGATGCCGCCGAAGCACAGGTTGAACTTGCCGATGTTGACCGTGTTCAGCGCCGCGGAGAACGCGTCCGCGCCGACGTGCAGGATGTCCTCTTCGGACACCGGGTAGTCGTTCAGCTCGAATTCGGCGACGTACATCTGCGACGGCACGACGTTCTTCACCACGCGGTAGTTCGGGTGTTCCGAGTCCGCGTAGAAGAACACGTACTGGTCCGGGCCCTCGACGCCGTCGATGCGGCCGAACACCGACACGGTCCGCGCGCAGTTGCCGTTGCCGATGTAGTACTTCGACCCGTTCGCGCGGTAGCCGCCCTTGCCGTCCGGGGTGAGCACGAGGTCCGACGAGTAGATGTCGGCCCCGTGCTCCTTTTCGGACAGTCCGAACGCGGCGACGCCGCCGGCCGCGAGCGAGTCCGCCGCGCGTTTGCGGGCGGCCTCGTTCGCGCTCTGCCACACCGGGCCCAGGCCGAGGATGGTGACCTGCCACGGGTACCAATAATTCAAGCCGTAGAAACCGAGGATTTCCGACAGGGCCGCGACCCGCGCGGTGTCCCAGCGCTTGTCGGGGTTCCCCTCGGCGTTCGCGCCAGGAGTGAGGAACGTCGAGAACAGGCCTTCCTTGCCCGCGAACTCGATGAAGTCCGCGTAGAAGGTCCGGTCGTGGTAGTCCTCGACGAGCTTGCGCTTGCCACGCTGTTCGAACCACTCGATGGTGGCACGCAACAGGCGACGCGTCTCCGGGTCGAACTGCTGGGGGTCGTACCCACCCGGGTTCAGCAACAACGCGGTCGCCTTTTCGCTCATGGTCACTCCTGGTCAGCCGAAGTTACTACCCGGTAACCGTAGCGCCTCGCTTCGCCGTCCGGCCACCGAACTCGATCGAAGTCACCCGTCCACGCTCGTCGCGCAGGAAACGCGCGGTGGGTTTACGGGTGTCGGCGGCGGGGGCGATCGCGTCACCGCCCACGAAAACGGCCTCGAACGGCGGCGGCGAGGGGAAACCCTCGACGTCGGCGACCAGCTGGGCCCAGAGGGCGCCGTCGCGGTCCTCGACCACGAACGCCAGGTCACCGGTCTGGTAGCGGCCCAGGTACTCGGCGATGTCCGGCTGCGGCACGGGCGGTGGGATCTCCAGCGAGGGCAGCCCGACCAGATGTACCAGGCACCATTCGACGATTTTCGCGCCCAGCGCGGACCCGCCCGCGCTGTTGGTCAGCACCGTGACGGCGAAATCGTGTTCCGGCAGGGTGACGAAGTCCGACAGCTGCAGGTTGCTCACGTTGCCGCCGTGCCGGACCAGCCGGGCGGCGCCATGGGTCGTGTGCAGCCAGCTCAGCCCGACCTCCTCGAACCCCAGCGCGGCCTTGCGTTGCGGCGACCTCATGAGGTCGCGGGTCTCCTCACTGATCGGCGGCTCGCCCTCGGCTTCTCCGGTCAGGAAGAACCGGGCCCATTTCAACTGGTCTCCCGCCGTCGACCACAGCCCGCCGCTCGCGCTGTCCGCGCGGGTGAGTCCCACGGTGTGCTCGACCGCCGGTTCGCCGTCGCGCAGCACGTGCCCGACGGCGTGACGGCGCGTGAGCACTTCCCAGGGCAGGTAATACGACTCGGTCATGCCGAGCGGTTCGAGCAGCCGGGCGCGGACCACGTCCTCGAAGGGTTCGCCCGCCACCACCTCGACGACTCGTCCGGCCAGCTGGAATCCGGCGTTGCAGTAGGAGAACACCTCGCCGGGCGGGAAGTTCTGCGGCAGGTCGCCGAACTTCGCGATCGCGAGGGCCAGCGCGTCGTCACCCCACCCGGTGGTGAAGTCTACGTCGCCGAGGAAACCGGCGGAATGCGTGAGCAGATGACGCAGGGTCACCGTCTTGCGTGCCACCGGATCCGCCAGCGGGAGATCGGGAACGTAGTCGACGACCGGCCTGTCGAGATCGAGCACGCCGTCCTCGGCCAGGGCCAGCACGGCGGCCGCGGCGAAGGTCTTGCTGGTGGAGCCGATCATGAACAGGGTGCCGGGATCGACCGGAAGCCCGGTGTCCACACTGGACACTCCGGTGGCGAATACCGACTCCTCGCCCCGGTAAGTCACCCCCACCACCGCTCCGGGGACGTTCGCGCGACGCGCCTGCTCGTCGAGCACCCCTTGCAGTTCCTGAACGTTCGACACCCGTGTCCCCTTTCGTCCGGTCGGGCCAGCGTTTCACCGCGGCGCCGCCTCCGGCTCGTCCGAACCGACGAACATCACCGGGCCGGTGCGGGCGATATCACGTAGCCCGGGAGATCACGACCCAGTACACTGGACGACGCGGTCCGCTCAGTTCTGCCTCGGGCCGCGTTTCGTTGTCGAAGACCACGCGCCGCGGCCCCCGAGGTCTGCGCCGGGCAGGACAACCGTTCCTATCCTTACGGAGATACCAGGGCGCGCTTCGCGCCCACACGCTTATGAGCACACCTACTTTCACCGAACTCGGCCTGCCCAAGACCATCGTCGACGCGCTCGCCGAACAGGGCGTCACCAGCCCGTTCCCGATCCAGGCCGCCACGCTGCCGCATTCGCTGGCGGGCCGGGACGTACTCGGCCGCGGCCGCACCGGCTCCGGCAAGACGTACGGCTTCGTGCTGCCCGTCCTCGCCCGGCTCGCCGAAGGCCCGACCCGCCGCCGCCCCGGCCGCCCGCGTGCGCTGGTCCTGGCGCCGACGCGCGAACTGGCGACCCAGATCGAGGCGTCGTTCCTGCCGCTGGCCAAACCGCTCGGCCTCAAGGTCACCACGATCTTCGGTGGCGTCAGCCCCAACCCGCAGATCACCCGGCTGCGTGACGGCGTCGACATCGTCGTCGCGTGCCCCGGCAGGCTCGCCGACCACATGCGCTCCGGCGAGGCGAAGCTCGACCACATCGAGATCACCGTGCTGGACGAGGCCGACCACATGGCCGACCTCGGCTTCCTTCCCGACGTCCGGCGCATCATGGCCGAGACGCCGGAGCGCGGGCAGCGGCTGCTGTTCTCCGCGACCCTCGACGCGGGCGTCGACGTGCTGGTCAAGCGCTTCATGCACGACCCGGTCACGCACAGCGTCGACTCGGCCCAGTCGCCGGTCTCGACCATGAAGCACCACGTGCTGCACCTGGAGGAGACCCACCGGCTGCCGGTGCTGATCGACCTCACCGCCGCGCCGGGCCGCACGCTGGTGTTCACCCGCACGAAGCACCGCGCCAAGCAGCTGACGCGCAAGCTCATGGCCTCCGGCGTGCCGGCGGTCGAACTGCACGGCAACCTCGGCCAGACCGCGCGCACGCGCAACCTGGAGGCGTTCGCCTCCGGCGCGGCGAAGACGCTGGTCGCCACCGACATCGCCGCGCGCGGGATCCACGTCGACGACGTCACGCTGGTCATCCACGCCGACCCGCCGGTCGAGCACAAGGCGTACCTGCACCGCTCCGGCCGGACCGCGCGGGCCGGGGCGTCCGGCACCGTCGTCACGCTGATGACCGACGCGCAGGTCGGCGACGTCCGCGACCTCACCCGCAAGGCGGGTATCAAGCCGACCACGACGCAGCTCGGCCCCGGCCACCCGCTGCTGTCGGAGCTGGCGCCCGGTGAGCGTTCGTTCACCGCGTCGCCGCGGCGGCCGATCGTGGACACGCGGCCGAAGCGGGTCAGCGCCAGCGGTGAGGCCATCCCGGGCAAGGGTGAGGACGAAGACCGTCCGGCCAGCGGTGGGCGTGGCGGCCGCGGTGGACGTGGCCGAGGCCCGTCCGCCGGTGGCCGCGGTGCTTCCGGTGGCGGCCGTGGCTCTTCTCGCGGCGGTCGCGACGCTTCCGGCCGCGCTTCCGACGGGCGTTCGCGTCAGCCTCGCGCCGAGGGCGACCGCCGAGGTGCTCCCGCCGGCCAAGGCCGTCGCGCGGCCGAGTCCGCCGGACGTCGCGAAGGCGCGCCCAAGGGCGGCGGCCAGGGTCGTCGCGCCGCCGACTCCCAGCCGCGCCGCGGCTCCGGTGCCGGCAAGTCCCAATCAAGCCGGGCCCAGTCCTCGCGGACCCAGTCCGGCGGTGCTCCGGCCCGTCGCGGCGGTGCCGCCGCTTTCTCCTCCGGGACCCGCGCCGGCTCGCGCCGCTCGCGCTGACGCTCCCCGCCTCCCGTCACGCGAGTTACTCCCCCAATCACGCGAGTTACGCCCTCAAGCACGTGAGTTACGCCCTTAAGCACGCGTGTTCCGGCGGACGACACGTGTGATCCGATGGACGACACGTGAGTCGTCCGCCTGATCACGCGTGTCGTCCGTTTAATCACGCGTGTCGTCCGTCTGATCACATGAGCCGGCCGCCGGATCACACGTGATGGCCGTCGGCTCTCACGGGTTCGAGGGCGGACACGTGTGTCTGGGGGCGTGACTCACGTGGCTGGGGACGTAACTCGCGTGATTGAGCACGCAACTCGCGTGGCCAGAGGCGTAACACGCGTGATTGAGCGCGCAACTCCCGTGATTGAAGGCGTAACTCGCGTGGGTTGAGGCGTAACTCGCGTGAGCAGAGGCGTAACTCGCGTGAGTAAAGGCGTAACTCGCGTGGGTGGGGCGTGGCTCGCGTGGAGGGGGCGGGTCAGGACTGGCGGGCGGCGGCGCGGGCTTCAGCGGCCGCCCGACGCTCCTCGAAGCGTGAAGCCTGCGTGTCGAGGGCCTTCAGGAACTGGTCGAGTTCGTCCCGCGCCTTCTCCCCCACCTCGCCGAGCCCTTCGAGCTCGAAGATCTTCCACTGCCGCAGCAACGGCCAGATCACCTCGTCGTGGTGGATCCGCAGGTCGTAGATGCCCGCCTTCGCGATCAGCGCGGCCTTCCGCACGAAGCTCGGGATCACCGCGCCCGGCATCTGGAACTGGACGACCTCGTCGGTGATTGCGCGCATCATCGCGTCGGGTGAGAGCTCCAGCGACGCCTGCACCAGGTTCCGGTAGAAGAGCATGTGCAGGTTCTCGTCCATCGCGACCCGCGCGAGCAGCTTCTCGCACAGCGGATCCTGCGTGTACTTCCCGGTGTTGCGGTGTGAAATCCGCGTCGCCAGCTCCTGGAAGGACACGTACGCGAAGACGTTCAGCAGCTCCTTGTCGCCGCTGTCGTACCCGGCCTGCATGGTCTGCATCCGCGCCCGCTCCAGCTCGACCGGGTCCACCGCGCGCGTCACCAGCAGGTAGTCGCGGATGCAGATCCCGTGGCGGCCCTCTTCGGCGGTCCAGCGATGCACCCACGTGCCCCACGCGCCGTCGCGGCCGAAGGCGCGCTCGATTTCACGGTGGTAGCTCGGCAGGTTGTCCTCGGTGAGGAGGTTGACCTCCAACGACGTCCGCGCGATCGGCGACACCCGCGACTGCTCGGGATCCCAGGCCTCGCCGCCGAGATCGGCGAAGTTGCGGCCTTCGTCCCAGGGCACGTACTCGTGCGGCATCCACTCCTTGGCGACCGTGAGATGCCGGTTGAGGTTCTCCTCCACCGTCCCCTCGAGCTCGAGCATCAGCCGGGTGGTTTCGGGGACCGCCATGCGTCTCGTCCTTCCAGGGTACGGAAAACGCCTACCTACGACACCGTAACTTACGGTGTCGTAGGTTTGCCACCTCCGGAAGGTGAACGCTCAGGAGCTCGCCAGCTTCGGCACCAGCTGTTCGATCGCGTACGGGATGCTCAGCACGGTGTTGAACGAGATCGCGGCCCCGACCGGCGGGTTCTCGTAGGTGATGAACAGATCCCGCTTCTCCGCCGACACCTTCAGCCGCTGATACACCGGATCCGCCCGGATCCGAGCCTCCGCGCCAAGATCGGAGTTCAGCCACACCAGGCGATCCGCGTCGAACAGGTCGAACCGTTCGGACGAGACCTCGACGACGTTGTTCTCCGGCCTGCTCAGTGCCTTGACCGGTTCGAACGGCCGGAAGCCCAGCTCGGTCATGAAGATCATCTTCGGGTCGGTCGTGGTGAACGCGGAGAATTTGCCCGCCTCGAAGGTGTCGGCGACGACTATCGTCAGCTTCGCGAACCCGGGGTGTTCGGCCCGCGCCTGCGCGAACCGCCGGTCGATGCCGGCGATCAGGTCTTCGGCCTTCCGCGGGAGCCCCAGCGCACGGCCCACCATCCGGGTCATCTCCTGCCACGGCGCCGCGTAGTCCTCGTACTTCGGCGGCTGCGCGACGACCGGCGCGAGCTGCGAGAGCTTGTCGTACTGCTCCTTCTTCATCCCGCTGTACTGGGCGAGGATCAGGTCCGGCTTCAGCGCGGCGATCTTCTCGAGGTTGAAGTCGTCCCGTTCGCCGACGACCTCCGGCCGCTTGTCACCCCAGCGAGCCTGGGTCCACGGCCACTTCCCGTACGGCCGCTCCTTGAACCAGTCGACGGCGCCGACCGGCCGGATCCCGAGCGCCAGCACGGCGTCGTGGTCGGACAGGCCGAGCGTGACGATCCTCGAAGGCTGCTTCTCGACCGTCGCCGACCCGTATTTGTGCTCGACGGTCACCGGGAAGGTGCCCCGGGACTCCGGCGGCACCAGGCTCTCGTCGGCCGATTGCGAAGAACCACAACCGGCCACCAGCAACGACATCATCAGCGCGGTCAGGGTCGCCTTGACCCGCACCCCAGTAACGGACATGCGGGTAAGGCTAGCCTGACCAAAGTCCTAAAGGGACGCGGTGAGACCACGCGCACGCAGGACCGAACGTTCCAGCGGACGGAACACCACCAGCTCGATACCGACGCCGACCAGCAGGATCAGGAAGATCGCCGAGATCACGCCTTCCATGCTGTTGAACGACGAGCCCTCGTTGAGGTACGCGCCGAGTCCCTTGCCCAGCGCCGGGGACAGCGCGATCAGCTCGGCGGCCATCAGCGAACGCCACGAGAACGCCCAGCCCTGCTTGAGCCCCGCCAGGAAGCCGGGCAGCGCGGCGGGCAGCAGGATGTGCCGCGCCGACGAAAGCCGGTTCGCCCCCATGACCTGGCCGACCCTCGGCAGGATCGGCGGGATCTGGTCGATGCCCGAGACGAGACCGTTCGCGATCGAAGGCACCGAACCCAGCAGGACCACGAAGTAGATCGACGCGTCGTTCAGCCCGAACCACAGGATCGCCGCGGGCACCCACGCCACCGACGGCAGGCTCTGCAGCCCGGTCAGGAACGGGCCGACGGCGGCGCGGACGATCTTGACCTTCGCCACCAGCAGCCCGAGCGGGGTCCCGATGACCACGCCGATCAGGAAGCCCAGCGCGGCCCGATGGACCGACGTCCAGACGAACTCGAAGATCTCGCCGTCGACGGTGATGCCGACGAGCTCACCCCAGACCGCGAGCGGCGCGGGCAGCATCGACTCCGGCCAGAACGCGGCGGCCCACAAGGCCTGCCACAGCGCGACCAGCAACACCAGGAAGACCACCGGCGGCACGAAACCGCGCAGGAACCGCTTGCCCCGGCTTTCCCGGCGTTCCCCGGTGGGGGTGTCGAGCGAGTCCAGCCCCGCGCCGACTGCCTCGTCGGCGTCCGCCGCCTCGGTTTCGGGGCGGTCAAGCCGCGGCATGGGTACTGATCACCTCCCGGAGGTGACCGGTGATCTCCAGCGTCAGCTCCTCGGCGTCGGAGGCCTGGACGTCGCGCCATTCCCGCACGACCCGGCCCGGCCGCGACGAAAGCAGCACGACCCGCTGGCCGAGCCGGACGGCCTCGCGGACGTCGTGGGTCACGAACAGCACCGACGTGCCGGTGCTGCGGTAGACGCGCAGCAGTTCACCCTGCAGGACGTCGCGGGTGATGGCGTCGAGCGCGGCGAACGGCTCGTCCATCAGCAGCAGCGACTGCTCCGGGTCACCGCCGACGCGCAGGGTGGCGGCCAGCGCCCTGGCGAGCGCGACGCGCTGCCGCATCCCGCCGGAAAGCTCGTGCGGCCGCTTGTCGCCCGCGCCGCCGAGGCGGACGAGTTCGAGCAGTTCGGCCGCCTTCCGGCGACGTTCGGACCGGCCGAAACCGGCGAGACGCAGCGGCAGTTCGACATTGCGGGCCGCGGTCAGCCACGGCATCAGCGCGGCCTCCTGGAACATGACCGCCGGCCGGGAGGTCTCCAGGGTGATCGAGCCCGAGGTCGGCCGGTCGAGACCGGCGACCAGGTTCAGCAGGGTGCTCTTGCCGCAGCCCGAGGCGCCGAGGAGACAGACGAACTCGCCGGGGGCGACCGTCAGGTCCATCCCGTCGAGGGCCACGACGGCGCGGCCCGTCGGCCCGAAAGCCTTCCGCACCCCGTCGAGGCGCACGGCGACACCGGTGGACAGGCCGGGCTCCAAGGTGGTCGTCATCGCTGATCCCCTCCGGTCACTTCGTCAGCCCGGGCGCGTTCACGCCGGGCTTGCCCTGCTCTTCGAGCACCGCGTTGAGCGGGCCGAAATCGGCGAACCCCTTGAGGTCCACCGCGGACTTCACCACGCCCGCGGTCACCGAGTCCTGCGCGAGCTGGCTGAAGGTCGACGCCACCGGGTCGATGCCGAGTTCGATACCGGAGAACGCGCGGTCGAGAACGGCCTCGCTCAGTGTGCTGCCCGCGAGGGCCTTGAGCTCGCCGTTGACGACCTTCTTCGCCTCGGCGGGGTTGGTCTTCGCCCACTCGATGGCGGCGAGTTCCCCCTTGAGGATGGCGGTGACGGTCTCCGGGTGCTGCTGCAGGAACTCGCTGCGGACGATCACGACCGTGGTCGGGAACTTGCCTTCCGGCCACAGCGTCTTCTCGTCCAGCAGGACCTTCGCGCCCGCGTCGAGCACGAGCCGCGAGGACCACGGCTCCGGCAGCCAGCCGCCGTCGAGCTCGCCCTTCTTGAAGGCGTCGAAGGTCTTCGGGTTGTCGAGGTTGGTGATCTTGACGTCGGGCAGCTTCTTTTCGGCGATGAACTTCTTCAGCGCGACGTCCTGGGTGTTCGCCAGCGACGGCGTCGCGATGTTCTTGCCGGTGAGCTGCTCGGGCGCGGTGATCTCGGGCTTCACGACCAGCTGCGCGCCGCCGGTGACCGCGCCGGAGACCAGCTGGATGGCGCCCTTGGACTTGGTGAAGGCGTTGATGGCCGGGCCGGAGCCGATGAACGCGATGTCGAGCGAGTTGCCGAGCAGCGCGTTGACCTCTTCGGGGCCGGCGTTGAAGGTCTGGGTGGTGAGCTTCGTCGAGCCGAGCTCCTTGGCGAAGAAGCCGTTCTTGGCCCCGATCAGCGCGGGCGCGTGCGTCACGTTCGGGAAGTACCCGACGCGCACCTCGGCCGCGGCTCCCTGGCTCTTCTGCTCCGCCGGGGCGGTGCCGCTGTCCGCGCGTGAACATCCCGCGATCCCGCCGGCCAGTGTCAGGGCGGCGAAGGCCGCGGCCAGCAAGCGGGTTCTGTGGTGGGTGCGCACGGAAGGTCGCCTTTCGGAGGGTACGACTCGGCTCGGGTGGTGGCGCGAGAGTCGCATGTTCACCCGCGTACCTGCATCGCCATCCGAATGACGGGAAAGATGCTGAGAATCCTTGACACCAGGCGGAACTGTTGTTCCACATTTCAGGACCGGTGTAACGGATCGGGCCGAACGGGCGAATCACGCTTAGTGGTGACGCACCCTCGTACCGTCGCGATGGCGGGCGTGCTGACCGCCGGGATCGGGATGGGCGTCGTCGCGTCGACGCTCAAGATCGCCGACGGCACGCACACCGTGCTCGACACCACCCTGTCCACGACGACCGGGTTCCTCTTCCTCCTCGCCGGCGCCGTCGCGCACGTGCGCCGCGCCTCGAACCCGATCGGCCTGCTCATCGCGCTGGCCGGGCTCGCGTTGTTCACCGAGGACCTGCAATTCGCCGACGAACCGCTGGTGCACACGGCCGGCCTCGCGCTGTCGGCCGCGTCGAGCCCGGTGATCGCCCATCTCGTGCTCGCCTTCCCGCACGGGAGACTCCGGTCGCGCTTGGAGCGGTTGCTCGCCCTCTCCGCGTACACCGTGGTCTTCGGGTCGGCCGTCCTCGGCCTGCTGGTCAACGACGATCCGCGGAACCTCGCCGCCGTCGCCGCCTCGCCGGAGGCCGAACAGCTGGTCAAACGGCTGCTGGAACTGGTCGGCGCGCTGATCGGTGGCGGGGTCGTGGTGGTGCTGCTGTATCGCTGGCTCACCGGGCGGATCCCGCAGCGGCGGCTGCTCTCCCCCGTCCTCGCGATCGCCGTCGTCGGCGCGGTGAGCACCACGATCGGCAGCGCGCTCGGCTCCGGGCACCCGCTCGCCGAACCCCTGCTGGACGTCTACCGGATCTCGTTCTGCCTGTGGCCGCTGACGTTCCTGATCGGCGTGCTGCGGGCGCGCGTCGGCAACGCGGAGATGATCCGGCTCCTGCTGGAACGCGACGGCACCGGGCTGGCCGCGCTCGTGCAGGACGACGAGGTGTGGAAAGACAGCCGGTCGATCGACGCGCTCAACGCGGCCGCCGGGCTGGTGCTGGACAACCAGCGGCTCGCCGCGGAGCTGGAGGAGCGCCTCGTCGAGGTCCAGGCCTCCCGCGCCCGCATCGTGGCCGCCGCCGACGACGAACGGCGGCGGGTCGAGCGGGATCTGCACGACGGCGCACAGCAACGCCTGGTCAGCGTCGTCCTGCTGCTGCGGATGGCGGAGCGCCGGCTCGGGGACGAACTCACCCCCGCCGTCGCGACACTGCTGAGGAGCACCATCGACGAACTGCAGGCCACGGTCACCGAACTGCGTGAGCTCGCGCGCGGGCTCCGCCCCGCGATCCTCACCGAGGCCGGGCTGATCCCCGCGGTCCGGTCGCTGCTGGACCGGGTCCCGCTCTCCGTCGACCTCGCGGGCGCGGACGTGCCGCGGCTCAGCGGTGCCGTCGAGGCGACGGCGTATTTCGTCGTCTCGGAGGCGGTCACCAACGCCTTGAAACACGCGCGGGCGGGGGAGGTCCGCGTGTGCATCCGTGTCGAGGACGACGGCCTGCGGGTGGACGTCCACGACGACGGCACCGGCACGGCCGACCTCGGCGGCGGCTCCGGGCTGCACGGCCTCCGTGACCGGGTCCGCGCGCTCGGCGGTGAGCTGACCGTCGCGAGCGAACCCGGCTCGGGCACCACGGTTTCGGCCGTCATCCCCTTGGACGGCTAGGCCAGCCCGCGGATGGCGCGTGACGGCGGCCGCGTCCCTTGGATGGACGCGACCATCTCCAGCACCTGACGCGTGCGCCGCACCTCGTGCACCCGGAACACCTTCGCCCCCTCGGCCACCGCCCAGGCCGTCGCGGCGAGGGTGCCGTCGACCCGCTCCGCGAGCTCCACGCCGAGCGTCTCGCCGACGAAGTCCTTATTGGACAGTGCCATCAGCACCGGCCAGCCGGTGTCGGCCAGTTCCCGCGCGTGCCGCAGCAGCGCCAGGCTGTGCCACGTGTTCTTGCCGAAGTCGTGCGTCGGATCGATCAGCACCCCTTCTCGCGGGACGCCGAGCGCGACGACGGCTTCGGCGTGCGCCGTCGTCTCCGCGACGACGTCCGCGACGACGTCCGGGTAGCGCACCCGGAACGGACGGGTCCGCGGAACGGCGTTCCCGGTGTGCGAGCAGACGTAGCCGGTGCCGAACTCGGCGGCGACCTCGGCCAGTTTCGGATCGGCTCCCGCCCAGGTGTCGTTGATCAGGTCGGCACCCGCCTCCGCCGCGCGCCTGCCCACCTCGTGGCGCCACGTGTCGACGCTGATCACCAGGCCGGGGTGCAGTTCGCGGATCCGTTCGACGAACGGGACCACCCGTCGGATCTCTTCCTCGACGTCGACCTCCGCGCCGGGGCCCGCCTTGACCCCGCCGATGTCGACGATGTCCGCGCCGTCGGCCACCGCCCGGTCGACGGCGGCGAGCGCGTCCGGATCCGAGAAGGTCGCCCCCCTGTCGTAGAAGGAGTCGGGGGTGCGGTTGACGATCGCCATGACCAGGGCGCGGTCCCGGGCGACGCGGCGCCCGCGGAAGGTCAGCTCGTTCACGCACCGATCGTAGGCGAGCGGACGCTCGCCCGGTGAGTACCGCCCATCGGGACCGTCCCGGCGACCGGGAGCGCCCATTCGAGTGGCGTATCTGATATATGACGTAAGAGATCGGATCTCTCTTGACTCGCCGTCGAAACCGCGGGTAGACGTTGTTCAGCCGGGATGGCGACGGACGGCGGATCGGCATCCCGGTCACTCACTCCCCCGGTTCCCCCGGCGCAGGAAGGGCCTCGAATGTCCCCAGATCCTCTTCGCGCGGCACGGCTTTCCCGGCGCACGGTGCTGGCGGGAACCGCGGGCGCCGTCGGTGCGCTCGCCCTGCCCGGCGTGGCCGCCGCGGCGCCGGTGGATTGGTCGCGCGCCGTCGTCGACTCGACGATGAAGCGGCACACCCCGGCCACCCTCGGCGGCTGGGGCTACACCCGCGGGCTCTACCTCTACGGCCAGTACCTGGTGTACCAGCGCACCGGCGAGAAGTCCTACCTCGACTTCATCCTCGCCTGGTACGACAGATTCGTCACCGAAAGCGGGATTTCCAACAACTTCACCAATCTGGACGCGATGCGCTCCGGGCAGATGTTCCCCTTGCTGTACACCGAAACCGGTCAGGCGAAGTACAAGACCGCGGCGGACCAGTTGCGCGCCAGGTTCCCGTCCTATCCCCGGACGTCCGACGGCGGGATGTTCCACGCCACGAGCCGGGTCGGGCAGCTGTGGGCGGACGGCGTGTACATGGCGCAGCCGTTCCTCGCCCTGTACGGCAAGACCTTCGGCGATGCCGCCTACTGCTACGAAGAGGCCGCGAAGAACGTCAGCGTCTACTTCGACCGGCTCAAGGAGCCCGCGAAGGGCCTGCTCTACCACGCCTACGACGAAGACGGCTCGGAACCGTGGGCGTCGGGCCCCGGACGGCATTCGAAATTCCACTGGGGCCGCGCGATCGGCTGGCTCGGGATGACCGCGATCGATCTCCTCGAAATCCTGCCCCGCGACCATCCGCGACGTCGTCGTCTCGTCGACGTCGTGAAATTCCTCGCCGCGGGGTACGCCCGCTGGCAGGACCGGGCTTCGGGCCGCTGGTTCCAGGTCGTCGACCGGGGCGGCGACAAGGACAACTGGCTGGAGACCTCGGCTTCGGCGATGTACACCTTCCTGCTCTCCCGCGCGGTGGAACGCGGCTACGTCGGCGCCGAGTACCGGCCCGTGGCCGTGAAGGGGTATCGCGGGGTCTTGTCCCAGGTTTCGACCGGACCCGACGGAACGACCGACATCTCGAACATCTCCGAAGGCACGAACGTCGGGGACACGGCGTATTACTACGCACGTAAACGCAACACCAACGATTTCCACGGTCTCGGCGCGTTCCTCATCATGAATGAGCAACTCGCCCGCTGAGGACGCCGCATCGGCCGAAGGGCGCTTTCCCCGCTTCCGACCTGGGGAAAGCGCCCTTCGGTCGTTTCGCGGGCGGATTCCGGGTATTGACCCGAGGCGCTAACATCGCGTGCTGCGACGCCCACTCCCAGGAGGGACGACCGGATGCGCGAGACGCCGCCCCCGGCTTCTTATACCCGGCTCGAACTCGGTGACACCAGCACGATCCCGGTCGGTGTGACGGTTTCCCCGCACATCTCCCTGGTTTCGATGCTCGTCGAGGTCGTCGGCGGGTACGACCGCGGCCTGCCCGCCGCCTGGCGTCGTCAGGTGGGTTCGGCGATCCCCGAGCAGGGCTACCGCGCGGCGAGCTCACTCGCCCGCCGCGGCACCTCGGTGCAACCGGACTTCATCGTCCCGATCAGTCCCGGTGAGGACTCTTCCGCCGCGGCCCAGGCGGAAATGCTGCGCGAGCTGACGGAATCGGACGTCCTGAAAGGCCTGGAGGAGGTCTTCGGCGACCGGGTGCCCGCGCAGTGGCGGCAGGCCGCCGACCATCCGAGACGCTGGGCCGCCTCGCTCGCGGACGCCTTCACCGCGACCAGGCTGGCGACCGAAAACCTCTGGGCCAAGGCCCGTCCCCTGCTCGACCGCGAGATCGAACGGATCGGCGTCGCCTCCGTCCGTGGCGGGACCGACGCGGTGCTCGGCCTGCTGCGGCCGCATTTCCGGTTCAGCAACGGCTGTCTGCTGCTGCCCGACGCCGAGCCGGCGAAGTACGCCGTCCGTGGCCGCAAGCTGATCCTGGTCCCGATGCTCGCGGGCAGCCGCTCGGTGGTGTCCAACTTCGACGAAGAGGACGCCGTCTGGATCGGCTACCCGCTGCCGGGGCTCGACGGCCTGCTCGACAGCGGCAAGGCCGAACCGGCCCCCGGCGTCGACGGGCTCGACCTGGTCGTCGGCGCCCACCGCGCGAAACTGTTGCGGCACCTGGGAAAGCCCGCCCGGATGGGCGAGATCGCGAATCTGCTGTCCTGTGCCGCGAGCACCGCGACCTACCACTGCGAACAGCTCGTCTCGGCGGGGTTGATCCAGCGGCACCGCGAGGGCCAGGTGGTACTCGTGGCCCGGACTCCTCGCGGTGACGCGCTGGTGGATCTGCTGTCCTGACTCAGGTCACCCGGCACGTTGCGAAAGCCACTTTCGCAACGTTGAAGGTTGCGAAAGTGGCTTTCGCAACGCTGCTCCCGCCGCCCTCGTGCCGCCGCCCCCGGTGTCGCGAAAGCCACTTTCGGGACACCTGATGTCTCGAAAGTGGCTTTCGCGACACTCCCCCAGTCGCTAAACCCGCTGGAGCCCCGGCTTCCCCGCTTCGACGACGTACGAACGGTCCGCGGCCAGGACCACCTTCGAGAAGTCGTACTCGCTGGTGTCCGAAACCGTCATGAAGTCCGCCCGCATCTGCGTTTGCGACGCCGTCACCCGGACATAACCGCGCTTTCCCCGGCAGTACTTGATATGCGGGTTGTGCGACAGCCACGTCGACGACGGATCGGTCGCGGTGTCGCTGTTGCTCGTGACCGAGGTCGTCACCAGTTCCGAACCGAACACCGGGTCGCTGTGGTTGAAATAGTCGCGGCGCAGGTCGGCCGCCCAGTGCCGGTGGACGTCGCCGGTCAGCACGATCGGGTTCGGCACCTTGCGGTCCACGATGCCCTTCGCGATCCGGTCTCGGGAAGCCTCGTAACCCTGCCAGGAATCGGGGCTCTCACAGGTCGCCTTGTTGCCGTCGCCGTCACGAGTGGCGAAGAAGACCTGCTGGCCCAGGAAATCCCACTTCGCCGGGTGCGTCTCCAGCGCCTTCAGCAGCCAAGCCTCCTGCGTCGTGCCCAGGATGCTGCGCGACGTCGAACGCATGTCGGTGCACGACGGGCCCGTCGTACCGGACGGATCGGTCACCTGCGCGTTGCGGTACTGGCGCGTGTCGAGCATGTGGAACCGGGCGAGGTTGCCCCAGCCGAACTGCCGGTACAGGCGGATCGACGCGCCGCTCGGCTTCGCGGTGGACCGGATCGGCATGTTCTCGTAGAACGCCTGGAAACCGGCGGCCTTGCGCTCCGCGGTGGCCGGGCTGGTGGTGCCGTTCCAGTTGTTCATCACCTCGTGGTCGTCGAAGACCACGACCCACGGCGCCATCGCGTGCGCGTTCTGGAGGTCGGCGTCGGTCTTGTGCTGGGCGTGCCGCGCGCGGTACTGGGCCAGCGTCGTCACGTCCTCGGTGAACGCCAGCCGGCGCGGATTCCGGTCGGCGGCGGCGCGGCCGGACTTCCGCTCGTACATGTAGTCGCCGAGGAACAGCACCAGATCCGGGTTGTCGGCGAGCATGCCCTTGTACGAGTGGTACCAGCCTTCCTCCCAGTGCTGGCAAGAGGAGAAGCAGTACTTCAGCTGGTTCACCGCGGCACCGGCGGCGGGCGCCGTCCGCGTCCGGCCGACGGGCGAGATGTGGCCGCTGGTCTTGAACCGGTAGAAGTATTCCCGTCCCGGCTCCAGTCCGACCGGTTCGATGTGGACGCTGTGCCCGGAAGCGCGGGCCGCGGTCACGGTCCCCCTCTGCGCGATCGAGGAGAACGCCTGGTCGTTGGCGATCTCCCAGTCCACTGTGTACGAAGCGTCCGGCATACCGCCGAAACCGTCGGGGTTCAGCGGGGCGGGAGCGAGCCGCGTCCACAGCACGACGCTGTCCGGCAACGGGTCACCCGACGCGACTCCGAGCTGGAACGGGTCGTGGATGGCGGGCGCCGCCGCCAGCGTTCTCGCGTTCGCCCACGAAGGCACCGTCGACGACAACGCCGCCGCCGAAACCGCCGCGGCCCCACCGAGGAGTACCGCACGCCGATTCACCTGGCCCATGAAAATTCAACCTTTCGAAGTGGGGAAAGAACGGGGAGGGATTTCACGCGGCGTAATCGGTGATGCCGCCACTACAGGCTTCGAGCGCCGGATTGGCGGCGGCGTCGGCGACGCAGACCTTGTAATAGACCCACGATCCCTTCGCGACCGGCACGGCCTTGTCGACGTGGGTGCCGTTGCCGCCGGAGGCCCAGACGTAGAACGGGCCGGCGCCGCCCTTCAGCCAGTACGCGACGACGGCGGACTTGCCGTCGGCGTTCCGGTCGTAGACCAGGAAATGCGCGTCCGACGAGCGGAACTGGCCCTCACCCGCGCAGACACCGGTGGAACATTCGGCACTGCCGGAACCGACTCCGCAGTCGGGTGCGATCCGCTGGTCGGAGCCGGTGTAGACGTAGCTGTCGGAGATGTAGCCGCCGAGCGCGGGGACGTAGTCCCACAACGTCGTGGTGCCCAGCGGACCGGTGACCGAGGTCCCGACCGTCTGGCAGTCGATGGTCACCGTGGCGCCGTTGGCCACCGTGCGCACCGCGGTCGCGGAGGTGCTCGGGGCGCGGCGGACGTTCAGCGGGTCACCCGCCGTCTTCACGGTCCCGGTGGCCGCGGCCAGTGCGGGAGTGGCTCCGGCGAGGCCCAAGGCGCCCGCCGTCACCAGCACGAGAAAGAAACCGGCGAGCCGCCGGACACTTGAACGCTTCATGACCGCAGCGTCGACCGGCGTCGTACACATCACGTACAAACGCCGACCGCTGTCTGCACATGCATGCGAATGGATCTAGCCAACCATGGCGGGACGGCAATATTATCGGCGGATATGGGGCTCCTGCCGTATTGGCGGTTTAGGTGACTATTCTCGGGTTTCGCGTTCTCGGTCCGCTCGAAGTGGCGGTGGACGGGCAGGTGGTGCCGCTCGGCGGGCCCAAACCCCGGCTGCTGCTGGCCGCTCTCCTGCTCCAGCCCAACGTCGTCGTCTCCACCGAACTGCTGATCGAGGTCCTGTGGCCTTCGTCGGCGCCTCGTTCGGCGGCGGCGAACATCCGCACCTACGTCCATTCGCTCCGCAAACGCCTCGCCGACCACGACCCCGAACTCGGGGAGCGCATCGGAAGCCGGGCATCCGGATACATCCTCAAGGCCGCACCCGACGAGATCGACCACATCCGCTTCGGCGAGTTGGCCGCCCGCGCGCAGGACGCGCTCGGCCACGGGGAAGCCGAATCGGCCCTCGACCTGCTGGATCAAGCGGAAGCGCTGTGGCGCGGGGAAGTTCTCGAAGGCCTCCCCCACGATCATGGCTGGGGCGCGACCGTCGCCCGGCTGACGGAGCTGCGGCTCGCGGTCCAGGAACAGCGGCTTCGGGCGAGGATCGAACTCGGCCGGACCGCCGAGGCCGTCGCCGAGCTGCGCGGCCTGGTCACCGAACACCCCCTGCGCGAAGAGCTCTGGCAGCAGCTGATCGTCGCGCTGCGGGCCGACGGCCGCACGGCCGACGCGATCGAGGCCTACGAAACGGCCGAAAAGGTGCTCGCGGAGGAACTCGGCACCGAACCGGGCCCGCGGCTGCGGGAACTGCGGGCCTCACTCGTCCTCACGCCGTCCGCGACCCAGGACGCGGTGGCCGCCGCCCTCACCGTGCCGATGACACCGGTCTGCCAGCTGCCGCTGGACCTGCCGGACTTCACCGGCCGCGACGAGGTGGTCAGCGCGCTCGTCGGCCTCTTCCACGAGCGTCGCACCCAGGGAAAGCCCGCGATCGCGGTGCTGTCCGGGGCGCCGGGGATCGGCAAGTCCTCCGTCGCGATCCGGGTGGCGCACGCGGTCCGCGACGACTTCCCGGACGGTCAGCTGCACGTCGACCTCGCCGGGACGTCGTCCTCGCCCCGTCCCCCGATGACCGTTCTCGCCGAGTTGCTCCGCGCGCTGGGGGTTCCCGACGCGGGGCTGCCGCGTGATCTCCCCGAGCGCGCGGCGTTACTGCGGTCCCGGCTCGCGACCCTGCGGATGTGCGTCGTCCTCGACGACGCCGGCAGCGCCGCGCAGGTCCGCCCGCTGCTGCCCGGCGCGGGTTCCTGCGCGATGCTGATCACCAGCCGGATCCGGATGCCGGATCTGGCCGGGGCGACTCCCGTCGACGTCGACCTGCTGCCCGAAGCCGACGCCGCGAAGCTGCTCGAAGGCATCGTCGGCACGGAAAGGGTCGCGGCGGAGCCGGAGTGCGCGACCGCGATCCTGCGCCACTGCGGATATCTGCCGCTGGCGATCCGGGTCGCCGGGGCGAAGCTGACCCACCGGCCGGGCTGGACGTTGCGCGTACTGGCCGACCGGCTGCGCGACGAAAGACGAAGATTGGACGAACTCCGCGTCGGCGATCTCGCCGTACGGGCCAGTGTCACGCTCAGCTACGACCTCCTCCCGATGTCGGCGGCGACCGCGTTCCGCGGCCTCGGCGGGCTCGGGTCGGTCCAGTTCCCCGGCTGGGTGGTCGCGGCCCTGCTCGGCCGTACGCATGGTGAGGACGTCCTCGACGTGCTGGTGGACGCCCACCTGGTCGAGCTCAGCGGCTCGGACGCCACCGGCGAGCCTCGCTACCGCCTGCACGACCTGTTGCGGTGTTACGCCCTCGAACTCCGCGCGCAGGACGTTCCGCTGAAGGCGCGCGACGCCACGAAACGGGTACTGGAGGGCTATCTCGCGCTCGCGGTCGAAGCCGCGGACCGGATGCCGATCCATTTCTTCGGGCTCTACCGGGACGACACGGCCGTCCAGCCCGTGCTGCCGCCGGGCACCGCGCATCTGATCGAGGATCCGGCCGCGTGGTTCGCCGCCGAGCGGCACACCTGTGTCGCCGCCGTCTCGCTCGCCGCCGATCTGGGCTTCGACTCGCTGGCCTGGCGTCTCGCCGCCGCGCTGGCGCCGTACTTCGACCAGCGCGGTCACCAGGACGACTGGATGCACACGCACGCCGTCGCGCTGGCCGCCGCCCGCCGGTCCGGCGAGGTCCGCGGCGAGGCGATCATCCAGCGCAACCTCGGGCAGATCCAGCTGTACCAGGACAGCTACGCCGAGGCCCTGGTCGCGTTCGAGCAGTCGCAACTGCTGTTCGACAAGATCGGCGACACGCGGGGCGCGGCGATCGCGCTGGCCGGGCTCGGCACCGTGCTGCGGATCAAGGGCGAGGACACCGTCGCGCTGGAGCACTGTCACGCGGCGCTCGACCAGTTCTCGGCGGCGGGCGATCCGCACGGCGAGGCCGTCGCGCGGATCGCGATCGGCGCGGTGTGGCTGGCGCGGCGCCGGTTCGCCGACGCGGAACGCTGGTTCACCGAGGCACTGGAGCAGTCCGCCCTGATCGGCGACCGGCACCGCGAGGCGCACGCGTTGAAACGGCTCGCCATGCTGCGCCAGCACCAGGGCAACCTCTCCGGCGCGCGGGAGCGGGTCGACCGTGCCATCGCGATCTTCAACGAACTCGGCGACGACCACTGCGTCGGCTACGCGAACCAGAATCTCGGCGAGCTGTATCTGCACAGCGGAGACCTGGCCCACGCGCAACTGCTGCTGGTCAATTCGCTGAGCGTGCACCGGCGCAACGGGGACCGCCGGTCCGAGGCCGAGGTGTCGCAGTTGCTCGGCGAACTGCACGAGGCGCTGAGCCAGCCCGAGCGGTCGCGGACGTATTCGGAACGCGCGCTGGCGTTGTGGCGGGAACTCTCCGCGCGCCCACAGGAATCCGCGCTCGCCTCGCGTCTTCAGGAGGCGGCCGAAGCGTCGTACGACGATTCCGCGAGCGCCTGAGGTTCACCCACCGCAACCAGGTGCCGACTAGCTTTTGTATCGATCGTGTACAGGCCCCAGCGAAGCTCCCTTCGTAGCAACCGAGAGTGCTCGAAGGGAGACCGGAATGGTCCGGACCGTTAAGGCCCGCCGGGTGATGGCGGCCGTCCTGGCCGTGGGGGCGGTCACCGCCTTGGCCGCCAGCCCCGCGAACGCGGCGCCCGAAGGCAGCTGGCGCGCCGATCTGTCCACTGTGGACGGAGACGACGTCAACGTCCGCAGCGACGGTGGCGTGCTCAGCCTGGAAAACGCCGCCTGGCACAGAAAACCCGACTCCGTCGGCAGCCAGGGCTACCTGCTGCTCGCCGAGCAGAAGCTCGGGAAGCCGGTCAACCGCGTCACCGCGCAGGTGACCGCCGACGCGCCGAAGGGCACCGAGGTCGAGGTCGACGTCCGGGGCAAGCTCAACTCCCAGGACTGGACGGAGTGGACGCCCACCGAGGGCGGCGCCGCCCAGCTGTCCGCTTCGGTCTCCACGGTCCAGGTCCGTATCGGACTGCGCACGGTGACCGACGGCGTGACCGCGAAGGTCAGCGACGTCACCCTTCAGGGTGAGCTCGGCCCGCAGACCAACGCGATCGGGGCGGCCGCCGCCGCGCTGACGTACCGGGTCTACGGCACCCGTGAGGGCCTCGTCGGCGGCACCACCGCCAACGGCCACGTGATCAAGTCCCGCGACCACTTCGTCGCCCTCCCCTCGGGCCGCGGCCTCGCGCCGAAGAACACCGGCAACTACACCGTCCGCGTCTGCCGCACCGACAACAGCCGCTGCGAGTACGCCCCGGTGTGGGACGTCGGCCCGTGGAACACCAAGGACGACTACTGGAACCCGTCGGCCACCCGCCAGATGTGGAAGAACCTGCCGCAGGGCAAGCCCGAGGCGCAGGCCGCGTACCAGGACGGCTACAACGGCGGCAAGGACGAGTTCGGCCGCCGGGTGGCCAACCCGGCGGGTATCGACCTCGCGGACGGCACCTTCTGGGACGGCCTGAAGATGACGGACAACGGCTGGGTCAACGTCTCCTACCTGTGGACCGGCTCCGGCCCGACCGGCGTCATCAGCACCGCCGGCGACCCGATGAACGTCCGGGCCTCGGCCAGCACCACCGCGGCGATCAAGGGCCTCGCGGCGAACTACGCGAAGGTCAACATCGAGTGCTACGTCGAGGGCGAGACCGTCACCGGCAAGTTCGGCACCAGCAACGTCTGGGACCGGATCGGCCCGGGGCACTACGTCTCCGACACCTACGTGCAGACCGGCTCGGACCTGCCGGTGGCGCCCAAGTGCTCGTGACACTCCCCTGATCGCGAAGGCCCGGCGTACCCCATAACGCCGGGCCTTCGCCCTTTCGTCCGCCCTTTCGCCCACGCGGACGGACCTTGGGCGTTGCCTGCCGCTCAGAGACCGTGCGGTAGCCACGACCTGAGGGGGTCCGCATGAATCCGCCCGAAACGACCACGCTGCGCGAAAAACTGTCCGGCACGGTGGTCACCGCCGCCGATCCGGGTTACGACGCCGCCCGCGCCGTGTGGAACGGCGACATCGACCGGCGCCCGGCGGTGGTCGCCGAATGCGCCACGCGCGAAGACGTCGTCACCGCGCTGGCGTTCGGCCGCGACAAGGGACTCGAGATCACCGTGCGCGGCGGCGGGCACAGTTTCAGCGGTTCCGCCGTCGCCGACGACGGTCTGGTGATCGACCTCGGCGGGCTGCGCCGGATCACCGTCGATCCCGGCACCCGCACCGCGCTGGTCGGCGGCGGCGCGCTCTGGGCCGACGTCGACGAGGCGACGCAGCGACACGGGCTCGCGACGGTCGGCGGCACGGTGAGCGACACCGGCGTCGGCGGCCTCACCCTCGGCGGCGGTTTCGGCTGGCTGACCGCGAAACACGGGCTCACGATCGACAATCTGCTCTCGGCGGAGGTCGTGACGGCCGACGGCCGGATCCTGCGGGCTTCCGAGGCGGAGCATCCGGATCTCTTCTGGGCGCTGCGTGGCGGGGGCGGGAACTTCGGCGTGGTCACGGAATTCGAGTTCCGGCTGCACCGCGTCGGCCTCGCCGAGGTCGGGCTGTTCTTCTGGACGCTGGCCGACGCGCCCGAGGCGATGCGCTTCGCGAAGGACGTGATCGCGTCCCTGCCGTCGGGCACCGGTTCCATGCTCGTCGGGCTCAACGCGCCACCCGCGCCCTTCGTCCCGCCGGAGCTTCACCTCGCGCCGGGTCTCGCGCTCGTCGTCGCCGGCTTCGACGGTCCCGAACGGCACGCCCGGCTGGTCGAGCGGATCCGGGGCGGCCTGCCCGCGGCATTCGAACTCGTCACGCCGATGCCGTACGCGGAACTGCAGAAACTGCTCGACCCGACCGCGCCACGGGGAATCCTCGCCTACGAGAAGTCGCTGTACGTCGCCTCGCTGTCCGAAAAGGTCATCGACGTGATCGCCGCGCGCCTGCCGGACAAGGCATCGCCGACGACCGTGCTGCCCATCGTGCCCCTGCAGGACACATTCTCGACGGTGCGCGAAGACGCGACCGCGTTCGGCGGGCCGCGGACGCCCGGGTTCGTCGTCGGGATGGCGGCCACGGCCCCGACACCGGAACTCCTGGCCGCCGACCGCGTCTGGGCGCGGACGCTGTGGGAGGAACTCCTGCCGCATTCCAGCAACTACGGCGGCTACCTGAACTTCATGAACGAATACGACGAAGACCGGGTGCGCACGGCGTTCGGCGCGGAGAAGTACGCGCGGCTGGCCGGCATCAAGGCGGCGTACGACCCGGACAACGTGTTCCGGCACAACGCGAACATCCGTCCCGCTGAGTGAGCCTTTTATTCACAACCATGAACGGTCTTCACAATCCCGTCATCGTCGTGCGAAACTCCCGTGACGCATTTCCCACTACGAATGGCGGGCATTGTGAGCGTTTCCCGGCGAACCCTGTTGACCACCGCGGCCGGTGCCGCCGTCGCGGCGACGTCGATCACCCCGGCCGCCGGAGCGGCCGAGGAAACCACCGACAGCCTAAGGACTTTCCGCCGAACGGCCGATTACGCGGTGACGAAATTGCGGGCGGTCGCACCCGGCGTGACGGCCTTTCCGGAGATCACCCGGTTCGAGAAATGGACCTATTCGCAGAACGGCGGCTGGATCGGCGGATTCTGGCCGGGCACTTTGTGGCTCGCCTCCCTCTACAGCGGCGATCCGCAATTCCGCACCCTCGCCATGGCGTCGGCGGAAAAGCTCGCGCCGCGTCAGTACGAGACGCGGGACCACGACCTCGGATTCCTATTCTATCCGTCGTGGGTGACCGGCTGGCGGCTCACCGGCGACGAGAAATGGCGCACCGGCGCGCTCAACGCCGCCGCGTCGCTCATCCAGCGCTACAACGAAAAGGGGAGGTTCATCCGGGCGTGGGGCGCGCTCGGCACGCCGGGCAACGCCGGGCGGGTCATCATCGACACGATGATGAACCTGGATCTGCTGACCTTCGCGAGCAAGCAGACCGGTGACCGGAAGTACCTCGACATCGCCGTCTCCCACGCGAAGACCACCGAACGGGTCTTCCTGCGCCCGGACGGCTCGACGCCGCACGTGTTCGACTTCGATCCCGAAACGGGCGCCGAGATCGGGCCGAACACCGTGCAGGGTTACAGCCCGGCGTCCTGCTGGTCGCGCGGACAGGCCTGGGGGATCTACGGGTTCACCACGATGTACCGGCGTTCCGGCGACCCGCTGTTCCTGCGGACCGCGCAACGCCTGGCCGACTTCGCGCTGCGCGCCCTCACCCCGGACAACGTGCCGGTGTGGGACTACCTCGCCCCGCAGACGCCTCACGACATCAAGGATTCCTCCGCCGGCGCGGTGATGGCGTGCGGCCTGCTCGACCTGGCGAAGGTCGCGAACCGGCCGCACTACCGCGAGGCGGCGATCCGGATCCTGACCGCGTTGTGCGACACCTGCCTGACCACCAAGTCCACCCGCGCCGAGGCGATCGTGGCGCGCGGGACGCGCAACCGCCGCGCGGAGGACGGTGTCGAGGTTTCGTTGCCCTACGCCGATTACTACCTGCTGGAGGGTCTTCTGCGGGTGCTGATGCCGAAGGAGATCGACAAGGCGATCGACCTGTCGAGCGTCTGAGCCGGCCTTCGTGGCGTTGCGAAAGCCACTTTCGCAACCTTCAACGTTGTGAAAGTGGCTTTCGCAACCCACCTGGTGGGCAGCGCTCAGTGCGCGTGGTGGCCCTCGTGACCACTGTGCCCCTCGTGACCACTGTGGTCACCATGCCCGCCGTGGTGCGCGTGGACCTTCGCGTGCCCCAGCCCGCGCCCGATCATCCACTTGTTCACCGGCACCGTCAGCACGAACGCGACGGCCAGCGCGAACGCCAGCGCGCCCCAGAACAGCAGGCTCGCGAGCCCCGCCTCCATCGCACCGGGCACCACCAGCATGACCCCGTTGTCGACGATCTCCATGACCGCGATCGACACCGTGTCGGCCGCCAGCGCCACCTTGAGCGCGGTGCCGAACGGCAGGCCCGACTTCAGCACGCCGCGCATGGTCAGCGCGTAACCGAAGACGAAGGCGAGCGCCACCGCGAGGATGATCGTCGCCACGTTGCCGAGGCCGAGCGCCGTGCCGATCACCATGCCGAGGACCTCACCGATCGCACAGCCGGTGAGGCAGTGCAGGGTCGCCGACGCCGCCATCGACCAGCTTGCTCCAGGACGTGTCTCGTTCATGCGGGAAACCATACCCCCCACCCGTATAGATCGCGCAGTGACCCCCGTCTCGCGATCGCTCAGCGTCACCCCCATAGGCCGACCCGGTAATCAACCCAGGTCGATGAACTCACTTCCGTAACCCTTTGCGCTCATCCGGTTGACCGGGGTAACCGACGACCCCTAGTTTCGCCGGAGGTCTCCACCGCGCGTAGACCGATCGGCTGGTTCAGGTAGTTCCGTGACTATGGGGTGGAGATGCGAGGGCCGACGAAGACGCTCGTCGTTGCCACTGTGCTCGCTTGGGGCATGGTGTTCGGGCTGACCGGCTGCGGTGGTGAAGAACCCGCGGAGACGGCGGCGAAGCCGATCCGGATCGTGTTCGTGCCGAAGGTCGCGGGCATCCCGTACTTCGAGGCGATGAACACCGGCGGGCAGGCCGCGGCCAAGCAGCTCGGGGTCGAATGGGCATCGACCGGTCCGGCCACGGTGGACCCCGCGGCGCAGGTCTCCATCGTGCGCGGCCTCGTCGACCAGCAGGTGGACGTCATCGCGATCGCGCCGAACGATCCGAGGACGATCGCCCCCGCGATCACCGAGGCGCGGGCCAAGGGCGTCCATGTGATCACTTCGGACACCGACGCGCCCGGCACCGATCGCGAGCTCTTCGTCAACCAGGCGACCCCGGAGGGTATCGGCAAGGCGCTCACCGACGCACTGATGAAGAAGATGGGGAACGCGGGCAAGTACGCGATCGTCTCCTGCGGCGAGACCGCCGAGAACCTCAACGCGTGGATCGCCGTCCAGCGGACGTATACCGCTACGGAGTACCCCCATGCGCAGCTCGTCGAGACGGTCTACGCCGGCGAGGACAAGGACAACGCCACCGCGCTGGCCAAGGGGCTGATGGCCAAGTACCCGGATCTCACCGGACTGGTCGGCGAGTGCACGACGTCCGCGCCAGGGGTCGCCGAGGCGGTGCGGTCGCAGCAGAAGATCGGCCGCGTCTTCACCGTCGGCGTCGGGACGCCGCAGGCGATCAAGCCGTACCTGCTGGACGGTTCCGCCTCGCTGTCGGTGCTGTGGAACGTCGAATCGCTCGGCTACCTCACCGCGTGGGCGGGCAAGCAGATCGCCGAGGGCAAACGGCTGAGCCCGTCGAACAAGGTCAACCTCGAACTGCCCGCGATCAAGTACGAGGAGGACAGGAAGACCGTGCTCCTCGGCGACCCGCTGCTCATCACGCGCGAGAACGTGGATCAGTTCAAGTACTGACTCACCGGCCCCGCCGGACGGCACCCGCGGCCGCACCGCCGCCGAGGATCAGCACCAGCGCGGTCAATCCCCACCGCCGCTTCTCCTTCGTGCGGGCGAGGGAATCGGTCTCCGCCGCCTCCTTCCGCTCCCTGGGCGCGGCCGAACGAGACGGTTTCGGCGCGGGAGCGGGCGGCGGGACCACCTGAGGCGCGGGAGTCGGCGCCGCGCTCGACGACGGCGTCGGCGAAGGGCTCGGTGACGACGACGGACTGGGCGAAGGCGTCGAGGACGGGCTGGGGGAAGGCGTCGGAGTCCGAGTGGAGGAAGGCGTCGGACTCGGCGTGGGTGTCGGAGATGGCGTGGGCGTCGGCTTGGGCGGTTCCGGCTTGGGCGGCTCGGGCTTTGGTGGTTCGGGCGCGGTGAGGCAGCCCGCGGCGTCCGAACCCGCCAGCGGCGGACCCGAACGCACCACGGTCACCTGCCCGCTCCGGTCGAGGCGATAGAGGACGCTGCGCCCGCCGATCCGATTCGCCATCGCGTACAAAGCGCCGTCACGGCCGAGGACGACGGAGCCGTAGACGTCGGCGGGCGGGAAACGCGCGTCTTCGGCTTCTCGGACCTTGCCGGACGCCGGATCGATGGTGATCACGGCGCCCTTTCCGCGCCAGGTGGTGGACACGCCGTAGAGCAATCCATTGTGGTACGCGAAATCGTTGACATCGTGGGCGAGCGTGATCGGCCGCAGGAACACCGTCCTGACGATCCGCAGGTACCGGTCCCCCGGCGACAAGTCCACTGTGTACAGTGTGCCGTTCCTGAGCAGGTACCAGGAATTCCCGCCGATCGCGCCGGCGGTCACCCCGGCGACAGGGCTCCACACCGGCAGCCGGTTCCCCGCGCGGGTGATCGGGCCGAGATCCTGGGTCTTGCCCTCACGGTCGATCGTCACCGCGTGCGTACCCCGGCCGAGCCCTTCCGCGACACCGAAGACGAGGTTCCGTGTCGCGGAGTAGCCGAGCGCGTTGAGGCGGTAACCCGGCTCGGTCACCCGCGAAGTGGTCCCCGATCCGACGTCGAGCCAGCGCAGCTTCGACTTCCCGTGCGACCCGGTCTCCGCCTGCACCACCAGGCAGGATTCGGCGGCGCGCGCGGCCATCGGGGTCAGCAGTGCCGACGCGCCCACCAGACCGGCGACGGCCACCGTCGCCGCCGCCCGCGTCAGCCGGTCCACTGTGCTCACCGGCTCAAGAGATCCTCGCCAGCGCGGAGGTGAACGCGTCCGGCGGGATCCGCACCCCGCCGCCGAACGGGTTCTGCAGCTGGTAGATCGCGAACAGCAGCAACGTGACCGTGCCTGCCAGCGTGGACACGATCACGAGATGCGCGGCCAGCCGGGTGCCGCCGAACAGGTTGGGCAACAGCGCCGAAACGAGGCTGCCGAGGATGAGCGCGAACCAGACCACGCCGCCGACCCGGCCGCCGACGACCGCGTTGAGCCGGTCCTGCCGGGCCTCGTAGACCTGCCAGAGCTGGGTGGACGCCTCGGTCTTGCGTTCACGGAGCCAGTCGTCGTCCGACGGGGCCTTGTCCACCGCCTTGCGCAACATGTCTAGCTGTGTCCAGCCGAGATCGGGGAGGCTCGTCTCGCCCCCGGCCATCAGCGGCCACTCCTTCTGCTCGACCGTGGTGATGTACTCCGCGCTCAGCTTCCGCACCTCGTCCTTGACCTCGGTCCCCAGCGAATCGGCGGCCCAGACGGCGGCGACCAGGCTGTCCGCCTCGTGGTAGGAGCCCTCGCGCGCCGCGGTCGCGGAGTCGAACAGTGAGATCAGGATGAACGCGACCAGGACGGCGTGCAGCCCGCCGACGATGGTGAACACCTGGCCGGCGGCGTCGTTGTTGTCGGGGCGTCCCTCGTCCCAGCCGAACCTGCGGACGAGGTAGCCGACGAAGCCCGCGAGGGCGGCCGCGCCGACGACCCAGGCGATGCCGGTCAGGTAAATACCCATTCGAGTCCTTCCAGGCGGGAGACTGCCGAAACTAGTTCACGCTTCCACGAGCGGAAAAGACCGGTTGAATCAATTCATACCAGCGGCGGACGACGCCCGGCCGATCATCACCGTCTCGGCCCAATTTCTCAGCACTCGAAACAATTTCCGCCACGCGCCGGAAAGGCGCGTCACCGCTCGGAGAGCCCGGCTTCACGACCGAGTGAGCGGCCGCCACGAGAAGTCACCAACCTTGCCGCATCCTCGGCATTTCCCGTGGCCCTGGCACCCGAACGGCCGCCCCTGGCCACGCGTCCGGGGGTGGTCCGGCAAACAGGTGAACCTCTCCGCCGACCCGATCGAGTTGTTTGTCCGGGCATTACGCCTTGCTATGTTGACTTTGCACCCGCCCCGCTCGAATGGGTATCCGAGAATTGCGGAAACAGCAGTTCACCGGGTCGACCGAAAGGGAGTCCGTTGACGACAACCGAGACCCGTACCGGAGCACGTCCAGCCGGTGAAGTGCTGACCTGGAGCCGGAATCTGCTCGACCCGGCACTGCGCGACGCCGTCGACGGCCTGCCCGAATCGATGCGGCTCATCGCCGGCTACCACTTCGGCTGGTGGGACGAACACGGACGTCCGTCCACTTCGGACAGCGGGAAGGCCTTGCGGCCCGCCCTCGCGCTGTTGTCGGCACAGGCGGTCGGCGGGCACGCCGAGATCGCCGTCCCGGTGGGTGTCGCGGTGGAACTGGTGCACAACTTCTCCCTGCTGCACGACGACGTGATGGACTCCGACACCACCCGGCGGCACCGGCCGACGGCGTGGACCGTTTTCGGCACCGGCGCGGCGATCCTCGCCGGGGACGCCCTGCTGTGCCGCGCCTTCGAGGTGCTGGCCCCGTTCGGGCAGGACGCGTTGCGGGTGCTCAGCACCGCCGTGATCGATCTGCTGGAAGGGCAGAGCGCCGATCTGAAGTTCGAGGAACGCGGTGACGTCGACACCGCCGAATGCGTGCGGATGGCCGAGGGGAAGACCGGCGCGTTGCTCGGGGCGTCGTGCACGCTCGGGGCACTGGCCGGGGAAGGGAGGCGCGATCAGGTGGACCGGCTGACCGAGTACGGGAGGGCACTCGGGCTGGCGTTCCAGCACATCGACGATCTGCTCGGGATCTGGGGCGATCCGGCGGTGACCGGGAAACCGGTCCACTCGGATCTGTCCAACCGGAAGAAGTCCCTGCCGGTGGTGGCCGCGCTCCACTCGGGGACGGACGCCGGTCGAGAACTGGATGCCTTGTACCGCAAGGAAAACCTCGACGTCGCGGAATTGCCCCACGCGGCGGCACTGGTGGAACGCGCGGGCGGCCGGGCGTGGAGTCAGGAGCAGGCCGACGCGCTCCTGACCGGCGCGCTGCACCATCTCGCCGTCTCGAACCCGGTGCCCCGCCCAGGCGCCGAGCTCGCGGCCCTCGCGAAACTGGTGGTGCGGCGACGGTATTGAAGGCGGGCGCGGTGAGGCAGGGGTGGGCGGGGAAGAGCCCACCCCTGTCCTCCTCGGGTCAGCGGCCGGGCCGGGTCAGCCCTTGGTCACCGGCGCCACGGCTGAGGACGACCTCGTCGGTGGCCTTGAGCGCTTCGGCGCCGGCGTTCCCTGCCTGGCCCGCGGTCAGGTCGAGCAGGCGGATCGGCGGGCCGAGCTGGACCAGCGTCGGAACGTATTCGGCCTTGTCGACCTTCCAGCGTTCGCCGTCCCGCACGAACCGGAACCGCGCGGCCGCACCCTGTTCGGTCGACCCCCTCGGCTCCGAATGGCGGGCGACGCTGTTGCCGAGGCCGTAGGCGACCCACTTGCCGCCGATCTGTTCGAAGGGCTGCACGACGTGCGCGTGATGGCCGATGATCAGGTCGATCGAATCGTCGGCGAGCAGTTTCTTCGCCAGCGAGCGCTGTTCGGCGGTCGGGTCGTGCTGGTATTCGGTGCCCCAGTGCAGGCTCGCGAGGACGACCTGCGCGCCCGCCTTCCGCGCCGCCTTGGCCTCGGCGATCACGTCTTCGGGGTCGATCTGGTTGACCAGCCAGGGTTTGCCCGCGGGCACCTTGATCCCGTTGAAGCCGTAGGAGAAGGAGATCTGCGCGACCTTGACCCCGTTGACGTCGACGATCAGCGGTTTCTTCGCCTCTTCGGCCGAACGCGCCGAACCGGTGTGCTTGATCCCGGCCTCGTCGAGTTTGTCCAGCGTCCTGGTCGCGCCGTCCACACCCTGGTCGATCGTGTGGTTGGACGCCGTCGAACAGGTGTCGTACCCAGTGTCCTTGAGCGCGTCGACGATCTCGGGCGGCGCGCTGAACGAGGGGTAGCCGCTGTACGGCCCGCCCTTCGGCGCGATCGGGGTCTCGAGATGGCAGATGCCGAGGTCGGCCCCGGAGATCAGCGGTTTGATCCCGGCCAGCAGGGGCCGGTAGTCGATCTTGCCGCCGCCGTCCTCCTTCGCCTGGTCGGTCAGCGCGGGGTGGATCAGCACGTCACCGGTCGCGACCACGGTGAACGACCCGTCCGGCGCCCGGCTCGCCGCCGGCGCCTCGGACGTGGCGGGCCGCGGCTGCTGTTCCGGAGCGCTGCTGCACCCTGCGAGCAGGAGAGCTGCGCCGAGGAGGGCGGTGGTCTGACGGGCACGGGAGCTGAACATCGATTCCCTCGATCGGGTGAAGGTCTCTCCATCCTGCCTTACGGCCCGTCACTGGACAGCGTCACGCCTGATCGCGGAGTATCGCTGCCATGACCGCGCACTCCCGGTGGGGCCTGATCGGTTTCGTCGTCGCCGCGTTCTGGGTCACCGCCGCGTGCGGTTCGTCGCCCGACCGGACGACGGCGGACGGCACCGCCGGGGCGATCGCGAAGGCGATGACCGACGGCGACAATCCCGCGCTTCTGGCCTTGACCTGCCCGCGCACGCCGGACAAGCCCGCCGCTCCGGACGAGCTGGTCTCCGGCGAAACGCCGGTCGCCGTCGGCAGTGTCGACCAGAAGGGGCAGGCCGCCATGGCGGTCCTGAACGACCAGCGGAACGAGAAACGCGCGTACGGCGCGCTGCTGATCGAAGGCGACGACGGGAACTGGTGCATCTTCGGCTTCCGCAACTGCCCGCGCGACGTGAAGGTGACCAGCGCGAACTTCGTGACGGTCTGCCGCGGCTGACCCGGAGCGATCTCGCGTGATCAGAGACGTAACTCGCGTGATCAGAGGCCGCACACCGTGATCGCCCTCCAATCACGCGAGTTCGCTCTTCAATCACGCGAGATACGTCTCTGATCACGCGAGTTACGCGTTCAATCACGGGAGCCTCAGGCCAGGCAGTCGCCGGGCTCGCCCCGGCGCAGTGCCGGATCCTCCTGCGGAAAGGTCCGCGCCACCCCCGGCCCGCTGGTGCGCGTCTCGAACCGGACGGTCACCCGCCCGTGCCCGGCGCCCTGCACCCATCCGGTGCCGTACGTGTCGTGCACGACGTCGTCCCCGGGCCGCCAGCTCGACGACACCGGGGCCACCGGCGCGGGCGCTCGCTCGACCACGGGGGTCTCGGCGGCCGGAACGGAAAGCGTGAACAGCGGATCCTGATGCGGCACCGAAAGCCCGGAGAAAGCGACCCCGGCCAGCCGCACCCCGCCGAACTCGGTCGGATCGATCAGCAGCCGTTCCGCCATCGCGGCGAGCTGGTCGAATTCGTCGGTGGGCGAGGCCATCGTCTCCGAACGCGTCACGGTGCTGAAGTCGGTGTGCCGCAGCTTCACCACCACCGTCCGCGCGACGCGTTCGGCGTTGACGAGGCGCCGGTGCGCGTGCACGGCGAGGTCGCGGACCTCGCGCCGCAGGCTCGCCAGGTCGATCAGGTCCCGGTCGAACGTCGTCTCGGCGCTGACCTGCTTGAGTTCCGCGCGGTCGGACACCGGCCGGTCGTCGACGCCGGTGGCCAGCCGCCGCAGGTCCCGCCCGACCACACTGCCCAATGTGGACACCGCGTCGGCGTCGGAGAGCGCGGTGAGCTGGCCGAGCGTCCGGACGCCGATCGCCCGCAGTTTCCCTTCCGCCACCGGGCCGATCCCCCACAGCACCCTGGTCGGCAGCGGCGCTAGGAAGTCGCGTTCGGTGCCCTGGTCGACGACGAGCAGCCCGTCCGGTTTCGCCAGATCCGACGCGACCTTCGCGACCTGCTTTCCCGACGCCGCCCCGATCGACGCCACCAGGCCGATCTCCGACCGGATGTGCTCCCGCAGGCGCGCGCCGAACTCCCGCACCTCGTCCGAGGAGGCACCGGCCAGTGAAGGCGGTTCCGCGAAGGCCTCGTCGAGGGAGATCCGTTCCAGCACGGGCGCGTACGTGGCGACGAGGTCGAACACCTGGGTGCTCAGCAATTCGTACAGTTTGAACCGCGGCGGCAGGATCACCCCGTTGGGCGGCAGCAGCCGCCGGGCCTGCGACATCGGCATCGCCGATTTGATCCCGTGCTCGCGTGCCTGGTAGCTCGCCCCGGCGACCACGCCCCGCGGTCCCGCGCCGCCGACCAGCACCGGGCGCCGCGCCAGGGTCGGCCGGGTCAGCTGTTCACAGGAGGCGTAGAACGCGTCCATGTCGAGGTGGATGACCCACCGGTCATGCGCGCCCATCGCCCGGCACCTCGAGAAGACGGTGCAGGGCCTTCGTGTATTCCTCGAACGCGGCCCGGCCACGGGTGGTCAGCTCGACGAGCGTCACCGGCGTGCGGTGCTCGAACGCCTTCGTGATCTCGACGTAGCCGGCGTCCTCGAGTTTGCGCAGATGGGTCGACAGGTTGCCCGGCGTCATGTCCAGCAGTTGCTGCAGCCGCGGGAAGGTGATGCTGTCCCCCGGCCCCAGGCTCGACAGCGCCACGGTGACCCGCAATCGCGCCTGTGCGTGGATCACCGGGTCGAGCTGGGGCAACCCGTCTTCGCTCATCGCGCCCGCACCAGGAACACCAGCGACGCCACCAGGAAGCCACCGCCGCCCGCGAGGCTCAGTACGAGGAAGTTGTACGGTCCCCCGGCCAGCACGCTCGCCGCGCCGCTCGCGATGATCCACACGCCGAGGCCGTACTGCAGCTTGCTCTGCCACAACATCCCGCCGGCGAGGTACATCAGGCCGGTCAGCATCAGCGAGGTGCCGGACCACAGCAACGGGATCAGCTCGGTGTCGAGGCCGAGGCGGATCAGCGCGGTGTTCACCACCGTCAGCCCGCCGAACGCGATCATCCAGCTCCACCCGTACATCGCCCCGACGAGCCGGGACGGCCCGTGTACGCCGCGGCTCGAGCGGATGCCGTAGATCGCCGAATACACCATGGCCCCGGCGAACCCGGCGACGGTGATCGCGCCGGCGGCCCACAGCGGCATCAGCGCGGTCGGCGGGGCGGAGAGGTAGATCAGCCCGAAACCGAACAGCCACACCAGTCCCCAGACGGCGAGCAGCACCGCCGGATTCGGCCCGATCTCGCGGCGGGTCTTCTCCGCCTGCGTGGCGATGAGCGCCAGCGACTCCTCGGGCGTCATCGGCCGCTCGTCGCCGTCCCGTTCATCCTCCACCACCTCGGAAAACTAACACGGGTTCACAGTCTCGCCGTGTCTAGCCGGAACCTCGCCATCACCACGAGCGCGGGGATCACCAGCCACGCCGCGAGCACCGCGACGGCGGTCAGCGTGCCCGCACCGCCGAGCACCGGCGCGCGGCCGATCTCACCGAGCCAGTACGTCGGCATGAGGTGTCCCGCGGTGTTCATCCAGCCGGGCAGGACCTGCAGCGGGATCCACAGCCCGCCGAACATGCCCAGCGGCAGCATCAGCGCACCGGTCACGGCCTGGACGGTGTCACCCTTGCCGAACAGGCCGATCATCAGGCCCAGCACCGCGAAGGGCAGCGTCCCGAGCCACAGCGTGCCGAAGATGGTCAGCCATTGGCCGGTTTCGAGCCGGATGCCGCGGATCATCCCGGCCGCGAAGATCACCAGCAGCACGGGCAACGCGACGAACAATCCCGCCGACACCTTGACCATCAGATAGCCCGGCGCCCGCATCGGGGTCAGCCGCAGGGTGCGCTGCCAGCCGTCGGTGCGCTCGGTGGCGACGCGGGTGCCGGTGAACAATGCGGCGGTCATGGCGCCGTACGCGGCCATGTTCACCATCGTCACCGTCGCGGTCGAGACCCCGGGAGCGATGTCGCGAGCGCCGAAGATCCCGCCGAACAACAGGAACATCGCCAAGGGCATGCCGATGGTGAACAACGCGAACTGCGGGCTGCGGACGATGCGCTTGATCTCCAGCGCCAGGTAGTTCAGGTTCATCTCACGGCTCCTTCGGCCTCGTCGGCGGTCAGCGCGATGAAGGCTTCTTCCAGTCCCACAGCGGTAATCTCGATGTCCGCCGCGAGCGGGAACTCGCGCAGCAGGCCGCGGATGGCGGCGTCGGAATCGGCGCAGCTCAGTTCCGCGTGCCCGGCGCGCAGCACCGCGCGCGACACCCCGGGCAGCGCGGCGAGCGTGGCCTCGGTGGCCTGCGGGACGACGGCACGCAGCACACGTCCGGCGACCGCGGCCCGGACCTCACCGACCGGACCGTCCGCGACCACCCGGCCGTGCCGCATCAGTACGACACGATCCGCGTAGTCCTCGGCCTCGGCGAGGTAATGGGTCGCGAAGAGGACCGTGCGGCCCGTCTCGGTGTACTCGCGCATCGACGCCCAGAAGCGGCGGCGCCCGTCGACGTCCATGGCGGCGGTCGGCTCGTCGAGCACCAGGAGGTCCGGATCGCCGACCAGCGCGAGCGCGAACCGCACCCGCTGCTGTTCACCGCCGGAAAGCTTTCCGCAGCGGCGGCTCGCGTATTCGGCGACGCCGGCGCGTTTGAGTACCTCCCCGACCGGCAGCGCGTTCCGATGCAGCGAGGCGAACAGGCCGACGAGTTCGGCGACCGTCGCGTCCCGCAGGAGCGTCCCGTTCTGCGCCATCGCGCCGACCATCCCCCGGTCCATCGCCTCGCTCGCGCTGAGCCCCGCGACCCGCACCTGACCGGAGTCCGGCCTGCTCAGGCCCAGCAGCATGTCGATGGTGGTCGATTTGCCCGCACCGTTCGGCCCGAGCAGCGCCACCACCTCCCCCGGCGCGGCCCGGACGCTGACGTCGTCGACGGCCAGGACGTCGCCGAAGCGCTTGACCAGCCCTTCGAGGCTGAACGCGTCCGCCATGACTTTCCCCCTTCGAGCACTCTGAACTACAAAGCTCACTCGCACTTTGTAACACAAAGTCCCCTGTCGCGGAAACCCCGAAGCGCGTGAAGGCCCCCTTCCCTCGGCTGAGCCGAGGGAAGGGGGCCTTCACGCGCATTGCCTAGGCGGGCACCCGGGAGGTGGCCGCGTCAGGAACCGAAGCGGGTGCCGGAGGCGGCACCGGGAGCGGCAGCGGCGCGCATTCGACGTCCGCCGTGCGCCCCGGCTTGCGGTCGGGCAGCGCCCCGGTGGCCAGGTAGTCCGCGATCCGGTTGTCGACGCAAGCGTTGCCGCGCGGGGTGATGGCGTGGCTCGTGCCGCCCGGCTCACCGATCAGGCGCGCACCGGGGAACCGGCTACGCACCTCGAGGCTGCCTTCATACGGCGTCGCCGCGTCGAGCGTCTCGCCGATCATCAGCACACTCGGCACCTTCGAGCCGTCGACCTTCACCGGCTTGGCGGGCTTCGCGGGCCAGTACAGGCAAGGAGCGTTGAACCAGGCGTTCTGCCACGTGAAGTACGGCGCCTTCTCGTACGTGCGCCAGTTGTCGCGCTTCCACTGCTGCCAGCTCGGCGGCCACTTCACGTCGGTGCACTGGACGGCGAGGTAGACGGCGTACCCGTTGTCGTCACCGCGGCCGCCGAAGGCCTCGAACAGCCCCTTCATCGTCTGCCAGTCGCCCTTGTTGACGAACTTCGCGAGCGCGTCGCCGAGCAGCGTCCAGCGCAGCTGGTAGTACGACGCCTGCTGGAAGACGTCGATGAACTCGTCCGGCCCGATGTAGCCGCCTGCCGGAACCGCCGCCAGCTTCTTCAACTGCTCGTCGAAGACCTGCTTCACCGCGGCCTGCGTCTTGCCGAGGTGGTACACGTCGTCGTGCGACGCGACCCAGCCGAACCAGATGTTCAGGTTGACGTCGAAGGCCACGTCCTGATTCAGGTTGGCCTGATACCAGACGTTGCGAGGGTCCACAGTGGAATCGAGGACCATCCGCCGGACGTGCTGCGGGAACAGCGTCCCGTAGACCTGGCCGAGATAGGTGCCGTAGGAGTACCCGTAGAAGTTCAGCTGCTCCACGCGGAGCGCCTTGCGGATACTCTCCATGTCCTTGACCGTGTCGGTCGTCTTGATGTTCTCCAGCAGCGCGCGGCTGTTCTTCTCCGCGCACGCGTCGGCGTAGGACTTCGAACGCTGCAGCCAGGTCTTCTCCAGCTGCCGCGTCGTCGGCACGTAGTTCGGCCGGTTGTAGTCCATGTAGTCCGGGATGCACGAAAGCGCCGGTTTGCTGGACCCGACACCGCGCGGGTCGAAACCGACCCAGTCGTAGGCGTCGCCGGCGCGGTTCGGCACACGCGTCCCGCGGGTGGCGAGCAGCAGCCCGGAGCCGCCGGGACCGCCCGGGTTGGTGAGCATGACGCCCTGGTACTGCGCCTCGGGTGTCTTGTGCTTGACACGGCTGAGCGCGAGC
The DNA here is from genome assembly GCF_055561455.1 of Amycolatopsis sp. PSD-21. Taxonomy (NCBI): domain Bacteria; kingdom Bacillati; phylum Actinomycetota; class Actinomycetes; order Pseudonocardiales; family Pseudonocardiaceae; genus Amycolatopsis; species Amycolatopsis sp. PSD-21. The sequence goes on along the minus strand of NZ_CM145712.1, from coordinate 1,971,429 downwards.
TGGATCTTCTCGCCGCGCGGCCGCGAATAGTCCAGCGGAACGGGCAGGTAACCGCATTCGGCACCCGCGTTGATCAACGTCTGGTCGGTACAGGCGCCCCAGGTGATCGTCTCGGCGGGTTGCGTCTCTTCCGCGGCGACGGCGGGCGTGGTCACCGCGACCGACGCGAGCGTGGCGACAGCCAGCGCGGTGATGAGCACACGTCTCAAGGTTTCTCCCTTTCCCTCCAAAGGTGAAAGCCCCGAAACCCTATCCACGTCCATGACCTGCGGAAGCCTTCCGGCGAAGGTCCCTACCAACGGCGGGTCCCGATCGCGGCAAACCGGGCAACCGGTTAATCGGTTGGGCGGCTTCGCGGGGATCGCTAGGCTGTCGATCATGATCTACTTCATCCGCATGCGCACCGCCTGAGACGGCGTGACCGCAGGGCCTCCCGCGATCGGGAGGCCCCCTTTCTGCGCGCCGTCTGACATTCCTTCACGGATTCGGACAGGACATCATGCAGAACGAACACATCGCCATGATCGGCAGCACCGCCCCGAGTCACATCTATCCGTCGCTCGCGATCATCCGTGAGCTGGTCGCTCGCGGGCACCGGGTCACCTACGCCGTGGGCGAGCCGCTCACCGGGTTGATCGAGCCGACCGGGGCCGAGGTGGTCGCGCACCCGTCGATCCTCCCGCTGGGCGATCAGGCGGCGTGGCCGGAGGATCCGGCGTCGCAGATGCGGGTCTTCCTCGACGAGGGTATCCAGGCGATGCCGGTGCTCACCGATTTCTACGACGACAACCGCCCGGACCTGCTGCTCTACGACATCGGCGGGCTCCCGGCTCCGCTGCTGGCCAGGCGGTACGACGTTCCCGCGGTCCAGCTTTCCCCGACGTATGTCGCCTGGGAAGGCTACGAAGAGGACATGGGCGAGATGCTGACCGAGATCCGGACCTCACCGTCCGGAAAGGACTATTTCGCCACGTTCACCCGCTGGCTGAACGAGAACGGCATCGAGGCCGACGCCTGGGACTGGATCTCCCATCCGCCCCAGGTGCTCGCGCTCCTGCCGAAGGCGATGCAGCCGAACGTCGAACGCGTGCCGTCGTCGGTCCGGTTCGTCGGCCCGGCGCTGGACCCGGAACGTCTCGCCGACCGGAGCTGGACCCCGCCGTCCAGCGGCAGGAAGGTCCTGCTGATGTCGCTCGGCACGGCGTTCACCGACCAGCTCGACCTGTTCCGCGCCTGCGTGGACGGGTTCCGCGATTCGGACTGGCACGTCGTCATCTCGATCGGCCAGACCGATCCGGCCGAGCTCGGGCCGCTGCCCGACCACATCGAGGTCCATCAGTTCGTGCCGCAACTCGCGGTGCTGGAGGCCGCGTCGGCGTTCATCACGCACGCCGGCATGGGCGGCAGCACGGAATCGCTGTGGTACGGCGTGCCGACCGTCGCGATCCCGCTGGCCACCGACGGTTTCGGCAACGCGGCGAAACTGGCGGAACTCGGTGTCGGCGAGCAGCTTCCGGCCGACGAGGTGACGGCCTCGACGTTGCGGGCCGCCGTGGAGCGGGTCGCCGGGTCGCCCGAGGTGGCCGCGCGGCTGGCCGAGGTCCAGGCCGAGACGCGCGGGAACGGCGGCATCGACAAGGCCGCCGACGCCGTGGAGTCCTTCCTGGGCTAGGCCCGTTCACGTAACTCGCGTGATTGGAGCCGTAACTCACGTGATTGGAGGCGGAACACCGTGTTACGCCTCCAATCACGCGAGTTACGCGGTTCCGCCCGCCCGGATCTCGTTCAGGTAGTTGTAGATCGTGTACCGGGTGACGTCGAGCTCCCCGGCGAGGTGGTCCACCGAGTCCTTGATGAGGAAGAACCCGGCCTCGTCCAGTTCGCGGACGACGGCCGCCTTGTGCCGTTTCTTCATCAGGTCCACCGGGATCCCGGCCTTCGCCACCGCGCGCCCGACCAGGAACCGCTGCAGGCTGTCGACATCCGGCGGGAACGTCTCGGGTTCGTGCCCGTCGGCCTTCGGCGCGCCGTCGGACAGCCGGTTGACGCACAGGCAGCCGATCGCGACGCCGTCGGCGTCCCGCAGGAACAGCGTCGACGAGCGGATCGCCCGGCCGTCGGGGCCGTGGGTCTCGTAGTTCGTCAGATCCTGCGTGGTGCCGCGGCGGACCAGGCCCAGCAGCAGATCCGTCATCGGCCCGCCGACCGTCCGGCCGGTGAGGTCACCCGCGATGGCGACGATCGAGTCCGGCAGCCTGCTCAGGTCGTGCAGCAGGACCTCGTTGCCCGGCCCCAGCATCGCCGCGAGCGCGTGCACCGCCGGGACGAGCGCGGTGAGCAGATCGCCCGAAGCCGCCGAAGTGACGACCGGCGTTTGGACCACCGAGACCGGCTTCTTCAGCCGTTCCAACGCCGAACGCACCTGTTCCGCCGCGCTCGCCGGAGTCGACGCGTGCGGCGACAGCCGGACGTGTTCCGGCCGCACGGTCGCGGCGATCCCGGCGTTCGCCAGCGCGGAGCCCACCTGTTCGGCCGCGTGCCCCGGCAGCGTGAAGGCGAGGATCCCCGCCCGCCGGTCGACGGCCGAAACCACTTCCCCGCCCACGGATTTCACGACCTCTTCGAGTTCACCGACCCGTTCGGCGATCCGGCCGGCGATGGCTCCGACACCCGCCTCCTCGACCAGCTCCAGCGCGGCCGCGAACGCGCCCGACGTGATCGGGCTCAGATTGGAGATCGACCACGAGGCCGCGGTCTCGTCGGCGGGATGGATCTCGTCGTCGAACAGACCCGGATCGCGGGCGCCGGTCCAGCCGGACAGGATCGGTTCCATCCGCTCCAGCGCGCGGTCGGACAGCACGGCGAAACCGGTGCCCCAGCCCGCCCGCAGCCACTTCTGCCCGCCGACGACGAGCACGTCCGCGACCTCCCACGGCGCCTCGGTCACCCCGAAACCCTGGATGCCGTCGACCACGAGCAGCCGGTCCCCCACCGCGTCCCGGATCGCCGCCAGATCGGCGCGGTAGCCGGTCCGGAAGTCGACCGCGCTCACGCTGACCAGCGACGTCTCCGGCGTCAGCGCCGCATTGACCGCGTCCGCGGTGACGTTCCCGAGCGGCAGCCGCCGCACGGTCAACCGCCCCGCCTGTTCGGCCCGCGCCCACGGGTAGGTGTTGGCCGGGAACTCCGCCGCCGACACCAGCGCCTCGCCGCCGGGCGCGTTGAACGCCGCCTGGAACAACCCGAGACTGGTGTGCGGCAACAGCACCGTGTGGTCGGTGTCGCTGCCGGAAAGCCGCGCGGCGGCGGCCTTGGCCCTGGTCTCCTGCCGCATCAGGTCGTCCACAGTGGACGGACCGGCCTTGGTCGAGGCGTCGAGCAGGCTCGCCGTCGTGTCGAGCACGGCGTGCGACGGCGGGCCGAACCGCGCGAAGTCGAGGTACCCGGCCGGTTCGCCGAACTGCAGCAGATACCGCGGGGAGATCCGCGTCATGCGAGGACCCGTGCCAGGAACTGCTTGGTCCGCTCGTGCTTCGGGGCGCTCAGGATCTCCCCCGGCGGGCCGGTCTCGACGACCACGCCGTCGGCCATGAACACCACCTCGTCCGCGGCCTCGGCCGCGAACCCCATCTCGTGCGTCACCACGACCATCGTCATCCCCTCCGCGGCCAACGTACCCATCACCGCCAGCACCTCGCCCACGAGTTCCGGGTCGAGCGCCGACGTCGGCTCGTCGAACAGCATCAGCTTCGGTTTCATCGCCAGCGACCGGGCGATCGCGACCCGCTGCTGCTGCCCGCCAGACAGCTGCGCCGGGTAGGCGTCGGCGCGGTGCGCGAGGCCGACCCTGTCGAGCAGTTCGAGCGCCTGTTCCCTGGCCTCTTCCATGGGGACACCGAGCACCCGCACCGGCCCTTCGACGACGTTCTGCAGCGCCGTCCGGTGGCCGAACAGGTTGAACCGCTGGAACACCATGCCGATGTCGCGCCGCTGCCGGGCGACCTCGCGTTCCTTCAGTTCGTACAGTTTGCCGTTGCGCAGCCGGAACCCGATCGGCTCGCCGTCCACCCAGACCTGACCGGCGTCGATCGTCTCCAGGTGGTTGACACAGCGCAGGAAGGTGCTCTTCCCCGCGCCCGACGGGCCGAGCAGGCAGACCACCTGTCCTTTGTGGACTTCGAGGTCGATCCCGCCCAGTACCTCGGTGTGGCCGTAGCTCTTGCGGACGCCGACGGCCTTGAGCAGTGGCTCAGACACGTTCACTCCTCACCAGCGGGGCGGTGCGCAACGCCTTGGCGGCGCGGGAGAACGGGCTCTTCGACCGGTCTTCGGAGTCGAAGGCGCGTTCCAGATAGTGCTGCCCGACCCCGGCGACGGTCACCACGACCATGTACCAGACGGCGGCGGCCAGCAGGGTCTCCATCACCAGCAGGTTGTTGGACGAGATGTTGTTCGCGGCGTGGATCAGTTCGGTCACGCCGATCACCGACGCCATCGACGTCCCCTTGAGCATGTTGATGAAGTCGTTGCCCGTCGGCGGGATGATCACCCGCATCGCCTGCGGAAGCACCACGCGGCGCAGCGTCGCGCCCGGCGACATCCCGATCGACTTCGCCGCCTCGGTCTGTCCACTGTCGACACTGTTCAGCCCGGCGCGGACGATCTCCGCCATGTACGCGCTTTCGTTGAGCGCCAGGCCGAGCAGCGCCGCGGTGAACGCGGTGATCAGCACGTTGGTCTGCTCGTGGAGCAGGTGGCCGCCGAACGGGAGCGGGATCGAGATGAACTCGAAGACCAGCGCCAGGTTGTACCAGATCAGGATCTGCAACAGCACCGGAAGCCCGCGGAACAGCCAGATGTAGCCCGCCGCGAACCAGCGCGCCACCGGATTCGCCGAGCGGCGCATCAGGGCGATCACGATCCCGATGACGATCGCCGAACCCTGCGCGATCACCGCGAGCAGCACGGTGTTGAGCAGGCCGACCGCCATCACCCGGTACCACAGGAACTCCGGGACCGAGTCCCACTGGATCTGCGCGTTCGCGAGCGCGATGCCGAGCAGCACCAGCAGCGCGAGGATGACGACGGCGCTGACCCAGCGGCCCCAGTGCCTCAGCCGGACGATCGGCAATGGCTCACTAGCTTCCGCCATTGAGCTTCGCCTCCTTGACCGCGCCCTGCTCGACGCCCCAGGCCTGGAGGATCTTGCCGTAGCCACCGTCGGCGATCAGCGACTGCAGCGCGTTGCGGATCGACTCCGCGAGCGGCTTGTTCTCCTTGTTGACGCCGATCCCGTACGGTCCGCCGTTGATCGGCTCGCCGGGGACGACCTCGAAGAACTTGCCCTCGCCCGCGGTCCGCGAGATGTACACCGCGCTGGGCAGGTCGTTGAGGATGGCGGCGACCCGGCCGGTGCGGAGCTGGTTCTGGTTCTGCGTGTCGGAATCGGTGGCGGTCACGGTCAGCGCGGGCTTGCCCGCCTGCGTGCACTTGCCGTTCTGCTCTTCGGCGAACTTCTGGTGGCTCGTCCCCTGCACCACCGCGACGTTCTTGCCGCACAACGTGTCCGGGCCGGAGATCTGGTCGGGGTTGCCCTTGCGGACCATGATCGTGATACCGGATGAGAAGTAGTCCACGAAGTCGATCTGCGCCTGACGGGTCTTGGTGTCGTTCATCGCGGCCATCGTGAGATCGACGCGGCCGGACTGGAGGCTGGTGATCAGCGAGCCGAACGCCATGTCCTGGTGGTGCACGGTGACGCCCAGCTTCTTGCCGATGGCCTTGGCGAGATCGACCTCGTAGCCGATCGGGGTCTTGCCGTCGGCGGCGTAGAAGTTGTTGGGCGCGGACTGCAGGTTCGAGGCCAGATGCAGCATCCCGGCCTGCGCGTATTTCGCGGGCAGGGTGCCGGCGACGGCGGCGTCCTTCTGGACGGACTCGATCAGCGCGGCCGTGTCCGGGATCGCGGCGGGGGCGCCCGGGGCGGCGGGTTCCTGGCCGCCGGCCCCGTCGGGCCCGCCTCCGCAGGCCGCGGTGACGAGCGCGGCCAGGCCGGTGAGCACGGCCAGGCGCCAGGTTCGGGTCAGGGTGAGCGGCGTCGACGGCATGACGGACCTCCACGGGGGCTTCAGGTGGTCGCCGACGCTACAACTGGCTGTTGAAGCGGTCAACTCACAGTTGAAATCCTGTCCGGTGGATGTCCGTTTCGCGCGACTTCCACGACCACCCGCACCTTGCCCACCTGAAGTACATGAAGGCCCCCTTCCTTGCGCCTGGCGCAAGGAAGGGGGCCTTCATGTACCCGGGAAGGTGTGAAGGTCGAGTTTCCTCGGCTGAGCCGAGGGAAGGGGTCCTTCACGCGCAGCCGTTGTGACTGTTGATGCAGGCGGGGCGCATGTGGCGATCAGCAAGGTTCGCGCGTGAAGGCCCCCTTCACGCGGCTAAGCCGAGGGAAGGGGGCCTTCACGCGAGTGCGGTCAGACCGCGATGTAGTTCCCCGAGAGGATGAGCAGGACCTGCAGGGTGATGCCGGTGCCGTAGTAGTCCTTGGCGTTCGGCGTCCAGGTCGTGATCGAGGTCCACAGCTTGTCGAGCCAGGCCTGGCTGCCCGGGTCGTTCATCGCCGCGATGGCGAACGACGCGGTGAAGCAGGGGTGCTGCCCCGTCTGCCCCGGGATCTTGGCGCCCGACAGCAGGTAGCCGGTGGTGATCTTGGCCGGGTCGCCGCCAGTGTTCTGCTGGATCCAGGTGTTCATCTTCCGCACCTGACCCTGCGCGGGGCTCCCCGACACGGTGATGCCGTCGACCCCGAGCCGCCACGGGTCGCGGCAGGCGTTGTAGCTGTACTTGTCGTCCTTGCCCTCGAGGAAGTCGAAGGGAGCGGGCTTCGGCGTGGAGTTCGTGTTGACCACGAAGTCGGGGATCAGGCCGGTCTTCGGCGCGTACTGCTGCTGCAGCTGCGTGACCGCCTTCTCCTGCCGGGTCCGGACCTGACCCCAGAACGAGTCCCCGGTGGCCTTCTCGAACGCGCGAAGGTGGCCCGGCATCCAGTCCGAGGAACGCGAGCTGTTGATGTACTTGCCGCTGTCGGCCCAGTCCGCCAGCCGCATGAACTTGGTGGTGGGGTGCACCTCGCTGCGCTTGATCGCCTTGATGATCCGCAGCGCCTCGGCCTTGTAGTTCACCGAACCGCCACTGCCCCAGACCTTGTCGGCGAGGAGGAGGCCATAGGCGATTTCGAGGTCGCCGTCGGTCGCCGAGTCGACACCGTTGACGCTCGTGCAGCTCTCGTTCTGCTCGGCGGCGTGCAGGTCCTTGTCGATCGACGAAGGGTGCGCCTTCACGAATTTCAGGATGCCGTCGAAGACCGTGCGCGCCTGCGAGTCCTTGCCCGCCATCATCGCCGCGATGGTCATCCCGTAGCCCTGCCCCTCGGCCACGAACGCGTGGTCGGCGTCCGGCGCCTTGACCGCGTACGTGCCCGCCCCGCACTTGGTGGTCAGGAAGTTCTTCTTCCAGTAGTCGTAGTACTTGGCGAGCGCCGCGTCCTGCGCCGACTGGGAGACCGACGGGCGCAGAACGCCCGGCAGGTAAGGGGTCCCCTGAGTGGTCACCGCGGCGGCGGGGGCGGTCGTGGCGACCAGCCCGGCGGTCAGCGCGGCCGCGGCCAGCACTGTCCGAACGGTCTTTCTCATCGGCTCCTCCGGAAACGTCGTTGATGGCGGCGGCGCGTTTCGAGAGTGACACCAGGGGCGGGCAAAAACAAGAGAGTTAAGAAAGTTTCCTTACTATTACCTCAAAAGACGTCTTCGTGAACGGTGGCCTAGCGTAGGCCGCATGACGATCGACCTGAGCGCGCGCGGCGAGTCCTTCCGGGACTTCTGGACCGAACGGCACCTCGCCACCCTGACCACGGTCCGCCCCGACGGGACCCCGCACGTCGTCGCGGTGGGGGTCACGGTGGACTTCGAAGCCGGGATCGCCAGGGTGATCACGTTCCGTTCGTCCAAGAAGGCCCGCCTGGTCAAGGAAGCGGGCGAACAGGGCATTCCGGTCGCCGCCTGCCAGATCGACGGGCCGCGGTGGTCCACTTTGGAGGGACGCGCCGTACTGCGCGAAGACCCGGAGTCGGTGCGCGACGCCGAAAACCGCTACGCCGCGCGCTACCGGCAGCCCAAGCCGAACCCGGAGCGCGTGGTCGTCGAGATCACCGTGACCCGGGTGCTCGGCAACGCCTAACCCGCGAGCACCAGCCGGGTGTACTCGTCGAGGATGTCGCCGAGGTCGGTGAAACCGCCCGCCGAGGCCACCTGCTGATACCCGACCAGCATCGCCAGCCCGAGCGAGGTCACGACCTCGGCGCGGCGCCGGTCGGGGATCAGCTCGGCCACCACCTTCCCGACCGTCCTGACCCGGGCGTCGTCGACGCGTTTCTGCGCCATGCGAACGGTTTCGTCGTTCGCCGCCCAGGCGCGGATGGCCGCCTCCGCGCGATGCCGGAGGCCGCGGGTCAGGCTCATCAGCGCGGCGAAATCCGCCTCGGGGCCGCCGGAACCGAAGTCCAGTTCCCGCAGGATCCGCACCTGCCGTTGCGCCCAGAACTCGAGCAGCGCGCCGACGAAACCCGGCCAGCCGCCGAAATGGTGGTAGAAGGATCCGCTGGTGACGCCGAGGCGTTTGCCGAGCGTGCCCACGTTGAGCCCGGCGAACCCCGACTCGGCGAGGATGTCCAGCGCCGCGTCGAAGTACTCCTCGCGGCTGACGATCGACGGCATCAGACGGCCCGTTCCCGCCCTTCCCAGTACGGCCGCCGCAGGGTGCGTTTGAGGATCTTGCCGGTCGCGTTGCGCGGCAACGCCTCCACGATCTCGACCGTACGCGGGCATTTGTAGTGCGCCAGGCGTTCCCGGCAGTACTCGACGAGTTCGACGGCGTCGACCTCCTGCCCGGGCGCGGGCGCGACGACCGCCTTGATCTGCTCACCCCAGCGCTCGTCGGGGACACCGATGACGGCGACCTCGCCGACCGCGGGATGTTCGGCGATGACCCGTTCCACCTCGGGCGAGTACACGTTCTCACCGCCGGTGATGATCATGTCCTTGACGCGGTCCTCGATGAAGACGAACCCGCCGTCGTCGACCCTGCCGACGTCACCGCTGCGGACCCAGCCGTCGACGATCGTTTCGGCCGTCGCCTCGGGTTTGCCCAGATAGCCCGCTATCGCCTGATCGGTGCGGAACCACAGCTCCCCCGGGGTCCCCGGTTCGGTGTCTTCGAGGGTCGCCGGGTCGACGACGCGCATCCCCACCCCGGGCAGCACCGTGCCCGCCGACGCCAGCCGCTCCGGCCGGGCGGCGTCGCGATGCGCCTCCGGATCGAGCGCCGTCACCACACCCGACAGTTCGGTCATGCCGTAGACCTGCACGAACCTGGTGTCCGGCCAGGCCGCGAGCGACTTCCGCAGCAACGGGAGCGGCATCGGCGAAGCGCCGTAACTGAGGTACTTCAACCGCGAGAACGCGGCGACGGCCTGCTCCCCCGCCTGCATGATCCCGGCGACCACGGCGGGCACCAGGAACGCGTGCGTGACCCCTTCGGCCAGCGCGCCCAGCAGCGACTTGCCGTCGGGCTCGCGGGTCATCGTCGTCGGCCGCCCGTAGTGGAAACCGATGATCGCGTAACAACTCCCGCCGACATGGAACAGCGGCATCGCGACCAGATTGCGGTCGCCGTCGCCCATCGGGAACTGCGCTCCGGCGTTCCGGCTGTGCGCCAACAGGTTCCGGTGCGTGAGCACGGCGCCCTTGGGGAATCCGGTGGTACCGCTGGTGTAGATGATCAGCGCGCCGTCGTGTTCGTCGACCTCGGGTGACACCCCGGCGGGGGCCGCGCCGGCCAGGAAGTCCTCGTACTGGTCGCTTTCCCCTCCGACGACGATCACGCGCTCGACCGACGGCAGCCGATCGCGCAATGCCTCGACGGCGGGCAGTGATTCCGGGCCGGCGAAAACGATCCGCGCGCCGCTGTCGCCGAGGACGTACGCGAGTTCCTCCGGAGCGAGACGCCAGTTGACGACCGCGTTCGCCGCCCCGAGCGAGGACGCGCCGAAGGTCACCTCCAGGCAGGCGGGCGTGTTCTTGTCGACGAAGGCGACCCTGTCGCCCCTGCCGATCCCGGCAGCCGCCAGCGCGCCGGTGACCCGCCTCGCCCGCTCGTCGAACTGGGCCCAGGTGAGCCTCCGACCCTGGAACGAGAGGGCTTCCCGCTCGGGGATCGTCTTCGCCCAATGCGCGAAAAGTTCACCGAGAAGCCGTACATCCGGACGCGCGTCGTCGGGCATACCGGACCCCTTTCGCCTGGTCAGAGCCACCATAGAGAGGTCTATGGTGACTCGGTGACCGGCAGGCGTCAAGCCACGAACAGGCTGAGCAGTCCTTCGACCGAGCGCACGATCACGCGGGCGGCCGCGCGTTCGGCGTGCGCGGCGTCGGCCCGTTCCGCCTCGTGCCGCCACCGGACGAGCGCGCTTTCGGCACCCGCGTGGATCTCGGCCGGATCCGCGTCGGGCGCGAGCCCGAGCCGCTCGGTGGGCGCCGGTCCCTGCGCGCCGAGCAACCGGACGGCCTCCTCGGCGAGCTCCCCGGACAACGCCGTGCGGCCGCCGCGGATACCGGCGATGAGCCGTAGCTCCCGGAAGTCGTGCGCCGCCGCGGCGAAACGCTCCACGCGCGCGGCGAGCCGGTCGCCGTGCGGAAGTGGTTCCGCGGCGAGAAGACCTTCCAGCCGCACCACCGCCGTGCGCGCCTTCAGCGCCTCGGCGCGCGCGACGAAAGAGCCCGCGAGCGTGTCCCTCAGGTCGCCGAGACCGCTGCGGTGCACGAGTTCCGCCGAGAGTTTCAGCCTGCTGTCGCAACCGGTGCGGATCAGGGTGATCGCCAGCCGGACACCGTAGAGCCCGAACCGCGACACCAGATGCTTCCTCGATTCCGGCGGGACCCCCACCGGGAATGGATCGTCCACAAAGGAATCGACGGACAGGAGATACCGTTCCAGCTCCGGCCGGGAGACCGACGCCAGCGCGCGCAGCACCTCGAATTCGTCGTCCCGCAGCGCTCGCCCCGCGTACCCGAGTTGCCCGGCGACCGCGATGACGCCCTGGAATGCCGCGCAATCCGGGTTCTCGCGCCAGGCCCGCCGCGCCAGCTGTTTCGCGGTGAGCAAGGCATCGATCCGGCCCGCGCCGACCTCGTCCGCGTGGGCGAGCACCAGTACGGAGTTCACCGCGGTCTGCCGCGCGAATGCCGAACCGCCTGCCTGCCGGGTGCCCGCGAGTTCGTCGGGTTCGAGATAGCGCACCAGGCGCACCGTCGCGTCGACGTGTTCGGCGGGTGCCGGGGTGTCGAACAGCTCGATTTCGCGCAGGGCCCGCGTCGGCCATTCCGCCAGCGCGGAGACCAAAGTGGACTTTCCGGTTCCCGGCGTGCCGGTGAAGCCGACGCGCAGTGGTTCGTCCAGTCGCTCCAGGCATTCCCGCAGCATCGACACCGCGTGCGGGCGCTCCCGGTAGTGCGCCGCGGCTTCGTTCAGGAGTTCCCGGACGTCCAGGGGGGTCACGCCGAAAGCTCCCGGCGCGGCGTGGCGCCGGTGCCGAGCGCCCCCGCCTTCCGGTGCAGGGCGGCCAGCCGGTCGATCTCCTTCTTGACCCGCTGGGTGCGCCGGTCCCGTTCGGCGGAGCCGGCGATGATCAGTTCCCGTTGCCGCGTCAGCTCTTCGGACAGCTGGTCGGACACCGCGGCGAAATGATCGCGCAGGCGCCGCTGCACCTGGCGGACCTCGTCCTTGATCTCCTTGCTGAACCGGATGAACACGTCGTCGACGTGGCGCTGCGCGGCGGCCTTCGCCAGCGCTTGACGTCGCTGCAACCGGGTCCCGCCTTCGTCGCGCACGCTCTTGGTCGCGAACGCGACACCGGCGCCGAGCGACACCGGGTTGATCAGCGGCAGCCCGGCGAGACTGGTGACCAGCCCGAACATCAGCACGCCGCCGTAGGAACCGCGCAATCCGGTGAAGAGTTTCTGCCCGATCTTGAACCGCTCGATCTTGGGCGTGCCGACCTCGGGGATCGAGTCCACGCCGGATCCGGTCAGCGGCAGGTCGGGCGCGTGGCCGTAGTGCGGGCCGAAGGTCGAGGCGACGGCTTGCGCGATCCACTCCGACCGGTCGGACACCCAGTTGTAGTTCGTCTCGACGGCCTCGGCGAGGTTCTCTTCCAGCCAGGTCTGGAAATCCGGCCAGATCTGCACGGGATCGCCTTCGTCGAAGGTGCGGTCGATATGCCGCACGATCATCCGCGTCCGCTCGCGCAGGTCGTACTCGGCGTCGGAGATCAGGTCGGTGATCTCGTCCGACAACATGTTCTGCCAGCGGACGTTCTGCCGCCGCAGTTCCTCGGCGCGCCGTTGTGCCTGGTGCAGCAGCGTGACCTGATCGACCCCGTTGTCCTGCGAGACCGCGTTGAGCCGCGTCTGGAGTGTCTCGACCAGCTCGACCGCCGCCGCGCGCACGCTCACCGCGGCGGCGAGCGCCCGGGTGCGTTCGATCGGGCGCGCGGCCTGCTCCCCCACCCAGTTCAGCAGTTCCGGGAAACCGGACCGTCCGTTGAGGACGGCGTCACCGGCCTTCGCGGCGGCCTGGCGCACCGTCGCGGACACCGGGAAGACGTCGGCGACGACACCGGTCTCGGAGAGTGCCGCGCGATTACGGGCGGCGAGTTCCCGCCAGTCCGGGCTCACGTCGATCTTGGTCAGCGCCAGCACCAGCGCCGGGCACCAGGTGCGGATATGCCTTGCCAGCGCTAGTTCAGCGGGCTGGAGTTCCTGTGTCGCGTCGGAGACGAGGATCACCGCGTGCGCGTCGGCGAGGACGTCGAGGGTGGCCGCCGTGCGCGGGGACCGGGGATCCCCGATCGCCGGGGTGTCCACCAGCACCAGTCCCGTGCCGAGCAGTTCGCGCGGCAGGCCGACTTCGACCCGGCGCAGCGAACCGGGCGGCCGGACTTCGAGTTCCTTGGCCAGGTCACCGACCGGCACGCTTTCCCTGGCATGCCCGACCAGGGTCGCGGCGGGATCGGCGGCGTAGCCGATCTCCGTGGGAACGGCGGGCGTACTCGCGTCCCCGACCGCGCAGACCGGCGCGTTCAACAGCGCGTTGAGCAGGTAACCCTTGCCCTGCTTGGGAAAACCGACCACCGCGATCCGGGTGCCCGGCGCCCGCTGGTCGCGTCTGCGCCGGAGGCGTTCGGCCAGATCGGCGCGACCGTGGGCGGCACAGGCGTCCAAGGTCTCGTTGAGCACGTCGAGCCAGGCGGGGGCTGTCACGGGGATGCAGTGTTCCCTTAACCAAGCGCGGAATCAATGTGGCATGGGCCAACAATGCCGTGCGGGCCCCGCGACCAGGTGCGGTCGCGGGGCCCCGACAGCCAAAGCTGAAAGATGTTCGTATCAGCCGATGTGGATGTCGTTGTTCGACGCGATGTCGCCGGTGCCGATGTTGACGTCGCCGATGTTGCCGATGGTGCCGGTGACGTCGGAAACCGTGTCGTGGACCTCGGTGACGCCCGCGTGGTTCGCGACGTTGGCCACCTCGTTGGCCACGTTGCCCGTGACCGCGCCGGCCACGTCGCCGTGGTTGGTGGCGATGTCACCGTTGGTGTAGTTGTTCGCGATGTCGTGCACCTTGGTGGTGACGTCGGCGACATCGACGTGACCGATGGTGCTGGTCAGGTCGCCCACCTCGGACAGGAAGTTCGGGGCGTCGCCCGCGACACCGTCGGTGCGCGGCAGGTCACCGGTCAGGTCGCCGACGGCCGGGACCGAGTCGACGGCCGGAACCTGGACGGCGTCCACGGCGGGAACCTCGGGGGCCAGGCCGGTCGCGGTGTCGACGGCGGCGTTGGCGAGGTCGCCGGCCTGGCCGACGGACGCGGCGTCGAGGCCGCGCGAAAGGTCGTCGTTCAGGCCGAAGCCGCCGACGGTGTTGTGCGCGAGGGCGGTCACGCCGGCGGCGGCGTTCGACACGTCGGTCACGTCGGAGACGGCCGGGACGGCGGGCAGGCCCGGGACGTCGACCGGCAGGTCGCCCACGGCCGGCACGGCCGGGACGGCGGGCAGGCCCAGCTCCGGCAGGCCCGGCACGGCCGGGACACCCGGGAGACCGGTCTCGGGCAGGGCCGGCAGGGCGTCGGCACCGGGGACGGCGACCGGCAGGCCGGCGGTCAGCGCGGTGAGCTGGTCGATCGCGCCCTGGACGCCGTCGGCGCACTCGCCGTCGGTGGAGTTCGTGACGCCACCGAAGCCGGCCAGGCTGTCGGCGGTGGCCGCGGTGTTCCCGGTGAGGTCGGTGACGGTGCCGACCGGCACGAAGTCGAGCACCAGCGGGACGACCTCGTGCACGTCGGCGGCGTTGATGTCACCGAGGCCGGCGTCGGCCAGCACCTGCTGCGGGTCGTTGGCGAACGCCGCACGGGCCGCGGTGTCGTTCAGCAGGTTGAGCGTGAAGTCGTGCAGGGTCTGGACGGAACCCATGAAAGGACTCTCCTGGAGGTCTAGTCGGTGGGGAAGGCACAGCGGCCGGAGGGCACGGCTGAGCGCAGGTCACCGAAGCTAGTGAGCCGGTGCCTCCGGGCACATCGGGGATCACTCCTGGTCGTCGCTCACTCAGCCAATAGGGGATCGGTATGACATCGTTAGGGCGTTAGGGGCTTAACCGAGACGCACTCGGTTGGGTTTAATGCCAACCCTCACCCGGATGGGTCAAGCCGTTCAGGTGAGTGGCCCTATTTGGTCCTTAGGGGCTGGTCAAGCGAAGGAGGATGCTCGTTGCCCTACGTCCTCGGCATCGATATCGCCTCGACCCGCACCACCGCCGCCACCTGCGTGGACTCCGGCGACGGCTGGGGCGTGCCCGAGCCGTCGTGGCTCGGCGCGCGCGGCCCGGCGGCGGCGTCCGCGGTGTTCCTCGACGACGACGGCTACCTGCTCACCGGCGACGCCGCGGTCGAGGCGGGCCGGTCGGCGCCCGCCCGCCTGCTCACCGGGTTCCACGAACGGGTCGGCGACGACGTCCCCGTGATCGTCGGCGGTGAGCGGTTCCCGCCCGAATCCCTCAGCGCGGTCCTCGTGGACGCCGCGGTGGAACAAGCGGCCGAACGCTTCGGCGAGAAACCGCGCCACATCGTGCTCACGCACCCCGTCGGCTGGGGATCGTTCCGCCGGGACCTGCTGCGCCGGGCACTGGCCGAGGCCGGATTCCCCCGTGCCGCACTGGTCGCGGCGCCCGTCGCCGCCCTGCACGCGTACCTCGCCCCGCACGGCGACGTCACCGCCGGGGTCTGCGAATTCGGCCCAGACGGCGCGGTGGTCACGATCGCCGCCGCCGGGGTCAACGGCTGGCAGCCGGTCAAAACGGTGGAAGGCGTCGAGCCCGCCGAGGCCGTCGGCAAGGTCTTCGAGCTCGCGCACGGCGCCGGGATCCCGCCACACTCCCTGGCGGGCATCGTGCTCTGCGGCGAGGCCCCGCCGGTTCCCGGCCGGACCCCGTGCCCCGTCTTCGCGTCGAGCGACCCGGTGCTGACGGTGGCGATCGGGGCGGCCAACATCGCCGCGCGACGTGACCTTCCTCAACCCGCCGGGGCGGGATCGGCCGTCGAAACCACCCTGCTCCCCCGGGTCGACGTGCCGGAAGAGCTCAGCGAGCGGCCCGAACGGCCGCCGGTCGACATCACCCCCTTCCCCTTGCCAGAACGCACCGGGGCGGCGAAACTGCTCAGCCGGCGCAAGCCCCTCGTCGCCGGAGCCGCGGTCGTGGTGCTGGCCGCGACCACCCTGCTGCTCACCCTGACCACCCGAGAAGCCACCGCGGACAAGGGTCCCGAAGCCACTCCCACCACTTCGAGCTCGTGCGCGCCGGCCACCCCCGGTGCCACGCCGTCCACCCCCGAAGGTCGCTGTTGAACGCACTGCTCGACAAGCCCGGCATCATCCATCCGGGTGCCCGGAGCCTGCTCGACGAGGTGACCACCGCCCCGGAACTCCCGGTGCGGGTCACCGTCGTCGCCCCCGGCGGGCACGGCAAGACCCATCTGCTCGACCGGCTCGGACGTCACTACGCGGCGGCGGGGGTCGAAGCGCTGCTGGTCGACGACGCCGACCAGCTCGACGACGACGAGATCGCGAAGATCAAGGCACAGGCCGAAGAAACCACCGCGCCCGTGGTACTGGCGTTCCGGCCGGCGGCACGGACGACCACCCTGCGCGTACTGGCCGATTCCTTCGGCCGGTCGGTGACCTTGGGCGCGTTCGGCGTCGACGACGTCCGGCGGCTCGTCGAGCACGCCGGCGGTGACGCGGCCACGGCGGAAGACGTCCACGCCAGGACCGGCGGTGTCCCGGGGTTCGTGCTCCGCGCGGTGACCGGCAGGCTCGCGGACTTCCGCGGTGAGCTGGAACAGCTGGACGACGACGTGCACCGGTACCTGATCGCGGCGGAGGCAGGCGCGGGCCGGAATCTCGATCTGCTGGCGGCGTTGCTGAACCGCGATCGTGAAGGGCTGCCCGAGATCTTCGACAGTGCCAGGGCGACCGGCCTGCTCGGCGAGGACGACGCGCTGTTGCCGATCGCCGCCGAAGCCATCCGGACCTGGGGTTCGCCGGGGCGGCGGCTGACGGTGCTGCAGCGGCTGGTGGAACTCCAGTTGCGGGACGGGCTCCCGGTGCTGGAGCTCGCTCGTTCCCTGCTGGGCACGGGAAGTTCGGGCGCGAGCGCGGCGGCGGCCTTCGAGGCGGCAGCCCGTGAGGCGATGTCCGACGACACGAAACTCGCGGCGCGGTTCTACGAAGCCGCGTCCGAGGCCGGTGGGCGCGGCGCGGCGCTCACCGTCGGCTGGGCGCACGCCGCAGCGCTGGCCGGGGACCTCGACACGGCGCTGCGGCTCGGCGACGGCATGCTCGGCAGCACGTCGGACACGGACGCCCGGGCCGCGGGCGCCGAAGTGGCCGCGACCGTGCTGGCGCATCGCGGCGAACTCGCGCACAGCGCCGAGCTGTACCAATGGTCCGGCCGGGCGGGCTCGAAGGCGTTCGCCGCGATCGCGTTGCTGGGCACCGGAAAACTCGAAGCCGCCCGGGGCGTGCTGGAGACTCCCGAGGTCCCGACCCTGTTCGCCGGCGCCGCTTCACGGATGGCGCGGGCGATCACCGATTCGGTGTCCGGCTGCGGCGCGGAGACGCTGTCGGCCCTGCTGGGCGCGGCCTCGATGCTGGAATCGGCGGGCGCTCCGGCGCCGCTCCCGGACAGCCCGGCGGCCCTCGCGGCGTTGGTGGGCCTGCATTCCGGCGAACTCGCGCTGGCCGAGTCGGTGCTGAGACGCGCGGTGGACGGCCGGATCGGCGGCGACCTGCTCGCGAAACGGCATCGGCTGCTGCTCGGCTGGGTCGCGATGACCGCGGGCGACCTCAAGACGGCCGCCGAGGCCTTGATGCCGCCGGACGGCCTCGAAGCGCGTGACGAACTCTTCGCCGCCACCCTGCAGCTGGGCCTGGCGCGGCGGTCGAGCGATCTGCCCGGCCTGCAACGCTCTTGGGACCGGGCGTACCAGGCGTCGATGCGGCAACAGCCGGACCTGTATTCGTTGCTGCCGCTGGGAGAACTCGCGATCGCGGCCGCACGGGGCGGCGCGAGCGCCAAGCTGGCGGGCCAGCTGGAACGGGCGCACTCCGTGCTCGACGCGCTCGGCAACCCTCCACTGTGGACAGCCACTCTGCGCTGGCACGAACTGCACGCCGCCATCACCGTCGAAGACCACGCGTCGGCGGGGGAACATCTGGCCGCGCTCAACGACTTCGCGTCCTGCGGCCGCTATCCGGCCGCACTCGCCGCCGCCGCGACCGGCTGGCTCGCCGTACTGACCGGAACCGTCGATCCCGAGGCGATCACCGCGTCCTCTTCGGAACTACACGAACTCGGGCTCTGCTGGGACGCCTCCCGGCTGGCCGGGCAGGCGGCGATCCGGACTTCGGACCGGAAGGCCATGGTCCAGCTGCTCGAAGCGGCGCGGCAGTTCCAAGGGCGGGCGCCGGAACCCACCACGGCCACCGGGCTGAGCGCGCTGAGCGAACGGGAACTGGAGGTCGCCCGGCTGGTCGTCGACGGGCTGACCTACAAGCAGGCCGGGAGCAAGCTGTTCATCTCGGGGAAGACCGTGGAGCACCACATGGCGCGGATCCGGGGGAAACTCGGCGCCGGGGACCGGCGGGAGCTGCTGGCCATGCTGCGGGAGCTGCTCCCGGCGGGCGAGGGCTGACGCCGGGTGAACGCCTTCTACCGCTCCGCGAGGTAGGCGTCCTCTGCGGCGTAGTCGAACATCGGCGCGAAATAGTCGTGGTCGAAGCCTGCCGGGAGCCGATCGGTGGAGACCAGCCAATCCAGCTCGGCGATCACGGTGGTGGCGTAGTCGCCGACCGGCCGGTAACCCAGTCGCCCGGCCGCAGTCATGTCCAGCCGGATGCCCGGTAGACGGTCCCAGGGGTGCAGGCCGAGTCCGGCGGGGGCGTGGTCCTCGAGGAGCACTTCCTCCCACCGATGCCCGAAGTGTTCCGCGACGGTCCTCGAAATCGCCAGGGCGTCGGGTGTGTCCGGGTCGGCGCAATTGAGGACACGCCTACCGGGGCTTTCCGCGGCGGTTTCGATCAGAGCGGCGATGTTCGCGGCCGCACTCGGGTGATCGACGCCGCGACCGCCACGAGCCAGGAGAAGAACTCCGCGCCGGTCGGCCACGCGTTTGACGAACACCCATTCGCAGGGCTTGGTCGCCCCCTCCCCATGGACTTTGGACGGTCGCAGAACGGTGACCGGGTAGCCGCTGTCGAGCAGGACCTGTTCCGAGGCCACCTTGTTGGCGCCGTAGCCGTCGCGCGTGCGGTAGTCGACGTCCTCACGCGGGGCCATGGTGGGCTGCGACTCGCGGATCGGGCCGTCGAAGACCGGCGCGACGGCCGAGTTCACGTGGTTGCCCGCCGCGTCGACGTACACGGCCTTGCTGGAGATCATCACCGTGGACCCCACATCGTCCAGCAGTGGCAACAGATCACGGGCGTGTGCGGCGGTGAAGCAGAGACAGTCGACCACCAGATCCGCCCCCGCACCGAGCGTCGCAGCGAGTCCGCGGGGCTCGCCACGATCCGCGGCGACGAACCGGCCACCCGCGACCGCGACGTCCTCGGGCATACGGGTGGAGTCCCGCCCGACTACGACCACATCCCAACCACCGGCCAGCAACCGGCGTGAGATGGCGCGACCGATCAGCCCGGTCCCGCCGAGAACGACCGCGCGCGACATCGATCAACAATAACGCCTTCGTTCGCTGAGGGTTGGTAGACAGGACGGGTGAACGCCTTCTACCACCTGTGCTTCGTCGTTCGAGACATCGGACGGGCGACCGAGGACCTCACGCGCACTCTCGGCGTGACCTGGAGTCCGGTCCGCGCGGGCACCCTCGGGGACTGGGACTACGAGATCGTGTTCTCCACCGGCGGGCCACCGTTCTTCGAGGTGATCCAAGGGCCCGCCGGCAGCCCGTGGGACGCGACCGACGGGTCCCGTTTCGACCACATCGGCTACTGGTCCAAGGACGTCACGACGGACAAACAGCGCCTGGCGGATCGGGGCGCGCCGATCGAATTCGACTCCTGCCCCTACGGCCGTTCCTTCACCTACCACCGGCTCGACAGCATCGGCGCCAAAATCGAACTGGTCGATCTCGCGGTCCAGCCGGGATTTCGCGAAACCTGGGCCCCGGACGCAGCGGCGATGCCGTCGCTCGAATTCGACGACCCGGCCGCCGGTCCATGAAACCGCCGGATGAGGTCGACGATCCGCGCGCGCGTTTCGAGGCAAGGCTGAGCGGACTCCGGGGCAGCCGGATCTTGGCGGTGGAATACTGGGATGTCCACAACTTCGCCTCCGAACCGCGCCGTGGGACTACGGAAACTGGCATCACGCTGTCATGGGCGTCGGGCTCGACACCGATGCGGGGCCGGCGACGATCACCTGGACCGACACCTTCTACAGCTACGGTGTCGAGGTCCTCGACGGCCGGATCGAAGACCACCTCAGGGCAGGCGACGAGGGTCCGGAGCGCGTCGGGCCCGACGTCGGCTCCGCGGGCCCGTGGGACCGATACCTGCGGTCGCCGATTCACGGGACCGCCGCTCATTGGGAGCGACTGGAACTGGGCCCGAGCCGGCGAGCCGACGGCACTGTCGTCGAGCCCGCGAGCGCCGTGGACGTGCCGCTGGCCCTGCGCCTCGACTTCGCCGCCGGATCGGTGTGGTTCGTCGCCGCCATGCCGCAGCCGCCGGACTGGCAGCGCGTGTTCGTCGGTGGCGACGAGATCATGGTCGTCTTCTCGCCCGAGCGAATGCGCGACATGGGCTTCGGCGACGCCACATTCCGGCAATAGTTCAGGTGGACCTGGACAGCAGGTCCTTCCGGCCGAACGACTCGTCACGAGTGGTCGCGAAGATGCATCCTTGGCACGTGCCCGACGATCGATCCGAAGGGACCGGCATGCCAAGCCGGCCCAGGCACTCCGGCGACTGGTTCCAGGCGTACACGAGGCACAGGAACGTCTTCGCCTCACCCGGCGGAGGGCCATACACCTGTCCCTGCTGCGGCCACGCGACCCTCGGTGAGCGAGGCGGATACGAAATCTGCGAAGAATGCGGCTGGGAAGATGACGGGCAGGACGACCACGACAGCGCCACCGTCCGCGGCGGGCCGAACGGGCGGCTCAGCCTCGACGCCGCACGAACCCGATACGTCGCCGACGGCGGCGTGAGGCGGCCTCACGTGCCGCCTCACCAACCCACCTGACCTCATGCCGCTGTGCTTTCCACTTCGAGATATCGGACAGCGACTGCCCACTTGTCCCCAACCGGCCACCCCCGTGTCGTTGCCGCTCTGCTCACCCCGGGCCCGGCCGGTACTGTCTCGTGCATGGACACCTCGGCCTTCGCACTGATCTTCGGTGATGGAGGTATAAGGGCGCGGCTGGACTGGCGACGGGTCCATGACGAGTGCACCGTCGAAGAGCGGTACACCCGCTCCCGTAAGGAACTCGGCGAGCTGTGCACCGTGTGGTACACGGACGAGTCCGGACGCGACACCGGCTACGCCCACCAAGGCGCCCGCCCCTTGCGGGTGTCGGAGGTCGCGAGCACCGAAGCGTCCTGGCCGCGCGCCCGTGCGTCCATGATCGCCACACTACGACGGGAGTTCGGCCGCTCGGGCAGGCCCGTGCAGCTGGCACTTCCGGGTTACCGGGCCGGCGACGAGGTGGTGCTCCTCGATGGCAACCATCGCGCGGCGGCGGCGTACCTTGCCGACGCCGATACCCGGTTGCTGCTCTACATTCTTTGCGGCCCAACGGATTCTGGCATGTTGCCCGACCTCAGGCACTACTCGCGCTAGGCCGCTTCCTCTTCGTCACGCCGTTCCACGTCGGGGTACTTGGCCTCCGCCTCGCGCATGGCGAAGTCGAACGCCAGGTTGCGCAGCGCCTCGGCCTGCTCGGTCTTGCGCAGGCGCCGCACGGCGTTCATGATCACGAGACTGATGAGCACCGCTCCCGGTACGGCGATGATCTTGATCGCGATCGGCGTTCCCGACAGCACGGTCGCGTCGACGGCGAGAAGGAGCACGGGCATGATGGTCGACACCAGGATGTTGATCTCCGCCTCGGTGTTGTCGACGCTCAGTGCGGGCGCGCGCCCGCGCAGCCACAGCTTGCTGTAGGTGAACAGGTGCAAGGACGCGTTCGCCTGATGCCCGCCGCCCGCGGGCAGGCTGCGATCGAGAGCGTCGTTCCGGCCCTGCTCGCCGGAATCGAGATGCCGCAGGATCGGGTGCAGCCCGGTGAGCCGCTCGGTGAAGTCGTCACCGAAGGTGTCGCGAATCCTGGTCCACGATGCCGTGAGCGGAGGCGACCCTTTGCGCCGGGTGAACCGCTCCGACAGGGCGGTGAGCTTGAAGCCGACCTCCCTGGCGAGATAGCCGACCACGAAGCTGGCCGCGATCGCCACCAGGATCAGCACCACGATGCCGGCACCCTTGACCTTGGCCAGCGAGTCCAAGATGAACGCGATGTCGGACTGGCCGCGCCTGACGAGGTGCACGCAGAACACGAGGAGCTCGGTCACCAATACGGCCCCGGGAAGAAGCACGCTGGTCAGGTAAATGGCTGTGTAGAAGCTCATTCTGCTTGGGGCGGACTTCGCGGCGAGTCCGCTGAGAGGCTCCATGCGGCTCGACCTTAGACCGGCCTGGACGGCCGGGATAGCACTTTCCGGGTTTTTACCGGGTTGTCGTACTCGCATCCGCGACACCATGATGCGACGGTGAACCAGACACGGATCGGCTCCGGCCACGAATATCTGCGGCTGACGGCCGAGGCCGCCGACGGCGGGCCGCCACAGTCCCTGCTGGCCGAGCTGCGGCTCCACGGCCTCTCCGCGTCGGTCGAGGTCTCGCACCACTATGCGACAGGGTTCGCCGATCTCGCGGAGTTCTTCCAGCGGCACGCGGACGACTGGCGTGGCTGGGACGGAATCCGAACCTGGGAGTCCCTCGAAGGGGAGCTGAAGATCGATGCGTCCCACCGATACGGCCACGTGCAGCTGCGGGTCACGCTCCAGAGGTTTCGGCACGACTGGGGAAACGACGGCTGGACCGCGACCGGCGATTTGACGATCGAGCCTGGAGAGCAATTGTCGCGAGCCGCCGAGGAGATCAAGTCCCTGACGGGTTAGGCGGCGCGTCAGGCCCCGAAAGCTCTGACTTCACAGGACTTACGACTGTCCATAAAGGACTAAAGTTCGGACTTCGGGGCGCCTTACCGGGTGCCGGCCTAGACCGGGGGTTGCGGAAGCCACTTTCGCAACCTTCAACGTTGCGAAAGCCACGTTCGCAACGTCGGCCGCGGCCGGGCACTGTACCGCCCTGGCGATCATGTCGCGAAAGCCACTTTCGAGACGTCTGACGTCCCGAAAGTGGCTTTCGCGACACCGCTTCCCAGGCCATAGCCCCCTCGCGACGGCTCACCCTTTCGCCGCTAGACGCCCGCACACAAGGCGCGTAGGAACGGGAGAATGGCTGAGGAAAGGTCCAGACGAGTTTTCCTGTCCACCACGGCGGCGCTCTCGGCGGCCGCCCTCACCGGTGTCCCGGCCGGCGCCGAAGAACCAGACGTTCGAGGCCCGGGCGAACACCTCTCCCCGCAACGCCCCGACACCGAACTCCGGGCGATCCTCCGGGAGATCGACGAACATCGCATCGAGGCCACCGTACGCAGGCTCGCCGGATTCGGGACCCGGCACACGCTGTCCTCGCAGACCGATCCCGTCCGCGGGATCGGCGCCGCCCGCGACTGGATCTTCGCGGAGCTGACGAAATCCGCGCAGCGGTCGGGCGGCCGGATGACGGTCGAACTGCAGTCTTATCTCCAGCAGCCCGCCCCGCCCCGGATCCCGGTCGCCACCACGATCACCAACGTCGTCGCCACGTTACGCGGCTCCGTCACCCCCGAACGGGTCTACGTCGTGTCGGGCCATTACGACTCCCGGTGTTCGGATCCGCTCGACGCGACGAAGGACGCTCCGGGCGCCGACGACGACGCTTCCGGCGTGGCCGTCGCGATGGAACTCGCCCGGGTGCTCGCCACCCGCCGCCCGGCGGCGACCATCGTGTTCGCGGCGGTCGCGGGCGAGGAACAAGGCCTGTTCGGCGCGCGACACATGGCGACGCTGTACAAGGCGGCGGGCACGAACGTGCAGGCGATGTTCACCAACGACATCGTCGGTTCGAGCAAGGCGGACGACGGCACGCGGGACCCGCGCACGATCCGGTTGTTCGCCGAAGGGGTGCCGACGTCGGAAACCCCGGCGCAGGCGGACATCCGGCGCGCGGTCGGCGGCGAGAACGATTCGCCGTCCCGCCAGCTGGCCCGGTTCGTGCGATCGGTGGCGGAGAACGACGCCACCGGCATGACGGTCCGGGTGATCCACCGGCGCGACCGCTACCTCCGGGGCGGCGACCACATCCCGTTCCTCGAACAGGGCTATCCGGCCGCGCGGTTCACCGAACCGCACGAGGACTACGCGCACCAGCACCAGGACGTCCGGGTGGAGAACGGCAAGCAGTTCGGCGATCTGCCCGAGTTCTGCGACTTCCCGTTCATCGCCAGGGTCGCGCGGGTCAACGCCGCCACGGTCTGGTCGCTGGCGACCGCGCCCGGCACCCCCGAGGGCGTGCGGATCCGGACCGACCGGCTGACGAACGACACCGATCTGGTGTGGCGGCGCGGGACGGACCCGGATCTCGCCGGTTACGAGGTCGTGTGGCGGGAGACGACGGCGGACGACTGGACGCACGCGATCAAGGTCGGCGACCGGACCGAGGCTAAAGTGGATCTGTCGAAGGACAACGTGTTCTTCGGTGTGCGCGCGGTCGGGAAGAACGGCCGCCGCGGTCCGGTCGCGTTCCCGACACCCTTGACTTGAGGTCACGATGACTGTCACCCCCGGCGACCTCGACGCGGCGATCGCGAGCATGACGGACAGCCTGCGCGAGGCGTCGGGCCGTGACTGGTCGTCGGCGCCGGGCACCGGCGAACTGAACGCCTGGCGCACCGCCGAGCACCTCGGCGACTGCCTCATCTCCTACGCCGGTCTGCTGATCGCGCGGCCGTCGACGCCGCGGTTCGTCTGCTTCGAAGCCGTCGCCGACCGGGCCGCGACCCCGGCGGAGATGCTGGAGTTCGTCACGGTGGGCGGCGGGCTTCTGAGCGCCACCCTCCGCACGGTGGCCCCGGACGTCCGCGCGTATCACCCGAGCGGCCGCGCCGACCTCGAAGGATTCGCCGGAATGGGCTGTGTCGAGGTGCTGGTCCACGGTGAGGACATGGCCCGCGGGCTCGGCGTCACTCTCGATCCGCCGCGCGACGTCTGTTCGCGGGTGCTCGCGCGGATGTTCCCGGAGGTGGACGTCACCGGCGTCGATCCATGGACGGCGTTGCTGTGGGCGACGGACCGGACGGAGCTGCCGGGCCGCCCGTCGCGAGCCGGCTGGCAGTGGCGCGGCGCGCCACTCAGCGAGGCCTGAAAGCCACCACGGCGGCCTGGACACCGTCCCGCCAGACCACGGCGGGCTCCTCGACCGGGCAAGCCCCCAGGGCACGCAGATGCCACGCGGCGGGCGGATGCCATTCGGCCGAGGGCGCATCGCCGAACAACCTGGCCCGTTCCACCACCGCGGGTCCGAGCACCGGATCCGCCGCGGCCTGCTCCCACCAAGCACTCCAAGGAGTTCCGACGTCGTCACCCGCGGACACAGCCGCGCCGGCGTCCGGCATGTCGTCCACAGTGGCCACGAATCCGCCCGCCCGCACGAGCCCGGCGAGTTCGGTGTACAGCTCGGTCAACCTGCCGGGCGGCAGGTAATGCAACGCCATGACCGCCAGAACGGCGTCGTAGCCGCCATCCGGCAGCCGCGTGACCCACTCCGGGTCACGCAGATCCGCCCGGACCACCTCCACCGAGGACGGCAGGGACGCGCCGGCGATCGCCAGCATCACCGGGTCCAGATCGACCAGCGTCACCTCCGCCCCGGGAAGGCGTTCGAGCAGGCGGGAACAGAGCGTGCCCGTGCCGCCACCCACGTCCAGCACCCGCGGAACCCCGCCGTCACAGCGCGACGCGACCAGGTCGATCATCCGCTCGATCGCCCGCTCCCGCCCTGGCTGGTACCTCACCATGAGGCGCTCCCAGCTGTCGTTCCAGTTCCCCAGCGTCATAACTGTAATGATAATCGATATCACCAAAGCGGCGTTCCGTCACCGGCCGCCTCCAAGCAGTGGGCGAGGTACGGCCGATCGGCGCAACTTGGCCGCTGAAGCGTTTGCCGCGGCGGAGTCCGGGAACTTTTCCGGTATGTCCAGATGGCGAACCACCAGCAGGAGCAACACCGCCGTGCGGGTCATCACCGGTATCGGCGCGCTGTTCGCTTTCATCGAGTTGCTGTACATGGTGATGGTGCTCGCGGGAGCCAACGCGGGCAACGGATTCTTCATCTTCATCCAGGCACTGGCCAAACCGCTGGCGTTGTTCTGGCCGGGACTCTTCCCGGTGAGTGACCCGAATCTCGCGGTCATCCTCGACTACGGTCTGGCCGCGGCGTTCTGGGTGATCCTGGCGGGTGTGATCGCCCGTTTCGCGGCCCGCTGACCCCCTGCGGCGGCGATCGGCGTCCCGTTCGGCGACACTGGACGGATGAGCGACGGCAGATGGTTCGACCTGAACCCGCTTCCCGAGCTGTTCGGCCTGGCCGCCGCCGGGCGGGCGCTGCTGCCCAGCGTGCCCGTGACGCCGGCCGCGATCCTGAAGACCGTCACCGAACAGCTGGTCGGGCGGCGGCTGACGGCCAAGGTGGACGGGCACGACGTCGGGCTCACCCTGACGGGGCTCGACTACCAGGCCGACAGCCTCAGCCTGGCCGCGACCGGCAAGGTCGGCGACGTCCGCATCGTCGTCGAGGACGTCGACTGGCCGGAGACTCCGCTCGAACGCATCACCGTGCTCGCGTCGAACGTCCGGCTCCGCTCGCTCCCGTCCCCGGCCGCCATCCCCGAGCAGGTGAAGATGGCGATCCGGGTGGCACCGGAAGTCCTCCAGGCGCGTGTCGCCGAGGTCCGGCCGGGCATCATCGTGACCCCCGGCGACGACGGGCATTTCCACGTCCGCTGGGAAAAGCGGCCCCGCTGGGGACATCTCGCCCTGGAGTCCACTGTGGAGGACGACGCCGTGGTCCTCCGGCCGATGGCCGTCCACATCGGACGCCGCCGGTTCGGCCCGCCGTCCCGCCTCAAGCCGATCGTCCTGCCGCTTCCCGAACTCCCGCAAGGCATCCGGCTCACCGCCGTCGAGTCGCACGACGGTCACCTGGTCCTGCACACGGTGGCGGACGAATGGCCCGAAAAGCTGTCCACCATCCCGCTCGGCGATCTGCTGGGCTGGGTGACCACGGCGGTGGCCACGCTGACCCTGCCCGGACTCGGCGGTCGTTGACCGGCGACGGCCCCCGCACCACGAGGTGGCGAGGGCCGTCGTCGGGTCATGGATCAGCTGTGCAGCCGCCCTTGCGCGACGGGCAACGCGGTCGCCTTCGGCTTCGCCGCGGGAAGCGCGGCACTTTCCGCCTGCGTCCCCGCCTTGGCCCGCACGAGCCCGGTCGAGTTACCGCACACCTTCTTCTTCTCGGCCGAGGTCATCTTCTTGCCGACGGTCCTGGTCTGGCCGACGACACCGGGCGCCGGGCCTTCACCGCTGAAGTTCCAGACGTACCACTGATGGTGTCCCCACTTGCGCTTGTCGTACCACATGTCGTAGGAGCCGCTGGACACCTTCATCACCGGTGAGCGGTCCAGGCCCGCCCAGTAACCCGGGTTGACCTCGATCCGGGTCTCGACGCTCTCGCTGGTCTCCCAGCCCCATTCCTGGCCCCACGTGCGCTTGTAGGCGACCGTCCACTGGACGAGGAACTCGAAGCCCGCGCTCACGCTGAGCTCGTTCGACACCGTGTTCTTCCCGCTGCGCGTGTCCCGCTTGCCGATCACCTGGGTGATCTTGTTGGAGCTGCAGTTGAACACCGTGTCGACCCGGCCCCAGTCGCCGTAGAAGTCCTGGCCGCGCTGGTCGACGTGCGCGTTGCAGGTCTTGGTGGCGCGGCCGCAGTCCCGGAGCAGTTCCGCTCGGGAGGGCCCTCGCTTGTACAGCACCGAGCTGCCGCGGTCGTTCATGTTCGGCCCGTAGTTGGCGCTGTCGTTGGCGTACCAATCCTGGATGTCGCCCTGCCGGTAGGCGTCCGCGTACATCGTGATGTGGCAGTTGTTGAAGGTCTGGAAGGAGGAGATCTTGTCGTTCCAGTCGTTCCCGAGGTAGTCGAGGTACTGGACGGTCCCCTCCGTGCACGGCGACCCGTGGATGGCGAGGCTCGCACCACCGAAGTTCCCGTGTTCGTAGAGCACGCTGATCACCGTGGCGGCCGCCCCGACCTTGCCGGACTCTTCGATCCGCGCGGCCATCAGGCCGTTCTCGGCGGTGCCGGGTTTCGCCGCCGTCTCCGGCACGCCGGTCACCTTGCCGCCCGACGCCGCGGCGATGGACTCACCGAAGCTGTCGTAGCACCGGATCGCGCCGCCCGCCGCGTCGGCGACGCAGTGCTCGCCACGCTCCTCGGCGTTCGCCGGGACACCGCCGGCGAGACACACCATCACAGCGGCCAGGACGGCCGCCCCGAGTCTGTACTTGTGCACGTCTGAACTCCCTGGGACTGACGGAAACCGACCACCACCGGATCGGCTTCCCGAGTCCACCACGGGAAAACAGCCTTGCCCATGCAGAAAGACCGGCAGACCTGATCTCGCTTACCGGTGACCGGGACCGCTCAACCGGATTCGCCGCGCTCGCGCAGATATCGCGTGTGATCGGCCTGCTGGTGGACATCGCCCGCGTAGAACCGCTCCGCGATTCGATGCGCTTCGGTCTCCAGCAGCTCCAGTTGCGTGAGGAGTTCCTCGGACGCGCTCGGCTCGCCACTGGCCCGGCGTTTGGCGGCGAACCACCAGGGCAGATTCAGGTAGGTCTCCACCGAAAGCGGCAGATCGGTGCGCGCCAGCCGGGTGACGGCGTGCTGGACGTCCGGGTTGGCCGCCCATCGCTCCGGCCGGGAAAGCAGGTCTTCGAGCACCTCGGCGATCCGCCGTACACCGTCCACAGAGGACTCCGGCATCCGCTGCGCCCGCGCGGTCACCTTGCCCACCAACGAGTCGAGATCAGCGCGCAACTGACCTGCCTCGGCGACGGCGTCCACCGAGACCAGCCGGACCCGTTCGGGCGGCGCGAGCAGGGCGAACACCGCGTACAGCCCCGCGACGACGAGCGGCCACAGTCCGCCGACGACGCCGGTCAGGTACAGCGCGAGCCCGATCAGCCCGCCGACGCAGCCGGCGAGGTTCTTCGTGGAGCCGAGGTACCGGATCACTGGTACCCGCGGATTTCCTGGAACACCTTGGGCAGCACGTCGCCTCGCGCGTCGAACACGTTGCCGCCGGTGCGTTTCGCGACCTCGCCGAGTTCGGCGGAGTCGCCTTCGCCGAAGATCACGGTGAACACCGGGATCTGCCGCACCGCCTCCGGCAACGACGGGAACCTCAGCTGGAAGTCCGAGAACTTGGAGCCGTTCGCGTTCTGCCCGTCGGTCATCAGGACGATCGAGGTGAACCGGTCGGGATCGCGCGCGACCAAGGGCCCCATGATGTCGTACGCGCGTTGAAGGCTGTCGTAGATCGCCGTGCCGCCGTTCGCGTCGAGGCCTTCGGCGAACCGTTTGATCTTGTCCAGCGCCGGTTGCGGATCGCCTTCCGGCACGGTGAACGTCTCCGGGGTGCCGGGCACGGTGTCGAACGGCAGCATCGTGACCTCTTCCCGGCTGCGGAACCGGCGGTACCGGCCGGTCAGCGAACCGTCGGCGCCGGTCAGCCCGATCAGCGCGGTGCGCAGCGACTCGATGCGGTCACCCGACATGGAACCGGAGGTGTCGAGCACGTACAGCGTCCGCGACGGCCGCCGGATCTTGTCGAAGTAGGCGCCCAGCAGCGCGTCGACCGCCTGCTGCGTCGCTGGGAATGGCAGCTCGACGAGGTCCTTCTGCGCGAACTGCTGCCCCAGCTGGACTCCCGGGACGACCGGACGCCGCTGCGTGGTCTCCATGATCTTGCGCTGGGTGTCGGGTGTCCGCAGCCGCTCGGCGAGTTTGCGGTGCGCGTCCCGCGCGTCGGAGTTCGAGCTCTGCAACAACGTCAGCGGGTAGTCCGCGGTGACGACACCGTCGGACGGGTACACCAGCGTCAGCGGCTCGGGAAGTTTCCCGCTCGCGTTCATCGACAGCAGGACGGACTCGTAGTTGATCAGGCCGTCGACCTTCTTGCCGGGATCCTGTCCGGTCGCGCGTCGTTGGTAGGCCTCGGAAAGCCAGCCGGACGAGCCCGCGGACATCGCCTGCGCGCTGAAGAATTCGGTCAGTTTCGGGGTGACGGAAGCGATCTGCCGCGCGTCGACCGCGTTACCCGCCCCCGCGAGCGCCGACGCCACCCCGACCAGTGCCGAGAAACCGGAGTTCGACGCCGACGGATCGGTCATGCCGTAGGTGAAGGCCTTCTTCCCGGCCTGCTCGGCGATCTCGCCCCAGCCCACCGGCCTGCCGGTCCAGCCGAGCCGCTGCGCCGACGACGCGGACAGGCCGAGCACCACCGGCGAGCTCATGATCTTCACCTGCTCGCCCAGCCGTTTCGCCGCCTCCGGAACCGCCGCCGGGTAGCGGTTCGACGAGAACCAGACGGCGTCGTACTGGCCGTCCACCTTGCCGTTCGCCAGCGACTCGGTGCCCTCCAGGGTGCCGGTGAACTGGAACTTCACCTTGACCCCGGTCGCGGCCGCCTCCTGTTCCAGCAGCGGCTGCAGGTCGGCCAGTTCGCTGCCCGCGAGCACCCGCAGCGTGCCGGCTTCGGCCGCCCCCAGGTTCTGCGTCCCGCCTTCGCTCGAATCGCAGGAAACCAGTGACAGCGCGCAAACCGCGCTGACCGCCAAGACCGCCCAGCGTTTCACGATGCCCCCTCGGCCGTCGCCGTCTCGTGAGACCGGCGCAGATGGTCTTCGGCCCGCCGGATCTCCCCCGACAGCGCCTCCACGGTCGCCGCCATCGTCGAGACGGCCCCCGCCTTGAACTCGTCGATCGCGTCGATGCTCCGGTAGATCCGCTCGAACGACTCGCGGATCGTCTCCACCGCCACCGCGGGATCACTGCCCGCGCGCTGGATCTCGGCGCTGCGCAGTTCCAGCATTTCCGCGTTGGCCCTGATCAGCCCGTCGGTGGTGGCCTGCACGGCCTGCACCTCGTCGAGGACGTCGCGCTGACCGGCGAGCGCCCCGCTCACCAGCAGCGCGACCCGCAGCGCCGCGACCGTGGTCGACACCGCCCGCTCGATCCCGCGGATCAGCTCGTCGTTGTTGCGCCGCACCAGATCCAGCGCCAGGTAGCCCTGCGCGCTCACCGCGAGCTGGGTCAGCAGGTCCTGATGCCGTTGCCGGATCGGGTGCAGCGCGTCGGCCCGCAGCGACTTGGCCCGCGCGGGATCGGTGAAGTCGAAGATCCCGGCCTGGCGTTCGACCGCGGTGTCGACGGCTTCGGCGAACGCGGCCGCTTCCGACAGTTTGCCGAGCGTCGCCCACAACCGTTCCCGCTCGCCCTTGAGCGCGGCGTTGTCCCGCCGCAGGACGTCCTGCCGTGCCCGCAACTCCAGTACCAGCGCGTTCACCGGCTCGTTGGCCGCTCGGTAGCGGTCCAGCGCCTTCTTCGCGCTGCCCGCGACCGGGATCAGCCCCATCAGCTTGCGGCCGGTGATCGGCAGTTTCGCCGGGTCGATCTCCGCCACGGTCCGCCGGAGCCCGGCCAGGCTCACCGCCGCCTGCTGCTGCGGTGACCCGATTTCCGCCAGTGCCCGCGCCGAGCGATCCAGGAGCGCCCCCGCGACGGTCGCCGCCGCCCGCATGTCGGACTCGCCGACGGCGAGCAATTCGTCCAGGACCCGCGTGAACTCCGGCGATCGGACATCGAGCGCTTCGAGGCGACGGGCGAAATCCTCGGCGCGTTTCGCGACCTCCGCGTGGACCTCCGGCGCGAGGGTGACCAGGCCGGCGGCCCGCTCGGCCGGGATCGCCTCCACCGGTTCGGGTGGAGTGAGCGTGAAATCGTCCATCAGTACTGCTTCTTCACGGCGTCGAGCAGCCGCTCCAGCGTTTCGAACGACGGCGGCTCGACGGCGTCCACCAGATCCGCGGGCACCGGCGCCTTGGCCGCGGCGACGACGTCGGCGAACAGACGCGGATCGCCGGTGCGGAAGCCGAAGGTGGCGGCGAGTTTCCCCAGTTCCGGGTCGGTCGCCAGAAGCCTGCCCACCTGGTCGCCGTTCGGCTTCAGGGGCACGAGCGTGTGCTTCGAGTACACCGTCGGCGCCGTGTACAGCAGGCGCATGTCCGGCCGGATCGAACCGTCGGCGCGGACCAGCCGGTCGACGAACTGCGACTCGTAGATCAGCGCCATCGGCGTCTTACCCATACCCGCGGCGAGGTAGTCCTCGAACGGGCCTTCGGTGCTGTTCTGCGTGTAGCCCTGGTCGATGAACAGCTTCGACACCGCGGGGAGCACCTTCGCCTCGGCCTCCGGCGTGCTGACCACGTTGTTGCCGTTGGCGACGAAGGAGACGATCGACAGGTACATCGCCGCCGAATTCGATTCGCGCGGGTCCGTGGTCGTGACCAGCACGTTCTTGCGGGCCGGGAACGCGGTGTTGCCGGGAAGCTGGTCCCAGCGCGTGCCGTTGCGCGCCAGTTCGAGGTACTTCGCGATGTCGAGCACCTGGTAGTCCCCGGCGCCCTTGCGCACGATCCCGTTGGCGCTCAGGAGGTTCACGATCGGCTCGAAGGTCGCGACCGCCATCGGCGACTGGAACGGCGTGTGCACGCCGGTCACCTTGTGGTCGCGCTGGATCCGCTGCGCGGCGGGCGACGAGGACGGGAACGCGAACTCGTACTTCCCGAGGTCCATACTCGCGATCTGCCTCGAACCGGCGGTGTCGGCCTCGACCTTCAGCCCGTGCTTGGCGAACGCGTCCGCCACCCGCTTGTCGGAGAAGAAGGCCAGCTTCTCCGAACCGATCACCCCGCGCACCGTGGTCAGATCCGTACCCCGCGCGGTGCTCTCGTCACCGTCCGGGCCCCAGACGATCACGGCGGCCACGGCCAGCAGCAGCACCACGGCCAACCCGATCGACAGACGGCGTTTCACCGGCCCACCCCCTCGTTCACGGGCTCGATCTTTCAGCCCGTTCGACTCTTTTGACGCGCGGGCGAGCCATTTCGAAGTGAACGATCGATGAACGGAAGAAGTCGTCAGTTTCTGGCGAAACGTTGGGGTAGAAGGAAAATCAGATCACGGACTGCTCCGAGACCGGAAGGCACACGGTGAACCGCGTGGCACCGGGCGCCGAGTCGACCCGGAGGTCGCCCTGATGCCGTTCGACGACGATGCGCCAGGAGATGTCCAGACCGAGCCCGGTCCCCTGCCCCACCGGCTTCGTGGTGAAGAACGGCTCGAAGATCCGCTGCCGCACCTCCGCCGGGATACCGGGTCCGGTGTCGCCGATCTCGACGTGCACGTGATCGTCCACTCTGGACGTCCGCAGGGTCAGCGTGCCCTCGGCCCCCATGGCGCCGAGCGCGTTGTCGATGATGTTCGTCCACACCTGGTTCAGCTCGCCCGCGTACGCCGGGATCCGCGGCACCGCGTGGTCGTACTCCTTCACGACCCTGATTCCCGGCCCGATCTTCCCGGCGAGCATGACGAGGGTGGAGTCGAGTCCTTCGTGGACGTCGATCCACTGGTGCGGCGCGCGGTCCATCTGGGAATACTGTTTGGCCTTGCCGACCAGCACCGAGATCCGGGTCGTCGAATCCTCGATCTCGCCCATCAGCATCTCGGTCTCGAGCGCGTACGCCAGCCAGCGGACGGCGCCGTCGAGGAAGGTCTCCCCGACCGAGTCGAGCAACCGGTCCAGATCCGGCACGGTCAGGCCCGCGCGGACGTAGATGTCGGCGAGGTCCCAGCCCTGGTCGATCCCGTGACCGTCGAACCAGTCACCGATCTCGTCCTCACGGTCGGCCTGCTGCATCGCGGTCAGCTTCGGGGCCGAGGCGACCTGCTTGACCAGCTGTTCCTGGATGTCCAGCAACTGCTCCAGCAAGGTCGGGTCGACGTTCTTCTTCGCCAGCATCGCGAGCTTGTGCCGCATCCCGGCGACCCGCTCCCGCAGCGCCGCCGTCGCGCGGACGGCGGCGGCCGCCGGGTTGTTGAGTTCGTGCGTGAGCCCGGCGGAAAGCTCGCCGAGCGCCAGCAGCCTGCGCCGCGAACCGATCACGGTGTCGCTGTTGCGCCAGCCGAGGTACATGCCCTCCAGCAGATGCGTCGCCATCGGGAACCAGCGGCGGAACTCGGTCGCGAAGTCGGCCGCGGGCAGGGTCAGGAAGGTGAGGTCGCTGACCGCGTGCACCGAAGCGCCATAGGTGTGTTCGGTCTCCTGATGCACGAAGAACTGCGTCGCGCCGCAGTAGGCGCCGCGCTGATCGGACCGGATCGTCTCGACCTCGGTGCCGCCGACGAGCCGCGTCATCCGCAGCGCGCCCGAAAGCAGGAGATAGAAGCAGGTGGCCGGTTCACCCTCGCGGATGACCGTCTCGCCGCCGGTGTAGTGCTCCAGCACGGCGTGCTCGTCGATCCAGTCGAGCTGTTCCTCGCTGAGGTGCTCGAAGAGGAAGAGCCCGCGCAGTTCCTCCCTGGGCAGAACGCTCATTGCTCCTCCAGATAACGGTGGACCAGGGTGACCGCCATGGCGCCTTCGCCGACGGCCGAAGCGACACGCTTGACCGACGCCGCCCGGACGTCACCCGCCACGAACACGCCCGGGATCGACGACTCCAGGTAGTGCGGGTCGCGATCCAGCGGCCAGCCCGGCGGCGGGCTGCCTTCGGTGAGCAGATCGGGGCCGGTCCGCACGAAACCGTGGTCGTCACGCTGGATCTCCGTGCCGAGCCAGTCGGTGCGCGGGGCGGCGCCGATGAAGATGAACAGGTGCCCGGTCGGCACGGTCTCGGTCGCGCCGTTTTCGCACAGGGTCAGCCGTTCGAGATGATCGTCGCCGTGCGCCTCGACCACCGTGGTCCGGGTGCGGACGTGGATGTTCGGTATCCCGGCGATCTGCTCGATCAGGTAGTGCGACATCGACGCTTCGAGCGACTGGCCGCGGACGAGGATGGTGACGTCGGCGGCGTGCTTGGAGAAGAACACCGCCGCCTGACCGGCCGAGTTCGCGCCGCCGACGATGTAGACGTGCTCGCCCTTGCACTCGGGCGCTTCCGTCGCGGCCGAGCCGTAGTACACGCCGCGGCCGGCGAGCTCGGCGACACCCGGAGCCTCCAGCGCCCGGTAGGTGACGCCGCTGGCCAGCACCACGGAATGTGCCGAGATCTCGGTGCCGTCGCCGAACATGACCACGCGCGCGGAGCCGCGTGCCTCCAGGCCCACGACGTCGCGGGCGGTGAGCACCTCGGCGCCGAACTTGAGCGCCTGCCGCCGCGCGCGGTCGGTGAGCTGCGCGCCGGAAACGCCGTCCGGGAAGCCGAGGTAGTTCTCGATGCGGGAGCTGGTGCCCGCCTGTCCGCCGGTCGCCTTGCGCTCGACGATGACGGTGCGCAGGCCCTCCGACGCGCCGTACACGGCCGCCCCGAGCCCGGCGGGGCCGCCGCCGATCACGATCAGGTCGTAGAACTCCTGCGCCGGGCGCGTGGACAGACCGACGGCGTCGGCGAGCTCCGGCCCGGACGGCTGGCGCAGCACCGTGCCGTCCGGCGTGACCAGCACCGGGATGTCCTGCGGCGCCGCGTCCGCCGCCTCGAGGATCCGGCGGCCCTCGTCGTCGTCGACGGAGTACCAGCGGTACGGCACGGCGTTGCGCGCCAGGAAGTCGCGCAGGTGGAACGACGGCGAGGAGTACCGGTGGCCGATGAGCTTGATCTCGTCGACCGGCCGCTCCCCCACCGCGCGCCAGGTCTCCACCAGCGCGTCGACGACCGGGTAGAGCTTCTCCTCCGGCGGGTCCCACGGCTTGAGGAGGTAGTGGTCGA
The DNA here is from genome assembly GCF_055561455.1 of Amycolatopsis sp. PSD-21. Classification (NCBI taxonomy): domain Bacteria; kingdom Bacillati; phylum Actinomycetota; class Actinomycetes; order Pseudonocardiales; family Pseudonocardiaceae; genus Amycolatopsis; species Amycolatopsis sp. PSD-21. The sequence goes on along the minus strand of NZ_CM145712.1, from coordinate 1,935,529 downwards.
CGTCGACGACGTTGATCGCCTGGATCGCGGCGTCGGTGTCGGCGTAGGCGGTCAGCAGCGCGCGACGGGCGTTCGGGAACAGGTCCATCGCCTTCTCGAGGAAGACGATGCCGTCCATCTGCGGCATCCGGTAGTCGGCGAGGATCGCGGCCACGGCGTCGCCGCGCAGCTTGATCTCGCGCAGCGCTTCGAGCGCGTCGGCACCGGAATCGGCCCGGATGATCCGGTAGTCCTTTCCGTACCGTCTGCGCAGGTCGCGGGCGACCGAACGGGACACGGCGGGATCGTCGTCGACGGTCAACAGGATCGGCTGGCTCACCGGATCAGCCTATTACGTTGGGAGCGTGCTGACCGAAGCCGAAGAAGTGATCCACGCCCGTGCCGCTCTGGCGTGCGAGGCGGCCACGGCGGCGGGGCTGCCCGGCCGTTTCGAAGCCTGGCGCGAGGACGGTCTGCTCGTCGTCCTGGCCACCGCGCCGGAGTTGCGGTTCCTGCGCACGATCACCGGCGCCGACCTGCCCGGCGCCATCCGGCTGGCGAAAGCGTCGTGCTGGGACGGCGACCCGCCGACGCTGGTGCTGCCGCCGGGCTTGACCCCCCACGGCATCGGTCTCGTGGCCGCCGGTGTGCGTCCGATCGCGACTCTCCCGCTCGCCTTCGCGGCGTCGGACGCGGACGTCAACGACTCGCCCGACCTCGACGCCTTTCTCCGCATCCTGCTCGATGGGTACGAAAGCGACGACGTCGTGACGGCGTTCATCGCCGCCGAGCACGCCGACCCGCGGGTCCGCCGGTCGCTGCTGGTCGAAGACGGGGTGCCGATCTCCGCCGCCGCCCTGAGCGCGCACGGTCCCGGCGTCGTTCTCGGCGGGTCCGCCACGCCACGGGAGCATCGCGGCAAAGGCGCGCAGGCGCGGCTGCTCCTGCACGGCCTGGGCGCGGCCACCCGAGAAGGCCGCCGCTTCGCCGTCGCGACCGCGGTGGAAGGTTCGCCGAGCCTGTCGAACCTGCGCCGTGCCGGAGCACGGGTCCATCTCCGGCAAGCTTTCAGGCTTGGGTGAGCTTCCGCAGGCGGAACGCCAGCACGAGCAGCATCACGCCGTACAGCAGGGCGTAGATCCCGACCAGCAGCGCGATCCCGTACGCGCCGGCGATCGGGTTGAACACGATCACGATGCCCGCGATCAGCGAGAGCGCGCCCGCCGCGATGAGGAACGCCTCGCCCTCGATCTGCTTGCGCAGCCGGATCGCCGCGACGATCTCCATGATGCCGGTGAAGATCGCCCAGAAACCGACCAGCAGCGCCAGCACGAGCACCGTGATCCCCGGCCAGATCAGGACCAGGACACCGGCGATGATGCCGAACGCGCCGAGGACTCCGTAGGCGGCGCGATGGGCGGCGTCACCCGGCCGGAAGGCCTGCACCACGCCACCGATGCCGTCGAAGATGGCGTAGATGCCGTAGAGGATCGCGAGGGCGAGGACGGTCGTTCCCGGCCAGATCAACGCGAGAACGCCGAAGAGTATGGCGAAGACCCCGCGCAGGGCGGCGAGCGGCCAGGCCAGGCGGGGTTCGACGACGGTGAGACCGACGAGAGGCATGCGCCGAGTATCGGAGCGCCGGTGCGCGAGCGCGCGGCACGCCACCCGTTGGGGTGAGGCCGGTGCCGCATCCGACAGGTGTTGTGAAAGCCACTTTCGCAACCTTCGACGTTGGGAAAGTGGCTTTCGCAACACCGCGGCGAAAAGGCCGGTGCGCGCCGCGACCGCCATCCCGGCGCGCACCGGGGTCATCAGGGATAGGCGACCAGGTTGGCCACGGTCGATCCCGAGTTGGCGGGTCCGCCGCGGTCGTTGATCACCCGGCCGATGGTCCCGTTCCCGCCGAGGGAGACGGCGACCATGCTGCGGAACCGGACGTTCGGATTGTTCGGGACCTCGATCGCGCGATCGGCCACCACACCCGGATTCACGTTGAAGTAGCAGTAACTTCCGAGCCCGTAGGCCTCGTGGTTCGTCACCGAGCCCGCCACCTTGTAGGCCGCGTAACCCCGCGTCGAGCCGTTCATCCAGGCCGCCTGATTCGGTGGGTCGTAAGGCATTTCGTTCTGGTAGAAGTACGTGCGGCCGCGCTCGCCGTTCCAGATCGTCTGGTACTTCTGGTAATGCTCGACGAACAGGCCGTACATCGTGATGTCGTCGCCGTTGACGATCAGGCCGGTGTCGGCGGTGTTGGTGTTCCAGCCGACGCCGCTGCCGTGGTCGGCACGCCAGATCCACAGGTGGTCGCCGATGACGTCGTCGCTGTTGACCACCAGGCTGTTCGTGGCCTTGCCGACGCCCGCCCCGCCCACGCGGAAGAAGACGTCGTGCAGCGAAGTCGGGTTGGCCGCGTGGTCCTGCGCCGAATTCGCCGGGCCGACCTCCATGAGCGTGTTCGAGTTCGTCGTGCCCGCGTCGATCAGCACCCCGGCGATCTTGACGCCGTCGACGTCGGCCACCGTCATCGCGGTGATGCCGTTGTCCGGGATCAGCGTCGCCAGGCCGAGGCCGAGCACGACGGTGTCCGGCCGGGTGACGCGGAGCGTCTCGTCGAGGTGGTAGACGCCCGGGGTGATCAGGAGGTCCTTGCCCTCTGCGAGGGCGGCGTTGAGCTGCGCCGCCGTCGTGCCGGGCTTCGCGATGAAGAACCGGCTGATCGGCAGCGAGGATCCCGGCTGGCCGGCGCCCCACGTGATGCCGGAGGCGTTGGTGCGCTTGGCGGGCACGAAAACCTGGTACGCGCCCGCGCCGTCGACGTAGAGGAACGGCTTCTCCCGCACGACCGGCGTCGTGTTCACCGTGGTGTACGGCGGATTCGGGAAACTGGTCGCCGGCGCGCCGCCGACGCCCGCGAACACCATGTTCCAGTTGGAGCCGCTCCAGCTCCCGAACTGCGAGTTGCGCGAGATCCATTGCTGCTGCGAGCCGGACCGGACCTGGCCGTCGACCTTCACGTCGGACATCCAGCCGCCGCTCGACCAGCCGCCGTCGTCGAGCTGCAGGTTGCCGCGGACATGCATGCGGCGATACGGCGCGGCCTGCGAAACGGCCCACCGATCGGTGCCGCCCGCCGGGTTGACGGACAGGTTTTCCGCTCCACGCCAGAAGTTCTGCGTCGCGTTGCCCTGGAACCAGTCGGCCTCCGCGTGCACCGCGCCGTTGATCGTCACGTTGTCGGGCGAAAGGCCGAGCCCGAGCACCTGTGTGTAGAACCCGACGTTGACGTCGACGTTGTACGAACCCGGCTTGAACAGCAACGCCTTGCGATTCGAGCCGAACTGACTGGTCTCCTGCTGCGAGAACACGCTGTTCACCTGGGACTGGATCGCCGCCTGCGACATACCGGGGTCGAAGACGAGCACGTTCGGTCCGAGGTCGGGGTTCGCGGTGCCGGCGACCGGAGTGAGCCGGAAGGACTGGGCACCGGTGCCGTTGCAGGCGTACTGCTGGAGCTGGGTGCCGTCCTGGGTCGACAGGCCGGGGATGTCCAGGCATTTGCCACTGTTGCGGCTCACGAAGTGATACGTCCCACCCGACTCCTCGACCGGCTGCCACTGCTGGTTGTTCCCGCCGCCGTAGGCCCACAGGTGGATCAGCCCGCCGTCGGCGGTCGACACCTCGGCGACGTCCCACACCTGGGCCGGGTTGTTGCGCGTGTTGACCCGGTAGTAGCCGCCCGAGGTGGGCTGGAACTGCCACTGCTGGGAAAAGGTCTGGTTGCAGGCGTACTGCTGGACGACCGTCCCGTTCGCCGTTCCGGCGGCACGCGCGTCCACGCATTTCCCGCCGGTGGTCGACACCGTGTACCAGGTGTCGGGGACGATGGCCGCCTGCGCCGCCGGAGCCACCACCATCAGCGCTCCGACCAGCGAAAACAGGGCTACCAGGGCTGCTCTGGCCCTCATCGGGACCTCCTCCGCGTCATTCGGGCAGGGCGAGCTGAGGCGGAGCCCAGTGGAGACGCGGCGTAGCGGGCGGGGACCTCGGCGTCACGATGGTCGAAAACGTAACGGCGGTCACACGCGGAGTCAATACACGTCTAAAAATAAGACTCAAAGATGCTGGTCAGCGCGATTTACGGCGGTCAGGGGTGCATAGAGTGACCCCCACGTGAACGGCACTGGAGGGCGGTGTAATGTATGGACACACGAGATGCGGAGAACAACACCGCTCCGGGGCTATGGCGCAGCTGGTAGCGCACCTCACTGGCAGTGAGGGGGTCAGGGGTTCGAGTCCCCTTAGCTCCACCCTAGGGGTCTTACTAGAACAAGTGCCTGAATGAAGGCCACGAAGTAGGACCGCGACGCCTGAAGGCGAGCAAGGACCACCCGCATTGCGGGTGGTCCTTTTGATTGTGCCCTCCGCGCTGGTTGCTGCGGTCCGCTGACCTTGGATGGCGTGGAGCTCGGCGAAGGGCTCACGGAGCTCACCCTCTGTGATCTTGTCGTCCTCGATGTAGAGGGTGTGGAAGATAGCTTGGTTGAGTAGGCGGCGCTGTTGGTCGTTGCAGCGTCGGTACAGCTGGTCGGGCTGTTCGAGGAGAGCAAGGCCGGCGTTGACGAGCTGGGCGCTGTCGGTGAGGTCGGCGTTGGCTGTGTGCAGGCGATCCTCCAGCCGGCGGCGCTCGCGGGCGATGTCGCGCAGCTTCTCCTTGACTTTGGTCTGCGGCAGCGTGCTGTCGGCTGCGAGGTCGATCAAGTTCTCCTCCTTGGTGTCGAGTTCCTTGAGTTGTGCGGTGATCTGCTTGCGTAGCAGGCGTGCGGACTTTTCCTGCTCGCCGAGCACGGCATCGATCTGGTCGCGCATGTCAGTGATGAACGGCTGGCTGAAGCGAATCGCGGAGTAGTGGCGCTCGACAGCGTCCTCGACGAGCGTGACGTTGACGTGGGGTGCTTGGCACAGCCCCTTTTGCCGGCCGCGGCAGAAGAAGTACAGGTACTCGGCGCCCTTCGAGTTGATGGTCCGTTGGATGATCATCCGCCGCTTGATGCCGTCGCATTGGCAGCGTCCACAGAAGAGCGATCCTTTGAGGTAGTGGTGGTGGACGCGACGGCGTTCTTGTGCCGTCATTCGCGATTCAAGGATCTCCTGAACTGTCTCGAAGAGGTCCTCGTCGATGAGCGGTTCGTGCCGCCCTTGGATTTCTTCGCCGTCGTACTCGACGTATCCGAGGTAGTAGCGATCACGCAGCATTTGCGAAATCTTGTTCTCGGACACCTTCTTGGCGGGGTGTCGCCGGGTGGCCCTGGTGCGTAGGCCGCGGTCGTAGAGCTCGTCAGCCAGCTCTTCTTGCGTGTAGTCGCCGCTGGCGAAGAGCTCAAAACCCAGCTGAACAAAGGGCGCCCGTTCGGGATCGACGATGATCGTGCGGATGACGCGGCCGTCGGAGTGGTCGATGTGGTTGAGGTAGCCGAGCTTCGCGCGTCCGAGCGTGCCGCCGTTGCGGGCTTTCTGGCCCATCTTGTAGGCGATGTCGGCACCGGACTGGCGGGATTGGTACTCGTTGAACGTGGCCAGGATGCCGTGCATCAGCTGGCCGACCGGGGTGTCGTCGATGGCCTCGGTGGCCGAGACCAGGGTGACGCCGCGCTTGCGCAGGTCTGCCATGACGATCGCGTCGTCGTAGCGGTTCCGCGCCATGCGCGAGAGTTGGTAGATGATGATGACGTCAACGTCGCCCTGGCTGCGCACCCGCGCGAGCATCTGTTGGAATGCTTCGCGTTTGGTCATCTCCATGGCTGAGCGTCCGGGCTCGACGTACTCGTCGATGACCGTGACGCCCAGGTCCCGCGCCTTGCGCAAGCACGCTTCCCGTTGGGCCGGAATGGAGATGCCTTCCGGGTTGTAGTCGGTCCGGACTTGCCCGGTCGAGGACACGCGCAGATAGATCACTGCGCGAGTGCCGTGGGCAAGGTCGTCCATTGGCGGCTGGATAGGGATGGTGACGTCCTGCTGCAGTTCATCGATGAAGTCGGCATAAGCGCTGGTCATGACACCTCCTTCTGAGGGCGGCCTGGACGGAGGACCGTGCAGCCGGCGAGTGGGTCCGGGCGGCTGGATCGCGCGCTCCCGGCGAGCGGCGAATTCGTGGCCGGGTTGCTGTTTCTCAACGGCTGCGGAACCGCGCGAGCATGCGTCGGAACAGCTGGCGTTTCGGCCGTCGCCAGAGTCGAGCGTTTGGGTCGACGTACTCGTCGATGAGCGAGAAACCCAGTTCCCGCGCCTTGCGCAGACATGCCTCACGCTGGGCCGTGACGCTGTGGTCGGTCTCGGCCCGTCCGGGCGAGGCCACGCGCGTGTAGATCACCGCGCGGGTGGTGGGCGCAGGGGCATCCGACGGCTGGAGTTCGTTGTCCGAGTTGGCGTAGGCGGTGGTCATGACACCTCGTTATGAGTCGGTCTGGATGGGGATGTTTTGGTCGGCGCAGTGGGCTCCGGCGGGATTTGCAGTTAGCCGGCGAGCGGCGATTCGTCGGCGGATTGCTGGTCGTGGCGACGCCGGTCGCGACGATCTGCGAGTGCGCCGGTCTGCTCGATCTCCGCGACGGCACTCAACACGCGTACGTGGAAGAGGCCGTGCGCGGTCTCCGTGTCGAGGGCGGGATCAGTGGCCGAGACGACCCGCACGCCTCGGGACGTTAACTCGTCGAGCACGAAGGCGAGGTGCTGTGTCTTGCGGGAAAGGCTGTACAGGTGGTTGACGACGAGCACGTCGATGACTCCGGATCGGGCTGCCGCCAATACCCGTTGCAGCCCAGGACGCTTCAGCGTGCCGCCTGATGCGTAGTCGCTGCTGCGGAGAGCGATGTGCCAACCGGGTTGGGACGCGACGTAGGTCTGCAGGTGGTCGCTTTCGCGGAGGGTGGGCCACCGCTGGTAGAGGCCGACGCGTACCGGCCGTCGAGCCCGTGGGTGTGCGGCTCGGCGGCTGCGGGGATCGCAAGTGGCAGGCGGCATTGTGGTGAACCTTCCTTTCGAGTCATTGGCGAGCGGCTTCGATCCGCTGGGTTCGTTGCGCAAGCGCGAACGCGCGACGTCATGCCGCGTCGCGGCAGTGATCGGGGTGGCTGGCGTCCGCGGTGCCTGGCTCGGCGGGCAGCGTTTGCTCGCTGGCTTCGGTCTGCGCCAGGTCTGCCGCGAGGCTGGCGACCACCCGCGCGAGCTTGCGCATGTCGGGGGGATCGCGGCGAACGCCGCGCACCACCACGTTGCGCACAGCTCTGCTCGCGCCAACGCGCCGTCGGGGTTGCCTGCTCGGCGCGCTGACGGGGCTTCCCTGCTGCTCTTGGTCGGCCGGAGCAGGAACGTCGGCGCAGTTGTTGTCGGCCTGATCGGGGTTGCGAGGTTGAGCGCACATGAGCGCCCCCTTCGTGCCCGTGAGGCCCGCGGCTGGCGGAGGTTCACGGGGCTGCTGGTCGGCGACAGGAACCGTCGACACAGCGGGCACTCCCAGCTGCCGACACCTGCGGTCGCCGATCCGCGCGAAGCGGGTTTCGCGGCGATGCGGGCACGCACCATGACGTGCGTTAAATGAGCTGGGACCGCCAAAGCTGTCACGACCAACGGGCCTCTGCTCCCCGCATGCGTCCGTGTGGGGCCGGCGCTCGTGGCCGTGCTGGACTCTTGCCGTTCGGTAGGACTGTGTGCCTTGCCGAACTGGTGCTGGGTCACCTCGTCAGCTCGGGGTGGGCGGTCGACGCGAGTCCAGAAGAGCGCTACCGGCGCTGACCGCGAACCGCGGCGCGTCGGCATGGCGATGAACGTGATGGGTGCCGAAGCACCTCCTCTCTGTTGAACCGGGGACAGATGCGCCATTCAATTAAGGTAACACCTGAATAGATCTAGTACAGCCTGTGTATCTCAAGTTCTATCTGTTCGTGGGTGTGTGTCTGCTAAACACGCCGAACGTGCGGCGGCCAGCTTCGGTCGCCGTCGGGGACACTGAGAGTCGGTTGGCGACGGCGCGAAGCGCCTCGGAGCGACGAACACGGGACGGCAGCGGGTGCAGATCGAGTGGCGGCTGCGGAAGGTCATGGCCTCCCGCGACGTCTGGACCGCGACCCAGTTGCGCGAAATCCTCATCCAGCGCGCCGGGTTCGAACTGTCTCTCCAGTCGGTTGACGTGCTGATCAAGAAGCAGCCGGTCCAGGTGAAAGTGGCGACCTTGCAGGCGCTGTGCACGACGCTGCGGTGCACGCCCAACGAGCTGTTCGGAATCGACACTCCACGCGATGTCTCGCTCGTCGAACCGGACACCACGGAGTCCCGCGGCGAGCAGTGAGCCCGCGGCGGCGAACGCGGCGACGGCCATCACGCGGCCCTCCCCAATACCTGCGGGGACACGGTGTCCGCAGACAGCCCTGCCGAACCCAGCGTGGTTCGGATCTGCCGATACCAGCTGAGCGCGAAGCGCAGACAGTTCGACTCGGTGCGATGGCTCGGACCGCATCCGGATACGTATCGACCGCGCATGCTCCAGGACATCGAGTCCGAACTGGCGAGAGCTTCGGCGTACCGGTTGAGGCCGGTGATCTTGATGCCGAAACCGTGGAGGTTCAACTCGCGCGTGGCGAAGGCGCGCATGATGCGCTCCACGTCGGCGCTGCTCTGGCGCCGGCACACCGTGCCGATCCCGACGAGCGGCTCGGCGGCCAGATCGATCCCGGCCTGCTCGTAGAAGTCGGCGCAGCGTTCGTAGTCCGACAGAGTCCAGCCTTGCAGCGTCGGCACCCAAGGGAGCTCAGGCGCGAGTTCCCGCAGGCGGACGAGGTTGCGCACGGTCCGCCGTTGATGCTCGCGGATCGTCAAGCCGGTGCGTTTCAGGATGCGCTGTTCGCACATCCAGTCCTGCGGCGCCGCCCAGGCGAGGTTGCCGATCTCGTCGGCGTAGCGCCGGACCGTCTGGACGTAATCCTTCTCGTCGATCTGCCAGCGTCCGTGAAGCTGCAGCTCTGTGAAGCCGCCGGAGTCGAGCGCCCATTCCGTGATGGCGCGGGGCAGGGTGCGGCGGTGGCCGAGCCGCCGGTGCGACACCAGCAGCGGGATGTCGGGCACGCGGGTCAGCCAGATGGGTTGGTGGACGCCGAGGTAGAACCTCACGCTGGCATCGCCCTCCGGCGAGCGCGGACACCAGCAAGCACAGCGACCGCCAGGGCCGTGGTGGTGGTCTTCCCGACGAGTTGGCCGGTGAGGTAGGTCAGCGAGCCGAAGGCCAGCGGCAGGAACAGCAGGCTGTCGACGAGCAGTCCAACCGTGTTCGACGCACTCACGGCGGCGAGGTGACTCCAGTCGCGCAGCGGGGTGTAGATGGCGAGGTCGACAAGTTCGGAGACGGCGAAGGCCGCCGCGCTGGCGAGCGCGATGCGCGGCTCGGCGACCAGTCCGGACAACGCCGCGCCGAGGGCGATCGCGAGCAGCGTTGTCCGGGTGCCGACAGCGTCCTGCAAGAGGTCCCGGACGGTGAATGCGAGCCCGGCGAAGAACGCGCCTGCGGGAACGTGCAGGCCCGCGATAGCGACCGCTGGCCAGAGTGAGGTGGCCCAGTTCGCGCCGGCGATCGTCGCCGCGTACCCGGCGAACAGGACCACGGCGGCGACGGTCCACCGGCGGATGTTCATGCCGCGCTCGGCGGGGAGTCGGCCGGGTCTGTCGCACTGGGCGGGAGTTCAGTGGGGCCGGGCTGGGCGCGGTGGAAGGTGCGCTCGTCGACGAGTGGCTCGTGCACCTTTGGCGCCGAGGTGACCCACTGCTCGATGGGTGCCGGGCGGCCGGCGATGGTGCGGGCCCAGACCTGGCGGCCGGTGTACTTGACGTTGGTGACGATCCGCCGGACGGCCTTGGGGGTCCACCGCCCGTTGGGCACCGGGGCTGCGTACTGGCTCGGGTCGCTGTTGAGTCGTGCGGCGATGACGGCGAACGTCAGGCCGTGGTCGGCCCGCCAGATGAAGATCTGCTTGACGGCGGCGGCGGTCTGCCAGTCTGGGACGAGGACCGCCCGCAGTTTGCTGTGTCCGCTGGGGTCGGTGACCCGGATGCGCAGGGCGCGGTAGCCGTAGGGCGGGGGCCCGATCTGGTAGCCGGCGCGGACGAGTTCGACCATCGCCTGGCGGGCGCGTCGGGTGGTCTCGGCGTGGTGCGCGGCGGGCGCGGCCCACTGGATGTGGTTGCCGCGGGCGTCGACCAATTCGCTGTTACTGGTCGGGTCGTCCGCACCTGCTTCGGTGTCGACGGCGGAGGTATCCGACTGCCTTGTCCACAGGTTTGTCCACAGGTGGGACCACCAGGGTGGACGCGTCTCGGGCACAGGTGTGCCGGTGCACTGGTGGCGGGCGGCGGCGCGAAGTGCAGCGCGCTTGCCGCGGAACTCGGGATGCCAGCCGCATTCACGGCAGTACAGGCGCGTCGTCATGCTGCTCGTCCCCAGCCGGGGTAGGTGACGCGGTTGACGGCGGGCCGGATCACCTCGTCCTCGGTCGGCCACGGGATGCCGACTGCCGCGGCGGCGGCGAGTTCGGCGTCGTGGGCGAGCTGGAAGACAAGCACTTCGTGGTGCGCGGAGAGCGCGGTCGGCGCGCCGGCAGCGAGTGCTCGGGCGGCAGCGCGGCGTTCGGCAAGCGAAGCGCGGGTGACCAGCCGGCTGCCGCGCAGTCCGGCGGTCAGTGCGATGCACCGCTCGACCGGTGCCAGCCCGGCCGAAGTTCCGGCGGCGAGCACCGGTGTGGCCAGGTCGACCAGCGAGCCGTCCGGACACCGGAGGGGCCGCGCGACGACGGCGACGTGTCCGCCGGATCGCAGCAGCGGCTCGCAGTAGAGCAGTGTTGTGGCAAGGTCGGCGAGGGCGGACTCGACCGGGTCGCGGCCCGGACCGGTCGCGCGGTCAGGCGCGGTGCGCAAGCTGGTCAGGATGAGTCCGACTCGTCCGATCAACCCTGCGGCCCGGATGGTCGCGAGCACCTTGGGGCGGGCGTCGAGGACCGAGCCGTCGCGCCACGCGCCTGTGGTCTTGGCGGCGGTGACGTTGGCGCGAGCGAGCGTCCACCACTGGGTGCGGGCGGTCAGTCCGAGCGCGCGACGGTCGGCGCGCAGCGCCTCGGTCAGCACGGTGCCGGCCCCGCAATCCGGGTCGAGAACGAGGTCGCCGGGACGGGTGTAGGTGGCGATCGCATGGGCGGCGACGGCGGGTGGAATCCGCTCGGTGTCGGTCTCGGTGCCGGGCACACAGCCGGTGTCGCGCAGCTGCGCGAGAGTGTCGCGCTGCCCGGTCGGCCAGACCGATAGGGACGGCATTGAGGGCTCCTCCCCCGGTGGCAGGGGGAGTGGCCAGGGCGACGTGGGACGGTCAGCCATTGGAGGTCTCCTCCCCGTCGGCGGTGTCGGTCGGGGCCGGCTGGCGGGTGAACACGAAGAGGTCGTCGTGCACCTGGATGTGCCGAGCGGGCGTCGCGAGCGGTCGTGCCGGAGCCTGGGAACGGGAGTGCGTGGCCGGGGTCGCGACGGCGAGTGCGCCGTCGCGGACGGGCACGCGCAGCAGGGCGATGCGATCGATATAGCGCAGTCCGGCATGGTGCGCGGCGCGCACGAGCGAGCTTGCGGGGTCGGTGAGCCGACCACGGGCTCGCTCACCGTGTGTGATGACGGCAAGGGTGCCGGTCGGGGTGAGCAGACCGGCCCAGTCGGCCGGACGGACCCCGTCGAGGGTGCGCGGTTCGGCCGTGGTGATGACGAGGTCGTAGCGGTCCGGACCGACGCCGGTCGCGGTCGAGTGCGGTCCGGGACGACGGTGTGCCCACGGCTCGGCGGGCTGGTCGGTGGTCGGACTGGCGGTGCGGGGTCGGGGTCCGGACTCGGCCTCGGCCGACGCGTCGCCGGAGTGTTCGCCGGCCAGGTTGGGGTGCGCGACGGCCGTCTGAGTCCGGATGCTGCGGCCGAGTCGTACCACGGTCCAGCCCGCTTCGTGTAGTCCGGCGTACGGGCCGGGCCGGGACTGGTTACGGCCCGCCGTTGGTGACCACGATGCGGGCGGCGCGAGGTAGGGCGCGGGGGCAAGCAGGAGCATTCGCTGGCCGGGCTGGGTGTAGGTGGTGACGATCTTGATGACCGCAGTCAGCAACCAGTTGGCGAGCAGCCCGGTGCCCTCACGGAGTTCGTCTTGAGCGCACGGCCAGACGGTGCTCGGCTGGGCGGGACGAGGATGGTGCAGCGTGAGGCGCAGGGTGCGTAGGCGTGGTGTTCGCCGCCTCTGCGGTAGCGGGATCGGGACGGTCGGGGGGTCGGTCGGGCCGTGCTCCTGGGAGCCGTCTCCTGGGGAGCCGTTGCCGTGTGTCGGGGTCATCGCGGGTCTCCTCCGACGAGGTGGGGCTGTGCGTTCTGACGCCCCTTAACTCTGTATTTCGACCCCGTTTTGGACACGCCTCGCCAAACTTATTTGAGATGGCAAAGGTGCATGTTAATGGCGACTTGGCGTGATTCGAACAGTTCTGCCAAAGCCTCGACGCTGAGCCGCTCGTTCCGTCGACCCAGGTCGGCGCCCACCGTCTTCTGGGCCACTCTGTGGTCAGATTTTTCAAGATTTTTCGGCGGTGCCAGGTTGAGCTTGAGTGCCGACTGTATCCGGGCGCAGTTCGGCTACTAGCGTCGTACTAGTGACCAACTATAACTGCAGTTCGTCGGCTACTAGCGTCGATCGGGTTACGCGGGCCACGAGGGCGCTTTGTTGATCTTGCTTCATGGTGTTCGTGGGATGAAATAGTAGTTCGCTAGTAGCCTCGGCGCGGTTCGCTAGTTGGCGCCTAGTAATGATGTGGTATTTCCGTGGTATCGGTCGTGGCTTCCTGACGTCGTTGTTGTTCACATCGACGCCGTGGGAGTCACGACATGGCAGCACAATCCGTTTTCCGTCGCGCTGGCGACGAGGCCGTCCCGAACTCATTGGATATCGCGCGGGACACGTTTACCTGGCTAGTGACCGGGCCGCACCCGATATCGCTGAACGGCCGGCTCTTTCCCGGTCTGCCGGACCGGCACATTGCGCTGGACGAGGTCCGCGACCGACTGCTGGCGCGCCGGTGCCCGCAGGCGACGCGGGACGCGGTGTGGGCGCATCTGGTGCTGCGCTCCCGTACTGAAGGAGCGACCTGGACGATCGCCGCGGTCGGGGTCGCACTGCCCGCGCTGACTTCTGTCGCGGCGACCTTGACCAACCGGTTCGCCAACGATCCGGCCGACGTGCACGCCGAGGTTCTGCGCGGCTTCCTGACCGCGTTGTCGACCATCGATCTGCGTCCGCCGCGAATCATGCTGCGGCTGCGGTGGGCCGCCTACCGGTCCGGCTACTACGCGCTCGCCGAGGCGCTGGCGGGTCCGACTCCGGTCGCGCCAGGGTTCCGATCCACCCCGCCGCACGCGCCGTGGGGTCACCCGGATCTGGTCCTTGCCCGCGCGGTCGCGGACGGAGTCCTGACTCAGACCGAGGCCGCGCTGATTGGTGCGACTCGGTTGGAAGAGGTGCCCGTCGCGGACTGGGCTGCGCGGCACCAGACCGGCGAGTGGGCGGTCTACAAGGCGCGCAAACGCGCCGAGCTCCGGCTCGCCGCGTACCTGCGCGAGGGCGTCGCCGAGACCGATCCGACCGACCCGTTGACCGACCAGGTAGCCACCGCAGTGGCCCTGGCGCGACCGGTCGCACCGGCCCGCGACTTGCCGCGGTCGTCACTGTCCGTGTCGGTTAGTGAGGTCGAGTCGGGGCAGAAAATTCAGGGTCGCGTGTCCAAAACGGATGCGAAATCCGGAGTTCAGGGCTGCGGGACATCCCCGCGCTCAGCCCGACCTTCGGAGGTGCCCCAATGCGCCTGATCGATCGATTCTTCCCCGCCGCGAGCGGACCGCGCAGCGCCCGCCTCGATGGCACTCCGCAGCCGCCGGCCGAGGCCCCAGCGTCGAGCACGCCGGCCGAGATCACCGGCAGCGAGCCGACCAGTGCTCCGGTCACTAGGCCGGAGGCCTGGGTTCCGGTCCGTCCCCGCCGCTGGTCGCACGTGGCGTTGATTGTCGAGCTGGCGGTCCTCGCGCTGCTGGCGTCGGCGTCGGCGGCGCACGCCGACACGATGGTCGTCGCTCTGGCAGATTCGGTGACCACGGTCCTGAACAACGTCCGCAACTGGATCATGGGCATCTTGGCCGGCTTGGCCACGGTGTTCCTGTCCATCGGCGGTGTCCGATACGTGATGGGCGGTGGCGACCCCGGCGAGGTCGAGAAGGCCAAGACCGCCTTCAAGTCCGCCGGGTGGGGCTACGGCCTGGCAGCGCTCGCGCCGCTGGTCGTGGAGATCCTCAAAGGGATCGTGGGGGCCTGACCGATGGCCGGCACCCCGCCCACGGTTCGCCCGTACCGCCGGTCCGGCGGACCGGTCGCGACCGCTGCCGCCGGACGAATCGACGGGGACCGAGCGATGCTCTCCCCGGTCTCCGACGCCAGCGCCGACCGGCCGCCGGCTGGTCGGCACTGGCGCTGGTACGCGGGCTGGATGCTGGCGCTGAGCGTCGTCGTGCTCCTGGTCGGGGTCCTCGCGGTCAGCGCCTCGGCGCAGCCGACCACACCGAACCCGGATCCTTGCTTGGGGCCTGAGCCGCGGCCGATCCCCTGTGCCCCGCCTCCCACACCGACACAGCCCACACTCCCAATGCCGAGCGCGCCCAGCCCATCGACGGCGCCGCCAAGCACGCCGTGCACGGGTGAGGACTGCATCCCGCAGCCGACCACGCCGCCACCGACAAGTGGCCCGCAGCAGCCCGGCAGCGGCAACGGTGTCAGCGACTCGGACTGCGGGATCACCGACATCGGTGCCTGCATCACCGAGGCCATCAACTCGGCGTTCCGCAGCATCGTCGAAGCTGCGCTCTCGCCGATCCTGGAACTGATCGGGCACACCGCGCTGTCCACACCGACGATCAGCGACCTACCCGGCATCGGCGAACTCTGGAACAACTCGTGGGAGCTCGTGGTCGCTGCCTACGGCCTGCTCATCCTCCTCGGCGGCATCGTCGTGATGGGCCACGAGAGCGTCCAGGCGCGCTACTCGATCAAGGAGATCGGGCCCCGGATCCCGATCGCGTTCATGGCCTCGGCATTGAGCTTGTTTTTCGCCGACAAGCTCATCCGACTGGCCAACGGCCTGACCCTGGGCATCCTCGGCGACGGGGTCAACGCGCCCTCGCTGGGCAACACCCTCAAGGACGCCGTCGCCGGCATCCAGACCGGCGGACTGTTCATCATCCTGGTCGGCCTGGTGCTCGTCGTGGTGGGCCTGGGCCTGCTGGTCGTCTACGTGGTCCGGATCGTCATCACCCTCGTCTTGATCATCTCGGGCCCCTTGTTCCTGATGTTCCACGCCCTGCCGCACACCGACCCGCTGGCCCGCTGGTGGTGGAAGGCGATCACCGCGACGCTGGCGATCCAGGTCGCTCAAGCGCTGGTGCTGATCACCGCAGTGCGCACGTTCCTGTCCGGCGGCGTGCATCTGTTCGGCTCGACGCTGTCCGCGCTCGGCACGCTGGTCGCCGCGATCGCCTTGTTCTTCATCCTGTTCAAGATCCCGTTCTGGTTGTTATCGGCCGCCAAAGTCAGCTCTGGCCGGTCGTTCCTCGGAGGGCTGGCGAAGGCCTACATCGCGGCGAAGACCTTCGGCATGGTCGCCGGGAAGACCGGCGCACTGGGCAAGGTCGGCGGCGCGGTCGGGGCGAAGAGCGGCGGCGGAGGTGGTGGGGGTCGCGGTGGCGGGTCGGCAAATTCGCCGTGGCCTGCTCAGGCGCGCCTTGCGCCCACCCCGGAGATGGTCAACAAGCGGCTCAAGGCGGCCCAGGACGCCGAGCGCGTCCGCGCGGCCCGCCGGTCGCGGCTGCCCTCGCAGACGCCGCAGTTCCTGCAGCCCTCACCCCAAGACACCACCCACGACCCCGCCGTCACCCCGGCAAACCAGGGACCAGCCATGCCTCCTGAGTTCAGTTCCGCACCCAGGCCCGCCACGCCGATCTCACCGCCGCGGCGAGGGCAGCGGCCGGGATCGGCGCCCCAGTTCCAAGCAGCCGGTGGGCCGCGTCGACGCGGCGCCACCCCGCCGCCGGCCCGCCCGATCCGCACCGCGTCTGTGCCCCCGCAGTTGCAGTTCCGACCCGCCACGCCGCCGGCACCGCAGCCGTCGTCGCCACCCACGTCGGCGTCCGCGCCTGCCGCGCCGGTGTTCCGGCAGGCACAGCCCGAGCCGCGCATCGGCGACGCCTACCGGCGCACCCAGTCCGTTCCGCCGGCGCTGTTCCGCACGCCGAAACCCGCTCCAAGAGGTGAAGGGAAATGAGTCAGCCCGTCCGGATTCCTGCCGACGTCGATCGCGAGGACCGGGTGATCGGTCCGCTGACGGCGCGGCAGCTGCTCATCCTCGCCATCACTGGGATTGTGCTGTACGGGACGTACACGATCACCCGCGAGTTCGTGCCGCTGGTGGCGTTCCTCATCGTCGCCATCCCGATCGGGGTGACCGCCGCGTTCCTCGCGCTCGGCCAGCGCGACGGCATCACCCTCGACCGGTTGGTGCTGGCGGCGCTGCGGCAGCGGATGAGCCCGCAGCACCGAGTGGCCGCGCCGGAAGGCATCCGCCCGGCCCCCGAGTGGCTGGGCAGACAGGTCACGAATACCAGCAGCAAGAGCCGCGCCCAGGGGAAGGACGGCGGGGACGCCGCGGCGTCGACGGTCTCGCCGGCCGCGCTGCGGCTGCCCGCCGAAGCGGTCACCGATACCGGCGTCATCGACCTCTGCAAGGACGGGGTCGCCGTCGTCG
The DNA here is from genome assembly GCF_055561455.1 of Amycolatopsis sp. PSD-21. NCBI lineage: Bacteria > Bacillati > Actinomycetota > Actinomycetes > Pseudonocardiales > Pseudonocardiaceae > Amycolatopsis > Amycolatopsis sp. PSD-21. The sequence goes on along the minus strand of NZ_CM145712.1, from coordinate 1,918,658 downwards.
CGGTCTGCTCGACGATCAACTTCGGGCTGCGCACCCCGGGCGAGCAGGAGTCCCTCGTCGCCTCCTTCGGGCGGTATCTGCACTCGCTGACCGCACCCGTGCAGGTGCTCATCCGCGCGGAACGACTGGACCTGTCCGGGCAGATCGCCGAGCTCCGCGAACAGGCCGGCGGCCTGCCGCACCCGGCGCTGGAACAGGCGGCGCGCGAGCACGCCGAGTACCTCGACCAACTCGGCCGCGCCACCGACCTGCTGCGCCGCCAAGTGCTGCTGATCCTGCGCGAACCGCTGCTCACCACGGGCCCGACCGACGGACTCGGCAGCGCCTCGCCACTGGCCGCGTTGACCGCGAAACGCAGGGCCGCCAAGCAGGCCGCCCTGGTCGACGACGCCACCCGGCGGGCCGCCGAAGCCCGGCTGGTCCGCCGGCTCAGCGAGGCGGTCGAGCTGCTGTCCCCCTCGGGGATCGTGGTCACCCCGCTGGACGCCGGACAGGCCACCGCGGTGCTCGCCGCGGCCTGCAACCCCGACAGCGTGATCCCGCCGAACTCCGGTCTCGCCGCCTCGGACGAGGTCATCACCACCGCCCCGGACGACGGCTGGGACGCAGGCGCGTTCGGCCGCGCCGCGTTCCCCACCGACGACGAGTTCGGCGAGGCCGAGGACGCCTGGGATGACGGCTTCGACGACACCGCCGAGGACCCCGACGACTACGTCAACTCCGCGGGGAGGTACCGCTGATGAAGACCAAGGACAAGCGCCGCGGCCGGAAGGCCCAGAGCGTGCAGCCGCCGCTCGGGCGGGCCAGCGCGTTCACTCCGGACGCCATCTCCGTCCGTCCTCGTGCGCTGGAAGTCGGTGGCGAATGGGTCGCGAGCTTCGCCGTCGTCGGCTACCCGCGCGAAGTGCACAACGGGTGGCTTCAGCCGCTGCTGACTTACCCCGGACGGGTCGACGTCTCGCTGCACATCGAGCCGATCGACCCGGTCACCGCGGCCAACCGTCTCAAGAAGCAGCTGTCGAAGCTCGAAAGCGGTCGCCGGCACACCAGTGAGAAGGGCCGGCTGGTCGACCCGCACGTCGAAGCCGCCACCGAGGATGCCTACGACTTGTCCGCACGGGTCGCCCGTGGCGAGGGCAAGCTTTACCGGCTCGGGCTGTACCTGACCGTGCACGCTCCCACCGAGGAGGCCCTCAGCGACGAGGTCGCCGCGATCCGGTCGTTGGCGGCGTCGCTGCTGCTGGACTGCAAACCGACCACGTACCGCAGCATGCAGGGCTGGATCACCAGCCTGCCCATGGGTCTGGACCTCGTCGGCATGCGCCGCACGTTCGACACCAGCGCGCTGTCTGCGGCGTTCCCGTTCACCTCACCGGACCTGCCACCGCCCGACCCGACCTCGGTCGGCGCACCGAGCGGCGTGCTCTACGGCTTCAACGTCGGAAGCCAGGGGTTGGTCCACCATGACCGGTTCGCCCTGGACAACCACAACTCGGTGATCCTCGGCCGCTCCGGCGCGGGCAAGAGCTACCTGGTGAAGCTGGAGTTGTTGCGGTCGTTGTATCGCGGGATCGAGATCCACGTCATCGACCCGGAGGACGAGTACGCCCGGCTGGCCGCCGCGGTCGGCGGAACGTATGTGCACCTCGGTGCCGAGCAGGTCCGGTTGAACCCGATGGACTTGCCGATCCACACCCGCCCGGACGGGCGCCGCACTGCACCGCGCAACGCGCTGATCCGCCGGTCGTTGTTCCTGCACACGGTGATCTCGGTGCTGCTGGGCAGTGAGCTCGAAGCGACCGAACGTGCGGCACTGGACCGGGCTATCACCGCGACCTACCAGCGCGTGGGGATCACCTCGGATCCGCGGACCTGGACCCGCCCGGCGCCGCTGCTGGCCGACCTCGCCGAGGTCCTCGCCGGGACCGGTGACCCCGCCGGGGTGGAACTCGCGGCGCGGCTGCACCCGTATGTCACCGGCGCGTTCTCGGGGCTGTTCTCCGGCCCGACGTCGACCCGTCCGGAGGGACACCTGGTGGTGTTCTCGCTGCGGGATCTCGCCGACGAGCTCAAGCCGATCGGCACGTTGCTGACGCTCGACGCGGTGTGGCGGCAGGTCTCTAACCCGGCCATCCGCAAGCCCAGGCTGGTCGTGGTCGACGAGGCGTGGCTGTTGATGAAGGAGCCCGCGGGCGCGGAGTTCTTGTTCCGGATGGCTAAGGCGTCCCGGAAACAGTGGGCCGGTCTCACGGTGGCCACCCAGGACACCGCGGACGTCCTGGGCTCGGATCTGGGTAAGGCAGTGGTGGCCAACGCCGCGACGCAGATCCTGCTGCGGCAAGCCTCCCAGGCGATCGACGAGATCACCCGCACCTTCGACCTGTCTATGGGTGAGCGCCAGTTCCTGCTCTCCGCGGACCGTGGCCAGGGCCTCCTGTCGACCGGGACGCAGCGCGTGGCATTCCAGTCCATCGCCTCACCGGTCGAGCATCAATTGGTCACGACTGACCCCGCCGAAATCGCCGGGTATTCCGACACCTCGTCGGGAATCGAGAACTCCTTCGTCGAACTCGGCGCGGACGACACCGCGGGAATCGCGGACTCGTTCGACGATGGCAACGCGTCGCAGATCGAACTCGACGCCGCCTAATCGCAGGAATCAATCCGTATACACCGAATCGCACCCAGGGGATACCCATGTCTACGTCATTGCCCATTTCCGCCACCGTTAACCGGCCCACGCGGCTGCTCACGCAAAACAGCGAGATGCGCCAGATTGGCGTGTGGAACTGGTCGCTGCCGGCCTGGGCCGGCCGCTTGGCTGACGGTCGCACTTACAACACCTGTCCGTCGGCCGGAATCTGCGCGCAGGCGTGCTACGCCCGGCACGGCACCTACACCTGGCCGGTCGTCCGCGCCAAGCACCAGGCGAACCTGATGTACGTCCTGGACGACCTGGCCGGCTGGCAGGCCGCCATGGTCGCGGAACTCGGCGCGGCCAAGTTCCGGGGCGCCTGGATCAGAATTCACGACAGCGGCGATTTCTTCTCCGACGCCTACCTTCAGGCATGGCTGGATATTTGCCGGACTCGACCCGACACGAATTTCTACGCCTACACCAAAGAGGTGTCCCGATTCCGGACGCTCGTCGAGCCTGGCCCGCCGCCGAATTTTCTGTGGGTCTACTCGTATGGCGGGACACAGGATGCCGCGTTGAATCCCGCCGTCGACCGGATCGCAGATGTGTTTCCCGACGAGCCTGCGATCGCCGAGGCGGGCTGGGCCTCGCAGGAAGCCAGCGACCTGCTCGCGGTCCTGGGCCCGCGGCTGGTCGGGGTGCCGGCCAACCGCATTCCCGCCTACCTCAAGCGGCTGGCCGGGCGCCGGTTCTCCGCGTGGCAAGCCGAGGTCGACGCCGACCGCGCCGCCCGCCGAGGCCGCCGGCACCTGCGGCTCGTCGTCGACAACACCCGCCCCGACCACAGCCAGCAGCCCACGGCCGAGCCGGCTGACCAGCCGTGGGCGGCTTGACCGCAGCTCGCATCCGTCCCGTCGACCGCTTTGCGTGGGGAGGTCCCCGATGTCCTGGCCAATCACCGCCACACCCCTGTCCGCCCTCATCCCACCGCATATTGAGCAGACCGCGGACGTGCTCGCCTCACCGGTCGGCGACTACCTGCGTGACCCGCTCGGCGCGTTCCAGAACGTGCTGGCGCACCTGCGCGACCTCGCCCTGACCTGGGGCCCGATCGTCGGGCCGGTGCTCGCGGTCGCTGTCACCGCCGCGGTCGTCGCGCGCCGTCGGTGGCGCCGCCGCTACCACCAGCGCCTGATGATCGATGCTCGCCTGATCACCGTGCTCGCGCCGCCGACGGTCGACCCGTCCGGGGCGATCACGGTGTGGTCCAACCTCGTCGGATTGCTGCGGCCGGGGTGGCGGCGTCGCTTCGGCGGGCAGCCGCACCTGAGCTTCGAGCTGACATTCACCGACGACGGCGTGCAGATCCGGCTGTGGGTGCCGGGCCTGGTGCCGCCCGGCATGGTCGAGCGCGCGATCGAGGCCGCCTGGCCCGGCGCGCACACCCGCACCACCCCCGCCAAGCCCCCGATCCCGACCACGACGGCAGCGGGTCGGCGGGTCGAGGCGGTCGGTGGCGAGCTGCGGCTGGCGCGCTCGGAAGCACTGCCGATCCGCACCGAGCACCCGGCCGACCCGATTCGCGCGATGCTCGGCGCACCGGTCGGGCTCGGCCCGCACGACCGGGCATGCGTGCAGATCCTCGCCCGCCCGGTCGCCGGCCACCGAGTGACCAAAGCCCGCCGCGCCGCCCGGCGGGTGCACGCGGGCGGGTCGGTTCATCTGGTCGGCCGGCTGCTCGACGTCATCACGCCGGGCAAGACCCCGAAGTCGTCGACCAGCACGCGGACGCCGGGCCTGGATCGGCAGACCAGCCTGGAGTACGCCGCCCAGGACCGTGCTGTGGTCGAGAAGCTGCGGGCGAACCAATTCGAGACCCGTATTTGCTACGCCGTGGCCACCACCGTGCCCGAGGACGCCACGTCGGGCGAGGTTCAGGCGGTGCGGGAGGTGCTGCGGGGTCGCGGGCACGCGATCGCCTCGGCGTTCGCCGCCTACTCCGAGCACAACTACTACCGCCGGGTTCGGATCCGTCGAGATCCGGTCGCCGTGCTGGCCGAACGCCGCCTGGGCAAGGGCGACCTGCTCTCGATCCTCGAGCTGGCCGCAATCGCGCACCTGCCGATCGACGAGTCCACCCCCGGCCTGCAGCGGGCCGGCGCGAAGGCCGTGCCGCCCCCGCCGGGTATCGCCACGGCCGGGGAGCAGATCAAGCCCCTGGGGCTGTCGGACTCCGGGCACTCCCGCCCGGTCGGCCTGCACGTCGCCGACGCCCGCCACCACCTGCACATCCTCGGCGCCACCGGTAGCGGCAAGTCGGAGCTGATGGCCCGGATGATCCTGGCCGACGCCGAGGCCGGCCGAGGTGTCGTCGTGGTCGATCCGAAGGGCGACCTCGTGTCGGACATCCTGATGCGCCTGCCCGAGGAGCTCGGCGAGAAGGTCGTGCTGTTCGACGCCGACTCCCGCGCCCGCCCGCCGGTGCTCAACCCGTTGGAGGGAGCGGATAAGGCCCGCGCGGTCGACAACCTGGTCTCGATCTTCTCCCGGATCTACGCCTCGTCGTGGGGGCCGCGCACCGACGACATCCTGCGCGCCGGGCTGCTCACCCTGACCGCGATGCCCGGTACCCCGACGCTGGTCGACCTGCCCAAGCTGTTGACCGTGCCGGCGTTCCGGCAACGGGCCTGCGACCAGATCGATGACGAGGTCCTCAAGGGCTTCTGGTCCTGGTACGACGACCTGTCCGAAGCCAGCCGCGCACAAGTGATCGCGCCGCTGATGAACAAAATCCGCGGCTTCCTGCTGCGCCCGTTCGTCCGCGCCGCCATCGCCGGTGGAACGTCCACTATGGACATGGATGAGGTGCTCAACACCGGTGGGATCTGCCTGGTGCGCATCGCTCGCGACGCGCTAGGGATGGAAACCGCGCGGCTGGTCGGTTCCATCGTCGTGGCCCGCACCTGGCAGGCCGCGACTCGCCGAGCTCGCGTCCCGCAGCGCCAACGCCGCGACTGCGGGCTGTACGTGGACGAGTGCCACAACTTCCTGAACCTGGCCTATCCATTGGAGGACATGCTCGCCGAGGCCCGCGGCTACCGACTCTCCATGGCGTTGGCACACCAGTACCTCGGACAGCTACCGAAGGAGCTCGAAGAGGGCGTCAGCACCAACGCGCGCAGCAAGATCTTCTTCAACGCCTCGCCCGAGGACGCCAAGCGGCTGGCCCGGCACACCATGCCGCGGCTGAGCGATCACGACCTGTCCAATCTCGGCGTGTACCACGTCGCCGCTCGGCTAGTCCTGGGCGGCGAGGAAGCGCCGCCGTTCACCGCGGTTACCGAGAAGCTCCCGCCCGCGATTCCCGGACGCGCCAAGGCAATCCGCAAAGCAGCCAGGGTCAATACCCGCCCGCCCGTCACCAACGCCGACAACGCAACGGGCCGCCCCGGTCAGCCCACTGTAGACCCCCGCCGCGCGGTCTGACCTGTCGGGCCTTGTTCTCCCGCAACGCATGTGGGCTCACCTATCGCGCCCGTTCCGCTCCGGTGATCCCGCATGCGTTGCCTTCACCTTCCCCCATTCCGGCCCAACGACTGGGAGGTGCCGACCCATGATTTCGAATCCCACGCCTCAGAGGGCATTGCGCGGGCACATGCCCCAACGCCCCACGCCACGGGCGGCCACCACCGGGGAGCACCACGCCCAGCTCGCCGGACGGCTCACCCTCCGGGACCGCTGGCTTGCTCGGATGCTGCACGAGCACAAGGTCTTCACCACCCAGCAGATCGTCGAACTCTGCTACCCGACCATGCGCGCGGCCAACCACCGCCTGCTCAACCTGTTCAAGTGGCGCGTCGTCGACCGCTTTCAGCCGTTCGTCAGCTCCGGCACCGCACCGATGCACTACGTGCTCGACATCGCCGGCTCGGTCGCCCTCGCCTACGAGGATGGTCTCGACCCCAAGCAACTGGGCTACCGCCACGAAGACGCCATCGGCATCGCCCACTCCCTGCGCCTCGCACACACCGTGGGCGTCAACGGCGTTTTCACCAGCCTCGTTGCACTCAGCCGACGGCCAGGTGCCCGCGGCCGCCTGACCGCGTGGTGGTCCGAGCTTCGCTGCGGCCGGCTCTTCGGCGACATGGTCCGCCCCGACGCCTACGGCCGTTGGCGCGAAGACGGCCACCAGATCGAGTTCTTCCTCGAATTCGACTTCGGCACCGAGGACCTCGGCAAGCTCGCCCGCAAGCTCCACGGTTACGAAAAGCTCGCCATCGCAACAGGAATCACCACACCCGTCCTGGTGTGGCTGCCCACCAACCGCCGCGAGACCAACGTGCTCACGGCGCTCGCCGACGCCCTGTCCCAGTTGGACCGGCCAGCGCTCGTGCCCGTAGCCACCAGCGCCGCAGATGTCGCTGGCGTGGCTGGCGAGGACAACCCCGCCGTCGCGCGGTGGTTGCCGATCTCCGGTCCGGCGTCGCGACGGCCGGGTCGACTGCGGCTCGTCGAGCTCGCGCGGTTCTGGCCCCACGTCGCACCGCCCACCGCTGTCCAGTCCTCGACATCGGCTCAAGCGCAGCAGGCGCCCGCGGACCTGGCCGCGCCGGACCCGCACCCACCACCCCTACCCACCAGCCACTTCCGGAAGGTGACTCCATGAAGATCGCCGTTGCCGCTGTCGCGGCCATCATCGCTATCCCCATCCTCATCGGGGGTGTCGGCAAAGCCATCGTCAGTGCGCTGTTCGGTACCGGTGGCACCGAGCCGAGCCAGGCCGCGGTCGCCGAGATCCCCAACGACTACCTGTCGCTCTACCGAGCCGCAGCCTCCGTGTGCCCAGGGCTGGACTGGACGATCCTCGCCGCGATCGGCGACGCCGAATCCAAGCACGGCCGCGGATCCGGCGACGGCATCACGGAAGGCGAGAACTACATGGGGGCCGGCGGCCCCATGCAGTTCCTCAAGCCCACCTTCGACGGTGTGATTGCACGCCACACGATCCCGCCCGGTGGCTCGAACCCGCCCTCCCGCTACAACCCGCACGACGCCATCTACGCCGCCGCGTTTTACCTGTGCGATTCCGGCGCACAGAAAGACATCCGCAAGGCGCTCTTCGCCTACAACCATGACGAGGAGTACGTCAACGGCGTTCTGGCTCAGGCAAAACGGTACGGCACCGCCACCGTCGGAACCGGCGACTGCAACAAGATCCAGGCACCCAACCCCGCCGCGATCATGGCAATCAACTTCGCCTGCGGCCAACTCGGCCTGCCCTACGTATGGGGTGGCAACGGACCAGCCGGCGGCCATGCCGGCTTCGACTGCTCTGGCCTCACCAAAGCTGCCTACAACGCCGCCGGCATCAACCTGCCTCGTACCGCGCAGACTCAGTACAACGCGGGTCCACTGGTGCCCGCCGGCCAACCGCTGCTTCCCGGCGACCTGGTCTTCTACGGCACAACCGGCAACGTCCACCACGTCGGCCTGTACATCGGTGCAGGGAAGATGGTGCACGCCCCGACGTTCGGCGAGCCGGTCCAGGTCAGCAACTACCGCTGGAACGGGGATGACTATCTGGCGGCCTCGCGGCCCACGGTCGATTCGCGCTTGTAGCAGAAGAATCGGTGCTCGTCAGCAGCGGACGACTTTCTTTGCAGCACGGGTTAGAGCAACGTACAGGACGCGATCGTCAAAACGTTCCTGTTTCAGCCCTGCCGTCAGCCTGGCCACCTCGACATCAGCGAGTCGCAGGCCGACAACTGGCCATTCACGTCCCTTTGCTTGGTGCACTGTCATTCCGGCGACCACATGTGGCTGGTTCATGCGGCGTGCCAAGGCGAGTAGCCGGTCTAGTTGGACAGCCTCCCCGGCTTCTGGCATGCGACGGAGTTGGCGAGGGCTTCCAAGTAGGCGAAGTACCGCCCTGAGTGCTGTGATCGCTGCCGTAGCCGCTTGCGTGGTTGCCGGTCGGAGTGTTTCAAGTACTGCTCCAAGGAGGGCTCCTTCAGCGCGGACTATGTCTGGCTCAAGACCGAGCAGCGCTGCTGCTTCGTCGGCGTAGATTGCAGCGTGTCCGAAGTGTCCCTGCACGAGCCGGTCCAGCAGAAGCGCGATCGCGGCATCAGTTTGGTTGTCCAATCGGCCGAATGACAAAGGCAGGATGCAGTCGGGGCCTGTCCAGAGGTTGTCCCACCTGTGCGCGAGAACTACGTTGCATTCGGTGGCGTCGTTGGTCACGTCGAGAGCGATCGGTCGGTGTGCTCGCGCCAACTCGGCGATGCCGATCATCGCCGGTGTCTCGAAGCGGAAAGACGCCGAGACGGGGAAAGATTCGAACCCCTCGTGTTCCACAAGTTGGGGAACGAGCTCTGGACGGGCACCACGGAAGTCGTACAGCGCCTGCCAAGGATCACCGATCACAGTGGTACTGATTCTGGCGGACGCCGCGAGACGAACGAGTTCGAGATCGAGCTCGTTTGCATCGAACACCTCGTCGACGATGATCGCTTTCGTGGTAGCGGTAAGGTACTTGGCTACCTCCATGCGCAGTTCGGCGCGTCGAAGAACAGCGGCGATGATCTGACGCACTTCGGTGTGCGTACATCGTCCAGCCGCCAGGTGCTCCTCGAAGTGTCTCTTGGCGCCGATGTTGTAGTCGGGCCTCGTGATCTTGACGCCATGCGATCCGACCGTGGTCCCGTGCAGCACGGCGATCCGCCGGTAGTCCATCTCTTTCGACATCCAGCGGGCCCCGGTCTGCCCTCTCCACGTGTCCAGAACGGTTAGTTCCGTATGGTCGCCCATCCAGGAGATGACCTGCCGTCGCAGGAGAAACGCCAGGATTTCGCAGTGCAGTGTGTCGAGCGTGAGGGCTTGGTGGGGCCAGGAGAGCGCTCCGCTACCCCAGCGGCGACGGATTCGAGCAGCGAGTTCACCGCGCGCCGATCTGGTGAAGCTGAGCGCCAGGATCCTGCGAAGATCGGTGGGAGTGTCGTACCGGATCACGCCAAATCGCTCTGCGGCAACGGTGGTTTTCCCTGATCCTGGTGCTGCCACGATGAACGCGCGGTTCGCCGTGGTCGTCGCGGCGGCGCGCTGTTCAGAGGTCAGCGGCGATCGGGTCGGCATCGTCGTCCTTTGCGGCGGCGTAGAGGAAATCGAACATCTTTGCCACGTGTTCAGGCACCGTGACATGTTCGCCGTCTTCGCTGCGGCGCATGAGTTCGTCTGCGAAGGCGAGCGCGAACTCGGCCTTGCGCTTCTTGCCTGTGGTGGCGAAAAGGGTGTCGATGGCGTCGGGAGTGAAGGGTTCAGGTGGCGTGACGCTGATCTGTGTCAGGGCTTCGCGCACGGCTTCCTCGTTGCCGGGGGTGAAGGCTGGTTCGAGCGTCGGCTGGTTGTAGAAGCCCTGCACGTTCTGGGGATCGCTTTTGCTGAGCCATTGGGGTTGGGTGAAGGTCTCGGGAGGCCGCTTATCGGTGTCGGTGAATATGGCGATGCGGCTGGCAATCTCGTGCCCAGGTGCCGCCAGAAGGTCGACTGGCCAGCGGCCTGGCTTGCAGCCCATCACGGTGATCGTGAGCGCCTCGATGAACCGGCGCTTGAGGTCGTCGGGTCCGGCCCAGAAGCGGCCGAACTGCCGTAGTACCGCCCCCTCGGTGACGCCTTCGGTGATGATCATGCGCTCCGCGAAGAGCGCGGACGACCGGGTCGTGTCAAGGTGCAGCCGTGCCATCCGCAAGGTTCGCTTCTTGTCGTGAATGGGCATGGTGGCCATGACGCGCGAGGCGCGTCGTCCGTCCTGCAGCCGCCGCAGCACGACCAGTTCATCCGGCTTGCACGCCGAGATGATGTCGCCTGCGTGACTGCTGATGATCGTCTGAAGCTCCGGCCGTGCGGAGGTGATTTGCCGCAGGTACCGGGTCAGGCCGTGTTGCAGTTGCGGGTGCAGGTGCGCCTCGGGCTCCTCGATAACGACCGTGACGTGAAACCGATCAGGGAAGAACGCGTCTTCTCGCGATTCCGCCTCAGCTTCGCGTTGGGCGTCCCGTTCTGCTTCAGTGAGTTCATCTGCTCCTTCCTGAGCGCCCGCATCGGCTCCGTCCTCGTCAGCTCCCGCGTCCCCTCCCTCTGGAGCCTCGGCGGACTTGGTCATGTCCGGAATGGCGGCGAGGGTGACGGCGATGTGCAGCAGGTTGACATATCCCAGGCCAGATACTTCGAGTCGCTGGGCGAAAGCTCGGTCGTCGATAGCGCCCAGGAGCAACTCCAGCACCCTGGCGAGGTACGCGTCGTCGACAACCTGCCCCCCGACGAATGCGAACTGGTGGCTGACTCCGGACGACAGCGCGGTGAGGTGACCGCGGACGCGCTGCTCGACGGCCTCGATGAGGCCGGTCTTAGTGAGGGCATCGAGCAGTCTCCTCGCGCGGGAGCGGAGGTCAGCCAAGTTTCGATGGCCGCTGCGGGCTTGTTGCTCCGCGCGGAACAACTCGATCAGGACCTGCGCCTCCCGGCGGGCCAACTCGTCGAGCGGGTTGCGGTACGCCGGCAGGTAGATGAGCCGCAGCGCGTCGAACTCTTCAGGTTCCGAACCAACGGTCTTCGCGCGGACGCGGCCAAGGTTCCGTTCGAGCTGACGGGTCCAAGTCGGTGCCGGCATCGCGAGGTTCTGCAACATCTGCCCGACCGGGCCCTCGTCCGCCTCGGCGCTGAATGCGTACGAGATGTCGATCTGGCGGGGCGGGGCGGTGGCGAGGGTGGCGACAGTGGGTCGAGAGATCTGCGGGAAGCTGTGCGGGTGCGCCAGGTACAACGCGTCCGCCACCGTGCTCTTGCCAGCGTTATTCGCCCCGACCAACAGCGAGAAGCGTCCGGGAAACTCGCAGACGATCTCCTCGTCGCCGGCAGCTCGGAACCCGCGCACAGCCACCCGCTGTAGATACACCCATCCTCCATGCGTTGGGGCCGGCGCCTGAGCGTGGTCGCCAGCGGTTCGGCGATAGCGCGGACGTCAGCCGGCCGTGGTGTCTTGTTCGGTTTCCTTGCCTTCGAGCAGCTTGTACAGGTTGGTCCGGTCCATGCCCAGGGCGCGGGCGACCTGCGCTTTCGGGACCTTGTCCTCGATGGCCGCGGTCATGCGATCGAACCGCACGTCACGGGCCTTCTTGAGCTCGTCGAGTGTCGTGACCCGCTGGGCCTGAAGCGCTGCTTCTTGATCACGGACGCTCTGGAGCCGATCCTGGAGTTCCTTGACCTCGGCAGCACTTTCCCGAAGCAGCTCGAAGTGCTGTTCCTTGTCCACTTCCTGCCTCCTTCCAGGTCGCTCGTGGTGCAGATCGTGTCGACCCGCACTCCATGTTGTATCACGCTGTAGAGGACAACACTCCAGTTCGACATCTGGTGGGTTTCGCGCCGGACCTGGCTGTTCGCACTGCGTCCGGCGCGGGACCCACCAGATTGTGCCAATGCGCCCCTCTTGCCCTGCGGTTTCAATCGCCGAGCCAAGCGTGACGGCCGACCTCGGCGAGTTCCGTTCGGCGCTGCTGCCAGTCCGGCATCCAGAGGTACATCCGCCGTTGTCATGCGCGGCCGTGGGCGCGCGTCCGTTTGGCTGGGTGGCGTGCGCCTGTTCGTGGACGAGCACGTACTCGATGAGCCGCATCGGCAGGCCGAACACGGCCCAGTGCAGCGTCGTCGTTTGCTTCGGCGGCCCCTCGTAGATGCCCTAACGGGCGCCGTCCGAGGTCGCGCACGGCGTAGCTCAGGCCGGCGATGTGGCCGTCCAGTTCGTAGTGGCGCCCTTCGCGGCGCAACCAAGCGAGCCCGACCTGCTGGTACAGCCCGATCACTGCCCGGCGGACCAGCTCTGGCCGCTGCCTCCGCGCGGACAAGACGCCGTCGGACGTGGTCAGAGGCAGCTGTGCGGTGCCCGCGGGCGAGGCGTCGACGAGCTGGAGCCGGTAACGCTGGCCGAGCAGGTCGAACTCCTCGCCGTCGACGAGCTCCTTTACCGCGTGATCCGGGGCCAACCGCGTGGCTCTCTCGACCTTCTCGGCGGATCCATCGACGATGGCTGCCGACAAACCGCGCAACCTGCTCCGGGGTGGCCGTCGGTGGGATCAGCACGGCGCCGCCTCCGGATTGACCTGAATGCCGGTCTTGCGCCGTCGTGGACGGATGGCCACCTCGACCTGCCACTCGGGCGGCAGGTCGAGGGCGGTCAGTGCGGTCAGGAAGGCGTCCGGGCCGGTCATCGCACTCCCTCCTGGTAGTTGATGTGCTCGACCGAACTGGCCACGGTGGCGGCGCCGGTGCGCAGCAACTCGTTCACGCCCTTCGACGTCACGAAGTGGATCGAGCCCGGCACGCCGTAGACCCGGCGGCCGAGTTCTCCAGCGGCACGGGCCACGGCGAGGGCACCGCTGCGCTGTCCTGCCTCGACGATGACGGTCGCCGCGGCGAGAGCAGCCAACAGCCGGCACCGCGCGTGGAACCGGATGCGGGTCGGTCGTGTGCCGATCGGGTACTCGCTGACCAGCAACCCGCCCTGCTCGATCACCGCCTGGTAGAGCCGGGCGTGCTGGTGCGGATGGGTCCGGTCAACCCCGTTGGCGAGCACGACGACCGTCCTGCCGTCTGCGGCCAGTGCGCCGCGGTGCGCTGCTTCGTCAACGCCGAGGCTGCCGCCGCTGAGGACGGTCACCCCGGCACGGGCGAGTTTGTAACTGACGTCCCCCGCGACTGTGTTTCCGCACTCCGTCGACGCGCGGGCGCCCGTGATGGTGACGGCGAGGCTGGTGAGCTCGGCCAACGAACCGCTGCCGCGCACCCAAAGCGCGAGCGGAACGCCGAGGCCGGCTAGGCCGATCCGCCTTCCGAGCGGCCAGTCGCCGTCTTCGGGCTTGAGCAGGCGGGCCGTGCAGTTGTCGAGTGCCCGCAGGTCGTCGTCGATCCGAGCGTCAGGCCGGGTGACCTCGCTGAGCACGGCGGCGGGGGCGGTGCCGCGCCGAATCTGCGCGACGGCGTCGACCGGCCCGTGGACGGCGACGTAGTGGTGAAGGGCGGGCGCGGGTGGTTCGGCCGCGCGCAGAAGGAACAGCCGGGCGTGCAGTTCGTCGTGTGAAGGCATGGTTCAACTCCTCGATGGGCAGGGCTTGCTCGGGTCGGTGGACTCCACAGCTGCGGTTGGCGCTGGTCCGGCTAGGGCTCGGTGCGGTCGTGCAGCGGGATGGGCAGTCAGTGCCCGATCAGCTCGCGCCAGCGCCCATCACCCGTGTGGAGGTGAGCGCCGGAGGCCATGAACCACTTGCCGGGCGGAGCGTCTGCCGGGCGCACGACGTAGCGGCCGTACTGGAACAACAGGTAGACGCTCGGCGCGTCGTCGGAGGGTTCGGAGATCGGGGCGAAGGCTGGCAGCGTCCGGTCTTCCCCAACACCGAGGATGGTGACGTGGCGGACGCGGTAGGACAGGCCCTTGTTGGGGCAGTGGATCGGGCCGGTCAGGACCTCCGCGCGCAGTCCTTTCTGGATCACCGGGACCTCGATGACGCCGTCGCCGACTTCGGGGATCTGGTCGAGTTCCGCGATGCCCCAGGGTGTCTCGGTGTAGGCAGCTAGAAGCCGGTAGGCCGGGACATAGTCGGTGCCATGGCGTACGGTCGCTTTGGCCTCGGCGGGCAGCCGGGTCAGCACCGTCTCGCGTAAGCGACGTGTCCAATCGTGCGCCTCGCTTGGTGCCCGACGATCGTGCCGCTGGCCTGGTACTCGTAGCATTCCAGCAGGCACAGCACGGCGATCGGATGCAGCGTGCGGTCGGTCACCGTTGCGACGTAGTCTGGCGGCTCGCCGTCCTCCTGCTCGACGTCGCGATGGGGTCGGTGCTACTGAAGTGGCTCTGGTCCGCCGCCTCTTGCACGAGAACAGCGTCGCCGTGCAAGATCGCTTCGGGCCTGGCCTGCTTCTGCTTCTGTTCGGGCAGCCATTGTCCAAACTAGCCCGACTGAGACGTGACCAGATCGTCCATGAGGATGGCGAAACTCGGATCGTGCTGGGCGCCGAGCCAGTGGACTTGCCCAGTCCGCTGGACGGTCTCGTGTGCCAATTCGCCGACGACCGGCGCGGGCACGCCGTCCTCGGCCACACCGACCAACCATCCGTTGGCTGTTTCCCGGAGGCGCTCCGGGACGGCCGATCAGCGCCGCCCGCCTCATGACCAGACTTCACCCACTGGGTATCCGGGGCCCGGCTCCGCACGCAGCACTGTCCTCATGGACCTCGCCAGCCAGCTGCCACCAGTCGTGCTCAGCAAGCTGCTCGGCATCCACATCAACACCGCCACATACTGGGCCCACCAGGCCAATAGGTCTGGCGCCGCCTACGCCGCCGACCTAGCCCGCCGCACAACCCGTCAGGGTCCGTAACGCGAACGGAATTTCCGGCGTGGCCGGCTCGCCCGCACCGGGGGTGAGCGCTGGTCCACCTCCTACTTGTCAACGTGCAGCAGGTCGTCGAGCTCTGCCACCCGACCATGCGTGCGGCCAACCACCGCCTGCTCGACCTGTTCAAGGGGCGCGTCGTCGACCGCTTCCAGCGGTTCGTCGCACTCAGCCGACAGCCCGGCGCCGCCCGCGGACGACTGACCGCGTGGTGGTCCGAGCTGCGCTGCGGCCGGCTCTTCGGCGGCATGGTCCGCCCCGATGCTTACGGCGCGTCGGCACGAAGACGGCTACCCGATCGCGTTCTTGCTCGAACTCGAACTCGACCTCGGCATCGAAGATGAATTGTTGCGGTTGACCCGGCCCCGCCGATGGCTTCGAGATGCAACGGGAGTTGTCGCGCGACAGGTCGATCTACCGGACGTGGCGCATCTGATGCTGGATTCGGGCATGAACTTCGTGGTCCGACCCGCAAGTGTTCGAAGACCATGCTGGGGAACTGGCCCGACAGCAGGAGAGCCGGTTTCTGGTAAGGCGATCGCGATCGCACCGCAGGCGGTCCAACCTCTCCTTGGATGTCTCGGTGCACAGCAGCAGGCGGGTCACATGGGGCGCATTCCGCAATCCCGCATGAGCTGCGCCATACCGGGAGAGTTCATCATTTGCCGCATCGCCTGCGCCAAGGCAGGGTTGTCCTTGGCATTCTGCATGAGCTGCTGCATGGCTGAGCTGTCCATCATCTCCTGCATTGCCTGGGCCAATCCCGGTGGGCAGCGGTCAGCACCTGCACCACGGTTCTCCGACGCAGCGGCTGCTGGGGAGACACTCCCTATGGTGAGAGCGGCAGCGAGGGCGGTGGCGCCGATCGACAGAGCAGCTGAGCGCAGCGTGCGGGGCATCATGACGTCTCCTCTATCGCCTACTGATTGCTGGTCCACCGGGTTTCCCTTCGCAGGCCTGCTCAAACCATTGCCGTACTCGGCTTGCTCGAACGAGGGATGGCACGAGTAGGCGCCTCACTGCTGGGGCGTTCCGACCATCAATCGTAGCGCGAGCTGACGGGGGAGGTCCCGGTCCGAGACACCGGCCGCCGTAATTCGTGGACATCAGCGTCGTCTGCAAGACACGGCGTGCGAGCCAATGTAATTCAGCCCGGGGTTTTGGCTACGGTGACGCCGGGTTAACAAGCACAGGGTGCCTGGGTTTCGGTACCGCTACTGCGCCAGATCGGGCAAGCGGATTTCGAGAGCGCGAAGCCTCCGAAGTACTAGCACGTTGGGGACGACGAGGGCAGCAATCATCCCCATGGGCAGTAGTGGCATCAACGGAAATCTGGGAGGTTTCATGGTCATACTCCACGTTCCGGCTGTCCTTGACGGCAGCACAATGGCTGGTGTCGGTTGATTGATTGGCTCAGTTCAGGTCGGTTCGTCGGCTGCGGTACTCCTGCTCGTCGATCTCGCCGCGGGCATATCGCTCGTCGAGGATCCGGTGCGCGGAGGAGGTGCCCTCTTGGGCACCGCCGTGTCGGTCCTGCATGAGCCGGTAGATCAGGTAGGCCAGCAGGGCTAGTCCGATCAGCAGGAGTACTGGCCAGAGCCAGAACCAGCCCATCATGGAACCGTCCATCATGGTCGTCACACTCCAGTCGCCCGTGCTTGCGTCGCCTCTGCGGGTTTCACGGTCCGAGGCACCGCTAAACGCTGCGGTGGGTCAGAGCGTCGAGGGCGGTGTTGATGCGTTGTCCGGCTTCGTCGGCGATGGGCTGAAGTTGGTCGAGTTCGGGCACGGTGACCATGACCTGGGGATCGAGGGCCTGGACCACGGTCTGGTTGTCCCCGTCGGCGCGGACCACGACGTTGCAGGGCAGCAGCAGTCCGATTTGCCGGTCGATGTCGAGGGCGCGGTGCGCGAGTTGGGGATTGCACGCGCCGAGGATGACGTACGGCTCCATATCGGCGTCGAGCTTGGTCTTCAGCGTGGCCTGCACATCGATCTCGGTGAGCATACCGAACCCCTGCTCCTGAAACGCCTCCTTCACCGTCGGCACGGCCTGTTCATACGGTAGATCGAGCGTGATCGTCCGGGCGTAATCCATGATGATCTTCCTTGACGTGTGGGTTGCTTTAACGGTGTCATGCTGTACTCGGTCGCGCTGGTCACGGCCAATGCCAGTGGCTAACGCCGTTAGCGCGTCACCGCACTGTGCTGGGCAGCGGCACGGAAAGGGGCGCCGGTTGCGGCAGCCTGGTCAATGTCGTCGTCAATCACGACGACATGGCGGCCGGCGGCGGCCAGGATGGAGGCGGCGATGGAGGCACGGTAGCCGGAGCGGCAGTGCACCCATACCTCGCCGGGGGGGACGTCGGTAAGCCGGTCGAGTAGGTCGTGCAGCGGGATGTGGACGGCGCCGTCCAGGTGACCGGTGGCCCATTCCTGGTTGCGGCGCACGTCGAGGACCACGACCGGACGGTGGTGGAGCACTGTGGCCAGGTCGGCGAAGTCCGCGACAGCCAACGACTCCAGGGGCGTGTCGCCGGACCACTCGTGCGGGTCGCCGGTGGCCGCGGCTTCGATGCGGTCGAGGCCGATGCGCACCAGTTCACGCTGCGCCTCGGCGACCTGCTCGGCGGTGTCGCCCAACAGTGTCAACGGGGTGCCCCAGGGGATCAGCCAGCCGAGGTAGGTGACGAAGTTGCCGTCGGCGCCGAAGTTGAGGGTGCCGGGAACGTGGCCGGCCGCGAACGCGGTCCGGGTGCGCAGGTCCACCACCCATTCACCGGACTCGAGGCGTCGGCGCAACTCGGGGGCGTCGGCCTGCTCCGGCGGGGACAGATCCGGCGCCTGTGGCCCAGCAGTGTTGAGCGGCATCATGTGGGTGTAGTAGGCCGGGTAGTCGTCCAGGCCCTGCAGCAGGGAGTGGACGTAGTCCTGCTCGTCCTGTGTCAGGGCGGGGTTGGTCTGCTTTTCCTGGCCGATGGTGGATTGCTCGCCCTGTGCCTGAGTGGCCGAGCAGAAGCTGCCGAACCCGTGGGTGGGGTAGATTTCCGCATCGTCGGGGAGTTCGGTGGCCAACCTCCGTGCCGAGCCGTACTGCGCGTGCGCGAGTTCTTCGGTGTGCACGGTCCCCAGCAGATCCGGCCGCCCGGTCGAGCCGTAGAGCAGCGAGCCGCCGGTGAACACCGCCGGTGGGCGGCCGGGGGTTTCCAGCACATAGGACAGATGCGTGAAGGTATGGCCTGGGGTGGTCAAGGCGCGTACCCGCATCGCCGGGCCGATCTGTACCTCGTCGCCGTCACTGATCGGCTGGCGATCGAAGGACACGGTGTCAGCCGCGTTGACGTGGTAGGCCGCTCCGGTGGCCTGCGCCAGTGCCAACCCTCCGGTCACGTAGTCGTTGTGAATGTGCGTTTCGAACACGTCGGTGACACACACACCCCGCTGCTGGGCGAGCGTGAGGAATCGGTCGATGTCGCGCTGCGGGTCCACCACGAACGCCACGTCGCCATCGGTGACTAGGTAGCTACGGTCGCCCAGCGTGGGCGTGTCGAGTGCGATGATGTCTACCATCTTGCTTCTCCTCGTCTCACAATCTTCAGCTCAGACGTTGTCTGGTCGCAGGCCCCGCTCCACGGGATTCGGGTACTCGGCGTCCGCGCTGACGATCGCGATCGGATCATCACGGTCACTGTTCGGCGAGTTCTTGCCGAACCTGGCCCATATCGACCTCGCGGGCCTTCCCGATCAGGTCCTCGAGCGCACTCTCCGGCAGCGCACCGGGCTGCGCATACAGCACCACGCCATCACGCGCGACTATCAAGGTGGGAATCGAGGAGATACCGAACCGCGCCGCCAGTTCCGGCTGCGCCTCAGTGTCCACTTTGCCGAACCGGACATCCTCGTGACGCTCGGATGCGCGCTCGAACACCGGCGCGAACTGTCGGCACGGCCCGCACCACGCCGCCCAGAAATCCACCAGCACCATGCCATCCGCGCTGATGACCTCGTCAAAAGTGTCATTAGCCAGCTCGATTGTTGCCATCATGCACCTCCTTCTCATACCCCCCTGGGTATTATAACAGTCTCGCAGTGGCTGGCATTCCACGTATCGACCGCGCGGTCGTTCAGCTGGCGGCGACATACCCCCGGGCGTACAACGGTGGTATGGGACAGGATGCGCAAGCAAGAAGCAGGGAAGAGCAGGCCCGTGACCTGCTCGACGCGGCAGACACCGTGCTCGCGGTGGTCGCGCACCCGGACGACGAATCGTTCGGACTTGGCGCGGTGCTCGACCACTTGGCCACTGCGGGAACGTCGGTGACGGTGCTGTGTTTCACCCACGGTGAGGCCTCCACCCTGGGCGGAGAGCACGCCGATCTGGGCGCATTACGGGCCGACGAGCTGGACGCGGCGGCCACAGTACTCGGTGTCAAGCGCAGCGTCCTGCTGGACTACCCCGACGGAGGCCTGACCGACGTGTCCGTGGACGAACTCGCCGGTCACGTCGAGTCGCTGGCCGCCGAGGTGAGACCGACCTACCTGCTGGCGTTCGACACCACCGGCGTGACGTCCCACCCCGACCACGTCCGTGCCACCGAAGCTGCCCTGGCCACCGCCGACCATCTGGGTCTGCCCGTCCTCGGCTGGACGTTACCGGCCCAGGTCGCCGACCAGCTCAACCCGGAGTTCGGCAGCCCCCTGGTTGGCTCACCGCCTGACTTGGTCGACCTCACCCTGCCCGTCTCCCGGACACGCCACCATCAAGCCATCGCCTGCCACCGTAGCCAGTCCACCGACAATCCACTCCTGCACCGGCGCCTGGACCTGCTCGGTGACACCGAACACCTCCGCCTGCTCCGCCCACACCGGCCGGCCCCGCGCGCTCGCGCGGACGACCACTGAGGCCACGACTCAGGCTGGTGACCAAGCGGCCTGGGCCTGTCCGCGGTGGGGCGGGGTGCCGTTCGGGGCGCCAGGTGGCGACGAGGGCAGCGGCGAGGAGGAGTTCGGCGATGTCGCCGCCGTAGTACATGATCTCGGCGCCTCCCCGGACCTCGACGATCGGGGCGTGAATGTTGATCCAGAAGCCCCCGTACATCAACTGCGAGATCACGGCGTGCAGCGCGATGGCGCAGCCGAGGTAGACCAGCCGGGTGCGGACACCGGGCCGCGCGGGCGCGGGGTCGGGGCCGGCGATGGCGTAGGCGAACAGGTAGCCAGCGAAGAGGAAGTGGGCGTGCAGCAGCCAGTGACCGGTCGGCTGACTCGTCATCGCGGTGTAGAGCGGCGTGAAGTACAGCACCGCGAGGCTGCCGGTGGACAACATCAGGGCGGTTGCCGGGTGGGCCAGGAGATGGGCCGGGCGGCTGTGCAGGATGGCGGTCAGTTGGCGTCCGCGGAGCGTGGGCAGGGCCCGCAGCAGCACGGTGACAGGTGCACCAAGCACCAGGGCGAGTGGGGCATACATTCCAATGAGCAGGTGCTGCGCCATGTGGCCACGGAAGTCAGTGTGGGCCCATGCCGCGACCGGCGGCAGCAGCGCCACGGCCAGCAGGAAGAGCCCGGTGAGGAAACTGGCCGTGCGCCACCGGCTCCAGCCCTGCACCGGGTTGCTCACGCGGGCACGCCGTGCCAGGTAAAGATAGACCCCGGCACAGACGAGGAGCGTGAGCGTGACCAGCAGCAGCTGGATGGCACTGCTGGTTGCGCCATAATCAGGTGGATGCGGGTCGTGGCCCATCAGTCATGTCGTCCTGCCTGCCCACCGCTGACAGCGTGGGGGTCGACGGGTCGGCCACTGCGCTGGAGCAGGTAGCCGCCGACGAGCAGGAACGCGCCCATGACGAGGAAGCCGAGGTCCCACCACAGCTGATGAGGGCCGCCGTGAACGTGATGGATCCCCAGGATGTGGTGGTCCAGGACACCTTCGACGAGATTGAAGATGCCCCAGCCCGCCAGGATCCAGCCCCACAGCACGCGGGAAGTCCACACCTGGCGGCGGTTGTGGGTGACCCGGGAGTACAGGATAGCCAAGCCCAGCAGGACGGCGAGCCAGCACACGGTGTGGAAGACGCCATCCCAGACGGTGTTCATCTCCAGGCCCGACACCGTTTCGGGATCGTAGTACTCTACTCCGATATTGTCGGTGTTCGTGCTGGTCAGCATATGATGCCATTGCAGCAGCTGGTGCAACAGGATGCCGTCGACGAACCCGCCGAGCCCCACGCCCAGCACGATGCCCGGCAGTTGGAGGCCTGCCGGCGCCGCGCCTACGGGAGCCTGCCTCTCCGCACTCGTCATCGTGTTCCCTCTCTTGTGGACAACTGTCGCGTCCTTCCCGGCGCCCCTGCGCTACGGTCAGGCAGCGAGTGCCTGCAGGGCGGCGTGGATGCGTTGTCCGGCGTCGTCGGCGATGGACTGGAGCTCGTCGAGTTCGGGCACGGTGACCATGACCTGAGGGTCGAGGGCCTGCACCAGGGTCTGGTTGTCGCCAGCGGCGCGGACCACGACGTTGCAGGGCAGCAGCAGTCCGATTTGCCGGTCGATGTCGAGGGCGCGGTGCGCGAGCTGGGGATTGCACGCACCGAGGATGACGTACTGCTCCATGTCCGCGTCGAGCTTGTTCTTCAGGGTGGCCTGCACGTCGATCTCGGTGAGCGTGCCGAACCCCTGCTCCTGAAAGGCTTCCTTCACCGTCGGCACGGCCTGCTCATACGGCAGGTCAAGGGTAATAGTACGGGCGTAATCCATCGCAGTCCTCCATGAGAGAGCACTTGTGTCAGGTTGTGGTCGGGTAGCTCGCACGCTGCCACGCGGTCATACCGCCGGCGACGTTGATCACCGGGATGTCGCGTTCTCGCGCGAGCAGGCTGGCGGCGACCGACGAGCGGTAGCCGCTGCCGCACGTGACGGCGACAGGTTTGTCCGCGGGGACCTCGTCGAGCCGGTCGGGTAGTTCGGCGCCGGTGATGAACGTGGCGCCGGTGACGTGGCCGGCGGCCCACTCGGCGGGCTGACGCACGTCGAGCAGGGTGATCGCGTCCTCGTCAAGCCTGCGTTTCAGCTCGTCCACCGTGATCTGCGGGGTGCGGTCGAGCGACCGTGCCGAGGTGCGCCAAGCGCTCATGCCCCCGGCCAGCCACCCGACGGGCATGCGGTAGCCGATCCGAAGTAGCTGCCAGACCGTCTCCCACAGATCCCCAGGGCGGTCGAGCACGAGCAGGATCTCCGCGTCGGCGGGGAGCACGGTGCCGGCCCAGGTGGCGAAGGACGAGCCGAGGCCCACGTTGACGGCGCCGGGGATGTGGCCACCGCCGAAGGCTTCCGACGAGCGGGTGTCGAGCACGACGGCGCCACCGTCGAGGGCAGCGGCGACGTCATCGGGTGGTAACGGCGGCGGCTCGGTGAGTACGCCGAGGGGGTCGACGCCGGCCATGTTCTGGGTGCGCATACGCCGCCAGTACGGGGGCACGGCGGGGAGGTTGTCCAGCCGGATGCATTGCCGCACGAATTCGTCTTTCTCGGCGACCTCGGCCAGGGTCGCGTTCGTGCGTTTCTCGTATCCGAGTGTGGTCGACAGGCGGGACCCGATGTTGCCGCCGCACAGTGATCCGGCCACGTGTGTGGGGAACACTTCGACGTGGTCGGGCAGCGTGAGCAGCTTGGTCTGGATCGTGTCGCAGTAGACCTCGGCGTGGCGGCGGGCCTGCTCCTGGCCACCGAGCAGGTCGGGGCGGGCGAGGTCACCGACAAGCAGCGCCCCGCCGGAGAGCAACAATGCCGGGGTATCGGCGCTGGCGGAGCGATCGTAGACGAGCAGGCTGATGTGCTCGGGGGTGTGCCCGGGCGTGTGCATCACTTCGATGCCGACGTCGCCGAATTCGATCTGCTCGCCGTCGGCGATCGGCCGGTGTGCGTAACTCAGCTCGCCGGCGGCTGAACCCCATACCTGCGGCGGGTGCGCGGATCCGGCCAGTTCGCCTAACCCGGACAGGTAGTCGTTGTGCCCGTGGGAGTCACACGCGTAGGTGATTCGAAACCCCCGGTCGCGAGCCGTCTGTCGATAGACCTCCACATCGCGGCGGGGGTCGAACACCAGCGCCTGACCGGTCTTCTCGTCCCCGATCAGGTAGGAGGCGTGTCCGAGACTGTTGAGGTAGAACTGCTGGAACCACATGGTTCACGCCACCCTTCCCGGCTTGCCGTCAGGGGTGGTGAAGGGGAGTGCGGCCTCCTGCCATGCCTGCATCCCACCGTCGGTGTTCTCCGCGGAATAACCCTGTTGCCGCAGGAATTCGGCTGCCTGTCCACTGCGGTGACCGCTGCGGCACACGGTCACCACGGGCCGCGTGGTGTCGAGCTCGGTGAGCCGGGTGGGCACCTCGGCCATCGGAATGTGCCGGGCGCTCTCGATGCGGCCGGCCTGCCATTCCTCGGGCTCGCGCACGTCCACCAGCTGTACCTCGTTTCGTCGCCGGTAGAGCTCCTCGACCTGCATCATCCACTCCTTTCTTTCCGTCTGATTTCTCATGTCAGCGCGCTGGTGTTGATCAGGGCCTGAACCGCGACGAACACCGCGACCGCGATCACCAGGTAGGCGAACCAGCGGCGCAAACGGTCGGCGTCCACGCGGCCGGCAAGCCTGCCCGAGGCCACCGACGCCGCGAGGGCGGCGATCGTGAAGGCCGCGACCACGGGATAGTCCAGTTCGGTCACCGCGTCCCAGTGAGCCGCCAGTCCGGCGATCGAGTTGATCGTCACGATGAGCAGGGAGGTGGCAACCGCGGCCGGCATGTCCAGCCCGAGCATCAGGACCAGGGCGGGCACTACGAGGAAGCCGCCGCCGACGCCGAACAGGCCGGTCAAGAATCCGACGGCCGCACCCACACCCAGTGCCCGGGGCAGACACGAGCGCCAGTTCACCCTCCCACCAGAGACGGTGCACGCCCCGCGCGGTTCGGTCGGCCCGAGCAGCATCCGCACCGCCGCGGCCACCATCACGACGGCAAACGCCAGCAGCAGCACCTGCGCGGACACCAGCCGGCCCACGGCTGCTCCACCGAAGGCCGCTCCCGCGCCTGCCGCACCGAACACCCCCGCAATCGGCCACCGCACAATGCCCTGACGTAACCGGGGGACGACCCCACCCATCGCCGAAAGCCCCACCATCACCAACGACGCCGGGATCGCCTGGCGCACCGGCTCGCCCATCCCGTAGACCAGGGCGGGCACCGCCAAAATGGACCCACCCGCGCCGAGCAGACCCAGCGTCACGCCGATCACAAGCCCGAAACCCGCCGCGAGGATCACCCGAGCCCACCAGCGACCGGAACACGTGCTCCAGCTGTTCCGACGGGCGGCTGCATCCACGTCCTCCCTTCATCCTGCCCGACTACCCGTGGGGGTATCCGGCGAAACACCGCTCACCTACTGCTGCAACGCGCCCCTGCCGCTACTGGCGAACCGCAGCTCGGGCAGCGGTCTGACACGCAAGCGCAGGCCCTCCCCTTCACCCACGCCCGCACGACGATACCCCATGGGGTATTTTTTGGTAGTGTCGTTCGAGGAGATACCCACATGCGGAAGATCCGGCGGCTCGGGGATCCGCTTCCTCGACGGCGCCGACGTTGTTGCGACGGCGCAGCAGAACCTGGCACTCCAGGCGCCACCTGATCGAGCGTCCCCGGCACGGGGCCGCGGTGGCACATGCCCGACGACATACCCCTAGTCCATATCTGGAGGAAACCGGATGACCGCGTCAACCCGTACCGACAGCCACCCGCCGGACACCGCGGCGTTGTCCCTGCAGCGAAGCGGCCCGTTGGGCAGACTCGGCACGCGGATGGCCGCCCGGGCGTGGTGGGTGGTCGCGGCGTGGGTGCTCGTCGTCGGCGCGCTGGGTTCCCTCGCTCCGACAGTGTTCACCTCCCTGGCCGGCGCCGGGTGGCAGGCCAACGGATCCGAGTCGGTGCAGGTCCGTGAACTCGCCCAGCAGCACTTCGGCGGGAACGCATCCTCGGCCATCCAGGTCGTCGTGCAGTCCGACGACGCGCCGATCAGTGATCCAGCCGTGCAACAAATCCTCGGCCAGGCGGCGGATGTGCTCGCCCAGGACAACCGCATTGGGCAGCTCGTGCCGCCGAAACCGGGGATGACGATCAGCCCGGACGGCCGCACCGGCATTCTGCTCGCCGGAGCCAACGCGAACACCGATGACATGGTCCGCGCGGTCGATGATCTCAAGGCCGACTTGACTGGGCTGTCCACGTCGTCGGTGCACGTCTACCCGACCGGGGCCTCGGCACTGTGGAGCGACTTCAACGAAGCCAACCACGACGCGATGATTCAGGCCGAAATGGTGTCGTGGCCGGTCACCCTGGCGATCATGGTGCTCGCGTTCGGCTCGCTCGTGGCCGCAGGGCTGCCGTTGCTGCTGACCCTGGCCGGGCTCGGCGCCTCCGCCGGTGCGCTGGTGCTGCTCAACGAGATCACCCCGATCTCGGTGTGGGCGATGAACTTCGCCATGATGTTCGCCCTCGCCCTGGGCATCGACTACGCGCTCTTCCTCGTCGTTCGCTTCCGCGACGCTCTGCGCAAGCTGGCGGACGCGCGGGCCGCGGTGGCCGAAACCATGGACACCGCCGGCAAGGCCGTCCTGTTGTCCGGCATCACCGTGCTGGTCAGCCTCTCCGCCGTGCTGCTCGTCCCCGCACCGGCGGTGCGGACCATGGCCGTGGGCATCATGCTCGCCGTCGTCTTCGTCCTCGCCGCCACCCTCACCCTGCTCCCGGCCGTGCTGGGCAAGCTCGGCGGCCGGGTCAACTCCCTCGCCCTGCCCTGGGCCAAGCGCACCGAGGCCCACTCGCCACGGTTCTCCCGCTGGGGGCAGTTGCTGAGCCGTAAACCCTGGCCCTTCGCCCTCGGCGCGCTGCTGGTGTTGATCGCCCTGTCCCTGCCGGTGTTCGGGCTCAAGGTCGCGATGCCCTCCATCCAGGTCGTCCCGAACGATGCCCCGGTCCGGCAGGGCTACGAAGCCGTTCAAGACAGCTTCGGCGACGGCGCCCCCGGCATGCTGCAGATCATCACCCCCGCCGCCGACGCCCAGGCCACCGCCGCCCAGGCCGAGGACACCGACGGCATCGCGCTGGTCACCCCGCCGCAACCCGCCTCCGACGGCTCCGACTACGCCCTGGTCCAAGCCATGCCGACCGTCGATCCGTCCTCGCCCCAACTGGGCGACACACTCGACCGGCTGCGCGACACCCTGCCCGACGGCGCACTCGTCGGTGGCGCGCCGGCGGAGAACCTGGACCTGCAGACCGCACTGAACGACTACCTGCCGTTGGTCGTCGGGGTGATCCTGGCCCTCGGGTTCGTCCTACTCCTGGTCGCCCTGCAAGCCCCGGTCATCGCGCTGCTGGGTACCGTCGTCAGCCTGCTCTCCACCGGCGCCGCGTTCGGCGTGGCGAAGCTGATCTTCCAGGACGGTCACCTCGCCGGGCTCCTCGGCTTCACTCCACAGGGGTTCCTCGACGGCTGGGGGCCGGTGTTCTTCTTCGCGATGATCTTCGCCATCGCCATGGACTACACCGTGTTCCTGCTCGCCAGCGCCAAAGAACACTACGAACTCACCGGCAGCCCGCGGCGCGCCCTGATCGATGGCCTGGCCCACTCCGGACGCGTGATCTTCGCCGCCGCCGCCGTGATGGTCGCCGTGTTCTTCACCTTCGCCCTCGCCGACCCGCTACCCCCGAAGGAAATGGGCATCATCCTCGGCGTCGCGGTCCTGCTCGACGCCGCCCTCATCCGGCTCGTGCTCCTGCCGGTCCTGCTTCGCATCACCGGCCACTCCGCCTGGTGGTCACCGCGCTGGCTCCGTAAAGCACTGCCGACCATCACGTTCTCCCACTGACACGTCCCGAGGGGTGGTCGTGACCACTGCTGTCGCGACCACCCCTCGGACCCGAAACACATCACCCGTGGGACTCGGTGAGATGGCTCCGCGCGTGTGGCGCTGGTGTGGGTCACAGGCCGCATCGTCGACGACGAGAGGAGAAGATCAAGCCATGACCACACCCCCGCCAGCCCGGGCAGCCGCAATCCCGACGTCACAGGCACGACGCTCGATCGCCGGGATGGCCGGTTTCATCCTGGCCCTCAACGCGCTCGGCTGGGGAATGCTCCTTTTCGTTGTCATACCACAGCACCACACCCTCAACAGCTCACAGGTGTTCGGCATCGGGCTGGGTATCACCGCGTTTACACTCGGCGTCCGTCACGCCTTCGACGCCGACCACATCGCCGCCATCGACAACACCACGCGCAACCTGCTCGCTCAGGGACAACGCCCACTCTCCGTGGGATTCTGGTTCTCCCTCGGCCACTCCACAGTTGTGTTCGCGCTCTCCATAGCGTTAGCGATGGGCGTGCGGGCACTGGCCGGTGCAGTCCGGGACGAGGAATCGGCACTGCGTCACACGGCTAGTGCCCTCGGCTCGGCGGTATCAGGCACCTTCCTCTACGCCATCGCGATCATGAACCTTGTCGCGCTGGCCGGGATCATCAAGGTGTATCGGCAGATGCGCCACCGGGCGGCCACAGAAGCAGATCTGGACAACCAACTCAACAACCGCGGGTTCCTCAACCGACTCCTCAAAAGCACCACCAAGGCAGTCCGCAAACCCTGGCACATCTACCCAGTCGGAGTGCTCTTCGGCCTCGGATTCGACACCGCTACTGAAATCGGTCTACTCATACTCGCCGGCGGAGCCGCACTGTCCCTGCCCTGGTACGCCATCCTGGTACTACCCGCCCTCTTTACAGCAGGCATGACCATGTTCGACACAGCCGAGGGTGTCCTCATGAACGTCGCCTACAACTGGGCCCTCACCAAACCCCTTCGCCGAATGTTCTACAACATCATCGTCACGACACTGTCCGTCGGCAGCGCGTTCCTCATCGGCACGGTGCAACTGGCATCACTACTCACCGACACACTCCACCCCGATTCCGGCCCCATCACCACCATCGCCGAATTCGACCTCAACTACGTCGGATTCGCACTTGTTGGACTGTTCATCCTCGTCTTCGCCCTCGCACTGCTGACCTGGCACCTCGGCAACTTCGACACGAAACCGCCGAAACACGACATAGAGCCGACACACGACATAGACCAGAAAGCCACGATTCGCAAAGACACGACATGACACCGCCCGCGCTCTACGCGGACAGCCGACTCCTCCAGTACCCCCGCGCTCAGGGCTCCATGACAGCCGTTCTTTGACCCATGGGCCGGGGGACATTCACTTTACCGTGTTGCGGCAATGACTATTCCGTTTCAACCATCACGGACACACATAGGCTCAAGGAATGCGCCCCTCTCACGCTTTCCGGTCCATTGGAGTCAGGGCGAGTGAAGGGCAGGATCAGCGTCGACGCAGATCCTGACAGGGTGTCGCGGGTCCTTAAACATCGGTGACGAACGTGCAACTCGTACCGTTCGAGGGTCCTGTTCGACAGCGAGCCGAGCACCTCGGTGTGGCGCCCGGCTCCCTGTGGCCGCAGTGATCAACGGCGGCCGAACATTTTCCACCACTTCCGCTCGGATCCGCCCTGCTCTGGTTGACACTGACACCGCCGTGACGCGGGCACACCGGCGAGCACCTGCTCGACATGGCGCCCACACCCGGTGTAGGTGGCCTTCCCGCAGGTCGAACACACAGCACGTTGACACATCGTTGAACCTCCTATGGCGACCAGGTTTACTATAATACCCCAGGGGGTATCAGCCAATCAAAAATGGGGCCGTCATCGTCTCTCCCCCGGCCACTGTCGCTCGTTATCCCGCCCGCCGACGGGTGCCAAGGAAGGTTCAGAAGTCGCGCGAGGTGTGTGGGGGCGAGTCAGCTGTCAGCGGTGGTCGCCGCTGGCGGCGCTGGAGTCGGGCGTGGGCGCGACCGGTGGCGAGGTACCACTGGACAGCGAGGACGGCCGCGAGAGCGATCTCCACCAGGTCGCCGCCGTAGTACATCAGCTGCGCACCCGTGTGCAGGTCGACCGCACTGTAGGTGGTGGCGGGCGGGCGGGCGACGTACAGGGTCTTGGCAAGGATGGCGTGGCCGGCACCGGCGGCCAGCAGGGTGAGGCCCCGCCAGGCGAGGTTCCAGCGGTGGCGTAGCGGGTCGAGCTGGCAGATGGCGAAGGTGAACAGCAATCCGGCCAGCACGACGTGGACCTGGACTGCGGCGTGTATCAGCGGCTGGTGATGTGTCGCGGCCAGCAATGGGGTGCGGTAGAGCAGCCACAGGCCGCCGATGTCCAGCAGTGCGGCCAGGGGCGGGAAGACAAGCCACGTGACGGGCCGGGAGTGCGCCAGGGCCAGCAACACTCGCCGCGCACTCTGAGGAGGCAGGGCGCGCTGGGCCAGAGTGAGGGGACGGGCGAGGACCAGCAGCAACGGGGCGATCATGGCGACGACGAGGTGCTGGGCCATGTGGGCGGTGAACGGCCCGCCGGACAGCGGGAACAGCACCGCGGACGCTGTGCGTCTGCGCGAACGGCCAGGGCCGCGCCGACGGTCAGCAGGACGAGTCCGGCGCCGTTCCAGGCGAGGTCGTAGGGCAGGATGTCGACGCCGTAGCGGACCTGATGGATGCGCAGCAGCTTGTGGTCGACGATGCCGTCGAAGAGCTGGAACGCGCCTAACCCGAGGAACAGCCCGGCCCAGGCCTGCGGCGGGGCCAGAGTGTGGTGGCGCCGCAAATCCGCATACAACACGAAGCCGGCGACCAGCCCAAGCAGTTCGGCGGTATGCAACAGACCGTCCGAGAGCAACCCGACGGCACGCGTGGAGCGGTCGTAGAAGTGGTGCCAGGCCAGGATCTGGTGAAAGACGATCTCATCGAGCGCGGCCATCACCGCCACACCCAACAGCGCACACCGGCAGAGACCGCCGCGGCCGCTGGCGCCCAAGGATGCAGCAGGTCGAGTCGCACCGGCCGGGCCCCGGGCAACGACACGCCGCGATCCTGCCCGGCCGCCACTCCGACGTCGGACCACCGCCCCGCGAGGACACCTACAGCCGCTAGGCAGAGCGCGACAAGTCAAGGCACCGCTCTCACGCGGGCCCTACGCCCACCAGCCTTCTTCACCTCGGACTGTGCACGCTTTCGGGCGCGTCATCGAATGATCGACGCCCAACCTGTCGATCACGAGTTCGGCCTGCTGCCCATAGCCGAAACTGTTGACCAACAAGTGCAGGTTGCTGGATTTTCGTACGAGTTGGCCCGGTGGTGCGGTACGCACGTCTCACAGGTCTCGTTGCGGGCCAGCCTCGGCCACACTGGTCCACGCACACGATCGACAGTACGAATCGCCGAATTTCGTCCACCAGGCAGCCGCCGCCTGTCGCCTCAGCCCGAGACTCCACCGGCGCCGTCAGGAAGCGAAGCGAACTCCCCCCACTGGCGATACCTCACGGGGTATACTGGTGCCAGGTCGGGATTACTTTAGGAGGGTTCGTATGACTGGGGACGAAGAAACCATCACGCAGGTACTCAATCGGCTCCGCCGTGCGCAAGGGCAACTCGCGGGTGTAATTACCATGATCGAAGCTGGCCGAGGCTGCAAAGACGTCGTCACTCAGCTCGCCGCCGTCTCACGCGCCCTCGACCGTGCCGGATTCAAGATCGTAGCCACCGGCATGCGCCAATGCCTCACCGGCAACGATGACAACAACCAGGAACCCCTGACCGAGGCCGAACTCGAGAAGTTGTTCCTCGCCCTCGCCTGAACCCCTGATACGCCGGTGGACACGAGCTTGGGAGCGTGGCGGTTAACTACCACGGCCCCGACTCCCGACCGCGCCGCATCTGGCCGTGACGTCTATATCCGGACAGAATGGGGCAGGTGGGCGATGAACGATCATCCCGG
The DNA here is from genome assembly GCF_055561455.1 of Amycolatopsis sp. PSD-21. Taxonomy (NCBI): domain Bacteria; kingdom Bacillati; phylum Actinomycetota; class Actinomycetes; order Pseudonocardiales; family Pseudonocardiaceae; genus Amycolatopsis; species Amycolatopsis sp. PSD-21. Next base: position 1,887,647 of record NZ_CM145712.1, on the reverse strand, counting down.
CAGGCTGCCAACAGTGAGGCGCTGGGGCAGGTAGCGCACGCTCTCAGCGAGGTGGCCCGGTCACTGACCGCGGAACCGGATCTGCACCAGACCATGAAAGGGATCGTGACTGCCGCGGTGGCAACGATCCCTGGCGCGGAGTACGCCGGGGTGTCGCTGCTGGAGGCCGGGCAGCTGCGCACCGTCGCGCCGTCTGACGATCTCGTGGCCCGCTTGGACGAGCTGCAGCATGAGCTGGGCGAAGGCCCATGCGTGGACGCCATCGCCGAGCACCACACCTACCGCACCGGCAACCTCGCCGACGACTCCCGCTGGCCCAAGTTCGCCGACACCGCGGCCAGCCTCGGTGTGGCGTCCGTGCTGGGGTTCCGATTGTTCGCCACCAGCACCACCCTGGGCGCGCTGAACCTGTACTCCTCACAGCGCGACGCGTTCGATGCCGATGCCGAGCACATCGGTGAACTGTTCGCCGCTCACGCCGCCGTCGCCCTGATCGGCTCCCAGGAACAGGCCCAGCTACGCACCGCGCTCGGGACCCGCGACGTGATCGCCACGGCCAAGGGCATCCTCATGCACCGCCACCGCCGCACGGACGCGCAAGCGTCCACGATGCTTCCGACGGCTGGCAACTGAGAACATTGCGCCTCACTCACCAGCAGGGGTGGCCATGGGTCGCGCAACTTCTGCACGTGTCGGCCTACGTGGCGCGCCACCTCGGAGCGCATTGCACGCGCCGAACCGGACGTCCAGGACGGGGGAAAGTTGCGGCAGAGGCGGGCGATTAGGCCTGCTGGCCATCTACTTCAGCTCAGGCATTCGGCAAGTCGTGATTCCGGTGATTACCAGTAAGGTCCGGCATTTCGGTGGTTTACGAGTTCATGAATAACCTCTTCATCAACGTGACGCGATGAGTGTCCTGATTGGACGAGCAGTGGAATCGTTCGACGATGCGCGAATGGCGCGAGCGCGGGCCGACGCTCGCGCGATCGGTTTGTCAGCCCCCGAACGTGACGTCGCCCTGGACGCAGATGCGCAGTGGAACCGTGCTGTCCCTGTCGTTGCGCAGCAGCCACGACTCGGTATCGTCGAGATCGATCGAAACTCGGACCTGCCGGCTGGCCGGATCGACGTAGAGCGCGACGACAAATCGGTGTTGCCGGTGCTGTTCATGATGATCTCCTCGGACGGCGGGCTGCCGTCATCACGGCCCGCGCGGACGCGGGCGGTGCCGTGCGGGTGGGGTGGTCCGGCCGTGTGGCCGGAGGCAAGCGCGGTGCCTGGTACTAGTACTGCAACGGCAGTTAAGGAAGTGGGTAGCCGCGGCGTTTGTAGTGGCTGAGGCGGGCTTGGTGTTGTCGTCGGCGGCGGAAGCGTGACCAGGACCAGATGTGTTCGGCGGCGTCGGCGACACGCAGGACCAGCTTGGTGAGCAGGCGCCGGATCTCCGGTAGTGTAAAGCTGATCATGTCTGGTTCGGCGATACCGATTCCCCTTTTATGGCAAGGGATTTGGCGACGGCGAGCCAGGCGTGGGCGAGCATCGACAGGGTGATGTGGGCGTACCACGCCCGCCAGGACCGGACCTGGTAGTGATCCAGTCCGGCTTCGTTCTTGGCCTGCTGGAAACACTCTTCGATCCGCCAGCGCGCCCCGGCGATCCAGGCCAGGTTCAGCAGGGTGGACCGGCGGGGCCCGTAGCAGATGTAGTAGGCGATCTCGGTCGGATCAGAGATCGAACGCCGGGCGAGCAGCCAGTGCCCGCGCCCGGCCTGCCAGCCAATCCGGACCGGCACCCGTGCCCAGTCGTACTCGCGCGGCCCGTGCGCGCCGGCACCGACCGACAACCGCCGCCACGCCCGGGCGGGCAGGTCCGCGATCAGCTCATCGGCCCGCTGTTCGGTGCCCTCGGCGGTGATCAGGGTGTCGTTGACCTTGGTGGCCAGCACGTACGCGGCGTCGTGTTCCTCCAGCCAGGCTCGCAGGTACTTGACCTGCCCGTAGGCCTCATCGGCGGTGACCCACGCGAACGGCACACCCGCCTCGAACGCCCGCGCCAGCATGCCCATCGCCTGCCGCGGCTTCGTGGCGAACTCGACCTCATCCGGAATCCCCGCCCGTTGGCACCGGTCCCGGTCGGCGATCCACGGCTCCGGCAGATACAGCGCCCGATCGATCAGCGCATGCCCATGATCACCGGCATAGGCGAGAAAGGTCCCGATCTGACAGTTCTCGATCCGCCCCGCCGTCCCGGAATACTGCCGCTGCACCCCGGCCGAGCGCACACCTTTCTTCAGGAACCCGGTGTCGTCCACGATCAGCACGCCGCCCGGCTCGCCGAGATGCTCGACCACGTAGTCCCGCACGTCGTCACGCACCCCGTCGATGTCCCAGTCCGCCCAGCGCAACAACCGCTGCATCCCATCCGGAGACACCTCACCGGACTGCTCCGCCAGTGTCCAGCCGTTCTTCCGCTCCAACCCCGCGACCAGCCCGGACACATACTCCCGAGCCCGGCCCCGCGGCTCCGACCGCCTGAACCGTCCCGCGATCCGATCATGAACCCGATCCAGCTGCCCCATCACCACATCGACCACCACAACGATGATCTACCACACGACGACCAACTGCCGTTGCAGTACTAGCGGTCGGCGTCTGGGTTGCGCTGTGCCTTGGTGATGTCGCGGTAGTCGGTGCTGCGGTAGCCGGTGTCGCGGTCGGTCGTGGGCGTCCAGCCCAGAGCGGCGAGCAGCGGCCGGATGCCGGCCCACCAGCCACCGGGGAACCGTCGGAAGACCCATTCCTCGGCGGTGTAGCGGTCTTCGTCGTCAGTGGGGCCGCGGGATCACAATCGAGATGGGACGCGAGGTGAACAGGTCGATCGTGATCACCAGCGCGCGGAAGGTGCCGCCGGGCGCGGTACCGACCATGCTGGCGCTGGGTGCTGCGTTGATCAGCGTGGCGTGGTAGCGGGTGGCGTCACCGGGGGCCCACCATGCCCAGCGCGGGCGTTCCGTGGGGATGTTGATCTCGGCGATGAGTTGCCGGGCGTCGTGAATGTCGTTGGTAGTCATGGCGATTCGAGCTACTGCGGATGTGTATCAGCCCACGCAGCGCGATGCCCTCCCCGTGGCGAGTTGGTGCTGGGGAGGGCATCGCGCCGATGTGGCGTAGCTGGTAGCCGGAGTGGTCAGGTGTGGCGGTGTCGCCGGAGGGCGTGCTCGACAGCTTTGGTGATCGTGTCGCCGTTGGTCTGCGCGCTCGCGTGCTGGTAGAGCGGCCAGGACCAGACGCAGTCGCGGCCGTCGCAGTAGATGCGGACGTGCCCGTCGTCGTTTTCCTGAAGTACCAAGGGAAGGCGGTGCCGCTCGGGCTCCGGCCGCCGGGGCGTGCTGCCTGATGTGGTGAGGCGCGAGCCGTCCTGAAAAGCCACGTCGACCCCGCGCTCGGCGAGGTGCTGCACGACGCGGCTGACCAGGTCTTGCGCGTTGACCTTGCCGACGGCCGAACCGGGCCGGGCCGGGCGGGATCTTCGAGGTAGTTGTAAACCAGGTCTTCCAGCGTTTCGACCAGAATCATCGGTAGGGGTCCTCTCGTGGGAAGCGGATAGGTGCGTAGGCAGGGGACGCGTTCCAAGCCAGACACAGGCGACAGAGGGCGCCGCTACTTGTATTCGCGCTTCCACCTGGCTTCGACCTTGGGAGCCAGTTCGGCGCGCAAGTCGTCCTCGGTGCGGCCATGTTTCGCGGCCAGCGCGGCCAGGATGAGCTGCGCGTCCTCGCGGTACTCGGCGATGGTGTCTCGGTGGTGGGCGATGCTTGCCCTGGTCAGATACCGGGCGTAGGCCAAGGCGTCTAAGTAGGAGCGACGGGCCGTGAACTCGGTGTCGATCTGCCCGTACCCCTTAGTGCGCAAGGGTGTTCCGTCCGGCGCGGTGATCGCTTTCGCGGCCTTGGCTTTCGCGCGTTCGGCTTTCTCGGCTTCCCGCGCGAGTTGCTCGGGGGTCTTGATCCGTCTGGGCTGGTTGCGAATGTCGACCGGCGCGCTGGGGTAGCACTCGGTGCATGCGGCCTTGCCGGCCTGCTCGACGATCTCGGTCTCGTCGTGCCCGGAGAGCTGGGTGAGCCAGGCGAACCGGGTGGAGGGGAAGCAGGTGCGGCACTCCATGGTGCGGTGGACGTGGCCGCCGGTGTTGAGGACCAGCCAGGCGCGGGTCCAGCCGCCCCGACGCTCGAACTCCGCATCGAGGGGGCGCGCGGCGGCCTCGCACTCGGCGATGGTCTGGCGGGCCTGCTCGATCCGGGGCTGCAACTCGGTCGCGTACTCGGCCATGCCGTCGTTCACCAGACGGTGGACGCGGGCGGTGAGCCCGTTGACGGTGTCGGTGGCCTTGGCATGCTCGATGCCGAGCCGGGCGAGCTCTTCGTCGATCTCGGACGGGGTTGCGGTCGTGGGGTCGTCGATAGGCATGGTGTTCACCTCGGAACGGGTTCGGGCCAGGCCGTGTCGGCCAGGCGGGGGCGTGGGAAGGCGTCGCCGGTGCGCCAGGCGCGGATGGCGGGGGCGAATTCGCTGGTAACGGCGCGGTCGAGGTCGCGGATGTCGATCGTGGTCCGGCCGTTGCGGCGGGCGTCGGCCCACAGGTCGAGGACCTTGGTGAGGCTGTCGGCCAGCAGCGCGGTCAGGGCGGTGGGCGGGTAGTCCTCGGCGACCGCGGCCAGCAGGCCGGCCATCTCGGTCAGCGGCCGGGGGTGGTGCAGTGGCCGAGCTGGCGGACCGGCAGCGTGACCACGTTCTCGGGTCCGGGCTGGGCGCCGGCCAGGGTGACCGTGCCGAGATGGACGTCGGCGCCGAGTTGGAAGACGTAGACCCATAAGCCCATGCGGGTGAGCGACTGGCGCGGAAGGTGGCGGTCCCGCGCCACGTCGAGCGCCTTGGCGCGGTTGGCGGGCACGGTGTGCACGTCGTCCAGACGCAGCCGTGACAGGTCGAGGCGGTCGTAGAACTTCATGAACACGAAGGGCTCCTTTCTTTGTGGTGGCGCGATTCACGCGCGGGTCTGGGCGAGTTCGCGGGGTGGCAGGGCGGTGGTGGTCCAGCCGTAGAGGTCGAAGACCTGGCGGGCGTGGGTGCGGTAGTAGAGGTCGAAGGCGCCGCCCTGGCCGGCGTGGGTGGCGCGGCGGTGGCAGTAGCGCGGCGCGCCGCCGTTGCCGAACTCGGTTTGCCAGGTGCACACGCGCAGCCGGTGGACGCGGATGACGAGGCCAGGGCCGCCGTTGACGCCTGCCCAGCGGCCTCCGTCGACGTCGGTGGCGTGCCAGACGTAGCGGGTCCACATCCCGCCGGACGGGGTGTAGGTGCGCCGGCCGACCTGGTGGGCGTCGGTGGGGTCGATCGTGGCCAGGTGCCCGCCGGGCGCGGTAATCAGCGCGTCGCCGGCCGAGGACACGTAGGCGACGAAGGTGTTCGCGCGGGTCATCGCGTGGCGTTCGCGTTCGTTCGAGCACGGGTAGCAGCTCGTGGCGCCGGTGGTCGGGTCGATCGCGCGGCCGGTGCCGATCCCGCTGGGGTCCGGGGTGGGTGGGTGGCCGCAGTCGAGAACGTCCGCCACGGGGGCGGTGGAGGAGGTGGTGGTCATGGCGGTATCGGTCCCTTCGGGCCGGAAGTGAGCGGAATCGGCAAGGGCACAGGCCGGCCGTTCGGCCACCGGAGGGGTGGACCGAACGGCCGGAGGTGATCAAGGAAGGTGTCCGAACGTGGCCAGCAGCCGGGCGAACTCGGTCACCCGGTCGTGCGGGACGCGGACGGTGAACACCGAGTCGGACGCGCCGGGCCGCACGCAGACTCGGCCGTGGACGCCTGCGTCGACCGTGCCGAAGTGGAAGTCGGTCGCCTGGTCTTGGCGCTGCACGCCCAGGCGGGCCGCGACGGTCGCCGCGAGTTGCTCACGGGCGGCGGCGATGCCGTCGCTGGCGTGCTTCTCGTCCCAGGCCGCGTGCAGCGCGGTCTCATAATTCGGCAGCAGCCGGCGCCGGGTCTCGTGGGCGATCACGTCGGGCGGTTTGCACCGGCCCACGGTGATCTTGTGGTCCTGCTCGTGGTCCTGCGGGACATGGTTGCGCAGGAAGCCGAGGTGACCGATAATGATCAATCGGTCCCGGTCGGTCTTGCGGCCGGTAGTGGTGCCGTCGACCAGGTCGAGGACCTGATCGTTCGGTCCGGCGAGATGGGCTTCCGAGCCGTCGTCGGCCTTGCCGGTGTAGGCGCGCCATCCGGTCCCGAGGTGCTCGGCGACAGTGTGCGCGAGGTCGAGGGTTGTCATTGGGGTTCTCCGTGGGGTTGCTGGTCGACGAGCCAGTCCGAGCCGAGCCGGCCGACTTGGTGGTGAGGTGTGGCGGTAACCGGCGCACGACGAGGCGCCGGCCGACCGTCGACGGACGGTCGGTCGGCGGGTGCGGAAAGGGGCTGAGGTCAGCGGCAGTGGCCGGTGATCTGGACCAGGTGGGCCATGTCGACCACGGGCCCGGCCCAGTAGCGGACGTGGGCCGGTTGGTTGCCGATTCCCCAGACGTAGAGCCGGAAATCGGGGTCGCTCGGGCAGGCCCACACGGAGCGCTTACCGGGCCCCTCGGGCGCGGGGGCGCCGTGTTCGTCGCACCGATCATCGACGACCAGGCCCCCACCCCAGGACGACCGCAGGTGCGCGAACACCCGGACGTACGGGGCATCGAACGGCACCGTGTGCGCCTGCTGCCGGGCCGCGACCCATTCGGCCAGTGCGTCCGCGGACAACGGCCGGCGGGAGGTGATCACGGCACGTACGCCGTCGACGTCGGTGAGCCGGCCGTGGTCGCTGCTGTCCGCGTAGGCCAGTGCGCACGGCCCGGTGAACCACAACGTGATCCATTGCGGGCCGCGATGCCAGCCGCGCGCATAGCCGCGCCGGTCGCCCAGCTCGGTGATCGGGATCGGTGGCAACACGCCGTCCAGGCCCCGGTCCGGTCGGGGCGTCCACCCGTGTGCGCGGAGGTCGTCGTCCACGGTCGGGTAGATCATGTCCGTGGTCCGGGCGCCGGAGTAGCCGCGTGCCGCGCGGCTCAAGGTCGTCGCCAAGCCGTCCATGCGGCCGGTGACGTTGCGCAGGCCCTGTACAGGCATCGGGTTCGAGCTCAGCGCGTCGTCGTGCAGGTCGGCAACCTGGCAGCGGAGTTCCTCCGCGAGCCTGGCCAGGCTGGTGAGGCTGCCGGCCTGCACACGGTTCACCGTCTCCAAGGAGTCGGCCCGTGCGCGTTCCCGGTCGAGCTCCGCGCGCAGAGCGTCCAGGGTGGTCGAGTGGCCTGTGGTCAGCGTGGGTGCTCGCTTTCGTCGGTCGAATTGCGTGAATGTGCGGAGGTGATGGGAAAAGGGCGTCACTGTTCTGCGAGCACGCGGTCGAGCTGATCAAGGAAGTAGTCGACGTCCGTGTTCGGGCGCATCGCGTCGCCGGACGGCATCCAGTAGGAGTCGTCGACGTAACCGGTGCCGGCGACCTGGTCGAAGGTGTCGACGTAACCGGTGTGATCGCATTCGCAGCAGTCCGGCGCGGTCACCGGGTACAACTGGCTTCCGACATTCAGGCAGGCGGTGGCCAACGCGCGTTCCCGGAACGTGGGCGCGGTATAGGTGGCGATCGCGGTCACCACGCGGGCGGCCGGGAATCGGGCGAACAACTCAGCCAGCACGTCGTAGTGGGCGTGCCAGCACGCGGAAATGGTGCTGCGCCTGCCGTTCGGGCCGGTGCCCTTGCCGAACGCGGACGCGCTTCCCTTGGCGCCGGAACCCGCTGTGTCGGTGGTGCGAAGGGTGAACGTGGCGCGGGGTCCGGCGCGGTTGCTGCGATCCTCACCCGTGTGCGTGGTTATGTTTCCGTCGTAGAGCGCGCTGGACACGTCGCGTACGACGCTGTGAATATCGGTGATGGACACGCCGTACACGAACATGGTTGAACTCCTTTACTGATTCGGGAAACGGTGGTGATGACGTGCGCGCGGATGAGTCGAACAATCCGCAACGGAAAGCAGAGCCGTTGCAACCATTGCGTGCGGGTGAGAGCTGCGCGGCGCCCGTATGAACGGGCGCCGAGACACGCGGCTGACTATCAGTGAAATTTCGGGATGCGCTGGACGATTGCGCTAGATCCAGGAATCGACTCGGCGGACCGTGGCGCCGCACTTCTTGGCGACGTACTCCGCAGCGTCCGCCAGGTCCGAAAGTCGGTACCGATAGGCGGACAGCGGCACCGGACCGGCTTCGCCGTCGGTGGACTCGATACGCCAACGTCCGCGCGGTGCCCGCTCGCAGGCGACGAACGCACACCCGTCACGAGTGAACGCGACCGCGCTATCGGCGTCCTGTTCGCCGTACGTGTCGTCTGTCATGACGTAGCCGTTTTGGGCGTACTGAAAGTGGAGCTTAACGACGTTGGCCGTGTCCGTGTCGGTGGACATGTCGCCTCCCTTGGCGTTGACCGGTAGGACGAGGGAAGGTGCGCGGGTTTCAGGCCCAGCGCGGTTGGAATTCGTCGCGCAGCCCGCCAAAGGTCCACGCACCGAAGATGCGGAACTGTCCGCAACGCACGCGCACGTGTGCGCGCGGAACACAACCGCTCGGGGTGAATGTGGTGTGTTCGCCACGGCGGTAGGCGCCGCGCGTGGCGGTCACCAACACGGCGATTTCGCCGCGCGGGGTGTACCCGCTCACCTTGGCCGGTACGAGTCCGGAGAAACTGTCCAGGAATATGAGATCACCGATCCGAATCACGGTTGTCGGAATCGAACGGTGTTGTGTGTCAGTCATCGTGACCTCACTCGGGATGCTTTAGGCGGCTGACTGGTAGCCCGTACCGGGGCACGTGGCTAGGTCGGGCAGGAACACGGTGCGGAATTCGTTCCATGCGCGTTCGGAATTCGCGCGAGCCTGGTTGCGTCCCTTGTCCAGCCGGTTGGGGCCGCGCCGTTGTTCGGCTTCCTGGTTGAGCCGTTGACGGACCAACCAGGTCACGGCCTGGACCTGGTGCGCCGAGATCCGCTCTCCCGTGCGTGTGGAGATCAGGTCCGCGGCACGGCGGTACAGGCTGACCACGTGGTCGTACTGCCGACGGGAAATCGATCCGTCCTTGCGGCGGAACCCGTTGACCGGCGCGGAGTCGTACTCCTCGGAGGTGAGCGCGCGACCGTGCGCCACCGAGAGCGCGTGTCGATCGATCACCACATGCGGGTCATCCGAGTCTTGATCTCCGCCGAACTCGATCAGGTGGGCAAAGTCGCGGATTTTCGGACCGTTGAGGATGTCCTCATACCGTTCGCCCTTGAGTAGCCGATCCGCGGCGCGTTTCTGGCCGGTCGTGGCGAACATTCCGGAACCGGGCCCGCCGATTCCCTTACGCTCGCGCAGTACGCGAGCGGCATTAAGGACGTTGCCGATCCATCCCTGTTGCGGTGAGTAAATCGCGAGCATTCCGGCGCCGAGATGAGCGTCATCGTTCCCGATGGCGGTTGCCACGTGGTGAGCATCGGCATACCAGCGCATTCCTTGCGCGATTTCGTCGGATGTGGCCTGTTCCCAGTGCCACACGATGTTTTCGTGGCTCACGGGGTGCGCCCGGAACCATGGGTGATCACTGGGGGCAGGCATGACAATTCAGTCCTCTTAGGTGTGATTCACGCTTACCGGCGAGTCGTCCCACAAGCGGGACCATCCCGATTGCACGGGACGCGCGCCGGCCGTTCGTACGTATTTGTCCAATGCGAGCAATTCGCGTCGCACTTCTCCGACGTCCAGTTTCCACAGCTCACGGGAGATCTCATCCCGCACGCGGTCAAGGTCAATCGCGCCCGATGACGCGAGGGAATACAGAGCGGACGACATACCGCTATGCCACTCGAAAGCGATGCGTCGCGCTTGTCCGTCACTGATCATGACGATGACTGCACTCATCGGTTTCACTCCTTGACTCATGCCGCGACCGTGACCGGAATGGATTCCATAGCGGAAAAATCGAAAATGGCGAGCTGGGCGGTTTCCTGCGCGAGGGTCACTGCCTCGGACAGGTCCGCGGTCACGACGGAAACGTCCAGGTAGACGCGACCGGTCGCAGGGTCGCGCCATCCGCCGAGAACGCGACCGCGCAGCGAAAGAGCGTCTTTCGCTCGCGCGATGTACTCGTTTAGGTCGTTGCTGGTCACGGTACCGTCGAAAACGCGTTCGTGTTCCGGATGAACGGCAACCGCATAGCCGGTACGGACGTCCGAACCGTCGTCAGGTTTGACAGAAAAACCGCCGTCCGGAACGGACAGAGCGTCCGCCATCGCGCTAATACGGGCGGACCAATCGATCAGAGACATAGTCATGGCGGTACTCCATTTCGTATACGAAAGTGGTTGACTGGCAGCGATTCAGGCCAGTTGTGAACTGGCATCGAGGCGCGCAACCCTCGCCCTTGTGAGATCTCCGCAAAAGGGACACATCCTGGTATCCGGGCAATACGGCACTGCTCACGGGTGAGGGTTGCGCGTTTCGATGGCACATTCCCTGAATCTCTAAAACACTGTTGGGATAAGCCGTTATGTCTAGCGCACAATGCCAGGAACCATGCCCGTAAGGGTTTGGCGTGCTATGGGCAGGCGAGAGCGACGCTCTCAAGCCAGAGAAACCCAATGTCGGCAACCGCCTAAAACAACCCCGAACGCCTACACATTGCGACGTTTTTCGGTGCTAGACCACCATTGACTTATCTTGGGGACATACCTGTGGCAGGCATGCCATTTATGCGCGCTTCTCCGCTCTATAGCAAGAGCTTTACGTCGCGAAGCTGCAAGCGCAGTTACTACGCACTCCAGATTAGAAATGCGCGTTTGGCTACGCGTCGTTCTTCACGCTGCTCTGCACGGTTTCGCTGCTGTCCGCACGGCCCAAGCCGTTGCCCGCGCTTTACGGGACTACTGTCATCTCGACACCCGGAAGGAGGTACTGACCGAATCGGAGAGCTCGCAGGGACGCCGTGCCCTGGTCCTCACCCTCTCGATTCGTTCCGTTGACTTCTTGGCGTGGAGTCGACATGTAGAAGTACACACCCTGAGTCCACACTTTGCAAGCCCAAGAGGACTCGTCGTTACCGTTCCGTTACCTCGTGGCGCAAAGTCGCTGGGTCAGAGCTGCGCAGAGTCAGCCGCGCCCCCTCGGGGTGACTGTCCAAACCGGGCATAGAAGAGCCGACAGCGGCAAGGCACGGCGACGCCCAGCGGAGCGGACAGCTCATCTCTTGCTTTTCTGGGTTTATGAATGGCGAAATGCCGAGAAATGGTAATCGCGAGCGCGTCTAGTCCTCATTTCAGCTCATGCGATTCAACCCGAGAGAACTCAAACCAAGTTTGAGTATTGACATGCGGTCGAAATTGTGATTGTCAAGCGCAAGCGACAATCGGCCGCGAATTGATACAAAGTGTCAGATTCGGACGGAGTTGATCAGCGGCGAATGCGCGACAGGGGATGCGACCGAGCAGCGGAGCAGCGAGAGTCGGGCCAATGCATGGCCATCAAACAGCGGGAAGTGGGGTACGGACCGGGTGGTGAGCAACGCAGCCAGGGTGACCACGGGGTCACGAGTAACGGCAGGTGACCCCCCACCCAAATCGACTGTTCATGTGCCTGCCGGCCACCGAGTCGGGCGTTACATCGGTAGCCCCCGCGGACTGCGTAACCAGGCACTTCGCAGGGTTGGAGGGCTACCGCTCTAGCAGGCAGCTGAATCGGACCGTCGCCGGGTAGGTGGCCAGGACGCTACAAGAGGATCACTGACCGTGCTGTTGATCTACTAGTTGGTCACTCGATGTGGTGACGCCTGTTCGTCCTAAGTAGAAATACCCTGCACGGGGTACCCCGTTTGACGTAGCGTTGACAACCTTGACACTGATCAACCGAGGTGGCCGATGGCGGAGACGATTATACGCCTTCTGGCCAGAAAGGAGGCGATTCTCATTTTTGAATATCAGGGTCGCCTGTGCCGCGGGGGCGGGGTGTAGGCGGGCCGTCACGAACGATTATGGGGGGTGTACATGGTAACGGGGGACGCTAGGTACCTGGCGCGGTCGCGGGATCTCCGCCACGTGCTGAACGGGGAATGGATCACGCACATTTTGGTGGCGTTGAGTGCAGGTCCGCTGCATTACAGCGAGCTCCATACCGCCATTCAGGAAATGACGACGTTCGATCCGTGGACCGGGACGGTTCGCAGGATTCAGAGCCGGGCGTTGGGCCGGACGTTGCGGCGGATGGAGACCGCCGGTCTGGTGGATCGGGTCGAGGAGCGGACGTTTCCGCGGTCGGTGGTGTACTCGCTGACTCCTGCCGCCGCGGATTTACTGGTCCGGGCGCGGCCTCTGATCGACTGGGCGGAAGAGAACCTCGATCTGATCGAGCGCTTGCAGAAGGCGCCGGACGATGGCGAGTCGTCGCAGGATGACGACGATCAGCCCGACTGAGGCATCGCTGCGCTGTCGGATGCGGTTCAGCTGGCCGCGGCGTTGTCGGTGGAGATCGGCTTCCGGGTGCTGCCGCGGCGTTGGAGGAAGTCGGCGAGGTTGAGCGTGTCGGGGCTGGGGCGTTGGCCGATCTCGTCCAGTGTGGTGGTCAGCAGCGCGAGGGTACGTGGGATGGCGGCGTACTGGTCGAGACGGGCTTGGGTGCGGATGATGTCGCGGTAGACGCCCTCGTTGTAGCGGTCGAGCTTCCGGGTGCGTTCCAGCAGTGTGAGCATGGTTTCTGGATCGCTGTCGCCGTGAGCGCGGATCAGGGCGCCGAGCGCGTCCAGGACGTCGCGTCGGGTGGCCTCGCGGAACGGTTCGATCCAGGGCACGAGTAGGTCCTCGGCGAGGTCGCTCTGGTAGAGCTCGACGGCGTCGTGCAGCTGAGCCTGGGCCTCGGTGTCGGTGGGGCGTGGTGCCTGTAGGGCGTGCTGGAGTTGCCAGTAGTCGACGACGAGTTCGTCGTTGAGCTGGTAGCGGCCATCGTTGTTGAGGACGAGGTTGTTGATCCTGCCGTCGGTGGCGTCTGTGAGCGCGCGGCGCAACATGGACAGGGTGTTGTGGAACGAGTTGTACGGCCGTGGCGGACGGCTGTCGGGCCAGACGGCCTCGTTGAGGACTTCGCGGCGGACGCCGTGGGGGTGCAGCGCGAGGTAGACGAGCACTTCCCGTTGCTTCGGCGTCAGCACGCCGCTGAGCACACGGTCTCCCTCGTCGTCGTGCAGCGTCAGGTGCAGGCGTCCCAGCACGCGCACGACCAGCGGGCGCTGTGATGCTGCGCCGTGACCGTTCTTCGGCTGCAGAGATTCCTCGGCGGCCGGTGCCTGATCGGCGGCTGGCTTGACGTCCTCGGCGGCCGTGCGGCGGTCCTCGGTGTCATCCCGGCTGGCTGAGGTCGGGCTCGTCGGCTGGACATCCACGGGGATGGGCTGGACGTCCAGCAGCTGCAGGCTCGGGCTCGGTGGGGGCTGCTCGCCGGCTTCTTGTTCTAGCGGGCGGGTGGATTCGAGCTGGGTCATCTCGTCGACCGAGCGTTGCTCGGGGACGGGTGGGGTGGGTACGACGTCGTGATCGTCCGCAGGCGGTGTGTGCTCGTCGCCGGTGAGGCCACTGGTTGCGTAGTCGTGTGTTGTCAGGTCGGCGGGGCCTTCGGCGTCCCGGAGCACAGCAAGCAACTCGGTGGTGTCGGTGGCGGGCAGGCTGAACAGGCGTGTGTCGGCGAGGGCGTCGCCGAAACCGGGGCTGGTCGCGCTGACGGTGCCGTCGTGGCGGACGCGCACGGTCGCACCGGGGCGCCACTGGCCGAGGAGCACACCAGCCAGGCCGAGGGGCGAGCCGTTGTCGAGCACGGCTTGCAGGCGCCGTTCGGCGTGAGGTGCAGGACTGGCGAGCAGCACGAGCGAGGCCGGCGTGGGCTGGGAATCGGTCTCCTCGATGGCATGGCGCGTGCGGGTGAGCAGGGCCGCTTCCATCTCGTCGAGAGCGGCGTCGAGCGTGGCGACGACGTGGACGGTGGACGGCAGGCTCTCGACGTCGGCGCCATCGAAGACGAGGTGCAGGTCGTCGGCGGGCACGAGCACGTGGATGCCCTCGCCGGGCTGATGTTCGGTGAGCAGGTGCAGCAGTAGCGCGCGAGCAGCGGCGGGCGCGCCGGGGCCGGCGAGGCCAAGACCGCGGGTGCTGGCGAGGTTCAAGGCGAGTTCGCGACCGCCCCGCACGCCGACCCTCGCCGGGACTGGGACTGGTTTGTCGTCGGGTTCCAGGGCCCCGGCCGCGGTGATGTGGATCCGCGGTGGGGCTGGCGCGAGGTCGACGAACTCCACGTCCTCACCGGGCCTGCGGTCACTGTCGTCTTCCTGGTCGTACGCGGCCCGAAGTGCGCGGACCACGGGCGCGATCGGGCGCTGCAGGTCGGCGCGGTCGCCGCTGCCGATGCGGTAGTGTCGTCGGCGCCACATCCGGGCCGACACCATGGCCGCAGTGATGGCTCCGGCGAGGCCGAGGCTGACAAACACGTCGGTCAGCAGGTCCAGCCCTGGTTCGGCCTGGTCTTCGCGGTGCTCGCCGGCCTCGTCCGGCGGGGCCGGCGCCGGGGTCGTGTCCGGTGCGGGCTGTGTTGACGGTGGAGTGGTCGGCGCGGTGCTCGTCGGAGGTGGTGGTTGCTGGGGCGGCACCTGCGGCTGCTGCTCGCCGGGGGGGATGCTGTTCGGGTGGGGCAGGGACGTAGGCGGTGATCTTCCAGCCGGGGCGCACGAGGTTGGGCTTGGTCAGCGCGCGGCCGTCGGGCTGCTCCACACCACGGTTGAGCTGGAACAAATCGGGCCAGCGGCTGCCGCCGCCGGGACCGTAGATGCGTTCGGCGACCCGCCACAGGCTGTCGTAGATCCCGTCGTGCGGGAGCCGGACCTCCTCGGTGACCTGGACCATGCCCGGCGGGGCCGGCGCTGCCCGATCGACCACCAACGTGGTCGCCGGGACGACGGCCGCCTGCGGAGCCGCGGCCTGGGTGGCTGGTCTTGGGGTCAGCGGTGCGACGACCGCGACCGGCGTGATATCGGCGGTCAGGTCCGCGGTGGTCGGGGTGGGAGCCGTGTACGGGGTCCGGTTGGCGAGCAAGGTCAGCACGATGGTGCCGATCAGGGCCGCGGCCAGCCCGTGCAGCGGGCCGGGTGGGCGGACCTGCGGCCAGGTGATCCCGCGCGCCGCGTCGATGGTGCCGCGCAGGACGTCAAGCGCGAAGAAGAACCAGACGATCCAGCACAGCACCGCCAAGGTGTTGAGAAGGAATTGCGCGCTCATCGGGTTGAGCAGCGTCGCCTGGATCTCGTCCCAGGTCGGCACGTGGTCGGGCAGCGGCCAACTCACGAAGTGCACCAAGGCCCAAGGCAGACCCGCCACGAGGGCGAGCAGGACGACGAACGCGAGCAGACCGCGCACGAACCGCAGGCTGGCGGCCAGCGCCCACCCGGCATGGCGTCCTGTGCTCGGCCGTATCGGCTTCCGGCGAGAGAAGTGCGAGTGTGCGGTCACGACGTGCTCAATTCCTTGGAACGTGCAGGTTTACGACTCCGCGGTCGCCACCCGAGACAGCGGCGGACGGTGAACGAGCCGGAGCGGCGATGTCACGTCACCGCCGCGGGAACCCGGCTGGACGTGTCCGTCGCGCCGCTGCGAGGCCCGCCGACTTCGGGTGATGCGGACGTCTGGCTGGCCGGCGGTGTCTTCGCTGTGGTCTGTGGCCCGCTCGCGTCGCTCTTGGTGGTTGGCGCGCTGGCGGTGGACCGTTTGCGCTTGGGGCGAGTTGCTTTCCGGCCGTTGAGCCACTGGGTGAGGTCGGCGGCCGGTACGTCGGTGAACTTGGCCAGCTCGTCGACGCCGATGACGTCACTGGACTCGGCGAGAACGTCACCGAGCTCTCGCTCGATGTCGCCGAGTTTCTCGGCCACTTCTGCCCGCAGCTGTGCGAGCTCACCGACGCGCTTGGCCGCAGCGGCCCTCTTCGCGCTGCGGGCCGCGTCCGCTTCCTCGACGCGGCGTTCGATCTCTTCAGTCGTCGCCATCCTGGTCTCCTTCCCCGTTGTGGCACTGAGTTGGGTACGAGCGTGTGAGGGTGGTCATGGGAGTACTGCCTGAACTGCCGTGGGTTCGTTGGGGACCATTAGCGCCAGGTCGGGCGCTTGTCCTGGTGGGAGTGGGTTCACTCGTTGGTGTGGAGAATCCGATTGATGGTCGAGATTCTCGACGAGATGCCGATGTTGTTGACACATTCGTTCTCCGATTGAACAGGGGTGTCCGTGGCGTTGGCTGAGGTGCGGTCGTTGGGGGCCGCGCGGCGATTGCGCACTGCCGCAGAGTTCGAGGACTTTGAGCAGGAGTTGGTGGATCAGTTCGCTCTGGCGCAGGTCGGCGCCGGTGTGACGGACGGTGTGGTGGGGTCGTATCGGTCGGTGGTGTTCGAGTTCGTGCGCTTCACTGGCCGACCGGTGTGGACGACTCGCGCTGAGGATGTTGATCGGTTCTTGGCTGACCAGCGCAGGCGTGGCCGGGCGGCGTCCACGGTGTACAGCAAGGCGGGGACGCTGACGGCGTTCTTCGAGTTCCTCGTGGCGCGCTACCAGGGAGACATCCACGCGCTGACCGGTCATGTTCTCGAGCAGCCGGTGGATGAGTTCAACCGTCCGTCCAAGCCGGACTACGTCGCTGTGCGGGTGCCACCTGGGCAGCAGGAGGTCGAGGTACTGTTTGGCGCGTGGCGTGAGGCGTTGCCGCATGCCCGGAAGTTCTTGCCGGCGGCACGTGACTACATGGCGGCCTCGTTGTGGCGTCGGGCGGGTTTGCGGATCACGGAGTCGCTGATGCTTGACATTCGCGACTGGCGGCCCGATCTGGGTGAACGGGGCAAGTTGCATGTCCGGTTCGGCAAGGGCAGCCGAGGGCGTGGGCACAAACCTCGTCTGGTACCCGCGATCGAAGAGGTCGACGCTTTGATGGAGTGGTGGCTGACCGATGTGCGCCACCAGTTCGGTCCGGATTGGTCTGATCCGGATGCCCCACTGCTGCCGAGTGAGCGCCGCGACCGCGACACCGGGCGATGTGTGCGGATCGGCGATGACGCATTGCGTTCCAGCCTGGCGGATGCTGTCGACCGGTGGCTTCCAGTATGGGTGGGTCGGTTGACACCGCACGGTTTGCGGCACTTCTGCGCCTCGTCGCTGTACGAGCGAGGCATGGATCTCAAAGCGATACAAGAGATTCTGGGTCACGAATGGTTGTCGACGACGACGCGCTACATCCATGTCCACGCCAACCACATCGAACATGCTTGGGAGACGGCCAACCAGCGGGTGGCCTCCCGGCTCATGCAGTAGCGGAGGTGTGCTGATGCGGTGGAATCTGCGGATGAAAGCAGCTGAGGCGGGTATCTGGAAGTCCACGGAGATGCGCCGCCGGTTGGCCGAGGCTGGGTTGGAGATCAGTGCGGGCAAGATGTCAGCCTTGTGGACCGGCACGCCGACCACGATCCGGCTGGATGACCTCGATGTGATCTGCGCGGTGCTGGAGTGTGAACCGACCGAGCTACTGATCCGGGAACCGGACAAGGTGGCCGCCCGCAGGCCGCAGAAGACGGCCGAGGCCACGGGAGGGGCAGTGGTCACGCCCCGGTTCGGTCGGCACCGGTCTGTGCCGCCGGCGTGAGTGGCCGGCCATGGCCGCGCTTGTGCAGCGTATGCCGGACTCGCCCGGTCAAGCACCGCCATGTCGACTACTGCTGCACCTGCCAGCCCGGCGGGCCGGTGACGCCCCCGCCGTGTCAGCGCTGCGGAGCGACCGAGAATTACTACAGCGCGGGCCTGTGCGCCCGCTGCCACCGGTTCTCCCCGCTGACCATCGACTCGTGCGAGGACTGCTACGCCTGGGGCGCGACCCGCACTCGTAAATGGCTGTGCCAGGGCTGCCACGCGTGGCGACAGCGCCGCCCGCTCGGTGACTGTGTCGCCTGCGGGCGGCGCGTGGCCCTCGACCCGAATTGGGGCGCGTGTCGACTGTGCTGGCGACAAGCCGACCTGGTCGGCACCGACGATCTCGCCGCCGCGATCTGCCATGGGCACCAGCTGTTCTTCGCCGATCTGTTCCGCAGCCGGGCGGGACGGGCGACTCGGCCTGGCCCGCCGGGGCTGCGGCCCGGGCCGACCGCGCGGTTCGCCGCCACCGGCGCACCGCCACGGAAAGTGCTGCAGTGGACCATCTTCGACGCGATGCGCACGAACACCACGACCACGCCACGGCCGTGCACTCGCTGCGGGCAACGCCCGGTCAAGACGGCCCAGTCGGACTTCTGCTACCCCTGCCAGCCCGGCGGCCCGGGGATTGCGCCACCGTGCCTGAAGTGCGGCTCGACCAGCGACTACTACACCGCCGGGTTGTGTGTGCGCTGTCACCGGTTCTCGCCGTTGACGGTGGATTCGTGCCCGGACTGCCACGCGTGGGGCACCCGACGCGGCAACGCCTGGCTGTGCGAAGGATGCCGCGGCTGGCGACGCCACCACCCCGACCGTGCCGACTGCGTCATCTGCGCACGGATGAGCCATGTCAACGCCAACGGCCTGTGCCGGCTGTGCCGTAAACAGGCACTCTGGCTGCCGAGCAGCACCCATGCCGACCAGGCCGAGCACATTTGGCGCTGGGGGCACCAGCTGTACTTCGCCGACATGTTCACCGGGCTCGGTGTCCGCGCCGCTCGCGCCGCTGCGGCCGACCAACGCCGGCGGCAGAGACCATGGCCGCTGCCCGCCCGTTGTCCGATACGCCATCAGCAACTGGTTGCCTTCACCCTGCCCCGCGACCTGCATGCCGGGAATGCACGCGGCTTTCCGGCCCCGTCCGATCCAGGACTTGCGGCCTACCTCGACGAGTGCGTCACCGAACACGCCGCCCGGCATGGCTGGGACTCCAAGGTCGCCACCCGCACCCGGACGGGCCTGCACATCCTGCTGGGGCTGCAGGACACTCCCGGCGCGGCCACCAACGCCAGCGATGTCGCCACCCTGTCCGTCATCGATGGTCCGGTCCGCCCCATCCTCGACGTCCTGGCCGCCCACGGATTCCTCCACGACGACCGCGTCCCGACCATCGAACGCTGGTTCACCGCCAAAACCACCGGCCTGCCCGACGAGATGGTGACCGACCTGCGGTGGTGGTTCGACGTGATGCGCCACGGCCACACCAGCCCACCCCGCAGCATTCCCCGCGCGGCCCGCACGATCCAGGCCAAACTGCGATGGGCCCTGCCCGCACTGCAAACCTGGGCGGTGCGCGGGCACGAACATCTCCGAGAGATCACCCGCGATGACGTTCTCGCGATCCTGCCCACCTCCGGCACACCCCGCCACACCATGCTCCAAGGGCTGCGCTCGATCTTCCGGCTGCTCAAAGCCCACAAGCGCGTGTTCGTCAACCCGACCGCGCGTATCCCGCTCGGTCGAGGACCAGGCCGCATCCCCCTGCCCACCCCGGTCGACGACATCCGCGAGGCGCTGTGCAGCGAGGACACCACCCGGGCGGCGATCGCCGCGCTGGTGGCCTTCCACGCCCTGTCTTCCCAGCAACTGCGCAACCTGCAGCTCACCGACGTCCACGACGGCCACCTGCAGGCCGGAGATCGCACCATCCCGCTCGCCGGCCCGGTACGCCAGCGGCTGGGCGCCTACCTCGACTACCGCTCTGCCCGCTGGCCCGCCACCGCCAACCCGCACCTGTTCATCCACTACCGCAGCGCCAACCACACCCGCCCCGTCCAGATCGAGTGGCTGGCCCACCGCCTGGGCTTGTCCACCCAGGCCCTGCGCGAAGACCGCATCCTGCACGAAGTTCACGCCACCAGAGGCGATATCCGCCGCCTGTGCGACCTGTTCGGCCTGTCCGTCGGTGGCGCCGAGCGCTACACGGTCGTCCTCGACCCTCCCGATCTGCCGACCAGCGATCGACACGCCTAGCTCGACGGCCTGTGTGCTCAGCGGCAACAGCTTGACCTTCGAGTCGACTCGAAGGTTTACCGTCGGAGTGTGACGACCTATCGGATCTCTCAACTGGCCGAGCGGGCCGGGGTGCGCCCGACCACGCTGCGGTTCTACGAACAAGCCGGACTGCTGCCCGCCCAGCGGTCCGAGTCGGGCTACCGACTCTACGGCGACGACGCCATCGAACGGCTGGGCTTCATCAGCTCCGGCAAACGACTCGGCCTGCCCCTGGAGGAGATCCGCGACCTGCTGCAGGTCTGGGAAGACGGCCTGTGCACCGACGTCCGACACCGGCTGCGCCCCATGCTCGCGGCCCGCATTGCCGAGGCCGAACAACGCGCCACCGAACTCGACGCCTTCACCGAGCGGCTGCGCCAGGCCCTGACCGAGATCGACGGTCCGCCCCGACCCGGCCGCTGCGACCCCGGCTGCGGGTTCCTGCACCACCAACACGACCCACAACCCACGCCCATCAAACTGAGCCCACCGCGCCCCGCTACCGACAACACCGGCGACAACGGGGCCACGCCCGCACCGATTGCCTGCACGCTCAACGGCAGCGATCAAGCCGAACGAGCCCAGCAGTGGCACGAACTGCTGGACCACGCCCACCGCCGAGACCCCATCGACGGCGGCTTGCGCTTCCACCTGCCCGCGCACACCGCAGGCGAAGTCGCCGCCCTCGCTGCAGCCGAACAGCAATGCTGCGCCTTCTTCACCTTCACGCTGCACCTGTCCGCAGGCGAGCTGCAGTTTGACGTGCACGCCCCCGACGACGCCGCCCCCCTGCTTGCCGACCTCTTCGGCGCTCCCGGCTGAACCGCCACCCTGCCACGCCGCGCCACCACGCAACATTCGGAAAGGTTGCTCGTGCTCGTCCTGAAGTCGATTGCACTGTTCGTGCTGGCCGCGCTCGCCGAAATCGGCGGCGCCTGGCTCGTCTGGCAAGGCGTCCGCGAACACCGCGGCTGGATCTGGATCGGTGCCGGCGTTATCGCCCTCGGCCTCTACGGCTTCGTCGCCACCCTGCAACCCGACGCACACTTCGGCCGCATCCTCGCCGCCTACGGCGGCATCTTCGTCGCGGGCTCGCTGGCCTGGGGCATGGCCCTCGACGGCTACCGCCCCGACCGCTACGACATCACCGGCGCCCTGCTCTGCCTCATCGGTGTCGCCGTCATCATGTACGCACCCCGAGGCTGACACCACGGCAAACAGGCCGCAACGCCGACAACACGCTCCTGAGTACCAGAACCGACCAACGCTCCCGCCATCGGTTCGTGAACCCAAGCATCCCAGTACCCTCATTACCGGCCACCACCACTTGAGTTCCCATCACTGTCCACTTCAGAATTCGCGAACCCCAGGGAAACGTCGGAGATTCCGCGCTGTGGTTGGGCTTGCCCGGTTGCGGTGACCGTGATCGAGCCGATGTTGACCAGTCCGAGCAGCTGGGTGGGCTGGTTGATGCTGACGGTCACGTTCACCGTGTTGCCGGCGACCGACACGGTGCCGGTGTGGCCCGCGGCGGAGAGGTAGCTGTGAGTGGCTGCGGTGGCTTGGTGCGGGACCAGGCGCAGGGTGCCGTCGGCGCGGTAGGCGGTCAGGTCGATTTCCTGGGCGCCGGCCCGCGCAGCTTCTTGTGCCTCGCCCATCGCGCGGACCTTGGCGGCCAGCGCGAGTCCGCCGTCGAGCACGAGCCCGGCGAACAGCAGCGCGGCGAGCGCGATGATGACGACGAACGCGGTCACCCGACCGTCCTCGTCCTTGCGTAGCCGGCGCGTTCGGCGGCGCAGCGATGCGGTCAACCTCATGGCACACCTCCCGTTTGAGCGTTCGGGGAGGTGCCGCGCCACACATCGACTGGGGAGGAGAAGCTGGATTGGAACGTCCGACTGCCGGGCACACCGAGCGAGGTCAGGTCACCGAGGCCGACGCTGCAGGAGACGGTGACGGTCACCGTGGAACCCGGCTTGAGTCCCTGGGTGTCGGTGGATACCGACAGCGACTGGCAGCTGATCCCGGCGGACGCCAGTGCTGCGCTGGCTGTGGCTTGGGCGTTGGCAGTGGCTTGCGATGGGGTTCGGGCCAGGGTGGCGGCACGGGCGGCTTGGTGCGCGACGTCGTTGATCCGCAACTTGGTGTCGGCGAGCCGGCCGCAGAACACGACGAACAACAGCAGCAGGATCAGCAGCGGAGTCAGTAGAGTGAGCTCGGCGGCGGTGGAACCCCGTTCGTCACGGCGCAGCGCGCGGATTCGCCCGCACGCCGAAGGTGCGAACGTGGGGAACCGGTGGGCCGCGGTCATGGTGACACCGTCCCGGTGCCGGTCGGCGGGGTGAATTTCTCAACGGGCCCAACGGCTTCGGCGTGAACCGTGAAGGTCGCGAACGGGATCACGTTGATCACTGTCCCGGTCACCGTCACGGATGCCTGGGTCGGTCCCCGCTGGACGTTGACCGATGTTCCTTGCAACGGACCACTTCCCAGTTGCGTGAGGATTCGTTGCCCCTCGGTGTTGCCCGCGGCGGAGCTGCCGCCGTACACCCGTGCCGCGGACAGTGCTTCGGACGCTGCGGCTTGGGCGATGTGGGTGGCGTGCATGTACAGGGCGAACTGCGCGATCAGCAGGATCAGCAGCAACAGCAGCGGCGTGGCGATGACGAGTTCGACCGTGCCGGCGCCACGTTGATCCGTCCGCAGTCGGCGCAACGCCGCCTGCGCGCATGTCCGGTGTGGACGCTCGCGCATGTTCGGCGTGCGGGGTCGGCTGGGGCGTCGAGGCATCGTGGTCACCGGCCTACAGGGTGATCCCGTTGGCTTTCTGGGTGACCTTGATGACGATGATCGCGATGACCGCGATGGCCAGCGCCGCCAGCAAAGCGGTGACCACGACCGCTTCGGTCGAGTAACCACCTTCGTCGTGGCGCAGCCGCTCCAGCTGGGCCCGGATGCGGGCGATGAGCATCTGAACTTCGGTGAACATCAGCTTCTCCCCTATGGTTCGGGGTCCGGTATGGACAGTTCTTGTGGAACTCAGAGACCTCCCAGCACGCTCGCGAGTGCAGGGAACCCGATGAAAATCAGGAATCCGCCGAACAGCATCACCACGGGAAGGCTCATTCGTTCGGTGGCTGCCTGGGCTTCGCCTTCGGCGTCGGTGAGCTCGCGCGTGCGCAGCGCCGCGGCCTTGGCCGCGAGGCTGGCGCGCACGCGGGCACCTTCGGTGCCGGCGAGGCTGACCGAGGCGGCCAGCTCGGACAGCTGGTGCACGTCGAGTTCGGTGCCGAGCTGACCGAGGGTGGACCACGGCGTGGTGCGGGTCAGTTTGGCGGTGACCAGCGCACGGCGCAGCTGTTGGAACGCCCACCCCTTGCCGATGTTCACCGCGTCCGACAGCGCGCCGTCGACTCCGGCGCCGCCGGCCAGCAGGACCCGGATCAGGTTCAGATAGGCCGACAGCGCATGCCGGAAGGTCGAGCGGCGCCGTTCGGCTTCCTGCCGGACGCTGATGTCCGGCAGCAGGAACCCCCCGAGCGCGAACAGCAGACTGGCGACCGCGGGAATTTCCCAGCCGAGACCGACATCGGCCACGACGAGCAGGAGGTGCATCAGGATCGGCAGCAGCAGCCCGGTCAGCGCCAACGTGGCCTTCTCTGCCAGGTGGTGTTCGATGCTCTTGCCGGTGACCGCGAGGTCGTTGCGCAGCGTGCGGTGGGGCAACCCGAGCGCGGCCAACGGTTTGATGAATGGGCGGCCCACGCGCAGGGCCCAGCCGTCGGAGTCCGCGGTGAGGATCGGCGGTGGCGCCGGGGTCGCGTGCAGCCGGTCGACCAGAGCGCGCAGCGGCGGCCTCGGCGGGAACACGTAGACCACGAGCGCCCACAAGCCGACACCGATCCCGGCGCCCCACAGCAACGCGCTGATCATGACGACGCTCCCTGCCCGGTGAGCAGATCATCGACGTGCACATCGGCATCGTGTGGCCGGATCGTGGCCAGTTCCGTGAGGAAGCGCTCCGGCTCCCGCAGCCGCGCAATCCTTGCCAGCCAGGCAAAAGAGGCAGCGAACAACGCGCCGACGAACAGCAGCATGATCTGGCCGAACGCGGAGTCGTACGGGGCGAGGTAGCCGCGGTTGAGCAGCACCAGACCACTCGCGAAAGACAGCGTGGTAATCACGATAACGCGCACACTGGTTCGAGTGCGAGCGCGGCCGGCTTCGACCCGCATCCGCATCGACGCCTGCTCGCGCGCCTCGCTGGCGAGCTCGCCGAGCAGGTCGGCCAGCTGGCGGGCCTGGTGCTCGGCGGCCAGCACGAGCGCGGAGATCACCAGGTCCGCAGTCGGGTCGCGGAGCTGGTCGGCGAGGTGGCGCAGCGACGGCGCGAGGCGTTCGCCGCGTTCCAGCCGGACGGCCAGCTCGGTGATCTCCTCGCGGATCGCCTCGGGGCAGGCCGGGGCGGTGGCGAGGATGGCCTGTTCCAGACCTGCCGCGGCGACCAGGGTGTCGCGCAGCATCTCCGTCCAGCCGGCGATCGCCTCGATGCGTTCGAGGTGGCGCTTGTGGTCGACGTTGGAGCCGAGAATCCGCGGCAGGCCGACGACCGCGAGGACGGTCAGGATGGCGGCGACCACCCAGCCGGTGACCGCGCCGACGGCCAGGCCGGCGAGCACGGCCACGACGAGCCACCCGACCTGGGTGCGGTCGTGCCGTGCGGCCAGCCAGGAGCTCAGCCGCGACGGCGACGCCTCGCGGGCGGGTCGACTGCGCAGTCCGGCGACGATGAGCAGGACCCCGACGGCCACACCCGCGCCGAGCAGGCCGAATAGAGCGGCAGTCGCGGTCATGGCGTCCACCACCCTTCGCGCCGCTCGAACAGGTCCGGGTCGTAGCCCGCCTCGACGAGCACGTCGACGGTGTCGGTACGCAGCGGCGCACCAGGGACAGCGCGCAGGTCCGGGCCGGGGCGCCAGACCTCGTTGCTGATGATCTGGGCGCCGTCGGCACCGACGACCTCGCGGATGGAGGACACCACGCGCTTGCTGGGATCGTCGCGGGGCTTCTCCAGGTGCACCACGAAGTGCAGCGCCGCGGCCACCAGCAGATTGGTCGCTTCCATCGGCAGCCGCTCGGGGCCCTGCACGGCGTACGCGGCCAGCTTGGTAAACGCGCCCTGGCTGGAGCTGCTGTGCAGGGTGCCCATGCTGCCGTCGTTGCCCATGGACATGGCGTTGGTCAGCGGAATGACCTCCGGGCCGCGGACCTCGCCGACGATGACCCGGTCCGGCGACATGCGCAGGGACTGCCACACCAGGTCCGACAGGGAGATCTCGCCCTGGCCCTCGATGTTCGGTTCACGAGCCTGCAGCGCCACCACGTCCGGATGGGCGTCGGCGTCCTCGCCGAGGCCGAGCTCGAAAACATCCTCGATCGTGATCAGTCGCTCCCACAGCGGGATGGCCGAGGCCAGGCCGCGCAACAGCGTGGTCTTGCCGATCGCCGTGCCGCCGGTGACCAGGATGTTGCGCTTGGCCCGCACCAGGGCTTTCAGGAAGCTCTCCAGAGCAACGTCTATGGTGCCGTTCTCGCGCAGCTCGGCGAGGGTGACCTTGGCGAACCGGTGCCGGCGGATCGACACCGACGGCCGCGCGGTGACCGCCATGACCGCAGAGACACGCTCGCCACCAGGCAGCTGGAAGTTCACGATCGGACTGCCGCGGTCGAAGCGGCGCTCCTCCACCCCGGACCGGGTGGCCAGGTCCCGGATCAGGTCGATCAACTCGGTGTCCGAGCCGACGACCGGTGGCAAACGGTTGCGTCGGCCGTCGGCGTACTTGACGAAAATGCGGTCACCGTTGATGTTGATGTTCTCGATGTCGCTGTCGGCCAGCAGCGGTTCCAGACCGGCCAGACCGAAGACCTCGTCGAGGACCTGACGGATCAGCCGCTGCTCGACCTCGGGCGCCACCAGCATCCCCCCGGTGGCGGAGTTGCGAAGTTCAGCCCGCGCGTGCGCCTCGGCCGCGTCGGTCAGGATCGCCTCGGCCAACCGGCGTCGTTGCTGGGCGTCCATCGGCGGGCGGCCCGCTGTCTCGTCGGCCCGGATGCGCTGACTGAGCTGGATGGACAACTCGTCGCGCAGGTGCTGCCGCAGCCGCTCCACCGCGGCTGCCTCACCCGGGGGCCGGTGAGGCAGCTCCGCCGGTCCAGGCAGAGGCTGGGCAGCGACCGGGTTCGAGCCAGTGCCGTTGTTTGAAATGGTAAGGCGCGGGTCGCCGAGGGCAGGCCGCGTCATGACGTCGCTCCGTTACCGGTCTGCGGCCCAAGCGGTTGCAGTGCCGCACTCGAGACCGGCTCACCCGGAACAGCCACCCGCAGGTGCGGTGCACGAGTGCCGTTACTCCCGGCCGGCACACGCCAGTGCGCGTGAATGTTGAGCGCGATCTTGGCGGCGGCGCGGCCGAGCGCGGACTTGTCCGGCCCACGTCGACCGGTGCCCTGGCCGCACAGCGCGGCGGCGCCCCTGTTATCCCGCGGCACGCGCCCCATCACCGGGATGCGCAGGGCCTGGGAGACCTCCGCAGTCGGGTAGCCGTCGCCGACCAGGACGAAGCACGGGCGGCGCGACCACTGCTGGGCGGCCTGCAGCTTGAGCGCGACGTGCGCGAGCTCGTCGTCATGAGGGCGGGCGACCAGCAGCATCGCATCCGCGCTGCGGATGATCGGGAACACGGGCGAGTCCGGATCGACCCGCCCACAGTCGGCGATGACCGTGGTCTCCGGCTGGTCGGCGGTCTGCCGTAGCGGCGAGGGCAGCCCCGAGGCCAGCACCGCCAGGGCGGCGCGAGCTTGTTCGGCACCTACCGGGCCGACCACCACCCGCAGGCCACCGGGGAGAAGCTGGGTGTGCTGGGCGAGCAGAGTCGAGGCCGCTGCGCCACGGCCTCGTGCCGCGGCGGCCAAGCTCACCAGGCCCGGTGTGTCTGGCAGCCGGAAGCGGGCCATCAGGTCACCGCCAGCTGGGTCGGCTTCGACCACGATCGGGTTTTCCTGCCCCGGCCACCAAGCGCCGAGCGCGGTCGCCAAGGTGGTCGCGCCGGGCGATCCTTTGAGCGAACAGACGGCAATGAGCATCAGCGGTCCCCTCCCGCGATCGCGACCAGACTCAGTTGCCCCGCAGGAGCCGAAGCCAACGCACGAGCATCAGATTCGGACAATTGCAGGGACACCACTGTGGTCTGCTCGGCCTCACGCGTGGCTATACCTGTCACCACCGCGTTCCACGACGACGTCTGCCCGGACTCGGTCGACGTTCCCGTCGTCGTGCCCTGCTCTGGTGTGGTGAGCACCGCGACGGTGGTACCGGGCGACAGATCCGGCGGGAACTGGCCCGGCTTGAGCCCGACAGCGGCAATTGCCCTACCCTGCGCGGGAATCTGCGGTGCACCGAGGACAGATTGAGTCACGAGCGAACCGGCAGGCAGACTGAACGCGACCGGCTGTCCCACCACTGTGGACGCAGACGATGCGGACATCACGTCCATACCGGAGTCCGCCGCCATGCTGATCTGCTTGAGATCCTGCGGGGTCAGGATCTGGCCTACAGCGACGGGACGGGCCAAGGCGAGAACGCTTTCCCGGTTGCCCAACTGCATTCCAGCGAACACACCTCCGGCGGCGCACACCAGAACCAGCAGGACGCCGAGCAACAGGTAGGGCACGCTGCGGCGCCGACCGCTACCGCTCAAGCGCGAAGGAGTCTTGCCATCACGGCCAGCCCACGCGTTCGGCGTCGCCTGTTTCTGCGCCGTCGTGTCCGTGCCGGTCGAACCTGCGGTAGTGGTCACCACCGACCTCCTTCAGG
This sequence comes from Amycolatopsis sp. PSD-21, assembly GCF_055561455.1. Classification (NCBI taxonomy): domain Bacteria; kingdom Bacillati; phylum Actinomycetota; class Actinomycetes; order Pseudonocardiales; family Pseudonocardiaceae; genus Amycolatopsis; species Amycolatopsis sp. PSD-21. The sequence continues at coordinate 1,859,707 of NZ_CM145712.1, read as the reverse complement.
CATAACGCCATCGCGACGCGTCAATCGGGTGTTCGACGTGCCTTGCTCTTAACAGGGTTGTTTCGTTGTGCACGCCCGCCCTCGTGAGGCGGGAGGCTTCGGTTCAGCCGGTCGCGATTCCCTGGCTCTCCGCTACGCGGAACGTCACCGACGCCGAGGTCGTCATGTTCGGGAACGTGCCGCCCTGGCCCGCGCCCGACCAGGTCACAGTCCAGTTCGCCGTGGCGGCCACCGGGAACGCGTCGGCGCGCTGCCCGGCCGAGGACGTCTTGTACGTGTAGCCGCAATCCGGTGAGGCGCTCTTCGGATCACCAGCAGCGGGGAAAGGCGAGCCAGGGCCGCTACAGGTCACCGAGCCGCCGTCACCCATCGACCACGTCACCGAGGTCGGCCTCGCGACCGCGGTCACCGACACGCCCGGCACGGACGCGGTGGCCGAGACATCGTCCCAGCTGCTGCGGTCCAGCCACAACCAGGTCGGCAGGTTGACGAGTTGGTCGCCGGCCGGGTTCGCCTTGATCTTCGGGGCCGGCAACCGCAGCTGGTTCCGCGCCTGTGCAGCGAGTTCGGCAGGTGATGGCAGCGGCGCCGAGCCGCCTGGCTGGCCGTCGGCGATCCAGACCGGCGGCCGGTACAGCGCATCTTGGAAACCGGGCCCGGTGCACTTGTAGACGTACCAGGCACCCGACGGCGGCTGGGCTTGCGCAAACCGCGGCTGCGCGACCGCGAACTGCGCGGTGATGAGCTCACCCTGCGGCGGCCGGTAGGCAGCGGGCACCGCGGTGACCGCGCGGGATTTGGGCGGCACATGGAAGGCTGCCGGCTGCGCGCTTCCTGGAGGTGGGTCCTGGTAGCTGGTGCGTTCGTAGCCGCATTGGGCCAGGTTGGTAATGCCGCCAATGATCGTGTCCCCGTTAGCGTTGGCCTGTCCGGTGCCAGGGTTGGTCTGTTCAGGGTTGCTGGGCTTGTTGTTTCCGTTGCCCTGGTTGCCGGTTCCAGGTCGGGGATTCTTGCCTGCGCCGAGTTCGCAACCAGGGTTGGGGTACTGGGTGCAGTCGGTGAACCCGTACCCGTCGTCTCCGAGCGCGGGCAGTGCGCTCGCTACCAGCACGGCCGCGGACAGACCGATCACAACTCCTGAACGTTTCAACACGAGCCCACCCCCTCCACGGCGAAGCGGGTGACCCTCCACGTGCCGTCCTGCTGCTTCTTGACTTCCGCGGTGATCGAGCGCTGTCCGCCCGGTGTGTCGTTGACCAACTGGCCGTCCTTGTACTTCAGCCAGTTCGAGCTGTCACTGCAGTCCGAGATCATGACTGTGGTCGGATTCGCAGTGGGTTCCACGCTGGATACTTGAGGGTTGTTCGTCGGCGCTCCCTTGGACACCACACCGTTGAGGTGATCGGTGTACAGGCTCCGGTTGATCACCCCGAGCGCGTCACCGGTCGCATATTTCGCAAGCTTGGACGACTGCCAATCCGCGGTCTCGCCCGCCTTGGCCATCTGCCGCCACATACCCGTGTAGGCAGCCGTCGCCTCCTGACGCGCGGCGTCCGCAGGAGAAACCGACGACGGCGGAGCGCTGGTCGTTGACGGCGGCATTACCGCCCCAGCCGTGCCCTCAGGCGCCGAAGACGAGTTCGAATTACAGGCCGCCAACGTCAGCGCAACGAGTCCAACAAGAGCCAGTCCCACCCTGCGCCGACCGTTGCGGCCGTCTACATTGCCCCCGACCACATGTACCCCCTCAGATCCGCGAAAAGTTCTTTCGACCTACTGTGGTACACACCACATCTACTGGCGCCCCCTAGGAGACTGCAATGTCCCTATGAAGGGACACAGGTGTCGGAACAGGGACAATCGAGCAAGATCCACCCAAACGGGCTAATGACGGCCTGTCCAACTGTCGTTGACTAGTAGTTTCGCGACATCGGACAGCCGTATTCAGGGGGGCCTACGGGGGCTACACCATGTCGAGTTCTGTCACTCCCGCGAACCGCCAGCGAACGACACGAGCTCCACGGTGACCGCGGCCAGCATCGCTGCTTGGGGCCTCGTTGGACTCATCGTTGCCAGCGCCCTACGTATCGGCGTTCAGCGGGGCTCGATCCTCCCGTCAGAGAGCGAGCGGCTGGCGCCGCCGGCCCTGCTGGAGGTGGTCACCGCGCTGATGTTCTCAGGACTGGCCTGGCGCATAGGCGCGAAACCTGACCTGTTCGCATACTCGTGGCTTGCCGGTATCGGTGTCCTGCTCGCCGCGGTGGACTGGAATTTCCGCCAGTTGCCCACCAAGCTGATCTGGCCCAGCGGACTCGTCCTGGCCGCACTCTTCGGCCTGGCCGCCGTAATCAACCGCGACGCGTACCCGCTCATCCGCTCCGCAGCCGGCATGCTCACGCTCCTCGCGTTCTACGGAACGCTCTACTTCCTTCGACCCGGCCAACTTGGCGGCGGCGATCTCCGGCTCGGTGGTCTACTGGGCCTCGCACTGGGCTGGAGTGGGTGGTCGACCGTTCTTTCGGGGACGCTGCTCGGCTGGCTCGCTGCGGCCTTAGCACTTGTCGCGCTCCGCGCCACTCGACGACAAGTGAAACCGAGCAACGACGTCGCCCTCGGCCCGTTCCTTGTTGTCGGGGCGATCACTGCGCTCCTCATCCAGCCGCTGATGTGACGCCCTCCAGGGCACGACCAGAATGTCGCTCTTGGTGCACCGAGGTGCGGGCGCACACCTCGACACCTGCCGCGAGCTTGATCCTGGCCGCCGGTCGCGGTGCCGCCAGTCTGTAGTCTCTGAACGGTCCTCCGCGCAACCTCCCACGAGGAGATGTTCGTAACGTCCCGTGATCTTGCTGATCTCTACAGTGGAGGTCCAGCGGATGCCAGTCCGTGTCTGGGAGAGCGCAAGAGTGCGCTTCTTCTCCCTCGTGGTCAGCCAAGGCTTGCTATGCCGGGCAATGCCGGCCTGCTCAACTGTGTTCTCCACGGCCGTACGGGTACGGCCGACTTGCCGGGCGATGGCGGTGTTCATCGGCTACCGGCCGCCGACCTTTGATCAGGTGCAGCTCGATGATCATCTGTTTCTCGTCGGGAGTCAGCCGCGGCGCACGAGCTGACACCTCGTTCCTCTGCTGCCCCCAGTACCGTTCCTGCTCAATACGTCTAGCTCGCTAGCTTTGCGGTAGTCGAACTGCACGAGACTTGCCTTGACAATGGCATCTGCCCGCTTCTGGACTGTCGGATCGCCCCAGCGGGCCGGGAATGGGAGGTTGACGCTACAGCTCGACTGCGAAAGGCAGTATTTATCTCGGAGAGCTCGACCGACTGCTGGCAGCAGGAGCCGCACCTTGCGAGGTGCTCACGAACCTGCTGAGTCTCCCGCTTTGACAGGCCGTTCCGAGTCCAGGCACCAAGCCGTCTGACCGTGGGATGGCAGCTGAGGAGCGTGGGCTCTGCCAGGTGTGCTTGTAGATAAGCCTGGCGAAGCCCTTCACGTGCCCGATATGCCAATGCCGAAACACCGTTGGCTGTCAGGCCAAGGCGGGAAGCCACTTCAGCTGGTGTCTTACCCTCAATCTCGGTTAACCAGAGCACTGTCTGCCATCGTTCTGGTAGCCGATTGAACGCATCCGCTGCAAGATCCTTTTCGAACCCGGCCATTACCCGGTTGCTGTCCGGCACGCTGAGTTGTACTGGGCCCACCGTCATCTCTACATCCTCGGTCAGCTCCACCTTCCGGGCCTTGCGCGTCTTGTCGTATGCCGTGTGGCGCAACGCCGTGAACAGGTAGGCACGGAAAGCTGAATCCGGCCCTCGGCCCCCGAGAAGCGTGTAGAGGACCTTGCTGAATGCCTCTGAAACCAGATCGTCGCGCTCGGGCATCGACTGGGCAAGCTGGCGAGCCAGGTTGCGAGCCGCGCCGACATGAAGCTTGTACAGTTCGCCGTAAGCCGCAACGTTTCCTCCCCGGACAGCATCAAGCAACTGTGGGTCCCGATGGTCGTCACCGTTGCCGAGCTGCGTAGTAGCGGATGCTTCGCCGTCCTTCCTATTCGTATCGGGAAGGAGATCAACCTCTGTTTGCGGCGGCAAGCAATCCAAAACACGCAAGTTAACGACCTGGGGTCCCGCTTGCCGAGCACCCTGGTCACCCGAGTGAACGCTCGGTGTATGTCGAAGACGGTAACGCCAACCATCCGGCTCGCTATGACGATCGATCAGACAAGTAACCACCTGTGCACCTCGATTCGCATACAGGGAGAGGGTTGGGAACCGGTGGCCCGATCCACGTCGGGGGTCTGGGCCGGACCACCGGAATTCTTGGTTGCTGCAGGACAAGCAGATCAGTCACTGCACGGTCGAAGTCGCCATCGCTCTCGTGGTAGCGATCACGGCAGACTGCGGCGGGACGCCACCTGATGCCTGCGGGACGCACTCCCAGCGCCACAGTCCGATTCTTTCGTCCTCGGGGGTCGGCAGAACGAGGTTGTCTCCTTGCGCAGCAACCGATGCTCCGAGCCGGAGCAGATCAGCGGAGACGACTTCGTCAAGGTCGTGGCCGGGGCCGGTGATGAAGGTCCAACGCTGGATGTGGGGCCGTTCGACGACCGGGCCTGCCAGCATCCGGATCCGCAGGCCGGCGAGCACACGCCGACCAAGGTGTAGCGGCATCGTGATCGCGCCAACGAGTCCGCCGACAGGCAAAAGGATGCGCTGCGTCGCGGGATCGACAACGGCTGGAAGCCGACACTTGTTGCGATAGAAGGTGCACCGTTCCTCGGGAGTCGAATCCGAGCGTGTAGCTGGACCACCAGTGGTCGACGTTGTCACGGCGAGCCACCTCCTCTGAATTGGGCAGGAGGTCAGGCAACGCGGGTTGCACTGCGTCCTAGGACTGCTTGGCGTGTGAGCGTTGGTGGGCGGTAAGCCGTCGAGTCAGAAAGTCACTCGGCGTGCCGGGGGGCTGCGTGGCCGGGCAACGCGAAGGTCGACGCCCTGGGAGGCGAGGGCGGCTTGCGTCGTCTGCGGTGCCTCGGGGCTCGGCTCGGTGGGACTTGTTCGCAGCACTGCCGGATCCGACGTTGCTCGCCGAAGTACCACCAGCCGGCACCGCTCCGGCCACGCAGCCCACCATGAGAAGGAGTGCCGCTGCGATCGCCAACCCAGACCCCCACGACATCGTGGGGGCTTCTACGGCACTGGGGGCAACCGCGGCCGTCGCAGCGGCGATGTTAGCTTGTGTACTCATCGCTCCGCACCCCTTCGCTACCTGGTAACCTGGCTAGGTTGCATCTAGATATTAACTTGTGTACTCCGATTATCCAGCTGGCCGAATGGGTGAATTGTGGATACGCTCCGCAACCGGACATTCTGTGGAGGTGAAGGAATCCGTGACGCAGCACTTGCAGTTGCCGCCGGCGGTTATGAAGGTCGTCCTCGGCAATCAGCTGGCCCGGCTGCGGGAACTCGCCGAGGTCACGCAGGAGGATGCGGCGGCCGTCCTCGGATGCACCCAGCAGAAGATCGCGCACATCGAGGGTGGGAGCGGGATCAAGCTGATCGAGCTGAATGCGTTGCTCGACCGCTATGCCGCCAACGAGGCTGACCGGGCCTACACGCGAGATCTTCAGTCCGAGAGCAACCGACGTACGAAGCGCGGGGCCTTCAGCACGAGGTTCCGGCAGTACCTGCGGTTGCTGGTCGACATGGAGCCGAGTTGCAACCGGTACTTCTCCTACCAAGCTCTGGTGATCCCAGGACTGCTGCAGACTGAGGACTACATGCGCAGGAACGCCCGAGCATGGCGGCCCTCGCTGACAGCCGACGAGATCGACAAGTACGCCGCCAACCGACTGGCTCGGCAGCGTGTACTTGAGAACGCCGACCAGCAGTTCTGGTTCATCATCGACGAGGCGGCGCTGCGTAGGACTGAGGGTGGTCCGGTCATGAAGGCCCAGATTAAGCGGCTTGTGGAGACCATCGACCGGCCGAACGTCGAGCTGCAAGTCGTGCCGTTCGGCGTTGGCTACTACATGGGCCAAGGACACGACTACACGATCTTCGGCTATGACACGAAGCCCGCGGTTGACATCATCTACCTTGAGCAGCATGACGGTGGCGAGTACGTCGACAACAGCAAGCGGACGGCGCGGTATCTGACTCTCTGGGACCACCAGAAGGCGGCAGCGAGCGGGCCCGAGCAGACGCGGCGGGCATTGCTCGGCATCGCCTCGTCGTTGTAGCTGGAATATGGCTTGAGATCGGAAGGGTACGAGGGAGCAGATGAACATCCAAGATGCCCACAAGCGTCACCTCGACACCAACTTTGCCGTATGGCACAAGTCGCCCCTGAGTAACCCGCCAGACAACCAGTGTGTCGAGGTGTCCTTCAGCAGCAACGCGGTCGGTTTGCGGGACAGCCAGAACCCAGAGGGGTACGTCCTGGTCTTCGACCAGGGCGAATGGGAGGCGTTCATCGGCGGAGTCGAGGCCGGGAAGTTCAGGCTGCCGAAATCCCAGTAGGGCGGCCGGGCGGCGATCCGCAAACCAGCGCCTGCTGCTCTTCGGTTTTTCCGGTTAGTTGTGACCCGCCGGTCCGGTGTATGTCCTCGCGGCCCGCGGTGACCTTCCCAATTGGCAGCCACCAGTGTCACCGGTATCGGATCGTCTGCGGGTACTACGAGTGCGGTCACGGCCATGTGGTGCCGACCGATGTCGGGAGCGGACGCCACGATGACCAACGACGGGTAGGCCCGACGGCGAAGCAGACGGGTTCGAGGATTCCTGTCTGCGGTTACCGGGGAACTGGTCCGGCTTGGCGTGGTTGGCGTTGGGGTGCGTGTTCGTCCGGGTGCTGGGGACTTAGGTTGGGCACGGTGATCGCCAGGAGGGCGATGTCGTCGGTGGGTGGGGGGTCGAAGTCGGTGATGAGGTGGGTGAGGTCGCGGATCAGCTGCTCGGCGAGGGTGCGGGGGCGGGTGGTGAGGAACGCGGTGAGTCCGTCCTCGCCGAAGAAGGCGCCGTCGGGGCGGGCTTCGGTGAGTCCGTCGGTGTAGAGCAGCAGGGTCTGCCCGGGCTCCAGGTGCAGGTAGCAGGTGGTGAACCGGCATCGGGCAGCGCACCGACCAGCATCCCGCCCTTCGGTCGGATCTCCTCCACCTCCCCGTCATGCAACCGCAGCGCGGGTGGGTGCCCGCCGCCGGCGAGGGTGACCTCGAACCCGCCGCCGGGAGCCGGGGTGAGGATGCCGAACAGCACGGTGCGCTGGCGATTCTCACCCTCGTGGTGCTCGACCGCGTCGCCGACATGCTGAAGTCCCGCTCCACGGCGTTCAGCAGGCTGGCCGAAGGCGCCCCGCTGGTACTGGTCGAGCACGGCAAGCCACTGCAGGAGCGGTTGCGCAAGGAACACATCAGCACCGACGACATCCTCGCGTCAGCCAGGAAGAGCCAAGGCCTGTTGCGGCTGGACCAGATCGAGTACGCCGTGCTGGAGAGCTCGGGCGGCATCAGCATCATCCCGAAGAAGAGCCAGCAAGAACGGGAGAAGGACCTGGAGGAGAGCCGCCGCATCGGGGGCGAGTGATCGGCGACCGCTAGCCCGCCGCTGGGTGACCCGGTGGTTGTGCGACCTCGTCCAGCACATACGACTGCCCCGCCAGGGCCGCCGCCTCCGTGCGGGTGGTGACCCTGAGCCTGCACAGCAGCGTGGCCGTCAGCCGCCTGACCGTCCACTGGAGACGTGCAGCTCGAACGTATTAACACTGCCACCAAGACAGAACTAGCCGGAGCAAGAAAAATGTTCCCTCGAAGCCGGAACGTGAAACTCGCGCCTACCGTCACGAGTCGCGGCCGGTGCTGCACAATCGAGTTAACGTTGGCGGTGAACGATCCGGGGAACGAAAACGCTCTTGTCCTCAACGCCGGCGTCTACGGCGACAACTACCTGCTGGTACTTCTGAACCAGAAGGCGAAGAACTTCAAGGAGGGCGGCATCGTCACTGCGACCGGAACCGTTGAAAATATTTCAGCTACGAGCAGTTCAGCGAAAAATACGGGCCTCGTCCAGGCAGCCATCTACGACGCCTACACACACGAGCAGTTCCTCCACAACGCCAACGTCAGGGCCGCGGACGACACAGTTCCCAGGTAAACACGGCCGAGAGCTGGTGACCGTGTCCGGACGATCCGGCTCCGGCATCAGAGCACCTCGAGGGAGTGCCAACCAGAACGCGACCAACCGATGTCGAGCCCGGTTCCCTCGTTCATCCCACTGTCAGGGTGTTCGGGTGCGTGGGCTCGCTGGCCTTGCTTGCCCCTTATGGTTGCCCACAGTGTTATGGGTCAGTATGAAGGCGTCGTCATTCGCGGCGCTGTGTGTCACCGCTGCTGAGTTCGTTGTCTTTCTCGGCGTCACGCTGTAGTTGTACCGCCTCCTCGCGGAGCTGCTGCGACCGTTGTTCGTCTTGAGTCGTGGTTGCTGCGTGTTCAAGAAGCGTTGCCAGCGCGCGGGCTGTCTGGTCCGCGCGGTCGTCGCTCGCTTTGCTCACCCGGTGCTGGTTATTGTGCAGTAGAACCAGCAGTAGCAGTTGCAGTGGGTTGGTGATGGAGTCGACGACGAGGTCGGACGCCCCGGTCTCCATCAGCCACAATGTCGGCACCCACGCCACCAGCGCGAGCACCACGAAGCCGAAAAACAGCGGATGCGCCAGCCACGAACTCGCCTTGTTCGAGAGCCGGTTGAACCCATGAGTGCTCTGGCTGCCCATTACTGCCTCCGATCACGTTTCCGTGCAGGGTTCCCGGAGCAGGAGCAGGCAAACTGATCATCGAGGTGGGCGGAAGTTGGCTGGCTTCCCCTTGTGCCAGCAGGCCGACATCGGTCGAAATCAAACACTCGGGTGTCGAACTCATCTGAGTGGACGAACAGACGCGTCCTTGCGCCCGGCTGTACCCCTATTCCACTAGGGATGTCGCCGAGAACGTCGTGCATCTCCTCATAGACGTCGCGGACGTATTCGCCGCCATCGTCGAGCAGGTCGTTCCATGGTGGCAGGCCGTCATTGTTCTCCACGAGCAACTGCGCATGTGGACGTCCGCCTCATGACGCAGCTATCAACATCGTAGGACAGATGCATGACGTCTCCGTTGCCGAAATCGCGGCCAGCTTCGCGATCCTCTCCCTTCTGTGTTAGAAGCCCGGGGAGGGAGAGACTATCGACGAGTCCAGCAAGCTCTGCCGCTGCGCGTCGGGGCTCAACGGAAGCGACACGGCGCCTTGGACAGTCGCGCCGCATCTGTCGATGTCTGGCTGGTGGTCGCGGTCAGGGCGCTCGGCGGGCGCTGAACGACACGGATCGACAGCCTAGTGGCACGTTACGAGTTCCGTTGGTCGACCATTGACGCACCGATAGGCAAGACCGATGACGGGCAACGTGACGAGTCAGCGTGCCCGTGAGAGGCGGAGATTGTCGGTGATTAGCGGATGGACCGGGGTACTTGTACCTTGGTGCGACTAAGAAGGAGGTCGCTGTGTCGGCTGCGGGACGGAAGTTGCGGAGTCTCCGGGCTCTTCGTCACGACCCACCGGGGTATGCGAAGCAGGGTGCGCGGCGAACGACGTTCCAGTCAGCGTTGGAGCAATGTGAGCAATTCCTGGACGCAGCCAGTGACACTGGTTACGCCACTCGGCCAGTCCAGTTGTTCTATGCCCTGTCGCAGGCAGGTCGGGCAATTGTTGCTGCATCACCGCGGATCGGTAACCAGGTGTCGAAGGTCAGTGGACATGGCTTGACCGCCAACACCAATACCGCAACTGCGGCAGAGGTCCTTGTTACCGCCACCAAGTCTGGTCTGTTCCCGGCCGTCGCTTCCGCCATCGATGTAGAGGCACTCGTCCCCAATGAGCCGGTTGCTCTACGAGAGTTGTGGCCGCTTCTGCCGGAGACAGTGGACGTCCCGCTCACTGACGACGTCATGGTGCCTGTTCTGTTGTTCTTCCAGGACGGGTGGCCTGAGATCGGCACTTTCGCCCACGCCGAGGTCAACTGGCTTCCGCGGCGAGTGCATGACCTCTTCGGTCAAGACCCAGTGCGGGTCAAGGAGCATCTCGATCGCTACCCGGCGTTGCGAGACAGCGTGCTGCACGTATCGCAACCGATGGGTGGCCTGGGCTGGCGCAATGCGGGTCCTGGGATGGGGCTGAGCGTTGAGTGGCGCAGCGGCTCGCCGCCGTTGATGCTCGCTGACAACAAGACGTTCAGCGACCTCGGGGTCGCGTGCTACCGGTCCGCCGACGACTCTCTCGTCACTCCCGCGATCGGATCTATGGCGACCGGTCTTCACCCATTCTTAGCGTTGTGGGCCGTACTGCTAGCGCTGTCGTCGTTGGCGCGGTACCAGCCGGCGACTTGGTCGAAGATGATCGATGTTGACAGATCACCGGAAGCCAACGCGATCGAGCACCTTCTTGAGGAAGCGACCACGTCCGTCCCCGCCACAGCGCTTCATCTGCTTACCACCTTCAGGTGACAGGGTCGGCGAAACCGGGAGACAGCAGGCACGAAGGTTGGCAGCAGATGTCCCTCACCATGGCCGAAGCGACGCATACCGCGGTATCGGTAGCGACCCTGGTTACAGATAACCCTCATCTCGTGACGGATACCTTACACAACAACAACTGATGGTCTGGTGAGAGCCAGGGGCATGCTCACGGATATGCTCACAGGCACACTCACCGTGCGTTCGCACTTGATCGCGGTACGTAACCAGCATGCCAGCTGGACCGGCCTGACGTCACCGATGTTTTCTGCGCCGGGTGCGGTTCGTGTCCGGATGCTCGAAGAGCTGATCGATAACCAGCGTGATCAACCCCTCCAGGGTCTGAGGGCCAGTCGCCGCGATACTGGCCCTGGCGGTGACTGGTTCGTCGGAGCGCTCGGTGGGCGCGAACAGGGACGGCAGCGGCGGCCACCTCAGCGTGGCCAGCAGCATGGTGACGTCGGGGGCACTGGAGGATCCGGGCTCGATGGTTTCGCACCGTTGCAGAATCGCGTTCAGCTCGGTGACGACTGGCGCCAAGGCCATTCGGTCATGGCCTGCAAGCACCTCCCCGGTATCAGCATCGATCGCACGAAACGGGGCTGCCCGTTGCGTGAGCTCCTCGTCCGCCAGGTCTGTCCACGCCTGCGGGATGCGCTGGTCGCGGACAAGGTCGTCGATGCGTTCGTCGAAATGATCAGCGGAGTCCCGGACCTTCCTGTCCCGCAGGGCCGAGGTGTCGCTGACCATCAACTCGGTCCGCAGTCGATCTGCGCGAAAGCGACGCCAACGGGACTTGCGGTCGGCTCTCTCGGCTCTGACGGGCCACAACAACTTGCTGATGATGGCAGTCGCAGTGAGGAACGATTGGACTGCCGGCCACGCCTCGGAACGCCCCTGTGGATCCCGGCTGAGTTGAAGCGCCTGTTGCACCGCCGCCAAGGCGTAACTCGCCTGCCGCACGATCTCGGCGATGTAGAACGTCCGGGCTCCCGATGCCCAGCGCTGCTCCCAGTCATCGCTCACTCGATTATTGTGTCCGTCAAGGCGTAGTGGTGGCCATCCAGGCCAGGCAGGAGTCCCTTGTCATGTTGCTCTGTCGCTCCCTGAGCGTAGGTCGCGGTAGCGGGTGACGGCGTGTGCGCCCGGAGTCCGTACCCACAATGGAGCGCCGATGAGGATGCGCTCGACGTCTGGGCTGATGCCGCCGTCGCTGGGAAAGGTCCACCGGTCTTTGTCGAGCACGACGTCGCTGTAGATCTGTGCGAACCACTCGGATTCGGTCGTGTGGCCGAGTGTGAACCCCCGCGTCCAGGGCTTGTTCTCGTGTTCGTCCCAGTTTCCGGTCACGCCCTGCTCTGTTGCGATCTTCAGGGCTTCGACTGCGAGGGACTCCGGGTCGTCCCACTGCGAGTTGTTGATCGTTCCTCGGCTCTGGATGTAGAGAGCAATTGTCCGAGCTGCGGAGGACGACCATCCTGGCGGTGGTTGGTCGGAGCCGCCGATGTAGTCGGCGGTGTTCTCCAGGCTGCCGAACAGGCACACGTCGACGCGACTCCCAGTGCTGCTGCGGGTGTTGGTGTAGATCACGACGACCTGTCGCTTCTCGATGCCACCCGTGAACTGGGCGAACTCGACCCGGCCGACGCCCTTCGCGAACATCACCGGTGGCGGGGTGACGAAGTCCTGAACTGCAAGGTCGCCGATCGCCGTCTCGATCCTGGGCGCCACTTCGGCACGGTCTAGCGTGCGTGCCTCCGGAGCAACTTCGAGCCCACCGATCAACGGAAAAGCCGTCTTGGCCTTCCAACTCACGCGTCGTTCGAGGGGGATGCCGTTGTCTGACGCGATGTCCCGGATACGGCGATCCGACCAGTAGGCGTAATTGCGGATCACACCTAGCTCGCCCATGAGCAGGCACCCTCCCAACGCCAAGTTCGTCGAAGCAGTCCCGTCGGGGACGGAACGGTTGAAGCCTACATATCACTCGTCCTTACCGACGGCTCCAACGCCGGCCCTCCCGCACTGCGTAGCTCAAGTCAGCATCGAGGGACGGCGCTGGCTCTGATCACAGTTCTCTTAGGCCCTGTAGGACTCGAGCGAGGAGGTCAAGGCTGGGGTGGGGCTGAGGTCGTGCAGCGATGGCAGCTGCCGCCTGCTCATCCTCGACACTCTTGGCGTTGGCCGTCACATCACACCTGGGGGCGTCGAGCTCACCCACACATGGCAAGTATTCGGTCAGTGCCTCGTACTCGGGTGTCTGGCGCGGGGAACGGCAACCTGCCGAGGTCGAGGCACTGAACAGCGGGCTGGGCGGCAAGCGCGGGATTGGCAGGGCGTTCACGGCACTGGCCCGTCGGGATAGCGCACATGAGGCGACACTGAAGCCAGGTGTGTCACAGGAAGCTGCTGTTCATCAGCTCACGGACCCACTTGACCTGAAACTCGACATCATCGGCTCGCTTGTCTCCACGCTTCCACAGCAAGCTGAGCGCAACGGTTCGCTGTGCGGCCAGAAAACGGCGACGTGCCGTGTCGTCGACGATTCCGTGGTCCGGCAGTAGCGCGACTCGCCACTCATCGTCGATGACGCGGGCGCTGAGGTGTTCGACCAACTCGGCGGCGTCATAGACGGTGTCGCTGTGACCGATGAACTCCCAGTCGACGACGTGGACGTTCGGCTCGCCCCAGAGCCAGTTGAACAGGTTAGAGTCGCCGCGAGAAACGATCCTCGGCGCCGATCGGCGAGCACCGCGGTGTCGCCTCGTTCGTACCAGGGGCCGAGCATCAATTGCATGTCAGCGGTAAGCGGCTCGTCCTCGCACTCGTCGAGCTGGCCCGGCCAGACCTCGGTGACCCGATTCTTGTAATTTGCGGGTGAATCGACGCGCGGCGTGTCAGCGAACGGTCCGAGTGGGCTCTCCCGGAGTTGGTCGAGAATCGCGACCATGGCCCAAAGTGCGGTGGTGGACTCGGCGAGGTCGGGCACCGGCCGACCGGCGAAAATGGTCATCGCGACTGCAGGCAGTTCGGGGTCGGGGTTGTGTCACAGCGGCTGTGGAGCAGCGGTGACTCCGCAGGCCGCGACATGTGCGAGGGCCTGTTACTCGCAAGCCGCGCGGTCGCGTTTGTCGGTGCGGTACAGCTTGAGGCAGACCTCGCAGTCCGGGCCGTCCCAGGCGAAGACACGATTGTTCCGACCCCGGTCAAAGGAGCCGCAGGCCCGGAAGGTCGTCGGCGAGCAGGCTCGGTTCACGCCGATAGAAATTGCGCAGCTCGTCGAGCAGACCGGTCGGTACGGTGGAGGTGTGTGGCAAGGCAAGCCCTCGATCTAGACCGTGTTCAGGTTCAGTCACGGATCGGCCCCAGTCGGCTGGCTGTGACGCCGAGATTCGCGATCAGGACGGTTTCGGCAGTGTGTACGGATGACATGAGGTCGTCCATCACCACCGCGGGGACCTGCCCCGAGTCAAAACCTGCTCGCTCGACGAGCAGGCCCAAGGTTTCGCTCTGCTTGGGTGTAGCCAGCGTTTGGCATTCTGGGTGTGCCAGCACCTCGCGCGCCATGAATGCATCTGCCGATCGTTCAGCCTTCTCGATCAGCTCGGCGCAGAGAAGCCCTGCATCTCCTTGTGCCGCAACAGCAAGGTCTGCCGCGGTCAACCCGAGCCGGATCCGGAATAACCCCGTGGGTCGGTGCGATGCCCCGCAGACATGCCGAACATCGTTAAGCATGCCTATCACGTCACCTGCACCGATGCTGCGCTCCTGAAGAAGCAGGTAGCTGCGCAGGCACGCTGCCCCGGCGTACTCCCAAGCATCGCTTTTGGCGGTGTTGTCGATAAGTTTGAGCGCCAAGTTGGCTTTCCCGTTAAGGGCAAGAGCGATGGCGCGTGTCTGGCGGGCTTCGCGGAACTGATTTCTGGTTTCGTCGTACTTCTCGGCATGCGCTGCGGCGTTCGTCCACTGGCCGGCTGCGACAAGCGCGCGGGTTCCATCCTCACGCATAACCTGCCGAAGCCAGTTGTCTACTTCGGACGAGCGGTCCGCGATTAGGCCGTCGAAGTCGACCAAGTCACCGTGGATCACGGCCGCACCACCATTACGGACGGCGTGGTTGATCGCTTCGAGCTCGCGGTAGGCGCCTTGGTTGTCACCTGCCCGCCTGGTCAGTCGGGCGAGGTTCACCACTGGCTGGAGCGAAGCGATGGCAGAACCGGCCGACAGTGGTGACGCTGCTCGGAAAATTCGGAACTGTCGTCGACATAGGCTGATGGCGACGTCGGGCATACCGCATTCGGCCGCGATGCGCGCGGACAGATTCCAGACGGTGCAGGCGCGGTTCATCCGCTCTTCGACAGTGGTTGACTCCTGGCAGGAGTTTGCGCACTCGCGCACGTTGCGCACCTGGGTTTCCAGATCAGGACAGGGAAAGCGGCGCTGCGACACAAGCGGAAATCGGGCCAGTGCTCGTTCGGCTACGCCTTCGTTCGCTCGGGCCGCCAATGGCGGTGCTGTTGTCCCAGAGGTAGGTCCACCACTCAATGTCGGGTTGGGCGGCACATGTCCGGGCAGACCAAGGATGACGGTGCGCGTCGCCCACGCGAGAATGCTCTGTGTTCGAGCTGGCAACCCAAGGCGGTTCCAGTGGAAGATGATCAGGTAGCTCAGAACCTCACGAAGGCCGCGCTGCAGCGTCCCCGTACGGGCCGCGGACCCCAGGGTCCGGCCGGCCTGTCGGAAGGCGCTGGCCCAGTCTGCGGATGAGGCCAGGGGACCTTCTGCGCGTAGCAGCGGCCCGCCAGGAGCTGTGTTCGCGAGCAACAACTGTTTGAGATCGCTGGCCATGGCGGTCAGATTCGCGGCAGAGACATCCTCTGGCAGTGGGCGTTCCTGAGCGATCCGGTGCCAGACGTCGCCCTGCTCGTACCACTCCAGTCCCGCCGCGCGCATCAGGGTGTTGCACAGCAGCAGCGACAGTTCGCGTCGGCCCAGCCCGCCGCCGCCGTTGTGAGCAAGGTGCATGACGGCGCGGCTGTCCTCATAGAATAGATCGTGGGCAGCCTCCATGCCCGTCCAGTTACCAAAAGCTTGCATCTCGGCCTCATAGGTGCCGGGCCACCATTGGGCAATGCGGTCGTCGGCTGCGAGTTCATCGAGTGCGGCCCCGAGATGGTCCCGCATCGCGTGTCCGTCCCGCCCTGGGTGAATCCGTAGTCGCCAGCAGGGGTGTTTCCTCATGAACCACCACTTCGTGACGAGGCCGTCCTCTCCAGCTCGGTGCAACAGCGGCGCGATGGTGTCGGCTGCTGACTGTTCGGCCGTGCTCCAATCGATGAACTCGATGTAGATCTGCCACCAGTCCGAAGCTGCCTGCCGTTCGAGGGCGTGTCGTCCAGCTTTCCGATAGACCTCGACGGCCTCGGCCAGGTCCGCGGGTTCGACGTGAATGGCTGCTGCGGCTTCATTCAAGGAAGCCCCGGCCAGTACCAGAAGAACCCCGTACTCCGCGCCCTGCGCAACCGCGGACTCGTCGGCATCACTGCTTCGCAGTTCTACCTCTCGCGGTGTCAGTCGATGAGTAGACATGCGTCCCATCCCGAAGTCGGCGTGGTGTTGTACACGGCGGTATGCAGGGCAAGAGCTGTTCCTGCTGTGCCTTCGAGGAAGCCGCGCTTCGCCACTGGCCCGTGGCGAGTGTGTTGACCCAGGTGCGCGGCCAGAGGCGGAAGGTATTCGTCAAACGCGGATGTTCCAGCGTCCTGGGCCGATCGCCAGACGGTTTGGTACAGCCCGGCCCAACCGTGGCACAGGCCGCCGTCGGTGATCCGAGCTAGCTGCTCAGGGTCGTCGAGGCAGCGAATCAGCGCCTGTTCGTACATCCGCTGCCGGTGGGCGTCACCGGTGGCGATGCCAGCGAGTTGGCCGGCACGGGCGATTCCAGGCGTGCCGTAGCACCAACTGGGGCGCGCCGGCCCCGACTGGTGAGGCTGGCCGGTACGCAGCTCTGCCAGGGTGATCCATTCAGGCCACCAGGGACCGGCCGCGCCCTCCTGCTGCCACGAATCGAGCCATTCGCAGATGGTGATGATCGCCTCGTGCTGACCGTCAACGATGATCCCTCGCCGCATAGCCTGGCTAAGCAAGGCCAGAGGGCCGGTGATGCCGTGGGCAAGACCGAAATTGCCGTGGCCCTCCTGATAGGAGGCGGAGATTCGACGGTGGGGATCGTGGCCGACCCACCAGCCAGGCAGTACATCGCCATCGACCTGACGTGGCCTGGCCAGGGCAACGAGGTAGTCCAGGACGCGCTCCATCGCGCTGCTATCGGAGGCGCGACGCAGGAGCAATGCGCCGAGGCCGCTCAAACCAAAGAACACGTCGTACTCGCGGAATCCAGGGAACTCGCCCGCCTTGATGCGTGCTAGCGCAGCTTCGGCGCGCCGGTGAGAGAGCGCGACCACGTGACCGTCGACATCCGCGAGAGCCTCTTGGTAGCGACCGCTGGCACCAGTCGCCGCAGCGTCCAGCATGAACGCGACTGCCGGAGCCCCGAGATAAAGGCCGGAAGTATCCGTGGCGCTGACTCGACCGGCGACAGCCTTGGTGACCCAAAGGTGTGCCTCGCGCCAGGTTCCGCGACCGATGAGAGCACGTTCGATGTGCAGCAGCGCCATTCCGGCGGTGCCCTTGGAGAGAGATTGATCGGCCCAGGGTTTGTCCTCTGGGCATGGTCCCGGCAGTGCCAAATTGTTGGCATGCCGCTGGGCGAGATCGGCCAGCGCGATCGCCGTGGTAGCCAACCTAAATCTCCCCGCGGCGAGCAGCGGCGCGGCGCGCGGAAGCCCGAGCCAAACGGCCTGTGACGCGTTCAAGCGCCGGATCGACTCCGACTGCACGAATGTGGTGCAGGTGCAGGAGAGACGGCAGCACCGTCAGTGGATCACGCTGCTCGGCCAGGGCTACTCGATAGGCCGCGAGTGCAACGGCGCGCCGCTGCCAGGCAGTCACGACTTTCTCCCCGCCCGACACGGAACGCAACGACGTCCATACGGCCTCCGGGTCAGTCAGCTCCAGCGCTCGGTCGCGGAGCGCCGGCTGCAGCCGCCCGTGCTGTTGACGAAGTTCACGGAGCAGCCAATCCAACCCGCTCTGGACCGACCCGGCGAAGTTCACGGCGACGTCGACGAAACTGGCAGCTGCCACCGCCTGTCGGTGCGTCCCGGTTCGGATAGTCAAGGCGATCTGTGCGAGAGCAGCCGCGGAGTCGGCCGCAAACAGGTCGTACGCGCGCTCCAATGCGGAACCGTGACCGTAGCGCCCTGTCTGGGGCTCGTGTGTGGTCAGCGCGACATGCGACAGCAAGCGTTCGCTGCGCAGCGTGCTCGCCCACTCGACAAGGCGTTCGGCAGCCGAGCCATAGGCGGATGACTGAGGCAGGCGCAGGTAAAGGACCAGGTACTGATCGTCATCGGGACGGCTCATCTGGCGATGGCGGCGGAACCACCAGTTCAGTGCGACATCGCCGAAGGCTCCGAGCAAGCTGGGAAGTCGCTCCGTGAGAACTTCATCGAAGCGGTCTGGGTGTCCGTAGATCTGCGCGCACAGAATGGGCGAATCTCCTGGCAGGTGGCTGGCGTCGCTGGCCACAACCTGCTGTGGAACTGCGATCGATGATGACCGGCTTGCAGCGGCAGCGGAATCCAGGACCAGGGGGATGAGAAGCTCGTGAGCTCGGCCAAGCCAGGCAATGTCCGCCGGTCCCGAGGTTTCGCGCAGTTCGAGTCGGCCTCCGCGGTCCAGGCGCGTCCGCAGCAGGAGTCGGTGCAACGGGTGGTTCAGGTCCACTGGCTGTCTCCGGTCCAGTTCGACCAGGGCGACACAGGCGGGGACACGCGATTGCTGTCGCCATGCGTCCAGCCCGGCCTCCCATACAGCGAACGAGGCACGGCGGCCAGGTAGGTCGCCGGCCGCCAGCAGCCAGCGCGCCGGGGACAGTATGGTTCGTCGGTATCGAACTCGGGGAAGATACGGGAGCCTGGCGGCGGCCCCGAAGTGAAACGCCTTGTACACCGAAGCTCGGGCGGTGGTGATCTCGGCGAGGAATCGGGCCAGAGGTGGAGTGTGGACGCCGGCCTCCAGAGCGTGGGTCACGCGCGGCTCGACGCGCTGGCCGGTGGATATCTGGACAAGGTAGAACCGACGGTCGTCCGCCGTGACGGCGAGGTCTGTCAGGTTGATCAGGTGCTCGTCCCGCTCATGGTGCTCGGCAACGGGAATGACGTGGGGCAGCAACTGCTCGGTCCGTGCGACGTTCTCGTTGCGGCGCTTCCGTGGTGTAAACGACAACTGGGCGGCAACGGTGCCGGGCTCGGCTGCGGTGAAGGAGGCGGCGACCGCGTCGCGGCCGTCGTCGGGCAGCAAGTGTGCATGGCGGCCAGCCATGCTGCTGCCTGGCCTTGGCGTTCCAGTCACCGCCAACGTGAACCGGCCGCGAGACAACGCTTCTACACCATTGGAGTGGATCTCGACCGCCACCTCGACACGAGCGGGCAGGTGCAGGTCAGCGGGATCGCTGGCCGTGAGGTCCTCAATCGCCTGATCGGTCAGGACGATTTCGCCAGTGCCGTCCACTGTCGCTCGCTGGATCATCGCGAGGAGCTTTTCGTCGCGTTCGCTCATCTGATGAGCGGTGCGCCCGCGCGAGGAGCCAAGGAAGCCAGCCGGGAGGCCGAGTCCGCTGTCGGCGACCAACTCCAGGACTTGCACGAGCGCACCGATTCCGTAGCGTGCGCGGAATCGCGAGTGGTAGTCGCGCCAGGCCGGATACCCCAACGGATATGGGGAAAGGCGATACAGGACTCGGACGGCGTCGCGCGCCTCCTGAGCCACCTGCTCTGGTATTTCGACGTCACAATCCAAGATCGTGTCGGCAAGGAGAGGCATGTCCGCGACGGCGCTCAACGCCTGCATCCGTCTTGTGACTTCGGTTTCAGTCACGGCGACGGCTTCTCCGGCCAGTTGCTCGCGGATAGTCGTGAGTTCGCGCACGGTATGCGTGACCTCGGGGATTGTCTTGGCCTCGACGGCCTCCAGCTTTGTGCAGACGTGGTCTAGCGGGTCCTGGCACGTCATCGGCGCGGACAAGCTGCTGATCAGGATCCCTTCGTCGAGCAGCCCCGTCAGCATGGTGTCGACCGACTGTCTAGTCGCCGCTGGAAATCGGGCCATGATCTGTTCGCGGAGAGCACCGAATCGCACAGGTTTCTGGGCTGCTTCGACTGCGGCTCGGACTGGTCGGCCCAGACCTATGGACACCTCGATCGGCGCCAACTCTTGGCCCGCTCCGTCCGGAGGTGACCCTGGTGCAACGAACCGATCACCGCGAACACTGCCCGCGTTGTTGACGACCACGGATATCCGCTCCAATAGCGGCACACATTGATGCAGACGTGTGATGACATCACCGAGCCAGGCCGCGTCCGCACGAACGGCAACTCGATGCTCGAAGCCCCAACGCACCTTGGCCGCAGCACCGATCCGAGCCAAGCCGACCCCGGCAAAGAGCCCGAACGGGGTGGGGCGCTGCTGCCAGCGAAGGAGGTAGGACGCCAGGGAGATGACCACTCGACGAACCGCTCGGAGATCACGACTACCGGCGGCCACCATCTCGTCGATCTGGCGGGATAGGGCCGGACTCGCGTAACCCACGGCGGTCCGAACATCCGCCCGCTGCCACTGCATCGTCAACCACGCTATGCCGCGCTCGATCCCACCATCGCCGTACAAATCCAGGGCACTAGGCAGATCCAACCCGCTGGGGTCGGTGCTGGCGCGGAGCACGGCCGCACCGCCAGGCACGTATACCGCGGATGATCTTGATGGCACTGTCTCGCCTCCTGTGACGATGCGACCGCAGGGGTGCTGCTGGTGCGCCGTAGCGCACCGGCAGCACCCCGTGGGTCAGGACGGATCGTCTGCGAACGAGTTGCAGGCGCTGTCGTTGCCCGCGCAGGTGTTGCCGCACCCGTCGTCCGTCGGGCAGTCCCCCATGACAGGGGCATAGGCCACGACGACCCGTACATCCAGCGCGAACTCGTCATCATCCGCAACGGGCCGTTCTGCCAACGCGGTGGCGCCACCCGAAAACAGGACCTCGGACATGTGGGTCACTCTCCTTACTTGGTGTTTTCTTGCAGGGCACTCCGACCGGCCGCAGCGTTAGCCGCATGTGGCCAGGAGATCGTGATCCGGCTGTGCTTCTTGTCGACGACACGCCCTGCAGGCATCAGGTCGTCAGCGGTGCCCGCCGGGTAGACGCGGAACTGGGGGCCGGGTCCATTGCGGTGATCCCGCTCCCAGATGCGGAGCTGCTCAGCCACGTCCTCGGCGAGCCGTTCCGCGTCGGGTCCGAAGGCGTGGACGCCGAACTCGACGGCAGACTCATTGACCGTGCTGCTGCGCGTCGTGACGTAGGCAAGATTGCCGCCGTCGACAACAGCCATCGCGGCTGAGTGGCTTCCGGGCGGGGAAATCAGGCCGCTGTCCAGCTTCTTGTCCAAGATCACGCGACAGAAACCGGACAGCGCCGTAGCGAGCCACATCTGGGTGCCGGCCCACGGCTCGAACCGGCCGATGCTGGCACCGCTCCAGACCTCCACCCGCGGCGTGTCCAGAACGCCCTCCAGCTCGGTGGGATCAACGGGGAAGTCATCGTCGAGGCGCAGGGTGACCTCGCCCCCGCGCATGACCAGCAGCTTGCTCTGGTGCGCCCCGGCACCGCGCATCGACACGAAACCGAACAGGCGCGCAGATCGGCTGACCAGGCACTCGTCTGCTTTCTCGAACGCGATCGTCCGCGACAGCCCCCTGACCTGCAAGGGAACCACGAGTAGTCCGGTCGGTGCGAGCTGTTCCACCCAGGCCGGCGGCACGTCCCACGTGTTGACGGTGACCAGGATCCGGTCGTACGGGGCCTGTTCAGTGACGCCAGCCTCGGCATCGGAGAATACGACGTTCACCTGCGAATACCCCGTCTCCCCGAGGAAGCGGCTGGCTCGATCGGTGATGTCCTGGTCAATATCGACCGTGGTGACGCGCCCCGCGGGACCGACGAGCTCGGCGATCAGTGCGGCGTTGTACCCGCCGGACCCAATCTCCAGGACCCGCATGCCTTCGGTTATCTCCGCCTGTTGCAGCATGTGTGCTTGCACCTGCGGCGCGGACACCGAGCTGACTGAGTTCCCGGACTCGTCGCGCTTGGTAACCACGCCGTTGTACAGCTGGTAGACCTCCTCCAGGTCCACACCAGGCGCGAACCGTTCGCGTGGAACCTTGCGCATCGCGGCCTCGACTTGCGCGGACACGATCGTGCCCTCGGCGATCAGGTCATCGACCATCTTTGTGCGCAGGTGGGCGACGCGCTCGGAACTGTCGGCCTCGTTGTTTCCCTCTACGGGCTTGACCATGTCGTTCAACTGACTTCCTTGTCGTGTGGCACTGCGGGTGGGTGGAGAAGGCGTCCTCGATCGTGTCGCCCCTGGTCGAACCAGTCGCCCGGACCCCGAGCTGATGGTCTGGGCAGTGGTTGGCGGGTCAAATGCCGGAGACGTTCGTGCAGGTCTGGCGGTACAAAGTCGTCGAGTCGTAGCCCAGCAGCCTGCACGCGGTGAGCTGCGTCGTCGAACCGAGCGCAGGGCCAGGACTGGACCGAGCAGAGCGGGCACGTGCGCTGCTCTTCCGGTGGCGGTAAGTGTCCGGCCAGGTCGTCGATCGCTCGGACGGCGCCGCCGAGCCGACTGTCGGCTGCGACGATCACGGCAACCACTTCGCGTATCCCGCCCACGTGTCACACCACCCCGTCTGGAGCGCCACTTGGGAGGACGAAGCCTCCTTGCCCAGACCAGAGAGGGCCTTCCTCGCGCGTCAGCAGGCCAGCCGCTTCCATGCTGGCGAGGTCACTCGCGAGCGCGCTTTCCAAGCGCTGTACGCGGTTCTGGACCTTCCACGAATCGGGTGCCTTGAATGTCATCGGTCGCTGTAGGTGAGCGGGCACGATCATGAGGCGTGGCGGCTCGTGTGGGCAGGTCGGATGATCCGGGTGGTCAGGATGTGTAAGGTTCAACAGTGCTCGAAGGGTGGGTTCAGCCTCGTTGCCGTAGGCCCACACCACCTTGCGGGGACCGAAGACGTCGAAGCCCGGTTCGCGCACGGCCCGCGCCGCGGTCACTCGGTCCGGCTCGGTGATGGTGAGCAGGTCGACGTAGCTCTTCCAGTAGTAGGCCGCAACCAAGACCACCGGATCGCGTCGCTCGCCGCAGACGTAGAAAGCGAATCCTTCGTCGACAACCTGTCGGAGCATGTCGTCAATCGCACTCGACCACTTTTTCTTCGTCGTCAGGCGGTTCATCGTGGATAGCAGGCTCATGGTCGCGGTCACCGTGGTCGTCGTTGGGCAGGCAACCGGCTGCGACGCGGTCGGGGGAGCCTCGTCGCAGCCGGTGCGTTCATGAGATCGTGACTAGGTACGACGGGGGCAGATGACATTCGATGACATCCGCGAAGGAGCGCGCGAGCGTGCCTCGACACGTCACGATCACCGGCACACGCTCGATCACTGCCCAGGCCGAGACGCAGTTGACCGGCCTGTTCGACGACTACCTCCGGCCGTTTGCCGACCCGAACGCCACCTTCTACCTCGGAGGTGCCGCCGGAATCGACACCTCCGCATTGGACTGGTTGGCCGAACACACACAGGCCGCCCTGACCGTCGTCGTACCGTGCACTGTGGCCGACCAACCAGCTGTCGCGGGCGAGGCCATCCATCGATGGCAACGAGGCGGCCGGCTTGCAGGCGTCGTCGAGCTGCGCGCTGAAAAGCTCGGCTCCTCGGCCTATCATGCCCGCAACCGCTGGATGGTCGACCGCAGCGGCTTCGTAATCGGTTTTCCGCAGGGCTCGGATTCGACGAGCGGCACTTGGTACACCGTGAACTACGCCGCCGACCAGGGTAAACCCCGGCTGGTCGTGCCAGTCTGACTTTCGAGAGATGGTGTACTGGGCGGCGTGACCACTGATCGGGATACCGGGGTGCGCCTGCTGCGGCAGCTGCGCGAGAGACGCGGCTGGTCCTGGACCGATCTCGCCCGAGGCTTGCGCGATACTGCGCGCCAACTCGCCGTCACCTCGCTGATGAACAGGCAGGTCGCGAGCATCCAGCGCACCGTCGCCAGGTGGGAGAGTCTCACTAGCCGAACCAGTCCCGGCGATCGCTACCAGTTTCTCCTGGCCCACCTCTATGCGCGAACCCCATCCGGAGACCTGGCGCTGGGTACCGGATCGGATTTCGCTGCGCTGCTCGACGCACTCCGCCATTTCGGAGCGCCACCCCAACGCATCCGACAGCTCGTTGAGCTGATCACTCAGAGCGCGGGAGGTGAGGGCCGAGACCTGTTGGCCGTGCTCTCGCCTACCACCCATTCGAGCGTCGCCGCTGTTGAGCGCGATCCATCTCGGCTCGATCCTGACCTGCTCAGCCAACTGCAGGATGCTGTTGCGGCCATCAATGGACAGGTCGGATCGACCCCGTTCGTCCGTCTTCAGCTCCAGCTTGCGCCGATCGTCGAGTCCTGCGGTCGGCTCCTGCAGTTCGACCACGTTGGTCCGTACGACGAACTGATGCTGCTGGCTACCGACACCTATGCTCTTGCCGCGCGACTGGCCTTCGAGACCCGCGACGACGAGATCGCCATGGCCCTGTACGCGGACGCCACTGAGGTCGCGGGACGGCTCAAGGACCGTAGCCACCGGGCGGCGGTACAGACGAGTCACACGATGGTGGCCTTGCATGCAACCAATAACGTGGACGCGGCGCTGAAGATTGCCCGTGCCGCGACCGCCGATGCGCACCGGGGCACCAGTTACGCCATTCGAGCCCGCGCACACGCCGTTCACGCCGAGATCTGTGCTCGGAGCGGCCAGGCCAGGGAAGCGACCGAGGCACTCGACCGAGCGTGGAAGACCGTCGATCAGCTGACCGTCGACGACCCTCACGGCGGATTCAACGTCGACCGCCTGAACGGCTTCGACGGACTCTGCGCTCTCCACATAGGCGACGCGGGCCGTGCCCACCAAAGCCTCGACCGCTCGCTCAGCGCGTTGAGGTTGTCGGGGGACTTGGTGCAACGAGGCATCGTGAACGCCGACCTGGCCCTCGCGCGACTGCGTCTCGGTGATCCCTTCGCCTGTGTCGATCTCTTGCACGAAGCCGTGGACATCACAGCGGCGACGGGCGGCCGGGTGCCCGCACAGCGGATCCGTCTGGCACGACGAGATCTGCGTCCATGGCGAGCCGAGAACTTCCTGGCCGAACTCGATGACCACATTCACGACACACTGATCGGGCGATGAACCGGAAGGGTTGGGTTCCTGGTCGGCGCGGTCTCGGAGCACGGACTTCACTGCGCAGATCCAGTCCCGGCTCACGAGTGGCAGCGCAGCATGCCGTTCGGGCGTGGAGATGATCTCGTTGGTCATCGTGTCGTCCGCTCCCGGCCATGGATCGGCACCACATGACCGTGAACGCACTCGTAGTACCCGCAGACGATCCAGTACCGGTGGCACTGGTGGCCGCCAACTGGGAAGGTCACCCTGGCCCGCGGGAGAACACCGGCGAGCCCAATAGTCGGACCTGCCGTGCTGGCCGGTCGGGGCACGGCCAGCACGGCAGGAGCTTGATTGGCTGCCGAACGAGCAATTGAACGCCGGCAGGGATGGTTGCGCTGTGTCTGCGTGTCCCTGATCGCGGTCACTATCACTCCCGGTTCGCTCGTTGGCGGAACGATCGACGTTCGCGGCCCTGTGTCGCGTGTTGTCGCTGGACGAGGACGCTAGGTGTGTTGGCGGGGTGGGACCGGGAGGATTTCTCTGGGGTCGTGGGCGACGGGGGTGGGAGGATGTACTCCATGCGAGGCATGACCGATGACCTGACGATCGGGGAACGCGTGGCGTTCTATCGGCAGCGGCGCGGGCTCACCCAGGCGGTTCTGGCAGGGCTGGTCGGCCGCAGCGAGGACTGGCTGCGCAAGGTGGAGCACGACGTGCTCCCGCTGGATCGGCTGTCGGTGTTGCGGCGTCTCGCGCATGCCTTGGACGTCGCGCTCGGCGATGTGATCGGCGAGCCGGTGCTGATGGCGGGGGCCGACGAATCGGGCCGACGGACGATACCGGCGCTGCGCGTGGCGCTGATGGACCATCGCCAGTTCCTCGCTGGCCCGCAGCCCGGTGAGCCACCTCGCCTGGACGCCCTTGCCGCGGAGCTCGCGACGCAGTGGGGCGACTACCAGAACTCCCGCTACGCCCGGCTCATCCAGCGGCTACCCCTGTTGATCACCGAGACCCAGACCGCGTGCCAGCACTACGGACACACCAGCGACGACGGGGTGCGCGCCCACACGTTGGCCGCCAGCGCCCACCAACTGGCTACGGCGTTCCTGACGAAACTCGGCGAGGCTGATCTCGCGTCGATCTCGGCCAGCCGCGGGCTGGCCGCAGCGCACGTCAGTGGCAGTGACCTGATGATCGGGTCGCTGTACCGGTCGGTGGCGCATGCCCTGCTGTCCATCGGCGAGTTCGAGCAAGCGGTCGCGCTCAGCCGCGCCGCCGCCGACCGGCTCGAACCCGGCCTCGGCACCGCCACACCGGAGTACCTGTCGGTGTACGGGATGCTGCACCTGGTTGGGGCGGTGGCTTCCTCCCGGCGCGACAACCGGGCGGACACCACGGCCTTCCTCGCCGAGGCCGACCAAGCGGCCACGCGGGTGGGGCACGACGCGAACCACCTGTGGACGGCGTTCGGGCCCACCAACGTCACGATCCACCGGATGACCACGGCGATGGAACTCGGCGACGTCCAGGTGGCCGTCCATCTCGGCCCCCGCGTGAACACCCACGGGCTGCCGGTGGAGCGCCAAGCCCGGCACGCCATCGAAACCGCCCGCGCCTACGTCCGATGGAACCGCACCGACGACGCGCTCGACGTGCTGCTAGCGGCCGAACAGGACGCGCCCGAACAGGTTCGCTACCACCGACTGTCGCGCATCCTCGTGCGAGAGATGATCAGACTGCCCCGACCAGCCACCCGCGCGGTCGAACTCGCCTACCGAATGGGCGTGCACGCCGCCGACTCACACCGCCCGTAAGGTCCACCGACATGCCGACCAACCAGCTTCCGCCCGACCTTCAAGCTGACGTCGAGACCCTGTGGGCCTATCACGACATGGGCCACCAACCGCGCCGCTGCGACGTCGGCATCGGGCTCGGCTCCCACGACCTCGGCGTCGCGATCCACACCGCCGATCTGTACCAGCAGGGCCTGGTCGACCGCATCGTGTTCACCGGCGCCAACGCGCCGACCACGATCGAGCGTTTCCCCCGCGGCGAAGCCGTCCACTACCGCGAACACGCCGTCAGCCTCGGCGTCCCCACCGAGGCGATCATGATCGAGACCGAGGCGACCAACACCAGCCAGAACATCACCCACAGCCGCCAGGTCCTCACCGACGCGGGCATACACCCCGCCTCGATCATGCTCATCTCCCGGCCCTACCAGCAGCGCCGCGCGTACGCGACCTGCCGCAAAGTGTGGCCCGAGGTCGAGGTGATCTGCTCATCACGGCCACTGCCACTCGACGAGTACATCGCCAGCATCGGCGACATCGACCGGGTCATCAACATGCTGGTCGGTGACACCCAACGCATCACTGAGTACGCCCGCCGGGGTTTCGCCATCCAGCAGGACGTACCCGATGAGGTGAACGCCGCCTACCAGCGACTCGTCGACGCCGGTTACACCAGCAGACTGATCTAGAGGCGGGTGCCATCCTCGGTGCGGCCCAACGCGGCGAGCCCCGCCTTCACCACGTCGACCGGGGCGACAGCCACCACGTCATCATCACCCGGCCCGGTCAGGTACACAACATGCCCGGCACGGGCCTGCCTGGTCAGCTCACCCACGACCTGCCCGACCGTCGCTTCGGCAGCCCCCTCAGGAGCCGGACCATCAATGTCAGAGAACAGCGGCATCCTGCCAGCGTAGTACCTCCGCGCGGGCTTCCTCATACAACGAGCCGCTCCGAGCGTTGTTCCCACGTGCGAGCAGACGGTAGAAGCCCCGCGTGAATCGCTCAGATTGATGGTTCAGGTGACCCGCCGTGCGGGCTGTGCTGGGCCGGAGGCGCTAGCGCCGAGTCAGCCGCCGCTACATCAAGCTCGCCGATCGAGGACGCGGTGCGGGGGCCTGTGGCTCGCCCCGGTTTCGTCAACATCAGGAACGTTACGACGAAGGACGGGTCCCCTTGCCGCCGTATGGGGGCAAGGGAACCCGTCCTTGTCTTGGCGTTCGCCCATATTCCGTTAACGGTGACAAAGACGGGTTTACCTTTTATCTATTGTCGCTGGTTCTTTAGATAGCTCCTCACAGCGGTAGCCGCTAAGGCGACAGCAAAGAAGGATATTAATCCGTATATGTAACTGTGGTGTGTCACCGCTTCGTAAGCAAAGTAGGCAGCCGCGACAGTGATTAACGTTGCAACAATGATTAATGCGTTTTTGCTTATCATTATGCCGTCCCTCGCGACAGCGGTGATCTCGTCGAGCCAGGCCTCGAGCTCGGGGCCTGTCCGTCACGCACGCTCACGATCTCGTCGAGGGCCGGATCGAGGGAGAGGTCAAGCCCATGCGCTCCACGGTAGGGCTCGACGGTCGTCCCGATGCCCATCGGAGTGAACAGCTCCGTCGAGCCCAGGCAGCAGCGGCGGAACCACGAGTCGTGGGCGAAGACCAGGTGGCGCATCGTCTGCACCGCCGACCACTCGTCGTTCACGCTGCGGCGCTCGATACCTGGCGTTCGCTCGATCGTGGCGGCCAGGCGGCATGGAGCTGACGTGATGCCTCGCGCAGATCGGCGGGGTCCTCGGAGCGGATCAGCACTCGCACCGGATGATCCCGGTCAAGCACTGCCTCGACGTACTCGGTGACTTCGACGCCGTTCACCACGAGGTTGGTGATGAGCCCGTCGGTCACGGCATCCTGCATGACGACGCCGATCAGGCGTGCCCCGGTCAGGTCGCACTCGCGGAACTCCGCACCGTACAGATCCTTGTCGATGTACCGCGTCATGCTCTGCATACTAGGTCCGAGCACCGACATTTCTGGCTGGCATCGCCGTTGCGTCTCGCTCCTGCCGGTCGTCGCCCGCTTTCCGGCTCGCGCACACCCGCGCCCAGCCCCCGTCGACCAGACCAACGGACAAGATCAACAAGTGGGGCCAAAACTCGTTCACCGAATCAACTGGCCGGAGTGCGAAGTGCGGCCAAAACTCGTTCCGAACTGGGGCGGAAACTCACCCCTGAAATCACCCGGGGGCATGACGGAGAAGAAGTTGTACAAGGTCTACGACGAGTCTGATGTCGAGGTGGTCTACCGCCGCGGTGACTGGCAGGACAGGGGCCAGATGCGCCGGTGGGTCGAACGCGAGGGCGAGCGGGACAACGAGCTCACCCTCGGGGGAGGTCCACCACCTCGGTGAAGACCTCTTGTGCCTGGAGGACGACGGTGTGGGCTTCGCCGACGAACCACGGCAGGCCTGTGGTCTGCTGCGCGAGCACAGCCGCCACGAACTCGCCACCTCGTAGCAACACGGGGTCGCCAGCTATGCCTCCACTGGTGTGATAGGGCCACGATCCCCTCTAGCGAGGTCGGCGCACCCATTGGGGGGTAGCCCGGACCTGGCGCCCTGTGAAATACCGGGTGTTGGGATGTTAAGGCCTCCGGGTTTCAGCCCCGTGTGACCCGAGCGGCCTCCATTCTTTGGTCGTGGCCTGCGGCGGTGTTGTTGGCTTCGGCGACGACCCAGGCAGCGACGTCGTGCAGCTTTATGTTGGCGTGCTGGGACGCCTCGACCAGCATCGTGGACGCTTGCGCGTCCGTGCGGTGGTGGCGGTGCATGAGGATGCCCTTGGCCGTGGCGATCACGTCGCGGGTCCCGAGCGCGGTGCGTAGCTGGGCCTGTTCCTGGGAGCCGATCAGGGCGACGGCGGCGTGAGCGGCGAACAGTTCACCGATGTGCTCGGCATCGGCATCGAACGCGTCGCGCTGTGAGGAGTACAGGTTCAGCGCGCCCAGGGTGGTGCTGGTGGCGAACAATCGGAACCCCAGCACGGACGCCACACCGAGGCTGGCCGCGGTGTCGGCGAACTTGGGCCAGCGGGAGTCGTCGGCGAGGTTGCCGGTGCGGTAGGTGTGGTGCTCGGCGATGGCGTCCACGCATGGGCCTTCGCCCAGCTCATGCTGCAGCTCGTCCAAGCGGGCCACGAGATCGTCAGACGGCGCGACGGTGCGCAGCTGCCCGGCCTCCAGCAGCGACACCCCGGCGTACTCCGCGCCAGGGATCGTTGCCACCGCGGCAGTCACGATCCCTTTCATGGTCTGGTGCAGATCCGGTTCCGCGGTCAGTGACCGGGCCACCTCGCTGAGAGCGTGCGCTACCTGCCCCAGCGCCTCACTGTTGGCAGCCTGCCGGGATGATCGTTCATCGCCCACCTGCCCCATTCTGTCCGGATATAGACGTCACGGCCAGATGCGGTATTCGACAGCGGTGGCGGCAGACCCGAATGCATCGCACTGGTCGGCCGTCGCGCGGTACCTCGCCGATGTCGGCTCGTCTCCCCGATGGCGTTGTGGATGACGTCGGCGAGGGGTGCAGGTGCAGAGCTTGCTGGGAAGCCTTGACCAGGTCCGGGACGGTGGCGTTGTCATTGATTGGCAGCCCTCGTTCGTGCAGGACGACCTTCGCGGTCGCTTCGACAAGTTGCTTCGCTGTGCCGATCGCCCCGGCGGGGTCCTCGTGCAAGGCGCGGTGAGTCCATTCACTTTTTGGCAGTCCTGCCGAAGTATCTGTTCGGCCAGAAAGGTCAGCGGTTCGGAGCATAGGCGAGCACGCAAGGGGAACTCTTCTCGAATGCGTCGCGGCCGAAAGTGACGTGTGCAATCGAAGCCGTGAGAAGGAGTGCAATGTTCTATCATGTTCAGACCTTGCAGTTCGAGGCCAAACCGGATGGCCCTGACCCTGCCTTCGCGAAACGTCTGCAGGAGATCCTCGGGGGAAAATGGGGTGAGCTGACCGTCGCGCTGCAGTATCTGCAGCAGGGCTGGAACTGCCGGATGCCGGGCAAGTACAAGGACATGCTGCTGGGCATCGGTACCGAGGAGCTGGCCCACGTCGAGATGATCTGCACAATGATCGCGCGGCTGAACGAGGGTGCGCCGATGTCGGTGCAGGAGGCGGCCGTGTCGGACAATCCGATGACCGCGGCCATCTACGGCGGGTCCAACCCGCAGCATCTCATCAACAACGGCGGCGGGGGCTACTACCAGGACAGCAGCGGGGTGCCGTGGCTGGGCGCGTACACCACGTCCTCCGGCAACCTGATGGCCGATTTCCACCTCAATGCGACGGCGGAGATGCAGGGCAGGTTGCAGGTGTCACGGCTGTACAACATGACCGACGATCCCGGCGTCAAGGCGATGCTGCGGTTCAACCTCGCCCGCGACCACATGCACCAGCAGCAGTGGCTGGCGGCGATCGAGGAACTCAAGGCGGACGGATTGGAGGGCCTGCCGGTGCCCGAGGCGTTCCCGAACGAGTCCGAGCAGAACCTCGACTTCGTCAGCCAGTACATGAACTGCAGCGATGGCGCCGAAGCCGGTGCGGGCAGGTGGGCTTCGGGGGAGATGCCCGATGGCAGCGGGCGCAACTTCAGCTACACGGACAATCCGGAGCCGCACGGCGACCGGCCGGTGCTGCCTCCCGGTGACCCGCGGCTGTACGGCACCCCGCCGCCGTCGGCCGCCTCGATGAACCCTGCCACCGGGACTACCGACACTCAGGAGTGATTGTCGTCGGGGGATGCCTGGTTCCTACCAGGCTTCCCCCACGGGGGTCGGAGCCGAATACGCCGGAAAGGGGGGCGGCGGGCGAGCGTGGGTGTTCGTCAGGAGGCCGCAGCCGGTTGGCGCCGGCGTCGAGTGTGGGCGCGGCCGGTCGTGGTGTACCAGGTGATGGCGACGGTGGCGGCGAGGGCGATCTCGACCAGGTCGCCGCCGTAATACATCAGTTGGGCGGCGGTGTGCAGGTCGTCGGTGGTGACGGCGGTTGCGGGCGGGGGTGTGGCGTAGAGGGTTTTGGCGAGGATGGCATGGGCTGCTCCGGCGGCCAGCAGCGTGGTCGCGCGCCAGGCGAGGTTCCAGCGGTGGCGCAGCGGGTCGAGTTGGCAGACGGCGAAGGTGAATAGCAGCCCGGCGATCAGGACGTGGGCGTGGACCGCCGCGTGTACGAGCGGCTGGTGTTGGGTTGCGGCGTACAGCGGGGTGCGGTAGAGCAGCCACAGGACGCCGATGTCCAGCAGCGCGGCCAGTGGCGGGAAGACCAGCCAGGCCGCGGGCCGGGAGTGCGCCATCGTCAGCAGGGCGCGCCGCGCTCGGCCGGGGGGAAGGACGCGCAGGGTGAGGGTGAGCGGGCGGGACAGGACCAGCAGCAGTGGCGCAATCATCGCGGTGATCAGGTGCTGGGTCATGTGCCCGGTGAACGGTTCACCCGGAAGCGGGATCAGCACGGCGCAGACCAGCGCGCTACCGCCCGCGAGGAAGAAGACGTCCCGTCGCCTGGGCCACATATCGCCGCGACGGCGCAGGCGGGTGGCAGCCAGCAGGTAGCCGAGCACCGCCGCGCAGGCGGTCGCGGCGATGACCAGTTCAATCGCTGCGATGCCGAGATGAGCTGGCGCGTGCTGAATGTGTGTGGCAGTCACGCGCCCGCCGCATCGGCTGGAGTGCGTCGGCGGGCGCGCACGGCCAAGGCGACGCCGATGGCCAGCAGCACCAGCCCGGCGGCGTTCCAGGCCAGGTCGTAGGGCAGGATGGTGTCGACGCCGTAGCGGACCTGGTGGATGCGCAGCACCTTGTGATCGACGATGCCGTCGAAGAGTTGGAAGCCGCCCAGGCCGAGAAACAACCCCGCCCAGGCGTGGGTCGGCGCCAGAGCGCGGCGGCGGCGCAGGTCGGCGTACAGGACGAAGCCGGCCACCAGGCCCAGCAACTCGGCGGTGTGCAGCAGGCCGTCCGAAAGCAGGCCGACCGCCGGAGTGGAGCGGTCGAAGAAGTGGTGCCAGGCCAGGATTTGGTGAAAGACGATCTCGTCGACCGCGGCCATCACCGCCGCACCGAGCAGCGCACACACCGCCATCGACCGCCCGGGCATGGAGTGGGTTTCGGAGGGGCCGGGTCGAACTGGTCCGGTCATGGTCAGTGTCAACCCTCGGTTGTGTCGGTATCTCGTGTCGGCAGGGTCCGCCGGTGCAGCGACGCTGTCGTGCGTCGCCTTGTGCGGCTATCGACTGTAGGCGTGGTCGCGGGGCAGCGGGTCCACATCGGACCGGCGGCCGGGGCGCATTGAGGCGTGACTCTGACCGGGGCCGGGTCCGGAACGAGCGGCCAGGACATCGGCCACGATGCCGGTGGCGAAGGCATATACGGTCTTGTGCACTAGGTCCACCACCAGTTCCTGCCGGGGCCACGAGGGTGGTGGGGCACCGACGCCGGTGGCGTTCTCCAGAATCTGGTCATTGGTCAGCCGGACCACAGCGAACTTCGCCGAGGACCACGGACCGCGCAGCCCGGCATGCGCCATGACCGAACGTAGTACGCCGAGCAGTACACCCTGGCCGACGTGCATCGCCCAGTTCACCGGCACAGGTTGTCGTCGCGGTCGTTCCCTCATCCCGGTCAGGCGTTGCAGAACTCGTGCCGGAACGTGGGAATCGGGGCGTCCGGTCAGGCGTTGCTCCACCTTCTCGCCCAGCGTCATCACCACCACCCCGGCCGCGCCGGCAACCAGGCCCTGCCACAGCGCTCGTTTCATCACACCCGAGTACCCCGGCCCACCGGTCCCAATCGTGTGGGCCCAGCAGGAGCGGGTCAGCGTGAACCGCGGATAGGTCGTGCGACCGAATCGATGTCAACCCGACACGAACCGCTGTCCCCGCTGCAAACCCGCGCCGATCAGCCCCAGTGTGGTCCCTTCCCGACGTATTCGGTTCCCACCCGCTGCGCACGGGTGCTCCAACTCGGTGACCAGGTACTGATCGCTCCGCCGACGTTTACTCGTGCTGGGGTAAGCCGGTTTGGCGTGTGCTGGCGCGGGTACGGATATTGCATGACAGCCACCATTGCGCCGCCCAGCATCATCACGTATCTCATCGGCCAGCAGCGGCAGGTTTCCCTGTTGTTCAGCCAACTCGAGAAGCTGCGCAACGCTCCGAGTGAGCAGGCCCGGGGCCTGGTGCAGCAGGCTGTGATTGGGCTGATGAAGAACTCCGTCGTCGAGGAGATCCACCTCTTTCCCTTCGTCCGTGACCGGTTGCCCGGCGGCGACGAGATCGCGGACCGGGAGATCGCGGCGCTGGCAGAAGCGGAGCAGACGATGAAGGAGCTCGAAGGCCTGGATCCGGACGACCCTCACTTCTGGCCCACAATCCATACTCTGATGGGGCAGGTGAAGGCCGTGGTACACGAGCAAGAGTTCATGCTGTTCCCACTGATGCAGAAAACGTGCTCGAACGACGAGCTGGTCACCCTTGGCGTTCGCGCTCAGGAATCGGCGCAGATGTCGCCTACCCGGCCCCACCCGAACAGTCCGAAGGAGGGTGCTGCGCTGCAAATGCTGGCCCCCGGTGTCGGCCTGGTGGATCGTATCCGCGATGTGATCACTGGCCGTGGACATTGACCACGACATCAAGGGTCTCGACACAGCAGAGCAGGCGTGAGCGCGCGCTCTCGGGATTCGGCTTGTTCGTCGTCAACGATGAAATCGCCGGCCCACTGCTTCGCGTCACTGGACCAGCGAAAGCCTACCCCTGGCAAACCCACGCGCGCGGTCTCGTTGGGCACGTCGTACTCGGCGTCGCGATCCATCTCGTGCTGGACGCCCTGTCATCGACCGACACGGGTGCTATCAATTCAACTGATGCGGCATGACGCGAAGCCCGCGGCGTCGTTAGCGACGATGACGGCTATCGCAGGCATATGCCTCCCTGGCACCGGTGCTCAGGACCCACTGCAGGATCCACTCGAGTGACTGGGAGTTCGGGCTGTGGACGCGTGCAGACCGAGCCGCGGAAGCGTAGCCACGATTGCTCTGACCCTCGGACTGACGCGTAGGCACCACTGCGATCTCGCTCCCGGCTTTCCGCATGAGATCAGCGCTTGCTATATCGCCGCTTGTCACATTGACGACGCCGTTTGCCCTACCCGGGCGGGGGTAGCCGTTCAGGCCAGACGGCATGGAGACCGACGAGCATCACCACTGGCGATCCAAGAGCTGCGGTCTGCTATCGCAATCGTCAATTACGGAGCGAACCTGACACAGGCGAGTTGCCAACGCCAACGGTCAGCAACGCTGACCGCTCCGAGCCCCCGGAATCGGTATGGTCAGTGTCCCGATACCGGGGAGCGGCATGGGCCACGTCCCCTCCAGAGCGGCTCTGGAAGGACGTGGCCCATGTTGTTGTCTGTGTTGACAGTGGTCCACCCGGCGCTCCTCGTTCCCCTGAGTGCTGCCGCTTCGATCGGGGCCACGGTGCTTCTCGTGCAAGGCGGGCGCGTACACGGAGCGGGTGAAGCCGAGACCTGGGTACTGCGGGTGTAAGAGCAGCGGCGCCGGGTACTCCTGTGCCGCCATTAGTGGATGTGAGTTGCCAGTGACGCGAGCGAGGGCAGTTGAACCCGTGACGCAGACATCGAGGAGCACCTACTCACCGGCGCCGATGCCGCATGCGCCGCGTCGTGCCGAGCCGCCTGGGCAGGTGCTGTTGCGGTTGATCAGGACGACCGATCACAAGCAGATCGGCATCCTCTACCTGGTGACCTCGTTCGGGTTCTTCCTGATCGGCGGTCTCATGGCTCTGCTGATGCGTACCGAACTGGGTTACCCAGGGCTGCAGTTCCTCTCTCCAGAGCAGTACAACCAGCTGTTCACCATGCACGGCACCATCATGATGCTGTTGTACGCGACGCCGAACGTGTTCGGCTTCGCCAACTTCCTTGTGCCGTTGCAGATCGGCTCGCCGGACGTCGCGTTCCCGAGACTGAACGCACTCTCCTACTGGCTGTACCTGTTCGGAGCGCTCATCACCATCGGCGGCTTCCTCACGCCTGGTGGTGCCGCCGACTTCGGCTGGTTCGCCTACACACCCCTGTCCACTGCGGCGTACAGCCCGGGAGTGGGCGGGGATCTGTGGGCGGTGGGTCTGATCATCACCGGCCTCGGCACGATCCTGGGTGCGGTCAACATGATCACCACGATCGCCTGTCTGCGCGCGCCCGGCATGTTGATGTGGCGGATGCCGATCTTCACCTGGAACATCCTGTTCACCAGCGTGCTGGTACTCGCGGCGTTCCCGATCCTTACGGCGGCGCTGTTCGGGCTGCTGGCAGACCGTCACCTCGGCGCACACGTGTTCGACCCGGCCAACGGTGGCGCGATCCTGTGGCAGCACCTGTTCTGGTTCTTCGGTCACCCCGAGGTCTACATCGTGGCCCTGCCGTACTTCGGCATCATCAGCGAGATCGTGCCGGTGTTCAGCCGAAAACCACTGTTCGGCTACAAGTTGATGGTCTGGGCGACGGTCGCCATCACCGGCCTGTCACTCGCCGTATGGGCGCATCATATGTACGCGACAGGCGCTGTGCTGCTGCCGTTCTTTGCGTTCCTGTCATTCCTGATCGCGGTGCCGACCGGGATCAAGTTCTTCAACTGGATCGGCACTATGTGGAAGGGGCAGCTGACTTTCGAGTCACCGATGCTGTGGTCGATCGGGTTCATGGTGACGTTCCTGTTCGGCGGGCTCTCCGGCGTGCTGCTCGCGGCGCCGGGAGTCGACTTCCACGTCACCGACAGCTACTTCGTGGTCGCGCACTTCCACTACGTCCTGTTCGGCACCATCGTGTTCGCGACGTTCGCCGGGATCTACTTCTGGTTTCCCAAGATCACCGGTCGGATGATGGACGAGCCACTGGCCAGGCTGCACTTCTGGACCACGTTCATCGGCTTTCACACGACGTTTCTCGTGCAGCACTGGCTCGGGGCGGAGGGAATGCCCCGCCGTTACGCCGAGTACCTTGCGAGCGACGGCTTCACCGGGTTGCACATGGTGTCCACCATCGGGTCCTACATCTTGGGTGCCTCCGTGCTGCCGTTCATCTGGAACGTCGTCCGCAGCTGGCGCTTCGGCGAACCCACCGACCTGGACGACCCCTGGGGGTACGGCAACTCGCTCGAATGGGCGACGACGTCTCCACCCCCGCGGCACAACTTCTACGACCTGCCCCGAATCCGCTCCGAACGACCAGCCTTCGAACTGCACTACCCCCACTTCGTCGAAAAGTTCCGAAACGAAAGCCACCGCACCCCCGTCAAACAGCGCCCCCAGCCCGCCGCACCCGAAGAACTCGGGGCCGCGCTCACCCAGCCTGACGAACAGGGACCAAGCAGCGACCCGCGCGGCAAGTAGCGGATATGCGCCCTGTCAACGCCGGTCGAAATCTGACCCCCTGGTTCGGCTTGGGTTCCAGTACTTGTCGCAACACTCCTGGTAGAAGAGGGCGTACTGATGACGAGGCGTGGAGCGAAGCGGCGGTTGGATCTTGAGTCGCGGTACTGGCAGTTGGTTCTGGCGGGTGTAGGGACGGTGGAGGCGTGCCAGATCGCGGGATTGGCCGTAAAACCGGCTACCGCTGGCGGGCGGAGAACGGCGAGCTTCCACCCGCATTGGTTGCCGAGGAGACCCGGTCGAGCCGGTATCTGTCTCGGGTGGAGCGGCAGCGGATCGCCACTCTTCGACGAACCGGTCAATGGCGCGGGGTGCTAACCGAGTGTTAGGGAAGCCCCGAGGGAAGAGCTGAATCGCGATGACCACTGGACCTGAGCACGACTCCTCTCGACCAGACAGGCCGGACCCGATCAGGAAAAGCCCATCCGGCGAGCACAACGATGACGAGCAGCCCGAGCCTGAGGCCGATCACGACCAGAGTAAGAGCGTGTCTCACTTGGTGAGTTTCTTGTAGCAGGTGATGATGGCGCCGAGGGTGAGGAAGGCGAGGAAGTGGCTGGGTTTGCGTTCGTAGCGGATGGTCAGGCGCCGGTAGCCGGTCAGCCAGGCGATCGTCCTCTCGATGACCCACCGGTGTTTGCCTAGTTTATGGGCGGATTCGGTGCCTTTGCGGGCGATGCGCGGGATGATCCGGCGCTGGCGGAGCCACGCGCGCAGGGCGGGGATGTCGTAGGCCTTGTCTGCGTGCAGCTTGGCCGGTTTCCTCCGTCGTGGTCCGCGGCGGGTGCGGATGGCGGGGATCGCGTTGACCAGGGGTTTGAGTGCCAGGCTGTCGTGGGTGTTGGCGGCGGAGATCCCGACAGTCAGGGGCAGGCCGGCCCGGTCGGACAGCGCGTGGATCTTCGAGCCGGGTTTGCCGCGGTCGACCGGGCTCGGACCGGTCAGTCCGCCCCTTTTTTTGCCCTGACGGAGGCTCCGTCGAGGACCGCGCGGGACCAGTCGATCAACCCCTGGCTGCCCAGTTCGTCCAGCACTGCCCGATGCACATCGCGCCACAGTCCAGCGGCTGTCCACTCGGCGAACCGGCGATGCGCGGTGGGTACCGTGACTCCGAAACTGGGCGGCAGATGCCGCCAGGCACACCCGCTGGTCAGCACGAACACGATCGCGGTGAACACAGCCCGATCGTCCACCCGGGACATTCCACCACCCTGTGGGCGCGTCTTCCCCGGCGGGATGAGCGGTTCGACCAGCGCCCACAACTCGTCCGGAACCAGCCGCCGCGACAACTCGTCCATCACAAGTCATGATCTTGCCCGCACCTCAATCAAGATCCAAGTGAGACACGCTCTAATGAGTTGGATACGCGCGTCGCCTCAAGTGGTATGCGCCCCTACGGCGGCGATCCAGATCCCGAGAGGGAGAAAGGCACCTTGCCGGGGAAGTGGCACGACCACCAGATCAACAAGCAGAAAGATCGGTAGTCTGCTGCCCAGTGAATGCCCCATGCTGAGTGAGCATCAACCGCATGTGGAGTTACGGGTGACGAGGCAACTGGAGCAGCGACGCGATCGTTCCGACTGTTCGGCATCGTGGCTACCATTTTATGGCCTCAGATCAACAACTACTTACCGCCATCAGCGAACGACGGTCGCGACGCAGACCCGGTTCAGGCTGAATTTCAAGCGACGGAATACCCACGAAGTGCCCTGGCGATACCACGTCAAGGACAAGACCAAAAAGACCAGTATCTATTCCCTGGAGATGCGAGTCAGCTACCGCTGATCGCACCGAGGCCAGCAGGGACGAAGAGTCCAGCCCGGCCGCTGCGACAGATGCACGACGCCATCATCCACGCCACGTGGCGAGCCGGGAGGATATGTCGGCGTCGGCGAGCTTCCCCTTCCGCATAGCAGGATGTGAATGATTCGCAGCAGGACACGTCAGCCGCTCGGTTGCTCAGTTGGAGCGGGGGCACTCGGCCAGGGTGAGGAAGTGGTGAGTGAACTCTTGATTGCTCTGCTCCGAGATGTGTTGCTGTTTCGTCATACCATCGACCAGTCAGGCGGCGAGTTCACGCACTTTCACGTTGTGTTCCTGCGATTGCCAGCGCAACAGTGACCACGCCACAGCATTATCAATGCTGTAGGTCAGCATCAACGTTTTTTTGGCCTGTTCAATCACTGCTCGAGTGCTGAGCGCGGCGTCCAGTTGGTGGTCCACCTCGGTCTGGACGTCCAGGTCGGGCTCTCCGTGAGGTCCACAATGTATCCGGATACCCGTTGCACCTGGCCCTGTTCGTCATGGTGGCCCTCGCCGAGCACGACCACGTGTCGTACCTGCTGATGTGTATCGATGATGCGGTGGTAGTAGGAGAATGGCTCGCCGGTTGCCAGCGCCTTGTCGAGTACCTCGTTGGCGCGAGGCCGTTCCTCCGGGTGTTTGTGCTCTAGCAGCAACTGCGTACTTGGCTCGATCTCGCCCGGTTCGTAGCCGTGAATCAGGTACACCCCCGTCGTCCACTCTCAGGAATCGCGAGCCCGTTCGTAGGTGTAGCGGCCGATCCGATGGACACTGTCCGCGCCCAGCGGATTGGACAGGTGCCGCTTCTCTGCATCATCGGTCATGTCATCACCCCCTTCCACTCAGGAGTGATGGTGGCGGCCATGACGATGACCCGCTGACTCAACCGACAGCAGCAACGCCAGCGGCGGGCATGCCGAGCAGGAAGCCGCCCAGGTTGGTGTAGAGGAACGAGGCCAGAGCCGTCAGGACGAGCGCGACGCCGAGCGGTGCGTGGTGTTGGGGCTGGGTCCAGAGCAACACACCGAGGGCGATCATTCCGCCCCCGAGTAGGAATCCGAATCACAGCCTCAAAGATCATGGCTGCAGACCACGATCTCTGCCCAGATTCAACAAGTTGGTTCCCTCTCTGACACCAGCCGCTTGACACAGAGAGGTGCAGCTCGCGTTACGGTCCCGTCAGGAGCGGGGCCTCGGGGTCGGAGAGGGTCGTGGGTGCGGCGGTGTTGGTCGTTTCGTCGCGCTGGGGGTCCAGGCGAACCCGAGGCTGCCGCCGATAATGCTCAGCAGCATGCCGATCAGGAAGCCGCCGAGGTTGGAATAGACGAATGAGGCGAGGGCGAGCAGGACGATTGCGATGCCGAGCATGACTCGCTGCTCGGGGAGAAACCACAGCAGCGGGCCCATGGCCGCGATCAGCCCACCGAGCAGGAACCCGGCCAGCCCCGCGACACCGGGCAGCGCCAGCACGGTGAACTGGTTGGCGGGTAACAGCAGGATGATCAGCCCACCGGCCAGAGTGACCACGCCACCCCAGAACGGTCGGCCCCGCCGCCACCGAACCGAGGCCGCCCACCAACGACCCCAGGACAGCTCCACTAGAAGCACTCCTTGACGTCGGTCCCGGCGGTCAGGTCGACCGCGGACAGTTTCAGCCCGCTGGTGGTGACCCAGCGGACGTCGGCGTGCAGGTCCAGCAGCACCGACCGCGCGGTGATCGGGAGCGTTCCCTCGTGCCCGGAGTCCACCGGCGTGCCGTCAGGCGCGGTGTCGTGGCGGTTCAACGTGAGGGTGCCCCCGGCCAGGTCAGCGCCGTCGATGTTCTCGATAGCGAACTTGACGTCATCGGCCTGCAGTCGCTGATCGCCTCTGGTCTCGACCCGCAGCACATAGTCTCCGAAGGGGGTTCGCGCCTTGCCCGAGCCGCACAGCCCGGTCGCGCGGACACCGGAGAGCCCGACGACCACGACGGTGTGCTTGCGGCCGTCCTGGGTTTCGAAGAACTGAGGAAAAGTCCCGTAGCCGGTCGCCGACATCTCATCGATTTCGATCTTGATACGGCGTTGACCCTCCGCCGCGATGGAGATCGGCAGCACACCGTTGATCATCCCGCCGACCATCAGCACCACCACGATCAATGCCGGCGTCAGCAGTCCCACGAAGCGGCGCCACCGGGTCCGTCCGCCCCCAACGCTCGCACCCGAGTCGGCTGCATGCCTCGACACCGTTGCCATGACCGACCACCTTCTTTGCGGCGTGCTCACCGGCCGGAGCC
Organism: Amycolatopsis sp. PSD-21; assembly: GCF_055561455.1. Classification (NCBI taxonomy): domain Bacteria; kingdom Bacillati; phylum Actinomycetota; class Actinomycetes; order Pseudonocardiales; family Pseudonocardiaceae; genus Amycolatopsis; species Amycolatopsis sp. PSD-21. Next base: position 1,818,431 of record NZ_CM145712.1, on the reverse strand, counting down.
TTCGATGCGGCACGCGACTCAATAAGACTAGGAGTCCTGTACCGAGACTAGCAGTCTTGCGCCGGAGACAATAACGCACAGTCCCGGCTCGCACGGTTCGGTCAGCTCACCGTGTGGGCGGCGAGGAAGTCGTCGATGATCCGGGCACAGAACGTCGCGCCGCTGGCTCGTCCGGTGACCAGCCGGTTGAAGATGAGCGGGCCGACCAGCTGCGCTAGCGCCTGATCGGTGTCGATGACCTCGCGCAGGCCGGCACCGGACAGGACGGCGTCGAACGGCTCGCGGTACTGGGCGATGAGTCGGCGCTTCAACGTATGCAGTCGCGGCCGGTCGCTCTCGGGCTCACCGTTGTCGACGTTGTCGACGGGTCCGGCCGGGGACATGCTCAAGCCCAGCCACGACAGCAGCGTCAGGTGCAGCGGAGCGTGCTCGATCAGCGCGGCCTGCTTGGCCAGCAGCGCGAGCAGCCGCTCGCGCAGTGTCCCGCTCTCCGGGGCGGGCGGCACCGGCGGTAGGAGCTGCTCGAACGCGGCCGCCAACAACTCGGTGCCGGTGCCGAAGTGCCGGTAGAGGGTTGCGCGAGAAACGCTGGCGACGCGCGTCACTGCGTCGATGGTGACCGCGTCGATACCGCCCTCGGTCAGTAACCGGGTGGCCGCGTCGATCAGCAGCGCGCGAGAACGCGCGGGCCGGGGATCCTGGCCAGCATTCCCGGGCTCCGACTGGGCGGGCATCGCGGCGTTGGGCGACATCGAGTCCCCTCTCTCTCCTACAGCCAGCAGCCGTTGAGTTCGTGTAATTGATCGTCACACAGTCCCCACATCTGGCCTGTTAACTAATAGTCTAGGACCGATACTGTCAGTCTTAAACCGCGTGGTCTGCCGCGCCGCACAGCCCGAGCGGTCGACAGTTCGCGCGAGACAACACCCAGAAGAGGTTCAGCCCGTGACCACTGGCCCCACCACCGTCCACTACCAGTGCAAAGGCATCACTCTCGCCGGCGACCACTGGACACCGGACACGAGCACCCACCCGCGCGGCACTGCCATCCTGCTCCACGGCGTCGGACAGACCCGCAAATCCTGGCAGCGCACCGCCGCCCGCCTCGCCGCCGACGGCTGGTCCGCGCTGACCCTCGACGCCCGAGGCCATGGCGACAGCGACTGGGCCTGCCCCGACGGCTACACCCTCGAGCACCTCGTCGACGACCTCACCCACATCGGCCGAACGTGCGAGGACAGGCCCGTGCTCGTCGGAGCCTCCATGGGCGGCCTCACCGCCCTGGTCGCCCAAGCGCACCACGACCTCGGCCGCGCCCTGGTCATGGTCGACATCGCCCCGCAGATGAACACCACCGGCGCCGAACGCATCCTCAGATTCATGGGTCAACACCGCGAGGGATTCGCCACCCTCGACGACGCCGCCGCCGCGCTCGCGGACTACAACCCGCATCGAACCACGCCCGGCAGCACCCGCGGGCTGCGCAAGAACCTCCGCAAACATCGCGACGGGCGCTGGTACTGGCACTGGGATCCCCAACTTCTCCAGTTCATGGCCGATCCCGCTGCGTTCACCGACACCCTGCGCCAAATCGATGACGCGGCGCACCAGATCACCGCACCCACCCTGCTCATCCGCGGCGAACTGTCCGACGTCATCGACCAAGGCTCCGTCGAGCACCTCCTCGATCGCATCCCCACCGCCAGCAGCATGACCATCGCCAACACCGGCCACATGATCGTCGGCGACGACAACGACTTCTTTACCACTGCCCTGCTCGACTACCTCAACCACCTCCCAGCCACTCCCGACACGTGACACGACCGATCGTCGCCCACCCGAGCCGCCCACCAAGGCGAGCAGGACATCGTCAACCCGCCGAGTAGCGACCCCGCCAGCACCTGTTTGAACCAGCCGCGCCCAACGTCCGCTCAGCTCGCCATAGGGCTCCTACCACGTCTTTCGGCAGCGACCTGGAGATAACACGCGGGCCGATGAAGTTCTCCAATCGCCGCTTGACTCCGTGGTGCCACTGCACCTTCGATCCCGCCCGCCGGGTTCAATTCGCCGTCCCGGTACACCCCGCACCAGCCATCTACGCGGCTGCGGCTTTGATTGCGGTAATCAGTGAGCTTGCCCCAGTTTCACGGACACACCGGGTGTGCGGTCAGGCCGCGTCGGCCGCCGATGAGAACTCGCCCGTCGGGTCGCCCGCAGTTCCGACGTACGTGACCGCAAGGCAGGTGGGTCAGCGGGCCGTCGATGAGATCGGCGAAGGCGTGTAGGTGGTCTCGGCAGACCTCGGCATCAAAGATCTGACCCTGGGTGTCGCGGGATTGGCTACGGCGCCGGAGGGCGCCGCACCGGGTTCCACCGTGTTCGCTGACGCCCGACGATGGCAGCCTGGACCACGGCATTTGCCACCACAGTAACCGAGAACAAACGTCCCCGTGCGGGCGGAGACGACGGTACCGACGCAGTAGACGTTCCATGGCCCCAGACCTGCGGTCCTCTCCCGCGACGATGGCCGCCCAAGCTGGCCAGCTTGGGCGCCGCCTCCGTCCGGAACGCGCCTGGATTCACATCCATTGGAACGCGGCGGTCGTCGTGCTGCAGAGGTGTCTCAGTTCAGTAGGTTCGCCCGGGACCTGCGCGACGATGGCGGGTACTTTTACACAATCTCCAATCTTGTCAAGAGCGCTGTACGTGTTGTACGGTTTTGTCAACTAGCTGAGGAGGGTGAGATGAGCGGTAAGAAGGCAACGGTGCCCGCTGGCTCGACGCAGCAGTGGACTGACCGCAAGCGCTACCTGTGGCTGATCGGCCTGGTGGTGCCGTCACTGGCGTTCCTGGCGATCGCGATGCACGCGGTGACCGGCTGGGGCGTGTGGTTCTGGATCGGTCCGATCGTGATCCTGCTCGTGGTCCCGGCGATCGACTTGGTCGCCGGCCTGGACCGCAGCAATCCGCCCGACGATGTTATCGAGCAACTCGAGAACGACCGCTACTACCGCTGGATCACCTACTTGTTCCTGCCTATCCAGTACGCGGCGTTCATTTTCGCGTTCTGGCTGATCGCGCGGGGAGAGCTGTCTGTCGTGGACAAGATCGGCCTGGCCGCCACGATCGGGTGTATCGGCGGGATCGGTATCAACACCGCGCACGAGCTCGGGCACAAGAAGGAGAGCCATGAGCGGTGGTTGTCGAAGATCGCGCTGGCGCAGAGTTTCTATGGGCACTTTTACATCGAGCACAACCGCGGCCACCACGTGCGCGTGGCGACTCCGGAGGACCCGGCGAGCAGCCGCGTGGGGGAAAGCTTCTACCGATTCTGGCCGCGTACCGTCTTCGGTTCGTTGAAGTCGGCCTGGGAGCTGGAGCGTAACCGCTACGCACGTCGTGGGCAGCACCCGTTCCGGATCGGCAACGACGTGCTCAACGCGTGGCTGATGTCGGCCGTGCTGTGGACCGCGATGATCGCGTGGCTGGGCGTCGGCATTGTTCCCTACCTGCTGATCCAGGCGGTGATCGGGTTCTCGCTGCTGGAGATCGTGAATTACATGGAGCACTACGGGATGCTGCGCCAGCAGGTGGGCACGCCTAAGCGGCGCCGCTACGAGCGGGTCGATCCCAGTCACAGCTGGAACTCCAACAACATCGCCACGAACGTCCTGCTCTACCACCTGCAGCGGCACAGCGACCACCACGCCAACCCCACCCGCCGATACCAGACACTGCGCGACTTCGCCGAGTCGCCGGTATTGCCCACCGGGTACGCCGGGATGATCGTGTTGGCGCTCATCCCGCCGCTGTGGCGCCGGGTGATGGACCCGCGCGTGGTCGCCCACTTCGACGGCGACATCAGCCGCGCCAACATCCAGCCGGGCAAGCGGGCGAAGGTACTCGTCCGGTATGGCGCCACCGACGCGCCCGAAGTCGTCGCCGCCGACGCCGGAGGTGACGCGACGGACGGCGGGATGTGCCCCGGCTGCGGCTATGTCTACGACGAGAAGCTCGGCGACCCGCGCGAAGGGTTCCCTGCGGGCACGCCGTGGTCGGCGATCCCGGACTCCTGGTGCTGCCCGGATTGCGGCGTCCGGGAGAAGGTCGACTTCGTGGCCCCGGGGCGGGTGAGCGCGTGATGCGGATTGAAGCCGACCGGGACAGGTGCGAGGGCCTCGGTATGTGCGAGGCGATGGCGCCCGACTTCTTCGAGGTGGGCGATGACGGCAGGGTCGTCGTGCACGAGGAACACCCAGACGAGGAACACCGGCAGGACCTCACCGCTGCGGTCGACGCCTGTCCGGTGCTCGCGTTGAAGCTGAGGGACTGACCGTGACACTCGTGGTGGTCGGCGCTTCGCTGGCTGGGCTGCGCGCGGTGGAGTCCGCGCGCCGCGTCGGCTACGACGGCCGGATTGTGCTGATCGGCGCGGAGGAACAGCTGCCCTACGACCGGCCACCGCTGTCGAAGGCGTTCCTCGACCCGGACGGCCCCGCCAGTGTGGAGCCCTTCCGCAGCGAGACTGAGTTGCGCGAGGACCTCGGTGTCGAGCTGATGCTGGGAGCACCTGCGGACGGGCTCGACACCGAGGTTCGGGAAGTGTCGGTGTCCGGCACGATGGTGCGCTACGAGGCGTTGGTGCTCGCGACCGGCGCCACGGCACGGCGGTTCCCCGGCTCCGATGGCTGCGCCGGAGTCCACACCTTGCGGACGGCGCAGGACGCCGCCGCGGTACGCGCCGGGTTGGATCGGGGCGCGCGCACCGTCGTGATCGGCGCCGGCTTCATCGGTTCGGAGGTCGCCTCCGCGGCACGCAAGCGGGGCTTGCCGGTCACGGTCGTCGAGACGCTGGACCTGCCACTCGTCCGCTCGGTCGGGCGGCAGGTTGGCTCCGTCTGCGCCGACCTGCACCGCGCGGCGGGCACTGACCTGCGGTTGTCCACCCAGGTCATGCGGCTGGAGGCGGCGGATGGCGTGGTGACCGGGGTGCGGTTGTCCACCGGGGAGGTCCTGCCCGCGGACCTCGTCGTGGCCGGTACCGGGGTCTACCCGGCCACCCGCTGGCTCGAGGGCAGCGGCGTGCCGTTGCACGAGCGTGACCGCGGCGTGGTCTGCGACGCCACCCTGTCAACCGGCCTATCGGGTGTGTACGCGGCGGGCGACGTGGCCCATGTGGTCAACCCGCTGTTCGACGACGAGTCGATGCGACTAGAGCACTGGACGAACGCCGCCGAGCAGGGAGCGGCCGCCGCCCGACACGCCCTCGACCCGGCCGCCGCGCGCCCACTGGCGGCAGTGCCTTACTTCTGGTCCGACTGGTACGGCCACCGCATCCAGTTCGTCGGCACTTCACGCGCCGAGGAGGTGGTGGTCGCCGTGCCGGCCGAGGCCGGGTTCACGGCGCTGTACCGGCGCGGCGACCGGATCGTCGGCGCGCTCACCGTGGACCGGCCGCGCGAGATCATGAAGTACCGGCGGCGCATCGCCGCCCGGGGGTCGTGGGCGGAAGCGGTCGCGTTCGCGGCCACCACCGGGGCGGTCGCCTAGGATGGCGGCCATGGGCGGGACTCTCTCAGCCGCGTCCGCCGTGGGCGGCCAGTACCGGCAGCCGATCATCGCCGCGGCGATCGAGTTGACAGCTCGCACCGGCTGGTCGGCGGTCACCATGGCGCGGCTGGCCGAACACGTCGGCGTCAGCCGCCAGACCGTCTACAACGAGATTGGGTCCAAGGCCGCGCTGGCCGACGCCATGGTCGCCCACGAGCTGGACCGGTTCCTCACCGTCGTCGGCGACGCCTTCGACCGCCACCCAACCGACCTCGTCGAGGCGATCTATGCCGCGGTGCGTAACGTGCTGGAACTCGCCGCCGACAATCTCCTGCTCCGCGCGATCGCCTCCGCCACCCATGGCACGGACACCGAACTACTCCCACTGCTGACCACACAGGCGGGCACCCTGATCACCCGGACCAAAGCAATGCTCACACACCGCGTGGCGTCCTACCGGCCAGGGCTCACAGTTGAGCAGATCGGTGTGGTGGTCGACGCGATCGTCCGGACAGTCCTCAGCCACGTCATGCAACCCTCGCAGACCCCAGCGCACACCGCGGACGGTCTCGCCTGGCTGGCCTCCCGCGTGCTTGACCAGCCCTCCCGGAAGCCCCTGCGCTACGGCTGACGCGGGCGGGGCTGACGCGGTGGACCGGCCGTTTCGCCGAGTACGCTCTCTCGCGCGCTCCCCGGCTAGCCAGGGTCCGCGCCGTTGGTGTCTCCCGCGGTGAGGTCGCGGGCGAGGATCTGGAGGTCGTCCGCGGCGCGTTGCTCCAGTGCGGGCAAGTGGCGGGCGGCGGCGTGGATGGTGTGGATGCGGGTGAGCGCGTCGGTTTTGCTGGTGGCGATGGCGGCGAGGTCGCTCCACAGGCGGGCGAGTCGGGTGTAGGTGTCGGCGGCTTGCCGAGCGGTCGACAGCTGTGTGCGGCGGGCCAGGTAGCTGAGGTAGTCGGCTTGCAGTCGGCGGAACAGGCCTCCGCCGGTCCCGGCTTTCTCGATGAAGGCGGCCAGGGCGAACAGCGTGGTGTCGAGCTGGTCGGAGGAGAACAGTTCGGGCCAGCGGCTGAGGTCGTCGACGAAGGTAGCTACGCCGTCCACACCGTGTCCCTCCACCAGACCTGGAGTGCCGTGGGTAATGCTGTCAAACATTGGTTCGGGGTCGCGCAGAGCTCGGGCGGCCGCGTGGCAGGCGTCAGCGGTGACGTCGGCGAGGGGCGGCAGCTGGGTGGGGTAGCGCAGCCGGTAGGTGGTGTGCCGGGTAGGGGTGGGAAAGCCGGTGGACGCCCGAGCGCGGGCGAGCGCATCGTAGGGGACGTGTTGCGGGTCGGGGCGGTCATTGTCGACGACGGTGGCGGTGTGGCTGTCGTCGTTGTAGCCGACGATGACGATGTCGTGGCGGCTCATGCTCAGCCGGACCCGCAGGTAGGGGAGTTCGGCGATGTCGGCCCAGCACAACACGGGGTAGCCCTGGTCAAGTTCGTCGCGGACCCAGGCCCAGCCTTCGTCGGGGTCGTCGGTGGTGTCGTGGGTGGCGGTGATTCCGAGACGGCGGGTGAAGTCGACGGTGAGGTCGGGGCCGCGGCCGACCAGGTAGATCGGTGGGGTCATAGCCGGATGGCGCAGGTAGGTGAAGCCGAGCGCGCCGCCGAGACCGAAGATGGTGCCCTCGTCGAGGGGTGTGGACTCGTAAGACAAACCGGCCCAGTGCAGCAGGTCGCGCAGCGCCCCGGAGCCGCAGTGCCCGGCCAACTCGTGCGGGTAGTCAGTGATGTGCTGCTGGTCAGTCACGGGTGGCTCCTGTACTAATCGCGGGCGGTCTATGCGATGTGTGAGTGGTATGCGGGTGCCCACAGGGTCAGCGGGATCGTGGCGATGACGGTGCGGTGCACTGCCTTGGACAGGGAGTCGGTGGCACCGCCGCGCACCTGGGTCGGCAGCGTGGCGGTGGTGGCACCGAGGTGGGTGCGGTAGCTGCTGGCGAGCAGACTGCCGGCGATCGCGATTGCGGCCCCGATTCCCTGGGCGGCGTCGTTGACCGGACGTAGATGTCGCCAACGCCCTGCCCCACCTCGACGTCTCCGGCACCGCGACGTGGTGCGACAGCCGGATGGCATGGTGACGGGTCCTTCGAGCTACAGGGTGCGGGCGATGATTTCCTTCATGATCTCGTTGGTGCCGCCGTAGATCTTCTGTACGCGCTGGTCGGTCCAGGCGCGGGCGATGCGGTACTCGCTCATGTAGCCGTAGCCGCCGTGGAGTTGGAGACAGTTGTCGATCACGTGCATGGCTCGGTCGCTGCACCACCACTTGAGCATGGCGGCGGTGGCCACGTCGAGGCCGCCGTCGAGGTGGCGGCTGATGCAGTCGTCGAGGAACACGCGGCAGACCCGGGCCTCGGTTGCGGCCTCGGCAAGGGTGAACCTGGTGTTCTGAAAGGAGAAGATCTCCCTGCCGAAGGCCTGGCGGTTCCTGGTGTAGGTGAGTGTGTCGAGCAGAGCCGCTTCCAGGGCGGCGACCGAGGTGATGCCGATGAGCAGCCGCTCCTGCGGGAGTTGCTGCATCAGCTGGCCGAAACCCTGGCCCTCGGCGGTGCCGAGGAGGTTGGAGGCCGGGACGCGGACGTCGTCGAAGAACAACTCGGCGGTGTCCTGCCCGTGCAGGCCGATCTTGTCCAGCACACGGCCGCGACGGAACCCCGCGCGGCCGGATTCCACCACGACCAGCGAAATGCCGTCGGCGCCCCGGGACGGATCGGTCTTGGTCACCACGATCGCCAGGTCGGCCTGGCCGCCGTTGGTGATGAAGGTCTTCGCGCCGTTGATCACGTAGCTGTCGCCGTCACGGATCGCCTTCGTCGTCACATTCTGCAGGTCCGAGCCGGTCCCCGGCTCGGTCATGGCGATGGCACCCACCCATTCGCCGGAGGCGAGTTTGGGCAGCCATGCCTGCTTCTGGTCCTCGGTGCCGTAGGCGAGGATGTAGTGCGCCACGATCGCGTTGTGCAGCCCCACGCCCCAGCAGCTGTCGCCACTGGCGGCCTGCTCTTCCAGCAGTACGGCCTCGTGCGCGAACGAACCGCCGCCTCCACCGTAGTCCTCCGGGATGGACAAGCACAGCAACCCCACCTGCCCGGCGGTGGTCCAGAGGTCCCGGTCGACACTTTTCTGCTCGGCCCAGCGCTGCTGGTTCGGGGCCAGTTCTTTCCGGCAGAACTGACGGGCCAGATCACGGAACTCTTCAACATCATCGGTGTTCCACCGGCTGCGGTACTCAGCCATAGCGTGTCTCCCTCCGAGTCGTGGTGGTTTCCGGGCTTGGGCATATCTCGAACCCGGCGCCGACGTGCGGGACGACAGAGGTTCGCCCTCAGCGGTCCTTGCGGTCGTGTGGTTGGTGCCGGGTGAACATGGCCTGGACGTCGGCTTCAAGGCCGTGCGGGGCGAAGTGGTTGTGGTCGACGACGACGAACAGGGCCTCGGCGGTGAACCGGGTGATGCCGTCGTGGCCGGTGCCGGTGGCCTCCAGGTGGAGTCGCCGGCCGTGCCGCCGCTGCAGGCCTGCGGTGATGCGGTGCGGCTGGCCCAGCGGCACCGGCGCGAGATAGTCGACGGTCAACCTCCGCGTGACGGCCATCTCTTCCACGACGTAGAGGACGAACCCGAACAGGTCGTCGCAGGCCGCCGAGATCGCGCCACCGTGTGCCAGGCCCGGGGCGCCGCGATGCCGCGCGTCGAAGGTGACGTCGGTGACCACGCTGTCCCCGTCGCGGGAGACGGCCAGGTGCAGACCCGCCGGGTTGTCCGGCCCGCACCCCAGGCACCGTGGATGGTGCGGCGGCAGCGAAGTGAGCGTCGAGTCGGCCATCGCGGTGCCCCCCTCCTTTGCGCCATCGGTGAATGCGAGACTAGTAGTCTCGCTGTGATACTGGGGGTTTAAGAAACGGGTTGTGGCCACCGTCACGCCGCTGGTCTAGTGCCGCTGTGTCGTCGCGGCGAAATGGGCTGCGCCGATGTCGATGATGTCCTGGCGGCTGGCGGGGAGTTCCCCGGTCAGCCAGGCCATGAGTAGTTCGGCGAGGCCGCCGGTGAGCAGCAGACCGGCGATCTGGTCGTGGGGTGGCGGGAGCGCATCGTCGCCGTAGAGGGTGCGGGCTTGGGTGGCGATCAGCTGGGCGAACTCGCGCAGCAGTTCGTGCCGCCGCGCGCGCAGCGGCTCGGCGGCGGATTCCAGCATGGCCACGCGCCCGATGCGCGGGTCGCCGGTGAGCAGGTCGACGAACGCGCCGATCGCCGCTTTGGCTTTCATCTGGGGGTCGCCCTCCGTCTCGGCCAGAGCGCGCAGCCCCACGTCCCGGATCTGCGACGCGATCCGGTCCAGCACCGCCAGCAGCAGCTCATCCCGGTGGGCAAAGCTCTCGTAGAAGTAGCGCTCGGTCAGCCCGGCTCGCGTGCAGACCGCGGTCATCGTGGTCTGCCGCCACCCGTGGGTGCCCAGCAAATCCAACCCGGCCGCCAACAGTTGCTCGCGCCGCTGGTCGCGGCGCTGCTGGGCGCTGATACCCCGATAGCTTCGCTTCGGCACCGACATGCCCCCATCTTGACATACTCTCCTGTCAGAATCATTCTGACCGTGGTTCCTGTCAGAAGTCGGAGCGATCGGCAGCGGAGGCGATACCAGTGGCACAGCAGGTCAACGGGGCTCGAGGGCGCCGGGAGCGGACCGCGCGGCCGCTGCGCGGTGTGGTCGTGGCCATCACCGGGGGATCGCGAGGCATCGGGGCCGCGACCGCGCACACGCTCGCCACAGCCGGGGCGACGGTGGCCGTCGCAGACCTCGATCTCCCCACAGGACAGTGGCTGAGTCAGCACCCGACGGTGCGCGGGTGGCAGGTGGATGTCACCGATGGGGAGGCCTTCACGGCGTTCCTTGACCAGGTCGAGTCGACGTGCGGCCCGCTGGATGTACTGATCAACAATGCCGGGATCATGCCGCTGGGGCCGCTGGGTGAGGAGCCGGGATCGGTGACGGCCCGGCAGGTGGAGCTCAATCTGCACGCGGTGATCCATGGCAGCCAGCAGGCCGTGCGCCGGATGCGGCCGCGCGGGCGGGGGCACATCGTCAATGTGGCCTCGCAGGCGGGCAAGGTGGGCTTCGCTGGGGCGGCCACGTATTGCGCCACCAAACACGGTGTCGTGGGCTTGTCGGAGGCGTTGCGCGCGGAACTGCGGGGCACCGGGGTGGCGGTGTCGTGTGTGATGCCCACGGTGGTGCGGACCGAACTGGCCACCGGTCTGGGTGGGTCCCCGCTGGTGCGGCCGGTGACCGCGCAGCAGGTGGCCGACGCGATCGTGGGCGCGGTGCGCCGGCCGCGGTTCGCTGTGTACGTGCCCCGGTGGCTGGGGGCGGTCAACCGGCTGCTGGAGCTGGTGCCGCGCGCGCTGGCCGATGTCCTGATGCGGGTCTCCGGAGCGGATCGGGTCCTGGCCGGTGCTGACCCGGCTGCCCGGGCCGGTTACGAGGCCCGCGCTGTGCCCGAGCGCGGGCACGACGCACTGGCCAGCCCGGACGCGCTGGCCAATCAGCAGGCGGCGGGAGCGCAACCCTCATGACGAGCGACCCGAGCACCACGGCGACGCAGCGAGGGGTGTCGCTGGTGTGCGCCGGCCACGACGTCCACGAGGTGGCGGCCCTGGCCGCCCACGCGGAACAGGCCGGGTTCGAGTCGGCCTGGGCGGCGGAGTTCTACGACCGTTCGGCCGTGGTGGCCGCGGCGGCGATGGCCGCGGTGACCGAGACGATCACGGTGGGCACCGGGATCGCCTACGGGTTGGGCCGGACCCCGCTGGTGCTGGCCGCCGAGGCGCGGGATCTGGACGCGGTCTGCGGCGGGCGGCTGATCCTGGGGCTGGGGACGGGAACACGGCGCATGCAGCAGGACTGGCACGGCTTGTCCGGTGAGCATCCCGCGCCCCGGATGGAGGAGCTGGTGCCGCTGTTGCGCCGGCTGTGGCGGCTGGATGAAGCTCCGGTGCGGCACGAGGGCCGGTTCTACCGCACCCACGTGGTCCCGACCGCGCCCGTCGCGGCCCCCACGCGGCGGGCGATCCCGGTGTATCTGGCCGGGGTGAACGCGCGCATGGTGCGCGCCGCCGGGGCGGTGGCCGACGGGCTGGTGGGCCATCCCTTGTTTACCCCCGAGTACCTGCGCCACACGGTGCGGCCCGCGCTGCAGGCCGGTGCCGACCGCGCCGGCCGCACCGGGGCGGTGCCGGTCGCCGGCTATGTGATCTGCGCGGTGGATCCCGACGAAAACCACGCCCGCCGACTCGCCGCGGCCCAGATCGCGTTCTATGCCTCGGTGAAAACCTACGACGCCATCCTCGCCCTGCACGACTTCACCGACGAGGCCGCGGCCATCCGCGCCGCCCGCCGCGCCGGTGACCTGGAGGCGATGGTGGCCGCAGTGTCGGACCGGATGATCGACACCATCGCCGTGGCCGGCACGCCTGAGCAGGTCCGCACCCAGTTCACCACGCGGTGGGCGGGCCTGTACGAGCAGACCCTGCTGTATCCACCCTCCTTCGCCGGCCGGTCGGCCACCACCGCCGTCCTGGATGCCTTCGCCCCACTGACCTGCACACCCACCAAATAAGGAGAGCCGCCATGGTCCCCATCGTTGAACGCACCACCCAGGCCGCCCGACAGCGCCTATCGTCGGTACTGGTGGCCCCCGCACCCCAGGCGGTCGACGAGGCGTGGCGCCGGTTCAGCCGCCGCTGGCCCGCCACCGACCTGGCCACCCCGCCCGCAGGCAGCGGCCTGCGACCGGTCCGCGGCGACTTCGGCACACCTGTGGTGGGGCATCTGCTCGACTACATCCGATTCGGCACCGACTTCGGCCGCGAACGCTACGAACGCTACGGCCCGGTCACCTGGATGGGCGCGTTCGGCACCCGCATCGCCACCGTGGCCGGCCCGGAGGCGACGCAGCTGGTGCTGACCAACAAAGACAAGGCCTTTTCCCAGGCCGGGTGGGCATTTCTGATCGACCAGTTCTTCCACCGCGGGCTGATGCTGCTCGACTTCGACGAGCACAAGATGCACCGCCGCATCATGCAGCAGGCCTTCACCCGTGACCGCCTGGCCGGCTACACCCAGCAGGTCGCGCCCTGCGTGCGCGCTAGCGTGCCCACCTGGCCCACCGACCGTCCGGTGCGGTTGTACTGGCTACTCAAACACCTCACTCTAGACATCGCGACCCAGGTGTTCATGGGCGGCCGCGGCGGCTCGACCGACACCGAGCAGATCAACCAGGCCTTCGTGGCCACCGTGCGCGCCGCCAGCGCGCTCGTGCGCGCCCCGCTGCCCGGCACTCGCTGGCGCGCCGGCGTGCGCGGCCGCCGGGTACTGGAAGACTACTTCGCCCAGCACCTACCCGCCGCCCGCGCCAGCACGAGCGAGGACCTCTTCGCCGCGCTGTGCCACGCCACCACTCCGGAGGGCGAGCGGTTCAGCGACGACGACGTCATCAACCACATGATCTTTCTGATGATGGCCGCACACGACACCTCCACCATCACCACCACCGCGGCCGCCTACTACCTCGCCACCCATCCCGAATGGCAAGACCGCGCCCGGCAGGAATCCCTCGCCCTCGGCGACGCCCCGCCCGACATCGACGCCCTGGAAAGCCTGGACACCCTCGACCGGATCATCAAGGAAGCCCTCCGGCTGCTCGCCCCCGTGCCCCTGGTGATGCGCAAGACCGTCACCGACACCGACCTCCTGGGCCACTACCTGCCCGCCGACACCCTCGTCGCCCTCGCCCCAGCCATCAACCACTTCGTACCCGAATGCTGGACCGAGCCCGACACCTTCGACCCCGACCGCTTCGCCGCGGACCGCCGCGAAGACCACACCCACCGCTTCGCCTGGATCCCCTTCGGCGGCGGCGTGCACAAATGCATCGGCATGCACTTCGGCACTCTGGAGGTCAAAGCCATCCTGCACGAGATGTTGCGCAGCTACCGCTGGAGCGTCCCCGATGGCTACCGCATTCGGTGGGATAACACCTCCCTCCCTGTGCCCGCCGACGGACTGCCCGTGCACCTCACCCCCCGTTGACCCACGCACCGCGCCAGCCGAACCGCAAGGACACCGATGATCCCCGAGGCCGGGCCCGCGACCACGGAGGCACACAGCGATGAACGCACCATGAGCCGAGCACCGCGCCAGCGTGCCCTCCCCCGACTCCTGCAGCAGCCGCATCCGGTGGCGATACTTCATCGGCCTGCTCGCCCCCGCCACCCCTCGTGATGGCACTGATGATGCTGGGAGTGCTGCCGGTGTCTGCAGTCGTGCGGGGCCAGCAACGCATCAAGATCGCCCTGGACGAGGTGTTCCGCACACGGGTATGGAACCTACCCACAGTTCTTCCGCCCCGCGACGGACACACCCGGCCCGTGGTCGTGGTCGGCCTGCAGCAGTTGCGCGCCAAAGGCGTCTGCGCTTCCCAGTAAAGTAGACAACCCCGTGGGTCCGTTTATCTTGCGGATAGCTACCAAGCCAGGAGCCCCGACCTGCGCACCGAGGATCTACAGTGGCCATCGAAGAGATCAACGGCCCGGACGCTGCCGGGCACAGTCTCGCCCTGAACCGCGGCGCCACATGCTTGCCAACCTGCGATGGGTCACCGCCAGCTGTCTCCTTCGGCACAGTACGGGCATGCGCAACGCCGGGGGCCTGGTGGCGGCAATGGCGCCGTCGGCGCCCGTCTTCGCAGGACTGCTGGCCATCGTGGCGGGTACCACGATCATGCTGCTACCCCCAACCAGTACACCGTCTTCGCACTGCCCGGCACCGCGGGCTTGACCGGATTCCTACTCGGGGGCGGAATGATCGTCCTCGGTGTGTTGCTCTGGACCCAGCCCCAACACCACGCACCGCTCGGCGTCGCGCTCGTCCTGACGCCTCTGGCCTCGTTCCTCTACACCAACCTGTGCGGCCTCCTGCTCGGCATCCCGCGGGAGGGTCCGTAACGCGAACGGTGTTTCCGGCGGTGTCGATTAGTAGGTCTCGGTCACCGGCCAGCGGTCACCGAAGGTGATGGAGAACGCGTTGATCACTGGCTTCCAACGCATCATCCATCGTGCCGCCCCGGTCCCTGTGGGGTCGAGGCTGCGGGTCACAAGATACAAGCACTTCATCGCCGCTTGCTCGGTGGTGAAGTGCCCACGTGCCCGGATCGCGCGCCGGTAGCGTGCGTTCAACGACTCGATCGCGTTCGTCGAGCAGATCATCCTCCTGATCTCGATATCGTAGTCCAGAAAAGGAACGAATTCGGTCCAGGCGTTACGCCAGAGTCGAACCATGGCTGGGTATTTCTTCGACCATTTCTCGTCCAGTTCGTCCAGTGCCGTTGCGGCGGCGTCGGCGTTGGGTGCCGTGTAGATTTCTTTCAGGTCGCGTTTCAACGCGTCCGTGTATTTCCGGGAAGTCAGCCGAAACGAATTACGAATTAAATGCAGAACGCACGTCTGGACGATCGTTTGTGGCCACACCTGCTCCACCACCTCCGGTAACCCCTTGAGGCCGTCACAAACCAGGAAGAACACGTCCTTAACGCCGCGGTTCTTGAGATCCACCAGCACACTCATCCAGAACTTGGCGCCCTCGCCGCCGGTACCGGCCCACAATCCGAGCACGTCCTTGCGGCCGTCGGTGGTGACGCCGATCGCGGCGTAGAACGGCCGGTTGGCGACCTGGCCGTCCCGCACCTTGACCACGATCGCGTCCACGAACACCGCGGCGTAGACCGGCTCCAGTGGACGGCTTGCCCAGTCCTGCATCTCCTCGATCACCTTGTCGGTAATCCGAGACACCGTCTCCTTCGACACCGACGCGCCGTAAATCTCGGCGAAATGCGCCGAAATTTCGCCCGTGGTCAACCCCTTCGCATACAACGACAACACGATCTCGTCCACGTCAGTCAGTCGACGCTGACGTTTCTTCACGATCTTCGGCTCGAAAGTCGATTCCCGATCCCGGGGAACCACGATGTTCACCTCTCCAGCCGCGTCCGAAACCACCGTCTTCCCCCGGGCCCCATTCCGCACATTCGACGAATCACGATTCGAATCGGCACGATTCTTCGCGTGCCCGAGATGCTCGGTCATCTCCTCGTTCAGCGCCGCTTCCA
Source organism: Amycolatopsis sp. PSD-21 (assembly GCF_055561455.1). Classification (NCBI taxonomy): domain Bacteria; kingdom Bacillati; phylum Actinomycetota; class Actinomycetes; order Pseudonocardiales; family Pseudonocardiaceae; genus Amycolatopsis; species Amycolatopsis sp. PSD-21. The sequence continues at coordinate 1,802,680 of NZ_CM145712.1, read as the reverse complement.
GAACGTTCTTGGTGAACAGCTTCAACAGCCCGTCCGGTCCAGTGAGCGACAGGCCACGTTCCCGCGCCTGCGCCACCATCGCCGCCGCGGCAGCCTGCTCGGCCGACCGCTCCCGCTCCGACTTCCTCATCTTCCTCTGATCCGCGCTCACAGCATCGGATGCCATCACTGTCCGTACCCATCCCGCCGGATTTCACCCCGGCGTGTCGGGCCAGAAACACCGCTCACGACACAGTCCCCCATCGTGCAACCGCAGGGTTACTACCGCACGTTCGAGTGCAGCGTCGGTACGTGGAACGAACCTGCTCGGACGGCCTAATACTGCAACGGCAGTTAAGGAAGTGGGTAGCCGCGGCGTTTGTAGTGGCTGAGGCGGGCTTGGTGTTGTCGTCGGCGGCGGAAGCGTGACCAGGACCAGATGTGTTCGGCGGCGTCGGCGACACGCAGGACCAGCTTGGTGAGCAGGCGCCGGATCTCCGGTAGTGTAAAGCTGATCATGTCTGGTTCGGCGATACCGATTCCCCTTTTATGGCAAGGGATTTGGCGACGGCGAGCCAGGCGTGGGCGAGCATCGACAGGGTGATGTGGGCGTACCACGCCCGCCAGGACCGGACCTGGTAGTGATCCAGTCCGGCTTCGTTCTTGGCCTGCTGGAAACACTCTTCGATCCGCCAGCGCGCCCCGGCGATCCAGGCCAGGTTCAGCAGGGTGGACCGGCGGGGCCCGTAGCAGATGTAGTAGGCGATCTCGGTCGGATCAGAGATCGAACGCCGGGCGAGCAGCCAGTGCCCGCGCCCGGCCTGCCAGCCAATCCGGACCGGCACCCGTGCCCAGTCGTACTCGCGCGGCCCGTGCGCGCCGGCACCGACCGACAACCGCCGCCACGCCCGGGCGGGCAGGTCCGCGATCAGCTCATCGGCCCGCTGTTCGGTGCCCTCGGCGGTGATCAGGGTGTCGTTGACCTTGGTGGCCAGCACGTACGCGGCGTCGTGTTCCTCCAGCCAGGCTCGCAGGTACTTGACCTGCCCGTAGGCCTCATCGGCGGTGACCCACGCGAACGGCACACCCGCCTCGAACGCCCGCGCCAGCATGCCCATCGCCTGCCGCGGCTTCGTGGCGAACTCGACCTCATCCGGAATCCCCGCCCGTTGGCACCGGTCCCGGTCGGCGATCCACGGCTCCGGCAGATACAGCGCCCGATCGATCAGCGCATGCCCATGATCACCGGCATAGGCGAGAAAGGTCCCGATCTGACAGTTCTCGATCCGCCCCGCCGTCCCGGAATACTGCCGCTGCACCCCGGCCGAGCGCACACCTTTCTTCAGGAACCCGGTGTCGTCCACGATCAGCACGCCGCCCGGCTCGCCGAGATGCTCGACCACGTAGTCCCGCACGTCGTCACGCACCCCGTCGATGTCCCAGTCCGCCCAGCGCAACAACCGCTGCATCCCATCCGGAGACACCTCACCGGACTGCTCCGCCAGTGTCCAGCCGTTCTTCCGCTCCAACCCCGCGACCAGCCCGGACACATACTCCCGAGCCCGGCCCCGCGGCTCCGACCGCCTGAACCGTCCCGCGATCCGATCATGAACCCGATCCAGCTGCCCCATCACCACATCGACCACCACAACGATGATCTACCACACGACGACCAACTGCCGTTGCAGTATTAGGAGACGTCATGGAAACTCGGACTGAACGGACTCGGTTCGACCCGGTCGATCTGCGTCGTCGTTGGGTCCAGGTTCCGGCCGGTGATCCGCAGGTGGCTGCCGAGCGGATCGAGGGACTGGGGGTGGATTTCGCGGCGGCCAACGGTCGGGTGTGGGAGACCGACGACTTCGTTTATCTGCCCGTGGTCGTCAACCTGCGCACCGGGGACACGATCAGCCGCGAGGCGGTCGTGTTCGCGCTCGGCCACGACGTGCTCGTCACCTTGCAACCAGAAGTCAGGTTCGCGCCGTTCGACAAGGCCGTTGCGCGGATGCGGCGCACGCCGCACCTGGCCGGGTCGCCGCACGGGGTGATGTATGCGCTGCTGTACGCGCTGAACGAGGCCGCCGAGCGGGTGATCGACTACGCCAGCGACGCCCTGGAGGCGATGACCGACGAGATCGACATGGCCACGAAGGGGGTGGACGAGAACGGGCGGGACATCGGGGTGATGGACATGCAGGACACCATCGCTCGAATGAACGAGGCCGAGGAGATCGTGTCCCGCTCCCAGGAGTCGCAATTGCTGCTGGCCCGTGCCGCCCGGTACCTGCGTGCCGAGACCGCGGCGAGCGAGGTGGAGCTGGGCAAGCTGATCGACATCCTGATCGCCGACATCGACGGGGTGAAGGAACACGCGAGTTTCGAGCACGACAAGGTGCGTTATCTGCAGCAGTCCATTATGACGTCGCTGGATGTGAAGCAGAACCAGATCGTCAAGGTGTTCACCATCATCACCGCGGTGTTCCTGCCTCCGACGCTGATCGCGACGTTCTACGGCATGAACTTCACCTGGATGCCGGAACTGGAATGGGAGCACGGCTTCCTGGTGACCACGCTGTTAACCCTCGTGGCGGCGTTGATTCCGCTGGCCTACATCAAGCGGAAGGGCTGGCTCCGGTGATCACGACGCCTCAGTCGCCTGGAGATGGGTTGTGAACCGGGTGGCGAACGGCGTGGTGTCCTGGGTTGACCCGGAGCTGCGGGAGCTGGCGACAGCGGCCCCGATCACGCTGTTTCAGCGGTTGTCCAGCTCCCCGAAAGGGCTGACCGAGCAGGAGGCAACCCACCGGTCGGCCGTGTGCGCCGACAATCGGCTGCAGCGGCACGAAGGGTCGGTGTGGGTGGGGCGGGCGCGGTCCGCGGTGGCTAGCCCGTTCGTGGCCTTGCTGACCGGGCTGGGCGTGGTGTTCACCGTTCTCGGGGATCTGCGTGGTGCGGTCACCGTGAGCGTGATGGTGCTGCTCAGTGTGGTGCTGCGGTGGTGGCAGCAGGTTCGGTCCGATCAGGCGTTACGCGGCCTGCGGGCGCTGGTGACCACGACGACTACGGTGCGCAGGCGGCCCGGTGACGGGCTCGCCCCGACCGAGCGGGAGGTGCCGCCAGAGGACCTGGTACCGGGTGACGTGATCGTGTTGGCGACGGGGGATCTGGTGCCGGCCGATGCGCGGGTGGTGGCGGCCAACGCGCTGCTGGTCGACCAGTCCGCGCTGTCCGGGGAGACCCTGCCGGTGCGCAAGGGGCCACCATCGCCTGTGCCCGATCGGCAACCCCGCGGCCGGACCGGTGGCGAGATCGCGGACCTGTCGTCGGTGTGCTTCGCCGGCACGTCGATCCTGAGCGGCACCGCGACCGCGGTGGTGATCACCACGGGGCCGCGCACCTACTTGGGGACGATGGCCGAGCAGGCCCGGCACGCCCGCCCTGAGAGCAGCTTCGACCGCGGCGTGCGCGCCGTGGGCTGGACGCTGGTGCGGTTCATGCTGGTGATGGCGCCGATCGTGCTGGCGGTCAACGGCACCGTCACCGGCGACTGGGCGCAGGCCGCGCTGTTCGCGGTCGCGGTCGCGGTCGGCTTGACCCCGGAAATGCTGCCCGTGATCGTCGCCGCCAACCTGGCCCGCGGCGCGGTGCACCTTTCCCGCCAGCAGGTGGTCATCACCCGGCTCAACGCCATCCAAGACCTGGCGGGCATGGACGTGCTGTGCGTGGACAAGACCGGCACACTCACCCAGGACCGGGTGGCCTACGCGCACAGTATCGACCCGGCCGGACGGCCGGACGGCGAGGCCGCCGAGTACGCCTACCTGGCCGTGCATTTCCAGACCTGCCCGCACAACCGGCTCGACGAAGCCATCATCGACCAGCTCGCCACCGACGACGCGCCGCTGGTCACCGACGCGGCGTTCACCAAGATCGACGAGATCCCCTTCGACCACACCCGGCGGCGCGCCACGGTGGTGGTGCGACAGCAGCCCGGCGAGCACATCCTGATCACCAAGGGCGACCCCGACCAGATCCTGCCCCGCTGCACCCACGCACGGCGGGCCGGCGAGGTAGTCGAGCTCAGCGAAGCAGATCGCCGCGAGGCTGGCGAGGTCGTGCGCGCTTACGCTGATCACGGCATGCGGATCTTGGCCGTCGCCGCCTGCGAGTATCCCGCCCGGCTGAGCGGCTACGACGAGGGTGACGAGCACGACCTTGTCCTTGTCGGGTTTGTCGGGTTCGTCGACCCGGTGCGCGACAGCGCGGCCGACGCGGCGCGGACCCTGGCCGACCACGGAGTCACGGTCAAGATCCTCACCGGTGACAACCGGCACGTCGCAGCGCAGGTGGCAGCCCAGGTCGGCATCCCCGTGGGCGAGATCGTGCTGGGGACGCAGGTTGAGGATGCCGACGACGCGCAGCTGCGTCGGCTCGTGGCGCGCACGACGGTCTTCGCCCAGGTCAATCCGGTACACAAGGCGCGGATCGTGACCGCGCTGCGGGACGCCGGGCACGCGGTTGGGTTCGTCGGGGACGGGGTCAACGACACAGTGGCGTTGCGGACGGCGGATGTGGGGATCGCTGCGGACACCGCCACCGATGTCGCCAAGGACGCCGCCGATCTGATCCTGCTGGACAAGGACCTCACGGTGCTGGCCCGCGCGATGGTGGAGGGTCGCCGCACGCTGGGCAACACCATGAAGTACGTCAAGATCACCGCGAGTTCGAACCTGGGCAACGTGCTCAGTGTCCTGGTGGCCAGCGCGACGCTACCGTTCCTGCCGATGCTGCCCATCCAGCTCATGGTGCAGAACCTGCTCTACGACGCGGCGCAACTGGCGCTGCCCTGGGACCGCGTCGACCAGGACTATCTGCGCCGGCCACGGCGGTGGGACACCGGCGGCCTGACCCGATTCATGCTCACCTTCGGCCCGCTGAGTTCGCTGTTCGACCTGGCCACGTTCGCCGTGCTGTGGTGGCTGCTGGACATCGACAGCCCCGCCGAGCAGGCGATGTTCCAGGCAGGTTGGTTCATCGAGGGACTGCTCTCGCAGGTCCTGATCGTGCTCGTGCTGCGCACCCGCCAGACCGGGATGCAGGTCTGGACGCCGTGCGGCGCACCGTCTCGGCCGGTGCTGGCCGCCGCAGTAGCGGTGGTACTCGTTGGCCTGCTGCTGCCGTGGTCGCAGCTTGCGGGCGCGCTGCGGATGGCGGCGCTGCCGCTGGGCTACTTCCCCTGGCTGCTGGCGATCTTGTTCAGCTATGTCGTGGCGGCCCAGGTCGTCAAGGCGAGGTACCTGCGTGGCGGGCGAGCGTGGTTGTGAGCCGCATCGGCTGCGGTGGCGGCGTTCGGGCGGGGCGGCCAGGGGCTGATCATGACGACGCGAGCGGAAGATGACTCGGGCACCGTCGAGATGGCGCTGCGTGTCGGCGCTGGCGTCGGGTTGGGCGCGCTGATCGGTTTCGAGCGGCAGTATCGGGCCCGGATGGTGGGGCTGCGGACCAATGCCCTGGTTGCTGTGGGGTGCCACGCTGTTCGTGCTGCTGTCCGCCTACGGCTTCGGGGATGTCAGCGGCGCCAGCTCTGCCGATCCCACGCGGGGTGCCGCCCAGATCGTCTCCGGCATCGGGGGTTCCTGGGTGCTGGGGTGATCCTGCGGGACGGGCTGAGCGTGCGTGGGCTTGGACACCGCCGCCACGCTGTGGTGCTCAGCCTCGGCGGGGGCGCTGAACTGGGGCGGCATCCTGCTCATGTCGCTGGGCGCCCAGTGGTACATCCTGTTCAACGTCATCGCCGAGGCCAGCGCGATCCCCAGCGACCTACGCGAAGCCGCCGCTGTGGTGGCGGAAACTCATCCTGCGGGGAATCTTCCCCGGCTATTCACCGGCGGTATCCCGCCGCCCCTTCTCCGCTGAAAACGCCCAGCAGCAACTCGACACCCCGCCATCGCCTGGGGCCGCTACGCCGAACTGTTCGACTACGACACCGACACCGACCAGATCACCGCCGATCCCGCCGCTGGCCTCCACCCATCGATCTCCTCATGAGCAAGGACACGAAGCTCAGCGACTTCACCCGGTGACGCGACGTGGACACATAGTGGACACACATGGCGCCACGGTTACTCGGGTGCGACGCTTCGTTGTCCCTGGCGAAGGCGGCTGGCGACGTAGCTGGCGCGGTCGCCGCCGTTCTCCCGGTGCCAGGCGCTGGCGGTGGTGTCGGCCACACCGAGCAGGTCGGCGAGCATCTTCCAGTGGACGGAACCAACCAGTGACATCCAGGCGCCGTTGCGGGCGGTGCGGGCGCTGGGGACGCCCAGCTTGCGCAGCCGGGCCTGGAGGGTGGCCGACGTCATCGGCCGGTCGGGGCGCAGCCCTGGGAACAGGTAGGGAGTCGGGCGGTGCCGCAGCGCGCCCGCGAGCGGGCGGCGGTTGTTGACGAGCTGCTGCAGGAGTACGGACAGCCGGGGGCGTAGCCACAAGGGGTCGCGGCCGAGTTGCAGGCCGAGGACGCCGGGCTCGTCCGGGTGGGCGAGGACGTCGTCGGTGGTGAGGTTGACCAGTCGCCAGCAGCTTTGCCCGTATTGCAGGACCAGGCAGCCGGCGGCACGATCGGTCAGCGCCTGGGTGTCGTCGGTCTCCAGCTTGACGGCGAGCAGGACTCGGTCGGTGTCGCTCATGATCTCCCGGTTGCCGGTGTGGGCCGAGGTGCCGATCGCGACGTGGGCGGGGGCGAGGCCGTTGGTTGCGGCCCACAGCAGGAACGGGCGCGCGTAACGCTGGCGGGGCCGGTTGCGGATCAGCCAGCGGTCCATCACGGGTTGGGTGAGGGCGGCCAGGCTGATGCCGCGGGCGCGGAGGTAGCTCAGCAACAGGCGGGCGGCGTCGAGCTTCCGCCGGAGGTGTTCGCGCTGGTAGCGCGTGAAGCCGGAATCCCGCTCGGCGCGCTGGTGGGCCAGGGGCATCAGGTGCCACCGGACGTAGCGAGCCAGGATGGTCTTGTCCTGCTGGACGGTTACTCGGGCCAGCAGGGTCTGGACGTCGCGGGTGAGCTGGGCGAGTTCTTCCTCGCGGGGTTCGAGGATCTCGGCGAGTACCGCGCAGGTGCTGGACCGCGGTGGTCTGCCGGAGCTCGTCGAGTGCCTCGTGCGAGCAAGCCAGTTCGCCGGTGACCATGCGGCGGATGAGTTGTCCGCCGGGCCGGCGCAGATACAGGCACAGCGAGTACGGGTTGTCGTAGCTCTCCAGCAGCTCGGCCAGCGGCGCCAACCAGGCGGCCGGTTGCCCGTCGGGCTGGGTGAACAGCTCGACCAAGTCCCGACGCGCGATGCAGGATACGCAGTGCCCGCGCAGCAGACGGCCCATGGCCCCACAGGTCGGGCAGCGGTAGGAGGGGGACCGCCGGGATACGGGAGAAACCTGCCAAGTAGTCGGGTAGTGCCTGGTCAGGCGTCGTTGTCGGCGAGGGCGCGGTAGAGCGAGGCAACTGAGGGGTGCCGGCCGGCGTTCTTGCCGGTCTTGATGGTCAGCTTCTTGACGATGTCGGGCATCGGGGTGCCCTTGTCGCGCAGGGCGCGGGCGAAGAGCACGTCGTCTTCGTCGATCACCTTGGGTCGGCCGCCGTGGTTGCCGCGTGCGGCGGCGGCCTGCTGGCCTTCGAGGGTCTTTTCGCGGATGTAGTCGCGGTCGAGCTGGGCGGCGACGGCGAGCACGGCGAAGAGCATCGATCCCATACCGTGTGGGTCGTAGATGCCGGTCAGCGGCCCACTCAGCAGCTCCAGCTGCACCCCGCCACCTTGCAGCTGGGCGGACAGCGTCATCAGCTCGGCGGCGTTGCGGGCAAGGCGTTTCATCTCGTGCACGGTCAGGATCACCGGCTGGTCCGGTGCCGCGATCTTGATCTCGTGGGCGAGGGTGAGTGCCTTCTCCAGCTCGGGGCGGATCTTGATGCGGGTGCTGATCTTCTCGGAGAACACCCGCGTGCAGTGCGCGGCCGCGAGCGCGTCGAGCTGGCTTTGCAACTCCTGGGTGGCCGTCGAGCAGCGAGCGTAGCCGATCCGGATCGGCGCCCCGTTCGTCTCAGGCGCCGGCGCGGCGACCTCGGGGCACTGCGTCCACTTCTTGCCGGGCCCGCGATCGGCCGGGACGGGTACGGTGAGTTCGTCGCGTAGCGCGGGCACGAGGATGAAGCGCGCGGTGTGGTACTTCGCGGCGGTCTTCCCGGCGCGGGTGCGGCAGGCGCTGCCGGCGGGGACGTCGCATTGCGGGCAGGGGTGGCGTTCGACCGCGGCCGCTGCGTCGTCGGGTCCGAGTTGCATACCTCCAGTCTCTCAGAACTCTGTCAAAACCGGGGGGTGTCCCTATGTGGTTGTCAAGCCGCAGCCGGGGCAGGAGTGGTCTCGGGGTGCCGGTAGTAGGTCTTGTTGCGGAGCATGGCGAACAGGACGTCGCAGCGGCGCCGCGCCAGGCAGATCAGCGCGGCGTTGTGCTTCTTCCCTTCATCGCGTTTTCGCTGGTAATAGGCCCTGCTGGTGGGGTCGGACAAGGCTGCGAACGCGGCGAGGAAGAACGCCCGCTTGAGTTTGCGGTTGCCGGTGCGGGCCGGGTGCTCGCCCTTGATGGAGGAGCCCGAGCTGCGGGTGACCGGGGCGATGCCGGCGTAGGCGGCCAGGTGGCCGGAGGACTTGAACGCCGTGGCGTCGCCGATCTCCAGCAGGATGCGGGCTGCGGTCCTGACCCCGACGCCGGGCATGGAGGTCAGGACCCCGGCAAGAGGGTGCGCATCGAGTATCCCTTCGACCTCGGTGGCGACCTGTTTGCGTTGCTGGAGAACGGTTTTCAGGCTGTCGGCCAGACGGGGCAGGACGGTGTCGGCCGCCGTTGTGCCCGGGACGACGACGGTCTGCTCGTCCAGCGCGGCCAGGATCGCGGTGACGAGTTTGTCGCCCATGCGGGGCGCGTGCGCGGTGGCGATCGCGGTGAGCTTGCGGCGGCCGGCGGCGCGGATGCCGGTCGGGCCGCCGCAGCGGGACAGGATCTCCAGCACCGCCGGGTGACTGATCCTCGGGCCGATCGCGCGTTCCAGGGCGGGGTGGACGCCGGTGAGCAGGCCGCGGATGCGGTTGCCGATCCGGGTGGCCTCACCGGCCAGGTCGTCGTCGAACCCGACCAGCACGTCCAGCTCGGCCAGGGCGTCGTCGCCGACGTCGACCGGGCGCAGCGTGTGCGGCAGCGAGCGGGCGGCGTCGGCGATGACGAACGCGTCCCGGGCGTCGGTTTTCGCGCGGCCGGGGTAGAGGTCGGCGATGCGTCGCATGGCCAGGCCGGGCAGGTAGGCCACCCGGTGGCCGGCCGCGCGGGCCACCGCGACCGGCAGCGCGCCGATCGTCGCCGGTTGATCGACCACCACCAGCAACGGCCCGTGCGCGGCGAGCTTGTCGAACAGCGCCCGCAGCTTCGGTTCGCTGTTGGGCAGCGGCGCGTCGTGAAGCCGCTTGCCCGCCGGGTCCAGGCCGACGGCGTGGTGTTCGCCCTTGCCGACGTCCAGGCCGAGGAACACCTGGTAACCGCTGGTCATCCGTCCTGCCGTTCGTTCGTCGCGGGTGGTCGCCGGTCGGGCATCGACGGCCGGCACCCACGTTACGACGAGACCTGCCCGGCGGGCGGCCGTGTCCCTATCAGCGGTCCCTCGATGCCACCAGGTCCGGTGACACCACCCCCCGGATCATGCGCTCGACTGGGGGCGTCAGTCATGCCGGACCTGGCGACCACGACTCCTTGATCAGGAGCTACGAAAAAGGTAACGGGGGGGTTCTGAGAGGTTTTGTGCGAATCGCGACCTGCGGATCTTCGGGGCGGATCGGGCTGTTCGCAGAACTGTCACAACTGTTCATTTATGAGAGAAACTACAGGTCCCTTGCCGCGCGAAGCCTGACACCGGTGCCCTTCCAGGTATCCGATCGGATCCGTTAGGACATTTGCCGGTGGACATGGCTAGGCCGGGGAGAAGAGGTGGCTACGATCGCTTCATCAGGTGTCGCCAAGGTGTCATCCGTCTTCGGCGCCGGTGGACAGTGAAGAAACTCGTCGAAGGAGCAGTTATGCCGGTGTCCGCACCCGATTTCGAATGGCTGTTCGCCCCAGGAACGCATCACACACTGTCCCGCGGCGATGTCGCCACCGTCCGGCTGCGGCAGGACGCCTCGCTGTGGCTGCCGTCCGGGCGGGTCGTCGCCGGCGAGCCGGCCATGTTCTTGTCGATGTCCGGCTCCGAGGACAGGTTTGTCCAACAGGTGCCACCGGGCCGGTATCCGGTGGTGCTGGTGCTCGCCGTGTTCGGCGAACCGGACGAGCAGGATGCGCAGGAGTGGGTCGCGGCGGCCCGGCTGATGATCCGGGACGAGCCAGCCGCCTCCTGGGAGATGGCGACGTGCGCGGGCCAGGATGCCGCCGAACTGGGCGACGACGAGTACTTCGGCTATCCGGTCGTCGGCGGCGCCGGCGGCTTCGTGGACGCGGCGAACATCGCGGCGCTGCGCGAGAACGACGACTACAGCAACCAGCTGCTATCTAACCTGGACATCCACATCCTCGGCGAGACCGACCGCACCGCGCCCGCCACACTGGCCGACGACGGGGACCGGCCCCTTGCGGTGGCGTTTCCCTCTGGTAGCGGAGACGGGCACTATCCAACCTGGGTTGGGCGCACCGCCGACGGCGAGGTCGCTTGCTTCCTCACCGACTTTTGCATCCTGACCGGGGATGGCGATAGCGAGAATGACGAGCCACCCTCAGGCAACGGTCCGATAAGCGTCCCGGAGGACTCGACCACGCCACCACGCCCGCCATATGCGGCCAGGCCACAGCCACTGTCTCCAGTGCAACGGTCTCCAGTGCGGCCCCCCACCGGGATCGCCAGTCCGGCGACTCCGAACATCCGGGCACGCCGCTCCCCGAGCAGCGATGAAACGTGAAACCTCGTCGTGCGGGGTTGGGGCGTCGGATCGCGCCCTAAGTGGCGAGACGCATGCGCGTCGCGCGCGAGGCAGTTTCCCCCAGGGGGCGCTTCCCGGCGATTGGGGTTGCGCGCAGCCCGCGATGGAGTCGTTGTCGCAGTCGATCTCGACCATGACCGGAACGACGTAGCGGACCCAACGGGTGGTCATCAGGATCCCTTACTTCGCGGTGACGCGCGCCCTTGTCCGGCGCGGCGCGGTGGCGTCGCCGGGGAACAGCGCCCCCGGCACCAGGTCCAGCGTAGTGACCGGCACCGCGTCAGGCGGCGACAGATCGAGCACCCAGTCCCCGAAGCGGCGGATGGTGTGGGTGATGTACGGGGAGATCGTGGCCAGATCGTCGGTGTCGATCGGGTGCCCGTCGGAGGCCAGCGCGTTCGCCGCGGCGGTGATGTCGCAGGCGTTGGAGTAGATCACGCAGTTCGCGAGCAGCTCGTTGAACTTGATGATCTTTTCCTGGTAGTCCGGGTCGTTACGCCCGACCGCCTCCCCGCCGAAACGCAGCCACGCGGAGAACCCGTGGAACGCCTCGGCCTTGTTGGTGATCGCGGTGATCTGCTCCCGCAACTGCGCGTCCGCGAGGAACCGCAGCAGCGTGATCGTGCGGATGACCCGGCCCAGCTCCCGGAACGCCCGGTACAGGCGGTTCTTCCGCGAGTTGTTGCCCAGCCGGCGCAGCAGCGTCATCGACGACAACCGGCCCTCGCTGATCGAGATCGCGGTGCGCAGCAGGTCCGTCCAATGCGTCTCGATCAGGCCCCAGTCGATCACGTTGTCGCCGAACAGCGAGTCGATGTGCGCGAACCCGGTGTCCGCGCTGGGCCGGTAGAAGTTCAGATCCGCCCAGTTGCGGATGCGCGGGAGCAGGTCGAAGCCGAGCAGCGCGGCGAGCCCGAAAACAGGCAGGGACTGGCCTTGGGTGTCGGCGTGGATCGTGTCGGGCTGGATCTCCGAGTCGTTGCGCAGCAACCCTTCGATGATATAGACGGCCGCCCACACCCCGCACGGGATGAAGTGGGAGAACAGGGCGATGTAGGTGTCGGAGATGTGCCGGTAGGCGATCCCGCCGTAGCCGCCGTAGCGGATGTGGGACTCGGCGAGGATGTTGTTCTCCCACGTGTCCACCTGCGTGCCGTCCACCGCGACCACCCGGCCGTCGCCCCACATCCCGGCGACGTCGAGCTTCGCGAACTCGTTGATCACGTCGGTGGACGCGGCGTCGATCTTGGCGCAAGTGGTGTGCTTGTTCGCCGCGATCGACAGCTCGTGCGCGCTGACCTGGTCACGCATGTGCCGCGCGACCTGCGCGGGGCCGAGAAGCGTGCCGTTGGCGAACACGGTCAGGACGTAGCGGGCCATCGCGTCGCGGATCTTCGGGTCCGATCCCGACGCCGGCCCGAAGTGCCGCGGCCAGCCGACCAGGTGCGCGGTGCGGGCCAGGATGTCCAGCAGCCCGCGTTCGGGCAGCCGCTGGTGAATCGACTCCTCCAGCGCCAGCGCGGACGGGCGCCGGTCGGCACCCTTGCGGCGCCGCAGGACCGGGCGGCCGTCCTCGAAGGACAGGTCGGTGTTGTGCGGGAACCCGGCGTCCACCACCGCGGCGATATCGGTCAGCGCCGCCCGGTAGTGCGCCGTGAGCTCCTTCGGGTCCGAGGGAATCCCGGCCTGGCCGCAGAACTGCTCGGCCAGCGGGACGCACTCATCCCAGGACATCAGCTGCGCGTGCAGGTTGGCGTAGGAGTCGGCGCCGACCACCGCGATGTCCCCGGAGCGCAGCTCGGAGGCGAGGTAGGAGAACACGCACACCTCCAGGTGACGGCGCACCAGCTTGCCCGGCCGGTCCTTCACCACCAGGATCTTGCGCCACGCCTCAGTGACGAAGTCGATGTCGATCGCCACCGTCACCGCGTCCGCCCCACGCCCGACGGTCACCTTCTCCGGGACGTACTCGCCGGTGCGGCCCCGGATCGCGCGCAGGAACTCCACCGCGTCGGCCACGCTGTGATCCGCGCTGGTCGGCTCCAGGTCGAGGGTGTCGAGCAGGGTGAACAGCGCCGAGCGGTGGCTCTTGTAGAACTTCTCCAGCAACGGCAGGTAGTTGTTGCCGTGGTGCGCCGACACCACCTCATGCGCTGCCGAGAGCTGCTCCACCCCGCCCGCGTCGGCCAGCGTCTTGAGCAGCAGCCGCCCGGCCCGCTCGGCCACCGCGGCCGCGGGTTCCGGCGCGGTCGCGCCGTCGTTGTCTGGTGCGGTGGCCTCCCGGGCGCCGGCCAGGACATCACCGAACACGTCCAGCAGCCGCTCGGACTCGGCGCGGTGCTGCTCATGCAGCTCGACCAGCCGCTCCTTGCCCTTCTTGTGGATCACCGCCATCCGCTTGCAGAACATCGTCGCGACCTCGTCCCGGGCCGTGGTCCGGCACTCGTGGATCAGGCTCGCCAGCAACGTCCACCGCTTCGCCTCGCCGATATCCCGCATGTCGCCGACGTCGGTCACCCGCGCCTCCCCGGCGAAATGCGCGATCTTCGTCGCCGGGATGCCGTCGAGCCACTGCTCGGTCGCGCCGAGCTCGTCCAGCGCTTGCAGGTGGGCCAGGCGAAGCTTGAACTTTCCCACCGACGCCGCCTTCGCCGGCGTCTTCAGCCGGTCAAACTCGCTGCGCCGCGATGTCGGGTCCAGCCACAGCAGCCGCGCGAGCCGCCGCCGGTCCGCCGCGTCCAGCCGGGTCGCGACCAGCCCGAACAACGCGGTGTTCGTCTCGGTGCGGCTCGCGGAGACCATCTTGTCCAGCGTGGTGAACCCCGGCAGCTCGCGCCGTGCCCGGACCAGCTCCTCCAGCGCGACGTTGATCAGGTCGGCCGGGTTGTCCTTCGTGGTGACCGCCTTGCGGATCGCTTTCTCGGCGATCGCGCGTGCCTCGGCGGGCTTGTAGACCACATTCAGTCGGTCACGGACGTAGTCACGGTGGCGACACAACGTCCGATCCGACTCGTGCACCGCCAGGACGTCCTCGGCCAGGCCCAGCGCGGCCCGGACATGGTTGATCACCACCACCGGCACGTCAGCCAGCTTCGGGAAATGCCCCAGCCGCTGGTAGCACTTCAGCAGCACCACCAACGCCAGGAAGTTCGGCTCGCCCTGACTCCGCCCCCGAGCCCACTCAATCTCGCCGGCGACCGGCGTGAACGCCTCCGCCAGCTCACGGACCGACACCACCCGCTTGAACCGAGGATAGGCGGTCCGATCGATCGAAGCCACCCAGCACCCCAGGCCCAGCCAGCGGACGTAACCCAGCGCACCCTAACCAACACCCGCCGCACCCACGTCACACGGGCTCTCTAACGATCTCTAGCGCCCTCTACCAGGCACTACCCGACCACTTGGCAGGTTTCTCCCGTATCCCGGCGGTCCCCCTAGGAGAAGGTGACGCCCGCGCAGTCCGGGCACAACGGCCCGGCGGGCTCGCGGCGGAACACCGCGGCTAGTTGGCCGCAGCAGTGGCAGTGCTCGTGTGTGAGCCGTACCGCGTCCACACAGGACAGGCAGACCGGGCCCTCCGGCCAATGTCGTTCGGCGCGGGCGGTGGTTCCGCATCGGGTGCAGGGGACCTGGGCGGCCAGGTAGCACGGCACGCACCTGGCCACACCGTCCGTAGCTGGCACGGACATCGACGGTCGTTGCCCGCAGTCGGTACACGGCGGACCGGGCCGCACCACTTCCCAGCACGCTTTGCACCACGGTCCATTATGGTCACGCGCGCACACCACCTTGTGGACGCCGCAGCCCGAGCACGGTTCGGCCAGCGTCTGGCGGCGGCAGCCGTCGCACCACGGTTCGCCGTCGGCGTCGCGGTAGGCCACCAACCTGGTCCGGCCGCAGTTGTGGCACGGCTGGCGTGGCCCAGCTTGCTGGGCGCAGGCCCGGCAAACCCCCGTGCTCAGAATCCCGACCTTGCGGGTCTTCCCGCAGCGCGGGCACAGCACCTCCGGCGCACGCCGGTTGTCGCACTTCTCGCACAGTGGCCCGTCCTCGATGAGCCGAGCCGCAGGCTTGTCCTCGCCGCAGTCGATGCACCGGCGCAGCGGCCGTTGATGCCCGCGCTGCCAACACCGCCGGCACACCGGCCGTTTCTCGTCGTCGCGGACGGTGACCGGCGCCGTCTGGCCGCATCGTGAGCAGGGCTCGGCCAGATGCGTCCGGCGGCATCGTTCGCACCACGCTCCTTCCTCGGTGTGGGCGGCGGCCAGCACGACCTTGCCGCACATCCAGCAGGGCTCGCGGGGAACGGTCTTGCGGTGGCAGGTGTAGCAGACCCGGCCCTGCGGGCTGTTCTTCGTGGCCTTCATCGTCCGCCCGCATACCGAGCAGGGCAGCGGGACGCGCCGCTCGCGCTGCCAACACCGCGAACACACCGGCTGCCCGTAGCGCCGCGCGGCCACCCGCCCCGACCGACCGCACAGCGAGCACGGTTCGGCCCGGCGCTTTCCGTTGCAGTTCTGGCACCACGCCCCCTCCGCCGTACGTCCAATCGGAACGGTCAGACGGCCACACCCGACACAGCTCTCCTTGTCCCGGCGGGCGTGGTAGCAGGTATGGCACAGCCCGCTAGCGACCAGAGATCGGTCGCATCCACAGCTGGCGCAGACACCTCGCCCTTTCCCCACGTGCGTGACCCGGTGTCCGGTCAGCTCTCGGCGTCGAAGAAGTCCGCGGACAACAACGGCATGTCCGGCACGGCCGGCCGCGGACCCCGGCGAGCCGGCTCCTCGGTGGCCGATTGCGGCTCGACCTCCACCGCCAGGTCCTCGAAGCGGCAGTCGAGGATCTTGCACAAGGCCAGGATCAACTCGATCGGCATCTTCGGCGGACGTTCGGTGCTGACGAGCCGGTAGATCGAGCTGCGGTCGAACTCGAAGCCGTACTTGCGCAACTCCGGGATCAGCTTCGTGGTGGTGTACCAGTTCTTGCGGACCGCCATCAGCTCACGCAGCCGCCACTCGTAGCGCGGCTGCCGGACCTGCACGTCGTCGTTCTGCTCGTCCGGTCCTTGCCGGGACACCGCGTTCATCGCACCCTCCTCCGGCGGCCAGCAGGCTCACCTGACGTGTGATCGCTGAAGTCGTCGTCCATCTCCGCCTCCGTCTCGGCCATCGCGAAGGCGCGTTGCAGCACGGCTTCCTCGGCACCGCGTCCAGGTGCTCGCGGACCTTTAGGTTCTTGAAGTCGCTGCTGACCGCCGTGTAGATCGCCGTGGTCGCCGCGTGGGAATGACCGACCTGGTCAGTGACGAACTGCCCGTCATAGCCGGACTCGATCAGCCTGGTCACGTACGTTCTCCTTCTTCCCGCACTCGGCGTGTGCGGTGGGGTTCGTGTGGCGATTGAGCAGGGACGGCCTTTGTGACTTTGTTCGCCGCGCCAGCGACGGCTCTCAGGCTGCGCGTGGCCTGGTGTCGTGTGCGCGCTTGTTGGTGTGGCTGCTGATGCGGAGTTCGAGCCGCACGGTTTGGTTGTGGCAGCGGTACAAGGCGCGTGGGTCGAGCCAGTCGGCGTCCCGGTTGTCGTCCGGCGCGAGGCCGACGGCGGTGGGTATGCCGAGATCGGCATCGGTGTCGGTGAACAACGTGCCGGCGCCGAGCGTGATCTCCTCGCCGACCGTCGGCGTGACGGGTGCCAGGGACCGCGCTATGTCGCCACAGTGCTCGGAGCGACGTGTCTCGACCACGATGGCGACGAGTCGTCCCGGTTGGCCGACGGGTGCGTTCTCGAACGAGACGTAGTCCTCGGCATCCGGACCGGTGAGCAGGAACACGGTGCCGTAGCGGTCGGACTGGCGTTCGAACCTCGGCCACCACAGTTGGCCCTGGCCGAGCTCGATCGTGGCTGTCTCCTCGGTGTGTCCCGCGGTTGCGGCTTGCTCGGCGGCGGTGATGATCTCGGCCATGGACAGGTCGTTGCGGAACCGGTGCCCGATCTCGGCTTCCAGCTCCGCGTACTCGGCGGCCAGTTCCGGGCGTAGTTGTGCGGCGCGAACCAGATCCGCGCGGCTGGCGAGCACACAGAGGGAGCACGACAGGCGGGTCATGCCCTGGTCGTAGGCCGGGTGGTACGGCACACCTGACGCATGGATGCGTTGCCATACCTGGGTTTCGGTCCAGTCGTGGATCGGAAGCCAGGTGTCGACAGTGCGCCGGCCGCTGCTGGCAGCCTCGCCACGACTCAGGCGAGCCTGCTGGCGCAGAGCAATACCGTTCCGCGTCGAGTTCTCACCTCTCGCGATCACTCATGGTGACTGTCGCTGCCGGGTGAAACTGACCCGGTCTGACCAACCGCTCGGGTCCAGGACGTGGGTAAGCGGGTCAGTGACCGAGGGGCGTGGTCAGGGATTGCGTGCCGAGGGGGGCTCGCCGCTGATGGCGCGCCAGGCCGCGTCGGAATCAACGGTGTCGGCGAGGTCGTGGTTGGTGAGTACGGCGAGCGCGTCGATGGCTGTCAGCCAGTCGCGGCTACGCCGGTGCACCTCGTCGCTGGGGTCGTATCGGTTCAGGACGACTAGCACCTCGTGTCCGGTGAGGGCTCGCGCGGCGAGGCGCACCTGGGACACAACTCCTAGGACAGGCTCGGTGACCAGTAGCACGAGGTCCGGTCTCACCCGCTGCGCCAGTGAGAGGGTGTCGCCGTCATGGGCGATTGGTGAGCACAGCCCGCCTGCGCCCTCGACGAAGCCGATGGCGACGTCTGAGGGCCAGTCGAGTTCGGCGACGAGGTCGTCGAGCAGGATCGGAGCCAGTTGTAGGGTGTCGGCGGCCATCGGTGGCGCGAGGGGTACCGGGTACCACCGGTGTGGCGGGCACACCGTGTCGGCGGGCGTGTCAGTTGCCTCGCCGAGCACGGCGGCGTCGGTCGCGGTATCACCGGGTGTGAACGACTGCGCCGGTTTGCGGGCCGCGACCTCGATGCCAAATGCTCGCAATCGTCGCGACAAGGCGGCGGTCACCCAGGTCTTGCCGACCTCGGTGCCGGTGCCGGTGACCAGGATGAGTCGGCTAGGTCGGGTCATGGAGCGCCCACCGGGTCAACCAGCCGAGATCTTGCCCAGTCTGCGCCAGGGCACCTGCCCTGATCAGTGTGGAGGTGTTGGATGTCCTCGTGGCCCATCATGATCCCTGTTGGCGCAGGGGCGCGGCCATGGCGTGGTAGCCGCCGTCGACGTGGAGGATCTCGCCGGTGATAGCGCGGGCGAGGTCGGAGAACAGGAAGCAGACGGCGTCGGCCACCGGGGTCGAGTCGGCTGGGTCCCACCGCAAGGGCGAACGGGTTGCCCAGGCGTCGAGCAGGGCTTCGAAGCCGGGGATGCCGGTGGCCGCCCGGGTATGGATCGGCCCGGCCGCGACGAGGTTGACCCGGATTCCGGCAGGCCCGAGGTCGCGTGCGAGGTACCGGTTGAGCGACTCCAGTCCGGCTTTGCAGACGCCCATCCAGTTGTAGACCGGCCACGCGGCGCTGGCGTCGAAGTCGAGCCCGACCAGGCTGGCGCCGGAGGGTGGGGCGAGCCGGTTCACCGCCGCGGCGAGCGCGGCGAGGGATACGGTGCTGGTCTGGAACGCCAGTCCGATCCCTTCGGGGCGGGCGTTGAGTAGGGGGCCTTCCAGGGCGTCGGCGGGTGCGAAGGCGATGGCGTGCAGGGCGCCGTCGAGTCTCTCCCACCGCTCAGCGATCGTTGCGGTGAGCCGGGCGGTGTCGTGGGAGGCAGTGGCGTCGAAGGGGATGACGTCGATGTCGCCGGTGAGCTGCGCTGCCGCCGCACGGGCCCGATCGAGATCGCGGGGGAGCCCGGTGAGCAGCACCTCGGCGCCGAGTTGTTGGGCGCGGCGGGCGACGGCGAAGGCGATGCTGTCGGTGGTGACGACCCCGGTCACCAGGATGTGCTTGCCGTCCAACACAGTGCGGCTCCTTCGCGGGGGTTGGTGTGTGCGGCCCGGCAGGCGTGGGTCGTGACCGCTTGGTGGACGTCGATGGCCCGGCGGATGCAGGGTCCGGTCGTGGCGGTGATTCCTTCGACAGGGCGGTCGGCGCTGGCGGCACCGCCGATGCGCCCCGCAGGCCGTGCCGCCGGCACGGCGATGGGAGAAAAGCCGGATCGCTCGCGTGACATGATGGTGTTTGCGTCGGGTGGGGCTGCTCATCGTGGGGTGGCGCCGACGAGCGCCCCCTGCGAGGCGCAGCCGACGAGGCGGCTGTACTTGGCTAGGAAGCCGTTGCCGGTCGGGGCAGGGGGTGGGTGCCAGCGGTGACGGCGTCGTTCGAGTTCGGCAGGGTTGACGTCGAGATCGATGGTGCGTGCCGGGATGTCGATCATGATCGGGTCGCCGTCGGCGACCAGCGCCAGCGGCCCGCCGGCAGCGGCCTCGGGGGCGACGTGGCCGACGCAGAGGCCGGTGGTGGCGCCGGAGAAGCGGCCGTCAGTGACCAGCGCCACCTGGTCACCCAGGCCGGTGCCGCGGACAGCGGCGGTGACGGCGAGCATCTCCGGCATTCCCGGTCCGCCGCGTGGGCCTTCGTACCGGATCACGATCACCTCGCCTGCGGTGAGGCGACCGCCTGAGACGTAGCCCATGGCGGCGTCTTCGTTGTCGAAGACCCGGGCTGTGCCGTGGAAGCGGTCGACGGTCAGGCCGGCCATCTTGACCACCGCGCCGCTGGGGGCGAGTGCCCCGCGGAGGATGGCCAGGCCGCCGTCGGGGCGGAGCGGGTCATCTGGCGTTCGGAGGACCGTACCGTCGGGTTTCGGGGCTGCGAGTTCGGCGAGGTTCTCGGCCAGGGTGGCTCCGGTCACGGTCAGGCAGTCGCCGTGGAGCAGTCCGGCGTCCAGCAGCGCGGCGAGCACTGCGGGCACGCCACCGACCTGGTGCAGGTCGGCCATGACGTGGCGCCCACCGGGACGGAGATCGGCGATGTGGGGGGTGTGTCGGCTGATCCGGTCGAAGTCGTCGAGGGTCAGGCGGACGCCGGCTTCGTGGGCGATGGCGGGTAGGTGCAGCGCGGCGTTGGTCGACCCGCCCAGGGCCATGACCACGGTGATGGCGTTCTCGAAGGCTTCGCGGGTGAGGATGTCGCGTGGGCGGATCCCGGCGCGCAGGGCGGCGACGGCGGCCGCTCCGGTGTCGTGGGCGATGCCGGGGCGTGTGGGGTCGATGGCGGGGGCGGATGCCGAGCCGGGCAGTGCGATACCGAGGGCTTCGGCTTCGGCGGCGATCGTGTTGGCGGTGTACATGCCGGCGCACGATCCGGCTCCTGGGCACGCGGCGCGCTCCAGCTCGTCGAGGTCGTCGGTGCTGAGCAGGCCGCTTGCCTGCGCGCCGACGGCCTCGAACACGTCCTGGATCGTCACCGGCCGACCCTGCCAGCTCCCGGGGAGGGAGGAGCCGCCGTACAAGAACGCCGTGGGTACGTTGAGGCGTGCGGCGGCCATGAGCATCCCGGGAAGGCTCTTGTCGCAGCCGGCGATGGTGACCATCGCGTCGAGTTGTTCGGCCTCCATGACACACTCGACCGAGTCTGCGATGAGGTCCCGGCTGGGAAGGGACGCGCGCATGCCGCGGTGCCCCATGGCGATCCCATCGGACATGGCGATGGTCGAGAACCGCATCGCCACCCCGCCCGCCTTCCTGACCCCGTCGGCCGTCGCGCCTGCCAGGCGGTCCAGGGCGATGTTGCAGGGTGTGAGGTCGTTGGCGGCCGCGGCCACACCGATCTGCGGCCGGGTGAAGTCCTCGTCGGCGAACCCGACTGCCCGCAGCATCGCCCGGGCCGGTGCTCGGGTGACGCCGTCGGTGACGATTCGGCTACGGTGACGCGGGTCCATGTCTTCTCCCGGCTTCGCTTGGTCAGCTCGGCCCTTCATTGGCCCTGGCCTCGGGTGAATGCGGGTTCGCCGTCGAAGGCGTAGAGTCCTTCGGTCTTGATCGGTTCGATGCCGTGCTCGACCATGCGGGCCTGGAGGGCGACGACCTCGGCGGCGGTGGTGGTCCCGCGCGGGTCGAGGAAGCGGCATCGCCAGTGGTCGGTGAGCAGGGTCTCGGGCGCGCCGCCTGGCCAGACCTTCTGTCCCCGGTTGGAGATCATGTCAAGGTGCAGGGGTGCGGCGAACGGACGAAGCTTGGCGGCGAGTTCGTCTGGGGTGGTGTCTGGGCTGTGGACGAACACGTCGACGCCGAGCTGGGTCTTGGCGGCAGCGGATCGGCCCGCGAGCTTGACGGTGATCGGCCTGTGCTGGGCGTAGTGCGTTGCCGGCAGCCGGGTGGGTTCTTGGCCGAGACGGTCGATGACCGATGCCGCGAACGCCGTGGTGCCGACCTTGGAGGTGCTGGTATCGGGCTCGTAGATGTCGTAGGTGTGGATGCCGTCTTCGATGGTCCGCAGCCAGGCGTTGTGGACTCGGCTCGCGACGTCGGCTTGTCCGATGTGGACCAGCATCTGTACCGCGGCCAGCAGCAGCCCTGAAGGATTCGCAACGTCTTGGCCGGCTCGCCGGGGGGCGGATCCGTGGATGGCTTCGAACATGGCGACTCGCTCGCCGATGTTCGCGCTTCCGGCGAGGCCGACAGATCCGGCGATCTGGGCGGCGACGTCGGAGAGGATGTCGCCGTAGAGGTTCGGCAGGACGACGACGTCGAACGCCTCGGGGGTGTCGGCGAGCTTGGCCGCACCGATGTCGACGATCCAATGCTCTGCCTGGATATCGGGGTAGTCGGCGGCGACCTCGTCGAACACCCGGTGGAACAGGCCGTCGGTCATCTTCATGATGTTGTCCTTGGTGAACGCTGTCACCTTGGTTCGCCGATAGGCTGTGGCGTACTCGAAGGCGTAGCGAATTACCCGCTCGCATCCCTGCCGGGAGATGAGCTTGAGGCACTGCACGACCTCGTCGGTCTGGCGGTGCTCGATGCCGGCGTAGAGGTCCTCTTCGTTCTCCCGAACGATGACGACGTCCATGCCAGGGTGCTTGGTGGCGACGAACGGTGCGTAGGCGACGCATGGCCGGACGTTGGCATAGAGACCGAACGTCTTGCGCACGGTGACGTTGAGGCTCTTGAACCCTCCGCCTTGCGGGGTGGTGATGGGCGCCTTGAGGAACACACCCGTGCGGCGGATCGACTCGAGCGCCTCGGGAGTGACGCCGGCGGGGTTGCCAGCCTGATAGACCGACTCTCCGATGGTGATCGTGTCGATGTCAAGGGCCGCGCCTGCGGCGTTGAGCACCGAAAGGGTGGCTTCCATGATTTCCGGACCGATTCCGTCTCCGTGGGCGACGGTGATCGGTGCGGATGTGGAATGCGTGGTCATGCTGCTCCTGAGACCGAGGACGTGACGGGACGGGACGCTGGATGGGCTAGGGGCGAGTCGTGGCGGTGCCGCGTGCGAGCCGGCATCCGGCGCTGGTCGTGCCGCACGGTCCACTGATGCCCTGCTCTGGGTCATCGATGTACCAGTGGGTCGCGACCAGGCGCGGGTAGCGGCTGCCGAGTTCGGTCAGGGTGGCGTGGACGGTGTCGCGGGAGTCGGTGTGCGCGAAGACCGGAAAGAACGCTCCCGGCAGGCTCGCTGCGGGCGCCGCGCCTTGCACCAGGACATCGAGGATCAGGCGCCGTCGCTGGTGGGGGTTGTGTGCCTCGCGCAGGGCGGAACCGTCCAGCCAGCACAGCGACCACAGCCCGGACACCGAGGAGGAGGTCCGGATCCCCACCGGCACTGCTGGCGGGCGCCCTTCCGTGGGGTCCCCGACGGCGCATCCGCAGGTCTGCACATGCTCGCCGCACGGGAACAACGTGGGCAGGTCCGCGTCAAGCTCGCGGCGGATCCAAATCCCGAGCAGGGCGTCCCGCTGAGCTGGATCGCCGCCGTAGCGCCGGTGGTGGACCAGGTAGTCGCTCGCCTGCTCGACGGCGACCTCGGCGTGGTCCACACTTGAGATCAGTAGAAGCGCGCTCATCGGGTACCTCTCTTTCCAAGCGGCTCTGTTACGTGGGGAGTTAGGACAGGTCGTTCCGGGTGGGACGCCGCCATCGGGTGGTGTGGAGCGGTCACGGGAGCGCCTGCCGGGATGTCGGTGCTGGCGTGTCGGTGCTGGGGTGCCAGGGCTGCCACCCGGTGGGGGTGTAGCGGTGCCACGGGTCGTCGGGCTGTTCCCGTGCGGCGAGTCCAATCCAGTCGTGGCTGAACATGTGGTGCAGCATTGTGTGGCGGGCGATGAGGGTGTCCAGCCTGGGCAGGGGTGCCTGCACGATGGCGAGCAGGCGTTGCGGTTCATGTCGGGCGTGGTGGCCGTCGGTGAGGGACTGCCAGGGCAGGCCGGGCTGGAGGTCACTGGTGTGGCCGGTCATGACGCCCAGGCCCCCACCGGTGACGTTGTGCAGGGTTTTGCTGCCGGCGCCGAAGGACTGCGGGTCGACGGTGGCGAAGTAGTACTGGCTGTTGATCCAGTGTGCGACGACGAGCGGCGCGGTGAGGATTGTTTCCAGGACGGTGCCGGTCGGGTCGAGGTCGGGATCGTAGTCGTGGAGGAACACGCGGCTGTGCAGGTCGATGCCGCGGGTGAGGGCGCGGGGCGCGATGAGGAAGGCGGCGTTGTCGGCGAGACCCCATTCCGGGAAGACCTGGGCCCAGTCACGGGCCCGGGCGCGGGTGTGGCGCGCCGCGTGCCGCGGGCGGGGCCGGGTGGGTGCGCCCGGCAGGATGGCGCAGCGTTCGGCGGCCAGCCGGGTGCCGGCCGTGCGGAGGTCGGCGGTGAGCCTGTCAGCGTCGCGGCGGTGGGTGGCGGGCAGGAGGTGGGTGTCCAGCAGGCGTACGGTGTCGGTGGTGGTGTCGTGTTCGGCCGGGACGAACCAGGTGTCGTCGGGAACGGTGATGCCGCGGTCGGCCAGGTGAAGGCGGACCTGCGGATCGTTGAGCAGGGCGGCGGCCGTGCGGGCGTTGGGACCTCCGGGATGTCCCCCGCAGGCGCCGCAGTCCAGCGCGGCCTGGTAGGGGTTGTTGTCGGTGTGGGCGCGGTGCCCGCAGAACACGACCAGCCGCGCGAACCCGCGGGTCAGGCCCATCAACGTCAGGATGGTTTCGGCGGTCGCGGCACGCTCCTCGGGGGTGAGCGCCTCGGCGATGGAGATCTCGGTCTGCGGCTCGGGCGTGATGCGGCGGGCCCACCACGCGCCTGTGGCGCCGGCGGCACGGGGAGTGAAGGTCTTGGCCGCGGCCAGCGGCCCGGCCAGCCAGCCGGCGGCTTCGGCGAGGGCGAACGGCGCCAGCAGGTCGTCCTTGGCGGCGTGCAGGGAGTGCTCGGCGGCGGCGAGCACCCTGCGGCCGGCCAGTGACCGCTCGGCCGCGCGCCGCCGACCAGGGGCGGGGTGCTCGGTGAGGGTGTGGCGAGGCGTGATCGGGCCGGGACACTGGGTGCGAGCGGCACCCCCGGCGAGGTCGCGGTAGCGCATGGCGACGGCGAAGAAACCGGCGAAGCCCAGGGTCTGGTAGCTGCCGAGGACCTCCAGGTGGCGGCGCAGTCCTTCGGAGCGGGGATCGATGCAGCACACCACCTGCGCCCGCGGTGGGGCTTCGGGCAGTTCGGGCTGGGGCCGGCCGAGGATGCGCAGCAGCAGCCGGCTCCGGTAGTGGTCCTCGTAGGCGTCCAGCCAGACCAGCGCCCGCTGCTGGATCGGCAGCTGGTCGAGCAGCTCCACCAGCTCGCTCCGTTGGGCGGCATCGGTGTCGGTGACTTCCAGCGCTCCCAACAGGTGGTAGGCCCGGTCGTGCGGGTCGACGGTGGCCTGCCGGGTGTCGAACCGGCTCGCGGAGGCCCAGGACCACGCTGTGCCGGGAGCGTGGGAGCCGGCGAGCGCGGCGGCTTCGACGGCCAACCGCAACGCGAGGTAGTCGACGAGGTCGATGCCGCTGTCGGGCCGCTCGCCGCGCCACCGGACGTGGGCGGCGAAGCCGGGCAAGCAGGCCAGGTGGGCCTGCAGGTAGCGGGTCCGCTGGTCGTCCGGGACACCGAGCGCGGCCAGCGCGTCCAGGATGGTGTGCTCGGCGCGTTCGGGCAGGTGCCGCAGCCGCGCCCGCACCGGCCGCGGCAAGGTTCCGTCATGGGCGGCCAGCGCCCGCCACGCCGAGTAGAAGCCGCGGTCACGACCCGGCATCCGCCAGGTGGACTGGCCTTCGTCCAGGTAGGCCGCGCACCACTGGATCGTGTGGGTGTTGAGCAGGGCGGCCACCTCCGGGGCCAGTGCTTCGGCCGCGGTGCGTGCCTGACGGCGCGGCGGTGGACACGCGATGCCCTGGTGCAGATCGGCCACCAGCAGGTCGACCGGGTCGTAGGCGCGGTTGCCGAGAGTGAGCGGGCCCCGCTGTAGCGCCGTGGGGTGGCGGCGGGCCAGCGCGGCGCGCAGGTCGTCGTCGGTGATCCGGCCGCGCTGCCAGGCGGCACGTAGCCAGGTCTCGTCTGGGGTGACTCGTGCTCCGAGCAGATCCGCGGCGGTGGTGGCCGCGTCGGCGAACGGGCGGTCCAGCAGGCCGGACAACGGGTTGACCGCGATGAAGTCCGCCAATGGCCAGGTCGGAGCCAGGAATCCGGCCGCGTCGGCGATCTCGGCGCGCACTGCCGCCTGCTGTGTGGCGACGTCAGAGACGGCATCGGGGGCGAGGTTGGTGGCGGGGCCGGTGGTCATGAGTGTGAACCCTCCTGCGCGAGCACGACGCGACAAGTGGCGGAACGTGCGACCGTGGAGAACAGGGGAAGCCACGCGTGCGGGACAGCCGGTGACTCACCTGTCATGGCGGCGACCCGCTTGCGCGGGATGCCGTCGAGCGCGTGGGGGCGAGTCACGCCCGAGCTCCTTCCAGTTGGGGAACCGGCCGCGGACGCGGTGTCGGTACCAGCCATGGCGGGTGACCCCAGGCGGCGGTGTACGTGCGCTGCTGCCCGGCGGACAACGCCGCCACGTACAGCCGGTCGCGCCACCGGCCCAGACCGACCGCGGGTGCCAGGTGGAGCAGCAGCGCACCGGCCGCCAGCACCGCCACCACGGTCGCGAGAACCCAGGCCGAGACAGCGGCGGGCCCGCTTGCGGGCAGGCTCGGGGCCAGGAGCTCGGTGACCGCGCCCACCAGGGCCAGGTACCCGATCGCCACGCCCGGCAGCACGATCACCACCGTGACCAGCGCGCCGCCGGTCGGGTGACGACGCAGCCAGCCCCACGCCAGCCGCGCGGCGGTGGCCACGGCGAAGAGCGACAACGCGACGCCACCGGCATGAAGGGGTAGCAACCAGGCCGCCACCCCGACCGCCGCGACGGCGGCGACCCCGGCGAGGACAGCGACCTGCGCTGCGCGGGCAGGAGCCAACCGAGGCGCGGGAGGAGCCGCAGTGTGGCCAGCGTGCCGCTGCACGGCCGACCCCGAGCCGAGGAACAGGGTGGCTTTGAACAGCCCGTGCGCCACCAGGTGCACCACCGTCGCGGCGTAGAGGCCGAGCCCGCAGGTCATGAGCATGAACCCCATCTGCCCGATCGTGGAGTGCACCAGCGCCCCTTTGATGTCGGGGCGGGTCAGCATGATCGCGGTGGCGGCCACGACGCTGGCGGCTCCGATGGCGAACGCCAGGTGTGTCGCCACCGGCGCGGCACCGACGATCGGCGACAGCTTCACCAGCAGCACCCCGCCGGCGTTGACCACGCCGGCGTGCAGCAGAGCCGAAACCGGGGTCGGTGCCGCCAGGGTCGCCGGCAGCCATCGGTGCCAGGGCAGCTGCGCGCACCGCACGGCCGCGGCGACCACCAGCGAACAGGCCACCACCGTGCCCACCGCACCGCCGAGGGCCGCGTCGCCCTGGTGGCGCAGGTCGAGATCCCCCCAGACCGTGACCGCGAGGACAACCCCAGTCCACAACGCGGCGTCCCCGGCGACGACGGCACGGGTGGTGCGCCGTGCGGCATCGACGGCCGAGGGCGCCGGCCGATACATCCCCACCAGACGGCACAAGATCACCCCGGTCAGCGTCCACGCCACCGCCAGGGTGACGAGAGTCGCCGCGGTCACCATCACCGTGGTCGCGGCGGTCAGCGCCCCCGCCGCGACAGCGAAGCGGGCCGCGGCCGGATCGCCGTGCAGGTAGCGGCGGGCGAACGCCTGGACCACGGCGCTGACCGTGCACACCAGCAGCAGAACGATCGCCCCGACGTGGTCGACCACCAGCCCGGTCCAGGCTCGCCCGTCCGGGTTGGCCAGCACCATCGCCACCGGCCCGCCGACTACCACCGTCACGGCCAGCGTCCCCGCCAGCGCGGTGGCCACCAGCGCCGCACCCGCACCCAACGCGGGCGCCAAGCTTCGTAGCCGCCGGATCGACCCGGCCATGGCCGCAACAGCGGGAAGGGCCACCAGAACGAGCAGCGTCACCCCTGTCACGCCGTCGTACCTTCCTGACCCGCGCGCGCCGCCGCGCCGCGCGTCGCCGGGGCTCCGGCGAGGTCGGTGGCGCGCGGCTCAGCACCGGTGCCCGCAGCGGGCTCGGGCGGCGAACCGAGGTGTTCCAGGCAATGCGGAGGCAACGCACGCCCGTCGAAACCCCCGATCCGCACCCGGACGAACTCGTCGTGGACCACGCAGTACAGCGACCGCCCCCGTTCCAGCTCCCGGGCGATGTAGGCACCCACGCTCTGCGCGGCCCCCCGCCGCACGCCCGGCGGGCTGGTGTCGATCACCACGTCCGGCGGCGGCGAGGCCCACCGGTGCGCCCAGCGCCGCGCCACCTCATCGGCCGCGCGCTCGCCGGTCAGTACGCCCGCCATCTCGGCGTCGACCACCGCGCCCACCTCCCGCAGCAGGTTCTCCCACGGGAGCGCCATCTCCTCGTCGCCCATGACACCCACCTCCCAAGCACGCTACCAATGACCTGTGTTCTAATACGCGATATGAATCATACGACATTGATGACGTGCTTTGGCAAGCGTGACATGCGTTACCCCCGACGAGGTACAGTTGCGGCCATGCAGGAGTGGACGTTCTTGACCAATCACGCCCACGTACTGCTGTGCGTGGTGCGGGATCCACAAGTTCGGTTGCGGGATGTGGCCGAGGTGGTGGGCATCACCGAGCGGGCGGCGCAGCGCATCGTGGCCGACCTCGTCGAGGCGGGCTACCTGGAACGCACCAGGGAGGGGCGGCGCAACCGGTACCGGTTGCATCCGGATTTGCCGCTGCGGCACCCGATGGACCGTGACACCGCCATCGGGCAGCTCGTGGCCCTGCTCACCGGCATCGACGCCCGATCCGGCAACCTCGTGTAATGCTCGCCGTGCACCCCTACGCGGGCGCACCGGTCGCGATGGCCACCCGACACGGCAAGCAGCGAGCCCTCGCTGCCGCCCTGGCGCGGATCCCCGGCATGCGGCTTGTGCTCGCCCACGATGTGGACACCGATCAGCTCGGCACCTTCACCGGTGAGATCCCCCGCGCCGGGTCGGCGGCCGAGACCGCGGTCCGCAAGGCGCGCCTCGCGATCGAGTCGACCGGCCTCGGACTCGCCGTGGCCAGCGAAGGCTCCTTCGGCCCGCACCCGGTCGCGCCAATGCTGAGCGCCGGCCAGGAGATCCTCGCCTTCCTCGACACGGTGCGGGACGTCTGCATCCTGGAGCGCCGAACCACACCGACGAACTTCAGCCACACCACGACCCGCCGCCTCGACGAGGAAACCGACGCCTACCTGGCGCGCGTCGGTTTCGGTGCCCACGCGGTCATCGTCCGTCCCCACAGCCCCGCCGACGTGCGGGCTCCAGGCCCCATCTGCAAGGGCATCCAGACCCGTGCCGACCTCGATGCGGCGATCAGCCGGTGCACCGCGCACTCCACCGATGGCCTGGCGCGACTGGAGACCGACATGCGCGCGCACGTCAACCCCACCCGCATGCGGGAGATCAGCGTGCTCGCCCACCAACTCGCCTCGCGTCTGGCCACCCTGTGCCCGGCCTGCGGCACCCCCGGATTCGGCCCGGTGGACCGCGAACCTGGTCTGCCCTGCGGCACGTGTGGCGAGCCCACCCGCCTGACCCTGGCAACGATCCACGGGTGTGCCCGCTGCCCGCACCGCGGCCGCCACCCTCGCGATGACGGCCAACGACGTGCCGATCCCACGTTCTGCGAATGCTGCAACCCGTAACCCCCGGACACCACCCCCGCAGACCCACCCGGCCGGCCCCAGCCACTGCACGTCCGAAGGAGCGTCACCACGATGATCCCCCTGACCGCCGCCGCGATCGCCGCGGCCACCGACGGTCACCTCGTCCCGGGGACCGACCCGTCGCTGCTGGTGACCGCACCCGCCAGCATCGACTCCCGCCAGGTCCACCCCGGCGGCGTGTTCGCCGCCCTCCCCGGCCGGCGCACCGACGGGCACTACCACGCATCAGCGGCCCTCGCCGCGGGAGCCGCCCTGGTGCTGGCCGCACGCCCGGTGCCCGCCCCTGCCGTCCAGGTCACCGACGTGACCCGCGCGCTCGGCGACCTGGCTCGCCACGTGGCAGACCGACTGCCGGCCACCGTGATCGGCATCACCGGGTCGAACGGCAAGACCACGACCAAAGATCTCGCCACCCAGGTCCTGGCACACCACGGCCCGGTCGCCGCCACAGACCGCTCCTTCAACAACGAGCTCGGTTTTCCCCTCACTGTCCTGCGCGCCACCCCCGACACCCGCTACCTCATCCTGGAAATGGGCGCCCGGGGCCGTGGACACCTCAGCTACCTGTGCGGCCTGGTCACCCCCCACGTCGGGGTCGTGCTCAACGTCGGCACCGCCCACCTCGGTCAATACCCCGACGGGCAAACCGGGATCGCCGCGGCCAAAAGCGAACTACTGACCGGGCTCCCCTCTGCAGACCACGGTGGGCTGGCCATCCTCAACGCCGACGATCCGCTCGTCGCCGCGATGGCCCCGCTCACCCCCGCCCGCACCCGCTGGTGGAGCCAGCGCCCCCACCCCAACGGCGTATACGCCCGAGATGTGCACGTCACGCCGCGCGGCCGGGCGTGCTTCACCCTGCACACTCCCGAGGGCACGGCACCCGTCACGCTCCGCCTGACCGGCCGGCACCACGTCGGCAACGCCCTCGCCGTCGCCGCCCTCGCCCTCGGCCTCGGCCTTGACCACCACACCATCGCCGATGCCCTGAGCGCCGCTGAACCCGCCAGCGGCGGGCGCATGCAAACCATCGTGCGGGGCGACGGGGTCACGCTCCTCCACGACGCCTACAACGCCAACCCCGACTCCATGGCCGCCGCGCTGACCACCCTGAGCACCATGTCCGCCCGCCGCCGGATCGCCGTCCTCGGCGAGATGGCCGACCTCGGCGACCACGCCGCTGGCGCCCACCACCACCTCGGCGTGCTCGCCGCACGCGCCGGCCTCGACGTCCTGATCACCATCGGCACCCGGACCGCGCCTCTGATCGCCGACGCGGCCGACACCGAGCACAGCACCCTCGACATCATCGCCGTTCCCGACAGCCAGGCCGCCCACGACGTGCTAAGTCGAATCCTTCGTCCCGACGATCTCGTCCTGATCAAAGCATCCCGCGCCGCCCACCTCGAACACCTCGTCGCCGCGCTCAGCAACCGCTGAGCAGCCCGGAGTCGCGGCCGTCTGGCTGCGCGACCCGGCCGCTCGGCGGAGCCGATCCGCGATCGCCAATCCGAGCCCGTCCGGGGTAGGAACCGAGGCCACCACGACCTCGCACTCATGCCGGTCGAAGTCACGGAGGAACTCGAAAAGCCGCCGCGCGTACCGCGCACCCGAGTCCGGCACCGCGATAACGCGCTGCCCGGCACACGCACCGGCACCGCCCGCGAACTCGGGCGGCAGCAGGACGCCGACGCGCCGGCCCTGCGCTGCCAGGTACTCGGCGTGGCCGATCACCTGGCCCGGCTCGACCAGGACAACCCGTGCCCTCGGCGCGTAGTGCGACGGATGCTGGCCCGGAACGCGTACGGCACTCCTCGCCCGCACCGGCACGGAGCAACCCAGTGCGCGCTCAAGATCCTCTCGTGTCACGCCGCCTGGGCGCAGTATCGCAGGTGCGCCGGTGAGGTCGACGATCGTGGACTCGACACCCACCGCACAGGGGCCGCCGTCCAGCACGTAGTCGACGTCGGCGCCCAACCCGTCGCCAACATGAGCAGCCGCCGTGGGACTGACCGAGCCGAAACGGTTGGCCGATGGCGCCGCCACACCGCCACCGAACGCCGTGAGCAGCGCGCGGGCGACCGGATGGTCGGGCACCCGCAGCGCGACCGTCTCCAGACCGCCGGTGACCGCGCGGGGAACACGGCGGCCCCGACGAAGAACCAGGGTCACCGGGCCAGGCCAGAAACGGTCAGCGACGCGGCGCGCCGCGTCGGGCACCTCCGCGACCCAGTCGGGGAGCTGACGCGCCCCGCTGAGGTGCACGATCAGCGGGTGCGTCGAGGGCCGCCCCTTCACGGCGAAGACACGCTCCACCGCGTCGACGTTCTCCGCGTCCGCGCCGAGCCCGTACACGGTCTCGGTCGGGAACGCGACCAGCCCACCCGCGCGCAGGGTGCCAGCAGCGCGTTCCACATCGAGTCCCACGCGCTCAGGCGCGATGCCTGGTTGATCCGACATCACCCGTTCACCCCTCACCACTGCAGTCTGACACACCACCGGCTCGCGCGATCACCGTTGCCCCCGCGCCGCCGGACCCATTTCGAGACCGGATCTCGTACCCTCTCTTCCCGATCAGCACGCGCGGCGCTCAGCCCGGGCAGCACGGGTGGTCACGTCACCAGCGCTCGCACGACGGGCAGCGCCTCGCCGATCACATAGAGCGACCCGGTAACTACCGTGAGCGTGCTATCATTCGCCGCCGCCGCGCGGCGCACCGCATCACCCACATCCGCCTCGACCGCGACCGATCCTGCGCCCACCGCCCGCGCGGCGGCGGCGAGCCTGGCGAGCGGCACCGCTCGCGGTGTCCGGGGCGAGGTGCAGATCACCCAGTCACCAGCCCCGACCCCCAGGGCACTCAGAAACGCCTCCGGCGCGCGGGTCCCGGTCATACCGACCACCACGGTGCGGGAGACGCCGTCGAACCGCTCCCGCAGCGCCCGTGCCAGCGCGGTGGCCGCTTCCTCGTTGTGGGCGCCGTCCATCAGCACAGGGCCGGGGGTGTGGACAAGCTCAAAGCGGCCCGAAGCCCGCAGCGCCCCGCAGACCGCCCGCACCACCTGGTCGGCCACCGGCCGGGCCAGCCACACCTCGGCGGCGGCCAACGCCGTCGCCGCGTTCGCCGCCTGCCACGGTGCCAGCAGACGCAGGAAAACGTCGTCATAAGTCGCCCCGGGCGTGAACAGCGACACCGTCCGGCCATCCGCGACCGGCGCGTCGGCGGCCACGCCGAAGTCACGATCCACGGTCACCACGCGCGAGGGGCGGCGGCCCAGGAACGGCGGGTGCATGGCCGGGTCCGCTTCGGCTAGCACCACGGTCGCGCCCTCAGGAACCGCGCCAGCCTCAGCCACGGCGTTGTCCCACCGCGTGTCACCGAAGTACTCGACGTGGTCGACGCCCACCGACGTGACCACCACCAGGCCGGCGCCGAGCGCGGCGGTCGCGTCGCCGCTGCCACCCAGACCGGTCTCGACCACCGCGACATCAACACGTTGGTCGGCGAACCAGCCCACCGCGGCCGCGGTCATCAATTCGAACCAACTGGGCCGCCCCAGCTCTGACGCGGTGCGCTCGTCCGCCACCAGCGGGTCGAGCACCGCCGCCAACTCGTCGTCGGTGATCGTGACACCATCGATGGTGATCCGCTCCTGCGGCCGGTGCAGATGAGGACTGGTGTACAACCCGACCCGCAGTCCACTGCCCGCCAGCACCGCGGCCAGGATCCGGGCGGTCGTGCTCTTGCCGTTGGTGCCGGCCACCAGGATCACCGGCACCCGCTGCTCGGGCCGGCCGAGCGTGCGCAGCAGCCGCTCGATGACCACGGTCGTCGGGGCCTGCGACACCACCCCACCAGCAGCGACCCCCACCCCCCGCTCATGGTCGACGTGACCGTCCAGCCACTGCCATACCCCGGCGCGCCTCACGCCACCGATCCTAGATCCACCCCCGATCAACCTTGACAGCCACATTCCGGCCAGTGACACTGCGTGCAGAGGGGAGTACTTCCCTAAGTGTCTGCCTGGTCAATACGGACACCCCATGGTGTCCCCGGGCGACCGCCCTCACCAGGGTGAAGGAGACCTCGAACGTCGTCCGTGCGCGGAGGTCTTCGTGCCCTTTCATCCCGTGGTGTCGTCTCTGTCCGTGGCCGCGCCCGCCGACTCGGTGGGGTCCTCGTCGATCGGGTCGCCCTGGTTGTGGGTCGCCAGCATCGCCGTAATACTCGGCCTCCTCGTCACCGATTTCGCCGTCACCCGCCGTCCCCACGAGGTGTCGATACGGGAAGCGATTGGCTGGTCGGTGTTCTATCTCACGCTGCCCGTCCTGTTCGGGATCTGGCTGTGGGCGGTGTTCGACAGCGGGCCGGCACTGGAGTTCATCACCGGCTTCGTGGTGGAGAAGTCACTGTCGGTGGACAACCTGTTCGTGTTCATGCTGATCCTGGCCGGGTTCGCGGTCCCGTCCCCCATTCAGCAACGGGTGCTGCTGTACGGCATCGCCGGTGCCCTGGTCCTGCGGGGCATCTTCATCGCGGCGGGCGCGGCGCTGCTGCAGGCAGGCACCTGGGCGTTCCTCCTCTTCGGCCTGATCCTGCTCGTGTCCGCGGGCAAGATCCTGCACGAGGTGCACACCGGTTCGGCCTTCGCGGGCCGCGACGTATCCCAGATGCGTATCGTGCGACTGCTCCGCAGGTTCATGCCCGTCACCGACGACTACCGAGGCACCCGGCTGACCGTACGGGAGCACGGACGACGCGCGCTCACGCCGCTTGCGGTGGTGGTCGCCGCGGTGTTCGTGACCGACGTGGTGTTCGCCGTGGACTCGGTCCCCGCGGTCTACGGCATCACCGCGGACCCCTACCTGGTATTCGCCACCAACGCCTTCGCGCTGCTCGGCCTGCGCGCGCTCTACTTCGTGCTCCACGCCACGCTGGCCAAGCTCGTCTATCTCAACCACGGCCTGGCGGTCATTCTCGCGTTCATCGGTCTGAAACTGGTGTTGCACTGGGCCCACGGAATCTGGCCGGCCACCCCGCAGATCCCCACGCCGGTCTCCCTCGCTGTCATCGTGGCCATCCTCGCCGTCGTCATCGCGGCGAGCCTGCGCACCCGCCGCCGAGCCGAGCAGCACGTGATTGAGAAGGACTGACCATGTTCACCATGCTCACCGGATTCCTCATCGACATCGCTGTCACGGCACTCATTCTGCTGGCGTTGGTCATCACCTGCGCAGCGTTGGTGCCGCCCCGCCCGCCACGATGAACACACGCCGTCCCGGGTGGCGTGTCAGTGTGGGGTGCGAAGCGAGAGGGGCGCTGGTCGTCGCGAGGTCCTGTCCGCACACCGCCCGGCCACGCCACGTAGCCCTTGCCAGGGCGTGCTTGGTGGTGCTGGCGTCGGTGGCGTGAGGTTTCCTGGACCCGCGCGGTGGGGCGGCGGGTGCCTGCGCCGGATCCGGGTCGGCCAGATCGTGTTGACGACGCGGGGCTTGGTCGTTGAGGTACTCCCCCTCAACGTCGAGAATGACGAACTGTGGTTCGTTTACCAAGGGTGGCGAGTTATCCGGTGCGGCGACGACGCGGAGGAGTCGAGGCGCCGTCAGCCGAAGCATCACGAGCATCGTCAGGGGTGGCGGGACCGACGGCGGTGATGAGGTCGGCGATGCGGTGGTGGGCTTCCAGCGGGTGGCGCAGATGGCCGTCGGGGTTGATGCGGTAGTGGTTGCGGCGGCCGACTTTGGTGCGCTCGATGTAGCCGCCCTGGATGAGGTCGGTGAGGATGAGCTGGACGGCGCGGGTGGTGATGCCGACCTTCTGGGCGATGACGGGCAGGGTCTGGTGCGGGTCGGCGGCCAGGCAGAGCAGCACGTGGGCGTGGTTGCTCAGGAACATCCACGACCCTGGCGTCTGCGACGCGGCGGCGTCGGCCGGTTCCGCACCAGCATCCACCACGCCAGAATCCACCGTGCCGGAGTCGGTGGGATCCGAGCCCGCTGGGGTGGGGAGGGCGTGGTCGGGTGGGGGTTCGGCAGGCCGCATGGGGCCGACCATAAGGCATTCCTTCCACTCTCGATGCCGCTGTCGGCGCGGGGTCCGGATCGGCGGGGAGCTGCTCGACCGGGTGTGATCAGACCAGCATCGCGTCGGGCAGGGTGTGCTCGTCTGCGCGGCGGATCCGCAGCCGAGGTTGAGTGAGGCCGAGCAGGTACTGGCAGGTCGCAGGCGTGAGGAGCTCGGCGCGAGGATGGGCGGGCAACACGAGCACGTCGGCGTCGTGCACTCGGCACAGTCGCAGCAGGGCGGCGGCCACGCGCCGATGCCGGCCGCCCGGCCCGCGACGGTGATGCCACGCGGTGGTGTGGATCCGCACGCCCCGCTCGGCCAGCCCGGATGACGGGAGCCGTGACAGCGCGGGAGCGAGCGCCGCGGCGGTGACCTGCTCCCGGCGGACCTGCTGCCAGGCGATCAGCCGCGCGTTGAGCGTGAGCCCCGGCGGCGGGTGCAGCACGGCGAGCACGAGGTGGCCGTGGTCGGCGATCAGTTCGACCGCCGCGGGCAGCTCGGCGGCCGGCGCGGGATCGGTGGCGTCGACGACGCAGACGAGGGTTGTGCACTGGGCGGGCATCAGCGGACCTGCTTTCCACGGCACGGATCGAGGAGGCCGCGCGCTGGCCTCATTTCCAGATTGACGAAGTACGGTTCGCCAGTCAAGCCTTGACAGGCGAACCGTATTTCGTCATTCTGGTGGTGCGGAGGGGAGTACCCACCACGTCCGGGATCGTCATTACGGCAGTTCGATGGCTGCCCGGTCCCGGCGCCACCGGACCCAGCGCACGTGCTCTGGCGGTTGGGGAGACCTCCGGTTTCACTCGACGTGACCGGAGGTGCTTGACTGTGGTTGTTCCGTTGTGGGCGTGGGCCGCGGTGCTCGGCGTGATCCTGGTGATGCTCGCGATCGACCTGTTCGCCCACCGCCGCGCACACGTGGTCGGGGTCCGCGAGGCCGCCGCCTGGTCGGCGGTGTGGGTCGCGCTCGGCCTCGGGTTCGGCGCGATCGTGTGGTGGGCGTGGGGCAGCGAGTTCGCCGCCCAGTACTTCGCGGGCTACGTGATCGAGAAGTCCCTCGCGGTGGACAACGTGTTCGTCTTCGCGATCATCTTCGGCTACTTCGCCGTTCCCCGCGAGTACCAGCACCGCGTGCTGTTCTACGGCGTGCTCGGCGCACTGGTGTTCCGGGCGGTGTTCATCGCCGCGGGCTCGGTGCTCATCGCGTCCTTCGCCTGGATCCTGTACGTGTTCGGCGCCTTCCTGGTCGCCACCGGTGTCCGGATGGCCGTGCACCGCAACGAGACCATCGACCCCGACCGCAGCGTCGTGCTGCGCCTGTTCCGCAAGGTCATCCCCACCACCGAGGAGTACCACGGGCAGAAGTTCCTGGTGCGCCAGGCCGGGCGCTGGGTGGCCACCCCTCTGTTGGCGGTGCTGGTGCTGGTCGAGGTCACCGACATCGTCTTCGCCGTCGACTCCATCCCGGCGATCTTCGCCATCACCCAGCAGCCGTTCCTGGTGTTCACCTCCAACGCCTTCGCCATCCTGGGCCTGCGCGCCATGTACTTCCTGCTCGCCGACCTGATGCACCGCTTCATCTACCTCAAGCTAGGCCTCGCCCTGGTGCTGGTGTGGGTCGGCATCAAGATGCTGCTGCTCGACCTCTACAAGATCCCCACCTGGTTCTCGCTGGCCGTGGTCGCCCTCCTGCTCGCCGTCGCCGTCACGGCCAGCTGGATCCGCACCCGCACCACCCCGGCCACCCCAGCGGCTGCCTCTGCCGATTCGCTGGCCGGTGCGGAGCCCGACACGGTCACGACCGAGCCAGCCCAAACCGGGGCGGCCGCAGCCGAGACGGCCCCGTCCTCGCCCACTGGCCTGTCGACGCGCGACTGACGCGCGTCGACCGCCCCGGTGCCGCCCACCGCTCACTCCCCCCACCAGCGGTGGGCGGCACCACCCCACAGACCCAGCCCATCCGGAAAGGAACCCGCTCATGCGCATCTCGACTCGATGGACCTCTGTGCTGCTCGGCGTGGGCGTCGTGGCGGCGATCAGCGGCTGCGGCGCTGTCCAGCAGGCCGGCGACACCGCCGGTTCGGCCGCGGACACCGTGACCGGCGCGGTCGCCGCCGCCGAGGTGTGTAGCGACGCGCTGGCACTGGTCGCCAACCCGCCCGACCTCAGCGCACCGCAGGCCGCACTGGACCAGGCGCACACCACCGCCACCGAGCTCACCGACCTGGCCGCGACCACCAGCGACACCGACATCGGCCGCGCCATCACCGACCTGGCCGCCACCCTGCAGACGGCCACCCTGGACACCCTCACCAGTGCTCCAGCCGCCTGGCTGCAGACCAGGGCCGATCAGGCCGCCGCGCTCACCACCGCCTGCGCGCCCTGACCAAGTAGGGTCACGGGCACGACAGGAAGCAGCCCGTGATGAGCACCGTCGGCGACCCCGCTGAACGTTCGTCGGTCGTCCCTCCCTTCCAGGTGAGCGGCCCACTCGCAGGCGAGGTCAGGTTGTCGAGAGCTCCACCCCAAGCTCCTGGGCGAGGGTTTCCTGGGTGAAGCCGAGAGCCTCGCGCCGTGCTGCGAGAGCATCTCGTCGTATCGCCATAATCACTCCCAGATTCGCTAGCGCACCCACGCTACCCGGCGTTGATCGGACCTGATCAGCGGCCATGTCAACGACGAAACGGCGGACGTTCACGTCCGGACGTGCGACCCAGACCGCCCATGAAAACGCCAGAGCGGGATGGTGCTTGGGACGATCTGTGCATGTCCGCAGGGGCCGCCACCAACTAAAGCTGTCGACGGCGCGTGAAAACTGACCCCGGCGTGGCGCCTAACCCAGGTGCCGCCAGGGGGTCAAGATTCGCCCGCCGTTGACACTAAAGCCCCGCCCGACAGGATCAGCGCGCCTCGACCGCGTGCTCTGCCGCGAGCCTGCGCACATACGCGCGGATTCGGTCGCGATCCTCGGGGAACACGCTCTCCCACGATTCGTCCAGGTCGACCCACTTCGGCGGCTGTCCCTTCTCCCCGCCGAGTGGCGCGTCGCGGTTGATGACGGCTCCGTAGGACAGGCTCAGCGTTGGCGTCCAGTCGGCGCGGAAAGAGCGGACAGCGACGGCCGCCGGCACTGACAGCAGCTCGCCCAGCAGGCCGGTCTCCTCCAAGAGTTCACGGGCTGCTGCGGCTCGAGGCGTCTCGCCTGGCTCGACGGTTCCGCCAGGCGGTACCCAGCCTCGCACCCGGTGCCGCACGAGCAGCACGTGGCGGTGCTCCGGGTCGGTGACCCAGACCTCGGCTGCGAGCGGCTCCAACGCGGTCGAACGTGCGTGTAGCCACGCCTGAGCGTCGTCGTACTCGGTCTCGGCAAGGCGAGCATCGACGGCCGCAGCGTCGATCGTCGCCTGGTCAGGCATCGCGTTCGATGCGCTCGAAGATGTCGATATCCGTCGCCTTCTGCCAGTCCGGCAAATCGTTCCAGTCCGCGACGTACGACGGCTTCGGCTCGGGGAAGTGCTTGAAGATCTGGCCGATCCAGCACAACGCCACAAAGCGGCCTTTCTGGTCTGGGGTCAGTTTGGTGGTGGCGCCGTCGGTGGCCTTGATGAAGGCGACGACCTGGTCGTACACGGCGGTCGCGGCGTCGCGTTCCCAGTCGGGGGTCTGGTCCCACGGGGTGATGTAGCCAGGCTTCGGCTCACCGGGGTAGTGCTTGGTGACTCCGGCGATCCACGCCTCGCGGAACACGCGGCCACGGTCGTTGTGCATTCGGTCGTCCTCCATCACGCGGCGCGGTTGCCGACGAGTTTGGTGATCTCGGCATCGAGTCGCTGGATTTGTTGGTCGTTGAGCAAGGAAGCAAGGTGTGGCTGAAGGACCCGCAGCTTCTGTGCGATGACCCCCGAGCGGGTCTGGCGGGCGGTAGTCAGGACGGTGTCGGCGTAGGTGACGACCTGGTCCGGGTCGCGACGGTGCACGCCGATCATCGCCAGGTCGGTCAGGACGCCTGCTTTCCGGCGGGCGGTCAAGGTGCCCTGCAGGGCGTCGACCAGAGCCGCTTCAGCTAGGTCGTGGCGGCCCAGCGTGACGTAGCAGGTTCCGCGTTCTTCAGCCAAGCGGGAGCCATCAAACCGGAGCCAGCCGCCGTTGTGCACCTGGCCCCGTAGGCGCTGGACCTCAGCAGCGGTGTCGAGGGCATGTTGGCAGGAGTCAAAGTCGCCGAGGCCGGCGAAGGTCTCGGCCTGCACCACGGCGACCCAGTGTCGGGTCGACAGGCTGGGGTCGCCTCGACGTGCGATGGTGGCGGCCACGTCGAGCATCGGCGCGGCATCCGCGAATCGGCGCTCGTACACGGCGACGAAAGCATGCCTGGTCAACGCGCAGGCCCACAGGTCGGAAGCGACGGCCTCCTTGCTCGCTGTTGCCGCAAGCGTGTAGCAGTGAGCGGCGTCGGTGTATCGGTTGCCGTCGAAGAAGATTTCCCCCGCCAACTGGAAGAGGTCGGCGGTCAGCTCGCAGAGCCGTTGTCGGATGGTCGGTGTCTGCGGTCGTCGCAAGGAGTCGCTGAGTACACCGAGTTGGGCTCGGACCAGCGGCAGCACCTGGGCCTTGGTCGGCGACAGTGCGTACACGCGCCACAGGTGGGAGTTGAGCTGGGCGAACTCCGCTGCTCCCGCCGTGTCCACCGTGCCCGCGTGAGCTGTGGCGGCGAGCCGGTCGACGTCGCCGAGTACTGTCTCGCCAGCAGGCAGCGCGAGCAACGCGCCGGTCATGCTGAACAAGCGCAGCAGGTCACGACGGTTCATGTCGTCGGCCTCCGCAGGGTCGGCTGGTTCAGTGGCAACGGTAGAAGCTTGCCGGTTCGGCGTGAGCAACGCATCCAACTGGTCGAGGCTCACATCGAGGGTCTTAGCCAAACACGGTCGACGGTACGGCTGCGGGGTCAGGGTGCCGCGTTCCCAGCGTCCGACCGTGGAGAACTCCACGCCCACCGCCGCGCCGAAGCTCTCCTGGGTGTAGCCCATCTGCTCACGCCGCGCGGCGAAGGCATCTCGTCGGTCACTCATGAACACCACCTCACCCCGTCGGTCACCTGCCACGATAGCCAGCTACGGGTCAAGGCTGATCACCCGCTCGGCGAGCTGTACCCGTTCGGACTACCGCCTCTGAAAAGGCGTTTATGCAGGTCAGAGGTGATGACGCCTCATTGCCGCCTCATCGACGCCGCGTCGGCGCTCTGGCTATCGTTGATCACCAGGGGTTTGACTGATATCGCTGCGGTCCGGGCGAGCTTCCGCTTCGGCGCAGCCCGAGTATCCGGAAGCGTCTTTCACCGGGACGTGCCGTCGAGGGGTGTGTGGTGGTAGGACTGCCCTCCACTTCGATGGAATTCCGCTCGCGGGTGTGCTGGCGGGAGCGCTCGGTACCTCGGTCGAGTTCCGGGCTGGTCCGCCTGGCGGGCGAAGTCACGGCCGACTCGCCGGGACTCGGAGCGTAAAACCCACGAAGGAGGATCTGTGACGGTTCAGATGGAGTGGTCGCCGACCACGGTGGCCACGCCCGCCGCGGAGGTCGAGATGGGCTCGGAGTTCGACCTCGACATCACGCTGGTCGAGGTGGTGGACCCGGCGCATCTGATCAACATGACGGATGACGGCTGCGGGACGACGTGCGAGAAGTCGACCTGCATCAGCGCCGCCTGATTGTCACGAGCGACCGGACGCCCGCCAGGGGCTTCTTGGGCGGGCGTCCGGTTTCCATCCGTCGCTTTGGAGAGGTGTCCCGTGTCCACGGCCTTGCCCGACCGCGTCGGCTTTCGAGCCGCGGGTGGCCTGTTGGTCCGGGCTGTTGCAGAGGGCGAGCTGAAACTTCCGCCGTGGCCGACGCTGACCGCGACCGGGGCCGACGCCGTCACCGCGTGGGTGGACTGGCTGCGCGAAGTGTGGGAGGTCGAAGCCGTCCGTGACGCCATCGGCCTGGCCAGCCCTGTCCTTGCTGACCGCGTCCACAACCTGTGTGGCGCTCAGGTTGCCAGCGAGCGCGAATCCCGGCGCGTGGTGCTGTCCGTTCTGCGGTACCTGGCACGGTTGACCGGCCGTCCGACTCCCAACGGCTTGTTCGCCGGGGTCACCGCCGCGCGGTTCGACGCGGATCCCTCTCAGCGTTGGGGTGATGATCATCGCGCGGACGCTGCGGCCGACGCCGGGTGGCTGGCCGAGGTCATCCGACGGTTGGAAGGTCAGGCCGAGATCCTGGAGCGCTTGGTCCTCGTCGCGAACTCCACGTTGATGGTGCGCGGTGAGCGGCTTGTGGTTCCGTACCAGCCGACCGTCAACCATCGAGGCACCGGCGCAGTCGAAGTCGAACTTCGCTACACCGGCCCGGTGCGCGCGGCCGTGCGAGCTGCGCGGACACCGATTCCTTTCGATGACATGCGCGAGCAGGTACAGGCCGAGTTCCCGAGCACCGCCGGGAGCACGGTGACCGGCTTGCTGGCCACGTTGGTCGCTCGTCGCGTGCTCGTCACCAACCTCCATGCGCCGAGCACGGAGCCCGACGCACTTGGCCACTTGGTGCGCGAGCTGGCCACGGTCGGCGAGGCTGCCACCGAGCGGTGCATGACGCTGAACGACATCCACGACATGTTGCGGCGACATCGGAACAGCCCAGCGGAAGCGCGGCGCAGGCTACGGACCGACGCCGCCGCGTCCATGAGCCGCCTGGCTCCGTCACGGCGGAGCCCAGTCACGGTCGACCTGCGGCTGGACCTGGACGTCGTGCTCCCCAGCGCAGTCGCCCGCGAAGCGGAACGTGCCGCGCTGGTCCTGGCGCGCCTGACCTCCCGCGCCAGCGGTACGGCAGCCTGGGCGGACTTCCACCGACGCTTCTACCAGCGGTTCGGCACCGGCGCACAGGTGCCACTGCTCGAGGTCATTGCCGACAGCGGGATCGGCTGGCCTGACGGCTACCCCGGCACCAGCGGAGTGGTCACACGACCCCAGCAGACGCCTCGGGACGAACGGCTGCTGGCGTTGGCCCAGGCCGCCGCGTTGGACGGTCAGCAAGAGGTCGTCCTCGGCGAGAGGTTGATCGCCGAGCTGGAGCTGGCGCCTGTGCACTCGATGCGGCTGCCCTCGCACCTCGAGTTGTGCGCCCGTGTCGACTCCCCGAGCCTGCAAGCCCTGAAGCAGGGCAACTTCCAGCTCGTCGTTACCTCAGTCTCGCGATCGGCCGGCGTCGTCAGCGGCCGTTTCCTGCACCTGTTCGACGAACACGACCGCCGAATGCTGATCACGCCGCTCGCCCCGCCCGCGTCTGACGGGGTAATCCAGGCCCAGTTGTCATTCCCGCCTCTGGACCCCGCCACCGCACACGTCGCCCGCAGCGCCCAGGTCCTGCCAACCATCGTCAGCCTCGCCGAACACCGCGACACCGCCGCGTCAACGGCGGTCCTCACGGCGGCGGACTTGGCGGTCAGTTGCGACAGCGACCGCCTGTATCTGACCGCACCCGCCCTCGGCGCGAGGGTCGAAGCGTGGGGCTTGCACGCACTCAACCTACGCAAACACACTCCGCCGCTGGCCCGCCTCCTGGTCGAACTGACCCGCGCACACTGCGCGGAGGTCACCGACTTCGACTGGGGCACGGCGGCCACGTTGCCGTTTCTTCCTCGGCTGCGCTTCGGCCGCATCGTGCTGTCCCCGGCCCGGTGGCGGTTGGCCGCAGCCGACCTTCCCGACCGGACCTCCAGCTGGGCGACCTGGGACAGCGCCCTGGCCGAGTGGCGCACCCGCCGCCGCCTCCCGCAGGCGGTGTTCCTGGTCGACGGGGACTGGCG
Source organism: Amycolatopsis sp. PSD-21 (assembly GCF_055561455.1). Classification (NCBI taxonomy): domain Bacteria; kingdom Bacillati; phylum Actinomycetota; class Actinomycetes; order Pseudonocardiales; family Pseudonocardiaceae; genus Amycolatopsis; species Amycolatopsis sp. PSD-21. Next base: position 1,759,554 of record NZ_CM145712.1, on the reverse strand, counting down.
GTTGCCGCTCGATCTCGTCGAGGACGCACACCGGGTCCTGCTGCGCGAGCACCTCGGTACCCACCCCCACGCGGTGCTGGAGGAAGGACCCGCTGAGGACGCCGCCGGATGGCTCGATGGCCGTGCTCACGACGTCGTCGTGCCCATGGCCAGCTGTCAGCCGCAGGCCACGACGCGGCCACCGCGCCCGACGCCCCAGCGGATCGTCCGGCCAGGTGAGCACGGGCTGTCGCCGGGTGGTTCCCCCATGCTGTTCGCCAAGCTCTACGGCGACCCGCAACGTCACAACACCGTGCTCGCCAAGCACCTGCCCGCACTGCTGGCGGAGTGGGGCGATGCCCAACCGCGGTGGTGGTTTCTGCGATTCCGCGAGGGCAACGAGCACTACCTGCGCTTGCGGATCAGTCTCCTCAGCACTGAGCCAGTGGTGTTCGGCGAGGCGGCCGGCCGGGTCAGCGCCTGGGCCGACCGGCTCCGCCGCCTCGGCCTGCTGCGCGACATCGCTTTCGCGACCTCCTACCCGGAGACCGGCCGCTGGGGCTCAGGTGCGGCACTATCAGCCGTCGAGGCGTTCTTCACCGCTGACTCCCGCGCCGTGCTCGCCGAGCTCGCCTGGCCCGCGCGACCGCACGACCATGCTCTGGCCGCGGCGAACTTCGCCGCCATCGCCGTCGCCTTCATGGGAGGGACCGAGGCCGGGATGCGGTGGCTGGTCGACCATGTCCCGGCCAAACCTCCTACCGTCGTGCCCCGGCCGGTGTTCACCGAGGCACAATGCCTCGCCGACCCCTCCGAGAATTTCCGCGCCTTGCGCAGCACGCCGGGTGCGGCTTCGGTCGTCGCGACATGGGCCGAGCGCGCCCAGACCGTAGCTGCCTACCGAGCGCACCTGTCCGGGGCTGAGGCCGAGGGCGTCGACCCGGACGCCGCCTTGGGCTCGTTGCTGCACACGCACTTCCTGCGGGCCTACGGCATCGAGCCCGACGACAAGGCGGTGTGCCTTTACCTGGCCCGGACCGCGGCCCTGACCTTCGCCGCCCGCACCGGAGGACCGCGATGAACGCCGACCTCGCCTCGGATGCCGCGGTCGAGTACGCGACGGGGATCGCCGATCGCCTCGCCCGGCCGGACGCCCCCCACCTGCCCACGGACGAGCCGTGGTGGCACCAATCCCTCGCCCACGGCGCTCCTGGTGTGGCACTGCTGCACATCGAGCTGGCAGCCGCCGGGATACGGCCGTTCGACCGCGCCCATGACTGGCTGACCGCCGTCACCAGCAAGCCGATCACCGCCGGAGCGAGCACCGGCTTGTTCTACGGCGCGCCGGCAGTCGCGCGCGCCCTCGCGGGAGCCGCCACAGTCCGTCCCGGCACGTACCAGTCCGCCCTCACGCCCTTGACCCGGCAGATCGCCGCCGACGCCCACAACCGCGTCGACAAGGCCCACGAGCGCATGGACGTCGTCGGGATGTTGCCGCAGATGGCCGAGTTCGACACGATTCGGGGCCTCGCTGGTCTCGGTGCCCATCTGCTGCACCACGACCCCGACGGCACCGCCCTGCCGGCCGTTCTGGGCGCCCTCGTGCGGCTCACCCAACCGGTGATGGTCGAAGGAGAGGCCCTGCCGGGGTGGTGGACCCTCACCGGTCCCACCGGCCACGAGGACGACGAGTTCCCCGGAGGCCACGGCAACTTCGGCGTAGCACACGGCATCGGCGGCCCGCTGGCACTGCTGGCCCAGGCCCTGCGCCGGGGCATCGCCGTGGACGGGCAGCGCCAGGCCGTCGCGACGATCTGCGCGTGGCTGGACTCCTGGCGCATAAGCACTCCGAGCGGGCACCGGTGGCCCTACATGGTCACCCGAGACGAGGCGCGTTCGACGCCGATGTACGTGCGGCACAGCGGGGCCAGCCGACGCCCGAGCTGGTGCTACGGAACAGCGGGCATCGCCCGCACCCTGCACCTCGCCGCCCTGGCCCTCGACGACGCCGATCGCCGCCAGATCGCCGAGGAAGCCGTGATCAGTGCGGTGACCGACCCGGAACAGGATGCGTTGATCAGCGACGCTTCGCTGTGCCACGGCTACGCCGGACTCGCCCGGATCACCGCTCATACCGCCATCGACACACCGGAGCCGGCCGCTTCCCGACTCCGCGCGCTGGCCACCGAGATGCTGCACCGCGCCTGCGCCCAGGCCGTTCCCGAAGGCCCCGGCTTCCTCGAAGGCGCTGCCGGGGTCGGCCTAGCTGCCCTCGCCGCTGAGATCGAGCCCGCGACAGGCTGGGGCACCGGCCTGCTCATCACCTGATCCGTCCGAACGCGATCCGTCCGACCGAGAGGAGATTCCGCGCTGATGCTGCCGGACAGCTGGCACCACTACCTGGTCGAGTTCGCCGACCCGACCACGGCCGAGCACACCGCCGCGACCCTGCTCGTACCCGCTCTCGACCAGGCCCAACAGGACGGCGAACTCGACACGTGGTGGCACCTGCGCAAGACACCCGCCTGGCGGCTGCGTTACCAACCGGTCAACCCCGAGACGAAAGCGGTCGACACGCTGCTGTCCGACCTGGAGGCCGATGGGCATCTCGCGCGCTGGACTCGCGGCATCTACGAACCCGAAACCCTTGCCTTCGGTGGACCCGCCGCGATGGACATCGCGCACTCGCTGTTTCACCACGACAGTCGCCACTGCCTCGCCCGTGCCACGAAACCCGCTGCCTTGGGTCAGAGAGAGACCACCGTCCTGCTGTTCAGCTCGATGCTGCGCGCCGCCGGGCTGGACTGGTTCGAGCAGGGCGACGTCTGGGACAAGGTGGCTGCGCTCCGGCCCACCGCCCAACCCCACTCCAACAACTCTCCGCACACCGAGCGGTTGAGCCAAGCCGTGCGCCGACTGATGACCACCAACACGCACAAGGTCGCCGACGTCGCCCCCGACGTGGTTCCCGAGACCTGGTGGACAGCGTTCGACACGGCCGGTCGCCAACTCGCCGAACTCGCTCGCGCCGGACACCTCGAGCGGGGCCTGCGCGCCGTCCTGGCGCACCACTTCATCTTCCACGCCAACCGCGCCGGTCTCTCCGGCACCGACCAGGCCACCCTCGCCGCGCTGGCCGTCGACACCGTTTTTTACAGCACGCCTACCCGGCAGGCACCAGCCGGGACCACCTCCAACACCGTTAGGGTTCCCGCAATGACAACCACCGTCAGTGACGCTTCCACCGGCTCCGCCGACGAGCTGCGTACCAAGCTCGCCGACCGCCTCGTCAAGGACGGCACCGTCCGCACCGACGCTGTGGAGGCCGCGTTCCGGCAGGTGCCCCGACACCTGTTCCTGCCCGACGTCCCCCTGGTCGAGGCGTACGCCGACGAGCCCGTCTACACCAAACACGAGGGCGACGGCACCCGAATCAGCGCCGCGTCCCAGCCCAAGATCGTCGCCATGATGCTCGAACAGCTCGGCATCCAGCCCGGCGAACGGCTGCTCGAACTCGGCGCGGCCACCGGCTACAACGCCGCCCTGATGGCCACCCTCACCGGCGCCGACGGGCATGTCACCACGATCGACATCGACGAGGACCTCGTCGCCGGAGCACGCGAGCACCTGGCCGCAGCCAGCATCGACAACGTCGAGGCGGTCGCCGCCGACGGCGCACTCGGCCACCCAGAAACTGCGCCTTTCGACCGCGTCATCGCTACCGTCGGTGCCCACGAGGTCCCGGCTGCCTGGCTCGACCAGCTCACACCCGGCGGACGTCTGGTAGCTCCGGTGCGCCTGCGTGGTTGTGCCTCTCGCAGCATCGTCTTCGAACGCGACCAGGACGGCTGGCGCAGCCTGGGCAGCGAGATGGCGATCTTCATGCCGCTGCGTGGCCTTGGCGACGACGCTCGCCGCGTTCTGGACCTCACCGGCACCGGGGAGGTGACGCTGCAAATCCATAAGGACAACAACCACGCCACCGACCCGGACACCCTGACCGGCGTCTTCGACAGCCCTGCCTGCGAAGTGTGGACCGGCGTGCACTTCGTCCCGATGGAATCCTTCGAATGGCTGGATCTCTGGCTGGCTTGCCACCTGCCCAACCCGCTGATGCGCATGGAGGTCGCTCCCGCTGCGAAGGAAAGCGGCCTTGTGCGGCCGATGTTCCCCTCGGTGGCGATGGCCACCACCGCCGCCGACGGCAGCCTCGCCTACCTCACCATCCGCGCCGCGGACCCCGATCCGGACGGCGGCCGACGCTACGAGGTCGGCGTCATCGGCCACGGCCCCAACGCGCAGGAACTCGCCGAGCAGGTCTCGGTCGAGATCTCGACTTGGGACCAGGGCTTCCGCGCCAGCACCGTCCGATTCGCCATTCCCGACACCGCGCCCCAGCCGGACACCAACCCCGGCTTCGTGGTCCTGGACCGCCCCACCAAGCCCATGACCGTCACCTGGGAGTGACGCCCGTGGACCCCGCCGGCCAGTTCGCCCGCCGCTTCCCCCTCGTTGCCCGAACCCGCCCGGCCTGCCTCCCGCTGGCCCGGCGGGTGGCCGAGCTGTGCGACCGAGCACGCCAAGTCGAGCACAGCGGCGAGCTCGCCGAAGCCGCCGCCGTGCACAACAACGCGGCGCTCATCGCCTCCGACTGCGGCCTGCCCGAACTGGCCCGGCGGTGGTGCCACCAGCAGGTGAACATCTACCTGCGCGCCCGCCCCTTGGGCGCGCAGGTAGCCCGCCTCGCTCTCGAACCGATCACCAACCTCGCCCGCCTCTACATCCGCGAGGGTCAGGGCGAGCGCGCCTTCGCGCTGATCGACACCCTGTTCACCGCGGTCTCCGCCCGAACTGACGCCATCGTCGACGGCATCGAGATCCCGGCCGACCTCACCGACTCCGCCGAGACGCACCAGCACATCCGCAGCTGGCTGTGGGCAGTCCTGCTGGCCACCGGTGGCCGCGCTCTGGCCGCAGCCGGCCGCTGGGCGGAGGCACGCGCCCGGCTCGACGCGTACAAGGGCGTCGGGCGACGGATGCTTGACGGTCGCCAGATCGCGGTCATCGCCCACGCCGTATCCGGGGACACCGACAGCGCCCTCACCCTCTTGGCCGACACAACACCAGGAGACCCTTGGGAGAACGCCGTGACCGCCTGCCTGACCATCCAGTGCCACGGCGCCTCGGGCGTCGCCGATCTGCCCACGCTCCTGAACCAGTACCACCGACTCGACACCTCCGCGCCCGGCTTGGCGGTCTTCCACACACGGCTCGGGTTGTCCTTCATCGACGCCATCGGCACCGTTGACGATCCACCCGTGCACCAGATCGCCGTTGATCTGATCGACTACGCCGCCGCGACACGAGACGGATACGTCGCTCGCGATGTACTCGCCCACAATGGTTGCCGCGAGCTGCTCACCGACTCCCAAGCGCGCGAGTTGTCCGATTCGGTCGAAGCGTGCGCGCTCGGCAGCGGCACGCTCCCGGCCACACTGCTGGCAGACCTCACGACAGCACTAGCCTGCGCCGAAGAGGCCATGGCACGCAGCGTGAAGACGATGTCCTGCAACGTCAACGCTCCAGCGAACCCGTAGGGCGGGTCCTAGTGAAGCCGTTGCACCACAACGGGTTTGCTTCCTCGGCCCGAGAAACAGCCCGTGTCGATCACTAACGATGCCCGCCAACCCGACGATCGTTGATACGAAGGAACGATGCACACCACCACTACTTCGCCGGAAGCGCTACGTGCGGCAATGGTCGAGAGGATCCAGAAGGCCGGGCACGCAAAGCACAGCGACGTCGAGCGGGTTTTGCGCGACACACCGCGGCACGAGTTCGTGCCGGACGCCGACCTGGCGGTCGCTTACGACCCGTGGCAGGCGGTGGTCACCCACCGGTTCGAGGACGGCCGGTCGTTGTCCTGCGCGTCGGCACCTTGGCTAGTAGCCGCGATGCTCGACCAACTCGACGTCCAGCCGGGCAACCGCATCCTGGAGATCGGAGTGGGGACCGGTTACAACGCCAGCCTGCTCGCCCAGTTGACCGGCCGCGCGGACCTGGTGACCACCATCGACGTCGACCCGGACGTGACCGCGAAAGCCTCACAAGCGCTGGCCGCCGCCGGCTACGGCGACGTGCACGTGATCACTGGCGACGGCGGGCTCGGCTACCCCGACCACGCCCCGTACGACCGCATGATCGCCACGGTCTCACCGTGGGACATCCCCGCCCAGTGGTGGAAGCAGCTCGCACCTGGAGAACGGCTGGTCGCCCCGTTGCGGTTCCCTGTCAAGTCAGCTTGTTGAGCTTCTCACGGCCAGGCTGGCGGTGAGTCGATGGCTCTGGTGTTGTTGGAATCTGACACCGCATTGGCTTTCGCGCTGGTAGGCCAGGACTACGGGAGCTATGCCGACCGAATGTCTCGTGACTGCGGTTGTCGTCATGTCCGGTCTGGCCGCTGCGCACGTGATGCGCGGACGCGTCGACGGTGACGAATGGTGAGGAGGGTTAGTCCTGCCAGGAGGCTGAGTGCGATCGTGGCGGCCAGCGGCGTGGTGATCGTGGACTGGTTGGTGGCTGGTGGCGCTGTCGGCGGTACTGAGTGGGGGGTGGTGGCTGGTGTGGTGGCAGTGTTTTCGGGGGTCGTGGTGACGCCGGGGGTGATGGTGAAGCTGTGTGATCCGCTGGCCTGGTGGCCGTCGAGGTCGATGACCTGCCAGGTGACGCGGTAGGTGCCCGGCTGGGTGAGTGTGTGCAGTGGCTGGGAGATCATGTCGTGCTTGACGATGGCGTTGTCGCGGGCGACGTCGTGGCCGTTGGGGCCGGTGACCCGGATGCTGAACGTGTTGATCAGTCGGTCGAAGGTCAGGTACACCCAGTCGACCGGTTCGGTGAGGACGGCATTCGCTGGTGGGGTGGCTTCTTCCAGCAAGGGCACCGCTGATGAGGGGGTCGCTGTCGCGGGGTGATCGGTGCCGAGCAGGCTTGCACAGAGCAGGGCGGCCAGGATGCCGAGGGTGGCGCGGCGGATGTTCCCTGCGGTCATGCGGGTTCGCGGCCGAGCATCTGGGCGCGGTGGTAGTACTCGTAGAGGCCGTCGAAGATGGGTTTGGTGATGGTGAGGGTGTGCTGGTCGTCGCCGATCATGGATAGGCCGCGGAGGATGGCGTCGAGGCCGGGGGCTTCGGGGGCGTCGTAGCGTTCGTCGTCGAGGTCGGCTTCGTGGATGATTTCGGCGATGCGCCAGAGCACGGGGTCGGTGAGGTCGTGGCGGCGCAGGATGGTTTCGAAGCTGCAGTCGTCGCCGTGGTGGCCGAGGTCGACGCCGCGCATGTCGAACGGGGTGGCGTCTGGGGGGACGTCGGCGGGGTCGGTGACGAACACGAAGGCGGCGTCCGGGTCGATGCAGCGGCGGATGAGCCAGGCGCAGGCGGCGCGGTCGATGTGGATGTGTTCGCGGGTGGCCCACTTCATGCGGTCTCCTCGGTGTGGTGGTCGGGGTGCAGGGCGTCCACAGCGGCCTGCGCGGTGTCGCGTTCGGGTGGGGGGAAGTAGTCGCGGCGGTGGATACGCCGCAGCTCGGCGCGCAGGGTGCGCAGGGCGCGTCGTCGCTCGGCCTCGCCGAGTGAGCGCGCTTGTTCGGCTTCGGTGAGCACGGCGCGGTACTCGGCGGCGCGGGCGGCGGCCATGGTCTGTGCCAGGCGGCGTTCCTGTGCCAGGCTGGTTGGTTGGGCCAGCCACACGCCGGCGGTGCCGCCGGCGGCGAGGATCTCGTCGGCGATCCAGTCGAGGTGTTCGCGGGTGCGGGCGTCGGCGGGCAGCGCGACCAGCCCGTCGCCGAGTTGGGCGACGCCGAGGCGTTTGAGTTTGCGCCAGACCGTGATCCGCGGGGTGGACGGCTCGCGGGGCATGCGGTAGGACAGCAACACCCACTGCCCTGCCCGCTGCCCTGCCTGCCGCGGCGCTGCCGATCCCGTCGATGGTCGCTCGTGCGCTGGATCGGTGGAGTTGCTCACTGATGTGTTCGGTCTCCGACGACGACGCGGCCGATCCAGTACAGGCCCGCGAGTCCGATCAGCACGAACACGATGTCGTCGAGCGGATCGGCGATGGGTTCCAGTGCCCGATCCAGCACGTTGATGTCGGTGACGAACGCCGCCCAGGCGAACGCGCCGATCAGCAGTAGCACGAAAGCGATCCAGTCCAAAACGGTGCGTGGCCGCATCCTGCGCTCCTTCCCGTTGTCATGCTCGTTGTCATGGTGCTTGTCCGGCCCCGCCGATCGTCACGACGGGGCCGGAAACGCTGTCGGCGTGAGTGGTATCAGCCTGGGGGTTGCAGGTTGGTGGCGTCCAGCGCGGGGCGGAGGGCTTTGGCGAGGGTGACGCCGTCGTCGACGGCCCAGAAGTGCATGTAGAACAGGCGGGGTTGCTCGGTGAGGCTGTGGTTGTGCACTTCGACCAGGTCGATCCCGCCTGTACGCAGCGCCTGGATCACCTTCTGGACCTCGGGTGCGGTCATCACGAAGTCACCGTTGATCGCGGCCCGCCCGCCGCCGAGTGGCTGGAAGTTGATCGCGGTGGTCACCCCGAACGTGGGCGGAAGGACATGCCCGTCGTCGGTGATGGTCTCCTTGCGGGCGATGCTGAACTTGTAGATGCCGCCGTCGGCGGTGCCCTTGCGGCCCAGGGCCTGGTCGATGCCGGCGGTGTCCAGGTCGATCGGCGGCTGCTGACCTGGTGGCGCCGGGGCTGGGATGGCGGTGGCGTCCAGTGCGGCTTGCACGCCTTGGGCGAGCGCTGCGGGGTCGTCGCTCATGGCGTGGATGTGGGTCCACCACACCGGCGGTGTTTGCTGCAGCAGGTGTTTGTGCAGCGCGGTCTGCGCGATGCCGTGGGCTTGGAGTGCGTCGGTGACCTTGGGCAGTTCGGCCTCGGTGACCACCAGGTCGCCCATGAGCATGACGCCGTCGCGGTACTTCGCGAAGGCGGCGTAGCCGCCCAGCGACAGCCCTGGTTTGATCTCGACGCCGCCGGAGGTGACCTGCAGGTCGGTGCGGGGCAGGCCGATGCGGTAGACGGTGTTGTTGTCGCCGAACTTCCCGGTGCGGCCCAGGGTGTCGGTGACCGGCTTCCAGTCCGCCTCGGTGGTGGGGATCGGCTGGTGGCGCCGATGCTCGGCGTCGGCAGCGGTGTCGCTGGCGGGGGTGGTGTCGGTGCCACAGCCGGCGAGCGGGACCAGCAGCAGCGCGGCCAGCGGCAACACCACGCGGGCCGCGCGGGCGGGGGTGAACGGCATGTCCTTGCCCTCCTCGAACTCGATCGTGGTCGGTGTAGATCGTGGTCGGTGGTACGCGGTCAGCCCTCGTCACCGTCGGCGTCGTGGTCCTGGCCGGGAGCCTCGGTGCCCACGACGTGGAAGGTGCTGTCGAGGTGGACCTCGACGGTGGAGCCGTCGGGCTTGGTGACGGTGACGCCGTAGGCGGCGGCGCCCTCGTCGGTCTCGGTCTCGACAGCGCCGGCCTTCCCGCCGGGCACGGACTGCACGGCCGCGGCTCGTGCCTGGTCGGCCGCGGGGCCGCTGACCTCGTCGCCGTCGCCGGACATCGCGGAGGCCAGGCCCACGCCCCCACCAGTGAGGACGAGCACTCCGGCGGCGATCCCGATCCCGATCTTCGTCTTGCGGTTCATGCCTTCTCCATTCTCCACGCTCCTGTAACCGTGGTTGCATGAGGTGGTTGCATGGGTATGGGTAGTCGGTGGAGATGAAGCCGTGATGAAGACACGACGGCGGTCACCCGGATGTGGTGGCACCGTGCCCGTGAAGGGGCGCCTGTGCAGGGTGCTCGGGGGTGGCGCCTGAAGAGAGGTGATGGATGGTGCGGGTACTGGTGGTGGAGGATGAGCCGAAGATGGCGGGCCTGCTGCGCCGTGGCCTGGTCGAGGAGGGCTACGCCGTCGATGTCGCCACAGACGGGGCCGACGGGTTCGGGGCGGCGGTCAGCCGCGACTACGACGCGGTGGTGCTGGACGTGATGCTGCCCCGGCTGTCGGGGTTCGAGATGTGCCGGCGACTGCGCCGCCAGCAGGTGTGGGTGCCGGTGCTGATGCTCACCGCCCGTGACGCGGTGACCGATCGGATCAGCGGCCTGGACGGCGGCGCGGACGACTATCTGACCAAGCCGTTCCACCTGGAGGAGCTGTTCGCTCGGTTGCGGGCATTGACCCGCCGCGGCCCGGTCGCCCGCCCCACCGTGCTCACCGCGGGCGATCTGCGGATCGACCCGGCCAGCCGGCGGTGCTGGCGCGGCGAGACCGAGATCGCGGTGACGGCCAAGGAGTACGCGCTGCTGGAGATGTTCCTGCGCCAGCCCGGCGTGGTGCTCACCCGCGAGCTGCTGCTGGAGCACTGCTGGGACTTCGCCTACGAATCCCGCTCCAACGTCGTCGAGGTGCACATCCGCGCGCTGCGGGACAAGATCGACCGGCCATTCGCGGTGGTCTCGCTGGAGACCGTGCGCGGCGCCGGGTACCGGCTCCGGCCGGATGGTGGACGGCCGCGGGTGGGGGCGCGATGATCCGGCGGTGGCCGCTCCGGATCCGGCTCACCGCCGCGTTCACGGTGATGATGGCGCTGGTCCTGCTCGGAGTCGGGATCGTCACCGTGACGCACACACGCGAATCGCTCGACGCCTCGATCAGCGAATCGTTGGAGCACCGGCTGCGCGACCTCCAACCGATCGCCACCACCGCCGCACCAGTGCTGTCCAGCGGCGGCCGGGACACCGGCGAGCAGGTCCTCGACGACGCAGGCCAGATCATCGCCAGCTCCCCGGACGTGGCCGACCAGCCCCTGCTGACTCCAGCGGAGCTGGCGACCGCGCGGCGCGGCGAGCTCGTGGTCGATCACGCCACCGCCGGACAGCTGGACGGGCCGGTGCGTATCGCCGCCGCCCCCACCGGTGCGGACGGCCGGATCGCCGTGGCCGCGGTGACCCTCGCCGACCGCGACGCCGCGGTGGCCGACCTACGCCAAGAACTGGCGGTCGGCCTGCCGCTGGCGCTGCTCGCCGCCGCGGTCGGGGCCTACCTGCTGGCCGCCGCCGCACTGCGACCGGTGGAACGGATGCGCGCCCGCGCCGCCACCATCACCGCCGCACACCCCACGCAGCGTCTACCCGTGCCGTCGGCTCGCGACGAAATCTCCCGGCTGGGCACCACGTTCAACGATCTACTCGACCGCCTGCACGCCGCTGTCGAGCGGGAACGGCAGTTCGTCGCCGACGCCAGCCACGAGCTCCGCACCCCGCTCAGCCTGCTGACCACCGAACTCGAACTCGCGGCGCGCCGACCCCGCACCACACGGGAACTGACCGCCGCGCTGGGCTCGGCATTGGAGGAAACCGAACGACTATCCCGCCTGGCCCAGGACCTCCTCCTGCTCGCCCGCACCGACCAGGCCGGTCCGCCGGCCCGGCCCGGCGAGCCCACCCCGGTGCGTCCCGTGCTGGAGTCAGTGATCGCCCGCTACCGCAGCACCCTCGACGAGCACCAAGTGATCCTGGACTGCTCACCGGAGCTCACGGTGCGCGCCGATCCCGGCGATCTCGACCGGGCGGTGAGCAACCTGATCGACAACGCCGCCCGGCACGGGCAGCCACCCATCATCATCACGGCCAGCCCGCCCGACACCGAGCTTGGGGTGAGCATCCGGGTGCGTGACCACGGCTCCGGCATCGCCCCCGAGTTCCTGCCGCACGCGTTCGACCGCTTCACCCGCGCCGACGACGCCCGCACCGGCGGCGGCACCGGACTGGGCCTGGCCCTGGTCGCCGCGCTGGCCCGCCGCAACGGCGGTGCCGCGACTGCCGCCAACCATCCCGACGGCGGCACCACCGTCATCCTCACCCTCCCCGCCGCCAACCATCCCGACGCCACCATTCCGGACGCCCCGGCCGCCGCACCCGGATGAGCACCGTGCCCGGTTTTCTTCTGGACCGGGTCACGGTGACCCGCGGCCCAACCCGACTGCTCGACGGAGTCTGCGCCCGTCTCCCGGCCGGAGCGTGCACGGCGGTGGTCGGTCCCAGCGGCGCCGGCAAGTCCACCCTGCTGCGCCTGCTCAACCGGCTGGAGGACCCCAGTACCGGCCAGATCCTGCTCAACAGCACCCCGCTCGCCGAGCTCGAAGTGCTGGCACTGCGGCGCCGGGTCGGCCTGGTCGCGCAACAGCCGGTGCTGCTCACCAACCACGTGGCCGAGGAGCTGCGTGTCGGACGCGCGGAGCTGACCGAGCACCGCATCCAGCACCTGCTCGATCTCGTGGGCCTGCCCGCACGCTTCGCGCAACGCCGCACCAGCGGCCTGTCCGGCGGCGAAGCGCAGCGGGTGTGCCTGGCCCGGACGCTGGCCGTCGAACCCGAGGTCCTGCTGCTGGACGAGCCCACCGCCGCGCTGGACGCCGTGACCACAGCGGTGATCACCGAGGCCGCCCGCAACCACACCGCCGCGGGCGGGACCGTGATCCTGGTCAGCCACGACCTCCCCCTCGTTCGCGGCATCGCCGAGCACGTGCTGGTCCTGCACCACGGGCGCCTGGTCGCCCACGGGCACCCCGACCACATCGACTACCTGGAGGCCGGGTGATGACCGGACTGTCCGTGCCCAGCTGGGGCGGCGTCGCCGCCTCCCTGCTGTTGATCGCCCTCACCGCCGCGGTGGCCTACCGGCAGCGGCTGCACCTGACCCGCGAGCTGATCACCGCATCGCTGCGCGCCGGGGCACAGCTGGCCGCGGTCGGCGTCCTGCTGCTGGTGATCTTCGCCCACACCGGCCTTCCCGGCGCGTTCGGCTGGGTGACGATCATGATCCTCCTCGCCGGACAGGTCGCCGGCCGCCGCGGCACCGGCCTGCCCCGAGCCCGGTGGGCAGCCACCCTCGGGGTCGCCGTCGGCAGCCTCGTCACCCTCGCCACGCTGCTGGGCCTCGGGATCATCTCCACCCAAGCGCGGGTCGTCGTCCCGATCGGCGGCATGATCGTCTCCGGAGCCATGCAGGCCGCCGGGGTCGCCCTGCGCCGCCTGCGCGAAGACGCCCAGCAGGCCCGCCCAGCCATCGAAGCCCGGCTCTGCCTCGGGCTCCCCGCCCGCGACGCGTTCCTGCCCCACCAACGCTCCGCGCTGCGCACCGCGCTGCTGCCCGCGATCGACTCCACCAAGGTCGTCGGCCTGATCAGCCTGCCCGGAGCCATGACCGGACTCATCCTCGCCGGCGTCGACCCCCTCACCGCCATCCGCTACCAGATCGTGGTCATGTACATGCTGCTCGCCGCCACCGCACTCGCCGCTCTCACCGCAGCCCGGCTCGTCGAACACGCCCTGTTCGACCACGCCCACCGCCTCATCCCACTCCCCGAACCCCACTAACCGACCACTCCCACCGCCTCGGCCAGCCCGCATCCCGCCACCTGGACACCCCTCCACCGCACTAGTGCAACCATGGTTACATTGCGCGTGGAGTTGAACGAGGAGGGACGCTCACCCATGTCCGAAACCGCGAACCGGGACGTCATCCCACTGCGTACCGCGACCTGGGCGTGGTTTCTGATCTCGCTGCAGACGTTCGGAGGCCCGGCCGGGCAGATCGCGGTCATGCAACGCACCCTGGTCGAGGAGAAACGCTGGATCGGCCAACAACGCTTCCTGCACGCGCTGAACTACTGCATGCTGCTGCCCGGCCCCGAAGCCCAGCAGCTGGCCATCTACGTGGGATGGCTACTCAACGGCCGCCGCGGCGGGATCATCGCCGGGACCCTGTTCGTGCTGCCCGGCATGGTTGCCCTGCTCGCGCTGTCGGCCATCTACGTGACGTTCGGCGACACCACCCTGGTGACCGCGATCTTCGCCGGGCTCGCACCCGCGGTGGTCGCGATCATCGCCCAAGCCGTACCCAGGGTCGGCAAACGCGTCCTGCACCACCCCGCGCTCATCGGGATCGCCGCCGCCGGCTTTGTGGCGCTGGCGGTGTTCGCGGTCCCGTTCCCGATCGTCATCGCCGCAGCAGCGGCCATCGGCTGGGCACTCGGCCGGTTCGCACCCCGCACGATCAAACCCCCGCCCACCAACGGCGCCGCCGACGGACCAGCACCGTTGATCCCCGACGACGCCCTGCACCACGAAGCCCCCTCTACACGGCGGAGCCTGACCGTGCTCGGTGTCGGTCTGCTGCTCTGGGCCGCCCCGATCGCCGCGGTGGCGGTGTTCACCGGCGTGGGCAGCACGCTCACCACGCAGGGGCTGTTCTTCTCCGGCACCGCCGTGGTCACCTTCGGCGGCGCCTACGCCGTGCTCGCCTTCGTCGCCCAGCGCGCCGTCGAGGTCTACGGCTGGCTCTCCGCCCAAGACATGGTGCGGGGCCTCGCTCTGGCCGAGTCCACCCCCGGCCCGCTGATCATGGTCGTGCAGTTCGTGGCCTTCCTCGGCGCCTACCACCACCCCGGTAGCCTCGACCCATGGGTCGCCGGGGTGCTCGGGGCGCTGCTGACCACCTGGGTCACCTTCGTGCCCTGCTTCCTGTTCATCCTGCTCGGCGCCCCCTACGTCGAACGCCTCCGCCACAACCGCGGCATCTCCACCGCACTGACCGGCATCACCGCCGCTGTCGTCGGTGTGATCGCCAACCTCGCCCTGTACTTCGCCCTGCACACCCTCTTCACCACCAGCGATGTCCACCGATTCGGGCCGGTGCAGGTGAACCTGCCCGAACTAGCCAGCTTCCGACCCGTGGCCGCCGCGATCACCGCCATCGCCCTCGTCCTGGTGTTCGCGCTGCGCTGGCCGATGCTGCGCACCCTGGCCGTCTGCGCCGGTCTCGGCGCCACCGCCGCACTTTTCGGGCTTCCCCTCACCTGATCGAGCCCACATGCCCCATCGATCGTCGAAGCGCTCAAGGTCCGCGCCGACGTCCACCCAGGTATGCAACCCGGCACCGGACTGGTGGCGTATGGCGCTGGCCGAGGGCAACACGCTGGTCTCCCTCACCGCCCGCAGACTGGAATCCGGCGACGAGGTGCACTGGGAGTTGGGCGCGATCGGTCACGGGCCAGCCGCCGCCGAGCTGACCCAGTACCTCTGCGACGAGATCCGATCCTGGGCGCCCGAGCGGAACCAGCACACGCCATCGCTCATCGTCTATCCGGCTGATACCCCGGACAGCGAACTGGCGGGCCCGCCATCGACAAGACACACAGCAGGTTTGTCCTAACCTACGGCGACCTGACTAGGTGACCTAGCCGCTAGTCTCCTTGCCGCTGTGCTGCTGCGGACGTCAGGCCGAGGCTCGGGCTGACCGTTTGTTCGAACTGCGTCGACCAAGGCTGCCGGGAAGCGGACGCCGGGCGGGTGCCAGGACCCGAATCTCAGTGGGTTGGGCGGCCGAAGGGCCTCGCTGTCGCGCGGTGGCTGTACGTGACGTAGGAGTAGGAGCATGGTGACCGCGGTGGTGTTCGACGTGGGCGAGACGTTGCTGGACGACTCGCGGGAGTGGGGTGCGTGGGCCGACTGGATCGGCGTTTCCCGCCATACCTTCTCGACGGTGCTGGGTGCGGTCACCGCCGCTGGCCGGGACAATGCCGAGACGTTCCAGTACTTCAAGCCGGGCTTCGACGTCGCACGGGAACGGCGGCTGCGCGAGGAGGCTGGCCTGGGTGAGCGCATCGAGGACAGCGACCTCTACAGCGATGTGCGGCCCGGCCTGGCTGCGCTGCGAGAACGCGGCTTGTGGGTCGGGGTGGCTGGGAACCAGACCGCTCGCGCGGCCGAGCTGTTGCGTGCGCTGGAGCTGCCGGTGGACCGGATCGCGACCTCGGGGGAATGGGGTGCCGCCAAGCCGTCGTCCGAGTTCTTCGCCCGCGTGGCGGAGATGGTGCCCGACGGGCCGGGCGAGACGGTGTACGTGGGTGACCACCGGGACAACGACGTGGTTGCCGCGAAGGCAGCGGGCTTCTGCACGGCGTTGATCCGGCGGGGCCCGTGGGGCTATCTGTGGGCTGACGACCCGTTGGTCCGTCGCGACGCGGATTGGGTGATCGACTCCCTTTACGACCTGCCGGATCTGTTGTCCCTGCGCTGAGCGGCTGGTGGCGGCTCAGCGAGCGCGGGCCCAAGCGGCGAGGTCGAGCAAGCCGGCGCTGGGCGTGCTGTGGGTGCGCAGGAGGGACGAGAGGGACTGGCGGACCTGCGGGTGGGTGCGGGTGTGCTCGGGCGCGGCACGGCGGGCCGCCTGAAGGCACAGGTGAGCGTCTTCGTGGCGACCGAGGGTGAGCTGGGCGCGGGCCAGATCGATGAAGTAGTGGGAGCGACGCTCGGCGGGAAGTTCGTCGGGCGGGTGCCAGGACGCCGCGCGTTCGATACCCAGTGGATCTCGAAGTTCGACGGCGACTGCGAGTTCGTGGATGCGTAGGGAGGCCGGGCCGAACGCGGTGCCGACGTAGATTCCCTCGGGCGCCCTGCCCGCGGCGCGGCGGGCCTCACGCAGGTGGTCGGCGGCGAGGTCGGCTTTGCCCGCCCGGCCGGCCACGACTGCGGCGCGCATGTGCAGGGCACCGAACGCGGCCAAGGAGGAGGTCGTGCCGAGATCGGGCACGTGGTCAGCGGCGAGTTCGAGAGCGCGGGCGGCGGTGTCCAGGTCGCCGGTGGCGAAGAAGGTTTCGGTTCGCACGTATGCAACGGCGGCCAGTAGCAGCGGGTCCTCGGCGATCTGGGCGGCCGAGCGCATCAGGTCGATCAGCCGGGCTGACAGATCCAGGTAGCCGAACTTGAACGCCACGCCGTCAGCAGCCCGCAACGCCAAGGTCAGCAGGGCGGCGGCGTGGCGCTGGCCTGCCGCGTCGCCCAGTTGACCGGCGCGGGCGAGTTCGGCGATGAGGTCGGGCAGGCGGCGGGCGAGGTTGCCGTAGCGGGACTGCAGCCGGTCGTCGCTGGCTCGGATGATCTCGCCGTGCAGGTCGTCCGGAGACCTGGTTGGTCCGTCGTCGGGCAGGTCCAGTCGGTCAAGCGCGCGGCGCAGGCGCGGGATGGCGGCGTGGATGACGTCGGCATCGGGTGCCGGTGCGTCCTCGTGAACGGTCCGCTCGGCAGGGAGCGTCACCAGGCTCGACGAAGGTGAGATCAGGACCGTGGTGATGTCGGCAGCAGGTTGCCGAAGGCTACGTCGTAGCAGGTCGTCGAGTACGTCGAGCGAGATCTGCAGGGCGGTGGCGAGGCCGCGCCGCTGCCAAGGCTGAGGTGACTGGACCCCACGTTCCCAACGTCCGATGGTGGTCCGTTCGACCTTCAGGGTGACGGCGAGGGCTTCCTGGGTATAACCAGCGGCCTCGCGGGCAGCTGCGAGCGGGGTGAGAGGCCGTGCTGCCATCGCGTTGTCCCTCCTTCCAGACCCTCCATAGCGCACAGTACTCGCCGGTTTTCGCAGCGTAGGGAGGGTGTCGCCTCATCGCTGCCTCATGGCCGCTCCGTTCTCGACCACGGCTGACGATCCGGCTGATCGCCAATCGCAGTTGCATGCCCATCTGGGTGAAGCCCCTCGCTCCAGCAGACCACTAGCGCGCTGGTCAGCGCCTGGGTCGCCCCGTTGACGCCTCGTTCTCGCCGCACGGCCGCTCTGGTGATCGGCAAGGGCGGCGTCGTTGACTGGGATTCGGCCTGCGGTGGGCGACCTCCGACCGCCCATCGCAGGCCATACCGGTCTCGGCCACTCCTCTCGGTACGGAAAGTGAGCTTGTTGCAGTGGATATGCGCGAGGTGCAACCAGCACGCTCACCCGCGCCGGTTGACCAGTCGAGCCTGGTGCCCCGCTGATGTCGCACAAGATCACCATCGAGCACTCGTTCGCGTCCGGGCATCGCTTACCGCACCTGGGCGGCAAATGTGTAAGCCTGCACGGCCACTCCTGGTCGGTCGCGGTGACAGTGAGCGCCGCGGAGCTAAGCCCCGAGGTGACCGTCGTGGAGTTCGGCGCGCTGAAGGTCGGGGTACGGCGCTGGATCGACGAGCACCTCGACCACGCCACGATGCTCGGCGTCCGCGATCGGCTGATCGCCGAAGGCAACCGGGTGTTCCGCTTCGGGGCCGAGCAACCGGCCGACCATGCCGAAGAATTCGGATACGGGCTGCCGTGGCCCACGGTGGAGGCAGTGGCGGTACTGCTGGGCCGAGTCGCCGAGAGCACGCTGATCGGACTTGCACGCGCCGACGGTGCGCGGGTCGAGCGGGTCCTGGTCCGCGAGACCCAGTTGAACACTGCCGTCTACGAACCCCCGGTTGTGCGATGAGCACCACCACGTTGGCCTCTTTGAGGCGTCACCTCGGTTATCGTCCTGTCCGTCGATCGTGAGAGCACCATGATGACCTCCACCACCACTCCAGCTCTCGGTCCGCTTGTCGGGGCATACGGCCTCGTCGGGCACGAGGAGCGTCTCCTGCTCGTCCGAGACCGGGACGCCAGCGCCTTCCGGCTACCCGGCGGTCGAGTACAACCAGGTGAATCCGTTGAGGACGCCCTGCGGCGCTCCGTGCGGGAACAGACCGACGTCGACCTCGCCTACCTCGACTTCTGCGCCACCGTCGAACTGCGCGATCACACCTCACCGAACGGGCCTGCCCTCTACGAACTGGCCCTGCTGTTCGACGTGACTCTCGCTGGCCCCGAAGCCGCCCGGTCCAGCGAACACGAACTGCGGTGGCTCACCCAAGCGGACCTCCACCAAGTCGAGCTGCGCCCCGCGGTCATCGCGGAACGACTGCGAAGCGACGCACTGACCGTCGAACACCCGTGGTGGCCGCACCACTCCTGACCCTCACCGTCCACGGCCCGGTCCATTCGGCGCAGCTACGTGAGCCGGGCGCGCCCGAAGAACCGAAGGAACCATGCTGTCGGCACCCGACCTCACCGCTGCCCTGCCCGCGGCACAGGCCGCGATCGATCTTGCGGTCGAGCATGTCCTCAGCCACCGTCCTCGCTCGATCCGGTACAAGGGCGACCGCGACCCTGTGTCCGAAGTGGACGAGGACGTCGAACACGTGGTCCGCCAACGGTTGATTGCCGATGGACGCACCGAAATCGGGTTCCTCGGAGAGGAAACCGGCGCGGTTGGCAACCAGGAGACGTACTGGGTTCTCGATCCCATCGACGGCACGATCAACCACCACCACGGCAGTCCCTTGTGCGCGATCGCGCTCGGGCTCGTGCACAACCACCGCCCCATCCTCGGCGTCACCGCGCTTCCCTTTCTCGGACACCGCTACTGGGCGACCGACGGGCAGGGCGCTTACCGCGACGGAGAACCAATCGCCGCCTCGGGCACTGAGTCGCTCGATCGAGCCCTGATCGGGTTCAGCGACTATGGCAGCGGCCAGGACACTGCGCTACGAGACGTGCTCTGCTCCACTGTGGACCGGGAACTCACGGCACGAGCACAAGGGCTTCGCCGTTACGGCTCGTCCGCACTTGACCTCGTCTGGGTCGCCGACGGCACCCTTGATGCCTGCGTCCTGCTCGGCAACCGGACCTGGGACACCGCGGCCGGGGCCGTCATCGCCCGAGAGGCCGGAGCCCTCGTCCTGGATGCCGACGCCAGCCCTCACACCACTCGTTCCCGGTGCGCGATTGCCACCACGCCGGGACTTCGCGAGGAGTTGCTGCCCTTCCTGCGGGTCTTGCGTGGCACCCGTTTTTGGCCCGATGGCGACCGACACGAACCCGTCATGAGTCCGACCAGTTTGCCGCAGAGCAGTGAACCACAGTGAGGAGCCGGACACGAAGGCGGACGCGATGGTGATCCTGCCGAGTCCTCGCTGCTCGCCGGAAACCCCCGAACTGCCGTTCGATGCTGTCCACGATAAAGCCGCGTGCCGCCATGCCGACAACGGACCACTCACCGAGTACCTCCCCAGCCTTGGACAACTGCCCGCCACGGGGCCGTCCGCGCTTCCGCTCGACCTCGACGAGGAACGAGCCGCCGCGCGGCGGGCCGCGCTGGAGGGACCGCGGCCCGACGACGAGCACCTGGCGCTTCTCGACCGCGTGCTGCAAGCACTGCGCCGCCTGTGACCAGCGCCGCCGCGACCTTGGCTGGAGTCCGTTTCATGCACCCGGCAACCGATGGCCTCAAGATTCCCGACCCGATCCCGGACGCTTCGATCTTCCAGCCCGCGCCGTGGGTCGCTCCGTCTTCCGAGCAGCTTCCCTTCCTCCGCCGGCGGCTTCACGAGCACTACGCCAACATCGCGGCCGAGGGCGCCCAGCAAGGACGTACAGGCCAGGTCGCCCGAGCCGCCGCGGCGGAGAGCGAGGGCCGGGAAGTGCGTCGATACGCCCGCGATGAAGCCGACCGCCTCCAGAACGCGAGCCTGACGTGGGTCGACCACGAGGCGATCGAGATGGCCGTGACCTACTCGTCCACCCCGTCCACCGAACCCGCCAGCCCGGACCGAATGCCCAGCATGACCGGCTTCATGCTGTTCGAGAGCTGCATCGGCGGCGCCCTCTATGACGCCGCGCGTGCGCAAGACCTGCCAGGCTCAGGATGGACACCAGCCCCCTGGCTCTACGACGTCTCCGGTTACGTCGAGGCCCCAATCGTCGCCATCAGCTGGTCACACCTGCCACCGCCGCACGAGGACCGGGTCCAACTGTCGTTCTACACCCCAAATCGGCCGCCCCACTGGACCGGCCTGCCCCCGGACACGTTCGTCGCCCAGTGGGCAGCGACAAAGACCCGCTACAGCGCGGGCTACTTCGCCGACCATGTCCGCTCGGTCTCGGCCCGGATGAGCCCGATGCCGGTACTCGCTACCTTCACCGCGACCCTTCAATTCGGTGAACTGCTCCCCGAACCCGACGCGAACCACTGCGCCGGGTGGGTCCAGACCGTCTACGGCCTATGGCAATTGCTCGACCACAAAGTCAAGAAACCGCTGACCCAGACCGATGTGATCGCAGCTCCGCGATCAGTGACCCGAGGCGACGCCCGAGCCGGCATCATCGCGACGAGCGCCGTGAACATCGTCCGGGTACACCCGCGGTTCAGGACCGAAGACCTGCCTCCCCACGACGGAGACGACAACGCCGACCACGACACGTCGGACAACAGCCGCCGCTCGCCTCACTATCGCCACCGGTACTGGCGCGGCCCGTATCGAGCAAACATGTGTATGAACACCTGGGGGCATAGCGAAGGAAACTGCGAACACAAAGAGGTGTCCGTGGGTCGGCATTTGTGTCGTCTGCCACGGCCGTGGGACCACCACGTGGCCAGTCATGGGACCACCGACAGCGGTGCAGAACTGGAACAGGTTATCGCGATGGCGATTGGCGGACGCTGTGTTCCCGGATGGCCGGTCAGCGGCTATGAGCGGACGTTCAGGCGGCCCGGAATCTGGCTGCTGATCTTGATAGTGCGGGCCAGCGGCCGAACTTCACCTGTGAACACAGTCAGTGCTGGGCGGCAGCAGCAACCGCGGTGGATTCTCAGACCGTGCGGCGCTCTTGCCGGTCGAGTTCGGCCAGCGTGCGTAGCGGATTCACGATCAGATCGAACAGACAGCTCGTCCGACGAGCCCATTGCATCGGGTTGTTGCCCTCGTCGAACGCAGCGGCGGACGCGAACTGGTCCTGGAGGTTCACCGGCAGCTTGCCGGCCAGAGCCGCACCGAGCTCGCGACGCAGGAGAGCTTGCGGAGACGACGGCCGAATGAATCGACTAAGCCTGTCGGTGGCCGGGACAGGGGTGTCGGAGGTGCCATCGAGAGCCGTGGCGGCTTCTCGCACCCAATCGTCGTCGCAGGCGTCAGGGAGCGGTACGGCGACCTGCTGGACGCTGGCGATCGCGCTCCGTCCCAGGGCGAGTGAGAGTCCGCCGGGGTCCTCGTGATAGTTGAGGTAGCGGGCGACGTCCACGCCTGGAGGGCAGACCTCGTCGAGAACTACGTCACCCATGAAGTCGCTGGGGTCTATGAGCCAGCCCTCCCGCACAACGACGGACGGCACCAGAAGAACGCGGTACAGGTAGAACTGGCTGCCGCGGTCAGCTTGGTCGCGCATCCGCCTCAGCATGTTGTGGACCGCGGACTCGTATGTGCCGACATGGAGGGCTTTCCCGCGCTGGCGCGCGGCCCACGCGGCGACCCGCTTCGCGCCGCCCATCACTCTTCGTGTCTCGGGCGTGAGATCGGCCGCCGGGTCGAAGTCCCTCGTCGGCCAGTCCGGCACCGTGGTCGTGTGGTACCAGGCGAACTGTGCGATCTTGTCGGCGTCGAGCGCAAGATCGTCGGGATTGACCGTCACCCGGGGAGCGTTTTCGTGTTCGCACGTCGTTCCGCACCCAGGGCACACCTCTCTACCTTGCTCCCAGCGGTCGATCCAATCGAGTCCGACCAGCCACTCGTGGGCGCAGATCCCGCACAGCATGCGGCGGTCGCGCGAGAAATCGATCGGCCGTTCCATGGCTCCATTATCCGGAGGGAGGTCGATGGCGGCGGATCGAGCCGTTGTTACCGCAGGTGCAGCGCTGGCGTCCGTGTCGGGTCGGGCCACTCTCGGCCGTCTCATCGCCGACCCATCCATAGAGACACTGCCGTGTTGATCGCGTCGCTCAGTGGCCTGTGCCAGCGGCATCAAGGTCACTGCGCAAACAATCGGAATCGGTCATCCACCGTTCGACCGCACATCGGCATTACAGGACATTCGGTCGCCATCGCCATGATCGCTCCGCGACGCAGATCTGGAACACGTTTCTCTCGGTAGATTACCGCTGTCGCTGGTCCCATGACTGGCAACGTGGTTGTCCCACGACGGTGGCAGACGACAATTTGCGCGGGCCGGTCGGCGCGCCATTCCGCGAGCGTGTCACGGAACTGCGGGGCTCACCGGCTCGTAACTCCGGCACCGGCCAGCCCAAGCCGTAGACCGCGACCTGCACGTCGATGATGAGGCGAGGCGCCCTCGGGCTCGATACGTCGCATGCTCCGAGGTAGTCGGCTCGAAACATCAGATCAGAGCTGGCCTGCCTGTTACGCCTTCTCGGGCCGGCGGTCATGGCTCGAATCGGAAACCGTAGGTTCGGTCGCCGATGGGCACGCGACCGTAAGGTGATCGGCGCTGCAGGAGGATGCCCGCCAGCGCCTGGTCGACGAGGTCTTCAAGATCGGCGATGCTGCGTCGTTCCAAGAGCATGACGTAGTGCGTTGCGTGGGGGCTTTCCCTTGGGCGGTTGCCAGGCGGAGTCTTCATTGATGCGGAGGCAATGTTCGACGCCGTGTCGTGGGCATCTCCAGACGGCGGGTATCTCGGCGTCTGTCGAGAATGGCACGGTGAACTCGTGTCCTTTTCGGCACGCGAAGCGGACTTGAATCCGCGGCGCCGGCCGCGCATCGCGATCCGGTTCGCCAGTGTGCGTTCCCAGGCGGTAGCCCCGCAAGACGCGTCTGGGCATCATGATCTCCGCTCGCGTATCGGATGGGCTGGTGTCGCGAGCCGTTCTCGTGCCCGCTGTCGCTTGGCTATGGGGCTTTGGTTTTGGTCCGGGTAGCGCCGCCGCGTCCACGCAGCACCACGCCGGACTCGGTCAGGATTCGGTGCACGAAGCCGTACGAGCGGTCGGTGGCCTCGGCCAGTGCACGGATGCTGGCGCCCTTTTCGTACTTCTTCTTCAGGTCAGCGGCCATCTTGGTGCGGGCCTCGCCGGTGATCCGGCGTCCCTTGGCCGTGGTGTGTGCTGCCATGTCGTTCGCTCCTCTTCGCGTTCAGGCGGTCGGTTGGTCGGAGTCGAGGGCGTCGCGCCGGGCGATGACGGTGGCCTTGCTCTTGTCGGCGCCGGGGCCGGCGGCGGTGTAGTAGTCGATGGCCTGGCTGTAGCAGCGGTGGGCCTCGGCGGTGTCGCCGAGCGCGGCGTGGACCTCGCCGAGCACGGTGCATAGGTCGGCCAGGTAGCCGACCGAGCCGTAGTCGCGCACGGCCTGCTCGATCGCGGCGAGCTCCGACACTGCCTCGGCGGCTTGCCCGTTCAGGGTCAGGGCCCGTGCCAGGTGCAGGACGGTGCGGGCGTGGCCGATGTCATCGCCGATGCCGGTGAACATGCTCGCCGCCAGCCGCAGGTGGTGGAGTGCGAGCGGGGCGTCGGCGATCTTGGGGTGCAGGGCGGTTTCGCCGAGGCGTCGGTGTCGCAGCGCGATGCTGCGGGCGTCGTTCATCCCCTCGGCGATTTCGAGGGCATGTTCGAGGTCAGGGAGGGCGGCGTGCGGGTCGTCGGCCTTGAGGTGGGCGCGGGCGCGGGTGGACAGCGCGCCGGAGTGCAGCCACGGGTCGCCGACTTCGGCGGCGCGCTCGACGGCGATCGTGCAGATGGCGACGGCGGCCTCGTGGTGGCCGAGGTTGGTCTCGCCGAAGCCCTGGCGGGTGCGGCAGACGACCTCCAGGATGTGCCCGGCGTCGGCGGCGGCATTGGCCCCGAGGAACTGCGAGCTCACCAACTCACCGGCGGTGTAGTTGGGGCGCAGCGGGTTCCACAGGACCTCGCCGAACTGGTACACCAGCTCCGTCCAGCCCTGGTCGGCGGCGTCCTGTTGAGCGGCGAGAAGGTTGGCGCGTTCGGTCTCGGCCCATTCCAGGGCGGCCTTCGCGTCGGCGAACATGCCGGTGTCCAGATCGGTGTAGACGGGGCTGAACCGGCGAGGGAAAGGATTGATGATCTTGTCGGCCGCCGCCGCGCGCCGCAGGTACCACTCGATCATCCGGCGGCGCACCGCAAGCCGCTTGGCCTGGTCATCCTGGCCTGCCAGGGTTTGCACGTGCTCTCGCAGGACGTCGTGCAGCCGGTAGCGCTCGTCCCCGGACTCGGTGACGAGGTTCGCCTCCACCAGCCGCCCGAGCCCGCGGCCGACGTCGGTGACCGGCACGTCGAGCCCGGCGGCGAGCGGCTCGGCGGTGAACTCGACGCCGGGATGCTCGGCCAGACCGCGGTAGAGCCGGGCGGTGGTGGCGTCTAGGTCGTGTCCTGCAATTCATCGTAGCCAGAGGATGATGGCGGCGATGGTGAGTTCTGCCTGGTAGTAGGCGGCGCGTTTGGCGTAGCGGGTGGCTAGGTCGCGGAACTGTTTGAGCCGGTTGAAGCAGCGTTCGACGACGTTGCGCTGCTTGTACAACTCGGCGTCGAAGGCGGGCGGGCGTCCGCCCCGTGAGCCGTGCGCGGCGCGGCGGGCGATTTGGTCGTCGCGTTCGGGGCTGACGAACCGGATCCGGCGTTGTCGCAGGGCGTGGCGGGTCGAGGGGTGCGAATAGGCCTTGTCCGCGATCACCACCTCGGGACGGCGGCGTGGGCGGCCAGGCCCGGTGCGAGCGACACGGATCCCGTCCAGCAGCGGCACCAATTGTGGATTGTCACCAGCCTGCCCCGGGGTGAGCACAACCCGCATGGGCAGCCCGCGTCCCTCGACCACGAGGTGGATCTTGGTGCTCAATCCGCCGCGGGAACGTCCGAGTCCTTCGCCGTCGACCGCGATCGCCTCGATGGCGGGCGTGCAGCCCCCTTTTTCCGGGCTCCCGCAGCATGCTGGTGAGCCCGGACCACCGAGGAATCGACACTGATGACCCACTCCACGTCCCCGACAGCGTCGTCTTTGACGATCACCTCGTCCAGAATCCGCTGCCAAGTACCGTCCTTGGTCCACAACCGCAGCCGCTCATGGGCGGTCTTCCACGGCCCATACCGTTCGGGCAGATCACGCCAGGGCGCGCCGGTCCGAAGCTTCCACAGAATCGCATTGATCACCTGCCGGTGATCCCGCCACCGCCGCCCCGGCCCCGACACCGCCGGCAGCAGCGGCTCAATCCGCGCCCAGGCCCGATCCGTCAACTCACCCCGACCAACCACGGACAAGATCAAACCCCATCCGCAGCTAGATCATTTACAGGACACGCCCTAGGTCCTCGTAACTCATCTGCAGCACTCCTTCAACGGACAGCTCGTGCGGGTCCAAAGCGCCAGTGGACGCCTCGGCGAGGTGGGTCAGCCGGGTGATCAGGCGCGCCGGGTCGCGCCGGGGGTAGGCGGCGAGATGGGCTCCGGCGATGGTTAGGGCCAGCGGATGCCCGTGACAGCGGATGGCCAGCGCGTGCAGCAGCTCCTCGCCGATGGGCTGTCGATCCTCGTCGAGGAGGCCGGTCAGGAGCGCGGCGCCGGTGGCGGCGGGGAAGCAGTCGAGGTCGAGGTGGCGGAAGCCCGCGATGGCCAGCTCGGCGAGCCGATTGCGGCTGGTGACCAGGATCGTGCCGCGCGCCGTGGCAGGTACCAGGGGCTGCACCTGCTCGGCGGAACGGGCGTTGTCGACCAGCATGGCCACCGCCTTGTCCGAGGTGACCGTTCGGTACAGCGCGACCAGCTCGGCCACCTCGCCCGGCAGGTCGTCGGCGGCGACGCCGAGCGCGCGGAGCCATCCGGCGAGGACCTGCGCGGTGGCCGGTGGCGGGTGGCCGCTCCAGCCGTTGAGGTCCACGTGCAGCACGCCGTCGGGGTGGCGCTCGTGGTGTCCGTCGAGCCAGCGCACCGCCAAGCCGGTCTTGCCGACCCCGCCCAGGCCGGTCACCACCACGCGGGTCGGGCCCGCCGTGGTGAGCAGACGGTCCAGCCGCTCCAATTCATCTGCGCGGTCGACCCAGGTGTGCGCGGGCGGCGGAAGCTGCCGGGGAACCGGCACTCGGTGCTCGGGAGCGTGCAGGACGATGGTGTCGGCGGTTACCGTGCGGGCTTGCAGCACCTGGCCGTGGACCGATCCGGACACGGTGTTGATGTGCTCGGCCTTGTTCATGCGCGCTCCGCGGGCTCGGGACGGCGGTCGGCGAGCACGGCGTTGCCCCACAGGCACTCGCGTACGGGCAGGGTGAGCCCGTCCGGTCGCCACAAGCCGATCGGCGCCACGCCGTCCGGGTGTGGTTGCCACGGTCCCAGCAGGTCGGCGAACTGCCGCCGGCTTCGGTGGACGAGCGTGATCCCGGCCCTGGCGAGACAGTCCTCGATCGCACCGGCCGATTCCAGCCCGAGGACGATGCCGTCGGCGTGTGAGGCGGCCAACAGCGAGCCGGGTGCCAGCCGCTCGTGGTACCTGGCCAATGCGGCGGCCGGATCCTCGGCGTCGGGCAGGCAATGCAACACCGACCCGGCCACCACGCCCACCGGGCGAGTCAGATCGAGCAGCCGAGTGGTCACGGCATGGTCGAGCACCTCGTCAACGTGCCGCAGGTCGGCCTCGATCACCCCGGTGCTCGGATCGTCCGCATGGACGATCAGACCGAGACCGGCGATGGCTATGGGGTCGCGATCGACGTAGACGACGCGGACGTCAGGACGTTCAGCCTGGGCGAGATGGTGCACGGGGTGGGCGCTGAACATGCCCGCACCCAGGTCGAGGAACTGCTCGATTCCGGTCGTGAGCATGTGAAGGACTGCGCGGCGGACGAAGGCGCGGCTCTCGCGGACGAATACGTCATACCCAGGCACCAGCGTGGTGATCTTGTCGGCCACGGCGCGGTCGGCCGCGAAGTTGTGCCCACCACCGAGCAGGTAGTCGTAGATCCGGAACAGCGACGGCGCGTCGGGGTCTACCTGTTGTTCAAGACCGGACGCGCTCTCATGCGTCGCCATCACCGTGACGTTCTCCCACCCCGTCTCGCCATCACGAGCCGACTCACCGTGCGTCTGGTCGACCCACCTGCCGTGACCTGCGGCGCACCAGCACCAGTCGAACCGGCTGGGTCGATTCGTGTGGGCGATTAGACGGCTGTATCAAGATCTGAACCAGAGCGGCGGCGAGGCGCTGGTGAGGCGCCAATGAGGCGACACCACACGTGAGCTCGACAGCAGCGGCGGCATGGTTCACCCGGTTGAGTGGGAGGGCGGATAGGTAGGCTTCGAACGTGCTGGCCCTGACGGGACCGCTTCGACGAACGGCGCTTGGAGGGCCTGCTCATGGGCGAGCTCGGTGTGATCCGGAGTTACGCCTACTGGTCGGATCGCCGTATCCGGGACATCGCGTCGGCAAACGGCATCGCCCTCGAACGGCGCGTGAGTTGGAAGGCCAAGACGGCGTCGA
This sequence comes from Amycolatopsis sp. PSD-21, assembly GCF_055561455.1. Taxonomy (NCBI): domain Bacteria; kingdom Bacillati; phylum Actinomycetota; class Actinomycetes; order Pseudonocardiales; family Pseudonocardiaceae; genus Amycolatopsis; species Amycolatopsis sp. PSD-21. Next base: position 1,731,434 of record NZ_CM145712.1, on the reverse strand, counting down.
TTCCCTTGATCGGTGGGCTCGAATTTGCGCAGGAGGCGCGCACGCTCGACCGTGCTGAGGTCGCACGTCGAATCGAAACGGCGATCGGAGACCTCGCAGTCGAGGACTTCGTCACCCCGCCGCCGGCGGTGTTCGCCAAGGGCGTCGGCCGTGTCGAGTTCGCCCAGTTCACGGGCGGTATTGAGAAGCGACAAGGCGTCGTGATGTACGTCAGCACTCGCAGCAGCACTGGCGTCCGCGTCGATGTGTGCCTGTTCGGCAGCCTTGAGAACACCGCCGACTACGTCGGCGGCTCCGACAAGCCACCGGAAGGATGGTCGTCCTCCGCAGCTCGGGCGATTGCTCTGTACATCCGGAGCCGCGGCACGATCAACAATTCACAGTGGGACGACCCAGAGTCCATCGCGGTCGAAGCCCTGAAGATCGCGACCGAGCAGGGCGTGACCGGAACCTGGGACGAACACGAGGACAAGCCCTGGACGCGGGGCTTCACGCTCGGCCACGCGACTGAATCCGAGTGGTTCGCGCAGATCTACAGCGACGTCGTGCTCGACAAAGACCGGTGGACCTTTGACCGCGACGGCGGCATCAGCCCAGACGTCGAACGCATCCTCATCGGCGCTCCACTGTGGGTACGGACTCCGGGCGCACACGCCGTCACCCGCTACCGGGACCTACGTCGAGGGAGCGGCGGGGAACATGACGGTCGGCTCCTGCCTGGCCTGGATGGCCAACGCCTACGTCGTTGACGGGACACAATGATCGAGTGGGCGACGACTGGGAGCTGCGCTGGGCATCGGGAGCCCGGCGGTTCTACGTCGCCGAGATCGTGCGGCAGGCGAGTTACGCCTTGGCCGCGGTGCAACAGGCTCTCATTCTCAGCCGGGATCCGCAGCGGCGTTCCGAGGCGTGGCCTGCGGTCCAGTCGTTCCTCACCGCGTCCGCCATCATCAGCAAGCTGTTGTGGCCCGTCAGGGCCGATGGAGCGGATCCCAAGTCCCGTTGGCGTCGCTTCCGCGCCGACCGACTGCGGACAGAGCTGATGATCAGCGACACCTCGGCCCTCCGGGACAGGAAGGTCCGGGACTCCGCCGATCACTTCGACGAACGCATCGACGACCTTGTCCGCGACCAGCGCATCCCACAGTCGTGGACAGACCTGGCGGATGCGGAGTTCGTGCGGCAGCCAGCCCCGTTCCGCGCCATCGACCCTGACACTGGCGAGGTGCTCGCAGGCCATGATCGAATGGCTCTGGGGCCAGTCATCGCGGAGCTGAATGCGGTTCTGCGGCGGTGCGAAGACATCGAGCCCGGATTAACCAGCGCTCCAGACATCGCCATGCTGCTAGCCACGCTGAGGTGGCCGCCGCTGCCGTCCCTGTTCGCCCCCACCGAACGCCCTGACGAACCGGTCATTGCCGGGGCTACGTTTGGAACGACCGGGCCTCAGTCCCTGGAAGAGCTCATCGCACTGGTTGCCGACCAACTCTCCGACCACCCGGAGCCGAACCGACCACACGGCGCAGACGGATAGTTACTACGACCGGCTGGCTCAGTTCTCGTCGAAGTGCGCCTCGGCGGCCCGGCGGATCTGCGCTAGGCGCTTCGAGACGGCGCTGTGGTTGGCGTACCCGAGCACGTCCGCGATCTCGGTCTTCCTGGTCACGCCGCTGTTGAGCAGCACGACGATCTGCCGGTTCCGGGCGTCCAGCAGTGTGAGGAAGTCGTTGGTGACCAGGTTGTCCAGCACCTCGCTCTCCGGCCCTTGGACCGGGATGGTGTCGGTCAACTCGACGAACTTCACCGTGACCTTGCGTCGTTTGCCGTGCAGCTTGCGTTCGAAGTCTTCGCGTGCGTACGACCAGTGGCTGGAGAAGTCGTCCTCGATGCGGTGGGAGCGGACGGCGTCCAGGATGCCGCGGAGCTGGCCGGTCCGGTCGGCGGCTTCCACGGTCTCGACCACGGCGTCGTGGGCGTCGTCCTCGCCGAACCACACGGGCCCGCCCATCCGCGGGTTGCCGGCGATGGCCCCGGCGAGCACGCTGCCGTCCTCCAGGAGGACCGGGCCGGGCGTCTTGCCCTTGTCGACCTCGGGGAAGTCCCGCAGCCGGTCTTGGATCGTGGCGGTGACCGCGGGCACCCAGAAGTCGAGGTTGTGGGCCAGCAGCCGGATCGGGTCGTCGGCTGAGAACGCCTTCATCTTCGACCCCGACATCAGGTGCGGCCAGACCGTCCACGCCCAGGCGCGGGCGAGCCGGGCTTCGAAATCGGTCGGCAGGAAGTCGTCGATGCCGGCCCAGTCGGCCATGAACGGCCACTGGCCGCCACGCAACAGCGGGAGTCCGAACATGTCCAGGATGCGCTTGGGCAGCAGGTGGAACAGCGGCGCGTACTCGAAGTACCGCGCCCGCGTCCGGGGCACGAATGTGACATTGACGTCGCCGAGATCGGCGATCTTCGCCATCGGCTTCGGCAGGTCGTCCAAGTCGAAGAAGCGCCGCCGGAACTGGGCCGCTTCCCACAGCATGTTCCACTGCGCGAGTGCGACGAAGTCCCGGTCCGAGGTGTGGGACATCGGGAGCGTCGCGTACTCCGGCGGAGCCGGTTCGCGCGGGCGGACGACGCCGCCGAAGATGAATCCGGCTGAGATGTTCCGCAGGGATGGGAACTCCTCCGGAGTGGCCTCGGCCTCGGGGAGGAACACGTCATCGCGCCGCCACGCCAGCACCTCGGCCGCAGTCGGCTCGCGATCCTCGCTCACCTCATCCTCCGCCGTTCGCTGCTCCGTGCGCTGACCGGTCCGCTCGTCGATCTGGGTCATACCTACATCACGACAGTCTCCGCGGGATTCGTTCCGAGCGCCGCGAGAGTCACCGGACGTCACCGCACTCCTCGCCTCCGACGCAACCGCCGAGGACGCTCCTAGACCTCAACCGGACACCGTCCGACACACTCGAACGTATGTGCGAAGAGATGGTACGTTGCTGGTCATGGACCCGCGGCTACTCCGAACTGCTCAACCGGACGGCAGGCTGGCATACGGGCGCGACAGCTCCGGCAGGCCCGTGGCGCTCCTGCCGGCCAGCTGCAAGCTCGGCTTGCACACGCTCCCTCCATCCGAGTATCGGGCGGTTGTGCACGATGGCGAGGTCCATATCAGCTGTCCGGCTTGCGCTGCCGAGGGTGCTGATCATTGCTGGCGGCTGACTACCAATGGCCCGACTCCCGACCGCGCTGAACTGGACGAGGAGACCTATCGCGACCTCGTCCTCCGTCGAGCGAGGACAACACCGTCGTTGGCGGGTGGCCAACGTGATCAATAGCCCGTTCACCACCTGGGAAGGCGACGACGTTCACGGCCGAAGGCCCGTGCTCACCAGCGTCTGGGTCCTGCTGGACGACCTGTTCCCTCGCCCGCCCGATGCCCCTCGACACGTCATCGTGACTGGCCTGGATCTGACGGGCAAGGTGCAAGGCCGGCTCCACGGACGCTTTCCCAGCGTCGACGGCAACTGGCTCGGAGTGGTCAACTACGAGATCAGCTACGCCGATGGCCGCCGCGAGAAGCTGCACCTGGTCGACCAGTTGCTGCCGTTCTCGGTGCTGCGAGAACCGAAATAGCTCGATCGAGCATGCGCCCCGCGCCGTAGAGTTCATGCCCTACGGATGGAGGAGTGAGCGGTGGCGGAACCGGCGGCAGTACCCGACTTCGACGAACGGCTTGCCGGATTCCAGTCGACCACGTTCAAGGAGCTTCGGCCTGGTCAGAGGCAGGTACTGGCCGCCTACGCGGCTCACCACCTCACGACACCGGACGTGGCGATCGAAATGCCGACCGGTGAGGGGAAGACCCTGTTGGCGCTGTTGATCGCCGACTACGCCCTCGACCAGGGAATGTCGGTTGCTTACCTGACCGGCACCCGCCAGCTGGCAGAGCGGGTTGAGGACGAAGCCACCAAGTTGGGCCTGGAGGTCGTCCGGTTCGCCGCGAAGGACTACGGCGGCGCCAAGCTCGACGACTACCACCAGGCCCAGGCGGTGGGCGTGATGAACTATTGGGTCTACTTCAACAGCAGGCCCGTTCCGAAACCCGCCGACCTGGTCATCTTCGACGACGCCCATCTAGCGGAACAGCCGCTCAGCGGGCTACAGACCCTGCGCATCCCCGACAAGCCTGGCCCTGCTCGCGTCCTGTATCGAACGATCTGTGATCTTGTCGTCGCGCACACCGACGCATACGCCGGACTGCAGGCGATGCGCGATGGCACCGCTCGGCCGGGCACCCCGCCCGAGCTGCTGTCGTTCAGCGACTGGGCGGCGATCGCCACAGCGTCGCGGGACGCGATCGAGGCGTCGCCGCTGGTCGCCGACCTCGCGCTCAAGGACGAGTCGGACGAGATCAAGGCAGAGGTCAAGAAGCTCCGGGACGAGATCAAGTGGGTGTGGCCGAAGGTCCGTGAGCACCTCACCCACTGCGGCGTGCTTGTCGGGCCGTCCGGAATCGAGATCCGCCCCTACCACCCGCCGACGGCGCTGAACGCGGGGTACAGCCAGGCCAAGCAGCGGATCTATCTCTCGGCGACCCTCGGTTCGATGGACGACCTGCAACGCCGCATCGGCGGCGGCCGGGTCACCCGGCTGGAGACCGAGCAGCCGCTGCTTTCCGGCAGCACCGGCGAGCGCATGTTCGCGTTGAACCCCTCGTCCGAGCAGGCACTCGACCTCGGCGTGCTCAGCTGGGCACTCGAACAAGTCCAGGCAGCCGGTGGGAAGGCGGCCTGGCTGTGCGCCAGCCACAGCGAAGCGGACACACTGCAAGCGATCCTCGGTGGGCTCGGCCATCCCGTCTACCGCCTCCGGGCCGGCGACGACACCGCAGTCGACGGCTGGAGCCGCGCTCCCCAGGGGCAGTTGATCACTGCGGGCCGCTATGACGGGCTCGACTTCCCCGGCGACATCTGCAAGCTGGTGATCATCACCACGGTCCCGCAGGCCAGCAGCGAGTTCGAGCGGTTCGTGGTCGCCTACCTCGGTGACGCGACCTTCATGCGGCACCGTGTCGGACAACGAGTCACCCAGGCTCTCGGCCGGGCCAATCGCACCGCGACCGACCGCTCGCTGTACCTGGGACTCGACCCGACGTTCGCCCAGATCCTCGCCGACCCAGCGGTTCGCGCGTCCATTCCCGAAGGCACACAGCCGATCGTTCGCGCCGCGCTCGAACTCTACGACCAGGGCTCGGTCGCCACGACCGACGCCTGCCGGGCGTTCTGGCAGGTGGCCCAACCGTCCGGCCCCACCGAACCCGTCAAGCAGGCAACGCCGCGGCGACGGCCACGCCCAGGACGTAGCACCGGCGGCAGCGGTGAGGTCGCTAGCGCCGACGCTGAGGTGTCGGCGGCCACCGACCTGTGGATCGGCGACCACGGCCGCGCTGCTGAGCGAGCACGCGAAGCCGCGGACCTGCTCGCATCCGCCGGAGAGACCGAGCACGCCGCGTTCTGGCGCTACGTCCAAGCCCACGCACTGTTCGACCGCGGACGGAACGAGGACCTCGCCGCCGCGCGCACCGCCCTCGAAGACGCCACCACCAACGGGCCTCGCACCGCGTGGTTCCGCCGGTTGGGCCGCACGGTCGCCGACCTCAAGGGACACGAGCGCACCGCTGACGACACCGACCGCCTCTTCCTCGTGTGGGATGAATGGCGTCGTGAAGCCGGAGGCCGGCTCGACCGCGCACTCTCCGACGGGCGCACCCTGCTCGCCGGCAGCCACGATCAGCAATGCGACGGCCTCAAGGTGCTCGCACGTCTGGTCGGAGCCAGTGGAGAACGACCGCCCAAGACCGAACAAAGCGCCACCGACTGCCGGTGGACCTGGTCAACCGTCAAGCGCGGCGAACGTCGCGTTTGGGAGGTCAAGACCGGCGAACCGCACCCGGTGTCCCGCGGAGACGTCAACCAGCTGCTCGGCCAGATCGAAGTCGAGACCAAGCGCGCAGCCAAGACACGGGTCTACGGCTGCTTGCTCACCCCGGCCACCACCGTCCAGAGCGACGCCGCCGAGGCAGCCCGCGACAGGATCACCCTCATCAATCACGACGCCGCCGTCCGGCTCTACAACCTGCTGGCCGACCGCCTTCAGCAGTACGCAGCGCTCTGCGGCGACGGCAACGCCGAAGCCCGCGGCGAGGCTCGCACGAAGATCGAGGCCACACTGCCGCCTGACGGCTGGCTGGGCAAACTGCTCTCCCCAACCCTCGGGAAGATCATCACCGTGGACGACGTGGCGAGCTTGTTCCCCTCGCGCTGACCCGGCCTTCACCGCCGTCATCCTGAGTTCGACCGGGCCACGGCCGCAGGCGGCAACTGTTCGCGATCATCGGAATGGACAACCGCAAGGTGCCGTTGTGGGTGCATCCTGCCGTCTCCTGCAGGTGTGGCGAGGTGCTGGATCGCTGGTTCGGGATCGTGAATGACCACGATCCCGGCGACAGCGTCGGTAACCCACGTTGGCGGGGTCCGGCCAGCGAGCAGGTCTTGGACATAGGCCGGAGGTCGGTGACGTAGCCCGCCGAGGACGTGCGCCAGGTAGGGCACGCCGAAGTGGCCGCGATCACTCGGTAGGTGAGTGAACACTGCGTCTTCAACGCCGTCGTCTGCGTCTTCCGACAGCGCCGCTGAGAACTGTCCCATGCGGATGGAGTGCACGGCTTCCAGCATGGTCTTGGCGACCCGCCGGGCGCCGAGCTGCGGACGGCGCATGAACTCGGCGATGTCCGGGTGAACAGCCGCTAGGGGAGGCAACGGTGGCTGTGAGCGGCCGGGGTCAGCGACGTCCTCAAGTGGCAACGACCAGTGAAACGCCTCGACCGCGACGTTGTCACGCACCCGCGGCATCAGGTAGTGCGGGATGATGCTGGGCACGATCGACACCCCGGCCCGCTCCCGGTCGCGGCAGTTGGCGCCATCGTGATGCGTCAGTCCGCAGGCGAGGCCCGCACGGTATGCGGGCGTACCGCAGTACAGGACGTGAGCAGCCGGGACGCTGAACGTCATGGATGAGACGAGGAGCTTGTCGATCTGCGCGGGCTCGGTCTTCCTGCGGCGGTAGCCGAAGTCGACGTGCCAGCCGGTACCGCGGCGCTTCAGGATCTTGGCCTGGGTCAGCAGTCCGAAGCTGGTCCCGGTCGTGTCGATCCACCACCACAACCAGTCGGCGCCCACGGCGCTCTCTTGCCGCTTGGTGAACTTCCAGTACCGGACATCGGGAAATGCTTCCGTCAGCAGGATGTCCGTCGCGGTTTCCTCTGCCCACATGTCCTCGGCCTGGAGCACCTTCGACATGTGCTGGTCGACGGCGAGACGCCCGCGCTGGAACGCCTGGTACGGATCAGGCCGCCCATCGCCGCTGATCATCCTGCTCTCCAACCAATCACCCGGAGCGGGGCAGGCGCCTGGCCCCGCTCGTGCTCACCGAACGATCCTTCCACGGCCGGGGCAACCGGCCACGCTGGCGAGCACCGCCGCTCACGTCACGCCGCCAAGGCCGTCGGCACACCCCTCGCCGCATCCCCAGCGCCCGCGTCGACCGGACCCCCTGCGACCTCGGCTTGGTACTCCTCGCGGACAGCCTTGACAAGCCGCCGCGCCCGAGTCGCGCCAATCCCAAGCCGTACACGAAGCGTGTCCGCGGAGATCGGCTTCTGGTGAGCAGCACGGTGCGCCGCGTCTTCTCGCCGTGCCTGCGCCAAGAGCGCTTCCGGTGTCCGCCCAACGACTGGTCGCTCGCCACCTTGCTGCGGGACGTCCTCGTCGAGTTCGGGCCCCGTCTCCGGCGCACCGTCATCCGAGTCCACAGGGACAGCCGGCTCAGGCCGATCGCCTTCGCGTGCGGCTGGCACATGACTCGTTGCGCCGATCGCCTGCAATAGGCCAGGGCCGACCTCCGACCAGCCGATCAGGAGGAGTGGCCCTACCGCGTCGAAGGCCGCCTTACCAAACTCGCCTGCGACCAGAGGCTCTGCCACGTTCAACGCGAGCGTGACCACGCTTGCGAAGATCAGCAGCCGACGAGCAGGCCGCAGCACCTCCGGGGATGCACCGGCGAGCGCCAGGTGCCGTGTGCCGAGCAGCAGCCCGAGGATCGAAAGATCAACAGCGGGAGCCACCAGTGGCGCGACCCAGGCGGGCACGCCGAGCCGGAGCGCAAGGTTGAGGACGTTGCCGAAGCCGAAGAGAAAAGTGAGGCCAACGACGATGCCCATGATCACGGTGACGGCTTGAACCACAGCAGCCCTCTCCGAGCCTGATCGCGTCGACACAACTGCACGCCTGGTCATCGAGCACCACCTGCTTCGACGCGCGGACGCCCGTGGGTGTCTCGGGTGGGGATGCCGCGTTCACGCAGCTTATTCAGCACGGTGGTGTGGTTGACGCCGAAGTGGTCGCCGACTCGCGCCAGGGACCAGCCGAGCTTGTAGAGGTGGATGGCGTCGTCGACCTGCTCAGGCGAGAGGCCGCGGCGGCGCATCGGCACGCCGTGCCGATGGAGGATGTTGCTGACCGTCCGCCGCTCGATGCCGAACCGGTCACCGAGTTCGTACACCGTCGCGCCGGACCGGTAGTCAGTGATCAACTGCTCGACTTGATCGGCACGGAGTTGCCGGGCCCGGCGAGGTCGGTCGCGCTTGATCACGGTCGGCTCGGGGGTATCGAGGCTGGGAAGCTTCTCGCGGAGCTCTTCCAGCGCCCTGACCTGGTCTTTTATGTTCGAGTAAGGTCCCCTAACCTCCACAATACGAAAACCCTCCCGAATCAGCGGAAACTCCCGCAGGTCAGGGAGGGTTTTCTAGTTTAACTGATGATCTTCTGTGATCACCTGAAGATCCGCCGCGGATCGATTCAGGAACCTCAGCTGGAGGATTTCCGGAGGATCGATCTTGCTGTTCTGCTTGCTTGATGATTAGCAGTAGGCGCCAGGCCGAGGGCGCGTGTGGCTCGCGGTGAAGCGAGGCAGGGGAATGTCTCAGCTACTCCGCTTTTCACCGCTGCTTTCCCACCACCGTGGCGCGGTGGGGGTCAACGAGCGTTCGCGCAGATCACGGCCGACTGGGGGGCCAGCGTTCACGCAGATCCGGCCTGCCGCAGCACATCCAGTCGACAACAGCCGTGCGCGCTTTGCGCCAGCGTCTCTCGAGGCAGCGGAGCAAGCGTCGCTCGACTTCGGGGGCAACGTGGCTGTAGGTCTCGACGATGCGGTTGTCGAGCCGGTGCCCGAGCCGTCGGGCTTGGGCGATCTCGGGGATACCGTCGGCGATCATCCATATCTTGTGGCTGTGCCGGAGTCCGTGGAACGTCAGGCCCGGCCTGACCGGCTCGATCGGCGCAGCGGCGTCGGAACGGCGAAGGTTTCCGTCCACCGCGGGGCGGAAGACCCGTCGATCGAAGTCACTGCGGCGCAACCAGCAGCGACGCGGACTGGCGAACACGAAGTCGCCATCGTGACCGTCCAGGTGATCCCGCAACAGATCGATCAGGAACGGTGGCAGCGTGATGGTGCGTGCCGACGCTGGAGTCTTGGGCGGTCCGAGCCAGAGCCGATGGTTGCCTTCATGCAACGGCGTTGTCGAGTTGCGCAACACCCCACCCGGGCCGGGCCGGCAGCTGGCGGTAGCCCTCGCCGACGCGCTCTACCTCGGTTTGGAGAAACTGCTCACGGAACCGGCGGAGACAGCCCGTCGGCGGCTGCCGCCGAACAGGCCCATCATGATCAGTCTGACGCCGACCACCGCACTCGACGACGATCAGCCGATCAGGTTCGCCGGCATCATCGCCGGCCAGCCTCTCGTGATCTACAACCTGGCGGCCATCACGAATACCGACGTGGCGGCCCTTCACCGGCACTGCGGCCAAGCGATCGCCGGGGCCATTCTGGCCGCGCTGGGCGAGATGCCAGACCCGCCTGACGACGAGATCCTCGACATCGATCAGACGATCAGCGGCTCCGGCACCGCGGTGGAGATACGGGATTCCATCATCCGGCGATGGAACTCATACCCGAGCGGCCCGCGGCTGGTCCACGAGCGCACGCCGTTCACCAACACTGGCGGAGCCGGATTCGGACCGCTGACCGACGGTGGCCGAGCGAGGGCTTTCCGTGCGCTCGCCCAGGTAGTGCACCGGCGCGGCGCTCGTTCCGAAGTGCTGACCGGCGATGCAGCGGTACGCCTGATCCGTGGTGAGCTGGTGCCCCGGGCTGCTGAGCCTGCTCGACCACGAGGTCGGCCGGCCCGACCTGGACCATGCCCTCCCCGCGGCGGCCGCGTTCGTGGAGCACACGTGGGCCGCGAATCGCCGGCGGGATTCCCAGCGAGCCATGATCGGATCCGCCGACGACGGTGGAATTGTCGATTCAGCGTTGGAGGACACCGTAAGCTGGCGGGCCAGCAACCTGGTCGTCGAGCACATGCTGGCGAAAACGCCCAACGGCACCTCACGGCTCGACGAGCACGACTGGAGACGCCTGGTCGACATCGCCGCCCTCGCCCTCGCCCTCGCCCTCGAACTGGCCGACGCGGAAGCAGTCGGCTTTCAGGACGTGAACGCGCAGGTCCTCGCCGTTGGCGTGCTCTCGGTGTGGTCCGGCGAGCCTCGCGCCGACATGGCTGCTCTCCAGCGAGAACGACTGAGAGTCCACCTGGCCCAACAAGCCGACGGCCTCGAGTCCGAGCCCTCGCGGATGAAGTGAGCACAAGCCATGCGGAACAGCCGTTCACTCCGTTGCGAAGCCTGCTGTACACAGCGCTTGAGAACGGCGGCAAAGAGGAAACACTCGCCGCCATACCGAACTGATGCTCGACGTCGAGAACGCCATACGAACCACTCTAGGCTTCGACTCCGACGCCCTCCTCGCCGTCTTGCAGACCACCGCCTCCTGGCCAGCGGCTGAGGCTCCGATCATCGAGGTCGCGCACACCGATCTCGCTCGCTCCGCAAGCGACTGGTCCGGTGTGACCATTACCGAGATCACTGCAGCAATTCGAGCCCTCACGCTCGATTCACAGCGGTTGAAGACGTCTGGACTGGACTTCTGGAACGTCGAACGACGACAAGACCGTCTCGCCACCCGGCCACTCATCGGCCTCTCAGCGATCGGCCGCGCCGAGCGCCTTCTCCTGCTCCCACGCCAGGCAGCCGCCTCGCAACAGATCTTCGCGAACTACCGGATCGCAGTCCGGCTACCCTGGCCCCATCGATCACTACCACCCGAACTGAAGGCCAGCCTGGCCGAGCTGGCCAGGTTCCGTCAACGGCAGTTCGAACACGAAGTCACCGAGGCCGCCCGACGCCAGGGCCTACGGCACCTCCGGCTAGGCCGACTGAAGGCCAAGGCGGCGAAACACGGGCTCGACATCCCCGGAGAAATCGACCTCCTCGCCGCCGAACCAAACAACTCTGGGTGATCGAAGTAAAGAACACCCAAGCGCCCTTCTCCATCGATTACACCTCCTACGACCTCAGAGACTTCCATGGAACTCGTGGCGACATCCGATCCCACGCCAAGCAACGAAAAACTCCCGAGAAGACATATGTCGGGAAACTCCCCGCCAAAACAGCCGCGGGCCGCTCACAACTCGCGGCCGCGCTGAACGCAACCGGCGTCGACAGAAGCCCGGAGGTCTGGACCGTCCTCGCCGTGGTGGTCACTCCCGACCCCAACGTCGCGGCATTCGTCAACGAACCCCGCGTCCCATTCGCCCGCGTCGCCGGGCTTGAACGCCTACTCTCCGGCGAAACTCCACCCACACCTATACCAGGTTTATCTCATCCTGACGTTGCATTCTGGACACCGCCAAGCCTCACCTGGGCCTGCAGGTGGTCGAGAACGCGTTCAAGACAGGCTTCGTGCGCCGTGAAGCGCTGTGGTTTGCGTGGATGTGAGAGACCACCACCGTCGGGCCGTCGCAGCGGCTCGACAGGAGCTGAGAGCAGGCCGGTCCGGGAGTGCCGGGATGCTACGAACAGCCCTGACAACGTCAGGACGTGCCAGCACTGCCAGATAATCCGGATCCGACGAGCGGGATCGAAAAGAGTACTCGAGGAACCGACGTTCTAAAGCCCCTCAATTCTTTACCGGCTCGAACCTGGTGGATGCGTGAGGTTCACCCATTCACGAGGAGAAACCGGACAAATTTCTCAAGTGCAAGCGACCGACAACGACTCATGGCCACGTTCCGACAAGCTCTTCAAGGTTTACGGGCGGCTCGTCAGATCTTCAGGATTGCCAGCGGTCCGACTACAGGACCTCGGACTCTGCAGCAAAATGTCGACCAACAGGAGCCGGCTTGGAGGAATCGAACCTGGAGTTACTTGTTACAAGAAGAGTCAGCACGGGGCCCCTCAAGTGGAACACTGTCCGGTGCCCTGCACAGACCGACCGCTCTTGATGCACAACCTACCCCACAACAACGTGTCCACCGTCACAATAGCACAGCTGCAAAAGCAACCATGGTCAACTAGGCCAACCTTCACGGTCGCACCCTTTACTGAACCGTGACCTGTCGCTGCCTTGCGCAAGCCGGTCAAGTCGCCCTCTGCGGCAGCCAAAGACCATGCCTGTAGCGAATCGGCGTCGTCTGCGACTTCGGAACATGAGGACACCACAGCGCCCCGCTCTCCGGAGCCTTCGCAAGACCACTCGACAGCGCCAGTGGTTGTCCGGCGCGAATAGAGAACTCCCCCTCCGAGGCGTCCCCCAGCTGAGTCAAAACTCGTCCGCGAACACCTGCCAACCTGCCCAAACGATCGTGCAAGTGCACGTGCACGTAGGTGTCAGACATGAACTAAGCGTTGTAGCCACAACAACGATGTCCCCCTTAAGGGGCGCCAGTACGCCTCACGGACAACTATCCGCCGACGCAACACCACAGCGTGATCGTGCCTGCTTAAACGGTCCACCAGAAGCGAGAGTTAGTCACAACCCGGAAGAACTTCCCAGAAGCCTGAAAGATCTGGTTCGGATATCCGCTTCCGTTGGCGTAAGTTAGGGTGCTCACAGTTGGAAAACTCGACTATGGAGTACGACCGGCGACGCACGGTATGGTTGCTACGGGGAAGTCCCAACAGCACGGCGTTGGGTCACTCGATCGGGGAGCGAGCGGATGGGCGCTGAGCCGAGGCCACGTAAGCCTGCCGATTGTGTCGACGAACCCTTCACACTCGTAAGCCCGACACCTACCTCGGTCACGCCTTACTCACTTGCCGACGTACCTCATCAGCTGCCACCGCCACCACACCGGTTCGTCAACCGCACGCGCGAGCTCCAGGCCATCACCGATCGTGTCGAAATGTCGAGGCAGGACCGGGCGACCGTCGTGGTTCTCAGTGGCCTCGGCGGCGTCGGGAAGACCGCCACAGCTCTGACGTGGGCCCACCGATACTTGGCCCGCTTCAGCGGCGGACAGCTCTATGTCGACCTCGCCGCCTACCGGCGCCCTGGTGGAGTGGAGCTCGCTGAAGTCCTGGGCAGTTTCCTTCGTGCACTTGGCGTCAGCGACGACTACGTCCCGACCTCTCTGCCCGAGCGGGCAGCCTTGTTCCGGACCAGAACCCAGGCGCGGCCACTGCTCGTACTCGCCGAAAACGCGGACCAGGCAGCACAGATCCGACCCTTGCTCCCCGGCTCACGGAACAGCGTCGTACTCGTGACCAGCAGGCGCAAGCTCGGCGGCCTGATCACAGAGGGAGCCGAATTCATCGAGGTCTCCCCACTGACAGTGTCCGAGAGCAGACTACTCTTCGCCCAGATGCTCCCTGCGAGAGCGATGTCCGCCGAGCCGGCGGAACTCGAGAAGCTCGCTCACTTGTGCGGCGGCCTTCCCGTCGCTCTCTGCATCGTCGGCGCCCAGCTCACCCAGCATCGAACGTGGTCTGTACCGCGTCTCGTTCGATACCTGACCGACGATCGCCGTCGTTTGGACCGCCTGGCTGTCGACGACGACACGGGGGTCAAGAGAATGTTCGACGCCGTCTACACCGAGCTCACCCACGCCGCACAACTGATGTACCGCCTGGTGGCCCTGCATCCCGGCAGGGATTTCACGACAGGAGTCGCCGCCGCGGCAGCGGATACGTCGATCGACAAAGCGGATGACCTCTTGGCGATCTTGTCCGGCGCCAATCTGCTCGAAGAGCTACCCGGCGAACGTTATCGTTTCCACGACCTGATCCGGCTTCACGCGCGCGAGATGGCCCAGCACAACGAAACCGCAGACGAGATGGACGCGGCGGCGAAGCGGATGGTCTCCTGGTACTTCGACCGGGCGATCGCGGCCGATCGCTCGATACTCGGCGAAGGACGCTGGCGAGTGTCCAGGCGGAAACCCGATCCCACGACACCGAGTTCGAATCGCACGGAATCGATGAGATGGCTTGAGACCGAGCAGACGAACCTGATCCACGCGGTTCGCCTGGCATGGGACCTGCAGGAATTCGAGCAAGTTTGGGTCTTTTGCGAATCCCTGTGGGCGCTCTATCATAGCCACAAGAACTATGGAGATTGGCTGGAAACGCATCATCTCGGCGTACAGGCGGCACAAAAATGCGAGAACGCACCCGCCGAAATCAGAGTGCGTAACCAATTGGCTCGTGCTTACATCGAACTACACGACTTCGAATCCGCAGGCAGAGAACTCCGCGAGGCGGGTCGGGTACCGACCGACGATCTCCGGTCGCAGGCGATCGTTTCGGAGTCACTGGGGCTCCTGTTCCGAGACCAGGAACGTTTTGAAGAGTCCGCCGAGAACCTGCGACGTGCCCAGACACTCAACGAACGACTCGGGAGTGATCGCGGCGTCGCCATCCAGACGTATCAGCTCGGCGACGTACTGGTGAGAGCCGGCCGGGTGAATGACGGCCTTCACTTGCTCACCAAGGCGATGCAAGTAGCGAGCCGAATAGAAGACGAGCTTTCCATGGCCAAGGTCGGAATAGCCATGGGTCGCGCATACGGGCGACTGGACCGCTGGACAGAGGCGCAGGATATTCTGCACCGGACCGCGAGTACCATGCGCGTTCATCGGCAACCGGTGAAGGAAGCCCAAGCTCTGGAAATCCTCCTCGACGTCGCGCGTCACGGAAAAGATCGCAGCTTGTTCCGCGACTCCGCGGAAAGACTCATCCAGCTTTACGAAGCTGCCGGAAACCCCAGGAGCACCACCGTCAGGGATTTACTGGAGGATGTCGATCGAGGGGCGACCGCTTAGCGAACCCCGGCACCGTCGGCTCAGTCCTCAAGTGGCGTCATGAGGAACTTCGTCTGCACACCACCTACGTCGACTTCGACAGTGGCGGGCGCGTCGGCCCACTGGCCGTTGGTCCGCCAGCTGTGCACAACCGCGGCGGCGACCAGCACGTCGCCATGGGCGACGCAGACCGCCGGCCCGTCCCGCCACCTCAGCATGCTGCCTTCGGGACAGGCGTACGCGACGAGCCCGACCGTTTCGGGGTACCGCCGGAAAGTGGCGGCGGCCCATTGGTCGCCCTCGGACACGCTGAGGACGGGCAGGTGCACGATCACCTCACTTTCCTGTCTCATCAGCCGGTCGACCTCGTCGTGAGCGGTGACCTTGAGGAAATCGCCGCCGAGATCGATGACCCGCTCGACGGCGATACGCGGAAAGCATTTGACGGTGATCACCGGGCTGCGCTCGCGATGCGAGAGCTCGGCCAGCACCATCCAGGCCGTGAGGGCTCGATCACGAGACGGCTCCGGGTCGTCGACACGGATCATCCGAGGAGGCCCGGTCGGGACGGGCCTCGCCGCTGCGCGGAGTATGGCATTTCGAAGGATCTCCCAGGAGCAGTTTCGTTTCTGGAACATCGCCTCGGCGATGACGGCCACCTTGGCCGGATCAGGCGGGGTGAGAGTGCGTTCGATCTGCGGCAGCAGGTCCTTTGTGAGGTCGAGGTAGCCGGCGTCGGCGCAGAGCCTTGCGGGCGGTGAGGTCGGGTCCAGTTCGGGACGGCCGTCGGCAAGCAGTAAGAACGGGCGCCCCAGGGCGGCGCCGTAGTACGACACCGATCCATGATCGCCGAGCAGGATGTCCGCGGCGACGACGCCCGCTTCCCACGGGGTACGTGGCGGAATGTAGCGCAGTCCACTGTCGCAATCGTCCTGGAGGCAGAGTTCGATCTCAGCCGGCGAGTGACCCGCCCACACGTTCGGGTGAAGAATTGCCAGCAGGCGATACTCGTGAACGGGCAATTGGGCAAGCAGCGACCGGATCAGGTCCTCGCGACTCCCCCACGCGCCGAACTCACCCCAGGTCGAGCTGACGACCACGAGCTTCTGGGCCCCGGTCAGCCCGAAGGGCTGCCGCAGCTCGGTTCGCGCCTCATTCGAGCACACGATCCGATCGAACACCGGGTCACCCAGGACCACGGCTCGTTCCGCGGCTTCGGGACAGCCTCGCCGCAGACGCTCGATCTGCTCGGCGTGGGAAACGAAGATGAGATCGGGGATCACTTCACCGCCGACCATCAACTGCCCACGCACGAGGCCGGTCGCGATCGTGTCGCTTCCAGTGGACCCCGGGACCAGCCGGTTGTAGCCGGCACCGTGAGCGCAAACGATCTTGTAGCCATGGAGTTCGGCGAGCCGCGCGGACGCCTGGGCGGCCAGGATCACGTCGGACGGAGTCCTTGTCGCCTCCTTCCAGGGGAGAACCACGTGGCCGAGGCTCTCAATATGGCGCCGCAGTTCACGCGCGAAGACCGAACCGGCATCGATTGTGAACCGGATCTCTGGCACGTCCGGCCGGAGCACGTGCAAAAGCCCGAGCAACCTGTCCAATGTCGCGCCGTTACGCACAACGAGTAGCAAGCGATAGGGAGGCTTCCGAGTCATGGGATTGACGCGGTCACGTCCTTGATCACGCACAGGCAGTATCCCGATCCATGTGACCGTCGCCCGATCGGTTGCTACCGGGCGGTACTCAGTGGTACTCCTTTACGGTGACCCCAATCTGCCATATAGCCGTCGGCCAACCGGCGCGTACCGGCCATGTGGCGCAATGCTAGCCGTCCGGCTCATTGAAACCTAGTGCGAGAAGGGTTCCTTCATGCCCAGGGGACGTAACCCGGTGGCTGCGCAGCGAAAACTACGCAGCGAACTACGGCGGCGACGCAGCGTCAGGAAGCTTACCCAGAAGGAGGTCGCCGACGCTCTGTCCTGGTCGATGTCGAAGGTGATCCGCATGGAGACGGGATCCGTCGGCGTGTCGATCACCGACCTCTGGGCTCTGTTGCATCTCTATAATGTGACCGATCCCACAACGGTGAGCGAGATCGTGGAGATCGCCAGGATGGCCCGCGAGAAGGCGTGGTGGGACGACTATCGCGAGTACGCCTCCCCCGAGCTGATCGACTTCATCGCCACGGAGGCCGCGGCGGCGAAGATGTACCAGTACCAGTCGTTCCTCGTGCCCGGGATCCTTCAGACGCCCGAATACGTTCGCAGCCTCGGCAAGGTGTTCGAGCTCGACGCCGAAGACATCGAGCACGGAATCGCCATGCGCTCGTCGCGGCAACGACTCCTCACCGAGCCCGACGGGCCCGAGGCCAGGTTCGTGCTCGACGAAGCAGCGATCAGTCGCTCGATCGGCACTTCCGACGTGATGCGCGGTCAATTCGACCACCTGCTGGAAATCGACAAGTTGCCGAACGTCACCATCCAGATCGCCGCGTTCGCCAACGGGGTGACCGACGGCATGCAAGCGTCCTTCACTCTTTTCACCTTCGACGACGATCGAGAGAGACCGCTCGTCTACCTCGATCAGGCCTCGCACCCACTCCTCATCCAACGGGACGCCGAAGAAGTCGAGCGATACCGTCAGCGGTTCGACAAGGTGCGAGGATCGGGACAGTCATCGCTCCCTGAGGATCTCGAAGACGCGTTGGGCCGTGTGCGCCGAAAAATCGACCTGTGAACCGATCGAACCTTCTTCTTTCACCTCTTTGGCCCAATCGACTCACGCAACGTATCGGGATTCCTCCGCCAGCTCCTGCGACGGCCAAGTAGAATCGGATACTCCGGAACTCAAGGAGTGCCCGGCCGGGAGCCAGCGCTTCCGACCAGCACTGCAGGTCGGGAGGGGCCTAATGACCGGAGCGAATCAGCACATCGACGACTGCGATCACGACGAGTTGGCGTGGTTCACGAGTTCACACTGCCACCCGAGAACTGACCCGAACTGCGTCGAAGTAGCCATCACCGAAAAAGCGGTCCACGTACGAAATTCGCAGGAACGGCACGTCGGCGAACTCACGTTCCGACCTGAGGTTTGGCGGGCGTTCATCAAGTCGTTGCAATAGCCCGCCTACCGGGTCAGAACGGGTGCGGCAAGCACTCGAACACCCAGCCCGGCATGTCAATTTTTCGGATTTTTGGATTGTCCGGGATATGGGTCGTCCGCAGCGACAGCAGATCTAACGGGCCTGGATCCGCACCGCGTACTCCACGGACGGAATTCTTGGCCCGACCGGCGCGGGCTTCGAACAACGGCCGAGGCTCGCCGTGCACGCCGACGTCCTGGACCCTGCCGTGGGGAACGAGGGTGTTCTCGGAATCCGCATGCTGCAGATGTTCGTCGGTACGCGCTGGGCGCCGGCTCGGGCACAGGCCCAGACCGCGCTGAAAGCCATCACGTTCGCACGAGACCAGGCGGCGTCCAGGAAACAGATCGCGACCGAGGTGGCACAGGGCCCCCTCGCCGATGCGGAGCTGCGGGTGACGTCCGCCCTGGAGCGCCTCGCGTCGTTCGGCAAGGTCGACGTCGACGTCGCGGCGACGAACAAAGTGGCCGACTCCGCGAAACCGGCACACGAGATCTCCGTACGCCTGTTCACGGCCCGCACCACGGCGGCACAGGTCGACGACCAGATAGGGGTCGAACGCGCGCGTCGCAACACGGCGGTGGAGGACGCCCTCGCCCGCCGGTTCTTCAACGCGATGATACCGACGAAGTGCCCGCGATGTTCGTCCGCGGTGACCGACAAGCGTCGCACCGCGGAAAGCCATGAACACGCCTGCTCGCTCTGCTCGGCCGAACTCGACCTCGACGCGTTCGACGAAAACGTCGTCGTCGCCTCCGACGTCGAGAACCACGCCCGTGCGGACTTGATCTCAGCCACCGAAGAAGCTGAACGACGATCGACGAGGAACCCGTCGGCGACGCCTCGACGCCCTCCTGGAAGCCTCCGCTGCGGCCGCCGCAGCGGTCGAGACACTCACGAAAGACCTGGCAGAGGCAGAGCAGCAACGTCGTGACGCCAAAGCCTCGGCACTGGCCACTCAGCAAAGCGCAGCGCAAGCCCGCGAAAGGTTCCAGGCCGAACTGGATCTCGCCCGTGCCGAAGGCGCGCTGGACAGCATGCGGAGTCCGGGCCCGATCGACACGGGCGCGATACCGGCGCAGCACGGGGTCGCCGTGAGCCGGAGCGCGGTCCTGGAAGCAGCCGACCGAGTCACGGCAGCATGGCTCAAACGCGACCAAGACCCATTGCTCAACGAAGTATCCTAGGAGATCGCGCGCCTGGTACGCAGCTTCGGTGCCGACAACATCACCGGCGTTTCCCTCAAGGGGAACGCGAACATGGACGTCCACAAAGGCGGTACGAAGAGCGGCTACGGCAAAGTGACCAACGGCGAGAAACTTCGGCTGAAGCTCGCGACGGCCATCGCCCTGATCGCCCACGGCCACCGGGCAGGGGTCGGCAGGCACCCCAGACTCCTGCTCATCGATTCCCCGGCGGCGAAGGAGACTCCCGTCGACGATCTGAGGATCATGGTGGAGGCGATGCGCGGCGCGGCCGAACAGACGAGCATGCAAGCCAGGCTTCGCAAACGAAATGGCTGAGCACCAAGAAGTTCACTGACGTCAAGGGCAGGACCACGTAGGAAGCGCACGTTCTCTGCTCCTGAACCCACCGACACGACATTCTCCGCGCGATGACACAGGCCGGAAGCCGACCGCCGGTGGGTTCATCACCACTGCATCGAACCCCACCGGCGGAGTTCGGGCAGCGCAGCGCAACGGCCTCCGATCGCGGCGCTCCTTCGACCGAGCCCCATCGTGAGCATCAGGGTGGCCTGGTCGCCCCGCGCCGGCAGCGAAGAACTGGCTGCGCGATCGAAACGACGAGCAACCGGCCGAGCCGGCTGACAGCCGACGGGACCCCGAACGTGGCCATTTTCTGGCGCCTCGCGCCTTGGTCACCGCACGTCGTCAGCCCAGTCAGTGAACAACGGGAAGGGACGGACAGCCTCACAGCGGTCCTGCTCGGCACCGGCCGCCGTCCGGAGCTCGGATCCCGGAGGCTGCGCGAGGCAGGCGTCGATGAACTGCCGCACACTGACGACGGTGAACCCGACTCGGAGCCGAGCCATGCGGGACACGAGCAACGGGTGGGTTTCCCAGGTACCGTCACGGTGCCGCTCGACCCACCCCGTTCGATCGGTGGTCGGCCGTCACGAAGATGATGTCCCGGCGCCTTCGCCGTGCATCGTCCAGGAGTTCCAGCCAGATCAGGCAGTCACTGAGCCGTTGGGCCACGACCTGTTGTGCCCCTTCACAGCGCCACCGGGCGGAATCTTGTACCTGATCATCAGCCCGGCGACCCGTTCCCGCCGGGCCGCCTCGACTTCGCCGGGCGGTTCCCCGACCCTCAATGCCGACCTTGGAATGCGGCCGAGGAACTCCACCGCCGCGCGCGCCGACTCGCCGTATTCGACTTTCCGCTTGGTAAAAAGTTGACTTAAAGATATCCGCGCCTCGGCCACTTTCAGTAGAAAATCACGAAAACCGTCCGGTTCCAGTCCGAAGTGGTCGCGACGCGTGCGCACTGAACACCACCTGCTCGAAACTGTCCAGTATCTTGGCGCCGTCGCGTTCCAGATCGCGGATCGTGTCACGGCGGATATCGGGCGCGAGCCGCCGCACCTCGCACAACGCCTGGTACGGAAGGAAAGCCTGCGCACCGAGTCCAATGACAGAACGCAGGAGCTCCGCGCACTCCTGCTCGTCCGCCTTCCACAAACGCAGGGGCGCGCACGCGTCCAGCACGACATCGGCGCCCCGGGTCATCATCGCCGAAATATGCGGCCACAGTCGATCTTCGTTTTCCGGGAAGCGACGAACCACAGCCAACTCGGACTCCCTTCGAACGACCCGGAAACGATCTTCTGCTCACACCACGCATAATGATGGGCAGAAACAATACGATATGCCGGAACGGCCACGGCGGCGGGGACCGCCGGAGGGGACGCGCGGTGGAAGGTGTGCATGACGAGCTCGCGCTCGGCAACGTCGAACTCAACGAGTCGGTCCCCTTCACTTCGCCCCCCACGGCCGACACGGGACTCCCCGGGCGTATGCCAGAGGTGAGCTACCTCCTCAGCGCGTACGCGCCGTTCTACCGACTGGTGCTCGACATCCTTCAGGAGGAGGAGCGGAGGCTGGGTTTGCACCTGCCGACGGCTCTGGTCGCCGAGAGGTTCACCGCCAGGCTGACCGAACGCGACGCGAACGCGACACCGCCTGACGTGGCCGCGATGCTGGCCCAGCTCTACGTCTGGGGCAATGTCGACCGGAGCCACAACACCCAGCGGAAAGGCACCTACCAGGAGTATCTCCGGAAAGACTACCTCTACCAGCTGACCCCGGCCGGAACGCAGATCCACGAGCACCTGAGCCGGATCGACGCAGAGCTCGGGACAGCAGGCGCCCTACAAACGTCGCTCCTGCCGGAGGTGCTGGCCGCGCTCCACGAACTCCGCACCAGCCTCAGTTCACCGGCCGAGCGCCGCAGCGCCGGTGTCCGCGACGTCTACCGGGCGCTGCAGCGGGTCTACCACGCCTTCGAGCCGATGTCGGGCAACGCCAAGCAGTTCATCCAGGGCCTGAACCGTGCACTCGACGTCGGCACGACGCTGAACGAAGAGATCTTCCTGAACTACAAGCAGGTCGTCGTCGAATACCTGCAGACCTTCGTGCTCGCCCTCATGCGATACACGGAGCCGATCACCACGGCGATCATCGAGATCGAAACCGCCGGGCTTGCCGAGCGCTTTCCCGACATCGCCCGAGTGGAGGCCGCTCCCCAGTTCGGCGTCGACTTCGAGCAGGTCGTGGAGTCCGACGGCAGGCAGCTCAAGGAGCAGTGGCACGGACTCCGGCGCTGGTTCTTCGGCGATCACGACCGCCCCGCGGTGGCCGAGACGCTCCAGGACCGAGCCGTGGACGCGGTCAACCGGATCGTGACCATCGTGCGTCGGCTCAACGAGCAGCGCTTCCACCGGGTCGACCGCAAGGCGGACCTCCTGACCCTCGCTCGATGGTTCTCTGGCATGGACGATGCCGGGCAACGCACGCGGCTGTGGCGCGAAGCGTTCGGGCTCTACTCCGCCCGGCACCTCGGGGTCCCTCACGACCCGACGTTGGGCTTCGAAGTCCGCCCACGGCAGAGCTGGTGGGAGGGTGCGTCGGCTCCGGTCGACGTCCGGGTCCGTGCGCAAGGGCCCCGGGCCACCCGTGGGCGGCCCCAGTCCGTCCCTGATCCCCGAGCCGCGAAGGCCCACCTCGCCGCCCGGCAGCGGGAACAGGACCGAGCGGTCGAGTCCGCCGTCCGCCTGCTCGCCGACCGCGGCCCGATGCGGCTGTCCGCACTCCCCCTGCTTTCGCGCGTCCAGTTCCAGTTCGTCCTGCGCTGTCTCCAGCTGGCGCTCGCGAGCGCGACACGCACCGCACGCAGCAGCGACGGCCGGTTCGAAGTGCGTCTGGCGGGCTCCGAGACGTCGACCGTGGTAGTGCTGCGCACCGAAGACGGGTGGCTGTCCTCGGTCGATTACGAGCTCACCGTCCACGATTTGCGATCGGAGCGGACATGACGACGCCGGGGACCGACGAAGACGAGTTCCGGCGAGGGGTCCGGACGCTGCTGATGCGGCCCCTTCTGGTCGGCACGGCAGGTGACGGCCCGGTGATCGCCCTGGTGCACCGGCACGAATCCGCGCTGCGAGACTGGTTCGACCGCAATCTCGGCTGGCGTTTGATCGTCAACCGCGACATCGTCCGCCTATTCAAGGTCCCCGAGCAGTGGCCGGTGAGCCCGGCGGATGCACCGAGCCAGGCCCGTTGCGTGCTGTACTGCCTGATCCTCGCCGTCCTCGAGGACTGCGGGGAGCAGACCGTCATCTCCGAGCTCGCGGAAAAGGTGGCGCTGCTCGCCTCGACCCGCGAAGGCACGCTCCGGTACGACGCGGACCGGTTCCGATCGCGCCAGGACCTGGTCGCGGTTGTTCGGATGCTCATCGATCAGGGAGTCCTCTCCCCGACCCGGGAAAGCTCCTCGACCGAGCGGGACGAAGACGGCTTCGTGCACGGGGAAGGAAACGCACTCTACGACGTCAACCACCGCGCGGCGGCCCTCGTACTCAGCAGTCCGGTCGCACCGAGCCGGGCCGGCACGCCCGACCGCCTCACCATCCAACCTGTTCCCGACACGCCCGAGGCACGCAACCGCAGGCGACGACACATGATCGAGCGTTATCTCGTGGACACCCCGGCGATGTACTTCGCCGAACTTCCCGACGACGTCGTCGACTACTTCCAGGCCCAACGCTTCCAGCTCCGGAAGCAGCTCGAACTCGTGACCGGCGGGGTGGTCGAGGTCCGGGAGGAAGGTGCCGCGCTGATCGACGACGAGCTCACCGACCTCGCGTTCCCGAGGGAGCGGACGGCGCCGTTCGCCGCACTCGCTTTCGCCGACGCACTCGCCCGTGAGCCCGGCGTACCTGACTCCTCGCACGTGCCCGGGCACCGGCTCGACATCATCGCCGAGGACGTCACCGAACGGGTCCTGGCGGTGTCGAAATCGATCGGGGGCCGACCGGTCAGCACGGCCACGGTGCGCACGACGGCGTTGGAAATCCTGACCATGCTTCGGCTCGTCGAGCCCGACGGTGACGGCGTCGCCGTGTTGCCGCTGCTCGGCCGGTACCGCAACCCGGCGGTCTCCACGGTCAGGCCGGAGGCCACGACGCGGGAGGAGACCGATGACGAACGCTGAGAGTCAGCACACCGGGCGACACCTGGATGACCTGCTGGCCGGCCGGCCGCCAGTGCCCAACCGGGACCGTTTCCAGCCGCTGCGGCTCGGACTGATCGGCATCTGGGAGTACGCGGAGCAGGAGTTCCACTTCCACGACGGGCGCCTGATCCTGAAGGGACGCAACGGCAGCGGCAAGACGAAGGTGTTGGAGGTGACCAGCCCGTTCCTCTTCGACGCCGACCTCACGGCCCGGCGCCTGGACCCGTTCGGCACGGCGGCGCGCTCGATGCGGGACAACCTGCTGTTCGGCGACCAGACCCACCGGATCGGCTATGTTTGGTGCGAGTACGGCCGGATGACCGAGTCCGGCTCTCCCGAGTACTGCACGATCGGCGCGGGTCTGCGTTCTCAGCGATCTCGCCCGGGCGCCCCGGAGTCGTGGTACTTCACGACGTCTCTGCGACCGGGAGCGGACTTCTCGCTGCTGGACGCCGAGCGGAGTCCGCACAACCAGGCGCGGCTGGCCGAACTGCTCGGCGCCGAAGCCGTCTTCCCGACCGCGGCCTCGTACCGCGCGATCGTCGCGGACCGGCTCCTCGGTACGACTCCGGAGCGCTTCCACGCGCTGGTCGAATTGTTGATCGCGCTCAGACGGCCGAAACTCAGCGAGAACTTCGGCATCGACAAGCTGACGAGCATGCTGACCCACGCGCTGCCACCGGTCGACGAAGGCATGGTGGACGAGCTGGCTCGGGGGTTCGACGAGCTGGCGATCGACCAGGATGACCTCGCGCGCATCGAGGCGGGCAGCCAAGCGATCGACCTCTTCCTCAGTGTATACCGCGAGTACGCACGGCACGTGGTGCAGCGCTCGGCCGCGCAGGTACGGAGCTCCGTGACCACCTACGACGACGTGACCAGGCAAAAGACGGCGGCCGACCGGGAACTGGCCACCGCCACCGCCCTTCAGGAAGAACTCCACCGGCAACGCGACGAACTCGACCTCCAGGCGGTCGCGGCCAGTGCCCGGATCCGAGCGCTTGAGCAGCGTCCCGAGATCGAACAGCACGCCGTCCTGCTTCAGCTTGAACGGCAAGCGGAATCCGCCGAGCGTGCTGCGGCAGCAGCACAGGACAACCTGAGCGAGGTGGCCGCGGAACACCACGAGGTGACGCGTGAGCTGGATGCCGCGAAAAGTCGGCTCGCGGAAGAGGAAACGACAGCGACGGAGGCCCAGGAAAACGCCGCCGCGCAGGCCGAGCGTTCGGGGTTGGGGCTGGAGCACGAGATGCAGGCGGAACGCGTTTGGACCGACACGAACGCGGTGGACCGCTCCCTCGGCGCCGTCGTGACCGCACGGCGCAGTGCGGCCGCGCGGGTGCGGGTGCTCCGGGGCGCCGTGACGGACGCCGACCTCGCCGTCGACAAGGCCGGGTCGGCCCGCGACGACGCTGTCGCCCGCCGCGCACGCACAGTCGCCGAAGTGCTGGGCCGGCGTTCCGGGCTGGACGCCGAAGTCGAGGCGGTGACCCACGCCGTGCTCTCGTGGATCGACGATTGCCGGGAGATCACCGTCGACCCCCGCATGGCCGCTGAGCTCATCGACCTCGTCCAGACCGCGGGAGAACCCGGAAGCAGTTCCGTCCAAACCGCCGTCTTCGCGATCGCCACCGCACCGGAACGAGCACTGCTCGCAGCGAAATCCGACGTCGAGAGCGCGATCGGCACCCAGCGCACCGAGCTGGCGGCGATCGCGGCCGAGCGTGACCTCGTCGAAAGCCGGCACGACGAACCGCCACCGGCACCGGCCGTGGCGCGACGCGACCGCACCCCGGTGCTGCCCGGCGCACCTCTCTGGAAGCTGCTCGACTTCGCTGAGGGTCTGTCGGAAGAAGACCGTGCGGGGACCGAGGCGGCACTCCAGGGCGCAGGACTGTTGGACGCGTGGGTATTGCCGGACGGAACAGCGCTCGCGCACGACACACTCGAGGTAGTGGTGCGTCCAGGCGTCGCGCTCGCCGGCGGCAGTATCGCGTCTGTGCTGACGGCGGTGCCGAGCGGCGGGGTTCCCGAAGACGCTGTACGCAAGTTGCTCGGATGTATCGGCCTCCGCGAGGCCGGGGAGCCGGAGCCGCCGGGTACCTGGGTATCACGGTCCGGCAGCTGGTCGATCGGCCCGCTGCACGGCCGCACCACCTCGACCACCGCCTCCTACATCGGTGCCGCAGCGCGCGAAACGGCGCGGCGGCAACGATTGGCCGACCTGGCCCAGCGGCACACCGCGACCGAGACAGTGCTCGACGAGCTACTCGAGAAGCGCCAGGAGATCGAACGCCGACTCGCCCGGCTCGACGAGGAACGGAGCACCCTGCCAGACGACCGAGCTGTCCGCGAAGCCCGGGGCAAGCTCGACAACGCCCTCGAACTGGCGTCGGCCACCGAAGCCGAAGCGCAGGAAGCGGAACGGCGGTGGAACGCCCGTCGGGACGAAGCACGCGCTGTCCAGCACGAGCTGGACGTCTTCGCCGAACAACACCAGATCGATCCCGCCGAGAACGCGCTCGCGGCGCTCGAAGCCGCGCTGACGAGCTACCGCGAAGCGGTGATCACCCTGGTCGCGCAGGTGCAGCGAGTCCTCGATCTGCGCTCCGTCGCCGTCGCCGTGCGCGAGCGGCACGAACGACAGCGAGCCGCGCTTCGACGCCACGAAGAAGCGGCGCAGGAAGCCCGCGAGTTCGCCGCCGAAGCCAGAGAAGAGTTCCAGGCTCGGGACGACCTCGTCGGCGCGGACGTCGACGAGATCCTCCGCGAACTCGACACCGCGCGGACGTCGCTGACCGAGATTCAGGAGAAGGCCAAGGCGCTGCGCGACGTCATCACCGAAACCGCTCACCGCGTCGGCGCGGCCGAGAACGACCTCAGCCGACTCGAAGAGGACCGCGTCCGGCGGGAGGCGGAACGGGCCGCCGCAGTGGCCGGATTCGACCGGCTTCGTACGCACGGATTCCTCACGTTGGTCGAGCTGTTCGCGACAGCTGCGGAGAAACCGACGCTGACCCGCACCGTCGACGAGGCCAGGCGAGCCGCACATCTGCTGCGAGAGGTCGACGACTCGGAGAAAGCGCAGAACGCCGCGCGCAACTCCGTAGACCAGAAGTTCCGCGACCTCCAGCAGGGTGTCGGCTCAGCAGACTGGCGACCGTGGGGCGAGAACGAGGGAACGCTGTTCCTCGCACGGATCACCTACAACGGGGTCGACCACGACCTGACGCGAATGCGGGAGATCCTGAGCGACGAAATCGAGACCCGGCGCACGCTGCTCGACGACCGGGAACGCGAGCTCTTCGGCAAGGTCCTCGTCGGCAAAGTCGGTGAGCACCTGCGCAGCTGTCGCCGAGAAGCGCTGGAGCTCGTCGATCGGATGAATCTGCTGCTTCGTCAGCGCCCGACCGCGTCCGGCCTGCTGATGGAGCTGAAGTGGGACGCCGATCCGGAGGCGGGCGAGGACACAGCGCACGCGCTACGCCTGCTCGACAGCCAGGCACCGCGCTACCTCGCGCCCGAGAATCGCACCGAGTTGATCGACTTCCTCGTCAAGCGGGTGGAGACCGTTCGCGACCGGGACTCACCGGGCGACTGGAAGACGCGGCTGCGCGCGGCGCTCGACTACCGCGGCTGGTGCCGATTCCGGATCCGGGCGCGCAAGTCCGACGAGCCATGGCGTGCCCTCACCGACGGCATGCACCAGCAGGGGTCCGGTGGTGAGAAGGCCGTGATGCTGCAGCTCCCGCTCTTTGTCGCCGCTGCGGCGCACTACCAGGCGCTCGGACCGACCGCGCCGCACCCGGTCTACCTCGACGAGGCCTTCGCGGGCATCGACGCCGAGATGCGCGGCCACTGCATGGGCCTGCTCACCGACCTCGATCTGGACTTCGTCATGGCCAGTCACGATGAATGGGGCTTCCACGCGGAAGTGCCGGGAGTGGCCACCTACGAGCTGTTCCGGGATCCCGGCCAGGAAGGCGTCCTGGCGACGCCGTTCATCTGGGACGGAAAACGTGACCATCGCCTGCCCGACCCGCTCGCCGTACCCACCGATGATGACGTCGTTGCCTGAACACATCTCGGCGGCGAGGACACCGCTATCGCCGGGAGTCGCCACCGAGGTTGCCCGATGGGCCGCGTCGGCAGGCGGCAAGCAGTTCTGCACCGCCGCGCGCAAACGGCTGCACAACAACGGGAAACTCGCGTCACCCCTTCGGCTCCCCGAGCTCACCGACGAAGAGTGGAACGACATCCATGACCTCTTCGGCCGAGAAGCCTGCCGTCGCCGAGGTGAGGTCAAGCTGACCGTGGCCGACCGGGTACTCCGCGCGGGAGCGCTGGGCATCGGCCTGCGCCGGCTGCTCATCGAAACCGGCGGCAGCATCATTACCGGCTCCGGGCGCGCCAGATTCCGGCGAATCGCCAAACGGCGCGAAGTGCTCCAGGCCCGGTCTTCCCTGGCGGAAGCGATAGCCGACACTCCGGAGCTCACCGACGAACTGCTCTTGCTGAACTCCCTGGGCAAGGAAGACAAGTTCGTAGTACCACCCGGAACCAAGACCGGCTCGGCGCACTGGAAGCCGTACAACTCGGCTCTGCGCGTCGCAGCCGTGTATTACCAACGTGTCGACAAGGGAAAGCCGATCCCCGAGCAGAGCTTGCCGACGACCGCACTCGACAGCTCGAAACGGTGGTCTGCGGGGTCCAAGGCGGCGTTCCAGAACCTTATCGGAAAATCACTCGAGGAGGCCGTCGAACTGAGGGACAAGCCGATCCAGATGCGCGGCCCGCTCACCTGGGTCGTGGACGGAGTCGCCGTCGCCCTCGCGCAGCTGGCCATGCCTTGGATCTCCCTCCCCCTCCGAGAGCTCCTGAAGGCGGACGTCATCGATGCGCGGCCGCGCGGCCTGCTCCTGGTGGAGAACCACGAGAACTTCGAACAAGTCTGCAAGAACACCGACGTCGCCGGGCGGTGGCTCGTCATCTGGGCGGAGGGGTACACCGGTGACCTCGTACACCGCTTCATCGGGAAGTTCCCGGGTATTCCGCTGGCCGCCTGGTGCGACTTGGACCCGGACGGAATCGGGATCATCGGACGGGCTGAGCAGGCCACCGGCCGCACGATCACACCGATCGGCATGGACGTGGACCTGTGGAGCACGGTCGTCGCGGGCAAGTCGCCTTCCGCCGAAGACTTGGAGCAATGCCGCCAAGCAGCACGGATCGTCGAAGTGGTTACCCCACCCGCGTTGCGCGAACTACTCGAGTGCTTTCGACGCACGGGCGCACGAGCCGAGCAGCAGCACTGCGCCGTCTACGACGAAGTGCTACCCGATTTGCCGGCGATCCTCGCCGCGCTCGAAGCAGGGGAACAGGCCACTCAGTAGCGCCAGTCACACCATAAGCGGTTCTCGCGTCCACTCGTCGAGTACGAACTCCGCTCCGACGCAGCGGGCACCAGGCCGGAATTCCGACGAACATCAAGCTCTGCCGCCGCCGATTCGGACTTCAGGCCGAGCCTATGTGGATGCCACACCAGGCGCCCGTCTGTCGCCCCCGGATGGTCAGCTTGGGAAGTGACACTATCGTGGCTGTGCGCTGACCGACACCGCGGCCATGAATATGCTGCACGCAAAGAGGCGACCACTGTGGCAACCCAGTCCGACGAACGCGAATCGACACCCGCTAAGGACATCGCGGACTGAGGGCACCGGCAGCGCGACCATGCGACTCGTGCCCTTATCGTCGCGACGTCCCGTCGGGCCTCTGGGATGCGACCGAGTACGTCAAGCTGCCCCGTTATGACTGGGAGATCGGAGCGCAGCCGACAGGCGTATTCCAGTACCACATCACCAACGACGGAACGCGAAGTACCGATCACCGGTGCCCTTGTGGGCCTCCAGCTCGGCTGCAGCCGCTCATGACATCGCAGGAATCGCTGCTCCGTCTCAAGAAGTCGTCGAAGCCATCGCGAAGATCACTCGGATCAAGAACTTCGCAATGAAGCCCCACGATGCGGCGGGGCTCCGAACAACATCGACGGCAGTTACTACCGAGCCGACCTGACGTGCGTCGGCCTACAAAGCGCGTGCCCCACGCCCGTGGAGCTGAGCCTCCGAAGAATGCGATGCCAACGCGGTCTTGGTGAAGTTCGATAGCGTCTTCACTCAGTTCGGCCCCGTCTCCCGGTTCCCCGCCGTCACCCTTTAGCCACGAGCCGTATGCCGAGCGCACGACCCGGCATACGAAACCCCGACGGCGCCCATGTCATCGTCGTCGCTCGATGCCAGATGCAACGCGGGGTGATCACGATGGCCACAGCCACCGGCCTACGGCAAGGAGGCAATCCTTGGCTTTGACGTTCGAACCGGGCGGCCGCGTCGAGGCGGTGCTGCGACTCGGGACCCTACTGATCCCGGCGATTGCCGGCCTTAGGCCACCGAGGTCGCGGCTCTGCACGCTGCTGGAGCACCAGGCGAGCTTGCGTGTACGACTTGCCGACGACGGATTCAACTGGCCGCCCGAAGCGCGCCGACCTGTACCCGCAGGGCTGGCGTCTGCGCTTACCATCGACAAGGCCTCGGGTCCGCCGCGGCGGTGATTACCCACGGCCGCTAGCGGCGGTGGGACTCTCACACCAATCTCCTGGAGCAGAATCTGGAGCACGACGTCGGTTACAACAGCGCCCACCGACACCGGACCGCATCGAACGGAGCACAACTGCGCCAGCCGACCAGTGGGTTCTCGATAACCGCAGGTCAGCGCCATGCCGGAACCTGGCAGTGAGGGGGTCAGGGGTTCGAGTCCCCTTAGCTCCACAATACGAAACCCTCCTTGATCAGCGGAACTTACGCAGATCAAGGAGGGTTTTTTCGTTTGGCCGATGATCTTCGATGATCACTCGAAGGTACGCGGCGGATCGATCCACTTCCCGCCATCGACACTCATCGTCTCTTCGCAAGCGCGTGGTCGGTGCTGGAGCAAACCCGGACACCGACCGCGCGTGAAGACTCACCTTGTCGATTCGAAGCCCCCTGCGACAGACCAGCCTCGGATGAGATGTCACGAAAAACATCACGGAAGGGGTTCACGCTCGACCCCGCCGCAGCCTCTTAACTCTGTCAACAGCCCTTCAGAAAGCGGTGAGAACCAGATGTCCCCCACCCTGACCTTCGTATCAGCCCTGGTGGGAACGCTGATTTCCCTGGCCGCACTGGCGCTGCGGCTCCGTTTGCGAGCAGCGCACGACAGACGGCATCAGGAGACCTTGCAGGTCCTCGCTGCACGCCTTCCTCCCGAGGGCATGATCGCCCTCGACGATATTCGCGACGACGGCAGCCGGCTCAGGATCCGCATCAGCGCCCTGCCGACCGAGCTCGTAGAGGACGACGATGACCGATCCTGACTGGGCCGAGGCGCCAGCTCGATCAGGCGCAGCGACTCTCGGCTTAGAAGCGACCCAAGCCGAACTCGATTTCAGCGCCTTCTATCGCGAGAACGTCAAAGGCTTGACCGGCTTCCTGCTGGTACAGGGAGCTCGGTTGAGCGACGCCGCGGATATCGCCCAGGACACGATGGCCCAGGCCTACCAACGCTGGCGCACGATCAACCATCCCCGTGCATGGTCGTACCGGGTTGCTTCCCGTGCTCTGATCAGGAAGATGACGGCCGTCGAGGAACCCGCCGAAGAGGTTCCCACCCCCTCGCCGTTGCTGCGCACGACAGGAATCGAAGGCTGGGAACAAACCCAGGAAGTCGTTCGACTACTGAGCTTGTTGCCGCCACGCCAACGACAGGTCATGGCCTGGACTATCTACGGGTACACCCCGACCGAGATCGCTCGCGAACTCGCTATCGAGCCCACCGCGGTTCGTGCGAACCTCAAGAAGGCACGCCGCGCACTGTCAACGCACATCCGCGAACAGGGGGGAGACCAATGACCGGAACCCCTCGCCCTGAGCACGACGAGCAGATCCTCAACGAGTGGGTCGAGTCCCGCCTTTTCTCTCTGGACGAGGCGCTCAGCGAGATCCTCGACCTTGACACCGGACTACGCGATGTCGAATATGTCGGCGAAGCAATGCGCCTTGATCAGGCACTCACGAAAGTGCTTGACGTTGAGGCTGGGCTAGACGCCATCGCGCCGAAGCCCCTACTGGAGCCCGACCGAGAATCCGCCGCCGAACTCGCTGAACCGACTGTGGCCGGGTCACTGGTCGCCACATACGCGATGAACCTGGTCGGGAGTTCTCCCGGCCGACGCTTGGAGGCCCGGGCACTGTTACCTCACCGCGAACTCGCCGACGTCCGCACCGCTGCGCAGGCTCACAAGCCTGAACAAGTCTTCGCGCAGCGCGCCCACGCCCTCACAGAAATCGAGCGCGCTATCGATCTCACCGCGAGGGTGAAATCCAATGACGCCGTGAACATGTTCGCACTCCCCATCGAACCGACTCTCGACAACGCACTGCAAACCGTCCGAGGTCTTGAACTCTCTTTCGAGACAGGGGCGTCTCTGTCAAGTCTGGCCAGGGAAATGTTGCTAACGTCAGAGCAACTCGAGAAAGCCCAACGCCAGGTTCGTCGACAGGTGGACTTGATCACTGTCGAGAACATCGGCAAGTCCAGCCAGGACGCACTCCACCGAGGGTTTGAGTACATCAACGCACTGACGCAAGCACTCGTTGCCGCAGAGAACCACACGCGCCAAATTTTCGAAGGAATGCGCCGACTCACCATCCTCGAACTCGCTCTCAACGAGGCCTTCAATTCCGCACGCAACGATCCCAGACTGACCATCGCTTTGAGGCACGACCTCGACTTTGTGCGCACACATGCCCCGGATCGCTCGTTCGCAGCCGCGCTCGCATCCGCGATAGACCACCTGAACGAGGCCATGACGAACTTCTCGGGAGAAGATTTGTCGGCTCTCAATATGAATGACGTGTCACTGGAGGGTATACTGTGGACGACGAATACTCGATGGCCTCCCGAATGGAAAGATTGGATCCGGGCAGCTTCGATAGAAATCGAAGCCGGCATCTACGAGATCCAGCAAGACCCTCGCATTCACACTCCGACATATTTTTGAGTCGCACATGTCGACTGCGATGACGAGAAGATCCAGTGACATCAACCCGGGCCTCCGCTCCGGATTATTGAAAACGCTCTCTCGGAATCGCAACCGGTGGCTGCCGCTAGCTCGGAGATCGACCAGGTGTCACTGCGCAGGGCATCGCGGCTCAGCTCGTCTGCCATTCGAGCAGGGAGGTCACCCGGTCCGGACCGACTTGGACTTGAACAGGGGCGGGAAAGGCCGACCAGGACTCGCGATGTTTCAAAGCAGGAAAACCGAACCGAGGTTGGCGCGGATCCGGCCTTCGGCGTCCAGTTGCCGGAACCCCGAACTCAGCCGCAGGCAGCGCAGGTCGAGCGGACTCCAGAGTCGTCGCTCATAGGTCGGCCTTCAGTGTCGCGTTGGCGTCCTTGGTCAGAACCATCACGTCCTGATGGCGATCCCACGCGGCCTCGTTGTAGCCGGCGAGGCGGAGGTCGGGCGCCTCCAGCGCGCGTTGCACCGCCCAGCCGGGCGAGCTGAGCGAGATGCCGTACCCGTCGTTGCCGTCGTAGTTCTCGTAACCGAACCCGCAGGCCTTGTACGTGGCGAGCATGCGGTCGGTGGCACGCGCGTCCAGTCCGTAGTCCTTGCCCGCTTCGGCACGCATCGCCATCCGGCGGCCATGCGTGGTGACGACCGCGACCCCACCGGGAGCCAGCGCGCGAGAGAAGTAGCGCAGCAGCGGGCCCCAGTCCGGGGCATCGAGATGGGTGAGCACCGAACCGCACCAGAGCAGATCCACGCCGGTGACCTGTTCGATGTGGTCGACGTTGGGGGCACCGATGACCGCCCGTGCGCCGAACGCCTCGGCACAGGCGGCCAGTGCCGCCGGGTCCATGTCACAGGCGATCAGCTCCGCGGAGGGGAAGGCGGCGCGCAGCGAACGCATCACCCGGCCGTAGCCGCATCCGAAGTCCAGCACTCGCTTGGGTTCCGGCCGTCCGGTGACGTGCAGCGCGGCGAGCACCGCGCGCAACGCGTCCTTGGACACGCTCATGTAGTGCTCGATGTTGTTGCCCGCGAACATGCTGTCGCCGTCGGCGATGGTGGTGTCCACTTCCGCCATGATGCGCACGACGGTCTCGTCCAGCGTCTCGTTCATCTGTCCCCCTGGGTGACCGGCCCCGCGCCGCGGTGTCTTCGGTGAGCGGGACCGCCAACCGTATCGGTCCTGGATCTTACGTGGAGGAGAGAGGCCACAGGCTCTCGGCTTCCTCCTACGTGATCGGGATCAGATCGCCGCCCATGCTGGCACGGTCGAGCTTGCGGCGGGCGTGACTGCGCTGCAGTCCGAGGCCGTGTGAGTCTCTCCAGGTCGTGCCCCTGCTGCCCGGATCGGTCTTCGGCCGTCGTCCCTTTCCACAACCGGCGGCCACCGCCCTGGCCGCGACGGCGACTGGGCCGTGCTTCGACGGCTCGACCTTCAGCAGCGTGCCCCTTCGAGGCGGATGGTCGCCCCGTCAACGACGGTTCGAGTGCCCTCCGGCCGGAGCGAAGCGACTCCAGCGCTTCTACCTGGGTTTTTGCGTATTGCACTTAAGCTCCCCCGGCGGTCCACGGTACGAAACACCGCCCACCTGGCAGATTCGCCGAGGTCGGGCGGTTTTTCGTTTGCTACTTTTGAGAAATCGGCGTGTCGAACCTCAGTAGCTGGAGCACGCACGAGGGGACAGGCCATGGGCGTCTACGTGTCGGTCAGAGGATGGCTGGAGTGCGAGGAGAAGCAACTCGCCGCCATCCAGGAGATCATCTCGGCGCACGACGACGGCTTCTACACACGCGGCTGGAGCCTGCCCCGCGAACCCTTCAACTGGACCTGCTACGTCTTCTACGGCGGCGATATCCGGCAACAAGCGGTTGATTGGCTACTCGGCCAGCTCGGAAGCATCGCGCGACTCCCCGCGTCCGACCCGGACAACGACCTGGTCCGAGGCTTGTTCTTCGCCAGCCACGAGGCCGACGGCATGAGTGAGTGGCGGATTCACCAAGGGCAGGTGCTCATCTCGTCAGATGACAAGCGATACCGCTACCTCGATGATTAGTGGCACAGACCCGGCTTGATCGACGAGGGAGCGCCCGGACGATGAGCACGAGCAGAGCGGTGGCCTGGGAGGGTTTCTTCAACACCAGGGACCTCGGCGGACTACCCACCAAATCCGGTGCCACGACGCGTCATGGAGCGTTCTTCAGGGCGGCGGACCTCCGTTTCGTCACGGAGACGGGTTGGGCCCGAGCACGCGAGTGCGGTGTCCGCACGGTGATCGACCTCCGCAACGCGGACGAGATCCGGCCTACGGAAACGCCGCTCACGGCACAGGCGGGCTCGGCACAGTTCGCCGCCGCGTCGGAAGGTCCCGCCATCCCGACCGGCGTCGACCGGATCGAAGTCCCGCTCGACGACATCGACGACATCGGGTTCTGGCAGCACGTCAACCGTGAGCGGCTCAACGGCTCCCCGCTCTATTACCCCGTCTTCCTCCAGCGCAAGGCCGAGCGTTGCGCGGCCGTCATCAAGGCGATCGCCCGCACAGATCCCGGTGGTGTCCTGTTCCACTGCGGCGCCGGCCGGGACCGGACCGGGCTCGTCGCTCTTCTGTTGCTCGCGCTGGCCGATGTCGAACCCCAGGCGATCGCCGCGGACTACATCATGTCCGCCGAAGGCCTCAAAGCCCTGTTCGCAGCCATGGGAACCGCCGACCAAGGGCCGTCCATCCAGGCCGCCCTCGCGGATCGGGGCACCACGGCCGAAGAGGCCGTCATCGCGACCCTCGACGGATTCGATGTCGAGCGGTACTTGCTCAGCGCCGGCGTCACCAGCGATGAACTCGGCACTGTTCGCGACCGGATGATCGAACGAGCCTGAATCATCCGTCGTCGTCGGGAAGCCGGTCGAGGGCCCGTTCGAGCGCGGGCCCGATGACATCGAGCTCGGCATCGGTGAGCGCACCGATGAAGTATCGCCGGACAGCGGCGACGTGGGCGGGAGCGGCGGCGACGATGGCCGTCCGGCCCGCCTCGGTGAGCCGCGCCATCGACCAGATCTGCGTTGCCATGCCGGCGATCCAGGCCCTCGACGACTACGCCGTCTACGTCGTGACCGATGCCTGCGGCGGGGTGTCGGCCGAAGCGCACGACATGGCCGTTCGGCGCATGGTCCAGGCGGGTGTGGTGCCGATGACCTGGGTCGCTGTCCAGGCCGAGCTGCAGCGTGACTGGGCTCGCGAAGCGACCATCCCGGCGCTCGTGGAGATCGCCGCGCAGCACCAAGGCGGTACCGGAGTCGCCTTCGCCTGGGAGACACAGCTGCTCAACACGCCCGCCACCACCGCCTAGTTCCGAGAGGAAGCGAGACCGATGACCAGCCCCGCGACAACGAGCTGGCCGAGCCTTCGGGTATCGGACTGGACCCCCACCCGCGAGACCCTGCACATGTGGACCCAGATCGTGGGCAAGATCCGCATGGCGCACGCTCCCCTGGTCAACCATTGGTGGCAGGTGACGCTGTATGTCAGCCCGCGCGGTTTGACGACCTCGGCCATCCCCTACCGCGCCGGGGCCTTCGAGATCGAGTTCGACTTCGTCGGCCACCGGCTCGAGGTCCGCAGCAGCGACGGCGGCACGCGGAGCTTCCCGCTCCGGCCGATGCCGGTCGCCGAGTTCTACGCCCGGATCATGCACACGCTCGACCGGCTCGGGATCGAGGCGCCGATCCGGCCGCACCCCAACGAGGTCGAGCCCGCGATCCCCTTCGCCGAGGACCACACCCACGCCTCCTACGACGGCGAGGCGGCCGCCCTGTTCTGGCGCCAGCTGTTGCAGGCGAACCGGGTGATCGGCGAGTTCCGGTCGCATTTCGTCGGCAAGGTCAGTCCCGTGCATTTCTTCTGGGGAGCCATGGATCTCGCCTGCACCCGGTTCTCCGGGCGGACGGCCCCGCCACATCCCGGAGGAGCGCCCAACTGCGGCGACTGGGTCATGGTCGAGGGCTACTCCCGCGAACTGTCCAGCTGCGGGTTCTGGCCCGGCGGCGGCGAGGAAGGCGCCTTCTATTCCTACGCCTACCCGGAACCGGAGGGGTTCGCCGATCAGCCGATCGGCCCCGACGGCGCGTACTTCAGCACGGAGTTCAAGCAGTTCCTGCTGCCGTACGAGGCCGCCCGCACCGCACCCGACCCCGACCGCACCGTCGCCGAATTCCTCCACCGCACCTACGAAGCCGCCGCGAACCGCGGGAACTGGGACCGCTCCGCGCTGGAAGACGACCCCTTCCGCTGGCACGGAAACCTTACGACGTAAAGAAACAGCGGCACCTGAGGGCTTAGTGTGGCTTCGCGCCCCACGCCGTGCGGAAGTACGTTCGGGTCCGCGCGCCGCAGCCCGAGTGCTCGCCACCGCGGAATCGGCAAGCCCGCGACCGTGCCCCGAGTTGCCGGACCGCCGCCGCACGGGAATTCTCGACATATGACTGCCGTGACCATTCCCCGCCCTGTCGCCGGTGACGTCGTCGACCTCATCCTCGACGATCACCGCCTCTTCGAACAGCTCCTCCGTGATCTGCGGGACGCGACCGCGGACCGTGAAGGGGCCCGGGCCGCGCTGTCGGCGGCACTGATCGCCCACGGTGAGGCCGAAGAACAGGACGTCTATCCCGCCCTGCGGCGCAAGGACGCCATCGACGAACACGAGCAGGAACACGGAGAGGAGGAACACGCGGAAGGCAACCAGGCGCTGTTGAACCTGCTGGAGTGCAAGGGCACCGACACCCAGAAGTTCGATGACGCGGTCGAGAAGCTGGCCGAGGCGCTGATGCACCACATCGGCGAGGAAGAGCAGACGATTCTCAACCCGGCGCGTACCGAAGTGAGCGAGAAGGTCCGGCAGGATCTGGGTACGGCGTGGGCCTCGCGCCGCAACGCGTTGCTCGACCAGGACTGCGGATCGATCGAGTTCGTCAAGAAGGTGGTGGCCCGGGCCGAAAAGTCCGGTTTACTGTCCTCTGAGGACGACGATTCCTGAGTCCTGTCCCGAAATCCAGGACGGGTGCCAGTCTCGGCCCGAGGTTTGCCTTTGTCACGGCTGGGTATCTCTTCTTCATTGCGCGATGTGTCCGAGTTTGTCGCCTACGACCGAAGGCGGGTGGGACGGATGTCGACACGACCGGGGATTTCTCCGCGCAATGAGGCAAAGCCCTGCGACGTGGCCTACGACCTGGAAGCGACCCCGGGCCGGGACGTACGTTCCGGAGTCCGCGATCTGCTGGCCTCACCGTCGACGACGCGGTGCTGGTGACCGACGAACTGGTCAGCAACGCCAACCGGCACGGTGACGCGCCCCGAGCCTGCCGGCTGGAGCTGAGGGACGACGGCAAGCGGCTGCTCATCGAGGTCGACGACTCCTCCTCGCACCAGCCACGAATCGGAACACCGCACGCGGGCGGCGGGCGCGGGCTGATCCTGGTCGACCGGCTCGCCACGACCTGGGGGGTGCGCAACCGAGGCGAGTACAAGACCGTCTGGGCGGAGCTGACCCTGGACCGTGACGGCAGCAGCGGCCACGCCCCGCATCTGAAAGCGGCACAGTCCTGGGCAAGCCCATGACGGGATACCCGACCCGGGCCGGCGAGGACGGTCACGCCCTCGTCGGCTCGATCCCGTCGCCGACCGCGCGTCCGCCCGGGATGGACGCCCGCAGCCATCGGCTGGACGAGCACGCCCTGGTGACGGTGACCGGCGAGGTGGACAACGACACCGCACCCGAGCTCCAGAAGGCGATCCTGTCCGTACTCGACGACTCCCGCAGCCGGGCGTGCGTCGTCGATCTGACCCAGGTGGATTTCCTCAATTCCGCCGGTCTCGCCGCCCTCGTGACGGCCCACAACCACGCCGAAGGGCTCCGCGAGCCGCTGCGCATCGTCGTGGACTCCAACAGCCCCGTCATCAGACCGATCGAAGTCATCGGTCTCGACGTCGTGCTCCGGCTCTACCACACCATCGACGAAGCCCTCGACGCCGCGAACCGGCCGGCCGCTAACGGTCCGCGGTGAGCAGGGCCTCGAGGATCCGGGTGGCCGTCGCGCGCAGCCAGCTGTGGGCGGGATCGCTGTGATGCCGCTGGTGCCAAAGCAGATGCAGCGGCACCTCGGGCACCTCGAGCGGGAGCTCCAGTGTGACCAGGCCGAGTTGCTGCCGCGTGGCGCGGGTGACCGCGTCGGGCAGGGTGACCACGAGGTCGGTGTCACGGGCTAGTTGCAGCGCGGTGGCCGTGGTGGGGGCGGAGGCGATGACGCGGCGCTCGTGGCCGAGTGCGGCGAGGGCGTCGTCGATACGGTCCCGCAGACGTCCGCGCCGGGAAACCGTGAGGTGCTCGGCCGCCGCGTAGCTCTCGGCGGTGACGGGCTGTTCGGTGAGCGGGTGCCCTGGGTGGACGGCGAAGGCCAGCCGGTCGTGCCCGACGAGGTGGTGGCGGATGTCGGGCAGGGACGGCGGGCCGGTGCCGGAGGCGAGGTCGACCTCGCCTCGGCGCAGCTCCGGGGTGTCGTCGCCGGGTTCGGCGGTGAGCCGGAGCCGCACCCCGGGGGCCTGCCGGTGCACCGCGGCGATCAGCTCGGTTCCGCAGGCGGTGGTGAGCGCGTCGTGCCAGCGGACGGTGAACACCCGCTCCAGGGTCGCCAGGTCGAGGTCCGGCTGAGCGGACAGCACCTTGTGCGCCTGCTGCACCAGGGCGTGGACCTCGGTGCGCATGGCCACCGCGCGCGTGGTGGGCGTCATGTGCCGTCCGGTGCGGACCAGGATCTCGTCGCCGGTGGCCTTGCGGATCCGCCCCAGCGAGCGGCTCATCGCCGGTGCGGTCACGTGCAGGCGGGCCGCGGCGCCGGCCACGCTGCCCTCTTCCAGCAGCGCGTCCAGCGCGGTGAGCAGATTCAAATCCAGTTGCATGGCGGTAACTGTACAAGTGCAGAACATGCACTTGTTGTTAATGCTCGACGGCTCTAGCTTTGGGCTCACGGGGCAGAAAAAGCCCGAATCCCAAGGAGAACGCCATGAGCACAGTCATGCCCGCCGACCTCGACGCGAGGCTCCTGTCCGCGGTGACCGCAGCGGTGAAGGACGCCGGGATCACCTTGCGCGACCGCTACACGACCCATGCCCGGGGCGTGAGCCTGGCCGAGGTGGTCGGCGAGATCTACTCGAACGACGAGGCGGTCCTCGCCGTCATGCGCGAGCCGCTGCTGGCGGCGAGGCCGGGGTCACAGTGGGCGGAGGACGAGCTGGCGGGCGGGGCGCTCCCGCCGGGCGAGTGGTGGGTCGTCGATCCGGCCGAGGGCAACATCAACCACGTCCACGGCATGCCGGACTGGGCCGTCACCGCCACCTTGGTCCGCGACAACCGGCCCGTCCTCACGGTCGTGCACCTCCCGCTGACCGGGGAGACCTACACCGCCACCGCCGGCGGCGGCGCGCACCTCGACGGCCGTCCTTTGACCGTGTCGGCCAAGAGCGACCTGGGTGCAGCGCTGATCGGCACGGGACAGGCCCGGCCCGGCGAAACCGTCGACACATTCCGCCGGATCGGCGAATCGGTCACCGCCATGCTCACCGCCGGCCTCGTCGTCCGCGTGTCCGTACCGGCCACGCTGCAGCTCATCCACGTCGCCGCCGGCCGGATGGACGCCTTCTGGCAGTTCTCCGACGTCCGCTCCGGTCTCGTCGCCGGCGCCCTCCTGGTCACCGAGGCCGGGGGCACCGTCACCGACCTGGACGGCGAACCGTGGAGCGCGGCCAGCCGCGACTTCCTCGCCGCGGCCCCTGGTGTGCATGCCACCGCGCTCGACGTCCTTTCCCCGATCTGACCGATCCGCGAGGAGCACCACGACATGACCACCATCGGCATCCTCGGCGACGGCCGCGTCGGCACCAACCTCGCCCGCGCGCTGACCGCGGCGGGTCACCACGTGACCCTCGGCCGTCGCGGGAACCACGCCACCACCGCCCACGGCGCGGACGTCGTCATCAACGCGACGCCCGGCGACAGCACGCTGGAGCGGCTCACCGCCCTGCGAGCCGAACTCGCGGGCAAGATCCTCGTCGACGTCTCCAACGCCACCGTCGACGCGGCCGACGGCCTGCCCGGTGACCTGTGCTACCCCGGCGGCAGCCTGGCCGAACAGCTCCAGGCCGCCCTGCCCGGCACCCACGTCGTCAAAACCCTCAACACCATGCTGTTCCCGGTCATGACCGCCCCCGGCGCGCTGAGCACCCCGCCCACCGCCTACCTGTCCGGAAACGACGAGCAGGCCAAGAAAACCGTCGCCGGGCTCCTCGGCGACCTCGGCTGGGATCCCGGCTGGATCGAAGACCTCGGCGACGTCACCACCGCCCGCGCGACCGAAGCCATGATCCTCGTCGTTCCGCATGTCTTGCGCCGCAACGGTTTCACCCCCTTCGCCGTTTCCATCGCCCGATGACCCGAGGACAGGAACCACCCATGACGACCACCGTCCCCGCCGATGTCGCCGAGCTGACCGAGATCACGGCCTACCTCGACTTCGCCACGAGCGCCCCGGCGCCGCTTCAGGACGCGCTGGGGCTTGGCGTGTTGCGCACCGGTCCTGCGCGGGCGATGGCCATTCGTGAAGACCCAAGCTGTTTCTTCGCCCGGGCGGGTTTCGGCACCGCTCGCCCCATCACCGTTGACGACCTGCTCCCCGTCTGCGACTTCTACCGGGAACAGGGTGTGGCGCGGGGATCGCTCATGATCGCGCCGCAGCTGCTGCCACCCGATTGGGCGGGCGTCGCCGCGGAACTGGGCCTCACCGAGGGCGGCCGGTTCGTCAAGCTCGGCCGCGACGTCGAGACCGCGCGCGCCACGGCCGACCTTCCTGCGCTGCCGGCGGGCTGGCGGGCCGGCGTCGTCGATCCGCGGCAGGCCCACGAGTGGGCCACCGTCATGCAGACCACCTTCGGGTTCACCGCGCCGGACCTGATCGAGATGGCCGCTTCCTTCGTGGGCAAGGAGAACTGGCGGCAATACGCGGTATGGGCCGGCGACCGGATCGTCGCGGTCGGGAGCGTCTTCTTCACCGGCGAATGCGCCCACATGTTCGCGGGCGCCACCCATCCGGACGCGCGCGGCCGAGGTGCCCAGACCGCCCTCCTCGCCGCCCGCCTCCGCGCGGCCGCCGCCGAGGGCTGCCGATGGATCGTCGCGGAGACCGGGGCCGAGGGACCCGGTGAGCACAATCCGTCCCTGCACAACCTGCTGCGCGCCGGCTTCGTGCCGATGTACGACCGCTTCGACTGGCACTGGCACGCGTCATGAGCATCGATCGCGTCGAAGCCTCCCGCCGGATTCAGGCGCCACCCGCGAAGGTGTTCGCCCTCCTGACCGATCCGCGGGGCCATGTCGCCATCGACAGCTCCGGCATGCTCCAGTCCGCGACCGGTGACCTCGTCCGCGCGGCCGGGGACGAATTCGTCGTGCGCATGGACCGGGAAGCGCTGGGCGACGCGCCGATCGGCAAGTACGACGTCACCGTGGTCATCACCCGCTACGAAACCGACGTCCTGCTCGAATGGACGGTCCTCACCGCACTGACCGCCGGCCCGGTCGGGCATCGCTTCGGCTACCGGCTCGAACCGCGGGGCACCGGGACCCTCGTCCGGTCCTATTGCGACTGGAGCGGGATGGATCCGCGCTACCGCAACAGGATCCCCTTCCCGATCGTGCCCGAGGCCGCGTTGCGCGCCACCCTCGGCATTCTCGCCCGCACCGTCGAATGAACCCCTTTCGCAGACAAGGACGGCCATGACCACCCGCATCACGCCCCGCACCATCCCGCCGGCGCCGGTGAACCGAGTCCGCTGGCGCGTTCCGGCCAAGCTGCGCAAGAGCGTCCTCGTCACCCATGTCGTGTCGGCGGGCGCATGGATCGGCATCGACGTACTCGCCGTCGTCCTGGTGGCGATCGGCTGGACGAGAGCGGGAGACGACCGCACGGTCGTGTACCAGGCACTCGCGGACTTCTTCGTCGTCCCCGTCCTCCTGACGGCGCTGACCGCGGGAGTGGTCTGCCTGATCACCGGCCTCGTCTTGGGCCTGGCGACCAAATGGGCGCTCCTGCGCTATTGGTGGGTCGCGGTGAAGCTGGTCCTCAACCTCGTCGCCTGCGGGATGATGCTGGCCTTCCTCGACCCCATCACCGAGCTCTCCACCGGCGAGCAGCCGTTGCGGGACATCTGGTTCGTCTCGTTCCTCGCCGCCACCGCCCTGGCCATCCTGACCTTCGCCACCGTGCTCTCGGTCTTCAAACCGTGGGGCCGGATCCGGATCCTCTAGGGTGACCGCATGTCGCTGGTGGGAAGGGACGTCGAGCTGGCACGGATCCGGCGTCTGCTGACGAACGCGCGTGACGCGCGTAGCGGGGTGCTGTCGCTGCGGGGCGCGGCGGGTATCGGGAAATCGGTCCTGCTCGACCAGGCCGTGTCGATCGCCGAAGCCGAGGGTATGCGCGTGGTCCGCGGGGCGGGCGTCGAGTCCGACTCCGAGCTGGCGTACGGCGGCCTGCACCAACTTCTGTTTCCGCACCTGGATCGGCTGGACGCCCTGCCTGCTCCCCAGGCCACGGCCTTGCGGTGCGCTTTCGGACTGGCCGAGGGGGACGAGGCCAACCGGTTCCTGATCTCCGCCGGCACCCTGTCGTTGCTCGCCGATCTGGCCGAGGACGCCCCGCTGCTGTGCGTGGTCGACGATCTGCAATGGCTCGACCAGGGTTCGGTGGAGGCGCTGCTGTTCGCGGCCCGCCGCTTCGTGGCCGACCCGATCGCGATGCTGTTCGCGGTGCGCGAGACGTCGGCGCCGTTCGAAATCGCCGGTATCGAGGTCGTGGATCTGTCCGGTCTCGCCGCGGCCGATGCCGCCCGGCTGCTGCACGACCACGCGCCGGAACTCGTCGAACCGGTGCGGGCCCGGGTCCTCGCGGAGTCCGTCGGCAATCCCCTGGCGATCATCGAACTCGGGTCGTCGCGGCTCGCGGCACACGACGCCGACGAGCCCGACCCGGCCGAACATGTGCGCCCACTGCCGGTGACCCGCCGCGTCCAGGAGACGTTCCGCCGCCAGATCGTCGAGCTTCCCGAACCCACCCAGCGCGCGCTCCTGGCCGCGGCGGCGGACACGGCGGCGCCGCTCGCGACGATCCTGCACGTGATCGAGGCCCTCGGTGGCACCCCCGGCGATCTGGCGCCCGCCGAGCGCGACCGGCTGCTCCGGATCGACAGCCGGATCACGTTCCGTCACCCGCTGGTCCGGGCGGCCGCCTACCAGGACGCGCCGCTGCACCGGCGGATCGAGGTGCATCGCGCGTACGCCGACGCGCTAGAGGCCGACGCCGATCGCCGGGCGTGGCACCTCGCCGCCGCCACCACGGCCCCCGACGAGACGGTGGCCGCCGAACTCGAAGGCGCGGCGGAGCGCGCCTGGCACCGAGGCGGCGCGATGGCGGTGTCCGCCGCCTACGACCGCGCCGGCAGG
Organism: Amycolatopsis sp. PSD-21; assembly: GCF_055561455.1. Classification (NCBI taxonomy): domain Bacteria; kingdom Bacillati; phylum Actinomycetota; class Actinomycetes; order Pseudonocardiales; family Pseudonocardiaceae; genus Amycolatopsis; species Amycolatopsis sp. PSD-21. The sequence goes on along the minus strand of NZ_CM145712.1, from coordinate 1,686,632 downwards.
CTCAGCGCCGACCGGGAGCTGAAGGCCCGGCGTATCGCCCTGGCCAGCCAGGCCGCGTTCGATGCCGGCAAGGCCGACCGCGCCGCCAGGCTGGCCGCCGAAGCGCTCTCGCTCACCACCGACACCGGGGTCCGGGCCGACGCCATCTACACACGCGGCGCCGTGGAGTACGAACGCACGTCCCCGCGGGCCGATGCGGAGCTGGCGATCGGGGCCGCGGAGCTGGTGCGCGACACCGACCCGGAGCGCGCCGCGCTCAACTTCTTCGAGGCCGTGCACGCCGCACGGCACGGAGCGGCGCACGACCTGCTGCGGCGTGTGGTCGACCTGATGCGCGGGTTCGCCCCGCCGGAGCACTGGGCACCGGTCGTCACCGCCCTTTTCGGTTGGGCTGAGCTCTTCGCCGGACGCCCGGAGCAGGCCGTCGGGCCGATGCGCGAGCTCTACACCACCACGAGCGGCGGCGGGAACGACCTGATGCATCGCGTCACGGCCGGGTTCGGCGGGCTCCTGATCGCGGACGACGACGGCGTCGCCGCCGGTACCGAGGACATGCTGGCCCAGGTGCGGGCCACCGGGGCGCTGGGCTGGATCCCGTACACCCTGAACGTACTCGCGGTGGCGCGGATGTTCCGCGGTGAGTTCGCGGACGCCCGCGCGTGCGTGGCGGAAGGCGCGTCCGTGGCCGCCGAACTCGGGAACACGACCGAACGCCTGGCACACCGGTCGCTGGAGGTGTGGCTCCACGCCGTCTCGGGTGACGAGCCACGCTGCCGGGCTCTCGCCGAGGAGGTGCTCCCCCGGGCCCGGGCCCGGCACCGGGTCAACGCCGAGATCGCGGACTGGGGTCTCGGCATGCTCGACCTTTCCGCCAGGCGGTTCAAGGAAGCGATCGACCGGCTCGAGAAGGTGCACCAGGGACCCGCGAGCCGTGACCTCCTGATGCGGGCGGTGCCGGATCTGGTCGAGGCCGCCGTGCGCTGCGGCGAGCCGGATCGCGCCCGCGAACCACTGGCCACCCTCCGGCACTGGGCCGAGCACGTCGACCGTCCGGTCGCCACCGCGCTCGCCCTGCGTTGCCGGGCACTGCTGGCCGATGACGCCGAGGCGCTGTACACGGAGGCGCTAAGGCTTCAGGAGCTGCACGGCGGCCCCTACGAGCGTGCCCGGACCCAGCTGGTCTACGGCGAGTGGCTGCGCCGCCAGCGCCGCCGCACCGAGGCCCGCGCCCATCTCGCGGCGGCGGTGTCCGCGTTCGAGGACCTCGGCGCGGAGCTCTGGGCCGAGCGTGCCCGCGGCGAGCTGGCCGCCTTCGGCGAGCGGGGCGACGAGCCCCGGCGCAGTGGCCCGCTCACCCTGTTGACCCCGCAGGAGCTGCAGGTCGTACGGCTGGCCGCCACCGGTCACACGAACAAGGAGATCGCCGCGCAGCTCTTCCTCAGCCCGCGGACCGTCGGCCACCACCTCTACAAGGCGTACCCGAAACTCGGCGTCACCGGCCGCGCCGGGCTGGCCGGCCTGGTCTGACGGCTTGCGCCGGTCATCGGTCGCCGGAGATGGGTCACGATGACCGATGCGTCACCGCTGTGCCTCCCCATAGCGTTTCCGGCAGACACAGACCACGAGGAGACGACAATGACGAAGTACTTCCTGAGCCTCCCCCACGACTCCGCCGAGGAGCCGACGATGGAGAACATGGACCCGGCGGAGCTTCAGGAGATCATGGCCGCGGTCGGTGCGTTCAACACCGCCGTCGAGGAGGCGGGCGCGTTCGTGACCGCCGGTGGTCTGCAGCCGCCGTCGACCGCGACGACGGTGGACTACTCCGGTGACAGCCCCGTGCTGACCCCCGGCCCGTTCGTAGAGGCCAAGGAATACCTCGGCGGGTTTTGGATCATCGAGGCCGAGAACGACGACGTCGCGATCGAGTGGGCCAAGCAGGCCTCGCGTGCGCTGCGCAGCAAGGTCGAGGTGCGTGCCCTCCAGGAGGAGCCCGGCGCCTGACGGTGCGCGGAGGCCGATGTGCCGGCGCGGATTCGTGGGTCCACCCGCGCCGGCACATCGGCCTCACCGTCCGGCTCGACCTATTGCGTTGTCGATGCGCTGTCGCTCGGCGTCGCGGAGCTTCCGGTAGTGCGCGGCTCTGGCCCGGTCACCGACCTTGCCTGCCGCTTCGGCGGCGCTTTGCAGCACCACCAAGGACAGGCCGGGTATGTCGCGAGCCTGACGGTCCGCCTCGGCGAACACCGACTCGGCGAGCTCGCCCTCCGCGGAACCGGCCAGCAGGAACAGTTCCTCGACGTACATCCGGCCCAGCCCCACCTCCTGCCACCCGGACACGCCGTCCAGGGCCCGGCGGCACTCGCACAGCGCCTCCCAGGCGGCGTGGTGGTCGCCGGCCTGGCGCTCCAGTCCGGCGAGGGTCCGCCAAGCCGACGCCGAGTCCCAGTCGTTTCCGGCGAACGCCAGGCTCTCGCGCTGCGCCCGCGCCGCCTCCGCGAACGCCCCCAAGCCGGCCAAGTAATGGCGGAGCAGGCCCAGGGTCTCCTTGTCCCGCTCGCGGCCCGCCGCCCACCGGTCCAGCTCCTGACGGGTCAGTTCACGGTCGCCGGTCAGCTGGGCGCGCCTGACCCAGGTGAGCTGGTCCTCGGCGGCCGGATCGGCGGGGAATCGGGAGCGCTTGCGCTCCGACCACTTCGTCAGGTCCTTTTCGGAAACGCAGGGCCTGCCCTTCTCGTCGAGCAGACGCTCCAGCACGGCGTCACGGTCGGCATGCCCGCTGTCGCGGACGAAGGCGATGGTGCGCCGGACTCCCGTGGCGAAGAGGTGTTCCTGGTCGTAACCACACCAGGTGTCGAAGTTCGCCACCTTGATCTCCCAGTGCAGCCACACGTCCTCGACCTGCCGGTATTCGGCGAGCAGGAAACCGGCCAGCTCGGCTTCCTCGCTCAGCCCCTGGAACGGCGCCTCGTGACGGCACACCGCCTCCTGGCGTGCCAGCCATCGCACCAGCGGGAGATCGCCGGGCCGGCGGTCGTATTGCAGCGCCCACAACACCTTCGCGCGCCGCACCGCGTTCGCGTCGCCGTCCTTGGCACGCTCGTAGCGCACTTCCTGCCAGGCATCGGGCGATTCCCGCATCCGCTCCAGCTCGCGCCTCGCGCTCTCCATCACCCGTCAAGGATCGCAGACGGCGTCCTGGATGGGGCGGATGGTGCGACTGTCCACAAGGGACCCAGTCGTCAAGGCGAAGGTGGCGTGTTGCGAAAGCCACTTTCGCAACCTTCAACGTTGCGAAAGTGGCTTTCGCAACACGTCGGCAGGGGTAGATCGCGACGTGGGGCCCGGCGATGTCCCAAGGGGGTCGCGAAAGCCACTTTCGCGACGCCTGATGTCCCGAAAGTGGCTTTCGCGACGTGGGCACGAGGCGGGCCCGGCCGAAGCAACCACCGAGTTGTCCTCAATGGATCGACGGACTCAATGAGCCGTCAGCGTCTCCGGGGAGCGGTGTAGCGCGGGGCCGTCGGACGCTTCGCGGTCGTCTTGCGGTGGGTCGTGGTGCGATGGGTCGTCGTCGTGCGCGTCGTCTCCGGCGTCGTCCGGGTCGTGGTGGTCGCCGGGGTCTGCGGCGGCCGCGTCGTGGTCTGCACGAGGCCTGTCGTCGGAGTCGTAGGGGTCGTCGTGGTCGTCGCGGGCACCACCTGCCCCTTCCCCACCCCGCCCGCGCCGCAAGCGCCGAGCAGCGCGATCGCGCCGATGACCAGGCCACACCACCACACTCGCATGGCCGGACCCTAACAGCCCGGCCCCCGGGAATCCGGCGAACGGCGAACCCGGCTAAACCGCGGCCCGCAGGCGGTACAGCTCCGCCAGCGTGGCGCCCTCCGCGCCGATCCCCGCCCCCGCGCCCAGCCAGGTGACCGCCTCGTCCTTCGGCAGCCGGGGGATCTCGATCTCCGCGAGACAACGGCCCGGCCGGACCACCGCGGGGTGCAACCGCGCGACGTTCTCGTTGGTGGTCAGGCAGACGAGGATGTCCAGGCCTTGACCGAGCAATCCGTCCGTCAGGTTGAGCAAACGGGACAGTGCCTGCCCGGAGTCGCGTTTCGCGTCCGCGCCGACCAGTTCGTCACAGTCTTCGAGGATGAGCAGCCGCCATTTCCGCTTGTCCGCCCGCTCCTCGCCGAGCACCACCGACGTCAGGTAACCCGGATCGGCGAACAGGACCTCGGGGTCGAGGACGTTGTCGACCTGGCACCAATCCCGCCATTCGTGCGCGAGCGCGCGCACGGCGGTCGTCTTGCCGGTGCCCGCGGGGCCGTGCAGGAGCACCAGCCTGCCGGTGACGTCCTGCGGCCGCACCGTCATGAGCGTGTCTAGCGCGGTCACCGCCGAGCGCGGGTAGTTGCCGCGGATCTCCTGCCACGGCGGCAGATCCATCGTCCTGGGCGCACGAACCCCGGCGCCACCGCAGCCCTGCACGTGCCAGAAACCGACCGGTACGGCCGACTCCCCCGGCGTCCCGGTCCGTGCGGTCCGGACAGCGGCCGCGAGCACCTCGTCCGCCAGGTCGCCGGAGGTGGCGGACACGCATACGGTCGCGGCGCCGGCACGTCTCCGCAACGCGACGAGTGTCCAATCAGGTCCGAAGGCGAGGTGCGAGTGCCGCCCGTCCAGTTCATACGTCAGATCCGCGTCGACTCCCGGCGGCAGCAGCGTCGCCTCCGGGGAGACCTCGGTGATTTCGGCGGCTCGTGAGTGCGGCTGCGCACCGGTGATGAAAGGCTCCATCGCCAGCGAATTCAGCACGCCTTCCATCGGCGCGTTGCCGCCGAAGAACATCGCACGGTCGAGCGTTTCGATCGGTACGGGCTGGGGTGTTTCCGTTGTCCTTGCTGTCACCACGCCACGATCCATCCGGCGAGGCAGGCGCACATCAGGGACCGTCCCCCAATTCACCCCTGACAGGGACCACCCCCGGTGCCCCGGCGATCGAAGGGATGCTTTTCTGTCCCGGACGGACATGGCCACGGCTCATATGAGAGAGAACCGCATGACCAGAGACGACAAGGCAGATCCGGACGACGGCTTCGTCGAGGTCATCGCGCGCGAGGTGGAAGCCGATCCCGGCAATCTGGCGCTGCGCGAGGACTTCGTCACGCTTCTGCTGGAGCGGGAGCCGGAACGCGCCGCCACCGAACTGGCGGCGTTCGAGGCCCACGGCGGTGATCCGGGGCGGGTCCGGCTGCTGCGCGCCCGGCTGATGGCGACGCGGTTGCGCGCCTCGAACCCGCCGCCCGCCGAGGCGGTTCCTGCCCCGGCCGACGAGGACCACCAGGAAGGCGCTGTGTCGGCGTCGCTGTGGGACGCCGAGCGCCCGAAGGTGACGCTGGGCGACGTCGCGGGGCTCGCCGAGGTCAAGCAGCACCTGAACACCGCGTTCCTCGCTCCGCTGCGCAACCCTGAGCTGGCGGCCGCGTTCGGGCAGAAGCCGGGTGGTTCGCTGCTGATGTACGGCCCGCCCGGCTGCGGGAAGACGTTCATCGCCAGAGCGATCGCCGGCGATCTCGGCGCCTCCTTCCTCCACGTGACCCTCGCGGACCTGCTCAGCAAGTGGATCGGGGAGAGCGAGAAGGCTATCCAGAGCGTGTTCCGCCACGCCCGTGCGGCGACACCGTGCGTGATCTTCTTCGACGAGTTCGACGCGCTCGGTGGACGGCGTACCTCCGGCGGCGGCGGTTCGCACGCGATGCGGATGCTCGTCACCCAGCTCCTGGAGGAGCTCGACGGCATGGCGGGCACGAACGACGGCGTCTACTTCCTGGCCGCGACGAACCGGCCGTGGGACATCGACTCCGCGCTGCGCCGTCCGGGCCGGATCGACAAGACCGTGCTGGTGCTGCCGCCCGACGCGGTCGCCAGGGCGGCGATCGTCCAGGGTGCCCTTGCTGGCAAACCCGCCGCGGACGTCGACGCCGTGGCCGTCGCGGCGGCGACCGAGGGGTTCTCCGGCGCCGACCTCAGCCACTTGACGACCACCGTGCTGCAGAAGGCGATGATCGAATCGATGAACAGGAACGAGCTGGTGCCGGTCACCACCGACGCGCTGCTGGCCGCGGTGGGCGACATCGTCCCGTCCACGACGTCCTGGTTCGACCAGGTGGCACCGGTCCTGGAATACGGCGTCGACGACGGCACCTTCGACCAGCTCCGGGCGTACCGGGTCAGGCGGGGCATGCGATGAGCGACACCGTCGAGCGGGACCTCGACCTGGCCTGGGAACTCCTCGAAGCGCAGCCGACGCATCCCCGGGTCGCCGAGCTGGCGGCGCGGGTGCTCGCGGCCCAGCCGGAGCGGAGCAGCGCGTCGATGGTGCTCGCCTATCACCGTGAGTCGCTGGGCGACGCGGACGAGGCGCGGCGCCTCTATCTCCGGGTGGCCGGTCGCCACGACAGCCAGTTCATCTGGGCGGCTCGTGCGCTCCGGCATCTGGAAACGGCGGAGAACAACCACGACGAGGCGCTGCGCTGGGCGCGCACCGTGCTGGGCCGGAACCACGAGGACTGGGACGATCGCATGCAACTGGGCAACACCCAGGCGCGTTCCGGGCTGCACGAGGCCGGGTGGCGGCAACTCGACGAGGCGGTGGAGCTGTGCGCGCGGACGGCGCCGGACGACCTCCCCAAAGCGCTGGCGAAACGCGCGGAGTACCTGCTGGCGAGCTGCGCGCCACCCGAACGGTTCGTTCCCGCGGCCGAGGAGGCCATCCGGGCCAACGCGGCGGACTCGTGGGTCGCCATGTTGCTCGGCTACGCGTACCTGGCGCAGTACCGGTTCGACGACGCCGAACAACTCGGTCTTCGGCTGCTGCGTACGGATCCGACCGACGACCTGTTGCAGACACTGGTGGATACCGCCCGGACGATGCTGCGGATCGTCGAAAAGGCGCGCGGCGACGACATCACCCTGGCGGATATCCAAGGCACCGGCGCGCTCGAGATGGCGTGGCAGCAGATCCGCGACCTGAAGCTCGGCATCGACCTGGACTCCGCACTGGCCGCGCTGGACGCGGTGATGCCCGCCGAGCTGCGCGACAGCCTGCGGCCGGGAGCCACGGCGGGCGATCTGGCCGACGGCGACGAAAGGGTCGGCTCCATGGTCGCGAAGGAGCTGCTCACCTGGCACGACGGCCAGCCGCCCGGCTCCGGTGCCACCTGGGGCTGGACCGAGTCGTTCCGCCTGATGTCGGCGGCCGAGATCCTCGCCATGAACGCCGAGATCGAGGCAGACCAGGCGGCGCACCCCGATTGGCCGGAGAAGGAGGTCTGGGACCAGGTGATGACCGACGACGCCGGGACCTACCTGGTCGCCGTCGCGTTCGGAAAGCTGGTGAAACGCCGGGCGGGACGGCCCGACGAGCCCGTCGCCGACTCGATGGCGGACTGGATCTGGGACCGGGTGGCGGGCTTCGGCGGCCGGGACCCGCGGCCGGCACCGCTGAAGACCGAGGAACCCACGGACGATCCGCTTCCCGCTCCCGGGACGCCGCTGACCGGTGTCATCGAGACGATGTGCGCCGCACTGGGCAGGCCCGAGGATTCCCCGGCGTGCGCGGAACTGCGGGAGCTCTTCCCAGGCTTGACCGTCCGGCGGAGCGAGCTGGTCCCCGACGAGCCGAGCGTCGACGGCGTCTACCTCGAGGCGCTCGAGGGGCTGGTGACGAGGATCGGTGTCGACGTCGCGGTCTGCCCGGCCGCGGACCGGCTGATCTCCGGGCTCGACCTCGGCGGGCATCGTGGGTCCGTCGACGCCTACGTGCGGGCGCACGGGGCCGTTCCGCAGAACAGCTGGGTGAACCGTGCCAACGGCGAAGCCACGGTCGTCTACGACTTCGCCGGGCACCGGCTCGGCTTCCGCTGGGCGGACGGGAGTATCGCCCACATCCACGTCACCGGTGCCTGAGCGGCGGCCGGCGCCCTGATCGGAGGCGCCGGCCGGACGCTCAACCGCGGGCGACCTCGCTGGCGGTGGTGAACTCGTATCCCTGCGCCCGCAGGCCGAGTACGACCGTGCTCAGGTGCTCCAGCGGCAGGAACGGGTGGAAGAAGAAGCTCGCCACGTTGTCCCGGACCACTTTGGACTTCGCGCCGTCGGCGAGCAGGTCCGCGGGCAGGCGGGCCGGATGCTGGTTGAACGGCTCCGGTGCGACGTGGTCCAGGTTCTCGGGGATCACCACCGCGCCGTAGACATCCCTTACCGGGTAAGGGAAGTACTGACCGTACTTGGTCTGGTACGACACGGTCGAGGTGGAACCGCAGGCGCCGCGCGGGCAGTATCCCGCGAAGTAGCTGCCCTGGTCGTAGCGCGCCGCGAAATGCGAACTGACCTCTTTGTAGTCCACCGCGGAACCGCCGTAATGCGGGAACTCGAACACTTCCGGCTCCGGCAGCCCGACCCGGCGGAACTCGCCGAGCCCGGTGGCGATCCGCCCGCGGAACCATTCCGCGGAATCGCCGGGCACCGGCCCGGTCTCCACGACGTGGTTGTTCTCGTCCACGATGGCCGTGTAGAACTCGTAATCCGCGGAGCTCGCCCCGCCGTAGGGGTTCGCCAGCTCCTCGAACTGGTGGCTGTAGCCGTGCATGATCATCGTCGCGCCACGCCGGATCGCGTGGTGCAGCGCGTCGACCAGGGCCGGGCTGTCCACGAGCCGGGCGAAGGTCGGCCTGCCGCCGTTCGCGACGCCGTGCGGGTCCGCGTAGTACGGGTAGACCGCGAGTGAGAACGGAATCCCTTGCCCACCGAGCAGATCCGCGATCCGGCGGATCTGGCCGGGGTCGGTACGCGGCCCGATGTCCTCGATCCGCACGAGCGCGCGGTGCCGTTCCTCGGTCTTCGGAGCGAGGGTGCCGAGCAGGATGTCGGCGGCGGCGAGGTACCGGTCCCCCTCGTTGACGTAGGAGAACGGCGCCTCCGCGAGGTAGGTGAAGGTCCCGGAACGCACCGCCCACGGCGTGGGTTCACCGCCCGTCCCGCTCTCCGCGAGCACTTCGTTGACCGCGGGGTTTTCCCGCCGCACCAACGGAATCGAGCCGATCTCGGGATTGCGTTCCAGCGGAACGTTCTTGTAGCGGACCTCGGTCGGCGAGGTCGGGGTGCGGCCGACCGGCGTCCATCCCCAGCGCGCGGTGATACCGGGGTCGTGTTCCGCCAGGCGATGGATGTTCTCGCCCATCCAGACGACCGGCACCTTCGCGGCGGCCACGTCCGCGAGCAGCGCGGCGGGCAGCGCGGCCTCGCTGATCGAGCCGACGTAGACCAGCGCCTGGTATCCGCCGATCTCGCCCGCCCGGTAATCGGCCGCGGCGCGCATCGTCCAGCTGCCCGCCCGCGAGACCAGGTTCGCGGTCTGCATCGCGTGCGCCTCGGCCATTCCGGCCTCGTCCGCGGCGGCGGGCGGGTTCGGCGCGTCCCGCTCACCCGCGTCGTAGACCACGAGCGTGCGGTGGGCGCGGTTCCCGCCAGGCCCGGGGCTGCCGACCTCGCTGCCCAGCGCCAGCCGGTCGCCGAGGGAGACCGGGGCGGCCGCCGGCGACGCGAGGATCGCGCTGGCCGGGCGCGTGTACACGACCAGCGTCACGAGCCCGGTCGCGACGACGACGGCCAGCGCCGCGAACCTCAGCCCGGCGGGTGTCCGGCGGCGCCGGTGTCCCTTCCGTTTCCCGGTCATACCAGCACACCTCCCGGCAGCGCGGCGAATTCCTCCACCGGCTCGGCGGTCAGGCCGAGCAACCGCGCCAGCGCGAGCTCGGTGCGCGACGCGGCCTTTCCGTCGCCGAACGGGTTGCCGTTGCTCATCATGGCCGCCCGGGCCCGCGGGTCGGTGAGGAGTTCCGACGCCGTCCGCACGATCAGCTCGCGGTCGGTGCCGACCAACCGGGCACAGCCCGCGTGCACGGCCTCCATCCGCTCGGTGACCTCTCGCAACACCAGCACCGGCACGCCGAAGGTCGGCGCCTCCTCTTGGATCCCGCCGGAATCGGACAGGACGAGTGTGGCCGCCGCGAGCGCGCCGGCGAGTTCGTCGTAGCGCAGCGGCTCGGTGACCACCACGCGAGACACGCCGCCCAGTTCGGCGCCGACCAGTTCGCGGACGGCCGGATTCGGATGCGCGGGCAGGACCACGCGTACACCGGGATGCCGGGCGACCAGTTCGGCGACCGCGCGCAGCACCTGACGCAGGGGCTCGCCCCAGGATTCGCGGCGGTGCGCGGTCACCAGCACCAGCGGCTCACCACGGGTGGCCGCCTCCACGGCGGCGGCGACCCGTTCGTCGCGGTAGTCCACCGCCCCGCGGTCGGCGATGGCGCGGATCGCGTCCACCGAGGTGTTGCCGGTGACCAGGATCCGCTCCGCGGCGACGAGTTCACGCGACAGGTTCTCCGCCGCGGCCGGGGTCGGCGGCAGGTGCAGGGACGCGGCCTGAGTGACCAGCCGCCGGTTCAGCTCTTCCGGGAAGGGCGCGGCCAGATCGAACGAGCGCAGGCCCGCTTCCAGATGTACCACCGGGATCCGGCGCCAGAACGCGGCGAGCGTGCCTGCCAGCGTGGTCGTGGTGTCCCCCTGGACCACCACGACCGCGGGCGGTTCGCGTTCGGCCAGCTCGTCCAGGCCGGTCAGCATCTGGCCGAGCAGTTCGGGCTGGCCACCGTCGCGGCGGTGCAGCGGCAACGTGACGTCCGCGCGGGCCCCGAAGGTCTCCAGCGCCTGATCGACCATCGTCGGATGCTGCCCGGTGGCGACCAGCACCGGCTCCATCCGGCCCGCCAGTTCGATCGCCTCCGCGACCGGCGCCAGTTTGATCGCCTCCGGCCGGGTCCCCATCACGAGCCACACCCGCGGCCGGGTTCCTTGTTCATTCCAAACCATTACTCCCCCAAGGTTCGAATATTGTTTTCGGCGACTCCGCGCACTTCGCAAGATCCTTTGTGCGGGGCGCTGTGCCCGGTGCGACGCAGAGTGGTTCTGTCCGGTTCCCGTCGAATTACCTCACCCGATCGAGGGAACCGGGACGCGGCTCCTCACGTCGTACTCGACGATGCGAGACCGGCCGGGGGGCCCGGACGCATCACGCGCAATCCTTCGCACACAAGGATTTGAGCACTTCTAGCTCTTGGGGGAGAACATGTCTGTGATCCGGATCGGACCGGCGGTCGGCGCGACGGCGACCATGGGGCTCACCGCGAGCGCCGGGATTTGGCTGCCGCTGTCACTCGCCGCGTTCATTCTGTTGCTTTTCGCCATTCGCTCGATTCTCGTCCGAATCGCGCCCGCGCCGGAAAGGGGGCAGTAGCGAAATGGAGACCAGTCTGTCCGTCATCGCCACCATCATGGTCGGCGTCCTGATCTGGTGGCCGCTGCAGAACCTCGTCCTGGCGGTGTTCGCCTGGCGGTCGCCGCAACGACCACGCAGTGTGCGCCGGACGCCGGATCCGGTGCCGTTCTGGATCGTCATCCCGGCACTGAACGAAGAACGCGTCATCGCGAACACGGTGCGCAACGCGCTGGCCACCGGTACCCGGTACACGCCGGTCCGGGTCGTCGTCGTGGACGACGCCTCCGACGACGCGACGCCGCGGATCCTGGCCGGTATCAGGGATCCGCGGCTGCACGTGCTGCGCCGCGAGCTCCCGATGGCCCGGCAGGGCAAGGGCGAGGGCCTCAACACGGCGTACCGCTACATCCTCGAAATCGCGCGCCGGGAAGGCACGATCGAGCAGACGATCGTCGGGATCGTGGACGGCGACGGCCGCTGCAGCGACGGGATGCTCGACGAGATCGCCGAGCTGATGGCGGAGAAGTCGGTCGGTGCCGTGCAATGCCGCGTGCGCATCCACAACCGGCACAAAACGCTGGCGCTGCTCCAGGATCTGGAATTCGGCGCCATCGCGGACTCCGCGCAGTCGTTGCGTGACCTGGTCGGCAGTGTCGGCCTTGGCGGCAACGGCCAGTTCACCCGGCTGTCCGTCCTCGCCAGGTTCCACCCCGGCCCGTGGTCGGCCTGCCTGGTCGAGGACCTGGAACTCGGCCTGCGGCTGCACCTGGACGGCATCCGCGTGCGCTACACGAAATCCGCGTGGGTCACCCAGCAGGGGTTGACCGACGTGAAACGGTTGCTGCGCCAGCGAACCCGGTGGGCGCAAGGGAATCTGCAATGCTTCCGGCATCTTCGCAGGCTGACCACGTCGAGGTTCGTCAGCGGCGTCGGCCTCGCCGACTTCCTGATCTACCTGCTCTCGCCCTGGCTGACCGTGCCCATGTCGCTGCTGCTGGTCGGGCTGGTCGCGGCCTCCGCGGTGGCGCTGGCCACCGGAAGCACCCTCGGCGGACTGGTGGCCACAGTGGACACTCTGCCGACGTCGGCCGCGATGCTGGTGGGGCTGGCCATGCTGCCGAGCCTGCTCTGGGGGCTGGTCTACTGGATCCGGCTCCGCGACGAGAACATCTTCCGCTGCCTGTTCGCCGGGCTGCTCTACCCGTGGTTCCTGGCGCTGGGCATCATCGCGACGTGGCGTGCGCTGTTCCGGCTCCTGTCCGGGCGCAACGGCTGGGCCAAGACCGAACGGCTCGCCGAAGACGGCCAGGCCGCGCCGCCGATACCGATGCCGTCGATGCCGTTGCCGTTGCCTGTCCCGGTCCCCGCGCCCGCGCCGCGCCCGGCCACCCCGCCGGCGACGCTCGATCCCAGTGTCACGCAGCCGATTCCCCCGGGGGTCCTGGCCGCCGCCGAACCGACCCGGCCGGTGCCGCATCCGCTGGCCGAAGCCGAACCGACCCAGCGACTGGAGCGAGTGTGATGGCAAGCCGGCACCGGCGCGGCCCGAAACGGAACAGGCTCGTTCTCGTCCTCGCGGCCGTCGTGCTGGCCCTCGCCGCGGCCTCCACCATCGACCGCGGCGACGCCGGGAAGGAGTCGTCCGCCGGGTGGTACGTGACCGTGTACTACACCGCCGTCGAAGCGCACTACGACGACGATCCCGTGCCGGTCACCGGCTGCCTGGTGATCGACTGCGAACGCGGTGACGACCCTCTGGGGCGCTACCCCGAAGGTTTCGTGCAGGCCGTCGAAGCCGAAGGGACCGGCCGCATCGTCAGCGGGCGGCACGCCGGCCGCTACCTGAACTGGTCGCACGACACCGGTTTCTGGCTGGACAACGCGCCCCGTGACAGCCACGGCCGTCCGCTGGAGCCGTTCGTCTCCGCCGCCGCGGACCCGAACGTCCTCGGCGCCGGCCGCGAACTGCGGATCACCGGCTGCGGCACCGCGGAGGACGGCTCGGCGATCGACGCGGCCGTCTGCGACAAGCTGCGTTCCGCCTCCTGGCGGATCATGGACGAGTTCACCCCCGGCCTCGGCGGCGACCGGCACATCGACGTCTACCTCGGCGAGGAGACCCGGCCGGATTTCACCTCCGACCCGATGTACTCGTCGCTGCACAACGCCACGCTGGAGCTCGGGAAGCCCTGACCGTCAGGACAGGCGCCCGGCCTCCGCCAGCGCGCGTTCGCGTACCTCCCGCACGACACGGGACTTCGCGAACGCGGACGACATGGCGCTCAGCCAGGCGCTTTCGTCCCGCACGCTGGGTTGCGGACCCGCCGGGTGGTTCGGCCAGCTGCGGCCCGCTTCCCGCATCACCAGCGCCGCCGCGAGTTCGGCGGCGGCGCGCGTGGGTCCGTCGACCGGGGTGCGCAGCCAGTCCCCGAGCTGCGGCGGAACGTGTGCCCGCACGGCGAGGAGACCGTCACGGATCTCGATCACCCTGCGGTACAAGGTGAATTCGAGGTCGTGGCGGACGGGCAGCGCGATCTGCGGATGGGCGGCGACGAGTTCCTTCCACAACGGCGTCACCGCCCGGATCCCGCGCCACGCGCGCACCAGCCGGAGCGCGCCGTCCCAGGTGGTGAACAATCCGCCGGCGACCCACAGCACCATCGCGCAGAGGCCGACCAGGCGGGCACGCGGCAGGAAGTCGAGGTCCGCGAGGTCCGTGATCTCCAGCCACAGTGAGGGAAGCCCGGAGAACAGCACCCACACGATGGTCGCGACGGCGGCGCAGACCAGGATCCGCAGCCCGGTCCGGAATGTCCCTTGTGGACGGACCTTGGCACTGCGGGCCAGCGTGCGCGTGAACATCACCAGGCAGGCCACCCCGTACGTCGTGAGGACGACCTGGTAGACGACGACGCTCCACCGCCACTGGAACGCGGGCGTGCCCACCTCCAGCCGATGCGGGGCGATGTCCAGGTAGCACAGGACCATCAGCGCCCAGCACAGCAGGATGCGCCAGAACGGCGTCGGCTTCTCCGGTGACCGGGTGCTGCGGACCAGCTGGACGAGCGCGCGCATCGCGAGCAGTTGCAGCGCGTTGGTGACCAGCCGCGGGAGCAGGTCGTCGCCGAGGAACCGGACCGTGGCGTCGGCGGAGAGGGCGAGGCCCGCCGCCATGCTGAGGAAGAACGTGGCCAGATGCCTCGGCCCGGCGCGAACCGTCATCAGCCGGGCGAGGCCGATCGCCGCCAGCAGCGCGGCGGACAGATAGCTGATCATGAACCGAGGGCGTGGCGCAGCCGGTCGGATTCCGGCGCGGCGCTCACGGCTCGGCGCATGAGCAGCGATGCGACGAGTTCGGCCTCCTTCTCCTGCTCCTGCGCGTACGTGGTGCGGCCAAGGACCCGGCGGACCAGGTCGGCCGAAAGCGAGGGCGCGACCATCGCGGCGATCGCCTCCGGCCGCACCTCGCCTTCGACGTGCCCGCACAGCAGATGGCCGAGTTCGTGCAGCAGGATGTGCCGCTGGTGCAACGGAGACGTGTCCCGCGTGTAGAACACGTAGTCCGCCCGGTCGGTGGCCGCGAGCACCCCGCACGGCGCCCCCGGCCGCGCCTCGAGCGCCACCAGTTCGATGGGCCGCCCGCGCATCGCCGCGACCTCGCCGAACAACGTGGTGACGTCGAACGGTTCCGGTAACCGCACGGTGGCCGCGATCCGCTCACATCTGCGCCAGAGCGCGCTCTTCCTGCCGAACATCGCTACTCCCCCTGGTCACGCATGGCCTCGCGCCGCTTGATCGCCTCGACGATGTCGGTCACGGTGCCGAGCCCCTCCTCGGACAGCGTCACCGCGCGCAACGCCAGGTTGCGCACCGCGGTGTTGCGCAACGCTCCCAGCAACTCGACCTCTTCGGCAAGAGCCCTTCCCTGTTCGTCGTCGAAGAAGTACGCGGGCGGCACCTGGAAGAACGCCGCGAGCGCTTCGAGGTGCCGTTTGGTCGGATTGTCCCGGCGGCCCGTCCGCAGCTGCCAGAGGTAGGCGGCGGAAAACGACTCGCCGGTGATCTCGCGGCAGGCCCGTGCCACCTCCTCGTGGCTGTGCTGCTCGCCGTTGGGCCGCCGGACCACCTGGAAGAGGCGGTCGATCCGGTCGGTGAGCGTGGTCGCCCGTGGTTCGGTCATCTTCACCTCCGTAAGCTGAAATGAATCTCAGCCTTGGTCGCGTTCACATGAGTTGACATGAACGCCTGCGGTCCCTTACGGTCACCACGTTAGCTGAGATGAATGACTGAAGGGAGTCAGTCGATTCTGGCTGACGACCCAGGAGGGGGAGCTCCCATGAGGAAGTTGCTGACCGCGGTGGCACTGGCGGCCGCCGCGATGACCGTGTCGGCGACGCCGGCACTCGCCGTGGAGACCGGATACTTCTACGGCTCCGGCATCGGTCCGGGCCCGTCGGACGCCATCGGGTCGGCGGAAAAGGTCGCCCGGACGTACGCCCGGAACACGAACTGGCTGGACTCGCAGTGCTACGTCCGCGCGTCCGACGTCCGGTCGCACTTCTACTACTACAGCGCGATCGTCGAGCTCTACTGCCAGCGATGAAAGGGGAAAGCATGAACAGGACGATCGCCCGCGCGACGGGGGCCGCCGTGGCCCTCGCGGGACTCATGACACTCGCGCCAGGGGTGGCGAGCGCCGCGGAGACCAGGGCGTTCCTCGGGACCACCGTGGAGAAGACGTCGGCCTCGGCCAAGCGGACGGCGTTGCAGCAGGCCTACGATCACGCCTCCGTCTACGGGTACACGCCCGACCAGTGCGTGACCATCCACCTGTACTCGGTGAAGATCAGCTTCGTGATGTACCGGGGTGAAGCCGGGATCCACTGCACGAAGTAGGCGGCGCCGCGAAAGCCACTTTCGGGACATCTGATGTCCCGAAAGTGGCTTTCGCGACACCCGCGCCCCGGCGAACGCGCGGATCGCGCAGGCTAGGTTGGCCGGATGAGTCTTCTCGATGACGTGGCCGAGCGCGACGGCTGGCGCTGCTGGGTGTGCGACGAACCGGTCGACCCGGACATGTCGGTGAACGACCCGCGCGGGCCGAGCGTGGACAGCCGGACCGCCGACCGAAAGGCCAAGATCCCCGAGCGGCTCGCGCATCGCGGGTGCAACACGCGCAAGGGTGCGGTCAAGGTGGTCATCGCCTGGCCGGACCGCCTGCACGTGGCCGACCCCGCGCCGCTGATCACCGTCGCCGGAAGGCTGGAGCGCAAGGGAGGCCGCGAACTGGTCGCCCACTGCCCGACGGAGCGAGACGCCAAAGAGGCCGCGGAGTGGCTCGAAGACCGGTTTTCCCGCCTGGTACCGGGATTGCCGGTGACCGCGGGCGTCGAGCCGGGCGGAGGCCAGTTCCTCGTCATCCTGAACGCCGGGCGCCGGTGACGTGATCGGCGGGCAACGTCCGTCTTAAGAGGACACCGCCGGACCGTCATCGCGCACGCCTGCCCAGCGGGATGGAACGTGAGTGATGTGTTGCGAAAGCCACTTTCGCAACGTTGAAGGTTGCGAAAGTGGCTTTCGCAACACGCAACCCCGACGTGGGCCACGAACGAACCAGAGTCAAACCGGACCCGCGGCGGCTGAGCGTCCTTTATGGACTATCCGGTCGCACCACTGAGACCTGCTCGGCAGTCGACCTCTCGATAACCCTTTCGCCGCCTTCGCGCAAGCCCTGAACGCACCATTGTCCGAGCCGTGGCCTGCCTGTTTAGTCAGGGACACCCTGCCGACGACAGGGCCTTGATCACTCGGAAAGCGAGGACGCCATGGGCATCACCGGAAGGGCATTACCGCGCCGGCTCGGCACGATCGCGGCCGCCGTACTGATGGCGGCCGGTCTCTCGATCACCGGCTCGGGCACGGCTTCGGCCGCGAACTACTACTACGAACTGCCGTTCCCGGCAGGCGAGGCCTACACCGTCTCCCAGGGACCCGAAGGAACCTTCTCCCACACCGGCCCCTACAACGAATACGCCTGGGATTTCGCACTTCCGGCCAACTACGAGGTTTCCGCCGCGCAGGGCGGCCAGATCCTCGTCTCGGACTGGTCGCCGTACTGGCAGAACGGTATCGAGGTGATCATCCGGCACTCCAACGGCACTTGCACGCACTACGCGCACCTGAACCGGGCCCTTTACAACGCGGGTACCTGGGTCCCGCAGGGCCGGGTCGTCGGCTGGTCCGGCACCACCGGGGCGTCCACCGACTATCACCTGCACTACCAGGTCATCAACTGCTCCACCCGCGTCGGCATCTCCTCCACCCTCCAGGGCGGCGTCCCGCGCACCGGTTCCAGGCCCGTCAGCGTCAACACCAGGGCCTGACAGTCAGTCCGCCGTCTTCGTGATGGTGACGCGCGCCGAGCCGCTCTGTTCGTCCTGCACCAGGATCTTCAGCCCGTTCCCCTCGTAGCGGACGATGGCGAGGTTCGCGTTGTGGGTGTCGGCATAACCGAGACCTGGCAACGACTCCGCGTAGAAACTCTTCGCGGTCTCGGTGTCCACGCCGGAGATCCGGAACGACACCACGGTGTCGGTCGCCCGGGGACCGGACGCGGTACCACCCGGCGGCAACGGGAACTCGGGCGACGGCCAGCCCGCCGGCATCGGGTAAGCCGACGCCGAACCCGCTGCCGCCGGGGTCCCGGTCGCCGGCTGGCTCGATCCCGCTGCCGCCGGGGCGGGCGGCGGCGGATCACCACCACAACCCCCGATGGCCAGGCACGCGACCAGTGCGAGCAGCGAAATCCCACGCCTTTTCGTCATACCGGGAAAACTACCTCACGGTCGACGGCGGCGAACTTGAGGCCATAACGGCGATTTCACCCGAAAGTGGGTACGGCGGCCGTAATTCCCCGCATTTCATCGGTATTTCATCGGCGCTCATTAGCGTTCGGCGGGCAAACCCGACAGTGGGGAGAAACCGATGAAAAGAACCGGAGCACGTCTGCTCGCGACCGCCGTCCTGTCCGTCGTCACCCTGGCGGGCGCCATCGCCGGAGCAGGCGCGGCGCAGGCGGCGCCCGCACGGCCGGACGGACCGTGCGGGCCCGTCATGTTCGTCGTACCGGGTTACCAGGACGGCGGAGCGCAGAAACTCCTGGACCGGGCGTTCGCACCCGGCGGCGCCGACCCGGTGCGCATTCCGTATCCGAACGGCGCCGGGGACGTGAATCTGTACGCCGACGTCGACGCGGGGGTCGCCAATCTCCGGACGGCGCTTTACAACCTCTATGTCACCTATGGCTGCGACCTCGAAACGAAGGTCTACATCGTCGGTTTCAGTCTCGGCGCCCTCGTCGCGGGCACGGTGCTGGAAACCGAACCACCCGGACGGAACATCCAGGGCGTGCTGTTCGCGGACGGGCGGCGGCAGCCCGTCGAGTCGAACTGGCCGGGTGACCCCGGCGGGCTGATCGGGCATCTGCCCGTTCCCGGCCCCGGCGGTGCCGGTTTCCGGCCGGTGGATTCCTTCCGGTACCCGACGCTCAGCCTGTGCAACGGGCCGAGGGCGGCCGGTGGCGCGGACCTGATCTGCTTCGGCGGCACCAATCTGGACAGCTATTTCAGCTCGCACCCGTATTACAGCTTCGAGGTGGGCAACGAGCTGAACATCCACGGTGAAGGCCCGTACCCGAACAACCTGCGCAACCGCGTCATCCCGTAACCGCCTTCGCGACCTCCCCGGCGGCCCATGCCGGGGAGGTTGCGTCACAAACCGAGGTCGTGCCCTCGCGGACACGGCGGTCCGGACCTTCGGGCACCTCTGCGCCGCACGGGCCTTTCGAAGCAACCCCATTCCGCTTCCGGCGTCTTCCGGACAAAGCTTCGAACAACGGATGCGAGAGGGGCGCTGAAATGAAATTCACCGCGAAGAAGACGATCAAAACCGCCATTGTGGGCGGCGCGTTCGCCGCCACCGCACTCCTTTCCGCGTGCGGCGGGAACAATGTCGCGGGAAATGGTTCTCCGGTGAAGAACGCGGCCGTCGAACAGGCGCAGGCGGGTGGCGGCCAGGGGGCGGCCGCCGGAGGTTCCGGCGCCGAGTCGACCAACGGCGATGTCAACTGCAGCAAGCACGGTGGCCAGGTCGGCGCCCCCGGGCGGCCGCGAATGGATCTGATCGCGGTGGCCGCGACCGACGGCACCACACCGGGCTGCACCGAGGCGTACAACGTGATCACCGAGTATTACGAGAAACTGCCGCAGGCCGAAGGCCCCGGCGAACGAGTGCTCGACGTTCAGGGCAAATGGACCTGTGCCCGTCTGACGGAATCCGGCACCGAGGTGGTCTGCGGCGTGCCGAACAGCTCCCTGCAATTGGAGACGAGGCGCGCGGGCGGCGAACAGAACCGCAAATTCCCGAACACCACGCAGGATGTGCAGTTCACCGGATACGACGCCAATCTGCGAATGGTGCGCTTCCAGCTGATGGCCGACCAGTCCGGCGGCAAGACGTACCGGCTTCCGCTGCGGTCCGGCGCGGAGGTGTTCAGCGCGGCCACCCTGTGCCCCGGCGAATCGGTCACCGTCGACGACGAGGGCTACGGCGACCTGCCGTGCGGCAAGGACCGGCTGATCCAGCAGTTGCGTGACGGCAACCCGGTGCTCGCGCGGATCAGCGTGAACGGTGCGGACCAGATCACCACGGTCAAGGAGATCTACCGCCCCTGACACCGGGAAAACCGGCGGCCGGGACTTCACCCGGCCGCCGGTTTCGGCGTTCACCCCTCCAGGTGAGCGAGAACTTCGGCCGCGGCGCGATGCCCGGAACGGACGGCGCCGTCCATGTAGCCGTTCCAGATGTCGGAGGTCTCCGCGCCCGCCCAATGGATGCGCCCGACCGGTTCGGCCAGGGCGGCGCCGTACTGGGTCCACACGCCCGCGCCGAGGCGGCCGCCGTAACAGCCCCGCGTGTACTCCTCCTCCATCCAGTTCTGTTCGGCGTAATCGATCGGTTCCGCCGCTTCCGGCCCGAACTGGTTCACCAGCGTGGCCACCGCGGCCTCGCGGCGTTCCCGGGGCGACAGACGGGCGGCTTCGCGGGCGTGGGCGCCCTCGAAGAATCCGACGAGCACGCCGCAGGAGCCGTCCGGCGGCGAGTTGTCCAGGGTGACGCAGAGCGGGTCGTCCAGGTTGAACGCGAAGCCGTTGAGCCCTGCGTCGCGCCAGAACGGCGCCGGGTAGGCCACCTGCACCTTGATCACGCTGCCCATCGGGATCTGCTGGGTCAGCCCGTCGCGCGCCGCCGGGAGCGGCGGTTCGTAGTGCAGCCGTCCCGCCAGGGTGGGCGGGATCGCCACGATCACCCGCTGGGCGGCGATCCGCCCGCCGTCGTGGCGCACCTCGATCCCGTCCGCGTGGTGGGCGATACCGCGAACCGGCGCCCCGAGCGTGACGACGTCACCCAGTCGTTCGGCGAGCCGCTCGGAGATCAGGTGGGTGCCGCCCACGACGCGCAGCTCCTGCGCACCGCCGGTGGTGGCGACGAGGACGTCCAGCGACCCCGCGGATTTGACGTAGAACAGGAAGTGCAGCAACGACATCTCCGCCGGCTCCGCGGAGAACACCGCGGGGACGACGGCTCCCCAGAACGCGAGGGCCTCGGCGTCGCTCGTGGCGGCGCGAAGCCATTCGTCCAGGGTCTTGCGGTCCAGCTCCGCGGCTGACGTCCACGGCGAGGCGAGCGACACGGTGTCCGCCAACGCCTCGAGTTCGAACTTCATCCGGCCGACTTCGAGCAGCGCCTGGTCGGACAGCCCGAAGGTCACGTCGGTGTAGGTGGTGCGCCTGCCGTTGTAGACCGTCACCGCCGCCCCGTCGTCGTAGGTCGGAAACGTCTCGAGGCCGAGTTCGGCGACCAGCTTCAGGACCTCGGTCTGCGTCCGGCCGATCCACTGACCGCCCATCTCGACCGGAACCCCGTTGACCAGTTCGTGGCCGAGGTTGCGGCCCGCCACCCGGTCCCGCGCCTCCAGCACGGCGACCGTGCGGCCCGCGCCGGTCAGCTCGCGAGCGGCCGTCAACCCGGCGAGGCCCGCTCCGATCACCACGACATCGACAGTGCGCACGGCAGACTCCCCAATTTGTCGGTCGGTTGTCCGACTTAAAGTAGGACAGGCGTCCACCCCGCACAAGGGCCGATATGCGAAACTCGGACACGACCGACGAAGGAGAAGCCGGATGGCCTACGTGAAGGCGGCGGAACGCGAGGGGCAGATCGTCACCGCGGCGATCCGGGTGCTCAGCAGGATCGGCGTACCCGGGACCACGCTCCGCTCGGTGGCCGCCGAGGCGGGGATCTCGCTGGGCACCCTGCACTACGTCTTCCCGAGCAAGGACCAGCTGTTGCGCGCGGTCATCGGCACGGTCGTCGAGGACATCTCCGACGCGCTGCGCAGCGGCCTCGACCCGGACAGGGGCTTCGAGCACGCGCTCCGGACGGGCATGACGACGTTCTGGGACAAACTCGTCGAGGGCGACGTCGGCTTGCAGATCATGCAGTACGAGCTCTCCAGCTACTCGCTCCGGAGCGAGGCGCCAGACCTCGCCCGATCCCAGTACGAGGCCTACATCTCGCTCGTGACCAGGCTTTGCGAACAGGCCGCCATCGCCGCCGGCGAACGTTGCGCCGTCGGATTCGACACGCTGGGACGACTGGCACTGGCCTCGGTCGACGGCCTGATCCTGCAGTACGTGGCCAATCCGGACCCCGTGCGCGCCCACGGCGACCTCGAACGAGCGCTGGACATGATCGTGCTGCTGGCGGATCCGCAGCCCGTCGCGGCGCGCCCCAGGAATCCGCGCTAGCATTCAGATGACGTCAACATCTGGGTTGAACATCTGAATGAAACTGGTGCGTATGCGGATCCTCTTCGCCAGCCTCGCCTCGGTCGGTCATACGTATCCGCTGATCCCGCTCGCGATCGCCGCCAGGGACGCCGGGCACGAGGTGCATTTCGCCGCCGGAGAGAACGTCCACCCGCCGCTGCTGCAGAACGGTCTCAGGCCCTTTCGCCCGGCGGACGCGTTCTACGAGATCTACGCCGAGGATGTCGAAGCGGATCTAGCCCGGCTACGGCCCGACCTCGTCGTGCACGAATGGGGGCAGCCCGGGGTGGCCATCGCCGCCGAGCGCGCCGGGATCCCCGGTCTCTGGCACGGATTCGGCCGCATGTTCCCCGACGGGATCGGGCTCGAACCGCCGACGAGGCCCGACCGGCCGCATCTCGACGTCTGCCCACAGTCCTTGCAGGACAAGAACTTCCTCGCGACGGCCGAACGCGTCGCGCTGCGTCCCATGCCCTATTCCGAACCGGCGACACCACGGTGGCGCGTCGAAAAGTCCGCTCGCCCGCTGATCTATCTGACGCTCGGCACCGCCTTCGGCACGCCGGAACTCCTCGGCACGGTGATCCGCGGGCTGGCTCCGCTCGGCGCGGATGTGGTCGTCGCCTCGGGCCGGGTCCGGCCGGAGGAACTCGGCGCCGTGCCGGGCAACGTGACGGTGCGGGAGTGGATCCCGCAAGCCGAGCTGCTGCCGCACGCCGACGTGGTCGTGCACCACGGCGGCAGCGGCACCACACTCGGCGCGCTCTCCGCCGGCGTCCCGCAACTGGTCCTCCCGCAGGGGGCCGACCAGTTCACCAACGCCGAAGCCCTGTGCGCGGCGGGCGCCGCGCTGAGTCTTCACCCCGGCGAACCGAGCGCGGAAGCCGTCGCCGCACACGTCGGGAACCTGCTGGGGCGGAACGACCATCGCGACGCGGCCAGGGCGATCGCCGGGGAGATCGCCCGGATGCCCTCCCCCGCCGAAATCGCCCGCGCCCTGCCGGACTGGGTCTCGTAAAGCGGCTCAGAAGCCGAAGAGCTCCTGCGGCACCTCGTGCTCGTCCGGCCACGTCAGCCAGGCGACGTCGGTCGGGCCGATGGCGCAGTTGGCCACCCGCCAGGACCGCGGGTCGTCGTCGACGCCCGTCTCGCTCCTCTTCTTGAGCAGGGCGACGTAGACGTCGGACATGACGCCGTCGGCCCGCTTGTTCTCGTAGATGGTGCCTGCGTAGTACGAGCGACCGGGTTCAGTGCCGCGCATCGTCCCCTGCAGGAACACCCAGGGGCCGAGCCGGTCGAGCTGTTCCACGGCGACCTGGACCCGATCACCGAATTCCTGGTCGAGCCGGGCGGTGGCGGCCTGGAGTACCGCCTCCCGGACCGGGTCGCCGGGGTTCAGCGACACCGGGACGGGTCGTGCGGACGGGGTGTACATCGAGCTACCTCCCACTGGCGGGCGGCGACGCGAGCGAACGCGTCAGCCTGCCCGGTGCTGCTCTGGCGGTCTGTCGGATCAGGTCGGCGGGGTGAGGATCTTCACGAGGCCGCCACCGCCGCCCATGCTGATCCTCTGCGAACCGTCGGGGTTGACGTTGTTCGAGCCGATGAACTGGCCATCGCCCGCGTACAACACGACGTGCCCGCCGTTGTTCGAGATCACCACGTCGCCGGGTTTCGCTTCGGAGAGCGGCACCGACTTCCAGCCGTCCGCTTCGAGGTTGGCCGTCAGGCCCGCGACCGAGGCACTGGCCTGCCCCTTGTCGATCAGGCCCGCCGCCTCGAGACAGCCGGAGACGAAGTTCGCGCAGTTGACGTTGTTCGGCACCCACGACTGCATGGCGGGCAGCTCGCCGCTGCCCTTGAGGTCGCCGGCGTTGCGGCCGAGGAACTGCTCGGCGATCTTCGCCGGGTTGTCGCCCCGGGCGTCGATCGGCTTCGCGGGCCTGCCGTCGCCGGGCACCCCGGCGGGGCCGCCACCGCCACCGCCGCCGCCTCCACCACCGCCGCCGTCTCCCCCGCCGTAGCTGGGTGTGCTGCTGAGGTTGGAGTTGACCGGCTTCGCGTTGACGCTCGACGCCGTGGTCTGGCCGTCGTCGGCGGGGATGAGCTCGATGAAACCGCCCTCGATCTCCAGGCCGAGCGGCTTGAGGAGATCGTCGATCTGCTTCTCGGCGTCGTCGAGCGCCTTCTCGATCTCGTCCTTCTTGCTGTTCGAGTCTTTTTCGTTGAGCTGCCGGAGCCGCTCGATGTCCGACGCGGCGGCGGCGATCTCGTTGTCGTCCTCGGAACTGTTCTTCCGGCGGCGAGCCGAGTCGATCAGCTTGCGGTTGTCCGCGTCCTTGTCGTTGGCTTCCTGGGCGAGCTGTGCGACCTTCTTCTTGACCTCGTCGAGGATCTCGGACACCCGCTGGAGGATGTTCTTGGCCGCCTCGGCCTTGTCGCTCACCTTGTAGCTGGCCTTGCCGAGCTTTTCGAGGTGGTCGGCGACGGCGTCGGCGTCCTTGCCCTCCCAGTGGCGCAGGACGTCGTCGCGGAAGACCTTGAGATCGTCTCCGAGGTCGTTGGCCCTGGTGGCGGCTCCGCCGACCTTCCTGGCCTGGTCGTTGACCGCGCCCGAGTTGAGCTTCTGCGTCTGCTGGGCGTGTTTGTCGATGGCGTCCAGCGACTTCGGGCGGTCGTGCGACGGGTCGTCGAGCGTGCTCGGATTCCGCTCCGCGGTGGTCATCGGTAAATCCCCCTGATTCCCGTCTTCAGTCCGATCAGTCCCGCTCGCGACCGTTGCCGCGGAGGGTGTCGACACCCGCGGCTTCGTCGTTCCGCATCCGCTGCGCGGCGTTGGCCAGCGCGTTCGACGCGGCGTCGACGAGCTTCGCGGCGGCCGCCAGTTCGGCGTTCACGCCGCGGTGGAAACCCTTCATCGTGGTCCCCGTGCTGGCCGCGTTCTTCAGGTCGCCGAACGCGCCTCCGGGATCGCCGTCGCCCAGGTCCTTGCCCGTGCCGGTGTAGCCGTCCTTGAGCCCGCCGACCTTCTTGGCCAGTGCGGCGATCTGCTCTGGATCGAATCGGCGAGTCATGAATGATCCCTCCAGTCCGGCGCCTGCGCGCGTGCTTGCCTGACCCACGATGTCTACCCGCGCACCCTATGAGTTCACACCCACGTGTGCGCGCCGTTTCCCGAAACGCGTCGACGCCGTTCGTGTACACCGACGCATCCGGCGGCGCGTTGGTTCCCGGAAGATTTCACCGGCATCCTCGGCGCAGAGATCTTACCCTCTCGGCACCTGCCTCCAGCAGCCGAAGCTCACCCGGTCGGGGGGCTAGACCAAGCCCAGCTCGCGCGCCCGGACGCCGGCTTGGAAGCGGGACTCGGCGCCGAGTGCGGCCATCAGCTCGGCCACCCGGCGCCGGTAGGTCCGCACGCCGAGGCCGAGGCTCCGGGCGGCGGCTTCGTCCTTGACGCCGCTGCCGAGCAGGTCCAGCACCGCGGGCGCGAGCCGCCGGATCTCGGACACCCGCGCGTCGAAGACGGCGAGATCGGTCGCCGCCCGCCAGGTCGCCTCGAACAGCGACATCACGCCCTGCACGGTTTCGGGCTGGGTGATGACGCTGTAGCCGCGCTGCCCGGCGACGAGGTCCCCCGCCAGGATGACGAGCCTGCCGTCCATCACGATCGTCTCGTTGACGTCCTCGGTGGAAATGCGGACCTGGGCTCCATGCCGGTCGCGGACCCTCGCGAGCTCCTGCGCGGCTCCCGGGTCGAGCAGCAGACCGGCCCGGTAGATCTTGCGGATCCGGACCTCGCCCGCCCGGCGCTCGGCGATCTCGCCCGCTCCGTGGGCGGCGACCCAGGTCGCGAGGTCGTTGGCCGCGCACGCCATGTCGGTCACGGTCGAGAACAGGTGCCCGACCCGGCGGAACAGCTCTTCCTCGCCGCGTACGACCGTGACCGCATCACTCGTCCGCATGACATCGATACTGCCTCAACCGCGCGACCCGGTGGCAGGTTGTTGCCATTTTCTGACTACGGAAGGCCTCGTCACGACGCTGGTGGTCATGACGAACTTTCACGAAACCTGGCGGCTCGGGGACCTCACCGTCAACCGGATCGGCCTCGGCGCGATGCGGCTGACCGGGATGCCGTGGGACGAGAAGCCCAAGAGCCGCGAAAGCGCGATCGCCGTCCTGCGCCGCGCGATCGAACTCGGCGTCGACCACATCGACACCGCTTCGTTCTACTTCACGCCCACGCGCTCGGCGAACGAACTGATCGCCACCGCGCTCCAGCCCTACCCCGAAGGCCTCGTGATCACCACGAAGGTCGGCGCGGGCCGCGACCGCGACGGCGAATTCTCCTTCGCGCGCCCGGATCAGCTCCGCGGCCAGGTGGAGGAGAACATCCGGCAGCTCGGCCTCGACCACCTCGACGTCGTCAATCTGCGCTGGGGCGCCGCGATGGGCAAGGAGCCGGGCTCGGTGGCGGAACATTTCGGCGCGCTGGCGGAATTGCGCGAGGCAGGCTTGATCCGCCATCTGGGTGTCTCCAACGTCGTGGCGGACCAGCTGACCGAGGCCCTGACGATCGCTCCGGTGGTCTGCGTGCAGAACCGCTACGGCCTGGCCGACCGGGAGGACGACGCGCTGCTCGACCTGTGCGGCGAACACGGCATCGCGTTCGTGCCGTTCTTCGCCGTCACCACTTCGCTTCCCGGCGCCGCCGCGCCCGACGCCGTTCCGGGGGAGGCCGAGGTCGCGAAGGTCGCCGCGGCACACGACGCGACCCCGGCGCAGATCCGGCTCGCCTGGACCCTGCACCGCGGCGCGCACGTGCTCGCCATCCCTGGGACCGGCGACCCCCGGCATCTGGAGGAGAACGTCGCGGCGGGCGGCATCCGGTTGAGCGAGGAGGAGCTGGCATTGCTCGACGGTGTCGGCTAGCGACGGGTCGGGAGTGGTGTGGGTGGGGGTGTGTGGAAATAGGGACGTTGAGTGTCCCTATTTCCACACACCCTCTCCCGAATTGGTCGTGACTGGGACGGTCTCGCCGGACCGTGTGGATTTCGGGTCATCGAACGCCCCAAAATCCACACAGTGATGGACGCGGTCCGGTTTACCTCCTCGCGAGACCTTGCGTATGGCATGAATCAATCGGTCGGTCCGGAGGGGCAGGCGAAGTGCCAGCTGTTGCGAAGGGGACCTTCGCTGCATCCGATGCGGTGAAAGTCCCCTTCGCCCAGGCCGTCAGCGGCGGATCCGGTGATCCACGGCGACCCAGTTCGTCTCCCAGGTCGTCCCGCCGTCGGCCGAGAACGCCTGCTCGAAACGCGCCTCGTCCGGGCCGTGCCGGAAGACGAGGAAGCGCACCTTGATCGGACGGCCGCCGAGCTGGTCGTCGCCGTGGAACTCACCGACACCGTCGCGGAACCCGCCGTGGACAGATGGGGTGAGCAGGCCGTCCCGCATGTTGACGAAGGTCAGGCTCCACCGGCCCGCCTGCGGTTCGTACAGCCGCAGGTTGAGCGCGTCGATGCGCCCGTCGGGACCCGAGACCTCGAATTCGAGGGCGTTCGCCCGCCGGTCCATGAGCGGGCGGACGGTGCTGGTGCCCGCGAACTGGAGCCACTGGTCCGCGGATTCCGAAAGCGGCTCGGCGAGCACCCGCACCGTGGAACGCCAGGTGCCGATCTCCCAGTCGAAAGCCCGCTGGGGATCGGTGCCCGACGTCGACGCGGCGCCCGACGCCGCCGAGGCGATCAGCATCAGGGCCGAAAGGCCCACCGTCAGGATTCGTTTGTATGGCACGGTCATGGTCCGACTATCCGAGCGGAGGACGACCATGGACAAGAAGGCACCTGCGGGTAACCTTCCGCGTCCCAACCCGCTGCCCGGCTGTCCGATGGCCGCGGCGTTCGCCGCGATCGGCGGGAAATGGAAGCTGACCCTGTTGTACTGGCTCGCTCACGGCGAGACCCATTTCGCCGGCCTCCGCCGCCGGGGCGCCCCCATCACCCCCAAGGTCCTGGCCGAGCAGTTGCGCGAACTCGAGGCCGACGGACTCGTCGAACGCGTGGCGACCGGGCCGGTCCCGGCGCGCGTCATCTACCGGCTCACTGCTTACGGGGTCACGGTCCTGCCCGTGGTCGAGGGCGTCCGGGTCTGGGGCGAGGCGCATCTCGAACGCACCCGGGGCGACGCCGCGCCGAACACCGCGATGGGCTGCGCCGAGTCGATCGGATAGCGCACACGCGTGACCAGACGGACGACACACGTGACCAGACGGACGCCTCACGTGATCAGACGGACGGCACGCGTGATCAGACGCGCATCTCGCGTGATTGGAGACGTAACTCGCGTGTTTGGGGGCGTAACTCGCGTGATCAGAGGGCGCGCACGCCGGAGCGACGGGCGGAGGTCGCGGTGGCGAGGGTCCGCAGGACCTCCTTGGTGGCGGCGAGGTCGATGCAGGCGTCCGTGATGGACTGGCCGTAGGTGAGCGGGCGGTCGGGGTGGAGGTCCTGGCGGCCCGCCTTCAGGTTGGATTCGAGCATGACGCCGACGATGCCGCGCTGACCGTTCTTGATCTGTTCGGCGATCTGGCCGGCGACGACGGCCTGGCGCAGATGGTCCTTGCGGCTGTTGTCGTGGCTGGCGTCGATCACCACCCGCCGGGGCAGTCCCGCGTTCTGCAGGGTGGTCAGCGCCGCGCGGACGGACGCCGGGTTGTGGTTGGGCGCGCTGTTGCCGCCGCGCAGCACGAGATGACAGTCCGGATTGCCGACCGTGTGCAGGATCGCGGGCAGGCCGCTGGGATCGACGCCGGGGACGACGTGGCGCGCTTCGGCGGCACGGATGGCGTCGACGGCGACGGTGACATCGCCGTCGCGGCGGTTCTTGAAACCGACCGGCATGGACAGCCCGCTGGCCAGCATGCGGTGGTTCTGGCTTTCCACCGTGCGGGCGCCGATCGCGCCCCACGAGACGGTGTCGGCGAGGTACGCCGGGATGGTGGTGTCCAGCCATTCGCACGCGGCGGGCAGGCCGCCCTCGGCGAGTTCGAGGAGCAGGTCCCTGGCGATGCGCAGGCCGCGGTTGACGTCGCCGGTGCCGTCGAGGTGCGGGTCGTTGATGAGCCCCTTCCAGCCACCGACCGTGCGGGGCTTCTCGAAGTACACGCGCATGACGACCAGGAGATCGTCGGCGAACCGGCCGGCGAGGGCGGCGAGGCGGTCGGCGTATTCGAGTGCCGCCGCGGGATCGTGGATGGAACAGGGCCCGGCGATCACGAGCAGCCGGTCGTCCGTGCCGTCGAGGACGCGCAGGACGTTTTCCCTGCCCTGGCGCACGGTGTCGGCCGCGTTGGCGCCGAGCGGCAGTTCATGGTGCAGCAGGGCGGGCGTGACCAGCGGGACCATCCGGTCGATGCGCTGGTTGTCGAGTTCGACCGTGGCGAGCGTTGTCATCACAGATATCCAGGATTTCTGCCGGCACCGGGCGAAGGGAAAGCCGGGATTTCCGGCCCGGCCGGCGGTCTCGGGTGAACGAAGAAACAAACCCGGCGTTGTTCGAGCGAGAAAGTCTCTTACCCGGAATCTTCCACCATTCGCCACACGGAACAACGGTCCAACCCGAATTCAGCGACCGGTCCAGACCGGATCCCGTTTCTCGGCGAACGCACGGGGTCCTTCGCTCGCGTCCACACTGGTCCGTCGCCGTTCTTCCCACGGGTACGAGGTTTTGAACGCCTCTTCGAGCGGGAGGTCGAGCGAGCGCAGCGCGGCCTCCTTGATCGCGCGGACCGAAAGCGGGGCCGCGCGCACCAGATCGTCCGTCCATTCGGCGACGCGCCGGTCCAATTCCGCGAACGGCACGACTTCGTTGACCAGTCCGTGGTGAAGTGCCGTCGCCGCGTCCATTCGGCGCCCGGTCAGCAGATATCCCATCGCCACCTTCAGCGGAAGCTGCCTCGGCAACCGGAACACCCCGCCCGCCCCGGCGATCAGGCCGAGGCGGACCTCCGGCAACGCGAAGACCGCCTCGTCGGAGGCGACGACGATGTCGCACGCGAGCGCCAGTTCGAAACCGCCGCCCAGCGCGTAGCCGTGCACCCGGCCGACCACCGGTTTGGACAGGGTGAACCGGTCGGTCAGCCGGGGATGGCCCGGCTGACCGCTGCTGCCGAACGTCGACGCCTCCACACCCTCCTCGGTCAGCCGCGCGCGTTCCTTGAGGTCCTGCCCGACCGAGAACGCGCGATCCCCCGCGCCGGTCAGGACCACCACCCGGACGTCGTCGTCGGCTTCGACGTCGTCCCAGATCCCGGCGAGTTCCGCGTGCATCCGCCGGTTCATCGCGTTCAGCGCTTCGGGCCGGTCCATCGTCACGTACGCGACGTGGTCCTTCTTCTCGTACCGCACCGGTCCTTCGCTCATCGCGAGCCCACCGCGAAACCGTCCACCTTGCCGATCACGTCCGCGCCGTAGATGCGCAAAGCCTGCTGCAGCGCGAATTCCGCGATGTACCGGCGGAATTCTTCCGGTGGTTCCTCGGCCAGGTTCAGCATGCGCCGGTTGGCGACCACGGCTTCCCCGTCGAGCCGGACGAGCGCGCCGTCGATCGCCGCGTCCAGCTCCTCCGGCGCGACGACCTCGTCGACGATCGACCGCGCGTCCGGCTCGTCCGCTCGCAGCTTGCGGCCACCGAGGATCACCTGCCGGGCCACGCGGGGCCCGGCGATCCGTGAAAGCCGGAAGTTCGAGACCCCGGGGATGATCCCCTCCTTCGCCGCCGGAAGGCTGAGATACGCGTCGGACGCCGCCAGCACGTGGTCGAAAACCAGCAGCAGCTGGGTCCCGCCGCCGATGGCGAAGGAATCGACGGCCGCCATCCACGGCTTGTCGGTGAACCTGGAATGCCAGGAATCGTCCGTCAGCAGACCCCGGAAGATCTTCTGGATATAGCCCGTTTCCCGCCGAAGCAGGAAATCCACGAGCGGGATCTCGCCGGCGCTGAGCTTCTTGAGGTTGATCCCCGCGCAGAACACGCGGCGCCCCAGATAGCGGGGATGGCTCATCACCCCGCCCCGCACCAGTCCCATCCGGACGGACGGATCGAGCAGCGTCAGATCGACCGCCGTCTCCATGTCGTCGACCTGCTGGGCGTCCTCGGCGTTCAGGCAGTCGTCGCGGCACAGGGTCAGGTGCGCGACGCCGTCGCGGCGTTCCAGCCGGACGGCCTCCATCTCCACCACACCGGTCTCGAGGAATTCGGGCAGCAGCCGCTGTGCCCTGGCGGTGGGCCGGAGCATGGCGTCGAGCAGATGAGGACCGGCCTTCGGCGCGCGCAGGATCCCGCGCAGGAAGATGCCCTGGTCGATCTCGCGCCCTTCCTTCTCGGCCTGTGGACGCGACCGCTCGGCCGCCATCTGCTGCTCCGACGGCACCAGACCGGGGAAGGCGAGCGCGGCGGCGCGGACGAGTTCGTCGAGGCGCAGATACCGCGTCCGGCCGTCGGTCAGCTCGGCGTAGATCTCTTCGGCGTGCGCCTCGACGAAGGCGGTGCGCGCCGCCCGGATCTCGTCGTCGACCCGGTGGGCCTCGCCCGCCAGGGCCCGGAGATCGAGCCCTGGCGCGCTGTCCGTCGTCACGACTTGGCTTCCCGCCGCAGGGCCCGGTCCGCCGCGGCCAAATGGGAACCGAGTGCCTCCTCGAAGGCGGTCGAGCCCGCCTCGAAGATCAGCTGGCGCCGGATCGCCAGCTCGGCGCCATCCACCACGGACTCCACTGTGGGCAGGACCGCGGCCGGGTCGGCGGACACCTCGTCGATCAGGTCGAGGGCGAGCGCCCGGTCCGTCCCGATCGGGGTGCCGAGCAGCACCGCCCGCCGGATGCCCGCCGCGCCGGCCTGTTTGGTGAGCCGGTACACGGTCATCCCCGGCCAGGTGCCGCCACCCGCCAAGGCGAGCCGCAACGTGGTACCCGGCTCGGCGATCCGGACGTCGGCGGCGAGCAGGAGATCCAGTGCCATCCCGGCGCATTCACCCGACGCCACCACGGCCGTGAGCCTGCCGAGGCGTTCGAACCGGCGCACGGCCCGCTCCCATTTGGACACCAGGCCGACCGCGAGTCCCTTCGCCCAGCCGTCCGGCGGGGCACCCGTGACGTGGATGGTCACCGGCCCCGGCTCACGCTGGTCCTCGGCACGATCGCAGAGCGCCGCGATCTCCTCGACGGCCGCGGCGGACAGCGGACGGGAGCCGTCGAAACGCAGCACCAGGTCGCCATTGTTCTCGTTACGCGTCACCATTGAATAAGCGCCATTTCGATTGTGGAGCCAGGCCCCATGGTCATGAGCACGCCGTAGTCCCCCGGGCGGGCGACGTCTTCGTCGGCGAGCCGCTCGTAGGAGAAGAGGAAGGAGCCGCTGGAGAGGTTCCCGTAGTCGCGGAGAACCCCGGTGGTGTGGCGGACGTCGTACCGGCTCAGGCCGAGGTTGACGACGACCGCGTCGATCACCTTCTTCCCGCCGGAATGCACCAGCCAGTGGCCGATGTCGCTGCGGCGCAGACCCGTCCCGGACAGGAGCCGGTCGATGACGATTTCGGCGTGCGCCCCGACCACGTAGGGAATCTGCGGGTCGAGGAAGAAACTGAACCGGTCCTGGTCACGGTCCCAGTCGTAGCGCATCGCGTCGACCGCGTCGGTGATGATGTAGCTGGCGAATTTCAGGACGCGCGGACCCGGCACGCGCCCGTCTCCGGAAACGAGCGCGAGCGCCGCGGATCCGTCGCCGAAAAGACTGTTGACCACCGCGGTCCGCATCGTGCCGTCCAGGGCGTAGGCGGCGGAGCACGCCTCGCTGCACAGGACGACGCCGAGTTCGCCAGGGTGCGCCGCGGACCAGCCCGCGACCACGTTGAGCGCGTTGAGACCGGCGTTGCAGCCCATGCCCACGATGTCCGACCGGCTGCAGTGCGGGTCGATGCCCAGCTCGCGGATGATCAGCGCGCTGAGGCCGGGGGTGAGGAATCCGGTCGAGGTGACACAGCACAGGTGACGCAGATCGGAAAGCGTCGCCCCCGCCGACTTCAGGCAGGCTTCGAGCGCACGGCAACCCATGTCGACGGCGATCTTCTTGTGCTTGTCGAGCAGATCGCCCTGCGGTTCGGCCGCGCGGGCGCCGCCGCGCTCTTCCGGCGGCAGGGTGAGGAAACGCCGCTCGATGGCGCTGTTCAGGAAGACCGAGCGGATCTTCGGGTCTTCGATGCCGAGGATTTCGAGAAGTTCGGTCTGCGAGTAGGACGCCGAGGAGACCGCGGTCCCCACGCCGGCGAACCGGGTGATCTCGGTGAGTCCGGTGAGGACGGAAAGGTCTTCGGCCGGTTCGATGATGGTAGTCATCGGTACATCCACCCCCATGTTCTGAGCTTGCTCCGAAGCAGCTGCTTGACCTGCGCAGCGGGCATTGGTCTCACCTTTCGCGGATCTCAGTGGACAATTCCGAAATTAGGCTTCGCGGATCTCGATGGTCAACGCGTCCAAGCCCTTTTCGCGCCGGAAACCGTTACCGGCTCACGATTCGGGACCGGGTGGCACGTGTCGCGAAAGCCACTTTCGGGACTTCTGGTGTCCCGAAAGTGGCTTTCGCGACATGGGGCGACTGTCTCAAGTGGACCAGCCGCGCGTCACGGGCGGCGGTAGATCGTCATGGAGTGCCCCACCCGCTCCACCGGCGTGCTCCCGGCGATCAGCGCGCCCAGATCGCCGGTGACACCGCCGGTCTGCCCGCCCCCGCCGGTGCCGCCACCGCCCATCGGATCGGAGAAGGCCCCCAGGACCGCGGAATCCGACACGGCGAGTACCCCGTGCACCTGGTCCGCGGGCACCGTGAGCGGATCGGCGGCGTCGATGCCGTAGTGGGACGGCAGACCACTCCCCTGGTAGACGAGCCAGGTGCGTTCACCCGCGTAGTCCTTCTTCAGGCGGTCCGCCAG
This sequence comes from Amycolatopsis sp. PSD-21, assembly GCF_055561455.1. Classification (NCBI taxonomy): domain Bacteria; kingdom Bacillati; phylum Actinomycetota; class Actinomycetes; order Pseudonocardiales; family Pseudonocardiaceae; genus Amycolatopsis; species Amycolatopsis sp. PSD-21. The sequence goes on along the minus strand of NZ_CM145712.1, from coordinate 1,652,422 downwards.
GCGGCCCAGGTCCTGTCCCCAGTCGACGTTCGAATCCAGCAGGTACCGGTGGGTGTTCTCCGGCCCGCCGAACGCCTCGTTGGAATACGGGAGGTAGTACGGGAACGTCATCAGCGAACTGACCGCGGCGAAGGCCACGACGGTCACCGCGGCCACCTTCACCCACCGTCTCCGGACGACGAGCACCGCGGCCGCCGCGACGGCCAGGAACATCGGCGCGAAGGCCAGGTACCGCACGCCGTTGTCGCGGACGATGACCATGGCCGTGGCCATCAGCAGGGCGGTCGGGAGGAGCACGTATGGCGCGGCCGGGCGCAATCGCCGCACCGACAGCAGCACGGCGGCGCCCGCCAGCCAGATCGCCATCGCGCCCAGCGGCGTCTTCACCAGCAGCGCGGCCGGGCCGTAGTACCACAGCGATCCCGTGTAGTGCCTGCCGAACAGGAAGTTGTGCCACACGTGGTCTTCGAGTTCGAACTGGAACCGCATCCCGTCCTTCAACGGCTGCGGGAACGGCAGCCACTCGACGAGGGTGCGCATTCCGTGCAGCGGTTGCATTCCCGACGGCGTCTCCCAGCGCAGCCGCGGATCCACCACGAGGTAGGAGGCCCACACGACGGCGATCGCGATCAGCGCCATCCCGGCGGCCGCCAGCACACCACGCCCGATCAGCAGCGCCGGGGACTTCAGGTCGAGACCGCGGGCGCGGCGGGCGTGCCAGACGGACAGCACGGCCAGCGGGATCAGCACCGGGACCGCCACCAGGGAAAGCACTTTCGTGGCCGTGGCCGCGCCGAGGGCGAGCCCGGCGAGCGGCAGGTAGAGACCGGGGCGGCGCCGGGCACGCCACACCAGCCAGACCGACGTCAGCAGGAACCCGGCCACCGGCACGTCGAGCGTCGCCAGCGAGCCGTGCGCGATGACGTCTGGCGAGAAGGTGAACAGGGTGAGCGCCAGCAGCCCGCCCGCGCGGCCGGCCAGATCGGACGCGAACGCGAAGACGACCAGCCCGAACAACAGCGTCAGCAGGATCACCGGCAGCCGCGCGAACAGCATCAGCCGTTCCGGATCGTTGCCCGCCTCGTAGACGACGTGCTTGCCGAGTTCCCACTCGTGGCCGTCGAAGCCGGGGCCGACCTTCGGGTCGGTGAGGGCCACCCCGGTCGCGATGATGATCTTGCCCAGCGGTGGATGTTCGGGGTTGTACCGCAGGCTGTGCTCTTCGAGGTAGACCACCGCGGTACCGACGTAGACCGGCTCGTCGATGGTCGGGGACTGTTCCACGGCGGTCGTGATCATCGCGAACGCCATCTGGGTGAGCAGGGCGAGCACGGCGCCCGCGAGCAGCCACCGCTGGTGCCGCCGCACCCAGGCGATCCACTTCGAAGTGTCCATTGACGGCTGAAGGCCATCGGTCGTCAAGTTCGGCGTCCTTCCCCCGGCGGGCCGGTGCGCCCGGCCCGCCCTGGATAACGATTACCCGGCCGGGCGCCCGCGCCTTCGAGGGCCATCACGGTCGGCGCCGCCGTTCGGGCGGCGCCGAGTCGGGTCCGTGATGGCCCTCGTCGGCCGGGCGTGGATGAAGAGAAAGTCAGACGGAGAGCGGAAGAACGGACAGCCGCCGTTCGATCTCCTGGCAGGCGTCGTAGTCGGGGAGCATCCCCTGCTCCTCCGCCTCGCCGAGGGTGAGGGCCGCAGTGTCCCGTTCGGACAGGATCGGCACGACGTCGGTGTCGATCGGCAGGCCCAGCGCGGGGTCCAGCGGCGAAAGGGCGAGCTCGTTCTCCGCCACGTAGGGCGAGGAGATCATGTACGACATGACGGTGTCGTCTTCGAGCGCCACGAAGGCATGGCCGACGCCGACCGGGAAGTACATGGTCCGGAAGTCCTCCTGGTCCATCAGGACCGCGTCCCATTTGCCGAACGTCGGCGAGCCGACCCGGATGTCGACCACGATGTCCAGTGCCTTGCCGCGGGGGCAGTAGACGTACTTCGCGGTGCCCGGCGGGGTCACGGTGTAGTGGATACCCCGCACCACACCGCGTTTCGACCGGCTGTGGTTCGTCTGTGCCACCGGGAAGAGCGGGCCGCCGTGGGCCTCGATGAACGCCTCTTCCTGGTACGGCGAAACGAACAGGCCCCGGTCGTCGGGGAAGACGCGCGGGGTGAACTCGAGCGCGCCTTCGACGGCGAGTTTGCGTGCTTGCACGGTTTTGCTCCTGTGGTCAGAGGGTGGACAGCACTTCGCGGACCGCGTGGACGACCTTGTCCTGCAGGTCGGGCGAGAGCGCGGGGTACATCGGCAGCGAGAAGATCTCGCCCGCCAGCTTCTCGGTGACCGGGAGCGAACCCTTCTCGTAACCGAGGTGGGCGAACCCGGTCATGGTGTGCACCGGCCACGGGTAGCTGATGTTCAGGTGGATGTCGTACGCCTTGAGGCGTTCGAGGATCTCGTCGCGGCGCGGGTGCCGCACGACGTACACGTAGTACACGTGCTCGTTGCCGGGGACGGTCTTCGGCAGCTTCAGCTCGGTGTCGCCGAGGGCGTCGACATAGCGCTGGGCGACCGTCCGGCGGCCCGCCGTGTAGGCGTCGAGCCGCTTGAGCTTGCGCCGCAGGATCTCGGCCTGGACCTCGTCCAACCGGCTGTTGTGGGCAGGCGTCTCGACGGTGTAGTAGCGCTCCTCCATGCCGTAGTACCGCAGACGGCGCAGTTTCGCGGCCACGTTCTCGTCGGAGGTGATGGCCGCGCCGCCGTCGCCGTACGCGCCGAGCACCTTGGTGGGATAGAAGGAGAACGCGGCGGCGTCGCCGGTCGTGCCCGCGATCGTGCCGTTCTGCCGCGCGCCGTGCGCCTGGGCGCAATCCTCCAAAATGGACAGTCCGTGCTTCGCGGCGAGCGCCTTGAGCGGCGCCATGTCCACGCACTGGCCGTACAGGTGCACGGGCAGCAGGCATTTGGTGCGTTCGGTGATCGCCGCTTCGACCTGGCCGGTGTCCATCAGGAAGTCGTCCTCGCGGACGTCGACGAAGACCGGGGTGGCGCCGGTGCCGTCGATGGCGACGACCGTCGGGGCGGCGGTGTTCGACACCGTGATGACCTCGTCGCCGGGGCCGACGCCCAGCGCCTGGAGGCCGAGCTTGATCGCGTTCGTCCCGTTGTCGAGCCCGACGCAGTGCCCGACGCCGTGGTACGCGGCGAATTCCGATTCGAACCCGCGCAGGCTCGCGCCGAGCACGAGCTGCCCCGAGTTGAACACCGTCTCGACCGCGTCCAGCAGATCGAGCCGTTCGGTCTCGTATTCGGCGAGGTAATCCCATACGCGCGTGGTCATGTGCGAGCCTTTCCGTGAACGGGGGTGGTCAGCGCGGCGACGGTGCGACGCACTCCTTCGGGCAGTGAGATCTCCGGACGCCAGCCGGTGATCGCCCGGAACGGCGTCGAATCGATGGTGACGCTGCGAAGATCCGTCGACGGCGCGTGCGACGGAGGCTCGACGCAGACCACGTCCACCGGATCGCGTCCGGTGTGCGCGGCCATTTCCTTCGCCACGAGCCGGAAGACGTCGGCGAGCTGGTCTCCCCGGCCGGCGCCGAGCAGCCAGTGGCCGCCGACCAGCGCGTCCGGTGCGGCCAGCGCCGCGGTGAAGGCGGCCGCGATGTCCTCGACGTGCACCAGGTCGCGGCGCACGGTGCCGTCACCCCAGATGGTGAGGTCCTGCCCGTCGAGCGCGCGGCGCGCCATGGCGGACACGACGCCGCGGTCGGAGTTCGCGCCCTCGGTCAGGGTCTCGCCGAACACCGTCGGCAGCCGCAGGCTGATCCCGCGCACGCGGCCGTCGGCCGTGGCCTTCTTGAGGACCTGCTCCGCAGCCAGTTTCTGCTGGTCGTACGGGGTGCCCGGCTCGTCGGGCTCACTCCCGTCGATCGGCTCCCGGGGCGGCACCCCGACCTGCGACGCGGCACCGCCGTAGAGCACGAGCGGCTTGCCCTCGACCACGTCGACGAGATCCCGCATCACGCCCAGATTCACGCGTTCGGCCTCTTCGGTCTCGGCGACGCGCCAGCCGCCGTCCGCGAGGAGCAGGTACACGATCGCGTCCGAGCCCGCGACCGCTTCGGCCAGCGCGGCGCGGTCGGTCAGGTCGGCGGTGACGACGGTCGTTTCGGCCAGGCCGTTCGGTGGCGTGAGCTTCCTGCGCGACACCGCTCGCAACCGGATCGGTTGCCGCGCCAGCGCGCGCGTGACGGCCGAGCCGACGAAGCCCGACGCCCCGAGGACGGTGATCTGTTTCATTTCAAGCCCTCTCGTTGCGGCTGTGCCGACGCGGCGTTGATACAGGCGAGCAGGGTGCGGGCTTCGACGTTGACGTAGTGCCCGTGCCGGGTGAGCGCGGTGAGCTGGCCGGGGGTGACCCAGGCGTAGCCCGCCGGGGCCTCGACCGTGTCGTCCGCTTCGATCGCGAGATACCGGGCCCGGACGTTGAGGAAACGGCCGCCCTCTTCGGAATGCATGGCCTCGTACCGGATCCGCGATCGCGGCGCGTCCAGCACGTAGTCGAGGAAGGGCGGACGGCTCTCCGCCGGCAGATGCGCGTAGTTCTGGGGCGTGCACTGGACGGTCGGCGCCAGCTCGACGGTGTCCAGGAACCCGCCGTCGGCGCGGGCGTGCACCAGTACGTGGGGCACGCCGTCGATCTCGCGGACGAGGAACGCGACCACCCCCGTGCCGACCGATTCCAGCAACGGCTGGGTCCAGCTGATCTTCTCGCGGTTGCCGCCCTTCACGGCGACCGCGAGGACCTTGAAGTACCGGCCGTCCTCGTGCTCGATCGCCTCGACGCCCTGTTTCCAGCCGCAGACGTCCGTGAGCGGGATGCGCCGCGCGCGCACGTCGTGGCGCGAACGCTCGTTCGTGAACCAGGACAGGAGCTGGACGTCGGACAGCAGCGCGCCGGGGGTCTCGTCGTGGTACGGCAGACAGGACAGCACGCTCCTGGCGTTCATGTTGATCGTCTCGTCCTCGTGCATCAGCTCCGCGATCTGGCCGAGGGTGAGCCAGCAGAAATCGTCCCACATCGGCACGTCGTCGACGGTCTCGACGATCATGTTGCGATTGGACTTGCGGAAGAACCACGAGCCCTGCTCGGCCTGGAGGACGTCGACGATGATCCGCTCCGGATCGGGCGGGGCGAAGTACTCGATCAGCTTGACGTTCGTGCCGCCGTGCGCCTTGGTGTAGTTGCTGCGGGTCGCCTGCACGGTCGGCGAGAGCTGCACGAGGTTGGGGTTCCCCGGCTCCATCTTGGCCTGCATGAGGAAATGCAGGACACCGCCGAACTCCTTGGCCAGGATGCCGAGAATGCCCACCTCGGGCTGTTTGATGACCGGCTGCCGCCACTCGCGGTACGGGCCGTCGCCGTGGGGGCCGTCGGCCTCGACCACGTGCAGGCCCTCGATCGCGAAGAACCGCCCGCTGCTGTGCACGAGATTCCCGGTCACGTCCTCGAACCGCCACTGGTCGAGCTCGGCGAACGGGATGCGCTCGACGTGGAAGACGTTCGCCTCACGGCGTTCGTCGATCCACGAGCGGACGTCCTTCGTCGCCATGTGGACGCCGCCGGTCGTCGAGGCCGAGAGGGCGATGCGGTCGGCGTGGTCGCGGTCGTCGCGAGGGCGCACCGTCACGGGTGCGAGAAGGGGCAGCATCAGGGACTCACCTTTCGCGTGGGTCGGGTGGGTCGTGAGTGGCGTTTCGGGTTAGAACCCGAAACGCCACTCACGACCCGCTGTACCGAGTGCTCAGCCGCCGGATCGCGCGCACCGAATCGCAGCCCGCCAGGCCCATCGCGTTCCGGAGTTCGACGGCGAGCAGGTCGAGCACCTGCCGGGCGCCCTCCTGGCCGTCCGCGGCGAGCCCCCACATGACCGGCCGTCCGACCAGCACACCGGACGCGCCGAGGGCGATCGCCTTGAGTACGTCCCCGCCGGTCCGGATCCCGCCGTCCAGCAACACTTCGCAGCCGCCGGAGACCGCGTCCGCGATCTCGCCCAGCATCGTGATCCCCGGTACGGCGCCGTCCAACTGACGGCCTCCGTGGTTGGACACCACGATCCCGGCGGCTCCCGCGTCGACGGCCCGCACGGCGTCCTCGACCGCGAGGATCCCCTTGAGCACCACCGGAAGGTCCGTGTGCGCACGGACGGCCTCGATGGATTCCCAAGTGGCCGGGGCGAATTCGCGCGCGGTGTGGTCGGCGACGGCCGAAAGCCCTTCGGTACGGCGATGCGCGGCCGCACCGGCGTCGAAGTTGGCCGCCGTCACCGATTCCGGCAACGCGAAACCGTTCCGCATGTCCCGCAGCCGCCGTCCCATCCACGGGACGTCGACGGTGAACACGATCGCCTCGCAGCCCGCGTCCTCCGCGCGGTGCACGAGCTCCAGCGACCGCTTTTCGTCGCGCAGCCAGTAAAGCTGGAACCACGACCGTCCACCGACGGCCGCGACCTCCTCCAGCGGGACACTGCTGAGCGTGCAGATGGTGTACGGCACGCCGGCGTCCCGCGCCGCACGGGCCGCCGCGAGCTCACCCTCGGGATGGAACAACCGCTGGTACGCAACCGGCGCGACCGCCACGGGAAGCGCGGCACGCCGGCCGAGGACATCGGCCTCGGTGGTGCCGCCGGAGAGTTCGCGCAGCATCCGGGGGATCACGAAGATCCGCTCCAGCGCGGTGCGATTGGCCTCCAGCGAGGACTCGGCCCCGCTGCCCCCGGCGAGAAAATCCCAGATCTCGCCGGGGAGGGCCGCCCGCGCGGCACGTTCGAGGTCGTCCAGGCAGAGGGGGGTCATCGCTGGGCGGGGCCCAGCTTGCTCTGGCCGGTGCGCTCCAGCTCCACGGCTTCGTACAGGGCCTTGATGTTGGAGCTGCCGAAAGTGCCCGCACCCTGGCGCTCGATGATCTCGAAGAAGATCGTCTTGCGCGGGTGGGTCGAGGCGGTGAAGATCTGGAACAGCTGGCCGCCGTGGTCCTCGTCGGCGAGCAGCTTCGTCTCGCGCAGGTCGTCCAGCGAGTGCGTCTCCAGCTCGATCCGCTCGCCGAGCAGGTCGTAATAGGTGTCCGGGGTCTTCAGGAATTCCACGCCCCGCGCGGAAAGCTCCTTGACCGCGCGGACCGCGTCCGGGCTGGTGAACGCGATGTGCTGGACGCCGGAGCCGTGGTGCTCCTTGATGAAGTCGTCGATCTGACCGGGGTCGGCGGTCTTGTCGGGCTCGATCAGGGTGAGGGTGACCGCACCCGACGTGCTCTGCACGACGGTGGAGTTCATCGCCTGGGCACCGACCACGATGTGCTCTTCGAAGATCTGCTTGAACCCGAGGGCGCGCTCGTAGAACGCCACCGTGGACGCGAGGTCGCCGGCGTTCAGGCAGACCGCGAAGTGGTCGATCTCGTTCAGGTCCACGCCACCCTTGCCGCGGAAGGCTTCCGGCGCTTCCCCGGTGCCGTCGCTCTGGATCAGGGTGTGCACGACATCGCCGAAACCGCTGACGGTGGCCGTGACCGAGTCCGCGCGCTTCTCCGGCTCGCGGATGGGCTGCGCGCCTGCCTTCACCGCGGTCTCGAAGGCGGCGGCCACGTCGGGGGTGCGCAGCGCGATGTCCGCCACGCCCTCGCCGTGGGTCTGCAGGTAGGTCGCGCCCGGGTGCCGGTCGGTCAGCGGCTCGGTGAGGACCAGCGCGATCCCGGCGTGCCGCAGCGTCACGCTCCGGTGGTCCTCCGACCGGTCCGTGGCCGCGACGGAGAAGTCGTACCTGTCCATCCATCCGGACGCGGCGGCCTCGAGGTCGGCCACGTACATCTCCACATGGTCGATCTCGAAATTCTGCGTGTTTTCGTGAGCAGACAAGACATTCCTCCGTGGAATAGATGTGATCCTCATGGCAAGAATGGCGCGAAGCCGACTACGCATCAATGCTGTCCGCTTGACACATGGTCCTAATAGGACGGTCAGCGGCCCGTGAACCGCACCGGGAGCTCCCGGTACCCCTGCACGACGACCGCCCGCAACCAGGACGGCTCCTTCGTGAGCTCCACTCGCGACACTCGTGCGGCCACTTCCCGCAGCACGACCGCCAGCTCGATCCGCGCGAGCGCGGACCCGAGGCAGTGGTGCATACCGTGGCCGAAAGCGATGTGCCGATTGGGTTTCCGCCCGGGGCGGAACGTGTCGGGATCCTCGAACACGGCGGGATCCCGGTTCGCCGCGGGCAACCACGCGACCACCGGCGTCCCCGGCTCCAGGTCGCGGCCGTTGAGGGTGACCTCCCCGGTCGTCACCCGCAGGACGTGCATCGCGGGCGACGTCCAGCGCAGCACCTCGTCCACGACGGTGTCGACGTCCACGTCGCCGTCCCGCACCTGCGCCAGAAGCCCCGGCACGGTGGCGAAAGCGTGCACCGCGCCGGTGATCGCGTGGCGCGTCGTCTCGTTGCCGCCGATCAACACGTTGTCGCAGTTGAGCAACACGTCGTCGATCGACAGCTCGTCGTCGGAAAGCAAAGTGCTGACGAGGTCGTCGCCAGGGCTCTCCCGGCGCGCGGTGATCAGTTCGTCGAAATAGACGAGGATCTCGGTATGCGCCTGACGCGGCGTCATCCCGTCGAACAGCTCGTCCTCGCCGCCGAACGCGTGATTGGTCAGGTCGATGAGCATGTCCTGGTCTTCGGCGGGCACGCCGAGGATTTCGCAGACGACGGCGGCGGGGATCCGCGGGCCGATCGCCGCGGCGACGTCGCACACGTCGCCGTCGAGCACCCGGTCCAGGACGGCGGACACCTCCGCCCGCACCCGCTCCGAGAGCTTGCGCGCCGCCGCCCTCGAAAGCAGCGGCCCGACCAGCTTGCGCAGTTTCCGGTGCTGGTCCTGTTCGGAGACCACCATCATCTGGCCGCCCGAGTTGTCGGGATGCTCGCGGTCGAAGCCGATCATCATCCCGTATTCGGAGGTGAACGGGGCCGACGGCCCGAGCACCGCGGCGCACGCCCGATGAGAGAACACGGACCAGAACCCGCCGGGCGAGCTGCCCGGCTCGCTCCACACCATCGCGTCTTCCGCCGCGTACTCGCGCCACCGGCCGTGCCGGTCCAAAGTCGTGTAGAGGTCGGGATTTCCGAGGTCGACGGCTGTCGTCGTCTGCATGACTGGTCTCCAGGTCAGGTGTGGGCGCCGTCGAGCACCTTGGCCAGCCGGGCCACCGTCGGCGCGTCGAAGAACGCCTGCACCCTCAGCCGGATCTTCAGGCGTTCCCGGATCCGGCTCACGAGCCGGGTGGCGAGCAGCGAATGGCCGCCGATCTCGAAGAAGCTGTCGTCCACGCCGACGCTGCTGACGCCGAGCACCTCGGCGAACAGCTCGACCAGGATGATCTCCGTCGGAGTGAGCGGTTCCCGGCCCGCCGCGGCGCGCCCGGCGTGCTCCTCTTCGGGCGTGGGCAGGGCGACCCGGTCGATCTTGCCGTTGGGCGAGACCGGCAGGCTGGGCAACCCGACGATCACGTCGGGCACGAGATATCCGGGCAGCTGCGCGCGAAGCGGCGTCAGGATGCGTTCGGCGGGGACGCGCTCGCCGCCGGTGCCGACCACGTAGGCGACGAGCCGGTTCTCGTGCTCGGTCACCACGGCCTGGGCCACCCCGTCGACCGCCAGCAGCGCGGCCTCGACCTCGCCCGGTTCGATCCGGTGGCCGCGCACCTTCAGCTGGTCGTCCACCCGGCCGACGAAGACGTACTGGCCGTCCGCGCGCGTGCGGACCCGGTCCCCGGTGCGGTACATGCGGCCGCCCGGGGTGCCGAAGGGATCCGGCAGGAACCGTTCCGCGGTCGCGGCCGCCCTCCGGAGATAACCACGGGCCAGGCCGGGCCCCACCGTGTACAGCTCGCCGACGTCCCCGTCCTCGACCGGCCGCAGCCTGTCGTCTAGGACATAGGTGCGGACACCGGTGATCGGCCTGCCGATCGGCGGCGTCTCCTCACCGGTCAGCGGCTCGCTCGCGGTGACCGCGACCGTGGTCTCGGTCGGGCCGTAGGCGTTGATCATCACGCGGTCCACCGCCCAGCGCTTCGCGACCGGGGCCGGGCACGCCTCACCGGCGACCAGCAGCGTCAGCCCGGTGGGCAGGCCGCCCGACTCCTCCAGCGGCGCCAGCGCCGACGGTGGCAACGTGACATGCGTGATGCGCTGTTCGCGCACGAGGCGGGAAAGCGGCTCGCCGGGGACCAGATCCGGCGCGGAGGCCAGCACCAGGCAGCCACCCGCCTGCCAGATCGGCCAGAACTCGGCGACGGCGGCGTCGAAACTCGGCGAGGCGAAGGCCAGCAACCTGCTGTCCGGCCCCAGTTCCTGGCGGCGCACGTAGTCGTCGGCCAGGTTCGGGATGCCGCGGTGCGTGACCAGCACGCCCTTCGGCCGTCCCGTCGAGCCTGAGGTGTAGATGACGTACGCCGGGTGGTCGGGACGCAGGGGGCTGATGCGCTCCTCGTCGTCCAGGTTCGGCTCGGACAGCCCGGGTTCCCGTTCCACGCTCAGGACGACGGGGGCGCCGTCCACGTCCTGCCCCGGCAGGCACAGCAGGCAGTGCGCCGCCGCGTCGTCCAGCATCTGCCGCTTGCGTTCCTCCGGATAGTCCGGGTCGACCGGGACATACGCGGCGCCTGCCTTGTGCACGGCCAGGATCGCGATGACGAACTCGATCGACCTCGGCATCGCCAGCGCGACGAGCCGCTCCGGGCCGACGCCGTGCGCGACGAGCCGCCGGGCGAGCCGGTTGGCCTCGCCGTTCAGCTCGGCGTAGGTGAGGGTGGTGGTGTCCATCGCCACCGCCTGCCGATCCGGCAGGACGGCCGCGGTCGCCTCGAACAGATCGGGTGTCGTGGCCGCCGAAAGGACGGTCATACGGTCTCTCCCAGTGTCTCGCGCGATCCGGCGCGGAGGAACCGGATCAGCTCGCGGTTCACCGCTTCCGGGTTCTCCAGGTAACCGAAATGCCCGCACTCGGGGATCGTGCGGTAGGTCGCGCCGGGGATCGCGGAGGCCAGCTCCAGTCCGCCGGCGGGTGGCGCCACGAGGTCGTGCTCGAACGAGATGACGTGACAGGGCACCTTGATCGCCTGGTAGGCGCCCAGCCGGTCCGGCAGCGCGCTCACCAGCAGCTGCGCCCGGACGCCGGGCCCCCACGCACTCGACGCCGCGAACAGGTCGAGCCAGTCGGCCGCGGCGTCGTCGTCGGCGAGTGTCGCGGGCCCCAGGTTGTGCATGGCACGGACGGCGGCGAGGAAACCGGGCGGCAGCTCGATCCCCTGCTCGATCAGCTGCGCCTCGCCCTCGGCGAGCTCCCGCTGGACGACACTGCTCTTGCCGCAGGCCGCCATCAGCACGACCGAATCCAGCAGTTCCGGTTGGGCGAGCGCGAGTTCCTGCGCGATGTACGAACCCATCGAGGTGCCGACCACCCGGCAGGGCACCGCGTCCAGGTACTCGATCAGGGATGCCACGTCGTCGACGAGATCCGCGATCGTGAACCCGCCCGCGCCGTCGTCGCTCGGCGGGATCCCGCGGTTGTCCATGGTGATCACCCGGAAACCGGCGGCGCGGAGCGCGGGTACCTGATGGAGGTCCCACACCGAACTCGGCGCACCGGTGCCGGTCAGCAGAAGAACGGGCGGGCCGTCACCACAGTCGTTGTAGGACAACCGGATCCCGTTCTCGGTTGTCATCAGCATGATGTTCCTCCGGGAAAATGGCCGCTGCGCCGGGATTCGATGGTGCGGCGCGGATCCGACCGTACCTTCGGGGATCGAGTGTCCGGACCATTCGACGATGGACATTATCGCCGAAATGGCGTCCACGGCCCGTTCTTGACACCTCAACGGCGTATGGAAATCCTAGTATTCATGGATTCAAACGGTCTGTCCACTCACTGGAACGTGGAAACACTGCATGGATCGCTCACCGATCCGGCCATCTCGTCGATGAATCTGCTCAACGAACTGATCGACGAATACCCTGTGGCCATTTCCATGGCGGCAGGCCGGCCGTACGAAGAGTTCTTCGACATCCGGCTCATCCACGAGTACATCGACGCCTATTGCGCGCATCTGCGCGAAGATCGAAAACTGGACGAGGCGGGGGTGACCCGCACGCTCTTCCAATACGGCACCACCAAGGGCGTCATCGCCGACCTCATCGCGAAGAACATCGCCGAAGACGAGAACATCGACGCCGCCCCGGAATCCGTCGTCGTCACCGTCGGCGCCCAGGAAGCCATGTTCCTGCTCCTGCGCACCCTCCGCGCGGGCGACCGCGACGTCCTGCTCGCGCCCGCCCCCACCTACGTCGGGCTGACCGGGGCCGCGCTGCTCACCGACACCCCCGTGTGGCCGGTGCGCTCGACCGAAAACGGGATCGACCCCGACGACCTCGTCCTCCAGCTGAAGCGGGCCGACGAGCAGGGCAAGCGGGTGCGGGCCTGCTACGTGACCCCCAACTTCGCCAACCCCACCGGCACCAGCATGGATCTGCCCTCGCGGCACCGGCTCCTCGACGTCGCCGAGCAGAACGGGATCCTGCTCCTGGAAGACAACGCGTACGGACTGTTCGGCTCCGAGCGCCTGCCCTCGCTGAAATCCCTCGACCGATCGAACTCCGTGGTCTACATCGGCTCCTTCGCCAAGACCGGCATGCCCGGCGCCCGCGTCGGCTTCGCCGTCGCCGATCAGCGGATGGCCGACGGCGGCCTGTACGCCGACCAGCTTTCGAAGCTCAAGGGCATGCTCACGGTGAACACGTCCCCCATCGCCCAAGCCGTGATCGCCGGGAAACTCCTGCTCAACGACTACAGCCTCACCAAGGCCAACGCGCGGGAAATCGCCATCTACCAGCGCAACCTGCGACTCACGCTCAGCGAACTCGACCGGCGGCTCGGCTCGTGCGCCGGCGTCAGCTGGAACACCCCCACCGGCGGATTCTTCGTCACCGTCACCGTCCCGTTCGTCGTCGACGACGAACTGCTGGAAATCGCCGCGCGCGACCACGGTGTGCTGTTCACGCCGATGCACCACTTCTTCGGCGGCAAAGGCGGATACCACCAGCTGCGGCTGTCGATCAGCCTGCTCACTCCGGAACTGATCGAGGAAGGCGTCGCGCGGCTCGCGGCGCTCATCACGCCTCGGCTTCCCTGAGGTCGCTCGGGTACAGGAAAGGCCCCCATCCGCGGTTCGGGATGGGGGCCTTTTCGTATTCCGGGACGTTGCGAAAGCCACTTTCGCAACGTTGAAGGTTGCGAAAGTGGCTTTCGCAACCCTCCGGGTCCTGGGTTCGCGAGCCGAAAAGCGCGAAGGTGACTTTGCGTGAGGGGTGTGTGGAAATAGAGACATTGAGTGTCCCTATTTCCACACACCCCGCCACGAGAGGACCAGTCACAAGTACGTGAAGGGGTCCTTCACGTACTTCGCAGCAGATAGAGAACGTCGCGAAAGCCACTTTCGGGACATCAGACGTCCCGAAAGTGGCTTTCGCGACACGGGCCGAGGCAACCGATCAGGGCTTGGTCCCGGTCACCAGCGCGTGCTCGAACGGCAGCTCCACCGAGCGCACGTCCACACAGCCCACCGACTTGAGCCACGCCGACGCCTCCGCCTGCGGCCAGGCCATCCCCCGCCCGGTGGCGAGAATGTTGAGGTACAACGAAAGCCGCGCGGAGAGCGGGCCGCCGGTCTCGTCGTCCGCGGCCGCGAAGCCGTAGATCGAGATCTTCCCGCCGGAAGGCAGCACCTCGTAGGCCTTCGCCAGCAGCATGACGCACTGCTCGGCCGTGAAGGTGTCGAGCACGTGGCTGAACAGAGCGTGGTCGGTGCCGCTGGGGAAAGCGTCGGTCAGCAGGTCGGCCGGGTGCAGGATGAGCCTGTCGGTGACCTCGGCAGGCACGCGCTGCGAGGCCAGCTCCACGCTGCTGGGCAGGTCGAGCAGCGTGGCCTTGAGGCCGGGGTTGGCCTTCAGCAGGGCCGCCGCCGTGGTGCCGTCGCCGCCACCGACGTCGAGCAGGTGCCGCGACGACTTGACGTCGATGTGCTCCAGCAGGCCCGGCATCGTCTGCAGCGAGAACGCCGACATCGCCGTGTAGAAGATCCGCGCCTTCTCCGGGTCGTTGCCGAGCCGCGCGTACAGCGTGTCCCCGGGGCCGTCGAGGGCGTCGAGGGCCTCGTTGGTGCCGGCGCGCAGCGCGGAGGTCATCCGTGCGAACGCCGGGTAGTAGATGGTCTTCCAGCTGAGCAGGATGTGCTGCCAGCTCTCCGGTCCGGTCGTGGCGAGCAGTTCGGTCGCGACCGGGTGGTTCACATAGTCGACGCCCCGCTTCTCGATCAGGCCCGACGTGGTCAGCGCGAGCATCAGGACGCGCACCTTGTGCGGCTCCAGGCCGGTGAACTCACCGAGCGCCGCGGCGTCGGCACCGCCGCGCTCTTCCAGGAAGTCGAAGATGTCTAACTCGATACCGGACACCACCGCGTTGAACAGGGCGGGACCGTTGGCGATCAGCTGGAAGCGGCGGTGAACCTCGGTGGAGTCGAGCGATTCCTGCATCGGCGGTTTTCCTTTCCGGCCGGCGGAGACTTCCGCAGACGTTGAGAACGACACCGGCCCGCCTCAGAACGAGCCGGACGCCGGCCCGGCGTTGGCGTCGAAAGAGCTGCCGGAGTAATCGGGATGGAGTACGGAGATGGCATAGGTGGCGGGCGCGGCGATCATCGCCGCGACACCGACGACGAGGGCGGCGGTGACCAGTGATTTCGAAGCGTTCTCACGCGTTCGAGCCACGATCAGCACGACGAGGGCGGCCACCCCGAGTACGAGCGTGCCCCATTTCGCCCAGGGCAGGAAGTTCGGGTAATGGGACCACAGCCAGGCGCCCCAAGCCAGCTCCGCCGCGATGGCGATCGGCAGGATCCAGCCCTGCCTGCCGCTGTTGTGGTACGCCCGCCAGAAAGTGACGATGCCGAGCGCGGAAAGCGCGGCGATCGCCGGAGCGAGAGAGGCCACGTACGCGGTGTGCGCGACAGCGCTCGCGCTGAAGACGAAGAGGAAGGTCACCAGCCAGACGCCCCACATCACCAGCCCGCCGCGCACCGGATCGGTGCGCTCGGCGCGGCGCCACCACCAGAGCCCGCACAGCAGGGACAGCAGGGCGAGCGGGAACAGCCAGGCGATCGCGACGCCGAGGTGACCGTCGAGCAGTTTGGTCGCCCCCATCGGATCCGCCCGAGTCTCCATTTTGGACTCGTCCGGCTGCGGGCCGCCAGGGCCGAGGGGCTGGCCGCCTTCGGCCTTCGGGCCGAAGTCGCCGTTCTGCTCGTCCTGGTGCTTGGTCCCGAAGTTCCCGTTCTCGTCCAGTCCCTGGCCGCCGCCGGGGCCCTGCGGATCGCCGGGGCCACCGCCAGGACCGTCACCCGGACCGCCCTGGGGCCCACCGGGGCCGTCACCCGGACCGCCCTCGGGGCCTCCAGGCCCGCCAGGACCACCGGGGAAGTCGCCAGGTCCGCCGCCGGGACCACCGGGGCCGAGCGACGGCAGGCCACCGCGGCCGTTGGGGTCCTCGGCGCCGGGCAGGTGGATACCGACCCGGCCGAGACCGTTGTAGCCGAACACCATGGCGAACGCGCTGTTGTTCGTGGTGCCGCTGATATGCGGACGAGAGCTGTCCGGGGTGAAGGTGTAGAGCGCGATCCACGACAGCGACACCGCCAGCGTCACCACACCGGCGAGCGCGAGATGCTTCACCCGGCGGCGCAGTTCCACCGGGGCGCTCAGCAGGTAGCCGATGGCCAGCGCGGGCAGGATCATCCACGCCTGCACCATTTTCGCCTGGAAGCCGATGCCGACCCAGACACCGGCCCAGACGAGCGACCGGAGCCGCGCCTCGAGCACGGCGCGCTGGTAGGCGTCGACCGCCAGCACCAGGCACATGGTGAGCAGGCCGTCCTGCATGCTGTGCCCGAACATGGACGCCAGCACCGGGGTGAGGGTGAAGATGCCGGCGGCGAGCAGGCCGGGCACGACACCCGCCCAGCGGCGAACGACCCGGTACAGCACCAGTACCGAGATCACGCCTTCGATCACCTGCGGCAGCGCCAGCGACCATTCGTGGTAGCCGAAGATCTTGGCCGAGATGGCCTGCGGCGCGAACGATCCGGCGAGTTTGTCGAGCGTGTACGTCGCTCCGGGGTCGACGGTGCCGTAGAAGAACGCCTTCCAGCTCTCGGACATGCTCTTGGCCGTGTCCGAGTACAACGGCGCGAAGTCGACCCTCGGCAGGTTCCAGGCATAGAGCACCAAGGCCACGAAGGCGATGCCCAGCAGCACCGGCCGGGCCCACCGCGGCTGATCGGCGGGTGAGCGCCAGAACGCCCAGCGGCCGCGCACACCTTCAGGGGCGGGGTCCGGTGAGGGTGACGGCAGATGGGTGAGTGTTGCGGACACTCCGGTACCTCGCTTAACCGTTGTTTTCGTCGAGGAGAACGGGCCAGGTGGTTTCGCCGAATCCGCCCCGCGGCGAGTTCTTCCGCGCGTGCTCGTCCAGCCTTGCGAACAGATTCTTGTTCCTGCCGTTGAGCATCGCCAGCTGCGAAGAATAGCACTCGACGGCTTCTCGTTTCCGTTTCCAGGTCTCCGTGGTCGCGGATTCGAATTCGGAAGTGCCGAGCCGGAAACCGGCGGGAAGTTCGATCGTTCCCGGGTTGAACATCGAATAGGGAAGGTCTTCCCAGAGCCGTATCGGGACGTTCTTCGCGCGCGCGGCGGAGAACGCCGCCAACGCGGCGTCACGGGTGGCCAGATTGTCGGGATGGTCGACGACGGCCGCGCACGTGACGATCAGCGTCGGCTCGAACTCCGAGACGGTCGCCTCGATGTCGTCCCTGATCTCGGCGACCAGACCGTCGTCGCCCGGCGAATCCTGGGCCACCGCGAGCTTTTGCCCGCCCTCCACGTGATCGGTGAGCCACCGGCCGTCCGGCAGCCTCCGGTAGATCGAGTCGAGGAACCGGCCGTGCCGGTACGCCAGGCCGAGATGGGTGAGCGCGGCGATGTCCTCGTTCCGACGATGGAGCGGCGCGTCGTCCTCCGGGGAAAGACCCCAGACCGCGTGCATTCGTTCCGCCGCCGCGGAATAGGGAGGCGGAGCAGTTCCCGCGAAGACCGTGTAGACGAGCACCTCCGCGCCGTCCAGCGCCGCCTGGGCGAGGCTCGCGCCGAGGGAAAGGACCGCGTCGTCCAAATGCGGGGAGATCGCCAGCAGCCGGCGTGGAATCATGGTGCTGATTTTGGTTACCGCCTTGTCGGGCTTCAACTTGTGAGCCTGGACAGCGCCCGGACTTCGGCGCGCACGAATTCCGCGGCCACCGTCGTCCCGTCGGTGAGGATCGTGCCGGCGACCGCTTTCGCGCGTGCCGTGGTTTCCGGGGTCAGCGCCGTGACGAGCGCGGCGGACAGCGAATCGACCGTCGGGTTCGGTCCGTCGTGCGCCACGCCGATGCCGAGTTCGGCCACCTTGGCGGCGAAGTGCGGGTGGTCCGCGATCTGCGGGACCACGACCTGCGGAACCCCCGCGAGCGCCGCCACATGTGTCGTGCCGGTGCCACCGTGGTGGACCGCGGCGGCCACGCGGCCGAAGAGCGCTTGCAGGTTTTCCTCTCCGACGGCCAGACAGTCGGCGCCGTCGTCCGGCAGCGTCAAACCCGCCCAGCCGTGGGAAAGAACGACACGGCGTCCCTGGGCACGGATCGCCTCGACGGCCACCTTGGCGATGTCGGCGGGAGCGGGCGAGCAGCCGAAGCCGACGTACACCGGTGCCGGACCGGCGGCGAGAAAAGCCTCCAGCTCAGCGGAAAGCGGACGATCGTCGGGGTGGATCCACGCACCGGTCCGGACGCCGTCGGCCGCCGGTGCCAGGAGCGGATCCGCCGCCAGCAAGGGCTTGTCGGTGGTGCTGAAGTCGTACAGGTTCTTCACCGGCGGGAGACCGATCGAAGCGCGGAGCTCGTTGAGCGCGCCGCCGAACATCCCGTCGGCCCCGTTGTTGTACATGCCCCGATGTTCGAGCGACGGCACGAGCGCCGGCGAGGGAACGACGTAGAAGTACGGGATACCCAGCTTCTCCGCCACCGAACGGACACCGATCGCGCCCGACAGCAGGCCGGTCGCCACCACCGCGTCACAGCCCTCGGCGGCCGCCGGGATCTTGTCGAACTGCTCCGCGATCCCCGCGATCGCGGCTTCGGGCGATTCGGGCGGCCCACCCAGCTTGCCCGCCTCTTCGAGCACGGGCTTGCCGACGACGACGTGCGGCACGCCCACCTCGGCCAGCCGCCCGGTGTAGTCGGGAGGCGCGCACATCCGCACCTCGTCACCCTGCTCGCGCAACCGCAGTGCCAGTGCCACCAGCGGTTCGACCTCGCCGCGGGTTCCGTACGACCAAAACAACACGCGCATTTCGTATCCCCTGGTGTACTTCAGCGCCGGACCGCGGCGATGCCGACCGTGGCGTAATTGATGGTGAACGACCCGCCGATTTCGTCGATGGCCGAGCCGAGGTACGCCAGGAACCGGGCGCGCGCGTCCTCCGCGAGGTGGTTGAGCCCGCCCTGTGTCGGGATCTGGTCCAGCCACTCGTCACGGGTGCAGACACGCGACCACTCGAAGCGCAGTTCCTCCGGCTGGCTGAACGCGCCGGTCCGGAGGATGCCTTCGGCCGCCTTCACGTACTGCTTGGCGTAGACCTGCTGGACGTACTCTTCGACGTCTTCGTCCTTTTTGGACGGCGGCTCGAACTTCACGTCCGGCATGGCGTGCCGGTACGCCTCCCCCTGCGCCGTCATGACGGCCTCCGGCAGCTCGAAACCGTTGTCGAACAACGCGATCAGGCCATGCGGCGCGAGCACGTCCGCCACCTTGGCCGCGCCCGCGAACGGGTCCACCCAGTGCCAGGCGGTTCCCGAGGTGACCGCGTCGAAGGTGCGGCCTGCCGGATCCCAATCCTCGAACTTGGCCACCTCGACGTCGAGACCACGCCTGCGGGCGACCTCCGCCATCCGCGCGTCCGGCTCGACGCCGAGCACCGTGCACCCCGCCGCCTGGAACGGGCGGGACGAAAGGCCGGTGCCGCAGCCGACGTCCACGAAGTTCTTGCCGGGGCTCATCGAGACGATCCGGTCGACCAGTGCTTCGGGGTAGGTGGGCCGGGCGCGGTCGTACCGTTCGGCGTCGGCGCCGAACCACTGCGCCATCTGCCGGTTCTCGTGCGGTGCTGCAGCCAGATCGGACATTTTCCTCACCCTGGTCGGTTGATGGTCAGACGGAAACGCGGCCGACGGCGGCACGCAGACGCTCGGCGGCCACGGTCGTCCCGTCGCCGCGGAGCGTGCCCGCGACGGCTTTCGCGCGGGCCCGGGTCTCCGGGGACAGCGCCGTCGCGAGCGCGGCGGACAAGGAATCGAAAGTGGGGGCCGGGCCGAACTCCTCGAACGCCACGCCGATACCCAGCGCGTCCACCTGCTCGGCGAAGTACGGCTGGTCGGTGATCTGGGGCAGCACGACCTGCGGGATACCGGCCCGCGCGGCGACCGTCGTCGTGCCCCCGCCGGCGTGGTGGACGACCGCGGCGACGCGGCCGAACAGCGCCTGCAGGTTCACCTCTCCGACGGCGAAGCAGTCGGCCCCGTCGTCGGGCAGGGCCATGTCCGCCCAGCCCCGCGAGAGGACCACCCGGTGCCCCTGCGCGCGGATCGCCTCGACGGCCAGCTTCACCGTGTCCGCGATTTCGGGCGTGCTGCCGAAACCGACGTACACCGGCGGCGGCCCGGCGGCGAGGAACGCCTCCAGGTCGGCGGGAAGCGGCCGCTCGTCGGGCAGGATCCACGCGCCGGTCTGCACGGCGCCGAGCTCGGGCCGGGGCGGGGCGAGCACCGGGTCCGCCGCCATCCAGGGCTGCTCGGTGAAGCCGTACTGGACGAGGTTCTCCACCGGCGGCAGGCCGAGCGCCGCGCGGCGGCCGTTGAGCGCGTCGGAGTACCGCCGGGAGAAGACCTCGTTGTAGAAGTCCCACAGCGCCCGGTTGTCGTCCATGGCCTCCTCGGGCGGGCGGCCGTCGCCCCGCGACAGGGGCGGCGGATAGTACGGCGACGGCAGGTAAATCGGGCAGTACGCGGCGTAGAAGTACGGAATGCCCAGGCTTTCGGCCACCGACCGCACGCCGATGGCGGCAGAGAGGACGCCGGTCGCCAGCACCACGTCACAGCCCTCGGCGGCCGCCGGGACCGCGTCGAACTGCTCGGCGAGCTCGTCGGCGGGGCGCCGGGGCTCCGGCCCTTCCGTCATCCCCCGCATCATGGCGTGCAACGACTGCCCGACGGGGACGAACGGGACGGCGAACTCGGCCAGCCGTTCCGCGGTGTCCGGCGGCGCGCACACCCGCACCTCGGTGCCGAGTTCCCGCAACCGCACCGCCAGCGCGACCACCGGTTCGACGTCTCCGCGGAGACCGGTCGTCGACAACAACACACGCATCTCGTACCCCTGGCTTCAGACGGAAACGCGGTCGACCGCGTCGAGGAGGAATTTCGCGGCCACGGCGGCCCCGTCGGTGCGGACCGTGCCCGCCACGGCCGTCGCCCGCTCCCGGGTTTCCGGGGCGAGTGCCGTTTCGAGCGCGGCCGACAGGGACTCGAAGGTCGGTGTCGGGCCCTCGTGCGCCACTCCGATGCCGAGTTCGGCCACCCGGCCGGCAAAGTACGGCTGATCCGCGATCTGCGGGACCACGACCTGCGGAACACCCGCCCGCGTCGCCGTGGTCGTCGTGCCCGCGCCGCCGTGATGGACGGCGGCGGCCACCCGGCCGAACAGGAGCTGTTGGTTGCCCTCCCCCGCGGCGAAGCAGTCGCTCCGGTCGTCGATCAGCGCGAGATCGGCCCAGCCACGGGAGATGATCACGCGGCGGCCGTGGGCCCGCACCGCCTCGATGGCGACCTTGGCGGCCTCGTCGGGGGCGCGCATGCTGCCGAAACCGACGTACACCGGCGGCGGGCCGGCGGCGAGGAACGCCTCCAGTTCCGGGGAAAGCGGCCGCTGGTCGGGCAGTGTCCAAGCGCCGGTCTGGACGACGTCGAGATCCGTCGGCTGGAGCGGGGCGAGGGCCGCGTCGGCGGCCAGCAGCGGGTGATCGGTGAAGCCGTACCCGAAGACGTCCTCGACGGGCGGGAGACCGATCGCGGCCCGCTGGCTGTTGAGCGGCTCGCCGAAGCGGTTGAGCGCGCTCCGGCTGTTGCGCTCCCACAGCGCCCGGTTGTCGGTGCCTTCCGGCGCGGGAGGCTCGCCGAGCGGGGGCGGCGGCGCGTAATGCGGCGACGGGATGAAGCGTGGGCAGTAAAAGCCGTAGTAATAAGGGATTCCGAGTTTCTCCGCCACGGACCGGACGGCGACCGCGGTGGCCAGCATCCCGGTCGTCACCACGACGTCGCAGCCCTCGGCGGCCGCCGGGACCTCGGCGAACTGGACGGCCATCGCCTCGGCCGAAAGCCGCGGCCCGTCCTCGGGGGACGGCGGCTTCGCCCCCTTGATCGCGGTGCGGGTCGAACCTCCGACCGGTACCAGCGGGACACCGACCTCGGCCAGCCGTTCGGAGGAGTCCGGTGGCGCGGCCATCCGCACCTCGGCGCCCGCCTCCCGCAGCCGTACAGCCAACGCCACCAGCGGCTCGACGTCCCCTCGGCTTCCGGACGTCGCCAGCAACACGCGCTTCACGTAATTCCCCGTTCTTTCAGTTCAGGCGGGAACCGACGGCTTTTCCCGGCTGACCGCGTCGCGCAGCAGATCCACGGCCACCGCGGTCCCGTCGGCGGGGATCGTGCCGGCGACCTCGATCGCCTTGGCCCGCGTCTCGGGGGCCAAGGCCGTGGTGAGCGCGGCGGACATGGCCTCGAACGTCGGGGCGGGCCCTTCGAGGGCGACCCCGATTCCCAGTTCGGCGACCCGGTCGGAGTAGTACTGCTGGCCGACGATCGACCGCACGATGATCTGCGGCGAACCCGCGCGGGTGGCGATATGGGTCGTGCCCGTGCCGTCGTGGTGGATGGAGACGGCGACCCTCCGGAACAGCTCTTGGAGGTTCACCTCGTCGACGGCGAAGCAGTCGTCCTCGTCCTCTGGCAGGTCCAACCCGGCCCAGCCACGCGAAAGGATCACGCGGTGCCCCTTCGCGCGGATCGCCTCGATGGCCACCTTCGCCGCGTCGGCGGTGCCGGACGAGCTGCCGAAACCGACGTACACCGGCGGCGGACCGGCGGCGAGGAACGCCTCCAGGTCGGCGGGAAGCGGCCGTTCGTCGGGCAGGATCCAGGCGCCGGTCTGCACGGCCTCGTGCCGCGGCTCCAGCGGCGCGAGGATCGGATCCGCGGCCAGCAGAGGCTTTTCGGTGGAGCAATAGTCGAAGAGGTTCTTCACCGGCGCCAGGCCGATCTCGGCCCGCTTGGCGTTGAGCGCGTCACCGAACAGGCCGTCGGCACCCTGGTTGTACATCTCGCGCTGCGGCGCGTCGAGGTGGCTCGGCAGGTGGATCGGGCACAAAGCGACATAGTAGTAGGGAATTCCGAGCTTCTCGGCCACCGATCGCACCGCGACGGCGCCGGACAGCAGACCGGTCGCGACCACGACGTCGCAGCCTTCGGCGACGGCGGGCATCTGGTCGAACTGGTCGGCGATCCCGGCGGCGGCGAGCTCGGGATCCCGGCCCTCGCCGTCGTTCATCCCGCGGTCCGGCCGGGCGACCGGCACCAGCGGCACGTCGATCTCGGCCAGCCGCTCCGCGCTGTCCGGTGGCGCGCACACCCGCACCTCGGCGCCGGATTCCTTCAACCGTGCGGCCAAGGCCACCAACGGCTCGACATCCCCGCGTGAGCCACACGCCCACAACAACACGCGCATTTCGCTTCCCCTCTACCAGGTGACCGGCAATTGATCCGGGCAGTCGATGAACGCGTTCCGGAGCTTGACCTCGTCGTTGGACACCGCCAGGCGCAGCCCGGGGAATCGCTGCCACAGGGACTGATAAGCCATGCGCAGCACCGACCTCGCAATCGCGGCGCCGATGCAGTAATGGATGCCGTGCCCGAAACCGACGTCCGAAACCGGCGGGCGCCGCGCGTCGAGGACGTTCGGGTTCGGCGTCAGCGCTTCGTCCCGGTTCGCCATCAGGATCGAGCAAAGGACGTAATCCCCCGCCTTGATCAGCTGTCCGCCGACGACGACGTCCCTGAGCGCCATCCGCGGATTCGGCTGCTGCACGGGCGAGAGATAACGCAGCAATTCGTTGACGACGCGATCCGCTTCTTCCTTGCCCTCGAAGAGCATCTGCTTCTGGTCCGGGTGGTCCAGGAGCGCGAGCACACCGAAGCCCAGCATTCCCGCGACGGTCTCGACACCGCCGAGCAGCAGCGCCGTGCACAGGCCCTTCAGCTCGTCGTCGGTGACGTTGTCGCCGTGCTCGCGGACGAGCATGCCGAGGAAACCGTCGTCGGGAACCTTGCGCTGGCGGGTGATGAGACCGAGCAGGTACTGGTTGAACGCCGCGCTGTCGGCGGCCCTCGCCTTGAATCCGCGGCTGAGATCGACGTTGCGCCGGATACGGCGGATGAACTCGTTGCGGTCGTCGCGCGGGATGCCGAGCAGTTCACAAAGGACACCGCCGCCCACCGGGTCGGCGAAAAGTCCTTGTACGTCAGCGGGCGGGCCTTCGGCCTCGACCTCGTCGAGACGTTCGTCGATGAGTTCCTGGATCGCGGGTTCCAGCCGCCGGATCCGCCGGACGGTGAACTCCGGCGTCAGCATCCGCCGCAGCCGCGTGTGCTCTGGCGGGTCGTAGGTCGAGATCTGGCCGACGAACTGCGGCGCCATGGGCACGTCTTCGCCGTTCGTCGTCCGCTCGGCTTCCGCCTCGGTGAGCCGGGGCCGCGTCGTGAAGTTCTCGTGGTCGCCGAGGATCTTGCGCACGACGTCGTACCCGAGCGCCTGCCAGACGTAGCCCTTGCCGAGCTGCGTGGACGCGTCGCCGAGAATGCGGACCAGCGGGCCCTTCTCCCGCAACGTGAACATGTCCTCGTGCGGATCGCAGTGCGTCCTCATCATGTAGTTGGCCGTCGGCTCCACGGCCGGCGCGACCTCGTCGATTGCGTGCTCCATACCGATGGAAGCTCCTTCAGTGACCTGCGGTCCGGCCGTCTGCCGCGCCGCAATCTTCATCCGCGATCGGGCGGGACGTCCAGCGCCGCCATGGACGACTCGGGCGCGGGGTGGGTCCGGTGGGTCGTGAGTGGCGATTCGGGTTCTAACCCGAATCGCCACTCACGACCCGCTGTACCGACGCCTAACCGCCACCCTCACTCACCACTCGACCATCAGGCTCGTGAGCCCGTAAGCCGGCGTGGTGAGGCGGAACATGGTGTCCTTCTCGGGATCCGCGAGCCTCAGGTCCGGAAAACGCTGCCACAGCAACGTGAAGACCGTCCGCAGTTCGAGCCGCGCCAGCGAAGCGCCGAGACAGTGGTGGATCCCGTGCCCGAACGCCACATGCGGCGCGGGCTCCCGCGTGAGATCGAGCCGGTCCGGATCCGGTACCAGCGCGGGATCACGGTTCGCCATGGGGAGCGAGCAGAGCACGGTCTCGCCCTCCTTGATGACCTCGTCCCCGATGACGACGTCCTCCATGGCGGTGCGGGGTGTCGGGGCGTACGGCACGGTGAGGTACCGGATCAGCTCGTCGACCGCCCGATCCGCCGCCTGGCCGTCGCCCCGGATCGCGGCGAGTTGTTCGGGATGCCGCAGGAGAGCCAGCACACCGAGGCCGATCATGCCGGAAATGTTGTCGTCACCGGCCAGCATCACCTGAACGCAGAATCCCCGCAGTTCCTCGTCGGTGGCCTCATCGCCGTGTTCGGCGACGACCGCGCCGATCAGCCCTTCGCCGGGCTCCTCGCGGTTCCTGGCGATCATCGCCAGCAGGTAGCGGGAGAACGCCTCTCCGGCGGCCGCCCGCCTCCGCTGGCTCAGCGACGCATCAAGATGTCCGTGGCACAGCTTGAGGAACATGGCGCGGTCGTCACGGGGAACCCCGATCAGTTCGCACAGCACGGCTCCCGGCACTTCGTCGGCGACGAGCTCGATCACGTCGGCGGGGGATCCCTCGTCCTCCATGGCATCGAGCCGTTCCGTCACGATCTGCTCGATGTACGGCTCCATGCGCCGCATCTTGCGCAGGGTGAATCCCGGGGTCAGCTTCTGCCGCATCCGGGTGTGCTCGGGCGGGTCGTAATCCATCAGGTTGCCGACGAGCTCCTGCGGCCGGAAGATGCCCTGCCCGCCGACCTCGTCCTGCTCGTGCCAGCGGCGCCGGGTGCTGAATCGCTTGTGGTCACCCAAAACCTGGCGGACGACGGAGTGTCCCGCGGCCATCCAGATGGTTTCGGCGTCCGCCCCGGTGCCCACCGTGACCTTCGACAGCGGCCCGGCGGCGCGCAGCTCGTCCGCCGGATCGAGGTCCTGCCTGCGGATGTGCAGCGGACGCGTGTCCTCACCACTCAACGGGGAGCTCCTCGATGTTGAACGGGGCGGGTTTGCCCGCCACGAACCGCAGTTCCTCCTCCGGGACCGCCAGCCGCAGCGCCGGGAAACGGCGCGCCAGGATCGGCAGCGCCACCCGCAGTTCGAGCCTCGCCAGCGGGGCCCCGACGCAGTGGTGGATGCCGTGCCCGAAGGCGAGATGCCCCGGGCTGTTCTCCCGGGTGATGTCGAACTTGTCCCCGAGTGCTCGGTTGACCGCCAGCATCGAACAGGTCAGCACGTCACCGGCGTGGATCTCGTAGCCGGCGATGTTCAGGTCGACGAGCGCCGTCCGCGGCGAAGGGGCCTCGACGATCGTCGGAAAGCGCAGGACTTCCTCGGTCGCGCTGTCCACCAGTTCCGGGCGCTCGCGCAGCAAGGACAGCTGCGCCGGGTTCGTCGCGAACAGGAGCACCGCCATCGCCAGCTGGGCGGCCATCTGCTCGACGGCCACGATCAGGATCGCCTCGGCGAGCCCCGAAAGTTCCTCGTCGCTGACCTTGTCGCCGTGCTCGCGCACGATGAAGCCGATCAGCTCGTCGCCGGGATCGCGGCGTTCGCGGGCGGCGAGCTTTTCGCAGTAGTTGACGACGCCGAGGCTCGACTGGGCCCGCTGCTTGGGGATCCGGCTCTCCCGGCTGTCCCGGATCATCCGCGACAGATCGGCCTGGTCGTCGCGCGGGACTCCGAGGAACTCGCAGGCGATCAGCGCAGGGATGGGCCAGCCCGCGTACCGGACGAAGTCGATCGGCGAACCCATGCTCTCCAGATCGTCGAGGCCCTCTTCGATGACTTCCTCGACCCGCGGCCGCAACCGCTCGATCCGCCGGACGCTGAACGCCCCGGCCACCGTCCCGCGCAGGCGGGTGTGATCGGGCGGGTCGTAGGCCTGCAGGATCCCCGGCAGGTGGGCGCGGTCCGCCTCGTCGTCGACCGGCCGCATCGAGCTGAACCGCGTGGCGTCGGCGAGGATCTCGCGCACCTCGTCGTACCCGGTGACCAACCATTGCCTGCGGCCGTTCAGCCCCGTCTCCGTGTCGTACCTGTGCAGCGGGCCTTCCTGGTGCAACGCCCAGAGCTCCGGCGCCGGATCGAGCCGGATCCGCTGATGCGGCAAGGGAACTACCATGATTCTCCTCAGGCTTTCTGGCGTTACCAGTCGAGCGGCAGGGCTTCCACGTCGAACGGTGGCGGTCCGAACTTGAGTTTGCGATCGGGCTCGGCGAGCCTCAGCTTGGGGAAACGCCGTGCCAGCGCGGGAATCGCCTCCCGGAACACCATCTCCGCCAGCGGCCTGCCGAGGCAGTGGTGGATCCCGTGCCCGAACGAGACATGCGGCGACTTCTCCCGGGTGATGTCGAATTCGTCCTCCGGCGCGGGGAACTTCGCCCGGTTCGCCCCGAGCAGGGAACACGTGACGGTGTCACCGGCCTTGACCAGACGGCCGCCGATCGTCACATCCTCCTTCGCGATACGCGGGTGGAGTTTCTCGTCGGTGGTCAGATACCGGTTCAGCTCCTCCAGCCAGTCCGGGATCGTGTCCGGCTGGTCCCGCAGGATGTCGAACTGCTCCGGGAAATCGACCATCAGCAACGCGCCCGCCGCGAGGAACCGGGCGACCTGGTCGCCGCCGGCGCCCATGATGAACGCGGCCACTCCGGCCAGCTCCGCGTCGGTGATCTCGTCGCCGTGTTCGCGCACCACGACGCCGAACAGGTCGTCACCGGGATCGCGGCGCACGCGGGCGACGGCCTTGTTCATGTACTGCATGTACTTGTTGCCCGCCGCGTTGCGCCGTTTGTCCGTCCGCTCGGTCCGGCTGGCGTGCAGGGTGCGGGACAGATCCGCCTGGTCGTCCCGCGGGATGCCGAGGAAGTCGCAGGTCGCCGTGGTGGCGATCGCCCACCCGAAATGCGGGACGAAATCCACCGGGCCGCCTATGTCCTCGATGGTGTCCAAGGCGTCTTCGACGATCTGCGCGACCTCGGGCCGGAAGTCCTTCATCCGCCGCATGGTGAACGGCGGGGTGACCAACCGGCGCAGCCGCGTGTGGTCCGGCGGGTCGTAGTGGGTGAGGAAACCGGGCCAGGCGATGCCTGCCGCGGTGCCCCCGTAGATCAGGCGCGCGCTGAACTTGTCCGAGCTGAGGACCTGGCGGACCTCGTCGTAGCCGGTGGCGAGCCAGGCCGTCCGCCGTTCGCCGTCTTCCTCGGTGCCCAGGGCGGAGATGGGGCCTTCGGCCATCAGGGAAAGGAGTTCGGCCCCCGGGTCGAAGCGGTTCCTCCGGTGGATTTCCAAACCCTTGACGACGTTGAGCTCCTCGAACACGGCAGTTCCTTTCGCCTCGACCGGCCGTCGCGCGCGGGAATGATGTTCTCGGCTTGGGCGGACGAGCGTCGAGTTCGTCCAACCGTCCGGATCTGGGCGTGCTTCTCGTTCCGGGCCCTCGCCGCTCGCGCCGGAGCGCGTGTCGCGAAAGCCACTTTCGGGACGTCAGATGTCTCGAAAGTGGCTTTCGCGACACGGTCGCCGTCGGGAGCGGGCTCCGGCGGGTCGTGAGTGGCGATTCGGGTTCTAACCCGAATCGCCACTCACGAGCACAAGCGGGCGCCGAGCTCGTCCAACCGCCCGGATTGAGCGGCTGGACACCCTCGCTCAGCCGTTGACTTCGGCGATCAGGCTCTTCGGCCGCAGGTCGGTCCAGTTCTCCTCGACGTAGGCGAGGCATTCCTGGCGCGAGGCCTCGCCGTGGACGCGGGTCCAGCCCGCGGGCACCTCGGCGAACGTCGGCCAGAGCGAGTGCTGGCCCTCGTCGTTCACCAGCACGAAAAAGGAACCGTCTTCGTTGTCAAAGGGGTTGCTCATGATCGCTTTTCCTTTCACGCGCCCGGCCGAGGCCGGAGCTTCTCGGCGACGATGGATCCAATCTGGACCAACGCCGCGGGTTGCACCATGTCGTAATGGTTGGTCGGGATCTCGTGGTGTTCGATCGTGCCGCTGGTGAAGTCCTTCCAGCCGGCGACGGCCTCCGACACGGGCAGGTGCGCCGGCCGGTCCTCCGAGGCGACGAACAGCAGGATGTCGCCGTTGAACGGCGACGCCGTGTGCTGCGGCCCCACCTTCCAGAGGTTCTTCATGACCGCTTCCAGCCGCTCCCGGGCGCCGGGGCCCTGGACCATTCCGCCCGCCAGCTCCAGATCCTGCTGTTTCCGTTTCTGGAGGCCGTCTTCGTCGCGCGCGGCCTCTTCGGTCACCGTGCCGGTCGCGTTCCGTCCCATGTAGACGGGGTAGGCGTCGAGCAGTGCGAGCAGGCCGAGTTCTTCCCCGTCGGCTTCGAGCATCGCGGCCATCGCCTGCGCGATCCGGCCGCCGAGCGACCAGCCGAGCAGGTGATACGGCCCGGTCGGCTGCACGGCACGGATATGCGCCAGGTAGTCGGCCGCCATCTCTTCGACGCTCTCGGGCAGCCGTTCGGTCCGCGCGAGGCCGCGGGCCTGCACGCCGTAGACCGGCTGGTTCGCGGGGAGATGCCGCAGCAGCGGCCCGTAGTTCCAGCTGAGCCCGCCGCTCGCGTGCACGCAGAACAGCGGCGGCCGGTCGCCGCCCGCCTGCAGCGGCAACAGGATCTCGTAGTCGCCCGTCTTCACCGAGGTGCTCGTGCGCTTCCGCTCCCCCACCACGATCAGGGTCTTGGCCGGGGTCTTGCGGGCGAGCAGGCCGGTGTTCAGCATCCGGTGTCCCGGCTCGCCGAACGGGCAGGGCTCACCCGTCTTGCCCTCGTCCACCACCGGTCCGGTGACGTAGAGATCACCGACGACGCCGGGGGCGACGGGCCGCTTCTGGCCGTCGAGCACCAGTGCGCCGACCGGGCCCAGCTCCGCGACGACCGAAGGCACTTCGCCCGCCCACCGCGCCGGCGCGATCGCCGGACGGCCGCGTTCGGTCTCGTCGAGGAAGAGGTCCAGCTCGCTGATCCGCCGCTGGGGATCCTCCGCGACCTGCTCCAGGACGTGGACCAGCCGCCGTGCCACCGATTCGGCCGTGGCCTCGTCGAAAAGGTCCGCGGCATAACGAAGAGTGCCTTCGAGACCGTCCTCGTTGTCGTCCTCGTCGAGCCGCTCGGTGAGCTTGAACGCGAGATCCAGTTCCGTGGCCTCGGTTCCGCCGGGTTCGACGCTGGTGCGCAGCGCGGGCAGTTCCGCCGCGTCCCACGCGCCGATGTCCTCCTCGTCGACCTCCAGCCCCACCTGAAACACAGGATGGCGGGACAGCGAGGCCGGCAGGTCCAGCAGGTCGACGATCCGCTCGAATGGCACGTCAAGCTGCTGGCGCGCACCCCGCACGGCCTCCTGCACCCGCGTGACGACCTCGAGGAAGGTCGGATCGCCGGAGAGATCCGTGCGCAGGGCCAGTGGCCGGGTGAACGGCCCGATCATCGGCTCGAGGTCGATGAGATCCTCGTCCCGAGCCAGCTTCGTCCCGATCACCAGGTCTTCGCCCGCGCCGGATTTGCTCAGCAGCATCGCGAGCCCGGCGTGCACGACGTGGATCGTTTCCGCGCCGAGCCGTTCCACCGCTTTGGTCAGCCGTTCGTACGGTTCGGCGCCGAGCCGCAGCGCGACCGTGCCCGCCTTGCGCGACGGGACGGCCGGACGCGGCCGGTCGAACGGCAGCACCGTCTCCCCTTCGATCCCGGTGAGGGTGTCCCGCCAGAAGACGACCTGTTCGTTGATCAGGCTGCCCGGTTCGTCCTCGTCCGCGAGGAGCCGCTGCTCCCAGATCGCGTAGTCGGCGAACTGCAGCGCCAGCGGCGCGCGCTCGGGAACGCGGCCCGAACGCCGTGCGCCGTACGCGGCCGACAGGTCGCGGAAGAACACGTCGAGCGAGTCGTCGTCGGCGAGGATGCGGTGCAGCCGCAGGTGCAGCACGTGTTCCTTTTCCCCCAGCGCGAACAGATCGCAGCGCCACGGCACCTCACGAGTGAGGTCGAAGACCGACGCTCGCAGCCCGGCGAGCAGGACGGGAAGCTCTTCCTCGGTGGCGGGCACCGGGGTCAGCTCGATGGCCGCCGGCTCGTGGACGAGCTGCCGGACGTTCTGCGCGTCTCCGGGGAACGTCGTGCGCAGCACCTCGTGCCGGGTCGCGACGTCGCCGAGCGCGGCCGCCAGCGCGGCCACGTCGAGCCTGCCGCGCAGGCGCAGCGCGACCGAGATCTGCAGTCCGGCGGTCTCCTCACCGGGGTCGGCCAGCAGCCACGCTCGCAGCTGCCGTGCGGTGAGCGGAACCCGCTCGGGCCGCTCGGCGGGCTCCAACGCGGGACGGGACTTCGCGGCGAGCGCCCTGGCGACACCGGCGGGCGTCGGCGAGGAGAACAGCTGCCGGATGGGCAGATCCACGCCGATCACCTCGCGGATCCGCGCGATGAGCCGCATCGCCAGCGCCGAGCTGCCGCCGAGGTCGTGGAAGGCGTCGTCGACACCGACGTTGTCGACGCCGAGGATCTCCGAGAACAGCTCGCAGAGCACCTTTTCGGATTCGCTCTCCGGCGCCTTCTCCGACGCGCGGCCCGCGAGATCCGGGGCGGGCAGCGCCCGGCGGTCGACCTTTCCGTTGGGAGTGACCGGAAGGCCGGGCAGGGCGACGACCGCCATCGGGACCATGTACGCGGGCAGCACGAGACCCATCTGGCGCTTGATCTCCTCCGGTCCGGCGTCGCCGCCGTCGGAGACGAAGTACCCGACCAGCCGCTTCTCGCCCGGCTGGTCCTCGCGCGCCATGACGACGGCCTCGACCACGCCCGGCTGGGCGGCCAGCACGGATTCGACCTCGCCCAGTTCGACGCGGTAACCGCGGATCTTCACCTGGTCGTCGGCGCGTTCGAGGAACACGACCTCGCCGTCGCGGGTCCAGCGCGCCAGGTCGCCGGTGCGGTACATGCGCTCGCCCGGGACGAACGGGCACGCCACGAAGCGCTCGGACGTGAGGCCCGGGCTGTCGAGGTAGCCGCGCGCCAGGCCCGTTCCCGCGATGTACAGCTCGCCCGCCACACCCGGCGCGACCGGCCGCAGGAACGCGTCGAGGATGTAGATCCGGCGGTTCGTCATGGGGTGACCGATGGGCAGTTCCCGGTCGACGACGTCACCGGGTTCGATCGGGAGCCACGTCGCGCACAGGGTGGTCTCGGTCGGCCCGTAGGTGTTGCGCACCCGGAGATTCGGCTGGGCCCGGCGCAGGTTCTCCACGGACTGCGCGGGAACGATGTCACCGCCGGTGCCGATTTCGACCAGGCCGTCGAAACATTCCGGCGACGTCTCCGCGAGCGCGCGGAAGGTACCGGCGGTGAGGTGGACGTAGTTCGCGCCGCGCGCGACGGCCTGCCGCACCCCGGCCGCGTCGAGCACACCCGGCTCGGTGAGCAGGACACGCGCACCCGTCGAGAGCGGCACCCACATCGCGTACAGCGACGGGTCGAAGACGTGCGTCGCGTGCATGAGGACGCCGTCGCCGGGGCCGATCTGCCAGCCCTGATCGCCGGCCAGACCCGCCACGCCGCCGTGCGGGATCCCCACGCCCTTGGGCAGGCCGGTGGAGCCGGAGGTGTACATGACGTACGCCAGATCGTGCGCGCTCGGCCGGAATTCCCGTGCCGTGGCTGCGGAAGCGTCGATGGCGGCCCGCGTTTCCGGTGCGTCGAGGACGATCGTGTCCTTCGGCACGACGCCACTGGTGGCCTGCGTGCACACCACGACCGAGACCGCGGAGTCGTCGAGGATGAACGCGATCCGCTCGGCCGGGTACTCGACATCCACCGGGACGTAGGCGGCGCCCGCCTTCCAGATCGCCAGGAACGCGATGATCAGGTCCGGCGACCGCTCCATCGCCACGCCGACGCGGTCGCCGCGGCCGACACCACGGACAGCGAGATACGCGGCCAGCCGGTTCGAGGCCTGGTCGACGGCGGCGTAGGTCAGGTCCGCGCCCGCGGCGTCGGTGATCGCCACCGCTTCGGGCGCCTCGGTCACCCGCCGCGCGAACAGCTCGACGACGGAGTCGCCCGGCACGGGCCCCTCGGTCGCGTTGAATTCGTTCACCACCAAGGCGCGTTCGGCCTCGCTCAGCAGCGTCAACCGGCCGACGAGGACGTCGGGTTCGGCGACCAGCCGCTCCAGCACGCGGGCGAGCGCGCCGACGACCGATCCGGCGACCTTTTCGTCGAACAGGCCGCGGTCGTAGTCGAGGATGAGCGGCATCTGCTCACCGGGGCCGGTGACCAGGGTGAACGGGTAGTGCGACGAGTTGCGTCCCCGCTTCACCGGACGCAGGGTCAGGCCGCCGTGCGCCTGGCCGAGTCCCTTGCGGGGGAAGTTCTCGTAGATGACGAGCGTGTCGAACACCGCGCCGGGTCCGACCACGGCCTGCACGTCCTGGAGGCCGAGGTGCTGGTGCGCCATGAGCGCGGACTGGTCGCGCTGCAGTTCGGCGAAGAGGTCGACGGCCCGCTTCGCGCCGTCGAGCCGGACCCGCACCGGCAGGGTGTTGAGCAGCTGGCCGACCATCGACTCGACACCCGCCAATTCGGCGGGACGGCCCGAAGCGGTCGCGCCGAACACGACGTCGGTGCGGCCGGCGAGCTGCGACAGCACGACGGCCCACGCGCCCTGCACGACGGTGTTCAGCGTGAGGTCGTGGCCGCGCGCGAAATTCGCCAGCCCGTCGGTGAGTTCCGTGGACAGCTCGACGATCTCGGTGTCGATCTCCGGCACCCGGCCGGTATCGGCGGGCGCGACCGCGGTGGGCGTGTCGATCCCGGCGAACTCCTCGCGCCAGGCCGCGCGGGCGATCTCCTTGTCCTGCTTGCCGAGCCAGGCGAGATAGTCCCGATAGGACACTGTGGGCGGCAGCCCGGACGCGTCCCCGCCCGCGGCGTAGATCGCGGCGAGTTCGCGGTGGATGATCGGCATCGACCAGCCGTCGGTCAGCACGTGGTGCAGCGTGTGCACCAGCCGGTGGCGGTCCGGGCCGAGCCGGATCAGGTGCAGCTTCATCAGCGGCGCCACCTCGATGCGGAGCCGCTCGGCCAGCTCGTCCGCGGCCAGCCGGTCCACTTCGCTTTCGAGGATCTCCTCCGGCAGCCCGGTGAGATCCGTTTCGCGCCAAGGGATCTGCGCGTCCCGCGTGATGACCTGCACCATCTGCGCACCGCTGACGTAACGGAAACAGGCCCGCAGCGCGGCGTGCCGGTCGACGAGTGCCTGCCACGACGCCCGCAGCAGCGCGGCGTCGAGCGGGCCGTCGATGCCGTAGACGGTCTGCACGGTGTAGGTGTCGGGCCCGTCGTCGTCGAGCGCGGTGTGGTAGAGCATTCCCTCCTGCAGCGGGGAAAGAGGCCAGACGTCCTCCACGCTGGAACGCGGTTTCGCGCGAGTGTCGTCAACGGTCACGATCTGCTCCTTGGTGAAGTGGGTGAGTGAACTCGCGTTCGCGATGGGGGTCGTGAGTGGCGTTTCGGGTTAGAACCCGAAACGCCACTCACGACAACCCGGCCTCAAGCTGTTCCAACTGGTCAGCGGAAAGCGCCACAAGGGATCCCCCTGCGGACTCCGGCTCCGGGGTGGCCTCGCCTTCGGGCGGGATCTCCTTGACGAGCGTCGCCAGCCGTTCCGGTGTCTTCTCTTCGAACACCTGCCACGGGCTCAGTTCCAGCCCTTCGCGGCGGGCGCGGGCCGACAGCTGCATCGAGATGATCGAGTCGCCGCCGAGTTCGAAGAAGCTGTCGTCGGGCCCGACCTGCTCCAGGCCGAGCACCTCCGCGAACAGCTCACACAGCTTCGCCTCCATTGCCGTACGCGGGTCGCGGCCGGAGGACAGGCCGGAGAAGTCGGGTGCCTGGAGCGCCCGGTGGTCGAGCTTGCCGTTCGGGGTGAGCGGCATCTTCTCCAGCGCCACGAACGCCGCGGGCATCATGTACTCCGGCAGCCGGGCGGCCGCCATCTCGCGCAGCACCGACGTGAGCGAAACATCGGCCTCGTCCGCGGGCACGACGTACGCCACCAGCCGTTTGTCGCCCGGCCCGTCCCGGTGGACGGCGACCGCGACCTGCGCGACGCCCGGATGTCCGGCCAGCACGTTCTCGATCTCCGCGGGTTCGACCCGGTAGCCGCGCACCTTGACCTGCGCGTCGACGCGGCCGACGAAGATCAGCTCGCCGTCGGGATCCCAGCGGAACCGGTCGCCGGAGCGGTACATACGCTCGCCCGGCGTGAACGGGTCGGCGACGAACCGTTCAGACGTCAGACCCGGCCGTCCGAGATACCCGCGGGCGAGTCCGGCACCCGCGATGTACAGCTCACCCGCGACCCCCGGCGGCACCGGCTGCAGGTACGCGTCGAGGATGTAGTGCTTCACGTTCCGGATCGGGCCGCCGAGCGGGACGACCTCGTGTCCCGGCGACAACGGGGCGCTCATGGTCGAGCAGATCGTCGTTTCGGTGGGGCCGTACGCGTTGATGAACCGGCGCCCCGGCGACCAGCGGTCGACCAGCGCGGGCGTGCACACCTCGCCGCCGGTCAGCACGCCGCGCAGCGTGTCCGGCAGATCCTCCTCCACCGCCAGCACACTCGGCGACACCGTGAGATGCGTGATCCCCCACTGCCGCAGCGCGTCGCCGAGGGTCACCCGCGGCGGCATGCTCTCCGCGTCGGCCAGCACCAGGGTCGCACCGGCCAGCAAGGACATGTACAGCTCCGAAACGATGGCGTCGAAGCCGATCGCGGACAACTGCAGCACCCGCGACGACGCCGTCACACCGAGGCGTTCGATATGCGCGGTCGCCAAGTTCCCCAGCCCGGAGTGAGTGACCTGGACGCCCTTCGGCACCCCTGTCGACCCGGACGTGTAGATCACGTACGCCGCGTCGGTCGTCTTCACCGACGGCAGCACGACCGACGGATCCGCGGCGGGAAGTTCGTCCAGCAGCAGGATCTCGCCGTCGAACGTCTCCGGAACGACCGCCCGGGTGGCCGACGTGCAGACCAGCACCTGCGGCGCCGAACTGGTCAGCATCAGCTCGATCCGCTCGGCCGGATAGTCCGGGTCGACCGGGACGAACGCCCCGCCGGCGAACGTCACGCCCATCATGGTCACGACGAGTTCGGCCGACCGTTCGACCAGCACCCCGACCCGGGACTCCCGCCGGACACCGAGTCCGACGAGCAACCGCGCCAGCGTCTCGACCTCGCCGAGCAGTTCGCCGTAGGTGAGGGTCCGCTTCGCGTCCTCGATCGCCACCGCGTCGCGCGACCGCTCCACCTGACGGCGGAACAGCACCGGCAGCGCCTCGGCCTCGAACGGCACCGCGGTCCGGTTCCACTCCTCGATCACCAGACGGCGCTGCTCGGGCCCGATCAGGGCGACCCGGCCGACGGGGATCCGCGGTTCGGTCACCACCTGGTCAAGCGCCCGGATGATCGAGGCGACGATCTCCTCGATCCGCGTCCGGTCGAAAACGTCCGGCCGGTAGATGACCTCGCCGTGCACGCCGCCGCCTTCGGAAGCGCGGATCGACAACGGATAGTGCCCGGTGTCGTCCGGGATCCCCGCCGGGCGCAGGGCGAGGACGTCGGGATCGTCGGACGGCGGGGGCGGCGGCGGGTAGTTCTCGAACACCACGATCGTGTCGAAGGCCGCGCCGGGGCCGGCGAGCTGGTTGATCTCGGTCAGCCCGACGTGCTGGTGCGGCATCAGCGCGACCTGGCGTGCCTGCAGATCCGCCAGCATCTCCAGGAACGGCTGGGCGCCGGTGAGCCGCGCCCGGACCGGCAGCATGTTCATGAACAGGCCGACCGCGGATTCGACCCCGGGGATCTCGACCGGCCGTCCGGCCACCGTGGTCCCGAAGACGACGTCGTCCCGTCCGGTCAGCCTGGCCAGCAGAAGTGCCCACACGCCTTGGAAAAGCGTGTTCGTCGTGACGCCGTGGCGCCGGGTGAACTCCATCAGGCGCCCGCTGAGGTCGTCATCGAGTTCGAAGCGGACGCGATCCGGCTCGATGGGCACGGCGATCGTGTCCGGCGGCACCACGTGGGTCGCCTCGTCGAGCCCGGCCAGCTCCGTCCGCCACGCTTCCTTGGCCGCCGCCTTGTCCTGGCGGGAAAGCCAGGCGAGGTACTCGCGGTACGACGTCGGCGTGGGCAGCTGCCGGTCATCTTCGTACGCCGCCATCACCTCGCCGAGGAAGACCGGAAGCGACCAGCCGTCGGCCGAGATGTGGTGCGACCTGAGCACCAGCCGGTGCCTGCGATCGCCGAACCGCACCAGATGCAGGTGCAGCAGCGGCGCCTTCGCCAGGTCGAACCGCTCGGCGTGCGATGCCGCCGCGAGCCGCTCGAATTCCGCCAGCGCCTCGTCCTCGGGCAGGTGGGACAGGTCGGTTTCCTGCCACGGCACCGGAACATCGCGGACGACGGCCTGGACCGCGGTCCCCGAGCCGAGGCGGTGGAAACCCGCCCGCAGCGCGGGATGCCGGTCGAGCAGGGTCTGCCACGCCGCGCGGAACCGGGCGACGTCCAGCGGCCCGTCGAGGATGATGTCGCGGATACCGGCGTAGACGTCCGGCCCGCGCTCGTCGACCGCGTGGAACAGCAACCCTTCCTGCAGCGGGGAAAGCGGCCAGATGTCGTCCAGGCTCGGTACGAGGGCCTCGACGTCCGTCACTTCTTGCTGGGTCAGCGTGATGAGCGGGAAGTCCGACGGCGTGTGCCCGCCCGCGCCGCCCTCGGTGTGGCGAGCGAGCCCGGTCAGCATGTCGAGCCACACCTGGCCGAGCGACTCCGCGTCGGCCTCCGTGAGCAGGCGTTCCGCCCAGGTCAGAGTCAGCGTGAACTCCCCGTCGAGCACGACGGCGTCGATCTCGACGGCGTGCCGCAGTGGCAGGTCGTCCTCCGCCGTGCCGCCGATGGTCCCGGCCAGCTGCCAGGGTTCCGCGTCGCCTTCGGGCCGGGCCGAGAACCGCCCGAGGTAGTTGAAGCCGATCTCCGGCGACGGCAGCGCCGCCAGCGCCTTCCCGGTCTCCGCGTCGAGATACCGCAGCATCCCGTAGCCGAGCCCGCCGTCCGGCACCGCTCGCACGTTTTCCTTGACCTGCTTCAGCAACTTGCCGGGCGTGTCCGCCCCGGCGGTGTCCAACCTCAACGGATGGACGTCGGTGAACCAGCCGAGCGTCCGCGACAGGTCCATCCCGTCGAGCGGCTGACGGCCGTGACCTTCCACGTCCACCACGACGGCGGTGCCGCCACGCCACCGGGTGACCGCGCCGGCGAGGGTCGCCAGCAGTACCTCGTGGACGCCGCAGTGGAAGGCCGTGGTGGTCTTCTCGACGAGCACGCTCGCGCGATCCCTCGGCAGGGTCCACGACTTGCGCCCCGAAGTCGCGATGGTGTCGCGCCGAGGATCGAGTTCGCCGACCCGAGCCTGCGCGCCGTCGAGGATTTCCGTCCACAACTCCAGTTCCCCGGTCCGCGACGCCGCCTGATCGGCCACCGTCCGCGCCCAGCGCCGGAACGAAACGGGTGGTGGGGCGAGCACCGGTTCCTCGCACGCCGCTTGCAGATCGGCCAGCAGGACACGCCACGACACCACGTCGACCGCGAGGTGATGGGCGGCCAGCACGAGCCGTCCCTCGGAGCCGGCATCCACCCAAACGGCCTGGAGCATCACGCCCGCGACGGGGTCAAGCCGTCCGGCGGCCTCGTGCGCGTGGCGCTCCGCGATTTCGTCGAGGTCACCGGCTCCGGCCTCGACCCGCTGGAGCAGCGCCGCCGCGTCGACGGATCCGCGTTCGGCCACGACCAGGCGGGAATCGATCACCTGGCTCCGCAGCAGGTCGTGGGTGTCGATCACCGCACGCAGACCGGCCGTCAGCACCTCGAGAGAAAGGTCGCCGGGCACGCTCGCCGTCACCCACTGCGCCAGCGCGCCCCGCGACATCGCGCCGGGATCGCGTTCGAGCAGCGCCCGCACGACCGGCGTCCACGGCACCTCGCCGACACCGTCGACGACCTCGGCCTCCTGCACGCCGCGCTCGGCGACCGCCGCGATCCCCGCGGGGGTCTTCTGCTCGAAGACCTGCTTGGCACCGAAGACGAAGTCCTCGCGCCGGGCGCGGGCGGCCAGCCGCATCGAGAGGATCGAGTCGCCGCCCAGTTCGAAGAAGCTGTCGTCCGCGCCGACCCGGTCCAGGCCGAGGATCTCGGCGAAGAGATCGGTCATGACGCGTTCGGCCTCGGTCCGCGGTTCGCGGCCTGCCGGTTTCCCGGCGAATTCGGGGGCGGGCAGGGCGGCGCGGTCGATCTTTCCGTTGAGGGTCAACGGGAAGGTGTCCAGCACCAGCACCACCGCGGGCACCATGAACTCCGGCAACCGCTCCGCGAGCCGGGTGCGGATCGCTTCGGATTCCAGTCCCGGTTCCGCGGTGACGTAGGCGATCAGCCGCTTCTCGCCGGGACGTTCCTCCCGCGCCACCACGACGGCCTGCGAGACGTCGGGCAGCGCGGTCAGCGCCGCCTCGATCTCGCCCGGT
This sequence comes from Amycolatopsis sp. PSD-21, assembly GCF_055561455.1. Classification (NCBI taxonomy): domain Bacteria; kingdom Bacillati; phylum Actinomycetota; class Actinomycetes; order Pseudonocardiales; family Pseudonocardiaceae; genus Amycolatopsis; species Amycolatopsis sp. PSD-21. Next base: position 1,613,153 of record NZ_CM145712.1, on the reverse strand, counting down.
TCGACGCGGTAGCCCCGGATCTTCACCTGGGAGTCGGCCCGGCCGCCGAACAGCAGCTCGCCGTCGTCGGTCCAGCGCGCGAGGTCGCCCGTGCGGTACATGCGCTCACCGGCGGCGAACGGGTTCGCGACGAAGCGCTGCGCCGTCGCGGTCGGAGCGCCCAGATAACCGTGCGCCAGACCGGCACCGGCGAGGTACAGCTCGCCGGTCACGCCCGGCGCCACCGGCTGCAGGAACGCGTCGAGCACGTACGCCTGCCTGCCGGCCAGGGGTCCGCCGATCGGCAGGACACTGCCTGTCTCGGCGCCGGGCTCGAGGACGAGCCAGGTGGCGCACAGCGTGATTTCGGTGGGGCCGTACAGCTGCCGGAACCGGACGTCCGGGCAGGCGCGGCGCATCCGCTCGACGGAGGCGAGCGGCACCGCGTCGCCGCCGGTCAGGATTTCCCGCAGCCCGGTGAAGGATTCCGGCGCTTCCTCGGCCACCACGCGGAAAGTCCCGGCGGTCAGGTGGATGGTGGTGACACCGCGTTCGACCGCTTCCCGCACCCGCTGCGCGTCGACCGCGCCCGGTTCCGCGACCACGACGGCGGCCCCGCTCACCAGCGGCACCCAGATCTCGACCAGCGACGCGTCGAACGCGTGGGAAGCGTGCAGCAGCACGCGATCTCCTGGCCCCTGCGACCAGCCCGGGTCGCCCGCGAGCGCCGCGACACTGCCGTGCGGCACCGAAACACCCTTCGGCACGCCGGTCGATCCCGACGTGTACATCACGTAAGCCGTGTCGTGCGCGCCGACGATGACCGGCGGCGCCGCGTGCTTCGTCGCGCCCATGACCACCGGCTCGACGCCGTCCGGCACCGAATCACGGCTAGCCGCCACGCAGATCGCCAGCACCGCACCGGAATCGGCCAGCATCCGCTCGATCCGCTCGGCGGGGTAGTCCACGTTCACCGGAACCTGCGCCGCACCGGCCTTCCAGACCGCGAGCAGGGCGACGATCAGATCCGCGCCGCGCTCCATCACGACGCCGACGCGGTCCCCGCGACGGACTCCGCGCGCGGCCAGGCCTCCGGCCAGCCCATCGGATTCACGGTCGAGTTCGGCGTAGGACAGCGTGCGATCCCCGTCGACGACCGCCACCGCTTCGGGGGATTCCGCGGCCCGCCGCCGGAACAGCTCCGGCACCGTGACACCCGTCGTCGCCTCGCCTGTCGCGTTCCACCGCTCCACCACGGACACGCGTGCCGGTTCGCTGGTCACACCGAGGCGGCCCACGGGAAGCGAGGCCTCCGCAGACACGCGCTCCAGCACCCGAACGACCTGCCTGGCGACCTCGGCCGCGGTCCCGGCGTCGATCCGGTCGGGCCGGTAGGCCACGCGGATCAGCAGGCTCTTGCCGGGCGAAACGCTCATGGTCAGCGGATAACCGGTGCCGGTCCGGGTCTCGACAGCGCTGATCGCGACCCCGCCGTCGTCGCCGAGACCGTCGGCGTCGTGCGGATAGTTCTCGATCATCACGATGGTGTCGAAGACCGCGCCCGAGCCCGCCGCGCGCTGCACCTGCGACAGCCCCAGGTACTGGTGCTCGGACAACGCGGACTGCCGGGCCTGCAGATCCTGGAGCATTTCCAGCACCGGCAGATCCCCGTCGAGACGCACGCGGACCGGGACGGTGTTGATGAACATCCCCACCATCTGTTCCACGTCCGGCACGTCCGCCGGACGCCCGGAGACGACCGTCCCGAACACGACGTCCGTCCGGCCGGCCAGCCGCGACAGCACCAGCGCCCACGCGCCCTGGACGATCGTGCTCAGCGTCAGGCCGTGACCGCGGGCGAAACCGGTGAGCGCCCGCGTCGCGGCCTCGGGCAGCAGTTCGGCGTGCTCTCCCGGCACGACCATCGCCTTGTCCGCGTCGGCGTCCACGACGGTCGGCTCGTCTGAACCGGCGAGTTCGGCCCGCCACGCCGCCTGCGTCGCCTGCTCGTCCTGGCGGCTCAACCACGTCAGGTAGTCCCGATAGGACGGTGACTTCGACGGCGCCTGCCCGCCCGCGTACGCGATCGACACCTCACCCAGGACGAGCGGCGTGGACCAGCCGTCCAGGAGAACGTGGTGCGACGTCAGCACGAACCGGTGCCGCACCGGGCTCAGCTTGATCAGCATCAGCCGCAGCAGCGGCGCCTTGGTCACGTCGAAGCGCTCCGCCTGGTCTTCGGCGAGCAGGCGTTCGATCTCCGCGGCCGCGTCGGCTTCCCCGACGTGCGACAGATCGACCGTGCGCCAAGGGATTTCCGCTTCGGCGGCGACGACCTGCACCGGCTCGCCGGAAGCCAGCTGGTGGAAACCGGTCCGCAGCGTCTCGTGCCGGGCGACCACCTGGTTCCACGCGGCGCGCAGCCGCTCGGCGTCGAGCGGCCCGTCGAGGTGGAGGATCCGCTGGCTCTGGTAGACGTCGACGCCGTCGTCGGCGACGGCCCGCTCGAAGAGCATGCCTTCCTGGAGCGGCGAAAGCGGCCAGATGTCGGTCAGCCCCGGGGTCGCGGCTTCCAGCTCGGTCACGTCCTGCTGCGCCAGCTCGACGAGCGCGAAGTCGGACGGCGTGTGCCCGCCGGCGGCGGCATCCGCGGCGAGCGCGTTCAGCGTCGCCAGCCAGGCCTCCCCGAGACGTTCCACCGTGGAGGGGTCGACGTCCCGGCCGTCGATGGCCAGCCCCAGCCGGGGCCCGTCCGGCGTGTCCTGGACCTCCGCACCGACCTCCACGGGGTGGGCCAGGATCATGTCCGGGCCACCACCGAGCGGCCCTTCACCCGCCGGCTGCCACGCCGGGTCCTTGGCGGAAAGGCTTGTCCGGCCGAGGTAGTTGAAGCCGATCTGCGCGGACGGCAGCTCCGCGAGCCGGGCGCCGGTGTCGGGGTTGAGGTACCGCAGGAGCCCGTAGCCGAGCCCGTCGCCGGGAACCGCACGGATCTGTTCCTTGGCGGTCTTCAGCAAGTCCCCCGCGGTGACGTCGAAGCGGACCGGGTGCACGCTGGTGAACCAGCCCACGGTGCGCAGCAGGTCTTCGCCGTCGGCGGCCTCGCGGCCGTGGCCTTCGACGTCCACGAGCACCGCGCCGCCGGTTCCACGCAGCGCGCCCGCGAGACCCGCCAGCAGGACTTCCTGGATCCCGCAGTGGAAGGCGCCCGGCAGCCGGGTCAACAGGTCGTTCGCCGCGTCGCCGGACACCGTCGCGGACCACGAGTGCGTCTTGCCCGGGCTCGGTTCCACGGCCGGTTCCGCGCCGTCGAGGAGGGCGATCCAGCGTTCCGTTTCGGCCACGGTGCGCTCGTCGCGCGCCTGGTCGGCCAGCCGCCGCGCCCACTGCCGGAAGGGCGTCGCCACGGGTTCGAGCGCCGCGCCTTCGTAGGCCGAGCGCAGATCGGGCAGCAGGATCCCCCACGAGACCGCGTCGACGGCCAGGTGATGCGCCACCAGCGCGAGCCGTCCCTCCCCGGTGTCAGGAGAGTCGATCCACACCACGCGCAGCATCGCCCCGGCCGCCGGGTCCAGCGTGGCCGTCGCCGTCCGGACCTCGCGTTCGGCGGTCTCGTCCAGGTTCTCCGCGACCACCCGTGTCACCAGGGCGGCCGCGTCGACCGCACCAGGCTCGGGCACGATCAGCCGTCCCGATTCCACCCGCGCCCGCAGCAAATCGTGCGTGTCCAGCAGCGCCTGCACGGCCTTGACCAGGGTGTTCTTGTCGAAATGCGCAGGGGTGACGATCACCCGTGCCTGCGCGAAGCCGGGGCGCACGGCGTTCTCGCCGAGGGCGAGCATCACCGGCGTCATCGGGATCTCGCCGACCCCTGACTCCACTGTGGACGGTGTCGCGGTTTCCTTGGCCAGCGCCGCCAGCCGCTCGGGCGTCCGGTGCTCGAACACCAGCCGCGGCGTCAGGGAGATCCCCTCCCGCCGGGCGCGGGCGGCCACCTGCATCGACGAGATCGAGTCGCCGCCCAGCTCGAAGAAGCTGTCCTCGACGCCGACCCGCTCCAGCCCCAGGACGTCCGCGAATACTCCACAAAGGACTCGCTCGTCCTCGGTCGCGGGTTCGCGGCCCGCCGCCTTCGAGGAGAAGTCCGGCTCGGGGAGCGTCTGCCGGTCCACCTTGCCGTTGACGGTCAGCGGAAGTTCGTCCAGCACCAGGATCGCGGCCGGGATCATGAACTCGGGCAGCGTCTCGGCGAGTCGCCCGCTCAGGCGCGCCGGGTCGAGATCCTGCCCCGCTTCGGGGACGGCGTACCCGATCAGCTGCTCACCACGGGCGATCACCACGGCCTGGGCGACCCCGGGCAGGCGGCCGAGCGCGACCTCGATCTCCCCGGGCTCCACCCGGTAGCCGCGGATCTTCACCTGGTCGTCGGCGCGGCCGGCGAACGCCAGCGTGCCGTTCTCCGTCCAGGACGCGAGGTCCCCGGTGCGGTACATACGCCCGCCGGGCACGAACGGATCCGCGACGAAGCGCTCGGCCGTCAGCGTCGAACGGCCCAGATAGCCTTGCGCCACACCGGCTCCGGCGACGTACAGCTCACCCGGCAGCCCCGCGGGCACGGGCCGCAGGAACGCGTCGAGCACGTAGACCCGCCGCCCCGCGAGCGGACGGCCGATCGGCAGCACCGATCCCATCTCGTCACCGGGTTCGAGCACCCACCACGTCGCGCACAGCGTGGCCTCGGTCGGCCCGTAGAGATGCCGCACCCGTACGTCCGGGCAGGTCCGCCGCACCCGCTCGACCGCCGCCGGCGGCACCGCGTCACCACCGGTCAGCACCTCGCGAAGCCCGGCGACCGACTCCGGTGCCTCCTCCGCCAGCACCCGGAAACTCCCGGCCGTCAGGTGGGCCGCCGTGACGCCGTCCGCCACGTAGCTCGCCAGCGCCGCGCCGTCCACCGCACCCGATCCGGCGAGCACCACCCGGGCGCCCGAGACCAGCGGCACCCACAGCTCGAACAGGGAGATGTCGAAAGCGTGCGAGGCGTGCATGAGCACCGCGTCGCCGGGGCCGACGTCCCAGCCCGGTTCGCCGACCAGCGCCGCGACGTTGCCGTGCGACACCGCGACACCCTTGGGCATGCCCGTCGAGCCCGACGTGTACATCACGTACGCGACATCGTCCGCCGTGGCGCCGATCGACAGCCGGGCGGACTCCGCGACCGCCCGCCGGGTCTCGGGATCGTCGAGGACGATCGGTGCGAGACCGCCGTCCAGGACGGCGTCCCGGTGCGCTTCCGTGCACACGACCGCCGACGGCTCGGCGTCCGCCAGCATGAACTTCACGCGTTCCGCCGGGTACGCGGGGTCCAGCGGGATGTACGCCGCGCCCGCCTTCCACACCGCGAGCAGGGTCGCGATCAGCTCGGGCGACCGGTCCATCACGACGGCGACCCGGTCGCCGCGCCGGACTCCCTTGCCGCTCAAGTACCCCGCGAGCCGTTCGGCCCGCTCGGCCAGCTCGCCGTACGTCAGCGTTTCGTCGCCGGCGACGACGGCGACCGCGCTTTCGTCCTGACGCGAGAACAGATCCGGTGCCAGAACGTTCGGTTCGGCCTCGGCCGACACACCCCACCGGACGACCGCTTCGCGCTCGGCCGCGGTGGTGACGTCGATGTCGGCGACGGTGAGGTCACGCGACAGCTGGCGCAGCACGCCGGTGAACCGCTCGACGATGTTTCGCGCGGCGGCCTCGTCGAACAGGTCCGTGAGGTAGTCGAGTTTGACGAGCATCGACTCACCGGGGACCGCGACCAGCGTCAGCGGGTAGTGCGCCGCCTCCTGGCCCTGATTCACGCGAATGCCGAAGGGCGCGGCGGAATCCGGCCCGCCGAGCTCGCGCGGGAAGTTCTCGAAGACGATCATGGTGTCGAAGCTCGCGCCGGGTCCGGCGGCCTGCTGGATGTCCGCGAGCCCCACGAACTGGTCGGGGATCAGCGCCGACTGCCGTCTTTGCAGCTCCGCCAGCATCTCGACGACCGGCGCCGAACCGCGAAGCCGCGCGCGCACCGGGACGGTGTTGAGGAACAGCCCCACCATTCCTTCCACGCCGGGCAGATCCGGCGGGCGCGCCGAAACGACCGCGCCGAACACGACGTCCGTGCGTCCGGTCAGTTGCGCGAGCACCATCGCCCACGCGCCCTGCACGACCGTGTTGAGCGTCAATCCGTTGCCGCGGGCCAGGTCCTCCAGCGAGCGCGTGAGCTCCGAGGGCAGCTCGACCGTGACGCTCTCGGGCACGCCTGGCGCGCGTCCCGGATCGGCGGGCGCCACCAGGGTCTGCGCTTCGAGGTCACCGAGTTCGTTCGTCCAGGCCGCGAGCGCCTTCGTCTTGTCCTGACGGCTCAGCCACGCGAGATATTCGCGGTACGGCGTCACTTCCGGCAGCTCCGCCGCCGCGTACAGCGCCGACAGCTCGTCGAACACGATGGGCAGCGACCAGGCGTCCATGATCGCGTGATGGCAGGTGACCACGAGGCGGTGGCTGTCGTCGCCGAGCCGGATCAACGTCAGCCGCAGCAACGGCGCCGTCGCGAGGTCGAACCGCTTCGTCCGGTCCTCCTCGGCCAGCTCCCGTACGGCCGCATCGGGGTTTTCGAGGTGGGACAGGTCGATTTCGCGCCAAGGCAGTTCCACCTGCCGGGCGATGATCTGCACCGTCTCGCCGGTTTTGCGCTGCCGGAAGCAGGCGCGCAGCGACGCGTGCCGCGCCAGCAACGCCTCCCACGCCGCGCGCAGCCTCGCCGCGTCCACAGGGCCGTCGAGCTCCAGGACCCAGTGTCCGATGTAGACGTCGAGCCCGTCACCGTCGTAGACCGCGTGGAAGACCAGCCCTGCCTGCAACGGCGACAGCGGCCAGATGTCCTCGATCCGCGACTGAGCCATCAATATCTCCCTCGATCAGCGAAGTTCTTCGGCGAATCCCGTCCTGCGCGAAGTCGAGGCGCCGACGTCGAATGCGGCATGTCCCCCCACCGAATCGTCGCCCGAAGGGCCGACCCGGACAACATGTCCAACGGGCCCCGTTTCCCTCTCGTGAACGCGGGGGTGTGTGGAAACAGGGACGTTGAGTGTCCCTATTTCCACACACTTCCTACTGAACGTCACCGCACCCAGGGACGCCAGGAGCGAGGGGGACTTTCCCCGCGTCCGATGCGGCGAAAGTCCCCTTCACGCCAGCTCACCTCAGGCCGGGGTGTTGCGAAAGCCACTTTCGCAACCTTCAACGTTCCGAAAGTGGCTTTCGCAACCCCTCACCTGGCCGGCCCCGCGTCGCGAAAGCCACTTTCGCGACGCCTGATGTCCCGAAAGTGGCTTTCGCGACACCCAACACACGCCGCCGGAAAGCGAAAAGGGGGTCGTGAGTGGCGTTTCGGGTTAGAACCCGAAACGCCACTCACGACCCCAACGCGAACCGCAGCCCCTAAACGGTGTCGAACTCCGACTCCAATTCCTCGATCTCGTCCTTACCCAGGTCGACCAGTTCGAAGTCGGCGGCGGGTTTCCGCGCCGCGGGCACCTCGTCCGGCTCCTCCCCCAGTTCGACGAACGACGCGAGCCCCGCCGGCGTCCGGTACTCGAAGACCTCCCGCGCGCCGAAGGTCATCCCCTCACGCCGCGCCCGCGCCGCCAGCTGCATCGAGACGATCGAATCCCCGCCCAGCTCGAAGAAGCTGTCGTCCGCGCCGACCCGTTCCAGCCCGAGCATCTCGGCGAAGAGTTCGCACAGCAGCCGCTCGATCTCGGTGACCGGTTCCCTGCCGGCGATATGCCCGCTGAAATCGGGCTCCGGCAACGCTTTCCGGTCGACCTTCCCGTTCGCGTTCACCGGCAGCGCGGCCAGCGCCATCACCACCGACGGCACCATGTACTCCGGCAGCAGCCCGGCGATCCGGTCGCGCAGCCGCACCGGGTCCACCCCGGCGCCGGACACGATGTAGCCGATCAGCCGTCCGTCGCGGACCGCCACCACCGCCTGGTCGACGCCCGGCTGGTCCGCCAGCACCGCCTCGACCTCACCCGGTTCCACGCGATAGCCGCGGATCTTGACCTGCGTGTCCGCGCGCCCGGCGAAGACCAGCTCGCCTTCGTCGTTCCAGTACGCCAGGTCGCCCGTCCGGTACATCCGCTCGCCGCGCGCGAAAGGATCGGCGACGAACCGTTCGGCCGTCAACGCGGTCCGGCCGAGGTAACCGTGCGCCACCCCGGCGCCCGCGATGTACAGGTCGCCCGCGACGCCCGGCGGCAGCGGCCGCAGGAAGACGTCCAGCACGTACAGCCGCCGCCCCGGATGCGGTTTGCCGATCGGCAGCGTCGAACCCAGCTCGTCACCCGGCCGGATCACCTTCCACGACGCGCAGAACGTCGTTTCCGTCGGGCCGTAGGTGTGCAGGACACGCAGGTCCGGGCACGCTTGCCGCACCCGCTCCACCGCGCCGAGCGGCACTACGTCCCCGCCGGTCTGGAAGTAGCGCAGCCCCGCGAAACAGTCCGGCTTCTCCTGCACCAGCGCACGGAACTGGCCCGCGGTGAAGTTCACCGACGTGAGGCCTCGCGCCGCGTGCGCGGCAAGGGTGTCCGCGTCGATCACGCCCGGACCGGCGAGGATCACCCGCGCCCCCGCCACGAGCGGCACCAAGACCTCGTACAACGCCGGGTCGAACGTGTGCGGCGCGTGCATCAGCACGGCGTCACCGGGGTGCAGATCCCACACCCGGTAGCCCAGCAGCGCCGCGACGGCGCCGTGCGGGACGGCCACGCCCTTCGGCGTTCCGGTCGAGCCGGACGTGTACATCACGTACGCCAGATCGTGCGCCCCGACCGGGACCAGGGACGCCTCGCCCTCGACCGGATCGTCCACGAGGATCCGCGGATACCCGGACGGCGTCGCGGTCCCGGCCCGGCACACCACCGCGGCCGCCGCGGAATCCTCCAGCATGAACGTGACCCGCTCGGTTGGATAGTCCGGATCGATCGGCACGTACACCGCCCCGGCCTTCCACACCGCGAGCCAGGCCGCCAGCAGTTCCGCTGACCGCTCGACCACGACACCGACACAGTCGCCCCGGCGCACCCCCCGGGCGATCAGGACCGTAGCGAGCTTGCCGGACCATTCGTCGAGTTCCGCGAACGAATACTCCCGGTCCGCGGCCACGACCGCCGTCGCGTGCGGGGTCGCTGCCACCTGGCGGCCGAACAGCTCCACCGCCGACGACGCGTCCACGATGTCGTCCGTCTCGTTCCAGCGCTCGACCACCAGCTCGCGGCCGGCGTCGTCCAGCACGTCCAGCCTGCCGACCGGTGTCCCCGGCGCCGCGATGATCCGCTCCAGCACGAGGGTGAGCCCGTTCAGCGCCGCCTTGGCGACGGACGCTTCGACGGCGTGATACTGCAGTTCGATCTCAAGGCTTTCGCCCGGCATGACACCGAGGGTCATCGCGTACGGCGTCGCCTGGTTGAAGTCCCGCAGGGTCAGGCTCAGCTCGGACGCCGAGCCGGTCGCCGGATCGGCGTAGTTCTCGAACACGACGATCGTGTCGAAACCCGCTTCGCCCAGCTTCTGGATCTCCGGCAGGCCGAGATGGTGGTGCGCCATCATCTCCGACTGCCGTCCCTGCAGCTCCGTCAGCATCCGCAAGACCGGCTGGGCGGCGTCCAACCGCACCCGGACCGGCACGGTGTTGATGAACAACCCCACGGTCTGCTCCGCGCCGGGCAGTTCGGCGGGCCGCCCGGAGACCACCGCGCCGAACACGACGTCCTGACGTCGCGCCAGCCTCGCCAGCACCAGCGACCACGCGCCCTGCACGAGCGTGTTGACCGTCAGCCCGTTGCGGCGGGCGAACTCGGCCAGCGCGGAGGTGAACTCCGGCGAATGGCGGACCACCTCGCTCGACGGCAGTCCGTGCGCCTTCCCCGGCGTTTCCGGCAACCCGAGCGACGTTCCGTCGGCCCCGTCCAATTCCGCGCGCCACGCCGCTTTGGCGGCCTCCTTGTCCTGCTTTCCCAGCCAGGCGAGGTAATTCCCGTAGGAACCCGGGGCACGCGCGACGCGACCCGTCGCGTAGACCTCCAGGAGATCCGCCTCGATGAGCGCCCGCGACCAGCCGTCGATGAGCAGGTGATGGCTCGTGGTCACCAGGCAGTGCTTGTCCGGGCCGAGCCGGATCAGCATCAGCCGCAGCAGCGGCGGCCGTGTGAGGTCGAACCGCGTGGAGCGTTCCTTCTCCGCGATCGCGTCCACCTCGGCGAGTGCGTCCACTTCGGACAGACCGGACAGATCACGTTCGGCCCACGGAAGTTTGACCTCGCGTGGGATGAGCTGGATCGTCTCGCCGTTCTTCCGCCGCTGGAAGCTGGCCCGCAGTGCGGCGTGCCTCGCGAGGACGACCTCCCAGGCCTTCCGGAACCGTTCGGTGTCCAGTGGTCCGTCGATGATCTGCGTTTGCTGGATGAGGTGGATGTCGGGCGCCTCGTCGTCCAAGGACGCGTGGTAGAGCATGCCCGCCTGCATCGGGGAAAGCGGCCAGACTTCGGCCAGTGCCGATCCAGAGGTTGTCGTCGAAGTGTTCACGATGCCCGGCCTTCGCTGAGTTCCGCTGCCAATGCTTCGAAGCTCTCGATCTCGTCCTGATCCAATTCGAGGAGACCGAAATCGGATGCGGTGTGCCCGCCCGCGGCGGGGTCTTCCGCTTGGGAGGCCAGTCCGGACAACACGGCCAGCAGTTCCTGGACCAGTCGTTCGATTCCGGCTTCGTCGAACACGTCGTCCGACCATTCGAGCATGAGGATCAGTTCCGGCCCGTCCGGCAGATCCTGGACGATCATGTTGACGGCCAGCGCGTGCGGCAGCCGCATGTCCGCGTCGATGGAGCCGCCGATCTCGCCGACCTGCTGCCACGCCCGCACCTCGCCACTCTCACCGGCGGCGAACCGGCCGAGGTAGTTGAACCCGATGCGCGCCGACGGCAGCGCCGCCAGCACCGGCTCGGTCTCGGCGTTGAGATGGCGCAGCAATCCGAACCCGAGCCCGTCGCCGGGCACCGCGCGCGACTGTTCCTTCACCGCCTTCAGCAACGTCCCGGCAGCCGCGTCACCGGCGAGCACCCCGTCCAGGTCGATCCCGGAGACGTCAAGGCGCACCGGATGCGTGCTGGTGAACCAGCCCACCGTCCTGGACAGGTCCATTCCCTCGGCGGGATGACGGCCGTGGCCTTCGACGTCCACCAGTACCGAGTCCGACGCGTTCCACCGGGCCAGCGCTCCCGCGAGCCCGGCCAGCAGGACCTCGTGCACGCCGCAGTGGAACACCACCGGCGCCCGCCCGGCCAGCACCGACGTCTGGGCGGAAGGCACCACCCACGACTTCGAGCGCACGGCGCCCGCCGGCTCCGGCTGTTCGCCTTGTCCGAGAATCGCTTGCCACGCCGCGAGTTCCGCGACCCGTTCGGCGGAGACCGCCCACTCCTGAAGCAAACCCGCCCACCGGCGGAAGGACACCGCCACCGGCTCCAGTTCCGGCTTCCGCCCGGCCGCCGCGGCCTCGCACGCCGTTCGCAGGTCCGCCGCCAGGACGCGCCACGAGACCCCGTCGACCACGAGATGGTGCGCCACCACGACGAGCCTGCCGACCCGGTCCGGTCCGGCGTCCAACCACACAATTTGGACGACCACGCCCGCGGCGGGATCCAGCCGCGCGACGGCCTCCCGCGCCACTTCGTCCAGCGTGCTGTCGTCGGCCTTCACGCGGGTGAAGGCCGCGGGAGCGCCACGCTCACCGACCACCAGCCGCCCGTCGACCATCCGCGCCCGCAGCATGTCGTGCGTGTCCAGCACCGCCGTCAGCCCTGCGGTCAGTGTCTCTTCCGTCAAGTCCGCCGGTGCGCCCAGTACCATCCACTGCGCGAAGCCCGGCGCCGCGGCGCCGTCCCCGAACAGCCGCATCACCGGCGTCAGCGCGACTTCACCAACCCCGTCCGCGTTCGATTCCTGCTGTGGCACAAGCGCTTTCACCACCAGCTGCGCGAGCCGTTCCGGCGTCCGGTGCTCGAACACCTGCTTCGGGGTCAGCGCGATGCCGTCGCGACGCGCGCGGGACGCGACCTGCATGGACGAGATCGAGTCCCCGCCCAGCTCGAAGAAGCTGTCCTCGACCCCGACCCGCGCCAGCCCGAGCACCTCGGCGAAGACCTCGCACAGGATCCGCTCGGCCTCGGTCGCCGGTTCCCTGCCGACCGTCTTCGACGAGAAATCCGGTTCGGGCAACGCCTTCCGGTCGATCTTCCCGTGCGCGGTCAGCGGCAGGACGTCGAGTGCCATCACCGCCGCGGGCACCATGTACGCGGGCATCCGTTCGGCGAGTCCGGTCCGCAGCGCCTCCGGGTCGACGTCGCCCGGCGACACGTAGGCGACCAGACGCCCCTGGCGAACCGTCACCGTCGCCTGCGTGACCCGTGGATCGTCGGACAACGCGAACTCGATCTCGCGCGGCTCGACCCGGAACCCGCGGATCTTGACCTGGTCGTCGGCCCGGCCGGCGGACACCAGCTCGTCCTCGTCCGTCCAATAAGCCAGGTCACCCGTCCGGTACATGCGCTCACCGGGGACGAACGGATCGGCGACGAACCGCTCCGACGTCAGCGCCGCGCGGCCCAGATAACCCCGCGCCACCCCGATTCCGGCCAGATACAGCTCACCGACCACTCCGCGCGGCAACGGCCGCAGGAACGCGTCCAGCAGATAGCCGCGCACCCCGGCGATCGGCCCGCCGAACGGGATCACCTCGCCGCGCGGCGCCAGCGGCATGCTCACCGTCGCGCAGATCGTGGTTTCGGTGGGCCCGTAGGCGTTGAGCATCCGGCGGTCGGCCGAAAGCCTGTCCACCAGTCCCGGCGGGCAGAGCTCCCCCGCCGCGGTCACCGTCTGGACCCCGGCCGGGAACACGTCGACGGTGGCCAGCACCGACGGCGGAGCCTTCACGTGCGTGACGTCCCACCGCTCCAGGGTGTCGCTCAGCGACGCCTGCGGCGGCAGATCCTCGTCCGGCGGCATCACCAGCGTCGCCCCGGAGAGCAACGCCATCATCACCTCGGACACGATGGTGTCGAAGCCGAGCGCCGCGAACTGCAGGACACGGGACGACGGCGTCACGGCCAGCCGGTCGATATGTGCCATCGCCAGGTTGCCGAGGCCCGAGTAGGTGACGATCACGCCCTTCGGGGTTCCCGTCGATCCCGATGTGTAGATCACGTACGCCGCGTCGCGCATCCCCACCGTCGGCAAGACCACGTCCGAGGCCGCCGCCAGGTCGATTTCGTCGAGCACGACGACGCGGTCGCCGAATTCCTCCGGCACTGCGTCGCGCGTCTTTCCCTGACACACCACCAGCATCGGATCCGCGCTGCCGAAGATCAGCTTCACCCGCTCGGCCGGGTACGCGGGGTCCACCGGGACGAAGACGCCACCCGAAAGCGACACCCCGAGCATCCCGATCAGCCACCACGCGGACCGTCCGGCCACCAGGCCGACCCGGCGCTCCCGGTCGACGCCCGCCGCCCGCAGGACGGCGGCGAACCTCGTCGCGCGGTCCCACAGTTCCGCGTAGGTCAGGTCGCCTTCGCCGTCCGTGACCGCCACCGCGTCCGGCCGCTCGGCCGCCATCCGCCCGATCAGCTCCGGCAGCGGCTCGCCGTCGATCAACGCGGGTTCCCAGCGGGGCAACGGGATCTCGCCCATGCCGGTCCGTCCGACGAACGCGGACGGATCCTCGACGACCGCTTCGAGCGCTCCGGCGAACCAATCCAGCAGGGAGTCGGCGACGGCCTCGTCGATCTGCCCGCGCCAGTAGGCGAGCTGGATCCGGAACTCCTCGCCCGGGATCACCCCGACCGTCACCGGGTAATGCGTCCCTTCGACCGTGCCCAGATACGAGAACTGGTCGGCGAAGTCCCGCGGGTAGTTCTCGAACACCAGCAGCGTGTCGAACATCGCGCCGGGTCCGGCCGTCTTCTGGATCTCCGTCAGCCCCAGGTGCTGATGCGGCATCAGTTCGACCTGTCGCCGCTGCAGGGCGGTGAGCATGTCCACAACGGACTGCCCGCCGTCCAGCGAGACCCGCACCGGGATCGTGTTCATCATCAGCCCAGGCATCGACTCGACGCCAGGGAGTTCGGCGGGACGGCAGGCGACCGTGGTGCCGAACACGACGTCGGTCCGCCGCGCGAGCCGCGCCAGCACCAGCGCCCAGGCGCCCTGCACCACCGTGTTGAGCGTCAGCCCGTGGTCGCGGGCGAAACCCGTGAGCCGGGTGTACAGCTCCGGCGCGAGATGGGTGACGCGGTAGTCGTAGTCCGTCGCCGTGTCCGACTTGGCGACCAGGGCGGGCACATCGATATCCGACAGCTCCGCCTGCCAGGCCGCGCGCGCCGCGTCCTTGTCCTGCCTGTCCAACCACGCCAGGTAGTCACGGTACGAAGCGGCCGTCCGGTCCGGGAAGCCGCCGGAGGTGTACGCCGCCGAGACCTCGTTGAGGATCACCGCCACCGACCAGCCGTCGGTCAGGATGTGGTGGTTCACCACCAGCAACCGATACCGGTCCTCGGCGACCTTGATCAGCACGAGCCGGAACAGCGGCGCCTTGGCGAGGTCGAACCGGTCCCGCTGTTCCGCCGCGGACAGCGCCTTGACGGCCTCTTCGACATCGCCGGCGCCGGACAGGTCGACCTCGCGCCACGGCAGCTCGACACGGCCGGCGACGGCCTGCACCGCCTTACCCGACGCGAGCCGGTGGAAGGTCAGCCGGAGTTCGGGGTGCCGGGCGAAGACCGCCTCCCACACCGACCGCAGCCTCGCCACGTCCAGCGGTCCGGTCAGCTCCACGATCCACTGGGTCTGGTAGATGTCGGGACCCTGGTCGTCGAGGGTGGTCTGGAAGAGCAAGCCCGCCTGGAGCGGCGCGAGCGGCCAGACCTCGACGGCGTCCGGGACCGAGGCCGCCAGTTCCGTCTCGTCTTCCGCGGTCAGCTCGACCAGAGGGCCCTCGACGAGCCGGTCCTCCACGGCACCCGCCACCGCGGCCAGCCGCGCGGGAGTCCGCTCGCCGAAGATCTGCGACGGCGTCACCAGCAGACCGGCCTTCGCCGCCCGGGCCGCGACACGCACCGCGAGGATCGAATCCCCGCCCAGCTCGAAGAAGCCGTCGTCGACGCCAGCCCGCTCGATGCCGAGCACCTCGGCGAACAGTCCACAAAGGACACGCTCCGCCTCGGTGACGGGTTCGCGCCCTTCGGCCTTCGCGGTGAAATCGGGTGCGGGCAACGCCGCCCGGTCCACCTTGCCGTTGCCGGTCAACGGCAACGCGGCCACCGCCAGCACCACGGCCGGGACCAGGTAGTCGGGCAGGACCGCTTGAAGCCGCTCGCGGACGAGCGCGGGTTCCACGTCCGCCACCACGTAACCGATCAGGCGGCCGTCGATCGGCACCACGACGGCCTCGTGGACGTCCGGCTGCGCGGTCATCGCGGCTTCGACCTCACCGGGTTCGATCCGGAACCCGCGGATCTTCACCTGGTCGTCGACACGGCCCGCGAAGAGCAGTTCGCCGTCCGGTGTCCATTTCGCGAGGTCACCGGTGCGGTACATCCTCTTGCCCGGCGCGAAGGGATCCGCCACGAACCGCTCCGCCGTCAGCCCTGGCCGGTCGAGGTAGCCGTCGGCCAGCCCGGCACCGGACAGGTACAGCTCGCCGACCACGTCCGGGGCGACCGGCCGCAGCGAGTCGTCCAGCACCCAGGCCTGCCGCCCGGACAGCGGACGCCCGATCGGCAGGACCGCCACCGGGTCGTCCTCCGGTTCGAGCACGTGCCAGGTGGCGCACAGGGTCGTTTCCGTCGGCCCGTACAGATGCCGGATCCGCGCGCCGGGCGCGGCGTGGCGCACCCGGTCCACCGCGTGCGCGGGCACCAGGTCGCCGCCGGTCAGGATCTCGCGCAGCCCCGCGAACGACTCCGGCGCTTCCTCCGCCACCGCACGGAAACTGCCGGCGGTGAGATGCGCCCGCGTCACCCCGCCCGCGACGGCCTCCCGCAGCCGTCGGGCGTCCACCGGCCCCGGCGCGGCGATCACCACCCGGGCGCCCGACACCAGCGGCACCCAGATCTCGCACAGGGACGCGTCGAAGGAATGCGGCGCGTGCATGAGGACCGCGTCGTCGGCGCCCATCGCCCAGCCGGGATCCCCGACCAGCTCCGCGACGCTCGAATGCGGGACGGCGACGCCCTTCGGCTTCCCCGTGGAGCCGGACGTGTACATCACGTACGCCAGGTCCTCCGGGCTCGCCGGAACCACCGCGACGTCGCCCGCCTCGTCGGCGACGGTGATCGCCTCGATCCCGTCCGGGACGCTGTCGCGCGTCCCGGCCGAGCACAGCATCAGGGACGCACCCGAATCCGCGACCATGAACGCCACCCGCGGCGCGGGGTACGAGGCGTCCACCGGCACGTACGCCGCGCCCGCCTTCCAGACCGCGAGCAGCGCCACCAGCAGATCCGCCGAGCGGTCGAGCATCACCGCGACCCGGCGGGCGCCACGGGCGGCCAACCGGCCGGACAGCCTGCCCGCGAGTTCGTCGAGCTCGCGGTAGGTCAGGATCCGGTCCCCGTCTACCACGGCCACCGCGCCGGGGGCCCGGTCCACCTGCCTGGCGAAGAGATCGAGCACCGTCGGTGCGGCCTGCGCTGCGGAACTCATCGTCATCCTCCGTAGACCACGGTGTCCAGCGGCTCTTCGTCGAACTCGTCTTCCTCGGGTTCCGGCTTGGGCGCGTTGTTCTCCGGCCTGGCGAACTGCGTGTGGTAGAGCTCCGAATACAGCCCGCCCCTGGCCAGCAACTCGTCGTGCGTCCCGCGTTCACGGACCGTTCCGCCGTCGATCACGAGGATCTGGTCGGCCTCGCGGATCGTGGACAACCGGTGCGCGATCACCAGCGACGTCCGATCGCGCAGCGCGGTCTTGAGCGCCCGCTGGACGGCCGCCTCCGACTCGGAGTCCAGATGCGCGGTGGCCTCGTCGAGCACGACGACCGTCGGCGCCTTCAACAGCAACCGGGCGATGGCCAGACGCTGCTTCTCCCCACCGGACATGCGGTAACCGCGGTCGCCGGTGACGGTGTCGAACCCGCGGGGCAGCGACTGGATCAGGTCCCAGATCTGCGCCCCCTTGCAGGCTTCGACCAGCTCTTCCTCGGTGGCGGTCGGGCGGGCGTAAAGCAGGTTCTCCCGGATCGTGTCGTGGAAGAGGTAGGCGTCCTGGCTGACCACCCCGACCGTGCCGCGGATCGAGTCGAAGGTGAGGTCGCGCAGATCGTGCCCGTCGAAGCGGACCGCGCCTCCGTTCGGGTCGTAGAGCCGGGAGACCAGGTGCGTGATGGTGCTCTTGCCCGCGCCGGACGGGCCGACGAGCGCGGTGAGGGTGCCCGAGGGCGCCTCGAAACTGATGCCGCGCAGGACGTCCGCCGTCTTGTCGCCGTTCTCCCGCTTGGTCCGCAGGTGCTCGAGCGACGCCAGCGACACCTCGTCCGCGGTGGGATAGCGGAACACCACGTCGTCGAACTCGATCCCCGGCGCCTTGCTCTTCTCGATTTCCTTGGCGTCCGGGCGTTCCTGGATCAACGGCTTGAGGTCGAGCAGCTCGAAGATCCGCGCGAAGCTGACCACCACGGTCTGCGCGGTCTCCTGCAGCCCGGACAGCTGGGTGATCGGCCCGAACAGCCGTCCCAGCAGGGTGGCGATGGCGATGAGCGTCCCGAGCTGGAACGCCCCCTCGATCACGAGCCCGCCGCCGACGCCGTAGACGACCGCCGTGGCGATCGACGCCATCAGCGCCATCATGGCGAAGGACATCCGCGCCCAGATGGAGATGCTGACGCCGATGTTGCGGATCTTGCCCGCCCGCTTGCGGTAGTCGGCCATCTCCTCGTCCGGGCGGCCGAAGAGCTTGGAGAGCATCGCGCCCTGGACGTTGAACCGCTCGTGGAGGAGTCCGCCGAGCCCGGCGTTCGTCTCCATCAGCGTTCCGGTGCGGCGCTGGATGATCCGCCCCACCCAGATCCAGGGGATGACGAACAGCGGGACCAGCACCAGCGTGACCACGGCGACCAGCCAGGACAGGTAGAACAGCTCGGCCAGCACGAGCAGGACGGTGACCACACTGGTGGCCGCCATCAGCAGATGACCGAACGCCTGCTGCGCCATGATGAGCTCGGTGTGCAGCCTGCCGACCAGCACCCCGGTCTGGGTGCGGGTGAAGAACGCGATCGGCAGCCGCCGGACGTGGTCGAGGGCCTGCACCCGGAGGTCGTAGGTGACCCCCTCCCCGATCTTCGCGGAGACGAAGGCGGACAACAGCGACAGCAGCGCGCCCGCCACGGCGAGGCCGGCGGTCAGCACCGCCATCAGGATGACGACCCCGAAGTCGTTCTTCAGGATGCCGCCGTCGATGAGTTCCTTCATCAGCAACGGGGTCGCGACGACGACGAACGCCTCCATCGCGGCGATCAGGACGAAGATCGCCACCTTGCCGACGTGGGGGCGGAAATACGCGAGGACTCTGCGCACCGTCCCCGGACGGACCCGGTTCGACCAGGGATCGGGGTCGTCATCGCTCTTGGGCGACGCCCCGAAGCGCAACATTACTTCCATTTGGGCATCCCTCTCACGCACGGAGTCGGCGAGTTCAATCGTGCTGAATCGTGTCGATGTCCACGAGTGGACCTCGCGGAGCATCTCCGTTCTGTTCGTCCACAAAGGACGTTGTCCGCCCGGTGGCCGTGTCGCGAAAGCCACTTTCGCGACGCCTGATGTCCCGAAAGTGGCTTTCGCGACACGCCTCGCCCACCTGAGCAGGCCAGCCACCTCAGCCCCCGCGGCGACGTTGCGAAAGCCACTTTCGCAACGTTGAAGGTTGCGAAAGTGGCTTTCGCGACCCCGCCACGCCCACCTGAGCAGGCCAGCCACCTCAGCCCCCGCGGCGACGTTACGAAAGCCACTTTCGCAACCCCGCCACCTGCCTCCCTCACGACCGACGTGGGCCGGAAGGGCCCATCACCGCATCAGACGCGGTGAAGGACGCCTTCACCCCGCTACCGGCCCACGACCGGAGCGGCGGGGATCCGGCCCTCGCCGTCCACCCCGCGCCACAGCAGATCCGTCACGCCGTCGAGGTCGCCCGACCGCAGCGCCGAGGCCGCCGCGGCGAGATCGGCCGCGATCCGGTCGAGCACCGCCGCCACCGGCAGCGCGTTCCCGGCAAGGATCTTCCGCCACAGCAAAGGATTTCCGGCCGCGATCCGGGTGACGTCGCGTAGTCCCTGCCCGGCGAGGCGCAAGGCGACGTCGTCGCCGCCCGCCAGGCTCGCCGCCACCGCCGAGGCGGCGACGTGCGGCGCGTGCGACACCAGCGCCACCGCCGAGTCGTGCTCGGCCGCGCCGACGGTGACGGCCTCGGCCCCGCACAGCGACACCAGTTCGCGGGTCAGCCGCAGTGCCTCGGCCCCGGTCTCGACGCCGGGGCACAGCGCCCACGGGCGGCCCGCGAACAGGCCGGCGCGCGCCGCGGCCGGACCGGATCGCTCCCGTCCCGCGAGCGGATGCCCTGGTACGTAAGAGATCAGGTCGCAGCCGAGCCGCTCCGCGTCGGCGATCGGACCGGCCTTCACGCTGGCGACGTCGGTGTACGCCCGCGCCGCGCCCTGCTTCTGGAGTGCGGCCAGCCGCTCCCCCACCAGGTGTGGCGGGACGGCGATCACCGCCAGATCCACTTCCTCGCCGGTCCAGTCACGGCCGGCGCCGAGTTCCCGCGCCACTCGTACGGCGTGTTCGTCGATGTCGGTGAGCTGGACGGCGACACCCTTTTCCCGCAGGGACAACGCGGCCGACGTGCCGATCAGGCCGGTGCCGACGACAAGCGCCTTCTCGATGGTCACAGCTACTTCTTAGGCCGCTCTCCCGGCGATGTCGAGCCACGCGGCCTGGGCACCACGAAGGGGACTTCTCCGCGCCACACGCGGAAAAGTCCCCTTCGCGCCTAAGCGATCACCGTGCGGCCAGATCGGTCGCGCGGCTCTCCAGATGATCCGCGAACCCCGCCCAGACCCGGGCGTGATCCCTGGCGAAACCGGCGACCACGCCGTACAGGTGCGGCGGGACCCCGTGCAGGATCCGTTCCCATTCCTGCCCGTCCATGGAGTGCATGGCGAGCATGCGCAACAGGATCCGGCCGACCTCGCTCAACCGCAGCGCCGGGTCGGCCTTGAGCCGCTCCAGCACGGTGAGCCGTTCCCGGTCCAGCGAGTGACCGAGGTCGGTTTCCGTCAGGCTCAACGGATCCGGCTTCGTGCGCAGCCTCCTGCTCCCGTCCGGGGTCGGGCTTTCCCCGCGCTCCAGCCTGCCGCGCACGTCCCGGACCGTCTCCGGGGAGATGCCGACCTGCTTGGCGACCTGGCGCAGCGAAAGGCCGGGATCGTTGCGGATCAGCTCGGCGGCGAGCTTCCGCCGCTCGGAGCTGTCCACCGGCCGGATCCGCCCGTCCCGCCCGATCCTGGCGCCGTTCCCGCCTTCGCCGCCCCGCCTGCGCAGGTCCGCCACGGTTCCCGCGGAGATGCCGGTCGCCGAAGCCACCCGCCGGTCGGACCACTGCGGATGCGTCCCGATGATCTGGACGGCCGCCCGTTTCCGGTCCGCGAGGGAAAGCGGCAGACCGTGCCGGATGTTCGCTTCCACCGCGAGCACGAAGGCGTCGGATTCGGCGCCGTCGATGAACCTCGCGGAGATTTTCGTATCGCCTCGTACTCGTGCCGCCTTCAGCCGGTGCAGGCCATCGACCACCTGCATCGTCGGTCGGTGAACGAGAATGGGCGGTAGCTCCCACTCCGCCGACAACAGTGTCTCGACATGCTCTGGATCCTCGCCCGAAGTTCGCGGCGAACACGCAGTGGACAGTCTCGACAGCTCGATTTCGACGACAGGGAGAGCGGACAAGTCAACTCTCGTCGGATCCACCTAGCCCCCATTGAATCTGTTGATTCAGCAACTTTCAGACATGGCACGGAAACCTCACCGTCCAACTGCTTGGCTTCGGTGGTTGGACACCATGAACCCGTCCGACGCCGGCCTCGGCAGCAGGGCGGGGTGTCCTCGACGGTGAGGATCCCTCAAGCGCCACAAGGAAGAACCGCATGCGGCGGCTCGTCCCGACGGTCTCCCAGTTGACCGCTGGCGCGTGTTCCGACGAACTACCGAAGCTGAACGGCATCCTCCCATCGCCCCGACGGCGATTTGCGAGACGAACGCTCGGCGACTCCGGCCCGGCAGGACCGACACCTGGTCAGCCTGACGGAACCGGCACCCGCTTCGGCGCGAGGTCCCGGACATGTCCGATCTATGGACTCCATACCTGCTCGGTTCAGAGGATCGGCGAGTGAAGTCTTTGGTTTGCCTCGTGGTCGCGAGTCACCGACGCACCCCCTCTGTCCCCAGCAAAGCGTGCACACCATGTCAGCCCCAGCTGATGCGCACCTGTGCAGCATGGCATGAACAATCCATGTCGGCAATTGACGAACAGTGTGATTTTCGTAGGTAACCAGGCGCTCAAGATCAATATCCGGAACTCCGCATGCGGTATTGACTCGATTGGCGAACATAAGTAAAGGGCCCGTGTACAAGCTCGTTCCCGGTGTCCCCGGTTAGCCTGTTCGCAGGTCTTGTTAGGCCGTTCGCGCGGCTCGTCTTCTACCGGGATGATCACAGCACCGGCGGTTCATGTTCCGTTCTTCGATACTTATTCACACGAACGGCCGAGCCCTCGTCCCACCGTCCGGGCGGAATCTCACCCGGCCGGGGAACACCCACGAGCAAAGCGAAGCGTGGCAGGCTGGAACCCGGCCCCGGTTCATCCGCGCCGCCCTCTCCGGCGGCGTCGTCCATCGATCCACCGGAAGGAGGTTCGTGCGCGCGGGGCGGCGAATGGACAGCGTTCGGCCTCCCGGTCACCACACGGGACGGGCCACGCGGTTCGGCCGCCGAACTCACCAGAGCCGCACGGATATTCATGGGATGAAATGGTGTTCGCGACAATTGTCGCGGCGGGGGCCTTCACAAACCCCGAAACGCGTGAAGGCCCCCTTCCCTCGGCTCAGCCGAGGGAAGGGGGCCTTCACGCGCGACACCTACGCGATGGGGAAATCGAAATAAGTGTCCGGGTAGGGCTCGTCCTTCAGGTTGTAGTGCCACCACTCGCACTCGTACGAGCTGAAGCCCGACCCCTCCATCACCGCGCACAGGTGCGCGCGGTTCTTCGTGGCCGTTTCCGTGACACCCGCCGCCCCGTGATGCGAGACGACGTCCATCAGGTCGTGGTCGCCACCCATGTCGGCGAGTTCGCCGGTGTCCAGGTGGTAGAGCGTCAGGTCCACGGTGCTGCCGCGGCTGTGACCCGACTTCGTGGCCACGTAGCCCTTCTCGAACATCTGAGGCCGGTCGATGTTCGGGTAGTGCCGTGCCTTCTTCCGGCCGTCTTCTGGCTCTTCCGCCCAGCGCATGAAGCGGTCCACGGCGCGCTGCGGGCGGTATCCGTCCCACAGGAGCAGCCCGAAACCGAGCTCCTCGGCCTTGTCCCGCGCCTTCTCCAGCGCCGCGCAGAACGCCCGCGTGCCGACGATCCGGTTCACCAGGTAGCCGTCCACCGGCTTGCCGGTGAAGTTGTCCCACGTGGCGTACTTGGCGTCCCAGCGGATTCCGGAGACGACCTCGTCAACGAAGACGAAATCATCCTTCATTCGTCACGGCCCGCCAGCGTCAGGTTCACCAGCCGGTCGATCACGTCGCCGAGCGAGAGGCCGGCGGCGTTCATCATGCGCGGGTAGCGGCTGTAGGAGGTCAGGCCGGGCAGGGTGTTGACCTCGTTGAGCACCACGCTCCCGTCCTCCTTGAGGAACAGGTCGACCCGCGCGAGCCCGCGGCAGCCCAGCGCGCGGTAGATGACCTTCGCCGCCTCCTGGACGCGGTCACGCGAGGAGTCCGGGATGTCGGCGGGGACGATGAAGCTCGAGTTCTCGGAGCCGGTCTCGGGGCTCTTCTCCTGGTGGATCTTGAAGAAGCCGTGGGTCAGCGCGACCCGGTCCACCTCGCCCGCGAACAGGTCGTCGCCGTTGCCGAGGATCGAGCAGCCGATCTCGCTGCCGATGACGGCCTCTTCGATCAGGATCTTCGCGTCGTACTGGCGTGCCTCGGCCAGCGCGGCGGGCAGCTCCTCCTTCGAGGCGACCTTGCTGACGCCGAACGACGAGCCCGAGCGGGCGGGCTTCACGAAGACCGGGTAGTTCAGCTGGTCCGGGTCGACGTCGTTGTCCGACGTGACGATGTAGAAGGTCGGCGTCTCGATCCCCGCGCCGCGGACGACGGAGTAGGTCAGGGACTTGTCGATGCACATGACCGAGCTCGGGAGGTCGCAGCCGACGTAGGGGATGCCGGAGATCTCCAGCAGGCCCTGCATCGCGCCGTCTTCGCCGAACTTGCCGTGCAGCACCGGCAGCACCACGTCGAGGGCGATCGTCTCGTACTTGCCCTCGTCCAGGACGAGCAGGCCGTGCACGCCGCGGTCCGGCGACAGGACGGCCGGGCGGACGTTGCCGTTCTCCCAATCCTCGGCGGGGCCGTCGCAGAGCATCCAGGAACCGCTCTGGGTGATCCCGATGTAGTACGGCTCGTACTTCTCGAGGTCGAGGTTCTTCTGTACCTCGCGCGCAGATTTGATGGAGATAGGATGTTCTTCGGAAAGCCCGCCGAACAGAATTCCGATTTTCAGCCTACCCATACTACTTCCCGCTTTCGAATTGGAGACAATTGATGATGGAGTTCTCGACAGTGTCACTCAGCGCGTGGTCCGTGTAATAGGCGGTATGCGGACTGATCAGCACGTTCGACAGTTTTTCCAGCCGCAGCAACGTTTTGCTCTCTATCGCCTTGTTCCGGCAGTCGGCGTAGAAGATGCCTTCCTCTCCTTCGAGGACGTCCAGCGCCGCTCCGCCCAGTTTTCCGCTTTCCAGCGCCGAAATGAGGGCTTCGGTTTCGATCAGCGGACCACGTCCGGTGTTGATGATGTACGCGCCGTCCTTCATCCGCTCGATGTTCTTCTCGTCGAGGAGATGATAGGTATCCGTGTTGAGCGGCACGTGCAGTGTCACGATGTCGCTCTGCTGCAGCAATTCGTCGAGCGGCACGTACTCGGCCGACGCGGTCAGCACCGTGTCGTATGCCAGCACCTTGCAACCGAAACCGCGTAACCGCTCCAGGACGGCGACCCCGATACGCCCTGTTCCGACCACGCCGACGGTCAGATCGCGCAGCTCTTTCCCGCGCACCTCGTTCAGCCGGTAGTCGTGGACCTCGGTGCGGCGGATGATGGACTTGGCGTCGCGCACCGCCATCAGCATGAGCATGAGCGTGAAGTCGGCGACGCTGTCCGGCGAGTAGGCGACGTTGCCGACGGTGATCCCGGCGCTCGCCGCGTATTCCACGTCGATGTGGTTGAAGCCGATGCTCCGCGTGGAGATGTATTTCACGCCCGCTTCGGCGAGCGCGAGAAGAATGGAGTTCGTGACCTTGGTCTTGTGACCGATACTGATACACCTGTTCCCGGAGACCAGCTCGATATTGGCCTCGGATACCGGTTCCTCGACAATGGTCGGCATTATGCCGAAACGAGGTGCCATCTCCCGGAACAGGGCGGCCTCGTCCTGACCGCATCCATAAATCGTGATTCCCGTTGCCAAGACGGCCGACGAGGGGGCGGACGCCAGCGATCCGGTGCGGGGGGCAGCTGATCGCGCTGGTTCGCTGTAGGTCATGCCCGACATTGTAGGCAGCGCGTTGTTGCCGCTTCTTATGGGGTTTTCGAGGCCCCGACAATAAGTTACCAACTGGTAGCGCCGAGTGCACGACGTTGTCCTTCACCTGCGCCGCACAGCTCTAACGCAGATCTTGCCCGCCCGCCCCCGGCGTCGAAACCGTCCCGTGACGGATGCCACAAAGCCACGCCGAAACGAGCTCCGCGAGGGCCTCCGGGGCGTCTCTCGCCATGAGATGACCCGCCGCCGGGACACCGGCGACGGCGACCCGGGGGTTGACCGTGCGCAAACGATCCACATCGACGTCGCGAAGCGGTGTGTCCCGCCCGGCGTGCACCACCAGGATGGGCAGGTCCAAGGCCCCGGCCGTCGCGAGCAGGGCCGGGCCCGAGCCGAGGACGTCCTCCACCAGGCGGGTGTAGCGGCCGCCGAGCCCGTGGAAGCCGAGCCACGAACGCGCCCGGGCCGGTTCGATGTCGGGGACGACGTCGACGAGCACGAGCCCGGCTGCCTTGGCCGCGACGGCGGGGTCCGCCAGCGCGGCGATGGCGGCCAGACCGCCGACCGACGCACCCACGAGGAGGATCGGCGCGGGCTGGCTCCCGATCATCCCCGCCACGTCACCGGCCAGCGCCCGGAGCGTGGTCGCCTGGCCGGAACTGTCCCCGTGACCGCGGAGATCGAAGGCCACCGACCGGAACCCGCGCCGGGCCAGCACCGCGGCGACCGGCGTCCAGACCGCACGGCGCTCCCCGCCCGCGTGCAGCAGCAGAACCGTCGGCCCGGTGCCGGTCACCGTGCCCCGCAGGGTGACCTCGCCCAGGTCGAGACTGATTTCGGTGGTCATACCCGCCCCCTTACCTTGGATGGTCAAGGTAGCGCGAATACCTTGGCACATCAAGGTACGATGCCTCTCGTGACGACACCGCGAGCACGACGGACTCCCGAAGAGGCCCGGCGGCTGATCCTCGACGCCGCGGCGGCGCTGCTCGCCGAGTCCGGTGTCGCGGCCGTCCAGATGCGGGCCGTGGCCGCACGGGTCGGCATGACCGACGCCGGCGTCGCCCACCACTTCGGCAACCGCGAGAAACTGCTCGCCGAGCTCCTCCGGCACGGTGGACGCCGTCTCCGGGACGCGCTTCAGGGCCTTCTCGCGAGCTGGCTGGACCGCGGCGCCGACCTGCTCGAACTCGTCGAGGCGCTGCACGATCTGTACCGGAACGGCTACGGCGAGCTGGCGATCGCGCTGCACGCGGCGGGCTGGCGCGACCCGGGCAGCGGGATGCTCGACCCGGTCGTCGACGCCCTCCACCGGCTGCGGCCGCCCGGCGGCTCCCTCGAAGACACTCGGCTCGCCGTCGCCGCCCTGCATCAGGCGATGGCCATGGAGGCCCTGTACGGGAGCGATTTCCGGCGCAGCGCCGGGATCAGCGGAGCCGCCGCGGACGACTCGGCCGCGCAAGTGCGCTGGTGGGCGCGGCAGCTCCACCTCGCCCTCGGGCTCAGGCCTGGTACGGACCTCGGTCGCCGAGATCAGGGCTCACCTGCGGGTTCCGGCCCTCCTGCCCGGGCACCGGGGTGACGGTCGGCTCCCGCACGGAGTCGACGCGGCCTTCCTCGCGCTTCCGCAACCGGGTCTCGACGACGTGGTCCTGGCGCCGATGGCCGAGTACGGACAGGGTGAGGACGTGGGCCACCGCCATGAGCAGCAGGAAAACGCCCAGCCTGCCGACGAAGGCGGCCGCCGAACCGGACCATTCCGGAGCCACGACCGCCAGCAGCGCCAGCATCCCGATCGCCGCCAGGTGGAAGACCGTCACCACCATCCAGGCCACCGACCCGCTTCCCTCGCGGGCGTCCGGCCCGGTGAGGTAGCGGCGGGCACCGCGATACAGGACCTGGCCGTCCGCGACGACGAAGATCAGGCCGATGATCAGGAAACCCGGAAGTTCGTTGTCGGGCATCGTTGCCTCCTCCGTTTCCCGGGGGATACCCCGGGAGTCCGGCGAGAAGGGCCTCATACCTCGATCGTGTGACCGACCAGGCCGGATTCGGTCTGATCGATGCCGTTGACAAGGATTCGCCAGAATCAGATCGCGGACGTTCTGCGGGACATTTCGCCGCGATCGAGAACCGAAGCGAACGAAATCCTTTTCCTGCCCCACGAAGGCGCCCCGAAGTGGTTGCGCGAGGATGCGGGGATGGGTTACCGGACCTGGATGCGGTACTTCACCCCATCCGCCGTGCACCGCCGGCTCGGCTTGGTGTGCCTCGGTGTCGGGCTGCAGCACGGAACCCTGCCCGTCGTGGGGCCGCGCGTGCTCGGCCATTACGTCGCCGTCGTGGTGTCCAAGGGGCGCGGATGGTTCGCCGTGGCGGGCGGCGAGCGTCAGGAGGTCGTCGCGCCCGCCTTGCTGTGGCTCGTTCCCGGGGTCGGGCATCATTACGCGCCCGACCCGGCGCACGGCTGGGAAGAGTGTTTCGTCGATTTCGACGGCACCGCAGTGGACGCTTATGTGGAACTCGGTTACGTCACGCCCGCGAAACCGGTGGTACCGCTGGGCGACGTCGAGGCGGTCCGCGACATCGTGAGCCGGATCGTGCGCTGCGCGCGGGGCGGCAGCCCGCTGGCCCAGGTCGACGCCTCGGCGGCCGTGCATCACCTGCTGGTGGCCCTGCGGCGGGCCGCCGACAGCACTCCCGGTGACGGATCCCTGCTGGAGGCGCTGGCGCGGGACGCCCTGTTGCCGATCAGTGTCGCGGAGATCGCGGCCCGCCGCGGCATGACGCTGCCCGAACTCCGGGCCGCGGTGCGGCGCAGCACCGAGACGGGTTTGAAGGACCACCTGCTGACCCTGCGCCTCAACCGCGCCAAGGAACTCCTCGCCACCACGCGAATGCCGGTGCAGGAGGTGGCCAAGGCGATCGGCTACGAAGACGCCGCCTACTTCAGCAGGCTCTTCACCCGGCGGGCCGGCCTCTCCCCCGCACGTTTCCGCGAATCGCGCGTCCAGGCCGTCCCCGGCGGCTGGAGTTCGCGCGTTCCCCCTCCCGACGACCCGCCGCTGGTGCCGACGGACTGAGCTTGGACTTCCGCACCACGCCGCTTGGACTTTCCACGCAATTACTGCATGAACGACGCTTGAAGTTGAGCGAACACGTTGACTTACGCGCAATAACGTTCATAACATCGGCGGCCGCCCCGCCAACTGTGGTGCGGGTCACCCTTGGGAGACAGTCATGCGGACCCTGCCTCTTCTCGGCGCCGCGGTGCTGGCCGCGGCGGCCACCACGGTGGTACCGGTGTCGTCCGACGCCGCGCCGCCGGACGCGACGTACACCATCACGGTCGACGCCAAGAAGTCGTTCAGCCCGACCACGGACACCCCGGCGAGTACCTATGTCGACAAGGACGGCACGTTCTACTTCCAGCAGGCGGCCGCGCTCTACGGCGCGGACCAGCCGCGGGAGTGGGACTTCTACAGCGGCCGCGATTTCGACGGCTTCACCAAGCACCCGATCAGCTCGGCGGTGAACCCGGCGAATCCCGCCGACCGCAACGACGACACCACCTGGCGCTGCAACAACAGCCCCACCGGCAAGGAATCCACGTACCCGCCCGCCGGATCGGGCTACTCGCAGCGGAACTTCTGCGATCTCGTCGGCACCTGGGTCGATCCGGACACCGGCGACTGGTACGGCCTGATCCACAACGAGTTCACGCCCGAACCGTTCGGGGCGTACTCGTTCTCCCATTACGACGCGATCGACATGGCTGTGTCGAAGGACCAGGGGAGGACGTGGCTCATCAAGGACCACGTGATCACCTCGCCGTACAGCACGAAACGCGGTGACACGGCGGCGTTCCCGCATCAGACGTTCGACTACGGCGACGGCGACCCGCGCCTGTTCGTCGACACGGCCTCTGGCTACTTCTACGTCTACTACGGCTCGCGCATCGTCCCGAAGGCCGGCGCCGGAGGCCCGATGACCGGGCTGGCGCACGTCGCCCGCTCGCCGATCTCGGCAAAGATGGCGTCCGGCTCGTGGCAGAAATGGTTCGACGGCGGCTGGACCCAGCCCGGCGTCGGCGGCCGCGAGAGCAACATGGTCCCGGTGTCCGCCCCCGGCGACACCGGCTACACCCCCGTCGCGGACGATTACGACCCCGCCAACACCGGCAACGTCAGCCAGCAGATCGCCGCGGGACAGCTGCCGCGCAAATCGGATCTGTTCATCATGAACATCGCCTACAACGCACATCTCGGTCTCTACCTCGGCGCGCCGGAGGCCGTGGACAGCGTCGTCCCGCAGCGCTATTACGTGACCGACGATCTGACGACGCAGAAATGGCGGCTGATCGGCGACACCGGGAGCTACACCAACCAGTCCTGGTACCGATGGTTCGTCGACGCCGCGAACAAGACGAACTCGACCATCATCGGCAAGCAGTTCCGTTCGTACTGCGCGGTGGCCTGCTCGAACAACGCGGGCGGCGAGTACACCACCCAGACCATCACGTCGTCCGCGCCCGCACCGTCCCCTGTGGACAGTTCCCGCAAGTACCGGATCGGTCTCGGCGACGGCCGGGTCCTCGCGCAGGGCACCGGGACCGCGACGACGTCGGTCGCGAGCACGACCGGCTCCGACCGCGAGGCGTGGCGGTTCTCCCCCGACGGCGACGGCTCGTACCGCGTGTCCAACGCGGCCACGGGCGGGCTCCTCGGAGTCGACGCCGTGCAGGCGGGCCGGGCGTGGGGCGCGAAACCCACCGTGACGTCGTCCTCGACGGTCGGGCAGCAGTGGTTCATCATCCCGTCCACTGTGGACAAAGGAACCTTCCGGCTGGTGAACCGCTACAGTGGGCTCGTGCTCGGCCTTTCCGGCAAGGCCTCACGCCTCGCGGAGACCACGCCGACGCGTTCGTGGACCGACGCCGGCGGGAACGCCGTCGGCGACGGCCGGACCGCGGCCGAGCAGACACTGAAGTTCACCGATGCCGGCGCCGGCACTCTCGGCGGGATCCACACTTTGGCCGCCGCGGGCAAGAACCTCGACGACCCGGACTCGTCGACGACCGCAGGCACGCCTCTGGTCACCTGGACGCCGAACCAGGGCGCCAACCAGAAATGGCTGTTCACCCGGCAGTCCGACGGTTCCTACACCCTGACGAACTCGCATTCGAACCTGTGCGCCGACGTCGAAGGCGGGGCCACCACCGCGGGCGCGCGCGTCATCCAGTGGACGTGCACCGGCGGGCCCAATCAGCGCTGGACCGCGACGAAACAGCCTGACGGCGCTTACAAACTCGCGAGCGTCCGCTCCGGCCTGCTGCTGACGACAACGTCCACTTCGGACGGTGCGGCCGTCACACAACGGGCCGACACGGGCTCCCCGCTCCAGTTGTGGAAGATCGGCTGATCCGGTGGCCCGCTCCTTCGGGAGCGGGCCATCCGGGGTTGCGTTCGTGTGGCGCATCACACTCCGGATGCACGTCCATGATCCGCAACCGTCTCCCCTGATGAGAGCACTTTCGGTGAAGAGTTCACCGGAGGCGTTGGAGGGAGAGCACCATGAACCACACCGGCATCATCCGTACCGCCACCATCACCGGCGTCGCCGCCGCGCTGAGCCTGGCCGCCGTCGTCCCGGCGCTGGCGAGCCCCCTGAGCAGCCCGATGGCCGCGCCGTCCGGCGACCCGGTCACCACCGTGGCCGACCTCGACGGTGACGGCGAGATCGAAACCGTCACGGCTCAGCTCACCGGCGACAACGACCAGGTCGTCTCCGCCACCGTGCACGGCACCTTCACTTCGATCCACCTCGGCGCCGACAGCTCCGTCCCGCTCCAGGCCCCGCGCGTCACGGACCTCAACGGCGACGGCCGCGCCGAACTGATCGTCACCCAGTCCGTCGGCGCCAACACCACGTTCTTCACCGCCCTGCACTACGACGGCCGCAATCTCAGCCAGGTCGTCGACAACGACAGTAAGCCGCTGTCGGTCGCCGAGGGCGGTGGCGTGGCCGCCCATCTGGGTTACCAGTGCACCCCGCTCGACGGCGGCGGCCGCACCTTCGAAACCGTCGCGGCCGAAGCCGACGACCTCGGCGCCGACCCGCTCACCTACTCGGGCACCCGCACCGTCTACACCCTTCGCGACGGCGCGCTGACCACCCAGAAGATCATTCCGATCGCCGGCCGCCCGGTGACCGACCCGGTGCTCGGCACCGACGCCGCGAGCTGCGACCAGGCCGGGAGCTGACACCCCGCCCCAAGCGCGTGAAGGCCCCCTTCCCTCGGCTGAGCCGAGGGAAGGGGGCCTTCACGCGAGTCACTGCGGCGCGTAGGTCAGGCAGTTGGCGGCGTGGTCACCCTCGCCCGGTCCCACCCGGACACTCGATGCGGTGCATTCCAGCGCGGAATTGTGACGGCAGTCGGACCGGGAGCAGGCTCCCACCTGTGCGGTCACTCGATCGAGTCCGCCCTTGGTGTTGAGCGGGACGAACGTTCCGCAGTCGGCCGACCCGTTGCCGCCCCCGACCGTGATGGCGAAGGCGTGGCAGCCGTCGTGGTTGTACGAACAGCCGCTGACCGTGCATTCGTGGACAGCCGGCATTTCGGTGGTGGTCATAACGACTCCTGTACTTCGTGGTGGTGGTGTCGTTCGGTATGACCAGGGTTACACCGGCCCGTTCCCGCGGCAATTCGGGGAATTTCCTTCACGTCCGGCGAGCAGTCGATTCACAGGTCCAAGTCGAGCCGGGAAGTCGCACGGGAAACACAGCAGTACATCCGTCCCGGTGGTGCGCCGATGTCGTCGCGGTGGTCCGGTTCGCCGCCGACGACACCGATCTCGCAACTGCCGCAGACCCCCTCACGGCATCCGGACGGGATACGGAACCCCGCATGGTTCAGAGCGTCCAGCAGTGACTCTTCGGCGGCGACCGGCACCGTCCGCCCCGATCGGACACAGTTCACCTCGAACGGCTCCGCGGGCGCGAATTCCTTGGCCATAGGCTGGAAACGCTCGATATGCAGCCGATGCGCGGGAAACGCCGCTTCGGCCGCGGCGAGCATCGACGCGGGGCCACAGCAGTAGACCAGCGCGTCCGGGCCGAGCCCGGCGGCCAGCGCGGCGAAGTCGGGCCTCCCGTGCTCGGCGGTGCGGTGAAGGCGCACCCTGTCGCCGTACGCGGCCTTGAGGCCGGCGGCGAACGGCATCGTCGCTTCGGACCTGCCCACGTACACCAACCTGGCCGAGGGGCCCGCCGCCGCCAGCATCGGCATCAGCGGCGTGATCCCGATCCCGCCCGCGATGAACAGGTGTTCCGGCGCGGGCAGCAACGGGAAGTTGTTGCGCGGCAAGGAGACGTCGAGGGTCCGGCCCGCGCGCAGGAACAGGTGGACGTATTCCGAACCGCCCCGGCTCAGCCGGTCGTACCGGACGGCGACCCGGTAGCCGCCTCGATCGGCCGGGTCCCCGCACAGCGAATACTGCCGGGTCAGCCAGTTCGGCAGCGCCACGTCGACGTGCGCACCCGGCTCCCAGGGCGCCAGCGGGCCTTCGGCACCGCGCAAGACGAGCGAGACGGTTCCTTCGGCGACCGGTTCCACGCGGTCGAGAACGGTCTTCTGCATCAGTACAACCGCCGGTAGCCGGTTTCGAGCATGGCCTCCACGACGGCCGGATCGACGTCGAGCCCCATCTGCTCGGCGGCGATCTCGCCGACGGACGGCAATTCGTCCGCCAGCGCCTGGCTCGCGGGATCCCAGAGCCGGGACCGGATCAGCGCGCGGCCGCAGTGGAAGAACGTCTCCAGCACGTCGACGACGATCGCCAGCTCCGCCGGTTTGCCCTCGGTGCGCATCCTGGCGAGCACGTCCGGCTCGTCGGTGGGATAGGCGCGGCCGTTGACCCGGAACACCTCCCGCACGCCGGGGACCACGAACATCAGGCCGATGCCGTCGTTCTCGGCGAGATTGCGGAACGAGTCGGCGAGTTTGTTTCCCGGCCGGTCGGGGATCGCCAGCGTGCGCTCGTCGAGCACCTTGACGAAGCCCGGGTAGTCGCCGCGCGGCGAGCAATCGGGCAGCCCCGTCGCGTCCGACGTCGCCATCGCCACGAACGGGGCATGGGCGATGAACCGGTGGCCGTGCCGGTCGATCCGGTCGTGGACCTTGGCCTCGATCATGGCCTCCGGCTCCCCGAGCCGGGCACGAACCTCTTCGGGCGACAGCCGACGCGGACGGGTATCTGTGCTGGTCATGGCACAATTATGAGCAATTGTTCAGCCTACTCGCTACTCGCTTTCGCGCCGCTTCACCGGGAGTGTCATGACGTCGGAGCAACGACGGCTTCAGCCGCGTAAACAGCCACGCCAGGTTCGGGCCGAGCTGACCAGGCAGCGCATCCTCACCGCCGCTGCTCACGTTTTCGCCGAGTACGGATACGCCGCGGGGACGACGAACCGGATCGCCGAACGGGCCCGGATCTCGATCGGTTCGCTGTATCAGTACTACCCGAACAAGGACGCGATCCTGGCCGAGCTGCTCACCCGCCACCTCGACGGCGACCGGGCCACCGAGACGCTGCGCCGGTACAAGGACTCGCCGGAGCCGCTGGAGACCGTCATCCGGGAGTTCGTGCGCACGGTGATCGAGAACCATCTCGACGATCCGCGGCTGCTGCAGATCATGATCGAGCAGGCGCCCCGCTCCGGCGAGCTGCTGGAACGCGTCACCCGGCTGGAATGGGAGATGATCGGTGACCTGCGGGAACTCCTCCACGGACACCCCGAGGTCCGGGTGCGGGACAAGGACACCGCGGCCCGGCTTGTCGCGTCCACGGTCGAACTGACCGTGCATCAGCTCATCGCCGCGCCCGGCTCCATCGACGTCACCCGGCTCGAGAACGAGCTCGTAGCGATGATCACCGGCTATCTCCGCGCCTGATTTCCGGGGGTTGACCAGGCGATGAGCGGGTATCCACCGGTGTGAGCCGAGTAGAGAACAGGATGCGCGACGTCGCCGCCCGCTGGCGGCGGAGAGGCGGCACGCTCGCGCTGCTGTGGACGTTGATCACCCTCGGCCTGGCCACGATGCTGTGGCTGTCGGGCTTCCGCGCGTGGCCGGTGTACCTGACGGCGGCGCCGGGCGCCGTCGTCTCCGTCCTGCTGTGGATCGGGGTCGCCCGCGCGCGGCGCAGGAGCGTCAAGAAGCAGCCGAGCGGGTGAGCTACTTCGTCGCGCGCATGGCCAGTTCGTCGAACTCGCGGTCGGGCAGCGTCCTGTTGAGTTCCAGGAGTTTTTCGGCGAGGTGGCCGACGGCGTAACGTGTTTCCGGCTTTTCGGACTCGACGGCGCGGCGGATGGCGTCCACGACGACGGAAGGGTCGGAGCCGTCGCTGAGCCCGGTTTCCCCGTGCCGCGCCATGGCTTCCGCCATCTCCCGGTACGCCCCGCGGCCGGAATACTCGCGGAGCTGCGCGGCGGTCTGGTCCTCGAACTCGGTCTTGATGATGCCCGGCTGGATGATCACGACGTCGATGCCGAACGGCGCGACCTCCATGCGAAGCGTGTCGGAGAACGCTTCGAGCGCGTGTTTCGAGGCGTAGTACCAGGCACCGAACGGCAGGGCGATCTCGCCGCCGATCGAGGAGACGTTGACGATCGTGCCGGACCGCTGGGCCCGCATCGCGGGCAGGACGAGCTGGACGAGCCTGGCAGGCGCGAGAAGGTTGACTTCGAGCTGGTCGCGCGCGGTGTCCAGCGGCACGTCCTCGACGGCACCGTGCAGGACGGTGCCGGCGTTGTTGACGAGGACGTCGATCCGTTGGTGTGCTTCGAGAACCACGTCGACCGCGTGGCGGAGATCGTCCTCGTTCCTGGCATCCATCTTCAGCGGATGGCCGCCCGCCTCGCGCAGGTCGGCCATCTTCTCGACACGCCTCGCGGCGCCGTAGACGATGTGCCCGGCGCGCAGCAGTTCCAGCGCGGTGGCGTGGCCGATCCCCGACGAAGCACCGGTGACCAGGCATACCTTGGCCGTCATCACGGTTCCCTCCCGATCTCTCGCTTTCCCCGAAAACACTAGGCTTGTTTTTCTGCAGCCAGCAACCGAACCGGGATGTTTTCCGAGGTGGAGTGCCTACAATCGATGCAATGACCATGGAGCTGAATGCACCGGAGGGGATAAACAGGTGCCGGGAAGACGCCTGACCCACGACGAGCGCGGGCAGATCGCTTCGGGACTGTCGGCGGGTCTCACGTACGCCGAAATCGCGCGTCGGCTGGGCCGCCCCAAGTCGACGGTGATCCGCGAAGTCGCGCGCAACGGCGGCGCCCACCGCTACCGGGCGGGCCAGGCGCAGCAGGCGACACGATGGCGGGCCCGCCGCCGCAGACCCGGCCCGCCGCCCGTCCCCGCGCGAACGCCGGAGACGGTGCGGGACTTCGAGACCGAATTCGCCGAGACGATGGCCGCGACCGGCGTCCCGTCGATGATGGCCAGGGTCCTGGCCGGCCTGTTCACCGCGGACACCGGCGGCAGTACCGCCGCCGAACTGGCCGCCAGGCTGGAGGTCAGCCCCGCGTCGGTGTCCAAGGCCGTGGGCTGGCTCGAACAACGCGGCCTGATCACTCGCGAACGCGAGGGTGGTCGGCAGCGGTACGTCGTCGACGACGACTTCGGTTATCGGGCCTGGCGTACCAGCCTCGACGCGATGACCCGATGGGCGGAGGTCACCCGGCGGGGCGCCGGGCTGATCGACGGGCCGGCGGGGGCGCGCCTCGACGCCACCAGCCGGTTCTTCCGGCACCTGCATCAGGACATGAGCGAGGCGGCGGAACACTGGCGGCGAACGGCGCGGTGATCACTTGCCGGGCACGGACGGGGCGAGCGGCCGAAGCCGCCCGCCCCGTCCGTGCCGCCGTGGGGTCACCCACGCTTGAATTCCTCCCAGGTCACCTTCTTCACCTTGGGGCCGTCGTCCTTGGCGTGGCTCGCCAGGCCGTTGAGACCCTTGAAGTAGTCACCGGCCTGAGCCTGCGCCTGCGGCGACATGTCGGTGTCGCTGATCGCGATCCCGTGGATGTGCTCGGCCCAGTTCCCCTGGCTCGGGGTGCGGTGCCACGCGGCGAACCCGACCTCGCGCAGCGCCTTCACCGCGGCGGTCTTGTTCGAGATGTTGTTCACCGAGATGTCGACGGCACCGCCGCCGTCGTGCGTCCCGCCCGAAGCACCGACGCCGCCGGCGTTGTACGAGCCCTGCGTGATGGTGAACTTCACGCCGGCCTTCTTCTCCGCGGCGGCGATCATGTCGGCGGTGCGCTTGTTGACCGTCTTGCCGTCCAGGCTGGTCTTCGAGCCGACGCTGATCGGCGCGGTCACGGTGTAGCGGCCCTTGCCCAGTTCGGTCAGCGAGCCCTTGCCCGGCAGACCGCTGGCGGCCAGGCCACTGTGCCCGAGCGACTTCTGGTACTTCTGGTACGCGGTCACCGTCGACGTGCCGAAGTGACCGTCGACCTGTTTCTTGTCGAGCAGGTTCTTCGCGGCCAGCGCCTGCTCGACCACCTTGACGCTCTCCCCGGAGCCCGGCGTGATCGACTGGTCCGGCTTGTACGGATCCCACATGGCCGCCTTGACCACGGCCTCCATGTTGACCGACGGCGCGGCCGCCGCGGGCTGTCCCGCCGTCACCCCCAGCGCGGTCGCGGACAGTGCGGCGAACATCGCGGCGGTTGCCACCTTGCGCATGGCTGCTCCTTCACTCGATGGCTGCTCCCCGTGAACAGCTCGTGACCGACACTGGCCCGGAAGCGGTGTCAGCCGGAACCGCCTGTACGGAACGTCTGACGTCAAAACCCGCAGGTTGACAGCGTCTGACAGCGACGGCGCCCGGCGGATTCCGCAGGTCGGCGCGGCGATCCGGACACGCTTCGCGATATAGTCACCAGGCCGCGCAGAGTGACGGGAATCGTTGTCACGTCGGACACGATCGCGAGGGGAAGCGTGCCGGAACCGCGAACCGAAGACCGGGCACCGGAGCTGGAAGCGTTCATGGACGGGCTGCGGAAGCTCCGGGCGCGGGCCGGGGAGCCGTCCTTCCGGAAGATGGCGGCGAAGTCCGGCGCGGTGTCCCACGCGACCCTGCACCTCACCGTCACCGGCACCCGGTTGCAGCCGTGGGAGACGGTCCGCGAGTTCGTCCGCGCCTGCGACGGTGACGAGGAGGAATGGCACGCCCGATGGCAGGGCGTCCAGCTCGTGCTGTCCGCCGACCGCGAACCCGAACCCGCGCCGCGATGGCGGTCCAAACGCGTCCTGGTGCCGCTCGCCCTCGTTCTCGTCGCCGCGATCGCCGCCGTCGTGGTCATCCTGCTGCCGGGCGAGGAGGACACGCCCGCGCCACCGCATCCCGGCGACTCCAGCAGATTCCTCGGCGACGTGACCATCCCCGACGAGACCGTGGTCAAACCGGGCACCCAGTTCGTGAAGGTGTGGGAGCTCGAGAACACCGGCACCGTCGAGTGGCGGAAGCGGTATCTGCGCCGCACCGATCTCCCGGTCGCGCCCGGCACTTGCCGCACCCCGGACCGGATCCCGGTCAACGACACCGCCCCGGGAGGCCGTGTCCAGGTGACGGTCACCGTGAACACCCCGCCGAACGCCCCGGCCGACTGCAAGGTCTTCTGGAAGATGGTCGACGAACAGGACCGCGAACTCTTCCCGGCCAGCAGGCCGATCTACTTTTCCGTACTCGTCCGCGCCTGAACCCGTCATTCGCGTGCTTGAAGACGTAACTCGCGTGATTGGAGGCGTAACTCGTGAGTTACGCCTCCAATCACGCGAATGACGCGCCGGATCACGCGAATCACGAGTTCGGCACCCGGCGAAAACACCTCGATAGGCCGGAAAAGTGCGCTAGCCGCCGGTTTCCGTTCTGCCTACGCTGGATTTCGCGCAAGGGAACCACAAACGGACTCGGGAGTCTCCGATGAGAGCAACGAGAATCGTGTTCTGCGCCCTGTTCGCCCTCGGCGCCGCCTGCCTTTCCCCGGCGGCGTCTTCGGCACAAACCGCGTTCACCTTGTCCAGCACCGCTTTCGCGGACGGCGGCCTCATGCCCAAGGTCCACGAGTGCACCAGCGGCGGCGGGCAGGATCCGGCCAAGAAGAACGAGTCGCCGCCGTTGGCCTGGTCGGGCGCTCCCGCCGCGGCGAAGAGCTACGCCGTCGTCATGCGCGACCTCGACAACGCCGCCCTGATCCACTGGGTCATCTACGACATCCCGGCGACCACGGCCTCGCTCCCCCAGAACGTCCAGCACGTCTACCGGCCACCGGTGCCCGCCGGCTCCCGGCAGGTCTACTACCGCGGGAGCGCGAGCCTCTACGGCTACCAGGGCCCGTGCTCGCCCTCGACCGTGAACACCTACGAGTTCGTCGTGCACGCCCTCGACCGGACGTCGCTCACCGGCCTGAACTCCGGATCGTCGACCCGGGCCGCCGCCCAGGCGATCACCGCGGCTTCGATCGGCTCGGCGAGGATCACCGGCGAGTCGTAAGTCCCCTGGTCACCCGTGGCAAAATCGGCCCAATGCAGATCGGGATGCTGGGGCCCTTCGAGGTGCGCACGGACGACGGCGGTCTCGCCGACGTGCCGGGTGCCCGGTTGAGGGGATTGTTGATCGCGCTCGCGCTCGAACCGGGCCGGGTGGTCCCGAAGGCGACGCTCGTCGACTGGATCTGGGGCGAACAACCGCCAGCCGACGCGACGAACGCCTTGCAGCGCCTGGTTTCCCGGCTGCGGAAGGTGCTGCCGGACGGGGTCGTGGAAGGACAGACGGACGGCTACCGGCTGAAGATGTCGCCCGACGACGTCGACGCCGTGCGGTTCGAGCGTCTCGTCGGCCAGGCCCGCGGCGACGAAGAGCCGAGGCGGCTGCGTGAGGCGCTCGCCCTGTGGCGCGGCGCCGCCATGCAGGACGTCGGCCTGCAGGACAGCGGCGCCTTCGACGCGGCGGTCACCCGGCTCGAAGGGCTTCGCCTGACGGCGTTGGAGGATCGGTTCGACGCGGAACTCGAGCTCGGCCACGGCGCGAAGCTGGTCACCGAACTGACCGATCTGGCCGCCGCGCATCCGCTGCGTGAGCGGCTCGTCGCCGCGCTGATGCGGGCACTCGCGGCGACGGGCCGCGACACCGAAGCGCTGCTCGTGTACCAGCGCACGAGGGAGGCCTTGGCCGACGCGCTCGGCGTCGATCCGTCGCCGGAACTGTCCGCGGTGCATGTCGCGCTGCTGCGGGGCGAGCTGGGACGGCGGGAGGAGAACCGCAAGACCAACGTGCGCGCCGAGCTGACCAGCTTCGTCGGCAAGGACGCCGACGTCGCCAAGGTCCGCGACCTCGTCACCGGGAACCGGCTCACCACCCTGCTCGGTCCCGGCGGGTCGGGAAAGACCCGGCTGGCCACCGAAACCGCGCGCACCCTGCTCGGCGATCTGCCGGACGGGGCGTGGCTGGTGGAACTCGCGGCCATCGGCCCGGCCGATGACGTCGCCCAGGCGACGCTGGCCGCGCTCGGGCTGCGGGACGCGCTGCTCGGCGACTCGTCGAACGCCGAACCCGCCGAACGGGTCATCGCCGCGATCCGCGACCGGGAAGTCCTGCTGATCCTCGACAATTGCGAGCACGTGATCGAGGCGGCCGCGGCGTTCGCCCATCGCGTGCTCGGGGAATGCCGCCGTCTCCGGATACTGGCGACGAGCCGGGAGCCGCTCGGCATCACCGGCGAGACGTTGTGGCATGTCGTGCCGCTGGCCGTACCGGACGTCCACGCCGGCCCCGCCGAGATCGAAGCCTCCCCCGCCGTCCGGTTGCTGCGGGACCGGGCGAGCGCGGTGCGCAAGGATTTCTCGGCGGACGAGGCCACGTGGGCCACCATGGCGCGCGTCTGCCGCATCCTGGACGGGATGCCGCTGGCGATCGAACTGGCCGCGGCGAGGCTGCGCACCATGTCCATCGAGCAGCTCGCGAACCGGCTCGACGACCGGTTCCGCCTGCTGACCGGCGGCAGCCGGACCGCGCTGCCCCGGCACCGGACGTTGCGCGCCATGGTCGACTGGAGCTGGGAGCTGCTGTCCGACGCCGAGCGGACGGTCCTCTGCAGGCTCTCGGTGTTCTCGGGCGGGGCGAGCCTCGAAGCGGCCGAGCGGGTCTGCGTCAGCGAAGCGGTCGAGCAGTACGAGGTCCTCGAACTGCTCACCACGCTGACCGAAAAGTCGCTGCTGGTCGCGGCGGGCGACGAAGCGCCGCGCTACCGGATGCTCGGCACGATCAAGGAGTACGCCGCGCAAAGGCTCGCCGAGGCAGGCGAAACGGTCGTGGCG
This sequence comes from Amycolatopsis sp. PSD-21, assembly GCF_055561455.1. NCBI lineage: Bacteria > Bacillati > Actinomycetota > Actinomycetes > Pseudonocardiales > Pseudonocardiaceae > Amycolatopsis > Amycolatopsis sp. PSD-21. The sequence continues at coordinate 1,572,832 of NZ_CM145712.1, read as the reverse complement.
CGGCACGCGCATCTCGCCTATTTCACCGAGCTCGCCGAGGCCGCGGAGCCGATGCTCCGCCGCGCCGAGCAGCTGGAATGGCTCGCCAAACTCAAGGCCGAGCACGACAACATCACCTCCGCGATGCGCGGCGCCCTCACCTCGGGCGAGGGCCCGGAGGCGATGCGGCTGGCGGCGGCCTGCGGCTGGTACTGGTGGCTCAGCGGGCACCGCACGGAAGGCATGGAGCTGGTCAGCGCGGCCGTCAGGACGCCGGGCGAGGTGGCCGACGACGTCGCGGCCGTGGTGTACGGGCTCGTCTCGCTGTTCGTGAGTTCCGGTTTCGCCGACGAACACACCGCCGCGAAGTGGATCCACGAGTCGTACCGGCTGGGCAGGAGCAGCGAGTCGCGGCATCCGTTGCTGGGGCTCGTCGTCCCGCTCGAACGCATGCTGGCCGGGGACGAAGCGCTGTCCGCGTGGGAACCGGTGCTGGAGGACGAGAACGACTGGGTCCGCGCCTTGGGCAGGCTGCACCTCGGCAAGATGCGGATCACGCTCGGCCATCCCGGCCGGGAGGCTGACGAATACCTGGAGCAGGCACTCCGCGAGTTCCGGGCGATCGGCGAGCGGTTCGGGATCTCGTTCGCCCTGACCGAACTGGCGGACCGGATCGCCACCCGCGGCGATTTCGCCACCGCGTGCGCGTACTACGAAGAGGCGGTCACGGTCGTGACCGAGGTCGGCTCCCTGGAAGACCTCATCCGGCTGCGGTCGCGGCAGGCGCAGCTGTACTGGCTGATGGGTGACGAGGAGGCCGGCGCGGCGGCGGAGGCCGAAGCGCAGCGGTACGCCGAAAGCGTCACCTGGCCGGGCGCACTGGGCATGCTCGCCCTCGCGCGCGCGGAGCTCGCCCACTGGCGCGGCGAAACCGAGGAGGCGGCGCGGCAGCTCGACATCGCGACGACGGTGATGGGCACCGAAGCCGATCTCGGCCACGTCCGCGCCATCAGCCACGACCTTCGGGGTTACTTCGCGGACGAGCTCGAAAAGTCCCGCGAACACCGGCGAGCGGCCTGGGAGGCGGCAGGCGAGGTGCGGCACGTGCCCCTGATCGCCCATATGCTCGTCGGGATCGCGGATCTCGCCCTGCGCCAGGACGATCCCGAGCAGGCCGCACGGCTGCTCGGGGCGGCCGACGAACTGCGCGGCCTGCCGGACCGGTCCCGTCCGGACGTGACCCGGATCGAGGAGACAGTGCTGCGCCGCCTCGGCGAAGCGAAATTCGCGGAGGCGGCGCGAGAAGGCACCGAAGCGGACTGGAAGCGGCTGGCGGAGGTCACGCTCGCTTCTTGAACGTCGAGGACGCCCACAGGTAGCCGGCGAGCGCGATCCCGGCGCACCAGCCGAGGGCGGGGAGCACGTCGCCAGCGGCCGGTGCCCCGGTGAGCAGCCCGCGCAGGGTTTCGATGATCGGTGTGAAGGGCTGGTATTCCGCGAACTCGCGGAGCCCCGGCCCCATCTTCTCGGCGGGCACGATCGCGCTGCTGAAGAACGGCAGCATGACCAGTGGCACCGAGGCCATCCCGGCGGTCTCCGGCGACTTCGCCGCCAGACCCAGCGCGACCGTGAGCCAGGCCGCCGCGAAACCGAGCAGGACGACGATCCCCACCACGCCGAGCCAGTCGAGGAAACCCGCCGCCGGGGAGAAACCGAGCAGGAAGGCGACCCCGGTGAGCGCCGCGATGGCGAGCAGGTTGGTCAGCACGCTGGTGACGACATGCCCGGTCAGCACCGCGCCGCGGGAGACGTCCATGACCTTGAACCGGTTGATGATGCCCTTGGTCATGTCGGAGTTCACCGCGGTCGCGGTCGCGCCGAGCCCGTAGCAGACGGCCAGCAGCATCAAACCCGGCGTCGCGTAGTCGACGTAATCGACGCCGACGCTGAACGCGTCCCCGAACACGTACACGAACATCAGCATCATCACGACCGGCATCAGGATCGCGTTGAACACCGAGGTCGGGTTGCGGACGAGGTGCTTGAAGTTACGGCGCAACATCACCGTGGACGCGGATTTCATTTCACTGCCTCCGTGCTGTGGCCCGTCAGGGCGAGGAAAACGTCATCGAGATCGGGGGTGTGGACGGAGAACTCTTCGGCGGCGACCGCGTACTCGTCGAGCCGGTCCAGCAGCGAGCGCAGGGATTTCGTCCCGCCGTCGCTGGGCACCCGCAGGGCGAGCGACTCGTCGTCCCGGGTGGCCCCGGGGAAGATCCGCGCGGCGGCGTCGAGTTCTGCGACGGTGGTGAACCGCAGCCGGACATGCGTTCCGGGCATCCGGCGCTTGAGCTCGTCGGGCGTACCCTGCGCGACCAGGCGGCCCTGGTCGAGGACCGCGATCCGGTCGGCGAGCTGGTCGGCCTCTTCGAGGTACTGAGTGGTGAGGAAGACGGTGACGCCGCCGTCCACCAGTTCGCGGATGATCGACCACATCGTGCGGCGGCTGCGCGGGTCCAGGCCCGTGGTGGGCTCGTCGAGGAAGATGATCCGCGGATCGCCGACGAGCGTCATCGCCAGATCCAGTTTCCGGCGCATGCCACCGGAATAGGTCGACGCCGGTTTCCGCGCCGATTCCACCAGGTCGAAACGCTCCAGCAGATCGGACACGACCCGTTCGCCCGCGGTTCCGCGGCTCAGGTCCACCATCAGCTGCAGGTTCTCCTGGCCCGTCAGCAGTTCGTCCACCGCCGCGAACTGGCCGGTGACCCCGATCGCCGCACGCACCGCCTTGGCCTCCGTCACGAGGTCGTGGCCGGCCACCTTCGCCGTCCCGCCGTCCGCCTTCATCAGGGTGGTCAGCAGGTTCACCGTGGTCGTCTTCCCCGCCCCGTTCGGGCCGAGCAGGGAGAAAATCGTGCCGGCGGGGACTTCCAGGTCGATACCGTCGAGCACGACCTTGTCCCCGAAGGTCTTTCGCAGTCCCGAGACCGCGATCGCTGTTTCTGTCATGGGCACCACTCTGGGCGGCCGCGCTGACACGGCCCCGCCACGGCGCTGACACCAGCTGTGTCAGCGCCGTGTCAGCGCGCTGTCAGTACTCGTGGGCACAGTGGTGGCACAACCACCACGAAAGGCGATGCGATGACTCAGACGGTTCCCGTCCCGCAGGGTCTCCCGATGGACCGCGACGCGGGTCCCTTCGACCCGCCCAGCGAGATCACGCGGCTGCGCGAGGCTCGCCCGGTGAGTCCCATGATCTTCCCCGACGGTCACGAGGGCTGGCTCGTCACCGGCTACGACGAGGCCCGGCAGCTGATGGCCGACACCCGGTTCAGCTCGCGCCAGGACATCGGCATCCTGCACGCCCCGTACGAAACGCCGGGGATGCCCACCCCGACCGAGCCGTCCCCGCCGATGCCGGGAATGTTCGTCGCCATGGACCCGCCGGACCACGGCCGGTTGCGCAAGCGGCTCACCGGCGCTTTCACCGTCAAGCGGATGAAGCAGCTCGAAGACCACATCGTCGAGATCACCGAACGGCAGCTGGACGCGATGGCCGCGCTGGTCCCGCCGGTCGACCTGGTCAAGGAGTTCGCGCTGCCGGTGCCGTCGCTGGTGATCTGCGAACTGCTCGGCGTCCCGTACGAGGACCGGGAGAAATTCCAGGCCGACTCCGCCCAGCTCATGGTCAGGGACCAGACGCTGGAGGAGAAGATGGCCGCGTTCATCGGGATGAACACCTTCCTCACCGAACTGGTCACCCGTAAGCGCGAGACGCCCGGCGACGACATCCTGTCCGACCTCGGCCGCCACGAAGACCTCACCATCGAGGAGCTGACGGGAGCCGCTTTCCTGCTGCTGCTCGCGGGCCACGAAACCACCGCGAACATGTTGTCGCTGGGCACTTTCGCGCTGCTGGAGCACCCTGACCAGCTGGCCGAACTGCGTGCCGACGCGGAGCTCATGCCCGGTGCCGTCGAAGAGATGCTTCGCTACCTGTCCGTCGCCGACATCTTCTTCCGTTATGCCACGGAAGACCTGGAACTCGGCGGCGAAACGATCCCCGCGGGGTCGACCGTCATCATCTCGCTGCTGGCCGCGAACCGCGATCCGCGCCGGTTCGAGAATCCCGACGCCCTGGACCTGCACCGCAACGCCCGTGGCCTGCTGTCCTTCGGGCACGGCATCCACCAGTGCCTCGGCCAGCAGCTGGCGCGGATCGAGATGCGCGCGGGCTTCGAGGGATTGCTGCGCCGCTTCCCGACGCTCGAGCTCGCCGTCCCCGCGGACGAGGTGAAGCTCAAGACCGACATGAACATCTACGGGGTCCACGAGCTGCCGGTCACCTGGTGAACGGGCGAATGGCCCCGGCGAGCGCGGTGAGCAGTTCGGCCAACAGCGACGCGGTGAAGTCGTCGGTCAGCGTGCCCTCGCCGTCGAAGCGTTCGTGACTGCGGAACACCGTCACCTCGGGTTTGACGACGACGTCGGCGCCGATCGACGCGAGGATCTGCCGGAGCGCCTGCTGGGCGCGGACCGAACCGAAAGCGCCCGGTGAGGCACCGGCGATCGCGATCGGCTTGCCGGGAAGCGGCGATTCGGCGGCCGGCCTGCTCGCCCAGTCGATCGCGTTCTTCAGCGCCGCCGGCACGGACGCGTTGTGTTCGGGGGTCGCGATCAGGAGCCCGTCCGCCCCGGCGACCCGGCGCCGGAGATCCGCCACCGGTTCCGGTGGCGAGGCGGTATCGAGGTCCTGGCGGTAGAGCGGCAGGTCGCCGATTCCCCGGTACAGCTCGATGGTCATCCCGCCGGGGTTCAGCTTCCTGGCCGCGTGCAGCAGGGCCGTGTTGTACGAGCCGTCGCGCAGGCTGCCGGAGATCGCGAGGATCTTGAGTTCGGTCATGATCGGTTTCCTTCGTCAGTTCTTGGGGCGGGCGAGGGTCTGGCTGAGCGTCAAAGCGGTGAGGGCGATGGCGAATCCGGTGAGCTGCCACCCGGTGAGGGTCTGGCCGAGCACCAGGAATCCGGCGGCCGTGGCGACGAGGGGGTTGGTCAGCGTCAGCAGGGAGACCGACGCCGGGGCGAGGCGGTCGATGCCGCGGAACCACAGCGGGTAGGCCAGCGCGGTGGTGACGATGCCGATGTAGCCGTAGCCGAGCAGGTTCGCGGTCGTCAGCGAGTCCGGGAGACCTTCGAACAGCAGCGTCGCCGGGGCCAGGACGACGCCGCCCAAGGTCAGCTGCCAGCCGGTCATCGCCAGCGGATGCCCGGGACGACCCCATTTCTTGGTCAGGATCAGGGAAACGGCCATGAGCCCGACGGCGGCGAGCATGGCGGCCAGGCCGAGCGGGTCGAGGCGGGCTTCCGCCGACAAGGTCAGCAGGGCGACACCACCGGCACCGGCGATCGAGGCGAACAGGATCGGCGCCGGCGTCCGGACGCGGAGCATCGGCAGCGCGAGCAGGGCGACCAGCAGCGGTTGGAGGGCGCCGAGGGTCGCGGCGACCCCGCCGGGAAGGCGGTACGCGGCGAAGAAGATCAACGGCAGGAAGGCGCCGAAGTTGAGCATTCCGAGCACGGTCGTCTTCCACCACCAGGATCCGTGCGGGAGCCGCCTGGTCAGCGCGAGCAGGAGCAACCCGGCCGGGAGCGCCCGCAGCACGGCGGCAAGGAGGGGCCGGTCCGGGGGCAGCAGGGTCGCGGTGACGACGTACACGGTGCCCCAGCTGGCCGGAGCCAGTGCGGCGAGCCCGGCGTCGCGGAGCGTCGGCCGCGCTGCCGCCTGCCCGGTCGGAACGACAGGCCGTTCGGCGATGATCGCCATGATGTCTCCTCACTGATAATCTCAACGTTGAGATAACACCAGCGACTTCTGTCAATGTCAAGTCTCTTAATGTTGAGACGATTGGAGGGCGTCATGGCCGACGCGGTGGACGCGGTGATCGCGTTGTGGCGGCACGAGCGGCCGGACCTCGAAGACAAGCTCTGGCCAGCAGAGGTCGTCGGCCGGGTTCAGCGGCTTTCCCGGATCCTCGACCGGAAGCTCAAGGAGTTCAACGCCCGGCACGACCTGGAGTCGTGGGAGTTCGACGTGCTCACCACCCTCCGCCGATCAGGCGAAGCCGACGGCCTGACGCCCGGCGCGCTGCTCAAGGCGGCGATGGTCACCTCGGGGGCGATCACGAACCGGATCGACCGCATGGAGGCCAAGGGGCTGGTCGAGCGGGTGCGGGACAGCGACGACCGCCGTTCGGTCAAGATCCGGCTGACCGGCAAGGGCCGCGAAGTCGTCGACGAGGTCTTCGTGCTCCATCTGGAGAACGAAGCCGCCCTTCTGCCCGAGCTGAAACCGGCACAATGGGCCGAACTGATCGGCGGGCTGCGCCTGCTGCTCGAACACTTCGGTGACACGTCACTGGAGTGACTTCAGCGCGGCTGCCGCGGCGTCCAGCGCGTCATCCGGATCGACGCCGAGTTCCGTGACGGCACGGGCGTATTCGTCCGCCGCCGCCCGCAGGAGTGCCTCCGTGCCCGGCCGGTCGGCGAGTTCGGCGACGACCGTGCCCTTCGCGCGGGCGGTGTACACCCAGCCGTCCTCTTCCAGCTCCCGGTAGACCCGGGCCACGGTGCCCGAAGCGAGCGCCAGGTCCCTGGCGAGTTGCCGGATGGCGGGCAGCCGGGTGCCCGGCACCAGTGCGCCCGTGGTGATCAAGCGGATGATCTGGTCGCGCACCTGACGCCACGGCGCGATCCCGAGCTCCGTGTCGACGACGACCTTCAGTGGCATCAAACGGCTTCCGCGGGCGAACGGTGGGCGAGGTGGTACCAGCCGGCGAGCCCGGCGAGGATCACGGCCGCCGAACCGATGTTCGTCGCGTCCGGCAGCGCCAGTGTCACGGTGGCGGCGAGCCCCAGCCCCGCGGCGACCCGCGCACTGCGCACCCGCAACGCGGCGTCCGCACCGGTGTCCCCTGTGGACGGTCGGCGCACCGCGAGCAGGACGATCAGCCAGGTGACCGCCGAGACGGCCGCGGCCACGCCGAGCGGCACCCACGAGCGATGGACCACGAGCCAGACCGCCGCGGCCGCGACGACCACCGCGTAAAGAATCAGCCCCCAGGCTGGAATGAGCCCGCGCACCGCACGCCGGTCCAGCCCCGCCTCGCGGCGAGTGCTCTTTCGCGGCCGTTGAGCCAGAACCTCGGCGATCAGCGCACCGATCAGCAGTGTGGCCAGGACAAGCGACGTACCATCACCCCGGACGCCGGCGACATCGGCCAGCACCGGCAGCCCGAGGAACAGCCACGGATACCAGAACCGGCGACGGCGCAGGTAGCGCGCGGCCTCAGCGACCTCGGACGGCGAAGGATCGTCGACACCCCACCGCCGCAGCACCTTCCCGCCCTGCTTTTCGCCCGGCCACAGCAGAACCAGGATCGCCAGGCCGAACAGGCCCATGATCAGGGCTACGGCCACGATGTTGTCGAACGGCACGATCGACCTCCTCGGTCTTGTATCAAGTACATGATACAAGACCGGCCTAGGCGCCGCCTTGCAAGTCAATTCGCGGTCTTCGCGCCCCAGGTGTCACGAAGGTGGCTTTCGCGACACGCTCCGGCCGCACTACCACTTACGGGATCCAACTGTCCACAAAGGTCTCCTTCGCGAGAGGGAGAGCCCGATCAACCCGGTTTGAGTGGGTCCACAAGGGGGTCGTGAGTGGTAATGAGGGTTAGAACCCTCATTACCACTCACGACCCCACTTGAAAACCGCACATTACGTCATCCTTTGTGGACACTCAGGGGCACCGCACCGTTCCCTTTAGAACAACGAAATCTGCCCTTTCGGTCACGTCCAGCCGAGCGGGACGACCTCCGCCGCAGACGTCCAGGGGCCGCGCCCGCCCGCCTCGGTGAGGGCGCGGAACCGGACGTAGCGAGCCCGGGCAGGCCAGAACCGCAGGGTCTTCCGGGCGGTGTCGTCGGCGAAGGTACCTGTGGCGACAGGGCTCCCCCAGGCCGACCCATCGGCGCTCAAATGGACTTCGTACGCGCCGACGCGGCCGTTGGCGGAACCGTCCTGTCGCGGCAGATAGGCCAGGCCCGTGACGGTGCGGGCGGCGCCGAGGTCGAGCTGGATCTCGTGGGGCAACGGGTCTTCCCCACCGGACCACTTGGTGTGCCACAGGGTTGCGGGGTTCCCGTCGACGGCGTTCGTGGCGGCGCCGGATTCGCCCGCGGTCTCCTGGCTGTCGGCCGACCGGACGGTGGCGGCGAGCTGCCCGGAACCCATCACCGGGTCGCTGATGGTCTCGGCGCCTGTCTCGACATGTCCCGCGAAGCGGCGCAGGAAGCCGTCCGGCCCCTGAACGGTCAGGTCGTACCAGCCGCCCATGCCGCCTTCGGTGCTGAACCAGTCCTCGACCGTCGCGCCTTGAGCGACCGAGTACGTCCACGGTCCGCCACCCCGGTTGCCGGTGCGCACGGTCAGCTCGCACGCCGCGCCCGCGTTGGTCATCGTCAGGTACACGACGCCGGATCCCGGCCGCAGCACGACTTCCGGATTCGGTGCGCCGCCGGTGGTCGCGGTGATCCGGTTCCCCGCGAACCGCCGCAGGAAACCATTGGGGCCGTGCGCGGTGAGGTCGTACGCGCCGTCCGGGGAACCCACCTGCCAGTAGTCCGAAAGCGTCGCGTTCGCGCCGAGCGTGTAGCGCCAGGGCCCGTCGGTGCGGTGCGCGTTGGCGTAGACGTAGAAATGAGCGCCGGCGGCACCGGTGCTGGCGAAGTCGATCCAGAACCGCTCGGCCGTCACCCGCCCGGAAACCGTCAGCCGATAGGGCAAGGGCCGCGCGGGGCGAACGCCGGTCTCCGGAACCGGGAGCTTCTGCACGGAAGGCGGCTGCGGCTGGGTGTTCCACGGCCCGCTCGTCGGCACCGGTGCGGGCAGCGCCGGATAGGTCGCGTTCGGCGCGGTGGTGTCCAGCGCCGACGTCAGGTCGCCGCAGACGGTGCGCCGCCACGGCGAGATGTTCGGCTCGGCGACACCGCTCCACTGTTCCAGGAAGCGCAGCACGGAGGTGTGGTCGAAGACCTCCGAGCACACCTTCCCGCCCCGGCTCCACGGCGAGATGACGAACATGGGCACCCGCACTCCCAGCCCGATCGGTTCGCCGGAGACGAATTCGTCGGTCGTGGCCACGGAACTCTTGCCCTCGTCGGCCGAGGCGGGCGGCGCGGGCGGCGGCATGTGGTCGAAGAAGCCGCCGTCCTCGTCGTAGGTCAGCAGGAACAGGGTCTTGTTCCACACACCGGGTTTGGAGGCGATCGTGTCGAGGATCGACTTCACCAGCTCGGCCCCGGTGTTGGGCCCCCACGCGGGATGCTCGGTCTGCGATTCCGGCGCGACGATCCACGACACCGACGGCAGCCTGCCCGCGTCGACATCGGCCTTGAAGGCGGACGGCAACTGCTTCGGCGCGACCCTGGCCAGGCCCCGGTCGTACAGCGCGCGCTCGGTCGCGGTCAAGGTCGCCACCCCCGCGGCCAGTCCGTCGAGCAGCCGGGCCCGTTCGGCCGCCGAGGCCGAATCCAGGGCGTAGTAGAAGTACTCCAGCTTCGGGAACGCTTTGCCAGCGGAGTCCTTTACCTTCGACAGGGCCTTGGTGCCGACGGCGAGGAAACTGCTGAAATAGTCCAGCGAATTGTCGCCGTAATTGTCCCATTCCTGATACACCCGCCAACTCCGGCCCGCGGCCTGGAGCCGTTCCGCGTAGGTCTTCCAGGTGTAGCCGGTGTGCCCGGGGTTCTGCCAGGCGTCGTTGCCGATCGCGCGGGTCTTGCCGTCCGGTTCGAAACCGAGTTTCCCGGTGAACAGGTACATCCGGTTCGGGTTGGTCGGCCCCATTTCCGAGCAGTGGTAGGCGTCGCAGACGGTGAACGCGTCGGCGAGTTCGTGGTAGAACGGCAGCGCCGAACGCCGGTGATAGGTCAGCGAGCGGACACCCTTGGCCGCGCGCCACGCGTCGTGGCGGCCCTTGTTCCACGCCCGGTGCCCGCCGGACCAGCTGTGGTCGACGTCGGCCATGAACTGGTCGTCGATCGCGTACGGCAGCAGCGTTCCCGTGCCGTCCGGCTGTTCGAAGACCGACGCGCCGGAAGGCAGTTTGATCGCGGCCGGATCAGCGAAACCCCGTACGCCGCGCAGCGTCCCCAGATAGTGGTCGAACGACCGGTTCTCCTGCATGAACACCACGACATGCTCGATGACGTCGAGCCCGCCCGTCGGCGCTTCGGCGGCGAGCGCCTGCCGGACGCTGGCCGGCAGCAACGTGAAGGCGGAAGCCGCGCCAGCGGCCTTCAGCAGGGTACGACGGCGCACGGAGCCCTCCCGGAATGGCGTTGAACCCGGTCCACAGTGTTCGAAACTGCACCTTTTCGGCGACTATCGAGCAGATAGAAGCATAGGTGCCTGACCGGTTCAAGGGTTCCGCCCGCAGGCTGCATGATCGGAGCAGCGAGACACTACTTTCGTAGCCGGTCCCGCAACCTCCAAGTACATGAAGGCCCCCTTCCTTGCGCCTAGGTACAGGAAGGGGGCCTTCATGTACTCAGCCGGGCGAGGAAGGCCGGTACAGCGACGCCAGTTCGCGTGATCGACGGGACGACACGCGTGATTGGGTGGACGACACGCGATGGAACGGGCCGAGGCTCGTGTCGTCCGTCCAGACACAGGTGTCGTCCATCCAGACACAGGTGTCGTCCGTCGGATCACGTGTGTCGTCCGTCCAGACACGCGTGATCCTGGCGGAAACCGTGGTGGGGGCCGCCCCCCTTGAGCGTCCCCCACCCGGTTTCATCCGGCCCGCGACGGGGCGGACGTCATTTCGTGTCGCCGTCCGGACGGCCGGCCAGCGCCGCCACCGCGAGCACCATGACGACCGGCCAGATCACGGCCATCAGCGAGAACCCGCCGAAGGTGATCGCCGTGATCGAAGCCGCCGTCGCGATCAGCCCACCGATGGGTGACACATAACAAAATCCCAAAGGGCCGAGAAAGAGCACCCACGACAACGCCACCTTCACCGATTTGGCTGGCGGACGCGGAACCGGATACCGCCCCGGACCGACGACCTCGTGGTCGTCGCCCTGATACCACCCGCCGGACATCAGCGGCGGATGCGGCGCGAAGAAGGCCGGTCTCCGGCCGAACGCCTTGGGCGTCCGCGGATTCGGTACGGCCGGCTCACGCCGGTGATCCTTCGGCCGTTTCATGACACTTTCGGCGCTGCGCATGACGTCCTCCCCCGTCGCCTGCCCGAGGCCTGGTGAAGTCACCCCGTGCCTGGCACAATTACCGGTTGCGGTGCGAAACTTCCGGGTCGTTCTGCCCACTGACCATGCTGACGAGTCGGGGGAGTGGCTGATGCGTCAAATGGAACACAGCGCGAATATGGACCACAGCGCGAATCCGGCCCCCCGCGATCCGGAGGGCCAGGATGACCGGTTCCGCAACGGGTGACCACGCGGGCTTCGGAACCTGGGGCCGGTTGACGCCCGCGGAGCAGTCCGCGCTGCGGCGCGCGGGCCACGTGAAGGTGTGGCGGCCCGGCCAGATCCTCGCCCTCCAGGGCAGTCCGCCCACCAGTATGTTCGTCGTCCTCCACGGCTGGGTGAAGATCAGCGCCACCAATTACCGCGGTGAGGACGCGCCGCTCGCGGCTCGCGGCCCCGCGGAGATCGTGGGCGAGCTGGCCCCGATCAGCGGGCTCCCCCGGTCCGCCACCATGTCGGCGATCGACGAGGTGCGCACCCTCGTCGTGCCGAGAGAGAAATTCCTCGCGGTCCTGCGGGACCGGCCGCGGATCGCCGAAGAGATCTTCCGTACCGCGGCGATCCGGCTGCAGCAGTCCGACCGGCTGCGGCTCGAAGCGGGCGGGCCGGACTTCCCGCAACGCCTCGCCGCGGTCCTCCTGGAGCTGGCGCTGCAGCATGCCGTCGACTGGACGGACGGGCAGCAGGTCGATCTCCGGTTCAACCAAGGGGAACTGGCGGGCTTCGCACGCGTTTCGCGCAGCACCCTGATCCGGGGCCTCGAAGAACTCCGGCGGCTGGGTGTCGTGCGCACCGCGCGCCAGCGCGTCACGATCACCCGTCCTCGCGCATTACGGGAATTGGCGGCCGGACGGCCACCACCGCCCGCCGAGGCCTGATCAGGCACGGAAATCTCGGCTATCCTTGTCGAGGTTCAACTCTCGCAACCGTTTCACGGGGTGGAGGGAATCGGCACGATGAGTTCTTTCTCGGCAAGCACCGAACCGGACATCGAATCGGCGTTGATCGATCTCGACGCGGTCTCCTTCACCGCGCTACGGGAGCTGGACGACGAAGCCTTCCGCCAGTCCGCGCTCCACGTCGTCGAACGCACCCGACGCGTCCACGCGCGCTACAGAAGCGGGGGCCAGACCGGTGGCGAGCGCATCGACTGATGCCGCCGCCCGCCGAGGCTCGCCCCGCGTTCCACCGGTTGTCATGGCGGGACTTCGACGCGCTGGCGCGCCTCGACGGCGACGAGGACATGGCCCGGCGGTTGCGGCGGGCCGAGCGAAGCCGTCGCAAACTGCTGATCCACGCGTTGCTGACCGAGGCCACGAAGACACCGGGCCATTCGGGTCCCCTGCCCCCGCTGGATTCCGCCTGGGAACTCCTCGCACGTGCCGAAGCACGAGCACCTCGCGCGGTGAACCGGATGCTCACCAACCCGTACACCGGAAGCTGGGCCGGTTACACGACTCGCCTGCTGCGCAACGGAATCGACGGTGTCGGTCCTTTGTGGATGCATCTGGGCCACGCGCACGCGATCGCGGCGGCCGCGGCGATCCGGGCGGAGCTCGACTTCGAGACGGCCATCCCTGCCTGGCACGGCAACGCGATGCTCCCTTCCCTCGGCATGGCGAGATTTCCCGGTACCGCGGCGTTTTCCTCAGCCGTCGTGCGAGGCGAGAAAGGCCGCTACCTCGTCTCGAACGCCGAAACGACGGTCCGCCTGCCCGGCTCACCCGACGCCGACGCCCCGGGCTGGTGGGGAATCCGGCGAGTCCGGAGCCAGGTCGGCGCGCACCGGTTCACGCTTTGGCTGGACGACCTTGATCCCTACCGCGGGCTTTACGAACCGATCCCACCGGAAAGGCTGCCGGACAAGGAATTGGCGGATTGGCAGCGGCTGATCGACGAAGCGTGCCGCCTGATCGCCGCCCATCTCCCCGGTCTGGCCCGCATCATGCCCGTGGGGCTCGCCTCCTTGGTGCCGAAACCCCAGGTGCTCTTCCGGAATCCGAGCGCGTCGACCGGGGAGGCGTTCGGCAGCGCGGTGGTCGGACTGCCCGCCGACGGCGCGTCCCTCGCGGAGACCTTGATCCACGAATTCCAGCACATCGTGCTCGGCGGGCTGCTGCACCTGGTCGAGTTGTACGAGCCGGATCCCGGTGAACGGATCTACGTGACCTGGCGGGATGATCCGCGGCCCGTGAGCGGTGCCCTGCAAGGGGTCTACGCGTTCTTCGGGGTCACCGCGTTCTGGCGTGCACTGGCACAAGCCGGTGAATGCCCTCGGCGCTCCGGCTTCGAGTTCGCGTTCTGGCGTGAGCAGACGTGGCGCACCCTGCGGGTCCTGCGCGCGGACTCGACCTTGACCAGCGCCGGACGCCGGTTCCTCGACGACATCGCCGAACGCCTCGGCCCCTGGCAGGCCGAACCCGTACCGGCGGAGGCCGGCGAACTGGCCGCGGCCGCCGGCCGGGATCACCTCGCCGGCTGGCGGGTCCGCCACCTGCGACCGGACCCGTCCGTGGTCACCGAGCTGGCGGCGGCTTGGCTCGCCGGAAGACCGAGGCCGCCGATCACCCTCGACGCCCCGGATCTTCCCCCGACGCCGGTACCGGACGGAGCCTGGTCCCACGCCAGAACGGATCTGATCCGGCTCGCCGTCGGCGGCACATCGCCGTCGCCGGACGGACGACCGCCAGCGGTACCCGGCGCCACCGCCGCCGATTTCGCCTACACCGCGGGCGACTTCCTCGAAGCGATCCAGGCCTACCGGCGGGAGCTCGCCACGGATCCCGACCGGCCGAACTCCCTGGTCGGCTTGGGCCTCGCGCTCGCCGCCCGCGGCCCGCATCCCGCCGCACGGGCCCTGCTGCACTGCCCCGAACTCGTCCGGGCCGTGCATCGGCCCTTGCGGGCCGTTCCACGGCCACCGACCGTGGAACAGCTCGCCGCCTGGATCGGGCAACTCGTACCGGGCTGACTCACATCAGGATCGGGTCGATGTCGCAGTTGGCGCGGGCACCTCGGCCCGCCGCCTGCGTGCCGGGGTGGGCCTCGCCGAGGACCCGCCGGTACCGCACCAGGATCGGGTCACGGAACGGTGCCGCCTCGTCCGTCCGGCCGAGCGCGGCCAGGTCCAGTCCGAGGTTGAAGGACGCCGCCAGTACCGTCGGATGATCTTCGCCCAGTACCTGCTTACCGCGCTCGACCGCGTCCCGTCCCAGTTCGACCGCCCGGTCGAACTCACCCAGCGCCGCCAGATCACTCGCCAGGTTGATCGTGGCGGCGACGGCGTACGGGTGGTCCGGGCCGATGCCGGCCCGGAACTGCTCGAGGGCGCGCTCGTCGAGGATGCGGGCGCCCTCGACGTCGCCCATGAGCCGCAAGGTGACCGCCAGGTCGACATTGGCGACGAGGGTGTGCGGGTGATGCTCGCCGAGCCCGCTCCGGTATCGCTCGAAGGTCTCCTCGCCGAGCCGCTTGGCCGCGGCCAAGTCACCCGAGTGACGAAGATCGAGCGAATGGGCGAGTGCACAGCCCATCGTGACGGAGTGGTCGTCACCGTAGGCGAGCCGGAATCTCTTGAGGGCTTCCGTGGACAAGCTGAGCGCGCCCGCATGGTCGCCGTCCTTGCGCCGGGTCACGGCGAGCAGGAACGAATGGGTCGAGCTGTCCAGCTGGTCCAGGCCGAAGCGCGCGTGGAAGTTCTCCGTGAGCCTTTCCTGCTGCACCCGGGCCTGGCCGTAGTCTCCCGCCTCGCGCAGGTCCACGATCAAGGAAGCGTTGACGCTGAAGGTGCGGACGTGATCACGGCCGAGGACCTCGATCCGGCGCCGGAGGGTGTCCTGGTCCAGTTCCGCGGCGGCGCGGTAGGCGCCGGACAACCGGAGGCTGATGGCATGCTGGTACGCGGCGTTGAGCGTCTCCGGGTCGTCCTCGCCGAACATGCGCTTGGACTTCTGGTAGACCTCTTCGCTCAGTTCGGTCGCCGCCGCGAAGTCGCCCTGCGCCCGCAGGTCGATCGTGATGTTCCGCTGGAGTGCGAACGTCTCTTCGTTCTCCTCACCGGACACCTGAAGGCGCAGCGCGAGAGTGCGCTGATTGAGTTCCGCGGCTTCGGAGTACCGGCCGATCGCCCACAGATAGAGCCCCAGCCTCGACGAGACTTCGAGAGTCTGCGGATGGGTGGGGCCGAGGGCTTCGGTGAACCGCTTCCGCGCTTCGAGACCGAGCCGGGCGGCCTCCTCGTGGTCGCCGTACTCGAACAGGTAGCGCATCAGGTTGATGTAGAGCTGACGCGGCCAGTCGTCGTCGCAGTCCAGCACGTTCGCCGCGTAGGCGTGCGGCAGCAGTTCGCGGTAGCGCGCCCAGTGCCTGCTCGACTCGGGGTCGTTCGGATCCAGCGCGGCCAGCAGCTGATGGGCACCGTGCTGCATCCGCGCGTGCACCTGCCGGGCCATGACCCGGTTGCGCAGGACCAGCTGGACGAGCCGGTGCAGCTGGAGGGTGTTGTTGCCGTGGTCGATCTTCGCGAGGCCGTACCGGTTGATGTCCCGGATGGCCCGCGCGAGCTTGATCGGATCGCGCAGGGCCGCGTCGAGCTCCGGGGAGATCGACACCCGGTTGACCCCGGTGAGCAGATCACGCGAAATCGGCTCCGGCGAGAAGAAGGCGCAGATGTGCAGGATCTGGTGGGCCGCCGGGTTGCGGGTCTTCAATTCCTCGAACGAAACGTTCCAGGCCGCGGCGACGGACACCTCGTTGTCGGGGGCCGAGGCGGTGTCGAGGATTTCCTCGACCGACTCGTCGAACAGGCGCAGATACTCCTGCACCGGCATCCCGGTCACCGCGCGCCAGGCCGCCGCCTGTTCCACGGCCAACGGCAGATCGCCGAGCTTCTCGGCGAGTTCGTCGGCGTCGTCCGGGTCGATCTCCGGACCCCGGCGGCCGAGCAGCTCGACGCTTTCCTCGCGTTTGAACACCGCCAGTTCCAGCGGGCGCGCGATGCCCGCCCAGTCGGAATTCCGCGAGGTGATCAGGATTTCGCCCGGACCGTTGCGCGGGAAGAACGGCAGCACGGTGTCCGGGCTCTCCGCGGCGTCGAAGACCAGGAGCCAGCGGCGGAACGGCCGTCCGGTCCGGAGCGCCTCGATGACCGCCGGGACCGCGACGCTGGCCTCGGCCGCGCCCTGCAGGCCGAGCATCGTGGCCAGTTCGGTGAGGCCGGCGCGGATCTGGGTCGTGTGCGCGGCGTCGATCCACCAGACGAGGTCGTAGTCATGGAGGTGCCGGTAGATGTACTCGGTGGCCATCTGGGTCTTGCCGATACCGCCGAGACCGTGCAGCGCCGAAGGGAGCACGGCGGTGGTACCGCTGCTCAATCGCTTGGTGAGCTGGTCGAGCAGTTCGTCGCGACCGGTGAAGTTGGGATTGCGCGGGGGAACGTTCCCGAAGACCAGCGGCGGGTCTTCGGGCTGGCGGTCGGGGAAGGCCCGGGAACTGCCCGCCACCGAGGGATGGACGATCCTGGTCGTCGGTTCGTTCGCGTCGGGCTCGCCGAGATGAGTCGAGCGTCCCTGTGGCACAGGTGTCGAAGCAGGTTGACGTTCGACCGTCTCGGGCATTTGTGTGCTCACAGCCTTCTTTAGTGATTCAGATTCGAATGCGGCGAGACCCCGGCCTCGTACCGCGTTCCGTAGCCGGTCGGCCCGCGACAGGTACGGCCCGGAAAGCGCGCGCATGACCACGCTTTCCAGTTCCACATCGGCCGGTGGCTCGCGGTCGAGGTCTGGATCCGGTGTGTTGTTCGGGTCGGCGATGGCGTCCCGGAGGTGACCGAGCAACCTGATCCGGTCACCGAAATGGGTGGCGGCCACTCGGACGACACTGGCCGTTTCCGACCGTCGTGCGCCACTGAGCAGCAATTCCCGGACCGCCTCGGGAAAAGCGAAGACCCCGTCGGTGTCCCAAGTGGACTCGCCCTCCCTGAGTGCGGGAGCGTACATCATCCCCGACAGTAAAAGTTCGAGGAGGTGCTCCACTCCCGCTTCCGGTACGAACCGTTGTCCCACCAGCTTCGCCACGTCGAGACGGACCGGTACCGCCGCGAGCAACTGCGCCAAGCGTAGCGCCGGCGGCGACGCAACACTGCGGAATCTGTGCACTCTTTCGGCGGGTGACAAAGTCACCGGCGAGGCGGCGATCGCGGGCCGGGAAACCCGTTCCGTGGCGAGGACGACCGTTCCTTCGGCGCTGGTGTTTTCACCGGTCATCAGTCCGGCCCACCAGCCAAGCGACCGCGGCCGCAATTCGAGCACCGGCACCGGGACGAGATGGCCGGGTACCTTCGAGCCGGGTTCGAGCCAGGCGTCCGCGAGGTCGTAATCCCAGCGGCTGTTGGGGGCCAACGCGTTCGGGACGCGTAACCGCGCCTTGTGCGGGTCCATCCCGCACCGGCCCCACAGCCACGGCGGGAGCAGGTGGACGATGCTCACCGGCATCCTCCTGCCCCACCGCGCCAGCATCGGGTACAGCGCGTCCTTGTGCTGCCAGGCATCGCCGACACCGTCGGTCAGCAGCAGGACGGCACGCCGCCCCGAGGAATCCAGGATCTCGTCCGGGTCGCGGGCGGGCGCGCCGGGTGTGCCACCACGGAGAACGAGGCCGTCCTCGTTGTCCTTCGCGGTTTCCAGCAGCCGGACCTGAACGGTGCGGAAAGCGCCGGCCTGCCGGAGCAATTCGACGAACGCCGTCACCCTCGGCCGCCACAACGCCATCGAGGGACCGTTGTCGAGGACGAGCGTCAGGTCGAGCCAGCGCTCTTTTCTCGATCGGGTGACCGGCCACCACCGGCCGGTCTCCGCGACCCGGACGGCGGTCGCCACTTCGTCCAGGACCACGTTGTTGTGTCGCCGCGACACCGTCTCCCGTTTCAGCGATCTCAACGCGCGGAAGTACTCCAGCGATTCGAGGAGTACCACTCCCCCTGGCCCGGTGCCGTCCACCGCGGGTTCGGGCAGCTCACCGGGCACGGCCTCGATCGTGACGACCTGGCCTTCGTCCTCGGCGGGCGTTCCGGCGCCGGCGCCACGGGACGGCCGCGGCTCCGGGGGTTCCGGGCTTTCCCCGCGCTCGGCGGGCGCGTTGCGGATCCGCCGTTTCTCAGGAGGCTCCTCCGGTTCCTCGGCCGGATCGGCTCCTTCCGCGGCCCGCCGCGGCGTAATGGCCGCGGCCAGCCACACGATGTCGGCCACGTCCGTCCAGCTCAGGTCCTCGAACCCGAACGGCTTGACCCCTTGGGGGGAACCGGTCTTCCGCCGTTCCGCCACCGGGGCGGAACGCGAGTCGGACACACCGCCCGGCCCGTCCATGTCACCGCACCGTCAGTCGTTGCCAGAGGGCGTCCACCAGCCGCGGCCATGCCTCCTGATCGGGCTGGTACGCGCCGGACGTCGCCAGATAGACGGCGTCGAGCAGCCGGTCGGTGGGGAGGCCGCCTTCCGCCTTGCTCCGTTCGGCGAATTCCCGGATGAGCCTGTCCCGGTGCTCGCCGTTCTCGCCGACGAGATGACCCGCCACGATCGCCGCGAGCTGCTCCTCGTCCGGGTTCTCGATCCGCAATTGCAGGCAGCGGCGCAGAAAAGCGGGCGGGAACTCGCGTTCCCCGTTGCTGGTCATGATGACGATCGGGAAGGCGTGGCAGGCGACCCGGCCGTCCCGGACCACGGCGGTGCGCTGCGGGTCCGCGGTGTGCACGGTGACTTCGGGGTGCCGGTTGCGCACTCGCGCCAATTCGTCGATGGAGAATTCGCCGTCTTCGAAGACCGACAGCAGATCGTTGGGCAGATCCGCTTCGGATTTGTCCAGCTCGTCGATCAGCAGTACCCGCGGCAGCCTGCTCGGGAGAAAAGCGGTGCCCAGCGGGCCGAGGCGGACGAAGTCGCCGATCGGTGGCTCTTCCGTCTCGCCGCCGCGCTGCGCCTGACTGGTCGCCGCGGCCTGGACGCGGCCGATCGCGTCGTAGCCGTACAGCCCGGAACTCAGCGCGGTGTTACTGGTGATCGCCCAGCGCAGCACCCGGCCGAGGCCGAGTTCCCTGGCGATCCGGTACGCGAGACTCGACTTCCCGGTTCCGGGGTTTCCGGTGACCAGCAACGGGCGACGCAGATACAGGGCGGCGTTGACCATGTTCAGCTGGCCGGCGTCGACGGTCAGCTCCGAAAGTGTGAACGCGGTGCCGAGACGGCGCTCCGCCTCGCCGTCGTCCGGCGGTGGCACGTCGTTCTCCGGTGGCGGATCACCGCGGTAGGAACGCCACGGCGGCGGCGCGGGCAGCAGCTGCGCGAGATCGATGTCGTGAATGGGCCTGCCGGTGCCCCGGTAGATCCACCAATCGGGTGCATCGATCTGCGGCGTCCGGCCGTTCACGGCCGCGTCCTGATCGTTCCCGCTCATCCGCGGCGTCCCCTTACAGTCGAGTCGGGATCAACGGCTGGTCCAGAACGATCACACGTTTCGGGTCGTCCCACATTACCACCAGATCGTGAGCCAGAGAATTCTTGAACGGTACCGCCGCACCCGAATTCGCCAGTTTGCGGCGATCCGGGAGTTCGATAAAACCGCTGTCCGCGGCCAATACCCAGTCGAGCAACTCGCGCAGGTTCTCCGGCTCGGCGTCCGGATGCCAGAGCACCACCGGAAGCCCGCTGCGGAGCGCGCTCGTCAGTTCGTCCGGCGCGCCGCCCGGTTCCGCTTGGGGCGACGGGGGTTTCGCCAAAACCAGGCCCACCCAGTGCTCGTCGCTGAGGATGGCGTCGATCGGGTGATCCTCGAACTCCGCGCACCCGGAATAGTGCAGCCGGTCGGCGGCGGGGTCCTTCACCATCGAATCCCAGCGAACATGCCATGCGCGATGCCAATGCCTCGCCCGCATCCTCTCCAACGACCGTATTCCGAGCCGGTACCCGTAGCGCAACGGCTGGGGATGGCCGGTCTCATGTTCCTTCGCCCAGCGCTGCACGGGCAAATTGATCAACGTCCTCGGCAGCAGGAATTCCACCGACGCCGACATGCTCTGGCCGGACCAGACGCCTTCAGTCTCCAAGATGACGTCGTCGACCCGGAACTCGACCTCGTCCATCCCGATTTCGCGTACTCCGCCGAGCGACGGCGGCCAGACCTCCGGATCGTCCTGCCGCCAGAACGCGAGCGTGCACCGCGTCGGATCACCGGGAACCGGTTCGAGCATGATCATCAGATGCAGATGCGGCCGTTCCGGAATCGGCGGCCTGCTCTGCCGCTGGTGCACGAGGGCGGGGCCGAGCCGCAGTGTCCGGGCCTGGTCGCCGATCCAGTTCGCGATCATGGCCGCGGGCTCGCCCACCACGTTTTCCGCGAGCAGGCCGAGGAAAGTGATGGCGGGTGGCACACCGTCCGGCCCCGCGTTGAAGTCGGCGAGCAGCTGGAAAGCGCCCCACGCGTCGGTGACGCCGTCCAGCCGGGGCAACGGCACCGCGGGACCGAGCGCGCGGCTCACCATGACCGCCAGATGGGGGACTTCCAGCCCGGTCAGCCGCCGGTGCAGGCCGGCCAGATCCTTACGGGGGATCAGATCGAGAACGGCGCTGTCCAGGTCGGCCAGAAACAGGTCTTCGGCGGCCACTACCGCCGGATCGGGCGATTTGGCGACCGGTGCGGTGATTTCTCCGTGCAGCCGCAGATAAGCCGTTCCGGTGAAGGTCTTCACCGAAACGGGTATCGGATTGTACGACTCGGGCAACAGGCCCGGGTCGTTTTCGATGACGTCGGCGAAAAAACGCTGCGAACAGATGAACGCGATCATCCGTCCGGATTCCGCGAACGCGTCCTTCGCCTGTTGCGCGTCCAGAATGCGGAAGGCGATGTCGACCGCTTCACCGACCCATCCGTTGCCGTCGTCGATCACCTCGCCGGAGTTGAGGCTCACCCGCAGCCGCATCTGCGCCTGCGGCGTCCGCGTGTGGTTGTACCGGCGGAGGGCGACCGCGATGCGATCCGGCAGCAGATCGGCGACCAGGCTTTTCGTCGTTCCGGGCGGAAGAAGGACCAGTACGCCGTCTCCGCGGTCTTCGTGCGCGCAGGAATCGAAATCGATACCGCTTTCGGCGAAAGCCGTCTTCAGCACTTCGTACATGCCTTGGTGCACGGCGAGCCTGTCGAGCCGGTTGCGGTCCGGCGCGGTGAACCCCACGACGTCCACTACGACGATCGTGCGGTCGAGAGCCCGCGTCGGTCGCGCCACTGGCCCCCTCCCAAGGTCCGTGGCGCCGACCCACCGGCGCCGACCGCCACATTATCGCGTCGATCGGCCTAGAGGGTGAGTGTCACTTGACAAATAGGAGGGTGGCGGAAGGTGCTAGGTCTCGCGAGTGGTGAGGACGGTTCTAGCCGAGGGTGTCTTAGGCACCTACTGGCTTCCGGCCGTCGTTGACCCCCGGGCCCGGTGTGTGGAGTCTGCGGGAGACTGGGGGCTGGAGCCGGTGTCGCGAAAGCCACTTTCGGGACGTCAGACGTCTCGAAAGTGGCTTTCGCGACATGATCACCAGGCCTGGCCAGGACCAACGTTGCGAAAGCCACTTTCGCAACGTTGAAGGTTGCGAAAGTGGCTTTCGCAACCCCCGGCCAAGCCCCAGCACCCGGCGGTACCGAGCGCCCTGGGTCTCGCGAGTGGTGAGGACGGGTTCGACCGCCCTCACCACTGACGAGCGGGTCAGACGCCGGCGATCTGCTGGATCCAGCTGCGGTACCGGGTGATGTTGGTGTAGGCGGTGTTGTTCGACCGGTCGCTGGTCGAGGCGACGCCGACCTGGCGGCCGCCGGAGAACATCGGGCCGCCCGAGTCACCGCCCGCGGTGATGCCGTCGACGCGGTTCGCGCACACCGCGACGCCGCCGTTGTAGTCGCTGCAGTTGACCGAGTTGACCCGGACGGTCGCGACCTTCAGGTACCGGGACTGGCAGTTGATCTCCGAGCCGCACTGGCTGGTCGCCCCCCAGCCGTAGACCTGGACGTTCTGGCCGACCGCGACGTTGCTCGTGGTGCCGAGCGGCGCGTAGGTGGCGTTGACCGAGCTGGTCAGCCGGACGACGGCGAGGTCCGCGCCCGAGTGACGGGTGATGCTCGCCGCGGTGGCCATGGTGCCGCCGCTCTGCTGGTCGAGGCTGCCGATCCGGAACGTGTAGCTGCCGCTGCTGGCGACACAGTGCTTCGCGGTGAGGATGTACTGCGGCGCGATGATCGTCGCGCTGCAGTTCTGCTGGCCGTTCACGAACAGCCGGGCCGCCCAGGGAGCGTTCTGCGCGTACTGACCGCCGATGATCATCGGCTGCACGCCCGAGGGCTCGGCGGCGGTCGCGGCGGGGGCGGTCGAGCCGAGCAACGCCATGAAGGCGGTGCCGGCGAGCAGGACGAGAGAGCGCAGTCGCATGTTCCGACTCATTTCTGCGGCGGGGTTCCGGCCGCTTCAGTGGGGACGAACGCGCTGATTCTGTGTCGTGCCAAGGGAACCCGGAAACCGACGAAAGTTCGCGCCGGCTACCTATTTATTTCCATGACGGGCGGCGGTGATCTTTGAGTACCCGGCGAAGATCATTAGGTAGTCAGTCGCCGAGCAGCCGCCACGCGGTGAGGGCGAGCCTCGCGCGGGTCAGCCCGAGCGGATCGGTGAGGTCGATGCTCAGGCACCTGCCGATCTGGGTCAGCCTGCGCGCGACGCTGCTGTGGTGCAGGTGAAGGGAATCCGCGGCCTGGCGCACCGAACCCGTGGCGCAGTAGGCGTCCAGCGTCCGCAGGTCCTCGGGATCCGCCGCCAGCTCCGAGATCGCGACGACGTCGACGTTGGCCCGCGAGTCCTCCTCCGGGATCCGCGCGAGCAGCGCCAACGCTCCGAGTTCGCCGTGGTGGATCACCGGACGGCGCGACGTCGTGAACCGCAACGCCGTCCTGGCGTCCTGCCAGGACCGATGCGGGCACTCGGCCTCCCCGATCCCCGCCCGTACGTCCTCCGGGAAGCGCTCCGCGTCCACCGCGGTGGCGAGGATGATGCCGACGTCGGAGAGGGACGCGGCCTTGACCGGGCGGCCGGGGCAGATCAGGCTCCCGACCTTCTCGAGCGGGAGTCCCGACCGGACGGCGACCACCCGGATCGGCGCGTCGGCGGAGAAACCCAGCAGCCGCAACGCCCGGTTCCTGGCGGCGTCGTCACTCGCGGAGCTGATCACGAGCTCCACCAGCGCCGGATCGGCCATGGTGGTGCGGGCGGGCCCGTACCGTTCGACGACCGTCGCCACGGCGATCGCGAGCCGGTCCAGCACCGCTTCGTCGAGGGCGACGGGTGCTCCCTCGCGTTCGAGCCACACCGTGCCGATCTCCTCGTCGTCGAGGGTGATCGCCAACGAGATGGACGGCGGTGTGGAAGCCGGAGCGGCTTCGCGGCCGTCGGGCGCCATGCGGAGGGTGCGTCCCGTGCTGTGCAGCCGGATACCCGCCACGCATTCCGCCAGACCCGCGGTGGCGCGGGCGAGCGCGGGCAGGTCGACCCGCCGCCGCATCAGGGTGTCGTAGAACATCACGACCCTGATCGCGCCCTCGACGTCGGGATCCAGATGCGACAACCGCGCGGCCAGTGCCTCCATGTCCGCGAGCGTACGCGGCGATCGTCGCGCGAAGGGGCGATCACACGCGACGGATGGCGGCCGCCTTCCGGCCGCCGAGCCGGAAGGATCGTGGTCATGGATCCCGAACTCGAAGCCTTCATCGCCCTGTTCCCGAAGGCGAAACTCGACGACCCGGTCGCGGACCGCGTGAGCTTCGCGAAGCTGGCCACGTCCGTGCCGCAGCCCGACACCTCGGACATGGACGTCGAAGACCGGACGGTGCCCGGTGACCCCGGCGTCCCGATCCGGATCTACCGGCCGCGTGCGGCGGAGGGCGCCGTCATCTGGCTGCACGGCGGCGGCTGGGTCATGGGCGACCTGGAGACCGAACATCCTTGGGCGGCGCGGCTCGCCGAAGCCTCGGGCGCGACGGTGATCTCGGTCGAGTACCGGCTGGCACCGGAAAACCCGTTCCCGGCCGCGTTCGACGACGTCTACGCCGTGCTGAACTGGACGGCGGACCACGCGGCCGAACTCGGCGTCGACCCCGGCCGGATCGCGATCGGCGGGCACAGCGCGGGCGGCGGACTCGCGGCGGCGACGGCACTGCGCGCCCGCGACGAAGGCGGCCCGCCAATCTGCTTCCAGCTGCTCAACCAGCCGGGGCTCGACGACCGGCAGGAGTCGTGGTCCGCGCGGAACTTCACCGACACGCCGTGGATGAACCGCGCCAAGATCACCGCCGCGTGGGGGCACTACCTGGCCGGAAAGCCCGCCCCTTCGCCGTATGCAGCCCCTTCACGGGCCACGGATCTCTCCGGGCTGCCGCCCGCGTACGTGGCCTCCGCCGAGTTCTGCCCCAATCGCGACGAGAACATCGAGTACGCGCTCCGTCTGCTGCAGGCGGGGGTCTCGGTCGAGCTGCACCAGTGGGCGGGCACCTTCCACGGGTCGCAGGCCATCCTCTCCGCCGAGGTGTCCCGCCGTCAGATCGACGAACTCGGCGGCGTCCTGCGCCGCGCCCTGGCCGGATCATGACGGCACCCACGGCGACCCGGTTGCTGCGCCCGTTCACTGGGAGTTTCGCCGCGGTGGTCGTCCTTCAGGTCATCGGCGCCATCTCGGGGTTGGCGCCGCTGCTCGCGGTCGTCGAGCTCGGCAGGGCGCTGCTGACGTCCGGCCCCGTCGACGAAAGCCGGGTCTGGACCGCGGTGATCCTGGGCGCGGCCGGGATGTTCGTCCGGCTGGTGCTCACGGCCGCGTCGTCGGGGATCGGGCATCTGCTCGACGGCCGGGTCCAGCTCACGTTCCGCCGTCTGCTCGCCGAACGACTCGGGCGCGTGCCGATCGGCTGGTTCTCCAGCCGCCGCACCGGTGAACTGGCCAAGGTCGTCGGCGAGGACGTCGGGGCCGTGCACCCGTTCATCGCACACACCCCCGGCGAGCTCGTGTCGGCCTTCGTCGTCCCGCTGGTGTCGCTGGGCTACCTGCTCACCGTCGACTGGCGGCTCACCCTGATCACGCTGATCCCGGTGGTGCTGGCGGTGGCCATGGTCCCGCTGATGATGACGCCTTCCCGGCTGCGCGAGCAGGAGGAGTTCGACCGGGGAATGGCGGGGATCTCGGACTCGGTGGTCGAATTCGTCCAGGGCATCGCCGTGGTCAAGGCGTTCGGCGGCACCGGCCGCGCCCATCGCAGGTTCCGCACCGCGGCGGACGCCTTCGTCGCCACCTTCACCCGGTGGGTGCACGGTATGGCCGGGCCGGCGGCGGGGATGCAGCTGGCGCTGTCGCCGCCGTTCGTCCTGCTGGTGGTCCTGATCGGCGGCACGCTCCTGATCACCGGCGGCGGGCTCGCCCCGGTCGATCTCCTGCCGTTCCTGGTGCTCGGCCTGGGTTTGACCGCACCCGTCGCCGCGCTCGGCCACGGCTTCGACGAACTCCAGGCCGCCCGCCGCGCGACCGGCCGGATCCGTGAGGTGCTCGGAGTGCCGTCACTGCCGGAGCCGTCTGATCCCGTTTCGCCGCGAGGCCACCGGGTGGAGCTGCGCGGCGTCCGGTTCGGTTACGAGGCCGATCGCGAAGTCCTGCGCGGGATCGATCTGGTGCTCGAACCCGGCACGGTCACCGCGCTCGTCGGGCCGTCCGGCGGTGGAAAGTCCACTTTGGTCACTCTGTTTCCGCGGTTCTTCGACCCGACAGAGGGTTCCGTGCTGCTGGGCGGCGCCGATCTGCGTGAGATCGGCAGCCGGGAGCTGTACCGCAACGTCTCCTTCGTGTTCCAAGACGTCCGCCTGCTGCGCGCCTCGGTCGCGGACAACATCGCGCTCGCCGTGCCGCACGCCGATCGCGAAGACGTCGTGCGCGCCGCCCGGCTCGCACATATCCACGACCGGATCCTCGAACTGCCACACGGCTACGAAACGGTGCTGCACGAGGAAACCGGACTGTCGGGTGGCGAAGCGCAACGGATCTCACTCGCCCGTGCGCTGCTCGCCGACACACCCGTCCTGGTGCTCGACGAGGCGACCTCGTTCGCCGACCCGCAGACCGAACTGGCCGTGCGCCGGGCGCTGGCGACGTCACGGGCCGACCGGACGGTCCTGGTCATCGCGCACCGGCTGGAGACGGTCGTCGACGCCGACACCGTCGTCCTGCTGGAGAACGGCACCATCACCGAACGCGGCAGACCCGCGGATCTGCTGGCACGGAACGGGAAGTTCGCCGCCTTCTGGCGTTCCCACCGCTCCGCCGAACCACTGGGGGAACCTCGATGATCCGGATGTTGCTGAGCGTCCTCGGACCCGACCACGCCCCGCCGGTACGGCGCACGGTGGCACTGATGACGGCGACCGCGATCGTCGAAGGCCTGTCCTACGCCTTCCTGGTCCCGTTGCTGCGGGCGCTGCTCGGAAGCACTCCGGGCGACGCCGTCCCGTGGCTGATCGCGTTCGGCGCGGCCTTCTCGGTGTTCGCGATCCTGCGGTACCGCGCCGATCTCTCCGGCTTCCGCGCCGGGACGACGCTGCTGCGCGGGATGTACCACCGGCTCGGCGACCATCTCTCCCGGCTGCCGATGGGCTGGTACGGCGGGAAACGGGTCGGTGAGGTGTCGTCGCTGGCCGGACCCGGGGTGCTGCAGGCGATGGGCGTGATCGCGCATCTGCTGGCGCCGTTCATCGCCGCGTGCGTCACCCCGCTGACGATCGTGTTCGTGATCCTCGTCTTCGACTGGCGGCTGGGGCTGGCCGCGCTGATCGCGGCCCCGGTCGTGGCGGCCATCCAGGTCTGGACCGGCCGTTCGATGGCCGCCGCCGACGAAGAGGCCGCGGAACGCGGGACCGAAGCCACCGGGCGGGTCATCGAATATCTGCAGGCGCAGCCGGTGCTGCGCGCGGGCGGACGGGCCGCGGAACGATTCCGGCTGCTCGACGACTCGCTGCGGGATCTTCAGCGGGCGAACCGCCGGTCCACGCTTTCGGCGCTGCCCGGTGTCGTGGGGCTGACGTTCACGGTGCAGGCGATGTTCACCGGCCTGCTGGTGCTGGGCGCGTTCCTCGCGCTCGGCGGCGCTATCGGCGCGCCCGAGGTGCTGACGATCCTCGTACTGGCCGCCCGCTGCGCGGATCCGTTGCTCTCGCTGACCGACATCGGGGGCAAGCTCCGCGGCGCGCGTTCGGTGCTGACGAGGCTCGACGCGTTGCTGCGGACCGAACCGTTGCCCGAACCGCCCGACCCCGTCCGGCCGGAGCGGCACGATCTCGAGTTCGAGTCCGTCGTCTTCACGCGCGGCGGCCGGACGGTGCTCGACGGGCTCTCGCTGACCGTCCATGAAGGACAGAAGCTCGCCGTCGTCGGCCCTTCGGGTGCCGGGAAGAGCACGGTGCTGCAACTGCTCGCGCGGTTCCACGACGTGGATTCGGGAGCGATCCGCGTCGGCGGCGTCGACGTCCGCGCGATGGGCACCGAGGACCTGATGTCGCGGATCGCGATCGTCTTCCAGGACGTCCACCTCTTCGACGGCACCATCGAGGAGAACATCCGGCTCGGCCGCCCGGACGCCGACGACGCCGAGGTGCGCGCCGCCGCGACGGCGGCCCGGCTGGACGAGGTGATCGAACGGCTGCCCGGCGGCTGGTCCGCGAACGTCGGCGAGGGCGGGGCGCTGCTGTCCGGCGGGGAACGCCAGCGGGTCTCGATCGCGCGTGCGCTGCTGAAGAACGCGCCGATCGTGGTGCTCGACGAGGTGACGTCGGCGCTGGATCCGGTCAACGAGACGGCCGTCCACGAAGGCATCGAGCGGCTCATGGCGGGCCGGACCGTGGTGATGGTGGCGCATCGGCTGCGGACCGTCGAACGTGCCGACCACGTGGTGTTCCTGGACGGCGGCCGGATCGTGGAGGAGGGAGACCACGACACGCTGGTCCGGCTCGGTGGCCGGTACGCCGGGTTCCTCGACCTGCAAATCGCTTGACGCCACGCGGGAACGGCAATGCACTGGGGCGATGAAGATCCGTTCCACGACCGCCGAGGACCGCGACGTCTTCGTCGACACCATGTTCGCCGCGTTCGCCCGGTTCCCGGACACCGCGGGCGAGACCTGGTCCGCGCTCGAACTGGACCGTGGCCTGCTCGCGGTGACCGACGACGGGCGGCCCGTCGGCACGGCCGCCGCGTACACCTTCGAGCTCACGCTGCCGGGTGACGTCGTCGTCCCGGCCGCCGGGGTGACCGCCGTCGGCGTCCTGCCCTCGCATCGGCGGCGCGGTGTACTCAGCGCGATGATGCGGCATCAGCTTGCCGAATTCCGGGAACGGGGCGAGTTCCTCTCGGTCCTGCTGGCATCGGAAGCGCTGATCTACCGGCGGTTCGGCTACGGCCCGGCGACCTACACCCGGCGTCTGACGGTGCCGCGCCATCGGGCCGCCCTCGCCGTCGGGACGGCCGGTGGCTCGATCGAGGTGCTGCGCCGGGCCGAGTGCGGCGAACTCCTGGAGGAGATCTACGACCGGTATCGCCGCGCCCGGCCCGGCGCGCTGTCGCGGCCGCACCGCTGGTGGTCCTTGGGCGCCGGGCAGCCGCCGATCTCCCGGGCATCGCGCTACATCGCCCTGCACCGCGACGCCGACGGCGCGCCGGACGGGTACGCCTCGTACTCGCTCACCGAGCCCAGCACGCTGACGGTCGACGAGACCATCGCCGTCGACGACGCGGTGTCCACGGCGCTCGCCCGGTTCGCGCTCGGACACGACCTGGTCACCGAGGTCGTGTTCAAGCACTGCCCGCCAGACCATCCGCTGCGGTGGCAGCTCGAAGACTTCCGCGCCGGCGAAGTCGGCGGCGACACGGACTGGCTCTGGGTGCGGCTGCTGGACGTACCCCGCGCGCTCACCGCACGCGGCTGGCCCACCGACGGCGAGCTCGTCCTCGACGTCGACGACCCGGCACTCGGCGAACGCGGCCGGTACCTGCTCACCGTCCGGGGTGGTGAGGCGGACTGCGTCCCGACCGGCGCCGACCCCGACCTTTCCCTGGACGTGAGCGACCTTGGCTCGATCTATCTCGGCGGCACCGCCCCGAGCCTGCTCGTGCGGGCGGGCCGCGTCCGGGCCCATCGCCCGGACGCGGCCGCGCTCGCCGACGCGCTGTTCCGTACCGAACGCGCGCCGCACTGCCTGCACTGGTTCTGATCAGGTCCGGCGGGTGCCGACCGTGAACAGCAGCGACGCCGCGGTCAGCACCACGCCGAACCACACCACGCTGGTGATCCCGGCGTGGTCGGCGAGCAGCCCCGCGAACAACGCGCCCAGAGCGATGGAAGTGTTGTACGCCAAGGTGTTGAGCGACATGGCGGCCTCGAACGTGTCCGGCGCGGACCGCTGCGTCATGGTGAGCTGACTCAGCTGCACCACGCCGTAGGACAGTCCCCAGAGCACGAGCGCGATCAACGCCCCGACCTGCCCGTGGCCGACCACGAGCAGCAGCAACAGCGACGTCACGAGTCCGGCCGCTCCGACCGCGAAACTGACGAGCACGTTCTTCGCCACGAAATGCCCCGCGACGAAGTTCCCCACCGCTCCCCCGGCACCGAAGACGATCAGGCACACCGTGACGAAGGCGGGCGACGCCGACGAAGTGCCTTCCAGGAAGGGACGGATGAAGGTGTAGACGCCGAAGTGCCCGAGCACGAACAGGACGACGGTGATCAGCACCGACCGCAGGCGCGCGTTCACCCGCGGCAGGCCGAAGACCTCACGGACGGGGACCGCGTTCGCCGACGGCAGGGACGGCACCAGGACGAGTACGGCGAGGAAGACCAGGACGCTGAGCCCGCTCCAGATCAGGAACGTGGACTGCCAGCCGACGAGGCGTTCCAGGACGGTACCCAGCGGCATCCCCAGCACGGTGGCGATGGAGATACCGGACATCACGACGGCCGCCGCCCGGTTCGCGTGGCGCTCGGGGACGATCCGCATCGCCATCCCCACGCCGATGGCCCAGAACGCGCCGTTGGCGAAGCCCATGACGAGCCGGGTCGCCAGGACCAGGGGATAACCCGGCGCGAGGGCGGTGATCAGGTTGCCGGCGGTCAGGATCGCGAGCAACGTGGAGAGCAGGACGCGCCGGTTGATCCGTCGCGTCCACGCGACCACGAACGGCACGCCGAGGCCTGCCGAGACGCCGTACAGCGTGACCATCAGGCCGGCGGCGCCCACCGAGATGTCCAGGCTGGAACTCACCGGGGTGAGCAGGCCGACGGGCATCAGTTCGGTGGTGAGGAAGACGAACAGGCTGGCGGTGATGGCGGCGACCCCTGCCCAGCCCTTCAGGGTCGAATGCGCGTTTTCGGTTCGGGTGGCCATTTCTTCTCTCTCGATGACGAGCATGACAAAGAAACCCCTGCGGGCACGGCGATTCCGCCCCTGGGGTGCTTCGCACCAGAAGGATCGACGGCACGCGGGACGACCCCGCGAACCTCTTAGCGCTAAGCTATTCGATGCTTAGCGCTAAGTCAAACGAGTTGGCACCTCAGTCGTCGAGAGCGACATCCCCCAGTGACCGCAACAGGTTTCGCAGCAAAACGGCCAGTTCGTCCCGCTCCTCGGGGCTGACCGCGCTCAGGAGCCGATGCTCGGTGTCGACGTGATCGGGCAGGGCACGATCGATGAGTTCGCGCCCTTGCTCCGTGAGGTCGACCAGCACCCGGCGGCCGTTCGTCTCGTCGGGCGCGCGGACCACCAGACCGCGCTCTTCGAGCCGGTCGAGCCGCTGGGTGATCGCACCGGAGGTGACCATCGCCGAGCGCATCAGGTCGGCGGGGGTCAGCGTGCCGGACCGGCGCAGGGTCGCCAGGACGTCGAACGACGACCGGTCGAGGTCGTGACGGGCGAACGTCTTGCGCAGCTCGCCCTCCATGACCCGGGTCAGCCTGGTCAGCCGCCCGATGACCCCCATCGGGGAGACGTCCAGGTCGGGACGGGCTTCGGCCCACTGGCGCAGAATGTGATCGACGTGATCCGGCACGACGGGAGGTTACCCCGCCACACGATCAACGGCGTAGGTGAGCAAAAGCGCGCCCGAATCGAACCTTCGATCATCGACGAGCGTGAACGCCGTCTTCGCGTACTCACCGTCGAAAAGCCGCGTCCCACCCCCGAGGAGCACCGGGTTCACCACGAGCCGCACTTCGTCGAGCAGCCCGAGCCTGGCGGCGGACGTCGCGGCCCCTCCCCCGGCGAAGAGCGCGATGTCGCCTTCGAGACCGGAGAGTGCCGAGGCGTCCTCGATCACGTGAGAGTTGTGCCAGTTCGCCGCCCGGAGCGTGCGCGACAGGACGTACTTCGGCAGCTCGTGCATCCGGCGCCGCTGCGTGGCCGAGACTTCGTCCCCGGCGGTCGGCCAATAGCCGGCGAGTTCCTCGTAGGCCTTGCGGCCGAAGACCATGCCGTCGATCGATTCCAGCAGTTCGTCGATATACCCCTGGAACTCGTCGTCGGCGAACCGCCAGTCGACGTCTCCCGCGGCGTCGGCGATGTAGCCGTCGAGCGAAACGTTGATGTGCAGGAAGAGACGTCCCATGCGAGCCAAGCTACACTTCTTGAACGCACTGTCAAGAAGTCGTACGATGGCGCCCATGCCACGCACGGGAAGGCCGCGATCCTTCGACGAGGACCAGGTGATCGGGGGCGCGCTCGACGTCTTCTGGCGGCGGGGCTACGCGGCCACGTCGATGCGCGACCTGAAGGAGGAGCTCGGCATTCTGCCGGGAAGTCTGTACGCCGCGTACGGCGACAAGCACGCACTCTTCCTGCGCGCGCTGGAACGCTACGCGGGCGGCGCCGCGAACCAGGCGGACGTGCTCGCCGAAGGACCGGTTCTCACGCATCTGCGCGAGCTTCTGCTCAGCGTCCTGGAGGCGGCACGGGAAACCCCGGGACGCGGATGCCTGCTGGGCAACACCGCCGCCGAACTGCTTCCTGCCGACGAAGCCGCCGGCAAGATCGTCCACAGTGGATTCGAAGCGCTGGAAACCGGTATCGCGCAGGGACTCGAAGCCGCACAACGTTCCGGAGAGGTCCGCGCGGACGTCGACTGCGCGGCACAGGCACGGCTGCTGCTCGTCGTCATGCAGGGCCTGCACGTGGTGGCCAGGGCGGAGACGGATCCGCGCCGGCTCACCGACGCGGTCGACGCCGCCTTGGCGCCCTTGACCGCGAAGTGACCCCTGGGCACACCGGCGCCGGCGTGCCCAGGAGCCGGATCACTCCTCGAAGCCTTCGTCGCCACCGTCGAAGGCATCCTCCATGACCTCGCCGAGGATCATGCCGCCGACCACGCCCGCCGCGGCACCGGCGACCACGCCGCCCATCCCCGGCCCACGCCTGCCGTGATGCCCGTGATGCCCGTGGTGGTCGTACTCGTGGCCGTAGTGCTCCTGGTGCCCGCCGAACATGGCGTGCCCGCCGCCGGACTCGGCGACCTTGGCCAGCCAGCCGTCGATGGCCGCCGCCCAGTCGGTGCGCAGGGCCTCCTCGTGGGAAACGTGGAAACGGCCGAAGGAATCGCCGCCGGAGCGGAACATGCCACCGCGCCGATCGGCCTCCAGTACCACCACGAGGTCGTCCGGGCTCGCGACGAAGGTCAGCTCCACCTGGCTGACGCGGCCCGCGTAACGCGACGGCGGGAAGAACTCGATCTCCTGGAAGAACCCGAGCTCCTGCCGGACACCGTGCAGCCGCCCGGCTTCGACGTCGGCGCTGCGGAACGAGAAGCCCAGCTCGCCGAACGCCTCCAGCACCCGGTCCTGCGATTCCAGCGGCCCCACCAGCACCGGGTCGAGGTCTCCCTTGTCCGGCGCGCCGGCGATGACGAGTTCGGTCCGCACGCCGACGACCATGCCCGGCAGTTCACGCCCGCCGACCGCGCTGATCGGCGTCTCCCACGGCAAGGCGATCCGGAACGGCACCGTGGTCAGCTGCCCCGCCGTCACCTTCACCTTGCTGCCCGCGCTGACCCGCAGGAACTCCGCGGTTCCGGCGCGCTCGTGATCGCCGTGTTCGACCTCGACCCGGGTGACCAGCGAAAGCAGGATCTCCTCGATCTGGGCGTCGCTCGAACCGCCCTGGATGCGGACCTGGCCGGTGATCACCTCGCCGGGAACGGCGTGCGGTGAGTCGAGCACGGTGTCGACGGACGGACCGCCGACCCCGAAGGCGCTGAGCATCCGTTTGAACATCAGGGATTTCCTCCGCTGAGTACTGGAACAAGGGGGTACCGGAACACTTCGACTACTACCGAGATCCGTCGCGGCACGCCAGGTAAAACGGGTTAAAACCCCCTAAACGGGCGCGACGTCACTACCTTCTCAGATCGGCCTGGCGGACGTCGTGCAGGTGGATGACGACGTCGTAGGACCGCCGGAGCGAGACGGCCGCGAGATCGACGGGGAACTGCGTGCCGATGGTGCGGGTGGGCCGGGCGGTGTCCAGCCAGGCGCGCGCGGACGGCGGCGCGGTGCGCACGTCCAGGTAGAAGTCCTCGAACCGGACCCGATCGAGGGTGTGTTCGTTCGAGCCGGACGGCGCGGCGGGAACGGAGAAGCGCTTCCAGTCGCCCTCCAGGGCCTTGTCCTTGGACAGGAAGGAACCCCGGTCGAAGGTGAACCCGATCGGCAGGTAGTCCCGGCCCAGCGTTTCGCGCAGGAAGGCGCCCTGGGTCTTCGGGTACATCGCGGGGCTGTCGCTCTCGTAGGAGACGTGGCCGTTGTGCGCGGAGAGCAGGATCCTGTGCCCGGTCCGCCGCTGCCACCAGGCGACGTTCTCCGCCATCGCCCGGTCGCGCAGGATCTGCGCGGCGGGCAGGCCCTTCGGATCCGAGAGGTCGACGGCGAGGAACCGGACCGTCTGCGCGACGAACCTGGCGTGCTGCTCGGCCCACTCCCGGGCGCCCGCACCGGGCAAGCCCTTGATCAGCTCGTAAGCCTGCTCCGCCTGCGTGGCGAGCCGCAGTCGCTCGTCGAGCGGCTTGCGCAGGTAGGCGAACGCGTCGTCGATCGGGCGCAGACCGGTGTAGAGCCGGTTCAGCCGGGGGAGGTCCGCCGGATGATGCTGCCGCACGTAGTCGGTGATCCTGGCGAAGAACGCGTCGTTCACCGATGGCGCGCCGAGATCGTCACCGACGAAGTGCACGGTGCGGCCGGGGTGCGCGCGGTTGTACTCGCGCATCCACCGGATGAGGCTCACGAACTCCTCACGGTCCCACGGGGAACCGGCCAGCGTCCGCTTCGCGAGCTCCCGGACGTCACCCTCGCCGCTCTGGACGTACTCGTCGATCTCCAGTCCCGCCGACCAGCTCAGCTCCAGCGCGAAGGCCCGGAAGCCCCTTTCCTCGACGAGATAGCGGAACACCCGCTCCTTCATGGTGAAGAACTCGTGCGAACCGTGGGTCGCCTCGCCGAGGCCGACCACCTTCGTGCCGCCGATCATCCCGCCCAGCGCCCGCAGGTCGGCGGTGTTCCGGCCTGGTTCGGTCGAGCGCAGTGGATGCGCCGCGCGGTCCAGCGAACGCACCGGGGCCGGGCCTTCGTCCGCGAAAGCCGGGCCCGCCATAGGAGCGAGCAGCGCTCCTGCCACCACCACGGCGGCCACTCCCCGTCTCCCCCACCGTTTCCGGCGCTGTGTCATGACGTCCACCCCTTCGCTCCGATGTCGAAGACGATCATCGTCCGAGGGCCGGGGGCGGCGCATTGAAGCAAAGCTCCTACTTGGGGTGAGGAAAACCCCACCCTTCGAGGAAGCGGATGGACCCCGCCGCCGGGGTGTGGGACCCGGCGGCGGGAGTCCACCCGCGTTTATCTCCCTCCGCAGCGGCTGTCCGTCACTCCGCGCGCCACAACGCGGGTGTGGACGGCGGCTCCCAGCCGGGCTGGGCCGTGTGCGCCTGCAAGCACACGTAACCGCGACCGCTGTAGGTGACCCGGGCGCCCGCGGAATAGCCGGTTCCCGCCGCCCAGGTCGTCCCGCCGGGCGGGTTGGAGGTCGAAGTCGACGTCGTCGGCGTCGTACTGGTCGGCCGCGAGGTCGACGTCGGCGTCTGCGGCACGTTCAGCACGAAGTCGAACGCGGCCTGCTTGCCGGGAGGCTGGTCGCGGACGGTCATCAGCAGCCGTGGGTCGAAGATCGAGTCGGTGTTGTTGCGCGGCTCGTTGGGGAAGTAGAGCTGAGTGGTCAGCACCGGCCTGCCGGGCGCCTGGACCTTGACGTGGATGTGCCGCGTCCGGCCGGGGTACAGGCCCGGCACGATCGTGCTCAGCGAGAACGCGCCCTGGTCGTTGGTGAACTGGTGACCGCGGAAGGTGTACCCCACGTTGTCGTAGGCGCCGTTGACGTCCGCCTGCCAGAAGTCCAGCAGCGCCCGCGCGATCGGAAGACACCCGAGACCGAAGACGTAGCCGGACACGGTGAGCCTGGTGCCCTGCGTGTTCGGCGTGACGAGCGACGTCCGCTGCGGCGAATTCGGCTTGAAGTAAGGGCCTTCGGTCTGCGGCGGGGTCGGGTCGTCACCGTCGTCACAGGCGGGGGTCAGCTCGGGGGCCTGGCCGTTCGCGACGGTGGTGCGCGCGAGGGCGGGGCCGCCGATCAACGCGACCGGAGCCGCCACACCCGCGGCGATCGCGGCCTTCAGCACGGTCTTCCGGCTGAGTTTGCTTTCTTCGTCCATACCTGCTCCTCGTGGGGGCTTCGGGAATCCCCCTCGACGGTATGGAGAAGATCAGCCGCGGACGATGGACTGGGGTGGTCAGTCGTGGTGAATCTCCGGGGGCGCGTCACCGGTCCGGCGGTAATCGCCGGGGCTCAACCCCGTTTCCCGCCGGAAGAAGCGGCAGAAATAGGCGGGATCCGCGAATCCGACCCGGCTGGCGACCTGACGCACGGTCAGATCCGTGCCGCGCAGGAATCGTTTCGCCTCTCTCGTCCTCGCCTCACGCATCAGTTGCGCCGCCGTCCGGCCGGTCGCCGTTTTCACCGCGTCGGTGAGATATCCCGGCGTGACCCCGATCCGTTCCGCGAGCGCGCCGACCGACCAGAGCCCCAGATCGGGCCTGCCGAGCAGCCGGGCGAATTCCGTGCCCACCGCCTGTGCCCTGGCAGGCGGGCGCGGATCCGCCAATCCCGGAAGGCGTCCCGCCCGCACGATCAGCACGTGCATCAGCGCCCGCAGCACCGAATCGGTGCCCTGGCCGCCACACCGGAATTCCTCGTCCAGTTCGGCGACCATCCGGGCCGTTTCCTCGGCCGCGCGCTCGTCGAGCCGCCACGGCTGCTGGCTGAGCCTTCGCAGGGTTTCGCGATCCGACGGATGTTCGAGCAGGAAATCGTCAGTGAACAACACGACGAATCCGCTGAGCTCGCGGGCATCCCAATGATGCACCTGCCCCGGCGTTATGACCGCGAGTTGCGGCGGCGCCAATTCCCAGCGGGTGAAATCGATGACGTGGTCGCCGGTACCGCCGGTGACGTGGACGATTTCGTAGAACGTGTGCCGATGCGGGAACGCCGCCCGCGACATCGGCCCGATCGTGTCGAATGTGCCGACCGTGAACGGCAGGGCGTCCGGCGCGCGGACCTCCAGCCGATGCAGTGGCAATTCCCCCGCCTTCGGTTCGAGGCAAGGCGTCCTCGGCAACACCGTCGTTCCGCGCATGGACCGGTCCCTTTCACCACACTGGGAATAAAAAGTCTAGACCAATACCGGGCGCACTGACTGCCGACGGAAGTCGCTTGTCGCCATCGGGGTACAGTCGGGATCATCGACGCACGTCCGAAGGGTCACCACGCGATGCTCCCCACCAAGTCGCGCGGTCGGACCTGGTGGCCGGTCGGCGCGTTCGCCGCACTGGTGCTGGCGTGCGCCGTGGCCTGGGCGACGACGGGCGCTTCCCACAGCGACCTCGAGATCTACCGCTTCGGCGTCGACACCCTGTGGAACGGCGGCGACCTGTATGGCGCGTTGCCGCTTTCCGACGCGGGAATCCCCCTGCTGTTCATCTATCCACCGTTCGCCGCGCTGGTGCTCACCCCGCTGGCGCTGGTGCCGTGGAACGGCGCGGTGCTGTTGTTGTTCGCGCTCAGCCTGGCCGCGCTGGGGATCACCTTCTACGGCATCGCCCGCACGCTGTGGCCGTCCGGGGACCGGCGGAAGGCGCTGCTCGTCGCATCGCTGGCGATCACGCCGGCGCTCTTCCTCGAACCGGTCCGCCAGACGCTCGGCTTCGGTCAGATCAATCTGGTGCTGATGGGTCTCGTCGCGGCGGACTGCCTGCTGGCCAGGGGCCGCTACCGGGGCATCGGCGTCGGTCTCGCGGCCGCGATCAAGCTGACACCCATGGCGTTCCTGCTGTTCTTCCTGGTACGCAAGGATTTCCGCGGCGCACTGACCGCCATGGGCACGTTCGTGGCGGCCTCCGCCGTCGCGTTCGCGGTCGCCCCGGAGGCTTCCGCGCGGTATTGGTTCGGCGGCTTCGCCGGGGCGTCCGGAATCAGCGGCACCTCGTTCCACACCAACCAGACCCTGCAGGCCGTACTGGCCCGGTTCGGCGTCGACGGCGCCGCGAAGCCGCTCTGGATCGGCATCACCGGCGTTCTACTGG
The DNA here is from genome assembly GCF_055561455.1 of Amycolatopsis sp. PSD-21. Taxonomy (NCBI): domain Bacteria; kingdom Bacillati; phylum Actinomycetota; class Actinomycetes; order Pseudonocardiales; family Pseudonocardiaceae; genus Amycolatopsis; species Amycolatopsis sp. PSD-21. Next base: position 1,534,744 of record NZ_CM145712.1, on the reverse strand, counting down.
TTCTGGTGGCAGTGACCATGTATCGCTCGGCCGTCGTGCCGGCGCTGCTGCTCAACGCGACCTTCGCGCTGCTCGTCTCGCCGACGTCGTGGTCACACCATTGGGTGTGGATCGCCCCGGCGCTGTTCACCGCTGCCGCCTACGTGGCACTCAGACGCCGGGCGATGCTTTGGATCGCCGTCACCGGAGCAGGCGCCACGATCTTCGTCGCGGCGCCGTTCCGGTATTTCCCGGCCTTCGACCGGCCGGGCCAGACATGGACGACAGCCCAGCAGTGGCTGGGGAACTGCTACGTCGTCGCGGGTCTGGTCTTCCTCGTCGTCGCGGCCGTTCTCGCGCTGCGGAAAGGACCACGATGCTCGACCTGAGCGGCACGACGGCCCTCATCACCGGGGCCAGCGGCGGCATCGGCCACGGTATCGCCCTGCGCTTCGCCGAAGCGGGCAGCGCCGTCGCCGTGCACTACCACCGCGATGAAGCCTCCGCGCTCGCCGTCGTCGAGCGGATCCAGGAGGCGGGCGGCGCCGCCAAGGCGTTCTCCGCCGACCTCACCGACGACGCCGAATGCCGACGTCTCGTGGCCGCCGCCGCGGCCTGGACCGGGCGGCTGGACACGTTGGTCAACAACGCCGGAGTGCAGCCGATCGAGCCCTTGCCGGAGATGTCGGCCCAGAGCTGGCGCGCCGTCCTCGACGCGAACCTCACCAGCGCGTTCTCGTGCACGCAGGCCGCCGCCGAGGTGATGGACGGCGGCAGCGTCATCCACATCGCCTCGATCGAGGCGGCCCATCCCGCGCCAGGGCACGCGCACTACAGCAGTGCGAAGGCCGCCCTGGTCATGCACGCCCGCGCGGCCGCGCTCGAATACGGGCCGCGAGGCCTGCGCGTCAACGCCGTCTCCCCCGGCCTGATCGAGCGCCCCGGCCTCGGCGACAGCTGGCCGGAGGGCGTCCGCCGCTGGGAACAGGCAGCACCCCTAGGCAGGCTCGGCACCCCTGGCGACGTCGCGAACGCCTGCCTGTTCCTCGCCTCGCCGCTCGCGGCTTGGATCACCGGGCACAACCTGACCGTGGACGGTGGCGTCTCGGCGCGTCCCACTTGGTGATCGGGGATTCGGCTCGCTTGCTTTGCGTTCTTTGGTGGTAATTCGGCGTGGTGGTGGCTCACGTTCAGTTGGTCGCTCGATTCTGCGCTTCAGCTCTGACACGTAGTCTCGCTGGGTTTTGCTTCGCGTTCTTTAACCCCCTTCGCGCACTTAAAGGCGCTTCGCTGCTTTAAGACTCCTTCGCGGTTGCCATTTTTCGGCAATTCTCTCCACTGGGCCGTTCGGGCTAGCGCAGGTGTTCGATTCGGGGTAGCTTTGAGGTCGTGGCCAGCAACGATGCACCCCCAGGGACGTCCACCGAGTGGTGGCGCGTCGACACCGCGACGCTGCATGCCCGCAAACAAGAACTCGAAGTCCTGAAGCGCCAAGCGGATGCCGAACAGAACGCGATCCTGGCGGAAATCAATTTCCGTGGCGTCCGTGGGTGTAGCGGTCATTCGACGTTGGCGGCACTGATTTTTGAGGACTTCCTGGTGACCGACAAGGAAGCCAGCGCCCGAGCAGACCGCGTCCTGGCGCTGCATCCCGGCCCGGCTATCGGCGGTGAGGCTGAACCCCCTCTGGCGCCGTTGACGGCCCAGGCCGCCGCGGAGGGGGCGATCGGCGGTGGCCAGATCGACGCGATCATCCGCACCCTCGCCCGCATTCCCTCGAGCGTGCCCGAGGAAGAGGTGCGGGCCGGGGAGGCGATCCTGGTCGAGTTGGCGCGCCGGGCGGGACCACGGCAGATCGCCCGCGCCGGACGCCGCCTGCTCGACGAACTCGACCCCGACGGGAAAGAACCCCGCAACGAAGACCCCAAAGACACCCGGCCGGAGCTACGGTTCGTCAAACACCGCGACGGCACCCTCGGCCTCAAGGCTCGGCTCGATCTCGAAACCTACGCCCGGTTGAAATCCGACCTGGACCCGATGGCCAAACCCCACAAAGCCATCGACGGAGTGCGGGACTCCCGCACCCAGGACGAACGCTACGGCGACGCCTTCACCGACTATGTGCGGTTGAAAACCACCAGCCGCAACCTTCCCGGCCAAGCCGGCGAAGCCACCCACATCCTGGTCACCATGTCCTACGAGGACCTGATCAACGACCTCGGCGAAGCACACCTCGATCTGGTTGGCCCGATCAGCGCCACCGACGCGCGCATCCTCGCCTGCGACGCCCGCGTCCGCCCCGGCGTCCTCGGCACCGCCGGAGAACCGCTGGACATCGGCCGCTCCAAACGCACCGTGTCATTGGCCCAGAAGTACGCGTTGACGATCCGTGACGGTGGCTGTGCGTTCCCCGGCTGCGACATGCCCGTACCCCGCTGCACCGCCCACCACATCGTCTTCTGGCGACACCACGGCGAAACGAAGATCGACAACCTCGTGCTCCTGTGCACCAAGCATCACCGGTTGATCCACCACAGCGAATGGAAAGTCCAAATCGCCCAAGACGGACTCCCCGAATTCACCCCACCCACCTACCTCGACCCCACCGGCACACCCAGACGCAACACCATGCACCTCAGAACCTAGGCCGACCCCGTGAAACCTCCGAAACCGAGTCGACCCGGCAACGCCGGGGCCTTGACATCGGACTGCGCGGCTTCGACGCCGGACCGCATCTCGCCCGGTCCGACGACACCGGAAGCAACCTCTCGTAGCCGCCGCCATCAGCCCGCTCCGGGACCGATGGCGTCCAGAACCGCTACGCGCCGCGACCGCCGAAAACGTTCCCTCCGTAATCACCGCCATCCAGCATCGAAACCTGGACGCTGTCGGTTTGGACTGGCCGGAAACCTGAGCTGCGGGCGATGTTCGACGAACTCACCTCTCACGGCCCGATCCTGCCCAGACTTTCCGACAGCCCGAAAACCATTCCGCAACAACGGAAAACCGTCGCCGCCGAGATTGAGGAGATCCTTGATGCGCGCCCTCGACCAGGTCCTGACCTCGATGCCCGGCATCGGCGTCAGTACCGCCTTACGGATCTTCCACGAAATCGGCGACGCCTCTGGCTTCAAGTGCTCCGGTCGCCTCGCCGCCTACGCCGGTATCGCCCTTGTCATCACCTCGAACAAAGGCGAACACCCCACGCGAACCGGCAACCGCCGGCTCAACGCGCGTTCTTCCTCTCCACCTTCGCGGCTCCCTCCAACCCCAGCAGCCGCGCGTACTACCAGCGCAAATGCGCGGAAGGCGAGACGCACAACGCCGCCACATCTGCCTCACCCGACGACGCTGCGACGTCCTCCACGGCATGCTCCGCAACCAAACCCACTAGTCCGCGCATGGCACAATCAATGCTATGTCGACCATCCGAAAGGGCAATGCCGCGTAGATCGCCAGCCCGTGTCCGGGCCGATACTCATCGCCGCTGCCGCACTGACGAGCGGATTTTCACGCTTCAGGGCCTCTCACCCCGAGGGCGAGCCGGCATCGCCCGCCTTGAACGCACCCGGCTTTGGCCCGGCGCCTCCGCCGAAGCACTTCAAGCTTGGCGACTGTTCGTCCATGAACCCATGCATCGACTCTGGGACCCTCGCGGTGGCTGCGGTGTGCCGCAATGCTGCCCCGACCCGGCCGAACTGCGACGAACCCTCGACCGTCGCAAACGCCCTTCCGCCCAGGGACGCCAGAACCTTCCGGCGACAACTCGCAACCCTCGACGAATTATGGTGACCAGAAAGCCGACTCCCAGTTTGGCAACCAACGTAGGGCTCCCGCCGGGACCGGGCACCTGAACCAGCACCATCCGGAGCCGCAACCTCCCAGAACCGCAGCGGCATCGAGGCGCGCCCCGGCGTCACCGGCTCCGGATTTCGGCCCCCCGCTTCAGATTCGTCACCAGCGCGGTCGACTTGCCCGTGACAGCGGCCGCGAGCGGCCGTTCGAGCCCGGGGAGGTGCGCCACGTGAAGGAAGAACCGGCGCGCCTGGAGCAGGAAGCGGTTGGCGGGCAGGAACCATCGCGCGCCGCGGCGGGCGACCTGTTGCTTTTCGGTCACCACCGGGCGGACCAGTTCTTCGTACGCCGCGAGCGCGGTCTCGATCGAGGGTGACCGGGTGAGCTGTTCGGCCAGTACGAACGCGCCCGCGATCCCCAGTGAAGCGCCCTGTCCGGCGAGAAGGGAGACGGCATAACAGGAATCGCCGACGAGCACGACCCGGCCGCGGCTCCATGACGGCATCTCGATCTGCGCGACCTGGTCGTAGTACACCTCCCCGGAGGGCGGACACAGAGCGAGTGCTTGCGGCACCGCCCAGCCCAGCGAACCGTAAGTCGCGCGCAGGGCCGCTCGCGCGTCGTCCGGCAGGGCCGGATCGGTGGTGCGGTGCACGGCGAACGCCGCGAGCTTGCCGTCGCGGAGACCGTAGAAACCCATCTGCATCCCGATCGTGTCGGTCAGGCAGAACCGCTCCCCCACCCGCGCACGGATCTCCTCGTCCTCGAAAACGAAGGCCGCCGTATGAAACCCGAGATGACGCAAGTACCGGCTCTCCTCGCCGAAGACCAGCCGGCGCACGGTCGAATGGATCCCGTCGGCCCCGACCAGCAGATCGGCTTCGAGCGTCTCGCCGTTCGCCGACGTGACCCGAACCCGGTCGCCGAGATCCTCGACGCCCGTGACACCGGCACCGGACCGGACGTCCACTGTGGACGGAAGTCCGGCACGCAGGACGCGTTCCAGATCGGGCCGCATGATGCTGCAGAGCCTGCCACCCACCGATTTGGCGAACTGGACGTAGTCGATGGAGGCGCGGCGGCGGCCGCGCTCGTCCAGCAGGCTCGCCTCGTCCACCTGGTACGCCACGTCTTCGACCTGAGGAAGCAGGCCCATCTCCTCGACGGCGTCGAAGCCGGGGCCGAAGAAGTCGATCATGTAGCCCTGTTCCCGCGGCCCCTCGGCCCGTTCCAGCACAACGACCTCGACGTCGAGTGCCGCGAGCCGGTGCGCCAGCGCCAGCCCGGTGATTCCGGCCCCGCAGATCGCCACCTTCATGGAGTTCCTCCCTTTCGGTTCAGTCGACCAGCCGGCGCAGGACGGCCGGAGAGACTTCGCCCGATCCCGGCCCGAGCGCCCGATGGAGCAGAAGCCCGTCCACCGCCGCGAAAAGAACCGAGGCCGTGTCCTCGGCGTCGGCCACCCCACGCTGCGCCAGCCAGCCGCCGAGCCGGGTGCGCAGGTCGGCGAGCAGCTCGCGGATGCCTTGGCGCAGCGTGTCGTCGCGGGTCGCGGCGAGGTAGGACTCGGCGAACAGCAACGACATCGGGTCGGTGCCGGAGTACCCGCCGACCGACGCCAGCAGCGCGTCCACCGCGTCCGCGGGCGTTTCGAGGGTTTCCAGTGCCGGCTCGAAAGCGAGGGCGACCTCGCGCATCACCCCCAGCACGGCCTCGATCAACAAGGCCTGCAGCGAAGGGTAGTGATAGTGCACGACGCTCGGCGTGACACCCGCGCGTTCGGCCAGGATCCGGGTGCTCACCGCGGACCAGCCGAGCTCGGGCACGAGGGCGACGGCCGCTTCGAGCAACCGCCGCCGGACGAGCTGACCGCGCGCCGCGGCCGGGGATCCTGCCACCGGTTCATCTCCTAGGGCGTTCGTCCTGTACGACTGCCCTGATCGTATGCCCGGATCCGGCCGCGGCGCAAACCCCGCTGCTCAGGCCGCCTTGAGAAGCTCGACCACACGGTCCGCGGTCGCGACGCTGGACTGCGGGTTCTGGCCGGTGACGAGGTTTCCGTCGACGACGACCTCGCTCGACCAGGCGGCAGCCGGAGTGACGATCGCGCCCTGCTCCCGAAGCCGGGTCTCGACGAAGAAGGGGCTCTTGTCGCCAAGCCCGCCCTGGCGTTCCTCTTCGTCACTGAACGACGTCATCGAGCGGCCGGCGAAGGTGAACGAGCCGTCTTCGCCGCGCGCGCTGAGCAAGGCGGCGAGTCCGTGGCAGAGGGCGGCGATGGTCTTGCCACGCGCATCGGCGTCGTTCAGGAGGGCACCGAGATCACTGTCGCCCACCAGGTCGGTCATCGGACCGTGCCCGCCTGGCAGGTAGAAGGCGTCGTAGGCGTCGACCGAGACGTCGGAAAGCTTGAGCGGTGCCGAAAGATCGAGTCCCTTGAGGTATTCCGCGAACTTCGCGCCCTCGGCCGGGTCGACGCCGCCGCGTTCGTCGAGGCTGATGGGATCGACGGTCGGCCGGAGCCCGGACGGCGTCGCGATCTCGACCTGGTGCCCCGCCGCGGCGAGCACCCGATGCGATTCGGCGACCTCTTCGGCCCAGAACCCGGTCGGGTGGTCGGTGCCGTCGGTGAGCCGCACGTGGTCGGCGGCCGAGACGATCATGAGGATCCGCGCCATGACTGTTCCTTTCGTTTCTCCGGGGCGGTGTGCCCCACTGCCGGCTTCAACGAGGTCTTCGCCGCGCGTACTCCGCGGAGGCGGCTATGATCCATAAGATTTCTTATGGAAGGTGACTTGCATGCCCAACTTGGATCGGCTGGCGACCTTCCTGGCCATCTACCGTCAGGGCTCGCTCTCCGCGGCCGCCGAGGAACTCGGCCTGACCCAGCCCGCCGTCACCGGGCAGCTGCTCAAACTCGAGGAGGAGCTCGGCGAGCGGTTGTTCGTCCGGTCGCGCCAGGGCGCGGCGCCGACCGCCCGCGCGGCCGAACTCGCCGCCAGGATCGGCACCCGCATCGACGAACTACGGAGCGCGCTGACGGCCGGCGACGACGACGTCCAGTACCGCGAAACGGTGGCGCTGGGCGGTGCGAGCGACGGCATGGCCACGCGGTTCCTGCCCGCGCTCGCCCCGCTGACCGAACGCGGGCTGCGCGTCACCGTCACCCTCGGACTCGCCGACGAGCTCCTGTCCGCGCTCGAAGCCGCGCGCCTGGACCTCGTCGTCTCCTCGGTCCGCCCACGGCAGCGCGGTATCACCGCGATTCCGCTGATCGACGAGGAATTCGTGCTCGTCGCGGCTCCGGCCCTCGCGCGGAGCGTCGATCCCGCGCTGCTCGAGACCGACCCGGTCCCCGCGCTGGCGCATCTGCCGCTGATCGCGTACGCCGACGATCTGCCGATCATCCGCCGCTACTGGCGCAGCGAATTCGGGCGGCGGCCACCGAACCGCGTCGCGATGGTCGTCCCCGACCTGCGCGCGATCCTCGCCGTCGTCGTCGCGGGCGCCGGGGTGAGCGTGCTGCCGCGCTACATCGCCGCGGCCGCGCTCGAAGCGGGCTCGGTGTCGATCGTGCACACGCCGGTGGTGCCACCGCTGAACACGATCTATCTCGCGCTCCGGTCGGGGACGGCGCGGCCCGTGGTGACCCTCATCCGCGACAGGCTGCTGGAACGCGCCCGCGCCTGGGGTTCGCTCTGAATTCCCGGTGCGGCAAAAATGACCTCTTTTCGCGGCGGGATCGTCGCGAGGCTGGCTCCTCCGAACCCGTTTCCTGGAGGACTCATGGTCTCGAAACCCCGCCTCGCACTGGGAATGCTCATCTTGGCCGCCTTGGCGGGCGGGCTGCTCGCGTTGCTCATCTCGCTCGACGTCGGCGCCTTCTGGGCCAAGACGCTGCCGCTCGTCTTCCTGGCAGGCGGGGCGGCGTTCGCCCAATCCCTCGGCCTGTTCAACAAGGCGCCGAAGGATTAGGGACCGGTCCCCGCACCCGCCGTTAGCGTGCTGGCCGTGACCGAGCTGGGTGCCTACGTCGAACGCTTCGAGACGAATTGCCGCAGGCGCGCGCTCCGGGGTGTGGCCGCGATCGTGATCGGCACGCCGATCGCGGCGCTCGGTGTCGTCGTGTTCGTGCTGGGACAGGAGGCCGGGGTCTCCGGTGGGGAGGTGGTCATCGGCCTCGTCATCGGCTGCGGGCTGGGGCTGGCACTGATGGGCGCTTGGGGCTGCTGGCACGCCATCAGCAAACGGGGCGAGATCTTCACCTTGTACGAACAGGGATTCGTGCACACCTGGCGAAAATCGACCACCGTCGTGCCGTGGACCAAGGTGGAGGTGGCCGTCGACCACGCCAAGACGAACGCCCTCGCCAAGGCGTTCGGCGGCGATGTCGGCTGTCTCGTCAAACTCACCGACGGCCGGAAGATCCTCATCAACGGGTTCACCGAAGGCGCCGCTTTGCTGGCTCACGACCTCTTCGAGGCCGTCGGGCGGCGCGCCGGCTGAACGCCGGGTCAGACGCGCTGTGGCGCGAAAGTCCGCCGGTAGTCCTGCGGAGCAACGCCGACGACCTTGTGGAAATGGTGCCGCAGCAAGGCTCCCGAGCCGAAGCCGCAGCGGCGCGCGACCTCGTCGATGCTCATCGTCGTCTCCTCCAGCAGCGACCGCGCGTGCAGGACCCGTTGTGTCGAAAGCCATCGGTGCGGTGTGGTGCCCGTCTCCGCGACGAACTTGCGCGCGAAGGTGCGCTCGGACATCCGGGCCCGGCGGGCGAGGTCGGCGACCGGATGGTCGTGCGCGATGTTCTCGAGCATCCAGGTGAGCACCGGCTGAAGACTGTCCCCGGTGCATTCCGGGATCGGCACCTCGACGAACTGCCGTTGCCCGCCTTCCCGTTGCGGCGGCACGACCATGCGCCGGGCGATCACGGTGGCCGCGGCGGAGCCGAGTTCGCGCCGGACCAGATGCAGGCACGCGTCGATGCCGGCGGCCGTTCCCGCGCTGGTGACGATGTCGCCGTCATCGACGAACAGCACGTCCGGATCCAGCTGCGCCTGCGGGAACCGCTTCCGGAATGCCGCGCTGTGCCGCCAGTGGTTCGTGCACCGCCGTCCGTCGAGCAAGCCCGCGGCGCCCAGCACGAACGCGCCGGTGCAGACCGAAAGCAGCGTGGCGCCGCGCTCCGAAGCCGCCCGGAGCGCGTCGAGTACCGCGGGCGGATATTCGTCGCGGACGTCGCACGCGGGGACGACGACCAGATCCACGTCCTCCGTCGCTTCGAGACCGTGTTCCGGAGTCACTTTGACGCCGTGCCCGAGACTGAGCGGTTCTCCGGCCTGCTCCCCGCACACGCGGAAGTCGAGCAGTGGCACTCCGTCATCGGTGCGGTCGTAGCCGAACACCTCGCAGACGACACCGAACTCGAAGGCGGCGAAATCGTCCAACAGCACCACGGCGACGCTTTTCAGCATGACCGGAGCATAGCTGGCAGGATTTTGCCGCACAACGACAGAACTGCCACTTCTGGCAGGATGTCGAGTGGCGCAAACTTACTGCCATGACCGCAATCATCGTCACCCTCGCCCTGATCGCCCTCGTCACCTACCTCTTGAACCGCAACCACACGCGGCAAGGGCGTCCGGACGCCGCAGGTGGCGACCCGCTCGGTCGCCCCTTCTGGAGGGGTGGCACCACGATCTGAGGACACCGGGCCACCGCGGCCCGGTGTCACGAGCGCCACGTTCCCCGCCGAGACCGCCGACCGGACCCGCATCCGCCGAGGTCAAGCCCGCAATCACAGCTTTAAACCACTTCGCCCGTATTTTCTGCCGGTTACCAGTTTTCTGGTTAGGGTGCAGTGGTGCAAACGGGTTAACATCGGGCGGAAGGAGCGCGCGCCGCAGTCGGCGCGTCACTGAACATGAGTTCGCAGGACGGTAAACAAGCGGAAGAAGAGGTCGTCGCGGAGACCGCGACCGACCTTGCCCACGCACCGGACACGACGGGTCCGGGCCACCCGCCCGATGAGCACGTCCCCCTCGACCTCGCCGCCGAACGACCCGCGGAGACCGACAAGACCGTTTTCGGTGTGGCCGCGGTGCTCGCGCTCGCGATCATCGTCTGGGGCGTGCTGGCCCCGGAAAACCTCGCGAGTGTCGCGTCGACCCTGCTGAACGACGCCGTGATCCCTTACGGCGGTTGGGCTTTCGTGCTGACCGCGAGTGGTTTCGTGCTCTTCGCGGTCTGTCTGGCCATAAGCCGCTACGGCCGGATCCCGCTCGGCGGGGACAAGGAACTGCCCGAATTCCGGACGTCGTCGTGGATCGCGATGATGTTCAGCGCCGGTATGGGCATCGGCCTGATGTTCTTCGGGGTGTACGAACCGGTCTCCCACCTCGCGAGCCCGCCCCCGGGCACCGCGGCCCCGAACTCCGACGAAGCCGTCCACACCGCGATGGCGACGACGTTGTTCCACTGGACCGTGCACCCGTGGGCGATCTACGCCGTCGTCGGTCTCGCGATCGCCTACAGCACCTTCCGCAAGGGCCGCAGCCAGCTGATCAGCTCGGTGTTCGCGCCGCTGATCGGCAAGCGCCGCACCGAAGGCCCGCTGGGCAAGGCGATCGACATCATGGCGATCTTCGCCACGCTGTTCGGTTCCGCCGCTTCCCTCGGCCTCGGCGCGCTCCAGGTCGGCGGCGGTATGGGCGCCGTCGGCTGGATCGACGACCCCGGCAAGGGCCTGCTGGTCGCGATCATCGCGATCCTCACCATCGCGTTCATCGCTTCGGCGGTTTCCGGTGTGGCCAAAGGCATCCAGTGGCTGTCCAACATCAACATGGTGCTCGCCGCGGTACTCGCGGTGTTCGTGCTGGTGGTCGGGCCGACCGTGCTGATCCTCAACATCGTGCCGGGCGCCATCGGCGACTACTTCCGCGAGCTGGCGGAGATGTCCGGCCGTACCGGGATGACCGGTGGCGCGGAGATGCAGACATGGCTCGGCGGCTGGACGGTCTTCTACTGGGCGTGGTGGATCTCGTGGACGCCCTTCGTCGGCATGTTCATCGCGCGGATCTCGCGCGGCCGTACGATCCGGCAGTTCATCTTCGGTGTCATCGCGATCCCGAGCGTCGTGAGCCTGATCTGGTTCGCGATCTTCGGCGGCGCGGCGATCAGCAGGCAACGGGCCGGGACGGACATCGCGGGCGCGGGCAGTGCCCAGTCGGCGACGTTCGAACTGCTCGAGACGCTGCCGTGGTTCATCCCGATCGCGATCCTGGTGATGATCCTGGTGTCCATCTTCTTCGTCTCCGGCGCGGACGCGGCGTCGGTGGTGATGGGTACCTTGTCCCAGCGCGGAAGCGTGCATCCGAAGAAGACCGTCGTGATCTTCTGGGGCGTGCTGATGGGCGCCGTCGCGGCGGTGATGCTGCTCGTCGGCGGGGACAAGGCGCTGACCGGTCTGCAGAACCTCACGATCCTGATCGCGGTGCCGTTCGTGTTCGTGATGGTCGGGTTGTGCGTCTCGGTCTGGAAGGACCTGCGCAACGACCCGCTGATGAAGCAGGAAGACGCGATGATGTTGTCGCTGAAGGAACTCCACGAGGAACGCACCAACAGCCACGGCGGACGCCGTCGCATCCTCGGGCGGTCGAAGCAGCGCACCTGAGCTGAATCGCGTGAAGGCCCCCTTCCCTCTGCTGAGCCGAGGGAAGGGGGCCTTCACGCGTGTCAGGCGCGCCCGATGGCGACGAACGCGCACAACGCGAGGTAACCGAGATCCAGCAGCGCGACCAGCGGCTCGCGGCGACGCAGGCGAACGACCACGGCGCCCGCCATCACCAGCGCCAGCCCGAGGGCGGCCAGCGGCACGAGTTCCGGCGCGATGTCCAGCAAGGCCGGGAGGATCAGGCCGGCCGCGCCCAGGATCTCGACGATCCCGATGAACTTCACGGTGCCAGGGGTGACATCCAGCACCCAGCCCGCGGCCGAGCCCACCCCTGCGATCGTTTCCCTTCGCAGGAACAGTTTCCCGACGCCGGACACGACGTACATCACGGCCAGCAGCCAGGCGACGACCCACAGCGCGGTGTCCATCAATGCCCCGCGTACTGGCCGGGCGTGTAGTCACCCGCCGGCTGCCGGGTGATGACGTTCAGCCGGTTGAAGGCGTTGATGAGGGCGATCTGGGTCACCAGCGCGACGAGCTGCTCGTCGTCGTAGTGCTTGGCGGCGGCCGCCCACGCTTCGTCGGTGACGCCGCTGCCGTCGGCGAGGCGGCAGCCCTGCTCGGTGAGTTCCAGCGCGGCGCGTTCGGCCTCGGTGAAGACCGTCGCCTCGCGCCAGCACGCCACCAGGTTCAGCCGGGTCGTGGTCTCCCCCGCGTGCGCCGCGTCCTTGGTGTGCATGTCGAGGCAGCCCGAGCAGCCGTTGATCTGGCTGGCCCGGATGTTCACCAATTCCCTTGTCGCCAAAGGAAGTTCGCTGCCGTCGAGGACTTTCGCGGCCGAAACGAGGTGCTTCACCAGTTTCGGCGCGAGGGCGGTCTTGAGGTAATCGATCCTTGCCTGCATGGGATTTCTCCTTCTCGTCGGTGTTCACTTACTTCGACGAGGAGGACTCCCGAGAGGTAACACCCATGGCCGCGAGGCGACGCGGGTCACTCACCGAATCGATTTCGACGATGCGGCCGTCGACGATGGTGCAGGACATCACGCCCAGCAGCTTGCCGGTCCGGCTCCACGACACGATTCCCGGTTTGCCGTCGACCAGCGCGGGACGGGTGGTGACGACGGCGCGCGCCCCGCGCTGGACCCGCGTGGCCACCTCGTACGCACCGAGCCGTACGACCTCGCCGTGACGGCTCCGCGAACGCCACGTCACGTCGGGGTCGAGCATCTCGACCAAGCTTTCGAAGTCTCCTTCGCGCGCTGCCGCGAGGAACGCCTCGACGACCGCGTGCTGCCGGGGCTCGTCGGCCGGACGCTGTCCCCGCACCTTCCGGCGGGCCCGGCTCGCGAGCATCTTGGCCGCGTCCGCGGATTTGCCGAGGATCTCGCCGACCTCGGCGAACGGGACCCCGAACAGGTCGTGCAGGACGAAGGCCAGCCGCTCGGCGGGGCCGAGGGTGTCGAGCACCACGACCAGCGCCACCCCGACCGATTCGGCGAGCAGTGCGTCCTCTTCCGGCGAGTCCTCGAGCACCAGCAGCTCGGGCGGCTCGTCGTAGGAGTCCTCGGGGCGCGTCTTGCGGGAGCGCAGGACGTCGATGCAGACGCGGCCGACGACGGTGGTCAGCCAGCCGGAGAGGTTGTCGATCGTGTCGGCGTCCTGGCGGGCCAGCCGCAGCCAGGCCTCCTGGACGGCGTCCTCGGCGTCCGCGCGCGAGCCGAGCATCCGCTGCGCCACGGCCACCAGACGCCCGCGCTGCTCCTCGAACGCGCTGGCCAGGGCTTCGCCGGTCATGTCGATACCTTTCTCGCGCCGAACCCGTCATGGACATGACGAGCGCGACGCGAGAAAGGTAACCGACTTCGCTCAGACGTCCCGGATCGGCGTCTTCACGACTTTCTTCATGCCCGGGTTCGACGTCTTCGGCTTCTTCGTCTTGCCGGGTTCGGGCTCCGGCTCCGGCTCGGGCTCGGCGGTCGTGCCGCCGATACCGGAGTCGATCGCCGCCGTGACGATCAGTTCACGCTCGTAGGACGAGATGACCTCGCCGTCGAGGAGTTCCTGTGTCACGGCCCGCACGTAGGTCACGAACTGGTCGTTCGACGAGTAGTCCGACTCGTCGTCGATCACGTCGTTGATCGTGCAGCCGTTACCGGTGTCGCGGTTCTCGACCTGGCTGTCCGCCGTGCCGAGGATCACCGTGTCCCGGACGTCGGAGTCCGGGCAGGCGTCCGGGCCCGGCGGCGCGGCGACGATGGTGAACGCGCCGCCCTGTTCCGCCGAGACGTTGCCCGCCTTGTCCGACGCGCGGTAGGTCAGCGTGTGCGTGCCGAGCTCGGTCACCTTCACCGGCGCGGTGTAGACCGTCCAGGCCCCACCGTCCAGTTTGTACTCGATCTTGTCCACACCGGACCCGGTGTCCGTCGCGGTCAGGTTGATGGTCGCGTCTTCGATGTACGACCAGCTTCCGTCCAGATCACCGCTCACCACCACCGAAACGGCGGGCGCGGTGCTGTCGTCGCCCTCGACGATGGTGAACGTCGCCGTGCCTTCCGCCGAGACGTTGCCCGCCTTGTCGGTGGCGCGGTACTTCACCGTGTGCGCGCCGACGACGGTGAGCGCGAGCGGCGCCGAGTACGTCAGCCACGGGCCGCCGTCCAGGTTGTATTCGACCTTGCCGACACCCGAACCGGCGTCGGTGGCCGTGAGGGTCACGGTCGCCTTGCCGACGTAGTTCCCGGCCGTGTCCTTGGTCCCGGTCACCTCGGCGGTCACGGTCGGCGCGGTGGTGTCACTGCTGACGATGGTGAAGTGCGCCATGCCCTCCGGCGAAACGTTGCCCGCCTTGTCCGACGCGCGATAGTGCACCATGTGCATGCCCGGCGCGGTGACCGCGACCGGAGCGGTGTACGCGGTCCACGCGCCTTCGTCCACTTTGTACTCGACCTTGTCGACGCCGGAGCCGGTGTCGGTCGCGGTGAGCTTCACGGTGGCGGTGTCGAGGTAGTTGCCCGCGGTGTCCTTGGTGCCGGTCACCTCGGAGGTCACCGTCGGCGGTGTCGTGTCACCGGGCTGCCCGGTGACGACGGTGAACGACGACATCCCTTCCGGCGAAACGTTTCCGGCCTTGTCGGACGCCCGGTAGTGGACCATGTGCGCGCCGGCGGCGGAGACCGCCACGGGTGCCGTGTACGCGGTCCAGGCGCCGCCGTCGAGCTGGTACTCGACCTTGTCCACACCGGACTGGCTGTCCGACGCGGACAGGTTCACCGTCGCGGAACCGACGTAGTTCCCGGCGGTGTCCTTGGTACCGGTCACGTTCGCGGTCACCGTCGGCGGCGTGGTGTCCGGGGTCGGCTCGCCGGTGACGACGAACTCGCCCATCATCTTGGTGTGGCCCTGGATCGTGCAGTAGTAGCGGTACTTGCCAGGGGTCAGCGTCACCGTGGCCTGGTGCACGCCGTTCTTGTCGTCGTAGGGGTTGGCGAGGATGTTGAGGTTGACGTCGTGGTTGTAGCCCGCGGTCGACGTGTCGAACGTCAGCGTGTGCGACATCGTCGAGCCGAGCTCTTCGGTGTTCTTGAAGACGATCGTGGTCTCACCGGCCACCGCGGTCGACGGCGCGCTGAGGTAGTGGTCGGTGCTGTCGCCCGCGGTCCATTCCAGGGTCTGGACGGGGGCGGCGGAGGCGGGAGCGGACGAGCCCGGTAGGACCAGGCCCGCCAGCGCGAGTGTCGCGGCCACCAGTGCCACGACGAGCGTTCTTGGGGACATCGCAGGGAAACCTTCCGTACAAGGGAGACCGGCCGGGCACGCGAAGTCGCGCGCCCGGCCGGCTTTCGCGCTACAGCTGCCGCACCCGGATGTTGCGGAACTCCATCAGGTCGTTGTCACCGTGGTTCTGCAGACCGATGAACCCGCTGACGAACTGCCGGAAGTCGGTGGACGGATCGCCCGCCCGCGACGACGAGATCCCCGGCGCGTTCTCGAACTCGTTGATCACCACGCCGTTGCGGATGATCGTGTACTTCTGCCCGACGACCTTGACCTCGTACTCGTTCCAGGTCCCCTTCGGCTTCACGCCCGCCTGGTCCAGCGGCCGCGGGTCGAAGTTGTAGATCGACCCGGTCTTCTGCGGTTCACCGGTGGCCCCGTCGTACAGCTGGACCTCGTGACCGCAGTAGATCGCGACCCAGGCCTGTGACGTCCTGGCCGAACCGACCGTGCCGCAGCTGCCCGGCGGACGCTGCTCCAGCGGAGTGCGCGGATCCGGGAACCGGACGAACACACCGCTGTTGGCGCTGCCGTTCGGCGCGATGTCCTTGAACTGCAGCTTCACCGAGAAGTTGCCGAACTGCCGTGCCGAGTACCACAGCATCCCCAGCCCGCCCGACGGTCGCAGTGACCCGTCCGGCTGGATGGCGAACTGCCCGGACGGCGCCTGCGACCAGTTCCGGAACGACTCCGGCGTGCCGTCGTAGATCGCGTCGTAGCCGGTGACGCCCTTGTTGCCGATGGGCGACGCGGCGGCCGCGGCGTTGATCTTGTCCGACTCGGCCGCGTTCAGCACACCGAGGTCGCCCAGCCGGTCCACGGCCTGGGTGACGTGGTTGACGAATCCGGCGTGGGAGGTCCACGTGGAGTCGTCGTCGATCATGTCGTCGACCGTGCAGCCGCCACCGGCGTTGCGGTTGGTCACCCCGGTGTCGGTGTCGCCGATGGTCACCGTGGCGCTGGGATCCGCCACGAGACACCCGACGCTCACCGAGTTCCGCGTGGTCACCGTCTCGCCGTTCGCGTAGGTCACGGTCAGCTTGGCGGTGTACAGCCCGGTGCGCGGGTAAGCGTGCCGCGGGTCGGGCTGCGTCGAGAACGTGCCGTCGCCGAACTCCCACTTGTAGGAGACACCGCCGGACTTCGACCCGGTGAAGGCCGCGGTGAGCGGCTTGTTCTGCACCATCGTCGAGGACGCCGCCGCGGACGGGGTTGCCTCGCCGCCGATGTAGCTGATCTTCAGCAGCTTCTGGTTGTTGGTCAGGGTGAAGAAGCCGCCGCCGTAGTCGAGCGCGTACAGCGCGCCGTCCGGCCCGAACTTGGCGTCCATCCACTGGTTCAGCTTGGTGTCGCCACCACCGGTCGGGATGATCTGCCGCACGGTCTCGGCGAACACCGGCGGATCCTGCTTCGCGACGCCGTTCGGGTCGAGGGTGACCGCGATCCGGTTCTGCCCGTTGCTCTGGTCACCGATGAACCACTTGTCGTTCCAGTAGGCGGGCCACGCGACGCCGCTGTTGGTGTTGACCAGTTCGCGGTGGTACGTCGGCCCGGTCATGACCGCCTGGCCGCCGCCCTTGAGGTAGGGCTGCGTGTAGGTGGCCTCGGCCGCGTTGTACGTCGGGACGGAGCTGTTGGGACGGTTGGGGAACACCGGCCCGCCGCCGTCCGGCGCGTACCAGATCATGTTCTTCTTGATCGGCGGCAGGTTCACCAGGCCGGTGTTGCGCGGCGAGGTGTTGACCGGGTTGTCGCAGTCGTACCAGCCGGTGAGGACCGCGGCGTCGGTGCTGCTGCGGTCGCGGTACGGCTGCTTGTTGCCCATGCAGTACGGCCAGCCGTGGTTACCCGCCTCGGTGATGACCGTGGCGGTCTCGTACTTGGCCGGGCCGAGTTCCGGGCTCGGCGAGGACGCGTCCGGGCCGACCCACGCGGCGGTCAGCCAGTTGGTCTTCTTGTCGACTTGCAGACGCGAGATGTTCCGCACGCCCATCACGTAGATCTCGGGCCTCGTCTTGTTCCCGGGGTCGTTGGCCTCGGGGAACAGGTTGCCCGCCGGGTTGGTGTAGGTACCGTCCGGCTCCGGGTGGATCCGCAGGATCTTCCCGTTGAGGTCGTTGGTGTTACCGGCGGTGCGGCGCGCGTCCTGGAACGAGACGCCCTTGTAGTCCTGGGTCCAGTTGTTGCCGGAGTACCCGTTGGAACCCTGCGACGAGTTGCTGTCGCCGGAACCGATGTAGAGGTTCCCGTCCTTGTCGAAGTCCATCCCGCCGCCGGCGTGGCAGCAGCTGTGGACCTGGACGTCCCAGGACAGCAGGTCCTTGCGGGTCGCCTGGTCCAGCGTCTGGTTCTTCAGGTCGTAGGTGAACCGCGAGACCGTGCGCTTGCCGATCCGCTTGTCGATGTCGACCGACTCGTGCGGCATCCAGTAGGCGTACATGAAGCCGTTCTCGCTGAACTTCGGGTCCAGCACGAGACCGAGGAGGCCTTCCTCGTTCTTGACCAGTTCGTCGCCGCTGCCGCGGTTGCCCATCACCTTCAGCGTGGTGAGCAGCTTCGGCTTCTTGGTGACCGGGTCCCACTGGTGGATCGTGCCGCAGCCGGCGCCGATCTGGGGGTTGGTCCAGTCGTTCGGCGCGGGGACGACGTTGCCGGCGCAGGCGGCGCGGCCGATGTAGAAGACCCGGCCGTTCGGCGCGATGGTGAGCCCGTGCGGCTCGCCCATCTGGTCCAGCTGGCCGGGCTGGTTGATCCCGGTCAGGCGTTCGACCTTGTAGTTGGCCGCGATACCCGCCTTGCAGTCACCGCGCACCATGCCGGTGGTCCACTTCAGCGCGCCGAGGATGTGGCTGCGGAACTGGGCTTCGCCGTAGCTGGCCTCGGTCCGGCCCATGCCGGTGTAGAAGGAGCGCCCACCGTCGTAGTCACGGCACCACGAGATCGGGTGGAAGGCGCCGTTCGCGCCGACACCCGGCTTGTAGGTCGATTCCTCGACCTGCGCGACCGTGTGCACGGTGCCGACCGGGTTGACCTCCCAGTTGAGCCACCGGTCGGTGCGGACCCACTTCTGCGGCAGGCCCGCGGTGGCCGGGTTCGCTTTGTCGAGGACGTCGACCGTTGCCTCGGCGGGCGGGGCCTCCGGCGGCGGCGGGGTGGTCGAGTTGTCCTTGTACAGCTTCCAATCCGCCAGCTGGATGAGCGGGTCACCGGCGTTGGCGGTGATGTTCAGCCGGTAGTTCGCGTACGCCGTGGTGTTGGCGAAGGTGAACTTGCGGCTCACGAACCGGTCGGCGAACGTCTCGTTGGTGCGGGTGTCCAGATCGGTCCACGTGGTCCCGTCGTTGGAGCCCTGCAGGGTCCAGCTCTTCGGGTCACGGCCGGGGAAGTCGTTCGCCGAAACGAGGTCGTAGCTGCTCACGGCGACCGGGGCGGCCATCTTGTAGGCGACCCAGCCGGTCGGCTGGAAGGCCAGCCACTTGGTGTTCTCGTTGTTGTCGGCGAGCTTCTCCTTGCCCTCGTTGGGCGCGTTCTCCGCGCTCGCGGTGACCGAGGCGACCGCCTCCGGCGTGGGACGCGCCCCCACCGGACGGGCGCCGATCAGCCCGGAGAACCACTGCGAGCCGTCCTGCGCCCGCGCGGCGTCGGACAGGCCGAGGAAGCCGCCGCCCGCCTTCATGTAGTTCTGCAGCGAGGTTTCCTGGTCGCGGTTCAGCGTGATGCCTTGCGCGGACAGGAAGACGACGCCGCGGTATTTCGCGAGGTTCGCCTGCGTGAACACCGCGGGGTCCGAAGAGGACGAAACGGAGATCCCGTTCGCCTGGCCCAGGCTTGCGATCGCGTCCGTGGCGCGCAAGACGGGGTCCTTCTGGTCCGCGGCGGTGCCGTGGAAGACCAGGACGTTGACCGGGACGTTCGTCGCGGCTTCGGCGGTCACCGGTGCGATGGCCAGCGGAAGCCCGGAGGTGACGACGGCGCCGACCGCGAGCGCGGCCAGCGACCGTCTGCGGAGCCGGCGCTGCGAAAATACTCGTCTCAAGTTCTCGCTCCTTTCAAGGCTAGTGGTGGTGGGCCGAGGCGCCGGTGGCGTTCGGCGTGGACGTGGTGTGCTGGTGCCCCTTGAAGCGGTCGATCGCCTCCTGGGCGCCCGCGGGCATCCCGCCGTCGGCGTTGCGAACCAGGAACACCCCGGACATGCCGTCGTCCGAGTGCTGCTGGACGTGGCAGTGGTACATCCACGCGCCCGGCCCGACGCCGTCACCGGCGATCACCTGGAACCCGAAGGAGTTGCCGGGGTCCAGGGTCTTGTTGTCGACGATCGGGGCGTTGTCGGTCGCGCTGGTGAGCATGCCGGTGCGGGTGTCCGCCCAGCGGTGCGCGTGCAGGTGGAAGGTGTGCATCAGGTTGCCGTGCCCGATGCAGATGAACTCGACGCGTTCGCCGAGGTTCGCCTCGAAGATCGGCGTGTTCGGGGCGACCTGGTGGTTGACCCACATTTCGGTGAACACCACGGTGAACTGCTTGCTGGGCAGCAGATCCCCGCGTTTGCGCACGATCAGGCCGCCGTAGAGACCCTTCATCAGGCCCGCGGTGCCGTGGTCGCCGCCGAACGCGTGGTCGTGGTAGTGCCAGTACCCCGCGCTGCCGGGCATCCAGAAACCGTTGGCCGTCTGGTAGGCCGTCCGGGTCTTCCAGGTGTAGGTCTTGGTCTCGTAGGGCTTGTTGAAGGAATCGTTGAACGGCGAACCGTCCGACTTGGTGTCGTAGTTGACGCCGTGCGGGTGGATCGAGAGCCGCTGGTCGGTGTTGTTGACCAGCTCGATCACCAGCGTGTCACCCTCGTAGCACTCCAGGAGCGGCCCGGGGATCGTCGGTTTCCCGGGCTCCAGCCCGTAACCGACCCGGGTCGAACCGGGAACGTAGTCGGCGTAGATGGTGATGTTACGGGTCATCCCGGCCGCGGCGGCCGGTGCCGAACCCGCGCTGGCCGACACCACGACCGGGGCGATGACCCCGGCCGCGGTGCCCGCGAGCATCGATCTGCGGGACAGCCCGCGGTTCTTCTTGTCCATTGTGGATTCCCCAGCTAGAAGCGGACGTTGCGGAGATAGGTGAATCCGGTCTGGGCGGTGCTCAGGGGATCCGTGGGGTTGTCGTGCTCGACGATGTATTCGGCGAGGTGGGGACGGGTGTGGCGGAAGATGCGCGGGAAGTCGATGACGCCCTTGCCGGGGTCGACCATCTCGCCGGCCGCGGTCCGGTCCTTGACGTGGTACTGGACCACGCGCGGGCAGTGCTGCCGGTACAGCGAGACCGGGTCCATCCCGCCTTCCACCGCCCAGAACAGGTCGATCTCCAGGTGCACGTACCGCGGGTTCGTGTTCCTGGTGAGCACGTCGTACGGGCGCACGCCGTCGATGGGCGCGAACTCGTGCGCGTGGTTGTGGTAACCGAGCGGGATACCGGCCTGGCGGAACTTCCGCGCCGCCGTGTCCATCCGGCCGGCGAACTGCTTCCAGCCGTCGATGGTGTCGAAGTTCGCCCACGGCACGTTGGCGCGGGTGTTCCCGAGGATCTTCGCGTCCGCGATGGTCTTGTCGAGGTCACCGTCGATGCCGACGTGGGTGGACGTCGCCTTGATGTGGTTCTTGTCCAGCAGCCCGCGGAACTCCTCGGCCGAGCGGCCGTAGGTGCCCGCCAGTTCGACCTTCCGGTAGCCGATGTCCGCCAGCGCGGACAGGGTTCCCGGCAGATCGGCCTGCAGCGCGGTGCGCAGGGAGTAGAGCTGGATGCTGATCTTGTCCACCGGGACACGGCCTCGACCGTGGTGGCCGTGTCCCTGGGTCTCCGCCTCGGTGGCCGCGTTGGCCAGGCTCGGCAGGGCTACCGCCGCACCCACCGCGACGGCCGCCGTCGCCGCGCCGCGGAGGAGTGCCCGTCGAGAGTGGAACTGCTCAGCTTCTTCACCGCACATGAAACCGCCCTCACTTCTGGTTGCTGAAAGCCGCGTCGAAGGCCGCCGACGGCTTGTCGAACAGGAGCCCCCGCAGAAAGGTCACGGCCTCCGCCGCGCCCCGGAGCCGGTCCATACCGGCGTCCTCCCACTCCACCGAGATCGGACCGGCGTAGCCGATCGAATTCAGTGCGCGGAAGCAGTCCTCCCAGGGCACGTCGCCGTGCCCGGTCGAAACGAAGTCCCAGCCGCGTCGGGGATCTCCCCAGGGGAGATGCGAGCCGAGCCGTCCGTTCCGTCCGTCGAACCGCTTCCTGGTGTCCTTGCAGTCCACGTGGTAGATCCGGTCGGCGAAGTCGAGGATGAAGCCGACCGGGTCGAGGTCCTGCCAGATGAAATGCGAAGGATCCCAATTCAGCCCGAATGCCGGACGGTCGCCGACAGCTTCGAGCGCACGTTTCGTGGTCCAGTAGTCGTAAGCGATCTCCGACGGGTGGACCTCGTGGGCGAACCGCACGCCCACCTCGTCGAAGACGTCGAGGATCGGGTTCCACCGGTCGGCGAAGTCCTGATAGCCGTCGTCGATGACCGCCTGCGACACCGGCGGGAACATCGCGACATACTTCCAGGTCTTCGAGCCGGTGAAGCCGATCACCGTGTCCACGCCGAGTTTCGCCGCCGCGCGGGCGGTGTCGGCCATCTCCTTCGCCGCGCGCTGCCGGACGCCTTCCGGTTCACCGTCGCCCCACACCCTGGACGGGATGATCGCCTGGTGGCGTTCGTCGATCGGGTCGTCACAGACGGCCTGGCCGACGAGGTGGTTGGAGATGGCCCACACCTTGAGGCCGTGCTCGGCCAGCAGCTTCAGGCGGCCGGGCACGTAGTCCTCTTCGGACAGTGCGCGATCGACCTCGAAGTGGTCGCCGGAACACGCGATCTCGAGGCCGTCGTAGCCCCACTCGCTCGCGAGCCTGCACACCTCGGTGAACGGGAGATCCGCCCACTGGCCGGTGAACAGGGTGATCGGACGGCTCATGCTTGCTCCTCGAAGGTGATCGCGTCTACGTCGAACAAGCCGCCGGAACCGCCCTTGAACACGAGGAACAACGGGCCGGTACCGCCGGGGTCGGTGATGGCGGACGCCGGGATGTCGGCATAGGTGTCCCAGCCGCCGGTGTTGGCGACGGCGACCGTCTGGACCAGCGGCCCGTCCACCGCGCCCGAGCGAACCTCGATCGTGCCGCCCGCGCCACCGGAGGAAACCCGGTAGCCGATGCCGCCGACACCCACGAGGTTCACCGGGTCGAATTTGATCCAGTCACCGGATTCGATGTGGCCGACGCGTTTGCCGCCACTGGCGCCGGCGTGCGCGACGACCTCGATGCCGCTGGACTGGGTGTAGAACTCGGCCTGCTTCAGCTTCGGCTGCAGGATGGACTCGGCCTCGCCGGTGAGCGCGGGCACGCCGTTTCCGCCGTTGTCGGTGTAGCTGGCGTTGATGACGCCGAAGACGTTGGCGTCCGCGCCGTGTCCTTCGTCGGCGGGCGTGGCGATGGTGCCCTCACAACCGGTCGCACGGCTCAGCGGATGCCCGTGGCCCTCGTGCCCGAGGATGTATTCGACGGTCACCTTCGAGCAGTCGATCGGGTTGTCTTCGGCGTCGGTCACCTCGACCTTGAACGGGACCATGTCGCCGAAGCTGAACACGCTGCCGTTGACCGGGGTCTTCAGCGTGACCACCGGTGCGGTGTTGCCGACGGTGACCACCACACTCGCCGAACCGGTCAGCCCGGTGGAGTCGGTGACCGAGAGCTTCGCCGTGTACTGGCCGTTCGCGCTGTAGGTGTGGGAAACCGGGGTGGCCTCGGTGGAATCGGTCGTGCCGTTCCCGTCGAAGTCCCAGGCGTAGGTCAGCGCCTGGCCGTCGGGGTCGTTCGTCCCGGCCGGGTCGAACTTGACGGTCAGCGGCGCCTGCCCGGACGTCTTGTCCGCGGCCACCTTGGCGATCGGTGTCCGGCGGCCCTTGGTGTAGTCGATGCGGTAGACGGCGGATTCCTTCGAGCCGCCGAAGTAGCCGGTGCCGTAGTCGAGGACGTACATCGCGCCGTCCGGGCCGAACTCGACGTTCATCGGGCGGACGAGGTCCATCGAGTCGAAGAACGGCTTGATGGCACCGCGTTCGCCGTTCGGTCCGACGGTGATCTCCTTGATCCAGCCGCGTTCCCATTCGTAGGCGAAGGTCTTGCCGTCGAAGTACTCCGGGAACTTGGTCTGCGACGGGTTCTTGGCGTCGTAGTGGTAGACCGGGCCGCCCATCGGCGACTCGGGGCCGGTGCCGAACTCGGGCAGCGAACCGCCGTCGTAGGGGATCCACGCCTTCTCGACCGGCGGCAGATCGGTCAGCCCGGTGTTGTGCGGGCTGGTGTTCTTCGGCTTGGCGCAGTCGAAGGCCGCACCGGACTGCTTGGTGGCGAAGTCGTAGTCGATGAACGGCTGGTTGTCCCCGATGCAGTACGGCCAGCCGAAGTTGCCGGGCTTCTTGATCAGGTTGAACTCGACCGTGCCACCGGGGCCGCGCTTGGGGTCGGCCGCACCGGCGTCGGGACCGTAGTCGGCGAGGTGGATCCAGCCGGTCTCGCGGTCGACGGCGAAGCGGAACGGGTTGCGGAAGCCCATCGCGTAGATCTCGGGCTTGGTCTTGGCCTTGCCGCGCGGGAACAGGTTGCCCTTGGGGATAGTGTACTTCCCGTTCGCGCCGACCTTGATCCGCAGCACCTTGCCGCGCAGGTCGTTGGTGTTGGCCGAGGTGCGCTGCGCGTCGTACACCGGGTTGCGGTCGGCGCGCTCGTCGATCGGGGTGAACCCGTCGGAGGCGAACGGGTTGGAATCGTCCCCTGTGGACAGATACAGGTTGCCCTGCGCATCGAAGTCGATCTCGCCGCCGGCGTGGCAGCAGATCCCGCGCTCGGCGGGGACCTGGAGGATCTTCTGCTCGCTCGCGAGGTCGAGCTTGTTGTCGGTGCCCAGCTTGAACCGCGAGAGCTGGTTGTAGCCCTTGAACGGCTCGAAGTCGGCCGGGGTGCCGTTCTCCGGCGCGTCACCGGCCGGGGTGTTCAGCTTGGGCGCGTAGTACAGGTAGACCCAGCGGTTCTTGGCGAAGTCCGGGTCGATGGCGACACCCTGGAGGCCGTCCTCGTCGTGGTTGTAGACCGGGATCTGCCCGGCCAGCGACGTCGTCGCCGACGAGCTGGTGTACCAGACGCGGCCGTCGCGCGAGGTGTGCAGGACGTCGCGGTTGGGCAGCACGGAAAGCGCGATCGGCTCGCCGGTCTTCTCCTCGCCCTTGGCCAGGGTGATCTGGTCGAAGTCCGCGTCGACCGGAGCTTCCTGCTGCTTGGCACAGCCCGGTTCGCTCAGCTTGGTGGCGTACTTGATGCCGCCGGCCAGATGCTTGAGGAAGGCCGGTTCGGCGTAGGAGGCCTTGGTGTGCCCCCCGCCGGTGTACCAGGAGCGGCCGCCGGAATTCTCGTGGCACCAGGCGATCGGGTGGTCACCCATCGCGCCGTCACCGGGCTGGTAGCTCTTCTCGTCCAGGCTCGCCAGGACGTGGACGTCGCTGCGCGGATTCTCGCGGTAGTTGTACCACTCGTCCGTGCGTGGCCACGTCTCCGGAAGATCCACAGTGGACACGTGCTCGTGGTCTTCGATCTTGACGTTCGCCTGCTGGATCTGCGGGTGGGACTTGAAGTACGCCCCGACCAGCTCCCCGTACCAGGGCCAGTCGTATTCGGTGTCGGAGGCGGCGTGCACGCCCACGTACCCGCCGCCTCCCTTCACGTACCGCTCGAACGCGGCCTGCTGGTCCGCGTTCAGCACGTCACCGGTGGTGGAAAGCCAGACCACCGCGTCGAAACGCTTGAGGTTCGCGTCGGTAAAGGCGGCCGCGTCCTCGGTCGCTTCCACCCCGAAGTGGTTCTGCGCCCCCAGATCCTTGATCGCTTTGATCCCGTCGGGGATCGAATCGTGCCGGAAGCCCGCGGTCTTGGAGAACACGAGCACCGTGGCCGCTTCGTGCGCCGATGCGGTCTGCACCGGTAGCGCGACGCCTGTCAGAGCCGTGACCACGGATGTGACGAGCACACCTAGTCGTCGTTTCAAAGACATAGCAGTGGCGATCCTTTCGATGAGCGGCGGCGATCAAGGAAGGACTTGCGGGTGGAGCGTCCTTTCGGGTGGGGTGGGGTGGGGAGGGTGCGGTGGGGAGGAGGTCGGGTTGGTCGTGAGTGGCGATTCGGGTTCTAACCCGAATCGCCACTCACGACCCCCTGGACCGGGCGGCTCGCTGGGGCTGAGCCGATTCGGGATGTTGCGAAAGCCACTTTCGCAACGTTGGAGGTTGCGAAAGTGGCTTTCGCAACGTCGGGACCGGCGGGTGCGGGCGACCATGTCCCGAAAGCCACTTTCGGGACATCAGACGTCGCGAAAGTGGCTTTCGCGACACGCACCGGCCACACCACCCCGCCACCTCCTACTTCAGGCCTTGCAGCGACAACAACAGCGGATGCACGTCCGTCGCACCCACACGACCGGACGGCTCGAAGGCCGGGTCCGAACACAGCAGCACCGGACCGTCCTCTGTGGAATCCGGCAGGCGTCCGTGCGAGCCGCGCACCCAGCGCGGATCGGTCGGGACGACGTCCATCGCGTACCGGAGCCCGGCGAACTTCTTCGCCAGGTTGAGCCCGGCCCGCGCCTTGGCGAACTTGTCCTCCGGGTCGAAGAACAGCTCGGCGGGGTCGTAACCCGGTTTGCGGTGGATCTCGACGCCGCGCGCGAAGTCGGGCTTCCGCGCGTCATCGAGCCAGTAGTAGTAGGTGAACCAGGAGTCCGGCTCGGCGACCGCGACGAGTTCGCCTGCCCGTTCGTGGTCGATGCCGTACCGCGCCTGTGCCTCGCGGTCGAGCACCTCGTCGACGCCCGTCAGCTCGCCGACGATCGAGCGCACCCGCTCGAGATCGGCCGAGTCGCGGACGTAGACGTGCGCGACCTGGTGGTCGGCGACGGCGAACGCGCGCGACGCCCACGGGTCGAGGTACTCCATCCCCGCCTGGGTGTAGACCTCCAACAGGCCCTCGCGCCGCAGCGCCCGGTTGATGTCGACCGGCCGGTGCACGTTGGTGATCCCGTATTCGCTGAGCGCGACCACGGTCGCCCCGGCGTTGCGGGCGTCGTCGAGCAGCGGCGCGAGCGCGTTGTCCAACTCACGCGCGGCCTTGCGTGCCTGCGGCGCGTCGGGGCCGAAGCGCTGAAGGTCGTAGTCGAGATGCGGGACGTAGGTCAGCAGCAGATCCGGCCGTTTCTCGCGCAGGATCTGCCGCGACGCCCCGATGACCCACTTGCTCGACTTGAGCGACGCCGTCGGGCCCCAGTACTGGAAGAGCGGGAACTCCCCCAGCGCGCCGGTCAGCTGGTCGTGCAGCTCGGGCGGACGGACGTAGGCGTCCGGCGACTTGCGGCCGTCGGCGTGGTAGATCGGCCGCGGGGTCACCGTGACGTCGGTGCTCATCCCCATCGCGTACCACCAGCACACGTTCGCCGACGTGTAGCCGGGATGCGCCGCCCGCGCGGTCTCCCACAGCTTCTCGCCGCCGACGAGCCGGTTGTGCTGGCGCCACAGGAAGATCTCGCCCAGCTCGCGGAAGTACCAGCCGTTGCCGACGATCCCGTGCTGCGCGGGCATGAGCCCGGTGAGAAACGTCGACTGCGCGCTGCAGGTGACGGCGGGCAGCACCGTGCCCAGTTCGGCCTGCCAGCCGTCTCGCGCGACGGCGGACAGCTTCGGCATGTCCCGCAACGCCTTCGGGGTCAGCCCGACGACGTCGATGACGACCAAGGGTTTCACGCGGACACCCCTTCCTTGACGAGATTCGCCTGTGCCCATTCGAGTTCCGCGGCGATCCCGCCGACGAGATCACCCGCGTCCGGGAGCACGCTCCAGGTGTAGGTCTCGACCTCGATATGCGGTTCGCCGGGAAGCCCGGCGGCGACGGTGCGCAGCACGTCCGTGGTGGTGGACAGCGGCGCGGACGGGGCCTGGTGCAGCGGCATGTGGAAGTGCACGCGCCACGGCCCCTCCCCCGGCAGCTCGGTCCAGGCTTCGGGCAGGTCGTCGGCCTTCCGCACGACACCGTCGGAAAACTCCCGGACCTGGTGCAGGTACCGCGGTTCCGCGAAAGCGGCCAACGCCTCGCGCGCTTCGGCGGGCTTCTCGACGTGCAACGCGGCGGAAGCCTGCACCTTGACGATGTCCACATCGGACTCCGCGATCGCCTTGAGGGTCTCCGCCGGGTCGGCGAACGACACCGCGAGATGACAGGTGTCCAGGCACAGCCCGACGTGCTCCGGGTCGACACGGCCGGAAAGCCAGCCCAGCGCGTCGGCCACGGTGTCGAGCACACAGCCGGGCTCCGGTTCGACCGCCAGTTTGATCGGCCGGTCACCGATTGCACGGACGACCTCGCCGAAGGCTTCGGCCGCGCGGCGGTCGTCCTGTTCGTTCCATGGTTCACGCCAAGCCAACGGCAGCGTCGATATGCTGCCGTAGGAAGCATCCTCGGCGAGGAGATCGGACAGCACGTTCACGCAGTCGATCGTGTACGCGACCCGGTCCGGGTTCGTCCACTCAGGACGGTAGACCGCGTGCTTGACGACGTCGTCGTGAAAACCGCCGTACGGGAAGGCGTTGAGCGTGTACACCGAAAGCCCGCGGGCGTCGAGTTCGGCGCGGAAACGCTTGCGTGCTCCGGCGTCTTCGGCGAGCCCGCGCGCGACCGGCGCGGAAAGCCACAGTCCGACGCCGAGCCGATCGGCGCCCAGCCGCTCGCGCACCGGGAGCGCGTATCGCTCCAGCTGCGCGACGATGCCGTCGACGTCTTCGGCGGGGTGGACGTTCGTACAGTAGGAGATCATTTGCGGGCACCTCGCAGCACCGAGTTGCCCTCGAAAGTCACGGCCTCGCCGGTGAAACCGGGCAGCGGGTCGAGCGTGAGCCTGCCGCTGAGCCCGTAGAAGTCGACCGGGTTCTGCCACAGCACCTTGTCGACGTCGGCCTCGGTGAAACCGCCGTCGAGCATCGCCTGCCCGGTCTTGGCGGTCTTCAGCGGATCGGACCGGCCCCAGTCGGCGGCCGAGTTGACGATCATGTTGTCCAGCCCGTACTGGCGCAGGATCTCGACCATCCGGTGCTCGTCCATCTTGGTGTCCGGGTAGATGGAGAAACCCATCCAGGCACCGGAATCCTTGACCAGCTTGACGGTGACCTCGTTGAGGTGGTCGACGACCACGCGCTCGGGCGCGACTCCGGCCTCCCGTACCACGTCGAGGGTGCGCTTGGTGCCTTCCAGCTTGTCGCGGTGCGGGGTGTGCACGAGCACCGGGAGGTCGTGCTCCAGCGCCATCGCCAGCTGCTGCGAGAAGACCTCGTCCTCTTCCTTGGTCATCGAGTCGTAGCCGACCTCGCCGACCGCCACCACGCCGTCCTTCGCCAGATACCTCGGGAGCACGTCGAGCACCTCGCGGCAGCGGGGGTCGTTGGCCTCCTTGGGGTTCAGCGCGATCGTGCAGTGATGCCGGATGCCGAACTGGGCGGCACGGAACCGTTCCCAGCCGATGAGCGCGTCGAAGTAGTCGGTGTAGGAGCCGACGCTGGTACGCGGCTGCCCCAGCCAGAACGCGGGCTCGACCAGCGCGCGGACACCGGCCGCGTACATGGCTTCGTAGTCGTCGGTGGTCCGGGAGGACATGTGGATGTGGGGATCGAAGATACGCACGGTCAGCGGCCTTCCTTGAGCAATGAGAGGGCGTCGGCGGGAACGTCACGTCCGGCCGCCCTGCGTTCGTCGGCGAAATCGGCGAGCATTCTTCGAAGCTCGTCGTCCGCGCGGGAAGTGAGGTCCGCGACGGCGGCCAGCGGCACCCCGACGAAGACGCATTTGAGGACGCCGTGGCGCCACGTGTGGTCGTCCAGGAACCGGGCGAAAGCCCCCATCGCGGCCGCGACCAGCCTGATGTCGTTGGCGCGCAAGGCGTCTTCGACCAGCCTGATGCCGGTGTCGGTGACCTCGGCGCCCGGGAACTCCAGCGCGTTGAGCGCCCGCAGGACCCCGCGCCGCTCGGCGTCGTCGCCGTAGCGGTAGAGATCGTGCAGTTCCGTGGCCAGCGCGGCGTCGTCGAGGACGTCGGCCAGCACCTTCACGAGCCGGACCCTCGCCCGGTCGTCGACGGTGCCGTGGATGAGCCCCTGCGGGTCGGTGTCCGGGCGCAGCGCCTCGCGGCCGACCTCACGGCCGACGGCCGGGAAGAGCGAGCCGATCACCGACGGCTTCTCCCGGATCCGGCGTTCCGCCTTGGCCGACCACGTCTGCGGCATCGCTGCGGTCAGCGCCTCGAACGCCCGGCGCGCGGTGTCCGGCGCGGCGTGGCTGTGCCGGGGCAGTTCGACCGCGGCCAGCCCGGTGTAGCCGATCTCCGCCAGTGCGGCGAGCGTCCCCGGCAGATCCAGATGTCCGTCGCCGAACTCCAGGTGTTCGTGGACCCTCGGCAGCATGTCGTCGAGTTGCACGTTCCACAGCAGCGGACCGGCGAGGCGGACGCATTCGGCCGCGTTGACCGGCTCGACCGCGACGCAGTGCCCGACGTCGAGCGTGACCCCGAACAGCTCCGGCTCGCCGAGTTCCTTGCGCAGGTCCAGGACCTGGCCCAGATGCTGCACGAGGTGGCCGGGCTCGGGTTCCATCGCCAGCCGCACGTTCAGCCGCGCGGCGTGTTCCAGGACCGCCGCGACGCCGTCACGCAACCTGGACCAGGCAAGATCATTGTCTACAGTGGACACTCCGGACCAGAACGAGACGCAATCCGCGCCGAGATCCCCGGCGATGCGCAAGGCCCGTGCCAGGAAGTCGATCCGCAACGCGGGATCGTCCGAAAGCAGCGTCGGCGAGTGCTTGCGCCACGGGTCGAGCAGGTACCGCGCGCCCGTCTCGATCACGACGCGGTTCAGGCCGAGCGCCGAAAGCCGCGAGGCCACGTGGTCGACCTGCCGCGCCAGATCGTCGGCGAACGGGTCGAGATGGTCGTGGTCCAGCGTCAGCGCCACCCCGGTGTAGCCGAGGTCGGCGATCACCGCGAGCGCGTCGTCGAGGCGGTGGTTGGAAAAGCCGTTGGTGCCGTATCCGAGGGAAAACGTCATGTGGGGCTCACCTTCCTCGACAGCTTGCGGGCGATCGGGAGTGCGGCGGCGACCAGCGCCGCCCCCAGTACCGAGCCCTTGGCCGTGACCGCCGCCTGCAGCGGGACCATGCCGTGGATGCCGGATTTCGTCGCCGAGCGCACGGACTTCGCCGACGGGTCGCGGACGGCGTCCGCCTGCGCCCTTCCGACCAGGCCCGCGTAGCCCGAACCGGCCGCCATCGAGGCCGCGCGATGCCAGCCCCCACGTGCCGGTCCGGTCAATGCCAACGTTGTCGCCGCGCAGCTGGTGGCCAGTGCCGCCCGGGCGGTCGCCGGGTTCGCGCCGTGCACTTCCCCGGTGGACAACGCCGTGACGCCGAGCGTGTGGACGCCGACGGCCGCCGCGGCGGTGGCCGCCTTCTTCGGCGAGTCACCAGCGCCCAGCAGGACGTCGAGCGTGCGGCAGGCCGCCATCGCCACCGGCCCGGCCGGCGTCGGTTTGAGCACGGTGTCGTAGGCCCACACCGCCGCCGCGAGCGGGACCGCGACCCGCATCGACCGGCGACCGCCGCCGAGCGCCGCCAGGCCGAGCCCGGCAGCGGTCAGCGCGGCCCCGGTGGTGAGCGCCGCGCCGGCACTCACCCGCCCGGACGGGATCGGCCGCTCGGGACGCTCCACGGCGTCGAGCTTCCGGTCCGCCCAGTCGTTGAGGGCCATCCCGGCCCAGTAGAAGGCGACCGAGGACAACGGCAGCAGCAGCCGTCGCCCGGTCATCTTGAGCCCCGCCGCGGCGGATCCGGCGACCGTGTCGCCGAGCACCGTCAACGCGGCTGGCGCCCGCACGAGCTCCACGTAAGCCTTCACAGGGTTCCCGCCCAGGCGATCAGGCGGGCGGTCTGCTCGGCGAACCGGTGTTCGTCGCTGCCCAGCGGATCCTTGAAGAAGAAGCCGAGCTCGGTCAGCGCACCACTCTGGCCACCGGCGTGCGCCGCGGTCACCAGCCTCGCGAGGTCGAGGATCAGCGGCGCCGCGAGCGCGGAGTCGTAGCCGGTCCAGGTGAACTGCAGGCTCATACGCGCGCCGAGGAAACCCTCGAACGACACGTGGTCCCACGCGGTCTTGATCTCGCCGAGGTCGGGCACGTTGTCGATGTGCAGCGGCGCGGTGACGTCCTCGCCGAGCAGCGCCGCGAGCCCGCGGGCCTTGGATTCCAGCTTGCTGTTCGCGGTCACCGGGTCGGCGAGGGTCTCGCCGTCGCCGCCGCCCAGCAGGTTGGTGCCCGCCCAGGAGCGGACCTTCAACGCCCGCGCGCTGAACATCGGCGCGAGGACCGTGCGCAGCAGCGTCTCGCCGGTCTTGCCGTCGCAACCCGCGTACGGCAGGCCTTCCCGTTCAGCGAGCTGCCGCAGCGCGGGCAGGGTGACCCCGGCGGACGGCGTGAACTCGACGTACGGGCTTCCAGCCTTCAGCGCCGCGTAAGCCGACAGGGAGCTCGGCGGGAGCACCGCCCGTGCCGGATCCACCAAAGCCGCTTCCAACGCGTCGAGGTCGTCGTGTTCGGGCAGGTGGGGGCACGGGGCCTCGGTGGAGGACACGTTGACCACCACGACCCGCGCGAGGTCGTGCCGGTCGGCGAAAGCCCGGATGTCCGCCGTCAGCCGGGCGGCCGCGTCGGCCTGGGCACCGGTGTGCGCCGCCGGGTGGTAACCGTCGCGGATCTCGGCGTCCACTTCGGCCAGCCCGGACCGGACCGCGGCGAACACCGCGTGCCCGAACACGCCGGCGTGCGCCAGCTGCTCGGCCCGCTTCTCCAGCGGCGTATGCGCGATGTCGTGCCCGCCGAGGACCAGATCGTCCCAGCCCGGCAACGGAACCCGGGCGAACGCGGGCAGCTCGGTGACGCAGCCGCCACCGCCGGTCACCCCAGCGCGCAGCGCGAGGAGCCCGACGGCGGCCGTGGTGGCCACCGACCCCCTCGCCCCGATCAACCAGACGCCCGTACGCTCGTGAGCAGGCATTTCCTCCACCTTTCCCAGCCCGAGAACACCAACCTCCGATGGTCGGATGTTTCGGATCGAACCAAGTCGCAGTGATAGTCGTCATGCGACTTTCGGCTGGATCTCTCGCTCAGTTACTCCCCTTCGTGGTGACGGCGGGCACAGCGGTCCATCGCGCGTCGTCGGACGCGCTGCGCTCGACCGCGGCCAAGACCTGCTGAACCCTCAACCCGTCCTCGAAGGACGGTTCGGGATCCGTGCCGTCGCCGATCGCGGTGAGCAGATCGGCGACCTCGTTGGTGAAGGTGTGCTCGTAGCCGAGGAGATGCCCCGGCGGCCACCACACCCCGACGTACGGATGCTCGGGTTCGGTGACCAGGATCCGGCGGAACCCCGCCTCGGTGGCGGGCTGGCCACCGTCGAAAAAGGACAGTTCGTTCATCGACTCGAAGTCGAACGCGAGGCTCGCCTTCGAACCGTTGATCTCCAGCCGCATCGCGTTCTTGCGGCCCAGCGCGAACCGGGTCGCCTCGAAACTCGCGACCGCGCCGCCGGTGAACCGGCCGAGGAACAGCGCGGTGTCGTCGACGGTGACCTGGCCGGTGCCGCCATCACCGTCCGGCCGCTCCTTGACGAAGGTGTTGGTCAGCGCGGAAACCCCGGTGATCGTCTCGCCGGTGACGAACTGGGCCGCGTCGACGATGTGCGCACCGAGGTCGCCCAGCGCGCCCGAGCCCGCCTTGTCCTTGTGCAGCCGCCAGGTCATCGGCGCCTGCGCGTCCGACAGCCAGTCCTGCAAATACACCGACCGCACGTGGCGGATCTCGCCGAGCGCCCCGCTCGCGACCAGTTTCCTGGCGTGCGCGAGCGCGGGCACCCGGCGGTAGTTGAACGCCACCATCGACCGGACGCCGTTGGCCCGCGCCTTCGCCGCCGCCTCGGCCATCGCTTCGGCCTCGGCGAGAGTGTTGGCCAACGGCTTCTCGCACAGCACGTGTTTCCCGGCCTCGAGCGCGGCGATCGCGATCTCGGCGTGGCTGTCGCCCGGCGTGCAGATGTCGACCAGGTCGACGTCGTCGCGGGCGATCAGCGCACGCCAGTCCGTCTCGACGTCCTCCCAGCCGAACCGTTCGGCCGCGGTCTTCGCCCGCACCTCGTCGCGGCCGCCGAGCACGGCGAGTCTCGGGATCAGTGGTGGCGCGAAGAACCGGTGCACACTGCGCCACGCGTGCGAATGCACCGCACCCATGAACGCGTGGCCCACCATGCCGATCCCGATCGTTTCCTTTGCCGTGCTCATGCCCCTCCTAGATGCGCGTGCTTGTGTCGGGTACGCGGGTTTACGAGTCGAAGCCGACGTCCATGTACTTGTCGACGTTCTCCTTGGTGACCACCGCGGAGTACGTGGTGATCTCGGCGGGGATCTCGTGCTCGGCGAAGTCGCCCGCCCCCTTGCCCTGGCCGAGCAGACGCGCGAGCGAAATCGCCGTGGACGCCATCGACGGGCTGTAGAGCACGGTCGCCTTCAGCGGCTCGGCGTCGGACTTGATCAGGTTCATCGCGTTCTTCGAACCCGCGCCGCCGACCATCAGGAAGTCCTTGCGGTTGGCGTTGTTGATCGCCGCGATGACGCCGACACCCTGGTCGTCGTCGTGGTTCCAGAGAGCGTCCAATTTGGACGCCGACTGCAGCAGGTTCGAGGTCTGCTGCTCGCCCGACTCCGGCGTGAACTGCGCCGAGACGCGCGGTCCCACCTGGAAACCCTGACGCGCCAAGGCGTCCTTGAACCCCTTGCTGCGTTCCTGGGTCAGCGGCAGCGAGTCGATCCCCGCGACCTCGCCGATCACCGGGCTGGCGATGTTCTTCGCCTTCATCTGCTGGGCGATGTAGTTCCCGGCGTTGACGCCCATGCGGTAGTTGTCGCCACCGATCCAGGTGCGGTACGCGAGCGGGGTGTCGAAGACGCGGTCCAGGTTGATCACCTGGATCCCGGCGTCCATCGCCTGCTGGCCGACCGCGGTCAGCGCCTTGCCGTCGAACGGCAGGATCACCAGGACGTTGACCTTGGCGTTGATCAAGGTCTCCACCTGGGAGATCTGCTGGTTGACGTCGTTGGTGCCCTCGGTCGCGTTGAGCGTGACCTCACTGAACTTCTGCGCCTGCGCGCGGGCGTTCTTGGTGATGGCCGCCATCCAGCCGTGGTCCGCGGCAGGCGCCGAGAACCCGATGGTGACGGGCGTTCCGGGCTGCGAGTTGGCCCCGGCGTTGGCCACGTTGGCCGCGTTGTTCTGCGCCGGTGCCTCGTTCGAGGTGCACGCGGTCAGCAGCGCGCCCGCTCCGACGGCCGCGCCTCCCAGCAGGAAACGACGGCGATGCAGGGATTGTTCGGTCATGACGACTCTCCATCCACGGTGACGGCGGTGGTCCAGGTGGTCGTGAGTGGCGTTTCGGGTTCTAACCCGAAACGCCACTCACGACCCCACTAAGTACTCGTCTTTGTCTTTTTCACGGAGCGGAACTGCAGTAGCGCGGCCAGGACGATGATCACGCCCTTGGCGATGTTCTGGATGTCGGTGTCCAGGTTGTTGAGCGTGAAGATGTTGGACAGCACGGTGAAGATCAGCACGCCGATCAGGGTGCCGATGAGCGAACCGCGGCCACCGGTGAGCAGCGTGCCGCCGATGACGACCGCCGCGATGGCGTCGAGTTCGTAGAGCATGCCGTTGGTCGAGGCGCCCGCGGTGGTGCGGGCGACGACCATCAGCGCCGCGATACCGCAGCACAGGCCCGCGACGCCGTAGACGAGCGCGGTGTGCCGCTTGACGTTGATACCGGCCAGCCGCGACGCCTCGGCGTTGCCGCCGACGGCGAAGGTGCGGCGGCCGAACGTGGTGCGGTTCAGCAGCACCCAGCCGACCACGAACACCAGCGCGAACATCCAGATCAGCACCGGGATGCCGAGCAGGTCACCGCGGAAGAAGTCGAGGAACCCCGCCTCCGACACCACCTGCGTGCGGCGGCCGCTGATGCGTTCCGCGAGCCCGCGGGCCGAGACGTACATCGCCAGTGTGGCGATGAACGGCACGATCTTCCCGTAGGACACCAGGATCCCGTTGATCAGACCGCAGCCGAGGCCCACCAGGAGTCCACAAAGGATCATCACGAACGGGCCGTAGGACTGGGTGGCCAACGTGGTCAGCCAGACACTGGAGAGCGCCACGATCGACCCGACCGAGAGGTCGATGCCGCCGGCGATGATCACGAACGTCATCCCGACGCTGACCACCCCGATGGCCGCGGCGAGCCGCAGGATCGTGGAGATGTTGCCGTCGGTGAAGAACTGGTCGGGCCTGGTCACCTGCCCGACGATGCACAGGATCACCAGCACCCCGCCCAGCCCGAGCAGCCGGGTGTCGATCGAGAACTTTCGCTTTTCCTTGGGTCGTACAGGTTCCACGGCGGGTCCCGTACGCACCGATTCGGCTTGGTCGGTCACGCCGCACTCCCCTCGAGAATCACGTCGAGCACATCCGCCTCTGTCAGCTCCGCAGACGGCTTTTCAGCCAGGACACGTCCTTCACGCAGCACCAGCACCCGGTCGGACAGTCCGAGCACTTCGGGGATCTCGCTGCTGACGAGCACGATCGCGACCCCGGTCGCGGCCAGTTCCTCGATCAACCGGTACAGCTCCGCCCGCGCGCCGACGTCGACCCCGCGCGTCGGCTCGTCCAGCAGCAGGACCCGGCAGCCCCGGACCAGCCAGCGGGCGAGCACCGCCTTCTGCTGGTTGCCGCCGGACAGCGTGCGGATGATGCGGTGCGGGTCGGCGGGCCGGAGATCGAGGCGCCGCAGGCTTTCCCCGGCGTCGTCGAGTTCCCTGCCCCGCTCGGTGAACCCGAACGTCGCGTATTTGCTCAGGCTCGCCAGGGTCACGTTGTGCACGACGGGCAGGTCCAGCAGCAGGCCCTGGCTCTTGCGTTCCTCCGGCGCCAGCCCGATCCCGGCCTTGACCGCCGCGGACACGCTGCCGGGCCGGACCGGTTCGCCGTCGACCGACACCGTGCCGGTGTCCTGCTTGCGCGCGCCGAAGATCGTCTCCAGCAGCTCGCTGCGTCCCGAGCCGACGAGGCCCGCGATCCCGACGACCTCGCCGGCGTGCACGGTGAAGTTCACGTTCTCGAATTCGCCGACGGTGGTCAGGTTCTCCACCTTGAGGACCTCGCGGTCCGGGTCCACGTGCTCCTGGTGGCGCGGGCCGAACACGGTTTCGACCTTGCGGCCCGCCATCAGCGCGACGAGGTCGGAGGTCGGCGTCTCCTTGGCGTCGAGGCCGGTGGCGACGGTCTTGCCGTCCTTGAGCACGGTGACGCGGTGGCCGATCCGGCGCAGTTCTTCGAGCCGGTGGGAGATGTAGATGATCGCGACACCTTCGGCCGTCAGCTCGCCGACGATGCGGAACAGGTTGTCGACCTCTTCCCCCGCCAAGGCCGCTGTGGGCTCGTCCATCACCAGAAGCTTCGCGTCGTACGCGAGCGCCCGCGCCATCGAGACCAGCTGCTGGCCCGCGGCGGAGAGCTTGCCGACCTCGGTCGACGGCGCGATCTCGGGGTGACCGAGCCTGGCCATGAGTTTCGCGGCCATCGCGCGGGACTCGCTGATCCGCGTGAACCCGAACGACGCGCGCTCACGGCCGAGGAAGATGTTGTCCGCCACGGAAAGCCCGGGCACCAGGTCGAGTTCCTGGTACATGGTCGCGATGCCGATCTTCAGCGCGGCGACCGGCGAGGGCAGCGTGACCGGTTCGCCCTGCCAGAAGATCTCGCCGCCGTCGGGGCGATGCGCGCCGGCGAGCGTTTTGATCAGCGTGGACTTGCCCGCGCCGTTCTGGCCGAGGAGACAGTGCACCTCACCGGGTTCGACGTCGAAGTCAACCCCGTCGAGCGCACGCACCCCCGGGAAGGTCTTCACGATCCCCCGGACGGAGAGCAGGGTCATGCCGGAGCCTCCTCGGTCTCGAAAGGAACTAATGTCGGGTCGGCGAAAAGCCGTTCAGTGGCGAGATGCGCGGCGCCGCGCAGCGGGGCGGTGGTGCCCAGCGGGGACGGCTCGACGCGGCAGGCCGGCTCGTGGCCGAGCGGACGCGCGGACAGCTCGCGGCGCACCGGCTCGACCAGCCATTCCCCCAGTTCGGCGAAGTAGCCACCGAGCACGACGACGTCCGGGTCGAGTACATCGACCACAGTGGACACCGCGATGCCGAGCGCGACCCCGAGTTCCGAGACCGCGACGACCGCGCGCTGGTCACCGCGCTGCACACGGTGCTTGAGCAGCCCGACCCGGCCGTCGACGCCCAGGGCGGGATCGTGCAGCGGGTCGCCGGGCGAAGCCGCGCCGCGCAGGACCGCGTTGAGCCCGGCCTTGGTCTCCAGGCAGCCGACCCGGCCGCACTGGCACTGCTCGCCGGACGGGTCGACGGTGATGTGCCCGACCTCGCCCGCGAAACCCCTGGCACCGCGCAGGATCGCGCCGCCGGACACGAGTCCGCCGCCGACGCCCGTGCCGCCGCTGAGGTAGAAGAGCTCCCGCACGCCTTGGCCCGCTCCGGCGACGGCCTCGCCGATCGCGCCGAGGTTGGCCTCGTTGTCGACGGCGATGGCGTCCGCGGGCAGCCCGAGCCGGGCGGCGAGGAGGTCGGCGATCTCGGCGTCGCGCCAGCGCAGGGTCGGCGCGAACCGCAGCACGGCGGCGGCCGAATCGACCAGGCCTGGCACCGAGACGGTGACCCCGACCGGCTGGTCGTCGAGCAGCACGGTCCGGGCGAGGAAGGCGAGTTCGTCCATGCTCCGGTGCAGCCCGAGCGCGGCGACGTCGGCGGTTTCGGTGCGTTCGGCGACGACTCGGCCGTCGAGATTCGTGACGACGGCGGCGAAGCGGTCGGCCTCGACACTGAGCGCGAGCCCACAGGCGCTGGCGCCGTTCAGCTCGACCAGCTGGCTGGGCCTGCCGTTGCCGCCGCCCTGGAGTCCGGCCGAGCGGACGAGACCGCGTTCGGACAGCTCGGTGATCAACCCGGAGACGGCCGCCTTGGTGAGTCCGCAGCGCGCCGCGAGCTGGGTGCGCGAGAGCGGCCCCGCGCGCAACGCCCGCAGGAGCGCGGCGAGGTTCGCGGTGCGTGGGCTGACCGGGTCGAGCTGCCCGGGTTCAGTCGCGGCCACACTGCCTCATCTGACGACGCCTCACTTACGAATCGGCCGTAACAAACTTTGTTACTTAGCCAGCGAAAGTAGGGTGGCGCCCGTCACCCGTCAAGGTGACAACAGGACAGAAATGTCGACTAAAGCCCTCCGTCACCCGAATAGCCGTCCGGTTCGGTGCAGACTTTTGTACTTTTCAATCGAAAGTCTGCACGATCTTGACGTTACTAATCGGAATCAGGTGAGTGCCCAACGTGCCGCAAGGGGTGGGCCGGGTGGGTCAGCTGCTCAGCGTGAAGGCCCGGTCCGTGGCGGACCAGGCGGCCCCGATGACGCCCGCGGTGTCGCCCAGTTCGGACAGCACGATCGGCAGGTTCCCGGTCGCGAGCGGCAGCGACCGCCGGTAGACCGAGCTGCGGATCTCGGCGAGCAGCTGATGTCCGAGCTGCGCCACGCCGCCGCCGATCACGACCATGCCCGGGTTCACGAAACTCACCAGTGAGGCGACGACCTGCCCGAGCCGGCGCCCGCCGTCGCGGATCAGGTTGACCGCGCCGAAATCGCCCGACGCCGCCGCGCGGCCGACGTCCTGCGCGGTGATCGCGCCGCGGGCCGCGACGACGTCGGCGAGGTACGTCGAGCGGCCGCTTCGCGCCAGCGTCAGCCCGTCGCGGGCCAGCGCGGCGCCGCCGAA
Source organism: Amycolatopsis sp. PSD-21 (assembly GCF_055561455.1). Classification (NCBI taxonomy): domain Bacteria; kingdom Bacillati; phylum Actinomycetota; class Actinomycetes; order Pseudonocardiales; family Pseudonocardiaceae; genus Amycolatopsis; species Amycolatopsis sp. PSD-21. Next base: position 1,495,462 of record NZ_CM145712.1, on the reverse strand, counting down.
GTACGCCTCGAGACAGCCCGTCTCACCGCAGGCGCAGGTCGGCCCGTAGTCGTCGAGGCGGATGTGCCCGATGTCGCCCGCCGTGCCGGCGACGCCGCGATACACCTTGCCGCCCAGCACGATCCCACAGCCGATGCCGGTACCGATCTTGACGAACACCAGGTCGTCGATGGAGCGCGCGACCCCGGCGTGCCGCTCCCCGAGCGCCATCGAGTTCACGTCGTTGTCGACGGTGACCGGGCAGCGCAGCAACCCGCCGAGATGGTCGCGCACGGAGAACCGGTCCCAGCCGGGCATTATCGGCGGCGCGACCGCCATACCCTCGGCGAAACTCACCGGGCCGGGAAGGCCGATCCCGGCGGCGATCAGCTTGCCCGGCGCCTCTTCGCGGATCTTCTCCGCCAGCGCGACCACGCGTTTCAGCACGGCGTGCGGCCCCTGCCGGACGTCGCAGTCCTCGACGGTGTGCACCAGCACCTCGCACGAAGCGTCGGTGAGCGCGACCCCGACCGACGTCGCGCCGACGTCCACCGACAGCACCCGCAGGTCTCCCGCGAGCCGCACCAGCGTGGACCGCCTGCCGCCACGGCTCGCCGACGGTCCGGCCGTCTCGACGAGGCCGACCTCGGCCAGCCGCGCGACCTCGGCCCCCACCCGGGCGCGCGGCAGCTCCAGCCGCTCCCCCAGTTCGACCCGGGACATCGGTCCTTCATCCCGCAGCAGGGTGAGCAGCTGGGTCTGGTGCCGGGTTTCGACCATCGGATGCTCCGAGGTGGATGCCGTGCTCATTCACCTGAGCCTACGGCGTTGTCCACCCGCTGTCCCGAATGCCACTCGGAACCTTCGGGGCGTATCGGACGGGAAGAAACCCACCGGCGAAACGTCAGTCCACTGTGGACGATTCGATGTCGGCCAGGGAACTTCCGATCATCCTACCTGCCGATCTTATCGACGTTAAGATATTAACGGTGATAAGATCCGGTCGAGTTGTCAACTCCGATACGGACCGGCGAAGGTGTGCGCATGGTCGTGAGACGGGACGGGTACGTCCGAGCCGCACTGGAACTCCTCGACGAGGTCGGGCTGGACGGATTGAGCCTGCGCAAGCTCGGGGAGAAGCTCGGCGTGCGCGGTCCCGCGCTCTACACGCATTTCGAGAGCAAGCAGGCGTTGCTCGACCAGATGGCCGAAACCATGCTGGACGACCGGCTCGCCCCGCTCGACGATCCCTCGGCGATGGACGACTGGGGCGAGTGGCTGGCCCGGCGCGCCCGCACCATCCGCTGCACCCTGCTGTCCTACCGGGACGGCGCACGCCTGCACGCCGGCTCCCGCCCGACCGACCGATCGGCGATGACGCCGCTGATCAAACCGTTGCTACGAGCGGGTTTCACCGAAGAGGACGCGACGCACGCGATCCTCGCGATCAGCCGGTACACGCTCGGCTGCGCGATCGACGAACAACAGCACGCCGAGGGCGACCACGACGAGGACCCGGCCGCCTCCTTCGAATACGGTCTCGCGCGGCTGATCGCCGGGCTCCGCGCCGACGTCGATGTCGCGAATCCGCCAGACCAGGATGTCGCCTAGCTGCTGGACTGACGCCATGACAAGCGAAACCGCCCGGCTGTTCCGTTCCCTGCACGTCCCGTCCGACCCGCTGGTGCTCGCCAACGCGTGGGACGTCGCGAGCGCCCGGCTCGTCGAGGACGCGGGCGCCGCGGCGATCGCCACCACCAGTGCCGGGGTGGCGTGGAGCCTCGGCGCCCCCGACGGTGACCGCCTCGGACGCGAACTCGCGGTGGACCTGATCGCCAGGATCGCCCGCGTGACAACGGTTCCGGTGACCGCGGACATCGAAGGCGGCTACGCGGACACACCCGGCGGCGTCACCGAGACCGTCGCCGCGGTGGTCGCGGCGGGCGCGGCCGGCATCAACATCGAGGACGGCCCGCGACCACCCGAAGAGGTCGTCCCGCGGATCGCGGCGGCCCGCGCGGCGAGCGACGAGGTCTTCGTCAACGCCCGGATCGACACCTTCCTCCGCGGGCTTGGCGGGGTGCCGGAGACGCTGGAGCGCGCCGCCGCCTACCTCGCGGCGGGCGCGGACGGGATCTTCGTCCCCGGCGCCACCGACCCCGCCGTGATCGCCGCGCTCGTCGAGGGCATCGACGCGCCGGTGAACGTGATGGCCCACCCTGGCGCGCCGAGTGTCAAGGAACTAGCCGGGCTCGGGGTCGCGCGGGTGAGCGTCGGCTCCGGTATCAGCCAGGCCGCGTACGCCGTCGTGCGGGAAAGCGCCCGGGAGCTCTTCTCGACCGGCACGTACTCGCGTCTCGAGGATTCCGTGGACTACGGCACCCTCAACGACCTTCTCACTTCCCGCATTTAGAGGACGAAATGCGGGAGGGCGGTGCGTCGGTCCGGTGAGTCGTGACCGGCGCACACGCGAGCCCGCCGCCCGGGGAAGCGTCGCGAAAGCCACTTTCGCGACGTCTGATGTCCCGAAAGTGGCTTTCGCGACACATCAGCGCCGGGCGAGGCTGCTGACGACTCGCATTTAGAGGACGAAATGCGTCAGGACCAGAGGTAGCGCCGTTCGGGGCGTCCGGTCCCGCCGTACTTCAGGGTGACCTCCGCCTTACCGGTCGCCACGAAATGCTCCAGGTACCGGCGCGCGCTCACCCGTGCGACGCCGGTCGCCTCGGCGCATTCGCTCGCGGACATCCCGCCGGACGCGCCCCGCAGCGCGGTCTCCACCAGCCGCGCGGTCTGGACGGTGAGTCCCTTGGGCAACACGGGTTTCGCGCTCGGCCGCGCACCGAAGACCTGGTCGACGTCGGCCTGACCGGCCTCGTCCAGCCGGTCCAGCCGCTGGTGCAGCGACGCGAAATGGGTGAGCTGATCGCGCAGCGACGCGTACTCGAACGGCTTGATCAGATAGTGCAGGACACCGCCCCGCATCGCCTGCCGCACGGTTTCGACGTCGGTCGCGGCGGTGATGAGGATGACGTCGACGTCCTCGGTCGCGCGCAGTTCCCGCAACACCGAAAGCCCGTCGAGATCGGGAAGGTAGACGTCGAGCAGCACCAGATCCGGTTTCAGTTCCCGTGCCAGGCGGAGCGCGTCGGCGCCGGTGTGCGCGACACCGACCACCGCGAACCCCTCCGTGCGCGTGACGTATCCACTGTGGACTTTCGCGACCATGAAATCGTCGTCGACGACGAGCACCTTGATCATCGCGGCAGCCTCGCCGTGAACACCGCGCCGCCGGAGTTGTGCACTTCGACGGAACCGCCCCGCCGCACGCACGCCTGCCGGATCAGCGCGAGCCCGAGGCCGCGCTGGCCGTGCGCGGCGGCCTTGGTGGTGAAGCCGTGCTCGAACACTTCCTCCGCGATCTCCGGGGCGACCCCCGGCCCGGAGTCACGGACCTCCACGCGCACTTCGTCCTCCTCCTGCCACACCCCGACCTCGATCCAGCCCTGTTCCCCGCCCAGCGCGTCCAGGGCGTTGTCGACGAGATTTCCCAGCACTGTCACCAAATCCGTGGAAAGGGCGTCCTCGACGCGGTCCAGTTCGCTGTCCGGGGCCATGCGCAGCCCGACCCCGCGTTCCGCGGCGAGCGACGCCTTCGCGATCAGCAGCGCCGCCACCGCCGGGTCGCCGACCCGGGAGCCGACCTCCGCGCGCCACTCCCCCTGCGCCGAGCTGATCCGGCTGACGTAGCCGCGAACCTCTTCGTATTCCCCGAGTTCCAGCAGCCCGGAGATGGTGTGCAGCCGGTTGCTGAACTCGTGCGCCTGCGCCCGCAACGTGTCGGTCGCGTGCCTGCTGGCGTCGAGTTCGTCCCGCAGGGTCATCAGATCGGTGCGGTCCCGCAGGGTGACGACGGCTCCTCGCACGTCGATCGGCATTCGGTTCAGCGTCAGCACCTTCCCTTGCCGCAACACGATCTGGTCGGCACCGGTCGCGCGGCCGGTGAGCAGGTCGCGGATCCGCTCGTTGAGGTCGAGGTCTTCGACCGACCGGCCGACGGCGTCCTCCGGGAGCGCCAGCAGTTCGCGGGCCTGATCGTTCACCAGGATGATCCGGTGCTGCGGATCCAGGCCGACGACGCCCTCCTTGATGCCGTGCAGGAGCGCCTCCCGGTTCTCGACCAGCGCGGTGATCTCGTGCGGCTCCAGGCCGAGCGTCTGGTTCTTCACGCGCCGCGCGAGCAGCAGCGAACCGCTCACCCCGATCACCAGCGCGACCCCCAGCACCCGCAGGGCGTTGTCCGGCGAATCGAGCACACCGGCGAAGAAGCCCGGCGACTTCGAGCCCGCCGCGACCATGCGGACCACCTTGCCGCCCTTTTCGTCGAGCACCGGGACATGCGCCACGATCGAACCGCCGAGCTCGCCGACCCAAGACCGTCCAGAGAGGACGGTGCTCTCGCCGATGTCGAGCAGCGTCCGCACCTGGCCCGGATCAGGTGACGCGAGCACATAACGGTCCGCTCCCGCGATCACGACGAAATCGACCCCGGACAGGCTTCGCGCGGTCTCCGCGGGCGCGTTCAGCTCGTACGGACCGTTCTCGAGGTCGCCCACGACACCCTGCGCGGCGACACTCTCCGCGACCGAAAGCGCCCGGCGTCCCTCGGTCGTGCGGAAGTTGTTCCCCGCCTGGACGACGGCCAGCACGCCCACCGCGCACAGTAGGCAGGTGACGACTACCAGTTGCCACACGAGGAGCTGGCGGGCCAAGGAACCCCGAGCACCCATCGCCACCTCCGCGTGACCACAAAGAACAAAAGAAACCTTAGGCGTCTAAGCGAGACATCTCTGTTTACACGAGTGCAACATGTCCAACCACGCGGCAGAGAGGCGGGGATCACAGTGAAGCCCAGTAACTGGTTGGCCATCGCGGCGGCGCTCGTCGCCGTCTTGCTGGTGCCACCGTTGCTCACCCCGGGCGGCGAGGCCGACGAGGGCTCGCAGATCCGGTCGTTGCGGGTACTCGTGCCCAACGCGCCCGGCGGCGGTTACGACATCACGGCGCGGACCGCGACCAAGGCCATGGAGGACGCCGACCTGCTCGGCAACGCGGAGGTGTTCAACCTCCCCGGCGCCGGCGGCACGGTCGGCCTCGGCCGCACGGTGGCCGAACGCGGCAACGGCAAGCTCGTCATGTCGATGGGTCTCGGCGTCGTCGGCAGCGTGTTCACGAACAAGTCGCCGTCTTCGCTGCTCGACACCACACCGGTGGCGAAGCTGATCGAAGAGTCGGACATCGTCGTGGTCGGCAAGGACTCGCCGTACCAGAACATCGGCCAGCTGATCGAGGCCTGGAAGAAGGACCCCGGCGCGGTGCAGGTCGGCGGCGGTTCGTCGCCCGGCGGGCCGGACCACCTGGCGCCGATGCTGATGGCGAAGGCTGTCGGGCTCGCGCCCAAGGCGGTCAACTACGTCCAGTTCGACGGCGGCGGTGAACTGCTCGCCTCGGTCCTCGGCGGCAAGGTCGCGTTCGGTGTCTCGGGGGTCGGCGAGTACCGCGACCAGATCGCGGCGGGCACGCTCCGGGTGCTGGCGGTGACCAGCGCGAACCGGATCCCCGGAATCGACGCGCCGACGCTTTCGGAGTCCGGCGTGGACGTCAAGTTCACCAACTGGCGCGGCATCGTCGCGCCGCCCGGCATCACCGAATCGGACCGCGCGAAGCTGGTGAGCCTGTTCGAGCGGTTGCAGAAGACGCCGCAGTGGCAGGAAGCCCTGCAGCGCAACGGATGGACCGGCGCGTTCGCGCCAGGCGAGCAGTTCGGCTCGTTTCTCAAAGAGGAGAACACTCGAGTGGCAACGGTGCTGAAAGAGCTGGGTCTGGCATGACGACCACATGGCTGAAGGAGCGCTCCGAACTCGGGGTGAGCGTCGGGCTCGTGGTGCTCGGTGTCCTGGTGCTCACCGACGCGCTGAGCATTCCCACCGACTTCGCCCAGCGCGGGCCGGTGGGCCCGAAGGCGGTGCCGATCCTGGTCGGCTCGCTGCTGCTGCTCGTCGCCGTGCTGCTGGCGCGCGACGTGCTGCGCGGTGGCAAGGGCGAGGCCGAAGGCGGCGAGGACGTCGACCTGACCGCGCCGGCCGACCTGCGCACGGTGCTGTTGCTGTGCGGCGCCTTCCTCGCCAACGCGGCGCTGATCGGCCTGGTCGGATTCCCGATCTCGGGCGCGATCCTGTTCTGGGGCGCGGCGTACGCGCTCGGCAGCCGCAACCTGGTGCGTGACCCGCTGATCGCGGCGGGCATGTCGGTCGTGACCTTCCTGATCTTCAACAACCTGCTCGGAGTCCCGCTCCCCGGTGGCCCGTTGATGGAGGTGTTCTGATGTTCCAGCAACTCATCGACGGCTTCGGCACCGCGCTGACCCCCACCCATATCGCGATGGCGGCGATCGGGGTACTGCTGGGCACCGCGATCGGTGTCCTGCCGGGGATCGGCCCGGCCATGGCGGTGGCACTGCTGCTTCCGGTGACCTACGGGCTGGAGCCCACCGGCGCGTTCATCATGTTCGCCGGCATCTACTACGGCGGGATGTTCGGCGGTTCGACGACGTCGATCCTGCTCAACACGCCGGGTGAGAGCGCGGCGGTGGTCGCCGCGATCGACGGAAACCCCATGGCCCGCAAGGGCCGGGGCGCGCAAGCGCTTGCGGCGGCCGCGATCGGGCATTTCGTCGGCGGCATCCTCGGCACGATCGCGCTGGTCGTGCTGGCTCCGATCATCGCGAAGCACGCCGTCGACATCGGCGCGCCGGATCTGTTCGCGATCATGGTGCTGGCGTTCATCGCGGTCACCTCGGTGCTCGGCAGTTCCCGGATCCGCGGTGTGGCGTCACTGCTGATCGGGCTCACCATCGGGCTGGTCGGCCTGGACGAGATGACCGGGCAGTCGCGGCTGACCTTCGGCTCGCTGCATCTGGCGGACGGGATCGACGTCGTGATCGTGGCGGTCGCGCTGTTCGCGGTCGGCGAGTCGCTCTGGGTCGCCGCGCATCTGCGGCGCAACGCGTTCAAACCGATCCCGGTCGGCAGGCCGTGGCTCTCGCGTGCCGATCTGAAGCGGACGTGGAAGCCGTGGCTGCGCGGTCCGGTCATCGGGTTCCCGTTCGGCGCGGTGCCCGCCGGTGGCGCCGAGATCCCGACTTTCCTCTCCTACGTCACGGAAAAGCGGCTCTCGAAGCACAAGGACGAGTTCGGCAAGGGCGCCATCGAAGGCGTCGCGGGCCCGGAGGCGACGGCGTCGGCCTCCGCCGCCGGAACGCTGGTCTCGATGCTGACGCTCGGTCTGCCGACCACCGCGGTCGCGGCCGTGATGCTGGCGGCGTTCCAGCAGTACGGCATCCAGCCGGGACCGCTGCTGTTCGAGCGGGAGTCGTCGCTGGTGGGGGGCCTGATCGCCTCGCTGTTCGTCGGGCTGACCCTGCTGCTGGTGCTGAACCTGCCGCTGGCGCCGCTGTGGGCGAAGCTGCTGCGGATCCCGCGGCCGTACCTCTACGCGGGCATCCTGTTCTTCGCCAGCGTCGGCGCGTACGCGGTCAACGCGGACATCTTCGATCTGCTGGTGATGTTCGTGATCGGCCTGATCGGCTTCGCGATGCGCCGCTACGGGTTGCCGGTGCTGCCGGCGATCATCGGCGTCATCCTCGGCCCGGCCGCCGAACAGCAGATGCGGCGCGCGCTGCAACTGAGCGACGGCAGCCTGACCGGGTTGTTCAACACGCCGTTCGCGATCGTGGTCTACGTGATCATCCTGGTGATCCTGTTCTTCCCGTTGATCAAGCGTTTCCTGCCTGCCCGTCCCACCGCCACCGAGGCGGAGCCCAAGGACAAGGTGGACGTCTGATCGGTGGGAAACCGGCCCGGCCTCGACTGCCCCGAGGCCGGGCCTTCTCCCTCTCCGGAAGGAGGACGCTTGTCCGCGCGAGTGATCTTTCCGGTGCCGCACGGCGACAGGATCGACTTCATGAAGATCCTCCACCGCGCCCCGGCCGTCAGCGACACGGAACGGCCGGTTCCCCGCTGGGCGACTCGCTTGGCCTACGCGCTCCCCTGGCTCCTGCTGCCTTCGTGCCTGTGGCGGCTGCCCTTCGCGGTGCATTTCGAAATGGGGCAGGTCCACGATCGCGCGATGCCGGAACTCTGGTTGAGCATCCCGTACGTCCTCACGCTGAGCGTGCTTTCCGAGGTGCTCGCGATCCTGGCCATCGGCCTGGTCCGGGGCTGGGGTGAGGTGGCGCCCCGGTGGATCCCGTTCCTCGGCGGTAAACAGATCCGGCCTCTCGCGGCCGCCGTCCCCGCTGTCGTCGGCGGGTTGATCCTCACCGCGCTCTTCAGCTCGATCCCCCTCGGTGACGGTCGGAGGCTGACCCTCTTCGGCGTCGCCGAAAACGCCGCCTACGTCAACGAGGCCTGGGAAACGCTGGCCGCGATCTGCATCGCGCCGCTCGCCTTGTGGGGACCGATCACCATCGTTCTGGGACTCGCCTATCACCACCGCCGCAAGGTAACGAAAGCATAACGGCGAGGTCGCGTTTTGAACCGTCTGTCGGTCGGGGCCGTTTCAGCCAACGCGGAGTCAGTGACGCCGGTGCAGCCGGCGCCGCATCCCCCGGGCTCCGCGCAACGACACCGAACGAGGTGAACAAGTTCATGCCCCGTAACCAAAGAACCGCCGGCCGCCATCGCATGGCGCGCCGCACCAAGGTCGCCACGGGCGCCACCGCCCTCGCCCTCGCCGTCGGCGGGATCGTCGTGCTCAACACGACCGGAACCCCCGACGCCGCCAGGGCCGACGGCGCGGACAAATCCTTCTTCATCGACATCACGAAGGTCCCCCGCGGCAACAACGTCAACCTCGACCTCGCGAAACGGGGCGCACGAGGGACGTTCACCGTGGACTGCGGCCGCAACGAGAACGGCCACTTCAACGGCGACAACTTCATCGCGCAGCCCGGTGTCCGCAATGGAGCCGAGCATCTGCACGACTACGTCGGGAACCTGTCGACCAACGCGGACTCGAACAACAAGAGCCTGCTGCGCGCGGGCACCACGTGCAAGAACGGGGACAAGTCGGCCTATTTCTGGCCGGTAATCCGGATCAACACCGAAGAAGAGGAAGAGAACGAGGCGGCGAACGAGGAGAAACTCGCCGCCGACCGCGCGAACGCGGCCAAAGACGAGGCCGGTGCCCAGGTCGATTGCCCCGACGTCGCCAGTGAACTGGAAGAGGTCCCCGACCAGGCCATGCCCGCGGTCGACGAGAATCTCGACAAGCTCGACCAGGAGTCCGAGAACGCGAACAACCAGCTGGCGCAAGGAAAACAAGCCGCCCAGGTACTCGACGAGCTGAAGAACAAGCGGAAGCCGTCGATCAAGCAGATCGGCGACACCATGCGACAGGCGGGCAGGCCGGTCGCGAAGAACGAGGAGCAGCTCGCCGGTTGCGCGGTGAAGCAGAACGGCGAGGGCGGCCTCGACAACGGCGGCGACAACAGCAACGTCAACGCCGCGGGCGACGCCGAGAAGAAGAAGTCCGACGGCAACGCCGCCGACCTGCCCGGCGTCAATGACAACAACGAGATCGGTAACAACGAGGGCGAAATCCAGCGTGCCGAGAAGGTCGACCTGACCTTCACCAGCGGCGGCGCCCGCCGCGTCGTCGCGATGCCGAAGTTCCTGCGCGTGCTCTACGGCGACGCCAAGCAGAGCACCAACGGCCCGGCCAACGCGCGGCCGAGCTGGACCTGCACCGGTTTCGAAGACCGGCTCACCGAGCTGTACCCGATCTGCCCGCGGGGCAGCAAGGTCACGCGGATCCACTCGTTCCCGAACTGCTGGGACGGGAAGAACACCGACAGCGCGAACCACCGGACGCATATCGTGTTCTCCGACCGCAACGGGAAATGCCCGCGCGGCTTCAAGAACGTGCCGCAGCTGCGGATCACGCTCGTCTACAACATCCCGCCGGAGGTGCAGGCCGCCGGACAGTACGCGGTCGACGCGTTCGCGCAGGAGAAGCACAATCCCCGCTCCGACCACGACGACTTCGCGAACGTCATGTCGCAACGGCTGATGAACCAGCTGGTGAAGTGCGTCAACAGCGGGAAGCGCTGCCGGCAGTAGCGGAGCAAGTGGGGGCGCGGCGGGGATGACCCGCGCCCCCACCCCCGCGCCGGGGGTCCGGTTCCCGGCCCGGCGTAGGGGTACCGGGCCGGGAACCGGCGAGCGATACGGTTTTCCCTCCCTGGAAACCGGACCGCCCGGTCTGGGTCAGGCCGTCGTGGACAACCGGCTCACCCGGTCGAACACGAGCGGCACCGCGACGGCCGGGTTCAGTTCGGCGAGGACCGCTTCCGCGTCCAGGCCGGGCAGGTGGATCCACGCGCTGTCCGCGAAATCCGGGGTGGTGACGCTGATCCTGGCGCAGCGGGCGGGCGGGACCAGCGCGACCCCGAACGGCTCGACCACGTTGCGCCACACCGATTGCGACACGATCATCCCGGCGCCGAACTTGTCGCCCGTCGGATCCGAACGGCACCAGTAGCCCACGGCGTCGTTGAAGGTGGAGGCGCACAGCAACCTGGTCAGCGTGATGTACGTGCGGTGGTAGCGGTGGTTGTCCGCCATCGGTCCCATGTGGACCGCCACACGCGCCCGCATCGGCACCCGGGCGTAGCGGTTGCGGGTCCGGAGGAGATGGTCCAGGTGGAACACGACCTCGCAGAGCTGGCCGACGGCGTGGTCCGGATACGCGACCATCAGCCCGTCCCCGGTCTCCCGGAAGTGACGCGCTTCCCCCGGCGCGAGCCCGACTGCGGTGAACGAGCGGGAAACCAGCGTCTCCATCTCGGTCTTCATCGGGTCCAGCAGGTCGTCACTGGCCTTCGACGAACCGACGATGTCGACGGACAGGACGGCGTGGGTGTGCGCGTTGTATCGGCCTGAGGTCAGCACCTGCATCTCTGCGACCCCTCCCCTGATCGGTGAAAACTGGCGGCAGGAAGCAGTGTTCCCACTCCTCACCGGAAGTTCTGTTCGGAACCGAACAAAACATGACCTCGCGCAGGTCAACGCCAGTGAGCTAAGTCACACCTTTTTCCGTGACCACCCGCAATGCCTCGCGGTCGATGACGGTGATCGCACGGCGCGAACTGGCCACCACTCCCGCCTTCCGGAGTTTGTCCAGTGCCTGCGCGACCATGGTCCGGCCCATCGGGATGAACTGCGCGAGTTCGTCCTGGCTCAACGGGATCCCGATCCGCCAGCCGGCGGGTGTCCGGATGCCACAGACGTCGACGAGGTAGTCCAATCTGGTCGCGACCCTGGCCACCGCCTGCGGTTTCCACGACTGGGTCCGCTGCCGCTGGGCGAGCACGAACCGGCGGGCGACACTGACGAGCACCTCCCGCATCGCCGCCGGATGTTCCAGCAGGAACCGGTTGAACTCGCTCGCCGCGATGCGCCGGACGTGCACTTCTTCGATGGCGACGACGTCGGCCATCCGGATCCCGCCCGCGATCACCGCGATCTCGCCGTGCAGATCGCCGGGGACCCCGACGTCGAGGATGACCGTCGCGCCCATCCGGTCGGCGCTGGTCACCTTCACGTAGCCGTGCCGCAGCAGCATGACGAAGTCGCCGGGTTCGCCCGCCCGCATGAGCGCCTGCCGTCCCTCGTAGGTCTGCGGGGTGCCCATCTCCAGCAACCGGGCGCGGACGGGTTCGTCCAGTCGCTCCAGGAACGGACGTTCTCTTTCTTCGGCGGCCTCCTGGCCCAAACCCACGAAACACCCTCCCAGGCAGTCGTGAACACCTATCGCGGAGAGTAACCGAATCGGCCACCCGATCCGGCGGCGGAACCGTCGTGGGTGGTGAAGATGCCCAGCCGGACCAGTTCCGATCTGATCCACTCGGCCAACCGGTGCAACGGTCCGTCTTCGGCCTCGACGAAGTAGCTGTCCACGATCTGGTGTCGTCTGTCGGCGTGCTTCGCCGCGTAGAGCAGCGCTGACCGTACCTCCGACACCTTCAGCGGAGCGACCTTGATCCCCGGAGCGGGCCGCACGGTGCTCTTGGCGGCCATCACCGCCAGCACGGCCTCCTCCAGGCTGAACCGGTGCTCCACCGGTACGACCACATGTTCCACGCCCTCGACAACCCGGCGCCCGATCAACGGCATGCCCTCAGATCAGCACGACGCACGGCCGTAGTCTGTTCGCCACCGAACACTCACCGTGGTTCGACCGCCGCGAGGGCGTCTTCGAGCGTTTCCCGGTACAGCCTCATCCGCTCGACGAGCATCACCGGATCAGGGTTCTCGTCCCGCGCGTGTCGCTCCAGCTTCTCGGTGGTCTGTTTCACCGTCACCCGCAGCTCGACGACTTCGGGAGCGTTGCGGTCCTTGCGGTTTTCGAGCCGGGCCACCGCCCGGCGGAAGACGGCGGACAGCTCCGTCTCCCCGGGCCGCACCGTTTCGATGGCCGTCAGCGCCCGCCCGAGCAGGCTGTAGTGATCGAAGGCAGCGGCGGGCTCCGGCGCGCGCTTCTCCCGCGCCGGCCTCCGTCGCCTGCCGTTCAGCACAAAGAACGCGGTCTCGGCCGGGACCAGCACGGCCAACGCCGCGACACCACCGAAAAGCCAGGCCTGCGGATGCGGATAGGTCACCGCGCGGCCGATCATCCCGGCGATCAGGCCGAGCACCACCGCGACGACGTGGAACGGCCGGTTGTCGTACTCGGCCATGTCAGAAGTTGCTGAACACGTTGACGAACATCTTGTCGATGCCGTGCGGGTCGACGGCCTGATAGCTGCGGGCCTTGGACTTCTGCGCGATCTCGTCGAGGACGCGGCTGTCGGCCTGCGCGCCGTAGGCCATGGTGAAGATGCGGACGGAGTTGTCCAGCCGCTCGGCGTCGACGTTCTGCAGCACCTGCTCCTTCGTCCCGGCCTCGGTGTTCTCGCCGTCGGTCAGGAAGACGACGGCGTTGATCAGGTTCGGGTCGAACTCGCGCCGCATCTTCTCGTTGGCGGCCATCACGGTCTGGTACAGCGCCGTATCGCCTTTCGGGGTCAGGTTCTCGACCAGGTCGAGCATCGGGCCGCGGACGTTCTTCACCTTGCCGATGGGCATCTTCTCCTCGTACCCGTCGGAGAACGTCCACAGCCCGACCTCGTCTTCGGGATGCAGGTACTCGAGTTGTTTCCGGATCGCGGGTTTCAGCAGGGCGATCCGGCTTTCGGAGTACGGCTTGTCCTTGCGGTTCTTGTCGAACGGTTCGTTCATCGAGCCGGACAGGTCCAGCACCAGCAGGATCCGGCCCCGCCGCTGCGTGTACTCCCAGCCGTCCAGCATCTTCTGGATCTGTTCGCCGGTGGGGACGCCGATCTTCGGCGGCTCCTGGGCTCCCTGGGTGCCCACGACCCCGGCCAGCTCCGGGGTCCCGTTACCGCCGGGGTCGCGGAATCCGAGCTCACGGAACCGGTCCTGCTGGGCGGCCTCCAGGAGGAAGTCGTAGAAGTCCTTGGCCGCCGACTGCTGCTCCGGGGACGCGTTCGCGGTGACCAGGAAGGGATGGTCGATCAGCATCGTCCCTTCCCTGGGGTGGACGGCGACCAGCGGGCGCAGCGGCGGGACGGGGTTCGCCTTCAGCTGCGCCGGATCCCCGGTCGGCACGCCGCGGTTGTAGAGGTAGACCATCTGCTCCTGCATCGCCATCGCGCTGATGTAGGGCGTCGGTTTCTTGCGGTCCTCGTCGTACAGCGTCTTCAGGAAGGCCACCGAATCGTCGCTGTAGTAGGCGACCGACGCCTCGATCCCGCGGACGAACTGCACGGTCTCCGCGGTGCCGATCTTGCCGTAGTCGCCGCCCGTCGCCGCGAAATAGGTCGCGATGGTCGCGGCGAGCCCGGACGTCGACCGCCGCGGGTTGTCCTTGCCGAGCGTGAAGTTCCCCCACTGGGCGTACGCCGCGCCCTTCGAGGGCCAGCCGCCGTTCCGGTTCACTTCCAGTACGTCGCCCCAGCCGAGGGTCTTGCCCGGCCAGCCCATCGCCTTGGCCATCGGCTCGGGCATCGCGATCACCATCGGGCTGGTCGCGAGCGAGGTCTTCGGCCCGGACTTGATCCGCTCGCCTTTTCCGCGCTGGCGCAGCAGATCGAGCCAGAGCGACGAACTGGGCAGCCAGACCTGGGGCTCGGGGTGGTGCTGGTCGAGGTCGTTCCAGCCATCGGCGATGAGGTCGAGGGTGGCACCCGAGGTCTTCTTGTGCGCCTCGACCCTCGCGCACCGGCCGCCGTCGAACGTCCGGCCGGTGTTGTTGTACCGCTCGGCCAGTTCGGCGATCAGATCACCCTTCTCCGTGGAAGAACTGGTGATGAGGCGGACACAGTCGGGCCTGGTCGCGTTCGAGGGCGGGGTGACCGCCGTGGCGAGCAGGACGATCACGAGCGTCCCGACGAGCGCGCCGAAGACGAGCGAAAGCCAGCCTGTTCTCCGCATGCGCCGCCCCCTAGCCGTCGTAGCGGGCAAGTGTAGCTACAACATGGTTCCCGGTTCCGCCTCCTCGGTCACGAGATCGTAGGTCTCGAAACTGAAGCGGGCGAGGGTGCCCACCCAATTCCGGTAGACCTGTAGATCATCGAAGGATTCGGCGTCTAGCCGCCATTCAGGTGGAAAGGCCTCCCGTAACGATTCCCCGTCGGAAAGGGCGATGAACGTCTTGCGCGCGGCGTCCGGATCGGCGACCAGGAGGGTCAGGAGGACGAGTACGGCGCGGTACGGGCCGTCGACGAAACGCGCCAGTTCCGCGTCCGGGATACCGATGCGCACGAGCCGGTAGAGGTTGATCAGCTTCCGGATCTCGCGCGGCGTGTTCAGCCTTTTCCGCAGTACGTGGACGAAAGCGCGTTCGACCTCGGTGAGCCGCAACCGGTCCGGCCGCATGTTGTAGAACGTCGGCGGGGCCGTTTCCTGGACGACGACCTCCCTTGTCCCACCGTCTTCGGGGACACTCTCGTCCTCCGGCCATTCTTCGGGCTCGGACGGCTCCGGTTCCCGTTCCTCGATCGGCATCAGGGCGTCGATCAGCTCGTCCGCCGCGGTTCCCATGGGGCGCAGGGCGAACACGATCTGGAAGATCTTGTCGAGGTACTCCGCCCGCCGCGCCTCCCCCGCGCCGAACAGTTCCTCGTGGTGCTGGTCGAGGCAGCGCCGCAGCCACCGCGGGTCGACCGCGACCACCACGACGAACGCGGGCAGCGCCAGCAGCAGATGCACCGCGGCCAGCACTTCGATCACCTTCGACGGCGGACAGCGGTCGAGATCGTCGATGTAGAGCACGATCCGTTCCAGCGGCGGCTTGCCCTTTCCGCCCGCCCGCAGCCATTCCTCCCTGGCGTCCACCAGATCGGCGCTCAGATTCGCGAGATCTTCCCGGACCCGGGCGAAAACCCCTTGGTAGTCCCCGTATCTCCCGGTTTTCGCCTCCTCGATGAGATCGCCGAGCCTGCTGGCCGCGTCCAGCCGCCGCAGCCGTTCCTCGGTCTCCCGGACCTCGGCCTCGAACCGTTCCGCGCGTTTGTCGACGTCGTGCCGCAGCCTGTCCAATGTGGACTTGACCGGCGCGAGCGCGGATCTGGCGGTGGTGAGCGCCGGGGTCAGCACGGCGCCGAGCGCGACGACGGCACCCGCCGCGGCGAGGATCGCGTTGTGCCACAAGGCCCAGCCGGTGATCGCCGCGGCCACACCGAGCACGCCCAGCACCGCGTACCCCGCGACGGCGAGCCTCCGCCGACGGCGTTCGGCTCGGTCCACCCCGGAGACCAGCAGCCGCCAGCGCCAGGTGAGCGGGGAATCCGCCTTGACGGCCTTCAGCCCCGCGAGCCGGTTCCGCAGCTCCTCCCGTTCGGCGCGGACCTCGCCGGCGTCCGCGTGCGTCTCGGGCGCGCCGAGATTGCGGAACAGGTGGTCCACCAGCCCGACCCACAGATGGTCGTCGTGGTACTGCCAGGCATTGAACCGGATCTGCCGGATCTCACCGGTGAACACGCTGTTCGCGGCGTCGCCGCGGGACCGGCGCGCCAGTTCGGCCACCCGGTCGGTCACCTGGCGGACGAAACTCGACTTGCCGGAACCCCACGGGCCCAGCAGCGCGACGCACAGCGGCGGGCTGGTCTCGCGGTCGGCGATGACCGCGGCGAGGGTGCGCACGTCGTCGTGGAAGCCGATCAGGTCGACCGGGCTTTCGACGTCGGGCGTGATCCGCGGCCGCGCCCGGCCCGGTTTGGGCTCGACGAAACCGGTGCCGTCGATCTGGTTGCCGAAGCGGTCCCACACCCGGATCGTGCGGTCGTCCCCGACCGTGACGATCTTCTCGTTGCCCGCGGTGCAGACGATCGCCCGGACGTTCCCCTGATGTCCCTTGAGGAGCGTGTAGTCCCGCGGGTCGTCGATCTCGCGGACGCGGACCTCGCCGTCGGAACCGCCGGAAAGCACCAATTTGCCGTCGGCGCCGAAGGCCAGCGCCCGCACTACGCCGGTGTGGCCGGGGAAGACGAGGGCCGGATCGCCCTTGCGCCCCCACAACCGGACCATCTCGCCCTCGGCGGACAGCACCTGCTCGCCGTCGGCCGAGATCGCGACCACGTGGACCGCGCCCGCGCCGCCGAACCGGTAGTGGGAAACGATTTCCCGGTCCCACAGCCGTACGCCACCGGCGTCGTCCCCGGCGACGACGACGCGGCCGTCCGGGGTCACCGCGACCGATTCGACCTCAGGGCCGCCAGTGCGCAGGGTCCGTGCCGTCGCGCCGTCCAGCCGCCTGACCTCGACAGTGCTTCCCGCGCCGGACACGGCGAAGTCCTTCGCCACCGCGACCGCCACGGTCCGCTTGGTGGTCTGGACCTCCGGGGGATGCGCGCCGGTACCGGTGATCCGCCAGCGCCGCACCGTCGCCCCATCGCAACCCACCACGTACTGACCCGAGATACCCACCGCCAGAACCGGCCGATCATGGCCGCTCAGCGCGAAACGCTGCTCTCCGGTCTCCAGGTCCCAGACCCGCACCGTCCGGTCCGCACCCCCGGTGACCAGCCGGTTTCCCTTCACCGCGACCGCGAGGATCGGTGCTTCGTGTCCGGTGAAACGCGCCGTCGTCATAACGGCACAGTCTTCCGGTCGCGTCAAGATCATGGTTAACGACAGGCGACTATCGGCGGGTACCCCGACGACCGCGGAGGGTTCAGGGTCGACAGTGCTCCGAAATTCCAGCACGCCTTAAACGCGAGGAGTTCAACGTGCTTCGACGTACCTTCGCCGCGGTGCTCACCGGCGCCGCGCTCTCCGTCTCGATGCTCACGGCACCCTCCGCCGGTGCCGCCGAGATCATGGCGACCACCCTGACCTACGACGACAGCCAGGCCGCGGAGTTCAAGGACGCGGTGGCCGCCGGCGTCAACGTCTGGAACACCAACGTCACCAACGTCCGTATCGTGAAGGCGACGCCGGGGCAGCGGGTCAACATCCGGGTCATCGCCGACAACGGCTGGCCGCGCGCCACGCTCGGCCCGGTGCGCCCGAGCGGCACGGTCACCGTGTGGATGGGCAGGCAGGCCGTCCAGCAGGGTTACTACACGCCGCGGATCGCTTCCCACGAACTCGGGCACAGCCTCGGCCTGCCCGACGTGAAGCCCGGCCCGTGCTCGTCGCTGATGTCCGGCTCGACCGGCGGGGTCAGCTGCAAGAGCGTGAACCCGAACGCGCAGGAGAAGGCCAGGGTCCAGCAGCTCTACGCCGGCACCGCGGTGCCGAGCGCCGACGCGGGCAAGGTCCTCGCGGACGTCGGCTGATCCCGTGCCAGGGGGTGCCCGCCCGGCACCCCCTGGCCTGGGGTTTCTACGCTTTCGCCGTGATCGCCGCCGCCGGGCACGATTGCACGGCGTCGCCGATGTCGGCCGGTTCCGGGTCCAGCAACCGGACCCGGCCGTCTTCCTCGTCCTGTTCGAACACCCCGGGCGCGGTCAGCACGCACATTCCGGCGCCCACACAGCGTTCCCGGTCCACTTCGAGTTTCATCGCGATCAGTCCCACGCCACCGGGAGCGCGTACACCCCGTAGATGTCGGAATCCGTCCGCATCGGGATCTCTCCGGCCGGAACGGCGAGGCGCAGCTTGGGGAACCTGGCGAGCAACCCGCTGAAGGCGACCTTCATCTGCACCCGCGCGAGCTGCTGGCCGAGGCACTGGTGGACGCCGTGCCCGAAGGAACCGTGCCCGGCGGCGTTCCGGCGGACGTCGAGCCGGTCGGGTTCCGGGAACTTCAGCGGATCCCGGTTGGCCGCCTGGGCCGAAAGCGCGACCACCTCCCCCGCCTTGACGAGCTGCCCGCCGATCTCGACGTCTTCGAGCGCGGTGCGCGCGCCGGTGTGCGCGATGGTCAGGTAGCGCAGCAGTTCCTCGATCGCGCCTTCGATGCGCGCCGGGTCCTCGCGGACCGCCGCGAGCTGGTCCGGATGTTGCAACAAGGCGAAAGTGCCCAGCGCGAGCATGTTGGCCGTGGTGTCCAAACCGGCGCCCAGCAAGAGGAACGCGATACCGGTGAGCTCCTCGTCGGTGAGCTCCGTCGTGGTCGTCAGTTCACCGAGGATGTCGTCGGTCGGCGCGGCCCGTTTCGCCACGATGAGCTTGTAGAGGTACTCCCCCAGCGCGTTGACGGCGGCTTCCTGTTCCTCGGCCGGAGCGTCCGGCAGGTTCAGCGGCAGGACGTTGCGCCGGAAGAACTCGTGGTCCTCGTACGGGACGCCGAGCAGCTCGCAGATCATCAGCGCCGGAATGGGCTGCGCGAACGCGGTCACCAGGTCGGCCGACGTTCCCTGCTGCTCCATCGCGTCGAGGTGTTCGGTGGTCACCTGCTCCACCCGCTCCGAGAGCAGCCGCATCCGGCGGACGGTGAACTTGCCGGTGAGCAGCTTGCGGTAGTGGCTGTGTTCGGAGCCGTCCATTTTGATGAACATCCCCGGGGGCGCCGGCGGCATCTCCACCATCGCGGCCGCGCCCGGCAGCGGCGAGTGCATGAGCTCCTGCCGGGCACTGAACCGCGGATCCGCGAGAACGGCGCGGACGACCGCGTGTCCCGTCGCGAGCCAGCCTTCGTGCCCGTCGGGGAACGTCAGACGGACCAGCGGATGCTCGTCGCGCAACGTGCCGAGCTCCGCGGGCGGGTCGAACGGGCAGCCCTTCGGTCGTTCGAGGGGTAGTTCGGTGAGATGAGGCACCGAGGTGGTCATAGCTGTTCCTCCCAGTTTTTACCGATACCCAAAGGCTACGTTGCATTTACAGATCGCTCAAAGCTTTGCCCTGGCTTTTTGGGTGTTATAGCTGGTAGATTTCCGGAAATCGTTGCAACGGTCGTGACAATAAATGCAACGTCTCGTTGCAATGATCTGCGCGTGAACGCACAGGAGGTGCCATGCCGGGCGGCAGGCTGACGCTGGAGGATCGACGGCTGATCGCGTCCTGGCTCAAGGACGGCCTCGGTTACGCCGAGATCGCCCGGCGGCTCGGGCGGCCGACGTCGACGATCAGCCGCGAGGTCGCGCGCAACAGCGGCCGTTCCGGCTACCGCGCCGAAGAAGCGACCCGCGTCACCGGCGAACGCGCGCGGCGCCGCAAACCGCAACCGCGCGCCGTCCCCGTCGTCGAAAACGGCTACGGACGGGACCCGGAAGCCGTCCGCGCCTTCGAAACCGACTTCGCCGAAATGATCGTGGCGACCGGACTGCCCCGCATGACCGCGCGGGTCCTCGCGTGCCTGGCCGTCAGCGACGACGGCGTGCTCACCGCCGCCCAGCTCGCCCGGCGGCTCCAGGTCAGCCCGGCCTCGATCTCGAACGCCGTCGCCTACCTCGAAGCACAGGCCATGCTCAAACGGGAACGCGACGGCCGGCGGGAACAGTACGTCATCGACGAGGAAATGCCGCAGCGCGTGTGGGCCGAAAGCGTCCGCTCCAACCAGGAATGGGTCAAGGTCTCCCGCCAGGGCGCCGAAGTCCTCGGCGTCGCGACCCCCGCGGGCGCCCGCATGGACGACCTCTCCCGATTCCACGCGCGCATCGACGAAATCATGCACGACGACCGCGTCGCGGTCTTCGCCGGTGACGCACTGACCGTGCTCGCCGCACTCCTGCACGCCGGCCGGGGGCTTTCCCTTGCGGCTCTCGCTTCGGCCCTCGACTGGTCTGTTGAGCGGACCGCTGCCGCCTTGCGGGTGGCCGAAGAGCACCCGCACATCGCCGGCCCGGTTCGCGTGGATCGCCGCGGTGGGGAGTATCGGGCGGTTCCGTTGGTGGAACGGCTCACTGCTGGGCAGTTGGCTGCTTTGGGGTCTTGAGTGGTGCGTCCGGCATTGCGTAGTCGCTTTTCGGCGACGCAGGTTTGTGGCGGGGCTTGGCGGCGGCGGCCACTTTCACGGCCAACGTGGAGTTCTGCGCACGGGGGTGCTCGTCGCTGCTTTCCGGTGATGCGGGTCTAGCGGCGAGACTTGGCGGTGAACATGAAGGATCAAAGCAGCGTCTCCGCACGCATCGCCCGTGGCCGCATTCCGGCCACGCGCTCCAATGGCGAGACTTGTCGGTGTGCCCTTGAACGGCCAACGCAGCACCCCTCCGCACAGGGCGCCCGTCGCCACTTTCCGGCAACGCGGGTCTAGCGGCGAGACCTATCAGCAGCGGCCTTTTCACGGCCAACGTGGAGTCTTGCGCGCAGGGTGCCCGTCGCCGCTTTCCGGCGACGCAGGTCTAGTGGCGAGACTTGGCGGTGAACTTGAATGGACAATGCAGCGAGCCTGCACACGCCATCCGTGGCCGCTTTCCGGCGACGCGGGGTCAGGTGGCGAGATCTGTCAGCGGCGCCCCTTTCTCGGCCAACGCGGAGCCCTGCGTAGGGTGCCCGTCGCCGCTTTCCGGCAACGCACCAACCAGCAAGACCCGACCGTGAACTTGAAGGGCCAAAGCAGCGTCTCCGCACACACCACCCGTGGCCGCGTTCCGGCGACGCGAGGTCTAGTGGCGAGTCAGCGGCGTCTTTGGAAGGCCCAAGCCGAGTCCGGCGCCCTCGCCGTTTTCCGACGATGCGGACCTACCGGCGAGGCCTAGCCGTCCGTCGCCACTTTCCGGCAATGAGACTCAGAACGGTGGCGGTTCGTCGGCGAGCGGTGTCCTTGGGCGCGGTAAGTGAAGCGGCGGGGGTGAGCTGTCGTAGCTCTGTCCGGTGGGTGTGGTGATGGTGAGGGTGCCGTCGGCGGCGAGGTGGTAGGTCCAGCCGGGTTCGTCTTTGAGGCGGTGGTCTCGTCGGCAGAGGTCGATCAGTTCGTCGGCGTTGGTATGGCCGCCGTGTTGCCAGGGCACGGAATGGTCGATATCGCAGGCCTGGGCAGGACGCTGGCAGCCGGGTCTTCGGCATTCCCGGTCCCGGACCCGCACGAACTCGCCCAGGCCCGCGCTGGGGCGGTAGCGGTCCCGGCCGAGGTCGAGGACCTGCCCGGACAGCGGGTCGGTGATGATGCGCCGCAACACGGCATCGGGGCCGGTGGCGATTTGCCGGGCGAGCGCGGCGGGGACGGTGCCGTGTCCGGCGAGATCCGCGGGATCGTCGTTGAGGCCAAGGTAAGTGAACAGGTCCATGTACAGGAACACTTCGGTGCGTTCACTGGTGCCGCCTTGGCCGCCGAGCAGGAGATCGAGCGCGACGTCGGCGCGTAGCTGCTCCAGGGTGCGAGTCTCTTCCCCGGTCTTGAGCGCCCGTGCTTCCCGATCGATGCGCTGATAGGCGGCGGTGACTTTTTCGACCGGCCCGTCTTCGACCTCGATCGACGCCACTCCCGTTTCGCCTTGCCGCAAGGTCAGGCGGCGGCCTTCGCGATGCCGTTCGGCCCGTGCTTCGGCGCCCTCGCGGTCGACGGTGATCGCGGCGTGGTTCGCCGCTTTCCGGATCTGATCAGGGTTCCTGCCTGGTAGCCGGTCCTCCAGGAGCGCATCGACGGTGCGGGCGTCCTCGTCCGACAGCCACGCGGTGGCCGCGGCGACCTTCATCGCGCCGAAGCCGCTCACTTCTCCTTGGTCCATCAGGGACAGCGTGCGCGGCAGGCGGGTGGTCAGCGCGTCGGCCGCGGCGACCATCGCACCGGCATTATTGTCCACAAGCGACAGAGCGAAAGCGACCTCCTGTGTGACGCTGCGGGCGCCGTCGCGATGTCGGTTCAGCTGCGCCAGCGCCCGGAACCGGACCGCTTCCAGCCGTGCGATCCCGGCCGACGCCGCCTGCGCGACAGCGACGGAATCCTTGTCGTCCAACGAATCGACGGCAGCGTTCACCGCTGCCAGCAGCTCGGGGCCGGTGAGGTTTTCGAGTAGCGCCACAGGCGCGGAATGTGTGCCCACCCCACGACCATACGACCGGCCACCGACAGTTTCCGGCCTCGCGAGCGGGGAAGGGAGTTGCCGATTTTCGGCAACTAGGACACGAAGCGGGCTGCCTGTGCGGCATCGCCGATATCCGGTGACAAGGTCGCAACGGAGGCCTGCCGTCAGCAGCCACCGGGTATCGTCGCCAATTGTCGGCAACGAGGAGAGACTGCCCAGCAGCATCGCCGATACTCGGCACCAAGATCCCAGCAGAGACATTGTTGCCGAATTCCGGCAACGTCGCCGATTCCCGCCGCCGGAACAAACTCCTACATCACATCCCGCACGACCATCCGCTCCGAAGCCCGTTCGATCGCCGCCTCCACCGCCCCCACCCGGTCCGCCAGCAGGCCCATAGCGCCGACCGCGCGGCTCATCGGGTCCTCGTCGTCCCCGCCGAGCGCTTGCGCGCGCAGGTAAGCCGCCTTCACGTCGGCCCAGCGTTGCGCCTCCGCGGGGCTCAGCCGTCCGCGTAGTTCGGCCAGTTTCAGCAGGTTCGCTTCGGCGCCCGAGGTGAGCGTCTGCGCTTCGCCGGCGTAGTGGTCGTCGATCAGCGCTTCCAGTTCCGCGTCGTTCATCGCGGGCACGATCCGGCCGGCGAGTTTGTTCATGTTGCGGTAGGAGCCTTGCAGCTGGAACGGCGGTTCGACCCGCGACGAGTCCGCTTGCGCGGCCGAGGCGATGTACGCCTGGTTGTTCGCCAGGACGATCCGCTGTACCTTGATCAGTTTCCGCAGGACGGCGAGGATCTGCTCGAGTTCGGTCGCCGAGTAGGCGTGCTTCAGCTGATCCGCCCGCACCGAACCGTCGCCGCGGGCCAGCCGCACGAGAACGTCCACATCGGACCGTTCGCGCGAGACGAGCGGAGCCAGCACGGTGTTCGCGGTGAGCGAGTTCTCGATGTAGCTCAGCGCGAACAGCTCTTCCTTGCCCGACAGCACATCACCGAGGTTCCACACGTCGGCACGGTTGGCGAGCATGTCCGGGATCCGGAACCGCTTGCCCTGCTCAGTATACGGGTTTCCCGCCATGCAGACCGCGAACCGCTTGCCCCGCAGGTCGTACGTCCGCGTCCGGCCCTCCCACACGCCTTCCATCCGCCGCTGCGCGTCGCACAGCGAGATGAACTTCTGTAGCAGTTCCGGCGACGTGTGCTGGATGTCGTCCAGATACAGCAGCACGTTGTTGCCCTGCTCGAGCGCGAACGAGATCTTCTCGACCTCTTGCCGCGCCGTCGCGTTGGGCGCGTCCGCCGGATCCACCGACGTGACGTCGTGCCCGAGCGCGGGCCCGTTCACCTTGACGAACACCAGCCCGAGACGGCTCGCGACGTACTCCATCAGCGTCGTCTTGCCGTAGCCGGGCGGCGAGATGAGCAGCAGCAGACCGGACTGATCGGTCCGCCGCGCGTCGCCGGTCGCGCCGAGCTGCTTGGCGAGGTTGTCGCCGATCAGCGGCAGATAGACCTCGTCGAGCAACCTGTTGCGCACGAAGGCACTCATCACCTTCGGTTTGTACTCGGTCAGCCGCAGCCTGTCCCGTTCGGCCGCCACCAGGTCGTTGCGCAGCCGTTGGTACGCCCTGAAACCCGGCACCCGGTCACGCCGGAACCGCAGCGTCCTGGCCAGCGTCTCGTCCAGCCGCAGCGTCAGGGACCGGTTCACGATCCGCGGATGCGAGCCGAGCAGACCGTCCACAGTGGCCGAAAGTTCCGCCGAGGAGTCGTACCGCGGCAGGTCGGCCAGTTCGATCGCGACGGCCTCCGCCAGCTCGTCGTCGGGCAGACCTGCCGAGTCCACAAAGGACCGGAGCCAGGCTTCGGCGAGCTGATACCGATCCGCGAGGTCTTCGAGGGCACGCAGGTCTTCGGCGAAGCTACGGCGGTCGAGCCGGAACTTGTCGAGCAGGGTCCGCGCCCCGCCACTGGTCACGAAACCCGGCGACGCGTCGGCCAGTTCCTCGAACAGGTACTCGCCGGCGAGTTCGAGCTCCAGCGTCAGCCCCGAGGACGCGGCGAACGCGGTCATCGCCTCGGCGAGTTCCCGCGCCAGCGCGTCGATCGCCGTGGTGTGCCCGAACGCCTCCCGCACCCGCGCGAGCGACGCGGCGCGCGTCGTCCAGGCGGACTTCGCCGCTTCTTCGGCACCGAAAGCCCAGAACAGCTGGGCGGCGGCGCGAGCGGCGGGCGGATACCGCAGCAACCCCGCGGCGGAGCGCAGGCGCAACAACGCGGCCAGGATCGCGGCGGCGTCGTGGTCGTGCACACCACGCGCGTAGCCCTCGTCGTAACGGTCCCCCGCGGCGCGCCGGACGACCTCCAGGAGATCGGCCTCGGCCAGATCCGGCTGTTCGGCCAGGATCGACGTCGCCAGGTACTCGGCGCGATAGACCTCGGGCGATTCCGAGACCAGCAGCTGATCCCAGTACGGCCGCGTCTCCTCGAACGAGGGATCCCGCACGGGCGAGCGGTAGTCGGTCCCGGTGATCGCGAACTTCATCCCACCGTCGTGCGGCACCAGGGTGAGGTCGATGTCCTGCGTGTTGACCGCGAAGGTGTTGCGGCCCAGGCGGATCGTCTCGCCGCCGTCGCCGTAGAGGTCCTGCCTGTCGCGCAGTGCGCGCCCGGCTTCCTGGCGAGCGGCCTTGACCCGGCCTTCCAGCTCTTCGGCGCGCACCTGGTCGCCGAGGTCCCGCAGTTCGGCGACGACGCTGCGCAGCTTCGCGACCATCGGATCGGAGGCGAAGTAGGTGTTGATCTCATCGACCGAACCGAGCGTGCCGACCCTGCGCGTGACACTGGCGAGGATCCGCTCGGCCGAATCGACCAGCCGGTCCGCGCGACGCGCCCTCTCGTCGAGCAAAGCCTGCTTGCGCGAGGAGAACGCCTCGTAGACGTCGGTCCGCTTCTCCCCGAGCGACACCAGGAAGTCGTCGAACTCGCCGAACCGCGATTCGAGGTTTTCCAGCTGCAGCAGCAATCTGCCGAGCTGCTCGTCGCACCGGTCGGGGGTGTCCGCGACCGCGAGCCCGCCGGTGATCGCCTGCGCGAGCAGCGCGAACTCGGCGGCGAACTCCGCCCGGCCCTCGGTCTCCAGCAGTTCCTTGCGCCGCGCTTCGAGGGTGGCCCGCGCCCGGTTGACCGCGCCGATGACCTCGCCGACGCGTTCGAGGATCTTCGTCCGCACCACGGCGTCCGCGATCTCCAGCCCGCCGACGACGTCGGTGAGGACTTCGAGCCCGCCGGACTGCTCGTCCAGCCGCTCGGCGACGGGAACGGCTTCCGCGACGGTGGAGATCGCGCCCGCGGCCTCGATCAGCCCGTCGACCTCGGCGTGGTAGCCCGTGAACGCGTCTTCGCCCTGGAGGAACCGGACGGCACGCTGAGCGGCCTCGCCGAATTCCGTGTCGAGGTCGGCGATCAGCTTGTCGACCCGGCCGGTATCGACATACCGCAGCTCCCGCACGGTGACGAGATGCCCTCGCGCGCGGTGCATTTCGGCCAGCCGGCGCACCCACGCGTCGGCCGCGTTCAGCGCCTCGCCGCGGACCCTCCGCACGAGTGACGCGGTCTCCGCGGCCGCCTCTTCGACGGCTTCGGCCGCCTGCGCGGTGAGCGAAGTGACGGTCTCGAACTCGTCGAGCACCTGCTCCGCGGTCACCCGGACGTCCGACAGCGGCGACCGCAGATCACCGAGTTCGGCCTCGCCGAGCCAGTGGTAGTGGTCGAAAACCCGTGCGCACGCGGCGATCAGAGCCTCGAACACCGCCGCCGACGGCGCCATCTCCTCGACCATCCGGCCGATCGAGAGACAGTCGGAGATGCCGCGCACCAGATCGGCGTTGCCGACCCGTTCCAGCGGTCCGGTGCCCGCCGGCTGCGACGCGGCGAAGGTGTCCGATTGGAACGGCGTCCGCCACACCTGCATCGGGTGCACGCGGCTCGGCTCTTCGGACAACGCGCGGAACAGCACCATCGTGCCGTCGTCGAACAGCGAGTACCCGTGGCACGGGATCGGGTTCGAAACCTCTTTGCGGATCACGTTGTACGGCAGGAGCAGCGAGCGGCCGTCGTCGCGCGCGTGGAAGACGTAGAGCACGTCCTCCCCGTTGGGGGAGCGGATCACACGCTCGAATTCGAGTTCGTCCACGGTGGTGTCGAACGTCTTGCTGACACCCGTGTCGAGGTAGTAGCCGCCGGGGAAGATGATCCCGTGGTCCTCGGGGAGCCGCTGGCACGCCTGCCCGATCCCGTCGAGGCGCACCACGTCCCGCGTACGGGTGTTGAACACCAGATACCGGTACGCGGTCTCCTTGTACGGCAGGATCCGCAGCAGGATCAACGGGCCGATCCTGGCGTAGGAGACCTCGGCGTCGGCGAGGCTCTGCAGTGGCTCGTCGACCGGTTCGGCGTAGACACCCTCCCCGGTTTCGGTGTTGTTCTCGACCTTGATCGTCAGGTTGCCGCCGACGGTCTCGACGAACACGTCGTCCTCGATCGAGATGTGCGGATGCCGCCCGAGGACGTGCTGCTCGCGGCTGGTCTCGATCCATTCGAAATCGTGCGACGGCGGGAAGACGTGGTCGCGTTCGCCCCGGCTGTCCACATAGGACACCTTGCCGTCGGCGGCGATCCCCCAGCGCAGCACGCGGATGTCCTCGGTGCGCGGACCGATCTGGAACACCGCGAGCAGTTTGCCCTCGACCCGCCGCAGCTGCAGCAGCTTCGCCTGCCGGTAGTACCGGTACAGCTCGGCGAAATCGCGGACGAACTGCTCGTCGCGCAACAGCTCCGGCAGCTCCTCGGCGGGCACGTCGTCGAAGCGGAAAGCCACAGTGTCTTCGATGTCATGACTGAAGCCATGCAGCGAGAAGACGTCGTCGACCGTCGTCTCCGGTTTGAGACCGATGAAGACGTTGTAGCCGAACAACATCCGCCCGCCGACCGACACGACGTCCCGCGGCACGCAGTTGTTCGCGGTGCGGATCCGCTCCGTGCCGATCAGCGCGAGCTGCGCGCTGCCGAAGACCTCGAGCCGCGCCGTGTTGAGCTCGTCCGCGCGCTTCGCCAGTTCGGCGGCCTGTGCGGCGAGCCGGGCGCGGAGCACCTCATAGGTGCCCGCGTCCAGCTGCTCCGTTCCCGCCGCCGGTTCGGTCGTCGTCACTGCTTCGCGGGGGCGAGGGCGGCGACGGACTTGTCGGCAAGGCCGAGCCGCTGCGCCATGGCCAGCAGCTCCTGCACCTTGCCCCTGTCCGGGCCGCCCGCCTGCAGCTGCTTGGCCAGGAAGGCCGACAGCGTCAGGTTCTTCACGTCCTCCGTGCTCACCGAGCCGACCAGTTTCGTCAGGTCTTCGGTGAAGCTGCCCGAGCCGTCGAGCCACGACTTCCCGAGGGTCTGGACGACGTCCGAGTGCTCGACGAAGCCGTCCACGCTCTTGCCGAGGCCGATCGAGCCGATGACCTTCTCGAAGAACATCGTCTCGCCGCCGACGATGTCGATGTCGGCCTTCTCCAGCCCGATACCCAGCACCGTGGCCTGCGCCTCGGCGACCTCGCGCTGCACGTTGAGCGCGGCGAGCCGGATCTCCTTCTCGGCCTCCAGGCGCAGGCGGTACTCCTCGTGCTGGCGGCTGGCGGTGTCGAGCGCCGCCATCGCGGCGGCCTTCTCCGTGAGACCTTCCGCCTCGCCCTTGAGCTTGTCCCGCATCCCGTCGGCGAGCACGATCGCCTTCTCGCGCTCGACGATGGCCTCGGCGCGGCCGACCTTCTCCAGCGCGTCGGCGTCGCGTTCCTTGACCTGCGCCGCGGCCAGCCCGGCGGCGGCCTCCTCGGCCTGGATGCCTTCGGCCAGGCGGATCTTGGCGCGAGTGTCCAGCTCGGCGGCCTGCTGGCGCGCCTCGGCCAGCGTCAGCTCCTCGCGGGCCTTGTGCTTCGACGCGGCCTCGGCGGCTTCCGCGGCCTTGATGTCCTTGACGAGGTTTTCCTGCGCCTCCGCCTCGGCCCGGATGATGATCGCCGAGCGCTGGCGCTCCGCCTCTTCGACGACGCGGAGCTTCTTGATGTTCTCTTCCTGCTCCGCGACGGTCTTCTCGACCGCGATCCGCTCGCGGATCACCTCGGCGATGGACCGCTTCTCGGTCTCGATCTCCTTGTCCTTGGCGATGCGGGACAGCTCGGTCTCGCGTTCGCGGCCGATGACCTCGAGCAGCCGGTCCTTCTCGATGCGCTCGGTCTCGATGGCGATCACGCGCTCACGGTTCTTGCCCGCGACCTCGATCTCACGCTGCTGGTTCTGGTGCTGGATGCCGAGCTGCTCGTCCGTGCGCAGGCCGGCGGCCTGCGACTTGAGCCGCTCCTCCGCCTGCACCTTGGCGATTTCGGCCTCTTCGCGCGCCCGCATGGTCTCGACCTCGCGGCGCTGCTTGATCTCGGCGTCGGCCTGCCGCCGCTCCAGTTCGAGGATCGCCTCCTTGGCGTCCACGTTCTGGCGGGTGATCTCTTTCTCCTCGCTGCGGCGGAACTCGTTGGTGCGCACGTGCTCGATCGCGGTCAGCTCGGTGATCTTGCGGATACCCTGCGCGTCGAGGATGTTCGCGGAGTCGAGCTGCGCCATCGGCGTCTGCTCGAGGTAGTCGATGGCCGCGTCCTCCAGGCTGTAGCCGTTGAGGTCGGTGCCGATGACGCGGATGATCTGGTCGCGGAACTCGTGGCGTTTGGTGTAGAGATCCACGAAGTCCAGCTGCTTGCCGACGGTTTTCAACGCCTCGGAGAACTTGGCGTTGAACAGCTCCTGCAGGGTGGCCTCGTCACTGGCGCGTTCGGTGCCGATGGCCTGCGCGACCTTGATCACGTCCTCGACGGTCTTGTTGACCCGCACGAAGAACGAGATCCGGATGTCGGCGCGGATGTTGTCCCGGCAGATCAGGCCCTCACGGCCGGTCCGGGTGATCTCCATGGCCTTGACCGAGGTGTCCATGATCTCGGCCTTGTGCAGCACCGGCAGGACGATCGCGCCGGTGAACGTCACGTCGACACGGCGGACCTTCGAGATGATCAGTGCCTTACCCTGCGGCACCTTCTTGAACAACCTGGTGATGGTGAAGAGCAAGACCAGGAGGATGACAACTATCACGGCGATCAGTACGCCGGCCCCCACGCTGATGGCACCCATAGTGTTCCTTTTCTGCTTCAGATGTCCAAGGACTCGACCCAGAAGAACTCGCGTTCGGAGTCGTAGTCGTAGAGAACTACGCGGCTGCCCGCCGTCAGGTTGCCTTCACCCGCCTGGCGAACGTCCACAATGGCCGTCGACCCGTCGGCGGCGGCGACTTCGGCCTGCCCGAAGTCATGGGTGACCGACGAGGTGCGGATGATCGCGGCCCTGCCGACGAAGTCCATCCTGCTCGGTTCCTTCGCGGGACCGAAGACGCGACGCAGCGGCACCACGATCACCCTCGTCCCGAGTGTGCCGAGCACGAGCGCGACGGCGAGCACGCCGGCCCCGAGGCCGATCCTCGATGGTGTCGAAAGCTCCAGATCATCGAGAAGAACCGTCCCTGCCAGGCTGGCGAACCAGGTGAATGCGATCAGCAAAGAGAGCGAAATGGACAGTGGGACGCCGCCGAAGCCCGCGAGGAGCCCGTCGCCGCCATCGAAATCGTCGACGTCGACGGCGCCGAGCAGCGCCAGCAGCCAGTAGCCGATCACGACG
Source organism: Amycolatopsis sp. PSD-21 (assembly GCF_055561455.1). Classification (NCBI taxonomy): domain Bacteria; kingdom Bacillati; phylum Actinomycetota; class Actinomycetes; order Pseudonocardiales; family Pseudonocardiaceae; genus Amycolatopsis; species Amycolatopsis sp. PSD-21. Next base: position 1,465,262 of record NZ_CM145712.1, on the reverse strand, counting down.
ATCAGCAGGAAGCTGAAGAGCACGGCCGGAAACCCCAGAGCCGCGGTGACGAACCCGCCCATCCCGTCGTTCCCTCCCCCATTACCCCGGGTCAGGACTATAACCAGCGCGTGACGCCGGACGGGCCGTTTTCGGCTACGAGTGGGTCACGGTGTGCGGAAGCGTGCGGCTGGTCGTGAGTGGCGATTCGGGTTCTAACCCGAATCGCCACTCACGACCACCTGTACCGACGCCCGTCCGCCGCATTTCGTCCTCTGAATGCGGGCGGGTGCGGAGCGTTACGCCGACCGGCCGCTCGGAAGCCATCCGGTTGGACCTGTCGCACCCCCGGAGCGGGCCCTACTCTCCAGTATTGAGAGTGACACAGGACACACCACGGTCTTGGGAGGCTCCATGGGGTGGCACGTTCGCGAAACGATCGACGAGGATCGGCGCGAACGGCGGATCCGCCATGTCACCCGATGCCTGAGCTGCACGCTCACCTGTGTCCATTGTGGACTTCCCGCGAGATTCTCCGTTCCCCCAGGACATCCCGGCCTCGGCGTCGTCGAGCACCTGCCGGGTGTGACCACCCCCGGCCTCCCCGATCTCGCCCTGCTGCACCGATTCTGCCGGGACAATCTCGCCGCCGAGCCGGGTATCGCGCTCCGGCGCGCCTATCTCGGCCTGGCGACCGAACTCTTCGAAACGGGACGGCGGATCCGCCGTCACCGCAGGCTCGGCGTGCATCCGCCACGGCCGGGACATCTCGAGGCCTACCGAAAACGGTGGCGAGTGGCCAAAATGCGGTACGCCTGCAAGGCGTGCCGGTACTACACCGGCTCTCACTGAGCCGATTCTCCCCCGGAGGACTCGTGCTCGTTCGTCTCATCCTCGGTCTGCTCATCACCGTCGCCGGCCTCGCTTTCGCCGCCCGCCGCGCCGTCTGGCTCTACAAACTGATCCGCTCCGGCCAGCCGGACGAAAAACGCTCCGATGTCATGGCCGTCCGCGCGAAAACGCATCTGGCCGAGGTCTTCGGGCAGCGCAAACTGCTCAAGTGGTCCGTGCCCGGACTCGCGCATCTGTTCACGTTCTGGGGTTTCGTGATCCTCGGGTCCGTCTACGTCGAGGCGTACGGCGCCCTGTTCGACCACGACTTCCACATCCCGCTCATCGGGCGCTGGGCGGTGCTGGGTTTCCTCCAGGACTTCATCGCGGTCGCGGTGCTCGTCTCGCTCGCGGTCTTCGCGGTCATCCGGATCCGCCAAGCACCCGAACGGAAAGAGCGCGCGTCGCGGTTCTTCGGCTCGCACACCGGCGGCGCCTGGCTGATCCTGTTCATGATCTTCAACGTGATCTGGACGATGTTCCTCTTCCGCGGCGCGTCGGCGGCGGTCGGCGTCTTCCCGTACGAGTCGGGCGCGTGGGTCTCCCTCGGCGTGGGCGAACTCCTGGAGCCGCTCGGGCCGTCGGTCACCGGGCCGCTGGAGACCGTCGGGCTGCTGCTGCACATCGGCGTGATGCTGGCGTTCCTGTCGATCGTGCTCTACTCCAAGCACCTCCACATCTTCCTGGCGCCGGTGAACGTCACCGCCAAGCGACTCCCGGACGCACTCGGCCCGCTGCTGCCGATGGAGTCGGCCGGCAAGCCGATCGACTTCGAGGATCCGGGCGAGGACGACACGTTCGGCCGCGGCAAGATCGAGGACTTCACCTGGAAGGGCATGCTCGACTTCGCCACCTGTACCGAATGCGGGCGCTGCCAGTCGCAGTGCCCGGCGTGGAACACCGGGAAACCGTTGTCCCCCAAGCTGTTGATCATGGACCTGCGGGACCACCTCTTCGAGAAGGCGCCGTACATCCTGGACGGCAAGGAGGCACCCGAAGAGCGTCCGCTGGTCGGCACCAAGGAGGACTTCGGCGTCATCGATCCGGACGTCCTCTGGTCCTGCACCACGTGCGGCGCCTGCGTCGAGCAGTGCCCGGTCGACATCGAGCACGTCGACCACGTCGTGGACATGCGCCGGTACCAGGTGATGATCGAATCGGCGTTCCCGAGCGAACTCGGCGTGCTGTTCAAGAACCTCGAAACCAAGGGAAACCCCTGGGGCCAGAACAACTCCGACCGTCTCGCGTGGACGAAGGACCTCGGTTTCGAGGTGCCGGTCTTCGACGGCGAACTCGCCGACGACGTCGAGTACGTGTACTGGGTCGGCTGCGCGGGCGCGTTCGACGACAACGCCCGCAAGACCGTTCGTGCCACCGCGGAACTGCTGCATCTCGCCGGGGTGAAGTACACGATCCTCGGCACCGACGAGTCGTGCACCGGCGACCCGGCGCGCCGCTCCGGCAACGAGTTCCTCTTCCAGATGCTCGCGCAGCAGACGGTCGAGACGCTGAACGCGGTGTTCGAGGGCCGCGAACCGGGAACGCGCAAGATCGTCACCACCTGCCCGCACTGCCTCAACACGCTCGGCCGCGAGTACCCGCAACTGGACGGGCACTACGAGGTCCTGCACCACACGCAACTGCTGAACCGGCTCGTCCGCGCGGGCAAACTGACGCCGGTCAAACCGGTCGACGCCGGGCCGATGACCTACCACGACCCGTGTTACCTCGGCCGCCACAACAAGGTCTACGAGCCGCCGCGCGAACTCGTCGGCGCGACCGGCGCCACGCTCAGCGAGATGCCCCGGCACGCGGACCGTTCGCTCTGCTGCGGCGCCGGCGGCGCGCGGATGTGGATGGAGGAGCAGATCGGCAAGCGCATCAACCTCGAGCGCGTCGACGAAGCGCTCGGCACGGACGCCGAAACCATCGTCACCGGCTGCCCGTTCTGCCGCGTGATGCTGAACGACGGCCTCGTGCAGCGGCAGAGCGAGCAACGTGGCGAGAAAGTCACCGTGCGCGACGTCTCGCAGCTCCTGCTGGAGACGGTGAAGGAGCGCGACCGGACGGCCACGGAGATTTAAGGCACACGAGAGTTGGAAGTTCGGCGTGCCGAACTCTAAACTCGCGGTATGGCGAATCTGCGCAAGACCGTGTGCGCGCTGGCGGCGTCCGCACTCGTCCTGTCCGCTTGCGGCGGTCCCGCCGGCGGGGACGACGACAAGCGGCCGGTCGTGCTGACCACGTTCACGGTACTGGCGGACATCGCCTCGAACGTCGCGGGCGACAAGCTCCGGGTCGAGTCGATCACCAAACCCGGCGCCGAAATCCACGGCTACGAGCCCACCCCGGACGACATCAAGAAGGCCGCGAAGGCCGACCTGATCCTCGACAACGGGCTGAACCTGGAGGCCTGGTTCGCCCAGTTCGTCAAGGAGATCGACGCGCCGCACAAGGTGGTCAGCGAGGGTGTCCAGCCCATCGCCATCGGTGAGGACGCCTATCAGGGAAAGCCGAACCCGCACGCGTGGATGTCTCCGACGAATGTGGGTATCTACGTGGACAACATGGTGAAGGCGTTCAGCGAGCTCTCCTCGGGCGACGCCGCCGTGTTCAAGGCGAACGGCGACGCCTACAAGGCGAAACTGAAGGAGGTGCGGGACGAGATGACGGGTGCGCTGAGCGGCCTGCCGCAGAACGAGCGGGCGCTGGTCACCTGCGAAGGAGCCTTCTCCTACCTCGCGCGCGACACCGGCCTCACCGAGCGGTACATCTGGGCGGTCAACGCCGAACAGCAGGCCACGCCACAGCAGATCACCCGCGCCATCGAATTCGTCAAGCAGAACAAGGTCCCCGCGGTGTTCTGCGAGTCGACCGTCTCCGACGCCCCGATGCGGCAGGTCGTGTCCGCGACCGGTGCCGCGTTCGGCGGCGTCCTGTACGTGGACTCCCTGTCCGGTCCCGAAGGCCCGGTGCCGACCTACCTCGACCTGATCCGCCACGACTCGAAGACGATCGTCGCCGCGCTCACCGGAGCGAAGCCGTGACGGCCGCGATCCGCGTCGAAGGCGTCACCGTGCACTACGGCGACGTCCTCGCGCTCGACGGTGTCGACGTCACGCTCGAACACGGTCACGTCTGCGGGCTGGTCGGGATGAACGGCTCCGGCAAGTCGACGCTGTTCAAGACGATCATGGGCATGGTCCGGCCGGACACCGGCACGGTGTCGATCGACGGCGGCACGCCCGCGCGCGCCCGCAAGACCGGCGTGATCGGGTACGTGCCGCAGAGCGAGGACGTCGACTGGTCGTTCCCGCTGTCGGTGCGGGACGTCGTGATGACCGGCCGCTACGGGCGGCTCGGCTTCACCAGGCGGCCGCGCCGCGCCGACCACGAAGCGGTCGACCACGCGCTGGAGCGGGTCGAGCTGACCGAACTCGCCGGGCGGCAGATCGGCCAGTTGTCCGGCGGGCAGCGCAAACGCGCGTTCGTCGCGCGCGGCATCGCGCAAGGCGCCCGTGTCCTGCTGCTGGACGAGCCGTTCGCCGGCGTGGACAAACGGTCCGAAGCCACGATCACCCGGCTGCTCAAGGAACTCGCGGCCGACGGCGCCGCGGTCCTGATCTCCACGCACGACCTGCACGCGCTGCCCGGTCTGGCCGACGAGGCGATCCTGCTGATGCGCAAGGTGCTCGCGCACGGCTCCCCCGGCGAGGTGCTCCGGCCCGAAAACCTCGCGCTGGCCTTCGGACTCGATGTCCTGCAACGGGAAGAAGAACCCGCGTGAGCCTCTACGACCTGTTCCTCGAACCGCTGAGCTACGACTTCATGGTGCGGGCGCTGGCGTCCACGGTCATCGCGTCGGCGGTCTGCGCGGTGCTCTCCTGCTGGCTGGTGCTGATCGGCTGGTCGCTGATGGGCGACGCGGTCTCGCACGCCGTGCTGCCCGGTGTCGTGCTCGCGTACGTCCTCGGCGCGCCCTTCGCGCTGGGGGCCGTCGTCTTCGGTTTCCTCGCCGTGGCGCTGATCGGCGTCGTCCGCGACACCAGCCGCGTCAAGGAGGACGCCGCGATCGGCATCGTGTTCACCACGTTGTTCGCGCTCGGGCTCGTGCTGATCTCGGTGACGCCGAGCCAGACCGACCTGAACCACATCATCTTCGGGAACCTGCTGGGCGTCGACACCTCGGACCTGATCCAGATCGGCGTCCTCGGCGCGATCACGCTCACCCTGCTGGTGCTCAAACGCCGCGATTTCACCTTGTACGCCTTCGACCCCACGCACGCGCACGCCATCGGGCTGAACCCGCGGGTGCTCGGCGCCGCGCTGCTCGGCCTGCTCGCGCTGACCGCGGTGGTGGCGTTGCAGGTGGTCGGCGTGATCCTCGTGGTGGCGATGCTGATCATCCCCGGCGCGACGGCGTACCTGCTGACCGACCGGTTCGGCCGGATGCTGGTGATCGCGCCGTCGTTCTCGGTGCTCGCGGCGGTGACCGGGCTGTACCTGAGCTACCACCTCGACACCGCGTCCGGCGGGATGATCGTGCTGGTGCAGGGCGCCGGGTTCACGCTGGTGTACCTGTTCGGGCCACGGCACGGGATCGTCGGGAAGCGGCTGGCCAAACGGCGGCGGGAGCTCGCCCGGGCCGCGTAACCGGGCAATCACCCCGCGCGCTGTGTCTCTCGTGACATGGGTACCGGCCCGGCCTTAGGTTAGGCTCCCCTCATGTCTACGGAAGACGCGCTGCTCACCGGCCATGACCTGGTGCTCGCGCACCATGAGCGGGCCGTGGTGGACGGGGTGTCCCTGTCGCTGCGCGCCGGCCTGGTGACCGCGCTCGTCGGGCCGAACGGCTCCGGCAAGTCGACGCTCCTGCGTTCGCTGGCGCGGCTGCACAAACCCCGCGAGGGCGGCGTCCGTCTCGGGGAACGCGCCGTCTGGGGCGGCAACGCGTTGTCCGGCAAGGAGTTCGCCCGGCGGGTCACGTTGCTGACCCAGCACCGGCCGACGCCGAGCGGCGTTTCGGTCCGCGACGTCGTCTCCTACGGCCGGTACCCGTACCGCTCGGGCTGGCGCGGGGTCGACGTCGACGGCGCCGCCGCGATCCGCCGCGCGATGGAGCTGACCGGGGTGACTTCGATGGCCGAACGCGGCGTCGACGAGCTCTCCGGCGGCGAACTCCAGCGGGTCTGGCTCGCGTCCTGTCTCGCCCAGCAGACCTCCGTGCTGCTGCTGGACGAGCCCACCAACCATCTCGACCTGCGCTATCAGGTCGAGATCCTCGACGTCGTCCGCGATCTGGCCAACGAAGGCGTCGCGGTCGGCGTGGTGCTGCACGACCTCGACCACGCGGCGATCATCGCCGACGAGGTCGTGCTGCTGAGCGAGGGAACCATCGTGGCCACGGGTGACATCGGGCAGGTGCTCACCACCGAGCACCTCTCCCAGGCCTACGGCGTCACCGTCCACGTCGCGAACGACCCGGTGACGGGCGCGATCCACTGCAGGCCACTCGGGCGGCATTCGCCCAGGCCCGCCTGAGAAATCCAGGAAGAACCATGCGTTTGCTGACCCCTGCCGCCCTCGTGGCGGCGACGGCCCTGCTGCTGTCCGCCTGCGGCACCACCGAGAACACCGCGACCGCGCCGAGCGAAACCGCCGCGAGCGGACCGGTCACGGTGACCGACGCGCGCGGAAAGGCCGTCAACCTCAAGGCCCCCGCCAAGCGGGTCGTCGCGCTCGAGTGGGGCGAGGCCGAGATGGTCGCGTCGCTCGGGGTCATGCCGGTCGGCGCCGCGGACGTCGCGGGCTACAACGTCTGGGACAAGGCCGCCCCGCTGACCGCCGAGGTCAAGGACGTCGGCAAGCGCAACGAGCCCAGTGTCGACGCGATCGTCGGGCTGAACCCCGACGTCGTCATCATGGCCGAGGAGCGCGACTCGACGCTCGTGCCGCAGATCGAGAAGTACGTGCCGGTCGTGGTCACCAAGTCCAGCGACGCGAGCCGCAACTTCGACCGCCTGCGCGAGGACTTCAAGCTGATCGCGAAGACGGTCGGCAAGGAGGCCGAAGCGGACAAGCAACTGTCCGAAATGGACGCCAAACTCGCCGAGGGCAAGAAGGCCGTCGAGGCCAAGGGCGCCGCGGGCACCCCGTTCCTGATGGCCGACGGCTACCTCGAAGGCAGCACCGTCAGCATCCGCCCGTTCGGCAAGGGCTCGCTGGTCTCCGACACCGCCGAGGCCGTCGGCCTCAAGAACGCCTGGACCGGCAAGGTCGACCCGCAGTGGGGCCTCGGCCAGACCGACGTCGAAGGCCTGACCGCGCTCACCGACCCGAAGACCGTGCTGTTCTACAGCGCGGCCGAAGAGGACGTCTTCACCACCGGGCTCGCGCAGAACGCCGTCTACCAGCGCCTGCCGTTCGTGGTCTCGAAGAAGATCCACAAGCTGCAGGCCGGGACGTGGACCTTCGGCGGCCCGAAGTCGATCATCATGACCGCCGACCAGATCGTGAAGGCAGTCACGACCTGATGCGTGCCCGCACCATCGCGGTGTCGGCGGGACTGGTGCTGCTCATCGCCGTCCTCGCCGGCATCCACCTGACCCAGGGCACCTCGACGTCGGGTCCGCTGGACGTGGTGAAGGCGATCTTCGGTCAGGGCGACGCGCAAACCCTCGCGGTACTGGAGGGTTCGCGCGTCCCCCGGCTGCTCGCCGCGTTGCTGCTCGGGGTCGCGCTCGGCGTCGCGGGCGCGGGAATGCAGTCCGTGGCACGGAACCCGCTCGCCTCGCCGGACACGCTCGCGGTCAACGCGGGCGCGCATTTCGCCGTGGTGGCCATCTCCGCGTTCGGGCTTTCGCTGCCGCTCGTGCCGGTGGGTGGGGCGGCGTTCGCGGGCGGGCTCGCCGCGGCCGTCGTCGTGCTGGGACTGGCGGGCGGCGGTTCGGCTAGCCCGCGGCTGGTGCTCGTGGGCTCGGCGGTCCTGCTGGCGCTCAACTCGGTGACCATCCTGCTGCTGCTGTTGTTCGAGCAGGAGACGAACGGGCTGTTCGCCTGGGGCAGCGGCTCGCTCACCGTCTCCGATCTGCGGGCGACCGCCCAGATGACGCCGATCGTGGTGATCGCCGTCGTGGCGCTCATCGCGATGGGCCGCAAACTCGACGTCCTCGCCCTCGGCGACGACAACGCGACCTTGCTCGGCCTCCGGGTCCGCCGGACCAGGGTCGGCGCGGTCGTGCTGACCGTCGCGCTGACCGCGGCGGCGGTGACCGTCGCCGGACCGGTCGGGTTCGTCGGGCTGAGCGCGCCGGTGATCACGCGGCTGCTGCTGCCGATCGCCAAACACCGCGCGCTGCTGCCGGTTTCCGGGCTGGTCGGCGTGGTGACGGTGCTCGGCGCCGACGTCGTCCTGCGGGCGATCATGGGTTCCGCCGAGGCCGTGCGGGTGCCGACCGGGGTGGTGACCACGATCGTCGGCGCCGTCGTGATGGTGTGGCTGGCGCGGCGTGGCCGGGGAAGCGGCTCGCGCCGTCCGGCCCCGGCCGGACGTGTCGGGGTCGCCGGATCGACCCGGCGGCTCGTGGCCATTTCCGTCGTCCTGGTGGCGCTGCTCGCCGTCGTCCCGCTGGCCGGCCTGATGCTCGGCGACCGGTTGGTGCTGCTCGGCGACCTCGCGAACTGGGTCACCGGCAACACCGGGACGGCGCTGACCTTCGTGCTGGACCAACGGCTTCCGCGGGTGCTGGCCGCCCTGCTCGCCGGTGCCGCGCTGGCGGTTTCGGGCTGCGGGATCCAGTCGGTCAGCCGCAACCCGCTCGCCGAACCCGGGCTGCTCGGTATCACCGCGGGCGCCGGGCTCGGCGCGATCACGCTGATCACCATCGTCCCCGCCGTCGGCGCCTGGTCGATCGCCGGTGCCGCCGGCCTCGGCGCGGCCGTGGTGTTCCTGCTGGTCTACGGGCTGGCTTGGCGTTCGGGGCTCGATTCGGACCGGCTGGTGATCATCGGCATCGCGGTCTGGTCGGCCGGGATGGCGCTGATCAACCTGCTGATCGTGGTCTCCGACCCGTGGAACTCGGCCAAGGCGCTGACCTGGCTTTCGGGATCGACCTACGGCCGCACGCTGGAGCAGGTCGCGCCCGTGGCGCTGGCGCTTCTCGCGCTGCTGCCGTTGCTGTGGGCCAAGCATCGCGAGCTGGATCTGCACGCCCTCGACGAGGACACCCCACGCGTGCTCGGGATGCGCATCGAGCGGTCGCGGCTGCTCGTGCTGGGCGCTTCCGGGATCCTGGCGGCCACCGCGGTGTCCGCGATCGGCGTGGTCGTGTTCGTCGGGCTGGTCGCGCCGCATCTGGCGCGTTCGCTGGTCGGCGGGCGGCACGGCCGGGTGCTCCCGGTGGCCGCGGCGCTCGGGGCGTTGCTGGTGAGCGTCGCGGACACCCTCGGGCGGACGGTCATCGCGCCCGCCCAGATCCCGGCGGGCCTGGTCATCGCGATGGTCGGGACGCCGTACTTCGTGCTGGTGCTCTGGAAGACCCGGCCGTAGATAGCGCGTGAAGGCCCCCTTCCCTCGGCTGAGCCGAGGGAAGGGGGCCTTCACGCGCTTCGAACTACAGGGTTTTCTGGAGGTGCGTGGCCAGCAGCTTGGTGAAGCGGGCGGGGTCGCCCAGTTCACCGCCCTCGGCCAGCAGAGCCATGCCGTACAGCAGTTCCGCGGTCTCCGCGAGACCTTCGGACTCGCCCTTCTCGGCGAACGAGGACCGCAGCCCGGACACCAGCGGGTGGCCGGGGTTGAGTTCCAGGATCCGCTTGATCCGCGGCATTTCCTGGCCCATCGCCCGGTACATCTTCTCCAGCGTCGGGGTGACGTCGTTCGTGTCGCCGACGATGCAGGCTGGCGACGTCGTCAGCCGCGACGAGAGCCGGACCTCCTTGACCTGGTCTTCGAGCGTCTTCGTCAGCCAGGTCAGCAGCCCGGAGAACTCCTCCTTCTGCTCGTCGGTGGTGTCGGAGTCGAGTTCGACCTCGCCCTTCGCGACCGACTGGAACTGCTTCTCCTCGTAGCCGGAGACGGCGTCGACCCACATCTCGTCGATCGGGTCGGTGAGCACGAGTACCTCGTAACCCTTGGCCCGGAAGGCTTCCAGATGCGGGGAGTTCTCGATGCTCTGCCGCGATTCGCCGGTCAGGTAGTAGATGTGCTCCTGGCCGTCCTTCATCCGCTCGACGTACTCGCGCAGCGACGTGAGCTTCTCCGGATCGTTCGTCGAGGCGAACGAGCAGATGTCGAGGATGGCGGTGCGGTTCTCGTGGTCGTCCAGCAGGCCTTCCTTGACGGCGCGGCCGAACTCCTTCCAGAACGTCTCGTACTTGTAGGGGTTCTCGTCGGCCATCATGGTCTTGACCGTCGAGAGGACCTTCTTCACCAGGCGACGGCGGATCAGCTGGATCTGCCGGTCCTGCTGCAGGATCTCGCGCGAGACGTTGAGCGAGAGGTCCTGCGCGTCGACGACGCCCTTCACGAAGCGCAGGTACTCCGGCATCAGCGCTTCGCAGTCGTCCATGATGAAGACGCGCTTCACGTACAGCTGGACGCCGCGTTTGCGCTCCCGCATGAACAGGTCGAGCGGCGCGTGGCCGGGCAGGAACAGCAGCGCCTGGTACTCGAAGGTGCCCTCGGCCTGGAGCCGGATGGTCTCCAGCGGGTCGTTCCAGTCGTGCGCGACGTGCTTGTAGAACTCGTTGTACTCGTCTTCGGTGACGTCGGACGACGGGCGGGCCCACAGCGCCTTCATCGAGTTGACCGTGACGACCTCGTCGCCCTCGGTCATCCGGATCGGCCAGGTGATGAAGTCCGAGTACTTCTTGACGATCTGCTTGATCTTCGTGGCCGAGGTGTAGTCGAAGAGCTGGTCTTCGGCGTCCTCGGGCTTGAGGTGCAGGACGACCGAAGTGCCCTGCGGCAGGTCCGGCACCGTCTCGATGGTGTACGTGCCCTCGCCCTCGGACTCCCAGCGGACGCCCTCGTCGGATCCGGCGCGGCGGGTCAGCAGCGTGACCTTGTCGGCCACCATGAAGCTGGCGTAGAAGCCGATGCCGAATTGACCGATGAGATCCTGCGAAGCCGCGGAATCCTTGGTCTCCTTCAGTTTCTTCAGGAATTCGGCGGTACCGGATTTCGCGATCGTGCCGATCAGCGCCACGACGTCGTCCCGGCTCATCCCGATTCCGTTGTCGCGCACGGTGAGCGTGCGGTTTTCGGGGTCGGTCGCGATCTCGATGTGGAGATCGTCGGTGTCCGCCTGGAGGTCCTTGTCACGGAACGCCTCAAGGCGGAGTTTGTCCAGTGCGTCGGAGGCGTTGGACACCAGTTCCCGCAGGAAGGTGTCCTTGTTCGAGTAGATCGAGTGGATCATCAGCTGCAGCAGCTGACGTGCCTCCGACTGGAACTCGAGTGTTTCGGCAGAGGTTGTCACGCGCCGATATTACCCAGCGTGGAACCGGGTCAGGCCAGCCTCTGCCGGGCCACCTCGGTCAGCCCCTCACCGGTGGCCTGTTCGATCGTCGTGACGGCTGATCGGCCGTCGGTCTCGACGGTCGCGATGACATTGCCGAAATGCGGTCCCGACGTCTTCCGCCATTCGAGCGGAAGAGGTTCGACACCGCCGCGCTCCGCCCAGCGGCGCGCCAGCGACGCCAGCCGGGCCGACCAGGTGGCACCGAAGGCCAACCGGAGCGGCCGCGGCATAGCGTTGTGCACCGGCGAGCACGTGAGCTGGTACACCGCCGAAGTCACCGGCTCCGGGTACCGCGCCTCGGCGATGTAGGCGTGGTGGACGTCGCCGGAGAGCACCGCGATGGTGGCGGGCGGATCGTCCCGGCGTCCCTCGCGCGCGATCATCGCCGCGAGCCGGTCGAACGACGCGCGGAACGACGCCCAGTGTTCGAGGTCGCCCGCCTGCCGGATCTTCTCCGCGAGCCTGCCCCGCCGGCCGGGGCGCGCGCAGGCCCGTTCGTTGAGCGACTGGAGATGGGACACGACCGGCGGCAGCAGCCACGGCAGCGACGAGCCGATCAGCAGGTGATCACAGGGCGACGCGGCGTTGTCCTCGATCCAGTCGAATTCGTCGTCGTCCACCATGCACCGGGCGCCGCCCACCAGGATCCGCCCGGCGCGGCTGTCGATGACCAGCAGCCGCACGGAGCCGAAGTCGCGGCGGTAACTCCATCGCGCGCCCTTGGTGCCGTCGCGGTCGTCGTCGGCTTCGTCGGCGAACTCGGCGAGCAGGCCGGCGTTGTCCCCGCCGGAGGCGATGGCCTTCTGGAAGGTCGGGTCCTCGGCGAGCTCGGCGGGACCGAGGTTCCCGAGGTGCTGGTAGACCCAGTACGACATGATCGCCCCGCGCAGGCGCTCCCGCCACCACGGCTGCGCGCGCATCTGCTGCCGCCAGGTGTGGGAGGTGTTCCAGTCGTCGCGGACGTCGTGGTCGTCGAAGATCATCGACGTCGGCACGGTGGACAGCAGCCAGCGGATCGACGGCTCACCCCAGGCTTCGAGATAGAGGTGCGTGTACTCCTCGAAATCCGTCACCTCCGTGCCCGGCGGTTTCGAGGTGTCACGACGCTGCTTCAGCCACTCCTGCGTCTCGTCGGTGGTCTCGTCGGCGTAAACCTGGTCGCCCAGCATCAGCAACGCCTGCGGCCACTCGGTTTCCTCGCCGGCGGCCATCCGGCGGGCGTACGCGGCCAGCGCGTCCGGGCCGAAGGCGTCGCCGTCGTGCGGTTTGCGACAGGAACCGAACACGAGCCGGACCCGGGACTCGGCCGAGGGCAGCGTCCGGATCCGGCTGGGCGGGAACCCGGAATCCTCCGGGGGCCAGACCTTTTCGCCGTCCACACGCACGTCGTACTCGTGGGAGGAGCCGGGTTCGAGGCCCGTCAGCACGAGCAGGGCGTAGTGGTGACCGCGGATCTCGAACGTCCTCGCGGTGGTGCCGAGGACTTCGACCTCACTCGCGGTGGCGGTCTCGACCCACACCGTCGCCGACACGTCGTCGACGTGCCGCAGCAACGGGCCCAGGAGCAGACTCATTCCTGAAACGGTGCCACAGCGGAGCCAAGATCGTGCGCTGAGCGGACTCCTCAGCCGAGCCGCGCGAAGATCTCGCGGACCTCGGCCAGTGCCTTCTCCCGTTCGGCGTCGTCCTCGTACCAGCCGTCGGTGGCCCGGTCCTCGACGATCAGCTCGGGGGTGAACTCCTCGCCGAACCGGTAGTCGCCGAGGCAGTAGGTGAACCCCGACTCGCTCAGCGGGTCCAGGCCCTCCCGGCGGCAGTGGTCCAGGAAGCCTTCGGCCTGTGCCCACTTCGTGCCGTCGAACCAGAACACGCCGCCGGCGTACAGGATCGTCTGCCCGGTGCCCGCGTCGACGATGTTCAGGGACTCGTAGTTCTCCGGCCGGTTCCGCACCAGCGCGACGAGGTCTTCGGGGACGCTGCCATAGAGCGCCTCCTGCTCCTCGTAGGTGCCTTCGGCGTACAGGTTCAACGCCGATTCGTGGTCGAAGGTCAGGAGCAGCGCGCGCCCGTCCGGGGTGAAGTACCAGACCGCCGACTGGCCGCCGCCGTCGTTCCAGGCGTACCGCACCGCGCCGTCCACCTCGACCGGCTCGATCTCGGTGACCGCGTCGATCACCGCGGCGCGGCGCCGCACCTCGTCGAGGGATGTCGCACCGAGGGCCGCCCAGATCTCTTCGCTCACCCGCGCAGAGTACCGGTGCGCACGTGGCCGATCCGGATCCGCTGCGGGTGGTCGCCGACCGGGACGGACTTCACCTTCGCGCCGGTCGCGAAGTCGATCGCGGTCACCTGGTCCGCGGCGCTTTCCGAGATGACGCAATGCTTTCCGTCGCCGCTCACGGTCGCCCAGTACGGCTTCGCGGCGGTCACGAGCGGTCCTTCCCGGAGGCTCGCCCGGTCCACAATGGTCGCGTAGTCGTCCATCGTCCCGGCGACGCAGAGTTTGTCGCCCGCCGGGCTCATCGAGAGCCCGTGGTGGCGCGAGTCGTTGACCCAGGTGGTGCGGTCCTCACTGGTGTCCGGGTTCTTCGGCAGCGTCTTCGACCGCGTGATCCGGTCGGCGGCGACGTCGTATTCGAGGAGGCCGTTGAAGAAGGACACCTGGAAGTACAGCTTCGACTCGTCCGGGGTGAAGGCCACCGGCCGGACCGAGTCGGAGAGGTCCTTGCGGCCGAAGGCGTCCAGGCGCGGGCGCATGTCGATCACCTTGACCTGCTGGAACGTCTTCGCGTCGACCACGGTGAGCTTCCGGTCGCCCTTGGTGAAGTCCTGCCACGGCGCGTCGAGCGCGGTGTTCACCTCGCCGATCGAGCTGTTCCAGAGGTACCGGCCGCCGTCGGTGTAGGTGTTCTCGTGCGGTTTGTCGCCGGTCTTGAACGAGCCGAGCTGCCGCCCGGTCTCGATGTCGAGCACGTGGACGGTGTTGGACGTCGAAGCGGAGACCGCGATGCTGCGGCCGTCCGGCGACACCGCCATGTGGTCGGACCGGAAACCCGACACCGGGAACCGCCAGTTGACCCGGCCGGTGGCGAGGTCGATCGACACGACGTCGGCGAAGCTCGGGCGGGACGCGACGACCGCGCGGCCGTCCGGGGTCGTGTAGAGGTCGTCGACGAGCTGGTCGTGCCCCTCACCGACGCCGTTGCGGATGCCGAGGAAGAACGCGAGCTTGATCGGGTTCAGGTAGATCTCGGTGAGCCGTTCGTCCTTGTCCGGCACCATGTTCACGCGCGCGATCTTCGTGTAGTCGCCGGAGGGCGCGATGATGTCCGCCGTCCCCTCCCAGTTGTTGCCCACGAAGAGGACCTGGCGCAGGCTGTCGTCCGCCGCGGCGGCGGGCACCGAGCCCAGTGCCGCGGCCAGGCAGGTCACGAGGACGGTGTTCAGCAACCGGCGTTTCCGCATCGGGCGCACCTTTCGGCGAGGGCCTGTTACCTTTCGGTAGCTCACAGGAAACCAACCGGCCGGACACCCTCGGTAGAGGACGGTCGCCAACGACCGCCGGCTTCGTTGTGCACCGGGCACAATCCGCGCGGGAAGGCGGTGGCGATGGCGCACCGGTCGCTCCACGACCTGCTGGCCGAGATGGCGGCCGACGCCGAGGTCGTCGACGAAGTGGTCCGGGCCGCCCGCACGGAATCGCCCGAGGTCGCGCGGCTGCCGGTGGGCGAGAACCGGAGGCACGTCGCGATCGTCCTCGCGGCCGGGCTCGCCTCGTTCGACCGGCCGGGTGGAGCCGGAGAGCAGGACTACGCGGCGGCCGCCGACCTGGGCGCGGACCGGGCCGCTCAGGGGGTGCCGCTCGCCGCGCTGCTGCGCGGGGTGCAGGCGGGCCGCAGCCGCGCGGTCGAGATCGCCGTCGAACGCGGCAAGGCGGCCGGGGTGCCCGACGACGTCATGCTGGCGGCGCTGGTCGACTTCGACCGGAACACCCGCGCGCTCGAACGCCAGGTCATCGCCGGATATCACGACGCCGAACTCGAACTCTCCCGCACGGCGCACGACAGCCGCGCCCGGGTGCTGCGGCGGTTGCTGGGCGGCGACACGACGGCGCCATCGGCCGAGGAGGTCGCGAACGCCGGGCTGAACCCGGGCGGGCGCTACCACTGCCTGCTCACCGACGTCGGCGACCCGTATCAGGCCCGGGTCGTCGAGCGACGGCTCGGCGCGACGGGTGGCGTCTTCGGCCTGGTCGAAGGGCGGCTGGCCGGGCTGGCGCCGCGGCTCCCTACGCAGGCGGCGCTCGGGGACGACGTGCTCATGGTGACCTCCCCCGCCGTCCCGCTCGCCGAGGTCCGCGGCACATATGCCCTGTGCGTGATGGCCCTGCCCTCGGCCGCGCGGTCCCGCGGTCTGCACGCGGTGGCCGACCTGGCCGTGGAAACCGCGCTCGCCGCCCAGCCGGGGCTCGCCTCGCTGCTCGAAGGCACCCTGCTGAACGCGCTGACGCCAGGCGATCCGTTCCACGAACAACTCGTCTCGACCGCGCTGGCCTACCTCGACCACGGACGGCGGCTCGACCAGACGGCCGCCGCGCTGCACGTCCACGCGAACACCGTCCGGTACCGGCTTTCCCGGCTGGGCGAGATCACCGGGACGTCGCTCGACCCGCCGGATGTGCGGCACACCGTCAACTGGTGGTGGGCGCTGCGCACGTGGCGATCGGGCTGAACCGCCGGGGCCCGTCGTCCGTGTAACCCGATGAAGGCAGTCCACCCCGGAAGGAACCCGCCTTGTCGGTTTTCCCGCGTCCCGCACTGGCCGGCCTGCCCGGCGACCGGACGGCAGCCCGCGAGATCGCGTCCAGCGCGGCGACGACCGCGTCTGCGGTGCTCGTGCTGTTCGCCCTGCTCGCGCCGGACGAGCTCGACGGGCTGACGCCGGAGGCGTTCGTGCGGCTGCCGGTGGAGGCGCTGCTCGGAGTCGCGGTCGTGCTCATGCTGCGAGACGGCGCGCGACGCGTCGTCGCGGTGTCGGCCGGCGCGTTCCTCGGGCTCCTGACCGTGCTCAAGGCCATCGACATCGGTTTCGGGCTCGCGCTGAACCGGCGGTTCAACCCGGTGTTCGACTGGGGTGTGCTCGGTAACGGGGTCGACCTGCTCGGCACGTCGATCGGCCGGGCGGGCGCGCTCGCGTCGTTCGCCGGGCTGACGCTGCTGGCCGTGGTCGTGATCGTGCTGATGGCGCTGGCCGTCCTGCGGCTGAGCCGGGTGGTGGCCGGACGGCGCACCGCGTCGACCCGGGTGACGGCCGTGCTCAGCGTGCTCTGGATGGTGTGCGCGGTTTCCGGTGCGCAACTCGCTCCGGGCCAGCCGTTCGCGTCGCGCAGCGCGGTCGCCTTCGCCTACGACGACCTCCGGCAGGTGCGAGCCGGTATCCGGGACAGGGAGGCCTTCGCCGAGGAGATCGCCGTCGACGCCTTCCGTGACGCCCCGGCGTCCGGGCTGCTGAACGCGTTGCGCGGCAAGGACGTGCTGTTCACCTTCGTCGAGAGTTACGGGCGCGTGGCCGTCCAGGACTCGGACATCGCGCCGAAGGTCGACGCGGTGCTCGACGCCGGGACGGCGCGGCTGAAGAACGCGGGATACGGCTCGCGCAGCGCATTTCTGACGTCGCCGACGACGAGCGCGGGGAGCTGGCTGGCGCACTCGACGTTCCAATCCGGCGTCTGGGTCGACAGCCAGCACCGGTACGACGATTTCGTGAAGACCGACCGGTTCACCCTCGGGAGTGCGTTCAAGCGCGCGGGCTGGGAGACGGTCGGCGTCGTTCCGGCGCATACCGAGGACTGGCCGGAGGGCAAGGTCTACGGCTACGACCGCTACTACGACTCCCGCACCATCGGGTATCACGGACCGCCGTTCTCCTACGCCACGATGCCGGACCAGTTCACGCTTTCGGCTTTCCAGCGCGCCGAACGCGCTGGGGATCGCCCGCCGCTCATGGCGGAGATCGACCTCGTCACCAGTCACTGGCCGTGGACGCCGCTGCCCCGCCTGGTCGACTGGAAGGACGTCGGCGACGGGTCGATCTACGATCCCATGCCTTCACAAGGGAAAACGCCCGAAGAGGTGTTCACCGACCCGGCCAAGGTGCGCGGCGCGTACGGCGACTCGATCGCTTATTCGCTGAACTCGCTGATCTCGTACGTGGAGACGTACGGGGACGACGATCTCGTGCTGGTGTTCCTCGGCGATCACCAGCCGAACCCGATCGTCGCCGGGGCGGGCGCGGATCACGACGTCCCGATCACCGTGGTCACGCGGGACAAGGCGGTGCTCGACAAGATCGCCGGCTGGAACTGGCAGGACGGCCTGAACCCGGACCGGAACGCGCCGGTGTGGCGAATGGACACGTTCCGGGACCGCTTCCTGACCACTTTCGCCCGCACTTAGCCGACTAAACGCGGGTCGCGCCGAAGGCCCGGCCCGGCCGCGCGCCTCCCTCTCACCCCGACGGCGTGTCGCGAAAGCCACTTTCGCGACCCTGGACGTCCCGAAAGTGGCTTTCGCGACGCCCCCGCCGCCCTCCCCCGCATTTAGCCGACTAAGTGCGGGTCGCGTCGCGATACCGGCCGGCCAACTCGCGCAAGTAGTCGACTAACTCCGGGGGTTCGGTGACGCGGAAAGGGAGGTTGAGGAGTCCTAAGTGGACGGCCATCGTCTCGATGCTGTCCGCGCCGGTGTGCAGAACGCAGGTGTCCGCGTCGACGGCCTCCACCGTCCCGACGGCCGGGTTGATCCGCGCGGTCACCTCTTCGGCGGACGCGTGCACGGTGACGTCGGCCCGGTAGCGCCAAGCGGCGGACGACACCCCGCGCCGCACCCGGTCCGTGACGTCTTCGGGCAGCTCGCGCTCGGCGAACCGCGGGCCGGTCGGGACGCGCGGCGTCAGCCTGTCGACGCGGAACGTGCGCCAGTCGCCGCGGTCGAGGTCCCAGGCGACGAGGTACCAGCGGCGTCCCCAGTTCACCAGGCGGTACGGCTCGACCTTGCGGACGCTTTCCGAACCGTCGTGGGTCAGGTAGCCGAACCGCAGCACCTCACGATCCCGGCAGCACGCCGTCAGCACCGTGAGCGTCTCGGCGGCGACACGCGGGCCGGGTTCGTCCCTCGGCACCGGGACCGTGTACGCCTGCAGGGCGTTCACCCGGCGGCGCAACCGGGACGGGAGCACCCGCTCCAGCTTGGCGAGCGCGCGCAACGAAGTCTCCTCCACGCCCGCGATGGTGCCGCCGGCCGCGGTCCGCAGGCCGATCGCCACGGCGACCGCCTCCTCGTCGTCCAGCAGCAGCGGCGGCAGATCGGCGCCCGCGCCGAGGCGGTAGCCGCCGACCGAACCACGGGTGGCGTTCACCGGATAGCCGAGCGCGCGCAGCCGCTCGACGTCGTTGCGGATCGTGCGGGCGCTGACCTCCAGGCGTTCCGCCAGCTCGGTGCCGGTCCAGTCGCGGGGAGTCTGCAGGAGGGAGAGCAAACGGAGTAATCGTGCCGAAGTTTCCAACATTTCTTCAGGCTGCCCCTCCATTAGGAACGGAGTGTTCCTAATGGCACTCTACCTTGGTCTCATGAACGAAAACACGGAGATCAAGCCCTTCCGCGTCGAGGTCCCGCAGGCCGAGCTGGACGACCTCGCCGACCGCCTGGCCCGCGTCCGCTGGGCGAACGAGCTGCCCGCCGACCAGGTGACCGACGGGGTGCAGCGCGGGCCGGTCACGCCGGGCTGGGAGTACGGCGTGCCGCTGGAGTACGTGCGGCGCCTGGTCTCGTACTGGCGCGAGGGCTACGACTGGCGCAAGTGGGAGGCGAAGCTCAACGAGTACCCGCAGTTCACCACGGAGATCGACGGGCAGAACATCCACTTCCTGCACGTCCGTTCGCCGGAACCGGACGCGACGCCGCTGATCCTCACCCACGGCTGGCCGAACTCGGTCTTCGAATACCTCGACCTGATCGACCAGCTGACGGACCCGCGGTCGAACGGGGGCGACCCGGCCGACGCGTTCCACGTGGTCATCCCGTCGCTGCCCGGGTTCGGCTTCTCCGGCCCGACGCGGGAAAAGGGCTGGAACCGGTACCGCACGGCGCGGGCCTGGGCCGAGCTGATGCGCCGCCTGGGCTACGAGCGCTACGGCACGCACGGGAACGACGCGGGTTCGTTCGTCGCCCCCGAGGTCGGCCGCGCCGACGCGGAGCACGTGATCGGCGTGCACGTCACGCAGCTGTTCTCGTTCCCCAGCGGCGACCCGGCGGAATTCGAAGGCATGACCGAGAAGGAACTGGAGTACATGCAGTTCCTCCAGTCCTTCAACGACGACATGTCCGGCTACGCGAAGCTTCAGGAGAGCGCGCCGCAGAACCTCGCGCACGCGCTGGCCGACTCGCCGACCGGGCAGCTGGCCTGGAGTGCGCAATTGCTGTCGGCGACGAGCGACGACCACGTGCTCACCAACGCCACGCTGTACTGGCTCACCAACACCGCGGCTTCGGCGGCGCGGTTCTACTACGAGGACAAGCACACCGAGCACCCGTCCGAGCCGACGACCGCGCCGACCGGGCTGGCGAGTTTCGCCTACGACTTCCGTCCACTGCGGCGCTTCGCCGAACGGGACCACGCGAACATCGTGGCGTGGCAGGAATTCGACCGCGGCAGCCACTGGGCGACGCAGGACGCGCCGGATCTGCTGCTGGGCGACATCCGGGCTTTCTTCCGCAAGCTGACCTGAGGCTCACTCGGCCATGCGGTGCAGCAGGAAGATCCCGTTCAGCAGCGGCTTGTCGAGCCGCTGCTGATCGGTCGCCACGTACTCGTCGAGGATGTCGAGGATGCGGTTGTCGAGTTCGGTCGCCTCTTCCGGCGAAAGGTGCAGCGCGAACCGCTCGACCACCCGCACCGAACCCGGCCCGGCCTCGCGGAGTTCGTCCTGGAAGGCCTCGATGGGCCCGAATCGGGTGTCTTCGTCCTCGCCGTTCAGCGGCCCGTCCAGCCACCAGGACTTGCCGGCGCTGCGATAGGGCTTCTCCAGCGCACCGCTCGCGCCGGTGCGCACCGGGGCCTGTTCGAGCAGACCGGCCTCGGTGAGCTGCCGCACGTGGTAGAGCACGGTGCCGGGGTCCTTGTCCAGCCGGACGGCGAGTTCCTTGTTGGTCAGTTCCCGCTCGCCGCAGAGCCGGAGAATGCGCAGCCGCAAGGGATGCCCGAGCGCCTTGGCCTCGCGCGCCGTCGCCTCCCGCCGCCGGTCCGCGACCCTCGCGGCGACCTGATCGTCCATGACCGCAGCGTAGCCGACCGATGGAGAAGAGAAACATCGATGGAGTTTTCTCAATCGATGTGCGATCCTCGATCGGTGACCTCGCTCGGGACCGCCTACTGGCGGCTGTGGAGTTCGTCGGGGCTGTCGAACCTGGCCGACGGGATCGTCAAGATCGCGCTCGGCCTGGTGGCCGTCCAGTTCACCCGGTCACCGGCGCTCATCGCGGGACTGGCGTTCGTGTCTTCCTTGCCGTGGCTGCTGTTCGCCCTGCACGCCGGGGTGCTCGCGGACCGCGTCGACCGGCGCCGCGCGATGCTCGCCGCCAACGTGGTCCGCGCGAGCCTGCTCGCCGCGCTCGCGATGGCGATCGCGCTGGGATTCGGGTCGATCTGGCTGCTTTACGTGGTCGCGCTGGGGATCGGGGTCGCCGAAACGGTCCACGACACGGCCGCGCAGGCGATCCTCCCGCAGATCGCCGGCCGCGACCGGCTGACGCGGGCCAACAGCCGTCTCTATGCCGCCGAACTCACCGCCAACGAATTCGCCGGCCCACCACTGGGCGGATTCCTCGTCGCCGCGGGAGCTTTCGCGGCGTTCTCGGTGTCCTCGGCGCTCTGGATCGTCGCGGTGGCCGCGCTCTTCTTCGTCCCCGGTGCGTTCCGCGCCGGACGGGCGCGGGACACGAGCGTGCGCGAAGATCTGGTCGAGGGCCTGCGTTTCCTTTGGGAGAACCGGCTTCTCCGGATCCTGGCGATCATGGTCGGCGGGTTCAACCTCGCCACGAGCGCCGTGATCACGCTCTTCGTGCTCTACGCGGTCGGCCCGGCGTCGGCGATGGGACTGTCCGGGCAGGCCTACGGATTCCTGCTGGCCACCATCGCCCTCGGCGGTTTCGCGGGGTCGTTCGCGGCCGAGCGCGTCGAACTCGCGCTCGGCCGCTCCCGCACGCTGGCGCTCACCCTGCTCACCGGCGCCGCGTTCGCCGGAATCCCGGCGGCGACCACGAATCCGTATGTCATCGGCGCGGTCTTCTTCCTCGGCGGGGCCGGGGTCATGGTGTGGAACGTCGTCGTCGTTTCGCTGCGGCAGCGGATCATCCCGGATCACCTGCTGGGGCGGGCCACCAGCGGCCACCGGCTGGTCGCGTGGGGCACCAAACCGCTGGGGGCCGCGGCGGCCGGGCTGCTCGCGGAGATCTTCGGGCTGCGGCCGGTGTTCGCGGGCGCGGCGGCGCTGATCCTGACGCTGGTGTTGCTCATCCCCCGGGCAGCACCGACCGAACGGCCTCCGGCGTCCGGGCGACGACGGTCGTGCCGTCGTCGGCGGTGATGATCGGGCGCTGGATCAGCTTCGGATGGGTGACCAGCGCCTCGACCCACCGATCGCGGTCGGCGGGCGTGCGCCCCCACGTCTTCAGCTCGAGTTCCTTCGCGATCGGCTCGGCGGTACGGGTGATGTCCCACGGTTCGAGCCCGAGCCGCTCAAGGACGGCCTTCAGTTCCTTCGCCGTCGGCGGCTCTTCGAGGTACTTCCGCACGGTGTACTCGGCTCCCGCCTCGTCCAGCATCGACACCGCGGACCGGCATTTGGAGCATGCCGGGTTCACCCAGATCTCCATCCGGGCCACCTCCTTTCGAAAAGCGCTCACTCGGTGAGCACTTTGGTTCCGATGATGGTCACAGACTCCTACGACGAAAGGAACCCTGCCATGGACGAGACCACCTTCAGCGCCGCCTCACCCGCCGAGTGGCGCGCTTGGCTCGCCGAGCACGCCGGGACCGCGACGGAGGTCTGGCTGATCATCCGGCACAAGGGCAGCGGCGTCCCCAGCATCCGGATCGAAGAGGCGATGGAGCAGGCCCTGTGCTTCGGCTGGATCGACGGGCTGCACCGCAAGCACGACGCCACGAGTTCCCGGCTGCGGTTCACACCGCGCAGCCCCCGGAGTTCGTGGAGCCGCGTCAACCGCGAGCGGGCCGCGCGCCTGATCGCCGAGGGTCTGATGACCGAACGCGGGCAGGCGATGATCGACCTCGCCAAGGAGAAGGGCCGCTGGCAGGTCGTGCCGGACGGCGAGGGCGTCCCCGAGGACCTGCGGGCCCGGCTCGACGCCGACGAGGCCGCCCGGACCCATTTCGAGAAGTTCCCGCCGTCGTCGAAAAGGCTGATCCTGGAATGGATCCTGACGGCGAAGAAGCCGGAAACCCGCGAGCGGCGGATCGCCAGGACCGTCGAGCTCGCGGCCGTGAACCGCCGCGCCAATCACCCGGTCCGGTGACTCAGTTCCGGTCGCATCGGACCACGAGGAGGGCGATGTCGTCCTGCGCAGGCGTGTTGCCGACGAGCGCGGCCATCACCCGGGCGCAGACCATCGAAGGCGGATCGGCGGTGACCACGTCGGCGAGCCGTTGCAGGCCGACGTCGATCAGCTGGTCCCGGCGCTCCACGAGACCGTCGGTGTAGAAGGCGAGCACGGCGCCGGGCGGCAGGTCGATCTCGGCTCTTCGGCGCTCCGGCCCGGAGACCCCGATGGGCGGGTCGACCGGGGCTTCGACGAACACCGAGGGCTCACCGGGCGCCGCGAGCACCGGCGGCAGATGCCCGGCCAGCGAGATCGCGATGCTGTCCCGCGAAGCCGACACCGACCCGTACACGACGGTGGCCAGCGCCCCCGGCTCGAAATGCTGGACCTTCCGGTCCAGTTTGGACAGCACCTCCGCCGAGTCGTCCGATTCGAGCGCGTAGGCGCGCAGGGCGCTGCGCAGCCGTCCCATGATCACCGCGGCGTTGAGGCCGTGCCCGGCGACGTCGCCCATCACGATGCCGAGACGGCCGTCCGGCAACGGGAACAGGTCGTACCAGTCACCGCCGACACCGGGCTCGGTCCCCGGCACGTACCGGGCGGCGAACGTCATCCCGGAGACGGCGGGCAGCCGGGCGGGCACCAGGCTCCGCTGCAGCGCCGCGGCGGCCGCGCGATCGCTGGCGGCGATGTCGATCTGCACCTCCAGCGCGAGCCGCGCGGCCACCAGCCGCAGCAGTTCGACGTCGGTCTCGGAGAACTCCCGCGGCGTCACGGACCCGACGTGGAGCACACCGACCAGTTCGTCCTCGGCCACCATCGGCACCCCGAGCAGGGTGCGCAGCCCTCGCTCCCACAGGAGCGCGTTCACCACCGTGGTCTGGTCGACGTGGTCGATGATCACCGGCCGCCGTTGCTCGGCGACTCGCCCCGCGAAGCCGGCACCGACGGGGATCCGGACGTCCTGGTAGACCTCCTCCTCGATCCCGGAGGCGGCGATGGCCTGCAGTTGCTGCGCCGTCGGGTCGAGCCGGAGCACCGTGGCCGTGTCGACCCCGAGGACTTCACGGACGCGCGCGAGGAGCGTGGCCATCACCTTGTCCTGTCCGAGTTTCCCCAAGGACGTGTCGGTGATGGCCTCGAGCACCTGGAGCCGGTCGGCGGCGGTCGGGGTCTCGGACATGCGCAGAGCCTATCCAGTCCGCCCCGCCCGCACCGCCCAGCCCGCCGCCAGTCCGTCGAGGTCTTCCGCCAGTACGGCACTCGGCGGAATGGCGTCCCGGGGCACGCGGGAGGCGAGCGCCGTGCCGAGACCGGCCATCCGGATGACGGTGTCGATCAGCGCCTCCGGTTCCTCCGGCCAGCCGAAGCCCGGCTGGGCGATCAGCAGGCTCACGCAGCCGTGCATCGCCGACCAGAGCCCCATCGCGAGGATTTCCGGCTCACCGTGCAGGATCCCGGCCCGCACACAGGTGGCCGTCGCGTCGGCGAGATACCGGAAACAGGCGACCGCGCCGGGGGACGAACCGCCGGAGGGACGCATCAGGAGCACCCGGTACTGCACCGGATGGTCGAGGGCGAACCGGGCGTACACCCGCGCGCACCGGCTGAGCGCGCGCATCGGATCGGCGACCTCGACGGCGTGTTCGCGCATCCGGCGCGCGAGTTCGTCCCACACCCGCAGGCAGACCGCCTCCAGCAAGGCGTCGCGGCTCGGGAAATGCGCGTAGACCGACGGAGTGGAGACGCCGGTCCGTCGCGCGACGGCACGCAGCGTCAGCGCCTCATCGGTCCCCGCCTCGCCGAGCAGGGCGTCGGCGGCGCACAGGATCTCGCCCCGCAGCTTCTCCCCTTCACCCGGCCGCGCCTTCGTCCGCTTCGCGCCCATGCGGTGATGCTGCCAGCATTGACTTGACACCGTCAACTTGACGATGTCAGCTTGAGTCATGGCGCCTTTCCAGAACGCGACCGCGCTCGTCCGCCGGGGCGACGGCCCGGTGTTCGACACCGCACTCGATCCACAGTGGACGATCGGGACCAAGCTGCACGGCGGCTATCTGCTCGCCGTGCTCGCCAGGGCGGCCGCCGAGGTCTCCTCGCATCCGCATCTGACCGCGATCAGCGGCTCGTTCTCCGTTGCCCCGGAGCCCGGCCCGGCGGTCGTCGAGGTCGAGGTGCTGCGCGAAGGCCGCGGCCTCACCCAGTTGCGCGCGCGGCTGAGCCAGCACGGCAAGCCCTGCACCGAGGCCCTGATCACGCAGGGCGTCCTGGCCGACGGTGACGCGTGGTGGTCCGGAGTGGACCCGGTCGAGATCCCGCCGGAGCAGGACTGCCTGCCCGTACCGGCCGACGGCGGGGGCGGGTTCCGGATCGGCCTGATGGACGTCGTCCAGCAGCGGATCGACCCGGCCTCGGCGGGGTTCGCGGTGGGCCAGCCGTCACGGAAGGGCGTCATCTCGTCCTGGCTGCGGCTCGCCGATGGCACCGACTGGGATCCGGTGAGCCTGCTCGTGGCACTCGACCCGGTGCCGCCGATCTCCTACGACCTCGGCATCGCGGGCTGGGCGCCGACCGTCCAGTTCACCGCGTACCTGCGCGGCATCCCGGCGCCGGGCCCGGTGCGGGTGCGGATGCGCGCGGGCGAGATCGGCGGCGACCGGATGGACGAGGTCGCCGAACTCTGGGACGAGAAGAACCGGTTGATCGGCCAAGCGACGCAAATCGCCGCCGTACGCGTCCCCTGAACCACCCGAAAGCGGGACCATGACGCGGCGCCGGGAGTTAAGATCCGGCGTCGACGTCATTGTTCTGGGGGCAGGACCATGGAAGTGGAACCGCGCCGCGCGGACGGCTCCGGCGGGGCCGAGATCACCCGGCTCTGCCAGACCTTGGTGCCGCTGGCGGCCGCCGGCAAATACGCCGAGGCCGCGTCGGCCTACCGATGGGTGAGCAGGGCGTCGGCCGGAGATCCGTTCCGCTACGGCGATCACGCGCTGCGCCTGGAGTTCTGCGCCCTCACCGGCAACGAGCACACCGGCGTCGAGCTTCTGTCGCTTTTGGACGGTGTGGGCGACCATGGGGACGCCGTGGACAGACTGGAGTTCTTCGCCTCGGCCGCGCTGCTCACCCGCCGGTTGACGGAAACCGGATACGGCGCGATCCCGTTCATTCTCGACGGCCCGTACGACGGCGTCCCCCTGGCCAGGCTCCACCGGCGGATGCGGGCGGCGGCGCTCGTCGAAGCCGAAGAACTCGACGAACACGAGGACAGCGGTTACTTCACCGCGTACGCCGAACGGAAAATGGCCGCGAACCCGGTCGCGGAATTCCTGCCACTCCTGCCTTCCGCGCTCCCCCGGGCTCCGATCGCGCCCCCGCCGGGGTTGTCCGCCGAGGAACTGGTCATCCGCGCGGAGATCCACAATCACCGGTGCGAACCGGAGGAGGCCCGAGCCTGTCTCGCGGCGATCGAAACCGTCCCGGACGAAATCGCCCCGCGACTGACCGAACTGCGCGCGATCTTCTTCCAGGGCGACGACACCGAGGAACGGCTGCGCCACGCCGCCGCCGGATTCCGGCGCCAGAACGACGAAATCCGGTTCCTGCTCAACCAATGCTGGCTCGGGCTCTGGCTCGTTTTCGACGATCAGGCCGAGACCGGGGTCGCGCTGACCACGGTGGCCGCGGCCCGGTTGCGCGCCGGAACGGACGATCGCGCCGCCTGCTGGGGCGAATATTGGCTGGCGCACGTGCTTTCCGGGCAGGGCCGTAATCCCGAGGCGTACGAGGCCTTGCGACGGGGTGCCGGGCGGGCTCGCGAAGCGGGCGATCCCTTGCTCCACGGCACACTTCTCTGCCTGGATGCGTCGCTGCGGAACGGCGACGGCGAGGATCCGGTGACCGCGCTGGAACTCGCACGGGCGGCGACGGACGCCTTCATCGTCGGAAACGTCGGCGAGAAGGCCGTCGAAGCCGTCGAACAGGTCCGGATCGCCTACGAGCGCACGGGATCGCTCGACGAGCTGGACCTCTTCGTCGAGCACCTGCTGTCGACGCTGCCCGTTGGCGGTCCGGAACGGTTGCGCGGACATCTGCGTCATCTCCGTGCGCTGTCGCTGATCGGCACCGGCCGGTTCGCCGAAGCCGTCGACGACGCCTACGCGGCCCTCGGTGTCGCCGCGTCGAAAGGCAAGGACACCGCGGAACATTGGTACGTCCTCGTCACCGCGCTGCACGGCGCCGGCCGGTACGACGACGTGCTCGACGTCGCGCCCCGCACCATCGCCCTGCTCACCGCGTCACCGGACTGGGCGCACCGCTGCCGGTGGATGTACGCCGACAGCTACCGCGCGCTCGGCGAATCCTCACGCGCCTTCGACGAATACGCCGTCCTCGCCGAAATACTCCAGGATTCGGGCGACACCGGGCATTCCTTCATCTCGGTGAGCATGGCCGCCGCCGAGCAACTCGACCTGCTGGGCTACGGCGCGAACGCCGCCGACTTCTACGCGCGGGCCGCCGACGCGGCCTCGGCGATCGGCGGCGGCTACGTGGCCGCCACCTGCCGCAACGCCGCGACGCTGTCCCGGCTGCGGTCCGGCGACCTCGACGCGGCGCTGACCGCGCTCGACGCCGCGGAAACCGCCGTGCACGCCGTGGAAACCGAAACCGCGCCCGTCCGGGAACATCTCGTCGCCCAGCTCGATCACGTCGCCGCCCACGTGCTCAGCGCCGCGGGCCGGGTGCGGGAAGCCGCCCGCCGCGCGCTCCGTGCCGCCGAAACGTTCCATCGGATAGGTGAGGCCGAGTCCGCCCGTGACGTGGACCTGTTGCTCGAACAGATACTCCTCGGCGAGCAGAAGTGACGTGTGTCCTGTTCTGTCAGTGACATGCCCACCTTCCGCCGCTTATTATTCCAGCCGGTCTAGACCTCTCTGAAGCATCCGGATGCCTCATCCCTGCGATGAAAAGGCGGTTCGGCATGACCGGAAGATTCCTCAGACTCGTGGCGGGCGCCGCGTTGGCGCTCGGCGTCCTTTCCGTGCCCGCCCCCGTTGCCGCCGCGGCCGAAGCCTCGGCGGTCTGCGACGGTGACGGTGTCAGCGGAAAACGCGTTCAAGCGCTCTATGTCCGCGGGAACACGCAAGCGGACCGGTACGGCCAGTTCGCCGGTCAGTTCCAGACCTTCACGAGCCAGATCGACGACCTCTTCGTCGAAGCCGCGACCCGGCTCGGCGGCGGCGTCCGGCACGTCCGGTACGTCCACGACGCGAGCTGCCGGGCCACGATCGCGAACGTGGTCATCGCCCAGTCCGCGATGGCGAATGTGGACACCATCACCAACGCCATCAAGGCACAGGGCTACAACCGCGCCGACCGCAAGTACATCGTCTGGTACGACGCCGGCGGCTGCGGGCTCGCGTTCGGCAACGGCGGCAACGACAGCCCCGGCGCGAGCAACCCGTACAACGGCGGGCCGCACTACGCCACCGTCGGCACGGGCTGCTGGAGCTGGCAGGCCACCGGGCACGAACTCCTGCACAACCTCGGCGCCGTCCAGGGCAGCGCGCCGAACGCGACACCGTACGGCCATTGCTGGGACGACGAAGACATCATGTGTTACGACGACGGCGGCCTCCCGCCGGGCGGGCTGAAGAAGGTGTGCCCCGGCGCGCCCGAGAACCAGATCGACTGCCTCGGGGACGACTACTTCCACACCAACCCCGCGCCCGGAAGCTATCTCGCGACGCATTGGAACGTGGCCGACAGCGAGTACCTGATCCGCGGCGGCACCCCGTATCCCGCCGGGCGGATCACCGGGGTGACCGGGAAATGTGTCGACGTCGACCATTCGCAGACCGCGAACGGCACGGCGGTCCGGCTGTGGAACTGCAACGGCACCCCCGCGCAGACGTGGGCCGTGCAGAACGGGACCCTGCGCTCGCTCGGGAAATGCCTGGACGTCGCCGGCAGCGGGACGGCGGACGGGACGCGCGTGCAGCTGTGGGACTGCAACACGACCGGGGCGCAGACCTGGCGGCGGCAGGGTTCGACGCTGGTCAACCCGCAGTCCGGCAAATGCCTCGACGTCGAGGGCGGTGGCACCGGTGAGGGCACGCGGCTGGTGATCCGGACCTGCGACGGCGCGGCCGGCCAGTCGTGGCAGATCCCCGCCTGACCCGCGTTTAGTCCTCTGAATGCGGCTCGCGATGCCGGCAGCCGTGTCGCGAAAGCCACTTTCGGGACATCAGACGTCCTGAAAGTGGCTTTCGCGACACGTCCCGGCTCCTCGTCAGCCCCTTGCCAGCCTCGCTCACCAGGAGAAAGATGCCCGGCATGCCCGAAGGAACCAGCGGTACCCGCGGCCGGCTCGCCGGCTCGATCGTGCTGTGGATCGTGCGCGTCGCGCTCGCGGCCGAGTTCCTCTACAGCGGTTACCTGCTGTTCGCGGGCGGCCACACCGAACAGACCTTCGCCGAGATCGGGCTCGGGCAATGGCTCCGGTACGTCACCGGCGTACTCGAGGTCGGCGGCGCGATCGGGCTGCTCGTCCCCCGCCTCGGCGGGCCGTCGGCGCTCCTGCTGGCCGGGGTCATGGTCGGCGCGAGCGTCACGGAGCTGTTCATCCTCCCCAACGGCGGCCCGGTCCTGCCGCTCGTCCTGCTGATCGCCTGCGCGACGCTGGCGTGGTTCCTCCAGGACCAGACGCGCGCGCTGCTCGGCATCAAGCCGCCCGCCGAAGACGACGAAGCCCAGCGCTAGCCGCGAGAGAAGGTTGCGAAAGCCACTTTCGCAACCTTCAACGTTGCGAAAGTGGCTTTCGCAACGCGCCGGCGGCCCGGCATCGACCGTGATCACCATGCCGCGGGCCCGGTCGGCGAACGCGAGCCTTTCGTGCGTCCGAACGGCGCAACGGCCTCCCGCCGAATGCCCCGATCACCGGTACAGCCAAAGAAAAACCGCATGTCAGTACGCCTCGCGAGGCACTGACGAGCACGCCGAAATCCGATCATCAGCGTGATCATGCGCTCACTCAAGGTTAAAGATTGCGGCTCGTTTACAACGAACCGGCCACCTGCTTGACAGTCGGAGTGGTACGTACCACGCTGCCCGCATTGGTCTACACCATTTTGTGGGAGCCCGGCATGGTGGCCGGGCATCGAAAGGACGGCACGAGTGAAGCGCTGGCTCAAGATGGCTGCGGGCGCCGCCGCCATCACCCTCGCGACGGCGGGCTGCGCCGGTTCCGGCAGTGGCGACAGCACGAATTCGAGCGCTCCGGCCTCGAACGGCACGCTCACGGTCTGGCTCATGACGGGGACCGCCCCGGAAGCCCTGACGAACTCGCTCCACAAGGAATTCGAAGACGCGCACCCCGGCGTCAAGGTCAAGTACGAGATCCAGCAGTGGAACGGCATCCAGCAGAAGCTGACCACCGCGCTGGCCAGTGACAACCCGCCGGACGTGATCGAGCTGGGCAACACCCAGACCCCCGCGTTCGCGAACCAGGGCGTGCTCTCCGACCTCACCGCGAGCGTGAAGGACTTCAACGGCGACCAGTGGCTCCAGGGCCTCAAGGCCTCCGGCGAATTCGACGGCAAGACCTACGGCGTCCCGTTCTACGCGGCCAACCGCGAGGTCATCTACCGCAAGGACATGTTCGAGCAGGCCGGTATCACCGCGACGCCGAAGTCGCGGACGGAATGGCTCGACGCGATCACCAAGCTCAAGGCCAAGTTCGGCAGCGACCCCGAGTTCCAGGCCCTCTACCACGCCGGTCAGAACTGGTACGAGCTGCTGTCCTACATCTGGGACGAGGGCGGCGACATCGCGCAGGCCAACGGGAAGTCCTTCAAGTCGACCCTGGACACCCCGCAGGCGAAGGCCGGGCTCGAGTTCTACAAGCAGCTCACCGAGGCTTCCGGCACCAAGGCGCCGAAGGACGCCGACGAAGCGACGCCGCAGCAGGAAGGTATCTACGGCGCGGGCAAGGTCGCGATGATGATCGCCGTGTCGGGTGGTATCGAGACCGCCGCCAAGACCGACCCGTCGATCAAGGGGAAGTCGGGCGCCTTCCCGATCCCCGGCAAGACCGCGGGCAAGCCTGCCCCGGTCTTCCTCGGTGGCTCCAACCTGGTCATCCCGGCCAACAGCAAGAACGCGGCCGCGGCCAAGGACTACGTCAAGCTGATCAGCACCCCGAAGTACCAGACCGAGTTCGCCAAGGCCGGCTACGTCCCCGGTACCTCGACCGACGTCTCCGCCCTCGCCGGCAGCGAGTTCGGCAAGGTCATGGCCGAGGCGGCCCAGAACGGCCGCGCCGTGCCGACCAGCCCCAAGTGGGGTGACGTCGAGTCCGGTCAGAACCCGATCAAGGACATGATGACCGCGTACCTGACCGGCGCGAAATCGCTCGACCAGGCGACCGCCGACGCCAACGCCGCGCTCGACAAGCTCATCGGCGGATGACCACGACAAAAGATGTGACGACGCCGGCGGGGTCCTCCCCGCCGGCTTCGCCGCGCATCAAGCCGCCGAAATCGAATCGGCGCCTCCGTCTCGGCGAACGGACGGCGCCGTATCTGCTGATCCTTCCCGCGCTGGTCGCGATCCTGGTCCTGCTCGGCTGGCCGACGTTGCAGCTGATCGGGATCAGTTTCCGCAAGCTCGACCTCCGTGAGCTGGTCTCCGGAGAAATGGTCTGGATCGGATTCGAGAACTTCTCCGAGATCCTGTCCGACCCCGAATTCTGGGAGATCACCGTCCGCACGCTGGTGTTCACCGCCGCG
The DNA here is from genome assembly GCF_055561455.1 of Amycolatopsis sp. PSD-21. Classification (NCBI taxonomy): domain Bacteria; kingdom Bacillati; phylum Actinomycetota; class Actinomycetes; order Pseudonocardiales; family Pseudonocardiaceae; genus Amycolatopsis; species Amycolatopsis sp. PSD-21. Next base: position 1,433,468 of record NZ_CM145712.1, on the reverse strand, counting down.
GTCGTGCTCACCACCCTGCTGCTCGCGCTGTTCATGGCGCTGCTGATGCGGCATCTCAATCCGGTCGTCCGGGTGATCCTGCAGGTCGCGCTGATCCTCGCGTGGGCGACCCCGGTGCTCGCGACGACCACGGTCTTCCAGTGGATCTTCGATCAGCAGTACGGGATCCTGAACAAGACGCTCGCGAAACTCGGCTTCGACGGGTTCATCGGGCATTCCTGGTTCTCCACCGGGCCGAGCACCCTGACCGTCATCGGCCTGCTGGTCGTCTGGCAGGCCGTGCCGTTCGTGGCGTTCACCCTGTACGCCGGGCTTCTCGGCGTCCCGAAGGAGCAGTACGAGGCCGCTGGCATCGACGGCGCGAACGCCTGGCAGGCGTTCTGGGCGGTCAGCTGGCCGGCCATCCGGCCGATCCTCACCATGGTGACGTTCCTGTCGGTCCTGTGGGACTTCAAGCTGTTCGCCCAGGTGTGGGCGATCCGCCAGGGCGGGCCGGACGGCGCCAGCACGACACTGCCGGTCTACATGTACCTCAAGGGCCTCGCGGGCAACCACTTCGGCCTGGCGGCGACCGCCGCCCTGCTGATGATGCTCGTGCTGATCCTGCTCACCGCCCGGTACGTCCAGCTGCTGGTGCGCACGAAGGAGGCCGATCTGTCATGAAGAAGTCCCTGATCCAGCGGATCGGCCTCGGCACGTTCGGGGTGATCGTGGCCCTCCTGTTCGTCTTCCCGACGTACTGGATGGTCACGTCCTCGCTGAAGACGCCGGGCCAGGTCCTGTCACCGGAGTACGACCTGATCCCGCTCTCGGTGACGTTCGAAAACTTCGTCACGGCGCTGACGAAGCCAGGGTTCACCACCTACCTCACCAACAGCCTGATCGTCACGATCGGCGCCGTGCTGTGCTCGCTCGTCGCGGGCGTACTGGCGGCGGTCACTTTGTCCCGCATGCGTTTCCGCGGGCGCAAGGGTTTCCTGATGCTGGTGCTGGTCGCGCAGCTCGCGCCGTTCGAGGCGCTGCTGATCCCGATGTACCTGCTGATGCGCGACGCCGGGCTGCTCAACCAGCTGCCTTCGCTGCTGCTGGTGTACTTCGCGGCGACGCTGCCCTTCACGTGCTGGATGCTCTACGGCTTCGTCAACGGCATCCCGTACGACCTCGAAGAGGCCGCGATGATCGACGGATGCAGCCGGGCGGGCGCGTTCCGCCGGGTGACGCTGCCGCTGCTCGCCCCGGGACTGGTGACCACGTCGGTGTTCAGCTTCATCACCGCGTGGAACGAGTTCCTGTTCGCGTTCGTGTTCATGCGCGACCAGAGCAAGCAGACGCTGCCGGTGTGGCTTTCGTCGTTCCGGACGGCGTTTTCCGTGGACTGGGGCGGCATCATGGCGGCGTCGGTGATCTACGCCGTGCCCGCGCTGGTGTTCTTCATCCTCGTCCAGCGCAAGCTCGTGTCCAACCTGACCGCAGGCGCAGTGAAGGGATAAGCGTTGTCCTCACCGGAAAAGTTGGCGAGCTCGGTTCTCGTGCCGGGCTTCGACGGCACGACGGCGCCGGACTGGCTGCGGCGCAAGGTGGCCGACGGTCTCGGCGGCACGATCCTGTTCGGCCGCAACGTGGTCGACGACGAGCAGGTGGCCGCGCTGAGCGCGCAGCTGCGGGCGGAACGGCCCGACGTGCTCGTCGGCATCGACGAGGAGGGCGGTGACGTCACGCGGCTCGACGTCGCCACCGGCTCGTTCGTCCCCGGACCGCTCGCACTCGGCGCCGCGGACGACGTCGAGCTGACGACGTCGGTCGCGGCGGCGCTCGGCGAGCGGCTGGCCGCGTGCGGGGTCACGATCAACTTCGCCCCGTGCGCGGATCTGACGCTGGCGGCCGAGGATCCCTCGATCGGGGTCCGGGCGTTCGGTTCGGATCCGGTGAAGGCGTCGCCGCATGTCGCGGCGTACATCACCGGCCTGCAGAAGTACGGCGTCGCCGCGTCGGCCAAGCATTTCCCCGGGCACGGGGCGGCCACCGACGATTCGCATCACGCGCTGCCGGTGCTGTCCAGGACCGAGGCGGAACTGCACGAGATCGAACTCGTCCCGTTCAAGGCGGCGATCGCGGCGGGAGTGCGCGCGGTGATGACCGGGCATCTCGTCGTGCCCGCGTGGGGCGACCTGCCCGCGACGCTCAACCCGAAGGCGCTCACCGACGTCCTGCGCGGCGAACTCGGCTTCACCGGCGCGGTGATCACCGACGCGCTCGACATGGGTGCCGTGGCAGGCGAACTCGGCAAGACCGAAGGCGTCGGCCGGGCGTCGGTGCGGGCGTTGATCGCCGGTGCCGACGCGTTGTGCCTCGGCGGTGTGTCGTTCGAAGAGGACGAGCTGAACCGGATCGCGGCGGTCATCGCGGCCGCCGTCGAGTCCGGTGAACTGCCGCTGGAGCGACTGGCCGAGGCGTCGGAGCGGGTCGCGGCGCTCGGTGCTCCGCCGGTGTCGACGCCGATCGTGCCGGTCGATCACCAGCTCGGGCTGGAGGCGGCGCGCAAGGCGCTGCGGATCCAGGGTTCGCCGAAGTTGGCGGGGCCGCCGCTGGTCATCGACATCGAGACCGAGCCGATCATCGCGGCCGGCCCGATGCCGTGGGGGCTCGGCTCGCATCTGACCGGACTCGTGCCCGGCACGCGGACGCTCAAGGTCACCGGGAACGAGATCGCGACCGCGATCGACGCCGTCCAGGGCGCCCGCGACGTCGTGGTCGTGACGCGCGAGGCGCACCGGCACCCCGAGGTCCGCGAATTCCTCGGCTGGCTGCGCGAGTCTTCTGTGGAGTACATCCGGGTCGAGACCGGCGTGCCGGGACCGGACTCGGACGACGGCCCGCGGATCGACACGTTCAGCGGGTCCTACGTCAGCCTTCGCGCCGCCGCCGAGTACCTGGCCTGACCCCCTCCCGCATTTCGTCCTCTGGATCCGGTACTCGCGTATGTGTACCGCATCCAGAGGACGAATCGCGTTATTCGGTTGCGGCGTCGGAGCGCGGAGTGCTGTAGTCGGGAAAGATCGGTTCCCGGCTCAGGAGATGATCATCTTGGTGTCACGGCTCGGCGTCAGGATCCCGCGCGAACTGCCCGCCGCCCGGCTGAAGAGTTTGGCCCAGCGCGCGGAACAGGAAGGCCTGGACGAGGTCTGGATCGTCGAGGACTGCTTCTACGCCGGTGGGATCGCGACGGCGTCGGCGGTGCTGGCGGCGACCGAGAAGATCACCCTCGGCATCGGCATCATGCCCGCCGTGGCGCGGAACCCGGCCATCGCGGCGATGGAGATCGCGGCGCTGGCGGAGCTGTACCCGGGACGGCTGATCGTCGGCTTCGGGCACGGCGTGCCGAGCTGGATGCGGCAGATCGACGCGTGGCCGAAGTCGGCGCTGGCGGCCTTCGAGGAGACGCTGACGGTGATCCGGCGGCTGCTGGCGGGTGAGCGGGTTTCTTTCGAGGGCAAGCACGTCCGGCTCGACGAGGTCGAGCTGGAGTTCCCGCCCGCGCTGCCGCCGAAGCTCATCGCCGGTGTCCGCGGGCCGAAGTCGCTCGCGGCGGCGGGCCGGGTCGCGGACGGGACGCTTCTCGCCGAACCGGCGACCCCGGAGTACGTCCGCGCGACACGCGACCTCATCGGTGTCGACGGCCATACGATCGCCACCTACAACTGGCTCGCCCTCGACGCCGATCCCGAACGGGCCCGCGAGCGCGCCCGGGCCGACGTCGCTTCCGCGATCGGGCCGAACTCGGGCCCGGCGCTGGAACCGCTGGACTTCGGCGCCGAACTGCTGGCCGAGGTCGCCGCCGTGAACGGCGACCGGGCGGAACTGGCGCGGCGGCTGCGGCCCGAGTGGATCGACCGGCTGAGCATCAGCGGGCCGCTCGACCGCTGCGCCGAGCAGGTCCGCGCGCTGTACGCGGCCGGGACCGAGTCCGTCATCCTGCTCCCGCTGCTCGGCGAGCCGGAGGAAGAGTCCTTCGCCGCTGCCGGCCGGATCGCGTCGGTCCTGCGCGGCTGACCTCTGCCCGCATTCAGTCCTCTGGATGCGGCCGGGCTTCGAGGGCTTTGGCGACGGCGACCATGTCCGCGTCGCCGAACCCGAGCCGCGCGGTCTCGGCGTAGAGGGCGCGGGACGCCTCGATCAGCGGCAAGTCGAGCCCAGCCTCCCTCGCCGCGGCCGCGATCAGCTCGACGTTGGCCAGCACGTTCGCGATCGAGGCCTGCGGCGTGAAATCCTCCTCGACGAGTTTGGGCGCCTTGACCCGCAGGATCGGGCTGGCCAGCTGCCCGGCGCCGAGGACCTCGGCGAGCAGGGCGGGATCGAGCCCGTGCGCGCGGGCGAAGTGAAAGGTCTCGGCCAGACTGGTCACGACCGCGGTCAGGTGCACGTTGACCGCCAGCTTCATCAGGAGCCCGTTGGGCACCGGCCCGCAGTGCACGGTTTCCCGGCACATCGGCGCGAACAGCTCGCGGACCTCCTCGATCGTGGCGGGATCCCCCGCAAGCATCGCGACCAGTTCACCCGCCTCCGCCGGGATCCGCGAGCCGGAGACCGGCGCCTCCACGTACTTCGCCCCGGCCGTGAGGAGTTCTGCCTCGAGTTCGCGGGAGTGGCCGGGCGCCGTCGTTCCCATGTGGACGATCGTGCGGCCGGCCACCCGGCCACCGAACGCGGGCCCGCCGCGATCGAGCACGGCGTCGACGGCGGCCGCGTCCTTGAGCATCAGGATCACGACGTCGCACCGCGCGAAGAGCTCGGCGACGTCCTCGGCCGCCTCGGCCACTGCTTTACCCGGGGTGCGATTCCAGACGAGCAACGGGATTCCGGCCCGCGCCAGGTTCAGTGCCATCGGCTCGCCCATACTGCCCAGCCCGGCGAAACCGACTCGCGAAATACCCATGGCCTTACTGTGCGGCACGGCCGGGGCCGGGTGCGGCCGATGCGACAATCCTGCCGGAAGTCGCGAGGAACGGACTAGGCGGGGAGTGTCGCGGCACCCGCTGCCGGAGCGTGTCGCGAAAGCCACTTTCGCGACGCCTGATGTCCCGAAAGTGGCTTTCGCGACACCTTCGCGGCACGCCCGGTCGTGAACGAGCGCCCACCGCGACCCGGCACCCGCACCAGGCCGCAGCCCCCGGCTGCCCCTGCCCATTGAGGGTTGCGAAAGCCACTTTCGCAACCTCCAGCGTTGCGAAAGTGGCTTTCGCAACCTCCACCTTCACCGCCCACCATCCGGGACCACCGCTCAGAACGGATGCTCCATCCACACGTTCGCCTCCACGTAGACCCCGCAGTCCCGCTCGACGTTCGCGTGCACCGGCGCGATCCCGCCGGGGATCACGTTGTCGCCGTCGGCGAGTTTGACGCCGGTCCACTCGTGCCAGTCCGCGATCGAGCCCGAGATCGTCACCGCGAACGGGCACACCTTGATCATCCGCGCGCCGAGCCGTTCGTGGGTGCGCAGCCAGCGGTCGGCGAAAAGCCCGTCGTCGCGCCGCCGGACGGCGTAGGACTCCATGGGCGTGTCCGGCTCGTCCTCCTTGCCGATCGGGCGCACGGAGACGATCAGCCGCTTCAGCCCCGTCTCGGCCGCCCGCGCCTTCAGCGCCTTCAGCATCGGCGTGGACAGGCCCGTCCCACGCTTCCGTGGCGCCACAACGACTTCCAGAGCGCACAGGGTGTCCGGCGCGCGACCGTCCATGAGGTCCTGCGCGGCCCACTGGATCGCCTCGTCCCAGCCGTGCGCCGGCAGTTCGCGGCGGTCCTCGGCCGGATAGGTCAGCGGGACCGACAGCGCCCGCGCGATCGGTTCGCCGTCGTCGTCCAGCGCGATCAGGAAGTACCGCGACCAATGGCGCAGGAACCGTTCCGGAGTGATCATCTTGCCGCTGAACCCGGCGTAGATGAACTCACCGCCGACATCGCCGAGGTTCAGCGCGGCATCGAGGAGATCGGGACGGGACGCAAGATCGACGATTCGCATGCCGCCAAGTCAAGCGAGCCCGTGACCCGCCCGATAGCTGCTTCCGGGCGATGATCAAGCGGGCTGACGCGGCGCCGCCTGTAGCCGGGAAAGGACGTCGGTGAGCCTGCCCGCGGCGACGTCCCATTCCTCCAGGACGCTGCTCCGCGCGAGCGCCGACGTCCGCAGGGAATGGCGGAGTTCGGCGTCGAGCGACCAGCGCAGCAACGCCGCCGCGAGCGCCGAGGGGTTGTTCGGCGGCACCAGCATCCCGGGGACACCGCCGCCGGGCGCCGTGCCGAGCGCGTCGTGCGCGCCGGCGGTTTCGGTGGTCACCACGGGGATTCCGCGCGCGAGCGCCTCGGCGACGACCAGCCCGGACGTGCCGCCGCGTGCGGGCAGCACGAGCAGATCCGCGCCGTCGTAGACCAGATCGAGATCGTCCGGCGGCTGGATGAGGCTGATCCGCGAACCGAGCCCGAGCCGTTCGACCGTCCAGCGCAACTCGTCGACATACGCGGGATCGTGCTGTGTCGCACCGGCGAACACGCATTTGAACGCCAGTTCGTCGACCATCGAAAGCGCGCGGATGAGCACGTCCTGGCCGTGGCGCGCGGTCATCGGCGCGAGACACAGCAGCCGGGAGACGCCGTCGGCCCCGGCGGCGAGCGGGGCCGCGTCCGTGCCGGGTGTCGCGACGTAGACCCGCGTCGGGTCGAGGTCGTGCCGGTCGATCAGCTGCCGCGCGAGCCACGGCCCGGTGGCGACGATCATCCCCGTCAGCCGCAGCGTCTCCCGTTCGCACGCGTCGAGTTCGGCGGCCTGCGCCGGATCGAGCGCGGGGTCGTCGGCGAGCGGCCGGTGGACCAGGACGGCCAGCCGCAGCCGCCGCGCGTGCGGGACCACGATCTCCGGGACGCCGCAGGCGACCGTGCCGTCGATGAGGACGACGGTGTCGTCGGGCAGCGCGGCGAGCGAACGGGCCAGTCTCGACCGGGACAGCGGACCCGGCATCGGCCATTCGCCCGCGATCGGCAGTTCCAGCAGCGGAAGGCCGGTGGCCGGGAGGTTCTGGCACATCCGGCGGTCGTATTCACCGCTGACGTCCTCGGTGTCCCCCGGCAGGACGAAGACGACCGGTTCGGTCACGCGGACATTCGAGGTGAACACGGTTACCTCCAGATGCGGGCGCCTTACCGGTAGACACGGATGCGGCGCCCGTCCGGTTCAATTCCCGCGTGACGAAGTTCAGCCCGCCGCGCGCGCGATCGCGGCGACGATCTCGTCACGCAGCCCGGCACCGACCGCGATGGTGGCCGCCGAACGCACCGTGTGGTCGCCGCCGTCGGTGTCGACGACCAGTCCCCCGGCCTCCCGTACCAGCAGGACACCCGCCATCGTGTCCCACGGCTGGTTGGAGAGGATGACGCTCGCTTCGAGTTTGCCGTCCGCGACCCAGGCCAGGTCGATCGCCGCGGAGCCGAGGAAACGGACCCGCTGCACGCGGCCGCCGAGTTCGGCCAGCAGCGCCATCCGGACGCGGTTCTTGGCCTCCGCGCCCTCGCCGACCGCGAAGTCGCCGACACTCACGATCGCGTCGGACAGCTCCGTCGCTTTCGACGCCTCAAGACGCTCTCCGCCCGCATACGCGCCCTGGCCCTCGACAGCGGTGTAGGTGACGTCGAGGAACGGCAAGGAGATCGCCGCGACCGTGCTCTTGAGACCGTCCACGAGCCCGAGCGAAACGCCGCACAGCGGGATACCGCGCGCGAAATTCGCCGTGCCGTCGACCGGGTCGAGCGCCCACCAGAGGTCCTTGTCGCCCTCGTGCCCGCGTTCCTCGCCGAGGATGCCGATCTCCGGCGTCTCGCGGGCCAGGAATTCGCGGACGGCGTCCTCGACGGCGAGGTCGACGTCGGTCACCATATCGCGATCACCTTTGGCGGCAACGGAAAACGAGGTCATCGAGCGGATGATCCCGGTGGCCTTGGCGACGGCCTCGCTGGCGACGGACAACAATGCGGCGTGGTCGGTCATATGGGTACCGTAGCCGGAATGGACCTGTTCCCGACGGCCACGACGGCCGACGAAAGCGCCCGCGGCGCCGAGGTCGCGGTGCTGCCCGTCGGCAGTTTCGAACAGCACGGAGCGCATCTCCCGCTCGCCACCGACGCCCTGATCGCGACGACGATCGCCGGCGCCCTCGCCGCGGCGTACCCGGTGCTGCGGCTCCCGCCGGTCACCATCGGCTGCTCGCACGAACACGCGGACTGGGCGGGCACGGTCAGCGTTTCGGCCGCGACCCTGTACGCCGTGGTGAACGACGTCGCGGCCTCGCTGCGCCGGTCCGGCGTGCCGAAACTGGTGCTGGTGAACGCGCACGGCGGCAACTACGTGCTGTCCAACGTGGTCCAGGAGTCGACGTCGCCGATGGCGCTCTTCCCCGGCGTCGAAGGCTGGCAGGCGGCGCACGACGCGGCCGGGCTGGAGACGTCGCTGGACAGCGACATGCACGCCGGGGAGCTGGAGACCTCCCTCCTGCTGCACGCGCACCCTTCGCTGGTCCGGCCCGGTTTCGCCGAGGCGGATCACCTCGCCGACGACAGGCGGCACCTGCTCACGGTGGGCCTGCGCCCGTATTCGGAATCCGGGGTCGTCGGGCGGCCTTCGCTGGCGACGGCGGAGAAGGGACGGCTGGTGCTCGAGTCACTGGTGGAGAGCTTCGGGGACACTCTGGCCGCTCTCGGCTGACTCGATCAGGTCCAGATGCGGCAGGAAGTGGTGCATCCGCTCCTGTTTCGTCCGCAGGTACCGCAGGTTCTCGTCGTTCGGCGTGACCAGCAGCGGCACCCGTTCGCTGATCCGCACCCCGTGCCGTTTCAGCTGATCGACCTTCGCCGGGTTGTTGGACAGCAACCGCACCGACCGCACCCCGAGGTCGTTCAGGATCTCCGCCGCGGCACGGTAGTCGCGCGCGTCCACCGGCAGGCCCAGCGCGATGTTCGCTTCGACGGTGTCGAGCCCCTCTTCCTGTAGCCGCATAGCCTTCAGCTTCGCGAGCAGACCGATCCCGCGTCCTTCGTGGCCTTGGGCGTACACGAGGACTCCGGCCCCCTCGTCGACGATCGCCTGCAGCGCGGCGGCCAGCTGGTCGCCGCATTCGCAGTGCATCGAGCTGAAGACGTCACCGGTGAGGCACTCCGAATGGACCCGCGCCAGCGTGCCGGAGGTCGCGACGTCGCCGTGCACCAGCGCCATCTGTTCGGTGCCGTCGGCGTCCAGATACCCATACGCGCGGAAGACTCCGTACCGGGTGGGCAGCCTGGTCTCCACGACCCTCTCGACGGTCATCGGGTTTCTCCTCTGTTCGGTGACTCCTGACGGAACGCACGAGCAGGACGCCCGCACCGGGAAGGCTGGAGAAGAGCGCGAGCACGCCGTAGACGACGGCCACGGTGACGCCCTGCGCCGAACCGAGCCCCGCCGCGCCGAACAGCAGCGCGCAAACCCCTTCGCGCGGGCCCCAGCCGCCGATGTTCAGCGGCAGGCCCATCGCGAGCAGGGCGAGGATCATCAACGGCAGCAGGTCACCGACCGGCGCGGTGACCCCGGCCGCGCGCGCGGCGACGACGAACAGCGCGAGATGCCCGGCCAGGGTGGCGGCCGACAGCAGGCTCACGCCGGGCCAGGTCTCCTTGGTCAGCAGACCGAGCCGGACGTCGGCGAGGGTGACGGCGAAGCCACGGCGCCATTTCGATCCACTGTGGATCCACCGCTTCCCGGCCGTCAGCCCGGTGACGATCAGGGTGAGCGCGAGGGCGACCACCACGATCCCGGCGCCCGTGACGACTCCGTCGATCGGCGGGGGCACCACGGAAGGCGCGCTGAGCACGACGGCGACCGAAGCGCCGATGACCGCGATCTGCCCGGCCGTGCGCTCCAGCACCACCGCGCGGACGCCGCGCGGGACGTCACCGGTTGCGCGGCCGTGCTGCACGGCCCGGTCGACGTCGCCGAGGACGCCCGCCGGCAGGACACTGTTGAGGAACAACGCGCGGTAGTACTCGCCGATCGCGCCCGGCAGCGACAACCGCAGGCTGAGCCGCCGCGCGACCAGGCACCAGCGCCAGGCGCTGAAAACCGTGGTGGCGAAACCGATCCCGAGCGCGGCGGCGATCCCGCCCGCGTCGACCTCGCGCAGCCCGGCCAGGAACGTGCCGGTGCCCAGTTGCCAGACGAGCACCCCGAGGATGCCGAGCGCGCCGAGGATCCGAAGCCACGGCCAGAACCGTTTCACGCGGGCACCACCAGCAGATCTTCGTGCTGGATCACCGCGTCCAGCTCGCCCGCCGCGCACTGCGCGAGCCGCCACCGCAGGTAGGCGTCCCCGTCCGCCGCCAGCTCCGGCCGCTGTTCGCAGGCGGCGCCGACCCAGCCGGTGAGCCATTCCGCGGTCAGCGCGGCCTGGTCGGCCCCGAGCCGCCACGGGCTGGGAGCGCGCCGCACGGTGGCGCCGAGCCGTTCGAAGACGCCGAAAGCGACGTCCACCGCGTCCGGGCCGAGCAGCCATCGCCCGTCGGTCACGCGGCGCTGGTGCGCGTTGAAGGCGTCGGAGATCTCGATGTCGAACTTGTCCTTGGGCGACAGCACCACCCGGCCCGAAACGCTCAGCGTGAACAGGACCGCGCAGCCCGCTTCGACGCAGGCCTCCGCCAGCCGGGACATCTCCTCGGCGGTGAGCAGGTCGAGCAGCGCCGACGCGGCCACGAGCGACGTCCCGGCGAGATCCTCCGCGCGTAACCCGGTGATGTCACGCTGTTCGGTGACGACGGTGACCTCGCTGCCGTCCAAAGCGTGTTCCGGGCGGCTGGTGCGCGCCTGGGCGTGGGTGAGCAGATCGGGGTCGCGGTCGTGCAGGATCCAGCGCTGGCGGCCGGGCAGCCGCAACGCCAGCCAGCGGCCGAGCGAGCCGGTGCCGCAACCCAGATCCCGGATGACGACCTCGTCCTGCCCGCGCAGGAACGCGCGCACCGGTTCGACCAGCTCGGTCGCGCGGGCGGCGGCGTCGGCGTCCTCACGCAACTGGAGCCAGCTGGGGGCGTACTTGGTCATGCCGCCGTCCTTTCGCTCAGCAGTACGGCGGCGACACCGCGGGCCGTCTCGTCCCAGCCGGTCAGCGTCTCGCGGCGAAGGCGGGCGGAGGCGCGAAGACGGTCACGCAATTCAGGTTCGGTGAGCCAGCGGCGGAGGGCGGCGGCCAGCGCGTCGACGTCCTCGCCGGGGACGAGCATCCCGGGCACACTGCCGTCGGACGCCTGGCCGAGAGTGTCCGGCAGCGCGTCGACGGCGGTCGTCAGCACGGGAACGCCGTGGGCGAGCGCTTCGGTGACGACCATGCCGTAGGTCTCCGCGCGCGACGGCAGTACGAGAAGGTCTGCGGCCGCGTACGTCGCTTCGAGCGCTTCGCCGGAGCGCGGGCCGGTGAGGGTGAACCGGTCGCCGAGCGTGTGTCGCCGCAGGCGCTCGACGTAGCGGGTCTCGCGGGGAATGGCGCCGACGCACTCACAGGTCCACGGCAGATCCTTGAGCGACGTCAACGCGTCCGCGAGCAGGCCCTGTCCCTTGCGCGGCGTCACGTTGGCGACGCAGACCAGCCGCGTCCCGTCGAGGCTTCCGGATGAGACTTCGGCCCGGTCCACCCCCGGCGGCACCACGTGCACGCGATGCGGGGCGAGGTCGTGGTGCTCGATCAGCCGTCGCGCCGCCCAGGCACTGGTCACCACCACGGCCTCGACCGCGGTGAGCGTGTCCCGTTCCAGCCGGTCCAGCTCGGCGGCGAGTGAAGGCGACAGCCCCGTCTCGTCGGCAAGCGGGAGATGCACCAGCACGGCGATCGACAGCCGCCGCGCGGCGGGCGCGATCACCTCGGGCACCCCGCAGGCGACCAGCCCGTCGAGCAGGACGGCCGAACCGTCGGGCAGTCCGGCGAGTTTCCGCGCCAGCACGGTGCGCGCCTCGGTGTCGGGCCGCGGCCAGTTCCCGCGCACGGCGATCTCGTGGACCTCCATCCCCGCCGCGACGAGGCCGTCGCACAGCCGCCGGTCGTAGACGTTGCCGCCGCTGGGCGCGCTCACGTCGTCGATGTCGTTGGGCAGGACGACGTGGAGGCCGCTCACAGCGCACGCTCGTAACTCGCCCACGCGATGTGGGACTCGTGCAGCGAGACGGTGAGGCTTTCGAGCCCGCGCGCCCCCTCCCCGAGCGCTCCCGTGTGGACGCGGTCGGCGAGCCGGTCCGCGACGACCTTGGCGAGGTACTCGGTCGAGGTGTTGATCCCGGCGAACTCGGGCACGTCGTCGAGGTTGCGGTAGTTCAGGTCGGCGAGCACCGCTTTGAGCTCTTCGGTCGCCTTCCCGATGTCGACGACGATGTTGTCGGCGTCCAGTTCGGACCGGCGGAACGTCGCGTCCACCAGGAAGGTCGCGCCGTGCAGCCGCTGTGCGGGGCCGAAGACCTCGCCGCGGAAGCTGTGGGCGACCATGACGTGGTCGCGGACGGTGATACTGAACAACGGACCTCCTGCGGTCGTGCCCTTAGCGCGTGTCCTCCAACTGATAGGTCACACGGAGGCAGAGCGTTCCTGGTTCATTCGCGGCCAGACGCGGCAAGACGTCCGGTAGTTCGTCGAACCGGCATTCCTCGCTGACCAGCACCTTAAAGACGGGGTCCGACAAAATCCGCAAAGCGAGCGCCAAGCGGTCGGCGTAGCTCCGGTTCAGCCGCCGGGACGGCGAGACCATGCCGACCTGGCTGCTGCGGATCGTCAGCCGCCGCGAATGGAAGTTCTCGCCGAGCGGGACGCTGATCCTCCGGTCGCCGTACCAGCTCAGCTCGACGACCTCGCCCTCCGGCGCGAGCAGTTCCAGTGACCGCGCGAGCCCCGCCTCGCTCGCGCTCGCGTGCACGACGAGATCGCAGTCGCCCAGCGCGTCCTCCGGTGTCGAGAAGTCGACTCCGAGCGCTTCGGCGATCTTCGCGCGCTCCGGGTCGACGTCGATCAGCTGGACCCTGGTCGCCGGGAACCCGGCCAGCAGTTTCGCGACGCTGCTGCCGACCATGCCGGCCCCGACCACGGCGATCCGGTCGCCGAGTTTCGGCGACGCGTCCCAGACGGCGTTGACCGCGGTCTCGATCGTTCCCGCGAGGATCGCGCGCTCCGGCGGCACCCCGGGCGGCACCGGCGTGACGGCCGACGCCGGGACGACGTACCGCGTCTGGTGCGGGTAGAGGCAGAAGACGACCTGCCCGACCAGCTCTTCCGGACCACGTTCGACCACGCCGACATTGAGGTATCCGTACTTCACGGGCCCCGGGAAGTCGCCATCCTGGAACGGCGCGCGCATGGCCGCGCGTTGACTCGGCGGGACCTCGCCGCGGAAGACGAGCGTCTCGGTGCCCCGGCTCACGCCCGTGTACAGGGTGCGGACCAGCACTTCGCCGTCGCCGACCGGAGGGAGCGAAACCGGCCTGAGCTCACCGTCACCGGAACCACTGAACCAGAAGGCGCGTTCCATCGTGTCCTCTCATGTCGGACCCTGGAAGCGGGGTCACCGCCACCATAACGAGGAGGCCTCGTGATCAACCCCGGAGTTTTCCTGGGGGTCCTCGTCCAGCTGGCGCTGCTGGGGACGCTGGACGCCGTCGCCGGGCTGGGCCCGCTGGGCTGGCTCTCCGGAGCGGCCTACGGCCTCGCCGTGGGCGGATTCCTGACCTACGGCCTGAACCGGAGCACCGCGCGCTCCCTCGGCCCGGCCGACGCCGTCACGCTCGCCCGGTCCGGGCTGGTCGGCTGCGTGACCGCGCTCGTCGTCGACACCGCGGGCCGGGAGATCGTCGCGATGGTCGTCCTCGCGTCGGTCGCGCTCGCCCTGGACGCCGTCGACGGCCAGGTCGCGCGCCGCACCGGGACGGCGTCGCCGCTGGGCGCGCGGTTCGACATGGAGGTCGACGCCTATCTGATCCTGATCCTGAGCGTGGTCGTCGCGCAGTCGCTGGGCCCGTGGGTGCTCACGATCGGCGCGATGCGCTACGTCTTCGTCGTCGCGGGCAGGCTGTGGCCGTGGCTGAACGCGCCGCTTCCGCCGAGCATGGCGCGCAAGACGGTCGCGGCGGTCCAGGGGATCGTGCTGGTGGTGGCGGCGTCGACGATCCTGCCGCTCTGGGCCGGTTTCGTGGTCACGCTGGGCGCGCTGGCGCTGCTGACCTGGTCGTTCGGACGCGACACGTGGTGGCTGCTGGAGCAGCACGCCTTCACCGCCGCGCCGGCTTGATCACGCGTACTGCGCTTCGCCGTTCCCGATCGACCAGTCGACCGGATTGTTCTCGGTGATCGTGACGAGCACGTTCCGCGGCTCGGTCCCCGCGTACTCCTCGGCGAGCTCCGCGATCCGCCGGTAGAGGGCCTTCTTCTGCCCGTCGGTCCGTCCCTGCCTCATGGTGATCGCGACGAAGACGACCCCTTCGTCGCGGTGGATCCCCAGGTAGTCGTCGTATTTCAGGGTGTTCTGGCCATTGAGGACCTGGAAGCGGTCGTCGTCCGGGATGCCGAGCGTTTCGACCATCGCGTCGTGGACAGCGTTGCCGAGGGCTTCGAGCTTGCCGGTCCCGATGGCGTCGATGCGGACGAAGGGCATGTCAGTTCTCCTTGGTGGCGAGCAGGCCGAGTGCGCCGTCGACGGCTTTCGCGAACACGTCCGGGGAGCCCGCGGCGCGGGCGAGGATGTAGCCGCCCTGCAGCGTCGCGACCAGCGCGGTCGCCGTGGCGAGCGGGTCGAGCTTCGCGTCGAGTTCACCGGCCGCACGGCCCTCGTCGAGCAGCTCGGCGAGACGGCCGGTGAGCCAGCCGAAGAACTCCTCGACCGGCTTGCGCAGGTCCGCGTCGGCCATCACGTCGGGATCCTGGGCGAGCCTGCCGACCGGGCAGCCCTTGAGCACGGCGCGTTCGCGGCGCAGGTAGACGGTGATGCGTTCGACGGCCGAGCCGGGCCCGGAGAACTCGGCCTCCGCCCTGGCGCGAAGATCTTCGGCGCTGCGGACGATCGCGGCGAGGGCGAGTTCGGACTTGCCCTGGAAGTGGTGGTACATGCTGCCCTGGCCGGCGCCGGAGCGCTCCTGGATCGCCTTCGGGCTGGTGCCGACGTAGCCGCGCTCCCACAGGAGCTCGCGGGTGCTCTCGATGAGCTTTTCCCTCTTGTCCACACCCTGGACTGTACCTACTAGTAGGTACAACTCTCAAGGGGGAGCAAGGGACCTTTGCTACCACTTTCGCGAGAATCCGCAGGTCAGCGCCAACATTCCACACTTAGCCGACTAACCGCGGCCCCGCCGGGCCCGACCAAGTACATGAAGGCCCCCATCCTTGCGCCTAGGTACAGCAAGGGGGCCTTCATGTACTGGGACGAAGCCAGGCCCGGCAAAGTCGCCTGTTCGGAGCTCGTCACAGCAGCCGCAAACACTCTCGGAGTAGCGATGCCGATTCGGGCGCTTGGCGAGGGGGTCGTGAGTGCTGAAGAGGGTTAGAACCCTACTTGCCACTCACGACCCCCTCGCGAAACCGTACATACAAGGATCAAACGGACACCGACCCAGATTCGGAGGCTCACTCCGAATCACCATGAGCGACACCACCCCGCGCCCTGCACGGACAGCGAGCCCGCCACACCCGCCCCACCGACCTCGAGTTTCACACCCAACGCGCGCGAAGGCCCCTTCACACGGTCCAGCCGAGGAAACTCGACCTTCGCACGTGTCCCAAGCCTCAAGACCGCGAGCCCTGCCCGAACCGCTCCCACTCCCGGTCCCAAGCCGCCCACCGCGCCCGGTTCAGCAGGCACCTCGCGAGCAGATACCCCGCCGCCAGCAGCGTCACCGCCGCCAGCCACACCCCCACCCCGACGCCGATCCCCGCGCTGGTCGCGTCCAGCGGCATCACCGGCGGCTCGACCACGGCACCGGACTCGTCGAGCCACACGGTCACCGCGTCCCCCGCCGAAGCGCCGAGGTCCGAAGCGACACGCGCCTCCTGAAACCGACCATCCGGCAATGCCCACCGCGCCGCCACCGAAGCCGTCTCCGTGGAAGGCGTCCCGTCGACACCGATCCGCGCGGGCGGAGCGTCTTCGAGCAGGAACGCGGTCGTCGAGTGCCGCGAAGCCGTCTCCAGCGCCGAACGCTCCATCATCGCCGCGTAGGCCTCCGAACCGGCCGCCGCGGCCAGCGGCACACCGAGCAGCGCGATCAGGACACCGAAGACGACGATCGCCGCCTCGACCCGGTCCGAGCCGCGAGCGAGCGGATTCCGGCCGAGGTGGATCCGGCGCCACAGGTACACGAGCGACACGACGGACCTCCTTCACCGGGTAAGCCTGCGCCGGAAAACGCCGTCGCGACAGGAGGCTTTGGTCCCGCATCCGGTACCACGTCCACAGTGGCCGCCCGGTTCATCGCACGACGTGTTCGTACGCGCGCTTCAGGTCCTCGACCCGGCCCGGCGGCGCGACCAGCGGCCCCTTCGCCCAGTCGCAGCCGAGTTCGTGCAGGACCTCCAGCTGCCGCACGGTTTCGACTCCTTCGGCGACCACCACGAGGTCGACCGCGTGCGCCATCGCCATGATCCCGGCGACGATCGGCTCGGCGTCGCTCGACCTGCCGAGATCGGCCACGAACGACCGGTCGATCTCGATCACGTTCAGATCCAGGCGGCACAGCTGGGCGAGCGAGGAATACCCGGCGCCGAACCGTTCCGCGGTCACCCGCACGCCGGTCTTCCGCAGCGCGTCGACCGCGTCGGCCGCGTCCTTCAGCGCCGTCTCGTCGACGTCGAGGCACAGGTCCTGCGGCCCCAGCCCAGCGGCCTCCAACGTTGTCTGAACCACTTGCAGCAAGGCGGGATCGCCCAGTTGGCGGACCGAAAGACTCACATTCACATTACAGTGCACACCATGATCGGCACGCCATCGAGAGATCTCGCGGGCGGCCTTGGCGAGGACCTCCGCCCCGATGACCGTCATGAGATCGCCTTCGTCGGTGATCTCCGCCAATTCCGCCGGATCGATCGGCCCGCGTTCCGGGTGCTCCCAACAGGACTTCGCCTTCACCGCGACCATGGCACCGGTACGCAAATCGACGACGGGCTGATAAACGGTCTCGACCAGGCCTTCGGCGACGGCGTTGCGCAGATCCTGCTCCAACGCGAATCGGTCTTGTACTCGTTTCCGCATGATCGGCGCATAGAACGCATATCGGCCGGGCCCGAATGTCTTTGCCTGATACATCGCCAGATCGGCGTCTTCCAGCAATTCGTCGGCACTGCGCCGATCGCCCGGTTCGGCGATCACTATTCCAATACTCGTATTTATATGCAGTTCGCGGCCGTGCACGGTGAGCGATTCGGCGAGCCGCCGCTGGAGATGGTCGGCCAGCGCCCGTACTTCGGCGGCTTCGGTATAACCGGTGGTGATGACCAGGAACTCGTCCCCGCCGAGCCGTCCGACCAGGTCCGAAGGCCCGGCGGCGGCCCGCAGGCGGTCGCCGATGATGCGCAGCACCTGGTCGCCGACGGTATGACCGAGCGAATCGTTGATGATCTTGAACTTGTCGAGGTCGATGAACATCACGGTGGTCGTCCGCGCCGGATCGGCGATCGTCCGGCGCAGGTGGTTCAGCGCGAGCGTGCGGTTCGCGAGCCTGGTCAGCGGGTCGTGGGTCGCCTCGTAGGCCAGCCGTTCGCTGATCGCCCGCCGCTCGGTGATGTCGGCGAAGGACGTCAGCACGGAGGGCACGCTCTGCCCCGGCGCCATCAGCGGGCCGGAGGTCAGCGAAAGCCATCGATGGGCGCCGTCGCGTCGCCGCACCTGCACGACCCGCCCGGTCTCGACCTTCCCGGACCGCCGCACCCGCGCGGACGGCAGGTCGTCGACCGGCACCGGGGCGCCGTGCTCGTCATGCAGCCGCAACGTCCGGCTCTCCAGTCCGACCAGGGAACCCGGCGGCACCCCGGCGATGCGATGCGCCGCCGAATTCGCCAGCTCGATCCGTCCGCCGGGGCCGACCAGAAGCACTCCTTCGTCGAGCGTCTCGACGACGGTGGCGAATTCTGCCTCGGCCCGGCGCTGCGCGGTCTCGTCGGCGCACAGCAGCACGTAACCGTCGAACATCTCGGCCGCCGAGACCCGCACCGCCAGCGCCGTTCCGTCGGCGCTGTAATGCGTGGCCTGCACGACACCGCCCGCGGCGACGACCTGCCGGGGGCTCATCGGCGCGCCGACCACCTCGGCCACCGGAACCCCGATGACCTGGTCGAGATCATGGCCGTAGACGGCCTCGGCCGCCGGATTCCAGCTGGTCACCAGCCCGTCGGGCGAGGTCGCGATGATCGCGTCGCTCGCGTGGCCGACCAGCGCGGCCTGAAACCGCAGACCGGCCTCGGCCGCCTTCTGCGTGGTCAGGTCGCGCATGATCACCTGGTACGCGGGTTCGCCCTCCCACGTCGTGAGCACCGCCTGCGATTCGACGGTGACCCGCCTGCCCTGCAGGGTCCGCAGCGTCATCTCCGTCGGCTCGCTGAACGAGCCCGGCGAGACCAGCGAGCCGATCCGCGCCAGCAGCGCGTCCTGCGAGCCGGCGTCGACCAGATCCGTGATGTGCATCCCGATGATCTCGGTCGACACCTTCGCGCCGACGAAGCGCATCGTGGCCGAGTTCACGAAGACGACTTTGCCCCGTTGATGGACACAGATCCCGTAAGGGCTCGCCTCCACCATCGTGAGATATTGCGTTCCCAATGCGCCGCCGTCGGAATTTTGCTCCAAAAGGCGGTACCCCTGGCCGAGAAAGGCGAGCGCGGGTTCGCCGCGCTGATCCCTCTCGGCGGACAACTCGGTCAGCAGACGGACGAGCGACGCGTGCCGGCCGGGTTTTCCCACCGTGCGGGTCGCGGTGCCGTTCGCTGGCGAGGAATCCTGATCCGAGGGCCGGTGGGTGTCGGGAGTCCCACCGTCGAGATCGTCAGGATCCATCTGATCCAAACCCCCTACTCGACTGATGTAGCTTCCGATTAGATCACTAAATCGACGTAGCCGTCCTCCCCGGACAGCTGATCGGTGCGGCTATTCCACCCCAGCGTTGACTGAATGTAGTTGAAGGGAAACACGTGCGGAGCAAAACAGACATCTGCGGCATCGGCGCCGTAACCGCCTACGGCTGGGGGCGCGAATCACTGTGGGAGGGCCTGGCGAGCGGCGTCCCCTGCGCCCAATTCACCGAAGGCTTCGGGGAAACCCCGGATCAGCCGGGCTGGGTCGCCCACGTCCCCGAGGGCGGCCGCGCCAGGGACGGCAGCCTGCACGCGCGCGCCCTGCTCGCCGCGGCGCGGGAAGCGATCGAAGACGCCGGCGCGCGGGGCTGGAAGCCAGGACGCCGGGTCGGCGTCATCTCCGGCGGCGTCCGCGAGGACCTGCGCACCTGGGACCGGCTCACCGAAATGGGCGAGCAGCTCATGTACCGGCGCGAATTCATCGGCATGATGCCCTCGACCCCGATCGCGACGCTCATGTCGGAGTTCGGTTTCCACGGCCCTTCCATGGCCACGTCCGCGATGTGCGCGACCGGCAGCGCCGCGGTGCTCACCGCGAAGATGTGGCTGGACGCCGGCATGGCCGACGACGTGGTCGTGGTCACCACGGATCTGTCCGCGACCAGGCCGATGGTGCGCAACTTCGTGCACTGCGGGGTGGCGGTCACCGACGTGCCCCCGCTCGAAGCGTGCCGTCCTTTCCAAGAGGGCACAAGGGGTTTCACCTTCTCCGAGGCCGCGGTCGCGGTGGTGCTGACCCAGCGGAAGACCGAGTCCTACGCGACGCTGCGAGGCGGCGCCATGACCCACGAGGCGCACAACGCGATGGCGCTCGACCCCGATCCGTCGAACGCCATCGCGTCGGTGACCGGGGCGCTGGAGAACGCGAACGCGGCGCCGTCCGACGTCCGCTACCTGAACGCGCACGGGACGGGTACGAAACTCTGCCACCGCACGGAATCCCGGATCCTCGAAGCGGTCTTCCCCCGGGAGACCGAGATCTACTCGATCAAACCGCTGACCGGGCACAGCCAGTCGGGCAGCGCGCTGACCGAGATCGCGACGATCTGTCTCGCGGCCGAGCGGGATCTGATCCCGGCGCCGAAACCGGTGGCGGACGGGCATTCGCAGCTGATGGACGGGCCGTCCCGGCCGGAAAGCGGGCTCACCGTCAAAACGTCGATCGGGATGGGCGGCTACGTCGCGGCCGTCGTGCTGGAGACCGCCTAGCGAGCCAATTCGATAACACACGGTCCCACCGTCGTCACGAGCTGTCATTATGTAGCGACAAGCACTGAGCACGGAGGCGACCATGGGCCCGCGAGCGGCGACCGACAACCTCGTCCACAACTACCTGTTCCTGCGGCGTGCCATCGGTTTCCTCGGGACCGGACTGCCCTTCGTGCTGATCTTCGGGAAGCTGCTCGTCGACGGCGGCGGCCTGCTCAACTCGATCAGCGGGTACTACTACTCGGGAATGCGGGACGTCTGGGTCGGCGTCATGTGCGCCATCGGCGTCTTCCTGTTGTCGTACCGGGGTTACGGCCGGGTCGACGACATCGCCGGGAACATCGCGGCCGTGGCCGCCGTCGGAGTGGCGCTCTTCCCCACGACACCGGCGAACGGCGACCGTACGGACGAGATCATCGGCCTGCTGCACCTCGGCTTCGCCGCGGTCTTCTTCCTCACCTTGGCGTTCTTCTGCATCGTGCTGTTCACCAAGTCGGACAAGGAGATCCCCGGCGGCCGCAAATCCGAGCGGAACCGGCTGTACGTCGCCTCCGGCGTGATCATGCTGGTGTGCCTGGCGCTGATCGTGCTGTGCGGGCTGGTCTTCGACGAGCTGACGAAGGATCTGTACCCGGCGCTGTGGCTGGAGTCGATCGCGATCCTCGCGTTCGGTGTCGCGTGGCTCACCAAGGGCGGGACCCTGCTGCCGGACAAGCCGGTGACGGCGGGGACCCGGGTGACCGCCTGACCTGCGCCGCCGAAGGTAAAGGAACCTTTGCCCTCGGCCGGGTCGTTGACGCCTTATGACCGATCGCATCGCATTCCGCCTCGGCCGCCGCGACCTGCTGGTGGTCGCGGGGATTCCCGGGGCCGGCAAGACCACCCTGCTGTCCCGGGCGGCGACCGGCGCCATACCCGTGCTCGACTCCGATCAGGTCCGCGCGCGGCTGCGCGAACGGCTGCCGCCCGCGCTGCCGTACCGGTTCTACCGGCCGGTGGTCCATCTCTGGCATCGCGCGCGGGTCGTCCGGTTCGCGCTGGCCGACGGCGGCCCGGTCATCGTGCACGAGCCCTCGACCCGGGCGACGACCCGCGGCCTGCTGGCCCTGCTCGGCCGGATGAGCCGCCGCCCGGTCCGGCTGCTGTGGCTCGACGTCAGCCCGGAGGACGCCCGCGCGGGCCAAGTCGCGCGCGGGCGCGTCATCCGGCGGCATTCGTTCGTCCGCCACGTCAAGAGGGCCGGGAAGGTGCGCCGGGCCCTGCGCGACGGCTGGGTGCCGTCCGGCTGGCACGGCGCGCGGATGGTGACCCGCGAAGCCACCGGGGTGCTGCGTTTCGTCACCGAGGAGGAGCCGGGGAGAGACCGCTCAGGCGACGTCCGGCTCCTTCGCGTCGAGCGGCCCGCGGCACCCGCCGTCCGCGCCGGCTAGCGGCTCCGGCTCGGGTTCTTCCACGGGCACGGGGCGATTCGGGTGCGGGTTCAACGGCGTCCAGCGGATACGTACCGGCATCGTCGTCCGTCCTTTCCCTCTTCACCGGAATACGGCCGCGGCGGGCGATCGGTTCAGATACCCACGTAGTTCTCGGCGAAGAAGTCTTGGTGCGCGCGGGAAACCCGCAGGCTCTCCAGCCGCGCGTCGCGCAGTGCCCGCTGGAAGACGGCCTCGTCGTCGTATCCGCCGGGGCTGTGCAGGAGGTTGATCATCCAGAGGGAGAACTCCTGCGCGCGCCAGATCCGGGGCAGGCAGTCGGCGGAGTAGCGCTCGAGTGCCGTCGTGTCGCCCTCGACGAGGGCATCGATCAACGCGTGCGCGAGAATCTCGGCCTCCATCAACGCGAGATTCGCTCCCTTCGCCGCGGCCGGGCTGATCAGGCTCGCCGCGTCCCCCGCGAGGAACAGGTTCCCCCGCTGGATCGTGTCCATCACCCGCGACGCCATGTCCACGATCCGGCGCTCGATGATGGCGCCGCGTTTGAGCTCGCCGTAACGGTCGGCCCGCATCCGCAGGTGCAGTTCGTCCCAGATCCGGTCGTCTCCCCAGTTCTCGGGGTCCTCGCCGCGCGGTACTTCGAGGTAATAGCGCGTCACCGTCGGTGTCCTGGCCATGTGCCCGGCGAATCCGCGTTCGTGGATCGCGTAGCCGATCGCGGACATGCTCGGCGGCGCCTCGGCGAGGATCGCGAGCCACGAGACGTCGTGGTCCCGCCGGAAGACCCGCGCGGGCACGGATCTCAACGAGATCCCGCGCCTGCCGTCACAACCGGCGATGTACTTGGCACGCAAGAGAAGATCGTCGGCGATGACCGTCGCGTCCATCCCCGACACCGAGCCGACCTCGGCCCCGAACCTGATCTCCCCGCCACGGGCGAGGAACTCCGCGATCAGGTCGGTGACCAGGAACTGTTGCGGGTAGACGGTGTGCACCTCGCCGTTCCCGAGTTCGCTGTACTTGAGCTCGAATTCGGCCTGATCATTGCGAAAGGCACACGTGTCGTGCCTCAGGCCTCTTTCGATCAGCCCGCCGGCGAGCCCGTTCTCCTTGAGCACACGGACGCTGTTCGCGGCCAGAAAGCCCGCCCTGGCCCGGTTTTCGACATGCTCACGGCTCCGGCGCTCCAGGATCACGCAGTCGATTCCGGCGGCCCGCAACAGGTTTCCCAGCACGAGCCCCGCCGGACCGGCCCCCACGATCAGTACGTCGGCATCGATCTTCCCCACGAAAGCCCCCAGTACCTTCCCCGCCCCCAGTGCGGTCCAAGGTACACAAAAGGCCGTGGCGTCGTGGGCGTTCAGTCCTTCTGAGCGCGCGCCCTCGCCCGGCGTTTCCCCTCGTGCATCGCCACGACGCGGGCGATCGGGATCGTGTGCCCCTGCTCGACGAGATCGGCGGGCAGCGTCTGTGGCTCCGGCATCGACTCGGCCCACGGATCCTTGTCCCCCAGGAGACCCGGCGCCGTGTGAACGGTGAAATCGGCGGGGACCACGTTTTCGAGTTCGTCCCAGGCAACCGGGAACGACACCGTCAGCCCCGGCCGCAAGCGGGGGCTGTACGCCGCCGCGACCGTGTTCCCGCCCGCCCGGGTCGAATCGAGGAAGACCTTCCCCTCGCGGTCTTCCACGATGTACGCGGTCGTCGCGACCGCCGGGTCGACCTGTTCCGCGCGGGCGGCGAGGGCGCGGGTCGCGGCCGCGACGTCCTCGAAGCCCTGTCCTGGCGTCAGCGGGACGAAGATGTGCACACCCTTGGAGCCGCTGGTCTTCACCGCTCCGGCGAGCCCGGAGTCGGCGAGGGCCTGGCGCACCAGCATCGCGGCCTTCACGACGTGGGCGAAATCGTCCCCGGCGGGCGGGTCGAGGTCCAGCACCAGGTGGGTCGGACCCGCGTCGGCGTCCGCGGTCATCAAGGTCGGGTGGTATTCGACGGCGCGCTGGTTCGCGAACCACAGCAGCGTCCGGCGGTCGTCGCAGAGCGCGTACGACACCTGCCGTTTCGACGTCTCCGCCCACATCCCGTACCGCTTCACCCAGCCGGGTGTGTATTTGGGCAGGTTCTTCTGCATGAACGGGTCCTGGCCGCGGAGGATGCGGATGACCGAAAGCGGCCTGTTCTCCAGGACCGGGAGCAGGCGGCCCGCGACGGCGTCCAGATAGTCCACCAGGTCACGCTTGGTCGCACCCTCGAACAACGGCTGGTCGAGGTTGGTCAGCTTGACGCCGTCGCGCTCCTCATCGCTCATGAGGTGAGCGTGGCACAAAAAATCTCGTGAGTGGTAGTGACGGCCTCACTACCACTCACGAGAGTCGGTACCTAGCTGATGTTGGCGTCGATGCAGGCGTAGAACGCGTTCGCCGTGTCGTAGACGTTCCAGCGGGCGAGGATCTTGTGCCGCCCGCTCTGCTGCAGGTTCACGCTGTGGGTGACCGTGGCGCCCGGCTGCGCGCCGCCGTCGTTGAAGCTGGCGACCTTGGCGCCGTCGACGAAGTACTCCCAGGTGCTGGTGCGGTGGCGAGCCGTCAGCGTCCACCGGAACGTGGTGGTACGGCCGAGGGAATGCACCTTCCAGCCCTTGCTGTCGTCGTTGAGGTCGGCGAAACGGCCGACGCCGCCGTTACAGCTCATGAGCCCCTTGGGGCCCTCGACGCTTTGCGGCTCCCATTTGATCGAGCCACAGGAAACGGTGTTCTGCGCGCACTGTGCCTGCCTGCTCGCAGGCGAGGAAACGTAACCGTGCGCGTTGGCGGTGCCTGCCGGGATCGCGACCAGGGCCGCCGGCACCATCGCCGCACCGGCCGCCAGGGTCAAAAGCCGTCGTTTGAAGCTCATGCCTACCCCTTTCCCATCTCTACACCCACCGCGGACTCGAGATTCCTGGGTCACAGCGAGCGAATTACCAATGAAGGTCGGGACACATCCGCCGAAACGCCGAGCGAGCGAATGTGGTCTAGACCATAATTGGTTCAGACGACTCGGTCAAGAGTAACCAACCGGCCACTTGGAGTCGTGAAGATCGAACAGGGGTTGTCAAGCCGGACGTTCAGCCCGCACCCAAACAGACGAACGGTCGCCGGAACGGATCAACGGCGATGGTGTCCGCCAACGCCGTCGCCGGCCCGGCCCCTTCGGCGAGTCCGCGGTGGTAATCGTCCATCGCGGCCGCCGCGGCTTCGTCACCGACTCGGCTCAACGGCGCGATCACCGTGCGCGAACCGCTCGCGAGCAACGCGCTGGCGAAACCGAGGACCTCGTCGCCGGGCCGGATCCGGTTCAGCGCCAGTTCGCAGGCCGCGAAGACGACTTGCGCCGGAGGCTGCGCGAGCCCGGCCATCTCGTGCGCGAAGAGCGCGCCGTCGGCCAGTTCCAGCCGGGAGAACAAGGCGTTCTCGGGTTCGTGCGCGCCGTGCGCGGCGATGTGCGCGAGCTTCGCGCCGTCCAGCGCGCGCAGGACGGAGGACACGGTCGCGTCGGCTCCGGCCAGCGTATGCGCGGCCCGGTAATGCGTGGCCAGTTTGTCCAGCTCACCCCTGGTTCCGACGAGGCCGGGCCCGCGGACCAGGACGACCTTCCGCGCGCGGGGCATCGCCGAACGCTCCGCGCCCAGCCACGCCGTCGCCGAGGGCGCCACGACGATCGGCCGCGACCGCAGCGCGGGCAGCACTCCCCAGGGAACGGCGAACAACGGTCCGGTCGGCACGACGACCAGACCGCGGTCGCCGAGCAACGCTTCGAGCGGCCGGATCAGCTGGCCGTCCAGCCGTTCGGCCTGTTTGCATGCCGAAGCCAGCACCGACTGGACCAGCGGCGCCGGCAACCTGTCCGGAGCGAGGGCGTCGAGATCGACGTTCAGCATCCGCGCGGACTCCGCCGCCCGCTCGGCCGAACCGAGCCGCACCAGCTCGCACCGCCCGCCGACGACGACCATCGCCACCAGGTCGTCGTCCGACGACGCGAAACTCACCAGCGCGCGTTCGCCCAGCTCGTCGGCCACCTCGGAGAGCCGTGCGACCGGCCGCGGCCTGCCCCAGCGCCCGGTATGCCAGCCGAGCCGATACGCCTCGCGCAATCGCTCGGCGTGTTTGGAGCGCAAGGCCGCCGTCGGATGCCCGTCGTGCTGCGCCTGGTGGATCGCCTGATCGAGCCCCCGGACCTCCCCGACCCGCTCCGCGAGCTCCGGATCGGCCGCCACAACGGGTTCGTACCGGTAACTCTGGGCGCGGGTCCGCTCCGTCCAGCCGAACAACCGGGCCGCGTCGGCGCGCTCCAGCACGATCTTGACGGCCAGATCCGCCAGCTCCCGGCCGTGCAGCGCCGTCCCGGACACCAGCTCGATGCCGCCCATCCGGTCGCGGACCCGGTCGAGCTCGGTGAGCCCGGCGCGGATCTCGGCCAGCGCCCTGCTCTTGTCCCCCTCGGCCACCGCGAGTTCCGCGCGGCAAAGCCTGCGCAACATCCGGTAATCGACGGAGGTCAGCCGTCCCGGCCGCGGAATCCGCTCGAGCAATTCGGCGGCACGTTTGTGTTTTCCCTTGCGCAGCTCGACCCGGACGGCCAGCATCCGCGCCAGGGCCGCCTGATCGGCGAGCCTCGGCATCGGCATCCCGTTCGCCGCGCGCAGCGCGCGTGACGTCAGGGTCGGCGGGATCACGTTGGTGCGCAAGGCTTCCTGGACGTCGGCGCGGAGGCCGACGATGGTCGCGTTGGCGACGCAGGTTTGGCAGCCCCAGCGGAGCATCCGGCGGCGTGCGGACGCGGAGTACGAACGGGCGAGTTCGAGATCGTCGCTCATCAGCGCCGCCGACGCGCGATACAGCTCCACATCGGCGAGGTCCCGGGTGATACTGGTCTGCTCGTGCATCACCGTCAGCACGTCGTCGAGGTGCCCCGCGGCCTCTTCGGCCAGTCCCGCGGCGAGCAACGCCTTTCCTTGTTCGAGCCTCAGGAGCGGATGGATCTCGACGTCGAGCGCCCGGTAAATCCTTTCGCTCTCTTCGTAGAGCCGAAGTGCCACGGGGACGTTCCCGATCCTCAGCTCGAGCGAGCCGAGAGGCCGCCGCGCATCCGCCGCCTGCTGCCGCAGCTCGTACTTTTCCGCGATGTCCATCGCCCGGGCCAGATCCTCACGAGCCCGGCCGACGTCGCCCAACCGCGTATACGCGAGTCCGCGGGTGATCATCGTGCCGAGGAACGGACCGAGCAAGGGGACCGGATCGTGCGCCGAAGCGAGCACGAATTCCTTGTGCTCGATCGAGGCGTCGAAGTAGGCGATGCCTTCTTCGTTTCTGCCGACGGCCATGAGCATGAGCCCGTAATTGTGGTCGATGGCGCCGCTCAGCTCCGCACGCAGTTTCGGATCGCCGATCCCGTCGAGTAATGACCGCACCTCGTCGAGTTCGGCCAGCCCCGCCTCGACCTCTCCCCCGGTTTCCGTCCCGAGCGCGACGAGCGAATTCGTGAGCCGGATACGAGCGGACGACCATTCCCACCGGGTGGGTTCATCGTCCGGGTCGACCGAGTCGAGCACCGACATGCCCCGGTGGAGGAGCTTCAAACCCTCACGCGGCCGCCCCGAGCAGACCGCGTCGACCCCGGCCCGCTGCAGGGCACGTGCCTTGTCGATGGCCTCGGCCACCCCGAGTTCTGTTACGACCACTGATCTATGACAGCACAGTCGGTAGCCGGAAGACCGCCGCCCGTCAGGGAATACCCCAACGGGCGGCTCAGGTCTTCCGGCTCATCCGATCAAGGCGTCGGAGGCGGGGTCTGGATGCAGCCGCCCGAGCATTCCAGCAGCTTGTCGCGGTGGTGCTCGCAGTCCGGGCTGTGCTCGTGTTGGGGCAGTTCGGGCTTGGGCTGAGCCGGGTCGACCGGCTCCTCTTCGCCGATGGGGTCCTTGACGTCCGTAGGCGTCGACATTTGACGATCTCCTCCCCTGATGATCTTTCTTTGTCGTACCAGGCAGCCTCGATTACGACGGCCCCCTCTGTCGCAGGCCCTCTTCCTGCGAACGGGGCAATAGTGCCACAACGGAGCAATGATCGGGAGTTTTTACCTACACTGAGTCATCGTCGGCACCCGAAAGAGGGACGCCTACTTAGCGAGCCTCACGACCTCCGCCGAATGGCCGCACCGGCCCGCGAGAGTGCGACGAATCGAGCTCAGTCCACTGCGCCATCCGGCCTAAGATCCAAAACTTCTTGCGACACAAGGGTTTCCGGCCGAAAAACCGGGGAACTCACGGCCTGTCGGGGGTTGACCGGCGAAACATCCGGAGGAGATAACGATGCCCACGTGGTTGGTCATCATCATCGTCATCGCCGCGATCCTTGTGGTGGGCGCGGCCGCTTGGTTCGTCGTCGCGGCACAACGCAAGCGGCGATTGCGAGAGACGTTCGGGCCGGAATACGACCGTGCGGTCGAGGAGCACGAAAGCCCGAGGGAAGCCGAACGTGAGCTTTCGTCGCGGGTGAAACGGCATTCGGATCTCGACATCCGGCCGCTGCCGCAGACCACAAAGGACCGGTACGCCCAGGAATGGGCGCTGATCCAGGAACAGTTCGTCGACCGCCCGTCCGGCGCCGTCGTCGAAGCGGACCGGGTGCTGGTCTCCTTGATGGCCGAACGCGGCTACCCGACCGAGGGGTACGACCAGCAGCTCGCGGATCTGTCCGTCCGGCACGCGAACGCGTTGCGCCACTACCGCGCCGGGCACGACACACTGGTGCGTCACAAGGAATCCGAAATGTCCACAGAGGACATGCGCGAAGCGATGAAGCACTACCGCGAAGTGTTCGAAGATCTGTTGACCGATGCCGGCGAAGGAGCGGAAAGCCATGGAAAGCAGGCCCCTGGAAACCGAGGGAACGGAACGCGTCGCGGGGACGACGGATCGGCTCGGCGAGGAACGGACCGCTGACGGCGAGACCGGGCAGGCTTTGAGCACCGAAGATCTGGTGGCCACGGAACCCGAGCGCACCGACGAAGACGAAGCGCAGACGTTGTTCGCCGACGCCGACGTCGACCGGTTCCGCGAGAGCTGGCAGGGTATCCAAACGGCCTTTGTGGACGATCCGCGGCGGGCGGTCAAGGAGGCCGACGAACTGGTCGCGGTGGTGATCCAGAACCTGGCCACGACGTTCGCGGACCACAAGAAGGAACTCGAATCCGCGTGGAGCCAGGGCGAACCGGCGACCGAAGACCTCCGGATCGCGCTGCGCCGCTACCGGTCGTTCTTCAACCAGTTGCTGAGCGCCTGACCAAAGGGCCTCGTGAGTGGTAAGGGCGGTTCTAACCGTCCTTACCACTCACGAGGTCTCTCAGGCGCCGGTCGTCGATCCGGGCCGGACGATCATCAGCACCGTCACCACGGCCCAGAGCAGGTTGAACATCCCCGTGTACATCGCCACCCGCCCGGCCGTGACCGGTTCCGACGGCGGCTCCGCGCCCAGCGCGGCGAGGATCGCGTTCTGCCCCGGCAGGACGAGCAACGCCAGCACGCCGGCGGCGGCCGCGGTGAGCACGATTGACACGATCACCCACATGTCGCCGAAGACCCGCATGCTGCCCGCCGTCGCCAGCCCGAAGAACGGCACCGCGATCCCGAAGATCGCGTAGACCCGGCAGATCCGGTTGAGCGCGCGAAGCACGGACAGCCCGGAACCCGGTTCGGCGTAGGCCTTGCGCGCGGCGGCGGGGAACATGCTCGCCGCGACGGTGACGGGACCGACGGCGATGACAGCGGCGAGCACATGAAGAATCAGAAGGACTTTCGACACGCCATCGAGCCTATGGTCGTCGCCCCGGCCTCCGGTACCGGTGTTTTCGACAGATGTCGCAGGATTCCGGCCATCCGGCTACGTCCGCCGACGTACGCGGAGTGCCGCCTTTGAACGGATGTGGTGACGGCCTCACCCGGGACACCATTCGTCACCATGAACCTTCCCGTGGACACAGACGAACTCACGAAACGGTACGGCGAGCAACTCGCCGTCGACCGGATGAAGCTGACCGTGCTGCCCGGCGAGATCTACGGCTTCCTCGGGCCGAACGGCGCGGGCAAGACGACGACGTTGCGGATGCTGCTGGGGCTCGTCCGGCCGACTTCCGGCAGCGTCCGGCTGTTCGGCAGGCCGCCCGGCGATCTCGGCGGGGTCGGCGCGCTGATCGAATCGCCGGGCTTCTACCCGTATCTGTCCGGTTCGGACAATCTCAAGGTGCTGGCCCGGTACAGCGGAACGGATCCGCGCCGCGTCGGCGAGGTGCTCGCGATGGTCGACCTCGCCGATCGCGGCAAGGACCGGTACTCGACCTACTCCCTCGGCATGAAGCAGCGGCTCGGTGTCGCGGCGGCACTGCTGAAGGATCCGCGGCTGCTGATCCTCGACGAGCCGACCAACGGGCTCGACCCGGCCGGGATGGCCGACATGCGGGTGCTGATCCGCAGGCTCGGCGCCGAGGGCTGCACTGTGTTGCTGTCGAGCCACCTGCTGGGCGAGGTGCAGCAGATCTGCGACCGGGTCGGCGTCGTCTCGCGCGGGCGGCTGGTCGCGGAGAACACGGTGGCCGAACTGCGCGGCGGCACGGTGCTGCACATCGAAACCGACGAGGTCACGCGCGCCGCGGACCTAGTGCGGCGCTGGATCGGCGCCGAGAACGTGCGCGCGAGCGGGACCGGTCTCGACCTGACGATCGACCCGGACCGCACGTCGTGGCTGAACCGCGAACTCGTCACGGAAGGGATCGCGGTCCGCGAACTGCACGTCCGCGAGCGGGATCTGGAGCAGGTGTTCTTCGAGCTCACCGGAGAGGTGGCGGATCATGTGGGGTAGTTGTGGCGCCGAGCTGGCGAAACTCGTCCGGCGGCCGGCGAACTGGTTCATGCTGGGGATCGCGGTCGTGCTCGGGCTGACCTTCACCTATCTGCTGCCGCTCGCGGGCGCGGCGGGTTCGTCGAGCGGGGCGCCCGGTACTGATCGCGGGCTGGCCGCGACGCTGCCGTCGAATCTGGTCGGCAACTCGATCGGCGGGCTGCCGGTGTTCCTCGGGGCGATCCTGCTGGTGATCGGCGTACTGGCCGTCGGCACCGAATACGGCTGGAGCACGTGGAAGACCGTGCTGACACAGGGACCTTCGCGGCTGACCGTCTACAGTGGAAAGTTGTTCGCACTGGCCGTCGCGTCGCTGACGGTCGTGCTGACGAGCTTCGCGACCGGCGCGATCACGAGCGCGCTCATCGCCTCGTCGGAGGGCGAGCCGATGAACTGGCCGTCGTTCGGCTCGCTGCTGACGGGGATCGGCGCCGGCTGGCTGATCGCGATGACCTGGGCGGCACTCGGCGCGGCGCTCGCCATCGCGATGCGCGGGGTGGCGCTGCCGATCGGGCTCGGCCTGGTGTGGCTGCTGGTGGTCCAGAACCTGCTGTTCGGCGTCGCGGCTCCGCTGGTGGACTGGGTCGGCACGCTCCAGCTGGCGCTGCCGGGAGCCAACGCCGGTTCGCTGGCCGCGTCACTGGGCGCCTCGGGCGCGACGCCCGGCGTCGGGGAGCTCGTCGGTGTCTCGCAGGCGACGCTGGTCGTGGCCGGCTACCTGGTGGTCTTCGCCGGTCTCGGCGGCTGGCTGCTGCGGCGCCGGGATGTCCTCTGAACACGCGTGAAGGCCCCCTTCCCTCGGCTCAGCGAAGGGAAGGGGGCCTTCACGCGGGATCAGGCGAGCGCGTCGAGGTCGGCGACGACGTCCGCGGGCAGCTCGAGTTTCGCGGCGGCGACGTTCTCGTGCAGGTGCAGCAGCGACGACGTACCCGGGATCAGCAGGATGTTCGGCGACCGCTGGAGCAGCCACGCGAGGGCGACCTGCATCGGCGTCGCGTCGACCCGGCGGGCGCAGTCGTCGAGGACACCGGACTGGAGCGGCGTGAACCCGCCGAGCGGGAAGTACGGCACGAACGGAATGTTGATGGCCGCGAGGGCGTCGAGGAGACCGTCGTTGGCGCGGTTCGCGACGTTGTACTCGTTCTGCACGCAGACGACCGGCGCGATGGCGCGGGCTTCCTTGACCTGTTCCGCCGAGACGTGGCTCAGGCCGAGGTGCCGGATGAGCCCCTGCTGCTGGAGTTCGGCCAGCACCTCGAACGGCTCCGTGATCGAGACCGGGATCGGGAAGACACCGTGCTCCCCCGCGAGCCGCAGGTTGACCACGTCGAGGACGTCGAGGCCGAGGTTGCGCAGGTTGTCGTGGACCGCGGAGGTCAGCTCCTCACGCGAGAGCGCCGAAGGCCAGCCCTTGTCCGGAGTCCGCTTCGCGCCGACCTTGGTGACGATGTGCAGGTCGTCCGGGTACGGGTGCAGCGCCTCGCGGATCAGCTCGTTGGTCGTGTGCGGACCGTAGAAGTCGCTGGTGTCGATATGGGTGACGCCCAGCTCGACCGCCTCGCGGAGAACGGCGATCGCCGCGTCGCGGTCGCTCGGCGGCCCCCAGATGCCGGGGCCGGACAGCCGCATGGCGCCGTAGCCCATCCGGCTCACGGTGAGATCGCCGAGGGTGAGGGTGCCGCCTGGGCTCATGGTCGCTCCTTGTGCAAGTGGGTTCGG
Organism: Amycolatopsis sp. PSD-21; assembly: GCF_055561455.1. NCBI lineage: Bacteria > Bacillati > Actinomycetota > Actinomycetes > Pseudonocardiales > Pseudonocardiaceae > Amycolatopsis > Amycolatopsis sp. PSD-21. The sequence continues at coordinate 1,401,029 of NZ_CM145712.1, read as the reverse complement.
CTCACCTTATGCAGGCTCGCCCGTCCCGGCGCGAGCAAGGGACCTTTGCTACCACTCGGGGCTCTGACCTGCACGAACGGCCAGGCCCACCAGCTGGTTCGCCAGTCCTTCGGTGAGCCCGTCGACGAACATCGCGGGGCCGGCGGGCATCCCGCGTTCGGCCAGGACCGTCGCCACGGCCTCCCCTGGGTTCGCGTAGGGCCACAGCCCCGCGACGAGGATGAAGACGGCCTTCGCGAAGTACCCGGCCGCTTCGGCGTCCAGCGGGGCATGGGCGCGGACGAGGCCGGCGAGCCGTTCGGTCCGGTCGGCCGCCCTGGTCTTGAACGCCCGGGCGGTCTCCACGGAGATGTTGCGTTCGAGCACGGCGGCCATCGTGCTGATCAGCTCGCACAGCAGGCGCTGCCGCGAGATCGACGTCGCGATGACGGCCGCGACACGCTCGTAGCCGGAGCCGTCGAGGTCGCTCAGCTCGCCTTCGAGCTCGTCGAGCCACGCGACCCAGACCGAGTCGAGGACTTCCAGGAAAATCGCCTCGCGGCTGTCGAAGTACCGCAGCACGTTCGACTTCGCCAAGCCCACGCGATCGCTCAGTTCCCGCAGGCTGATCCGGGAGACGGGCCGCTCGGACAGGAGTTCGCGCGCCGCGCCGAGGATCGCCGCGCGCCGGGCCTCGACCTGTTCCGGCCGCCGGGCGCGCTGGAAGTCGGGGGCCACGAGCCGCACGGTACCAGACCACCCGGCTGTTATTCGGTCTTCGCGGCCCTCCTGGCCTGCACCCGCTTGTAGCTCCAGATCAGCAACGCGAACAGGATGAGCCCGGACAGGATCAGGCTCGATCCGGTGCTCCATCCCCCGAGCGGCAGACCCGGCACGAGTCCCCAGACGACCCCCGCGGCAAGCAGACCCAGCCCCGCCAGCACCGAACCCGCGATGCGCAGCGGCGACGAAACGCTGTCCTCGGCCGCCTTCATCGCCCTGTCGCGGATCGGATCGACGTACTTCTCCACCACGGGGAACTCCGAGGCCAGCACGAGCAGGCCCGCGAGCACGAGCAGCAGGCCCGGTCCGGGCAGCACGAGGAGCGCGATACCGACCAGCAGCAGAACGCCGCCCGCGATCAGGATCAAGACCTGCTTCACGGGTTTTCCGATGCCCACCGTCTTCTCCTCGCCGTCGTCCCTTTCGTCGATTGTGCCGGTCGCGCCGCGAACGCGCTGGTCCGACACGTTCGGGTCATGCCCCTGTCGGTGGCGGGCGAGCCCGTTCGTCGGGATGGTGAACAGGCTCAGACAGGAGGACCGATGCGCTACATGTTGCTGATCTGCGGAAGCCCGTACCCCGGCGCGGACGAGAGCGAAGAACCACTGGACGAAAGGACGCGGGCGTGGGTCGACGAGATGACCGCTCGCGGGGTCCGGCTGTCGGGCAGCAGGCTCCGCTCGGCGGCCACCGCGACCACCGTCCGGCGCCGCGACGGCGAACTGCTCGTCTCGGACGGGCCGTTCGCGGAGACGAAGGAACAGATCCTCGGCTACGACCTGATCGAGTGCGCCGATCTCGACGAGGCGATCGAGATCGTGTCGAAGCATCCGGTCGCCGAGTTCGCGACCATCGAGATCCGGCCGATCTGGCCGACCCCCTGACCCGGCTCGTGAGTGAGGGGTGTGTGGATATAGGGACATTCAACGTCCCTGTATCCACACACCCTGTCGTGACCGGACCGGTCACGACAGACCGTGTGGATTTCTGGTCATCCAACGCCCCGAAATCCACACAGTCGGCATCCCGGAGCCGCTCCCCGAACATGCCTCGTGAGTGGCGAGGACGGTTCTAACCGTCCTTACCACTCACGCAAGCAAAGGTCCCTTGCTCACTCCCCCGCGCGCAGCAGCTGTTCGAACGGCACGAACCCGCTGTCCGGCGCCGCGGCCGTCCCTTCCGACGACAGCCGGGCGGCGAACTCCCGCCCCGCCCGCGAAGCCCGCGTGTCGAGATCGCCTGGAGACGCCCAGTCCGACGAAGCCGCGTACACCGCCGTCGCGACAGGCTCGGCGCGAAGGTAGGCGAAGAGCGGACGCAGCGCGAAGTCGAGCACCAGCGAGTGCCGTTCGGTTCCGCCGGTGGCGCCGATCAGCACCGGCTTCCCGTCGAGCGCCTTCTGGTCCAGCACGTCGAAGAACGACTTGAACAGCCCGCTGTACGACGCGGTGAACACGGGCGTCACGGCGATCAGGCCGTCCGCGGAGGTCACCGTGTCGATGGCCGTCCGCAGGGCGGGCGAAGGGAATCCGGTCAGCATGTTCTTGGTGACGTCGACGGCCAGGTCCCGCAGTTCGATCACCTCGATCCGCACGTCCGGCAGCACCGAACGCGTGGCCGCCGCGAGTTTGTCCGCGAGCAGCCGCGTCGAGGACGGCTGGCTCAACCCCGCGGTCACCACTGCGATCGTCGTCATGCCAAGACCTCCAACCGGGAAGCGTGAGTAGGCGCCTCGGGCACGTGCGCCGGGCGAAGCGAGTCGAGTTCCTTGCGCAGCACCGGAATCACGTGCTCGCCCAGCAGGTCGAGCTGTTCCAGCACGGTCTTCAGCGGCAGGCCGGCGTGGTCCATCAGGAACAACTGGCGCTGGTAGTCGCCGAAGTGCTCGCGGAAGGTCAGCGTCTTGTCGATCACCTCTTGCGGGCTGCCGACGGTCAGCGGCGTCTGCTCGGTGAACTCCTCCAGCGAAGGCCCGTGCCCGTACACCGGCGCGTTGTCGAAGTAGGGCCGGAACTCCCGCACCGCGTCCTGCGATTTCGGCCGCAGGAACACCTGGCCGCCAAGGCCGACGATGGCCTGGTCCGCCTTGCCGTGCCCATAGTGCTCGTACCGCTCGCGGTAGAGGTTGATCAGCGCCTGGAAGTGCTCCTTCGGCCAGAAGATGTGGTTCGCGAAGAACCCGTCGCCGTAGTAGGCGGCCTGTTCGGCGATCTCCGGGCTGCGGATCGAACCGTGCCACACGAACGGCGGGACGCCGTCGAGCGGCCGCGGCGTCGAGGTGAACTCCTGCAGCGGCGTCCGGAACTTGCCGGACCAGCTGACCACGTCCTCGCGCCACAACCGGTGCAGCAGGTGGTAGTTCTCGATGGCCAGCGGAATGCCCTGGCGGATGTCCTGCCCGAACCACGGGTACACCGGGCCGGTGTTGCCGCGCCCCATCATCAGGTCGACGCGGCCGTCGGCGAGATGCTGCAGCATCGCGAAGTCTTCGGCGATCTTCACCGGGTCGTTCGTGGTGATCAGCGTGGTCGAGGTGGAGAGAATGATCTTCGACGTCTGCGCGGCGATGTAGCCGAGCATCGTCGTCGGCGAAGAAGGCACGAAGGGCGGGTTGTGGTGCTCGCCGGTCGCGAAGACGTCGAGACCGACTTCTTCGGCCTTGAGCGCGATGCGCACCATCGCCTTGATCCGCTCGTACTCGCTGGGCGCCTCCCCGGTGGTCGGGTCGGTCGTCACATCGCCCACCGTGAAGATTCCGAACTGCATGACCTGCTCCCTGGGCCGGGTTACGTTGCTTGAGCGTTCAACTTCACGCGCGCAAGAAGTATTCCAGACCATCGGCGCGAGCTGAAAGGGTGACTTGATCGGCCCGGAAAGTGGCCGCCCTCACACTCGAATCCATGTGGCTCACCCCCCTGCTTGTGACAACGTTGACATTCGCTCTCACGCCGGCCACCACCACTCCCGAACCCACCGTCGCGGCGACGATCTGCGCCAAGTACTGCGACAGCCGCGACCCCGCACTGGCCACCGGCGAAAGAAGACCCGGCACCGCGTCCGTCTGGGGCCGCGGCATCACGCTGCATCTCAGCGACGGCGACAACATGGGCTGGGGCAGCATCGGCGACGGCGACCCCGGCGACGAGGTCTGGCTCGACCGCTCCTTCGACGGCGGCCGCACCTGGGCGGGCGACAGCCGAATCGGCGACACGAAGATCCCGGCCGGTCACCGCGGCTGGCGGACCCTGATGTTCAACGTCGACGACCCCGCCACCCACCGTTTCGGCGCCCTGCGCGCCTGCGGAAAAGCGGGCAACCGACCGGAAATCGCCTGCACGCCGTGGTTCCGCACCACGGTCGCCGCCAACACCCGCGCCGAGGCCGCCGCCACCGCGCTCATGCAGTTCTACGACAACGGCACCGGGCTCTGGCAGACCACGGGCTGGTGGAACTCGGCGAACGCGCTCACCGCGATCCTGGACTACAGCGCCCGCACCGGCTCGCCGAACTACCGCTACGCCATCGCCAACACTTTCGACCGCAACCGCGGCGACAACTTCACCAACGAATACATCGACGACACCGGCTGGTGGGCGCTCGCCTGGATCCGCGCCTACGACCTGACGAAGGACCGCCGGTACCTCGACACCGCCGTCATCGCGGCGAACTACATGTACTCCTACCGCGACGGCACCTGCGGCGGCGGACTCTGGTGGTCGACGGCGAAGACGTACAAGAACGCCGTCACCAACGAGCTGTACGTCAAGGTGGCCGCGTCACTGCACAACCGGCTCCCCGGCGACACGCTCCAGCTCGCGCGGGCGCGCGAGGTCTGGGACTGGTTCCGCGCGAGCGGCATGATCAACGGGAGTTCCCTGATCAACGACGGCCTGAACTCCTCCTGCGCCAACAACGGGCAGGCCGTCTGGAGTTACAACCAGGGCATCGTCCTCGGCGCGCTGGTCGAACTGAACCGCGCGACCGGTGACGCCACCCTGCTCACCACGGCCCGGCGGCTCGCGGACGCCTCCACGACGACGTCGCTGCTGCACTCGAACGGGATCCTCCGCGACCCGTGCGAGTCCGGTGACTGCGGCGCCGACGGGCCTTCGTTCAAGGGCGCGTACGCCAGGGGGCTCGGCGAGCTGGACCGCGCGCTCGCGGCCAGGCCTTACCGCGCTTACCTGACGCGGCAGGCGAACGCGACGATCGCGAACAACCGCACGTCGCTCGATCAGCACGGCCTACGCTGGGCGGGGCCGGTCGACAAGATCGACGCCGCCCGTCAGCACAGCGCGCTGGAGGTCCTCACGGCAGCCCTCTGAGCACCGGATCCGGAACGTGCAGCCAGGCGCGGACCTCGGTCTCCTTCTCGTGCACGAGCACCTGCCGGTAGCTCATCGTGTCGAGACCGGGGCCGCCCTGGTCCTGGACGTCCTCGTGGAACCGGTCGGAGACGAGCACCACCACGGGCGACTCGCCCGGCGCTTCGGCGAGCGCGTCGCGCAGTACGCGTGAATCGAGCAGCCGCGCGAGGAGCACCTTCGGCCGTCCCGTCACGCCGTACTCGTCGAGCGCGATCTCCCCGGCGTGGATCGCCACCCGCACCCGGATCCGCAGGCCGGGCTCGGTGGCGACGTTGTACCTGGCCAGTTCCGCGGTCAGCCGTGAGAGAAGCGGATACACCAGGCGGAACTTCGGGAAATGCGGCGGGACGACGACGATCATGCCGTCCCCGGTGTCGCGTTTCAGGCAGGCGTCCCAGGCGATGCCGCTGGTCTCGAAGGCTTCGGTCAGCATGCCGAAGAGCATCCTCCGGACCCGGACGAAGACCTCGCTGCTGCGCCCGACCTGACCGAATCCGGCGATGTCGATCGAGAACAACCCGCAGTGCATGCCGGACTCGACCCACGCCGTCGGCGGCGGATAGAGGATCTTCCGCCGCAGCAGGGCGAGGTGCACACAGGCCACGGTGACCAGGAGGATCGTGCCGAAGAGCCAGGCGAACGAGAGCATCGCCTCCGACTCGCCTTCCGCCGCGGCCCGTTCGAGCAGGAGCAGCATCGCGACGGCGACACCGCCGTAGCCCAGCACGAACAGCCACAGGACGGCACGCCGCAACCGGATCGCGGCGTGCGCGACCGGTAACAGCGCGAGCATGCCGAACGACCCGACGACCACCACGAAATACCAGAGACTCACGACGCGTTGTGCGGTCGAGACGCGTGTGGGACCGGTTCCGACGGCCACCTTCTTCCCCCCGTCACCGTGTGACACCGGGAACGATAACGCCTCATCCGAGCCGGGAGGAAGTCGCTTTCCCCAGCCGTGACCCGGCCATCGGGACGGCGTGATGCGCCACACCGGAGGCTCGGGAGGACGAAGCTGTCGGAGGGGACGGATATCCTCCAGTACGGTGTCGCGTTGAACACCACCTCCACGAGCTAGTTCGCGAGCCATGACTCCAGGAGAAGTACCCAGTGACTGCTGAGACCCTGTACGGGGCCGACGACCTGACGCATCTCGAGGGTCTGGAAGCGGTCCGCAAGCGCCCCGGGATGTACATCGGTTCCACCGACAGCCGCGGCATCAACCACCTGTTCTCCGAGGTCGTGGACAACTCGACCGACGAAGGTGTGGCTGGTCACGCCACGAAGATCGTGGTCACCCTGCACGCCGACGGCAGTGTCCAGGTCGACGACGACGGCCGCGGCATCCCCACCGGCACGCACGCCAAATCCGGTCTGTCGGGCGTCGAGCTGGTGCTGACGAGGCTGCACGCGGGCGGCAAGTTCGGCGGCTCCGGCTACAAGACCTCCGGTGGCCTGCACGGCGTCGGCGCCTCGGCGGTGAACGCGCTGTCGCATCGCTTCGACGTCACGGTGAAGCAGAGCGGCAAGGTCCACCAGATGTCGTTCGCGCACGGCGTCCCCGGCGTGTTCGACGGGCCCGGCCCGAAGGCGAAGTTCACCCGCAAATCCGGGCTGAACATCACCGGGAAGATGAAGCGGGGCGAGCGCTCCGGCACGTCGATCCGGTACTGGTACGACTCGCGTTACTTCGAAAGCGGCGCCGCGCTCGACGTCGAAGGCGTCCGCGCGAAGATGCGCAACACCGCGTTCCTGGTCCCCGGCGTCACGTACGTGCTGCGCACCGCCGTCGACGATTCGATCAGCGAAGAGACCTTCCACTACCCCAACGGCCTCGCCGACATGGTCGACTTCCTCGCCCCGTCCGACGAGAAACCCGTCTGCGGCACGCTGATCATCAACGGCGAGGGCACGTACAAGGAGAACGCGGCCGACGCCAGCGGGGTCATGCAGTCCAATGTGGTGCGTCACGCGGAGGTCGAGGTCGCGCTGCGCTGGGGCACCGGCTACGAGCGCACGGTGGAATGCTTCACCAACACCATCCGCAACGTGCACGGCGGCACGCACCGCCGCGGTTTCGACCGCGCGGTGCTGAAAGCCTTGCAGGACGCCATTTCCAAAACCCGCGGGCTGCTCAAGCCCAAGGAGGAGATGCCGACCGTCGAAGACGTCCTCGAAGGGATGACGGCGGTCGTCCACGTCCGCCTGCCCGAGCCGCAGTTCACCTCGCAGACCAAGGACGAGCTGTCCACCGCCGGGATCACCAGGGTCATCCAGGGCATCGTCGACAAGCACATCCGCGCCTGGACCGAGGAGCGCAAGACCAAGTCCGAGGCGAAGATCGTGCTGCAGAAGGTGGTCGACGCGGCACGCGTCCGGCTCACCCAGAAGCAGCAGAAGGACGCCGCCCGGCGCAAGACCGCGCTCGAAGGCGCGGCCATGCCGCCGAAACTGGTCGACTGCCGCACCACCGGCGTTTCCCGCAGCGAGCTGTTCCTCGTCGAGGGTGACAGCGCGCTCGGTTCGGCGCGGATGGCGCGCGTGTCGGAGTACCAGGCGCTGCTTCCCTTGCGCGGCAAGATCCTCAACGTCCAGAAGGCGTCACTCGGCGACACCTTGAAGAACGCCGAGATCGCCTCGATCGTGCAGGTGCTCGGCGCGGGCAGCGGGCGCACGTTCGACCTGTCGACCATGCGCTACGGCCGGGTGATCCTGATGGCCGACGCGGACGTCGACGGTTCGCATATCCGCACACTGCTGATCACGCTGTTCGCCAAGTACATGCGGCCGGCGATCGAGGACGGCAGGCTCTACGCCGCGATGCCGCCGCTGCACAAACTGGTCACCAAGGGCCGCAACCCGGAAACCCATTTCACCTTCACCCAGAAGGAGATGGAGACCAAGTACGCGGAGCTGGAGCGGGCGGGCAAGCAGATCGTCACGCCGGTGCCGCGGTTCAAGGGTCTCGGCGAGATGGACGCCGACGAACTGTGGGAGACCACGATGAACCCGGCCACCCGCTCGGTCCGCCGGATCACCCTCGACGACGTCGAAGCCGCGGAGAACGCGCTCGAACTGTTGATGGGCGAGAAGGTCGAGCCACGCCGCAACTGGCTGGTCGAATCCTCCGACCGGGTCGACCGCGAAGCCATCGACGCCTGATTTCGTTGCTATTCAAGGAGCTTTGAGCAATGGCACGCCGTAAGGGCACCACCACCAAGGTCGATCCCGCCGCGTTCGACAAGCCCGGCGCGAACGTCTTCGACAACTCGCTGAAGACGGAGATCGAGGATTCGTACCTGGAGTACGCCTATTCGGTCATCCACTCGCGGGCGCTCCCGGACGCGCGGGACGGGCTGAAGCCGGTGCACCGCCGGATCATGCACTCGATGAACGAGAACGGCTACCGGCCTTCGCACGCGTACGTGAAGTCGGCGCGTGTCACCGGCGACGTGATGGGCAAGTACCACCCGCACGGTGAGACGGCGATCTACGACGCCATGGTCCGGCTCGCGCAGGACTTCTCGCTCAACGTGCCGCTCGTGGACGGGCACGGGAACTTCGGCTCCCCCGACGACGGTCCGGCCGCCTCGCGGTACACCGAGGCGCGGCTGTCCCCGGAAGCGATGCTGCTGGTCGGTGAGCTCGGCGAGGACACCGTCGACTTCCGGCCGAACTACGACGGCTCGCTCGAAGAGCCTTCGGTGCTGCCCGCGGCGTTCCCGAACCTGCTGGTCAACGGCACTTCCGGGATCGCGGTCGGGATGGCGACCAATATGATCCCGCACAACATGAGCGAGGTCATCGGCGCCGCGCGCTGGCTGATCAACCACCCGAACGCCACCCTCGACAAGCTGATGGAGTACGTCCCCGGCCCCGACCTGCCGACCGGCGGTTCGCTGCTGGGTCTCGACGAGGTGCGCCGCGCGTACGAGACCGGCCGAGGCGTCGTGCGCATGCGCGCCAGCGCCGAGACCGGGCCGCTGGAGGGCAGCCGCGGCCGCCAGGCGATCACCGTCACCGAGCTGCCGTACGGCGTCGGCCCGGAGAAGGTGATCGAGAAGATCACCGACGAGGTCAACAAGTCCAAGCGGCTCACCGGGATCGCCGACGTCAAGGACCTCACCGACCGCGAGAACGGCACGCGGCTGGTCATCGAATGCAAGGTCGGCGTGAACCCGCAGGCGCTGCTGGCGGACCTGTACCGGCTCACGCCGCTGGAGCAGTCGTTCGGCATCAACAACCTGGTGCTGGTGGACGGGCAACCGCAGACGCTGGGACTCAAGGCGCTGCTGGAGGTCTTCCTCAGCCACCGCTACGAGGTCGTCACCCGCCGCACGCGGTACCGGCGCCGCAAGCGCGAAGAGCGCCTGCACCTGGTCGACGGCCTGCTGATCGCCCTGCTCGACATCGACAAGGTGATCAAGCTGATCCGCGACAGCGAGAACGCCGCGGCCGCGAAGGACGGCCTGATGAAGCGGTTCAAGCTCTCGGAGATCCAGGCGACCTACATCCTGGACACCCCGCTGCGGCGGCTCACCAAGTACGACCGGATCGAACTCGAAGCCGAGCAGGACAAGCTGCGCGGGGAGATCGCCGAGCTGTCGAAGATCCTCGACGACGAGTCGGTGCTGAAGAAGGTCGTCTCGGCCGAGCTGGCCAAGGTCGCCAAGGACCACCCCACCGAACGCCGCACCGCGCTGATCGACGGTGACCTCAAGGAGGTCCTCGCCGCGTCGAAGCCGTCGGGGCCGCTGGAGGTCGCCGACGACCCGTGCCAGGTGATCCTGTCGGCCACGGGGCTGGTCGCGCGGACGGCGGCGGAATCGGAGGAAGCGTCGGAGGTTCGGCGCCGAAACGGCCGCGTCAAACACGACTCGGTGTCCGCGGTGGTCCATTCGACCGCCCGCGGTCAGGTGCTTCTGGTGACGAACCGCGGCCGCGCGTTCAAAACCGACGTGCTGCCGTTGCCGGTGCTGCCCGAGCAGGCGGGCACGGTGTCGCTGCGCGGCGGGATGGCCGCGAAGGAACTGGTGCCGCTGGAGAAGGGCGAGCGCGTCATCGGGCTGGCCCCGCTCGGCGAACAGGCGGCCGGCTCCCCGGGCCTCGCGCTCGGCACGAAGCACGGTGTCGTGAAGGTGTGCGCGCCGGAATGGCCGGTCCGCTCGGACGAGTTCGACGTGATCAGCCTGAAGGACGGCGACGAGGTCGTCGGCGCCACCTGGCTCACCGACGGCGAAGAGACGCTGGCGTTCCTGTCGTCCGAAGCGTCACTGCTGCGCTACCCGGCTTCGCTCGTGCGGCCGCAGGGACTCAAGGGTGGCGGCATGGCCGGGATCACCGTGCGCGGTGAAGCGGAAGTGGTCTTCTTCGGCGCGATCCGTACCGACGACGCCGAACACGGTGAGCCGATGGTCGTCACCGCGACCGGCGCGAGCGTGAAGGTGACACCGTTCAGCGAGTACCCGGCCAAGGGCCGCGCGACCGGTGGTGTCCGGGCGCAGCGGTTCCTCAAGGGCGAAACGCGCCTGGTCGTGGGCTGGATCGGCCCGCGTCCCGCCGGTGCCTCGCGCACCGGCGACCCGGTGGAACTCCCCGAAGTCGACATCCGCCGCGACGGCTCCGGCCACGCCCACCCCGGCCCCGAGGTCGTCGGTCACCTCATCGAACGGGACTAACCCCCGCCCAACCCCGCACTCACGTGATCGAAGCCGTAACTCACGTGATTGGAGCCGGAACTCACCCACCACCCGAGTTCCGCCTCCAATCACGCGAGTTGCGCCCCCAAACACACGAGTTACGCCCCCAATCACGCGAGTTACGCCCCCAAACACACGAGTTACGCCCCCACCCACGCGAGTTACGCCCCCAATCACGCGAGCTGGCCACTCAATCACGCGTGTCGTCCGCCCAATCACGCGTGCCGGCCATCCAGTCACGCGAGGCGGCCCATCGGTCACCGGCCAGCCGACTCCTCAAGTGGTAGCAAAGGTCCCTTGCTCCCCCGCCGCCGGCGCCCACCGCATTCAGCGGACTAAACGCGAGGGCCCAGGAGGCCCTTCGCGATGTGCGTCACCTGGATCTCGTTGCTTCCCGCGTAGATCATCAGCGACTTCGCGTCCCGCGCGAGCTGCTCCACCCGGTACTCCGCCATGTACCCGTTCCCGCCGAACAGCTGCACGGCCTCCATCGCCACCTCGGTGGCCGCCTCGGACGAGTACAGCTTCATCGCCGAAGCCTCGGCCAGCGTCGGCATCTTGCCCGCGCGCAGGGTCTCGATCAGCTGGAACACCATGTTCTGCACGTTGATCCGCGCGACCTCCATCTTCGCCAGCTTGAGCTGGATCAGCTGGAACCGCCCGATCTCCTGGCCCCACAGCTTCCGGTTCTTCGCGTAGTCCACGCAAAGCCGGTGACACTCGTTGATGATCCCGAGCGCCAGCGCCGCGACACCGATGCGCTCGACGGCGAACCCGGACTTCACCTCGGCCTTGCTGTCGCCGTCGCGGCCGGTCTCGGATTCGCCGAGCAGCCGGTCACGCCCGAGCCGGACGTCGCTGAAGAACAGCTCGCCGGTCGGCGACGACATCATGCCCATCTTCTTGAACGGCTTGCCTTGGGTGAGTCCCGGCATGCCCTTGTCGAGCACGAACGTCAGCACCTTGCGATCGCGGATGTCGGAGCCGTCGTCCAGCTTGGCGTAGACGATGATCGTGTCGGCATAAGGCCCGTTGGTGATGAACGTCTTCTGTCCATTGAGGACATATTCGTCACCGTCGCGCCGCACCGACGTCTTCATCCCGCCGAAAGCGTCCGAGCCCGAGTCGGGTTCGGTGATCGCCCATGCGCCGACCTTCTCGAACGTCGCCAGCCCGGGCAGCCACCGTTCCTTCTGCGCCTGTGTGCCCTTGGTCAGGATCGTCTGCGCGGTCAGCCCGATGCTCACGCCGAGCGAGGCGACGATGCCGAGGCTCACCCCGGCCAGTTCGCTCACCGCGATGAGCGCCATCGCCTCCTGCCCGCCGAACGCCAGGCCGCCGCCGCCGGACCCGCGCTTCCCAGACAGCAGTTTCGACACCGATTCCCGCGCGAGCGCGTCGATGCCGAAGGACGCGAACATCTTCCGGATGATGTCGTACGGCGGCAGCGTCCCGCTTTCCAGCGCGTCGAGGTGCGGCCGGATCTCCTTGTCGACGAACTCGCGGATCGCGTCCCTGATCAGCAGTTCGGTCTCGGACCACTCGATCACGGGAGCCTCGCCGCGATGTCGTCGATCTCCCAGGCGGCCTCGGTTTCGATCACCTTGACGTCGTGCCAGCCCGCGAGTTCGGAGATCGCGCCGCCCTGCACCGCGAACACCTTGCCGGTGAGCGGGCATTTCTCGGTCGCGAGGTAGGCCACCAGCGGCGAGATGTTCGCCGGGGAGAACGCGTCGAACTCCCCTTCCTCGACCTCTTGCGCGAAGATCGCGCCCATGCCCGGCGTCGCCAGGGTGAGCCGCGTGCGCGCGATCGGCGCGATCGCGTTGACCCGGACGCCGTAGCGCTCCAGTTCCTCGGCGGCGACCAGCGTCAGCGCGGCGATCCCCGCTTTCGCCGCGCCGTAGTTCGCCTGCCCCGCGTTCGGCAACGTGGTCCCGGACGCCGACGCGGTGTTGATCACCGATCCCGCCACCGGCTCGCCGGCCTTGCTCGCGCTCTTCCAGTACGCGGCCGCGTGCCGCAGCACCGCCGCGTGCCCCTTCAGGTGTACCGCGATCACGGAATCCCATTGGGACTCTTCCAGTCCCGCGATGAACGCGTCGCGCAGAATGCCCGCGTTGTTCACGACGACGTCCAGCCTGCCGAACTCGCCCACCGCCTGCGCGACCAGTTCCTCCGCGCCGGCCCAATCGGCGACGTTGGCCGTGTTCGCCACGGCCTGCCCGCCCGCCGCGCGGATCTCGTCGACGACCTCCTGCGCGGGCCCGGTGTCGCTGCCGCTGCCGTCGTTCGCGCCGCCGAGGTCGTTGACCACGACGCTCGCGCCCTCCCGCGCGAACAGCAGCGCGTGCTCGCGGCCGATCCCGCGTCCGGCGCCGGTGATGACGGCGACCCGCCCGTCGAGTGCTCCCATGGCTTTTGCTCCTACTCCGCGAATTCCGCGAGGCCGTCCTTGATCACGACGGTGTCGCCGACGGTGGTTTCGAACGCGTAGCTCCCGCCACCCGCGCTCCAGATGGACGTCGTCAGGTCTTGCCCGGGCAGCACCGGTTTGGCGAACCGGACGGCGATCCGTTTCAGTCTGTCCACATCGGACCCGGCTACTTCGGTCAGCAACGCCCACGAAGTGAACGCCATGGTGCACAGCCCGTGCGCGATGATCCCTGGCAGCCCCGAATCCTTCGCGACCTCTTCGTCGAGATGGATGGGCATGGGATCGCCGGCGGCGGGCGCGTACCGATAGGTCTGGTCGTCATCGACGTGCTGGCTGACCTTCGCCACCGGCGCCCGCGCACGCAGGTCTTCGTCGAACTTGTGCTCCGGCCCGAGTTCGCCCCGCGTCTCGCCGGTGTCGAACCCGCGCACGAACAAGGTCACGTACTGCTCGTTGACCAGGTCGCCGCCCTCGGTCCGGCATTCGAGGTGGATGGTGCCGCGGGTGCCGTTCTTCAGGCCTTCGTAGCCGGTCATCCGCGCCCGTGACACGAGCTTGTCGCCGGGGCGGATCGGCCGGTGGAACCGGAATTCCTGCTCTCCGTGCACGATCCGGCCGAACAAGCCGACCGGGACGACCTCGAGTGCGGGTTCCATCAGCGACTCGAACACCGGCACGATCGCGAACACGGGGCTCGCGACGTCCCCCGCGAGGTGCGCCGGGATCGGGTCGTTGGTGGCCTTCGCGTACTCGATCAGCCGCTCGCGGGTCACCTCGAACCTGGACTCGTCGGTCCACTGGCCGAGCCCGCCGGGGTCGAACCGCTCGGTCACGAGACCAGCGCCTTGAAGTTCTCGAGGGAGGCGTCGAGGTTCTTCTTGCCGTCCTTCTCGACGGCCTTGCCGAGCGCGCCGACGATCATCTGGCCGGCGAACTCCGCGTCGATGCTGGCGAGCGAACCTTCGCCGGACGCCTCCACCGACAGCTCGAACTTGACCTTGACCCCGGCCATCCCGGTCCCGGAGATCGCCAGCTTCGACGGCGCCTCGAACTCGTCGACCGTCCAGGTGATGGTGTTCGGCATCCCGAGCATCGTGACGACCTCGGAAGCCTGGGCGCCCTTGGAGAACTCGGCCGGGACCTCGCCCTTCCACTTGGTGTGGATGGTCAGCCATTTCTCGAAGTTGTTGGGGTTGGAGAACTCCGCCCACACCTTGTCGGGAGCGGCCGGGAGTTCGACGGAGGCACTGATCTTGCCCATGGTTCTTCCTTTCGGGATCAGCGCTCGGCGCGCTGGTAGGCGGTGACGACGGCGGCGCCGCCGAGTCCGATGTTGTGCTGCAGCGCGGCCTGGACGCCGTCGACCTGGCGTTTGTCCGCGGTTCCGCGCAGCTGCCAGGTGAGTTCGGCGCATTGCGCGAGGCCGGTGGCGCCGAGCGGGTGTCCCTTGGAGATCAGCCCGCCTGACGGGTTGACGACCCACTTCCCGCCGTAGGTGGTGTCCCCGGAGTCGACGAGTTTTCCGGCTTCGCCCTCGGCGCAGAGCCCGAGCGCTTCGTAGAGCAGGAGTTCGTTGGCGGAGAAGCAGTCGTGCAGTTCGATGACCTGGAAGTCCTCCGCGCCGAGCCCGGCCTGGTCGTACACCTGGCGGGCGGCCTGGACGTTCATGTCGTAGCCGATGATGTTCTTCGCGGTGCCGTCGAAGGTGCTGGCGAAGTCGGTGGTCATCGCCTGCCCGACGATCTCCACGGCCTGCGCCGATAGCCCGTGCGAGTCCACAAAGGACTCGCTGGCGAGGATCGCCGCGCCCGAGCCGTCCGACGTCGGTGAGCACTGGAGCTTGGTCAGCGGGTCGTAGATCATCCGCGAGTCCAGGATGTCCTGCAGCGAATAGCTTTCCTGGAACTGCGCGTACGGGTTGTTCACCGAATGCCGGTGGTTCTTCTCGCCGATCTTGGCGAAGTGTTCGGCGGTGGTGCCGTAGGTCTTCATGTGCTCGCGGCCCGCCGCGCCGAACATCCACGGTGCGGGCGGGAAGAGCACTTCGGAGATCTCCGCGAGCGCCTGGATGTGCCTGCCCATCGGCTGCTCGCGGTCGTCGTAGGTCGAGCCGAGTGATCCAGGCTGCATCTTCTCGAAGCCGAGCGCGAGCGCGCAGTCCGCGCGGCCGCCCCGGATCGCCTCCGCGGCCAGGTACAGCGCGGTCGACCCGGTCGAGCAGTTGTTGTTGACGTTGACCACCGGGATCCCGGTCATGCCCAGCTCGTAGACCGCACGCTGTCCCGAGGTCGACTCGCCGTAGACGTAGCCGACGTAGGCCTGCCGCACCTCGTCGAACGAGATTCCGGCGTCTTCGAGCGCCTTGGTCCCGGACTCCTTGGCCATCTGCGGGTAGTCCCAGCCCTCGCGGCGTCCGGGTTTCTCGAACTTCGTCATGCCCACGCCGACGACGTACACCTTGTTGGCCACCACGACGCTCCTTGTCGTTGCTGTTGAAACTGAAGATACAGACAGGACTGTATTTATCAACCCCTTACATACAGGTCTGCACGGATGTTACTTAGGGCACGTGTCGCTAAAGTCGGGGTATGGATCCCGAGGAGCTTCGGCAGCGGTTCTCCCTGCTGACCACCGCGCATCTGACCGACGGCTGCGTCCGCGCCGGCGTCCCGGTCCGGTGCGCGCCCGCCGGTACGCACGCGGTCGTACCCGGCGGCCGCGTCGCCGGGCGGGTCACCCCCGCACGGCACGTCGGCAGCGTCGACGTCTTCCTGGAGGCGTACGAAATCGCGAACCCCGGCGACGTCCTGGTCGTCGACAACGGCGGCAGGCTCGACGAGAGCTGTGTCGGAGACCTCGCGGTGCTCGAAGCCGAGGCCGCCGGGCTGAGCGGCGTGGTCATCTGGGGGCTGCATCGCGACACCGCGGACATCAAGAAGATCGGGCTGCCGGTGTTCAGTCTCGGTTCGATCCCGACCGGTCCGCTCTCGGTCACCGCCCGCCCGGACGACGCGCTCGAGTCGGCCGTCGTCGGCGAGTGGACGGTGACGCGAGAGGACCTCGTCTTCGGCGACGAGGACGGCGTCCTGTTCGTCCCGGCAGGCCGGGCGGACGAGGTCCTGGACCGCGCCGAGGGTATCCGCGACACCGAGCGGCTCCAGGCCGACCGGATCCGCGCCGGAGAGTCGCTTCGCGAGCAAGTGCGCTTCGCCGACTTCCTCGCGGAGCGCGCGAAGTCGCCTTCGCTGACGTTCCGGCAGCACCTGCGGGCGGTAGGCGGCGCCATCGAGGAGTAGCAAGGGACCTTTGCTACCACCGGAGGCCCTGACCAGGGAAAACACGGCTGGCCAGGGCCCGGGTCAGGACGTCTTCGCGCCGCCCAACCACAGCAGACCGTCGACGACGAAGCGGTTCTGCACCTCACTGCCGAAGGTCGACGAAAGCGGCCGGTTCGTCTCGTAGTTCATCTTGTCGTGCCCGAAGTTGGCGTACAGCATCTTGTACTTGGCGTTGGTCCAGAGGATCGGGTAGTACCCGCTGTACCAGGACTGGTTCGGATCGGTCCCGAGCGGGAAGCTCACCGGATCCACCGAGGCGAGGATCCGGATGTCGGGATTCTTCCGCAGATCCCTGTTCCAGGCGTACCACTCGCTCACCGACGAGGTGAAGGTCGCGGGCAGCCGCGTGGTCGACGGATGCGGCCGGTTCTCCACCTTCAGCGTCGCCGTCGTCGGGCCCCAGGTGTTGGACTTGAACGCGCCCGTGCCGAGGAGTCGGTTGTGATACCAGTCCCAAGTGGACGGATTGGTGTTGAACGCCGCCACATGGAAGCCGAAGAAGGCGCCGCCCGCGTTCATGTACCGCTCGAAGCCCGAACGCTGCGCCGGGGTCTGCGGAAGGTCGTCCAGGAACAGCACGACCTGATACTGCGAGGGTTGCAGCGAGCTCAGCCGGTTCCAGTCGTTGGTCGCGGTGTAGCCGAAGTTGTTCTGTGAAGCGGTTTTCGGGAACCACTGGTTGGCTTCCTTGACGAAACTGATGTGCGCGGCGTCGTAGGTGCCGTTGTAGAAGGCCAGCACCTGGAACGCGGGGGCCGCCTGTGCCGACACCGGCGCCAACGCCAGCGCGAGACAGGAAGCGAACAGCAGAGCGAGCTGGACCGCGATTCTCCTCATACTCACCATCCATGCCGGAAGTATTTAAATTCATATCTTGAATTAACCTCTGACAAACCGCTAGACCTGCGGAAAAGTCGGTTCCCGCTGACCGGCACCCGGCCGTATCGATAACCTGGGGATTATGGAACTGCGGGACATCGAGATCTTCCTGGCGCTGGCCGACGAACTGCATTTCGGCCGCACCGCGGAACGCCTGCACGTCTCGCAAGCGCGGGTGAGCCAGACGATCAAACAGGTGGAACGCCGGATCGGCGCGCCGCTGTTCGCGCGTACCAGCAGGCGGGTCCGGCTCACGCCGATCGGCGAACGGCTGCGTGACGACCTCGGCCCCGCCTACCGTGCCCTGCACGAAGGCATCGACCGCGCGATCGCGGCCGGACGCGGGATCGGCGGCGTGCTGCGGCTGGGCTTCGAAGCACCCGGCGTCGCCGATCTGATCGAAGACCTCCTGGACCGCTTCCGGGAGCGCTACCCGGACACGGAACTGCTCATCCGCGAAGCCGATTTCGCCGATCCGATGGCGATGCTGCGCTCGGGTGAGATCGACGTGCTGGTGACCCTGCTTCCGGCCGACGAGCCCGATCTCACGACCGGACCGGTCGTGTACACCGAACCGATGGTGCTCGCGGTGGCGTCGAAACACCCTTTCGCGCGGCGGAAGTCAGTGACCCTCGACGACCTCGCCCGCGACACCGTCCTTCGCGCGGCCCATCCGCCGGAGCCGTACTGGATCGAGGAGCCACGGCAGTGGCTGACGCCGGCCGGACATCCCGTGACGCGGGGCAAGCCCTTCGCGACCTTTCAGGAACTGCTCGCCGCGATCGCCACCGGCGCCGGCATCTGCCCGCTCGCCGCGCACGCGCGGGAGTACTTCAGCCACCCGCGAATCCGCTTCGTGCCCTTCGCCGGCTCTCCCGACGTCGAGTGGGGGCTCGTCTGGCCGCGCTCCGCGGAGACGGCCCGCGTACATGCCTTCGCGAGCGTCGCCTCCGCTTCACGCCCGTGACCTGCGAAAAGGGAGCAAGGGACCTTTGCTACCGCCCGCTCACCCCCACCGACCCCGAACAGCGTGAAGGCCCCCTTCCCTCGGCTGAGCCGAGGGAAGGGGGCCTTCACGGGAAAAACTAGCCGGTGACCTTCTGCACCCAGTCCTGCTCCAGCTTCACGACCTGCCCGTTCGCCGTCACGGTCGGCGTGCCGAAACCGGGGCCGTTGCCGAAGTCCTGCTGCAGCGACGGGTCCGTCGAGATCTTCTTGTACGCGTCCTGGATCTCCTGGTCGTAAGCGCCGCTGTTGACCTTGAGCGCGAAGGCCGGGTCGGTGATGCCGACGTCCTGGCCGAGCTTGATCAGCTGCGCCTTGTCGAACCCGCGCCCGCCTTCCTCCGGCTGGTCCTTGAACAGCGCGTCGTGGAAGGCGACGAACTTGCCCGCGTCGGCCGCGGCGAGCGAGGCGTTGGCGGAGTCCAGCGAGTAGCCCGGCGGGTCGGAGCGCTGGTTGAGCATCGGCAGCATGTGGTACCGGACCTGCAGGGTCCCGTTGTTCACCTGCTCCTCGATCTGCCCCTTGAACGACTCTTCGAACTGCTTGCAGACCGGGCAGAGGAAGTCGGCGTAGATGTCGATGGTCTTCTTCGCCTCGGGCTTGCCGACGACCACGGCCGCCCCCTCGCGCTTCTCGACGACACCGGGCGCCGACGTGGCCGGCTGCGCCCCGATCACCTTGCCCTCGGTGCTGTCCTTGCTGGACGTCGTCCAGATCACGCCACCGATCACCAGCGCGGCGAGCACGACCACCGCGACGGTGATCGCGACGACCTTCTTCTTGTCGCCGCCCGCGACGCCCCTGGCCTGTGCCACCGAGCGCGCCGCCGTCTGCTGCTGCTTGCGTTTCCGAGCGTTGCGCTCAGCTCCACCCACGATTATTCGTTCCCTTCAGCGATACCCACATAGTCGTCGTCGGCGGGGGCCCCGGAGTTCCCGAGCCAGCCGTCCACCGACAGCCAGGTCCGCGGCCGCACGATCAGCCACACACCCAAGAGCGCGAATCCGAGGTCCCTGGCGATCTCCTGCGGATACTGCGTCTGATCCGCGGCGATCTGACCGCCACCGCCGAAGCAGCCGCAGTCGATGCTCAGCCCGCGCGCCCAGGATTGGGCGATCGCGGCGATGAGCACCGCGAGCAGCAGCACCGACAGCACCGACACCCACCGGGTCACGAATCCGGCGAGCAGGAACAGGCCGAGCGCCAGTTCGACGAGCGGCATCCCGATCGCGACCGGGCGGACGAGCCCGTCCGGCAGGACGTCGAACGCCTGGACCGCGATGTAGGTCTGCCCCGGATCGCTGATCTTCAGCGCTCCGGAGACCAACCAGACGGCGGCCAGTCCGAGCCGGGCGAGTGTGCCCACGGCGTCGAGTACGACTTGGGGCGGTCTACGCACGGGCCTAGGCTAACCGCCGACCCTGAGAACAACGTGAGGCGGCGGACGGAGGCACCCGATGAGGGGACGCGCCCTGCTGGGGGCCTGCTTGATGCTGGTCACAGCCGCGGCCTGCGGCGATGAGGCCGGTCCGTCGGATTCTCTCGTCGCGCGCGCCGTCGCGTCCAACAAGCTCACCATCGGCATCCGCTTCGACCAGCCGGGACTTTCCAGAAGAACGATGGACGGCCGGTACGTCGGATTCGACGTCGACGTGGCGAAGTACGTCGCGAGCGAATTGGGGGTCGACGAGGATCACATCACCTGGCACGACAGCAGGCCGTCGTCACGCGAGACGGACATCACCTCGGGGATCACGGATCTGATGGTGGCGACCTACTCCATCACCGAAAAACGGAAACAGGTCGTCGGTTTCGCCGGGCCCTATTTCGACACGGGCCAGGATCTGCTCGTCCGCCTCCGGTCGACCGACATCACCGGCCCCGAGAACCTCAACGGCCGCAAGCTGTGCGCCGTGGGCGGCACCACCTCCGCCGAACAGGTGCGCGACAAGTTCGCGCAGGCCGTCCAGCTCGTCGAATACCCGCGCTACCAGGACTGCGTCACGGCGCTGCTCGCCGGGCAGGTGGACGCGGTGACCACCGACGACGTCATCCTCGCCGGTTACGTGGCGCAGAACCCGGAGCTGCTGCGCGTCGTCGGCAAACCGTTCTCGAAGGAGAAGTACGGTGTCGGCCTGCGCAAGGAAGACACCGAGGGGCGGGCGGCGGTGGCCAAGGCGATCCAGAAGATGATCTCGTCCGGGGAATGGCTCGAATCGCTGAACCGCAACATCGGCCCGTCCGGGTACCGGATCCCGCCTCCGCCGCAGGTCACCGAGAAGTGACCCTTCCCGATCTGCCGGTTCGCGCAGTCCTGCCCGAACTCGAAGCCGCGCTCGCCGCCCATGGCACCGCCGTGCTCGTCGCGCCGCCGGGAACCGGCAAGACCACCTTGGTGCCGCTCGCGCTGGACAACGGCGAAGGCCGGGTGATCGTCGCCGAACCGAGGCGGCTGGCGGCGCGGGCCGCGGCGGCGCGAATGGCGTCCCTGCTGGGCGAACGGGTCGGTGAGACGGTCGGCTATTCGGTCCGCGGTGACCGGAAGGTGTCGTCCTCGACGCGGATCGAAGTGGTGACGTCGGGTTTGCTGGTCCGGCGGGTGCAGGGCGATCCCGAACTCGCCGGAGTGTCGACCGTCCTGCTCGACGAATGCCACGAACGCCATCTCGACGCGGATCTGCTGCTCGCGCTGCTGCTGGACGTACGCGCCGGGCTGCGGGACGACCTGCGCCTGCTCGCGACATCCGCCACCGTGGCGTCCGGTCGGCTGGCGGCCCTGCTCGGCAATGCACCGGTGATCACAGCGGTGGCGCGGACCTACCCGGTCGACGTCTCGTACTCCCCGCCGGCACGCGGCGAGCGGATAGAGGCGACCGTCGCCAGAGTGATCCACAAAGCACTGTCCGAAGGGGACGGTGACGTGCTCGCCTTCCTGCCCGGCGCGGGAGAGATCGCCAGGGTGAGCGGCCTGCTCAGCGGCCTCGACGCCGACGTGCTGCCCTTGCACGGACGGTTGTCGGCGGCACACCAGGACGACGCCCTGCGCCCGCGCGCCCGCCGCCGGGTGGTGCTCTCGACGTCGGTCGCCGAGTCCAGCCTGACCGTGCCGGGCGTGCGCGCGGTGGTGGACTGCGGCCTGTCCCGCGTGCCCAGGGTCGATCATCGGCGTGGCCTGCCTGGGCTGGCGACGGTACGCGTGTCGGCCGCAGTCGCGGAACAACGCGCCGGCCGGGCCGGACGTGAGGCACCCGGCCGCGCGTACCGGTGCTGGGCGGCGCACGAACAGGGTTCCCTGCCCGCGTACCCCGAACCCGAGATCCGGACGGCCGAGCTGGCGCGGTTCGCCTTGGAGCTCGCGTGCTGGTCCACTCCGGACGGTTCCGGCCTGGCCTGGTGGGATCCACCCGGCGAGGGTGCGCTGGCCGCCGGGCGCGCGTTGCTGACCACGCTCGGGGCGACCTCGGAAGACGGCACGGTGACCGATCGCGGCCGGAAGATGGCCGCGCTGGGCCTGCATCCGCGGCTGGCGAGGGCGTTGCTGGACGGCGCGGCGCGGACCAACGCGCGTTCGGCGGCCGAAGTCGTCGCGCTGCTGGACAGCGGCGGCACGCTGACCGACCTCGAAGCCGAACTGCGGCGGGTGCGCGGCGACGAACGCTGGAAACGTGACGTGCGAAGGCTTTCCCAACTGGTTTCCGACGGCGGCAACGCCTCCGATCCGGCGCTGGTCGTGGCGCTCGCGCATCCCGAGCGGCTCGCGCGACGGCGTTCCGCGGGCACACCGGTGTACCTGATGGCAAGCGGAACGGCCGCCGAACTCCCCCGCGGGAGCGGACTGGCCGACGTCGAATGGCTGGCGGTGGCCGAAGCGACCCGGGATCCCGGCCGCGCGCAAGGGATCATCCGGCTGGCCGCGCCTGCGGACGAAGACCTCGCCGTGCGCGCCGCGCCGAATCTGGTGTCCTCAGTGGACGAAGTGCGCTGGTCTTCGGGTGACGTCGTCGCACGGTCGGTGCGGCGACTCGGCGCGATCACTCTTTCGGAGAAACCGTTGCGCTCGCCCGCACCGGACGCGATCCGTACCGCACTGCTGGACGGTTTGCGCACCGAAGGGCTCGGCCTGCTGCGCTGGACCGAGGACGGCAAGCGGCTGCGTGAACGACTGTCCTTCCTGCATCGCGTACTCGGACCACCTTGGCCCTCTGTGTCCGACACGGATCTACTGTCCACTTTGGACAGCTGGCTCGACATCGGCTCGGCGCGTCGCCGATCCGATCTCGCCGCACTGGACGCCGGCGCGGCGCTGCGCGGGCTTCTCCCCTGGCCCGAAGCGTCGCGTTTGGACGAACTGGCGCCGGACCGGCTGGAAGTACCGTCGGGCTCGCGGATCAGGGTCGACTACTCGGGTGAACAGCCGGTGCTCGCCGTCAAATTGCAGGAAACCTTCGGCTGGCTCGCGACGCCGAAACTGGCGGGCGTCCCCGTCGTGCTCCACCTGCTCTCCCCCGCGGGACGGCCCGCCGCGGTCACCGCCGACTTGGAATCGTTCTGGCGCAACGGTTACGCGGCCGTGCGCGCCGACCTTCGCGGACGCTACCCGAAGCACCCCTGGCCCGAGGACCCGCTGACCGCCGCGCCCACCCGGCGCACTTCACGAGGTCAGTCCATCAACTGATGCTGGGGCTTGGTCGGCAACTGCGCCGCCAGCTCCTCGTCGTCCTCACGCTCGTTCAGCCCCAGCTGCACGGCGCTGCGGATCTGTTCCCGGTTCTCGCGCACCACATGCGCGAAGAATTCGTCGATCCGCGGATCGGTCAGCACTTCGAGGATCACGCGCATCGCGGTGTCGATCACCGAACGCACCACTTCGTCGTGGAACGGCAGTTTCGAAAGCCGCCCGGCCTGCGGATCGTTCTTGAGCTTCTCGGCGATGATCCCCCGCAGCAACGTCTGGTTCTCGCCGAGTGAGCGCGCGAGGTTCTGCGGGTAGTTCCCGGTTTCCAGCACCTTCACGACCTCGTCGAGTACCGCGATCGTGATCGGCTTCTTGATCGCGAGCACGATCGGCCGGGAAAGCCGTTCGACCAGCCGCTGCGTGAACCGCTCACCGAACGCGCGGTCGGCGGTGCGCGCGAGCCGGACCAGCACCACGATGATCCGCAGCAGCCGGAACCCGCGCAGCGCCGGATGCGCGATGGGGATCATGCCGAGGATCTCGTACCAGTTGCGCAGCGGGAACCGCTTCTCCCAGCCACTTCGCCGCCAGCGCCAGAGGAATTCCAGCGCGAAGATCCCGCACACCGTCGTGTCGATGACGAAGACACGATGCGCCGTCTCCTCCGAATGAGGGAAGAACGTCACGTAGGCGAGCAGCCCGACGGAGAACACGGCGAGCACGAGCATCACCAGGTCGAGCGGATTCACGCGCCGTTGTTCGCGGGTGGTCATGGCGCCGATTGTGCCTTTCCGCGGCGACTCGTGCCGAGCGGCACCTGCCGAAAGTAAGGGGTGACCGATGACTTCGGGGCACTGCGCCCGGGTGCCCCCGCGCCGGAGGATTCGGGGACACGAAGGAGGACGCGGATGATCACGCTTCGAGGACTCACGAAGCGCTATGGCGAGAAGACGGTGGTGGACGGGCTGACCTTCGCCGTCGAACCGGGCAAAGTGACCGGTTTCCTCGGACCCAACGGCGCGGGCAAGTCGACGACCATGCGGATGACGCTCGGCCTCGACGCGCCGAGCGCGGGCGAGGTCCTCATCGACGGCAAGCGGTACGAGGACCTGCGATTCCCGCTGCGCGAGGTGGGCGCGCTGCTGGAGGCCAAGGCGCTGCATCCCGGCCGGAGCGCGGGCAAGCACCTCCTGGCGATGGCGCGCAGCAACGGGATCCCGGCGAGCCGGGTGGACGAAGTGCTCGCGACGGTGGGCCTCACCGACGTCGCGGGCAAACGCGCCGGGACGTTCTCCCTCGGCATGGGGCAACGACTCGGGATCGCCGGTGCCCTGCTGGGCGACCCGGGCGTGCTGATGTTCGACGAGCCGGTGAACGGCCTCGATCCCGACGGCGTCCGCTGGGTGCGGCAGCTGATGCGTCTCCTCGCGGAGGAGGGCCGCACGGTGTTCGTGTCGAGCCATCTGATGAGCGAGATGCAGCTGACCGCGGACCGGCTGGTCGTCATCGGCAAGGGAAAGCTTCTCGCCGACGCGCCGGTCGACGAGTTCATCGCGGGCAATTCGCGGACGTCGGTCGTGGTGCGGGTGCCCGCTCCCGCCGACCTGCGTGTCCTCGAACAGCGCCTTCGCGCACTCGGCGCGACCACGGAATCCGATCAGGACGAACTGCTCGTGCACGATCTGCCCGTCCACCTCGTCGGTGACGCGGTGCACGAACTCGGGATCCGCGTGCACGGGCTGGCCGAACGGACCGCGTCACTGGAACAGGCGTACATGGAACTGACCGCGTCGTCGGTCGAATACGGAACGGGAGTCGCGGCGTGAAATCACTCATGGTCCTGGTGGCGGTGATCGCCGGCCTGCTGGGGGTGCCGGCGGTCGCGTCGGCGGCACCGGAACTGTCGCTGCCCGCGCCGGGCGGCCCGCTCCCGATCGGGCTGCGCACGCTGCACCTCACCGATCAGCGGCGAGCCGACCCTTGGGTGCCGGAGAAGCGGCGCGAGCTGATGGTCAACGTCTGGTACCCGGCCGTCCCGATCGGGCGCGCGCCGCGGTACATGACCAACGCCGAGTCCGCGGCGACCGTCGCCGGGCGGAAACTCGACCTGCCGCCGGACGCCTTGAGCAAGGTGCGCGTCCACTCCCGCGAAAACGCGCCCGCGCTGCCCGGACGACGTCCGCTGGTGGTGCTCTCACCGGGGGCGGGCAACAACCGGATCACCCTGACCTCGGTCGCCGAACACCTTGCCGCGCAAGGCTTCGTGGTCGCCGGGATCGACCACGCCTACGAAGCGTGGGCTACGGAGTTCCCCGACGGACTGCGCCAGTGTGTCGCTTGTGGACTCCCTGGCGAGCCGTGGCCCGCCGCGATCGCGAACCGCGCCGTGGACACGACGTTCGTCGTCGACACCCTGCTGAAGGACCGGCGCTGGTCGATCGACGCGACGAAGATCGGGATGGCCGGGCATTCCGCCGGCGGCTCGGCGACCGCCGCCGCGATGGCCGCCGACCGGCGGATCAAGGCGGGCGTGAACGTCGACGGCCCGTTCTACGGCACCGTCTCGCTCGACCGGCCGTTCCTGCTGCTGACCAGCCCGACCGGCGAGAAGTACTTCCGCGCGTCCTGGGACGAGACCTGGCCGCGGCTCACCGGGCCGAAGAGGCAGGACCTGGTCGAGAACAGCGGTCATTCGTCGGTGACCGACGCCGCGATCCTGATCGACCAGCTGGGGCTGCGGCCGCATCTCCCGCCGTCCGAAATCGAGAACCAGTACGGATCGATCGGCTCGCGGGAGGCGCTGAAGTTCTTCCGCGACGAGCTGACCGGTTTCTTCAAGCAGTGGAGCGCACGATGAACGCGATCTCTTCGGAATGGACCAAGTTCTGGTCGGTCCGGTCGACCTGGTGGTGCCTGATCAGCGGGCTCGCCCTGATGCTGGCCTACTCGGCGGCGCTGGGTTTCGCGCTGCAGGACGGCAGCGACCGCCCGATGGCCCCGCACGCCGTGGTGACCGGAGCGGCGTTCTACCTCACGCAGTTCGCCGTGGTCGCGCTGGCGACGCTGTTCATGACGAGCGAGTACGCCAGTGGCAGCATCCGCTCGACCCTGCAGTGGGTCCCGGTGCGGAACCGGGTCCTCGCGGCGAAATCGGCGGTCCTGCTGCCGGTGCTGTTCGGCTTCGGCGTGCTGAACACCCTCGCCGGTGTGGCGGTCTCGGCGCCGTTGATCCCCGCGCCGGACTCCTCGGTTGGCGAGGTCCTCGCGACCGCGGCGGGCATGGGGGCCTACTTCGCCCTGCTGGGTCTGCTCTGCCTCGGCCTGGGGACGGCGCTGCGCTCGACGGCGGGGACGATCGTGACGGTGTTCGTGCTGCTGGTGATGATCCCGATGTTCGCCGGCTCACTGGGCTGGGAAGACCTCGTGAACTACTTCCCGGGCTTCGCGGGTGTCAACGCGATGGTCACGCCGGGGCAACCGAATCCGATCTTCGGCGGTGTCGCGCCCTACGCGCCTTGGGTCGGCGTCGCGCTCTGTGCGGCTTGGGCGGCGGCTGGGCTGGTCACGGGTTCCACTGTGCTCAGGCGGCGGGACGCCTGAGGGGGAGCAAGGGACCTTTGCTACCGCTTGTCTCAACATCGAGAGAAGTGGGAGCAAAGGTCCCTTGCTCCCTTTCCGCAGGTGAGCGCGGTGACTGTGTGGATTCTGGTCATCCAACGCACCAAAATCCACACAGTCGGTAGGCGCCACTACGCGGGGTAGGGGGTGTGTGGAAATAGGGACACTCAACGTCTCTATTTCCACACACCCCCGCGTGGCAGCAAAGGTCCCTTGCTCCCTTTCCGCAGGTCAGAGCCCCAAGCGGTAGCAAAGGTCCCTTGCTACCCCGCCACCCCGAGCCCAGCCAAAACCTCCCGCGCCCCTCGCGTCAGCTCCTCGAGCCCCGGCGGCCGCAGCGAACCCGTCCCGGCCAGCGCGTCGAAGACCGTCCCCTCCAGCCACGCGACGAGCACCCGCGCGTGCCGCTCCGGCTCTGCCGACCCGCACGCGGCGAGCACCTCCGCACACCGCCGCCGGATGACCAGCCCGCCCCTGTCGTAGGCCTCCCGCAGCTCCGGCCGCCGCGTCGCCTCCAGCGCGAATTCGTATCGCGCGAGCATCCGCGTCCGC
Organism: Amycolatopsis sp. PSD-21; assembly: GCF_055561455.1. NCBI lineage: Bacteria > Bacillati > Actinomycetota > Actinomycetes > Pseudonocardiales > Pseudonocardiaceae > Amycolatopsis > Amycolatopsis sp. PSD-21. The sequence continues at coordinate 1,373,694 of NZ_CM145712.1, read as the reverse complement.
CCGTTCGTGATCGCCGCGTGGGCGAACCCCGCCACGTACTCGGCCAGCCGTCCGGGTGGCGGATCGAGGGTCACCTCGTCGAGTTCGATCATCCGCGAGATCGCCAGCTCCAGCAGCGCCGCCCGCGTCCGCGCGTAGTACGAGGTCGAACCCGCCGGCAGCCCGGCGAACCGGTCGACGGCGCGATGCGTCAGCCCCCGCATCCCCTCGGCCGCGATGACCTCGATGGCCGCGTCCCCGATCGTCGCCTTTCGCACTCTACAAGTGTAGTAGTACTCTACAAATGTAGAGGAGGTCGACATGCGCAAAGCGATCGTGATCGGCGGGGGAATCGGCGGACTGAGCGCCGCCATCGGGCTGCACGGCATCGGCTGGGAGGTCACCGTCCTCGAACAGGCGCCGGAACTTACCGCCGTCGGCGCGGGCATCTCCCTGTGGCCGAACGCCCTGCGCTCACTGGAGACGTTGGGCGTCCGCCTCTCCCGGCAACAAGAACAATCCTCCGGCGGACTCCACGACCGCGACGGCCGCCGCATCACCCGGTGGGATGCCGAGGCGTTCCGCCGTCACCACGGCCGTCCGCTCGCCGCCATCCACCGCGCGGATCTCATCGGCGCGCTCCGCGACGCCCTGCCCGAAGACTGCGTCCGCACCGGTGTGGAAGTCACGAGCCTGGACGATCTCGACGCCGACGTCATCGTCGCCGCGGACGGCATCCACAGCATGGCCCGCAAGCAACTCTGGCCACGCCATCCCGAACCGGTCTACAGCGGCAGCACGGCCTTTCGTGCCGTGACCACCCTCCCTCACCCGACAGAACTCAGCACGAGCTGGGACGACGGGGCCGAGATCGGCGTCATCCCGCTGCACGACGGCCGCGTCTACTGGTGGGCGAGTTACGTCGCCGAACCGGGCGTCCGGCACGAGGACCCGAAGTCGTATCTGCGAAACCGCTTCGGCGGCTGGCACGAACCGATTCCCGAGCTCATCGACGCGACCACGCCCGAGACGCTGCTCCACCACGATCTCTACCTGCTCGGCACTCCCCTGCTCACCTACGTCAAAGGACGTGTCGCGCTCCTCGGCGACGCGGCCCACGCGATGCCGCCGTTCCTCGGCCAGGGTGGCTGCCAGGCGATCGAAGACGCCGTCGTCCTCGCCGCCGCGCTCAGCACCACCGAGGACGTCGACGCGGCGCTGAAGAGTTACGACGAGCAGCGCCGCCCGCGCAGCCAATCAGTGGTCAAAGCGTCGGTCCAGGCCGGAAAGATCGGCCCACAGCTGCGCAACCCGCTCGCCGTGGCCGTCCGCAACGGCGTGTTCCGGCTCCTCCCCGGAGCGCTCACCGCCCGTATCGGCGCCGGCGTCAGCGGCTGGACTCCGCCTGTCCCCCGCCGACCAGCCCCGCCTCGTACGCGGTGATGGCGGCCTGCACCCGGTTCCGCGCGCCGAGCCGGCCGAGGATGGTGCTGACGTAGGCCTTCACCGTGCCCTCGACCACGAACAGCTTCGCGGCGATGTCCGCATTGGACAGTCCCGAACCGAGCAGCGCCAGCACTTCCTGCTCACGCGGGGTCAGTTTGCCGATCAGCGCCTTCGCCTCTTCGGCGCGGGAGACCTGATTGCCGGAGAAGCGGGCGATGACGCGCTGCGCGACCTTCGGCGAAAGGAACGCCGCGCCACCCGCGACCGCGTGGATCCCGCCGAGCAGTTCACGGGGGTCGCCGGATTTCAGCAGGAAGCCACTCGCGCCGAGGCCGAGCGCGCGTTCGATGTAGGCGTCCTCGCCGAACGTGGTCAACATGATCACGCCCACCTCGGGCAGCAACCGGCGGATCTCCTCGGCCGCCTTGAGCCCGTCCATGACCGGCATCCGGATGTCGAGGAGCACGACGTCCGGCCTGGTCGCGCGGGCCTGCTCGACGGCGGCGCGGCCGTCCTCGGCTTCCGCGACCACCTCGATCCCGGCGTCCGCGGCCAGGATCGCCGACACGCCGGCGCGGATCATCGCCTCGTCATCGGCCAGCACCACCCGGATCATCCGGGTCCCCCCTTTGCTCGTCTTCACTGATCACGTGCTTCGCCACGAGTTTCCCCTCGGCGAAGCACAACCGGTAGGCCTCGTAGTTCAAGTTGAACACGCTCCGCTCGGTGCCGTAGTACTCGCAGGTCGCCCCCGCGGGAACCGGCGGCTCCACCGCCCGCGGCCGCGCGATCCGTTGACCGTCGGGCAGGAGGGACGCGATCTCGGCGCGCGTCTGGCCGATCCGGATGCGGTCGTAGTCGCCGCCGGGGAGTTCGGAGCGGTACCACTGGACGAGGAACACCGCACCGCTGATCCCGACCACCAGGCCGAACAGCCCGATCGGCACGACGATCGCCTGGATCAGGCTGCGCCGCACGTCCCGGCGCGCACGTTCGAGTTCCCTTGCCGACGTCGACTGCCCCACCTCGGCGTCCATCGCCGCCTGGCTCTCCGGCGATTCCTCCGACGGCGCGGCGTCGTGCGGCAGGGTCGCGCCGACCTCGAATCCGCCGTCGTGCGGGCCTGCCCGCAGGGTCCCGCCGACCAGCCGGACCCGCTCGCGCAGGCCGATCAGCCCGCGCCTGCCCGAAGCCCGGCCCGGCAACGGCCCCGCCGGCGGCGCCGTGTTGGTGACCACGACGTCCGTCCGTCCCGCCGACCGCGTCACCCGGACGGTGACGGCCGCCCCCGGCGCGTGTTTCACCACGTTCGTGACCGATTCCTGGACCACGCGATACGCGGCGCGGTCGACCATCTGCGGTTCGCCGTCGAGTGGTGCGTCCACAGAGGACTCGATCAGCACGCCTGAGGCCCTGGTGCGGTCGAGCAGTTCATCGATGCTCTCGTGCACCGGCTCGGTCGGCGCGTCGTCCTCGCGCAGGACCCCGATGATCTCGCGCAGCCGTTCGGTCGCCGTCGCGGCGCTCTGCCGCAACTCGCCCGCCGCCCGCCGCTGCTGCTCGTCGAGCCCGCCCGCGACTTCCAGCGCCGCCGCGCGCACCGCGATCAGGCTCAGCTCGTGACCCAGGGAGTCGTGCATGTCGCTGGCGATCCTCGTCCGTTCGCGCAGCCGCGCGCGGTCGGCGACGAGCCGCTGACGGCTCTCCATCTCCTCGGCGCGCCGCCAGCCGTCGCGGGCCATGTCCTCGCGCTGCCGGATGTACCTGCCCAGCAGCCAGGGTGTCACGCCCGCGAAGACCAGGACGCCGAGCAGCGCTCCCCAGGACGCGAACCCGTCCTTGCTCCACACCAGCGCCACGGGGACCGCGATCACGGAAACGACGGCGAACACGCGCAGCATCGGCTTCGCGACCGGCCGCCGGTAGCCGGCGAGGTAACCCACCGCGACGAGGACGAACCCCTCCCAGATCGGCACCCGGCCGCCGAAGCTGCCCATGACGACGAAAGCGGCGAACATCGCGATGGCGAGGGAGACGAGCGGATACCGGCGCGACACCGCGATCGCCGCCGTGGTCGTGGTGAGCCCGAAGAGCAGCTCCCAATGTCTCGTGCTGGATCCGGCGTCGATGACCACCCAGCCGCAGAGCCCGAGCCACAGGGCGACGTCCATGACCAGCCGCCGCCCGCGCCGCACGGGTTCCTCAGGATCCTTCACACGACAGGACGCTACAAGCCGTGACGAGGGATCCGCCATGGACGAAAGTAAAGGTCCCCTGCTTCCCCCGGTCGATGAGGCATGATGATCGACCATGGCCGAGCGCACACTCACCGGTCAGCTAGGCGGTCCTGTCCCGGCAGGCATCGAAGCCCTGGCCGACACCGAGAAGCAAGACCTCTCCGACGCGCTGCGCGACGCGCGTCACCGACAGGCCAAGGCCTTGGCCGAAGCGGGTGAAGAGGGCCTGAAGTACGTACCCGCGCTTCTGCGCGGCGCCGTACGCAAGGTGGTGGGCCTGTGACCACCGAAAACTTCGCCGCGCAGGCGGAGATCCTCAAACTCGCCCGTGTCCTCGGCACCACCCCGGAGCGGCTTTCTTACCTGGAGCGCGTGGATGCCGCCGAGCTCCAGACCTTCCGCGAGCAGGTCACGGACACGCTGTTCGACGCCAACCTCGCCGCCCTCGAGCGGATGGCGATGGCGAGCAAGCTCGTCCCGAGCCCGATCCTCGCGAAGATCGCCGAGAAGGTCTTCGGCCCGCTTCTGTGCGCGCGGATCGCCGGGCTGGTGGACGTCTCCCGGGGCGTCGACGTCGCGAAGCGGCTGAGGACGCCGTTCCTGGCCGACGTCGCGGCCGAGCTGGACCCGCGCCGCGCGAGCGCGATCATCGCCAGGATCCCGCTCGACACCGTCGTCGCGGTCGCGGGCGAGCTGGTGCGCCGTGAGGACTGGATCACCGTCGGCCGGTTCGTCGGCCACCTGCCCGATCCGACGGTGCGCCGGGCGCTGGCCGTCATCGGCGACGACGCGCTGATCCGGATCGCGTTCGTCCTCGACGACAAGAGCCGGATCGATCACGTCCTCGGGCTGCTCTCCGAGACCCGGTTCCGCGGCCTTCTGCAGGTCGCGGCCGCCGACGAGGACCTGTGGGCGCCGGTGCTCGACCTGCTCACCCACCTCAGCCAGAAGCGGGTCGAGCAGTGGTCCCACCTGCTCGGCGAACTCCCGCCCGCCCTACGTGAGCTTGTTCAGGAGACCCTCGACCAAGCCTCCTGACCGCCGCGGGGGAGCAAGGGACCTTTGCTACCACTTTGCGGCGAAACCGCTGGTCAGACGCTCCCCGCGCCGCCACACCGCGGCCGTCAGCGGCACCCCCGGCCGGTACGCGAGGTGCGTCGTCGAGGGCGCCTCCAGCACGTGAAGGTCGGCGCGCGCCCCCGGCCGCACGAAGCCCACATCGTCACGCCGCAACGCGCGAGCCCCGCCCGCCGTCGCCGCCCACACCGCCTCGTCGATCGTCATCCGCATCTGCAGTACCGCGGTCGTCACACAGAACGCCATCGACGTCGTGTACGAGCTCCCCGGGTTCGCGTTGCTGGCCAGCGCCACCGTCGCCCCCGCGTCCAGGAGCCGCCGCGCCGGCGCCAGCGGCTGCCGGGTCGACAGGTCGCACGCCGGCAGCAAGGTCGCGACGGTGTCCGAAGCCGCGAGAGCCTCGACGTCCGCTTCGCTCAGGTACGTGCAGTGGTCGACACTCGCCGCCCCCAGCTCGACGGCTAGCCGCACGCCCGGCCCCTCCCCCAGCTGGTTCCCGTGCACCCGCAGCCCGAGCCCGCGCTCCCGCGCCGCCTTCAGCACCCGCCCGGACTGCGCCTCGTCGAACGCGCCGGTCTCGCAGAACACGTCCGCCCACCGCACGAGCGGCGCGACGGCGTCGAGCATGTCACCGCAGACCAAGTCCACATAGGACTCCGCGTCCGCGCCCGGCGGCACCAGATGCGCACCGAGGAACGTCACCTCGTCCGCCACCTCGGCGGCGATCCGCGCCGAACGCGCCTCGTCCTCGACGTTGAGCCCGTATCCGGTCTTCGTTTCCAGACAGGTCGTGCCCTGCCTCGCCGCTTCGCCGACGTGCCGCCGCAGATTCGCCGCCAGCTGCTCGTCGGACGCCGACCGCGTCGCGTCGACGGTGACCGCGATCCCTCCGGCGCTGTACGCCTTACCTGCCATCCGCGCCTCGAACTCGGCGGTTCGGTCCCCGGCGAACACCAGGTGCGTGTGACTGTCCACCCAGCCGGGCAGCACCGCGCGGCCCTCGACGTCGACCCGCTCGTCCGCGCCGGGCGCGTCCGCGGCCGCGCCGACCCAGGCGATCGTTTCGCCCTCGACGACGACGGCCGCGTCGTGCAGTTTCCCCAACTCGGCGTCGTTCGTGGTGAGCTCGCCGATTCCCGTGATCAGGACTGCCACAATGCCTCGATCTCCTTGGCCAAGACCGTTTCCGGCCGGTCGGTCAGCTGATGCACGCCATCGCGGACGATCTCCCGCCCGGCGACGACGACTTCCCGGACGTCGGCGCCGGAAGCGGCGAAGACCACTCCGGACGGCTCGATCCCCGCGGTCCGCACCGAACCGAGGCCGACCGTCACCAGATCCGCTCCCGCGCCCGGAGCCAGCACGCCGACCTCGTACCAGCCGACCGCGCCGTGATCCGTGGCCGCCGCGAGCAGTTCCTCCGCGGTGAACCGGCCGCGCTTCTCGCTGGCGAGCCGCTCGTTCAGTTCCAGCGCCCTGGTCTCCTCGAACGCGTCGACGACCGCGTTGCTGTCGCTGCCGAGCGACAGCCGCACCCCCGCGTCCAGCAGCGTCCGCGCGGGGCCGATCCCGTCACCGAGATCCCGCTCGGTCGTCGGGCAGAAGCAGGCGCGGCTCTCGGCCTCGCCGAGCCATTTGATGTCGCCCGGGGTCAGGTGCGTCGCGTGCACCGCGGTGAGCCGCTCGGTGAGCACTCCGCAGTCGTGGAGCAACCCAGCCGGCGTCCGGCCGTAAGCCGCCAGGCACTGCTCGTTCTCAGCCCGCTGCTCGGAAAGATGGATGTGCAGCGGCCCGGTTCCACGATCCACTTCGGACAGTTGATCCTCAGGTACGGCACGCACGGAATGGATCGCACCACCTACCCGGAACGTCTCGTCCTCCCGCAATTCGCCGACTCGTTGCGCCCACTTCCCGGCGGATCCGTCGGAGAACCGCTGCTGCACCTCGTCGGGCTCCACACCGATACCACCCGCGAGGTAACAGGTGTCGAGCAACGTCAGCCGGATCCCGGCGTCCCTGGCCGCTTGCCGCAGCGCCTCACCCATCGCGTTCGGTTCGGCGTAAGGCTTTCCGCCCGGCGCGTGGTGCAGGTAGTGGAACTCGCCGACGCTCGTGTACCCGGCCAGCACCATCTCCGCGTAAACCCCACGCGCCAGGCGATAGTACGAATCCGGATCGAGCCGGGACGCGAGCGAGTACATCCGCTCGCGCCACGTCCAGAAGGTCCCGCGATCGTGATGCGTACGGCCACGCAATGCCCGGTGGAACGCGTGCGAGTGCCCGTTGGCGAACCCCGGCAAGGTGAGTCCATTGAGGACGGTGCCTTCGCGAGGCGCGTTCGCCGTCACGGAGGTGATCTTCCCGCCGTCGACCTCGATCCGGACGGCATCGGCGATCCCGTCCGGCAGCCACGCACGCTCGCACCAATATGTCGTCATGTCGACAGTTTCTCCAGGACTTCCGCGAGCGCGCGGGCACCGTGGTCGACGTCCGCCGCCTCGGAGAACTCCTCCGGCGAATGGCTGATGCCGGTGGGATTGCGCACGTAGAGCATCCCGGACGGGACGAACCCGGCGAGGATCGCGGCGTCGTGCCCGGCGCCGGTCGGTAGTTCCGGCGGCCCGCCCAGCCAGGTTCCCAGGTCGCGGCGCAACGCGTCGTCGAAGATCACGTCGTCGGAGTACGACTCCCTGCTGACCTCGACACGACATCCTTCCTGCGCGGCCGCCTCTTCGGCCAGCTTCGCGATCTCGGCGACCAGCTCGGGCGTAGCCGTACCCGGCACACGAGCGTCGAGCCAAAGGTCCACAGTGGACGCGATGACGTTGGTCCCGCCAGGAGTCGGCACGAGCCTGCCGACGGTCGCCCTCGCGTCGGCGGTCGCCCTCGCCAGTTTCCGTACGGCGAGCACGGTCTCCGCCGCCGGGATCATCGGGTCACGACGGTCTCCGATCAGCGTCGCACCGGCATGGTTTCCCTGCCCCTGGAAGGAGAATCGCCACCGGCCGTGCGCGATCACGGTGTTGCCGACGGCGACTGGCGAGCCGAGGTCGATCAGCCCGCGTCCCTGCTCGACATGCAGTTCCAGGAACCGCCCGATCAACCCGAGCCGCTCGGAGTCCTTCCCGATCCGATCGGGGTCGAGGCCGGATTTCGCCGCGGCTTCGGCGAACGTGACGCCGTCCGGGTCGCGCAAGCCGCGCGCCTTGTCCGCGTCGATGGTCCCGGTCAGCAGCCGCGAGCCGAGGCAGGGCACGCCGAATCGGCCGCCCTCCTCCTCGGCGAAGACCACGACGGCGAACGGCTTCGCGGGGCGGAATCCCTTGGCCTGCAAGATCTCCACCGCGTCGAGCGCGCTCGCGACGCCGAGCGGGCCGTCGAAGGCACCCCCGCCCGGCACCGAGTCGAGATGGCTGCCGGTGACGACCGCGTCCGGGCCGGGGGTGCCCCACCAGGCCCAGATGTTGCCGTTCCGGTCGGTCTCGACGCCCAGCCCCAGCCGCCCGGCACGCTCGACGAACCACCCGCGCAGCTCGGTTTCGGCCGCGTCGAAGGCGTGGCGGGAGTAGCCGCCGCGCTTCGGGTCGCGGCCGACGTCCGAGATCTCCTCCAGCAGCGAGGACGCGGTCACTCGGCGTCCCGCATCGGCACGCGCACGCCGCGCTCGTCGGCGACGTCCGCGGCGCGGTCGTACCCGGCGTCGACGTGCCGGATGACGCCCATGCCAGGGTCGTTGGTGAGCACGCGCTCGAGTTTCTGCGCGGCCAGCGGGGTTCCGTCGGCCACGCTGACCTGGCCCGCGTGGATGGAGCGGCCCATGCCGACGCCGCCGCCGTGGTGGATCGACACCCAGCTGGCGCCCGACGAGGTGTTGACCAGCGCGTTCAGCAGCGGCCAGTCGGCGATCGCGTCGGAACCGTCGGCCATGCCCTCGGTCTCGCGGTACGGCGAGGCGACGCTGCCCGAGTCGAGGTGGTCACGGCCGATGACGACCGGGGCCTTGAGCTCACCGCTGGCGACCATTTCGTTGAACCGCAGGCCCGCGAGGTGCCGTTCGCCGTAGCCGAGCCAGCAGATCCGCGACGGAAGCCCCTGGAAGGCGACGCGTTCACCGGCCAGCCGGATCCAGCGCGCGAGGGATTCGTTCTCCGGGAACAGTTCCAGCATCGCGCGGTCGGTCGCCGCGATGTCCTCCGGGTCGCCGGACAGCGCCGCCCAGCGGAACGGGCCGTTGCCCTCGCAGAACAGCGGACGGATGTATGCGGGCACGAACCCCGGGAAGTCGAACGCGCGCTCGCAGCCGCCGAGTTTCGCCTCACCACGGAGGGAGTTGCCGTAGTCGAAGACCTCGGCGCCCTTGTCGAGGAAGCCGAGCATCGCCTCGACGTGCTCCGCCATCGACTCGCGGGCGCGTTCGGTGAACTCGTCGGGCTTCTTGTCCGCGTAGTCCTGCCACTCGTCGACGCCGACGCCCTTGGGCAGATAGGAAAGCGGGTCGTGCGCGGAGGTCTGGTCGGTGACGATGTCGACCTCGACGCCGCGGCGCAGCAGTTCGGGCAGCACCTCGGCGGCATTGCCGACCACCCCGACGGACAGCGCGCGCTTCTCCTTCTTCGCGGCCTCCACCCGGCGGATCGCGTCGTCGAGGTCGTCGGCGACCTCGTCGAGGTAGCGCGTCTCGACGCGGCGGTGGGCGCGCTGCGGGTCGCATTCGATGACGAGCGCGACGCCGTCGTTCATCGTGACGGCCAACGGCTGCGCGCCGCCCATGCCCCCGAGGCCGGCGGTGACGGTGAGCGTGCCCTTGAGGCTGCCTCCGAACCGCTTCTTGGCGACGGCGGCGAAGGTCTCGTACGTGCCCTGCAGGATTCCCTGCGTGCCGATGTAGATCCAGGATCCCGCGGTCATCTGGCCGTACATGGTCAGGCCCTGGGCTTCCAGGCGGCGGAATTCGGGCCACGTCGCCCAGTCACCGACGAGGTTGGAGTTCGCGATGAGCACCCGCGGCGCCCATTCGTGCGTGCGGAATACGCCGACCGGCTTGCCGGACTGGACGAGCAACGTCTCGTCCTGCTCCAAGCTGGTCAGCTCGCGGGTGATCGCGTCGAAGCTGGCCCAGTTGCGGGCGGCCTTGCCGGTGCCGCCGTAGACGACCAGGTCCTCCGGGCGCTCGGCGACCTCGGGGTCGAGGTTGTTGTGGAACATCCGCAGCGCGGCTTCGGTCTGCCAGTTCTTCGCGGTGAGCGTGGTGCCTTGGGCGGCACGGACCGTGCGGGTCATGGGCTCAGACCTCCAGTTGGGCCGCGGCGAGGACGGCACCCGACGCGACGAGTTCTTCGGCGGCGGCGATCTCCGGCGCCAGATGACGGTCGGGGCCGGGGCCCTCGACCTTGGTGCGGACGAGATCCCGGACCCGGCCGGTGACCGGCGACGGGACCAGGGGCGCGCGCATGTCGAGGGCGCGCGCGGCGGTGAGCAGTTCGATGGCGAGGACGGTGTTGAGGCCCTCGACGGCCTTGCGCAGCTTGCGCGCGGCGGACCAGCCCATGGAGACGTGGTCCTCCTGCATGGCGCTGCTGGGGATCGAGTCGACCGAAGCCGGTACCGCGAGCCGCTTGAGCTCGCTGACCACGGCCGCCTGCGTGTACTGGGCGATCATGTGGCCGGAATCGACGCCGGGGTCGAAGGCGAGGAACGGCGGCAGGCCGTGCGAGCGGGCCTTGTCGAGCATGCGGTCCGTGCGGCGCTCGGCGATGCTCGCGACGTCCGCGAGCGGGATGGCGAGGAAGTCGAGCACGTACGCGACCGGGGCGCCGTGGAAGTTGCCATTCGACTCGACGCGGCCGTCGGACAATACGACCGGGTTGTCGACCGCGGACTGAAGCTCACGCTCCGCGACGAGTTCGGCGTGCGTGAGACTGTCGCGGGCGCCGCCGTGCACCTGGGGCGCGCAGCGGAGGGAGTACGCGTCCTGGACGCGGTTGCAGTCGGGGCCGCGGTGACTCTCGACGATCTTCGAGTCCTGGAGCGCCGTCCACATGCGGAGCGCGCTCCTTGCTTGCCCGGGGTGCGGACGCAGCGCCTGGAGATCGGCCGCGAAGGCGCGGTCGGTGCCGAGGAGCGCTTCGACGCTCATCGCCGCGGTGATGTCGGCGGTGTCGAGCAGCTTGCGCAGGTCGGCCGCGGCGAGCAGGAGCATGCCGAGCATGCCGTCGGTCCCGTTCGTAAGGGCGAGGCCCTCCTTCTCCGCGAGAACGACAGGCTCGATGCCAGCGTGCTTCAGCGCTACGCCCGCCTGGACGACTTCGCCGTTGTACTCGACTTCGCCCTCGCCCATCAGCGCGAGCGCGACAGCGGCCAGAGGCGCGAGGTCACCGGAGCAGCCGAGGGAGCCGTACTCGTGAACGAGCGGGGTGATCCCGGCGTTGAGCAGGGCCGCAAGCGCTTGCGCGGTCTGCGGCCGGATGCCGGTGTACCCGCTGGCGAGGGTGCGGAGGCGCAGCAACATCAGCGCGCGCACGACCTCGGTCTCGACGACCGGGCCCGCGCCGGCCGCGTGCGACCGGATCAGCGACCGCTGAAGCGCGGTGCGACTCTCGAGCGGGATGTGCCTGGTCGCGAGCGCCCCGAAGCCCGTCGAAACGCCGTACGTCGGCGTCTCGGCGTGCGCGAGGTTGTCGATGTGCTGACGCGTCGCGGCGAGGTTCTTCTCGGCCGCTTCGCTGACCGCGACGGGCGAGTGGTCACGGGCGACCGCGACGACCTGTTCGGGCCGAAGCGGTTCGGAGCCCAGAAGTACGGTTTCCGGCATAGCCCCATTGGACAACGCCATGCCCGCTGGTGGGCGGCGCCAACCGGTGGTTGTGTCTGGTATCCAAGACACGCACGGTGGGAGCAAGGGACCTTTGCTACCGCGCGGCGGAGGGGTGTGTGGAAATAGAGACGTTGAGTGTCCCTATTTCCACCCACCCTGCACTCCGCGTAGCGGCGCCTACCGACCGTGTGGATTTTGGTGCGTTGGATGACCCGAAACCCACACAGTCACCGCTCCCACCTGCGAAAAGAGAGCAAGGGACCTTTGCTACCGCTCTCTCGACATTGAGACAAGTGGTAGCAAAGGTCCCTTGCTCCCCCGCCGAAGCGAAACAGGAGGTCGGCATGGGTGAGAGCAGCGAGGTCCCGGCTCTGCGCCGCGGCCTCGGCATCCTTCGCGCCCTCGCCGCGCGGCCGGGCCCGGTGTCGGCGGCCGCGATCGCGCGCGAACTCGGGCTCCCGCGTTCGACGACGTATCACCTGCTCGCCGAACTGGAGGCCGCCGGTTTCGTGACACACTTACCCGCCGAGCGCCGCTACGGCCTCGGCATCGCCGCGTTCGAACTCGGCTCGGCCTACCTGCGGCACGACCCGTTGGAGCGCCTCGCCCTCCCGCTGCTGCGCAAACTCGCCGACCGCGTCGGCCACACCGCGCATCTGGGCGTGCTTCACGGCAACGAGTCGCTCTACCTGGTCAAAGAGCGCCCCACCCGCCCGGAAACGCTGGTGACCGAGGTCGGCGTCCGGCTGCCGGGCCAGCTCACGGCGTCGGGCAGGGCGATACTGCGGCATCTGCCGTCGCCGCATGTCCGCGCGCTCTTCCCGAACGCGTCGGCTTTCGTCCTGCGCACCGGTCGCGGCCCGCGTACCCTCGCCGAGCTGCGCCGGACGCTGAACGCGGAGGGCAGACTCGGCTGGGCGATCGAAGACGGACACGTCACCGAAGGATTCGCCTCGGTGGCCTGCCCGGTCTTCGACCACGGTGGCCGGCCGATGGCCGCGATCAGCGTGACCCTCCGCCACCTCTGCCCGGGAGCCGAGGGGTGTGAGGAGACTTGGCCGGACCTCGCCGAGGAGGTCCGTCTGACCGCGGCCGAACTGACCACCCGGATCGGGGGTCAGATGCGCTGAGCGTGCTTCTTCTGGACTCCCTCGAGCCCGAGCATCGCCAGCAGTTCAGCACAGTCGAGGGCGTCCGAAGCATGCCCTGCGACGGTTCGAGCGGCTCGGCCGTTCTGCAGCGTGAGGCGGACTTCTTCCTCCGCTCGCACACCGGCCATGCGGCTCTGGTCTTCAGCGGGGTCGGGACGACTGGAATGCCTAGCCCAGGTCATCTGCCACCTTCTTCCGGCCCTCCGGCGACACGGGGTCGTTTCGAAAGAGGGCCATGGTCGGACACTCAGCATGACATCCCACCCCGCGACAGTTCCCGGCGCGGGTGAATTGAGACGAAAAAGATCTAGATTTCGCTACGCTCCGTGATTCAGAAAAGTTTCGATCCGGGTATTGAACGGCGCACCCGTATCCGGCACCAGATGCCCCATCCCCCGCACGATCCCGCGGTGCGCGCCGGTCCCCTCCGCGATCGCGTCGGCGATGATCTCGTACTCCGGCCGGTGGTCCCCGGTGATCACGAGCATCGGGAAATCCGCCGACGCCAACGTCCCGAGCGGCAGCTCCGCGTCTCCCGGCGGCCGCATCCCGACCAGCGCGCGGGCGCCGCGCCGCAGCGTCTCGGGTACCGGATCGGGGATCGGCAACGGCACACCGGCCAGCGGGAAGAACGCCTTGAACACTTCGCGAGGATCGTCGAGCGGCCCGTCGAGGAACCTCCGCAGTTCGGCGTCCCATGCGTCGACGACCTTGTCGCCTCGGACGATCCCGGTCGCGGGCGGTTCGATCACGGTGAGCGTCCGGACCATCTCCGGCCGCCGCGCGGCGGCGAGCATCGCGACGATCGCGCCGTAGGACAGCCCGACCAGATGCGCGGGCTCGTCGAGCACCTGCTCCGCGATCAACTCCGCGTCGACTTCGAAATCCTGTACGCCGTCCGGCGATTTCCCGTGCCCGGGACGATCCGGCGCGAGCAACGTCCACCGCTCGGTCAACGGGCGCTGAGCCCGCCACGCCTCCCTGCCGCCGAGCAGCACGCCGTGCACGAGAACGACACGCGGACCTGATCCCCATCGATGCACATGAAGGCGCATTTCCCGAGCCTACGAGACCACGTCCTTGATCCCCTCGGCCAACACACGGACAAGTTCCGGCCCGCGCGTGAGACGAACGTCGTTGCCCAGCCGGCCCATTGCGTCCTCGTCATCGACGATGCCCGTGCCACCCCGACCGACACACAAAGAAGCGGCCCCACCCCCTCAGGGGCAGGGCCGCTCCGTCGACCAGTGGAGGTGCCGGGAATTGAACCCGGGTCCTCTGGCGCATCACCAGGGCTTCTCCGTGCGCAGTCCGCTATGTCTCTACTTGACCCCTTCAGTCACGCGAACAAGCTGAAGTGACGGGCCCAGCCACTGTTTGTTTCCCAACCACACCCCGCGGCCGGGTGTAGCGGTAAGCCTCCTAGCTGATGCCGGTGACCGGGTCGGAGGCGACCCCGGACCGACAGAGTTGCTCTACTGCTTAGGCAGCAAGAGCGAACTCGCGCTGGCTCTTAGGCTCGGCGCTTATTGGTTTGCGATGACGCTTACGGTGGTCTCTCGCCTGCACCGGCACGCTTCTCCTGATTCAACGTCCAAAGTCGAAACCGTTCACCCCCTTGGTGGGACACAACCTGTACATCATAACGCGGGCGGCAACCGGGTTAATCCCGCAGGTGGGGCTAGCCCTACCTGGGAGATGCCCGCGCGCACCATGTCACCGGACGCCCGCGGGGCGCGATGCTGGACTCCTCGAACAGGAGAGGAGCACGACCATGAGTTCGCTGGCGGCCGAGCGGGAGCTGAGCAGGTCCGATCCGTCGTTCGGCGGCTCGCTGGTCTACCTGCTGATGAACCTGCCGATGGGCGTCCTGGCCTTCGCGCTCCTGATGTCCTTCATCTCGGCGGGCATCGGCACGGCGATCGTCTGGATCGGGTTGCCGCTCCTCGCGCTGGTGATCCTGGCGGTCCGCGGCGCGGCCCGGATGGAGCGCGCCAGGGTGTACGCCCTGCTCGACCGCTACATCGACCTGCCGTATCTCCCGCTGCCCGTGGCCGGCCAGTCCGTGCGCTGGAAGGCGCGGCTGAAGGACGGCTCGACCTGGCGCGACCTCGGCTACTTCTTCCTCCTCTTCCCGCTCGGGATCATCGAGTTCGTCCTGGTCACGGCGTTCTGGTCGACGAGCCTCGGCCTCGCCGGCCTGCCGATCTACTACCGCTTCCTTCCTGGCGGCGAGTACCGCTTCCCGACCTGGGAGAACGCGTGGTTCACCGTCGATTCGACGGTTTCGGCGCTGCCTTGGGCGGCGCTCGGCGTGCTCTGCATCGCCCTCTCGGTAGCGTTGACGAAGGCGCTGGCCGGGATGCACGCCCGGCTGGCGACGGCGCTGCTCGGGCCGACCCACGCCCAGCGCCGCCGTCTGGAGGATTCATGGGGCGAGGTTCACGGATGACGATCGACCAGCAGGTACAGCAGGTGGGGATCCCCCGCCCCCGGCCGTTGCGGTCGATCGTCTACATGATCGTCAGCTTCGTGTTCCGGCTCCTCCAGTTCGTTCTCATCGTCGTCGGCCTGGCGGTCGGCATCGCGACGGCGGTGGTGTGGATCGGCTTCCCCATCCTCATGGCCACGACCAGCTTCATCCGCTGGTCCGCCGACCGCGAGCGGGGCTGGGCGCGCACGATGCTCGAGACTCCGCTCGAGCCGGTCGAACGCCTGCCGGTCGAGGGGCTTTCGCTGGTCAAGCGCTGGCTGACCCGCTTGACCGACGCGACGACGTGGCGCGACCTCGCCTACCTGATGGCGGCGTTCCCGTTGGCGTGCCTGGAGCTGCCGATCGCGATCGCGTCGATCGTGCTGCTGCCGATGGCGATCTGGGTGACCCCGTGGGTCGGGTGGCTGCACGGCAACCTGGCGTACTCGCTGCTCGGACCGAACCGCGCCGCGAAGCTGGAGCAGAAGGCCGAGCGGTTGCAGGCGTCGCGGGCTCGCGGTGTCGACGCCGCCGAGGCCGAACGCCGCCGCATCGAGCGCGATCTGCACGACGGCGCCCAGCAGCGCCTGGTCGCCGTCGCGATGAGTCTCGGCCGCGCGAAGTCGAAGTTCGACCAGGACCCGGCCGCGGTGCGCGAACTGATCGACGAGGCCCATCTCGACGCCAAACTCGCGGTGTCGGAACTGCGCGATCTCGCCCGCGGGATCTACCCGGCCGTGCTCGGCGACCGCGGTCTCGACGCCGCCTTGTCCGCGCAGGCCGCGAAATCGCCGATCCACGTCGACGTCGAGGTGGACGTCGAACCGCGGCCCCCGGCGGCGGTCGAGACGACGGCCTACTTCATCGTCGGCGAGACGCTGACGAACATCGCGAAGCATTCGGGAGCGACCGAAGCGGGCGTGAAGGTGTGGCGCACCGAAGCGATGGTCATCGTCGAGATCACCGACAACGGGCACGGCGGCGCCGAAGTCCGGCCAGGTGGCGGCCTCGCCGGGCTCGCCGACCGGGCGGCCACGATCGACGGCGTGATCACCGTCGTCAGCCCGCCCGGTGGCCCGACGGTGATTCGCGCGGACCTGCCGTGCCAATGGTGACCCGCTCGTGAGTGAATAGGCTCTGCCATTCACTCACGACGCTGGGGGCAGCATGCGGGTTGTCATCGCCGAAGACGCGGTTCTGTTGCGCGCGGGGGTGATCCGCCTGCTCGCCGACGAGGACATCGAGACCGTCGCCGCCGTGGACAACGGCGAAGACCTGCTGGTCGCGGTCAAGGAACACCGGCCGGACCTCGCGATCGTCGACGTGCGGATGCCGCCGACCTTCACCGACGAGGGCCTGCGCGCGGCACTGGGCGCCCGCGAGGTCATCCCGGGCCTGCCGGTTCTCGTGCTCTCCCAATACGTCGAGGAGAGCTACGCCGTCGAGCTCCTGTCCGGCGGCGCGGGCGGAGTCGGTTACCTGCTCAAGGAACGCGTCGCCGACGTCGGGGATTTCCTCGACGCGGTCAAACGTGTCGCCGGCGGTGGCACGGCGATCGACCCGGACGTCATCGCGCAGCTGATGGCCCGTGGCCGCAAGAACCCGCTCGACGCGCTCACCGCCCGCGAGTCCGAAGTGCTGGGGCTGATGGCGCAGGGCCTGTCGAACACCGCGATCGCGAACTCGCTCGTCGTTTCGCACGGCGCGGTCGAAAAGCACATCGGCAACATCTTCTCGAAGCTCGGCCTCGAAGCGAGTTCGGTGGAACACCGCCGGGTCCGCGCGGTGCTCACTTACTTAGGACGCTGAAGTAGCTCTTGGTGGCGAAGCCGTCACTCACCTAACATGGGCAGACTGTCAGGTGAGTGCCGAGCCGAACCGAGGAGGACCCATGACCGACAGGCCCTCCCACAGCGCGCGCTTCTTCGGCGGCCCACTCGACGGACGCGTCCAGGAGTTCGGTGACACCGAGCCCGTCGCGGGCACCGTCCTCAAACACGTCCATCTGCACGACGGGCCGAAGATCGAGACCCGCTACGAACTCGGTCTCGCCGAGGACGACTGCTGGGAGTTCCGGCTGTGTCCCGCCCCGCTCCCGGAGCCCGAGACCGACGGCGTGGGGTAGGGAAAACTCCACCTTCCGAGGGCGAAAACAGGAAGATCGATACGGCGGCCCGCACCGCTGTTTTCGCGGCCTCGAAGCACCAGGCTCTTTTCCATGCACACAAGCGGGAAGCAGGGCCGGGACAGGTTCCTGGACATCGTCCGAGCGGTCGCGATCCTCGCGGTCGTCGTCCAGCACTGGGGAATGCCGGTGCTCTCGTACGCCGACGGCCATCTCTCGACCGGGAACGCCCTCGCGACCCCCGGCTGGTGGGTCATCACCTGGCTCAGCCAGGTCATGCCGCTCGTCTTCTTCGCCGGCGGCGCGGCGAACCTGATCTCGTTGAGCCGCGCGGAAAGTTCGCGTTCGTGGCTCGCGGCCCGCCTCAAGCGGCTGATGATCCCGGTGCTGCCGCTGGTGGCCGTCTGGCTGTTCGTCCCGGACATCCTGCGCGGCATGGGCATTCCGGAGCAGCCGCTGCAGGTCGGCGGCGCGATCGCCGCGCAGCTCCTGTGGTTCCTGGCCGTGTACGTGCTCACCGTGCTGCTCACCCCGATGCTGGCCGCGGCACATCGCCGCTGGGGCCTGAAAGTCCCGCTCGTGATGCTCGCCGCCGCCGTCCTCGTCGACGTCGCCCGCTTCAACGACCTCGGCCTGATCGGTTTCGCGAACGCCGTCTTCGTCTGGATGGCCGTGCACCAGCTCGGTTTCCACTACACGCAAGGCCGTCTCGGCTCGCTGAGCCGCAACGCCGCGCTGGGCATGTCGGCTGCCGGATTCGGCATCACCGCGCTGATGGTCGCCTTCGGCCCGTACCCCGCGAGCATGATCGGCATGCCGGGCGCCCCGGTGTCGAACATGAGCCCGCCGACCGTGCTGCTGGCCTTCCTCGCGATCGGCCAGATCGGGCTCCTGGTGGCCTTCAAACCGCAGCTGAACGCCCTGGCCGCACGGCCGAACCTCGACGCCGCGCTGAAGTGGATCGGCCCGCGGTTCATGAGCGTCTACCTGTGGCACATGCCGGCGCTGATCGTCGTCTCCGGGATCGCGGTCTACGGGCTGGGTTACGAAACCCCCGAACCGGGTTCCGTGCTGTGGCTGACGATGCTCCCCGCGTGGCTCGGCGCCTGTGGGCTGGTGCTCTTCGGTCTGCTGCGCATGTTCGCCCGTTTCGAAACGCAGGGTTCCGGCCCCGCGTCGACCGCCCACACGCCTCAGCTGGTGGTGGCCGGGCTGGCGATCGCGGGCGGTCTGCTCGGGCTGGCCGCGCACGGTTTCGCCCCGCTGAGCGACGGTCTCGCCCAGGGCCCGGCGCCGTGGGTGGCGCTGGCGACGGGCGGATTCCTCCTGGCGGGCAAGCAGATCCAGGTTTCGGAGCTGGGGACGCGGCTACTCGGCCGCGCCGTCTCGGTCACCGAGGTGGCGCAACTCAAACGCTGAGCAGTTTCGCGGGCGTGTCGTGCAGCACCGCCCGCAGGAACGGCTCACCCAGGCGATCGTCGGCGGCCCAGCCGGCGATCGCCCGCAGCTGTGTGGCGTACGAGTACGGGATGTTGGGGAAGTCGGTGCCGAGCACGACGCGATCGGGGAACTCCGCCAGCAGATCCTGCCAGTCCGGCGGGAGCGGATTGCCGCGCGAGGTGAACTCCACCCCGACCATCGTGGTGTCGAGGTACACGCGCGGATACCTCCTGGCCAGCTCGAACGCGAAGTCGATCTCCGGCATGCCGGCGTGCGCGAGCACCAGGGTCAGGCTGGGATGCCGGACCAGGATCTCCTCGAACAGCCGTAGCCCGGTGTAGGCGCCCTTCAACGGACCGTGTCCACAGTGGACGACCACCGGGACGCCGGCGTCCGCCAGCGCGCCCCAGACGCCGTCCAGCAGCTCGTCACGCGGGTCGTAGGCGCCGACCTGGACGTGTGCCTTGAAACAGCGGGCGCCCGCGCGCAGCGCACCGTCCACAACGGACAGCGCGCCGGGCTCCGGGTAGAACGTGCCGGTCGGCACCGCCTCCGGAACGCGTTCCGCGAACTCCAGCGCCCACGAGGTCAGCCATTCGGCCATCCCCGGCTTGTGCGGATAGACCAGCGGTGCGAACTTGCGCACACCGAACGAGCGCAGGGTTTCGATGCGCTCTTCTTCCGGCGTGCGGTAGTGCACCGGCCAGGCCATGCCGTAGTGCTCTTCGGCCTGGTCGAAGTAGGCCCACACCTTGTCCATGACCGGCTTCGGCAGGAAGTGCAGGTGCAGGTCCACGAGCCCGTCGATGCCGAGCGCCGAGATCCAGCCGGGGATCTCGGCGTCGGAGGCGGGCCCGTGGATCAATCGTTGTACCGGCCCTTGAGCGCCCGGCCCATGGCCCGGCTGATGGTGCGCTCCGCGTCCCGCTTGGCGATGTCCTGCCGCTTGTCGTAGGACTTCTTGCCCTTCGCCAGCGCGATCTCGACCTTGACCTTGCCGTCCTTGAAGTACATCGACAGCGGGACCAGCGAAAGGCCGCTCTCCTTGGTCTTGCCGATGAGCTTCTCGATCTCCTGGCGGTGGAGCAGCAGTTTCCGGGTGCGCCGGGGCGTGTGGTTCGTCCACGTGCCCTGCACGTACTCCGGGATGTGCACGTTGCGGAGCCAGACCTCGCCGTCGTCCACCGTGGCGAACGCGTCGGCCAGCGATGCCCGTCCTTCACGCAGGCTCTTCACCTCGGTACCGACGAGCACGAGACCGGCTTCGTAGGTGTCGAGGATGGAGTAATCGTGGCGAGCCTTGCGGTTCGACACGATCACCTTGTGTCCACGTTCCTTGGGCATAGCGGCGACTCTACGTGAGTTTCTGTGTTCGGGCAGGTGGTTATCGGGCGGCTAGTGGCGCACGTACAGGCGCAGCGTCACGTAGCCGGTGATCGCCGAGATGACGATCGAGACGGCGAGCAGGATCGGCGCCACCGGGAACAGCAATTCGAGCATGCCGACCGCGGGGAACACGTCTCCCGTGAGCACCAAGTCGAGCAACAGCACCTTGGTGAGGATCAGGAAGACGATCCCGATGATCGCACCGACCAGGCCGGCGACCACCGCCTCCAGGAGGAACGGGAGCTGCGTGTACCAGCGGGTCGCGCCGACCAGCCGCATGATGCCGACCTCGGTGCGCCGGGTGAACGCCGACACCTGGATCGTGTTGGCGATCAGCAGCAGCGCGGCGATGGCCATGATCAGCGCGGCGCCGAAGGCCAGGTTCCGCACACCGTTGAGCGCGTTGAACACGCGGTCGAGCGCCTTCTGCTGGTCGTCGACCTTGGAGACGCCGGGTTTGCCGGTGTACTCCTGGATGATCGCCTGGCTGCGCTCGGGGTTCTTCAGCTTGACGTGGAGCGACGCGGGCAGCGCCTCCGGCCCGGTCAGCGCGAGCAGTTCCGGCTGGCTCTCGAACATCTTCTTGAACCGCTCGTAGGACTGCTCGCGGTTCTCGAAGACGACCGACTCGACGCCTTCGTTGCCCTGCAGGTCCTGGCGCAGCGTCTGGCAAGCGGACTGCGAGCAGTTCGGGTCACCCGCGCTGATGTCGTTGACCAGATAGACCGAAACCTCGACGTCGGCGAGGAAGTTGGCCTTCATCTTGTCGATCGTGCCGACGGCCAGCAGGCCGAAGCCGAGCATGGCGAGGGAGACCGCGGTGGTGAGGATCATCGCGATGGTCATCGTGACGTTCCGGCGCAAGCCGGTGACTACCTCGCTGAAGACGAAACTGGCGCGCATCGGGGTTGATGTCCCTTGGAAGTCGTGGGTTACGGAGGAGGGCGGGGCCGGTCAGCGGCCGATGCCGTAGACGCCTCGGGCGTCGTCACGGATGACCTTGCCGAGCTGGAGCTCGACGACCCTTCGCCGCATCGAGTCCACGATCGAATGGTCGTGGGTGGCCATCAGCACCGTCGTGCCGGTGCGGTTGATCCGCTCCAGCAGCAACATGATGTCCTGGCTGGTGTCGGGGTCCAGGTTCCCGGTCGGCTCGTCGGCGAGCAGCACGAGCGGGCGGTTCACGAACGCGCGGGCGATCGCGACGCGCTGCTGCTCACCACCGGAGAGTTCGTTGGGGAGACGGTCGGCCTTGCCGTCGAGGCCGACGAGTTCGAGCACCTCGGGCACGACCTTGCGGATCGTCGGGCGCGGCTTGCCGATGACTTCGAGCGCGAAGGCGACGTTCTCGGCGACGGTCTTGTTCGACAGCAGACGGAAGTCCTGGAACACGCAGCCGATGGTCTGCCGCAGCCGCGGCACCCGGCGACGGGCGAGCTTGGCGACGTCGAAGTTGGAGACCATGACGCGACCCTTGCTCGGCACCTCTTCGCGCAGCAGGAGACGCAGGAAGGTCGACTTCCCGGATCCCGAGGGACCGATCAGGAAGACGAACTCGCCTTTGTCGATCTCGACCGACACCCGCTCAAGGGCGGGACGGGTCGAGGTCTTGTAGACCTTGGAAACCTCTTCGAGCCGGATCACGGTTCGGCATACTACCCATGCCCGTCGTTAAGCCCGGGTAGCCCGGTCCCGGCGGCCAAGCGAGCAAGGGACCTTTGCTATCACTCTCTCCCGGAAAGTGATAGCAAAGGTCCCTTGCTCTCTCACGCAGGGTTGTTACGCGGCTCCGGACTGCTTGCGCCAGCGGATGCCGGCCTCCAGGAAACCGTCGATCTCGCCGTCGAGCACCGACGACGGGTTGCCGACCTCGAACTCGGTCCGCAGGTCCTTGACCATCTGGTACGGGTGCAGCACGTAGGAGCGCATCTGGTTGCCCCAGCTGGAGCCACCGTCCTTGAGCGCGTCCATCTCGGCGCGCTCCTCCTCCTTCTTCCGCTGCAGCAGCCGCGCCTGGAGGACCTTCATCGCGGCCGCCTTGTTCTGCAGCTGCGACTTCTCGTTCTGGCACGACACGACCACGCCGGTCGGGATGTGGGTGATCCGCACCGCCGAGTCCGTCGTGTTCACGCTCTGCCCACCGGGGCCGGACGAGCGGTACACGTCGACGCGGATGTCCTTCTCGGGGATGTCGACGTGGTCGACCTCCTCGACCTCGGGCATCACCTCGACGTGCGCGAAGGAGGTCTGGCGGCGGCTCTGGTTGTCGAACGGCGAGATGCGCACGAGCCGGTGCGTGCCCTGCTCGACCGAGAGCGTGCCGTAGACGTAGGGCGCGCTCACCTTGAAGGTGGCGGACTTGATGCCCGCTTCCTCGGCGTAGGAGATGTCGTAGACGTCCGTCGGGTAGTTGTGGCGCTCCGCCCACCGCAGGTACATCCGGAGCAGCATCTCGGCCCAGTCGGCCGCGTCCACGCCGCCCGCTTCGGACCGGATGGTGACCACGGCGTTGCGCGGGTCGTATTCACCCGACAGCAGGGTGCGGACCTCGAGCCCGTCGATGTCCTTGGTGAGCGCCGTCAGCTCGGACTCGGACTCGGACACGCTGGCGGAGTCGCCCTCGGCCTCGGCCAGTTCGTAGAGGACGCCCAGGTCGTCGAGCCGCTGCCGCAGCTCGGAAATGCGTCGCAGCTCACTCTGCCGGTGGGACAACTGGCTGGTGACCTTCTGCGCCGCTTCGGGGTCGTCCCAGAGGTTCGGGCTGGATGCCTGTTCCTCCAGCTCGGCCACCTGGGCACGCAGCGCATCCAGGTCCATCACCGACTCGATCTGCGTCAGCTTGCCGGCCAGGTCCTTCAGTGCCGCATCGAACTCATCACTCACGTCGGCCAAGGTTACGGCAAAACCCACGACCGGTTGCGGGGAACCGGCCGTGGGCACCTGTCCGGGTCAGGACTGGGGGATGGAATCCAGCAGTTTCAGTGCGGCTTTGGCCTGCGCCTGCGCGAACTCGGCGACGGCCTTGGCGTACGGGCCGTCGGCGGCCTTGGTGGCGGCCTTGGCCTCGTCGAGCTGCTGCGTGTAGCTCGCGCGGGCCGACTCGAGCAGGGCCGAACGCTGCTTGACCGTCAGCGAACCGGCGTGCACGAGACGCAGGATCAGCGGGCTGCGGAGGTGGTCAGGACCGGCTTCGGAGGTCAGCCACGTCTTGAACGCCTTCTTGCCCGCCGCGGTGATGAGGTACTGCTGGCTCGACCGCGGGCCCTGCTTGCCGAGGCGGACGAGGCCCTCCTTCGACAAGGCGGGGAGCTCGCGGTACACCTGGCTGCGGGTCACGCTGAAGAAGGCGCCGAAACGCTCACCCGCCCCCGCGACCAGTTGCCCGCCCGTGGCGGGACCGTCGTGGAGAAGACCGAGCAGTGCGGCGGCTGTTGCATTCAATTCGGACACGTCCTCTACGGTCCCACTTTTCGGAACCTGTGTCCACTGTGGTCAGCACATCTGTCCATTGTGGCTAGTGATATGCGCTCATTCGGCCCAACGCGCTACGCCTGTCCACAATGGACCGGACACGCTACGCAACCGGCGACGGCCACGGACAGCGGTACCCGTCCCCCGCCCCGACCAACGACAGGGAGTGAGCACCGCGCGAACCACGGGATCCCGGAAACGAAGAAGCGCGGATCTGCGATTTCCGCAGATCCGCGCTTCGTTTTCTTCAGTAGCGGGGACAGGATTTGAACCTGCGACCTCTGGGTTATGAGCCCAGCGAGCTACCGAGCTGCTCCACCCCGCGTCGTTGTGTTAATAGATTACATGGGGGTGAAACCGACTTTCAGGCGGGTACCCCTAACTTCCCAAAGAGCCTTTGACCAGGTGTTATGGCACGACTTTGTCATCGAGCCAGCCGAAGACGCCGTTGAGCACCATGGTCAGCCCGTCGGCGAACCTGCCCTCGATGTCCTCGTCGAACACCCAAGCCGTGGGCGTGACGTCGTAACGCGGGTCCCGTTCGCCCGGAACCGGGTAAACGGCCTGCTCTTCGATGGTGAAACCGATGACGTAGCTGTACACGGTGAACAACGCTCGTCCGGCCAGGTGCAGTTCGAGTCCCGCGTCGACGCGCCCTTGAAACGGATTGTCACCAAGAAGACTGTCGTCGGTCAGGAAAGTCCCGGAGAAGACCTTCGCCCCGTCACGGTAAGCAAGCATCATCCGGCGTAAGGCCCGTGACGCCAGCTCGAGCGCTTCCCGCTCCCCCGTTCCCTCGGGAACACGGCCCGG
The DNA here is from genome assembly GCF_055561455.1 of Amycolatopsis sp. PSD-21. NCBI lineage: Bacteria > Bacillati > Actinomycetota > Actinomycetes > Pseudonocardiales > Pseudonocardiaceae > Amycolatopsis > Amycolatopsis sp. PSD-21. Next base: position 1,349,282 of record NZ_CM145712.1, on the reverse strand, counting down.
CATCGCGTCCGCGTACATCTGCGTCGCCATCTCGTCGAGCAGCTCCTGCTTGTTCTTCACGTGCCAGTACAGCGCGGGCGCCTTGACGCCGAGTTCCTGCGCGATCAGGCGGAGCGTCAGGCCGTTGAGCCCGACGTCGTTGAGCAGCCGAAGCCCGGCGCGGACGATGTCCTGCCTGGTCAGACCCACTTTTGCCCCTCGTTCCAGCGGAAGCACCTTGACAATTTAACGATGTTAAGGGCACGCTGGCCGCAGGTCAATTTAACGTCGTTAAGGAGTGGTATGAACAACCTGGGGACGGACGTGATCGTTGCCGGAGCGGGGCCGACGGGGCTGATGCTGGCCCACGAACTCGCGATCGCCGGCGTCGATGTCGTGGTCCTGGAACGGCATCACGAGCGCACGGGACTGTCGAAGGCGCTGAACCTGCAGCCGCGGACCGCGGAAATGCTGGAGCTGCGCGGACTTCTGGACGGCGCCGAGGAGCGTTCGTTCGCGACGGTGCGGGACGGGCATTTCGCGATGATCCCGATCGGCTACGACGGCTGGGACACTCGATTCCCTTTCCAGCTGGGGATTCCGCAGGCACAGGTCGAGGCGTACCTGGAGGAACGGCTTGCCACACAAGGAACAAAGGTGGTCCGCGGCGCCGAAGTAATCGATTTCGTGCAGGACAAGGACTTTGTCTCTGTTCGGTACCGAACAGACAGCGGCGAGAACCGGCTGCACGCGAAGTTCCTCGTCGGCTGCGACGGCGCTCGAAGCGTTGTACGCAAAGGACTCGACGTGGACTTTCCCGGGGTGGACGGTGAAGGCTACGGGGTGGTCGCGGACGTCCTGTTCGACAAAATCCCCGCCGGTGCGCAAAAACAGTGGCGAACGATGCGGAACGTCGGTGAGCCGACCGGGGCGACCACGTTCAAAGGCCTGATCCCGCTGGGAGAGCCGAGGCTCTACCGGTTCGTGTACGGCGATCGGGCCTCGCGCCCCAAGGACATCCGGTCCGCCATCTCGCACGACGAAGTCCGGCAGGCCCTGCTCGACTCGTACGGCGAGACGGCGACGGTGTCGGAAATCCGCTGGGCGTCACAGTTCTCCGACGCGGCGCGGCAGGCGGAGCGCTACCGCGTCGGCCGGGTGCTGCTGGCAGGGGATGCCGCGCACATCCATTTCCCGGCAGGTGGCCAGGGACTGAACCTGGGTGTGCAGGACGCCATGAACCTGGGCTGGAAGCTCGCCGCGACAGTGCGCGGCTGGGCCGGTGACGACCTGCTCGACACCTACGAGGCCGAGCGGCACCCCGTGGGCGCTCAGGTGCTGCACAACGTCGCCGCTCAGCTGGGGCTGACTCCGCGCTCTCACGAGTCTCGCGCGCTTCGCGCCCTCTTCGGTGACCTTGCGGAGCTACCCGAGGTGAGCCGGTACCTGTCGGGCATGGTTTCCGGCCTCGGGATCCGCTACACGACGCACGGGACGTCGCATCCCGCGCTCGGCTCGCGTCTGACCGACCAGGACGTCGCCACCGAAGCCGGCCCGCTGCGTCCCAGCACCCTGTTCCGCGACGGCGGCTTCGTGCTCCTGACGACCACTCAGGCCCACGTCGATGCCGCCCGGGCTCACGCCCACTCACCCCGTCTGACCACGCAACTGGTCACGGCCCTGCCGTGGCCCTCGACCGACGCCGTCCTGTACCGCCCCGATGGCTACGCCTGCTGGGTCGCCCCCACGCGATAGCAAAGGTCCACCGCTCCCCCACCGGCGGTAGCAAAGGTCCCTTGCTCCCGCTCGCGGTAGCAAAGGTCCCTCGCTCCCCCCGCCACCTCGGGCACCCCACGCGACCGACGCCCGGGGGTCCAGGGGGCGGAGCCCTCCTGGCGGGGGTCCGGGGGTTCAACCCCCGGGACAAATACGAAGGAGGCCCGTGTCTGCGTTTTCCGCAGACACGGGCCTCCTACCTCTGTAGCGGGGACAGGATTTGAACCTGCGACCTCTGGGTTATGAGCCCAGCGAGCTACCGAGCTGCTCCACCCCGCGTCGTGACACCTACCTTACGCCTGCGTTTCGAGCAGGCGCAAAGCAGGTGCCCTTTAGGTAAGCGACGTCACCCTCCAGGCTGGCCGGAGGTCGGGGGCGCACCGGACGCCGGCGGGCTGGCCTTGGCCGACTCGTAGGCCTTGGAGGCGGCTTCGAGTGCGGCCAGGGCAGCACCCTGGTCGGCGTAGTTCCCGGATTGCTGGGCCGCGCGGAACTTGACCCAGGCGTCGTGCATGTCGCCCGCGGCCTTGTCGAGCGCCGGGTTTCCGCTGGAGGGCGGCTGCGGCGTCGTCGTGCCCGGCGGCGGAGGCGTCGTGGGCCCGGGGGTGCCGCCGGTCTGCGGCGGTGTGACCCCGGAGCCCGTGCCCGCGCCGAAGACCTGGTCGAGCGCTTCGTTCAGCGTCGGCGCGAACCCGATCTTGGTGCCGTAGGAGACCAGGACCCGCGCCAGCTGCGGATAGCTCAGCTGGTTCCGTTGCCGGATGTAGACCGGTTCCACGTAGAGGAAGCCGTTGGCGACGGGCAGCGTGATCAGGTTCCCGTAGGTGACGGTGACGTTCGGGTTGTTGAACAGCGTCCGGTCCTGCGCGACCCGTGGGTCACTTTGGAATCTGTTCTGGACCTGGACGGGACCGTCCACCTGGGTGGATCCGCTGGCGCCTGTCGGCAGTCTGAGGACGCGCATCTTCCCGTAGTCCTCGGGATCCGAAGACACCGACATCCAGGCCGCCAGATACTGCCGTTGGAGACCGGTCAGCGAACTGGTGAGCTGGAACCGCGACTTGGTGTCGCCCGGCGCGGTGGCCAGGACGTAGTAGCCGGGCTGGTTGGCGATGCCGGAGGCGGACGCGTTCACGCCGCCTTCCTGCGTCGGATCCTGCGGAACGCTCCAGAAGGCCTGCTGGGCGTAGAACTCCGCGGGGTTGTTCACGTGGTACTTCGACAGGAGTTCCCGCTGCACCTTGAAGAGGTCTTCGGGGTAGCGGAAGTGCGACCGCAGGTCCGGCGAGATCTCACTGCTCGGCTTGACCAGCCCCGGGAAGACCTGCTTCCAGGCGTTGAGCACCGGCTCGTTGTCCTCGACGCCGTACAGGGTCACGGTGCCGTCGAACGCGTCGACGGTGGCTTTGACCGAGTTGCGGATGTAGTTGATCGAGGAGTTCGCCTGGCGGGTGGTGCCGCTGAGCGAGTCGTTGGTCGCCTGGCCGAGCTGGGTCTGCTGGGCGTACGGGAAGTTGTTCATCGTCGTGTAGCCGTCGACGATCCACTTGATCTTGCCGTCGACGACCGCCGGGTACGGGTCGCCGTCGAGCGTCAGCCACGGGGCGATCTTGGCGACCCGGTCCCGCGGTTCGCGGTTGAACATGATCTTCGATCCGTCGCCGATGGCGTCGGAGAAGAGGATGTTGCGCTCTCCGTACTCGGCGGCGAAAACGAGGCGGTTGAACCAGTTGTCGATCGGCACGCCGCCGGAACCCTTGTAGATGTAGGCGCGGTCGACGGCGGTGTCGTACTCGCCGGGCGCCTGCCCCGCCTTGCCGCCGACGATCGCGTACGCGGCGTCGGTCGCGAGCTCGCCGTAGTAGATACGGGGCTCGTCCACCTTGATGCCCGGCTTGCTCGGGTCGGTCGACCCCGCGCCCGACGGGTTCTGGGTGTCGCTGGTGGTGGCGATCGGGTAGCCGCCGTCGGAGTTGGCGTCCTTCAGCGCGCGGTCGATCGTGTTGGCCGGCGCGGCGACGAACCCGTTCCCGTGCGTGTAGACGAGGTGCTTGTTGATCCAGTTCGTCTGGTTGCCGGTGAGGCCCTCGGTCTTGATCTCCTTGGCCGCGACGATGTAGTCCTGCGTGACCCCGTTGAGGGTGTAGCGGTCGATGTCCAGCTTGGATGGGAAGCCGTAGAAGTTCTCACGGCCGACGCGCTGGGTGAACGTGTCGCTGAGGACGTTCGGGTCGAGGAGCCGGATGTTCGGGACGGTCCCCTTGTCCGCCTTGATCTCCGCGGAGGTCGCCTCGGACTTGCCGGTGTAGTCCTTGTACTCGACGTTGGTCAGGCCGAACGCCTGACGGGTCGCGTCCATGTTGCGCTGGATCGACGCGGATTCCTTCTCGTTCGCGTTGGGACGCACCGAGAACTGGTCGAGCACGGCGGGCCACGCGACACCGACGAGCACGTTCGACAGGATCAGCAGCACCAGCGCGATCGCGGGCAGCTGCAGGTTGCGGAGGAACGCGCCGGCGAAGAAAGCGACGGCGCAGATCACCGAGATGCACAGGAGGATCAGCTTCGCGGGCAAGACGGCGTTCAGGTCGGTGTAGGTCGCACCGACGAACAGCGGTGCCCCGCGGTCCGAGAGCAGCAGGTTGTAGCGGTCGAAGAAGTACTCGACCGCCTTCAGCAGCACGAAGATGCCGATGGTGATGGCGAGCTGGGCGCGGGTCGGGCCGGCGAGCTGACCGCCCTTACCCGCGAGCCGGATGCCGCCGAAGATGTAGTGCGAGATCAGCGCGCCGAAGAACGCGATGACGACCGAGATGAACAGCCAGCCCAGGAGCCAGTTGTAGAACGGCAGGTCGAAGGCGTAGAAGCCGACGTCGTTGCCGAACTCGGGATCGGTCTGCCCGAACCGGGTGCCGTTCAGGAACAGCTGCACGACCTGCCAGTCGCTCTGCGCGGACGCGCCGGCGATCAGCCCGGTGAGCACCGGAATGCCGATGCCGAACAGGCGGATCCGGCCGACGATCGCCGACCGGTAGCGCGCGAGCGGGTCGTCGTTGCCGGAGATCGGCACGAAGACGGGCCTGGACCGGTACGCGATCATCAAACTGATCGCGAGCGCCCCGCCCACCAGGAGCCCTACGGCGAAGAACAAGATCACACGAGTGATCAACACCGTGCTGAACACCGTGCGGGCGCCGACCTCGCCGAACCACAACCAGTCGACGTAGGTGTCCAGCAGTCTCGCGCCCAGCAGCAGGGCCAGAATGCCTACGGCGGCGATGATGAGCAGTATCCGGCTGCGCCGGGACAGCTTCGGCAGGCTCACGGGGGGCCGAGTGGCCACTGCACACGCTCCTGGTTTGGTGAACTTTTCGCGGGGGCGCGCGTCCGCGTGCGCCCCCTGATGCTCTAACTCTACGGATGCCGTCGGAAGTTCCCGGAACCCGCCCAAACCGGACTCGGAAGGCCGCTGCCCGGGCCGCCTGGAACGATGTGCCAATGGCACCGAGTGAGCAGCAGGGCGTGGCCGGCCTGGCCCGCGAAGTCGAGGAGTTCGTCGCCTCCGGAGGATGGGACCAGCCGCCGCAGTTGTTCGCGCTGGTCCCGACCGCGGCGCTGCTGGACGAGCAGCCCGAACTGGCCGGTCAGCTCGACGCGTCGGCCCCGCTGACGCCGGTCGCTCAGGAGGCTCTGCCCGAAGGTGACCTCGGCGAAGCGCTGGCGCAGATCGCGTGGCCCGATCTGGTGCTGGGCTGCGCGCTCGCGCAGGAGATCATCGTGCTGCCGCCGGACGCCGAAGCCGAGCTTCCCGTCGTGCCCGAGACCGACGCCGAACGCCTGCGTCAAGCGGCCGCCGACCACCCGCGCCGGACCGAAGCCCGCCTCGTCGCGGCTGTGCTGCGGGATGGCGCCGGAGCGTGCGTCATGCGGCTTCGCGGCGCCGGGCAGCCCTCCGAACCCGATGACGTCCCCGTCGACGAGATCATCGAGAACCCGGAGCTGGCGCCCAACCTGCTCGAAGCCCTGAAGGCCACCCTGCTGCCCTGACCTGCGAAAAGAGAGCAAGGGACCTTTGCTACCGCGCCTGCCCAGGTAGGCGGCGAGCGATAGCAAAGGTCCCTTGCTCTCCTCAGCCAGATCCGCGAGGCGGTAGCAAAGGTCCCTTGCTCCCCCGCGGTCAGCAGGAGGCGGTCGGCCTACCCGCCTTGAGGTTGTCGAGCTGCGCGATCGCCTCGTCCAGGGTGGACACCTTGATCAGGTTCAGCCCGTCGGGCGCGGCGGTCTTCGCCTCGGCGCAGTTGTGCGCGGGCACGAGGAAGTCGGTGGCGCCGGCCTCTCGAGCGCCGACCACCTTGAACGAGATGCCGCCGATCGCGCCGACGTCACCCTTCTCGGAGATCTCGCCCGTCCCGGCGATATGCCTGCCACCGGCGAGGTCGCCGGGCTCCATCTTGTCGACGATCGCGAGCGCGAACATCAGGCCCGCCGACGGGCCGCCGACGTCCTGCAGCGAGATTTTCACGTCGAAGGGAACGTCGGCACGGTCCACCGCGGTCAGGCCCATGAAGCCTTCCGGCCCATCGGGCCGCTGCGCGAGCGTGAGCGGCACGGTGCGTTCGGCCTGACCATCGGATTTGAAGGTGATCTGGACGGTTTGACCGGGCTTCGTCCCGTTCAGGGCGGCCCGCACCTCGGTCGCCTCGGTGACCGTCTTCCCGTTGACCACCAGAAGCCGGTCGCCGGGAGCGAGCACCTTGTCCGCGGGACTGCCGGAGACGATCGTCTTCGCGAGCACCTTCACCGGGAACTTGCGGCGCAGCGCGGCGACCTGGGCAGCGGTCTGCGAGTCCTGCAGCTGCTGGATGTTCTCCTGCCGAACCTGCTCGTTGGTTTCGCCCGGTTTGAAATATTCCTCGCGCGGCGCCAGCGCGTACCGGCCGCTCGCCCAGAGCCCGAGCGCGTTGAACAGCGTGATACCGCCATCGCGCAGGGAGACCGTCGTCATCCGCAGCTCGCCGGAGGTCTGGAAGACCTCGTGCCCGTTGACCTGGATCACGGACTGCCCGGCGGCGTCCTTGCCGAGCGTGTCGTAAGTCGGCCCGGGGCTGATCGCCACATACGGCACGGGGATGAAGAACCCGACCAGCGCGAAGACGACGAACAGCGCGCCGCTGACCAGCAGCGTCCAGCCGCGCCGGGTCAGCCGCCGTTCGGAGCGGTCCTGGTCACCCGCGGAGCCCGCACGGCTCCGCGCTCCTGTGGTCTCCTCCGAGGGCTCTGTCACGCGTGACAGCGTACGGTGACCGTGTTCGCTTCTCGGTGAAGGCCACGCTCATCACTCCACTTGACGAGCTGTGAAACCCGGGACCCGCGTACGGTGGTGCCATGAGCAAACCCCCGTTCGGCTTCGGACCGCCCGATCCCGACAAACGAGGCGAGAACGAGCCGTCGGACTCCGGCGGCCAGCCCTCCGGCGCCGAGGCCTTCAATCAGCTCGGTCAGATGCTCAGCCAGCTGGGCCAGATGCTCAGCCAGGCCGGCAGCTCGACCGGGCCGGTCAACTATGACCTGGCGAAACAGATCGCGTTGCAGAACCTCAGCAGCAGCGGCAGCACCGACGTCCAGCTCGGCTTTTCGTCGTCCAGCGGTGGCGACTCGAGCACGGCCGTCCGTGACGCCGCCCACCTGGCGGAGCTGTGGCTCGACGCCGCGACGATCCTGCCCGCCGGAGCCACGACCACGGTCGCCTGGTCCGCGCGTAACTGGGTCGAGAAGACCTTGCCCACCTGGCAGCGCCTCTGCGACCCGGTCGCCCAGCAGGTCTCGGGTGCGTGGGTCCAGGCCTTGCCCGAAGAGGCCAAGCAGGCCGCCGGCCCGCTTCTCTCGATGATGGGCCAGATGGGCGGAATGGCCTTCGGCTCCCAGCTCGGTAACGCTCTGGCTCAGTTGGCTTCCGAAGTGCTCACCTCCACCGAGGTCGGTCTCCCGCTCGGCCCCGCGGCCACGTCCGCGCTGCTGCCGGCGAACATCGAGAAGTTCACCGAGGGCCTGGAGCTGCCGACCAGTGAGGTGCTGGTCTTCATCGCCGCGCGCGAGGCCGCCCACCAGCGACTGTTCGCCCACGTCCCCTGGCTCCGGCAGCGGCTCCTGGCCACCGTCGAGGAGTTCGCGAGCGGGATCTCCGTCGACACGTCGGCGCTGGAGCAGCTCGCGGGCCAGATCGACCCGTCGAACCCGGCCAGCATTGAAGAGGCCATGTCCTCCGGCCTTCTCGAGCCGCAGACCTCGCCCGAGCAGAAGGCGGCCCTGAACCGCCTGGAGACCCTGCTCGCGCTGGTCGAAGGCTGGGTCGACGTCGTGGTGGCCGAGGCCATCGGCGACCGGCTTCCGGGCGCGGACGCACTCCGGGAGACGCTGCGCCGCCGCCGGGCCACGGGTGGCCCCGCCGAGCAGACCTTCGCCACCTTGGTCGGGCTGGAGCTCCGGCCCAGGCGGATGCGGGCGGCCTCCTCGCTGTGGAAGCTCGTCGGCGACCAGCACGGCATCGAGAAGCGTGACGGCCTCTGGTCCCACCCGGACCTGATGCCGACCGCCGACGACCTCGACGAGCCGCTCGACTTCTCCGAACGCCTCGGCGACGGCGAGTCGACACTCGAAGGCATCGACCCGATCGCCGAGATCGAGCGCACCGAGCGCGAGAAGAACAAGCCCAAGGGCGACGAAGAAGAGAACTGAGGCACGTCAGTCCTCCGCCGCGATGCCCCATCCGGCGGCGGAGGACAGACCCTCCAGGTAGCCGATGGCGCGTTCGGTCTTCGGGTAACGGCGAACGAGCTCCCAGAAGGCCGCGTTGTGCCCTGGCTCCTTCAAATGCGCGAGTTCGTGCACGAGGACGTAGTCCAGCACCCATGCCGGCACCCGGCGCAGACGATCGCTGACCCTGATCGTCGCGTCGACCGGTGTGCAGGAAGCCCACCTCGTCCTCATCGGCGGCACCCAGCGAACGCTCGCGGGTATCGCCTTTCCGTCCAGATACTTCGCCGAGAGCACGGCGCAGCGTGCCAGCAGCGCCTCGTCCGACGCCTTGGGCGGCGCTGCCTGCCGCGGGCCTTTGCGCAGCAGCTTGCGCTGCATCTCGGCAACCCAGTGCTTCTCCTCGGCCCGGGTCATCCGGGCGGGGATCAGCACGACGAGGGTGTCCTCGTCCCAGTACGCGGTGACGGTCCGGTGGCGGCGTTGGCTGCGCCGTACCTCGACCTTGTGTTCGGGAGTGTCCGACGGATTCGTCGTGTCCCGGCCCCTCAATGAGGGCGTCCGTGCTTCGACCACTCGACCACGGTAAGGCCAGTCACCGACAACTCCGAGAGCCGAAAGGTCACAGCCTCCAGTTGTCCACAACGGGGCCAACCTGTGGATAACTCCCGTTTTTCCGGGCGGGTGGACGGCAGCCAGGTGCGATCCTGCGATCATGAACCTGCGCGAACCGGACCTGCGATCGATCATCCTGCCCGACTTTCCCGCCCTGCTTCCGGGGCTGGATGTGCTGGAACGGGGAAACGGCGAGATCCAGATCGGCCTCGACCCCGCACACGCCGTGGTGATCGCCGGCGTCGCCACCGAGGTGGCCGAAGCACTCCGCGGGCTGGACGGGAAACAGGCCGCGGACGACATCGTGCTCGCGCAGAGCGAACACGACGAACAGCTGCGGGACCTGATGACGGACCTGACGGCCCGAGGTCTCGTGACCGATGCGGGCCAGTCCGATCGGCAGCCGAGACCGAGGGCCGAGACAGGGCTTTGGTCGCTTCGCGCCCGCCACCATCAAACGGCCATGACGGCCCGCCGCAAGCGCACCGCGGTGGCGATCCACGGCGACGGCAGGCTGGCGGTGGCCATCGCCGTCCTGTTCGCCAACGGCGGCGTCGGGCACATCGACGTCCGGGCGTCGGGCACGGTTCTCGAAGCCGACCTGGGCTCGGGCTACACCGAAGCCGAAATCGGCTTGCCACGCCGGGACGCGATGGCGCAGGTCGTGCGCCGCGCCAGGGCGAGCACCGTGACGACGCGGCTCTACTCGGACCGCCGGCCGGAACTCGCCCTGCTCACCGATGCCGTGGTGCCCGCTCCCGAAGTGGTCGACGAACTCGTCCGCGACGGGATCAACCACCTGCCGGTCCGCGTCAGGGACGGGGTCGGGATCGTGGGACCTTTGGTGGTGCCCGGCCGCAGCAGCTGCCTGCGCTGCGCCGACCTGCACCGGGCAGGCCGCGACGATTCCTGGCCGAGGGTGGCGAGCCAGCTCGTCGGCCGGGTGCAGCGAGCCGATCTCGGCTCCGTTCAGGCCTGCGCGGCGCTCGCCGCCGCACAGGCGCTCAGGCTCCTGTCCCCGAGCGATCAGGCGCCGCCCACGTGGAACGCCACGCTGGAGATCGACTTCTTCGACGGCAAGATCCGGCATCGCGACTGGCCGCCGCATACCGCCTGCGGATGCGGTGCTCGTTGATACGGCGAGCGACGTAGCCCACACGCACTCCCTCAACAGGCTGCGCGGGCGCAGTGAATCAAGGCAGAATCGCGAAGGTGACCGACTCCCGCAACGCCGAGGACCGTGAAGCCGCCATCCCCCGCAACGGGGCAGCGCGAACGGCGAAGCTGGCCAGTATCCCGCTCGGCATAGCGGGGCGGGCGGTCGGCGGCTGGGGCAGGCGGCTGACCGGGCAAAGCGCCGACGAGGTCAACGCGACGCTGTCCGCCAAGGCGGCGGAGCAGCTCTTCGAGGTCCTCGGCACGCTCAAGGGCGGCGCGATGAAGTTCGGCCAGGCGCTGAGCGTCTTCGAGGCCGCGGTGCCGGACGAGATGGCGAAGCCCTATCGCGAGGCCCTGACGAAGCTTCAGGCCGCCGCGCCGCCCATGCCCACCCGGCAGACCCATCGGGTCCTCGCCGAGCAGCTGGGGCGCACCTGGCAGCAACGGTTCGCGGCCTTCGACGACGAGCCTGCCGCTTCCGCGAGCATCGGCCAGGTCCACCGCGCGACCTGGCACGACGGCCGCGAAGTCGCCGTCAAGGTGCAATATCCCGGAGCCGACGACGCCTTGCGGAGCGATCTCCGGCAGCTCCAGCGTTTCAGCAGGTTGTTCCAGGCGTTCGTGCCGGGGACCGAGGTGAAGCCGCTCCTGGCGGAGCTCGCCGAGCGGATGAACGAAGAGCTCGACTACCAGGCCGAAGCGCAGAACCAGCGTGCTTTCGTCAAGGCGTTCGAGGGCGTGCCCGGGTTCCTGATCCCCCGCGTGGTCGCCAGCGCGCCGAAGGTCGTCGTCACCGAGTGGGCCACCGGCACCCCGCTGTCGAAGATCATCGCCGGCGGCGACAAGGAGACCCGAGACCGCGCCGGCCGCCTGCTCACCGAATTCCACTACTCGTCGCCGGAACGAGCCCGGCTCCTGCATTCGGACCCGCATCCGGGCAATTTCATGCTGACCGACGACGGCAGGCTGTGCGTCATCGACTTCGGCGGGGTGTCCCGGCTGCCCGAGGGGATCCCGCAGCACCTCGGCGAGATGACCAGGCTGGCACTCGACGGCGAGTCCGCGAAGCTGATGCGGCTGCTCAGGGAGTCCGGCTTCATCCGGGGCGACGCGGATCTGCGGGCCGACGACGTGCTCGCGTACCTGGCACCGTTCACCGAACCGCTGGCGGGCGACACGTTCCACTTCACCCGCCGCTGGATGCAACGCCAGGCTGGCCGGGTCGGCGACACCCGCGGCCGCGACTTCCGGATCGGGCGTTCCCTCAACCTGCCGCCCGAGTACCTGATGATCCACCGGGTGACCGCCGGATCGACCGGCATCCTCTGCCAGCTCGACGCCGAGATCCCCGCCCGCGCGATCGTCGAACGGTGGCAGCCGGGCTTCGCGGCCTGAGAAGTTATCCACAGGGAACGGTGCGACTGAGCCGAAAACGGGTCCGCCGGGGCGAGTTGTCCACAAGTTGGCGGAAGTGGTTCCACCCGGTCGGCCCAGCGGCCATCCTCGAATCATGACCACTACACGAAGCGCCCGACTCATGGCGCTCAGTAACACCAGCGAATCCGGGATCATCACCAGCCGCGAGCTGCGGCAGGCGGGCGTCACCGCGCGCTACGCCGCGAAGCTCTGCGGCCCGGGCGGTCCTTGGCGAAGGCTGATGCCGGGCGTCATCCTGTTGCGCGACTCCGCGCCCACCCGGCTTCAGCTGCTGCAAGCCGCTGTCGCGCGGTTCGGGCCGGAGGTCGTCGTGACAGGCGCCGACGCGCTACGCGCACGAGGTGTCGGCTGCCCGCTGACACGGGAGGTACATCTCCTCGTCCCCGACTACCGGCGCGTGCCGGCGGAACCGGGCATGCTGCCGCGAAGAACCACGCGGATGCCGTCGCCGACCATGATCGACGGCGTCCCGTTCGCCCCAGCGGCCCGGGCGGCGCTCGATCTCGCCCGGCTGGAGCTCGACCCCATGCGAATCGACGAGCTGATCTCGCTGCCGCTGTATTGGGGGCTGTGCACGCTCGACGAACTCAGCGAGGAGCTCGATTCCGGTAACCGGCGAGGTTCGGCCGCGGTACGCGCGGCTCTGCGACGCGTCGATCCCGAAGAGACGTACGCGCATGGGCTGGCGAAGAAGGTCCTCAGCGGCTGCCCGCTGCCCTCGCCGTCGTGGAACACGACGCTCTGCGACAGACGAGGGCGCCCCATCGGCACCGCCGACGCCTGGTGGGACGACATCGGCATGGCGTGGCAATTCCGGCCCCCGAAACAGGGTGCGGCGAATTTTCACCCGCTAGCGCTGACCGCGACGGGGACCGTGCTGGTCCGCTGCACCATCGACCAGCTGAAGAAGGCTCCGCTGGAAGTCGCGGCAGAGCTCGTCAGGGCGTTCGGCGAAGCGACGCGGACGCCGAGACCGAAGGTCCGCACGATCGGCCGGATCGACGCCGCCTGAGGTTCACCAGTACTCGTCCGGCAGCTTTCCTTCGATGTCACGGGTGTGGCGGCGAGCGCAGGCGGGGCACATCCAGCGCACGACGTTCTTCTCGCGGGTGGCAACCCAGGCGAGTGTCTGCGCGGGCTCCTCGTCGCCACCGCGGATCCGGCCGCACAACGAGCAAGTGACCTGCTCACTCACGATCGCCGTCCACAATGGATGGTCTTCGCCCCTTGGAGGAACAGATCCCGGCGAGCGCCCAGGAAGGCCGGGTTCGCCGGATCCACCAGCGCGCCCGCGGTCTCGTGGTCGTCATCGCCGAGCCGGTCGCCCGCGACCTCGTTGAGCCAGGTCACCCGCTCGATGACGAACTCGCGCAGCAGCTCCGGGCCGGGCGCCGGGTGGTGGATGAGCACCCCGAAGGAATCGACGTCGACGAGGCCGGCTCGCTGCAGCGCGATGTTCCAGCCGTAGGGCATGGAAACCGAGCCGGGGATTCCTGCCCGCATCTCGGCGAACCACTCGCCGCGCGCGGCGAGCAGCCGCTCCTCGAGCCCGGGGCGGCCGATGCCGAGATCCCACGGGAGGCAGTTGAAGTCCAGGCCACCCTCTGAGATGGCGACCAGCCCGCCGGGGCGGGCGAGCCGGGCCAGGGTGTCGATGGCCGCCTGCTGATCGGGCAGGTGGTGGACCACGCGGGAAGCCCAGACCAGATCGGCGGCGGGGAGCTTGGCGGGCAACCCCTCGTCGGCCACGTCTGCGTGGATCGTCTCGACGACGGCTTTCTCCCCAGCAGCCGCGCTGACGACTCGGTGCGCTTCGGCGAGTAGCTGTTCGGTCGCGTCGACCAGCACGATCTTGGCGCCGGCGGCGGAGAGCTCCTCGGCGAAGAGCACGCTCATCCCGCCCGCGCCGCAGCCGACGTCGAGGATGGTCAGCCCGTCCGGCATCCCCTCCAGCAGCCGCCGAGCCGCCGACCGCATTGGCACGGCGTCAAGTGCTTCGGCCATGCGAAGCGAGCGAAGCCGATCAGACCAGTCGATGTCGTCATGCGTGTGTACGGCCATTCCTCAAGTGAACACCACGCCGAGCCGCGCCACGTCCCAAAAGGGAGCGGGGGACCTTTGCTATCGCGGCGCGATAGCAAAGGTCCCCCGCTCCCCTGAGTGGTCAGGCCTGGAAACGCTCAGCTCGCCGGGTCGCCCACCGGGCGACCTTGGTCCACCTGCGCGCGGCGCGTGGACCGCTCCGAGCCCGCTGCGCGCGGACTCCCTCCTCGAGGTCTCGTATTCGGGCCCTGGACAGTTCTTCATAAAGCAACATTTCGCTGGTCTCCTCGACCTTGATCTCGTTCAATTCGGTCGGCGCGTGAGTTCCCGTCCGCGCCTCGTAATCCCTGGTGGTGACGAGTTCGACGGTCATGCCGCGGCGCTCCGCTCGACCTTGCGAGCCTCGGCGGCGGGCTCGACGACCGCGTTCTTACGGGGACGGCCACGGGGCCGCTTCCGCGCGACGACGACGCCGCGCTCGAAGATTTCGCCACCCCAGACACCCCACGGCTCACGCCGCGAAAGGGCGCCCGCGAGGCAGGCGGAACGGACCGGGCAGTCCGCGCAGAACGCCTTCGCTCGCTCGAGTTCTGCCGGCGACTCGGCGAACCACAGGTCCGCGTCGCCCGAACGGCAGGGAAGCATCGACTCGGGCGAGTCGATGGCGTCGAGCAGGTCGACGACGCCTGCGTCGGCGAAGGGCAGGGCCTCCCCCGGCGCGAAAGCTATGGCCGATGACATAAGTGCACTCCTCTGTGCCGTAACGGATTTCGTACTCACGGTGGAACTGGACAACGCTGAACCCCAATTAGGTTGTGCAGCCAACTTGTTTGTGCAGCAAAAAACACGAAGGCCGCGGATCCGGTAACCGGTTCCGCGGCCTTCGTGAGCCTCTGGTCCTGACTAGGTCAGGAACTTCGCTCCCGTTCGGACAACGGAACACGGAACTGCTTGATGACCGGCAGATCGACGCCACCGTTCACGTACGCCCCACCGAAGGCGGCAGCGTGCGTGAAGGTCTCGTCGGCGGTGACCCAGCGCCGGTTGAGACGCTGAGTGCCGCGGGCGGCAAGGATGCTCACGGGCATGAAGGTGCCCTGGCGCTGTGCCTGCGGGACTTCCGCGACGCAGGACAGACGGGTGCCAGGGTTCGTGAGCTTCATGTTGATCCTCATTTCACTGACACCACCTTTCTCTGTCGCGCGCGAGCCGCCCTGCGGTCTACGCTGTGTTGTAGATGTTCTTCCCCAGGCCGGGCGCTTCCCGCCCGGTACCTGCAGGTTATTGCCCCCGGCCGCACCGGGGCAACTTATTTTCCAGAAAATCCGTCGAAGTTGCGAAGATCGGCTCTGAGCAGCAGGTTCGCCGCGTGGATCAAGCCTGGGACGCGGTCAAGTCTCCACCGAGGCCCGCACGACGTCGAGAACCTCCGCGCCGAAGCGTTCGAGCTTCGTCGCTCCGATCCCGGAGATGGCACACAACGCCGTGTCATCGGTAGGCCGCTGCTCGGCGATGGCGACGAGCGTCGCGTCCGTGAAAACGACGAAGGCCGGCACCTTGAGCTCGCGCGAGCGCTCACCTCGCCAGGATTTCAGCTTCTCGAGCAGCTGCTCGTCCACGTTGGACGGGCAGCGGGAACACCGGCCGAGCTTGATGTCCAGTGTCTCCAGCAGCGGTCCGCCGCACACGCGGCACCGTGCCTTGTTGCCAGACTGCTTCGGCTGCTGCGATCGGGCGACCCTCGCCGCCGGGTGATCTTCGGGGATGAGGCCGTAGAGGAACCTGCTGCGTCGCCGATTACGGCGATTTCCCGACGTTCTGGCCAAGGCCCACGACAGCGAGAGATGCACTCGAGCACGTGTGACGCCGACATAGAAGAGGCGGCGTTCTTCCTCGATGGCGGCGTCGTCGCCGTCGGCGTGGAGGATCGGCATGGTCCCCTCGGCGAGTCCCACGAGGAACACGGCATCCCATTCGAGACCTTTCGCCGCGTGAAGCGAGGCCAGGGTGATGCCCTCCACCGTCGGTGGATGCTGCGCTGTCGCTCGCTGTTCGAGCTCCGCCACGAATCGAGGAAGATCGGCGTCTTCGACCGTGGAAGCCAGTTCCTCCGCCAACTCGACGATCGAGAGAAGCGCGTCCCACCGCTCTTTCGCCGCGCCTCCGGCAGGAGGCTGGTCGGTGAGCCCCACTTTCGCGAGGACCGAGCGGACACGGGTCACCAGCTCGCCGGTGTAAGCGTCGGTCGACGCCATCCGCAGCGCGGACATGGCCTGCCGGACCTCGGCCCTGGCGAAGAACCGCTCGCCGCCGCGGACCAGGTACGGAATGCCCATCTCCGCCAGAGCCTGCTCGTAGGCCTCAGACTGGGCGTTGACGCGGTAAAGCACCGCGATCTCGCTAGCCGCGACTCCGCTGTCGAGCAGATCACGAATTCTGCGCGCGACAGCCGCGGCCTCGGCGGTCTCGTCGTCATACTCCGCGAACCGCGGGGCCGGCCCGGACGGACGTTGGCCGATCAGCTTCAACCTCGACCCCGCAGGACGGCCGCGCGCGGCCCCGATCACTTGATTGGCGAGAGCCACGACTTCCGGCGTCGACCGGTAGTCCCGTTCGAGCCGCACGACCGTCGCCTCGGGGAACCTCCGCGTGAACTCCAGGAGCGGCCGGGGAGAAGCACCACCGAACGAATAGATGGTCTGATTCGCGTCGCCGACGACGGTCAAATCGTCACGGCCGCCGAGCCAGGCGTCGAGCAACCGCTGCTGCAGCGGGGTGACGTCCTGATACTCGTCGACGACGAAGCAGCGATACCGCTCACGGAACTCCTGGGCCACCACCGTGTGCTCTTCGAGGACGGCCGTGGTGTGCAGGAGCAGGTCGTCGAAGTCGAGGACCTGCGCGGCGTTCTTGACCTTCTCGTAGTTGCGGTAGACCTCCGCGACCTGCGAGGCGGGCGCCGGTGTGTCCCGCTGTGTCCGTGCGGCTACCGCGGGATAGTCGTCCGGCGATACCAAAGAGGCCTTGCTCCACTCGATCTCACTGGCGAGGTCGCGCAGCAGTTCCGTCTCAGTGCCGAGGCCGGCCTTGTTGGCGGCTTGGCTGATGTAGCGGAACTTGTTCTCGAGCAGCTCCCAAGGCCGGTCCCCGACGACCTGAGGCCAGAAATATCGCAACTGGCGGCGGGCGGCGGCGTGGAACGTGAGCGCCTGGGCGGCGTCCACACCCAACCCCCGGAGACGCGTGCGCATCTCCCCCGCGGCGCGGGTCGTGAAGGTGACGGCGAGGACCTGACCAGCGGCGACGTGGCCGGAACGGACCAGGTGAGCGATGCGATGGGTGATCGTCCGGGTCTTGCCGGTCCCTGCTCCCGCAAGGACGCAGACCGGCCCCCTCGGCGCGCAGGCGGCGGCGCGTTGCTCGGGATCGAGCCCATCGAGCAGGCCTGGACGACTCTTCGGGGACGATGCGCTAACCACGTCCCGATCCTCGCAGAGTGCCCGCCGGGTTCGGCGCAGGGCACGCAGCCGTATCCTGGTCACATGGCGGGAAAGCAGGACAAGGAAGCAGCGAAGCTGGCCAAGAAGGAGAAGCGTGCCGCGAGCAAGGCTCGCCGCGGGCAGATCTTCGAAGCCTTCAAGATGCAGCGCAAGGAAGACAAGGCGCTCATCCCCTGGATGGTCGGATCGCTCCTGGTCATCACCGGTGTCGTGTTCGGCATCGGGTTCATCTTCGACGTCCACTGGGTCTTGCTGCCGCTGGGCATCCTGCTCGGTGCGCTCGCCGCTGTGATCATCTTCGGCAGGCGGGTCCAGAAGACCGTGTACTCGAAGGCCGACGGGCAGCCGGGCGCCGCGGCGTGGGCGCTGGAGAACATGCGAGGCCGCTGGAAGGTGACGCCGACCGTGGCGGCCACCACCCAGCTCGACGCCGTGCACCGAGTTCTCGGTGGTCCGGGTGTCGTGCTCGTCGCCGAGGGTGCGCCGCACCGTGTGAAGTCCCTGCTCGCGCAGGAGAAGAAGCGCGTGTCCCGCTTGATCGGTGAGACACCGATCTACAACGTGATCATCGGCAACGAAGACCAGCAGGTGCCGCTGAAGAAGCTTCAGAGCCACCTGATGAAGCTGCCGCGCAATCTCAAGCCCGCCCAGGTCGACGCGCTGGAAGCGAAGCTGGCCGCACTCGGCAGCCGCGGCGCCGCCATGCCGAAGGGCCCGATGCCCGCCGGCGCGAAGATGCGCAACGTCCAGCGCACCATCCGTCGCCGCTGACGAAACGAGGATCAGGGGTCCTTTGCTACCCGCCGCGTGCGGTAGCAAAGGACCCCTGATTCGTCTCCGGGCGAAAATTGTCGGTGGGTGGTCGCATGATCACTGTGTGAATGAAACCTCGAGCGCCCGGCAGAAGGCGCTGGCAGCGATGTTCCCGGACGGTGTGGCCGCCCGGGCGAAACTTGTCGCCCTCGGGCACTCTCACTCCTCGATCTCGCGCCGTTGCCGCGAGGGCGGCCCGTGGCGCCGTCCGATCCCCGGCGTCATCCTCCTGACCAATGCCACGCCGACCAGGCACCAGCTCTTGAAGGTCGCGCTGACTCACGCGGGGCCGGAGGCGATGCTCACCGGAGTACAGGCCGCCAGGTTGTACGGGGTTCGAAGACTCCCGCCGGAAAGACGGGCGCACACCCTGATCCCTCACCGGAGCAAGGTCGCCACCTGGGGGTTCGCGGTCGTAGAACGAACGATCCACCTACCGGAGCCGGTGGAGATCGATGGGTTGCCTGTCGCTCCTCTAGCCCGAGCCCTCATCGACGCGGCTCGGCGTATGGACGAACTCAAGTCGGTGCGGGCGATGATCCACGACGCGGTCCATCGTGGGCTCTGCACTCCAGAGGAACTTTGCGACGAGTTGGCCCAGGCCAGCACGATCGGCTCCGCGCTCCCCCGAACAGTCGTCAACGCACTCCAGGACGGCGTCGACTCCGCCGTCGAGCAATGGCTGAAATCTGCAGTCGAGCGCAGCGGCTTGCCCCAGCCCGTGTGGAAGGCAGAGCTACGGACTCCCGACGGAGTGGTTGTCGGAATCGCCGATGCCTGGTGGCCGCAGGTCGGCGTCGCACTGCAAGTCCGCTATGACGAGGTCGCTCTCGGACCGGACACGGTGTCGGAAATGCCGGCTCTCGTCGCTCCGGGCCTCATCGTCGTACAGGTGAGTCCGGGACGGTTACGTGACGAGCCGCTGGTGGTGATCCAAGACCTGCGAGCAGCCCACCGCCGTGCCCGACAACGACCGCCTCCAGATCTCGGGAGCGTCCCTGCGGCTCCGGCTGCCTAGCCGCTACCGGTCCGGCTTCCGGCGAGAGCAAAGGTCCCTTGCTCCCTCCACCCGCGGTCATCGCATGCGGATTACAACGGTTCCGGTCAGCCGGTCGAGCCAGCTTCGTCCGTCGATGTTGCGGATCGCGGCTGGAATGATCACGAAGGTCAGCGCCCCTCGCACGACGGCACGCCACACACCGACCATTTGCGCGCCGTCGAGCCTGGCGACGCGGATTCCGACCACTGCCATACCGGGGGTGAACCCGAAGAAGGCCGCGGGAATGACCGTGATCGCCGCCCAGACGCCGACCGACCAGAGGTTGAAGGTCTGCATGACGGCCGGGTCCTGAAGGCTGGGCGTCACGAAGAGGGCGGTGACCAGCGAGGCGAGGACCAGGTCGATGAGCAGCCCGAGAAGGCGCGCGCCGCCGCCCGCTACCGAGCCGACACCCGACTGGGGCAAGCCGAGTCGCTCACCACGCCACCGCTGCGTACCCTCGCCACCGGCCGTCGTCTCATCGCCGGCTCCGGGCAGCCATTCTCCGGTCCATCTCGCCACCCATCCAGGGTATGCCGGTGGCGCGGGCCACATTCGCCCTGGTCGACTACCCGATATCGCCGCCCCGTTAACACCGGCGAAACATACGGGTGACGGTCGGGCAACACCGCGCTCTTAGCGTGAGCCGAAGAGAGTACTGCCGCCGGCAACGAACGAGAAGGAGTCACCGAGGGTGCCCACTACTCCAGACGACATTCAGCGCCTTATCGCCGACGAGAACGTAGAGGTCGTCGACGTCAGGTTCTGCGACCTGCCCGGCGTTATGCAGCACTTCACCGTTCCGGCGAAGGCGTTCAACGAAGAAGCCTACGAAGAAGGCCTCGCCTTTGACGGCTCCTCGGTGCGTGGTTTCCAGTCGATCCACGAATCCGACATGCTGCTCCTCCCGGACCCCGAGACTGCGCGTATCGACCCGTTCCGCAAGGCGAAGACGCTCTCGCTGAACTTCTTCGTGCACGACCCGTTCACCCGTGAGGCGTACAGCCGCGACCCGCGCAACATCGCGCGCAAGGCCGAGCAGTACATCTCCGAGTACGGCGTCGCGGACAACGTGTTCTTCGGCCCCGAGGCCGAGTTCTACATCTTCGACTCGATCCGGTTCGACTCGGCCGAGCACGCCTCGTTCCACGAGATCGACTCCGTCGAGGGTTGGTGGAACACCGGTGCCGACGTGCCGGGCGGCAACCAGGGTTACAAGACGAAGTTCAAGGGCGGCTACTTCCCCGTCCCGCCGGTCGACCACTTCGCCGACCTGCGCGACGAGATCGTCCGTAACCTGCAGGGCTCCGGTTTCGAGATCGAGCGCGCGCACCACGAGGTGGGCACCGCCGGACAGACCGAGATCAACTACAAGTTCAACACGCTGCTGCACGCTGCGGATGACCTGCAGTTGTTCAAGTACATCGTGAAGAACACCGTGTTCGCCGCCGGCAAGACCGCGACCTTCATGCCGAAGCCGCTCGCCGGTGACAACGGCTCGGGCATGCACTGCCACCAGTCGCTGTGGAAGGACGGCACGCCGCTGTTCCACGACGAGTCGGGATACGCGGGTCTGTCCGACACCGCCCGCCATTACATCGGCGGTCTGCTCAAGCACGCACCGAGCCTGCTGGCCTTCACCAACCCGACCGTCAACTCGTACCACCGGCTCGTGCCGGGCTTCGAGGCCCCGGTCAGCCTGGTGTACTCGCAGCGGAACCGGTCGGCTTGTGTCCGTATCCCCATCACGGGCAACAACCCGAAGGCCAAGCGCGCCGAGTTCCGGTGCCCGGACTCGTCCGGCAACCCGTACCTCGCGTTCTCGGCGATGATGATGGCCGGTCTCGATGGCATCAAGAACAAGATCGAGCCGCCGGAGCCCATCGACAAGGACCTCTACGAGCTTCCGCCGGAGGAGGCCCAGAACGTCAAGCTCGTCCCGGGCGACCTCGGTGCGGTTCTCGACACGCTGGAAGCCGACCACGACTACCTGCTCGAGGGTGGCGTGTTCACTCCCGACGTGATCGAAACGTGGATCTCCTACAAGCGTGAGAACGAGATCGACCCGCTGCGGCTGCGTCCGCACCCGTACGAGTTCTCTCTGTACTACGACGTGTGATCGTGCGGTAGGAAACACCAAGAGCACGCCGGTGGTGAGGTGCGGAATCGCCCTCACCACCGGCGTTTCTTGTTGGGCTAAGCAGTACAGCTACTCCGAGGTGGAAAGAACCTTCAGGTCGACGCCCGCCCGCTCGATCCGGCCACGCGGGTCGTCCACCAGTTTGCGTCGCTCGAGATCCATCAACCCCAGCGTGCACGTGATCTCCGCCGAGAGGGTGCCGTCGAGCTTGTAGATGTTCGAGTCCATGTGGAAGGTCTTGCCGGTGCCGAATTTGGCGTCGCAGGTCACGTCGACGACATCGCCTGCCCGAAGCTCGCGCCGGAAGACGATGTGGGATTCGAGCAGCACGAAGGCAAGATTCGCATCACGCATACCCGCGTTGAGGCCGCCGGCGAGTTCCATCAGCTCAAGTCTGGAGACCTCGCCATACGAGTGGTAAACCGCATGGTTGAGGTGGCCGAGGGTGTCCAGCTCGTAATGACGCACCTTGATCCGGGTACGAAATGGCTCGCGCACAGTCACCGGTCCACTGTAAGCGCCACCCACCATCCGCGATGCCGAGTGTGAGCAAGGGACCTTTGCTACCGCCTCGTCCGCTCACGGCAAGCGGTAGCAAAGGTCCCTTGCTCCCTTACCGCAGGTCAGAGCTGTCAGCCTTGGTAGAAAAGGGTCTCCACGACCGCATGGGCACGTCGCGTCGTCCGCCGGTAGGCGTCGAGGAATTCGCCTGGATCATCATCGGCCGAGTAGCCGAGCACTCGCGCGACCGCGGCGAGGTCGCGACCGGAGCTGGGAATTTCGTCGACCGCCTTACCGCGGACCAGCATCCCGGCGTTCCGGACGCGCGTCGCCAGCAGCCAGGCCTCGGTAAGCGACTCGATCTCGGCGGGCTCGGCGAGCCCCGCCTCCGCCGCGGCCTTCAGGGCCTCGATGGTCGAAGTGGTCCTGAGCCCCTCGACCTCATGCCCGTGACGCAGCTGCATGAGCTGCACGGTCCACTCCACGTCGGCGAGCCCTCCGCGACCGAGTTTCGTGTGCCGGGTCGGGTCGGCGCCCTTGGGCATCCGTTCCGTTTCCACACGCGCCTTGATCCGCCGGATCTCCCGCACGCGAACCGCATCGAGGCCCGCCTGCGGATAGCGAATGGGGTCGATCATCTCGATGAACCGTGCACCGAGGTCGTCGTCACCGGCGATGAACCGAGCGCGGAGCAGCGCCTGCGATTCCCAGACCTCCGCCCACCGCCCGTAGTAGCTGCGGTAGGACTCGAGGGTTCGCACCAACGGACCGCTCCGCCCCTCCGGCCGGAGATCGGCGTCGACGACCAGTGCCGGGTCGGGGCTGGGGGCACCGAGGATCTTGCGGACCGTCTCGGCGACGGAGGAGGCGAACTTCGCTGCTTCGGAGTCCGACACACCCTCGGCGGGCTCGCACACGAAAAGAACGTCCGCGTCGGATCCATAGCCGAGTTCGGCCCCGCCCAACCGCCCCATACCGATGACGGCGATCTTCGCGGGGGTCTGGCCGAGCTCGGCCTGGCGCTGGCGAAAAGCAGCCGCCAAGGCACCTTGCAGCACGGCGACCCACACACTGGACAGCGCCTCGCACACTGCCGGGACGTCGAGCAACCCCAGCAAATCCGCCGACGCGATCCGGAGCATTTCGTGCCGGCGCAACGATCTCGCAGCCGCGACCGCCGCGTTCAAACCCGGCTGACGCCGCACGGCGGCTCTCAGTGAAGTGGCCACTTCCGCCGGGGTACGGCCTGCCAGCCGCGCCGGATCACCGAGCAATTGCAGTACTTCCGGCGCTCGAGCCAGCAGGTCGGGAACCAGACGTGACGTGCCGAGCAGGAACGCGAGCCGCTCGACGACGGCACCCTCGTCCCGAAGCACCCGGAGATACCAGGGCGTCGCCTCGAGCGCTTCCGAGACCTTCCGGTAGGACAGAAGTCCGCGGTCAGGGTCCGGGGTGTCGGCCAGAAGGTCCAACAGGACCGGCAGCAGAGCTTGCTGGATGGCCGCCCGGCGCGACATTCCCGCGGTCAGTGCCTTGATGTGTTGCAAGGCCCCGTCCGGCGCGGCGTAGCCGAGCGCGGAGAGGCGGCTCTCGGCCTGTTTCGTGGTCAGCCGTAGCGCTTCCGTCGGCACGTTCGCGACCGATTGCAGCAGCGGCCGGTAGAAGAGTTTCTCGTGAAGACGCCGGATGCTCTGCAGATGGCGGCGGAACTCCGCCACCAGCACGTCCCCTTCACTTCTGCCTCGGGCCGGCCGCACGCCGCTCGCTCTCGCGATCGTTCGCAGCTCGCTGACGTCCGAAGCGGCAGGGAACAAATGCGTACGCCGGAGCCGGCGAAGCTGGAGCCTGTGCTCGATAGTCCGGAGGAACTCGTAGGAAGATGCGAGCTCCGCAGCGTCCTTCCGGCCGACGTACCCGCCGTCCCCCAGGGCAGCGAGCGCGTCCATCGTGGACGGGGAACGCAGCTCGGCGTCGATCCGGCCGTGGACCAGTTGCAGCAATTGCACGGCGAACTCGACGTCGCGAAGGCCGCCGCGCCCCAGTTTGAGCTCCCGTTCGGCGTGCGCGGACGGCACATGGCCTTCGACGCGGCGCCGCATCTTCTGGACCTCGGGAACGAAATTCTCCCGATCGGCCGCAGCCCACACCTTCGGTGCGACCATCTCCGCGTACTGCCGTCCGAGCTCGGCGTCGCCTGCGACCGGCCGCGCTTTGAGCAATGCCTGGAACTCCCAGGTCTTGGCCCACTTCTGATAGTAGGCGGCATGGCCATCGAGGGTTCTGACCAAGGCGCCCGCCTTGCCCTCCGGGCGCAACGCCGCGTCGACCTCGAAGCATGCCTTGCCGACCACACGCATCATCGTGCTCGCCAGTCTCGTGGAGACCGAAAGATCTCCATCCCCGACGAAGATGACATCCACGTCGCTCACATAGTTCAGCTCACGACCGCCGCATTTGCCCATCGCGATCACGGACAGGTGGCCTTCGGCAGCGGCACCCACCTCGGCCTCCGCGACCAGCAACCCAACCGTCAGCGCGGCCTCTGCCAGCGTCGTGAGCTGGGCTCCGATCTCGGCATAAGGCGGCTGGCGGAGACCAGGTTCGACGAGATGCCCGAGGTCGGCCGCAGCTATTCCGAGCAGCAGTTCGCGGTAACCGATGCGAAGAGCCTGCTCCGACTCGAGCCCTGTGATTAGCTCGCCGTCCGGTCGCAGATGGGCGAGAAGACTGTTCACATACTGATCCGGGGCGATGTTCTTCTCGCCCTGGAGGGTCTTCCAGCAGTCGGTGTTCGCGACCAGGAAGTCCGCGAGCGCGCTCGAAGTGCCAAGAACACCGAGCAACCGGCCTCGGAAGGTCCGGTTGGTGCGGAGCGCCTGGTCGAGCTCATTCCAGGTACCAGGGTCGGCTTCCCGGATCCGGTCCAGTCCGCTCAGGGCGAGGTCGGGATCCGCCGCACGGGAAAGTGCCGACATGACGTCGGCGGCGGAGCCGTCCGGGCCGGATTCAGTCCACCAGCCGGCAGCACGCAGCTGCCCGTCGGCTCGGGGGTCGGTGAAGCCGTATCTCGCCACGGAAGCGGTCGGCCTGGCGCGCTCAACCATCGGGTTCCACCGTAGTCGCCCTTCCGCCCAAGGCCAGACGGACGCGCAAGGGAGCAAGGGACCTTTGCTACCGCGTGAGGCCGGTAGCAAAGGTCCCTTGCTCTCCTAAGCGGCGACCCTGCCGACTTCCTGTTCGGGAACGGGCGGGGCTGGGCTCGCGAAGCTGCCTGCGTTGACGGGACTCCGCCGTGAAAGGAGGTAGATCCCGATGCCGATCGCCAGGCCCGCGACACCGACGGCGATCGTGCCCACCGTGCCCGTCGAGGTCACGAGGCCGGCCCCGGCGCCGACAATGGCAGCGGCGGGAAGTGTGAACAGCCAGGCGAGCACCATGCGGCCGGCCGTGCGCCAGCGAACCGGTGATTCGTTCCTGCCCACCCCGGAACCGACGATGCCGCCGGAGCAGACGTGGGTCGTCGAAAGCGGGAAGCCGAAATTCGTCGACGCGAGAATGACCGCGGCCGAGCTGGTCTGCGCGGCGAAGCCCTGCGGGCCGTCGATATCCGTCAAGCCCTTACCCAGCGTGAAGGTGATTCGCCAGCCACCCAGATACGTGCCGAGCGCGAGTGCCAGCGCCGCGCTGACGATCACCCAGAGCGGCGGCCCTGCGCCGGCGGGAAGGGTTCCGGCGGTGATCATCGTCAGCGTGATGACGCCCATGGTCTTCTGCGCGTCGTTCGTGCCGTGGGCGAGCGAGACCAGCGAGGCCGAGATGATCTGGCCGACCCGGAAGCCGGCGGTACGACCGCGGCGGACGAAGATCCGATAGACGAAGTACGTCACGATCATCGCGACGAGACCGGCCAAGACCGGCGACAGTGCCGCTGGGACCAGCACCTTCTCGACGATCTTTCCGAAATGGACGGAGTCCGTTCCGGCCGACACCCAGGTGGCGCCGATCAGTCCGCCGAACAGCGCGTGGGACGAGCTGGACGGTAGTCCGACGAACCACGTGATCAGGTTCCATACGATCGCCCCGACCAGGCCGCCGAACACGATCGCCGGTCCGATCTTGGAGTCGTCGACGAGTCCATTCGAGATGGTCTTGGCCACCTCGACCGACAGGAAGGCTCCGACCAGGTTCAGGACCGCGGAGATCGTCACCGCGACCTTGGGACGCAACGCCCCGGTGGCGATCGACGTCGCCATCGAGTTGGCCGTGTCGTGGAACCCGTTCGTGAAATCGAAAATTAGGGCCGTGACGACGACGAGCACGACCAAGACTGAGGGCTCCACCCCGACCTCCGAACCCTTCGAAATTCCCTCCGCAAGGTACCTGACGGCACGACCCTGGTGTTAATAACCCATACACGTTTGAGACATAGGTCGTTAAGCCATCGGCAATGTACGTTGACGGTCCGCAGCTGGGGCGAGGTCACCGGACACCAGACGGACGAAGCGATGAGCGAACGGCCGCCAGGTTTCGGTGATGTCGGCATGCACCCGAGCGAGGTTGTCGGGGGTCAGTGCGTCCGGCCGGGTGAGTTCTGCCATTTCGGGTGACTGCCGTGCCCAGTCGAGGACCACATCCGGCGTCGTCTCGATATGGAACTGGACACCGTAGGCACAACGGTCGAATCGGAAAGCCTGGTAGGCGTACCGCGGCGAGGAGGCGAGAAGCTCGGCACCTGCGGGCAGCCGGGTGATCGCGTCGTTGTGAAACTGCAGGACGTCCTGCATCAGCGGTAAGTCCGCGAAGAGCGGGTCGGTCCAGGCAGCGTCCTTCTTGGACACAAGGCTGGGGCCGACCTCAGGCCCTTGATCACCTGTGGCGACGCTGCCGCCCAGCGCCACAGCCAGCAGCTGACCACCGAGGCAAATCGCGAGCGTCGGGATGCGCGCACCCGCGGCCTTCGAAAGAAGCTTCCGCACGTCCGCCAACCACGGATGCTCGCCGTCGTCGTTGGCGCCCATCCCACCACCGAGGCATACCACGCCCGCGTACCCGTCCAGATCGGTAGGGAGTGTCTGATCGGGCAGCAGCCGGATGTCGAGCTCGGCGCCGGCCTCGGTGAGCCAGTCCCCGAGAGGGCCGATCGGGTCTGATGCGTCCGGCTGGATGACGAGCAACTTGAGAGCGGTCACGTCCCCAGCCTACGACCGGTGGAAGAGCAGGGGACCTTTGCTACCGCTCGGGGTGCCGGTAGCAAAGGTCCCTTGCTTCTCTGGTCAGCAGGCGCAGCGGGGAGTGGGCGTCGAGGTGATAGCGGGTACCGAGTCGTCTCGGTCGACTGGATAGCCGGCGGCTTGCCAGGCGGCGATGCCGCCGGAGAGGCGCTTGACCTTGAAGCCGAGCTCCGCGAGCTTCAACGCCCCCTTGGTCGCGGCATTGCAGTGGATGCTCTCGCAATAGCAGACGTAGACGAGTTCGCGGTCCAAGCCGCTGACCGACTCGGCGGTCATCTCCCGATAGGGGAGGTTGATCGCGCCCGGGATGCGAGCCGACGCGAAGGCTTCAGGGGCCCGGGTTTCGACGACGATGTACCCCTGCCGAGAACCAGAGGTGAGGTCTCGGACCAGATCATCCGGGTCGACTTCGAGGGCGAGCTCGGCGCGCAGGTGCGCGGCCGCGGTCGCGCTGTCCAAGGCCGGAAACATGAGTACGCGCGGTTCCGTCGTCATGCCTCAATCCTGCTGGCAGGTGATCGTCCACAACATCGGATAATCCTGGTCTCGCCGGCCGCTAGCCTGGAGTTTCCTGGTGGGCACGCCGATCAACCTGGAGTTCTGTGAACCTCGACGATCTCGACTGGCAGCTACTCGAACTGCTCCAGTCCGACGGCCGGCTGACCTTTTCGGAACTCGGTCGGCGCGTGTCGCTGTCCGCGCCCGCGGTGACCGAGCGGGTTCGTCGGCTCGAGGAGAAGGGGATCATCACCGGGTACTCGGCCAACGTCGACGTGGCGAAGCTCGGGCTACCGATCGAGGCGATGGTGCGGGCGAAGGTGCGCAGTTTGGACACGGCCCGCTTCCGCGAAACCATTCTCGCGCTGCCCCAGGTGCTCGACGCCGATCACGTCACGGGTGACGAGTGCTGGCTGGTGCGAGTCGCCTGCCGGAGCACTGCGGAGTTGGAGGAGCTTGTAGAGCGGATGCAGCGCTATGGGGAGACGACGACTTCTCTCGTCTTCTCGTCGCCTGTTCGGCGGCGCGCGGTAGGCCGACGGGCCTGCTGAGCGGCGCCGCGGGAGCAAGGGACCTTTGCTACCACTTGGCAAGGGGCAGGTATGGAAAAAGGGTCCAGGCCCCGGGAGAACTCGTGGTTCTCGACCGGGGCCTGGACCCTTTTCTTTAATGTTAGTCCGGCGGTGTCCTACTCTCCCACAACCCTTCGGTTGCAGTACCATCGGCGCTGTCAGGCTTAGCTTCCGGGTTCGGAATGGGACCGGGCGTTTCCCTGACGCTATAACCACCGAAACACTACGAAACAACACACACAGTCTGTTTCCAGATCGGTGTGGTGTTTCAGAGCTGTAGAGTGGATGCGTAACATCTTTGTGGGCAAGTCCTCGGCCTATTAGTACCAGTCAACTCGACAACACATTACTGTGCTTCCATTTCTGGCCTATCAACCCAATGGTCTGTTGGGGGCCTTAACCCACAAGGGGTGGGATACCTCATCTTGGAACAGGCTTCCCGCTTAGATGCCTTCAGCGGTTATCCCTTCCGAACGTGGCCAACCAGCCATGCCACTGGCGTGACAACTGGCATACCAGAGGTTCGTCCGTCCCGGTCCTCTCGTACTAGGGACAGCCTTCCTCAAGTATCCTACGCGCGCGGCGGATAGGGACCGAACTGTCTCACGACGTTCTAAACCCAGCTCGCGTGCCGCTTTAATGGGCGAACAGCCCAACCCTTGGGACCTACTCCGGCCCCAGGATGCGACGAGCCGACATCGAGGTGCCAAACCATGCCGTCGATATGGACTCTTGGGCAAGATCAGCCTGTTATCCCCGGGGTACCTTTTATCCGTTGAGCGACACCCCTTCCACCAGGTGGTGCCGGATCACTAGTCCCGACTTTCGTCCCTGCTCGACATGTCTGTCTCACAGTCAAGCTCCCTTGTGCACTTGCACTCAACACCTGATTGCCAACCAGGCTGAGGGAACCTTTGGGCGCCTCCGTTACTCTTTAGGAGGCAACCGCCCCAGTTAAACTACCCATCAGGCACTGTCCCTGAACCAGATCATGGTCCGAGGTTCAGATTCCCAATCCGACCAGAGTGGTATTTCAACAACGACTCCACCAACACTAGCGTGCCAGCTTCACAGTCTCCCACCTATCCTACACAAGCCGAACCGAAAACCAATACCAAACTATAGTAAAGGTCCCGGGGTCTTTCCGTCCTGCCGCGCGTAACGAGCATCTTTACTCGTAGTGCAATTTCGCCGGGCCTGTGGTTGAGACAGCCGGAAAGTCGTTACGCCATTCGTGCAGGTCGGAACTTACCCGACAAGGAATTTCGCTACCTTAGGATGGTTATAGTTACCACCGCCGTTTACTGGCGCTTAAATTCTCAGCTTCACCCCGAAGGGTTAACCGGTCCTCTTAACGTTCCAGCACCGGGCAGGCGTCAGTCCATATACATCGTCTTGCGACTTCGCATGGACCTGTGTTTTTAGTAAACAGTCGCTTTCCGCTGGTCTCTGCGGCCACCCACCCCTAGTCCGCAAGGGACTTCAGAGTGTTTGGCCCCCCTTCTCCCGAAGTTACGGGGGCATTTTGCCGAGTTCCTTAACCACAGTTCACCCGATCGCCTTAGTATTCTCTACCTGACCACCTGTGTTGGTTTGGGGTACGGGCCGTGCACGCACTCGCTAGAGGCTTTTCTCGGCAGCATAGGATCACTCTACTTCGCCTCAATCGGCTACGCATCACGTCTCAACCTATATGGAATGCGGATTTGCCTACACTCCGGTCTACACGCTTACACCAGTACTACCACTCACTGGCGGAGCTACCTTCCTGCGTCACCCCATCACTCGACTACTACGGAATCAGATCCCACGCTCCACAACCACCCTCCACCCCGAAGGGTCTTGGATGGCGCTTCGGGTGGTTAGTATCAACCGCCTCATCCTGGGCGCACGTGCTCGGGTACGGGAATATCAACCCGTTATCCATCGACTACGCCTGTCGGCCTCGCCTTAGGTCCCGACTTACCCTGGGCGGATTAGCCTGGCCCAGGAACCCTTGGTCATCCGGCGGCAGAGTTTCTCACTCTGCATTCGCTACTCATGCCTGCATTCTCACTCCCACACCCTCCACGACTGGCTTCCGCCGCCGCTTCCCTGGATGCAGGACGCTCCCCTACCCATCCATACCACTGCATCACACTCTCAAGGAGGCGATGGATGTACATGTATGAATGACACAGCTTCGGCGGTGTGCTTAAGCCCCGCTACATTGTCGGCGCAGGACCACTTGACCAGTGAGCTATTACGCACTCTTTCAAGGGTGGCTGCTTCTAAGCCAACCTCCTGGTTGTCTGGGCAATCCCACATCCTTTCCCACTGAGCACACACTTAGGGGCCTTAGCTGGTGTTCTGGGCTGTTTCCCTCTCGACGACGAAGCTTATCCCCCGCCGTCTCACTGCCACACTCTCACACCACGGTATTCGGAGTTTGGTTGATTTCGGTAACCCGGTAAGGCCCCTAGACCATCCAGTAGCTCTACCCCCGTGGAGAAACATGTGACGCTGCACCTAAATGCATTTCGGGGAGAACCAGCTATCACGGAGTTTGATTGGCCTTTCACCCCTACCCACAGCTCATCCCCTCAGTTTTCAACCTAAGTGGGTTCGGCCCTCCACGTCGTCTTACCGACGCTTCAGCCTGGCCATGGGTAGATCACTCCGCTTCGGGTCTAGACCACGCGACTCAATCGCCCTATTCAGACTCGCTTTCGCTACGGCTACCCCACACGGGTTAACCTCGCCACGCAGCACTAACTCGCAGGCTCATTCTTCAAAAGGCACGCCATCACCTCAACATCACAAAGATGTGCTCGGGCTCTGACGGCTTGTAGGCACACGGTTTCAGGTACTCTTTCACTCCCCTCCCGGGGTACTTTTCATCTTTCCCTCACGGTACTAGTCCGCTATCGGTCTTCAGGAAGTATTTAGGCTTACCGGGTGGTCCCGGCAGATTCACAGCAAATTCCACGAGCTCGCTGCTACTCGGGAACACCACCAAGGTCCACAAACATGTGTTTTCGCGTACGGGACTCTCACCCACTCCGGTCGCCCATCCCAAGGCGTTCCACTAACACACGCGCAAACCCGGAAGACTGTCAGATCCTCCAAGGCGGGTCCCACAACACCACACACACAACGCCTGACAGCTTGACATGTGCATGGTTTAGCCTCTTCCGCTTTCGCTCGCCACTACTCACGGAATCACGGTTGTTTTCTCTTCCTACGGGTACTGAGATGTTTCACTTCCCCGCGTTCCCTCCACACACCCTATATATTCAGATGCGGGTAACACCACATAACTGGTGCTGGGTTTCCCCATTCGGAAATCCTCGGATCACAGCTCGGTTGACAGCTCCCCGAGGCATATCGCAGCCTCCCACGTCCTTCATCGGCTCCTGAAGCCAAGACATCCACCATGTGCCCTTAACAACTTGACCACAAAGATGCTCGCATCCACTCTACAGTTCTCAAACACCACACCAGAAACAAACAACCCTGGAGCTCGTGTAAGCCCCTCGGCGTGTTGCCTCAGGACCCAACAGCATGCCAGCGAACAATCCCTCCGACTCCCCAGAAGCACCCGTTCCACGCACCCGAAAGTGCAGTACTTGAGCGTCCCAGCAGAAGCCGGCGACACCATAACCAGTAGTTCCACAATTCCTTGAGCAACCAGAACAAGCACACATTCGGCACTTGAGTCCTGGCCACCCCACCGCTCTGGTTCCGGGTATCCCGGGAACGATGGATGTGTTGCTCCTTAGAAAGGAGGTGATCCAGCCGCACCTTCCGGTACGGCTACCTTGTTACGACTTCGTCCCAATCGCCAGTCCCACCTTCGACCACTCCCCCCCTTGCGGGTTGGGCCATGGGCTTCGGGTGTTACCGACTTTCATGACGTGACGGGCGGTGTGTACAAGGCCCGGGAACGTATTCACCGCAGCGTTGCTGATCTGCGATTACTAGCGACTCCGACTTCACGCAGTCGAGTTGCAGACTGCGATCCGAACTGAGACCGGCTTTAAGGGATTCGCTCCACCTCGCGGTATCGCAGCCCTCTGTACCAGCCATTGTAGCATGTGTGAAGCCCTGGACATAAGGGGCATGATGACTTGACGTCATCCCCACCTTCCTCCGAGTTGACCCCGGCAGTCTCCCACGAGTCCCCGCCATAACGCGCTGGCAACGTAGGATAAGGGTTGCGCTCGTTGCGGGACTTAACCCAACATCTCACGACACGAGCTGACGACAGCCATGCACCACCTGTACACCAACCACAAGGGAAGCCCTATCTCTAGGGATGTCTGGCGCATGTCAAGCCCAGGTAAGGTTCTTCGCGTTGCATCGAATTAATCCACATGCTCCGCCGCTTGTGCGGGCCCCCGTCAATTCCTTTGAGTTTTAGCCTTGCGGCCGTACTCCCCAGGCGGGGCGCTTAATGCGTTAGCTACGGCACGGACAACGTGGATGTCGCCCACACCTAGCGCCCAACGTTTACAGCGTGGACTACCAGGGTATCTAATCCTGTTCGCTCCCCACGCTTTCGCTCCTCAGCGTCAGTATCGGCCCAGAGACCCGCCTTCGCCACCGGTGTTCCTCCTGATATCTGCGCATTTCACCGCTACACCAGGAATTCCAGTCTCCCCTACCGAACTCAAGTCTGCCCGTATCGCCCGCACGCTCCACGTTAAGCGTGGAGTTTTCACGAACGACGCGACAAACCGCCTACGAGCTCTTTACGCCCAATAATTCCGGACAACGCTCGCACCCTACGTATTACCGCGGCTGCTGGCACGTAGTTAGCCGGTGCTTCTTATCCAGGTACCGTCACTTGCGCTTCGTCCCTGGCGAAAGAGGTTTACAACCCGAAGGCCGTCATCCCTCACGCGGCGTCGCTGCATCAGGCTTGCGCCCATTGTGCAATATTCCCCACTGCTGCCTCCCGTAGGAGTCTGGGCCGTGTCTCAGTCCCAGTGTGGCCGGTCACCCTCTCAGGCCGGCTACCCGTCGTCGCCTTGGTAGGCCATTACCCCACCAACAAGCTGATAGGCCGCGGGCTCATCCTGTACCGCCGGAGCTTTCCACCAAACCCCATGCGAGGCTCAGTCATATCCGGTATTAGACCCAGTTTCCCAGGCTTATCCCAAAGTACAGGGCAGATTGCCCACGTGTTACTCACCCGTTCGCCACTAATCCCCGGCCGAAACCGGTTCATCGTTCGACTTGCATGTGTTAAGCACGCCGCCAGCGTTCGTCCTGAGCCAGGATCAAACTCTCCAACAATGTCTTCGAATTCAATCGAGGCAATTAATGCTCTCAAAGGAACCTCAAAACGAGGTTCAAATACATAAGCTCTACTGGCTTAGTTCACTAGCACACTGTTGAGTTCTCAAGCAACACGCTTTGTTTCAAAGCGATATTCACAAGCTTTTGGTCGAGCATGCCGAATCCTACGCTGTTAGTCGTAGGGGGTCGGCGGCCGCTCGTGGGCCGACGCTGAACATTACCTGGTCCGGTTCGCGGTGTCAACCCGCTCGGCCCTGGTTCCTTGCCTTGGGGCTTTCGGCCCCGGCGGCCCGGTGTTCCTGGCGACGAAGAGAAGATTACATGCCCCGGAACCCCCTGAAAACAGGGGGGTCACTTAACGACATCGCCGCAGGTCAGCCGGTACGCACCACCGTCATCCGACGGTCTTCAGGTAGCGGGGCGGTTTACGGGCGGGCGCGACACGTTCGAAGTCGGCCGCGTAGGCGAGCACCCGGGCGTCCGTCCACTGCCCCGCCATGAACGAGACACCGACCGGGAGCTCGCCGACGAACGCGGCCGGCACGGTCACCGCGGGGTAGCCCGAGACGGCGGCCGGCGTCGACGACGGGATCACGTCGTTGTCGCCGGTCTTGCAGTCGGTCTTCCAGGCGGGCGGGTTCGTGGGCGCGGCGATCGCGTCGAGGCGGTACTTCGCGAGGGTCTCGTCGATCGAGCGTTTCGCCAGATCGGTGAGCTCGCGGCGCATGGCCTGGTAGCCGGGGTCGGACGGGCCGGGCGCGGCGAGCGCCTGCTCGAAAAGCTCCTGTCCGGCGAAGCAGGTCTGCTCCAGCGGATCGGACCTGTTGTAGGCGATCAGCGCGGCGAGGTCGCGCGGGCCTTCGGGGCGCGTGGCCAGGTAGCGATCGATGTCCCGGTGGAACTCGGTGAGCAGGGCCGGGAACTCCAGTTCGCTGAGCCTGGCCTGGTACGGCGGCGTCACCTCGACGACCTCGGCACCCGCCTTCACCAGCGAGTTCCTGGTCTTCGTCATCACCGCGTCGACGTCCGGGCCGAGGACCGGCAGGCGCCAGAGACCGATCCGGGAACCCTTCAGCACACCGGGCCGTAGGTGCGCGGCGTAGTCGGTCGGCTGGTTCGGCGGGTACGCGCCGGTGGCGGGGTCGCTCGGGTCGCGGCCCTGGAGCGCGGACAGGGTCAGCGCGACGTCGACGACGTGCCTGGCCATCGGGCCGGCGGTGTCCTGTTCGGCCGAGATCGGCACCACGCCGGTGCGGCTGACCAGGCCGAGGCTCGGTTTGTGCCCCACCGTCGCGGTCATCCCGGCCGGGCAGACGATCGAGCCGTCGGTCTCACTGCCGATCGCGACCTGGGCGAGTGACGCGGCGACACCGGCGGCGGATCCGGCGGACGACCCACAGGGGTTGCGATCGAGCACGTACGGGTTGTTCGTCTGCCCACCGACGCCTGACCACCCGGAAGTGGGTTTGGCGGCGCGGAAGTTCGCCCATTCGGACAGGTTCGCCTTGCCGAGGACGACCGCACCCGCGTCACGCAGACGGCGGATCAGGGTCGCGTCCTTCGCGGGCTTGCCGCGCAGCGCGCGCGAGCCCGCCGTCGTCTGCATGGAGCGGGTGTCGACGTTGTCCTTCACCAGGACGGGGATGCCGTCCAGCGGTCCGCGGGTCTTGCCGGCGCGACGCCGGACGTCGCTCTCCGCGGCTTGCGCGATCGCGGCCGGATCGACCGTGATGACCGCGTTCACCTTACGGTCGACCTTGCGGATGCGATCGAGGTAAGCCGAGGTCAGACCGACCGCGGTCAGCCGTCCGGCGGACATCCGGGCCTGGAGCGCGGGGATGTCGGCGGAGTCGAGATCGAGTGGCTTCCCGGTGGCGGACGCCGCCGGCGCGGCACTCGCCACGATGGCCGCGGCGACCACTGTCGTCAGAACTCGGAACACCGGTCGCCGCACCATCAGGTCTCCTTCGTCTAGAGAACCGGAAGCAGGGTCCGCAGCTCGTACGGGGTCACCGCGCTGCGGTAGTTATCCCATTCAACACGTTTGTTGCGAAGGAAGAAGTCGTAAACGTGCTCTCCGAGCGCTTCGGGCAGAAGTTCCGATTTCTCCATCTCCGCCAGTGCCTCGCCGAGGTTCTGCGGGAGCTGGGCGTATCCGGCCGCGCGGCGCTCGGCGTCCGAGAGCTGCCAGATGTTGTCCTCGGCGGGAGGCGGGAGCTCGTAGCCCTTCTCGATGCCTTTGAGCCCGGCGGCCAGGATGACCGAGTACGCCAGATAGGGGTTGCACGCGGAGTCGAGCGTGCGGATCTCCACACGGCGTGACGACGCCTTGCCCGGCGAGTACATCGGCACCCGGACCAGCGCGGAGCGGTTGGCGCGGCCCCACGAAACGGTCGTCGGGGCCTCACTGCCGCTGATCAGGCGTTTGTAGGAGTTCACCCATTGGTTGGTGACCGCCGAGATCTCCTTCGCGTGGTGCAGCAGCCCCGCCACGAAGGCCTTGCCCGTCGCGGACAGCTCGTACGGGTCTTCCGCGTCGTAGAAGGCGTTGCGATCGCCCTCGAACAGGCTCACGTGGGTGTGCATCCCGGAACCCGGCTGATCGGTGAACGGCTTCGGCATGAAGGTCGCGCGGACGCCCTGAGTGAGCGCGACCTCCTTGACCACGTAGCGGAAGGTCATCACGTTGTCGGCCATGGTCAGCGCGTCGGCGTACCGGAGATCGATCTCCTGCTGCCCGGGCGCGCCCTCGTGGTGGCTGAACTCGACCGAGATCCCCATCGCCTCGAGCGTCTCGATGGCGTGGCGGCGGAAGTGCGTCGCGGTCGCGTGGCTGGCCTGGTCGAAGTAGCCACCGTTGTCCGCGGGCTCGGGCTCACTGCCGTCGTCCGGCAGGTTGGAGAGCAGGAAGAACTCGATCTCGGGGTGGACGTAGCAGGTGAAACCCGCTTCGCCCGCCTTCGAGAGCTGCCTGCGCAGGACGTGCCTGGGGTCCGCCCAGGACGGGGAACCATCCGGCATCGCGATGTCGCAGAACATGCGCGCCGAGTACGGGCCGCCGTCCGGGGTCTCCCAGGGGAGGACCTGGAACGTGGCGGGGTCGGGCTTCGCGACCATGTCGGACTCGTAGACCCGCGCGAATCCTTCGATGGCCGACCCGTCGAAGCCGATCCCTTCGCTGAAGGCGCCCTCGAGCTCGGCGGGCGCGACCGCGACCGACTTGAGAAACCCCAGCACATCCGTGAACCAGAGCCTGACGAAACGGATGTCGCGCTCTTCCAAGGTACGGAGCACGAACTCCTGCTGGCGATCCATGGCCGCACCCTAACGAGAACGTGTTAACGACATGTTTCGCGACGCGCCGTTCGGCCGGAAGTGGTGGATCACCCCACGAGGACCGGTTCGGGTTTGGCCGCCTTGGTGATCGCCAGCGAAGCGACCGAAGCGATCACGGCGAGGCTCGCCGCGATGTACCAAGCGAGCGCGTAGCTGCCCGAGGAATCGCGGATCGCGCCCGCGCCGAAGGCCGCGAGACCGGCGCCGAGCTGGTGGCTGGCGAAGACCCAGCCGAAGACGATCGGCCCGGCGGCGCCGTATTGCCGGACACAGAGCGCGACCGTGGGCGGAACCGTCGCCACCCAGTCGAGGCCGTAGAAGACGATGAACGCCCACATGCTCGGTTCCACCGTTCCGCTCAGCAGTTGCGGGAGGAGAGCGAGCGAAACACCACGAAGGGCGTAATAGACGCCGAGGAGGATCCTCGGATCGACGCGGTCGGTGAGCCAGCCGGAGGCGATCGTGCCGACGACGTCGAAGATCCCGACGAGGGCGAGCAGTCCGGCGGCGGTCGTCTGCGGCATGCCGTGGTCGTGCGCCGCGGGCACGAAGTGGGTGCTGACCAGGCCGTTCGTCGTGGCGCCGCAGATCGCGAAGCCGACGGCGAGCAGCCAGAACGTCCTCGTGCGCGCTGCCGAGCCGAGTACCGAGAGCGCGCGGCGGACGGAACCACCCGTGCGGGTGGCAGGGGCGACTTCGCCGGGCTCCGCGCCGTAAGCCGTCATTCCGATATCGGACGGGTGATCGCGGACCACCAGGAGAACGACGGGCACGACGGCCAATGCGGCGATGGCGATGACGAGCGACGCCGTCCGCCAGCCTTCGTCGACGGCGAGGTTCGCCACGATCGGGAGGAAGATCAGCTGGCCGGTGGCGCCCGCCGCGGTGAGGACCCCGGTGACGACGCCGCGGCTGCGGACGAACCAGCGGGCGGCGACCGTCGCGGCGAAACTCATCGCCATCGAGCCGGTGCCGACGCCGACCAGGACGCCCCAGCAGAGGATGAGCTGCCAGCTCGCGTTCATGAACACCGTGCCGCCCGCGCCGATCGCGACGACGAACAATGCCGTCGAAGCGACGCGTCGCATGCCGAAGCGCTCCATGAGAGCCGCGGCGAAGGGCGAGAAGAGGCCGTAGAGGACGAGGTTCACGGAGACGGCCGACGCGATCGTCGCGCGCGACCAGCCGAACTCGTTGTGGAGCGGGTCGATGAGCACGCCGGGGGCCGCGCGGAAACCGGCGGCGGCGAGCAGGGCGATGAAGGCGGCGGCGGCGACGAACCACGCGCGGTGGAGCCGGGTCTCGGATTGCACGGGTACAGAGTCGTGGGCGGCGGAGCCCAGCGAAAGCGGCCGGAAGGACACTGTGCGAAAGATTCGGGCCAAGCCATAGGCTTCGGTCATGCGCTGCCGTCACCTCGTGCCGGCGCTGCTGCTCACGATCGGGCTCATCGGCGGCTGCGCGGGGTCACCCCCGTTGCCGCCTGCCCAGGACTACGTGAGCGCGGCGGCCGACTCCCTCGTCTCGTTGCGCAGCGTGCGGTTCACGCTCGGGGTGAACGGTGTCGTCACCGGCCTGCCGGTGCGCGGGCTCGACGGCGAAGTCAGCCTCGAGGGTGGCGCGGTCGGTAAGGCCGACCTGCAGGACGACTCCGGGCGGCGGAAGGTCGAGTACCGGGTGTCGGGCTCGGAGATCACACTCAGCGGGCCTGGCGGGAAGCAGGTGCTGCCGGCTTCGGCGCCGTACACGCCCGAAGCGATGCTCGGGCCCGAAGGCGGGCTTCGGCGGCTGCTGACCGGGGCGACCGACCTGCGCGGCGAGCGGTGGGAGCGGGTGCAGGACACCGAGTCGTTCCGGATCGCCGCGAAGGTGCCGGCGGCGGTGATCGGCGGGATCGTGCCGGAGATCAGGTCGGACGTGTTCGTGAAGCTGTGGATTTCGCGGGACGAGCCGCGGCGGCTGGTGCGGGTGTGGCTGCAGGTGCCGCCGACGAGGCCGGAGGAGTTCGCGGTGATGTTGGAACTGGCGTTGACCAGGCACAACGCGGTGGTCGTGGGGGCGGGGCGGTAGCAAAGGTCCCTTGCTCCGTTTTGGCGGGAAATGCCTGGTCAGCGGGCTCGGTGGTAGCAAAGGTCCCTTGCTCCTCTGCTAGGAGCAGCGGGCGTCCGGGGCGGGCAGTGCGCCGTCGATCAGGTAGGCGATGCCTGCTCGGTCGACGCACTCGTTCCCCTCGAGGAACACGGTGTGCTGCGCTCCCTCGAACGTGAGCAAAGCTCCCTTGAGGTCCCGCGCCAGGTTCACCCCGGACGCGTACGGGGTCGCGGGGTCGTCGGTGGTCGAGATGATCAGGGGCTTCGGCAGGCCGGCGATGTTCGGTTTGTGTACCTCCGAGCTGGCGGGCACGGGCCACACCGAGCAGATGTCGAGCTCGCTCATGTCCGGGGTGCCACCGGCGAGGAACGGCGCGCCCTGGAGCATCCGCTGGTGGGCGCCTTCGATGACCTGCCTGTCGGCGATCCGCGTGCTGTCGACGCAGCGGACCGCGAAGTACACGTCGAGGATGCCGGTGTACCTGCCGTCCGTCTCGCGGCCGTAGTAGTTGTCCGCGAGCGCGACCAGGGTCTTGCCGCTCCCCCGCTTCAGCTCGGCGAGCCCGTCGTTGAGGAACTTCCAAGCGTCCTGCGAGTACAGCGCGGCGCTTGTCCCGGTGATGGCGTCCTCGAACGAGAGCTTGCGGGTCCCGGCGGGCACCGGTTCGGTGATCAGCGGCCGCACCAGGTCCTGGAACGCCTTCGTCACCGCGCCCGCGTCCCGGCCGAGCGCACATTCCGCGCGAGCGGCGCACCATTTGCCGAATTCGGCGAAGGTGTTCTGGAACCCGGCCATCTGCGTGACCAGCGACTCGGCGGTGTCGAGTCGGGGATCGACCGCACCGTCGAGGAGCAACGCCCGCACTTTGTCCGGATAGGCCTCGGCGTAGGCGGTCCCGATCTGCGTGCCGTAGGAAAAGCCCAGGTAGCTGAGCTTCTCGTCACCGAGAGCCGAACGCAGGACGTCGAGATCGCGGACGACGTCCCTGGTCCCGATGTTGGCGAGGAGCTCCGTACCGTGCTTCGTGCGCTCGGCGCACTTCGCGGCGTACGCCTTGGCGTCAGCGAGCTGCTTCGCGACACCATCGGGCGTCGAGTCGCTTTCCGAATCCTCCGCTCGGTCCGCGTCGCGTTCGGCATCGGTGAGGCAGACGAGCTTCGGCTCGCTGGTCCCCACTCCGCGCGGATCGAATCCGACGATGTCGAAGCGTTCGGCCAGCTCCGCCGCGGGCCGGGACTTCGCGATCCGCGCCGCGGCCGAGACGCCAGAGCCACCGGGGCCGCCCGGGTTGAGCACGAGGGAGCCGATCCGACGGCCGGTGTTCTTCGTCTTGTGCCGGAGGACGCCGATCGAGATCGTCTCGCCGTCCGGCTTCAGGTAATCGAGCGGCACGGTGAGCTTCGCGCAGTCGAACGCCTTGTCCGTGTGGGACGCGCACGCACCCCACGCCAGCTTCTGCTCGGAGAACTTCTCGAGCGCCTTCGGGTCCGGAGTGGGCGACGCCGTGGTGGTCGGCGACGGCGCCGGCTGTGGCTGTTGCGGCTGCTGCGTCGTGCACGAGGCGACGAGCACGACGGCAACGAGCACGGCCGGGACGCGGCGAAGGCTCATCTCGCGATCTTCGCAGCGTCCCGGCCGCTCATGGGGCCTTCGCGCCGAACTCGTTACTTGGCGGCGCAGCGCGTGCCCTCGTCCGGCAGGGCGCCGTTCACCAGGTAATCGATGCCGATCCGGTCGACGCACGACACACCCTGGAGGAACACGGTGTGCTGGTTGCCCTCGAACGTGAGCAAAGCTCCCTTGATCGCTTTCGCGAGGTTGACGCCCGCCTGATAGGGGGTCGCCGGGTCGTTCGTCGTCGAGATGACCAGCGTCTTCGGCAGCCCTTCGACGTTCGGCTGGTGCGGTTCGGACGTGTTCGGCACCGGCCAGAAGGCGCAGGCATCACGCGCGGAACCGTCCGGCCTGCCGTCGTCGAGGAACGGCGCCGCCTCCGCGTACCGCTTCTGCGCGTCGAGGATCTTCGCCGGATCGGTGACCCGCGGGTCGTCGACGCAGCGGATCGCGACGAACGCGTCCTGCGTCGTCCCGTAGCGGCCGTCAGCGCCGCGTTCGTTGTAGAGATCGGCCAGCTTCTCCAGCCCGTCGCCGCGCTGGCGCTTCAGGTCGTTGAGTGCGGAGTTCAGCGGTTCCCAGAGATCTTCCTGGTAGAGGGCCTGTATCACGCCTGTCGTCGCGTCCTCGTACGACAGCTTCCGGCCGTCGCTGACCGGCACCGGGAAATCGATCAGCGGGCGCACCAGATCCTGAAACGCCTTCGTCACGCCGGCGGCGTCGCGGCCGAGGGCGCAGTCTTCGCGTGCGGCACACCAGTTCGAGAACTCCCCGAACGCCTTGCCGAAGCCCTGTCCCTGCGCGACCAGCGACTCCACCGCGTCCTGCTCCGGGTCGACGGCTCCGTCGAGCACCAGCGCGCGGACGTTCGCCGGGAACGCCTCGGCGTAGGCGGATCCGATCCGCGTCCCGTAGGAGTAGCCGAGGTAGCTCAGCTTCGGTTCGCCGAGGACCGAGCGCAGGATGTCCATGTCCTTGACGACGTCGCGCGTGCCCAGGTTCGCGAGCATCGCGGCGCCGTGTTCGGTCCGCTCGGCGCACTTCGCCGCGAAGTCCTGGGACTCGGTCTCCTGCTTTTTCACTCCCTCGGGTGAGCCGTCGGTCTCGCTGTCGTCCGCGCGGTCCGCGTCGCGTTCGGCATCGGACAGGCAGCGGATCTGAGGCTGGCTCGCGCCGATGCCGCGGGGGTCGAAACCGACCATGTCGAAGCGTTTGCCCAGCTCGTTCGTCGCGGTCCGGGAGGCGAGACCGGCCGCGGCCTGCATCCCGGAGGCGCCGGGGCCGCCGGGGTTGACCACGAGCGCGCCAATCCTTTCGTCGGTTTCCAGCGCCTTCCGGCGCAGCAGGCCGAGCGTGATCGAGTCGCCTTCGGGTTTCGCGTAGTCGAGCGGGACGGTCAGCCGCGCGCACTGTGCGTCCTTCACTCGAAACGCCGCTTTCGCGTCATCGGATGTCGCGTAGGGTGCACAGTCGGCCCAGGTCAGGCTCTGTCCGTAGAACTTCTCGAGTCCGGCGGGCACCTGCCCGGTCGGGGCGTGCGACTCGGTGGCCGGAGGCGGCGGCTGGGTTCTACCCTCTCCCGACGAGCACGCGGCGACGGTGACCGCGAGCAGGCCGGACAGCGTGATCGCGGCGAATCGACGGGCACGGGACCTGGCGCTGACATGAGTGGACACGGTTGGATCGTGCCATCGGCCGTGGAACTCGGCCGCACCACCACCGCGTTGGTGGTACGGGTGCGGACGGCAGAAGAACAGACGGGAGCACAGGGGTGGCAGCACTGATCAGCCGGGTGGGCAAGAAGCTGCGCCGGATCATCCAGCGGCCGGGCAGCGTCGAGCTGACCCGCTACGAAGCGCTGCTGCCGGCCATCGAGAAGCTCGAGCCCGAGTTGGAGAAGCTCTCCGACGAGGAGCTGACAGAGCGGGCCGGCAAGCTTCGGGAAGCGTCTTCCTTCGGCAACGACCAGCTGATCGAGGTCTGCGCGCTCGGTCGCGAGGCCGCGCGGCGGGCGCTCGGCGAGCGTGCCTTCGACGTCCAGCTGCTGGGCACGATGGGCCTGCTCAGCGGGCACATCGTGCAGATGGAGACCGGTGAGGGCAAGACGCTGGCGGGTGCGCTGGCCGGTGCCGGGTACGCCCTGCGCGGGAAGCACGTCCACGTCGTCACGGTGAACGACTACCTCGCCCGTCGTGACGCGGAGTGGATGGGCCCGATCTACGACCTGCTCGGTGTCTCCGTCGGCTGGGTCGAGCCCGCGCATTCCCGCGACGAGCGTCGCGAGGCGTACGCGAAGGAGGTCACGTACGGCGCCGTCAGCGAGATCGGCTTCGACGTGCTGCGCGACCGGCTGGTGACCCGCGAGGAGGACCTGGTCCAGCGCGAGCCCGAGGTCGCGATCGTCGACGAGGCGGACTCCGTGCTGGTCGACGAGGCCCGCGTGCCGCTGGTGATGGCCGGGTCGATCGACCACACCGACGCCGACGAAGAGGTCGCGAACATCGTCCGGCGGCTTCGGCTCGGGCTGCACTACGAGACCGACGCCGACGGCCGCAACGCGTGGCTGACCAAGGCGGGCGCGTCGGTGGTCGAGAAGGCCCTCGGCGACGACATCAACCTCTACGACGAGACGGGTTCGGACAGGCTGCCCGCGGTGAACGTGGCGCTGCACGCGCACGCCCTGCTCACCCGCGACGTCGACTACCTCGTGCGCGACGGCAAGGTGCAGCTCATCAACGCCGCGCGCGGCCGCGTCGCGGAACTTCAGCGCTGGCCGGACGGCCTCCAGGCGGCCGTCGAGGCCAAGGAGCAGGTCAAGGCGACCGACCGCGGCGAGATCCTCGACTCGATCACCGTGCAGGCGCTGCTCGCGCGGTACCCGGAGGTCGCGGGGATGACCGGTACCGCGGTCGCGGTCGCCGAGCAGCTGCGCGAGTTCTACAAACTCGAGGTCGCGGTCATCCCGCCGAACACGCCGAACATCCGTGAGGACCAGGAGGACCGGATCTTCGGATCGCCGTCGCAGAAGCTGCGCGCGATCGAAGAGGAGATCCGGCGGGTGCACGAGACCGGGCGGCCGATCCTCGTCGGCACCCAGGACGTCGCCGAATCCGAAGAGCTGGCCGAGAAGCTGGCGAAGGTCGACCTCGAATGCGTCGTCCTCAACGCGCGTAATGACGCAGAGGAAGCCGCGATCATCGCCGACGCCGGAAAGAAGGGCGCGGTCACCGTCTCGACCCAGATGGCAGGCCGAGGCACCGACATCCGGCTGGGTGGCAAGGACGGCGAAGGCCGCGACGAGGTCGTCGAGCTGGGCGGCCTGCACGTGATCGGTACCGCCCGCTACCCGTCGAGCCGGCTGGACGGCCAGCTGCGCGGCCGGTCCGGACGCCAGGGCGACCCGGGCAGTGCGGTGTTCTTCGCCAGCTTGAACGACGAGCTCGTGCTGTCGAACGCGCCGGACATCCCCGAGGGCATCAGCTCCGACGTGGGCAGCGGCGAGATCACCGACCCGGCGGC
This sequence comes from Amycolatopsis sp. PSD-21, assembly GCF_055561455.1. Classification (NCBI taxonomy): domain Bacteria; kingdom Bacillati; phylum Actinomycetota; class Actinomycetes; order Pseudonocardiales; family Pseudonocardiaceae; genus Amycolatopsis; species Amycolatopsis sp. PSD-21. The sequence goes on along the minus strand of NZ_CM145712.1, from coordinate 1,305,384 downwards.
GCTGCGGCAGATCAACCACGCGCAGCGCGTGGCCGAGGGCGTCGACCTGGAGATCCACCGGAACACCTGGCGCTACACGCGGCTGATCGAGCGGCAGCGCGGCGAGCTGCTGGAGCACCGGGACAAGGTGCTGCGGACGAAGCACGCGGCGGAGGTGCTGGAGAAGGCGCACCCGGAGAAGTTCAAGGAGCTTTCGGAGGCTGTCGACGACGAGGCCCGCGTCGAGCAGCTGTGCCGTGAGGTGCTGCTGTTCCACATCGACCAGCTGTGGTCGGACCACCTGGCGTTCCTGACCGACGTGCGGGAGAGCATCCACCTGCGGGCGCTGGCGCGGGAGACGCCGATCGACGAGTTCCACCGCGCGGCGATCCCCGAGTTCCACAAGATCATCCCGGAGGCGGCCGAGCGGGCGGCGAAGACGCTCGAGGAGGCCGAGATCACCGAGAACGGGATCGACCTCGGTGACGCGGGCGTGCGGCGGGCGAACACGACGTGGACCTACCTGGTGCACGACAACCCGTTCGACTCCGACTTCGAGCAGACCATCAAGAAGGTGCGGAGCATGATCAAGCGCAAGTAGCGCGCGGGGAGCGGGGGACCTTTGCTGTCGTTTCTCTCGACGTTGAGAGAAGTGGGAGCAAAGGTCCCCCGCTCTCTTTTCGCCCGGCCGGACCCCAGGTGGGCGATTCGGCACATCCGGTCGTCCCCGCGGGCGCCGGTGGGTGAGAATGTCGGCATGCCGCAACTGCGCATCGCACTGGCCCAGGTCAACACCACCGTCGGGGACCTCGAAGGCAACGCCGAGCTCACCGTCGAGTGGACTCGCAAAGCCGCCGAAGCAGGCGCCCATATCGTCGTCTTCCCGGAGATGTCCCTCACCGGTTATCCCGTCGAGGACCTCTCCCTCCGCCCGACTTTCGCCTCCGCCTCGAAGCAGATGGTGGACGTGCTCGCGCGGCGGCTCGAAGAAGCCGGCTGCGGCGAGGTGCTCACCTACATCGGCTATCTCGATCTGGACGAGGCCGGCCCGCGCGATGCGGCGGCCGCGCTCTATCGCGGCGAAGTGGTCGCCCGCCAGTTCAAGCACCACCTGCCCAACTACGGCGTCTTCGACGAGCACCGCTGGTTCAAGCCGGGCCACGACCTCGAGGTCGTCCGCTTCCACGGTGTCGACGTCGGCATGGTGATCTGCGAGGACGTCTGGCAGGACGGCGGCCCCATCTCCGCGCTGGGCAAGGCCGGCGTGGACCTCGTGGTCGCGCCCAACGCTTCACCCTACGAGCGCGCGAAGGATGACATCCGCCTGCCGCTGATCGCGCGCCGCGCGGCCGAGGCCGGGGCGCCGCTGGTGTACACGAACCAGGTCGGCGGTCAGGACGACCTGGTCTTCGACGGCGACTCGATCGTGGTCGGCGCGGACGGACGGCTGCTGGCGCGCGCGCCGCAGTTCGTCGAGCACCTGCTCGTCGTCGACACGGATCTCGAGTCGGGCGGGCACACCGCCGAGGGCGAGTTCGAGGGCCTGCGGGTGAAGCGCCGCGTGCTCAGCGAGGAGCCCGTCCCGGCGTACACCCCGCGCACCGAGTCCGCGATCAGCGAGCCGCTGTCGGACGAGGCCGAGGTGTGGCACGCACTCGTCGTCGGCCTTCGCGACTACGTGCACAAGAACGGCTTCTCGTCGGTGACGTTCGGCTTCTCCGGCGGCATCGACTCCGCGGTCGTGGCGGCGCTGGCCGCCGACGCGCTGGGCGGCGACAACGTCTACGGCGTTTCGATGCCTTCGGAGTACTCCTCGGAGCACTCGAAGGGCGACGCCGAAGATCTCGCCCGCCGGATCGGCGCGCACTATCGCGTCGAGCCGATCGCGGACATGGTCAAGGTCTACGTCGAGCAGCTTCAGCTGACCGGCCTCGCCGAGGAGAACATCCAGGCCCGCGTCCGCGGCATGCTGCTGATGGCACTGTCCAACCAGGACGGTCACCTCGTGCTCGCCACCGGGAACAAGACCGAACTCGCCGTCGGCTACTCGACGATCTACGGCGACGCCGTCGGGGCCTTCGCGCCGATCAAGGACCTGTTCAAGACGCACGTCTGGCATCTGGCCAAGTGGCGCAACGCGGAAGCCGAGAAGAACGGCGAAACCCCGCCGATCCCGGAGAACTCGATCACCAAACCGCCGTCGGCCGAACTGCGGCCGGGTCAGCTGGACAGCGATTCGCTGCCCGACTACCTGATGCTCGACGACATCCTCGACGACTACATCGAGGGCGACCGCGGTTACGTCGACCTGGTCGACGCGGGCTTCGAGCCGGAGACCATCGACCGCGTGGTGCGGATGGTCGACAAGGCCGAATACAAGCGCCGCCAGTACCCGCCGGGCACCAAGATCACCTTCAAGGCGTTCGGGCGGGACCGGCGGCTGCCGATGACCAACGGCTGGCGGGAGGGCACCGTCGTGACCCGCTCAGCTCAGCGCGACCTGCTTCCCCGCTGAGTTCGTCAGCACGGCCACCAGGCCGGGCTTCGTGTCACGCCGGACGAGCATGTCCATCCCGAGCGCGCGGACCGCGGATTCGACCGCGGCGGGCTCGGGGTGGACGCCGGTGACCATGAGCAGCGGGATCGACGGGAGCTCCCGCGTCGTCGGATGCGGGGTGCTCCCCCAGTCGATGAGGAAGGGCGCGAGCCCGCCGAGATTGCCGGCACCGGTGAGACGCCAGGTCAGCAGTTCGCCGTCGTCGGTGGTCCGCGACATCTCGGACGCTTCGCCCGGGTCGTAACCACGTTCACGCGCTTCGGCGATCGCCGTGTCGATGCCTTCCACCCGTGCGGCCCAGGTGACCAGGGCCGGCGCGGTCAGCTCGTCGATACCGAACGGACGCGGCCCGATGTGCTCGGGCTGGTCCGGGTCGGGGCCGACCACCTCGAGATAGGCGCCGGCGCCCAGATCGGCCAGATAGTTGGCCGTACCGAACCCGACATGCCTTCCGCCGCGTACCGGCGTGACGCCGGTCAGCTCGGCGACGCGCGCGACGGCCTCTTCGAGGTCCGGCCCGGCGTAGACGAGGTGATCAAGCACGAGGTCGCTCATGTGCATACTCCTACCGCAGCCACGGCTCCGGCGGCACCGCGGCATGGCGGTGAACCCGAAACTGTCGGACCGCTCTCGTACCCTGGGCACATGACGGCACCGGGCTATTCCGTGTTCGGCACCGCGATCGGCGACTGTGGCATCGCATGGAGCGAACGCGGGGTCGTCGCGGTCCAGCTCCCCGAGGGCAGTGAAGAGAAGACGAGGGCGCGACTGACCGCGCGCCTTCCCGAAGCCACCGAATCCACACCGCCGGGCGAGATCCAGCGCGCGATCGACGGGATCGTCTCGTTGATGGACGGCAAGCGCACGGACCTCACCGGCGTCGGCCTCGACTACGAAGGAGTACCGGACTTCCACCACCGGGTCTACGAGTTCATCCGCACCATCCCCGCGGGCAAGACACTGACGTACGGCGACATCGCGAACATCCTCGGCATGCCCGGCGGCGCGCAGGCCGTGGGGCAGGCGATGGGCCGGAACCCGTTCCCGATCATCGTGCCGTGCCACCGCGTACTCGCCGCCGGCGGCAAGGACGGCGGTTTCTCCGCGCGCGGAGGGGTCGCCACCAAGCGCCGGATGCTGGTCATCGAAGGCGCTTTGGCGGACGAACCGACCTTGTTCTAGTCGCCTTGGGCAGGCGACCAGGGCTTGAGCCAGGGCGTCTCCGGCCAGCCTTCCGCGGCGGCCATCAGCGGGATCGCCGTCGCGCCGTCGATGTGCTCGCGGATGATGTCGGCGTGCCCGGCGTGGCGCGCGGTCTCCTCGATGAGGTGGAGCAGCACCCAGCGGACCGACCACGCGTCGACGTCCTGCGGATACCAGGGCACGCCCTTCGGCACCGGGACCGGCTGGCCGAGGTCGGCTATACCGGCGATGACGTCCGCGGTTCGGCGGGCGACCTCGTCGTAGCGCGCGAACACGTCTTCGAGCGTCTCGCCTTCAGCCATCACGTAGCCGGCTTCGTACTCCTTCATCGCTTCGTCCATCGGCTTCGAGGGCTTCTGGAGCAGGATGTCGATCCAGCCGTCTTCCGTGAACGCGGTGTGCTTGATCAGGCCGCCGACGCTCAGCGAGCTTCTGGTGGGGACGGCTCTGGCCTGTTCTTCGGTAAGGCCGTGCGCCGCGATCCGCAGGACGTGGCGCTGCTGCTCGAGGTAGGCGAGGAGACCCTCGCGCTCGTCGGCGACCGGGGGAACGTTTCCAGCCATGGCGGCTCCTTCCGTTGAGGAGGGGATCATGGCATCCGATGGCGGCTTGCTGGGGCGATTCGGCCAGGAAGAGAGCAAGGGACCTTTGCTATCACGGGTCGTCGCCGCGATGGGTGTGTGGATATAGAGACGTTGAGTGTCCCTATATCCACACACCACCTCCTACTCCGCGTAGCGGGGAGCACCGACCGTGTGGATTTTGGTCCGTTGGACGACCCGAAATCCACACAGTGATCGCTCCCACCTGCGGAAAGAGAGCAAGGGACCTTTGCTCCCGTTTGTCTCGATGTTGAGAGAAGTGGGAGCAAAGGTCCCTTGCTCCCCCGGCTATCCCTGCGGCCGGACGAACGGGAACAGCACCGTCTGCCGGATCGACGCCCCGGTCAGCATCATCAGCAGCCGGTCGACACCGATCCCGAGCCCACCGGTCGGCGGCATGCCGTGTTCGAGCGCGAGCAGGAAGTCCTCGTCCAGCTCCATCGCCTCGACGTCCCCGCTCGCCGCGCGCAGCGACTGGGCCTCCAGCCGCCGCCGTTGTTCGAGCGGGTCGGTCAGCTCGGTGTAGGCCGTGCCGACCTCGGAGCCGAACGCGATCAGATCCCAGCGTTCGGCCAGCCGCGGATCCACGCGATGCTGCCGGGTCAGCGGCGACACGTCGGTCGGGTAGTCGGTGTAGAACGTCGGCAGCACCGTCGCGCCTTCGACCAGGTGCTCGTGTGCCTTGAGCACGAGATCGCCGTGCCCGGCCTCCTCGTTCACCGGCACTCCCGCCGCGCGGCAGAACCGCTGGAGGTCGGCGACCGAGGTGCTCGCGTCGATCGTCTCCCCGAGCGCCGCCGAGACGGCTTCGTGCACCGGGATCACCGGCCAGTCGCCGGAGATGTCGTATTCGACGACCGTCCCGTCCGGCCCCGGACGGCGAACGACCTGCGCGCCGTACGCGGCTTCCGCGGCGCACTGCACGAGTTCGCGCGTCAGCGTCCGCATCGTGTTGTAGTCGGCGTACGCCTGGTACGCCTCCAGCATGGTGAATTCGGGGTTGTGCGTCGCGTCGACGCCTTCGTTGCGGAAGTTCCGGTTCAGTTCGAAAACGCGCTCGACGCCGGCCACGCACAACCGCTTCAAGTAGAGCTCGGGGGCGATCCTGAGGTACATCCGCATGTCGTAGGCGTTGATATGCGTGATGAACGGACGCGCGTTGGCGCCGCCGTGCACGGTCTGCAGCATCGGCGTTTCGACTTCGAGGTAGTCGCCCTGATGCAGCCGTTCCCGCACCGCGCGCACCACGGTCGAGCGCATCCGCAGCATCGCCGTCGAATCCGGGTTCACCGCGAGGTCCAGGTAGCGCTGCCGCACCCGCGTCTCCGGGTCGGTGAGGCCCTTTCGCTTGTCCGGCAACGGATGCAGGCTCTTCGCCGTGACGGTCCATTCGTCGACGAGCACGGAAAGCTCACCGCGCCGGGACGTCACGACCTGCCCGCTCACGCCGACGTGGTCGCCGAGGTCGACGCCCCGCCGCCAGCCGCTGGGGTCGAGTACGGAGGCGTCGAGCATCAGCTGGATCTCACCGCTGAAATCCTTGACCCGCGCGAAACACAGCCCGCCGAGATTACGCATCGCGAGCACCCGCCCCGCGACTCGGACCCGATGACCGGTGTGGGTGTCCGGGCCCAGATCACCGAACTTCGACACGACGTCGCCGAGCTGGTCCTCCCGGGCGAAACCGACCGGATAGGGATCGATCCCGGCTTCCCGCAGGCGATCCAGCTTCGCCATCCGCACCCGGACCTGATCGGGGCGCCGCACCTGTTTCGGCGCGGGGGTGGCCGCGTTGGCTTCGATGCGGTGGACCTCGGCGACGAATTCGTCGGTGACGGTCTCCAGTTTCAGCGCTCGTCCCGACCGTCCCGTCGGGACGAATCCTTCGAGCGCGCCGGCCACGATGCCGACCCGCGGCAGCCGTCGAGCCGAGGAGTAGCACAGGAAACGCGGCTCCCAGCCGGGGCCGTACTTGGCGTTGGACCGGTAGAGCGATTCGAGCTGGAAGAAGCGCGACGCCATGCTGAGGACGCCACGCCATGCGCGCAGCACCGGGCCCGCGCCGATCCGCTCCCCCTCGGAGAAGACGGCGCGGAACATCGCGAAGTTCAGTGAAATCCGTTGTGCGCCAAGGCGTGAGCTCGCCGCGACGACCTCCGCGACCATGTATTCGTTGAGCCCGTTTTCGGCGTCGCGGTCGCGTCGCATCAGGTCGAGCGACAGACCGCGACGGCCCCACGGCACGAACGACAGCATGCCGCGAAGCTCGCCCTTGGCGTCGTACGCCTCCACCATCACGCTGCGACCGTCGCTCGGATCACCGAGCCTGCCGAGCGCCATCGAGAAGCCACGCTCGGTTTCCGCTCCGCGCCACTGCTGCGCGTGCAGCAGGAGTTTGGCCATTTCCTCGGCCGGAATTTCGCTGTGCCGGCGGACTTTCGTGGTGTACCCGGCCCGTTCGATCCGTTTGACCGCTTGCCGGACCGAGCGCCGTTCCGGCCCGGCGAGGCTGAAGTCGCGGACGTCGAGGACGGCTTCGTCACCTATTTCCAGCGCGCGCAGGCCCGCGTCGGCGTAGACCTTCGCGCCACGTTCACTCGCGCCGAGCACGCCGGGCGTCCAGCCGTAGGTGCGCGCTTCGTTCAGCCAGGCGCGGACCGCGTCGGGCCAGGCGTCGGGATCACCGATGGGGTCCGCGCTCGCGACGCTGGTGCCCGCGAGCACGCGGTAGGCCACAGCGGCGCGGCCGTTGGGCGAGAAGACGACGCTCTTCTCGCGCCTGGTGGCGAAATAACCCAAAGAGTCGTCTTCGCCGTGTTCGGCAAGAAGACGACGTACGCGCAGTTCTTCCTCGTCTGTCCTCAAGCGACGGCTACGCACCCCGCGGAAGAGCGTGTACAACGCGGCCGTCGCGACGGCTGTCGCGCTGAGGTCGAGAACGAGGTCGAGCCAGGCCGGGCCTTCGCCGATGCCGACCCTGCGAAGCTGGATGTTCTCTCCGGTCGTGTGGTTGACGACCCAGGCGAAACGCTCCCAGGTGTCGGCGAGACGACCGGGAAAGGCTTCGCTCAAGCCCCAGCCGACGAGGATGACCGCGGCCAGGCCACCGAACAGAACGGTGAGTCCGTCGCGCCACGCGCCGGGCGCCAGCCGGGCGGGGAACGCCGGGCGCAGGATCCAGAGCAGCGCGATCATGCCGAGGGAGATCAGGTCGGCGATGGCCAGCACCCACACCTGGTGCGGAATGTGCCGGACCTGCCACGGACCGAGTTTCAGCAGCTCGGGCCACCACAGGAGCGCGGCCTGGAAGGCCAGCGTCACCGCCAGCCCACCGACCTGGAACAGCAGCAGCGTGTAGAGCGCGGCGCGTTTGCGGCGGCGGAGCGCTGCACCGAGGACGACCAGCAGCAGGACGATCACGAGGCTCGCGTTCGTCGGGATGCTCAATGCCGAGAAGGCGATGTCACCCGTCCTGAGCACCGGCCCCTTCACCCCGCCGGCGAGCAGGAGGATCACCGAGAACACGGCCGCGAGCTGCACGAGGGTGGCGACGATCCCGCCCGCCCTCGCCTTCCACGGCGCGACTCGGCGCACTGGGTTTGCCATTCTGGTCCTTCGCGGTACACACAGGAGATCGACAGCTGTACTTACTTGACGTCACACAACCCTGCGTGGTTGTCAACGATCATCATCCTCTGGTCTGAATTTCCTCATTCGCGGGTGTGACGGCGCTGTGTGAAGCTGGTCGCAGGGCCTTGGGACGGTCATATCGGCATGTCAGGCTTGGCCTGTTCAGCTCCACGACCCGGGGACCTCTTCGAGGCCTCGAGGGAAGGACGGTCGACAAGGATGTCTGCCACCGAAAAGGATTCCGGCGAGCTCGCGGCTCCGTACGGGACCGGCGCGGCGCCCCAGGCCACCTCTGGGAAGAAGGTCCGCGTACATCATCTTCGTGACATGAAAGAGCGCGGCGAAACGTGGCCGATGCTCACCGCCTACGACATGTACACCGCCGCGCTGTTCGACGAAGTGGGCATTCCCGTGCTGCTCGTCGGGGATTCCGCGGCGAACAACGTCTTCGGTTACGACACTTCGCTTCCGGTGACGGTGGACGAGCTGCTGCCGTTGGTCCGGGCGGTGACCCGATCGGTGAAGCGGGCGCTGGTCGTGGCCGATCTGCCGTTCGGCTCGTATCAGCTCTCGCCGCAGCAGGCACTGGAAACCTCGGTGCGGTTCATGAAGGAAGGCCGCGCGCACGCGGTGAAACTCGAAGGCGGGCGGAAATTCGCTCCCCACGTCGAGGCGCTGACGTCGGCCGGTGTCCCCGTGATGGGACATATCGGATTCACCCCGCAGAGTGAACACAATCTGGGCGGCTATCGAGTCCAGGGGCGCGGCGAAGCGGCCGAAGCGCTGCTCGCCGACGCGCTCGCCCTGGAGGAGGCCGGCGCCTTCGCGGTCGTCATGGAGATGGTGCCGGCCGAAGCGGCGAAGCGGATCACGCACGAACTGAAGATCCCGACCGTCGGCATCGGCGCCGGGCCGGATTGCGACGCGCAGGTGCTCGTCTGGCAGGACATGGCCGGGCTTCGGCGCGGCAGGACCCCGCGCTTCGTGAAGAAGTACGCGGACCTCGCCGACGTGCTGGCGGGGGCCGCGACGGCGTTCGCGGAGGACGTCCGGCGAGGCGAGTTCCCGGCTCCGGAGCACTCGTTCCACGACTGACCCGCCTCTGACCTGCAAAAAGAGAGCAAGGGACCTTTGCTACCACTCCGGCCGCCGGGGAGCGCGGTAGCAAAGGTCCCTTGCTCCCCCGCGGTCACCGTGTGGATTTCGGGTCGTCCAACGCACCAAGATCCACACGGTCAAGTCAGTACCGCCAGAGGGCGGTAGCAAAGGTCCCTTGCTCTCTTTTCCGGAGGGCCGCGCAGGGCGACCCTCCTTTAGTCGTTCACATACATGAACTTCAATCATGTCCTTGACGCGCATTCGTAAAGAGGCTTAACGTCTAGCCCGTCGCCGCCACGACCGAGCTTCGATCCCTCGACGAGGAGGACCACGGATGCGTGTTCGTGAGCGGGTTCTGGCCATCGCGACCGGTGCCGCCCTGCTGTCCACGCTGGCGGCGTACCCCGCACAGGCCGCGACGGTCCGCGTAGCGACTTCGGAGCAGCTCACGGCGGCGCTCGCTTCGGTCACTCCGGGAACCGTCATCGAACTCGCGGCCGACAAGACCTTCACGGGCAACTTCAAGGCGGCGAAGAGCGGCACGTCGAGCAGCCGTATCACCCTGAAGGGGCCGCGAAGCGCGGTGATCAAGGCCTCCGCCGGGCGCACGCTGGAACTCACGGGCAGCTACTGGAACCTGACCGGCTTCACCCTCACCGGTGGCCAGAAGGGCCTGATGGCGACAGGCGTCAAGAACACCGTCGTCGACGGCATCAAGGTCACCGGCGTCGGCCACGAGGGCATCCACTTCCAGTACACGAGCACCGACAACGTCGTGAAGAACTCCGAGGTGACCGACACCGGCCGCGAGTACGCGGGCTACGGCGAAGGCATCTACTTCGGCTCCGCGAAGGGCAACTGGCCCGGTGGCACACCCGACCGGAGCGACCGCAACAAGGCGCTGAACAACAAGATCGGCCCGAACGTGCGAGCCGAGTCGATCGACATCAAAGAAGGCACCACCGGCGGTGAACTGCGCGGCAACGTCTTCGACGGCACCGGGCAGAGCGGCGAGCACTTCGCCGACAGCTGGGTGGACATGAAGGGCAACAACTACGTGGTCGCGGACAACCGGGGCAGCAAGGTCTTCGTGCACGACGCGAATTTCGGCGGCTTCGAGGTCCATGTCCAGCTCGACGGCTGGGGCCGCGGCAACACCTTTTCCGGCAACACCGCGGACGTGCGGTCCAGCTACGCGTACGGCTTCTATCTCGTGAAGGCCGCGACGGGGAACAAGGTCTGCGCGAGCAACAAGGTGACCGGCGCCGGGAAGGGATTCGCGAACGTGGCCGCCACGGCGGGCTGCTGACGCGACCGAAGACCGGGGGCCCGCTCAGCCCGGCGGCGGGGGCGGGCCCCCACCCTTCGGACACTCGCCGATTCGGGCAGAGTGTCCTTATGGACGACCTGTACCCGCCGATCCACGTGCGCGCCGAGGGCATGCTCGACGTCGGCGACGGGCACCGGATCTACTGCCAGGAAGCCGGGAACCCGGACGGCAAACCCGTGGTCGTCCTGCACGGAGGCCCTGGTAGCGGCATCTCCTCGATGGCGCGGCGGCATTTCGACCCCGAGGCCTACCGGATCATCCTGTTCGACCAGCGCGGTGCCGGCCGCAGCACTCCGCACATCGGCACGCCGGACGTCGACCTGTCTGCCAACACCCTCTGGCATCTCGTGTCGGACATGGAAAAGCTGCGCGAACGGCTGAATCTCGACCAATGGCAGCTCTTCGGCGGCTCGTGGGGCGTGACCCTCGCCCTCGCCTACGCCGAGACCCACCCAAGCCGCGTCAGCGAGATCATCCTGCGCGGCGTCTTCACCGTCCGGCGGAGTGAACTCGACTGGATCTACAACGGCGGCGCGGCGAACCTCTTCCCCCGGGAGTGGGAAGCGTTCCTCGCCCCGATCCCCGAAGACCGCCGCGACGACCCTCTTTCGGCCTATCGCGAGCTCGTCTATCACCCCGATCGGGCGATCCGGGAGCGCGCCGCCATCGCGTGGAGCGCCTGGGAGGGCGCGATCGTCTGCCTGCGCCCGGATCCGGCCTTCCGCAACCAGTACGCCTCACCGGACTTCGCTGTCACGTTCGCCCGGCTGGCGCTGCACTATTTCTGCCACGGCGCGTGGCTCGAGGAAGGGCAGCTGATCCGGGAGGCCGGGAAACTCGCCGGGATTCCCGGTGTCATCGTGCAGGGGCGGTACGACGCGGTGTGCCCGCCGGCGACGGCCTACGAGCTGCACCGGGCCTGGCCGGACTCGAAGCTGGAGCTGGTGGAGGCGGCCGGGCACGCGGTGACGGATCCGGGGATGCTGGCGGCGCTCAAGGCCGCGACGGATTCCTTTCGGTAGGAGCGGCTACAACCGGCCGCCCGAGGTCGTGTCGCCGGAAAGCCGTTGCGCCAGATACACCGGCACCGTCGAGGCCAGGATCAGCACCGCCGCCACGACGTTGACGATCGGTGCCTGGTTCGGCCGGAACAGGTTGTTCAGGATCCAGATCGGCAGGGTCTCCAGCCCGGTCCCGAGGGTGAACGTCGTGACGATGATTTCGTCGAACGACAAGGCGAACGCCAGCAGGCCGCCCGCCAGGAGGGCCGAACGCAGCATCGGGAAGGTCACCAGCCGGAACGTCGTGAGCCCGTCCGCGCCGAGGTCCATCGACGCCTCTTCGAGGTTGCCGCCCATCCGCCGCAGGCGCGCGACGACGTTGTTGAACACCACCACGATGCAGAACGTCGCGTGCGCGACGATCGCGGTGAACAGGCCGAGGTCGATGCCGAGGATCGTGCGGAAGGCGTTGTTCAGCGCGATACCGGTGACGATACCGGGCAGCGCGATCGGCAGGATGATCAGCAGCGACACCTGATTGCGACCGAAGAAGCGGTACTTCTGCAGCGCGAAGGCCGCCATCGTGCCCAGTACCAAGGCGATCGCGGTCGCGGCGAGTCCTGCTCGGACACTCGTCCACAGCGCGTTCAGCGCACCCTGGTTCTCCGCGGCCCGGCCCCACCATTCGAGGGTGAAGCTCGACGGCGGCCAGCCGAAGGTGGTGTCCGCGTTGAACGAATTGAGCAGGACCACCAGCAGCGGGAAGTAGATCACCGCGAGGCCGAGCACCAGCGCCGCCAGCAGAAGGTATTTGGTCGTCCGGGAAAGCCGCATCGCGCGCTCCTACAGGTTGTCCAGCGCGCCCGTGCGGCGCACGGCGGCGAGGTAGGCGAGCATGATCACCACGGGTACGGTCGCGACGGTCGCCGCGAACGGCAGGTTGTTGGCCGCGCCGATGTTGTCGTAGACGACGTTGCCGAGCATCTGCGACGTGCCGCCGACGATCTTCACCGCGATGTAGTCGCCCAGCGACAACGAGAACGTGAAGATCGAGCCGGCGACGACGGCCGGGAAGGTCACCGGCAGCACCACCGAGCGGAACGTCCGGAACGGCCGGGCGCCGAGGTCACCCGAAGCGTCCACCAGCGAGTTCGGCAGTCGCTCCAGGCCCGCGTAGATCGGCAGGATCATGTACGGCAGCCAGAGATACGACAGCGTGATCACCGTCGCGAGCACGCCGTAGCCGGGGGTGTCGAGGCCGAACGGGTTCAGCAGCCAGTGCAGGACCCCGTTGCCGGACAACATGGTCCGCCACGCGTAGGCCTTCACCAGGTAGCTCGCCCACAACGGCGTCATGACGGCGATGACCAGGAGGCGCCGCGCCCTCGGCGAGGCGAATTTGGCCATGTAGAACGCCATCGGGAAGGCGATGATCGCGGTGACCACCGTGACGAGCGCGGCGATCCCGACCGTCCGGAGGGTGATCGTGCGGTACACCGCGTCGCTGAAGAGGGTGACGAAGTTGTTCAGCGACCACTCGGTCACGACCTGGCCGGTGAAGACGTCGGTGCTCCAGAACGCCGTCACGAACAACGCGGCCAGCGCGCCGAGGTAGGCGAGGCCGAGCCACAGCATCGGCGCGGAGAGCAGGATCCCCAGTCGCAGCCTGGGTTTGCGGTACAGGAAGGCGGAGGTTCTCCGCTTCGGCGAATCGAGGGTGGTCGTCATCGTCTCCACCAGGTGAGGGATGGGACCGGGAGCGGACGGCGTTGGGGGGCACCACCGTCCGCTCCCGGAGTTCGGGAGGTCAGCCCTTGATCTCGGTCCAGGCGCGGGTCCACTCGCCGTAGTCCTTGCACTTGACGTCGGTGCGGCCGTCGAGGCACTGCGCGATCGGCGTCGTCCAGTACTGGATCTTCGAGGCGTACGCGGCGTCACCGGCGTGGAAGGTCTCGCAGTGCGCCTTGTTCTTGGTTTCGGCGCACGCCTTGGGGTTCGAGGGCGATTCACCGAAGTACTCGGCCACCTGCGCGTTGGCCTTCGGGCTGACGATGTGGTTCAGCCACTTGTACGAGCACGTCTTGTGCGGCGACTTCGCGCCCACCATCCAGGTGTCCGACCAGCCGGTCGCGCCTTCGGACGGCAGCACGGATTCGACCGGTGCGCCTTCGCTCTTGGTCAGGTTCACCGTCACCTGCCAGGCGGTGCCGACGACGGCGTCGCCGCTCTTGAGCGCCTGGCTTTCCTTCAGGTAGTCCGACCAGTACTCCGCCACCATCGGGCGCTGCTGCTTGAGCAGGTCGACGGCGGCCTGGAACTGCTTGTCGTCCAAGGCGTACGGGTTCTTGATGCCGAGTTCGGGTTTGTGCGTCTGCAGGTACAGCGCGGCGTCGGCGATGTAGATCGGCGAGTCGTAGGCGGTGATCTTGCCCTTGTACGGGCTGTTCGCGTCGAACATGACCGACCAGGACGTCGGCGCCGGGTTCACCTTGTCGGTGCGCCAGGTGAGCAGGTTCGCGCCCCAGCCGTGCGGCACGCCGTAGGACACGTTGTTCACGCTGTTCCACGGGCGGTTCTTGAGGAAGTCGAAGACGTCGGCGTAGTTCGGCACGAGCGCGGTGTTCACCGGTTCGACGTCTCCGGACGCGATGAGCCGCAGCGAAGCGTCACCGGAGGCGGAGATCACGTCGTACTGTCCGGTCTTCATCAGGCTCACGGCCTCGTCGGAGGTGCCGAACGCCTTGACGTTGACCTTGCAGCCGGTCTCCTTCTCGAAACCGGTGACCCAGTCGACGGCCGGGTCGTTGGAGCCGTTCTCCGCGTAGCCGGGCCAGGCCAGCACGTTGACCTGGCCTTCCGGCTGGCCGAGCTGCGCGAGCGCGTCGAGCTTCGGCGCGGTGAAGCCCTGCCCGCCGGGCGCGGCCGCGGTCGAACTGGATCCGGAGGTTCCGCAGGCGGCCACGAGCAGGCCGGCGCCGAGCAGGCCGGCGAGCGCGAGTTTCCTGTTCTTCATTGAACAACCTTTCGGTACAGGGGAGGACTAACCGGCTTCGGGGACGCGGAAGCTGTGTTCGTGCCGCCAGCTCAGGCGGACGCGGCCGCCCTCGAAGTCCGCGGGTTCGGCGGTGTTCTGCCGGACCACGGAGAGCTGGCCGCCGGCGTCGAGGGTGACCTCGTAGCGCACGGTCGCGCCGGCGTAGACGGTGTTGGTGACGGTGCCGGTGGCGCTGGTTTCACCGACCTCGGCGGATTTCGAGAGATCGGCGTCGATGCGGATCTTCTCGGGGCGGATGCTGAACACACCGGGTTTGCCGATGATGTTCTCGGCGCCGCCGCCGCTGAGCAGGTTCGAGGTGCCGACGAAACCGGCGACGAACGCCGACGCGGGCCGTTCGTAGACCTCGACCGGTGAACCGACCTGCTCGATCCGGCCGGCGTTGAAGACCGCGATGCGGTCGCTCATCGTCAACGCCTCGTCCTGGTCGTGGGTGACGAAGATGAAGGTGATGCCGACGTCGCGCTGGATCTGTTTCAGCTCGGTCTGCATGGTGTGGCGCAGTTTCAGGTCGAGGGCGCCGAGTGGTTCGTCGAGCAGGAGCACCTTCGGCCGGTTGACCAGTGCCCTCGCGAGCGCGACGCGTTGCCGCTGGCCGCCGGAGAGCTGGTCGGGTTTGCGCTCGCCGAACTCGCCGAGCCGGACGGTTTCGAGAGCTTCCTTCGCGCGTTGACGGCGCTCCGCGCGGGGGACCCGCTTCACCCGGAGGCCGTACTCGACGTTCTGCTGCACGGTCATGTGCGGGAAGAGCGCGTAGTCCTGGAAGACGGTGTTGACGTCGCGGTCGAAGGGCGCGAGGCGGCTGACGTCGCGGCCGTGCAGTTCGATCGTGCCCGCCGTCGGGAGCTCGAAGCCGGCGATCATGCGGAGCACGGTCGTCTTGCCGGAGCCGGACGGGCCGAGCATCGAGAAGAACTCGCCGGGCGGGATGTCGAGGTCGACGCCGTCGACCGCGTGGACCTGGCCGAACTCCTTGCGCAACCCGCGCAGGCGAATGGCCGGAATGTGGCCTCCACCTGCGGAAGTGATAGCAAAGGTCCCTTGCTCCCCCGCGGCGGTCGCGGGCGCTTGATGCGGCATGGCGTGCCTTTCGGTGGTCGTCACAGCGCGCTCATCACGTGCTTGACGCGGGTGTAGTCCTCGAGGCCGTAGAGCGAGAGGTCCTTGCCATAGCCGGACTTCTTGAAGCCGCCGTGCGGCATCTCGGCGACCAGCGGGATATGCGTGTTGATCCACACGCAGCCGAAGTCGAGCTTTCGGGCGAGGCGCATCGCCCGCTGGTGGTCGGTGGTCCACACCGACGAAGCGAGCGCGTACTCGACGCCGTTGGCCGCGGCGAGCGCTTCGGCTTCGGTCTCGAAGCGCTGCACAGTGATGATCGGGCCGAAGATCTCCGTCTGGCTGATCTCGTCGTCCTGCCGGACGCCGGAGATCACCGTCGGTTCGTAGAAGTAACCCTCGTCCCCCTGCCGCTTCCCTCCACAGTGGACCACCGCGTGCTCGGGCATCCGGTCGACGAACCCGGCGACCCGTTCGAGTTGCGCGGCGTTGTTAAGAGGGCCGTAGGTGACCGACGTGTCGTCGGGCTTGCCGGTGGTGGTCGCCCGCGCCTGCTTGGTGAGAGCCGCGACGAAGGTGTCGTGGACTTCGTCGGCGACAAGGACCCGCGTAGCCGCCGTACAGTCCTGGCCCGCGTTGAAGTACCCGGCGGCGGCGATGCCCTCAGCGGCCGCTTCGATGTCAGCGTCCGCGAAGACCACTACGGGCGCTTTACCGCCGAGCTCCAGGTGTACGCGCTTCACGTCCTTCGCGGCCGAAGCGGCGACCTCGATCCCAGCCCGCACGGAGCCGGTGATGGACACCATCGCGGGGATTTCGTGCTCGACGAGCGCGCGCCCGGTGTCGCGGTCGCCGCAGATCACGTTGAGCACGCCGGGCGGCAGGAATTCGGCGCAGATCTCGGCGAAGAGCAGGGTCGACGCAGGCGTCGTGTCGGCCGGTTTGAGCACCACGGTGTTCCCCGCGGCGAGGGCGGGCGCGATCTTCCAGACCGCCATGAGGAGCGGATAGTTCCACGGCGTAACCTGCGCGCACACGCCGATCGGTTCTCGGCGGACGAAAGAGGTATGCCCTTCCATGTACTCGCCCGCCGACCGTCCTTCGAGGACACGCGCGGCCCCCGCGAAGAACCGCAACTGGTCGACCATCGCCGGCAGTTCTTCGGCCGCGGTGAGCGCGACCGGCTTGCCGGTGTTCGCCGATTCGACGAGCACGATCTCTTCCGCGCGGGCTTCGACGGCGTCCGCGATCTTCAGCAGCGCGAGCTGGCGCTGCGCGGGCGTGGTGTCGCGCCAGGTTTCGAAGGCGGCGGCCGCGACCTGGAGCGCGCGGTCGACGTCTTCGGGGCCGGCGACGGCGGCGGTGCGGTACGGGCGGCCGGTGACGGGATCGACGACGTCGGCGACCTGGCCCGACGCGGATCCGATGTACTCACCGCCGATGAAGTGCTTCAACTGCTGCACGAGAGCTCCTGGCTACTGGGCCTGGGGGCGTGAGGCGATAGCAAAGGTCCCTTGCTCCCTTTTGGGGCGGCGAGGGAGCTAAAACATATAAGTCCAGATGTTAAATGACAAGACGATGGGGCAAGATTGCCTCCATCGGGTAGCGGTACGGGCGAAGGGCCACCATGCGTAAGGGGATGTCGCACAGCGCGCGATCAGCGATGTTCGCTCCGCTCGACCAGATCGGCCGGGCGGAAGCGGTCACCGCGCGGCTGGTCGACGCCATCACTCTCGGGCTGCTGGCCGACTCGGAGCAGCTGCCGAGCGAAGCCGAGCTGGCCGCCCAGTTCGGCGTCTCCACCGTGACGGTCCGCGAAGCGCTCGTGGCCTTGCGACAGCAAGGCCTTGTCGAGACGCGACGCGGCCGAGGCGGCGGAAGCTTCGTGAAGACGCCTGCCAACCCTTCGACCGCTTCGTGGCGAGAGCGCCTTCGCACGGTTTCGCTGTCCGAGCTTCGCGACGTCGGCGATCACTACCTCGCCATCGCGGGCGCCGCGGCCAAACTCGCCGCCGAGCGGAGTTCGCCCGAGGACATCGAGCGGCTCGAACTGGCGACCGAGGACATCCGCACGGCCACCGGCGCGGAGGCGTCGCGCGCCGAGCGCCAGTTCCATCTCGAAGTCGCCGCGGCCGCCCAATCGCCACGGCTGACCAGGGAAGAAGTGCAGTTGCAGAGCGAACGAGGCGGATTGCTGTGGTTGCCGCTCGAGCCGCACGGCACCCGCGAGAACGCCTACGCCGAACACCGCGCGATCGCCGCCGCCATCGCGCAGGGGGACGGCGAGCTGGCCAGGAAGCTCACCGAGGAGCACATCCTCGAAGCGATAGACCGGCTGGCGGACGTGCATTTAGACCTTCTGGCCCCTTAAGCTGCGGCATCCGCGCATCCGAGGTGAGCATCGTGAACGACACACCGTCCGCCGGTTCCGAGGTCGTGGAACAGGTATCCGCCCTGGTCGAGGACGTCTTCGGCCGACTGAAGACGCTACTGGCCGGCGCCGAGGGGCTCCTGGCCGCCTCCACCGATGCCACCGCCGAAGACCTGACCCGCCTCCGGCCGCAGGTCTTCGACGTCCTCGGCGGCCTGGTCGTCGGCGCCGGGTTCATCAGCGCGCCGAACGCGCTGGCCGATCAGGAATTCGCCTTCGAATGGTGGACCGAGACCGGGGACGACGAGCCGGCGCAACTGGTCATCAGCCTCGATCCGGACAGCGAGAACTTCCTGGACTACACCCGGCAATCGTGGTTCACCGTCCCGCGTGACACCGGCCGCCGCCACATCAACGGTCCGTACGTCGACTATCTCTGCACCGACGAGTACACGCTGACCTTCACAGTTCCCGTCCAGCGTGACGGGGCTTTCGCGGGCGTCGTCGGCGCGGACATCTACGTGCGCGAGGTCGAGCGTCTGCTGCAACTGAAGCTGCGCGCGCTCGGCGGCCGCGCGGCGCTGGTCAACGCCCAAGGCCGGGTGATCGTGTCGAACAACGCGCGCCAGGCGACCGGATCGCTGGTCCGCGACGTCGACGTCCCGGCCTGGTGGTCCGCCGGCGCGGAGCCGGTCACGACGGAGACCGGCACGCACCTGCGGCGCTGCGGTGACTCGCCGATCGCCCTGGTCAGGTCCGAGCGCTGACCTGCAACGCGAGCCAGAATTCGGCGCGCACCCCTGGCGAATCGAGATCGCGGCCGGTCAGTTCGGCGACCCTGCGCATGCGGTTGCGCAAGGTGTGCCGGTGGACGCCGAGCCGCGCGGACGCCAGATCCCAGTGACCGTGGTGTTCGAGCCAGCAGGTCAGCGACGCGACGAGCTCGCCTCGGCCAGTCGCGTCATGGTGCCGCAACGGCGCCAGCAGACTGTCCGAAAACGCTTGCGCCGCTTGGGAATCGACCAGCTCCAAGAAACCGCGCCCGGCGTGTTCGGCGAACCGGACCAGCGGGGACCGTTCGGCCTTCGCCGCTTCCGCCGCCTGTTTCGCCTGCCGGAGCCCGGCCGGGAAATCCATTGTGGACACCGGCTCGGACAGCCCGGCGTGCAGCCCGCCGATCCGGGAAGCCTGCCGGACGACCGTCTCCACCTCGCCGAGCGCGATCACGAACGCCCCCGCCTCGCCGAAGAACACCTTGTCCCCAGCCACTTCGGCGTCGAGCGCGTCGGCGAGCGAGCGGCGCGCACCCGCGGGACCGGCGACGGCCAGCACGGACCACGGCGCTTCCGGGACACCGCCCCAGAGCGACTTCATCGTGCGCGTGGCGAGTTCGGCCTGCCCCGCGGCGAGGAGGTCGCACAGCCCTGACCGCAGCCGCCGCACGGCGTCCACGTGCTCACGGTTCTGTTCCAGCGCAAGGGAAAGCAAGGACACGGCGGTGTTGACGATGTGCTGTCCCGCGGCATCGAGCGGCTCACGGGTGCCGACGGCGAGCACGCCCCGGGCACGGGTGTCGAGCGTCTGCAGGACGACCTCGTACTCCCCCGCCACCGTCACCAGCGTGCCCGCGCGCAGCCGCGCGAAGTCGTCCTGGAGTTCGTCGGCGAAGGGCCGCGCGGAGGGCGAAGCCTCGGTGACCGCACCGGACGAGTCGAGCAGGAGCGCCCAGCCGTCGACCAGCTTCGCCAGTTTGCGCACCACCCCACCGGGGCCGCCTTTGCCGACGGCGGTCCTGGTCAGTTCCTGCTGTCCCTTGCCGGTGCGCACGAGCGAGGCGTATTCGTCGGCGGCGACCGCGCGGGACACCGCCCGCGTGATCGCGATGAACGGCGTCTTCCTCGGCACTTCGAGCACCGGCAGCCCGACCTCTTCCGCGGTGTCCACAAGGGACCGCGGAATGCTCTCGTGACTGAGCCCGACCCCGAAGCCGAGACCCGCTACGCCGGCGTCGACGAGCCGCCGGATGTACCCGGGCGACGTGGTTTCATCGAGGGCGAGGCCGGTGGTCAGCAGCAGTTCGCCACCTTCGAGGAAGGCCTGCGGATCGGTCAGTTCGGTGGGGTGGACCCAGCCGATCGCCCGGTCGAGCCCCGCCTCGGCCGCGCGCACCCGCAGGCCGAGCGGACGTTCGGCCGCGAGGGCGGCGAGGGTCAGTGCCATGTTGTCCAACTCTACGCCTCGATATCGACAAGATGTCGAGCTGACGCGGGCCGGGCGGGCTCCCATTCTGGAGGGCGACCCCGTCCCTCGCGTCCGCAGGAGTCTGGCCGTGACCGTCACCACCGAAACCCAGCGCAGGCTGCGCACCGAGATCCCCGGCCCCGCCTCGCGCGCCCTGCAGGAGCGACGCTCCGCCGTCGTCGCCGCGGGCGTGAGTTCGGTGCTGCCGGTCTACGTCACCTCGGCCGAAGGCGGCCTGCTCACCGACGCCGACGGCAACGTCCTGATCGACTTCGGTTCCGGCATCGCGGTGACCAACGTCGGCCACGCCGCTCCCGCCGTCGTGGACCGCGTCCGGGAGCAGGTGGGCCGGTTCACGCATACGTGTTTCATGGTCACGCCGTACGAGGGATACGTCGAGGTGTGCGAAGCACTCGACAAGCTGACGCCGGGCACCCACGAGAAGCGTTCGGTGCTGTTCAACTCCGGCGCCGAGGCCGTCGAGAACGCGGTGAAGATCGCCCGCGCCGCGACCGGCCGCCAGGCGGTCGTCGTCTTCGACCACGCCTACCACGGCCGCACCAACCTGACGATGGCGCTGACCGCGAAGTCCATTCCCTACAAGCACGGTTTCGGCCCGTTCGCGCCCGAGGTCTACCGCGTTCCCGGCTCGTACCCGTACCGCGACGGGCTGTCCGGTCCCGAAGCGGCGCGGATCGCCATCGACCGCATCGAGAAGCAGATCGGCGGCGACCAGGTCGCGGCCGTCGTGCTGGAGCCGGTGCAGGGTGAGGGCGGTTTCATCGAGCCCGCTCCCGGGTTCCTGCCCGCGATTTCGGCCTGGTGCACCGAAAACGGCGTCGTGTTCGTCGCCGACGAGGTGCAGACCGGCTTCTGCCGCACCGGCGAGTGGTTCGCGTCCACGCACGAAGACGTCGTGCCCGACCTGATCGCCACCGCCAAGGGCATCGCGGGCGGCCTGCCGCTCGCCGCCGTCACCGGCCGCGCGGAACTGCTCGACGCAGTCCCGCCGGGCGGGCTCGGCGGCACCTACGGCGGCAACCCGATCGCGTGCGCCGCGGCCCTCGGCTCGATCGAGGTCATGCGCCAGGAGAACCTCGCGGCGTCGGCGAAGCGCATCGAGAACACGGTGCTGCCGCGCCTGCGGGCGCTGGCCGAGGAGACCGGCGTGATCGGTGACGTCCGGGGCCGAGGCGCGATGCTGGCCGCCGAGTTCGTCAAGCCGGGCACCACCGAACCCGACGCCGACCTGACCAAGCGGGTCGCGCAGGCCTGCCACCAGGCGGGCGTCGTCGTCCTCACCTGCGGCACCTACGGCAACGTCGTCCGCCTGCTGCCGCCGCTGTCCCTGTCCACCGAACTGCTCGACGAGGGCCTGTCGGTCCTGGAGCACGCTGTCCGCACGGAGGCTTCCAAGTGACCACATTCCCCTACTGGGTAGCCGGAAAGCCGGTCACCAGCGGCGAGACCGTCGTCGTCCGTCACTCCTTCGACGGAAGCGAGGCCGGCTCACACCACGTTCCGTCCACTTCGGACATCGAGACCGCGGTCCAGGCCGCGCACGATGTCCAGGACGAGTTCGCGACGCTGCCCGCGCATGTCCGGGCGGGCGCGTTGGACCACGTGTCCCAAGTTTTGGGTGAGCGGTCCGAAGAGCTCGCGCAGCTGATCACCGCCGAGTCGGGCAAGCCGCTGAAGTGGGCGCGCGGCGAGGTCGGGCGCGCGGCGTCGACGTTCCGCTGGGCCGCCGAGGAGGCGCGCCGGTTCTCCGGTGACCTGCAGCGTCTCGACACCGACCCGGGCGGCACCGGACGGCTCGCGCTGGTCCGCCGCGTGCCGAAGGGCCCGGTGCTGGGCATCACGCCGTTCAACTTCCCGCTGAACCTGGTGGCGCACAAGGTCGCGCCGGCGATCGCGGTCGGCGCACCGATCGTGCTCAAGCCCGCGCCCGCGACGCCGCTGACCGCGCTGCTGCTCGGCGAGATCCTCGCCGAGACCGATCTGCCCGCCGGGAGCTGGTCGATCCTCCCGGTCAGCAACGAGGAATCGGCCAAGCTGGTTTCGGACCCGCGGCTGCCGGTCGTGTCGTTCACCGGTTCCGTGCCGGTGGGCTGGGGTATCCGGGACAGCGTGCCGCGCAAGCACGTCGCGCTCGAACTCGGCGGCAACGCGGCGGTGCTCGTCTGTCCTGATTGGACGGACTTGGACTTCGCGGCACAGCGGATCGCGACGTTCGCGATGTACCAGGCCGGCCAGTCGTGCATCTCGGTGCAGCGCGTCTACGCGCACGCCGACGTCTACGACGAGCTTCGCGCGAAGGTGCTGGAGCAGGTGCGCGCGCTCGGGACCGGCAATCCGCGGACGGACGGCGTCGACGTCGGCCCGCTGATCAACACCGACGCCGCCTCCCGGGTGGAATCGTGGATCACCGCGGCGGTCGAGGCGGGCGGCGAACTGCTGACCGGCGGGAAGCGCGACGGCGCGACCGTCGAGCCGACGGTGCTCGCGAACGTGCCGGAGGACGCGTCGGTGATGGCCGACGAGGTGTTCGGGCCGGTCGTGTCGATCACGCGCGTGGAGTCGGTGGAGGACGGCGTGCGCCGGATCAACGACTCGCGCTTCGGCCTTCAGGCAGGAGTGTTCACGCGCGACCTGCCGACGGCGTTCGACGTGTCCGCGAAGCTGCGTGTCGGCGGCGTGCTCGTCGGCGACGTTCCGAGCTTCCGCGCCGACCAGATGCCCTACGGCGGCGTGAAGGACTCCGGCGTCGGCCGCGAGGGCCCCGCGTCGGCGATGGCCGACTTCACCGAAGAACGCGTCACCGTCCTCACCGGCCTCACCCTCTGACCTGCCCGCATTTAGTCCTCTGGATGCGCTCTACCGCATTCAGAGGACTAAATGCGTGAGGTGGGAGTGCGCTTCGACGAGCGAAGGGCCGTACCAGGTCAGGTAGCGCCCGGAGACCAGGACGTGCTTCGCGCCGGGGAACGCTTCGGGGCCGTCGTCCGCGGTGAACTCGTAGGGCTCGTCGGGCAGTACGAGCAGGTTCGCGTCTCCGGCCGCGAAGCGCGCTTGGAGCTCGTCGAGCTTCGGGCGCGGGTAGCGCTCTTCGTGGTCCGCGTAGACGTTCCCGATTCCGACGCGATGCAGGACGTCGCCGCCGAAGGTGTCCCTGCCGAGCACGATCCACGGCTTCCGCCAGACCGGCACGACCGCGCGGAACCGCTCCGGCAGCGTCTCCCGCCAGATCTCTTCGGCCTCGACCAGCCAATCCGGTTCGGCGAGGTCGTAGGCCTGCGTCAAGATCCGCCGGATCGACGCGAGCGCGCCGGGCACCGTCGCCGACGCCTCCATCACCCAGACCGGGATTCCGTTGGCACGTAAGCGTTCCACGTCCTCCGGCCGGTTCTCCTCGGAGTTGGCCAGCACCAGATCCGGCTGGAGTTCCAGCACCTTGTCCACGTTCGGGTACTTCGAGCCGCCCACCCGCGGGACGTCCAGATCGACCGGGTGGGTGCAGTAGTCCGTGGCGCCCGCGAGCCTTCCCGGCGCGCTCACCTCGACGGCCTCGGTCAGCGACGGCACGAGCGACACCACCCGCGACGCCGGTTCGCGCAGCGGGACGACTTCGCCGAGATCGTCGATCATGCGCGCTCGAAGGACAGTTTCCGCTTGTCGACGTCCACCGCCGTGAGCCGGACGCGGATCCGCTCGCCTTCCGGCGGCTTCTCACCCGCGCATTTCCCCATCACCGGCGGATTCTCGATCAGGATCTCCGATTTGGCGTCGTCGGCCCGCAGCACGATCGCGTCGAACTCCTCGCCGATGTGCTCGGCCATGACCCATGCCTCGACCTGGTCGATGCAGGCACGTTCGACCTTCGCGGCCAGCGTGTCGGACGCGGTCATCTGCTCCGGCACCTCCGAAAGCGCCGCGCGGACCCACTCGGGCACTTCGCGGCCCGCGCTCACGGCGAGACAGATCTCGGTGGCGAACCGGTCGACCAGGCGCCGGATCGGCGCGGTGACGTGGGCGTACGCGCCGCCGATCCCGGCGTGCGTGGTCAAGGCGGGCAGCTCGCCGTCGAACGCGGTGTACCCGGCGCCGCGCAGAAGCCTGGTGGTGTCGGCGAAAAGCGCCATGGACGCGGGCTGACCGGGATCGAGCGCGGCAAGGAACTCCGACACGCTCTTGCCCTCGGGCCAATCGATGTTCAGCGCCTGCGCGGACCGGCGCAGCCATTCGATCGCTTCGGCGTCGGGCTGGGGCAGCGTGCGCAGGACCCCGATCCCGGCGCCGATCATGATCTTGGCCGCCGCCATGCCGGTGAGTAGCGAGATCTCGGCGTTCCAGGCGTCGACGTCGTTGCGCGGGCGCTGAATCAGCGCCCAGCCGCCATCGGGGTCGCCGCTGATCTCCTGCTCCGGCAGCTGCAGTTCGACCGCGCCGCGGCGGATCGCGAGTTCGCGGCGCAGACGGCCCAGCTCCGGCAGCGCGGCGACGGAGGGATGCGGATCGCCCGCGTCGATCGCCGCCTGGACGGTTTCGTAGTCGAACTGTTCGGTGGAGCGGACGAGCGCCCGGCGGACGTTGGTCGCCGTCGGCTCGCCGCTCGCGTCGACGTCGATGGTCCACAGCACGGCGGGCCGGGTCTCCCCCGGCAGCAGGCTCGCCGCGCCCTCGGACAACACCGGCGGATGAAGCGGGACGTTCCCGTCGGGCAGGTAGAGCGTCTGCCCGCGACGGCGCGCCTCCTTGTCGAGCGCGCCACCCGGCGGGATGAACGCGGCCAGGTCGGCGATCGCGTAGTGGACCCGGAACCCGCCGCCCTCGACGCGCTCGACCAGCACCGCCTGGTCGAGATCCTTGGCGCCGGGCGGATCGATGGTGACGAAGGGCAGACCGGTGGCGTCCTCGCGCTCCCCCGCCGACTCGAGGGGATCGACGACCGCCGCCTCCGCCTCGGCGAGCACGTCGGGCCCGAACGACTCCGGCAGCGAGAACTCGGCCCGGAGGTGACCGAAGTCCCCTCCCGCCGCGTGTGTCCTGATCACGAGTGGAGGCACCACCCAACCCTATCCCGATCCGGCGCCGTTGATCGCCCGTTCGGGTGCGGGCCGGTCGGGTGTACGTTACGGACCGAAATGAAAACCGATACCCTTTTCAAAACGACAGGAAGGGCCGTGGCGTGAAGATCGCGTTCGTCGGGAAGGGCGGCAGCGGGAAGACCACGCTGGCGTCGCTGTTCACCGCGTACCTGGCCGGCGGCGGGAAACCGGTTCTGGCGATCGACGCGGACATCAACCAGCACCTCGCCGTCGCGCTCGGCGCGAGTGAGGAAGAGGCCATCGCGTGGCCGACGCTGGGCGACAACATGGGCCTGATCAAGGAGTACCTGCGCGGCGACAACCCGCGGATCGCGGACGCCGCCTCGATGATCAAGACGACGCCGCCGGGGCGCGGGTCGCGGCTGGTCCGGCCGTTCGAGGACAACCCGATCTTCCAGGCCTGCTTCCGCGAGTTCGGCGGTGTGCGGCTCGGCGTCACCGGGCAGTTCGACGAGGACGATCTGGGTGTCGCCTGCTACCACTCGAAGGTCGGAGCGGCGGAGCTGCTGCTGAACCACATGATCGACGACGCGGGCGAGTACGTGGTCATGGACATGACCGCCGGTGCCGACGCGTTCGCGTCCGGGCTGTTCACGCGGTTCGACGTGACGTTCCTGGTGTGCGAGCCGACCGTGCGCAGCGTCGGCGTGTACCGGCAGTACGCCGACTACGCGCGCGACTTCGGGGTGCGGCTGGTCGTCGTGGGCAACAAGGTCACCGAAGACGAGGACATCGAGTTCCTGCGCGAAGAGGTCGGCGACGCCCTCCTGGGCTGGATGGAGAACTCGCGGCACGTCCGCGCCGCCGAACGCGGCCGCGCGCGCCCGATCGGCGAACTCGAGCCGCACAACCTCACGACGCTGGGCTCGATGCTCGCGACCGTCGACGGCGAGCGGCGCGACTGGGCGCGCTACCAGCGTCAGGGCGTCGAGTTCCACCTCCGCAACGCGCGGGCGTGGGGCAGCGGGCGGGCCGGGGAAGACCTCACCGCGCAGGTGGACCCGGAGTTCGTGCTCGGACCGGCGCTGGCCCGCCAGGACGCCTGAGCCGCGGTGCGGCACGTTGCGAAAGCCACTTTCGCAACGTTGAAGGTTGCGAAAGTGGCTTTCGCAACGTGCGCGGAGGTGGGGCGAGCGGCCGGCGCAGGTGCTCGTGAGTGGTCAGGACGGTTCTAACCGTCCTGACCACTCACGAGGGTCAGTCGCCGTTCCACTTGGCGTCTTCGGCGTCGGCCTGCTTCGTGCGTTCCTTGGCGATCTCCAGGGCGCGCCGGGCCGTCGCCTCGTCCGGGTACGGGCCCAGGAGGTCGATGCTCCGGCCTCGTTCCAGGTGCTCGACCTGGTTCGTCTTGGTGTTGAAGTACCAGCCCTGATCCGGGTTCGGGTCGCTCGACATGGGTCAAGCCTGACATCACCCGGACGTCCTGTCATCACTTGCGATAGCGGTAGGGGATCTCCGTGGGATCGCCGGTCGGGCCGAACTCGCCGCCTTCGGGCGGATCCACCTTCGAGCTTTCCGGCACGTTCTCACCGAGTTCGTCGAACCAGCCCCGGTGCATCGGGACGCCGCGCGGCGGGGTCGCCGGTTCGAGCGCCACGGGGATTCCCGGCGGAGGCGATACCGGCTGCGTCGACGGAGGAGCCGGGGGCATCGCGGACGACGGCGGCGTCACGGGCGGCTCCGGCTCGGCTTGCGAGGGCGCGGCAGCGGACGGGGCTTCCGGGGTGGAAGGCGGCGCGCTCACGGGCGGCGGCGTGTGGTTTCCGGGCGGCGGCTGGGTCCGGGTGGGCTGAGGTAGCGGCGGCTGGGCCGACGGCGGCTGAGGAGCGGGTGCTTGGGGCACGGCAGGCTGCTGGGCCGGTGCTTGAGGCGCAGGCGACTGAGGTGCAGGCGCTTGCGGGGCAGGCGCCTGAGACGCAGAAGCCTGCGGGGACGGTGCTTGAGGCGCGGGAGCCTGCGGCGCGGGCGCGGCCATCCCCTGATTGCCCGGCAACGGCGGCGCGGGCGGCCCCGGAGGCGGCGCGACCGTACGCCACACCGGCGCGGGCCCGATGTTCATCGGCGCCGGAGCGCGAGGCGGCTGCCCGGTCGCGGGCGGCGCGGCCTGCGCAGGCGGCGGAGGCGCCTGACGCTGCGCAGGCTTCGGAATCGGGTCCAGGCACGAGACGAGCACCGTCGTGTTCGCCGGGTCCTCGACCTTCCGGCCGCTGCGCTCGCGGTAGATCATCTCGCCTTCGGTGTCCATCTCGACCAGGTAGCCGGCCTCCGCCAGCTGCTCCTCGTCGAGATCGACGAGCTTTTCGTAGCGCGACGGGACCACCCGGTAGATCGGCCAGGCGAGCCGGGCGTTCTCCTGGTGGAACTGGGCCAGCAGCGCGGCCATCTGCTGCTGCCAGGGCAGCGACATCCCCTCGGCCAGCGAACGCGGCAACACGACGTAACCGGGATCGACACCCGGCCAGCCCTGGTTCAGCTGGTCGGCCAGCGGCGTGCTCGACGCCGGCCGCGCCGCCTGCCGTGCGGGCTGGGCGGTGCCGAAAAGATCGCGGGGGTCGACCTCCGGGCCGCCTCCCGCCGCGGGCTTGCCTCGCCTTCCGAATTTCCGTGCCACGTTCTTCATCCTCTGCCAGTGTGCGGCCGCGTGCCGGTGGACAGGCCGCCACTTCGGGTGAATCCGATGGTCCCGCGATCGCGATACCACGCGCTCACCATGCTAAACGCCAGGACGGACCGCCTGCGCGACCACTTCGGCCTCGTCGAAGGAGAAGTCGCGGATGTGCACCGGCACCCCGGTCTGCTGCGCCTCGACGATCTTGCCGTCGCCCAGGTACATCATCACGTGGTGGATGGTCGCCGGGTTCGACGGCACGGTGGCGAGGAACAGCAGGTCACCCGGCTGCGCCTGCCGCACCGGCAGCATCGCGCCGCCCTTGTACTGGTCACGCGAAACCCGCGGAATGATGATCCCCGCCGACTCGTAGGCCCGCAGCATCAGCCCGGAACAGTCGTAGCTGTTCGGTCCGGTGGCGCCCCAGACGTACGGCTTCCCCTGCTCGGCGAGGGCGAACTTGATGGCCTGCGCGGCCGCCTGGCTCGGCGGCACCACGCTGCCGACGCTCGTGCCGCAGCCGACGACGTCGACGATCTGGCCCTCGTTCTGCACGAGGAGGGCGGCCATCGGCTCCCAGTTGTGATACCGGTCGGGGAAGCCGGAGCGCTCGACGCGCTGCGCGGCGTCGCCGGGCCGCATGTTCTCCCAGTTCGGCACCGCGAGCAGGACGTCGTAGAACTTGTTGACCTGGTAAGGCGGGTCGGTGACCTGGGCGACGGTGCCCCAGCCCATCGACGGCCGCATCTGGAAGATGCCGAGCGAGTCGCGGTCGCCGTAGGTCAGGTTCCGCAGCTTGGACTCGGTCATCCCGGCCTGGATCGCCACCTGCCACGCGCGCGGGGAGAGCGAGCGCTGCTTGCCGATCGAGATGATCAGCGCGACGATCCCCTTCTGTTCCTCGTCCAGCTTGTTGATGTCGGAAGAACCGCGATCGGCCTGTCCCGGCAGGGTCGGCCCGATCGACGCGTCGCACGAGGTCTTGACGACCCCGCCCGACTGCGCCTCCACATGGTCGGTCACCACCTTGGTGACCGTGCTCGTGGTGACCACCGCGGCGAAGACCGCGGTGATCAGCACACCGACGATGAGCCCGATCTTCATCGGGTCAGCCCGCTTGGGTGAACTTGGTGACCCGCCATCCCGGGTTCGTCTTGACGACGGTGACCCGGACCTTGGGCCCGTCCGTCGGGACGTCGACCTCCATCGACCCGGCGACCGAGGACGCGACCTTCGGCTCCCCGTTGACCCTGGTCGCGGTGATGTTGGCGGGATCCACCGTCCGCAGATCCGTGGACCAGAACTCGTCGGTGGTGTACGGCTTCAGGCCGCTCAGCCACTGTTCGGTCGTCGTTCCGTCGGGATGGTTCGCCCATGCCGTCACCCACTCCTTGGCGACCCGGACACCGTCCTGGTCAGGTGGCGCGGACGACGGCGGCGGCTGGGTGGTGAGCCTCGGCGGCAACGTCGACGTCACGGTCACCGGCGCCGCGACGCCGGGGCGTGAGGTGGCTGTCGCCGATGAACCCGGCCCACCGGCCGTCGGTCCCGGTTTTCCGATGGCCTTGGGCAGCAGGATGCCCAAGGCGGTGAGCACGACCGCGAGGATCACCAGCGTGCCGACGAGGTGGCGGGGCGAGCGCAATGGCCAGCCCCACAGTCTGCGGTAGACCGCGGTCCGCCCGCGGTTGGTCCGAATCGGCATGGGTCACCGGCCCACTGCGTGGTCTGTGTCGCGGACTTCCTCGCGGACCTCGAGCCCGCGCGAAGGCCGGTACAGCACGAAGACCGGCTTGCCCGCGACGACTTCGGGGTCGACGCGCCGAGGACGCGGAGTGGACGGGCCGGCTTGCACCGGAACGGCACCCGAGTGGTCCGGCGTCGTGTAACCGCCGCCCGCGGTGTTCATCCGCGACGGCACCACGACCGGTTCGGGTTCGTCGCTCCAGCGCCGGTCGGCGACCGGCGAGGTGTCGACCCGGCGGCTCGGCACCTGGATCGGGCTCCGGCCGCCGGAGGTGAACATCGAGTCGCCGGGGTTGCCCGCCGACGGGTTGTACTGGCCGAACACGGGAACGCCTCCGCCACCACCGGCGGGCAGCGCGGGCATACCGCCGCCACCGCCGACGGCACCCGGCCAAGGCGCTCCCGACCACGCCGCCGCGGGGCGGATGGCGCCGGAACCGTTGTCGAGCCGCTGGGAGCTGGCGAAGATCGTCGCCTCGGGCCGGAACCGCCCGCCGCCGACCGTCGCGCCGACGGGGCCGCGGAGGTCGCCGTCGACGACGTCGTCGGTGTCGCGGACGTTCTGCCAGAACGCGTCCTGCGGGGTCGGCTCGTTGTTCTTCTTGCGGAAGCGGGAGAAGAGCCCGCCACGCGGTGAAGGCATCGCGCCGCCGACCATGCCGACGGACATCTCGACCATCTGCCACAGCCGCCGCACGGGACGGCCGACCATGAACAGCAGGACGGTGATGATCGCGGCCAGCACCATCTTCGTCAGCAGGGACAGCGAGTTCCCCGCGGTGAAGATCGCCTCCAGCAGGAGGGTGTGCACCCCGGCCAGCACCGAGAGCACCATGAGGTTGAAGGCGACCGCGCCGACGACCTTCAGGATGCGCTGCATGATCTGCGGCTGGAGCAGCGCGATCAGGCCGATCAGCGGAGCCGTCAGGACGAAGATCCTGATCAGCACCTGCGCGAGCAGCACCGTCGCCTTGGCCAGCAGCTGGAACAGCGAGTAGAAAATCCCCTGGCCCAGCGAAAGGAAACCGGCGCCGACGCGGCTGCCGTCCTCACCGGTGAAGTACCCGGTCGCCGGGCCGAGTTTGGTGGAGATGTCCTTGAACGCCGCCTTCTTGGAGTCGACCAGCGCGGCGTCGGCGTCGCCGCCCTGCTGGATCTGACCCCAGGTGAACGCCCGCGCGTCCAGGAGCGCCGGACCGTACTGGATCGCCTGCGGCGAGTCCGGGCTGCCGAATTCGCCGCGGAGCCAGTTGTCGTAGACGACCCGGCAGTGCAGCTCGGTCGGGACCCGGTCCCACGGCTGGCGCGCGGCCACGGCCTCGGGAGTCGCCTGACACGGCTGCGCGGCGGGCGGCTGCGGCTGGGACGGCGGCGGCGTCTTGGCCTCGTCGATGAACCCGGCCTGGATGTTGGTCGTGGTCTGCACGATCGCGTTGTCGATCGGATCGAGGAATCTCAGCAGCGCCAAGGAGGACGCGGCCAGCCAGACCGCGGCGAGCCCGTAGAGCGCCCGTTTGCTGACCGCCGCGAGATCGCCGCGCCAGATGTTGCGGAACAACATGATCGACATGATCAACGCGGCCAGCCCGAACAGCTGCGCGTAGATGTTGTTGTAGACCTTCTCGGCCCCGGCCTTGACGGCGTTGTACAGCGGGCTGAGCAGGCTGCCCTGCAGCACGGTGTAGTGCAGCGAGTTCGTGGCACCGACGATGTTCTTGCCGATGTTGAACAGCTGGTTGCCCGCCCAGGTGTCGATGGTCGAGTTCGGCGAGGTGATGCCCGCGAGCGGGCCGCAGTCGGTTTCGAAGGTGTCCCAGACGTGTCCGGCGTACCCGTAGACGTTGTACGGGCTGCCGCCTTCACCGCGAGCGGTGGCGGGCGGGTCGAGCGCGCCGACCATGCCCGCGCCCGGACGTTCCGGGTTCGGTGCCTCACCACACGCCGCGGCCGACGCCGCCGGAGCGGTCGCCACGGCCTGCAGACCCAGGATCACCATGACGACGAACATCGTCGCGCGGCGGCTGGGTCTGGTCTTGCCGGGCCGCGGCCCCTCTTTGAGACGGCGGCGCAGCGCGTGCCAGCCGGCGGCGAACGCGAGAACGAACGCCAGGGTGAGCACCGTGTTCATGCGGCATCCCTGCCGGTGCCACCCTTGCCGGCGCGCGCGTGCTCGCCTTGACCACCGCTACCGTTATGTCCATTTTGGACAGCACCCTGGACCTCGCCCGTCTCCGCGGCGAGCGGGTCCGGGGCGCCCAGCATCTGCTCGTCGGTGAGGCCGACCTCGAGTTCGGCCGCGAGTTCGAGGTCCTCTTCGAGCTCGAAGTCGTCCTCCTCCGGCGGCGAAGCCACGAACGGCTTCTCCTCCGGGACGGCGAGCTCGTTGCCCGGCCTGGACGGTTTGGCGTCGGGCGAACCCGGGGTGGTGTCCATGACCCGGCGCAGGTGCTCCAGGTGCGGGCCGGAGAAGTCGACGCGGATCCGCTCCACGCCGCCGGCGCCGTCACCGAAGATGAACTGCCGCGGCTCGACGTCGCGCTGGAGATCGCGTGACGACCCGGGGCGGCGGCCCAGCGCCGCGACGACCTGTTCGTAGCCGACACCGACCGGGACCTTCAGCAGGCGCAGCGCGTCGGCCTGGGCGTCGTCGTCGTCGAGACGGCCGACGAACACCGAGTCCAGCAGCGCCACGAAACCCTGGATCTTCAGGAAGTCCGCGGGGATCTGCGAGGACAGCAGCACCCGGACGTTCCACTTGCGCGAGTCACGCGCGAAGCGGTTCATCAGCACGCGGCCGGTCGGGACCTCGGAGAGGAAGAACGCCTCGTCGATCCAGACGCCCTTGCGCAATTCCTTCGGCTTCTCGTACACCGACCGCTGCGTCAGCCACGCGGCGAGGTTCAGCATCTCGACGCCGAGGGATTCCGCGTCCGTCCAGTACTCGCGCGGGACGCCGTCCTTGGGCAGGGTCAGCCCCGCCATGGTCAGCACGGTCATCCGGTCGTCGCGGGTCTCGGCGTACGGGTCCGCGTCACTTTCCGGGATGAGCAGCGCCATCCGCTCGCGCATCTCGTCGAGGAAGTCCGCGACGACGACGGCGTGCTCGTGGTGCTCGCTGGAGTCGCGCCGCAGCGCGTCGATGACCTGGCCCGGGTCGGCGTCGAACCGGCCGCCGACCGCGCGGACGGCGCGCAGCAGCACGATCCGGGTCTGCGCCATCCGCGAGACCTCGTACGGCAGGACGCCGGTGAGGACGTCGAGCACGAGACGGCGGCGCGTCGCGCCCGCGAGGGCCTTCTCCCGCCGCCAGGAGCGCTCGGGGTCGTCCTCGTCCATGAAGTGCTCGAGCTGCGGCTCGGCGACCACCCGGTACGGGTTGAGGATGCCGGGCTGCGCGTTGAGCAGGTTGATCGGCCGGGCGTACGGACGCAGCTCGGGCAGGTCGCACAGGCGCGACAGCGGGCCCGAAGGGTCGAGGATCGTCCAGTGCGCGCCCGCGCGGAGCGTCTTGTAGACGATGCCGCCGCCGAGGAACGACTTACCGCCACCGAGGCCCGCGACCATCGCCGTCAGCCCGGAACCGTCGCGGATCTCCTGCGCCATCCACGGGTCCCACGCCACCGGGCGCCGGGTCGCGGTCACCGTCTCGCCGAGCAGGATGCCGCGTCGGTCGCCCACCTCGGCCGTCGCGGTCGGCACGGACGACGCCGCCCACACGACCGAACCGCGGCGCATGTACGCGGCCGAAGCCAGCGGCTCGCCGGGGATGAACTCCCGGGCCAGCGCGTACTGGGCCTCGGGATGCTCGACGGCGATCTTCGGCTTGTAGAGGTCGAGAAGCTGCTGGGCGAGGCGCAGCGCGTCCCGCTCCGTCGGCCCCGACACCGCGAGCCGCCACCACGACCGCACGCGGGTGGCCAGCGCGGTGAAGCCCGACGTCATCTCGTCGTCGATCTCCAGCACCCGGCCCGCCTGGCGCGCCAGTGACTGCGGCGGCTCCAGCTCGTGCTCGTCGGTATAGTGCTTGACCTGCGAACGCACCTTGTTCATCTGGCGCTGCAGCTCACCGGCGACCTCTTCGGGGCGCCGGACGTAGATCCGCGCGGACACCTCGACCGCGGCGGGCAGCCGGTCCGCGTGCTGGATCCACGGGTCGTCGACCTCGGGGATCTGCAGGCCGTGCATCTGGCCGACGGTGAGGACGGCGAGATGCCGCGAGACCCCGGCGTTCGACCCCGTGCGGCCACGGACGGTCACCGTCGGCGCGTACGGCTCGGCGTGGAAATCCGCCGCGTCGGTGAAGCTGGCGAGGTCCTCGGGCTCCCAGGCCGCGCCGGGGACCGCGGGCATGTTGCGCGGCGCGGGCAGGCCCAGCGAGCACGACCGGTGCATCAGCCAGGACATCTCCTCGGCGTGCACCGGACGGCCTTCGAGCCCGGCCGAGCCGATCACCTGGTCGAGGTGCTCGACCTCGGAGTCGAGCGCGGCCAGCTCGGCGTCGACGGCCTCCGGCAGGATCTTGCGCAGCACCGGGGCGGCGCTCTCGACCGCGCGGTCGATCATCCGCCTGGTCTGCACCTGGACGCCGAGGTAGACCTCTTTTTCGGCCATCGAACGGCCCATCAGCTGCTGCTGCTCGCCGATGAGGTAGTCGTCGAAGGACAGCGCGCCCTGGACGTCCTGTGGACGGCCGACGGCGTTGTGCACGTGGGCCTCGGCCCACATGCGGATCGGGTACGGCCGGTTGGTCACGCGCAGGTGCAGCCAGCGGCCCTGGAGCTCCGCGTACTGGCCGGCGATCGCCGCGATCAGGTCGCGGCGCTGCGAGTCCGACCGGAACGACCAGCGCTGCGGCGCGAGCCGGTACCAGGCGTACACCTCATAACCGGTGCGTAACAGGTGCCCGTCGATGCTTCGCGCCGCGATGGACGGGGTATAGGAGGGTATGGCCGCCTCGCCGGGCAGCCTCCTCCCCTTGCCGGCCTTCTTGGGCTGCGCGGAGCGGACCTGCTGGGGCGGGTGCCAGGCCCCTTGCTGCAGATCTCGATCACGTTTTCCTCGGCTTCCGCCGCGACCGAACAACGACTACCTCCCGGCCCGAGCCGCGGGGCGGCTCCGACGCGCTCGTGGTGTTCCCTGAGCTCCGGCGCCGCCGCCGTAGCCGTGGTGCTGGTACTGCCGTCTCCTGCGGTGCTTCGGTAGCGGGCGGTTCGCCCGCACCCGGACGCGGGATGCGCTGGCGGCGCCACCCGTGCCCGTGGTCCGTTCTCTTGGTGTGTTGAGCTCTTTCGCCGCCATCGCGGCCACGGCGCCCAGCGGGCGCTCGTGGCTGATCTTGGCCGTGATCAATCTGGTGATCACAATTGTGGCGACGAAGGCCCAGGCGGTCGAGAAGAACCCGAAGCTCCAGCCCGCCCACCGTTCGACGGTGAGCACGAGCAGGAAGACCGGGATACCGACGAGCCACGCGACATAGCGGGCTCTCCAGGGAAAAGTCGCTTTCGGCGGGCCGAGCCACACGGCGTCGACCCGGTAAACCTCGTCATCGGTCCGGATACGCAACGCGAGCCCTCAGCCTGTGAAGAGGCCGGCGATCCACTGGCCCACGTTGACTCCGGCGCCGCTCACCGCCAGGCCGATGATCGCCAGCGCGATCACGACACCGGCGAGTCGGCGCATGACACCCGCGTTGTCCCCTTTGCCACCGCCCAGCCACAGCAGGAGGAGCGCGACGGCCAGCAGCACCAGGGGGATGATGTTGTCGATCAGCCAGGTGCGGACGTTGCCGGTGCCGAGCTCTCCGCCCTGGGCCAGCGTGTCGAGGGTGGTCATGGTCATCATCGCATTACTCCCGGTGCGCGGAGAGGGGGATCGCGCGGTTCTGGCTCGGTGGTGCTTCGAACATCATGGCGTCACGAGGCGTAGTGGTCAAAGCGCGCTCTGTAGATGTCGTTTTGTCTACAGTTCACAGAGCGAGGCACAGCACCACGACCATCCTCGGTCTCCATCATCGTTGCAAGGGTCGTCTGGATTAACCCCGGCCACCCGTATTTCGCAGTGTGCTGACGGCCTCACTCGCTTGCGAGGCATCTTGCTCACTGTGAGTACGGGTCGGCCGCGGAGATTTCGGCCTCGACCAGTGTGACATGACTCGTTCGGTGGCTTCTCCCGAGTCCGCTGGGTGAACACGTATTCGACAAAAAACATGAGTGCCGATCAAGCGAAAGTCACGCTTCCGTTACCCAAAGCGAAATCAGGGGCGGCATTTTCACTACATAGCGTGATTATCGGCCCGTGGAGAACACATTCGCGGGAAAAGCGCCCGCTTCGACGGCCCGGCGGCTCAAAGGCCCGCACAGCTCGTGAAGCCGCTTCGTCTTCTCCTCGCCGAGGCGCTCCCACGCCCCCGTCGACGCCGCGTTCGTGGCGACTTCGAGCCGTTCGCGAAGATCGTTCCCGGCCTCGGTCAGGCCGCCCTGTTCGTCCAGGATGCCCTGCTCGCGGAGTTTGGCCGCGGCGTCGTCCCACTGCTGTTCGCTCCAGCCGCGGGACTCCTTGGCCGCGGCGGGCAGGAACCCCTTGCCGGTGGCGGTGTGCGTGACGAGGGCGGCGAGCCCGTCGAGCCCGTTGGCGACGAGCGCGGCGATGTGCCCGTCGCCGCGATGCTCGCGCAGGAGGGTGATGGCGTGCCACAGGACGAGATGCGGCTCGCTCGGCCAGTCGAGCCCCGCGTGCCCGGCGAACAGGGGACGGCCGTCGACCTGGCAGCCGCCGGTCGCCTCGCGGGCGAGCTCCGCCGCTTCGGCGACCTCTTCGGAACCGAGCGTCTCCTTGCCGAGCAGCCGGGTGAGCGTCGCGTCGACGGCTTCGAACCGGGCCTCGATGATCTTTTCGGGCGTGGCCAGCGTCCACGCGCGCGGGATGTGGCGGGCGACGAGTTCGGGGTTGAAGTTGTAGAAGGTCGCCGCGACCACGCCGGGCCCCACCGCGCCCATCGGCGCCGCGCG
Source organism: Amycolatopsis sp. PSD-21 (assembly GCF_055561455.1). Taxonomy (NCBI): domain Bacteria; kingdom Bacillati; phylum Actinomycetota; class Actinomycetes; order Pseudonocardiales; family Pseudonocardiaceae; genus Amycolatopsis; species Amycolatopsis sp. PSD-21. Next base: position 1,268,789 of record NZ_CM145712.1, on the reverse strand, counting down.
GCCCGCGAAGTACGTCATGCGCCCTGGGCGGAGACCCACGCCGGTGAGCGCGGCTTCCGTCTCGGGGGCGAAGTAGGTAAGGGAATGCAGTACATCGAACGTTCCGCGGAACCGTCCCGTGACGCGACTCGCTTCACCCATGAGGGCAGCCTACCGACAAGTAGTGACGGGCGCAGCGTCCGAAGGGGCGGCGGCGGGAGCAAGGGACCTTTGCTATCACTTCCGCAGGTCGGGCGTGGGTCGGGTGGTCGTGAGTGGCGTTTCGGGTTCTAACCCGAAACGCCACTCACGACCACCCCGATCCACCGCTCACCGCCGCCGGAGTCCGTGAAGGCCTCCTTCCTTACCCTCAAGGTAGGTAAGGAGGCCTTCACGGGCCTACCGCCCATCTCGGGGAGTACATGAAGGCCCCCTTCCTTGCGCCTGACGCAAGGAAGGGGGCCTTCATGTACTTGGGCGGCCACAGGGGCGTGCGTGCCCGTCGCGGGTTCCGTGAAGGACTCCTTGAGGGACGCTGGGTCTCTCAAAGCGACCTTCACGAACTTCGCGGCCCAGAAAAAGAAGTACGGACGAGCCGGCGTGTAAGCCGGATCCTGTCCCCGCCCCGCCTTGCGGCGGCACGGGTGGCGGCCATCCATCTAGGCCCGCCGTCGCCGGCGGGCTCGAGCGGCCTACCCGCAGGCTCGGGCGGGCAGCCCTCGATCGCCTGCGCAGGAGCCTCGCGGCTCCCTCTTGGCCTTGCTCCGGGTGGGGTTTACCTAGCCGTCCTGGTCACCCAGGACGCTGGTGGTCTCTTACACCACCGTTTCACCCTTACCCCCGCCCGCGAAGCGAACGGAGGCGGTCTGTTTTCTGTGGCACTGTCCCGCGGGTCGCCCCGGGTTGCCGTTAACAACCACCCTGCCCTGTGGAGTCCGGACTTTCCTCGAACCGGATTCCCGGCTCGCGGCCGCCCCGCCGACTCGTCCGTCGGCGAATCCTACTGCACGGGTCCGGGCAGGCAGTTCAGGTTGCGCCGCCCGTCGGGCTGGACGACGAACCACAGGTGGTCGGTGCCCTGGCCGGTCCATTCGCCGGGTCGCGCGTTGGCGAACTTGTAGAGCGGCCAGCCCGCCAAGGTCACCTGTTCGGCGCCTTCGGGACGCTTGATGGTGTCGACGAGCGCCGGGTCGATGCCGGTCACCGAGGGCGTGCCGCTGGTCGTGACGGGCGTCCACACGACGGCGCAGTCCCCGAGGCACGCCGAGCGGGCCTTGTGCGGATCGTCGCGTTCGTAGCGGAAGAGGACGGCACCGGTCTCGTCGAGGACGGCCTGCCCCATCCGGGTCATGTAGACGGCGGTGAGCCCCGTGCCGGCCGGGGTGCTGGGCGGTGAGGTACCGGGGGACGACGGCACCCGCGGGCTGGGGAGGGCTTCGGTGACCGGAGCCTGAGCCGTCCGCGACGCGGGTTCAGCCGCCTGCCACCACATCGCGGCCCCCACGACGAGCGCCGCGATGACGACGAGCATGGTCAACCGCGATCGGCGCATCAGGCGTCTCCTGTTCTCCCGGGTGGCTGACGGGGTTCTGCTCCGCGATCTCGTTGGTCCAGTGGAGGACGGCGGACGGGCTGTCGAGGCCGACGACACCGACGAGCCGCCCCTTGCGGACGAATCCGGTGACGGGCCGTTCACCGCCGACGGGTGAAGCGAGCGCGACGGTGTCGGTGCCGAGCTTCGGGATGCCGCCCGCCTGGATCCGCATGCCGTGCTGTTCGGACCAGAACCGCGGCACCGGCGCGAACGGACGCGATGCCTGCGGACCGGCGAGCAGGTTCTCCGCGGCCGCGCGGCCCATTTCGACGGCGTTGAGCCAGTGTTCGACCCGTCTCGGCGTCTCGTCGAAGCGCAGGTTCGGCCACTGCGCGACGTCACCGGCGGCGACCATGTTGCCCATCCCGAGCACGTGACAGGTCGGCGAGCAGACGACGCCGTCGTCGAGCGGCAGCTTCGAGCCGCGCAGCCACGAGATCGACGGCACGGTCCCGACGGCCACGACGACGCACGAGACGTCCAGGATCCAGCCGTCGGACGAGCGCAGCCGCAGGCCGTTCGCCGTGGTCTGCCAGCTGTCGACGGACGCGCCCAGCGCCAGCCGCACCCCTCGCGACCGGTGCAGCGCCGAAAGTTTCTGCCCGATGTGCTTGCCGACGACCTCGCCGAGCAGATGCGCCGACCGGCCGACGATGGTGACCTCCCGGCCGATCTCGCGCAGGCTCGCGGCGACCTCGCAGCCGATGAACCCGCTGCCCAGCACCGCGACGGGCCCGCTGTCGGCGACCAGGTTGTCGCGCAGTTCCGCGGCGTCGGCGAGTGTCCTGACGACGACCACCCGCGGATGTCCGTGCGGCACACCGGAAAGGCGCCGCGGTTCGACGCCGCTGGCGATGACGAGTCCGTCGTAGTGCAGTTCCTCCGCCCCGGGCAGATGGACGACCTGGCGACCCGGCTGCAGGTGGGTCGCAGGGGTGTTGAACCGCCATTCGGCGTCGATCTCGCCGGGCCGGGCGAGCAGCATTTCCGCCGGATGGGTGGCTCCGGTCAGCAGTTGCTTCGACAACGCCGGGCGGTGGTACGGCAGCTCCGGCTCGTTGCCGACGATCACCAGTTCGCCGTCGAACCGCAGTTCCCGCAACCGTTCCGCGCACCGCAGGCCGGCCAGCCCGCCGCCGACCACGACGATCCGTTCGCTCATCGTTCCGCCCCCTGTAATCGGATCGCCCGCATCGGACAGGCTCTGGCCGCGGCTTGCACGAGCGGCATCTGTTTGGCCCCGGGTTTCCGGAGGTAGTGCAGCTGGCCGTCGTGTGTGAGCTGGAAGACCTTCGGCGCTTCGGCCTGGCAGATGGCGTAGCGGTGGCATTTCTTGTCGTCGACGGAGATCCGGACCGGTCGCGCCCGGCCGGCGCCGCCTTCGAGCAGCCCCAGCCACACCAGCGCCCGCGGCGGGAGCACCCGGAGCACGGTGAGCACGACGGCGGGGGTGAGCACGGTGATCCCGCCGAGCCAGACCGTCGCGAGGTTCCCGTTCGCCGCCGCGCCGAGCCAGGAGTGGATCGCCAGCAGGCCGACCGCGAAGTAGCCGGCCTGATGGAACCGCTGCCCGCGGCGATCGGTCACCCCGCGGCGCACCGCGGCGGTGATCGAGACGGCGACGAACAGCTCCAGCCCGACGACTCCCGCCGCGTGCCGCGCTACCCCGCCGCCCGCGAACGGGATCAGCAGCGCGAGCACACCGAACGAGTCGTCGTCGAGGAACAGATAGGACAGTCCGTGGACGGCGCCGGTGGCGAGACTGAACGTCGCGAACACGACGTGACCGCCGCGCAACGCCTCGTGGCCGGTGACGCGCCTGATCCAGCCGGTGGCGCTCAGCACGCCCCACACCAGCGTCAGGCACATCGTCACGTAGGCGAACCGGGCCGACAGGGCGGCGATGTCCCGCACCCCGCTGTCGTGCGGCGACGGGGCCGGGATCACCGCCAGGAGCGAGGCCGTCATGCTCGCCCGCCCGGCACGCCGAGAAACCGCACGAGCCCGAAGGTCGCCCCGCCGGCGATCCCCACCATGAGCATGCCGAGCGCGATGTCGCCGCCGTCGAGGTCGTTGCCGCCACCCGGAGCGACCATCAGCGAGGTGGTCTCGGCGATACCGGTGCTTTCGAGCAGGGTCATCTGCCGCATGACGGTGTCGACGGCGGTCTGGGCGAACGACCGCATCGCGTCGTCGCGGGTGGCGGCCCGGACGTGGGAGGCGAGACCGAAGATGCTCCCATGCGCGGCACGGGCGCGGTTGACGTAGAGCCGGTCGAAGTCGGCACCGGCGGCACCGGTGATCTCGTCGGCCCACGAGCGCTGTTCTGCGGTGGGTTCGCCGGGCAGTTCGACCCGGACCTTCGAAGCGAGTGCGCGGACCTGCGTGTCGAGACGGTCGTGGTCGTCGGCGAGTTTGCGGCCGACCTCGCGGACCCGCTGGGCGCTCCCGCGCTGTTCCGCCTGACGGCTCACCGGGCCTTCCCACAAACCGGCTTGGCGTACCCGGACAAGGAGCTCCCGATCATGGGAGTCGATTTCCGCGAAGGCATGGGCCGGCGTTCCCAGCCATATCACCATGCAGCCGATCACCACTCCGAGAAGTCGATAGATCATTTCACCCGTCCCCGTCCGAGATATGCCTCACTGGGAGTACGGCGAACCGGAGCGGCCGGTTCGATCTACGCCGCCATACCCAGTGTGATGTGCATCACACGACATATTTAGAACCGTTTCCGGCCGACATACGTACCGGACGACTAATGGTAAATAGAGCACTACTGCACATGGCCCACGGCGATAGTCTGCGCTACGGTGTACGAACCTGGGAAATCCTCCACCGCTGGGGAGGTCGCGAACTTCATGGAAGCAGTGGGCAGAGAATGCCGGCTCGGCGGCGACGCTCGGTCGAGCGAGCTTTCCGACGAGCTGATCGCGTTGCTGTACAAGGATTTCCGGGAAACCCTGTTCAACCAGGTGATGTACCTGACCGGCCATGATCAGCAATGGACGGAGGACGTCGTACAGGAGACGCTGATTCGCGCCTGGCAGCATTCCGACACGTTGAACCGTGAGCCGGGAATGCTGCGCGGCTGGCTGCTCACGGTCGCCAAGCGGATCGTGATCGACGGCTGGCGAAACCGGCGCGCACGCCCGCAGGAGGTGGAGCTGGACAGTTCCGAAAGCGCCGAAATAGCGGATCGGACCGAGCAGTCGCTGTCCGCGCTCGTCATTTCCGAAGCACTACGCTATCTGGACGGCAAATATCAGGCCGTCATCTACGAGACGTATCTGACCGGGCATACGGTCCGGGAGGCGGCGGTGATATTGGGAATCCCGGAGGGAACGGTCAAATCACGGCTGTACGCGGCTATGAGGACATTGCGGCGGTCGTTAGGAGAGCTGGGTTCGCGATGACGAAGCGAAAGGTGAAACACACCGATGTGGCGGCGTACGTACTCGGTGTGCTGGACCAAGCCGAGGCTCACGCCTTCGAAACACATTTGAAGGGCTGCGTGCGCTGCGGCCGCCAGGTCGCGGAATTCGCTTCGGTGGAGGACGCGCTGGCCAAGGCCGACCTGAGCTACCTGTCCCCCGTCGCATCGCGGCGCTGCGGGCGGCTGTCGCTGATCGCGGCCAACCTCGTGGTGGTCTTCCTGGCGTGCGTCGTCGCGGCCCTGATGTCGTCGCAACGGTCGTCCCGCCGGCTTCGGCGGATCTCGTCGGATGCGCGCATCTCGACCCGTGCTCCCCTCGATGACCAGCGATTACTCCCGATACCGCTTACGTTCGAGTAGTCTGCCGCAACCCGACACGAAGGTCTCTACGGTGCATACCGAAGTAAATCCCGAGAGCCCCTTCGGCGGGCCTTCGGTACCGAAGCGCCGCGCCGCAGGGCTGCTGGGCCGAGACGGCGAACTCGGCACGATCACCGGGCTGCTCCGGGCCGCCCTGGCCGGCCGGGCCGTCAGCGCGGTGGTGGTCGGCGAGTTCGGCATGGGCAAGTCGTCGATGCTCACCGCGGCGGGCGAGCTCGCGGAAGCGGCCGGGTTCACCGTCGCGATCGCCACCGCGTCCCGGCTGGAGACGCATCTGAGCGGCGGGGTCGGCCGCCAGCTGATCGAGGGGCTCACCCACGCGCCCGCCGTCCCCGGATCACCGAGGCCGCGTGCCCCGCACGCCACCGAATCGCTGCCGGAGCGCCGCCCCCGGACCGAAGAGGAACAGACCGAGGCGCTCGACGCCTTCTTCCACGCCGTCCGGCACGCCGCCGAACAGGGGCCGGTCTTCCTCGGCATCGACAACATCCACCTCGCCGACCCGTGGTCGATGCGCTGTCTCGCCTACATCCGCCACCGGGTCGAGCACCTGCCGGTGATGGTCGTGCTGACCTCGCTGGTCGGCCACGTGCAGACCGGCGAGGTCGCGCTGCTGGAGATGTCCGGCTGCACTCCGGCGACGATCCTGTTGCGCGGGCTCGGCGCCCGGCACGTCGCCGAGTTCCTTCGTGTCTCTCCCGGGCGATTCGCCGAGGAATGCCGCGAGGTCACCGGCGGCAACCCGTTCCTGCTCGGCGCGCTGGGCCGCCGTCTGGTCCCGGGGATGGACCTGGACGCCGCGGGGTCGGCGATGATCGGCGAGGTGCTGCGGGTCCGCATGCACGAGTACACCGCCGCGCCGAAAATGCTCGAAGCCGTCGCGATCCTCGGCGAGGACGCGAGTTTCGACCTGCTGGCCCAGCTGGCCGGGGTCGACGAGAGCACCGCGATGGAAGCCATCGACACGATGGTGCGCGTGCACCTGCTGAGCAACAGCCACCGGCCGGCGCTGACCTACCGGTTCGTCCGCAACTCGGTGCTCGCCGACATGCCGCTCACCACCAGGGCGGTCACCCAGGCCCGCGCGGCACGGCTCCTGCACGACGCGGGTGCCGCGCCGGAGCGCGTCGGCGCGCATCTCCTTGAGGCGACCGCGATCAGGATCCCTTGGGCGGTCGACGTCCTGCGCCTCGCCGCGCGGCACTCCGTGGTCGCGGGCGACCCGGAGCTCTCCATCCGGTTCCTGTCGCGGGCGCTGGAAGAACGGCTCAGCGAACGCAAACGGATGGCGATCCTGCTCCAGCTCGCGCACGCGGAATTCCACTGCGACCCGGATTCGGCGCCGGCCAGGGTGCGCGAGGCCATCGACCACATCGACGACCGCGAAACCGCGGCCTTCGTCGCGACGGCCATGATCCTTTCGCTGTGCTGCGGCCCGGACGCGCGGCTGGCGATCAACTCCGCCGGCCAGTTCGCCGCCCGGCTCGACACGGGCGGGCCCGACGCCGTCTGGCCGCTGCTGTGCATGACCTATCTCGCCGAGGCGGGCAGCAGGCTCGGGCCACCGCCGGACTTCCGCGATTTCGAGCGGCAGTGGGCACCGCTGAACGATCCCGCCGCGCAGCAGAGCCGGTCGGGGCTGCTCGCGCTCGACGCGGTGCGCAGCGGGAAGTCCTCGGCGGACGCCGTCCGGCATTTCGGGGAGGCGTTGTCCGGCGAGCAGCCCGAACTGTTCGAACAGCCCTACTTCTTCACGCTCGCGACGGCAGCGCTCGCCGACGAGCCCGCGCTCACCGACAAGCTCTGCCAAGTGCTCGACACGAAACGCCTGCCGTGGGACTTCCACGTGCCGAAGGGGGCACTGGCCACCCTCGCCCGCGGGATCGCCGTGCAGGCTGGCGGCGATCTGGTGCGGGCGAGTGTCCACTACGAATCGCTGGTGCGGCAGTTCGACGAACGCGGCGCCCTCAGCCGGTGCCCGATCGCGGTGCTGTGCGCGGCGAGATTGATCGAGGTCTCGGTCGACCTCGGCCGCCACGACGTCGCGGAAGCGGTGCTGGACAAAATCGATTTCGCCGCCACACAAGCACTTTTCACGCACAACTACCTGCTCTACGCCCGCGGCAGGCTCCGCGCGGCCACCGGCGAGCCCGAGCTCGGCTACGAAGACCTGCGCGGCTGTGGCCGCCGTCTCGAACACCACGGCATGCGCTTCCCCGGCTTCGCCCCGTGGCGCGCGCACGCCGCCCGCACCGCGCTGGCGCTCGGGCGCACCGACGCGGCGGCCCGGCTCGCCGAGGAGGATCTCGACGCCGCCGGGCGCTGGGGATCGCCGAGGATCCTCGGCGGCGCGCTGACCACCGCCGGGCTCGTCCGCGACAGCGGCCTCGGCGAGGAGGGCGAACGCCTGCTCACCAAGGCCGTCGACGTCCTCGGCGGATCGACCGCGAAACTGGCGCTGGCAGAGGCGCTGACCGAACTCGGCCTGCTCCAGGCCCGGCACGGGCAGGCCGAGAGGGCGATCGGCACGCTGCGGATGGCCACGCAGTCGGGCAAGCACTGCGGGGCGCGGCCGCTCGCGAGACGGGCCGCCGAGGCGCTGCGGGACGCGCGCGCCAGCCTCACCACGGCGAAGGACAACGAACACGGCCTCACCAAACAGGAGTACCGCGTCGCGCTGATGGCGTCACAAGGTCTCACCAACCGGGAGATCGCCGAGGCGCTGCATCTGACCCGCCGCACCGTCGAACTGCATTTGTCCGGGGCCTACCGGAAACTGGGGATCACCGGCCGCACCGAATTGAGTTCCGCGCTCGGCCGGTCCCAGCGCGTGGACGCCGATTGACGATTTCGCCCGCACGGCGGTTCACTCCGCGACATGCCGGGAATCGAATCCGAACCACTCAAATTCGCCTATTGGGTCCCCAATGTGAGCGGCGGCCTGGTCACCAGCGACATCGAGCAGCGCACCGACTGGGGATACGAGTACAACCGAAAACTCGCCGTCCTCGCGGAGAACAGCGGGTTCGAGTACGCGCTGAGCCAGGTCCGCTACACGGCCAGCTACGGTGCCGCCTACCAGCACGAATCGACCGGGTTCAGCCTCGCGCTGCTGCTCGCGACGCAGCGGCTGAAGGTGATCGCGGCGGTCCATCCCGGACTGTGGCATCCCGGGGTGCTCGCGAAGTTCATCGCCAGCGCGGACGTGATCTCCGGCGGTCGCGCGGCGGTCAACGTGGTCAGCGGATGGTTCAAGGACGAATTCACCAACCTCGGCGAACCGTGGCTCGAACACGATGAACGATACCGTCGATCGGAAGAGTTCATCCGGGTGCTGAAGGAGCTTTGGACCAGCGACCACGCCGAATTCGGGGGCGATTTCTACCGGATCCACGATTTCGACATCAAACCCAAACCGGTCGGACGGCCGCATCCGGAGATCTTCCAGGGCGGCAACTCCACCGCGGCGCGGAAGCTCGCGGGCCGGGTCTCCGACTGGTACTTCAGCAACGGCAAGGACTTCGACGGTTTCAGCGAGCAGGTCGCGGAAGTCCGCGGCTACGCGGCCAAGAACGACCACGCCGTCCGCTTCGGGCTCAACGGCTTCGTGATCGCCCGCGAGACCGAGAGCGAGGCGAAGGCCGTCCTGCGCGAGATCGTCGTGAAGGCGAACACCGAGGCCGTCGAGGGCTTTCGCAATGCCGTCAAGCAGGCGGGAAGCTCCACATCGGACAAGAAGGGGATGTGGGCCGACTCGGAGTTCCAGGATCTGGTGCAGTACAACGACGGCTTCCGCACCGGGCTGATCGGCACGCCCGAGCAGATCGCGGACCGGGCCATCGAGTACAAGAAGCGCGGGGCGAACCTGCTGCTGCTCGGCTTCCTGCACTACCTGGAGGACGTCGAGTACTTCGGGAAGCACGTGCTTCCGGTGATCCGGGAGAAAGAGGCGGCCCTGGAACGCGTTTAGTCCTCTGGATGCGGTCGTTGCGCGGGGCAACTACCGCGTCCAGAGGACTGAACGCAGAGGGTTACGGCAGGTAGACGGTCTGGCCCGGATGCATGGTCGGGCCGCAGTCCTTGAGCGGGCCGCCGAAGCGCGCCTTCTCGACCTCCGGCATGGTCTTCGCGGCGTAGTCCTGGACGGCCTTCAGCTTGTCCGGGCTGGTGATGGCGTCCTTGCGCACGAAGTCACCGTTCCGCGGGCCGCTGCCCGGGTACACGAAGATCGGCTCGTAGTCGCGGTCGATCCGCGGGTCGACGGTGATGCCGTTGCCCGCGGCCCACGGGCCCCACGAGTGGATGAAGGTCGGCTTGACCTTGTCGAACACGTAGTCGCGCAGGCCGGGCATGTCGCCGTTCTTGACGAAGTCCGCGACGTCCGCCTCGACCAGCCCGGCCATGTCGACCAGGTGCAGGCGGCTGGTCATCGACGAGCCGCCGAGGTCGGGCAGCAGCAGCGACGCCTGCTGGAGACCGAGGATGTCGGCCATGGTGTTGAACCCGCGGCCGAACCGGTCGGCGATGAGGCACGCGGGGACCGTCGGGACCTCTTGGAACTTCTTCGACGCCGACGCGAAGCCCATCCCGGACGGGATCGCGGCCGCGACCAGCACGAGCACCACGACGGTGCGCAGCACCGCCCGCGAGCGGCGCATCAGTTCACCGGCGGCCAGCGTTCCCGCGAGCACGCCGAGGATCCAGATCGGGGTGGCGAACCGGTGCTGGCCCATCCAGTCCGGGACCATCACGCCGTACGCGATGATGCCCAGCGCCAGCGGCACCAGCAGCGCGATCAGCGCGCGCCGCCATTCCGCGCGGACCAGCGCGTAACCGATGGTCAGCGCCAGCAGGATCGTCCCGGCGACACCGGCGTAGCCGACCAGCTCGAACGGCTGCTTCAGCGCCGAAAGCCCGGGCAGGCCCTGGCCCTTGGCGATGGACGGGTTCGCCAGCAGCCTGCCGAATTCGGCGATTCGCCAGGCGAGGTACGCCCCGAACGGGATCGCGAACGCGACCACGGACACCACGATCAGCTTGATGCTCTGGCCCAGGAGCGGTTTCCGCAGCTGGAACAGGACGACGAGCGGGTACGCACCGCCGTAAATCAGGCCTTCGGGGCGGGTCAGCGCGGCGAACGCGACCAGGATCCCGGACCAGATCGCGACCTTCGCGGTGAGGACGGTGTCCTTGCGCACGGCCACGAACAGCAGGGCGGCGAGCCAGGCGACGGCCATCCCGAACAGGGAGTTCTCCAGGCCGGAGATGGTCCAGATGACGAACGACGGGATCGCGGCGAGCGTCAGCCCGACGACCAGCGTCGCCAGCCAGGCGAAGCGCGCGAAGATCTGCTTCGCCATGATGTGGCACGCGGCCAGCGTCCCGGCGGTGAACAGGAGTCCCAGCAGCTTCGGGAACATGACGTAGTCGGGGACGCCGAACAGCATGCCGCTGTCGAAGACACCGACGAGCTTGCCGAGCACCAGCGCGACCAGCCACGTCGAGTTCGACCAGCCCTCGACCGACGGCTGCCCTTGCTGCAGCACCGGGCCCAGCCCGTCGGCGAAGCTGCGCGCGTAGGAGAAGGTGATGGCCGCGTCGTCGACGATCCAGTGGCCGTAGAGGGTGGCGTGCCAGGCCAGCGCCGCCACCCCGGCGAGCACCGCCAGGTACGGCGCGACACGGGCGGCCAGGCCACGACGGGCCGGCGTCTCGGCCGGGTCGGGCACGTCTTTTTCGGAAGCCTCGCTGAGTGCGCTCGCCGTCATGTCCCCGTCTTTGCCTTTTCGCTCACGTGCCGTCGCCCGAAACTGTAGCCAATACCCCATCGGCCGCTTCCGACGCGTCATATCCAGGCGTGATCCGCGCCACACCTTCTGGCCAGGGGTGCTTCGCTCGAACTGAGGTCGGCTGGTTGAGCGAGGACACCTGTACGCGCTTCTTCTTGGCCGAAGGTCTCGGATTTACGGAGGCGGGCCGCCGCCCCGGCTCGGTGAGTGCCGGCGGATGCCGCGGCCCGGCTACGGAAATCCGACAGCGCGCTTCAGAAGACACTGATCAGGACAGATGCGAGATGTCGTTCACCAGCCGCACCGACGCGTTGCCGTCCGGATAGAACTCGACGATCGACAGCGACGCCAGATCCAGATGCAGGCGGAACAGCAGCGACGGCCCGGCGTCCAGGCCCATCCGCAGCAGCGCCTTGATCGGCGTGACATGGCTGACCAGCACGAGCGTCCGGCCGCCGTACTTCGCGATCAATTCGTCGCGGGCCTTGCGGACCCGCCGGTGCACGCCGTCGAAGCTCTCGCCGCCCGGCGCCGCGATCGAGGTGTCGGAAAGCCAGCTGGTCTGGAATTCGGGGTCGCGGTCCATGGCCTCCTTGAAGGTGAGGCCCTCCCAGTCGCCGAAATCGGTCTCGATCAGCCCGGGGTGGGTCTCGACCCGGCCGCCGAGCGCGTCGGCGATGGCCTGCGCGGTCTGCTGGGTGCGGATCAGCGGTGAGGCGATGATCGGCGCGGCCTCGCCATCGACGACCAGGCCCTCCATCGCGCCGAGGCGTTTCGCGGCGGCGGCCGCCTGCTGCTTGCCGTGCTCGGTGAGGGGGACGTCGCCCCGGCCGGAGTACCGCTTCTCGACCGACATCGCCGTCTGGCCGTGCCGCACGAGGAGGAGCTTGGTCGGTGTCCCGGTCGCGCCGGTCCAGCCGACCGGGCTGACCCTGTCCTGCTTCACGGTCTTCTTCGGCGCCTCCGCCTGCTTGCCGGCGTCCATCGCCTCGTTCGCGAGCCCGTCCGCGTGGGAGTTCTCCGCGCGCGGGATCCACTCGTAGCGCACGCGCGAGAACCGCGCCGCCAGCTCCTTGGCCTCGGCGTTGAGCGGCTGCATCGACGGGTGCTTGACCTTCCAGCGCCCGGACATCTGCTCCACCACGAGCTTCGAATCCATCCGGACGTCCACTGTGGACGCTCCGAGCTCGGCGGCCGCGGCGAGCCCGGCGATCAGGCCGCCGTACTCGGCGACGTTGTTGGTCGCGATGCCGACGTACGCCTTGCGCTCCGCGAGCACCTCGCCGGTGGCCGCGTCCTTGACGACCGCGCCGTATCCGGCGGGCCCCGGGTTGCCCCGCGAACCGCCGTCGGCCTCGACGAGCACGTGATCGGTCACAGGCCGGACTCCAGCGTGCGCACCAGGATGGCGCCGCAGTTCTCGCACTGGATGACGTTCTCCTCGGGGGCCGCCTTGATCTCGGCGATCTCGCGGCGGTCGATGTCGAGCTGGCACGCGCCGCAGCGGCGGGCACGCAGCAGCGCCGCGCCGATGCCCTTCTGCGCACGGACCCGCTCGTACAGCTTCAGCAGGTCTTCCGGGAACCGCGGCAGGAGCTTGGCGCGGTCTTCGTCGCGGCGGGCCTTCGTGGTGTCGAGGTCGGTGAAGTGCTCGTCGCGGCGGCTGACCGCTTCGGCGACCTCGTTCTCGGCCTTCGCGACCTCGGCGCTGGTGCGCTGAGCGTCCAGCTCGAGCGCTTCACGGCGTTCCATCAGTTCGAGCAGGTCGTCCTCCAGCGCGGCCTGGCGCCGGTTGAGGCTGTTCAGCTCGTGCTCGATGTCGGCCATCTGCTTGGCCGCGACGGAACCGGATTCGAGGAGCTTGCGGTCGCGGTCGCCGCGGGCGCGCACCGACTCGATCTCCTTCTCCTGGCGCGCGATCTCGCGGTCGAGGTCGGACGCCGCGGTCTGGACCGAGACCAGCGCGTCACGTCGTTCGCGCACCGTCTTCTCGCCCGCGTCGATCTCGGCGATCTCCGGCAGGGTGCGGCGACGGTGGGCGGTACGCGAGAGTTCCGCGTCCACCTTCGCGAGTTCGAGCAGCTGGCGCTGGACGGCGGGATCGGCCTTCACGGTGCTCCTTGGATTGTCAGTGCTCGGTTCGGGTGGCCCGTAGCGTCCACGGGTCGGTGCACCTCGTGGAGACGTGAACGTCGACGTTACCCGCAAACGCGGCACGGACGACGGCCGAGGCTTGCTCGCACCACGGCCATTCGCTCGCCCAGTGCGTTACGCCGACCAGGGCGGGGACTTCGGTGATCTCGGCGAGGTGTTCGCCGGCGGGGTGATGCCGGAGATCGGCTGTGACGTACGCGTCGACACCGGCGGCGGTGGCCCGCTTGAGATAGCTGTCGCCGGACCCACCCGAGACGGCGACACGACGGATCGGCCGGGCCGGGTCGCCCGCGCCGTAGACGCCCGGCTCCGTGCGCGGCAAGGCGTTCGCGACGCGTTCGACGAAGGCGGAAAACGGTTCGGGCTCGGGCAGCTCGCCGATGCGCCCGATACCGGTGACGCCGTCCTCGCGAGGGTCGAGCGGGCCGAGGACGGTCAGGCCGATGGCGTCGGCGAGCGCGTCGGAGACGCCAGGCGACGCGGAATCGGCGTTGGTGTGCGCGCAGTAGAGAGCGACGCCGGCGCGGATGAGGCGGTGCACGAGACGCCCCTTGGTGCTGTCGGCCGGCACGCCGTGGACGCCGCGCAGCAGCAACGGGTGATGCGCGACGATCAGCTGCGCGCCGCCGTCGATCGCCTCTTCGACGGTCTCGCCGACCGGGTCGACGCAGAACAGGACCTTGTCCACCTGCTCGGCCGGGTCGCCGCAGACGAGTCCGACGGCGTCCCACGATTCGGCGAGTTCGGGCGGGTACGCCTGCTCCAAGGCGGCGATGACTTCGGCTAGCGCGGGCACCTGGGGATTTTCGCATGTAGCGTTTCCGGGCATGCGACTTCGGGTGCTCTGTGCCACCTCGCTGCTTCTCGTGCTGCTACCCGCGCCCGCGTCGGCGTCTTCGGGACTGTGGGAACTGACCGACCTGGCCGCTCAGCGCGTGCAGATCGCCGACAAGGTCGCGGCCGCGAAGTTCGGCACGCCGTCGCCGATCGACGATCCGGTGCGCGAACAGCAGATCCTCGACTCGGTGGCCGCGAAGGCGCCCGGCCTCGGTCTCGACGCGGCCGGAGTGGTGCGGTTCTTCCGTGACCAGATCGAGGCGAACAAGGTCGTGCAGCGCGGCCTGTACGCGCGGTGGACCGAGCACCCCGGCACCCGGCCGCCCGGGCGACCCGATCTGGGGACCGAGGTGCGGCCGGTGATCGACCGGCTGAACGCGGGGCTGCTCACGGAACTCGCGGAGACCCGGGACGCGCGGGCGCGGCGGTCGTGCGACGCGCGGCTCGCGGTCACGGTGCGGCTGACCGACGCGCGGCGGGGGCTGGACCGGCTGCACTCGGCGGCGCTCGCGGAGTCGGTGCGGTCTGCCTGTGTGCGGCGCTGACCTGCGGAAAGGGAGCAAGGGACCTTTGCTACCGCGGCGGGGGTGTGTGGATTCAGAGACGTTGAGTGTCCCTATTTCCGCACACCCCCTACTGCGCGTAGTGACTGTGTGGATTCTGGTGCGTTGGGTGACCCGAAATCCACACAGTGCCCGCCGGAGGGGAGCAAGGGACCTTTGCTACCGCTTCGGGCGCGGCCCGTGTCGCGAAAGCCACTTTCAGGACGTCAGATGTCCCGAAAGTGGCTTTCGCGACATCCTTCGGTCCGCGCACGGAAGCCGCTGACCTGCGGAAAGAGAGCAAGGGACCTTTGCTACCGCCCGGGCTCAGTCCAGCGCCTTCGCGTCCTTGCTGATCGCCCACCGGCCGGCCGCGCGCACCACGCGGCCCGTCCACAGCATCGCCCGGTAGGCCTTCGTCGCCTGATCGGGCAAGTCGGGCCGGACGACCTGGTACGGCGCGACGGACGCGCTCGACCGGAGGTGTAACGGCATCCTGGTCATCGCCTCTTTCGGCGATCTCGCCTGGACGAAGTGGTGCTCCGACACGATCCGCCCGACCTCGTAGGGGTGCGGAAGCTTGACGGTGATGCGGTACCAGCGGAGCCCGGTTGCCGGGGACTCGACGCTGGGTGTTGGTGCGCTCATACGCGACCTTCCTGCGTGTTTCTCTCCAGGAGGTCTACTCCCGCTTCGTCCCGGCTTTCCAGCTTCGCGCGCCCGGTAGCCGTTCGGAGCCGGTGAGCGGTCGATCTCCGGCGGCCATCACACTGATCGGGTGCTGCACATCGTCTTCGTCTGTTCCGGCAACATCTGCCGTTCCCCGATGGCCGAGCTCGTCTTCCGCGCGAAGGCCGAGGAAGCGGGTCTCGATCACCTCGTCCAGGTGTCCAGCGCCGGAACCGGCGGCTGGCACGTGGGCGAGGCCGCCGACAAGCGGGCCCGCGCGAAGCTGGCCGAACACGGTTACCCGACCGGCCACGTCGCGGCCGAGGTCGACCGCGGGCATCTGGCCGCCGACCTGCTGCTCGCGGCGGACGAGGGCCATCTGTCGTTCCTTCGGCGCAAGGTGTCGGACCCGGCGAAGGTCCGGCTGCTGCGCGAGTTCGACCCGTCCGCGCCCGAAGGCGCCGAGGTCCCGGACCCGTACTACGGCGAGGACGACGGTTTCGAGGACGTCCTCGGCATGATCGAGCGGGCCGTTCCCGGCCTGCTCGACTGGGTGCGCGCACACGCCTGAGGCCGACCGCTTACCGTGGTGGGGTGCGGTTGAAGTTCCTGCTGAAGCCCGGGTGGCTGGCGTTGACGTTGGTGGTGTTCACCTTCGCCATCACTTGCTTCACCCTGCTGGCGCCATGGCAGTTCTCCCGCAACACCGAGCGCGAGCACCAGAACGCGGCGCTGCGGGAGTCGTTCTCCGGCCAGCCGCGGTCGCTGGAGCAGCTGCTTCCCAACGGGGCCGCCCCAGATCAGCGCACCGAATGGCACCTGGTCGCGATGAAGGGAACGTACCTGCCCGAGGGCGAGGTCGTGGCCCGTCTGCGCTCCGTCCAGGGCGAAGCGGCCTACGAGGTCCTGACACCGTTCCGGACCGTCGAGGGCACGGTCGTGCTGGTGGACCGCGGATACGTCCGGCTCGACGACAAGTCGCGCGCGCTCCCCTTCGCCCCGCCTCCCACCGGCACGGTCGACATCGTCACGCGGGCCCGTCACGACGAGAAGGACGGGAAGAACCGCGACGCCTTCGCCGACGAGTCGACCGGCGGGAAGCTGCAGAGCTACGTCGTCGATTCCCAGGTCGTCGCGCGGGCCGCGAAGCTGGACATCCGGCCGGGCTACTTCCAGCTCGACGTGAACCAGCCCGGCGTGCTGGGCGCGCTGCCGCTGCCGCAGACCGACGCCGGGCCGTTCTTCTCCTACGCGCTCCAGTGGATCGCGTTCGGGGCGATGGCGCTGATGGGCTGGCTGTACTTCACCGTCCGCGAGCTGAAGCCGGGTGGCGCGCTGGCCACGGAACGGCCACAGCGGCGCAAGAGCGTCGCGGAGATGCTGGCCGAGGACGAACGCTCCGAAGTGGCCACCTGATCTGGCGCGAAAATGGCCCTTTCATAGGTCCATTCCGCATGATCCCCTTCGATCATGTTGATTCACCCGTGGGACGCCGCCCACGACGACACCGAATGGCGGGCCTGGCTCTCCACACACGACTTCGGCCAGTTGATCGCCGGAGGCGTGGGCCGTGACCTGCCGATCGTCAACCCCGTGCACTTCGTCTACGACGGCGACCGAACGGTCCTGCTGCACCTCGCACGCCCCAACCCGGTCTGGCCGTTGCTGGAGGAACACCCGCGCGCACTGCTTTCGGTGATCGACGATCACACCTACATCCGCTCGGACTGGAACACCCCCGCCGACCCGCCGCACGGAGTCCCGACGTCGTACTACGCGTCCGTCCAGCTCGAATGCGACGTCCGGCTGGTCGACGACGCCGCGGAGAAGGCAGCGCTCCTCGACCGGCAGCTCGCGCATTTCGAGCCCGGCTCGGGCCGGGTGGGAGTGAGCGCCACCGAGGCGCCGGACAAGCGGGTTCTTCCCGGCATCCGCGGCGTCGAGCTGACCGTGACCGGGGTGCGGGCGAAGTTCAAGTTCGGCGGGAACAAGCAGCCCGCCGACCGGTCGCGGATCGACGCGGAGCTCGCGCGGCGCGACGGTCCGATGGACGCACGGGCGCGGGCACAGCTGGCGCGGCGGGAGCGGTAGCAAAGGTCCCTTGCTCCCCTCGGGCGGACACCGTGTGGATTTCTGGTCACCCAACGCACCAAAATCCACACAGTCGTCACACGGAGTAGGAGGTGTGTGGAGATAGGGACACTCAACGTCTCTATTTCCCCACACCCCTGCGCGGCAGCAAAGGTCCCTTGCTCTCTTTCCGCAGGTCAGAGCTCCAAGTGGTAGCAAAGGTCCCTTGCTCCCGCGCGGCGAGCCCGAGCCCGGGCAGGACCGGAAGAGGATGTCTCGAAGGGCACCTTCGGGGCGTCAGCGCCGCCGCCGCCCAAGCCCGACGACACCCGCCAGCACCACCGAGCTGAGGGCGCCCAGCCACCCGACCACCCGCGAGAGTTCCACAGCCCGCGTCACGTGCCCCGCGTCCGGGTTGCGGCCGATGCCGAGCACCGGCAGTTCCTCGACCCCGTGCGGATACACCGTCCGCCCGCCGACCCGGATCTCCAGCGCCCCGGCGAACGCGGCCTCCACGCGGCCCGCGTTCGGGCTCGGGTGCGCGGTGGTGTCCCGCCGCCACGCCCGCCACGCACCGCCCGCCGAGCCGCCGACGACCGGGGCCGCGAGCACGGTCAGCCCGGCCGCGACCCGCGTGGGCACCAGGTGGACGACCTCGTCCAGCCGGGCGACCAGCCATCGGTACCGCTCGGGACGCCCGCGCCCGAGGCCGCGCAGCAGGCTGATCGCGCGCGAGCCGAGCAGGCCGGGGACACCGGCCAGCGCTCCCCACACCAGCGGCGCGATGACGACGTCGGCGGTGTTCTCGGCGAGCGTCTCCACCGAAGCGCGCGAGAGGCCGATGACGCCGAGGTCGTCGGCGACGCGGGGGTCCAGTGTGGACAGTGTGCCGCGCGCGGTCTCGAGTTCGCCTTCTTCGAGGTCCCGCGCGAGTGACGTGCCGTGCGCGGCCAAGCCGGCGGCGCCGAGGACGGCCCAGGTGGTCACCGCGGTCGTGGTCGCCTGCAGGACGGGGCTGCGCCGTCCGGCGCGTTCGGCGAGGACGCCCGCCAGCACGGCGGAGCCCGCGAGGCCACCGGTCCACAGGATTCCGGCCACCGGATGCTTCGACCGTACCTTCGCGTCCACCGCCGAAGCCGCCCTGGCGAACACCGTCACCGGACGCCGGGACCGAGGATCCCCGATCGCCCCGTCCGCGGCCACCCCCAACACCAAGCCGATCGCGCGCGCCGCGCTCACGTCGCCCCCTGCCTGCAGTATCCCTCGAAGACCTGCAGAGATTACTCGAAGATCATCCGTCCAGGAGGACGGCCATCTCGTCACGCGCCTGGATGACGATGTCGCGCATCGCGCGTTCGGCCCGGTCGGCGTCGCCGGCGTCGACGGCCGCCGCGACCTCGACGTGCAGGGCGACGGCTTCGGGTTGCGGCTGCTCCGGCATCAGCCCGTGTCCGGTGCGCCCGGCAAGCACCGCGGCGACGACCGCCGAAAGCTGCGCGAACATCGGATTCCGCGACGCGGACAGCAGCAGATCGTGGAACGCGACGTCGTGCCCCAGGAAGGTTTCGAGGTCCCGCCGGCGCGCCGTCTCCTCCAGCCTCTTCGCCAGCGCCCGGAGACGGCCGCCTTCTTCCGGAGTCGCCCGCAGCGCGGCATACCGGGCGGCGCAGGGTTCGACACCGGAACGCAGTTCGGTCAGGGTGCGCAGCGCGGTCTTCCGCTCGGATCCGTCGAGCTGCCAGCGGAGCAGCCTCGGGTCGTAATGGTTCCAGTCGCGCGGCTCGCGCACGATCACCCCGACCCGGCGTTTGCTGCTGGTCAGGCACATCGTTTCGAGGACGCGCACCACCTCGCGCGCCACCGTGCGCGACGCGCCGAACCGTTCTTGGAGCTCCTCCGAGCGCAGGACGGAGCCCGGCGGGAGCTCCCCGTTCGCGATCGCGGAGCCGAGCGCGTCGAGCACTTCGGCATGCCTGTCGTTGCCCACCAGGCGACTCTAACGTTCTGACTCGATTAAGTAGTACTTGATGTTGCTTAAGTAGTACTTTTGAGCTGTACTCGTCCCGGCTACAACGACGTGGGAGGTACGGATGACCGTCATCGTGGTGATGGGCGTTTCCGGCTCGGGAAAGACGACAGTGGGCACGGCACTCGCCGAGCATCTCGGCGTCGACTACGCCGAAGCGGACACGTTCCATCCGAAGGCGAACATCGACAAGATGAGTTCCGGTCACCCGCTGAACGACGAAGACCGGCAGCCCTGGCTCGAAGCCATCGCCGCCTGGATCTCCGATCACCAGTCCACCGGCGGCGTCGTGACGTCCTCCGCGCTCAAGTACCGCTACCGCGACATCCTGCGCGGCGGCGGCGACGTCTGGTTCCTGCATCTGCACGGCGACCGCGACCTGCTCGCCGACCGGATGAAGACCCGCTCCGGCCATTTCATGCCGGTGTCCCTTTTGGACTCCCAGCTCGCCGACCTCGAACCGTTGCAGCCGGACGAATTCGGTCTCGTCGCCGACATCGCGAAGAAGCCGGAAGAGATCGTAGAAACCGCCCTTTCCGCTTTCAAGGACCGCCGATGACCACCACACTCGCCGCCGCCTGGACCGGACACGACACCCGCCTCATCGGCGCGACGGTGCTCGCCATCGCCGTGATCGTCGTCCTGATCACCAAGGCGAAGCAGCATCCGTTCCTGGCCCTGATCCTCGGCTCCGGCGTGCTCGGGCTCGTCGGGGGCATGCCGGTGGACAAGCTGATCAAGAGCTTCAGTTCCGGCGTCGGTTCCACCGTCGCCTCGGTCGGCGTGCTGATCGCGCTCGGCGCGATGCTCGGCAAACTGCTCGCCGACTCGGGCGGCGCGGATCAGATCGTCGACACCATCCTGCGCCGCGCGGGCGACCGCGCCCTGCCGTGGGCGATGGCGCTGGTCGCCGCGCTGATCGGGCTGCCGATGTTCTTCGAGATCGGCCTCGTCATGCTGATCCCGGTGATCCTGCTGGTCGCCAAGCGCACCGGGAAACCGCTGCTGATGCTGGGAATCCCCGCGCTCGCCGGGCTTTCGGTGCTGCACGGTCTCGTCCCGCCGCACCCCGGGCCGCTCGCCGCCGCGGGTGCGCTGAACGCGAACGTCGGCCTCACCCTGGCCTTCGGCCTGCTCGTCGCGATCCCGACGGTGATCATCGCCGGGCCGCTGTTCGGCAAGCTGGCCGCGAAGATGGTCCCCGACGCCGTCGCGCCGGAACGCCTCATCCCGGAATCGTCCTCTTCGGACGGACGGCGGCCCGGCTTCTTCGCGACGCTGTCCACCGTGCTGCTGCCCGTCGTGCTGATGATGGGCAAGGCGCTCGCGGACATCCTGCTGGAGAAGGAGAACCACGTCCGCCGCGTGCTCGACTTCATCGGCGACCCGCTGGTCGCGCTGCTCGCCGCGGTCCTGCTCGGCATGCTGACCCTCGGCAAGTCCGCGGGTTTCACGCGGGACAAGCTGTCGTCCACGCTGGCGGACTCGCTGCCGCCGATCGCCGGCATCCTGCTCATCGTCGGCGCGGGCGGCGGGTTCAAGCAGACCCTGGTCGACGCCGGGGTCGGCAACGTCATCACCAGCCTCGCCACCGGCGCGAACCTGTCGCCGCTGCTGCTCGGCTGGCTGGTCGCGGTCGCGATCCGGCTCGCGACCGGCTCCGCGACGGTCGCGACCGTGTCCGCCGCCGGCATCGTGGCCCCGCTCGCCGCGACCATGGACCCGTCGCACAGCGCGCTGCTGGTGCTCGCGATCGGCGCCGGTTCGCTGTTCTTCTCCCACGTCAACGACGCCGGGTTCTGGCTGGTCAAGGAGTACTTCGGGCTTTCGGTCGGGCAGACGCTGAAGAGCTGGTCGATCATGGAGACGGTCATCTCGGTGGTCGCGATCGCGCTGATCCTGCCGCTGGGCGCCCTCCTCTAGCCGAAGCGCGTGAAGGCCCCCTTCCCTCGGTTCAGCCGAGGGAAGGGGGCCTTCACGCGCTCCAGGAAACTTCCGGTTGACACGTGACCTTTTGGTCACATATTCTTCCGGTGTGCCCGACGACGACCTGGTATTCAAGGCCCTGGCGGATCCGACCCGCCGGTTCCTGCTCGACCAGCTGTTCGCGCGTGACGGCCGCACGCTGACGGAGCTCGAATCCGAAGTGGACATGAGCCGGTTCGGCGTGATGAAGCATTTGAAACTGCTCGAAGAAGCCGGACTTGTCGTCACGCGCAAGGAGGGCCGGGAGAAGAAGCACTTTCTCAACCCGGTGCCGATCCGCCAGATCCACGACCGGTGGATCGACAAGTTCACGGAGCGCAACGTGGCCGCGTTGCTCGATCTCAAGGCCGAACTCGAAAACGAGGAGCCCTCATGACCGACACCCAGGTTTACCGCGTCTACATCAAGGCCACCCCGGAGAAGATCTGGGACGCCATCACGAAGCCCGAATGGTCGCGGAAGTACGGCTACACCGGTCTCGTCGACTTCGACCTGCGGCCGGGTGGCAAGCACGCCACCCACCCCACGCCGGAATACGTCGAGGCGGGGTTCACGAACGACCTGGTCGACGGTGAGGTTCTCGAGGTCGACCCACCGCGCAAGCTGGTCATCACCTGGAAGCTGCTGATGGACCCGTCCTTCGACAAGGAGCCGTACACCAAGCTCACCTATGAGATCGAAGAGACGAAGACCGCGGGCACCCGGCTGACCGTCACCCACGACGTCACCGACGCGCCCACGACGGCCGCGCTGCTCAACGGCTCGCAGGAGGACATCAACGCCGGACCGGGCGAGAACGCCGGTGGTGGCTGGCCGTGGATCCTCTCGGACCTCAAGACGCTGCTGGAGACGGACGAGCCGATCGTCCCCGCCGCCTCCTGAGCGCGTGAAGGCCCCCTTCCCTCGGCTGAGCCGAGGGAAGGGGGCCTTCACGCGCGATCTAGACCCGTTTGGTGGCGGCCTTGAGGGAGGCTTTCGCGGCGGCGGAAGCACCGATGGTGTCCAGCGCGAACAACGCCGCGCCGACCACCGGGGCGACGTCGACCACCTGGATCGCGGCCTGCGGCGCCACCTTCAGGCACCGCCGCTCGATCTCCGCGATCACCTGCGCGCCGACCCCGGTCAGCACTCCCCCGCCGAGGATGACCTCAGGCGCTTCCTCGGTGAGCTCCAGCCGTCGCAGGATGACCGACACCAGCAGGGCGACCTCTTCGACGAACCGGTCGACCACGTCCTGGGCCACCTCGTCGCCGCCCGCCGCGACGGCGAACAGCAGCGGGCACAGGGCGTGGATCGAATCGGAGTGCAGCTCCCCGAAGTGCAGGCGCTCCACCACTTCCAGCACCGAAGACGTCTTGAAGTGCGCGGTGACGGCGGTTTGCAGAGCCGTGCCGGGACCACGGCCGTCCTCGGCGCGGACGGCCCACCACAGCGCCTCCTCGCCGAGCCGGTAGCCGCCGCCCCAGTCGCCGGAGATCTTGCCCAGCGCGGGAAACCGGTGCTCACGGCCGTCGGCGCTGACGCCGGCCCCGTTGATCCCGGCGCCGCACACCACCGCCACGCCCGTCCCGTCGGTACTGCCCGCGCGCAGCAGCGCGAGCGTGTCGTTGCCGACGATCAGCGTGTCGCTCCAGCCGCGCGCGGCCAGCGCGGCGTGCAGGATCGCTTCCTCCTGCGGGAAGTCCAGCCCCGCGAGGTAGGCCGACGTATGTGTCGCGAAAGGACGGTCGGCGGGAAGCCCTGCCCCGCGAAGGGCTTCCAGGACCAGCTTCTCCAGTGCCTGGACGCTGCCGTCGACCCCGATGTTCTGCGGTGACGCGCCCGGCCCTCGCGACTGTCCGAGCACCCGTCCGTCCCGGGAGACGATCAGGACGTCGGTCTTGCTGTTGCCGCCGTCGATCGCGACGACGACGTCGGCTGACCCGGCCGTCATGCCCCCGCCCACGGCAGGAACTCGCGGTTGATCCGCACCAGCGAGTCGGCGAGCTGATCGGCCTTGGTGTACTGGCCGACCAGCGGGTGCGCGAGCAGCGCGTCGGCCACCCGGTCGCGGCCGCCCTTGATCGCCGCCTCCAGCGCGAGATGCTCGTACGCGGTCACGCCGGCGATGAGCCCGGCGAACCGCTGCTCCACCGGCGGCTGCGGGATCGGGCGCGGCCCGGAACCGTCCACAAGGGACGGAACCTCGATGACGGCGTCGTCCGGCAGGAAGTCGAAGGTGCCTTCGTTGCG
This sequence comes from Amycolatopsis sp. PSD-21, assembly GCF_055561455.1. Taxonomy (NCBI): domain Bacteria; kingdom Bacillati; phylum Actinomycetota; class Actinomycetes; order Pseudonocardiales; family Pseudonocardiaceae; genus Amycolatopsis; species Amycolatopsis sp. PSD-21. The sequence goes on along the minus strand of NZ_CM145712.1, from coordinate 1,245,094 downwards.
CACGTTGACGACGTGCTCCTCCGCCGGGCCACCCGAGGTGAGCGCGTGCACGAGCTGCACCGCGGCCTCGGAATAGTAGGCGCCGCCCCGCTTTTCCAGCTGCTCCGGTTTGGTCACCACCTCCGGGTCGAGGTAGACCTTCAGCAGTTCCTCCTCGACGTCGCTGACGACGTCCGCGCGCGGCCGCTCGGTGCGCTGCTTCGCGACCTGCTCGTCGTGCCCGTAGTAGTACTTCAGGTAGTACGACGGCACGACGTTCATCCGCCGCATCCATTCGACCGGCGCGGTGACGTGCTCACCGAGGAATTCCGCGTGCTCCGCCAGCAGCTCCGGCAGCCGGTCCTCGCCGTCGACGAGCACCTTCCGTTCCCAGCTCAGGTGATTCAGTCCGGTGTGGACGAGTTTGACGTCGTCGACACCGGCGCCGAGCAGCTGCGCGAACGTGCGCTGGAGGTGGATCGCGACGTTGCACAGCCCGACGGCGCGGTGGCCCTCGTTCAGCAGCGCACGGGTGACGATGCCGACGGGGTTGGTGAAGTTGACGATCCAGGTGTCGTCACCGGCGATCTTCCGCACCCGGTCGGCGATGTCGAGCACCACCGGAACGGTGCGCAGCGCCTTCGCGAGGCCGCCCGCGCCCGTGGTCTCCTGCCCGACACAACCACAGGCGTGCGGGAAAGTCTCGTCCCCGCGCCGCGCGCGCTGCCCGCCGACCCGCAGCTGGATCAGCACCGCCGACGCCCCGTCGACGCCCTCTTCGAGGCTCGACGTGGTGCGGACCCGCGCCGGATGCCCGGCGTGGCTCAGCAATCGATTGCTGAAGTCCCCGACCGCCTCCACCCGGTACGCGTCCGGATCGATCAGCACGATCTCGTCGACGTCCAAAGTGGACCGCCGTCCGGCGATCCCGTCGATCAGCTCGGGCGTGTAGGTGGACCCACCACCGACGACTGCCAGTTTCATCCCTTGACCCCTGTGAATGTGATGCCCTTGACGAAGGACTTCTGCGCGAACACGAACAACACGATCACCGGCAGCATGATCAGCGCGGTGGCCGCCATGGTGAGGTTCCATTCCACGTGGTGCATGCCGCGGAACGACGCGATCGCCAGCGAGAGCGGCCAGCTGTCGCGGGTCTCGCCCGTGTAGAGCAGCGGACCGAAGTAGTCGTTCCAGGTGAACAGGAAGCAGAACATCGCGGTGGCCGCGATCCCCGGCTTCGCCATCGGGATCAGGACCTTGACCATCGCCTTGAACTCGTTGCAGCCGTCGATCTTCGCCGCTTCGAGGTAGTCCTTCGGAATGGTGAGGAAGAACTGCCGCAACAGGAAGATCGAGAACGCGTCGAAGAAGAAGTACGGCGCGATCAACGGGATCAGCGTCCCGGTGAACCCGAGCCGCACCCACAGGTCGTACAACGGCACGACGGTGACCTGCGGGGGCAGCATCATCGCGGCGACGGTCAGCATGAAGAACAGGTTCTGCCCGCGGAACTTCAGCTTCGAAAGGGCGTACGCGGCCGGGATCGCCGAGACCAGCGCCCCGACGGTGGCCAGTGTCGAATACAGCATGCTGTTGCCGAAGTACCGCAGCAGCGGCGCCTTTTCGAACACCTCGATGAAGTTCTCGAAATGCCATTCCTTCGGCCAGAAGTTCGACGAAAGCGCCTGGTCGCTGGACATCACCGCGGTGAGGAACACGAACAGGATGGGCAGCATGAAGATCACGCCCATCGCGATGCCCACGCTGTGCGTCGCGATCCAGTAGAGCTTCTTGTCCCATTGGCGCCGCATCCGCACCTTCGGCGGTTCGGAAGCGGGGGCGGCGGGCTGCCGCTCAGCGAGTGTCGTCATCCGCCTTCCTCCTGGTGCTGGGACTTACGAAGCTGCCGGACCAGAATCCACGTGAACCCGGCCGAGACGACGAACAGCAGGACCGCCATAGCCGCCGCGTAACCCATGTTGAAGTACCGGAAACCCTGGACGTACAGCCAAACCGGATAGGTCAGCGTCGAGTTCTGTGGCGCGCCGATGAACTTTGTGTTGCCCGCGACGTCCGCCGCGCCCGCCGCGGCCGATCCCGCGACGATCGCCTGCGTGAAGAACTGCAACGCGAAGATGATCGAGTTGACGATGCCGAACAGCAGCACCGGCGAGATCGACGGCAGCGTGACGTGCCAGAACCGGCGGACCGGCCCGGCGCCGTCGAGTTCCGCGGCCTCGTACTGCTCCTGCGGCACGTCGAGCAGCGCCGCCAGGATGATGATCATCAGCTCGCCCGAACCCCACATCACCAGCAGGGTCAGTGCCGGCTTCGACATCGCCGGGTCGTTGAACCACAGTCCGCCGTCGATGCCGACGAAGTCCAGGAACGCGTTCACCGGGCCGTATTCCGGGTTGAACAGGAACACGAAGGCCAGGGTCGCCGCGGCGGGCGGGGCCAGCGAAGGCAGGTAGCACAGCGTCCGGACCAGGCCGACGCCCGACTTCAGCCGGGAGATGACGGAGGCAACGCCGAGCGCGAACACCACCCGGCACACGGTCAGGACGATCACCAGCCACAACGTGTTGTACGCGGCGGTGCCGACCAGCGGCTCGCTGGTGAACATCCGGACGTAGTTGTCGAAGCCGATGAACTCCGGCGCGTTGATCAGGTCGTACCGGGTGAACGAGTAGTACACCGTGGCGATCAGCGGGTACCCGAAGAAGATCAGGAAACCCAGCATCGCCGGGGCGATGAAGTAGAAGACGGTGCGACGGCGGCGCGCCGCGTTCCCCTTCCGCGTCCGGGTGGACGCGGAAGGGGAGGCGACCGCCCTGGAATCCAGGGTCGAAGTCATGCGATCAGCCGCCGGCGCGTTTCTGGGCCAGCTCGTCGTTGATCTGAGCGTCGACCTGCTTCAGACCCGCGACCATGTCGGGGACGTTGCCCGCCTGCCACTTCTCGGCGAAGTCGTTGACCGCCTTGAGGTGCGCGTCGCCGATCGGGGTCGACGGGTTCGGCGTCAGCTTGCCGCCGTTGTACAGGTCGAGGAACGTCTTGAACTCCGGCGTGACCTCGAGCTTCGGGTCGGTCAGCGCGGCCTTGGTGCTCGGGACGTTCTTCAGGCCGTTCGACAGCTCGACCAGCGTCGCCGTGTCGAGGGTGACCTGCTTGATCAGTTCCCAAGCCGCGCCGGGGTTCTTGGCGCCCTTGGGGATCGCGATGATCGTGCCCGTGGTGAACGCGCCGCCGTAGCGGTCGGGCTTGCTGTCGAGCACCGGCGGGGCCGCGGTGCCGAACTTGAGCTCCGGCGCCTGGTCCTTGATGAACGCGGTGCGGTACTCGCCGTCGATCATCATCGCGAGCTTGCCGCGCTGGAAACCGTGGTCCGCCGAGTACTCCTCGCCGAGACCGGCCTTGAACTGCTCGACCTTGGCGTGGCCGCCGTAGAAGTCCACCAGCTGCTTCTGGAAGTCGAACATCGCCTTCCACTCGGGGCTGTCGGCGAGGTGCGACTGACCGTCGGGGCCGAGGTAGCTGGCGCCGAAGTTCGGGGCCCAGTACTGCGCCATGTTGGCGTAGAACGGCATCGACGGCAGGAAACCGGCGACCTTGATGGAGCCGTCCGCGTTGAACTCGGTCAGCTTCTTGGTGGCCTCGAACAGTTCCGAGGTCGTCTTCGGCGGCGACGTGACGCCCTTCGCCGCGAACATGTCCTTGTTGTAGTAGAAGCCGTAGACGTCGGCGAGCAACGGCATGGCGCAGCGCTTGCCCTGGAACTCGGTGTAGCTGCGCACGGCGTCGGGGATCTGCGTCAGGTCGATCTTGTCGCGGTCGATGTAGGGCTTGAGATCCTGGAAGCTGCCCGTCGAGCACCACGCGCCGAGGTTGTCGGTGAAGAACGAGATCGCCACGTCCGGCGGGTTGCCACCGCGGATGGACTGGGTGATCTTGTCGTCGTCCTGCTGGCCCTCGTGCTTGATCTCGATGTTCGGGAACTTCGCCTTGAGCTTGTTGAGCCCGGCGGTGACCACGTTGTACTCGCGGTCGGTGAACTTGCTGTAGACGGTCAGCGTGAGCTTCGCGTCCGCGGCGGGGGCGGCCGCCGCGTCGCCCGCCCCACCGTTCGGGCCGCTTGCGGCGCCCGAACAAGCGGACACCAGTGCGGCGACGGTGACCGCGCCGAGCACTATCGAGCCGCGCCAACGGCGGCCACTTCTCCGAACCTGGGTCGTGGAACTCATGACCCTCCTCCTAGTTGGTTGGGGCGGGAGACGGTGGTTCTGTTCGTGAATCCGGGATCGCCACGATCGGATTTGGCTCTCCCGCCCCGGACCGCCCGGGCCCGAGGAGCGAAGGGGTGTTGACGCCGAAGACGTCCCGGCGGACCGTGGCGAGCGCCGATTGGAGCGCGCCCGCGCGGACCGCGTTGCCCTGCACCGAAGCGACCCCGACGGGGGTGCGGGGCAGGACCAGTTCGTGCAGCCTTTTCGCGACCAGTGCGGCGAATTCGTCGCCGCCTGCCCGGCTGGTGTCGCCGGAAAGGAGCACGAGTTCGGGGTCGACGACCGCGATCAGTCCGGCCGCGCCGCCCGCGACACGGCGGGCGAGGTCGTCGAGGAAGGCTTCGTTGTGGCTTTCGCGCGCCTTGACCACGGCGTCCGCGCCGGTTTCGGCCTCGATGCCGTGCGCGGCGGCCAGCTCGACGACGGCCGGGGAGGCGACGAGATCACCGAAACGATCTCCCGCGCGCGGCTTTTCCTTGGGCGTGGCAACGGAAACCGGATCGGGCACGCGCATCCAGTCGATCTCGCCGCCACCGCCGGTCGCGCCGCGCAGCAGCCTGCGGCCGACCACCACCGCGCCGCCGACGCCGTCGCTGAGCCAGATCATCACGAAGTCGTCGAGCCCGACGGCCTGGCCGACCGTCATTTCGACGATCGCGACGAGGTTGACGTCGTTCTCGATGGTGACCTCGACGCCGAGCTCCCGGCTGAGCCTGCGCGGCACGTCGAAACCGAGCCAGCCGGGGATGTGGGGCGCCGAGGAGAGCAAACCGGTGCGGGGATCGAAGGCACCCTGCGCGCCGATGACGACGTGGCGGAGATCGGTGGCGGCGAGCCCGGCACTGTTCGCGACGCTGGTGAGCGCCGCGCCGAACGTGCCGACGACGTCCGCGCCCTCGTGGACCGGCAGCGGGACCTGGTACTCGGCGAGCACCGCGCCCGTGACGTCGGCGACCACGAAGTCGGCCTGCTGCGGCGTCAGGTCCACGGCCGCGACGTAGGCGACGCCGCCGTTGACCTGCCAGAGCTGGGCCCTCGGGCCGCGGCCCCCGCCGCGGACGCCCGCCTTGGTGACGACGTCGTCCTGCTCGAGACGGGTGAGCAGCTGCGCCGTCGCGGGCTTCGACAGGCCGATGGCGACTTCGAGCTCGGAGCGCGTCAGAGGGCCGTCCCTGAGGAGGACCTCGATGGCCGCGCGATCGTTTATCTCGCGCAGCATTCGCGGACTGCCGGCTCGCACTTGGGTTCGCTCCCGACTTCGTTAGGAAACTTTACAGACGGTTTCCGGGGACTGTAGTGAGCCGAGCCACAGCCGTCAACGGGGTCGGGAAACGGGGAGGTAACGCTTGCCGTGTTCCGCACAGTGGGTATGGGTACCGGTGCGGAGGGTGGCCACTGGCGAGCACCTGGGGGCCGATTGGACGACACGCGTGATCCGACGGACGACACGCGTGACTGGAGGGACGACTCGAACATCAGCCGCGTGTCGTCCATTCAGTCACGCGTGTCGTCCGCCCAAGCACGCGTGTCGTCCGTCTGGTCACGCGTGTCGTCCACCCAAGCACGCGAGACGGCCACTGGAGTTCTTGACCGGTCATTCTTGAATGACTATTCTCAAACCCATGGCCCGACCACGCCAGTTCGACGAGAAGACAGCGATCGAAGCCGCGGCGGCGGTCTTCCGGCAGCGGGGATACCACGCGACCTCGGTCGATCACCTCGTCGAGGCGACCGGCGTCCACCGGGGGAGCCTGTACGGCGCGTTCGGCAGCAAGCACGGCCTGTTCGTCCGGGTGCTGGAGCACGTCGCCGCCGACCGGCACGACAGCGCCGGACGGCTCGACGTCCTGCTGGTCGCTCTGCTCGAAATCGCACCCGAGGACGAGCGGTTGCGCGCGCGGGTCCGGGCCGTCATCGAGGACGGCGGGACGACCCCGGACGAGCTGGGAAGACGGCTGCTGGCCCGCGCCGGATTGCCGGACATCGACAACGGAGGAACGACATGAGCAACAACCGCGTCACCATCACCGGAGACCGCCTGGTGGTCGAACCGGTGGGGATCGACAAGATCTGGTCATTCACCCGGCGGCTCGAATTCCCGCTTGCCCACGTGCGCGGCGCGACGCACGATCCGGGGATGCGTGACGAGCCGAAGGGCTGGCGCGGGCCGGGTCTCCACCTGCCAGGGAAGCTCTGCGGCACCTTTCACGCCGACGGCGACCGGCAGTTCTGGAACGTCTCCGGCTTCGACCGCACGGTCGTCATCACCCTCGACGAGGCCGAGGACTTCAACCGGCTCGTGCTCACGGTCGACGATCCCGCCGGGACCGTCACCGCCGTCAACAACGCGATCGCGGTCGCGTGACGACCCGGTCGAGTGCGTGAAGCCCCTTTACGCACAGCCGCGTCGAAGGGCCGCTCAGGAGGTTCGAGGCCTCCCGAGCGGCCCTTCGGCGACGCGGTGGTGGATCAGAAGTTGGGCTGCACGTACAGGTCGTACGCCCAGGGGATCACGTTGGAGGGATAGCACATCCACCCATCCCAGTCCCCGGCGATCTGGCCGTGGTGACCGCTGATCCCGCACTCCTCTTGGTTCGGATACGTTTTGAAGTACTCGTAGTCCGAGGCCTGCGCCGCTCCCGCGGTCACGGCGCTGAACGAAACGAAGGCCGCGACAGCGGCTCCGGCGACGGCGAACCGCCGCAAGGTGTTCTTCATGTTTTCCCCAGTGTCCTGACTCGACGATCCTGAAAACCGGACGGCCGGAGATTAGCGGACGCCGGGATCACCGCGTGATCAAACGCGTAACTCGCGTGATCGAAGGCGTAACTCGCGTGCTTGGAGACGTAACTCGTCCAATCAGTGAGTTACGCGTCCAATCACGCGAGTTACGCGTTCAAGCACGTGAGTTACGCGCCGGGATCAGACGCCCGCCCAGGCCGCCAGCATCACGCGCGCGATCGACGAGTTCCCCGGCAGCACGAGCTGCCGGGTGCCGCCGGCGATCGGCGTCGGCACGGCGCCCGCGTTCCGCAGCTGGCTGTTCGCGAAAGCGGCCCGCACCTCCTCGCGCGAAACCCAGAACGCCTCTTCGATCTCGCCCTCCGCGGGCACGATCGTCGACGAGATGTCGGCCCGCGCGGTGAAGCCGAGCATGATCGACCGCGGGAACGGCCACGGCTGGCTGCCGAGATAACGCACATCGCGCACCTCGACACCGACCTCTTCGCGGATCTCCCGCTCGACACAGCCTTCGAGCGACTCCCCCGCCTCGACGAAACCGGCGAGGATCGAATACCGGTCCGGCGGCCAGATCGGCTGCCGCGCCAGCAGGACGTGCTCACCGTTGACGCCGGCGTCGTCGTGCACGAGACAGATCACCGCTGGGTCGGTGCGCGGGTACTCTTCCCGGCCGCAGCCGGTGCACTTGCTCGCCCAGCCCAGCTGGATCAGCTCGGTCGGGCTGCCGCAGCGCGTGCAGAACTTCGCCTGCCGCCGCCAGGCCTGCAGCGCCTGCGCGGTGGTGAACAGCCCGGCCGACGTGTCGTCGAGCAGGTCGCCGTAGCCGCGCAGGTCGACCCAGATCTCGCCGTCGCGGCGCTGGACCTGTTCGATGACGCCCCAGCTGCCCGCCATTTCGACGGTCTCGGTCTCCCCGGCGGGGCGGCCGGGCATCGACCAGTAGTCGGTGCCCTGCCACTCCCCCAGGAAGACCGCGTCGGCGGGCGGCTCGGTGCCGAAGTCCTGCGATTTGCGGGTCGCGAGCGTGCCGGAACCCTCCACCACCGGGGTGCGCGCGTGCTCGTCGAGCAGCACGATCCGGGCGTTCGGCCAGCGCTCGGCGAGCCTGTCCGGGTTGGTGCGCAAGGATTCCTGACGGTCCGCCGTGGAGCGCGAAAGCGTCGGGAGCGCCCCCAACCCGAACGGCGTCTCCATCAGGAGGGCTCCCCGACGGTCACGTCGCCCAGCGCCGTCAGCTTCGGCGCGAGGACCTCGGCGTCGCCGACGACGACCCCGGTGAACCGCTTGGGCGCGAAGAACTCCAGCGCCGCGTTCGCCACGTCTTCGGCGGTGACCGCGGCGAGGCGCTCCGGGTGTCCGGCCAGCCATTCGACGCCCAGCCCCGTCGCGGCGAGCGCGGACAGCTGCGCGGCAAGGCCACCCTGCGACGACGCCGCCGTGACCAGCGAACCGATCGCGTACTGGCGCACCGACTCGACCTCGTCGGCGGTCGGCGGCACGAGGCCGAGCCTGGCCAGCTCGTACCGCGTCTCCAGGAGCGCGGCGGCGGTCGCGTCGGTCGCGGTGTCCGCGTCGACGTTCACCACGGCGGTCTGGTCGGTGAACTCGAAACCGGAGTGCGCGCTGTAGGTGTAACCCTTGTCCTCGCGGATGTTCTCGACCAGCCGCGACGAGAAGTACCCGCCGTACACGAGGTTCGCCAGCTGCAGCGCCGGATACCGCGGGTCCGTGCGCGACACGGTCTGCGCGGACAGCCGGATCTGCGACTGCACGGCACCGGCCCGCGGCACCAGCAGGACGTTGCCGCCGACGAGGTCGGGCAGCACGGGCAGGCGGACGGCGGAGCGGTCCGAAGCCCAGCCGCCGAACGCCTTCTCCAGGTCGCCGATGACGGTATCCGGGTCGATGTCGCCGACGATCACCAGCACGGATCCCCGCGGCAGCACCGAAGCCCGGTGCAGCGCGCGAACCTGTTCCGGCGTCACGACCGCCACGTCTTCGGCCTGCGGGACCTCGCGCACGGCCGGGTGGTCGCCGTAGCGGTGCTTCTGCAGCGCCTCGCGGGCGATAGTCCTCGGCTGGGTGCGGGAGACGGCGATCCGCTCGATGAGCCGCTCGCGTTCCCGCTCGACCTCGGCGTCCGCGTACGACGCGCCGGTGAGCGAGTCGGCGAGGACGTCGAGCATCGTCGGCAGGCCGTCGGCCAGCGAGGTACCGGTGATGATCAGGCGCTCCGGGTCGACACCGGAGGCGAGGTCGCCGCCGATCAGCGCGAGGTCCGCGTCGATCTCGATGCGGTCGCGGCGGGCGGTGCCGGTCAGCAGGGTTTCGGCCAGTACCTCGGCGGTCGCCGGGTGCAGCTTGTCTTCACCGGCGAACGGGATCCATACACGCAGCTCGACCAGCGGCACGGTGGGCTTGCGGACGGCGAGCACCCGCAGCCCGTTGCTCAGCGTGGTGTCCACATGGGACAGATCGGCGGCGGCGCGCTGTGTCCCCAGCGAAGGGACCGGACGCGGCCCGGCGGCCGTGCGGCCGATCTCCTCGGCGGTGCGGTGCGGTGCGCTCACTGCTCGGTACCTTCCTGGTCTGAAGATCCACTACCGGGGCGGACGACGAGCACGGCGCGCGAATCCGGCCGCAGCGCCTTCGCCGCCGCCGAAACGGCCTCCCCGGTGATCGCCGAGATCTTCTCGGCGAGCCGGTACACCAGCGAAGCGTCGCCGTAGAGCAGCTCGAACGAGCCGAGGGCCAGCGTGCGGGACACCAGCTTGTCGTGCTCGGAGTGCAGGCTCGCGGCCCAGCGCGCGGTGACCTTCTTGATCTCCTGGTCTTCCGGCGGCGTGGCCGCCAGCTTCTCCAGTTCCTCGTCCAGCGCGGCGAGGACCTGGTCGGTGCCGACCTCGTGCGGGTGGATCGCGGTGATGGTGAACGTGTCCGGGTCGCGGGCCTCGAACGGCCCGAACAGCCCGGCGCCCGCGCCGATGTCGACGACCAGCGGCTCCCGGTGCACCAGGCGCTGCTGCAGGCGGGAGCCGTCGCCGTCGGTCAGCACGCCGGCGAGCACGAGGTTCGCCAGGTAGCCGTCGAGGTCGTTGATCGGATCCGGCATGCGGTAGCCGACGCCGACCGCGGGCAGCGGGGCGTGCGGGTCCACGTGCTCGCCGCGCAGCTCGCCCTCGGGCGCGGGCTCGGCGAACGACGGACGCTGCGGCGCGGGCCGGTGCGGCACGTCGCCGAAGTGCTTCTCGATCAGCTCGCGGGCCTCCTCGACGGTGAAGTCACCGGCGACGGTCAGCACCGCGTTCGCGGGCGAGTAGTAGGTGTCGAAGAAGGCCGCGCAGTCGTCGAGGGTGGCCTGTTCGAGATCCTCGAAACCGCCGTAACCGTTGTGCGCGTTGGGGAACGTGGAGTAGAGCACCGGCGGGAGCAGGATCCACGGGAACCCGCCGTACGGCCGGTTCAGCACGTTGAGGCGGATCTCCTCCTTGACCACGTCGATCTGGTTGGCCAGGTTCTCCTGCGTCAGCTTCGGCGCCCGCATCCTGTCCGCTTCGAGGAACAGGGCGCGCTCGAGAGCCGCGGCGGGGAGGACCTCGAAGTAGTCCGTGTAGTCCGGATGGGTGGAGCCGTTGAAGCTGCCACCACTCGACTGGACGTACCGGAAGTGCGCGAGCTTCTCCAGGCTCTCGCTCCCCTGGAACATCAAATGCTCGAAGAGGTGCGCGAAACCGGTGCGCCCTTCGGGCTCGGAACGGAAGCCCACGTCGTAGTGGACGCTGACACCCACCACCGGAGCGGTCGCGTCGGGCGCGAGCACCACGCGCAGACCGTTGTCGAGGGTGAATCGGACAAGCTCGGGATCGGCCATGCGCACCACCCTACGGGCTACTCAGGCCTCCAGGCGACGGCCCTGGCGGGTCGCGGCGAAGGTTCCCACTAGCGCGGCCGTGAAGTCGCTCACCCGCTCGATCGCGACCTCGCCGCCGTCTTCCTTGCCGTACCAGTAGATCTTGGGCGGACCCTTGAGCCCGGCGAATCCGGCGACCCAGGTTTCCTGTTCGCCGAGAGCGAGCGCGTACGGCAGCGCCCGGGAAAGCAGCACCTCGCGTTCGAGCTTCGGGACGGCCGCCGGCTTGGTCGCCAGCAGCGCGTCACGGACGCCGAGCAGCCGCCGGTGCAGCACGACACCGGCGCCGGTGCGCACCGGCAGCCACCGGGCGGCGACGGCGAGTACCGCGCCCGCGGCGATGACGATCAGGCCGAGCTGGGCGTAGCCGACGGTCAAGGCCAGCAGGACGGTGAGGAACAGGCCGTAGCAGCAGATCCGCAGGCCGGCCCGGGGCAGCCTGCCGGGCAGCCGCGAGTACCAGCGGCGCTCGACGACGCTGTCGTCCAGCGCCTCGCGCACCGTTTCGATCCCGATCCGCGCCGACTGGATCTCCGACAGCAGCACGGACTCGCGTTCGCCGGGCAGCAGCGCGTCGAAGACAGCGCGTTCGCAGGCGGTCAGCTGGTCGTCCGGCGGGTTGCGGCGGACGAGCCGCCAGCCGGTCAGCTCGCCTGGCTCCTCGCTCACCCAGAGGTAGTTCCGGACGGCGAGGTCGACGACCGTCGCGGCGAGGTCGACGGCGTCGGCGCGACCTGTGAGGACGGTTCCGACCTGGCCGGGCAGCACTCCGTCGGGTGAGGTGAACGCCTTCCCGGCGAGCAAGCGGACTGGGAGCGCGTCTCCAGGGTGTTCGTCCCGCCTCCGCAGCAGGACCAGCGCCACCGCGGCCGCGACCAGCGCGAGCGCGAAGCCGAACCAGGCCCAGCCGACCGGAGCGGTGAGCACGAACGCCCCGGCGAAGGTCTTCGACGGCTCCAGGCGCGCGTTCGCCGGGACGGTCCCGCCGGGCAGCTCCACCGAGATCTCCATCCGCTGCCCGGCCGCGAGGTTCTGCTGGCTGAACCTGGTCAGCCCGGAATGCGCGATCTGGGCGGTACCGCAGCGCACGCGAGACCCCTCGGGTCCGGCGTGACAGATGACGGCGTTCGGGACGGACGGCGCGGCGAAGCTCGCCCGCACGAGCTCGAGCCGGGTGTCCCAGCCACCCGCGAGCTGCCAGCTCACCTTGGTCAGGCCGTCGGCTTCGGAGACCGCACCGTCCACTGTGTACCTGACGATCGAGGTGCCGCCCTTGAGCTTGACGGTGAACTCGTCGTCGGTCAGCTCGGCGTTTCCCGCGCCCTCGATGACGACGTCGCGGATGCCGATGATCCGGTCACGGTCGTTCGGGGCCGCGGTGCGGAGCGGGATCCGGCGGGTCATCGTCGCCTCGCTCGGCACGGACACCGCCTCGACGACCGAGAGCGCGCCGTCGCGTTCCACCTTGAGCGAGATCTCCGCGCTGTTCGGCAGCGAGGGCAGCTGCGGTTCGCTTTGCGCTCCCGCCGGTGCCGCGCCCAGCACCAGCAGGAGACCGACCAGCAAGCAGATCTTCACGTCAGGCGGGGACCGGTTCGGGACGGAGCGAGCGCAGGTGCCCGGATTCGGCGAGCAGACCGTCCAAAGCGGACAGGAACGACGGCAGGTGCGCGGCGAACCGGCGCAGGTCCCGGTCGCCTTCGAGGCCGCCGAACCAGTACAGCCCGGCCGAGCCGTCCGCCGACGGGTCGAGCCCTTCGAACGTCCGGAGCCAGCGCTCGGCGTCACCGAGCACGATGGCGTATGGCAGCGATCGCGAGAACACCATTTCCCGGTCCGCCACCGGGATGTCGGCGACCTTGACGGTGTGCAGGTACTCGAGCAGCCCGCGCACCTGGCCGACCAGTCGCCTGCCGCGCGAGGTCCGCGGCGGCACCCACGAAGCGCCCAGCAGCGCGGCCACGCCGGCGAGCACGGCCGCGACGCCGAGCAGCGCGTGCCCGACGGTGAACGTCAGGACGGCGATGCCCACGAGGCCGAGCGCGATCAGGCCGAGCCCCGCCCACGTGAGCTTGCCCTTGCCCTTGTCCGGACGGCGCGAGAACCAGCCCTTGCGCACCACGTCGGCGTACATCGCCTCGCCCGCGACACGGAGATCGACGGTGCCGCGGCCCCGGAGTTCCGACAGCAGCACGGAATCGGTGCCCTCGGGCAGGATCGCGGTGTAGATCTCGCGTTCGAAGGCCGCGAGGTGCTCGTCCGGCGCGTTGCGGCGCGCGATCCGCCAGTCGACCGTGCCCGCGCCGCGGACCTCGGCGATCCACAGGTAGTTGCGGACGGCGAGGTCGACCACCGTGCCGCTGACGTCCACGACGTCGACCGTCTCGTCGACGACCGTGCCGACCTGTCCCGGCAGGACACCGTCGGGCGAGGCGAACGAGACCCGGTCGCCGTCGCGCATGAGGACGTCGACCGGACCGGTGCCCGCGGTGAGCGCGGCCTTGTCGCGACGGCGCAGCAGCCAGATGGCGAGCGCGCCGAGCACCAGGATCAGTGCCAGCGCACCGAAACCGAGGCCGGCGAGGGTGGTGAGGGCGAACGCGCCGCCGACCGTGGCGATCTGCTCGAAGCGCGCGTTCGCGGGCACCGTGCCTGCCGGGAGCTGGACGGCGATGTCGACCCGTTCACCCGCCGGGAGTTTGTCCTGCTCGACGCGGACGACGCCGCTGTGGTCGGTCTCCGCGAGCGAACACTGCCTGTCCGAACCGAGCGGCCCGGCGAAACAGTCCACTGTGGGCGTTTCGCGCGTCGGCGCGCTGAACGAAGCGGACACCCGGGACAGCTCGCCGTCCCAGCCGCTCGCGACCTGCCAGCGGACCTGCTGCGCGCCGGCGACGTCCGCGACCGCTCCGTCCACTTTGTACTTGAGGGTGGACGCGCCGCCGTCGAAGGTGGCGACCAGCTGTTCGCCGTTCGGCTCCGCCTTGCCCGCGCCCTCGACCGAGACGTCACGGACGACGTACACGCGGTCCTGATCTTCGCCTGCGGGAACCTTCAAGGGAATCCGGCGCACGAGGTGCTGTCCACCCGGGACGGTCACCTGCTCGGTGATCGACAGCGAACCGTCGCGTTCCACCTTCACCGCGACGTTCGCGGCCGCGCCGGACGGCGGCTGGAGGAGCCCGAGTTGACCGCGCGCACCGATCGGCGGCGGCTTCGGCAGCTGCGGCGCGTTCGTCAGCGAAGGGCCCGCCGCGGGCGCCTCCGGAACGTTCGTATCCGACGGCGGGGCCATCAAGGCCGAGCTCGCCGCGACGGCCACGACCGCCGTCCCCCATTTCGTCAACACAGCCACACACTCTAGGGCAGCCGATCTATGCTGACCGCCGAAACGCCGAATCCGCCACCTGGGCGAACGGCGTTGCCGAACGCATGGGGGATCCACTCGATGAACCAGCAGCCGCCCGGCCCGCCTGATCCGCGGCGCCGGCCGACTCCGCCGCCACGACCACCGCAAGGTCGCCGTCCGCTTCCGCCGCCGGGAGCTCGTCCGCTGCCACCGCGCGGCGGCCCGCCGATGCCCCCGCCGAACCGGCCGGGCCCCGTCCCGCCCGGTCGTCCCCGGCCGCCGGTTTCGCAGCCGCCGCCCTTCCGGCCTGGTCCGCCCAGTGGTGGCCTGCCGCTGCCCCCGCCGGGCGCGGCTCCGCTGCCGCCGCCGCGGATCGGCGCGCCGGTCCCGTTCCGGCCCGGCGCCGTCGGCCCGCCGCAGCTTCCGTACGGCCCGCGTTTCGCGCAGCCCGCGTTCACGCCATACGGGGGATACCAAGCCAAGAAGTCGAACGGCGGGGTGATCGCGGCGGTCGCGATCGTGGCACTGATGGCGGTGATGGGCGGGCTGCTCATGGTGGTCACCATCGCCGGCGGCGGGTCGCGCCAAGTCGCGGACGTCGGGTACTCGAGCTATCCCACGACCTCCACTTCGGACTACACGACGACGACCACGTCCAGTGACACGTCGACCACGAGCACCCGTTCGCGCGAGACGACCGCCACACGCGAGACTTCGGCGGGCTCGACCCGCGAGACGTCGGCCAGCCGCGCGCCGTCCGGCCCGCGGCCGCACCTCAAACTGGCGGACAACCCGCTGTGGCTCGATTCCCGGGTCGGTCTGCCGAACCAGCCGTGCAACCTCGCGCGCTGGGCGAACAACCCGGACGCGGCGGCGGCCTTCTTCGAGAGCGCGCGGCCCTGTCTGGACAGCGTCTGGCGGCAGGTCATGGACTACACGAAGCTGCCGTTCCGGGTCCCGACCGTGAAGTACCCCTCCGGCAAGAACTGGTCGAGCCCTTGCGGCGACGCCAGCAATGGTTCCGTGGCGGCGTTCTACTGCTCGCAGAACGAGACGCTTTACATGCCGTACGAAGGCCTCCAGGTCTCCCAGTACGGCAACCGGCCGGGGGTCTATCTGGCCGTCTACGCCCATGAGTACGCGCACCACATCCAAGCGCTATCCGGTATTTCGGAGGCCTATTGGACCGCCCGGTACGAAGCGGGCATTGATTCGGCGGCGGGACTGGAGATGTCGCGGCGCAACGAGCTTTCGGCGCAGTGTCTTTCCGGGACGTTCCTGGGTTCCACGGTGGGCCGCGGCGGCTCGGTCGATCAGGCGATGTACCGCGACGCCTGGCAGACCCAGGACCGCGGCGACCGCGACGGCGGCCCGCGCGACCACGGTTCCGACGCGCACGCGGTGTCGTGGTGGCAGCACGGCGCGCAGAAGAACCGGATGTTCGAGTGCAACACCTGGGCGGCCAAGCCGGCCGACGTTTCCTGACCCGCGCTGAGGTTTCGTAAGTACATGAAGGCCCCCTTCCTTGCGTCTAGCGCAAGGAAGGGGGCCTTCATGTACTGCGCGCGGCCACTCACGGACTTCTCTCAGCGCGGGTCAGCCCGGTGGCGCGAAGGGGTTCTCTGGAGCCGGTTCCGAGGGGGCTTCCGGCCGGGCGACCGGTGCGGGAGCGGCCGGAGCGACCGCCTGCGGATAAGCCTGTCCGTACTGGACCGCCGGCTGGAGCTTCGCCTGATCCCGCCGCCGTCGCTCGGCCAGCACGGCCGACAGGTACGCCCAGGACGGCACCCCCGGCGGCACCGGCGCCCCGATCGCCGCCGCGACCTGCTGGGCGAGCCCGTACCCGAGCGCCTCGACCGCTTCGGGACGGAGCTCGCTCGTCCGGCTCAGGTACTGGCGGACGGCCAGTGCGAGGTCGTTCGAAAGCCGGGTCAGGTCCAGCTGCGAGGCCCAGTACGCCAGCTGCGGCGGCATCCCGACATACGGTGTCCTGGCGGCGGGCATCCGTTCCCGGATCACCAGCGTGCCGGCGAGGTAGTCGCCGACGCGGCGGCCGTTGGGCGACAGCAGCGACGTGACCACCGCCACGACACCGAGCATCCCGAGCGCCCAGAAGTCGATGAAGAACCCGGCGAGCCCGCGGACCAGCGCGTGCCGGAACCGCACCGGGCCGCCGTCGGTGCGGACCACCCGCAGGCCGAGCGCCATCTTCCCGAGAGTGCGGCCGCGGCTCAGTGTCTCGAAGATCACCGGATAGCCGACCATGATCAGCACGACGGTCACCAGGAACAGGGTCAGCGCCAGCGCTTCGTCACCGAACGCGGCGACCTGGCTCAGCACCAGCATCGCGACGATCAGGGCGACGAGCTGGAGGGCGACGTCGAGCATCATGGCGAGCCCGCGGCTGGCCAGCTTGGCCGCGCGGACGTCCAGGACGACGGCCTCGCCGGTGACGAGTTCGGACTCTTGTTCCACCGGGCAAGCGTAGTGACGAATAGGCTGGGCGACCAAGGACGATGGCCGGGAGGGCTCCGAGTTGGACGTGGACGTGTTCGTCGCCGCGCATCAGGCCGAATGGAATCGGCTGCGCGAGCTCGTCGGCCGCGCCGGGAAGCTCAGCGGCCCGGACGCCGACGAGCTGGTGACGCTGTACCAGCGCGTCGCGACGCATCTGTCGATCATCCGCTCGGTCGCGCCCGATCCCGTGCTCGTCGCGCAGCTGTCCGGCCTGGTCGCGAAGGCGCGCTCCGCCGTCACCGGTTCGCACAGTCCGGCCTGGCGCGAATTCGGTCTCTTCTTCACCCAGCGGTTCCCGGCGGCGCTGTACCTCAGCCGGCGCTGGTGGCTCGCGTCGGCGGCGGCGTCGATCGCGGTGATGGCGATCGCGGCGGTGTGGATCGCCGGTGACCCGCAGGTGCTCGCGTCGCTGGCCTCGCCGGAGGAGTTCAAGGACCTGACCGCGCCGGGCGGGAAGTACGAGACGTACTACTCGTCCGACCCCGCGGGCTCCTTCGCCGCGCGGGTCTGGACCAACAACGCGTGGGTGGCGGCGACCTGCCTGTTCCTCGGCGTGGTGCTTGGGGTCCCGGTGATCTACGCGCTCTGGGCGAACTCGCTGAACCTCGCGATCGGCGCGGCGCTGATGTCCTCGGCCGGGCGGCTCGACGTGTTCTTCGGCCTGATCCTGCCGCACGGCCTGCTGGAACTGACCGCGGTGTTCGTCGCCGCCGGGACGGGACTGAAGCTCGGCTGGACGGTCATCGACCCGGGACGCCGTTCCCGGACGGCGGCGCTCGGCGAACAGGGCCGGTCGGTCGTGGTGATGGCGCTGGGGCTGACCGTGGTGCTGCTGATCTCCGGCGTGATCGAAGGGTTCGTGACGCCGTCGGGCCTGCCGACCTGGGCACGCATCGGAATCGGAGTAGTCGCCGAGGTCGCGTTCCTACTGTACGTGTTCGTCGTCGGGCGTCGCGCCGCGAAAGCGGGCGAAGTGGGTGATGTCGACTGGCGATACGCTGGAGATTCTCGACCGGAAGCCGGCTGACCTGGTTAGCTCCTTTCATGGGGAGAAAACGGTTACGCGTCTTCGCGATCGTCGTCCTGTCCGTACTCGCCTCGACGCTCCTCGTCGGCGCGTCACAGGCTCAAACCGTGTCCGCGCCGTCGGGCAAGCAGAACTGGGTGGTGAGCGTCGGCGGATTCCGGACCGACGCCGACCGTAATTACGTCCGCCTCGGCTATCTCGTGTTCAACCCGGCCGACAACACCGTCGCGCACAACTTCTGGACCTGGAGCCAGGCGGGTTTCCCCGTCCCGGTCGACAGCGGCGACGTCTACTACTGCGGAAACTGGGCACCGGGTACCAATCCCCGCAACAACTGCCCGATCAAGACCGCGCCCGGCTTCACCGGCGCGCCGAACGGCCACTTCACCGGCACCTACGCCGAGACCTCCGGGCAGGTGGCCATCACCTGGACCCGCAGCACCGTCGACGGCACCACCACCGCCGTCGACCTCAAAGAGACGTGGGCGGTCTCGGAGACCCGGCCGGGTCTCGGCCGCCTGCAACTCGTGAGCGACGACTACTCGATCACCAGCGGCATCGCCTACGGCAGCAACGCCTCCCTCGCGCAGACCAGCAAGGCCCCGATGAGCTCGGTCCGCGCGACCCAGCGGTCATACCTGCTCGAAGGACAGGGCGTGAACCGCCGCGCGATCACGAACTGGACCCGCGGCGGCAGCGGCGCCCTCGGCGTCGGCCCGGGGTGGAACCAATGCGACGACGGCTCCTGCCTCGGGTTCGTGCAGTACGACTCCGGATGCGACCCGTCCTCCTGCTGCCCCGCCGGCCCCGGATACGAGGCCTGCGCGAAGAAGATCGTCGACACCGGTGGCAGGCGGTTCTACTACCTGAGCGACGCTTTCGGCGGACGGCGCAACAGCTACGAGTTCTGGTGCGAATGCCTGTCCTACAACGGTTGCTACCTCGGGAACAGCCACGTGCGGCCGCTCCTGCAGGTGATCGACGACGCGGGCGCGTTCCAAGGCTGGGTCGGCGCCGAGGTCAGCCCCGACCGGAGCGGCTCACGGGATCCCTCGGGTGAGTACTACTCGAGTTTCGCCCTGGTGGCGTAGTTCCGCATGGGTCAGGTTGGTCGTGAGTGGCGTTTCGGGTTAGAACACGAATCGCCACTCACGACCAACCCGGCCGTAGCTCAACAGGTGCAGCTGCCTTCGAAGGTGATGGTGTTCCCGTCCTCCAGGCTCGCGCTGCCCGTGAACCGGATCTCGAACTCGCCGGGTTCGGTCAGGACGATCTTCGGACTCGCCGCAGAGCCGTCGGCCGCGGTCTTCGCGGTCGCCGTCTCGGCGCCGCCTTCGAAGACCAGCACGTTCTTCGGCCGTGCCGCGCGGACGAAGAAGTTCACCGGCACGTCGGCCGCGGGCTGGCCGTTCTCGCCGACCACACGCACCACGAACGGCTGACCGGGTGTCTTCGTCGACAGCCGCTGCCCGTTGCCCGACAGGATCGCGAGCGTCCGCACACCGGCCGCCCAGGTGTTGGAGAGTCCGGACAGCGAACACACCTCCTGGTACAGCCGGGCCCCGACGACCGGCGACTCCGCGGTCAGGCAGCGCGCGGTCGCCACGTTGGCCAGCAGCACCAGCCCGGGCAGCCCGGCGTTGCGGCGCCATTGCTGGTGACGGTCCTTGCCGTCGCACGCCGCGAGTTCGACGCCGACCCCGTCGACCGGGCTGATCGCCGCCAGGCACTGTCCACTCGCGACATGCTTGTACGAAAGCGCGGCCTTGTCGTACACCCACTGCGCGTTGGCGTCCTTCGCGTCGGCGAGCGCGAGCTTGCCGTCGGCCGCGGCCAGGGAGATCGTGCCGCCCCCGTCGGCGAGGTAGACCGGCGTTCCGGCGGGCTGCGCGGAAGCGGGCGACCCCGGCAGCATCACCGAAACCACCGCTAGGAACAGCACGAACCTGCGCAAGACTGGCCCCTATCCTGTCGGTCCGGATCTCCCTCCGAGCTAACCGCCCGCGACCGCCGTCGCCAACCGGCACCACTCCATCGGGTTCAGCCGAACCGCACGTGGGTCTGCCACAGCTCGAACAGATCGAGGTCACCGACGACGTCCCCGGCGTCCCGGCGCTGGTAGAGCGCCAGCAACAGATCCGTCAGCGAGCCACGCACGGTCACCGCGGCGCCGCGCCGTCCCCGCTCCCAGGTGACCGCTGAGCCGTCGAGGTCGAGGAACCACGCGTGCTCCCCCGCCTCGAAACCGACCGACCGGCCCGCCCCGAGGATCTCCCGTTTCTCCGGCCTGAGCTCGAAGTGCAGGGGCAGCGCTTCGAGTTCCATCCACTCGTCGATCGCGTCGAGCACGACTTCGGGCGTGGCGTGGAACTCCTTCCCCGCGGCCAGGGTCGCGTCAGCGCGGTGGACGAGCGTCTCGTGGGTGAAGCGGCGCGCGTAGAACGACGCGGTCCGGTAGTGGAACGGCACCCAGACCTCAGCGTCCGGTCCCGCTTCCCGCAGCGCCGACGCCAGCCGGGTGGCCCCGTCCACCAGCCACGACCCGGGCAGCCGTCCGGAATCGTCGCCGTCCACCCGGCGCACCCGGTCGTCGGGCACCGGCGCGGTCGCCCGGCTCCGGACGATCTCGTCCGCCCATCGATGCCCGGCGCCGAGATGCCGCACCAGCGCGCCCAACGTCCAGCCTGGCCAGGACGGCACGGGCGTCGTCAGGTCGGCGTCGGCCAGTTCGGTCGCGAGCAGTTCGGCCTGGGTGACGATCTCCGCGCAGTGCCGGTCGAAATCCATCGGTTCCTCCTGATGATCGGTTCACCAGGTGGTCGGAGCCGCTTCACGGTTCTCGACATCAAAGCCGTCCGGCCGCCTTCAACGCGAGATACCGGTCCGCCAGCCGCGGCGGCAGGTCCTCGGGCACCGCGTCGACGACCTCGACCCCGTGCCGCGCCAGCCGCGCGGTGACCTGGCGGCGTTCGGCCAGCACGCGCTCGGCCGCGGCCGCGTCGTAGACGGCTTCCGCGTCACCGCGGCCCGCCGCCATCTCGGCGACCCGCGGGTCCGCCACCGAAGCGATCATCAGCTGGTGCCGCGAGGTCAGCTTCGACAGCACCGGGAACAGGCCTTCTTCCAGCGGTGCCGCGTCCAGCCCGGTCAGCAGGACGACCAGCGCGCGCCGCCGGGTCCGCCGCAGCACCTCCGCGACCATCCCCCGCGCGTCGGTCTCGACCAGCGACGATTCGAGTGGCGCCATGGCGTTCACCAAGGCGGGCAACAACTCCGTCGATCCCTGGACCGCGGCGTGGACCTGCCGGTCGTAGGCGAGGAGGTCGACGCGGTCACCCGCCCGGGCGGCGAGCACGGCCAGCAGCAGGGCCGCGTCCATCGCCGCGTCGAGCCGGGGCGCGTCCCCGACCCGGCCCGCCGAAACGCGACCGGTGTCGAGCACCAGCACCACGTGCCGGTCGCGTTCCGGGCGCCAGGTCCGCACCATGACGTCGGACGCGCGCGCCGAAGCCCGCCAGTCGATCGACCGGACGTCGTCACCGATCACGTATTCGCGCAGGGAGTCGAATTCCGTGCCCTGGCCCCGGATCAGCACCGCGTTGCGGCCGTCGAGCTGCTGCAGCCGCGCGAGCCGCGAAGGCAGATGCTTGCGGCTGTGGAACGGCGGCAGCACCCGCACGGTCCACGGCACGTCGTGCGAACCCTGGCGCGCGGCGAGCCCCAGCGGCCCGGTCGACCGGACGGTCACCCGCGCCGCGATCCGGTCGCCGCGCCGGGTCGGCAGTAGCCGCGTGGTCACGACGCGGCGTTCGCCAGGGGGCAACGTCAGCCGGTGCCGGTCGTCCGCGCCGGCGCTGGGCGGCCAGGCGTCCCGTAGCCACGCACGCACGGGACGGCCGCCGGGATTGGCCACGGTGAGCGTGACCTCGCACGCCTCCCCCAGCCGCACCGACGTCGCGCCGGAGCGCGCGAATTCCAGCCGCCGCACGCTCCCGGCGAGCAGGAGGTCCAGCACCACCAACAAAAGCAGCACCGCCGCGGCCAGCCCGATCCCGGCCCACGAGGGCAGCAGGAAACCGACCGCCGGCGCCGCGAGGAGCGCCAGCAGCCCGAGCCGCCCGGTGACGGCCATCAGCGCGGAACGGGCACGGACGCGAGGACCCGGTCCAGCACGCCGTCGGCGGTCGCGCCTTCGAGTTCGGCCTCGGGTCGCAGGTCGAGCCGGTGCCGCAAAGCCGGGCGCGCCAAGGCTTTGACGTCGTCCGGGGTGGCGTAGTCACGGCCCGCGAGCCAGGCCCACGCCCGGGTCGCGGCGAGCAACGCGGTCGCGCCACGCGGCGAGACGCCGAGCCGCACGGACGGCAGCGACCGCGTCGCCCGGCAGACGTCGACGATGTAGGCGAGCACCTCAGGGCGCACGGTGACTCCGGCGACCGCGCGCCGCGCGGCGTCGAGCTGGGCGGCCCCGGCGACCGGCGTGACGCCGGCCGCACCGAGGTCACGCGGGTCGAAACCCTGCGCGTGCCGGGAAAGAATGCCGAATTCGTCCTCACGGGACGGCATCGGCATGGTCAGCTTCAGCAGGAATCGGTCCAGCTGCGCCTCGGGCAGCGGGTACGTGCCCTCGTATTCGACCGGGTTCTGCGTCGCGATGACGATGAACGGGTCGGGCAGCGGCCGCGTCTTGCCGTCGCTGGAGACCTGACGCTCCTCCATCGCCTCCAGCAGCGAGGACTGCGTTTTCGGCGGGGTGCGGTTGATCTCGTCGGCCAGCAACAGGTTCGTGAACACCGGGCCTTCGCGGAACGAGAACTCCCCGCTGTGCGCGTCGTACACGATCGAACCGGTGATGTCGCCCGGCATGAGGTCCGGCGTGAACTGCACCCGCGTCGTCTCCAGGTCCAGCGCGGCCGCCAGTGCCCGCACCAGCAGGGTCTTCGCCACCCCGGGGACGCCTTCGAGCAGCACGTGCCCCCGGCACAGCAACGCGATGATGAGCCCGGTGACGGCCGCGTCGTTACCCACCACGGCCTTCCCGACCTCGGTACGCAGCGCGATCAGCGCCGCCCGCGCGTCGGCCGCGGCGTCCATATTGGACTGTTCGGTACTCAAGACCGCTCCACCTCTCGTTCCACGACATCGAGTCCGTCCGCCAGCCGCACCAGCGCGGCGTCATCGGCGGGCGGGTCCCCGTACAACAGCGCGCCGATCTCCGCGGGCGCGCGGCCGGTCCGTGCGGCGACGGACTCCACGAGCGCGGCCGGTTCGGCGTCGCGGGTGAGCCCCAGCAACGGCCGGAGCCGCGCGCGGGCCGCCTCCCGCAAGGTTTCCCCGGCGTGCGCGGCGGCTTTCGCCTTGCGATACAACCTCGCCCGTCCTTCGGTGGCTTCCGCCGCGCGGACCACGACCGGGATCGGCTCGGTCACCACCGGTCCCAGCCGCCGCGAACGCCACAGCGCCAGCAGCACCACCGCGACCCCTGCTTGCAAGGCCGCGTACGACCAGCCCGCCGGGATCAGCTCGGACAGCGGCTTCTTCTCGGTCTCCAGCGACGGATCGGCGGCCGTCGGCAGGTACCAGACCAGCCGCTCGTGCTTTCCGAGCAGCCGCATCGCCAGCGCCGCGTTGCCCTCGTCGGCCAGCCAGTCGTTGGTCAGCGGGGTGGGGGTGCCGAGTACGGTCACCGTCCCTTGTGGACCCGGGACTTCGAGATACGAGCCGCCGTAGCATTCCTGCGCCCTCGGCTGAGTTGCCGCGTACTTCAGGCCGCCCATCGTCGCGTTGCCCGCCGCGACGGGATCCTCGGCCTCGCAGTCGGGCGCGCGGGTCTCGGTCTCGGCCTGGCCGTTCACCCGCACACCGGGAAGGATCTCTTCGACCGTGCGAGGGCTCGGCTGCACCAGCACGACATGTTCGGCGTTCTGCCTGATCTCCGTGAAGGCGCTCTTGGGCACGTACTCGGGCTGGGTGATCAAGACCGTCGCGCCCCTCGCGACCCCCTTGGCCGCGGCGGCGGTACGCACGATCGGGATCTTGACGCCTTCCCGTTCCAGCAGCGTCGCCAGCGCGCGGCTGCCGGTGGGCTCGTACGAACCCGGTTCGAGCGCGCCGGTGGTCTGGTCGCCCCGCAGCAGGACGAGCAGCGTCCCGGTCAGCACGATCAGGAGTACGACGGCGAGCGGGAGCCGCACCCCGCGCCAGATCCGGCGGGCGTCGGGCGAGACCGAGGTCATCCGGCCGCCAAGGCGACGGGCCTGGCGCGACGGCAGCTCTCGTCCAATTCGGACAGTGACCGGTAGCCGGCCTCCGTCGCGGGGATCCCACCGTAGTGGACGTCGTCGAACAACCGGGCGCCCGCGCGCAAGGGAGCGGCCACGTCGGGCAGCAGCCGTCCGGCTTCGATGGCGGCCTCGTCGGCGGTCCGGCCGGACTTCTCGTCCAGCAGCGCGCGCTCCTCCAAGGACCGCACCACGGCACGGAAGCGCTCACGGACTGCGTCGTCGAAGTCACCGCGCGACGCGGCCTCCTCGGCCGCCTTGCGATGTTCGCCGGACGCCTTGCGCTGCCCGGCGAACACGGCCCGGCCGCTCTTGGCCGACGTCGCCAGCGGACCGGACTTGAGGCGGATCACCACGACCAGCACGATCAGCACGAGGACCAGCAGCAGCACGGCGAAGATCCCGCCGGGTACCGCGCTGTTCACCTTTTCGAGGAAGCCCAGCAGCTTCTCGACCACCCAGTTGAACGCTTCGGTCAGCCAGCTCGGCCTCGCGGCCTGATAGCCCTCGCCCGAGAGCTCCTCGGCGGCGCGCAGCCGGGCGGTGTCCCGGTCGATGTCGACCGGGACCTCGGTGAGGAAGCGCGTCACCATGCCTGCGGCGGGGGCGGCGTCGCGATCCCGGCCGCGCGGGCCAGCTCGATGTCCATGCCTTCACGGCGCATCCGCTGATCGATGTAGAGGATCACGGTGACGAGCGCGGTGAACGGGCCGACGATCGTCTGCGCGATCACCGTGCCCACCGACTGCAGGATGAGATCGCCGGTCGACGGGACGTACATCTGGTCCAGATCACCGAAGATGGACAGGAAGGCGCTGAAGCTGAACGGGATCGTGATGATGGACGCCAGGAACGACGAGATCACGGTGGCCAGCAGCAGGATGCCGAAGACCCGCCAGAACATCCCCGACACCAGCTTCACCGACCGGCGGAACGCCTCCATCACCGTGCCGCGTTCGAGGATGAACGCCGGGCTGGCCAGCGCCCAGAAGGTGTAGGGGATGATCGCGGGCAGCAGGCAGAAGATCGCGGCGACCATGATCGCGATCGTGTAGAGCACGGTCAGGCCGAGCAGCGGCAGCAGCCGCGGCGTCGCCTCACGCAGCGCCTCCTTGAAGGTGACCGGCTTGCCCAGCACGGCCTTGCCCATCAACACGGTCAGGAATCCGGTGAGGACCGTCGTCCCGAGCAGGGTGGCGACCAGGCTGATCGACGACGACGCCAGCGTCC
Organism: Amycolatopsis sp. PSD-21; assembly: GCF_055561455.1. Taxonomy (NCBI): domain Bacteria; kingdom Bacillati; phylum Actinomycetota; class Actinomycetes; order Pseudonocardiales; family Pseudonocardiaceae; genus Amycolatopsis; species Amycolatopsis sp. PSD-21. The sequence goes on along the minus strand of NZ_CM145712.1, from coordinate 1,219,773 downwards.
CGCCGAGGACGCCGAGCATCTGGTTCATCAGTTCCTGATCGGTGGCCGCCGGGCCGAGATCACGCATCCGCTCGAGGTCGGCGGTGGTGTCGACCAGCAGCAGCCCGACCAGGTTGATGGCCGCGGTGAACACGGCGGTGACCGCGGCGGCACCGAACACCATCCGCCAGTACTTGCGCATGGCGGTGACCGCGCCGTCGAGGATGTCGGTGAGGTTCAGCGGGCGCAGCGGGATGACGCCGGGCCTGCCGAGGCCGACCTTCCAGTTCGGATACTGCTGCTGTGGCGGCGGCTGATACGACGGCAGCGGAGGAGGCGGCGGCGTCGCCCCGGACGGGGACTGCCACTGCTGCGCCGGCGCCGGTGAGGGCGGCATTTCCCCCTGCGGCGGTGTCGGCGTGTCAGCCTGCGGCTGCGCTGGTTCCCCCGCCTTCGACTGTGCTGGTTCCCCCGCCTTCGGCTGTGCTGGTTCCCCCGCCTTCGGCTTCGGCATCTCGGTGCCTTCAGGCCCGGACGGTCCGCCGGTCTCCGTCATGCGACAGCCCCTTACCCGTTCACGTTGCTTGCGCCCACTCTTCCAGAGGGTCCGACACCCAGCCAGAGCTGGGGGGACGACACTGATGGGTGACCGCTCGCCTCACGCTGGATACCCTCTGCAGCCGAGCTGTGGGTGGGGACACCGTTAGCTCGTTATGCTGAACATCGGGCCGGGTACCCCCGGTTCGCCCCTAGAACCACCGGGACCGACTTGATGACGCAACCGCCCCACGGCCAGTGGCCGCCACGCGGCGCCGTCCAGCCACCGCCGGTGCACGGCCAGCACCCTGCCCAGTGGCACGGCGCGCCGCACCACTTCCCGCCTCCGCCGCCGCGCAAGTCCGTGGGCGCGATCATCGGTATCTGCCTCGGCGCGGTCGCGGTGCTGGTCCTCGGCCTGGTGGCGATCGTTTCACTCAATCGTGACGACTCCGATCACGTAGCGAACGCGGGCTACAGCACCCTGCCGAACACGTCGTCGCGGGCGGAACTGCCGCCGAGCGGGTCTTCGTCGCCCTCTTCCTCGACGAATCCGTTCCCGACGTCGCCGTCCAGGGCGCCGTCCTCGTCGAGCGGTCCGCAGAAGATCCTCAAGCTCGCCGACCACCCGATCCTCCAGGACCCCAACGCCGGCCTGCGGAACCGGGTCTGCACGCTGCCGCAGTGGCAGAGCAGCCAGCAGGCCGCCGAGGCGTTCTTCACCGCGGCCGGCAAATGCCTCGACAACGCCTGGGGCCCGTTCCTCGACGCCTACGACCTGCCGTTCACGCCGCCCGCGCTGCACTTCCCGACCGGCGCCAGCTTCGAGACCGAATGCGGCACGATCCAGGTGGGCATCGCGACGGCGGCGTACTACTGCGAGAACAACCTCTACGTGCCGTTCCGTGGTCTCCAGACCGACCAGTACGGCAACAACCCCGGCGTCTACCTGGCCCTTTTCGCGCACGAGTACGGGCATCACGTGCAGGAGGTCGCCGGGCTGATGGACGCGGCCTGGCAGAAGATCTACGACGCCGGCCAGAACAGCCCCGCCGGGCTGGAGATGTCGCGGCGCAAGGAACTCCAGGCGCAGTGCTTCTCCGGGATGTTCCTCGGCGCGCACGTCGACCAGGGCGGCACGGTCAGCCGGGACATGTACAACAAGGCCTGGAACGACCAGGAGACCCGGGGCGACAACACCTCGCGCAGCCAGGACCACGGGACGAACGCGCACTACGCGTCCTGGTGGCGGGCGGGTGCGAGCAACAACCGGATCGCCGACTGCAACACCTTCTCGGCCCCGGCGAGCGCCGTTTCCTGAGTTTCCGCGCGTGAAGGCCCCCTTCACTCGGCTGAGCCGAGGGAAGGGGGCCTTCACGCGCTTCGGGTGGGTGGTCGCCCAGGGTGCCGACTGTGTGGCTTTTGTGGCGTTGGATGACCAGAAATCCACACAGTCCCGCGTGACCGGTCCGAGACCAGAGGTCAGGCGGTCACCGGCACACGCGGCCCACGCAATACCAAGAAGACGTACATCCCGCCCGCGAAGCAGCTGAACACCAGCAGCGCCAGCCCGAGCGGCCGCCGCGCGTCGCTCGCTCCCGCCGTCGCCTCGGCCGCGTGCACGGCGACCGCGTCCCCCGAAGCGCCGTCGGGGACGACGACCTCGAGGCGCTCGCCCTTGCCGTGTCCGCAGGCGTTGAGCGAGCCCTCCATCGGCTTGCCGCCGAATTCGAACTTGACCTTCTCGGTCGCGCCGCCGCCCGTGCAGGGCGCGGGCTCGACGACCTCCGCCCGCACGGTCGTCCCCTTGGTCTCGTTCGAGATACCGAACAGCCCCGGCCCGGCGAGCCAGGCCAGGAAGATCACCAGCAGGCCGGCCCCGGCCGCCACGGCCAGGGAGTTCCACCCCGGGGTGAGCCCTCTGGCGGGGTCCGATCGCTTGCGCACGAACGCCATGCTCCCAGAACCTCGCGGCAAAACACAGAAGCCCTGGGAGGTGGTGGCAGCGGCAGAACAGAGGAGCCCTGGGAGGTGATGGCAAATAGCCCCTGCTACCGCTCGATGGTCTCCGCGGAGGTCACCTTCCGGATGTACAGCAGCTTGTCCCCCGGCTCGATCGCGTCGGCCTGCGGAGCGTCCACGCGGTACAGGACGCCGTCGCGGACGACACCCAGCACGATGTCCGGCAGATGCCGCGGCGAACCGCCCTCTTCGGACGGTTCCACCGGGCGTTCGGCGATCGCGAGGCCGGACTCGGGGGTGAGCAGGTCCTCGACCATGTCGACCACCAGCGGCGTCGACGTCGCCATGCCCAGCAGGCGTCCGGCGGTCTCGCTCGACACCACGACCTGGTTCGCGCCCGACTGCTTCAGCAGGTGGACGTTCTCCGCCTCCCGCACCGACGCCACGATGTGCGACTTCGGCGCCAGCTCACGGGCGGTCAGCGTGACCAGCACCGCGGTGTCGTCCCGGTTCGGGGCGACGACGACGGCCTTGGCCCGCTGCACGCCGGCGACGCGCAGCACGTCGGCGCGGGTGGCCGAGCCGTGCACGGTCACCAGGCCGAGTGACGTGGCCGCTTCGAGGGCCTGCTGGTCGGTGTCCACGACGACGATGTGGTCGGGTTCGACGTTCTCGTCCCCGAGCAGCGCGTTGACCGCCGACCGGCCCTTCGTGCCGAATCCGACGACGACCGTGTGGTCACGCACTTTCGTCCTCCACTTTTGGATCTTGAAAGCCTGGCGGGAGCGCTCGGTGAGCACTTCGAGTGTGGTGCCGACCAGGACGATGAGGAAGAGCACCCGGAGCGGGGTGATCACCAGGACGTTGACCAGCCGCGCGGACGGCGTCGCGGGCGCGATGTCGCCGTACCCCGTGGTCGACAGCGACACGGTCGCGTAATAGAGGCTGTCGAGGAAGGTGAGCCCGTCGCCGTTGGCGTCGCGGTAGCCGTCCCGGTCGAGGTAGACGATCAGGACGGTCGCGAGCAGGGCGAGGACCGCGCCGATGATCCGTTTGAGGATCGACCGCAGCGGGCTGACCGTCAGTTCCGGCATGCGGATCACGCCGACGAGCTCGTGGTCCGGGCGGTCGCTCAGCCTGACCGGGAAACGCTTGAGCACCTTCATGCGCAGGCTCCGGCCTGGTCCGCGTCACTCACGGTCGGGAGGATAGCCGAAGATCCTCACCTTGAGCGCGGTATGCGAAGCTCAGGGCATGTCTTCGGATTCCAAGCCGTCTCAGCGGCCCGCGTATTTCCTCGCCGGCCTGCTCGGCGCGGCCGGTGTGCTGCACTTCGTCCAGCCGAAGCCGTTCGACGCCATCATCCCGAAGCAGCTTCCCGGCTCCCCGCGCGCGTGGACCTACGGCTCCGGCGTCGCCGAGCTGGGCGTCGCCGCGGCGGTCGCCAACCCGAAGACGCGACGGCTCGGCGGGCTCGCGGCCGCGCTGCTGTTCGTCGTGGTCCTGCCGGGGAACGTGAAGATGGCCGTCGACGCCGACCGCCGGAAGGCGCCGAAGCACTGGCGGGTGGCCTTCTGGGCCCGCGTCCCGCTCCAGATCCCGCTGGTGACCTGGGCCCTGAAGGTGCGCGACCGCGCCTAGATCGTCGGGACGCTCCGCAGGAGTTGCCGCAGTCCTTCGGCGTCCAGCAGATCCGCCGGCCGGACGGTCTTGTCGTGTTTCACGTAGTGGAACGCCGCCCGGACCTTCTCCACCGGCACCTTCTTCAGCGCCGCCCACGCCAGCCGGTACGCCGCCAGCTGCACGGCCAGCGGTTCGAGCCGGTCCTTGTCCGGCACGGCGCCGGTCTTCCAGTCGACGACGGTCCAGCCGCCGTCCGCGTCGGCGAACACGGCGTCCATCCGCCCGCGCACCGTGACGCCCACGACGTCCGCCGAGAACGGGACCTCGACGGCGTGCGGTACCCGATGCGCCCACTCGCTCTTCTCGAACGCGGTCTGCAACGCCTCCAGCTCGGTATCGGGCGCCTCGTCGACGTCCGCCGCGCCGGGCAGATCGTGGATCTCCAGCAACTGCTCGCCGCCGAACCGCTGCTCCAGCCAGCCGTGGAACGCGGTGCCCCGGCGCGCGTAAGTGTTGGGCCGCACGGGAAGCGGCCGCCGCAGCCGTTTGGCCAGCGCGGCGGGATCGGCCGACAGCTCGACCAGCTGACTCACCGAAAGATGCGGCGGGAGGACCACCTGCTGCACGCGATCCCGCGCCCGCGCGCGCTCCTCCAGCAGCACCTTGGTGTCGGAGATCCAGCCGTCCGGATCGTCCTCTTCCTCTTCCTCGGCGTGTTCGGCCTCTTCCATCGCCCCGAGCACCAAGTCGACGCCGTTGGTGACGCCCTCGCGCCGCGGCCACAGCGGATCGACCGGCCACCGCGACCGCCGGGAGTCGGCGACCAGGGGGTTCTCGCCGTCGGTCTCCGGCTCGTCGGCCCAGTGCTCGATGCGGCCGACCGAGTTCGCCCGCATCACCTCGCCGATTTCGAGCAGGAACTCCGACGGCCCCTTCGGCCGCGCGCTGCTCTCGTTCCACCAATGGCCGGAGATCAGCATCGTGTGCTCGGAGCGGGTCAGCGCGACGTAACAGAGCCGCCGCTCCTCGTCCGCTTCACGCGCGACGAAGCCTTCTTCGTGCAGCTCCAGCGCTTCCTGCACTTCCTTGCGGTCGGCGCCCTCGGGAATCCGCAGCACCGGCAGGTCCTCGGAGTCACCGCGCAGCGCGGCGGGCAGCGAGGTCGACGTCCGCAGCCACGACGACGAACGCCGCCGGCCGGGGAAGACCTCCTTGACCAGATGCGGGATCGCGACGATGCGCCATTCCAGCCCCTTGGCCGAGTGCACCGTCAACACCTGGACCCGATCCGGGACGACCTCGACCTCACCGGGCGTGAGCCCGTCCTCCGCGTGCGCGGCCGTGTTCAAGTAGTCCACAAAGGACAAAAGAGTGGCCGTCGGCGACGTCTCGGCGAAATCCGTGACGACGTCGGCGAAAGCGTCCAGGTGCGCTCGCCCGGCCGGACCGGGACGGGCCAGCGATTCGACGTCGAGCAGCATCGTGCGCTCCACATCGGCGACCAGCTCGGGCAGCGACTGGTCCAGCCGCCGTCGCAACGCCGAAAGCTCGGCACCGATCTTCCGGATCCGCCGGTAACCCTCGGGCGAATACCGTTCCGGCGTCCCGGGATCGTCGATGGCGTCGGCGAGCCCCGCCTGCTCGACCCGCTCGGTCACCAGCACCGGTTCGTCCACATCGGACTTTCCCGAGGGCGGCACCGGCGAGGACAATTCACCCGCCCGGCGCCACAACGCCGCGAGGTCGGCCGCCGCGATCCGCCAGCGTGCGCCGGTCAGCAGCCGCGCCGCCGCGCTGCCCGCGAGCGGGTCCGCGAGCACACGCAACGTGCTGACCAGGTCCGCGACCTCGGGTTCGTCGAGGAGCCCGCCGAGACCGACGACCTCCACCGGCAGCCCGCGTGCCCGCATTTCCGCCGCGATCGGCGCCATGTCGGCGCGACGGCGCACCAGCACCGCGGCCGTCGGCGGTTTTCCGGTCTCCTCCACGGTTTCGAACCAGCGTTTCGCCACCGCGTCGGCCACCCACTCGCGTTCGGCGCGGACGTCCGGCAGCAACGCGGCGGCGATATCGGCCGAGCCCGCGCCTTCGAGTGCGCGCAGCCGGGCGACACCGAGACCGCGTTCCCGCAACGGTTCGGAGATCGCGTTCGCGAGTTCGAGCACCTCGGGCGGATTGCGGAAACTGGTCAGCAGCCCGAAATCCCAGGCCGGGACGAGCCGTTCGCCGTTGTCGCGCGGGAAGTCCGTGGTGAACCGGGGCAGGTTCGCCGCGCTCGCCCCCCGCCAGCCGTAGATGGCCTGTGCCGGGTCGCCCACCGCCGTCACCGGCATCGGCGGATGCTCGACGCCGCCGAACAGCGACCGCAGCAGGATCCGCTGGGCGTGCCCGGTGTCCTGGTATTCGTCGAGCAGGACGGCGCCGTAACGCTCGCGCTCCCCCGCGACCACCGCCGGATAGCTGCTGGCGAGCTGCGCGGCCAGCGACATCTGGTCGGCGAAGTCGAGCGCGCCCTCGGCCCGCTTCCGCGTGTGATACGCCTCGACCAGCGGCAGGAGCGCGAGCCGGAACCGTTGCGCGGCCATGACTTCGGCGAGTTTCTGCGGCAGCGACGCGCGCTGTCCCTTCGCGCGCGGCGCGTTCTCGATGACCTCACAAAGCCAAGACGTGTACTCCGCGAGCCGTTCGGTCTCGACCAGATGCTCGCCGAGTTCCCCGGCAAGCGCCAGCAGTTGCGCCGTCACCGTGGAGGGCACGCGATCGGTATCGAGATCATTGTCCCAAGTGGACACCACGCGATGCGAGAACTGCCACGAAGACGTCTCCGAAAGCAGCCGGACCCCAGGCTGGACAGGCAACCGCAGGCCGTGTTCGGACAGCAGCCGCCCGGCGTACGCGTGATAGGTGAGCACCGTCGGCTCGCCCGCGGTCACCGTGGTGCGCAGGTCGCCGGTCGGGTCGATCTTGTCGAGCAGCCCCGATCCGACCAGGCGGCGCAGCCGGGTGCGGACGCGTTCGCCAAGCTGGCGGGCGGCCTTGCGGGTGAAGGTCAGGCCGAGCACCCGTTCCGGCGGGACGACGCTGTTGGCCACCAGCCACACCACGCGCGCGGCCATCGTCTCGGTCTTGCCCGCGCCCGCGCCCGCGACGACCAGCGACGGCTCGATCGGCGCGGCGATCACCTCGGCCTGCTCGTCGGTCGGGCTGTGCAGGCCGAGCGCGCGGGCGATCTCGCCCGGCTCGACCTGGCGGCGCTGAAGTTCGGAGATCACGGGCCGGTCACCTGCCTGCCCTCGGGCCGCAGCGGGCAGCAACCCCTTGCCGGGCAACGATCACAGTCCGGGTTCTCGGTGACGCCGTACTCCGGGCCCGCGGCGGATCCGGCCGCCGAGCGCACCAGTTCGAGCCACTGCTTGCCGCCGTCCTCGTCCAGCGGCGCCTGCTCGCGCTGGGTGGATCCGGTCTTGTTGTTGGACTTCGCGACGTAGACCAACCGCGCGCCGCCGGGTTTCGAACCGCCCTCGACCGCGCCGAGCAGCACGGCGAGCTGGTACGCGGCGAGCTGCGGATGCTGTTCGGCGTCGGCGGCGGAGATCGGGACCTTGCCGGTCTTGATGTCGATGACGACCGGGCGGCCGTCCTTGTCCATCTCGACGCGGTCGACGCGGCCGCGCAGGAGCACGCGGACATCGTCATCACCGACCGGGAGCTCGACCTCGATGTCCTGCTCGACCCCGGCCTCGATCAGCTCCTTGCGGCTGGATTCCAGCCAGGTGATGAAGTTCCGCAGCATCTGCTCGACCCGCGACCGCTCGCGGCGCGAGAACCACGGCGCCCCGGCGTCGACCCGAACCCACGCTTCATCGAGGGCCGCGCGGATCTGCTCGTCGCTGCTGCCACCGGCGACCGCCTGCGCGAGCCCGTGCACCAAGGTGCCCGTGACGGCCGCAAGCTGCGCCGGGTCGCTGCCGCCGTGGCGTTCGATCAGCCAGCGCAGCGGGCATTTGACCAGAACCTCCACAGTGGACGGTGAAATCCGGATGAGGTCGCCGGGCCCGTGCACGGGTTCGCCGGTGGAGGGTTCCAGCAGGCCGTACCAGGTTCCCGGATGTGCGCCCGGCACGCCGGCGGCGGCCAGTTTCGCGAGCTGACGCGCCGCCCGCCGCCGCCTTTCCGGCTCGCTCGATTCGTCGCAGACGACCTCACGCAGTTCGCCGACGAGTTCGGCGAGCACCAGCGAGCGTCCCGCCGGCTTCATCCGCGAGTCGAGGCCGCCGTCGTCCGCGCCGTTCTCCTCCAGGTCGTCGATGAACCGCGAGGGCTGCTCGTCCTCCCCCGCGACCGCGCTGACCAGCAACGTCTTCCGCGCGCGGCTCGCGGCGAGGTAGAACAGCCGCCGCTCTTCGGCGAGGATCGGCGCGGTGGCGGACACCTTTTCGTCGTCGACGCCGGACATGAGGTCGACCAGCCGCTCGACGCCGAGCACGGAACCGCGCAGCCGCAGATCCGGCCAGCTGCCCTCCTGGACACCGGCGATGGCCACGACCGTCCACTCGCGACCGGCGGACGCGTGCGCGGTGAGCAGCGAGACACCGTCGCTCTTCATGGCCGCGGGGGCCAGCGTGTCACCGGCGATGTTCTGCGAGGACAGGTAATCCGCGAACGAGGCGACACTCGCCTTCGGCAATCTGTCGACATAGCGACCGGCCGCGTCGAAGAGCGCGACGATCGCGTCGAGGTCACGATCCGCCTGGGAGCCGAGCGAACCGCCACGGTCGACCAGCCGCAGCAGGCGATCCTCCAGACCGCTCGCCTGCCAGAGATCCCACAGCACCTGCTCGACGCCGTCGCCGCGTACGACCGCCTGGTGCGCGGCGTGCAGCAGACCGCCGATCCGGCGCATCGGCAACGCCTCGGCATCCGCGAGACCGGTGAGGACATCGTTGGTACGTAAGGCTTCCACCAGGAGCTCGTCGCTCGACCGCTGCCCACCGCCCGCGAGCTCCAACCGGCGCAAGCCGCGACGCAGCCTGCGCAGGGCGAGCGGATCCGCGCCGCCCAAGGGCGAGGACAGCAGCATCTCGGCGAGGTCGACGTCGAGTAGCTCCGGATCGGCCGCGAGCCGCAGCATCGCCAGCAGAGGACGAACCGCGGGCTGCTTCGCGAGCGGCAGTTCCTCGGTGGCCGAACCGATGGGCACCCCGGCTGCCCGCAGAGCACGTTGCAGGACAAGGAAAGTACGGGCCGGTGACCGGACGAGCACCGCCATCTCCGACCACGGCACGCCGTCGACGAGATGCGCGCGGCGGAGCTGATCGGCGATCCAGCTCGCCTCGGCGGCCGGGGTCGGCATCAGGCGGACGCGGACGGCGCCGCCCTCGGCGTCCGGCGCGTCGACGAGTTTGCGCTGCGGTGACGAACCGGGCAGCACGGAGCCGAGTTTCGTGACGGCCGTGCGGATCGCCGGGGCGAGCCGGTGCGCGGTGGTGAGCAGCACCGTGCGCTCGCCGTCCTCGTCCGCGCCGGCGAACAGGCTGGGATCCGCGCCGCGGAAGGAGAACACGGACTGATCGGGGTCGCCCGCGACGACGAACTCGTCGGCCGCGTGCCCGATGAGCCGGATGAGCTGGGTCTGCAACGGATCGAGATGTTGCGCGTCGTCGACGAAGAGGTGCCGGACGCGGCGCTGCTCGCGTTCGCGCAGTTCGGGATCGTCCTCCAGCGCGAGCAGCGCGGAAGTGACCAGCTCGGCGGCGTCCAGCGCGGGCGCGCTCGCCACGCCGAGCGCGTTGCCGCCCGCGCCCTGCAACAGCGTGACCTCTTCGTACTGGCTCCAGAAGCGCCCGGCCGCGATCCACTCCTCGCGGCCGCGGCGCCTGCCGAGTTCGACGAGATCCTCCGGGCCGAGCCCGCGTTCGGCGGCGCGGAGCAGGAGGTCTCGCAGCTCCTCGGCGAATCCGGGCACGCCCAGCGCCGGCCGCAGCTGCTCCGGCCAGTCGAGCGCGCCCTCTTCGAGGTCGCCGGCGAGCAGGTCGCGGACGACGACGTCCTGTTCCGCTCCGGCCAGCAGGCGGGGCGGCGGCAGATCGTCGGCCTGCGCCTCCATCCGCAACAGCGCGTACGCGTACGAGTGCACCGTGCGCACGAGCGGCTCGCGGATCGTGCGCGGCAGCGGATCCTCTTCGGGGTCGGTGGTGAGCCGGTGGGTGATGTCGGCGCGCAGGACCTCGGCCGCCTTGCGGGAGGTGGTCAGGATGAGCACGCTCTCCGGGTTCGCGCCCTCCGCTATGCGCCGCGACGCCGCCGACGCCAGCAAGGCCGTCTTGCCCGTGCCCGGCCCGCCGAGGACCCGGCGGAAGCCGTCCGGGGCGGCCAGCAAGCGGCGGGCGCCGGAATCCCACTGGAAGGACGGCGTGCCGGTGACCGGCGTGCGGACCAGCCGCGCGTCGGTTCCTGCCGCTGTTCGCCGCCCGTTCACGCCCACGATGGAACCACGCCCCGCCGACACAACCTCGCAGCGGCACGGCAAAGTGGTCCCATGGATGACGAACTGCACGAGCGGGTGCGCGAGGTCATCGCGAGCGTGCCCGCCGGCTCGGTCGCGACTTATGGGGATATAGCGTCGGTTTCGGGGGCGCCGTCGCCGCGGCTGGTGGGCCGGATCCTCGGCGAGGACGGCCACGACCTGCCTTGGCACCGCATTCTGCGGGCCGACGGGACACCGGCTCCGCATCTTCTCGACGAACAGCTGCAACGGCTGCGCGCGGAAGGCGTCATCCCCGACGGCCAGCGCGTCGACCTGCGGAAATACCGGTGGCAACGTGATCCCGGCGACGACGCTGGCCCCGGCGCTCTTTTTTAGGTTAGCCTCCCTAATGAGCTACATCGAGGCGAAGGTGGCCGGTGTCCGGCGGCTCACCCCGCATATGAGCAGGGTGACCTTCTCGGGGGCGTCGCTGGTGGACCAGGCGCCCGACCAGTACCTGAAGGTGTTCTTCCCGCAGCCCGGCCAGGCGGAGCCGGTGCTGCCCGCGCCGCTGGCCGGCGACGAAGTGCTGTCCTGGTACCGGACCTACCTCGCGATGCCCGACGACGTCCGGCCGCCGATGCGCACGTACACCGTGCGCGCGCTGCGACCGTCGGTGCAGGAGGTGGACATCGACTTCGTCCTGCACGGCGACGAAGGCCCGGCCTCCGCGTGGGCTTCGCGCGCTTCGGAGGGCGATCGGGTCGCTTTCCTCGGGCCGCACGGGCTCTACGACGTCCCTCCGGAGACGACCTGGCAGCTGCTGGTCGGCGATGAGACCGCGATCCCGGCGATCGGCGCGATCGTCGAGGCGCTGCCCGCCGGGACGCGAGCGGTGGTCTACGTCGAGATCAGTGATCGCGAAGACCGGCAGGTCTTCGAAACGCAGGGGACCGTGGAGCTGCACTGGGTCGTGCGGGGCTCGGGACCTGTCGGCGACTCGGTGCTCGAAGCCGTGCGGAAGGCGGAGCTGCCGGGCGGGACGCCGTACGCGTGGATCTCCGGCGAAGCGAACATGGTGAAGCTAGTGCGGCGACACCTCGTGCGGGAGCGCGGCGTCGACAAGCGGGCGATCTGCTTCACGGGATACTGGCGGCAAGGGGTGAGCGAAGAGGCCGCCGGGCGCGAAGCGATGCGGCAGGCGGAGGCCGGGGAGACGCCTGGTCCCGACGAGGACTGAGGCTCCTGACCTGCGAAAAGGGAGCAAGGGACCTTTGCTACCACTTACGTAGGAATGCTAAGCAATCGATAGCAAAGGTCCCTTGCTCCCACTCCGCCGCAGAACGCCGTGAAGGCCTCCCTGCCTACCCTCAAGGTAGTGAAGGAGGCCTTCACGGACTGAGCGGTCAAGCCCCTCAGTGCGGCACCCACAGCGTCACCCGGGTCCCCCGCCCCGGCTGCGAATCGATCGTCCCCCGCCCGCCGACCTCCGCAAGCCGCGCCATGATCGACTGGCTGATCCCGAAGCCCGGCGGCCGATCCAGCATGCTGAAGCCGGTCCCCTGATCCCGCGCGATGACCGCGACGCCGCCTTCGCTTTCCTCGACGCGAAGCACGACCTGGTTCGTCCCGGCGTGCTTCACGGTGTTTCGGAGCGCTTCGCGGACGGCGTCGCGGATGGCGGTCCGGCGCGCGTGCGAGAGCCGGTAGTCCTGTTCGGTCTCGGCAGCGACGAGCTGGGTGCGCAGGCCGTCCCGCGCCATTTCGGTGGCGACCTCGGCGAGGTCCGCCGCGAGCCCGCGAGCCGACGGCGCGTCCGGGCCGAGCAGTTCGCGCCGTAGTTCGGCGGCTTGCGCCCGCGCGGTGGCGCGCATTTCGGCGAGCCGTTCCGAGGCCGCCGAGTCGTCGTCCGGCGCCTCCAGCCCCATCGCCTCCAGCGTCTGCAAAACGCTGTCGTGCATGACCCGCTGGGTCCGCAGGCGTTCGGCCCGCTGTCCCCGGCGCATCCCGATCCCCAGCGCGAACCGCGTCCCGACGCCGAGCAGGATCAGGATCCCCGCCGTGGTCACCATCGCCACGACGAGCGCGACCATGCACCCCACCGACCGGCTCACCGCGAGCGGATGGTCGATCGGCAGCCCGCCGATCCAGGTCAGGAACGCCCGGAACGGCACGGCCGCGATCACCAGCGCGAGCGCCGCGGGCAGCCCGAACGACAGCGTCCACAACGCGACCGTCCCGACCATCCACGTCCACGCGACGTCGACGGCGAACGGCTGGATCTCGGCGGGCGCCGCGGCGGCCACGATCGTCGTGAGCACCACGCCAACGGCGAGATCCGCGTACATCAGCCGCCCGGAGGTCTTCGCCCGGATCCCGCGGCCGCGTACCACCCACCAGACCGCGAGGACGTTGAGCAGCATCCCGACGATCGTCGTGCTCAGCACGGGCACGATGCCCGCCGACCCGTTCGAGACCAGGAAACCGAGGTACACCTTCGGAAACGCGGCCACGCGGTAGAAGATCGGGCCGAGCGCGGAGTAGCGGATCGCGCGCATTAGCAGCGTGTCCGCGGAGTCTTCCCGATAGCGCCAGTCGGGCACGGAATCGGGGTCCGGTGCTTCGTCGGCCGGGCTCGCGCCCAGCACCGAAGAACCCTTTCGCAACATCGCGCGCACGAACGTGACCGATTGAGACTCGGACATCCGCCGCCCTCCCCGCGTCCGATGGGTCGAGCCTGGCAAAGCGGACTACCCGCGTCAAGACGGCCGAATGCGCAGCTGGGCGACGAGAAGTTTGACCAACGCGCCGAGCCGCTGACGTTCGGGCTGCACGGTCGGTACCCCGGCCGCTTCCAGCGGAGCCGCGGTCACCGGGCCGACGCACGCGCACAGCACCGGACCACGCAGTGCGTCAAGGAGTTCCTCGCGACGCGACCCCGCCAGCGTCAGCAGGTTCGCCGCCGCCGGAGCGGAGGTGAAGGCCAAAGCGTGCACGCGCCCGGAAATGACGCTTTCGACGAGTTCGTGCACAGGAGCGACGTCGGCTGGCGAAAGCCAGCGATACGGCTGCGCCTGGACGACTTCCGCACCGGCGTCCCGCAGCGACGCGGTGAGTTCGGGCAGCAGGGTTCCGTGTAACTGGACGGCGACCCGTGCGCCGCCGACCCCGGCATCGCGCAAGCCTTCGAACAGTTCCGCATTGCTCTCCTCGGGCGCGGAAAACTCCTCCCGGAGGCCGAAACCACGCACTGCGCCCACCGCCTTCGGCCCGCGCGCGAAGATCCGTGACGCGGCCAGCCGCTCCAGCAACGGTTCGCGCAGCCCCCAGCCTTCAGCCGCCGAAAGCCAGCCGCGGAATCCGGCGCCGGTGGTGACCGCGGTGAACCCGACCGGCCGGGCCAGCACGGCCTCCGTCGCCGCCCGCAGCTCGGTGTCGTCGGGCAGCGGGACGATCCGGATCGTGGGCGCGTGCAGGACGGTCGCGCCGTGCCGCGTCAGCGCGCCGATGAAGTCGTCGGCTCGCCGCTCGGCGGTGATCCCGATCGTGATGCCGTCCAGGTCAGCCATAAACCGCGCCCATCTTCCCGATCTCCTCCGCCAGCCGCTCGCGCAGCTCCGCCGGTTCGAGCACTTCGAGGTTCCCGCCGAACCGCAGTAGTTCGCCGACGGCCGATTCTCCCGGCTCCACCGGCAGTTCCATCGTCAGCCAGCCGTTTTCGTCCGGTTCGGCATCCGCTTCCCGCAACGCCCGCGCTCCGACGGCTCCGAGATAGAAGGGCAACAGTATGCGGGCGAACTCGTTCAGCCGGACCACCGCCATCCGCGAGTACATCCGCTTTTCGAACTGCTCCGACCACTCCTGCCAGTAGCGCGCGAGGTCGAAGTCCGACGGCCGCTCGAAGACCTCGCCGAGATCTTCGAGCTCTTCGATCCGGGAGACCCGATAGGTCCGGTCGCTCCCGTCGCACCGCGCCGCGAGATACCAGTTCCCGGCTTTGAGGATCAGGCCCAGCGGGTCGAGCACGCGCTCGACCTTCCGCTGCCCCCAGCGTTCGTACCGGACCTTGATCCGCCGCGCGTGCCAGACCGCGTCGGCCAGTTCGGACAGTCGCGGCAGGCTTTCGATCCCGCGATGCCAGCCGGGCACGTCCAGAAAGAACCGCTCGGAGATCTTGCTCGCCCCGGCACGCAGCTCCGCGGGCATGGCCGCGTGCAGTTTGAGCTGGGCGGCGGCGAGGACCGTACCCAGCCCGAGCTCGCCGGCCGCGCCCGGCAGGCCCGCCAGCGAAAGCGATTGCGCCTCCTCCTCGGTGAGCCCGGTCAGCCGCGTGCGATAGCCGTCGACCAGCTGATATCCGCCCGTGCGCCCGCGATCGGCGTACACCGGCACGCCGGCGGCGGACAGCGCCTCGACGTCGCGGTAGACCGTCCGGACCGACACTTCCAGCTCGGCGGCCAGCTCTTCGGCCGTCATCCGGCCGCGGTTCTGCAGCAGGAGGAGAACGGACAGGAGCCTGCTCGCGCGCATGGATCGAGTATCCCAGAAAACCTGACACATCCTGACAGGTTTGGCTGACAGGGTGAACCCATGAACACGTTCGCCGTGAAGAACTGGGAAGAATCGATCGTCAGCGGCACCGACGGCGGCCCCCGGGTCGCCTACGCGCACGCCACCTTCGACTACAACGGGCTGATCGAAGGCGAGTCG
Organism: Amycolatopsis sp. PSD-21; assembly: GCF_055561455.1. Classification (NCBI taxonomy): domain Bacteria; kingdom Bacillati; phylum Actinomycetota; class Actinomycetes; order Pseudonocardiales; family Pseudonocardiaceae; genus Amycolatopsis; species Amycolatopsis sp. PSD-21. Next base: position 1,204,496 of record NZ_CM145712.1, on the reverse strand, counting down.
ATCCTCGACTACCTGCTGTACTACGCGGGTGAGGGTTACGACGGCGGCGGAACGCCGGCGCCGGGCTTCGAACGGATCGAAGGCAGTGTGGACGGGCGCAAGGGAAGCTTCGTGATCAAGCACGACACCGGGTTCGACGCCAAGGGCATCTCGTCGAAGTTCACGATCGTCGAGGGCTCCGGAACGGGTGAACTCGCCGGGATCACCGGCACCGGCACCACGACCGGCGTCCTCGGTGAGCCGACGATGTCGTACACACTCGATTACTCGCTCTGAGGAGGACCAGTGCTCGAGGTCGATCGCGAGCAGGTGCTGGCGTACCGGATCGCGGCCCACGGCCTGCACCGTGAGGAGACCGATCCGGCCGCCGCGGCCGTGTTCGACCTCGGACTGCAGGATTCCGTGCGGGACACCGCCCTCTTGGGCCTCGCCGCCCGGATCGACGGCGACATCACGCCGTCGGTCTGGGACGGCGAACGGTTCGTGCTCGCGTGGACGCATCGCGGCGCGCCCCATTTCCACCGTCGCGCCGAGCTGGACGCGGTCCGGGCAGCGCTGGTGCCGCTCGACGAGAAAGACGCCATGGCGCGGATCCTGTGGCAGCGCAAGCAGGTCGAGGACGCGGGCATGTCCGCGACGGACGCGCTGTTCACCGCGGCGAAGGCGATCCGCGAGGTCGTCACCGGCGTGCTCACCAAGGGCGCGGTGAGCGGCGCGGTCACGAAACTGATCCCCGAAGGCCTGTCGTACGCCTGCCGCGGCTGCGGTGTCGTGCACATCTATGAGCAGCTGATGCGGGTCGCGTCGATCCACGCCGGGGTCCGGCTGGAAGCGGGCGCGACGCCGGCGACGTTGGCACCGCTGGAAGGGCGTGGCCGCCTCAAGACGTCGCCGGACGTCAAGGCGGCCGAACGCGTCATCGAGAATTACCTGCGGATCAACGGTCCGGCCTCCCCTGGCGACGCCGCCGCGTACGTCGGGACGACCCGCGCCGGCGTCGACGCGATGTGGCCGGGCGGCCTGGTCGAGGTCCGCGTCGACGGCAAGAAGGCGTTCCTGCCGGAAGACGGCGTGCCGCTGCTGGAGAAACCGCCGGAGCCGGACGTGGTGCGCCTGCTGCCGCCGATGGACCCGTTCGTCCAGGCGCGTGACCGCGCTGTGCTGGTGCCGGACAAGGCCCGGCAGAAGGAGGTCTGGAAGATTCTCGGCAATCCCGGCGCGCTGCTGGCCGGCGGCGAGATCGCCGGCGTGTGGCGGGCCAAGGCGAGCGGGAAGAAGCGGCTCGACTTCACGGTCACCTCGTTCGACACCCTCCGCCCGGCCGTGCGGAAGGCGGCCGAGGCGGAGGCCGCCCGCGTCGCCGCCGCCCGGGAGTTCCCCGACCACCGCGTCACCTGGTCCTGACCCCGGGGGTCACGGATCGACGGCCAAGCGGTAGCCGCGCTTCACCACCGTCTGGACGAGTTTCGGCGACCCCAAAGAGCTCCGCAGGCGCCCGATGGCGGTCTCGACGGCGTGTTCCTCGCCGCCGTCGGGCAACGCGGAGATCAGCTCCCGCCGGGAGAACACCCGCCCCGGTGCCTCCGCCAGCGCCCGCAGTATGGCCATCGGCGCGGGCGCGATGTCACACCACTGGCCGTCGACCAACGCCGCCTGCCCCCGCAGTTCGATGCTCCGCCCGCCCGCGGTCAGCCGCGGCGAACGGGATTCCAGCGCGTCGGACACCGTCCGCGCCAGCGCCCCGATCCGCGACCGCGCGGGCTGGACCGTCGGGATCCCGAGCGCGGCCAACGGCGCCGCGGTGATCGGCCCGACACAGGCCGCCACGACCCGCTTCTCCAGTGCCCGCACGATTCCCGGCAATCGCCCGGTCCGTTTCGCGACCGCCAGCATGGACGCCACCGCGGGCGCGCTGGTGAACGGCAACGCGTCCACCGAACCGTCGAGGACACCGTCGAGCAGCCGGTCCAGCGGGCCGGGATCGGCGGGCCCGACCCACCGGTACACCGGCACCTCGATCACCTCGGCACCCGCGCCGCGCAGACTGTCCACAAAGTACGGAAGCGGCTCGCCGTGCAGCTGCACCGCGATCCGCTGACCGTCCACACCGGAATCGAGCAGATGCCGCAGGACTTCGGCATTGCTCTCCGAGGCAGGCGAGTAGTCCTCCGAAAGCCCGGCCGCGCGGATCGCGCCCTTCGCCTTCGGACCGCGAGCCAGCAGCGACGACTTCCCGAGCCGGTCGAGCAGCTCCTCCCCCAGCCCCCAGCCCTCGGCCGCCTCGACCCAGCCGCGGAAGCCGATCCCGGTCGTCGCGACGACGGCGTCGACCCGGTCCTCCAGCAGACGCCGAGTGGCCGCTCGCAGTTCGGTGTCGTCGGCGAGCGGCACGATCCGGATCGCCGGGCCGTAGCGCACGGTCGCACCCTTACGCACGAACAGCGCGCCGAGCTCGTCAGCCCGCCGCGCCGCCGTGATCCCGATGACGAATCCCGCCAGGGGAAGGACTTCTGTCACGGTGAGAATTCCACCTCCACGACCCCATCGGTGACCCGCACCCGATAGGCCGCGACCGAGACTCCTTCGGCGTCCAGGCACGAGCCGGTCCGCAGATCGAAGCGTTCCTTGTACACCGGCGAAGCCACCACGGGGACACCGCTCGCGTCACCGACGATGCCTCGCGAAAGCACCGCCGCACCGCTGATCGGATCCACATTGGACAGTGCGTACCACCGGTCGCCGGGCAGCCGGAAGATCGCCACCTGCGTCTCGCCTTCGAGCAGGGCGGCGACACCGGACCATTCGGGAACGGCGCCGGCCGCGCAGACGGCGGTCCAGGTGCGCTGGATCGAGGTCGTCACTGCTTCACCTCCGGGATGCCCAGCAGCACGGGCACCTTCTGGTCGCGTTCGGTGCGGAACGAGATCGTCGGATCCGGCGTGCCCGGCGCGTTGACGAACGAGGTGAACTTCGCCAGCTTCTCCGGGTCCTCCAGCACGCCGCGCCATTCGTCGGCGTAGTCGCCGACGTGTTTGGCCATCGCCGCGTCGAGGTCCTCGCAGATGCCGAGCTTGTCGTCGACGATCACCGCGCGCAGGTGGTCGAGTCCGCCCTCCATCTCCTCGACCCACGGCGCGGTGCGCTGCAGGCGGTCGGCCGTGCGGACGTAGAACATCAGGAACCGGTCGATCGTCCGGATCAGCGTCTCTGTGTCCACTTCGGACACCAGCAGATCGGCGTGCCGCGGGGTCGCGCCGCCGTTACCGCCGACGTAGAGGTTCCAGCCCTTGTCGGTGGCGATGATGCCGAAGTCCTTGCTCCGCGCCTCCGCGCATTCCCGCGCACAGCCCGAAACGGCCGACTTCAGCTTGTGCGGCGAGCGCAGGCCGCGGTAGCGCAGCTCCAGCTCGATCGCGAGCCCGACGCTGTCCTGAACGCCGTAGCGGCACCACGTCGAACCGACGCACGACTTCACCGTGCGCAACGACTTCCCGTACGCGTGGCCCGATTCGAACCCGGCGTCGACGAGCCGCCGCCAGATCAGCGGGAGCTGGTCGACGGTGGCGCCGAACAGGTCGATCCGCTGCCCGCCGGTGATCTTGGTGTACAGCCCGAAATCCATCGCCACCTGCGCGATCACCATCAGCTTCTCCGGCGTGATCTCGCCGCCGGGGATGCGCGGGACCACCGAGTAGGTCCCGTTGCGCTGCAGGTTCGCGAGGAACTTGTCGTTGGTGTCCTGCAGGGTCGCCTGCTCGCCGGCGAGGATATGCCCGTTGCCCAGCGTGGCCAGGATGGACGCGATCGCCGGTTTGCAGATCGCGCACCCGGTTCCGGTGCCGTAGCGGTCGATCATCTCGCTGAACGTGGTGATCCGCGTGGCCTGCAGGATCTGGAACAGCTCCGCGCGCGACTGCGTGAAGTGCTCACACAGCGCCTTCGACTGCTCGACACCGCAAGCCGTCAGCAGCTTGCCCAGCAGCGGGACACACGATCCGCACGCCGTGCCCGCCCGCGTGCAGCCCTTGATCTTGGCGACCGAATCGCAGCCCTCTTCGGTGATCGCGTGCGTGATCGCACCCTTGGAGACCGCGTTGCAGGAACAGATCTGCGCGGCGTCGGGCAGCGCGTCGACACCGACCGCCGCCCCTCCACCGGCCGGGGCGAGGATCGCGCCGGGTTCGGCGGGCAGCGGCCTGCCGACCATCGCGCGCAGCGTGTTGAACTCGCTCGCGTCGCCCACCAGCACCCCGCCGAGCAACGTCTTCGAGTCGTCCGAGACGACGAGCTTCTTGTACGTCCCGGCGACGGCGTCGTTGAACGCGACCTCCAGCGCGCCCTCGGTCGCCGCGTGCGCGTCGCCGAAGCTGGCGACGTCGACGCCCATGAGCTTGAGCTTCGTCGACATATCCGGCTCGGGGAACGTGCCCTCGCCGCCGGTCAGCCGCGCCGCGACGATCTCCGCCATCGCGTACCCGGGCGCCACGATGCCGTACACCTTGCCGTCCACGGCCGCGCATTCACCGATCGCGTACACCGCCGGATCGGATGTCCGGCAGGTGTCGTCGACCAGGATCCCGCCCCGCGCGCCGACTTCCAGGCCGGACGAACGCGCCAGATCGTCACGCGGCCGGATTCCGGCGGAGAACACGACCAGGTCGACGTCGAGTTCCGTGCCGTTGCCGAGCTTCGCGATGTAGCGTTCGCCGTCCGGCTCGATGGCGTCGGTCGACGTTCCCGTGTGGACGGTCACGTCGAGATCGGTGATCAGCCGTCGCAGCAGGCCACCACCGCCTTCGTCGACCTGTAGCGGCATCAGGCGGGGCGCCATCTCGACCACGTGCGGCGAAAGACCCATGTCCCGCAGCGCCTTCGCGGCTTCCAACCCGAGGAGCCCGCCACCGATGACGACCGCCGAACGGCGCCCGCGCCCGGGCCGCTGAGCGGCTTCCCGGATGGCGTCGAGATCCTCGATCGTCCGGTACACGAAGCAGCCGGGGAGATCGTGGCCGGGCACCGGCGGGACGAACGGCCGCGAACCGGTCGCGAGGACGAGCGCGTCGTACGGCTGCTCGTATCCGGCTTCGGTGACGACGACCTTGCGGTCCCGGTCCACCGAGGCGACCGCGTCACCGAGCCGCAGTTCGACCATCGGGTCGTCCGCGTAGTCCGCGCCTTCCAAAGCGAGTGACGCCGGGTCCCACGTGTCCACATAGGACGTCAGGGCGACGCGATCGTAAGCGGGCCGCGCCTCCTCGGCGAGGACCACGATCTGCCACTCGCCGGTCTTGTCCTCCGCGCGCACCGCTTCCACGAGCCGGTGCGCGACCATGCCATGTCCCGCGACGACGAGTTTCCGCATCAGACCTCCGCCCCGGCGAGCGCCAGACCTCGGGTGCTCGCCACCTCCGACTGCTGTTTGCGCAGGTACACCGCCCAGGTGACGGCGAAGCACAGGCCGTAGAAGACGAGGAAGGCGATGAACGCCGGCACCCCGCTCTTCGTGTCCGCGAACGACTGGCGGAAGGCCAGGTTGATGAAGAGCCCGCCGAGGGCGCCGATCGCCCCGGCCAAGCCGATCAGCGCGCCGGAAAGCTTGCGGGCCTTGAGCATCTCCAGCGTCTCGTCCGCGCCCTCGCTGATCGCGACCTTGGCCTTGGCGCGGAAGATCGCCGGGATCATCTTGTACGTCGAGCCGTTGCCGATACCGGTGAGCACGAACAACACGATGAACGCGACGGTGAACAACGCCAGCGAGTTCGACGACGACGCGAGGATCAGCACCACCGTCGCCGCGGCCATGCCGACGAACGTCACGAAGGTGATCTTGCCGCCACCGATGCGGTCGGCCAGCCAGCCGCCCGTCGGCCGTGAGAACGAACCGAGCAGCGGCCCGAGGAACGTCACCGCGGCCGCCTGCAGCGGCGTGCGGCCGAACTGGTTCTGCAGCACCAGGCCGAAGGCGAAGCTGTACCCGATGAACGAACCGAACGTGCCCACGTAGAGGAACGACATCACCCAGGTGTGCGGATCCTTGACGACCTCGCGCATCGCCTTCGTGTCGCCCTTCATCGAAGCGAGGTTGTCCATGAAGAAGTACGCGCAGGTCGCGGCGACCACGATCAGCGGGATGTAGATGTAGAGGACCACCCGGGGCGCGGTCGCGCCGACGGTGCCGATGACCAGCAGGCCGATCAGCTGGATCGCCGCCACACCGAGGTTCCCGCCGCCCGCGTTGAGCCCGAGCGCCCAGCCCTTGTGCTTCTCGGGGTAGAACGCGTTGATGTTGGTCATCGACGACGCGAAGTTCCCGCCGCCGACCCCGCCGAGTGCGGCGATCAGCAGGAACGTGCCGAGCGAGGTGCCCGGTTCCATCGCGATCGCCGCGAGGATCGTCGGCGCCAGCAACAGCAGGGCGCTGACGATCGTCCAGTTCCGGCCACCGAACTTCGCCACCGCGAAGGTGTAGAGCGGCCGCATCAGCGCGCCGATCAGCGTCGGCGTCGAGACCAGCAGGAATTTGTCGGCGGCCGAGAACCCGTACTGCGGGCCCATGAACAGGACCATGACCGACCACAGTGTCCAGACGGAGAAGCCGATGTGCTCGGCCAGGATGGAGAACCAGAGGTTCCGCCGGGCGACCTTCTTCCCGGTCTCCTCCCAGAACCGCTCGTTCTCCGGATCCCAGTGCTCGATCCAGCGCTTTCCACGAGCGTGCATGAGGTCCTCCTTGGTGGATGCGTTCGGGTTCACTGGGCGGCCAGCCATTTCGCGACCCCGCCGACGGCGTCCTTGCAGCCGCCGCAGCCGGTCGTCGCGCGGGTCGCCCCGGCGAGGGCGGGGACGTCGGTGGCGCCGCCGCGCCACGCTTCGACGAGCCGCCCCTTGGTCACGGCGTTGCAGCGGCAGATGACCGCCGACGCGGGCAGATCGGCCGGGCTCGCCGCCGACGGCGCTCCCGGCGGCAGCGACCGTCCTAAAAGGACCGCCAGCCGGTCTTCGGGCACCGGGGTGCCCCGGTCGTAGAGTTGCGTGATCGTCGCGGCCGCGTCGGGCAGGCCGAGCAGGATCGCGCCGGTCACCCGGTTTTCCCGGATGACGAGCTTCCCGTAGCGGCAGCCCGCCGGGTCGCTGAAGGTGAGCACTTCGGCGGTCGGGTCGTCCGCGCCGGTCATCGTCTCGCCGAGCGCGGTGAGGTCGATGCCGCGGGCCTTGAGCCGCGTCACCGCCTGGGTGCCGCGATAGCGTGACGCGGATTTCGTGCCGGTGACCAGATCCGCGACGACGGTGGCCTGTTCCCACGCGGGTTGCACGAGGCCGCCGAACGCGCCCGGATGCTTCGCGCAGTCGCCGATCGCGTGGATCCGGCCGTCGCTGGTGCGCAGCAGATCGTCGACGACGATGCCGCCTTCGACGGTCAGCCCGGCGTCCACGGCCAGCTTCGTCTCGGGCCGGACTCCGGTGGAGACGACGATGAGATCGGCGGGCACGTGCGTACCGTCGTCGAGTTTGAGCCCGTCGCCGCTGACGTAGCGCGCCGCCCCGACGCCGAGCCGGAAGGCGACGCCGAGTTCTTCGAGTTTCCTGGTCAGCACCCGCGCGGATTCCGCGTCGAGCTGACGTTCCATGATGTGCGGCATCGGATGCACGACGGTGACGAGGTTCCCGCGTCCGGCGAGGCCCCGCGCGGCTTCCAGGCCGAGCAACCCACCGCCGAGGACGGCCACCGGCGCCCCAAGTTTGGCGGCGTCGAGAATGCGCGCGCAGTCGTCGAGCGTGCGGAACGCGACGACGTCCGGGCCGGGTTCGAGCCCTTCGACCGGCGGCATCCACGGGTTCGCGCCGGTGGCGAGCACGAGCGCGTCGTAGTCCACAGTGGACCCGTCGTCGAGGTGGACCCGGCGCGCGTCCCGGTCGATCGACGTCGCGGAGACACCCCGGCGCAGGTCGGCGCGGGTGCGGGACGACCATTCGTCGTCGTGCAGCCGGACGGCCTCGGGCCGCATGGTGCCGGCGACCACCGACGAGAGCAGCACCCGGTTGTAGGCGGCGTGCTCCTCCGCGCCGACGACGGTGAGCCGCACGCGCTCGCCATCGGGATCGCGGCGCTGGATCTCGTCCGCGAGCCGCGCGCCCGCCATCCCGTACCCGGCGATGACCACCGACCGGGGGCTCACGCGACGGCCTCGGCCGGGGCGAGCGCGACCGCGCACACCTTGAACTCGGGCATCCGGCTCGTCGGGTCGAGCACCGGGTTGGTCAGCAGGTTCGCCCGGCCCTCGCCGGGGAAGTGGAACGGCAGGAACACGAGGTCGGGACGCAGCGACGCCACACAGCGGACGCGTGCGACGGTCTTCCCGCGGCGGGAGCGCACGACGGCGAGGTCGCCCTCGGCCAGCCCCGCGCGGGCAGCGGTGTCGGGATGAACTTCCACGAAGGCCTCCGCCACGACGTCGTTGAGTTCTTTGACCAGCCGGGTCTGCGCCCCGGACTGGTAGTGCTGCAGGACCCGCCCGGTGGTGGCCTGCAAGGGGAATTCGGCGTCGGGCAGCTCGGCCGGGCCGACGTGGTCGACCGGGACGAACCGCGCGCGGCCGTCCGGATGGGCGAAGGAGTCGAGGAACATCCGCGGCGTGCCGGGATGCGACTCCGCCGGGACGGGCCAGTAGAGGGCCTCGCCGTCCCGGAGCCGGTCGTAGGTGATGCCCGAGTAGTCGGCGACACCGCCCTTCGAAGCCTGCCGAAGCTCGGTGAAGACGGTCTCGGCGTCCGCCGGGAACCGTCCCTCGGGCTGGCCGAACCGGCGGGCGAGCTCGGAAAGCACGTAAAGATCGGTCTTCGCGCCGGACGGCGGGTCGATCGCCTTGCGACGCAGGAGGATCCGGCCTTCGAGGTTGGTCATCGTGCCGTCCTCCTCGGCCCACTGGGTGACCGGCAGGACGACGTCGGCCATCGCCGCGGTCTCCGAAAGGACGAGGTCCGAGACCACCAGGAAGTCCAAAGAGGACACTTTGTCCTGGATGTTCCCGGCACCGGGCGCGGAAACGACGAGGTTGCTGCCGAACACCATCAGCGCGCTCGGCCCGTCTTCGGTGCCGAGCGCCTCCAGCAGCTCGACCGCCGACCGGCCCGGCCCCGGCAGGGATTCCGGCGGCACGCCCCACACTCCGGCGACGTACTCGCGGGCCGCGGGGTCGTCGATCTTGCGGTAACCGGGCAGTTGGTCCGCCTTCTGCCCGTGCTCGCGACCACCCTGTCCGTTGCCCTGCCCGGTCAGGCAGCCGAACCCGGATCCCTTGCGTCCGGGCAGGCCGAGGGCGAGCGAGAGATTGATCCAGGCGTTGACCATCGCGGTGCCGTTGGCGTGCTGTTCGGTACCGCGCGCGGTGAGGACATAGGCGTTGCGGGCGGCGGCGAGCTTGGCGGCGACGCGACGCTGGTCCGCGGCGGAGACGCCGGTGATCTGCTCGACGCGCTCCGGCCACCAGGCCGCGACCGAACGCCACAGTTCCTCGAAGCCGTTCGTCCGCGAGACCACATAGGACTTGTCGAGCCGGCCGTCGGCGACGACGGCGTGCAGGATGCCTTGCGCCAGCGCGAGATCGGTTCCCGGCGCGGGCTGCAGGTGGAGTCCGGCGAGTTCGGCGGTCGGCGTGCGGCGCGGGTCGACGACGATCAGGTCCGCGCCACGCAGGTGCTGGGTGAACGGCGGCATCGTCTCGGCGGGGTTCGCGCCGATCAGCAGGACCGCGTCGGCGTCGGCGAGATCCGTGACCGGGAACGGCATCCCGCGGTCGGCGCCGAACGCCTTGATCCCCGCGGCCGCCGCCGACGACATGCAGAACCGGCCGTTGTAGTCGATCTGCGAGGTGCCCAGCGCGACCCGGGCGAACTTCCCCAGCAGATAAGCCTTCTCGTTGGTCAGCCCGCCGCCGCCGAAGACGGCGACCGAGTCGGCGCCCTTGGTTTCGCGGATCTCGGTGAGCCGCTTCGCGACGAGGTCGAGGGCCTGCGGCCAGGTCGCGGGCCGGAGTTCACCGTCGACCCTGATCAGTGGTGTCGTCAGGCGGGAGGGCGAGGTGAGGAGCTCCCCCGACGTCCAGCCCTTCTGGCAGAGGCCGCCGGCGTTGACCGGGAAGTCACGCGGGGCGACCCGGGCGCCGTCGAGGCTCATCCCGCACTGCAGGGCGCAGTACGGGCAGTGCGTGTCCACCGCGGTCACGGTGGGGGCGGCGAGTGGCACGGGCACCTCCTCCAGGCGTCGATAGCGCTTGAAGGTAGGTAGGCCGTGTTACCTGAAAACTCCTGAATGTTTCAGGCGTTTGACATTGCCCGCCGTCGAGCCACGTCACACCGTGAGGTCGCGAGCCTGCCCGAGTCGACCTCGCGACGTCGCGAAAGCCACTTTCGGGACATCTGATGTCCCGAAAGTGGCTTTCGCGGCACCTCTTGATGCGGCACGGGTCAAAAGGGCTGATGGGGCCTTCACCGCGTCACATGCGGGGAATGACGCCCTCAGCAGCTATACACTCGATGTATAGATCGTGTGTATAGTCGCCCTCATGTCCATCGGGAACACGCTGCTCGGCCTGCTCGAAGCCGGCCCGAAGCACGGCTATGACCTCAAACAGCTTTACGACAAGCAGTTCCGCCAAGACCGTCCGCTGCACTACGGGCAGGTCTACTCGACGCTGAACCGGCTCCTGAAGAACGGCCTGGTCGAGGAGAACGGCGTCGAGGCGGGCGCCGGCCCGGACCGGAAGCGGTACGCGATCACCGAGGCGGGCGTCACCAACGTCGAGGAATGGCTGAAAAGCCCGGAAAACCCCTCGGTCTACCTGCAGAACACGCTCTACACCAAGGTCGTGCTCGCGTTGCTGTCCGGCCGCGGCGCGCAGGACCTGCTCGACGCCCAGCGGAGCTCCCACCTGCGCGCCATGCGTGAGCTCACCGCCCGCAAGACCGACGGCGACCTCGCCGACCAGCTGATCTGCGACCACGCGCTCTTCCACCTGGAAGCGGATCTGCGGTGGCTGGAACTCACCGCCGCCCGCCTCGACGACCTCGCGCGCCAGCTGACGCGCTGATCTGGGGACCACACAGTGGAAACACCGTTGTTACACGGGCTCGGCCTGCACAAGGCCTTCGGCCCGAATCAGGCGCTCACCGGGGCGGGGCTGACGCTCGAAGCCGGCGAGATCGTCGCGATCATGGGCCCCTCCGGCTCCGGGAAGTCGACGCTGCTGCACTGCCTGTCCGGAATCGTGCGGCCCGACGCGGGTCAGGTGCTGTTCCGCGGCCGTGACCTCGCGAGCATGTCCGACACCGAACGCAGCGCCTTGCGGCGCACCGAATTCGGCTTCGTCTTCCAGTTCGGGCAGCTCGTCCCGGAGCTGACCTGCCTGGAGAACGTCGCGCTGCCACTGCGCCTTGGCGGGATGAAACGCCGCCCCGCCGAGCGGCTCGCGCGGACCTGGCTCGACCGGCTGGCGGTCGGCGACGCCGGTGACAGCACCCCCGGCCAGGTTTCGGGCGGGCAGAGCCAGCGGGTCGCCATGGCCAGGGCGCTGATCACCGAACCGTCGGTGGTCTTCGCCGACGAACCGACCGGCGCGCTGGACACGCTCAGCGGAGAGCTGGTCATGCGACTGCTGTCCGAGACGGCGAAGCAGACCGACGCCGCCGTCGTCCTCGTCACCCACGAACCGAGGGTGGCCGCCTACTCCGACCGGGAGGTCATCGTGCGAGACGGCCGGACACGCGAACCGGTGATCACCCGATGACCGGGCGCGAAGACCTGATGCTGGGGTTCCGGCTGGCCGTCGGGGGCGGCCGGGGCTCGATCGTCAGGCTCGTCCTGAGCACCGTCGGCATCGGGCTCGCGGTCGCGGTCCTCCTGATCGGCGCCTCCGCGGGCACCGTCAAGGAGAACCGCGACCAGCGGGCGTACGCCGCTTCCCCGCGGTACGAACCGATCCCGGGTGTCGCACCGCTGAACCACCACACGACGACGACCGACTTCCGCGGGCAGGCGATCTCGCTCGTCCATCTGCACGCCACCGGGCCGAATTCGCCGATCCCGCCGGGGGTGGACCGGCTGCCCGCGCCGGGCGAGGTCTTCCTTTCCCCGAAGCTCGACGAACTCGTCGCGGCCGACACCAGTGGTCTGTTACGGCCCCGTCTGCCCGGCAAGCCGGTCGGGATCATCGGCACGGGAGCGGTACTCAATCCGAATGATCTCGTCGTCTACGCCGGCACGGACAATCCACGCAACGGCGCCCCGATCTATGCCTTCGGTTCCCCTCCCGGCTACGAAGCGCCGTTCGAACGGGGAATTCTCTCGCTGCTGCTGATCGGTCTCTTCGTCCTGCTCACGCCGGTGTTCATCTTCGTGGGGACGGTCTCCCGGCTCGGCGGTGCGGCCCGTGACCGGCGGCTCGCCGCGCTACGCCTGGCGGGCTCGTCCCTCAAGCAGCTGCGCCGGATCACCGCGGCGGAATCCCTCGTGGGCGCCGTGGCCGGGCTGGTCGCCGGCGGCGCGTCGTTCCTGCTGTTCCGCGGCGCGGTGGCGGACTTCCAGGTGCTCCGGTTCGGGGTGTACTCGGAGGACCTGACACCGCCGTGGCCACTGGTGGTGCTGATCGTGCTCGTGGTCCCCGCGCTGACCGTGGCGGCGGCTTGGGCCGCGCAGCGGCACACGGTCGCCGAACCGCTCGGAGTCGTCCGCGAAACCGTGCCGCCGAAGCGGCGGTTGTGGTGGAGGCTGCTGCCGATCGTCGCCGGAATCGCTTTGATAGCCCCGGATTTCAGCGTCGCGAGCGAACTCGGCCGGATGGCGCTGATCGCCGGTGCCGTGCTGCTGATGCTCGGGATACCCGCGGTGCTGCCGTGGCTGCTGGAGCGTGCCGTCGCCCGGATCAAGGGCGGGCCGCCGTCATTCCAGCTCGCGATCCGCCGTCTGCGGAACGACAGCGGGACCCCGGCCCGGGTGGTCGCGGGGCTCTGCGTGGTGCTCGCCGGGGTGATCGCGCTGCAGAGCCTGTTGGCGGGCCAGGCGACGTCGGCGGCCGTTCACCAGGAGAAGACCGATGACCGGATCTCCGTCCATGCCGACAGTTCGGTGGCCGATCAGGCGATCGCCGCGGTCCGCGCGGTGCCCGGCGCGGCCGGCTTCCAGGCCATGCGCTCGATGCTCGTCGACACGAACCGCGGCGATGGCGGGCTCGTCTCGCTCACCGTCGCCGACTGCGCCACGATCGAAGCGACCACCACGGCGACCGGATGCCACGACGGTGACGTGTTCGCCGATCCCGCTTCTCTCCACAAAGGACAGTCGATGAAGCTCACCGACGACGACAAGAGGGAATGGCCCTGGACCGTTCCTGCCACGCCCCGCCCGCTCGGCGTGAAGGCGTCGGGGCTCGGCGAGCAGCTCCAGCCACACGTGCTCGCGACACCCGCCGCGATGGCGGGCGTCGACCTGGCCGCCGCGCCGGTCACGGTGAGCCTGCGGGGGACGACCGGCGATCCGGACTTCGTCGAGCTGGTGCGGAACGCGGTGGCGCCGTACAGCGGACAGGTCTCGGTGGCGTCCGCCAACGAAAAGCGGGTCTCGGACGAGGCCCGGATGCTCGACGACGTGCGGACCATCCTGTTCGGCGGCGCGTTGTCCGTCCTGTTGCTGGCCGGGGTGAGCCTGCTGGTGCTCGCTCAGGAACAGGTCCGGGAACGGCGCCGGGCGCTCGGGGCGCTGTCCGCCACCGGCGTGCCGGTGCGGGTGATCGTCCGATCCCTGCTGTGGCAGAACGGAATTCCGCTGCTGGTGGGCATCGTGGTCGCGACGGTGACCGGGATCGCCGTCGCCGCGCTGGGCAGGCGGCTGTTCTGGAAGGGCTTGCACGTCGACTGGCCGGCGGTCGGGCTGCTCGCCGCGGCGGCGATCGCGATGGTGCTGCTGGTGACGGCGTCGACGGTCCCGTCGGTCCGCGCGGCGGCGAAGACGGAGAACCTGCGCACCGAGTGACCTACAGCACCGCGCTCACGTCCCGGGCGGCGGCACGGAGTCCGTCGTGCGCCGCCCGGGTCGACCGCGGGTCGAGGGCGTTGGCGGCGAGCCGGAAGAGGACAGCCCGTAGGAGAAGCTGGGGCCATTGGGGCAGATGCGCCCAGCGTTCGAGGAGATCGATGGTGGCGCCGCCCCAGGCCAGTGCGTCGACCGCGACGATCGCGGCGCCCCATTCACCCGGCCGGTAGTACGGCACGAAATCGACGATGCCGGGGGCCGCGTCGCCGTCGAAGAGCACTCCGGCGAGAAGCTCGCCGTGGACGACCTGGTCCGGCAGTTTGACCGGTCTTCGCGAACCGGCCAGCACCTCGAACCAGCGGCCGCCCTTGTTCTCGTCGAGGGGCACTTCCGCCTCGCCCCAGGCGAGTTTGTCGGCGAGCGCCTCGATGTCGGTGCGCCGTCCCAGGAAATCCGGCCGCGGCAACCCGGCCGTCGCGCGATGCAGTTTGACCGCCGCGTGCACGACCTCGTCGTACCGGTGCTCGGCCGTGCCGGACACGAACCGGTTCGCCGACCAGCCGCCGACGATCCATCGGCCGTCGCTGGACCGGACGGGCTTCGCGACCCGCAGCCCCGGCTCGTCGACGGCTTCCAGCGCCCGGGCCGTCCACAGGGTCCGCGACTTGTCGACGACGGGTTTGAGCACGAGATCGTTGTAGCGCCAGGCGGTGGTGCCGGGCAGCGGTTCCGCGTCACCGGTACGTCCGCCGAACGCCGAACAGACGTGTTCCGGAGGGCTTTCAAGGGTGGCACGCACGGCTCGGCACGTTACCCCGTCTTCCGCGCCACGAACGAGAAGACGCGCTGGTCTTGAGTAGCGATACTCAAGACAGGATCGCTTCTGACCTGCCATTCTTCGACCGTGATCCCCCGAACGGCTCAGCGCCGCCTCACCGGCGGGCAGCTCACCGCGCTCGCACTCGGCTCACTGTGGCTGCTCGGCACGCTGGGGGCGCTCACCGTGGGCCTGCTGCTCCCGCTCGCCGCTTTCCTGCACGTTCCGTGGATCGCGTTGCCGGTGCCGCTCGTGTCGATCGGGGTGGTCTATCTCGTCGCTTTCGCGGCACCGGAAGCGTTTCCGTCCGTCGCGAAGCCTTGGCCGCGGCTGGCCTGGGCCTTCGCGACCGGGATTTGCGGTGTCTTCGGCGCGATCTTCGTGCTGGAAGTGGCCGAGGCGTTCGACCCGTGGTTCGCGGTGCCGTTCCTCGGAGTGCCGGTACTGCTCGTCGCGGGGCTGTTCACGCGTGATCTCCGGGCGAGGGCAGGCGCGGGTGTCCTTTTGGTCGCCCTGATCGTGGGCGGGATCGCCGTCCCCGCGTCACTGCCTCCGGACACCCCCGCACGGCGCCTCGCCGCGACCGGCGTCCCACGCGATCGCACTCTCGCGGCGGACCTCGGCCCGCAGCGGCTCCCGACCAAGACGACCGAAGACTCCGGGGCGCTGATCGTCGAGTACGCGCCGCAGCTGTGGATCTCGCCCGTCTGGACCTTCGCGACCGACGCCGTCGAGAGCTGCGAGACGTCGGTGAAGACCGCTTGGCGCCTTGAAAACGCGACGTGCGCTCAAGTCGGCGAAGGCGAGTTCATCCGGCGGAACGCGGACCGCATCGAGTTCGTCCAGCGGCGCGGCGCGCTGTCGGTGCACCTCGCGGGGAACCACAACTGGAAACCCGAGGAACTGCGCGAGCTGGCCGGGAAAACCCATCCGCTGACCGACGCCGAGATCATCGCCGCCGTGCCGAAGTCGCCCCTGGGGAACCGGACGGACGTCGTCGCGGAGTTCGCCAAGTTCGTGCGGGCGATCTTCGTGGGCCGGTCCGTCGGCTACTGACGCTCGGGGGAGCAAGGGACCTTTGCTACCACTTTGGGCGCGGCCGAGTGGAGGTGTGTGGAAATAGGGACGTTGAGTGTCCCCATTTCCACACACCCCGAACTCCGCGTGACGGCGCCTACGGACCGTGTGGATTTTGGTGCGTCAGATGACCCGAAATCCACACGGTCACCACGCCGACCTGCAGAAAGAGAGCAAGGGACCTTTGCTACCACCCGCGCGTGAAGGCCCCCTTCCCTCGGCTGAGCCGAGGGAAGGGGGCCTTCACGCGCTTCCGCGAAACCTCAGTAAGTCGGCAGGCTCTGGTCGATCTGCCGCGCCCACGCCAGCACGCCGCCCCCGAGGTGGGTCGCGTCCTTGAACCCGGCCTGGTGCAGCGCCGCGAGCGCCTCCGCCGAACGCGCGCCCGACTTGCAGTGCAGCACGATCGGCTTGTCCTGCGGCAGTTCCGCCAGCGCCTCGCCCGAGAGGATCTTGTCCTTCGGGATCAGCGTCGCGCCCTTGATGTTCACGATCTCGTACTCGTGCGGCTCGCGGACGTCGATGAGGGCGAAGTTGTCGCCGTTGTCGAACTTGGCCTTGAGCTCCGCCGGAGTGATCGTGTGTCCCGAAGCGGCCGAAGCGGCTTCGTCGGACACAACACCGCAGAACGCTTCGTAGTCGATGAGCTCGGTGATCTTCGGCGTCTCCGGATCCTTGCGGATCTTGACCTCGCGGTACTTCATCTCCAGCGCGTCGTAGCTGACGAGCCTGCCCAGCAGCGGCTCACCGATCCCGGTGATCAGCTTGATCGCCTCGTTGACCATGATCGAGCCGATCGACGCGCACAGCACGCCCAGCACGCCACCTTCGGCGCACGACGGGACCATGCCGGGCGGCGGCGGCTCGGGGTAGAGGTCGCGGTAGTTGAGGCCCTTGCCGTTCGGCGCGTCCTCCCAGAACACGCTCACCTGGCCCTCGAACCGGTAGATCGAGCCCCACACGTAGGGCTTGCCGGTGAGCACGGCGGCGTCGTTGACCAGGTACCGCGTCGCGAAGTTGTCGGTGCCGTCGAGGATCAGGTCGTACTGCTCGAACAGCTCCAGCGCGTTGGACGACTCGAGCCGGTCGGTGTGCAGGTGCACCTTGACGAACGGGTTGATCTCGGCGAGCGACTCCTGCGCGGACGCGGCCTTCAGCTTGCCGATGTCGGACTGGCCGTGGATGACCTGGCGGTGCAGGTTGGATTCGTCGACCTCGTCGAAATCGACGATGCCGAGCGTGCCGACCCCGGCCGCGGCGAGGTACAGCAGCGCCGGGCTGCCGAGGCCGCCGGCACCGATGACCAGCACCTTGGCGTTCTTCAGCCGCTTCTGCCCGGTCATCCCGACGTCCGGGATGATCAGGTGACGGCTGTACCGGGCCACCTCTTCCTTGGTGAGCTCGGCGGCCGGCTCTACGAGCGGCGGCAGCGTGCCTGACATCGGGTCCTCCATCTCGCGTGGATCGCGGGTCGCATCCCAGTATCTACAACACGGAAAGGCCCGGACGCCTTCCCCTGTTCCAGATCCTGGGACCCGTCCAGCAGGTGAGACGGCGTGGACTAGGGTGTCTGGTTCGGCCAGGAGCCCGGCTTGCAGACCTTGCCGTCCGCGGGCACCTTGCCGCGGTCACCGCCGGGGAGATTGTTCAGCTGCGCCACGAAGTCGTTGGAGACGCCGAAGGTCTGCTGCATCATGACGGGCGCGACCGCGCCGTTCTCGGGGCAGCCCACGTGCTTTCCGCCGAGGGCGTGCCCGACCTCGTGGTTGATGGCGTACTGGCGGTACCCGGTCATGTCGCTCTCGAAGGCCAGCGCCCCCCGCACCCAGCGGGCGAGGTTGATCACCACGCGCTTGTCGAAACTCGAGCGGTAGCAAGACGTCTCGTAGGTGATCTGGAACATGCAGACGTCCGCGCGATGCGTGGTGTTCGGTGTGGTGAGGCTCACCCGGAAGCTGGGGTTCGGGTAACTCGCGTCGACGCGCTGCAGCGCCTTCTTGCCGTCCCACGTCCAGCTCTTGGGATTGGACAGCGTGCCCTGCACCATCGTGGCGAAGCTGTCGTCACCGCCGTAGCTGGACGGGTCGATGCCGTCCTCGACCTCGACGGTGTAGGTGAACAGCTGACCCGTGCCCACTTTTTCGCCCTTGCCCGGCACCACGTGATAGGTGCCCTTGCCGGACTCGGTGAAGTTGCCGCCCGTGGGCAGGTCCGCGGTCGGGATCTTGAGGTCGACCGGTTTGGCCGGGTTCTCCGGGAGGACGTCGCCGCCCCCGTCCACACCGGCGCCCGGCTCGCCGCCGTTGCCGGCGGAACCGTCGGACGAAGCGAGGCTCGCCCCGTCCGTGGCGATCGGCTCGGGCGGGCCGGTGGCGGTGTTGAACACGACCAGCGCGGTGATCACCACGAGGATCGGCAACGCGTACACGCGCCAGCCATAGGTCTTGGCGAACTGGCCGATACCGCCTTTGCTCTTGCGCTTGGCGGTCGTCTTCGCGGCGCCGGGCTCGTGCGGCCTCCAGGAGGCGCTGAGCGGCTGCGCGCTGGTCCGGCGGCCACCGGGGCGGTAGCGATCTTCGTCGAGCCGCTGCGACGGCGGCGGCGTCGGCCGGTACTGGCCGGTGCGCGGCACGTCGGTGGTCCGGGGCTGGGAGCGCGGCGGACGACGGGCGGAGGCGGAGTACTGAGACCGCCGACCTTCGCCCTGCGCGCCTTGCTTTACCCGATCCACGCGCACCAGGGTGCCATAACCGAACTGTGATGTTGTGAGCGACCGGCGCTTCGTGCGGCGTGTCCTCCTCACCCGGATGGGCTACCAGGTGCCCGATTCGACCGATTCCCACATCCCCAAAACGGCCTTCGCTACGACATTCGGGCGTTCCATCTGCGCCACGTGGCCGATTCGGGGAAGGACCAGCAACCGCGCGTGCGGGAGTAGCCGGGCGGTGCGCTCGGCGCGCCGGACGGAGATCACCCGGTCGTGCTGCCCCCACACGACGAGCGTCGGCGCGTCGACGCTCGGCGCGACCGCCCACAGCGACGCGGGCCCGCGGGCGGACCACGTCCGGAAGATGCCGAACGTGCTGCGGGCCAGCGCGGGGGCGGCCCACGCGAAGGCGGCGCGAGCACTGTGCTCCTCTTCGAGCTCGTCCAGCCTGCTGTCGGCGAAGCGGCTCGGATCGGCGAAGCACAGCTTGATGACCTGCATCGCGCGTTCACGCGGGCCGAGCGCGGCCAGCCGACGCCGCACCCTCGGACCGATCAGCGGGAGGTACGCGAACGCCATTCGCGGGTCGGACAGCCGTTTCATACTGGGCCGGAGATCCGGCATCGCGGGCGAGATCAGCGTCAGCGTCTTCACCAGCTCCGGACGGCGGGCCGCGACGAGCAGCGCGACCGCGCCGCCCATCGAGTTGCCGAACAGGTGCACCGGCCCCGCTTCCAGGCTCTCGATGTGGCTCGCGACGATCTCGGCGTGCGAGTCGAGGCTGAAGTCGAACCCGGCGGGCGGCTCCGAATAGCCGAAACCCGGCAAATCGATCGACGTGCCGCTCGCCTGGGGCGCCAGGAGCGCGGCGAGGTCGGTCCAGTTCGTGGACGAACCGCCGAGACCGTGGACGTAGACGGCCGTCTCCGGGCCGCCCGGCGTCCGGCGGATGTGCAATTTCACCCCGGCGACACCTATTGTTTCCCCGGGCCAAGGGGGCGGCGCGGGATCCAGTGACGGCAACGACCTGCGCGAAAGCGGCACATGGGTCAGCGGCGGACGACCCCCGGCGGCACGGGAAACTGGAGAAGACACAGCATCAAGGATGCCTGACCCTTGGCGGTCCGGCTGTACCGGCGAGTAATCTCGACCTCACTTCACGCGGTGGTGACCCCGCCCGTGGAGCCCCGCTCGACTGCGCTGCTGCGTTCTCGGCGGAGACGAGTGCCTCGAACTGGAGGAACGATGACAGACATGGCGCGACTGCAGGCCCGAGGTGTTCGCCTGCCCAGAACGGAACGCCGCGCCCAGCTGCTGGCCGCCGCGCAGCGGGTGTTCGCCGCGAACGGATACCACGCCGCCGCGATGGACGAGATCGCCGAAGAGGCCGGAGTCAGCAAGCCGGTCCTCTATCAGCATTTCCCCGGCAAGCTCGACCTCTACATCGCGCTGCTGGAGAGCCACGTCGACGAACTGGTGCGGCGGGTCAAGGACGCGCTCGACTCCACGACGGACAACAAGCAGCGCGTGCCGGCGACCGTCGGCGCGTTCTTCGACTTCGTCAACAACGACGCCGGCGCGTTCCGCATGGTCTTCGAGTCCGACCTCCGCGGCGAGCCCGCCGTGCAGGAGGCGGTGGACCGGGCGACGTCGGCCAGCGTCGACGCGATCACCGAGACCATCACCGCCGACGCGGGCCTCGACGAGGACAAGGCCCGGCTGCTCGCCGTCGGCCTCGTGGGCCTCTCGCAGGTCAGCGCGCGGTTCTGGCTGGCGCACCACAAGTCGATGAGCCGCGAAGAGGCCGTCGCCCTCACCGCCAACCTCGCCTGGCGGGGCATCGGCGGTGGCTTCCCCCTGCAGCACTGACCCCGGCCCGCATTTCGTCCTCTGAATGCCTTCCTTGCGCGTGCAACTACCGCATTCAGAGGACGAAATGCGTGGGGTCACTGGGGTAGGAGCTTCTTCAGGCGGTCGGCGGCGACCTGGGCATCGGCGACGACCTTCGCGGTGTCGATACCGACAACGCGTCCTTCGCGCTTGAGGGCGCGGCCGTCGACGAACACCCACGAGACGTTCGCGGGCTGGGTGTTGAAGACCAGCTGATTCACCCAGTCCACCTTCGGCGCGAAGTTGACCGCCTGGGCGTCGACCACCTGGAGGTCCGCCCGTTTGCCCGGCGTCAGTGACCCGATCTCCTTGTCCATCCCTAGCGCTTCCGCACCGCCGAGGGTCGCCATGCGCAGGACGTCCGCGGTGGTCGGGTAGACCGCCGGATCCGTCGTGGTCGCCCGCTGGAGACCGACGGCCGCGCGCATCACGTTGAACATGTCGCTCGTGTCGTTGGTGCCGCCGTCGAGGCCGAGCCCGACCTTCATGTTCCGTTTCTTCATCTCCGGCAGCCGGATCACCCCCGACGCGAGCCGCATGTTCGACAGCGGGTTGTGCGCCACGCTGACGCCGGCGGCCGCGAGCTCGTCGAGATCGGCGTCGGTGGTCTGGATGACGTGGTTCGCCACCAGCCCGGGGTGCAGCGCGTTCGCCCGCCGGAGCGCGTCCATCTGCCCCGCGGTCAGGTCGGCCTTCGATTCGAGCAGATGCACGTTCAGCGAGACGCCGAGTTCGCGGGCGAGCTTCTCCGAGGCCTCGACGCTCGGGAAGTTCCCCGTGGACGGATGCGTGCCGATCTGCAGGCGCGCCAACGGGTTCGGGTCGATGACCTCACGCTTCACGCGACGGATTTCGTTCTGCAGCGCGGGATCGGTGGTGCCGTTGTAGGAGTAGAGGAACCGCAGCTTCGACTCGCCGAGCGCGCGGAGACCGCCCTTGGCGAAGTCGGTGTTGAACGCGTGCGACCAGTCGGTGACCGTGGTGATGCCGGTCGAGACGACGTCCGCCGCGGCGAGTTTCGTGCCCGCGTAGGCGTCTGCGTCGGTCACGGGCGCGCGGTACAACGGGATGACGCATTTGCCGAGCCAGCCGATGAGTTCCTTGTCGGCCGCGCAGCCGCGGATGAGCGACTGCCACAGGTGGTTGTGCAGGTCGACGAAGCCGGGCAGCACGATCTTGCCGCGGCCGTCGACGACTTTCGCCGAGCCCGCGTCGAGGTCCTTGCCGACCTGCTTGATCTTGGTGCCCTCAAGCACGACGTCGGCGTCGGCGAGGGCGCCGAGCGGTCCTTCGCCGAGGCTGGGATCCATCGTGATCACCATGGCGGCGTCACGGATGACGACACGGCCGGCCCCGGCGAACTCGGCATCGCCGCCGGCTTCGGTGGTCTCACCGCCGAGGTTCGTGAGCAGGGCCGCGCCGAGGACCACGGCGAGGGTGAGGGTGAAGACGGACAGTATCGATCCACGCTGTTTCATCGTTTCAACTCCCCAGTCGATGAGATCACGTTAGCTCACCTGACGCGGACGCCTCGCAGAATTACCGCGACGGGATGCTCCAGCTGTCCGAGGTCTTCGCGCGGATCCTCCGCGTAGACGACGGCGTCGGCGGGCGCCCCCGGTGCGAGCCCCGGCAACCCCAGGTACTCGCGCGCGGCCCACGAGCCCGCGGCGAGCGCGTCGTGCGTTCGCAGCCCCGCTTCCGCCAGCGCGCGGATCTCGTCGCCGACCCGGCCATGCGGCCGGGAATCGGTGCCGGCGAGGATCTTCACGCCGGCCTCGGCCGCCGCCACGACCAGCGCGGGATGCGCCTCCACCCCGCTGGCGAACCAGCGTTTCCGCGGGGTGTCCTCACGGTTCCGCACTCTTTCCAGCCCCGCCTGGAAAACCGAAAGCGTCGGTGTGAGCGCGGTGCCGCGGGCCGCCATGTCCGGCAGGTAGGCGGGATCCAGCCACATTCCGTGTTCGACGGAATCGACGCCGGCGGCCACCGCGGCCTCCCCGCCGGCGGCGTGTTGCGAGTGCACCGCGAGACGACCACCCACCGCGTGCACGGCCTCGGCGACCGCGGTCAGGACGTCGGACGGCACGGCGTCGTCCCCGTTCTGCCAGTCGGCGATGACCTTGGCCCAGCCGGTGCGTTTCGCCTGCTCCGCGGCGAGCGCGGGGAGCTCCGCGTGCGTGGCGCGGCGGCCCCAGCCGTCGAAGAACTCGCCGTGCTGGGCGATCCACGGACCGGCGTGCACCGCTCGGGGCAGGCCTGGTTCGGCGCCGAACCACTCGGGCGGCTCACCGGGCAGCCCTGGCGAACGGATCATCGTGACCCCGGCGTCGACGTGGCGGTGCAGGTCGGCGCGCAGGATCTCCTCGTCCATCGGGTCACCGGGCTCTTCGGCTCCGGGATGGGTGTGGGCGTCGACGAGCCCCGGCAGAAGCCAGCCCTCGGCCACCAGCTCCGCGCCCGGGACCGGATCGGACGTCCAGCGGTCGCCATCGGCGTACAAATCGACATACTCGCCATCGGGAAGCGCGCGCCCCCGGACCCTGATGATCACCATTCCCCCTCGCACCCCTTGTCGAGCAATCCAGCGGCAGCGCGCCGAGCCGGGTTTCGGCTATGAATCGAACGACCGCGTTGCCGATCCGCGAGGAGTCACCATGCCCCATATCGCGCTCGACGAAAACCTTCCCGGCATCACCGCCTTGTTCGCCTACCGGCCGGAGACGGCCGCGCCGCTCGGGCAGCTCGCCGAGGTCCTGCTGCGCGGCCCGAGCAGCCTCAGCGTGGGCGAGCGCGAACTGATCGGCGCGGTCGTCTCGCGCGGCAACGACTGCACGTTCTGCTCACGCAGCCACGCCGCTGTCGCCGCCGAAGCGCTCGAAGGCGGCATGCCCGTCGTCGAAGCGGCTTGGAAGGACGTCGACGGCGCGCCCGTGCCGCCGAAGGTGAAGGCGCTCCTGCACGTCGCGCTCGCCGTCCGCGAAAGCGGGAAAGCCGTGGGAGAAGACCTGATCGAGGTGGCTCGCGCGGAGGGCGCGACGGACGTCGAAATCCACGACACGGTGCTGATCGCGGCCGCGTTCTGCATGTTCAACCGGTACGTCGACGGGCTGGCCACCCTGGCCGTCGACGACCAGGACGCCTACCGGGAGACCGGCGTCCGGCTCTTGGAGCACGGCTACACCAACCTCTGAAGGGAGCAAGGGACCTTTGCTACCGCCTCGCCGCGTCCCACGTCGCGAAAGCCACTTTCGCGACGCCTGATGTCCCGAAAGTGGCTTTCGCGACGTGACCAGCCAGGCCGCCCGGAGCCCTGACCTGTGGAAAGAGAGCAAGGGACCTTTGCTCCCACTTGTCTCAATGTCGAGAGAAGCGGTAGCAAAGGTCCCTTGCTCCCCCCTTCAGACCCTCGCGGCGCGGCGGACGAGGGCGGCGATGCGATCCGAAACCTCTTGCGCCCGTTCCTGCGGGAGCATGTGCCCGGCGCCCGGATAGCGCACGAACTCCGCCTCCGGCAGCTCGTCGGCGATGACCTTGGCGTGCGGCGGCGGGCAGAGCCGGTCCCGCTCCCCCGCGAGCACGACCACCGGTTTGCCCTGCAGCGCGGCCAGCGTGACGCGGCAGTCGTGCTGAGAGATCGCATCCTGGAAACCCGCGACGCTCGCCGGATGCGCGCACAGCAGCTGTTCGGCGACCGAGTCCACGTCGGCTCGCGAGGGCCGGCGCCCGAAGACGAGCAACCTGGCGCCCGGCCGCACCACCGACAGCGGCAACGGCAAGGCGTCACGGCGGTTCTTCGCGAGCAGCTTCGCGAGCCTCCGTTCGAACCTCGCCGCGCCGCTGCCCGCGATCCCCGGCAGGCCGAGGGTGATCCGGTCCATCTCACCGGACGATGTGGCGACGAACGCGACCCCTGCCACGCGCCGGGCCACGAGATCGGGATGCCTGCGGGAAAGTTCCATGATCGTCATGCCGCCCATGGAGTGCCCCGCGAGCACGATCGGACCGTTCGGAACGCGGTCCTCGATCAGCTCGGCGAGGTCGTCGGCGAGGGTGGCGATCGTGGCAGTGCCCGGTTTCGCCGGCGCGGAACCGCCGTGGCCGCGCAGGTCGTAGCGCAGGGTCCGGACGGAGTCGCCGAGCCGCGAGACCACGCCGTCCCAGGTCCGGTGGTCCTGGGTCCAGCCGTGCACGAGCACCAGCGTGAGTTCGGAGTCGGCGGGGCCGCTCGTCTCGACGTGGAGCGCGGTGCCGTCGCCAGTCACGAACCGATGTTCCCTCGACGGGTCCCACGACACGGCGTCGCGCTGCTTGACGCTCCTCATCGCTTCCCCGGCAGCAGGAAGGACTTGCGCCAGAAGTACATGCCCGGCTTGCCGACCAGACCGGATTCCTGCAGGAACGGCATGATCTTCTCGCCTGCCCACTGGATGCTTTCGCGCCAGTGGGGGTTGTTCAGCGCGGCTTCGACGCCGTCGCGCGGACGGATGCCGACGGCCTTGTAGACGTTCGGGTTGATGAAGGCCCGCGTCACGAAATACGAAATGAGCGCGATGATGAACTGCTGGTAGAGGATTTCCTTCTTCGACAGTTTCGCCATCCCGCGTGTCACCTCTTCGCGGGCGAAGGTGACATGCCGGGCCTCTTCGAGTACGTGGATCCGGTTGACCATGCGCACCAGCGGCTGGATGTCCGGGTCGTTCATCTGCTCGCGCTGAAGCCGGTCGAGGACCTCTTCGGCGACGAGGATCGCGCCGTAGCGCGCGGGGCCGTAGCTGATCGTCGGCATCAGTTTCGCCAGCCTCCGCAACCACGGCACCGGCCCGTAGTTCGGGCAGCCGATCCGCGAGGCCATCCGCGCGAACATCGTCGAGTGACGGCATTCGTCCGCGATCTCGGTCAACGCGTACTGGGCGTGCGAGCTGGTCGGGTCCTCTTCATAGACCTCCTTGAGCAGCATCTGCATCAGGAGGATTTCGAACCACAGCCCCGTCGTGGCGACGCTCGCGACCTCGTGCTTGCCGAGTTCGATGCGCTGCTCTTCGGACAGCGAGTCCCACAACTTCGTGCCGTAGAGCGAAGAACGGTGGGCCGGGATGAAGCGCTTCCCGTCGACGAGCGGGGCGTTCCAGTCGATGTCGACGTCGGGATCGTAGAACTTGTTCGCGGAGGACTTGAGCAGCCGCTCGGCCGTCTTCTCCCGGTCTGTTTCCTTCAGCGCCCGCGTCATTGCCGACACACCCCTATCTGTAACTCGTGGTAACAGTTACCTCTGGTAGCATGACTTGGGTGATCGAACGTGTCAAGCGCAACAGCAAGCAGTCGAGCAAGCACCCCACAGCGGGTGAGGCCGACACGGGTGATGCCCGTCGCGACCGCTGGCGCAAGCACCGGATCGCGCGCCGCGCGGAGTTCGTCGAGGCCGCCCTGCGCGCACTCGACACCCACGGGCCGGACCTCGGCATGGAGGACGTCGCCGCCGAAGCGGGCGTCACGAAACCTGTGCTGTACCGGCACTTCGACGACAAAGCGGATCTGTACGTCGCGCTCGGGCAGCGCGGCACGGAGATCCTCTTCCAGCGGCTGATCCCGGCCATCAACTCCGAACTCGCCCCGGTCCCCCGGATCCGGATGGCGCTCGACGCGTTCTTCAGCGTCATCGAGGAGCACCCGAACCTGTACCGCCTGCTCGCACGCGGCGGCCTTCAGGAGAAGGTGGTCGTCAAGGCCGACGTCGTCGCCGAGGACAAGGAACTGATCGCCACCGCGCTGACCGCGCTGCTCGGCGACTACATGCGGATGTTCAACATGGACTCCGGCGCCGCCGAACCGTGGGCGCACGGCATCGTCGGCATGGTGCAGAGCACCGGCGAATGGTGGCTGGACCGGCGCTCGATGGGCCGCGACAGCGTCGTCGAGTACCTGACGCAGATCATCTGGGCCGCGATCGACGGCCTCTCCCGGCAGCAGGGCATCGTCATCGACCCGAACCTGCCGCTCGAAGAGAACAAGGTCGTCCAGATGCGGAAGGAATCGGAGGCGAAATGAGCGAGCACGACGAAGACGGTTACGCCGGCGAAGCGGTCCTCGTGATCGACGGGACCGAGATCGCGGCCACGGTGGAACTGCGGGGCTACTTCCAGCCCATTGACGGGTATTACCGCTGGTACGGCCGGGTCGCCACCAACGAGCAGGTGTCCGCGGCCGCCGGCGGCAAGAAGACCGCCGTCGAGATCCGCGCGGGCGAGTACAGCGCGAAGGGCGAGCTCTCCGACCCGGACCCGTGGGACCGCTACCGCATCATGGGCACCAGCACGCCGCCCTTCCACGTGCCGACCAGCCTCGAAGAACTGAACGAACTCAACGCCTGACCCCTCAAGCGCGTGAAGGCCCCCTTCCCTCGGCTGAGCCGAGGGAAGGGGGCCTTCACGCGTCACCGGGGAATTCAGCCCTGCCGCTGAGCGGGCACCCGGCTCCGCGGCACCACGTACTTCGGCCAGCTCGACAGCTTGTTCATCGCCCATTCCAGCGGCCCGCGCCCGATGAACTTCCGCCACAGCACCGCCGCGGTCAGCGCGACCACCGAGAACTCGACGAAATGCAGCACGCTGAAGATCGAGTCGCCGTCGCTCTCGTCCCACAGCAGCGCGATCGCCACGAAATGCAGCACGTACGCGCTCAACACCCGCCCGCCCAGATCCGAAAGCGGCCGCAGCACGCGTTCGAACTTCGGCATCAGCAGCTGGCAGCCACCGATCACCGCCGCCGCGATCCCGATCGAGATCAGCAGGTCGAACGGCGTGTACGAGGTCCCCGTCGGCAGTAGTTCCCAGGCCCAGCTGGTGGTCGGCGGGGTGCCGTGGATCCAGGTCTGGTGGAGCCGCAGGAATTCCGGCGGCGTCATGCCCATCTGCGCGGCGGCCGGTTCCAGCGAGCGGTACACGGCCTGCATGCCGCCGAGCGGCCCGGTCGCGATCCAGGACACGACGTACCCGCCCACCGCGAGCGCCGATCCGCCGAAGAACAGCCGACGGCACACGCTGCGCGAGGTCAGGTCCATCCGCCCGATCGCCATCCCGGCGAACACGTACGCCATCAGCGTCAACGCGGGAAAGGTCCCGGTCAGGACGAGCACGGTCGCGGCCTTCAGCAGCCCGGTCGACGTGATGTCGTCCGCGGTCAGGTCCGGCGCGAAGAAGAGCAGGTCGCGGGGCAGCAGTTGCGCCCTGATCAGATGCGAGAGCAGCGGGCCCGCCACGGCGACGACGACCGCCGCGATCGCCAGCGCCTTCGCGCCCGCGCGCAGCCACGGGATCGCGAAGAGGAAGCAGGCCCCGTAGTAGGCCAGGATCACCATGTAGCCGGTCTCGAGGCTGGTCAGCCAGAGCCCCAGCGCCACCAGGAGCGGGGCGCGGGTCGCCAGTTTGAGCGCGACGCGGGTCCGGTCGCGGCCCTGTTTGGGACGGCGGCCGCCGGACATCAGCGCGATCGAGACCCCGGCCAGCACCGCGAACAACGCGGCGGAATGACCTTCGAACGGTTTGAACAGCACCCCGACGCCGCCTTTGGCGGGATCGGGGCCGACATGCACCGCGTACATGCCGAGTACGGCCAGGCCGCGGGCGACGTCGATACCGGTCAGCCGCCCAGCGACCCGTTTGCCTTGTTCGGGAACTGTGCGCACGCCGTCGAGCAGCGCGCGGTCCATCACAGTGACGCCGTCCACCTCATTTCTCGGCTAGCCCCCTGCCGTCCCCGCCTTAGCGTGACGATCAAATCTGAGAGCTGGCTGAGACGCAGCGGTGACGCCACTGTGACATCCGACTACAACCCGATCGGGTTAGCCACCAACAGCGAAGCCGACCTTGCGAACATCCGACGGCGCGATCTCGACGTAGGCGATCCGGTCGGTGGGCACGATGTACTTACGGCCCTTTTCGTCGTCGAGGCGGAAGATCCCGTCGCCGGCCCTCAAGGCGTTCGCGACCAGTTCCTCGACCTCGTCGGGCGACTGGCTGCTGGACACCACGAGCTCCCGCGGCGTGTCCTTGATGCCGATCTTGACCTCCACGTGGGACCTCCGCTTGAAAGTTCGAAATTTACTGGTGCGCCAAGGCTAGCCGAAGTGACCTCAGCCGAGGCCCAGCACCTGCATGCGCTTGGTGTGCCCCTGCTGCAACCGGCGGAACAGCGCGGCGATTCCCGAAAGGTCACCGGAACCCTCGACGATCAGCTCGGCGAGCCCGTCCCGCTCGGCGACGACGTACTGGGCCTGCGTCAACGCCTCGCCCAGCAGACGGCGGCCCCACAGCGCGAGCTTGTCCCGCGCCTTCGGGTCGGCCTCGATACCGGCCGCGACTTCGCGCTCGGCGAACGCGGAATGCCCCGTGTCGGCGAGCACGGTGAGCACCAGGTCCTTGGTCTCGGGATCGAGCCAGCTGGCCATCTCGCGGTAGAGATCCGCCGCGAGCCCGTCTCCGACGTAGGCCTTCACCAGGGACTCGAGCCAGGAGCGCGGCGCCGTGGAGGCGTGCCAAGCATCGATGTGCCCGACGAACGGCCGCATCGCGTCCTCGATCGCGACGCCGTGCCCCGCCAGATGCTTGGCGAGCAGGTCGTAGTGCCCGATCTCGGCGGCCGCCATGGAGGCCAGCGCGGCCCGGCCGGCCAGCGTCGGCGCGGTGCGCGCGTCCTCGGCCATGCGATCGAATGCGGACAATTCCCCATAGGCGAGTACGCCGAGCAAATCGACTACGCCCTCACTGATCTGCTTTGCCTCCGTCACGGCGGAAAGGGTATCGCCGAACACACCTTCGGGGTGGTGAAGAGACCGATCCCACCCTCCCCGGCGCGCCGGGGAGTTCCGGCCGGAAAGAGAGCCTTCCCACCTCCGGCGCGGCGGGGACTATCCGAAAACCGCAGATCAGGTAGACTGGCCGCCGGATACGACGGATCATCCGTCCCGGATCGGGACGCTGCTGCGGCTGAAGGACAGCCGGTGCGGCCCTGGTCAGCACAAGAATGATGTGCGTGCACGCCATCCTGCGGCATTCCCACGAAGGGCCGCTCCAGCGCCAGTAGCGCGGAGCCCGAGCGAATTTTCGTGGTCGAGTGTCGATCGGTGACCAGGGCAGTGCGCGCTGGTCACGAGAGAGGCGAGCACCCTGACCACGAACGAACCCACAACTGTTGAGAACACCACCACCGGAGTGCCGGAGGCCGTCGCGCTGGAGCACAGCGAATCGGGCCCGGCGGCGCTCGACGTGTCGCACCCGCTGCAGGCGGGCGCACCGGTGGAACCCGAGGCCCCCACCTTCGCTTCCTTCGGGGTCAAGCCCGAGATCGTGAAGGCGCTGAGCGAGGCCGGGATCGAGCGCACCTTCGCCATCCAGGCCCTCACGCTGCCGCTGGCCATGGCGGGCGACGACCTGATCGGCCAGGCCCGCACGGGCATGGGCAAGACGCTGGGCTTCGGCGTCCCGCTGCTGCACCGCGTCGAGGTCCCCGGCGACGGCACCCCGCAGGTGCTGGTCGTCGTGCCGACCCGTGAGCTGTGCATCCAGGTCGCGAACGACCTCAAGGGTGCGGGCAAGCACCTCGGCATCCGCACGCTGGCCATCTACGGTGGCCGCCCCTACGAGCCGCAGATCGCGGCGCTCCGCAACGGCGTCGACGTCGTCATCGGCACCCCCGGCCGCCTGCTGGACCTGGCCGAGCAGAAGCACCTGGTGCTGGGCAAGGTCCGCGGGCTGGTGCTGGACGAGGCCGACGAGATGCTCGACCTCGGCTTCCTGCCCGACATCGAGCGCATCCTGCGGATGGTCCCGGACAAGCGTCAGACGATGCTGTTCTCGGCGACCATGCCGGGCCCGATCATCACGCTGGCCCGCACGTTCCTCACCCAGCCGACGCATATCCGCGCCGAGGAGAACGACGCCGGCGCCATCCACGAGCGCACCACCCAGTTCGTCTACCGGGCGCACTCGATGGACAAGCCCGAGCTGATCGCCCGCGCGCTGCAGGCCGAAGGCCGTGGCCTGACGATGATCTTCACCCGCACCAAGCGCACCGCGCAGAAGGTCGCCGACGAGCTCGTCGAGCGCGGCTTCGCGGCCGCCGCCGTGCACGGTGACCTCGGCCAGGGTGCCCGTGAGCAGGCGCTGCGCGCGTTCCGCGCCGGCAAGGTCGACGTGCTGGTCGCCACCGACGTCGCCGCCCGCGGTATCGACATCGACGACGTCACGCACGTGATCAACTACCAGACACCGGAGGACGAGAAGACCTACGTCCACCGGATCGGCCGCACCGGCCGCGCCGGGCGCACCGGCGTCGCGATCACCCTCGTCGACTGGGACGAGGAGCCGCGCTGGAAGATGATCTCGGACATCCTCGGGCTCGACATGCCCGAGCCCGCCGAGACGTACTCGTCGTCGAAGCACCTGTTCAGCGACCTCGGCATCCCCGAGGGCACCACCGGGCGTCTCCCGCTGTCGAAGCGGACCCGCGCCGGTCTTTCGGCCGAGGTCGAAGAAGATCTGGGCGGTAAGCGCCGCGGCCGTGGCCAGGGTCCGGCGAAGGACGAAGAAGCGCCCCGCAAGCGCAACCGCGCGCCGCGCAAGCGGACCCGTGGCGGCGCCGACGCGGCCGCCAAGATCGAGGCCGCCGACGCTGCCGCCAGCGCTTCCGCGGAAGGGACCGCGGGCGAAGCCACTGAGTCCTCTGAGTCCTCTTCGGAGGGCCGCACGCGGACCCGCCGTCGCAGCCGTGGCGCCGCCAAGCCGAGCCCGGAGGTCAGCGGCCCGGCGGTCGAGAAGGAGGCGGGCGACAGCGCCGAGCGTCCGGCTCGCCGACGCCGCCGTCGCCGTCCGTCGGCGACTTCTGATACACCTGCGTCGGCAGACTGAGCTTTCATACTGCGGACATGGGGAGCTAGGGGCACGTGAGCGAACGCTGGGACGCCGCGCCGGACGACGAACCGGCGCGGCCCGTGCCCGCCGATCCCGGGCAACCGGACGGCAGCGAGCCGGAGACGGCCGAAAACGCGATCGGCACGGAAGACGTGCTGGACGCCGATCCCGCCCAGCCGGTGGCCGGCGAGCCGCCGCTGGGCGGGAAACGCGCCCGTCGCTCGCCGTGGAACCGCCCGCGGGATCGCGTGATCGCCGCGGCGATCGTCGTGGTCGTCGCGGTCACCGGCCTCGTCATCGGCGTGACCAGCGACAACGCGGCGACGGTCGCGCAGGTCGCCACCACCCTGCCGCCAGGGCTCCCGCCCGCGCCGGCGGAGGTTCCCGGCTCCCTGAGCGAACTGTGGCAGGCGCCGAGTTCGGCGACTCCGGTCCCGATCGGCGAAGCCAACAGCGTCGTCACCGCGGACAAGGGCGAGGTCCTCGGCCGGGACCCGTACACCGGCGAGGTCCGGTGGCGCTACTCGCGCGATCTCGAACTGTGCACCGTCGCGCTCGCCGGGATCAAGGTGGACGCGGTGTACCGCAAGGAAACCGGCTGCAGCGAGGTCACCCAGCTCGACGCGGGCACCGGGCGCCGCACGGCGCAGCGCAACGGCGACGCCGAACTCGGCACCAGGCTGGTCGTCGACGGATCGCACGTCACCACGACCGGCAAGAAGCTCCTGAACACCTGGCGCGACGACCTGGTCAAGAGCATGGAATACGGCCAGGTCCCCGCCATCGTGAACCCGAACAAGCAGCCGAGGACCGGCTGCACCTACGGCACGGTGGCCGCCGCGGCGGGCAAGATCGGCGTGATCGAGCGCTGCCCCGGCGACCCGGCCGACCGCTTCACCGTCTACCGCGCGACCAACGACGAAGCCGACGACCCGAAGGTCGACTACAGCACCGTCCTCGCCGGCAAGAACGCGAAGGTCGTCGCGATGTCCGGCGATCTCGCGCTGATCGTGCTGCCCGAGCAGAAATTGCTGGTCATCTACGGCGGCGACGGCCTGCAGAAGTCGGCGTACCCGCTCGACCTGCCCGAAGCGGAGATCACGCCGGATCCGGTGGGCGGCGTCATGACGACCTCGTGGACCGCGCAGGGCGTGTACTGGTTCACCGGCTCGAAGACCATGGCGTTCTCACGGGACGACCTCACGCCGCGCTGGACGCTGAACAACTCCACCGGCCCCGGGGTGACCTTCGGGGAACAGCTGGTCGTGCCGATCCAGGGCGGGCTCGCCGTGCTCGACGAGACGACCGGCGCCACGATCCGCACCGTCGGCGTGGACCGGCGCGGCTACACCGGCCCAGTGACGCTTTCCTCGGTCGGGCCGGTGCTGCTGGAGCAGCGCGGCCCCACCCTCGTCGCCCTCAAGTGACCGGCGGGCGGTAGCAAAGGTCCCTTGCTCCCGCCGGCCGTCAGCGAGTCGTCGAAGTCCTGGAAGTACGCAGCCTGCTGACTTCCTTCCAGCACCACTTGCCGCCTTCGCTGGCGAGCGTGCCGGTGGCGGTGCCCGGCCGCCCCGCGACGGTCAGCGTGACGGCGACCGTGTACTTGGTCTCGGAGATCTTGGTGACCGGGCCGAGCGAAGCGTCCGAGGCTTCGTTGACCCGCTCGATGATCTGGTCGATGTCCTTCTCGGCGCTCCCGCACTTCAGCGCCGTCAGCGCGGCCCTGTCGTGGGCGTTGATGCCGTCGATGATCGCCTGCGCGGTGCCTTCCGGGCCGGACGCCTTCTCGGCCTTGTCGTCACTGAGGAAGAACCCGGGCGCGACGAACCCGGTGATACCCAGCGTGAGCACCACGACGGCAGCGGCGGCGATACCCACGATCAGACCGGTCTTGTTGTTCTTCGGGGGCGCGGGCGGCCCGCCGAAGCCCTGGCCGTACTGCTGCTGACCGTAGCCGGGGTACTGCTGCTGGGGGTACTGCTGCTGCGGGTACGCGCCGCTCTGGTCGTAGCCGCCCTGCTGGTACTGCGGCTGGCCCGGGTACTGCTGCTGTTGCCCTGGGTACTGCTGCTGCTCGGGATACGGCTGCCCCGGCTGCTGCCCTGGGTACTGCTGCCCGCCCTGACCGTGGTCGGGCTGGCCGGGCTGGGGTGGGTAGGTCATCGACAGTGCCCTTCGTCCTCGCTGCGGGGCAGCGTGTTCATCCACGACATGCCCAGTGAGCCACATTTTCGCAGGGACAGGACGCCTTTTCCGGTCAATGACACCTTCCTGCCGGGTCAGCTCCACCAGAACAGGCTCAGCGCGGCCGTCACGCTCACCACGACCACGAGACCGGCGCCGCCCGCGGCGCGGCCGTCACGCGAGTCGGCGACGCGTTGTGCCAGCAAAGCGACGACCGCCGCGACCGGGTGGCCGATCAGCATCAGGAGACCCGGCCCCGGCGCGCCGGTGAACAGGCAGACCGAGGCGATCGCGACGACGCACACCGCCAGCACGGCCATCCCGGCCGCGAGCGATCCGGTCAGCCCACGCCAGAACCGGCCGCTTCCGGGCGTCACGGGCTCGTCCGCGGGCGGAATGGTCGCGAGCTCTTCGGTGTCCGGTGACGACACGTCCTCGTCTGTCCAATCGTCGGGTTTCGAGAATCTAGGGCGCCAGCAACTCCCACGGCTGAGCCGCGGGCCCGGCCTCCTGGCCTGCCGCGCAACTGGGCCGGAAGTCGCACCATGAGCAACGACGGCCAGGGCGCGCCGGGAACAACACGTCCTCGTCGCCGCCGGCGTCCAGGGTATCCGCTGCCAGCCTCAGGTCCCCGGCGGTCTCGTCGGCGCGTTGGAGATGCCGCTTCAGGCTCTCCTCGGTGTGCTCGGCGGCCGCGATGGTTCCGGTGGGCACGTGGTGCAGCTCGACCTGGTAGCACGGCGTCCGCAGCGTCCTGGCGGCCGCGACCGCGTACAGCGCCAAGGCCTGCGACGAGCGCGCCTCGTACTCGTCCGGCGCGCGGCGGCCGGTCTTGTAGTCGATGATCACCAGTTCCCGGCCGCGCTGGTCGATCCGGTCCGCGCGGCCCTCGATGATGAGGCTGGGCCCGCTGCCCGGCTCTAGCGTGACCGGCGCCGAAACCCAGCGCTCCAGCCCGACGGGATCGACGCTGACGTCGTTGTGCTCGACGTACTCCGCGACCCAGGCCTTGGCCCTGGCGCGATACCGGGCGGCCTGGTCGGCGTCTTCGAACCCGGCGTCCTTCCAGTGTTCGGCGACGAGCGCCATCGCCCGCTGCGGCACGCGCTTGATCACCGGCAGGTCGAACAGCGCCCGCAAAGCGTTGTGCACCACCGCACCCAGCGTGCTGTGCGCCCACGCGCCGGTGCGTACCGGGGACGGGCGGTCGAGATATGCCATGCGGTAGCGGCGCGGGCAATCTTCGAACGTCGCGAGGCGCGCGGGCGAGACCTTCGTCAGCTTGCGCGGCGCTTCGACGCCGAAGTCGAAACCAATCTGCTCCATCGGATCACCCCGCGCGCAACGCTACGCACCCCCACCGACACTTTTCGAGGGGATCCCCAGGAAGGGAGCAAGGGACCTTTGCTATCACTCGCGGCCGACCCGGGTACATGAAGGCCCCCTTCCTGTACCTAGGCGCAAGGAAGGGGGCCTTCATGTACTCATGGCCGGCCGGTCATGTGCCCGAGATGAAGCCCTTCACCGAGTTCGCCACCAGCTCGACCGCGATCGCGGCCAGCAGCAGACCCGCGATCTTCGCCAGCAGCGTGATCCCGCTTTCCTTGATCAGCCGGATGACCACGCCCGAGTACCGCATGCACAGGTACAGCACGAAGTGCACTGTCACGATCGAAAGCGCGAGAGCCACGTACGCGCCGACGTGCCCATCGGCCTGCCGCACGAAGACGATGGTCGCGGCGATTGCGCCCGGACCGGCGAGCAGCGGTGTCCCGAGCGGCACGAGGGCGACGTTGACGTCGTCGCCCGCCGCCTCGGCCTCGCCGCCGGTCTTGCCGGTCAGCAGTTGCAGCGCGATGAGCAACAGCAGCAGTCCGCCCGCGCCCTGCAGCGCCGGGATGCCGATGCCGAGGTACGACAGGATCGCTTGTCCCGCAACGGCGAACAGCGAGATCACCAGCAGGGAGACCAGCACCGCCTGCCGCGCGGCCTTGGCACGGAACGCCACCGATTTGCGGCCGGTCAGGCTCAGGAACACCGGGACCGTGCCGGGCGGGTCCATGATGACGATCAGCGTGATCGTCGCGCTCATGAACAGGCGCGCGTCGAAGAAGTCCGTGATCGTCACCGGGTCACGACCTGGTAGCCGGTCGACCGCGCGACGAGTTCTTCGAGCGCGAGCGGGTCGGTGGTCTCGTCGCCGAGATCGATTGTCTTGTTCGTGCCGTGGTAATCGCTCGACCCGGTGCGCACGAGCCCCAGCTCCCCCGCCAGCCCGTGCAGCTGGACGCGGGTCTCCTCGTCGTGGTTCGGGTGGTCGACCTCGACGCCGGTGAGCCCGTGCTCGGCCAGCCCGGCGAGCACGTCGACGGTGATGGTCGCGCCGCGCGTGTAGGCGAAGGGGTGCGCGATGACGGTGACGCCGCCCGCCTCCGCGATCATGTCGATCGCGTCCTCGACGAGCGTGTCCTGCCGCGCCACGAAGTAGCCGCTGCCGTTGCCGAGATAGCTCGCGAAGGCCTCGTTCACCGACGAGACGACGCCCGCCCGCACCAGTGCCTGCGCGAGATGCGGCCGCCCGGCCGAACCGTCCTCCGGCAGTAGCGACATGACCTCGTCGGGATCGACGGGCAGGCCGTCGGCGGCCATCCGCTCGGCCATCACGCGCAGCCGCCATCGCCGCTCCGACCGCAGCCGCGTCTGCTCGGCCACGACCGACGGCGATGCCGGGTCGAAGAGGTACGCGAGCAGGTGGACGCTGATATGCCGTCCGGTCACCGGATCGACGGAGATCGTCGACAGCTCGGCGCCGGGGACCAGCGTGAGCCCCGGCGGAAGTGCCTCGGCGGCCGGGGCCCAGCCGGCCGTGGTGTCGTGATCGGTGATCGCGACTACGTCGAGGCCCGCCTTCGCGGCGGCGGCGACCAGCCCGGCAGGGCTGTCGGTGCCGTCGGAGGCGGTGGAGTGGGCGTGCAGGTCGATGCGCATCGCCGCTCAGTATCGACGATGCTCCAGGTCACAGCGACCCCGGGACCTGCGCTAACCGACCTTCTTCTTGCCGCGCGCCGCACGCTGCGCCTTGATCATCGAAAAGCGCTCGGCCTGCTTCTGCTTGTCGCCGAAGACGAGCTCGGAAATCGTGTCGTAGAACTCTTCCGGCTTCGGCAGGTAGTCGATGCGGTTCAGCGCCTGGATCTGACCGGCGGACTCGACCACCATGGTCCCGTACCCCATCATCCGGCCCCACGCCGAACGCTCGTAGGTGAGGTCGGTGACCTTGGTGATCGGCATCATCAGCACTTTCGTGGTGAAGACACCGGTGGTCATGACGAACCGCTTGTCCGTGACCACCAGGCGCTCGACCCACCACTCCATCACCACGTACGCGAAGCGCAGGATGATGAGCAACGCGGCATACCAGAGGATGTTCTGGATGACCCACGCGGCGGGCGGCAACAGGTAGGAGACCAGGACGCAGACGGCCAGCAACGCGGCCGTCTCGAAGGTTTCCCACAACAGCACAGCCCAGTGCCGGCGGATCCGGATGACCCGCCGCTCGGTGTCGAGGAGATACTCGTCTGGATCGCGTGGGGCGAACATACCGATAGAGTATCCGCTCCCCCGCTAGCTGAAGACGTTGCTGACGAAGGTGATCACCGATTCGGCCGAGTCACGCAGGAAGCCGATGATGTTTCCCACGAGGCCCGCGGCCTGACCTGGCTGCGCGATCACGAAGAACAGCACCAACGCGATTCCTGCGAAAGTGAGGAGCTTTTTCGCGTTCACAGCGATCAATCCTGTCTCTTACGGTGACTGACTGCGGATACTGACCATTCATTTTGTACCGCACCTTCCACCGGCGCGGGAGGGAAGTCCCGCGCTTGGGTCAGCCGGCGAGGGGAAGTGTACCGTACGGCTACTCTCCGTGTACAGGACAGCCATTGTCAGGAAGCCCGCGTCTACCATTCGGGAATGAACACCGTTTCGGACAGCACCGTCCGCTGCGTAGGCGGCATCGTCCACGACGAACGGGGGCGGATTCTGCTGATCCGGCGCGCGAATGAACCCGGACGTGGACTCTGGTCGGTTCCCGGCGGGCGGGTCGAACCCGGCGAAACGGACGAAGCGGCCGTGATCCGGGAGATGCGCGAGGAGACCGGGCTCGACGTGATGCCGGGCACACTCGTCGGCAACGTCCGCCGTGGCTCGTATGACATCCACGATTACGCCTGCGCGGTCACCGGCGGCACTCTCCGTGCCGGGGACGACGCCACCGACGCCCGGTGGATCGACGCCGGAACCTTGATCGAACTCGACGAACACGGCCACTTGGCCGAACTCCTGTTCGTCACTCTCCGCGATTGGGGAGTGCTGCCGACCGGCGAGTTCCCGCCGTCCTGACACCCGCTGTACACGATTCGGCAAAAGTCACCGGGATAAAGCAGCACAAGAGGTGAAAAGCGGCCTTCCCGACGCATTGCCGACATCTGCGGAGAGCCGAATGGGGAAACCTGGGCGTGGAGTGGCTAAACGGGCAACCAGGTCATCCGCTGCCCGTGCGGGGCCGTCCGGGCCAATGCCCGCACGTCCGGGACACCGGCATCCCAGCGGACCAGTCCAAGCACGGCCTGGTCCACCGGTTCGGCCAGATCGGCCCGGCCGGGCACCAAGGGTTCCAGCGCGGCGGCGTAGAACTCCTCGCTGACCCACCACAACGGCCGGTCCGCGGCGAGTTTCCGGAGCGCCTCGATGAAGTCGGCCCGCCGCTCCCCCAGGTACGCCAGCACGTGACTGGTCAAGACCACGAGCGGAGCGTCGGCGGGCAGGGTGGCCGCCGCGGCGGCGAGATCGTCGACCGCGTCGCCCGCGATCAACTCCGGCCGCTGCTTGCCCTGCGCCGCCGCGGCCGTGCGCAGGAGCCGGATCCGGTCCGGCTGGTCGGCCCAGACGCAGGCTTCGAGCCAGGCCAGTTCGTCCTCGTCGGCCAGGTCCACCGGCGCGCGGTCGAGGCCGGCGCGGGCGGTGATCGTCAGCTTCTTCGGCACCTTCGGCGTGACGGCACCGGGCGCGAGGTCCAGCGCGCAGTGCAGGCCGACGGCGGTCTTCGCGGGCCCGGCGGTGAGCTGTTCGCCGCCGTCGCATTGGTAGCGGTAGGCGTATTTGTCCATGCCGAGGAGCAGCCCCGCGCTGCAGCCGACCTCGAGCAACGCGATCTTGCCGCCCGCCTCCTTCGCCGCCGTCGTCATCGCGGGGTACAGCAGCGCCGCACGGCGGACCTCGTTGGTCTGCGTGTACCGCGAGGAGATGATCGACCTGGCCTTGTCCGCCCGTTCCAGCAGGAACGAGCGGAACAACGGCCACGTCTCCGAGTCCACGCCGTCGAAACCGCCGACGGACGGGTAGTACCGCGAGAGCGGGTGGATGGGGTCGGCCTGGATGAGCCGGTGCGCCGTCGCCATGAGCAGCGTTCCGCGCGCTTCACCGCCACGCGCGTCGGTCAGGAGCCCGGCGACGTCGTCGTCCTCGGCCGCCTTCGCCGCCAGGTGCTCGTACAGCGGCGAAACACCGGCCGCCTCGACCGTCGCGAACTTCCGCAGACGGTTCTTGATCTCATCCAGCCCGATGGGCATCGACGCGCTCCCTCTTCCCGTTCGTGGCACCTATTATTCGTGCGGAACCGGGCGGCCGGGCTGTTCACCGCCCCTGCTGTCACCGTATGACCGCTTCGGCACCATCACCTTGCGACGGAAGACACACACGATCGTGCCGTCCTGCTTGTAGCCGCGGGTCTCGACGTAGACGACACCGCGGTCGTCCTTCGACTTCGACGGCGTCTTGTCCAGGACCTCGGTCTCGCCGTAGATCGTGTCGCCGTGGAAGGTCGGCTTCACGTGCTTCAGCGATTCGACCTCGAGGTTCGCGATCGCCTTGCCGGACACGTCCGGCACCGACATCCCCAGCAGCAGCGAGTAGATGTAGTTGCCGACCACGACGTTCTTGCCGAAGTCGGTGGTCTCCTCGGCGTAGTGCGCGTCGAGGTGCAGCGGATGGTGGTTCATGGTGATGAGGCAGAACAGGTGGTCGTCGTACTCGGTGACCGTTTTGCCCGGCCAGTGCTTGTAGACCGCACCGACCTCGAACTCTTCGTAATAGCGACCGAACTGCACCCATTCCTCCTGCACGAGTAACGCGGCGTGAGCCTGGAACGACAGGCCTTCATGTTGAGGAGTACCCTCGACCATTGGTGTCGGGTCGTCAACGCGACCAACACCACTGCGTAACCGTCCGCCGAGCCAAGGAGGTGAGGAACCCGATGTCCAGTGGCGATAGTCCGCTTCCTAGTAGTCGCAGCGTTTCCGCCTTCACGTCTCGCCGGATCCCCACCTGGCAGGGCTGACGAAACCGGGAACGCTGGCCTAGCCGAGCGGCCCCCCGACCGCTTGGCCCGTCGTCTTCGCGCATCAACGCACGACGTCCGCCCAGGAGATCCCATGCCTGCCATTCCCTCGCTCGGCGGCCTTCGCGGCCGGAGCAACGGCCGCGCCAAGAGCGTCCCCGAACGCCCGCTGCCCGTCCCCCTGTCGGCGTATGTCGTCGATTGCGCGGTGTACGTGGAGGGCAAGCGCCTGCCCGGCCGCTGGACGCACGCCGAGGCCATCAAAGAGGTGCGCAAGCGGCACGCCGGGTTCGTCTGGATCGGCCTGCACGAGCCCGACGCCGTCCAGATCCAGGGCATCGCGGACACCTTCGGCCTGCACGAGCTGGCCGTCGAGGACGCGCTCGAAGCACACCAGCGGCCCAAGCTGGAGCGCTACGACGACACGCTGTTCATGGTGCTCAAAACCGTCCGGTACGTCGAGCACGAGTCGCCCGCGACGGCGAACGAGATCGTCGAGACCGGCGAGCTGATGGCCTTCCTCGGCCGCGACTTCGTGATCACCGTGCGGCACGGGAACCACTCGGGGCTCGCCCGGCTGCGCCGCGAACTCGACCAGGACCCGGAGCGGCTCGACCTCGGGCCGTCCGCCGTGCTGCACGCGATCGCGGACCATGTCGTCGACCACTATCTCGACGTCACCACCGCCATCGAGTCGGACATCGACGAGATGGAGACGCACGTCTTCGCGCCGCGGTCCAAGGTGAGCGCCGAGCAGATCTATTTCATGAAGCGCGAGGTGCTGGAGCTGCGCCGCGCGGTCATGCCGCTGGGGACGCCGCTGCAGCGCCTCGCCGAGGGGTACACGCGGCTGATCCCGGACGAGGTCCGCTCGTACTTCCGTGACGTCTCCGACCACCTGACCACCGTGGCGGAGCGGGTCGCGAACTTCGACGAACTGCTGACCACCCTGGTCGACGCGACACTGGCGAAGATCACCCTCCAGCAGAACACCGACATGCGCAAGATCACCGCCTGGGCGGCGATCATCGCGGTCCCCACGGCGCTGGCAGGCATCTACGGGATGAACTTCGACTACATGCCGGAGCTGCATTGGCGGTTCGGCTACCCGGTGGCGATGACGGTGATCTTCGGCGTCTGCATCCTGCTCTACCGAATATTCAGGAAGAACCGCTGGCTCTGACCTCTTCCCGCTTTCGGTAGTACCTGGAGTTCCCCATGCCAAGGATCCTGACCAACCTCAAGTTCTGGGCGCTGACGTTCTGCCTCGTCTGGCTCGGCATCGTCGTCGCGATCATCGCCAAGGACCCCGCGTTCGCGCACGGCCCGCAGTAGGCCGTCCGGCATTACGCTGGAGCGTATGAAAGCGCTGGTCGTCGCGGACGAGGTCGAAGAGCGGTTGTGGACGTCCGCCGTCCGCAACCACCCCGCCGACCTCGTGATCGGCGCCGGCGACCTGCCGTACGACTACCTCGAGTTCCTGGCGGGCGCGCTCGACGTGCCGTGCGTCTTCGTCCCCGGCAACCACGACCCCGACCTGTCCGGCTACACGCGTTACGGCGGACTGTCCATGAAGGACGGTTTCCCCGCCGTGTGGCCCGGGCCGGCAGGCGGGGTGAACGCGGACGGCCGGATCGTCGACGTCGGCGGGCTCCGGTTCGCCGGGCTCGGCGGCTCGGTCCGCTACAACGACGGCCCGAACCAGTGGACGCAACGCCAGCAGGCGAGGCGTGCCCGGCGGCTGGTGCGCCGGGCCCGGCTCCGCCGCTGGCGGGACGGACGGGACGTCGACGTCCTGCTCACGCACGCGCCGCCGCGGCACTGCGGCGACCGCGAGGATCCGCCGCATCGCGGCTTCGACTGTCTCCATCGCACGATCGAGTTGTTGCGCCCGAAGTGGTTGCTGCACGGGCATATCCACCCGCACGGTGAACCCGTGCCGGACCGGGTGGTCGGCGGGACCACGGTCCGCAACGTGGTCGGGCACCGGATCATGGAGTTCTCATGAAGGACACGGGCTTTCCCCGCGCGGACGCGGAGCACGACTTCCTCCGCGCGCGACGGCGTCAGGTGCTGTCCCGGCTGGCGAACTGGCTGCGCCGCGAACCCGACGACGTCAACATCATGCTGCCGTTCCACGAGGTGGTCGACGCGCTCGGCTATCTCGGCGAACGGAAGATCGGGGCGCGGGTGATCCGGCTCGATTCGATCGTCGGCAGCGTCGACCGCGGCCGCGACTTCGACCGGCGCTTCCGCCCGACATCCGGGCGGGTTCGCGAACGCTGGGAACGGCTGGCGCTGGCCACCCGGCGCGGCGAGTCGATTCCGCCGATCGAGGTGTACCGCGTCGGCGAACTGCATTTCATCATCGACGGGCACCACCGCGTTTCGGTGGCGCACGCGATGCGACTGTCCACAATAGAGGCGATGGTCACCGAGGTGCGGACCAAACTGGACCCGAGCGGGATCCGGTACCGCGGCGACCTGATCGTGAAGGACTACCGGCGGCTGTTCCTGGAACGCGTCCCCCTGTCGGGGCAGTCGCGGGCTTCGGTGGTGTTCACGGACCCGTGGGACTACGCGCGGCTCGGTGAGCACGTGGAGGCGTGGGGCTTCCGGCTGATGCAGGACGAAGGCGCGTACTCGGATCGCGCGACGCTGGCGCAGCGGTGGTTCGACGAGGAGTTCGTGCCGGTGGTGGCGATGCTGCGGCAGGCGGACCTGATCGGCTCGCGCACGGACGCCGAGGCGTATCTGTGGGTGGCTTGCGAACGGTACCGGCTTATCCGGACGCACCGGTGGGACGACGAGGTCTTCGAGGCCGTGCGGTCGCAGTCGCGGCCCACCTAGGTACGTGAAGGCCCCCTTCATGTACCTAGGCGCAATGAAGGGGGCCTTCACGTACTTGACTACATGTGCACGGCGACCGGCGCAGCGTCCGGAGAAGCGCCTTCAGGCGCCTTCGCCGGAGCACCCGAACGCAGCAGCAGCCCGCAGATCACCGCACCGATGACGAAGATCCACCCGCCCCACACGAAAGCGGTCGTGTAGCTGTGCAC
Organism: Amycolatopsis sp. PSD-21; assembly: GCF_055561455.1. NCBI lineage: Bacteria > Bacillati > Actinomycetota > Actinomycetes > Pseudonocardiales > Pseudonocardiaceae > Amycolatopsis > Amycolatopsis sp. PSD-21. The sequence goes on along the minus strand of NZ_CM145712.1, from coordinate 1,161,435 downwards.
AGCCGCTTCGGCCGCCAGCTGCGGCGAAGGCGCCTTCCCAGCGGCGAACGACGTCGCGGCGTTGCCGGCCAGCGTGCTCAGCAGCGCGGTCCCGATCGAGCCGCCGACCTGCTGCGCGGTGTTGACCGCCGCCGACGCGACGCCGGCGTCGTGCGTGTCGACGCCGAAGGTCGCGACGCTCATCGCGGGCGCCATGGCGAGGCCGATGCCGACACCCATGACCATCAGCGGGAACAGCACCCCGCCGGCGTACGTGCTGGTGGTGTCGATGGCCGAGAGCCAGAACAGTCCGGCGCCGGCGATCAGCATTCCCAGTGACACCAACGGTTTCGCGCCGAACTTGGGCAGCAGCACGGCCGTCGCCGACGTCGCGCTCGCCATCAGGGTTGCCACCATCGGCAGGAACGCGACCCCGCTCTGCACGGGCGTGAACTGGAGGTTCAGCTGGATGTAGAAGGTGAGGAACAGGAAGATCGAGAACATTCCGATGGCGAGCAGGAACATCGCGAGGTAGGAGCCGCCGCGGTCGCGGTCGAGCAGTACCCGCAGCGGCAGCAGCGGATGCGAAACCCGTTGCTGGATCACGACGAACGCGGCCAGCAGGACGACACCGGCGGCGAGGAAACCCCACACCGACACCGAGGACCACGAGTCACGCTCGGCGTTCGCGAAACCGTAGACCAGCGCGAAGAGACCGGCCGACGCGGTGATCGTGCCCGGGATGTCGAGCTTCGGGCGCGGGCCATCGGTCTCGGAGTTCTTGAGCAGCACGGCCGAACCGGCGAACGCGATCACCGCGAAGATGATGTTGACGTACATCGACCAGCGCCAGTCGAGGTACTCGGTCAGCACGCCGCCGAGCAGCAGGCCGATCGCCGCGCCGCCACCGCCGATCGCGCCGAAGACACCGAACGCCTTGCCGCGTTCCTTCGGATCGGTGAACGTCGTGGTCAGCAGCGAAAGGGCCGCCGGGGCGAGAAGCGCGCCGAAGACACCCTGCGCGGCACGGGCGACGAGCAGCATTTCGATGCTGGTGGCGGCGCCGCCGATCGCGGACACGATGGCGAAGCCGGCGAGTCCGACGAGGAAGGCGCGTTTGCGGCCGAAGAGGTCCGCGAGCCGCCCGCCCAGCAGGAGCAGGCTGCCGAACGCGAGCGCGTAGGCGGTGACGACCCATTGGCGGGCGTCGTTCGAGAACTCGAGATCCTGCTGCGCCGACGGGAGCGCGATGTTCACGACGGTGGCGTCGAGGACGACCATCAGCTGGGCGAGGCCGATCATCACCAGGATCAGCCATCTCCTGGCGTGGTGCGGATTGGTGTGCTGCGCGGCCGCGTCCCCCGGCGGCGTGACGACAGCGGTGGATGAATCAGACATACGGGCGGTTTCCTCACCGATAGTGACGAAGAAGCTATGTGGAGTAGGTATCTCCCCTTTCCGCGCCCAAGGTACACAAGAAGTGGAGAAGTGTCCTCTACTTCGTTTGTTAAGCTGGACGGATGGCTCGGGAACTCGCTCCCGCCGCACCGGCGCGGCCGTTGCGGCGCGACGCTGAACTCAATCGGCAGCGCATCATCGCGGCGGCACACACCGTCTTCGGCGAGCGCGGGCTCGAAGCGACCCTCGACGACGTCGCGCATCACGCCGGCGTCGGCGTCGGCACGGTCTATCGCCGCTTCCCGAGCAAGGAACACCTGGTCGAGGCCATGTTCGTCGACCAGTTCGAGACGATCCGCGAGTTCGCCGAAGAGGCGCTTCGCGCCGAAGATCCCTGGGAGGGATTCGCGGGCTTCACGTGGCGCGCGGCCGAACTGCACGCCGGTGACCGCGGGTTACGCGAAGTCATGCTGTCGAACGTCTTCGGCCAGGAGCGCGTCGCCGAGGCGAAATCGCGCATGGTGCCGTTGATCACACAGCTCGTCGAGCGGGCTCAGACGGCAGGTGTCCTCCGCGCCGATTTCATGCCGACGGACATCCCGCTCCTGCACCAGATGCTCGGCTCGGTCATCGAGTTCACGCACGGTATCCAGCCGGATCTGTGGCGCCGATGCCTCGCGATGCTGCTGGACGGCCTGCGTGCCGAGCCCGGCCGCGCCACCCCACTGCCGCATCCGCCCCTCGACTTCGAGGCGCTGGACGAGGCGATGTGCTCCTTCCGCCTGCCCCGCCTGCGCTGACCCCGCGTTTAGTCCTCTGACTGCGGCGCCTTCACGTGCCCAGATGCGTAACTCGCGTGCTTGAAGGCGCAACACACGTGTCCAGAGGGACGGCACGCGCCGAACCCGACGTCAGACGTGTCGTCCGCCCAACCACGCGAGTTCCGCTCCCAAGCACGTGAGTTACGCCGTCAGTCACGTGAGTTACGCCTTCGAGCACACGGCCTGGAGTTGAGGGCCACGCGTTTAGTCCTCTGGATGCGGTAGTTGCGCGTGCAAGGACCGCATCCAGAGGACTAAACGCGTTGGGGGAAATGCGTCAGGGGAGCTTCGGGAAGACCGCGGCGGCGACCTCTCGCGCCGCCGCGCAGGTGGCGTCTTCCGGCGCCCCGTCGACGCCCACCACCGAGAGCGTCGCCTGCTCGACCCGGTCCGGGGTGCCCGGGATCGGCCGGTGCGTGGTCACCTGGCAGAACGCGCCGGACGTGGTGACCTGGACCTGCCGCCCGCCCAGCGCCTCCGTCGCGCCCGGCGTGGTGTCCGCGCCCACCGACAGCGAGAAACTCACCTTGCCGCGGATGCAGCTGTGCCCGGAAAGCGCCGGCGCCGGTTTGGTCTCCGGACCGGCGGCGGCGTCGAGCTCGTGTTGGTCGAGCTGCGCGCACGGAGCGACGCGGCCCCACGAACGCTGGTCCAGGTTCAGCCGCCCGGCCTTGCGCGCGGCGATCACCCCTGCCGCGCCGTCCACCGTCGCGTCGGCGATCCGGCAGCGGTCGGCCTGATCGGCGGGCGCCGTGTCGTCGGAGGTCACCGCGATGGACAGCCTGATCCCATCGGCGAAGGTGAGCAACCGGGTGCAGGCGATGTCCTCGTTGAACGTCGACCGCTGGACGCTGACGCCTTCCGGCAACGGCCCGGCGTATTCGTACGGCTGATTGTTCGGATCCTGGCCGGAAGTGATCGGGCCGGTGGTCACGGTGTAGCGATTCGCGCCCTCGACGAATTCGAGACGGCAGAACTCGAAAGAGGTCAACGGTGGTTTGACCGCGTTTCCGCCGCCGATGACTTTTCGCTGGTCGACGAGGCTGCAGTAATCGAGCGACGAGTATTCCCCGAGCGCTTCGGAAGCGGTCAGAGCCTCCTCACCCGCCGTGGTCGAAGGTGTCACCGCCGGTTCCGGCGTGGAACAGGCCGCGACGAGGAACAAACCGCAGATCACCGCGCTGAGTCTCTTCGAGGGCACCGGAGCAGTATCGTCAAAAGATCGCGGAACACCAGCCCCTACGGGCGAAGAACACAGGGTCCGTCACGTTTTCCCAGGTGACCGCCTTACCGCGATTTCACGCCCCTAAGGGTGCGTTTCGTTCCGCGGTGGGATGCGGCAGGGCCGTCACGAGACGACAATGGGTTTCACACACCGTGACGACCGAGAGGGAAATACCGTGACGAACCCCGTAGCCGCCCGCCTGACCCGACCGCGCCAGGGCCGCATGATCGGCGGCGTCTGCGCCGGTCTCGCCAAACGCTTCGGCACCACGCCGGGCAAGGTCCGCCTCCTCGCCGTGCTGTCCTGCCTGCTGCCCGGCCCGCAGTTCATCGTCTACCTCGTGCTGTGGCTCGCCCTCCCCGAGAGCGAGTACTGATCCGCCTCAGGCGTTGGGATCGAAGGGGATGCCCGCCGGTTTGGCCTTCCCCAGGTTGTATTCGAAGGAGCCGTCCTTGATCGCCAGGCTCGCGCTGCCGAAATCGGCGCGGACGAGCGTGTCACGGACACCGGGCGGGAACCCGTCCCAGCTGACGAGGTCCGGGTACTGCCAGGCGTTGTAGTGGTTCTCCGGCGGTTCGGTCGCGCTCGCGATGCGGAAGCAGTGGGTGCTCGCGCCGTCCTTGTGATAGACGATCTTCGGGTGGGTCCCCTCCCAGGCGACCTTGGAGCGGTCGTAGGTGGAGTAGTTGCCGTGCGCCGACGTCGAGACGTACCGGGCCTGGCCCTCGTTGACCCAGACGACGACGTGTTCGATGTCGTGCCGGTGCCCGCAGCAGTCGATGCCCGGGACGGCCTGGTCCTTCTCGAAGTAGAGGTCGTAGAGGTGGGCGCACCAGCCGTTGTTGCACTTCGACCGCGCGTAGGAGTTGGTGTTGTCGAGGTCCGACTGGTCACGGCACTGCCCGTTGAGGGCTCCGGAGTTCTTGAGCCCGGTGGCCACCGCGCCGGTCGGCGAGATCGCGGGCGTCGGGTAGCAGCCGTCGGTGTCGTAGTCGAACGCCGGCTGCCACTTGCGGTCGGCCTCGGTCGCGTTCGACGGCAGGGCCTGCGGGGGTTCGGCCCAGGCGACGGCCGGGGCGAGCGTGGTGATGAGGACCGCTCCGACCAGGCCCTGCAGGAGACGGCGTGTCGGCTTCTTCGGCAAGACAGGCACCCTTCTCTAGGTACCCGGAGGGTCCCCGATCACCCCAAGCGACGTAAACCGCCGAAGGTGGGGAATCCCCGATGTCCGAAGTGGACAATCGCGACCGGTCTCCGACACCGCACACGCGTGATTGAAGGCGTAACTCGCGTGATTGAAGGCGTAACTCGCGTGATTGGGCGGCGAACACGACCGAGGCCCGGCGGGACGGAGTCTTCCGGCTCAAGACACGCGAGTTACGGCTGGGCGCACGGGGCCGCGCGTGAAGGCCCCCTTCCCTCGGCTGAGCCGAGGGAAGGGGGCCTTCACGCGCTACAGGGGGTTAGTCGGTGTAGGTCAGGTTCTTGCCGCTGGCCCCGTCGAACAACTTGATCTTGTCCGCGTCGAACCACAGCTCGACGTCCTGATTCTCCGCCGCCGACGAGGCCGCCGACAGGCGGGCCACGATCTGCGACTCGGCGCCGGGGACGTCCGAGGAACCGCTGTCGGCGGCGAGATCCGCGAGGTCGGACGACGACGCGGCCTCACCTTCGACCGAGAAGTGCGCGAACTTCTCGGACCCCATCGACTCGAGGACGTCGACGTGGGCGGTGAACGTCGCGCCCTGGCGGGCGGCGGCGTCCACCAGCGCGGCGTCCTCGAAATGCTCCGGCCGGATACCGACGATGACCTCGCGCGGCGCGTCGGCGGCTTCGACCAGCCGCCGCACCCGGTCGGTGAGCGGGATGTCGCCCAGCGCGCTGCGGGCCGCCCCGTTCTCCAGCGTCGCGGGGACGAAGTTCATCGACGGGCTGCCGATGAACCCGGCCACGAACAGGTTCGCCGGGTTGTCGTAGAGGAACTGCGGCGACCCGATCTGCTGTACGTAACCAGCCCGGAGCACGACGACCCGGTCGCCGAGGGTCATCGCCTCGGTCTGGTCGTGCGTGACGTAGAGCGTCGTCGTGCCGAGCTGCTTCTGGATCTTCGACACCGACGTCCGCATCTGGCCGCGGAGTTTCGCGTCCAGATTGGACAGTGGCTCGTCCATCAGGAACGCCTTGGGGTTGCGGACGATCGCGCGTCCCATCGCGACCCGCTGCCGCTGACCACCGGAGAGGTTCGCCGGTTTGCGGTCCAGATGCCCGGTCAGATCGAGGATCTTCGCGGCTTCTTCGACCTTCGCCCGCACGGTCTTGTCGTCGACCTTGGCCAGCCGCAGCGGGAACGCCATGTTCTCCCGCACGCTCATGTGCGGGTACAGCGCGTAGGACTGGAACACCATCGCGATGTCGCGGTCCTTCGGCGCCTTCTCGTTGACGCGCTGGCCGTCGATGCGCAGTTCGCCGGAGGAGATGTCCTCCAGCCCGGCGACCATGTTCAGCGTCGTGGACTTCCCGCAGCCGGACGGGCCGACCAGGATGATGAACTCACCGTCGGCGATCGTGATGTCCACTTCGGACACCGCGAGGGCGCCGTCGGGGTACTTCTTGGACACTTTTTCGAGAACGATTTCAGCCATGGGTCAGCCCTTCACCGCACCGGACGTCAGCCCCGCCACGATGCGACGCTGGAAGAACAACACGAACAGGATGATCGGGACGGTGATCACCACGGCGGCCGCGGAGATCGTCCCGGTCGGGTCTTCGAACTGCGACGACCCGGTGAAGAACGACAACGCCGCCGGGACCGTGCGCGAGGCCTCGGTCGAGGTCAGCGAGATCGCGAACAGGAAGTCGTTCCAGCAGAAGATGAACACCAGGATCGCGGTGGTGAACACCCCCGGTGCCGCCAGTGGCGCGATCACCTTCCGGAACGCCTGCGCCGGGGTCGCGCCGTCCATCTTCGCCGCCTTTTCCAGCTCCCACGGGATCTCCCGGAAGAACGCGGACAGCGTGTAGATCGACAGCGGCAGCGCGAACGTGATGTAGGGCAGGATCAGCCCCGGCCAGGTGTCGAACAGGCCAAGCTCACGTTCGATGTTGAACAGCGGCGTCACCAGCGACACCTGCGGGAACATCGCGATCAGCAGCGACATCCCGACCAGCACCTGCTTGCCGGGGAAGTCCAGCCGCGCGATCGCGTACGCCGCCATCGTGCCGAGGACGACCGCGATCACCGTCGCGATGATCGCGATCCCGATCGAGTTCACCAGCGCCCTGATGAACTCCGTGGTCTCGAAGATGTCCGCGTAGTTCTGCCACGTCCATTCCGACGGGATGAAGTTCCCGTCGTCCAGTGTCTCCTTGGTCTTGAACGAAAGCGAGACCACCCAGAGCACCGGGAACAGCGCGAACACCAGCACGAGGATGTCGACTAGGCCCCACTTCAACTTGCGGCCGGGAGTGACCGCTCCACCGATCGCCATCAGCGCTTACCCCCGTTGTCGCTACCAGGTGCGGCCGTGCCGAACACCTTGATGAAGATGAACGCGATGATCGCCACCGTGATGAAGATCAGCACCGCCATCGTCGACCCGATCCCGAGGTTCAGCCCCTTGACCAGGTTGTTGTAGGTCTGCATCGACACCGACGACGTGTCCTGCGCGCCGTTGGTGAGCACGAAGATGTTGTCGAAGATGCGGAACGCGTCCAGCGTGCGGAACAGCAGCGCCACCAGGATCGCCGGCTTCATCACCGGCAGCATCACCTTCGTGAACCGCTGCCACGCCGTCGCGCCGTCCATCGCCGCGGCCTTCAACAGGTCGTCCGGCACCAGCGCGAGGCCCGCCATCAGCAGCAGCGCCATGAACGGCGTCGTCTTCCACACCTCGGCCAGCACGATGATCGCCAGGGACGGCCAATACTCGGTCAACGGCGCGCTGTCCGGGAAGAACAGGTTGGCCAGATAGCCCGTGTCCGGCGTCCAGGCGTAGTACCAGGAGAACGCCGCGACCACCGTCACGATGCCGTACGGGATCAGGGCGACCGTCCGCACGAGGCCCCGCCCGACCAGCGTCCGGTGCATGATCAGCGCCAGCCCCATACCGAGGACGAACTCGATCACCACCGAAACGATGGTCAACCCCATCGTCGTCCCGAACGCCGTCCACCAGTAACCGTTGGACAGCACCGCGATGTAGTTGTCGAGGCCGACGAACTCCTGCTGCGCCGGGAATCTGAGGTCGTAGCGCTGCAGGGAGAGCCAGATCGAGTAGATGATCGGGTACCCGGTGACCGCGATCATCACGATCGCGGCCGGGGCGCACAGCCACAGCCCGAGTCTGCGCTCGGCCTTCTTTCCTTCACTGAGAACGGGTTTCGCCTTCTTGCCCGGTTTGGCCGCGGTCGCCGAACCTGCGGTTTCCTGCACGGTCACGGGATCACCCCCTTCGACTGGAGCGCGTCGGCGAGTTCTTCTTTGAGTTTTTCCGCCGTCTTCCGCGGATCGATGGCGGAAGGCGGGGAAAGCACCTTCGACAACACCGTCGAGGCGTTCTGGTAGGCCGGGGTCAGCGGACGCACGGCGGCGTCCTTGAGGGCCTCCAGGATCGTTTCCCGCATCGGGTACTTCGTTTCCATACTCGGGTTGTCGTCACTCTGCGGTGCCGTCGCGTCGAGTGGCAGCGTGTCCGTGTAGAGGGATTCGATCGTCGGCGGGACACCGTCCTTGAGCGCGGAGAACTTCTGGTTCTTCGCGCTGCGCAGGCACAGCGCGACCTCGTAGGCCTCGGCCTTGTGCTTCGAGGTCGAGCTGACCGCCAGGTTGTAGCCACCGATCGTGGTCTTGGCGGGCTTACCCGCTTCGAACTCCGGGTAGGTGGTCCACTTGAAGTGCTGGAGTTCGTCCTTCTTCTCCTTGGCGTAGGAGGCGTAGACGAACGGCCAGTTCAGCTCGAAGGCGGCGTTGCCGCGCTGGAAGGCCTGGCGGACCTCGTCCTCCTTGGAGTTGGTCAGCGACGGGTCGGTGATCCCGGCCGTGGTGACCTTCTTGAGCATCTCCAGCGCCTTGACCGCGCCCTCGTCCATCACGACCGACTTGCCGTCGTCGGACAGGATCTTGCCGCCCGCCGACTCGACGAGCGTGTTGTAGATGACGACCAGGCCTTCGTACTGCGCGCCGGTGAACACGACGTTCGCCGGCTTGCCCTGTGCCTTGAGCGCCTGTGCCTGCTGGATCATCTCGTCCCAGGTCTTCGGCGGCGTCGGGGTCAGGCGGTCGTCGTACCAGAGCAGCTGGACGTTGGTGTTCTTGGTCGCCGCGTAGAGCTTTCCGTTCCACGTCGCGGTTTCGAGCGGACCCGGCAGAACACCGGCGGTCGCCTCCGCCTTGGCTTCACCCGTCCATTCGTCGACCCAGCCCGCCTCGGCGAACTCCGAGACCCAGGTGACGTCCAGCCCCAGTACGTCGAGCGAATCGTCCCCGGCGGCCAGCCGTCGCACCATCTGTTCCCGCTGGCCGTCGGCCGGGCGCGGGAGCTTGTTGTACACGACCTCGTACCGCCCGCCCGATGCCTTGGTGCAATCGTCCACAACGGACTGGAAATTGTCTTCGGGCGCGTAGTAGACATTGATCTTCAGCCCGGCGTCCGAACCGCAACCCGCCAGCAAGCCGGCCGTCAGCGCCACCGCGCCGAGTAGCGAGCCGGTGCGGCCTGGCGAGCGGCCCCTCCGGCTCGCGCTCATCCTCTTCCCCATGAGGCCTCCTCACCCGCGCACGCCCGGGGAACGGCGGCACTAGGACGCGTTGAAGAAGCCCGCGCGCCAGCACCCCGACGTGCTAGTGCTCGGGCGGACACGCTGGAGTACGCGACCGCCCGACTGGTGTTGTGCAACCTATTCCGGGCGATCACCGCCCGCAAGCAGTATCGGTAACGATTCAGCGGACCGCACGACGAACAGGTGAACGAGTACCGCCGAATGTCAGTGGCCCGGCCCCCGCGTCACCCGGTGGGACGGCCGCCCAACGCCAGCTGGGCGAGGAGCTCGCGCCCCTGTTCGGCCGAACGCGGCTGGCAGAGGACGTCGTACCGGCCCGCGACCAGCTGGCTCGCCGAGGAGAAGTCGCGGCGGGACATGCTGTAACTGATCGCCGCGAAGACCGTCCACGCCAGGATGCCGAGCACGAGCCCGCCGATCATGGGCTGCCAGGCGAAACCCTGGTTGTTGAACATGCCCAGCAGCAACCCGATGATCAGGCCGAACCACGCGCCGGACACCGCACCGGTGCCCAGCACCCGGCCCCAGCTCAGCCGTCCGACGACGCGCTCGACGAGCATCAGGTCGACGCCGACGATGGTCACGTCGGAAACGCCGAACTCCTTCTCCGCGAGGAAACCGACGGCTTGCTGGGCTTCGCCGTACGTCGCGTAGGAACCGATCGGCCAGCCGGTAGGCGGTGTCGGCAGCCTGGGCAGCCCGCCCGCGGCCCGGCCGCTTCCGCCAAAGGGAGCACTCACGTAATCACCTCTCGCCCGTCCTGGTCCATCTTCTCAAGGACGGGCGAAAGGCGCGAACGTGAGCTGAAGGACGCCTTCAGCTCCTTCAGGAGCGGGACTTGTACTCGCGGAGCAGGCCGCGGCTGATGATGGTCTTCTGGATCTCGCTGGTGCCTTCGCCGATGAGCAGGAACGGCGCCTCGCGCATGAGGCGCTCGATCTCGTATTCCTTGGAGTAGCCGTAGCCGCCGTGGATGCGGAAGGAGTCCTGGGTGACCTCGGCGCAGTACTCGCTGGCGATCAGCTTGGCCATGCCGGCTTCGACGTCGTTGCGTTCGCCGGAGTCCTTGAGGCGGGCGGCGTTGACCATCATCAGGTGCGCGGCCTCGACCTTGGTGGCCATTTCGGCGAGTTTGAACGCGACCGCCTGGTGCTCGGCGATGGCCTTGCCGAAGGTCTTGCGCTGCTGGGCGTACTCGACGGCGAGCTCGAACGCGCGGATCGCGATGCCGCAGGCGCGGGCGGCGACGTTGACGCGGCCGACCTCGACACCGTCCATCATGTACGCGAAGCCCTTGCCCGGCGCTTCGCCGAGGACCTTGTCCGCGCCGATCTCGAAGCCGTCGAACACGGCTTCGGTGGTGTCGACGCCCTTGTAGCCCATTTTGTCGATCTTGCCGGGGATGGTGAGGCCGGGTGCGACCTCGCCGAAGCCCTCGGGCTTCTCGACCAGGAACGTGGTGAGGTTCTGGTGGGCCTTCTCGGCGCCTTCGTCGGTCTTGACCAGCAGCGCGATCAGGTTGGAGCTGCCGCCGTTGGTCAGCCACATCTTCGAACCGTCGATGACGTACCCGTCGTCGGTCCTGCGGGCGCGGGTCTTGATCGCGGCGACGTCGGAGCCGAGGTCGGGCTCGGACATCGAGAACGAGCCGCGGACCTCACCGGTCGCCATCCGCGGCAGGAAGTGCTGCTTCTGCTCCGGCGTCCCGTGTTGCTTGATCATGTGCGCGACGATGAAGTGCGTGTTGATGACACCGGAGACGCTCATCCAGCCGCGCGCGATCTCCTCGACCACGAGCGCGTAGGTCAGCAGCGATTCACCGAGGCCGCCGTACTCCTCCGGGATGGTGAGCCCGAACAGGCCCATCTCCTTCATCCCCTCGACGATGTCGGCGGGATAGGTGTCGGAATGCTCCAGCTCCTGCGCGCGCGGGATGACCTCCTTGTCCACGAACTGGCGGACCGTGGCCAGGATTTCGGACTGCACGTCGGTCAAGCCGGCGGTCTGGGCGAGGCGAGCCATCGCTGCTCCTAAATTCGCGCGCACCGGGCTCCCGGCGCTGGGTTACCGGTGAGTATGACGGCTGACGTGGGACCTCGCTATGAGCGCAGTCACGCGTACGCCATCCGTGAGCATGCCACTACAGTGACAAGCCGATCACAGTCCGAGGGGGACGAAACGTGGCTCAGCAGCCCTTTGGCGGGTTCCCGCCGCAACAGCAGTACGCCTTCCCGAACCAGGCTCCGGCGCGGAGCAAGGATTCCGGTCTCGCGACGGCGGCACTGATCTTTTCACTCTTCGGGCTGATCGGGCTGGTGTCCGTGATCCCGGGGATCGTCCTGGGGCACGTCGCCTTCGCGAAGGCCCGGCGCGGCGAGGCCGGCGGCAAGGGCATGGCGCTCGCCGCGTTCATCGTCGGCTATCTGATGATCGTCCGGTACGCCATCGCGATCCCTGTCGCGCTGAACATCGCCGCGAAACACGGGGCTTTCCGGTAGCGATACGGTCCTCGTCTACGAGGGGACCAGCATGACGAATCCGCACGACCCGTACGGGCAGCAGCCGTCCGGGCAGTTCCAGCAGCCCTACGGACTTCAGCCGTACCAGCCGCCGCCTCAGCAGTACTACGTCCAGCAGCCCTACGTGCGGCCGCCGGACCAGGGCATGGCGGTGGCGTCGCTGGTGTGCTCGCTGATCGGGCTGATCATGTGCTTCCCCGCGATCCTGGGGATCATCTTCGGGCATATCGCGCTGTCGAAGGCCAAACGCGGCGAAGCGGGTGGCCAGGGCATGGCGCAGGCGGGGATGATCATCGGATACGTCGTCACCGCGCTTTGGCTGATCCCGGTCATCCTGTGGTTCGTTTTCGTGGTGCTCGCGATCGGAGCCGCGGGCGTCTCGTGACCCGTTCGGACGATACGGTGGTGTCCCGCACGAACCAGGGGGCAACCGGATGAGCAGTTCCGACTCGCAGGACACACCGTCGACGTCGTCCTACACCGACTCGAACACCTTCTCGGACCCGACTGTGGTGTCTTCGGCGCCCGAAACCGTGTCGGGCCCGCAGCCCTTTCAGCCACCGGAACCCTTCACCCCGCCCACGCCGTTCGAGCCGCCCGCTCCGTTCGAGCCGCCTTCGGCTTCCGCGCCGGATCCCGCTCCCGCTCCCGAGCCGGCTTCCGTTCCGGTTCCGGTCGAGACGTACGGGCAGGCCATCGACCCACTGACCGCCGAGCCCATGCCGCCGCCCTACGCGGCGCCGGAACCGCCGGTCCCGTCGGTGTACACGCCCGTGCCGTTGCCCGCGGCGTATCCGCCGCCGCAGCCGTACAACCCGTACGCGGCGGTCGCTCCCGCGCGGTCGCAGGACAACGGGATGGCGATCGCCGGGCTGGTGTGCTCGCTCGTCGGGATCTGCTCCTGTGTGACGGTGATCGTCGGGCTGATCCTGGGGCACATCGGGCTGGCGCGGGCGAACCGCGGCGAGGCGGGTGGACGCGGCATGGCGCTCGCGGCGGTGATCATCGCCTACGTCGTGATCGCGCTGTACGTCGGTTTCATCGGCACGATGATCATTCTCGGGGTGAACGGGGAGCTCGAGTAGCGGCACCGGCCGGGCTGTCTAGAGGTCGGCCGTCGTCACCGCGTTCTCCAGGGAGTGCAGGGAGACATATCGCTGCCGCTGCACGAAAGCCGAGCCTCGTCCGGTGCCGAGATGAGGCAGTGCCTGCCGTAGCTGCCGGTGGTCGGGATGTCCTGGAGCGGTCAGCAGGAAGACCTGATAGCGGCCATCCGTCCAGGTATCGTCCGACGTCTCGATGACCTTCGCGATCTTGCGGTCGAAGCGATCCTCCGAAGCGCCGAGCCGCGCTGCCTCTTCCGGAGACCACTCGACGTTGTCCCGGCGGTGAAGCACGGCGGGTACATCGAGCTTGACCTCACGGTCCGCGTAGAACGCAACACGCTCGATCGGCCGGAACGCCCGCCCGGATTGGCACACGTAAGCGGAGCAGGTCTCGTACAACGGCCAGGCGTGCTTCGCCGAAACGACGACGGTGTCGTCGACCGTGACCGGCCGCTGCGCGTAGACGGTCATCAGTCCGCTGCACCGCTTCAGCCAGCGCGCGGCATCCTTGTCGATGTACGCGGCCAGGTCGAAGATCTGGCGAAGCTCGAAGGGTATGTCGACGTTGATCGTCGAGTCGTGGTGCGCGAGCCGGTTCCGGAACTTGCGGACCCGCTCGACCGCGACGGCGACCTCCTTTCGCTTTCCCGACGAGTGCGGGAAGGCGCGATGAAGACAGTCGCGCCAGAGCTCCTCGTACTTGGGGCCGAGCAGACCTGACCAGAACCCGAAGCTCAATCCGGCGATGATCTGGTGCCGGGTTTCCTTTCGCTGGGGGCGCAGCCGCTCCCGCACGGTGGCCACGGCCTCCGCCACATTGTCCCCGCCGGGAGTCGGCAGCAAGAACCACGGGATGCCGCACTGGTCCTCTCGGAAATGCTCGCGAAGACACCGATCCAGAGCGTTACGAAGGAGCACCTCGAGATGGCCGACGACCTCGAAAGCGGCGGAGGATGTTCGCGCGCTCCATTCGTACAGCCGCAGGGCCGCGACCTTGTCCCCCGACGCTGCTTCCAGGTAGGGAGCCATCCGGGGTTCGGACAGCAGATTCCAGACCATGGGCTCTTCGGTCTCGACGGACGGCACCCGAAGATGCTACCGTCAGTGACGAACGCCCCAGTGTCGCCTCTGATGCAAGCGCCTGGGGCTTCTTCATGCGCTCAGCTGCCCTCCCTGGGCGCCGGCGCCACCTGACCGTTGCCCTCTGAAACCTCCGGCTCCTCCGAAGGCGTCTCCCGCCTCGGCGTGTTCGCGTCGAGGAAGCGCAACAGCTCCACCGGGAACGGCAAGACCAGCGTCGAGTTCTTCTCCGCCGAGACCTGCACGACGGTCTCCAGCAGTCGCAGCTGCAACGCCGCCGGGGTGTCGGCCATGGTCGCGGCCGCCTGCGAAAGCTTGTGCGACGCCTGCAGTTCGCCGTCGGCCGAGATGACCCGTGCCCGCCGTTCGCGTTCGGCTTCGGCCTGGCGCGACATCGAGCGTTTCATCGACTCCGGCAGCGCGACGTCCTTGATCTCGACGCGGTCGATGTGGATGCCCCAGTCCAAGGCCGGGCTGTCGATCATCAGCTCCAGGCCCTCGTTCAGCCGTTCCCGGTTCGACAGCAGGTCGTCGAGGTCGCTCTTGCCGATGATGGACCGCAGCGAGGTCTGCGCGACCTGGCCGACGGCCGAGCGGTAGTCCTGGACGTTGACCGCGGCCAGCACCGGGTCGATCACCTTGAAGTACACGACCGCGTCCACCCGCACGGTGACGTTGTCGCGGGTGATGCCGTCCTGCGCGGGGATCGGCATCGTGACGATCTGCATGTTGACCTTCTGCAGCCGGTCCGCGATCGGCACCAGCAGCGCGAGCCCCGGCTGCCGGATGGCGGGGCGCACCCGCCCGAACCGGAACACGAGACCGCGTTCGTACTGTTTCACCACGCGAAGGCTGGTCGCGAGCCAAGCACCGCCCGCGACGGCGATCGCACTGAGAATCTCCACCACCATGGCTGCTCCCGGGGTTGTTCTCGCTGTTCACGGTACGCCCGGCGGGTCACGAGGGAAACACGGTGGACAGGCCTGCCAAGGTGGGTTCGTGACCGGTTTCAAGATCCCGCCCAAGTTCCTCGACCGCGCCGCCGACCTCGGACCGGGAGCCGCCGAGTGGCTCGATTCCCTCCCGTTCCTCGCCGAGAAGTACACCGCGAAGTGGCAGCTGGAATACGACGGCGAGGCCATGCACGGCTTCGTCGGCGTCGCGCAGCCCGTGCGCCGCACGGACGGCTCCCCCGCGATCCTCAAACTCGGCTGGCCGCACGAGGAATCCGACGACGAACCGCTCGCACTGTCCACTTGGGCCGGTCAGGGCGCGGTCCTGATGTACGACAACGTGCCCGAGGACGGCGTCCTCCTCCTGGAGCGGCTCGACGCGAGCCGGTCGCTCGAAACCGAGCCGATCCAGGAGGCCGTCGAGACCGTCGGCGCCCTGGCGCGACGGCTGGCCGTCCCCGCTCCCGCCACGCTGCGGCGTTCCCTTCGCGAGGAAGCCGCGGAACTGGTCGCGGAACTCCCGGAGACCTGGAGCGAACTGGGGGAACCGTTCGATCGCGAATACATCGACGCCGCGGTGGAGATCTGCGCGCGGCTCGGACCGGAGGCCGGTGAGCTGATGGTGAACGAGGACCTCCATTTCGAGAACGTCCTCGCCGGGGACCGTGAACCGTGGCTGGTGATCGACCCGAAGCCGCTTTCGGGCGATCTCGAGTTCGGCGCGATCTCGATCCTCTGGAACCGGGCAGAAGAGTCCACAATGGACGAAAAGCTCGCGTGGTTCGCCGCGGCCGCCGGGGTGGACGCCGGACGTGCGCGGGAGTGGACGCTGGTCCGCGCGGTGCAGAACTGGACCTGGCTGTACGAAGACCTCGCCGAGGGCGCATCGCCCGAAAGTCTCGCCGAAGACCCGGCCTACGCCGCCGTTCCCGGAATCGCCGCCTGGGCATTGCGGTGATCACACGAATCGTCTCCGGCCCCGGGAGCGGATAACCTTCGGGCATGGCAGCCGTGAACAGGGTATTCGCAGCTCAGCTGGCCGGTTTGCCGGTTTTCGGCCCCGATGGTGAATCGATCGGCAAGGTGCGGGACCTCGTGGCGGGCCTGCGCCTGGACCAGCAACCGCCACGAATCCTGGGCATCGTCGTCGAGCTGACGACGAGGCGGCGGGTGTTCGTGCCGATGTTGCGCGTGACCTCGATCGAACCCAGCGCGATCACGCTCGCCACCGGATCGGTGAACATGCGGCGGTTCCACCAGCGGCCCAACGAGGTGCTGGTGGTCGGGCAGCTGTTCGACGCGCACGCCACCCTCGCCGGCTCGGACACCCGGGTCACCGTCGTCGACGCCGGCATGGAGCCGACGCGCACGCGGGACTGGGTGCTCGCCAAACTCGCGATCCGGGAACGGTCGAGCAGGCTCGGCCTCGGCAGACGACGATCGGCGATGCAGGTGCTGCCGTGGGCGGAGGTGTCCGGGCTCGGCCTCACCGACCTGACCGGCCAGACCCAGGGCGCGGCGCAGCTGCTGATGCTGTTCGACACCATGCGCGCGGCCGACGTCGCCGCCACGGTCCGCGACCTGCCGCTCAAACGACGGCACGAGGTCGCCGACGCGATGGACGACGAACACCTCGCCGACGTCATCGAGGAGCTTCCCGAAGACGACCAGAAGGAACTGCTGTCCTACCTCGCCGAGGAACGCGCCGCCGACATCCTCGAAGCGATGGATCCCGACGACGCCGCCGACCTGCTGGCCGAGCTGGCGCCCGCCGAGCAGAACCGGTTCCTGGAGCTGATGGAACCCGAGGAGTCGGCACCGGTGAAGCGGCTGCTGGAGTACTCCTCCGACACCGCGGGCGGCTTGATGACCCCGGAGCCGGTGGTGCTGACGCCGGACGCCACGGTCGCCGAGGCGCTCGCGCACATCCGCAACGCCGACCTCCCGGTGGCGCTGGCGAGCATGGTGTTCGTCTGCCGTCCGCCGACCGAGACGCCGACCGGGCGGTTCGTCGGCGTCGTCCACTTCCAGCGGCTGCTGCGCGAACCACCCGCCGAGATGGTGGCGAGCGCCATCGACTCCCAGCTGCCCGCGCTGAAGCCGAACGCTTCGCTGTCCGAGGTCACGCGGTACTTCGCCGCCTACAACCTCACCTGCGGGCCGGTGGTGGACGCCGAAGACCACCTGCTCGGCGCGGTCACCGTCGACGACGTCCTCGACCACCTGCTCCCGGAGGACTGGCGCGAGACCGGGCTGCACGACATCACCGGCGAGATCACCGAGGAGACCGAACGTGCCTGAACTTTTGTCCGGGCGGCGGCTGGACCAGCCCCGCGGCCAGAGCCGGTTCAGGCTGAACATCGACCCCGATTCGTTCGGCCGGTTCACCGAACGGATCGCGCGGTTCCTCGGCACCGGCAAGTACCTGTTCTGGCAGACGCTGATCGTCATCATCTGGATCGTGCTGAACCTGGTCGCGGTCTCACTGCGATGGGACCCGTACCCGTTCATCCTGCTGAACCTGGCGTTCTCGACGCAGGCCGCGTACGCCGCGCCACTGATCCTGCTGGCGCAGAACCGGCAGGACGACCGCGACCGCGTCTCCCTGGAGGAGGACCGGAACCGCGCCGCGCAGACCAAGGCCGACACCGAATACCTCGCGCGGGAGCTGGCGTCGCTGCGGATCGCGCTCGGCGAGGTCGCCACGCGGGACTTCCTGCGGGGCGAACTCGACCGGCTCCGCGAGGATCTCGACGCCAAGCCGCGCAAGGCCAAACCCGACCGCGCGCCTACCGGTACTTGATCTTCGGTAACCAGGGCGCCAAGCAGTCACTTCTTACCCTCTGGACGCCCTGCCGCCGTGATCCCGAGGTTTTCGGCCAGGCGGGTTCGACCAGCTTCGCCTACCGGTACGTAACATGGACCTGTGACCAGTACGCAGCAACTCCCCAGCGTCGACGATGTCCGCACCGCGCTGAAGGCCGTGTACGACCCGGAGATCAAGAAACCGATCACCGAACTCGGCATGGTCAAGGACGTGGAGGTCGGCTCGGACGGTGTGGTCACCGTCGGGATCTACCTGACGGTCGCCGGCTGCCCGCTGAAGGCGACCCTGACCAACGACACCACCGAAGCCGTCAAGAAGCTCCCCGGCGTCAGCGACGTCCGGGTCGAGCTCGACGTGATGAGCGACGAGCAACGCACGGAGCTGCGGAAATCGCTGCGCGGTGACGCCGCGGAGCCGGTGATCCCGTTCGCGCAGCCGGGCTCGCTGACGCGGGTCTACTGCGTCGCGTCCGGCAAGGGCGGTGTCGGCAAGTCCTCGGTGACGGTGAACCTCGCGGCCGCGATGGCCGAACGCGGGCTTTCCGTCGGCGTGGTCGACGCGGACATCTACGGGCACTCGGTGCCGCGGATGCTCGGCGCGCGGGAGAAGCCGACCAAGGTCGACACCATGATCATGCCGCCGCAGGCGCACGGCGTGAAGGTCATCTCGATCGGCATGTTCACCCCGGGCAACCAGCCCGTCGTGTGGCGCGGGCCGATGCTGCACCGCGCGCTGCAGCAGTTCCTCGCCGACGTGTTCTGGGGCGACCTCGACATCCTGCTGCTGGATCTGCCGCCGGGCACCGGCGACATCGCGATCTCGGTGGCGCAGCTCATCCCGAACGCGGAGATCCTGGTCGTCACCACCCCGCAGCAGGCGGCCGCCGAGGTGGCCGAGCGCGCGGGCGCGATCGCGCTCCAGACGCGGCAGCGCGTGGCCGGGGTCATCGAGAACATGTCGTGGCTGGAGACGCCCGACGGCCAGCGGATGGAGATCTTCGGCTCCGGCGGCGGGCAGTCCGTGGCCGACTCGCTGTCGAAGTCGGTCGGGTCGACCGTGCCGCTGCTCGGGCAGGTCCCGATGGACCCGCGGGTGGTCTCCAACGGCGACGCCGGGACGCCGATCGTGCTGGCCGAGCCGGACGCGCCGGCGTCGCTCGTGCTCAAGGAGGCGGCGAAGAAGCTGACCGTCCGGGCGCGCGGGCTGGCCGGGATGATGCTGAACGTCACCCCCGCGGGCCGCTAAGCACCCGCTGCTTACGCATTCAGTCC
This sequence comes from Amycolatopsis sp. PSD-21, assembly GCF_055561455.1. Classification (NCBI taxonomy): domain Bacteria; kingdom Bacillati; phylum Actinomycetota; class Actinomycetes; order Pseudonocardiales; family Pseudonocardiaceae; genus Amycolatopsis; species Amycolatopsis sp. PSD-21. Next base: position 1,142,478 of record NZ_CM145712.1, on the reverse strand, counting down.
TCTGGACGCGGTACTTGCACACGCAAGGACCGCATCCAGAGGACTGAATGCATGAGGGGTCAGGTGGCGTCCGGGTCGACCGGCGGGCGCTCCCCCGGCTTCAGCGGCTCGGGCTGCGAAGCGGTCGCCGGGTAGCCGTTGGGCTTGGCGGCACCGTTGGTCCCGTTGGCGCCATTGGTGCCGTTGATGTTGTTGATCCCCAGCGGATCCGGGTCACCGTCGAACAGGTGCTGGGTGACGACCCGCTTCGGGTCGAAGTTCCGCAGGCCCCTCAGGTCCTCCAGCGGCTTGCGCAGCTGATCGAACTCCGGGCCCATCTCCTCGCGCAGCTGCGTCTTGGCGCCGGTCGCGAAGTCGCGGACCTTGCGGACGCTCTTCGCCACCCAGGACGCCGCTTCGGGCAGCCGTTCCGGACCGAGGATGAAAAGACCCGCGACGACGATGATGAGGATCTCTCCCCAGCCGACACTCTCGAACACCCGTGTGAACCTCCGCCTCGGCGTCTTCCCCGTTCAGGGTACCCGCCCGAACCCGCTAGTCCGAGGCCAGTTTCACGTCGACGACGAGAGAAGACCCATCGCGGACAAGGCGGACAGGGACGACTTCGCCGACTTCGCGGGCGCGGACCGCGACGAGCAGTTCCGCCGAGTCGCGCACGAGCCGTCCGCCGACCTCCGTGATGACGTCGCCTTCTTTGATCCCGGCGGCGGCCGCGGGGCCGCCAGGGGCGACGTTGCGGACCTGTGCGCCCATGGTGCTGGAGCCCGCGACGGTCGACGAAGCGTTGATGCCGATGTCGGGGTGGACGACCTTGCCGTCCTTGATCAGTGTTTTCGCGATCTTCACCGCGTAGTCACTGGGGATGGCGAACCCGATGCCGATGCTGCCGCCTTCGGCGCTGGACGAGCGGATCGCGGAGTTGATCCCGACCAGCGCGCCGGTCGCGTCGACGAGCGCGCCGCCCGAGTTGCCGTGGTTGATCGCGGCGTCGGTCTGGATGGCCTCGTAGATCACCGGCGCGCTGCCGCCGTCGCCACCGGCGGTCACCGGGCGGTTGAGCGCGCTCACGATGCCCGCGGTGACCGAGTTCTGCAGCGCCAGCGGCGAACCGACGGCGATCACGGAGTCGCCGACGGCGAGGTCGGACGACTTCCCGACCTGCAGCGCGGTCAGGTTCTTGACGTCGACCTTGACCACGGCGAGGTCGGTCTTGGGGTCGGCGCCGACGACCTTCGCCTCGACGCGCTTGCCGTCGAAGAACACGGCGGTGACCTTGGTGGCCGCGTCGGCCGTCGCGGCGGAGATCACGTGTTCGTTCGTGAGCACGTAGCCCTGGGTGTCGATGACGACGCCGGAGCCCTGCTGACCGGCTTCGGCGCCGGGTTTGAACACTTCGAGCGAGACCACGGTGGGCGCCACCCGGTGGGCGATGTCCGCGATCGAGCCCGCCGGACGTTCCTTGGCCGCGTCGGCTTCGGAGATGCTGGCCTGTCCGGTCAGTTCGGTACCGGTGTCGGCGAACCACCAGCCGATCAGCCCGCCGGCGGCACCGATGACGAGCGCGACCGCGGCGAGCATCGCCAGCGCCTTCGTCTGCACACGCCGCCCGAAAAGGACCTCCGGAAGGCTCAGCAGCGCGCCTTGCGGGCGCTTGGCGTCCTTCTCCTCATCCGAGTCCTGGTGCACGGCGGGCCCGGCCAGCACCGCGCCGGACGACGGGTCGCGCCAGGGATCCGAGGTCGTGGTCCAGAGCGGGCCTTCGGCGCCGTTCGCGGACGGTTCGGCGCCGTTGGTCCCGTGCGGCCGCTCCAGCACGACACCTTCGGCGCCCGGTGGGCGGCGGAAGGCCTCGGCGAGCGATTCCGGCGTCGGGGGCGCGAGGTTCAAGCCCGGCGCGGACTGACCGTTGGTGCCGGGCTGGTACAGCTTGTCGAAGGCACCGTCGACACCGCGCGGCCTGCCGAACGTGGCCGCCTGCGCCGGATCGACGGCGGGCCGGGCCAGCGGGCGCGGCGCCAGCCGATCCCCAGGCTGCTGCGGATTCGCGTTCGGCTGCTCGGTCATCATTCCCCGGGGCTGAGATCAGGTTGGCCGGACGCGAGAGTACGCCAAGCCTCACCCGGGATTCTGCCGTGACCACGGTGAAGTGCGCGTTGATTCCCCGAACCCGGCGAGAAATGTGACACATGAGGAAACCGTGTATCGGGTCTGGCAGTCTCACGGGCATGTCGGAGCAATGGTCACAGCAGCCGCCGAAGAAGAAGGGCTTCTCCTTCAAGGTCCAAATGATCCTGTTCGCCGCCTCGCTCGTCGTGGCCGTCGGCGGGTTCGCCGTGATCATCACGCTGAACAACATCGCGGGGCCGGAGAAGCAGGCCAAAGCGCTGACCGAGGGCGACTGCGCAGTGCTGACCGGATCCGGCGAGGAGGCCGACGCGGTCCCGGCTCCGTGCGATTCACCGGGAGTGCCGTACACGGTGGGCATCGCCGGGGTCGACGAAGGCGACTGGAACTGCAAGGAAGGCTTCTACAAGTACGCCGTCCAGACGCCGCTGCGCGGGAAAGGCGTCGGCCTGTGCCTGGCGATCAACGCCCAGGTCGGGTTGTGTTTCGACGATATCGGGACGAAGACCCCGCCGCCGCTGAAGGACTGCGGGTCGGCGCGGCTGAGGATCAGCGAGGTCTTTCCGGAGAACAGTCCGTGCGCCGAGGGCACGACGGAAGTCGTCTCCTACGCGAACTACGGGACCTCGAAGTTCAAGGGCGCGACGATCTGCTTCGTCACGCCCTGACGGAGCGGATCAGCGGGCGGACACCGGCATGGGCACGCTGGACGTGCTCGGACTCGGCGTGGTGCTGCGCGGCGGCTCCGGCTGGGCGCCGCCCAGCTGCGCGGGCAGCAGCCCGGCGTTGACGCCTTGCGGCGGGGTCAAACCGGTGTTCGGCTGCTCTTCGGTGCCGTCACCCGAGGTCGCGACGAGGGCGAGCGCGCTCAGCACCAGACCCGAAACGACGACTCCGGCGCCCTGCGCGTACTTCCGCCGGGCGAGGCCGAACCGCCCGCCGCCGAGCACGTTCGGCGACTGGCCCAGCGGCGCCGTTGATCCCAACGGCGCGGTCCCGCCCAGAACCCCGGTGTCGCGAAGGCCGGCGACCCGGTCGGGCCGCTGGATGGCGACCAGCTGACCGTCGGCGGTCATCGCCAGGTTGTCCGGGGTGCCGGGAAGTTCGGTGTTCTGCGGGATGGAGCAAAGGCTGGCCAGGAAACCCGCCGACATCGACGGGGCTCCCGCCTGCTTCACGGCCGCGACGGCCTGGCGCTGGGCGGTCACTTCGGCGGCGCAGGACTGGCAACGGGCGATATGCGCCGAAGCCCTGTCCTGGGCGCCGAGGGACAGCTCGCCGTCCACGAAGGCGACGATGGCGTCCGGAAGCAGATGCGACTCGGGGAGTCCCCAACCTCGCGGTGCGGTCATACCCCCACCTTCGCAGACTCCTGCGCCGCGGCGCGACGACGCTCCAAAGAAGCGCGAAGCGCCTGGCGGCCGCGGTGGATCCGGCTGCGCACGGTGCCGAGCTTGACACCGAGGGTGGCGCCGATCTCCTCGTACGAGAGGCCTTCGACGTCGCACAGCACGACCGCGGCACGGAACTCGGGCGGCAACTCGTCGAGCGCGGCCTGCAGGTCCGGGTCGAGGTGCGTGTCCGAATAGACCTGCTCGGGGCTCGGGTCGTCACCGACGATGCGGTCGGTGTCCTCGGGGAGGCCTTCCATCCGCACACGCGAGCGGCGGCGGGCCATGTCGAGGAAGAGGTTCGTGGTGATGCGGTGCAGCCAGCCTTCGAACGTGCCGGGCTTGTAGGAGGCGAGCGAGCGGAAGACCCGGATGAAGGTCTCCTGCGTCAGGTCCTCGGCGTCGTGGGCGTTACCGGTCAGGCGGTACGCCAGCCGGTACACGCGGTCGGCGTGCTCACGCACGACCTCGTCCCACGAGGGCGGCGTCCATGCGGCCTCGTCCACCGTCACCGGCGTGACCTGGTCCGCGTGCTGGTCCTGCATCGTTTCCTGCATCGGGGAAGTAGGCACCTCCATCAGCGTCTTCTCCCAACTACTCCACCCAACGCGGGCGATGAGCACGGTGTTCCCGTTGTCGAGGACCAGTCTGTCCGGCCTGCTTATGTTTCTAGTGAGACTGGACTGAGAGGAGGCTGAGAAGTCGGTACCAGGGAGTCTTCGCTCTTTTGACGATAGGCAGCGCTAACCTCCGCGTGTGAATTCCGGGACGCATGCGGGCTCGCCTGCCGAGGCCGCCGACGCCGACCTCGTCGACGGCTACGTCCCCGACGACGAGGTTCTGGCCGCCGCGCGGGCGCGGTCGGCCGATCTGGGATGCGGCCCGCTGAGCGCGGGCGCGGGTGCGACTCTGCGGTTTCTCGCCACGACGCTGCGGGCGAAGGCCGTCGTCGAGGTCGGGACCGGGGCCGGGGTGAGCGGGTTGTGCCTGCTCGGCGGCATGGTCGACGACGGGATCCTCACCTCGATCGACATCGAGCCGGAGTACCACCGGGCGGCGCGGGCGGCGTTCCGCGAGGCCGGCTACGCGCCGGGGCGGACCCGCCTGATCATGGGGCGCGCGCTCGACGTCCTCCCCCGGCTCACCCCCGGCGGCTACGACCTGGTGTTCGTCGATTCGGCGCCGGTCGAGTACCCGAGTTGCTACGAGAAGGCCGTCTCGCTGCTGCGGCCCGGCGGGATACTGGCGTTCCACAACGTCTCGGGGACCAGGGTGACCGATCCCTCACGACGTGATCCGGACACCCTCGCGCTGCGGGAGGTCGCGCGGGCGTTCCGCGAGGACGAGCGGCTGGTCCCGGCGCTGTTGCCGGTGGGCGGCGGGCTGCTGGTCGCCGCGATCGCGTAGCAAGGGACCTTTGCTACCGCTTTCAGACGCGTTCCGTGAAGGCCTCCTTGAGGGACCCAGAGTCCCGCAAGGAGGCCTTCACGGACTTGGGGACCACCGCGACCACGGCCACCGCGGCGGCGGCGAGCCAGGCGGCGGTGAGCACGATCAGCCAGGTCCAGCCCGCGTGCCCGTAGACGGTCGCGCCGACGGCGCCCCCGACGCTGCTGCCGAGGTAGTACGAAAGCGTGTAGAGCCCGCCCACCTGGCCTCGTGCGTTCTCGGGCGCCTCCGCGGCGGCCCAGCCGTTGGCGACGGCGTGCGCGGCGAAGAACGCGCCGGTCAGCACCACGAACCCGGCGACGACCATGGGCAGCGAGTCGGACAGTGTCAGCGCGGCGCCCGCGATCGTGAGCAGCAGGGCACCGACGAGCGCGCGGCGGCGGCCGAACCGGCCGACGAGCTTGCCCGCCGTCGCCGACGAGACCGAGCCCATCGCGTACGCGAGGAAGACGAGCGACGCGATCGCGGGCGAGAGGTTCAGCGGCTCGCCGGTCAGGCGGAATCCGGCGGCGTTGTACAGCGCGACGAACGAGCCCATCGCCAGCAGCGCGACCGCGTACTGGGCCAGCAGGACCGGCTTCCGCACCGCCGCGCCGAGCCCGGCCAGCACCGCCCTGGCCTGCTCGCGCAGCCGCTCTGACCTGCGGCGATCCGCGAAAGTGGTAGCAAAGGTCCCTTGCTCCCCCGGCGGCAGGGCCAGCACCGTGACCACCGTGCAGACCAGCCCGATCCCCGCGACCACGATCAGCGCGCCGTGGTAGCCGAACGGTCCGGCGGTGAACCCGGCGGCGAGCCGTCCGATCATGCCGCCGATGGTGTTCCCGGCGATCATCGCGCCCACCGCCGCCGCGAGCCCGGCCTTGCCGAGCCGTTCCGCGAGGTAGGCGGCGGCCACTCCGGGGAACCCCGCGATCGCGACCCCTTGCAGCGCCCGGAGCACGAGCAGCGCCGGATAGCTGGGCGCCAGCGGCAGCAGGAAACCGAACACGACCGACGCGATCACCGAAGCGATGATCACCGGACGCCGCCCCACGACCTCCGACAGCGCCGCGATGGGCAGCACGGCGATCGCGAGCGCACCGGTCGCCACGCTCACCGCGAGCGAAGCGCCACCGGGGTCGAGGTGATACTGCTCGGCCAGCTGCGGCAGCACCGGCTGCGGCGCGTAGAGCAGCGCGAACGAGGAGATCCCGGCCGCGGCGACGGCGATCGTCACGCGGCGGGTGGTTCCGATGGCAGGCACGGATCCGAAGCTAAGCCTGGCTAAACGATACGTCTAATACGCTCATCTGCCACAATCGATACCGTGCTGAATGAAAGGATGACCGCCCAGCTAGCCCCACAGCTCGCTCTGCTCACCGCACTCCGCCGCACGACGAACGTCACACGCGCGGCCGAACTGCTCGGCGTCCCCCAGCCCACGGTAAGCCGCCGGATCTCGGCGCTCGGCGACGCCCTCGGCGCCCCGCTCACGGTCCCCGACGGACGCGGCATCCGGCTCACCCGGGCCGCCGAGCTGCTGGCCGATGCGGCCGAACGCGCGCTCGCCGCCGTCGACGCCGGAGTCCGCCAGGCCCGCGAAGAGGTCGACCCCGAATCCGGCCACGTCGTCCTCGGCTTCCTGCACCTGCTCGGCAGGTCGCTGGTCCCCACGCTGCTCCGCGGCTATCGCGCCGACCATCCGGGCGTCCGGTTCACCCTGGTCCAGGGGTCACGTCAGGACATGGTCGACCGGCTGACCAGCGGCGAGCTCGACCTCGCGCTGCTCGCGCCCGCCCCCGTCGACGACCCGCTGCTCGACGCAGCCGTCCTCACCGAGCAGGAGATCTTCCTGTCCGTGCCGACGTCGCACCGCCTCGCGGACCGGCCCAGTGCCGCCATCGAGGACCTCGAGGACGAGGAGTTCGTGCTCCTCGAAACCGGCTACGGCCTCCGCACCATCACCGACGAACTGTGCGCCAAGGCCGGCTTCGAACCGAAGATCGCGTTCGAGGGCCAGGAGTCCGACACCGTCCGCGGCCTGGTCGCGGCCGGGCTCGGCGTCGCGCTGCTCCCCCGTTTCGAGCCGGGCAGCCCGGCGGGGGTCGTCGAGGTCCCGCTGGTGCCGCCGGTCGGGCGGACCATCGGACTGGCCTGGCGCCGCGATGTCGTCCTGCCGCCCGCCGTCCTGCGCTTCCGTGAGCGGGTCCGCGCGCAACGTTGGTGACGATCGTCAGGGTCGATCATCGACGTTCGTCCACCACGCGGGCACGTCGTTTTCGCTAACTTCGGGTGAATGTACGACGACATCGTGGAGCTGGCGGGTGAGAGCCCGAACTGGCTTCAGGCGACAGGAATCCTGTTCACCGAAGCAGGACTGCTCGTCTTCGCGGGGCTCTTCGCCTGGATGTTGTGGCGGGCGCGCACCTCGCCCGTCCGGATCGCCATGGCGCTGCTGCCGCCTGCCGCGACCGCGATCGCGTACCTGATCAGCGAGGGCCTGAAGAGCGTGATCCAGGAGGACCGGCCGTGCCGGAACCTCGTCACGCTCGTCGACTGCCCGCCGGCCGGTGACTGGTCCTTCCCGAGCAACCACTCCACGATCGCCGCGGCCGCCGCCGTCGGCCTGGCACTCGCCTGGCGCCGGCTCGCGCCGTGGGTGCTCCCGGGCGCCCTGCTGATGGGCTTCTCACGAGTCTTCGTCGGCGCGCACTATCCGCACGACGTGCTCGCCGGGCTCGTCCTCGGCTCGGTCACGGCGTGGCTCGTGTTCCGGTACCTGACCGGACCCGCGACCGGGATCGCCCGACGGCTCACCGCCCATGCCGGGGACGCGCCGACCCAGCCCATGCCCAAGGTCGACCTGCGGAGCGGTAGCAAAGGTCCCTTGCTCCCGCCCCGCAGGTAACCGCAGGTCAGGCGTAGGAGGCGACCAGTTCGACCAGTGTCCGCGCCGCGAAACCGGTGGCCCCGGGCACGACGTCGGCGTAGGTCTTGTCGGCCCGCGCGGGGCCGGCGATGTCGAGATGTGCCCACGGCACGTCGCCGACGAACTCCCGCAGGAACAGCGCCGCGACGATGCCGCCGGGGCCACCCGGCGCCTGCCGGACGTCACCGAGCGAGCTCTGCACGGTCTCGGCTAGGTCCTCCAGCAGCGGCATCCGCCACCACGCCTCGCCGACCCGCTCGCCCGCCTTCGTGATCCGGTCCGCGAGCGCGTCTTCGGTGGCGAAGACGCCGCCGGTGCGGACGCCGAGCGAGACCTTCATGGCGCCGGTCAGGGTCGCCGCGTCGATCACCGCGTCCGGTTTGTGCTTCTTGATGCCGTAGACGAGCGCGTCGGCCAGGACCATGCGGCCCTCGGCGTCGGTGTTGCCCACCTCGGTGGTCTTGCCGCCGTAGTGCCGGACGATGTCGCCAGGCCGGTACGACGAACCGGACACGTGGTTTTCGGCGGCGGGCACCAGCCCGGTCACCTTCACCGGCAGGCGCAGCGCCGCGATCGCGCGGACCGCGGCGATGATCGCCGCGCCGCCCGCCATGTCGGTGCGCATGAGGTGCATGCCATCGGCGGGTTTGATCGAAAGACCGCCGGTGTCGAAGGTGATGCCCTTGCCCACCAGCAGCAGATGCGTCGTCGCCCCGCGCGGCCGGTATTCCAGCTCGATCAGCCGCGGCGGCGCGGCCGACCCGCCGCCGACGGCGAGGACGCCGCCGAAGCCCTGCTCGGCCAGCCACTTCTCGTCCCGTGCCGTCACGGTCAGGTTCGGGATGCCACCGGCGACCCGGGCGGCCGTGTCGGCGAGCCAGGCCGGCGTCTTGACGTTCGACGGCGTGTTCGCCAGGTCGCGCGCGAACGCGGCGGCCGCGGCGAGTTCGCGGACCCGATCCAGGTCGACCTCGTGACGTGTGATCAAGCGCACGGTCCGCAAGGTCGGCTTCGGCTCCTCGGCCGTCACCGTGAACCGGTAACCGCCGAGCAGCAGCCCGAACGCGAGTTCCTCGACGTGCTCGGTGCCCGCGTCTTCGGGCAGCTCGACGGCGAAGGCGCGGAACGCCTTCTCCCCCGCCTTGACGTCTTCTTCCAGCGCCGACGAAACGGCGCGGACCAGCGCGGCACCGGCCTTGCGGTACTGCTTCGGCTCACCGTCGCCGACACCCGCCAGCCAGCGGACGGCGCCCGTCGGCACGGTCTGCACGTCACCGGCCTTGCCGGTGGGCCGCACGCCGCCGATCTCCGCGAGTCCGGCGTCACCGTCCTCTTCGGACGGCGCGGCGATCAGCGTGGCCAGCGGCGTTCCGCGCCGTAGGTCGTCCGAGACCTCGAGTTCGAGCAGCTTCCCCGGAACGGGGGGTAGCGGGTTACGCACAGTGAGCGACCTCCGGGCGCAGATGAACCGCGACCCCGGCCTCCGAAGGGAGACCGGGGTGCGGGTGGTTGAACGTTGGTGCGGTCCGGCTCAGCCGGTGACCTCCTGCAGGGCCGCGCCGAGATCCTTCGCTTCTTCCGCGGAGAGTTCGACGACGAGACGCCCACCACCTTCGAGTGGTACGCGCATCACGAGGCCCCGCCCCTCCTTAGTCACTTCGAGGGGACCATCTCCGGTCCGGGGCTTCATGGCCGCCATAGCGTGCTCCCTCCGTCTCAACCGGCGCGCCCGGGTCGCGCTCGTCAAAGCCAGCCGGGTCTACTGTCCATTGTCCCTCATCAGCGGCCGAGCGCGAACGCGGACCGATCTTTTGCCGCCGTATCGGTGCTGGTATGCGGCTCGCGAGGCTGAAAGACTCCTCTCAGACCGCAGTTTCGCCGACTAGGAGATCCCGTGACCACATCCGACGTTCTGCTGACCGCCGACGCCGACGGCGTGCGCACCTTCACGCTGAACCGGCCGCAGGCGTACAACTCGCTGACCGTCGAACTCAAGGAACTGCTGCTGGCGGGCCTGACCGAGGCCGCGGCCGACGACAGTGTCCGGGCGGTCGTGCTGACCGGTTCGGGCAAGGCGTTCTGCGCCGGGCAGGACCTGAAGGAGCACGTCGGGCTGCTGCAGGCGGGTGACCCCGCGCCGCTACACACGGTCAAGGAGCACTACAACCCGATCGTCAAGACGATCGTCGGGATGCCGAAGCCGGTCATCGCGGCGGTGAACGGCCCGGCGGCCGGCGCGGGCGCGGCCTTCGCGTACGCGAGCGACCTCCGGATCGCCGCGACCTCGGCGAACTTCCTGATGGCGTTCGCGAACGTCGGCCTCGGCCCGGACTCGGGCGCCTCGTGGACGCTGCAGCGGCTGATCGGTCTCGGCCGTGCGGCCGAGCTGATGCTGCTGGCGCGCACGGTCGACGCCGCCGAGGCGCTGACGCTCGGCCTGGTCAGCGAGGTCGTCCCCGACGAGGAACTGGCCGCCCGCGCGCAGAAGGTCGCCGCGAAGCTCGCGGCCGGCCCGACGGTCGCGTACGCGAAGATCAAGAACGTCCTGTCGGTCGCCGCGGAGTCGTCCCTCGAAACCGCGCTGGCGGCCGAAGACGAGGCCCAGACCGCGCTCGGCGCGACCGCCGACCACACCGAGGCCGTCGAGGCCTTCGTGGGCAAGCGCAAGCCGAACTTCCAGGGCAAGTAACCCTCGTGAGCCGCTAGGACGGCTCTATCGAGGGGTAAGGCAAAACGTGGCGCAGGGGGTCACCGCGCTCTGCCGGTCCGTGAAGGCCTCCTTGCCTACTCTGAGGGTAGGTAAGGGGCCCTTCGCGGGGCGTCCGCCTGCCGAACGCGTCGCGAAAGCCACTTTCGGGACATCAGGCGTCGCGAAAGTGGCTTTCGCGACACGGGCGCCGGCGACCACGACACCGTTGACTTACCCCTCGACAACCGTCCCAGCCACTCACGAGCCGGCCCGGAAGCAGTCCTTCACGTGGTCGTCGACCATCCCCGTCGCCTGCATCAGCGCGTAACAGGTCGTCGGCCCGAGGAACACGAAACCGCGCTTCTTGAGTTCCTTCGCCATCGCCTTCGACTCGTCGGTGATCGCCGGGACGTCGGCCATCCGCCGCGGCCGGGTGTGCGAAGAGGGCGCGAACGACCACAGCAGGTCGTCCAGCGAACCGTCGAGTTCCTCGATCGCCCGCGCGTTGTTGATCGCCGCCAGGATCTTCGCCCGGTTCCGCACGATCGAAGCGTCTTCCATGAGACGAGCGACGTCGTCGTCGGTGAAGGCCGCGACCTTCTCGGGCTTGAACTTCTCGAACGCCTTCCGGAACGACTCCCGTTTCCGCAGGATCGTGATCCACGAAAGCCCGGACTGGAACGACTCCAGGCACAGGCGTTCGTACAGTTCTTCGTCGCCGTGGAGCGGGAAACCCCATTCGGTGTCGTGGTACTCGGCGTAGTCCGGGGCCGAGTTGCCCCACGAACACCGCTTGATCCCGTCCGCGCCCAGCAGACCCGCCTCAGCCAACCCGGTACCCCTCCGCGTACTTCACGAATCTCTGCAGGCACAGCCGCAGTCCCAGTTCGAAGCCCGGCTTCGCGACCGGCCAGCCGAGCCGCCCGACGACGCCGAACGGCGGCCTCAGATGCTCCGCCCAGACGAAGGTCGACGCGTGCGGCCCCTTCTCGATCACCTGGAACACCCCGGTGCCCTGCACGATCTTGCCGGTATGCCGCACGACGCAGCGCAGCGGAGGTTCCCAGCCGGTGATCTCCATGGTGTCGGTGAACCCGATCCCGGCCACGCCGGTGAACGCCGACAGCTTCGAGCCCACGCTGCGCCCGTTGCCTTCGACGACCTCGACCTCGGTGCCGAGCATCCATTCGCCCTGGCGTTCCCAATCGGTCAGGGCGAGCCAAGCCGTCCCGGCCGGTACCGCGACGTCGACGGAGACGACGACATCGGTCACCTGGCGCCCTCGCGTTCGGCCTCCAGCTCGGCCACCTTGGCGCGCAGCTCCTCGATCTCGACGCCGAGCCGCCGCATCACCCAGTCCACTTCGGACATCTTGTAGCCGCGCAGCACCATCTGGTAGCGGACGGCGTGGACGTCCTCGGCGGTGATGTCCTCGGCGGGCAGCCTGGTCGGCGAGCTGCCGGGCGGCAGCGGGGCCAGCTCCTCACCCCGGCCGAACACCACGGCGGCCAGCAGGAACACCACCGCGGCCACCAGCAGCATGACTACGAGATAGATCAGGGCGGTCGTCACGCGACGATCGTGGCACACGAACGCCACGATCGTCGCGCCAGCAAGGCGAGTCGCACGCTGACCACGACCCAGAGCACCATGAGGATCCCGCACGGCACGGACAGGAACAGCCTCGACGCGTCGATGACGCCGGTGGCGATCACCAGCAGCGCCACCGAAAGCAGGTTCAGGCCGACGGCCTCGCCGATCAGCACGCCGGCGGTCTTGACCAGCCGGGCACCGTCCATCCGCCGGGAAAGCCAGCGCATGGAGACGAGGGCGATCACGCCCAGCACCGGCACGATGAAGACCGAACCGTGGGTGAACTGGGCGATGTACTTGTACCAGCCCGGCGTCGGCGCGAGCTGCGACCACTCGCCGAAGGTCCATTTCCGGGCGAACTCCCAGGCGAGCTGCATCAGCGGCACGCCGAGGATCAGTTTCCAGAGGGTGCGGGTGCCGCTGTGCATCCCCAGTTCGGCCTGGTAGTCCCTGGCGATCAGGTGCACCGGCCCGAAATCGGCGACAGCACGCCGCTGCGCCTCTTGTTCGCTCCAGCCGCCGTCGCGGTACGCGTCCGCGGCGTCGTCGAGCCCGTCCCGCGCTTCGCGCAGCAGATCCCGCTTCGCCGACGCCGGGCCGTCCAGCCGGGCGCGCAACTCCCCGAGATAGGCCTCGATCACCGTCATGCCGTGGTTCTCCAACTCCGCGCGGCGACCGTGAGCCGCATGCTGAACAGGATCCAGATTCCGGACAGGGCCGCGCACGGCACGCTGACGAGCATGCGCCCGGGCTCCAGCAGCCCGGTCGCGCCGCCGTAGGTCGCGACCGCGACGAGGTTCAACCCGACGGCCGCGGCCAGGGTCCACGAGACGGCGCGCGCGACCCGCGGACCGGCCGTCCGCCGCGAAACCAGCCTTGCGGCGAGCAGCCCGGCGATCGCGACGGCCGGGGACGCCGCCGCCAGCGTGTCGGCCGTGCCGATCGCGCGGTGGTACCAGGACGGTGCGGCGCCGAGCGCCGACCAGTCGGCGAAGCCCCGCGCGAGATCCCAGGCGAGAATCAGCAGCGGGACACCGGCGATCAGCTCCCACAGCACGCGGATGTCTCGCCGCAGCCCCAGTTCCGCCTGGTAGTCGCGGGCGATCAGGTCGGCGGGGCCGAAGTCGGCGACGGCACGGCGTTCGGCTTCCGCTTCGTCCACACCGCCCGCGCGGTAGGCGTCGGCCGCGTCGACCAGACCGTCCCTCGCTTCGGTGAGCAGATCGGCTTTCGCCGACCGCGGCCCGGACAGCTGGGCGTCGAGTTCGCCGATGTAGGCCTCGATCGCGTTCATGCGGCGAGCGCGGGCCGGGGCCGGAAAGCCGGTGAGAGCAGCCAGAAACTGAAGGCGACCCAGCCGAGCGCCACCAGGTTGCACACGAGGCTCACGTTCATCCTCGACGGATCGAGGACCGCGGTGCTCACGGTGAGCAGCAGCAGCGCCAGCAGGTTCGTGCCCGCCGCGGCACCCACCGTCCACCGCGTCACCTTCCCCAGGCTCACGCTGTCGAGCCTGCGCCCCAGCCGCCGGGCCCCGAACAGCGACACCGCGCCGATCACGGCCGGAACGAGGACCAGGACGCCGAAGATCTCGATGACGGCCGTGAACCACTCCGGATTCGGCTTCCCCGAACGGCTCCAGTCGCCATAGGTCCAGATCCGCGCCAGCTCCCAGGTCACCTGGATCACGGGCACACCGACGATGACCTTCCACAAGGTGCCGATGTCGCCGCGCAACGCCAGCTCGGCCTGGTACTCGCGGGCGATCACCGCGGCCGGGCCGAAGTCGGCGACGGCACGGCGTTCGGCTTCCGCCTCGGCGGCACCGCCTTCGCGGTACGCCTCGGCCGCGTCGGCCAGACCGTCCCTTGCCTCGGTGAGCAGATCGGTCTTCGCCCTCGCCGACCCGTTCAGCCGCCTGTCCAGGTCGCCGATGTAGGCCTCGATCGTGCTCATGCCGTGCTCCCCCCGAGGACACCACCGATCACGGTGGTGAACTCCTGCCACTCCGCCCGTTCCGCGGCCAGCGCCTTTTGCCCTGAGCGCGTGAGCTTGTACGTACGACGTTTGCGGCCGGACACGACGTCCCATTCGCTGGCGAGGAATCCGGCGCGCTCCAAACGGCGAAGCGCCGGGTAGACGGTGCCCGTCGGCAGGTCGAGCGCGCCGTCACTGCGGAGCTGGAGCGCCTCGATGATGGCGTACCCGTGCAGCTTCCGGCCGTCGAGGACGGCGAGGAGCAGCGCGTCGAGGTGCCCGCGCAGGCTGTCGGCCTTCATAGATAGACAGTCTACACATCGCCGCATACCAGGGTAGCCGGGACTTTCCCGGACCGGCCTCAGGGAATGTCCCCGAGATCACCCCGGTTTCATAGATTTAGTGGCTACATGTAGCCAGCCTACGTATACAGTGCTTCGACATGGACGCACTCCCGATCGCGAGACTCCAGTTCGCGACGACGACCTCGTTCCACTTCCTGTTCGTGCTGCTCACACTGGGGCTCGTGACACTCGTCGCGGTGATGCAGACACGCTCCGCGTTCGGCGGCAAGCCGGAACTCACGCGGATGACTCGCTTCTGGGGCAAGCTTTACGTGATCAATTATGCGCTGGGAATCGTCACCGGAATCGTGATGGAATTCCAGTTCGGGCTCACCTGGACCGGCCTGTCCGCGGTCGCGGGCGACGTCTTCGGCGCACCGCTGGCCATCGAGACGCTGGTGGCCTTCTTCGCCGAATCGACCTTCCTGGGGCTCTGGATCTTCGGCTGGGGGCGGCTGAACAAATGGGTCCACATGACGCTGATCTGGCTGGTCACGCTGACCGCGTACGCCTCGGCGCTGTTCATCATGGTGGCCAACTCGTTCCTGCAGAACCCGGTCGGCACGCACGCCGAGAACGGTGTGCTGAAACTCGACGACTTCGGTGCGCTGTTCACCAACCCGGCGCTGACGGCCTCGCTGCCGCACGTGCTGAGCGCGGCGCTGATGACCGGTGGTTTCTTCGTGGTCGGCGTCAGCGCGTACCACTTCATCAAGCGCACGAAGGAGATCGAGTTCTTCCGGCGCTCGATGCGGATCGGCGTGCTCGCCTCGCTGGCCGGCAGCACGATGGTGATCGGCTTCGGCTTCGCCCAGTTCGGCCCGCTCGGGGAATACCACCCCGGCAAGCTGGAAGGAGCGGATCCCATCGTCGGTGTCTCACTGGGCTTCATGATCCAGATCGGGTTCATCGCCTTCCTGGCTTCGATCCTCGGCACGCTGCTGCTGTTCCGGAACTGGATCACCAAGGTCCGGCCGCTGCTGTACGTGATGGTGCTGGCCATCCCGTTGCCGTTCATCGCGGCGATCCTCGGCTGGCTGGTGCGGGAGATCGGGCGTCAGCCGTGGCTGATCCGCGGGCAGCTGACCACCGCCGACGCCGTCGCGGCGATCCCGGCGGGGCAGATCCTGTTCTCCTTCATCGCTTTCACGCTGTTGTTCCTGGTGCTCGCGATCGCCGACTGGGTGCTGATGTCGCGGGTCGCCAAACGCGGCCCGGACGCGGTCGAAGAGCCCGCCGCGCCGCGTGCCGAACTTCCCGTCCTGAGCGGAGTCTGACCGATGGTGATCCTCTGGTGGTGTGTGCTCGGTTTCCTGACCGCGGGCTATTTCGCGCTGGCGGGCTACGACTACGGCGTCGGCATGCTGCTCGGCAGGCTGGGCCGTGACGAGGCCGGACGACGGCGCGTGCTCGGCGCGTTCGGCCCGTTCTTCCTGGCCAACGAGGTGTGGCTGGTGGCCGCGGTCGGCGTCCTGTTCGGCGCTTTCCCGCACCTGGAAGGAAAAGTGTTCGCCGGGGCGTACATCCCGGTGGTGACCCTGCTGCTCGGGCTGGTCACCTTCACCGCGGCGGTGCAGCTGCGCAGCAGGCGTCCGGACGCGCGCCGCGGTGCCTGGACGCTGGCGATCACCGTCGGCGCGTGGGTGACGGCGGTGTCCTGGGGCGTGTTCCTCGGCAACCTCGTCCTCGGGCTCCCGCTCGACGCGGCCGGTAAACCGAGCGGCGACGTCCTCGCGGTGTTCAGCCCGTACGCGCTGCTCTGGGGCGCGGGGTTCGTCGCGCTGTTCGCCTTGCAGGGAGCGGCTTTCCTCGCCGTCCGGGCACCGGCGGAGTTCACCGCCCGCGCGAACCGGATCGCCAAGGCCCTGCTCGCGCCGGCGCTCGCGTTCCTGGTCGTGGCGGTCGGCTGGGGTGCCGTCGAGACCACCGTTTCGTGGTCCGTGCTGCCCGCGATCGTGCTGGCGTTCGGCGCGCTGGGCGTCGCCTGGGCGGCCTTGCGCTCCGCGCGGCACAAGACGGCACTCGTCGCCACGATGACGCTGTCGGCGTCACCGGTGCTCGCCGTCGGGACCGCGCGCCTGCCCGACACGTTGGTGTCCTCTGTGGACGGAGGCTTCTCGCTGAGCCTGACGGAAGCGGCCACCAGCACCGAGATGCTCGGTCTGCTCACGTTCGTCCTGCCTCCCGCGCTCGTGGCGATCGCCGCCGTGCAGTGGGTGACGTGGCGCAGGCACGACACCCGCGTCGACCAGCGTTCGCTGCTGCACTTCTAGGAGCCCGGCATGCCACCCCTTCCCGGACTGCGCCGCCATTTCGGCCTACTGGCCGTCCTCGGCACGCTGACCGCCGCGGCGATCCTCGTCCAGGCCGACGGCCTCGCGACGCTGCTCACCGGCGGCGGCGTCACCTGGACCCTCGTGGCCGCCATCGCGGTACGGGCGTTGCTCGCGGGTGTCCAGGGGTCCGTCGGCGGCCGGTTCGCGGCGAAGGTCAAGGCCGGGCTGCGCAAACGGCTTCTCGGCGCGGAGGCGGAGAACCCCGGCGCGGTCGCGACCCTGGTGACCAAGGGGATCGACGCGAGTGACGCCTATCTGACCGGGTACCTGCCGACGGTGGTGCTGTCGGCGATCGTGCCGGTCGCGGTGCTCGTCCGGCTGTTCGCCGCGGATCTGTCGTCGGCGCTGATCATCCTCGCGACGCTGCCGCTGATCCCGGTGTTCGCGATCCTGGTCGGACAGCACACGAAGGCGAAGACCGCCAAGCAGTGGTCACTGCTTTCCAAGCTGGGCGGGCATTTCCTCGACGTCGTGCGCGGGCTCGGCACGCTCAAGGTGTTCGGCCGCGCCGAAGCGCAGGCGAAGACCGTGCGGGCGATGGCGGACGCGCACACCGACGCGACGATGCGCACGCTTCGGGTCGCGTTCCTGTCCGCGCTGGTGCTGGAACTGGTGGCGACGCTTTCGGTGGCGCTGGTCGCGGTGCCGATCGGCTTCCGGCTGCTGGAAGGCGGCATGGTCGTGCACACGGCGGTACTCGTGCTGCTGCTCGCTCCCGAGGCGTACCTGCCGCTGCGGGCGGCCGGGGCGAAGTTCCACGCCAGCGCCGAAGGGCTCGCCACGCTGCGCGAGGCGCTGGCCGTGCGCTCGGAGGACGTCGTCCGGGGTTCGCGGGTGGCCCGCCGCGGTGCGCCGCGGATCGTGCTGGAGAAGGTGAGCGTCGCGTACGGCGGCGAAGCCGTACTGTCCGAAGTGGACATGACGATCGAGGCGGGCGAGCACGTCGCGCTCGTGGGGCCCAGCGGTTCCGGGAAAAGCACGCTGCTGGCGGTCCTGCTGGGCTTCGTCACGCCGACGTCCGGCCGGGTCCTGGTCGACGGCGTCGATCTGGGCGAGCTGGATCCGGCTGTGTGGCGAGCGGGGACGGCGTGGGTGCCGCAACGGCCGACGTTGTTCACCGGGACCGTCGAGGAGAACATCGCCATGGGCCAGGTGCCGGACGTCCAGGCGGCGGCACGCGCGGCGGCGTTCGACGAGGTCGTGCGCGGGTTGCCCGACGGCTACCGCACCCGGATCGGCGAACTGGGCGCGCCGCTTTCGGCCGGTCAGCGGCAACGGCTCGGCCTCGCCAGGGCGCTGGCCCGTACCGAGGCGGGTCTCGCGCTGCTCGACGAGCCGACCGCCAGGCTCGACGCGGGAACCGAAGCGGCCGTGCTCGGCGCGACCCGTGAACTGCTCACCGGCCGGACCGCGGTGCTCGTGGCACACCGGCCCGCGATGGCCGCGCTGGCCACCCGCGTCCTCGAAGTCCACGATGGCGCCGTACGAGCAGTCGGCGGAGCTGAAGATGCACCTCGGGCGGTGACCCCGCTATCGCGGTGGCGGGACGCCACCGCCGCATCGGCGAGGTGAATGACCGACCAGCGTCCTGCCGACGTCGATCGCGGACGCGGGTTCACCGACGAACACTGAGAGAACGGGAACTGGTGTGAACGTCTGGGGCGTGTCCACGAAGGATGTGGTTCGGCTGGGCCGAGCCGGGCTGATCGGGGCCGGGGCGGAGATCGCCGGGCTGGCGTTGATGGCCACCGCCGCATGGCTGCTGTTGAAGGCGGCCGAGCAGCCGCCGCTGGCGTCGCTCACCGTGGCGATCGTCGCCGTCCGGACGCTGGCGTTGCTGCGCGGCGGGTTGCGGTACGCGGAACGGCTCGCCGGGCACGAGGTCGTCCTGCGGTATCTCGGCGCCTTGCGGACCCGCGTGTACACGTCATTGCTGCCGCACCGGGTCTCGCGGCATTCAGGCGGCGATCTCGTCACGCGACTGGTGTCCGATGTGGACGCGGTGCAGGACGCGATCCTGCGCTGCCTGCTGCCCGCCGGTGTCGCGGCCTTCGTCGGCGCGGTGTCGACGACGGTCGCGCTGATCGCCAGCCCTGCCGCCGGGCTGGTGCTGGCGCTCGGACTCGCCGTCGCGGGGATCGGGCTGCCGTGGCTGTGCGTGCGGATCACCCGCGCGGCGGCGGAGAAGAGCGCTCCGGCCCGCGCCGACCTCGCCGAACGGTCGGTCGAGCTGATCACCGGGCGGCGGGAGCTGATCGCCTACGGCGTCCATGAGTCCACTGTGGACGCCGCACACAACGCTGTCGACGCACTCGCTTCGCGGGATCGGGCGACGGCGAACCGCACCAGCCTGCTGACCGCGGCCGGGATCCTCGTCCAGCTGCTGACCTGCGTGGCGATCGCCCTGGCCGCCGGGGTTTCACCACCACTGACCGCGGCCCTCGCGCTGGGCTCGTTGGCCGTGTTCGAGCTGGTCCTCCCGCTGACGGCGGCCGCCCAGCGCTGGGTCGAGGTCCGCGCGTCGGCCGAGCGGGTGCGTGCGCTGCTGACGGAACCGCCGCCCGAGCGCGGCACCGTGGCGCCCGAGCCCGGGCATCTGCGGCTCGAAGGCGTCGGCGTTCGGTTCGAGGGCAGGGCCCCGGCGCTGGACGGCGTCGACCTCGACCTTCCGCCGGGCAAACGCGTCGGGATCGTGGGGCCGAGCGGGGCCGGGAAGACGACGCTGCTGAACGTGCTGCTGGGTGCCGTGGCGCCGACGTCCGGGCGCGCTCTGCTGAACGGGAAGCCGCTGGAGACCTACGATCCGACGCTGCTTCCGTCGGTGATCTCGGGCGCGCTCGCGGACGCGCACGTCTTCCACACGACGGTCCGGGAGAACCTGCTGCTCGCGGAGCCCGGCGCTTCGGATGCGGAGCTGCTCGCCGCCTGTGCCACGGCCGGTTTCGACCTGCCGCTGGATCGCGAAGTCGGCTCCGACGGCGACACGCTGTCCGGTGGGCAGCGCCAGCGGCTCATCCTCGCGAGAGCAGTGCTCTCGGCTCCGCCGGTCCTCGTGCTGGACGAGCCGGTCGAGGGTCTGGATCCGGAACACGGCGACGCCGTCCTGGCCGATGTGCTCGCCGCCGCGCGCGGCACCGTCGTCCTGGTGACGCATCGCGAGTCGCAGGTGGCCGGGTTCGACGAGGTCCTACGGCTGTAGGCCGCGCACTTCACGCATCGGCGGCCGGTCGCTGACCGACACCTCGGCGACCTCCGGCAGCCATTCGTCACCTACTTGCGCGAACTGGGTGAGCTGGGCGGGGTCGTCGGACTTGATGCCGCAGCGCGCGAGCGCCGTCCCGAGGATCTGGCGCGCCATCACCCCCAGCTGGAGCAGCGAGCGGTTGCGATGCTTGCGTACGCCGAGGTTGACCTGGGCGAGCCCTTCAAGGCCGTAGCGCGCTTCGGCGTCGAGGATGAGCCCGATCTCGACGCCGTACCCGGCCGCGAAGGGCACTGACTCGAGAAACTCGCGCGTCGCGGCGTACTCGCCTCCCAGGGGCTGAATGAGCCCCGAGAGTGATGGGCGCAGCGCCGAGAGGACCGGTCGCGCCAGCAACTCGGTCACCCGGCCGCCGCCGCTGCTCTCCAGCCGGAGCGGCCGCCGGTAGAACCCCTTGACCAGGTGGACGCCGCTCTCGCAGAGCAGGGGGCCGAGCAGGGTCGGCACGAACGCCGGATCCGGGTCGACGAGGTCGGAGTCGAGGAACACGACGACGTCACCGGTCGTCGCGGCCAGCGACCGCCACAGCACCTCGCCCTTGCCCGGCACCGGTGGCAGGTCGGGGAGCACGTCCTCGCGATGCACCACGCGCGCGCCGGCGCGGGCCGCGAGCTCGGCGGTGGCGTCGGTGGACCCGGAGTCCATCACGACCAGCTCGTCGACGACCGTGCCCAGCAGCGGCCGGACCGTCCCGACGACCTCGGCGACGGTGTCCTCTTCGTCGAGCGCCGGTAGCACGACCGAAACCGTCCGGTCACCCTTCGCAGCGACGATGTCTTCGACCGTCCAGCCGGGGTTCTGCCACGTACGCCGCTCGAACCAACTCATGAGTAGTGATCGTGCCATGCTGGAGTCCGACACCCTGTCGATGGAGGAACCTTGCTACCGCTACTCGTCCGATTCGTGCTCGGACCGCTGGTCAGAGCGCTGTACCGCCCCGAGATCCGCGGCGTGGAGAACATCCCCGCCACCGGGCCGGTGCTGCTGGCACCCAACCATCGGGCGGCGCTGGACACCGGCGTGATCACTTTCACGGCGATGCGGCAGGTCAAGTTCCTCGGCAAGGCGGAGTACTTCACCGGCCGCGGGCTCAAGGGCAAACTGATGGCCGGTTTCCTGGGCGGCCTCGGCTACGTCCCGGTCGAACGCGGCAACGCGCAGGCCGGTCTCGCCGCGCTGGAAGCGGCGCGGAAGGTGCTCGACGCGGGCGGCGCTTTCGCGATCTACCCCGAGGGCACCCGATCGCTGGACGGGCGGCTGCATCGTGGGCACACCGGTGTCGCGGCCCTGGCACTGGCGACCGGCGCGAAGGTCGTGCCCGTCGCGCTTACCGGGACCGAGAACCTGCAGCCCGCCGGGAAGCGGATCCCGCGGCGGGCGAAGATCACCGTCACCTACGGTGCGCCGCTGGACTTCTCGCGGTACGAGGGGCAGGACTCGTCGCCGGCCATCCGGCGCTCGGTGACCGACGAGATCATGTACGCGATCCTGGAGCTTTCAGGGCAGGAGTACGTCGACTCGTACCACAAACGGCCTGATCAGAGCGCTGCCTGACGGTTCTTGCGGGGCCGGGGTGGTAGCAAAGGTCCCTTGCTCCCCCGCGGCTCGCACCAAGGGACTCTTCGCGCATTCCGGTGCAGCTGGGCCAGGGGAAGTGCCGTGAAGGCCTCCTTCCCTACCCTCAAGGTAGTGAAGGAGGCCTTCACGGACCTGGGTCCGTCAAGGGGCCCTTCACGGACTTCGACGGTCACCTCACGGAGCCCAGGTGCCCCAATGACCCCACTCGTCACGAGCAGCGCGCGTGAAGGCCCCCTTCCCTCGGCTGAGCCGAAGAAACTCGCCCTTCGCGGCGCCCCAAGTACATGAAGGCCCCCTTCACGGCGCTAGGCGCAATGAAGGGGGCCTTCATGTACCGAGGGCAGCCAGGCAAACACGGCAACAGCGCGTGAAGGCCCCCTTCCCGCGGCTGAGCCGGGGGAAGGGGGCCTTCACGCGCTACCCAAGCCCTACTTGGCCCACTTAGGCCGAGGCGGCGGCACGTAGTCCGCGAAGCCGTCCAGAAGCACCGAAGCGTCCGAGTCGATCGAGAGCATGTCCCGGTACCCCGCCGACAGGAAGCCCTCCGACACCATGTGGTCGGCGAACTTCAGCAGCGGCGCGTAGTACCCGCCGACGTCGACCAACCCGATCGGCTTCTCGTGCAGCCCGAGCTGCGCCCACGTCCAGACCTCGAACAGCTCCTCCAGCGTCCCCGCGCCGCCGGGCAGCGCGAGGAACCCGTCGGACAGCGCGGCCATCTTCGCCTTCCGCTGGTGCATGTCGGCGACGACGTGCAGTTCGGTCAGGCCGGCGTGCGCGATCTCGACGGAGCCCAGTGCCTCGGGGATCACGCCGATCACCTCGCCGCCCGCGGCCAGCGCCGCGTCCGCGACGACGCCCATGGTCCCGACCGAAGCCCCGCCGTAGACCAGCCCGATGCCCCGCGACGCCAGCAACGTCCCCAGGGCACGAGCCTCCTCGGCATACCGCGGGTCGAAGCCCATCGAGGAACCGCAGAAGACGCAGACCCGGCGCGGCGCCGCCATCAGTGGGTGTCCTCCCATGCCTGGTACGACTCCTGGACGACGCGCACGGCGTCGTCGATGTCGTCGGTGACGTGCAGCAGGTCGAGGTCCTTCTCGCCGATCTTGCCCTCGGCGAGCAGCGTCTTGGCGATCCAGTCGTACAGCCCACCCCAGTAGTCGCTGCCGAACAGCACGACCGGGAACTTCGTGACCTTCTTCGTCTGCACCAGGGTGAGCGCCTCGAACAGCTCGTCGAGCGTGCCGAAGCCACCGGGCAGGCAGATGAACGCCTGCGAGTACTTGATGAACATGGTCTTGCGCGCGAAGAAGTACCGGAAGTTGACGCCGAGGTCGACCCACGGGTTCAGGCCCTGCTCGAACGGCAGCTCGATGCCGAGGCCGACCGAGAACCCGCCGGCCTCGTTGGCGCCGCGGTTCACCGCTTCCATCGCGCCGGGGCCGCCGCCGGTCATCACCGCGAAGCCCGCGTTCGCGAGCGCGCCGCCGATCTTGCGGCCGAGTTCGTACTCCGGGTGGTCCCGCTTGGTCCGCGCCGAACCGAACACCGTCACCGCGCGCGGTACCTCGGCGAGCGCGCCGAATCCCTCGACGAACTCCGCCTGGATCCGCAGCACGCGCCACGGGTCGGTGTGCACCCAGTCGCTCGGGCCCCG
The DNA here is from genome assembly GCF_055561455.1 of Amycolatopsis sp. PSD-21. Classification (NCBI taxonomy): domain Bacteria; kingdom Bacillati; phylum Actinomycetota; class Actinomycetes; order Pseudonocardiales; family Pseudonocardiaceae; genus Amycolatopsis; species Amycolatopsis sp. PSD-21. The sequence continues at coordinate 1,119,167 of NZ_CM145712.1, read as the reverse complement.
CGAGTCCAGCAGGCGCTGGTCGGTGGTGCTGCCCTGGTCACGGCGATCCCGCCGCAGCACGACCGGGCCCTTGTGGCGCTCGATCGGACGTTCCGGGTACTGGCCGTCGGGGAACTCGCTTGTCTCACTCACCCCGCCAAGCCTACGACGTCGTCACCGTCCGGAGCGGCGGCATCGCCGCGAACAGGAGTTGTCGGATACGCGAACGCGGGGCCCGCCGTCGAGCGGGCCCCGCGATCACGCCTCAGGAACGGCCGGTCAGCGCGAACGCGAGCATGGCCGTCGAGGTGAAGTCGATGGCGGGCTCGTTGCTCGGCCACGACGCGAGGTCGTCGGCGTAGCGGGACTCGGGGGTGTCGAACGCTTCGAAGGGCTTCCTGCAGTCCTTCGATCCGGGCGGGAGCTCCATGTGCTCGAAGTTCTCCGCCCCGTTGGGGCCGTTCACGACGGCGCCGTAGAGCAGCTTCTCCTCGCCGGCGAGGTTCGCCGCCTGGTGGTGCGGGCACCGCGGATACGTGGTGCCGACACCGACGACCAGCGAGATTCCCCAGGCGTTCGAGCCGAGGGTGAAGTTCCGCTGCTGCGAGCCGAACGCCGCGTACCGCCGGTCACCGGTCAGGTCCGCGTACAGCCGCTCGGTCGCGGCGAATCCGAAGCTCTTGCTGGCCGCGTCGAATTCCTTCACCGAGACGGCGGTCCGGAAAGGACTCTGAGCCGCGCTCGCGACACCTTCGTCCAGCTGACGCCGCAGATCGCCGATCAGTTCCTTCGGGCCGAGCGCCGCGCCCGGGACACCGTGCCGCAGGAGCTTCGCCAGTTCGGCGTGCGCCAGCGCGCTGGTGTCGTACAGGTTGAGCGTGCTCTTCTCCTCGACGTCGATGTAGGCCTTCGCCCAGTGCGCCGCCTGCCGCGTCCAGTCGGCGGCCCGCGGGTCCCGCAGGGCCTTGGCCGCCAGGGCCAGCTGCGTCGCGCCCAGTTCCATGTCGTCTCGCCAGGACGACTCCGGGTAGTACGCGTGCGGGAACGCGGTGACCAGTTCGCCGACGTTCTCGGTCTTGGCCTGCGCGAAGACCGACGAGGCTTCGGCGAGGTATTCCCTTGCCAGCGCGGGGTTCCGCTTCGCCTCGACCTGGGCGCCGAGCGCGAAGGCGGCGGCCACCCGGCCGGCGAGGTTCGGGCTGAGCCCCGATCCGCCGGGGTTCGCGGGGAAGACCGGCCGGTGCTTCACGAAATACTTGGGGTCACCCGGCTTCACGTCGAGCGGGTCGTCGTCGTGCGGGTTCCGCCAGACGTCGTGGTCGCCGAGGAAGCCGAACTTGTCGCTGCCCGTGCCGATCCCGACCTGGGCGTAGAGCGTCTTGCTCTTCTCGTCCCACATCTTGTCGAGCCAGTCGAGGCCGAGCTTGACCTCCGCGGCCAGCGCCCGGTCGTAGTCCTCGCGAAGCACGTAACCCAGCTCGGCCAGCGAGTACGCCGTGTTCGACGTGAACTTGACGAAGTCGCCCGCGTCGACCCAGCCGCCCTCGACGTCGATCGGCCCGCCCGCCGGCTTCAGCGGTTCGGTGATCTCGTCGCCGAATTCGCCGCCGAACGCGGGCCATTCGTAGACCGTGGCCTGTTTGTCGGCCAGGTGCGAGGGTTTGCGGTCGAGACGGCCCGGGATGATGTCGTCGCCGTCGCGCTGTGCCTGGAAGAACTCGTTGGTGGCCCGGACGAGCGGCGTGAAGAGCCGGTCCTTGGTGTCCACCCGGAACGTCGGCGACGTCGCCTTGGTCTCGCCGGTGACCTCGATCCGGTACTTGCCCGGCAGCCAGACCTTCGACAGGTCGAGCTGGTACACCGCCGGGTACTTCGCGTTCCACGCGCCGAGCGACTGCCCGGTCCGTCCACGATGGACGGTCCGGCCACGTTCGTCGACCACCGAGAACGAACCCGGCGCGCTGGAGAGGAGATAGGCGTGCTTGGTCTCGGTGATGCCGTAGCCGACCTGGTCGACCCGGACCTCACCCTGCACCGCCGCCGCGGCCGAAACCGCCGGAACCGTCAAACCCCCGAGGACCAGTGCCGAAACCGCGGCCACCGTCCGGGACCAGGAACTCACCATCATCGGCGCCCCGCTCACATTTAGTTAAGAAAGTTTCCTTTTTATTGCGCACGACGCTAGCTCGCCGAGCGCCACCAGTCAATATGTCCGTTTCGCCGGTCGGAAGTCACCGGATCCGGCCGTTGTTGGCGGATATCCGTCCGGCTCGGCCCGATGCCCGGCGGGAAATCGTCTACCGTGGATCGGTGCCGTCCATGGCTGAACCACTCGGCGCGCGGATCCGGCGGTTGCGCCGGGCACGCGGGCTGACTCAGCGTGAGCTCGCCGAGCCGCGCTACGACCGCGGTTTCCTCGCCAAGGTCGAGTCCGGCCGCCGCCTGCCCTCGGACGACGTGCTCTCCCACCTCGCGCGACGGCTCGGCCTCACCGCGGACGAACTCCGCTTCGACCGGCCACCCGGCGCCGCCCAAGAACTCGGCGACGCGCTCGAGGCCGCGTATCGCGAGTTACAGAAGGGCGGGCTCGAAGCCGCCGAGCGCGAGTTCGCCCGGGTGGAACGCCGAGCGGCGGAGTACCGGCTGCCGGACATCCAATGTCACGCGCGTTTCCATCTCGGCGAAGTCCACTGGCAGCGCTATGACATCCCGTTGGCGGACAAGAGATTCGCGCACGCCATGGAACTCGCCGATGCCGCGTCGCCCCGCCTGCGCGCGATGATCGTCAACCGCGTCGCCGCCTGCCGCGCGCTTTCGGGTGACCTGGGCGCGTCGGTCGCGCTCGTGGAGAACGCGCTCGCCGATCTCCGCGCCACCGGCGCGAGCGATCCCGATGCCGAACTGGCGCTGGTGACCGCGTTGATCCACCCGCTGATCGAAATGGGCGCACTCCGCCGAGCCCGCCGGGCCGCCGAGGAAGGCCGCCGCGTCCTCCCTTCCGCCCGTCATGCGGACATCGCCGCGCGCTATCACCGGCAGGCCGCGCAACTGTGGCAGGAGATCGGCCTGGCCGACCGCGCGGAGAAGGATCTTTCGCGGGCACTGCGCCTGTTCACCTCACTCGGTTACGACCGCGACGCCGCCCGATGTCGCTGGGCGCGCGGCTTCCTGTGGCGACGGCTGGGCAAACTCGACGAGGCGCACGCCGAACTGCGGCTCGCCCGCGACCTCCTGGCCAAGGCCGGTTCACGCGAGGGCGTACTCGGCGCGACCATCGAACTCGCCGATGTCCGTCGCCGCCAAGGGAAACTCGACGAGGCGGCCGAACTCGCCGAAGGGATCCGCCCGCTTCTGGATCGATCCCCCGACATCGAGGCGAGGACCGAGGTTCTCCGGCTACTGGGACTCATCGCCCGCGCGCGCGGCGACCTGCCCGAGGCCACCGCGCTCCTCGAAGAAGCCGCCACCGCACAGGAAAAGTCCGAACTGCGCGGCGCGCTGGTCGCCACCTCACTGCATTTGGGCGACACGTTGCGCGCCCGCGGATTAATCGAAAAAGCCGCGGAGGCCTATCGCCGCGGCGTGCGCGCGGCCGCTATGTCCGATTTCGGGCCGACCGGCTGAAAACCATACGAAAGTCGCCATATATCGCACATGGCGCGAAAAACTCTTACTACACAGGCATTTCATTCCCCGCATGTGGATCTTCGCCCGCGTCGCTAGGCCATCCGGCCCATTGACGCACCTCGTGACCGGCTCCTTTACTCGGACGTGTCCATCGGGATAACTCCAGTTATCCGAATGGGCACGCTCCCCGTCCCCGCCGTGCGCCCGCCAGGTCGAATTCCCCGCCGCGCCTGAAGGCCGGACGGGTACACGGTCCTGCCCATGGAAGGTTCACATGACCGTTCAGCGAGGGCTCAGAACAGGGTTGGCGGCCGTCGCCGGCCTTGCCCTGAGCATGACGTTCCCGGTGACCCCGGCGAACGCGACCACCGCCACCGTCCAGCCCGCGAGCCCCGACGCCGTGGCCGCGAGCGCGGCCGACCGGGCCGCCGCGACTGGTGTAGACCAGCTGCGGAAGGGCGCGCAGGAAGACTTCCGCCGCGTCGGGCTGACCCCCGGTGGCGGAGGACTCTTCTACGCCGCCTACGAACGAACCTATCGTGGCCTGCCCGTCGTGGGCGGGGACGCGGTGGTGGTCGCCGACGGCGCCGGGCGCGTCCGCGGCACCAGCGCCGCGGAGACCGCGGCGATCTCGGTCGACACCAAAGCCAGGATCTCCGCGGCGAAGGCGACCGAGGTCGCACGCGGCCAGCTGTCCAAAGTAGACAGCGTGGTCGCGCCGAAGCTCGTCGTGCTGGCGGGGAACTCCCCCAAGCTCGCCTACGAGGTCGTCGTCGCCGGCACCAAGGCGGCGAACCCGAGTAACCTGCACGTCTTCGTGGACGGCGCGACCGGCGCGGTCCTCGAAACCCGTGACGACGTCAAGATGTCCAACTTCCCTGCCGCCGCACCGAAGGCGACGGCGAACGAAGTCGGCACGCTGGGCGCCGGGAACAGCTACTACGCCGGCAACGTCACCATCGACACGACGAACTCCGGCGGCACGTACACGATGCGCGACCCGCAGCGGACCAACATCAGCTGCGCCCGCCAGAACAGCTCGCCCTTCAGCGGCCCGGACGACAACTGGGGCAACGGCTCCGGCACCGACCTGGAAACCGCCTGCGTCGACGCGCTCTTCGGCGTGCAGACCGAGTGGAAGATGCTGGGCGAATGGCTCGGCCGCAACGGCATCAACGGCAACGGCGGCGGCTTCCCCGCCTACGTCGGCCTCAACCAGGCCAACGCCTACTGGAACGGTTCCTCGACCACCTACGGCCGCTCGTCGGACAGCCAGCGCCAGGCCACCCCGATGGACGTCGTCGCGCACGAATACGGCCACGCCATCTTCCAGACCACGCCGGGCGGCGCGGGCAGCGGCAACGAGAACGGCGGCCTCAACGAGTCCACCGGTGACATCTTCGGCGCCATCACCGAGCACTACGCCAACAACGCCAAGGACACCCCCGACTACGACGTCGGCGAGGGCGTGAACCTGGTCGGCCGCGGGCCGATCCGCTACATGAACCAGCCGAGCCGGATCTCCGGCAACCCCGACTGCTACTCGTCGTCCATCCCGAACACCGAGGTGCACGCCGCCGCCGGACCGCAGAACCACTGGTTCTACCTGCTGGCCGAGGGCACCGCGCCGGTCGGCAAGCCGGCCAGCCCGACCTGCAACAACACCTCGATCACCGGGATCGGCATCCAGAAGGCCGGGAAGATCTTCTACAACGGCCTGCTGAAGAAGACCTCCAGCTGGAACCACAAGGCGGCCCGCAAGGCCACCCTGGAAGCGGCGCTCGCGCTGTACCCGGGTTCCTGCACGGAGTTCAACACCACCAAGGCGGCGTGGGACGCCATCAGCGTCACCGCGGCGACCGGTGAGCCGACCTCGTGCACCCCGCAGGGCAACGACTTCTCGGTCGGCGTCACCCCGACGGCGGGCTCGGTCAAGCCGGGCGAGTCGGCCACGGTCACGGTGAACACCGCGACCACCAACGGCACGGCGCAGTCGGTTTCGCTCAGCGCGAGCGGCCTCCCCACCGGGGCGACCGCGACGTTCAACCCGGCTTCGGTGCAGTCCGGCGCCTCCTCGACGCTCACCATCGCGACGTCGGCGAGCACCCCTGACGGCACCAGCACCATCACGGTGACCGGCACCGGGGCCAGCGGCGCGCGCACCGCGCAGTACAAGCTGACCGTCGGCACCGGCGGTGACGTGCGCACCTACACCAACGACACCGACTACGCGCTGAACGACTACGGCACGGTGAACAGCCCGATCACCTCGACCGCCACCGGCAACGCGGTTTCGCCGGTGAAGGTGTCGGTCACCGGGACGCACACCTGCTCCGAGGACCTCCGCATCAGCCTGAAGGCCCCCGACGGCAGCACGTACTCGGTCAAGCCCACCGGTTCCCTGCCCTGCACCGATCTGGGCACCCGGAACTACTCGGTGAACGTGACCAACGAGGTCGCGGCGGGCACCTGGACCCTCGTGGTCTACGACGCCTACGCGCAGGACACCGGCACGCTCTCCAGCTGGTCCATCACCGTCTGATCCCCGTTCCGCGAAGGCCTCCTTCCCTACTTTCAGCGTAGGGAAGGAGGCCTTCACGGACCATCACCTCGGAAAGGAAGACCCCGGCATGAAGTGGGGAAAGCGAATAGGAGCGGCCATCGTCGGCATGGCCGCCGTACTGGGTGTCGTCACGGCGCCCGCGCAGGCGGTCACGGCCGCCGCCGCACCGGACATCTCGCTCGCCAACGTCAAGGCGCATTTGAGCGCGTTGCAGACCATCGCCAACCAGAACGGCGGCAACCGCGCCTCCGGCCGTCCGGGCTACCCGGCGTCGGTGTCCTATGTGGCGCAGAAGCTGCGCGACGCGGGCTACAACGTCACGCTCCAGACGTGCACGAGCTGCGCGGGTTCGAACCAGAACATCATCGCGGAATGGCCGCAGGGTGACGCCAGCCAGGTCATCATGCTCGGCGCGCACCTCGACAGCGTCAGCGCCGGCCCCGGTATCAACGACAACGGCTCGGGCTCGGCCTCGATCCTCGAAGTCGCGCTGACCCTGGCCCGCGAGAATCCCACGATGGCCAAGCGGGTCCGCTTCGGCTGGTGGGCCGACGAGGAGTCCGGCCTGCGCGGGTCCAGGTTCTACGTGAACAGCCTGCCGCAGACCGAGCGCACGAAGATCAAGACCTACCTGAACTTCGACATGATCGGCTCCGACAACTGGGGCTACTTCGTCTATGACGACGTCGCTTCGGTCAAGGCCGTGTTCGACGAGTACTTCCGCACGATCGGCATCCAGACCGAAGGCGACACCGAGGGCGACGGGCGTTCGGACCACGCTTCGTTCAAGAGCGCGGGCATCCCGGTCGGCGGTCTCGCGACCGGCGCCGGATACACGAAGAGCGCGGCACAGCAACAGAAATGGGGCGGCACCGCCGGGCGGCCGTTCGACAGCTGCTATCACCGCGCGTGCGACACGCTGTCGAACATCCCGGACACCCCGCTGGAGAAGAACAGCGACGCGATCGCGTACGCGCTGTGGAAGCTCGCCGTCGGCACGTCGACGGGTCCCGACTTCTCGCTCGGCCTCTCGCCGTCCTCCGGCACCGTCCAAGCGGGACAGTCGACCACCGTCACGGTCAACACGGCGACGACTTCCGGTGCGGCGCAAGCGGTTTCGCTGAGCGCGAGCGGCCTCCCCGCCGGGGCGACCGCCACGTTCAACCCCGCTTCGGTGCAGTCCGGCGGATCCTCGACGCTCACCATCGCGACGTCGGCGAGCACCCCCAACGGCACCAGCACGATCACGGTGACCGGTGACGGGACCTCGGTGGACCGCACCGCGCAGTACACGCTCACCGTCGGCGACGTCAGCGTGCGCACGTTCACCAACGGCACCGACTTCGCGCTGAACGACTACGCGACGGTCAACAGCCCGATCACCTCCAGCGCGACGGGCGCGGCGACCTCGCCGGTGAAGGTGTCGGTCACCGGGACGCACACCTGCTCCGAGGACCTCCGGATCAGCCTGAAGGCGCCGGACGGCAGCACGTACTCGGTCAAGCCGACCGGTTCCCTGCCCTGCACGGATCTCGGCACCAGGACGTACTCGGTGCCGGTGACCAACGAGGCCGCTTCCGGCACTTGGACGCTCGTGCTCTACGACGCCTACGCGCAGGACACCGGCACGCTCGACAGCTGGACCATCACCGTCTGACCATCCGAATGGCGAAGGCCATCCCACGAGGACACCCGGCCTCGTGGGATGGCCTTCGTGCGTGAGAGGGATTTTCGGACAACTCTTCGATATCTGGTCTAGACCACCCGATCGTCGGTAGCGTGGGCCGGGTACCGCGACCTATGTTGAGCCGAACGGCCGCTTCCTGTTCGTTCAAACCGCTTTCGAGATGGGAGCTGGGTATGTTCGGTCGCGTCTCACGGCTGCTCGCAATCACCGGCGCGGCGGTACTCGCCGTCACCACCCTCGTCGCACTGGGCTCGGCGCAGGCGTCACCCGACGCCGAGGTCTGCGCGGTCAAATCGAAGCCCGCGGGCAAGGTCCTGCAGGGCTACTGGGAGAACTGGGACGGCGCGTCGAACGGCGTCCATCCGCCGCTGGGCTGGATCCCGATCACCGACGCCCGCATCAAGGCCAACGGGTACAACGTGATCAACGCGGCCTTTCCGGTCATCCTGTCCGACGGAACGGCAAAATGGGAGGACGGGATGGACGCGACTGTGAAGGTCGCGACCCCGTCCGAAATGTGCGCCGCGAAGGACGCCGGTGCGACCATCCTGATGTCCATCGGCGGCGCCACCGCGGGGATCGACCTGAATTCGGCCACCGTGGCGGACAAATTCGTCGCGACCATCGTGCCGATCCTGAAGAAGTACAACTTCGACGGGATCGACATCGACATCGAAACCGGCCTCACCGGCAGCGGGAACATCACCACGCTTTCGGCTTCGCAGAAGAACCTCATCCGCATCATCGACGGCGTCCTCGCCGCGATGCCGCCGAACTTCGGGCTCACCATGGCGCCGGAGACCGCGTACGTCACCGGCGGCAGCGTCGTCTACGGCTCGATCTGGGGCGCGTACCTGCCGATCATCAAGAAGTACGCGGACAACGGCAGGCTGTGGTGGCTGAACATGCAGTACTACAACGGAAGCATGTACGGCTGCTCCGGCGATTCGTACCAGGCCGGGACCGTGCAGGGCTTCGTCGCGCAGACCAACTGCCTCGACAAGGGCCTGGTGATCCAGGGCCAGACGATCCGCGTCCCCTACGACAAGCAGGCCCCCGGCCTGCCCGCGCAGGCAGGCGCCGGCGGCGGCTACATGTCGCCGAGCCTGGTTTCCCAGGCGTACCGCAGCATTCCGGCCCTGAAGGGCCTGATGACCTGGTCGATCAACTGGGACGGCTCGCGGAACTGGACCTTCGGGCAGAACGTGAAGTCGCTGCAGGGCCGCTGATCCTCGTGCCGTCCGTCTGATCACGTGAGTTACGCCTTCAATCACGCGAGTCACGCCTTCGATCACGCGAGTCACGAGTTCCATCACGCGGGCTCGCCGTGCGGAACCGGCGAACTCGCGTGATCAGAGGCGTAACTCGCGTGATCGGGGGCGTAACTCACGATTCGCCGGTCGGGATCGGATCGTCGTACTCCCCCGAAGGACCCGAGTGCTGCTTCCCGTCGGGGTAGGGCCATGGGTTCGGGGCGCAGCCGTGCAGGCCGAGCGTCTGCTGCTGCATCACCGGCGCGAGCGCGCCCGGCACGGGGCATTTCTCGTGGCCGCGCCCGAGCCGGTGCCCGACCTCGTGCGTGACCATGTACTGCCGATAGACCGTCAGCGGCGCACCGTAACCGGGCACGCCGTTCGCCCAGCGCGCGACGTTGAGCACGACGTTGTTCCCGTTGCGGCACGAGGTGTAACCGTCGGGCCTGCCGCACAGCACGTCCCGGGTCCCCGGTGTGGCGAGGTGGATCGTGAAATCGGCCGGACCATCCGGGCCGACCCGCTGCAACCGCCATCGTCCGCCGGCGGTCCAGCCTCGCGGATCCGCCAAAGTGAGCTCGACAGTCTTGGTGAAGCCGTCGACGCTCACGCCCGCGATGTCGGCCTCGACGGCGAGGCGGTACCGCAGCAACCTCCCGGTCTGCCCGGCGACCGGACCTTCGCCGAGCGGGAACAGCCACCTCCCGGATCCCGTCCGCGGGAAGGTGATTTCGGCGGACGGCGGCGCCAGCACCGGCTTCGGCGCGGAGGACGACGTCGTCGTCGAGGGAACGACGACCGGTGTCACGACGGGAGGGGCGACCGCATGGGTTTCGCAGCCGGCCGCCACCAAGGCGCACACGGCGAGAGCCAGTGCCCGGCGCGCGGTCATCGGCCCTCCCGGAGATCTGCGGTCACATCCAGGAGTACGAGCAGGCGCCTGGAGAAGTTGTGGGACCGCGCGCGCAACCTTTCGGCGCGCCCGCCCGTATCGTTCTCGGTCATGGGCGAGGAGGTCGGCGGACGGCTACGGCGACTCCGCGCCGAACGCGGCCTCACCCAGCGTGAACTCGCCGAACCGCACTACACCGCCGCGTACGTGTCGTCCGTCGAGACGGGCGCGCGGACACCCTCCGGTGACGCGATCCGCCATTTCGCCGCGCGACTCGGCGTGGACACCGGCGAACTGCTCGGCGTGACGTCGCCCCGCGACGACGTCCGGCTCGATCTGGACATCGCGGCCGCCGCGGCGGACTTCCTGACAGGGAAGGGTTCGGCACCGAAGATGCGGCGGCTGGCCCGGCGGGCCGAGAAGATCGGCCGCGACCGCCAGGCCGGACTCGCCTGGCTGTGGCTCACGCGGTTCACCGACGGCGACGCCAGGGCGCGATCGGTGGCCGCCGCCGAAGCCGCGCTCGCCGGCGACATCCCGCCGTACCGCGAACTGGCCGCCGCGTTGCGGGCGAATGTCCTGATCGACCGGGGCGAGCCGCATCACGCGATGCACCTGCTCTGGACGGCGCTCGACGCGAGCCTCGACCGTCATCCGCATCCGGTGCTGCTCCTGACCCTGCACGCGTACCTCGCCGACGGGCAGCTCCGCCTCGGCGAGAACGCTCTGGCCGCGCATCACGCGGGAGAGGCACTTCGGCTCGCTCGCGGCGGCGAGGAGATCCTGGCCGAGCTCGCCGAGAACCAGCGACGGCTGGCCGAGTCCTATCTCGGCGACGGACGGCTAGCCGACGCCGTCGCCGCCGTGTCGGCGCTGCACGACCTGCTCCACGAACGCGCGCTGCGGCCCGTACTGGCGCGGTGTCTGTTCGCGCGGGCGCTGCACCGGCGTGCCGACGACCTCGAAGGCGCTCTCGCCGACCTTCGCGCGTCACGCGCGGCCGCGCCCGATCACGCGGTCACGCTGGAGCTCGCCGACGTCTGCCGCGAACTCGGTCGCCTCGACGACGCCGCCGCGCTACTGTCCGAAGCGACCGAAGCCATCCCCGAGAACTCGCCGCTGTCCGCTTCACTCACGTTCCAGCAGGGCTCGCTGGCCCTGGCCCGTGGAGACCTCGAAGCAGCCGAAGCAGGCTTCGCGCATGCCATCGACGTAGCCGCCCTCCACGACACTCGCGGCGTCCTGGCCGCTTCGATCGACAAAGCGGGAGAGCTCCTTCGCGATCAGGGGCGCTTCGAAGAGGCCGCGGACCTGCTGCGGCATGGACTGCTCCTTCTCGGAGCCGAGGAGGACGTTTCCCAGTGACCGAAGTGGACTTGGACGACATCAGTGCGCGTTTGGTGAACCGGTTCGGCGCCGACGCCGACGGATGGCTCGCCGGGGTCCCCGCCCTCGCCGCGCGGCTGGCCGCCCGATGGGACTTCGAGCTCGGCGAACTGTTCGAAAGCGGGGCTTCGTCCGTCGTCCTGCGCTGCCGTTGGTCCGACGGGACACCGGCGGTGCTCAAACTCAGCCCGGACGGCGGGCTGCTGACCAAGCAGCTCGAAATGCTGCGAGTGTTCGCGCCCTCGGGCCGGGTGCCCGCCGTCCTCGCCGCCGACCCGGACGCCGGCACGATGGTGCTGGAAGAGATCCGGCCGGGCACCCCGGCCGAGGATCTGCCGCCGTCGGCCCTGCCGGGACAGTGGGGAGGACTGCTCACCGCGCTGCATTCCGTCGCCCCGCCCGCGGACTGGCCGTGGAGCCTGCGCGGCCGGTTCGAGGAGTCCTTCGACCGGATCGGCAAGCGGATCGCCGAACCGGCCATCGCCGCCAGGATCGGCCCGGACACGTGGCGGCGGGCGATCGAGCGCTGCGAGAAGCTGCTGGACACACAGACTGGAGTCGTGTTGCTCCACGGCGATCTGCATCTCGGCAACGCCTTGGACGGCGGATCACGCGGGCTGATCGCGATCGATCCGAAGGCGTGCGTGGGTGATCCGTGCTTCGACGCCGTCGACTACGTGGTGAGCGGCGCCGGGCACGAAGGCGTCGAGGCTCGTTGCCGTTCGGTGGCGGACGCGTGCGGGCTCGACGAGGACAGGTTGTACGCCTGGAGCCGCGTGGTCGCCCCCATGTTCGCCATCTCGCATTTGACCTACGGCGGCCCGGAGCAGGCCCTCGGCGAATGGCTCGCCCTGGCTAGCTGAGGAATTCGCGCAGCACCGCGGCGACCTGCCGGATCTCGCCCGCACGCACGTTCTCCTGCCGGGTGTGCGCCAGCGTCGGGTCGCCGGGACCGAAGTTCACCGCCGGAATCCCGAGAGCCGCGAAGCGCGCGACGTCGGTCCAGCCCAGCTTCGCGACCGCCTTGCCCCCGGCCGCGGCGACCAGTTCGGCCGCGGCGGGAGCGCTCAACCCGGGCAGCGCACCAGGCGACAAGTCGACAATCTTGACGTCGTAACCCTCGAAGACCTCGCGAAGGTGCGCCTCGGCTTGTTCGGCGCTCCGGTCGGGCGCGAACCGGTGGTTGATCGTGAGCACGGCTTCGTCCGGGACGACGTTGCCCGCGACACCGCCGCCGATCTTCGTGGCCTGCAAGCCTTCGCGGTAGGTCAGACCGTCGATTTCGACCACGCGCGGCGTGTACTCGGCCAGCCTGCGCAGCGGTTCGGCGAGACCGTGGATCGCGTTGACGCCCATCCAGCCGCGCGCGGTGTGCGCCCGGACGCCGTCGATGCGGATCTCGATCCGCATCGTGCCCTGGCAGCCGCCCTCGATCCCGCCGTTCGACGGCTCACCGAGGATGGCGAGATCGGCTCGCAGCCACTCGGGCAGCTCGCGCTCGATGCGGCCGAGTCCGTTCTTCGTCGCTTCGATCTCTTCGCAGTCGTAGAACACGAAGGTGATGTCGTGCCTCGGCTCCCGGAGCGCGGCGGCGAGGTGCAGGAAGACGGCGTCGCCGCTCTTCATGTCGACGGTGCCGAGACCGTGCAGGATCTCGTCGTCACCGGTCCCCTCACGACGCACGGGCAGGTTCTCGTTGACCGGAACGGTGTCGAGATGCCCGGCCAGCAGCACCCGCGAGGGGCGGCCGAGGTTCGTGCGCGCGAGCACCGCGTCACCGTTGCGGATCACCTCGAGATGCGGCGCCTGCGCCTGGAGCGCGGCCTGCACGGTGTCCGCGATCACCTTCTCCTGCTCCGAGACGCTGAAGATGTCCACCAGCGCGGCGGTGAGGTCGACGGGATCGGCGTGCAAGTCGAGCGAAGGCATGCCCGCACCGTACCGCCGGGGGCCCGGGACTACCGTGAAGGAGTGCGCATGCGAACGATCTTGGTCGCCCTCCTCCTGGTGCTCAGCGGGTGCGGATCGAGCGAAGTCCCGGTGAAGGTCCGGCCGACCCAGAGCACCGGGCCGGACGTGCTGCCGATCAAGCTCAAGGCGCTGACCACCGATCAGTGCTATGTCGCGCCAGGGACCGAGTCTCCCAAGGGCTGTCAGAAGTACGTGACCGAGCTCTTCAGCGCCGCGGGCACCATCCGCAAACGCCGCCCGGACCTGGCGTCGCACGCCGACGCGCTGGAGCGCCCGATCGCCGCCTTCCGCACCGCGAACTGCCAGGACCAGGCGGCCCCCGGCGGCCCGTGCGGCCAAGCGCTCGGCGACATGGCGACGGCGCTGACCAGTGTGAAGAGCCTCGTCGACGGCTGAGGCCGGTCACTGGGTTACCGTTCAGGTCGTGAGCGAGCAGACCCCTGACCCCGAAACCACCGGCGCCACCGGCGTCGGACTGGCCACCGTCACGACCGACGGCACGGTACTGGACACCTGGTTCCCGCTGCCCAAGCTGACCGACGGCACCGACAGCGAGGCCGGCACGGTGCGGCTGACCGCCGAAGAGGCCTCCGAGGCCCTCGGCGAGGCCGCGGCCGCCCAGCTCGGCCCGGACACCGATCGCGGTGTCGAGGTCGTCGCGGTCCGCACCACCATCGCCCGGCTCGCCGACGCCCCCGGCGACACGCACGACGTCTACCTGCGGCTTCACCTGTTGTCGCACCGGCTGATCCGGCCGCACGGCGCGAGCCTCGACGGGATCTTCGGCCTGCTGGCGAACGTCGTGTGGACCAACCACGGGCCGTGCCCCGTCGAGGGCTTCGAGGCGACCCGGCTGCGGCTGCGGGCGCGCGGCAACGTCACCGTCTACGGCGTGGACAAGTTCCCGCGGATGGTGGACTACGTCGTGCCCGCGGGTGTCCGCATCGCCGACGCCGACCGCGCCCGGCTCGGCGCGCACCTGGCCAACGGCACCACGGTCATGCACGAGGGCTTCATCAACTTCAACGCCGGCACGCTCGGCGCCTCCATGGTCGAAGGCCGGATCTCGGCGGGCGTCGTGGTCGGCGACGGCTCCGACGTCGGCGGCGGCGCGTCGATCATGGGCACGCTGTCCGGTGGCGGCAAGGAGACCATCTCGATCGGCGAGCGCTGCCTGATCGGCGCGAACGGCGGCGTCGGCATCTCGCTCGGCGACGACTCGGTCGTCGAAGCGGGCCTGTACGTCACGGCGGGCACGAAGGTGACCTTCGAAGGCAAGGTCGTGAAGGCGCTGGAGCTGTCCGGCATCTCGGGCGCGGTGTTCCGGCGGAACTCGGGGACCGGCGCCGTCGAGGTCGTCGCGCGCACCGGCGTCGGCATCGAGCTGAACGCGGCCCTGCACGCCAACTGACCTGCGGAAAGAGAGCAAGGGACCTTTGCTACCGCGCGGGCAGGGGTGTGTGGAGATAGAGACGTTGACTGTCCCTATTTCCACACACCCCTCACCCCGCGTAGCGACGCTGACTGACAGTGTGGGCTTGGGACGCTAGACGTCCCGGTCCGCTTCGCGCGCGGGAGCGAGGGACCTTTGCTACCGCCTGGGTCCCTCGGGCGTCGCGAAAGCCACTTTCGCGACGCCTGATGTCCCGAAAGTGGCTTTCGCGACATCCTCGGCGGCACCAAAAAGAGAGCAAGGGACCTTTGCTACCACTCTCCCCCGGAGGGCGGTAGCAAAGGTCCCTTGCTTCTCTCACGGCCTGGACCACCTTGCCGGTTCACCTAGAATTCATCTTGTGACAGCCGAGACCCTGCCGCGCAAGAACGCCCCTTCGACCACTCCGGCCGCGCTCGGGCTCGGCGACCGTCCCGCGAAAGCCGGGCCGGACGATCCGGCGGCCACCCACGTCCGGGTCAAACTCGACGTCGAGATCCGCGCGCTCCTCGCGCACGAACCGGGCACCAAGTCCGGCGCCGACCCCGAGGATCTGCACCAGATGCGGGTCGCGCTGCGCCGCATGCGGAGCGTCCTCAAGCTCTCGGGCCGCCTCGTCGGCCCCGACGCCGAGCCGGTGCGCGCCGAGCTCGGCTGGCTCGGCCAAAGCCTCGGCGACGTGCGCGACTACGACGTCCTGATCGGGCATCTCCGCGAGGTCGTCGCCGAGTTCGAGGTGCGTGACCAGCCTGCCGCGCGCCGTCTGGTGTCGAAGTTCGTCACCGAGCGCGGCGTCGCGAAGCGGCGGCTCACCCGCGCGCTCGCCAGCCCCCGGTATGCCTCGCTGCTCCAGGACATCGGCCGCCTCGCCCGGCAGCCCGCCACCGAGGAAGACGTCGAAAGTCCCCAGACCTCGGCCGACCTCGTCGCCGGGCTGGCGAAGCCGCATCGAAAGCTCGCGAAGGCCGTGAAGGCCCTTCCCGCCGATCCCCCGGATGACGACCTTCACGCGCTTCGTATCTACGGCAAGAAACTCCGCTACGCCGCCGAGATGGCCAAGCCCGCCGCGAAGAAAAAGCAGGCGGAACGGATCCAGCGGCTGATCAAGGCCACGAAGAACTTCCAGACCGTGCTCGGTGACCACCAGGACGCCTGTGTCGCCGCCGATCGGATGCGCGGCGTCGTGTCCTCCGTCGACGCGGAGGTCGCCTTCATCGCCGGCCGGATCGCGGAGAAGGAACTGCTGCGCCGCGCCGAGGTCCGTGCCGTGTGGCGCGACGTCTGGGCCGAAGTCGACCAAGCCGCTCAGGCGGTGAGCGCGCGGATGTAGCCATCCGGGCGGATCTGCACCTGCCGCCCGCTCCCGGCTTCATACGCGGCGAAGGCATGCCCGCCGACGTCCTCGAAGTCCGCGTCGGACAGCGCGCTGCCCGCGGGCAGGATCCGCCGCGCGCCTTCGGGTGCGGGACCGTCGCCGAACACCAGCACCGTCGCCTGCGGGCCGCGCAGAAGCTCGAACAGCCGGACGGACTTGCCGTTCGCGTCCTTCAGCGGCGCGTCCGGCGCCCGATCGCCGGGCCGGATCCGGCCGGTCGACGCGGGCGCGAGAGGGCCGCCGCGATACCCGATGTCGAGCTGACGCGTGTTCTCCCCACGGTCGTGTGCGTCGTCCGCGCCTTCCTTGTACTTCTCGAGGATTTCGGTGCTGATCTTCAACACCCGCGCGGCGACCCCGCGCCGTTCGGGCTCGTAGCTGTCGAGCAGTTCCGGTGAACCGTCGGCGAGCTTCCAGCCCAGGTTGTACGCGTCCTGGACGCCGGTGTTGAGCCCCTGCCCTCCGGTCGGCGGATGGACGTGCGCGGCGTCACCCGCGAGGAAGACCCGGCCCTCCCGGAACCGCTCGGCGAGCCGGATGTTGGGCCGCCACACCGTCGACCAGGCGAGATCGTGCAACCGGACCCCTCCGCCGGACAGTTCGTCGAGCCGGGCCTGCAACGTGCCGAGCGACGCCTCGACCTCCTCTTCGCCCAGCGGCGCGGCGAACTGGAAGTGCGGTACGCCGGGCAGCGGCGTGAGCCCGATCCCCGACATCGGGTCTTCGGGCTTCGCGAACCAATGCCCGTACGCGCGATCGAGCCCCTCGGCCTGGACATCGCCGAGCAGCATGCGGATCGATTCGTCGGTGGTGCCCTCGAACGCGATCCCCAGCGTCTTGCGCACGAAACTCTTCCCGCCGTCGGCGCCGACGAGGTGATCGACCCGCACCCGCTCGCCCGGCAGTTCGGCCGTCACACCGCCGGCGTCCTGCTCGAAACCGAGCAACGGCGTGCCGAGCTCGACCTGGACGCCGAACTCGGCGAGCCGGTCGCGCAGGATCCCTTCGGTCCGCGACTGGCCGAGGAAGAACCCGTTCGGATACGGCACGTCCGGAGTCGGCTCGACGAGTTCGGCCATCATCCGCTCCCCGACGACCTCGCCACCGAGGTGGATCCGTATCGGCACGGGTACCTGCCCGGCGGCCAGCACCGCGTCCAGCACGCCGAGATCCTCGAAGACCTCCAGCGTGCGCGGTTGCAGCCCGTCGCCGCGCGAGCCCTCGAAGAACGTCTCGGCCTTCTCCACGATCCGCACGCCGACGCCCCGGCGCGCGAGATCGATGGCAAGCGTGAGCCCGGTCGGACCGGCTCCCGCGATCAAAACCTCGGCCATCTTCCCCTCCGATGAATTTTAATTCAGTGAATCTTGATTCAGTTTGCTCGTTGCTAGCCTTCCGTGTCAAGGAGGTGCCGATGACGGCGACGAGCCGCAAGGAGAAGGCGGCGGAGACCGAGGCCGCGCTCAAGGAGGCGGCGAAGCGCGTATTCGCGGCGAAGGGGTACCTGAACACCAAGATCACCGACATCACGGCGGAGGCCGGACGTGCGGCGGGTTCGTTCTACAACCACTTCTCGAGCAAGGAAGAACTGCTCGAAGCGCTCCTCGAAGACCTAGCGGCGGAGAGCGACGTCAACGCGGCCTCACCGGAGCACATGCCCGACTTCAGCGACCCGCAAGCCGTGCACTGGCACGTCTGCGAGTACTGGAACTTCCACCGCGACAACGCCGCGACGATGCTCGCGCTGCGCCAGGCCGCGATGGTCAGCGACGAGTTCGCACGCACCTACGCGCGCTTCGGCGCAGCTCAGGCGGCGGACCTTCTCGACCACCTCGGGTACATCACCGCGGCAGGAATGGAACTCCCGGCGTCGGAGCGGGTCACGCTCGCGATGATGGCCGAACTGGTCAACGGATTCGCGCACACGTGGCTGCTGGACCCGTCGTCGGTGTCCGAGGAGGAAGCCATCGAGGCGCTGACGCGATTCATCTACCGGGGCTTCACGGGCCGCGACGTGTCCTGATCAGGAGGCGAGCCGCTCCACGGCCGCGTCGATCCGCTCGTCCGTCGCGGTCAAGGCGATCCGGACGTGCCGCCCACCGGTCGGCCCGTAGAACGTGCCCGGCGCGGCGAGGATGCCGCGATCGGCCAGCCAGTCCACGGTGGCGAGCGCGGACTCCCCGCGCGTGGACCAGAGATACAGCCCGGCCTCGGAATGCGAGATCTCGAAACCGCTGTCCAGCAATGCCTTCCGCAGCACCAGCCGGCGGCGGGCGTAGCGTTCCCGTTGCACGGCAAGCGCTTCGTCGTCCTTCAGCGCGGCGACCATGGCCTCCTGCACCGGCCGCGGCACGATCAGCCCGGAGTGTTTGCGGATCTCCAGCAGCCCGGCGACGAGCTTCGGGTCACCGGTGACGAATCCGGCGCGGTAGCTGGCGAGGTTCGCGGATTTCGACAGCGAGTGGACGGCCAGCAGACCGTCGAGGGAGCCGCCGTGCACGGACGGGTGCAGGATCGACACGGGCTCGCTTTCCCAGCCCAGCGCCAGATAACACTCGTCGGAGACCACGACGACATCGCGTTCGCGCGCCCATTCGACGACCTTGCGCAGGTGGTCGACACCGAGCACGCGTCCGGTCGGGTTGGACGGCGAGTTGATCCACAGCATCGCGGGCCGCTGCGGGCCGAGCGCGACGGTGCTGTCCGCGCGCAGCAGGTAAGCACCCGCCAGCAGCACGCCGACCTCGTAGGTCGGGTACGCCACCTCGGGGATCACGATGAGATCGCCGGGGCCGAACCCCAGCTGCCGCGGCAGCGAAGCGACCAGTTCCTTGGAACCGATCGTCGGCAGCACGGCCGCCTCGGGAATCCCCTCGATGCCGTGCCGCCGCGAAAGCGCCTCGATCGCGGCGGCCCGGAGCTCAGGAATCCCGTGCGTGGTCGGGTACCCCGGGATCTCCGACACGGACGCGAGCGCCGCGCGGATGCTCTCGGGGACCGGGTCCACCGGCGTGCCGATCGACAGGTCGACGAGGCCGCCGGGATGTGCCTGGGCCTTCGCCTTCGCCTCGGCGAGGGAGTCCCAGGGGAAATCGGGAAGAGCGACCCGGCTCATTCGCCCTGCGGGGGAAGAGCCTTGATGAAGGCGGGGTCGTGACTGGTCTTGCCGACCTTGGAGGCGCCACCGGGCGAGCCGAGTTCGTCGAAGAAGTCGACGTTGGCCTTGGTGTAGTCGTTCCACTCGTCGGGGACGTCGTCCTCGTAGTAGATCGCCTCGACGGGGCAGACCGGCTCGCAGGCACCGCAGTCGACGCATTCGTCCGGGTGGATGTACAGCATGCGGTCACCCTCGTAGATGCAGTCCACGGGGCACTCGTCGATACACGCCTTGTCGAGCACGTCGACGCAGGGCTCGGCGATCACGTAGGTCACTGCGTACTCCTGCTTTATCTCTGCTTCACCAGTCTGCAACGGACATTACGCGCCCACGGGCGCCACCGGCCCGCTTAGGCCACCCTTATCCGTACCCGGAGTATGGGCGTTCAGCGGTCTTTCCGGCGCGGCGGCGGAGTGGCCCTGCTGTCCCCGGTGATGACGAACTTCGGCGCGGCGGGCTTCGCCGCTTCTGTGTCCGTCTCGACGGCTTTTTCCGCGCCCAATGCCCGGTTGAAGCCGTCCGAGATCTCGCGGACGAGGTCTTCGTTGTGCCTGTCGTCCTTGCGCGCGATGCTCATCGGGGTCCCTCCACTGCCTTCCTTGGCACAATCTAACCGTGAACAGTGCGGAAATGCTCGAGCTCACCTGTAGCCGGGCTTGGACTCCCCTGCTGGAGAGCCGGATCGGTGACTGGAGGCTCCGCTGGGCGGACGGGTTCACCGCCCGGGCCAACAGTGCCCTGGCGATCGGTGACCCGGGAAAACCGCTGCCAGACGCCTTGCGGGCGGTCTGTGACTTCGCCCACGATCATGCCATCCCGCCCGTCGTTCAGGTGATCCAGAACACGTCCCTGGAGGACGGCATCGCCGCCTGCGGCTGGGTCCAGTATGTGGAACACCGTCCCGCCCACGAGGTCCGCGTCCTGACCGGGCCGCTCTCGCCGGGGACCTCGGCGGGAGCGGTGATTCTCGACGAGCCGACGTCCGGATGGTGGGAGCTGACGACGGGCGGCGCGGATCCGGCGGAGGCGCCACGGCATGTCCTCGGCACCGGCAAGGTCGGCTTCGGCATCGCGGAACTGGACGGCGTCACGGCCGGCGCGGTGCGCGGAGCGGTCGTCGGCGAGTGGCTGCACATCGCCCGGCTGGAGATACGGCCGGAGTTCCGGCGGCGAGGGCTGGCACGCGGGCTGATGAACGCCGTGGGCGCCTGGGGTGCCGCTCAGGGCGCGACCGGGATGGTGCTGCAGGTCGCGGTGGCGAACTCCGGCGCGCTGAAGCTGTACGAAAGCCTGGGCTGTACGGAGCACCACAGGTACCGCTACTGGGCCCCGGCTCCGGGGGCGTGCGAGGATCGCCCGTCGTGAAGGTCGTCATTTTGGTCGGCGGAGTGGGCGGGGCCCGCTTCCTGCTGGGGGTCAAACAAGCACTCGGTCTGCCCGCGAGGAGTTCCACGCCGGAATCGCCGCACGAGGTGACCGCGCTGGTGAACACCGGGGACGACGTGTGGATGCACGGTCTGCGCATCTGCCCGGACCTGGACACCTGCATGTACACCCTCGGCGGGGGGATCGACGAAGAGCGCGGCTGGGGCCATTCCGGGGAGACCTGGACGGTCAAGGAGGAGCTCGCCGCCTATGGCGCCGAGCCGACCTGGTTCGGCCTTGGCGACAAGGACATCGCGACGCATCTGATCCGTTCGCGGATGCTGCGCGCGGGCTATCCGCTGTCGCAGGTCACCGAGGCGCTGTGCGATCGCTGGCAGCCGGGTGTGCGCCTGCTGCCGATGTCGGACGACCGCGTCGAAACGCATGTCGTGATCGACGATCCGGAGGATCCGGACCAGCGCAAGGCGATCCACTTCCAGGAGTGGTGGGTGCGCTACCGCGCCGAGCCGAAGGCGCATTCGATCATCGCCGTCGGCGCCGACGAGGCCAAACCGGCGCCGGGCGTGCTCGACGCGATCGCGGCCGCCGACATCGTGCTGTTCGCGCCGTCCAATCCGGTGGTCTCGGTGGGTACGACGCTCGGCGTGCCGGGAATCCGCGACGCACTGCGGAAGACGCGCGCCAAGGTCGTCGGTGTCTCGCCGATCATCGGCGGGAAGCCGTTGCGCGGCATGGCGGACGCGTGCCTGAGCGCGATCGGCGTGGAGACTTCGGCCGAGGCCGTCGGACGGCATTACGGCTCCCGCAAGGAATCCGATGGCGTCCTCGACGGGTGGCTGGTCTCCGAGGGCGAGACCGTCGACGTGCCGGGGGTCGCCGTCCGCGACGTGCCCCTGCTGATGTCCGATGTGGACGCGACGGCGGCCATGGTGCGCGCCGCTTTCGATCTGGCAGGAGTTTCCGTTGAGTGACCACGCTTCCGCGAAGATCGAGATCCTGCCGGTCGACGGCCTGCCGGAGTTCCGTCCCGGCGACGACCTGACCGGCGCGATCGTCGAGGCGGCCCCATGGCTGCGTTCGGGCGACGTCCTGGTCGTCACCAGCAAGATCGTCTCCAAGGTCGAGGGCATGCTGATCCGCGTCCCCGCCGATCCGGAGGAGCGCGACGCCGCCCGGCGCAAGCTCGTCGAGGAGGAGTCCGTCCGGGTGATCGCGCGGATCAACCGGACGGTGATCACCGAGAACAAGCTCGGCATCGTGCAGGCCGCGTCCGGCGTGGACGCGTCGAACGTGGCCTCCGGCGAGGTCGCCCTGCTGCCGTCCGATCCGGACGCTTCCGCGCTCGCACTGCGGAACGGGTTGCGTGAACGGCTCGGCGTCGAGGTCGCCGTCGTCGTCACCGACACGATGGGCCGCGCGTGGCGGGTCGGGCAGACCGACGCCGCGATCGGTGCTTCCGGCCTTCGGGTGCTGCACTCGTACGCGGGCGAGGTCGACAGCCAGGGCAACGAACTCGCGGTCACCGAGGTGGCGATCGCCGACGAACTCGCCGCCGCGGCGGATCTGGTCAAGGGCAAGCTCGGCGGGACACCGGTCGCCGTCGTGCGCGGCCTCCAGCCGACCGACGACGGTTCGACCGCCCGCAAGCTGCTGCGCCCGGTCGAGGAGGACCTGTTCCGCCTCGGCACCAACGAATCCATCGCACAGGGTCGCCGGGAAGCCGTGCTCGCGAGGCGTTCGATCCGGTCGTTCACCGGCGAACCGGTCGATCCCGAGGTGCTCCGCCGTGCGGTCGGGACGGCGCTCACGGCG
Organism: Amycolatopsis sp. PSD-21; assembly: GCF_055561455.1. Lineage (NCBI taxonomy): Bacteria > Bacillati > Actinomycetota > Actinomycetes > Pseudonocardiales > Pseudonocardiaceae > Amycolatopsis > Amycolatopsis sp. PSD-21. The sequence continues at coordinate 1,096,647 of NZ_CM145712.1, read as the reverse complement.
CCCGCGCCGCATCACACGAAGCCGGTCCGGTTCGTGTGGCTGCGCGAGGAAGGCTTGCGCCGCAAGCTTCTCGACGCGATGAAGGCCTCGTGGCAGGCCGATCTCGAAGGTGACGACTTCACGCCCGAGCAGGTCGCGAAACGGCTCAGCCGCGGCGACATCCTGTACAACGCGCCCGAAGTCGTGGTGCCGTTCCTCGTCGCCGAGGGCGCCCACACCTATCGCGACGAGCGCCGGAACGCTTGTGAGCACACGATGTTCACCGTCGCCGGTGGCGCGGCCGTACAGGGCCTGCTGGTCGCGCTCGCCGCCGAAGACCTCGGTTCGTGCTGGATCGGCTCGACCATCTTCGCGGCGGACATCGTGCGCGACGTCCTCGGCTTGGACGAGCGCTGGGAACCGCTCGGCGCCGTCGCGATCGGCCATCCCGCCGAGCTTCCGCCCGCGCGCGGTCCCGTCGAACCCGGTGAAGGACTTCTCGAACTGTGACCCTGCGCGACGACGTTGTGTCCACTTTGTCCGGTTGGCGGCCTGCGGACGCGGCTCAGGAATCCTTACGCCAGGCCTATCTCGGCTTCCTCGCCGCTCGCGACGACGTCTGCCGCCGGGAATGCGCGGCCGGGCACATCACCGCGTCGGCCGTCCTTCTCGACGCCGACGCGGAAAACGTGCTCCTGACCCTGCACCCGCGGGTCGGTCGCTGGCTGCAGCTCGGCGGGCATTGCGAACCCGGCGACGCGACGCTCGCCGACGCCGCTCTCCGCGAGGCACGAGAGGAATCCGGCATCGAAGACCTCGTCATCGATCCGGCCCCGGTGCATCTCGACGTCCACCCGATCACGTGCTCGCTCGGCGTGCCGACCCGGCATTTCGACGTGCGTTTCGTGGTGCGCGCGCCCCGCGGAGCACAACCGGTCCAAAGCGACGAATCGGACGATCTTCGTTGGTGGCCGGTGGATTCCCTGCCGGAAGGGTCGGAAGATCTCGCCGAACTGATGGAAGCCGCCGTGGCCGTGGCGCCCGGCCGTTAGGGTGTCGGCTGACGTCCTAAAGGGGGAATGATGCTGACGGCGCTGACGCCATATCTCGACCGGGTCCGGGTCCACAGCAGCGGTGACGGTGACGGCTTCGGCTGGTTTCTGCTGGCCCTGGCGATCATCGTCATCATCATCGTGATCGTGGTGATCATCGTGAAGGTCAACCAGGCGAAGAAACCGCCCATGACCTTCCCGCAGAACCCGAACTTCGGCGGTGGCGGCCCGGCCCCCGGCTTCCCGCCGCCTCCCCCGCCCGCCGGTGGCCACGCCCCGCAGGGCAACTGGCAGCAGCAGCCCGGTTTCCCGCCGCCTCAGCCTGCTTACGGCCAGGCGCCCGGGTTCCCGCCCCCTCCGGCTCCGGCTGGCTTCACGCGGCCGCCCGGTGCCCCGGCGCCCAACCCGTTCGCCGCCGCCCAGCCGCCCATGCCCGGTTTCCCGCCGCCCGCCCCGCAGGCCGGGCCGCCGATCGACGGCAGCGCGGACCGCACGCAGGTGGTGTCCTCGCAGCAGCAGGCGGCCGCGGGCGCCGACCGCACCCAGGTGGTCTCCCCCGCCGGCGCCGACCGCACACAGGTCGTTTCGCCGGTCGCGGACCGCACCCAGGTCGTGTCGCCCGCGAACGCCGACCGGACGCAGGTCGTCTCCCCAGCAGGCGACGGCGACCGCACGCAGGTCGTGCCGCCTCGCCAGTAAACCTTGTCTTTGTATCAGTAATTGTGCCATCATGGCGATACGATCATTGATACAAGGGGGCGCTGTGGTGATTCTCGACGAATCCCAGCAGCTTCAGCTGACCAGGATGAAGCTGCGGAGCAGGATCAAGGCACAGACGGCCGGGGTGGCACTGGCCCTGCTCGGGGCCACGTGGGGCGGTTGGTTCTTCCTGAGCCAGGATTTCTTCCTCGAACGCTCGGGGACCGTCCCCGAACTCATGTCACGCCGAAAAGCGGAGTGGCCGAGACTTTCCGAATCGGCCTCTCTCATCGCGATCCTCGTGACCTTCGTCGTCCTGGCCGGTCTTGTCTGGTGGGCGACCCTTCGGATACGCAAGGCGGAACAGCGGCTGGCACGATCGGTGCCACGCCGGATCGCGCACGGAAAGCGACTCGGCGTGCGCGAGGTGGCCGGTACCGGGACGGTCACGCTGTGGCTGGTCAGCTCCGTCGGTGGCATCGGTCTCGGCCTGACCATCGGTTTCCTCGCCGAGTCCGCCGAAAACCAGCTGGTCGGCTTCACCTACGCGAGCGGAATCGCCGTCCTCGGCGTCTTGTCCGTCGCACTGGCCCGGCAGGTGATCAGGCAGCCCAGCCTGGCCGTCGACGAGCTCTCCCTGCGCACCGACGACATGCTTCGCAAGAAGGACGCGCAACTGCCCCTGGTGCCCGCCGGGGTCTTACTGGCCATCCCCTTGGCCTCCGCGATACAGGAGTTCGCCACGTGGCTGTGGGTCTACGTCCTGGGGAGCCTCGCGATCAGCCTGCTCGCTACGCTCGTAGTCCGGCTTCACCGGGCACCGCTGGACTCCCCACCACCGGGAAACGCGGTCTTCTGATCGGCCGCGAGCCAGAACCAGGAGCACGAAGTGATCATCAGCGTCGACACCAACTCACCGATCCCCCCGTACGAGCAGGTGCGTTCAGCGTTCGCCGCCCAGATCAAGGATCGGACGCTGCCGGTCGGCACGAAGCTTCCGACAGTCCGCAAACTGGCCGAAGATCTCGGCATCGCGCCCAACACCGTCGCCAAGGCCTACCGTGAACTCGAAGAGGCCGGCCTGATCGAAACCCGTGGCCGGGCAGGCACCTTCGTCGGGGACTCGGGGGACCAAAACCGGAAGCTGGCCCAGAAGGCCGCCGCCGAGTACGCCGCCATCACCCGAAAGCTGGGCTTGAGTCAGGGAGAGGCGATCGCCATCGTCGACGCCGCGCTGGCCGCGAACGTCGCGGCCTACCGGACGAACCCGCGGCTGCGGGAGCGCCCCGCCCACTGAGCCCGGATCCCACCACCGGGTCGGCGACAGGGCTTCCGGTTAGGCTCTCGGCATGGTCTTCCTCTTGGTACTGGTGGTCGGCGCCCTGATCCTGGCCGGGGTCGGCGTCGGCATCTACTTCCTCGTGAAGTCGAACAGCAAGCCGCAGCCGCCCGCTCTGCCGTACCACCAGTACCCGCAGCAGCAGCCGCAGTACCCGAGCCAGCAGCAGCCTTACCCGCCGCAAGGCTGGGGCAACTGACGGCCGCATTCAGAGGACCGAATGCGGCGAAAGCGCGATCACATCGCGCGGTAGTCGCGGAGTTCGATCTTCGGACCGAACCTCGGGCGGCGGAATCCGGCCGTCGAGAGGTAGCGCACCGCGCGCTGCCGCTGCGGTGAATACGGCGCCAGCACCTCGGACATCCCGGCGTCGTCGAGTTTCGTGCCGACCAGCGCGTGCCCGACCATCGACGGGATGTTGTAGTCGCCGAAGCTCACCGCGTCCGGGTCTCCCCAGGCGCGTTGCGCGATCTCCGCCGCGGTCCACACGCCGATGCCGGGCACCTTCCGCAGCCAGGCCCGGCCTTCGACACCCTTCAGTTCCACAGCCTTCTCCAGCCGCGACGCGACGCGGGCCGCGGCGATCAGCGTCGTCCGCCGCTTCAGGTCCACCCCGGCGCGATGCCATTTCCAGTCCACAATGGATCGGATGGCGACGGGCGTCGGCGGCACACACAGCCGCGCCGGGCCCGGCCCCGGCGCCTGCTCCCCGAACCAGCGGCACAGCTCGCCCCACGACCGCAGCGCCTCCGTGCTGGTCACCTTCTGTTCCAGCACGGCGAGCACCAGCGCGTCCCACACCCGGCCGGTCGAGCCGAGACGCAGCCCCGGGTTGCGGCGGCGCGCCGTCGCGATGACGTCGTGGTGCGCGACGAATTCGGAGTCGTCGTCGTGCGCGCCCAGCATCGCCGGAACGCCTTCGAGCAGCCTGTCCGCGCCGGGCCCCCAAGCCTCCGCCTCGATCTCGCCGTCCGCGCGCCGCAGCAGCGCGAGCGTGCCCGCGCCGTCCGCTGTGTTGGCGGCCACCCAGGTGACCCCGCTCTCGGTGCGGACGACGTTGGGCGACCTCGAGCCACGGCTCAGCGGGCCCAGAACCGTGTCCAGGTCCAGCTCGAAGGCAGGACGGAATCGCACACACCGAACCTACCCGGCACTCGGCTAGGGTGAGCGGGCCACCTGAACCCGTAAGCCTATGGAGGACACCGACGATGACCGAGCGACCGGCGAAGGCCTCGATCGTCAGCGGGTACTTCAACCCGCTCCACCAGGGCCACCTCGATCTGTTCGAGGCCGCGCAGGCGCGGTCCGGCTACCTGATCGTCATCGTCAACAACGATCACCAGCAGGTCCTCAAGAAGGGCAGGGTGATCCAGACCGAGGACGTCCGCGCCCGGATCGTCCGCGCGCTGCGCATCGTCGACGACGTGTACGTCGCCGTCGAGCAGGGGCCGGGCATCAACGAGTCGTTCGACCAGATCCGCGCGGCGTACCCCGACACGGAGCTCGAGTTCTGCAACGGCGGCGACCGGCGCAACGTCGACGAGCTCCCGGCAGACGAAGTCGAGGCAGGGGCCCGCAACAACATCTCGATGATCTACGGCATCGGCGGCACGGACAAGGCCGACTCCAGCACCCGGATCCTTTCGGACATGGAAGCCTGAGACCTGGCGGCCCGCCAACTTTTGTCGGAAGACGTTTGCGGGTCTGCTGACGGCAGCCGCACCTAGGGCCTACCCTAGACAACACACAGTCGGCCCTGATCCCAGAGGGCCCCAGGTCAGTCGGGAGGCCTAGGGGAATGGACCCCCGTGCTCGGGCGGACGCCTTGCTCGCACGCGCAAGCGCGCGTGGAGCCTTCGTCGTGACACCGGACAACGCGACGTCTCCGATGGACTCCGCGAACACCCAGCAGATCCCCCGATCGGTGGTCGCCGAGATCGACCGTTCCTCGGACCCGGATACGACCACTCAGCTACCGGCTTCGTTGATCGCCGAGAACGATCACCCGCTCGCGGGGCCCGAACCGACGACGCGGCTGGACCTGCCACCGGCTCGGGGCGAAGGCTCGACTCAGCCGCAGCCGTACCCGCGCCGCCCCGGCGCTCCGCAGCAGACCAGGCCTTTGCCGCAGGCGACGACCCCGCTCACCCGGCGGCCGCCCGCCGCGCCGGTGCAGAGCCCGCTGATCGAGCAGCCGGAGCCGGAGACCGTCGAGAACGAGGTCGGCGGCCTGGTGCCGACGGTGAAGCAGAACCCTTCGGGGCGGTCGAACCTCTCACGCCGCCTGGACGGTATTTAGCTCCATCACGTGCCTCTCAGGAAGCGCGGACAACCCGGTCGATCTCCTTGATCGCCGCTCCCCCGCCGTACGTGGCGTTGGACAGCATCGCGACGTCCAGCTCCTCGGCGGGGTAGTGCCGCATCAGCGAGCAGACGCCGACGTTCCCGCCGTCCTTGTAGTAGTGCCGCACCGAGCCGTCCGATGCCAGGACGAATTCGAGGCCGAAGCCGTACCAGACGCCGCTGCGGTGAAGCACCTGCGGCGTCAGGAACTCCTTCGTGCGCGCAGGACTCAGGAGCAGTTCCTCCCGGATCGCCCGCAGCAGCCGGACGAGGTCGCCGACGGTGCAGCACAGGCCACCATCGGGTGAACCGATCGGCGGGTAGCTGAAGATGTTCTGCTTCCAGCCCGTGACCCGCTCACCGTCGAGGATGGGATCCCAGCCCTCGGCGACCCTCGGCTCCGGATCACGGCGGTCGAAGAAACCCGAATCGGTCATCCCCGCTCGGTCGAGCACGGCCTCGCGGACGTGGTCGCGATAGGGCCGTCCGGTGATCTCCTCGATCACCAGCCCGGCGAGGACGTATCCCGAATTGCAGTACCGGCAGCCCTCGCCCGGCGCGAAATTCGGTGCCCGGTAAGCGAAATTCGGCAGATGATCCCGGGTGTGGACCACCGAGTACACCGGCTTGTCGACCCACAACGCCTCGTAACTCTCGCCGGCTTCCTCGTCGGCGTCGTCGGCGATCCCGGACGTGTGCGTGAGCAGGTGCCGCGTCGTCGCCCCGGTCGCGATCGCCGTGCCGGCGAGGTCGACGAGCTCGCCGATCGGGCGGTCGAGGTCCAGCCGTCCCTCGTCGGCCAGCCGCAGTGCGGCGATCGCGGTGACGACCTTGGTGATCGACGCGGTGTCGTACCGGACGTCCGGCGCGTTCGGCACCGACCAGCGTCGGCTGGCCAGGCCGTATCCGTGTTCGAACAGTGTCTCGTCTCCGCGCCGGATCAGCACGACGCCGGAGAAGCGGTCCTCTCCGGCGCGTTCCGTCAGCCAGGTGTCGAGTGCGGCGAAGTCCATGCACCGACGGTAACGACGGCAGGCAGCCGAGTCGCGCGAATTCCGGTGGCCGGAACGGCTACTTCCGGCGCGTTTCGAGCTTGAGACGCAGCGCGAGACCGGCCTTGACCGCGAGCATGACCGGCTTCCACAGGAGACCGCGGTGACGGTCCGCGAGGTAGCGGTACGCGCTGTCGTGGTGTGCGCGCAGCATCTTCGCCGAAGCCTTCGAAGTCGAGTGCCCGCCGATGTGCATGACACTGGACGAAGGCGCGTACACGTTCAGCCAGCCCGCGCGGGTCAGCCGATCACCGAGGTCGACGTCCTCGAAATACATGAAGTAGCGCGTGTCGAACCCGTCGACCGAGTCGAAGGCCTCGCGGCGGAACAGCTGGCAGGACCCGGAAAGCCAGCCCGCCGTGCGCTCGACCGGGGTGCCGGTCTCCTGCCGGTACTGCCGCGTCCACGGGTTGCCCGGCCAGATCTTGCCGAGCGCCGCGTGCCCGATCCCCCGGCCGAAGGACGGAAGGAGCCGCGCCGACGGGTAGACGGTGCCGTCGAGATCGTGGATGAGCGGCCCGAACGCGCCACCGCGCGGCCAGCGCCCGGCCACCTCGAGCAACGCGTCGAGCGAACCGGGTTCCCATTCGACGTCCGGGTTCACCACGGCGACCCAGCCGTAACTGTCGTCGAGTTCCGCGACACCCCGGTTGGCGGCCGTGCCGTAACCGACGTTCTCGCCGATCCTGAGCAGCTTGACGTTGTCCCGGCGGGCGGCCTTGTCCAGCGCGTCGTCGCCCGTGGAGTCGTTGTCGGCGACGACGACCTGGACGTCCCGGTCCGTCGCCTTCTCGAGCGTGTCGAGGAACTTCTCCAGGGTTTCGCCGGGGAAGTACGTCACGGTCACGACGGCGAGCCCGTCGCCGTAGCTGGGGTGCTCAGTCACGCGGCCATTGTCCACCCGTCACCGAACGCGATCGCGCCGCACCCACCCCGACGCCTAGGGTTGCACGGTCGCAACTGCACGTGTGCACCCCGCTTCGCTCCGTGATCGTCGCCGGGCAGAATGGACCGATGCCCGTGCACGCCTTCATCGACGAATCGGTGCGAGATCAGCGATATCTCCTGTGCATGACCCTGGTCGCCCCCGCACAGCTCGCGCCCTCGCGACGAGAGTTGAGCTCGTTGCTGCTTCCTGGAGCACGGGAACTGCACTTCAAGAAGGAAAAGGAACCCCGGCGAAGGCAACTGATCGACCGTATAGCCGCGTTGAAGGTCACGACGGCCATCTACCTGGGCTCGTGCACCCGGAAAACAGAGGAAGTGACGAGACAGAAATGCCTCGAACGCGCTGTCACCGACCTACTCGCCAAGAACGCTCACCGGCTGGTTCTGGACTCGCGTGACCATCGAGATCTCCACGATCGCCAGACCATGCAGAGAGCCCTCGGCCACCGGCCGTCCAAGACCGAGCTCACCTACGAACATCTGAATTCGACCGCCGAACCCCTGCTGTGGATTTCCGACGCGGTGGGCTGGTGTTTCGGCGCGGGCGGTGATTGGCGCCGAAGAGCGAGCAGGCTCATCGACTCGATCATCGAATCCTGAACGGCGAAAAGCCCGCGAGACGACCGTCCGGACGCGTCACGGGCTTTCATACTCGGCCCCACCGGGGCCTCGCACCTCAAGCATACCCCACGAGCCGCATGCGGCTCCCCGGCAGAGACACGACCTCGGCATCGAACGCGACCCCGCCGGAGGCGGTAGCAAAGGTCCCTTGCTCCCCGACACGCACGAGGCCGGAAGCGATGGTCAGCCGGCCCGCCGCCGCGCATGCCGGTGCCAGGCCTTCGCGTAAGCCTCCCGATGCCGCTCCGCGGTCGTCGCCCACGAGAACTCCTTCGCCCGCCGAAGCGCGGCTTCGGCCAGCTCCGCCCGTCGAGCCGGATCGTCGAGGAGCTCCGAGATGGCCGCCGCGACGTCTCCAGCGCCGACCCCGCAGTAGGCGACCGCGTCCCCGCCGACCTCCGGCAGCGAAAGCCGCCGGGTCGTGAGCACGGCCGCGCCGCACGCCATCGCCTCCAGCACCGGCAGCCCGAATCCCTCGCCGAGGCTCGGGTACGCGACCAGTTCGGAGCCGCCGAGGAAGCCGGCGAGCGTGTCGAACGGCAGATATCCGGCCCGGATCACGCGCAGCCGGTGCGGTACTGCGTCGAGGGCGCGTTCGACCTGCGAATCCCAGCCCGGTTGCCCGGCCAGTACCAGTGCCGGCGGGTTCGGCCTGCCGGTCACGGCGTGTGCGAAGCCGCGGATCAGCGCGGGCACGTTCTTGCGCGGTTCCAGCGCGCCGAGGAAGGCGACGTACGGAGTCTTCCCGAGCCCGACGGCCTGGCGCGCCGCCTCGATTTCGGCGGGCGAGGGCGGATGGAACCGGTCCGGTTCGACACCGTGATGGATGATCTCCAGTTCCGCGTTGCGCACTTGGCCGACGCGCTCCAGCTCGGCGGCCGTGGCGATGCTCGGCACGATGCACAGCGTCGCGCGGCGAAGTGCCGTCGCGGTCCAGGCGCGGAAGAAGCGCGCTTTCACCGAAGAGTGCAGCACCGCGTCGGTGAAGAAGGTCGCGTCGTGCAGCGTCACCACCGAAGCGGCCGGGCTGGCCAGCGGCATCGTGTAGTGCGGGGAGTGGACGACGTCGGCGGCAAGCCGCCGGACCAGCCGGGGCAGGGTCGCCTGCTCCCAGGTCAGCCTGGCCGTCCTGGTCGACGTCGACGGCGAGGTGGGCACGATCCGCGCGCCGGGCGCCAGCCGGTCGTACAGCACCGCGTCCCGCGGCTGGCAGACGACGGTGATCCGCGCGCCGTCCTCGTCCAGCGCCGCGACCAGCGAATCCACGTAACGTCCGACGCCACCCCGGTCCGCGGGGACGGCGGTCGCGTCGATCAGCACGCGAGGGTCATCGGTCACCCTAGGAGGGTACGGCGGTGCCCTGGGTCCGCGGTGGGGAACCGACAGATTGCCGCCGCGCGAGGAAAACTCCGGCTGAATCCGGTCAAGCAACCCGCTGCCGCAGGTGAAGACCCCAGACGGCGGAAGCGGCGCGCTGCCAGGTGAACTCACTCGAACGGCCGAGGCCGCTGTCACGCAGCGTTGCCGCACGCTCCGGACGGTCGAGTACGTCGCGAAGGGCGTCCGCAAGCGCTTGCGCATCGCCGACAGGGACCGTCACGCCCGCTCCCCCGGCCACCTCGACCAGAGCCGGGACGTCCGAGTGCACCACCGGCACCCCGGCCGCCATCGCCTCGATCAGCGGCAGCCCGAATCCCTCCGCCCGGCTCGGCATCGCCAGCACCGACGCGCCCCGCAACGCGAACGCCAGTTCCGCGTCGCTCACCTTCCCCAGCACCCGGACGTCGGCGCCGTGCTCGCGCGCCAGCGCCACCGGGTCGATGCCGCCCCAGCCCGGCTGGCCCGCCAGCACCAGCGACACCCCGATCCGGCCGGCCGCGTCGATCAGCACGTCGAGGCCCTTGCGCGGCTCGATGGTCCCGATCGCGAGCACGTACCGCTCCGGCAGCGCGACCTCGGCGAACCCGGCGGGCGGCCGGACACCGTGCGGGATCACGCGCAGCGGCACCGAGACCGGGACCAGCGCGGTGAGCTCGTCCGCAATCGCTTGCGTCGGCACGGTCAGCGCGGTCGCCCGCACGGCGGCCCGCGCGATCACCGCCTTGTGCCACGAGACGCCGCGCGGGGTCAGCGTCTCGGGATGCGTCCAGGGCACGGTGTCGTGCACGGCGACCGACAGCGTCCGCCCCTTCGGCACGCGGGCGGGCGCGAGCGGTGTCGGCGCGTGGACAGCGTCGCCGCCCGGCCACCACGGCAGGCCCAGCTGCCACGCGGCGATCAGCGCCCGGGGCGGGATCGGCAGCACGCGCGGCCCCGCGACTCCTTCGACGATCGCCGCGTCGATGTCGGCGTGCCGCGCGACCACGCTCGACACCGTCCAGCCCGGCGGCGCCGTCTCGGCGAGGGCGCGCAGCAGCTCGCCGGTGTAGCGGCCGGTCCCGCCGGGGACGGGCGCCAGCAGCTGCTCCGCGAGCACGACCAGTTCGGGCATGGTCTCTATTCTCTCTGGCATGACCAGCACCACCGTCGTCGTGGTCACCTGGCGCGGCGCCGCGCACATCACCGCCTGCCTCGACGCGCTCGCCGCGCAGACCCGCCCGCATCGGACGCTGGTCGTCGACAACGCCTCCGACGACGGAACGGCCGCCCTGCTCGCCGCCCATCCGTCGAAGCCCGAGGTGCTCCGGCTGCGGCACAACACCGGTTACGCGGGCGCCATGGCCGCCGCGCTGGACGAAGTCGGCACCCCGCTGATGGCCTGGCTGAACGATGACGCCGCCCCGGCCCCGGACTGGCTCGCGACCTGCGAAGACACTCTCGCCAAGGCTCCGCTCGCCGCGGCCGTGAGCGCCCGGCTGACGCTGGCCGACGGGACCGTCCAGTCCACCGGCGTCCGCCTGACCGCCGACGGCCACGGCGCCGACCTGCCGGAACCCGCCGACGAGATCTTCGGCTTCTGCGGGGGCGCGGCCGTGCTCGACGTCGAGGCGCTCCGTTCCGTCGGCGGCGTCCCGGCCTCCTATTTCTGCTACTACGAGGACACCGACACCGCGTGGCGGCTGCGGCTGGCGGGCTGGGACGTCGTCGGCGCCGATGCCGAGGTCACCCATCGGCATGGTGCGAGCACCCGGCCGGGTTCGGTCCCGTTCCACCTGTGGAATGAACGCAACCGCCTGCTGACCCTCCTGCGGTGTGCTCCGCGCGCGGTGGCGGTCCGTCAGCTGGTGAAGTTCACGATCTTGACCGCGATACTCCCCCTCCGCGGGAAACCGGACGCCCCGAACTTCCGTCTGAGCCTCCGGTGCCGGGTGCTGGGCGCCGTCGCCGCCCGGCTGCCGCGCACGCTGCTCGAGCGGCGGGCCATCGGGCGCCGGGCGACACTGGGCCGAGGCGCGGTCTGGGACGCGTGGGCGGGCAATTAAGCTTGCCCCAATCGAGAGCAGGGAGTACGGCTTTGGCGCAGGGGGAAACGCAACCGGTCGTCTCGGTGATCGTGGTGAACTACCGGGGAGCGGCCGACACCGTCACCTGCCTGCGCGCGCTCGCCGAACACGATTACCCGAACCTCGAGGTCATCTGCGTCGACAACGCCTCCGGCGGCACCGACGTGGCCGAGATCAAGGCCGCTGCCCCGGGCGTCACGCTCGTCGAGTCCCCGGTGAACTCCGGCTTCGCGGGCGGCTGCAACCTCGGCGCGCGGCACGCGACGGGCACCGTCCTCGCCTTCCTCAACAACGACGCCCGCCCGGCTCCCGGCTGGGTCGGTACGGCCGTGGCCGAACTGCGCGCGCAGCCGACCGTCGCCGCGGTGGCCAGCAAGGTCCTCGACTGGGACGGCACCGGCACCGATTTCGTCGACGCCGGCCTCACCTGGTTCGGCATGGGCTACAAGCGCCACGCCGGCAGTCCGCTGTCCGACGTCCCCGCCGCCGAACACGAGATCGCCAAGGACGTCCTGTTCGCGACCGGTTCGGCGATGTTCGTCCGCGCCGGGGTGTTCGCCGAACTCGGCGGCTTCGACGAGCGGTTCTTCATGTTCTACGAGGACGTCGACCTCGGCTGGCGGCTGAACCTGCGCGGCTGGCGCGTGCGCTACGTGCCGGAGTCGCTGACCTACCACCGGCACCACGCCACGATGTCCACAGTGGACGCTCCAGACTCCGGTCGTGAGACGTTCCTGCTGGAGCGCAACGCCTTGGCGGCGCTGTACAAGAACCTTTCCGACGAGACGCTGACGCGCGCGCTGCCCGCCGCGCTGGCGCTGGCCGTCCGCCGGGCGACCGCGCGCGGCGACCTCGACGCCACCCGGTTCGATCTCGCCAAGGGGGTCGGCCCGGCCGAAACCGGACCGGTCGAGGTGCCGAGGACGACGCTGGCCGGTGTGCTGGCGATCGACCAGTTCGTCGAACTGCTGCCCTCGCTCGCCGAGTCGCGCGCCGCCGAACAGGCCGCCCGCGTCCGCACCGACGCCGATCTGCTTCCCTTGCTGCGCAAGGCATTGGAGCCCGCATATCCGCTGCCTCGTTATCTCGCCGCGCACGAAATCCTGGTCGAGACGTTCGGTATCGACGCGCTCTTCGGCCAGCGCCGCAAGGTACTGGTGATCACCGGCGACGCGATCACCGAACGCATGGCGGGCCCGGCGATCCGCGCGTGGAACATGGCCGCGACGCTGGCCACCGAGCACGACGTCCACCTGGTGACGGTCAATCCGCTCGCCGATCCGCCGCCCGCGGCGTTCCGGGTCAGCGCGGCCACCCGGCGTGACCTGGAGACGCCGATCGCCTGGGCCGATATCATCGTCCTGCAGGGCCACGTCCTGGAACTCGCGCCCTCGCTGAAGAAGCAGTACGCGCACAAGATCGTGGTCGCGGATCTGTACGACCCGATGCACCTCGAACTGCTCGAACAGGGCAAGGGCGTTCCCGACGACAAACGGGCACTGGACCTCATCGGGGTCACCAAGGTACTCGACGCGCAACTGGAACGCGGCGACTTCTTCCTCTGCGCCTCGGACCGTCAGCGCCACTTCTGGCTGGGCCACCTCGCCGCGATGGGCAGGCTGTCGCCGCGTCTGTACGACGCCGACCCGACCACGCAATCGCTGCTGTCGATCGTCCCGTTCGGCCTGCCGTCGCAGGCCCCGGTGCGCACCGGCCCCGGACTCCGGTCCACTTTGGACGGAATCGGCGAGACCGACCACGTCGTGCTGTGGGCGGGCGGCGTCTACAGCTGGTTCGACCCGCTGACCCTGGTCCGCGCGATCGAACTGCTGCGGCAGCGCCGCGGCGACGTCCGGCTGGTGTTCCTCGGCATGAAGCATCCCAACCCCGAGGTCACCGAGATGGACATCGGCGCGCGGACGATGCTGCTGTCCGACACGCTCGGCCTCACCGGCAAGCACGTGTTCTTCAACCAGCAGTGGGTGCCCTACGAGGAGCGCCAGAACTGGCTGCTCGACGCGAACTGCGGCGTCACCACGCACTACGAGCACGTCGAGACGACCTTCGCGTTCCGGACCCGGGTGCTGGATTACCTGTGGGCCGGGCTGCCGATCGTCACCACCGACGGCGACTCGTTCGCCGACCTGGTCCGCGAGGAACGGCTCGGCGTCGTCGTCCCGGCCGAGGACGTGGACGCGCTCGCCGACGCGCTCGAAAAGGCGTTGTACGACGAGGAGTTCGCCGCGGGCTGTGTCGAGCGGATGGCGGCGGTCGCCCGGCGTTACGCCTGGCCGGAGGCGCTGAAACCGCTGGTGGAGTTCTGCCGGAACCCGCGCCCCGCCGCCGACCGGCTGCCCGGCTCCAGCGACCTCGTGGTCTCCGAACCGGTGCGGGGCAAGGAAATGCTGCGCCGCGACGTCGACCTGATCCGCGAGTACCTCGCCGACGGCGGCCCGAAGGAGCTCGCGCGCCGCGTCGGCGGCCGCGTGGTCAAGGTCGCCAAGCAGAGGCTCGGCCGTGGCTGACCGCCCCTTGCGCGTCCTGCTCGACGGGACCCCGCTGCTCGGTGCCAGGACGGGTATCGGCCGGTACACCGTCGCGCTGTCCGAAGAGCTCGCCTCGATGTCCGAAGTGGACACTCGTGCGGTCGCGTTCACGTTGCGCGGCTGGCGAAGGCTGCGGCACGTGCTGCCGCACGGCGTCCGGGCACGCGGTATGCCGGTGGCGGCGCGGCTGCTGCGCAAGGCATGGCTGCGTTCGCAGCTGCCCCCGGTGGAGCTGTTCGCCGGGCCGACGGATGTCGTGCACGGCACCAATTTCGTACTGCCCGGCCGGTTCCGCGCCGCGGGCGTGGTGACCATCCATGATCTGGCCTTCCTGGACGCTCCCGAAGAGCTCGCGCCGAGCGATCACGAACTGCCGCGGCTGGTGCGGCGTGGCGCCCGGCTCGCGGACGCGATCTGCACGCCCACCAACGCCGTCGCCGACCAGGTCGCCGAACGGCTCGACGTGGACCGCGGCAAGATCATCGTGACCCCGCTCGGCGTGAACCCGGCCTGGTTCACCGCGCGCCCGCCGGACCCGGAACGCCGCAAGGAACTCGGACTCCCGGACAAGTACCTGCTCTTCGCCGGCGCCCCCGGGCCCCGGAAGGGCCTGCACTGGCTCCAGCAGGCGCACGAGGCGGCACCGGATCTGCCGGATCTGGTGTTCGTCGGTCCTGGTTCGTTCGCGGTGGGCCCTCGTTCGCGCCACGTCGGGTATCTGTCGGATGTGAACCTCCGGCGCGTCGTCGCCGGGGCCAGTGCCCTGGTGCTGCCGTCGCGCGACGAGGGCTTCGGGCTCCCGGTGCTGGAGGCGCTGGCGTCGGACGTCCCCGTGGTGTGCACGGACATCCCGGCGCTGCGCGAGGTCGCGGGGAACTGCGCGAGCCTGGTGCCCTACGAGGACGTCGACGGGCTCGTGGAGGCGTTGCGGATCGCCGTCAGCGACCCGCACGCCGTCGCCACTTCGGCCGCGCGCCGCGCGCACGTCGCGAACTTCACCTGGCGGGCGTGCGCCGAACTCACCGTCGCCGCCTACCGCCAGGCGAGCACTAAGCACTGACCTCCCGCATTTCGAGAGATCAGGAAGCGAAGTAGGCCTTCAACGCCTCGGGCCAGCCCCTCAGCGGCGTGAGGCCCGCCTCGCGCCATGACGCGTTCGACAGCACCCCGTACGCCGGGCGCGCCGCCGGACGCGGGAACTCCGCCGTCGTACAGGGCTTCACGCGCGCCGGATCCGCGCCCAGCTCCGCGAAGATCGCCTTCGCGAACCCGCACCACGTCGTCGACCCGCCACCCGTGCAGTGCAGCACCCGCTGCGACGGCCCGTCACCGGCGGCGACCCGGCCCGCCAGCTCCAGCAGGCCCGCGGCGAGGTCGCGGGACCAGGTCGGCGAACCGGTCTGATCGTCCACTACGGACAGTTCGTCGCGCTCTTTTTCCAGCCGCGCCATGGTCTCCACGAAGTTCGACCCGGTCTTCCCGTACACCCAGGACGTCCGGACGATCCACGAACGGGCACCCGAACCGAGCAGCGCGTCCTCCCCGGCGGCCTTCGTCCGGCCGTAGGCGTTGAGCGGGCCCAGCAGGTCACCGGTCTCGTACGGCGAGGTCGCGTCGCCCGCGAACACATAGTCCGTGGACACGTGGATGAGCGGCACTCCGCGCGACGAGCACGCCGCGGCGAGCACCCGGGGACCGTCGGCGTTCACCGCGAACGCCCGCTCCTCGTCGGTTTCCGCCGCGTCGACCGCGGTGTAGGCCGCCGCGTTGATCACCACCGGCGACCTCCCCGCTGCCCGCGCCCGGCCGGCCAGCTCGGTCACCGCGGCGACGACCTGGCCGGTGTCGCGCACGTCCAGCTCGGAGGACGACGGGGCCGTGACGGCGATGGCGTCCGCGGCCAGCGCCGCGAGATCACGCCCCAGTTGCCCGGATCCGCCCGGTACGAGAATGCTCAGCACGTCTTCACTCCCCCGCACGCTTCTTCAGCGGCTCCCACCACGATCGGTTCCCGCTGTACCAGGCCACCGTCTCGGCCAGACCGTCCTCAAAGGACTTCCGCGGCGCGTAACCGAGCTCCCGCGAGATCTTCGTGATGTCGACGGAGTACCGGCGGTCGTGCCCCTTGCGGTCCACGACCGGCTCGACGCTGTCCCAGCCGGCGCCGACGGCGGCCAGGAGCCGCTCGGTCAGCTCGCGGTTGGTCAGTTCCGTTCCACCACCGATGTTGTAGACCTCTCCCGGCCTTCCACCGTCGGCGACGAGCTGGATGCCGTTGCAGTGATCGTCCACGTGCAGCCAGTCACGCACGTTGAGCCCGTCGCCGTAGAGCGGGACCTTCTTGCCGTCGAGCAGGTTGGTCACGAAGAGCGGGATGACCTTCTCGGGGAATTGGTACGGACCGTAGTTGTTCGAGCACCTCGTGACACAGACGGGCAATCCGTGCGTGCGGAAGAACGAACGGGCCAGCAGATCCGAGGACGCCTTCGACGCCGAGTACGGCGAATTCGGCTCCAGCGCGTGGTCCTCGTCCCAGGACCCCTTGTCGATCGAGCCGTAGACCTCGTCGGTGGACACGTGGACGAACTTGCCGACCCCCGCCTCCAGCGCGGCCTGCAACAGGGTCTGCGTGCCGAGCACGTTCGTCAGCACGAAGTCGGCCGCGCCTGCGATCGAACGGTCCACATGGGACTCGGCGGCGAAGTGCACGACCAGGTCGATCCCCCGCATCAGCTCACCGACCAGTGCGGCGTCACAGATGTCGCCCTTTTCGAACCGGTAGCGCGGGTTCTCGCGCACGAGCTCCAGGTTCGCCTCGTTGCCCGCGTAGGTCAGCTTGTCGAGCACGATCAGCTCGGCGTCGGCCAAGCTCGGGTACGCACCCGTCAGCACCTGCCGGACGTAATGCGACCCGATGAACCCGGCGCCACCGGTGACCAGCACTCGCATGCCGCGATCCTCCCTCTGCTCCTTCATGACCGGCCGAGTGTGTCACGACCGGGGCAACCTTTCACCAGCCTACGGACGTCTAACACGAGACTCAGTAGAGTCATGGACGAGGCACGCGTGTGCCCTGGGGAGATTCGTGGAGGACCGCACGTGACCGAGTGGCCCGGGCCACCCATTCCGGCGCGCCGTGGTGGCGGCGTCGTGGTGTTCGCCCGCCGTGGCGTGAAGGTCGTGTTCAGCCTGGTCTCGATCACGATCCTGGCGCTGACCTGGTGGGGCTGGCAGTTCATCGGTGACCCGTCCCGGGGCTTCGCGACCACGAACATCTTCGAGGACAACGGCCATCCCCCGGCGAAACCGCTGGACGGCGCGATCGACATCCTGCTCGTCGGCCAGGACAGCCGCACCGACGCCCAGGGCAACCCGCTGCCGCGCGAGGTCCTCGACATGCTGCACGCCGGTGTTTCGGACGGCGAGCGCCAGACCGACACGATGATCCTGGTGCACATCCCCCAGAACGGTAAGAAGGCGGTCGCGATCTCCTTCCCCCGTGACTCGTGGGTCGAGATCGCCGGGGGTTTCGGCAAGCACAGGCTCAACAGCGCGTACGTGTACGCCTACAACGACACGTCGAAGACGCTGCAGCAGCAGGGCAACACCGACCTCAAGGACGTCGACGCCAAAGCCAAGGACGCCGGCCGCAAGAACCTGATCGCGACGCTGGAGAAATTCATCGGCAAGCCGAAGATGATCGACCGGTACGCCGAGGTGAACCTGTCGAGCTTCTACGAGATCACCAAGGCGATCGGCGGCGTCGAGGTCTGCCTCAACAACGCGGTCAAGGAGAAGAAGTCCGGCGTGGACCTGCCCGCCGGGAAGTCGACCGTCGAGGGCGTCCAGGCGCTCGCGTTCGTCCGCCAGCGCTACGACCTGCAGAACGGCGACCTCGACCGAATCGCCCGGCAGCAGGCCTTCCTGTCCGGGCTGGCGAACAAGGTGCTCTCGTCGGACGTCCTGATCAACCCGGCGAAGATCGCGGACCTGATCGAGGCCGTGAAGAAGTCGGTCGTGCTGTCGGCAGGCTGGGACCTGCCGGAGTTCGCCGCCCAGATGCGCGGGCTGACCAGCGGAAACGTCGAATTCCACACGATCCCGACCCAGGGCGACGCGATCATCGGCGGTGCCGCCGTGCTCCGCGTCGACCCGGCGCAGGTGCAGGCCGAGGTCGCCCGCCTGACTTCCGAGGGCGAGCCGGCGCCGTCCGAGACCCCGGCCACCCTGCCGGGCGCGGAAGCGGTGACCGTCGAGCTCTTCGACGGGACCGGTTCGCCCACGGTGGCCACCGAGACCCGGAACCTGTTGCAGGGCAAGGGTTTCAAACTCGCGGCCGATACCAAGCTCAGCACCCGGAACTCGACGGTCGTCCGGCACGCGCCCGGCGACGAAGCCGCGCTGGCCCTGATCAAGCAGGTCTTCGGCCCGGCGGTGCTGGCCGAGGCGGACCGTGACGTCGCGCCCGGCAAGGTGCGGGTCCTGCTCGGCAAGGACTTCAAGGGCGCGTCCGCCGGAACGGCCACGCCCCCGTCGAAGACGTCGGAGCCCCCGAAGCCGGCTCAGCCGCCCGCCAGCGCTCCGGCGCCCACCACGAAGCCGATCGTCGCGGGCAATGTGCCCTGCGTCAATTAATTCCGGGCACTCAGCGTGGCCACCCTCACGGTGGCTTAGCCTTCTCCTACTATCGAACAGCTACCGCGCCAGGGGAGGTGAACAGGGATGAGCGACGAGGACAAGACCGTCAACGACCGTTCTGAGCACTTGGACGCCGAAGAACCGAAGTCCGAAGAGGACGTCGATTCGGACACCGAGAGTGACGAAAAGCTCGTCCCGACGCCGTACCCGCGGAATCCGCCACTCCCCCAGCCGTCGGCCCCCGCCGAGGACGAAGACGAGCCGGTCTCGGGTGTGCTCGACGTGCCCGAGCGCCCGCTGCGCCGCGCCGGCCGGTACACCCGGCGGATCGCGGTCGGCCTCGTGTCCCTGCTCGCCCTCGGTACGACGGGCTACGCGTACGTCACCAAGGACCAGCTGCAGAACAACGTCCCCACGACGAACGCCCTGAGCAAGCCCGACGACCCCGCCGCGCCGCCCGCCGACGACGGCGCGACCGACATCCTCCTGGTCGGCAGCGACGCGCGGACCGACGCGCAGGGCAACCCGCTGCCACTCCGCGTGCTCAAGCAGCTGCGCACCGAGGAGAAGGCGGGCGTCAACACCGACACCATCATCATCCTGCGCATCCCGAAGAACGGCGGGAAACCGTCCGGCGTCTCGATCCCGCGCGACACCTGGACCGACATCCCCGGCCGCGGCCCGAACAAGATCAATTCGGCGTACGGCTTCGCGAAGACCAACTACGCGAACGCCCATCGGGGTGAAACCGATCAGGCGAAACTCGAACGTGATTCCGACCAGGAAGGCCGCAAGGCTCTGGTCCAGACCGTTCAAGAACTGACGCAGATCCGCATCGACCACTACGCCGAGGTCAACCTGCTCGGGTTCTACCTGCTGACCGAGGCGCTGGGCGGCGTCAAGGTCTGCCTGAACCACGCGACCGAGGACAAGGACTCGGGCGCGAACTTCCGGCGCGGCGAACAGACCGTGTCGGGCGGCGAGGCGCTTTCCTTCGTCCGGCAGCGGAAGAACCTGCCGCGCGGCGACCTCGACCGCATCGTGCGGCAGCAGACGTTCCTGTCCTCGGCGCTGAACCAGGTGCTTTCGGCGGGGACGCTCACCAGCCCGTCGACGATGTCGGGCCTGATGGACGTCGTGCGCCGGTCGATCGTTCTCGACGAGGGGCTGGACCTGCTGGAGTTCGCGCAGCAGGCGAAGGGGATCGCGTCGGGCGATCTGACTTTCACGACCATCCCGGTGGTGAACATCAACGGCCGCAGCGCGGACGGCCAGAGCGTCGTCGAGATCGACCTCGCCGCCGTGCGGTCCTTCATCTCCGGTCTGGCGGGCCGGGGCGGCGGTGGCGGCGCTCCCGGCGCGGCTGGAGTGCTCGCCGCGTCGAGCGTTCCCTGCGTGAACTAACGTCGTGGTGTGAGCCTCACCGAACTGCTGCTGCGGCCCGTGCTCGGGTCGCCCGCGAAACCGCTGATCACGCACTACGACGACAAACAGGGCAGCCGGGTCGAACTGTCCGTGGCGACCACGGTGAACTGGGCGGCCAAGACGGCGAACTGGCTGGTCGACGAGTTCGACGTCGAACCGGGCGACGAGGTCGCCGTGGTGCTGCCGTCGCATTGGCAGACCGCCGGTGTCCTGCTGGGCGCGTGGTGGTGCGGCGCCAGGGTGGTGACGGAGACCGCGGGCGCGCGGGTGGCGTTCGTCGCGCCGGGCGGCACGTCCGACGCGTCCGCCACGGCCGTCGTCTCGCTGCACCCGATGGGCCTCGGGCTGCCCGCCGGTTCCGTGCCGGACGGGGCGCTGGACTACCTGACCGAAGCCCGGCTTTCGGGTGACCAGTTCAGCCCGCTGTTCCCCGTGCCCGGCGACACTCCGGCACTAGGACCGTCCACTGTGGACGAAGTGCTCGCCGAAGCCCGCTCTCGCGCTTCTTCCGCGAGCCTGTCCGCCGAAGATCGCGTTCTGTCCACTGTGGAGTGGGAGGGCGAAGAAGGGATTCTCGCGGGGTTCCTGACGCCGCTGGCGGCGGGTGCGCATCTGGTCCAGGTCACCGACGCGGATCCGGCCAAACTCGCCTCCCGGCGCGAAGCCGAGCGGACGACGGCAGATCTCCAGCCCTGACGTGAGATGAAGGGGCCTTTCGGAAGGCCCCTTCATCTCGAGGGTCAGGCGTCCTGGAGCTGCTTCGCCTCACGCTTGCGCCCGAAGAGCGCGTGGTCGAGCGACAGCTTGCCGGCGTTGAAGCCGAGCGCGAGCCCGGCGACCGCCAGGACGAGGACGAGCTCGTAACCGCCCTGGCCAGTGAGGCCGTTGTCGAGGTGCACCGAGAGCAGGGCGCCGACGGAGACCACGACGAAGCCGAGGCCCACCAGCGGCATCAGGAAACCGACGATGAACAAGATCGCGCCCACGATCTCCACCGCGATCGCGAAGATCGCCGCGAGCGTCGGCAGCGGGATTCCGGTCTGCTCGAAGAACTTCGCGGTGCCGTCGATCCCGTTTTCCCACTTCTCCAGGCCGTGTGCGAGGAAGACCACACCGACACCGATCCGGCCGAGCAGGAGGGCGACATCCTTGAAACGAGCGAACATCGGGTATCAGCTTTCTGGTCGGTGAATATTCAACTTACCCGGATCACGGTAGGGCACCGGACGCCTCCGACGGCACCTCCGGAGCGTGATCGACAGGTACCCGACAGGAAGCGGCGTACGGCAGACTCTTGTCCGTGACGGACGAACGGCTGACCGGCCTGTGGTCGGATGAAATCCTGCATCCGGGCAGCGTCGAGTACGTCGACCTGGTGTTCCGCCGCGACGGCTCCGGATGGTTCTACTGGAAGAGCTGGAGCACCGGGTTCTCGGTGTCACGCTTCACCTGGGCGACTCCGGACGCACTGGTCGTGAAGTTCCATCGCACCCTCGATGGCAGGTGGTCGGTCGACAACGGTGTCACCCGCCACGAGGTCGAATCCGACGAGGAGGACGAGTCCGTCATCGAGCTGGGGTACGAAATCGCGCCTGGCGAAGACCCGTTCGGGACCCCGGTGACCCTGCTCTCGCTGGACCGTCCGCTGATCGCGTATCTGGCGGGTTCGCAGTTCGCCTGGGTCGAGAAACCGGAGTCGCTCAGCGACCCGTCCGCCGGTGCTCCGCGGCCAGACCCGTCCAGCCGCCGCTGACGGCCAGCACCTCGAGCACCCGCTCGGCCTGCTCCGCGAACCCGGCCAGATCGGCGTGCAGCAACGCTATCCGCTCGGCGTCGAGCGGGACCTCGTCGTCGGCCCACAGTTCGATCACCGTGCTGACGGTCCACACGAGGAACTGGATGATCCGGATGAACCCCTCCGACGGCTCGTCGACGGCCTCGCGGTAACCCGTCTCGATCTCGTCGCACGCCGAGACCAGCTCACGCAGCGGCCGGACGACGTCGGCCGCCGTCCCGTCCCACGCGGCCGACGGCCACGTGCGATCCCCGAGTTCGAGCCACAACCGCCAGCCGGCGATCAGCTCGGCCTCGTCGTGCGGTGTCCACGACACCGGTGCGAACCAGAACATCTTTCGAGAGTGACACCGGCGGTCCATGATCGCCGTACTTCCGTGAAGCATCTCACCGAGGGGTAATCGATCGCCTGCCTCCCCCGGCGTCTCTAACCTGACACCGTGCCCGCCATGAATCCGCCCTGGTCGGGCGACGACGAGAAGTTCAACCGCGCCTGCCACGCGCGCTGGCGCGAGCGCCTCAACCGAGAAGCGCACGGCGAGCAATGCGGTGGATGCGTGTTCTGGGTCGCCCTGCACGGACGACTCGGCCAGGACTACGGCGCCTGCACCAACGCACACTCCATCTTCGATGGAATGGTTCGGTTCGAGCACGACGGCTGCACCGCTTTCGCGGACCGCGGCGACGGCTCATTCGGCTGATCCATCACATGAGCCGTAAGTACATGAAGGCCCCCTTCCCTCGGCTGAGCCGAGGGAAGGGGGCCTTCACGCGGGAATGAAGTCAGCCCTTGAGCAGGGCGCGTGCCATGACCATGCGCTGGATCTGGTTGGTGCCTTCGTAGATCTGGGTGATCTCTCGGCCGGTTTCGGCCCATCTGGCGATCATGCTTGAGAACGGCCTCTGAGCTGCTGAAACGTCTCTCGACAGTTCTCGGTGGATCTTGGCCCTACCCGACGTCTGACGGCCTGTAGACGGCCTGGCGAACCCTGCCCACACCTCTCCCTTCATCCCGATACGAAGCCAGCACGCGGCCGGTGGCATCGGGTCAAGGCACGCTTTCCAGCCTTGACGCGGTGTTACCGGCCGTTGTCACGATCAGGCATCGGGGTGAAGGGGGACCCCCGACTCGGCGTAACAGGTGGCGATACATCGACGACCGGTATGTCACGACGTTCGTTGAGGAGGGCCAACGTTGGCTATGGGGACTTGTGCGCTGCCGCTGGGTGGCGCTGCGCAAGGTGACCCGCTGGCGGCCGCGTCGCCCGGCCGGTGGGCGGAGCGGAGCGGCAGCCCGCCGTGTCGGGAACCGGCGCGGCCGCCCAGGCGAGGGGCTACCTACGCGCCCGGCGCGCCGCCCGGCGGCGGCGCGCCCTTGATCCCATAGAGCCAATTTCGGCAACCGCTAGAGCCGAGTCTCCGACACCTGCATCGATCGAACCAGGGGGTCACCTTGGAGCCTGAACTGTCGCTGATTTCGCGTAAACGTAACGCGATTGACGAGGAGCTATCCCGCCTCGAAGAAAGTGCCAAGTACAGTGCACAGGGACAGTTTGAGCAAGCCAAACGATGGCGAGCCGTTAACCTAATTTTGGGCCTTCCCGCTAGCGTGCTAGCTGCATTAGCAGGTGCAGCCGCACTAGCCGACACAACAGGCAGAATCGTGGCAGGAATCCTTGCCTTAGTTGCTTCAGGCTTTGGCGCAGTGCTTACAACCGTAAACGCGTCACATAAGATGAATCAGGCATCCGCCGCAGCCAATGCGTATCTTGAGATTCAAACGGCAAGCAGGCAGTTACGTGAAATTGACTTACCAGAACTAGACATCGAAGAAGCTAGAGCACAACTGGCGGAGCTAACAGCACGACGCGATGAACAGAACAAAACAGCAGAGCCGATCAGTCGCGGTGCATACAAGAAGGCCGGAAAGAACATCTCCTCAGGCGGACAAACTTACAATGTCGACGAACAGAAGAATGGCTCATGAATCGAGGTAGTCAACATGGCTCGCACAGTGAATCAAGGATTTATCGACTTTCTTGAGAGACTTACCCCACTGGAGTCGCAAAGGATTGCTTCCGCGCGGCACCGCCAAAGAGTAGAGACGTCGCTACAAAATTCGTTGGATATCAAGGTCTTTCGAGAGACTGGCTCATTTCAGCACGGAACAGGCGTACGACACCACTGTGACGTGGACCTCCTAGCAAGCATACGGAACCCACAGCCTGGCTCATCCGACACCGCTCTCGGCTGGGTCAAAAATGCGCTGAGCTCAAGCTTTCCGAGTACGACTGTTCGAATCAGTCGACCGGCCGTAGTGGTTGAATTTGCCGGAGGTGACGAGACCTGGGAAGTGATTCCAGCGTTTATAACGCCTAAGGGCGATGCAGGCGTTTACATCTACGAGATACCAGGAGCTTCGAGCGGCTGGATGGAATCCGCCCCTCTTGAGCATTTGGCGTACGTGAACGAGATAAATCGCCAAAGCAACATAGCAGGAGGCGCCAAGAAGTTGGCGCGCCTAGCGAAGGCATGGAAGTACTATCGCGATGTACCCATCTCTTCATTTTACCTGGAGATGCGAGCCGCGAAGTACATGAGCAGCCAGGCTTCCTACAGTCACATATACGACACGGCCGGCTTCTTTGAATATTTGGAAAACATCGACTTAGCATCGATGAACGATCCTAAAGGTGCAGGCAGCAGATTCTACCCTTGCTCATCAACAGCAAAAGAAGAAGAAGCACGCTCGAAGACAAGGACGGCATCCACGCGAGCAGGTAACGCACTGTCAGCCTACATTAGAGGAAATACCTCAGAAGCTTTCGATTGGCTGGATAAACTATTCGGAGGAAGATTTCCGTCACAGTACTAAATATGAGAAGACTTCCATTGTCCATCGCCGGAGGCAGCAACGCGCGCTAGGTACGCGTGGTCACTGTAGCCTGAGTACATGCGTGGTGCGGGTGATCAGCTCAGCATTGGGGAGCGTATTGCCTTCTACCGGCGGCGGCGTGGTCTGTCGCAGGCGGTTCTTGCGGATCTGGTGGGCCGGACTGAGGACTGGCTGAGCAAGATCGAGCGCGGCGAACGCGAGATCCGGCGCCTCGACGTACTGGCCGACGTAGCGCGGGGCCTGCGGGTGACGCTGGGAGACCTCCTCGGCGAACCCGTCCTCATGGAAGACGAGGACAAGAACGACGACGTCCCGGCCATCCGAGACGCGCTCATGGCTCCCCGACGGCTATCCCGCACCCTGTTCTCCTCGGCCATGTCGCCGGAGTACATCGACCCGGCCCCCGTGGCGCAACTGGTGGAAGGTGCCTGGTCCAGCTATCAGAAGGGCGACCTCGGCCGTGTCGTCGCCGCCCTGCCGGGCTTGATCAAGACCAGCCAGGGCATGGAGTCCGCTTCGGCCGATGACGCGGCCTACCGGCGGGCCTGCGCGGCGGTGTCGGCCCGCGTCCACCATCTGGCCGCGACGACGCTGAGCAAGATCGGTGAAGCTGACCTCGCGTGGATCGCGGCAGAGCGCGCCATGCAGGCCGCCGACGAGGCAGACGACCCGCTGGTGCTGGCCTCCGCTGCCCGTTCCGGTACTCACGCGCTGCTGGCTGTCGGCCGGTTCGACGATGCGCTTGAGCTGGGCGACGTGGCCGCGAAGTGGCTGGTCCCGAGGATGCGCGATGGTGATCCGGCCGCGCTGAGCCTCTACGGGATGCTCTACCTCCGGACGGCCGTCGCCGCTGCCCGGCAACAGGACCGGTCGACGGCCAACGAGCTGCTGTCTCACGCAGGCCGCGCGGCTGATCAGCTCGGCACGGACGCGAACCACTGGCAGACCGGATTCGGCCCGGCCAACGTTGAACTGCACCGCCTATCGGCGGCCCTGGATCTGGGCGACATTTCACAGGTGATCGAGTCGGCCCCGAGGATCAGCGTCGACCACCTGCCCGTGGAACGGCAGGTCACGCACCTGATCGACTTCGCGCGGGCGTTGAGCCTGGTCGCGAAGGATGACGAGGCGTTGTCGGCGCTGTTGACGGCTGAGCAGAAAGCGCCGGGGATCGTCCGGCACAGTACGGCGGTCCGGGAGGTCGTGCGGTCGATGTATCGCCGTGCCCCGGCGACGGCTGGTAAGAAGTCCTCGCCCTTGTTGGCGTTGGCTGAGCGCTGCGGCGCGGTGAGGTAGGTCGGGTGGCGTCGCGTGTTCTGGGCCTGGTGGGCTCGGGTGCTGGTGGTGTTGAGGAACTTCTTCCGCGCGTGATCCGGCCTCTCCAGGAGGACGGCTGGACGGTCGCGGTGACCTTGACCCCGACGGCGGGGCGCTGGCTGGACGAGAACGGCGGCCGCGCTGAGATCGAGGAGGCCACCGGGTTCGCGGTCCGGGTCGAGCCGCGCTCGCCGGCCGAAACAAGCCCGCATCCGGCCCCGGACTGCTACCTGGTCGCGCCCGCCTCGGCGAACATGGTCGCCAAGCTCGCGATGGGCATCGCCGACAATCAAGCCCTCACGCAGGTCAACGAGGCCATCGGCACACACAACCTGCCGGTCGTCGTCTTCCCGCGCGTGAACGCCGCGCACGCTCGTCACCCGTCCTGGGAAACCCACATCGACGCGCTGCGGCGTGCTGGCGTGCGTCTCGTGTACGGGGACGACGTGTGGCCGCTGCATGAACCGCGGAGCGCTCCGGGCCGTGAGCTGCCCTGGTCAGCGGTGCTTTCCGCGGTGAACGAGGCCGTTCCTCTCCCCCGCTAGTCCCTACCCGGACAGTTTGTCCGGGGTGAGGCTCCTCACTGGGTGTCTCCTGTGTCCAGCGCGCCCGACCGGGCTCGCCGAGACCGAGACACCGGGAGAGCACACATGGGCATTCACGTGGTGATTCAGCCCCTCGTCGGCTACGGCGCGGCGGTGGTCTCACCATCTCCTGGCGTTCGTCAGCTCGTCGCCGGAAGCGAAGAAACCTCCTTCATCGTCCAGGTGCCCGCCCGTATCGGCGGCCTGATGGACACCGCACGGTTCGCGCAGAGTCTCGCGGCCGCTGCCAGCGAGTTCAGCGAGTGGTGCGAAACCCAGCACCGAACGCGCTCGCATTCCTCTTCCTTCACCGATCACTGGTCCGACGCTGCCGACGAAACCGTCACGCGCAAGAACGACTGATCACACACCTAGGAGCAACAATGGCTATCTACAAGGGTTTCCGGTTCCCCATCGAGTTCGACGAGGCGTTCGGCCAGGGCTTGGTCATGGTCGGTGAGGTGTCGCCGGACAACGAGTACCAGTCGCGAGAGGACAGGTCGGCGGGTCGTCCGGCTCGTCAGCGGGTCGACGAGGTGACGGGCAAGCGCCAGTGGAAGGTCACGGTGACCGACCCGGACGAGGTCAAGGCGAAGCGCGCGTCGTTCGAGATCACGTTGCTGGCCGACGTGCAGCCGGTGCCGACCACGTCGGAGGTGCTGCCGGGTATGCGGCCGATCGAGCTGGAGGGCCTGACGGCTGAGCCGAAGGTGGCTGGTCAGGGCGAGTTCAAGTACCAGTCCTACATGTTCCGCGCGACCGGCTTCAAGGCTGCCGCTTCGGGTGGGGCGTCGAAGTCGTCGCGGACCTCGGGCGCTGCTGAGTCGACGCCCAAGGCTGCGTGATGCCGGGCGGGATAGCCGTCGGGGAGCCGCCGTGTGGCCGTGGTTCCCCCGCACCTGGTCCAGGCGTGGGAGATGGCCTATCGCCACTACAGTGCACTGACGGCCAGGACGGCATCCGGCGCTGATGCTTTGGCGGCTCATGACCTGGCCGTCGCCTCGGTCGCGGTGGCGTCGTCCTGGCGAGACCTGGCCGCTCATGTCCAGTTGCCGTGGTGGGTTCTCGCGGCCGTGACGGCTGCGGCGGAAGGTTTCGAAGAGAACGCGCGGTCGTGGGAGATGCGCGCTTACAGCGAGGAAGGGCAAGGCCGTGGCGTTCAACGCGATGTGGAAGCCGGGGCCGCAGGCGGTCGCGGGAATGCAGGGCAATGGTTCGGCGAACCCGGCTCTGGTGATCTATCTGGATCCGGACAGCCTGGCGATCCTGCCGCCGTCCGACCCGGCCGCGTGGCCGGAATTCATCCGGCTCCTTCGCCAAATCCGCGACAGCGCGGACGAACTGGCCGTGTTCCTCGACAAGCACAAGGCGGTGCGCAATGACGACGCTCGGCCGGAATGAGCCGCAGACCCTCCAGGAGGCGCACGCGCTCGTCTCGGCTCGCAGGCCGAAGCGGGAGGCGAATCTGGAGACGTGGCTGAAGTTCCATCAGGCCAACGCCCGCGCGTATCAGGCGGCGTCCGATGTGGACCGCTGGCACCACCACGAACTCAAGTACTGGGTGGGCTACGAGGAGCGGAAGGCCAGGGAGGTGGCCGCGCAGATCCAGAAGGAGAAGTCGCAAGCCAGCTGAAAACTGAATGACAGAGCGAAAAACGCACGTGAGGACGTGCGACGTACAAACACGTCCTCAATCGCTTTTCTTGTCCTGTAAGGCGCAGAAGCGGAATCCGGCTACCAACCTTGCCGCTCCTGCGCTGTCCACAACCTCTGGAAGTGAACAATGACAACGCTAAACGATGGCAACAAGCGGGCGCTAGACGGGGTCACCCGAACGCGCTGCACGGTCTGTAAGCGGTTCGCGAAGCTGCTGCCCGGCGAGACGGAATGCTCTCCCTGTCAGGGAATGCTGCCGCTGGACCTGACCGGCGGTGGTCGTCGATGAACACGAACGGGATCAGTGTCCTTCTCATCGGCGGCGGAGTGCTCGGCGTGGCAGTGTGGCTGCTGCACAAGATCGGTCGCGCGCTCGCCACGATCCTGGAAGTCCTGGCGGCGGCCGCGCTGGTCTTCATCTCCCTGTGGTGGCTGCTCAAATCGTTGCTGTGGCTGGCAAAGCAAGTCGTCACGCGCTGGCGGACCAGTCTCACAGTGGTGGCGATCATGGCGTGGTCGCAGTACCTCGGGTGGCTGTCCCTGGCGATCGTGACGGGCTCGGTCGTCGCCGTGCTGGCGTCGTGGCGGCTGCTCGACGTGGTGTCCTATGACCACCACTGCGGCCGGTTCCTCCGGTCCTGGTGGATGCGCTGGGCGGTCTACGCGCGCAAGCTCCCGGCCTGGCTGCACGCCTGCGGGCTGAGCATCCGGGACGAGACGCTGCCCGTGGAAGTGACGGTGAATCTGGTCGGCCGTCGACGTTTGCTGTCCCGTAAGGCCGCGTCGGCATCACGGGCCGTGCAGGTGCCGAAGGTGCTCAAGGTTCGGTCGGGGTCGTCGTGGGATGAGGTTCGGGTGCAGCTCGTTCCGGGGCAGAAGCCCGAAGACTTCGATGAGGCCGCGCGGGCGCTGGCGGTGGCGCGCAAGGTCAAGCGGTGTCAGGTACGGGAACTGGAGCCCAACGTGGTCTCCATCGACTTCCAGCGCCGTGACCTACTCAAATCCGCGGTGACCTCCCTGTCGGTTCCTGACCTGGTGTCCCCCGACGGGCTCGGCGTGGATCTGCGGCATGTGTGGTCCGGGACCACGGAGTACGGCTCGGACTGGCGGGTTCCGCTGGTCGGCTCGGGCGCGCACTGCCTGACCGCTGGCGCGACCGGATCGGGCAAGAACTCGGTCATGTGGTGCCCGCTGGTGTCGGCCGCACCCGCGATCCGGTCCGGCGTGGTCCGGGTGTCCGGCATCGACCCCAAGGGGATGGAACTCGCCTACGGACGCGGGATCTTCGCCCGGTACGCGGTGACCGGCAAGCAGGCGCTCGAACTCCTCGACGGCCTCCTTGAGGAGATGGAAGCCCGCAAACACGAGTTCGCCGGACGCGTGCGCATGATCCCGATCAGCGTCGAGCATCCGCTAGAGGTTCTGGAGTTCGACGAGATCGGCGCGCTGACCAAGTACACCGACCGCAAGACCCGAGACGCGATCGTAGAAAAGGTCGCACTCCTCACCACGCAGGGCCGGGCCTTGGGGATCACGGTGCGCGGCTACGTCCAGGAACCCACCAAGGACACCGTCCCGGTTCGCGAGCTGTTCCCCCGCCGTGTCTGTCTGCGGGTGACCTCCAAGACCCACGTCGGGATGGTCCTCGGTGACGGCGCTTACGAACGCGGCGCATGGGCGAACCGGATCGGCGATTCCGAAGCCGGGGTCGGCTACGTCTGGGGCGAAGGTGTCCGCGAACCCCTGCGCGTCCGGGCTGGCTGGGTCGCCGACGAGGAGATCAAGGCCCTGGAGACCTACGTGACCAACTGTGGCGCTCACGTAGTTGGACTCTCCGAGGGGAGGGCAGCGTGAACCGGCTGATGGTCTTCCTCGACGCGATCCGCGACCACCTCGACTCGTTCGCGCTGCCTCCGGCCGCGTCCGTGCGGGTTGGGGTGGGTCCTGATCCGATCACGGTGCAACTCGACTCCGACCGCCTGGAGGACGTTGCCCGTGGCCTGCTCACCTGGGCTGCCTCCCTCGACGACGTGACGGCATCCCTGTGGCGTCCTGCGGGCGGCGGGTCGGTGCACCTGGAACTCAGCGGCCGAACTCCCTGCGGCATCCCAGTGGTCGTCTACGGTGGCGTCTGGTTCGACGACGCCACGTTCCCGGACCTGCCTGTGAGGATGCGGCAGGAGATGACGGTGTTCGTGCTGCGGCAGTGGAACCGCCCTGGGGAGGTGGCCGCCTGATGAGCACCCAGGAATCCGCGGTGACCATGCCGGCCAAAACTCGGGCCGCCCGGATGCGTGAGCCCCTGGCGTCGGACGTGGTCAAGGCGACCGCTGAGAAGCATGGGGTCTGTGTCCGGCCGTTCACGATGGAGGTCGGCGACACCGACACCGGAGAGCTTCGCTACGTCCCCGTCCCCTGCGGCTCGACGGTCGAATCGGTGTGCCTGCCGTGTGCCCGGAAGGCGAAGGCGCTGCGGCAGGTCCAGTGCCGCGAGGGCTGGCACATCGACACCGAACCGGACTTCACCCCGGAACCACCGACCGAGACCCAAACAGAGCTGCTGGCGTTCCGGGCTGACCTCGTCGCCGCCTACCGCGAAGTGAGCGACCAGGCCGAGGCGGAGGAACTGCGGGAGGAGATCCAGGGAGTCGACGAGGAACTTCGGCAACTCGGGATGCGGGGCCGTCTCCCCTCGATCGACCTGCCCACGAAGAAGGCGGTGAAGCGGTCGACGAAGCGGCGGCAGGACGCGCCGAACCTGCCTCGACGCAAGGTCGCCAAGACCACCGTCGGCCGGGAATACGCGGGACGGTTCCGGCCGTCGATGTTCGTCACGCTCACCTGCGACACCTACGGCCCCGTCCACTCCGACGGCGCACCGGTCAACCCGGCGACCTATGACTACCGGCGGGCGGCTCGGGACGCAGTGCACTTCTCCGCGCTCGTTGACCGGTGGTGGCAGAACCTCCGGCGGGTCGTGGGCTGGGACGCGCAGTACTTCGCCACCGTCGAACCCCAACGGCGGGCAGCTCCGCACCTGCACGCGGCGATACGGGGATCGGTCCCGCACGACGTCATCCGCCAAGTCACCGAAGCGACCTATCACCAGGTCTGGTGGCCTGCGCACGACGAAGTGGTCTACGTCGACCGGATGCCGCTGTGGGACGGCGACCGCCGGGTGTTCGTCGACCCGGACACGCGAGAGCCGCTGACCGAGTGGGACGACGCAGTCGAGGCCGTAGAAGACCCGGCGCACGTGGTCACCTTCGGCCGCCAGGTCCACTCCAAGGGCATCCTCGGCGGGACGGAAGAAGCCGGGCGGCACATCGGCTACCTGACCAAGTACCTCACCAAGTCCACTGGAGAAGTCGTCGAAGCCGACACCGCGCGGCAGAAGGATCACCACGACCGATTGCACGCGGAACTGTCCGTGACGCCCTGCTCGCCTCGCTGCGCGGTATGGCTGCTCTACGGCATCAACCCCAAGGGTGCCAACGGAAAGACCACACCAGGCCACTGCAAAGGAAGGGCTCATCGGCGGACCACGCTCGGGCTTCCCGGCCGTCGGGTGCTGGTGTCGCGCAAGTGGTCCGGGAAGACGCTCGTCGACCACAAAGCCGACCGGAAAGCCTTCGTCTTGGAAGCGCTGGCGGCGGTCGGGATCGAGAAACCAGCACCCGATCCGGCTCGGCTGGTCTGGCGAAAGGTCGACTCCGGCGACCCGTCCGTGCCACCTCGGGACCACCTGGTGATGCACGCCATCTCCGAACGCATCACCTGGAAAGCCGAATACGACAGAGCGCTATTAGCCGCACAGGATCTTTCGGCAACTCCACTAGCAGCTTGAGGAGGACGAGATGGACAACGTGAGCAATGTGGACCGGCTGTGGTCGGTCGAAGACGTCTCGGCCTACCTCGGGGTACCGGTCAAGACTCTCTACCAGTGGAAATGGCTCGGTGAGGGACCGCCGGTACGGAAGATCGGCCGTCACCTCCGATACGACCCGACCAAGGTCCGCGCCTGGAGCACAGACGAGGCGGCGGCCTGATGGGACACATTCAAGATCGCTGGTATCGCCCCGCCCGTGACGAGGAGACCGGAAAGGTCATCCTCAACGGGCGGGGCAAGCCCGTGCTCGAAAAGACCGAGCTGTACGGCATCGGCATGCGGTACAAGGTCCGCTACCTCGATCCCGACAACGAAGAGCGCTCGAAGTCGTTTCCGGACAAGCAAAAGAAGCGCGCAGAGAACTTCCTAATCGGCGTGGAGGCCGACAAGCGCGAAGACAAGTACATCGATCCGCGGGCGTCATCGAAGGTCTTCCGTAAGCAGGGCGAGAACTGGCTCAAGGCCACCTCACCTGACCCGGCCACCCGCGAGATTCTGCGTAGCCGCCTGGAAAGCCAGATCTACCCGACCTTCGGGCACCTGAAGTTCAGCCAGATCAAGCCGTCCACCATCCGTGACTGGGTGGGCGACATGGACGAACGGGGCCTGTCGTCGAACTATCAGGTTGTCCTGTTCACCATCGTGGCCGGCGTGCTGGACTCGGCGGTGGATGACAGGCTGATTCGAGAGAACCCCTGTCATGCCAAGACGGTTCGCCGACCTGTCGGGGAAAGCCCGCCGGTGGTCGTGTGGCCGGAAGAGCGGGTACACAAGGTGCGGAAAGGGCTCGCCGAGCGGTTCCGAATCGCCGTCCCGCTGGGCTCCGGGCTGGGCCTGCGGCAAGGGGAAATCCTCGGGTACTCCCCGGACGACATCGACCGGGACGCGATGGTCGTGCATGTTCAGCGGCAGATCAAGACCGTCAAGGGCGTGATGATGTTCGCCCCGCCGAAGGGTGGCAAAACGCGAACTGTGCCGCTCTCCCCCGCCATGCTCGCCGAGATCGACGACCACGAGGACCGGTTCCCATCCGTCGCGGTCACGCTTCCCTGGCGGAAGCCAGACGGCGAACCTGTGACGGTCCGGCTCCTGATGACAGGAGATGAGGGGCGGCTCTACACAGGAGACCTGTTCACCAAGGTGGTCTGGCAGGGCGCGTTCAGGGCGGCTGAGATCGCCTACCGTGGCCGGGCGGACGGCATGCACGCGCTTCGGCACTTCTTCGCCTCGACGCTGCTGTCTCGCGCCGTGTCGATCAAGGAACTCGCCGAGTACCTCGGCCACTCCGATGCCGGGTTCACCCTGCGGACGTACACGCACCTTGTCCCGTCGAGCCACGAGCGGGCTCGGCAGGCCATCGATGCGGTGTTCGGGCGGCCTGGTGCCCATGACGGCCTGGAGGCGGCCTGATCATGAGCAGCCAGCGCCGCCCGAACTACCGGATCAAGATCAAATCAGCCCTTGAGCAGGGCGCGCGCCATGACCATGCGCTGGATCTGGTTGGTGCCTTCGTAGATCTGGGTGATCTTCGCGTCGCGCATCATGCGCTCCACCGGGAAGTCGCGCGTGTAGCCCGCGCCACCGAAGAGCTGCACGGCGTCCGTCGTCACCGACATCGCGATGTCCGACGCGTACGCCTTCGCGGCCGCGGCCATGTAGCCGCCGCGCTTGTCGCCACGCTCGGTCGCCGCGGCGGAGGCGTAGACGAGGTTCCGGGCGGCCTCGATCTTGATGCCCATGTCGGCCAGCATGAACTGGACGCCCTGGAACTCCGAGATCGACTTGCCGAACTGCTTGCGCTCCTTGACGTACGCGATCGACGCGTCGAGCGCGCCCTGCGCGATGCCCAGCGCCTGCGCGCCGATGGTCGGGCGGGTGTGGTCGAGGGTGCGCAGCGCGGTCTTCAGTCCGGTGCCGGGCTCGCCGATGATGCGGTCGGCCGGGATGGTGCAGTTCTCGAAGTGGATCTCGCGGGTCGGCGAGCCCTTGATGCCGAGCTTCCGCTCCTTCGAGCCGACGGTGAAGCCGGGGTCGTCCTTGTGCACGACGAACGCGGAGATGCCGTTGGCCTTCTTCTCGGCGTTGGGGTCGGTCACCGCCATCACGGTGTACCAGGACGATTCACCCGCGTTGGTGATCCAGCACTTGGTGCCGTTGAGCACCCAGTGGTCGCCGTCGAGCTTCGCGCGGGTGCGCATCGAGGCGGTGTCCGAGCCGGCTTCGCGCTCCGAGAGCGCATACGACGCCGAGGCTTCGCCCGAGGCGATCGACGGCAGCACCAGCTTCTTGAGGTCTTCCGACGCCGAAAGAATGATCGGCACCGTGCCCAGCTTGTTCACCGCCGGGATCAACGACGCCGACGCGTCGACCCGCGCGACCTCCTCGATCACGATGCAGGCGGCGATGGCGTCCGCGCCCTGGCCGTCGTAGGCCTCGTCGATGTGGACGGCGTTGAAACCCGACTTGACCAGCGCGTTGTACGCCTCGATCGGGTAACGCTCGTCCTCGTCGACCTCGGCCGCGTAGGGCTCGATCTCCTTCTCCGCGAGGGCACGCACCGCGGCCCGCAGCTCCTCGTGCTCTTCGGCAAGCTGGTACAGACCCGGGCCGTCAGACACCTTCGTCACCTCTTCTAACCGCGTTTGGGAGTTTGACCGATGTTAGCGCTCGTTCACATTGTGCGACATCGCGAGCGCTTGTGTCTTTGACCGCAAAGTCCGTACGTTCGAGTGATGGAGCTCACCCCGTTCCCCCGGTCGCTCGATTATCCCGAGGTCCCGGTCGGCTCGGTGCTGGCAGGCGCCGCTGCTCGCTGGGGCGCCCGCACGGCCTTCGCCCACGGAGACCAGAGCCTCACCTTCGCCCAGACGTACAGCGCGGCCTGCCGCTTCGCGAACGCCCTGCGTGCCGAGGGCATCGGCAGCGGCGACGTCGTCGCACTCCACTTGCCGAACTGCCTGGCGTACCCGGTCGCGTATTACGGGACGCTGCTCGCCGGGGCCACCTTCAGCCCGGCGAATCCGCTGCTCCCGCCCGACGACCTCGCCTTCCAGCTCGCCGCCGCCGGGGCGGTCGCCGCCGTCACCGTCGGCCCCGTCGCCCGCGTGCTCGCTTCGGTCCGTGACCGGACGTCGGTCCGGCTGAGCATCGTCGTTCACCCGCCCGAGGCCTTGGCGCCGGGAGAGGTCGAGTTCACCGAGTTCTACTCCGCTCACTCGGACGAGCGGCCGGACGTCGAGATCGACATCTACCGCGATCTCGCCCATCTGGCGTACACCGGCGGCACCACCGGACGCTCGAAGGGCGTGTGCCTGCCGCACCGGAACGTCGTGGTCAACAGCCTCCAGAGCTCCTGCTGGCGGCTGGGCGCGGTCCCCGCTGTCGACGCGTCAGGCGAGGTGATCGTCGAGCAGCTCGGCGGCCCGGAGGAATGGCCGTCCCGGATCGGCACCGGCGTCGCCCTCAACCTGACCCCGTGGTTCCACGCCATGGGCACCATCGCCGCGCTCAACGTCCCGTTGCTCGACGGCGGCACCGTCGTCCTGCACGACCGCTTCGACCCGGCCGCGTACGTGGCCGACGCCGAACTGCTGCGGGTCACCACGATCGGCGGGGCGCCGGCGTTGTTCGCCGCCTTGCTCGCCTGCCCCGAGTTTCACACAGCCGACCTGTCTTCGGTACTGACCATCGGTTCCGGCGCGGCGCCGATGAACCACGAGATGATCCGCGCCCTGCAGAAACGC
This sequence comes from Amycolatopsis sp. PSD-21, assembly GCF_055561455.1. Classification (NCBI taxonomy): domain Bacteria; kingdom Bacillati; phylum Actinomycetota; class Actinomycetes; order Pseudonocardiales; family Pseudonocardiaceae; genus Amycolatopsis; species Amycolatopsis sp. PSD-21. Next base: position 1,060,683 of record NZ_CM145712.1, on the reverse strand, counting down.
TTCCCCGGCGTGATCATCACCGAGGGATACGGCCTCACCGAGGTCACCATGGGCGCCGTCATCGCGCCGTCGTATCGCTCCGCCACCCGGAAGGTGGGCTCGGTCGGGCTTCCGCTGCCCGACACCGAGATCAAGATCGTCCCGGCCGAAGGCGGCGAAGATCCGTTGCCCGCCGGGGAAAGCGGGGAGGTCTGCCTGCGCGGCCCGCAGGTGATGACCGGCTATCGCAACCGCCCCGAGGAGAACGCGGCCGCGCTCGTCGACGGCTGGCTGCACACCGGCGACATCGGCATCCTCGACGAGGACGGCTACTTGTCCATTGTGGACCGCAAGAAGGACATGCTGCTGTACAAGGGATACAACGTTTTCCCGCGCGAGCTCGAAGAGCTGCTGATCACCCTGCCCGGCGTCTCCGCGGCGGCCGTCGTCGGCAAACCGGACACCGAGGTCGGTGAGCTGCCGGTCGCGTTCGTGGTGCGCAGCGACGAGAACGTCACCGCCGAGCAACTCCTGGAGGCCGTCGGCGCCCGCGTCCTGCCGTACAAACGGCTGCGGGCGATCCATTTCGTCGACCAGATCCCGGTCTCGGCGGCCGGGAAGGTACTGAAACGGGAGCTGCGGAAGCAACTCGCCGACTGACGCTCAGCGGCCGCGGAGGTTGCCGATCACGAACTCCGCGGCCTTGCGCGCCCCGGCGCACGAATCGTTTCCCCAGTACTGAGAACCACTCGGGCCGTTCACGACATACTCGACAAGCATCATTTCCGTGTCGCTGATACCCAAGTACAGATCACAAGCCCCAGAAATATACCGCGGCGTGTACTCGACCACGGGTATTCCATCGATGGACAACTCGCGCCAGCCTGGATACTGTTGCGGATTCCCGTCCTTGACCTCAACCAGTTCTGCCAGGTTGTTCGGCTTCACTATGGCGTGATAGATCCCCAGGCTCGGACTGTTCGGAGCGCTCCACGTACATCCGAGCATACCGTCCTTGCCACCACCCCTGGTCACCTTCTCCGGCGGGTCGACGATGAACGCGGCAACCTGCTCGGGCTGCAATATCCCACACGGGAACCGGGAAAAGTCGGCACTGCGCAGGGGCTTTTCAACGGGGGTGATCGGGATCGCAGGCCCGGCTTGCGCCGCCGCCGGCTGGCCGCTCAGGATCGGCTTCGGCTTCCCGATCCCACAACCCGCAACGAGCAGTACTCCCGCGAGAATGCCTGCGATGCGAGCAGGTTTTCGCTTTTCACCGTCACTCGGGAACAGCATCAGGCTCAATCTTCCACTGCTTCTGGTCATCCACTCCCGAACTCGGTGACATATCCGGTATTTCGAAGAAATTGGTCGCGATCTGCTGGAACCCGACGGCAGCCCCGTAGAATTTGCCCGTCTGCTCGACCGCCGCCCCTAGCAAAGCAAGGAAGTTCTCGACCAACGTGCCGAACGCCTCGACGATGGTGTCGATCACGTCGCTCCACACGATCGCGTTAAGCCCCGGAACAACCGAGGCGGCGGCCGCCAGCAGCATCTTGATGTCGATCGTCGCGAGCCGTCCGGCGCAGACACCGAGGAATTCGATCGCCCTCGCGTAAGTATCAATGACAACCTGGGCGACTCCCACCAGAAGGCCGGACAACGTGCCGACGGCCTCCTGCTCCTTTTCAAGTGCGCTCGTCACCCTGGACGCGTAGGCCGAGAACTGGTCCGCGGCGCGCCCTGTCCAAGTACCCGCCAATGATTGGGTAGCACTTTCGAAATCACTTCGAGCGTCGTGAATCGTCTTGTTGTTCGCGAACTGGAGAGCCATCTCCTGAATTCGCACAGGGTTACCAAGAAGTCGATCTCGAACATCATCCAAGAGCTGCAGGATATCCGGGCGCCCGACGAAGGGAAGGTTGGCGAATTCGCGAATCTTGGCATCGGCGGCGTGCGGATATTCCGGCGGAGCACTGACCTGGCCACTCATGGTCAATTCGCCTCCTTTTCAATATCGCGGAGTCGCTTGTAGTACTCTTCGTCCTGGGCTTCGTAGTAGTCCGCAGCCTTATCCAGCGAGCCACCCAGTGATATCAAGCGATCGAAGTTCCTCCTGCTCTTGTCCTGCAAGTCGACTATCATGTCGCCGAACGCCTGCACGACATTCACCCGGTCACCGAGCATGCCGACGTCTTGTGGGCCCAGAACCAGCCCACCCAAATCGCGGTCGGCGAAATCGCGGAGCAGACCAGCCGCGTGATAGACGTCCTCTGTTGTCTTGCGCAGCGATTCCGGGTAGACCTCGTAACCTGAATCGCTGGACCCGAGCGGGTCGGGGAAAGTCAACTCTCCACCCCCTTGGAAGCTTTCGCGATCATCTCTTCACGTCGGGCGGATGCCGCGTTTTCCGCATCGTTGATCGCCCGAAGGACGTGGCCGGCAAGGCTGGCACCGGTTTGCATCACTGCCGTATCCCGATCGAGATCGACTGAAATCAGCGCTCCAGAGCCGTCTACGGTAACGGTGCCCAGCCCGGCTCCGATTTCCCTGCTCAACGGCATCGCACGACCGCTTTCCGCGGCCCGTTCAACGGCAGTGACGCGTGCGTCGATCTCCTTGGCGAGGTTGTAGAGCCGATCGTAAGGGTTCACCAGCGACCATCCGAGTCGTCGTCGGAGAGGAAGTCCAGCTCCTCGTAGCTCTCCTCGTGAATGGGGTCATCGGCTGCTCGCCGCCGCGGACTCGACGTGGGCTCGGGCCGCACTGGCTCCGGCTCAGGCGGCGACCAGGATCGAGCCGGCTCCCGCGTTGGCGGTGGCTGCAAACCGAACAGCGCACTGAGCTCAGGCACAGACGCCTCGTGCGCCACACCACGAGCCGCTCGGACCGCCTGCACGATGCTGCTCCCGAGATTTCGTATATGTGCTCCGTCGAGTGCGAAATCGGCGATTCGCAGGTCGACCAGCGCCCCTCGACCGGTAACGGTGACCGTCACAGACCGATCGATGGACTGACTGGTGTGCCTGGCGGCGGCCAGACGGGCATCCAGCTCACCGGCTTGCGCGCGCATCGCTCGAAGATCTCGTGGCGCATTCACGCGCGCATCACGACGTATGGCATTACGCTCCCTCCCCCACTACGGCCCTTAGACCGATAGTGCCCGGATCGCACTTTACCGTGACGATCTTCGAGCGCAAGTGTGTGCGAAAAGCCCAGGAGAGGACGAAATGCAGATTCAGCCTTCGACGCGTTTGCGCAAAGCGGCGTCCTTGTCGAGCACCAGCTGCTCAAGATCCGCCTGGAACCGCGCCATCTTCGCCTGAAGCTCCTCATCGGACGCGGCGAGGATGCGCACCGCGAGCAGGCCCGCGTTGCGCGCTCCGCCGACCGAAACCGTCGCGACCGGGACGCCCGCGGGCATCTGCACGATCGAGAGCAGCGAGTCCATGCCGTCGAGGTACTTCAGCGGCACCGGCACACCGATCACCGGCAGCACCGTCGCCGACGCGACCATGCCCGGCAGGTGCGCGGCACCGCCGGCGCCCGCGATGATCACGCGCACACCGCGCGAAGCGGCCGAAGTCGCGTAGTCGAGCATCCGCTGCGGAGTGCGGTGCGCCGAGTAGACCCCGACCTCGTACTCGACGCCGAACTCGGCCAGCGCCTGCCCGGCCGCTTCCATCGTCGGCCAGTCCGAATCGCTGCCCATGATCAGGCCAACCTGCGGCGACATACTCAGTAACTCCCTAGTGGATCTCGTAGCCGTCGAGCCAGACGGCGTGGGAAAGCCAGTGCGCGGCGAGCAGCGCGCGGTCGCGCAGCTCTTCCATGCGGTCGCCGACGAGGTTGACGTGGCCGAGTTTGCGGCCTGGACGCTCGCCCTTGCCGTACAGGTGGACACGGACGTCTGGGTACCGCGCGAACAGGTGGTGCAGCCGTTCGTCCGGGCCCATCGCCGGGGCCTCGGGCGCGCCGAGGACGTTCGCCATCACACAGGCGGGAGCGATCAGGTCGGTCACGCCGAGCGGATAGTCGAGCACGGCACGCAGGTGCTGCTCGAACTGCGAAGTCTTCGAGCCGTCCTGGGTCCAGTGGCCCGAGTTGTGCGGGCGCATGGCGAGTTCGTTGACCAGCAGGCCTTCGTCGGTCTCGAACAGCTCGACGGCGAGCAAGCCGGTCACGTTCAGCGTCGCGGCGATCCGCAGCGCCAGGTCCTGCGCCTCCTGCGTGCGCTCGCGGCTCAGCCCCGGTGCCGGGGCGAGCACCTCGGTGTTGATCCCGCCGGACTGCACGGTCTCCACCACCGGCCACGCCGCGCCCTGCCCGAACGGCGACCGCGCCACGAGCGCGGACAGTTCGCGCCGCATGACGACCTTTTCCTCGACCAGCAAGGGGGTTCCGGCGTCGAGCAGTTCGGGGACGGTCTCGCGGGCGTGCTGCGCGGTGTCGAGCATCCAGACACCGCGGCCGTCGTAGCCGCCTTGCGCCGCCTTGAGCACCACCGGCCAGGAGTGCTTGTCGCCGAAGGTGATCACGTCGTCCACAGAGGACACTTCGGCGAAGGCTGGGCCGGGGATCTCGAGCCCGGCCATCATCTCGCGCATGACGAGCTTGTTCTGCGCCATCGACAACGCGGCCGGGTCGGGCCGGATGGTGACGCCTTCCATCGCGAGCGTCAGCAGATGCTCGCCGGGCACGTGTTCGTGGTCGAACGTCAGCACATCGACCCCGGCGGCGAACGAGCGCAGCGCTTCGAGGTCGGTGTGGTGCCCGTGCACGACCTCGCCCGCGACGAGGCCGGCGGATTCGTTCTCCCCGGCGGCCAGCACGCGCAGGGACTGGCCGAGGGAGATCGCCGCCTGGTGGGTCATCCTGGCCAGCTGTCCGCCGCCCACCATGCCCACGATCGGAAGACCGGTTCGTTTGTCCATAACGGTGTGCAGATTACTTGGCCGCCACCGCCACGACCTGGGCGGACCCGCGTCGCAGCTCCCGCACCGCCAGGCCTGTGATGGCGATCGCAGCCGTGAGGACGTAGACGTTCCCGAGCAGCGACCAGCCCAGCCCCCAGCCGAACTCGGTCTCCCCGCCGTTGGGCACGAACATGATCAAGCCGCTCGCGAACAGCACCGCGACACCCGCGGCGGGCACCCACGATCGGCGGACGACGAGCAGGACGAGCAGCGGCACCGTCCACACCCAGTGGTGTGACCACGACACCGGCGAGAGCAACAGCCCGTAGAACGCGGTCACCAGCAGCGCGCCGACCGGGTCGCCGCGGCGGTGCAGGCGCACGACCAGCCAAACGGCGGGGACGGCCAGGACGGCGGCGACGGCGATGGCGACCGCCAGTGACCACGACGCGAGTTCCGAAGCGCGGTTCACCAGTCCGTTGAGTGACTGGTTGAAGATCCAGTGCACGGAGCCGACCCGGCTGGGGTCGGTCGCCGATTCGGTCCAGAACCGGACGGCGTCACCGGGGATCACCGCGAACATCACGGCTTCGAGCGCGACGAACGTGCCGAGCGCCCGCAGCGCGTCCTTCCAGCGGCCGGTGAACAGCAGATGCGGCACGAAGATCAGCGGGGTCAGCTTGATCGCCGCCGAGATCCCGATCAGCACCCCTGCCCAGCGCGAACCGCGCGCGGAAAGCACGAGGACGTCGAGGACGATCAGCGCCATCAGGATGAGGTTGATCTGCCCGAGGAAGATCGTCTTCCACACCGGTTCCAGCGCCAGCGCTCCCGCCGTGGCCAGCGGCAGTACCCACCACCGGGTGATCGGGGCGCCGCAGGCACGGGCGGCCACGGAGATCACGACGCTCAGGCAGACCACGGAGAGCGCGCCGACCACACCCCAGGTGAGCCCGGCCGGGACGATCGCGAGCGGCAGGAACAGCGGCGCCGCGGCCGGGGTGTAGGTGAACGGCAGCAGCACCCACGGAGGCAGCGTCGTCAGCGCCTCGCGGGTGTAGAGCGGTTCACCCTTCAGCAGCGTGAGCGCGCCGGCGCGGTAGACGGCACTGTCCGCGCCGAGGTGCCATTCGCCGAGCCACGCGACGACGCCGAGCGCGAGCATCGCCAGAGCGAGCGCACCCGCCAGCGTGATCCCGACGAGCCGGGCCTCAGCCGCCGGACGCGACTTCAGCATGCTTTTCGGTGTCCGCGGTGCCGCGCTTCCGGCGCAGGTACCACCAGCGCCCGGCCAGCGCCGCCGCCAGCACGAGCGGCATGAAGATGTACGCGCTGCCGAGGATGTTCTGCCACACCTGCCAGTGCAGCTCGACGTTGCGGCCGTTCGGCAGGATCAGCAGCACACAGCTGATGAAGACGAAGAACACCGCGAACGTGCCGAGCCAGCGTTTCCACGCGGTGGCGGGCGTCGTCTTCGGCAGCCGCGAGACCAGCAGGACGACCAGCGGCGCCACCCACACCCAGTGATGGGTCCAGGAGATCGGCGAGATCAGCAGGATCCAGAAGGCCGTCACCAGCATCGCCGCGAGCGCCTGGCCCTTGCGGTGGAAGCGCAGCACCAGCCAGATCGCCGGGATCGCGAGCAGCGCGCCGATCCCCATCGCCGCCTTCGACGCCCAGGGCGCGAGCTCGGTGAAGCGGTTCATCAGCGCGTTCAGCGACTGGTTGCCCGCCCAGTGCACCGGGCCGATGCGGCCGGTGTCGGGCAGCGTGTAGGTCCAGTACCGGGCCGCGTCGTGCGGGATGATCAGGAACATCAGGCCCTGCATCGCGACGAACGTGACGAGGCCGCGGACGGCGTCCATCCGGCGGCCGGTGATGAACAGATGCCCGAGGAACACGATCGGGGTGAGCTTGACCGCGGCCGCGACGCCGACGAGCACGCCGCCCCAGCGGCTGCCCCGTGCCCCGATGACCAGGATGTCGAGCATCACCAGCGCCATCAGGATGATGTTGATCTGGCCGAGGAAGATCGTGCGCCACACCGGCTCGAGGCCGAGGAAGACGAGGAAGAACGCGATCGTCGACCGGGCGGGCGAGGCCCACCAGCGGGGGCCGTCGGTCGACGGCTTCGGCAGCGCGCCGATGGCGATCCGGACGCACAGCGCCAGCGCGAGCAGCGAGACCGCGGTCAGGAGCCCCCAGGCGACCTGCGTCGGCACGATCGCGAGCGGGATGAACAGCAGCGCGGCGGTCGGCGGGTAGGTGAACGGCAGCAGCGCCCACCACGGCTCCACCGGAAGTGTGTTCGCGTCGTACAGCGGGTCGCCGTTCAGCAGCGTCTCGGCGCCGGCGCGGTAGACCGCGCTGTCCACGCCCAGCACCCACTCGTGCTGCCAGCCCCAGATACCGAAACCGATCGCGACCAGCGGGATCACCGACAGGATCAGGATCGATCTCGGCCGGACGGACAAGCGGGCGAGCGACTTCCGCAGCGACAATCGATGCTGCGGGCGGCTCGCCGAAACGTCGCCGTTGGCGTCGGCGGGAACAGTCCGGGTCACGCGAACAGGAAATCATGAACCGGGTCGTCCCTGGTCGACAGGGTCGGCCGTGACCTGGAGAACGTCTTACGCTACTCCGCGTCAGGAGCGCGCGAGCGTGCCGAGGAGATCGCACGCCAGTTCGTAGGTCGCCGGGAGCCGGACCGCCGAAATCTGCGGACGGCCGGTGTCCCGCAACTGGGCGTCCACGGAAAGCCGCTCGTTGAGCGCCCTTCGCAGCGCGACGCCGGACGAAGCGAGCCGCACGTCCTTCGGCACGAGGGCGCCCGCGACCGAAGGCCCGATCGAGGCGACGCTCTCCCCGCCGTCGAACACCTGCTTGAGCGCGTCCGCGACCAGGATCATCCCGGTCAGCCGCGGCCAGCCCGCGACCGAGCTGAAGTCCATCGAGACCACGAGCAGCGTGTGCGCCTCCGCGACCGGCCGCTCTTCGCGGCGGGCCTGGCGGTACAGCTCACTCAGCCGGGTCCTCAGGTAAGCGGCGGTGGGCAGCCCGGTGAGGGGTTCGGTGACCTCGGTGTTCACCAGCTGATCGGTCGCGACGTCCGCCCAGGCGAGCGCCGTCACCCTCAGCAACCGGGAGGGGGTGGAGTCGACATCCGGCGCGAGGAAACCGTCCACGGCGTCCGGGTCGGCGAGCACGGCGTGCAACGCCGCGAGGTCCGCGAGCGTTTCGGCGAGCCCGGCACCCGCGGCGGCCCGTGCCCGGCCCAGTCCCGCGAGGGCGGTCTCCGCCACTTCGGCGGGCGCGACCCGGCCGTTCTTGATCACCGCAGCGCAGACGGCGTCGACCTCGGGGAGACCCCAGTCACTCGGGAAACGCCAGCCCGCGGCCAGGCTGGCGGTCCGCCAGCGGGCCCGCAGTGCGCGGAGCGTGCGATCTCGTTCGAACCGGTTCCAGGCGGCTTGCCCATCGGATCCCCCGGACGGCGCACCGGTGGCCGGTACGTCCACTGCCCACCGCCCCTTTCCGTTCCGATCTTTTCGATCTTGCGATCGCTTCACGGTGGGGACGCCCGTCGACGCCGCGCGTGACGGCGTTTTTCAAGGATCTTTCCGAACTCTTCGGTAACCCAGGGCGGGTGATGGCGTTGCGCCCTCCGGGTCATCGAAGGGACCGCGAGGTGACGTGCGTCGCCCTGTCCGTCACACTGAGCGTGTTCGGGCGTTTAAGACAGTAGACCCGCCGAACCAGCAGATGAAGGAGCCCCGTGTCCACCGTTCCCGCCGATCTCTCCGGTAAGAGTGACGCCGAGCTGATCGCCGAGGTGCGTGACGGGAAGATCGCGTCTTACGGAACCCTTTACGAGCGCCACGCCGGCGCGGCGCACAACCTCGCCCGTCAGCTCGCCCGCTCGAGTTCCGAGGCCGACGACCTCGTTTCGGAAGCCTTCGCGAAGGTGTTGGACACGCTGCGCGGCGGCAAAGGCCCCGACGCCGCGTTCCGCGCGTACCTGCTGACAGCGCTCCGGCACACCGCTTATGACAAGACGCGCAAGGACAAACGCGTCGACCTGAACGAGGACATGTCCGACGTCGGCGGTGCCGTCGGCGAAGCGCTGACCGTCCCCTTCTCCGACACCGCCGTCGCCGGGCTCGAGCGCACGCTCGCCGCGAAGGCGTTCGCCAGGCTGCCCGAGCGGTGGCAGGCGGTGCTGTGGCACACCGAGATCGAGGGGCAGACGCCCGCCGAGGTCGCCCCGCTGCTGGGCCTGACCGCGAACGGTGTCTCCGCGCTCGCCTACCGCGCCCGTGAAGGTCTGCGGCAGGCCTATCTGCAGGTCCACCTGGCCGAGAACTCCGCCGAACGCTGCCGCGCGAGCGCGGACAAGCTCGGCGCCTGGACCCGGGACGGGTTGTCCAAACGCGAACGGACCCAGGTGGAGAACCACCTGGACGAATGCGAGAAATGCCGCGCGCTGGCCGCGGAACTGGCCGACGTCAACACCGGTCTGCGCGGGATCATCGCGCCGATCGTGCTCGGTGGCGCGGCTCTCGGTTACCTGGCGACGACCGGGGCGGGCAAGGCGGGCGCGGTCACCGCGGCCGCGACGGCCGCCGCGGCGGGTTCGAGTTCGGGCGCCGCCGGTGCCGCCGCAGCCGGACCGCGCCAATTCGCGGGTGTGGCCGGATCGGGCGCGGCCATCGTCGCCGCCGTCGCGGTGGCGCTCGCCGCCGGTGGCGGCACGCAGGAGATCCCGGCCGCCGCCGCGGTCGCGCCGCCCGCCGCGGCGCCCGCACCCCCGCCGGCCGCTCCGCCCCCGGCGCCTCCGGCCGCCCCACCCCCGGCACAGCAGCCCGTGCCGCCCGCTCAGCAGGCGCCGCCTCCGGCCCAGGCCCCGGCGCCTGCTCCGGCTCCGGCTCCGGCTCCCGCACCTTCGCCGACGGACCCGGCGCGTCCGTCGATGTCGGCGTCGACCCCGGCCGGTGGGGTCCAGCTCAGGCCCGGTGAACCGGCCAACCTGCCGATCACCGTGCGCAACGACGGTGGAGCGAAGTCCGAGCCCGTGGCGGTCTCCCTGAATCTTCCGCAAGGTGTGCGGGCCGTTCCCGCCGGAGGTGGCGGCGCGATGGGCGCCGACGGCTTCCGGCAGCAGGCGCCCGCCACGATCGCGGTGAGCTGCCCCGGCGGCACGGGAACGGTGACCTGCCGGACCGGTACCGGCCTCGAACCGGGCCAGTCCGCGGTGCTGACGTTCCGGCTGCTCGCGGACGAGACGGCCAAGGACGGCAGCGTGGTCCGAGGATCGGTGACGGCGGGGGCGCAGATCAACGTCCGGGTCGAGGTGCAGGTCAAGGTGCCGGCACCACCGAAACCCCCGGAGCCGCGGGACGACCTCACACTCACGGCCAGGAGCGTCGGCCTGTCCGGGTTCCCCTGGAACCGCAACCCACTGCTGAACATCAGCGTGAAGAACACGGGCGAGACGACGAAGCCGGTGACGATCACGCTCGATCACCGCATTCTCTACTCGTCGAGCTTCTCCGGCATCCGATGCACTCCGACCGGCGAAGGTGCGTCGTGCACTTCGCGTGGCTCGCTGGCTCCGGGGCGCCAGGCGAACTTGATGGTGACGTTGAAGGGCCGTCCGCCGGCGCATGTCCCGGTGACGGTGAACGCCACCCTCGGCGCTGCTAAGGCGAAGCCGGTCGAGGTCTACTTCGACTGCTGGCACCACTGGTGTGACGACGACGCGCTGCTTCCGTCGACCACGGTGCCTTCGCTGCCTTCGGTCACCTCGAAGCCTTCGGGCGCTCCGGATACGACGAAGCCCGGGCGGCCAGGGTGGCCTGTTCCGACGAAGAAGCCTCAGACGTCCGTGTCGCCTTCGGCGCCTGCACAGCGGGAGCCGTCCCAGCCGGCGGAGACGACCACGACCACGAGCGCGCCGCCGCAGCCCGGCAAGTCCAAGCCGTCCACGCGGCCCAACGGAGTGGTCGACCGCATTTTCCAGTAGCGTCGCCCGCATGCGGGGGAAGCATCGCGAACTGCTGCGGTTCGTACTGGTCGGTGGCGCGAGCTTCGTCATCACGATGACGATCACCTACGGGCTCAAGTTCACCGTGCTGACCGACAAACCGGTCACCGCGCTGGTCATCGGCGTGCTGGTGGCGACCGTTTTCTCGTACGTCGCGAATCGCGAATGGTCCTTTCGCAGCCGCGGCGGACGTGAGCGAGCCCATGAGGCGGCGCTCTTCTTCCTGCTCAGCGCGATCGCGCTCGGCCTCAACGCGCTTCCGCAGCTGGTTTCGCGGTACGTGTTCAAGCTGGAGCAGCCGTATGTCGGGCTGCTGACCCAGGAGATCGCCGACTTCGTCAGCGGCGTGATCGTCGGCACCCTGCTCGGCACGGCTTTCCGCTGGTGGTCGTTCAAGAAATGGGTCTTCCCGGAGGCGGACGCGCGGCCGCGGCTCTTGCGCGGTGGCGGCCGGGAGATTTCCGGCATTCCCGACGATTCGGCCGCCTGACCTGTCAAGTGGTAGCAAAGGTCCCTTGCTCTCTTTTCGCAAGGCGAGGCACGTCGCGAAAGCCACTTTCGCGACGTCTGATGTCCCGAAAGTGGCTTTCGCGACATGATCGCCGGGGCAGGGGCGGGGCGAGCGACGTTGCGAAGCGAGCGGGTCAGTCAGGGTCGCCACCGAATCGCCCAAAGCGTCATATATCGCGCTGTCCATCCCCTGCCGACCCGTTCGGCGGGCGACGCGAATTAGACTGATCTGGTGACCATGGTCGAATCCGTCCTTTCCAGGACGCCCGAGCCGCTCCGATCCGTGCTGATCAAGCACCGTGAGCTGTTGAAGTTCGCGATCGTGGGCGGCACGACGTTCCTGGTCGACAACGGCGTCTGGTACCTGCTGAAACTCAGCGTGCTGGAGTCGAAGCCGACCACGGCGAAGGCCATCGCGATCATCGTCGCGACGATCGTGTCCTACATCCTCAACCGCGAGTGGTCGTTCCGGACCCGCGGCGGCCGCGAACGGCATCACGAAGCGGCGCTCTTCTTCGTGATCAGCGGCATCGCCGTGGTGGTCAACCTGATCCCGCTCTACACGTCGCGCTACATCTTCGACCTCGAAGTGCCGCACGTGACGCGGTTCGTCCAGGAGCTGGCGGACTTCACCAGCGGGTCGATCATCGGCATGCTGCTGGCGATGTTCTTCCGCTTCTGGGGTTTCAAGAAGTGGGTCTTCCCGGATGAGCTGGGCAAACGCCGCCGGGACAGCGACGAGCCGGACGACGACGTCGTTCCCCTGCGCTAAGTACTTGTCACAAGACATGTGATTGTCTAAGGTCATCCATGTCAACGTTCCTTCACTGATGACGCCGGCCGGGTTCGTACGGTCGAGCGGGACGAATCCGAGGTGATCGCCAAGCGCGAAGAGGACCGCATCCGGTTCGGATGACGGTTGAGCCTTTTCCCGTCTTGGCGGGGATCCGGGGCTGCTTTCGAGCACTGCTCCGCGTCCCTCGCGTTCCCTCGTTTCTTCCAGTGAATGGATCTCTTCCTTGAGCACCGCTCTCGGCGCGCCGCCGCGCGCCCGAAACACCCTTGCCCTGGTCGGGCTCTTCGCCGCCGTCTTCCTGGCGATGCTCGACGCCCAGGTCGTCGCGACCGCGCTGCCGCGCATGGTCGGTGAACTCGGCGGCGCCGCGTCGTTCGCCTGGGTCACCACCGCCTACCTGCTCGCGGGCAGCGTCAGCGCGCCCGTCCACGGAAAACTCGGCGACCTCTTCGGCCGCAAGCGCGTCGTGCTCGCCGCGATCGCGCTGTTCGTCCTCGGCTCCCTCGCCTGCGCGCTCGCGCCGACGATGCCGCTACTGATCACCGCCCGCGTACTTCAGGGCATCGGCTCCGGCGGCCTGTTCGTCGCCGTCGCCGCGATCATCGGCGAACTGTTCCCTGGACGCGAAGGCGCCCGCTACTTCGCCTGGTTCTCGATCTGCTTCGCCGGCTCCTCGCTCGCGGGCCCTATCGTCGGCGGTGTCCTGACCGACCTCGCGGGCTGGCGGTCGATCTTCGGCCTCAACGTGCCGATCGGGCTGGCCGCGTTCGGTGTCGTCGCGCGCTGCCTGCGCCTCGAACGACGCCGGACGACCGCGCCGTTCGACCTCGCGGGCATCGTCGTGCTCTCCGGCGCGATCGTCGGCCTGACCCTGGCGACGCCGCTGTCGGCCACGATCGGCGCGGCGCTGCTCGTCGCCTTCCTGCTCATCGAACGCCGGGCGGCCGAACCGGTGATCCCGCTCCGGCTGTTCCGCTCCAGGACGTTCAGCCTGAGCGTGCTGGCCAGTGCCGCCGCCGGGTTCGTCTTCCTGGGTTCGGTCAACTACCTGGCGCTCTTCCTGCAGACCGCGGGCGGCGCCGGGCCTTCGGAAGCCGGGCTCCTGCTGCTGCCGATGACGCTCGCGGTCGCCGCGTCGTCGATGGTCGCGGGCCGGGTCATCGCCAAGACCGGCGCCTACCGCTGGGCACCGATCCTCAGCATGGTCCTCGGCCTCGCCGCCGCGCTCGCGATGTCCACAATGGACGAAATGACGCCGCTGCCGCTCGTCGTCGCCTACCTCGTCGTGTTCGGCGCGGCGGCCGGGCTCAACATGCAGGTGCTCTCCATGGCGGCGCAGCAGAACGTCGCCAGGACCGATCTCGGCGCGGTTTCGGCGACCGTCGGTTTCCTGCGATCCCTCGGCACCACGGCCGGGCTGACCGTTTTCGGCGCGGTGTTCACGAACGCCTTCACCGACGACAGTCCCGCCGGTTACTCGTCCGCGCTGAACGGCGTGTTCTGGGTGATGGTCCCTGCCCTGGCCTCCGGGCTCGCCGCCTCCCTCTTCCTGCCGCGCGTTTCGTTGCGGCACCACCACTAAGGAGTCCTTCGATGATCCTCGTTCTCGGTTCCACCGGCAAAATCGGCCGCGAGCTCGTCCCCGCGTTGCTGGACAGGGGCGCTCGCGTGCGCGCCCTGACGCGCGACCCCGCCCGCGCCCGGATCGATCCGCGCGCCGAGGTCGCCGCCGGTGACCTCGACGCCTTCGACCCCGCGCTGCTCGACGGCGTCGACCGCGTGTTCGTCTTGACCTCCGGGCACGGCTCGGACCCGCTCACCCAGGAGCGGGCCGTCCTCAAGGCCGCCACCGGCGTCTCTCACGTCGTCAAGCTCTCCACGACCGGCGTCCACTTCGGACAGACCGACCCCATCTCCCTCGTGCACGCCGAGGCCGAACGAGCCGTCCGCGAAGCCGGGCCGGACTGGACGATCCTGCGCCCCGGCACGTTCATGGACAACCGGTTCGCGTGGCTGCACGCCGTGCGCGGCGACGGGGTCGTCCGCGTCCCCGAAGGCGACCCGGCGTCCGCACTGGTGCACGTCCGCGACATCGCCGAAGTCGCCGCGACCGTGCTGACCACCGACGGTCACGCCGGCAGGACGTACCCGATCACCGGCGGCGAAGCGCTCACGACGCGGCGGCAGGTCGAGATCCTCGGCGAGGCGCTCGGGCGGCCGCTGACGTACGTCGAAGAGCCCGAAGCCGCTTCGCGGGCCAGGATGCTCGGGTACGGCTGGCCCGCTTCGGCGGTCGATGGGCTCTTCGAGCTCAAACGGCAGTCGGCCGGCAACGAGGAGGTCGTGTTCGACACCGTTCGCGAGCTGCTCGGGCGGGAGCCGCTGACGTTCGCGGACTGGGCTCGGGAGCACGTCGGCGTCTTCGCCTGACCTGCGGAAAGGGAGCAAGGGACCTTTGCTACCACCTGGCTCCCGCCTGTCCGTGAAGGCCTCCTTACCTACCTTCAGGGTAGGCAAGGAGGCCTTCACGGACTTGAGACCTGAACTTGCGCCGAAAGGGTTAATGGGTTGGGCGAGCCACCGCGATACGCGATACTCATCAGGCGTTTAATTTCCGCCGGTCCGCTGTCCGGACCACGCGTTGTCCGCCGAGCGGCCCTCTCGCTAACGTGCCGCGTCGGGGAGACAGGGGGAACCGTATGAACGAACGCCTTCGCGTGCTCGTGGTCGACGACCATCCGCTGTTCCGGTTCGGGGTCTGCACACTGCTCGCCAACGAACCGCTGGTCGACGTGGTCGGTGAAGCCGCGAGCGGCGCGCACGCGATCAGCGCGGCGAGCGCGCTCAGGCCCGACGTCGTGGTCATGGACCTGCATCTGCCCGATATCAGCGGCGCCGAAGCGACCCGGCACATCGTCGCCGAACGGCCGGAAGTCGGTGTGCTCATGCTGACGATGGCGGACGAGAGTGAATCCGTTTTCTCGGCGATGCGGGCCGGAGCCCGCGGATATCTGCTGAAGGACGCGGAGCCCGACGAAATCATCCGCGCCGTTCACGCCGTCGCGAGGCGCGAAGCGATCTTCGGGCCGGACATCGCGACGCGCGTTCTCGGCTTCTTCAACCACGCGCAGCCGAGCACGGACACGGTGTTCCCGGAACTCACCGTCCGCGAACGAGAGGTCCTCTCCCTCATCGCGGGCGGGCACAGCAACACCGCCATCGCCAGCACTCTCTGTCTCAGCCCGAAAACCGTGCGGAACCATATTTCGAACGTCTTCAGCAAGCTCCACGTCGCGGATCGCGCCGAAGCGATCGTCCGTGCCCGCGAAGCGGGGTTGGGCCGGTGAAAAAGCGACCCCGATAAGGGCGGCTTTTCGGGCAATTCCGGGACTGGAGTCCCATGCGCTCGGGACACCTCACCCGGCAGGGTGAGTAGCGCGAGGGGTGGGACCCTCGCACCGTTCGAGGGGAATGGGAATCACATGTTCGAACCGAACAGGACACCGGTGGTCGTCCGCGCCACCGATCCGATTTTGCACAACGGCGTCTGCATGACGCTCCGCTCCCGTGACGACGTCTGGCTGGTGGACGGGGAGACCGCCGACCCGACCATGGTGGCCCTCCTGGTCACCGACCGCCTCGACGAGGCCATGACGCAACTGCTGTCCGCACTGCACCACCAAGGATTCACCCGCATCGTGCTCATCGCGGGTGAAGTCGACGACAACGAGATCCTCAGCGCCATCGAGCACGGTGTCTGCGCGGTCGCCCGCCGGTCCGAAGCGGGCGCCGACGTCCTGGTCCGGCTGATCAAAGCGGCCGCGGCAGGCGAAGGCGCGCTGCCGCCCGACCTGCTCGGCAGGCTGTTGCACCGGGTCTCGCGGCTGCAACGCCAGGTGCTGCAGCCGCGCGGCCTGCATTTCGGCGGCATGAGCAGCCGGGAGACCGAGGTGCTCAAGCTGGTCGCGTCGGGGTTCTCGACGCAGGAGATCGCCGACCAGCTCTGCTATTCGCAGCGCACGGTGAAGAGCATCCTGCACGACGTGACCAACCGGTTCCAGCTCCGGAACCGCTCGCACGCGGTGGCCTACGCACTGCGTGAGGGATTGATCTGACCCCGTGATCAGCCAGGTCGACGAGGCGTTGTGCCTGCTCATCGCGCCCCATCTGCCGGAGGGGACGGTGGTCCGGCTGGATCCGCCGAAACCCACCTGGCAGACCGAGACGCGGGTGTCGAGCGTCGACCTGTTCCTCTTCGCCCTGCACGGCGCCGGCCCGGGAACCGGCGCCGTGCGGGGGCAGCGGTGCGAACTGTCCTATTTGGTCACCGCGCAGGCGGACAAGGTCCGGGACGAGCACACCCTGCTCGACCGCTCGCTGCGGATCCTGCTCGGGACGGAGTTCCTCATGGTCGGCGACCAGCAGGCGCGGATGGCGCTCGGGCGAACCGATCCGACCGGGCTGTGGGCGGGCCTCGGCCTGCCCGCCCGGGCGGCGTTCGTCGTCACGGTCACGGCGGAGTACCGAGACTGAGCACCGAGGACCGCCGCAGGACCACCCCGCCGATGGACGAGAGCTGTCCGCCGAAGAGCTCGCACCATTCGGCGGCCGTCTCGGGCAGGCCGCATTCACCGGCCCGCTTCGCCCATCCCGCGCGGACTTCGAGGCGGTAGCCGAGGATGCCGGTCAGGGTCAGCCCGTTCCGGCTGGCGCCGACGCCGCACATGCCCCGGTAGAGCCGGGCGTCCGGCGGCCGGAATTCGGCGCTCTGCTGGACGAACCGGTGTCCCGCCGCCCCGGTCACGGTCGCGACCGGGGTGTCGATCCCGCTGACGAACAGCCCTTTCGACAACAGATCCAAGGCTTCCGCCTCCATCCGCTCCACCACGCCGGGCGGGCGGCGGCACGCGTACAGCGCACCGTCGAAGGACAACCCCACGGTGACCGCCACCTTGCCGATCTCCAGGGTCGCCGCGGCCACCGGACTCACCGGCGGGTGGTACCGGAACGCCGTCGCACGCACCCCTCGAAGGTAGGTCGGCGCGCTTCCGTGGGCTTGCCCGATCGGGACGTCCTTGGGGAGGTCTTAGCGCGGGACCCGCTCGGCAGGCCAGCGCACCTCGGCCACGTCGCCCGGCCGGGGCACCTTCAGGAAGAGGCTGAACACCGCGGGCTGCTTGCTCGACAGCTCCAGCCTGCCGCCGTCCGCCTCGATGAGCGCGCGGGCGAGCGCGAGCCCGACACCGGTCGACCCGCCGCCGGAGAAACCGCGTTCGAAGATATGCGGCGCGAGTTCGTCGGGCACTCCCGATCCGGTGTCGGCGACCTCGACGACGACGGTGCCTTCCGTGTCGCCGCGCCGCGCGGCGAGCGTCACCGTTCCCGCGCCGTGGCGCAGCGCGTTGTCGAGCAGGACGCCGACGACCTCACGCAACCGGCCCGGTGTCGCCCTCGCCCTCAGCCCGTCGGTGACGCGGATCCGCAGATGCCTTCCTTCGGCGCGAAGCAGCTGTCGCCACTCTTCGGAGACTTCGGGAAGCACTTCCTGCAGGTTCACCGGTTCGGCGCCGACCTCGCGTGCCGCGCGTGCGGCGGCCAGCAGTTCGTCGAGGGCCTCGGCGAGCCGGTCGGCCTGTTCTTGCGCGGCCTTCGCCTCGTCGACGACGTCCTGGTCGGAATGGATGGTGAGCGGTTCGAGCCGCAGCTGCAACGCGGTCAGCCTGCTCCGCAGCTGATGGGAAACGTCGCCGACGAGCTGTCGTTCGCGCTGGACGAGCTGCGCGAGCGCCGAACCGGACGCGTCGAGCGCCTCGGCGACCATGTCGAGTTCACCGACGCCGTAGCGTTTGGGATCCGGCCGGAAATCGCCACCGCCGAGTTTGACCGCGCGATCCGCGACGTGTCTCAGCGGTTTCGCGAGCCTTCGCGCGGTCACCGTCGCGACCACCGTGCCGGTGCCCACCGACAGCACGACCAGCAGCACCACCAGCAGGGTGACCTGGGTCTGGCGCGTGCGCATCGGCCCGGCGGGCACGGCCAGCTCGACCTCGCCGTGCAACGCGATCGGCGCCTTCTCGGACACCACGTCGGAACCCGGGTCGGAGCCGTACCGTTTCTCGATCTGCCCCTGGGCGCGGACGGTCAGCAGCCCGCCCTGCGGGACGCCCACGCGGACCAGGTCGAGGTTGATCGGCTGGCCGACGGCGATCTCGTTGTCCAGCGTCGCCGCGATCCCGCGTGCCGAAGAGGCGAGGTTCTCCCGGTTGAGGTTCTCGACCAGCTGCCACGCGGTGATCCCCAGCGGGATGCCCAGCACCGCCGCGGTGACCGCGACGGCGAGCAGGATCGCCAGGAGGATGCGGCGGCGCATGCTATTCCGCGTTGAAGCGGAAGCCGACGCCGCGGACCGTGGCGATCCGCCGTTCGCCGTCGCCGTTCCCGCCGGGTTTGCCCGCCCGGCCGGCGGCTTCGTCGGCCGCGATGGCGAGCTTCCGCCTGAGCCAAGACATGTGCATGTCGAGCGTCTTCGAGGTCTTCGATTCGAGGTCGTTCCACACCTCGGCGAGGATCTCGTCGCGGCTGACCACCTGGCCCGCGCGGCTCATCAGGACGCGGAGCAGCTCGAATTCCTTGTTCGCCAGCTGCACCTCGTGCAGGTCCACGGTGACCATCCGGGCGCCGAGGTCCATCCGCACTCCCCCGGCTTCGAGCACGTCGGGCGCCCGGCGGCGGAGCAGCGCACGGATGCGGGCCAGCAGTTCGGCCAGCCGGAACGGCTTGGCGACGTAGTCGTCGGCGCCGGCGTCGAGCCCGACCACGAAGTCGACCTCGTCGGTCCGCGCGGTGAGCATCAGCACCGGCACCTCGGTGCCGCTGGCACGCAGGCGGCGGCACACCTCGAGCCCGTCCATCCCGGGCAGGCCGAGATCGAGGACCAGCAGGTCCACCCGGTCGCTCTCGGTCGCGTCGAGGGCGGCGGGCCCGTCGCCGACGACCCGCACGTCGTACCCCTCCCGCTGGAGTGCGCGGGAAAGCGGATCGGCGATGGCCGGGTCGTCCTCGGCGAGTAGCACCATGCTCACCTGGCCAACTCTACGACTGCCGGGCGTGAAACCATCGTCACCGTGCCTGGCTACGAGAATGATCTGGAACTCGCCACCCGGCTGGCCGACGCCGCCGACGCCATCACCACCGCCCGGTTCCGCGCGCTCGACCTCGCGGTGGAACGCAAACCGGACCGGACACCGGTCACCGACGCGGACACCGCCGTCGAGGACGCCATCCGCGCGATCCTCGCCGCGGACCGGCCCGACGACGCGGTGCTCGGCGAGGAACGCGGCGGCACCGCGGCGACCGGCCGCGCCTGGGTGCTCGACCCGATCGACGGGACCAAGAACTTCCTGCGCGGGGTCCCGGTCTGGGCGACGCTGATCGCGCTGGTCGAAGACGGCACGCCCGTGGTGGGCATGATCAGCGCGCCGCTGCTCGGCCGCCGCTGGTGGGCCGCCGACGGCGACGGCGCCTGGATGAGCGACTCCGCCGGGGCACGCCGCATCTCGGTGTCGAAGGTCGCGTCGCTCGAAGACGCGTATCTGTCCACAACGGACCTGAACTCGTGGGTGGAGTACCACTCCCGCGAGAAGTACCTCGACCTCGTGAACGCCTGCTGGGAAAGCCGCGCGTTCGGCGATTTCTGGCACCACTGCCTGGTGGCCGAGGGCGCACTCGACGTCACCGCGGAATGCATCGTGAACCCGTGGGACGTCGCCGCGGCGCAGGTGCTGATCACCGAAGCCGGTGGCCGGTTCAGCGACCTGAACGGCGAAGCGCGCTACGACAACGGCTCGGCGCTTTCGACGAACGGTCTGCTGCACGATGAGGTCTTGGCGATCCTGAAGCGCTGACGCGCGTGGCGTGTCGCGAAAGCCACTTTCGGGACATCAGACGTCGCGAAAGTGGCTTTCGCGACACCGGGGCTGCCGGGCTGGCTGGGAAGGTGCTCCAAGGGAGCGCAGGTTGCGAAAGCCACTTTCGCAACCTTCAACGTTGCGAAAGTGGCTTTCGCAACGCCTCGGCCAAGACGGGTCACTGCGCCCCGGGCAGCAGGCCGACGGCCCCGCGCGCGACCTGCGACCACGCGAGACGCCCGAAGAGGTAATGGCAGGCGACCTGTTCGCTGGTGAACCGCGCCCAGTCGTACCGGTTTCCCTGCTCGCGCCAGAAGACCTCCCAGGCCGGTTCGGCGCCTTCCTCCTCGGTGCGCATGAGGCACCACGCGTTGTCCGTCTCCGCGCCGACCGACACCACTTCGGGCGGCACACCCAACGCGGCCAGCCACCGCAGGATCGTCCCCGTGTTCACCGAACCTCCCCCGTGACGTCCGCCAGGAAGCCCAGCGTGACGAGCTCATCGGCGCCCAGCACCGTGCGGAAGCACACCCCGCCGCCGGGCTGGCCGAACCATCCCGCGGTCACCGAGCGCCAGGCCGGCAGTGCCCGCGCGACGCGGTAACGCCGGTACGAGGCGACCTGACCGGGTGGCAGCGAGCGCATCGAAAACAAGGTCGCGTCCTCGGCGAACACCCGGCCGTGCGGATCTCCGAAGCGGTCGAGGTGGGTGCCCACCTCGAGCATCACCGGCCTCGCCGGAACGGCGTCGTCGGGCCACAGGAAACCGGTCTCAGTCACGAAACGCGCTTTCCAGTCCTCTTCGGACATTCCGCCCCACGGATCGTGGCCCCTGGTCAACTCGGCCGGGGGCGCGACGCCCGGAGCCGTCGGCGAGCGCCGGAAACCGCTGCTGACGTGGGACAACGCGTCCAGGTCGTCGAGCACGTCCGCCTCGGGATGATCCTGCGGGCCGGAACCGCCCTCGGGGAGCGGCAATTGGCGCGCGGGTTTCCCCATCGCCACCGGTAGATGCCCGATGGGGAACATGTGCACGAGGAACAGCGCGATCACGCTCTCCCGCTCGGTCCGCAAGGCCCCCATCGGAGGTGGAGCGGCGGGCTGGGGCGGAGGGAACGGCACGCGCAGCGGCGCCACCGCGGGCGGCCACGGCGAAGGCGCGTACGCGGCACGCACCCCGTGCGGCGGGGTCGGGGCGTCGTACTCGGCAGGCAGCCGGATCGGGCCCGTTCCGGCCTCGCTCGGATCGGTCACCGCAACTCCCCCAAGGATTCGGACCCCACCGGTGAACGGGGGAGGCAGCGGACAGGACGCGTCACGACCTTAGCGCCGTCCGGCGTTCTCGTCGGCGGATACCCGAAAGCGCATCAAGGCCCGCGCGGGCTGACGGCGTTCGACGAGGTCGAAACCCGCCTTCGCGAACATGCTCACCGTGCCGTGGTACAGATCCGCACCCGGTCGCTTCCCCAGTACCTCGACGGGGTAACCCTCGACGACGCGCGCCCCACGCTCGGCCGCGAAGTCGACCGCCGCCCGCAACAAGGCGGTCGAAAGCCCTTGGCGACGGCTCTTCCGGCCGACGTAGAAGCACGTCACCGACCAGACCCCGGCGTGGTCTCCCGCCGACGCCGCGACCGGTGACCTCGCCAGCCGCGGGTTGTCCGGCCGGGGCGAGACGGCGACCCAGCCGAGCGGCTCGTCGTCGGCCAAGGCCAGCAGCCCCAACGGTTTCCCGGCGGCGACTTCGGCACGGACGTGCGCTTTGCGGCCGTCCTTGCCCGCCTGTTCGAACGCGGGTCCCGTCAGCCGGAAGAAGGCACACCAGCAGCCGCCCTGCACACCTCCGGGCCCGAACAGCCGCTCGAACAGCGGCCAGGTCTCGTCGGTGAGTTCGGCGAACCTCATCCGGCGAGCGCGTTGACCACCCGGGACGGGCTCGGCCTGCCCAGTTTCCCTGCCATCCACTTGCTCGTCGCCACCAGCGCGTCGAGATCGACACCGGTTTCGACGCCGAGACCGTCGAGCATCCAGACGAGGTCTTCGGTGGCGAGGTTCCCGGTAGCCGATTCGGCGTACGGGCAGCCGCCGAGCCCGCCGGCGGAGGAGTCCACAGTGGACACGCCGCAGCGAAGGGCGGCGAGCGTGTTCGCCAGTGCCTGGCCGTAGGTGTCGTGGAAATGGACGGCCAGGGTGCCGACGTCGGCGAACTGCCCGATCAGCGCCTCGACCTGGCCCGCGGTGGCGACGCCGATGGTGTCGCCGAGCGAGAGCTGCGAGCAGCCGAGGTCGAGGAGCCGTTTACCCACCCCGGCGACCTGCGCGGCCGGGACGGCGCCCTCCCACGGGTCGCCGAAGCACATCGACACGTACCCGCGGACGTCGAGACCTTCGGCCCGCGCCCTGGTGACGACCGGCTCGAACATCGCGAACTGGTCGTCCACCGTCGAGTTGAGGTTCTTCTTGGCGAAGGTTTCGGTGGCGCTGGCGAAGATCGCGATATGCGAGACCCCGGCCTCCAGCGCCCTGTCCAGCCCGCGCTCGTTCGGGACGAGCACCGGATACCGGACGCCTTCGCGCTTTTCGAGCCCGGCCAGGAGCTGCTCGGCGTCGGCCAGCTGCGGCACCCACTTCGGGCTCACGAAACTGGTCGCTTCGAGCGTGGTCAGCCCGGCGGCGGCGAGTTTGTCCAGGAACTCCAGTTTGACCTCGACCGGGACGATCGACTTCTCGTTCTGGAGACCGTCACGCGGGCCGACCTCCCAGATCGTCACCCGCTCCGGCAGCGCGTCGGCCGACGGGACGCGGTCGGGCAGCCCCAGCTCTCGCGTGCCCATCAGCGGCGCCGGTTTCCGCGCGGCGGGTGCCCCTGCGGCGGAAGCGGCTCGGTCTGCTGCGGCGCACCCGGCGCGAAGTCGTCGTACGGGTTGTCGTTGACTTCGCGGTAGATGACCGTGTGCACCCGCTCGACCTTGGGGATGTCGTCGAACTTCAGCGGTTCGTCCGAAGCGGACTCGATCACCAGCGTGCCGCAGCCGAACACGCGGTCCAGCAGCCCGTGCTCGAACTGGACGCTGTTGATCCGCGACAGCGGGATGTCGATCCCGGTCCGCTTGAGCACGCCTTCACGGGCGATCAGCCGGTCCGTGGTCACGATGAAATGCGTCGTGCGCCAGCGGACGAACGGCGCCAGGAAGAGCCACACGACGAGACCGAGCCCGACCGCGGCGATCGCGATCTCGGAGATCAGGTCCCACGGGGCCGTCGCGTCCTTCGCGACGACGGCCAGCCAAATGCCCACGCCGAGCGTCACGATCAGCGCGAGGAACGGGAAGATCAGCATCTTGAAATGCGGGTGACTGTGCACCACGACGTGCTCGTTTTCGCTGAGCAAATCGTCCGGATAGGCCACGACGGACGCTCCCAAAGTGTGTTCGGCGCTGGTGAGCTCACCGTACCGGCGAACGGTCCCCGCGGAAGAGGAGACGCCGGAAATCGAGACGCACGGATCAGGCCTTGGCGGGCCGCACGTGGACGACGTCGCCGGCGAACACCGTGTACCGCTCACCACCCGGAACGTCGACCTGGAGCTGGCCCGCGGGATCGATGTCGGCGGCGCGCCCGGTCAGCGCCGAGCCGTCGGGCAGCTGGACCTCGACGTCCTGGCCCAGCGTGGCGCAGTACCGCCGGTAGTCCCCGAGCAGCCCGGCCTCGGCCAGCGACCCGCCGGCGAGCCGCCAGCGGCGTTCGAGCTCGTCGAAACCGGTGAGCAGCCGCGAGGCGATCTCGGCGCGATCGGTCTCCGTCGCGCCCTGCTCGGCCAGCGAGGTCGCGGGCAGGCCGCCGGGCCCGGCCGGGACGTTCTCGCCGAGCGGCAGCACGTTCAGGCCGATGCCGAGGATCACGGTGGTCTCGTCACCGGCGACGGCCTCGGCCAGGATGCCCGCGCATTTGGCGCGCTCGGGGCCGGCGAGGACGTCGTTCGGCCACTTGAGGACGGCGTCGACGCCGATGCCCGCGGCGACCTCCCGCACCGCGAGGCCCGCGACCACGGAAAGTGAACCCAAATTGGCGAACGGGACGCCGCCGGGACGCAGCAGGACACTGACGTAGAGGCCCGATCCCTTCGGCGACGCCCACTGCCGCGCGCGGCGGCCGACCCCGGCCGTCTGCTCTTCGGCGATCAGCACGGTGCGGTCTTCGGCGCCCTTCGCGGCGGCTTCCCGCAGGTCGGCGTTGGTGGACCCGGTGCTCTCCACGACCTGGATCGCGGCGTACCGGCCGGACAGCGTGGCACTCAGGCGCCCGGCGTCGAGCGCTCCCGTCTCACTCATTCGTCCAGAATATGAGAGTCCCCCTAACGTGCAAGGCGTTCGCTCGTTACGCAGAGGTGGTCTCCAATAACCTGGACGGCGTGACTGAGCCCGACCCGGCCCCGAGCGCGCCCGAAACCAGCCGGAAGAAGTCGTGGGCGCACGGCGTGGCGATGCGCGGCCTGGTCGCCCTCCCCCTGGTCGCGGGGCTCGCGACGGCGGGCTGGCTGCTCGCGGGCGGCAACGATCCCGCCCCTGCCGACGGGCGCCAGCCGATCCCCGTTCCCGCCGCCAAGCAGGATCCGGCCACCGTCGGCGGCGGCGCGGGTCCGTCGGTGCTCGAAGTCAGCGCGCCGGTGAAGGCGCAGGAGACGCCGAAGGGCGCCCGGCCGCTCGAAGAGTGGGCCGGCAAGCTCGCCGGGGCGCTCGACATCCCGGCGAAGTCGCTCATGGGATACGCGAACGGCGAACTGGCGCTGCGCGGCGAGCAGCCGAACTGTCACCTGTCCTGGGTCACCCTCGCCGGGATCGGCGCGGCGAGTTCGAACCACGGACGCGGCGGCGACAACCCGCTCGGCCTGTCGGCGCAGCAGTGGAAGAAGCACGGCGCGTCGATCCCCGGTATCGCGAAACCCGCCATCACCGATCCCGACTCCGCGTCGGTCGCCGCCGGCCGCGCCCTGTGCGCCTCCGGGGCCGACCTCGGCGGCGGCAACGGCTGGTGGAAGGCCATCGCCGGCTACCAGGGCGGCAAGGGCAACGACGCCGAACTGTTCCGCCAGCGCGTGCTCGGCAACGCCCAGCTGTACGCGACCCTGTCCCTCGACCCGGCGCGGGCCGGCAGCCCCGCCGTGAAGGCGACCCGGTTCGCCCTCGGCCAGCTGGGCCTCCCGTACGTGTGGGGCGGCAACGGCCCGGAGGCGGGCGCGGCGGGCTTCGACTGCTCCGGGCTGACCAAGAAGTCCTACGACGAAGCCGGGATCTCGCTCCCCCGGACCGCGGACAGCCAGTTCCGGGCGCTGCCGCAGGTCTCCGGCGAGCCGAAACTCGGCGACCTCGTGTTCTACGGGAACCCGGCGACGCGGATCCACCACGTCGGGCTGTACCTCGGGAACGGGCTGATGATCAACGCGCCCACCCAGGGCCAGGCGATCCAGATCCACACGTATCACTCGAAGGGCGACGACTACACCGGCGCGGGACGGCCCGCGAATTAGGCCGCGCCGGACGCCATGTCGGAAAACCGCCAGCCACGCCGGTGATCCTTTCGTAGCGTCCGGATATGCGCATTCGACATCGTGACCGGGAGCCCCGGGTACACGCCGACGCCTACGTCGCACCGACCGCGACCCTCATCGGGGACGTGGAAGTGGCCGCCCACGCCCGTGTTCTGTCGGGCGCCGTGCTGGACGCCGAAGGCTCGCGGGTGACGGTCGGCGAATACAGCATCATCGGCGAGCACGCCGTGCTCCGCGCGTCCGCGGTGGCCGGACCGCAACCGGTCGACGTCAGCGATCACGTACTCGTCGGCCCACACGCGACCTTGCTGGGGTGCACGGTCGGCCGGTGCTCCTACCTGGCGACCGCGGTGACCGTGCTGCAGACCGCGCGGCTCGGCGAGGGCACCACCGTCGCGGTCGGTGCCCTGGTGCACGCGCGCACCGAGACCCCGGCCGAGTACTTCGTGCCGCCCTTCACGGTCGCGCTGGGCGACCCGGTCCGGCTGCTCGCCGCCGGCGACCCGGCCTTGCCCGACGCCATCCGCGACGTGGGCTTCGCCGAAACCGCGTTCGGGGCCACGGCGACGTGGACCGACCGGATCCGGCGCGCCGAACACGCCACCGAAACCCGCTCGGCCGAGTTCGGTGTCCATCGGGACGACGTCGTGCTCTGACCTCAACCGGCCAAGCCACCCTTGGGCCCCGGCACCGGCGGTTACCGTGGCGCCATGCGTTCGATCGAGTTCCGCAGGATCTCCACGAGACCGGCCGGGCGGGAAACGTCGCTTCAGTTCCTGATCGACGGCGTTTCGTTCCTGGAGCTCGTGCGCGAAGCCGAACTTCCCGGCGCGCTCGCGGAACAGAAGGAGAGCATCGAGGAATGCCCGTCGGAGCCCGCACCCCTGCTCGCCGGGGATTACGCTCCCTCGACGAGGCTTTCCGCCGAGCATCTCCTCGGCGGGGCGCCGGATCGCGTTCCGCAAGGCGTCGAAGACGACGAGCACCTCCTGCTGGGGTGCACTTGCGGTATCGACGACTGCTGGGCGTTGGTGGCGAAGATCGTGGCCGCCGAGGACACGGTGACCTGGTCGGCTCTGCGTAATACGTACCGCGACTGGGATTACGGCAGCATCGGTGATCTGACGTTCTCGCGGCAGGACTACGAGAGGTCGCTTCGCGCAGCTTTCGGCGATGGGTAGCGCTAGTGGGGCCGGCGCAGCCGGTGGACGGCGGGCATCGGCATGTCCCGGGAGAACGGCCAGCCGATCCCCGGCCGGATCCCGGCCAGCAGGCGGGACACGAAGGTCCCGTGACTGCCCACCAGCACGACACCGCCGTCATGCTCCTCCGCGAGCCGATCGACGGCGGCCATCGCGCGCGCCGTCAGCTGCCGCAGGCTCTCCGCGCCCGGACGCGCGAAATCCGGATCCGCCCAGCATCGCTCGTAGTGCGCGGCGTAGTCCGGTGTCGGCTCCAAGCCCGAGTCCCACTCACGTAGTTCCCAGCGTGTCGTGACTTCGAGCCCGGCCTGCCTGGCCGCGGGCTCGACCGTCGCGACCGCTCGCCGGTACGGACTCGACACGACCGCCGTCGGGTTCATCGCGGCGAGTTCGTGCGCGAGCAGTTCAGCGGCGGCGACGCCGGCCGCGGTCAATGGCCGCTCCGGATCGTCGGGCCTCCCCGGTGATGGCGGAACGAACTCGGCGTGCCGGACCAGGACGACCTCGCAGCTCACGCCCGCTCGGCCAGCCACTCGAGCGCGGCCTCCCCATGACGGAGCACCGAGACGTGCCCGTCCTCGGGAAAGACGCGCGACTCCGCCGTCGCGCACTGCCGGGCCAGCCATTCGCCGTGCGCGGGCGGCACGATCCGGTCCGCGCCACCGTGCAGGTGCAGGACCGGCGCCCGGACGTCGGACGGCGCGAACCCCCAAGGGGCGACGTACGCGAGGTCGTCGTCGATCAGCCCGCCCGGCCCGCCCTCGACCGCGGGACCGACCACGTCGAGCACCCACCTCCAGTCGCCCGCCAAGGCCGCGTGATCCGCCGGGGTGAACATCTCGGCGTCGTATTCGGCGGTCGCCTCGTACCGCTCCTTTTCCGCCCGGCCCGCCGCGGCCGCCCTCAACGAGGCGGCTCCCGCCGCGCCCATCCCCGCGAACCAGTCCAGCCCTTCGGCGTCGTACGGAGCCAGGCTCGCGACGCAGACCAGCGCCGACACCCGTTCCGGCACCAGGGCCGCGCAGGCGAGGGCGTGCGGCCCGCCTCCGGAATGCCCGAAGACCGCGAACCGCTCGATCTCCAGGGCGTCGGCGATCTTCGCGACGTCCGACGCCGCCGACGCGACATCCCGGCCGGGCCGCGGCGAAGAACCGCCGTAACCGGGCCGGTCGTAGGAGACCCACCGCAGCCCGAGCCGCTCGGCGGCCGCGAACAGCGGGACCGGCGGGGCGCCGATGTTCGGGGTGCCGTGGTGCCAGAAGACCACCGGCCCGGCCCCGCCGGTGTCGTACGTGTGAAGCGTGGTCCCGTCCCCCAGGTCCACGTCGGACTCGCTCACCATGGCCCGAGCGTAGGGCACCCTGGAGCCATGTCCCGCTATCACGAGATCAAGCACCGCGTGGCGACGACCTTTCAGCGCCACGTCGGCAACCCGATCCTCGGCCGCCTGCCGTCCCAGCCCATCCTGGAGACCACCGGCCGCAGATCCGGGCGGTCGCGGAGCACGCCGATCGGTGGCCGCCGGGTGGGCCGCTCGTTCTGGATCGTCTCGGAGTTCGGCGAGAAGTCGCAGTACGTCCGCAACATCCAGGCCGATCCGCGGGTCCGGCTCCGGCTCAAGGGGCGGTGGCACACCGGCACGGCGCGCCTGCTCCCCGACGACGACGCCCGCGCCCGGCTGAAGACCCTGCCCACGGTCAACAGCGCCGCCGTGCGGGCGATCGGCACGAACCTCCTCACCATCCGGATCGATCTCGACGACTGAACGTTTGCCTTGACGCCAAGGGCAAGGTTTACGCTCGGTTCCATGCGGATCGGCGAACTCGCCGCGCGTACCGGAACCACCACCCGCGCGCTGCGTTTCTATGAGTCACAAGGGCTTCTCGACGCACGGCGCGCGTCGAACGGCTACCGGGAGTACGACGAGGACGACTACCGCCTGGTGAACGAGATCCTGACCCTGCAAGCGGTCGGGCTCAGCCTCGAAGACACCAGGCCGTTCGTCGAGTGCCTGCGCGCCGGGCACGAGACCGGTGACTCGTGCGCCGATTCGATCGAGGTCTACCAACGCAAACTCGCCGAGGTGGACGCCTGTCTGGCCCGGCTCAACGACGTGCGGGAAAGCCTGCTGACGAAGCTGGCGGGCGCGCTGAAAACGCCGCCGGGGCCGTGCGTCGTCGTGCCGCGAAACGAGGAGGCCTGAATGTCCCTTTCCGTCGTCACCGACGAAACCTTCCAAGAGCTCGTCCTGGATCAGGACACGCCCGTCCTGGTGGACTTCTGGGCGCAATGGTGCCCGCCGTGCCACATGATCGCGCCGGTGCTCGAACAGATCGCCGAAGAGCGGGCGGGCTCGCTGCTCATCCGCAAGCTCAACTCCGACGAAAACCCGCTCACGGCACGGAATTATCAGGTCATGTCGCTGCCGACGCTGATCCTTTTCCGGGGCGGGAGTCCAGTGTGGACGACCGTCGGGGCCCGGCCGAAGGCCAAGCTGCTGGCCGACCTGGACGCCGCTCTGCAGCCCGCCCTCTCGTGAATGGTGAGGGTTAAGGCAGCCGTGTCGGCGTTGCGAAAGCCACTTTCGCAACGTTGAAGGTTGCGAAAGTGGCTTTCGCAACCTCGGCGCCTCCCGGTGCCCTGGCGGCATGTCGCGAAAGCCACTTTCGCGACGTCTGATGTCCCGAAAGTGGCTTTCGCGACACGAGCACCGGAGCCGACGAACCGCTGAAGTAATTGTGTTGCGCCGCGCCCCGTCCGTTCGCATCCTTCTCCCATGACTTCGACCCGCGCCTTCCTGAACCCGTCCTCCGTCGTCCGACGGGTGCGGGTGCAGCAGCAGGCCGGGCCCTGGCGGAGGCCGACTCCAGTCCGGCCGTGAGCGCCGCGCTCGTCGCGGGCCTGCTCGCCGGGTACGGCATCGCCATCCCGGTGGGCGCGGTCGCGACCTATCTCGTGGTGCTGACGGCGAGATCGGGCCTCAAGATCGGCGCGTACGCCGCGCTCGGCGTCGCCACGGCCGACGGGTTGTACGCGCTGGCCGCGGTTCTCGGCGGCGGCGGGCTCATCCCCGTCATCGAACCGATCGCCGTACCGCTGCGCTGGGCGTCGGTGGTGGTCCTGCTCGCGCTGGCCGTCCACATCGGACTCAGCGGGATCCGGAACTTCCGCGCTCACGCGAAAGCCGAGGTGACCCAGCCGGTCGCGATCGGGCCGCTGAAGGCGTACCTGAGCCTTCTCGGGATCACCCTGCTGAACCCGATGACGGTGGTCTACTTCGCGGCACTCGTACTCGGCAGCGAGGACATGGCCGCGGCGAGCGGAGCGGAACACGTGGTCTTCGTGACGGCGGCGTTCGCCGCCTCGGCCAGCTGGCAATTGTTCCTCGCCGGTGGCGGCGCCGTGCTCGGCAAGGCGTTGACCGGACGCCGCGGGCGGCTGGTGACCGCGCTGGCGTCGAGCGCGCTCATCACCGTGCTCGGGCTGCGACTGCTCTGGTGAGAAACGGTCGCGAATCGAGGACCGTGGTTGTCCGCGTCGGTTGCGAGGCTGTGCCCATGACCGAAACCAAGGAACGCCCCGCCGACCTCCACACCTACCTCGCCTACCGCGACGCCCCCAAGGCCCTGCGCTGGCTCGAACGCGCCTTCGGCTTCGAGACCGTCGTGGAATACGCCGACGACAGGGGCCTGATCCTGCACTCCGAACTGCGGCTCGGCGAAGTCAGGATCATCGTGTTCAGCGCGGAGGAGGACTACGACCGCCCGGTACGCAAGGGCGAAACCGTCGGACACGGTCTGTACGTGAGCCTTCCGACGCAGGAAGCCGTGGACGCCGTGTTCGCCTCCGCCATCGAAGCCGGCGCGACGTCGGTCTGGAAACCGGAAGACACCGAATGGGGCAACTACCGCTTCCGCGTCGACGACCTCGAAGGCTACGAATGGACTTTCGGCACGTACGTCCCCGGCGAACCGCAAAGCTAGAGCAGCCGCGCGAACCACTCGCGAGAGCGGCGAAGCAGATCCAGCTGGTGATCACGTCCGCGGAGCGAATGCCCTTCGCCGGGATAAACGACGAGGTCGTGTTCGACGCCGAAGTGGCGTAGTGCGCGGTGGAAGAATTCCGCCTGAGACAAGGGAACGTTCGTGTCTTCCGCACCGTGCACGATCAGCACGGGGGTCTCGATCTTCGACGCGTAGGAGATCGGGCTGAGCCGATCGTGCCGGTGCGGTCCCGTTCCTTCCCAGCCGATACTCCCGCCGTGCCCGGCTTCCACCACCGGACCGAGTTCACCGGTCGCGGCGAGCATTCCCCAGTCACAGATCCCGGCGACCATCAGCGCCGCCTTGAACCGGCGGGTCTGCCCGACGGCCCAGGCCGTCATGAATCCGCCGTGGCTCCCGCCCGCGATCCCGAGCCGCTCCGGATCGGCCACACCTTCGGCGATGAGGAGATCGATCCCGGTTTCGATATCGCTCCATTCCTCCAGGCCTACCCGTCCCGCGACGGAAGCGGCGAATTCGTGCCCATGGCCTTGTCCCCCACGGGGATTCGGCAGGAAGACGGCGTGCCCAGCCAGGGCCAGCCACTGCGCCGACGGGAACCAGCCCAGCATGAAGCCGTCCGCGTGCCGGTCATACGGTCCGCCGTGAACCCGCGTGACCAGCGAGAAAGGTCCGTCGGCCCGAGTCTTTCCCGGCGGGAGAACAAGCAGGCCGTCCAACGCGAGGCCGTCGGACGCCTTGTAGGACAACCGTTCCTGGGAGCCCCACGAAATCCCGGCGAACTCCGGCGCCGTTTCACTCACCCGTTTCAGCGGGCCGCCGATGGGTCCACAGTGGACATCCTTGGGCCGATACGCGGTGCTCAGCACGGTGACCACGATTTCGCCGTTCGAGGCCAGCGCATCGGCATGCCCGCGCCAGAACGCCACCTCGCCGTCACCGAGCCGATGGAGGGCCGTGTCGAGCCCGTCGGCCACGAGCACCAGAGGAGCACCGGAATCGACCTGCGCGAGCTTGTCCGGGCAAGCCGATTCCGGTGTCAGGTTGCGATGTTCCCCTTTCTCCACGGGAACATCGAAGACCGCCCTGCCGCCCACCACTTCCGGATTCCCGAGGTACGCGACGTGCCAGCCGCCCTCGTCCCGCCACCAAACCGGGGAGGTGGCTTCGAACGTCGCCTGGCCCAGCTCACGACGTTCACCGGTTTCCAGGTCCAGCACGGAAAGCCGAGGTTCGAGACCACCGGAATCGAGTTCGGGCGTCGGCCAGGTGACCACGGCGAGCGCCCCGGCGTCCTGACGTCGGGCCACGTCGACCACGTGGTCCTCGACCAGTGTCGTGATCTCACCGGTTCGCGGGTCGAAGCTCCGCAGCCGTGCCGGACGGAGACTCTCGCTCCAGACCCGGATTTCCGCGGCGGGCGTCTCGTCTTCGGCGATGAACACGATCCGCTCACGCATCGACAGGAACGCGGTGATCTCACTCCGCCAGGCGAACAGCGGCCCGTCCTCCGTGTGAATCAGCCCGTCGCGGAGGAAATGGAGAGAATCCGGCGACCACCGGGGCGAGGAACCTTCAGCCACCTTTCGCGGCTTCTCGCCGCCGTCCACAGCGGCGAGCCAGATCTCGGGGACGCCCTTCGCGATGGTCGAGACCTGGTAGGCGATCCACCGCCCGTCCGGGGAAAGCGCCGGGTTCGACGGGACACGGCTGTCGACGATCAGCTCAGCGGTCAGCATGCGTTCATACTGCCGACAATGCCTTCCCCAGCGCATCGAGCCAGTCGGCCGTGCCCTGTTCCCGCCACGCCGGCTCTTCGTGACCGTCGAGGAAGGTGCCCTGTTCGGTCAACGTCAACCGGGTGCCGCCCTCCTCGGCTTCGAGCAGGATCGTCGTGACCGACACCGTCGCCAGGACGTCGTCCGCGGAGAGCCTTCCCGCGTAGACGATCCGCTCGTTTTCCGCGATGTCCTCGTAGCGGGCTTCGAAGACCGGCCGCTTGCCGTCGCCGGGACCGCTGATGACCTCGCGGCCGCCGACCCGGAAGTCCAGGGAGTGCCCGCCGCCGGGCACGGTGATCCAACCGGCCTTCGCGGCCGGATCCGACCAGGCGGCGAAAACGCGTTCCGGCGGCACGGGGTAGACGCGCTCGAGGGTGAAAGTGGCGTGTTTGACGGTCATGGCCTTTTCCCTTCGTCGGTGTCCAGAAAGCCGCCAAGGCGATCGAGCCGGTGTTCCCAGCCGGTGCGCTGCCCGCCGAGCCAGTCCTCGGCCATCCGCAGCCCCTCCGGTTCGAGGTGGCAGGTGCGGACGCGCCCCGCCTTCTCCGACCGGACGAGCCCGGCGGATTCCAGCACCTGGAGGTGCTGCATCACGGCGGGCAGCGACATCGACAACGGCTGTGCGAGCTCCCCCACCGAGGCGGGTCCCCGGGTGAGGCGCTCGATCATTTCGCGGCGCGTCCCGTCGGACAGCGCCTTGAACACCTGGTCCATGCGTTGGTTAGGCACATGCTTAACTATCCGCCCGGGCCGGACGATAGTCAAGCAAGTACTTAACTTTCCGCCGTCATGCCTTCGACGAGCAGCCACTGCGACGCGAGGTACGACGT
The DNA here is from genome assembly GCF_055561455.1 of Amycolatopsis sp. PSD-21. Lineage (NCBI taxonomy): Bacteria > Bacillati > Actinomycetota > Actinomycetes > Pseudonocardiales > Pseudonocardiaceae > Amycolatopsis > Amycolatopsis sp. PSD-21. Next base: position 1,027,167 of record NZ_CM145712.1, on the reverse strand, counting down.
CAGCACGAAGGTTTCGAGGTTGGCCCGCACCCGCTCGCTGGTGACGAAGTTCCGGCGGATCAGGATCGCCAGATCCGACGCGGAGAACAGCAGCGCGCCGGCCGCGATCCAGGTGCGGCGGTCACCCGACGGGACCACCATCCCGCCCGAGACCTTGGCCTTCGGCGCCAGCACCGGGTCGGCCGCGAGGGTCGACGTCGTGCTCAGCAAGCCGCCGTAGACCGAGAGCACCGAAGAGACCGGAGAGGGCTTCGGCAACGCCATCGCGACCGCGGCCGCCGCCCACGCCGCCAGCCTGGGCGGCGCCGTCGCCGCGCGCGGGCGAGCACCGCGGCGCCACAACAGCGCGGAATACAGCACCTGCATGACACCGAACGACGTCGCACCCCTGATCAGCTGGCCGTCCTCGTCGGACCTGCCCATGAAGTGGTCGCCCGCGCCCGCCGCGATCAACGCGGTGACGAGTAGGCCCTTCTCCCCCGGCGCGAGCCCACGCGCACGCGCGACCCTGGCGGCGAGCACCGGGACCGCGGCCGGTTTGGTCGCGAGTCGCAGCTTCCGATTACCTGTCCGCGCGGAGTACACCGTGCCGATCGCGGCACCGGCGAACAACACCCGTTCGGCGAATTTGAGGGCCTTCACAACCACCTCCGGAACTTATCTCCGGGTAAGTTACCAGGCGGTCAGCTGAATTCAGACGGCTTCGCGGAAGGTGTTCCGATAAGCGCTCGGCGAGACCCCCAACGCCGCCTGCAGATGCTGGCGCAGCGACGCGGCGGTGCCGAAACCCGCTTCGGTGGCGACCTTGTCCACCGGCAGATCGGTCTCTTCGAGCAGCTGACGGGCGCGTTCGATCCGCTGCTGGGTCAGCCACTGCAACGCCGAGATCCCGACCTCGTCGCGGAACCGCCGCGTGAACGTCCTCGTGCTCATCGCCTCTTTCGCCGCGAGTTCGCGCAACGTCAACGGCCGGTCGAGGTTCTCGAGCGCCCAGGCCCGCGCGGCCGCCGTCGAGGAGGACTGCGGGTCCGGCACCGGCCGCCGGATGAACTGCGCCTGCCCGCCCTCGCGGTGCGGCGAGACGACCGTTCCGCGCGCGACCTCGTTCGCGATCGCGGCACCGTGGTCGCAGCGGATCATGTGCAGGCAGAGGTCGATGCCGGACGCGACGCCCGCCGCGGTCAGGACGTTCCCGTCGTCGGTGTAGAGCACGTTGGGATCGAGGTCGACCTTCGGGAACTTCGCCTGGAAGTCCAGCGCCGAACGCCAGTGCGTGGTCGCCTTCCGGCCGTCGAGCAGGCCGGCGGCGGCGAGTACGAAGGCACCCGTGCAGATCGACGCGATCCTGGCTTCCGGCCGGATCAGTTCCAGCGCCCGCGCGAGCGGCTCGGTGAGGTCGTGCCCCGACGGTTCGTATTCGGTGGACGACGCCGGGATGACCACGGTGTCGGCCTCGGCCAGCACCTCCGGCCCGTGCGCGACCGAGATCGTGACGTCGGCGTCGGTCCGGACCTGGCCGGGCTCCGGCGTGCAGGTGACGACCTCGTAGAGCGGCTCGCCGTCGGCGGATTTGGCCGTGCCGAACAGGCGGGTGACGATGCCGAGCTCCATCACCAGCATTCCGTGGCGGACCAGCACGGCGACCCGATGGCGGCCGGGATGCGCGAAAAAGCCCATGGCTCGATTCTTGCACATGTTGTCCATCGGGCCACTCGTCCCGGCCCGGAGAACGCGCGACGGTGGGATCATGAACGTGCTGTGGATCTACGCCCATCCGGAACCCCGTTCCCTCAGCGGCTCGTTGCGCGACGAGGGGTTGCGCGCCCTCCGGGCGCAGGGCGCCGACGTCCGGGAATCCGATCTGTACGCGATGAAGTGGAAGGCCGTGGTCGACGCCGACGACTTCGGCCGGGCAGCTTCCCCGGACCGGCTCATCGTCGGCTCGACGTCGAAGAACGCCTTCGAGACCGGCGAACTCGGCGAGGACATCCGCGCCGAGCACGAAAAACTGGCGTGGGCGGACACCGTGATCGTCCAGTTCCCGCTGTGGTGGTACGGAATGCCCGCCATCCTCAAGGGGTGGTTCGACCGCGTCTTCGTCAAGGGTTTCGCTTACGGCGTCCAGCGTCCCGACGGCCGGACGGCGCGCTACGGCGAGGGAGCGCTGGCCGGGAAACGCGCCATGGTCGTGCTGACCGCGGGCGCGCCGGAGGCCACGATCGGCCCGCGCGGAGTGAACGGCGAAATCGGCGATCTGCTGTTCTCGTTGCAGCACGGGACACTCTGGTACGCGGGCATGTCCGTCCTTCCCCCGCTGACGATCTGCGGCGCCGACCGCGTCTCGCCCGAGCACTACGAAGCCGCCGTCGAGGCGCTGCGCGAACGGCTGCGGACACTGTCCACTCAGGAACCGATTCCGTTCCGCCACCAGAACGGGGGCGATTACGACGACGATCTGGTCCTGCGCCCGGAGCTCGCGCCGGGGCGCGGCGGGATCGGCGTCCATCTGTCCCGCTGATCTCCACCCTGGGGTTGACCTCCGCCGGACGGACGCGCACGCACCGCACGTCCGGTTAAGTTCGCCGTATGAAACAGCCGTCGGCGCTCCCCCAACGGGTGGCGTACACGATCGACGCGCTCCTCGCGCTGGTGCTCGTCGTGGCCGTCGGCGGGAACCTGGGGGCGCGGACCTGGACGTTCCTCGTCCCCATCCCGATGTGGCTCGCCTGGGCGACGGTGGCCGCCAGCGGGATCGCGATCGCGCTGCGGCGCCATCGGCCCCTGGTCGCCTACGGCCTCGGCCTCGGCAGCCTGGTCCCCGCCCTGCTCGCCGGAAACGGGCTCGGCCCGGCCGCGCTCCTGGCCACCGCCTGCACCCTGTACACGGTGGCGCTGGAACACCCGCGCGCCCGTTCGCTGATCGCGATGGGTCTCGGCCTGGTCGTCGTCATGATCTTCGAGTTCCTGCGGCTGGGGCCGAACACGATCGCGTCGACGGCCTTCGCGGGCGGCGGGGTGGCGGGCTCGTGGGCGCTGGGCTGGATGACGCGGCAACGGCGCGCGAACCTGGCCCAGCTCGCGGAAACCCAAGCCGATCAGGCGGTTTCCGACGAACGGCTGCGGATCGCGCGCGAGATGCACGACGTCGTCGCGCACAGCATGAGCCTGATCGCGGTCAAGGCGGCCGTCGGCAACCACGTCGCGAAGGAACAGCCGGAAGAAGCCCGCGAAGCGTTGCGGGTCATCGAACTCACCAGCCGCGAGACGCTCGTCGAACTCCGGCGGATGCTCGGCGTCCTCCGTTCCGGTGATGGGACGCCCGAGGCCGCGCTCGGCCCCGCGCCGAAACTCGCCGACCTGCGGACCCTGGCCGAACGCGCCGGACAGGCCGGAGTGCGCGTCGAGCTGTCCGGCGAGGCGGTGGACGACCTGCCCGAAGGTGTCGCGCTTTCGGTCTACCGCATCACGCAGGAGGCGGTGACCAACGTCGTGAAGCACGCGGGACCGTCGGCCTGCCGGGTCACGATCACCGAAGGCCCCGGCGAGGTCAGCGTCGAGATCGTCGACGACGGGCGCGGCGAGGTCTCGCCGCCCGCCGCGGGCGGGCACGGCTTGATCGGCATGCGCGAACGCGTCGCCGTCTACGGTGGTGACTTCGAAGCGGGCCCGTTGCCCGCCGGGGGATTCCGGGTGTTCGCGCGGTTGCCGTACGCCGCCAAGGAAGTGGGGACACGATGATCCGCGTACTGATCGCCGACGACCAGGCGTTGCTGCGGGGCAGCTTCCGCGTGCTCGTCGACAGCGCGCCGGACCTCGAAGTCGTCGGGGAGGCGAGCGACGGCGCGGAGGCCGCGGAACTCGCCGAGAAGGAACGCCCCGACGTCGTGCTGATGGACGTCCGCATGCCCGAGCTGGACGGGATCGAAGCGACCCGGCGGATCTGCGCGTCGGCCACCACCGAAGGCGTCCACGTGCTGATGCTGACCACGTTCGACCTCGACGCCTACGTCTATTCGGCGTTGCGCGCGGGCGCGAGCGGATTCCTGCTGAAGGACACCCCGCCCGCCGAACTGCTGAGCGCGATCCGCGTCGTCGCGGCGGGCGAAGGTCTGCTCGCCCCTTCGATCACGCGAAGGCTCATCGCCGAGTTCGCGCGGCTGCCCGACCCCGGTCAGCGCGTGGCGGCTTCGCTGGACAACATCACCACGCGCGAACGCGAGGTCCTGAGCCTGATCGCGCGCGGCCTGTCGAACGACGAGATCGCCGGGACCCTGCACCTCGGACTGGCGACCGTGAAGACGCACATCGGTCACCTCCTGCACAAACTCGCGGCGCGGGACCGGGCGCAGCTGGTGATCGCGGCGTACGAATCGGGGCTGGTGCGCGCCTCCGTCCAGTGACCAGGTGCGTCGCCGGTACCGCGTGGGTCAAGTTGGTCGTGAGTGGCGTTTCGGGTTAGAACCCGAAACGCCACTCACGACCACCCCGACCCATCGGCCCCCGCACGCGCCTCCGTCCAGCCACGGACGTTGCCTACGCCACACGCGAAGTGACCGTCGAGTAGCTAGGCTGCGCTTTCATGAGCAGTGCGACGGAGCCGCTCGGGACGCCGCCCGAGGACGAACCGGACATCCACACCACGGCCGGCAAGCTGGCCGACCTGTACCGCCGGTATGACGAGGCGGTCCACGCGGGTTCCGCGAGGGCGGTGGAGAAACAGCACGCCAAGGGCAAGAAGACCGCCCGCGAGCGGATCGACCTGCTGCTGGACGAGGGCTCCTTCGTCGAACTCGACGAGCTCGCGAAGCACCGCTCGGTGAACTTCGGCCAGGAGAAGAACCGGCCCTACGGCGACGGCGTCGTCACCGGCTACGGCACCGTCGACGGGCGTCCGGTGTGCGTGTTCAGCCAGGACGTCACGGTCTTCGGCGGTTCACTCGGTGAGGTGTACGGCGAGAAGATCGTCAAGGTGATGGACCTGGCGATCAAGACCGGCCGCCCGATCATCGGCATCAACGAGGGCGGTGGCGCGCGGATCCAGGAAGGCGTCGTCTCGCTCGGGCTGTACGGCGAGATCTTCAACCGCAACGTCAAGGCGTCCGGCGTCATCCCGCAGATCTCGCTGATCATGGGCGCCAACGCGGGCGGGCACGTCTACTCCCCCGCGCTGACCGACTTCGTGGTGATGGTCGACAAGACGTCGCACATGTTCATCACCGGTCCCGACGTCGTGAAGACCGTGACGGGTGAAGAGGTCTCCTTCGAGGAGCTCGGCGGCGGGCGCACGCACAACACCCGTTCGGGCAACGCGCACTACCTCGGTTCCGACGACGAGGACGCGATCGCCTACGTCAAGGAACTGCTCTCGTTCCTCCCGGCGAACAACCTGTCCGAGGCGCCGCTCTTCGAGACCGGCTCCGCGCCCGGTGGATTCTTCGACGACGTCACCGAGTCCGACCGCGAACTCGACACGCTGATCCCGGACTCGCCGAACCAGCCGTACGACATGCACGAGGTCATCACCCGCATCGTCGACGACGGCGACTTCCTCGAGGTCCACGAGCTGTTCGCGCCCAACATCCTGGTCGGCTTCGGCCGGGTGGACGGGCGCAGCGTCGGCATCGTGGCGAACCAGCCGACCCAGTTCGCCGGCTGCCTCGACATCGACGCGTCCGAGAAGGCCGCGCGGTTCGTGCGCACCTGCGACGCGTTCAACATCCCGGTGCTGACCTTCGTCGACGTCCCCGGCTTCCTGCCCGGCACCGACCAGGAGTGGAACGGCATCATCCGGCGCGGCGCGAAGCTGATCTACGCCTACGCCGAAGCGACCGTCCCCCTCGTCACCGTCATCACCCGCAAGGCGTACGGCGGCGCGTACGACGTCATGGGTTCGAAGCACCTCGGCGCGGACATCAACCTGGCCTGGCCGACGGCGCAGGTCGCGGTCATGGGCGCGCAGGGCGCGGCGAACATCGTGCACCGCAAGACCCTCGCCGCGGCCGCCGCCGACGGCAAGGACGTCGACGCGCTGCGCGCCGAGCTGATCCAGGAGTACGAGGACACGCTCCTGAACCCGTACGCGGCGGCCGAACGCGGCTACGTCGACTCGGTGATCGTGCCCGCGCACACCCGCGGCCACATCGCGAAGGCGCTCTCGCTGCTCCAAGGCAAACGGGAGACGCTGCCGCCCAAGAAGCACGGGAACATCCCGCTGTGACCGCGCCCGAAACCCCGCTGCTGCGCGTCGTCCGGGGCAACCCGGACGACGCCGAGCTCGCCGCGCTGACCGCCGTCGTCGCGGCGGCGGCCGGTGCGCGGGCGCCGGAACCGGCCCCGAAACGGGATTCCTGGTGGGCGGACAAGGCTTCGCTCGTACGGGCGCCGCTCGCGCCCGGCGAAGGGGCTTGGCGGGCTTCTGCGCTGCCTCGCTGAAAGCGGCTTCGCGGGCTATCGTGACGGATCCGCCGACCGCGATCGCCCACTGGAAAGCCGTGCGTGACGAACCAGGACCAGCTCTCCACCGAATTGCGCCGTCTGCGCAAAGCCGCCGGGTTGACCGGTACCGAAGCGGCCAGGCTCACCGGCCTCAGTCAGTCGAAGGTCTCGCGGGTCGAAACCGGCGCGTTCATGCCGACGGAGGACCAGGTCGTCGCGCTGTGCCGCGTCTACGGCGCGCCCGCGAAGGTCCGGCGGGCGCTCGTCGCGATCACGCGGGACCTCCGTGAGGAGGCGTCGTCCGCCCGCGTCGTCCTCCAGCGCGGTGCCTGGCGGATGCAGCAGCGCATCGGCAAGATCGAGACGGCGTCCGCCCGTATCCGGAGTTTCCAGCCGACCATCGTGTTCGGCCTGCTCCAGACCCGCGACTACATCACCGCCCTGTTCGGTGATTCGCTGCCTGACGGCGAACGCGACCAGACGGTGGAGGCCAGGCTGGAGCGCCAGCGGATCCTCGACTCGAACCGCGAGTTCCACTTCGTGCTCACCGAAGGCGCCCTGCGGTGGAACATGGGCGGCGCGGCGACGATGCTGGCCCAGCTCGATCACCTCGTCGAGGTGTCCCGGCGCGGCCGGGTGCGCCTGGGCGTGATCCCGTGGACCACCCCGGTTTCGGTCCCGGTCCTCCACGGTTTCGACATCTACGACTCGCGCGCGGTGCTCCTCGGCACCCAGACGGCCACGGCGCTCGTCACGGACGAACGCGAAGTGGCCGACTACGAGGAGAACTTCACCGAAGTCGAGCACTACGCGACCTACGGCGATGTCGCCTGCTCTCATCTGACGCGGATCGCCGCCGACTACCGACAGCTCGCGGCCGATTCACTTCGGTGACCTAAGACCCTTTGCGTTATGCACTCCGAGAGTGCATCGTGAGTAAAGCAGTTGTCGGTGAAGGCGCCTTTTCGTGCGCCGAACGCGATCACCGAAGCCGTTCACCGACCAGCGGGCGCAGATCACCCGATCTCGCCAACCTTACTGCCGCGCAACCCGTCTACTTGCCGAAACAGTCACTGGGGAAAGGGCCTCCGATGACCACCTGGCACGAGAACATGACCGGCTGGCACAAGTCGACCTACACGCACTGGGAAGAGAACGCCTGCGTCGAGGTCGGCGCCGCACCCGGCCTGGTCGGGATCCGCGACACCAAGCAGTGGGCGATGCCGGACGAGATCCGGCCGATCCTGGTGCTCCCGGCCGAGTCCTTCGCCGCGCTCCTCGAGCACCTCGGACGATGAACGACGTCGCCGAGCCGTACATGGTCCACGATCCGCGGGAGATGGCGGGCCAGCTGATCAACGGCAACTGGATCGTCGCGCGGTGGGAGCACCTCGGCGAGGACGAGGACCTCGACCACTGGACGGCCGTCCTGCGGAGCCACTGCGAGGAACTCGACGTCGATCCGTACGTCATCAACATCCCGAGGAAGAGCCTGACGATCGTCTTCAACGGCGCGCTCCCCGCGCCGACGTTCGAACAGCTCGAGAAGTCGATCGCGGCCATCGAGTACCACCGCTTCGTCGAACGCGAAATCGGGCCGAGACCCCTGACCTCGTGAGTGGTAAGGACGGTTAGAACCGTCCTTACCACTCACGAGGCCTACCGGCGGTACCGCAGGCCGTAGCCGTACGGGTACAGCGCCTTCTTGCCGTCACCGACGTTCACCGGTTCCTGCGCCGCACTGGCCGGCCAGCTGAACGTCAGCTTCCCGGTCGGGTTGTAGTCGCCGTAAAGGACATCCGCGACACCGGCGCCTTCGCTGCCCGGGAGCCAGGCGGCGAGGAGCCCGTCGAACTGCGGCAGCTGCGCGGCGATGTCGAGCGGGCGCCCGGACACGGTCACCACGACGACCGGGACCCCGGAAGCCTTCAGTTTGGCGATCGTGGCGAGGTCTTCCGCGTCGAGTCCGAAGCCGTTCGGCCGGTCTCCCTGTCCTTCCGCGTACGGCGTTTCGCCCACCACGGCGAGGGCGACCTGGTAGCTGCCGTCGATTCCGTTACCCGCACGGTCATAGGTCACCGTGGTTCCCTTCCCCGCCCCCGACTTGATGCCGTCGAGGATGGTCGTGCCCGGGATCACCGGGCCGCTCTGCCCTTGCCAGGTGAGCGTCCAGCCACCCGCCTGGTTGCCGATGTCGTGCGCGTTCTTGCCCGCGACGAAGATCTTGTTGTTCTTCTTCGCCAGTGGCAGCACACCGTCGTTCTTCAGCAGCACCTGGGATTCGCGGACGGCCTGCCGGGCCAGTTCACGATGTTCCTTGCTGCCGAACGTCTTCTGGAGCGAACGGTCGGTGTACGGGTGCTCGAACAGGCCGAGCTTGAACTTCTCCGCCAGGATGCGGCGGTTCGCGTCGTCGATCCGGTCGCGCGGAACACGGCCCGCTTCGACTTCCGCCTTGAGATAGGAGATGAACTGCGGCGCGTCCCACGGGACCATGAACATGTCGATACCCGCGTTGACCGAGAGCCGCACCTCTTCGGGAGTGAAGCCTTCCTTGCCGTCGATCTGGTTGATCGCGTTGTAGTCCGAAATCACCAGGCCGGAGAACCGCAGTTCTCGCTTGAGGACGTCGGTGATGAGGTACTTGTGGGCGTGCATGCGCACACCTTGGAAGCTGGAAAACGAGATCATCACCGAGCCGACGCCGCGGTCGATCGCCTCGCGGAACGGCGGCAGGTGGATCTGGCGCAGTTCGCGTTCGCTGACCTCGGTGTTGCCCTGGTCGACGCCGTTCGTCGTGCCGCCGTCGCCGATGTAGTGCTTCGCCGTCGCGAGCACCGATCCCGGTTTCTCGCCGAGCCTGCGCCCCTGGAGACCGGTGATGGCCGACGCGTTGACGATGGCGTCGCGCGGGGATTCGCCGAAGGATTCGTAGGTCCGGCCCCAGCGATCGTCACGGGCGACGCACAGGCACGGCGAAAAGTCCCACTGCGGACCGGTTCCCGCGACTTCCAGCGCCGTCGCGCGGCCGATCTTCTCGACCAGGCGCGGATTGCCGGCCGCACCGAGGCCGATGTTGTGCGGGAAGATCGTGGCGCCGTAGACATTGTTGTGGCCGTGCACGGCGTCGACGCCGTAGAGCGTGGGAATTCCGAGCGGCGTCGAGATCGCGGCCTTCTGGTACGAGTCGACCATGTCGGCCCACCCGTTCGGCGTGTTGCTGGCGGGCACCGAGCCACCGCCGGAGAGCAGGGACCCCAGTTTGAGCGCGGCGGCCTGGTCGGGGGTGACCGCGCCGCGTTCGGCTTGGGTCATCTGGCCGATCTTGTCGTCGAGACTCATCCGCTTGAGCAGGTCGTTCACCCGCGCGGACGTCGAAGCGTGGGGATTCTTGTAGACCGGTCCGGGGGCGGCCGATGCCACCGGGGCCAGGGCCGAACCGGCGAGGAGCAGTCCTGCGAGCACTGTGGTTTGCGTCGTGCGAAGAGATCTTCTGACGCGGAGGCGGGACGACATTGGTTCCTCCGTAGCTCGAACAATCCATATGTTGCGCGCCACAACAAACTAGCTCCACGTCCGGGTGTCCCAGGTCACAATTAGGCAACAGCGGGCCGTCGAGTACCTTTCGTCAGGTGCGTTTCGTCCTCGCTTCCCAGTCCCCCGCCCGCCTCGGCGTCCTGCGTTCCGCCGGCTTCGACCCGAGCGTCGTCGTGTCCGGCGTCGACGAGGACGCGGTCGCCGCGTCCCTGACCGATCCGGCTCCCGAGGAGCTGGTCCGCGCGCTCGCCTCCGCGAAGGCCGAAGCGGTTTTCGAGGCGCTCGGCGGCCACGGCGACATGGTCATCGTGGGCTGCGATTCGATGCTGTCGATCAACGGTGAAATGGTCGGGAAACCGATCACGCCGGAGGCCGCGCGCGAACGCTGGGCGGCGATGGCGGGCAAAACCGGTGAACTCCTGACCGGCCACGCGATCATCCGCGTCGAAAACGGCGTGAAAACGAAAGAAACGTCCGGAACCGAAGGCACCACTGTTCGCTTCGGCACACCTTCTCAAGAAGAGATCGAGGCGTACATCGCGTCCGGGGAGCCGCTTCAGGTCGCAGGCGGATTCACCCTCGACGGGCTCGGCGGCTGGTTCATCGAGGGAATCGACGGCGACTTCTCGAGCGTCATCGGAATCAGCCTGCCGCTGACCCGGCGTTTGCTGGCCGAGGTCGGCGTGAGCGTCATCGATCTGTGGACGCGTCCCGCATCCTGAGACGACTCCCACACGAACGGGTGATCCGGAAGAGTCCTGCCTCGCCGAACGTTCTTCACGTTCGGGAAATCAGGAAACCTTCACGCACCGGAGTCGCCCCGTGTCTTTCATTCGGACCTATACAAGGCCAAAGGTCTTCGCGGCGGCGGTCCTCGGCTCGCTCGTCGTGGGCGCCCTGCTCGGCGTGCTCGCCAGGACGACCGAGGCGAGCTGGCTGACCGACCTGCTCGACCAGATCGGCACCATCTTCACGACGCTGCTGCAGATCGCGGTGATCCCGCTGGTCTTCACGGCGATCGTGGTCGGCATCAACAGCCTGCGCAATCTCGGCGGCGGCAGGAAGGCCGCGCGGCTGGGCGGCAAGACCGTCCTGTGGTTCGCGATCACGTCGTTCATCGCGTCGCTGATCGGCATCGCCGTCGCCAAGCTGTTCAACCCGGGCAGCGGCGGTCTCGGCGAGGGCGTGGCCGCGACGGCGAAGAACGCGGACAAGGCCGCCAAGAGCACCGAGAACTGGGGTTCCTGGAGCGCTTTCGTCGAAGGCCTGCTGCCCAAGAACTTCTTCACCGCCTTCACCGAGGGCGAGACGCTGCAGGTGCTGTTCCTCGCCGTGCTCATCGGCGCGGCCGCCTACAGCCTCGGCGACAAGGCCAAGCCGTTCGTCGACTTCACCACCAGCGTCTTCGAGATCATCCAGCGCTACCTCGGCTGGATCGTCCGGCTCGCCCCGATCGGCATCATCGGCCTGATCGGCGCCGCGGTCTCGAACTACGGTGACGCCCTGTTCCGGCCGCTGTTCACCACCACGCTCGCGGTGTACGTCGGCTGCTTGCTGGTCCTGTTCGTGGTCTACCCGATCCTGCTGCAGTTCGTGGCGAAGGTCAGCCCGCTGAAGTTCTTCTCGAAGGCGGGCACGGCGATCCAGTTCGCGTTCGCTTCGCAGTCTTCGGCCGCGACGCTGCCCCTCACCCGGCAGTCCGCCGTGAACCTGGGCGTCCAGCCCGCGTACGCCGCCTTCGCGACTCCGCTGGGCAGCGCCACGAAGATGGACGGCTGCGCCGCGGTGTTCCCCGCGATCGGCGCCATCTTCATCGCGAACCTTTCCGGTGTCTCGCTGAACATCTGGCAGTACGTCGGGATCGTCGTGGTCGCCGTGCTCGGCGCGCTGGCCACCGCGGGCACCACCGGCTGGCTGACCGCGCTGACCCTGACCACCGCGTTCATCGGGCTCGACGCGCAGCAGGTGGCGCTCGGGATCGCGCTGATCTACTCGGTGAACCCGATCATGGACATGATGCGGACCGCGACCAACGTCGCCGGCCAGATCGTCGTGCCGGTGGTCGTCGCCCGGGGCGAAGGCCTGCTGGACGACGACGTGCTCAACTCGCCGACGGACCCTGCGCCTACTGCTGACGGCGAAGCGGCTACTTCCGCGAAGGAGCCTGCCACCGCGGGTGCGTGACGCCTCTTTGAGCGCGTGAAGGCCCCCTTCCCTCGGCTGAGCCGAGGGAAGGGGGCCTTCACGCGCTTGGGCTCTTTCGCAGGCGGGGCGGTGACTGTGTGGGTTTCTCCCGCCAGAAGTGGTAGCAAAGGTCCCTTGCTCCCCCTCAGGGGCAGGCCCGCAGATCCGCCTTCGTCAGCCGCACATCCGGCCATCCCCGAAGCTCCGACGGCGCGGTGTACCGGCGCGTGCAGCCCACCGAGCCGCGCGCGACGTCGTAGACCTCCGCGAGCACGGGCGCCGCCTGGCACCGCGCCGAGCCGGACTGCGCGCCCGGGCATTCGTGCCGCACGACGATGACGTCCGCGATCCCGTCGGCGGTCACGTCGTTCAGGGCGACCGTCCCGGCGTCGGAGAAATAGGGCTTCCCGGTGTCCCGCCAGATCCCGCCGCGCGCGACGAACAACTCGCCCGCCGAGCCACCGCCCACGTCGCCGCGCACCAGGCACACCGGCGTCGCGCCGTCGACGCAGCGCAGAGAATCGCCCTTCAGGGTGACCCCCCGGTCGTTGAGCATCAGCGGGTACACGGAGTCCGCCCCGATCCGGAGCACCCCCTGTTTGCCCGCGTCGTCGGCCAGAAGCACGACGGGCAGCCCGCCGACGGTCATCGCGCCGATCTCCCGGCAGGCCGCCGCGCCGCAGTTGACGCCGGGCGCGCTCGGGACACCGTCGGACACCGGAGGCACGCCGGGGTCGCCGGCGGGGGTCGGCGCGGCGGGCCGGAGCAGGACGACGGCCACGATCACGCCCGCCGTCACCACCACCGCCAGCAGCGCGGTGAGCAGCACGGATCGCGGCGCCCCCGCTTCCTGAGTCCGCATATCCGAGAGCGTAAGTGATCTAGCGCAGAGTGCACGTCTATGTTGTTCCTGTGACGAACCCCGCACTGCCCAGCGCACTGTTCCTCCCGACGGCGAAGAAGCCGAAGGACTTCACGAGCGCGGAGATCGAACTCCGCGCGACCAAGGACGGCCGGATGGCGCTGATCGCCTTCAGTTCCGTGCAGCGGCTGGTCGAGTGCTGCGGTCCGCATCAGCCGTGGGCGCTGGTCAAATCCGAGCACCTCGGCCGGGTCCACCAGGCCCAGCCGTACGACCTGATCGTGCTCGATTCCGACCTTCCGGAAGAACTGCGGCACCGCTCCGCGCTGGTATAAACAAAGGTCACTGGGTGGCCTTGCTCTCATTAATCGGAGCGCGAACTTCCGTAAACTGCTGCGGAGCCGCATCGGGGCGGCCCGACGTGCGAACGCAGGAGGTACGGCGTGACCGAGCAGGCCGGCACAGGTGGTCCGGTGACCAAGATCCTGATCGCGAACCGCGGGGAGATCGCGGTACGGGTGATCAGGGCGGCGAAGGACGCCGGGCTGACCAGCGTGGCCGTCTACGCCGACCCGGACCGTGACGCACCCCATGTCCGTCTCGCGGACGAGGCCTTCGCCCTCGGCGGCACCACCGCGGCCGAGAGCTACCTCGTCTTCGACAAGCTGCTCGACGCCGCCAAGCGGTCGGGCGCGGACTCGGTCCACCCCGGCTACGGGTTCCTTTCCGAGAACGCGGACTTCGCCCAGGCCGTGATCGACGCCGGGCTGACCTGGATCGGGCCGAGCCCGCAGTCCATCCGCGACCTCGGCGACAAGGTCACCGCGCGCCACATCGCGCTCCGCGCCGGTGCCCCGCTCGTGCCCGGTACGAAGGACCCCGTCGCGAACGCCGACGAGATCGTCGCCTTCGCCGACGAGCACGGCCTGCCGGTCGCGATCAAGGCGGCGTTCGGCGGTGGCGGCCGCGGGCTGAAGGTCGCCCGCACCCGAGAAGAGATCCCGGAGCTCTTCGAATCCGCGACGCGCGAGGCGGTCTCCGCCTTCGGCCGCGGCGAATGCTTCGTCGAGCGCTACCTGGACAAGCCGCGTCACGTCGAGGCGCAGGTCCTCGCCGACCAGCACGGCAACGCCATCGTCGTCGGCACCCGTGACTGTTCGCTGCAGCGCCGCCACCAGAAGCTGGTCGAGGAGGCGCCCGCCCCCTACCTGACCGACGAGCAGCGCAAGCGCATCCACGAATCCGCGAAGGCGATCTGCAAGGAAGCCGGCTACTACGGCGCCGGGACCGTCGAGTACCTCGTCGCCGTCGACGGCACGATCTCGTTCCTCGAGGTCAACACGCGGCTCCAGGTCGAGCACCCGGTGTCCGAGGAGACCACGGGCCTCGACCTCGTGCGCGAGATGTTCCGCATCGCGCGCGGCGAGAAGCTGCGCATCACCGAGGACCCGGAGCCCCGCGGCCACTCGATCGAGTTCCGCATCAACGGCGAGGACGCCGGCCGCGGCTTCCTGCCCGCGCCCGGCACCGTGACGAAGTTCGTCGCGCCGAGCGGCCCCGGCGTCCGCGTCGACTCGGGTGTCGAGTCCGGCAGCGTGATCGGCGGCCAGTTCGACTCGATGCTCGCGAAGCTGATCGTCACCGGCTCGGACCGGCAGAACGCGCTCGAGCGCAGCCGCCGCGCGCTGGCCGAGATGGTCGCCGACGGGATGGCGACGGTCCTGCCGTTCCACCGCGTGATCGTGGAAGACCCGGCCTTCGTCGGCGACGAGAACGGGTTCAGCGTGCACACCCGCTGGATCGAGACCGAGTTCGAGAACACCATCGAGCCGTTCGTGGCACCGGAAGCCGCCGAGACCGAAGAACCGCCCCGGCAGAACGTCGTCGTCGAGGTCGGCGGCCGCCGTCTCGAAGTGTCGCTCCCCGGTGGTTTCTCGCTCGACGCCGGCGGTGCCGGCGGGACGGCCGTCAAGGCCAAGCCGCGCAAGCGCGCGGGCGGCACCAAGGCGGCGGTGAGCGGCGACGCGGTCACCGCGCCGATGCAGGGCACCATCGTCAAGGTCGCCGTCGAAGAGGGCCAGCAGGTCGAAGCGGGCGAACTGGTCGTCGTGCTCGAAGCGATGAAGATGGAGAACCCGGTCACCGCGCACAAGGCGGGCACCGTGACCGGCCTTTCGGTCGAGGTCGGCGCCGCGGTGACGCAGGGCACCCAGCTGTTCGAGCTGAAGGACTGACCACGTTCCCGGTGAGTCCACTGTGGACTCACCGGGAGCGCCGGGTCAGCAGTGGACGCCTCAGCCGCCGCCATTCGGTGCCGGGCTTCGGTCCGTTCGAGTCGAACGTGCGGATCGCACCGTGCCCCAGATCTTGACGGCGCGGCGACCGCGATCCCGGCCGCCAACGCGACCTTGGTTTCTCGTTCCCGTCCGATTGCCGGACGCGTGACCAGGGTCGAGGGCATAGCGCGACCGCGACAGCACGTTCGCGCCGAGGCGAAAAGCCTGACGAATATCGTGGTTGACCGGGCCTCACCCGGCCTATTCTCGAAAGGGTGAGCGAGGTTCCGTCTCCGCGGCTGCGGATCAGTGATCAGGATCGCGAGTCCGCGCTGACCGCGCTCGGCGAGCACATGAGCGTCGGCAGGATCGACATCGACGAGTTCGGCGAGCGGTCCGCCCGGGTCACCACCGCCAAGACGCGCGGCGAGCTGTCCGAGATCTTCGCCGACCTGCCCGAACCGCATCCGCGCTACGACACGCCCGGGACCGCCGTCGCTGAACCGGAGAAACCGGCATCACCCTGGGCGGGGATCTCCCCGCTACAGCGCGTCATGGGCGCGCTCCTGCCGATCCTGTTCATCGCCACCATCGCGGTCATCATCACCACCGGCATCACCTGGTGGTTCATCCTCGTCCCGATCGGGATCAGCGCTGTCGGCGAGGGCATCTGGGGCAAGGGCTGGGAGAACTCCCACAAGAAGCTCGGGAAGCAGCGCCGACGGGAACTCGACGGCTGATCCGGCCGTAGACTCGGGACGTGAGTGCCGAGAGACCGGACATGCGGCTGAGCGACGCCGAACGCCAAGACGCGCTCGAAGCGCTGGAAGAGCACGTCCGCACCGGCAGACTCGACCTCGACGAGTTCGGCTCGCGGTCGGCGAAGGTCAGCGCGGCCAGGATGGTCAGCGAGCTCGAACCGCTGTTCACGGACCTGCCCTCGCCCCGCCCGAGCGCGCTGCTCCCCCTGCCTCCGATGCCCGGCGTCGCGCAGGCGTCCGCGAGGAACGAGGTCCAGCCGTCCAAATGGCTGACGGCCAGCGCGGTGCCGATCGCCGCCGCGGTCGCGATCGCGCTGTTCTTCTTCACCCGCGGGACGTTCCTCGTCTTCCTGCTGCCGCTGGCGGTCGCGCTGATCATGAGCCGCCGCCGCTGATCCGGAAGCCTCACCGCCGAGCTTCGGAGGAATCGTCATGGCCGAGGGGATCGTCCTCTGGTTCGACTCGGAGAAAGGCGTGGGTGCCGTCAGACCGGACGGCTGGGCCACTCCCCCGGTCCCACGTCGGCGCTGGTGGCGCGGCCGCCGGAACTCGACGGCACCGCCCGCCGGCCCGGAGGAGATCCCCGTTCACTACTCCGAGATCCAGATGCGGGGCTTCAAGGATCTCAACGCCGGTCAGCGCGTGTCGTTCGCGATCGAGCAGGGCCCGAGCGGACCGATGGCGACCCGCGTGACCCCGCTCAGCGGCCCGTGGCCCTACGAACCTTGATCTCCGGCCGGGGTGGTTACCCTCGAAGGGTGGAACCGGTGGAGATCAACGCGGGTGAGTACTACCTGCGGCAACTTCGGGCGGACAAGGCCCTCGACGACCGTCCGGCGCTGGTCGCGGCCTTCGCCGATCCGACGCACCGCAAGTACGTCCTGAACTATCGCCTGCGGGACCTCGACGAGGCGACCGAGTACGTCGCGCTGCGCGCCGCCCAGTGGGCGGGTGACGAGCGCTGTTCCTGGGCGGTGGCCGAGCCGACGACCGGGGATCTGCTGGGCGAGGTCGGTCTGCGGGACCTCGATCTGGACGCCGGGTACGCGGAGGCGTCGGTCTGGGTGCGCGCGGCGTCGCGGGGCAAGGGGATCGCGAGCACCGCGCTCAACGCGGCCCTGCGTTTCGGTTTCGGCGGGCTCGGCCTGCGTGAGGTCAGCTACCGCTACGAGGAGACCAACGAGGTGTCCGCCTCGGTCGCCCGCAAATGCGGGTTCACCCTGGTCGGGCCCGAACTCGACCCGGCCCCGACCGGGGAACGCCTCATCCGCTGGCGCCGCACCGCCTGACCTGCGTTTAGCGGGCTAAACGCGATCCGCCCGTCAGAAGGGGTAGGTGGGCGGCGGGTTCCGGACGGTCACCCAGCGGGTCTCGGTGAACGCCTCGATGTTCGCCGCCGCGCCGCCGAAGCGGCTTCCGGTGCCCGAAGCGGCGACGCCGCCGAAGGGGCTGTTCGCCTCGTCGCTGACCGTCTGGTCGTTGATGTGCACGATCCCGGTCGGGACGCGGTCGGCGAGTTCCAGTCCTTTGAGGACATCGCGCGTGACGATCCCCAGCGAGAGCCCGTACTCGCTCGCCGTCGCGAGGCGGACGGCCTCCTCCGCGTCGGAGAACCGCACGACCGGCGCGACCGGGCCGAAGATCTCCTCGGCCACCGCGGGCGCCGTCGGTGGCACGTCGGCGAGCACCGTCGCGGCGTAGAACAGGCGGTCGTACTCGGCGCCGGCGGCGACCCGCGCCCCCGCCGAGACGCTGGCGGTGACCAGCTCGTGGATCTTGTCCCGCTGCCCGGCGTCGATGATCGGCCCGAGCGCGACCTCCTCCCGCGCCGGGTCGCCCACCCGCAACGCGGCCGCCTTCGCCGCCAGCCGCTCGACGAAGTCGTCGTAGAGCCGCTCGTGCACCAGATGCCGCCCGGTGGTCATGCAGATCTGGCCCTGGTGGAAGAAGGAGCCGAACGCGGCGACTCCGGCGGCTTCGTCGACGTCCGCGTCGTCGAGCACGATGAGCGCGGAGTTCCCGCCCAGTTCGAGATGTGCCCGCTTCAGGTGCTTCCCGGCGAGTTCGCCGACCTTGCGCCCGGCGCCGGTCGACCCGGTGAACGAGATGACCCGGACCGCCGGATGCGTCACCAGCGTCTCGCCGACGTCGGCGCCGCCCGGCAGCATCTGCAGCACCCCCGGCGGCAGGCCGGCTTCCTCGAAGATCCGCGCGAGGACCACGCCGCCGGTGACGGCGGTGCGCGGGTCCGGCTTCAGGATGACCGCGTTCCCCAGTGCGAGCGCCGGGGCGACCGAACGGATGCCGAGGATGATCGGCATGTTGAACGGCGAGATCACCGTGACGACACCGGCCGGGACGCGGCGCGCCATCGAAAGACGCGGCTCCTCACTCGGCAGGAGCTCGCCGTACGGGCGTCCGGGCAGAGCCGCCGCTTCGTAGCATTCCTGCTCCGCGACGTGCAGCGAGAAGCCCGCGACACCCGGCACGGCGCCGACCTCGCGGACGTTCCACCAGCTGATCTCGTCGGCGTGCTCGGACCACAGCCGCGCGGCTTTGCGCAGGACCGCGGCCCGCTGGACGTGCGAGGTCGCCGCCCAGGCCCGCTGCGCCTCGGCCGCCGTCTCCGCCGCTTTCGCGGCGTCTTCGGCCGAGGCGATCCCCACGCTTCCCAGCACCGCTCCGGTCGCGGGCTCCGTGACGTCGCGGATGCCACCGGTCCCGGGCACCCAGGAACCTCCGGCGAAGATCCGGTCCGTCCACGTCGCCGAGTCGAGAAACACCACAGGGCCGCCTTCCGTATCTGTGCCTGATCAAGGAGCCCGCGGCCGCGATCGACGTCGGCAGGGCGCTGATCGAACTTCTCCCGTTCGCGGCCAAGGCCCTGCCACCGCGATAGCGGGACCTTCGGCCGCGCGGGCTGGGACGGCCGACGCTATGCCAGATTCACCGGATCAGGCAATGATCCTTGCGCGCGTGGCACACCACGCGGCATGGACGATCAACTCACCGGCTCGATGATCCCCGAACGCGCTTCCGGCGCGGCCGAGCGCAACGCGTCGGCGGCCTCGTCACTCGGCTGCGACTGGGACTCCCGTTCCGCGTCGACCCGCGCCTTGTACACCTCGACTTCGCGGTTCTCCTCGTCCTTCGACCAGCCGAGCACCTCGCCCGCCAGCGCGGCGACCTGCGCGGCGCAGTCGACGCCCCGGTGCGCGTACTCGATCGAGATCCGCGTCCGCCGCGCGAGCACGTCTTCCAGGTGGAGTGCGCCCTCGTGGCTGGCCGCGTAGACGACCTCGACACCGAGGTAGTCCGGAGCGTGCTCCAGCGGCTTCAGCAGTTCCGGACGTCCTTCGCCGAGCGCGAGGACCTCGTGCACCATCGAGCCGTACCGGTCGAGCAGGTGGCGCACGCGGTACGGGTGCAGCCCGTGTTCGCTGGCCAGGTGGTCGGCCTGATTGACCAGCGCGTGGTACCCGTCGGCGCCCAGCAGCGGCACCTTGTCCGTGATGGACGACTGCGGCCTGCCGGGGAGGTCGATGGCCGCGGCGTCGACGGCGTCGGCCGCCATCACCCGGTACGTCGTGTACTTGCCGCCCGCGATCGCGACCAGCCCCGGCGCGACGCGCGCGACCGCGTGCTCACGCGAAAGCTTCGACGTCTCTTCGCTTTCCCCCGCGAGCAACGGCCGGAGTCCCGCGTAGACGCCCTCGATGTCGTCGTGCGTCAGCGGCGTCGCGAGCACGGTGTTGACGTGTTCGAGGAGGTAGTCGATGTCGTGCTTCGTCGCGGCGGGATGCGCGAGGTCGAGGTTCCAGTCGGTGTCGGTGGTCCCGACGATCCAGTGGTTGCGCCACGGGATGACGAACAGCACGGACTTCTCGGTGCGCAGGATCATGCCCGATTCCGAGACGATCCGGTCGCGCGGGACGACGATGTGCACGCCCTTGCTCGCCCGCACGCGGAATCGGCCGCGGCCGCCGGAAAGGCGCTGCAGCTCGTCGGTCCACACGCCGGTGCAGTTGACCACCGCGGAGGCGTGGATCTCGGTCTCGCGGCCGTCCTCGACGTCGCGCACGCGGACCCCGGAAATCCGGTCCGCCTCGCGGAGGAAACCGACCACCTGGGTGGAGGTGCGCACCACGGCGCCGTAGTGCGCGGCGGTGCGGGCGACGGTCATCGTGTGGCGCGCGTCGTCGGCTTGCGCGTCGTAGTAACGGATCCCGCCGATCAACGCGGACCGCTTCAGCGCCGGGACCATCCGCAGCGCGCCCGCGCGGCTCAGGTGTTTCTGGCCGGGCACCGACCGCGCCCCGCCCATCGTGTCGTACATCAGCAGGCCGGCCGCGGTGTACGGGCGCTCCCAGACCCGGTGGGTCAGCGGGTACAGGAAGCTGACCGGCTTCACCAGATGCGGGGCGATCGTCGTCAGCATGAGCTCGCGTTCCCGCAGAGCCTCCCGCACCAGACCGAATTCCAGCTGTTCGAGGTAACGGAGCCCGCCGTGGAAGAGCTTGCTGGACCGGCTCGACGTGCCAGAGGCGAGGTCGCGCGCTTCGACGAGGGCGACCCGCAGGCCGCGTGTCGCGGCGTCGAGCGCCGTGCCCGCCCCGACCACTCCGCCGCCGATGACGACGAGGTCGAACTTGTCCTCACCCAGCCGCTGCCAAGACTCTTCCCGCTTGAGCGGTCCCAGCCGGGCGGGGCTGTTTTCGGCTTCGCGCTGAGAGCTTGCCACGTGACATTCCTCCTTGTGCCGCTGTGGCTCCAGCATCGCACGATCGGCCGCGACCGGTCCGTTATGCGGGTGACACGTGTGGCGTAACCCTCGTCGATCTTGGAAGGATTGGTTCGCGCGATGCCTGGAAGGAACAAATACGCGACGGTAACGTGCCACGGACGTGGGTCGGCAAGGGCGCCGTAGCACACCGTGTTCGACCCTGCGCGGAATGTCCAAAGTGGAGGTCAAGCGGTGAGTGCAGGAGCCATATTCGTCTGGGAGCTGCTGGGAACGGCGGTCCTGATCCTGTTGGGTAACGGCGTGGTCGCCAACCACGTGTTGCGCAAGAACAACGGCCACAACGGCGGCGTCGTGATGATCACCCTCGGGTGGGCGTTCGCCGTCTTCGCCGGTGCCAGCATCGCCGCGCCGAGCGGCGCGCACCTGAACCCCGCGGTGACACTGGGCCTCGCCATCGCGGACAAGACGAAGTGGGCGGACGTCCCGATCTACTTCGCCGGTCAGATGGTCGGCGCGATCCTCGGCGCCGTGCTCTGCTGGGCCGCCTACAAACTGCAGTTCGACGACCACCCGCAGCGCGACGAAACACTCGGCATCTTCTCGACCGCGCCCCAGATCCCGAACAAGGCGTGGAACCTCGTCACCGAGATCATCGGCACCTTCGTGCTGGTCGCGTGGATCCTGCTCAGCCCGGTCTACGCCAACGCCACGGGTGAGGGCGGCACCCCGACCTTCGGCAACTCCGCGCTCGGTTACGCGGGTGTAGCGTTCGTCGTGCTGGTCATCGGCCAGTCCCTCGGTGGCCCGACCGGTTACGCCATCAACCCGGCCCGCGACCTCGGCCCGCGCATCGCGTACGCGTTCCTGCTGCCCATCAAGAACAAGGCCAACCCGAACTGGGGCTACTCCTGGGTCCCGGTCGCCGGCCCGCTGGTCGGCGGTGCCCTGGCCGCCCTGCTGTTCCTCGCCGTCCACAACCTGACCTGAGACTGGAGCTTCGATGACTTCGTACGTAGCCGCGATCGACCAGGGCACCACGTCGACCCGCTGCATGATCTTCGACCACTCCGGCCGGGTGGTCGCCGTCGACCAGCGGGAACACGAGCAGATCTTCCCGAAGGCCGGCTGGGTCGAGCACAACGCCGAGGAGATCTGGGAGAACACGCGGGCCGTCGCCGCGGGCGCGCTGGCCAAGGGCGACCTGGTCGCGAGCGACATCGTCGCGGTCGGCATCACCAACCAGCGCGAGACCACGCTGGTCTGGGACCGCACCACCGGCAAGCCGGTGTACAACGCGATCGTCTGGCAGGACACCCGCACCGACAAGATCGTCGCCGACCTCGGCGCGCTCGGCGGCGGGCAGGAGCGCTACCGCGCGAAGGTCGGCCTGCCGCTGGCGACCTACTTCTCCGGCCCGAAGATCAAGTGGATCCTCGACAACGTCGACGGTGCCCGCGCGAAGGCCGAAGCCGGTGACCTGGTCTTCGGCAACATGGACACCTGGGTGCTGTGGAACATGACCGGCGGGGTCGACGGCGGCGTGCACGTCACCGACCCGACCAACGCGTCGCGGACCATGCTGATGGACCTCGACACGCTGACCTGGGACAGCGAGATCGCCGAGGAGATGACGATCCCGCTGTCGATGCTCCCGGAGATCCGGTCGTCTTCGGAGACCTACGGCAAGGTCCGGGAGAAGGGCGCGCTGGCCGGGGTCCCGATCTCGGGCATCCTGGGCGACCAGCAGGCGGCGACCTTCGGGCAGGCGTGCCTTTCGCCGGGTGAAGCCAAGAACACCTACGGCACCGGCAACTTCATGCTGCTCAACACCGGCACCGAGAAGGTCATGTCGGACAACGGGCTGCTCACCACGGTCTGCTACAAGATCGGCTCGAACGACACGGTGTACGCGCTCGAAGGCTCGATCGCGGTCACCGGTTCGCTCGTGCAGTGGCTGCGGGACAACCTCGGCCTGATCGGTTCGGCGGCCGAGGTCGAGCAGCACGCCCGCACCGTCGAGGACAATGGCGGCGCATACTTCGTGCCGGCGTTCTCGGGTCTTTTCGCGCCGTACTGGCGTTCCGACGCCCGCGGCGCGATCGTCGGCCTCACCCGGTTCGTCAACAAGGGGCACATCTCGCGGGCGGTCCTGGAGGCGACGGCCTTCCAGTCGCGCGAGGTGATCGACGCGATGAACGCCGACTCCGGTGTGCCGCTGAAGTCGCTGAAGGTCGACGGCGGGATGGTCGTCAACGAGCTGCTCATGCAGTTCCAGGCCGACATCCTCGGCGTGCCCGTGATCCGGCCGGTGGTCAACGAGACCACCGCGCTCGGCGCCGCCTACGCGGCAGGTCTCGCGGTCGGGTTCTGGGAGAGCGAGGACGACATCCGCAACAACTGGGCGCAGGACAAGCAGTGGGACCCGTCGATGGACGAGGCCCGCCGCGAGTCCGAGTACCGGAACTGGAAGAAGGCGGTCACGAAGACCTTCGACTGGGTCGACGAAGACTGACCTGCGTTTCGCGCGTGAAGGCCCCCTTCCCTCGGCTGAGCCGAGGGAAGGGGGCCTTCACGCGCTTGGCGCATTCAGGGGACTAAACGCCGCCGCCGGTTTGCGGAGCACCGGCGGGCGTGACCTTCACCTGGGGCGGCTTGCCCGGCGTGCCGCACGGCTTCGTCAACGCGGCCGGGGCGACCCGTGCCGAACTCGACGACGGCACGCTGCTGGACGGCGGTTGGCTGCTGGACGGAGGCTTGCTGCTCGACGGCGGCGTGGTGGGCGTGGTCGTCTTCGGTGGCGGGCAGGCGATCTCGAACTCGGCGGTCGCCGTCCCACTGGCGCCGGGCCGGCCCGGCCAGCCCTCACAACGGAAACTCGCCTTGAACTTGCCGCTCTTCGCCGCGGCTTTCCCGTACCCGGCATGGTTTCCCGAGCCCGGGCGTCCGCCGAGCGTGACCGGACCGGTCAGGCCCGCCGACGTCACGGCGGTGAACGTGCCGAAGCAAGTGGCGCTGAATCGCAGCTCCTCCCCCGGCAGGACCTTCGCCGGGCGGACCGACAGTTCCGGCGGCGGCGCGGTGGCCGACGCCGGAGGAGCGAGGAGCACTCCCGCCGTCATCGCGAGCAGACCGGCGCTCGCGACGATTCCCTTCATTCCCATGATCTTTCTCCCTCGATGCGAGCCCTCGCATCGAGAACACCATCGGGAAGGGGAATCGGTTGCCTTCAGCGCGCGAGCAACCGGGCGAAAACGATGATGTTGTCGAGATAGTTGCGCGACGCCTTGTCGAAGACCCCGCCGCAGGTGATGAGCCGCAGTTCCGGCTCGGCGGTGTCGCCGTAGACGGCGTCGGTGGGGAACTTGTCCTTCGCCACCCGCTCGACCTTCGTCACCGCGAACTCGGCCGTGGTTCCGTCCTTGCGAGCGACCGAAACCTTGTCTCCGGGCGCCATTTCCTTCAACCGGAAGAAGATCCCTTTCTGCTGGTTCCCGTCCACGTGCCCGAGGATCACCGACGGCCCGACCTCCCCCGGGGTCGGCCCGTGCACGTACCAGCCCGCCTGCAACGGCTGGGTGATCGGCGGTACCTCGATGGTGTTGTCCGCGTTGAGCCCGAGCGGGATCAGGCTGGACCTCGCCTCGATCTTCGGCACGTCGATCGACACGGGATCGGCCTTCGGCATCCCGGCGGACGTTTCCGGCTCGGCACTCGGCTCCACCGAGGCCTGCCCCGCACTCACCGGAGGTGCGGCTGTCTCCCTTGGACCGGACAAGACGATCGCCAGTGTCGCCAGGACGGCCACCAGGACGACCGCGAGCACCAGCGGTGCCCGTCGCCACCATTTCGCTGTCATGTCCACCTCCCGCGGCACGCCACTCCTGACAAACGCCGCGCCCGGCCGGACGGTTGCCCCGGCCGGGTCACGAAGTCAGGACGCCATGCTGCCGTCGCCCGCGTGAGCGGCACCGGAAGGCACCGCGCTCACCTGGCGGGGAGGAACGGTGAACGTTGCCGTATAAGACTTTCCGTTGCAGTCGACGGTCAGCGGATAGCTGCCGGGCGCCGTGCCGTCCTTGAGCTCGACCTCGGCGCTGACGTTCGCCGGGACCCCGATGAGCGGGCCGTAGTCGTACTTCCCGATGCTCAGCACCGGCGAGGAGAACGTCGTCGACGCCGGAGCCTTCAGCCCGTCGCCGCCGGGGCATCGCGCCAGCGCCACGTTGGAGTCGCCGTGGACGTACTTGTTGACGAGCCCGAGTTCGTAGGCGGTGTCGTCGTTGAGCTGCACCGTGACCCCGGGATCCGGCTCGGGCTGCTGAGCGAAACCGGCGGGCGACCCCGCCAGCACCGTCGCACCGATCGCCACCACTCCGGCGAGAACCCTGCGAATCACGGAAACCCCTAGCTGTCAACGAAACCCCGACACGCGCTAGACGCGGGCGCCCCCGCGCTGGTTGCTTCGCCGGGCGCGATCAGTCCAAGTCGTCGTGGCGCATCAACTGGCGGCCCGCCTCGGTGATCGATCCCGACAGCGACGGGTACACCGAAAATGTCAGTGCCAGATGTTCCACTGTGAGCTGGTTCTGGACGGCGAGCGCGATGGGAAGGATGAGCTCGCTCGCCGTCGGCGCCACGACCACCCCACCGACGACCACGCCGGTGGCGGGGCGGCAGAACAGCTTCACGAAACCGCGTCGCAGGCCTTCCATCTTCGCGCGGGCGTTCGTCGCGAGCGGGAGCATGATGGTGCGGGCGGGCACCTCACCCGAGTCGATCGCCTGCTGGCTGATGCCGACGGTCGCGATCTCGGGGTGGGTGAACACGTTGGCGGCGACGGTCTTGAGCTTGATCGGCGCGACACCCTCGCCGAGCGCGTGCCACATCGCGATGCGGCCCTGCATGCTGGCCACGGAAGCGAGCATGAGCACCCCGGTGCAGTCGCCCGCGGCGTAGATGCCGGGCGCGCTGGTGCGGGAAACGCGGTCGACGCCGATGAAGCCGCCGGGGCCGGGCTCGATGCCGACCTTCTCCAGGCCGATGTCGGTGGTGTTGGGCACCGAGCCGACGGTCATCAGCGCGTGGCTGGCTTCGATCACGCGGCCGTCGGAGAGGTGGATCTCGACGCCCTTTTCGGTGCGCTCGACCTTGTCGGCGCGGGCCTGCTTGACGACCGTGGTGCCGCGCTGCGAGAAGACCTCTTCGAGCACGGCGGCGGCGTCGGCGTCCTCGTGCGGGAGCACGCGGTCGCGGCTGGACACGACGGTGACCTTGACGCCCATCTCGGTGTAGGCCGAGGCGAACTCGGCGCCGGTGACACCCGAACCGATGACGGCCAGGTGTTCGGGCAGCTCGCGCAGGTCGTAGAGCTGGCGCCAGTCGAGGATGCGCTCGCCGTCCGGCACGGCGCCGGGCAGCACCCGCGGGGTGGCGCCGGTCGAGATGAGGACGACGTCGGCGTCGAGCACCTCGGTCGAGCCGTCGGGGGCGGTGACGGCGACCTTGTGCGTGGCGAGGCCGGTCTCTTCGTCGTCGAAACGGGCCTGGCCGATGACCACGCGGACGCCCTCGCGCTGGACCCGGGCGCGGATGTCGGCGGACTGCGCGAGCGCGAGGCCCTTCACCCGGCCGTGGACGGTCGGCAGGTCGACGCTGGTGTCGGCCATGTCGGTGTTGATGCCGAGCTCGCGGAGGTCGTGCATGTTCGCCAGCGCGCCGGAGGAGGCGATGAACGTCTTGGACGGGACGCAGTCGTAGAGCACGCACGCGCCGCCCAGGCCGTCACGTTCGACGATCGTGACGTCGGCTCCGTGCTGTGCCGCGACCAGTGCCGCTTCGTAACCGGCGGGGCCTCCGCCCATGATCACGATCTTGGTCACTGGTCTCCTCCTCGCAGCGGTGTCTGTGACTGCGTTTACCGTACGCGGGCGACCGTTGGGCGGATTGAGTGGCCGGACACGGCATGTGCGTCCAGCCGGGTGACCGCCGGGTCGCTAGGCTGTGGCCGTGCCGTTGTATGCCGCGTATGGATCCAATATGGAGCCCTCCCAGATGTTGGAGCGCGCTCCCCACTCGCCCATGGCCGGCACCGGCTGGCTGGAGGGCTGGAGGCTGACCTTCGGGGGCGAAGACCTCGGCTGGGAAGGCGCGCTGGCGACCATCGTCGAAGACCCGGGCTCCCGGGTCTTCGTGGTGCTGTACGACGTCACCTCCCTGGACGAACCCAACCTCGACCGCTGGGAAGGCGGCGAGCTGGGCATCCACTCCAAGATCCGGCTCCGCGTGCAGACCATGGACGGCTCCGTGCTGGCGTGGCTGTACGTCCTGGACGCCTACGAGGGCGGCCTCCCGTCCGCGCGGTACCTTGGCGTGCTGGCCGACGCGGCCGAGGCGGCGGGCGCCCCCGCCGACTACGTCGACGCCCTCCGCACCCGCCCCTGCCAAGGCATCTCCGGCTGACCCGCCGAGTTACGCCTTCAATCACGTGAGTTACGCCCCCAATCACGCGAGTCGCGCCGTACGACGCTCGAACGCTCCGCGTAACTCCGCCAGCAACCGCCCTGGATCCCGCAGATCAGCCGCTGTCGCGCGGATCGTGATCCACCCGCGCGCCGCCATCCGGGCGTCCCGCTCCGCGTCGTAGTCCTTCCTGCCCTCATGTGCTGCGTAGCCGTCGTACTCCAGGGCGATACGCAGCTCAGGCCACGCCAGGTCGAGCACGTACAGCTTTCGCCCATCGATGGTGGCCACCTCGTACTGGGCGACCGGAACCGGCAGTCCGGCCTCCACGACGATCAAGCGAAGAATGCTCTCCGACGGTGATTCGGCCTCGCCCGTCGCGTGCGCGAGCAGCATCTGTGCCCTGTGGATACCTCGCCGGTCCCGGCGGTCGAGGATGCGATCCCGGACGTTGGCGCGTAGGACTCCCCGGTGGTCCGGCGCGAGGTTGTGCAGCGCCTCTTCGAGCGCGGCGAACGCTGTTCGCTTGTCGCCGTCGCAGAGGTGGTCGGCCAGCGCGCGGTCCAACGGGAACACGGGAAGCCCGTCCAGTTCGAGCACGTCGGCCGGGTGGAATTCCGCCCTGTGCACCATCAGCCCAGACCTCGATTGGACTCGTCTCGAGTAGGGCACGGTCAGGTGGACGACCGTGCTGTCGGCAGCCGAAATCCCATGCAGGGCAAGAGAAGTGGCGCCGGAAAGCACCGCTGGTGGCCCGACCGCGAGCAGTGCCGCCTGCGCCAGAGTCGGCAACTTGAGCAGATCTGCCGCGTGGACTATCACGCCTCGCCAAGGCTGAGCCAGCACACCACGCTCCAGCCCTTCGACGACGGCACGTCGCCCCAAGATCTTGTCGGCCTCGCTACGCAAGACCGCCCCATGTAGTCCTCCCCAGTTGATCACATCTTCGAGAATCGGCGACGGGATCAGTCTTGGGAAGGGCACGTTTCCCGAGCTGTGGATAACTCGGTCAGCCTGTGGACAACTCTGTGCACGGGTGTTCGGGTCCGACAGGACCGAACACCCGTGCACAGGGACGTAACTCGCGTGATTGGGGCCGTAACTCGCGTGATTGAAGGCGTAACTCAGGCCAGGGTGGCCAGGGCGGTGTGGACCAGCGTGCGGACACCGCACAGCAGCGAACGCTCGTCGAGGGTGAAGGTCGGGCGGTGGATGTCGGCCATCGGGCCTTCACCGGACCAGACACCGAGGCGAGCGAAGGCGCCCTGGACGTGCTCCAGGTACCACCCGAAGTCCTCGCCGCCGGACGACTGCTCGGTCCCGGCCACGGCGGTTTCGCCCAGCGCGGCCTCGACGCCGGCCCGCATCAGCGCGTGCGACTCCGGATCGGAGACGACCGGCGGCACGCCGCGGCGGTAGTCGAGCGAGAACCCGACCCCGGTCGGCGCGAGCAGCGACTCCACCGAAGCCGCGACGAGCGGCTCCAGCATCGTCCAGACCTCGTGGTCCGCGGTGCGGAGCGTGCCGCGCAGCACCCCGTCCTGCGGGACGGCGTTGGCGGCCTGCCCGGCGTGCACCGCGCCCCAGACCAGCACGGTCCCGGATCGGGGGTCGACGCGGCGCGAGAGCACCGCGGGCAGCGACGTGATCACGGTGCCCAGCGCGTGCACCAGGTCCGCGGTCAGGTGCGGCCGCGAGGTGTGCCCGCCCGGCGAGGTGAGCCGCAGCTCGATGAGGTCGGCGGCCGAGGTCAGCGCGCCTTCGCGCAGGCCGACCTTGCCGACCTCGAGCCGCGGGTCGCAGTGCAGCCCGTAGATCCGCTCGACGCCTTCCATCGCGCCCGCGGCGATCATGTCCAGCGCGCCGCCGGGCATGACCTCCTCGGCGGGCTGGAAGATCAGCCGCACGCGGCCGGGCAGCTCCGGCGCGCCGGCCAGCGCCCGCGCCGCGCCCAGCAGGATCGCGGTGTGCGCGTCGTGCCCGCACATATGCGCGGCGCCGTCGGTCTTGGAGGCGTACGGGAGCCCGGTGGCCTCGGTCAGCGGCAGGGCGTCCATGTCGGCGCGCAGCGCGACGCAGCGGTCGCCGCTGCCGATGTCGCAGACCACGCCGGTGCCCGTGGGGAGCACCCATGGCTTGAGCCCGACCGAGCGGAGCAGGGACATGACCAATTCGGTCGTGGCGAACTCGTGGCGGGAGAGCTCCGGGTGCGCGTGGATGTGACGGCGCCACGCGACGACGTCGGTGGCGTTCGCGCGGAGCCAGTCGTCGAGCCAGAAGGGGCCGCGTCCGGCACCAAGGTCATGCACAGGTGCCATGCTGACGCCGGCCTCGGAAATCAGCGCGGTGGGCGCCTCTATAGGGGCAACGACGCGACCCTCGGGGTCGCCTGGAATGTCCGGACGTGAATCGAGCACCGTCACGCCGCACCTCCTCCCGCGACACTGTCACCTTCGTCTACCACCGTACGAGTGGTCGCTGAAGGCACGCTGGGTGCCGTTCGATCTGTGATACGCATTTGCGGTAGATCGTGCACCATGCAGATGACAAGCCGCTCGTCGAGTGATCGAGGCGGAGACGGCCGGTAGTGGATCTGCGATGAACGGCTGCGAGAGTTCGGCCCGGGCTAAGCGGAGAGTCCTTCTACTTACCGGTAGCGGTTCAGGACTTCTTCTTCTTGGAACGCGCGCGCCTGCCGAGGATCACCAGACCGAGCAGGATGGCCGCGGCGACGCCCGCGATGATCTTCCGCTTGGTCTCCTGGCTGTTGGCCTTGTCGGTCTCGGCGGGGTCGAGCACCGGCCCCGGAGGCGCCTGAGACGGCACCTCGTGCACGCCCGCGGCCTGCGCGATCACCGGCGCGGATGCCTGGATCTCCGAGAACGGCGCAGCCTGCGCGACAGGCGCGCAGACGACCAGCCCGGCGGCGACGAGCCCGGCAAGCTGCCCGAGACGAGACCTTTTCGGCATGACTCCCTTTCGACGGCGTGGCGCGAACCCGATTCTGCACTCTGCCGGGTTCCGGCGTCAGCCGCCACGCGGAGGACCGGAGAACGCCTCCAGAATCCGTTGCGCGGCCAGCGTCGGCGTCAGTTCACCGTCCCGGACCGCCCGTTCGACGTCCGGAACGACCGCTCGCACGTCCGGATGCGAAGCGAGCCGTCCGAGTAGCTGCTCGCGGACCATCGACCAGGTCCACTCCACCTGCTGCCGCCGTCGCCGTTCGTCCAGTTCACCCGAAGCGGTCAAGACGTCGCGGTGGCGGCCGATTTCGGCCCAGACGTCGTCGAGTCCGATGTCGGTGAGCGCGCTGCAGGTCAGCACCGGGGGCGTCCACTCGGCGTCGCGCCCGTAGATCATCCGCAGCGCGCCGGCGAGCTCGCGGGCCGCGCGTTTCGCGTCGCGTTCGTGGTCGCCGTCGGCCTTGTTGACCGCGATGACGTCCGCCAGTTCGAGGACACCCTTCTTGATGCCCTGCAGCTGGTCGCCGGTGCGGGCCAGGGTCAGGAACAGGAAGTGGTCGACCATGTTCGCCACGGTCACCTCGGACTGCCCGACCCCGACGGTCTCGACCAGCACGATGTCGTATCCGGCCGCTTCCATCAGCACGATCGTCTCGCGGGTCGCCCGCGCGACGCCGCCGAGCGTGCCCGAAGTCGGCGAAGGGCGGATGAACGCCTTCGGGTCCACCGCGAGGCGCGCCATCCGGGTCTTGTCGCCCAGGATCGAGCCGCCGGTCCGCGTCGACGAAGGGTCGACGGCCAGCACGGCGACCTTGTGCCCGGCCCCGGTCAGATCCGTGCCGAGCTGGTCGATGAAGGTCGACTTGCCGACACCGGGGACGCCGGTGATGCCGACGCGCCGCGCACCGCCCGCGTGCGGGAGCAGCTCGACCAGCAGCTCCTGCGCCTGCGCCCGGTGGTCCTCCCGGTTGGACTCGACGAGCGTGATCGCCCGGGACAACAGGCCGCGGTCACCCGCGAGGACGCCTTTGGCGAGCGCCCCGACGTCGATCTTGCGCGGCAAGGTTCAGGACTCCTGGGCGGTCAGCTGTCCGATGAGGTCGATCGCCGCTTCGGCGATCACCGTGCCGGGGCCGAAGATCGCCGCCGCGCCCGCCGCGCGCAGCTCTTCGTAGTCCTGCGGCGGGATGACACCGCCGACCACGACGATGATGTCCTCGCGGCCCTGCTCGGCGAGCTCGGCGCGCAGCGCGGGGACCAGCGAAAGGTGCCCGGCCGCCAGCGACGAGACGCCGATGACGTGCACGTCGGCCTCGATCGCCTGCCGCGCGACCTCGCCGGGCGTGGAGAACAGCGGGCCGACGTCGACGTCGAAGCCGATGTCGGCGAAGCCGGTCGCGATCACCTTCTGGCCGCGGTCGTGGCCGTCCTGGCCCATCTTCGCGACCAGGATCCGGGGACGGCGGCCCTCTTCCTCGGCGAACTTCTCGACCAGTGCGCGCGCCTGCTCGACGTTCTCGGCCTTGCCGACCTCCTCGCGGTACACACCGGAGATGGTACGAATCTGGCCGGAGTGGCGCCCCCAGATCTTCTCCAGCGAGTCGGAGATCTCGCCGACGGTGGCCTTCGCCCGCGCCGCGTCGATGGCCAGCGCGAGCAGGTTCCCGTCGGATTCGGCGCCCGCCGTGAGCCGCCGCAACGCGTCCTGCGTGGCGTCCTCGTCGCGCTCTTCGCGCAGCCGCCGCAGCTTCTCCAGCTGCTGCGCGCGCACACCCGCGTTGTCCACTTTGAGCACGTCGATCTGCTCGTCGTCGGTGACCTGGTACTTGTTGACGCCGATCACCGGCTGGCGGCCGGAGTCGATCCGCGCCTGCGTCCGCGCCGCCGCCTCTTCGATGCGCAGCTTCGGGATTCCGGCGCCGATCGCCTTCGCCATCCCGCCGGCCTGCTCGACCTCGGTGATGTGGCCCCATGCCTTGCGCGCGAGGTCGTAGGTCAGCTTCTCGACGAACGCGCTGCCGCCCCACGGGTCGATCACGCGCGTGGTGCCGGATTCCTGCTGCAGCAGCAGCTGCGTGTTCCGCGCGATGCGCGCGGAGAAGTCGGTCGGCAGTGCCAGCGCCTCGTCGAGGGCGTTGGTGTGCAAGGACTGCGTGTGTCCCTGGGTCGCCGCCATCGCCTCGACACAGGTGCGGACGACGTTGTTGTAGACGTCCTGCGCGGTCAGCGACCAGCCGGACGTCTGCGAGTGGGTCCGCAGGCTCAAAGACTTGGAGCTCTTGGGCTCGAAGCCCTTCACCAGCTTCGCCCACAGGAGCCGCGCCGCCCGGAGTTTCGCGACCTCCATGAAGAAGTTCATCCCGATCGCCCAGAAGAAGGACAGCCGGGGCGCGAACTTGTCGACGTCCAGCCCGGCTTCGACCCCGGCCCGGATGTACTCGACGCCGTCCGCGAGGGTGTACGCCAGCTCCAGGTCGGCGGTCGCCCCGGCCTCCTGCATGTGGTAGCCGGAGATGGAGATCGAGTTGTACTTCGGCATGTTCCGCGAGGTGAACGAGAAGATGTCCGAGATGATCCGCATCGACGGCTGCGGCGGGTAGATGTAGGTGTTGCGGACCATGAACTCCTTGAGGATGTCGTTCTGGATGGTCCCGGCCAGTTTGTCCGGCGTGACACCCTGTTCCTCGGCCGCGACGACGTACAGCGCGAGCACCGGCAGGACGGCGCCGTTCATGGTCATCGAAACGCTCATCTTGTCGAGCGGGATGCCGTCGAACAGCTGACGCATGTCGTAGATCGAGTCGATCGCGACGCCCGCCATGCCGACGTCACCGGCGACGCGCGGGTGGTCGGAGTCGTAGCCGCGGTGCGTCGCGAGGTCGAAGGCGACCGAAAGGCCCTTCTGCCCGGCTGCGAGGTTCCGGCGGTAGAAGGCGTTCGATTCCTCGGCGGTGGAGAAACCCGCGTACTGGCGGATGGTCCACGGCTGGTTGACGTACATCGTCGGGTACGGGCCGCGCAGGTACGGCGCGATACCCGGATACGTGCCGAGGAAGTCCACTCCGGACAGGTCGTCGGCGGTGTAGACCGGCTTGACGCCGATGCCTTCCGGCGTCTCCCAGGCGAGCGCGTCCGGGCCCTTGCCGGTGGCGGCGTGCAGTGCTTCGGTCCACTGAGGACGGTCGGCGGGGTCGGGGCCGCCCAGCTCGATTCCGGCGAAGTTCGGGATGGTCATCACTGCACTCCGAGCTCGGTCAACGTGCCGGTCAGGATTTCCAGGGCGTCGCAGCCCGTGTACAGGTAGCCCGTGACGTCCGGGTGGTCACCGGGTTTCCCGGCGAGCAGCACCGACGTGGCACCGGCTTCCTTCAGTGCCTTCGCGACGCTGTCGGCTTCCTCCGCGTAGGAGGTGTTGCTTCCGCAGAGGCAGGCGATCTTCGTTCCGCTGGCCTGGAATTCCGCTACGACGGTTGGGATGTCCTTGGGCGCGCCGGGGTTCACGGCCTCGATCCCGCCCGCCTGGAACAGGTTCGCCGCGAAACTCGCCCGCGCGGTGTGCGCCGCGACCGGGCCGAGCGTGGCGAGGAAGACGCGAGGACGGCTCGGCTGCGCGTCCGCCCGGTCCCGCAGGGCCTCGAACGCTTCGGCGTACCGATGCCGGGGCAGGCCGCCGCCCGGCAGGTCTTCGATGGCGTCGCGGACGACGGTTTTCTCCGTCAGGTTGGGGAATTCGCTGACGCCGGTGATCGGATCACGCCGGGTCGCGAGGCGCTTCGACCGCTTCTCCCAGGTCTCGGCGAGCCGTGCGGCGAGCGCGCCGGAGGCCAGTTCGGCCTCGATCCCGCCCGCCGCCTCGATGGCGGTGAACTCGCGCCACGCGGCCTTGGCCAGGTCTTCGGTGAGGTTCTCGACGTACCAGGAGCCGCCGGCCGGGTCGATGACACCGGCCAGTTTGGACTCCTCCAGCAGCACGGCGTGCGTGTTGCGCGCGATCCGCGCGGAGAACGCGTCCGGCTGGCCGATCGCGGCGTCGAACGGGAGCACGGTGATCGCGTCCGCGCCACCGACCCCGGCACCGAAACAGGCCAGCGTGGTCCGCAGCATGTTCACCCACGGGTCGCGCT
This sequence comes from Amycolatopsis sp. PSD-21, assembly GCF_055561455.1. Classification (NCBI taxonomy): domain Bacteria; kingdom Bacillati; phylum Actinomycetota; class Actinomycetes; order Pseudonocardiales; family Pseudonocardiaceae; genus Amycolatopsis; species Amycolatopsis sp. PSD-21. The sequence continues at coordinate 992,822 of NZ_CM145712.1, read as the reverse complement.
GGGTCAGCATCGCGGGCGAGGTGACCGCGTGCTGCCGCATGCCGGACGACTTGCCACCGGAGACCTCGGTGACGCGCGCCCACAGCCGCCGCGCGGCACGGAACTTCGCGATCGTGAGGAACTGGTCGGCCGTTGCAGCGAGCCGGAATTCGATCTGCGCGGCCGCGGTGTCGACGTCCAGCCCCGCTTCGGTGATCGCCCGCAGGTACGCGACACCCGCGGCGATGGTCGCGCCGAGTTCCTGCGCGTCCGAACCGCCCGCCTCGTGGAACGGGAGACCGTCGGCGACGATCGTCCGCACCTTCGGGTGACTGACGGCGACCCGCGCCGCCAGTTCCGCGGCGGGGGCGAGCGGATGCGCCGAACCGGTGCGCGCGGCCGACCCGATCGGGTCGGCGCCGAGCGTCGCGGTGACCGCGCTCGCCGGGATCTCGCGTTCGACGAAAAGGGCGAACAACTCATTCGCGGCGGCTTCGTACTCGTCACCCGCGTCGAGGACGACGGGTGCGAGGTCGATGTAGACCTCGTTCAGCGCGTCACCCAGATCGGCGACGGGTACGCCATGCGCACCGGCGCGCAGCCAGATGGAGCTGACGCCGCCTTCGAGGTCGGCGAGGATCGCGGCGTTCGTGGCCTTGGCGTCACGGCGCGCGTACCGGGCGCGGACGTCCCAGCCGGTCGTCACCGCGCCCTCGGGCCGGGCGCTTCTCACGAACGGCGGAAGACCGGGGAAACCCGTCCCCTCGACGGCGTCTTCGGCGGTGTAGAGCGGCTGGATCTCCAGGCCGTCGTACGTCCGGGTGACGAGCTTGCTTTCGGGCAGGCCGTCGAACGACTCGTCGATGGCGCCGCTCTTGCGCAGCACTCCGGCCACGAGTTCCCGCCACTGGTCCCGGCTCGCTTCCGGGAACTCCGCCGCGAGCTCCAGCTCCTCGGGCGCGTCGGGCTCGCCGCGGGTCGGCACTGACTCCGTCTCGGCCACTTCCGTCATAGCCACCGATGCTAACGGCCCACAAGTGGCGTCACCTGTGACGCTAGTCGCGCCTGAGGGGCCGGCCCGGGCGGCGGCGTGGTGGGTCGTGAGTGGCGATTCGGGTTCTAACCCGAATCGCCACTCACGACCACCTGGACCGGCTCCGTACCGGTGTTCCAGTGGCTTCGTTCACTCCGACAGGGCACGGCGCATGGGTCCCTCACACGGGCATACGACACAATTGGGCCGTGCCGTCCGACACCCCCGAGCCCAGCGAGAGTCCCGGCGACGAGAAGCGAGTGGTCGCCGGCCGATACCGGTTGCGCTCGGTCATCGGATCAGGGTCGATGGGCACGGTCTGGTCGGCCTACGACGAGTTCCTGCACCGTCCCGTCGCGGTCAAGGAGGTCCGCCTCCCGCCCGGCGTCCCGGCCTCGCAGGCCGACGAGCTGCGCGAACGGACCCTGCGCGAAGCCCGTGCGATCGCCGTCCTGAGTCACCCGAACGTGATCATCCTGCACGACGTCGCGCGCGAGAACGACGAGCCGTTCGTGGTCATGGAGCTGCTGCCGTCACGCAGCCTCGCGCACATCCTGCGCGACCACGGGCCGCTGACGGTGGAGCAGGCGGCGGCGGTCGGTATCGCGGTGGCGTCCGCGCTCGAAGCCGCGCACGCCGCCGGCATCACCCACCGTGACGTCAAACCGGGCAACGTCCTCGTCGCGGGTGACGGCCGCATCAAGCTCACCGACTTCGGCATCGCGCGCAACGTCTCCGAAGCCACCATGACCAGGACCGGGATGATGCTGGGCTCGCCCGCCTACATCGCGCCCGAGGTCGCGTCCGGCGGCGCCGTCGTCCCCGCCGCCGACCTGTGGGGTCTCGGCGCGACGCTGTTCGCCGCCATCGAGGGCTCGCCACCCTACGACGCCGACGGCGACCCGCTCGAAACGGTCGGCAAGGTCGTCAACGGGAAGGTGCCGAAGCCCGCCCCCGGTCCGCTGGCCGACGTGATCGGCGCGCTCATGAAGAAGGAGCCGTCGAAGCGCATTACCCTGCGCGAGGTGCGGCGACGGCTGTATCCGTTGCAGGCCAAGACGCTCATCGACCTCTTCCCCGCCGAGCTGTTCCACACGCCCGACGGCAAGAAGACCACCGCGCATCTCGACGCGACCGACACCCAGGTGATCAAGCCGGTCGCGCCGGAGAAGCCGGGCGAGGGCACGAGTTCCGAACTCGCCGCCGACCCCGGCCCGCTGCCGTTCCTGAACCAGCCCGCGCCGGCGCCTCCCGTCGAACTCGCGCCGATGCCGACCGTCACGCCGGCCCCGCCTCGCCCGCCTGGCCGGTCCACCGTGGCCACGGTGGTGCTGGCGCTCGCGTCGATCGTGCTCTTCCTGCTGGCCGCGGGCGGCGGGTTCGTGCTGGCCAGGGCCGTCGGCGGACAGGACCTGCGGCCACCGGAGAAGGTGCAGCAGGGCGACACGATCGTCACTCAGCCACCGCCGAAACTGATCACACAGCAGGGTGACGCCAGCACGGTGAACGGCCTCAAGGGCGGCCGGTTCAGCATCGGTGTCCCGGAAGGCTGGCTGAAGTTCGTCGCGCCGCACGTCACCCGGGGGGTGCCGAGCACCGTGGTCCAGTACGTCTCGCCGGACGGCCGCCAGGTCATCCGGGTCGAGCGGCTGACCGGTTTCCTGGCCGACAGCCCGCCGCCCGCCTACTTCGGCTGGCTGAAGAGCCAGCATCCGGAGATTGCCCCGATCGGCGACCCCGCCACCGTGCCCGGCCGGGGCGAGGGCAGCCAGCGGTACACCTACCGGACGACCGAGCGCGCCGCCGGGGGCCGCGACGCCGTGAACGAGAGCATCACGCGCACGACGTACATGGACCTGTTCGCCGGCGGCACGGATCTGTGGATCCTCTCGGTGACGTCGCCGATCGAGCAGGAGAACTCGGCGAAAACGGGGATCTTCGAGCCGGTGGCGCTGTCGTTCATCGTCGACGGCTAGCCCGATCTCGCGTGATCGAACACGGAACTCGCGTGTCTGAAGCCGTAACTCGGAGTTCGGTCTCCAATCACGCGAGTTACGTCCCCAATCACGCTTGATCGGCTTCGCCGTCGGCGTGCTGGGCGAAGTAGGCCTTCGAGGCACGCTGCTGCGCCAGCCTCCGCAACACCGAGAGCAGCCTGTCGCCGAGAAGCGTCTCCACGACGGCGATCTCGATGATCTGTTCCAGCGACTCGAGCCCGGCGATCGCTTCGAAGTCCAGGTCGGCGGTCCGGTCGGCGATCTCGGCGTAGTCGTCAAGGTGGTCGAGGTACCAGCCGTGCCCGACCTCGCGGATCGTGCACAGGACGCCGACCAGCGCCTGGATGACCAGGTCGTCCTCCTTGCAGGGCCAGCCGCGGCGCTCGGTGAGGTCACGGACCGTCGCGAGCGCCCATTCGCGGGCTTCGTCGTCGGCGACCTGCCGCGGGGGCGTGATGCTCTGCTGGGCGATGCCGAGGATGTGGTGGGGGCTGGCCTCCCCGGCGTCGACCGCGGCGAGCACCTCGCCGACCGTCGCGAGCGACAGGCCGCCGACCTCCATCAGCGCCCTGATCAGCTTGATCCGCTGGACGTGCCCCTCGCCGTACTTCGCCTGGTTGGGGCTGGTCCGCTCCCCCGGCGGGAGCAGCCCTTCCCGCAGGTAGTACTTGATCGTGGCGACCGGGAGCCCGGCTTTCTCGCTCAGTTCGGCCATCCGCACGCGTGCGTTCTCCGATCTCGGGGACGGTTCCAGGGTCATCCCTGAAGATTTCTCAGGATGGATAGCTTAGGTTCCCATAACGGAGAGCTTGACTATCCATTCTGGGAGGGACCCATGACCATCTTGACCGATCTCCGCGAGAGAACCCGCACCTGGCACCGCGGTTCGTATCGCCTGGCCCAGGCCTTCGCCGTGATCACCGTGCTGTGCGTGCTGGCCATGCTGATCGACCAGCGGACGCTGAACGGCGCGCCGCTCTGGGCGAAACTGTTCAAATTCGCCGTCTCCGCGGCGCTGTACTTCTTCACCTGGAGCTGGCTCGTCTCGCTCCTGCCGAAGTTCCGGCGGACCGCGTACTGGCTGACGAACATCCTCGTCGTGTGCTTCACCATCGAGTACGCGCTGATGGTGGTCCAGACCGTCCGCGTCCGCGCGAGTCACTTCAACAACGAGACCCCGCTGGACGCCATGATCTTCGCCGTCATGGCCGGGACGATCGCCGTGCTGTGGGTGGTCAATCTCGTGCTGACGATCGCCGTCCTGTTCCTCCGGCTCCCCGATCGGGCGACGGCGTGGGCGGCCAAGCTCGGCGCGATCCTCGGCGTGCTCGGGCTCTCGCTGGCGACGCTGATGACCAGCCCGACCCCGGACCAGCAGGCCATGCTCGACGCGACCGGCCAGTCCGCGATGGTCGGCGCGCATACCGTCGGGCTCCCCGACGGTGGCCCCGGCCTGCCGATCCTCGGCTGGAGCACGGTCGGCGGCGACCTGCGGATCCCGCATTTCCTCGGCCTGCACGGGCTTCAGGTCCTCCCCTTGCTCGCGTTCGCCCTCGGCGTCCTGGCGGCGCGCTACCCGCGGCTTCGCGACGACGTCCTCAGGCTGCGGCTCGTGGTGATCGCCGGCGTCGGTTACGCGGGCCTTCTCGCCCTGCTCACCTGGCAGGCGCTGCGCGGCCAGTCGATCGTCGCCCCCGACTCCCAGACCCTGACCGCCTTCGCCCTGCTCGTGGCGGGCGTCGCCTTTAGCGGGCTAATCGCGATCGGGCGGCCGGCGCGGGAGCTGGAGGCATCGTCGCGATGAGCGTCGAGACGCTGTTCACCTGGACCTTCCCGCTGGCGACGCCGTTCTGGCTGCTGATGATCTTCCTGCCGGGCTGGTCGTGGACCCGCCGGATCATGTCCTCGCCGTGGACGCCGCTGCTGCCGCTGATCCCGTACTTCGTGCTTGCCATCGCGCATCTCGGCGAACTCTGGACCGCGGTGAGCAGGCCCGACCTCGACGTGCTGAGCGCGTTCACCGGCACGCCGTACGGGGCGGCCACGATCTGGGCCCATCTGATCGCCTTCGACCTGTTCATCGCCCGCTGGATGTACCTCGAATCCCGCGAGCACCGGATCCACCCGCTGGTGACCGGCCCGATCCTGGCGCTCACGATCTTCCTGTCCCCGTTCGGGCTGGTGGCGTTCCTGCTCGTGAGAACCGTCCGGATACGCTCGTCGCATGAGTGAGAACGAGGTCGCGGCGGCCGCCGCCATCGCCGAACGCACCGGCGTCGAGAAGCACGACATCGCCGTCGTGCTGGGTTCGGGCTGGCGCCCGGCGGCGGACGTCATCGGGGAGCCCGAGGCGGAGATCCCGCTGGGCGAACTGCCCGGATTCGTCGCGCCTGGCGCGGTCGGGCACGGGGGCACCGTCCGGTCGGTCCGCGTCGGCGAGAAGCGCGCGCTGATCCTGCTGGGCCGCACGCATTTCTACGAGGGCAAGGGGATCGACCCGGTCGTGCACAACGTGCGCACCGCCGCGGCGGCGGGCGCCAGGACGGTGCTGCTGACCAACGCCGCGGGCGGCCTGCGCGAGGGCTTCCGGGTCGGGCAGCCGGTGCTGATCTCCGACCACCTGAACCTGACCGCGCGCTCGCCGATCGTCGGCGCGAACTTCGTCGACCTGACTGATCTGTACGCGAAGCGGCTGCGCGACCTCGCCCGCGAGATCGACCCTTCGCTGGAAGAAGGGGTCTACGCGGGGCTGACCGGGCCGCATTTCGAGACGCCGGCGGAGATCCACATGCTGCGGACGCTCGGCGCCGACCTCGTCGGCATGTCGACGGTGCTGGAGGCCATCGCCGCCCGAGCCGCCGGGGTCGAGGTGTTCGGGCTTTCGCTGGTGACCAACCTGGCGGCCGGGATGACCGGGGAACCCCTGAACCACGAAGAGGTCCTGGAGGCGGGACGCCAGTCCGCCACCCGCATGGGCACCCTGCTCAAGGAACTCGTCGCCCGCGCCTGACAACCCCTTTGCGCGTGAAGGCCCCCTTCCCTCGGCTGAGCCGAGGGAAGGGGGCCTTCACGCGCTTCTCAGCCGGCGAACTCGGGAAGCCGCTGAGCGACCTCCGCGGGTGACGGCATCGCGGCGACCTCGTCGGCGAGTTTCCGCGCCGCGCCGAGGACCGTTTCGTCGGTGAGCAGCTTTCGCGCCTGCTCGAAGATGACGTCCTCGACGGCGTCGCCACCGAGCAGCCGCGCGCCCACACCGGCCGCGACCACGGCTTCGGCGTTCGTGAACTGGTCCGCCCCCTGCGGCAGCACCAGCTGCGGCAGCCCGGCGCCGAAGGCCCCCAGCGTCGTCCCGCTGCCGCCGTGGTGGACCACGAGATCGACGTGCGGCAGGAGGTCGACCTGCGGCACCCACACCTCGACGCGGACGTTGCCGGGGACTTCACCCAGCTGCTCCGGCTGCACCGTGGGCCCCGCCGCGACGATGACGTCCGCGTCGATCCGCGCCAGCCCGCCGATAGCCCGCTTCAACACGTCCTCGTCACCGAAAGCGGTGCCGAGGGTGAGATAGATCAGCGGACGGCTCGTGTCCCGCCCCGCCACTCCCGCCGGGAGATCTCCCGGCTCCGCCCAGCCGACGGGACGCAACGGGATCCTGTTCGCTTTCGCCAGGAAATCGGGCGCCTGCACCGATTCCGGACAGATGTCGACGACCGGGTCGCCGAAGGACGGCAGCGTCACGCCCTCGAAACCGACTTCCGCCGCGAATTCCGCGAGACGGCCGTGGATGATGTCCATGACCTCGCCCGGCGAGAACCGGCCGAAACCGTGCCCGATCGCGGGGATCCCGGCGAGCCGGGCGGCGATGGCGCCCCCGGCGTTGCCGCTTTCGTAGACGACGAGATCGGGGCGGTGCCGTTCCAGCACCGGCGTGAGATCGGCGACGAACCGCCGCGGCAGCACGTTCCCGAAAACCTGCCCGATGACCGGATAGAAGGACTCGGGCGGGGCGTCCTTGGCACGGGGCTGGGCGTCGGGGCCGAAGAACGAGGCGAACGCCTCGTGCATGCCGAATCCGGCGCTTTCCGCGGCCAGCCCGGCCTTTTCGACCACCGGGAGCATGTCGTCACCCGTGGCGAACAGGACTTCGTGCCCGGCGTCGCGAGCGGCGACGGCGAGCGGTAGTAGGGGATAGAGATGACCATGACTCACCAGAGAAGTGAAGATCAATCGCACCCTCCCCAACGTACCCGTAGGCTGACTCGGTGACGACTTCCTTGACTTCGGAGCTGCGGGATCGGGCGTTCCGCTGGATCGCCGACGACCCGGACGACGATTCCCGCGTCGAGCTGCAGAACATCCTCGCGCGGGCGATGGGCGGCGAAGCCGGTGCGGCGGACGAGCTCGCGGACCGGATGGCGGGCCCGCTCGAATTCGGCACCGCCGGGCTGCGCGGCCCGGTGCGCGCGGGCCCCAACGGGATGAACGTCGCGGTCGTCACCCGGACCACGGCCGGGGTCGCGGCCTGGCTGGCCGCGCAAGGACATTCGGGCGGGGCCGTGGTGGTCGGCCGCGACGCGCGGCACGGTTCGGAGGCCTTCGCCAAGGCCGCCGCCGAGGTGCTGACGGCCGCCGGGTTCGCGGTGAAGACGCTGCCCGGCCCGCTGCCCACCCCGGTGCTCGCGTTCGCCGTGCTGGAACTCGGCGCGGTCGCGGGCATCCAGATCACCGCGTCGCACAATCCCCCGGCCGACAACGGCTACAAGCTTTACGACGCGTCCGGCGGACAGATCGTCCCGCCATCGGACGGGCTCATCGAGCGGGCCATCGAAGCCGCTCCCCCGGCGATCAGCGTGCCCCGCGAGCCGGGCGCCGAGGTGCTGGGCGACGAACTCCTGGACGCGTACCTCGCGAAGGTCGCGCTTCTGCCGCGTGGCCCGGAGCGCGAGGTCAAGATCGCCGCGACGGCGTTGCACGGCGTCGGCGCGGAGACCCTGCGCGCCGCGTTCGAACGCGCCGGTTTCGGCGACCTCCACCTGGTGGCCGAGCAGGCCGTACCCGATCCCGACTTCCCGACGGTCGCCTTCCCGAATCCGGAGGAACCGGGCGCGACGGACCTTTTGCTGGCGCTGGCGTCCGAAGTGGACGCGGAGCTGGCGATCGCGCTCGACCCCGACGCCGACCGCTGCGCGCTGGGCGTGCGCGAGCGGGACGGTTCGTGGCGGATGCTGCGCGGCGACGAAACCGGTGTCCTCCTCGGCTGGCATGTTCTGTCCACTGTGGATAGTACGGATCCGCTGGTGGCCACGACGATCGTGTCGTCGTCGATGCTCGGCGAAATCGCGAAGGAATCCGGGGCGCGCTACGCGGAGACCTTGACCGGGTTCAAATGGCTGGTCCGCGCGGGCGAAGGGCTCGTCTTCGCTTACGAAGAAGCTCTCGGCCTCTGCGTGAACCCAGGTTTCGTGCGCGACAAGGACGGCATCGCCGCCGCCGTGCTCGCCGCGTCGTTGACCGCGTCCCTGCGCGCCGCCGGCCGCGGGCCACTGGACGTCCTGGACGAGCTGTCCGTGAAGCACGGGGTGCACGTGACGGATCAGGTCTCGTTGCGGGTCACCGATCTGTCGGTGCGGGAGCGGCTGATGGCAGGCCTGCGCGCCACTCCCCCGGTGTCCTTGGGCGGCACCGACGTCACGATGGAGGACCTCCTTCCCGACGCCGACGTCCTCCGCCTGACCGGCGAGGGCCTGCGCGTCGTGATCAGGCCGTCCGGGACCGAGCCGAAGCTGAAGGCGTACCTGCAGATCAAGGAGCCGGTCTCCGGCGATCTCGCCGAGGCGCGCGCGGCCGCGGACGCGCGGCTGTCCGCGCTGCGAACCGACATCGAGTCCCGGCTGGCCTGACATGCCGAAGCTGCTGATCGTCCACCACACGCCGTCGCCCTCGACGCAGGCGATGTTCGAAGCCGTGCTTTCCGGCGCGAACCATCCGGACATCGAGGGCGTCGACGTCGTGCGCCGCGCGGCGCTGGGCGCGACCGTGCCCGACGTCCTGGAGGCCGACGGTTACCTGCTCGGCACCCCGGCGAATCTGGGGTACATGTCCGGCGCGCTGAAGCATTTCTTCGACACCGTCTATTACCCGTGCCTGGATTCCACGCGCGGTCGGCCGTTCGGGTTCTTCGTGCACGGCAACAACGACACGTCCGGCACCGTGCGCGGGATCGAGGCCATCACGACCGGACTCGGGTGGGAGAGCGCGGCTTCCCCGGTGCTCGTCACCGGCGAACCGGGCAAAGCGGAACTGGAAGCCTGTTTCGAACTGGGCGGCACCCTGGCCGCCACCCTGATGCCCTGACGCGTTTCGGGAGAAAAGTAAGGGGCCTGTCACCGGAAGCCCTGGGGGTCGACCTCCGGCAACAGGCCGAGACCAAGGGTTCGCCGTGACGGCGATCGACCTTGGCCGCCTCAGCGTACTACATCCGGCACGATCTTGTGCACCCACCGGGAACAACGGCTCTCACTCCGGCGTCCGTACACCCCCAGGGCACGGATTCCGGAGTGAGAGACCGGACACGGCACGAAACCGCTTGACAACTGTAAACCACTGCATACATGCGCTGTCAACAGCTGCGGACAGGCTGTATCGCGTTACACTCCCACTACGGAACGGGACCAGTGAACGGATGGGGGGTCATGTCGCCGTACCAGACCTTCGCCCAGAAACTGAGCGCGCTGATCGATTCGGCGCGCGCGAACGAAGGCGCCCCGCACAGCTATCGCGAGCTGTCCGCGGCGATCGATCGCGCCGGCGGGCCCACCATGTCGCCCGCGTACCTCCAGCAGCTCGCCACGGGTAAACGCGTCAATCCGAAGATCCACTACGTCGAGGCGCTGGCGAAACTGTTCGGCGTTCCGATCACCTATTTCTTCGAAGACCAGGAAGCGCAGCCCGTCGGAGAGGCGAAGCTCATGGCCATGCGCGCGCAGGAGCTTTCCCCGCAGGGCCGTCGCCAGGTGATGGACCTGCTGGAGCTCGTCGAGCGATACGAACGGGCCGAGCGCGACCAGCCGGACGAAAGCCGATGAAGGAACGGGAGCTCCGCAAACGCTGCCGCAAGATGTTGAACAAGCTCGACATCGAGCCGCCGCTCGACGTCGGCGTGCTCTGCGAGCGGCTCGGCGAACAGCGGGGCAGGCCGATCCGGCTGATGCCGTATCCGCTGGAGGTCCCCGGCCCGTTCGGCTGCTGGATCGCCACCGGTTCGGCGGACTACATCTTCTTCCAGCAGGAGACCACGAAGTCCCACCAGGATCACATCATCCTGCACGAACTCGGGCATATGCTCGCCGATCACCATCCCGGCGGCGACGCCGAACCCGCCGACTTCCTGCGTGGCCCCGCCACCGGGCTCGACGGCGACGCGGTACACCGCGCCTTACGCCGCACCTCCTACGATGAGGCGCACGAATGGGAAGCCGAGACCGTGGCGACCATCATCCTCGAATGGGCGTCGGTCTTGAACTACACGATTCCCCGTCGCGCCGACGACGATGACGTCCGCCGTGTCCAAGGCGCGCTGGGCGACCATCAAGGGTGGCTGTGACCTCACTGTTCTCCCCCATCAACGTCGTGGCGATGGTGCTGTTCGCGACCGCGCTCGCCTGGCGGATCTATCAGACGTACCGGGCGCCGCGGCTGCTGCCGAACTGGGCGATCACCATCACGATCGTCTGCGTCGCCGGCTCCTTCCTCGCCCAGCAGAAGGTGATCGTCGCCTGGCTCGACGGCCTGACCGGCAAGGGCACGGGCCGCCTGGTCAACAACATCCTGCTCGCCATCGGGGTGTGCGCGCTGCTGATCGTCTTCCTCGGCTCCGCGCTGGGCCCGCGCCGCCCGAAGCGCGTCCTGTTCGAACTGATCCCGCTGTCCGGCGCGATCGCGCTGATGCTGGTCGCCATGTCCCTTACCCCGCCGGAGGTGCGCGGGCTCGCGCTGAGCCCGAAGCTCGTTCACATCCCCGGCGTGGCGCTGTTCTACCTGGGCGCCGGGATCTACCTGATCTACGGCCTCTCCGCCTGCGCCTGGTGGATCTTCCGCTACATCCGCACCGCGGACCGCCATCTGAAGACCGGATTGAAACTCAGCGCCGCCGGGCTGATCTGCCTTTCCGTCGGCAGTGTGTTCCGCGCGCTCTACATCGTGATCGCGTGGGCGTTCGGGCCGTCGATCCCGCTGCTGCTCACCGTCGCCGTCCCGCTGGTACTCCTCGGGATCGTGCTCTTCCTGGCCGGGATCACCTATCCCGGCGCCCGTGCGCGGTTCGCCGCGCTACGACGCCGCCGTCAGCACCGGCGTCACCACGACGAACTCACCCCGTTGTGGACCGCACTGGCCGGGGTCTACCCGAACATCGTGCTGCGGACCACGCCACAGGGCAGGTGGGAGCGGTGGCGCCCGCGTACGGTCCACCGCCGGTACTACCGTCGCGTGATCGAGATCCGGGACGGGCTCGTGCAGCTGAGCCCTTATCTGGAAACGGATCTCACCGCGCTCGCCGCCGACGATCCGCGGGCGGCGGCGGAAGCGCTGAAGACGGCGATCGCCAGGCAGACCGCCGGCGAGGAGACCGACGGGCGGGCGAAACTCGTGCTCCCGGGCGGCGCCTCCGACATCGAATCCGACGTCCGGCCGCTGCTCGCCTTGTCCGCCGCCGTCTCCAGGAGCGAGGCATGACCGCACAACTGCTGCTGACGGCCGGCCGCGTCCTGCCGCGCCCGAGCACGCCGGTCGAAGACGGCGCGGTTCTCGTCGAGGGTGGCCGGATCCTCGCGGCAGGCCCTCGCGCCGAGGTCGTGGCCCAGTCGTCGCCGGACGCCGAACGGCTCGACTTCCCCGGTGCGACTTTGCTGCCCGGCCTGTTCAACGCCCACGTGCACCTGGCCTTCGACGCATCCCGCGAGATGCTGCCGAACTTCCTGGCGAGCGACGACGACACCCTCCGAGCGGGCGCCAAGGAGCGGTTGGGACAGCTGCTGCGCAGCGGCGTCACGACGGTGCGGGATCTCGGCGATCGTGACGCGCTGGGCGCGCGGGTCCGAGCCGAGCTCGAAGGATCCGCCGCGCCGCGCCTGCTGACCGCGGGAGCACCACTGACCGTCCTCAAAGGACACTGCCATTTCTTCGGCGGCGAGGTCGGCGGCGACGACGCGATCCGGGCCGTGATCGACGCCAACGCGGCCGCCGGCGCGGACGTGATCAAGGTGATGGCCAGCGGCGGCCAGATCACCGAGGGCGGCGCGGACATGTGGGAATCGCAGTTCGACGTCCGGGCGCTGCGGCTGATCGTCGAGCACGCGGCGCGCCACGGGCTCCCGGTCGCGGCGCACGCCCACGGCTCCGACGCGATCGAGGCGTCGGTCGAGGCGGGTGTCCGCACGATCGAGCACTGCACCTGGATGACCGGGCCCCAGCGCCAGGACCGGCGCGAGGGCGTCGCCAAGCGCATGGCCGCCGAGGGCATCGCGGCGTGTTCGACGAGCAGCCGCAACTGGCGGATGCTGGCCGAGCGCATGGGCGAGGAACTCGCGAAGACCGTCTACGGACGGCTGTCCTGGCTGGAGGAACTGGGTGTCCCGCTGCTGGCGGGGACGGACGCCGGGCTGCCCGGGTCGGTCTTCGACGATCCCGTCGGCGCCCTCGAACTCTACGAATGGCTCGGTTTCGGCAGGCGCCGGATCCTCGAAATCGCGACGGAGGACTCCGCCGCCGGGCTCGGCCTCTCCGACGTCACCGGGCGGCTCGCCCCCGGTTTGAGCGCCGACGTCCTGGTGGTCGACGGCGATCCGCTCGCCGACCTTTCCGCGCTCCGGAACGTTCGTCTGGTCCTTTCGCGCGGAGTGGTGGCGAGCGGCTCGGCTTGATCGAGTCCGGCCTACTCGGCGCCGACGGGTGGCTCGTGGACAAGACGTGTCGCGAAAGCCACTTTCGCGACGCCTGATGTCCCGAAAGTGGCTTTCGCGACACCAGCACCGCGGCCGCGGGGGACACAGGGGATCCCCGCGTCCGATGCAGCGAAAGTCCCCCTCGCCACACCCGGCAGCGTCTTGACGGCAAGAGAACCTGAATCGCCACTCACGACCAACCCGACCGGCTCCCGAAAGCGGGACGACAACTTTGGTGACAGCGTTTTAAAACAGTGTTATCATTGGCCTCCCCTGCGGCGAAAGGAACAACCATGGAAGGCCCGATCAGGCTCTTCACCGTCATCGCGCTCGTTTCCCTGCCCACGGTGATGTACGGCGGCTACGCGCTGATGGGTGTCCTGCATGACCGGAAACTGACCGAACACCAGCGCGGGATGTTCCGCGCCGGCCACGCGCACGCCGGCGTCCTGCTGGTTCTCGCGCTGGTCGCGCTGCAGATCCTGGGGCAGACAGGGCTCCCGAGCACCGCGCTGTGGATCGTCTGCTTCCTGCTGCTGTTCGGCGTGCTCGCCCAGTCCGGCGGCTTCTTCCTGCACCTGGCACCGGGCAAGGGCAAGCTCGGCGGGCGGGTCACCAGTGCCGGTGCGGTGCTGCTCGGAGCGGCGATTCTGACCACCGCGTACGGCGTCGCCTTCGCTGGTTAAGCTTGTTGACGTGCCTGAATACCTGCCGACAGCCCCCGCCAAGGGGACCCGCGACTTCCTGCCCGCCGAGATGTCCGTCCGGACGCAGGTGTTCGGCCATCTCTACGACGTGCTCGAACTCCGGGGTTTCCTCCGCTACGACGGGCCGATCCTCGAACCCGCCGAGATCTACGAGCGGAAGTCCGGGCAGGAGATCGCGGACCAGCAGCTGTACACGCTGACCACCAAGGGCGGCGAGCGGCTGGCGCTGCGCCCGGAGATGACGCCGTCGGTCGCCAGGATGATCGCGGGCAACGCCAAATCGCTGCAGTTCCCGGTGCGCTGGTACAGCCACCCGAACTGCCACCGCTACGAGCGGCCGCAGCGCGGGCGGGTCCGCGAGCACTGGCAGATCAACGCGGACATCTTCGGTTCGGACAGCGCGAACTGCGAGATCGAGATCTTCGAGCTCGTCCACGACATGATGAGCGCGCTCGGCGCCACGCCGGACATGTTCCAGGTGCGGGCCAACGACCGGAATCTGCTCTCTTCGGCGCTCACCGACATCGTCGGCGTGACCCCGGAGCAGCTGCCGCAGGTGTTCACCCTGGTGGACCGCTGGGAGAAGTCGGACCGCACGAAGCTGAGCGACACCGCCGCCGAGATCGGGCTGACCGACAAGCAGTTCGAGAAGCTGACCGAGATCCTGACCTCCGGCGCGGCCCTGCTCGACGAGCTGCCGGAGCAGGTCAAGGAGAACTCGAACCTGGTCAAGGTGCTGAACAGCGGCGCCGCGGACCTGATCACGTTCGATCCGATGATCGTGCGCGGGCTGGCGTACTACACATCGACCGTGTTCGAGGTCTTCGACACCTCTCCGGAGAACCGTCGCGCCCTCTTCGGCGGCGGCCGGTACAGCGACCTGGCGTCGTTGTTCACGTCGCAGCAGATCCCCGGGATCGGCTTCGGCATGGGCGACGTCACGCTGATCGACTTCCTCGACACCCACGGCCTCACCCCGAAGCCGCGCAGCGAGGTCGACGTCGTGGTGATCCCGGTGATCGAAGAGCTCACCGACGCCTCGCGCGAGGTCGCCGGACGGCTCCGGAAGGCCGGGCTGCGCACGTCCACGCCCGTCGAGCTCCGCAAGCTGGGCAAGGAGCTCACCCGGGCGGACAAGGCCGGGGCCCGTGCCGTGGTGATCGTCGGCCAGGAAGACTGGGACGCCGGAAACGTGACCGTTCGCGGGCTCGCGACCCGCGAACAGCAGACCGTGGCCGTCGACGGTGTCGTCGACGCGGTCAATTCCCTGCTCTGACAACGAAAAGCCGGCGCCCCTCGAACGGGGGCGCCGGCTTTGCCGTGTTCAGCGGGACAGCAGGCGCATGGCCGCTTCGGGGTAGCGTTCCCCAGCGACCGCGTCGGCCGGGACCGCCGCCTCGATCGCGGCGACGTCCTCGGCGGTCAGCTTCAGGCCGACGGAAGCCACGTTCTCTTCCAGGTACTTGCGGCGCTTGGTGCCCGGGATCGGCACGACGTCGTCACCCTGCGCCTGCACCCACGCGAGCGCGAGTTGACCGGCGGTGACGCCCTTCTGCTCGGCCAGCGCGCGCAACGCCTCGACGATCGCCAGGTTCCGTTCCAGATTCCCTTCGGCGAACCGAGGCTGCGTCGTCTGCCGGAAGTCCCCGTCCGCGAAGTCCTCTTTGGACTTGAAGCGGCCGGTGAGGAAACCGCGGCCCAGCGGGGAATACGGCACCAGCCCGATGCCGAGCTCACGGCAGACCGGGACGACCTCGTTCTCGATGTCGCGCGACCACAGCGACCATTCCGTCTGCACCGCCGTCACCGGATGCACGGCGTGCGCCCGCCGGATGGTGTCCGGACCGGCCTCGGACAGCCCGATGTGCCGGATCTTCCCCTGCTCGACCAGCGAGGACAGGGCGCCCGCGGTCTCCTCGATCGGCACGTCCGGGTCGACGCGGTGCTGGTAGTAGAGGTCGATGTGGTCGACGTTCAACCGGCGAAGCGAAGCCTCGACCTGTTGGCGCACATAGAATTCGTCGCCCCGGATCCCGCGTTTCGCGGGATCCGCCTCGTCGCGCACGATGCCGAACTTGGTCGCCAGCACGACCTGATCCCGCTTACCCGCCAAGGCGCGGCCGACCAGTTCCTCGTTGCGGCCGAAGCCGTACATGTCGGCGGTGTCGATCAGGGTGACGCCCAGTTCGATCGCGCGGTGGATCGTCGCGATCGATTCGGTGTCGTCGCCCTGGCCGTAGAACTCGCTCATGCCCATGCAGCCGAGCCCCTGCGCGCCGACTTCCAGCGTGCCGAGCCTGCGGGTGGGCAGGGTGGAACCCGTCATGATCTCTCTCGCAATTCTGTGGGGTTTTACTTACCGGCGGCGCGGGCGAGCCGCTCCGGGTAACGCTCACCGGCGAACGCCTCGGCGGGCGCGGCCTTTTCGATGGCTTCGATGTCCACTTCGGACAGTTTCAGCTCCGCCGCGGCGGCGTTCTCTTCGAGGTACTTGCGGCGCTTGGTGCCCGGGATCGGCACGACGTCGTCACCCTGCGCCTGCACCCACGCGAGCGCGAGTTGCCCGGCGGTGACGCCCTTCTGCTCGGCCAGCGCGCGCAACGCCTCGACGATCGCCATGTTGCGCTCGAAGTTGCCCTCGGCGAACCGGGGCAGCCCGCGGCGCAGGTCGTCCGCCGGAAGTTCCTTCACCGACGTCACGCCACCGGTGAGGAAACCGCGGCCCAGCGGCGAAAACGGCACGATGCCGATGCCCAGCTCGCGAACGGTCGAGAGGATCTCGCCTTCGATGCCGCGAGTCCACAGCGACCACTCGCTCTGCAACGCCGTCACCGGGTGGACGGCGTGGGCGCGGCGGATCGTCTCGGCGCTGGCCTCGGAGATCCCGGCGTAACGGATCTTGCCCTCTTGGACCAGCTCCGCGAGCGCGCCCCAGGTCTCCTCGACCGGCGTGTTCGGATCGACCCGGTGCTGGTAGTACAGGTCGATATGGTCGACGTTCAGCCGTCGAAGGGACTCTTCGCAGCTCTGCTTGACGTACGCCGCGTCGCCGCGCGCGGACATCCCGCCGTCCTGATCCCAGACGATGCCGAACTTGGTCGCCAGGACGACCTGGTCCCGCTTGCCCGCGATCGCGCGGCCGACGAGCTCTTCGTTCGCTCCGGCGCCGTAGACGTTCGCGGTGTCGAGCAGGGTCACGCCCAGTTCGAGGGCGCGGTGGACGGTGGCGATCGACTCCGTGTCGTCGTCGCGGACGCCGTAGGCCTGGCTCATCCCCATGCAGCCGAGACCCTGGGCCCCGACCTCCAGGCCGCCGAGCCTCCTGGTGCTGATCACGCTGAAATTCCCTCCACGGTGGCTCCGGTGCCGAGCACCTTGCGTTCCACCTGGTCGTAGTGGTCGATCTTGTAGTCGAGGATGTCGAGGCAGGTCTGCAGCTCGGCGATCCGGTCGGCGACCGATTTGCGCTGGTCGACGAGGATCGCCTTGCGCCTGCCCGCGCTCGCCGCCCCGTGGTGGCGCAGGGAGGCGTACTCCCGCATCCGCTTGATGGGCATGCCGGTCAGGCGGAGCTTGGTCAGGAACGCCAGCCACCCGAGGTCGTCATCGCTGTAGGCGCGGCGCCCGGCCGCGTCCCGCGCCGGGGGCTCGACGAGTTTGATGCGCTCGTAGTACCGGAGAGTGTCGATGGACAGTCCGCTACGTCGCGCGGCTTCCGCTATCGAGTAGCTCATGCGAACGACACTACGACCTGGAGTGCGCTCCAGGTCAACTCCGAATCCGAGCGATCGATAACAGCGTTGCGATACCCTCCGCGCATGCCCCGTCCCAGGACGCACGACGAGAACCTCCGGCTGAAACTGCTGGACCGCGCCGGTGAGCTCATCTCGGCCGACGGCCCCAAGGCGCTGAGCCTCCGCAAACTGGCCGCCGACGTCGGCACGTCCACCACCGCGGTCTATTCACTCTTCGGCGGGAAAACGGACCTCGTCAGCGCCCTGTTCACCGAGGGCTTCCGCCGCTTCGGCCGCCGGATGGCCGGGGTCACGCTGAGCGGCGACCCGGTCGAGGACCTGGTGCGGCTCGGCGTCGCGTACCGGGAAAGCGCGCTGGCCGACCCGCATCTCTACGCGATCATGTTCACGAAGTCGGTGCCGGGTTTCGAACCGGCGGAGGAGATGTCCGAGCGAGCCCGCGCCACGATGGCGCCGCTGGAGGGGACGATCCGCAAGGCCGTCGCCGACGGCGTCTTCCTCGACGTGCCGCCCGAGGTCGTCACGGTGGCCTGCTGGGGATTCGTGCACGGGCTCGTGTCGCTGGAGCTGAACGGGAACCTTCCAGAGCAGTACACCGTGAGCACGGCTTACGAGACCGCGCTGCGGGTGAACGCCTCCGGCTGGCTGCGCCGGTGACCCGCGTTTAGCGGGCTAAACGCGATCTGTGCTGGACTGCCCCCCGCTGCGGATGCCGTGAAGGCCTCCTTGCCCACCTTCACGGGCGAAGGAGGCCTTCACCACCTCGGCAGCCGTCACCGGATCGCGTTTAGCCCGCTAAACGCAGGTCCGCCCGGCCACGCCCAAGTACATGAAGGCCCCCACCCTTGCGCCTAGCTCCGTGAAGGCCCCCTTCATGTACTTCCCGTGCACCCCAAGCAGGCCGGATCGCGTTTAGCCCGCTAAACGCAGGTCAGTAGAGCGGAAGGGTGCCTTCGTGGAGTGTCTTCCCTTCTGCATCGAGGACGACCACGCCCACCTGCCCATTCGGGTCCATCGCCCCGGGGAGCTCCGGGCGCCAGACCGCGAAAGTCCCGTCGGTGACGACCGCGTCGACCTTCTTGCCCGCCCCGAAATCGAGCTTCACCGTCGCCGCGGTCCGCGGAACGATCCCGATGAACGGGCTCTTCGCGCTGCCGGCCCCACCCTGCTCGGATCCGCCGAGGGTTTCGGTCGACAGTTTGCCGACTGACCGCGGGGCGGCGTCCGGCTGGGTGAAGACGCGGTAGTACTCGCTCGTTCCGTCGCGATACCCGAGCCCGCCCTGGCAGACGACGAACCTGTCGCCGAACCGGGCGACGACCACCTTGACGTCATCGCCTTCGAGCAGCGTCCCGGTCTCGTACACATCGACGTCGGGCAGCGGTTCGGTCGCTCCCTCCACGCAGGTCTGGAAGAACATTCCCGCCGGTGTGCTCCGGTCCGGCACCACGGGCGGGATGCGATCGATGACCGTCACAGCCGGTTCGGGCGCGGGCCGGAGGCCGTGCGGAGCGACGTTGACGCCGTCGCCCGGCTCGCCGGTATACGGCCCGACCGAATACGTGGTCCGCGAGGGTTTGGACTGCGAAAGCACCACGAAGAGGTTCCCGTTCCGGAAGATCGGCACCTCGGACGAGGCCGTCGAATCGGCGGTCCGGCTGAAGAGTTCCATCTTCTCCCAGCCGGGGTCGGCCACCCCGGCGACCGTTCCGGCGCGGCTCATCAGCAGTGCCGCGGCCTTGGTCCCCGTGGCGTAGGTGGGGGCGGCGTCCGGATCGGACACCGTCGCCGTGATCGACGTGGTCTCACAGAAGAAGACCTTGCCGCCGGCGCGCACCGCGACCACCGTCACGGACGTCCAAGAAGGGGCGACGGTGAACTGTGGCATCCATTCCTCACGGGCGGAGAAGCCACCGGCCCTGCCGTGAGACTGGAGCGCCGCCCAGCACCGGTTCATCGCCTCCTCCGCCTTCGGCCAGTCGAGGGAGAAGTCAGGGTTCGCGACGACGGGACCCTGCCCGTCCGGTTCCCGGATGAGCACGGTCGTGACCAGAGCGCCCGCGAGGACCAGCACGACGGCGGCCGCGGCTGCGACGATCGGCCATCGCCGCCGTTCGGGTTTTCCCATTCCCTCGCGCAGGGACATCCGCAGGTTGTCGAGCACTTCCGGGGGGAGTTCGCGCCTGCCGGGCAGGCCGAGGTCGTCGGTCATTTCTCCTCCAGGGCGGCCCGCAGCTGCGTACGGGCCCGCGAGATGTGGGCGCGAACGGTCACCTCGGCGACGCCGAGCAGTTCGGCGGCGTCGGCGAAGGAGAGATCGCCGAGCAGGCAGAGTTCGACGGCTTGCCGCTGCGATTTCGGCAGCTTCGCGACCAAGGCGAGCACCTGCCGAAGGCGGTCTTCGCCGTCGAGCTGGTCGACGACGCTGTCGGCGTGGTCGGACACCGACCGGGGCTCCGGCAGGCGCCGGACGAGCCGGAGCCGCCGCCCGGTGCTGCGGTGTTCGCTGCGCGCGAGGTTGCCCACGACGGTGTACAGCCAGGGCAACGCGCTGTCGCGGATGAGCGTGATGTCCGCCCGGCGTCGCCAAGCGGTGAGGAACGTCGTCGACGTCAGGTCTTCGGCCGACGCCCACGATCCGGTGAGCCGGTAGGCGTGGTTCCACACCGGCTGCACATGCCGTTCGAACAGCTCGGTGAACGCCGCGTGGTCACCGCCCGCGGCCGCCCGCCAAAGCTCCGTGTCGCTCCTGTCGGGAGGAGGTTCGCACGAGTCCACCGGCACCCCCACCGTTCCGGTCACTGTTCTGGTCACATCTGTCAGTGGCCGGCGACGGCGGAGTTGTTGCGAACCGGCCGGATCGCGTTTAGCGGGCTAAACGCGATCCGGCGGCGTCAGACGGCCCCGTACTGCCGGTCCCCGGCGTCACCGAGACCCGGCACGATGAACCCGGAGTCGTTCAGCCGCTCGTCGATGCTCGCGGTCACCACCCGCAGCGGCAGCCCGGTCTTCTTCAGATGCTCGATGCCTTCGGGAGCCGCCAGCGCGCAGATCGCGGTGACGTCGGTGGCGCCGCGGTCGGTGAGCAGCCGGATCGTGTACTCCATCGACCCGCCGGTCGCCAGCATCGGGTCGAGCACCATCACCGGCCGGTCGGCGAGCGATTCGGGCAGCGACTCGAGATACGGCGTCGGCTTGAGCGTCTCCTCGTCGCGCGCGAGACCGACGAAGCCCATTTGGGCGTCCGGGATCAGCTTGTGCGCCTGGTCCGCCATCCCGAGCCCGGCCCGCAGCACCGGCACGAGCAGCGGCGGACTCGCCAGCGCGTAGCCGTCGGTGCGCGCTACCGGGGTGTGGATCCGCTCGATCCGCACGGGCATGTCGCGCGTGGCTTCGTACACCAGCATGACGGTCAGTTCGTGCAGCGCCGCGCGGAAGGCGGCGCTGTCTGTGCGCGCGTCGCGCATGGTGGAGAGCCTGGCCTTGGCCAGCGGGTGATCAACGACGTGCACATCCATGCCGGTCAATTTAGCCCGTCACGTCTGCCGCGCGAACCAGCCGACCCAGCGGCGCTGCCAGGGCGTCTCCACCGAACGCTTGTCGTGGTTGGCCCGCGCCCACGCCACCGCCTCGTCGGCGCTCAGCCCCGAAAGGGTGGCGAGACAGGACAGCACCGTGCCGGTCCGCCCCACTCCGCCGTAACAGGCGACCTCGACGCCTTCGCCCGCCGCCGCCCGGGTGTGCAGGTCGACGATCCGGCGTCGCGCGTCCGCCCAGTCCGTCGGCAGGAGGAAGTCGGGCCAGCGGATCCACGCCCGCTCCCAGTCCATTTTGTGATCGTGCTTCCGGCGCAGCTTCGCGCCGCCCAAATACAGTCCGAAATCCGGCGAGGGCCCTTCTGGCCAGGGGCGACCCAGGCCCCGTCCGCGCACCTTGATCCCATCCGGCAGCTCGACGGCGCCGGGTAGTGAGTTCCCCATCACCGGAGGATGCCACTGTCGACCAGAAGATGGACGCTTGGCCTTCTCCTCGGCGCTAGGCTCCTCCAGGTGAGTGAAGAGCCGGCCCTGCCGGGCCCCGAACAGATGCGCATCTCCGACGCCGACCGCGAGCAGGTCGCGCAGGTGCTGCACGCGGCGATGTCCGAAGGGCGCATCACCATCAACGAGCTGGAAGAACGGCTCACCGTCGTCTACGCGGCCAAGACCGTCGGAGACCTCAAACCGGTCACCGCGGATCTGCCGCAGCATTCGCGGTCGGCGATCGAGCCGGCGACCTCGCGCGCGCTGGGCCTGCCCGACGACCGGATCGGCGGGCATCCGGGCTCCGGCGCCTCGATCGCCGTCATGTCGGGCGCGTCGCGCAAGGGCAGCTGGGTGGTCCCGCCGCAGCACAACAGTTTCGCGTTCTGGGGCGGCGCCGAGCTCGACCTGCGGCACGCGCGGTTCGCCGAGAAGCATTCGACGATCACCGCGGTCGCGATCATGGGCGGGATCGACATCATCGTGCCCGACGACATCAACGTGGACGTCACCGGAATCGGCTTCATGGGCGCCTTCGAACTGGAGGATCGTGCCGGGACTCCCCCGGCGCCGCCGACGGCGCCCACCGTGAAGGTCACCGGCCTGGCATTCTGGGGTGGGGTCGTCGTGAAGCGGAAGCCACGCAAGAAGGACGTGCCTGGAATCGAAGGCTGAACACACACTGGGGGGGATGGTCCGATGCGCCGAAGTTTCGTCGCGATCGTTTGTGCCGCAACGCTTTCCGTCACCGCCTTCCCGGCGGTGGCCGCCGAGGACGCCGATCCGCGCCAGACCGCGATGGACGCGGCCGTCGCCGCGGGCATCCCCGGCATGGTCGCCGTCTCCGACGGATTCCGCGGCGTGAGCGGCGTCGCGGACATCGACCGGCCGGGCAAGCCCGACGCGTCGGGCCGCTGGCGGATCGCGAGTGTGTCGAAGGTGTTCGTCGCGACGCTGGTCCTGCAGCTCGTGGCGGAAAAGCGCGTCGGGCTGGACGAGCCCGTGCGGCGCTACCTGCCTGGGCTGCTGCCGTATCCGGAGCCGATCACCGTCCGCCAGCTGCTGCAGCACACCAGCGGTCTACCGCGTGATCTCGCCCCCGAGGACACCTGGGCGTCCGGGCCGGAGGTCGACACCGAACGCTTCGAGCACTTCGACAGCGACGACCAGATCCGCTTGAGCGTCACGAAGCAGCAGCTGCAGTTCAAACCCGGAACGGGCTGGGCGTACTCGAACACCGGCTACAACGTCCTCGGCCTGCTGGTCGAGAAGGTCACCCGGAAGCCGCTGGAACGCGCGCTCGCCGAGCGCGTCACCGGGCCTCTGCACCTGCGCGACACCTCGCTCCCCCGCGACCTCCCGTTCCTGCTCCGCCCGGCAGCCCGCGGCTACGAGCAGCTGTACGACGCGCCGCGCGGCCTCACCGACGTCACCACCTACAACTACTCGCGCTACTTCGGCGCGGGCGGCATGGTGTCTTCGGCCAAGGACCTCAACCGCTTCTTCGAGGCGTTGCTCGGCGGGCGCCTGCTGCCCGCCGATCTGGTGGCCGAGATGAGGAAGACGGTCCCGGTGGGCGGCGGCATGGAGTACGGCCTCGGCCTGATGAAGCTGAACCTCAAGACGGCGGGCGCCTGCGCCGAGGACATCTCCGTCTGGGGACACGGCGGCGATCTGCCGGGGTTCGCCACCCTCAGCTTCCACGACGATTCCGGCAAGAACATCTCCACGCTGGCCACCGTGGACCTCACAGCGTCGCCGGAGGCCGCGCTCAAACGTCAGCTACCGATGATCTCCGAGTTCTGCTCGCCGGTGGTCCCGACCAGGGCGGCCGCCCAGGCCCCGGTGCCCAGCCTGTAGGCCGCTTACACTCACCCGTATGACAGCTACGACCAGCTCGTCAGCGGCGACGGACACCCCGTCGCCGCTGGCGGACGCGACTCGCGACGAGGCGAGCCTGCGCCGGTTCCTGCACGGGCTGCCTGGTGTCGACCAGGTCGGCGTCGAGCAGCGGGCCGCGGGACTCGGCACGCGCAGCATCAAGAAGGCCGCCAAGCTCTGGGCGATCGACACCGCCATTTCGATGGTCGACCTGACGACCCTCGAAGGCGCCGACACCCGGGGCAAGGTCCGTGCGCTCGCCGCGAAGGCCATGCGGCCGGATCCGGAACGCCCGGACACCCCGCGGGTCGCGGCCGTGTGCGTGTACCCGGACATGGTCGAAACGGCTGTCGAGGCGCTTCGCGGCACCGGCATCCACGTCGCGAGTGTGGCCACCGGCTTCCCGGCCGGCCGCACGAGCCGCGAGATCAAGCTGGCCGACACCAAGATCGCCGTCGACGCCGGCGCCGCCGAGATCGACATGGTGATCGACCGCGGCGCGTTCCTGGAAGGCCGGTACCTGGAGGTCTTCGAGGAGATCCAGGCCATCAAGGCCGCCTGTGGCAGCGCTCACCTCAAGGTCATCCTCGAAACCGGTGAGCTCGCCACCTACGACAACGTCCGCCGCGCGTCCTGGCTCGCGCTGCTGGCGGGCGGCGACTTCATCAAGACCTCCACCGGCAAGGTCTCGCCCGCCGCGACGCTGCCGGTCACCCACGTGATGCTGCAGGCCGTCCGCGACTGGTTCGTCCAGACCGGTGAACTGCGCGGCGTCAAACCGGCCGGTGGCATCCGGACGACCAAGGACGCGATCAAGTACCTGGTCGCGGTGCACGAGGTCGCCGGCGAGCAGTGGCTGAACCCGGATCTGTTCCGGTTCGGGGCGTCCAGCCTGCTCAACGACCTCCTGCTGCAGCGCCGCACCCAGGCCGACGGCCACTACAGCGGTCCCGACTACGTGACGGTGGACTGATCCATGGGCATCTTCGAGTACGCGCCCGCGCCCGAATCGCGCGACCTCGCGAACCTCAAACCGCATTACCGGCCGTTCGTGAACGGCGAATTCGTCGACGGCTCGGGTGAGCCGCTCAAGACGATCAACCCGGCCACCGAGGAGGTGCTCGCCGAGGTCGGCACCGCGTCGGTGTCCGATGTGGACAGTGCGGTTAAGGCCGCACGCAAGGCGTACACAGGCGTCTGGTCCAAGATGCCGGGCTCCGAACGCGCCAAGTACCTGTTCCGCATCGCGCGCCTGATCCAGGAGCGGTCTCGGGAACTGGCCGTGCTGGAAAGCCTCGACAACGGCAAGCCGATCAAGGAATCGCGCGATTCCGACGTGCCGACGGCCGCCGCGCACTTCTTCTACCACGCCGGCTGGGCCGACAAGCTCGACTACGCCGGCTACGGCCCGAACCCGAAGCCGCTCGGTGTCGCGGGCCAGGTCATCCCGTGGAACTTCCCGCTGCTGATGCTGGCCTGGAAGATCGCGCCCGCGCTGGCCACCGGCAACACCGTGGTGCTCAAGCCCGCGGAGACCACGCCGCTGACCGCGCTCGTGTTCGCGGAGATCTGCCAGCAGGCCGAACTCCCGCCCGGCGTGGTGAACATCCTGCCCGGCGCGGGGGACATCGGCGCCGCGCTGGTGGGCCACGGCGACGTGAACAAGGTCGCCTTCACCGGGTCGACCGAGGTCGGCAAGGCCATCCAGCGCCAGATCGCGGGCACTGCGAAGAAGCTGACGCTGGAGCTGGGCGGCAAGGCGGCGAACGTCGTCTTCGACGACGCGCCGCTGGACCAGGCCGTCGAGGGGATCGTCAACGGGATCTTCTTCAACCAGGGCCACGTGTGCTGCGCGGGCTCGCGCCTGCTGGTGCAGGAGTCCATCGCCGAAGAGCTGCTCGAGAAGCTGCGCTACCGCGTCTCGACGTTGCGGCTGGGCGACCCGCTGGACAAGAACACCGACATCGGCGCGATCAACTCCGCCGAGCAGCTCGCGAAGATCAAGGGACTCGTGGAGTCCGGTGACGCCGAGGGCGCGCAGCGCTGGACCAGCCCGTGCCCGGTGCCGGAACGCGGTTTCTTCTTCGCTCCCACCGTGTTCTCCGATGTCCAGCAGTCGATGCGCATCGCCCGCGAGGAGATCTTCGGGCCGGTGCTTTCGGTGCTGACCTTCCGCACTCCGGACGAGGCCGTCACCAAGGCGAACAACACGCCGTACGGGCTTTCGGCCGGAATCTGGACCGAGAAGGGTTCGCGCATTCTCTGGATGGCGAACCAGCTCCGCGCCGGCGTCGTCTGGGCCAACACGTTCAACCGCTTCGATCCCGCCGCGCCGTTCGGCGGCTACCAGGAGTCGGGTTTCGGCCGCGAAGGCGGACGCACCGGACTGGAGGCCTACCTCGATGTCTGACCGTATTTCGGTGGCGAAGACCTACAAGCTCTACATCGGCGGCAAGTTCCCCCGCTCGGAATCCGGCCGCGTGTACCCGGTCACCGACAGCAAGGGCAAGTTCCTGGCGAACGCCTCGCACGCGTCCCGCAAGGACGTCCGTGACGCGGTTTCCGCCGCCCGCAAGGCTTTCGGCGGCTGGTCGGCGGCGACGGCGTACAACCGCGGCCAGGTGCTGTACCGGGTGGCGGAGATGCTGGAAGGCCGCCGCGACCAGTTCGTCACGGAGGTTTCGGCGTCCGAAGGCGTCGCAGCGAAGAAGGCTCAGTCCATTGTGGACGCATCGATCGACCGCTGGGTCTGGTACGCGGGCTGGACGGACAAGATCGCGACCGTGCTCGGCGGGGCCAACCCGGTCGCGGGCCCGTACTTCTCCTTCACCGTGCCGGAACCGACCGGTGTCGTGGGCGTGCTCGCGCCGCAGCAGTCGTCGTTGCTGGGCCTGGTGAGCGTGCTGGCGCCGGTGCTGGCGACCGGCTCGACCGCGGTGGTCGTCTCCAGCGCGGACCGGCCGCTGCCCGCGATCACGCTTTCGGAGGTCCTGGCGACGTCCGACCTGCCCGGCGGGGTCGCGAACATCCTGACCGGCCGCGCGTCGGAGCTGGGCTCGTGGCTCGCGTCGCACGGGGACGTCAACGCCCTCGACCCGACCGGTGCCGATCCGTCCGCGCGGGCGGATCTGGCGCGGGAGGCCGCGGGGACCGTGAAGCGGGTCCTGACCGTTCCGGACACCGAGCCGGACTGGACCGCGGACGCCGATATCGCGCGGCTGCGGCGGTACCTGGAGGCGAAGACCGTCTGGCACCCGCTGGGCGTCTGACCCACCCCTTTCGGACAGTTGGACACCTGAAGTCCGTGAAGGCCTCCTTCACTCCTTTGCCGGTCTTGAAGGAGGCCTTCACGGTGTCGGGGTCGCACCAGTGTCGCGAAAGCCACTTTCAGGACATCAGACGTCGCGAAAGTGGCTTTCGCGACATGGCTCGACGACCGCCGGCGTTGCGAAAGCCACTTTCGCAACGTTGAAGGTTGCGAAAGTGGCTTTCGCAACCCGCATCACGGCCGGCCAAGACCTCACGGATCCAGATCGGCCCCGGTCAGCGCCCGCCCCGGCAGCGGCTCGTTCGTGCCGACGGCCCGAAGGCCGTCGATCATGATCCCGATGCATCGCCTCGTCGCCATCCGCGCGACCTCCTCGCCCTTGCCCGGCATCTGCCGCAGCAACGTCGCGAACAGGATGGCGACGTCGCCGGTGGCGACGTCCGTCCGGAGCCTGCCCTCCGCCTGCGCTCCCCGGACGAAGGCGTCCATGACCAGGAGCAGCTCGTCACGCAGGGCCTTGATCGCGGGATCGCTCTTCAGGATCGCCAGCGCCCGGGGCGACACCATCGCGAGCTGGATGCTCAGCTGCAACTCCATCGACTGGTGCAGCAGCCGGATCAGCGCCTCCCAATCCGAGGCCTCCTGATCCCTCGCGGCCTTCGCGTCCCTGAGGACCCGGTCGAAGTTGTCGACGGCGACCGCCCGGATCAGCGCGTCGCGGTCCGGGAACCGCCGGTACAGGGTGCCGACGCCGACACCGGCCGAGCGCGCGATCTCCTCCATCGGGACCTCGGCGCCTTGGGCGGCGAAGATGACTCTCGCGGCGGCCAGGATCTGATCCCGGTTCCGGCGCGCGTCGGCGCGCAAGCGGGTCTCGGGGTCGGCTGTCATGATCCTCGCCTCTCGAAGGGTCCTTCAGGGCCGTGATTCTCGCACGTAAGGGCGTGCCCTTCACGCCTCCCGGGAAACCACCCCTTCGCGAGTGGACGACCCGCCTCCGCTTGAGTACCTTGGTGACATAAGCGGAATGAATCCATCCGCATACGTTTTTTGGGGCCCCCTGTCCGATTTCGCCCGAACCCACCCGACATCTGGGGAAGGACAACCCGATGACCGACGTCGAGGAAACCACCGCGACCTTGCCACTGGCCCGGAAATGCCCGTTTTCGCCGCCGCCCGAATACGAGCGGCTTCGCCGGGAAAGTCCGGTTTCCCGGGTCGGTCTCCCTTCCGGGCAAACGGCTTGGGCACTCACCCGGCTCGAAGACATCCGCGAAATGCTGAGCAGCCCGCATTTCAGTTCCGACCGGCAGAGTCCGTCGTTCCCGCTGATGGTCGCGCGGCAGATCCGCCGCGAGGACAAGCCGTTCCGCCCGTCCCTCATCGCGATGGACCCGCCGGAACACAGCAGGGCCAGGCGGGACGTCGTCGGGGAATTCACCGTCAAGCGCATGAAAGCGCTTCAACCGCGAATTCAGCAGATCGTCGACGAACATCTCGACGCCCTGCTCGCCGGACCCAAACCCGCCGATCTCGTCCAGGCGCTTTCCCTGCCGGTTCCGTCCCTGGTGATCTGCGAACTGCTCGGCGTCCCCTATTCGGACCACGAGTTCTTCCAGTCCTGCAGTTCCAGGATGCTCAGCCGGGAGGTCACCGCCGAAGAACGGATGACCGCTTTCGAGTCGCTCGAGAACTATCTCGACGAGCTCGTCACCAAGAAGGAAGCGAACGCCACCGAGGACGACCTCCTCGGCCGTCAGATCCTGAAGCAACGGGAAACGGGCGAGGCCGACCACGGCGAACTGGTCGGGCTGGCGTTCCTGCTGCTCATCGCCGGGCACGAGACCACGGCGAACATGATCTCGCTCGGCACGGTGACCCTGCTGGAGAACCCCGACCAGCTGGCGAAGATCAAGGCGGACCCGGGCAAGACCCTCGCCGCGATCGAGGAACTCCTGCGGGTCTTCACCATCGCGGAGACGGCGACCTCACGCTTCGCCACGGCGGACGTCGAGATCGGCGGAACGCTCATCCGCGCGGGTGAAGGCGTCGTCGGCCTGAGCAACGCCGGCAACCACGATCCTGACGGCTTCGAGAACCCGGACACCTTCGACATCGAACGCGGCGCGCGCCATCACGTCGCCTTCGGATTCGGGGTGCACCAATGCCTCGGGCAGAACTTGGCGAGGTTGGAACTCCAGATCGTCTTCGATACGTTGTTCCGGCGAGTACCGGGCCTCCGGATCGCCGTTCCGGTCGACGAACTGCCGTTCAAGCACGATTCGACGATCTACGGCCTCCACGCCCTTCCGGTCACCTGGTAGGAGGAGCCATGAAGATCATCGCGGACACCGGGAAGTGCGTTGGCGCGGGCCAGTGCGTGCTCACCGACCCCGACCTGTTCGACCAGAGCGAGGACGACGGGACGGTCATCGTGCTGAACGCCGAGCCCGAAGGCGAAGAGGCCGAGGAGAACGCCCGCACCGCCGTGCACATCTGCCCGGGGCAGGCCTTGTCGCTTGCGTGAGGCGTGGGGGTCGTGAGTGGCGTTTCGGGTTCTAACCCGAAACGCCACTCACGACCACCGCGACCGAGGCGCTACTTGACCGCGCCCATCGACAGGCCCCGCACCAGGTGGTTCTGCGCGATCCAGCCGACGATCATCACCGGCAGCGACGCCAGCAGCGCGGCCGCGGAGAGCTGCGCCCAGTACAGGCCCTCGCTGGTGATGAACCCGACCAGGAACACCGGCACCGTCCCGGCCCGCGCGGCGGTGAGGTTGACCGAGTAGAAGAACTCGGTCCACGAGAAGATCACGCAGATCAGCGCGGTCGCGGCCACCCCGGGCGCGACCACCGGCATGATGATCTTCCGCAGCAGGATCGGCAGCGTCGCCCCGTCGATCCGCCCCGCCTCGATCATCTCGTGCGGCACCTCCAGGAAGAACGACCGCATCATCCAGATCGCCAGCGGCAGGTTCATCGAGGTGTACAGGATGATCAGCGCCCACACGTTGTCCAGCAGCTGGGTGTTCTGCGAGATCACGTAGAGCGGGATGATCGCCGCCACGATCGGCAGCATCTTCGTCGACAGGAAGAAGCCGAGCGCGTTGCTCGTCCCCTTCACCGGCGCCAGCGAAAGCGCGTACGCCGCCGGGATTCCCAGCAGCAGCACGAAAACCGTCGAAACGACGGTCACGAACGCCGAGTTCGACAGGTACGGCAGGAAGCCGCGTTCGAGCACGCCCGCGAACTGGTCGAGCGTCGGGGTGAAGAACAGCCGAGGCGGGTCGGTGTAGGCGTCGGCCTCCTGCTTGAAGGCCGTGAGGATCATCCACAGCAGCGGGAACACGAACAGGATCGCGATCACCCAGGTCGCGACCGTCAGCGCGCCGGGGCCGAAACGGCTTTTCATTTCGCGCCTCCCTGTACCGAGAACGTGCGGAACATCAGCCGCAGCGCGAAGGTCGCGACGATCATCGTCAGGATCACGACGATCACGCCCATCGCGGACGACTGCCCGATGTCGAAACCCTGGAACGCCCGCTGGTAGATGTAGAACGGCAGGTTCGTGCTGGCCGTCCCCGGGCCGCCTTGCGTCATCAGGAAGATCGCGTCGAAGCTGTTCACGATGTAGATCGCGCCCAGCAGCGTCGCCAGCTGCAGGAACCGGCTCAGATGCGGCAGCGTGATCGCGGTGAACGTCCGCCAGCGGCCGGCGCCATCGACCGACGCGGCCTCCAGCACGTCCTTCGGCTGGCTCTGCAACCCGGCCAGGATCAGCAGCATCATGAACGGCGTCCACTGCCAGACGACCTGCGCCATCACCGCGGCCAGCGGGAACTCCGAAAGCCAGTCGACGTCGGTGCCGAAAACGAAGTGCAGCAACCCGTACGTCGGGTCGAACATCGTCGTCTTCCACAGCAGCGCGCCCGCCGCGGGCAGGATGAGGAACGGCGTGATCAGCAGGGTGCGGACCACACCGCGGCCGAGAAACTTGCGGTCCAGCAGGATCGCCAACCCCAGGCCGAGCAGCAGCGAGAAGAACACGCACACGACCGTCAGCACCACGGTGTTCAGCAGCGCCCCGAGGAACGTCGAGTCGGCGAAGACGTCGATGTAGTTCTGCAGCCCGACGAAATGCCGTGAACCCGGCCGCACCAGGTTCCACGACTGGAACGAGTAGAACACCGTCAGCACGAAGGGCAGCTGCGTCACGGCGACGACGAACAGCAGCGCGGGCAGCAACGGCAGCCGTCGTTTGAACGGCGTATCGGTGCCGCGTTTCGGAGCCGCCTTCTTCGCGTGGGCGGGCTCCGGGCGGGCAGGAGCGGAGATCGTGGCCATCACTGCACCTCCTGATACGACTTGCCGACGGTCTGCGCGTACTCCTGTGACTGTTCGAGTGCTTCGTCCACGGTGATCTGCCCCGCGATCGCCGCGGAAAGCTGCTGGCTCACGCGGGTGCCGAGATCCTGGAACTCGGGGATTCCTACGAACTGGATTCCCGGGTAGGGCACCGGATTCACCATCGCCTTGCGCTGGTCGGCGTCCGCGATCCCGTCCAGCGTCGGCTGCGCGTAGGCCTTGGCGGCCTCGCGGTACTGCGGGATGTCGTAGGTCGATTTCCGCACGCCCGGCGGGACGCGGTTCCAGTCGCCGAACTCCTTGGCGACCCGCTGCACGTACGCCTTGTCGGTCATCCAGGACATGAACTTGAAGGCGATGTCCTTGTGCTTCGCGACCTTCGGGATCGCCAGCGCCCAGGTGTAGAGCCAGCCGCTGGACTGCGTCTTCTCCACCGGCGCCGGGGCGTAGCCGGACTTCCCGACGACCTTGCTGGCCGACGGATCCTCGTTCGTCCCCGCCATGACCGTGGCGTCGTACCACATGGCGGCCTGGCCCTGCGTGTACCGCGTTCCGCATTCGGAGAAGCCCGCGCTCGACGCGCCAACCTCGCCGTGGTTCCGCACCAGGTTCACGTAGAACTCGGCGGCGGCCTTGAACTCGGCGCTGGTCAGCTTCGCGTTCCAGTCCTTGTCGAACCACTGCGCGCCGAAGGTGTTGGCGACCGTGGTGAACGGCGCGAGGCTCTCGCCCCAGCCGGGCTTGCCGCGCAGGCAGATCCCGGCGATGCCCTTGGCCTTGTCGTCGAGTTTCGCGGCGTACTCGGCGATCTGCGTCCAGGTCGGCTTGGCGGGCATGGTGATCCCGGCCTGCTCGAACAGATCCTTCCGGTAGGCCAGGAACGACGACTCGCCGTAGAACGGCACCGCGTAGAGCGATCCGTTGTGCGACAAGGATTCCTTGATACTCGGGATGAAGTCGTCCGCGTCGTACGCGGGGTTCGCCGCGATATGCGGGCCGAGGTTCTCGAGCCAGCCGTTCGCGGCCCACTGCGGCGCCTCGTAGTTGCTGATCATGACGACGTCGAACTCGCCGCCTTCGGTGGCCGTCGACGCGGTGATCTTCGCGCGCGCCTGGTTTTCCGGCAGCGACACGAATTTGAGGCTGACGCCGGGGTTCGCCTTCTCGAACTCGCCGGAAAGCTCGATGGCGTCCTTCATCTGCGGGTTCGCGACGATCGCGACGACGAGCGTCCGGTCACCGGTCCCGAGCGCGCCCGCACCGGCGCATCCGGTGAGGGTCAGCAAGAGGACCGAGAGCAGAGCGGCTGCTTTACGCACCTTCGCCTCCCGGTATTACCTGCACCTTCAGGCCGGCGCCGCTGCGCATGAGGGCGAGGGCGTCGGGGTACTGCTCCAGCGGCAGGGTGTCGGTGAGCAGTGCGGCGGTGTCGACGGCGCCGTCGGCGACCAGGTCGAGCGCGGCACCGAAGCTGTTCATGACGGCCATCGAGCCGACGACGGTGATCTCGTCGTTGTAGATCCGGAACGGCGAAAGCGCGACGCGTGCTTCGGCGGGCGCGACACCGAAGACCAGTAGGCGGCCTCCGCGCTGAAGCGAGTCGAAAGCGGCTTCGATGGCGGGCGCGGCGCCGGTGCAGTCCGCGGCGGCGTCGAACTTCTCGTCGTCGAGGTCCTTCACGTCGCCCGCGACCGCGGCCGCGCCGAGGTCCATCGCCCGGCCGAGCCGGGAAGTGTTGCGGTCGACCACCGTGACGTGGGCGCCCGCGCGCTGCAGCAACTGCTGCATGATCAGCCCCATCGTGCCCGCCCCGACGACGAGGAACCGCTCACCCGCCTCGACGCCGATCCGGCGCACGCCGTGGACCGCGCAGGAAACCGGCTCGACGAGGGCGCCCTGTTCCCAGGTCATCGTGTCCGGCATGCGGTAGCAGTTCGCCGAGGGGACGGCGACGTACTCGGCGAAGGCACCGTTCACGGTGTCGCCGGTCGCGTTCCAGTTCTCGCAGAGGTTGCCGCGGCCGGACCGGCAAGGCTTGCAGTAGCCGCAGAACAGCGACGGGTCGACGGCCACCCGGTCGCCGATCTTCCAGCCGCCCGGCACGTCCGCGCCGAGTTCGACGATCTCGCCGGCGAACTCGTGGCCGGGGACGATCGGATAGGGCGTCGGCGGGAAGTGCCCGTCGGCGATGTGGAGGTCGGTCCCGCAGATCCCGCAGGCACCCACCTTGACGACGACCTGGCGATCCCCCGGTTTGGGATCGGGTACCTCGCCGACCCTGATCTCCCCGGGCTTGTCCACGATCGCGGCACGCATGCCAGCTCCTCTTCTCTCCGCTCAAATGAGCGGGACGGGCCTATGCTTCGGACTGCATGTCCAGGCATGGTGAACTTTTCCCTGTTGTTACGTCAACCTTTCGGGTTGATTTCGCGGTATAGTGCTCAGATGAGCGGGAAGAAGCAGGGTCCCGGCCTGGTGGAGTCGCTTCGCCTGGCCGCGGTGGCCCGGCGGTTCTACGAGCAGGGCGCGTCGAAGCTCGAGATCGCCGACGAGTTCGGGATCAGCCGGTTCAAGGTCGCGCGAATGCTGGACACGGCCAGGGAAAGCGGCATCGTCCGGGTCGAGTTCCGGCTGCCGGCGCCGGTCGATCTCGTGCTGTCCGAGGAGATCCGCGCGGCGTACCGGCTCGACCGGGTCCTCGTGCTCGAACGAGCGCCGGAACCGGAATCCCGCGAAGTGGCCCGTCGCAAGATCGGCACGCTCGCCGCCCGCCTCCTGACCGAGATCGTCACTCCCGGCGACGTCCTGGGCCTGTCATGGGCACGTTCGGTGAACGCGATGACCGACGCGATCGAGTCACTGCCGAAATGCCCGATCGTGCAACTGTGCGGAGTGCAGGCGGGGATGGACATGCGCGACCGTTCGGTGGAGACGGTCAGCCGCGTCGCGTCGGTGTCCGGCGGCGAGCCGTACCCGATCTTCGGCCCGCTCGTCCTCCCCGACCGCCGCACCACCGAAACGCTGCGCAGACAGCCCGGCATCGCGGAGACGTTCGGACAGTTCAAGAACCTGACCAAGGCCGTCGTCAGCATCGGCGCGTGGAAACCCGAGGAGTCGACGGTCTACGACGCGCTCGACGAGGCCGAGCGGAGCGCGATCGCGAAACGCGGCGCCAAGGCCGAGGTCTCCGCGCGCCTGTTCGACGCCGACGGGACCCCGATGTCCACCGGGCTGGCCCACCACGTGCTGGCGATCAGCGCCGAGGACCTGCTCGCCGTCCCCGAAGTGATCGCGCTGGGCTACACGGAACCGAAGGCCGAAGCGATCGACGCCGTCCTGCGCTCGGGCATGGTCTCGACGCTGATCACCGACGCCGCCGCGGCCGTCCCGCTGCTCAAGCTGGCCGAGGCGCGCCCGCTCCCCTAGCCGATCACGCGAGTTACGCCTCCAATCACGCGAGTTACGCCTTCAATCACGCGAGATCGCGTAACCGGGTCGCCTCGTCCTGCGCCGCCATCACCTCGTCACCGTGCCGGAACGCCCACTCCCCGAAGGCCTCGATAGGCCCCAGCAACGTGGCCCCGAGATCGGTCAGCGAGTACTCGACCTTCGCCGTCCGCCCGCAGTCGCGCCTGCTGACCAGGCCGTTGAACTCCAGCCGCCGGACGGTCTCCGTGAGCACCTTCGTGCTGATCCCGCCGAGCCGTCGCCGCAGTTCGGCCGGGCGCAGCGGCCCTTCGCGCAAGGCCCACAGCACGACCGGGTTCCACGTGTTCGCCATCAGGTCGAAGGCCAGCCGGGCCCGGCAATCGGCGAGGAAGACGTCGTTCATCGGACCTCCGGTAACCATTCGGTACCCGCGCGGCTTTCTACCGTCGTGCTGTCCACTCGATCTTAGGGAGCAGCACATGCGTATCGGTATCTTCGGCGCGGGCGGGATGGCGGAGGCGCTCGGCGGCCAGTGGGCCAGGGCCGGGCACGAGGTGATGGTCGCCGCCCGCGACCGGGCCAAGGCCGCCAGGATCTCCCCGCTGGTGGGGAATTGGGAGGAGACCGCCCGCGCCAGCGACGTGATCCTGCTGGCCGTTCCCGCCGCGTCGGTACCAGAAGTCCTTGCCGCCGCGGGGAATCTCGCCGGGAAGGTCTTGATCGACTGCACCAACGCGGTCGGCCCGGGCGCCACGCTCACGGTCCCCGACCAGGCCGTTCGGATCGCCGCCGCCGCACCGGACGCGCACGTGGTCAAGGCGTTCAACCTGTGCCACGTGGACGTCTGGCGGATGACGCCCCCGGTGTTCGGCGGCCGTCCGCTGGCGGTGCCGATCTGCGGCGACAAGGTCGGCGAAGTGAGCGAACTGATCCGCGACATCGGCTGCGTTCCGCTGGTCGCGGGCGGCCTCGACCGGGCCGCGCTCATGGAGGCGACGATGGCGTTCACGGTCGGGCTCTGGTTCGACGGCCACGACGCCCAGGCCTGCTTCCCGCCCCTTCCGGTGTGATTTCAGGGTCGTCCCCGATGCGCCGGGCCGGTGGTTCAGGCGACCGTGTCCGGCATGGGGACGAGGACCTGGCGGCAGCTGACCGTATGGCTGCACGTCGTCACTTCGGTCGGCTGGATGGGACAAGCGCTGGCGCTGTTCACCCTCTTGGTGATCGGCCGCACGAGCGAGGACGGCGGGATCCGCGTCGCCGCGACGTCGATGGCGCACGAGATCGACACGTTCCTGCTGGCGCCGCTCGCCAACGCGTCCGCGTTCACCGGTTTCATGCTCGCCGCGGCGACGGCGTGGGGATTCGCCCGGCACTGGTGGGTGCTGGCGAAGTTCGCGATCACGCTCGTCCAGCTCTACGCCGGGATCTTCCTGCTGTCGGGCGCTTTACGGGATTCCGTCGGCAGTGAGCCGCCGCCGCTGGCATTGACCGCCGGGACGGCGCTGATGGCGAGCGCTTTGGCGTTCCAGGCGTGGCTTTCGGTGGCGAAGCCGTGGGGCAAGGTCCGCTCGGGCGCGAAGCTGCCGACGGCGCCGACGTGGGTGTTCGTCGTCGCCGTCCTCGCGCCGCTCACCGACATCACGGTGGGCCTGCTCCTGGGCTATCCGCTGCCGGCGTTGTCGCTGATCGTGCTGATCGTTCAGCTGGTCCGGCGCCGGCGGCTGCTGCTCGTCACCCGGCCGAAAGCCCCAGCTGGTCCACCGCCGTGATCCGGATGACCGCCGAGCCGGCCTCGTCCGAAGCCGCCAGATCGACCTCCGCGCTGATGCCCCAGTCATGATCGCCTGCCGGATCGTCGAAGATCTGCCGCACCCGCCAGACCTCCTTCTCCTGCTCGATGATCAGCAGCTTCGGCCCGCGCGCGTCCGGCCCGATGCCGAGCGTTTCGTGCTCGTCGAAGTAGTCCTCGATGGCGTCTTCCCACGCGTCCGCGTCCCAGCCCGAAGCGGCGTCCAGCTCGCCCAGTGTGTCGTAGGCACGCCGCGACGCCAGCTCCACCCGGCGGAACAACTCGTTGCGCACCAGCACGCGGAACGCCCGCTCGTTCCGCGTGACCGCGGGCGGCTCGGACGGCGGCCGCGTCGAAACCGGGCCTTCCTCTTCAGGGTGCCGCAAGGCTTCCCACTCGTCGAGGAGGCTGGAGTCGACCTGGCGCACCAGTTCGCCGAGCCATTCGATGAGGTCCTGCAACCCCTCGTTCTTGGCCTCGTCGGGCACCGTGTGCCGCAGCGAGTCGTAGGTGTCGGTGAGGTACCGCAGCACCAGCCCTTCCGAGCGGGCCAGCTGGTAGAAACCGATGTACTCCACGAAGTTCATCGCGCGCTCGTACATGTCGCGCACGACGGACTTCGGCTTGAGCTCGTAGTCCTCGACCCACGGATGCCCTTGCCGGTAACGGGAATACGCCGCCTCCAGCAGCTCCTCCAGCGGCTTCGGGTACGTGACGTTCTCGAGCAGTTCCATCCGCTCGTCGTACTCGATGCCCTCGGCCTTCATCGCCTGCACGGCCTCGCCGCGCGCCT
This sequence comes from Amycolatopsis sp. PSD-21, assembly GCF_055561455.1. NCBI lineage: Bacteria > Bacillati > Actinomycetota > Actinomycetes > Pseudonocardiales > Pseudonocardiaceae > Amycolatopsis > Amycolatopsis sp. PSD-21. The sequence continues at coordinate 955,858 of NZ_CM145712.1, read as the reverse complement.
TGAACTGCTGCTGCGACAGCACCGGCCGCGGGTTGTCCACAGTGGATTCCACAATGGACACGACGTCGAGCGGATAGGACGGCGAATCGACGTCGAGGAGCTCGATCGCCGCCAGCGCGAACGGCGAAAGCGGCTGGTTCAGCGCGAAGTCGAACTGCAGGTCCACGGTGAGCCGGACGATGCGGCCCTGTTCGTCGGGCTCGTCGAGCCGTTCCACGACCCCGGCCGCGAGCAGCGCGCGGTAGATCGCGATCGCGCGCAGGATCAGTTTCCGCTGGGCGGGACGGTCGGAATGGTTGTCCTCCAGCAGATGCCGCATCGAGTCGAACGCGTTGCCCGGCCGGGAGATGACGTTCAGCAGCATCGAGTGGCTGACGTGGAAACTCGACGTCAGCGGCTCCGGCTCGGCCGCGATCAGCCGGTCGAAGGTGCTCTCCGTCCAGTTGACGAACCCTTCGGGCGCCTTCTTGCGGACGATCTTCTTTTTCTTCTTCGGATCGTCGCCGGCCTTCTCCAGCGCCTTGGCGTTTTCGACGACGTGGTCCGGCGCCTGCACGACGACGTAGCCATCGGTGTCGTAGCCCGCGCGGCCCGCGCGGCCGGCGATCTGATGGAACTCGCGCGCCTTGAGATGCCGCTGCCGCACGCCGTCGTACTTCGTCAGCGCCGAGAAGACCACTGTGCGGATCGGTACGTTGATGCCGACGCCGAGCGTGTCGGTCCCGCAGATCACCTTCAGCAGCCCGGCCTGCGCGAGCTGCTCGACCAGCCGCCGGTACTTCGGCAGCATCCCGGCGTGGTGCACGCCGATCCCGTGCCGGACCAGCCTCGACAGCGTCTTCCCGAACCCGGCCGAGAACCGGAAGTCGCCGAGCATCTCGGCGATGGCCTCCTTCTCCGCCTTCGAGGTGACGTTGATGCTCATCAGCGTCTGCGCGCGCTCGATCGCCGCGGCCTGCGAGAAGTGCACGACGTACACGGGCGACTGCCCGCCGTTGAGCAGCTCGGACATCGTCTCGTGCAACGGCGTCAGCGCGTAGCGGAAGGTCAGCGGCACCGGCCGCTGCGCCGAGGTCACCACCGCGGTCGGGCGGCCGGTCCGGCGGGTGAGATCTTTTTCGAAGAACGAGACGTCGCCCAGCGTCGCCGACATCAGCACGAACTGCGCTTTCGGCAGTTCCAGCAGCGGCACCTGCCAGGCCCACCCGCGATCCGGCTCCGAGTAGAAGTGGAACTCGTCCGCGACGACCTGGCCGACCGGCGCGTCGGCACCGAACCGCAACGCCATGTTCGCCAGGATCTCCGCCGTGCAGCAGATGATCGGCGCGTCGGCGTTCACCGCCGAGTCACCGGTCATCATGCCGACGTTCTCGGCGCCGAAGATCTCGATGAGCTGGAAGAACTTCTCCGAGACGAGCGCCTTGATCGGGGCCGTGTAGTAGCTGCGGCGGCCGTGCGCGAGCGCGGTGAAGTGCGCTCCGACGGCGACCAGGCTCTTTCCCGAGCCCGTCGGCGTCGACAGGATCACGTTCGCTCCGGAGACCACCTCGATGATGGCCTCTTCCTGCGCGGGGTACAGCTCCAACCCGCGCTCGGCCGTCCAGGTGGAGAAGGCTTCGAACAGCGAGTCGGGGTCGGGATCCGCAGGCAGGAGGTCTGTAAGTGTCATCAGAAGACCTATCGTGCCATCCGTTGGTCGCTTCTTGCCCAGGGGTGATCGCGCCCTCCGCCGGAAACCCGTAGGCTTCGCGGTACCGCGCACCTATCGGGCAGCATCACCCGGTCGCGCGCACACAGGCGGTAATCCGAGAGGGCTTAGGAATGGCACAGGACATCATCCCGATCGAACTCGGCCTGCCTCAGGGTGACGTCGTCACCCTCTGGGCGCCGCGCTGGCGGGAAGACGGCGAGGAGTGGGAAGCCTTCCTCGGCGACGAGGAAGACCTGTATGCCTTCCCGGACGCCGCGCATCTCGCCGCCTTCGTGCGGACCTCCGAGCAGCACGACCTGCTCGACCACCCCGCGTGGGAGGTCGTCCCGGCGCTGAACGTGCCCGAGCTCATCCCGGACGACGACCACACCTACGACCTGGTCGGCGTCCCCGAGCTGGTCGCCGAGAAGCCGGACCAGTGGACGCTCGGCGAGCTGGCCGAGATCATCGGCATCGTGCGTTCGCTCGCGGACGTGTGCGAGCTCGAAGAGGTCCACGAAGTCCTCGACGCGCACGAGAGCTTCTCGCTGCTGGACCAGGGCACGCTGCCCTTCTCCGGCCGTGACGGCGAGCGCCTCTGGGCGGACCTGTCGCAGGCGGTCTCCGAGAAGTGGGACACCGTGCTCGACGCGATCGACGGTCTCGTGACCGTCCCCGACGTCGACGAGAAGGTGCTGGAGCAGACGGCGGAGGAGCTCGCGACCTTCCTCGCGGAGTCCGCCGAGGCCGAAGCGGCCGCCGTCGACGAAGACCTCGTGGACGTCGACGACGAGGACGAGGAAGACGACGAGCCCGTCGGCTTCTGGGGCGAGGTCGGCATCGACCCGATCAAGATCATCACCTCCGGCGCCGAGTACTACACGCTGCGCTGCTACCTCGACGACAAGCCGATCTTCCTCGGCAGCGAAGGTGAGATCGACGTCTTCACCTCCGAGAAGGCCCTCATCCGCGCGATCGCGGACGGCAAGGAGCTGGCCGGCAACGACCTCGCCGAAGTGTCCACTTGGGACGAAGTGACCACGAAGGCCACCGCGGGCGAGCTCGAGATCGAGGTCGACACCGAGAACACCTACGTGCTGAACGGGATCGCCGAGGACATCGCCGAGGGCCCGGAGGCGATCGACCCGACGCAGCTGGAGCTGGCCGTCGAGCTGATCACCGACGCCGCCGAGTGGGCCGACGACGACAGCGTCGAAACCGCGCTGGCCGCCAACGAAAGCCTCGGCTGGCTGGTGTCGTTCGTGCTGCGGCCGGACCCGTCGCGCCTCGAGCCGAGCGCTCCGTTCGACGCCGAGCAGTCGGAGTGGCGCAAGCTCGTCGAGACCTTCGAGAACCGGCTCACGGTCATCTGATCCATCCCGCGAAAGGGCCCCTCAGGTTCGCCCTGAGGGGCTCTTTTCGTGTCTGACGGGCACCAGCGCCACGGCCAGGGCGGGGAAGACCGCGGCCACGCAGAACGCCAGCGCGTACCGCGAATCGCCGATCACCAAGCCCAGCAGCGGCGGTGTCAGTGCCGCGGCGATGTTCTGCCCGGTGTTCTGCGTGCCCATCGCCCGCCCCGCCCAGGCGAGCCCGGCCATCTCCGCCGACGCGGTGAACCCGAGCCCGTTGTCGGACACTGTGATCACCGCGGCCAGCACGAGCGCGAGGAGCACCAGCCACGGCCACGTCGCGTCCCCGAGCGCGACCAGCAGCATCACCGCCGCGCTCGCGACCGCCAGCTGCCGCATCGGCCGCAGCCTGCTGCCGGCGCGGTCGGACCAGTAGCCCGACGCGATCCGGCCCAGCGCGCCGAGGATCTGGACGGCGCCGGCGAACCAGCCCGCGGACGCCGGCGTCCAGCCGTGCACCGTCACCAGGTACACGGGGGTGAACGCGGACACCGCAAACTGCGGGACGACGAGCAGCGCGCTCGCGCCGTGGACCCGCCACAAGGCCGGCTTCCGGTACGGCGACGGCGGTTTCTCCGTCTTGCCCGCCGGGGCCTCCGGTCGCGGCGGATCGACCAGCAGCCAGGCGACCAGGAGTGCGACACCGATCGCGGTCAGCGCGGGCAGCATGAGCGAGACCTGGAAACCCCAGCGGTCCGCGAGCGGCGGGAGCCCGAAGGCCGCGACGCCCACCCCGAGCGGCTGGGCCATCTGGCGGATGCCCATCGCGAGGCCGCGTTCGGCCGGACGGAACCAGCCGAGGACGGCCCGGCCGCTCGCGGCGTTCACTGACGCGGTGCTCGCGCCGGCGAGCAGGAACACCCCAAAGAGGGTCACGAGCGAGTGGTCACCGATGGCCGCGTACACGAGGAGTAACCCCGAGACGCCGAGCCCGATGGCCATTACCAAACGCTCTCCGTAACGGTCCGCCGCCGCACCCCACAAGATCAAGGTGAACAACAGGCCAAGGCTCGGCGCCGCGACCACGGTGCCCGCTTCGGCCAGCGAGAGCCCCTCCGCACGCTGCATCGACGGCACCAGGAACGGGATCCCGTAAAGGAACGAACAGCTCGCGGTCTGCGCGGCGAGGCCGAGCGCGAGGATGAGCCAGCGTCGTTTGCCGCCGATCCTCACGTCCACGACCTGCGTCATCTTCGCCACCGTTTCACTATATGGGAATCAACTCCTACATAGTGAACAATAGTTGGCTATGCTAACGAACGCAAGGACGCGTAGCCGGGCTTGATGACCGTGTTGATGATGTCGAGCCGCTGGTCGAAATCGAGGAAGGCGGATTTCATCGCATTGATCGTGAACCACTCGAGATCGGCCAGTCCGAAGCCGAAGGCCTCGCTCAGTGCCGCGAATTCGCTGGTCATCGAGCAGCCGCTCATCAGCCGGTTGTCGGTGTTGACGGTGACCCGGAACCGCAGCCTGGCGAGCAGTCCGATGGGATGTTCGCCGATCGAGCGCGCCGCTCCCGTCTGGACATTGGACGTGGGACAGATCTCGAGCGGGATCCGCCGGTCGCGGACGTAGGCGGCCAACCGTCCCAAATGGACCGTGCCGTCGCTGTCGGTCTTGATGTCGTCGACGATGCGCACGCCATGGCCCAGCCGCTCCGCGCCACAATGCTGAATCGCCTCCCAAATGGACGCGAGCCCGAACGCCTCCCCGGCATGAATCGTGAAATGCGCATTATTCGTCCGCAGGAACTCGAATGCGTCGAGATTTCTGGTCGGCGGAAATCCGTCTTCCGGTCCGGCGATGTCGAACCCGACCACACCGGCGTCGCGGTAGCGGACGGCGAGCCCGGCGATCTCGAGTGCCCTGGCGTGCTGGCGCATCGCGCAGAGCAACGTCCCGACGCGGATCCGGCCGCCGCCGTCCGCCACTCTCCGTTCACCTTCGGCGAATCCGGCCTGAACGGCCTCGACCACCGCATCGAGTGACAGACCGCGTTCGACGAAGAGTTCGGGGGCGTAACGCACCTCGGCGTAGACGACGCCGTCGGCCGCGAGGTCTTCCACCGCTTCGGCGGCCACTCTGACCAGCGCTTCCTCGGTCTGCATCACGCCGCAGGTATGCGCGAACGTCTCAAGGTACGAGACGAGGGAGCCGGAATCGGCCGCGTCGCGGAACCAGCGGCCCAGTTCGACGGGATCGCCGGTCGGCAGAGCCTGATACCCGGTCTGCTCGGCGAGCTCGGCGACCGTGGCCGGCCGCAATCCGCCGTCCAGGTGGTCGTGGAGGAGAACCTTGGGAGCGCGGGCCAGTACCGCCTCCGGGACGCGTGGTCTGCTGCTTTCAGAGGACATACGTAACGGTAACCAGCCTGTCATTCCCCTACATGGCGGTAAGTCTCATGCTTGACTTAACCCTCGGCTTTGTGGATCACCGGCTGAATCGGCCATCAGGGCAGAGCTCGGCATTGTCCGATACCCGGGGGCCATACGCAGAGCAATTCCGCAATGGATAAGCTTCACGTCACGTCCCTCCCATTTCCCCGCCCACGAAGGACACCGCAGTGACCACTGACAACCACATTGCAGCCCCGTCCTTCGACCGGATGCGCAACATGCTGGTGCGCGCGGCCGAAGTGCGTGAGAGCGAACAGCAGCAGATCTTCGACGCGCTCGACGACATCTACGCACGTCTGGCCCCCGTCGACTCGCTCGGCGCGGTGCGCAAGCGGCTCTCGGAGATGCCCGACCGCACCGAGACCAGCGTGCTCGCCGAACGTCTCGACGAGACCATGTCGCGGCTCGAAGCGCAGGACACCGCGATCGCCGCGCTGACCCGCGCCGTCGAAAGCATCGTCGACAAGCTGGCCAAGCCGTTCGCTCAGCTCGACGGCCGCCTCGACGGGATGGCCGCGCGCCTCGAAGGCGTCGGGGGCCGGATGGACGGGCTCGAGGACAAGCTCCAGAACATCCACCGCCGTCTCGACGAGCTCGGCGCGCACCTCGACAAGCAGGACGTGAAGACCGACGCGCTACCGCAGTCGGTGATCGGCCCGGTGCGCGAGCGCGTCGAGCAGGCCGAGTCGACCCTGCGGGACCGCGTCGACACCGTCGACCGCGAGCTGCGCACCCGCGTCGAGAACCTCGACAAGGCGACCAAGGAAAGCCTCACCGCGAACACCGAGGCGCTGAAGACCGCGCTGACCGAGACCGGCGAGATGATCGACGCGTCGGAGCGGCTCGACGGCCTCGGCGACCGCCTCGAGAAGGTCACCTCGCGGCTCGACGACCTGGCCGAGCGGCTCGACAAGGTCGAGGACGGCTTCACCGGGCGCCTCGGCGACCTCGACGGCTCCATCCGCTCCGGCCTGTCGAAGGTCGAGAGCACGCTGCAGAAGCAGCCGGACACCGACTCGGTCGACTCGCTGGTGCGCAAGAGCAACGACGAGTCGGTGCGCCGCATCGGTGGTCAGCTGGACGAGGCCATGGCGACCTTCGCGGAGCTGATGCTCGGCGGTGGCCCGGCCATGCAGCAGATCTCGCCGCCGCCGCCCGCCCCGCGTCAGCCGCGCCGCAGCTCGCGCAACGGCCGGGCGCCCAAGGCGGCCGACGCCAAGGCGAAGGCCGACGGCGCCGACGAGACCACCGACTGACGCTCTCTCGCTTCGCGCGATGAAGGCCCCCTTCCCACGGCTTCGCCTGGGACGGGGGCCTTCACGCTTCTCGGCCCCCTCCGCGCCGACCTGCGTTTAGCGGGCTAAACGCGATCCGCAGGGCCCTGACGTTGCGAAAGCCACTTTCGCAACGCTGAAGGTTGCGAAAGTGGCTTTCGCAACGCGTCGGGCCCGGGAGGCGCCACCCGAACGTCCCTCCCGCCGCACAGATCGCGTTTAGCCCGCTAAACGCAGGTCGGCGCCGGGGGCGCTGGGCCGGGAGGGCGGCCGTGGTGAGCGGACGCTGGTCGTCTCAAAGGTGCCCTTCGGGGCATCGGGCCGAACGCCAGGCGGAGCACACCAGAAGTACATGAAGGCCCCCTTCCTGTACCTAGGCGCAAGGAAGGGGGCCTTCATGTACTTCCAGGCCCACCGGATCGCGTTTAGCCCGCTAAACGCAGGTCAGGGCCGCACGGTCTCCAGGACGAGCGAAGCGGAGGCCGAAGGCCCAGCGGAGCTGACCGCGTAGGCGTCTTCGAGCGCAGCGAGAGCCGAAGGAACAGCGTCCGGCGTATCCGTGTGCAGCTCCAGCAACGGCTGCCCGGCCGACACGGCATCGCCCGGCTTCGCCAGGCACAGCACGCCGGCCGCGGCCTGCACCGGGTCCTCCTTGCGCGCCCGCCCGGCGCCGAGCCGCCAAGCGGCGACCCCGACCGCATAAGCGTCCAAACGCGACAAAACCCCATCGGCGGGCGCCGGAACCACGTGCACATGGCGAGGCCGCGGCAAAGCGGCCTCCGGATCCCCGCCCTGAGCGGCGATCATCCGGCACCAAGTCTCGTAAGCGCGGCCAGAAGCCAGCACCGACGCCGGGTCCACATCGGACAATCCCGCCAGCGCCAGCATCTCCCGCGCCAAAGCCACGGTCAGCTCGACGACGTCGGAAGGGCCGCCGCCGCGCAGCACCTCGACCGACTCCGCGACCTCGATCGCGTTGCCGACGGCATGCCCCAAGGGCACGTTCATGTCCGTGATCAGCGCCGTCGTCGCGACACCGTGCGCGGTACCGATCTCCACCAACGTCCGCGCGAGTTCACGGGCCTGCGGAAGCGTCTTCATGAACGCGCCCGAACCCGTCTTCACGTCGAGCACGAGCCCGGCCGAACCCTCGGCGATCTTCTTGCTCATGATCGAGCTCGCGATCAGCGGGATCGACTCCACCGTCGAAGTCACGTCCCGCAGCGCGTACAGCTTCTTGTCCGCCGGAGCCAGCCCTTCAGTGGCCGCACAGACCACCGCGCCGACCTCGTCGAGCTGCCGGACGATCTCCGATGTCGACAAAGAGGCACGCCAGCCGGGGATCGACTCCAGTTTGTCCAGCGTCCCGCCGGTGTGCCCGAGCCCGCGCCCGGACAGCTGCGGCACGGCCGCGCCACAAGCCGCGACGAGCGGAGCCAGCGGAAGCGTGATCTTGTCGCCGACGCCGCCGGTCGAATGCTTGTCGATCGTCGGACGGCTGACCTTCAGATCCAGCCGCTCCCCCGACGAGATCATCGCGCCGGTCCAGCGCGCGATCTCGCCGGAATCCATCCCCCGCAGGAAGATGGCCATCGCGAGCGCGGCCATCTGTTCCTCGGCGAGGTCGCCGCGCGTGTACGCGTCGATCGTCCAGTCGATCTGCTCGTCGGACAGCCGTCCGCCGTCCCGCTTCGCGCGGATGACGTCGACGGCGGCGAACCCGTTCACGGCAGGTCGTCCGGCCCGAACGCGTCCGGCAGCACCGAGGACATCGGCAGGATGCCGCTCGGGGTGTCCACCAGGCAGTCGGATCCGCCGTGCTCGAACAGGATCTGACGGCAGCGCCCGCACGGCATCAGCAGATCACCGGCGCCGCTGCGGCACGCGACGGCGACGAGCTTGCCGCCGCCGGTCAGCCGCAGCTGTCCCGCCATCGTGCATTCCGCGCACATTCCCAAGCCGTACGAAGCGTTTTCGACGTTGCAGCCGACGACGATCCGGCCGTCGTCCACCACAGCGGCGACGCCCACGTGCAGACCCGAGTACGGCGCGTACGCCGACTTCGCCGCCTCGACGGCTTGAGCCCGCAAGGCTTCCCAGTCGTACTCCGCCATGTCAGTCCTCACCTCGCCGATAGGTGGCGCCGATCGCCTTGGGCGGCCGCAGCCGCTGCGAAGCCACCGCCAGCACGATCAGCGTCACGAAGTGCGCGGTGTACGGGATGAGGTCGCTGGGCAGGTCGTCGTTGGTCCAGTAGATCGCGTACAGCGCGACGGCGCCGACGACACCGAGCGCGGAAGCGATCCACTGACGGCGGAACAGCTGCACCGCCACGATCACGGCCAGCAGGATCACCGCGCCGTACAGCAGCGCGAGCACCGCGGTGCCGCCACCGGCGAGCTGGAGGCCGTCCGCGTAACCGAACAGCGCCGCGCCACCGAGCAGGCCGCCCGGCCGCCAGTTGCCGAAGATCATCGCCGCGAGGCCGATGTAGCCGCGGTTGTTGGTCTGGTTCTCCAGGTAGTCCGCACCGCCGGCGAGCAGCACGAGCGACGCGCCACCCATTCCGGCGAGCCCGCCGGAGATGATCATGGCGATGTACTTGTGCAGGTAGACCTTCACGCCGAGGGATTCGGCCGCGACCGGGTTCTCGCCGCAGGACCGCAGCCGCAGGCCGAACCGCGTCCGCCACAGCACCAGGTAGCTGATCGGGACCAGCGCGATCGCGATCATCGTCAGCGGCGCGACCTCGGTGACCAGGCCGTTGAGGATGCCGGCGAGGTCGGAGATGAAGACGCGCTGCATCTTCTCCAGGTCCGAGAGCCAGTCCGAGAGGAACGTCGCCGAATAGGTGTCGAACTTCGGCACCGGCGGCGACTGGCGCGGGTTCCCCGAAAGCGGGGTGAACACCAGGTTCGCCAGGTACTTCGCGACGCCGAGACCGAGCAGGTTGATCGCCACACCGGAGACGATGTGGTTGACGTTGAAGGTCACCGTCGCGACGGCGTGCAGCAGCCCGCCGAGCGCGCCGAACACGACCGCCGCGATCAGCCCGGCCCAGACGCCGCCGTGGTACGCGCCCCAGGCGGCACCCCAGGTGCCGAGGATCATCATGCCTTCGAGGCCGATGTTGATCACGCCCGCGCGTTCGGCCCAGAGGCCGCCGAGCGCGCACAGCAGGATCGGCAGCGCCAGCCGCAGCGCGGTGTGCGCGGTGTTGGTCGAGGTCAGTGTGTTGACGCCGGTCGCGTACGACGCGATCGCGAGCACGCCGACCGCCAGCAGTCCCCAGATGGCGCCCTTGAGCCAGCCGGGGATACGGCGCTTCGGCGGTTTCACCGGCATGGTGGTCCCGCCCGTGTTGGGCGAAAGAACGTCCGCGGTGGTCACACCGCACCTCCCTCGGACACGCTGGAACCCTTGCGGCCGTTGCCTGCCAGCGCGCGACCGACGCGACGCTGTTCGGCGGCCAGGTCCGCGCGGCGCACGATCTCGTACGCGATGACGACCGACAGCACGATCACGCCCTGCATGATCGTGGCGATCTCTTTGGACACGTTGATCTGTTCCAGCGAAACGGCGGACCGGTCGAGGAACGCCCACAGCAGGGCGCCCAGCGCGATCCCGGCCGGGTGGTTACGCCCGAGCAGGGCGACCGCGATCCCGGTGAAGCCGTACATCTGGGTCGAGGTGATGCCGTAGCTGAAGTCGCGGCCGAGCAGTTCCGGCATCGCGACCAGACCGGCGACGCCACCGGAAAGCAGCATCGCGATCAGCGTCATCTTCTTGGCGTTGACGCCACCCGCCGCGGCGGCCGTCGTCGACTCACCGGAGGCCTTGAGCTCGAAGCCGAACCGGGTCCGGTTGAGCATGAACCAGTAGGCCCCGCCGATCAGCGCCGCGATGACCACGAAGCCGAACAGCTCACCGGACCCGATCGGGATTCCGGGGATCCGGCCGGTTTCGGCGATCTCGCGGGTGGCGATGTTGTTGCCGGTCTGCACGCCGAACTGGTCCGCGTTGACCAGGAACGCCACGATGCCGCCGACGATCGCGTTCAGCATGATCGTCGAGATGACCTCGGAAACGCCCCGGGTCACCTTCAGCACGGCCGGGATGGCCGCGTACAGCATGCCGCTGAGCACCGCGACGACCAGGATCGCCAGCACGTGGATCACCGGGGGCAGCTGCAGCGCCCCGCCGATGATGGCGGTGACGATGGCGGCGAACCGGTACTGGCCTTCGACACCGATGTTGAACAGGTTCATCTGGAAGCCGATGGCCACCGCGAGCCCGGACAGGTAGTAGACCGTCGCGAGGTTCACCGTGTCGACGGCGGTCGAGCCCTTGAAGAGCTGGCCGATCATCGTGCCGTAGGCCTGGAGCGGATCCGCGCCCGAAATGATCAGCGCGATGGCCGTCAGGATGACGGCGAAAACGATCGCGAGCAGAGGCGGCAGCAGCCTCGTACGCCAGGAACTCACGCTGCACCTTCTTCAGTGTCTTCGGAGGCACCCGTCATAGCGGAGCCCAGTTCCTGCGGGGTCACGGTCGCGGGGTCGGCCTCGCCGACCAGTCGTCCGCGCAGCATGACCTGAATGGTGTCGGAAAGCCCGATCAGCTCGTCGAGATCGGCAGACACCAGCAACACGGCCAGCCCGGCCGCCCGCGCCTGGCGGATCTGTTCCCAGATCAGCGCCTGCGCGCCGACGTCGACACCGCGCGTCGGATGCGACGCGATCAGCAGCACCGGATCACCGGAAAGTTCGCGCCCGACGATCAGTTTCTGCTGGTTACCACCGGAAAGCGCGGCCGCGGGGACGTCGATACCCGGCGTGCGGACGTCGTACTCCTCGACGATGCGGCGGGTGTCCTCACGCGCGCCGGCGATGTCGAGCAACTGTCCTTTCGCGACCGGCTCGCGCGTCTGGTAGCCGAGGATCCGGTTGACCCACAAGGGTTGCGTGAGCAGGAGGCTGTGCCGCGTGCGGTCTTCGGCGATGTAGCCGATCCCGGCCTCGCGGCGGGCGAGCGTCCCCAGTTTGTGCAGCTCGACGACCTTGCCGTCGACCTCGGTCAGTTCGATCCGGCCGCCGCCCTTGCGCATGCCCATGATCGTCTCGACGAGTTCGGTCTGGCCGTTGCCCTCGACGCCGGCGATCCCGAGCACCTCACCCGCGTGCACGGTGAAGGAGATGTGGTCGAGCACGTTCCGCTCGGACCCCTCGACGCTCAGGCAGACGTCGTCCAGGCGGAGCACGGGCCGATCGGTCACGGTGGACTCGCGGGTCTCCGGGCTGGGCAGCTCCGAGCCGACCATCATCTCGGCCAGCTGGCGCGAGGTGATCGTCTTCGGATCCGCCGTGCCGACGGTGGTGCCGCGCCGGATCACGGTGACCGTGTCGGCGATCGCGCGCACCTCGTCGAGCTTGTGCGAGATGAAGATGAAGGTGAAACCGTCCTTCTGCATGGCGCGGACGGTCTCGAACAGCGCGTCGACCTCCTGCGGCACGAGCACCGCGGTGGGCTCGTCGAGGATGATGATCCGCGCGCCGCGGTAGAGCACCTTGACGATCTCCACGCGCTGGCGGTCGGCGACGCCGAGCTCTTCCAGCAGCGCGTCCGGGCGGGCGCGCAGGCCGACGCGTTCGGCGAGTTCAGCCAGCTTCGCCCGCGCCGCGCGGCCGATGCCGTGCAGGTTCTCCGCGCCGAGGAAGACGTTCTCCCCGACGGTCAGGTTGTCGGCCAGCATGAAGTGCTGGTGGACCATCCCGATGCCGGCCTTGATGGCGTCCTGCGGGTTGCGCAGTTTCACCGGTTCGCCGTTGATCGCGATGTCGCCCTCGTCCGGCTGCTGCATGCCGTAGAGGATCTTCATCAGGGTCGATTTGCCCGCGCCGTTCTCGCCGCAGACGGCGTGCACCTCGCCCTTGGTGACGGTGAGGTTGACGTCGGAGTTGGCCACGACACCGGGGAACCGCTTCGTGATCCCGGTCAGCTGCACGGCCGGTTCACCCCGGTCGGGGGCGTCGGTGACCTCGGCCTGGGGAGCGCTCATGGAAAAGCCATCCAGTTCTGGGGTAAACAGGTTGGGGCTCGGAAGGGGTTACCCTCCCGAGCCCCGCTGCCTGGTGAAGCTTACTTCTGCGGCTTGTCCGAGACGGTGATCGCCCCGGAGACGATCTGCGCCTTGTAGCCGTCGAGGACGTCCTTGATGTCGTCGACCTTGCCACCGGAGGTGGCGTAGCCGATGCCGTCGACCTTGAGGTCGAACCGCTTCGGCAGCGTCGTCAGGTCGCCCTTCGCCAGCGCGCGCAGGTAGTCGAACACCGCCACGTCGACGCGCTTGAGCATCGAGGTGATGATGACGTCCTTCGACGCCTCGACCGTCTTCTGGTTGTACTGGTCGGAGTCGACGCCGATGGCCATGGCGTTGTTCGACTTCGCGGCCTCGAACACGCCCTTACCGGAGGCGCCGGCGGCGTGGTAGATCACGTCCGCGCCCTTGGCGATCTGCGCGGCGGCCTTCACGTTGCCCTTCGCCGGGTCCTGGAACCCGGAGAAGTCACCGGCCGGGGTGAGGTACTCGTCCTCGATCTTGGCCTTGCTCGAAGCGGCCTTCACGCCCTGGAGGAAGCCGGCCTCGAACTTCTGGATCAGCGGCGTGTTCACCCCACCGACGAAGCCGACGTGGCACTTCTTCGACTTGTAGGCGGCGGCGACACCGGCCAGGAACGAGCCCTGCTCCTCGGCGAAGACGAGCGAGGTGACGTTCGGCGCCTCGACCGAGTCGTCGTCGACGATCGCGAACTGGGTGTTCGGGTACTTCGGCGCGATGGCGCCGACGGCCTTGGCGTAGGCGAAGCCGACCGCGATGATCGGGCTGAAGCCCTGGGTGGCGAGCTGGTCGAGACGCTGCGACTTGGCGGCCTCGTCCTCGGTCGCGGCGGCGGTGCTTTCGGTGACCGTCGTGACGCCGAGCTCGGCCTTCGCCTTGTCGGTACCGGCGGCGGCGGAGTCGTTGAACGACGCGTCGCCGCGGCCGCCGACGTCGAAGGCCAGCGCGACCTTGAGCTTGCTGCCGTCGACCTTCTCACCGGCCTGGCTGGAGCTGGTCGAGGCGGCCGCCGCGGCGGGCGGCTTCGGCGCCGTCACGCAGCTGGCGGACTGGTCCCCAGAGCCGGCGTTGTTGTTGTTCCCCGTACCTGAATCCTTCGCGCACCCGGCAAGTACCAGTGCACCGGCCATGGCGGCGGCGGCCAGCGCGGTTCCACGCATGCGACGCAACGTGTGTCTCCCTCCCCGCTGATCCAGCGGATGGTCCGAAGAAAGCGACCCGGCGACACTGCCGGGTTCGACCGGGAGACGGTACCTAACGGCCGCTTTGCCGCCATAGGAAAGGCACGCTACGTAACACAAACGTTTACTCATGAGTCGTGAGCGCGACGAATGGAGTACTCACGGTGACCACAACGGAGTAATCGCAGGCAGCACCCGGCCCCGTGGCCGGGTGAGACGGCGTAGATCGTCACGCACCGTTCAGGGGGTCCGGCCGGCCGGTCGCGCGTCCACAGTGGACGAACCGGTGAGTTACCGGCCCGCGTCACCCGATCGGGCAAGGGGCCCGATGTCTGGTCCATCACACAGAGGAACCCGGAGGTGAGCCCACCGTGAGGTGCGGGTCTAGCATCCTGTTTATCCACGCTCGATGACCATGATCTCGGCACCGTCGCCGGAGCCGTCCCCAGGTGGACGTCCCGGCGGCAGGCGCGGAAACCAGCGGTCAGCGGGCCCAAGCCATGACGTTGGAGGCCGTTCACCGATGTCCACCACGGCTAGCACCGCCACCGAGGCGGCCGCGAGCGATCGGGCGGGTGCCTCACGCCGGCAAGGGACCTTCTACCGGGGCGACCCCGGTATGTGGTCCTGGGTGCTGCACCGCATCACCGGCGTGCTGACATTCTTCTTCCTCTTCGTGCACGTGCTCGACACCGCGCTCGTGCGCGTGTCGCCCGACACGTACAACGAGGTCATCGAGACCTACAAGACCCCGCTGGTCAACCTCCTCGAGGTCGGCCTCGTCGGCGCGGTGCTGTTCCACGCGCTCAACGGCATCCGGGTCATGCTGGTCGACTTCTGGGAGAAGGGACCGAAGTTCCAGAAGCCGATGCTCTGGACCATCCTGGCCATCTGGGTCGTGGTGATGATTCCCGGTGCCTTCTTCATGATGAAGCGCACCGTCGAAGTTATGTTCGGGGGGCACTGACCATGGCAACCGAAGTTCTCGCACTCGACAAGCCGCGTTCGCCGAAGCGCCCGGCCGCCCGCCGCAGCAACTTCGAGCTCTACAGCTGGCTGTTCATGCGCATCTCGGGCCTCGCCCTGATCGTGCTGGTGCTCGGCCACCTGTTCATCATGAACATCCTCGACGGCGGCGTGCACCGCATCAACTGGGGCTTCGTCGCCGGCCGCTGGGCCTCGCCGTTCTGGCAGTTCTGGGACCTGTCGATGCTCTGGCTCGCCGAGATCCACGGCGGCAACGGGCTGCGCACGATCATCGACGACTACGCCCGCAAGGACAGCACCCGGTTCTGGCTGAAGATCGTGCTCTACGTCTCGATGGTGCTGATCCTCGCCGTCGGCACGATGGTGATCTTCACCTTCGATCCCGGTATCTCGGCCAACTGACGCCCACCACACGTTAAGCGGAGTCATCCCTATGCAGTTCCACAAGTACGACGTGGTGATCGTCGGCGCCGGTGGCGCCGGCATGCGCGCGGCCATCGAGTCCGGCCAGCGTGCCCGCACCGCGGTCCTCACCAAGCTCTACCCGACGCGTTCGCACACCGGCGCCGCCCAGGGCGGTATGTGCGCCGCGCTGGCGAACGTCGAAGAGGACAACTGGGAGTGGCACACCTTCGACACGATCAAGGGCGGCGACTACCTGGTCGACCAGGACGCCGCCGAGATCATGGCGAAGGAGGCCATCGACGCGGTCCTCGACCTCGAGAAGATGGGCCTGCCGTTCAACCGGACGCCCGAGGGCAAGATCGACCAGCGCCGCTTCGGCGGGCACACCCGTGACCACGGCAAGGCAGCGGTGCGCCGCGCCTGCTACGCCGCGGACCGCACCGGGCACATGATCCTGCAGACGCTGTACCAGAACTGCGTCAAACACGGCACCGAGTTCTTCAACGAGTTCTACGTGCTCGACCTGGTGCTGACCCCGGACGAGAACGGCAACCCGGCCGCTTCCGGCGTCGTCGCCTACGAGCTGGCGACCGGCGAGCTGCACGTCTTCCAGGCGAAGTCGATCGTGTTCGCCACCGGCGGCGCGGGCAAGATCTTCAAGACGACGTCGAACGCCCACACCCTCACCGGTGACGGCCTCGGCATCATCTTCCGCAAGGGCCTGCCGCTGGAGGACATGGAGTTCTTCCAGTTCCACCCGACAGGTCTGGCCGGGCTCGGCATCCTCATCTCCGAGGCCGTGCGTGGTGAGGGCGGCATCCTCCGCAACGCCGACGGCGAGCGGTTCATGGAGCGCTACGCCCCCACCATCAAGGACCTCGCGCCGCGTGACATCGTCGCCCGGTCGATGGTGCAGGAAGTGCTGCAGGGCCGCGGTTGCGGGCCGAACAAGGACTACGTCGTCCTCGACGTCACGCACATCCCGGAAGAGACGCTGAACGCGAAGCTCCCGGACATCATGGAGTTCTCGCGGACGTACCTGGGCGTCGACCCGGTCACCGAGCCGGTGCCGGTGTTCCCGACCTGCCACTACGTGATGGGCGGCATCCCGACCAACGTCCACGGCGAAGCGTTGCGGGACAACGAGAACGTCATCCCCGGCCTGTACGCCGCGGGCGAGGTCGCGTGCGTGTCCGTGCACGGCTCGAACCGGCTCGGCACGAACTCGCTGCTCGACATCAACGTGTTCGGCCGTCGCGCCGGCATCGCGGCCGCCGAGTACGCGCTGGCGCACGACCACATCGAGCTGCCGGAGAACCCGACCAAGGTCGTGGAAGACCAGCTCGCGCTGCTGCTTTCGGAGCACGGTGACGAGCGCGTCGCCGACATCCGCACCGAGCTGCAGCGGACGATGGACTCGCACGCTTCGGTGTACCGCACGGAGGACACGCTCAAGCAGGCGCTGACCGACGTGCAGGCGCTGAAGGAGCGGTACAGCCGGATCACGGTGTCGGACAAGGGGAAGCGGTACAACACCGACGTCCTCGAAGCCGTCGAGCTGGGCTTCCTGCTCGAACTGGCCGAGGTCCTCGTCGTCGGCGCCCTGGCGCGCAAGGAATCCCGCGGCGGGCACGCGCGCGAGGACTACCCGAACCGCGACGACACGAACTTCATGCGGCACACCATGGCCTACAAGGAGGGCGAAGGCCTCACCGCCGACGTCCGCCTGGACTACAAGCCGGTGACCTTCACCCGCTACGAACCGATGGAGCGGAAGTACTGATGACCACGGCCACCCCCGAGAAGTCGGAGGCCGTGTCCTCCGACCACACGCCGATCACCGTCACGCTGAAGATCCTCCGGTTCAACCCCGAGATCGACACCGAGCCGCACTGGGAGTCCTACGACGTCCCGGCGCAGCGCACCGACCGGCTGCTGAACCTGCTCTTCTACGTCAAGGACTACATCGACGGGACGTTCTCGTTCCGGCGCTCGTGCGCGCACGGCGTCTGCGGTTCCGACGCGATGCAGATCAACGGCATCAACCGGCTGGCGTGCAAGGTCCTGATGAAGGATCTGCTCGAGACCAACGGCAAGAAGACGACGATCACCATCGCGCCGATCAAGGGTCTGACCACGCTCAAGGACCTTTACGTCGACATGGACCCGTTCTTCGAGGCGTACAAGGCCGTGAAGCCGTACCTCATCGCCTACGGGAACGAGCCCACGCGCGAGCGGATCCAGTCGCAGGCCGACCGCGACCGGTTCGACGACACGACCAAGTGCATCCTGTGCGCCTGCTGCACGTCCTCGTGCCCGGTGTACTGGAACGACGGCTCGTACTTCGGCCCGGCCGCGATCGTCAACGCGCACCGGTTCATCTTCGACTCGCGAGACGAAGGCGCCGAAGAGCGTCTGGACATCCTGAACGACTCCGAGGGTGTCTGGCGCTGCCGGACGACGTTCAACTGCACCGACGCCTGCCCGCGTGGCATCCAGGTCACGAAGGCGATCCAGGAAGTGAAGCGCGCTTTGCTCTTCAAGCGCGTCTGACGCTTCTGTCGAAGTACATGAAGGCCCCCTTCCTTGCGCTAGGCGCAAGGAAGGGGGCCTTCATGTACTTGCGGGTGAGTTATCCACAAGGGGTCAGTTATCCACAAGTAGGCAAATCGACTCTGGCGCGCAGGCGGCCCCACGCCCACGCTGAGCACCATGACCAAGAGGGGGCGATGGGCTCAGCATCCCGAACTGCTGCACGCACGGAGTCGCAACGGGGTCATCCGGGCGGCCGACCTGGAAAGCCTCGAAATGAGCAGCCGGACGATCTACACCCGCTGCCTGCCGGGTGGTCCATGGCAACGCCTGCTGCCGGGCATAATCCTGCTGCACAACAACGAACCCACGAGCGAGCAGTTCGTGACCGCGGGGCTGCTGCACGGCGGTGCGGACGCGGTTCTCACCGGAATCGAAGCCTGCCGGCGGCATGGCCTGCGCACAACCGCGATGCCACCGGACGCGGGGCTGCACCTGCTGATCCCGCATGATCGGAAGATCCGCAGCACCGGTTTCGTGACCATGGAGCGGACGATCCGCCTACCACCACCGATCGTCCGGAACGAAATTCCTTTGGCGCCACTGGTCCGGGCCACGACGGACACGGCACGGCGACTCGGGAACTCCGAACAGGTCGAGGCCATCTTGATCGAAGCGGTCCAGAAAGGCGGATGCCATCCGAAAGCTCTGCTTCGCGAACTCGATCACGGCTCACTTCGAGGTACCGCTGTACCGAGGCGCCTGCTGACGAACTGGGTGGATCTCCGCTCCATGGCGGAATCCAGTGCCAGGATCCTCAGCCGGCGCATGACGACACCACCGAGCCACTGGAACGCGGCGATTCACGACCGGCAAGGGCGCTATATCGGACGCCCCGACGCGTTATGGGAGGACGTCGGCCTCGTGTGGGAAATCGACTCTTTCGAGTTTCATTTCCGCAAGTCGGACTACGCGCGAACCATCGAGCGCAATACGCGGTACGCGGCGGCGGGCCTGGTCGTGGTGCAGACTCTGCCCTCCCGACTACGAGACGACCCCGATGGCGTCCTCGCCGATCTCACGGCCGCGCACGAGGTTGCCATCGCCAGGCCGCGACCCGACATCCACCTCGCGACAGCCTCCTGAAGTACATGATGGCCCCCTTCCTGTACCTAGGCGCAAGGAAGGGGGCCGTCATGTACTGGCACGGACAGCCGCTACTCAAGAATCCGGGCGTCCAGCGAGTGATGGCCGGCGCCGGAGTCGGCGGTACCCGGCAGCCGGTCGAAAACCTCCGGGTCGATGTACCCGACAGCCCCCGTGCTCACGTCCCGCAGCATGTTGTACAGCCCCGCCATCACCGCGCGCGTGAAGCGCTCCCGGTGCTGCTGCCCGAGCGTCTGCGTCTGCCCGCGCACCTCGAACAGCACCGTCCCGGTCCCGTTCAGAGCGAACGAACACCGCGCCTGCCCCGGCAGATCCCGGTCCGGCGCGTGCGGATACCGCGCCCCGACGAAGCCACGCGACGTCATCCCGTTGAAGGCGCTGATCGCCAGCTGCCGCGATTCGTCCTTTGTGTACACATCGCGGTACTTCGCGTACTTCTGGCCGGGCTCGAAGAACTTGTCGGGAAGCGGCGGGTAATCGATGCCGACGTCGAGCAGCCGGTTACTGCCTTCCTGCCGGACGCAGGCGCCTTGGTGGTGCAGATCGACGTAGACGTCGGGCACCTTCCCCCGCGAAGCGGTCAGCTCCAGGTACACCGAACGCAGCGCCCGCGCCTCGGGCGTGATGAACCAGCCGGGCTGATCCGGCGCACCCGGGACGTCCTCCGCACGCGGGACGTAGTCGAGCTCGGGATTGAAGTCGCGGTTGACGTCGAATCCCGGCCGCTTGCGGTAGTCGTCGCCCTGGAGGATGCCGCTGAGGTAGTTCCAGGTGGGCGGCCGGTCCTTCAGCTGGGGGAACTTCCGCTGCACCTCGGCCCACGACAGGTCGTTGCCGCGCCGGTCGAGTTCGGCGCCGTCGGGGTTCAGCTTCGGCACCGCGACGAAGGTGATGGTCTTCCGCAGCCGCTCGGCGTCCCGCGACTCCGACGTGCCGAGGTAGTCGAGGATGCGCAGCAGGGCGTCGGTGCCGGTCTTCTCGTTCCCGTGGATCTCGCTGGAGACCACGAACACCTTGGGCCCGGTCCCGACGGTCGCCTGGTGGATCACCCGGCCGCGGTTCGACCGCCCGACCTCCTTGACCTTCACCCGCCCTTGGCTCACCCGTTCGAGCCGTCCGAGCTCCCGCACCATCTCGCGATAGTCGGTGAACTCGTTGATGGGCAGCTCCCGCGGCTCCTCGCTGCAGGGCGCCGCCACCGCCGTGGGCGCGCTGACGAGCGGGAGCATCGCCAGCCCCACCACCACGGGAACCAACCGACCGGACAACGACATCGTGAACTCCCCACTGCCGAAGGTGCTCATAACGTAGCGAGAAGGACCCCCATCGCGAATCCGGCGAAAGTTCCCGAAAGCGAAACCGGGGCCGGCCCACGAAGGTGGACCGGCCCCGGCGAACGCGCGAAACTACTTCACCGCGTCCAGGGCGTTGACGCGGCCGTGGCCGTAGTACGAGTTGTCCTTCGCCGGGCCTTCGCAGACCGGCGCCGCGGTTCCGCAGGGGACCGTGTCCGCCTGGTGCTCCAGCAGCCAGGTCAGCAGCCGCGGCGAAGCGTGGCGGTAGCGGGACGCCAGCAGCGCGGCGACACCGGCGGCGTGCGGGGACGCCATCGAGGTGCCGCACTTGGCGCCGTAGCCGCCGTTGAAGATAGTCGACAGCGGGCAACCGACACCCTGGCCCTCGGGCGGAAGCTGGGCGCGGTCGCCGCCGGGGGCGGTGACCGAAACGTCGTCACCGTAGTTGCTGTACGACGACTTCGTGCCCGCGTAGCCGATGGCCGAGACGTTGACGACGCCGTCGATGGCCTTGGGCAGGATGCCGCAGCTCGTGTCGACCGGGTGCGGGCGGTTCGGGTCGGTGGTCTGCTTGTCCGGGTCGAAACCGCTGTTGCCGGCGGCGGCGACGTTCAGCACGCCACGGCCGGTCGAGTAGGTCACCGCGCGGCGGACGGCTTCGAACGCGGCCGCGTCGCCCGGCTCCTTCGAGCAGTAGAACATGCCCGGGTCGATGTAGTAGCTGTTGTTCGTCACCGGGAAGCGGTGCTTCGCCGCCCACATGAACCCGCACACCGCGGCCTCGGGGAGGATCAGGCCGTCGTCGTTCACGACCTTCACCGACGCCAGCTTGACGCCGGGCGCCACGCCCGTGAAGCCGCGTGCGGCGTCCTTGCCCGCGATCGTGCCGGCGACGTGCGTGCCGTGGTCGGAGTTCGTGGGTGCCCAGGCGGCGGGCGTGGTGTCGGGCGCGCCGCTGTTGCAGCCCGCCGACACCTTCGGGTCGAGGGCGGCCTTCAGCGCGGGGTGGGTGGGCTCGATGCCCGAGTCCAGCACGCCGACCGTCACCGAGCGGCTGCCACCGGAGATCTTGTTCGCCTCGGGAGCCTGGATCGCCCGCATGTCCCACTGCTGGGCCGACAGGTCCTGCTCGACGGCGACGCTGGTGGTCTCTTCGTTCTCCTTGGTGTCGACCACGGCGGAGCGGGTCGAGCGGGTGGAGGCCGCGGGCGGGAACGCGACGTCACGGCCGCCCGAATAGGCGCGGAAGACACCGATCTTCGCCTGGAAGTCGGCGTTGCGCGAGGTCGCCACCGCGACCCCGATCTCCGGGTAGTACGCGACCTTCTCGCCGCACTTGGCGCGCAGCTCGTTGTCGACCTTGCGCTCCGGGGTGCGCGGGTCGTAGAGCACCACGTAGTTGAACGGGGCGCTCGCGGTGTCGCACTGCGGCGCGGGTGCGGCGCTCGCCGACGGAGCCGAGAACACGCTTCCCGCCGCCGCCGCGACGAGCGCGGGGACGAGCAGGCGTCTGATCCGGGACATTCCACCTCCATGATTCGGTGGAGTGAACGTAAGCGAGCCGGACCCCGGCCAACACCGTCAAAAGGACGACAAAACCCGATCAGGCGTCAGCCTTCTCCGCGTCCCGTGACTTGGCGCCACGAAGCGTGCGCAGACCGATGAGCCCGATGATGGTGCCGAGCACGAACGAGACGACCGTCAGCACCGCGTGCACGATGAAGTAGGCCGTCGGCGAGCCGTCCGCGGCCCAGGCGCGGTCACTGTCCCAGAGGTTCTTGGCGAACGTGATCCAGATGATCCACGACCACACGCCGAAACCCAGCAGGAACATCGAAGTACCTCGCGAAATGCGCATGCCCCTGAGTATGCAGCGGGCCCGGCGGCGCTACATTGCTCGGGTGCACAGCGCTATCTCCCGGTTGCTCCTGGTCCTCGTTTCCGGTGTGCTCGCCCTCGCGGTGACGCCGGTGGCCACAGCCACCCCGAAGCCACCTGCCCAGGCGCAGCCGTGCGCGAACAAGGTCACGCCTCCCCCGCCCGTCGACACCTCCGAGAAGCCGCGCCCCGGCGAGGCCGCTCCGGCGCCGCTGCCGGTGCCGCCGGTCCCGGTCGGCGGCGACCGGATGGCCGAATGCGGGCTCGTGCTCCCGAAGCGCGCGCTGAACCCGCCCGAGGGGAACACCTCCGCGGCGTGGGTGCTGCAGGATCTCGAAACCGGTGACGTCATCGCGGCGAAGGATCCGCACGCCCGCCAGCGTCCGGCGTCGCTGATCAAGGTCCTGCTCGGGCTGGTCGTGGTCACCGAGCTCCCGCCGGGGAAGATCGTCGTGGCGACCAAGGAGGACGCCGAGCAGGAGTGCACCTGCATGGGTATCGGCGCCGGCGGTCAGTACACAGTGGACCAGCTGCTGCACGGACTGCTGATGCACTCGGGCAACGACGCGGCGCACGCGCTTTCCACCGTGCTCGGCGGCCTGGACGCGACGCTGGCGAAGATGAACGCGCTGGCCACCCGCATCGGTGCCACCGACACCCGGGCCGCGACACCGTCCGGGCTCGACGGCCCCGGCATGTCGACCTCCGCCTACGACATGAGCCTGATCTTCCACTACGCGATGAAGAACGCCGAATTCGCCAAGGTGGTCAAGACCAAGAGCTTCGAAGTCCCGGCCACCGGCGGGAAACCGGTCGTCACGATCTACAACGACAACAAGCTCCTCGGCAGCTATCCCGGCTTCACCGGCGGGAAGACCGGCTTCACCGACGACGCGCGCCACACCTACGCCGGCAGCGCGGTCCGGAACGGTCACCGGGTCGGGGTCGTGATGCTGCGCGCCGAGCAGCGACCGACCAGGGTCACCGAACAGGCGGCGAAGCTGCTCGACTACGGCATCGCGCTGCGCGATGCCAAGGCCGAATCGGTGGGGCGCATCGAATACCGGTCGCCGGAAGCCGTGAACGCTGATCCGGCCAACGCCGCGCCGAACGCCGACGGCGCGTCGAACAGCGGAGCAGCGGCCGCTGCCGAAGACCCGTTCGGCGTGACGGGGTGGATCATCACGCTGGTGGTCTTCCTGATCATCGTGGCGTCGTTCGTCATCGGCCACCAGCGCAAGAAGGCCATGGCGGGCGAATAACGTCAGGACTTGCGGCGGCCGAACCAGCCCAGCAACGCGCCGGTCGCGAAAGCCCCGCCGACGGCGCCGAGTCCCGGGCCCTGCTGGACGGTCACCCTCGGGTGGATCAGCACCGGGGGCGGCGGCTCGACGACGGTCTTCATGTTCTCCTTCGCCGTCGCCGTCCACGCGGTGACGAACAGCAGGAAGCGCGACACCAGGTTCGCGAACACGAGCAGACCGATCACCGGGCCGAACAACGTGAACGCCGGTGACTTCGTGACGCTGCCGAGGTAAACGGTGGCGGCCTGCTGGAGCACGATGAATCCGACCGCGGCGAAGATCGCGCCCTTGACCGCGCTGCGCAGCGCGACGTGCTCACGAGGCAGCCTCGCGATGACCCACAGGAAGACCAGGGTGTTCGCGAGCAGACCGAGCAGGATCGTCGCGACTTTCAACAGGAACACGGCCCAGCCCTGGTTCTCGAGACCGACCAGTTCGAGCAGGAACCGCCCGACGCCGCTGCCCGCCGCGGTGAGGCCGAACGAGATCACCAGCGCGAGACCGAGCCCCACGAGGGACAGCAGGTCCTTGATCGTCGTCGACACCAACGGCAACTGCTGCTTTTCCTGGCCCCACTGGGCGGTCAGCGCGTCACGCAGGTTGGTCATCCAGCCGACGCCCGAATACAGCGCCAGCAACAGGCCGAACACCCCGATGCCGCCGCCGGAGTCCAGCGCCGCCTTGATGATGCTGCCGACGAGATCGCTCAGCCCTTCCGGGACCGACTTCTTGATGCCGTCGACGAGCTGGTTCGTCACCACCTGGTCGCCGGCGAGCACGATCTTGAGGATCGCGAAGGCGACCATCAGGATCGGGATCACCGACAGCACGCTGAAGTAGGTGATGGCGGCGGCGTAGTGGTTGCCGTAGCGCTCGGTGAAGGCGTCGTTGGCCCGGATGAGGTGATCGAGCCAGCCGTACTTCCGCCTCAGGCGCGGTAACAGCTTGTCCTGTTCCGGCTTCGCGCCGTCATCATTCGCCACCGTCAAACGCTAACCATCCGGCGACGACATCGCAGCGCGAATCAGCCTGCCGGGGGAAGGAACCCGATGTTCTCGTAGACGTTCCGCAACGTCACCGAAGCGACTTCCCTCGCCCGTTGCGCCCCGAGCGCCAAGGCCTTGTCGAGTTCGGCGACGTCATCCAGATAGGACTGGACGCGTTCCTGCACCGGCGTCACCCAGTCCACGAAGGCCTCCGCAACACCCTTCTTCAGGTCGCCGTATCCCTTGCCCTCGTAGGAGTTCTCGAGTTCCGCGACCGGCTGATCGGTCAGCGCGGAGAGGATCGTCAGCAGGTTCGAAACGCCCGGCTTGTTCTCGGCGTCGAAGACGATCTCGCGGCCGGTGTCCGTGACCGCCGAGCGCACCTTCTTCGCCGACTTCTTCGGGTCTTCGAGCAGTTCGATCAGGCCGTTGCCGGTCGACGAGGACTTGCTCATCTTCGCGGTCGGGTCCTGAAGGTCGTAGATCTTCGCCGTGTCCTTGACGATATGCGGCTCCGGCACGGTGAACGTCTTGCCGTAGCGGTTGTTGAACCGCTGCGCGAGGTTGCGCGTCAGCTCCAGGTGCTGGCGCTGGTCCTCGCCGACGGGGACCTCGTTCGCCTGGTACAGCAGGATGTCGGCGGCCTGCAGGACCGGGTACGTGAACAGGCCGACGCTGGCGCGATCGGTGCCCTGCTTCGCGGCCTTGTCCTTGAACTGCGTCATCCGGCTCGCTTCGCCGAACCCCGTCTGGCACTCCAGCACCCAGCCGAGCTGGGCGTGCTCGGGCACGTGGCTCTGGACGAACAGCGCGCTGCGGGCCGGGTCGACGCCGAGCGCGAGCAACTGCGCGGCCGAGCGGCGGGTGCGGTCCAGCAGCACCTTCGGATCCTGCTCGACGGTGATCGCGTGCAGATCGACGACCATGTAGAAGGTGTCGTGGGTGTCCTGCAGCCGCACCCATTGCC
This sequence comes from Amycolatopsis sp. PSD-21, assembly GCF_055561455.1. Classification (NCBI taxonomy): domain Bacteria; kingdom Bacillati; phylum Actinomycetota; class Actinomycetes; order Pseudonocardiales; family Pseudonocardiaceae; genus Amycolatopsis; species Amycolatopsis sp. PSD-21. Next base: position 930,263 of record NZ_CM145712.1, on the reverse strand, counting down.
GCAGCGCACCCAGGTAGTTGCCGAGGTGGAACGAGTCGGCGGTCGGCTGGATCCCGGAGAGCACGCGCGGGCGCTTCTGTTCGTCGGACACGCCCGGATTCTCTCAGGCCACGCCACGGCGGGTCACGCGGCCTCGCCCCGGCCGAACGGTCTAAACGGTTAAACGCCACATACTTCCGACGGTTCTGGCCAGGGTGCCCGATTCCTAGCGTTCATGGCACCGGATCTTCCGGCCACACCGAAGGAGAACCCAGATGAAGGCACGATCCCTACTGATGGGCTTGGCCATGGCGGCCGCGGCCGTCTTCTCGCTTTCCGGCGTCGCGGCTGCGGCCGAGCCCACCGGAGGCGTCCAGCCGAACATCGTCGGCGGCGGCAACGCGACCCAGGTCTACTCGTTCATGGTGTCCCAGCAGTCGAGCTCCGGCGGCCACCAGTGTGGTGGCTCACTGATCAGCTCGACCTGGGTGGTCACCGCGGCGCACTGCGGCACGCCGTACCAGGTGCGCGTCGGCACCACGAACCGCACCAGCGGCGGCACCGTCGCCCGCGTGGCCCAGCGCATCGCCCACCCGAGCGCCGACCTGGCGCTGCTGCGTCTCTCGACGGCGGTGTCGCAGGCGCCGGTCACGATCGCCGCTTCGTCCGGGGCCGTTGGCACCGCGACGCGGATCATCGGCTGGGGCCAGACCTGCCCCGTCCGCGGTGGTTGTGGCGCCCCGATCAACCTCCAGGAGCTGAACACCTCGATCGTCGCCGACAGCCGCTGCCTCGGCATCAACGGTGCCAGCGAGATCTGCACCAACAACCCCAACGGCAACTCGGGTGCCTGCTACGGCGACTCGGGCGGCCCGCAGGTGAAGCAGGTCAACGGTGTCTGGCAGCTGGTCGGCGCGACGAGCCGCGCCGGGAACAACAGCAGCACCTGCGCGACCGGGCCGTCGATCTACGTGGACGTCCCCTACTTCCGTAGCTGGATCCGCACCAACTCCGGCGTCTGATCCGCTCCCCGCGTCGCCCCACCGCCCCCGGGGGCGACGCGGGCCCAGGCGGTTCAGCAAAGAACCGTGCGGAAGTTCGAAGAGCCGCTCCAGCAGCGCGACCGCCTTCAGGGAGTCGCACCGCTCGGGGCGGCTTCTTCCGGTCCGCCAGTAGCTCAAGGTCGCGACACTGACCCGGACACCCTCCAGGGCGAGCCGGTGCCGGATCCGGTCGAGGCCGAGGCCGCTGTCCGTGATCGCCCGGTCCAGGGCGCGGGGGAAGGGGTCACCGGGCCGGCTGCGACGCCGTGTCACCGTCATGGACCCGAGCGTGGCGATCAACGGGCGGCTAAACAATCCGGGCGGGACTAGGTGTACCTACCCAAAAATCCGCCGACCTGCGTTTAGCGGGCTAATCGCGATCCGCCCACCCGCCGGCACCGACCCGCGTTTAGCGGGCTAATCGCGATCCGCCCAGCCCCGGGCACCGACCCGCGTTTAGCGGGCTAATCGCGATCCGGGCGCGCGTCGCGTTTAGCGGGCTAAACGCGATTTGAGCCGGGGAGACGCAGGTCAGGGGCGCTGCTGGCGAGTGAGGGCCTCGTCCGCGAGCACGGCCTCGGCCATCGCGGCGACGTGCGGGGCGGCGGGCTGGGGTGGGGTGGTGGGGACGGCGGCCGCGCGGGCCTTCCGGCGCTGACGGAACACGCCGAAGGCCATCCCGACGACGCCGAGCGCGACGGCGATCAAGCCGACCGGGCCCAGAAGACCGAACGCCATCTCCGACCGCGACGTCATGTCCGCGGCCGACGCCGGTACCGCGCCCGCGATGAGCAGCGCGACCGGGATCGCGATGACCGCCGCGGCCCTCGCCGCGGGCAGGGTCGATCGCATCAGGAGATGAACTGGGTTCCGCACCGGAGTGCCTCCCGTGACGTGACTTTGCCGAACCGGAACGCTAACCCGAACGAGTGAGCATTTCCAGGCTGCTGGTCAAAAAACTACCGAGCGTGTCAAGACCTGTGGGTTCTGATCAACTCGGGGCACGAGACTAGCCCCTCACAGGGGGGATGTTTCGAGCACCCCTCTTCTCAGAGTTGCCGTGCTCAAGATCGGTTTCTGACAAAACCGGACAGGGTTAGGCCATTCGACTGTCACACGCGGCCGAACAGGCAGTATCCGACTTCCCACGGTTGGTTTCTTGTCCTCAATGGTCTATACCTGTTGGCCATACCCTTTAAAAGGTATAGACCAATCTCCCCCTGCATGGTCCCCTCGTACGAAGGAGCCACCGATGTCTCTTCGACGTATTCTCGCGGCGGTCGCCGCCACCTTCGCCGCCACCACGGTCGCCGTGGTCGTCCCGGCCCAGTCCGCCTCCGCCGCGGACTGCGTGGCGCCATGGAACGCGAGCTCGGTCTACTGGGGCGGCAACACCGCCTCCTACAACGGACACAACTGGTCCGCGAAATGGTGGACACAGAACGAAACCCCCGGAACGGCGCAGGTCTGGGCCGATCAGGGCGCCTGCGGCGGCGGCACGACCAACCCGCCGAACCCGTCCGGCTTCGTGGTCAGCGAAGCCCAGTTCAACCAGATGTTCCCGAGCCGGAACCCCTTCTACACCTACAACGGCCTGGTCACCGCCCTGAGCGCGTACCCGGCCTTCGCCGGCACGGGCAGCGACACCGTGAAGAAGCAGGAAGCGGCGGCCTTCCTGGCGAACGTCAGCCACGAGACCGGCGGCCTCGTCCATATCGTCGAGCAGAACGAGGCCAACTACCCGCACTACTGCGACACGAGCCAGTCCTACGGCTGCCCGGCGGGCAACGCCGCGTACTACGGCCGCGGCCCGATCCAGCTGAGCTGGAACTTCAACTACAAGGCCGCCGGCGACGCGCTGGGCCTGCCGCTGCTGACCAACCCGTGGCTGGTGCAGAACGACGCGGCGGTCGCCTGGAAGACCGGCATCTGGTACTGGATGACCCAGAACGGTCCCGGCACGATGACCCCGCACAACGCGATGGTCAACAGCCGCGGCTTCGGAGAGACCATCCGGAGCATCAACGGGAGCATCGAGTGCAACGGCGGCAACCCCGCCCAGGTGCAGAGCCGCGTGAACAAGTACCAGCAGTTCACCGGGATCCTCGGCGTGAGCCCGGGCGGCAATCTGTACTGCTGATCCATCTAAAGCACTGAAGGGGCCCTTCGCCGCATGTGACGCGGTGAAGGGCCTCTTCAGCTTTCGAGGGATGCCAGCAGCCGTCGCAGCGACGCGTCCAGAACGTCGAGGTCCTCGCCGAGTGGCGACAGCAGCTTCGCGACGTTCGCCGTGTGCTCGGTCATCGCGGCGTCGACAACCTCGAACCCGCGCTCGGTCAGCGTGACCCGGAAGCTGCGCCGGTCTTCGGGATCCAGCGCCCGCTCGACCAGCCCCGCCGACTCGAGCCTGTCGATCCTGCTGGTCATCCCGGCCCTGGACATCATCAGCGTCGCGGAAAGCTCGGACGGGATCAGCGTGTACGGCTTCCCGGACCGCCTGAGCGCCGCGAGCACGTCGAACTCCCCCTGCTTCAAGCCGTGCTTAGCGAACACGGCTTCCACCATGGGAGTGGTCAGCATCGCCACGCGGCCGAGGCGCCCGGCGACCCCGATCGCGGTCAAGTCCAGCTCCGGCCGTTCGCGCCGCCACGCGCCGACGACCGCGTCGATCGCGTCCGTGTTCCGTTCTTCGCTCACGGACGTAGTCTATTCGACGGAAGATAGTTTGACAGCGAACTATCAGCGGTGGAACCATCTCGGGCATGACCCAGCGCATCGAAACCCGTGAACCCGTCCTCGTCCGCGCCGCCGAAGCCGAGACCGTCGGCGCGGCCCCCACCCTTGTCACGCTGCTCGCCGACGTCTCGACCACAGGCGGAGCCCTGAGCAGCGCGCGAACACGGTTAGGCGTCGGCGCGGATGGAGCGGCGCCGCACTACCACACCGGCTCCTCCGAGATGTTCTTCATGCTCGGCGGGAAGCTGGAAGTCCTTGTGGGAGAAGAGATCGTCACTATTTCCGAGGGCGACATGCTGGTCGTCCCGCCACTGACCACGCACGCTTTCCGCGCGGCGGTCGACTCGGCGGCGGACGTCCTCATCGTGTTCGTCCCAGGCGTGGAACGGTTCGGCTACTTCCGCCTGCTGGAGAAGGTCGGACATGGCGAGGCGACCGTCCAGGATCTCTTGGACAGCCAGGAAAAGTCCGACAACCACTTCGTCGAGAGTCCGGTGTGGACGGAGAGTGCGAAGTCCCGTCAGTAACCGCGCGGCGGGTACCCCGGCGGCGGATATCCCTGGGGCGGATACCCGGGCTGCGGGTACTGCGGTGGTGGGTACTGCTGCGGCGGATATTGCGGCGGCGGATACCCCTGATGCTGCGGCGGATACGGCTGCTGTCCGTACTGCGGCGGAGGCGGGTATTGCTGCGGATAGCCGGGGTTCTGCGGCGGGTACGGCTGGTGCGGGTACTGAGGTTGCTGCGGAGGTGGCGGCGCGGCAGGCTGGCCGCCGCCGAGGTGGAACGGCAACAGCGACACCAGCTGCGCGAGACGCCCCAGCGTCGAGAGAACGTCATCCGGCTTGGTCCGGCCGAAGGTCGGATTCTCGACGTAGACCAGTTCCGCGCCCACCAGCGACCAAGTGTGCAGTTTCAGGGACCGCATGGTGGCGGCGACCTGCGGCGTGAGCACGCCGATCGCGACGTTCGGGTCGGTGTCGATCAGCTTGTACCAGCGGTTGAACTTCCGGTCCGCGGTGGCGGGCTCCGGGTATTGCTCGACGTCCCAGGCGGATTCGATGCTCGACACGATCTGGAAGTTCGGCATCGGGGCGGGCAGGGTGACGACCCAGACCGTGTCGATCGAGATCGTGTCGAGCTCGTTGACCTTCTTGTTGGTCCACCGCGTGTGCACGCTCGTGACCGTCGGGCGGCGGTGGTAGTCGAAAACGCTGAACCGCAGCCCTTGGTACGCGCCACTCAGCGCGCCGAACGCCATCCGCTTGTCACCGCGCTGGTTGAACGGCAGCACCGTCCACCGTTCCAGCATGTTCGGCGCGTCCGGGCTGAACTCCCACCCGTACTGGCCGGACATCGCGTAGCGCTCGGCGTTCGTCGCCTCGATACGCCTGGCTTCGTTCGTCTCCATGACCGGCCGGGCTATTCGGAGTACGTCGCCGTCACCGGCGCGTGGTCGGACCAGCGCCGGTCGTAGGACTCGGCGCGCTCGACCACGACGGAAGTGCACCGCTCGGCCAGGCCGGGGGTAGCGATCTGGCAGTCGATGCGCCAGCCGGTGTCGTTGTCGAACGCCTTCCCGCGGTACGACCACCAGGTGTACGGGCCGGGGCCTTCCGGGTCGAGCTTGCGCTGCACGTCGACGTAGCCGGCCTCGCTGAACACGCGGCCGAGCCACTCCCGCTCCTCCGGCAGGAAGCCCGAGCTCTTCTGGTTTCCGCGCCAGTTCTTCAGGTCGATCTTGTCGTAGGCGATGTTCCAGTCGCCCACGACTACGACCTCGCGGCCGCCGGCCTCGGCCTTGGCGCGCAGGTCGACGAGGTACGGCAGGAACGCCGCCATGAAGCGCTCCTTTTCGTCCTGGCGTGGGGTCCCGACGTCACCGCTGGGCAGGTACAGGCTCGCGACCACGACGTTCGGCAGGTGGATCTCGGCGTAGCGGCCGCTGTCCTCGAATTCGGGCTCGCCGAAGCCGATGCGGACCTCTTCCGGCTCCGCCCGGCTGAACAGCATGACGCCGTTGCGCCCCTTCTGCGCCGACGGCGCGTGCACCACGTGCCAGCCTTCGGGCGCGGCGGCACCGGCCGGCAGCTCCTTGAGCTCGGCCCGGACCTCCTGGCAGGCGACGACATCGGCTTTCGTCGAGCCCAGCCACTCGACGAAGCCCTTTTTCGCGGCGGCACGGAGGCCGTTGACATTCACAGTGGAGACGGTCAGCACCCTCCGCACGCTACCCGGGGGGTCCGACAGAATCGGCACTGGGAGACTGCGCGCATGAGCGAGCTGACCGTGCTGGGCAGCTGCGGCGCCTGGCCGGAACCCGGCCGGGCCTGCGCCGGCTTCCTGCTGGTCCACGAGGGTTTCAAAGTCGTGCTCGACCTCGGCTACGGCGCCGCGTCACGGCTGTTCGAACACTGCCCGGACGGCCGGGTCGACGCGGTGGTGGTGACGCACGAGCATCCCGATCATTGCGCCGATGTGAGCGCGCTCGGCCGGGCTCGCGCCTACGGGCTGCCGGACGAGCCGAGGATCCCGCTGCACTGCACTCCGGGAACGGTGCGCCGGCTCGAAGCGCTCGAGCCGCGGCCGCATCCGACGACGATCTTCGACGTGCTCGAACTCGGTCCGCCGCGTGAGGTCGGGCCGTTCCGGATGACCACGTTCCTGCTTCCGCACCACGTGCCGAACTACGGCGTCCGCTTGGCCGCTTCCGGACTCACCGTCGCGTACACCGGCGACAGCGGACCGAGCCCGATCCTCGCGGAACTGGCGCGCGACGCCGACCTCGTCATCGCCGACGCCACGCTTCAGGGCCCGTCGCCCGACGTGACGCCGCGTCTGGTGTCGACGGCGGGCGAGGCCGGGTACTGGGCCGAGCGCGGCGGCGCCCGGCGGCTGCTGCTGACCCACTTCTGGCCCGGTTCCGACCGCGCGATCTCGGTGGCCGAAGCGCGGGAAGCGTTCAGCGGGGAGGTACTGGCGGCCGAGGAGGGCACCCACCTGCGTTTAGCGGGCTAATCGCGATCCGCAGGCGCACTTGCGTTTAGCGGGCTAAACGCGATCCCGCAGGTCAGAGCACCCCACCTGCGTTTCGCGGGCTAAACGCGATCCCCCAGGTCAGAGGCCACTTGCGTTTCGCGGGCTAAACGCGAAACCGCAGGTCAAGGGCCACATTTCGCGCCGTCCACCGGGGGCGCGAACTCGACCGAGACCCACTTGCCCTCGGCGATCTTGCGGAAGCCGTTCTCGACCACCGGCTGCGCGTCGATCTTCGTGTCCTTGACGTACTTGCCGACGATCTTCTGCCCGCCGGGCGCGTCGCGCGCGTTGAGAACGTCGGCGGTCACGACGACCTGGCAACCGGTCGGGCTCGACGCGCTCGACTCCCTGTCCTGTCCCGAGATGGCGACGACGACGATCAGCGCCAGTCCGCCGCCGATGAACAACATCGGTTTCGAGATGGCCATGGTGGTCACTCCTCGAACAAGGGAATCGTTTTCCGTCCGGTCCAGAGTGGCAGAAGCCGGGGCGGCCGCCCAGATCCCGGATTGCCAACCACCCGGAGGCGCCAACCGAACGGCCTTCGTACTACCGACCGTCACAACGCGAAAGGCCCCCTTCCACAAGCGGAAGGGGGCCTTCAGGCGCTTAAGCGACTCAGCCCTGGGCGATCTTCTTGGCCAGGTTGGTGTCCAGCGTCGCGAGGAACTCCTCGGTGGTCTGGAACGGCTGGTCCTTGCCCACGAGCAGGGCGAGGTCCTTGGTCATCTTGCCGCTCTCGACGGTCTCGATGACGACCTGCTCCAGCTTGTTCGCGAAGCCGATCAGCTCCGGGTTCGAGTCCAGCTTGCCGCGGTGCTCGAGGCCACGGGTCCACGCGTAGATGGACGCGATCGGGTTGGTCGAGGTCGGCTTGCCCTGCTGGTGCTGGCGGTAGTGCCGGGTCACCGTGCCGTGCGCGGCCTCGGCCTCGACGGTCTTGCCGTCCGGGGTGCGCAGCACCGAGGTCATCAGGCCCAGCGAGCCGAAGCCCTGCGCGACCGTGTCGGACTGCACGTCACCGTCGTAGTTCTTGCACGCCCAGACGTAGCCGCCCTCCCACTTGAGCGCCGCGGCGACCATGTCGTCGATGAGGCGGTGCTCGTAGGTGATGCCCTTGGCGTCGAAGTCGGTCTTGAACTCCGCGTCGAAGATCTCCTGGAACACGTCCTTGAACATGCCGTCGTAGGCCTTGAGGATCGTGTTCTTGGTCGACAGGTAGACCGGCATCTCGCGGTCCAGGCCGTACTGCAGCGAGGCGCGCGCGAAGTCCTCGATGGACTTGCGGTAGTTGTACATACCGATGGCGACGCCGCCGCCCTCGGGGTACTGCGCGACCTCGAACTCCATCGGCTGCGAGCCGTCGGCCGGGGTGTAGGTCAGCGTCAGGGTGCCCGGGCCGGGGACCTTGAAGTCGGTGGCCTTGTACTGGTCACCGTGGGCGTGACGGCCGATGATGATCGGCTTCGTCCAGCCGGGGACCAGCCGCGGGATGTTGTTGATGATGATCGGCTCGCGGAAGACGACGCCGCCGAGGATGTTGCGGATGGTGCCGTTCGGGCTCCGCCACATCTTCTTCAGGCCGAACTCCTCGACCCGCGCCTCGTCCGGCGTGATCGTGGCGCACTTGACGCCGACGCCGTGCTTCTTGATCGCGTTGGCCGAGTCGATGGTGATCTGGTCGTCGGTGCGGTCCCGCTCCTCGATGCCCAGGTCGTAGTACTCGAGGTTGAGGTCCAGGTAGGGGTGGACCAGCTTGTCCTTGATGAACTGCCAAATGATGCGGGTCATCTCATCGCCGTCGAGCTCGACGACGGTGCCCTGGACCTTGATCTTGGCCATGAGCAGCGGTGCTCCTTCCGCGGATCTTCGCGTTCTACTTCAGTCTCTCCGGTAGCGGTACAAGCGTACTGCTTAACGGTGCTGGATGGTTCCAGTAGTGGTCGGTATCAAGTCTCCACGAGGCGGATGTGTCCGACGTCACCCGGTCGCACGACGGCCATCCGGCCGTCACGGGAACGACGGCGACCGCGTCATCATCGAACAACACTCCTCCGCCGGCCCACCGGAAAGGGCGATCCCATGTCGACCAACCCCTACGCCGTGCCTCCGTACGAGCAGCCTCAGGCACCGGAGCCCTACGCCCAGCCTAGGCAAAACGGGCGCGCGGTGCCCCGGGTGATCAGCGGGCTGGGCGGTGTCCTGCTCACGCCGGTCGCGCTCGGCCTGACCATCTACGGCGGCTCACTGCTCCAGCGGGGATTCTCGCGTTCCTTGTCCATCACCGAGGATCCGCTCGGCATCGTCCTCCTGTTCCTGGGCGGCCTGCTCTTGCTCGGCGTCGCGTTCCTCGGGGCGCTGTCCGGACTCGGGCCGGTGCTGGGCGGACTGGTGTGGGGTGTGCTGCCAGGCGTGGCGTTCCTCCTGAGTCCGCGCGACGTCATGAGCCTCATCTACGACGTCGGCGGCAGCGGCCTCGGCGTCGGCCTGGTGACCTGGCTGGTGATGGGCGCGCTGGTCGGGAGCGGTTTCCTGCTCATCGGGGCCGGTCTGGTCGGCACCCTCTCGCGGCGCCGCTCAAGTCGCGTTTAGCGGGCTAAACGCGATCGGCGGAGATCGAAGTGAACCGGAGGGGGCTCGCGTCCGTAGTCCGGGGCAGGGAGGTGACCCGCCGATGTCATCGCACCGGTACGCCGCGGAGTACGACGACGAGGACTACCAGGAGTACGGGGAGTACGAGCAACCCGAAAACCCGCGAGATCCGCGAAGGCCGTACGAGGACGTCGAGTCGTACGAACCGTACGAGCCCTTCGACGACGACCTGAGCCCCGAAGACACGCGCGCCGGCCGAGGCGTGCGTCGCGTCCTCAGCGGTGCGGGTGGCCTCATCCTGACGCCGGTCGCCCTCGGCCTGCTGGCCTGGGGCGGCTTGCGGCAGCAGATGCTCGTCCAGGCGACGCTCAGCACCCAGCGTGACGTCCTCAGTATCGGCCTCCTCGTCGGCGGCGGGATCCTGCTGCTGTCGGTCGGGCTGCTCGGCGCGCTCTCGGCGACCGGCCCGATCCTCGGCGGCCTGGTCTGGGGTGTCGCCCCCGGCGTGGCGACGATCGCGGTCCCGGAATGGGGCTTCCGGCTGGTGAAGTACCTGCCGCAGAACGACGTCACCTACGGCGTCACGAGCTGGCTGTTCATCGGCGGGCTGCTCGCGACGGGTTTCCTCCTGATCGGCGCGGGCCTCGCGTCGAGACTCGCCCGGCGGCGCCGCTGAGCGTGCTGGGACCATCGGCGCATGGGTCTGTTCACCGTTCCCGAAGCCCGCGCCGAGCTCGCCCGGCTACGCCCCGTGCTCGACGAGTTGATCCGCCTCCGCGCCGACGCGGCCGAGCTCGCCGCTTCCCTGCGCCCCGGCGGCCGCGAGACCTCGCTCGGCGGGATGCCGGAATGGAAGGCCGCGCAGGCCCGGCTGGACGACCTGATGACCACCGTCCAGCGGACGGGCGCGGAGCTGAAGGGATTCGCCCCGCTCCTGATCGACTTCCCCGCCGAGCTCGACGGCGTCGACGTCCTGCTCTGCTGGCTCGAAGGTGATCCGGAACTGGCCTGGTATCACCGCACCGACCTCGGTTTCGCCGGACGCCGCCGCCTGCCGGATAGGGTCGCCGTCGTGAGCGAAGAGATCGCGGCCGGGCTGTTCGACGGCATCGCCGCGCACTACGACGAAGACACCTTTCACGGCCTGGTCGCCGACGCGCTCGTCGACGGCCTCGGCTGCACGGCGCCCGAGCGCGTTCTCGACGTCGCGACCGGGACCGGGGTGGCCGCGTTCGCCGCGCTGCGGCTGGACCCGGGCGAAGTGCTCGCGATCGACATCTCGCCGGGCATGATCGCCCAGGCCGAGACGAAGGCGACGACGCACGATCCCGGCAAGCGCATCACCTGGCAGGTCGCTTCCGCGGTTCCGTCGCCGGTGGAAGACGAGGGCGCGGACGCCGTGCTGTGCGCGTCTTCGCTGCACTTCCTCGGCGCGGCCGCGCTCCGCGACTGGCTGCGGGCGCTGCGCCCGGGCGGCAGGGTGGGCTTCAGCCTGCCGCTCGCGTCGGCGTTCCGGCCGTCGGAGGCGTTCGCCGCCATCGTCCCCACCGACCTGAAGCTGCCGGAGACCGAGGACGACGCGGCGGAACTGGCCTCCGAAGCCGGCTTCACCGAGGTGACCGTGAAACGTCTCGACGTCGAGACCGAGGATCGGGTCCGGTCGGTGTTCGTGGTGCACGCGACCAGGCCCTGATCCTTACAGCGGCGCGAAGAACGGCACGCACTTCGGCGCGGGAGCGTTCTCCGGATCGAGCGCCTTGAGGATCAGGCTCGTCACGTTCGGGTCGATCGCCTGGCTCAGATGCCCGGAAACGTCGGCGCCACAACGGTCCTGCAGCACGATGTCGGTCGCGCCCGGCTCGTCCAGCACACCGCTGGTGTACGGCGTGACCACTCGATCGTGGCGGCTCACGATGCTCGTGTAGGTCGGCCCCGGCACGGTCACGCCGTCGCGGGCCAGATCGTCGAGGAACGCCGACGGCGCCAGGTATTCGCGGCACGCCCCGCACACACCATCGGCGAGGAGATCGATCCCTGGCAGCGACAGCACGGCCCTGGCCAGCTCGGAAAAGCCGTTGAGCGTCGTGCCCTTGAAGTTCGAGCCGAAGCCGACGAAATGCTTCACCTTCTCCGCGCCTCCCTCGAATTTGAGGTAGTACGCGGGCATCGTCGTGCCCTCGGAATGCCCGACGATGTCGACCTTGTCCGCGCCGGTGCTCGCTCGCACCCGGTCGACGAACGCGCCGAGTTCGACGGCGCTCTTCCGCATCGAGGCGAGCCCGCCGAACAACTGTCCACCCAGGACGGTGGCGCCGTAGGTCAGCGAATAGACGCAGTAACCGGCGTCCTTGAGCTTCGGCGCGTGGTGGAACCAGTTGGTCGTCGCGTTCCCGCCGAGGCCGTGCACCAGCACCACGGGCTCGGGATGGCTCGCACTCGGCCGGCACGACCAGTCGTTCCAGCCGCTGGACGGCGCCGCGTTCGCCGCCGCCGGAACGGCGATCGTGAACGTCAAGGCCGCGATCAGCGTGGTGAGGATCCGAGCCCGCATACCCGCCTCCGGTTACTCGTCAGTATGGGATGCGAGTCATCATGCGTCACAAACCGACGACCTGAACCAGGAGAAAGACCAGACTTACCCGCCAGTTCTTAGGACTGATCACAAAGGGAGCAGGACTCGGCGTTCGATCGGGCTGGACATGACGATCGACGTCGTCGTGGCGCCCAGCACGGAAAGGTCCTCCAGTAGCTCTTCCAGATGACTGGTGTCGCGCACGGCGATCTTCAGGATCCAGCAGTCCTCGCCCACCACGTGGTGGAGTTCGAGGATCTCCGGCCGGTCCATGATCTTCCGCGTCCGCGGGTGCCGGACGGTGAACCCGCTGTGCGGCGCCATCCGCACGAACGCCCGCAGCCCCAGCCCGATCCCGGTCGGCGAAACCAGCGCCGCGTAGCCGGTGATCGTGCCGTCGGCTTCGAGCCGTTTGACGCGCTCGCCGACCGCGGCGGGGCTCAGCGAAACACGTCGCCCGAGCTCACTCAGGGTGATCCGGCCTTCCTCCTGGAGGAGTTCGAGGAGTCGTCGGTCGATCACGTCCAGTGAACTTTCAGCGAAACTCCGATTCGACCGAGATTCTTTCAGCGATTCCGCCGTTTCACCCATGTTCTCCCCTTCAACCACCCGGATGGCCACCGTAACACTGGTGGACATGAAGAAAGTGCTCGTTCTCGGCGGAAGCCGGTACTTCGGCCGCGGGGTGGTCGAGCGGCTGCGCGACGCCGGCGCGGACGTCACCGTCCTCAATCGCGGGTCCGCGCCTGCTCCGGACGGCGTCGCCCACATGATCGCGGACCGCGACGACGAAGCCGGACTGAAGGCCGCGCTGGGTTCCCGCTCCTTCGACGTCGTCCTCGACCAGGTCTGCTACACACCGGTCCAGGCGGAGATCGCGAGCCGCGTGTTCCGCGCGGACCGCTACGTGATGACGTCCACGATCGAGGTCTACGACCAGGTCCGGACGGAGACGCCGATGACCGAATCGCTGGTCTCCCCCGTGCCGGTCGACCTCGGGGCGGCTTCGTACGACTACGGCGAAGGCAAGCGACAGGCCGAGACGGTCTTCGCGGCGGCGGACACGCCGTTCGCTTCGGTGCGCGTCGCGCACGTCCTCGGCGGCGAGGATTTCACCGGGCGGCTACGCCATTACGTCGAACGGCTGGACGCGGGGGACGCCGTGGACGTCCACGCGGAACCGCGGCCGTCGACGTTCATCCACGCGAGGGAGATCGCGGACTTCCTGACCTGGGCGACGCTCGCGGACTTCACCGGGCCGGTCAACGCCGGCTCGCACGGCGAACTGTCGGTGCTCGATCTCGCCGCCGCCATCAGCACGAAGCCCCGGTTCCGGGTCGTCGAGCGGGACGCCTCACCGTTCTCCTTCGACCGGTACGCCGTCCTGGACACCTCGCGCGCGACCGGCCTCGGTTTCTCCTTCTCCACCACCACCGATTGGCTCGGCGAAGCCATCGAAGACGTCAGAAAGGCTTGACCTACATGCGTTACCGCAGCATCGGAGACGTCGAAGTGAGCGCGATCGGCCTGGGCGCGATGCCCCTGTCGATCGAGGGCCGCCCGGATCGCGACCGCGCGATCGCCACCATCCACGCCGCGCTCGACGCCGGTGTCACGCTGATCGACACGGCCGACTCCTACCACTGGCACGCGGGCGAAATCGGGCACAACGAGGAGCTGATCGCCGCCGCGCTGGCCGTCCGCGGCGACTCGGACGGGGTGCTCGTCGCGACCAAGGGCGGTCGTGGCCGTCCCGGTGACGGTTCGTGGACCGTCACCGGAACTCCCGAGCACCTCAGGAACGCCTGCGAAGGCTCGCTGAAGCGGCTCGGCGTCGACGCCATCGGGCTCTACCAGCTGCACAAGCCCGACGCGAACGTGCCGTGGGCGGAGTCCGTCGGCGCGATCAAGGAGCTGGCCGACGAAGGCAAGATCCGCCTCGCCGGGATCTCCAACGTCTCCCGCGCGCAGATCCTCGAAGCGCGAGCCATCCTCGGCGAGACCCTGGTTTCGGTGCAGAACGAGCACGCGCCCGCGCAGCTCGCGCACGAACCGGAACTGGCCCTGTGCACCGAACTCGGGCTCGCGTACCTGCCGTGGGGCCCCCTTCGCGGCATCGACGGGGAGTTCCTTGCCGTGGCCGAAGAACTCGGGGTCAGCCCGCAACGGGTGTGCCTGGCCTGGCTGCTCGCGAAGTCGCCGTCGATGATCGCGATCCCCGGCTCGACGAGGCCAGCGACCATCCGCGATTCGGCGGCCGCGGCCGATCTGGTGCTCCCCGCCGAAATGCTGGCCCGCTTGCCGTGATCAGGCGCCGGCCACCAGCGCCACGCCAAGGCCGATCATCGTCGCGGCGACCAGACCGTCCAGTACCCGCCACGACGACGGCTTGCGGAAGAACCCGCTGAGCAGCCGCGCGCCGAAACCGAGCGCGAGGAACCAGATCACGCTGGCCGACACCGCGCCCACGCCGAACGCCCACCGGTCGCTGCCGTGCCCGGCCGCGATGGCGCCGAGCAGGAGGAGGGTGTCGAGGTAGACGTGCGGATTCAGCCAGGTGATCGCCAGCGTGGTCAGCACGATGCGGCGCAACGATCCGCCGGTCTCCGGGCCGCCGGTCTCCAGCTTCGACGGCTTGAACGCACGGCGGGCCGCGAGGGCGCCGTAGCAAAGCAGGAAGGCGCCGCCGATCAGCGCGACGATGGTCAGCGCTTCGGGTGACGTCCCGACCAGGGCACCGACCCCGCCGACGCCGAGGCTGACCAGGATGGCGTCGGAGAAGATGCAGATCAGCACCACGACGAGCACCGCTTCGCGCCGGATGCCCTGGCGCAGCACGAAGGCGTTCTGCGCGCCGATCGCGACGATGAGGGCCATGGTGGCGCCGAACCCGGCGACCGCGCTGAACAGAACGTCTCCCATACGACCAACACTAGGAAGCCGCTCGTCAACAGTACAGCTAAAGATTCTTACGTAAGATTAGCGTTCGTGATGACAGATCTGCCCCTCGACCTGGTCCGCACGCTGCTGGTCGTCGCCGACGAAGGCACGTTCGACGCGGCGGCCTCGGCACTGCACGTGACCCCGTCGGCGATCAGCCAGCGCGTCAAGGCGCTCGAACAGCGCACCGGCCGGGTCCTGCTGATCCGCACGAAACCGGTGCGCCTGACGGAATCCGGGCAGGCGGTGGTGCGGTTCGGCCGTCAGGTGGCGCTGCTGGAGGCCGACACCCGGGCCGAACTCGGCCTGACCACCGGCGACGAGCCGGTCCGGCTGACGATCGCGGTGAACGCCGATTCGCTGGCGACCTGGTTCCTGCCCGCCCTCACGCGGGTGCCGCCCGAGCAGAAGATCTGCTTCGAACTGCATCGCGAGGACCAGGACCACACCACGACCCTGCTGCGGGAGGGCCTGGTGATGGCCGCCGTGACGTCGTCACCCGATCCGGTCGCGGGATGTTCGGTCCACCGGCTCGGGCACATGCGCTACCTGGCCGTCGTGAGCCCGGCACTCGGCACGGACCTCGACCTCGCCGAAGCGCCCGTCGTCGTCTTCGACCGCCGTGACGACCTGCAAGACCGCTTCGCGCGCGAGCGCGGCACGATCGCGAGCCGGCTGCGGCACTACGTCCCGTCGTCCGAAGGGTTCTTCGACGCCGTCGCGGCCGGGATGGGCTGGGGCATGGTGCCGCTCGCGCAGATCGGCGACCGGCTGCGCGACGGCAGCTTCGTCTGCCTCGACCCCGACCACCCGATCGACGTACCGCTGTTCTGGCAGCAGTGGAAACTCGACTCCCCCGCGCTGGCGGCGGTCTCGGCCGCCATCACCACGGCGGCCGCGGACCTGCTGGTCGACCCACAAGGATGAGGACGCGCGGATCGGCCCGGTCGTGAGATCCTGGGCGCATGACGCGCGCATTGCACCTGGTCGGGGACGAGGAAGCGGACCGGCTGCTCACCGAAGACCCGTTCGCGCTGCTCGTCGGGATGCTCCTCGACCAGCAGTTCCCGATGGAACACGCGTTCCGCGGCCCGCAGAAGATCGCGGACCGGATGGACGGGTTCGACATCGGGAAGATCCACGCGATGGACACCGAAACCTTCGTCGAGCTGTGCGTGATCCCGCCCGCGATCCACCGCTACGGCGCCTCGATGGCCCGCCGCGTGAAGGATCTCGCGCAGCACGTCGTCGAGGTCTATGACGGAGACGCCTCCCGGATCTGGACGGCCGGACGCCCCAAGCCGGACGGCCCCGAAGTCCTCAAACGCCTCAAGGCGCTGCCCGGCTACGGCGACCAGAAGGCCGCGATCTTCCTCGCGTTGCTCGGCAAACAGCTCGGCGTGCAGCCCAAGGGCTGGCGCGCGGCCGCTGGCGCGTACGGCGACCGCGGCTCGCGGCGTTCGATCGCCGACGTCACCAACGCGAAGACCCTCGGCGAGGTGCGCGCGTTCAAGAAGGCGGCGAAGGCCGCCGCCAAGGCTCCTGCGGAGTAACTACTTCTTCCCGGCTCCCGGCCACGGTCCCGGTGTCTCGGCGGGCAGTTCGGCCTGCCCGACCTCGGTGCGGAACAGCCGGAAGCCGCGTGCCTGGTAGTTCTTGAGCGCGGCCGGGCCGTCCGTGGTGCAGGTGTGGACCGTGACGCGCCGCGTCGGCGTCTTGCCCGGCCAGCGCTCCGCGAGCGCCCACGCCTCCCGCAGCGCGACGGTCAGCAGGTGCCCGCCGACGCCCTTGCCGACGAACGACGACATCAGGCCGAAGTACGCGAGTTCGACTGTGCCATCAAGACCGCCGTCCACGCTGCCGTCAAGCTCGAAATAACCGCACGGCGTCCCCTGCGCGTAGGCCACCCAGGTCTCGACCCCCGGCCTGTCCAGCCACTCGACCCACTGCGCCCACGTCCAGCCGAGCCGGTCGATCCAGAACCAGTCGCCGCCGACGGCGGTGTAGAGGTAGCGGTTCAGTTCCGGGCTGGCCAGCTCGGCGCGGGTGACCGTCACCGGGACGGACGGCGGTTTCGCCGCGCTCAGCTCGTCCGGCGAGGTCTGTTCGAGGTGCCAGGTCGTGATCTCCATACGGCGATCATTTCAGCCAGACCCGCAGCGGACCCAGCGCCGTGTAGCCGTTGCGGAGGGCGGCGTCGAGATCCTCGCCGCGTTCGTAGCCGGTGATCGGCAAACCGGGGAAGCTGGCCGCGACGGCCGAGGTCGCGCCGCGCCAGGCCTCGTCCAGGTCGCCCTGAGTGTACAAATTGGACAGTCCCGCGAAGTCGCCGTCCCGGTTGGCCGTCACCCCGGCGGCACCGCTCGCCCACACGGCGACGGACGGGTCGTCGAAGGGGTCGGCGACCCGGGACCAGCCCGGTTCGAGCGGTGGCTCCGCCGTACAGGTGATCCAGGTGGCCTCGAAGAGCACCTCGAAACCCAGCGGCGCGAGATCAAGGCAGGCGAAGCTGTCCTTCACCGCGCAGCCCGGCGAGGTGTCGATCCCGTCCAGCACCTCCGCCGCCGTCGCGTCCGGGGTCAGGGTCATCGCGTCCGGATACAACGGCGGTGTCCGGCGGGCCGACTTCCAGACGCGGGCGGTGAAGGTGCCCGTCCGGCACACCGTGTCGCACCAGCGGGCGTTGACCCGTGCGGCGTCCGCTACACCCGCGCGAACCACAGCACGTCCGGTTCCCCTTGCGGCACCGGGATCTTCAGCTCCCGCACCTCACCGAACCGCGCCCGCAACCGCTTCCTGAACGACGGCACCGACTCGGCGCTCCACACCCCGAGCACGCCGCCGGGACGCAGCCGTTCGGCGAGCATGTCGAGCCCTTCGTCCCGGTAGAGCTTCGAGTTGCCGTCGGTGACCGTCCATTCAGGACCGTTGTCGATGTCGAGGCACAACGCGTCGAACCGTTCTTCCGTCCGGCGCAGCCACTTCACCAGATCGGCCTCGACGACGGTGACCCGTTCGTCGGACAGCGCGTCGTCGTGGACGTCCCGGAGCGGCCCCTCGCGGTTCCAGCCGATCACGGCGGGCTCGCGCTCGACGACCACGACCTCGCCGACACCGGGATGGTCCAGCGCGGCGCGCAGTGAATAGCCGACGCCGAGACCGCCGATCAGCATCCGTGCCTCGCCCGGCACCAGATCCGCCGCCACCGACACGAGCAACCGTTCGGATTCACCGTTCCGGGTGTCCATCAGGAAGACACCGTTGGCGATGACCTCGAAGTCGTCCCCTGCCCGGCGGAGCACCAATTCGCCGCTTTTCCCGGCGACTTTGTCGAGTACGTCGGTCATCCGGCCAGCTTATCGGCGACGGTCACAGCAGGCCCGCCAATTTGTACAGGACGAGGCTGCCGGCGACGGCGAGGTTGAGACTCGCGCCGGTGCCGACCATGGGAATTTCGACGACGGTGTCGAGAAGATCGAGCGCTTCCGGCGGAATGCCCTGCTGCTCGTGGCCGAGCACGGCGATCGTCCGGCCTCGCGGGCACGAGATCGGCGAGACGCACGGCCTCGTCGGCGAGTTCGACACCGACGATCGCCGTGCCCGCCGCCTTTTCCCGCGCCAGCCAGCCCGGCGGATCGTGCACCCAGTGCACACAAGCCGGACGGCGCAACGTGTTCCCCCGGCGCAGCGCCTCGGGCACCCACGGAAACCGCGGCACGGCGAGGCAGGCACCCACCGCGTCACAGGTTCGCAGCAGCGTGCCGAGGTTCGCTCCGTGCAATGGCCACAGCGGCGCGGCGACGAGATGTCCCCAGCAGGAGTGGGCTTTCCTTCTTCTGGCCGCACGCAGTTCCGACGGCGTGCGGACCCGGATCGACGGGCTCACCGGACGTGAGGCGTCGCGCCTCCAAGGATTTCGAGGATCATGCCGACACTGTAGCGAGATCACCCCGACGCTCCTAACCTTGAAGGCGTCGGAGGTGGTTCTCATGCAGGCGACCGTCGGAGACGAGATCCACGTGCACGGACGCACGGTGGGCTCGGCCGAACAACGCGGCGAGATCCTCGAGGTACGCGGTGAACACGGCGCCCCGCCGTATCTCGTCCGGTTCGCGGACGGACACGAAGGGCTGGTGTTCCCCGGCCCCGACTGCGAAGTCCAGTCGCGCGCCGAATAGACGTCATTCAGCGAATGCGGGCCGCTTCACGCGGTTCCGCCAGCCCGCCACGACCACGGCCGCGCCGAGCGCGGTCAGCACCGCCGCGACCTCGGGCAGCAGGAGCGGCCCGCCGCCGCTCAGCACCGCTCCCCCGACCACGCCGGAGAGGCCGACGCCGAGGTAGATCGCGGACGCGTTGAGCGAGAGGACGAGCCCGGCGTTCTGCTTGGACAGCTCGATCAGCCGGTGCTGGATCGGCGGATTGACCGACCAGGTGGCCAGGCCCCACAGGAAGAGGACGATCGCCGCGCCCGCGACGGTGGTCGCGATCAGCGGAAGCAGCGCGAGCACGACGGTGATCCCGCCGAACACGACCAGCAGCGGTCCCTTGGCGCCCCAGCGGTCGGCCGCGCGGCCGCCGAGGACGTTGCCGAGCGCGCCGCCCGCGCCGTAGACGAACAGCAGCAGGCTGACCGTCGTGCCGTGGACGCCGGCGGTGGCGGACAGGACCGGCGAGATGAAGGTGTAGACGGAGAACGCGGCGAGGCAGCCGAGCACGGTCGCGCCGAGCATGGCGAGGACGCGCGGATCCTTGGCGACGGTGAACCGTTCGGCCAGCCGGACCGGAGGTGGCGCCGGGACGGCGGGCAGGACCAGCCGGACCGCGACGGCGCCAAGGAGCGAGAAGACCGCGACGAGCGCGAAGACGGCCTGGTAGCCGACGCTCTGCGAAAGGACACTGCCGAGCGGGACGCCCAGGATCGTCGCGACGGTGAGCCCGCCGAAGACGAGCGCGACCGCGCGGCCCCGGCGTTCCGGCGAAGTGAGCTCGGCGGCGACGGCGCTCGCGGCCGGGGTGAAGACCGCCGCGCCGATCGCGGTGACGACCCGTGCGAGGAGCAGGGTCACGTAGCCGGGCGCGAGGGCGGCGAGGGCGTTGCCGACGGCGGTGACGACGAGCGCGGCGACCAGGAGCGTGCGCCGCTCCCAGCGGCCGGTGACCGCGGCGAACAGGGGTGAGCCGACCGCGTACGCGATGGCGAAGGCGGTGACCAGCTGGGCGGCGGCCGTCTCGGAGACCGCGAGCTCGCCGGTCAGCGCGGGCAGCAGCCCGGCGACGACGTAACCGCTGGTGCCGACCGCGAAGGTACCGAGCGCCAGCACCGCGGTCCTGGGTGGTGCGAAGGTCATGACTCCCCAGCTCCAGACCCCACAGATCGCGTTTAGCCCGCGAAACGCAGGTCGGCGCCGGATCGCGTTTAGCCCGCTAAAGGCGACATGGGGGTCGTTGTTCGATGGTTGCCGTAGTTCGATGGAGACCGTACTACGAACTCGCCGGAAGTTCGAGGGGCGTCGTACTATGGACGAATGGCCGCGACGCAGCAGTACGTCTATCCCGATCAGGACGAGATCCGGATCGAGGCGGTCCTCGCCGCACTCGCGGACCCGGTCCGCCTCGACATGGTCCGCCAGCTGGCCGAGCCCGGCACCGAGATCTCGTGCAGCGGATTCGACGTCGCCGTGACCAAGTCCACACTCACCCATCACCTGCGCACACTGCGCGAAGCGGGCATCATCATGGGCCGCCAGCAGGGCACCGCCCGCTACAACTCGTTGCGCCGCAACGATCTCGACGAGCTGTTCCCCGGCCTGCTCCAAGGGGTGCTCGCCGCCCGCCGCTGAGGGTGGCCAGCCTCACCCGAAACCGGGATGACAAAGGCACCCTCGATCGGTTGAACTGGACACAGGACAGCGGGGCCGCACACGCTGTCTTCTTTTGTGTCCGAGACCTAAATCGATTCAGCTCCCCATCCGCGACGCTGGGCGAGTAATCGTTTACTCACGTACGACCCTCGAAGGGAGAGCCGTGCCCGTCGCGCTGCTCGCGCTCGCCATCGGTGCCTTCGGCATCGGGACCACCGAATTCGTCATGATGGGCGTGCTGCCCGAAGCCGCCGCGGACTTCGACGTGTCGATCCCGTCCGCCGGGTACCTCATCTCCGGCTACGCCCTCGGCGTCGTCGTCGGCGCCCCGCTGCTCACCGCCGCCGCCGTCCGCCTGCCGCGCAAGACGATGCTGCTGGCGATGATGGGGCTGTTCACGCTCGGCAACGCCCTCTTCGCGCTCTCGCCGAACCAGGAGTTCGGTGTCGCGTTCCGCTTCCTCGCCGGCCTGCCGCACGGCGCGTTCTTCGGCGCCGGCGCGGTCGTCGCGTCCAGCCTGGCCAAGCCGGGCGAACGCGCGAAGGCCGTCTCGATGATGTTCATGGGCCTGACCCTGGCCAACGTCGTCGGCGTCCCGCTGGGCACGCTGCTCGGCCAGAAGGTCGGCTGGCGCGCGACCTTCGGCGTCGTCGCCGTGATCGGCCTGGTCGCCATGGCCGCGATCGCGAAACTGGTCCCCCACCAGGGCAAACCGGCCGAGCCGTCGCTGCGCGGCGAACTCGGCGCCTTCCGCCGCCCGCAGGTGTGGCTCGCGCTCGCGATCGTCACCTTCGGCCTCGGCGGCGTGTTCGCCTGCCTGTCCTACATCGCGCCGATGCTGACCGACGTCACCGGCTACTCGCCGTCCGACGTCACGCTGCTGCTGTCCCTGGCGGGCGTCGGCATGACCATCGGCAACTACCTCGGCGGCAGGCTCGCCGACAAGGCGCTGATGCCGAGCCTCTACGTCTCGCTGATCGCGCTCGCTTCGGTGCTGGCGATCTTCACCTTCACCGCGAACGGCAAGGTCGGCGCGGCGGTGACGATCTTCTTCGTCGGTCTCGCCGGCTTCATGATCGGCCCGATGATGCAGGCGCGGATCATGGAGAAGGCGGGCGGAACGCCGTCGCTGGTCTCCGCGGCCGTTCAGTCGGCGTTCAACATCGCGAACTCCATCGGCGCCTACCTCGGCGGTCTGGTGATCGCCGGCGGGCTCGGCCTGGTCGCGCCCAACTGGGTCGGCGCGTCGCTGGCCGTCCTGGGGCTCTCGCTGGCCGTGGTGTCCGGCGGGATGGACCGCCGCGAAGCCCGGCTCGCGCCCGCCATGGCTTCCTGAGCGCTCAATGCGCGTGAAGGCCCCCTTCCCTCGGCTGAGCCGAGGGAAGGGGGCCTTCACGCGCATCAGGACAGGGGCCCGCCGGTGATCGTGAGCGCGATGAACAGGATCAAGACGGAAAGCGCGCCGTAGGTCAGGACGTCGACCGGTTTGCCCCGGATCGCCAGCAGCCCGGCCTTCGCCTCGGGCAGTACCGCCCGCAGCAGCCCGGCGAGCAGCAGCGCGCCGCCGATCAGCGCGGCCCCCTGCCGCCAGTGGTACTGGCCGATCCGGAGGGCGGCGACCGCCACCACCAGCATCACCAGCAGGAACGGCAGGTGATGGAGCAGTGCCCCACGGTCACGCCGTTGTCCGGCCACCGCCATCAGTCCTCGTCCTTCAGGGTCTCGCGGGCGATTCGGTTCACTCGGTCAGTATCCCGGGTGAGTGACCCGGCACCAGGTCAGGGCGTCTTCCGGCGAGTCAATAGCGGCAAAACCCACATGCGGGGTGCACAGGAGCGCGGATACGGTCAAAATGTGACCGTGGCACAACCGACGACTCAGTTGAACGCGACCGAGCAGGACACCCTGGTCAAACAGATCGGCCTCGCCCTGCTGCGGGCCGCTCCGCGTGATTGGCGGAAGGTGACCGCCGAGTACCGAGCCGTCGGCAGGTACCACGAGATGACCGGGGAGATCATCACCGAGGACGGCACCTCACACGAATGGGTCGCGACGCACGACATCGCGACACTGTTCGGCAGACTCCGTGCCGGGATGTATCGCGACGGCCGCGGCACCTGGTTCAACGCCCGTTACCAGCTCGACCACCCGTCCAGCTACAACCTCGAGTACAACCGCGACGAGCCGCAGTGGCGTCTCGCGCCGCCGCCGCAGGCGCTCTCCGACGAGCTGCGCATGTTCCCCCGCTCCGAGGAGAACGTGCCCGAGTGGCTGATCCGGCGCATGTCCGGCCTGGGCCCCGAGCAGCCAGGACCGCATTTCCGCATCGCCCGCATCTTCGACACCATCGGCCCGGCCGGGCGTCCGGTGATCAACCGGCCCGACCTGGAGATCGAGGAGCAGGACAGGCTGCTCGAGTACCTCGACCACGCGCCGCTGGTGGTCACCGAACGCGGCTACGACATCGACCGGCTCGCCCAGACCCCCGAGGCCACCGTCCCGGTCGCCTTCCACAGCGACGGGCAGTGGATCTGGCCTGCCGCCGTGAACTTCTACCTGCGCCAGTACGGCGTCTCGCCGGAGCTCGACCTGATCGAGCACGTCCGGCAGAACGACTTCACGCTGCCCGAGGTCGACGGCCCGACACTGCAGGCCGCGGCGGGGTACCTCACCCGGGGGAATCAGCCCCCGCAGCAGCGCCCGAACGGCCCGGGTGGCCCCAACAACGGCGCGCCCGCAGGCCCGCCTCCGCAGGGTCCGCCGCAGAACGGCCCGGTGCCGCCGCAGCAGGCCGCGCCCGGCGCTCCCGCCGGCCCGCCGAACCAGGCCGCTCAGCCGCCCGTCCCGCCGCCACACCAGCAGGGTCCGGACCAGGCCGCGGTGGCCGCCGCTGCCGCCGCTCCGGTCGCCGCGGCGGCGGCCGTCCCGTCCGCCGAATCCACCGTCCCGGACCAGGCCGAGCAGGCCCAGCGGTACGAAGACGATTACGACACCCAGGACTACCAGGCGCAGGACTTCCACGAAGCCGCCGCCGAGCAGCAGTACGAAGACGGCTACGAAGAGCCGTACGCGTCCGAGCAGGACGCCTTCACCGACGAGGAGCGGCAGGGCACCGAGCCCGAGCCGCAGCTCGCCGACCCGGAGGCGACCACGTACGCACGGGCCCCGCAGGCCGGCGCCTACGAGCAGCCGCCGCTCAAGGAAGAACAGGACGCGTACGCCCGGCAGGAAGAAGACCAGCCGTACGCGCCGCCGGAAGAGGAGACGACCACCGGTTACACGCCGGTCGAGCAGGCCGACGCCGGCCCCGAGCTGCCCCTCCTCACGCACGACGCGGAGCCGGACGTGGCGCCCCCGCCGTCGGACACCGAGATCACGCAGGTCGACGGCCCGCCGCAGGAGCGGGGGACCTTTGCTACCGCCCCCGTACCCCACCCGGAGCCCGAGCCGCGGCGTGAGGAAGCGCCGCCGCGCCGCGCCGAGCACCCCGAGCCGGTGCTGAACGAGTTGCAGGCGAAGTTCGACGAACTCGACGTGCCCGGCGACGTCTACCGCATCGGCTCGCCCGCCGAGCACGGCTGGAGTGTCGAGCAGGTCGACGGTGGCGGCTGGCGCGTCGGCTGGTACGACGGGAAGCTGACGAATCCGGCGGTGTTCGGCGACGCCGAGGACGCGGCCGCGTTCATGCTCGGCAAGGTCCTGCTGAACCCGAACGGCGCTCCGCCGCCCGCGGAAGAGCCCGCCGCCGAAGAGGAACCGGTCGAGGAACCCGCTCCCGCGCCGCCCGTGATGGCGACGCTGTCCCCCGAGATCGCGACCGGTTCGCATCCGGTGCCGCCGCGGGAGTCGATCCCGGCACAGGAACAGACCGCGTTCACGACGGCCGAAGAGCTGCTCGGGGACGATTTGGACGACGAGCCCGCCCCCGCGCCGGTCCCGCCCGCGCCCCCGGCGCGGCCGAACCCGGTGCTCGCGAGCCCGCCGCCCGCGCCGCCGCGGCGCGAGCCGCCGGTGACGCCGCCTCCGGCGCCGCCGATGCGGCGCGAGGAACCGGCCCGTCCGGCCGCGGCGGCGAGCGCCGGGGCGCCGGACGCCAAGCAGAACTGGCCGATCTCGCCGCTCAACGGTGAGCCGCCGCTGACGCTGTTCCGCGGCAAGGAGCTGCGTGAGCTGCCCGCGGGCAGCGAGCTGGACCGCTTCGGCGGCCCGAACGGCAACCTGACCTACGCGGCCGGGACGCCGTTCGAGGAGCGCTCGCTCGTGCCGGAGTGGGTGAACCGGCCGTACCACGTCTACCGCGTGCAGCGTCCGCTCGAAGCCCTCGCCGGTGTCGCGATCCCGTGGTTCAACCAGCCCGGTGGCGGGTCCGCGTACCTGCTGCCGGCGTCCATCGAGGAACTGCTCGCCGAGGGCGACCTCATCGAGCTGGACCCGGGCGAACCGCCGATCGACTGAGCCCCCCAGGCGCTATGAACGGGCCGTTCCTGGCGAAATTCGCCAGGAACGGCCCGTTTCAGTGGATGACGAGACCGTGCGCGGCGGCGTAGGCGATCGCGGTCTCGGTGTCCACGTGGACCCCGGCGAGGTTCGCCTGCACCAGGCCGTTGGCGTCGAGCCGCGCGCCGCGCAGGTCCGCGCCGTCGAGCTTCGCGCCCGCCAGCCGGGCGCCGGTGAGGTCCGCGCCACGCAGGTCGGCGCCGGTCAGGTCAGCGTCGAGCAGGTTCGCCTCACGCAGCCGCAGGCCACCGAGGTCCACTTTGGACAATCGAGCCTTACTGAGCGACACCAGCGAGAGATCGCATTCGGTGAAGGCGATCTTCTGGAACCGGCAGTCCACAAAGGACGATCCAAGCATCGAGCAGGAGCTCCACCGCGTACTGGCCAGCACACTG
The DNA here is from genome assembly GCF_055561455.1 of Amycolatopsis sp. PSD-21. NCBI lineage: Bacteria > Bacillati > Actinomycetota > Actinomycetes > Pseudonocardiales > Pseudonocardiaceae > Amycolatopsis > Amycolatopsis sp. PSD-21. The sequence goes on along the minus strand of NZ_CM145712.1, from coordinate 904,606 downwards.
CGGTCGAAGGTGCACGAGCGGAACGCCGACGCCTCGTGGCGCGAGCCTTCGAAGTCGACCTTGGTGAAGTCGCACTGATCGAAGGTGCAGCCCTGGGTGCGCAGCCCGCGCAGGTCGGCTTCGGTGAAATCACAGCCGACGAAACCGCGTTTTTCCCACCACTGCTCGGAAAGAACGGCTTCTCGGTAGTCCTCCGCGGTCTCGATCACCCGTCCAGGATCGCATACCCGCTCACGACCAGGTGATGCCGCCGAACAAGTCGCGCAGCTTCGCCGCCCGGAGCTCCGAAGACGCGGCGATCCAGCCGATCCGGCCGAGCAGATGGGCGCGGAAGTCCGGATGACCGGCCCGGTTCTGTTCCTCCGGGCCGGTGCGGACGCAGTTGTGGAGCACCGCGCGCAGGGCGTCGTAGTCGGCGCGTGTCGCGGCGGGCGCACTGTTGACCACCAGTCCCGCGACCCGTTGTCGCTGGTGCGCGGCGGCGATCGACGTCTTGTCGTCCCGGAGCCGGAAACCCTCGTCGGTCACGATCCGCCGGACCCCGGGCAGCAACCGGTGCAGTGGCAGGGAATCCCCGGAGAACGCCAGATCGTCGGCGTACCGCGTGTAGACCGCGCCCAGCGCACGGGCGAGGCCGTCGATCCGCCGGTCGAGATGGTGTGTGACGGCGTTCGCGACCGCGGGCGACGACGGCGCGCCCTGCGGAAGATGCGTGGCCGCCAGGTTGCTCAGCAGCCGCACGCGCGCCGGATCCCGCCGGCCGTCGGGCACGGTGGCGAGCACACCCGGCGGAACGGCCGTGGTGAGCACACCCGCCAGCGCCTCGGCCACGACGGACGGATAGCCGGCGAGGGCGAGCAACGCCGAGATCCGGCGCGCGGACACCGTCGGAAAGAACCCTTCGAGATCCATCCGGACCACGGTCTCCCGGCCGGCATGCGGTGCCGCGCACGACATCGGCGACCGGCCGCGCCGGAATCCGTGCGCGGCCTCGTGCACCGGCAGCGCGTCGACGACGTGCCGCACGATCCGGCGTTGCAGTTCGGCGATGCGCGGCTTCGGCCGCTCGATGAGCCGCACCCCGCCCGAAGCCGTCGGGATCCAGCGGTAGGTGTAGTGCCGGATCGGCCCGGCCGCACGCCTGTTCCAGCCCTTCGCGTCGGCGAACCACGACAGTTCGCCGGGGGTCAGGCCGAGCCCGGCGGCGCACTCGTCGAAGGTCGCCCAGCGGGCCACCTGGAACCGCCAGACCGGCGGCAGGGGTTCGAGGAGCGACGCGGAGGTGACTCTTTCTCCTGTCATCCGCGCGGACTCGCACGCGGAGCATGCCGCGCTCGCGCGGGGCGCCTTGTCTCGCTGACTTCGTACTCCCCGGGGTTGCCCCGGAGTGGGTGGTGATCCACCGGCTCACCTCCGCGTCGCGATCACCACCCTACCGAAATCAGCGGCTCGGGATGATCTCCGAGCTCGCCACGTAGTTCATGGCCTCGATGAACTTCGGGTCGTTCATCCGGCGCTCCATCTCCGGGTAGTCGAGGTCGACCACCCTGGTCTGGATCCACCAGAGGTTGCCGAACGGGTCGAGCACCCGGCCGACACGGTCGCCGAAGAAGAGTTCGGTCTGCTTCGTGACCTCTTTGGCGCCCGCCTCGATCGCCCGGCGCTGCGTCTCGATGCTGTCTTCGACATAGAGCCGCAAGTACGCCGGAGTGTCGACCCAGTGGTCCCGCGAGTCGAACAGCATGACGACCGAGTCGCCGATCCGGACCTCCGCGTGCCCGATCTTCCCGCCTTCGACGTACACCGGGTCGCCCAGCGGCTCGGCGTCGAAAACGCGCTTGAGGAAGTCGATCACGCCCGCGGTGTCACGCGAGATGATCCACGGGGTGACCGAGTGGTAGCCGTCGGGGATCGGGTTGGTCATCGGAGTTCTCCTCAGTCGTCGTGTGCGATGAGAAGAACGCTATGACCCTTATAGGTCAGATCATGTCCTAATGGGATTTCAGCAGGAAAGAAGGCTTCGTTTCCTGCCACTCCGGCATGTCCAGTGCGTTGAGCACCTCGACGATCCGCTTCTCCTCGTAGCGGAAATGCGTCTCCATGATCGCCGTGAGCCCGTCCAGTTCCCGTTGGATGTCGAGGATCTCGGCCTGGCTCGACCCGGGGCCGACATCGGCGACCAGCTCTTCGATCCGTTCGATGATCCCGGTCATGACCTCGTGGTCGTGCGCGAGCTCTTCGAGCGACGGCCGCAATTCGGGGAATTGCTCCGCCAGCACAAGGAAAGCGCCACCGTCCTCGCCGGTGTGATGCCTGGTCAGCGCGGAGCAGAAGGTGAGGCAATGAGCCCGGAGATCGCGCAGCCGCTCGGCCCGCCCGGCCGCGACCGACTCCAGATCGTCATGCAGCCTGGCCAGCTCTTTACGCAGCCAGTTGTGAACCTGAACGAGTTGATTTCCGAACGCCGTCAACCGGCCGTTCGTCCGAGAAGGGGTTTCCATGATTTCCCATGGTCCGGCGCCTCCATGCCCGCGACGGTCTCTTTGCCGGGTGCACTGCGACGCTGGAAACACTTCAGCACGGCCTCCCGATGATCGTCAAGAGGGTTCAGCGGAAGTCACGGGACTTGGCGGTGATCCGCAACGGCAGGTGCCGGATCTGTTCGGCGAGGACGTTCACCACCTCGCCGGTGCGCTCGACCACACCCCGGACCAGCAGCGCGGGGCTGCCGCGGGCGACCCGGTGGTAGCGCTGCCACACCCCCATCGTGCAGATCACGTTGATCATCCCCGTCTCGTCTTCGAGGTTCATGAAGGTGACGCCGCCCGCCGTCGCCGGCCGCTGGCGATGGGTGACGGCGCCGCCGGTCAGCACGTGTGTGCCGTGCGGGATCTCGCGCAGGCCCGCCGCCGTGACGACGCCGAGTTCGTCGAGGTGCTCCCGGATGAACTGGGTCGGGAAGCTGTCCGGCGACACCCCGGTGGCCCAGACGTCCGCGGCCGCGACGTCGATTTCGTCCATTCCCGGCAACATCGGCGCCTTGGCCCCGGTGATGAGTCCCGGCAATTTCTCCGGGCTTTCGCCGGCGACCGCCCCCGCCGCCCAGAGCGCGCTGCGCCTGCTCTCGCCGAAACAACCGAAGGCACCGGCCGCGGCCAGCGCCTCGACCTGCGGCCTGGTCAGCCGCACCCGCCGGGCGACCTCGGACAGATCCGCGAACGGGCCGCCGCTTTCCCGCTCCTCGACGATCTTCTTCGCCAGGTTCTCGCCGATCATCCGCACGGTGGACAGGCCGCCCCGCACGGCGAGCAGCTTTCCCCCTTCCGGCAAGGGTTCCAGCGTCGCGTGCGGAAGACTCGCGTTGATGTCCGGGCCGAGCACCCGCACCCCGTGCCGCCGCGCGTCGGCGACCAGCGACTGCGGCGAGTAGAACCCCATCGGCTGCGCGCGCAGCAAACCCGCCAGGAACGCGTCCGGGTGGTAGTACTTGAAGTACGCGCTCGCGAACACCAGCAGGGCGAAACTCAGCGCGTGACTCTCCGGGAAGCCGAAATTCGCGAACGCCTTGAGCTTGCCGAAGATCTTCTCGGCTAGCTCGCCTTCCACGTCGTTCTTCGCGGCGCCTTCGAGGAAACGGCGTTTGAGCCGCTCCATTTTCTGCTCGGAACGTTTCGCCCCCATGGCGTGCCGCAACTGATCCGCCTCCGCCGGCGTGAAATCGGCGATGTCGAGGGCGATCTGCATCATCTGTTCCTGGAACAGCGGGACACCGAGGGTCTTCCCCAGCGCGTTGGCCAGTTTCGGATGGTCGAAATCCCATTTCTCCTGGCCGTTCTTGCGCCGGATGTAGGGATGCACCGAACCACCCTGGATCGGGCCGGGCCGGATGAGCGCGACCTCGACCGCCAGATCGTAGAACTTCTTGGGGCGCAAGCGGGGCAGCGTGGCCAGCTGCGCCCGGCTCTCCACCTGGAAGACGCCGATCGCGTCGGCCCGGCAGAGCATTTCGTAGATGTTCTGATCCTTGAGATCCAATTCGGAGATGTCGACCTCTTCCCCCTTGTGATCACGGACCAGATCGATCATGTAGTGCAGCGCCGACAACATCCCGAGCCCGAGCAGATCGAATTTGACCAGTCCGGCGGCGGCGCAGTCGTCCTTCTCCCACTGCACGACACTGCGGTTCTCCATACGGGCCCATTCGATCGGGACGACCTCGCTCACCGGCTGACGGCAGATCACCATCCCGCCGGAATGGATGCCCAGATGCCGGGGGAAGTCTTCGAGCGCACAGGCCAGCTCCACGACCTCTTCCGGGATGTCGTGATCGTGGTCCTTTTCCGTGGCCCGCAACGCGCCCCAGCGGTCGATCTGCTTGCTCCACGCGTCCTGCTGGCCGGGCGTGTACCCCAGCGCCCGCGCCGCGTCCCGGACCGCGGACCGCGCCCGGTAGGTGATCACGTTCGCGACCTGCGCGGTGTTCAGCCGACCGTACTTCTCGTAGACGTACTGGATCGCCTCCTCGCGGCGGTCGGATTCGATGTCGAGGTCGATGTCCGGGTAGCCGTCGCGATCCGGGGCGAGGAACCGTTCGAAGAGCAGGCCGTAACGCACGGCGTCGACCTTGGTGATGCCGAGCGCGTAACAGACCGCCGAGTTCGCGGCCGATCCCCGGCCCTGACAGAGGATCTTGTTCTCCCGGCAGAAGTTCACGATGTCCCAGACGATCAGGAAGTAGCCGGGGAAACCCAGCTCTTCGATGATGTCCAGCTCGTGGTCGATCAGCTTGCGGGCCTTTTCGCGGTACTCGGCGTCTTTGTTCTTCTCGTGCTTCTTCGCACCTTCCTTGGTGAGATGGCGCAAGTAGGACGCTTCGGAGGCGTGCTCCTTCGGAACGTCGAACGGCGGCAGTTCCGGCTTGATGTGGTGGAGTTCGAACGCGCACTCCCGGCCGAGCAGCGCCGCCCGCTGCACCGCGCCCGGATACCGCTCGAAGATCTCGGCCATCTCCTCTCCCGACCGCAGGAACGCCGTCCCCGCGGCGGGCAGCCAGCCCTCCATGTCCTCCAGGCCCCGCCGGGCGCGGATGGCGCTGAGCGCGTCGGCGAGCGGAGCCCGCTCCGGCCGGGCGTAGTGCGCGGCCGTGGTCGCCACCGTCGGCAGGCCGAACTCGTCGGCCATCTCGCTCAGCAGGTCGTTGTGCGTGCTGTCCAAGGGAAGGCTGTGGTCGATGAGTTCGACGTAGACGTTCTCCCTGCCGAAGCAGTCGATGAGTTCCTTCAGCCTCACCACGGCCGCGGCCGGGCCTTCGGTGACGAGCGCCTTGCGCACCGCGCCCTTGCGGCACCCGGTGAGCACCACGCATTTCCCGCGTACCTCCTCGGCGACCGCGCGCAGGTCATAGACCGGCCTGCCTTTCTCCGCCCTTTCCTTGGGGGACAACGACTGCCTGTCGAAGCCGTACAGCTGGCCGGCGGTGATCGCCCGGTTCAAGCTCAGGTACCCGTCCTGTTGCTTGGCCAGCAGGAGCAGATGCTCACCCTCGGGATCGGCGAATCCGTTCTGCGGCCCCGAAAGGCCGAAGCTGAGCTCGGTGCCGAAGACGGTGTGCACGCCCAGCTCCCTCGCCGCCTCGGCGAAGCGCACCACGCCGTACATGCCGTCGTGATCGGTGAGCGCGATCGCGTCCAGGCCCAGCCGCGCCGCCTCCTCCACCAGCTCCTCGGGGTGGCTCGCCCCGTCGAGGAAACTGAAGTTCGAATGGCAGTGCAGTTCGGCGTACGGCACCCGGCAAGCGGTGGCGCCGTCGTCTTCGCCGATCAGCCCGGTCAGATCCGCGGGCCGTTGATAGCCCTGCCGCTTGGCACTCCAGGCGGGGCTGTCACCGCCGTCGCCGGGCGGGGCCTCGCCCGCGAGTTCGCGGGCGAGGTCCTTCCACGGCCGCGGAGGGTTGTTCCAGCCCATCGGTCACCGATTCTCGGTCGAGCTTCTCGGCGCGGGGACGAACACTTCCGCGCGCGGGACGCAGGCCGCCCAAGCGGTGTCCAGCTCGGCACGCTGTACCGGGATGGCAGGCTCTTCCAGCCAGCGTCGCACCAGCCGCGTGTACTCCTCGTCCATGGTCAGTCGTACTTCCCTTCCAGTGTCCACATCGGATTCTTGTGGTGCTCGAAGCGCAGCAGCACCGCCTCTTCGGCGTCCTGCCCGTCGGCCAGCAGCACCTGCAACCGCATCCGGGTCCCCGACCGGGCGTGCCCCGCCCCGGCCCGGACGCCGACGAACCACGGCCCGGCCCAGGCGATCACCTCGCGCGGCTCACCCCCCTCGAAACTCACGAGGAACGGAGCGGCGGTGACCCGGCGTCGCGCGGTGATCTCCACGACGCGCCCGTTCTCGTCCAGCACCTGAGCGGGCACCGGGCGGGCGAACACCGTCGCCGGGGAGGGCGACGGGAGCCGCCCCGCCCAGTTCGCGTCCGCCTGCGCCGATTTCTCCCGCCTGTCGCCCCACGGCACCAGCCGGACCCGCTCGGCGGGATCGCGGCCGCCGTCGAGCACCGCGGTGAAGACGCTCTCCGGACCGAGGAGGCCCTGCACCCGCACCAGCGCGCGGCCTGCCCGCTCGCCGGACACTCCTTCGTCCTCTGTGGACGGTCGCAGCACACCTGTCGCGCCCGCCTGCCACAACCCGAGCTGCAGCGACCGCCCTTCGACCGTCTCCTCCGGCTCCAGCCGCAACCGCACGACTCCGGAGTTAGGGCGGTCTTTGGCCTTCAGCCAGCCTTCGAACTGCCAGCGCACCCTGTCCGCGACGCCGAGCGGGGTCAGCGGTTCGGCGCAGCGCCACACCCGGCCGAGCTGTTCACCGGTCTCGGTGGTGGCGTAGATACCGAGCCGGGTGCAGGCCAGCCCGTGTGCGGCGAGCCCGGCGTGGAAGCGTTCGCCGAGCCCTTTCGCCACGAACGCGGCGGCGTCGACCCGGTCGATCGGCGGGTCGAACGCCTTCGCGAGGGAGAGTTCCGGTGGCGGCCGCCGACGCGACGGCGGCCGTTCGGACCGTCCTCGCGCCAGCCTGTGCGCGAGCACTCCTTCCGCCCCGAAGCGCGCGGAGACGTCGCTTTCGTCGAGGGCCGCGAAGGCGCCCAGCGTGTGCAAGCCGAGCTGTTTGAGCAGGGTGACCAGCTCGGCGCGGCCCGCCTCGGGCTGATCGAGCTCGCGGATGGGCAGCGGGGCCAGGAACTCCGCCGTGCCACCGGGTTCGACCAGCGTCGAACGGCGGGCGGCGAGCGTCGCGGCGAACAGTCCGTCGGCGACGCCGACCTGGCTCTCCACTCCCGCCGCCACGGACACCTCGTCCACCAGTCTTTCGAGCAGGCCGTGCTCACCGCCGAAGTACCCGGCCGCGCCGTCGACCGGGACGGCGACGATCCCCGGACGTACCACCTCGACGCCGACGGCCAGCTCCTCCACCGCCCGTGCGACGGACTCGAAGAGCCGGGCGTCACGACCGTCGTCCTCGCCGAAGACCGCCAGCTCCGGGCAGCAGGACTGGGCCTCGCGCCGCCGCATCCCGCGGCGGACGCCGTATCCCCTGGCCACCGCGGTGCAGGCGACCACACGGTTCGCCGAGAAGACCGCGGCGGGACGGCCCACGGGTTCACCCGCGACGGCCGCGGCGGCGACCGCGGGCCAGTCCGGGCACCACAGCACCAGCATGCGTACAGGCAGGTTCACGCCGTCCCCCACCTGGTCGCGGGGAAGTCCGCCCGCTCGACCTCGCCCTGGCCGGGGAACCGCAGCAAGGCCGACGTCGGCCGGGCGGCCGCGCCCCGGCCACCCGCCCGTACCTCCACCTCACGGCTGCGCAGGTAGCCCGCGCCGCGGCCGGTGAAGCCCGTCCATCGCGTGCGACGACAGCTCAGTTCGACCTCCGCACCGGGCCAGGAGCCCAGCGAAAGCAGCACCGAACCACGGTTGCGCGCGCGGGCGGACAACCTTCTCGCCACCTCGGGCCGGGCGAGCCCCGGACCGACGACCACGAGGTCGAAACCGTCGAGCAGGGCCGCGGTCACCGCCGGGAACTCGGCACCGGGACGGGGGACCAGCGCCAGCCTGCCCACCTCGACCCCGAGTTCCGCGGCGGCGACCACCCCGAGCGTGGGCAGGCCGACCGCGACCGCCCACGCACCGCCGGCGGTCGCGGCGGCCAGCAGGGTGAGCATCAGTGACGTGGACCCCAGCACCGAAACGGTGCTCCCGCGCCGGAGCCCCGCGGCGGGCAGCAGACCGGACAACGCCGGGGACACCGGGAGCACCCTTCCCGTCGTCCTCGCGTGTTCGGCCGCGGAAGCCACGCCACTGGCCGTGCTCACTCCTGGCAAAGCCGCCAGCCTCGCCAACGGCAAGGCCCGCGCCTCGACCACCTCCGCTGTCACCGGACCTCGCCTCCCCACGACACCTAGACCGTCCTTTGTGGACGGCACCGGCGTGCCACGGGGAAGGCGGCACTTCGAACGCGTGTTCGATGACTCCAGTAGACCGGGTGGCGCAGCGGTTGTCAAGCGAGCCGGAACGATCACCGGACCTGTCACGTCCGATATCCGGAATCACCGCGTCAGGAAAGGAAAACCCGCAGTGGACGACGCTTGGCCCGAGACGGTGAACGGCTGGGAACTCGCCAGGGAGGGCCATATCGAGAACTACCGCAAACGGCTGGCAAACCAGGTCACGGTCACCGCGATCTGGGAGAACGGGACCGGCCGCGGCCAGGTCGACGCCCGCACCGAACCGCTGGGCGGCGGACGGACCCTGACCAGCAGCCGCAAGGACTTCCGGGACAAGGACGCGTTCTGGACCGCCGCGACGTGCGTGCTGGAGATGGCGGCGAACCTGCCGTCACTGGACTGGAGCACGAGCCCGGCGGACACGGCGCTGGCCGGGACCGTGGCGGGGATGGTCGAGGCGAAGCCCGGCACCAGCGGCCATCCGGAGGCCGAACTGACGTTCACGCTGACCGAGGGGCACACCGTGACGTTGGTCATGACCGACGAGCAGGCCTTCGACCTGAGCAACAGCATTTCGCGGCTCGATCACCACGTCTGGTCCGAAGAACGCGAAGACGACGAAGAAGATGACGACTACGACGAGTCCGTCGTAGTGGAAGAAGTGCCTGACGTCAGCGAAGTCCGGTCCGGTCCGGACACCGGGCACGACCTGGTCACGGTGCTGGAGGAACAGTTCGGAGTCACCGAGGACGACCTGCTGGCGCACGTCGACTGGTCCGCGCTCATCGTGGTGGGTGAACCCGCGGTGAGCTCCCTCATCGAACGGGGTGGCGAGCTGACCGCCGCGGTGGCTCCGCGGTGGTATCCGGTCGTGGCGGACCGTCCCGGTGAACGCTGGGTCGTCCTGAAGCGCACCGGCCTGCGCTACCACGGGGAATGAAAACTCGTCTCCGGTAACCCCGCCGCGTGCCCGAGGATAGGCACATGGACCCGGAGATCGAGCCCCACGCGTCAGGCCACCTGGACACCGGTGACGGCAACCTCGTGTACTGGGAGGAATGCGGGAACCCCGGCGGCAAGCCCGTGGTGTTCCTGCACGGCGGCCCCGGCGGGGGCTGCTCGCCGTCGCACCGCCGGCTGTTCGACCCGTCCGCCTATCGGATCGTCCTGTTCGACCAGCGCGGGTGCGGGCGGTCGCTGCCGCACGCTTCGGCGTCGGGCGATCTTTCGTCGAACACGACCTGGCATCTCGTCGACGACATGGAACGCCTGCGGGAGTCGCTGGGCATCTCCCGATGGCAGTTGTTCGGCGGGTCATGGGGGTCGACGCTGGCGTTGGCGTACGCCGAGAAGCACCCGGAACGGGTGTCGGAGCTGGTGCTGCGCGGGGTTTTCACACTGCGTTCGTCCGAAGTGGACTGGTACTACCGGGGCGGCGCGGCGACCGTCTTCCCGGACCTGTGGGAGAAGTTCACGGCGCCGATCGCCGGGCTCGACGGCGATCCCGTCGAGCTGTACGCGAAGCTGCTCTCCGACCCCGACCCCTCGGTGCACGGACCAGCCGCCGTCGCGTGGAGTACCTGGGAGGCCGCGACGACCACGCTGCTCCCCCGCCCCGAACTGGTGGCGGATTTCGCCGAGCCCGAGTACGCGCTGGCGTTCGCGCGCATCGAGAACCACTATTTCGTGCACAACGGGTGGCTCGAAGAGGGACAGCTGATCCGAAACGCCGCCGTGCTGAAGGACATCCCCGGCGTGATCGTCCAGGGGCGGTACGACCTCGCCACGCCCACGGTGTCCGCGTGGGACCTGCACAAGGCATGGCCGGAATCGGAGCTGGTGATCGTGCCGGATGCCGGGCACGTGTACGACGAGCCCGGCATCCTGGCCGCGTTGCTGGAGGCGACGGACCGGTTCCGCGACCAGCCCTAGCGAGGAAGCGGGGCCGGGTGGTGCCGCTGGAACGCGGCTGCGGCGGTGCCACCCTCACCGTGCAGCCAGTCGTAGAGGAAGCGGAATTCCGGGCCGAACCGGTTCGCCTCGGCGTTCAACCGTTCCGGCGACGTCGACGGCCAGCGACCGGTCTCGACGCGGTCCCGCAGCACGCGCAACGCCGTCAGTTCCTCCGCGGCGGTGTGCTGGCAGTGGCCGCCCCGGTTCACGAACAGCTGCCGGATCCGGCCGGGTTCGACGCGGTCGCCGTAGGTCCGCTCGTGTTCGGGGGCGACGCCGTCGCCGATGGGGTGCAGCGTGACGACGGGCGGCCGGCCACGTCCTGTCGGCGTCCCGACTCGGGTGAGCCATCGGGCGGCGGCGTTGTCGGCCCCGACCCTGGGCGCGGCGGCGAGCGCGGCCAAGTCGGCGCCGAGGTCCAGCCCTGCCGCACGGTAGGCCTGTTTCACGAGGTCGCGTTCACTGGACCGGGCGAGCACGGCGCGGTAATCCACTCCGGTGTTCCCGACTGGGTTCCCGCCCGCCTGCACCTCCAGGTCGGCCCGGTGCGCACCCCAGGCCAGCTGGTCGTAGACGGCCAGAACGAACTCCGTCTGCTGACGGATCTGCGCGGCGACGTCGGTGGGCCTGGGATGGTGCGCCGTCGACCAGCCGGGGACGTCGGCGAACGCGTTGGCGAGGGCGAGCCGCGCCCGTCCATCGGGTGATTCCAGCGCCTTCGCGACCACCTGGCGGGCTTTCGCGAGGTTCGCCGCGGGGTCGGCGATACGGGCGACCTCCAGTTCCGGCGCCAGCAGCGTCCGGACCGCGAACCCCAGGTCGAGCGCCTGAGCGAACAACGCGGAACCGCCCGCGACGGGACCGCACATCGCCAGCACGCCGTCGATCCGGTGCGGAAGCCGCTCGGCCAGCAGGACCGCGTTGAGCCCGCCGCCGGAAGCTCCCCAGGTGAGCACCTGCTCCGGACGGCCGACAGTGCGATCGAACCAGGACAGCAGCGCCGTCTGGTCGTGGACGGCTTCGCGGGCCGAGAAGCCGTTCGGCTTGCTGTAGAGCGACGCGGCCAGCGCGTAACCCTCACCGAGGAGAACGGGTTTCGCCTCTTCCCGGTTGGCGAGTTCGATCTCCTCAGGCACGTAGCCCGGCGGGTAGATGCCGTGGTTGTACAGCAGCAATCTGCCGTTCCAGTTCGACGGCACCTCGACCCGGTACCGGGCGCTGTCGATCACGCCGGTGTGCACGCGGACGTCGTCCGTCGCGATGGCGGGCGCGCCGGTGACGATCAGCGCGGCGGCCAGGATTCCTGTGAGTGTCATGGCGGAAATGCTGGCAGCGCGAGGCTTCGCGGGAATCCGTCGAGACGCGGCTTCTCGTCTACGCTTCCCGGCGTACGAGCTCAAGCACTCTTCCGGCGGATGAGCTCCTCGACGGCGGAAGGCAGCGTGGTCTCGAAGTCGATGAGCTTGACCCAGGTCGGGGTCAGCACGATGCGGACCATGCCGTCGTAGAGCGACCGCACGTTTTCCTCCCACTCGACCCGCTGCTCGGGCGTCATCTCGTAGGTGCCGCTCCACTGCAGGTACTCGTCGGGGATGCCGTCGACGTAGTCCAATTCGACAGTGCCCCGGAGGAGCAGGACCTTCGGCGGGTGCGATTCGGTGTCGATCGTCAGCGCCACGGCGGGGTTGCGACGCAGCGCCGGCAGCTTCTGGGCGTTCGTCGACGTGCACATGACGATCTCCCCGCCGTTCCAGTGGATGCCGATCGGGATCGCCCGCGGCGTGCCGTCGAGCGCGGTGTAAGCCAGGCGGGCCAGGTCGCGCGCCAGGAGCTCCTGGCTGAGCGGGCGGTTCAGGATCTCGTCGATCGTGTTCTGCTTCATGTCTCTCTCCTCGGGTCGCCGTCTTCGCGGACACCCCAGGGACGCCGCCGTCCGGCGCACTTCGACACCCCAGAATGTGACCCACGTCACATCGTCTTTAGCGGGCTAAACGCGATCCGGCTGTCGAAAGCGCCCCTGGCCAGGCGTCGCTCTTGTGAAGGCAGACGAGAGAGGGACAAGTCATGGCGAAGGAATCCGAGGTCCGCTTCGAGGGCTTCCTCCCCACCACCCCCGCGGACACCTGGGCCGCGATCACCACGGGCAGCGGCGGCTGGCTCTGGCCGATCCAGTACGAACCGCGCGACGGCGGCGCCGAATCCGGACTCACCCCCGACGGCGGCATGGTCACCGTCTGGAAGCCGTCACAGCGCTTCGTCACCTACGCGGAAGACGAGAGCGGCTGGTTCAACACGCTCGAATACGTCCTCGAACCGAAGGACGGGGGCACCTACCTGCGCTTCGAGCACACCACCGTCCTCGACGACTGGGACGTCGAATACGACGCATGCGTGCAGCACACGTCGTTCTACTACCACTCGCTGGGCGAGTATCTGACGCACTTCAACCGGCTTCAGGCGAAGTACTTCAAGGCCGACGCACCCGAAGCGTCGACGGCCCCGGAGGCGTTCGAGGCCGTCCGAGCGGCGATAGGCGCGAAGGCAGTGGGTGACCGGGTGTATCTCGATGTCCCCGGCGTCGAGGGTGTCGTCGACTACCTGACTCCCGCCTTCATCGGCGTCAGGACCGAAGACGCGCTGTACCGCTTCTACGGCCGGAACGTCTGGGGCTGGCCTGTCGGCATCGGGCACCACTTGTTCGCCGAAGACGCCGACGCGGACGAGGCCGAGAAGGCGTGGACAGCCTGGCTGAACGGCCTGTACGCCTAGCGGGGCAGGTTCTTCACGAGCTCTGCACCCACGGACTTCGCCACTTCGGCGGACTCCGCGGGCGGGATCGGCGAGTTCGTGAAGAACCCTTTGTCCCAGCCCTTGTAGGTGACGATGACGACGTACACGCCCTGGGTGACCCGCAGCTCCGCGCCGCTGAAGGCGCTGTCGGTGTCGAGGGAGACGAGAACCGCCTTCTCCCCGATGCCCTGCACCTGCTGCTGACGCTCGGACGGCGCGGCCGACCCGGTGGACGACTCCGACGCGCGCCTCTCGGCGTCCCGCCCCTCGTAGCGGTACACCATGACCTGGAGGGCGCGGTCGTGGACGTTGTCGCTCTCCGGCGGCAGCCAGGAACAACCCTGCTGCTTCGTGACGATGTCGCCCGCTTTGATCTCGTTGTCGCGGACGCCCTGGAAGCTGCTGGTGAACGTCTTGTTCAGGATCTCCGGGGAGAGGGCGCACTCGGCGGGCGGCTGCTGCGAGACCGGCGCCTTGCCGACCGACGAGTAGTACTCGGACGCGAAGATGCCGCCGGGGATGCCCAGGCCGAGAAGGACCACGCCGCCCACGATCAGGCCGACGATCAGCCCGGTCTTTTTCTTCTTGGGCGGCGGCCCGTAGCCGGGCGGACCGTAGCCAGGCGGCGGACCGTACCCGGGCTGGGGCGGGCCATAACCCGGCTGCTGCCCGTAACCCTGCCCAGGTGGCGGGCCGTGACCCGGCCCCTGGCCGTACCCCTGCGGCGGCTGGTGCACCGATCCTCCCCTACCGATTCGCCTACGTCCGCGTCGCGTTTAGCCCGCTAAAGGCGACGCGCGCCCGGACCTGCGTTTCGCGGGCTAAACGCGATCCGCGGCCAGCATGGCACGATCGCCGCGGCCGGGCACCGAAATGCCCGTGGCCCTGTCCACCCCGCCGGATCGCGATTAGCCCGCTAAACGCACGTCCGGGGCCCGGATCGCGATTAGCCCGCTAAACGCAGGTCGGCGTCAGTGGGCGAAGTGGCGCGTGCCGGTCAGGTACAGGGTGACCCCGGCGGCCTCGGCGGCGGCGATGACCTCGGCGTCGCGGATCGAGCCACCCGGCTGGACGACGGCGCGGACACCGGCCTCCAGCAGGACCTCGAGCCCGTCCGGGAACGGGAAGAAGGCGTCCGAAGCGGCGACGGAGCCCTTCGCCCGGTCGCCCGCACGCGACACCGCGAGCCGCGAGGAGTCGACCCGGTTGACCTGGCCCATGCCGACGCCGACGGTCGCGCCGTCGTTCGCCAGCAGGATCGCGTTCGACTTCACCGCGCGCAGCGAACGCCACGCGAACTCGAGGTCGGCCAGCGTCCGCTCGTCGGCGGGCGCACCGGTCGCCAGGGTCCAGTTCGCCGGGTCGTCGCCCTCGGCGGCGATCGTGTCGACGGTCTGCACCAGCATGCCGCCGGAGATCGGCCGGAACTCGATCGGATCCGGCGACGTGATCGCGGGCAGCTTCAGCAGCCGCACGTTCTTCTTGCGCTGCAGGATCTCCAGCGCCTCGGCGTCGAAGTCCGGCGCCAGGACGACCTCGGTGAACACCTCGGAGATCTGCTCGGCGGCCTCGCGGCTCACCGGCCGGTTGGTCGCGATCACCCCGCCGTAGGCCGAGACCGGGTCGCACGCGTGCGCCTTCCGGTGCGCCTCGGCGATGTCCTCGCCGACCGCGATCCCGCACGGGTTGGCGTGCTTGATGATCGCGACGGCCGGGGCCTCGAAGTCATAGGCGGCACGGCGCGCGGCGTCGGTGTCGACGTAGTTGTTGTACGACATGGCCTTGCCGTGCAGCTGTTCCGCGTGCGCGAGGCCCGGCCGCCAGTGCTTGTACAGCGCGGCCTTCTGGTGCGGGTTCTCGCCGTAGCGCAGCACGTCGCCACGCTCCCACGAAGCGCCGGTGAAGTCCGGGAAACCGGAGTCGTCCGCAGGCGCGTAGACGTTCGCGAACCACGAGGCGACGGCGGTGTCGTACGCCGCCGTGTGCGCGTAGGCCTGCGCGGCGAGCCGCTTGCGGTCGGCCAGCTCGAAACCACCCGCGGCGACACGCTCCAGCACCCACTCGTAGCGGGACGGGTCGACCACGACGGCGACGCTGTTGTGGTTCTTCGCCGCGGCGCGCACCATCGCCGGGCCGCCGATGTCGATGTTCTCGACACAGTCTTCGGGGCTCGCGCCCGAGGCGACGGTCTGCGTGAACGGGTACAGGTTGACCACGAGCAGGTCGAACGGCGCGATGTCGAGCTGCTTGAGCTGCTCGACGTGCTCCGGGCGGTCGCGGTCGGCGAGCAGACCCGCGTGCACGCGCGGGTGCAGCGTCTTGACCCTGCCGTCGAGGGACTCCGGGAACCCGGTGACCTCTTCGACCGGCGTCACCGGCACCCCGGCGTTCGCGATGACCTTCGCCGTGCCACCGGTCGACACGATCTCGACACCCGCCGCGTGCAGCCCGGTGGCGAGTTCGAGCAGACCGGCCTTGTCGGAGACGCCGATCAGCGCGCGCCGGACGGGACGCTGTCCCTGTGCGGTACTCACGAAAACCTCACCTTTCGTCCCTCGACCGCGCACCCGCTCCGGCCGAGTTTTTCGATCGTTTCCACCAGGAGCCTGCGTTCCACGGCCTTGATCCGCTCGTGCAGGACGTGCTCGTCGTCGTCGGGCTCCACGATCACCGGCTCCTGCGCGATGATCGGCCCGGTGTCGACTCCGGCGTCGACGAAATGGACCGTCGACCCGGTGACCTTGACGGCCATCGCCAGCGCGTCGGCCACGGCGTGCGCACCGGGGAACGACGGCAGCAACGCCGGATGGGTGTTGATCACGCGGCCGGGGAACCGCGCGAGGAATTCGGCGCCGAGGATCTTCATGAACCCCGCCGAGACGACCAGGTCCGGCTGGTAGGCGGCGACGGCTTCGGTGATCGCCTTGTCCCACGCCGCGCGGTCCGGATGGTCGGCCATCCGCACGGCGAACGACGGCACGCCGGCGCGTTCGGCACGGGTGAGCGCCTCGATCCCGGTGCGGTCCGCTCCGACGGCGACCACCTTCGCCGGGAAGTTCGGCTTTTCGACGGCGTCGAGCACGGCTTGCAGCAGCGTGCCGGAACCGGACGCGAGGACGACGAGCTTCACCGGAGTGGGCAGGTCCAACCGACTAGCCAGAACGGGCTCCTTGCCACGGCGGTACGCACTCGGGCGTACGGCGCTTCACCTGGTCGCGACAACCCTAACGGTCGTCACCGGGGGCGCTTTCGTCGCCGGACCCCTCGGTGGATTCGGTCACAGCCTCGTCGGCGGCACCGTCGGGCTCGGGCTCGGGTTCCGGCTCTGCTTCGGGCTCCGGTTCGGCCAGGGCCTCGTCCGCGTCCTCAGCCGATTCTTCGGCTTCGGCCTCGGTTTCTTCCTCCGCTGGTTCAGCCTCTTCGGGCTCGACGAGGTCTTCCTCGACTTCGGGTTCGCCCGGCGGTTCGGGGGCCTCGTGCGCACCGGCGAAGAACGCGACGAAGCCGCCGGGGACGACGATCCAGCAGAAGGCGATCACCGACGCGACCCCGACCGGCACGCTGACCGGGTCGAACGGGCCGTCGCCGAGCCTGCCGCCGGACAGGGTCCCGAGGATGACGCAGCCGAACGCGACGAGCGCGCCCGCGACGGCGACCGCCCGCATCCGCAGCATCGGGTCCTCGTCGATCGCGCGGATCCGCCAGCCGACCAGCGCGCCGACCAGCGCGGGCAGGACCAGCAACGCGGGCCACCAGACGGCGTGCTGCGACGGGATCCCCGCCAGCACCGGCACTCCCGGCAGCTGCCCTTCCTGATAACCGAACATGCCGACGGTCAGCGAACCGACCGAGAAACCCGGCCCGGTGGTGAACGACAGCGCGGCGACGACCGCGTTCGGCAGGTAGGCGACCGAAAGCACGAACAGGCCGAAGCTCGCACCGAACCCCGGCTCGAACAGGCTGTCCACAGTGGACCAGGAGAGCGCGGTGGCCGCGGTGAACACCACGGCACCACACGCGATCAACGCGGCGAGGCCGAGCGCGCCGGCCCGAAGGCCTTGGACGGCCACGGGGTCGAACCGCTCCCGCACGGCGGCAGGCAGCCCGCAGACCTTCGCGACCCCCGCGATGGCGGCGAGCCCGGCGAGGAGGCCCGGTACGCAGAAGGCGGTCAGCGGGTTCACGTCAACCGGTGATCCGCCCGCCAGCAGGGCGACGAGCACACCGAACAGGGCGTGGGCGCCGGCGATCACCGTCACCACGGGAACGGCGTCCGCCGGGGTCCGGCCGCCGCTCCGGCGAGCGGCGCGCGCGGCCGCCCTCGCCACGAGCCAGCCGACGAGGAGGGTCGGCAGCAGCGGCAGCACGCCGAGCGGATGACCGCCGAGGTCGAGTTCCACCTGCCACGAGGCGAGCCAGCCAGGGCCCGCGGCGAGCACGGCGCCGGTGGCGGAAAAGCGGGACCGGTCCGCGGCGAACGAAACCATCGCGAGCACCGCCGCGATGGCGGTGAAAGAGAACAACAGGGGCGAGCAGGCCGCCGCGAGCAACACACGAACCCGCTTCGCCCTGGAGACCTCCAGCTCGGGGACGAGGTCGCTCACCGGCTCTTCGCCCGGCGGGCGTTCGTCGCGGGTGAGCAGCTTCATGATCCGCACCATTACATCCGGACTGGGCCGTCCGGGTGAGGCACGCCGCCGCCGGACAGCGCACGTGGCTCAACCCACCCGGTCGGGTAACCCGGAAAAGAAAAACACCCGCCGTGACACGGAGAGTCACAGCGGGTGTTCTTCGGTGCGAGAGGTCAGCTCTGCTTGCCGAAACCGCCGGGCGGCGTGCCCGGGTTCTGGTTCTGGCCCGACTCCGACGAGGAGGACGGCGGCTGCTGGAAGAACTGGCCCTGCTGCGGCGCGTACGTCGTGGCCTGCTGGCCCGGCGGCTGCGTGACCGGCGGCTGGAACCCGCCCGGCTGCGAGAACGGACCGGACTGCTCACCCTGCTGCTGCCCCTGCTGACCCGAGCCGGGGAACGGCTGGACCTGCGTGGCGGCCGGGCCCTGCTGCCCCTGCTGGCCGAACGGACCCTGCGGGCCCTGCTGCGGGAACTGCTGGCTGTACGGGGCCTGCGGCGCCTGCTGCTGCGGCTTCGCGGCGGGCAGCTTGATGACGTCGTGCTCGAACAGCAGCGCGGCGACCGCGACCAGCATCTGCAGGATGCCGAGGATCAGCACCACGGTGAGGATGCCGGGGACCGAGACGTCCTCACGGCCGCTCCCGTAGCCGATGACCAGGTCCAGTGCCCCGAACGCGCCGATGACGCTGAACAGCGCGGCGAACGGCAGCGTCTTCGGGCCGCGCGGCAGCGCGTGCAAGGCCGCGAGCAGACCGCTGACCAGGAGGAAGAGCGAGACCTGCCCGGCGGCGTCGGCCTCGTCGGAGAAGCCGATGAAGAACTGCACCAGGCCGAGGACGGTGACGGCGAGCGCGAGCAGCAACGCCAGGTTCAGCGGGGCGGCCGGTGACGGCGCCTGCTGCTGAGGAAAGGCTCCCGAGCCGGGGTTGGGGTGTTGCTGGCCGCCACCCTGCTGGGGGTAGCCGGGCCCACCGCTGGGATAGGACATCCGAATGCTCTCCTGTCGTTCGACCGGCACCCCGGGGCGCGCGGGACTCCCGGGACAAACGAGGCGGCTGTGATGCTCGAACGCTAGCGCACACGCGGACACCCCACGCCTCGGGCTCTGAGACGTCTCTACACCCGGTCAGGTTCCCGGCGGAACCCCTCGACGACGACCGGATCGCGATTAGCCCGCTAAACGCGACGCGGCCGCCGGATCGCGATTAGCCCGCTAAACGCAGGTCCGCCCCCGACGTGCGTTTAGCGGGCTAAACGCGATCCGGGCGAAAAGAGGCGGGCCGGGCACCGGTGAGGGTGCCCGGCCCGCCGGGGAAAGCGTCAGTCTCCGAAAGATCAGAGGCTGTTGTACAGCTCGCGCGCCAGGACGGCGGTCTCGCTCGGGGTCTTCCCGACCTTGACGCCGGCGGCCTCGAGGGCCTCCTTCTTGGCGGCGGCCGTGCCGGAGGAACCGGAGACGATGGCGCCGGCGTGGCCCATGGTCTTGCCCTCGGGCGCGGTGAAGCCCGCGACGTAGCCGACGACCGGCTTCGTCACGTTGTCCTTGATGTAGGCCGCGGCGCGCTCTTCGGCGTCGCCGCCGATCTCGCCGATCATCACGATGACCTTGGTCTCGGGGTCGGCCTCGAACGCCTCGAGGGCGTCGATGTGCGTCGTGCCGATGACCGGGTCGCCGCCGATGCCGACACCGGTCGAGAAACCGATGTCACGCAGCTCGTACATCATCTGGTAGGTCAGCGTGCCCGACTTCGATACGAGACCGATCGGGCCGGCACCGGTGATGTCGGCCGGGATGATGCCCGCGTTCGACTTGCCGGGGCTGATCACGCCTGGGCAGTTCGGCCCGATGATGCGGGTCTTGTTGCCGGTCGCGACGGCGTGCGCCCAGAAGTAGGCGGAGTCGTGCACCGGGATGCCCTCGGTGATCACCACGGCGAGCGGGATCTCGGCGTCGATCGCCTCGATGACCGCGTCCTTGGCGAACTTC
Source organism: Amycolatopsis sp. PSD-21 (assembly GCF_055561455.1). NCBI lineage: Bacteria > Bacillati > Actinomycetota > Actinomycetes > Pseudonocardiales > Pseudonocardiaceae > Amycolatopsis > Amycolatopsis sp. PSD-21. The sequence continues at coordinate 884,741 of NZ_CM145712.1, read as the reverse complement.
GGCGGCACGAAGATGACCGAAACGTCGGCGCCGGTCTCCTTGATGGCCTCCTCGACCGTGCCGAACACGGTGAGGTCCTTGCCCTCGATGGAGACGGTCTGGCCGGCCTTGCGGGCGTTGACGCCACCCACGATGTTCGTGCCGGACTTCAGCATCTTGGTCGCGTGCTTCATGCCCTCGGAGCCGGTGAGCCCCTGGACGATGACCTTGCTGTTCTCGTTGATGAAGATCGACATCTCACGCACCTGCCGCGGCGAGCTCGGCGGCCTTGTCGGCCGCGTTGTCCATTGTGTCCACCACGGTGACGAGCGGGTGGTTCGCGTCGGCAAGGATCTGACGTCCCTCGACGACGTTGTTGCCGTCCAGCCGCACGACGAGCGGCTTGGTGGCCTCGTCGCCCAGGATCTTCAGCGCTTCGACGATGCCGTTCGCGACCGCGTCGCAAGCGGTGATGCCGCCGAAGACGTTGACGAAGACGCTCTTCACGTCGGTGTCGTTGAGGATGACGTCCAGACCGGCCGCCATGACCTCGGCCGAAGCGCCGCCGCCGATGTCGAGGAAGTTGGCGGGCTTGACGCCGCCGTGCTTCTCGCCCGCGTACGCCACGACGTCCAGCGTGGACATCACGAGGCCCGCGCCGTTGCCGATGATGCCGACCTCGCCGTCGAGCTTGACGTAGTTGAGGTCCTTGGCCTTGGCCTTCGCCTCGAGCGGGTTCTCCGCGTCCTTGTCGACCAGGGCCTCGTGGCCCGGCTGACGGAACGAGGCGTTCTCGTCGAGGGTGACCTTGCCGTCGAGGGCGATGATCTTGTCCTGCGGGTCACGGACCAGCGGGTTGACCTCGACCAGCGTGGCGTCCTCGGAGACGAAGGTCTCCCAGAGCTTCACGACGACGTCGGCGGCCTCGTCGACGACCTTCTCCGGGAACTTGCCCGCGGTCAGGATCTCGACGGCCTTCGCCTTGTCGACACCGGCGATCGCGTCGACCGGGATCTTCGCGAGCGCTTCGGGACGCTCGACGGCCAGCTGCTCGATCTCCACGCCGCCTTCGGCGGAAGCCATCGCGAGGAAGGTGCGGTTCGCACGGTCCAGCAGGAAGGAGAAGTAGTACTCCTCGGAAATGTCCGAGGCTTCGGCCACCAGCACGCGACGCGTGATGTGGCCCTTGATGTCCAGGCCGAGGATCGCCTCGGCCTTCTCGGCGGCCTCATCCGGCGTCTGGGCCAGCTTGACGCCGCCGGCCTTGCCGCGGCCGCCGGTCTTGACCTGGGCCTTGATGACGACCTGGTTGCCGATCTTCTCGGCGGTGGCCTTGGCTTCTTCGGGGGTGTTTGCCACGGCACCCGGCAGAACCGGTACTCCGTGGGCGGCGAAGAGATCCCTCGCCTGGTATTCGTAGAGGTCCACTACTCCAGTCTCCTGACGACACGCCACTGTGGTGGTCCGTTGCCGGACCGCGCTGTCGGACCAGTCGAGGTTAGCGACCTGCGTAGAAGCAGGGGACTCCGCACCTGGTGAAGTCGGTCACCGTACGCGGTCAGACGGTGTTTCCACGGTGTGAGACCGCACACCGGAGACCCAGTTCGCCGCGTTTTCCAGGCTTTCGAAGGCGTTCTCGAACCCGCTCGGGCCGTTACCGACCGCGAAGAGGAGGACGCCGGGGACGGCGTCGGCCAGGCCCTCCGGTTCGCTCGCGCCGCACAGGACACCGAGGATGTCCGGATCCTCCTGTTCGACCGTTCTGGCCATTTGGTCGACCGTGTCGAGACGCCCGGCGTAGACCACCTCGACGCCGTCGTCGCGCAGCAGCCGCCCGAGAGCGACGGCCGCGCCTTCCTCGACGTCGAACTCGGCCAGCACGACCCGGAGAAGACGGCGCGTCATCCGGCCCGCCGGGCGCCCGCGACGGCCATCCCTGCCGTGACGAGGGTGACGACGGCGCCGGCCAGCGCGAGCCAGAACCCGATCCCGGCCGACGAGCCGTCGTACTCCGAGCCGACGAGCGGGAGTTCCGCCGCGCGCAGGCCGAGCACCAGCGCGGCGCCTGCCAAGGCGGAGGCCGCCGCGGCAGGCCGGGAGCGCGGAACGAGTGCGTACAGGCCGAGAACGACCGCGAGCGCGCCGAGCAGGCCCCACGACGCCGCGCCGAAGTCCGACCACAGCCCGGGAGCGGTGTAGCCGGGCGCGGTGAACACCGGCGTGCCGAACGCGGCGATCGCCAGTACCGCCGCCGCGACGAGCGGGGTGAGCACGTTCCCACCGGCCCGCGTTCCGTCGAGGCCGGTGTCCAGTTCCGCGTTGTCGTCGTCGGAGACGTCTCGCTCCACGACGCCGGTGATCACCGCGGCGAGCGCGGCCACGGCCGCCAGCACGAGCGCGATGAACGTCCACGTGACGCCGGGGCCCGCCGAAAAGCCGACCTTGTCCGGCAACGGCACCGGCAGGTCGACGCCGAACAGCGCCGGGTCCACCGCCTTGTCCTCGGTCACGGACAGGGCCGCGCTCAGCACCGCCGCGCCCGCGAGGACGACACCCGCCCACGTGGCCGCGACGACTCCCCTGGCGAACGCCGAGAGCCGCGGCACGAAGACGAACAGCGCGGGCACGGCGAGCACGACCGCGGCGCCGAGCAGCAGCCAGCGCGCCGGTGTCTCGGGTACCGGCGCCGGACCATTGGCCTTCAGCACCGGGGCCAGCGCACCCGCCGTCGCGGCCGCGGCGGCGAGCAGCGCCAGACCGCCGGTGGCCAGCCGCCACCAGAACAGCCCCGGCAGCTTGGCCTCGCCCGCCATGTCCCCGGTGACGGCCTCGCCCGCTTCCGCGACGTCGAACCGGGTGAAGGCCAGCCCCACCAGCGCCAGGCCCGCGACGGTCACGACCACCGAACCCGGCGCGACCGAAAGCCGGTCCACGACCAGTCCCGCGATCACGGGCGGGACACCGACCGCGAGCGCGGCCAGCCCCGCTCCGGCGAATCCGCCCTTGCCGACCTCGGCCGAGGGCGAACTCACCGCCACGAGCGCGGTCAGCGGCAGCAAGGCCGCGAGCAACAGGTATCCGGCCATCGCGACGGTCGGGCCCTCGAAGGCGTTCTTGGCCAGGAGGTACGCGTTGCCCGAACCGAACGGCGCGAGGAGCAGGCCGACCCCGCCCGCCACACCGAGCACGGGCCCGAGCAGCCGCCAGCGGCGCCGTCCGTCGAGTTCGCCCGCCAGTTCCGCCTCGTCGCGGGCGGCCCCGGCGGCGAACGCGCCGGCCGCGAGCGTGAGCAGGTGGCCCGCCACGAGCGGCCACAGCCCCGGCCCCGCCGGAGGCAGCGCGAGCAGCCTGTCGGCGAGGAACAGTTCCGGGCGCGCGGCGAGGGAGCCGTCGGCGAGCAGCTGCAGATCCAGCAGCAGCCGTCCGGGCGCGAGCGCGGTGAGCCCGAGCACCAGGCCCGCCGCGAGCCCCGAGCGCCCGGTGACCACCGCGTAGAGCACGGCCGCCGCGGGCGCCAAGGCCAGCACGACCAGCAGAGGAGCGGCGGTGAAACCAGGCGAGCCCCCCTGGATGACGGGCAGCAGCGCGCCGGCCGCCAGCGCGACCGCACCGGCCGACACCAGCCCCGCCGACAGCAGGAGCGCTCGCGGGCGGGAGCCCGGTTCGCTCCGGAGAAGTTCGGCGGACGCGGTACCGGGGACGGCTTGCCCGGCGGAGTCGCCAGGGTGCCGTGAGCGCGAAGTCATCGACGGCGACGCTAGCAAGCCGGGGTCGGCGCGGCCCGGCAGCAGGGGGCGCCCTGGGTCTCATCGGCGCTCGGCCGGCCCTTGAAGAAGGGTTGAGACGGCCCAGTCCGGGTAAACCTCCTTCAACACCGTCAGGCAACCGCTTATTTCCCTCGTTTGCCTCCTTTCCGGCCCTCCGGTACCCCCGAACGGCCCTCTGATCTTGTAACGCAAGTCACACGGTTGTGAGTAAACCTGCTCTAACTTTGGGTAATCCTCACTGGACAACGGCCAGATCGCCGTCGCCCGATCGGCCGAGAGCGCCGCCAGATCTTGCTGTCGGGGGTGCCGCTTCGTTACTGTCCCGGGGTCCCCATTACAGTCAGATCACGAATGAGAGCACCGAACGAACCACCCCCGAGGTTCTTCACCGGGATCCCCCGCCCGGGCTCTTGATCCGACTCCCCGAACATGGAAGGCCCCGTCTTGGCTTCACACCGCTCCCCCGGCGGCCAAGCTCCTTCCCCGGCGCTCGAGAACGCACTGGATGGTGCGGTCGTCCGCGTCCGGGGCTCGCACCGCCTGTCGCCCCCGTCCTCGGCCCTTCGCGGTCGTGTCGTGGTCGCAGCCGTCGCTGCCGGCGCCTTCGCGGCCGCCGCTGCCGGGCAGACCCTGAAGTCCGTTTCGGAATCCTCCGACGCCGCCGTCACGCCGCTGGCCAGCACCCAGGACGCGAGCGCCTCGTTCGCCCTCGGTGGCGGAGCCGGCGGTGGCGCACCCGAGCTGCTGCCGACGAGCCAGTCGACGAACGCCTCCGCCGAAGCCCAGAAGCTCTCGGAGAACAACAGCATCACCCAGGCCCGGGTCAAGCGTGAGGCCGAAGCGGCCCGCAAGGCCGAAGAAGAGGCCAAGCGCCCCAAGACCTGCATGCCGGCCAAGGGCACCTTCACCTCGGGCTTCGGCGCCCGGTGGGGCACGAGCCACCTCGGCATCGACATCGCGGCCCCGATCGGCACGCCGATCGTCGCGGCCTCCGACGGCACGGTCATCGAAGCCGGCCCGGCCAGCGGTTTCGGCCTCTGGGTCAAGGTCCAGCTCGCCGACGGCACCATCCACGTCTACGGCCACATGAACTCGTTCTCCGTCCGCGAAGGCCAGAAGGTCAAGTGCGGCGAGGAGATCGCCGAGGTCGGCAACCGTGGCCAGAGCACCGGCCCGCACCTGCACTTCGAGGTCTGGCAGAACGGCACGAAGAAGATCGACCCGCGCCCGTGGCTCGCCGCCCGTGGCGTGAGCGTCGGCTGATCGAGCCTCCGCTTTCCTTTCGACGCGGCACCTTTCCACCACACCGGTGACTCCGCTCCCGTAGAAGGCGCGCCGGGCGACGACGCTCTGGCGCGCCTTCAAGACCTCCGCTTCCCCCTGCGAAGACAACAGCTTCAAGGGCAACGGGAAGCGTCGTAGGCCATCGGCCTCGGAGCATGTGTGGTCTTCCAGGCCCTCAGCGGCCTCACGCGACGCCCCCGGGCAGCTTCTGGACGAAGTACCCCACGGCGATCTGCCAGACCGTGCAGAGACCGGCCGGGCCATGTTCGTTCGGCCGCCGTCTGGCGAAAAGTCCCCTAAGAAGAGTTCGGCACCCGGCTGGCCGCGGCCCGAACAGCCATCGCCGCGCGTGCCCGCATACGACGCACCGTCCGGCCCCGTCCGGTTCGTGCGTCCGCAGTAACGCGCGCCAGGCCGCGACCAGCCTGAGCACTTCCGGCGGTTCCGGACCCCGATCCGTTCCCGCCCCTTCTTCAACACCCCGCAGATACTCGAGTACCCCACTCGAGAGAACCCCAAACAAGACCCCGTCCACACCGGTTGCGCCCCCTCCTCCTGATCGGGGCACACCGGCTCGTCCAGCCTACCCCAGCGCATCGAACTCGTGTTCGATGGCACAGGTATACTGGAGGGGTCCGACAGTTTTCGCGTGCGGCGGAGAAACCGCAGGTCAGGGCTAGAGTTTGACCATCGGGACGCTGCCGATGAGCATCAGCCGGACCTTGCCGGCGGCACCGAAGTCGATCGTCGCCGTGGCCCGCGGGCCCGTGCCGTCACAGGCGACGACGGTCCCGAGCCCGTACTTGTCGTGGCTGACCCTGTCGCCGACGTCCAGTTTGAGCGCGACGGTGTCCTTCCAGCCCTTGCCGAACGGGCTCGTACTCGCCGTCCTCGACGCCGGCGAGCCACCGCCGCGGCTCCCCCAGGTCGTCGCGGCCCGCGGCGATCCGCCGGACGAACCGAAACCACCGGAGGACGAGGAAGGCGCGAGCCTGCGCCAATCGACCAGGTCGGCGGGAAGCTCGTCGAGGAACCGCGAGGCCGGGTTCATCTGCGGCTGGCCCCAGGCGGAGCGCACCATCGAACGGGAGACGTACAGCCTCTTCCTCGCCCGCGTGATCGCGACGTAGGCGAGGCGGCGCTCTTCGGCCAGCTCGGTCGGGTCACCCAGCGCGCGCATATGCGGGAAGATCCCGTCCTCCCAGCCGGTTCCGAAGACGACCGGGTATTCGAGGCCCTTCGCGGTGTGCACGGTCATCAGCGTGACCACGCCCGCGTCGTGCCCCTCGCCGTCATCGCCGCCGTCGGGCGACGGGACCGAATCCGCGTCGGCCACCAGCGAGACCCGCTCCAGGAACGCGGGCAGCGAGCCCGGCTCCGGCACACCCGGCTCGGTCTCCGGCAGTTCGCCCTCCGGACCGGCGACCTCGGTGGTGAATTCGGTGAATTCCCGCGCGACGGTGACGAGTTCCGTCAGGTTCTCCACCCGCGACGCGTCCTGCGGGTCTTCGGATTCCTCGAGTTCCGTGCGGTAGCCCGTGCGTTCCAGCACCGCTTCGAGGATGTCGGCGACCTCCGCGCCGCTCTCGACGACCTCGCCGAGCTCGTCCATCAACTCGACGAAACCGGTGATCGCCTTGGCGGAGCGCGGGTTCAGCAGCGGCACCTCGCCATTGACGGCGCCGCGCAACGCCTGCGCGAACGAGATGCGCTCGCGTTCGGCGTACGTCGCGATGACCGCTTCGGCACGGTCTCCGATGCCCCGTTTGGGGACGTTGAGGATACGGCGCAGGCTGACCGTGTCCTCCGGGTTCGCCAGCACCCTCAGGTACGCGAGCATGTCGCGGACCTCGCGCCGCTCGTAGAACCGCACCCCGCCGACGACCTTGTACGGCAGGCCGAGGCGGATGAAGATCTCTTCGAAGACCCGGGATTGGTTGTTGGTGCGGTAGAAGACCGCGACGTCGGAGTAGTCCGCTTCGCCCTTGTCCGCCAGCGCGTCGATCTCGCCCGCGACGAACGCCGCTTCGTCGTGCTCGTTGTCCGCGACGTAGCCGACGATCTTCTCGCCGTCACCGGAATCGGTCCACAGCCGCTTCGCGCGCCTGTTGGGGTTTCGCGCGATGACCGCGTTCGCCGCGTTCAGGATCGTCTGGGTCGAGCGGTAGTTCTGTTCCAGCAGCACGGTCCGCGCGTTCGGGAAGTCACGCTCGAATTCCTCGATGTTGCGGATCGTCGCGCCGCGGAAGGCGTAGATCGACTGGTCCGCGTCGCCGACGACGCAGAGCTCGGCGGGCTCGATCCCGGCCTCGTTCGCCTCGGTGCCGACCAGTTCGCGGACCAGCGTGTACTGCGCGTGGTTCGTGTCCTGGTACTCGTCCACGAGCACGTGCCGGAACCGCCGCCGGTAGTACTCGGCGACGTCCGGGTACCGCTGCAGGAGTTCGACCGTCCGCATGATGAGGTCGTCGAAGTCGAACGCGTTGGCCTGGTTCAGCCGCCGCTGGTACTCGACGTAGACCTCGGCGACGCGGCGTTCCAGATCGTTGCCCGCGTCGGCGACCGCCGTCTCCGGATCGATCAGCTCGTTCTTGAGGTTCGAGATGTGCACGGCCAGCGTGCGCGCCGCGTACTTCTTCGGGTCGATGTCGAGATCCCGGGCGACGAGGGTGATGAGCCGCTTCGTGTCGTCCGAGTCGTAGATGGAGAAACTCGACGACATCTCCAGCGTTTTGGCCTCACGGCGCAGGATCCGCACGCACATGGAGTGGAACGTCGACACCCACATGGCGTTGGCACGGCGGCCGACGAGGTCGCTCACGCGCTCCCGCATCTCCGCGGCCGCCTTGTTGGTGAACGTGATCGCCATGATCTGGCCGGGGTGCACGTCCCGTTCGGCCAGCAGGTACGCGATCCGCCGGGTCAGCACCCGGGTCTTGCCGGAACCCGCGCCCGCGACGACGAGCAGCGGCGAGCCCGCATGGGTCACGGCCTCGCGCTGCGCCGGGTTCAGGTCGTCGAGCAGGTCCGAGTGCCGGGACTTGGCCGGACCGTCCGCTGGGAGATCGAAGAGGGTGTTCATCGCCGGTCCACGCTACAGCGCCGGGCGTAGGCGATGTTGCCGCCTGCCGTCCGACGCGCGAGCGGTGTTCGCGACGGAGGATCGGTCGTCATGGACACCAACGGAATTCCCTCCCGGCTCAGGGCCGCCGACGCCGACCGCGAGCGGGTCGCCACCCGCATCCAGGCCGCCGGCGGTGAAGGCCGTCTCACCCTCGAAGAAGTGGAAGACCGGCTGAGCGCCGTGTATTCCGCCAAATACACCGACGATCTCGTCGCGCTCACGTCGGATCTGCCGAAACCCGTGCCGAAGCGGCGCCCGGTCGCCTTCGGGCATCCGGCGGTGCGGATCCACCTCGCGGTCGCCGTGGTGCTTTCGGTGCTGCTGATCGTCCGCTGGACGGCTTGGGGGGTGCCCTTCTTCTGGCCCGCGATGCCGATGTTCTGGCTGGCGATGAGCGTCCTCGTCCACGCCCGCGTCCGCGGAGCACGCCGCCGCTTCGAGCCGGAGGACGGCGTCGCTGTGGCATAATGAGCGGCATGCGGCACCACGCGATGCGATTTTTTTACGGGACCCGGACTCCGGCTCCCGTGATCGCATAGTGCCGAAATGCCATCACCCGAAGCCCCGGAGTCCACGGACCCCGGGGCTTTACGCTGTTCCGGGGGCCAGCATGGGAATCCGGACCGAAGAAAGGTCCCGATGAACACCACACAGAAGCCCGACGCCGAAGAACCCACCGCCACCGCCGAAGAGATCGGCGAGCTCCGCAAGGAGATCGACTTCCTCGACGGCGAGATCCTGCGGCTGGTCAAACGCCGCGTCGAAGTCTCCAAGACGATCGGTGCGGCCAGGATGGCCGCGGGCGGCACCAGGATCGTCTACAACCGCGAGATGGACGTGCTGGCGCGCTACCGCGAGCTCGGGCCGGAGGGACGGCAGCTGGCGATGGCGCTGCTCAACCTCGGGCGGGGCAGGCTGGGGCGGTAGGTGGTAGCAAAGGTCCCTTGCTCCCTCGCGGCGCGCCCGGATCGCGTTCAGCGGGCTAAACGCGATCCGGCGACGTCACGATCCAGTGCCGTGAGGCGGAACTCAGGGTGTTCCCCGAGCCACGACGGCGCGGGACAGGGCAAACTGGACACATGATTAACCTCATCGCCGTGATCATCGCGATCGCCGGTGTCCTCGCGGCATTGGGCCATCTCGGTTATCTCGCCATGCTGAACAACGCGGCGGGTAAGCGCGCGGGCGGCACCCCCATCGCCCAGTACGTCAAGACGCGCTGGCCGATCGCAGCGGGTACCACCGCCGCCTCGCTTTTCGCCTGGCTGCTCACGAGTGGGGGAACGACGCTCGACATCATCGCCATTCTGCTTGCAGCGGGTAGCGGGATCACCGCCACGAAAGCCCTGCAATCGACCCAGCAGAAGTACCGCAGCGGCAACTGAACGGCTTCACCAGCGCCGATAGCACTCCGTAACGTCACCGAGGCCCGTTCGGCCGCGCCCGACCGAGTGAAACATCTGCAACTTGCAGAGTGGGTGAAGACTTGCGGGTGTCGAACTTTTAGTGTGGTCCTCGTGTGGACCCTTGCGTCTGGGTCGGGCGATGCCCGCATGGCGCGCGGGGGCGATGGCCCCGCGCGCCCCCAGTCGTATGCGCGTGCATTTGCTCACGAGAGTGCTTGGGAGTCTGCAAGCGAGGGATCCCGTGAACCCGCTGCTCCGTTCGGCTTAACCGGTGTCACATCGCCGTCAGGGCCGGCCTGTGAGGGGGTCGCTCGGACATGAACGGCTGGGCGGAACACCAGGGACGGGACGGCGCCACGCAAGCGGGCCGTCACCGGGCGGGCGGTACCGAAGGCTGGACTCCGGCCGTGCCGCCGAGGCGGCAGCGACCCACCGGGCACGGCCACCACGCGCACCGTGAGTTCGCCCCGCCCTCCACCGGTTCCCTTCCCCTGCCGCCACCGCGGGACAGGAGGGCGCCGAGCCCCGGCTACGCCCCATCGAGCGGCCATCTGCCGCTCCCCCAGCCCGCTCGCGAGGTCCCCGCGCGCGTCGAGGTCTCCTTCACCGAACCGGCCACCACCGGGGAACGGACCGCGAAGGTCGCGCAGCGCACGAAGGTGACGCTGACCGCACCCGCTCCCCGCCGTCCCGAGCCGGTGGAGGTCGACGACACCGACGACGTCCGCGTCTACCTCGCCCCGCCGGTCGACGGCCTGAGCACCTTCGACCTCGGTACGGTGCCCGCCTCGGTGACCCCGCCCAAGACCTGGCGCAAGGCCGCCTGGTTCGCGGCGGCGGCGTCCGCGCTGGTCGTGGTCGGCCTGCTCTTCGCCGGTTCGTACCTGGTCGGCAAACCCCTCCCGGAGCAGCAGAGCCAGGGCGGCTGGCCCGGATACCGCGGCGGCAGCCCGCTGACCCAGGACGGTGTCGCCGGCCATCCGGCCACGCCGCCGCAGGGTGGCGCGGCGGGTAACCCGTCCGAATCCGAGACCGAGTCCACCACCGGCGACGACCGCAGCTCCGTCAACTCGGGCACCCCCTCGGACAGCGAAACCGCCGGCACCGACTCGTCGCGACCCGGTTCGAGCTCCGGGCCGGTGACGTCGGGGCGGCCCGCGCCGTCGTCGAGCGACCGGCCGCAGAAGCCGCCGGTCGTCCCGGCCAACCGCACCACCACGCCCGGCCCCTGGTACGCGTCGCAGCCGGACGCGGAGGCGATGGGCGACAACACCGAGATCTTCCTCAACTCGGTCACCACGAACCCCCAGGAAGCGTCCTCGGTGACCTCCGGCGGCCTACGCGAAGAAGGCGCGGAGGGCCTCCGTGAGCGCTACGCCGACGTCGCCTACTTCGAGGTGAAGAAGGTCAGCATCGACCAGCGCCGCGGCGTCACGGTCAACACCGTCGAGGTCACGCACAAGGACGGTACGAAGACCATGGAACAGCGCACGTTCACCTTCGGCGACGACGACAAGATCGTCGACGACGGCATGTAGGCGACCACGCACGTGCAAGTGTCCTGTTCCTCTGCACGTGCGGTGCGTTGAGCGGTCGTCCCTGGTCCGGGTGGGTGACCTAAGCTGCCGTTCGTCGTATCGCGACGGCATTCCGGCGATGGAGTCTGGCCGTGGGCCGTCCGCACAGGGTTACCTGGCGACTGCAGGGTCCGCACCGTTCAGAAGACGGCCGCGCGGACCAGAGGCGTCGGCCGAACGGCCCAGCGCCTGCCCCGGACCAGAGCGAGGAATTTCGTGCTTGATCGACAGCGCATACGGCGTGAGGACGCCGTACGTGTCGAGGACGTCATCCCGGAAGAGATCCTGAACGACACCCGCGTCGACCGCGAGTACCTGGAGCAGGTCTTCCGCGAGCCGCAGAAGTTCGTACCCGCGCGCACCCGCGAAGAGCGGCCGGCGCGGCCCGAACCCGAGGTGGACGAGCCGGAGAGCCGCGCCGTCCGCCGCGCCAAGCTGGCCGGTCTGGTCGCCGCCGGGCTCCTGGTCGCGGGCGCCGTCGTCACCGCGGGCGTGCTCGCCGGCGCGCAGCCGCAGGGCACCGTGCCGGGTGCCGCCGCACCCGAAGCCATGAGCGGAGCCGCCGCGCTCGGCGGGCTCGCCGTCCCGGACTCCACCGAGCCGCAGCGGAAGCAGGAGACCCCGGCGACGTCGGGCACCAGCACGACGCCTCAGCCGTCTTCGGGCACCGGCTCGGGTTCGCTCCCGCCGCAGGGCTCGTCGTCCAGCAGCACCAGCTCGCAGCCCGCCCTCAAACCCGCCGCGGTCAGCACGGCCGAGGACAAGATCGACGCGGTCCGGAAGTTCTACCAGACCGTCGACGCCGATCCCTACGGCGCGATGTCGCTGATCACGCCGGTGCTGGCCGAGTCGGAGGCGGGCAAGCTGATCGAGGCGTGGAGCGCGATGGACGCCATCCAGATCCAGGACCTCCACGAACAGGCCGACGGCACCATCCTCGCCGTCGTGACCATGCGCAACCCGGACGGCGGCCTGCTGCGGGTCACGCAGGTGCTCGAATTCGCCGACGAGACCTCCGGCCTGATCACCGACGCGCGGCTGCTGTCCGCTCAGCACATGTGACGGACACCGCGCGTGTAACAGCCCTCCACCCAGGGCGATCAGAGTGTGCCGCGTGTGTGTGCGCAGAGTGAGCGCCTAGCCTTGTCACGAGTCGGTCTCGGAAAAGCCGGCACACAGACCACTACATGTGCATACGCTCCAACGCTGTGGCGTGCTGAAGGCCGCACCGCGCACGCGGACGATTCCGCGTCGTGAAGACGGAGCCCAAAGGGAGGTCGCGTGAGCGACGAGGGTCGCCTGGTCGCCGGTCGATATCGCATCGCCGGGCGGATCGGCACGGGCGCGATGGGGGCCGTGTGGCAAGCGCACGACGAGGTACTCGGCCGCACGGTGGCGATCAAGCAGTTGCTTCTGCAGCCCGGGCTTGAGGCTCACGACGCCGAAGACGCCCGTCAGCGCACGATGCGCGAGGGGCGGATCGCCGCCAGGCTGCACCACCCGAACGCCATCTCGGTGTTCGACGTCGTCACCGACGACAACGGCCAGCCGTGCTTGATCATGGAGTACCTGAACTCCACCAGCCTCGCCCAGGTGCTGCAGGAGGAGCGGACGCTGCCGCCGACGGAGGTCGCGCGGATCGGCGCGCAGGTCGCGGCCGCGCTGACCGAGGCGCACGCGGTCGGCATCGTGCACCGGGACATCAAGCCGGGCAACATCCTGCTGGCGCCCAACGGCACCGTGAAGATCACCGACTTCGGCATCTCGCGGGCCAAGGACGACGTCACGGTCACGAAGACCGGGATGATCGCCGGAACCCCCGCCTACCTGGCGCCCGAGGTGGCCATCGGCGGCGACCCTGGCCCGGAGTCCGACGTCTTCTCGCTCGGCTCGACGCTCTACGCCGCCTGCGAAGGCCAGCCGCCGTTCGGCCTCAGTGAGAACACGCTCAGCCTGCTGCACGCGGTCGCGGCCGGGCAGATCATCCCGCCGCGTCAGTCCGGCCCGCTCGCCAGCGTGCTGGCCGTGCTGCTGCACCCGGAGGTGCGGCACCGCCCCACCGCCGAAGAGTGCGAAGAGCTCCTCGCCGCCGTCGCACGGGGTGAAACGCCGCTGGGCGGCCCCGCGGACGACACCGTGCTCGCCGCCCCGATCGCGGGCGCGCTCGCCGGCGGCGGCGTGACCCAGGCGCTCGACAGCGAGGCCGCCGGTCACTCGGGCTCGCTGCTCGACGAGCAGGACGCGGCCGGGTCGTACTACGATGACGAGGACGACTACCAGCAGCCCGCGTCGGGCTACCCGGAAGACGACTACGACGGGTACGACAACTACGACGAGACGGCGTTGATGGCCGAACGCGGCCACCCCGGCGGCGGCCCCGCGCCCACGCGCGCCGTCCCGATCCCCGCGGGCGACTACGACGACGACCCCTACGACGACGATTACGACAACCCGCCCCCGCCGCCGCCCACCCGCGCGCAGACCAGCCCGGTGGACGAGGACGACGACGAGAAGCCGGGCGCGTGGAAGAAGCCCGCGATCATCGGTGGTGTCGTGGTCGTGGCGCTGGCCGCGCTGGGGTTCTGGCTGCTGAGCCCGAACAACCCGGAGACGCCCGCGCAGGTGGGGAACTCGTCGACGAAGCCCTCTCCGTCAGCGCCGTCTTCGGCACCCGAGACGACGGTAGCGCCGACGGAGACGGAGTCTTCCGAGCCGCCCAAGGAGACGACTTCGTCGAAGAAGACGACGAGCAAGGCGACGCAGACGCAGGAGCCGGATCCTCCGACGCCGACGAGGACTTCCTCCAGGACTTCCTCGAAGACATCGCCTCCGCCGAGCTCCAGCAAGTCCGTGGAGCCGTCCGAACCGTCATCGCCTCCGGCGAGTCCGTGATCCGATCCGAGGCTGCAATTGAGTTCTGAAGGTTCCATCGTCGGCGGCCGGTACCGCCTGGACCAGCCCATCGGGCGCGGCCGGGCGGGCATCGTGTGGCTGGCGTTCGACACACGCCTGCTCCGCACGGTCGCGATGAAGCGCATGTACCTGCCGGTCGGCCTGCCGCCGGATCGGGCGGAGCAGGCCAAGGCCGTCGTGATCCAAGAAGGCAAGGACGCGGCCAAGTTCGAGCACGCCACCGCCATCAAGGTGTACGACGTCCTGCCCGACGGGCCGGACGTGTGGCTGGTGATGGAGTACATCCCGTCCCGCGGGATGGCGACCTTCCTCGCCGAGCACGGCAGGCTGACCGCGGAGCAGGCCGCCGGGCTGGGCATCGTGCTCGGCCGCGCGCTGGCCGCGATGCACGAGGCCGGGGTGGTGCACCGGACCGTCGAGCCGGGCACGGTCCTGCTGGCCGACGACGGCGGCGTGAAGCTCACCGACATCGGCATCACCGGCGGCGGTCCGAGCCCCGCGTACCGGGCGCCCGAGGTGGCGCGCGGCGAACCGGCGACTTCGGCGTCCGACGTGTTCTCGCTGGGCGCGACGCTGTACACGGCGGTCGAGGGGGTGCCGCCGTTCGGTGAAGACGGCGAATCCTCGGAACGGCCGCCGCAGACCGCCGGGCCGCTGGCGGGCGCGCTGCGCAAGATGTTGCGGGCGGAGCCGGACGCGCGGCCGACGATGGCCGACACGGTGCGCTCGCTGAACGCGATCACGGAGGGGCGGCAGACGGCGTTCATCCCGCCGACCGCGCCCGCCATGCCGACGGTTCCGGCCTCGATGCCGATGCCCGTCCAGCAGGCACCGCAGCAGGCGCCGCAACAGTTCCCCCAGCACCAGCCGCAGCAGTATCAGCCGCCGCAGCCGCAGTACGCGCCGCCGGCGCAGCAGTACGCGCCCGCCGCGCCGGTGGCCGCGAAGTCGCCCGACACCCGGAAATGGCTGATCGTCGCGGGTGCCGTGGTGGCGGCGATCCTCGTCGGGGTGCTGTTCGCGGAACTGTTCCTGATCTAGAGCCGCTCGAGGACCAGCGTCGCCAGCTCGACCGGACGGCTGAGGTACGGGCTGTGGCTCGCCCGCCAGGTCACCGTCGTGTCGCAGCGCGCGGCGCAGTGGGCCACGAGTTCCGGGGCGAGAGTCCGGTCTTCGGTGCAGGCGATGTACGTGCTCGGGGTGTCCTTCCACGCCGAACCCTCCGGCGACTGGTCGAAGATCGTGACGGGTTCCGGGCGCAGCAACGCCGTCGCCCGCTCGGCGACGGCGTCCGCGCAGTCGGCGTACACGGCCTCGCGGACGGCGGCCAGGTCGAGATGGGTCAGGCCCTTGTCGTCGAAGGTCAAGGGCACCTGGGCGGGTTCGCGACCGGTCTCCTCCTTGATCCGCTCGATCCAGTACTGAGCGGTTTCCCCGGGCTCGCTGACGATCGCGGCCAGGAAGATCAGGTGTGAAATCCCCTGAAGCCCGCTGGCGGTCAGTCCGCCGAAGGAGTGCGCGAGCACCACCGGTGGTTCGGCCGCCTGGTCGACGAGTTCCTGGACGGTCCGGGTGGTTTCGGCGATCGGACGCCCACCGAGGTCGGGGACGGTGACGTCGGCGCCTTCCCGGCGCAGGCGTCCGGCGACGTCGTCGAAATGGGCGGGCTGGTGCCAAGAGCCGTGCAGGACGATCAGGGGACGCACCGGGGTCCTTTCGCTGGCGGGTTCCCTGCCAGGTTGTCGACCGCTGGCGCGGCCGATCAAGCTCAGCCGGTTTTCGTGCCCACTCGGCCAGTCCCGCTTACCTGTCCGGCCCCCTCGCGGATCGCGCCGAGGAACCGCCGCACCGCGGGGTGTTCCCTGGCGTGCGCGGCCACGGCGGCGTGGATGGACCGCACCGGATCCGGCCGCCGGACCTTGCGGATGGCGACGCCGGGATGCGGAGCGCCGAGACCGAGCTCCGGAATCAGCGCGACACCGAGACCGGCGGCCACGAACCCTTGCGCCGTCTGGTAATCCTCGGATTCGACGACGTGGTTCGGGGCGAACCCGGCCGCGCCGCAGGCGTCGAGCAGGATGTCGCGGCAGGCACCGGGCAGGCCGTCGACGCCGACCCACGGATCTTCCGCGAGCTCGCCGAGATCGAGGACGCGTTTGCGGGCGAGCCGGTGGTTCTTCGGCAGGATCGCGCGGTACGGGTCGTCGAGGAGGTGGACGTACTCGACCCCTTTGATCCGGGGAGTGCTGCTGGGGAGCACGATCATCGCGACGTCGGCCTTGCCCGACTCGATCTCGGGCATCGAATCGTCGGGCTCGACCAGTTTCAGGTCGAGGCGGACACCGGGGAACTCCCGGCGCAGGGCGGCGACGGCCAAGGGCACCAGCGAGGCGCCCGCCGTGGCGAAGTAGCGGATCGCGAGCCTGCCCGTGCGGCCTTCCTTGAGTTCGGTGAGCGCGGCTTCGGCCTTCGCGAGCTGGGTGCTCAGTGTTTCCGCGTGTTCGGACAGCAGCGAACCGGCGGGGGTCGGCCGCACGCCGCGGCCGACGCGCTCGAGCAGTTCGACGCCCGCTTCCCTTTCCAGGGTGGACAATTGCTGGCTGATCGCGGAGGGTGTGTAGCCGAGATTCCGGGCGGCGGCGGTGATCGAACCGCTACTGATGACGGCTCGGAGGACCTGCATGCGGCGGACGTCCAGCATGCCCCGATCTTACAGTTCTTCTTAACGCTGCCTGCAGTTATTTTCGCTTGTCCTTACGCGTCGGCGCGGCGAAGCTGGGCCGGGCACTTAAGGAGGACTGGTGGGCGAGACGAAGACCCTGCTGCGGATCGGCGCGCTGGCGCTCATGTGGGGATCGAGTTTCTTCTGGATCAAGCTGGGGCTCGGCGCGTTCTCGCCGGTGCAGCTGGTGCTGGCGCGGGTGGCGCTCGGCGCGGCGGTGCTGATCGGGCTCTGCTACCTCGGCCGCGACCGGTTGCCGTCGGGGCGGCGGATCTGGGGACATCTGGCCGTCGCGGCGTTCTTCCACAACGCGCTGCCGTTCCTGCTGTTCGCGTGGGGTGAGCTGACCGTCGACTCCGGGATCACCGGGGTGCTGAACTCGACGACGCCGTTGTGGGTGCTGCTGGCCGCTCCGATGATGGGCTCGCGGACGAAGATGACCGCGGTGCGGGTCACCGGGCTGGTCGTCGGACTCGCCGGGATCCTCCTGATCTTCGCGCCGTGGGAGGCCTCCGGCCTGCTGAGCTGGGGTGCGCTGGCGTGCCTCGCGGCGGCCGCGAGCTACGGTTTCGCGTTCGTCTACGAGGGCAAGTACCTCACCGGCACCGGCGACTCGCCGATGTCGCTGGCCGGCGGCCAGATGCTGCTGGCGACCGGGTTCCTGCTGCTCGCGATGCCGATGGGCGGTTTCGAACCGGTGCACCTGAGCACCGGCGCGGTCGTCGCGGTCGTGATCCTGGGGATCGGGTCGACCGGGATCGCGTTCGCGCTGAACTACCAGCTCCTCGCGAGCGAAGGCGCCGTCGCGGCGTCGATCGTCGGCTACCTGCTGCCGGTGGTTTCGGTGCTGCTGGGAGCGGTGTTCCTGGCCGAGCCGCTGAACCTGCGGGTGATCGCCGGGATGGTCGTCGTGCTGGGCGGGGTCGCGCTGACCCGGCTCCGCCCGAGGGAGCAAGGGACCTTTGCTACCACTCCGCAGGTCGAGCGCCCTTTGGCCGCCGCCGGGGACGCCGCGCCGTGACCGCGACGACGACGCTGTGGCGGCCGGCCGGGCCCGCCGAGCTCGACCTCGTCCGCGAGTCGGGCTGGCGCGAGTGGCCGCCGCGGCTGCCGGAGCAGCCGATCTTCTACCCGGTGCTGAACGAGGACTACGCGATCAAGATCGCCCGCGACTGGAACGTGCGGTACGACGGCGCCGGGTTCGTGACGCGGTTCGAGGTCGAGACCGCGTTCGTCGAGCGGTACCCCGTCCAGCAGGCGGGCGGGAAGACCATCCTCGAGCTGTGGGTCCCGGCCGAGGACCTCGCCGAGTTCAACGCACACATCGTCGGGAAGATCGAAGTCACCCACGAATTCCGCTGACCTGCGTTTAGCGGGCTAATCGCGATGCGGTGGGGCCTGGGGGCTCGCCGGATCGCGATTAGCCCGCTAAACGCAGGTCGGGCGCCACGGTCGCGAGGATGAGCAGAGCGGCGAGAACGATCTCGACCCAGAAGTAGAGCCAGCTCGGATAGAACCGCTCGGGCCGCTCCGCGAACCGCGCGACCAGCCGCCCGAAGGCCATCCCGGCGAGCGCGACGGCCACCGCGATCGCGACGCCCCGCTGGATCCCGCCGACGTCGAAAGCCGCGAACCCGAGCAGCACCGCGACAGCCACACCGAAGCCGCCGTACACCGCGCGCACCTCGGTTCGCGCCGTCGCCGACTCCAGCGAAATGCCGAACGGCCGGATCAGCCGCTTCGGCGCGGCGAGCCCCAGCAGCCCCATGCCCAGAAAGAACACGGCCACCAGGCCGATGAGGACAGCCGCCACCTAGACGAGACGCCGGTCGGAAGCCCAGCGCGAAAGCTCGTACCGGTTCGAAAGCTGCGTCTTCCGCAGCACGCTCGACACATGGGTCTCGACGGTCTTCACCGAGATGAACAGCTCCGACGCGATCTCCTTGTACGCGTACCCGCGCGCGAGCAGCCGCAGCACGTCACGCTCGCGCGGGGTCAGCAGGTCGAGATCCGGATCGCTGATCGGCGCGGAACCCGGGCGGTCGGCGAACGCGTCGAGCACGAACCCGGCCAGCCGCGGCGAGAACACCGCGTCCCCGTCCGAAACCCGCACGACGGCGCGGACGAGCTCCTTCGACGAGATCGTCTTCGTGACGTACCCCCGGGCCCCCGCGCGGATCACGGCGATCACGTCTTCCGCGGCGTCGGAGACCGACAGCGCGAGGAACACGACGTCCGGCAGTTCCGGCCGGACCCGGCGCAGCACCTCGGCGCCGCCGCCGTCCGGCATGTGCACGTCGAGCAGCACGACCTGCGGTTTGGTCCGGGCGATACCCGCGACCGCTTCGGCGACCGAGCCCGCCTCACCGACCACGCGGACGTCGTCGGTGATCGAGTCCAGTTCGGTGCGCACACCCGCGCGGAAGAGCGCGTGGTCGTCGACGAGGAAGACCTTGACCGGCTCCCGCGTCTGCTGGTTCTCCGTCACGATGCTCCCTCGCTCGCCCTGTCCCGTGAGCATAGCGACCTCACGCCGCGCCCTTCCCCGCCTTGACCGGCATCTCCAGCTGGACCTCGGTTCCTTCACCCGGTGCGGTACGCAGCTTGAGCTTCCCGCCGTGCCGCTCCATCCGCCCCCGGATGGAATCGGCGAGCCCGTGCCGATCGCTCGGCACGACGTCGGGGTCGAACCCCTTCCCCCGGTCGCGCACGAACACAGTCACCGCGGTCGGCTCGACCTCGGCGTACACGCTGACCTCGTCGACACCCGCGTGCTTGGCGGCGTTGACGATCGCTTCGCGCGCCGCCTGGACCAACGCGGTCAGCGGCTCGTTCAGCGTGGCCTCCCCCACGACGACCTGCTGCACCGAGATCGCGAAGGCGTCCTCGACCTCGCCGCACGCGGCAGCGAGCACTTCGGACAGCTGGCCGCTGACGGCCTCGTCCTCGGTCTTCTTGTTCTTGCCGTACCCCGACGGCCCGTACAGCCAGCCGCGCAGCTCGCGTTCCTGCCCGCGCGCGAGCCTGGCGACCTCGCGGGGCGAATCCGCCTGCTTCTGGATCAGCGCGAGGGTCTGGAGGACCGAGTCGTGCAGATGGGCGGCGATCTCGGCGCGTTCGTCGGTGCGGATGCGGGCCATGCGTTCGTCGGACAGGTCACGGACCAGGCGCAGCCAGAACGGGACGGTCAGCACGGCCACCCCGAACAGCGTCGCGATCACGGCGACCAGCGCGAACTTGACCTGGTCGATGCTGCCGCTCTCCAGCACGACGACGCCGATCCCGGTCATCACCAGTGCGACACCGGCGACCACGCGGATCGCGGCCGACCAGCCACCGCCGCCGAGGAAGGCCGTGGCGACACCGCCCTTGGCACCGAGGCGCCAGCGGCGGCGCTGCGACTCGTCGGCCTCACGCCAGACGACGGCCGCGCCGATCATCGCCAGTGCCAGTGGGATGGCGACCCAGCCGCTGATCAGGCCGGTCAGCGTGCCGCTGGCGACGGCGAGGCCGACCCCCAGCGCCATCAGGCCGAACGCCTGCTGCTTCTCCTTCGGCGCGGATTTCTCCGGCTCGACTTCACCGGATTGCTGCTGGACGAACACCCAGAGCAGGCCGTACGCGAGCAGGCCGACGCCGTTCAGCGCGGCCAGCAACGCGAACGCCGTCCGGACCCAGAGCACCTTGACGCCGAGGTGATCGGCGAGACCGCCGGCGACACCCGCGATGGCGCGGCCGGAACGGCGGCGGTACATCTTGGGCGGCTCGAACGGTGCCGGGGACAGGCTGCCGGGAACGGGCACCGGAGGGCGCTCGATGATCGTCGGCTTCACCTGTTCGGCGAGGTCGTTGGGGGCGGATTCCTGCACGTTCTCCATGGTCACATGCCACGGGGTACCGATCCATCGGGGAAACCCCTGACTCTTCCCGCTGGGGGAAACCTCAGGGACGTTCCCGGATGTGGCGGGGCCCGGCGGGGCGCATTCTTTGTGGCATGAGTGGGAGTGAGACACAGGTTCCGAAGCGCGGCCCCGCGGCCGGCTTCGAGGAGACCGTCAAGGATTTCTGGCGGAGCAGGCCGGTCCGCCCGGTGGCAGGCCGCAAGTTCGCCGGTGTCGCCGCGGGCATCGGCTACCGGTACGGCATCGACCCGACCGTGGTCCGGGTCGCGCTGGTCGCGGCGACCGTGTTCGGCGGTTTCGGCGTCTTCGTCTATCTGCTGGGCTGGCTGTTCCTGCCGCAGGAGGGCGACCCCGTTTCCGCGTTCGAGAGCCTGATCGGCCGTGGGCGCGCGTCGAGCTCGCCGGCGTTCGCGGTGCTGCTGCTGCTCCTGCTGTTCCCGGGTCTCACCTGGACCTTGAGCGGCGGCTGGATGGCCGACGGCACCGGGCTGATCGGGTTCGCGCTGATGGCCGTCGCGCTGTATCTGCTGCACCGCAACCGCGGGCAGTTCAACCGGCCGACGATGCCCGCACCGGCGTATCCGACGGCCGCGTTCTCCATGGCGTCGGCGTCGGCGGCCTCCACCTCGACGGCGACCGAGGGCGGCTGGGACCCGCTCGCGGCCGACCCGTCCGCTTGGGACCTGCCGAACGCTTCGCCGTCCGGCGGGCTGCCGCCGCAGACTCCTCCGCCGCCTCCTGCGCCGCCTGCGCCCCGCGGTCGCAAGTCGAAGATCGGTGTCGCGACCTTCGGGATCGCCGTGCTGGTCGCCGGGGTCGGCACCGTCCTGGGGCTGGACGGCGAGGCGTGGTTCACCCCGCAGCACGTCGTCGGGCTCACCCTGGGTGTGATCGGTATCGGGCTGGTGGCCGGGTCGTTCGTCCGGGGCGGCCGCGGACTGATCGGGCTGGCGGTACCGCTGGCGATCGTCGGGATGGCGCTGACCACGGTCCCGTTCGAGAACTTCTCCGTGAAGGGCGGCGTCGGCGACCTGACGGCGACGCCCGTCCAGGCGTCCGAGGTGCTCCCGGAGTACCACCGGTCGGCGGGGAACATCGACGTCGACCTGACCAAGCTGCCCGCCGGCGCGTCGGTGAGCACGAAGGTCTCCAACGGGGCGGGCAACTCGACGGTGCTCGTGCCGGCGGGTGCCGAAGTGAAGGTCTCCTGCGAGACGGGCGCGGGCGACATCGACTGCCTAGGCCAGTCGCGCTCGGGGGTCGGCGAGGAGGTCGTCGACTTCACGTCGCCGGGCACCAATGGACAGAAGATCACCGTGAAGGTCGAGAACGGTGTCGGGAACGTGGAGGTGCGCCGTGGCTGAGTACGACTACGACAACGCGCAGGCCCAGCCGTCGCAGCCCGCCAAGCGAGGGGTGGACGTCTTCACCCTGATCTTCGGGATCGCGACGCTGCTGGTGTCGGGGTACGTCCTCTCGGACGGCGCCTCGTGGCTCCCGCAGTTCGACTTCCGGTGGGTCATGGCGGGTGGAGCGATCTTCGTCGGCGTCATGCTGCTCGCCGCTTCGCTGCGCAAGAGCCGCCGCTAGCGGCGCCGCTCACGCTCCACCCCACTCCGAAGGCCCCGGCCCCTCGCCGGGGCCTTCGCCTTGCTCCCACCTGCGCCCGGATCGCGTTTAGCGGGCTAAACGCGATCCGGGGCGCGCCGGGTGCCCCAAGACCTCAGAGCGCGTTTAGCGGGCTAAACGCGATCCGGTCGCCTGGGTGCCCAAAGGCGGCAGATCGCGATTAGCGGGCTAAACGCAAGTCCGGGCCGCGACCGGTCACTCCCACTCGATGGTGCCCGGCGGCTTGGACGTGACGTCCAGGACCACCCGGTTCACCTCGGCGACCTCGTTGGTGATGCGGGTCGAGATCCGCTCCAGCACCTCATACGGCAGCCGCGTCCAGTCCGCGGTCATCGCGTCCTCGGACGACACCGGCCGCAGCACGATCGGGTGCCCGTAGGTCCGCCCGTCGCCCTGGACGCCGACGCTGCGCACGTCGGCCAGCAGCACCACCGGGCACTGCCAGATCTCGCCGTCGAGACCGGCCGCGGTGAGCTCCTCGCGCGCGATGGCGTCGGCCGCGCGCAGCGTCTCGAGCCGCTCGGCGTCGACGGCGCCGATGATCCGGATGCCGAGCCCCGGGCCGGGGAACGGCTGCCGCTGCACGATCGTCTCCGGCAGCCCGAGCTCCAGCCCGACGCGCCGCACCTCGTCCTTGAACAGCAGGCGCAGCGGCTCGACGAGCTCGAACTGCAGGTCGTCGGGCAGCCCGCCGACGTTGTGGTGGCTCTTGATGTTCGCCGCGCCCTCGCCGCCGCCGGACTCGACGACGTCCGGGTACAGCGTGCCCTGCACCAGGAACTTGTAGTCGCCCTCGGCCTTGAGGTCGCGCTCGGCCTGCTCGAACACGCGGATGAACTCGCGGCCGATGATCTTCCGCTTCTCCTCCGGGTCGGTGACCCCGGCCAGCGCGTCGAGGAACCGGTCCCGCGCGTCGACGGTCACCAGGTTCACCCCGGTCGCGGCGACGAAATCGCGCTCGACCTGGGTGCGCTCGCCGGAGCGCAGCAGACCGTGGTCGACGAACACGCAGGTCAGCCGGTCACCGATGGCCCGCTGGACCAGCGCGGCGGCCACGGCGGAGTC
Source organism: Amycolatopsis sp. PSD-21 (assembly GCF_055561455.1). NCBI lineage: Bacteria > Bacillati > Actinomycetota > Actinomycetes > Pseudonocardiales > Pseudonocardiaceae > Amycolatopsis > Amycolatopsis sp. PSD-21. The sequence continues at coordinate 861,373 of NZ_CM145712.1, read as the reverse complement.
GACGCCGCCGGAGAGCCCGCAGATCGCCCGGCCGTCACCGACCTGCTCGGCGATGCGCTTGACCTGGTCGTCGACGATGGACGACGTCGTCCACTGCGGCTTGATGCCCGCGATGTCGTGCAGGAAGCGGCGGAGCACCTCCTGGCCGTGCGGCGAGTGGTGCACCTCCGGGTGGTACTGGACGCCGGCGAAGCGGCGTTCGACGTCTTCGAACCCGGCGACGGCGGCGCCGTCACTCGAAGCGGTGACGGTGGCGCCCTCGGGAGCCTTGGTGACGCTGTCGTTGTGGCTCATCCACGCGGGCTGGTTGCTCGGGAGACCGGCGTGCAGCACGCCGCCTTCACCGGCGACGCGGACCTCGGTGCGGCCGAATTCGCGGATCCCGGTCGGCTCGACCGTCCCGCCGAGCGCCTGCGCGAGCACCTGGTGGCCGTAGCAGATGCCGAGGATCGGCACGCCCGCCTCGACCAGCCCAGGGGCGAGGGCGGGGGCGTTCTCGGCGTACACGCTGGAAGGACCACCGGAAAGAATGATCGCGGCGGGGTTCTTGGCGAGGATGTCCTCGGCGGTGGCGGTGTGCGGGACGACCTCGGAGTAGACCTGCGCCTCACGCACGCGCCGTGCGATCAGTTGCGCGTACTGCGCCCCGAAGTCCACGACGAGTACCGGACCGGTGGGACTGGGCACCTGAAACCTCCAGATCAGAGCAGCACGCTTCCCCACCATCGTCCCAGGTGGGCCGGGTCACCTCGCCGCCAACCCCCTCACGATTCAGGACAGCGGATGACCGCGAGGGGTCCTACCGTCCGAGACATGGGCATCGACTGGAGCAAGGAACTCTCCGAACAGCTCGACTGGCACTGGACGCGGCATCTCCGGCCCCGGCTGGACACCCTCGGCGACGACGAATACCTCTGGGAACCCGTCGAGGATTGCTGGAGCATCCGGCCGGACGAGAGCGGCAAGCCGACGATCGACTGGGCGTATCCGGAGCCATCGCCGCCGCCGGTGACGACGATCGCCTGGCGCCTCGCCCACATCATCATCGGCGTCTTCGCGATGCGGAACGCGTCGCACTTCGGCGGCCCGCCCGCCGACTACCAGACCTTCCCCTACGCGGCCTCCGCCGAAGAAGCACTGAAGCAACTCGACGACGCCTACGCGCGCTGGCGTGACGGCGTCCGCGGCCTCACCGCCGAAGACCTCGCGCGTCCCTGCGGCGAGGCCGAAGGCCCGTATGCGGAGTACCCGCTCGCGACCCTCGTCCTCCACATCAACCGGGAGGCCATCCACCACGGCGCCGAGGTCCTGCTCCTGCGCGACCTCTATCGCTCACGCCCACGGCCGGATCGCGTTTAGCCCGCTAAACGCGATGCTCAAGGTGCTCTCCGAGCCCCGCCTCGAATACCTTGTCACCCATGGACATGATCACCCCGGAGCCGCGCCCCGCCTGGATCGCCGGACGCCCCGAGCAGGGCGCTTCGACGATCACCGTGCACCACCCTTATGACGGCAGCGAAGTCGCCACCGTCGCGGTGCCCGGCCCGGAGCAGGTCGAACGAGCGGTGAGCGCTGCGGCGAGCGTCGCGAAGGAGTTCCGGCGGTCCTCGGCGCACAGCCGCGCCGCGGCGCTCGACCACGTTTCGCGGGTCATCGCCGGCCGGGCCGAGGAGATCGCCGAAGTCATCACCGCCGAGAACGGCAAGCCGCTCAAGTGGGCCGAGGCGGAGGTCCGGCGAGCGGTGTCGGTGTTCCGGATCGCGGCCGAAGAGGCCCGCCGGTTCAGCGGCGACCTGCAGCGCCTGGACACCGATCCGGCGGGCGAGGGCAGGCTGGCCCTCACCCGCCGGATCCCGCGCGGCCCGGTGCTCGGCATCGCGCCGTTCAACTTCCCGCTGAACCTGGTGGCGCACAAGGTCGCGCCGTCGCTCGCGGTCGGCGCGCCGATCATCGTCAAACCCGCGCCGCGCACGCCGCTGGCCGCGCTGATCCTCGGCGAGATCCTGGCCGAGACGGACCTGCCCGAGGGCGCGTTCTCGGTGCTGCCGCTCGGCAACGAGGAGACGTCGGCGCTGGTCGCCGATCCCCGGCTGCCGGTCGTCTCGTTCACCGGTTCGGGTCCGGTCGGCTGGTCGATCGCGGACGCCGCGCCGCGCAAGCACGTCGTGCTCGAACTCGGCGGCAACGCGGCCGCCGTCGTGCTCCGCGACTGGCCGGATCCGGAAGGCGCCGCGGAACGCATCGCGACCTTCGGCAACTACCAGGCCGGGCAGTCCTGCATCGCCGTGCAGCGGGTCATCGTCGAACGCGAGGTCGCCGAGGAATTCGTGCCCGCACTGGTGGAAGCCGTGCGGGCACAGCGAACCGGCGACCCGTACGACAAGAACACCGACGTGGGACCGGTCGTCGACGAGGCCGCCGCCGAACGGATCGTCGCGTGGATCGACGAGGCCGTCGCCGCGGGCGCGAAGATCCTCACCGGCGGCAAGCGGGACGGCGCGACGGTGGAACCGACCGTGCTCACCGACGTGCCACCGTCCACAAAGGCCTGGGCCGAGGAGATCTTCGGACCGGTACTCGTAGTGTCCATTGTGGATGGCGTGGACGAGGCTTTCGCTTCGGTCAACGAATCCGCGTACGGTTTGCAGGCCGGGGTGTTCACCCGCGACGTGCATCTCGCCTTCTACGCGTCGACGGAACTCGAAGTCGGCGGCGTGATCATCGGCGACGTACCGAGCTACCGCGCGGACCAGATGCCGTACGGCGGCGTCAAGGGATCGGGCGTCGGCAGGGAGGGCGTCCTCGCCGCGATGCACGACCTCACCGAGGAACGGGTCACCGTCTTCACCGGCATCGACCTCTAGTCCGGGGTGACGGCCTGCGCGAACCCGAACACCTTGTCCGGGTCGTAGGTCTTCGCCACCTGCCTGAGGCGGGTGACGTTGCCGCCGTAGTAGGCCGTCATCCAGTCGGGCAGGGCGGGGTCGATGTAGTTGACGTAGCCCCCGCCCAGCCCGAGACCCGACACCACCTCCGCGACGGAATCCGTTGCCGCGGAACGGTTGTTCACGTCCGCCTGGCTGTAGATCTGCACACTCCCGATCGCCTTCCGGTGCCAGAACGCGGTGGCGTCCGGGGCGATGTCGGCGACGGCGCCGCCGAGACCGTCGACCAGCAGGTCCATTCCTTGCCTGCCCTTGAGGACGGACGTCAACTTCGCGGGCTCCACCGGTTCTCCGAGTATCCGCGACGAGGCCACAAAGGACTGACGGTTTTCACTGCCGGAGAAGTACTTCATGGCACCGAGATAGTCGAGCTGCTTCACCGTCCGCGTCCCACCGACCTGGTCGAGCAACCGGGCGAGTGAAGCGGAATCGCCGACGTAGCAACCGGAAATCCGCACACCGACCGTCGATCCGCCGGACAGCACGACATTCGCCCACAGTTCAGGCGGAGCTTCGGGAAGCCAACGCTGCCATTCGGCGACGACGTCGTTCGCACTGCCCGCCGGGAACCGCAGGGAGAACACCGCAACGACCGACGGCGCCGGATCGGTACGGAAAGTGAACGAGGTGACGACACCGAAGTTGCCGCCTCCCCCGCCGCGCAACGCCCAGAACAACTCCGGCTCTGAATCCGCCGACACGGTCCGGATCTCCCCGTCCGCCGTGACCACTAGTGCGGACACCAGATGGTCACAGGTGAGGCCGTATTTCCGTGCTAGCACACCGATTCCGCCACCGAGCGTCAGCCCGGCGATCCCGACGCTGGGGCAGGAACCCGCGGGCAGGCAACGGCCCGCACGGCCGAGTGTCGCGTAGACGTCTTTCAGCTTCGCGCCCGCGCCGATCACGACCTGTTCACCTTGGACGTCCACTGAGGACATTCCACCGAGGTCGATCATCAGGCCACCGTCGGGAACCGAGTATCCGGCGTAGCTGTGCCCACCACTGCGCGCGGCGATGGGAACTCGTCTCGCGGCAGCGGAAACGGCAGCCTGCACGTCCTCGGGTTTGGCGCATTTCGCGATCGCGGCGGGCCTGAGCCCGTCGAAGGCCGGGTTGAACACACGTTTGGCGCTGTCGTAGCCGGAATCCCCCGGCAAGAGCAGGGAAACCTTGTTCCGCAACGCCGCCCAGTCCGGCGGACCGGACGGCGGCGTGACGCCGGTGCTCGGCGGTAACGACGTTCCCGGAGCGGAGCTGGGCGCCTGGGCCGGCGGCGCGGCGGAACACGCCGTCGCGGCCACCCCGGCCGCTGTCGCACCGGCGAGTTTGAGGAACGCCCTTCTTTCCATGCCTGTTAGACGCCCAGCCGACGGGCAGGTTGCGGCCTTACCCCCGAAGGTGTGCGCTCACCGGCACGACCAGGGGCGTACCGGACACCGGATCCGCCATGACCTTCGCGGTCAGACCGAAGATCTCCTCGAGTAGCGGCTCGGTGAGCACCTCGGCGGGCGGGCCCTGCGCGACGATCCGGCCGCCGCGCATGGCGACCAGCTTGTCGGCGTAGCGGGCGGCGAGATTCAGATCGTGCAGCACCATCACCACGGTGGTGCCGCGTTCTTCGTGCAGCCGGTACACCAGGTCCAGCACGTCGATCTGGTGCGCCAGGTCGAGATACGTGATCGGCTCGTCCAGCAGGAGCAGGCCGGTCTCCTGCGCCAGCGTCATCGAGATCCACGCCCGCTGCCGCTGCCCACCGGAAAGCTGGTCGACGACCCGGCCGGCGTGCTCCTCCATCCCGGTCAGCCGCAGCGCCCGCTCGATCGCCTCGTCGTCGGAGGAGGACCATTGCCGGTACCAGCTCTGATGCGGATGCCGCCCTCGCCGCACCAGATCGGAAACGGTCAGCCCCTCGGGCGCGGACGGGGTCTGCGGCAACAGGCCGATGATCTTGGCGACCTCGCGGGTCGGCAGCTTGTCGATGCGCTCGCCGTCGAGCAGCACCGCGCCCTGCCGTGGCTTGAGCAAGCGCGCCAGCGCGCGCAGCAGGGTCGACTTGCCGCAGCCGTTGGGCCCGATGATCGCGGTGACGGTCCCGTCGAGGACGTCGAGGTCCAGCCCGGTCACGACGGGCGTTTCGCCGTAGCCGAGTTCCAATTCCCGGGCACGCAGTCTGGCGTTCACGCGCGCTCCTCCTTACGGCTGCGGATGAACAGGAAGATCAGGTACGGCGCGCCGAGGATCGCCGTCAGCACCCCGACCGGCAGCCCGGACAGACCTGGCGTCACGCGCACCACGAAGTCCGCGCCGACGGTCAGCAGCGCGCCGAGGACCATCGAGCCGAACAGCGGCGGCTGCGCCGAGCGGACCAGCCGCAAGGCGATCTGCGGCGTGGCCAGCGCGACGAAGGTGATCGGGCCCGCGGCCGCGGTGGCGACGGCGGCCAAGGCCGCGCCGAGCAGCAGCAGGGTCGCGCGGGCGCCGTCGACCCGGATACCGAGACCGCGCGCGGTGTCGTCGCCGAACTGCAGTCCGCCGATGGTGTGCCCGGCGATCAGCGTGATCGGCGCGAGCACGGCCAGCGCCAGCAGCACCGGGGCGACCGATTCCCAGCCGACGTCGGCGAGGCTGCCCACGATCCACGTCGTCGCCCGCGCGGCGTTGTCGACGTCTCCGATGGTCAGCATCCAGTACACGAGGTTGTAGCCGACGGCCGAAAGCGCGATGCCGATCAGCACGAGCCGGTAGCCGTCGATCCCGCGCCGCCACGAAAGCGCGTACAGCAGGATCCCCGCGATCACGCCGCCCGCCAGCCCGGCGAGCGGGACGCCCAGCGTGCTCGCCAGGCCGCTGACCTGGCCACCGGTACCGCCCGCGACGATCACGCCGACCGCGCCGACGCCCGCGCCCCAGGTGATGCCGAGGATGTCCGGGCTGGCCAGCGGGTTCCTGGCGATGGTCTGGAACAGCGCGCCGGACAACCCGAGTGCCGCGCCGACCCCGATCGCGGTCAGGGTGCGCGGCATCCGCAGGTCGAAGATGATCCCGCGTTCCCGCGCGGTGCCGCCGCCGAACAGCGTCTTCAGGACGTCGCCGAGGCCGATGTGGGAGGTGCCGATACCGATGTTCAGCGCCGCGACCAGCACCAGCGCGACCGCCGCGAAGAGCACGACGGCGAGCGTCCTCGGCCGGACGGTCCAGGCCGCCGGGCCGAGCGAGATCACCTTGGGAGCCGTCATATCCGTGCCAGGCCCTTCTTGCGGACGAGGTGGACGAACACCGGCACGCCGAGCACCGCCAGCATGATGCCGACCTCCAGGTTGTCCGAGGCGACGACGCGGCCGAGCAGGTCCGCCGCCAGCAGCAGGATCGCGCCGAGCACGGCGGAGAACGGCACCAGCCACCGGTAGTCGGGCCCGCTGATCGCCCGCGCGAAATGCGGGACCAGCAGGCCGAGGAACGCGATCGGGCCGCAGGCGGCGACGGCCGCGCCGGTCAGCAGCGTGATCGCCGCGACCCCGAGCAGCCGCGTCCGGCCGACCCGCCGTCCGAGCGCGACGGCGACGTCGTCACCGAGCGCGAGCGTGTTCATGCCCGGGGTGTTGATCACCGCGAGGAGCAGGCCCGCGGCCACGAACGGGGCGATCTGGCCGATCATCGCGGGATCCCGGCCGGCGATCGAGCCGACGTGCCAGAACCGGTAGGTCTCCATCCCGCGGTCGTCGCCGAGCACGATCGCGGAGATGACGCCGTTGAGCAGGGCGCTCACCGCGGCCCCGGCAAGTGCGAGCGTCACCGGTGTGGCGCCGCGGCCACCGACCGCGCCGAGCAGGAAGACGACGGCGCTCGCGATCAGCGCGCCCGCGAAGCCGAACCAGATGAACGCGTACAGGTCGTCGATGCCCAGCACGACGACGGCGAGCACCACCGCGAATGCCGCACCTTGGGTGACGCCGAGCAGGCCGGGATCCGCGAGCGGGTTACGGGTGTGGCCCTGCATGAGCGCCCCGGCCGCGCCGAGCGCGAGCCCCGCGAGGACGCCGAGGAGCGTGCGCGGCACCCGCAACGAACGGACGATCAGGTGATCCGGCACACCCGTGGGATGGAAGATCGCGTCCCACACGACACCCAAAGGAATCGAACGCGCACCGAGGGCGATGCTCGCGACGCAGATCACAGCCAGAAGGGTGACGAGCAGGGCGCCCGCTGTCGCCTTTCCAACACGAACTTCCACTGTGGACATCCGCCATCCTATGCTCCGGTTAGGAAAGCCTAACCGCACAGAAAGAGTGACCCATGACCCCACCCCGGCGCGCAGTCCTCACCCTCGCCGTGACCGCCTGCCTGGCACTCTCCGCATGCGGTGGCGCAGAACAGGAATCCGCTTCCACCGGCACCGGCCAAAGTGGATTCCCGCGGACCGTCGACCACGTGATGGGGTCGACCACGATCGACAAGCAGCCCACCACCGTCGCGGCGCTCGACTCCAGCTACGTCGACGCGGCACTGGCGCTCGAAACGAAGGTCGTGGCGTACACGAAGTACCGCAACTACGACAAGCTGCCGGACTACCTGGGCGACGACCGCAAGTTCGCCGAGGGCGCCAAGGAGATCGGCGCGCTCGAGAGCCCGGACATCGAGAAGCTGTACGACATCAAGCCGGAGCTGATCGTGTCCGCGAAGGTGCGGCACGAGAAGTTCTACGCGGAGTTCAGCAAGGTCGCACCCACGGTGTTCAGCCAGACCACCGGGGCCACCTGGAAGGACAACGTCCGGCTGCTCGGCAAGGCGGTGGGCAAGGAAGCCTTGGCGGAGCAGAAGATCAAGGCCTACGAGGAGCGCGCCCGCAAGGTCGGCGACGCGGTCAAGGCGAAGCTCGGCAAGCCGGTGACCGCCTCCGTGGTCCGCTTCATCGAAGGGGAGCCGACGGTGCGGCTCTACAGCACCGCGTCGTTCCCCGGGAGCGTGATGGCCGACGCCGGGATCCAGCGCCCCGCGGGCCAGCCGGACAACAAGGCGAAGATCTCCAACGACCTGAGCCAGGAAGAGATCGGGAAGCTCGATGCCGAGGCGATCTTCATCGCCAGCTACACCGACGAGACCAAGCAGGCCGAAAACCCCATGACGAAGTTCCAGTCGAACCCGCTTTGGGGAACCCTCAAGGGAAAGAAGATCGACGTCAACGACACCACCTGGTTCACCTCGGTGAGCCTGCAGGGCGCGCACGCCATGCTCGACGACATCGCCAAGCAGTTCGGCGTGGACTCGTTCCGCGCGTAGTCCTTTGTGGACCGTGCCGTCACAGCCAATGCGGCAGCGGCGGCGCGGTACCGTCCAAAGTGGATCCATCGCTGCGGCCGGTGATCCACGCCAGGACGTCGCCCGGGGAGCCGGTCAGCGTGACCGGCTCTCCGGTGCCCATCCGCCACTCGTGCCGGGTCCCGTCTGCGCCGACGGCGACCAGCAGGACCGCGGGCAATTCGCCGCCGTACATGCCGATGGCGTTGCCGACGACGATCTCGAACTCGGCGCCGAGCAGCTCGGCGACGCGGGCGAAGTCGTAGCCGAGATCGAGGTCCGCCAGGTGGATCGCGGTCTCCGAGAGCCGGAGCCAGAGCACGAACTCGGCCGGGATCTCGCGTCCCTGCCGGGCGCGCACGCGGACCTGCCACGCGTCGTCCGGCATGGTCGACGCGACGTCGGCGAACCTCGCCGCGGACGCGACGACGTCTTCGGCGATCTCCCCGGCGGACCGGTACGCACCCTTCTCGATGTCGTCGTCCCTGGCCGCCTCACCGGCGTACATCGGGGTCTCGACCCCGGACTTCGCCCAGGTGAGGAGGTTGACCAAGCCGTCGGCGTTGCGCGCGAGGTGGGACAGCAGATGCGCCCGCGTCCAGCCGGGCAACCCGCTCGGGGCGTGCACGGCCTCCTCGTCGAGCCCGCGCGCCAGCCGCGCCCATTCCTCGTGCAGGGTGCGGACGCGGTTCAGCAGGACGTGTGCGCGTTCGGAGGCTGTCACGCCCCCAAGTTACCGCCGAAGCGCCGCCGGCGCGTCCGCCGGAACCGCGGGGTTCTTCGGGGCGATCGGCTCGAGGCGGGTGTACGGCGAGTCCTGCGGCGGCCTGCTGTCCTGTTCGCCCTTGTTCGGCCAGAACGAGAAGGCCCGCTCGGCCTGCGCGGTGATGGTCAGCGAGGGGTTCACGCCGAGGTTCGCCGTGATCGCCGAGCCATCCACAATGGACAGACCAGGGTAGTTGAAGACGCGGTGGTACGGGTCGATCACGCCGTTGTCGGGCGCCGTGCCGATCGGGGCGCCGCCGATGAAGTGTGCCGTCAGCGGGATGTCGAAGATCTCGCCCCAGGTGCCGCCCGCCATGCCGCCGATCCGCTCGGCGGTGCGGAGGTTGGCCTCGTGCCCGGCGGGGATGAAGCTCGGGTTCGGCTCGCCGTGGCCCTGTTTGGACGTGTACTTGCGGCGGCCGAAGAGCCCGCGTTTGGTGTACGTGGTGATGGAGTTGTCGAGGCTCTGCATCACCAGCAGGATCACGGTGCGCTCGCTCCAGCGGTAGCCGTTGAGCAGCTTCACGGTCTGGACGGGGTGCTTGAACATGAAGTTCACGGCCTGACGCCAGCGCGGGACCGCTGAATCGCCTTCGGTGGCGATGGTCTGGAGCAGGCTCATCGCGTTGCTGCCCTTGCCGTATCGGACGGGCTCGATATGCGTGTTCTCGTCGGGGTGGATCGACGAGGTGATCGCGACGCCGCGGCTGAAGTTCCGCGCCTCGTCGACCGAGGTCCGGGCGGCGCCGATGATGGCCTCGGAGTTGGTGCGGGTCAGCTCGCCGAGACGCGGTGAGAGCTTCGGCAGCTTGGCGGTGTCGCGCATGCTGTGAAGCAGGTTCTGTGTGCCCCAAGTACCCGCGGCGAGCACCACCTGCGCGGCGGTGAGCTTGTGCCGGAACCTGCGCGAGGTGGTCCCGGTCTTCTTGATGCTCACCTCGTACCCACCTGCGTTTAGCGGGCTAATCGCGCTCACGGTGGTGAGCGGGATGACCTTCGCGCCGTCCTTCTCCGCGAGGTAGAGGTAGTTCTTGACCAGCGTGTTCTTGGCGCCGACGCGGCAGCCGGTCATGCAGGCGCCGCATTCGGTGCAGCCGGTGCGCGCCGGGCCCGCGCCACCGAAGTACGGGTCTTCCGCGCGCTCCCCCGGCTTGCCGAAGTACACGCCGACGGGCGTCGGGTGGTACGAGTCCGGCACGCCCATGTCCTCGGCGACGCCCTTCATGACCACGTCCGACGGCGTGACGCTGGGGTTGGTGACGACGCCCAGCATGCGGCTGGCCTGGTCGTAGTGCGGGCCGAGCTCGGACTCCCAGTCGGTGATGTGGGACCACTGCGGGTCGACGTAGAACGGCTTCAGCGGGCGGTACAGCGTGTTCGCGTAGACCAGCGAGCCGCCACCGACGCCCGCGCCGGCGAGCACCATGACGTCCTTGAGCATGTGGATGCGCTGGATGCCGAAGCAGCCGACCTGCGGCGCCCAGACGTAGCGGCGAAGGTCCCAGGACGTCTTCGCGAACTCGTCGTCGGCGAAGCGGCGGCCCGCCTCGATGACGGCGACGCGGTAGCCCTTCTCGGTCAGGCGGAGGGCGGCGACACTGCCGCCGAACCCGGAGCCGACGACGATCACGTCGTAGTCGAAGTCGTCTTCAGTGGTGGTGTTACTCGCAGTCACACCCTCGACTGTAACCCCGGCCACCCCTTCTGACCAGAGGTAAGTTACTGGCCGGTTACCTTCCAGCCGGATGTACGAACGTGGCTGGGGCATCATCGACCGGTGGATACGGATGCCCTGGTGGCGATCGACCTGACGCGTGACGAGCGCACGGTACTGCGCTGTGGCCTGGCGGAATGGGGTGGACCGGCCGCGTGCACCCACGAGCTCGCCGTCGCGATGGGCTTCGAGGACGTGCCCGACCTTTTCGAACAGGCGCGAAGGTTGCGCGCGGCGCTGGCCGACGAAGAACCGCTACGCGCCTCGGAATGGCGCAAGACCCTCATCGCCACCGAAATCGTGTTCGCCAGCGACGTCTTCGGCTCCGGGATGGACTGGTCGACCACCACGGGCTTCGCGGACGACGAAACCCTCCCGATCCTGCGAGACCTCCAGCGGAAGATCGCCCGCGCGCTCGGCTCAGCCCACTACCGCCCGCGGCCACCGGAGCGCCTTTAGCGGGCTAAACGCGACACAGGAGGGACGCGTGGGGTTGATGTGACTCCTGAGACGCGAACGGCCCGGATCGCGTTTAGCGGGCTAAACGCGATCCGGGCCGGGAGCGAGCGTCAGCGGCGGACGGTCAGGCCCACCCGCTGGAACTCCTTCAGGTCCGAGTAGCCCGTCTTCGCCATCGCGCGGCGAAGCGCGCCGAAGAGGTTCACGACGCCCTCGGCGTCCGAGGACGGCCCGAACAGCAGGGTCTTCAGGTCGACGGCGTAGTCCGGCCCCAGCGCCACGCGCGAACGCGGCAGCGACGGGTGCGCGGCCGCCGACGTCCAGTAGAGCCCCTGCCCCGGCGCCTCGGACGACGCGGCCAGCGGCGCGCCCAGCATGACCGCGTCGGCACCGCAGGCGATGGCCTTGGCGATGTCGCCGGACGTGCTCATCCCGCCGTCGGCGAGCACGTGGACGTACCGGCCACCGGTCTCGTCGAGGTAGTCACGCCGCGCGGCCGCGGCGTCGACGATCGCGGTCGCCATCGGCGTCCCGATCCCCAGCACGCTGTCGGTGCTCGTCACACCGCGGCTGGCCCCGTGCCCGACGATGACGCCGGCCGCGCCGGTGCGCATCAGGTGCATCGCGGTGCGGTAGTCGCTGACGCCGCCCGCGATCACCGGCACGTCGAGCCGTCCGATGAAGTCCTTAAGGTCCAGCGGCTCGGCGTCACGCTGGACGTGCTCGGCCGAGATGATCGTGCCCTGCACGACGAGGATCTCGACGCCGGCCGCGAGCAGGTCCGGCGTCAGCTCCGCGGCGTGCTGCGGGCTGACCCGCGCGGCCACGGTGACCCCGGACTCGCGGACGGTCTTGATCGCCTCGGTCAGCAGGTCCAGCCGGATCGGGGCGGAGTGCAGTTCCTGCAGCTCACGCACGATCGCGGTCGGGTCCTCGGTGTCCTCGGCCGCCCGGACGAGGCGGAAGATCGCGTCCTCGACGTTCGGGTGCCGCGCCCACAACCCTTCGGCGTTGAGGACGCCCAGCCCGCCGAGCTCGCCGACGGCCACCGCTGTTCCCGGCGACACGATCGCGTCGGTGGGGTGCGTGACCAGCGGCAGTTCGAACCGGTACGCGTCGATCTGCCAGGCGGTGGACACGACCGAAGACGACCGGGTGCGCCGCGACGGCACGATCTCCACGTCATCGAGGTCATACGCCCGCCGCGCGGTGCGGCCCATGCCGATCTCGACCAGATCCCGCACGTCAAGTCCCTTCTCACCGACGACCGTTACACCCCATTGTCGCTAGGCCGCGTGGGTGACCTGCGCACGGGGCACCCGAACCGGGCCGGAAGTCACACCAGCCCCGTTCGCCCCACCCGTTTCGCGTTTAGCCCGCTAAAGGCGCTCGGGTCAGAAGGAGACCTTCTCCACGGAGTCGGTCCGGAGGACGGATTCCTGCGCGAAGGCCTTCTTGTAGTCGGTCCGGATCTCCTCGATCTCGCGGTTCGCGTCGCGGTCGCTGAACGGGTACACGACGACGATCACCTTCGATTTCTCTCGCGAGATCACGCCGTCCGAACCGCGCCACTGGCCGCGTCCGGTCAGCTCGGTGAACCCGTCCGGGAACCTCGGCGTGACGGCCTTGTCGGTGAACGCGGTGAACTCCGCGTCGGTCAGCTCCCCGCCGCCCGGCTTCGTCGTCCCGAAGTAAAGCTCGGTGCGCTTCCACAGCTCGCCCGGCGAGGCCTGGAGTGCGGCGGCCTCGGGTGCGGAGGGCGCGGCGGAAGCGGTGGGGACGGCGGAAGCCGCCACCCCGCCGCCGAGCCCGAGGGCAGCGGCGGCGAAGACGGCGAGCGCGGTCCGGCGCGAGGTGAAAGACATCGGGTTCCTCCCAGGAGACTTGATCAGCGGGCCAAGTCTCCCGGGAACGGAACCGGATGGGTAAGTGTCCTAAGGGGCGGACTAACGGGTGGTGTAGTTCGGCGCCTCGACGGTCATCGTGATGTCGTGCGGGTGGCTCTCCTTCAGCCCGGCCGCGGTGATCCGCACCAGCTGCGCCTCCTGCAGCTCGGGGATCGTCGACGCGCCCGCGTAGCCCATACCCGACCGCAGCCCGCCCACCAGCTGGTGGACGACGTTCGCCAGCGGCCCGCGGAACGGGATCCGGCCCTCGATGCCCTCGGGGACCAGCTTGTCCTCGCTCAGCACGTCGTCCTGGGCGTAGCGGTCCTTCGAGTAGGACTTCGCCTGCCCGCGCGACTGCATGGCGCCCAGCGAGCCCATACCGCGGTAGGTCTTGAACTGCTTGCCGTTGACCAGGATCAGGTCGCCGGGCGATTCGGCGGTGCCCGCGAGCAGGCTGCCGAGCATCACCGTGGACGCGCCGGACGCGATCGCCTTCGCGATGTCGCCCGAGTACTGGATGCCGCCGTCGCCGATCACCGGGATCCCGGCCGGGCGCGCGGCCTGGTCGGCCTCGTAGATCGCGGAGATCTGCGGCACGCCGACGCCGGCGACGATGCGGGTGGTGCAGATCGAGCCGGGGCCGACACCGACCTTGATCCCGTCCGCGCCCGCGTCCACCAGCGCCTGCGCGCCGGCCCGGGTCGCGACGTTGCCGCCGACGATGTCGACGGTGTCGCCCAGTTCCTTCTTCAGCAGCGCGACGGTCTCGACGACGGCGCGGGAGTGTCCGTGCGCGGTGTCGACCATCAGCACGTCGACCCCGGCGTCGGCCAGCGCCATCGCGCGCTTGTGCCCGTCCGGTCCGACGCCGACGGCGGCACCGACGATCAGGCGGCCGTTGGTGTCCTTGGAGGCGTTGGGGTACTGCTCGGTCTTGACGAAGTCCTTGACCGTGATCAGCCCGCGCAGCTTGCCCGCGCCGTCGACGATCGGCAGCTTCTCGATCTTGTGGCGGCGCAGCAGCCCGAGCGCGGCCTCCGCGGTGACGCCGACCTGCGCGGTGACCAGCGGTGGCTTCGTCATCACCTCGTGCACCGCGCGGGTGTGGTCGACCTCGAACCGCATGTCGCGGTTGGTGATGATGCCCACCAGCGTGCCGGCGGCGTCCGTGACCGGCACACCGGAGATCCGGAACCGCGCGCACAGGGCGTCGACCTCGGCGAGGGTGTCCTCGGGCGAGCACGTGACCGGGTCGGTCACCATGCCCGCTTCGGAGCGCTTCACGACCTCGACGGCGGCCGCCTGGTCGTCGATCGGGAGGTTGCGCTGCAGCACGCCCATCCCGCCCTGGCGCGCCATCGCGATGGCCATCCGGCCTTCGGTGACGGTGTCCATGGCGGCGGAGACCAGCGGGATGTTCAGGGTGACGTTGCGGGAGAGCCGGGTGCGGGTGCTGACCGCACTGGGCACCACATCGGACTCGGCCGGCAGCAGCAGCACGTCGTCGAAGGTCAGCCCGAGCATGGCGAACTTGCTCGGGACGGGGGCGGTGACGCTGTCGCTGGTCATAGCAGGCGAAGGGCCTTCCTAGCGGTGATGTACGTGTCGCTGTGGCGACGCGAGGGCCTGCCCCTCATGATATCCGGGCCGGGCGGCCGCCCGGCCCGGGTGGGCGCCCGGTAGCGTGCAGGCGTGCCGCAAGATGCGTTGCCCCCAGACCCGTTCGCGGATGACCCGGACGACCCGGCCCGCGCGTTCATCGACGACGCCGACCGGCTCGACGAGCCGATCAGCGACGAAGAACGCACCGAGTTGCTGGCCGATCTCTCCGATCTCGCCGTCTACCAGGCGCTCCTCGAACCGCGCGGGGTGCGCGGGATCGTGGTCGACTGCGGTGAATGCGACGAACCCCACTACCACGACTGGCATCTGCTGCGCGCCAGTCTCGAGCAGCTGCTCGCCGACGGCCGCATGCGGCCGCACGAGCCCGCGTTCGACCCGAACCCCGGGGACTACGTGAGCTGGGACTACTGCCGCGGCTTCGCGGACGGCGTCACGGCCAACGAAAGCGCCTACTGATCGCGTTTAGCCCGCTAAAGGCGATCGCCTTTAGCGGGCTAAACGCGATTTGAGACAACGAAGGGCCTGGTGAGAGGGATCTCACCAGGCCCTTCGGCGTTCGATGGGTGCTACTGCGTCGTCTCGACCGCGCCAGGAGCCTGCGCTCCGGCGCCCGGCGACGGCTCGTTACGCGAGCCACCGGGGTCGTTGCCCGAGGCCGGTGGCGTCGTGGACGTCGTGGGCGGTGGCGGCTCACTGGTCGTGGTCGGCGGAGTCGGCGAGGGAGTCGTGGTGCCCGGCAGACTCGTGCCGGGGTTGCCGCCTCCGGGCAGCGACGTCGGCGGAGCGGTCGGCTGCGGAGTGGGCTGCGGTGTGGTCGCGACCGGGGTCTGCGTCGGCTGCTGCTGATCCGGCGGCAAGGGCTGCACGGGGTTCTGCAGCTGAGCACTCAACTGGCGGTGCTGTTCGAGCAGTTGATCGCGGTTCTCTTCGTCGGTCACCTGGCTCAGCGCGGCCTGGGCTTCGTCGAGCGCCTTGCGGGCGTCGTCGAGGCGCCCGCCGGCGAGCGCGAGGTTGGCCTTCTCGAGATCGAGTTTGGCCGCCGCGGCGGCCTCGACCGACCGGGCGTGGTCGGCGTAAAGCACCTTGGTCAGTCCCCAGAGCGTGTCACCAGGCTGCGCGTCCTTCGCGGCGAGACCGGTACCGGCGAAGGCGATGGCCAGGACGGCCGCGGCGGCGGCCACCGGGACCAGCAGCCGGCGTCTTCCCCCGTGTTTGCGGGCGAGCGCGGCGGTCTTCACGGTGACGACGGCGGTGTCGACGTCGACGAGTTCCGCGAGCGGCTCGCTGTCGATGTCGCGCCGCCAGGCCAGCAGCAGCGCGTTGAGCTCTTGATCACCGAGGTCGTCGGCCATCTTCGGATCCGAGCCACCGAGAGCGTCGAGCAGCGCGTCGTCGGCCTGGACGGCCGACAGATCGGCTGCGAACTCGGCTTCCGAGGGCGTCAGCCCTCTTTCGAAGGCCGTCAGTTCACGATCGGTCCCAGGGGAGAACCGATGGTCGCGATCGGTCACTCAGATCACCTCCTCAGCGGCCAGAACCTTACGTAGGCGCGCGAGGGCGCGATGCTGGGCCACCCGGACGGCGCCGGGGGTGGACCCCACGGCCTCTGCCGTCTCCTCGGCGGACAATCCCACGACAACCCGCAGGACTACGATCTCACGCTGTTTGTCGGGAAGGACACGCAGCAGCTGTGACATGCGCTCGTTCAGCTCGCCTTGAAGGGCACGCTGCTCGGGACCGACGCCACCCTCGACCTCGTCGGGGACTTCGGCGACCGGTTCGGCGCGGTTGCGGGCCGCGGCGCGATGCGCGTCGGCCACCTTGTGCTGGGCGATCCCGTAGACGAAGGCCAGGAACGGGCGGCCCTGATCACGGTACGAAGGCAATGCCGTGAGCACCGCGAGACACACCTCCTGAGCAACGTCGTCTGCGGAAGCGAACGAACGCTCCTGCCTGCCAACCCGAGCGCGGCAGTACCGCACTACCAAAGGACGGATGGCCGCCAGCAACCGCTCGACCGCTTGAGGATCACCCTCAACAGCAGCGGCGACCGGCTCATCCAGTCCGTCCCCCACATTGGCCATCGCAGACAACAGTCCCAGTGTTACGTATAGGCGTGCAAAGAGTCCGGCGTGTGACTTCGGAATCCACTACCCGGTGACAGCTACCGTACCGCTCGGGCTCGCCGCCTTCGTTGACGGCCGTCATCGGCGCGCCGCCTGCCGGCGAGCGCGCTGAACCCGGATCTTCCTGGTCCCTTTCGCTCGTGGCCGAAATCCGACGAGCCGGAACACAGTGGGGTACGACGGTCCGCCCGGAGGCGGACTCGCTCGGGCCAGGGTGCCCGAGCGGTGAACACAAAAGCGCGAAGCGTGACAGGGAACACAGGTACGGGCCAGGGGTACACCCCCGGCCCGTTCGTCACCCGTTGTGCGATCTCGCCGTTGAAATCAAGAAAGCGTTGTCAGGAAACAAGCCCACGACGGAATCCGTGGGCGACCGCCTGAGCGCGGTCTCGCACGCCGAGCTTGCGGAACAAGCGGCGCGCGTGGGTCTTCACGGTGTCTTCGGACAGATACAGCTCGCGGCCGATCTGCCCGTTGCTCTTGCCCTGGCTCATCCCGCGAAGCACCTGAAGCTCTCGCTCGGTGAGCTGGACGCCGGGGTCGGACGGCTGACGCGGCGCCGGCACCGAGGTGCTGGCGAGCGTGTGCGCCAGTGCGGCGACCAGCTCGGGACGCGAGGCGTCCCAGCGCAGGTAGCCGCGGGCTCCGCCGGCGATGGCGGCGGCGATGCTGCCCGCGTCGTCCGGGGCGCCGAACACGATCACGTTCGCTTGGGGGTTCGCCGAGACGAGCCGCCGGGTGGCTTCGACGCCGGTCGGGACGGCGCGCTGGGTACCGACCAGCACGACGTCGACCGGCTGACGGGAGTACCGGGCCAGCAGCTCGTCACCGTGCGCTACGCAGTCGATGCGACTGACCCCTGGGACCGCGGACATCACTCGAGTGAGCCCTTCGCGGACACTGCGTCGGTCGTCGCAGATCAAGACCGTCGTCACGGGGTTTCCTTCCTGCAGCCGGGTGACATTCCACTTCCCCTATCGGACGCTTTAGCCCGAACCTTGACACGATCCGGTGGCTTTTTTTGAAAGTTCTTAGCCCGGTTGCCGGAATGGGCCCTCCAACAGGCTAGACGCCATCAGAGCGGTACCCACGGAGATTCCCGGGCGAGCCACCTCCCGCAAGGATCCGCATGCCGTAACACTGCGTGCAACACTTCCGCCCCTCTGAATCGATACTCATCGGCGTGTCCTGCCCCGAAGTCCGCCCCGACCAGGCACGCCACCCACAGAAGTGAATTGAATTCGTATTTTTCGGCGGTTTCGCGCGCGCTCTCGACCAGCGCTTTCGCGCGCTCCCGCTCAGCGGAACCGGCATTCGCGATCGTCACGGCGAGTACAAGCTGTGATTTGACGACGTGACGGCAGGCACCCCTGGCGCGCGCGGTTTCCCACGCCATTTCCGCAGGTGCGATCGCCGCGGCGGAAATGTTACTCGCCAGTTCGATTTCCGCGCCGACCCAGCCCGCCCTCGTCCGGGTCCGCCAGCTACCGGTGTGCGCGCCCGCACGGGCGAGCAACCGCCGGGCGGCGGCGAGCCTGCCGCGCCCCAGATTGTCCGCCGCGAGGCCGAGGAGGGCGTCCGCCCGCGCCCCCTCGGCGTCCAGACCGTCGGGGTCGGGTTCGCCTCGCGGCTCCGAGATCACCCGCGCGAGCGCCTCGCCGTCGAGGACGAGGGCCGCCGCGTGCCCGCCCAGCTGCCGCCGATGCGAGGCCAGCGTGCTCGCGGCCAGCGACGCGACCACCGGATCCTTGCCCGTGCGCAAATCGTTCAGCAGCGTGGCAGCCGCCGCGTACCGGCCGCGGGCGCCGAGCCCGATCGCGGCGAGCAACCTTCCGCGAGGCGACGCGGGCACCGCGAAGGAGCTCGGCGGCAGGCCGTCGCCGAACGCGGCGGACCGCAAGGACGATTCCATGCGTCCTTTCTATCGCCTCGCACCGACAAGAACGTGCTCGATCCGGTCGGCGGCGGTCGTGAGTTCGCCGAGCAGTTCGATCTTGTCCGGGAGGGTCGCGGGATCCCAGCCGGGGCCGCACGCGAAGAGCCTGCTGCGCTGACGGCCTCGGGACACCCTGGCGAACAGGCGAGGGTCCGCCGTCGCGCGCCGTCCCGACCACAGCACCACCGCCGCCGGGACGCTGCGGCGCACGGTCACGGCGAGCACTTCGGCGGGCAGGGAGGCCCCGAACAGCTGGGCGCCGATCCGGCGTCCCGCCAGCGCCGCGGCGAGCGCGTACATCGGCAGGTTGTCGCGCTCGTCCGGGACGCAGGTCAGCAGGACAGGGCGCTGGTTACGCGGTTCGCGCAGCACCGGCGTCGCGCGGACGAGGGCGGCGTACACGCATTCGGCGAGCAGATACTCGACCTCCGCTCCGGCGCTGACACCGCGCCAGCGCGCGCCGAGCGCCGTCAGGACCGGCGAGATGACGCCGGTCCACGCGGGCAGGACGCCGAGTTCGCGGATCGTGTCGGCGAGCATGCGCTGGACCGCGCCGAAGTCCATCGCGAGCGCGGCCGTGCTCAAGCGCCTGGCGAGACGGGACGGAACGTCGTGATCTTCGGCCGGTGGCGCCGCGGCGCGCTCCTCAACCTGGACCACGACGGCCTCCGGCGGCTCCGTCGCCGTCCGGGGCATCTGCTCCAGCGCGTACTTCGCCGCTTCAGCCGTCGAGGCGCCGCGAAGCAACGCGCGCTGCATCAGTTCGAGGCGGCCGATGTCGGAGCTGCCGTAGCGACGATGACGGCCGTTGGTGTGGCGGCTCGGTCCTACGCCGTATCTGCGGTCCCAGGTGCGCAGGGTGGACGGCGCGACCCCGAGCCGACGAGCGACCGAGGCCACCGGCAGGGTGGGTTCTTCACTGCTGATCCGAGATCCCACTCGACCCAATATCCAGGCAGCCCGGGACGGCGGCAACCGGAACGGAAAGTACCGCTCACACATCCGGGGGATGCCTAACGGCTGAATCGTCTTGAATCTCTTGAACAAGTATTGGCGCGCTTCTAACGTTACCGCCGTTGCACCGAATGGAGTATCCGCAGCGCAGCAGAGCAGGTAAACGCTTCGACCGGATGACGGAGGCGGTCAGGATGGCGGACACACGCAGGCTCCCGGGGCCCAACGCGGATGTATGGGACTGGCAGCTCGAAGGGTCGTGCCGAGGCATGGACAGCGCGTCCTTCTTTCACCCTGACGGCGAGCGCGGGCCTGCCAGAGCCCGCCGCGAGGCGAGGGCCAAAGCCGTGTGCCTGGCCTGCCCGGTACTGGCCATGTGCCGGAGCCACGCGCTCGCCGTGCACGAGCCGTACGGGATCTGGGGCGGGCTGTCGGAGTCGGAACGCGAGCACATCATCAAGGCGGACAAGCGCCAATTGAGCATGTCGAACGGCTGATCCGGCCGAGTCGGCGACGCGGAAGGGCGGCATCCGGGTGGGGTGCCGCCCTTCCGCGTCTCCGGCACCGGATCGCGATTAGGGGGCTAAACGCAGGTCGGCGGGCGTGGGCACCCGCGCCACCCGGATCGCGTTTAGCCCGCTAACCGCAGGTCCGCCCCGGCCGCCGCTCCCGCTCTCGGATCGCGTTTAGCCCGCTAAACGCAGGTCGGGCGGCAGATCGCGATTAGGGGGCTAAACGCAGGTCGGGCGGCGCAGCAAAACGGGGCGGCACTCCGGATGGAGTACCGCCCCGCTTCAGGGGTGGAACTAGTGCGCGTGGCCGTGACCGGCCGCGGCGGGCTCCTCCTCGACCGGCTTCTCGACGATGGAGCTCTCCGTCGTGAGCACGAGCCGGGCGATGGAAGCGGCGTTCGCCACCGCGGACCGGGTCACCTTGACCGGGTCGACGATGCCGGCGGCCAGCAGGTCGGTGAGCTCACCGGTGGCGGCGTTGAAGCCGTGCCCCCAGCTCTGCTCCTGGACCTTGTTCACGATGACCGCGCCCTCGTGGCCCGCGTTGGTCGCGATCCAGAACAGCGGGGCGGACAGCGCGTCGCGGACGATACGGACACCGGTCGCTTCGTCGCCCTCGAGGCCGAGGTCGCCTTCGAGCTCCTTGACCGCGTGCACCAGCGCCGAGCCACCGCCGGGCAGGATGCCCTCTTCGACGGCCGCCTTGGTCGAAGCCACGGCGTCCTCGATGCGGTGCTTGCGCTCGTTCAGCTCGGTCTCGGTGGCCGCGCCGACCTTGATCACGGCGACACCGCCGCCGAGCTTCGCCAGCCGCTCCTGCAGCTTCTCGCGGTCCCAGTCGGAGTCGGTGTTCTCGATCTCCTTGCGGATCTGCGCGACGCGCGCGGCGATGTCGTCCTTGGTGCCGGCACCATCGACGAGCGTGGTGTCGTCCTTGGTGACGACGATCCGGCGCGCGTTGCCCAGCTGGGCCAGCGTGGTCTCGGACAGCTTGTGCCCGATCTCGGCCGAGATGACCTCGCCGCCGGTGACGACCGCGAGGTCGTCCAGGAACGCCTTGCGGCGGTCACCGAAGAACGGCGCCTTGACCGCGACGGCGGTGATCGTCTTGCGCAGCGAGTTCACGACGAGGGTCGACAGCGCTTCGCCGTCGACGTCCTCGGCGATGATCAGCAGCGGCTTCTTGGCCTCGACGACCTTCTCCAGCACCGGGAGCAGGTCGGCCAGGGCCGAGATCTTCTCGCGGACCAGCAGGATGTAGGCGTCCTCGAGGATCGCCTTCTGCTCCTCCGGGTTGGTCGCGAAGTGCGCCGACAGGAAACCCTTGTCGAACTGCACACCCTCGGTGATCACGAGCTCGGTCGCCAGCGTGGACGACTCCTCGATCGTGATGACACCGTCTTCGCCGACCCGCTCGACGGCCTCGCCGAGCAGGGCGCCGATGGCCGCGTCACGGGAGGTGACGGTGCCGACCTGGGCGATGTTGTCGCGACCCTTGACCGGGGTCGCCTTCTCCTTGAGGACCGCGATGACCTTCTCCGCGGCGGCCTCGATGCCACGGCCGACGGCGGTCGGGTTGGCACCGGCGGCGACGTTGCGCAGGCCGACCTTCACCAGCGACTGCGCGAGCACGGTCGCGGTCGTGGTGCCGTCACCGGCGACGTCGTTGGTCTTGGTGGCGACGCTCTTGGCGAGCTGGGCGCCGAGGTTCTCGAACGCGTCGTCGAGCTCGATCTCACGAGCGACGGTGACGCCGTCGAGGGTGATGGTCGGGCCACCGAACTTCTTGTCGAGCACGACGTGGCGTCCGCGCGGGCCGAGGGTGACCTTGACCGCGTCGGCGAGCTTGTTCACCCCGCGCTCGAGCGCGCGACGAGCGTCCTCGTCGAAACTGATCTGCTTGGGCATGGCCTGTTCCGCTTACCTTCCAGTTCTAAAGCTCGGAAAACACGAACGCCCCGTTCCCCGGCAATGCGGGGCCCGGGGCGTCATGCGCTGAGAGCGGACGTCAGTTGATGACGGCCAGCACGTCGCGAGCGGAAAGGATCAAGTAGTCCTCACCGTTGTACTTCACTTCGGTGCCGCCGTACTTGGAGTAGATGACGACGTCGCCGACAGCCACGTCCAGCGGAACGCGGTTGCCCTTGTCGTCGATGCGGCCCGGGCCCACGGCCAGAACCTTGCCCTCCTGGGGCTTCTCCTTGGCGGTGTCGGGGATGACGAGGCCGGAAGCGGTCGTCTCCTCGGCCTCACTCGTCTGGACAACGATCTTGTCCTCGAGCGGCTTGATGTTCACGCTCACCGGGTTGACCTCCACGGTCGTCGAAAGCGTTGGCAGGATTAGTTACGGCTCCTACCACCCCCGCCGTCGCGGGTGCCGGGGCGTGTTCGGGCCGTGCAATTAGCACTCTAGCCATGTGAGTGCCAGCTTCGCAAGGAGGGTCCGCTCACCCCGGGGAATCTCCCCCGCCGAGCCCCTGACCGGCGGTTTTGCTCCGCCCGGCACCACCGGATCGCGATTAGCCCGCTAAACGCAAGTCCGCGAGGTCGGTCACCAGGGCATCTGGGGCGAGGGCCGCGAGGGCTCGGCGCTTGGCGGGCGTCTTCGCCAGGGCGATCGATGCGACGCCGGCGGCGCGGGCGGCCAGGATGTCCGCGGCCGAGTCGCCGACCATGACGCACTGACCCGGCGACGTGCCGAGCGCCTTCACCGCTGCGTCGAGGAGCGCCGGCTGTGGCTTCAGCCTCTCGGGATCGCTCGTCGTCCGCGCGCTGATCCCGCGAACGAGCTCGGCGAGGTCGTGCAGTCCCAGGAAGGCCCGGATCGCGTCGACGGAGTTGTTGCTGACGATCGTCACCGTGAACCCCTGCGCGCGCCAATCACGGAGCACGTCCGCGACACCAGGCGACGGCGAGATCTGCGCGACGGCCTCCCCCTCGAAGCGACTGAGCTGCCGCTCGACGACATGCGCGGCGTTCGGGCCGCACGAGGCCGCGAACCGGAGCACGTCGAACGGATCGGCCGAGGCGATCACCTCAGGCTCGATGAGGAGTTTGAGCCTGTCCGCCACCTCGCTCGCCGGCAGCCTGGCGAACACGTCGCACACCGGCCCGTCGAAGTCGAGGAAGACGTGGTCCTTCTCCCACAGAAGCTCCATGCCCCCCACCTTGCCACCGACCTGCGTTTAGCCCCCTAATCGCGATCTGGAGGGGCCTTACGGACCAAGCCGGTTTCTGGTTAGGTTCCGACCATTGGGGTCGGTCCTGTTCAGCAGACCTAGTCACTGGGGGTATACGCCCATGCCGCGTCCCTTCCGTCCCGTCACCCTCGAGCCGCTCCGGCGCCGGTCCAAACGGACCGCCGGGCTCGCGGTCCTCGCCCTCGCCGCCGGTCTCCTCGCCGCGGTCCCCGCCGAAGCCGCCCCCGCGGACCAGCAGCGTCAGCGGGACTTCGCGGCCGCCGCGCGGGAATTCGGCGTCCCGGAGAACGTCCTGCTCGGCGTCTCCTTCCTGGAGTCGCGCTGGGACTTCAACGCGGGCACGCCCAGCACGTCCGCCGGGTACGGCCCGATGCACCTGACCGACCTGCGCGAAGCGGGCACGGGCACGCATCACGACGAAGGTGAGGAGGACCCGCGCGGCGACGACGCCCGCCCGGCGAAACTCCCGGCGACCCCGGCGCCGAAGCCTCCCCCGCCCGGCCTCCAGACCATCGACGAAGCGGCCGCGCTGATCGGTCAGGACGTCGCGACGCTGCGCACGAACACCACCCAGAACATCCGAGGTGGCGCCGCTCTGCTGGCGAAGTACCAGCGCGAGACCGGCGACTGGCGGGCCGCCGTCGCGCGCTACAGCGGCGAGAAGAACGCGGAGGGAGCGCAGTCCTTCGCCGACGAAGTCTTCGACACCATTTCCAAGGGCGTCAGCCGCAGGACCGACGACGGCCAGAACGTCACCCTCGCCGCGTCACCGGTGAGCCCGGCGCGCGCCCAGGCCGAAGACCCGAAGATCGAGTGCCCGAAGAAGCTCTCGTGCCTTTCGGTGCCGGCGCCGTACCAGGAGCTGCCGGACAACGACTACGGCAACCACGACAAGGCGGACCGGCCGAAGAGCCAGAAGGTCGAATACATCATCATCCACGACACCGAGGGCTACTGGGACACGGCGATGGACCTTGTCACCGACCCGACGTACGTGAGCTGGCACTACACGATCCGCTCGTCCGACGGCCAGATCGCGCAGCACGTGCCGACCAAGGACGTCGCCTGGCACGCGGGCAACTGGTACGTCAACGCGAAGTCCGTCGGCATCGAGCACGAGGGCTTCGCCGCGAAGGGCACTTGGTACACGGAGGCGATGTACCGCACCTCCGCGAAGCTCGTCGGCTACCTCGCGCGGAAGTACGACATCCCGCTCGACCGCGCGCACATCCTCGGCCACGACAACGTTCCCGGCACGCTCCCCTCGACGATCCGGGGCATGCACTGGGATCCGGGCCCGTACTGGGACTGGGCGCACTACTTCGAGCTGATGGGCGCGCCGCTTTCCGGTTTCGGCCGTCCCGGCTCGCCGCTGGTGACCATCACCCCGGACTTCGCCACGAACCAGCCCGCGTTCACCGGCTGCGAGGCCGCCGGAAAGCCTTGCCCGGCAAGGGGTTCCGGTTCGGTCGTGCTGCGCAGCGAGCCGAGCGACTCGGCGCCGCTGCTCAAGGACATCGGCCTGCGCCCGGACGGTTCGGCGAGCACGATGGCCGTTTCCGACATCGGCAGCCGGGCGGAGACCGGCCAGCGATACGTGGTCGCCGAGCGGCGTGATGGCTGGACGGCGATCTGGTACCTCGGCCAGAAGGGCTGGTTCCGCGACCAGCGCACGACGAGCCCGGCGTTCGGCCTGGTCGTCACGCCGAAGCCGGGCCTGGCGACCGTGCCGGTGTTCGGCCGCGCGTATCCCGAAGCCGAGGCCTACCCGGCGAACGTGCCTGTGCAGCAGGTCGTCCCGCTGCCGTACACGTTCTCGGCCGGGCAGCGGTACTCCGTCGGCAACGTGCTCGGCTCCGAGTACTACTCGGCGACGACGTTCGACCCGGCGAACCACGTGGTCGTCAAGGGCAAGACGAAGTACGTGCAGATCCAGTTCGGACACCGCATCGCCTTCGTGAAGGCGGACGACGTCCGGATCCTGCCCGCGCTCTGAAAACCGTCCCCGGGGTCAGGAGTCCAGCGCGACCTTGACCCCGGGGGCGTGCTCGGTGTTCCGCCGCGTCTTCGACCAGCCGTTGCGGCCGCGCACCAACCGGAACAGCGCCCGCCACGACGTGATGTAGAACGTGTAGATGTACAGCGCGTAGGCGAAGCCCATCCCCAGTCCACGTAGGACATTGCGGCTCTTCAGGCATTTGAACTGGTAGATCGGGCCCCAGACGATGAACGGCAGCAACCCGAACGAGCCGTAGATGGCGAACAGGATCCACGCGCCGTCGTCGGCGAACCAGGTCCACACCTGCGCCGGATCGCCCGCGGTGCTGAAGAGCAGCAGGATGAACGGGATCGGGTACAGCAGCGAGCCGAGCAGCTGCATCCACGGCTGCGCGAGGTAGTACATCATCTCCGCCGCGCCCAGTGTGCTCACGTGCGGCGAATCCCAGATCCGCCGGAGATACCGCGAACACTGCATCGTGCCCTGGCCCCAGCGGGTGCGCTGCACCAGGAACCGCCGCAGGCTGTACAGGCCTTCCTGTTTCACATGGGAATCCGGGGTGTAGCCGGTCCGCCAGCCCGCGGTCAGCAGGTGAACGCCGAGTTCGAAATCCTCCAGCAGCGAACCGCGCCACGGCTGCTCGTCCGGCCCGGCGATCGAGTCCAATGCGGACAGTCGCGTGAACTGGCCGTTGCCGCCCATGGAGATCGTGCCCGTGAAGCCGCGCGAGGTCTGGATGGCCGCGATGGCCGTGCGGAACTCCAGATCCTGCATCTGGGCCAGCTTCAGCCCGAAAGCACGGGAAAACCAGTTCTTCCCCGGCGGGCGGGTGTCGGCGTTGCCCATCCAGACGTCGAGCTGGACGGCGCCGATCGTCTCGTCGCCGAAGAGATGGTCCGCGGCGCACACCTCCAGGCAGTTCGCCGCCGGCCGCCCGTCCGCGTCGACGACCACGACGACCACGTCGTCACGGCTCGCGTCCGGGCCCATCCAGTCGTTGAGCGCCTGGTACGCCGCGTTGAGCGCGTCGCCCTTGCCCGTCCTCGCCTCCGGGCGGCGCCGGGGAACGAGGTGCAGGTACGGGTCGTAGCCGCCGTTGCGCCGCCAGATCGACCGAACCACCCGCGCCGTGCGGTCCTCGGAGTCGTCGTCGACGACCCAGACGTGCGCATGCCGGAACGTCGATCGCAGGTACCGCACGGTTTCCCGGATGACGGTCTGTTCGTCCCGGCACGGAACGAAGAAGTGCCAGGTGAAGTCGGCGGCGTCACCGACGGGGGCGGGTTTGCGCCGCAGGTACGGCACGACGATCACGACCACGTACACGATGAACGCCACGCTCATCGTGAGCGCGAACGCCTGCGTGATCGCCAGCAGGATCTTGATCGAGCCGCCGCCCATCAGGCGGCCACGCGTTCGGCGCGGGGCTTGCGGGTGCTCAGCCAGACGAACAGGACGAGGGCGATCGCGCCACCGAGGACGCTGACCATCGAACCGAGCAGGGTGTGTCCCCAGTAATAGCCTTCGTCGATACCCATCACGTTCACGAGGCCGACGATGGCCAAAACCCTCATCTGATTGACAAGAATGACGACGATCGCGGAAATAAGCAACGAAGTGAAGAGCCGCTTCGCATTTTTCGGCCGGAAATACAACATGACGGCGGTCACCAGCAGCAGTGGCAGCAACATGAATGCCGACGAGCATTCCGGAGTCATTCTTAACCCGAGTGGAGTATCGCCCGACAACCCAAAGTAGACAGTCTCGCGTTCACCGGCGACGAAGACACCCGATGTGGTGATGACCCTCAGTATCAGGCCGGAGAGCTGGACTTCGAAAACCCGGTACAGACGTTCGGCCAGCACCAGGCCGACCGCGACGGCGAACACCGCCAGCACCGCCATACGCAGCGGAAACCGGCTGGAACTCGGCAAGGGAGCGCTCGCAACGGCCACGGTGACCCTCTCAGGAAAGACGCAGCAGACGACGGGGAACCGGCGCAACGGACAGGAACTCGCCGACGAGAGTAAGTCAGCGGGAACCGGCCCTTTCGACCGGGGTTCGCATTTCCAACGTGATCATGGGCCCTTTCGGCACGATCGTGGAGAAACTGACTAGGCCGAAAGAGTGAAGCGTCCGGCGACCTGCGGGAAATGTCCGCAAGACCACCTGATCCGGTGATACTCGCAGTTTTCTGTTCAATTTAAGAAACACTCGGCGATAGACGATCCGCGAGCCGAGTCAGGCCAGCTGAGGATTCGTCCGCGACGGTCGCGCCTCTCGTGCCGACCGCAGATCTAGAGAAACCCCCCACGAATCAATTCGGAGGACCAGTTGAAGAACACGCACCTCTTGCGACGAGGTGGACTGCTCGCCGCTGTGGTGGCGAGTGTGGCCATCGCCGGCGCGGCGCCCGCCTCGGCGGCCCCCGGCGACGGCTCCGCGTACGGCGTCAAGGTCGATGTGAAGCTCCTCGGCCTCGACGCGGTGAAAGCCGGGCCGCTCGCCGAGGCGAAGACCTCCGGGCCGACCGCCAACAGCCTCGCGAAGGTCGACCTCACCGGCGTGCTCACCGCGGGCGCGATCAACACCGAAGCCAAGCGCGACGACAACTCCGGTGCCGTGACCGCCAAGGCCAGCACCGCCGATGTCGGCTTGCCGCTGCTGAAGAGCGCGCTCGGTAACGTCGGCGTCAAGGTCGTCGAAGCCACCTGCACCGCGACCCAGAAGGGTGTGCAGGGTGCGACCAACCTGGTCGGCGCGAACCTCGGCAGTGCGGGGACGGTCGACTCGACGCCCGCGCCGAACACGCAGATCAAGGTCGGCCTCGGCACCGTCAACGTCGCGACGATCATCCTGAACGAGCAGATCAAGAACCAGGACGGCAGCCTCACGGTCAACGCCATCCACGTGAAGCTGCTCGGCGAAGCCCTCACCCCGCTCGGTTCCGGTGACGTGATCGTCTCGTCGGCGACCTGCGGTCCGGCCGGTCTGCCCGTGCCGCTCGCTTCGGGCGCGGGGCTGTGGATCGGTCTCGGCCTGCTCGGTGCCGTCGCCATCCCGGTCGGTATCCGCGTCGTCCGCAACCGGCGTCCGGCGACCACCGCCTGACCTGGGTGAAGTGAGGTCGAAATGTACAAGTTGCCTGGCGCCGGAGTCGGCGTCGCCGGTGGCGGGGTGGGTGCCCTCGCCGCCACCGGGGCCGATGTCGGCTGGTGGCTGGCCGTCGGGGTGATCCTGCTGGTTCTCGGAACCATCGCGGTCATCGCGGGCTACCGCCGCACGAAACGGCTCGGCGAGATGGGGAGCTGACGCTTCCCCGGACGGAACGGCCGCCGGCGTGGGCCCCTCGCGCGCCGGCGGCCATCACCCGCGTTTTGCGGGACACTCGAAACGTGGATGAGGAGCGCGAACGCGTGGATGTGATGTTGCTGGCCGGAACGCGGCCGGAGGCGGTCAAGCTCGCGCCGCTGGCGTTGGCACTGGCGGAGCACCCGCACCTACGGCCCTTCGTCGTCCACAGCGGACAGCATCAGGGCATGGTCGAACAGGCGCTGATCCCGTTCGGACTGCCGGTCGACGCGTGGCTCGACACCCCGCCCAGGACCACCGGCACGCAGGCGGAACTCGTTTCCGGGCTGCTGCCCGCGCTCGACGACGTGTTGCGCCGTGTCTCCCCGGCCGCGGTCGTCGTCCAGGGCGACACGACGACGGGACTGGCCGGCGCGCTCGCCGCGTTCTGGCAGGGCATCCCGGTCGTGCATCTGGAGGCGGGCCTGCGCACGCACGATCTCGCCGCGCCGTTCCCCGAAGAGGGGACGCGGCAGATGATCTCGCGGATCGCCGCCCTGCATCTCGCGCCGACACCGGCCGCCGCTGCCGCGCTGCGCACGGAAGGTGTTCCACGCCAGCAGATCGCGATCACCGGCAACACCGTCGTCGACGCCGTGATCGCGATCGCCGAGCGGGATCTCCCGGCGCGGGACACCGCGCTCGCCTTGCTGGAGATGGAAATCGCCGAGGCCGGTGAACGTCTCGTTCTCGTGACATCGCATCGGCGCGAGTCCTGGGGCGAGCCGCTGAGCCGCACGCTCGCGGCCATCGAACTGATCGTCGCGGAGCACAGCGACGTCCAAGTGCTGTTCCCGGTGCATCCCAATCCGGCGGTGCGGGACCAGGTGACGACCGCGCTCGGCGGGACCCCGCGGGTGACGATCACCGAACCGCTCGAGTATCCCGACCTCGTGCGCGCGCTGCGGCTCGCCGAGCTCGTCCTGACCGATTCCGGTGGTATCCAAGAGGAAGCGCCGACGTTCGGCACGCCAGTGCTCGTGCTCCGCGACGTCACCGAACGGCGCGAAGCCATCGAGGCGGGCTGCGCCTGGCTGGTCGGGACGGACACCGGCCTCATCGCGGACACCGCGGCGAAGGTCCTGCGTGGCGACCTCCATCCGACGCACGCCGGAAACCCTTACGGTGACGGCAATGCCGCCGCGTTGTCGGTGGCCGCGCTGGAGGAACTGCTCAATCTCGCCCCAGCCCCGCGCACCGCCGCGGAATCGCGCTAGATCGAGACGATCTGCACCGGTAGCGCCGGATTCGCGGAGAAATCGAGCGATGCCCGCGGCCGTCCGGCGGCGACCACGTGCGCGCCGAGCGCGGCGATCATCGCGCCGTTGTCCGTGCACAGCCGCGGCCGCGGGACCCGCAGGGTGATCCCGGCTTCGGCGCAGCGTTCGGCGGCGAGTTCGGACAGCCGCGAATTCGCCGCCACGCCACCGGATATCACCAGCGTGTCGACGCCGTGTTCCTTGGCGGCGCGGATCGCCTTCATGGTGAGCACGTCGGCGACGGCCTCCTGGAACGACGCGGCGACGTCGTCGACGGGAATGTCCTCGCCGCGGCGTTCGGCGCCTTCGACCCAGCGCGCGACGGCGGTTTTCAGCCCGGAGAAGGAGAAATCGAACTTGGCGTCGCGCGGGCCGGTCATCCCGCGGGGGAACGCGATCGCCGCGCCGTCGCCGTTCTTGGCGGCCTTGTCGATCGGCGGGCCGCCGGGATACGGCAGGCCGAGCACGCGGGCGACCTTGTCGTAGGCCTCGCCCGCCGCGTCGTCCACAGTGGACCCGAGTTCGGTGATCTCGGACGCGATGTCGTCCACCAGCAGCAATTGCGTATGCCCGCCGGAGACGAGCAGGGCGAGACAGCGGTCGGGCAGCGGGCCGTGCTGGAGCGTGTCGACGGCGATGTGCCCGGCCAGGTGGTTCACGCCGTAGAGCGGGATGTCGAGCGCGGCGGCGTACGCCTTGGCCGCGGCGACGCCGACCAGGAGCGCGCCGGCGAGGCCGGGGCCCGCGGTGACCGCGATCGCGTCCACATCGGACAGTTTCAGCCCGGCCTTCTCGAAGGCCCGCTCGACCGTGGGGACCATCGCCTCCAGGTGCGCGCGGCTGGCGACCTCGGGCACGACGCCGCCGAAGCGGGCGTGCTGGTCGACGCTGGAGGCGACCTCGTCGGCGAGCAGCTCGACCGTGTTGTCGTCGTGCAGGCGGACGAGGCCGACGCCGGTCTCGTCGCACGAACTCTCGATGCCCATGATGATGCGCGGCATCAGCCCGCCACCTCGTCTCGGACCTGGGCCCGCGGGCGGGCCATCGTGTAGGCGTCGGCGCCGGAGGGCTGGTAGTAGCGCTTCCGGAGGCCGACACGTTCGAAACCGTGCCGCTCGTAGAGCGTGATCGCCGCGTCGTTGTCGGTGCGGACTTCGAGGAAGACGGGCGCGGCGAGTTCGTCCGCGCGGTCGAGGAGCGCCTTCAGCAACGTGGTGCCGATGCCCTTGCGCTGGTAGGCCGGGTCGACGCCGATCGTGTGAATGCTCGCCTCGTAGTCGCCACGGCGGCCGACGACGGCGAGTCCGGCGTAACCGATGACCTCGTCGCTTTCATCCGGGCGGGCGACCAGGTAGTAGCCGCCGCCGTCGAGTTCGGCGTGGAAGGCGTAGGCGCTCCACGGCGAATCGCCGGGGAAGAGGATCTTCTCTATCTCGACACAGCGGGGAATGTCCTTGCGGCGTAAGGGTTCCAGCCTCACGGCGTGGTCACCTTCTTGCGCGCGGCCGGTTCGACGGCGTCCGGGCGGCGGAGGTAGAGCGGAGTGAGCGGGGCGGGCTCGATGTCGAAGTCAGCCGCTTTGACCAGTCCAACGGGTGACGGGAAGCGCGGCTCGAGCGGCTGGACACCGAGGGCGTCCGCGTAGAGGAGGGCGCCGTCGCCCGCCGCGACCTTGATGGTGGTCTCGAGCTCGGCAGGCCGGCCGACGTGGGGGCCGTCGGTGCGGGAGCCGTCGGCGGCGTACGCGGCCCAGTAGACCTCGCGGCGCCTCGCGTCGGTGAGGACGAGGAAGGGCGCTTCGCCGGGGGCGACGTCGGCGGCGATCGCGTCGAGGCTGCACACCGGGTACGCGGGGATGCCGAGGGCGTGTGCGAGAGACGCGGCGGTGGCCATGCCGGCGCGGAGGCCGGTGAAGGGGCCGGGGCCGACGCCGCAGACGATGGCGTCGAGGTCGCGAAGCGTGACGCCCGCGGCCTTGACGGCTTCGAGGGCGTGGGGCGTGATCAGCTCGCCGTGCGCGCGCGGGTCGACCGTGACGCGGTCGCCGCGCGACTCGAGGACGTCGCCGTCCAGGGCGACGAGGCCCGCGGTGACCGCCGGGGTCGAGGTGTCGATGGCCAGTACCAGCACGGTTACCCAGCCTACGACCAGCGCCCCGGAGCGCGTTTAGCGGGCTAAACGCGATCGGGTGGCGCGGCCGCTCCCCCTGCGCCGGATCGCGTTTAGCCCGCTAAACGCGACGCGCGGCGGGGCCTGCACCC
This sequence comes from Amycolatopsis sp. PSD-21, assembly GCF_055561455.1. Lineage (NCBI taxonomy): Bacteria > Bacillati > Actinomycetota > Actinomycetes > Pseudonocardiales > Pseudonocardiaceae > Amycolatopsis > Amycolatopsis sp. PSD-21. The sequence continues at coordinate 829,082 of NZ_CM145712.1, read as the reverse complement.
CGGTCCCGCGCCTCGCCGCCGGATCGCGATTAGGGGGCTAAAGTCGCTCCCGCTCTCCGGCCCGCACGTCGCGTTTAGCGGGCTAAACGCGATCCGGTGGGCATTGGCGCTCCAGACCCACAGATCGCGATTAGGGGGCTAAACGCAGGTCGGCCTGCCGTGTGAAGCAGGTCGCAGGGGTGCGGGTGGGCAGCGCGGTACGGTCCTGGCGAGGGCCACGCGCCCGGCCGGCGGAGTCGAGCAGGAGGTCACACGGTGCCCGATCGGTTGTTCCCCACGCTGGCGAGCGGCTCGGCCAAGGAGGCGCTCCGCTTCGGCGACACCTCCCTCACCTACGACGACCTCGCGGCCGTCGCCGGCACTCTCGCCCGCGACCTCCCGAGCGGCCGTGTCGCCGTCTGGGCGACACCGTCGGTGCACACCAGCGTCGCCGTCGTCGCCGCCTTGCTCGCCGGCGTCCCCGCCATCCCGCTCAACCCGAAGATCGGCGAGCGCGAGCTCGCGCACATCCTCACCGACAGCGAGCCCGTCCTCGTTCTCGCCGAACCGGGCGCCGACCTGCCCACGGGACTAAGCGGCCTGCCGCGCCGCGACATCGTCCTCCAAGGCACGCCCGTCGATCTCCCCGCGGAACCGGACGCCGAAGCCCCGGCGCTGATCGTCTACACCTCCGGCACCACCGGCCCGCCCAAGGGCGTCGTCCTCCCCCGGCGCGCGATCGCTACCACTCTCGACGCGCTCGAGGACGCCTGGGAATGGACCGCCGACGACGTCCTGGTCCACGGTCTTCCGCTGTTCCACGTGCACGGCCTGATCCTCGGCATCCTCGGACCGCTCCGGCGCGGCGGCTCGGTCCGGCATCTCGGTCGCTTCTCCACCGAAGGTGTCGCACGCGAACTCGCCGCAGGAGCGACGATGATGTTCGGCGTCCCGACCATGTACCACCGCATCGCGGGCGAAGTCCGCGAAAACCCGTCGCTCGCCGAAGCGCTCAGCAGCGCCCGGCTGCTCGTCTCCGGATCGGCCGCGCTGCCCGTCCACGACCATCAGCGCATCACCGCGGCGACCGGCCGGCGCGTGATCGAGCGCTACGGGATGACCGAGACCCTCATGAACACCAGCATCCGCGCCGACGGCGAGCACGTCCCCGGCACGGTCGGTGTCCCGCTGCGCGGCGTCGATCTACGACTGGTCGACGAAGCGGGCCAGCCCGTCGATGAGATCGAGACCGTCGGCGAGATCCAGGTCCGCGGTCCGAACCTGTTCACCGAGTACCTCAACCGCCCCGACGCCACCGAAGCCGCCTTCGACGACGGCTGGTTCCGGACCGGCGACATGGCGACGCGCGACGCGGCCGGGTACGTGAAGATCGTCGGCCGGAAGGCGACGGATCTGATCAAGAGCGGCGGCTACAAGATCGGCGCGGGTGAGATCGAGAACGCGCTCATGGAACATCCCGGCGTCGCGGAGGTGGCGGTGACCGGCGAGCCCGACGACGACCTCGGCGAGCGCATCGTGGCCTGGGTGGTGCCCGACGGAGAACGCCCGGCGGAGTCCGAACTCGCCGACCACGTCTCGCGCCTGTTGTCGCCGCACAAACGGCCTCGCGTGGTCCGTTACCTGGAAGCGTTGCCGCGCAACGACATGGGCAAGGTCATGAAGCGGGCGCTCGGATGAGCAGGTCCTCGGCGCGGTCCGTCATCAAGGAGATCGCGACCGGTTTCGAGGATCTGAAGGTTCCGCGTTCCGAGGAACCGGACGACGGGCCGATCGGCTGGCCGGGTTACCGCTCGGCACGCGAAGCCGCCGAAGAGCGGACCGGAGAAGACGAGTCCGTGGTCTGCGGGACCGCCAGGATCGGTGACGTCGAGGCGGTCGTGATCGCGTTCGAGTTCGGCTTCCTGGGCGGGTCGATCGGTCAGCGGACCGGTGATCGCGTCGAAGCGGCGTTCGCGCGGGCGGTCGAATCCCGGTTGCCGGTGGTGTCGCTGATCGCGACCGGCGGCAGCCGCATGCAGCACGGGATGCGGGCGCTTTCGCAGTTGCAGCGCATCGCGCGGGCTGCGGCCGGAGCCCGGTCGGTGCCTCAGATCTCGGTGCTGCGCGACCCGACGACGGGCGGCGGCTGGGCGACTCTCGGTGCGAGCGCCGACGTCGTTCTCGCGCTGCCCGGGGCGCAGGTCGGTTTCGCCGGTTCCCGCGTGCGGCCTGCCGACGCTTCTCCAGAGGCGTACACGGCCGAAGCGAAGCTCGCGTGGGGCCAGGTCGACCAGATCGTGGGGTCGGCCGACCTTCCCGCGGCACTGGACCGGTGGCTACGCCTTCTGACTTCGCCGACGCCGGAAGCCGCGGAGCCGCCGGGCGCGCTCGGAGCGACGGACTTGCCCGACAGCGGGTGGGATGCGGTCCAAGCCGCGCGCTCCGCCGAGCGGCCGAGGGCGGCGGAGTATCTCGACGTGTACTTCGACTGGCGCGAGGATGTCTCGGGCGATCGATGCGGCGGGGTCGACTCCGGTGTCTTGTGTGGCTTCGGCTGGCGCGATGGCCGAGCGATCGCGTACGCGGCGCAGTGCGGGACACCGACATCGCCCGCGGGTTTTCGGACGGCGGCGCGTCTGGTGCGGCTCGCGTCGAGGCTCGGAATCCCGATCCTCACCCTCGTCGACACTCCCGGAGCGGCGAATGACGAGGCGGCCGAGCGGGCCGGGGCCGGCGGGGCGATCGCGGAGTTGTTCGAGGCGGTCGCTTGTGCGGCCGTGCCGATCACGACCCTCGTGATCGGGGAAGGCGGTTCCGGGGGCGCGCTGGCGTTCGCGGCGCCGGGGTCGACGTGGGTGACGCCCAACGCTTACTTCTCGGTGACGTCGCCCGAGGCGGCCGCGGCGATCCTCAAACTGCCCGCCGACGAGGCCCCCGCCCTCGCAGACCGACTCCGCCTGCGCCCCCAAGACCTGGTGGACCTGGGAATCGCGCGCTCCGTCGTCGGTCCCGCGCCGACCTGCGTTTAGCGGGCTAATCGCGATCTGTGGCACCGGATCGCGATTAGCCCGCTAAACGCAAGTCGCCCCGCGGATCGCGATTAGCCCGCTAAACGCAGGTCGGGCGTGCGGGACGTCCAGGTGCCGTGCGGCTCCAGGGTGACCATGCGGACATCGTCTTCGCGGCGCTCCAGACGCACGACGAGGTAGTCGTCCGACAGGCGCTCGGCGGAGCCTTCACCCCACTCGACGACCAACGCGGACCGCTCCAGTTCGGTGTCGAGATCCAGATCGTCCAGCTGCGAGAGATCCCCGCCGAGCCGGTACGCGTCGACGTGCACCAGCGCGACCCCAGAAGCCCCAGCCGGATGCACCCTGGCGAGCACGAACGTCGGCGAGCTGACCCGCCCGCCGACCCCGAGACCGTCCGCGATCCCGCGGGTCAGCGTCGTCTTGCCCGCCCCGAGCGGCCCGGCGAGCAGCACAAGGTCGCCCGCGCGCAGCGAACGTCCCAGCTCTCGCCCGAATTCCATCGTCGCTTCGGGAGTCGGGAAAGCGAAATTCATCAGCGTTGCCACCACCAGGTCCGCCGTTCGGAAGTCTCACCATCGGTGCCGGTGCATCGTTGCACCAAGTCGATCAGGTGGCTGTTCACCAGTTCGGGTTGTTCCAGCTGCACCATGTGCCCCGCGCCGCGGACGCGCACCAGCTCCGCGTCCGGCAGCTCCGCCGCGATCCGCTCGGCGTGCGCGATCGGCGTGAACCGGTCGGAATCCCCGCCGACGACCAGCACGTGCGCGTGCTTCAGCCCGGCGAGCGCGGCGTACCGGTTGTGGCTGCCGAGCGTGTCGACGAAGTTCACGAGCCCGCGCACCGGCGTGACTTCGAGCATTTCCAGCATGAAGTCGACAAGTCGAGGAGACACGTCACGGCTGCCGAAGGCCAGCCTGCGCACGGCCTGCCGGGTCAGCTGCCCACCCGCCGCGCGCACGAATTCGACGAGCCCCGGCTGCCACCCGGCCAGCCCGCCGACGCCTCGCGTGAGCGGGTTGTACTTCGAGAGCAGTGATCTCGGAAGCCCCCGAGCACCGACTTCGCCCGCCGCGGTCGCGATGAACGCGACGCCGCAGACACGGTCCTCGAACAGCTCGGGATGCTCGGCGGCGAGCTCCATGATCACCATGCCGCCCATCGAGTGCCCCATGAGCACGATGGGCCCCTCCGGCACCACCGAACGCAGGACCATGTCGAGGTCGCGCGCCAGCTGCTCGATGGTGCTGGTCTCGGCGGTCGCGGCGCCGGATTGCCCGTGCCCGCGATGGTCGAAGTACACCTGACGCACCCGCGGCAGCCTCAGCGACGCGAGGTCTCGCCGCTGGAAATGCCAGCAGCGCTTCGACAACGCGAAACCGTGCACACCGACGACGGTCAGCTCCGGTTCTCCCCCATCGCCCGGATCGATCTCCTCGACCGCGAGCGGCGTGCCGTCCTCCGCCGCCACTGTCGACGTCCGATCCGGTGCGAGATCCCCCAACGGCTCGTCCACGAACGGGTCCTCACTCTGCCGCCGCTGCTGTGCGGCGACGGCGATCGCCGCGGCGGTGCCGGTGGCCACGGCCCCGACGCCGCCGACGATGGCCAGCAGTCTTCGTGAAGGTGTCACGAGCCTGCCTCCAGATACGTCCGGTGGACACGCGGGCGGTACATCGAAGTCACGATCTCGTAGTCGATCGTCCCCAGCTTGTCCGCCCATTCCCGCGCCGTGGGCTCGCCAAACGCGCCCTTGCCGAAAAGGATCACTTCGCTGCCGATGGACGGCTCGTCGTCTCCGCAGTCGACGATGAGCTGGTCCATGCAGACGCGGCCGACGACCGGCCGTCGCTTTCCGCCGAGCAGGACGTCCATCCGTCCGGACAGCGACCGCGGCACGCCGTCGGCGTATCCGACGGGGACCAGCGCGAGGGTGGTGTCGCGTTCGGCCGTCCAGCTGTGGCCGTACGAGACCGATTCGCCTGCCGGGATCCGCTTCGTGAGCACGACCGACGACTTGAAGGTCATGGCCGGGCGGAGATCGTCGCCGGTGGGCACCGGGTTCAGCCCGTAGATCGCGATCCCGGGGCGCACGAGGTCGAAGTGCAGGTCGGGCCTGGTCAGCACGGCGGCGGAGTTCGCAATGTGCCGCATCGGGTTCAGGCCGGCGGCGCGCGCGATGTCGTAGCCCTCGTCGAATCGCTTGGCCTGCGCGTCGATGGACGGGTGGCCGGGCTCGTCGGCGCAGGCGAGGTGCGACCAGATCGCGACGACCTCGATGAGCGGCTTCGCGGCCGCCGCGGCCTTGACCAAGGCCGGCCATTCCGCAGGTGGGCAGCCGTTTCGGGACAACCCGGTGTCGATCTTGAGGTGCACCCGGCAGATCGCGTTTAGCCCGCTAAAGTCGCGTGCCCGGCGAGCGCCGTCGGCCACACGCGCCAGCTCGTCGAGGGAGCTGACGGCGACGTCGATGTCTTCGGCGACCGCGGGCGCGAAATCGGTTTCGGGAGTGTCGAGCCAGCTGAAGAGGCGGACCCCGATCCCAGCCCGGCGCAGCGCGAGCGCCTCGCCGAGGGAGCAGGTGCCCAGCCAGGTGGCCCCACCCTCGACGGCGGCACGGGCGACCTCGAGGGCTCCGTGCCCGTAGCCGTCCGCCTTGACCACGGCCATGGTCTGGGCCGAGAGAGCGCGGGATGCGAGCAGGGCGACGTTGTGCCGGATGGCGGACAGGTCGATGACGACCTCGGCACGCGGGAAACTGGCGGTCATAACGACCACCAGTTTCCCACGAACCGGCTCAGGACAGGCGCGCCCCGTCGGTGGCGGAGAACACGTGCAGCTCGTCGGGACGGATCCGCAGGTGCAGCGTGTCACCCATGGCCGGCGGCTTGCGCGGGTCGACGCGGGTGACGACGTTCGACTTCGTGCCTTCGGCGTCGGTCTCGGCCAGCTTGCCGTACACGTAGGCGTCCGAGCCGAGTTCCTCGACGAGGTCGACCTTGACCGGCACGGTGCCGTCCTCGCTGGTGGTCACCTCGAGCGACTCCGGACGGAAGCCGAGGGTGACCGTGTCGCCGTCGGCCTTGGCGAGGATCTCGCGGGTCAGCGGCACCCGCGCGCCACCCAGCTCGGCGCCGTCTTCGGTGAGCTTCGCGGTGACCAGGTTCATCGCGGGCGAGCCGATGAAACCGGCGACGAAAGCGTTTGCGGGCCGGTCGTACAGGGCGCGCGGGGTGTCGCACTGCTGCAGGAGACCGTCCGAGAGGACCGCGACCCGGTCACCCATCGTCATGGCCTCGACCTGGTCGTGCGTGACGTACACGGTGGTGACGCCGAGGCGGCGCTGCAGCGCGGCGATCTGCGTACGGGTGGAGACACGCAGCTTCGCGTCGAGGTTCGACAGCGGCTCGTCCATCAGGAAGACCTGCGGCTCACGCACGATGGCGCGGCCCATCGCGACGCGCTGGCGCTGACCACCGGAGAGCGCTTTCGGCTTGCGGTCGAGGTACTGCTCGATGTCGAGCAGCTTGGCCGCGTCGAGCACCTTCTGCTTGATCTCCGACGCCGGGCGGCCCGCGATCTTCAGCGCGAAGCCCATGTTCTGGCCCACGGTCATATGCGGGTACAGCGCGTAGTTCTGGAACACCATCGCGATGTCGCGGGCACGCGGCGGCAGTTGCGTGACGTCGCGGTCGCCGATCCACACGGCGCCTTCGTCGATGTCCTCGAGGCCGGCGAGCATCCGCAGGCTGGTGGACTTGCCACAGCCGGAAGGCCCGACCAGCACGAGGAATTCGCCGTCGGCGATCTCGAGGTCGAGTGCATCCACGGCGGGCCGCTCGGAGCCCGCGTAGCGCCGGGTCGCCTTGTCGTAGGTGATCGTGGCCATCGGTTCAGTCCTCTTTCGGTTTCGCGGAAATGCCGTGCCCGAGTTCGCGGGCTTCGAGATGCCGTTGCTGGATCCGGTGCCCCTCGGCGCGGTCCGCCTCGGTCGGCTCGAGTGGGGTGTAGCCGTGCTGTTCCTGCCAGCGGGGAGGTTCCGTGCTGGAAGCGAGGGCCCAGGCTGCCTGCCGCGCGGCACCGACCGCGACGTACTCGGCGACTTCGGGGACGACGACGGGCACGCCGAACACGATCGGCGCGACCGCGCGGACGGCGGCCGACTGCGCGCCGCCACCGATCAGGAGCACGCGGCGGACTTCGTGTCCCTGCTCGCGCAGGGCGTCGAGACCGGCGGCGAGGCCGCACAGCATGCCTTCGACCGCGGCGCGGGCGAGGTTCTCGGGCGTCATGTTCGCGCGGGTGAGGCCGAAGAGCGTGCCCTTGGCGTCCGGGAGGTTCGGCGTCCGCTCACCGTCGAGGTAAGGAAGGAAGGTGAGGCCGCCGGAACCGGGTGTGGCGGCGAGCGCCAGCTTGTCGAACTCCGCGAGTTCGACGCCGAGCATCGCGGACGTGGCCGTGAGCACGCGGGCCGCGTTGAGGGTGCAGGCCAGCGGGAGGAAGCGGCCGGTGGCGTCGGCGAAGCCCGCGACGATGCCGGAAGGGTCGGCGCTAGCGGTTTCGGAGACGCCGAAGACTGTGCCGCTGGTGCCCAGCGAGACGACGACGTCGCCAGGGGCGAGTTCGAGGCCGAACGCGGCGGCCATGTTGTCGCCGGTTCCGGCCGAAACCAGGACCCCGTCCGGGGTGTGGCCGGCGGCTTCGGCGGGGCCGATGACCTTGGGCAGCTCGGGTGTGCGGCCACCGAAGGCGTGCGCGAGGAGGTCTTGGCGGTATTCGCCGGTGGCGGGCGAGAAGTATCCGGTGCCGGAAGCATCGCCGCGGTCGGTGACCGGCTCGGCGCCGTCGCCCAGCAGCCGCCAGGTCAGCCAGTCGTGCGGGAGCAGGACGCGGGCGACGCGATCGGCCAGCTCCGGCTCGTTCTCCGCCATCCAGCGCAGCTTCGTGACGGTGAAGCTGGCGACCGGCACCGAGCCGACGGACTTCGCCCAGCTCTCCGGGCCGAGCTCGCCGCTGAGGTCTTCGGCTGCCTTCGCCGACCGGGTGTCGTTCCACAGCAGCGCGGGCCGGACGACCTCACCCGCCTCGTCGAGGGTGACCATGCCGTGCTGCTGGCCGCCGATGCCGATGGCGCCGACGCCGTCGAGCAGGCCGTCCGTAGCCTCGCGGAACGCGTCCCACCACGCGGCGGGGGCGACCTCGGTGCCGTCGGGGTGCGAGGCGCGGCCGGTGCGGACGATCTCGCCGGTGTTCGCGTCGCAGACGACGACCTTCGTCGACTGGGTCGACGAGTCGATTCCGGCCACCAGATCAGAACTCATATTCCGGGCCCTCCGGTGCGCATTCGACCTGCTCGATGGCGGTTCCCGCGGTCAACGCCGCCTCGATCTCTTCGGTCGGCGCCTCTTCGTCGGTGATCAGGAGGTCGTAGTCGCCGATGTCGCCGTACGCGTAGGTGGCGGTGCGGCCGAATTTGGAGTTGTCGACGACCAGGACGTTGCGATCGGCCGTGCGCAGTGCGGCCTTCTTGAGCTCCGCATAGTCCTGGACCGGGTGGAACAGGCGGCCGACCGCGACCGCGGCGACCGAGACGAACGCGATGTCGGCGTGCGTGCGGTCGAGGAACCCGACGACGTCCGGGCCGGCGCAAGAATCGAACTCGTGGTGGTAGCGGCCGCCCGCCAGGACGACCTCGACACTCTTGGCCGGGCCGAGGATGCGGGCGGCTTCGAGCGAGTTGGTGATGACGGTGAGGTCTTCGACCTGGCCGAGGCGGCGGACGAGCGGGAAGAGCGTGGTCGAGTCGTCGACGAAGACCGTCTGGCCGGAGTGGACGTGCGCCGCGGCGGCCTCGCCCAAGGCGTCCTTCGTGGCCTGGTTGAAGGTGTCGCGGAAGCGGGCGGCGGACTCCATGGTCGTCGCGGGGTAGGCCTCGACCTTGCCGCGGAGTTTGCGGAGGAGGCGACGGTCGGCGAGGTCGTCGAGGTCGCGGTGCATCGTCATCAGGCTGACGCCGAAGCGGGCGGTCAGGTCGTCGATGCGGACCTCGCCGGTGGCGATGACGTGGTCGAGGATCTCCTGGCGCCGGTGCTCGACGGCGGCGTCCGAGGGCCTGGTCTTAGACATGGGCGACACCGTTCACGACCCGGACCATCGCGGTCTCGGCGGGGTGGGTGTCGGCGCTCACACCTGCTTCTTACCAGATTATTCGCCCGGAGTTAACACATAACTCGATAACTCCCGAATTTCTTGCCACCTTCCTCCCCCGGCCGGCCGACCTGCGTTTAGCCCCCTAATCGCGCTCTGAGGGCACCCGCCCGCAGAGCGCGGTTAGGGGGCTAAACGCAGGTCGTGGCCCTGGTCAGGAGCCGAGGCGGCGGACGGACCGGATGGCGTCCGGGACCGCGGCGAGGATGCCGGAGGCCGAGGTCGGGGCGCCATCGGCGGCGAGGGCGCCGGCGAGGGAATGGACGTACGCGGCCGCACCGGCCGCCAGCCACGGGTCGAGCCCAGAGGCGAGCAACGCGCCGACCAGACCGGACAGCACATCCCCCGAACCGGCCGTCGCGAGCCACGACCCCCGCGGCCTGTTCACCAGCGCCCGCCCGTCCGGCGCCGCGACCACCGTGCAGTGCCCCTTCAACAGCACGACGGCGTCGTACTTCCGCGCGGCCGACCGCGCCGCCGCGACCCGGTCCGCACCCGGCGGCTCACCCATGAGCCGCTCGAACTCTCCCGCGTGCGGCGTCAGCACGAGCGGCGTGTCCGGATCGCGTGCGTCGAGCACGTCGGGCGACCGAGCGATGATGGTCGTCGCGTCGGCGTCCGCGCACACCGGCACGCCGCGGCCGAGCACGAACCGCAGCACGTCCCGGCCCTCGTTGCCGGTGCCGATCCCCGGCCCGACCACCCAGGCCTGCACCCGGCCCGCGTCGGTCACCGACCCCGTCGCGATGATCTCGGGCCACTGCCCGCGCACGACGTCCGCCGCATGACCGGCGTACCGCACCAGCCCGGACGTCGCCCGCACCGCCGCCCCGGCCGCGAGCACGGCAGCCCCCGGATACGTCGCCGACCCGGCGGCGATCCCGACCACGCCCTGGCTGTACTTGTCGTCGTCCGGGCCCGGCACCGGCCACGCGGCGGCGACATCCGCCGTATCGAGCCGCTGCAGATCGGGCTCGCTGAGCCGCAGTCCGATGTCCACCAGGGACACCTCGCCGCAGGACGCGGGCGCGAGGGCGTGCACCGGCTTGAGCGCGCCGAAGGTCACGGTCCGATCGGCCACGACCGCCGGGCCATCGACCGCACCGGTGTCCGGATCCACCCCGCTCGGCAGATCGACCGCGAGCACCGGCGAGCTCACATGCTCCAGCAGCGCGGCGGCGTCCGGCCGCAACGGCCCACGCGCCGAGATACCGACGATCCCATCGACGACGAGGTCGGCCCGTTTGATCCACTGTGGACCGTCCTCAAGGGACACGATCTTGCCGCCGGAACGCTTCAAGGCGGCCAAACCCGGGCCGTGCGCGCGTTCGGGCTTCAGCAGGATCGCCGAAACGGCCACATTGCGGCGGCGCAGGAACGCGCCCGCCCACAAGGCGTCACCGCCGTTGTTTCCCGACCCGACGAGCAACGTCACCCGCCGTCCGGACACCGAACCCGTGTGCTCGGCCAGCATCTCGGCGGCGTGCACCGCGAGGCCGAAAGCCGCTCGCCGCATGAGCTCGCCATCGGGAGTGACGGCGAGCAACCGGTCCTCCGCCGCGCGAATCCGTTCCGTGGTCCAGATTCCCTGCACGACGCCTCCGGTCTCTTACTCGACGGTGACCGACTTCGCCAGGTTACGCGGCTTGTCGACGTCGTACCCACGCGTGCGGGCGATCTCGGCGGCCAGCACCTGCAGCGGCACCGTGGAGACCAGCGGCTGCAGCAGCGTCGGCACGGCCGGGATCTCGATCAGTTCGTCGGCGAACGGGCGGACGGTCTCGTCGCCCTCCTCCGCGATCACGATCGTGCGGGCGCCGCGCGCCTGGATCTCGCTGATGTTCGACACGAGCTTCGAGTGCAGCACCGCGCGCCCCTTGGGCGACGGCATCACCACGACGACGGGCAGGCCTTCTTCGATCAGCGCGATCGGGCCGTGCTTGAGCTCGCCGGCCGCGAAGCCCTCGGCGTGCATGTACGCCAGTTCCTTGAGCTTCAGTGCGCCTTCGAGGGCGACCGGGAAACCGACGTGGCGGCCGAGGAACAGCACGGCCTTCGAGTCGGCGATGCGGCGGCCGAGGTCGCGGACCTGGTCCACAGTGGACAGGACCTTCTGCACCGCGGCGGGCATCGCTTCGAGTTCGGCGAACTCGCGGGCGACCTCGTCCGGGTACTTGGTGCCGCGGGCCTGCGCGAGCGCCAGGCCGACCAGGTAGTTGGCCGCGATCTGCGCGAGGAACGCCTTCGTCGACGCGACACCGATCTCCGGACCGGCGTGCGTGTAGAGGACGGCGTCGGACTCGCGCGGGATCTGCGCGCCGTTGGTGTTGCAGACCGCCAGGACGCGGGCCTTCTGCTCGCGGGCGTGCCGGACGGCTTCGAGGGTGTCCGCGGTCTCGCCCGACTGGGACACGGCGACGACCAGCGTCGCGCGGTCCAGCACCGGGTCGCGGTAGCGGAACTCGCTGGCCAGCTCCACCTCGACCGGGAGGCGGCACCAGTGCTCGATGGCGTACTTGGCGACGAGGCCCGAGTGGTACGCGGAACCACAGGCGACGACGAAGACCTTGTCGACGTCACGCAGGTCCTGGTCGGAGATGCGCTGCTCGTCGAGGATGATCCGGCCGCCGTCGAAGTGGCCGCGCAGCGTGTTCGCCAGCGCCTCCGGCTGCTCCTCGATCTCCTTGAGCATGAAGTACTCGTGGCCGCCCTTTTCCGCGGCCGAGAGGTCCCAGTCGACGGTGAACGGCTTTGCCTGGGCGGCGTCGCCGTGGAAGTCGGTGACCTCGTAGCCGTCGCGGGTGATCACGACGAGCTGGTCCTGGCCTAGCTCGACCGCCTCGCGGGTGTGCTCGATGAACGCGGCGACGTCGGAGGCGACGAAGTGCTCGCCCTCGCCGACGCCGACGACCAGCGGCGAAGAACGGCGGGCGGCGACGACGGTGTCCGGCTGGTCGGCGATGGTCACGACCAGGGTGAACGCGCCTTCGAGACGACGGCAGACCGCGGCGACGCTCGCCGCGAAGTCGCCCTTCGTGTCGCCCTCGGTGTACGCGCGGGCGATCAGGTGCGCGGCGGTCTCGGAGTCGGTGTCGCTCGCCATCTCGACGCCTTCGGCCTCGAGCTCGGCGCGCAGGGCGGCGAAGTTCTCGATGATGCCGTTGTGCACGACGGCGACGCGCTGGGAGGCGTCGCGGTGCGGGTGCGAGTTGCGATCGACCGGGGCACCGTGGGTGGCCCAGCGGGTGTGGCCCATCCCGGCGGTGCCGGTGAAGGCGTCCCTGCCGACCGCGTCGAGCTGGGTCTCCAGGTTGGCCAGGCGGCCCGCTTTACGCTCGACGTTCAGCGCGCCGGCGCCGTCGAGGACTGCGACGCCTGCCGAGTCATAGCCGCGGTACTCCATCCTGCGCAGGCCGCCGATGACGACGTCCAGGGCCGGGCGGTGTCCGACGTATCCCACGATTCCACACACGGCCACCAGCCTAACGACGGAAATTCGGCCCCTTCGCCCGGGCGCCCGCACCTGCGTTTAGCGGGCTAAACGCGACGCTTAGGCACGCTAAGCAGCGCGATTAGCCCGCTAAAGGCGAACGCCGGGGCGGCGCGCGGGCCGGACGGGGGCGCGGGCAGTAAGGTCACGAGCATGGCCAGCAAGCCCAAGCAGCTGCTCGCGGAGCTGTCCCACCCAGGTCCGCACGAGGTTCTGCGCGGCAACCTCGCCCTGGTCGGACTGCCCGGCGTCGTGTTCACCCCCCGTTCGGGACTCGGTCTGCCCGCGATCGCGTTCGGGCACGGCTGGTTGCAGCCCACCGGGAGCTACCGGCATCTGCTCCGGCACCTCGCGAGCTGGGGCATCGTCGCGGCGGCCCCGGCCACCCAGCGCGGTCCGCTGCCGTCGCACCGGCTGCTGGCCGGTGACCTGCTCACGACGCTCGACTTGATCACGACGGTCCGCCTCGGACCGGACGGCATCAGCGTCGACCCGGCGAAACTCGGCCTGGCCGGGCATTCGACCGGTGGCGGCTCGGCGGTACTGGCCGCCGCGCAGGCCGCCGAGAACGACGAGCGGCCCGAGATCCGCGCGGTCGCGACCATCACCCCCGCGCAGACGCTGCCGCCGGCGACGGTGTCGGCCCGCTCGGTGACCGCCCCCGGCCTGCACCTCGCGGCGGGCGAAGACCTGGTCGCGCCGCCCGTCGGACACGCCGAGGCCATCGCGGACGCGTGGGGCGGGCCGGTGCAGCTGCGCACGCTCGGGAAGTCGTCGCACCTCGGCGTCACCGAGGGCAGGCACTGGAGCCAGCTGCTGCTGCACGGGAAGCCTCACCGCGGGACCCAACAGCTGACGCGGGCGCTGTTCACCGCGTTCTTCCTCACTCACCTGACGGGGACGACGAAGTACCAGCCCCTGCTCGACGCCGACGTCAAACGCGCCCCCATCGAGCTCCAGGACAAACCCGCCGCCTGACGCCCAGATCGCGTTTAGCCCGCTAAACGCGACGCGCCGCCCGGATCGCGTTTAGCCCGCTAAAGGCGATCCCGCACCCTGGCGGCCCGGCGCCCAGATCGCGATTAGCCCGCTAAACGCGACGCGGCGCCAGAGGGCCAAAAGAAAGGGCCCGGCTCTGGCGAGCCGGGCCCTGAAGTGCGGGAAGCCGGTCAGTCGACCATCCACGAGTTGTTCGAGAAATCGTCGTCGTCGAATCCCTTGTCGTCACGGGCGTGACGACCGCGGCGACGCGCGGGCGTGCCGGGCTCTTCGGGCGCCGCGCCGCTGGGAGCGGGCGTCGGCGCCGCAGGCGGGACGTCCACCGTCGCCGGCATTCCGGGCACCCCCGGCGCGACCGGGATCGGCGGCGGAGGCGGCGCCGGCCGCGACACGTCGGCACGGGCACCGAACTCGGCGAACCGGGCGTCCGGCTTTTCGTCGTCCTCGATGTCGAAGCCGATCGTGTGGCTGCGGTCGGCGGTCGTCTTGCCGGTCAGCCAGCCACCCGCCTCCTTGCTCCGCTTCCCCAGCTCCTGCATGTGCGCGGCGTACTTGTCATGGATGGCGGCGTCCTTCTGCATGGTGTCCACCGCCTGGGCCTTGGCGTCGGCGAGATGCCGCTCCCGCAGCCCGCGCTGCTCCAACTGCTCCGTGATGGCGGCGTCCTGCCTGGACATGGCGGCCGCCAGCCGGTCAACAGCGCTCATCGGTCCTCCCTCGTTCCCCGGTCAGGCGATCATCGCTCGTAGCTGATCGAACGGTCGCCACCCTCGTCGTCGAGCGATCCGCTGATCCGGCCGCCCGCGCCACTGGTCTCGAAAATGCCACCCTCGACGCGGTACTGGCTCGACCCGCGCTGCGTGTCACCCCCGCCACCGCCGGCCGCGCCGCCCATGGCGCCCATTCCACCCATCATGCCGCCCATTCCGGCGGGCGAGCTCGCGGCACCGGCGTTCGCGGGCGCCGGGTCCATCCCGCCGGGAGCCATCCCGAGACCGCCCTCGGCGCCGGCAGGCTGCGCGCCGCCTCCTGACTGCAAGCCCGCTTCCAGCGAACCCGCTTCGTTCAGCGACCCCGCCGAAGCACCTTCGAGCGGGCTGCCGATCGCGCTTTCGAAGCTGCCACCGCCACCGGCGGTCGGAACGGTGCCATCACCGCTGGAGCCCGACGCGCCGCCCGCGGCGGCTTCGGCCTCCGCCGACACCGAAGCGGTCCCTTCGGCACCGACGCCGACCTCGACTCCGCCGGGAGCGCTGAAGCCACCCCCACCGCCGCCACCGGGAGGGGCGATGCCGTCAGCCGGGGCGGGCATGGGACGAACGTCTTCGGGCTTGCCGGGCTGCGGGTTGCCGGGGTTCCGGTCGTCGAGGCCGTTCTTGATGTCGTCGGTCTCGAGGGTGTCGCCGGGCTTGAGCTCCTTCTTCTCACCCTTTTCGTCGAGGGTGTAGGTGGTCGGCTCGCCCTTGCCGTCGTCGACGGTCACCACGGTCGGGCCGTTCGGGCCCTGCGGCTGCTCGGCGGTGATCTTGAGGTTGCCGTCCTGGATGTGGATCTTGCCGTCCGGACCGGGCCGGTAGACGCCGTCGGGGCCGGGCTCGCCCTCCTTGACCGTGCCCTTCGGCCCGAACTCGCCGTCCTTACCCTCTTCGCCGGGCTTGCCGTCCTTGCCCTCTTCGCCCTTCGGGTCGTCGAAGTCGAGCTTGTAGTCCTTCTCGTTGCCCTTGCCGTCGTCGACCTTGATGTCCATTTTGCCGTCTTTGTCCGGCTCGGTCATCTCGATCTTGTTGTCGCCCTTTTGGACGGTCATGGTGTCCTGACCGTCGATGCCGTCCTTGATCGCCTCGCCCGTCGCCGGGTCGATCGGGTACGGCTTGCCGGTCTCGGGGTCCAGCTCGAGCGGCTTGCCGGTGACCGGGTTCATGCCCTCGGCGGGCTTGTCCTCCGGCTTCGGCGTCTCGGGGACCGTGGCGGCAGGCGGGGTGCTGGCACCGCCGCCGCTCCCGCTTCCACCTCCGGTTCCGCCGCCCGTACCGCCGCCGGTGCCGCCACCGGTGTCACCGCCGCCACCCTTGTCCTTGCCCTTGCCGTCGTCGATGGGCGGCTTCTCGGACCCCGGCGCGGGGAACGGGTTCGTGTAGTCCTCCATGAACCGCGAAAGCTCGTGGTACTGCGTGTTGATCGTCTCGGTCGCGTTCTTGCAGAGCTTCTTGAAGTTCTCGAAGCGCTCACCGAACTCGGTGGCGAACGAGCCCTTCAGCCACTGCTTCGCGGCCCCGATCGCGTAATCCTTGTTCTCGTCGTTCAGATCGCAGTCGTCGTGACGCAGGCGTTCGGCGAGATTGTTGCCCGGACACGCGGAATCGAGCCAGTACGCGACGTCCATGAGCTTTTCTTTGGAGTCGACCTTGCCGTTCGCGATCTCGACGACCTGCTTCGCGATGTACAACGGCGCCGTGGCGACCTTGTCGACCCGGAGCTTCAGCGTTTCGTCGACCTTCAGCTTGAGCGCGCTGTAGATCTTGTCGATGGTCGACGGCACCAGCTTGATGGCGCCGTCCATCTGCGCGATGAGTTCTTTCGCGTCGGGCTGGATCCGCTGCTCGTACTTGACCTTCGCGGCTGTCGCGCCCTCGCCCTTCCAGTCGTGGAAGAGCGTGGTCAGTGCCGCCGTCGCGTCCTTCTGGGTCTGCTCGACGACCTTCTTCGCGTCGGCGAGATCTTCGACCTCGTCGAACATCTTCTGGAAGTTGATCTCACGGTTCTCGTGGAACCGGTCCCAGATGTCGGTCTTGTAGCTGATTTCGCCCGACTTCTCCGGCATCTTGTTCCAGACCTGCTCGGCCCAGTCGGAGAAGAAGTCCAGTGCCGGCTTCCCTAGGTCGAGCACCTGGTCGGATTTGGTGGTGGAACCACCCGCGGCCGGCCGGGACATCGCGTCGAGGTCCTTGTCGGCCTGCTTCGTGTCGGCCGCCTGCTTCTTGTCCCCTGCGGCGTTCGAGTCACGTTCGGCGACGGCCTTCTTGTACGCCTCTTCCCGGTTGCCGAACGGCATCAGCAAGGCGTCTTTGGTGCCCTGCGTGACGTACGGGTCGTTCAGGATCTCGTTGATCTGTGCTTGCGTCGGTTGGCTCATTACTGGGCTCCCGCCTTGTTGGCAGCCGCGGCGTTCGCCTGGTCGGACGAGGTGTAGCGGGTCGACGCGGTGCTGACGCCGCCGGCGAGCTGGGTGAGCTGGCCCGCGTACCCCTTCATCGCGTCGGAAATGGCGAGAATCCCGGTGGCGTAGCCCTTTTGGTAGTCCTTGTGGACCCGGCCGAAGTTTTCGGGCCCGACCTGGGTCGGCCCCACCTTCCCCGCCTCGGACGTCGTTTTCTCAGCCGCGCGCTCCAACGACGTCGACGCCGTGAGCATCGCCTCTGAATCGGCTTTGTAGCCCCCGTCCGGCATGACCGGTGCCCCCTTCGTCCCGCTGTATCCGCCTCGTTGTCCTACCTACGACGCACGCCGGCGGCATCAGGTGCCATCGCATATGCACACAGAATGTACCCACCGGTCATCCGGACCGCAGGAACATTCACACCTTTGCTAACTCAAACGATTTCGGCGCAAGAAGCCTGGTAGACCGCGCTTTCGCGGTTTCGCGCCCGCTTCGACGGCTTCGGCGAGCACGGTGGCCGCGCCGCGGATGTCGACCAGGCGATCCAGCTCGTCGAGGTCGATGTCGATGCCGAACTCCACCTCGACCGTCGCCAGGAGCCGGACGCGGCGCCGGGAGTCGACGCCCATCTCGGCGAACGGCGTGTTCTCGTCGATGGTGTCCGGATCGACGTCGAAGGTCTCGCAGACGAGGGCCTTGATCTCGTCGACGTACTCGCTCCCGTCAGCTGCCATGGGGGAATTCTGTCCCATCCGCGGTCCAGTACCGCGTTCTGGCCGCGGAACGCGCGACCTTGCCGCTGGAGGTCCTCGGCAGTCCGCCGGGTTTGACCAGGAAGAAGGCACGAAGCCGCACGTCGTGCCGCTCGGCGACGGCGCGGGTGGCGGCCCGCGCGATCTCGGCTTCGTCGAAGTCCGGGGCCTTCCGAGCGCGCTCGGCGACCACGACGACACCCTCGCCCTCGTCGCCGTCGACCGAGAACGCGGCGACTCGGTCGGGCCCGAGAAGAGGGTGCGCGGCGGCGACCGTCTCCTCGATGTCGTGGGGGCTGTGATTGCGGCCGTCGATGATGATCAGGTCCTTGATCCGGCCGGTCACCGACAGCCTGCCGTCGCGGATCATGCCGAGGTCGCCGGTGCGGAGCCAGCCGCCTTCGCCGTCGAGCTCGGCATCGAACACCTCGGCGGTCAACTCCGGGCGGCGCCAGTACCCGGCGGCCACGTTGGGCCCCTTGACCCAGATCTCGCCCGCGTCGACTTTAGCGGGCAAAACGCGATCCGGCGGGGGCACGACGCGGACCCGTTGCCCCCTGGGCCAGCCGATCTCGACGATCTCCCGGCCGTCCACTTCGGTCACCACGGGACCGCTGGAGTCGCCGCTGGCGACGTAGACCGTGGCCTCGGCCAGACCGTAGGACGGCCGGAACGCGCCCCTCGGGAAACCGTGGGGCTCGTATGCGGCGAGGAACTCCCGGACGGTCGCCGCCCGGACCGGTTCGCTGCCGCTGAGCGCGATCGACACCGTCGAGAGGTCGTACTCGGCGCGCTTCGACTCGGGCACGGCCTCGGTCACCAGGTCGTACGCGAAGTTCGGGGCCGCGGTGAGCGTGTTCGGATACGACGACATCAGCAGCAGCCAGCGCTCCGGGCGCCGGATGAACTCCAGCGGCGCGATGAACACCGTCCGGCCGCCGGAGTGCATCGTCCCGGCGAGCAACTGCGCCAGCCCCATGTCGTGGAAGAACGGGATCCAGCCGACGCAGGTGATCCGCTCGTCGACGTCGTAGGCGTCGCAGATCTGCCAGCAGGCGGCCGACAACGCCCGATGCGTGATGATCACGCCTGCCGGTGATCGCGTCGTGCCGGAGGTGTACTGCAGGTAGGCGGAGTCTTCTGGGGAGACCGGCGACGGCGGCGACTGGTCGGCCGGGTCCAGCGGCAGGGTGTCGACGGCGATGATCTCGCGGGGCGCCGGAACCGGCTCGGCCGCGGTGAACTCCGCCAGCCGCTCGACCAGGGCCTCCGACGTGAGCCAGATGCCGGCGTCGCAGTCGTTGAGGACACCGACGAGCCGCTCGCGGTGGGCGCGGACGTCCGGCGCGGACAGCGGCACCGCGACAGCGCCGGCGTACAGGGCACCGAAGAAAGCGACGACATAAGAGAGGTCCTGCCGCGCCGTGATCGCGACGCGGTCTCCCGGCTGGATCACGTCACGCAGCTTCGCGGCGACAGCGCGGACGTGGACGAGCAGTTCGGCCCAGGTCAGGGTGTCCTCGACGGGCTCGTACCGGTTCGAGCAGTCGAGGTGCGTGTACGCCGGCCGATCGACGTCGGCACGTTCGAGCAGGCGGAGCAAGAGCGGCGTCCGCAACACTTCCTCGGGCACTTCTGGTGACGGTTTTGAAGGCACTGGCACATCCTCCGGCCGCGCATGGGCATCATACGAACGTGGACGACTTCTTCGTGCTGGACGATCCGGCGGATCGCGTCAAGGCCCTGCGCGACCGCGAGCTCAGCTCGAACCCGGGTGGTGCCGCCGCCGAGACACCGAACCTCCTGCTGATGGACGGCGCGGACCACCGGCGGCTCCGCGCCGTCGTCAAGGAGGTCATCGCCCTGGTGGAACCCCTCCCGAATGCCCTGCTCACAGACCTGCGCGTCACGATTAGCCCGCTAAAGTCGAGTGCGCGCTTCGACCTGGTGGCCGATTTCGCCAGGCCGGTGGCGGCCAAGGTGACGGAGGCGGTGCTGGGCACTGTCGAGCCACTCGGCGAGAAGCTGCTGACGAACCTTTCGGAAACCGCCGCGAATCTGGACGTCTGGTCGGGCGGGCCCGCAGGAGCCGACACCGCCGCGCTCAGGGTCGCGATGTTCTTCCTCAAGGCGACGGCCGTCGAAGGCGGCGGGCTGGCCCTGCTCCGCGAAGCGCACGAAGCAGGCCGGATCACCGAAGACGAGCTGATGATCACGCCGGTGATGCTCGCCCACGCGGCGTACGAGAACTCCATGAACTTCCTCGCCCTCGCCGGTCTCGAACTCCTACGCCGTCCCGACGTCCTCGACGACGTACGCGGCCTGATCCACGAAATCGCTCCGACCCGCTTCGCCGCCCGCCGCGTGACCACGCCGTTCTCCCTGGCGGGCAAGAACTTCACGACCGGCGACAAACTGGCCATCCCGCTGGGCCCCGACGCCGAACTCGCCTTCGGCCTCGGCCGGCACACCTGCCCCGGCTCGCGAATCGCGGTCGCCGAGGGCGAAGTCGCGCTTCGCGCCCTTGCCGAGATCCTGACTCCCGACCACGTCGCCGAGGAGGTGCGGTACAAGACGCACGCCGTCTTCCACGGCGTCGAGCAGGCCGTCGTGACGCTGCGAACCTGACCGCTCAGGTCGCCAGCCAGTCGGTGTTGGCGAAATCGTCGTCATCACCCCGCGCGGCGGCCGCTCGCCGATGCCGCCCGGCCGGACGCTCTTCCGGCGCAGGCGGAGGCGGAGGGGGCTGCGGCGGCGCGGGAACGGACGGAGCAGGCGGCCGATACGCGATCGGCGGCTCCTCGGCCGTCCGATATCCGGCACGGCGCTCGTTCTCGGCCTCGTCCTCCTCGAACCCGAAGTCGCCGTCGTCCTCGACCTTCTCGCTGAGCGTCGACTCGGTCTCCCAGCCACCCGCGGCCTCCGCGCGCCGCTTCTGCTCGCTCCGGGCCGCGAGCGCCGCGCCCGTTTCCTGCTTGAGCTGCTCGCCCGCCGCCTTGGTCTCCTCGATCACCTTGGCCGCCCGGTTGTCGACCAGGTACATCCGGTCGCCGTTCTCCCGCTCCAGCCCGGCCAGCTTGTGCCGGAGTCCGGCGAGATCCTCCTCAGGATTCACTGACCCCTCCCCTTAACGGAAGCCGATGACGCCGTCGTCGTCGAGCGAGCCGCTGATCCGGCTGCCCGTCGTCGCGGTGTCGAACAGGCCCCCGTCGACCCGGTATCCGCTGGACGTGCGCTGCTGGTCTTCGCCGGAACCTTGCCCGCCTCCGGCCGCGCCGCCGCCCATCATGCCCATGCCGCCCATCATCCCCGCACCGGCCGCGGCCGGATCCTGGGCGCCCCCTCCCGGAGCGGAGCCGAGCCCGGACGACGTCGAGGGAGCGGCCCCGCCGCCACCGGTCCCAGCCGGATCCGACGTGTCACCAAGACCGTTGTCCCCGCCTTCGAACGGGTCGCTCAGCGATTGGGCGGTCGTCGATTCGGAGTCGCCGTCCGCGGCCGCCACCACCGGTTCGGTCTGCTGACCGGGCGCGGGTGTTCCGCCGCCGGCCCCACCGGACGTGCCGTCGTGCGAGCGAACAGCCTGCTCTTCGACAGGCTGTGTCGCGGCATGCCTTCCGGCAGGCTGCGGCGTGGAATCCGGGTTCGCGTGACGGCCACCCGCGGCTTCGTCTTCACCCAGGGTGTACTTCGACGGCTGTCCCGAACCGTCGTCGACGGTCACCAGCGTCGGCCCGTCGGGACCGTTCGGCCGTTCCGCGGTGATCTTGAGGCCGCCGTCCTCGATGTGGATCTTGCCGTCGGGGCCAGGAGTCGCCGGCGGACGCTGTTCGGCGCCGTCCCGGGGCGCGGGTCCGCCCGCCGCGTCCGGTGTGGCCTTGCCGTCGCCGAAGTCGAGGTCGTAGTCCTTGACCTGGCCGGTGCCGTCCTGGACGGAGATGCCCATCTTCCCGTCGGCGCCGGGCTCGGCCATGGAGATCCTGCGGTCGCCCTGCTCGACCGTCACCGGCTCCGGCCGCACGGCGTCGGTGCCGTTCTTGATCGCCTCACCCGTGCGGGGGTCGATCGGATACGGCTGGCCGGTGGCCGGGTCGAGGTCGAGCGGCTTGTCCGTGACCGGGTTCTTCTCCTGGCCGGGAACTTCGGGCTTTTCCGGCTCCGGGAGCACGGTGTTGCTCGGCGTCATGCGCCCGGGGCCGCCACCAGCACCGGGCGACGGCCCGCCGCCACCACTGGTGGGCGGGCCGCCACCGCCCTTCTCGACCGGCTTTTCGACGGGCTTCTCGCCGCCCGTTTCCGGGGTCTTGCCCAGATCCGCGAACGGATTCTCGACCACCTGGCCCAGCGAATCGAAGTACGCCTTCCACGCGCCGTTGATCGCGTCGCGCGTGTTCTTGCACACCAGCTGGAAGTTCTCGATGTGCTTGCCGAACCAGCCGAGGAAGACGTTCTTCAGCCAGGCCACCGCCTGAGGTTTGAGGACCTCGTCGATGGTGCTCTGGTCGATGTCGCCCCAGTCCTTGTTGTAGGCGTTCTTGGCGTCGATACTCAGGAACTTGATGCAATGGACGATGTCGTTGTGGCTGCACGAGCCGTCGGCGATGCGGATGATCCGCTCGATGTCCTGCGCCGTCGCACCGTCGATGTTGTCGGTGAACCACTTCTGCAGCCACTCGACCTTTTCGCGGCAGAACTTGCCCACCGAGGCGGTGGTCCGCAGCAGACCGTCACCCGCGGCCTTGAAGGCTTCGGCGACCAGACCGGTCTTGTCCGAATAGGCCTTCTGGTAGGCGCGCGCCTGTTCGGCCGCGGCGCCTTCCCAGGTGCCGAGCGAATTCCCCAGCTTTCCGGAGACGTCCTGCGCGGACCCGGTGACGGCCGTGCCGACCGCGGTCAGCTCCTCCGCGCTCGTCTTGAAGAGGTTGAAGGGGATGTTGTCCTGCTCGTGGTACAGCCGCTGAAGCTCGCTGAGGGAAACCGCCGCTCCGCCGCCCGCCAGGCTCAGCGCGCGGACGTAGAGCGGGTGGAAGATCTCGTAGACCTTGAACCCCGACAGGCCGGGGACCATGATGTCGTTCGAATTCGCGCAGCCCGGGTCCGTCTCGGTGGCGCGCCCGGCGATTTCCTGGGTCTTCGCCGCGTCCCGGTTCAGCGCGTCGCGATCACCCTGCCGCCCCGCGGCCTGGTTCGCGTCGTACTTCTCGTGCGCGGTCTTGTAAGCCGCCTGGACCTCTACCAGGGAACCGTCATTGAGGTTGAGGTCGCCCTCGGTGATCCAGTCACCGTTCATCGACTTGATGTAGTCCCGGAAGCCGTTCCGCTCGGCTTCGCTGGCGAACCCGCAGCTTTCCGGCGTCTCGTCCTCGATGTAGTCGATGTAGTTGAGGGCGAGCTCGCGTTTGGTGTCGCGATCGATGTTCGGGTCGTTGAGGATCTTCTCGACTTCGGCCCGGCTGGGAATGTCGTGCCCGGTGTCGCCACCGACGTCCGCGAGAGGCATCAGTGCTTCCTCATCTCGGCGGCGTTGGAGTCCTCATTGGACTGATAGAGGTCCTTGGACGCCGCGAGCTTGCGGCCGAACTCGTCCGAAGCCGCGAGATAACTGCGCGCGCACTTCGCCAGGCGCTGGATGCTCGCGGAGTACCCGCTGAAGCAGTCCCCGTGCGCCGGGCCGAAACTCGCCGCGCTCAGGTTGATCTGCTCGACCGCCCCGATCGGCCCTTCGCAGACCTGCTTGGGCAGGTCCTGCAGGACCTTGGCTGCCTCGTTCAGCTGCGCTGGATCGACCTTGTGCCCTTTACCGGCCACCGTCACCCTCCCCTAGGTATCCGCACACGGAATGTACCGGGCCGGTAACACCGGCGCAGCGACTTGGGGAGATCGTGAGAGGGGTTACGAGGCGGAGGAGACGACTCCCGCGAGCCGGTCCGCTGCCGCCTGTGCGGTGTCGTGCGCGGTGGCCTCGACCATGACCCGGACCAGCTGCTCGGTGCCCGACGGGCGCAGCAGGACACGGCCTTCCTCGCCGAGTTCGGCCTCGACGGCGCCGACGGCGTCGCGGACCGCGGCCGAGACGGCGACCGCCGCCTTGTCCGCCACCGGGACGTTCACCAGCACCTGCGGCAGGCGGTTCATGACCGCGGCGAGCTCGGCGAGCGATTTGCCGGTCGACGCCATGCGGCTCATCACACGCAGCGCGGTGAGGAGGCCGTCGCCGGTGGTCGCGTAGGCGGGAAGGACGACGTGGCCCGACTGCTCGCCGCCGAGCGCGAACCCGCTCGCGCGGAGCTCCTCGAGGACGTAGCGGTCGCCGACGGCGGTGGTGACGAGGTTGATGTCGTGCGCGCGCATCGCCAGGTGGAGCCCGAGGTTGCTCATCACGGTCGCGACCAGGGTGTTCTTCGTCAGCTCACCGGTCTCGGCGAGGGCGAGCGCGAGGACGGCCATGATCTGGTCGCCGTCGACGAGCTCACCCGCGGCGTCGACGGCGACACAGCGGTCGGCGTCGCCGTCGTGCGCGATCCCGAGGTCGGCGCCGTGCTCGACGACGGCGGCGCGCAACGCTTCCGGGTGATTCGACCCACAGTGCTCGTTGATGTTCACGCCGTCCGGGTCGGCGTGGATGGCGATGACCTCGGCGCCGGCCTTGCGGTACACCTCGGGAGCGGCGAAGGAGGAGGCGCCGTTCGCGCAGTCGACGACGACGCGCAGGCCCGCGAGGGGGTGCGGGGTGGCCGACAGCAGGTGCTCGACGTAGCGGTCACCCGCGTCGGGGACGTCCTTCACCCGGCCGACGCCGATACCGGTCGGGCGGGTGACGGGAGCGGCGAGACCGGCTTCGATCTCGTCCTCGATCCCGTCGGGCAGCTTGTGGCCACCCGCCGCGAAAAGCTTGATGCCGTTGTCGGGCATGGGGTTGTGGGAGGCGGAGATCATCACGCCGAGATCAGCTTCGAGCGCGCCGACCAGGTAGGCGACGGCGGGCGTCGGGAGGACGCCGAGACGGAGCACGTCGGCACCCGCGGACGTGAGGCCCGCCACGACGGCGGCCTCGAGCATCTCGCCGCTGGCGCGCGGGTCACGGCCGACGACGGCGACCGGGCGGTGCGAACGGTCGTGGGCGGCGAGGACGCGGGCGGCGCTGGCGGCGAGCGAGAGCGCCAGCTCCGGGGTCAGCTCCTCGTTGGCGAGGCCACGTACGCCGTCGGTACCGAATAGACGTGCCATCTGTCGACCTCCTTGAAAAACCACCACGACAACCTAGCCAGTCCCCCTGCCCGTCTCCCCGCGCCCCCGGCTTCGCCTTTAGCGGGCTAATCGCGACGCGCGCGACTTTAGCGGGCTAAACGTGACACGGGTGGGGCGCATGGGGCGGGTGTGACGGGTGGGGCTGGGGGCGAGCGGGGACCGAAGGACCCCGGAAACACGGAAGCGCCCATCCGAGAGACGGATGGGCGCTTCCGCGGGTTGCGCCAGAGGCGCGATCAGCGCTTGCTGTACTGCGGAGCCTTACGGGCCTTCTTGAGGCCGTACTTCTTCCGCTCCGTGGCACGGGCGTCACGGGTCAGGAAGCCGGCCTTCTTCAGGGCCGGGCGGTCGTCGGCGTCGACCTCGACGAGCGCACGGGCGATCGCGAGACGGAGCGCGCCGGCCTGGCCCGAGATCCCGCCACCGTGCAGGTTGGCGAAGATGTCGAACGAGTCGGGCTTGTCGACCGTCACCAGCGGCTCACGGATGAGCTGCTGGTGCACCTTGTTCGGGAAGTACTCTTCGAGCGTGCGGCCGTTGAGCTTGAACTCACCGGTACCGGGAACGACGCGCACCCGGACGACGGCTTCCTTACGGCGGCCGACGGTCTGGGCGTTGCCACCGGCGGCACGCGACGGACGCGGGGCGGCGGGGGTCTCGCTGGTCGCGACGGCGTCGCCGACCGGAGCGGTCTCCGTGGTCGCGACAGCCTCGACGGCCTCGGTCTCGGTGCTGGTCACAGACTGTTCCTCACTCACTGCGCGACCTGCGCGATCTTGGTGATCTCGCGCGCCTGCGGCTGCTGCGCGGCGTGCGGGTGCTCGGCACCGGCGTAGACCTTGAGCTTCTTCGCCTGGGCGCGGCCGAGCTTGTTCTTCGGGAGCATGCCCTTGACGACCTTCTCGAGCAGGTGCTCGGGCTTGGTGTCGAGCAGTTCGCCGAAGGAGCGCTTACGCAGACCACCGGGGTAACCGCTGTGCCGGTACGCGAACTTCTGCTCGCGCTTGTTACCGGTGAGCGCGACCTTCTCGGCGTTGACGATGATGACGAAGTCACCGGTGTCCACGTGCGGGGCGTAGGTCGGCTTGTGCTTGCCGCGCAGCAGCGTGGCGACCTCGGTCGCGAGCCGGCCGAGCACGACATCCTCGGCGTCGATCACGTGCCAGGCACGAGTGACGTCGCCGGGCTTGGGGCTGTACGTGGGCAAGGGTCTACCTCGTCGTCAACATTGCGTGTGGGTTCTGTGCGGGCCTAGCGCTTACGCGCCGCAGCGCACAACGACATATGAAGATACCCCCACGCCCGACCCTACTGCGAAGCGGGGGTCGGTCCGGGGTCCCATACTAGGACCGGCGCCCGGCGGGCGCCCCGCAACTGTACCCCGCCGGTGTGGCGGAACCGCCCACGGCATCGTCCTTCGCGGGAGAGGATGAGACGATCCGGACGCGCACCGCGCGCGGGGACTCGATTCAGGGGAACGGCGATGAACAAACGTCCAACGACCATCTTGTGCGTGCTGAGCGCCGTGCTGGCCCTCACCACCGCCTGCGGCCAGGGGCGGGCGGGCACCGCCGTGCCGAAGGGTGACGACGCGGCGACCTACGTCGGCACGAAGTTCGAAACGGCGATGAACAAGCTCCAGGACACCATCGGCCAGCAGCGCGACGTCACCAGCGAGTCGGGCGCGTACTTCCGGTTCGACGAGAAGTACATCCGGAGCACGATCTCCTCGGCCCGCACCGGTTCACCGGAGGGCCGGGTCAGCCGTCAGCGCTCGCAGAAGAACCCGGACGACAGCATCGACTGGTACACCCCCGCCGACGGGACCGTCGAGTACGTGTACCTCGGCCCCGTCTACAAGAGCCTCGCCCCGACACCGTGGGTCTCGATGCCGAAGTCGGAGGCGGGGCTGGCGATCCCGTGCGCCTGGGTCGGGATCATCACCGCCTGCAAGATGGCCGACGCGATCGCCGTGTCCTACAACGCGGACAAGAAGATCGTGAAGGGCGCCAAAAGCCTTCCGGAGAACCGGATCGAGCTGACCGCGGACATCCCGTTCGGGAAGTTCATGGAACGGCGGGTGGAGATCCTGCCGCCGTCGATCAGCGGGGCGGTCACGGCCGAGATGAAGAAGGCGCCGGTGCACACCACCGTCTCCCTCAACTCGGACGGCACGCTGAACCAGATCGTGATGGACGCCAAGATCGAGGGCGGCGGGCACAAGATCGAGCTGCGCTACGACTTCCGCTTCACCGGCAAGGCGAGCGCGCAGGATCTGCCCAAGCTGCCCGACGCCTCGCAGATCACCGTGCTGCCGGACAAGGCGGCCAAGGACGATTTCAACCGCCGCTTCAGCGAGTTGAAGGGCGTCTGAGCCATGGCCCGCTTTCGTCCCGACGCCGTGAAGTTCCCGAAGTCCCGAGGTGACCACCGATGAGCCAGCCCCCCGAACAGCAGCCGCAGCAGTGGTGG
Organism: Amycolatopsis sp. PSD-21; assembly: GCF_055561455.1. Lineage (NCBI taxonomy): Bacteria > Bacillati > Actinomycetota > Actinomycetes > Pseudonocardiales > Pseudonocardiaceae > Amycolatopsis > Amycolatopsis sp. PSD-21. Next base: position 801,749 of record NZ_CM145712.1, on the reverse strand, counting down.
CAGCCGCCCGCGAAGCCCGCGAACCAGCAGCAGGGCTGGCAACAGGAAGGCCAGGCCACCGGACCGCACGCCGGGCAGTGGCAGCAGAACGACCCGAACGCGGCGACCACCGGTTCCTATACGGGGCAGTGGCAGCAGCAGCCCGGCGTCACCGGCTCCTTTTCCGGGCCCTGGCAGCAAAGCGGCGCCCCCGCGCCCGGTACGGCGTGGCAGCAACCGCAGCAGCAGCCTGTGCCGCAGCAGCAGGATTGGCAGGCACAGCAACAGGTTCCGAGCGCTGCCCCGCAGGGACAATACGGCGGCGGGTTTCAGCCCGCCCAGCAGGCACAGTCTTCCCAGTACGGCGGGCTCGGTGCTTTCGGGGCAGAGCCGAAGAAGCCCAAGGCGTCCAAGAAGACGTTGCTGATCGGCGGGGTCGCGGCGGCCGTCGTGATCGCGGGCGGCGTCGGTGCCTGGCTGCTCGGCGCGTTCTCGGGCGACACGCTCGACCAGAAGTCGGTCCAGGACGGTGTCGTCCGCGTGCTCAGCGAGCACTACGGGGAGCCGGACGTGAAGAACGTGAGCTGTCCTTCCGGTCAACCGGTGGAGAACGGCACCACGTTCGACTGCTCGATCGATCTTTCGGGGCAGCAGAAGAAGGTCACCGTCCGGGTGCTGAACACCAGCCCGGAATTCGAGGTCGGCGCGCCGCACTGACCCCGCGACCGGACAGGAAAAGCCGCGACGGATCCCGTCGCGGCTTTTCCTTTGACACAAACGAAACGGCGGGCTCGGCATCCGAAGATGCCTGCCCGCCGTTGCTCGTTCGGAGCCGGAAGACTCAGAACAGGCCGGTGACGCCCTGTTCCGTGGCCTGGTAACCGTCGGCCAGCTGCGGCAGCACGCCGGCGACCTGCGCGAGCAGCTGCTTGAGCTCCTCGAACTTGTTGTCCCACTCGGTCTGCGCGGCGATGTACGCGGTCTGCGCGTCACCCTGCCAGGTGTTGACCAGCGGAGCGAGGTCGCTCTTCAGCTGACCGAAGAGGGACTCCAGCTCGCCACCGGTGCTCTTGCAGTCGTCGGCCGCCGCGTGGATCGTGGCGTAATCGACCTTCATCTCGCCCATGAATTCCTCCAGTGATTAAAGAAAAGTCTCGGATTGTTGCGGGGTGGAGCCAGATCAGCCGAGGACGCCGAAGCCCTTGTTGACCGAGTTGATGAGTTCCTGCTGCTGCTGCTCGGAAGCGTTGTACTTCGAGCCGGCCTGCTCGAGCAGGTCACCGATGTTCTGGAGGGCCTGGTTGAGCCCACGGCCCGCCTCGTCGAAGCGCTTCATCACGTTGTTGAACGCGATCGAGGCGTCGCCGGTCCAGCCCGCGCGGGTGGCCTCGATGTTGTCGCGAAGCTTGCTCAGGTTCTGGTCCATCGAAACGCGAACCTCGGTCACCCGCTTCTCAGCCTGGGTGAACTGCTCGACATTCCCCTGAAAACCGCCAGCCATGGGAGCTACCCCCTTCGTTCGTGGTTATCCGTACTTGGTGAAGTTCGTTTGGTACGGACCTACGACGGAGACACTGCCACGTCTGGTTCCCTCTTGTCGCTCGTTGGTTTCAAGTAGTTGCTTGCGTTAACGCTCCCGGCGGGAACCGAACGCGGGAACCCGGCGCGCGCGCTGCGTTTCCCGCGGAGAAAATGGCTCTCACCACGCGATTTAGCGAACGCACACAGGCGGCTCAATCGCCGCGGCTCATGATTCGCGACTGCGAAAAGTCCTCGTCGTCGTCACCCACACGTGGCCGTCGGGGCGCCGGTTCTGGCCGAAGGGGAACCAAGTCCGCCGCGGAGGGCAACGGGGGCACCGGAAGACCGGCGCCCACACGGAACCGTTTCGCGGCGTTCCGGAGGGCGGCGGGGGTCGGCGCGGTCTCGCCGCCCGCGAGCCGCCCCTTGCCGAATTGCTTCGCCAGTTCGGCGTTCTCGCCCCGGCGGCGTTCGTAACGCGCCTTGGCCGTGCGGGCGACCTGCCGCGCATAGGTGACCGCGTCGCGCCCTGTACGCGCGAAGTGTTCGGCGGCGGTCTCGGGTTCGGGTGGCATATGCCTCCCCCTTCAGTTGATGACCACCATCGTCTTGACGACCTGCTCGCAGGCCGCGCTCACGCGCTGTTCGAGCGGTGAGCCGGTGCCGTACTGGCACCCGATGTGGACGCGAGTCTTTCCCTGCACGACGACGTACCAGTCGACGCGCGCACTCGGTTTGGTCTCGCGGTAGTAGATGACGGTCTTGCCGGCGTACTGCGCGTTGCCGTTGAAGCCGCTGTATTTGTCCGGCTCCAGCCGCGCCAGCGCGGCGAGTTCGTCGACGAGCCGCTGTCTGTCGGCCGTCGCGTCGTAGTCCATCACGTTCTCCTGCGCGACCACGAGGTCGTCGCCGGTGAGGGATTCGCTGGGGTGGATCACCACCTGACGCTTGGCGACGCGGTCGTCGGTCTGTGTCCAGTCCGGCGGCGCGATGAAGCGGTAGTCGTACTGGGCGAGCGTGCGGCCCTCCGGCTCGGCCTCCCCGCTGTTGACGGCGAAGAGGATGCCTCCGACAACCGCCGCGACGGCCACCACGGCCCCCGCGATGATCCAAGGCAGCTTCTTGTTCTTCCCGCCGGTCTCGGCGGCCTTGGGCTCCCTGGCGGGCTCACCCGGCCGCCACGGCGGCGGGGGTGCCGCTATCCCCTGCTGTCCCATCGGAGGCGACGGCGGCCCCTGCTGCCGCGTCGCGTTTAGCGGGCTAAACGCGCTCTGCGGGGGCGGGCCGGGAGGGAACGGGGGGCGTGGGGCCTCGGGACGCCGGTCGACGGGAGCGGGACCGCCGCCGGCCCGGGAGACCGCCGAACCCGCGAGGGAACCCGTCCGGTCCGGGTCGATCAGCACCGCGCGCAGGGCACCTCGGGCGACCACGGTCTCCGGCTGATCCAGGGTCGTCGGTACGACACCGGTCCGCTCGTGCACCAGCCGGGACACCATCGGGATCCGGCTCGACCCGCCCACGAGGAAGATCGCCGTCAGCTGCTTGGGCCGCAGCCCGGAATCGCCGATCGCGGCCACGGTCAGCTCGACCGCGCGGCCGAGCGGACCCGCGATGAGCCGCTCGAGGTCTTCCCGGGTCACATGCGCGTCGGCGAACGGCGGCGGCATCGGGACGTCGGTGTACGCGTGCCGCGAGAGCGTCTCCTTCGCACCGCGCACGTCCTGCCGCAGCACCCGGCGCCGCCGTCTGTCCGTGAGCTCGCGGCCCTCGACGAGCTTCCGCCATTCCGGCGGGTCGGCCGACGACACCAGCGAACCCACGTGCTCCAGGAGCGCCTGATCGACGTCCGCTCCCCCGAAGCTCGGATCGCCCCGGGTGGCCAGCACCTGGAACCCGGCGCGTTTAGCGGGCGAACTGCGATCCGCCGGGCTGCCGGGCATGCGCTGCACCACGGAGACGTCGACGGTGCCGCCGCCGAGGTCGAGGACCGCCAGCGCGTCGCCGGGGCGGCCGCTGAACTCGACGGTGCGTTCGGAATTGAGGTCGGCCGGGGCGAACGTCGCCGCGTGGTAGACCGCCGCGGCGACCGGCTCCGGCACGAGCGCGACCTGACGCGCGAGCCCGCTCGCCGCCTGCCGGAGCAGCCGGGTGCGGGTCGCGCCCCAATCGGCGGGATGGGTCAGCACGAGCAGCTCGACCTCGGCGTCGCCGGCGAGCCGCCGCGCCTCGGTCACCGCGCGTTTCAGCACGGCGTGGACGACGTCGGTCACGCGCAGGACGTTGTCGCCCAGCAGCAGGTCGCCTTCGTCGATCCGGCGCTTCGGATTCGGCTCGTAGCGCGACGGATCCACCGCCGCCTGCCGCTCCGCCTCCTGGCCGACGAACAGCGTCCCGTCCGGCGCGGCGTAGACCGCCGACGACATCAAGGGCTGCCCGTCCACCACGACGACCTGCGGCTCGCGGCCGTTGATCGAAGCGACTACGCAGGTGCTCGATGTCCCGAAGTCCACCGCTACCCGCACTGTCACAAGCCACTCCCGCAGATCGTCGTCGTCACCCCACGCCCGGCCCTTGCCTCACCTGGTTCCGCGGGAGGTCAGTCCGGCTGGATCCACGAGACCTGCATGAGCTGCTTGCCGTGCTTCCGGGTCACGAGGTTGCCTCGGCCCGGCGGCATCTGGCTCGGCTTCACGTTGGCGACGAGGTTGCCTTCGTCCCGCGAGCCGTTCATGACCATACCGGGCGCCGCGATCTCCCTGAGCTTGCCGAGGATCGGGTCGAACATCGCCCGGCTCGCGCCACCACTGCGGCGCACGACGACGATGTGCAGACCGACGTCCTTCGCCTGCGCGAGGAATTCGGCGAGCGGCTTCAGCGGGTTGCTCGTCTGCGTGGCGACCAGGTCGTAGTCGTCGACGATGACGAACAGCTCGGGACCGGTCCACCAGGACCGGGTCTTGAGCTGTTCCTGCGTGACGTCCGGACCGGGGAGGCGCCGGGTCATCGACCCGTGCACGTCCTTGACCATGCTCTCCAGCTGCGCGGCGGACACCGCGTAGCCGAGCAGCTGGTCCCCGCCGATGAAGCCGAGCATCGTGCGCCGGTAGTCGACGAGGATGATGACCGCTTCCTGCGTCGTGTACCGCTCGGTGATGCCCCTGGTGATCTGGCGCAGCAGGTTCGTCTTGCCCGACTCGCCGTCCGCGAACGCGTAGAAGTGCGAATCGGCCGCGAAGTCCAGGTAGATCGGCTGGAGGTCTTCCTCGTTGACGCCGATCGGCACCAGCTTCGTGTTGCGCTTGGTGTCGATGGACAGGACCTCGTCGTAGGTGACCATCTCGGGCAGCAGGCGGACCTGCGGCGCCGGGCGGCCCTTCCACGCGGCCTTGATCTTCGCGACCGCGTCGGCGACACCGGCGGCGACGTCGTCCGGGTTGCTCGATCCGTCGATCCGCGGAAGACCGGTCAGCAGGTGGAGCTTGTCCCTGGTGAGACCGCGGCCGGGGCGCCCGGCCGGGACGTTCACCGCGACCCGGCGGTCGATGTCCGACTCGCTCGGGTCACCGAGGCGGAGCTCGAACCGGGTACCGATCATGTCCTTGATCGCCGGCCGGATGTCCGCCCACCGGTTCGCCGCGATGATGACGTGCACACCGTAGGAAAGGCCCTGGGTGGCGAGCTTGGTGATCGAGGTCTCCAGCTCGTCGAAGTCGTCCCGCAGCGCCTTCCAGTTGTCGACGATCAGGAAGGCGTCACCGAAGGCGTCTTCCTCGGGCTTGATCTCGCCCCGCCGCTTGCGGTTGCGGAACTCGTTCATCGAGTCGATGCCCATCGCACCGAACCGGCCTTCCCGCTCGGTGAGCAGGGTGGTCAGCTCGGCCACGATCCGGCGGGCCTTGTCCGGCTCGCGCCGGGCGACGGCCACGCCACCGACGTGCGGCAGGCCCTGGAGACCGGCCAACGTACCGCCACCGAGGTCGAGCGCGTAGAACTGCGCTTCCTCGGGGGTGTGGGTCAGCGCCATCGACATGATCAGCGTCCGGAGCATGGTCGACTTGCCCGACTGCGGACCGCCGACGATCACACCGTGCCCGGCGCCACCGGAGAAGTCGGCCCACAGCAGGTCACGACGCTGCTCGTACGGGCGGTCGACGATGCCCATCGGCACCTGGAGCCGTCCGTTGCCGAAGAACCCGACCGGGGAAAGACCGCGGTCGTCGGTGGGGTTCAGGTTCGGGAGCAGGGTGTCGAGCGAGTTCGGCTCCTTGAGCGGCGGCAGCCAGACCTCGTGCGCGGGCGGGCCCTGGCCGATCAGCCGGGAGACGATCACGTCGAGCTCGCTGGGCTCGACGGCCTCCTCCGACTTGGCCTCCTCCACCGGCGCGGCCTCGATCTGCTGCGGCTCCGGTTCCTTCGGCAGTTCGACGAAGTCCGGGACGAACAGCTGCGGGCGCTTGTCCGCGCGGACCACGGTCGCGACCGGGCCGGCGGCCTTGATGCCCGCGGGACGGTACGGACCCGACACGTACGAGGCCTTGAAGCGGACCAGCGTCGAGGTGTCGTACTTGAGGTAACCGCCACCGGGCACCGACGGCAGCTCGAACGCGTCGGGCACGCCGATCGCGGCGCGGGATTCCGCGGCGGAGAAGGTCTTCAGACCGATGCGGTAGGAAAGGTGCGAGTCGAGACCGCGCAGCTTGCCCTCTTCCAGCCGCTGCGACGCGAGGAGCATGTGCATCTGCAGCGACCGGCCAAGACGGCCGATGGCGACGAACAGGTCGATGAAGTCCGGCTTCGCGGCCAGCAGCTCGGAGAACTCGTCACAGACGATGAAGAGCGCGGGCAGCGGGTCGAGGTCGGCACCGTTCTCGCGGGCCTTCTCGTACTCCCAGACGTTCTTGAAGTTACCGCCGTTCTTCAGCGCCTCCTGGCGCCTGTTCATCTCGCCCGCCAGCGCGTCCTTCATGCGGTCGACCAGGGTGACCTCGTCCGCGAGGTTGGTGATGACCGCGGAGACGTGCGGCGCGGCGTCCAGACCGAGGAACGTCGCACCACCCTTGAAGTCGACGAGGACGAAGTTCAGCGTGCTCGACGAGTGCGTGGCGAGCATGCCCAGCACCAGGGTGCGGAGGAACTCCGACTTACCGGAACCGGTCGCCCCGATGCACAGGCCGTGCGGGCCCATGCCCTCCATCGCGGCTTCCTTGATGTCCAGCTCGACCGGCTGGCCGTACTCGCCGACGCCGAAGGGGACGCGGTAGCGGTCTCGCACCGGACGCGGCCGCCAGGCCTGCTGGACGTCGAAGGTCATCGGGTCGCCGGGGATGCCCAGCAGTTCGAGCAGACCGGGGTTGGACAGCAGCGGCTCTTCCTCGGCGGCGTCCTGCGCGGCGGTGCCGACGCGGTACGGCGCGAGAAGGCGTGCCAGCGCTTCGGCCTCGACCACGCTCAGCGTGTCCGGACGGCCGAACCACTCGACGCCGCCGGCGCTGCGCGCGCCGAGGCGGTCTTCCTCGACGACCAGCCGCAGACCACGACGGGCCGCGAGGTTGCCGATGGAGTCGGAAAGGTCGATCAGGGTGACGCCGACCAGACCCTCTTCGAGGATGATCTGCTCTTCGCGGGTGACCTCGGCGTCGTCGACGACGATGACGACGTGCGGCTGGTCCGGGGCGGGCGTCGCGTTGCGGGAGAAGCGCTGGCGGTCACGGAGCTCCTCGTCGAGCCACTGCTCGATCTGCGCGAGGGAGCCCGCCATCATCCGCAACTGGCCGATACCGTCGGCGAGCGCCGGGTGCTGGGCGTGCGGCAGCCACTTCGCCCACTCCCACTCCTCCTTGGCGCGGCCCGCCGTGGCGACCGCGATGAGGACGTCGTCGGGGCTGTGGAAGGTGACCAGCTGGGCCAGCATCGCCCGGGTGAGGCCACGGGTGAGGCCACGGTCGCCCTGCATGCTGACCGCGGCGAAACCGCGGAGGGTGATCTGGGTCGGCAGGTCCGGGACGATCGAGTGCGCGCGGACGAACCGGCGCAGCGCGAGCGTGGCGATCGGCTCCAGTTCGTCGACCGGGCCGGTCTGCGGCGGCACCAGCCGCGTCGCGAGGCGGTGCGAGCTGCGGCCGACGCGGAGGTGGAGGAAGTCCTGGTCGTTCTGGCGGCGTTCCCACATGCGGCGGCTCGCGGCCAGGGACCACAGGGTCTGCGGGTCGGGGTGGACCCATTCGAGAGCGGCGCGCTGGTCGACCATGGCCTCACGGGCCCTGTCGCGCATCTGGCCGAGGTAGCGCAGGTAGTCCTTGCGGTCCTCGTCCATCTCGGCCTTTTTGGCGCCGCCGCCCTTGCCCGCGCCGCCTGCCATCATGCCGACGGTGCTGAGCACCATCATGCCGCCCATCATCATCATCATGGGATTGCGTCCACCGGTGGTGAACATGAAGATCATCATGCCGATGGAGGCGACGATCATCACCGCGGGAAGCAGCTTCATGACGATGTTGCCCGGGATGGTGCGCGGCACCTCAGGCGGCGGTTCGAGATGCACCTCGCCGCCCGGCGGCCGCGGCGCCGCCAGACGCGGTGACTTCTTGAACTGCAGCGTGCTCATCGAAGGACCCCTCTTCAAACTCGACGATGGCGGCCACCGTTGGTGCGCGTACTGGTGCGCGAGACAACCTATCGAACGTGGCCGGTGAAATCCGGACAACGCCGAGAACGGCCCCGGCCGGGGCCGTACGCATGTCGGGAGTGTAGGGCTCCGGCTCCGCCGACGTGCGTTTAGCGGCCTAACTGCGATCCGGCGCCCAGACGCCCGACGTGCGTTTAGCCCCCTAATCGCGATCCGGGGCCCCGACGGCCCGACATGCGTTTAGCCCCCTAATCGCGATCCGGCGGTCTGGGGCACCTGAGGGCCCAGGGCTCCGTCGCGTCACGATTAGCCCGCTAAAGTCGACGCGCCGGCAGCCGGTCGGAGGGCCCCCGGAGGTCGTCTCTCTTACTTTTGCCGGTCTTTTTCCGACAGTCGATGATGTGGGCACCCGGGTTCGGTATAGGTTCCCCCGGGAGCAGACTCTCAGGGCAGGGGGAAGGCAGTGGCAACGGGCACGACGGTATTCAGCAGGGTGACGGTGGTCGCTCCACGCACCCGGATCGACGTGGCTTTGCCGGCTGACGTCGCGGTGGCGGACCTGCTGCCCATGCTGTTGGAGATGGCGAAGGAGGCGACGCCGGACGGCGGCGCCCGCCACGGCGGCTGGGCGCTGGCGAAGCTGGGCGACGCGCCGCTCGACCCGAGCCGGACCCTCGCGTCCCTCGGCGTGGTCGACGGCGAGCTGCTGCAGCTGCGCAAGCGCAACGAGAACCCGCCGCCCCCGCTGTACGACGACGTCGTCGACGCAATCGCCGAGTCGTCCCCGGACAGCTTCCGTCCGTGGACCAAGGAGACGGCCCGCCGCTTCGGGCACATCGCGGGCGGCCTGGCGCTGTTCTTCGCGGCCCTCGCGCTCTTCACCAGCGGCTCGCTCTACGGCGGCAACGCGCTCGCCGCCGCGATCGCTGGCGGTGTCGGCGCGATCGCGTGCGTCGCCATCGGCGCGACGCTGGCCAAGGCCTACCAGGCCGAGGCGACCGGCGTGCTGATCGCCGCCGCGGGCGGTCTGCCGCTGGCCTTCGTCAGCGGGTTCTACATCGTGCCGGGGCTGTCCGTGTGGGCGAACCTGCTGCTCGCGAGCGCTCTCGTGATCATCGTGGCGGCGGTCTGCATCCTCGTCATCGGACACGGGATCACCACCTTCATCGCAGCCGCCACGACGGCGACGATCTCGGCGCTGACGTTCCTGGCCGCGACACTCATCGACACCCCGATCGCCGGGATCGCCGCCGGCGCCACCGCGTTCTCGCTGGCCTGCATCTCGCTCCTGCCGCGCGCGACGATCAAGCTCGCCGCCCTTCCGACGCCGCACGTTCCCGGCAGCGCCGAGGAGCTCAAGGAAGACTCGGGCTTCCCGGACTACCGCGCCATCGAACGCCGCACCGCGGTCGCCCACGAGTACATGACCGGCCTGCTGACCGGCTGCGGCGCGGCCACGGCGCTGTTCGCGATCATCGCCTCGACTTCCCCGACGGTCTTCGGCCCGATCCTCGGCGTGATCGCCACGCTAGTCCTGCTCCTCAGGGCGCGGGCGTACGCGAACGGCGCGCAGGCCATCGCCCTGCTGACCACCGGCATGGTGTCCGGCGCGGGCATCCTGCTCGGCTGGATGTGGTCGGCGAGCCCGCTGAACCGCGTCCTGTTCGTGTTCGGCGCGCTGCTGCTGATCGGCGCCGGCGCGCTCGTGGTCGGCGTGATCTTCCCGAACCAGCGCTTCTCGCCGCCGCTGCGGCGGACGGTGGAGATCTTCGAGGCCGTCTTCATCGCGACGGTGCTCCCGCTGGCGCTCGGCGTCATGGATCTCTACACGACGCTGCGCCACCTCAACTTCAAGTGACGACCCGATCGGATGATGCTCTGATGGCCGTAGCGCGGAAGTCCAGGGGGACGCGCGTCCGCCACCTCGGCCTCGCCGCACGTACCGGAACGGTGCTGCTGGCGGCCGGGATCGGTGTTCTCTCGCCGGCGTCGGTGGCTCTTCCCGCCTGGGCGCAGCAAAGCAGCATCGCGCCGGACGCCGGCGGCTACTACGCGATCCCGCCCCGGGTGGACCCGTCCAAGAAACCTGCCGACTCGGGCAAGCCCGACAAGACCTACGAGAAGAAGACCGAGTGCGTCCAGCGCAGCAAGCTCGGCGGCGACCAGGTCGACATCAAGAACCGGCCCTGGGGCCAGGAGTACCTGCAGATCGAAAAGGTCCACCAGCTGATGCGCGGCGCCAAGAAGTCGGTCGGCGGCGGCATCAAGGTCGCCGTGATCGACACCGGCGTCTCCGCTCACCCGTACTTCGGGGGCCGTGTCGAATCGGGTGGTGACTACGTCGCGACACCAGGCGGAGGCAAGGCGCCGGGGCTCGAGGACTGTGATGGCCACGGCACCGAAGTAGCGGGGATCATCGCCGCGAACCCGCCCGACTCGAGCATCGGGTTCCGGGGGGTGGCTCCGGACGCCACGATCCTGTCGATCCGGCAGTCCAGCCAGAACTACGAGGAAGTCGAGAAGAAGGAAGAGCCGCCGGCTTCTTCCAACAACCCGGCTCCCCCTTCCTCGTCGAACAATCCGGGATCGCAGCTACCGCCGTCCTCCCAGGGGAACGGCGCTGTCGGCGGCGCCGCGGACGGGACCGCGCCTGGCCAGGACAAGGGCGGACGGCAGCAGGAGCAGGGCAAGACCGCGGGCACGCTGACCACACTCGCGCAGGCGGTGGTCCGCGCTGTCGACAAGGGCGCCAACGTCATCAACATGTCGGTCGACAACTGCCGCACGGCCACCGGCACCATCACTCCGCGCGAGCAGGAGCTTCAAGCGGCGGTGAACTACGCCGTCAATCGCAATGTGGTCGTCGTCGCGGCGGCGGGCAACGTCGGCGACAAATGCGTGCAGAACGATCAACCGGACCCCAAGGTGCCCAAGACGATCGTCACTCCGCCTTGGTTCTCCGAAGACGTGCTGTCGGTCGCGGCGATCGACGAGACCGGCGGTGTCGCGCAGTTCAGCGTCCACGGGCCGTGGGTCAGCGTCGCCGCGCCGGGCACCAAGATCATCTCGCTGGATCCCGCGGAGGGGTCCAGCAGCCTGGCCAACCTGACCATCGAGGGCGGCAAGGATCCTGGTCCCATCCAAGGGACCAGCTTCGCGGCTCCGTACGTCGCCGGTGTGGCCGCGCTTGTGCGCCAGAAGTTCCCGGAGCTGAACGCCCGTGAGGTGATGACCCGGATCCAGGCGACGGCGCAGCACCCTGCGGCGCCGGGCGGACGGGACAACTTCGTCGGCTTCGGTGTCATCGACCCGATCGCGGCGCTGACGGCGATCGTGCCGTCGGAGGCGGACAAAGCGAAGCCGGTCCAGCTGCCCGCGGACCTGCCGCCCGCGAACGACCGCGACCCCGCCCCGATGATCGTCGCGCTCGCCGGAACCGGCGGGGGCCTGGTGGCGCTACTCGTCACGCTGTTCGTGGTGCACTCGGTCCGCCGCAACCGGCCGACCACCTCACCGGGCCGCAAGACCCCATAGCACCTGCGTTTAGCGGGCTAATCGCGATCCGGGCTCGCCTGAGGGCCGCCCAGATCGCGATTAGCCCGCTAAAGTCGCTTGGCGCTGGGGCGCCTACTTGGCCGGCTTGGGCTTCGGAGCCGGCTTCTCGTCTTCGCCGATCACGGGCGGGACGACCTGGCCGGGCTCACCGACCACATCGGACGGTTTCGAGGCGGGCCGCGTCTTGGACTGATGCGCCGTCTGACCTCCGCCCATGCCGCCCATCCCCATCATCGGCGCCATCCCCATCGGCATCATCGCCGATCCGGCCCCGGCGACCCCGTGCCCCTGCGCCGGAGCGGCCTGAACGGGCGCGACCTCCGGGACCAGCGCCTGCCCTTGCTCGATCGGCGGTTCCTGCGACCCGGTCTGCCTGCCGTCGGCAGCGGACGGCGACGTCGACTGATCGTCGGACGCCGCGCCGGAATCCGCCTCAGCGGGGGCCTTTTCGGGTACCGGCGCGCCCTGCGCCTCGGACTCGTCGTGAAGCTTGAACTCGTCCTGCGGGTACCGGTGAGTGATTTCGATGCTCCGCGAGCCTGCGTCAGGATCGTCGACGCCGTCGCAAAACCGCACGAAGCCCTCGAGGACGTTACGAGCGGCTTCATGGAGCGCCTTGGCCGACTCTTGTGCCTCCTCCAGCTGGGTCCGCGCCCGCCGCACGCCACCGACCGGCAGCATCGCGGTTTCGGAGGTCAGTTCGGCCGTGTCGACCAGGACCTCGACGAGGTCGGTCAGGATGCGGCGGATCGACAGCACCAGCTCGTCGAGCGAGCTCGCCAGCGTGCTGAGGGCGTCTTCGACGTCGGAGCCCGCGGCGTTGATGTCCACGATGTACGCGACGAAGGCGTCAGCGTCCTTGCCGGACCACCCGGCGTCGAGACGGCCGAGGTCCTCCGACAGTTCTTTCGAGACGTTGCCCGCGGTCTTCGCCGCTTTCCGGAGCAGGTCCGCCTCGGCCTTCAAGTCCTCCCAGCGCCCCGCCAGCGGGGTCAGGTAGGTCTCGACCGGATCGATCAGCCCCAGCTGGCCGGACAGCTCCGAAACGAAGGCGAGATGCGGAGCCGCGGCCTCGATCAGCTCCTCACCGCCCGACCCCGTCGCGTTTAGCGGGCTAAACGCGATCGGGGGCGCCTCGGGAGCCGCAGGACGTGCGGCCGCCATCGGGTGCGGGATGGAATCCGTCGGGTTCTCCGATTCGGCGATCATGCGGTTCAGAGCTCCACTGCGCGCTTGATCGTCTGCGCGGCCTCGTCGTCGTGCCCGGCGTGCCGCGCGGTCACCGTGTGCAGTGCCTCGGACGCCGACCTCAGCGCGGCCGCGCCTTCCACCAGCTGACGCCGGATGGCCTCCGCCGCACGCCCATAGGACGCGCCGAGGCCCAGTTCCTCGCCCAGCGTGCCGTGGGATTCGACGGTGACGCCCTCACCCGTCACCTCCGCGGCCGCCAGGTCGAGCTCTCCGGCGGCCGCGTCCACCCTTTTCGCATAGTCACCGACGACGTCGCCGTCGATCTTCAGGCCGGCCACTGCACCCTCCACTCACCCGATTCCACTCGGGCGTTGAGACGCTCGCGCCGTCCGAGGGGTTCCCGTGCTCAGTTGCCCGCCGGAGCCTGCTGCGACTGCGTGGCGACCGATCCGGCCCGGTCGTCGATCGGCACCGTGTCGAACGTCCGGAGCACGTCCTGCGTGTTCAGCGAAGCGCCGGTAGGCAGGATCCTGACGATGGATTCGGGCGCGGGAACCCGTTTGTTGAGCCCGATCGAATCCGCCGTGACCGCGTCGGGGACGCCGTACCGGATCCCGCGATCGGAGATCAGCTGGATCGGCCCCTTGTCGAAGGTCTCCTTGCCGGTCGCCGACTGGACGACCGCCGCGAAGCCGGGCTCCATGTAGAAGCTGTTGATCGGCGCGCCGACCGGGCCGGGGGTACCGATCTTGACGCCGGGCGCGGACCCGTCGGCGTTCCTGCCCTTCGGCAGCTTGTCGTCGACGAACACGGCCGTGTGCGCGTCCCGGGAGCCGCCTTCGCCCGTGATGGACCAGCTCAGGCAGGAGACCCGGGAGCCCTGGGTCGCGTTGAGCACCGTCGGCACGGTCTGGGGATACGCGTCGAGCTCGACGACCTGGGAAACCCTGTTGAGATTGCGGATCGCGGCCAGCGGCACGGACGTGACCGAGGTGCTGCCGTCGTTCTTCCCGGTCTTCACGATGTCCGCGACGGCGGGCGAGATGGCCTGGATGCCTTCGCGCGTGATGAGGTAGAAGTCCTTCCGCCCTTCGGCCTGCTCCGTGGAGAACACGTCGCCGACCTTCATGCCTTCGATCTCGTAGCTCGGGCTCTCGCCCTTGCCCGGGACGTCCGGGAGCTTCAGCTCCGGAACCTCGGGGATCGCGTCCAGCAGACCCTGCGAGATACCGCGGGGCTGGTTGGGCAGCTTCAGCGCGGAACGGACGGCGTCGGCGTCAGGCTGGATCTCGGCCTTGACGGCGTTCGCGTTCCGGACGTTCGGGTCCGGCTTCTGCCGGTAGATCAAGTACTCGCGGCCGTTGGCGCCCTTGGCCAGCAAGGCTTCGTTCTGCCCGAGCTCACGGCTTCCGAGCTGCTTCACGCCCGCGTAGACGGTCGTCTCGGTCTTCGTGAGGTCCGGCTGAGGCACGGACGGGTCGTACATGACCTCGTCGCACACACCCCATTCCGGGGAGACCCGCTGAGTGTCCGTCGGCATCAGCTGCGGGCCGTTCGGAATACCCATGAGCTGACCGCGGGGGATGTTCTTCAGCTGTTCATCCGAGACGACTGTGGGGTTCTTCACTTCGGAGGCCTGTGTGGGCCCGGAAGGCTTGGCGCCCGCCTGCTGCGCCCCTTGTTTCGACTGCGCGATGATCAGCAGCCGCGCGGAGGCGAGGTTGAAGGTCGGGATCAGTTTCTTCGGGTTCCCGGCCACGACGTAAACCGTTCCGGACTGCTCGCCGATGACGATGTTGCCCGCTTCCGGCACGGCGGGCTTCGGGCTCAGCAGGCCCCAGATGACGAAGACCAGGACGCCCAGCGCGGCCAGCACGACACCCACGATGGTGGCCCGCGTGTGCGTGCGCATCGGGTCGTGGAGCATGACGGCGTCGCGACGGACCAGCGCGGATTGCATCCGTCGCAGAACGAACTGATAAGCCTGAACTTGAGACTTAGTAGTCGGTGTTGATGGCATTCTCGACCTACAGTCCTCCCCGTCGCGGTACGGTTCCGCAGGATAGCCGTACGGGGACCGTCTGGTGTGGGGTTTCTACCAACTCCAGCTAGTGTCAAGTTCCTCGGGACCGGCTTTCCGGGTACGCAGCAAGCACGAGGGGAAGAGAAAGCGCGGATGTCCGTCACCACTCCTCCACGTCCGCCCGGCCCTCCGGGGCCGCAACCTCCTGGTCGTCCACCGGGACCGCCGCCAAGGCCCGGCAGACCGGGTGGTCCGGGCGGCCCGGCCGGAGGCCCGGGAGGTCCCGGTGTTCCTCGCGGTCCCGGGGGCCCAGGCGGCCCTGGAGGGCCTGGCGGACCGCAGGGTCCTGGTGGTCCAGGAGGGCCCAAGGGCCCCGGCGGGCCTGGTGGTCCGGGAGGCCCCGGTGGACCTGGAGGGCCCGGTGGACCAGGCGGTCCCCCGTCCGGCGGCCCCGGCCCCCAGTCCGGTCCCCCGCCGGCTCCGGCGGCACGGATCGCCGCGCCCGCGCGACGCCGTACCGGCGGGATCAACCTCGGCCCGCTGCCCGTGGCGAACCTGGTCGTGCTCGAACTCGGGCTCGCGATCGGTCTCGTCCTGCTCGCGATCGACATGAAGCTGAAGTACGTCGCGATCGGCGTACTCGCGTTCGCGATCATCATCGCGTTCCTGCGCTGGGGCGGCCGCTGGTTCACCCAATGGGCTGGACTCACCATGCGGTACATGCTCCGTTCGCACGATCGGGTGGCGAATCCGCTTCCGCCGAGCAGCATCGAGTCGCTCGCAGCCGAAGAGGACGCCGTCACCGGTCCCGACGACGCCCGCGTGAACCTGCTTCGCCTCGCCGTTCCCGATCTCGTCGTCGCGCACGGCGTGGACCACGAACGTCAGCAGGTCGGCATCGCGTGGAACGACGGGACGTGGACCGCCGTCCTGCTCGTCGAACCCGCGCCCGCGCTGATCACCCAGGCGGGTGGAGCGCCGAGCCTGCCGCTGTCCGCGCTCGCGCCGTGCCTCGAAGACCGCGGCGTGGTCCTCGACTCGATCCAGATGATCTGGCACTGCTACCCGGGCAGCGCCGCGCTTCCGTCGGACTCGCCCGCACTCAGCTCCTACATGGAGGTGCTCGGCCCGCTCCCCGCGGCGGCGCGGCGGACGACTTGGGTCGCCATCCGGCTCGACCCGCGCCGATGCCCGGCCGCCATCCGCGAACGCGGTGGCGGCGTCGTGGGTGCGCATCGCGCCCTGATCGGCGCGCTCTCGCGGGTGCGCAACGCCTTGGAATCGCAGGGCGTGCCGACCCGGCCGCTCGACCCGGACGAGTTGCTGCGGTCCAGCATTTCGGCCGCCGAGCTGACCGCGGTCGCCGGTTCGCAGGGGAAGGTCGGTCTGCAGGAGCGCTGGACCGGAGTCACCGCCGCCGGTATCGGCCACGCGAGCTACGCGATCACCAGCTGGCCGAAGGGCAAGATCAGCGGCAGCCTGAACGCGCTGACCAGTGTCCGCGCGCTGTCGGCGACGGTGGCGATGTCGATCTCGCCGTCCGCGGACGAGGGCAAGATCGGCCTGCGGGGAATCGTGCGCCTGAGCGCGCGGAACCCGCGTGAACTGGACGCGGCCGACCAGCGGCTGCAGGGCATCTCGGACCGGCTGGGTGTGACGCTGACGCCGCTGCGCGGCCTGCAGATCTCCGGGTTCTCCGCGACTTTGCCGATCGGAGGCACGGCATGAGCACCCGCATGCGCGACGCCGGCCAGAGCGCCGGTGTCGCCCCGGAATTCACCGTCGACCCGGCGATGCTCGACGCGATCAGTCCGTCCGGTGATCGCGGTGGCATCGTTCTCGGCTCCGGGCTCAAGGGCGAGCCGCTGACGATCTCGGCGCTGCGCTCGACCCCGACCCGGATCGTGCTGGTCGGTGGCCTCTACCTGGCTCGTCAGGTGGCGCTGCGGGCGATGGCGGTCGGAGCGTGGGTCGTCGTCGCGACGGGACGTCCGGCCGCGTGGCAGGTGCTCCCCCAGGCCGCGGGGACCCAGCCGAACGGCAGGCCTTCGCCGCTGGTGCAGATCCGGCGGCTGTCGCCGGTGGATCTTCCGCGGCCCTCCGAGGACGCGCCGCTGCTCGTGGTGACCGATGGTGGCCCGACGCCGCAGGATCTGTTCCCGCCGCGGTCGCCGTGGCAGACGACGGTCTACGTGCTGCCGTACCTGCACCCGCAGGCCGGGGCGACCGCGAACGCCGCCGACCTGGTGCTGATGCAGCGGCTCCCGCCGGGACAGGCCGAGCTGGCCGCCCGGATCTGGCGGCTCCCGCCCCAGATGATGAAGCAGCTCACGACGCTGAAGGACGACCAGGTCGTCGCCCTGGGCCGGAACCTCTGGCGCCCTCTTCGCCTGGTCACCACGGCGAAAGAGCAGCAGATCCTGGGCCCCGTGCGCCGCGGCGACTAGCCCGGCCCGCGTCGACTTTAGCGGGCTAATCGTGCTCTGCGGGGGCACTGTCCTTTTCGGACGGTGCCCCCGTTTTGCGTCCTGCCCGCGTCGCGATTAGGCCGCTAAACGCGATCCGGGGCGCGGAGCCTGTCCGTCAAGGGGCAATAGCGCAGGCTGTGGATAAGCCAGGGGTTGTGGATAAACGCCCTCGAATTGGCAGTCACGGGCATAGGTTGTCGGTCTTGTCGATCACTGTGTCGATATGACCAAACCCTTCGATTCATCTCATCTTCCCGACGTATTCCGCGGCTCGGAAGCCCGCAAGGCAGGCCTCATCACGGCCAGTCAGCTACGCGGATCAAGCGTCCGACGGCTGTTCCAGGACGTCTACACGCGCGCCGATGTCGAGGTCACGCATGAACTGCGCTGCCGAGGAGCCGCGTTGCTCGCGCCTCCCGAAGCGGTGCTGACCGGACGATCGGCCGCGACGGTTCAAGGCGTCGAGCTGGCCAAACCTCACGATCCGGTCGAGATGATCGTCCCGGAGAAGAATCGCTTCGGCCCGATAGTCGGTATCAAGGTTCGGCGTACCGAAGTCAAACCCGAGGAATCGAGGCCCTGGAACGGCATTCGGATCGCGCGGAAAAGCCGAACCGCGCTCGATCTGCTCCTCCGGCTTTCTCCTCGCAAATCCGGCTGGGTTCGCCGGCTCCGCATCGGCGTGCCGGATCTGGACCAGTTCTTGAGAGCCGAGAAACTCACCGACCTACATCTCAACAGGGAGTTCTACGGTCGCCGCAACAGGGGAATCCGCTTGGCCAGACATGCTTTGCGCTTGTCCGATCCTCGCGCGGAGTCGCCCCCGGAATCGGAGCTCCGCATCGTGCTGGCCGCCGGCGGCATCACGGCGACGCCTCAGCTCGAGGTCAGCACCCGGACCGGTCATTTCCTCGCTCGCCTCGACCTGGGGGACGAGCAGTTCAAGGTCGCCGTCGAATACGACGGCCGCTGGCACAACACCCCGAAGCAACAAGCCCACGATCGCAAACGCCGAAGACGCGTGGAGGCCGAAGGCTGGCGTTTCGTCATCGTCACCGCGGAAGACCTTGCGAACGACTTCGAAGGCATCGTCGAGTCCGTCTGGCGGGCCCGCCGCCGGAGCGCGATTAGCCCGCTAAACGCGCCGCGGCCGGGTCAGGAGGGACTGCGCATGGCGCGCGTTTGATCGGCGCGTGAGGCGAGTTCGGCGTCCGGCGGGTAATCGACCGCCATCAACGTCAGGCCGTGTGCGGGAGCCACTGCGCTGTCGCGAGTCCGGCTCTCCAGGACGTCGCCGGGCCAGCCCAGTGGACGGCGGCCGTCCCCGACCAAGAGCAGTGCCCCCACCAGACTGCGCACCATCGAGTGGCAGAACGCGTCGGCAGAGACGGCGACCTCGACCGCGTGCGGCCCGGTCCGCCGCCAGACGAGCCGCTGCAGCTCGCGAATGGTCGTCCCGCCCTCCCGCTGCTTGCAGAAGGCCGCGAAGTCCTGCAGGCCCAGGAGAGCCTCGGACGCCTCGTTCATCGCGTCGACCGAAAGCGGGCGGCCCCAGGCCAGAGTGTCGTGACGCCGCAACGGATCTACGCCCCATGGCGCGTCCGAAACGCGGTAGAGGTAGTGACGCCGCACGGCCGAGAACCGCGCGTCGAACCCAGGCGGCGCGACCCGGGCATCCAGCACCCGCACGTCGCCCGGCAGGTACCGATTCCAGCGGTGACGCATCCGCCCCAGGTCAGGAATGCCGTGCTCGTCCAGTTCCAGACGGCCGGATCGCGTTTTGCCCGCTAAAGGCGACACGTCGACGTGGACTACCTGGGCCGCCGCGTGCACACCGGCATCGGTGCGGCCGGCGACGACGACGGACTTCGGGACCGAAGCTCCTGGAGGCTGCTTCGCGAGCGCCTCTTCGAGGACTCCCTGCACCGTGCGCCGTCCGGGCTGCCGCGCCCAGCCGGAGAAATCCGTGCCGTCGTAGGAGACATCCAGACGCAGACGAACGAGCCCGCCCTCCGCAGTGGGAGTGGCGGGCTCGTCCGGGGTGTTCGGTGCCGTCAGGACGTCAGTCCTTCTTGCTGTCCGCGTCCGCGGCGGGGGCCTCAGCGGCCTCGTCGGCGGCGGGAGCCTCGGTGGCCTCCGGAGCCTCGGTGGCGGCCGTGTCGGCAGCCTCAGGGGCGTCGGTGGTCTCCTCGGCGGCCGGGGCGGCAGCCTTCGGCTCGTCCTTGGCGAACTTCGTCTTGCGCGCGGCCTCGGCCTCGGCGGTGACGGTCTTCTCGGCCACCAGCTCGATGACGGCCATGGGGGCGTTGTCGCCCTTACGCGCCATCGTCTTGGTGATCCGGGTGTAGCCACCCGGGCGCTCCGCGAAGAACGGACCGATCTCGGCGATCAGCTTGTGCACGACGTCCTTGTCGCGCACGATGCGCTGGATCTGACGACGGTTGTGCAGGTCGCCCCGCTTCGCCTTCGTGATCAGCTTCTCGGCCAGCGGGCGCACCCGCCGGGCCTTCGCCTCGGTCGTCGTGATCTTGCCGTGCTCGAACAGCTGGGTGGCCAGGTTGGCCAGGATCAGCCGTTCGTGCGCGGGCGACCCGCCGAGACGGGGTCCCTTTGTGGGGGTGGGCATCGGTTCTCCTCGTTCAGCTCACAGCTGGAGGCCGTCGCTCCCCCACCCCTACTGGTGTGAGGGAGCCGTAGCTGGCCTTACAGCTGCTCCGTCTCTGCGTAGTCCTGGCCATCGTCGTGGCCGTTGTCCGAAATTCCGTCCGTGATGCTGTCGACGCCCTCGGACCAGCCCTCACCGTCGTAGCTGGCCGCGGCCGCGGTCGGGTCGAACCCGGGCGGGCTGTCCTTCAGCGCGAGGCCGAGACCGACGAGCTTGAGCTTGACCTCGTCGATCGACTTCGCACCGAAGTTGCGGATGTCCAGCAGGTCGGCCTCGCTGCGCGAGACCAGTTCGCCGACGGTGTGGATGCCCTCGCGCTTGAGGCAGTTGTACGACCGGACGGTGAGGTCCAGGTCCTCGATCGGCATCGCGTAGGCGGCGATGGTGTCCGCCTCCTGCGGCGACGGGCCGATCTCGATGCCTTCGGCGTCGACGTTCAGCTCGCGCGCGAGACCGAACAGCTCCACCAGCGTCTTACCGGCCGACGCGACAGCGTCCCGCGGCGTGATCGACGGCTTCGTCTCCACGTCCAGGATCAGCTTGTCGAAGTCGGTGCGCTGCTCGACACGGGTCGCCTCGACCTTGTAGGTCACCTTCAGCACCGGGGAGTAGATGGAGTCGACCGGGATCCGGCCGATCTCCGCGCCCGCCTGCTTGTTCTGCAGGGCCGGAACGTAACCGCGGCCGCGCTCGACGACGAGCTCGATCTCGAGCTTGCCCTTGCCGTTCAGCGACGCGATGTGCAGATCCGGGTTGTGCACGGTGACACCGGCCGGGGGCACGATGTCGGCGGCGGTGACCTCACCAGGGCCCTGCTTGCGCAGGTACATGGTGACCGGCTCGTCCTCTTCCGAGGAGACCACGAGCTCCTTGAGGTTCAGGATGATGTCGGTGACGTCTTCCTTCACCCCGGGAACGGTGGTGAACTCGTGCAGCACGCCGTCGATGCGGATGCTCGTCACGGCCGCGCCCGGAATGGACGACAGCAGCGTGCGCCGCAGCGAGTTGCCGAGCGTGTAGCCGAAGCCGGGCTCCAGCGGTTCGATGGTGAACCGGGAGCGGGTCTCGTTGACCGTCTCTTCGCCGAGAGCCGGTCGCTGGGAAATCAGCATCTTTCCTAATTCCTTTCCAAACGGCGCCCGCCATATGACACCGAAAGGGATGGCGAAACGGCGGCGCACTCCGGGCGCCGCCGCCCGTGCCCACATCGGGCCGGGGAAACCCCGGCCCGATGGTGGATCACTTCGAGTAGAGCTCGACGATCAGCTGTTCCTGGACCGGAACGTCGATCTGAGCGCGCTCCGGGAGCTGGTGGACCAGCACGCGGAGGTTGGACGGAACGACCTGGAGCCACGCGGGAACGGGACGCTCGCCGAAGGACTCCTTGGCCGCGACGAAGGGCAGCATCGCGAACGACTTCGGCCGCACGTCGATGATGTCCCACTTCGTGACCTGGTAGGACGGGACGTTGACCTTGACGCCGTTGACCAGGAAGTGGCCGTGGCTCACCAGCTGACGCGCCTGACGGCGGGTGCGGGCGATGCCGGCGCGGTAGATCACGTTGTCCAGCCGGGACTCGAGGATCTGCAGCAGGTTCTCACCGGTCTTACCCGGACGCCGGACGGCTTCCTTGTAGTACCGGACGAACTGACGCTCGAGAACGCCGTAGGTGTAGCGAGCCTTCTGCTTCTCCTGCGACTGCAGGAGGTACTCGGACTCCTTGATGCGCCCGCGGCCGTGCTGGCCCGGCGGGTAGGGGCGACGCTCGAAAGCCTGGTCGCCGCCGATGAGGTCAACCTTGAGGCGACGCGAAATACGCGTCGCGGGGCCGGTGTAACGAGCCATTTCTTCTTACTCCTCCCCGTTCCTCAGACCCGGCGCCGCTTGGGCGGGCGGCAGCCGTTGTGAGGCTGCGGGGTCACGTCCTGGATGGTGCCGACCTCGAGGCCGGCCGCCTGCAGCGAGCGGATCGCCGTCTCGCGACCCGAACCCGGGCCCTTCACGAAGACGTCGACCTTCTTCATGCCGTGCTCGGCAGCCTTGCGGGCGGCGTTCTCGGCGGCCATCTGCGCGGCGAACGGGGTGGACTTACGCGAGCCCTTGAAGCCCACGTGACCACTCGACGCCCACGCGATCACGGCACCGGTCGGGTCCGTGATCGAGACGATGGTGTTGTTGAAGGTGCTCTTGATGTGCGCGTGACCGTGCGCGACATTCTTCTTTTCCTTGCGGCGGACCTTCTTGGCCCCCGCCGCAGTACGAGACTTCGGTGGCATGTTCTGAGGGTTCTCCTGTTAGCGCGCGTTCTCTTGGTGAGCGGCGACCGCTTCGGCCTGGCCGCGCCGGATGATCGAACCGGCGTCGGTGTACAGGTTGCGGAGCGCCATCGGGCGGGCGTAGAGCGCCTTGGGCGAGACACAAGCCGAGCCGCGGCGGTGGACGCCGCCCATACGCACGACCTTCTTGCCCTGGACGCTCACTTCTTGCCAGCCTTCTTCTTGCCGGCGACCGTCTTCTTCGGACCCTTACGGGTGCGGGCGTTCGTCTTGGTGCGCTGACCGCGGACGGGAAGTCCGCGACGCCAGCGAAGGCCCTCGTAGCACCCGATCTCGATCTTCCGACGGATGTCGGCGTTCACCTCACGGCGAAGGTCACCCTCGACCTTGAAGTTCTCCTCGATGTAGACCCGCAGCTTGGCGAGGTCGTCATCGCTCAGATCCTTGACGCGAGTGTCCGCGTTGAGCTCGGCAGCCGCGATGAGCTGCTTCGAGCGGGTACGGCCGATGCCGTAGATGTAGGTCAGCGCGATCTCCAACCGCTTTTCGCGGGGGAGGTCTACGCCAGCGAGTCGTGCCATTGGCGTTGATGCTCCTTCATAGAATTCATCTTCAGGTCTGCTCCCCGTCCGGTCCCGGGACCGACTCGCCTGTCGTGCCCTCTGCTTGCGCTTCGGGTGTCCCGGCCTCGGCCTGAAGTCCGAGGGTGAACCGGGCCGTTCGCACGGCCCGGCAGGTGCGGGGAGATTGTGTAGCCGTCAATCCACTCTGTACGAGTGCGAGTGATCAGCCCTGCCGCTGCTTGTGCCGCAGGTTTTCGCAGATCACCATGATCCGGCCGTGACGGCGGATCACCTTGCACTTGTCGCAGATCTTCTTGACGCTCGGCTGGACCTTCACGTCTCCTGCTCTCCTGCTTGTGCTAACTCGTCGTGATCACTTGTAGCGGTAGACGATGCGACCACGTGACAAGTCGTAGGGCGAGAGCTCCACGACAACCCTGTCCTCGGGCAGGATGCGGATGTAGTGCTGCCGCATCTTGCCGCTGATGTGTGCAAGGACCTTGTGGCCGTTCTCCAACTCGACGCGGAACATCGCGTTGGGGAGCGGCTCGACTACGCGGCCTTCGACCTCGATGGCCCCGTCTTTCTTGCCCATGTCCTCCGCATTTCCTGTCGCTACACTGTGTGATCAGTCAAAGCTTGAGTGCTTGGCTGGGTGGTGCATCGGCACACTCCTGCCCGGGTCCAATGTCCGTTCGCGAGAGTTCACGAGCGCGCAGGATCCGGGCGCGATGAGTACACCGACTTGACAGTGTACGCAACCCGTGTCGCGAGCCCCAAACGGGGGTGACTGTGTTAGGTGACCCCTCGAGCCCGCCTGATCTGGCCTCCACCATCGTACGCCCTCGCCGACCTGCGTTTAGCGGGCTAATCGCGATCCGGTGGGCCCGTGACCTGGGGACGACCGCCGCGCGAGGTGCACCCGATGGACGCAGCGGGCGGGCGCCTCAACGGCGGCGCCGGGCGCTCCACCGACCAGCGGACGCACTTGCGTTTAGCGGGCTAACTGCGATCTGGAGGCGCACTTGCGTTTAGCGGGCTAAACGCGATCCGGACGGCGAAGGGCGAGGTCAGGCGTCTTCGGGGGCGGTGAGCACCCACGGGCCGTCGTCGGTGATCGCGACGGTGTGCTCCCAGTGCGCGGCCCGCGAGCCGTCGGCGGTCACGACGGTCCAGCCGTCCTCGAGCTCGACGGTCTCCCCGCCGCCACCGGTCAGCATGGGCTCGATCGCGAGCGCCATCCCGGTCTTGAGCCGCGGCCCCTTGCCCGGTTTGCCCAGGTTCGGCAGGAACGGGTCCATATGCATCTGGCGCCCGATGCCGTGGCCGCCGTACTCGACGATCATCCCGTACTCGATGCCGTCTTCCCTGCTCGCCTTCTCGGCTGCGGTCTGCACCGCGTGCGAGATGTCCGTGAGCCTGCCGCCCGACGACACGGCGGCGATCCCCGCCCACATCGCCGCCTCGGTGGCGGCCGAGAGCGCGAGATCCGCCTTCGACACCTCGCCGATCGCGAGGGTGACCGCCGAGTCGCCGTGCCAGCCGTCGAGGATGGCACCGCAGTCCACCGAGATGATGTCGCCGTCGTTCAGGACCTGCGTCTTCGACGGGATGCCGTGCACGATCTGCTCGTTCACCGAAGCGCAGATCGACGCCGGAAAGCCGTGGTACCCCTTGAACGAGGGCACCGCGCCGGCGTCACGGATCGTCTGCTCGGCGAGCTCGTCGAGGTCGGCCGTGGTCACCCCCGGCTTGGCAAGCTCACGCACCGCGGTGAGGGTGCGCCAGACGACCAGTCCGGCGGCCCGCATCGCCTGGAGCTCGCCAGGGGTCTTGATTTCGATCATGCGCCCACGACGAAGCCGTTGCAGTACACGCAGTCCTCCGAGATTCACGTGCGGTCGCGCAGCGCTTCCAGCACGCGGGCGGAGATCTCGTCGACCGTACCGACGCCGTCGACCGTGACCAGGATGTCCGCGTAGTACTCGAGCAGCGGAGCGGTCTCGGACACGTAGATCTGCTGACGGCGGCGGATGACCTCTTCGGTGTCGTCCGAACGGCCGCGGGACAGCAGCCGATCGACGACGACGTCTTCCGAGACCTGGAGCTGGATGACCGCGTTGAGCTTGGTGTCGACCTCGCCGAGGATCTCACCGAGGACGTCGGCCTGCTTCGTGTTCCGCGGGAACCCGTCGAGCAGGAAACCGGCCTTGGCGTCGGGTTCCGCGAGGCGCTCGCGCACCATCTCGTTCGTGACCGAGTCGGGCACGAGTTCGCCGGAGTCCAGGTAGCGCTTGGCTTCCTGGCCCAGCGGCGTCTGCTCGCCCACGTGGGCGCGGAACAGATCGCCTGTCGAGATGTGCGGGATCCGGAGCTTCTCCGACAGTGCTACCGCCTGAGTACCTTTGCCCGCGCCAGGAGGGCCAACGAGAACCAGGCGCGTCACTTCAAGAACCCTTCGTAGTTACGTTGCATCAGCTGGCTTTCGATCTGCTTCACGGTGTCGAGACCGACACCGACCATGATCAGCACAGCCGTGCCACCGAACGGGAAGTTCTGGTTGTTCCCGCTACCGGTGACGGACAGGAAGAAGTTCGGAAGGATCGCGATGATGCCCAGGTACAGCGAGCCCGGCAGGGTGATCCGGCCGAGGACGTAGCTGAGGTACTCCGCGGTGGGTCGGCCCGGGCGGATACCCGGGATGAAGCCACCGAACTTCTTCATTTCTTCCGCACGCTCGTCCACGTTGAACGTGATCGTGATGTAGAAGTACGTGAAGAAGATGATCAACGCGAAGTACAGCAGGACGTGCGCCCAGCTGGACTGGTTGACGATGTAGTTCTGGATGAAGACCTGCCAGCCCGCGTTGCTGTTGGCGTCGCCGACGAGGCGGCTGATCAGGTCCGGCAGGTAGAGCAGCGACGAGGCGAAGATGACCGGGATGACACCGGCCTGGTTCACCTTGATCGGCAGGTAGGTCGACGTCCCGCCGTACATGCGGCGGCCGATCATGCGCTTGGCGTACTGCACCGGGATCCGGCGCTGGCCCTGCTCGACGAAGATGACGCTGGCGATGATCACCAGGCCGAACACGCAGATCAGGGTGAAGACCACCGGGCCGGCGCTGCTGAGGATGTTGCCACCCTCGATCGGGATGCGGGCCGCGATGTTCAGGAAGATGAGGACGGACATGCCGTTGCCGACGCCGCGCTCGGTGATCAGCTCACCCAGCCACATCATGACGGCGGTACCGGCGGTCATCGTGATGACGATGATGGCCAGCGTGTAGACGCTGTTGTCCGGGATGATCGCGGTGTCGCACTGCGGGAAGAGCTGCTTGCGGTCGGCGAGTGCCACCACACCGGTCGCCTGCAGGACCGCGAGGGCGATCGTCAGGTACCGGGTGTACTGCGTCAGCTTGCCCTGACCGGCCTGTCCTTCCTTCTTCAGCTCCTCGAACCGCGGGATGACCACGGTGAGGAGCTGGACGATGATGCTCGCCGTGATGTACGGCATGATGCCGGTCGAGAACAGCGACAGCTGCAGCAGTGCACCGCCGCTGAACAGGTTCAGCAGCTGATAGACGCCCTCCTGCGACCCGGTCTCCGTGCATTGCTGCACGGCGGAATACGAGATGCCCGGGGCCGGGATGGTGGCACCGATTCGGTAGACCGCGACGATGGCTAGCGTGAACAGGATCTTCTTACGTAGATCCGGCGTCGCTAGAGCCGAGCGGAAGGCGCTGAGCACGCGGGGAACCTCCTCGGCGTCGTCGGCTGTCTTACCGACGATCGGCTTGGCCGGCCTGGGGCCGGCGGGAACACACAGCTTTCTGGCACAAGCCAGGAACGCTTCGGGGCACACTCGTCCCGAAGCGTGTCGCCGACTCTAACAGCTTCACAGGGCGTGTCCGCAGTGCGTGTGGGTTTTCCGGACGAAGGTTGGTCCGCGGGGTTGATCGACCGCAGCTTCTCGCTCCGGGATCTTGACAGATCGCCTTGGCGTTCCTCACTTTTCCGGCCACCGGATCGCGATTAGGGGGCTAAACGCACCGTGATCAGGAGCTTGAAGTGGCGAGCGCGCCAGCCATGCCGAGGAGCACGACGCCGGTACCGCGGTCGACGTTGCGAGTCGCCCGACGAGACAACCGGAGCGACTTCACGAGCGCGCCCGCCCCGATGTAGGTCGCGCCCGCCACGAACTCGGCGAGCAGGTAGACGGCGCCGAGAATCGCGATCTGGATGGGAAAGGAGCCGTGAGCTGCGTCGATGAACTGGGGCACGAACGCCGTGAAGATGAGGATCGCCTTCGGATTGGTGATCGCGACGACGAATTCCTTCCTCGCGATCCGGAGCGCGGGTACGGATTCGGTGCCTCGCGGCGCCTGGACCAGCGCGGTTTCCCCGCCACGGAACGTCGACCACAGCAGGCGCCCGCCGATCCAGACCAGGTAGGCGACGCCGGCCCATTTGATCACTGTGAGTGCAAGCTCCGACGCCGCGAGGAGCTGTCCGAGTCCAGCGGCGACGGCCGCGATGAGCACCGTGAATGCGGCCAATCGGCCTAACAGCCCGGCGAGCCCTTTCCAGGCCCCTGCGTCATGCCGTGATGCATGCCGAGCAGATTGTTCGCCCCTGGCGTAAAAGCCACGAGGACCGCTGCTCCGAAAAAGACCACCGCCCAAGTCATCGGCCACCTCCTCCCCCACCGTATCGGCGGCCGCGAGCGCGTTTAGCGGGCTAATCGCGCTCTTTCGCGCCAGGATCCGGCGGAGGCGCGAAAGCGGAGTAGTCCGGTTTCTCCGGCTGAGGGTCCGGCGGGAGGACCGCGACGGAGATGCCGTGCTTCGGTGTGGGCATGTCCGCGAGACTCGGGTCGCCGCTCACCGGGACCTCGTCGTCCTGGACACGGTGACTCATGACGGCAGCGCCCGCCGCGGCGACTACCGCGGCGAAGAGAGCCCACATACCCGCGCCCAGTGTCGTCGACGTCTCGATGGACTCGCCCATCGTGCGCCCGAAACTCAAAGTGGCGGCGGTCGCGACGACTCCGGTGAGGAACACCGCCGCGATGGTGGTCAGCCATCGGTCCAAAGGGCCCGGGCGCCGCAGGCGGGAGGCACGGGCACTGACGATCACGGCCGCCAGAAGGATCGCCGCGGCGATCAGGACCGGAATACCGACAGGTGTGGACGGTGCGCTGAAAGGGGGATCGTTCGGCTGAAGGACCTTCGTATCCCACGCGCTTTGAACGAACACGACCACGACGGCGTCGCTGCGATCGAAAGAAAACCGATGCTCGATGCTGAAGAACGGGAAGAGGCAGCCCAGGACGGCGAGCAGCATGGCCAGAGCGGCCAATCCCGCCGCGACGAGTCTGCGGGGCTCAGGCCGGCCCGGCCGTACCGGCTCGCCCACAGGGTCAGTGGGCCCGGAAATCGACACGATCACCGGCGGGGCGTTCGGCTGCTGAGGGGGCTGCGGATCCTGCCCGGGAGGTGTGGCCACCTCGCGATCCTTCCAGCACAGGGCCCCTTCCGCCACGCCCCGCGGCTCCAGCATCAGATCGCGATTAGGGGGCTAAACGCAGGTCGGGGGCCGGACGGCCTGCCCGCACCGGGATCGCGATTAGCCCGCTAAACGCAGGTGGGCGCGCGAGCGCACGCCTGAGGGACCGGATCGCGATTAGCCCGCTAAACGCAGGTGGGCGCGGGAGCGCAAGCGAAAGGCCCGCCGGGCGGAGCCGGGCGGGCCTTTCGGTGAAGCGAGCGAAGAAGGCTCAGAGCGTGGTGGCGGAGCCACCGGCAGCGGAGAGCTTCTCCTTGGCGGAGCCGGAGAAAGCGTCGGCGGTGACGTCCAGCTTGACGCCGTTCACGTCGCCGTTGCCGAGCACCTTCACGAGCTTGCCCTTGCGGACGAGACCGTTCGCGACGAGCTCCTCGGCGCCGACCTTGCCACCCTCCGGGAAGACGCGGGCGATGTCGCCCACGTTCACCGGCTGGTACTCGGTACGGAAGCGGTTCTTGAAGCCGCGAAGCTTCGGGAGCCGCATGTGGATGGGCATCTGCCCACCCTCGAAACCGGCGGGCACGTTCTTCCGGGCCTTGGTGCCCTTGGTACCGCGACCGGCGGTCTTGCCCTTCGAGCCCTCACCACGGCCGACGCGGATCTTGTCGCGCTTCGCGCCCGGAGCCGGACGAAGGTGGTGGATCTTGATGGCAGTCATGCCTTGACCTCCTCGACCTCCACCAGGTGGCGGACGGTGTGGATAAGGCCGCGCACCTCGGGAGTGTCATCACGCACGACGCTCTGGCGGATCTTGCGCAGCCCGAGGGTGCGCAGCGACTCGCGGTGAGCGTGCTTCGTGCCGATCTTGCTCTTGACCTGGGTCACCTTGAGCTGAGTCATGATCAGACCCCCTGACCCGCGCGCTGACGCAGCATGCGAGCCGGAGCGACGTCCTCGAGCGGGAGACCGCGGCGGGCCGCGACCTCTTCGGGACGCTGCAGACCCTTCAGGGCCGCCACGGTCGCGTGCACGATGTTGATCGCGTTGTCGGAGCCGAGCGACTTCGACAGCACGTCGTGGACACCCGCGCACTCCAGCACCGCGCGCACCGGGCCACCGGCGATGACACCGGTACCGGCCGAGGCCGGACGGAGCAGCACGACACCGGCGGCTTCCTCACCCTGGATGGGGTGGGGGATGGTGCCGGCGACGCGGGGAACGCGGAAGAAGTTCTTCTTCGCTTCCTCGACGCCCTTGGCGATGGCCGCGGGAACTTCCTTGGCCTTGCCGTAGCCGACGCCGACCTGACCGTCGCCGTCACCGACGACCACCAGGGCGGTGAAGCTGAAGCGACGACCACCCTTGACGACCTTGGCGACGCGGTTGATCGTCACGACCTTCTCGAGGTGCGGGGTCTTTTCCTGGCCGGCCCCGCCACGGCCGCTGTCGCGCCGGTCACGGCGGTCGCGACGGTCATTGCGGTCGTTGCCGCCCTGTCCGCCGGGTCCGCCCTGGCCACCGCCGAATTGCCGTGTACGTCCCGGCATCAGGCTTTCCTTCCATTCACGAGCATCTGCTGCATCAGAACTCCAACCCCGCCTCACGCGCGGCGTCGGCGAGCGCCGCGATGCGGCCGTGGTAGGCGTTGCCACCACGGTCGAACACCACGGTCGAGACACCGGCGTTCTTGGCGCGGGCGGCGACGAGTTCCCCGACCTTGGCGGCCTTGGCCTTCTTGTCGCCTTCCAGCGCGCGGACGTCCGCCTCGAGGGTGGACGCCGACGCCAGGGTCTTGCCGGCGAGGTCGTCGATCAGCTGCACGGCGATGTGCCGCGACGAACGCTTGACGACCAGGCGCGGACGCTGGTCCGTGCCGTTGATCTTCTTGCGAAGGCGGAAGTGCCGACGGGCCTTCGCGACGCGGCGGCGGGTCGAGATGTCCTTGCCGACCGGCTTGCGCTTCGTAGTCGTGTCGCTCATGATCACTTACCCGTCTTTCCGACCTTGCGGCGGATCTTCTCACCCTCGTAGCGCAGGCCCTTGCCCTTGTACGGGTCCGGGCGGCGCAGCTTGCGGATGACCGCGGCGATCTGGCCGACCTTCTGCTTGTCGATGCCCGAGACCGAGAACCGGGTGGGGGTCTCGACCTTGAAGGTGATGCCTTCCGGGGCCTCGATCTTCACCGGGTGGCTGTAGCCGAGGGCGAACTCGAGGTCCGAGCCCTTGGCCTGCACGCGGTAACCGACACCGTGGATCTCGAGCTTCTTCTCGTAGCCCTCGGTCACACCGACGACGAGGTTGTTGACCAGCGTCCGGGTGAGACCGTGCAGGGCACGGCTGGTGCGCTCCTCGTCGGGACGCTTCACCTGCAGCGTGCCGTCCTCGGCGCGCTCCACGGTGATCGGCTCGGCGATGGTGTGCTCAAGGGTGCCCTTGGGCCCCTTGACCTGAATGTGCTGACCATCGATGGTCACCTCGACCCCGGAGGGGACGGCGACCGGCAGCTTTCCAATGCGTGACATGTCTTTGCCCCCTTCCTTACCAGACGTAGGCGAGGACTTCGCCGCCCACGCTGTTTCGCTTGGCCTGACGGTCGGTCTGGAGGCCGGACGACGTCGAGATGATCGCGACGCCGAGGCCACCGAGAACCGACGGCAGTTCGGTCGATTTTGCGTAGACCCGCAGACCGGGCTTGGACACGCGGCGGAGGCCGGCGATGCTGCGCTCACGGTTGGGGCCGTACTTCAGCTCCACGACGAGGTTCTTGTGCTTCTCGCCCGGCTCGTCGCGGTAGCCCGAGATGTAACCCTCGCGCTTGAGGATCTCGGCGATGTTCGCCTTGATCTTCGAGTGGGGAAGCACGACCTCGTCGTGGTACGCCGAGTTCGCGTTACGCAGACGGGTCAAGAAGTCTGCGATGGGGTCGGTCATCGTCATGGTGACCTGTCAACCTTTCTCGCCCTGGTTCCCTGCACTCACTGCAGGGCCTGTGGCGAAGTGGGAGTTAAAAAAGACTCTTACCAGCTGGACTTGCGGACGCCGGGCAGCTCGCCCGCGTGTGCCATCTCGCGAAGGCAGATCCGGCAGAGCCCGAACTTGCGGAACACCGAGTGCGGGCGACCGCACCGCTGGCAACGCGTGTAACCGCGAACCTTGAACTTCGGCGTCTTCGCGGCCTTGTGGACCAGTGCTTTCTTGGCCATCGACTCAGTTCTCCTTGAACGGGAAGCCGAGCTTGCGAAGCAGCGCGCGGCCCTCGTCGTCGGTGTTGGCGGTGGTGACGACAGTGACGTCCATACCGCGCGGGCGGTCGATGGCGTCCGGGTCGATCTCGTGGAACATGGACTGCTCGTTGAGACCGAACGTGTAGTTGCCGTTGCCGTCGAACTGCTTCGGCGAAAGCCCGCGGAAGTCACGGATACGCGGCAGCGCGATGGTCAGCAGCCGGTCGAGGAACTCCCACATCCGGTCGCCGCGCAGCGTGACGCGCGCGCCGATCGGCTGGCCCTCACGCAGCTTGAACTGCGCGATGGACTTGCGAGCCTTGCGAACCTCGGGCTTCTGCCCGGTGATCGCGGCCAGGTCGCGGATGGCGCCTTCGATCAGCTTGCTGTCACGGGCGGCGTCACCGACACCCATGTTCACGACGACCTTGACGACGCCCGGGATCTGGTGGACGTTCTCGAAGGAGAACTCCTGCTGGAGCTGTCCCTTGATCTCCTCGCGGTACCGCACCTTGAGGCGCGGGGCGATGTTCTCTGCGGTGGTCATGATCAGATGTCCTTACCGTTCCGGCGCGAGACCCGGACCTTCTTGCCGTCCTCGCCGATGCGGTAGCCCACCCGGGTCGGCTTGCCGTCGGAGTCGACGACCATCACGTTCGAGACGTGGATGGGCGCTTCCTGCGTGACGATGCCGCCGGACTGCGCGCCGCGCTGGGTCTGGGAGATCCGCGTGTGCTTCTTGATCCGGTTCACGCCCTCGACCAGCACGCGCTCGCGCTCGGGGTAGGCCTGGATGACCTTGCCCTTGGCACCCTTGTCCTTGCCGGCGATGACGACGACCGTGTCGCCCTTCTTCACCTTCATGCTCTACAACACCTCCGGCGCGAGCGAAATGATCTTCATGAACTTTCGGTCGCGCAGCTCGCGGCCGACCGGCCCGAAGATGCGGGTGCCGCGGGGCTCATTGTCGTTCTTGATGAGCACAGCAGCGTTCTCGTCGAAGCGGATGTAAGAACCGTCCGGACGACGGCGCTCCTTGCGCGTGCGAACGATGACGGCCTTGACGACGTCACCCTTCTTCACGCCGGCGGCCGGCATGGCGTCCTTCACGGTGGCGACGATGATGTCGCCGATGCCCGCGTAGCGCCGCCCCGAGCCACCGAGAACGCGGATGCAAAGGATCTCCTTCGCGCCCGTGTTGTCGGCAACCCGAAGCCGCGACTCCTGCTGGATCACGTCTACTCCTGTATGTCGCGCTGGTTCTCGCGATGAAGCGCGAGCCTTGCGGAACTAAGGGACTCAAAAAGAGCCCTACTTACTTGGCCTTCTCCACGATCTGCACCAGACGCCAGCGCTTGGTCGCCGACAGCGGGCGGGTCTCCATCAGGGTGACCCGGTCGCCGACGCCCGCCTCGTTGTTCTCGTCGTGCACCTTGACCTTGCTGGTGCTGCGGAGAACCTTGGCGTAACGACGGTGCTTCTTGCGGTCTTCGAGCTCGACCACGATCGTCTTGTTCATCTTGTCCGAGACGACGTAACCCTCACGGACCTTGCGGTCGTTGCGGGGGGCCGCCTCAGCGTTGGGCTGCTCGCTCATGCGGCACCTTCACTCTCGGCGTCAGGGGAAACGGACAGGCCGAGTTCACGCTCGCGCATGACCGTGTAGATCCGCGCGATGTCCGTACGGACGGTGCGCAGACGGCGGTTGTTGTCGAGCTGTCCGGTCGCCATCTGGAAGCGGAGGTTGAAGAGCTCCTCCTTGTATTCCTTCAGACGCAGAACGAGCTCTTCCGCGGTGAGCTCACGCAGCTCCGATGCCTGGGCGGCACCTGCCTTCGCCATCAGAACTCACCACCTTCACGGGTCACGATGCGGCACTTCATGGGCAGCTTGTGGATCGCGCGACGGAGCGCCTCGCGGGCGGTCTCCTCGTTCGGGAACGAGATCTCGAACATCACGCGGCCCGGCTTCACGTTGGCGATCCACCACTCGGGCGAACCCTTACCGGAACCCATGCGGGTTTCCGCCGGCTTCTTGGTCAGCGGGCGGTCCGGGTAGATGGTCGTCCACACCTTGCCGCCACGCTTGATGTGACGCGTCATGGCGATACGAGCGGACTCGATCTGCCGGTTGGTCACGTAGCTGTGCTCAAGCGCCTGGATGCCGTACTCGCCGAAGTTCACCTTCGTACCGCCCTTGGCGGCACCGTGGCGCTTCGGGGAGTGCTGCTTCCGGTGCTTGACCCTGCGCGGGATGAGCACGTGTCAGCCCTCCGTCTTTTCTGCAGTCTCAGCAGCCGGGGCTTCGGTGGCAGCGCCACCCTTGGGGGCGGTGTCGTCGCTCTTGGCGGCGGCAGCGGCCCGACCGGCTTCGGTCGAGGTCGGCGTCGTGCCCGACGCGCCGGAACGGCGCGGGCGGGACGGACGGTCACCACGGTCACGGCGCGGGGCGCGCTCGGCGGCCGCGGCGGCGTCACGCGCCTCCTTGGCCTTGAGGCCACCCACGAGCTCGCCCTTGTAGATCCACACCTTCACGCCGATGCGACCGAACGTCGTCTTGGCCTCGAAGAAGCCGTAGTCGATGTCTGCGCGCAGCGTGTGCAGCGGGACGCGACCATCGCGGTAGTGCTCGGAGCGGGACATCTCGGCACCGCCGAGACGACCGCCGCACTGCACGCGGATGCCCTTGACCTGCGGCGAACGCATGGAGGTCTGGATCGCCTTGCGCATCGCGCGGCGGAACGCCACACGGTTGCTCAGCTGCTCCGCGACACCCTGAGCGACGAGCTGGGCGTCGGCCTCGGGGTTCTTGACCTCGAGGATGTTCAGCTGGACCTGCTTGGCGGTCAGCTTCTCCAGCGCGCCGCGGATGCGGTCGGCCTCCGCGCCGCGACGGCCGATGACGATGCCCGGCCGGGCGGTGTGGATGTCGACGCGGACCCGGTCACGGGTGCGCTCGATCTCGACCTTGGAGATCCCGGCGCGCTCCATGCCCGTGGACAGCAGCTTCCGGATCTTGACGTCCTCGGCCACGTACTCCGCGTACTGCTTGTCGGCGTACCAACGCGACTTCCAGTCCGTGGTGATACCCAGGCGGAAGCCGTGCGGGTTGATCTTCTGGCCCACTACCGGCCACCTGCCTTCTTCTTGCCCTGTGCCTTCTTGGCCTCGGCCTTCGGACGCGACTCCACCTCGACGGTGATGTGGCTGGTCCGCTTGCGGATCCGGTACGCGCGGCCCTGGGCCCGCGGACGGATGCGCTTGAGGGTCGGGCCCTCGTCGGCGTAGGCGTTCTTGACCCAGAGGGTGTCCGGGTCGAGATCGAGGTTGTTCTCGGCGTTGGCCATGGCGCTGGCGAGCACCTTCGCGACCGGCTCGCTTGCCGCCTGCGGGGCGAACTGGAGCACGGCCAAGGCGTCGGCGGCGCTACGTCCCTTGATCAGCTCGATCACCCGGCGCACCTTGGTAGGCGAGTCCCGGACGAAGCGAGCCCGCGCGTAAGCCGTCGGCAGAGCCTCGGCCACGTCGTTCTGGGCGTTCATCGCTAGCTTCCTTGTTCTCTCGTGCCCGCTCAGCGGCGGCGCGACTTGCGGTCGTCCTTGATGTGGCCCTTGAAGGTCCTAGTCGGGGCGAACTCGCCCAACTTGTGACCCACCATCGCCTCGGTGACGAACACCGGGACGTGCTTGCGGCCGTCGTGCACCGCGATCGTGTGACCCAGGAAATCCGGGATGATCGTGGACCGACGGGACCACGTCTTGATCACGGTCTTCTTGCCCGACTCGTTGAGAGCGTCCACCTTCTTGAGCAGGTGGTCGTCCACGAAGGGGCCCTTTTTGAGGCTACGTGGCATGTTCTTCTACCTCCCTGCTCAGCGCTTCTTGCCGGTACGCCGGCGGCGGACGATCATGGCGTCGGAAGCCTTGCGGCGGCGGGTGCGGCCTTCGGGCTTACCGTTCGGGTTCACCGGGTGGCGACCACCGGAGGTCTTACCCTCACCACCACCGTGCGGGTGGTCGACCGGGTTCATGACGACACCACGGACGGTGGGGCGCTTGCCGCGCCAGCGGTTACGGCCCGCCTTGCCCCAGTTGATGTTGGAGTGCTCGGAGTTGCCGACCTCGCCGATGGTGGCGCGGTTGCGCACGTCGACGTTGCGGATCTCGCCCGACGGGAGACGAAGCTGGGCGTACGGCCCGTCCTTCGCCACCAGCTGCACCTTGGCACCGGCGGACCGCGCCATCTTCGCGCCGCCACCGGGGCGGAGCTCGATCGCGTGGATCACGGTGCCGACCGGGATGTTGCGCAGCGGCAGGTTGTTACCCGGCTTGATGTCGGCCCGGGGGCCGTTCTCCACCGTGTCACCCTGCTTGAGCTTCTCCGGGGCGATGATGTAGCGCTTCTCGCCGTCGGCGTAGTGCAGGAGCGCGATACGAGCGGACCGGTTGGGGTCGTACTCGATGTGCGCGACCTTGGCGGGAACGCCGTCCTTGTCGTTCCGGCGGAAGTCGATCAGCCGGTACGCACGCTTGTGGCCACCACCCTTGTGCCGGGTGGTGATCTTGCCGCTGGAGTTACGGCCGCCGGACTTGCTCAGCGGACGCAGCAGCGACTTCTCCGGGGTGGACCGAGTGATCTCGGCGAAGTCGGAGACGCTGGAACCGCGACGACCCGGGGTCGTCGGCTTGTACTTGCGGATGCCCATGTGTCAGCTCAGTCCTTTACGCGGTGGGTCCGCCGAAGATCTCGATCGGCTTGCTCTCAGCCGAAAGAGTCACGATGGCGCGCTTGGTGTCCTTGCGCTTGCCGAAGCCGGCGCGAGTCCGCTTACGCTTGCCCTGGCGGTTGGCCGTGTTGACGCTGACCACCTTGACGCCGAACACCTTCTCGACCGCGATCTTGATCTGGGTCTTGTTGGCGTCCGGGCGGACGATGAACGTGTACTTGTGCTCTTCGAGCAGCCCGTAGGACTTCTCGGAGATCACCGGCGCGAGCAAGATGTCGCGGGGATCGGGGATGGCGATCGCACTCACTGCTCGTCACTCC
This sequence comes from Amycolatopsis sp. PSD-21, assembly GCF_055561455.1. Classification (NCBI taxonomy): domain Bacteria; kingdom Bacillati; phylum Actinomycetota; class Actinomycetes; order Pseudonocardiales; family Pseudonocardiaceae; genus Amycolatopsis; species Amycolatopsis sp. PSD-21. Next base: position 765,107 of record NZ_CM145712.1, on the reverse strand, counting down.
CTTCAACCTCGCTCGACCGGGCCGAAGCCTTCGCGCCCTTGCCCCGGACGGGGCCGGCGACGAACACGTCGTAAGCGGCCTTGGTGAACACCACGTCGTCGTTGACCAACACGTCGTAGGTGTTGAGCTGGTCGGGCGTGATGATGTGGACCTCGGCCAGGTTCCGCAGCGAGTTCCAGCTCAGCTCGTCGTCGCGGTGCAGCACCACGAGAACGCGCTTGGCCTGGGTCACCGCGGCGATGGCGGCCTTGGCGGACTTGGTGGACGGCTTCTCGCCGGTCACCAGTTCGGTGACGACGTGCAGCTGTCCGGCGCGGGCCCGGTCGGAGAGGGCGCCACGCAGGGCGGCGGCCTTCATCTTCTTCGGGGTGCGCTGGGTGTAGTCACGCGGCGTGGGGCCGTGGACGACGCCACCACCGGTGAACTGCGGCGCACGGGTCGAACCCTGGCGGGCGCGGCCGGTGCCCTTCTGGCGGTACGGCTTCTTGCCACCACCGCGGACTTCACCGCGGGTCTTGGTGTCATGCGTGCCCTGGCGCGCGGCGGCCAGCTGGCCCACCACGACCTGGTGCATGAGGGGCACGTTGGCCTGCACGTCGAAGATCTCCGAGGGGAGCTCGACCGTGCCGTCGGCTTTACCGGCCGGGGTCTTCAGCTCGACGCTGGTCATGTTCAGTTACCACCCTTCGCGGCGCTGCGAACGAACAGCAGGCCGCCCTTGGGACCGGGCACGGCGCCCTTGATCAGCAGCAGGCCGTCCTCGGCACGCACCGCGTGCACGGTCAGGTTCTGCGTGGTGACCCGGTCGTTGCCCATCCGGCCCGCCATGCGCAGGCCCTTGAAGACGCGGCCCGGGGTGGCGCAGCCACCGATCGAGCCGGGCTTGCGGTGCACGGCCTGGGCACCGTGGCTCGCGCCCTGGCCCTTGAAGCCGTGACGCTTCATGACACCGGCGTAGCCCTTGCCCTTGCTGGTACCGGTCACGTCGACCTCGATACCGGCCTCGAACACCTCGGCGGTGATCTCCTGGCCGACCTCGTAGGTCTCGGCGTCGGTGGTACGCAGCTCGGCAAGGTAACGGCGCGGGGTCACGCTCGCCTTGTCGAAGTGGCCGGTGCGCGGCTTGTTCACGCGACGCGGGTCGACCGCGCCGAAAGCCAGCTGCACGGCCTTGTAGCCGTCGTTCTCCTGGGTCCGAACCTGGGTGACCACGTTCGGCCCGGCCTGGACGACGGTCACCGGGACGACCCGGTTGTTCTCGTCGAAGACCTGGGTCATGCCGAGCTTGGTGCCCAGGATGCCCTTCACTTGCCTGTCAGACATGAGTCTCTTACTCTCCGCCGCTCGCCAGCCGCTGCTACTGGATGTTGACGTCGACGCTCGCCGGCAGGTCGATGCGCATGAGCGCGTCGACCGTCTTCGGCGTCGGGTCGAGGATGTCGATCAGACGCTTGTGCGTGCGCATCTCGAAGTGCTCGCGCGAATCCTTGTACTTGTGCGGCGAGCGGATGACGCAGTAAACGTTCTTCTCGGTGGGCAGCGGCACCGGCCCGACAACACGGGCGCCGGTGCGCGTGACCGTCTCGACGATCTTGCGCGCCGAGGTGTCGATCGCCTCGTGGTCGTAGGCCTTGAGCCGGATGCGGATCTTCTGTCCCGCCATGGTGGCTGCTCGTTCCTTGTCGTCTCGTGCCGCTTTTGTCTTTTCAAACCTCAGTCTGACTGAGGTTTTCCCAGTTCAACGGCCCTGTCCCCGGTCCACGCGGTCGGGCGTGTCGTGCCCGACGCACAGACGGATCCCGCGGGATCTTCGTCTTGCCTGGTCTTCCTCAACGTGAGGAGGCATCGAGCCGGCGGAAATGCTTGATCGCCGTCTCAAACGCCCTTGCCCGCTAGCCTCACCCGAAGGAAGTGCTCCGCGGACCGTGGCCGCTCATACCAGGGCGGCCGGAACCTGTCTTCGTGAGAAGTACGAGTTCGGCCGCCCCAGGACGAGCAACCTGAATAGTGTCGCACACGTGATTTGACGCCCCTAACCCGGGGGTGTATTGCCCCCGGGCGGGGCGCCTAAATCACTTGATGATCTTGGTGACCTGGCCGGCGCCGACGGTCCGACCACCCTCGCGGATGGCGAAACGCAGACCCTCGTCCATGGCGACCGGCTGGATCAGCACGACGCTGATGTCCGTGTTGTCGCCCGGCATGACCATCTCGACACCCTCCTTGAGGGTGACGACGCCGGTCACGTCCGTGGTACGGAAGTAGAACTGCGGGCGGTAGTTGTTGAAGAACGGGGTGTGACGGCCACCCTCGTCCTTCGACAGGATGTAGACCGAGCCCTCGAACTCCGTGTGCGGGGTGGTGGTGCCCGGCTTCACGACGACCTGGCCGCGCTCGACGTCTTCGCGCTTGATACCGCGGACCAGCAGACCGACGTTGTCGCCCGCCTCGCCGGTGTCCAGCAGCTTGCGGAACATCTCGACACCGGTGACGGTGGTCTTGGTCGACTTCTCCTTGATGCCGACGATCTCGACCTCTTCGTTCACGTTGACGCGGCCGCGCTCGATGCGACCGGTCACGACCGTGCCACGGCCGGTGATGGTGAAGACGTCCTCGATCGGCATGAGGAACGGCTTGTCGAGCTCGCGGACCGGGTCCGGCACGTTCTCGTCGACGGCTTCCATCAGCTCGAGAACGCTCTCGCCCCACTTGGCGTCGCCCTCGAGGGCCTTCAGGCCGGAGACCTTGATGACCGGAGCGTCGTCACCCGGGAAGTCCTGGGAGGACAGCAGCTCGCGGACCTCGAGCTCGACGAGCTCCAGGATCTCCTCGTCGTCGACCATGTCGGCCTTGTTCAGCGCGACCACGATGTAGGGCACGCCGACCTGCTTCGCGAGCAGCACGTGCTCACGGGTCTGCGGCATCGGGCCGTCGGTCGCCGCGACCACGAGGATCGCGCCGTCCATCTGCGCCGCACCGGTGATCATGTTCTTGATGTAGTCCGCGTGACCGGGGGCGTCCACGTGGGCGTAGTGACGCTTCTCGGTCTGGTACTCGACGTGCGAGATGTTGATCGTGATACCGCGCTGCTTCTCTTCCGGCGCGTTGTCGATCTGGTCGAACGCCGAAGCGGTGTTCAGCTCGGGGTACTTGTCGTGCAGAACCTTGGTGATCGCCGCGGTCAGAGTGGTCTTACCGTGGTCGACGTGACCGATGGTCCCGATGTTGACGTGCGGCTTGGTCCGCTCGAATTTCGCCTTCGCCACTGGAATGTCCTCCTGGACTGTTTTGCTTACTCACCGGCCAACGTGGCTGTCGGACGGGGATTCGTTTCTTGACGGATGCTGCGGACGTTCAGGAGTGTTCCTTATGCCCGCGAGCGGACGGGAACTACTCCCCCGTCGCCTTCGCGATGATTTCCTTCGCGACGTTCGCGGGAACCTCGGCGTAGGAGTCGAACACCATGGAGTAGTTGGCACGTCCCTGCGTACGCGAACGCAGGTCACCGACGTAACCGAACATCTCCGACAGCGGGACCAGTGCCTTGACGACACGGGTACCGGCGCGCTCCTCCATGGCCTGGATCTGGCCACGGCGGGAGTTGAGGTCACCGATCACATCGCCCATGTAGTCCTCGGGCGTGGTGACCTCGACGGCCATCAGCGGCTCGAGGATGACCGGACCGGCCTTCTTCGCGGCTTCCTTCATCGCCATGGAGCCGGCGATCTTGAAGGCCATTTCGGAAGAGTCGACCTCGTGGTACGCGCCGTCCAACAAGGTGAACTTCAACCCGACGAGCGGGTAGCCGGCCAGCACGCCGTACTGCATGGCGTCCTGTGCGCCCGCGTCGACCGACGGGATGTACTCCCGCGGCACGCGGCCACCGGTGACCTTGTTGTCGAACTCGTAGAGGGCACCGTCGGTGGACTCGAGCGGCTCGAGCTTGACGATGACCTTCGCGAACTGACCGGAACCACCGGTCTGCTTCTTGTGCACGTAGTCGAGCTTCTCGACCGTCTTGCGCACCGTCTCGCGGTAGGCGACCTGCGGCTTACCGATGTTCGCCTCGACCTTGTAGTCGGACTTCATGCGGTTGACCAGCACCTCGAGGTGCAGCTCGCCCATACCGGCGATGATCGTCTGGCCGGTGTCCTCGTCCAGGTTGACCTGGAACGTCGGGTCCTCTTCGGCCAGCTTCTGGATCGCCAGGGACAGCTTCTCCTGGTCGGCCTTGGTCTTCGGCTCGATCGCGACGCGGATGACCGGCGCCGGGAACGTCATCGACTCGAGGACGACCGGGCTCTGCGGGTCGGCGAGGGTGTCACCGGTGGTGGTGTCCTTCAGGCCGATGACCGCGTAGATGTGGCCCGCCTGGGCCTCGTCCACCGGGTTCTCCTTGTTGGAGTGCATCTGGAAGAGCTTCCCGATGCGCTCCTTGCGCTCCTTGGTGGCGTTGATCAGCTGCGCGCCGGAGGCGACCTTGCCCGAGTACACCCGGATGTAGGTCAGCTTGCCGAAGAACGGGTGCGCGGCGATCTTGAACGCCAGAGCGGAGAAGGGCTCCTCGGTCGACGGCTTGCGCGACACGACGGTCTCGCCGTCGGGCAGCGTGCCCTCGACGGCCGGGACGTCCAGCGGCGACGGAAGGTAGTCGATGACCGCGTCGAGCATGGGCTGCACGCCCTTGTTCTTGAACGCGGAACCGGTGAGCACCGGGTACGCCTCGCGGTTCACGGTGAGCTTCCGGATGCCGGCCTTGATCTCGGCCTCGGACAGCTCCTCGCCCTCGAGGAACTTCTCCATCAGGGAGTCGTCGGTCTCGGCGATGGCCTCGACCAGCTTCTCCCGGTACTCGGCCGCCTTGTCGGCGAGCTCGGCCGGGATCTCCTCGACGGCGTAGTCCTCGCCCTTCTGGACCTCGCCGCGCCAGGTCAGCGCCTTCATGCGGACCAGGTCGACGACGCCTTCGAACTCGTTCTCGGCGCCGATCGGCAGCTGGATGACCAGCGGGCGGGCGCCGAGGCGCTCCTCGATGGTGCGGACGGTGAAGTAGAAGTCCGCGCCGAGCTTGTCCATCTTGTTGACGAAGCAGATACGAGGAACCTCGTACTTGTCCGCCTGACGCCAGACCTGCTCGGACTGCGGCTCGACACCTTCCTTGCCGTCGAAGACGGCGACGGCACCGTCGAGCACGCGGAGCGAGCGCTCCACCTCGACGGTGAAGTCGACGTGGCCCGGCGTGTCGATGATGTTGATCTGGTGATCGGCCCAGAAAGTGGTGGTGGCAGCCGAGGTGATGGTGATACCCCGCTTCTGCTCCTCCTCCATCCAGTCCATGGTGGCGGCGCCATCGTGGACTTCACCGATCTTGTAGTTGACCCCGGTGTAGAACAGGATCCGCTCGGTGGTGGTGGTCTTACCGGCGTCGATGTGGGCCATGATGCCGATGTTGCGGACCTTGTTCAGGTCGGTCAGCACTTCACGTGCCACGAGAGTGTTCCCCTGTCTCAAAATTGGGGCCCGGCAAGGCTTTGATCGGCAGCCGGGCGGATATCACCAGCGGTAGTGCGCGAAGGCCTTGTTGGACTCGGCCATCTTGTGCGTGTCCTCACGCCGCTTCACGCTGGCGCCGAGGCCGTTGCTCGCGTCGAGGAGCTCGTTCTGCAGACGCTCGATCATGGTCTTCTCGCGACGAGCCTGCGAGAAGGAGACCAGCCAGCGAAGCGCGAGCGTGGTGGAACGTCCCGGCTTGACCTCGATCGGCACCTGGTAGGTGGCACCACCGACGCGGCGGCTCTTCACCTCGATGGTGGGCTTCACGTTGTCAAGGGCGCGCTTCAGCGTGACGACCGGGTCGGTGCCGGTCTTCTCGCGAGCGCCTTCGAGGGCGCCGTAGACGATGCGCTCGGCCAGGGACCGCTTGCCGTCCTTCAGCACCTTGTTCACCAGCTGGGTGACCAGCGGGGATGCGTAGACGGGGTCAGAGATCAGCGGCCGCTTCGGGGCCGGACCCTTGCGGGGCATTAGCTCTTCTCCTTCTTCGCGCCATACCGGCTGCGCGCCTGCTTACGGTTCTTGACACCCTGGGTGTCGAGCGAACCGCGGATGATCTTGTAACGGACACCCGGCAGGTCCTTCACACGACCACCGCGCACGAGCACCATCGAGTGCTCCTGCAGGTTGTGGCCTTCACCGGGAATGTAGGCGGTGACCTCGATGCCGCTGGTCAGCTTCACACGAGCGACCTTGCGAAGCGCCGAGTTCGGCTTCTTGGGGGTTGTGGTGTACACGCGAGTGCACACGCCACGCCGCTGCGGGCTCCCCTTGAGGGCCGCGGTCTTCTGCTTGGCAGCCTTGTCCTGGCGGCCCTTACGGACCAGCTGCTGGATCGTGGGCAATGGACCAGCTTTCTGTTCGCGATCTTGCTACTACGTGTTGTCTCCGGCCCCCGCGGTCGGGCGTGTCGGCCCGCGTCACGGTCTTGCGACCGGTAACTTCCCGTAGGGATTTTCCGTCGGATCCCGCGTGGGCGAAGCCTTGGAACCGGATGCCTGAGCACCCCGTTCATGCCGCACGGCACACGGGACGGCCCGACGCCTGCCGGGCACGGTCTCCAAAGATACCCGGCCTCTTCCGGACCGGCCAAATCGGGGGGTCTGTAACTATATCGTGCCGGGCGTCACGCCGCGGCGACCCTGATGGAACGGCGTTTCGGCCGCTTGCATTCCCTCGTCGGGCTTGGCGTCGCCCCTCCCGGCAGAGGCCCCGTTCCTCGTCGGGCTTGGCGTCGCCCCTCCCGGCAGAGGCCCCGTTCCTCGTCGGGCTTGGCGTCGCCCCTCCCGGCAGGGGACCGTTCCTCGCCGGCCTCGGCGCCGCCCCTCCCGGCAGGGACTCAGTCCTCGTCGGGCTTGGCGTGATCCGCCCGGCCCGGATGCGGGTCCCGCGAGAGGTCGATCAACGGATGCACGGGTGCCCCCTCCGGCGCCGCGTGACTCCCCCGCCTGGGTTCTTCGCTGCTTTCCTGCTTCTCGGCGTCCACGACGCCTCCCCTCGTTCGTACTGTTACCGCCCTGCTCGGCGGACCACGCTACCTATTCCCCTATCGGGTGAGCCGGATGGATCCGGAAAGCACACCATCGCGTCCAACGAGTGAATAGGTCACGATGGCCGCGGTGATAGCGGACACACGCACTTCGCACGGGGAGGCTCCATGTCGGCCGAGTTCGAACAGCTGGTCGCCGAGTTCGAGAAGTTCCAATCCAAGATCAAACAGGCCGAGACGCAGTTCGCGAAGGTCGGCGAGATGCAGGGCGAGCTGGCCGAACTGGAGTCGGTGGCGACGTCGCCGGACCGCTCGGTCACCGTCGTCGCGGGGCCCGGCGGGTCCGTGAAGGACATTCGTCTCAGCCCGGAAGCCCTTCGGCAGCAACCACAACAGCTCTCCGCCACCATTCTGTCCACTTTGCACACCGCGGTGGCCGACGCGGCGCGGAAGCAGGCGGGGATCGTCGACGCGCAGTTCGGCGGGGCGTTCCACCTGAACGTCGAAGAACAGGTTCTCGAAGCCCAAGCGGAAGCACTGGGAACCACGGCGGACGATCTGCGGTCTCAGATGTCGGAGGAGCCATCACGGAACCCCGCGCGCCGCCCTCGGAACGAAGACGACTTCAGCGAGGAGACGGTGCTCCGGCGGTCGGACGAACCGACTCCCGGGCCGGCGCCGTCCGGCGGGAACTCGGCCGGTGACCAGTTCCTCAAGAACCTGTTCGACGAGGAGGATCACCGATGACCGGACCGGGTGGGCACGCGGTCAAGACGCAGGCCTTGACCGACTACGCGAACAAGCTCGGCTATTACAAGGACGAGGCGGGCAAGTTCGGCGATCTCGTCGACCAGGCCGACGTCACGGACAAGTCGTGGGGCCTGATCGGGCTCGCGGTGAAGCAGACGTACACCGGCAAACTCGCCGACCTGCGTGAACTGCTCGAACTCCTGAAGACCGGGGTCGACTCGTTCTCCGGGAAGATGACCCAGGCGGCGTCGATCTACAACGGCTTCGAAAACGACGCGACGATCACACTGGGGAAGTACGAAGCCAAGATCGACGGACCGAAGTGAGCTGGGGGACGGCATGACCGACGAGAAGGCGAGCATCGCCGCCGGCGTCAAGATCACGGGTGACGACAGCTTCGGCAAGAACGCGCTGGACGCGGCCAAGAAGGTGCCGATCGCGGGCAAGGGCGTCACCACCGTCGCCAACGCCTACGAGAAGTTCAGTACCGCGCAGGGCCCCGGTGACGTGGTGGCCGCCGGCGGGCAGCTGGTGCAGGACGGCGCCGGATTCATCGCGGGCGCGGGGGCGGACGTGGCGAGCTTCGTGCTCGACCCGGTCGGCTGGCTGGTCAGCAACGGCCTCAACATCCTCATCGAGCTGATCCAGCCGCTGCAGGACGCGCTGCACTTCGTCACGGGTGACGGCCCGGCGCTCAAGACCGCGGCCGGTAACTTCGGCAACATCGCCAAGGGTTTCGTGACGCTGGCCGACGACTTCGTCAAGACCGGCGACGAGTCCTTGAAGGACTGGGTCGGCGACGCGGGCGACGCCGCCAGGAACGCGCTCGGCGACTTCGCCGTCGGCATCAAGGGCATCGGCAACAGCGCCGGGACGGTGGCCGAGACGCTGCAGATGTGGTCGATGGTGATGACCGTCATCGAAGAGGTCGTCAAATCGATCATCTCCGAGCTGGTCACCTGGGCCATCTACATCTGGCTGCCCGCGCTGGCCGCTTCCGTCGTGAGCCTCGGCTCGTCGGTCGCCGCCGCGATGACCGCGACGATCGCCAAGGCCGCGAGCGCGATGAGCAAGATCACCAAGCACCTCGGGCGGCTCGGCAAGCTGCTCGACAAGTTCATGGGCTTCATGGCCAAGTGGACCGACGACCTGATCAAACAGGGTTCGAAGCTGACGAAGGCCGGCAAGGTCGGGATGACCCCCGGCCAGGAGAAGGCGATCGTCGGCGCGTTCGCGAAGGGCACCGGATCCCAGCTGGGCACCTTCGGCGACGCCGCGAAGGACGTCCTCAAGGGTGTGCCGAACCAGGCGATCAAGCAGGTGGTCGGGGTCAATCCCGCCGACCTGTCGAAGGGTTCGGCGTATCAGGGCAAGGCGGCGTTCGACGTCGCGAACAAGGTCATCGACAACACCAAGAACATCACCGCCGGGCAGGAGTACGGCCGTACCGGCGGCCGCCACAGCGACGAGGAGACCCGCGAGAACCTCGACATGGACCAGTAGGGTCGCCCGATGGACGATCAGCTGGCCGGGCCGTGGCTCATCGCCGGTGGGTACACCCTCGCCCTGGCGCTGTTGCTGCTCGGCGGGCGCTTCGACGGACGGCGGCCCACCGCGGCCGCCGTCTGCTACGCGCTCTGCGGGATCCTCGTCTCCGAGACGTCGCTGTACTGGCTCTCGGCGGGGTCGGGCAGCGCGGTGCCCGGCTGGCTGTGGTTCGCGTTCCCGCTGTTCATCGCGGCTCTGGCGGCCTGGCGGGGGTATCGGCAGAAGACGTGGACCGGCAGGCTCGACGGGTCCGCCGAGCCGAGCTTCGGCGTACTCCCCTCGCGGGGGATCGCCGTCACCCACGCGTCACCCGAGTCGGTGGTGACCGCGGTCGAGTTCGACCACAACGGGCATCGTCTGCTCGGGGTCGAGTACCGGCTCGGCGGCTCGGCGGAGTTGCCGGACCTGTCCAGGACAGCCGACCTGACTGATGGGACGTATGCCCTGATCCAGCTGCGGACGCCGGTCGTGCCGTCGGTCGTCATCACCCCCGTGACGGGTGCTTTCGAGCCGGAACGGTTCACACCGCTGGAGGACGCGCGCATCACGCGGAACACCATCGGGGCGCCGAAGCCGGACGCCCTGTTGCAGCGGTTCGAGACCGGTACGGAGTTCGACCGGCGGTTCACCGTGACGACGTCCGATCCGGAGTTCGCCGAGGCGCTGCTCTCCCCCGGCGTCCGCGCGCTGTTCGAAGGCGATCCGTGGTTCCGGGTCCGCGAGGTCGCCTTCCACGGCGGTTCACTGTGGACCTCCGAGGCCGGGACGCTGACCGAAGAGATGATGTTCGCCGACTCCCGCCGCCTGGCCGTCCTGGCGTCCACAGTGGACTGGGACGACGCGGGCTTCCGTTCGGTGGCGGCGGGATCCGACACCAGCGACGCCGGATGGCTCGACGGACGGCAAGGCCCGCTCGCCGGGCTCCGCGGCCCGCTCAACCGGCACCGGGAAGCGGCCGGACGTCAGCCGCTGTCGACGCTGTCGCTGGTTGCGCGCACGGTCGTCGCGCTCGCGCTGGTGCTGCCGGGGCTGGCGCTCGCGGTGAACTCGCTGGCCGCGCTGACCGGGCTCGCCCCCGAGGCGCGGCTCACCGTGAACGCGACGCAGCGGGCGGAGGCGAGCACGTCGAGCTGCACCAGCTGCGGCAACGGCAACCTGGTGGACGGCACCTACGAACTCGACGGCGTGACGCACGAGGTCAAGGACCTGCGGTGGATGTCCTTCGGGAACTTCCCGGAGCGGGGTGACGTCGTCGACATCGCCGTGACGCCGCTGTGGTGGCATCCGCTGATCGAGGGCAAGGACACCGGCGTCTTCCTGCTGCTGATCGGCCTCGCCCCCGTCCTCGCCGGTGCCCTGCTCGCCAAGGCCACCTTCCGCCCGCGCCCGCGTCGCGTTTAGCGGGCTAAACGCGATCCGGCACGGCCGGGGCCAGGGACTTCGCGAAGTAGTGGTGCGCGTAGGGGTCGTTGTTGAAGGGCTCGACCGTCTCGTAGCCGAGGCGCGCGTACAGGGCCCTCGCCTCGACGAGGTCGTCGCGGGTGTCGAGGCGGATGGTCGTGGCCCCGAGGCCGCGGGCGACGTCTTCGGCGGCGGCCACGAGCAGCGCCGCGCCACCCTTGCCGCGTTCGGACTTCCGCAGGAAGACGCGTTTGAGTTCGGAGATCTCGGGCGTCATCACCCGGAGCCCGGCGCAGCCGGCCAGTACCCCGTCGCGCCACGCGAGGAGGAAGGCGCCGGTCGGCGGGACCATGTCCCGGCTGTGCTGCTCCTGGAGCAGGGCGTCGAGCTCCGCTTCGGTGACCTGGCGCTCGTAGTAGCGCGACGCGATCTCGTCCAGGTACTCGCGCAGCAGCTGGGCGGCGTCCGGGTGATCGACGGGGGTGACTTCGAAGCTCCAGGTCATGGCTACATTCTGCCCATCTTGGCCACCGGTTTTCGCTCCGCCGCCAGCTCGCGATTAGGGGGCTAAACGCAGGTCGGCGCGGTGGTCAGGAGGGGGCGAGGCGGCCGGCGCAGGTGGCGACCTCACCGGGGGCCGACTTCTCCGAGGTGACGACGGCGCCGCCAACGGCCACCCGACATTCGACGGCGCCCTCGCCCTGCCCCATCAGCTGGACGGTCGGCGGGGTGCCGGTGTTCTTCCACGTGAGCTCCTTGCGCCACGGCAGCGTCACCTGCAGCTCCTGGTGCACGAGCCCGAGCCCGTTCGAGTCGTAGACCACGGTCGCGGTCCCCGTCCCGGCGAGCTCGTACGCGATCCGCCAGTCGTTCGACACCGGCTGCGCCTGGCTGAGCGTCCGGGTGATCGTGCGGTCCGGCCCCCGCGACGGCGTGGCCTCGGCCGGCGCGCCGACCACGGCCACGGTCTCGGCCGGCGGCTCCTCACCGCCGTTGAGCAGCACCACGCAGGTCGCGAGCGCGGCCACCACGATCCCCGCGATCGCGATCCGCCCGATCAGCTGTCTGTCGGCCATCGGCCCTCCTCGCCGAGAGCGGCGGCGCGGCCCGGGAGCCGCGCCGCCGCGGAAGTCAGGACGGCAGCAAACGGCCGGGGACGCCGTTGAGCGACTGGACGAGCCCCAGCACCGGGACGCCGAGGGGCGCGAACGTCCAGATGTTGTGGAGCTCGCTCGTGTCGGGTTCGTCGACGACCACGACATCGTTCGGCGCGTCCTGCGCGGCGAGCGCCGGGGCGGCCGAGCCGAGCACGACGAGCCCGGCGAGCGCGGCACCGGTGACCGCGCGGACGAAGGTCTTCTTCATGAGATTCTCCTTTGCTGGTAACGGTTTTACGAAATGGGCGTGATGATCCCGTAGATCGGGGCGAGGACGTCGGTGGGCACGGGGACGGTCGGTCCGAGCAGTCCGCCGAGGTCGAAGCCGGGGATCAGCCAGACGGCGGGATTGCCGCCGCCGGTGGGCAGACCCGGCAGCGGGTCGGCCGAGGCGACCCCTCCGGCGAGTCCGGACAACGCGCCCGCGACGGCGAGCGGCAGCAGCACACGGGCCGCGATTCGCTTCATTTCTTCTCCCATTCTTTTCGTTGAAATCGAAATTCACCGCAGTACCGAGCTGACCGGCACGATCGTGCCGTCGGGAATCCACTGCCCCGCGTAGTTCCGGTCGGCGATCATCCCGACGGCGTGCGGTTCGCCCGGGTACATCGGCATGGCGTTGACCTGCGCCGCCGCGAAGATCTGGACGTCACCGTTGATCGACCTCCACTGATCGCCCAGCCAGCTCCGGAACCCGCCGAGCGTGGGGCTTTCGCCGCCGAAGACGTTGCCCGCGGCGACGGCGAAACTCACGGCGACCTGTTCGCGCGGGTCGAACCTCAGCGGCACCGAGGAGCTCGCGACGGAGTTGACGATCGGCCCGTTCAGCAGCCACGGCGCCAGGTACAGGCCGTATTGATGGGTCGGCTTGAGCCGCTGGGACTCGGCTGCGCGGGTCATCGCCGTGTAGCCGCCCGCCCAGCCGGACACGACGACCAGCGCGGTGTTCGGGCCCGCCTCGGCCTGCACCGGCAGACCGGAACGCGCGGCGGTCTCGCGGACCAGCTTCGCGGCGGCCGCACTGCGCGGCGAGGTGTCCTCGACGAGGGTGAGCGCGGAAGGTTTGCGCCCGGCGAGGAATTCGACGAGCTTGACGAGAGAACCGCTGTCCTCACTCGAAAGCGCGTCCGCCGGGCATGAGGTGAGGACTTCGCGACGGTCCGCGATCAGGCCACCCAGTGCCGCCGAAGCACACTCGGGCGCGTCCGCGTCCTCGATGGCGGGGCCTGGCTCCTCCCCGGCGTCGACCTCGATCGACGTCTTCTCCTCACCGCGGCTGATGACCAGGTCGCTACGCCCCTTCGGCAGGTCGACCTCGGCCCAGGTGCCCTCGGCGCCAGGCCGCACGATGGCCTTGCCGATCAGGCCGCCTTCGATTCCGGCGGACAGGTCTCCTCCCGCGCTCGCGGGAAAATGGACGAGGTTCTTGCCGGGCCGCTGCGGGCTCACCAGCACGGGGAGTCGCTGTTCACCCAGGGCGGCCTCGGCGAGCAGCGCGACACCGGGAACCGGGAGCTCGGGCGGTTTGGGAATGGCCGCGAGGGCGCTCCAGGCGACGAAACCGATGGCCACAGCGGCGGCGCCGAACCGGTAGGCGCGGGTGGATTCCTTACCCGAGAAGAAAAATCCCGCGACCACCGTGGCGAAGACCGGCAGCAAGGAGATTGCCAGCAACGTCAGCCCGAAGAGCGTGCCGTAGATCCTGCGGTCGAAACCCAGACCGGAGGAGAACAGCTGGACCGCGCCCGCGACGGCGAGAAGTCCGCCCAGGGTCAGGGAAAGCGGGCCGAGCCGGAAGTTCGTCTGGCGCCACTGCTCCGCGGGCACCCAGACGGAGAGAACGGTGACGCCGAACCACAAGGCCGCGGCCGCGACGTAGACGGTGTCGATGGCGAATTCGACACCCGTCCGCCCGAGCGAGGTTTCGAGCACGACCAGTGCGGCGAGCGCCAATGCGGCCCAGCGGCCCACCGACGGCCAGCGGATCAGTACGGGAATGGCCAGCGCGAGCACGAGATGCACGATCAACGCGATGACGTTGACGTCGGTCGCGAAAGCGGAAACCGCGGCCAGCGCGGCGGAAACCGCGCCGAGGGCGGCGATTGTGAGGTGCAGCCGGCGAGGCAGTTCACCCACCAGCGGACGCAGAATGCCTGTGCCCGCGAGGAAAGCGGTCGCCAGCAGAAGTCCGAGCCGGAGCAGGACAAGGGCGATGTCGACGCCGGCCGAACCCGAGCTCGCCGGTATGACGTGGTGATCCATGGGACCTTCTCCGAACAGATCGGCGGAGCCGTGGGTGGCGGAGTGCGCCCGCCACCCACGACCTTCCGCGCCGAGCAGGGTTACTTGAGATCCGCGTCCGCCACGACGAACAGTTCGGAGTGCGGCTTGGCGTTGCCGAAGGACCCGTGCGGCCAGGTCTTCCGGTTGAAGTTGATCCCGACCTGTCCGGTGAACTCGTCCCGGAAGTTCTGGTCGACCGCGACCTTCCCGTCCTCGCCGAGGTTCAGCAGGTTGACCTTGTGGTCACCGTCCAAACCGGACCGGGCGACGAAGTAGTTCGACACCGCGAGGTGCTGCGGTTTGTCGGTTTCGTGGTAATACCCGTCGTCACCGAGCACGAAGTTGTCGTACGCGCCCCAGTGCGGGCCACCGCCGGGTGTACCCGGATTGATCGGCGCCGCGCCGACGACGGTCGGCAGGTCGCCGCCGCCGCCCTGCTGGGATTTCTCCTTCGTGTCGATGCGGCCCTTGATGTTCTCGACCTTGTCGCCGGCGGCGACCAGCTTCTGGATGTCGAGGACGTACACGCCGCCGGTGGTGCCGGGGTCGTCCGGGCCGAGCGCGCCCTTGGAGCGTCCGGTGATCGCGCGGTAGAGATACTTGTCGTCGGGGCTGGTCTGGATCCAGCCGCCGTTGGAGCCACCACCGTTGGAGTCGTTGTTCGGGTGGATCGCCTTGTTGGCGGCGCCGTCGTCGAACACCTGGATCCAGTGCGGTTCCTTGGCCGTGATGTCCGGTGTGTAGAACACCGCGCCGCCCTGCATGGTCTGGGCGAACGCGCCCTTGTGGCCGGGCAGGTTGGTCACCGTGGTCTCCATGACCGCGCGGCTTTCCGCGTGCAGCGGGTCCGCGGGATCGGCGCGAGGACCGTCCGGCAGGTACGAGACCGCCTTGAGCTTCGGCTTGTTGCGGTCGGAGATGTCCCACGTGCGGACGGTCGGCCGCCGCAGATACGGCGATGGCTGCTTCACCGGGTCGAGGATGATGTTGCGCGGCTCGGCGTAGTCACTGGTGACCAGCGTGTTGAGGTCCTCGCGGGCCTGGATGCCGTGCGGGTTGGCACAGGTCGGCTTGTTTAGCTGCGGGAGGTTGTCGCACAGCTTCTTGTTGTCACCCTGCGGCGTTGCCGCCGGTGACTCCGAAAGCACCTGCGCGTTCTGGTCGAAGCGGACGACCTCGCCGGGGCTGCCCGCGAAACCGTTGCCCACCACGGTCGAACCGTTGGCGTAGGTGTGCGGGCCGGGCACGACCGGGCCGCCCATGTAGGTGCCGTAGGCGGTGCCGTCCTTGAGCACCCAGTACGCGTCCGGCACGGAGCCGCCGAGGGTCTGCGTCGGGAGGCTGACGCCCTTGAGCTTCAGTTGCGGCAACGCGGAGACGTCGAAGGCGTACGTCGCGGCGGCGAACAGCGCGCCGGCGTAGATCGTGTCTCCCTTGTGCCACACGTATTGCATGTGGTGTGGCTCGTTCTCGACGAGCGGCCCGACGGTGGCGGTGTTGACGACCTTGCCGTAAGTCGGCGAACCCTGCGTCGCGTCGATCACGGCGAGGAAGTCCGGACCGGGCAACGCGTTCTTGATCTTGTTCAGGCCGCCGCCGAGCGAACCCGGCAGATTCTTGACGTCCTTGACCAGGGTGTCGGCGATGTTCTCGTCACCGGCCCAGACCAGCAGCCACTTCTTGCGCTTGCCGTCCGCGCTCCGGGACGCCGCGACGTCCCTGGACACCAGGTGGTTCTGGACCCAGTACTCCTTGCCGTCGGCCGCCTTCTTCGCGTCCTTGACGACCTGGACGTCGGCGTAGGCGCTCGTCGCGGAGCCGGTGTAGGTCACCGTGCCCACGGCGAGCGCCGCCGCCAAGGCGCCGATCACCACTTTTCGCCACTTGGGCGAGTTGGATAGCATTCTTTCTCCCTGTTTTCGCTACCGAAGCGCCAGACAATTGGCACACCTCTCCCCTTTCCGCGCAGGCGTCACCGGCACGAATCAAAGGGAAAGCAATCAACCGCCGGTTCCAGCGGAGAACCGTTGCGGCACAGCGGAAAGCGTCAGCGCACGAGGAAACGTCGCAGCCGTTGCGAATACGCTGATCGAGTAAGCCCGGAAAGGGTCAGGAATCCATACACAGCGCGCTGGCTTGCTGCCGCAAGTCAACGTGCCGGCGCCACACCAAGGCGACTGGGGATTGCATGGGCGAAATACTCGTGTGAACCCACCGGAGTGTCAATCTCGTGATCAAAGAATGAGACGTGCCACGGCAGGGTGAATTTCCCACGATGCGGATGGGCCATTGGGCCGAACGGGTGGCGGTTTTCCGAGCATTGGGAATTAGGCCACTTGGCGGCGCTACGGCAGGTCACAACGGACCAGTAACCCGCATCCGGCAGCGCGGTGGCCGTTATGGTTTCGTTACACTTTCCCGGGAACTCTGCTGCCCACCCGGGCTGTGATACAGACGAGCGTCCGGCGTCGCCGTACCTTGGCCGGCCCAGCGGCGAGCTACATGCTCAAGGTGTTCGACTGCTACCGGCCGCAGCCTGCCGTCGACCACTTCGTCCGGCGGGCCAAGGACCCCGCGGACGAGAAGATGAAGGTGGAGTTCTTCTCCGAACATGACGGGTACATCGCGGAGGAGTCCGGCCACAGCCTCAGGAGCACGGTGGGCCTGACGATCATGGCGCCCGGATCGGCCAGGTGAGCCGTCATCCCGCCGGACCGGTTCCCGAACACGGGCATTGGGTAATGCTTCGTCACGCTCTCGCACACCGACGACCCGAGAATCACCGGCGAGGCCCGGGCGAACCGGCAGCTGCTCAAGGGCACGCTCGCGGAGGCCGGGTCCGGAACCTCACTGGGGGCGCATTCCCCGACACCGACTTCGGCTCCCCATCACCTGCCCCCTCACCTGCGCCCCTTCCCGCCGGATCGCGATTAGGGGGCTAAACGCAGGTCAGTCGGCCTGGCGACGGCGGCGCGAGGTGAAGACCAGACCCCCGCCGAGGGCCAAAGCCGCCAGGGCGAGGGCACCGAGGCCCAGGACGTCGGCACCGGTGCTGGCCAGGCCCGTTCCGCCGCCGGAACCTTGCTGACCCGGCGCACCGGGTGCTGGCGTAGTGGTTCCAGACGCGTCACAGCCAGGACGCCGGGTAGGCATGGTGACCGGCGGTTCCTCGCCCTTCTCCGCTCCGACGTGCAGCCGGGCGGGGTTGTCCGGCGGACCGACGACGTAGATCGAGGTCGGGTTCTCGTTCTTGATCCGCCAGCCCTTCGGCGGCGCGAAGAACAGGCGGTACTTCGGCCCCGGCACCACATTCTCGATCTTGAAGTTCCCGTCCGCGTCGGTCGTGGTCTCGACGATGGTCGGACAGTCGCCGTCGGAAGAGAGGATGAGCTTGACGCCGGCGATCCCCGGCCCCGGCTTACTCGGATCGGAGTCGTCGGCGACCTGTCCCGCGAGGGTGGCCATCCCACCCGGCACCGCCGCTTCGTCGATCGCGGACGGGTTGCGTTCGATGTCGACTTCGGCATAGCCGAAGTCACAAGCCACCGCGACACGGCCATGGTTAAGTGCGGCGTCCGGGACCTTTTCGGACACGTCGAAGGTGCTGGTCTCGCCGGGAGCGATCGTCACCCCGCCCGCGAAGTAGGCGAGCTCTCCCCAACCGGGACCGTTACCCCTCAGGCCGAAGTCCGTTCCGACGCGATTGCACCCCGCCACGATGCCGGAGAGCGGGATGGATCCGGAGTTCGACAGCGTGACGGTGAGGTGGGCGAGCTCGCCTGCCTTGTACGTGTCCTTGGTGAAGGACACCGATGCTTTGAGGGCGCCGTTCAACGGCTGCACCCCGCGGATGGGCAGGTTCGTGGTGTCCGCGCCGACCTGGACGACCCTGGTCGGGAAGAGCCAACCCTTGATCGCCTCGCCGCCGCCGAGGAGATACCGGGCGGCCGCGACGTCGCCGAAGTCGATCTTCCCGTCGGCGTCGCTGGTGGCCTTGTACTCCTTGGTGCCAGGGGTGTGGCGCAAGGTGAGCGGGATACCGGCGAGCTGCTCGCCGTCGTCGAGCTTGCCGTTGCCGTTCTTGTCGCCGAACACGACCCCCTCCGCGCCTCCGACGACCTTCGTGACGGGGACGCTGGCTTTGAACTGGCCGATGCTCAACGAAGAATCGTCGTAAAGGAAGCCACGAACGTTCACGACGTCACTGTCGAGGTCCGCCACCTGTCCGGTGACGGGTATCTCGATGGCTCCCGCCGGCTCGAGGCTCACCCCCGGCGAGCGACCCAGTTCCCGCCAGCCAGGCTCATAGGGGATCGAAAGGGCGCCCGGTTCGCCGAAGAAATAGTTCAGCTGAAGGCCGGTCACGCGAGTTCCGCTGACGTTCTTGACCTTGAAGGTGAATCGAACGTCTTCGTCGGTCCGGTAAGACGACTTTTCGAACGTGACCGAAGCTTCGAGCTTGTCGCTCGCGGCCTGTGGCTTCGGCGCTGCGGACGAAGGGGTCTCGACCGGCGGCGCGCTCGACGTCGGGGCCGGAGCACTACTCGGTGCTTCGGACGTCGTCGGCACACTTGAGGTCGGGGCCGAAGGCTCCGGATCCGCCACGGCGGGCGCGGTGAACACACCGGTCAGTGCCGCGCCGGCGGTGATCGTCGCAAGATAGATCCCCGCAGTACGCGCGATGGATCTCGCGCCAGGTCTTTTGCTCACGCAGAGTCTCCCCAGATAACCCAAATGGAATGCGCACAGCCCCCGAGCCGCGTGGAACCCGATCAATTTAGCGAGCGCTGAGGAGGGTGCGTACCCGTTTCGGGTGAAGGGAGCCGAATTGGAACATTCCGGGAAACGGGAAGGGCCCCCGCCGGATCGGCGGGGGCCCTTCTCGTGGATTTCGCTTCGGTCAGCGGAAGTCGCGGCCGAAGTCGTAGTCGTCCAGCGGCACCGCGGCGCCCGGCGTGGAGCCGAAGACGTCCGGGGTGTAGTAGCCGTCGTCGTAGGACGGGATCGCGTAAGCGGCGACCCGCGCCTCCTCGGTCGGCTGCACCTGGATGTTGCGGTACTTGTTGATCCCGGTACCGGCCGGGATCAGCTTACCGATGATCACGTTCTCCTTGAGGCCCACGAGCTTGTCCGAGCGGCCGTTGATGGCCGCGTCGGTCAGGACACGCGTGGTCTCCTGGAACGAGGCCGCCGACAGCCACGAGTCCGTGGTCAGCGAGGCCTTCGTGATCCCCATCAGCACCGGGCGACCCGAGGCCGGCTCGCCGCCTTCGGCGACCGACGCGCGGTTCTTCGCCTCGAACTTGGTCCGCTCGGGCAGCTCGCCCGGCAGGAAGTCCGTGGCACCGGAGTCGATGATCGTCACGCGGCGCAGCATCTGCCGCACGATGACCTCGATGTGCTTGTCGTGGATCGACACACCCTGCGCCCGGTACACCTTCTGGACCTCGTCCACCAGGTGCATCTGCGCCTCGCGCGGCCCCATGACCCGCAGGACCTCGTGCGGGTCCGGCGTGCCTTCGAGCAGCTGCTGGCCGACCGCGACACGGTCACCGTCGCCCAGCGGGCCGTTCGGGGTGTTCGCGAGCCGCTGACGCTTGGACAGCTTGTCGAAGACGATCTCTTCGCTGCCGTCGTCCGGGATCAGCGTGATCTTCCAGAACCGCTCGCTCTCCTCGATGCGCACGCGGCCATCGACGTCGGCGATCGGCGCCTTGCCCTTCGGGACCCGGGCCTCGAACAGCTCCTGGACACGGGGCAGACCGGTCGTGATGTCGTCACCGGCGACACCACCCTGGTGGAACGTACGCATCGTCAGCTGCGTACCCGGCTCACCGATCGACTGGGCCGCGACGATACCCACGGCCTCGCCGACGTCGACGAGCTGACCGGTCGCCATGGACCGGCCGTAGCAGGTGGCGCAGATACCGACGGCCGACTCGCAGGTCAGCACCGAACGCACCTTGACCTTGGAGATCCCGCTCGAGATGAGCTTGTCGATCGCCGGGTCACCGATGTCGTCACCGGCGTTGAGCACGACGTTGCCCTTGGCGTCGACCGCGTCGGTCGCCAGGTTCCGTGCGTACACGCTGGTCTCGACGTGCTGGTCGCGCAGGACCTTGCCGTCGCCGATGTCCTCGCCGATCGGCATGTTGATACCGCGGGTGGTGCCACAGTCGATCTCGCGGACGATGACGTCCTGCGACACGTCCACCAGACGACGGGTCAGGTAACCCGAGTCGGCGGTACGGAGCGCCGTGTCCGCCAGACCCTTACGGGCACCGTGCGTCGCGATGAAGTACTCCGCCACCGACAGGCCTTCACGGAAGTTGGCCTTGATCGGACGCGGGATGTACTCACCCTTCGGGTTCGACACCAGACCACGCATACCGGCCAGCGACCGGACCTGCGTCATGTTGCCCGCCGCGCCCGACTTCACGATCATCGCGATCGGGTTGTCGTCCGGCAGCGCCGTCTCCATGATCTTGTGGACCTCTTCGGTGGCCTGCGTCCACACCTTGACGAGCTCGTTGTTGCGCTCGGCGTGCGACAGCTGACCACGCTGGTACCGCTTCTCGACCTGGTCGGCCTTGCCTTCGTACTCGTCCAGAATGGCCTTCTTGCCGGTCGGGACGAGCACGTCGGAGATCGCGACCGTGACGCCCGAACGGGTCGCCCAGTAGAAACCGGCGTCCTTCAGGCGGTCCAGGGTCTGCGCGACCTGGGTCATCGAGTAGCGCTCGGCGAGGTCGTTCACGATCGCGGCCTGACGCTTCTTCGGCATCGGCTCGTTGATGAACGGGTAGTCCGCCGGCAGCAGCTCGTTGAACAGCACGCGGCCAAGGGTCGTCTCGGCCAGCCACGCCTTGCCCGGCTCCCAGCCCTTTTCCGCGAGCGCCGCTTCGTCGGCCTTGGCGGGCTGACGGTCGGTGATGCGGATCTTGACCGGGGCGTGCAGGCTCAGCGCCTTGCGGTCGAACGCCATGATCGCCTCGGCGGGCGACGAGTACGCGTTGCCCGCGCCCTCGGCGGTCTCGGTCAGGCGGGTCAGGTGGAACAGACCCGTCACCATGTCCAGACGCGGCATGGCGAGCGGACGGCCCGACGCCGGCGAAAGGATGTTGTTCGCCGACAGCATCAGGATGCGGGCCTCGGCCTGCGCCTCCGCGGACAGCGGGAGGTGCACGGCCATCTGGTCACCGTCGAAGTCCGCGTTGAACGCCTCACAGACCAGCGGGTGCAGCTGGATGGCCTTGCCTTCGACCAGCTGCGGCTCGAAGGCCTGGATACCGAGGCGGTGCAGGGTCGGCGCACGGTTCAGCATCACCGGGTGGCCGGTGATGACCTCTTCGAGCACGTCCCACACCTGCGGCCGCGACCGCTCCACCATCCGCTTGGCGGACTTGATGTTCTGCGCGTGGTTCAGGTCGACCAGCCGCTTCATGACGAACGGCTTGAACAGCTCGAGCGCCATGTCCTTCGGCAGACCGCACTGGTGCAGCTTCAGCTGCGGACCGACGATGATGACCGAACGGCCGGAGTAGTCGACACGCTTGCCGAGCAGGTTCTGACGGAACCGGCCCTGCTTACCCTTGAGCAGGTCGGACAGCGACTTCAGCGGACGGTTACCGGGACCGGTGACCGGGCGGCCGCGGCGGCCGTTGTCGAACAGCGCGTCGACGGCCTCCTGCAGCATCCGCTTCTCGTTGTTGACGATGATCTCGGGCGCGCCGAGGTCGATCAGCCGCTTCAACCGGTTGTTCCGGTTGATGACCCGGCGGTAGAGGTCGTTCAGGTCGGAGGTGGCGAACCGGCCACCGTCGAGCTGGACCATCGGGCGCAGGTCCGGCGGGATCACCGGGACGGCGTCGAGCACCATGCCGCGCGGGTCGTTGCCGGTGGCCTGGAAGGCCGCGACGACCTTGAGCCGCTTCAGCGCGCGGAGCTTCTTCTGCCCCTTGCCGTTGCGGATGGTGTCGCGCAGGCTCTCGGCCTCCGCGGCGACGTCGAACTCGGTGGCCAGCTTCTGGATGGCCTCCGCGCCCATGCCGCCGGTGAAGTACTCGCCGTAGCGGTCGACGAGCTCGCGGTAGAGCAGCTCGTCGGCGATCAGCTGGCGGGTGTCGAGCTTGGTGAAGGTCGTCCAGACCTCCTCGAGACGGTCCAGCTCGCGACCGGCGCGGTCACGCAGCTGACGCATCTCGCGCTCGCCGCCTTCCTTGACCTTGCGGCGGACGTCGGACTTGGCGCCCTCCGCCTCCAGCTCGGCCAGGTCGGCTTCCAGCTTCTGCGCCCGTGCCTCGATGTCCGCGTCACGCTTGGTCTCGAGGTTCTTGCGCTCGACACCGATCTCGTTCTCGAGGGTCGGGAGGTCGTTGTGCCGCAGCTCGGTGTTCACACCGGTGATCACGTAGGCCGCGAAGTAGATGATCTTCTCGAGGTCCTTCGGCGCCAGGTCGAGCAGGTAGCCCAGGCGGGAGGGAACACCCTTGAAGTACCAGATGTGGGTGACGGGAGCGGCCAGCTCGATGTGGCCCATCCGCTCACGACGCACCTTGGCGCGGGTGACCTCGACGCCACAGCGCTCGCAGATGATGCCCTTGAAGCGGACCCGCTTGTACTTACCGCAGTAGCACTCCCAGTCCCGGGTCGGGCCGAAGATCTTCTCGCAGAAGAGGCCGTCCTTCTCGGGCTTGAGCGTCCGGTAGTTGATGGTCTCCGGCTTCTTCACCTCGCCGAAGGACCACTGACGAATGTCGTCGGCGGTGGCGAGGCCGATGCGGAGCTCATCGAAGAAGTTGACGTCCAGCACGTCTTTACATCCCCTTGGGGTTGATGCGACTAGAGGAGTTGGCGAGCGGAGGCAGGAGCCCACGGGAGGCAGGCTCCCGCCTCATCGCGGGTCAGTGCACGACGTCGTCCACCGAGGGCGACTCGTTGCGGGACAGGTTGATGCCGAGGTTGGCCGCGGCACGCTCGAGGTCCTCGTCGTCGGAGTCGCGCATCTCGATCGCGGCGCCGTCGCTGGACAGCACCTCGACGTTGAGGCAGAGCGACTGGAGCTCCTTCAGGAGCACCTTGAACGACTCGGGGATACCCGGCTCGGGGATGTTCTCCCCCTTGACGATGGCCTCGTACACCTTGACGCGGCCGACCACGTCGTCCGACTTGATCGTCAGGAGCTCCTGCAGGGTGTATGCGGCGCCGTACGCCTGCATCGCCCAGCACTCCATCTCGCCGAACCGCTGGCCACCGAACTGCGCCTTACCACCCAGCGGCTGCTGCGTGATCATCGAGTACGGACCGGTGGACCGGGCGTGGATCTTGTCGTCGACCAGGTGGTGCAGCTTCAGGATGTACATGTAGCCGACGGAGACCGGGTACGGGAACGGCTCGCCGGAGCGGCCGTCCAGCAGCGTGGCCTTGCCGTTCTGCTTGACCATGCGCTCGCCGTCGCGGTTCGGCTTGGTCGCGCCGAGCAGCCCGGTGAGCTCCTCTTCCTTCGCGCCGTCGAACACCGGGGTGGCGGTGTTCGTGCCGGGGTCGACGTCGTAGAGCTCCTCGTTGAGGTTCTTCGCCCACTCCGGGTTGCCCTCGATCTTCCACCCCTGCGACGCCAGCCAGCCCAGGTGAAGCTCCAGGACCTGGCCGATGTTCATACGACGCGGGACACCGTGGGTGTTCAGGATGATGTCGACGGGCGTGCCGTCCTCCATGAACGGCATGTCCTCGGCGGGGAGGATCTTGCCGATGACACCCTTGTTCCCGTGGCGGCCGGCGAGCTTGTCGCCCGGCTGGATCTTCCGCTTCTGGGCCACGTAGACGCGGACCAGTTCGTTGACGCCCGGGGGCAGCTCGTCGTCGTCCTCGCGGGAGAACACGCGGATGCCAATGACCTTGCCGGTCTCGCCGTGCGGCACCTTCAGCGAGGTGTCGCGGACCTCGCGGGCCTTCTCGCCGAAGATCGCGCGGAGCAGGCGCTCCTCCGGGGTCAGCTCGGTCTCACCCTTGGGCGTGACCTTGCCGACCAGGATGTCGCCGTCGCGGACCTCGGCACCGATGCGGATGATGCCGCGCTCGTCGAGGTCGGCGAGGACCTCCTCGGAGACGTTCGGGATGTCCCGGGTGATCTCCTCGGCGCCCAGCTTGGTGTCGCGGGCGTCGATCTCGTGCTCCTCGATGTGGATCGACGTGAGCACGTCGTCCTGCACCAGGCGCTCGGAGAGGATGATCGCGTCCTCGTAGTTGTGGCCCTCCCACGGCATGACCGCGACGAGCAGGTTCTTGCCGAGCGCCATCTCACCGTTCTCGGTGGACGGGCCGTCGGCGATGACCTGACCCTGCTCGACCCGGTCGCCCTCGTTGACGATCGGGCGGTGGTTGAAGCAGGTGCCGTGGTTCGAGCGACGGAACTTGTACAGTCCGTAGCTCTTCCGCGTGCCGTCGTCGTGCATGATCGTGATCAGGTCGGCCGAGAGCTCCTCGACCACACCGGCCTGCTCGGCGACGAGCACGTCACCGGCGTCCACCGCGGCACGCAGCTCCACGCCGGTGCCGACCAGCGGGGCCGAGTTGCGCAGCAGCGGAACGGCCTGACGCTGCATGTTCGCGCCCATGAGCGCGCGGTTCGCGTCGTCGTGCTCGAGGAACGGGATCATCGCCGTCGCGACCGAGACCATCTGCCGCGGCGAGACGTCCATGTAGTCCACGTCCAGCGGGTCGATCAGCTCGACCTCGCCGCCCTTCTTACGGACCAGGACGCGGTCTTCGACGAAGGTACCGTCTTCCGAGATCGGCGCGTTCGCCTGCGCCTTCACGTAGCGGTCTTCCTCGTCCGCGGTGAGGTAGTCGACCTGGTCGGTGACGCGGCCCTCGACGACCTTGCGGTACGGGGTCTCGATGAAACCGAACGGGTTGACCCGCGCGTACGAGCAGAGCGAACCGATCAGGCCGATGTTCGGGCCTTCCGGCGTCTCGATCGGGCACATGCGGCCGTAGTGCGACGGGTGGACGTCACGGACCTCCATGCCGGCGCGCTCACGCGACAGACCACCCGGGCCGAGGGCGGACAGACGACGCTTGTGCGTCAGCCCCGACAGCGGGTTGTTCTGGTCCATGAACTGCGACAGCTGCGAAGTACCGAAGAACTCCTTGATCGCCGCCACGACGGGACGGATGTTGATCAGGGTCTGCGGCGTGATCGCCTCGACGTCCTGGGTGGTCATCCGCTCGCGGACGACGCGCTCCATCCGGGACAGACCCACGCGGATCTGGTTCTGGATGAGCTCGCCGACGGTGCGGAGACGACGGTTGCCGAAGTGGTCGATGTCGTCGGTCTCGACCGGGATGACCTGGTCGCCGACGGTCGCCTTGTCCTCGCCCGCGTGCAGGCGGACCAGGTACTCGATCGTCGAGACGATGTCCTCTTCGGTCAGCGTCCCGGTGTCGTACGGCGTGGTCAGGCCGAGCTTCTTGTTCAGCTTGTACCGGCCGACCTTGGCCAGGTCGTAGCGCTTCGGCTTGAAGAACAGGTTCTCCAGCAGCGTCTGCGCGCTCTCCTTCGTGGGGGGCTCGCCCGGACGCAGCTTGCGGTAGATGTCGAGGAGCGCCTCGTCGGTGCCGGCGGTGTGGTCCTTCTCGAGGGTGGCGAGCAGCGTCTCGGAGAAGGAGAAACGCTCGCGGATCGCCTCGGTGGTCCAGCCGAGCGCCTTCAGCAGCACGGTGACCGGCTGGCGGCGCTTGCGGTCGATGCGGACGCCGACGGTGTCGCGCTTGTCGACGTCGAACTCCAGCCAGGCACCCCGGCTCGGGATGACGCGGACGTTGAAGACGTCCTTGTCGGTGGTCTTGTCGACGCTGGTGTCGAAGTACACACCCGGCGAACGGACCAGCTGGGACACGACGACACGCTCGGTGCCGTTGATGACGAAGGTGCCCTTGTCGGTCATCACCGGGAAGTCGCCCATGAAGACCGTCTGGCTCTTGATCTCGCCGGTGTTGTTGTTCACGAACTCGGCGGTCACGAACAGCGGGGCCGCGTACGTCATGTCCTTGTCCTTGCACTCCTCGACGGAGGCCTTGACCTCGTCGAAGCGCGGGTCGGAGAAGGACAGCGACATGGATCCGGAGAAGTCTTCGATCGGCGAGATCTCGTTGAGGACCTCTTCCAGGCCACCGACCGGGTTTTCTTCACCTTCTTCGACGCGGCGTTCGAACCACGCCTCGTCGCCGGTGAACCATTCAAAGGACCTGATCTGCACGTCGAGCAGGTTCGGGGTGCTGAGCGGCTCGCGAATCTTTGCGAAGGAGACCCGCTTGGGGGCTCCCGGGATTCCCGTGGACTCCGAGCGAGATACAGCCGAGGTGGTCGCAGCAGTGGCCTGGTTCGCGGGAGAGACTGCCAAGATGCGTCCTTCCGGGGACAATGAGCGGTGAGCAGCCGCGTCAGCAACAGCTGATGCGATCTGTCAAGGGTGCCGTGTGCCCACTATCCTAACTACCGGCTCCGGGCAGCCTGAAAGAGGGCAGCGCAAAGAAGCAGTCTAGCCCGAACGTCGCGGTCTGTCCAGGGGGCGCTCCCGATGGGGCCCAGCCTGCATCGCAACGTCTTCAGGTATGCCTCTCCTCGGCCTCCCCGGACCGTCCCTCCCGCAAGGGCACCGCCGGTTCTCACCGTTGCCAGTAAGCGTGACCCCACAGGGGCTCTGAGTCAAGATGCCGCGCGGTGGTCCCGCCGGTTGGCGCAGCGTGGAAGTAGCCCCGCGCGGGCCGCTTCACAGGACGATCATCCTGGTTACCGCCCGGTACCCGCAGGTGACGGCCCCGGCGCGCCGACCTGCGTTTAGCGGGCTAATCGCGATCCGGCCGGCGGGGCTTCCCGGACGGTCACCGGGTCGGGCCAGGCTCGCGGCGGGGCGCTTCGGACGAACTCGGCCCGTGTGACCGTTGTGACCGGTGGGCCTTCTGGTGCGGCGCACAGGCAGGGCGGCGCACCTGCGTTTAGCGGGCTAATCGCGACGCGCGCCGGGCGGACGCTGCCAGACTGGGGGCGTGAGCGAAACGTGGGAGCAGGACGCCGGTTCCGAGATGCCCCCGGTCCTCTTACGGCCGGAAGCCGAGCTGCGGAAGGCCGCGGAGCGGAGCCCCCTCCTCGACGAGGTCCGCGGCTACGTCGCCGGGTCGGACGCCGGCGATCCGCTGATCGCCCGGTGGGCGGAGGTGTCCGGGCTGGTCCGCGTCGTCGACGGCGAGCACGTGCCCGTCGAGGAGAACGCGACGCTCGCCGATGACGCTCTCCGGCTCTGGGAGCGGCTGTATTCGACGATCGGCGAGGCCGAGCCTCTGCCCTTCGGACTGGTCGCCACGATCACACTCACGCTCTACCGGTCGGGTCAGGTCGCTGTGCCGGTCGAGCTCCTTTTCGAAGCCATCGAGCTCGGGCAGGCGCCGGACGAATCGACGCGGTACGCGACCAGCGTCGCGCTGGACCTGTTGGAACGGCTCGGCGCGCTCGAGAAGCGCACCGCGGACCCGGCCGGGCTCGCGCTGATCGCCGAGATCGCCGGGAAACACGATCCCTCCCCTTACGTCCTCAGCCTCACCCCGATCGCCGTCTGGGCGATCAACAGGGCGCTCCGCGAGGCCGGAATGGACGCACCGGTCATCGGTGAGGCGGCGGAGAAGAGTCTCGGCGAGCTGAGCCCACGCCTCGCCGAGTCCGCGCCGGAGATCATCGACGCGGAGCTGAAGGCCTGGACCCGGCACCGGTCGCCCTCCGACGCGGCAGCAGAGGCGAGTGAGTTCCTCCGCACGGCACGGCTTCCCGAAGAACGACTGTTTGCCTTGATCGCGCTCGGGGAAACCGGGGAGATCGGCCTCGAGACCGCTGCGGGAATCCGAGCCGAAGGCGGTCTGGCCGGCGCGGCCGCCGCGATGTGGCTGTCCGAACGTGGCGCGGTCGACCGGGAAACGATCACTCGCGATGAGGTCACCCTCGGGATGGCCGACCACTACGCGGCGATGAACGCGCTCGGCGCGTTCGTCCATCAGCTCGCCGACATGGACGACGGCTTCGACGTCGTGGACCTGCTGACGTCCTCCGGCCATCCGGACCGGCTCGAACTCCTGAGCGTCGTCGGCGCGAGCCATCCGGACCGGAAGATGGCCAAGAAGGCGCGCACGGCGAGTTTCAAGCTCCGGTCGAGCGGCGCGCGGACGCGTCACGATTAGCCCGCTAAACGCAGGTCGGGGGCGGGAGTGCCGGAAAGCCGCGAGAGGGCGCACGTCGCGGACCGGATCGCGTTTAGCGGGCTAAACGCGATCCGGGGGTGGGTCACTTCGAGGGGGCCGGGGAAGCGGGGGGTGAGGCGGGAGCCGAGGAAGCGGCCGGGTTGGGCGGAGCGGCGTAGGTGTTCATCGCCGTGATCTTCCACTTGTCGCCCTGCAGCTCCGCGTTCAAGTGCAGCTGCGCGCTCCCGGCGGTCGTCTTGTTCGTGTCGGCCCGCGTCGAGCTCTGGTCGACGAACACCATCACGTCGGCCCGGTCACCTTCCAGCCGGATGACGGCGCTGCGGGTGACCTTGCACGTCACGACCATCTTCTGCTGCGGGGCCAGCCGCTTGACCTCGCCCATCAGCAGGTTGTACTTCGCCCGCACCTCGTCGTTGACCAGCAGATCGGCCGCCGCGGACTCGGTCTTCGCGATGTTGTTGTAGTCGTACGAGAACAGCGCCTCGGTCGCCTTCGCGACCTGGTCCTTGACCTGCGCGGTCTTCGCGACGTCCAGCAGCGCGGTGTTGTTCGTCGAGCTGGACACCTCGTCGGCCTGGATCTTGAACAGCACCGCGGTCGCGGCCAGCAGCAGTCCGACGACGACCAGCGCGCCCGCCAGGATCAGCTGCCGGGAGCCCGGCTTCTTCTCGGGCTCCGAAGAGTCAGACTCGTCGGAAGCGACCTCGGCTTCGGCCTCTTCCAGGTCGTCCGGCCTTTCTTCGGCGGCCGCACGGGCCTTCGCACGCGGGCTCGGCTTCTCGACGGGCTCTTCGGCGACCGAGGGCTCTTCAGGAGCCTCGACGGCGGCCACCTCAGGCTCAGCGACCTCAGCAACCTCAACGGCCTCAGCCTCAGCCTCAGCCTCAGGCTCCGGTTCAGGCGCAGGACGCGGAGCAGGCCGCGGCGACGGCCGGCGGACCGGCGCCGGCGTTTCGGCGACCTTCGAGACCTCCGAGACCTCGGAGACCTTCGAGACCTCTGTGGCAGCGGCTTCCGGAGAAGCGGGAGCAGGAGACGCACCGGGCCGTCGCAGGCCGGCCACCCGGGGGCGGCGCACCGGCGGAGTGCTGCGAGGGGGCTGGCGACGGGAGGGGGGCACTACGTGGCTCCGTTCTAGGTGACGCTCTTACTGACCGGCCGCGACGAGGGGCACGTTGTCGATCCCGGACAGCTTCCACTCATCGCCCACCCGGGTCATCGAGACCTCCAGGCGCAACGCCTTCGAGCTCGCCTTGTCGCCCTGGGTGACCTGGGTGGAGATGGCGGCGAGGAAGCTCGCCTTGCCCTCGTGGTCGTCGAGTTCCTCGACCGCGATGTCCTGGATGGTGGTCACGACCTTGGTCTTCGCGTCGCCGAGCGCCTTGCGGTACGTCGGCTCCAGCTGGGCCAGCTGCTGGCTCATCTTGTCGTCGGAGACGGCCTTCTGCTTGGCGAAGAACTCGTCGAGTTTCTCGAAGTCGACCTCGGTGTACGCCTTGATCGCGGTGCCGCCCGCCTTGGCCACCTCGTCCCGCGAGCGTGCCAGGTCGGCGTTGTCGTCGGACGCGGCCACGGCCCACATGACACCGAAGATCGCCGCGGCGACGAAGGCGGCGAGCGCGAACGCCGCCGCCCCGAGGACCAGGGTCCGCGATCGGGAAGAACTCATGACACTCCAGGTTAGATATACGGTCTCGGCGTCAGCCGGGCAGGCCCAGCAGCGTGCCGAGGGTGGGCAGGCTGACCCCGGGGCTCTGCAGGACGCTCGGCATGCCCTGTGCCGCGCGCAGGCTGGCCAGTTCCTCGGCCGAGCGGCCGGCGTTCGCCGCGACATCGCCTTCCGACGGGATCTGCGGGACCCCGTTGTACGGCGCGTTCTGCGCACCGCGCACGTTGATCGGGCTGCCCTTCGGCTCGGCGCAGTACGCGTCGTCCTTCGGTGCGCGAGGCGTCGTGTCGGTGCCTTCGCGGTATTTGTCCAGGCCCATGTAGCCCTTGGTGCACGACGGCGGGTTGAACAGGTTGAGCGCGAGACCCAGGTGCGCGGTGCCGTCGTTGGCGACGGTGTTGGCGCCGGCCGCGAGCATCGGATACGTCACCAGGCCCTGTTCGAGCCCGTCGAGCCGGGTCACCAGCAGGTTCGACGTCGTGAGCAGGTTCGCCGTCAGCGCGCCCAGCCCCGGCCCGGATTCGGCGAGCACCGAGCTGATCTGGTTCGCCACCTGCGGGGTGATCCCGATCAGCTTCCGGATATCGGCGTCGGAGTTCTTCAGCGTGCCGGAGAGCTTGTTGAGGTCCGCGCTGAACGACTTCATCGAGCTCGCCATGTCGTTCTGCGTTTCGAGGACCTGCCCGCCCTTTTCCAGCAGCTGGACGGTCTGCGGCAGATACTCCTGCGCGGTCGCGGTGAAGCTCCGCGCGGTGTCGAGCAGCCGCTGCAGGTCCGGGCCGGTGCCGTTGAAGGCGTTGTACGACTCGTCGACGACCTTGCGCAGCGAGTCGGTCGGCACCGAGGCCGCGAGGCTGTCTAGGTCGCCGATGAGCTGCTCGGTGGGCACGGGCGTCTTGACCCTGTCGGCCGGGATGACCGAACCCGAGTTCAGGAACGGCCCCTTCTCGCTCTTGGGCTTCAGGTCGACGAACTGCTCGCCGACCGCCGACCGGTTCGCGACGACGGCGTCGAGATCGGCGGGCACCTGCGGGGCGTCCGGCGAGATGTTGAGGTCGGCCTCCAGCCCGGTCTTGGTCAGGCGCAGCTCGCCGACGCGGCCGATGTTGAAGCCCCGGTACGTGACCTCGGCGTTCTGGAAGATGCCGCCCGACTGCTTGAGCTGCAGTTTCACCGTGTAGCCCTCGTCGCCGAAGACCTGGCCGAGCCCGGCGAACCGGATCAGCGCGTACACGATGGCGACCACGGAGATGATCGCGAACGCGACCAGCTGGATCTTCGTCCTACGGACCAGCATCAGCCGGCACCTCCCGACAGCACGCCGAAGATACCGGCGGGTCCGGTCTGTTGCGGCTGCCCGCCGCCCTGCGGCGCGCTCGCCTGGCTGCCGGCGACCCCGCCGACACTGTCCGGGATCGGCAGCGGCGGGTTCGCGCCCGGCCCCTCGGTGCCCCCGGTCAGACCCGGCACCGGGATGGCGTCCTTGAGCGGGTTCTCGCGGCTGCGGCCGAGGTTCTTGAGGATCTCGTTCAGGTTCAGGTCGATCTTCGCGAACAGGTTGAAGTAGTCGCCCTTGACGCCGTCGTAGGCGGCGTCGCTGAACGGGAAGGTCAGCAGGATCTCCAGCGCCTTCGGCAGATCCGAGCCCGCCTCGCCGAGCTTCTGCAGCGTCGGCTGCAGTGCCTTGAGGTCGGCGACGAGGTCTTCCTTGCTCTTGTTCACCGTGTCGACGGCGACACCGGAGAGGTGGTTGAGCGCGTTCAGCATCGTCACCAGCTGACCACGCTGCTGCTCCAGCACGCCGAGCCCGGGGCCGAGGTTGTCGACCGCGCCGACCAGCTTGTCCTTCTGGCCGTTCAGGGTGAGCGAGAGCCGGTTCAGCCCGTCGAGCGCCCGCGTGATGTTCGCGGACTGCTTGTCCAGGTTCGTGACCAGCTCGTTGGTGTTGTTCAGCAACGCCTTGAGCTCCGGCGAGCGGCCGTGGGTGGCGTTGTTGAGCTCCTTGGTGATGGTGTTGAGCTGTTCCACCCCGCCGCCGTTGAGCAGCAGCGAAAGCGCGCCGAGCAGTTCTTCGACCTCGACGCTGCGGTTCGTGCGGGCCAGCGGGATCACCGCGTTGTCGGCGAGCTTGCCCTGTCCGTCGGCCGGCGCCGCCAGCTCGACGTACTTCTCACCGAGGAGGCTCGACTGCTTGACGTTGGCGAGGGCGTTCGCCGGCAGCTTCACGTCGCCGTTGACCCGGAGGGTGACTTCGGCGTTCCAGCCGTCCGGGGTCAGCCCGATCGCTTCGACGCGGCCGATGGCGACCTCGTTGACCTTCACCCCGGCCTGCGGGGTCAGGTCGAGGACGTCCCGGAACTGCACCTTGACCGTGTACGGATGGTCGCCGAGTTCGGCACCACCGGGCAGCGGGACGTCGTAGATCCCGTTGAAGCCGCAGCCGCTCAAGGTCAGCGCCGCGACCGTCCCGGAGGCGATAAGAGCGATCTTCTTCATCACTTGGCCGCCGTTCCGTAGAGCTGACCCGCGATCGGGAGCGGCAGCGGCGGCAGCTGGCCCGCCTGCGACGACTGGATCACCTGCGCGATCGACGGCAGCGGCACCAGCCCGTCGACCAGTCCGGCGACCCCCTTGCACGCGTCGCCCAGTGCGTCGAGCGCCTCCGGGGTCTGCTTGAGCAGGTTGCACACCATCACCAGCGGCGGCTGGGTGAGCTCGTTGAGGTTGGCGCGCGCGTCGAGCGTGCCGGACGAGGCGTTGTAGGTGTTGACCAGGTTCCCGAGGCCGACCGGGGCGACGTCGAGGATCTCGGCGAGCGCGCCGCGCTGGTCCACGAGCACCTTGGTCACACTGGCCAGCTTGTCCACATTGGACTTGAGCCGGTCGCGGTTCTTCTCGATGAACGCCTGCACCGCGGTGAGCGTGTCGGACAGCTGCTTCACCGTGGCCGAAAGGTTCTCCCGCTCCCCCGCGAGGAAGCCGCTGACGTCGGCGAGCTGCCGCTCGAAGTCGCGGACCTGCTTGTCGCTGTTCACCAGCGTCTGCGAGAAGGAGCCGAGGTTCTCGACGGTCTTGAACAGGTCGTCCTTGTTGCCGGACAACGTGCCCGCGGCCTGGCCGAGCTTCGTGATCGTGTCGTGCAGCGCCTGCCCGTTGCCGTCGAAGTTCTTCGCGGCGGTGTCGAGCAGGTTCGACAGCGACCCGTTCTTGTTGGCGCCGTTGGGCCCGAGCGACTGGCTGACCCGGGAAAGGCTGGCGGCGAGCTCGTCGACCTCCAGCGGGACCTCGGTGCGGTCGAGCCCGATGACGGCGCCGTCGGCGATCCGCGGGCCGCCCTTGTACGCCGGGGCGAGCTGCACGTAGCGGTCGCTGACCAGCGACGGCGACACGATGATCGCCTTCGCGTCGGCGGGCACGGGCACCGAACGGTCGTACTCGAGTTCGACGCGGACCTGGTTGCCCATCGGCTGGATCTTCGTGACCGTGCCCATGTCGACGCCGAGCATCCGGACACTGTTGCCTTCGTAGAGGCCGACGGTGCCGGCGAAATACGCTGTCACGTGATTGCGGCCCGCGTCCTTGAGCGTCCACCACAGCGCGCCGGCGACGACCAGCGCGAGCACGATCGCGATGGTGAAGCCGCGCGCGAGGCCGGCTCCGAGACGGGTACTCATTTGTCGTAGCACCCCTTCTCGTTGATCGGGCCGAACGACGGCAGGACCAGCCCGCAGATGTAGTTGTCGAACCAGCGGCCGTTGCCGATCGTGTTCGTGAACACCCGGATGAACGGCGCGAACCGCGCGATGCCCTGGCCGAGGGCGTCCTGGTTGCGCTGGAGCATCGAGGTCAGCTGGTCGAGCTGGGTGAGCACCGGGTCGAGCTGCGCGTCGTTGTCGTCGACCAGGCCCTTGAGCTGGGTGGCGAGGTTGCGCGAGCCGTCCAGCAGTGCGGAGATCGCGTCCTTGCGCTTGGCCACCTCGCCGAGCAGCTTGTTGCCGTCGGCCAGGAGCTTCTGGAACTCGGCGTCGCGGTCGACGAGCGTCTGTGAGACCTGCCGCGTGTTCGCGAGCAGGCTCGACAGCTGCGAGTCGCGCTTGGCGATCGTGTCCGAAAGCCGGGAGAGGCCGGTCAGCGCGCCCTTCACGTCGGCCGGTGTGTCCGCGAAGGTCTCCGAGATCACGTCGAAGCTCTTCGCCAGCTGCGTCGTGTCGATGTCGTCGACGGTCTGCGAAAGCCCGCGGAAGGCGTCGAGGACGTCGAACGGCGACATCGTGCGCTCACGCGGGATCGTCGCGCTCGGGTCGAGCGTCCGCTGTCCCTGCGGGTCGAGCGCCAGGTACTTCTGGCCGAGCACGGTCTTGATCTTGATGGCGGCGCTGGTCTTGTCGCCAAGCCAGGCGTCCTTGACCTTGAACGAGATCCGGACCTTGTCACCGTCGAGCTTGATCTCGGAGACCTTGCCGACCTTCACGCCGGCGACGCGGACGTCGTTGTCCTCCTGCAGGCCCGAAGCCTCGCTGAAGTCGGCGGAGTACGTCGTGCCGCCGCCGATGACCGGCAGGTCGTCGGAGTTGAGCGCGGCGATGAAACCGAGCAGCAGCACCGAGATGCCGACCAGCGCGATCGGGATCGGATTGCGTTTCTGGAACGACTTCATGCCGTGCACCTCGCCCGGTTCACCGGCAGCAGCGGCAGGTTGATCGGCTCGTTGATCAGCGGAGGCAGGGCGACGGCTCCCGTCATCTCACAGGCGAAGAAGTTGAACCAGGAGCCATAGTCGGCGGTGCGGGTCAGCGCCGTCACCTTCTGCGGCAGGAACTGGATGAAATGCTCGACGATCGGCTGGCTGTCGTTGAGGTTCTTCGACAGCGTGCCGAGCGCGGCGATGTCCTGCTTCAGCGGCTCGCGGGCCTCACCGAGCAGACCCGAGGTCGTCTGGGCGAGGGTGCCGAGCGATTCGATGGCGTCGCCGATCGGCTCGCGGTCCGCGGCCAGCCCGGAGACCAGCTGCTGCAGCTTGACGATCAGGTCGTTGAGCTGCGGCGTGTGCGCGTTGACCGTGTCGAGCACCGAGTTCAGGTTGTCGATGACCTCGCCGATCACCTTGTCCTTGTCGGCGATCGTGGTGGCCAGCGACGCGGTGTGCTTCAACAGGCTTTCGACCGTGCCGCCCTCGCCCTGCAGGACCTGGATGACCTCGTAGGACAGCTTGTTGATGTCGTCCGGGTTGAGCGCGGTGAACAGCGGCTTGAACCCGTTGAACAACTGCGTCAGGTCGAGCGCGGGCGTGGTCCGCTCCAGCGGGATGTTCCCGCCCGGCTCCAGCGTCTTGCCGGAGCTGTCGGTGCCCTGCCCGAGCGAGAGGTAGCGCTGGCCGACCAGGTTCCGGAACTTGATCTGCGCGGTCACCCCGGCGGGCAGCTTGCGGCCGGCGTCCACTTCGAACTCGATCTCGGCCTGGCGCCGGTCGACGATGCGGACCTCCTTGACCTGTCCGACCCGGACGCCGGCGATGCGGACGTCGTCGTTGGGCAGCACGAGGGTCGCGTCGCTGAACCGTGCCTTGTAGGCGTTGGTGCTGGTGGTGTTCACGTTGGCGATGCTGATCCCGAGGATCGTCGTGAACAGCACGGTGACGACGATGAAGGCGCCGAGTTTGATCAGCGGTGCGAGCAGACCCCTCATTTGACGTGCACCTCCGCCCCGCGATAGAGCGGACCGACGAGCAGCGAGCCCCAGCCGGGCACGTCCGAGGCGGCCATGCCGACCTGCGGGGCGACCAGCTGCGCGAGGAAGTCCGATTCGGACGCGCTGTACGACGGGCTACCGCCGGGCGCTCCCCCGCCGTTGTAACCGCCGACGTTCGCGAAACCGTTCGAAGGCGAAAGGCCGTCGTTCGCCGAGCGCGCCGGCGGCTTGACCGTGCTGCCGTCCTTGATCGGGCCGTCCGGCGGGTACTGCGGGAACGGGTCCGGGAACTGCTTCAGGTCGTAGCAGCGCGGGCCGCGTTTGTCCTCGAACCGCGGCTCGTCCTTGCCGGGCAGGTACGGCCCGCGGTTGACGGTGACCTCGATGGTCGCGTGCAGACCGGGCCGGTCGGTGCCCTTGCCGAGCGCCTTGTCGATCTTCGGCAGGTTGTCCGCCATCTGCCCGATCACGCACGGGTACGACGGCGAGTACTTCGCCAGCAGCTCCGCCGTCGGACGGGCGGTGTCGGCGAGCCGGATCAGGTTGTCGGCGTTGTTCCGCAGGAAGGTCTGGAGGTCGACCGAAGCCTGGGTGACACTGCCGTAGAGGTTCGCCAGGTTCATCTTCTGGTCCACCACGGTGCGGGTGGTGGTGCTCAGGTTGTCCAAGGTTTGCACCAGGTCCGGGGCCACGGCGTTGAGGTTGTCCGAGAACTTCGCGAGTTCCTTGAGGTTCTGCTGGAGCTTGGGCTCGTGCGGGTTCAGTTCCCCGACGTAGGTGCCGAGCTGCGCGAGCGTGTCGCCGAGCTGGTCGCCGCGGCCGTTGAGCGCGGTCGAGATCGCCGAAAGCGTGCTCGACAGCTTCTGCGGCTGCACGGCCTGCAAGACCGGCATCAGATGGGCGAACGCCTGCTCCAGCTCGACAGCGCCGGAAGTGCGGTCCTGGGTGATCACGTCGCCCTCGGCGATCGTCTTCTCCGAAGGCACGTCCGGGATTTCGAGGGAAACGAAACGCTCACCGAACAACGTCTTCGGCAGGAATCGCGCCGAAACGTTCTGGGGGATCAGTTTCGCCGACTCCGGATTCAGCGCGAGCGTGAGTTCGGCGCCGTCCGGGGTCGCGGTGATCTCCTTGACCGAGCCGACGATGAGCCCGCGGACCTTCACGTCGGACTGCTTCAGCAACTGGTTCCCGATGTTGCCCGACTGGAGCTTCACGCTGACGACGGGCGTGAACGCCCGTTGGTACAGCGCGATGCTCAGCGCCACCCCGCCGATGAGCACGGCGACCAGAAGCAGGCCGAGCAGCCTGCGCCGGATTGTCGCGATCATCCTGCGATCCTCACCGTGACGTCGGTTCCCCAGATCGCGAAACCGATGAAGAAGTTCATGATGGACACCGTGACGATGCTCAGCCGGACCGCCTTACCGACGGCCACGCCGACACCGGCGGGGCCACCGGAGGCCCGGTAACCGAAATAACAATGCGACAGGATGATCAAGACGCTGAACAACAGCACCTTGATGAACGAATACAACACATCCTGTGGTGGTAGGAACAGGTCGAAGTAATGGTCGTAGGTACCCGCTGACTGGTTGTAGATGTAGATAACGACCAACCGGGACGCGAGATACGAACTCAGCAGGCCGATGACGTACAGCGGGATGACCGCGACGAACCCGGCGATGATCCGCGTGGTCACCAGGTACGGCAGGCTGGGCACGCCCATGACCTCGAGCGCGTCGATCTCCTCTGAGATCCGCATCGCGCCCAGCTGGGCGGTGAACCCGGCGCCGACGGTCGCCGAAAGCGCGAGCCCGGCGACCAGCGGGGCGATCTCCCGGGTGTTGAAGAACGCGGTCAGGAAGCCGGTGAAGGCCGACGTGCCGATCGAGTTCAGCGCCGAGTAACCCTGAAGACCGACGAGGACACCGGTGAACAGGGTCAGGCCGACCATCACGCCGACCGTGCCGCCGATGACGGCGAGCGAGCCGGAACCGAAGCTCACCTCGGCCAGCAACCGCAGAACTTCTTTCATGTAGCGGCGAAGCGTCCTCGGCGTCCACAGCAACGCGCGGCCGTAGAAGGACATCTGGTCACCGAGGTTGTCCAGAGTCTGCAATGGACGGTTGGCGACCCGCTTGGCGCCCTGGAGGAAGGTCATGCGTCAGTCCAGCTTTCCGGGCACGATCTGCAGGTAGATCAGCGTGATCACGAAGTTCACCACGAACAGCATGAGGAACGTGATGACGACCGACTGGTTCACCGCGTCCCCGACGCCCTTCGGGCCGCCGGACGGGTTCAGTCCCCGGTAAGAGGCGACGACCGCGGCGATGAAGCCGAAGATCAGCGCCTTCAGCTCGCCGACCCAGAGGTCCGGCAGCTGGGCCAGCGCGGAGAAACTCGCCAGGTAAGCGCCCGGCGTCCCGCCCTGGAGGACGACGTTGAAGAAGTACCCGCCGAGCACGCCGATGACGCTGACCATGCCGTTCAGCAGGAGCGCCACCAGCATCATGGCGAGCACGCGCGGCACGATCAGCCGCTGCACCGCGGAGACGCCGAGCACCTCCATGGCGTCGATCTCTTCGCGGATCGTCCGCGCGCCGATGTCCGCGCAGACCGCGCTACCGCCGGCGCCCGCGACCAGCAGCGCCGTGACCAGCGGACTGGCCTGCTGCACGGTGGCCAGCACCGACCCGGCGCCCGTGTAGGACTGGGCGCCGAGCTGGCGGGCGAGCGAACCGAACTGCAGCGAGATGACCGCGCCGAACGGGATCGCGACGAGCGCAGTCGGGAGGATCGTGACGCTCGCGATGAACCAGGCCTGCTGGATGAACTCCCGCAGCTGGAACGGGCGCTGGAAGATGCCACGAACGATGTCGAGGCCGAGAGCGAACAGGTTCCCGGTCTCGCGCAACATGCCGATCCCGGGAATCTTCGCCGATGAAGCGGAAGAGCTCACGCGCCACCTGACCCCGGATCTTGTGGCCGCAAGCGGTGGTTGCCCGCTCTCCCGGGGTGCGGGATGTGGGCGACCTGGTCGTCGGGCAACTGGCCCTGGTGGTGGTTCGGGATCGAACTCTCGGCGGGCGACGACCGGTGGCCGGCGGTCGCGAGGCGCTGCGGGCGGACGCCGTAGCGCTGCTGCTCCTCCGGGGAGAGCGACTCGATGATGCTCTGCTGCGCCTCGGCCGGGAGACCGTGCAGGATCTGCATGACGCGGTCCTTGCGGCGGACCGCGCCCATCCGGGTCGGCACGCCGGGCGTCGGCTGCATCTGCGGCGGCACCCCGCTGACGTCCTCGACACCGCCCGCGTGGTGACCGGCCTCGAACATCGCGCGCTCCGCGGCGAGCTGGGCCGAGTCCTTCTCCTCGCTCATGCCGATGGGGCCGTCCATCTTGCCGTTGAGGAACTGCTTGACCACCGGCTCCTCGCTGGTCAGCAGCACCTCGCGCGGGCCGAACATGACCAGTTCCTTGCGGAAGAGCATGCCCAGGTTGTCCGGGACGGTGCGGGCGAGGTTGATGTTGTGCGTGACGATCAGGAACGTCGCGTCGATCTGCGCGTTGACGTCCAGGAAGAGCTGCGAGATGTAGGTGGTGCGGACCGGGTCGAGACCGGAGTCCGGCTCGTCGACCAGGATGATCTGCGGGTCCAGCACCAGGGCCCGGGCGAGCCCGGCGCGTTTGCGCATACCGCCGGAGATCTCGCCGGGCAGCTTCTTGTCGGCGCCGTTGAGACCGGTCATCTCGAGCTTCTCGAGCACGATCCGGCGGACCTCGGTCTCCGACTTCTTCGTGTGCTCGCGCAGGGGGAACGCCACGTTGTCGTAGAGGTTCATCGAGCCGAAGAGCGCGCCGTCCTGGAAGAGGACGCCGAAGAGCTTGCGCACCTCGTAGAGCTGGTGTTCGGAGCACGTCACGATGTCGACGCCGTTGATCATGCACCGGCCACGGTCCGGCTTGAGCAGACCGATCATCGACTTCAAGAAGACGGACTTACCGGTTCCGGACGGACCGAGCATCGCCGAAACCTCGCCCGGAGGCAGGGTCAGCGTGACGTCCCGCCAGATGGCCTGCTTACCGAAGGACTTGGAAAGACCTTCGATGACCACCTCGGCACCCATCGCACCTCCAGGAGCTGTTCCGCGTCGTCGCGCACTGCCGTCCCGTGCCACTGGCCCGGGAGGACGCATGCGTTCGCGCAGCGATACCCGCGTCAACCAGGTGCAACGAGCTGAGTGCGAACAGGTTACTCACCAGTTTTCTTTTCTGGCCAGACCCGCGGGTAACTTTTCGCGCAGCCCGCCGCCTGCCCGTGCACCGCTTGCAGCACCGT
Organism: Amycolatopsis sp. PSD-21; assembly: GCF_055561455.1. NCBI lineage: Bacteria > Bacillati > Actinomycetota > Actinomycetes > Pseudonocardiales > Pseudonocardiaceae > Amycolatopsis > Amycolatopsis sp. PSD-21. The sequence continues at coordinate 724,979 of NZ_CM145712.1, read as the reverse complement.
AGTGCACGGCACTCCCGGGCGCAGATCCACAGCGGGCACCGCCCGGCCCGGATCGCGTTTAGCCCGCTAAACGCAGGTCAGGGCCCCTGCGCCCTCCGCGCCGGCCGGATCGCGTTTAGCCCGCTAAACGCAGGTCAGGGCCCCTGATGCTTAGCGTGGCTACGCGTCGCGATTAGGGGGCTAAACGCAGGTCGTGGCCGGAGACAGCGAAGGGGCGGGCATCCGGGTGGATGCCCGCCCCTTCGGCGGTGCTGCGTTAGGCGCTGACGCGCCCGGGATCACTTGATGGTGATCTTGGCGCCGGCGGCCTCGAGCTTCTCCTTGGCGGCGTCGGCGGCCTCCTTGTCGACCTTCTCCAGGAGGGCCTTGGGAGCGGCCTCGACCAGCTCCTTGGCCTCCTTCAGGCCCAGACCGGAGACGACCTCACGGACGACCTTGATGACCTGGATCTTCTTGTCACCGGCGGACTCGAGGACGACGTCGAACTCGTCCTGCTCCTCGGCGGCCGCGGCGGGGGCGGCACCCGGGGCGGCGGCGACGACGGCAGCCGGGGCGGCCGCGGTCACGTCGAAGGTGGTCTCGAATTCCTTCACGAACTCGGACAGCTCAAGAAGGGTGAGCTCCTTGAAGGCGTCGATCAGCTCGGCGGTGCTCAGCTTCGCCATGGTGGCTTTCCTCTCTGAAACGAACTAAAAGTTCGGGGTGGGGGGTGTTCAGCTCTCGGCGGGTGCTTCGGCTGCTTCGGTACCGGCGTTGCGCTGCTTCTCCTCCAGCGCGGCAGCCAGGCGGGCGACCTGGGACGCCGGCGCCTGGAACAGCGCGGCGGCCTGGGACAGCTTCGCCTTGAACGCGCCCGCCGCCTTGGCGAGCAGGACCTCACGGCTGTCGAGATCGGCGATCTGGTTGATCTCGTCCACGGACAGCGTCTTGCCGTCCATGTAGCCGCCCTTGATCACAAGCGCGTTGTTGTCCTTCGCGAAGTCGCGAAGCGCCTTCGCGGCGTCAACAGCTTCACCTTCGACGAAGGCGATAGCGGTCGGGCCGACGAACAGGTCCTCGAGACCCTCGATTCCGGCGTCCGTGGCGGCACGCTGGACAAGGGTGTTCTTCGCGACCCGGTACTTGGCATTGGTGCCGAGAGCGCGGCGCAGCTGGGACAGCTGGGACACGGAGAGGCCGGTGTACTGGGTAACGACTGTGGCCGAGCTGGTGCGGAAGCGCTCCGCGATCTCGGCGACGGCCGCCTCCTTGTCGGGCTTCGCCATGGTCGCCTCCTCTCTTGGCTAGTGGTCCACTGGCCTTGAGAGCCCTGAAACGACGAAACGCCCCAGCGCAGACAGGCGCGGGGCGTCAGGGCGAACGACGGAGTACGTCGCGAGCGAGCCTCGTTCCTCCTGCGCGGGTCGCCCGCCCTAGCGGGGCCTTCGTTCTCCGGGTCAGATGACCAGGAGAAGACCAGCGGTCTTCGGTAGAACCTTGACAAGAATACGTGACCCTGTTTCGCCCCCGGCACGGCCCCCCTCTCAAGTCGCGTTCAGCGGGCTAAACGCGACCGGCGGAGTGCGATGGAGGGCTCGCGAGGCATCATGGTGACGTGGCGGAGCAGCGTGATGACGGAAAGCCGGACAACGAGCCCGGCACGGACATCGAGCCCAAGGCGGGAGGTCAGCCCGCGCCCCGGCTGGACGACGAGCAACTGCGTCAGTTCCAGCAGTTTCAGCAGTTCCAGGACTATCTGAAGTTCACTGAGGCGCAGAAGCAGGGCCTCGTGCCGTCGCAACCCGCGCAAGCCATGACCCAGCACTACGGAGGTCAGCCTCCGGCGCCTCCCGGACCGCCGCCCGGCGAGCTCGTGCCGGCCCCTCGGCCGCGCATGCCGCGCTGGCTGCGACGTCTGGGTGGGAAGCTGCTCGCCTGGATCATCGTGATCTTGCTGATCTGCATCGGCGCGACCATCGCCTACCGGCAGATCTTCCCCAGCGACGCCGGACAGGACACGGCGACGTTCGTCCAAGGCGGCGGCGGCAAGCACCGCACCAACCAGGTGCTGTCGACCAACCCGTGGGAGGCCGTGCGGGCCATCTACGACACGATCGGCAAGCCGTACCCGCCCGCCACCCGCGTCGAGAAGGTCTGCCTGTCGATGAGCGAACAGGCGCAGGCCCAGTTCGCCCGCAACCTCGGCTACCCGGACTGCGCGACCGCCGTCCCGGCTCTGAACGCCAAGGTCACCGACATCACGCCGTACATCTACGCGGTGCGCCCGATGTCGAGCGTCGTCCCGCGGCAGAACCTGACGATCCACTCGTGCTGGTACAGCATCCGCGGTGGTCCCCTGCTGGGCAGCTTCACCCTGCAGGAAGTCGAGATGGGCCAGTGGCTGATCACCGGGCACGCGAACTCCCCCGCCCCCTGCCCCGCCCCGCCCACCGGCAACTGACCTGGGTGTTTCCACCCCCAGCTCGCGATTAGGGGGCTAAACGCACGTGCCCACCGGATCGCGTTTAGCCCGCTAAAGGCGACGCGCCCCCGCATCGCGTTTAGCCCGCGAAACGCGACGCGCGGCCCGGATCGCGATTAGCCCGCGAAACGCAGGTCGCGCGCCGGATCGCGATTAGGGGGCTAAACGCACGTCCGGTCAGAAGTCGTGCGACGTGAGGAAGCCGGTCAGCGCGGAGCCGAAGGCGGGGTGCATGACGGCGGCCATGTGGTCGCCGGGGACGCGGACGAGGCGGGCGCCGGCGATGGCGGCGGCCAGGCGTTCGGGTTCCGCGGCCAGCGGGTCGGTGTCCCCGGCCAGGATCAGGGTCGGCACCGCGATCGCCGTCAGGTCCAGTTTCGGATTCGCGGTCCCGCGTGCGACGGCCGCCAGCGCGATCCGGTCCGCCCGCAGGGCGTCGGCCAGCAGCCGAAAAGGCGCCGAAGACGGCGGAAGGGTCGCGGGGTCCGAAGCGAGCAGTGCCTCGCTGATCGCCTCCGGCGTGACGACGCGGGTGTCGACGCCGCCGAAGTCGACGATCCCCGAACCGACGCCCCCGATCGCGAGACACCGGATCCGCGGGTCGGCGGCCACCGCGCCGAGCGCGATCATCGCGCCCATCGAGTAGCCGACCATCGACACCTGGTCGAGGTTCAGCGTGTCGAGCAGCGCCGAGACGTCACGGACCATCGCGTCGTCCGCGTAACTCGCCTCGTCGTGCGGTTTCGCCGACCGCCCGTGGCCGCGCGCATCGAGGCTGATCACGGTCAGCCCCGCGTCCTGGAGGGTGTCGACGACGCCCGGCGCGATCCAGTTGGCGTTCGTGTCCGCGGCGAAGCCGTGCTGCAGCAGAACCGGACGTCCTCCGCCTTCCCAAACGGTGTAGTTCAGCTGAAGCCCGTCGAACGACGCGAAGGTAGGCATGCCCTCAAGCAAACACGAAAAAGGGGCGGCCCCGCCGTAGCGGGACCGCCCCCTTCTCAGTGATGTCTAACTCAGACTCACGCGTCCTCGGAGAGGAGGTTGCGGGTCCGGGCCGGGTCGACCGGGACACCCGGGCCCATCGTCGTGGAGATCGTGACCTTCTTCAGGTAGCGACCCTTCGCCGACGAGGGCTTGGCGCGGAGGATTTCGTCCAGCGCGGCCGCGTAGTTCTCCACCAGCTTCTCGGTGTCGAACGAGGCCTTGCCGATGACGAAGTGCAGGTTGGCCTGCTTGTCCACGCGGAAGTTGATCTTACCGCCCTTGATGTCCGTCACGGCCTTCGCGACCGCGGGGGTCACGGTGCCGGTCTTCGGGTTCGGCATCAGGCCACGCGGGCCGAGGATGCGGGCGATACGGCCGACCTTCGCCATCTGGTCCGGCGTCGCGATCGCGGCGTCGAACTCGAGCCAGCCACCCTGGATGCGCTCGATCAGTTCGTCGGTGCCGACCACGTCCGCGCCGGCGGCCTCGGCCTCGGCGGCCTTGTCACCAACGGCGAAAACGATGACGCGGGCGGTCTTACCGGTGCCGTGCGGCAGGTTCACGGTGCCGCGGACCATCTGGTCGGCCTTCCGAGGGTCGACACCGAGGCGCATGGCGACCTCAACGGTGGCGTCCATCTTCTTGGAAGAGGTCTCCTTGGCCAGCTTCGCGGCCTCGAGCGGGGCGTAGAGCCGCTCGCGGTCCACCAGCTCAAGAGCCTGACGGTAGGCCTTGCTGTGCTTGGGCATTGCTTCTGTCCTTAACTCTTCAACGGATCAGTGTGGTGTTGGAGCCAGCACTTGGCTCTCCCACGGTGGTGCGGGGTGGAACTCAGTCGACGACCGTGATGCCCATCGAGCGGGCGGTGCCGGCGATGATCTTCGCGGCCTGGTCGATGTCGTGCGCGTTCAGGTCGGATTCCTTGGTCTTCGCGATGTCGCGGACCTGGTCCCAAGTGACCTTGGCGACCTTGGTCTTGTGCGGCTCGCCGGAACCCTTCTCCACGCCCGCGGCCTTCAGCAGCAGCTTCGCGGCCGGCGGCGTCTTGAGCTTGAAGTCGAACGTGCGGTCTTCGTACACGGAGATCTCGACCGGGACGACGTCCCCGCGCTGCGACTCGGTCGCGGCGTTGTAGGCCTTGCAGAACTCCATGATGTTGACGCCGTGCTGACCCAGCGCGGGGCCGACCGGCGGCGCGGGGTTGGCCGCACCCGCCTTGATCTGCAGCTTGATGATCGCCGCAAGCTTCTTCTTCTTGGGTGGCATTTCGTTTGTTCCTTCTTACTGACTTGAGTCCCCCGCACACCTGCCAGTACGCGGGGACTGCCGGCCGTCTGGCGGCCGTCAGATCTTGGAGACCTGGTTGAACGACAGCTCGACCGGGGTCTCCCGGCCGAAGATCGACACCAGGACCTTCAGCTTCTGTCCGTCCACGTTGACCTCGGAGATCGTCGCGGGCAGCGTCGCGAACGGGCCGTCCATGACGGTGACCGACTCGCCGACCTCGAAGTCGACCTCGACCGCGGGCGCACCGAGCTGGGACTCGGCGGAAGCGGACTCACCCTTGCCGGGCTTGGCGGGGGCGGCCGTCTCGACCTTGGGCGCGAGGAACTTGAGCACCTCGTCCACGGTCAGCGGCGACGGACGCGAGGTGGCGCCGACGAACCCGGTGACGCCCGGCGTGTTGCGCACCGCGCTCCACGAGGCGTCGTTCAGGTCCATGCGGACCAGGATGTAGCCGGGCAGCACCTTGCGCTGCACCTGCTTGCGCTGGCCGTTCTTGATCTCGGTGACCTCTTCGGTCGGGACCTCGATCTGGAAGATGTAGTCCTCGACGTCCAGCGTCTGGGTCCGGGTTTCGAGGTTGGTCTTCACCTTGTTCTCGTAACCCGCGTACGAGTGCACGACGTACCACTCACCGGGAGCGGCGTTGAGTTCCGCGCGCATCTTCGCGACCGGGTCGACGTCCTCGTCGGCCTCGGGCTCGGCGGCGGTGTCGTCGGTCTCGGCGGACGCCTCGTCGGCCTCCGCGGCATCTCCGGCTTCGTCGACCTCGTCGCCTGCGGCGGGCACCTCGACGGAGTCCAGGTGCTCGGACTGCTCGTCGCCGAGTGCCGCGTGCACCTGCTCGTCGGAAAGCTCGGTCAGCTCATGACCGGCTGCTGTGCCGTTGTCGGAGGTCACGTTCCGTCCTCTCAGTTGATCGGTTGCCGTGGCGCAGGCCTCCGTACGGTGCCCTCAGGCGCCGCGAACGGCTGCCTCAGCTGCCGAAGACGGCACCGACGACCTCTTTGAAGGCCAGGTCGAGGCCGCTCACCAGCGCCACCATGAACACCACGAAGACCAGCACCACCGCGGTGTAGGTGACCATCTGCTTGCGGTTCGGCCAGATGACCTTGCGCAGCTCGGCCCAGACCTCACGGATGAAGCGCATCAGCCGGGCGAAGATCGACGCCTGCTTCGGCTTGCGGTCGCGCTTCGGGGTCGCCGTGCCTTTGGCGTCCTTGGACTTCTCGGTCTTGTCCCCGGCCTTCGCCTTGCCGGCGGGGCGGGTCTTGTCGTCCGACTTGGCGTCGGCCTTACCGGACGGGCGCGCGGACGCACGGCGCTCACGCCGGGCAGCGGCGGTCACCGGGCGGGACTGCTCGTCGGGCTTCTGCCCGGCGCCGTCCTGCGCCTTCTCACCGCTGGCGTCGCTGTCGCTCACGACCACTCCTCCGCCTTCACCAGTTCGCTAACGCAGGGGTGACAGGACTTGAACCTGCAACCTGCGGTTTTGGAGACCGCTGCTCTGCCAATTGAGCTACACCCCTTTGGAACCCCGATGCTCTGGAGCTCCCGAGGACGCATTCCATCGTCCCCACCGCCGTGGCGGGGATGACCGTAGTGCGTTCCGAGACCAGAAGTCTACGGCAACCCCCGAACAGCTTCGCAACCGCGCCCCTCAAAGCGGCGCGGAGCAGCCTTCCGCGGGGAAACTCCCCCACGGCCGACCCCATGATCGTGCCACGATGTCGCCATGAGCGCTCCCGCACCCTCGCCTTCGACGGCCGACCGCGTCTCGGCTCGCGTCGGCGGCATCACGCCGGCGGTCGACGCGAAGGCCCGGGAGTTCGAGGCGCGGGGCGTCCGGTGATCGGATTCGGCGCCGGGCAGCCGGCCGCGGGCGGACTCCCGGAACGGGCGGTCCACTCGGCGTTCGCGACGCTGCTCGCGCCGTACTGGGCGACGTACTCGGAGTCGATCACCGTCGAGCGGGTCGAGGCGACCGGGCGCCCGGCACACGAAAACGGTCTCTGGGGCATCACCGACGAGATGATCCCGGATGTGGAAACTCTGGTGCCACTCGGTGCTTTTTACGTCTACCCGCCGATGAAAGCCTTGCCAGACAAGGAAATTCGCGGAGTGCGCGCAGCCGATGAAGCGTTCGGGACGCCGGGAGACTTCCGGATTTCCTATGCGCTGGACGAAAACGATCTCGCCGAAGGGATCACCACGATGGATCTTCTGCTCGCGGAAGCACGGTGACCGTGATGCGCCTGGGAATCGCTCTTCCGCAGTACGGCCCCCTCGCGTCGCTGGACGCCGTCACCGGTTTCGCCGCGGCCGCCGAGGAGCTCGGGTACGAGTCCTTGTGGGTCGGGGATCGCGTGCTGGCCCCGGTGTCGCCGTCGGACTTCTACCCCGGCGGCACGCCGGAACGGCCGTACCCGCCCGAGTTCGTCACCTTCGGCGATCCGCTGATCCTGCTGACCGTCGCCGCGAGCGTCACGAACAAGGTCCGGCTGGGCACCAGCACGCTCACCGGAACGGTCTATCCGGCCGTCGTGCTCGCCCGGATGCTCACATCACTGGATCAGGTGAGCGGTGGCCGCCTGGACGTCGGCTTGGGCATCGGCTGGCTTCGCGACGAGTACACGGCGACGGGCACGCCCTGGAAGGGGCGTGGCGCGCAACTGGAGGAGCTTCTCGACGTCCTTCGGAAGTTCTGGACCGGGGATCCGGTCGAGCACGAAGGCGAACGCTGGCGGGTCCCGGCGGCGAAGGTGGGATTGCGACCGGTGCAGAGCCCGCATCCGCCGGTGCTGCTGGGCGGGCTGTCGCCGGTGGCGCTGGACCGCGTGGGCCGCCGCGCGGACGGCTGGCTGCCCGCGGGGCTGCCCGCGCCGTATCTGGCGAAGCTCTGGGAGACCGTGGTGAGCTCGGCCGAGAAGGCGGGCCGCGACCCCGGCACGTTGCGGCGGGTCCTGCGGATCAACCCGAAGCCCGGCACCGATCTCCGAGAGGTCGCCGCGCAGCTGAAGGCGGCCGCCGAGACCGGGATCGCCGAAGCCTTCGTCGACCCGCACTACCTCGCGCGGGACGTGGGCCACGCCCTCGATCTCGCCGCCGAGCTGCGCGACCTCGTCCCCCGCGGCTGAAGGCCCTCCCCGGTCGCCGGGAAGGGCCCTCAACGGGTCAGGATTCGCCGTCGGCGAGCTGGACGAGCGCGTGGGCCTTCGCCGCGTACTTCCAGTTGCCGAGGTCCCGGATGGTCTTGATCTTGAGCTCGGCGAGGAGTTCGTCGTGCTTCTTGGTCAGGCCCTCGAGCGCGGACGGCGGAGCGTCCAGCACCTCGTTGATGCCTTTGTCCTCCCACGCCTTGTCGACCAGCTTGTTCAGGTTCAGGCTCACGTGATTTCGCCTTTCCTCGGGGCAACTACGCGCACCACCTTGAACGTGATCCACGTCTCAGGCAACCGGAGATCACCCGTTAACGCGTCGTTCACCGACGAGCGGACCGATGACAAATGTGACCCAGGTCGCGTACAACGAACGAGTGACGCGGCGAAGAACGGGCGGCGGCTGCCTCTTCCTGGTGATCGTGCTGTCCGTCCTGGGGATCGCGTACCACCTGTGGGAGCGCGGGACGTCGGTGACACCTGCGGGAGTCACCACTTCGGACGGTGCGGGCCGGTACGTGGCGCTGGGCGATTCCTACACGGCTTCGCCGGGCACCGGACGGCCTGTGGGCGAGCCGCCGGGTTGCGACCGCTCGGACAACAACTACCCGAGCCTGCTCGCCGCGAAGCTGCGTCCGGCCGAGTTCGTCGACGCCAGCTGCGGTGGCGCCACGACCGAACACCTCGCCGGCGAGCAGAAGACCCGGGACGGCACGAACGCTCCGCAGCTCGACGTGATCGACGCCGAGACGACTCTGGTGACCGTCGGGATCGGCGGCAACGACGTGGGCTTCGTCGGCTTCGCGAACCAGTGCGCGACGCAGGTGCAGACCGCTTCGCCCTGCAAGACCCAGCTGACCGCTGGCGGGCGCGACCAGCTGGCCGAGCGGATCGCCGCCGCGGCGGGCAGGCTCGGCGGGATTCTGGACCAGATCCGCTCGAAAGCTCCTTCGGCACGCATCGTGGTCGTGGGGTACCCGACGGTACTTCCGGACGACGACGCCGCTTGCTGGCCGGTCCTGCCGGTCGGCGCGGGCGACGTGGCCTACTTCCGCGACTCGCTGAAGCGACTGAACGAGGCGTTGCAGGAGACGGCGAAGGAGCACGACGCGGGCTTCGCCGACATGTCGACAGCGAGCAAGGGGCGGGACATGTGCAGCGCCGCGAACCGGCGCTGGGTCGAAGGCCCCGCTCCTTCCGTGCCCGCGGCGCCGCTGCATCCGAACGCGCGGGGCGCGGAGGGGATGGCGGAAGTCATCGAGAAGCTGCTGAAGCTGGCGTCGTGAGTGGCGATTCGGGTTAGAACCCGAATCGCCACTCACGACCACCTGTACCGAGGTCAGGCGCGGACGATCGCCTGCGCCTTGCCCAGGACGGCCTTGCCCTCGAACTTGGCGGTGATGTCGACGCGGGCGGTGCCGTCGTCGTTGACCACGGCGACCTTCCCGGTGAACTCGATCGTCGCCGCGCCGTCGTTCGGCACGACCACGGGGCGCGTGAAGCGCGCGAAGTAGTCGACGAGACGGCCGGGGTCGCCGAGCCAGTCGGTGACGAGCCGCGCCCCGAGCGCCATCGTCAGCATCCCGTGCGCGATGACGTCGGGCAGCCCGACGTCCTTCGCGAAGGCCTCGTTCCAGTGGATGGGGTTGAAGTCCAGCGACGCGCCGGCGTAGCGCACCAGCTGGTCGCGGGTGACGTCGATGGTCAGCGGGGCCAGTTCTTCCCCGGCGGTGAACGTGCTCACGCGTCCTCCCCTCGGACCACGAGCTGGGCGTTCGTGGTGGCGATCGGGCCGCCGTCGGCGCCGGAGATCTCGGCGCGCAGGTTGATGAAGTCGTTCCCGGCGCGGGTCATGATGTTGTCGATGTACGTGGTGAGCGACAGGACGTCGCCCGCGTGCACCGGCCGCGTGTAGGTGAACCGCTGGTCGCCGTGGACCATCCGCGAATAGTCGAGACCCAGCTCGGGGTCCGAGACGATCGCGTTGATCGAGGCGAGGTTGATGATCGTCAGGAACGTCGGCGGCGCGATGACGTCGGGGTAGCCGGCCGCCTTCGCCGCTTCGGTGTCGCGATAGAGCGGGTTCGCGTCGCCGAGCGCGTCGGCGAACTCCCGGATCTTCTCGCGACTCACTTCATAGGTACTGGTCGGCGGGTACACCCGCCCGGTGAACGACTGGTCCAAGGCCACCCGGGCAGGCTACCGAACCCGGAAAAACCCGAAGCCGCCCTGGTGACCAGGACGGCTTCGGGTGAGACAGGTAGAACCGCTAGACGCTCAGCGGGTCTCTTTGTGAGTCCGGTGCGTACCGCAGTTCGGGCAGAACTTCTTCATCTCCAGGCGATCCGGGTTGTTGCGCCGGTTCTTCTTGGTGATGTAGTTGCGGTGCTTGCACTCCTCACACGCGAGCGTGATCTTCGGTCGCACGTCAGTGGCAGCCACAGCATTTCCTTCTCTACTAGGCCTGGGATACCCAGGATTACCGCGTAGCGGTGGCCGGACTTGAACCGGCGACACAGCGATTATGAGCCGCTTGCTCTGCCAGCTGAGCTACACCGCCTTACATGAACCTGGCCGCGACACGCTTACGTGACGCGGCTGAGGTCGCGAGCCCCTTTACGGAATCGAACCGTAGACCTTCTCCTTACCATGGAGACGCTCTGCCGACTGAGCTAAAGGGGCCTTGCCTCTCGCGAGGACTTGGAAAGATTACCAACTTCGGGGGACCCCGATTTCAGGGGGGTCCCCTTACCGCAAAACCTCAGGTCAGCAGGGTCAGGACGGTCTCGGAGTGCCGTCCCGGCGAGCGGGCCGTCCGGGCCTGCAGCCACGCCTCCAGGCGGTCCTCCGGCAGCGGCCGCGAGATGAGGTAGCCCTGCGCCACGTCACAGCCCATCGCTTCGAGCTGATCCCGCGCGACGTCCTCCTCGACGCCCTCCGCCACGACCGTGAGGCCGAGCGAGTGGCCAAGCTCGACGATGGAGCGCACGACGGCGAGGTCGCCGAGGTCGGTACCCATGCCGAGGACGAAGCTCTTGTCGATCTTGACCTGGTCGACCGGGAGCTGCCGCAGGTACGCCAGCGACGAGTAGCCGGTGCCGAAGTCGTCGACGGCGAGCACGATGCCCAGCGAGTGCAGCTCCCGCAGGATCGGCAGCGCCTTCTGCGGGTCGGACATCACACCGGACTCGGTCAGCTCGAAGGTGAGCAGTTCCGGCGGGATGCCGAAGCGGTCGAGTTCGCGCGCGACCTTCGTCGGGAAGTCCTCGTCGGCCAGGTTCCGCACCGAAAGGTTCACCGCGGCGGAGATGCGCAGGCCTTCGTCGAGCCACTTGCGCACACGCTTCAACGATTCTTCGAGCACGAACGACGTCAGGACGCCGATGAGGCCGGCGGCTTCGATCGCCGGGACGAACTCGTCGGGCCCGAGCCTGCCGAACTCCGGATGCACCCAGCGAACGAGCGCCTCGACGCCTTGGATCTGCCGGTTCGGCAAGGTGATCTTCGGCTGGTAGTGGACGCTCAGCTGGCCTTCTTCCAGCGACTGCCGGAACTGCGTGACCATCTGGAACCGGCGCATGAAGATCTGGCCCATGCTGGCCATGTAGCCGCGGACCTCTTCGCCGCCCTTCGTGGCGCGGACGGCGACGTCGGCGCGCTGCAGGAGCCCGTCGACGTCGACCTGGTCGTCGTCTTCCGCCGACGAAGTGGCGTAGCCGATCATCGCGTTGGCTTCGACGGAGAGCCGGTCCACCGGGTACGGCGCCACGAGCTCGGCGCGCAGCAGTTCCGCGGCGGCCTGGGCGCGTTCCGGCGCGCAGCCGACGAGGAGCGCCGCGAAGGACGCGCCTTCGAGCCTGGCGAGCGGGACGTCGGGGCCGAGCGCGTCGCGGATCCGGCGCCCGGCGGCGATGACCATCCGGTCGGCCCACACGTAACCGAGGGCGTCGCTGACGGTGGAGAAGACGTCGAGGTCGATCCGGAGCACGACCGCGTCGACCTGTTCCCGCAACGGTTCCTTGGCGACCTGGCGGAAGCCCGGCCGGTTGAGCAGTCCGGTCAGCGGGTCGTGGTAGGCGTCGTGGCGCAGGGTCGCGAGGAGGCGCCGGTTGTCCAGCGACGTCGCGAGGTGACTGGCCATCGTGCCGAGCAACTGGACGTCGTACTTGCCGAACCCGCGCCAGCGGGACAGCCTGTCGTGCGCTTCGACGACGCCGAGGAGCTGGTTCGCGCTGCGCAGCGGGACGACCAGCGCCTCCTGCGCGCCGCGGTCGAGCAACGCGGAACGGACGTCGGGGTTGGCTTCGGTGATCCGGAAGTGCCGGACGTGCGCACCGGGCAGGCGCAGCAGCGGGTCGTCGGCGGCCGGGTCGACGGGCGGCAGCTCGTCGCCCGCGACGACCATCCGCATGGTGTCCTTCGGTTCCAGCCGGAGCCTGAGCACGACCCGGCCGGCGGCCAGCTGGTCCTTGATGCGTTCGGCGATGGTCGCCCACTCGCGGACGTCGACACCGCCGACGAGTTCGTCCGCGCGCCCGGCAGGCCGCGCGGCGGCCTGTTGACCGGAGCGCGCGACCATCAGGCTGACGTCGGACAACGCTTCCATGTCGCGCTGCTCGCGCAGGAGATCCGAGTACGCCCAGTACAGCGCGGTGAGCCCGAGGAAGACGGCCAGCACGAGCGGCCAGGCCTTCGGCGTCCCGGAAATGACCAAATATCCCGAAAGACCGACCGAAGCGTTGACGAAGCCGACGACGAGGATGCGGCCGGTCAGCCGGATCGCGGTGCTGACCCGCATGCGGCGGCGCAGCACGCGGACGGCGGCGAGCGCGAGCAGCGTGCTGACCAGCGGCGCGGTCAAAGTGCCCGCCAGCGCGGCGATCCAGGTCATGTCGTGGGCGCCGGAGGCCTGCTTCACCAGTCCTGCCACGGCGAACGCGCCGGTGATCTCCAGCAGGAAGGCGCCGGCGTTGTAGAGCACGCGGCCCGCGACCTTGCGGGCCAGCAGTGTCCCGATGCCCGCCGCGAGATGGGCGGCGAGCACGACTTCGAAGGGAGCGACGAAGAATCCGATGACCAGTGGGATCTCGGTGAACGAGATCGTCCACGAGATGCCGCTGCGGACGTCGACGTTGATGCCGAGCTGTTCGGCGAGCAGGAACGCGAGCGCGAGGATCGGCCCGATCCACAACAGGTCGTCCGAAGCCTCGAAGTCCAGCCAGAGGCTGACCGCGGCCGCGGCGGCGATGCCCATGGTGAGTACCGCGAAGGTGTAGACGCGGAATCGTCGCTCGTCGGTACGAGCCTCCGTAACGGCGCCTCCCTTGCCCGCTGTCGCCTGTGCGGCGCTCCCGGGCCTGCCGTTCGTGTCCGGCATCCGACCTTCCTTCCCGGCTGCCCAACCGGTCTTGTCCTACCGCGACCTCGGGGACGAGGGCAATACAGTACCCCGGAGGGCGTACCCGAGTCCCATTCGAGACAGTATGAGATCACCCCAGGGTTAACAATGGGCGCGTCGCGCTGACCTGCGTGGACCAAGGGGTGAAATGGGAGCGTTATTCGCGTTCCTCCCGACTACCGGAAGTCACCTGACGCCACGCCCCGGCCAATCTCGTGAAGTTCCCGGCGGACCCGTGAGTAGGGGCTTGAATAGCCCTATGAATAGCCACGCCATCGCCGCCGGGCACGCCGAGCGGCTCGCCACCGTGGACGCCCTGCTCCCCGAAATGCCTGCACTGGAGCCTGCGGAGGGCTCCGTGTCACTCTCCGCGACGGATGGCGACTCGGCCGCCGCCGGATTGTCGGTACGGACCGAGGCGGGTCCCGATTCCGTTGACTCTCCGTGGCGGGCCCTCGTCGAGCATCGCCTAGAAGCGCGGCTCACCGGTCCCCGCCCGGAAGCGGCCCTTGACGCATTACTCACCCGATGGGATGAACATCTGAAGACCGTGGCCCCACCTGGGGATGTCGAGACCGCGGCGACCGTCGTGCGGCCGAGCCGGGACTCCCCCGGCTCGGCCGAATTGCTGCGCCGCGGCTTCGCGCCGGTGCTGGTGATCGCGGTCCGCCCAGCCGACCGGCTCGCCGCGACGGGGCCGCCCGCCACGCCCGGGGTGCACATCCGGCCCGCCGAAGCGGATGATCTCGAAACCGCCGTCGGACTCGAACTGGAATTGCAGCGCTACGACGCGCAGTTCGGTTCTGTCACTTTGCGCGAGGGCGCGGAGGAAACGATCAGGGCGGAGCTGTCGAAACACGTCGGCCGCGAAAATCCGACGTTGTGGATCGCCGAACTGTACGGACGGCCGCTGGGCATGGTCCGGGTGCAGTTCCCCGGCGAGACGGGGTGGATCGACGGCCGGGTCGCGGCCGAGCGCGTCGGCTACCTGTCTTCGCTGGCGGTGGCCGAACCGGCGCGGTCGAGCGGGGTGGGGACGGCGCTCGCCGCGCACGCGCACCAGGTCTTCGACGAATGCGGCACCGAAGCCGTGCTGCTGCACCACGCGCTGGCCAACCCGCGCTCGACGCCGTTCTGGTACGCGCAGGGCTACCGGCCGCTCTGGACGTACTGGCAGCGGCGACCGGCGGTGCCCTGATCCCGATAGGCTCGTTTTCGTGAAGAAGGACGAGGACGCGGCCCCGGTGGCGCCGACCGGGGTCGACACCGAGAAGCCGTCCGCGGCGAGGATCTACGACTGGTTCCTCGGCGGGACCCACAACTGGGCGGTCGACCGCGAGTTCGCCCGGGCGCTGGAGAAGCAGTGGCGATGGGTCAAACCAGGCGCGCGGCACAACCGCGAGTTCATGAACCGGGTCGTGCGCGCGGCGCTGGACGCCGGGATCCGGCAGTTCATCGATCTGGGCTCCGGTGTCCCGACCGCCGGGAACGTGCACGAGATCGTCCAGGAGGAACTGGAGCCGGGCGATACGGCGAAGGTCGTGTACGTCGACTACGAGCCGGTGGCGGTGGCGCACGCGGAGCTGATCCTCGAACGGCACGAGGCGACCGAGTGGGCCGGGATCATCCAGGCCGACATGCGGCGGCCGAAGGACGTCCTGCGGCATCCGGAGACGCTGCGGCTGATCGATTTCGATCAGCCCGTCTGCCTGATGATGATGGCCGTCCTGCATTTCGCCGGACCGCACGACGATCCGCCCGCGCTGGTCGCGGCGTACCGGAACGCGCTGGCGCCGGGCAGCTGGCTGGGGTTGTCGCATATGAGCTTCGGCGGCCAGACGGGCGAGGACGCGGACGGGCTGCACTGGATGGTCGAGCAGTACCGGAAGACGAGCAATCCGGTGTGGATGCGGGACCGCGAAGAGATCGAGCCGCTCTTCGGGGACTGGCCGCTGCTGGAGCCCGGCGTCGTCCACCTGCCCGACTGGCGACCGGTGCGGGAGCTGCGGCGGGACGAGGAAGGTGCCCGGCCGTTCGCGTGGTGCGGGGTCGCCGTCCACCCCTGACATCCGACCTATCGCCGCAACGCGTCGCGTTTAGCCCGCTAAACGCGACGCGTGGGCGTTAGAGGTCGGAGGGAAGGGTGATCGCTGACGGCGAACGCGCGGAGGAAACAAACGGGTCGATCGGAGAGTTGAGCTAGACAGACTCAACTAACCGAGGAGTGCACAGATGACCGACAACCGCCTCCTGCCCGTCCTCCCGCTCGATGACGACGTCGTGCTGCCGGGCATGATCGTCCCGCTCGACCTCGCCGACACGGAGACGCGCGCCGCGGTGGAGTCCGCCCAGGCCAACACGCCTGCCCAGGCTTCCTTCCCGGGGATCCGGTCCAGCGCCGCCACCAAGGCCGAAGTGCTGATCGTCCCCCGCGTCCACGGCGAATACGCCGAACTCGGCACCATCGCGACCGTCGAGCGCATCGGGCGCGTGCCCGGCGGCAAGACCGCGGTGCTGCTGCGCGGCACGCGTCGCGCCATCGTCGGCCGCATCGCCGACGGCCCCGGCGCCGCCCGCTGGGTGCACGCCGAGGTCGCCACCGAGACCAGCGACGACAACGCCGCGAAACTCGCGTCGGAGTACAAGTCCGTCGTCATCGCGATCCTCCAGCAGCGTGGCGGCTGGCAGATGATCGACGCCGTCCAGGAGGTCGAAGACCCGTCCGCGGTCGCCGACCTCGCGGGCAACTCGTCCTATCTCAAGACCGAGCAGAAGCTCGAACTGCTGACCACGCTCGACGTCTCCACCCGGCTGGAGAAGGCCCTCGAATGGAGCCGCGAGCAGCTGGCCGAGCTCGAAGTGACCGACACCATCCGCAAGGACGTCCAGGAGGGCATGGAGAAGCAGCAGAAGGAGTTCCTGCTGCGCCGCCAGCTCGAAGCGATCCGCAAGGAGCTGGGCGAACTCGACGGCACGGCCAACGACGACGACTACCGCGCCCGCGTCGAGGCCGCCGAACTGCCGGACGCGGTCAAGAAGGCCGCACTGTCCGAAGTGGACAAACTGGAGCGGACCTCCGACCAGTCCCCCGAGGGCGGCTGGATCCGCACGTGGCTGGACACCGTCCTCGAACTGCCGTGGAACGAGCGCACCACCGACGTCCACGACATCGCCGCCGCGCGTGACATCCTCGACGCCGACCACGCCGGTCTCGACGACGTGAAGGAACGCATCATCGAGTACCTGGCCGTGCGCAAGCGTCGCGCGGAGTCCGGGCTCGGCCCGGTCGGCGGCCGTCGTTCGGGCGCGGTGCTGGCGCTCGCCGGCCCTCCCGGGGTCGGCAAGACGTCGCTTGGCGAGTCCGTGGCGAAGGCGATGGGCCGCAAGTTCGTCCGCGTGGCGCTCGGCGGTATCCGCGACGAGGCCGAGATCCGCGGTCACCGCCGCACCTACGTCGGCGCGCTGCCCGGCCGGATCGTCCGAGCCATCAAGGAAGCGGGCTCGATGAACCCGGTCGTGCTGCTCGACGAGATCGACAAGGTCGGCGCCGACTACCGCGGCGACCCGACGGCCGCGCTGTTGGAGGTGCTGGACCCGGAGCAGAACCACACTTTCCGCGACCACTACCTCGAGGTCGAGCTCGACCTGTCCGACGTCGTGTTCCTGGCGACGGCGAACGCGCTCGAGACCATCCCCGGCCCGCTGCTGGACCGGATGGAGCTGGTCACCCTCGACGGCTACACCGAGCACGAGAAGGTCACCATCGCCCGCGACCACCTGCTCCCCCGCGAGCTGGAGCGCGCCGGGCTCGGCAAGGACGACGTCACGCTGACCGACGGCGCGTTCAGCCGCATCGCCGCCGAGTACACGCGGGAAGCCGGGGTGCGCAACGCGAACCGGACGATCGCGAAGGTTCTGCGGAAGGTGGCGACCAAGGTCGCGCTGGACGAGGTCGAGCTGCCGCTGACGATCGACGCCGATGGGCTCGAGACCTACCTCGGCCGTCCGCGGCACCTGCCGGAGTCCTCACTGCCCGCGTCGACGCAGCGCACGTCGACCCCGGGCGTGGCGACGGGGCTGGCGGTGACCGGCGCCGGCGGTGACGTCCTCTACATCGAGGCGTCGCTGGCGGATCCGGAGTCCGGCTCGACCGGGCTGTCGCTGACCGGCCAGCTGGGTGACGTGATGAAGGAGTCGGTGCAGATCGCGTTGTCGTACCTGCGTTCGCGCGGCGCCGAGCTGGAACTGCCGGTCGGAGACCTGAAGGACCGCGGCATCCACGTGCACGTCCCCGCGGGCGCGGTGCCCAAGGACGGGCCGAGCGCCGGCATCACGATGACGACCGCGCTGGCGTCCCTGCTTTCGGGCCGGGTCGTGAAGTCGGACGTCGCGATGACCGGTGAGGTGTCGCTGACCGGGCGGGTCCTGCCGATCGGCGGGGTCAAGCAGAAGCTGCTGGCCGCGCACCGGGCGGGGATGAAGACGGTGATCATCCCGCAGCGCAACGAGCCCGACCTGGACGACGTCCCGGCCGAGGTGCTGGCACAGCTGGACGTCCACGCCGTGGCGAACGTCCGCGAGGTGCTGGACATCGCGCTGGCCCCGGCGACGGCCCCGGTCGCCCAGGCGGCGTAACGACGTGAGCCCTGAAGCCCCGGATCCTGCCAAGGATCCGGGGCTTTCGGCTTTCCGAGATCCGGACGAACCCGGACATTGCTCAGCCTTAAACTCCCTATCACGTTTTGATAACGTGTATTGCGTGCCACCCAGCCGGGGTGCGTGATCCTTGAGAGGGCAAGGTCATGAGTCAAGAAATTCTTTCCCCGTTGCGGCCGAGGCGCAGGTGCGTTTCGGCCGGTCAGATCGTCTGTCTGAGCATTCTCGCCGGTTTCACCGCGGCGCTGACCTTCGCCGGCACCAGCGCCTCGATCGCCGCGGGCATCGCCATCGCCCTGTTCGGCGCCGTTCTCCGCCACCCCGTGCCCGCCAGGGCACACCGATGAACACCGAATCCGAGTTCATGGCGCGACTGCGTGAACTGCGCGACCGAAGCGGCCTCAGCATCCGCGCGCTGGCCGCCGCGACCGGCTGGTCCCGCAGCACCTTGGCCGACACGCTGGCCCGGAACACCTTGCCTAGCAACGAAAAACAGCTGCGGGCGCTGTTGTGCGCCCTACTCCGGGTGGTTCCCGGAGAGCCGGAAGTCGACGAGTATCTCGCCGACTGGCGTCACCTGATCGGACGTCGTCACCACCGCAATGGCGGATACGCGCCGATCGATCGGATACTGCTCGCGTTGGCCGTCGCGGAACAACGCGGCGGGGCCGACGCCCCGGGACTCCGCAAAGCCCGGGAAATTGTGCTGAGCGAGGGTTCCCTACGAAAGTTCCCTTCTCGCGCTGAATATGCCGCGAATTCACCTGGAAGTCCCGTTCCGCCCGTACTCTCCGACCCGCTCCTTCCCGCACCACCACATCAGCGGATGTCTCGGAGGCATGAGTGAAGCGACGGAATTTCCTGCGCGCGGCCGTGGTCGGCGCCGGTGTCACGGCGTTCGGAAACAGGCTCTCGGGAGCGGCCCTCGCCGCGCCCGCCCAGAACGGACCCAGCCCGTACGGCGCGCTGCAGGCGGCCGACGCGAACGGGATCCAGCTGCCGGCGGGATTCACCAGCCGCGTGATCGCGCGGTCCGGCCAGAAGGTCGCGAACACCGGGTACACCTGGCACAGCGCCCCGGACGGCGGCGCGGTGTTCGCCGACGGCAGCGGCTGGATCTACGTGTCGAATTCGGAGATCACGCCCGGCGGCGGGGCGAGCGCGATCAAATTCGACGCGAGCGGGAACATCACCGGCGCCCATCGCATCCTCTCGAACACGCGCCAGAACTGCGCGGGCGGCAAGACTCCTTGGAACACCTGGCTTTCCTGCGAGGAGATCGACCTCGGGTTCGTCTACGAGTGCCAGCCGAACGGCCCGGCCACGGCCGCCGTCCAGCGGCCCGCGATGGGGAAGTTCAAGCACGAGGCCGCGGCGGCCGACCCGGTGCGCAAGGTCGTCTACCTGACCGAGGACACCTCGGACGGCTGTTTCTATCGCTTCGTCCCGACGACCTGGGGCAATCTTTCCGCCGGGACATTGCAGGTGCTCAAGGCGGGCACGGCGACCTCGGGCAGCTTCACCTGGGCGAACGTGCCCGACCCCGACGGCTCCCCCACCGCCACCCGCAACCAGGTGTCCGGCGCGAAGCGGTTCAGCGGCGGCGAAGGACTGCACTATGCCAACGACACCGCGTGGTTCACCACCAAGGGTGACAACCGCGTCTGGCAGCTCAACCTGACGAACAACACCTACGAGCTCGCCTACGACGACTCGCTGGTCAGCCCCGGCTCGGCCCCGCTGACCGGCGTCGACAACGTCACGGGGACCTCCTCGGGTGATCTGTTCGTCGCCGAAGACGGCGGCAACATGGAGATCTGCATCATCACGCCGAACGACATCGTGGCGCCGTTCCTGCGGATCAACGGCCAGAGCTCGTCGGAGATCTGCGGCCCGGCGTTCACCCCGGCGGGGAACCGGCTGTACTTCTCGTCGCAACGCGGTACCTCCGGTTCGTCCTCGGGCGGGATCACCTACGAGGTGACCGGCCCCTTCCGGTCCTGAGTGCCTGGTGGTGAACCCGCACCACGATCGACGTCGGCAGGGCGACCTGGTCAACCCTCTCCCGTTGACCGGCAAGGGCGCCCTGCCACCGCGATGGCGGGCGGGTTCACACAGTCGTGTCTCTTTTCCGAGTCCAACGTCGGCTCCGCCAACAGGCTCCGACACCGCGTGCGGGGCGCCCGGCCGGGCGCCCCGCACCGGCTCAGGCGTTGGTGCGGTTCTTCTCACGCAGCCTGTTCACCACGAAGAGCGTCAACGCGACCGCGACGGCGGCGATCACGAAGTACTGGAAGAACCCGGCGTACTTCTCGACCAGGTGCCAGCTCTCGCCGAGGCCGTAGCCGGCCAGCACGAACACCGTGTTCCAGATCAGGCTGCCCGCCGTGGTCAGGGCCAGGAACCGCCAGAACGGCATGCGCTCGATCCCGGCGGGCAGGGAGATGAGGCTGCGGAAGATCGGCACCATCCGGCCGAAGAACACCGCCTTGGTGCCGTGTTTCTGGAACCAGGCCTCGGTCTTGTCGAAGTCGGAGGTCTTGACCAGCGGGATCTTCGCCATCCAACGGCGGGTGCGGTCGCGGCCAAGCAGCAGTCCGAGGTAGTACACGATGATCGCGCCCGCGACCGAGCCGAACGTCGTCCACACCAGCGCTTCCACCAGGGTGAACGTGCCCTGGCTGGCGGAGAACCCGGCGAGCGGGAGCACCAGCTCACTGGGGATCGGCGGGAACAGGTTGTCCAGGCCGACGATGATCGCGGCACCCGGACCACCCAGCGCGTCCATCAGTGACACCGCCCAGCCGGCGAGTCCTCCCATCGGTTCACTGGCGGTTTGGGCGAGCAGGAGGTTCATGGCGGCCTTTCGTGGTCGTCTGCAGTTGCCAACGAACGTACGAATCACCCGGGTTCCGCACCCTGGGGTTAAGCGGCACAGATCACTGAGGAAAACCGCAGTACCCGTTTTCGGATACCCCGCTAACCTGGCGTTATGCCTGTCCCGGCAGCGATGCGCCGCTATCTGCGCAAGAGTCTCCGCGGCACGCTGGGCCTGGCGATCGGCGCCACGACAGCGGTCGCGGAGTTCTTCTACGTGCTCTTCGGCGGAATCGCGCTCGCCGTCCCCGCGCTGCGGCGACCTGTTTTCGCCGGCGCGCGGACACTGTCCGAAGTGGAACGACGGAGACTGGAGAAGTACTTCGGCGAAGAGAACGCCGCGGACTACACCGATCGGCGCGCGATGGCCTATCTCGTCCCGCGGTGCGTCATCGGCCTGCTCTGCGCCGCGATCTTCCTCATCGTCCTGCTGGGCGGTGGATCCGGGTTGATCATCGCCGCCCAGCTCCTCGACGGTCAGTCCCCCGGTGGGGGAGCGCCCGCCGACTGGTACGACCCGGTCACCACTCTCCTCTTCGGCGGGATCCTCGTTTTTCTGTGCCTGCAAGGACTGATCGGAGCCGCGACGCTGGATGCCAGGCTGGCGAGGCGGTTTTTCGGTCCCAGCACGAACGAACAGTTGCGCCGGCGGCTCTCCGAACTCACGACCAGCCGGGCAGAGGTGGTCGAGGCGGTCAACGGCGAGCGCCGCCGGATCGAGCGGGACCTGCACGACGGCGTCCAGCAGCGGCTCGTCGCGCTCGGCATGCTGCTCGGCCGGGCACGGCGGGCCACCGACCCGGACCGCGCGTCGGATCTGCTGCGGCAAGCGCACGAGGAATCCCAGCGCGCCCTCGTCGACCTGCGCGAGGTGTCGTGGCGGGTGTATCCGATCGCGCTGGACGCGGACGGGCTACATCCCGCGCTCGAAGCACTCGCGGAACGCTCGGGGATACCGGTCCACCTGCGGGTCGACCTGCCGGAACGACCACCGGCGGCCGTCGAGACCGTCATCTACTTCGTCGCGTCCGAAGCGGTCACCAATACGATCAAGCACGCCGCGGCGACGCGGATCGACATCGAGGCCGAGCGAGAGGGGGACAGCGTGCGGGTGCGGATCACCGATGACGGCACAGGTGGGGCGCGGGAGTCCGGCGGCGGTCTTTCCGGCCTCGCGCGGCGCGTCGCGGCCGCGGACGGGCAGTTCACTGTGGACAGTCCCATCGGCGGCCCGACCGTGGTGACGGCGGTGCTGCCGTGCGAGTGATCCTCGCCGAGGATTCGACGCTCCTGCGAGAGGGGCTGGTCCGGCTACTGGTCGAAGAGGGGCACGATGTCGTCGCGTCGGTCGGCGACGGCGACGCGCTCCTCTCGACGACGGCCGCCTACCGGCCGGACGTGATCGTCACCGACGTCCGCATGCCGCCGACCCATACCGACGAGGGTCTGCGCGCGGCGCTCGAGATCCGGAACCGCTGGCCGGAGATCGGGGTACTGGTGCTCTCGCAGTACGTCGAGAAGCGCTACGCCGCCGAGTTGATCACCGGTGACGTCGAACGCGTCGGCTATCTCCTCAAGGACAGGGTCGCCCAAGTGGGCGAATTCCTGGACGCGCTCGACCGTGTCGCCGCGGGCGGGGCGGCGTTCGATCCGGAGGTCGTCCGGCGGCTGCTCGCGCGGACCACCCATACCGATCCGCTCGGGAAACTGACCGTCCGCGAGCGCGAAGTACTGGAGAAAATGGCGCAGGGCCACACGAACGCCGGGATCGCCGGCTCGCTGTTCGTGTCGCTGAGCGCCGTCGAGAAGCACGTGAACGCCATTTTCGACAAGCTCGGGCTGGCCAGCACCGCCGGATACAGCCGCCGAGTCCTCGCGGTCCTGCGCTACCTCGGTTCCTGAGCCCAAGTTGACAGGCAAGTGACGACTTGCCTATAACGGAGTCGTGGACGGCGACCTGTTCAAGGCGATCGGCGACGCGACGCGACGCACCATCCTGGACGAGCTGACCGAAAAGGACGGTCAGACCCTGTTCGAGATCTGCGGCAGGCTGACCATGAAACACGGCCTCACCTCGTCACGGCAGGCCATCTCGCAGCATCTCGCGATGCTCGAACAGGCGGGCCTGGTGCACACCCGGCGGCAGGGCCGCTACAAGTTCCACCACATCGACACGAGCCCGCTGCGGTCGATCGTCGAGCGGTGGCCCATCGACCGAGAGGAATCCAACCCGTGATCCGGATCAACATCACCAGCGTCTTCGTGGACGACCAGGCCAAGGCACTGGAGTTCTACACCGAGAAACTGGGATTCATCAAGAAAACCGACGTACCCGCCGGCGAGGCCCGCTGGCTCACCGTGGTCTCACCAGCCAACCCCGACGGTGTCGAACTGCTGCTGGAACCGGACGGTCACCCCGCGGCGAAGCCGTTCAAGAAAGCGCTGACCGACGACGGCATCCCGTTCACCCAGTTCGCCGTCGACGACGTGTACGCCGAGGTCGACCGGCTCAAGGGCCTGGGCGTCGAGTTCACACAGGACGCCGTCGACATGGGGCCCGTGGTCACCGCCGTCTTCGACGACACCTGCGGCAACCTGATCCAGCTCGCCACGATGAAGTAGCGACGAAAAGCGGCGCTTGGTCCACTGTGGACCAAGCGCCGCCGTGAGAACTTCCTACTGCTGCACCCATTCCACGAGTTCCACGGGCACGCCGTTCGGGTCGGTGACCATGAGGAGGCGCTCTCCCCATGGCTCTTCCCGCAGCGGCAACGTGATCTCGACACCTTCGTCGCGCAGGCGCTTCTCCTCGGCTTCGAGGTTCTCGACCGTGAAGGCCACGATCACACCGGACGCGCGCTGCTGCCGCAGGTTCTCCGGCAGGACCTCGATTCCCGCCTGAAGCAGGACGATGGTCATCTTCGCGGTCTCATGCCCGAGGGAGACGAAACCCTCCGCGGCCATCTGCTCGGTGAAACCGAAGTGCTCGGTGAAGAAACGGCTGGATGCGGCGACGTCGTCGACGGTCAGCGAGACGGTGGAGGCAAGGACGTTCATGGGCTATCCCCTTCGGGTCGGCGGGTGGGTTTCCGGAGAAGCGGGCCGGTCAGTACGACCGGCGGCGCGGGACGCCGGTCGAGCGGCGCACCGGCATCGAGCGGCCCGGGAACGGCTGCTGGTGGCGGCGGTCGTTCCGGCGGACCTGGGCGCGGTTGGTGCCTTCGTTGCCTTGGGGGATTCGAGCGGTCAAGGAGCCTCTTCTCTCGCTGTTCGGTAGTACGGACGTAAGTTTACATCCGTCGCACCGTAAGTCAAGGATATTTTTACGACGGTGGTAAACTTCGCGCATGACCAGCACGGATGTGGGTTTGCGGGAGCTCAAGAAGCAGGAGACACGACAGCTGATCTCCGACCAGGCGACGCTGCTCTTCATCGAGAAGGGCTTCGAGGAGACCACGATCGCCGAGATCGCCGCGGCGGCGAGAGTCGCGAAGAAGACCGTCACGAACTACTTCGCACGCAAGGAGGACCTGGCACTCGACCAGCACGAGGAGTTCACGAACGGGCTGGCGAACGCCGTCCGGGACCGGAAGCCGGGTGAGTCGGCGCTGGCCGCGCTACGGCGCACCTTCCTGGACGCGGTGGCCGAGCACTCGCCCGTGATCGGCTTCACCGGGCCGGTCTTCGCCAAAATGGTCCTGGAGAGCCCGACCCTGACCGCCCGGCTGCGTGAACTGCACGAACTGCGGGAAGCGGCGCTCGCCGAACTGCTCGCGAGCGAGACCGGAGCCGACGCGGACGACGTCACCCCGGTCATGGCCGCCGCCGAGCTCAACGCGATCGACCGCGTCCTCTTCCGCGAGGTCCTCCGGCGCTCGCACGCCGGCGAAAGCAACGAAGAAATCGCCGCCGCGCTGACGAAGGCGACCCAACGGGCTTTCGAGTTGCTGGAACCGGCCTTCGGGGACTACGCGATCCGCGAATAGCCCTGGGCTTTGTCGGGGGTTCCCGCTAGGTTCCGCTGCATGTCTGAGGGGACCTTGCTGGACGTCGTCTATTGCGAAGGCTGGGATCCGGCCGCCCGCGCGGTGATCGGGAGGCTCTCCTCCGGCACAGCGCGCGGGCGCGACGCCGCCGGAGAGCAGTACGCCGTCGCCCTGATGCGCCCTGGCACCGGAATGCCGCTGGTTCTGCTCGAAATCGCGTGGAAGCACTGCTTCGCCCGCACGGTGCAGTTCGATGAACTGGGCAGGCGCAGAGGTTTCTTCGAGTTCCGGGTGCTGGAGGACGGCTCGCTCTTCCTCATGAAGATCGAGCAGTGGACCTACCGGTTCGAAGATCAGGAAGAGTTCGACAAGAAGAGCGCCGGCCATCTGGAGATGTCCTTCGGCCCGGATGGTAAGGGCTGGATGCATCAGGCGCCCCAGGGTTACGGCGGCGGCTCCAGCAGCGGTCAGGTGAGTAAGCAGGTGTCGGAGCTGGCCATGCCGAAGCCCGCCTTCGGCGACTGGGAGCCTCTCGCGAATTCGGGGCCGCTGACCCTCCAGACACCGGATTCTCCCGATGCCGATCCGCCGCTGCCCGCCGACGAACGTCCCTGGCGGCCGTCCGTTCCGCTGCGCCCTTCCGGCATGGACGAGATGTTCACCTCGGGCACGCGCTTCTCGCTGAGCGGCGACCACGGCCTCGTCGAGGTCGAGCTCCGGGACGCCGGCAAGCTCCGCATGCCCAGCGGCAGACTCGTCGCGGCGGACCCGGCGTTCCTGGACGCCGACGCGGAGTACTTCACGGTCACCGTGCCGCCCGGTGAACACCGGGTCGAAATCTCCGTGATCCGGTTCGTCGACGAACCCGCCCACGAACGGGTCGCGGCCGCCAAACTCGTCGTCGCCGACGAGCCCGTCGTCACCTGGGAAACCGCGCTCTGGCCCGGACAGAACGCGCTTTTCCTGGGGGACGGGGAGTTCTACGGCTACGGCGTGGACAGCGGCACGGGCTGCTTCGCCGACGCGGCCGCCCTCCCCGAGGAGATGAGCGACGACCTTTTGGAGAAGTTCGAGGAGGTGGACCCGTACATCGACGTCACTCCGGACGGAGCCGAAGGCAACATCATCGCGTTCACCACCGGCTGGGGCGACGGCAGCTACCCGACGTGGATCGGCCGGGCGGCCGACGGCACGCCGGTCTGCTTCGTCACCGACATGCTGGTCCTCAACCGCGCCCGGATGATGGCGTCATGACCTTTACCGACGAGGAGATCGCGTACCTGCGCTCGCAGCCTTTGGCCCGCTTCGCGACCCTCTCCGAGGACGGCGAGCAGCCCGATGTCGTCCCGCTGGCGTTCGAGTTCGACGGCACGCATTTCTGGGTCGGTGGAGTGGGCGCTTCGGTTCTCGCGACCCGGAAGTTCCGCAACATCCGGGCAGGACGGCGCAAAGTGGCACTGGTCATCGACGACACGGTCTCGTTCGACCCGTTCATCGCCTGCGGTATCCGCGTCTACGGCGAGGCCGCCGATCCGATCGAACGGGTCGGCATGGTCGGACCGGGCATCTACGCGCGCGTGACGCCGAAGGTGTCGTGGAGCTGGAACATGGCGGGCGAACCCGCCGGCGAGACGTGGTATCCGTCGAGGCGAGCGGTGCACGGCGAGGCGTGACGCGCCGTTTTTGTCGGTGGGCGGCGGTACGGTCTGGTCCATGCGTGAGCTGATCGTCACGGAGAACTGCACGATCGACGGCGTGATCGAACTGGCGGGTGACTGGTTCAGTCCGGGCGACACCGATCCGGACGTGGACCGGTCGGACGTCCTGGCCGTGCTCGAAGAACAACGTGAGAACGCCGACGCGTTCCTCCTCGGACGCGTCACCTTCGAAGACATGCGCGGATATTGGCCGAAGCAAACCGACGACACGACTGGGATTTCGGCCTATCTCGACTCAGTGGACAAATACGTGGTCTCGCGGACGCTGACCGAGCCGGAGTGGCGGAACACGACGGTGCTCTCCGGTGAGCTGCGTTCCGAGATCGAGAACCTGAAGGCCGCCGAAGGCAAGGACATCGTGACGACCGGCAGCATCTCGCTGGTGCGGGCACTCATCGCCGAGGGCCTCGTCGACGAGTACCGGCTGTTCGTCTATCCCGTCGTGGCCGGGGAAGGCCGCCGGTTGTTCGAGGGTGCCACCGGCGTCCCGAAGCTTCGGCTGGTGGAGGAGCGGACGTTCGCGTCGGGCATCGTGCTGCTGCGTTAT
Organism: Amycolatopsis sp. PSD-21; assembly: GCF_055561455.1. NCBI lineage: Bacteria > Bacillati > Actinomycetota > Actinomycetes > Pseudonocardiales > Pseudonocardiaceae > Amycolatopsis > Amycolatopsis sp. PSD-21. The sequence continues at coordinate 697,910 of NZ_CM145712.1, read as the reverse complement.
CGGGCCGCGTCGAGCTGACGCCACCGAAAACGGGATGAGGAGCGCACGGTCGCGGGCGTAGCGTCGGCGGCCGTGATCAGTGAGACGGATACGGGAGACGACCCGGCGGACGGCTGGTTCCCCGAGAGTGTGGCCGCGGGCTATGACGAGCCGGGCGGCGCGAACGCGCCCGAAGTGGTGACGCCGGCGGTGGACGTCCTCGAAGACCTGGCCGACGGTCCGGTGTTCGAGTTCGCCGTCGGGACCGGAAGGATCGCGATCCCGCTCGCGGCGCGCGGTGTGCCGGTGAGCGGTATCGAACTGAGCCGCGCGATGGCGGACCGAATCATGAACAAGCCGGGCGGTGACGCCGTAGAGGTCACGATCGGCGACATGACGAAGACACGAGTGGAGGGCGAATTCTCGCTGGTTTACCTGGTGTACAACACGATCGGCAACGTGACCACGCAGGACGGTCAGGTCGACGTCTTCCGCAACGCGGCCGCGCACCTGCGGCCGGGCGGGCTGTTCGTCGTCGAGGTCGGCTTGCCGGATCTGCGCCGCTTGCCGCCCGGGCAGGACATCGTGCCGTTCGCGATGGAGAGCGGTTACGTCGGGTTCGACCAGTACAACGTCGTTACGCAGGAGTTCACTTCGAACCATGTCACGGTGTCGCCGGATGGGCAGGGGCGCTTCCGCCGCATTCCCTTCCGGTACGCGTGGCCGGCTGAAATGGACCTCATGGCGCGCATCGCCGGGATGCGCCTGAAGTACCGCTGGGCGGACTGGGACCGTTCGGAGTTCACCGCCGAGAGTACGAAGCACGTGTCCGTGTGGGAACGCGCCCGTCCGTGAAGATGATGATCGCGCCGACGGCGAGCAGGGGCAGTGCCCACAATGCCGTTGTGAGATAGCCGTTGCGGGTGGGGAGGAGGGCGCCGTCCGGGGTGGCCGCGGCGAGCAGCAACCCGGCGAGGGCGCTGCCCACGGCCATGCCGATACTGCGCGCGATCTGGTTGATCGAGAGCACGCTGGCCGTTTCCCCTTGCGGCACACCGACGAGCACGAGTCTGGGCATCACCGCGAAGATGCCGCCGACGGCGAACCCGAGCAGGGCGATAGACAGGAGGACGAGAACGAACGACTGACTTCCGACGGCGAACACCAGCGCGCCCGCGACCGCGATCACGGTCGAAACCAGGTACGTCCACCGCTCGTCCATACGCGGAACCGCTTTCCCCGCAACGAATCCGAGCAGGGAGAACGGGATCAACGCCGCGCCCGCGGCGACACCGGGCAGCGCGAATCCGTACGGGGCGTCCGCGGGTGTCTGCACGTAGCGGGTGAAGAGACTGAACAGCAGGTACAGACCCGCCCCGGCCACGAGAATCGCCAGGTTCGCACGGAAGACGGGTCCTCGGCCGAGCAGCCGAAGGTCCACCAGCGGCTCCGTGGTGCGCAGTTCGACGAAGGCCCACGCGGCCAGGACCGCGGCGGTACCGGCGAGCAGACCACCGGCGAGCCACACGGTCGACCACACGGAGGGCACGGCAATGACCAGGAGAACCCCGAGTGTGCCGAGCGCGAGAAGCAGCGCGCCGCGGACATCGATCCGTGGCGGCTCGCCGGGCGCCTCGGCAGGCAGCATCCGCCAGGCGATGAGGAAGGCGACAGTCGAGAGGAGGAATCCGAACCCGTACGCGACGCGCAGTCCCGCGAGCTGATCGAGGAGGCTGACCACCGGGTAGCCGACCCCGATGCCGACGGTCGACGCGACCGACAGCGCGGCGATCGTCGAGGTCGAGCGCTCGGGCGGCAGGTGCGCGCGGGCGACGCTCATCAACAGTGCCCCGGCCGCGACCCCGAGCCCCTGTAAGCCACGTCCGATCAGCAACGCCACGTACGGAAGCGGAAGCACCGTCAGCAACCCGCCCGTCGTGACCATGGCCAGGGTGATCAGGATCGTGGTGCGGCGGTACGGGCCGCCGCCGAGCCTGCCAAGGACCGGTCCCGCGATCGCGCCGCTGAACAGCGTCACCGTCAACGTCCACTGTGCCGCGTCGAGGGATACGTGCAGTCCCGTGGCGACCGGGGTGATCAGCGGCGCGCCGACGCTGCCGATCACGGCGCCCGCCAACGCCGTGCACACGAGCGCGGCGCTCAGTCGCCCGTCCCGCCGGACGGGGGCGCTCATCGGTTCGTCTCGGTGGTGACGTGCGTGAACAGACCCGGCTGGATCCGGGTGCGAACCCCCTCGGCCCAGAGCTCGTCGACCTGCTCGACGTCCATCGCGGCGCCGGCGTTCAGCAGCATCCCGAAGGCGAGGAACGTCTTCACGGTCACCGGGTCGAGTCCGGTGCCGTTCTCGGTGGTGTCCCACATCCGCGCGAAACACGACCGCACCACGTCCCGCACTTCCGGGTCGCCGCACGCGGCGAAGCCCTGAAGCTGCAGCAACAACCCGGTCCGGTCGGTCAGCAGGTCGAAATACTGTGCGCCCATCGCCGAGAGCGCCTTCAGCCCGGTCTCGCCCGCGCCCGCGTCCCGCATCGCGTCGCTGAGCCGCTCGAACGCGGCCTGGACCAGTTCGAGGAACAGGGCCTTCTTCGTCCCGAACATCCGGAAGACGTACGCCTGCGTGATCCCCGCCGTCTTCGCGATCGCCTCCGTCGACGCCCCGTGCAGCCCGTGCTCCGCGAACTCCTCCGCGGCGATGGCCAGCACCTGGGCACGTCGCTCGGGTCCGCTCATCCGTCCAGCCATGCCCTCAAGTTACTAGTTACTAACCACTAACTAAAGACCGGAACACACGAAAAAGGAGCGGCCCCGTGACTGGGTCACGGGGCCGCTCCTGTGTGGCGAGTGAGGGATTCGAACCCCCGAAGGCAGTGCCGTCTGATTTACAGTCAGATCCCTTTGGCCGCTCGGGCAACTCGCCGTGGCCGGGTGTCCCCGGCCGAGACGAAAGAATACCCAATGCCGTGGCGGGCCGGTCAACCGGGTTCCACAGGGCTAGGGTGGAAGCTCCTGACAAGCGAGTACGAGGTGTGAGAACACGTGGCGGATCCCTCTTTCGACGTGGTGAGCAAGGTCGATCGCCAGGAGGTGGACAACGCCCTGAACCAGGCCAGCAAGGAACTCGGTACACGGTTCGACTTCCGGGGTACCGGGACCAAGATCGACTGGTCCGGCGAGGAGGCGATCGCGATCGAGTCCGAGACCGAGGAGCGGGCGCTGGCGGCGGTCGAGGTGTTCAAGGAGAAGCTGATCAAGCGAGGCATCTCCCTGAAGGCCTTCGAGGCGGGCGAGCCGGCCCTGTCCGGCAAGATCTACAAGATCGGCGGCAAGATCCTCCAGGGGATCGCGTCGGACAAGGCGAAGCAGATCGCCAAGTTCATCCGCGACGAGGGCCCCAAGGGGGTCCAGGCGCAGATCCAGGGCGACCAGCTGCGCGTGTCCGGCAAGAAGAAGGACCAGCTGCAGGACGTGATCGCCTTGCTGAAGGGCAAGGACTTCGAGATCGCGCTGCAGTTCACGAACTACCGCTGAGCACGGCGACGACAAGGCCACCTTCCGCGGAAGGTGGCCTTCGTCATGTCTAGGACGCGGTGACCGTCCAGCTCCCGTCGCCTTCCACCGAGACGAAGGCCGGGCCGGACACGGGCACGCTGCCCGTGTAGTCGCCGAGCTGGTTCACCGGAAGTTCCGAGTAGTCGCCGCTGTGCACCCACACCGCGGTGCGCCCGCTGTTCTTGGTGGCGACGGCGACCGACGTGACGGCGTCGGGCACGGCGAACACCGCTTCGCTCTTGCCCGACAGGGGCTTGCCCGGTTCCAGGGCGGGCAGGCCGCTTTCGTCGGTGATGGTCAGGGTCCAGGCGGCGTTTGCCTTGATGGTGAAGGTCTTCGCCTGGCGGCCGGGCATGTCGTTGATCCACTGCGTGCCCTTGTACGGGCCGACGTCGTTCACGATCAGCTCGTTCTCGGTGTTCACCGCGACGTGGCCGGAGCACTTCGGACAGTCGAAGGTCACGAAGCCGAGGCGCGCCGGCCAGGCCATGGGGACCGACGCGTTCCCCTTACCCGAGTGCTTCTCCTCCGGCTGAGGACCGGGGCTCGGCTTGGTCGTGGGGGCCGGCGAGGGTGCCAGCCCTTCCGGGGCGGCCGCCTGCGGGACGACACGGCCCAGATTCGGCGACGAGCAGGCCACCAGGCCCACGGTCAGCAGCACAGCCGCGCACAAGCGCCCGATCACGTGTTTCCCCCTAGTCGAACCGTCAACGGATCTTCGCCGGCCGATAGCCCAGCGTTACCAGACCACTCGGCCGAGCGATTCAGGCCACTCGGAAGTGGGTTTCCGTCGCAAACGCCTTCGCGGGAGTCCGAAAGGGACAAAAGCCCGTGTTGTAATCCGGCGATCGCGTTCGAGGAAGGTCACGATGAAGCGCCGTTTCAGCTCCGCACTAGCCTTCGCGCTGTCACTCACGGTGATCGCGTCCCTGTTCACCCCCGCGCAGGCCGCCGAGCGCCAGCAGCTCGTTCCGGGCTACGGCTCGTACCCGCGGCTCATCCGGCTGGAGCACTCCCCGATCGGCCGCGGCCGTATCATCGCGTCGCTGACCAGCGAGGACGCGAACGGCAAGTTCACCCCGATCATGGAGAGCACCGACGAGGGCCAGAGCTTCCACAAGATCGGCGAGATCCGCGACCGCGACGGCCGCCGCGGCATGTGCTGCGGAACGCTGTACGAACTGCCGCAACGGGTCGGCAGGCTCCGCGCGGGCACCCTGCTGTGGGCCGCGAGCTACCGGCAGAACGCCGGTCCGGAGCGGCGCATCGGCATCCGGATCTGGTCCAGCCGCGACGCCGGCCGCACATGGGGCTTCCTGTCCGAGGCTGCGCGTTCGCACAACCACGACGGCATCTGGGAGCCGGAGTTCGTCGTCGACGCGGGCGGCACGCTGTGGCTGCACTACGCCGACGAGACCGAGGCGCCGCAGCACGCGCAGGTGATGAACCGGGTAGCTTCCACCGACGGGGTGAACTGGGGCACCAAGCAGCGCACGATGGCCATCCCGCCGCATCGGGTGCGGCCGGGGATGCCGATCATCCGCCGCCTCCCCGACCGCCGGTACTACCTGGCCTACGAGATCTGCAACTACCGCGACCGCTTCTGCGACCCGTACTTCAAGATCTCCTCCGACGGCGCCAACTGGGGCGACCCCCTCGACCCCGGTACCCGCGTCACCACCGCGAACGGCAACTACTTCCAGCACGCCCAGACGATCACGTTGTTCCCCGGCGGCCCGAACGGCGTGCGGCTGGTGATGGTCGGGCAGATCTACACCAACGCCGCCGGGGTGCCGCAGAGCAAGAACGGCAAGGTGCTGCTGGCCAACGACAACTTCGGCGCCGGGCACTGGTACGAACTTCCGGCGCCGGTTCACATCACCGGGATCCACGACAACTTCTGCCCCAACTACAGCTCGACGCTGCTGCCGGTCGACGGCGGCAAGAACGTGTTGCAGATCTCCACCGAGAACAACGCCGGCTGCAAGGCGTACTTCGCGAAGGGCCCGGCGTTCTGAGCCACCCGGTAGTGTGAGGTCCCGAGCGATCGGCTACGAAGCGGGGGCATCGCATGAAGGGCATCGTGCTGGCGGGGGGCAGTGGGACGCGTCTGCATCCCATCACCCAGGCGATATCGAAACAGCTGCTACCGGTCTACGACAAACCGATGATCTACTACCCGATCTCGGTGCTGATGTTCGCCGGGATCCGCGAGATCCTGATCATCTCGACCCCCGTCGACCTGCCGCATTTCCGGCGGTTGCTCGGCGACGGCAGCCAGTTCGGGCTCAGTTTCAGCTACGCCGAGCAGGCCGCTCCGAACGGGCTGGCCGAGGCGTTCGTCATCGGCGCGGACTTCATCGGCGACGACGACGTCGCGCTCGTGCTCGGCGACAACATCTTCTACGGCCAGGGGTTCTCCAGCAGATTGCAGGCCGCGGCGACCTCGCTCGACGGCTGCGTGCTGTTCGGCTACCCGGTCAAGGACCCGCAGCGGTACGGCGTCGGCGAGATCGACGCCGACGGCAAGCTCCTCTCCATCGAGGAGAAACCCGAGAAGCCGAAGTCGAACAAGGCCATCACCGGCCTGTACTTCTACGACAACCAGGTCGTCGAGATCGCCCGTGCCCTCAAGCCCTCGCCACGCGGGGAGCTGGAGATCACGGACGTCAACCTCACGTACCTGCGCCAAGACCGCGCGACCCTGATCGACCTCGGCCGCGGGTTCGCCTGGCTCGACACCGGTACGCACGACTCGCTGCTGGAGGCGGGCCAGTTCGTGCAGGTCCTCGAACACCGGACGGGTGTCCGGATCGCCTGTCTCGAAGAAGTCGCGCTGCGTATGGGCTTCATCGACGCGGAGCAGTGCTACGCGCTCGGCGCGAAGCTGGCGAAGTCCGGCTACGGCGAATATCTGATGAACGTCGCGCGCACGCAGGGTGCTACCGGCTGAACAGGTGCTCGCGCAGGGTGTCGCCGGTGTAGTCGGTCCGGAAGACACCCCGTTCCTGCAGCCGCGGCACGACGTCGTCGACGAACGCGTCCAGCCCACCCGGGGTCAGATGCGGTACGAGCACGAACCCGTCGGCGGCGTCGTTCTGGACGTACTCGTCGATCGACTCCGCGACCTGCCGGGCGGTGCCGACGAACTGCTGGCGCGCGGTCACCTCGATGACGAGTTCGCGGATGGAGAGCTTCTTCTCCTCCGCGATCGCCCGCCATTTCGCGGCCACGGCGAGAGGATCCTTCTCGTGCCGGACGCGGCCCCAGGTCAGCGGCTCGGCGTCGGGGTCCGGGTCGATCTCGGGGAGCGGGCCGTCGGCGTCGTAGGCGGAGAGGTCGCGACTCCAGATCTGTTCGAGAAACTGGATCGCGGTCGCCGGGCGTACCTGCTGGTAGCGGATTTCGCGAGCGTACTCGTGCGCCTCCTCCTCGGTGTCGCCGAGAACGAAGGTCGCCGCGGGCATGATCAGCAGTTCGCCGGGCTCGCGGCCGTAGGCGGGTAGCCGCCGCTTGACGTCGGCGAAGAACTCCTTGCCGCTTTCCAGTGAACCGTGGCGGCTGAAGATGACATCGGCGGTCTTGGCGGCGAACTCCCTGCCTTCGTCGGAATCGCCCGCCTGGATGACGATCGGCTGCCCCTGCGGGGTCCTCGGCACGGTGAACTCACCGCGGATGTCGAACTGCGGTCCACTGTGGACGAAGCGCTCGATGCCGCGGGCGAAGACGCCGTTCTCCTTGTCCCCCACCAGCGCGTCGGGCGCCCAGCTGTCCCAGAGCTCGCGCACGGTGGCGAGGAATTCCTCCGCGCGGCGGTAGCGGTCCTCGCGTTTCAGGAAGCCACCGCGGCGGAAGTTCTGTCCCGTCCACGCGTCCGGTGAGGTGACGACGTTCCAGGCGGCGCGGCCGCCGGAGAGATGGTCGATGCTCGCGACCTGCCGCGCGACCTCGTAAGGCTCGTTGAAGGTCGACGACAGCGTGCCCGCGAGCCCGAGCCTGGTGGTGACCGCCGACAGCGCGGCCAGCACGGTGGTGGTGTTCGGCCGCCCGACGACGTCCGAGTCGAGGATCTTGCCCGCGTGTTCGCGCAGGCGCAGGCCCTCGGCGAGGAAGAGGAAGTCGAACTTGCCCCGCTCGGCCGTGCGCGCGAGATGTTCGAAGGACGAAAAGTCGATTTGGCTACCCGAACGCGGGTCGCTCCACACGGTCGTGTTGTTGACGCCCGGGAAGTGTGCGGCGAGTTTGACCTGCTTGGGCATCTGTCACGCCTCCGCGTACTGGTTGGCGGCGACCCCGAGGCCGAGATGGTCGCGCAGGGTGGTGCCGGTGTAGGTCCGCCGGAACGCGCCCGCGGCCTGTAGCGCGGGGACGGTCTCGGCGGTGAAGAGCGCCAGATCGTCGGGCAGGACCGCGGGCAGGATGTGGAAGCCGTCGAGACCGTTGGCCGCCGCCAGGCGGGGCAGTTCGGTGGCGAGGTCGGCTGGAGTACCGGTGAAACTCAGGCCGGGCGGGAAAGGCGCGTAGGTCTCCAGCGTCCGGCGGCGGTCGAGGGCGGCCTGCTCGGTCTCGGCGAGCACGATCGACAGGCCCGTCAGGAGCTTGGCGTCCGGGAAACGCTCGCGGGGCTCGTCGATCAGGACGACGTCGGCGCCGTGCGCGTACGGCGAGTCGCCGTACACCGCGACGACGGGGTGGCCCTGCGGTGGGCGCGGCGTGATCGAAGGTCCCTTGATGCTGAAAAAGCGGCCCTCGAAGTCGACGTAATGGAGCTTCTCGCGGTCGATGAAGCGGCCGGTCGGCTCGTCGCGGATGATCGCGTCGTCCTCCCAGCTGTCCCAGAGGCGTGCCATGACGTCGACGACCTCGGCGTTCTCCGCTTCGGCGTCGGCCTCGGACGGGAGGGCGCGCCTGCCGAAGTGCGCGGCCTCGGCTTCGGTGCGCGAAGGCACCGCGAGGACGCCTGCGCGGCCGCGGCTCGCGAAGTCGAGCGATGCGACGGCCGTCGAGATGTGGAACGGCTCGGTGTGCGTGGTGGTGACCGTCGGGACCAGGCCGATTCGGCTGGTCAGCGGAGCTATCGCGGCGAAGGTCAGCAGGGCGTCGAGCCGGCCGCGGACGACCTCCTCGCCGCCGGGCTGGAGCGCGAGGGTGTCGTCGAGGGTGACGAAGTCGAGCGAAGCCGCTTCGGCGAGCTTCGCGTGGGCTAGGTAGTGGGCGGCGGTGAACAAGGCGGCCGGGCGGACGTCGGAGACCCGCCAGGCGGCCGGATGCCGGCCGGCCCCGTCGAGCGCGACCCCGAGGTGCAACTGCTGTGCGGAACCCATGCCCGGGGAACTCGCGCCCTCGTCCCCCGATTCCCGCTCCCACGGGGTGGGACATCCGGGCCGACCTGCGTTTAGCGGGCTAATCGCGATCCGGCGGGCGACCTGCGTTTAGCGGGCTAAACGCGATCCGGCGGGCGACCTGCGTTTAGCGGGCTAAACGCGATCCGGCGGGCGACCTGCGTTTAGCGGGCTAAACGCGATCCGGCGGGCGACCTGCGTTTAGCGGGCTAAACGCGATCCGGCGGGCGACCTGCGTTTAGCGGGCTAAACGGCGATCCGGCTGGTCAGTGGGGGTGGCGCGCCATCTCTTCCAGGCGCCGGATGCGTTCGGCCATGGGCGGGTGGGTCGCGAAGAGCTTCGTGAGGCCGCCGCCCGGCCGGAACGGGTTCGCGATCATCAGGTGCGACTGCGAGACCAGCTTCGGCTCCGGCACGAGCGGCGCCGCGCGCGTCCCTTCGTCGAGCTTCCGCAGCGCCGACGCCAGGCCGAGCGGGTCTCCGGTGAGCTCCGCGCCCGACGCGTCGGCCTGGAACTCCCGCGAGCGGCTCACCCCGAGCTTCACCACCGCTGCCGCAATCGGCCCGATCACGACCAGGAGCAGCCCGACCAGCGGACTGTCGCCGTCCTCGCGGTTGCCGCCGCCGAAGACGCTGGTGAACATCGCGATGTTGGCGATCACGCTGATCACGCTCGCCAGCGCGCCCGCGACGCACGAGATCAGGATGTCGCGGTTGTAGACATGGGACAGCTCGTGCCCGAGCACCGCCCGCAGTTCGCGCTCGTCGAGCAGGTCGAGGATGCCGGTGGTGCAGCACACCGCCGCGTGCCGGGGGCTGCGGCCGGTGGCGAAGGCGTTCGGCGCCTGCGTGGGGCTGACGTAGAGCCGCGGCATCGGCTGCCGCGCGGTGGTGGCCAGCTCCCGCACGATCCGGTACATCGCCGGGTGCTCGGCCTCCGAAATCGGACGGGCGTGCATGGCCCGCAGCGCCAGCTTGCCGGAGTTGAAGTACGCGTACGCGTTGACCCCGAGCGCCACCACCAGCCCGATGACCAGGGCGCCCCGCCCGAAGAAACCGCTGATCCCGACGATGAGCGCGGACAGCAGGCCGAGCAGGACGACGGTCTTGAGCCCGTTCTGGTGTTTGTGCACGGCGTCCTGCTCCTTCCTTTCTCCGGGGTGGGGTTACTCATCGGAAACAACGCGATCGGGGGACGCGAAGTTCCTTCGCGTGCCCGGCTCGCGGGTTATCGTCGAACCTCGGAACGATCATCGGGAGGCGCCTGTGCGAGGACCCGAACTGAGCCGCCGAGCCCTGCTCACCCTGGCCGCGGCCGGCGCCTCCGCGGTCGCCTTCGCGCCGGCGGCCCGAGCCGAAAAAGTACTTCTCGTCGAGGTCGGAGGCACCCCGGAGGCGGTCGCGGTGAATTCCGTCACCGGTTTCGCGTACGTCTCCGACCCGTCCACCGGCACGATCGTCGTCCTCGACTCGCGGTCCGGCACGATCGGCGACGTGATCCCGGTCGGCGGCGAACCGGCCGGGCTGGCCGTCGACACCGTGACGAACAGGGTCTTCGTCGCGAACCCGCCCGGCGGGACCGTCCTCGTCCTGGACGGGCGGACCAACGACGTCGTCAGCGTGGTGCCCGCCGGCCCCGGCGCGTCCAGTGTCGACGTCGACGAGCAGGCGAACCGCATCTACGCGGCCAGCGCCCTCACCGGGACGCTGGCCGTCATCGACGGCGTCGGCTGCCGTCTGCTGGACCTCGTCCCCGGCCCCACGCGGGGGTTGTCGTCGACGGCGGTCGACAGCGGGCGCAAGCTCGCGTACTGCACCAGCACGGCCACCGACTCGCTCGAGGTCTTCGACATCGGCGCGGGCAGGTTCACCGGCGGGATCCCGGTCGGCAAGTCACCGACCGGGGTCGCCGTGCACAGCGCCTCCGGGACCGTGTTCGTCGCGAATTCGGCGATCCACCATCTGTCCATCGTGGACACGGGCGCGCGCAAGGAGAAGGCGACCGTGCTGCTGCGCTCGGAATCTTCGGCGCTCGCGGTCCACGAAGGATCGAACACCGTCTACGCCAACGGCGGACCGAACGGACTCGCCAGGATCGACGGCAGGACGAGCCTGCTCACCGGCGACCTGTCACTCGGCGTGAACCCCGGCGCCGTCGCGATCGACCAGCGAACCAGGACGGTGTACGTCGCGGATCCGTTGCGCGGCAGGGTTTCCCTCATCCGGGACTTCTGACGCCGGAGCGGGCATGATGGCGGGGTGAGCGAGTACGAATTGCGCGGCGGGCTGCAACCGGACGTCTCGGCCGTGGCCGCCGTACTGGCGCATCACGGCGTCGAAGGGCCGGACGGGAAGGCGCCCGGCGAAGCGCTGGTCTTCGCCGTGTCCGGCGGGATCGGGGCAGGCTACATCCTGTGGGATTTCGCGCACGAAACGACGTCGACGATCGTGTTCGGTTTCCGCGCGCGCTGGCAGTACCCGCAGGAATGGCTAAAGTCCACAGTGGACCGTCTCGGGCTCGGCCTCGATCTCCACACCACCGGCGGCAAACGCGCCGCCGCCAAACGGCTCACCACCGATCTCGAAGCGGGGCGGCCGGTGATCGTCCTCCCGGACCGCGAGTCGCTCGGCTACTGGCACCTGCCGCCGGAGATGTCCGGCGGTGGCGGCCACTTCGTCGTCGCGTACGGCGAAGAGGACGGCCGGGTGCTGGTCGACGACCGGAACCTCGCCCCGCTGACGGTCGATCGGAAGACGTTCGACGCCGCGCGCGGCCGGGTCGGCTCGTACAAGAACCTGCTCGCGACGCCTCAGCCCGGCGAGGTCCCCGACTGGCGGAAGGCCGTGCGCGACGGGCTGACGGACTGCGTCCGGAACCTCTCGGCGCCGTCGAAGTCGTTCTCGCTGCCCGCCTGGGGGCGCTGGGCGAAGGCGATGACCGACGAACGTGACCCGAAGGGCTGGCCGCGCGCGTTCGGTGAACGGCGCGGGCTGGTCGGGGCGCTGTTCAACGTCTGGGAGAGCGTCACCCCCGCCGGGATGGAGGGCGGGCACCTGCGAGGGCTGTTCGCCGATGCGCTCACCGAAGCCGCGGGTCTGCTCGAACTGCCGGCACTGGCCGAACAGGCGGAGACGTGGCGCGGCATCGGCGAACGCTGGGCCGAACTGGCCGAGACAGCCGTCCCGGCGTCGAACGCGGAGTTCGCCTGGGTGCGCGGGCTGGTGAGCGCGGTGTCGGCGGGTGTCCGGGACGGCGACGCGGGGCACGACGCCGCCGCGGCGGCCGGTGCCGAAATGTGGAAACTGCGCGCACACTACAACGACGAAACACCGTTCACCGATGGCGAAGCCCGTGAACTCTTCGGCACGATGGGCGATCTGATCCGGGACATCCACACCGCCGAGACGGCCGCGATCCGGGAGCTCTCTGAAGCCCTGATGGAGTGAACCGGGCCGGTGTCCGTTGCGCCGCGCGGCCGGAACACCGCGCGATCGTTGAAGATCCACTTCGTGCACGCACATCCGCTGGGGACGACCAGTGCGCGTCCCGCTCCCGAAATCCACCTCCACCGCCATCGCCTGCGTGTCGCCGACCTGGACTGTCTCGGCCACGTCGGGAACGTGCGGCTGCTGGAGTACTTCCAGGAAGCCCAGACCGCGCTGCTCGACCCGCGGCGTGAGCACCTTTTCCAGGCCAAGGGACCGGCGTACCTGATCGCGAAGCACAACGTCAGCTACCTGCGCAGGCTGACGTTCCGCGACCACCCGGTCGAGGTGGAGACCGTGGTCGGCCGGATCGGTACCTGCGACGTCGTGGTGAACAGCAGACTGCGCGACGATCGGGCGGTGTACGCGCGCTGCCGCACCATCTGGGTCGCGTGCACCCTGCCCGAAGGCAGTACCCGGCGGCTCGACATAGAGGAACGTGATCGGCTGACGCGGTTCAGCGGGGCGATCGACGAGATCTCCTGAATCGGTTTTTAACCGTTTATGCTCCATTTCCCGCAATACCGGAAAACGGCTGGGCCGTTCAGCGGCTGATCATCACGCTTTTCGGCCGGTACCTTCGAAAGACCTCTCCCCTGCAGAGCTCCCCGGAGGTATTTCATGCCACGGCCGAAGTCTGTCCGCTTCCTCGCGCCCTTAGTCGGCGCGATGCTACTGACGAGCGGGGCGGCCGTCGCCGCCCCTGCCGCCGAAGACCCCCAGTTCATCCGTCTGGCCAGCAGGACGTTCGATCCGCTGAGCCAGCGCACGGCGGCGAGCCAGGACTGGAAGGGCGCGTACCTGCTACAGGTCCGAAGCGCGCTGACCGACGCGCAGCGCGGGAAATTGCGTTCACTCGGCGTGCGGATCGGGACCTACATTCCCGATTTCGCCTACGTGGTCCGGCTGAAGCCGGAGAACCGCGAATCGGTGGCGGGATTGGCTTTCGTCCGCTGGCTCGGCGAATACCGGCCGGACGACAAGATGGAGATGTCGACGGCCGCCACCGGCAGCCATCTGGTGACACTGGTCGAGCCGGACGCGCGGGACCAGCGCGCTGTGGCCGAGCGGATCCTGCGGCTCGGCGGCGGTATCGAGGCGATTTCGCAGAGTGGGCAGCACATCGTCGCGAAACTCGGCTCCGGGCAGGCCGCCGCCGTGGCGCAGGGGGCGGAGGTGCTCGCGGTCGGCGCGATCACCGCCCCCGAAACCGACATGGCCAACGCCAGGGAGAGCGGGGGCGCGAACTACATCGAGAGTGTCGGCGGCTACCGCGGTCAGGGCGTCCGCGGCGAGGTGATGGACGGCGGGCTACGCGTCACGCACCAGGAGTTCAAGGCGCGGCCGACGGTGATGCACGGCTCGAACTCCACCAGCACCAGCCACGGGACCTCGACCTACGGCCAGATCTTCGCGTCGGGCGTGAGCGCGCCGCAGCGTGGCCTGCTGCCCGAGGCGCAGGGGATCTTCGCCACCTACAACAAGCCGGACCGCTACGCCCACACCAAGGAACTGGTCGACCCGGCGGGCAAGTACCGCGCGGTGTTCCAGAGCAACAGCTGGGGCGGCGGGCTGACCACGGCCTACAACTCCGTCTCGGCCGAGCTCGACAAGATCGTCTTCGACCACGACCTGCTGATCTGCCAGTCGCAGAGCAACGCGGGCACCCAGCAGTCGCGGCCGCAGGCCTGGTCGAAGAACGTGCTCTCGGTGGGCGGGCAGTACCACTACAACACGCTTGGCCGCACCGACGACAAGTGGAGCGGTGGCGCCAGCATCGGCCCTGCCGCCGACGGGCGGATCAAACCGGAACTGTCGAACTACTACGACCGGATCGACACCACGTCTTCGAGCAGTGACACCTCGTACACGACTTCGTTCGGCGGCACGAGCGGCGCGACCCCGATCACCTGCGGGAACGCCGGGTTGCTGTTCCAGATGTGGGCCGACGGCGTGTTCGACGGCGGCCCCGGCAAGGCCCGCGACGTCTTCACGAGCCGCCCGCACGCGGCGACCGCGAAGGCGCTGCTGGTCAACGGGGCCGACCAGTTCGCGTTCAGCGGCACGGCGCACGACATGACCAGGACGCACCAGGGCTGGGGCACCGCGAACGTGCGGTACCTGCACGACCAGGCCAAGGCGAACGGGTGGAAGCTGCCGGTGCTGGTGAACGAGACCGACCTGCTGGGCACCGGGCAGTCGAAGAAGTACACGGTCGCGGTGAACGGGACCAAGCAGTTCAAGGCGACGCTGGCCTACACCGACCCGGCGGGTTCGCCGAGCGCGTCGGTCGCGAGGGTCAACGACCTGACCCTGAAGGTCACCGCGCCGAACGGGACCGTCTACTACGGCAACAACGGGCTGAAGGCGGGCAACTTCTCGACCGCGGGCGGGTCGCCGAACACGGTCGACACGGTGGAGAACGTCATCCTGGAGAAGCCGGCCGCGGGTACCTGGACGGTGGAGGTCGTGGCGACGCAGGTGAACGCCGACGGTCACCCGGAGACTTCGGCGACCGATGCGGACTACGCGCTGGTGGTTTCTTGACGGTTTGACGGACTCGGCCGGTGGGTCGGCTCCGGGAAGTCCGTGAAGGCCCCCTTCCCTCGGCTCAGCCGAGGGAAGGGGGCCTTCACGCGGAGTCGGGCGATCGGGAGGGGATCGCGTTTAGCCCGCTAAACGCGGGTCGGCCGGGGCGCGAGGGTGCTTGCGGATCGCGTTTAGCCCGCTAAACGCGATCCGGCCGGGCGCGGCGATGGGGTGCCGGTGCCGCGAAAGCCACTTTCGGGACATCAGACGTCGCGAAAGTGGCTTTCGCGACGTCCGGGCCGGAATCGCGGGTCGCGTTTAGCCCGCTAAACGCGATGCGGGTGGGCAGGGGGAACGCGATCCGGCCGGTTGCCCGCGCCCGGATGGCGGAGGGGTCTGCGCCGATGGCCGAGACGACAGGTTTCGGTTGTGAGACGGAAGCGTGAGACCCCTGGAAGCATGTAACGAGGCGACCCGAGGTGCCGACGTCTGGGATACGTGACGCGAGCCAAGGAGCCTCTCGATGACCACCTGCCGACTCTGCGGCTCGGCCCATCTCGCCAGTGTCGTCGACCTCGGGGCGACGCCGCCGTGCGAACGGTTCCTGACCGCGGAGCAGCTCGCGGAGCCGGAGCCGACGTACCCCTTGCACCTGCGGGTCTGCACCGAATGCTGGCTCGCCCAGATCCCGCCGCTCATCACCCCTGAAGAGACTTTCACCGAATACGCGTACTTCTCGTCATATTCCGCTTCCTGGGTCGAGCACGCGAAGACGTTCGTCGACGGCGCGGTCGAGCGGCTCGGGCTCGACGATTCGTCGTTCGTCGTCGAGGTCGCCAGCAACGACGGATATCTGCTCAAACACGTTGTGGCGCAGCGCATCCGCTGTCTCGGCGTGGAACCTTCGGTGAACGTGGGCCAAGCCGCGCGTGACGCCGGGGTGCCGACGAAGACCGCTTTCCTCAGCCCCGAGACCGGGCGCGAGGTCCGCGACGAACACGGTCCCGCCGACCTCGTCGTGGCGAACAACGTCTACGCGCACATCCCGGACATCATCGGTTTCACGCACGGGCTCCGCGCCCTGGTCGCCGACGACGGCTGGGTCAGCATCGAGGTCCAGCACCTGCTGACACTGATCCAGGACAACCAGTACGACACGATCTATCACGAGCATTTCCAGTACTACACGGTGGAATCCGCGCGCCGGGCCCTCGCGCGCGGCGGATTGTCCGTTGTGGACGTCGAACTCCTGCCCACCCACGGCGGTTCGATCCGGCTGTGGGCGCGTCCGGAGGCCGTCGCCGGTGAGCCGAGCGAGCGGATGACTCAGGTCCTCGACGCCGAGAAAGCCGCCGGGCTGCACGAAATGTCCGGCTACACCGAATTCTCCGAGCGGGTCACCAAGGTCCGGCTCGACCTGAACAAGTTCCTCACCGACGCGGCGCTCGAAGGCAAGACCGTCGTCGGTTACGGCGCCCCCGGCAAGGGCAACACGCTCCTGAACCACTGCGGTATCCGCCCGGACGTCCTGCGGTACACCGTCGACCGGAACCCGTACAAGCACGGCCGGTTCACCCCCGGCACCCGGATCCCGATCCTGCCGCCGGAACGCATCGCGGCGGACAAACCCGATTACGTGCTCGTCCTTCCGTGGAACCTCCGGAAGGAGCTGACCGCCCAATTGTCCTATGTGGACGAATGGGGCGGGAAACTGGTCTTCCCCATCCCGCACCTGGAAATCGTCGAGGTGAAGTCGTGAAGGTAGTCCTCTTCTGCGGCGGCTACGGCATGCGGATGCGCAACGGTGACGCGTCCGACGTGCCGAAGCCGATGGCCATGGTCGGCCCCAG
Source organism: Amycolatopsis sp. PSD-21 (assembly GCF_055561455.1). Taxonomy (NCBI): domain Bacteria; kingdom Bacillati; phylum Actinomycetota; class Actinomycetes; order Pseudonocardiales; family Pseudonocardiaceae; genus Amycolatopsis; species Amycolatopsis sp. PSD-21. The sequence continues at coordinate 681,154 of NZ_CM145712.1, read as the reverse complement.
ACCCCTGATCTGGCACGTGATGCGCTACTACGCGCATTTCGGGCACACCGAGTTCGTCCTCTGCCTCGGTTACGGCGCGCACCACATCAAGGAATTCTTCCTCAACTACGAGGAGACCACCTCCAACGATTTCGTCCTGCGCAACGGCAAGGCGGAACTGCTGTCGACCGACATCGCGGACTGGTCGATCACCTTCGTGCAGACCGGTCTCGAATCGGCCATCGGCGAGCGCCTGCGCCGGGTGCGCCCATACCTCCAAGGCGACGAGATGTTCCTCGCCAACTACGCCGACGTCCTCACCGACGCCCCGCTGCCGGACATGATCGAACGCTTCACGGTCTCCGACGCCGGCGCGTCGATGATGGTCGTGCCGCCGCAGTCGTCGTTCCATTGCGTCGAGATGGGCGAGGACGGCCGCATCGGCGCGCTGACCCCGGTCAGCGAGATGCCGCTGTGGGAGAACGGCGGGTACTTCGTGCTGCGCCAGGAGATCTTCGACCACATCCCCGAGGGCGGCGACCTGGTGGCCGACGGCTGCGGTGAGCTCGCCAAGCGGGGCAAGCTGCTCGCGTACCCGTACCGCGGGTTCTGGAAGCCGACGGACACCGTCAAGGAACGCGTCCAGCTGGACGACGCCTACGCGCACGGCGACCGTCCGTGGGCGCGCTGGGAACGCGAACCCGCGAGCACGGCGTGATCGGACTCGGCACGGGCGGCGTCCAGCGGGTCGTCGCGCTCGGCGCGCATTGTGACGACATCGCCATCGGGGCGGGCGGCACACTGCTCACCCTCTGCGCCGCCAACCCGGGTCTCCGCGTGGACGTGCTCGTCCTTTCCGGCGGCGGCACCGAACGCGAGGCCGAGGAGCACGCCGCGCTCGCGGCCTTCTGCCCCGGCGCCGACGTCGAGGTCACCGTGCTCAAACTGCCCGACGGCCGGTTCCCCTCGCACTGGGAAGAGGCCAAGAACGCCCTCGAAGAGCTGCGCCGCCGCACCGACCCGGACCTCGTCCTCTCCCCGCGCACTGCCGACGCGCACCAAGACCACCGCGGGCTGGCGACCCTGGTTCCGACGGTGTTCCGCACCCATCTCCAGCTGGAGTACGAGATCGCGAAATGGGACGGCGACCTCGCCAAACCCACCGCGTACGTGCCGCTCACCCCCGAGATCGCCGAAGAAAAGGTCCGGCTGCTGCAGGAGCACTACGCCTCTCAACGGCACCGGCCCTGGTACGACCGGGAAGCCTTCCTCGGCCTCGCCCGCATTCGCGGAATCGAATGCGGGCAGCGCTACGCGGAGGCCTTCGACCTCAAGAAACTGACGCTCGACCTCACTCCGAAAGGCTGAAAGCCATGCGTGTGCTGCTGACCGGGCACAAGGGTTACCTGGGCACGGTGATGGCCCCGGTGCTGGCCGCCGAAGGCCACGAGGTCGTCGGCCTCGACTCCGGTCTCTTCGACATCTGCGTGCTGGGCCCGAAACCCGACGACCCCAAGGGCTACGAAGTCGACCTCCGCGACGTCACGGCCGAGCACGTGACCGGCGTGGACGCGGTGATCCACCTCGCCGCGCTGTCCAACGACCCGCTGGGATCGCTGGCGCCGGAGCTCACCTACGACATCAACCACCACGCTTCGGTCAAGCTCGCGAAGCTGGCGAAGGAGGCCGGGGTCAAGCGGTTCCTCTACGCCTCGACGTGCTCGGTCTACGGCGCTTCGGGCGGAGACGGCCTGGTCGACGAGGACGCGCCGCTGCGCCCGGTGACGCCGTACGCCGAGTCGAAGGTGCGGGTCGAGGACGACCTCCACGAGCTCGCCGACGACGATTTCACCCCGGTGTACATGCGCAACGCCACCGCGTTCGGCTTCTCGCCGCGGCTGCGGTCGGACATCGTGCTCAACAACCTCACCGCGCACGCGCACGTCTCGGGCGAGATCCTGGTGCTGTCGGACGGGACGCCGTGGCGGCCGCTGGTGCACGCCAAGGACATCGCGCGCGCCTTCGAGGCCGCACTGGTCGCCCCCAAGGAGGCCGTCCATGACAAGGCGTTCAACATCGGCACCGAACGCAACAACGTGACCGTGGCCGAGATCGCGCAGCAGGTCGTCGAGGCCGTCCCCAGCGCGAAGCTGCGGATCACCGGCGAGTCCGCGGGCGATCCGCGTTCCTACCGCGTCGACTTCTCCCGTTTCCGCGAGGCGATCCCCGGTTTCGAATGCGACTGGTCGGTCAAGGACGGCGCGCTCGACCTGATCTACGCCTACCGCACGCACGGCCTGACCGCGCACGACTTCAAGAACACCTTCACCAGGCTGGCCACGCTCAACGCGCGGACCGCCGCGGGCGAGATCGACGAAACCCTGCGGCGACGGTGATGACGCGCAAGCCACTGGACACGGGCACCGATCTCCGGGAGCTGGTCGAGCGCCTGTATCCGCTCTGCCGCAGCATCACCGGCGACGGCGTCCGCGCCACGCTGGAGATCCTCGGCGAGCACCTCCCGCTCGACGTCCACGAGGTGCCGACCGGGACCCAGGTGCTCGACTGGACCGTTCCCCAGGAGTGGAACATCCGCGACGCCTGGGTGAAGGACCCGGCGGGCCGGAAGGTCGTCGACTTCCGGGAGTCGAACCTGCACGTCGTCGGCTACAGCGTCCCGGTGGCCGAGACGATGCCGCTGGCGGAGCTGCGCGAGCATCTCCACACGCTGCCCGAGCAGCCGTCGCTGGTGCCGTACCGCACGAGTTACTACGCGCCGACGTGGGGTTTCTGCCTGGCGCAGGACACCCTCGACGCGTTGCCGGACGGCGACTACGAGGTCCGCATCGAGTCCACTTTGGACGACGGGCACCTGACCTACGCCGAACACGTGGTCCCCGGCGAGGTCACCGACGAGGTGCTGGTGTCGTGCCACACCTGCCATCCGTCGCTGGCGAACGACAACCTCGCGGGAATCGCCGTCGCCGCGGCGCTCGCGCAGCGGCTCGCCGCGGGGAAACCGCACTTCACGTACCGGTTCCTCTTCATGCCCGGCACGATCGGCGCGATCACCTGGCTCGCGCGCAACACCGAACGGCTCGGCAAGGTCAAGGCCGGGATCGTGCTCGCCTGCGCGGGCGACCCCGGATCGCTGACCTACAAGCGAAGCCGCCGCGGGGACGCCGAGATCGACAAGGTGCTCGAATTCGTCCTCGCCGGCAAACCGCACAAGATCCTGGACTTCTCGCCGTACGGCTACGACGAGCGGCAGTTCTGCTCGCCAGGGTTCAACCTCGGCGTCGGCTCCCTGACCAGGACGCCGTACGCCGGCTATCCCGAGTACCACACCTCGGCGGACAACCTGGAGTTCGTGTCCACCGAGGCGATGGAGGACACCCTCGCGACCTTGGGCGAGGCGTTCTCCGTGCTGGACCGGAACCGCCGTTACGTCAACCTGAGCCCGTACGGCGAGCCGCAGCTCGGCAAACGCGGGCTCTACGACTCCCTCGGCGGCCGCAGTGACGCCAAGGCGGCCCAGATGGCGATGCTCTGGGTGCTCAACCTTTCGGACGGCGAGCACAGCCTGCTCGACGTCGCACAGCGATCCGGTCTCCCCTTCGATTCCGTCGTCGCCGCCGCTCACGCGCTGCAGGGCGCCGGATTGCTGAAGGAGTGACGCGGGTGGCGGGCGGGAGACATCGGGCGACACTGGCCTCCGGGGCCGTACGCGCCATGGCGGGCAGGCTCAGCTGGGGCCTCGGCGACCAGGCGGTTTCGAGCTTGACCAACTTCGCGGTCGGGCTGTTCGTCGCGCGTTCGCTCGGGACTTTCGCCTTCGGCATGTTCAGTCTCGCGTGGGTGACCTACGGCGTGGTGCTCAACCTCTCGCGCGGGATGGCCACCGACCCGATGATGGTGCGCTTCTCCGCGGTGTCGGAGGACGCCTGGCGCCGGGCGGTGGCGAGGGCGGCGGGGACGGCGATCGGTGTCGGCCTGGCGACCGGTCTGATCAGCGTGATCGTCGGCTTCCTCGCCGTGCAGCCGCTGGGCGGGGTGTTCGTGGCGCTCGGCGCCGTGCTCCCCGGCCTGATGCTGCAGGACGCGTGGCGGTTCGCGCTGTTCGCCAAGGGCGACGGCAAGAAGGCCTTCGTCAACGACACGGTGTGGGGTGTCGCGCTGATCCCGGCGCTGGCCATCGCCTCGCATTTCGGCACCGTGGTCGCCTTCGTCCTGGCCTGGGGCTTGGCCGGCGCGGTCGCGGCGGTCTACGGGCTGTTCCAGACCGGCATCGTGCCGAGGATCTCCGCGATGACGGGCTGGGTGAAGGAGCAGCGCGACCTGAGCGTGCGCTACCTGATCGAGAACGTCAGCAACGCCGGCTCGTCGCAGCTGCGCGCGTACGGACTCGGGGCGATCGCGGGGATCACCGCGGTCGGTGCGGTCCGCGGCGCGGAACAGCTGCTCGGGCCGTTCCTCGCGCTGTTGATGGGGCTTTCGCTCACCACGGTGGCCGAAGGCGCCCGTGTCCTGCACCGCGCCCCGCACCGGCTGAAGCATTTCTGCGTGGTGCTCGGCGGCGGACAGGCGGGGGCGGCCCTGCTGTGGGGGCTCGGGTTGCTGATCCTGGTGCCGCACGACGTCGGCCGCTGGATCATGGGGTCGGTCTGGGACGCGGCCGAGCCGCTGATCCTGCCGGTCACTTTGTCGGTCACCGCTGCCGGCTTCACCGCGGGCGCGGCCGCCGGGTTGCGTGCCCTCGGCAACGCCAAACGCAGCCTCCGTGCCCAGCTGGTCGCTTCGGTGGGCTACGTGGTCTTCGGGATCATCGGCGCCTACATCGACGGCGCCGAAGGTGCCGCGTGGGGCTCGATGCTCTCGGTCTGGCTGGGCGCCGCGATGTGGTGGTACCAGCTCCGTGTCGCGTATCGCGAGTACCGGCCGGCCGCGCCACGCACCAACGACGAAGAGGTGGGAATGGTATGACCAGGATTCCGCGGCTCAGCATCGGTCTGCCCGTCTACAACGGCGAGGAGTACCTGTCCGAATCGCTCGACGCCCTGCTGGGCCAGAGCCACGAGGACTTCGAGCTGATCATTTCGGACAACGCTTCGACGGACGGCACCGAGGAGATCTGCCGGGACTACGAGCGCCGCGACGCCCGGATCCGGTACCTGCGGCTGCCGAAGAACGTCGGTGCGTCCCCGAACCACAACCGCGTCCTCGACGAGGCCCGCGGCGAGCTGTTCAAATGGGCGTCACATGACGACCTCTATGGCCGTGACCTGCTGAAACTGTGTATCGAGGCGCTCGACGAGCGGCCGGAGATGATCGTCGCGCACAGCTGGCAGGCCATCATCGACGACCACGGCGCGGTGACCCACAAACTCGACTACCCGCTGGCGACGGACTCGCCGCACGCGCCGACGCGGTTCCGCAGCCTGCTGTTCGAAACGGGCGGCGACGACTTCTACGGCGTGATGCGCACGAACGTGCTCCGCCGGGTCAAACCGCTCGACAGCTACCACCACGCCGACCGCACCTATGTCGCCGAACTGAGCCTCCACGGCCCGTTCCACCAGGTCCCCGAGGTGCAGTACTTCCGCCGCGACCACCCCGGCCGCGCCGAGCGGGCGAACCCGAGCATCCGGAAGCGCTGCTCGAACCTCGACCCGCGGCGCGCCGACCCGGTGCGGAACCCGATGCCGCGGCTGATCGGCGAGTACATCGGCGGCTTCATCGGCGGTATCCGCCGGGCGCCGCTCTCGTCGGCCGACCGGCGCGAGTGCTACCGGCACCTCGCGGCCTGGCTGGCCGACCGGTCCCGCGGCCGGAACGAAGACCGCGCCGAGGACGCCGAACCCGAAATCGACGGAATGAACATCGACGCCGTGGTCCCTGGACGGCAGAGGAGGACGTCGTGACCTCTCGCTCCGGAGCGAGAAAACGAAGACATCCCCGGGTCGGCTTCTTCGGGCTGCTGGGGGCGGGGAACATCGGCAATGACGGATCACTCGAAGTGGTACTCGAGTACGTACGGCGACGACATCCGGAGGCGGAACTCAGCTGCCTCTGCTCCGGACCGGAACTGGTCGAGGCACGCTACGGCGTCAAAGCGGAGTCATTGCTCTGGTACTACTCGCGCAACCGCGACACGACGGGGGTGCTCGCGGCCCTGCTGAAGGCCGTCGGCAAGGTCGCGGACACGCTCAAGATCCTCTCCTGGACCCGGCGGTGCGACGTGGTGATCGTCCCCGGCGCCGGCGTCCTCGAAACAACGCTTCCCTTGCGGCCCTGGGGTTTTCCGTACGCGATGGCACTACTGGGGGTGTCGGGCAGGCTGTGGGGGACCCGGGTCGCGCTGCTCAACGTCGGCTCGAACGTCATCCGCCAGCGGACCACGCGGCGGCTCTACCGGATCGCCGCCCGCTCCGCGCACTACCGCTCCTTCCGCGACGAGCTGTCCCGCGACGCCTGGCGCGAGATGGGCCTCGACACCACGAAGGACGACCTGTACCCGGACCTCGCGTTCGCCCTCCCGATCCCCGCCGGGCGGCCGTCGGACGTCGTCGGGGTCGGCGTCATGGAATTCCACGGGGGCAACGACGACCGGCGCCGCGGCGAGCAGATCCGTTCGTCCTATGTGGACGCTATGAAACGCTTCGTGCGCAGGCTGGTCGACGACGGGCGCGAGATCCGGCTGCTCACCGGCGACGAGATCGACGACCCCGTGGTCGAGGAGATCTTCGCCGATCTGCGCGAACACCGGCCCGGCCTCGACCCGAACCGGGTGACCGCGGCGAAACTGCCCACGCTCGGCGACCTCATCACCGAGATCGCCGCACTCGGCGCCGTCGTCGGGACCCGCTACCACAACGTGCTGTGCTCGCTGAAGCTCGCGAAGCCGACGATCTCGATCAGCTACTCGCAGAAGATGGACAGCATCATGGCGAACATGGGGCTGGCGGAGTACTGCCAGTCCGCGCGCGCGGTCGACGTCGACCTGCTCGTCCGGCAACTCGCCGAACTCGAGGCCAAACCGGAGGAATTCTGGCAGCGCCTGCGGGATCGGAGCGCCGCCAAGGGGAAGCTGTTGGAGAAGCAGTACGACGTCCTCGACAGGACGCTGTTCCGCGAGTCCGAGGAGATCCGATGAAGGTCGAAGCGGTTCCCGAAATCGAAGGCGCCTACCTCTTCACGCCGACACCGTTCGCCGACGAGCGCGGCTTCTTCAGCCGCACCTTCGACAGCGAGGTCGTCGCGTCGGTCGGCATCGACCCCGGCGGCTTCGCGCAGGACAGCCTTTCGCGGTCGCGCAAGGGAGTCGTGCGCGGGATGCATCTGCGCGGCGGACGCGGCGAGGCCAAGCTGGTCCGCTGCTCGGCCGGGGCCATCTTCGACGTCATCGTGGACCTGCGGCCGGACTCCCCCACCTTCCGCACCGTGAAAGGGTTCGAACTGTCCGGGGAGACCCAGGTCTCCCTGTACATCCCGGCGGGTTGCGCGCACGGGTTCCAGGCGCTCACCGACCCCGCCGACATCTCCTACCGCATCGACCGGCCGCACGATCCGGCCGAGGACATCGCGATCTCGTACGCCGATCCGGAGCTGGCCATCCCGTGGCCGCTCCCGGTCAGCGCGGTGTCCGAACGTGACGCTCACGCTCCCCCTCTAGCCGCCGCACTGACGACCACGAGGTGATTCCGTGAACCGCCCCTTGCCGCGCTCCGACCAGGCGAACGAACGACTGCACCGGGCGATCCCCGGTGGTGCGCACACCTATGCCAAGGGCCAGGACCAGTACCCCGACGACTACTCGCCCGTCATCGCGCGCGGCCTCGCCGGCCACGTGTGGGACGTCGACGGCAACGAATACATCGAATACGGTTCGGGGCTTCGCGCGGTCAGCCTCGGGCACGCGCACCCGCGGGTCCTGGAGGCCGTCCGCACCGAAATCGAGAAGGGCGGCAACTTCGTCCGGCCGTCCATCATCGAGGCCGAAGCCGCGGAACGGTTCCTCGCCGCCGTGCCGACCGCGGAGATGGTGAAATTCGCGAAGAACGGCTCGGACGCGACCACGGCCGCGATCCGGCTGGCGCGGGCGGCGACCGGGCGGACGCTCGTGGCGATCTGCCGCGATCACGCGTTCTTCTCCACCGACGACTGGTTCATCGGGACCACGCCGATGTCCGCCGGGATCCCGGGCGAGACGACGGAATTGACGGTCTCCTTCCCCTACGGCGATCTCGTGGCCACGGAAGAGCTGCTGCGGGAGCACGAGGTCGCCTGTCTCGTCCTCGAACCCGCGACCCAGACCGAGCCGCCTCCGGGGTATCTCGCCGGGCTGCGGGACCTGTGTGACCGGTATGGCTGTCTGCTGGTGTTCGACGAGATGATCACCGGGTTCCGCTGGTCTGACGCCGGGGCGCAGGGGCTGTACGGCGTCACCCCGGATCTCTCGGCGTTCGGCAAGGCACTGGGGAACGGGTTCGCGGTCTCGGCGCTGGCGGGCAAACGGGAGTACATGGAACTCGGCGGGCTGCGCGATCACCGCGAACGGGTCTTCCTGCTTTCGACCACACACGGCGCCGAGACGCATTCCCTCGCCGCGGCGATCGCCGTCTTCGACACCTACGCCGAAGAAGGGATCACCGCGCGGCTGCACGCGTTGGGCGACCGGCTCGCGGCCGGGGTCCGCGAGGTCGCCGCGAGCGCCGGGGTCGGCGACCACGTGCTCGTGCGCGGCAGGGCGAGCAACCTGGTCTTCGCCACGCTCGACGAACAGGGCGAGCCGTCGCAGCCGTACCGGACGCTGTTCCTGCGGGAACTGATCATCGGCGGGGTGATCGGGCCGTCGTTCGTGGTCAGTGCCGGGCTGACCGAAGCCGACATCGACAAGACGATCGACGTCGTCTCGCGGGCCTGCACCACGTACCGGAAGGCCCTCGAATTCCAGGACCCGGCGCAATGGACGGGTGGCCGTCCGGTGAAACCGGTTTTCCGCAAGTACGTCTGAGGACCACTCGTTCGTGTCCCTCCTCTGCAGTGCGCGGTGACTTACCTTGAATCGTATGAATTGGGCGAGAACGACGGCGTTCGCGCTGTCGGTGGTCCTGACGGCCGGCTCCTTCACCGCCGTGGCATCGGCGGCCGAGGCGCCGGCCGTCTGCGCGTCCGGACCGGCGAGTTTCCCGAAGCCGGAGAACGCCGTCGTCGTCGATCCGGGCGAACACCTGGCGATCGAGACCTCGGCGCATCCGCCGGGGACGACGTTCTGGCTCAGCACCGGGACGCACACCCTCGCCGACGACGTGTACAGCCAGGTGATCCCGAAGGACGGCAACGTCTACATCGGCGCGCCCGGCGCGGTGCTGGACGGTCGCGGCATCAACCGGACGGCGTTCACCCAGCACGCCAAGGACGTCGTGATCCGCGGGCTGACGATCCGCCGCTTCGCCGCGCCGCAGGACCAGGGCGTGGTGAACCACGATTCCGGCGAGCACTGGGTGATCGAGGGCAACGTCATCGAGGACAACCGCGGTGCCGCGATGATGGCCGGGCCGCGGCAGGAGGTGCTCGGGAACTGCCTGCGGAACAACGGGCAGTACGGGATCAACGCCTACCGCGCGGGCGGCGGCATCACCGGGCTCGTGGTGGAGGGCAACGAGATCGCCGGGAACAACACCGAAGACTGGGAGAAGAAACAGCCCGGCTGCGGCTGCAGCGGCGGGGCGAAGTTCTGGGCCGTGGACGGGGCGGACATCCGGGGGAACTGGGTGCACCACAACCACGGCGCCGGGCTCTGGGCGGACACGAACAACAACGACTTCATCGTCGAAGACAACCTGATCGAGGACAACGACGCCGAGGGACTGTTCTACGAGATCAGCTACAACCTCATCATCCGCAGCAACATGTTCCGCCGCAACGCCCTGAAACTGGGCCGCGATTTCGCCGCGCGGGGGAACAACTTCCCGATCTCCGCGGTGTATCTGAGCGAATCCGGCGGCGAGCCGCGGATCTGGGCGCGGACCGACATGATCGAGATCGCGGAGAACGAGTTCGTGGACAACTGGGGCGGCCTGACGCTGTGGGAGAACGCCGACCGGTTCTGCAACAGCCCCTCGAACACCTCGACCGGGACCTGCACCCGGGTGGTCGCCTCGCCGTCGGACTGCGCGCCCGAGACGATCGCGGAGCCACCGGCGTACGACGACTGCCGGTGGAAGACTCAGCGGGTCAACGTGCACGACAACGTCTTCCGCAGCGCTCCCGACTGCACGGGGCTGTGCGGGCGCATGGCGGTGCTGTCGAATTACGGTACTTATCCGTCGTGGTCGCCGTACCGGGGGAACGTCGTGTCCGAGGCGGTGACGTTCCATCAGGACAACGAGTGGTTCTCGAACACCTACGTCGGGCATTGGTCGTTCGTGGCGCATGACGCGTCGCGGTCGCTGGACGTGGCCGCTTGGCGGGCGGCTCCATACGGGCAGGACCCATGCAGCACCTTCGACGGTGCCGGCGGCTGCCCGGCCCGGTGACTCGCGCGACTCGCGTGATCAAGCGCCGCACTCACGTGATCAGAGACGTAACTCGCGTGCTTGAAGGCGTAACTCGCGTGCTTGGAGGCGTAACTCGCGTGCTTGGAGGCGCAACTCGCGTGCTTGGAGGCGCAACTCGCGTGCTTGGAGGCGCAACTCGCGTGATTGGACGGACGACGCGTGTGATCCGATGGACGACACGCGTGTCCAGACTGCCGACTCGTGGTGGCCCGGGCCGTGTGCACGTGTCGTCCGTCTGATCACGCGTGTCGTCCATCTGATCACGTGAGTTACGCCTCGGATCACGTGAGTTACGGGCCTGATCACGCGAGTTACGTCCTCAATCACGCGAGTTACGTCCTCAATCACGCGAGTTGCGTTTTCGGTCACGCAGTTAGTCGGCTGAACGCGGTCCTAGGCGGTGTCGCGAAAGCCACTTTCGGGACATCAGACGTCGCGAAAGTGGCTTTCGCGACGCCGGGCCCGGCACCAAAGCGACGCAGTTAGTCGGCTGAACGCGGAAGTCAGGGCTTCGTCAGGAAGAAGTAGGCGTAGCGCTCGTCCAGTTCGTTCTTCGGCACCAGCTGGATCGCCTGGGGCGTGAAGCCGCACCGCTCCGCCAGCTGCCAGAAGGCGTCGACGCGATAGGTCGTCATCGCCGCCAGCCCCGAGCGGTACGAGCGGCGGCGCGGCCGGGTCCGCCACGTGCCGGGGTCGTACTTGACCTGGATCAGCGCGAGCCCGCCGGGGACGAGCAGTTCCCGCGCGATGCGGAGCAGGCGTTCACCGTATTCCGGCGTCGGGATCAGCTCGAAAACGTAGAAACTCACGTAGACGTCGCAGGGTTCCTTCACCATCGAGAGCGCGGCTTCCGGATTCGCGACGTCGATGTCGACGGCCTGGAAGGAGGTGTCGCAGACGTTCGCGACCTGCTTCTCGCATTCGGCGAGTGTCTCGGCGGAGATGTCGACGCCGATGAATTCCTGGGCACGCGGGGCGAAGTGGATGGCGTTCGCGCCACCACCGCAGCCCCATTCGACGACGCGGTTCCACGGCCGGTCGAAGCCCGCCAACCGGGCGCCGCCCTCGAACATGTCGAGGTGCCGCTTGCCGATTTCCGACCAGAGATCGTTGCCGTCGAAGGTGTCGGACTCGCGCCAGTGCGAATTGTCCTTCCATCTCTTCTCGTCCGGCGAGTTCCAATAACCCTGTGCGTCGGCCGAGATGGCGGATTCGGACTGTTTGGCGCCGACCGTCGCCAGCGCGCGCTGGCCGAGGTCTTCCACCCGTGCGGCGATCTTCTTGGCGGTATCGATGAGGGGCATGGGAACCGTTCCTTTCGCTATGCGGTGTTCGAGGACCGGGTCGCCCCTTCGTCGATGAGCAGCGCGGTCGCCGGAACCACCGCGAGCGCCACACCGAGGCCGCCCAGCGTGTCAGTCGGGTAGTGCGCGCCCATCGTTACCTGCGCCCAGCCCATCGCGGCCCCGGCGACGACGACCGCGACAACCAGCACCACCGACGCCGGGAAGCGCCGGAGCCCGCCGAGCACGCCCAGCGCGGCGGTGAAGGTCAACGCGGCGGCGAAACCGGTGTGCCCGCTGGGATACGCGAGGAATTCGCCGTGGATGTACCGGCCGGTGAGCGGTTTCAGCCCGCTCGTCAGGCCGACGGTGACCAACGCGGCCACCACTCCGGTGACGGCGGTGCGCGGCCGCCGCGAAAACCAGCACCAGCCGAGGAACACGACCATGGTGACGATGGCGCCGACCGGTTCACCGACGAAGTCGATCACCGTCGCGATCGTCCACCAGGGGTCGCCGGACCAGGCGAGCGCGTGCACGAGCGTCGCGTCCAAGCCGGTCGGCGCGGAGGTGCCGGCGTAGACCAGGCCCAGCACCAGCGCGCCGAGCCCGCCTGCCACGGCCAGGACGAACGCGGCCGGGCGGAGCACCGGCGGCAGGGCCGGTTTCACTCCGCGGCCACCCGCCCGATCGCGTCCCGATAGCCGCCGATCAGCCGCTCCAGCCCCACTTCCGGGGTGAATTCCTGTTCGTAGACCAGCCGCGCCGCCTTGCCGAATTCGAGGTTCCGGCCGGGATCGCCGACGACCTCCCGCAGCCGCCGCGCCAGCGACTCGGCGTCCCCGGGTTCGTGCAGCAGCCCGGTCACGCCGTCCTCGACCAGTTCGCGGAACGCGCCGTGCGCGGCCGCGACGGTCGGGACCCCGGCGGCCATCGCCTCGACGACCACCAGCCCGAACGTCTCCAGCCATTCCGACGGCGCCACGGCCACCGCCGCGCGAGTGACCAGCTCGGCGCATTCCGCCTTGCTCCGCAGTCCTTCGTAGCGGACGTCGTCGCGGCCTTCCGCCCAGCGCGCGACCTCGTCCTGCATCGGGCCGGTGCCCGCGATCACCAGCGGCAGACCGAGCCCGCCGGTCGCGGCGATCCGGTCCCAGGCCGCCATGAGCAGCCCGATCCCCTTCTCCGCGGTGATCCGCCCGAGGAACAGCACGTGCTCGCCGGTGCCGGAACGCCGGATGCCGGGATCGGCGACGAAGTTGTACTTCACCGCCAGCCGTTCGGCGGGCATCCCGGCGGCGACCAGCACCTCGCGCTGCGCCTTCGAGATGCAGAAGAACCGGGACACCCCGGACCACCAGCGACGCCGGTTGAGCACCAGGCTCGCCGCCATCGGCACGGTCGCGAGCGCCGACCCGCGATAGCAACCGTGCCGCACCGCGGGCACCGGTGTCCGGCCGACGCAGTCCGTGCACACGTGCCCGTCGCGGTAAAGCGTGCCGGGCGGGCAGATCAGGGTGTAGTTGTGCACGGTCGCGACGACGGGCACACGCGCGTCCGCGCACGCCGCCAGCACCGACGGCGACAGCAGCGGGAACGTGTTGTGGACGTGGACGACGTCCGGCCGGTCTTCGGCCAGCCGCCGGGCGAGGCCGGCGCGCACCGCCCGGTTCCACGGCACCTGGAGCGGGACGACGGCCTTGCGCGGCAACGACATCGCGGAGATGTCGTCACTGCGCCGTTCGAACAGGCCGACGTCGTGCCCGGCGGCCGCGAGCAGCGCGACCTCCTGGTCGACGACGTTGTTCTCCCCGCTCGGCTGCTCGGACCGGTAGCGGTTGTGGACCACGAGGACCTTCACGCAGGCTCCTTGGCCGGGACGAAATTCTTCTCGGTGGCAGGCACCCTCACCAGCAGCGACGCCGCCAGCGCCAGATGCAGCAGGTACGGCGACGCGTCACCGAGTCCCGCCTCGGTGTAGGACGCCGAAACGCAGTAGGTGATCAGGAAGATCGCGCACGCCCTGGCCAGCGACGGCGGCCGCAGCGCGGCGACCACGATCAGCACCAGCATGAAGGCCGCGACGATCGCGATCCCGACGTAGCCCTGTTCGTGGTAGACCGCGAGCCAGCTGTTGTCGATGGGCAGGCCGATGTAGGACTTGTTCGTCAGCCCGACGCCGAACACGTACTCGCCGATGGTGCGCGGATCGGACAGCAGCGCGTCCCACACCTTCGCGCGGCCGGTGAGGCTGGAGAAGTTCTCCGAGCTCTGGCCGCGCAGGAACCAGGCCTGCAGCAGCGAACCGAGGACGACGGCGGACACCGCGCCGATCAGCGCGACACCGGCGAACACCTTCCTGGCCCGCGCGCTCGACATCCAGAGGGACAGCAGCGCGATCAGCACGCCGGCGACCAGGCCGAGCGTCGCGGTGCGGGTGTGGGTCAGCAGCAGGATGCCGATCGAGGGGACGATGACGATCAGCGCGTTCAGCCGGTCGAGTTCACCGCCGAGCCACAACAGCAGCGTGAGCCCGATGACCACCGCCGAGTACTGCCCGACCTGCGGTGGCGTCAGCGGCCAGATGGTGCCGGTCAGCCGTCCGCCGTACTCCTCCGCCAGCGCGATCCCCGGTGACGCGGCCAGCCCGATGACGACCGTCAGCAGCACCACCGAGTACGTCCGGATGTGGTGCCGCACGAGCCGGATCCCGCCGTCCCACCACCGGGTCAGCAGCCACAGCGTGCTGACGAACACGCCGAACCGGAAGCAGCGGAACAGGGCGCCGTACCCGACTTCGAGGTTCAGGCTCGCCAGCAGGCTGAGCACCACCAGGATGCTGAGCAGCAGCAGGTACGCGCTCGGCCGGATCCGGAGCCGGGCGTTCAACGCGAGCGCGATGCAGAACGCCAGCACGAGCGAACCCATGGTGACCAGCTGGATCACCGAACGCGGGATCGGGATGACCGTCGTCGCGCCGGTGGAGCCCAGCGTGTTCAGGATCAGCAGCGCCCATACGAACGCGACCGCCTTCGGCATGTCCGGCGACTGCGAAGGGCGTTCTCCCCGGGGTAGATGCGGGAAACGGGTTCTCTGCCGCATGTCAGCCTCCCCCTTGACGGCTGTAGGCCGATCCGGCGTCCTGGTTGTACGGGCCGCCTTGCCATTCTCCGATGCTCAGGTTCCGGCTCGGTTCGAAGGCGACGAAGTTCCACGGGCCGACGTAGGTGTTGTCGTGCCATTTGTTGCCCTGGGCGAAGGTGATCGCGTGCTGCACGACCTCGCCCTGGTACGGCGACCAGTCCGGATACGTGCCGAAGTTCGCGAGCACGGCCATCCGCGCGCAGGTGTTCTCGCAGCCCGCGACGGCCGGGTCGAGGACGAACCGGTTGTGGTGGATCTCGACGCGCTGAGTCTTCCAGCGGCAGTCGTCGAAGAGCGGGCCGGACGCGATCGACGGCCGGGCGCAGGTCTGGTGGTCCGGCACCAGCCGCGTGCACGCGCCGGACGAGGTGTTGGCGGGGCTGTTGCAGAACCGGTCCGAGTTCTCCCAGAGCGTGATGCCGTTCCAGTTGTTCTCGAGGACGTTCCCGGCGATCTCGACCTTGTCCGTGCGCGCCTTCACCCTCGGCTCGCCGCCGGATTCGGAGACGTAGATGGCCGCCACCGGGAAGCTGTCGCCGCGGTCGATGTAGGACTTGCCGTCCACGCCGTTGTTGCGGCGGAGGGTGTTGCCGCGGATGACGGCGTTGTAGCTGGTCTCGTACATGATCCCGGTGCTGTCGTTGCCCTCGACGACGTTGCCCTCGATCAGGAAGTCGTTGTTGTTCGTGTCGGCCCACAACCCGACGCCGCGGTTGGCGTGCACCCAGTTGCCGCGGACGTCGGCGCCGTCGACGGACCAGAACTTCACGCCGCCGGTGCAGCCGCAGCCTTCGACCTTCTTCTCCCAGTCGCCGGTGTTGTTCCCGGTGATTTCGTTGCCTTCGACGACGAGCCCGGTGATCCCGTTCTTCCCCTCGTAGGCGTTGATCCCGTACTGCCCGTTGTTCCGCAGGCAGTTCCCCCGCACCTGCTGCCGCGCGCCCGCCATCAGGCCCGCGCCTTCGTTGTCCTGCACCGTGTTGTGCTCGATGATCCAGCCGGGGGCCGAGTCGTGGTTGACCACGCCCTCGTCGCGCGGGGCCAGGAAGCCCCGCACCGTGAGGTACTGGATCTTGACGTCGGCGGCGCTGCCGGAGAAGGCGTACTGGTTGATCTTCCGGCCGTCGAGAACGGCGTCCGGCGCGCCGAGGTAGACGTTCCCGGCCTTCGGCTGGACCTGGTCGAAGCGGTCGTCGCCGAGCCGATGGGTGCCGGATGCCAGCCAGAACGTCGTCCCCGGGCCGTTCGCCCTGGTCTTCGCCACGAGATCGCCCGCGACGGCCGGATCGACCGTCACCGCTCCCGCCGGTGCCGCCGCCGGACCCGGCGGCAGTTTGCCGCACACCTGGGCCACGCCGCCGGACGGCGCTCGCCCGGGGTCGGGCGGTGCGCCCGCCTCGTCGGCGGGGCCCGAGGTGCAGGCGGCCAAGGCCGCCGCGGCCAGCAGGATCGGCAGGAAGCGGTGCGGTCGAACCGTCACAACGGAGGCCCCTCGGCGTCGAAGGTGAGCACGGTGGTCATCTCGGTCGAGGCGGTCCCGGCGCCGATCAGCGTCCACGCGGGCTCGCGACGGCCGAACCCGGCCGAGTACCAGCCGAGCGGCGGGGTGGTCTCGCCGCGGTGCGCGGACCACCTGAGCTGCGACGGTAGTTCCATCGAAGCGCTCCGTTCCCGGCCATCGGCCGTCCAGGACAACTTCGCCGTCGCTCCGGTGAGGATCACCTCGACGGCCGGGCCGAAGTGGAACGCGAGACGGCACGGCCGGATCCCACCGCGGACCTCGTCGAGAATCCGCAGCTCAGCGCCGTCGAGTTCCACCGAACGCCGGTGGATCGACGGCGTGTAGCCGTCGTGTTCCGCGCTCCAGCGTGACGGCGTGCCCGCCGCGAGCACGGTGGTGACGGCGTGTTTCGTCCACAGGAACGGGCCGCCGGAGACGGACTGATCGGCGCCGGCGAGTTCGAGCGTGTTGTGCCCGGCCGTGGACCGGAAGTACGACCGCCACTCCGGTTCGCCGTGGTAGCAGTAGGTCCCGGGGTCGGCGAGGATGTCGACGCCGTCGTGCCGGACCTCCACCGAGAGCGCGTCCGCGTGCGCGTGGGCGGCGATGGACAGGAAGCCGTGCGGCCCGCCGTCGCAACGGCACCAGACGTCGCCGTCCCGCAGGATGGTCATCCCGGCGTCGGCGAAGTCGTCTCGCCGCCGCGCCGGGCGCCGCGTGTCGACCCGGATGTCCTTGCCCAGCGCGGAGAAGAGCTGAGTTCGGACGTCACCGCCCGGCGTCTCCGGCCACCAGTCCAACCGTCCGAAAAGGACGGATCCGGTGTCGAGCAGCGACGCCCAGCGGCTCGTCTCGTCACCATCGACGATCAGCCCGAAGCCGTCGTCCGCGTCGCCCTGCCTCGGCGGGCGCAGCTTATTGTCCACAATGGACGCGAGCGTGTCGGTCATCCGGAGCAGCACGAGCCAGGTCGACTCGGGCACCGCGACCCCGGCGGCCTTCGCCTCCAGCGCCCCGGCGAGTCCCAGCTCCAGCACGAGCCCGTGGTACTCGGTGGCGAGTTCCCGGTTGAGCCCGGAGTCGAAGGTGTTGTGCCGCAGCATTTTGTCGAGCGACGCCATCGACGCTACCCGCCATTGCGCGGATTCCGGGAACCAGGCGAACGCGCAGGCCGCGGCGAGCTGCCCCGCGTCCTCGGCGATCACGTGGTTGTTCGCCGACGAACCCCGGCTCGGGAACGCCGCCAGCCAGCGCTGGTGGTGCCAGATCTGGCCGAGCGCCACGGGATTGTCCTCGAACAGCGACGGAGTCCGCTCCCAGCCGTCGAGCAGGCGCCGGACCCACACCCACGACAGCAGCCGGATGCCGAGCTCGATCCCGCTCACCCAGTGCACCCCGCGCATCGGCGGGTTGGCCGCCCACCACGACTTCAGGTGCGCGGCCACGCGTTCGGCGTACCGGTCCTCGCCGGTCAGGGCGTACGCGGCGGCCAGCACGGTGAGGTGCTGGTGCCGGGACGGCTCCCAGATCTGCTTGATGTCGCCGACGGCGTCCTCGCTCCGGTACGGGATGTCGAAGGAGTACACGTCGGACGGCGCGCGGCGGCCGGTCTTCGGGTCGTACGACCAGTCCGGGGCGACGAGGTCGTCCCGCTCGACGCCGAAGTACTCGGCGCGCCCGTCCATCAGCCGGTCGGCGGCCACGAGCAGATCCTTCACGGCTTCGCCCGAAACGGCGGCGAGGACGTCTTCACCGGGCACCGTCACGAACCGGCGAACCGGCAGCCAGGACGGCTTCTCCCCCGCGACCCCGCGCCACTGACGTTTGCGCACGACGTCGGTGACCCGGCCGGCGATCTCGGCGGGCCCCATCCGCGACAGTCTTCGCAGGTACCAGGACGGATCCATCAGCCGAGTCCGATCCGGACCGGCATCCCGGTCTCCAGGCTGCGGTTCACCGCGAGGGTGGCCAGCGTCGTCGAAACGAGCGACTCGACCGAGACCGGCATCGCGACACCGGTGCTCAGCGCGTCGACGAACGCTTCGAGTTCGGCTTCCTGCCCCTTGTCCCGGCCCTTCGGGATACGCGAGCTGGCCCACTTCTTGCGGCCGAACACCGACGCGCGCGCGAAGTCGTCGAACTTCAGCACCTTGCCGTCGGCGGTGAGATCGATCGTTTCCTTGGGGAACGCCGACGAACCGCTGGTGGTGTACGCGATCGACGCCGTCGAGCCGTCCGGGTAGCGCAGCAGGATCTGGAGGTCCTGGTGCCCGGGCGTCGCGGTCGCGTACACGGAAACCGGGTCGGAGCCCAGCAGCCAGCTGACCGTGTCGATGAAGTGGCCGCCCTCGCCCGCGAACCGCGAACCCTCGCTGTCGGCCTGGTTGTACCAGCTGTTCGCGTCGAGCTGACCGGCGTTGACCAGGTACCGCACGGACGCCGGGCCGATCCGCGGGCCGAAGTTGCGCATCGCCTCGTTCAGCAGCGGGGCGAACCGGCGGTTGAAGCCGACCTGCAGCCGGTCGTTGCCGGATTCCTCGATCGCGCCGAGCACGATCTCCAGTTCCTTCTCCGACAGCGCGAGCGGCTTCTCGACGAAGACGGCCTTGCCCGCGAGCAGCGCGCGCCTGGTCAGCTCGGCGTGCGAGCTGTGCCTGGTCACGATGAACACGGCGTGGATCGACTCGTCTTCGAGCATCGCGTCGACGTCGGTGGAGGCGCGGGCGAAGCCGAACTTGCGCTTGGCGTTCGCGCCCGA
The DNA here is from genome assembly GCF_055561455.1 of Amycolatopsis sp. PSD-21. Classification (NCBI taxonomy): domain Bacteria; kingdom Bacillati; phylum Actinomycetota; class Actinomycetes; order Pseudonocardiales; family Pseudonocardiaceae; genus Amycolatopsis; species Amycolatopsis sp. PSD-21. The sequence continues at coordinate 661,930 of NZ_CM145712.1, read as the reverse complement.
GAGCGCGGACGTGGTGACGACCTCGAAAAGGTCCATGTACTCCATCTGCACGAGATGCGGGAGGAGCATCGAGGACGCGTAGTTGCCGGCGCCGATGAAGCCGACCCGCAGGGTGTCGATCTTCGGCACCGCGCGGCTCGTGACGGGCTTGGGCAGCGAAACCGAGGTGACGGGCTCGGTGGTGGTGGGGGTGCGCTTCTCGTACTCGAACAGCACCGCGACGGCCTTGAGCTCGCCCTCGTCGAGCTTCCGGTACGTCTCGACGGCGTCGGAGAAGGCGGAGACGTGCGAGATCAGCGGCTCGACGTCGAGACGGCCGCTGCCCATCAGGTCGACGACGCATTCCAGGTTGCGTCGTTCGGTCCAGCGGACCTGGCCGATCGGGTAGTCGCGGCCTTCGAGTTCGTACTCCGGGTCGTAGCGGCCGGGGCCGTACGAACGGGAGAACCGGACGTCGAGTTCCTTTTCGTAGTAGGCGTTCCACGGCAGGTTCAGCGAGCACTTGCCGATGTCGATCACGCGGCCGCGGTCGCGGGCCAGCTTCGCGGCCAGCTCCACCGGCTCGTTCGTACTGCCGCCCGCGGCGAGGTACACCTGGTCGACGCCGTGCCCGGAGCTGATCTCCGCGACCGCGGTGTCGACAACGCCGGACCCGGGATCTCCGCATTTCAGGGCCCCGAGCCGTTCAGCGAGCTCGCAGCGCGCCGGGTCCGGGTCGACGCCGACCACGCGGACCCCGGAGGCGACCAGCAGCTGCACGACCAGCTGACCGATCAGGCCGAGCCCGATGACCAGCGCGATGTCGCCGATCTGCGGTTCGCCCTGGCGGACACCCTGCATCGCGATCGAACCGACCGTGCCGAACGCGGCGTGCCGGGGATCGACCCCGCCGGGCACCTTGGTGTAGAGGTTCTTGGGCACCCAGTTCAGTTCCGCGTGCAGCGCGTGCTCGTTCCCCGCGCACGCCACGTAGTCCCCGACGGCGACGTCGTCGATCCCCGCGCCGACCTCCTCGACGACGCCGCACAGCGAGTACCCCAGCGGCGTGTACGAGTCGAGTTTGTTCATCGCCTTGCGGTACGTGGCGCCGAGGCCGTTCGTCGCGACGCTCTGCATCACCTTCGCGACCTGATCCGGCCGGGCCTTCGCCTTGCCCACCAGCGAAAGGCTCGCCTCGGACACCTTCATCATCTCGGTGCCGGTGGAGATCAGCGAATAGGCGGTGCGGACCAGCACACCCCCCGGTTTGCACGCGGGCACTTCGACGTCGAGGAGCGCCAGCTCCCCGCTCTTGTAGTTCTGCACTACCTGCTTCACGTCGCTCCTCAGCGATCAGGGTGGCGGTCGAGTGTGGGTCCGGTTGGTCGTGAGTGGCGATTCGGGTTCTAACCCGAATCGCCACTCACGACCCGCTGGACCGAGCTGTGACGGCGCCCCGGTACCAGTACTCGAGGGTCAAGATGTGCCAGAGGTGCTTGGACCGGTCCTGCTGCCCGGACGCGTCTTCGTCCACGAGCTTCCGCAGGGCCTCCCGCCGGAGGAACCCGGCCTTCACCAGTTCACCTTCGTTCGTCACCTCGCGCACCAGCGGCGCGAGGTCGCGGCTCATCCAGGCCCGCAGCGGCGCGCTGAACAGGCCCTTCGGCCGGTGCACGATCTCGGCGGGAAGAATGGACAACGCCGCTTCCTTCAGCGCCATCTTCCCTTGGCGCTTCACGATCTTCCAGTCACCGGGGATCCGGAACGCGGCCTTCACGACCTCGACGTCGACGAACGGCGTCCGCACCTCGGTGGAGGCCGCCATACTGGACCGGTCGGTGTAGGCGAGGTTGAGCCCCGGCAGGAAGAGCCGGGAATCGGCCAGGCACATGCGGTTCACGAAGTCCGACAACGTGTTGTCGTGGTAGGTGTCCGCGTGCTCGGTGATCACGTCGTCCACCGCGCCGGCGAGGTCCGGGTTCAGCAGACCGGCGAGCTCGGCCTGGTCGTACATCGTGTAGCTGCGCCGGAACGCGGTCTCCTCCGGCAGCTCCGCGAACGAGAGGAACCGCTTGGCGAACCGGACCGACCGGAAGCCGCGTTTCGACGTCGCCACCGGCAATCTGTCCACAAGGGACTCCACCGGACGCCGGACGAGACCCGGAACCCTTTGGTACTGAACGGCGATCTTGTTCGCCAGATGCTTGCGATACCCGGCGAACAGCTCGTCGGCGCCCATACCCGAGAGCATCACCTTGACGCCCGCCTCGCGGGCGGCGGTGCAGATCAGGTAGCTGTTGATCGCCGCCGGGTCACCGATCGGCTCGTCGAGGTGGTACGTCATCCGCGGCAGCAGATCCAGCACCTGGGGCGCGATCTCGATCTCGTGCAGGTCGACACCGAACTTCGCGGCGACCTTCTTCGCGTACATCAGGTCGTCGGGCATCGCCTCGAACTTCGCGTCCTCGGCGCGGAAACCGATGGTGTACGCGGAGATCCCCGGCCGCTCGCGCGCGGCGATCGCGGTCAGGTAGCTGGAGTCGAGCCCGCCGGAGAGGAACGTCGCGACCGGCACGTCCGCGATCAGGTGCTTGCGCGTGGAGTCTTCGATGACGGCGTTGAGGTCGAAGTCGCCCTCGTAGGCCGCACCTTCTTCGGCGACCTGGCGCAGCGACCAGAAGGTGCCGCGGTCGACGTCGCCGTTCGGCCGGAACCGCGCCCAGCTGCCCGGCGGCAGCTTCTCGGCCTCCTTGAACGCGCAGCGGCTGTCCGGGACCCAGTAGTAGAGCAGGGACGCGACGAGCGCGGTGTCGTCGACGGTCAGCGAGCCGCCCAGCTCGGAGGCCAGAGCCTTCAGCTCGGACGCGAAGACGACGCCCTTGCCGCGGCGTACCAGGAAGAGCGGCTTGATGCCCAGCTGGTCGCGGACCAGCACCAGCTCGCCGGAACGCTCGTCGAAAACGCCGAACGCGAACATGCCGCGCAGCCGGTGCAAGCCATCGGTGCCCCAGGCGCGCCAGGCTTCCAGCAGGACCTCGGTGTCGGACGTGCCCCGGAAGCGCACACCGGTGGCTTCGAGTTCCTTCCGCAGCTCCGGCGCGTTGTACAGCTCGCCGTTGTAGGTGAGCGCGAGCCCGTCTTTGACCATCGGCTGCGCGCCGGTCTCGGTCAGATCGACGATCGACAGCCTCCGGTGTCCTAAGTGGACTTCCCCGTGGTCGTATCGGCCGGAACCGTCCGGGCCCCGGTGGGCGAGGGTCTTGGTGAGCCGATCCCGTAGCGGTCCCCCGTCCGGCCAGTGGTAGGCCCCTGCGATACCGCACATCTGCTTTCGCTCCCCTTACAAGGCTTCGGCGTTGTCCTGCGTGACCGGTGCGAATCGGGTGGTCGGCTGGTCGGCGGCGTTCTCCTCGGCCCGCTTGTACGGCGTCGGCGTGCGGCGCGGGGCGGTCTCGGGTGGCGCCACCGCGAGCCGCCGCACGGTGGGCTCGTCGTCCGGGAACATCTCGACCGGCGTCGGCTGCGGACGGCGCGCGGGCTCGGGCGTCCGCGCGGGCGCGACGGCCCGGCCGCGCAGCGCGGTGTGCAGGCCGTCCCACAGGGTGCCGTCGGTGTGGTCGCGCGGATCCGGGTCGACCAGCACCACCCCGATGATCGGGATCCGCCGTTCGGCCAGCTGACGCGCGACGGTGTGCAGCCATTCGGTGTTCGCCTGCCCGGCACGCACGACGAGGATCGCTTCCGCGCCGAGGTGTTCGAGATCCGTCCACGCGGTCCCGGGCTCGATCGAACCGACGCCGATGCGGCGTTCACCGGGAACCTTGGGCTCGTCGCGATCCAGGACGCGGATCTTGCCGCCGGCGGCCAGCGCGCGAAGACCGGCCTTCGGCAGTTCGTCGACCAGCGCGACCGGGCCCTGCTCCGCGAGCTCGTTCGCGATGTCGGCGGCCAGCGCGGCCGTCGTGGCGCGCGCCCCGAGGTCGAGCAGCGACACCGTCCCGTCGTCCTCGCGGATCGCGCGGATCAGCGTCGTCGCGACCCGTTTGCGTTGCTCCAGCGCACGGCCCTTCCGGAACCAGCGCGGCGGTTTCGGCAGCTGCGCGATCACCGACGCGCCGAGATGGCGGGAGATCTCGCGGCGCAGCACCGGCCGGTCCTTCACCACGCTGCCGATGGCGGCCAGCACGAGACCCGCCAGCAGGCCGAGCACGAGGCCGATCCCGGCGGCGGTGCCTGCGGATTTCAGCAGCGACTTCGGCAGGATCCGCGGCGCGTCCACGATCTGCGTCCCCGCGCCGACCTTCGGCGTGCCGATGCCCGCCTCCTGCGCGCGGCCGTCGTAGTCGGAGATCTTGGACGTCAGCTCCGCGCGGCGGGAGTACAGCCGCTCCAGCTGGGCCGGGTTGGGGTTCCGCTTCGCCTCTTCGGCGACGATGTCGTTCTGGATACCGGCGAGCTCGGTCTGCGCCTGATTGCGCTGATCGAGCAAGGCCTTCTGCTCGGCCGCCGCGCCGGCCTGGTTGCGCGCGACGTACTCGGCGATGAAGGCGTCGGAGAGCGCCTGCGCGCGGGCGACCGCATCGGCGTTGTCCTTGCCTTTGACCGTCACCTGGAGGACGTTGTTCGTCACGCCGAGCCCGGTGTAGTCCTTGAGGAACTCTTCGGGCGGCTGCGTGCTGTTCAGCTTCTTGAGCGCGTCTCCGGCGATCTTCGTCGTCTGTAGCACGGCGACGTCGGTCTCCATCAGGGTGCCGCTGTCACTGGGCGAATCGTCCGCGTGGACGACCAGGATCTTCGCCACGGCCGTGGGCGGCGACGGCAGGAACGTCGCCACGAGCCCACCGGCGATGAGCCCGGCGAGGGCGGTGGCCAGCCACAGGCGACGACGCCGCCGGACCGAGACCACGAGCCGCTGGAGATCGATGAGCGGCTCGGACTTCTCTTTTTCGGCGGTCGTCACGGTGTACCTGCCAGTGCTTCTCGAGCTTTCCCAGCCTGCTTCCCGGGCTTCGGGGGCCGAGTCGGCCGCACGGGACGGATCAGAGCCGCCCCCACCACGGCCAGCCCCGCGTCGGCGCACGCCTCGGCGACACCGACCAGTTCCCACGCGGTCCGCGTGCCCAGACCGAGCACGACGAGCACACCTTCGGCGGCCTGGTCCGCCACGACCGGCCGTCCCGGTGCCACCGTGACGACGGTGAACCGGCGGCCGGCGAGTTCGGCGATCCTGGCGGCCGCGGTCCGCGCGGCGTGATCGCCGTCGGCCACCAGCACCAGCAGCCGCCGCTGCGGAAGCCGGGACACGAGGCGGCGATAGTGGACGTCGCCGTCGATCTCTTCGGGGGTGACGTCGATCCGCCGGATGTTCCACGGCCGGTCGTCGCCGAGCAGCTTCGCCCGCAGGCTCCGCTCCGCTTCGGGATCGGCCTCGTCGGCGATGTCGGGAATGTCGACAGTGGCCAGCACCGGGCCGCCGAGCGCCGCGCCGATCTCCTCTTCGTCCCGCAACCGCCGGTCGGTGCGGGCGGCGAACAGGTGACCGAGCAGGCCGAACACGAAGAACAGCGCCGCGCCGCCGAGGGCGAGCTGCGGCAACGTCGGCGCCGCCGCCGAAGTCGGCCGCTGGGCCGCGCCCATGACGACCATGCTGCCGAGGCCGCCGCTCGTGGTGTCGGTGGCGTTGAGGGTCGACATCGCCTGCTCGATCGACGACCGCAGCGCGGCCAGCTCGGTGCGCAGCTGGACGGTCTCCACCGAGGTCGTCCCGTCGGAGACCTTCTCGGTCAGTTCGGTGATCCGCTGGTTCGTCTGCGCGACCTGCTGACGCAGGGTCTCGCGGCGTTCCTGCGCCACCTTGACCGCGGCGTCGCCGGTGCTGGCGAGGACCTGCGTCGAGTACTTCACGAATTCCTGGGCGACCTGATCCGCGACCTGCTGCGCGTGCTCGGCGGAGTCGTCGGTCGCGGCGATGGTGATGACGTTGCCCTGCGCGACCGTGGTGCTCACCCGGTCGCGCAGGTCGGCGCCGCTGCCGCGGCCGAGGACGGCGGCGGCCCGGTCGAGCACCACCGAACTGGTCGCCACCTCGGCTTGGGTGAGCAGTTCGTCCGCCTCACGCGGGCCCTGCAGCAGCACGTTGGACGTCGTCCGGTAACCGGGAGAAAGGATCAACGACGATCCCGCGCCGACCAGGGCGCCGAGGAGGGCCAGGACCACCAGGGTCCGCCACCTCCCGCGCAAGACCTGCCCGATCATGGACAGGCGCACCGTGTCGTCAGTCAAAGCCGGGATCTCCGTCCGGTGCGTGGGGGTGTGCATGAATCCCGTCGGACCGGCCACCGCGTTGGTTACAGGGTTGCCCGACTCTTGTTCGAAACGCGACCGGGGAATCGATCAACGAACCGCGGCCGCATAGGCCGCGAGCAGGGCTTTCTGGGAGTTCTCCCACGAGAGGGGACCGGCGACGCGCGCCCGTCCCAGCTCACCCATGGCGGCCCGCTGGTCCGGCGAATCGAGCAGATGCGCGATCAGCTTCGCGAACTCCGGCTCGTCGTTCGCCGGGGCGTAAAGGGCGGCCTCCCCGGCCGAAACCCTGGCCTCCCGCAGCTCGAAGGAGACGATCGGGCGGCTCATCGCCATGTACTCCATGATCTTGTTCATGGTCGACACGTCGTTGAGCGGGTTCAACGGATCCGGCGAAAGACAGACGTCGGCCGCGGACAGATAGCGCAGCAGGTCTTCGTCGGAGATCCGGCCGGTGAACTCGACCTGGTCGTCGAGCTTCAGTTCCTTGGACAACGCCACCATGGCGTCGAAAGCGTCGCCGGAACCGATGAACACGGCGTGCCAATCGGTGCGGCCGACGGCGTCACGCAGCGACGCGAGCGCGCGCAACGCGTAGTCGACGCCGTCCTGCGGGCCCATCACGCCGAGGTACGCCAGCAGATGCGGCTTGCCCTTCTTCAGCTCGGGCTCGACCGGGACCTGATGGAACCGCTCGACCACCGGCGCGCTGCGCACGACGAAGACGTCGTCCGGCGACTTGCCACCGCGCTTCACGGCGACGTCCTTGTAGCTCTCGTTGGTCGCGATGACGACGTCGGCCGTCTTGTACGTGCGGCGCTCCAGCGCGCGGACCGCGCGGTACAGGAAGTCCTCGCCGCGGTCGAAACGCGAGAGGTACAGCTCGGGGCAGAGGTCGTGCTGGTCGAAGATGAACTTCGCGCCCTGGCGCTTGAGGTACAGCGCGACCAGGAACAGCAGGTCCGGCGGGTTGCAGGCGTGCACGACGTCCACGCGGCCGACCTTGCGGGCGAGCCGCAGCGTGTGCCACAGCGCGGAGCCGTACTCCTGGACGTACCCGGCCGGGCCACCGGTGGCGGCCTTCAGCGGGTACCGCAGGATGTGGACGCCGTCGATGGTGACTTCGGCTTCGGTGTCCCGTTTCGTCCCTTGTGGACAGATGACGTGGACTTCCCAGCCTGCGTCGCGAAGTGTCTGGCATTCCTGCCAGACGCGGCGATCGAAGGGGACGGACAGGTTCTCGACGAGGATGAGAGCTTTACCAGGCAAGACCGACATATCCCTCTTCAGCCCGGCGACGGTCGGCGTCGGGTACGCGGACGAGATCGATGATGGTGTGGCCGCCGCCCGCCGGGAGGGCCGCGAGGACCTCCGGATCGGTGCAGCCGACGAGGCAGACCTCGGCGTGGTCGACGACCTCGCCGATGGAGCCGGCGAGCAGCTGCCCGAGATGCGGCAGCCTGCCCTCGATGTACTCGCGGTTCGCGCCCATCAGCCGCGAAAGGCTGACGTTGGCGTCGTAGATGCGGAGGTCGTAACCCTTGCCGAGCAGGCGCTCGGCGAGTTCGACGAGCGGGCTCTCCCGCAGGTCGTCGGTGCCGGGTTTGAACGACAGGCCGAACAGGCCGACCTTGCGTTTGCCAGTACGCGCGACCAGGTCGAAGGCGCGCTGGAGGTGTTCGTCGTTGGAGGGCAGCACGTGCGACAGGATCGGGACGGCGACGTCCGCGCGGTGCGCGGCGTAGACCAGGCCGCGCAGATCCTTGGGGAGGCACGAGCCGCCGAAAGCGAACCCGGGGCGGAGGTAGGCGGGGCTGATGTTGAGCTTGCGGTCGGCGAGGAAGACGTCGATCACCTGATGCGAGTCGAGCCCCAGCGCGCGGCAGATGGCGCCGAGCTCGTTCGCGAAGCCGATCTTGAGGCCGTGGAAGGAATTGTCGGCGTACTTCGTCATCTCGGCGACCGGGATCGGGACGCGGAAGACCTCGCCGGGAAGGCCTTCGTAGAGTGCCGCGACGACGTCACCGCTGGCCGCGTCGAGCTCGCCGATGACGGTCTTGGGCGGGTCGAAGAAGTCCTTGACGCTGCTGCCCTCGCGCAGGAACTCGGGGTTCACCGCGACGCCGAAGTCGACGCCCGCGGTGCGGCCGGACGACTTCTCGAGGATGGGGACGAGCAGATCCAGGCAGGTGCCCGGGAGCATGGTGCTGCGGAAGACGACGGTGTGACGTTCGGTCTTGTCCTTGAGCGCCTCGCCGATCTCCTCGGCGACGCGCTCCAGGAACGCCGTCGACAGGCTGCCGTTCGGCGCCGACGGGGTACCGACGCAGATCAGGGAGACTTCGCTGTCCGCGATCGCCTGTCTTACGTCGGTCGTGGCTCTCAGCTTGCCCGCGGCGACGACCTCCGCGGTCAGCTCGCCGATCCGCTCTTCGACCACCGGCGCCTTGCCGCTGGAGACGAGTTCGATCTTCACCGGGTTCACGTCGACCCCGACGACATCGTGCCCGCGGCCGGCGAGGCACGCCGCCGACACGCAACCGACGTAACCGAGCCCGAAGACGCTGATCTTCATGACGAATTCCTCCAGCCGCGTTCCGCTGCCCGTTGGTCGGCGGGACGGCCGGGTTCGTTACCGCTGCCCTGAAGTCGCCTGCTTTTGGCGGAATGCCTGTGCGGCAAGGGAATTACTCATCGTCCGAGGAGCGCGAAACGCTACAAGGGTCGCGTAACGATCTCGTGAGTCTTGAGGGCGGGGGTGAGGCCTGGGTCACCGTGGTCGTGAGTGGCGATTCGGGTTAGAACCCGAATCGCCACTCACGACCACGGTGACCCAGTTATCCACAGCCACCGCTCCTCTTCGCCCGCTTATCCACAGATCCGCTTCAGGCCCTCCACAGATGCGGTTCATCGTTGATGGTCGAGAGGTGCCTCTTCACAAACGTTGGTCTGAGGAATCGATCCCGGTCGAACAACGCCCGAGCTGGCCGGTCCTTCTAGAGGAGCAACATGGAATCGTCGACACGCGTCAGCTTCGTGCCTATGGCCACACCGTGGCCGATATCGAAGCCAATCTCGAGGCCGGCCGCTGGCAACGAGTACTACCGCGCGTTTATGCGATGTTCACCGGGGCCTTGTCCAGGACGGCCAAGATCCACGCCGCGTTGAAGTACGGCGGCGGCCATGCGGTGTTGAGTCACCGCACTGCCGCCGAGGAGTGGAGGCTGGTACCTGTTGTCGAAGGTCCGGTCGAGATCACGGTGCCGTACACGTTTTCGGCTGTCTCGTGCCCACCCTTGGTGATCGTGCACCGGTCGCGCGCCTTTCCGCATATCGCGGCAGGCACGGTGCCGCCCCGGACACGTCTGACGGACACGATCGTCGATCTGGCCACCTCGCAGAGAACCCCGAAACTGGCCACCAACACGGTGATCGATCTGGCCAGTCGAAGCCGAGTCTCCTTGCGGGAAATGGAGGAGTGCGTATTTCTCCGGCCTCCGTTCCGCTACCGTCCCGCAATCCGGCACGGCCTCGCGCTGCTCGGCGGAGGACTGATGTCAGCACTGGAAGTGGAATACAAGGAAGCGGTCGAAGACGCGCACGGTCTCCCGCAAGGCAACCGCCAGACACCTTTCGAGGTGAAGGGCAAAGTCCTCTGGGAGGACGTGACCTACGACCCGCACGGAGCCGCGGTAACGGTCAGGCTCGACGGCCGTGCCACCCATGCGATGGCGGATGTCGCCTTCCGCGATCGCATGCGGGACAACGCGGCGGAACTCGCGGATCGAGCGCGACTCGTCTACGGCTGGCACGACGTGCGAACGTCACCGTGCGAAGTTGCCGAGGAGGTCCGCATGGTCCTGGTTCGAGAGGGCTGGGATCCGACCGGCAGCCGCGCCCCGACGTGCCGGCGGTGCGGGAAGTGAGAAGAGGGCGGCGGTGAGCGCTGGGTCAGGTTGGTCGTGAGTGGCGATTCGGGTTAGAACCCGAATCGCCACTCACGACCACCCCGACCCAGCGCCTACCTAACCCTCACTCGGTTACCCGACCCACTTCGCCGCCAGGCCCTGCCCGACCGAGGTCGACTTCCCGTTGTCCTCGATCGGCGACACCTTCGAGTTCTTGAAGCAGATATACGTGACCCCCGAGTCGACGCCGCCGTTCTTCGGGTCCGGGTTGATCCCCAGCGCTTTCGCGGCGGCATAGGACGCTTCGCCGATGATGTCCTTCGGGCCGGTGTCGCCGATGACGGTGTAAAGCACCTTGTCGTTGTAGATCACCGCGCACGAACCGGCGCCCTTGAGCCCGGCCTTCTCGAAGTTCCACGTGCTGCTGATGCTCGGCACGACGACATACGGCGTCTGGTCGGCGATCAGCGCCTTGCCATCGGAGCGCGGGTACGCGGTGCCGTCCTGGAACCACGGGTCGGTGTTCTTGTTGCAGCGCGCGGTCGGCTGCCCGTCGCAGTCGATGTCCATGTCGGCCTTCCAGAACACCGCGCTTCCCGCGTCGCAGACCGCGACGGTCCGGCCGGTTTCGTCGTCGGTCTTGTACTTGCCGTTCGACACCTGCTTGCAACTGGTGGTCTTCGCCAGCAATTGCTGGGCGGTCGGGGCCGCCTGCATCGAAGGGGAAGCCGCGGCCGTCGCCGCGGGAGCCAGGCCGGCGGCCACCACCATCGCCGAGAACAGGAGCAGTTTCCGCATACCGAACACCCCTTTGTTAATAAGACTTCTTTATCGAGGGTGCTCAGAATGCCGTCGCCGACGGCTTCGATTCAAGGGTTATTTTCCCACCGCACAAAGAAAAACGGTCAAAGGCGGGCAAGCCTGGCGACCCGCGCCATGATCCGTCCCGCTCGGCGGTACAGGCCTTCCCGCTCACCGAGCACACCGTCGATCCACTCCTGGTCGACGTCGTGCCGGAGCTCGATCCGCGGCCGCAGCCAGCCGTCGCGCGAAGCCGCGCCGCCTTCGGTCGTGTAAACCCTCGTCGCGCCGGAACGCCGCAGCCTGCTGAGCACCCGCCGGTCGTAGGCGCCGAACGGCGGCGCGTACGCGCGCACGGGTTTCCCGCTCAGTTCCGCGAGCAGTTTCGGCGCGGTTTCCAGTTCACGCCGGGCGTTCCGGTCGTCCAGCCGCCGCCAGTCGCGGTGCTCCCAGCCGTGCGAACCGATCGACATCCCCGCCTCGACCAGCGCGCGAAGGCCGTCGGCGTCGAGGAAACCCCGCTGCCCGATCCGGCCGGCCAGCGGGAAGAACTCGGCCGTGAGATCGCGCTCCACCAGTCTGGGGAGCGCGATCTCGACGTCCGAGGAGTTGCCGTCGTCGAACGTGAGGCCGACGTCTTCGCGTCCGGCCACGGTGTCGAGCACCCGCTCGAACTGCTCGACCGTCACCCATGTTTCGTTTTCGCCTGGATCCAGCGCGCGCACGGGTCTGCCCACGCCGCCTATCGCCAGGATCACCATCCGCGCCTCATTCGGGACCGAGTTCGTTTCCCGATTAATCGAGTTGGCGAATGGAGTAGTTACATGATCCCGCAAGGTGTCCACTAATGGATTACTTGCGGATCTCCAGGGTGCAGCACTTCGGGCCGCCGCCCGCCTTCCTGAGCTCGGAGATGTCCAGGAAGACGACTTCGTAGCCGCGTTCGGTCAGCCGGGCCGCCAGTCCGGTCGCCTCGACCGGCAGCACGACGTTGCGGCCGTCGGACACCCCGTTCAGGCCGAAGCACTCCGCGTCGGCCCGGTCCGCGATTACCGCGTCCGGGAACATCCGCTCCAGCACCTTCCGCGAACCGGCCGAGAAGGCGTCCGGGTAGTAGGCGATCTGGGCGGGCGTGGTGTCGGTGGCCTCGGCGAGCACGAACAGCGCGGTGTCGAGGTGGTAGTAGCTCGGGTCAATCAGCCGCAGCGACACGACCGGCACCCCGAGGACCTCCTGCGCTTCGGCGTGCGCGGCCGGGTCGGTCCGGAAGCCGGTGCCGGCGAGCAGGACCCTGCCGGTCCACGCGAAGTCACCCTCGGCCTCGTTGATCTTCTCGGGCATGGTGATGTCGCGGTAGCCGTGCTCGACGAACCAGCGGCGGAAGTGCTCGGCCTCGGCGGTGCGCTGCGGCGCGCGGAACCGCGAGCCGAGGACACGGCCGTCGATCACGGTGCCGGAGTTCGCGGCGAACACCATGTCGGGCAGGCCTGGCTGGGCTTCGATCTCCTCGACGGTGTGGCCGAGACGCCGATAGGTGTCGCGGAGTTCGGTCCATTGCGCCATCGCGGTGTCGACGCTGACCGGGACCGACGGGTCCATCCACGGGTTGATGACGTAGTCCACCGCGAAGTACCGCGGCGGGCACATGAGGTAGCGGCGCGTCGTGGGTACACGGGGCTGCTGCTCCAGTTCCGGCATACCCGAAGGGTAAGGCTCACCTAATTCCGCAATCAATCGCTGTTCGCTGCGCGTATACCTGCTAAACATTGCGTGTGAACACCATCGACCAGCGAATCGTTTCATGCCTGATGGCCAACGCGAGGTCCAGCTACGCCGACATCGGCAAGGTCGTCGGCCTGTCCGCGCCCGCGGTGAAACGACGGGTCGACAGACTGCTCGAAACCGGGGTCCTGCGCGGGTTCACCGCGGTCGTCGACCCCGAGGCGCTGGGCTGGGGCACCGAGGCGTTCGTCGAGATGACCTGCAACGGCAACATCACCCCCGCCCGGATCCGCGCCCGGCTGGAGCCGTTGCCGGAGGTCGTCGCGGCGTACACGGTGTCGGGGGCGGCCGACGCGATCGTCCATCTGCGCGCGTCGGACATCCATCATCTGGAGACCGCGCTGGAGCGGCTGCGCGGGCTGGAGATCGTCGACCGCACGGTGTCCACCGTCGTCCTGTCCCGGTTGCTGGAACGCCCGCCGACACCCGAAGCGTGACACCCTCGTCCCCGTGACCGATCAGATCCGCTCCAGCCACGACGGCGGCGTCGCCGTGCTCACCATCGACGCGCCCGCGACCCGCAACGCCCTGACGCTCGACCTCTCCGCACAGCTGGCCGAGGCCGTCTCGCGCGCCGAAGCCGACGAAAGTGTCCACGCTGTGGTCATCACCGGCGCACCGCCGGCGTTCTGCGCGGGCGCCGATCTGGACACGCTGGCCCGCGCCAGCGAAGACGGGCTCCGCGCCATCTACGACGGATTCCTCTCGGTGGCGCGGTGTTCCCTGCCGACGATCGCCGCGGTCGGCGGCGCCGCCGTCGGTGCCGGACTGAACCTCGCGCTCGCCGCGGACGTCCGCATCGTGGGACCGAAGGCGAAATTCGTGGCCAGATTTCTCGATCTGGGCATTCACCCCGGTGGCGGGATGACGTGGATGATCCAGCGGCTCGTCGGACCGCAGAAGGCCGCGGCGATGACGCTCTTCGGTGAAGTCGTCGGCGCCGAAGCCGCTGTCGAATGCGGGCTCGCGCTCCGGCTCGCCGAAGGGGACCTGGTCGAGGCGGCCCGTGAACTGGCGAAACCCGCCGTCGGTGCCCCGCGCGACGTCCTTCTGGCGACGAAGCGCACGCTCCGGCACACCGCGGGACTGACCGACCATTCGGCCGCCGTCGACGCGGAGATCGAGCCGCAGATCGCGTCGCTCACCGGGCCCGCGTTCGCCGAACGACTCACCGAGTTGCGCGCGGCCATTACCGGCCGATGACCGTTCCTCGACCGGACTTCACTACGCTGGAAGGAGATACGGCTCACAATCGGGCCGCATCGCCGACCGTTACCATCGGTAACAGATAAACCGGATAATCCCCGCTCAGCGGCGAGCTCAGGACACTCGAGGAGTAGGTCCAGACCGTTTTTACGGCAACCTGGAACGTGTGCCGAGGACTAACCTCGGGACATGGCACCTGTGACCTGGCCGACATCGCCGGGCGAGGCACGCCGATCCCCGGCACGGCCGGGGACGAAGCACGTCGGGAGAGAGGGAATCCCTGACCTATGAGCACGAGTGCGAACGGCAACGGCTCCTTGTCGGCCGTCAGGCCCACCGAGGTCGCCAAGCTGGACCGGGTGGTCATCCGGTTCGCCGGTGACTCCGGTGACGGCATGCAGCTGACGGGCGACCGGTTCACCTCCGAAGCGGCCGCCTTCGGCAACGACCTGTCGACCATGCCGAACTTCCCCGCGGAGATCCGCGCGCCGCAGGGCACCATTCCCGGCGTCTCGAGCTTCCAGGTGCACTTCGCCGACTACGACATCCTCACGCCGGGCGACCGGCCGGACGTCCTGGTCGCCATGAACCCCGCCGCGCTGAAGGCGAACGTCGCCGACGTCCCGGCGGGCGGGACGATCATCCTCAACACCGACGAGTTCTCGAAGCGGAACCTGGTCAAGGTCGGCTACGAGAACGACCCCCTCGACGACGACACCCTTTCGGCCTATCAGGTCCACCGGGTGGCCATGTCGACGCTGACCAGGGGCGCGCTCGAAGAGACCGGTCTGTCCAAAAAGGACGCCGAACGCGCGAAGAACATGTTCGCGCTCGGCCTGCTCTCGTGGATGTACCACCGGCCGACCGAGGGCACGGAGCGGTTCCTGCGCGAGAAGTTCGCGAAGAAGGCCGACATCGCCGAGGCCAACATCCTGGCCTTCCGCGCGGGCTGGAACTACGGCGAGACGACCGAGTCGTTCGCGACGACGTACGAGGTCGCCCCCGCGAAGCTGAACCAGGGCACGTACCGCCAGATCACCGGGAACACCGCGCTGGCGTACGGGCTGGTCGCCGCCGGGCAGCAGTCCGGCCTGCAGATCCTGCTCGGCACGTACCCGATCACCCCGGCGTCGGACATCCTCCACGAGCTGTCCAAGCACAAGAACTACGGCATCCTCACCTTCCAGGCCGAGGACGAGATCGCCGGGATCGGCGCCGCGCTCGGCGCCTCGTACGGCGGTGCCCTTGGCGTCACCTCGACGTCCGGGCCCGGTGTCGCGCTGAAGTCCGAGGCCATCGGTCTCGCGGTGATGACCGAGCTGCCGCTGGTCGTCGTCGACGTCCAGCGCGGCGGCCCGTCGACCGGCCTGCCGACCAAGACCGAGCAGGCCGACCTGCTGCAGGCGATGTTCGGCCGCAACGGCGAATCACCGGTGCCGATCGTCGCGCCGCTCTCCCCCGCCGACTGTTTCGACGCGGCTCTGGAGGCCACCCGGATCGCGCTGAAGTACCGCACCCCGGTGTTCCTGCTCTCGGACGGCGCGATCGCGAACGGCTCCGAGCCGTGGCTGATCCCGGACGTCGAGGACCTGCCGGATCTGCGCGTGGAATTCGCCACCGAGCCGAATGCCGAGGACGGTTCCGGGGAATTCTGGCCGTATGTACGCGACCCCGAGACCCTCGCCCGCGAGTGGGCGCTGCCGGGCACCGCCGGTCTGCAGCACCGCATCGGCGGGCTGGAGAAGGCAGACAAGACCGGCCACATCTCCTACGACCCCGACAACCACGACAAGATGGTCCGCCTGCGCCAGGCCAAGATCGACGGCGTCGACGTCCCGGACCTCGTCGTCGACGATCCGAGCGGCGGCAAGGCACGGGTGCTGGCGCTCGGCTGGGGCTCTTCCTACGGCCCCATCGGCGCCGCGTGCCGCCGGGTCCGCAAGGACGGCATGCCCATCGCGCAGGCGCATCTGCGCCATCTCAACCCGTTCCCGGGCAACCTCGGCGACGTACTCCGTTCGTACGACACCGTCGTCGTCCCCGAAATGAACCTCGGCCAGCTTTCGATGCTCCTGAGGGCCAAGTACCTCGTCGACGTGAAGTCGTACACGAAGGTCGCGGGGCTGCCCTTCAAGGCCGAAGAGCTCCAAGGCGTCTTCACGGAGATCATCACCAGTACGGAGGGGACGAAGTGACCGCGATCGATCTGGGGATCCCCACCCTCGGCGGCCTGGACCTTGTGCCGACCGAGACCGAACCGCAGAAGGCCAAGGACTACAAGTCGGACCAGGAGGTCCGCTGGTGTCCCGGCTGCGGGGACTACGTCGTGCTCAACGCCGTGCAGTCGTTCCTGCCGACGCTCGGCCTCAAGCGCGAGAACATCGTGTTCATCTCGGGTATCGGGTGCTCGTCCCGGTTCCCGTACTACCTGAACACCTACGGTATGCACTCGATCCACGGCCGGGCGCCGTCGATCGCGACCGGGCTCGCGACCGCGCGGCCGGATCTGTCGGTGTGGGTGGTCACCGGTGACGGCGACGCGCTGTCCATCGGCGGCAACCACCTGATCCACGCGTTGCGGCGCAACGTGAACATCAAGATCCTGCTGTTCAACAACCGGATCTACGGCCTCACCAAGGGCCAGTACTCGCCGACGTCCGGGCCGGGCATGGTCACGAAGTCCACCCCGATGGGCTCGGTCGACACCCCGTTCAACCCGCTTTCGCTGGCGATCGGCGCCGAGGCGTCGTTCGTGGGCCGCGCACTCGACTCGGACCGCAAGGGCCTGACCGAGGTGCTGGAGGCCGCCGCGAAACACCGCGGGTCGGCGCTGGTGGAGATCTACCAGAACTGCCCGATCTTCAACGACGGCGCCTTCGAGGTCCTCAAGGACAAGGACGAGGCCGCGAGCCGGCTCATCCCGCTGAAGGCCGGCGAGCCGATCAAGTTCGGGCCGCAGGGCGAATACGGCGTCACGCGGAGCGGCTGGGCCGGCCTGGAGGTCGGGAAGGTCGCGAACATCGGCGAGGAGAACCTCGTCGTGCACGACCCGGCGATCGAGGACACCTCGTACGCGTTCGCGCTTTCGCGGATCGGCGACCAGAACCTGAACCACGTGCCGACCGGCATCCTGCGGCAGGTCGAGCGGCCCACCTACGACGACCAGGCGCGTGCCCAGGTCGCGGAGGCCCAGGCCGCCCGCAAGCCCGATCTGCAGGGCCTTCTGCGCGGCAAGGACACCTGGACCGTCGTCAGCTAGCCGGTCCTCAAGCGCGTGAAGGCCCCCTTCCCTCGGCTGAGCCGAGGGAAGGGGGCCTTCACGCGCTTCATCAGGTCAGGGGGCGGAAGCCCACGCGCTCCGCGTCGGCGGCGGTCCGGAACCAGACCTCGGCGACCATCTTCGGGAACTGCGGAGAGTCCTCGGTGCAGTATCGCAGCGCCGTCACGCTGGCCTTGACCGCGAAGTCGTCGGCGGGACGGCCACCGCCCGGCCGCGGCATCGCCGAACCGGGACCGAACGGACCGGGCGGGACGGATTCCGCCACCGGAGCGACCTGCCGGGCGGGCGGAGGCTCCGGAGCGGGCATCGCGTCGCCGGGCTGGACGGCGGGCTCGAACAGCGAGCCGCTCTGCCCACCGGACAGTTCCGGCTCACGACGTTCGATCGCCCGCATCGACGGCTGGATCGGCTGCGGCGGCTCGAAACCGCCACGCACCGCGCCTCGCGGCGTGCGCTTGGGCAGCACCTGGGTGGCCTCGGCGGGCGTCTCGGGCTCCGAGTCGAGCAGACCGGCCTTCGCTTCTTCGTCGGAACCGAAGGCGTACGCGGGCGGGTCGTGCAGTTCCTCTTCCCGCTCGAACCAGTTGGTCTCGACGGGAGCCTGCTCGGTCTCCACGCGCGACGCGGGGCTGAACAGCGAAACCGGCTCCGGCTGCGTCTCGGCGCCTTCGGGGTCCAGCTGCATCTCCAGGCGGGACCGGTACGGCCCCTCGGCCGGTGCCGGCGGCTGCGGCTCGGGTTCCGGCTCCGGCTCGACGTCCAGCTTCGAGGCGGGCTGAAGGTAGTCGGTCGCCGCAGCGACGTACGGGTTCGCGGGCTCCGGCTCCGGCTCGGGCTCGGGTTCCGGCTCCGGCAAGGCCGCCGGGATGAACTGCGTCCGCTCGGCCGGGTGCTCCTGGTCCGGCTCGGGCTCCGGGTCCGGCTGGGGCGCGGTGCGGTATTCGGCCTCGTACTCTTCTTCGGGCTCGAAAACCTGCGTCGGGGAGTGCTCCGGCTCCTCGTGAACGTCCTCGGGAGCGTCCTTGACGGGCTCCTCGGCAGGCTCGGTCCACTGCTGCGCGGGCTCCTGCTCGGTGAGCGTCTCGGGGTACGCGGGCTTCGACGGCTCCTCGACGGCCGCGAACTCCTCGTCCAGCTCGTCGTGCGACGGCTTCGCGAGGTACGCGGTCCCGCCGGCGACCGCCGCGGCACCCGCGCCGAGGCTCACCCCGGCCGGCAGTCTCGACGTCTCGGCGTGCGCGGTGGCCAGCGAGCTTTCCAGCTCACGGATGCGCTTGCGCGCCGGGAGTACCAGCACCAGCCAGGTGAGCAGCGCGCCGACGACGAACGCCAGCAGACTCCACAGCCAAACCTGTCCGAAAATGGACATCTAACCTGCCCTTTGTCAATGCGTTCGCGCGACCAGGTAGTCGGCGACCGATTCGCAGGCGTCCCGGGCGGGCGACGCGGGCAGCGCCGCGAGCTCGGCACGCGCCCGACGAGCGTAGTCGGAAAGAGTTTCGCGTGCGCGTTCGAGTCCGGACGAGGCACGCAGCAGGTCCAGGGCCTCGGCGACGAGCGCGTCGTCGGAGATCGGGCCCGAAAGCAGCTCCACCAGGCGCGGGTCGGTGGCCGGGTCGGCCAGCGCGTACAGCATCGGAAGCGTGCGGACGCCTTCGCGCAGGTCCGTTCCCTGTGCCTTGCCGAGCTCGTCCGAGGCGGACGCGATGTCGATCACGTCGTCGGAGATCTGGAACGCCGTCCCGATGATGTCGCCGAACCGGCGGAGCGCGTCGATGTAGTGGTCGGGCGCGCCGGACATCATCCCGCCGAACCGGCCGGAGGTGGCGATCAGCGAACCGGTCTTCTGCGCGATGACCGTGAGGTAGTGCTCGACCGCGTCGTCGCCGTCGGCCGGGCCGACCGTCTCGCGCATCTGGCCGGTGACCAGCTCGCCGAAGGTCTCGGCGATGATCCGGGCCGCGTCGGTGCCGAGGTCGGCGACCAGCCGCGAGGCGTGCGCGAACAGGAAGTCGCCGGTGAGGATGGCGATGGTGTTGTCCCAGCGGGCGTTGACGCTCTCCGCGCCGCGGCGCATCGTCGCCTCGTCCATCACGTCGTCGTGGTACAGCGTCGCGAGGTGCACCAGCTCGACCGCCGCCGCGGCGGTGACCACCTGGTCGCCCTGCTTCGGCCCGAACTGCGAGGCCAGCAGCGTGAACAGCGGACGGAAACGTTTGCCACCCGCCTCGACCAGGTGCGAAGCGGCGTCCTCGACGGCCTTGACGTCACTGCGGACGACCTCGCGGAGCAGGGTCTCGACGTCGGCGAGACCGGTCGCGAGGGTGCGCAGGAGCTGCTCGTCGGCGATCTGGAGTCCCACGGACGCGCGCAGGTCCTCGATGGCACCACCTGGGGCAGGTGAAGACACAGACACGTCGGCTCCGCTCTCTTTGACACCGTTCGGGGTTGCTCCCAGCGTAGTGGCTAGCAGCTGAGGCCTGTTGACGTGCTGTCCAGGGGAAACGGTGACGAAGATGACACCCCCGCCGAGTGTCCTGCCCACTTCGGCGCGAACTGGGGGAACACCATGGGAAGTCCGGACGATTCCGGCGACAGACCGGCGTGGAGACCTCCCGCCGAAGACCACCGCGAGCAGCGTTCGACGGTGTGGATCACCGTCGTCCTCTTCGCCGTGTTCATGGCGGTGATGCCGACCGTGGCAGGCGGCCTGAGTCAGCGGCGGCGGATCTTGATGTCGTCCATGCAGGTCGCCTTGCCCGCGACGTCGCGATACGGGTAGCCCTTGGCGTCCAGCAGCTCCATGACCTTCAGCTCGGCCTCGTCGAGCACCTCGCGCTCCTCTTCGCCCCGCAGCGTGATGCGGAAGGTGAACGCGCCGAGGTGCGCGCTGTAGGTGAGCAGGCCGTCCTCGGTGAACCCCATCGACTGGTGCCGGTCGAGCTCGGCGAGCAGCCGGGCGCGGGTCTCGGCGTCGGGGTGGTCGAACTTGCCGTTGACGAGGACGCGGTAGGTCGGCATACGTCTGAATATACAGACCTGTATCCGGATACGAATCCGAATATCGGACGGGTGCCCATGATCCACGGTCGAGTGAAACGACCGTCACGCACGCAACGGGCGAATCCGACACGCAGATAGTGATGACAAAGGAAGAACGGCCAACCGGCTCGCTCTCCGTCACGTGAGGAGGACGTGGAATGCGCATCACCATCGCAAGCCGGGCAGGCCTTGTCGGCGCCCTGCTGCTGGCAGGTCTCGGCGCCGAGGTGAGCCCGGCGGCGGCGTCGAACCCCGCGGGCGTCGCCTCGCTCGGCTCCGCCGCCTTCACCAAGGGGACCTCCGCGCCGATCTCGATCGCCTCGATCGCCGAGTGCGCGGTCGAGGGACCGACGAGCAACTCGTCCGGGGTCGTGACCAGGACCGGGATCACGTTCGGTGGCGGCACGTCGACGTGCACGACCACCGTCGTCGACCCGGAGAACGACGTCACCACGACGAAGTCGGAGGCCAAGGGACAGAACTTCGAGCTGTCGGCCCTGGTCTCGTCGGGCGGGCCGCGGATCAAGATCAGGTCCTACTCGGTCAGCTGCACGGCGACCCAGACCAGCACGAACGCGAGCTGGACCTACGGCGGCGCGACCGGGCTCGGCACCCTGCCGTCGCCGGTGCCGGTCGGCTACGTCAAGCCGATCACCAAGTCCAACGGCACCCTGCTCGCCGAAGCGATCTTCAACGAGCAGACGCTGCCGGGCGACGGCAGCATCGGGCTGACCATGCTGCGGATCAAGTTCGCCCCGGGCTCGAACATCACCGGCGAAGTGGTCCTCGGCCGCACGGCCTGCTCCCCCACCCCGTAAGCCATCCCGCCGGGAAAGGGGCGTCCGGATCCTCCGGGCGCCCCTTTTCCATTCTGGCTTATATAAGCCAAGGCTGATACCTTGTCGGCATCCAAGCCGAGGAGGGCACCGATGGTCGACGTGACCAGCCAGATCAACTCCGTCCAGCGCAGGCTGGGCAAGCGCGTGGTCGAAGCGGGCGAGGCGGTGACGGCCACCGTCAGCCAGGTCTACGACACCGGCCTCGACGATCTCTGGGACGCCTGCACGAATCCCGAGCGCATCCCGCGCTGGTTCCTGCCGGTCAGCGGCGATCTGCGTGTCGGCGGGAAGTACCAGCTCGAAGGCAACGCGGGCGGAACGATCGAGCGTTGCGATCCGCCGAAGGGTTTCGCGGCGACCTGGGAGTACGGCGGCGACGTCAGCTGGATCGAGCTCCGGCTGAGCCCCGAAGCCGACGGGCGGACGCGGTTCGAACTCGACCACACCGCCGTCGCAGGCGAGCACTGGAACCAGTTCGGGCCGGGTGCCGTGGGCATCGGCTGGGACATGATGCTGAACGGGCTGGCACTGCACCTCGAATCCGGTGAGGCCGCCGACCCCGAGGCCGCCATGGCCTGGATGACCAGCGAAGAGGGCGTGCGGTTCATGACGCTGAGCAACGAGGCCTGGTACGAGGCCGACGTCGCCAACGGGACGGACGCGGCCACCGCCCGCACCCGCGCCGACGCCACCTTGGCCGCCTACACGGCGCCGCCGGAGAGCTGAAGATCCTCAGCGAGTTCCGGGGCGCGTAGCAGCTCGATGAGCTCGTCGTCCGCCCGGAACACGGCACGGGCTCCCGGCATCCACGCCTGCCGGAGCATCGCGTGGAGGACGTCGGCGTGCGGCTGGTCGAGCAGGGTCCAGACCATCGCGCGCCGCTTCCCGTCGTCGCCCAGTGCGCGCGCGGCCCACCAGCCCATGACGAGCGCGCTCACCTGGTTGACCGCCGTTTCCCGGCCACGCGCCAGTTGCGCGCGGTTAAGCCCGCACACCTTGATGGTCTGCTCGCCCTTCGCGGTCAGCGCGCGGTAGGTGCCGATCGACAGCACGAGGAACAGGTGCTCCAGCGGGT
This sequence comes from Amycolatopsis sp. PSD-21, assembly GCF_055561455.1. Taxonomy (NCBI): domain Bacteria; kingdom Bacillati; phylum Actinomycetota; class Actinomycetes; order Pseudonocardiales; family Pseudonocardiaceae; genus Amycolatopsis; species Amycolatopsis sp. PSD-21. The sequence continues at coordinate 639,715 of NZ_CM145712.1, read as the reverse complement.
CTTCGACGGTCGGATCGATGAGCAGGCTGGTGCCGTCTTCGTCCACCGGGAACAGGTCGCGTTTGTGGTGGCTGTTGCAGTACTCGCAAGCGAGCACGTGATTGAGCCAGTCGAACGCGCGCCTCGGATTCCGCGCGATCGGCTCGAAATGGTCCACAGTGGACCCGAGCCCGTCGCCGCAGTACATGCAGTAGCCGCGGCCGGCGGCCATCACGTCGAGGCCCGCCCGCAGAGAACGCCGCACGGCACGCGAAACCCGCCAGAGCCGCCGGGCTTCTTTCGTGTCACCGGGAGGGATGCGCGCGGTCAGCTCTTCGAGATCGGCCACCACCCGCTCCGGCAGCGCGACCCGGCGGATCGCGATCACCGATCGTCGGCCTCGAACCGCCTGGCCACCTCGTCGACCCGGCTCGGCGGCGAACTGCTGAGCATGCCCCGAAGGCGTTCCCATTCCCGGACGCCGTTCGCGTCCGCGCGGCCGGAGGCGACCTGGAACTCGAGCTCGGCCAGATGCTCCCGCAATTCGACCGCCTGCGGCGAATACGGCGTGTCCAGGCCGAAAAGGTCGGAGAGCACGGCGTCGTCGCCGGAGCCGAACACGACCCGCTCGTACAGCTCCTCGGAGACCACGCGCGGCGGGACGTCCTCGTCGGGCCCCGAAAGGCGGATGAGGCCGCCCGGGTCGGCGGCCTGGCAGACGTAGGGGCTGTGCGTGGTGACGATGAACTGGATCCGCGGGAAATGCGCCTTGAACCACGATCCCATGCGTTTCTGCCACGACACGTGGAGATGAGCGTCGACCTCGTCGATGATCACGACACCGGGACTCTCGTGGTCGAGGCCCGCGCTGTCGAGTTGCTTGAGCAGGTCGACCACGAGCGCGGTCACCGTGCGATAGCCGTCGCTCATCTCGCGCAACGGGAAGCGGTCGCCGCGGTACTCGACCCAGAGCCCGTCCGAATCGACGTCCCGGATCCGGTAGCCGCCGGGCAGGAGACCGTCACCGAGGATCTCCAGCGCCGCGTCCTTCAGCTCGCGGGCGCCCGCTTTTCCTTCCAGGGCACGGAGATGCTGATTGATCAGCCAGGTGACGCCCTCGGCGAGCGAAGCGTCTTCGTGGAAGAGGCTGGCCATCCGCGCCAGCGATCCCGCGCCGCGCATCCAGGACTCGGCCTCGCCGCTGCCGCCCGCGAGCCGCCGGAACGGCCCGTACGCGGCGCAGAACGGCTGGCCCGGCGGAAGCCCGGAGATCGGCAGCAGGCCGGAGTCGAGCCAGCGGACCTCGACCGGCGCCGGGCCCTCTTCGCGCATCACCGACAGCTCGATCGACCCGGACGTCTGATCGTTCGAGATCCAGCTGCCGGCGTCCGACAGCAGCCCCCAGGCGACGTCCGGCGCCGCCGCGACCGCGATGGCGCGCAGCAGCGAGGTCTTGCCGGAACCGTTGCGCCCGGCCAGGACCACCCAGCCGGGGCCGGGCAGCCGGAGGTCGACGGCGCGGGCGCCGCTGAAGCCGCGGATGTTCTCCAGCCGGACCCGCTCGATGTACATGGAGAAAGCTTACGACGGGGCGGACGTCACCTGGCCACCCGAAAGTGGGTCGCCATCACGAGCTCCATCACGGCATGCGCCTTGGCGATCTCCACGGCCGGGAGCGCCCTGGACCGCGGCCATTCGTCGATCCCCCGCTCCCGCTGCGACGAAATCAGCAACCGGACATGCCCGCGCGAGCCGAGATTCCCGAACGGCGAGACGTACATGAGGAAATCGCTCTCGTCCTTGTTGCGAAGGGTGACTCCCGGGTTCCCGCTGAACGAGTGCTGACGGTGGTCCTTGAAGGTGCCGTTCGGATCCGCGTGCCAATCACCGGGGGCGCCGCCGTTCGCGGTGGCCCCCGCCTCGATCTGCACCCGATGGCGTGGTTCGACGAAGTAGCAGGCGCCCGGCGTGGCGATCGGCTCGAACTCCGGCCCGAAGGTCTTCGCGACCGCATTCCGGAACACCGCGCATTCGACGTTCGGGTCGGCGGCACCGGCGGCCAAGATCACCTCGGCACCCGTCGGCACCTGGGCCTCGACCGCCGGATCGCAGGTCTCGCCCTTGCTGGTGGAGACCCAGTTCGCGCAGGCGCCGACCCGGGCGCTGTCCTGGGCGTCCGGCGGGTAGACGAGGTCACGGGGCAGCTTCGCGGCCCCGGCGGTGGCGAAGTCGCGAAGAAGTCCGCAGTCCTTGCTCCGGCTCAGGATCCCCAGCTCGAACTTGACCGCGCGCTGGAAGCTGACCGGGACGGTGATCGCGCAGCCGTCGACCGAGCCTTCGCGGCGGGATTCGACCTGGTAGGCCTTCACCCCGGCGAGGTCGATGACGGCTCCGTCGTTCCGGAGCGCCGCGTGGCCCGGGTCCACGTCCTGGACGTAGAGCACTTCGGTGTCACCGCGGACGAGCGCACAGCGTTTACGGCCGGCCTTGACTTCCGAACGAGTGGTCGCCAACGCGGCGTCGAGCGGCTGATGCAGCGCGTAGGTGACACGATCGATCAGGGCACAGAAGTCGGTCGTGGCGAGAGCACGGTCGACGGCCTGTTCGTCACGGTCCGCAGGCCGCGGTTGCTTCGGCTGCCATTTCGGAAACTGCGGTGGCGACGGGGCCGTATCCACGGAATCCGTACAAGCTGCGAGCAGCCCGAGGAGCACTGCGCCAAGAATCACTCTTCGAAACTTCATTACGCAGAGTGTGCGAATTCACCGGGTCGCCCACCAGGTGGAACCCGGTTTTCCAGGGCAGGTTCACACGATTGATTTTCACGGATAGTCACCATGTTCGCCGAAGCTATTCAGCAGGGAGCGGGACTTTATGCAGCCGGGTTCACCGCCCCGGGAACCCTGGTAATCTTCCCGGCGTCGGATTACGCAGGGTGCATCGGGGAGACGCGCCTTGTAGCCACGGGAGGGGCAGATGACGACGGTGACTTCGGGGCGGTTTCGGCTATTCAGCGGGGAACGGTTCGGCGCTATGGGGGTGCATGGCCGTGCCTGAGGGTTCGCCGACCTATGAGCCGGGGTTGCGCTGGAGCGAGGTCGACCGGTTCCGGCCCAGCGGGGGTTCCTACGGGACGCCTGTCGCGCAGGGCGCGGGGTTCAAGTACGACGAGGCGACCCTCCACGAGCTGGTGAAAGAGTGGAACGGTCTAGCCAAGGAGTACAGAGACGACCTCGCTGACGCGCGAATGATCGCTCTAGCGCGACCGCCGGGAATGGAATTCGCCAGTGGAGACAACGCTGCCATCACTCGGCAGTCCGGCGAAGCACTCGTGGCGGCCCTTGAGCAGCGTGTCGCCTACTGCGAGAACATGGCCAAGAAGTACGTCACCGCTCTCGGCAAATACGCCACTGCGGACGACCACGCAAAGACAGTCATCAACCAGCAGTCGAAGGGCATCGTCTGATGCGACGCACCATCCTTGTCCTCAGCGCGGCCACGCTCGCCCTCGCAGCATGCTCGACTCCCACCACCAACGGCACGCCCACACCCACCAGTGGTGGAACCAGCCCAAGCCAGTCGAACTCGACTCCTGGCGTGCCTAAAGTCGAGCACCCGATCGACGTAGCACGGTTCAAGCAGGCACCGTGCGACGCCCTGACCAAAGCGCAGATCGAGGAACTCCTCGGCCCCAACACCGAAACCGTGCCACGAGACGGTGGCGCTGGACCTGCCTGCAGGTGGTCCATCCCATCAACCAGCCGGCCTCTGATCGACGCAATCTTCGCTGACCTGCCGGACAGTGGCACCGCGAAGTTCTACGCAGGCAAGGGCACGACCTACAAACTTCTCGAGCCGCTGGAACCGATTGACGGTTACCCGGTGACCGCGTACGACGTCAACGACAATCGCGCCAAAGGTGACTGTTCGGTAGCGCTGGGGACCAGCGACACCCAAACCGTCGGCATCTCCTTGGTTCAATCCGAAGCCAACGTCGGTACAAAGGATCCCTGTGCCGCTGCCCGTGAAGCCGCCATCAGGGTGCTGGCCACCATCCGAGGGGGCAACTGATGCCGGCAGGACCACTCACCGCGGCCCAAATTTACGACCAGATCACCGGCGGCGAAGGAATCGACTCGCTCGCCGACGCACAGCTAAGTGCCTTCAACCTGACCGCCAAGCACCACGAGCGTGCGCAGAAGCTCTCCGCGCTCACCCAGAAGACCATGGCCGGCTGGCAAGGCGGCGCCAGCGACGCGGCCGCCGACGCGACGAAGCCTGTCGTGGAGGCCGCGTACGACGACGCGATGCATCTGGCGGTCGCCCAGTCGGCGATCAGCGCCCAGATGGACGCGTTCGGCACGGCCAAGAACTCGGTCAAGCCGGTTCCGCCCGAGCAGCCCGCGCCGACTGCCGAGGACGTCAAGTCCGCCATGAGCGGCGGCCTGGTCAGCTACTGGAGCAAGGTCAAGGGGTACCAGGCCGACAGCCAGCACAACATCGACACCTTCGCGAGCTACCACTCCGCCAGCACCGCCAACGGTGACGAGCTGCCCGCCCAGTACGCGCAGCTCACCGACCCCGGTGGCAGCGTCGCCCTGGACGAGGGTGGCGGCGGGAGGCCGACGGCGAGAGGGTTCGGCGACGGTTCCGACGGGCGCGAATACGGAGTCGGCGAGCCCTACCGAGGGCCGAGTGGTCCGAGCGGTCCCAGTACTCCCGGCGGGCCGAGCGGCCCCAGCGGGCCGAGCGCAACCGACAGTGGTCCGCAGCGTGGGCAAGGGCCCCAGCCAGGTCAGCACCACCCCGGCTTCCAGCAGCCGGACGACGGAACCCGCGCGAATTCGTACACACCGCCTCAGACCACTCCGGTCGTGCCGCCGGCGGCGAACCTCGACTTCGGGCCGAACGGGAAGCCGAACCCGACGTACAACACGCCCGGCGCCTTCCCGCCCGGGTACGGCCCGGGAACGAGCGGCCCCGGGGTCCCGGGGTCGGGCGTCAGGTCACCAGGCGGGCCGGGCGGCGGCGGCTTCCGCGGACCAGGCGGGACAGGCGGAGTCGGCGGGCCCGGACAGCAGCCCGGTATGGGTGGCCGAAGCGGCGCCGGGATGCCCGGTGAGGGCGTGGCCGGCCGTGGTGCGGCGGGAACGGCAGGCGCCGCCGGTCGTGGCGGGGCGAACGGGATGCCGATGGCGCCCGGAGCCGCCCGCGGGAAGGGCGAGGAGGACAAGGAGAAGAAGGCTCCGACGTACCTCCAGAACCCGGACCCCGACGAGACCTTCGGCGGCTACATCGAAAAGCCGATGCCGCCGGTGATCGGCGAGAAGAAGAAGTAGCACCACAGTCCCAGGGGAGGGAGGCACGTGGTGCTCGCGCGCCCGGTCGAGATCACGCTCGACACCTTGTTGACCGCGTTCCGTCACGCCGGCTGCGGCGATCCGCATCTGATCTTCGCGGGCGGGCTGCGCTACATCCCGCCGTCGTCGCGGAACGGCGAGGACAGGGCGGCGTTCGAGGAGCTCGGCGGGCTCGGGTTCACCGAGGGCAAGCGGCTGACCAGCGACTTCGAGGACGTCCTGCACATACTCGACCGGCCGAACACCGAGTACTACGCGACGTTGCGGACGGAGGCGGAGCAGTACAACGTGCTCGTCGCCGTACGCGGCCGCGCCGCGGTCACCGCGATCTGCGAGGGCAACCGCGTGTGGCTGAAAGGCGTGCGGACCGCCGATCGCGCGGCGGCGCTCGTGATGAACCTGCCCGAGTACCCGCCCGCGCGGTTCGCCCCGTTCTCCTTGCCCCAGGACGACTTCAACGGCAGCGGCGGGGACGGTCTCTACGACGAGCCCGAGGCCCGGAGCCGCGAAGCGCGGCAGCTCGACGAAGTCTTCGAGCAGCCCTATTTCGGCGTCGGTTTCTTCGCCGTGGCCATGCGTCCCGATGGGGGGAAACGCACCGAGGCCACGGACGGTCTGTCCTATCTGGACCTCGACTCCGGACGCGTGGCCATGCACGTGAGCGGTTCTCCCCGGAACCGGTACATCACCGTCCTGCCCGGCGAACCCACGTTACTTGCCCAGAAGGTCGCCGCGCTGCGGGCGAGCCTCGACCACTGACTCGATCAGGCGCACCGACCGCACCGGATCCAGCGCGACGGCGTCCACAGTGGACCGGAGGTAGGGCTCGACATCGCTGGGCCGGTGCAGGAAAAGCCCGCACCGCCGATGTTCCAGGTACACCACCGGCGGTGCGTCGCCGAATTCCAGCAGAACGTGGGCATCGCCCGCATGTGCTCCGGCGGCGAACGGGATGACCCGGAGTTCGACGGTGGGCCGCTCGGCCATCGAAACGAGATGCCGAAGCTGATTCGCCATCACCAGCGGCCCACCGACCTGACGGTGCAGCGCCGCTTCGTCGATATAGGCGACGAATCTCTTCTCGCCCAGCGCTGCGGTGGAAGAGTTCGCAGCCCTCGCGTAGGCAGGCGTGCGAAGCGGACCGGGTAGGAGCGTCGCCCCGAAGGCAACGATCTTGGTGGCCTCCTTTTCGTACTGTGCGAGCGTGTTCACTTGGAGGGAAGCGTCGGCGAACCACCACGGCCCACTGTCGCGAGCCAGCGAGAGCAGCGCTTCTCGACGCTCCCCTGTCACCTGATACACCGCAAGCAGCGCCGACACCTCCTCCGCGGACGCCGCGCGCAGGCCGGTTTCGATCCGGCTGATCGTCGACTGGGACCACGCGAGTTTGTCGGCCACCTCGGTCGCGGCCAATCTGACGGCCTTCCGCGCGGCGCGCAGTCCGTCGGCAAGGGCTCTCGCCTGAGGTGTGGGCTTCGGCATCGGGAGCACCCTGCCCGGTGCGGCGGAGCAAGTCATTCGCCGAGCCGGGCGACCTCGCGAACGGCTTCGGAAATGGCCGGGAAGTCCTTGCGCAGCAAGGCTCCGTGGTTGCTCTCGACCTTCGCGCTCACCTTGATGTTCGGGTTGCGCACGGTCACCGCGTCGAGCCCGGTCCGGATCTGCTCCTGCTCGTCCGCCTTGCTGCCGAAGGAGGTTCCCGAGGCGAGCACGTATCGCGTCGGCACGGTGATGCCGTCGAGCACCGGGCCCAGTTCGGCTTCCCGCGAGAGCTTGCCGAGCTCGATGTTGCTCTCCGCCTGCTGCGCGGCGGTCATCCGCGGGGCAAGCCCGGTCGGGCGCAGCAGCGGCATGATCAGGTTGAGGCGCTTGAACATCTTCCGGATCCGCTGCTCCATGGCGTCGTCGAGCCAGTCGTACGGGAACGCGCCGTCGACCAGGACCGCGCCGATGGTGCGCTCCGGATTCCGGGCGGCCCAGTGCGCCGCGACGACCGCGCCGTAGGACCAGCCCACCACCAGCGCGCGTTCCACTCCCCTGGCGGCGAGGACCGCGTCGACGTCGCGGACGGCGGCTTCGAAGGAGTAGTCGGCCGAACGCCGCGACTTGCCGCGGGCACGCTCGTCGTAGGTGATGTGGCGGAAGTCCGAGCCCAGGTCGGCGAGGACCCGCCGCCAGTAGCCCTGGGTCGCGAACTGGCCGTTCATGTAGACGACGGGGATGCCGGTGCCACCGGTGTCGGTGACGGCGAGCGCGGTGTCGTCGACCGGCACCATTCCGGTCCAGGGGGCGGTGATCGTGGCAGTGCTGTTCTTGGTCATGAGGTAACTATCGAGGTCCGGCCTGACATCGCTCTGACGTCGCACTGACACGAAAAAGCCCCCTCACGTCAGCGAGGGGGCCTTTCGCGAAGCGGGACTACTTGAGGGCGAAACCGCCGGAGCCCGCCCAGTCGAGGGCGAACGCCGGGAGCAGCCCGAGCACCAGCGTGACGATGACGCCGAGCGTGATCGCCGTGGTGGTGAACGCGCCGGGCACGGTGACGGTCGGGCCGTCGGGAGCCGGCTCGGAGAAGTACATCAGCACGATCACCCGCAGGTAGAAGAACGCGGCGACGGCGCTGAAGATCAGGGCGACGACGACCAGCGGTGCCATCCCGTCGGACAGGGCCGCCGAGAACACCACGAACTTGCCGACGAAGCCACTGGTCAGCGGGATACCGGCCAGCGCGAGCAGCAGGAAGGTGAACACCCCGGCCAGCACTGGAGACCGCTTCGCCAGCCCTGCCCAGGCGGACAGGTGCGTCGCCTCGCCGTTCGCGTCACGCACCAGCGAAACGACACCGAACGCGGCGAGCGTGGTGAAGCCGTAGGCCAGCAGGTAGAACAGCGTGCTCGACAGGCCGTCCTCGGTCATCGCGATGGCGCCGACCAGCAGGAACCCTGCGTGCGCGATGGACGAGTAGGCGATCATGCGCTTCACGTCGGTCTGCGTCAGGCCCAGCACCGCGCCGATCAGCATCGAGATGATCGCGACGCCCCAGAGCACGCCGCGCCATTCCCAGCTGGTCGACTCGAACGCCACCTGGAACACCCGCAGGATCCCGCCGAACGCGGCGACCTTGGTGCAGGCGCCCATGAACGCGGTGACCGGCGTCGGCGCGCCCTGGTAGACGTCCGGGGTCCAGGTGTGGAACGGGCCGACCGAACCCTTGAACAGCAGGCCCACCGCGAGCAGCCCGAGCCCGGCGAACAGCAGCGTGTCCGAGCGGTCCGAACCGGCGGCGGCGTTGGCGATGTCCGACAGCTTCACGGAGTTCGCGTAGCCGTAGAGCAGCGCGAGACCGTAGAGGAAGAACGCCGACGAGAAGGCGCCGAGCAGGAAGTACTTGACCGCGGACTCCTGCGAGAGCAGGCGACGACGGCGGGCGAGACCGCACATCAGGTACAGCGGCAGGCTCAGCACTTCGAGCGCGATGAACATGGTGAGCAGGTCGTTGGCCGCGACGAACGCCATCATGCCGCCGAGCGCGAACAGCGTCAGCGGGAAGACCTCGGTCTGCATCCCGGTGGTGCCGACCTGCGCGCGGTCCTGGACCGTGCCCGGGCGGATACCGGCCTGCGCGACGAACGCGCCACCGGGCTCGACCGAGCGGTCCGCGATCAGCAGCAGCGCGCCCAAGGCCAGCGCCAGCAGCGTGCCCCAGAGGAACAGCGACGGCCGGTCGACGGCGATCGCGCCGCTGAAGGTCGTGATGCCGTTCTTCGGCGCGGAGGAGCTGGCGTACCAGACCAGGAAGACACCCGCCGCCCCGATCCCGACCAGGGACAGGAAGACCTGCGAAGGCCACCGCATGTGCTTGGGCAGGAAGGCTTCGAACAGCACGCTGACACACGCGGCCCCGAGGATGATCAGGATCGGCGTGACGGCGAAGTAGTCGATCGACGGCAGCTGCACCGCCGGCGTCTGAGTCAAGAAGTGCACGGTTTACTTGCCTCCCTGCACGGACGACATCGTCGCCTGCACCGACGGGGTGATCGTGTCGAGCACCGGCTTGGGATAGAACCCGAGCGCGATGATCAGCACGACCATCGGCGCCAGGATCGCGATCTCCTTGCCGCCGAGGTCCTTGATGGCTTTGGTCGCCCCGAGTTCGGGCGCGATGGCCGTGCCCGGCCCGCCACCCGCGGCCATCAGGGCGTCACCGCGGACGGGGCCCTGCATGACGCGCTGGTAGAGCCAGAGCACGTACGCCGCGGCCAGCACCATGCCGACCGTCGCGATGATCGTGTACACCGGGTAGTCCACAAAGGACCCCAGCAGCACCAGGAACTCGCTGATGAAGGAGTTCGTGCCGGGCAGGGACAAAGTGGACAGACCGGCGATGAGCAGCATCCCGCCGAGCAACGGGGTCACCTTCGCCATGCCGCCGTAGTCGGAGATCCGCGTGGACCCGCCGCGCATCACGATCAGGCCGACGACCACGATCAGCATGCCGGTGGCGAGGCTGTGGTTCAGCATGTACGACACCGAGCCGACCATCGCCTGCTCGTTGAAGGTGAAGATGCCCAGCGCGATGAACCCGAAGTGGGCGATCGACACGTAGGCGATGAAGCGCTTCATGTCGCGCTGCCCGGCCGCGAGGATCGATCCATAAAGGACACCCGCGACGGCGAGCACCAGCACCCACGGCGCGAGTTCCTTGCTGGCGTCGGGGAACATCGGGAGGCAATAGCGCAGGAAACCGAACGTGCCGACCTTGTCCAGCACACCGACCAGCAGCACCGCGACGCCGATGGGTGCCTGGCCCGCGGCGTCCGGCAGCCAGGTGTGGAACGGCACCAAAGGGGCCTTGATCGCGAACGCGAGGAAGAACCCGATGAAGAGCCAGATCTGGGTGCCCAGCGGAGCGTCGCGGACGACCGTGACGAGCGTTTCCCAGTCGAAGGTGCCCTTGCCCAGTTCGTCCGACGCCAGCGAGTACGCCCCGATCGCCGAGGCCAGCATGATCAGGCCGCCAAGGAACGAGTACAGGAAGAACTTGACCGCCGCGTACTGCCGGTTCGCGCCGCCGTAACCGCCGATCAGGAAGTACATCGGGATCAGCATGATCTCGAACAGCACGTAGAACAGGAAGACGTCGGTCGCGGCGAACACCGCGATGGTCAGCGCCTCCTGCACCAGGATCAGCGACAGGAACCCGCCCGCCGAGCGCCCGGCCGGGAGCTTGTCGGTCAGGCCCAGCGCGCCGACCACGATCGGCACCAGCAGGCCGATGACCGCGATCATCACCAGCGCGATGCCGTCGATGCCGAACGAGATGTGGATGCCGAAGTTCGGAATCCAGTCCATCGAGGACTTCTGCTGGATCCGGTCCCCCGAAGGCGAATAGCTCGCCCACATCGGGATCACCAGCAGGAACGTCAGGAGCGACACCACGAGCGCGGTGAGCGTCGCCAGCCTGTCGTTCTTCTTCATCCCCGCGACGACCGCGGCGCCGACGAGCGGCAGCAGGATGGATGCGAGTACCCAGGTCATCAGGAGAACCTCACCAGCAGGAGTGCCGCCAGAAGCAGGAATGTGCCGCCCAGCATGGACAGTGCGTACGAGCGGACGAAGCCGGTCTGCAGGCGGCGCAGGCGCCCGGATCCGCCACCGAGCCCGGCGGCGAGGCCGTTGACCGCGCCGTCGACCCCGCGGTTGTCCACGTAGACCAGCGCGCGGGCGAGCCAGGTGCCCGGGCGGGCGACCAGCGTCTCGTTCAGGGTGTTGCCGTACAGGTCGTTGCGCGCGGCCTTGACCACGGCCGAGACCCGCTCGGGGCGTTCCACCGGAACGTCCTTACGGCCGACGAAGAGCCACGCCGCCGCGGCGCCGAGCACCGAGAGCGCCACGGTGAGGATCGGGACCAGCGCGTGCGGGATGACGCTGTGGCCACCCTCCTCGAGCGGGCCGACCACCGGCGAAAGCCATTCGGCGAACCGGTCGCCGAGGGCGAAGAACGCGCCGGCGCCGATCGAGCCGATCGCCAGGATGATCATCGGCCACTTCATGATCGCCGGAGACTCGTGCGGGTGGAAGTCGCGGCCGTCGCTGGACTTGATCTCCTTCCAGCGTTCCTTGCCGAAGAAGGTCATCACCATCAGGCGCGTCATGTAGAACGCGGTGAGCCCGGCGCCGAGGAGTGCCGCGCCGCCCATCACCCAGCCACGCCAGCCACCCTGGCTCAGCGCCGCTTCGATGATCGCGTCCTTGGTGAAGAAGCCCGAGAGCGGCGGGATGCCGATCAGCGCCAGGTAGCCGAGGGCGAAGGTCCAGAAGGTGACCGGCAGGTGCTTGCGCAGCCCGCCGAACTTCCGCATGTCGACCTCGTCGTTCATGGCGTGCATGACCGAACCGGCCCCGAGGAACAGCCCGGCCTTGAAGAAACCGTGCGCCACCAGGTGCATGATGCCGAGCGCGTAGGCGATCGGGCCGAGGCCGACGGCCAGCATCATGTAACCGATCTGGCTGACCGTGGAGTACGCCAGGACCTTCTTGATGTCGTCGTAGGCGCAGCCGATGATGCACCCGATCAGCAGCGTGACCGTACCGACGAGGGTGACGATCAGGCGGCCGTCCGCGGTGGCGTTGAAGATCTCGTGCGCGCGGGCGACCAGGTAGACGCCGGCGGTGACCATCGTCGCCGCGTGGATGAGGGCCGAGACCGGGGTCGGGCCCTCCATCGCGTCCGGAAGCCATGCCTGAAGCGGGAACTGACCGGATTTACCGCAGGCGCCCAGCAGCAGCAGGATCGCGATCGCGGTGACCGCGCCGGTCGGGATCTGGCCGACGGCGCCGAAGACCTCGGCGTAACCGGTGCTCCCGACGTACTTGAACATCAGGAAGATCGCCAGCGCGAGCCCGACGTCACCGACGCGGTTCATCAGGAACGCCTTCTTCGCCGCGGTGGCCGCGGACGGGCGGTCCTGGTACCAGCCGATGAGCAGGTACGACGCGAGACCCACGCCCTCCCAGCCGAGGTACAGCGTCACGAAGCTGTTGCCCAGCACCAGGATCAGCATCGAGGCGACGAACAGGTTGAGGTACGCGAAGAACCTCGACCGGTCGCGGTCCTCGGCCATGTAGCCGATCGAGTAGAAGTGGATCAGCATGCCGACGCCGGTGATCAGCAGCACGAACGTCAGCGACAGCGCGTCGATCCGGAGCCCGAAGTCGACCTGCAGCGCCGAAACCGGGATCCACGAGAACAGCTTGACGTCCGCGGTGGCCTTCGTGTCGGCCGTGAAGAAGAGGATCAGGCCGTAGACGAAGGACAGCGAGACGGTCGCACTGCCGAGGAGGTGTCCCCAGCCCCTGGCCCGCTTGCCCGCCAGCAGGAGAATAAGGGCGCCGAGGGCCGGAAAAGCCACCAGCAGCCACGATGATGCGGTCAACTCGGTGCTCCTAGTACTTCAGCAGGTTGGTGTCGTCGACCGAGGCCGAGCGCCGGGTGCGGAAGATCGCCATGATGATCGCGAGCCCCACCACGACCTCCGCGGCGGCCACGACCATCACGAAGAACGCCATCACCTGGCCGTCCAGCGACCCGTTGATCCGGGCGAACGTGACCAGGGACAGGTTCGCCGCGTTCAGCATCAGCTCGATGCACATGAACACGACGATCGCGTTGCGGCGCACCAGCACCCCGACCGCGCCGATGGCGAACAGCAGCGCGGACAGGAGCAGGTAGTACGTCGGGGTCATTCCTCGTCCCCTTCTTTCTTACCTACGAGCGCGTGGGCGTCCGGGCCTTGATCCGTTCCGGCGACCTGCTTGCGCTCGGTTTCCAGCTGCGCGGCCGAAGTCGACTCGATGATCTCCGAGAGCGACTCCCTGGCGATCGAGCCGTCGGGCAGCAGCGCCGGGGTGGCGACCGAGTTGGCCGTGGCGAAGACACCGGGGCCGGGCAGCGGCGAAGGCCGATCGTGCTTTCCGGTGAACCGGTCGACGACGAGTTCCTTCTGGTTCTTCTTGCCGCCCTTGGCGTGCCGGTCGGTGAACGCGAGCACCATCGCGCCGAGCGCGGCGGTGATCAGCAGCGCCGAGGTGAGCTCGAACGGGAACAGGTACTTGGTGAAGATCAGCCGTCCCAGCCCGCCGGGGCCGCCGCCGTCGACGTTCGCCGGGTCGACCGGCAGGGCCGGGGTCACGTTGGCCATCGCGCGGGCGAGACCCGCGGCGAGCAGCCCGCCGACGCCGATGCCGAGCAGGGTCGCCATGACCCGCTGTCCGCGCAGCACTTCGACGACCGAGTCGGAACTCTCCCGGCCGACCAGCATCAGCACGAACAGGAACAGCATCATGATCGCGCCGGTGTAGACGATGATCTGCGTGAAGCCGAGGAACGGCGCCTGCTGGATCATGTACAGCGCGCCGAGGCACAGCATCGTGAGCACCAGCCACAGCGCCGAGTGCACGGCGTTGCGGGAGAAGATCATGCCGAGCCCGCCGAGCAGCGCGAGCGGGCCGAGCACCCAGAACGCGATCGTCTCGCCGGTGGTGATGCCTGCCGAAACGTCCGTCTGCGCGAGGAAAGCCGTGATCACTGGACCGGCTCCTTCGGCTCAGCGGGCTTCCGTGCGAGTTCCGGGCCGTTGACGTAGTAGTCCTGCTCGTTGTCGCCGAGCCGCATCGGGTGCGGCGGCTGCTCCATACCGGGCAGCAGCGGCGCGAGGAGGTCTTCCTTGGTGTAGATCAACCGCTGCCGGTCGTCGTCGGCCAGCTCGTAGAAGTTGATCATCGTCAGGGATCGGGTCGGGCAGGCCTCGACGCACAACCCGCAGCCGATGCAGCGCAGGTAGTTGATCTGGTAGTCGGCGCCGTACCGCTCACCGGGCGAGTACCGCGCCTCTTCGGTGTTGTCGCCGCCTTCGACGAAGATCGCGTCCGCCGGGCAGGCCCACGCGCACAGCTCGCAGCCGACGCATTTCTCCAGCCCGTCCGGATGCCGGTTGAGCTGATGCCTGCCGTGGTAACGCGGAGCGGCGGGGGCGCCTGCCTCCGGGTACTCCTCGGTGGCGACCTTCTTGAACATCATCCCGAAGGTGACACCGAAACCCTTGATGGGATCAAACATCCCCATCGCCGGCCTCCCTTCCACTGGAAACCGCCGCGGGCTTGCGCTTGGCAGCCCGGGCTTCGGCCTTCGCGATGGCCTTCTGACGCGGAGTCTTGTCCGGAACCTGCAGGTCGAGCGGCGGCACCGGGAACCCGCCACCGGTCACCGGGACGTAGTCGTCGTCCGGGACCTTCTTGTCCGGCAGCAGCAGGCTCAGGATGACGACGACGAGGATGAGCGCGCCGCCGCCGATGAGGATCTGCGGGGTGGAGAGGCCGCCCGAGTTCTTGATCGCGCGGACCGTGACGATCACGACGATCCAGACCAGGTTGACCGGGACCAGGACCTTCCAGCCCAGCCGCATGAACTGGTCGTACCGCAGCCGCGGCAGCGTGCCGCGCAGCCAGATGAAGCCGAACAGCAGGATGAACAGCTTGGCGGAGAACCAGATCAGCGGGAGCCAGCCCTGGTTCAGCGCGTGGTCGGCGCCGACGAACGGGAACTTCCAGCCACCGAGGAACAACGTCGTCGCGAACGCCGAGACGATCACCATGTTGACGTACTCGGCGAGGAAGAACATCGCGAACTTCATCGAGCTGTACTCGGTGTGGAAACCGCCGACCAGCTCGGATTCGGCCTCGGGGAGGTCGAACGGGGCGCGGTTGGTCTCGCCGACCATGGAGATCAGGTAGATCACGAAGCTCGGCAGCAGCAGGTAGAAGTACCAGCCGGTCTGCTGTGACTCGACGATCTGCGAGGTCGACATCGAACCCGCGTAGAGGATGACGCCGACGATGGAGAGACCCATCGCGATCTCGTACGAGATCACCTGAGCCGCGCTTCGCAACCCACCGAGCAGCGGATACGGCGAGCCGGAGGACCAACCCGCCAGCACCAGTCCGTACACGCCGATCGAGGAGCAGGCCAGGATCACCAGCACGCCGACCGGCAGGTCGACCAGCTGGAGCGTGGTGCGCTCACCGAAGATCGAGACCACCGGGCCGAACGGGATCGCGGCCAGCGCGATCAGCGCCGGCACCGCGGAGATCACCGGCGCGAGGAAGTACACCTTGCGGTCGGCGGTGTCCGGGATGATCTGTTCCTTGAACGGCAGCTTGATCGCGTCCGCGAGGGACTGCAGGTAGCCGCCGGGCCCGACCCGGTTGGGGCCGGGACGGTTCTGCATCCGGCCGACGGCCTTGCGCTCCCAGACGATCAGGAAGATCGTCAGGATCGGACCGATCAGCAGGATGACGACCGTTTTGATCAGGATCAGCCACAACGGGTCGTCGGCCAGCAGCGCCGCCCGCTCGGCGGCGTCCGGCATCTGGCTGAGCAACGGAGTCACTTCTCACCTCCGGTGAGGGTGACGGCCGAACCGTGCCCCGCGCCGAGGGAGGCGCGGACGGCCGAGCCGTCGGAGTTGCCCGGGAGCCACACGACGCCGTCCGGCAGGTCCGCGACCTCGATCGGCAACGTGATGGAACCGCGTTCGGTGGAGACCTTCACGGTCTTGCCCAAGCCTTCGGCGGTCTTCGCCGAGAGCTTGGCGACGACCTCGCGCTGCGTGCCCTTGAGGTGCGGCTCGCCGTCCTGCAGCGAACCGTTGTCGATCAGCTGGCGCCAGGTGGCGAGGAGGACCTTGCCGTTCCCCGCGCTCGCGGCGGCGGCCGCCACCGGCTCGAAGGTCGCGGGCTCGGTCCTGACGGGCAGCTTCGCCAGATCGGCGGCGGAAGCGGCCGGGGTCTGCGTGAAGATGTCCGCGTCCATCTCGACGGCGAGGGTGTCGAGCACCCGGCAGTCCGGCAGGGCGCCGGTGCCTTCGAGGGTGACGGCGAACTCGCGGCGGCGGCCTTCCCAGTTCAGGTAGCTGCCCGCCTTCTCGACCGCCGGGGCGATCGGGAGGACGACGTTCGCGTGCTCGGTGACCGCGCTGTGCCGCAGCTCCAGGCTCACCACGAACTTCGCGTTCACGAGTGCCCGCAACGCCAGGCCCGGATCCGGCAGGTCGCCCGGGTCGACGCCGCCGACCAGCAGGCCGTCGAGTCCGTTCTCGGCGGCCGCCTTGAGGATGGCGGTGGTGTCGCGGCCCTCCGTGGCGGGAAGGGTGACGCCCCAAGCCTTTTCGACCTCGGCGCGAGCCGCGGCGTCGGCGACCGGGCGGCCACCGGGCAGCAGCGTCGGCGCCGCGCCCGCCGCCAGGGCACCGCGTTCACCCGCGCGACGCGGGATCCACGCGAGCCGGGCGCCGGTGCGCTCCACCAGCCGGTGCAGGGCCGAGAACAGGCCGGGCACCTCGGCGGCACGCTCGCCGACGAGGATCACAGCGCCTTCCGAGGCCAGCGCCTGGTCGACGTCCTGCGCGTGCTGCGCGATGCCGTCGATCGCGGCGGCCTCGGCGCCCGGCGCGCAGGCCAGCAGCTCGCCGAAGGTCTTGCGGACCGAAGAGGTGGTCCACTGTCCCAAGTGGACGACGCGGGTGCGGTTCTTGCGGGCCGCCTTGCGCAGCCGCAGGAACACGATCGGCGCCTCGTCCTCCGGCTCGAACGCGACGCACAGCACCGTGCGCGCCCGCTCGATCTCGCGGAAGGTGACGCCGCTTTCCGGCGTCGTCCCGACCACGTGCGACGCGAGGAAGCCCAGCTCCTCGGCCGAGTGCGGACGCGCGCGGAAGTCGATGTCGTTGGTGCCCAAGGCGATCCGCGCGAACTTCGAGTACGCGTAGGCGTCCTCGACAGTCAACCTGCCACCGGTCAGCACCGCGGCGCCCTTGCCGTCCCGCGCCTCGGCGAGCCCGGCCGCGGCCGCGCGCAGCGCGTCGGTCCAGGAAGCCTCTTCGAGCACGCCGTCGGCGTTGCGGATCAGCGGACGGCGGATGCGGTCGTCGGCGGTGGCGTAACGGAAGGCGAACCGGCCCTTGTCGCAGATCCACTCTTCGTTGACCTCGGGGTCGTCGCCCGCGAGCTTCCGCATGACCTTGCCGCGGCGGAAGTCGGTCCGCTCGGCGCAGCCGGACGAGCAGTGCTCGCACACGCTCGGCGAGGACACCAGGTCGAACGGCCGCGAACGGAACCGGTACGCGGCCGACGTCAGCGCGCCGACCGGGCAGATCTGGATGACGTTGCCGGAGAAGTACGACTGGAACGGCTGGCCCGACGTCGTCCGCGAAGCCAGGTCCAGCACGTCCGCGGTCTCCGCGGTACCGATCTGCTGGTGGGCGCCGCGTTCGAGCAGCTCGATGAACGGGTCGCCGGCGATCTCGCGGGAGAACCGGGTGCAGCGCTGGCAGAGCACGCACCGCTCGCGGTCGAGCAGGACCTGCGAGGAGATCGGCAGCGGCTTCGGGAACGTCCGCTTCGTGTCGACGAAGCGGGAGTCCGCGCGGCCGTGCGCGAGCGCCTGGTTCTGCAGCGGGCATTCGCCGCCCTTGTCGCAGATCGGGCAGTCCAGCGGGTGGTTGATGAGCAGCAGCTCCATCACACCCTGCTGGGCCTTGTCCGCGACGGCCGAGGTCAGCTGGGTCTTCACGACCATGCCGTCGGCGACCGTCATGGTGCACGAGGCCTGCGGCTTCGGCATCGGGCGGCCGCCCATCTCGACCTCGACCAGGCACTGGCGGCAGGCGCCCGCCGGGTCGAGCAGCGGGTGGTCGCAGAAGCGCGGGATGACCGTGCCGAGCCGTTCGGCGGTGCGGATCAGCAGCTCGCCCTTGGGCGCGATGACCTCTTCACCGTCGATGACCAGCTTGACGTGGCCTTCGGGAACCGGAGTGTCCTCTGTGGACGTTCCCGGCTTGTCGGGTGCGATCGTCATGCCTGCGCCCCCACCAGTTCGCGCTTGTTGGTTTCACACAGTGCGAGGAATTCCTCGCGGAAGTACTTGATCCCGCTCTGGATCGGCGAGACCGCGCCGTCGCCGAGGGCGCAGAACGAGCGGCCGAGGATGTTGTCGCAGACGTCGAGCAGGGTGTCGATGTCCTCCTCGGTGCCGTGGCCCTCGACCATGCGCTCCAGGATCTGCGCCAGCCAGTACGTGCCCTCGCGGCACGGCGTGCACTTGCCGCAGGACTCGTGCTCGTAGAACTGCGTCCACTTCATCACGGCCCACGGCACGGAAACGGTCTCGTTGAAGACCTGCACGGCCGTCGTGCCCAGCATCGACCCGGCTTCCGCCGCGCCCTCGAAGTCCAGCGGGACATCGAGGTGCTCCGCGGTGAACATCGGCGTGGAGGACCCACCCGGCGTCCAGAACTTCAGCGGGATGCCGTCCTTCATGCCGCCCGCCATGTCCAGCAGCTCGCGCAGCGTGGTGCCGAGCGGGCATTCGTACTGGCCGGGCTTCTCGACGTGGCCGGAGATCGAGTAGATCTTCGGACCGGGCGACTTCTCGCGGCCCATCTGGCGGAACCAGTCCGAACCACCGTTGACGATGTACGGCGCGCTGGCGATGGTCTCGACGTTGTTCACCGTGGTCGGCGCGGCGTACAGACCCGCGGCGGCCGGGAACGGCGGCTTGAGCCGCGGCTGGCCGCGACGGCCTTCCAGCGAGTCCAGCAGCGCCGTCTCTTCGCCGCAGATGTACGCCCCGGCTCCCGCGTGCACGGTGATGTCGAGGTCGAATCCGGAGTCGAGGATGTTCTTGCCGAGGTAGCCCGCTTCGTACGCCTCGCGCACGGCCGCGTTGAGACGGCGGATGCAGTGCAGCGCCTCGCCGCGGACGTAGATGAAGCAGTGGTGCGAGCGCATCGCGTACGAGGCGATGATGCAGCCCTCGATCAGCGAGTGCGGGTCCGCCATCATCAGCGGGATGTCCTTGCAGGTGCCCGGCTCACCCTCGTCGGCGTTGATGACGAGGTAGTGCGGCTTGTCCTCGTTCGGCGGCATGAAGGACCACTTGATGCCGGCCGGGAAGCCCGCGCCGCCACGGCCGCGGAGGCCGGAGTCCTTGACCAGCTGGACGATCTGCTCGGGAGTGGCCTTGAGCGCCTTGCGGATCGCGGTGTAGCCCTCGAGGGCTTCGTAGGACTGGATCGTCCAGGAGTTGGGCGAAAGCCAGCGCTTCGTGAGGACCGGAGTGATGGGATCGGCCATTACTTCTTCTCCACTTCCGGAAGCGGAACGTCCTTCATCGCGGGCGCGGTCCAGCCGCGGTCCTGCGCGACCTGCGCTCCCCGCAGGGTTTCGACGGCCTGCGAAGGACCGTCGACGTCCGTGCGGTACTGCTGCGCGTCCTCCGGGAAGAACCCGGCGAGCTGCAGTTCGGCGCCCTTGAAGTTCGTCAGCGGCGCGCCGCGCGTCGGGGCCGGCTTCTTGCCCGCCTGCAACGCGTCGACCAGCGCGACGGCCTTTTCCTCGGTCTGGTTGTCGAAGTACTCGTAGTTGACCTGGATGACCGGAGCGAGGTCACAGGCCGCGAGGCATTCGGCGTGTTCGAGGGTGATCGAGCCGGGCTCGTTCGGCGTGCCCGCGGTCTCGTTGTGCCCCAACGGCTTCTCCTCGGAACCGAGGTGCGTCTGGAGCTTCTTGTAGATCGCGTCGCCGCCCATGGCCGCGCACAGCGTGTTCGTGCAGACGCTCACCAGGTGCTCGCCGCACGGGCGGCGCTTGTACATGGTGTAGAACGTCGCGACCGCGCTGACCTCGGCGTCGGACAGGTCAAGGTTCTGCGCGCAGAAGGCGATGCCCTCCTGGCTCACGTAACCCTGCACCGACTGCACCAGGTGCAGCATCGGCAGCAGCGCCGACCGCGACTGCGGGTACCGCGCGATCAGGTTCTGCGCCTTGGCGTAGGTGTCGGCGTCGAAGATGTCTTCGAGCTTCGCGTTCTCCAGGATCCCCTCCGCCTCGGCGGGATCCGGCGCGATCGCGATCACGTCGACGTCACCACCGGCGGCGATATGGGTCTGCTCGGCCAGGCTGGTGCCGGGCTCGGGCGTCGGTGTCGTTCCGGGCTGGGTGCTCAACGGTCCACTCCCCCCATGACGGGGTCGATCGAGGCGATGGCGGCGATCACGTCCGCCACCAGGCCGCCTTCGGCCATCGCGGGCATCGACTGCAGGTTCACGAAACTCGGTTCGCGCACGTGGACCCGCAGCGGCCTGGTGCCGCCGTCGGAGACCAGGTGCACGCCGAGTTCGCCGCGCGGCGATTCCACCGACGTGTAGGTCTGGCCCGGCGGGACCTTGAAGCCCTCGGTGACCAGCTTGAAGTGATGGATCAGCGATTCCATCGACTGGCCCATGATCTTGCGGACGTGCTCGAGCGAGTTGCCCATGCCGTCGCTGCCGATCGAGAGCTGCGCCGGCCAAGCGACCTTCTTGTCCTCGACCATGACCGGGCCCGGCTCGAGCTTCTTCAGGCACTGCTTGATGATCCGCAGGCTCTGGTGCATCTCCTCGACCCGCAGCAGATAGCGCGCCCAGCAGTCCGCCTCGGTCGAGGTCGGGATGTCGAACTCGAACTCGTCGTAGCGCGAGTACGGCTCGGTCTTGCGCATGTCCCACGGGAGACCGGCGCTGCGCAGCACCGGGCCGGTGACGCCGAGCGCGAGGCAAGCGTCGACCGGCAGGTATCCGACGCCCTTGAGCCGGTTGCGCCAGATCGGCTGACCGGTGAAGAGCTTGTCGTACAGGGGAAGCCGCTCGTCCATCGTCTTGACGAACGCGCTGACCACCTCTTGGTAGTCGTCCGGCATGTCCTGCGCGAGACCGCCGGGGCGGATGAACGCGTGGTTCATCCGGAGACCGGTGAGGTGCTCCAGCAGGTGCAGGACCTCTTCGCGCTCACGGAAGCCGAGCGTCATCGCCGTGGTGGCACCGAGTTCCATGCCGCCGGTGGCGATGTAGACCAGGTGCGAGCCGATGCGGTTGATCTCCAGCAGCATCACGCGCAGCAGCTCGGCGCGGCGCGGGGCCTGGATGCCGAGCAGCTTCTCGACGCCGAGGCAGTACGCCATCTCGGTCGACAGCGGGGCGAGGTAGTCCATGCGCGTCACGAAGGTGACGCCCTGGGTCCACGTGCGGTACTCGCAGTTCTTCTCGATCCCGGTGTGGAGATAGCCGATGACCGAGCGGAGCTGGGTGACGGTCTCGCCCTCCATCTCCAGCACGAGCCGGAGCACGCCGTGCGTCGACGGGTGCTGCGGGCCCATGTTGATGACCATGCGCTCGTCGTGGCGGGAGTCCTCGATGAGGTCTTCCCAGTCACCGCCGGAAACGGTGTAGACGCGGCCTTCGGTGGTGTCGCGGGAGTCGGCTACGGGGACGCTGTCGCTGCCCTCAGGAGAAGTGTCCGTGCCCGTGGTGACGTCGGAGAGGTGTTCGGTGCTCACGAGTACGACCTCCGCTGGTCCGGCGGCGGGATCTCCGCGCCCTTGTATTCGACCGGGATCCCGCCGAGCGGGTAGTCCTTGCGCTGGGGGTGGCCGTCCCAGTCGTCCGGCATGAGGATGCGGGTCAGCGCCGGGTGACCGTCGTAGACGATGCCGAACATGTCCCAGGCTTCCCGCTCCTGCCAGTCGGCCGTCGGGTAGACCCCGACCAGCGACGGGACGTGCGGGTCTTCGATGTCGAGCGTGACCTCCAGCCGGATGCGGCGGCGGTACGTCATCGAAGTGAAGTGGTAGACCGAGTGCAGCCGCTGCGGGACGTCGACGCCGTAGTCCACGCCCGAGACCGAGCTGAGCAGCTCGAAGCGGAGACCCGTGTCGTCGCGCAGGACCTTGGCGATCTCGACGAGGTGGTCGCGGGAGACGTAGAAGGTGATCTCGCCGCGGTCGACCGTGGTCTGCAGGATCGCGTTCGCCGGGATCTTGTTGTCCGCCAAGGCCGCGTAGAACTCGTCGGCGAACTCGTCGAACCAGCCGCCGTACGGGCGCTCCGCCGGGGGCGGGCTGTACGCGGGGAGGCGGACGCCGCCGTAACCGGAGGTGTCACCGGTGCCGCTGACGCCGAACATGCCCTGGCGCTCTTTACCGGTGACGACCGGCTCGGCCGGACGGGTGCCCTGGGGCTCGAGGCCGCCTGCGGACCGTTCGGCGCTGGACTGCTCGCCGCCGGTTTCCGGGGTTTCGGGGGAGTTTTCTTCGGGCACGTCGCTCACTTCTTCGCGTACTTGATCGAGGAGGCGATCAGCTCGGTGCGCTCACCGCTGGCGGCGCGGATCGCGGCCCGGCGGGCGTTGATCGGCTCGTCCTGGATCTTGGCGTGCAGCTTCAGGATCGCGTCGAGCAGCATCTCGGGGCGCGGCGGGCAGCCGGGGAGGTACATGTCGACCGGGACGATGTGGTCGACGCCCTGCACCACGGCGTAGTTGTTGAACATCCCGCCGGACGAGGCGCAGACGCCCATCGCCAGCACCCACTTGGGCTCGGCCATCTGGTCGTAGATCTGGCGGAGCACCGGCGCCATCTTCTGCGTGACGCGGCCGGCGACGATCATCAGATCCGCCTGGCGCGGCGTCGCGCTGAAGCGCTCCATGCCGAAACGCGCGATGTCGTAACGGGAACCGCCGACGGTCATCATCTCGATCGCGCAGCAGGCGAGACCGAAGGTGGCGGGCCACATCGAGTTCTTGCGGGCCCAGTTCACCAGGCCTTCGAGACTGGCCAGGAGGATGCCGTTGGGGAGTTTTTCTTCGAGGCCCATGCTTCTCTAGTTCCAATCCAGGCCGCCGCGACGCCACACGTAGGCGTACGCGAAACCGACCGTCGCGATGAACAGCACGATCTCCACCAGGCCGAACATGCCCAGCGCGTCCGCGGAGACCGCGAACGGGTAGAGGAAGACCATCTCGATGTCGAACAGGATGAACAGCATCGCGGTGATGTAGTACGCGACCGGCATCCGGCCGCCGCCGACGACCGGCTGCGGCGACGGTTCGATACCGCATTCGTAGGCCGCGAGCTTCGCCTTGTTGGCGCGGCTCGGGCCGACGAGCGGGCCGAGCAGCACCGACAGCACCGCGAACGCGAGAGCGAGGACGAACAAGAGGACCAGGGGGAGGTACATGTCCAGGTTGGGCACCGAGGGGGTGCTCGCCTGGGTCAGCACGGGCAACATCAGCACGGGGTTTTCGCCATCCTTTCCGCGCCGCTGCGGTTTTCGAGTCGGGGTTCACCGCTTCCCTCGGTCGGCACCCTAAGTCACCTGGGTCACACCGCCGGGGGTAAGGCAACCCTTACGGGCCGTGCATGACGGCCCCCTTGCTTGTGAAATAGTTCACAAGCCTCCCGTCGAGGATGTGAAGCGATTCACAAAGCATGGGGCGAGTGTAGGACGTGACTCACATTCTTGTCCCTAGGCCCCGTGCTATAAGGCTGCCCTAACTTGACCGCACGGCCAGTACGGTTACTTCCGGCGTGCGGTACCGATGACCTGCGACGTCGTTCCCAAGATCGGCTTCAGGGGTCCCTTTGGCCACATTTGTCCTGTGACCGATACCACTGCCCGGAGTACCCGTGACTGGTCCAGACGTGTGGAGCCCCAAGCGCGTGAAGGCCCCCTTCCCTCGGCTGAGCCGAGGGAAGGGGGCCTTCACGCGAGTTGCGAGAGCGTCAGCGCGGGGAGGGGGTGGCGCGCGCCAGAGCGGCGATCAGACGGTCGACGCCGTCCCCGCCCTTGGCGTCGTAGCAGCCCGAAAGTCCCTTGTACACCAACGGAAGGATCGAGTTGATGCGCAGTCCGTACTTCGTCGCGGCGTGCATGACCTTCGGCTTCCCGATCAGCTTCGCGAACACGTTGCCGAGCCGGTAGTAGCCGCCCATGAGCTCCGCGACGGCGCGCGGGTAGCCCTCAAGCGCACGCTCGCGCGAAGGGCCTTCGCGGCGGGCCAGCGCCTGCACGACGAACTCCGACGCCAGCTGCGCGGACTCCATCGCGGCCGAGATGCCCTCGCCGTTGAACGGGCTGACCATGCCGCCCGCGTCGCCGAGCAGCAGCAGGCCGTCGCGGTAGTGCGGGGTGCGGTTGAAGCCCATCGGGAGACCGGCGCCGCCGACCTTGCCGATGGCGTTCTCCTCGCGGTAGCCCCATTCCTCGGGCGTCCCGTCGAGCCACTGGCGCAGCAGCGCGCGGTAGTCGGTGCTGCGGAACGCGGCCGACGTCGACAGCATGCCGAGGCCGACGTTCACCGTGCCGTCGCCCAGCGGGAACGCCCAGCCGTAGCCGGGCAGCAGCTTGGGGTCGCGCGGGTCCGAGCGGTCCCACAGCTCCAGGTGGCCCTCGATGAACGGGTCGTCGTGGCGCGGGCTCTTGTAGTACTGCCGCACCGCGACGCCCATCGGGCGCTTCTCGTTCTTCTGGATGCCGACGCTCAGCGCGAGCCGCGCGGAGACGCCGTCGCAGGCCAGTACCAGCGGAGCGCGGTAGCTCACCGGCGTCTTCTCCGGGCCGACCTTCGCCTCGACGCCGATCACGCGGCCGGTGGGGCTGGTGATGGCGCCCGTGACGGTGGTGCGCTCGTAGAGCCGCGCGCCCGCCTTGACCGCGGTCTTCGCGAGCAGGTCGTCGAAGTCCTGACGGGTCCGCGAAACGCCGTACGGCGGGTAGCTGGTCAGGTCCGGCCAGTCGAGCTCCAGCGTGAGCTCGCCGGTGAGGATCCGCAGGCCGCGGCTGTGCACCCAGCCCGCGTCCTCGCTGGTGTCGATCCCCAGGTCGATGAGCTGCTTGACGCCGCGCGGGGTCAGACCGTCGCCGCACACCTTCTCGCGCGGGAACTCGGTCTTCTCCAGCAGCAGCACGTCGACGCCCGCGCGGGCGAGGTACGTGGCGGCGGTGGAGCCGGCCGGTCCGGCACCGACGACGATGACTTCGGCGTCGTGGTCAGCATTGCGACGGGTCATGCGCGCGAGTTTACGGATGGCTTCTTCGCGCGGTGGATGGCGACGACGCCGAACGTGAGGTTCAGCCACTCCACCTCGGTCCACCCGGCGCTCGCGATGATCTCGCCCAGCGTCCGCTGATCCGGCCACGCGAGCATGGATTCGGCCAGGTAGGAGTAGGCCTCGGGGTTCGACGAGGTCCTAGCTCCGACCCAGGTGAGCAGCTTCGCGATGAACTTCCGGTGCAGGAACCGGATCGGGCCGAATGTGGGCGTCGACACCTCGCAGATCACCAGACGGCCGCCCGGTTTGACCACGCGCGCGATCTCGGTGAGCGCGGCCTTGGTGTCGACGAAGTTCCGCAGCGCGAGCGAGATGGTCACCGCGTCGAAGCTCTCGTCGGCGAACGGCAGCTTCATCGCGTCCGCGGCCACCATCGGGACGCCGCGGTGCTTACCCGCCTTGAGCATGCCGACCGAGAAGTCCGCCGCGAGGCACCACGCGCCGTTGCGCGCGTACTCGACCGTGGACACGCCGGTGCCCGCCGCGAGGTCCAGCACCTTCTCGCCGCGTTTGGCGTCCAGCACCCGGCCGGTGATGGTGCGCCAGCGGCGGTCGAAGCCGAAGGTCATGAACGAATTCGCGCGGTCGTAGCCGTCCGCGACGTCGTCGAACATGGCGGCGACTTCGTGCGGATCCTTGTCAAGACTCGCTCGGGACATACCTCGAACCCTAACCCCGGAGTTCTGAGACAGGTCACCCAAGCGGGAGCAAAGCGACGCGCCGTAGGTTCACCTGGCCCGGTGAAGCAACGCCGGGGCACGGTGCGCACCGGCCCCCGCGACCTCGCCGGCGAGGATCCTCCGCTCCAGCAACCGCAGTTCCGGCCCCGGTTCGAGGCCGAGCTGATCGACCGAGATCCGGCGCGCACGCCGGTACGCCGCCAGCGCGTCGGACGTGCGCCCGGCTCGCCAAAGAGCGTCCATCAGGAGGTACTGGGCACGCTGCCGCAGCGGGTTCCGCCGCACCAGATCCGCCAGCTCGACGGCCGCGCTCGCGTGCCGCCCGAGGTCCAGTTCGGCCTGGTAGAGCTCTTCGAGCAGGACCAGCCGGTGCTCCGAGAGACGCATCGTCTCGTCCGAAAGCAGCGGGACGTCCAGGCCTTCGTAGGGCGCGCCGTGCCAGTGCGTGAGGGCCTGCCGGATCAGCGAGGCGCGCTGCGCGGGGTCCGCGGCCTTCAACGCTTGGCCCGCCAGCGTCTCGAAGGTCTCGACGTCGAGTTCGCCGGGATGGACCTCCAAGCGGTAGCCGCCGTTGTCGAAGGCGAGCCGATCGCCTTCAGGCAGGGCCTGCCGCAGCTTGTGGACGTGCCAGTGCAGCTTCGGCACCGCGCGCGGCTCCCACTTGCTGTCCCACAGCGCCTCGGTGAGCACGTTCACCGGGACGAAGGTGTTCGCGCGGACCAGCAGCACGCCGAGGAGCGTTCTCCTCATCCGGCCGTGCAGCGGGACCGACCGCGATCCGGAAGAGATGCTGAACGTGCCCAGTACTTCGAACCTCACGTGCCGTCCTCTCGCTCGATGGCGTGAGGGGACGATGAATGCCCGTTGTACAAAATGGATACAAAGTGATCAGGCGAGCGCGGAGAGCATTCCCTGTACCGATCGTGGCCAGGCGAATTCCTCCGCTCGCGCCCGCGCCGCCGCCCGCCGCGCGTCCTCGGGGCGCTCCAGGAGACCGGTGACGGCGCCCGCGAACGCCGGGGCGAGATCGTCGACGGCCTCGCCGCAGCCGGGTCGCACGATCTCCCGCAGCGCGGACGACGCCGAAACCACCACCGGAGTGCCCGAAGCGAGCGCCTCCAGCGCCGCGAGTCCGAACGTCTCGTGTGGACCGGGCGCGAGGGAAACGTCGGCGCTGGCCAGCAGCCGCGCGACGTCGCCGCGTCCGGACAGGAACCCGAGGAAGGTCACCGGAAGCCCGCGCGCCCGCCGTTCCAGCGCACGCCGCCGAGGGCCGTCGCCGGCGATCACCAGCCGCACGCGGTGCCCTGCTTCGGTCAGCTCGGCGACGGTGTCCACGCTGCGCTCGACGTGTTTCTCCGGCGACAGGCGTCCACAGTGGACGATCAGCGCGTCGGCGTCCCCGGTCAGCGTGTGCCGCCAGCCGTCGTCGCGCCGGGCCGGGGTGAACGTCGCGAGGTCGACACCGAGCGGGACACGGCGCACGTTCGGTGCGGCGATCCGGTCGAATTCCGCGCGGGCGAACGCCGTCGTGCAGACGACCGTGTCGTAGCGGCGCGCCATCCGCCGGTTCGCGACGTCGGCGACGCGCCGCGCGACGGGTTCCGGCATGAGGAACTGCTCCAGCAGCCTGTCCAGCCGCTCATGCGAGATCACCATGCTGGGCACGCCGTTGCGCCGCGCCCAGACGCCCATGCCGCGCAAGGTCAGCCTGTCGGACACTTCCAGCCTGTCGGGCTCCAGACGTTCCAGCACCGCGCGCACGCGATGCGGATCGACCGCGCGGTAGCCGCCGGTGCCCGGGATCCGCGGTGCGGGAAGGGAAAACCGGCGGACGCCCGAGGGCAGCGTCTCGTCCGCGTAGCGCCGCCCAGGCACCACGAGGGTCACTTGATGGCCGCTCGCCACATATCCGGCGCCGAGGTGGTGCAGGGCCGTGCGGAGCCCGCCCGAGCGTGGTCCGTAGAAGTTGGCCAGCTGGACGATGTGCATTGGTCAGGCCGCGCGCGCGACTTTGCCCTGGACGGCCTCGTAGTGGCCGACCAGTTCGTGGCAGACGGCGGGCCAGGTCCGGCCCAGCACGACCTTGCGCGCCTTCTCCCCCAGCCTGGCGCGCAGTGCTTCGTCGCGCAGGTCGTTGACCTTGTCCACCAGTGCCGTCGCGAACCCGGCCCGGTCGGCGGGCAACAGGTATCCCGTGCGGCCGGGCAGGACCAGATCCTTCGGGCCGCCCGCGTTCGGCGCCAGCACCGGCAGCCCGGACGCCATCGCCTCCTGGATGGCCTGGCAGAACGTCTCGTGCGGTCCTGTGTGGACGAACACGTCGAGGCTCGCGTACGCGGCGGAGAGCTCTTCGCCGTAGCGGGCGCCGAGGAACGCCGCGCCCGGGATCCGTTCGCGCAGCATCGGCAGCTCCGGCCCGTCACCGACGACGACCACGCGGATCCCGTCGACCCCGGCGAGCGCGGTCAGCCGTTCGACCTCCTTCTCGGGCGCGAGCCTGCCGACGAAACCGACCAGCAGTTCACCGTTCGGCGCCAGCTCGGCGCGCAACGCGGGATCGGCGTGGACCGGGGAGAACCGCTCGATGTCGACGCCGCGCGCCCAGCGGTGCACTCGCGGGATCCCGTGCAGTTTCAGCTGATCCACCGAGTCCGTCGACGGCGCGAGCGTGCGGTCGGCCCGCGAGTGCAGGCGGCGCACCCAGCGCCAGGCCGCGCGGGCGGCGATACCGAAGCCGTACGCGGCGGCGAAACCGGCGATGTCGGTCTGGTACACCGCGACACACGGCACCCGCAGCCGCCGGGCCGCGGCGAGCCCGCGGGCGCCGACCACGAACGGCGACGCCAGATGCACCACGTCCGGCCCGAAATCGGCCAGTGCGGTGAGCACCGTCCTGGTCGGCACGCCGACCGGGAGGGAGTTCACGCCGGGGAAATCGAGGGCGGGAATGCGCACGACCGGGGCGCCGAGGTACTCCACGGGACCCGGCCCGGGGGCGATGATCAGCACGTCGTGCGCGCGGTCGCGGAGGTGTTCCACGACGCGGAGCACGGAGTTGGTCACGCCGTTCACCTGGGGCAGGAAACTTTCGGTGACTATCGCGACTCGCACGCGGATCACTGTCGCATCCGGTTGTGACACCCACGCCAACAAAAACGGAACAGACGACATGTCATCTCAAGGTCGTGTTCCGTAAACCAGGCTCGGCCACACTAGTCAGGCATGACCCTCCTGTCGTCTAGGCCGCCTCAGCCCGTCGAGCCCGGGCTGGTGTCGAGGGCCCTCGAAGTGGCCGGGCGGCTGGCCAACGACGCGACCGACGTGATCACCGCGACCGCGGGCCGGGGCGCCCAGCCCGATCCGAAGGACTCGCCCTTCGACTGGGTCACCGACACCGACCGGATCCTCGAACGCCACACCCGGCGCGTGCTGACCGCGGAATTCCCCGGTATCCCCGTCGTCGGCGGTGAATTCGGTGCCGACCACGGTGCCGACGTCGCGGAATACCGCTGGGTGGTCGACCCGGTCGACGGCACCGCGAACTACGTCGCCGGGGTGCCTTGGTGCGCGTACAGCCTCGCCCTGATCGACGCTTCGGGCCCGGTGGTCGGCGTGGTCGCGGACCCGTACCGCGCCCAGATCTACGCCGCCGCCCGCGGCCGCGGCGCGCGGGCGAACGGCAAGCCGATCACGCTCACCGACCGATGCGGGACCGCCGGCGCGATCGTCTGCACGGAACTCACGCGCAAGGGTGTCTGGCCCGGGATGGGCCAGTTCATCGAACGGGCCGCCGCCGCGCACGCCGGCGTCCGGGTGCTCGGCTCGGCGGCG
The DNA here is from genome assembly GCF_055561455.1 of Amycolatopsis sp. PSD-21. Taxonomy (NCBI): domain Bacteria; kingdom Bacillati; phylum Actinomycetota; class Actinomycetes; order Pseudonocardiales; family Pseudonocardiaceae; genus Amycolatopsis; species Amycolatopsis sp. PSD-21. The sequence continues at coordinate 609,881 of NZ_CM145712.1, read as the reverse complement.
CTGGCGATCGCGCAGGTCGCGCTGGGGCACGCGGCCGCGGCGGTGCTGCACAGCTACCGCGAATGGGACGTCGCCGGATCGGTCGCGCTGGCCATCGAGGCGGGTGCCGTGGTCCTGGACCGGCACGGGGAAGGGACGGCCCTGCCCGTCGACGCCCTGCTGGTCGCGGCACCGGGGGTGGCCGACGAGGTCCTGGGCTGGTGGCAGGAGTCGGTGGGCTGAGTTACGCCTCCAAGCACGCGAGTTACGTCTCCAAGCACGCGAGTTACGCCCCTGATCACGCGAGTTCGCCTTCCGATCACGCGAGACGTCCGTTCAATCACGCGAGTCGTCCATCTGATCACGTGAGTGCGCCGTCTGATCACACGTGTTCGCCGGTGCCGCGCGGCAAGCTCGCGCGACTGAGCACGGAACTCACGTGATTGGGCGCGAGATTCGCGTGATTGGGGGCGTAACTCACGTGATTGGGGACGTAACTCGCGTGATTGGGGGCGTAACTCGCGTGATCAGAGGGACGACACGCGTGATCAGACGGACGACTCGGCGAGCGAGCGCCGGTAGGCCAGCCGTTGCCCCCGGATCCACCAAAGGAGCGGGCCGGCGATCAGCCAGGTGAAGAAGATCATGCTCCCCAGCGGCAGCAGTGTGTTCGCCGCCGAGCGCCCGGCCACCCGGGCGAGTTCCGGGTCGCCGACGTCGTACTCGATGTTCACCAGCTGCCCGGCGGCCAGGCCCGAGGGGTAGAGCACCCCGTTGGCCGGGCTGTGCATGATGCCGTCGGGGGTCGCGTAGTTGATGATCGTGCGGTCGAAGGCCACCGACTCGACCTGCGCGGTCGCCTGCCCGAGCTCCGCTTCGATCGCGCTGTCGTTCCGGATGGCGGCGAACAGCAGCGAGACGCCGAGCACGGTGACGAGTGAGGCGACAACGAGGGCGGCATACCACCCGATGCGCCTCACCCGCTCCGCTTTGGCCGTCACGCCGCGAGCGTATCGCTACCCGTCAGTGGGCGTGTCGCTCGGCGAGGAATTCATGGGTCGCCTTGATCTGCGGGTACGACTTCGGTGCGACCGGGGCCACAGCGGCCCGCAATGCCGCCTGCGCACCGTTCGGGCCCACGGCGGGCTTGCCCTTGGTGTACAGCCACGTCTGGAACAGGTCGTACAGCGGCTTGCCCGAGATCCGCTCCGCGAGCGCGATGAACTCCGGGATCACCGCCGACTTGGCCTTCTTCACCTGCTGCCAGGTCTGCAGGATCCGGAAGAACGTGTCGTCGCCCACGGCCTTGCGCAACGCGTGCACCGCGAGCGCGCCGCGGTCGTAGACGGCCGCGTCGAACTGGTTGTCCGCACCGGGGTCGGCGGGCAGGACCTGCCAGAACGGGTCCTCGGCCGGAATCGAGTCGTAGATGTACTGGGCGAGTTCGTCGGCTGTGCCCTCGCCGCTCTCCTCCGACCACAGGAACTCGCCGTAGGAGGCGAAGCCCTCGTTCAGCCAGATCTCGCTCCACTTGCCGAGCGTGACGCTGTCTCCGAACCATTGGTGCGCCTGCTCGTGCGCCACGATCGAGGTGTTGGAGCCGCTCCGGAAGGCCCTGGCGCCGTACACCGGCCGGGTCTGGTTCTCCAGCGCGAAGGTGATGCCGGTGGTGACGACGCCGCCCTGCGCCTCGAACGGGTAGGGCCCGAACTTCGAGGCGAGGAATTCGGTGATCTCCGGCGTCCGCTCGATGCTGGCCTTGGCCGCGCCGAGCGATTCGCCGAGGTCGGCGCCGTAGGCGGTGATGAACGGCTTGCCGTCCGGCGTGGTCTGCTCGTTCACCTCGAACTTGCCGACCTCCAGCGACGTGAGGTACGTCGCCTGCGGTTTGGTGCTGCGCCAGTTCCAGCGCGTCCAGCCGGGCCGCTGCACCGTCTTGCGGACGAGCGTGCCGTTCGACAGCGCGGCGACGTCGTTCGGGACCTCGACCGAGACGTCGTAGGTGGCCAGGTCGGTCGGGTGGTCGTTGGACGGGAACCACCAGGCCGCGCTCTGCGGCTCGTCGACGGCCAGCGCGCCGTCCGGGGTCTTCTTCCAGGCGGTGAAGCCGTCGATCTTCACCTTCGACGGGGTGTCCGCGTAGGCGACGACGACGGTCGCCGTCTGGCCCTTCTTCAGCGGCGAGGCCGGCGTGACGGTGAGCTCACCGGTGCCGTCGGTCGACGTCGCGAACTTCGCGGGCCGGTTGTTGACCCGGACGCTCGACACCTTCAGCCCGAAGTCGAGGTTGAACGCCGAGAGGTCCTGCGTCGCGGTGAGCAGGATCGTCGTGGCGCCAGACAGCAGGTCGGTGGCGGGCTGGTAGGTCAGGCGGAGGTCGTAGTGACCGACGTCGTAGCCGCCGTTCCCGGCGTGCGGGTAGTACGGGTCGCCGATGCCGATCGAGCCGGGCGCGGGTGCGGCGGCCGCGCTGCCGGCGAGCAGCACCGAGACGACGCACGCGGTCAATCCGGCGAAGCCGGCGCGAGTCTTCAAGCGCATTGCGAATCCTCCCAGGATTTGTCAGCGCGCTCGAACGTAGCCAGCCGATCGACGCGGAGACACGTCCGAAGGAGGGGTTCCTAGCCTCTGGACTGAGATCAAAATCGGCTAGACAGCGCGTACGGCCGACGACACCGCCGTACGGAGGCGCGCGTGCAGCTCGCGGTGACGCGTTCGGTCCACGCGGACCTCCACCACGCGCAGCCCCGGCGCGGGCTTGAGCGCCGCGCGGAACTCGGTGAGCGTCTCGGCGACGACGTGCGGCACGCGGTAACCGGCGCACAGGGCACCGAGGTCGGCGCCGTGCGGCGTGCCGAAGACCCGCTCGAAGCTGGCGTTGTGCTCGGGCGCCCCCTGCTCCAGCAGGGAGAAGATGCCGCCGCCGTCGTCGTTGAGCACCACGATCGTCAGGTCGGGGCGCTGTTCGGCGGGCCCGGTCAGCAGGCCGCTCGCGTCGTGCAGGAACGTCAGGTCGCCGAGCAGGGCGTACGAATGTCCCCTGTGGACGGTCGCGGCGCCGATCGCGGTCGACACCATGCCGTCGATCCCGGCGACGCCGCGGTTGCGGTGCACGAGGACGTCGGGCCGCAGGCGTCCGGCGAGGGCGACGTCGCGGGTCGGGTTGGACGAGCCGACGACCAGCAGCGACCCCTCCGGGACCGCGTCGACCAGCTCGGTCGCCAGGCGCAGCCCGCTCGGCCACGGCTCGTCGGCCAGCGCTTCGGTGACCGCCCCCGCCGCCGCCTTGTCCGCGCGCTGCCAGCTCGCGAGCCACTCCGGATCGGCCGGTTTGGTCGGCTCGTCGAACCACTGGCCGACCTGGCGGACGTTGTGCGCGGGCGCGGGCCAGTCCGAATCGGGCCGGACCAGCAGCACCTCGACGTCCGGATCGGACAGCACCCGCTGGACCTGCCGGAACACCGTCGGACGCCCGATGCACAGGACCTGCTCGGGTTTGTGCCGCGAGATGAACTCCTCGACGCCGAGCAGCCAGGCGCCGGACGAGATCGCGGTCGCGCCCGCCATCCCGATGCCGCCGGTCTCCGAGACGACCGGCCAGCCGTGCAGCTCGGCCCACTCGCTGGCCGCCTGCACGCCGGTGTCACACGCGATGACCAGGCCGTGGCGGGCCGAGGGCACCACGAAAGAGGGAAGCGCGCCGAAGTCCGGGAGCTCCGTCCAGCGAGCGCCGTCGGGACGCCCTTCGAGTGACTCGTACCACTCGCCGTCATCGTCGAGATCGGGCACGAGCGGCTCGCGGAACGGGATGTTCAGGTGCACCGGCCCGCAGCGCCATTCGCCGTACGCGGCGTTCCAGGCGCGGCAGATCTGGCCACGCCAGTACGAGTTCTGCCCGGCGCGGCGTTCGGCGACGGCGAGCTCGTCGAAGTAGCGGATGGCGTTGCCGTAGAGCTGGTGCTGGTCGATGACCTGGCTCGCGCCGGCGGCCCGCATCTCGGGCGGCCGGTCGGCGGTCAGCACGATCAGCGGGACCCCGGCGCGGTCGGCCTCCAGCACAGCGGGGTGGAAGTTCGCGGCCGCGGTGCCCGAGGTGCACAGCACCGCCACGGGGCGGCCGGTGCGCGCGGCGATGCCGAGGGCGAGGAATCCGGCGCCGCGTTCGTCGATGCGGACGTGCAGCTGGAGGCGCCCGGCGGCCGCCGCGTCGTACAGCGCGATCGACAGCGGGGCGTTGCGTGAGCCCGGGCAGAGGACGACGTGCGAGACGGTGTTGCGGACGAGTTCGTCGACGATGACCCTGGCCTGCGCGGTGGAAGGATTCACCGGCAGACCTCGGGTTTCACACTACGACTCACGGCCACACGTCCTATTCTCCCAAACGTGGATGACGCCCAGGTTTCCGAGCTGTTCGACCCCGCCTTGTGGACCGAGGTCGAAGGTTTCGACTTCACCGACATCACCTATCACCGCTCCTCTGAGAGCCGCTCAGGCAAACGTGTCGTACGTGTCGCGTTCGACCGTCCCGAGGTCCGCAACGCCTTCCGCCCGCACACCGTCGACGAGCTCTACCGCGCGCTCGACCACGCGCGGATGAGCTCGGACGTCGGGTGCGTCCTGCTCACCGGCAACGGCCCTTCGCCGAAGGACGGCGGCTGGGCGTTTTGTTCCGGTGGTGACCAGCGTATTCGCGGACGCTCCGGGTATCAGTACGCGGAAGGGGAGACCTCCGACACGATCGATCCCGCCAGGGCCGGACGGCTGCACATCCTCGAGGTCCAGCGGCTGATCAGGTTCATGCCGAAGGTGGTCATCGCCGTGGTCCCCGGCTGGGCGGCCGGTGGCGGGCACTCGCTGCACGTGGTGTGCGACCTCACGCTCGCCTCGGCCGAGCACGCGCGCTTCAAGCAGACCGACGCCGACGTCGGCTCCTTCGACGGCGGCTACGGCTCGGCGTACCTGGCCAAGCAGGTCGGGCAGAAGTTCGCGCGGGAGATCTTCTTCCTCGGCCGCGAGTACACCGCCGAGCAGATGCAGGCGATGGGCGCGGTCAACTCCGCCGTCCCGCACGCGAAGCTCGAGGCCGAGGCGCTGGACTGGGCGTGGACGATCAACGGCAAGTCGCCGACGGCGCAGCGGATGCTGAAGTACGCGTTCAACCTCACCGACGACGGTCTGGTCGGCCAGCAGCTCTTCGCCGGCGAAACCACCCGGTTGGCGTACATGCAGGACGAGGCCGTCGAGGGCCGCGACTCCTTCCTGGAGAAGCGCTCCCCCGACTGGTCGGCCTTCCCGTACTACTACTGACCCTTTTCGACCAGGCGAAAAGGCCTGGAGCAGGGAGTTCGGCGGCGCTTACGTTTCCCCTCGAAAGCGAAACCCGACTATTTCGAGGGGACCAACGATGAAGAAGTCACTCCGAAGAGCTGCTCTGGCGCTGCCGGGCGTCGTCGCGGCGGGGCTGCTCGGCGTCGGCGGGGTCGCCGACGCGGCACCCGCCGACCCGGTGCAGACCCTGAGCTGTAGCCACGGGCACTCGAACAAGGACAGCGGTGAAGGCCGGACGAAGGAGAGGATGCGTTACCGCTCCGGCCCGCACACCAACTGCTCCTCGTACGGGTGGGTCGCCGGGGGCACGCTGATCTACTACCACTGCTACACGACCGGCACCGAAGTCAACGGCAACCCTTTCTGGACCTGGGGCCGGATCGCGGGCACGCAGAAGCAAGGCTGGTTCTCCGACCACTACCTCAGTGACGGCGGCGCCACGAAGCACTGCTGAGCCGAGTGTCCTTTCGGCGTTAGCCTGGCGGGATGCGTGCGGTAGGGGTGGACGGGAGTCCAGGGTCGATCGTCGAGCTGACCGCGGCACTGGCCGAGGCGCTCGACGGCGGCCCCGCCGTCCTCCCCTACTCGTCGGAGCCCCTGCGGGACGCGATGGAGCCGATGCGCCCGGCCGAGCCCGGGACGGCGGTGATCATCGCCACCTCAGGCTCCACCGGTGAGCCGAAGGGGGTCCTGCTGTCGGCGTCGGCGCTCACCGCGTCGGCTCACGCGACCCACAAGAGGCTCGGCGGGCCGGGCCACTGGCTGCTCGCGACCCCGGCGCACTACATCGGCGGGCTCCAGGTGCTGGTGCGCTCACTGCTGGCCGGGACGACGCCGTCCGTGCTGCACGCCTCCGGTTTCCGGCCGGACGACTTCGCCGAAGCCGCCGCACCGCTGCTGTCCCTGGACGGGCCGCGCTACACCGCGCTCGTGCCGACCCAGCTCGGGCGGCTGCTCGACGCGGGCGGCCCCGGCCTGGCGGCGGCGCGCGCCTTCGACGCGATCATCGTCGGCGCCGCGGCGACGACGGCGGATCTCCGCGAGCGCGCCGCCGAAGCGGGCGTGAAGATCGTGCCCGCGTACGGCATGAGCGAGACCGCGAGCGGCTGCGTCTACGACGGTGTACCGCTGGACGGAGTACGCGTCGAACTCGAGGACGAGCGGGTCTGTATCACGGGTGACGTCCTCGCGCACGGCTACCGGCTGCGCCCCGGCCTGACCGCGGAGGCCTTCGAGGACGGCCGGTTCCGCACTTCCGACCGGGGCCGGTGGACGACCGACGGGCGGCTGGAGATCCTCGGGCGGATCGACGACATGATCAACACCGGCGGGGTGAAGGTGGCCGCCGCGGCCGTCGAGCGGATCTTGACCGCCCAGCCCGGAATCCGGGACGCGTGCGTGGTCGGAGTGCCCGACCCCGAGTGGGGCGAAGCCGTCGTCGCGCTCGTCGTCGGCGCTGGTTGCGACGTCGAATCGCTGCGTGCCGCGTGCCGCGAAGAGGCCGGTGCGGCCGCCGCTCCGAAGCGGGTCGAATTCGCCGAAGAGCTCCCTTTGCGGGGCCCCGGGAAGGTCGACCGGGCGGCCGTCAGGAATCTCCTACGAAGGTCGTGAATTCCCCACCGATTACCGGGACGTTGTTGACACAGTCATTACCCGCGGGTTTACGTCTACTTATGACGCGCTGGACACGCACAGTATTGGCCTGCACCGCCGTCACGATGGGACTGGTCGCTTTGGCCGGGCCCGCGCTGGCGGACGAACCGGAGACCGCCGTTCCGAACAGCGGCACGCTCACCTGGACCCTGGAAGACACGATCGACGACCTCAAGTAGCGCGACTCGTCACCTGCTCGCGAGGGCGCGGGCAGGTGACGAGCCCCGCATACCGGCCGGTAGTGGCCAGGGCCAGAATGGCGGCATGGCGACTGCTGGTGAATGGATCGAAGGGGCGCGCCCGCGGACGCTGCCCAACGCGGTGGCGCCGGTGGTCGCCGGAGTCGGCGCGGCAATCGCGCTCGACGGCTTCTCCTGGACCCGCTCGATTCTCGCGCTGCTCGTCTCGCTGGCGCTGATCGTCGGTGTCAACTACGCCAACGACTATTCCGACGGCATCCGCGGCACCGACGAGAACCGCGTCGGCCCGCTGCGGCTGGTCGGCTCCGGAGTCGCGAAGCCGAAGGCCGTCCTGACAGCCGCTCTCGTGGCCCTCGGGCTCGCCGGAGTCCTCGGGCTCGTGCTCGTCGCGATCAGCGGCCTGTGGTGGCTGCTGGCGATGGGCGCGGTCTGCATCCTCGGCGCCTGGTTCTACACCGGCGGCAAAAAGCCTTACGGCTACTACGGTTTCGGCGAGATCGCGGTCTTCGTCTTCTTCGGGCTGGCCGGCGTACTGGGCACTGTGTACGTCCAAGCCGGACAGCTCAGCTGGACCGCGCTCGGCTGCGCGGTCGCCGTCGGCTCGTTTTCGACCGGCGTGCTGACCGCCAACAACCTCCGCGACATCCCGACCGACATCGAGTCCGGCAAGCGCACGCTCGCGACCCGGCTCGGTGATGGCGGCACCCGCCGGCTTTACCTGGTGCTGGTCGCGGTGCCGTACGTCGTGAGCGTGCTGCTCGCCTTCGTGACGCCGTGGGCGCTGCTGGGGCTGCTGACCGCGCCGCTGCTGCTGAAGTCGGTCAAGGCCGTCGGCGGCGGGGCGCAGGGGCGGGCGCTGATCCCGGCGTTGCGGGACACCGGGTTCGCGATGCTGGGGTGGGCGGTGCTGACCGCGGTGGCGCTGGCGCTGTGAGCCTGGCGCTGTGAGCCTGGCGCTGTGAGGCGTCACCGGACCTTTGATACGGGACTGTGTGGATTTCGGGGCGTTGGATGACCCGAAATCCACACAGTGCGGCGCGAAAGGTCCGGTCACGCGTCTTCCGTGCTTGCACGGGCACCACCTGGTGTCGCGAAAGCCACTTTCGGGACACCAGACGTCGCGAAAGTGGCTTTCGCGACACCACCCGAAGCCCTCAGGCCTCCGGGGCGAGCTTCCCGCTCACCAGGAACTCCCGGTACTTCTCCAGGTAAGGCGCGATGTCGATGTTCTTCTGCGCCAGCCAAGCGTCGTCGTAGTACGTGTTGGCGTACCGTTCCCCGCCGTCGCACAGCAGTGTGACGACGCTGCCCGCCTGGCCTTCCGAGACCATCCGCGAGATCAGTGTGAAAGCGCCGAAGAGGTTCGTCCCGGTCGAGCCGCCGGCCCAGTGCCCGGTCCGCTCGCGCAGCACGCGGATGGCCGCCAGCGAAGCGGCGTCGGGGACCTGGAACATCTCGTCGATCACGCCGGGCACGAACGACGGCTCGACGCGCGGCCGCCCGATTCCCTCGATCCGCGAAGGCATGCCGGTGCTGTAGTCGAGCGCCCCGGTCTGCCAGGCGCCGAAGAACGAAGAGTTCTCCGGGTCGACGACGGCGATCTTCGTGGTGTGCCGCTTGTAGCGCACGTAGCGGCCGAAGGTCGCGCTCGTGCCGCCGGTCCCGGCGCCGACGACGATCCACGCCGGCACGGGGTGCCGCTCGGACTGCATCTGCGCGTACACCGATTCGGCGATGTTGTTGTTCCCGCGCCAGTCCGTCGCGCGCTCCGCGTAGGTGAACTGGTCGAGGTAGTGGCCGTTGCACTCCGAAGCGAGCCGCTCGGCCTCGGGATACATGTCCGGCGCGCGGTCGACGTAGTGGCATTCGCCGCCGTAGAACTCGATGAGCGCGATCTTCTCCGGCGACGTGCTGCGCGGCACCACGGTGATGAACCGCAGCCCGAGCATCCGCGCGAAGTACGCCTCCGAAACCGCCGTCGAACCGCTGGACGCCTCGACGAGCACGGTGTCCGGCCCGATCTGGCCGTTCACCAGACCGTAAAGGAACAGCGAACGCGCGAGCCGGTGCTTGAGCGAGCCGGTCGGGTGGACGGACTCGTCCTTCAAGTACAGGTCCACGCCCCATTCCGGGGGCAGCGGGAAGACGTGGAGGTGCGTGTCGGCGCTGCGGTTCGCGTCGGCCTCGATGATGCGGACGGCTTCGCGGACCCAGCTGCGGCTGTGCAGGAGGCTCACGCGGCACCGTCCACCCGGTCGCCGCGCAGCTGCGAGCGCAGCTCGGCACGGGCGCGGGCGCGTTTTTCGTTGCGGCGGGCGAGCCCGGCGGTCACGCGCGCGTTCAGCGGGCGGAACAGCAGCAGGCCCAGCGGCAGCCCCACGACCAGGCCGATCACCAACGCGACCAGCAGCGGGACGTTGGCCAGCAGCAACCCGCCTGCGATGACCCCGACCAGGACGAACCTGGCCAGCACGTACAGCGTCAGGTCACGGGGCAGGTGATTATCGCTCACACCAACGCAGGCTACGCGTTGCCGTCGCGGCCGTCGTCCAGGCCCGCGTTGTTGGGCCGTCCTTCGAAGCGGGTGGAGAGCACGACGGTGGTGTTCGTGCGGCCGACGCCGGGGATCCGCCGCAGCCTGCCGAGGGTCCGCTCCAGATCATCGACGGTCGCCACCCGCACCTTGACGACGAAGGCCTCGTCGCCCGCGACGGCGTAGCAGCTTTCGACCTCGTCCAGCGCCCCGAGCGCCTCCGCGACGTCGTCCTCGGTCGCGGTGTCGGTGGGGTGGATGCCGACCAGCGCCGTCACCCCGAGTCCGACCGTGCTCGGGTCGACCATGGCGTGGTAGCCGGTGATCACGCCGGCGGCCTCGAGTTTGCCGACGCGTTCGTGCACTGATGAAGCCGAGAGTCCGACAGACCGGCCGAGGTCGGCGTAGGTAGCCCGCCCGTTCTCCCGTAATGCCGCGATGATCTTCCGATCCACCTGGTCCACCGCTACACCTTAGGTGCCACGGCCCGATTCGCGTGATCAGGGCGCGTTTTCATACATCCGTGACAAGACCGCGGGGCCGGAACGCGTATGTCGCGGTTGTCGGTTTTGACCTTTAAGGGCTCTTTACCTATGGACAACCGTTCGAGTACCTGACGGGTGAGATGCAACGATTGCCGCGTTGGCTACCCGGCACGACGGGCATCGGGCCCGCCCTCCGGTTTAGCACTGGAACCGTGAAGGAGGCGGAAAATGACCGCGACCATGGGCGGCAGGTTGCTCACCCCCGGCGAAGTGGCGGCTCTGTTCCGGGTCGACCCCAAGACCGTGACCCGCTGGGCGACCGCGGGCCGGATCGGCTCGATCCGCACTCCCGGCGGGCACCGCCGGTTCCGCGAGGCCGAGGTGAACGAACTCCTCGCCGAGCTCACCACCGACGCCAGCGAGCCCGCCCGCAAGGTCTGAGCAGGCATTTCCCTCAAATAGGACTCCAGTGACGAAGGGCCCGTAACCGCCCTTCGTCACATTGGGGTATCCATGAGTCCCCCCACGCGCGGCAAAGGGGCTAGCCTCGTGGGACTGAGGAACGTCCTCCACGCGGAAGGGACCGAGCATGATCTATCTGCTCGCGGCCATCGGAGCGCTCACCGTCGCCGTGGTCTTGTGGCGCGCGTTCGGGATCGAGCGTGTCGGGGTGCCCTCGTCGCGACCGACACTGGCCCCGGACGACGACCCCGACTTCCTGCGCAAGCTCGGTGAGCAGCAGCGCAAGGGTAAAGACGAGGACAAAGGTAAAGACTAGGCCTGGATCGGCTGGTACGGCTGGCCACCGAAGCCGTCGGCGACGGTGGCCGCCAGTTCCAGCAGCGCCAGCCTGGTGTCCGCGTCGAGCCGGTCCAGTTCGATCTCCGCGCCCTCTTCCAGGTGCGGGTCGAACGGGATACGGCACACCGATCGGACGCGCGCGCCGAAGTGCGCGGACAGCTTGTCGAGATCGACGGAGCCGCCCTTCGGCCGCACCGAGTTGATCACCGCGACGGACCGTTTGACCAGGTCGCCGTAGCCGTGCGCCTCCAGCCAGTCGAGCGTGGCCGACGCACTGCGCGCCCCGTCGACGGAGCCGGAGGAGACCACCACCAGCGCGTCCGCGACGTCGAGGACGCCCTTCATCGCCGAGTGCATCAATCCGGTCCCGCAGTCGGTGAGCACGATGTTGTAGAAGTGCTCCAGCAGGTTGACCGTGCGCCGGTAGTCGTCCTCGGAGAAGGCCTCCGAAACCGCCGGGTCCTGCTCGCTGGCGAGGATCTCCAGGCGGCTCCCGCCCTGTGAGGTGTACGAACGGACGTCGCTGTACCTGGTGATCTTGTCCGCGTCCCGCAGCAGGTGCCGGACGGTCGCGGTGGTCTCGATCGGAATCTTCTGCGACAGCGTCCCGCGGTCCGGGTTCGCGTCGACGGCGACGACGCGGTCACCGCGCAGCGACGCGAACGTCGAGCCCAGGGTGGTCGTCGTGGTGGTCTTGCCGACGCCGCCCTTGAGGCTCAGCATCGCGATCTTGTAGCACCCGCGCAGCGGCTGGTTGATCTGCGCGATCAGCTCCCGCTTACGCGTGTCCTTGGGGCTTTCGCCCGGGTTGACCAGCTTGCCGGTGCCCACGTAAAGCGCCTTGCGCCAGCCCGACTGCGGCTTGCGCTTCTGCGGCTTCACCAGGCTCGCGGTGGCGAGTTCGTCCGGGAGCGCGTGCCTGCCCTGCGGCTGCGGAAGCCCCGGCACCGCCTGCTGCGGCTGCGCGTACTGCTGCTGGGGCGGGTACTGGGCGGCCTGCTGCGGCGGCGCCTGCTGGGGCTGCTGAGGGTGCAGCGGCGGCAGGTTCTGGTCGTAGGGCTGCTGGTACTGCCCTTGCGACGGCTGCGGCAGCGGCTGCTGCTGGGGAGCGGGCTGCTGCTGCTGCGGATACTGGGCCTGCTGGGGCGGATACTGCGGCTGCACGACCTGAGTCGGCTCGGCCTCGAAACCCCCCGCGGTCGGATGCGGCGCCGAATCCGTCCGGTCCTCGGAGAACAACTCCGAGGGCTGGACGCTCTCGGTCGGTTCGGGGTGGCCAGGAGCCGATTCTTCGCTGGGTCCGGTCACCGCTGAATTCCTCCTCCGCGCACGTCTACCCCCATACCTCAGTATTGACGGTAGTCGTCGCGCGCGCAGAGGCGGCGGTCAGCCCCCGGCGTAGGAGTGCAGACCCGACGTCACCAGGTTCACGAAGAACATGTTGAAGATCGTCGCGGAGAAACCGACGATGTTGATGATCGCGGCCCGCTTCCCACGCCAGCCCGCGGTCGCGCGGGAGTGCAGGTACGCCGCGTAGACGACCCACGCCACGAAGGCGACGGTCTCCTTGGGGTCCCAGCCCCAGAACCGGCCCCACGCCGCCTCGGCCCACACCGCGCCGCAGAGCACGCCGAAGGTGAAGATCGGGAAGGCGAAGATGGTGGTGCGGTAGGCGATGCGGTCGAGCACGTCCGCCGCGGGCAGCTTCGGGCCGAACTTGGCGAACTTCGCCGGGTTGTCGTCGTGGGCGGCGCGGAACAGGTAAAGGACGCTCGCGACACCCGGCACCAGGAAGACACCGGAGCCGATGATCGCCGCGGAGACGTGGATGATCAGCCAGTACGACTGGAGCGCGGGCTGCACCGGCGCGGCCGTCGTGTACAGCATGGTGCCGTTGACGAACATCAGGATCACCACCGGCAGCAGCAGGAAGCCGGTGAGGTGGCGGACCGGGAACTTCCGCATGATGACGATCCAGGTCACGACGGCGATGAAGGTCGTCGCCATGCCGTATTCGTAGAGGTTGCCCCACGGCGCGCGGTGCACGGCGAGCCCGCGCAGCACGATCGCGGCCAGGTGCAGCAGCGCGGCCAGCACCAGCAGCGCGGCGCCCATGCGGCCGATGCGCTCGGGGCGGCCGACCTCGCGCGGGGCCTCGACGGGCGTCCCGTATGCCGGCGGACCGCCGGCGCCGACCAGTTCGCGCGCCTTCTGTTTGCTGCGCTCGGCCGCCAGACGGCCCTTCGCACCGAAGCCCTGCTCGACGAGGGCGAACATCAGCGCGAGGACGTAGATCGCCGCCGCGGTGGTGTAGGAGTAGTCGCTGTACTGGGACAGCGTCTCGTTGATCGGCATGACCTCTAGTTGCCTCTCTGCCCCTGGACCAGCTTGTCGCTGATCCGCTGGAACTCTTCGCCGTAGCCCGCCTGATCGGTGCGCGCCAGCCCGGCGACCTCGATCACGGTACCCGGCTCACCTTCGCGCGCCGGGGTCACCCGGACCCACACCCGGCGCCGTTTGACCAGCAGCGATCCCGCCAGCCCGATCAGCATCGCGACCGCGCAGACCAGCACCCAGCCCTGCACCGGATCGTGCGAGACCTGGATGGCGACCCATTCCTGGACGCCGTCGAAGCGGACCTTCGTGCCGTCGTCCAGCACGGTCTCCTGGCCCTGGTCGAGGTTCTGCCGCGTGAGCTTCTTGAGCCTGCCGTCCGCGACGAGCGACTGGTCGATCTGGAAGATCGACTGCCCGCGGCCGGCGTCGAGGCCGAGGTCGCCGCGGTAGATGTCGACGGCCACGGCCGGCTTGTTCGCCTCGGGCCGCGACGACGTCAGCACGTTGCCGTGCATGAACGCGGTCGGCGCGAGGAGGCCGGTGATCGCGAGCTGGCGGGTGCGGCGTTCGATCGGGTCGGTGATGCCGGGCTGGTCGATCTTCGTCGCGCCTTCGGAGAGCTTCGTCGGCTCGTCGGCGGGACGCCACGGAGTGATGTTGGTGCGCACGGTGCCGTCGGGGAAGGTCACGGTGAACTTCGGGGAGTAGCCGAAGTTCAGCAGGTAGACGCGGTCGCCAGCGGTGCGCAGCGGCGAGTTGACCTCGAGCCCGTACGGCTTCCACGCGCCAGTCTGCAGGTCTTCACCGGACTGGTACTCCATGTTGGAGTGGTAGTAGTTCGCCTGGCCGGACTCGGTGTAGCGCGCCTCGAAGTCCTTGAGGCGGATGCAGAACGCGTTGAGGTCGGTGCCGTCGACGCGCAGCCCGGCGTTGAAGGTGTCGTAGCCGAGGATCCCGGAGTTGCACCACGGGCTGCCGTCGGCCTGGACGATGACCTGGCCTTCGTAACCGAACAGCTTGCCCAGCGCGAAGAAGATGATCAGGCCGAGCATGCCGAAGTGGAAGACGAGGTTGCCGGTCTCGCGGAGGTACCCGCGTTCGGCGGAGATGCTCCGGCTTCCGTCGGCCTCTTCGCGCTCGACACGGCGCCAGCCCTTGAGCAGCGTGTGCGTGTCCGTCAGGACCGTCTCGGGAGTCCGGTCGGTCGTGGTGGACACGTGATGCGGCATCCGCGAGAGCTTGCGCGGCGTGAGCACCGGCTTCGCGCGCATCGCCTTCGCGTACTCGAAGCTGCGCGGCGCGAGGCAGCCGATGAGCGAGACCATCAGCAGGATGTAGATCGCCGAGAACCAGACGCTGCCGTAGACCTCGAAGAACTGAAGGCGGTCGAGCAGTTCGCCCCACCAGCCGTGCGCGGCGATGTACTCGTCGGTCTTGGCGACGTTGAGGTTCCGCTGCGGCAGCAGGGCGCCGGGCATCGCGGCGAGCGCGAGCAGGAACAGCAGCACCAGCGCGGTGCGCATCGACGTCAGTCCTCGCCAGGTGTTGCGCAGGAAGGCGAAGGCGCGCTTGAGCGGCGTCGGGCGGTATCGAGTGGTCACAAGGGCAGCCTGATGTCGTTCACGAGGGTGTTGCGGATCCAGCCGGTCAGGTCGCCCCACAGTCCGGTCACCAGCAGGACGCCGACGACCAGCAGCAGGACACCGCCGAAGACCTGCACCTGGCGGCCGTGGCGGCGCAGCCAGTCGGTGGCGCGGACGGCCCAGCGGGCGCCGAACGCGATGATGAGGAACGGCAGACCGAGGCCGAGGCAATAAACCAGGATCAGCACGTACCCGCGCGCCGCCGCCCCGCCGGTGGCGCTGGCCATCGACATGACCGCGGACAGCGTCGGGCCGATGCACGGCGTCCAGCCGAGCCCGAAGACCGCGCCGAGCACCGGCGCGCCCCAGAGCCCGCCGCGCGGAACGTGGTGCGAGCGGAACTCGCGCTGCAGGCCCGGGATCCAGCCGAGGAAGACCAGCGCCATCGCGATGGTCAGCACGCCGCCGAGGCGCTGGAGGAGGTCCATGTTGAGCTGGACGACGTCGGCGATCCACACCAGCGTCCCCAGCGTCACCACGAAGACGACGGTGAACCCGAGCACGAACAGCGCCGCCGCGCCGACGACGGCGTAGCGGCCCTTCTTGCGCCCCTCGTCGGGGCTGACCGCGGGGGCGTCCGCGCCGACCAGCGCCGCCAGGTACGCGAGGTACCCGGGCACCAGCGGCACGACGCACGGCGACGCGAAGGAGATCGTCCCGGCCAGCAGCGCCACGCCCGCCGCGAGCAGCAGCGGCCCTGAG
This sequence comes from Amycolatopsis sp. PSD-21, assembly GCF_055561455.1. Classification (NCBI taxonomy): domain Bacteria; kingdom Bacillati; phylum Actinomycetota; class Actinomycetes; order Pseudonocardiales; family Pseudonocardiaceae; genus Amycolatopsis; species Amycolatopsis sp. PSD-21. The sequence goes on along the minus strand of NZ_CM145712.1, from coordinate 594,220 downwards.
AGCGCCAGCTCGGTAACACCGTTCACGCAAAGGAGCGTAGGCAGTGTGGTCGGCGTGAAAGCGCCGGGGCTGGCCGAACGGGACCTACGTCGCACCCGGTCAGGACCTTGGTCCCGGTCGGCGGATCGCGTTTAGCGGGCTAAACGCGATCCGGGCGGGGGTCAGGCGGGTTCGGCGGCCAGGCGCTGGACGACGGGCAGCAGGTCCGACGCCAGCAGTTCCCGCAGGAACACCGCCGCGACCCGGTGCTGTTTGTCCAGCACGATCGTCGACGGGATGATGTTGCGCGGATAACCCGAAAGCTGCAGCAGCGTCCGCCCCGACGGGTCGTAGATCGACGGGTACGTCAGCTTCCGGTCCCGCATGAAGTCCTGCGGCGGCTTCCGGTCGTTGTCGCGCAGATCGATGCCGATCACCTCGACGCCCGACGCCTTGGTCTGGTCGTAGACCTTCTGCATCTCCGGCGCCTCGACGCGGCACGGCCCGCACCACTGGCCCCACAGGTTCAGCACGATGACCTTGCCGGGGAAGTCCGCGATCGAAAGCTGTTTGCCCTCGTTCATCAGGTCGTCGCCGGACAGCGTCGGCGACGGCTGGCGGTCCGCGACGTCGTAGGTGATGTCGACCTTCCCGCCCGGCGAAACGAAGTTGAACGAACCGCCGGTGACGACGGCGTCCTTGCCGGTGGTGCAGCCGGTGACGACGAGCGCCAGCCCGACGACGGCCGCCACGAGTCGCTTCATGCCCCGGTCACCTTCGGGTCGGTCGTGCCGGCGGGCTCGCTGTAGACGATCCGCACGAGCTCCTCGCCCTCGAAGACCAGGCTGGTCAGCGACGCGAGGGAGCACTGCCGGTTACGCGGGTCGTGCCAGAGCCGCTTCGCCTCCAGAAACCGCCGGACGGTCCAGATCGGCAGCTGGTGCGAGACGCACAGCGCCTCGTGGCCCTCGGCCGCCCGCCGCGCGCGATGGATGGCGCCGAGCATGCGGTGCGCGATCTCGACGTACGGCTCGCCCCAGGACGGCCGGAACGGGTTGACCAGCTTCGGCCAGTGCTTCGGCTGGCGAAGGGCGCCATCGCCGACGGCGACCCGCTCGCCTTCGAACTGGTTGTCCGCCTCGATGAGCCGATCGTCGGTGTCGACGTCGAGGCGGTGCGCGGCGGCGATCGGCGCCGCGGTCTCCTGCGCGCGCTGAAGCGGCGAAGCGACCACGTGCGTGATGTCGTGCGTCGCGACGGCTTCGGCGACCGTCAGCGCCTGACGCTGTCCGCGGTCGGAGAGCTTGAAGCCGGGCAGGCGGCCGTACAGGATCCCGTCCGGGTTGTGCACCTCACCATGGCGGAGCAGGTGCACGATCGTCGTCGCGCTCACGCCTGGACCGCCTCGGCGGCGGCGCGGGCGGCGACGCGCAACGCGGACTCGATGATCTCGAACTCGGCGTCGCCCATGGCCGCGTTGACGAACCACGCCTCGTACGCGCTCGGCGGCGCGTACACGCCGTTGTCCAGCAGCGCGTGGAAGAACGCCGGGAACCGCCAGGTCTCCGAGGCCTGCGCGCCCGGGTAGTTCGTCACCGGGTTCTCGCTGAAGAACACGCTGACCAGGTTGCCCGCGTACTGCACGGTGTGCGTGACACCCGCCTCGGTGAGTGCCCGGCCGAACAGGTCGCCGAGCCGCTTCGCGTTGGCGTCGAGGGCCGCGTACACGGCGTCGTCGGCCGCGCGCAGCGTCGCGAGCCCGGCGGCGACGGCGACGGGGTTCCCCGACAGCGTCCCCGCCTGGTACACCGGCCCACCCGGAGCCAGCTTCGCCATCACGTCGGCGCGGCCGCCGAAGGCCGCGGCGGGCAGCCCGCCCGACATCACCTTTCCGAAGGTGTACAGGTCACCGGCGACGCCTTCGAGGCCGAACCAGCCCGCCTTCGAGACGCGGAACCCGGTCATCACCTCGTCCATGATCAGCAGCGCGCCGTGCTCGCGCGCGATCTCCTTGAGCCCGGCGTTGAAACCGTCGAGCGGGGCGACTGCGCCCATGTTGCCCGCGGCGGCTTCGGTGATGATCGCGGCGATCGCGTCCGGATTGTCCACAAAGGACTTCCGGACCGCGTCGAGGTCGTTGTAGGGCAAGACGATCGTGTCGGCCGCCTGCGCGCCGGTGACCCCGGGAGACGTCGGGAGGCCGAGGGTCGCGACGCCGGAGCCCGCTTCGGCGAGCAACGCGTCGACGTGGCCGTGGTAGCAGCCCGCGAACTTGATGATCTTCGCCCGGCCGGTGAACCCCCTGGCCAGCCGGATCGCGCTCATCGTCGCCTCGGTGCCGGAGTTGACCAGGCGCACCTGCTCCACCGGCTCGACGCGGCCGATGATCTCCTCGGCGAGCTCGACCTCACCGCGCGTCGGCGTGCCGAAAGACAGGCCGTCGAGAGCGGCTTCACGGGCGGCGGAGACGACGTCCGGATGCGCGTGCCCGAGGATCATCGGGCCCCACGACGAGACCAGATCGACGTAGCGGTTGCCGTCGGCGTCCCAGAGGTACGGACCCTCACCGCGCACCATGAACCGCGGGGTGCCGCCGACGGAGTTGAAGGCCCGCACCGGGGAGTTCACCCCGCCCGGGACCACGGCCTTCGCTCGTTCGAACCATGCCTTGGACTGATCGACTCCGGTAGTCACGTCCCCAGTCTCGCAAATCGCCGGGGACACCCGCCGCCGAGTCCTCGCCGTTCCGGGCATGGCGTGACCAGGCCCACTAGGGTGGGAGCACTCCCGCCGAAACCCTCGCGGAGGAATCCACGTGTCCACGGTGCCGTCACCACCGACCCACCACCGTCGCCTGCGCTGGCAGGCCTTGGCGGGATTCATCGCCATGGCGGCGATCGTGGGGATCGTGGCCGGGCTGGCGGTGGCCACCCGCACCGAGACGCACAACGCGCTGGCCCGTCCGTCGTGGGCACCGCCGGGCTGGCTCTACGGCCCGATGTGGTCGGTCCTGCTGCTCATGGTCGCCTTCGCGGGCTGGTTCTACTGGCGCACCGACGGCGAAACGCGCGGCTTCGCCTTCTACGGCGTCTGCCTGCTGCTGACCCTGCTGTGGACGCCGCTCTTCTTCGCCGGCGGCGCGCACGTCCTCGCGCTGGCCGACGTCGTCGTGCTCGACTTCGTCGTGCCCGTCACGATGGCGGAGTTCGGCCGCCGGTCGAAACTCGCGGCCTGGCTGCTCGTGCCGTATCTGCTGTGGCTGCTGTTCTCGACCGCGGTCAACGCCGCGGTCGTGTTCCTCAACTGAGCTTCGGTTCCTTGGGCTTGCGGCCCTTGGCCCGGACGGCGAGCAGGAACTGGCGGATCGCGTCCACCACCAGGATCGCGGCCAGCACGCCCAGCCCGATGGCGCCGGCGAGCGGGCCGCCGAAGTAGCGCTGCGATTCGAGCGTCGTTTCACCGTAGGAGATCACGACCGGGACGACACCGGCCTTCCAGCAGGCGAAGGCACCCCACACGGCGAGCGCGGCGAGGATCAGTTCGACCGCCCCCACCACGGCGCGCAGGGGTTTGTGCAGCCGGGCGTCGCGCCGGGAGTCCTCCGGTGGCCACAGATCGGCGCCGGTCGGCTGGGGAAGGTCGATCACGGTGAGCAGTTTCTCATGACTCTGAGGTGCGGGCACGCACCAAATCCCCGAGAGCCGCACGGAGGGCGTCCGGATCCTTGGCCCAGGCGCGCACGAAAACGCCGTCTTCGAGTTTCAACCCGACTTCGCCGTACTTCTTGGGGATCGTCCAGCCTCCACCGAGGACCCGCGAGCCGACCGGGGCCTCGTCTTCGAGCACCTCGGCGATCCGGGCCACTTCGAGCGTTTCCCGGCCTTGGCGGTAGCCGTCCGCGGTGACTTCGAGCGAGAGGTACCGGCGGCGCGCGTACACCCAGGGCACGGTGATCGCCACCAGTCCTGCCGCGACCAGGATCCAGGCGAGCCAATGGACCGGGCCGCCCGTCGCCAGTTCCGCGAGCAGCCCGGCGAGCGCGAACAACGGCGCCCAGAGCAAAGCCGTCCAGCCCACGCCGGGTTCGTCGTAGAGGGACGGCTCGGCGGTCATGGCAGCGTGCGCCCGACCTTCGGGAAATGGTCGGCGACGCTGGGCAGGTACATGAGCACCAGCGCGATCGCCACCAGCAGGGTGGAAACCAGCAGGAACACGTTGAGCGAACCGCGCAGGATCAGCAGTTCCACCAGCACCAGGAAGACCGCGCCCACGGTGAGGACCGTCCTGGCCGACCGCGTTCCCTCACGGGCCTTGTACGCGAACAGCGCGAACAGGACCGCGAAGGTGAGCGCGCCGCCGAACAGCATCCAGAGGAGCGTGTTCACGCCGGAGGCGACCTGCGCCGGATCGGCGGGCTGGCCGGGAACCGGGTTCTCCCTGATCTGCTTGAGGATCCCCTCGGTCAGCTCGTCCTTCAGCACCAGCAGGGCGATCTGCCCGGCCACGAGGACGACGCCGGCGAGGATCCACAGCCAGAACGAGATCGCGACCGGCTTCGGCACCGTGATCTTCGGTGGCTTCTGGCCGGGCAGGATCGGATCCGGTGACATCCCCCGCTTGCGGCGCTCGTCGTCCGTTTCGTCGGCTCTGCTGTCGCTCACGCTGGGCAGCCTAGAGGGTGGCTCAGACCGCCGTCGACCGGTCGGGTGAGGACACGCGCGCGCGTTTCTGTTTGGCCGGAGGCCTCGGGTTTGCGGAGGCGGGCCGCCGACACGGCTGGGTGAGTGCTCGCCCGCGGCCGCGGCCCGGCTACGGAAATCCGAAAGCGCGCCTCGAGAGATACTGCCTAGTCCAGCCAAGCTGCGGCTTCGGCGGCCCAGTAGGTCAGGATCATGTCCGCGCCGGCGCGGCGGATCGAGGTCAGCACCTCGAGGATCGTGCGCTCGCGGTCGAGCCAGCCGTTCGCCGCGGCGGCCTCGACCATCGCGTACTCCCCCGAGATGTTGTACGCCGCGACGGGAACCGTCGACGTCTCGGCGGCGGCCCTGATGACGTCCAGATAGGACAGCGCGGGCTTGACCATGACCATGTCGGCGCCCTCGGCGATGTCCAGCTCGATCTCGCGCAGCGCCTCACGCACGTTGCCCGGATCCTGCTGGTACGTCTTCCGGTCGCCCTTCAGCTGCGAATCGACGGCCTCGCGGAAGGGGCCGTAGAACGCGCTGGCGAACTTCGCCGAGTACGCGAGGATGCCGGTGTCGGTGCGGCCGGCGCGGTCGAGCGCGGCGCGGATGACGCCGACCTGACCGTCCATCATGCCGCTGGGGCCGAGCAGATGCGCCCCCGCTTCCGCCTGCGCCAGACCCATCTCCGCGTACACGCGCAGGGTCGCGTCGTTGTCGACACCGCCGTCGGCGTCGAGGACGCCGCAGTGGCCGTGATCGGTGAACTCGTCGAGGCACGTGTCCGCCATCAGGACCGTCGCGTCGCCGAGCTCGGACCTCAGGTCGCGCAGGGCGACGTTGAGGATGCCGTCCGGGTCGATCGCGCCGGAGCCCTCGGCGTCGCGCGTCTTCGGGATGCCGAACAGCATCAGGCCGCCGACCCCGGCGTTGACCGCGTCGACGGCGGCCTTGCGCAGCGTGTCGCGGGTGTGCTGGACGACGCCGGGCATGCTGGAGATCGGGCGGGGCGTGTCGATGCCCTCGGCCACGAACATGGGAAGGATCAGCTGGCGCGGGCGCAGCGTCGTCTCACCGACCAGCCTGCGCATGGCCGGAGTGGTACGGAGCCTGCGGGGACGATGTTCGGGGAACACCCCTACGACGGTACTCCCGCCCGCTTGAGAGGCGGTGAACGGCCGAACCTTTCCTAAGGATCGGTAAAGAGTCGCCTTTGTCCGATTCCCGTGCGGTGTGACGTGGGTTACCTTCCCCTGCATGTCGAGCTCAACGGTGACCGACCAACTGGAAGAACCGCCCGTCGGCTGGCGCGCACGGCTGCGCCAGGTCGGGCCAGGGATCATGGCCGCGGCGACCGGGGTCGGCGCGGGCGACCTCGTCGCGACGATGGTGGCCGGATCGCGCTTCGGGTACACGCTGCTGTGGGCGGTGCTCGTCGGCACGATCTTCAAACTCGCGCTGGCCGAAGCCGTCGGCCGCTGGCATCTGACCTCGGGCCGGACGATCCTGTCCGGCTGGCGGACGCTGGGGATCTGGGCGCTGATCTACTTCGGGATCTACGCGGTGATCTGGGGCTTCGTCTACGGCGCGACCGCGATGTCCGCGTCGGGCCTGCCGCTGAACGCCCTCTTCCCCGCGCTTTCGGTGCGGTACTGGGCGATGATCTGCGGTCTGCTCGGCTTCGCGCTGGTGTGGTTCGGGCGCTACGCGATCATCGAGAAACTGATGACGGTGCTCACCGGCGTCATGTTCGTGACCGTGGTCGGGACCGCGATCCTCGTCGTGCCGAACTTCGCCGAACTGTTCAAGGGTGCCGTCCCGACCCTGCCCGACGGCTCGCTCGTCTACGTCCTCGGCCTGGTCGGCGGCGTCGGCGGCACGATCACCATGGCGGCGTACGGCTACTGGACGCTCGCGAAGGGCTGGCGCTCGTCGAAGTGGCTCCCGATGATGCGCACCGACAACGCCGTCGGGTACGTCATGACCGGGATCTTCGTGATCGCCATGCTGATCGTCGGCGCGGAACTGCTGATGGGCCAGAAGATCATCTCGGGCGACAAGGGCCTGCTGTTCCTCGGCGACACCCTCGCCGCGGATTACGGGCAATGGGCGCGGATCCCGTTCCTCATCGGCTTCTTCGCCGTTTCGTTCACGTCGGTGATCGGTGTCTGGCACGGCGTGAGCCTGCTCTTCGCGGACTGGTGGCGCATCCTGCGGCTGCCCAAGGACGCGACGGAAAGCGTTGAGACGTATGAGAAGAAGGCCGGCGAGCGCAGTGCCGCGTACCGGGGATACGTGCTGTGGCTGACCTTCCCGCCGATGGCGTTGCTGTTCCTGGACCAGCCTTTCCAGCTCACCGTGATCTACGGCGTGCTGGGCGCGTTGTTCATGCCGTTCCTGGCGGCGACCCTGCTGGTGCTGCTGAACACTTCGCGGGTGCCACGGGAAGGACGCTCGCGGTGGCTCTCGAACGGGCTGCTGGGCGTGTGCCTGGCGATGTTCGCGTACCTGGCGTACACGGAGGTCGTGAAGTTCTTCAACTGAACCGTGTTCTGGCGCGGTGCCGGACCGCGTCCTTCACTGTGTCACTGTGTGGATTTCGGTGCGTTGGATGACCTGAAATCCACACAGTCCGGCGCGACCGTCCCTGTCACGACCGGTTCAGGAGGGTGTGTGGAAATAGGGACACTCAACGTCCCAATTTCCACACACCCTCAACAGAACCAAGCGGGTCGCACTGGTCGACAACCCGGCGTCGATCCATCTCACCCCGTCATCGACGACGATCTGGAGCCTCCTGCCCACCGGGGACTCGGTGAACCACACGGTGAGGGCGGAGACGGGAGAACTGTCGGACACCTTGGACCGCGCAACCGGCCGGGGCGCAGACCTCGACGGGGGTGGCGGCGGCCGCCGTACCCGGAAATCCGAGGCCACGGCACCCATGGCGGCGACGGCGAGAACGAGAGATTTCATGATCACTCCCCGGCGACTGCCGGAATCACCGAGGCTATGACCGGCCGCTACCCACCCGGCGAAGTTCCACTAAGTACGTGAAGGCCCCCTTCGCTGCGTCTAGCGCAGTGAAGGGGGCCTTCACGTACTTCAAGCGACCGGTCAGGAGCGGCGGGCCCGCTTCGCCTTGCGCGGCGGCGGAAGCGCGCCTTCGGCACGGAGCCGGGCGGCGTGCTCGGCGAGCGCGTCGACCAGGTGCGGGACGTCGGCCTTCTCGGGCTGGACGTCGACCCGCAGCCCGAACTCCACGGCGGTCTCCGCGGTCTTCGGGCCGATGCACGCGACCAGCGTGCGGGTGTGCGGCTTGCCGGCGATGCCGACGAGGTTCCGCACGGTCGAGGACGAGGTGAAGCAGACCGCGTCGAAACCGCCGGTCTTGATCATCTCGCGGGTCTCGGCCGGCGGCGGCGCGGCCCGGACGGTGCGGTACGCGGTCACGTCGTCGATCTCCCAGCCGCGTTCGCGCAGGCCGGCCGAAAGGGTCTCGGTGGCGATGTCCGCCCGCGGCAGCAGCACGCGGTCGACCGGGTCGAGGACGTCGTCGTACGGCGGGAACTCGGCGAGGAGGCCCTCCGAGGACTGCTCGCCCTCCGGGATCAGCTCGGGGATGATGCCGAACGAGCGCACCTTCGCGGCGGTCGATTCGCCGACGCAGGCGATCTTCACGCCGGAGAAGGCGCGGGCGTCGAGGCCGAACTCCTCGAACTTCTCCCACACCGCGCGGACGGCGTTGGTCGAGGTGAAGACGATCCACTGGTAGCGGCCGTCGACGAGACCCTTGACCGAACGCTCCATCTGCGCGGGGCTGCGCGGCGGCTCGACCGAGATGGTCGGGACCTCGTGCGAGGTGGCGCCGTGGCCGCGAAGCCGCTCCGCCATCTCACCGGCCTGCTCCTTGGTGCGCGGCACCAGGACCTTCCAGCCGTACAGCGCGCGCGACTCCCACCACGACAGCTTCGAGCGCTGGCCGACGGCCTGGCCGATGGTCACGATGAGCGGGCCGACGAGCTCGCCCGCCTCGTTCGCGACGGTGGCCAGCGTGGTGTCCAGGGTGCGCTGGGTGTTGATGGTGCCGTTGGACGTCACCGCGACCGGGGTGGTCGGCGCCAGCCCGTGCTCGGTCAGCGCGGACGCGGCCTCGGCCAGGTGCGCCGACGTCGCGTGCAGCACGATCGGGCCGGGGGTGGCGGCCAGTGCGGCCCATTCGACGTCGCCGCGGACGTCGACCTCGGTGTGCGTGCCACCGAGAGCGACACCGGCATACGCCGGGACGGCCGCGCCGGGCGAGACGCCCGGGATGATGTCGAACACGGCGCTGGTCCGGGAAACGGCCTGCACCTCGGCGACGACGGCGGGCTGGGTCAGCGGGTCACCGGCGATGAGCCGGAGCACCAGCCGTCCGGCCTTGGCCTCGTTCACCAGGTCCTTGGCGACCTCGGTGGCCTCGCCGACGGCGGGGCGCACTTCGGCGCCTTCGGCGGCGAAGGCCAGGACGCCGGCAGGGACGTCCGGATCGGTCACCACGACCTCGGCCTTGGCGAGCAGCTCCTGAGCGCGGACGGTCAGCAGACCGGCGTCACCGGGGCCCGAGCCCACGAAGGCGACACGCCCGGTGGTCTTACGCGCGGGGGTCATCTGTGCGTTCTCCTCTTGAGCGGCCGCAGTCGAGCGCGGCCCTACCTTCAACGTTCTGACTCACTGGGCGGGGCCGGACAGCGCGCCGGCCCCCAGGTCGAGCAGCTCGGCGGCCAGTGTCCGGCCGAGCTGATCGGCTTCGTGCTTGTCGGCGAGCGCGGAAGCGCGCACCATGTCGACCGCGTCCCCGTCCCCTTCGACGGCGGCGGTGCCCCGCAACGAGATCCGCTCGACGACCCGCCCTTCGGCGTCCAGGTCCTCGACGATCTCCGCCAGCGCTCCGACCGGTGCGCTGCACCCGGCTTCCAGCGCCGCGAGCAACGCCCGTTCGGCGGTCGCCACGGCACGGGTGCCTTCATCGTCCACTGTGGACCCGAGCAGGTGCTCGATGTCCACGTCACCGGTCCGGCACTCCACCGCCAGCGCGCCCTGTGCGGGCGCGGGCAGCATCTGGATCGGGTCGAGGGTCTCGGTGATCTCCTCCGCCCGGCCGATCCTGGCCAGTCCGGCACGCGCCAGGACGACGGCGTCCAGCTCTCCGTCGCTCACCTTGCGCATGCGGGTGTCGATATTGCCTCGGATCGGCACGATTTCCAAACCGAGACCGAGCGCGCGCAGCTGCGCGGTCCGCCGCGGCGAGCCGGTGCCGACGGTCGAACCGGGCGGGAGCTCGCCAAGGGTCAGCCCGTCACGGGCGATCAGCGCGTCGCGCGGGTCCTCGCGGGGCGGCACGGCGGCGAGCGTGATGCCCGGCTCCGGCTTCGTCGGCAGGTCCTTGTACGAGTGCACGATGACGTCCACTTCCTCGCGCAGCAGGGCTTCGCGCAGCGCGGAAGTGAAGACGCCGACCCCGATCGTCGGGATCGGCGCGGACGATTTGTCGCCAGGGGTCGTCACGGTGACGAGCTCGACCTCGGCCCCGGTGGCGCGCAGGGCGTCGGCGACGGTGCCGGTCTGCGCGAGGGCGAGTTTGCTGCCGCGCGTCCCGATGCGGATGACTCTGCTCACTGATGATCACTGTCCTTTTTCGCGGTGCGGCGCGCGACCGCGATCGCGCCGCCAGGGCGCCCGTGCACTTGGAACTCGCTTGTCATTACTCGGCGCTCCGCCGTCGCGATAGCGGGGCGTCCGGCCGGAGCGCGCGCGACGGGTCGTTTCCCGAGGCCGGGATCGGGCCGCGCTCACCGCCGGCACCCTTCGGCGCGGTGGGACTCGCCACCGCGGCGGGCGCCTGCGGGTCGAGACAGAAGAGCTCGCGCAGCGCGTTGGCGTAATCGGTGTCGGCCGTCTCGGCGGCCAGCTGCTTGACCCGCACCGTCGGCGCGTGGAGCAGCTTGTCGACCACGCGGCGGACCGTGCGGCCGACCTCCTCGCGGACCCCGGGTTCGAGGTCCGGCAGGCGGTTGTCCAGCCGCAGCAGCTCGGCGTCGACCACCTCGGCCGCCCGGCGCCGCAGCGCCGTCACCGTCGGGGTGACCTCGGCGCTGCGCTGGCCGGCGAGGTACTCGCGCACCTCGTCGAGCACGATGCCGGTGGCCTTCGCGGTCTGCCGTTCGGTGGTCGGGGTGCCCGCTTCCCGCATGCGGCGCTGGATGGTCTCGAGATCGACCACGGTGACGTCGGCCAGCTCGGCGACGTCGTGGTCGACGTCGCGCGGGAGGCCGAGATCGCAGACGACCAGCGGGCGCCCGGCGCGGGCCGGGACGTGCGCGGCGGTGAAGACCGCGGCCTGCGCGCCGGTGCAGCAGACGACGACGTCCGCCTCGGCGACCGCGTCCGCGATGCCGCTCATCTGGACGGCCTTGGCGGGCACTCCCTGCTCGACGCTCGCGGCGGCGAGGCGGGCGGCCCTGGCCTCGGTGCGGTTGGCGATGGTGATCTCGCCGATCCCGGATTTACGCAGGTGGGACGCGGTCAGCGCGCCCATCGACCCGGCGCCGACGATCAGCGCGTGCTTGCCGGCGATGTCGCCCGCGGCGGCCAGCGCCTCGGAGACCACCGACGCGCCCAGCTGGTCGAGGCCGGTCTCGGTGTGGACGCGTTTGCCGACGCGCAGCGTGGTCTGGATCAGCTCGTGCAGCGTGCGGCCGACGGTGCCCGCCTCACGCGCGGTGGCGTACGAGGACCGGATCTGGCCGAGGATCTGCGTCTCGCCGACGACCATCGAGTCCAGCCCCGAGGTGACCGAGAACAGGTGCTCGATCGCGGCGCCCGCGTAGTGCACGTACAGCGAGTCGTAAAGGTCCGCGGGCTGCATCCCGGCCTGGCGGGCCAGCACGTCGGAGACGTCGTTCAGACCGCCGTGGAAGGTCTCGACGACGGCGTAGACCTCGATGCGGTTGCAGGTCGAGACGAGGATCGCCTCGCTGACGTGCTCGGCCTGCTGCAGTTCGTGGAGCACCTTGGTCACGTCGGTCGCGGGGACCGCGACACGTTCCAGGGTGCTCAGCTCGGCACTGCGGTGCGAGAGCCCGACCGCCAACACGCTCATTTCAGCGCACCACCATTCCGTTGCCGTGGCCGTTCACGCTGCCATTGTCGGCGCCCCCGGGGCCACCGTCTCCTCCGCCGTTGCCGTTAGCGGCCAGATCGGCGCGGCGAGCGACGTGGAACGACAGGATCTGCAGCTCGACCGCGAGATCGACCTTGCGCACCTCGATATGTGCCGGAACCTGCAGCACCACCGGGGCGAAATTCAGGATGCACTGCACGCCACCTGCGACGAGCCGGTCGCAGACGGACTGCGCGGCGGTGGGCGGAGTGGCGATGACGCCGATGGAGATCTGCCGTTCGGCGCAGACTTTGGGGATCTCGTCGAGATGCGAGACCGGGAGGCCGCCGACCGGGACGCCGACCAGATCGGGGTCGAGGTCGAACAGCGCCTCGACCGGGAACCCGCGGCCGGGGAACCCGCCGTAGTTGGCCAGCGCGTGCCCGAGGTTACCGATACCGACCACGGCGACCTTGTGCTTGCGGGTCAGGCCGAGGATCCGCTCGATCTGGCTGACCAGGACCTGGACGTCGTAGCCGACGCCGCGGGTGCCGTAGGAGCCGAGGTAGGACAGGTCCTTGCGCAGCTTCGCGGAGTTGACGCCCGCGGCCTGCGAAAGCTCCTCGCTGGAGATCGTCGTCGCGCCCTGCTCGGCCAGCCCGGAGAGGACACGGAGGTACACGGCGAGGCGGGCGACGGCGGCTTCGGGGATCGACTTCGCGCGGACCGCTTCGGGTTCGGCGGTGGCCTCGACGGCCGGCATCTCCGCGGTGGGCGCGTTGTCGGCGTCCGGTGTCACCCGGGTACGCCGGCCTCGTTGCGACACCACGCTTGTCCGCTCCCTCTGGTCCCTGCTGACGACATGAATCGCCCGAACCTGGAAATCGGCTCTTGACCCGCGGCGCTGAGTCCGGTTCGATGCCGGGCGCTTTCGGAGGCGACGTATCTACGGTAGCCACTTGTGAACGCAGGCACAAAGTCACAGGTAGAGGGGATGACGCACCCCACACCCGGCATTTCCCGCGTGAAGGCCCCCTTCCCTCGGCTGAGCCGCGTGAAGGGGGCCTTCACGCGGGTTCAGCGCGCGTTGACCGACACCGTGTGCCAGCCGGTGGCGCCGTCGGGCACGGTTCCGGCCCGCTCCGGTGTCTGCGTGTAGCCCGACTGGTCCGTCGCCCGGACGGCGATCTCGTGCTGACCAGGGGCGATCTGGACTTCGGTCCACCACATCCGCCAGGTGTCCTTCGACGTCTCCGCAGACAGGACGGCTTCCTGCCACGGCCCCTGATCGACCCGGACCTCGACCTTCGCGACGCCGGTGTGCTGCGCCCACGCGGTCCCGGAAACCACGACCTTGCCCGCGTTCACCGCCGAGCCGGGCGCGTCGATCCGCGACTGCGTCTTCACCGGCGCTTCCCTGGCCCAGCCGCGGCCGAGCCAGTACGCCTGGCGCTCCTCCCAGGTGGTGATCTCCAGTTCGGTGACCCATTTGGTGGCGGACACGTAGCCGTAGAGGCCGGGGATCACGATCCGCGCGGGGAAGCCGTGCTCGATCGGGAGCGGTTCGCCGTCCATGCCGAGGGCGAGCATCGCGCCGCGACGCGGGTCCAGGGCGGCTTCGACCGGGGTACCGCAGGTCCAGCCGTCGACGCTGGTCGCGAACATCTGCTCGGCGCCCGGTTTCACGCCCGCTTCGTTCAGCAGGTCGCGCAGGTCGATGCCGATCCAGCGGGCGTTGGAGATGTACGGGCCGCCGACCTCGTTGGACACGCAGCACAGGGTGACGTCGCGTTCGATCAGCGGCCGCGAGCGCAGATCTTCATACCGATAGGTGACCTCGCGGTCGACCATCCCGCGGATCTGCAGGCTCCAGTCCTCGGTGCGGACCTGCGGGACCACCAGCGCCGTGTCGATCCGATAGAAATCCTTCGAAGGAGTGAGGTACGGCGGGGTGCCGAGCTTCGCGAAGTCCGCGTCGGGCGGGATCGGCGGCGCGGTCCTCGCCGCGACGAGCCTGCCGACGGCGGCCCGCGACTCCTCGGCGTTCTTCCTGGTCCCGACGATCTGGCCGGTCAGCGCGGCGACACCGGCCCCCGCCGCGACGGAGGCCCCGGTGATCAGAACCTTCCGCCGGTCCGGACCCTCGCCTTCGCGGTCGTCGAAGAACACCTTCGGGCGGAAGAACGAATGCAGCCGGGTGAACACGACGAGCGCGACGACGGTGGCGATCACCGGCGCCAGCAGCGCGATCTGCCCGAGGTCGGTGCGCACGAAGACGGCGGCCACACCCGCCGCGCCGAGCAAGCCGACGATCACCTGGCCCGGCAGCGGATTGCGGCGCGAGAGCTGCCCGGCGAGCAGCGCGAACAGCACCAGCACGACGGCGAGGCCGATCTTGAGGACGAACTTGTCCCACGTTTCCAGCGTCTGCTCGGCCCACGCGACCACCGCGTGCGGGCTGTGGTCGATGACGAAGTTCGCGACGGCGACGAACGGCGAGGCCGTGTACCCCACGAAACCCGCGACGAGATGCCCCACGCCGAGAGCGGCCACCAGCGACAGAAGGCCGGTCAGCGCGGCTTGGGAAGAGGTGAGCCTGCGTTCGTCCACGACTCCATCTTCGCCACGGATGCGCCCGGAGGTCGCCCGATCGCCCTTACGAGACTGTTACGCCAGCGCCTTCCGGAGCCTGTCCTCTTCGACACGCCAGTAGCCGTGCTCGGCGTCGTCGACGAGGATCACCGGCACGCGGTCGCCGTATTCGGCCCGCCATTCGGGGTCGCTGTCGACATCCTGCGCCGACCAGGCGACACCCAGCTCGCCGCAGATCCGCTCGATGTCCTGTTCCGCGACCTCGCACAGGTGGCAGCCCGTGCGGGTCATGACGGTCACGTGATGCGCCATGCCGTCAATCTTTACCTGAGGCGCATCCTGCGCAGCTTCCCGGTGGCCGAATGCGGCAGGGACTCCGCGAACTCGACGGTGTGCGGCACCTTGTACCCCGCCAAATGCTCCGCGCAGTGCTCGACGACCTGCTGCTCCGATAGCGAAGCGCCGGGCGCCGGGACGACCACGGCCTTCACCGCTTCGCCGGTCCGCTCGTCGACGACGCCGACGACGCCCGCCTCGACGACCTCGTCCAGCATCGAGATCACGTTCTCGACCTCGTGCGGGAAGACGTTGAAACCGTTGACGATGATCAGGTCGTTGGCGCGGTCCACCAGGTGCAGGTCGCCGTCGGTGTCGAGGTAGCCGACGTCGCCGGTGCGGAACCAGCCGTCCTCGTCGGGGCCGTGCGAGCCGTCGGGCCAGTAACCGGAGAACAGGTTCGCGCCGCGGATCGACACCAGGCCGGTGCCGCCGTCCTCGTCGAAGGCGTCGCCGAGATCGTCCGGGTCCAGCGGGACGGGTTCGGCGTCGCCGTCGCTGTCGACCAGCCGGAGCTCGACGCCGGGCAGCGGCCGCCCGACCGAACCCGGCTTCGGGTAGCCGGTGACCAGCGTCGTGGTGACCACCGGCGCGCATTCCGTGAGGCCGTAGCCCTCGTAGACGTCGAGGCCGGTGGCGCCGCGGAGCGCGGTGAGGATCTTGGGGTGCAGCGGCGCCGCACCCGAGGTCATCCGCCGGACGGTGGACAGGCCCCGGCCGAGTTCTTCCGGGTCCATCGCGGCGAATTCGGCGTACATCGCGGGCACGCCGGCGATCGACGTGATCCGGTACTCGGCGCAGTCGGCCAGCGTGCGCTCGGCGAGGAACCGTTCGGACAGGATCGCCGTCGCGCCGACCGCCGTGGTCTGCAGCAGGCCGGGACCGAGGCCGTAGACGTGGAACAACGGGATGGTGATGAGCACGCGGTCGCCGTGCACGAGCGGTGTGGGGACGATCCGGCTCAGCTGGTCGAGGTTCGCCAGCAGCGCCCGATGCGACAGCATCACGCCGCGCGGCGGGCCGGTCGTGCCGGAGGTGTACGAGATGACCGCTATGTCCTCGCCCGCGCCGGACGCGTCGACCGGTTCGACTGCTCCATCAGAGGTAACCGGCGGTGAGAGGCTTGTCACTCCATCGGGGAGATCCTCGGTGACTTCGCGTTCGAGGACAAGGCGTGCGCCGCTGTGCTCCAGCAGCCCCTTCAGCTCCGCCGCCGGGCCTTGCGGCGAGATCGGCACGACCACCGCGCCCGCCCGGAGCGCCCCGAACAGCGAGACGGCGAACGCGGCCGACGTCGGCAGCCGCAGCGCCACCCGGTCGCCGCGCTCGATTCCCGCGTCGAGCAGGGCGCGGGCCAGCGCGTGGGCGGCGTTGTCGAGCTCCGACCAGGTCAGCGCGACCCCGCCGCCGGTCTCCTGGACGGCCGCCTTGCCAGGCCACTGACGGGCGGCCTCGGCGAGCAAGGTGGGCACGCTTCCTTCGGCAACCTGCTCCGCGCTCAACTGCGAACCTCTTCCCTCGGTGAAACGGCGTTGTCAGTTTGTCATCTCGGCCACCGTCATGGGTGTCACTCGCTTTCGTCGCAGTTCCGTAACCCCGGCACCGCTACCTACTTCGCGGTAACTACACGTATGCTGCTGGGCGTCGTCGAGTGGTGTTGATCACTCGATGGTGAGAAAGGGAGTCCGGACGTGCAGATCTTGCAGGCCCACGCGGCGGTGGGACATGCGGGCCGGTCATCCCTGTCCGGAACGGGAGGTGGACCGTGACTCTTCCCGCGCCGAACCCCGTCTCGATGCTGGCGGGCCACATCCTCCGCCGCAGCGGCTTCCCCGCGGCGCCCGCGGCCCGGCCCAAGGCGGAAGAAGGCTCAGACGCCGCCGAAGCCGCGAAAGCCGAAGCGTGGGAGCTGGTCAGCGCCGCGCAGGGCGGCGACACCTCCGCCTTCGGGCGGCTCTACGACCGCTACGTAGACGTCGTCTACCGCTACGTCCTGTTCCGCCTCGGCGACCGGGACCTCGCCGAGGACGTCACCAGCGAGACGTTCCTCCGCGCGCTTCGCCGCATCACGTCGGTGAGCTACCAGGGGCGTGACGTCGGCGCCTGGTTCGTCACGATCGCGCGCAACATCATCCTCGACCACGTGAAGTCGAGCCGGTTCCGCCTCGAAGTGGTCACCGACGAGGTCGCCGAGCCCAACGGCGCGCCGATCGGGAACGTCGGCGTGCAGGCGGTCGCCGGGCCCGAACAGCAGGCCATCAGCCGCGCCACCCGGGCCGAACTGCTGCGTTGCGTCGCCGAACTCGGCGAGGATCAGCGCGAGTGCATCGTGCTGCGGTTCATGCAGGGGCTTTCGGTCGCCGAGACCGCGGCGATCATGAAGCGCAACGAAGGAGCCATCAAGGCCCTTCAGCACCGCGCGGTACGCCGTTTGGCACAACTTCTGCCCACCGGATTGCGTTAAAGTCCCATATTTGTCCCTCACCGGGCCTTGCCGTAACCCTTGGGCGTCCCCGCTCGTTTTCTCAGCCAGACCGGTGTCAGGACCGGGCTGAGCAGATGGAGACTTCGCCGTGGGCGTGCCGGGATGGTTCGCGCGGGAGCGGGCGGACGGTGACCGCTTCGCCGACCTTGTCGACGGCACCGCGTCCCCGGAGGACGACGAGTTCGCTCGTGAGCTCGCCCTTGTCGGCGGTTTGCGCGAGCTGGGTGCCGGCGGCGCCCCCGACGCGGAGACACGGCAACGCATCCGTGACGAGATCGCCGGACGGCTCGCCGAGGCCGAAGCCGCGCCGAAGCGCCGCGGTCACGTTGTCGCCAACCTCGCCGCGGCCGCCGTCGCGCTCGTGCTGGCCCTGGGCGGCATCACCCTGCTGCTGTCCAAGGACGCGCTGCCGGGCGATCCGCTGTACGGCATCAAACGAGCGGGTGAATCGGCCGCGCTCGGGCTCACCTTCGACGAGCAGGACAAGGCCAAGAAGCATCTGGAGTTCGCCGCGAACCGCGTCGGTGAGCTCGACGAGCTGACGCGGCAGGGCGCGCCCACCGACGCCTACTTCACCGGCCTCACCGATTTCGAGACGGATCTGCGCGCCGGTGTCTCGCGGCTGACCGCGCTCGTCACCGATCAGGGTGGCCAGACCCGGCTCGCCGAGCTCCGCACCTGGGCGCGGAACCAGTCCGACCGGCTCGGTCTCCAGGTCGAGCACGCGCCCGCCGAGGCGCGCGACAAGTTCTCCGCGGCGCGTGCCCTGCTCGACAAGGTCCAGGAGCGCACGACGGATCTCGGCTCGCGGCTGGTCTGCTACACGATCACCACGGGCTCTTCAGACGAACTGGGCGCGGTCCCGGCCGCCGGTGACTGCGTCCGCGACCCCGATTCCCCCCACGCGGTCCTGCCGCCGGTGACGTCTTCCCCGCCGTCGTCGGCACCGACCGGGTCGCCGGCGCCGGTGTCCTCCGCGCCGCCGTCGTCCGCCGTGGACACCGCGGCCCCGACCGGACCGATCGCGCCGCCGACCGGAGGCACGCCGCCGCCCGTGGTACCCGTCCCCGGCCCCACGAACCTGCCGCCGCTGCCGACGACCCCCACCACGCCGAAGCCGCCGCTCATTTCGATTCCGCCGCTGATTCCGGGATTACCGCCGATAACCATCGGCTGACTCGGTGTCACGTGAGGCAGGCACCACACCCGGGACAGCGTGCTCGGCCGCTCGCTACGCTGTGCACAGGCACCTGGGATTCCGGAGGCGGTGTGCGTGTCAGTTTGGCGGGGCAAGGATAAGAGTCAAGAGCTCGAACGACTGGCCGAGCTGGCGGGCGAGGCGTCGGCCGAGGCCGCCATGGCGACCGCGTCCGCCGAAGCACTCGAACCGCCCGCGCCGCCCGCACCGCCGGACCTGACCGCGGCCGCGTTCTTCGACGTCGACAACACCATGATGATGGGCGCGTCGATCTTCTACTTCGCCCGCGGCCTGGCCGCGCGCAAGTTCTTCACCTCCGCCGATCTGGCCGGATTCGTCTGGCAGCAGGTGAAATTCCGGCTCGGCGGCCGGGAGAACAAAGAGGACATCAAGACCCACCGCGAGCGCGCACTGTCCTTTGTGGCCGGCCGCACCGTGCAGGAACTGACCGACATCAGCGAAGAGATCTACGACGAGTTGATGGCGGACAAGATCTGGTCCGGCACCAGGGCGCTCGCGCAGATGCACCTCGACGCCGGCCAGCGCGTCTGGCTCGTCACCGCCACCCCGATCGAGCTCGCCGCCATCATCTCGCGGCGCCTCGGCCTCACCGGCGCGCTGGGCACCGTCGCGGAGACCAAGGACGGCGTCTACACCGGCCGTCTCGTCGGCGACCTGCTGCACGGCCGGGCGAAGGCTCACGCCGTCCGGGCGCTGGCGTCACGCGAAGGGCTGAATCTCAAGCGCTGCACGGCGTATTCGGACTCGCAGAACGACGTCCCGATGCTGTCGGTCGTCGGGACCGCGGTCGCGGTGAACCCGGACGGCGGCCTTCGCGACGTCGCACGCGCGCGCGGCTGGGAGATCCGTGACTTCCGGACCGGGCGCAAGGCGGCGAAGATCGGCGTGCCCTCGGTGCTCGGCGTCGGTGCCGTGGCCGGCGCCGTCGCGGCCGGGATGGCGTACCGGAAGCGCTGAACCCACGCATTCAGTCCTCTGGATGCGGGTCCAGGCCTTCGACGACGTTGCGAAAACCACTTTCGCAACGTTGAAGGTTGCGAAAGTGGCTTTCGCAACCCGCCGCCTTGCCCAACGCGAAGCGCCGACCCGGCACTCGCGTGCTCAAGACCGAAACTCGCGTGTCTGAAGCCGTCATTCGCGTGATTGGGGCCGTAACTCGTGAGTTACGGCCCCAATCACGCGAGTTACGGGTCTGATCACGCGAGTGACGCGGTTCTAGCCCTTGAAGACGCTCTTCCGCTGCGAAAGGCGTTTGTACAGCGACTGCTGGATCGACTCCCGCACCTGGTCGGTCAGCGTGAAGACCAGCATCGGGTCGTCGACGGCGTCCGCGTCGTAGGTGTCCGTGCGGATCGGCTCGCCGAACTCGATGCTCCACTTCGTCGGCAGCGGAATCGCGCCGAGCGGGCCGAGCAGCGGGAAGAACGGCGTCACCGGGAAGTACGGCAGGCCGAGCACGCGCGCGAGGAGCTTGATGTCCCCGATCTTCGGGTAGATCTCCTCCGCGCCGATGACCGACACGGGGATGATCGGCACGCCCGTCCGCAGCGCCGCCGAAACGAAACCACCGCGGCCGAACCGCTGCAGTTTGTACCGCGACGAGAACGGTTTCCCGATCCCCTTGAACCCTTCCGGCCAGACGCCGACGAGTTCTCCCTTGCGCAGCAAGCGTTCCGCGTCGGCGTTGCAGGCGAGGGTCTGCCCGGACTTACGGGCGAAGGAGCCCACTAGCGGCACCTGGAACACCAGATCCGCGCCGAGGCCGCGCAGATGCCTGCCGCCGGGAACGTGGTCGTGCACGGCGACGGCGGTCATCAGCGCGTCGAGCGGCAACGTGCCGGAGTGGTTCGACACCAGCAGCGCGCCGCCGTCGGCGGGCAGGTTCTCGACGCCGAAGGTGTCGACGCGGAACCACTTCTCGTACAGCGCGCGCAGCGGCGGCAACAGCAGGGTCTCGGTGAGCTCGGCGTCGAAGCCGAACTCGTCGACGGTGTAGTCACCGGTCAACCGGTCACGCAGGAAGCCCAGCGCCGTCCTGAGCGAGGCCGGGAGGAGATCCGCGTCGGCCGGACGGGTCCTGGCCGGCGCGACGCGCGCCGCCCCGGGGAAGTCGACGACGGGCGCGTCCGCCCGGCGCTCCCGCTCCAGATGTTCTTGCGCTTCTTCCGACTCGCGAAGATCCCGTTCCGCCTGGGCGGCCGGGTCCGGCTTCTCTCTGCCGGGGCCGTGCAACGGGATGACCTGCGCTTCAGCGCCGCTCACGTCTTCCGCCTCGCCTTCGTGAGAGTTCTCGTGCGGTCTGCTCATCGGTGGACCGCCTGCCCGGTCGCCGCGGCCACCAGCACCTTGCCCGCGAAACCGGCCAGTTTGCCGCCGTCCACCACGGGCCGGAGCCCGCGGCCGGTGATGTAGTCGTCGAACGCTTCCCGCGTCGTCCAGCGCGGGGTGTAGCCGAAGTCCTGCTTGAGCTTCGTGATGTCCACGACGCGGCCGAAGTTCAGCAGCCGCACCTGGTCGGCGGAGAAGTCGACGACCCTCGCTCCGCGCAGCACCTTGCCGACCGACGGCACGACGCCACTGGGCATCGGCAGTCCGACGCGGCCTGCTCGCCGGATCGCCTGGGAAAGGGTGAGCACCCCCTCCGAACCGACGTTGAACACGCCGGGTTTGTCGTTCAGCGTCGCCTGCTCGAACACGGACAGCGCGTCCGAAGCGTGCAGCAGCTGGATCCGCGCGTCGTAGCCGAAGACGGTAGGGACGACCGGCAGCGCGAAGTAGCGCGAGAGCACGGTGTCGATCTCCGGGCTGATGATGTTGGCGAAGCGGAACAGGCTCGTCGTGATGTCGGGGCGACGGCGCAAGAGCCCGCGGACGTATCCCTCCATCTCGACGGCGTCCTTCACGTAGCCGCTGGTCGAGGTGGGGATGAGCTCGGAATCCTCGGTGAAGACGGCCTGGGAGCGCGCTCCGGCGCCGTACACCGCGGCCGTCGACTTCACCACGAGCTTGCGCACGAGCGGCGAGCGCTGGCAGGCCGCCAGCAGCCGCATCGTGCCGATGACGTTGACCTCTTTGATCGCCGTGCGGCGAGCGGGGCCCGCCGGATGCGCGGTGCAGGACGCGTGCACCACGGTGTCGACCTTGGCCGTGCTGATCACCTTGGCGATCAGCGGGTTGCGGATGTCGGCACGGACGTATTCGGCGTGGCCCATCCGCTGCAAAACCGCTTTCCGCGGGGGCGTGGTGTCGACGCCGATCACCCGCTCGAACTCCGGATTGTTGCCGAGTCTGGCGAGCAGCTTCCCGCCAAGGTCTCCCCCGACCCCGGTCACGAGCACGATGTTCGACGGCATAGGACTCCCTGCGGCTTTTCGGGCGGTTCTCGGACTTCGATCACGGGGTCCTGATGACCTTGAGCGCTGGTCCATCGACCGTGTGTGCGCGAACCTGCACTCATTGGAAGCATCGCGCGGCTGCCCTTGAGATGTTACCGCTCATTAGGGGTAGTCGAGCCAGCGCTTACATGCTATTAACCCGCTGCTCGCAGAGGGGATGCACGTCTCACTCGAATGGGCGGAAACCGCCCACGAAATGGGAATGGCCCGCCCAGAAACTGGGCGGGCCACTCACCGGCTGTGTCTTACTTGCCGGCCTTCCTACGCTGAACGCGCGTCCGGCGCAGCAACTTGCGGTGCTTCTTCTTCGACATGCGCTTACGGCGCTTCTTGATCACAGAGCCCATCGTGAGCGCTCCTTCCTTCGTCGTCGGTCACGCTGCCCGGCGCAGCGTCCAACGGGTGGAGCGCACAGGCACGAGCGGTCTTCCAGGGTACTCGCGCCCCGGAAGACGCCCTCGGGCGGGCACGTCGTACTCCGCGAAACGGGCGTCAGCCCACGTCGAAGTACGCGCCCTGCAGATATTCGTGAACGGCCTTTTCGGGCACTCTGAACGACTTCCCGACGCGCACCGCGGGCAACTCGCCCGAGTGAACGAGGCGGTAGACGGTCATCTTGGAGACCCGCATCAGCGTGGCCACCTCGGCGACCGTCAGGAACTGGACCTGGCCCACTGAAGGCAGGTCATCCTTCTTGTTCGGCGGCATGATTCACCGTGTCCTTCGACACGTGTCGCGCCACGAGGCTTCCCCACCTGTGGTATCGACACGCACGTGCTCTCCTGAGAGTAGCGGGACACGTGTGGCTAAAGCGACGCGAGTCACCGAGATGGGCCCGTACGACTACGCATTTCGTCCTCTGGATGCGGTAGTCAGACGGCGAACTACCGCATCCAGAGGACTAACTGCGGGGTTCGTGGGCGGCTCCCAGCTCGGTCGAGCGGTCCTTCGCGGCCTCGATGGCGGCCAGCAGCGCCGCGCGGACGCCGTGCTTCTCCAGCTCGCGGATGGCGTTGATGGTCGTCCCGGCGGGCGAGGTGACGGCTTCGCGCAGCAGCACCGGGTGCTCGTCGGATTCGGCGAGCATCTTCGCCGCCCCGACCGCCGACTGGATGATCAGCTGCCCGGCGAGCGCGCGCGGCAGGCCGAGCAGGATGCCGGCGTCGATCATGGCCTCGACCAGGTAGAAGAAGTACGCGGGCCCGGAACCGGACAGCGCCGTGACGGCGTCCTGCTGCGACTCGGGCACCTCGACGACCTGCCCGACGTGCGACAGCAGGTCCTTCACCACCGCGATGTGCTCGGCGGTCGCGTGCGCGCCCGCGGAGACCGCGCTCATCGCCTCTCCGACGAGCATCGGGGTGTTCGGCATGACCCGCACCACCGGGACGCCCTCGGCCAGTCTGCGCTCGTACAGGGCGGTCGGCAGGCCCGCGCACAGCGAGACCACCAGCGACTCCGTGCCGAGCAGCGGCGCGAGCTCGTCCAGCACCGGTTCGATGTCCTGCGGTTTGACCGCGACGACCAGCACGTCGGCCCGGCGGGCGGCGTCGGCGACGCTGACCCCGTGCACGCCGTAGCGCTCGGTCAGCTCCGCCGCGCGCGCCGGATACCGCTCGGTGAACAGCAGGTCGGCGGGGCTGTGCCCGCCGTGCAGCAGGCCCGAGAGCAGGGCCTCCCCGATCTTCCCGGCACCCAGAACCGCGATCACACTCATGTCATTCAGCGTGCCAAACCGCCGTCAGGCTCCAGGCGCCGGGGCAAGCGCCAGCTGCCGCGCCTGGCAGACGAGCCTGCCCTGCGAGTCGACCACGAGCGCGTCCGAGTCGAACCAGGCCTCGTGCACCGATTGGCTCTGCACGATCACCCGCAGCCAGCCCGGCGCCGGGCGCGTGCGCAGCAACGCGGTGAGCTGCACGGTCGGCGCCCAGCCGACCCGCCCGAGGTTGTAGACCACCGGCGGGTTCACGTCGCTCGCGAGCAGGGCGAAGAACGGATCCGCGAGCCCGTGCCTCGGCCGGACCCACAGCCGGATCCTCGGCGGGTCCCCGATCCGGCCGTGCAGGTAGCCGACGCTCGCGGGATCGAGCCGGACCTCGCAGCCCTTCGCGAGGTTGAACAGGCCTTCGGAGGTCTCACCGGTCATGGGTACCGCGCCGGGCGGCGGCTCCGCGGGCATGGTGGGGACGTCGGTCCACTCCGGACGCCGCATCGGCAGCCGCCCGGTGGTCACCCTGGCCTCGACGCAACTGCGGCCCCGCTGCTCCAGCGTGACCGCGACGACCGAGGCGCGCCTTCCGACCTTCCGGACGTCCATGCGCAGCAGCACCGGCCCCACCGCCGGCGGATGCAGGAACTCCGCGCTGATCGCCAGCGGCTCGGACGGCGGCTCGCCGCGTTCGTGGAGGAAGGTCAGGGCGGCCCGTGCCATCAGTGCCATCAGGAAGCCGCCGTGGGGGTGTCCACCGATCGACCATTCGGTCCGGAGGACCGCCGTGAAAGTGCCGTCACCCAGCGATCTCGTCGCGCACGCCGCGTCGAAGGAGGTGCTCGTGTCGTCGGCCGCGCTCACCGAGCACTGACCCAGGCCACGAGCCGATCCATCGGGGTGCGGGAGATCAACAAGCGCAGCTGGTTCACGGTCGGAACTTTACGTGTACCAGCGCCTCGGGCGCAGTGAGGAATGAATCTCCGCACCCGGAGACGATCTTTGTCACTGACCGAGGTGAAGCCTCGCGAACAGGAGTGACTCCGCGAGATCCCGCGACCGCCGCGCCGCGCTCGGCGAGCGCCGGGTGTTGATCTCCAGCACGACCTGTCCGGAGAAGTCGCTGTTCACGAGCTTTTCGAGCAGTTCGGCGCAGGGTTCGATGCCGCGTCCGGGCACCAGGTGCTCGTCCTTCGGCAGGCCCGTGCCGTCGGCCAGATGGACGTGCGCGAGCCCGGACCCCATCCGTTCGGCGAGCGCGAGGGCGTCCATCCCGGCTGCCGCTGTATGGGACAGGTCGAGCGTGTAGTGGCGAAACCCTACGTCCGTAGGGTCGATCGAGGGCCGGAACGCCGACACGCGGGACGTCCGAGAGCCGCCGGGCGGGCGGACCTTGAACATGTTCTCGACCGCGATCTCGATCCCGCTCGCCTCTTCGAGCTCGTCGACGAGGTCACCGAACGCGTCACCGTAGCGGCGCTGCCACCGGAACGGCGGATGCACCACGACCGTGCGCGCGCCGAGCTCCTGCGCCGCGTCCACGGACATCCGCAGGCGGACCTCGGGATCCGGCGACCACACGCGCTGGGTGATCAGCAGCGAGGGCGAGTGGATCGACAGCACCGGCACACCGGTGCGGCGCGACCAGCGGCGCAGCGCGGAGATGTCCTGGCTGACCGGGTCCGCCCAGACCATCACCTCGACACCGTCGTAGCCGAGGTCGGCGGCCAGCTCGAACGCCGTGCCCGCCCGCAACGGCCAGACGGACGCCGTCGAGAGACCTACCGGAATCTGCTGAACCATTCCGGCATCCTTCCCGAGGCCGCTAACGCGCGACCAGCAGGAGTGCGGCCGGTGAGACCGTCACCACCAGTCCGACCAGTACCGCGAGCACCAGGGTCTGGAGATCCTCCGCCTTGCGGATCTTCCGGACGATCCACACCAGCGCGACGATCACCAGCAGCGCGGCGACCAGCGCGGCGGCGGGGATGTTCACCCACAGCCAGTTGAAGCCCAGCCAGACCCCGGCGCCGCCGACGACGCCGAGGGCGAGCTGACCGGCCAGCGCCAGCCACTGCTTGCCCGGCGAGACCTTCTCGGCGGGCGCCGCGGGCTCGTCGTCCTCGACGACATCGTCGACGCTGTCGTCGTAGTCGTCCTCGTAGTCGTCGGCGCGGTAGCCGTAGTCGTCGCGGCCGAAGTCCGGGCCGCCGTCCGGGTACGCCGGGTCGGCGAACTCGCGCTCGTACTCGTCGAGGTTGTCCTGCCGGTCGCGGTCGTCGAGCGAATGCGGCGGCACGAACGGCATCGGCGCTGGGTGGCCCATGGTGGGCGGACCGGCGTCGAACGGGTCCGGCTCGGGGTCGGCGTCCGGTTCGACGGGCGCGACCGGGGGCGGCACCGGCGGGATCCCGCCGATCTCGGTGTCCTCGGACTGCACCTTCTGCCTGCGCTTGCGCCATCCGGCGAGGCCGGCGGGCGGTGCCGGCGGTTCCACCGGTGCGGGTGCCTCGGGTTCGGCCGGAGCCTCGTCGCCGACCGCGGCGAACTGTTCGGTGTTCGGTTCGGCCTTCGGCTGAGGCGGGCGCGCCGCGGGACGGCGGCGCCGCGCCGGCTGGGCGGGCGGCGTCGCGAACGCGCCGCTGGCCATCGGACCCGGCTGGTCCTGCACGTCTTCGGCCGGGGCATCAGTGCCACCGAGGGCGCCGTCGAGCCTCGCCGACAGCCCGGACGACGGAGGTCCGGCGGGCGGCTCGGGGCGGCGGCGGACCGGCGGCACCGCGCCGCGGGTCTCCTCCGGGCGGGGACGGCCACGCGGCGGCAGTCCCTCGGAGTCCGGCGGACGCTGCTGGTAGCCGGACTGTTCCTGCGGCGGCGTCGGCCGCGCGAACTGACCCGACTGCTGCGGCGGCTGCGGCGGACGCTGCTGGTAACCGCTCTGCTCCTGCGGCGGCGTCGGCCGCGCGAACTGACCCGACTGCTGCGGCGGACGCTGCTGATAGCCGCTCTGCTCCTGCGGCGGGCGCACCGGCGGCGTCTGCCGGGTCGGGGTGGACGCGACGTCCGGCGGCACCGGCAGCGGCGCGGAGTCCTGCGGCGGAAGCGGACGCGGACCGGAGTCCTGCTGCGGCTGCGGGAGCGGACGCGGTGCGGAGTCCTGCGGCCGCGAGCGGCGCGGCGGACGGTTGAGCGGCGGCGGGGTGTCGCCGGACACCCTGTCGATGATCGCCTGGGGCGCGGTGTCGCTCGGGGACGGCGCGCGCCGTCCGCGGGCGGGCTCGGGAGCCTCGTCGTCGTCGGCCGCGCGGCGTCGCCTGCGGCGCCCGCCCTCGGGCTGGGCTCCGTGCTGCGCGAGCAGCTCCGCCACGGTCTTCTGTGGCTGGCCGCTCTCTGTCTCGTCCGTCATACCGTGCAGTCCAATGCGCGCTCCGGCCGTTGCGAACCGGCACGCGACGGGGCATGGGCGGCGTCGCGCGCGCTATCCACCGTCATCCGCATTTCCGTCACCTCTTCACCGTGCCCGTTCTCCGTCGACTAAGTCCAGTCGGGCGCTGCCGCCCACAGTCTCGTCCGCACCGTTCGAATGGTCCAGCCGTCGAAGGATGACACCTTCTCGCAGCGCCCACGGACAGATCTCCAGTTCTTCCAGGGAAAGCGCCCGCATGGTGGCTTGTGCGACGAGCGCGCCCGCCACCAGCTGATGCGCCCTGCTCGCGCTGACCCCCTCGAGTTGTGCCAGGTCATGGGCGGTCATCCGGGAGATGAACGCGATGAGCTGGCGCAACGCGGTGTCGGTCAGGGTACGGCGCACATGCGGCCCGCTGGCCGACGGCGCCGCTCCGGTCAGCCGGGCGAGCGACCGGAACGTCTTCGACGTCGCCACGACACGATCGGGTTCACCCAATTTGGCGACCTTCTTCGCGAGCGGGGCGAGTTGTTCTTCGAGCCACGCCGAAGTCGCGATCAGCTCCGACCGGGTGGGCGGGTCGTGCTGGAACCGCGTCCTGGTGGTCCGGCCCGCGCCCAAGGGCAGCGATTCGGCCAGATCCGGCTCCTCGTCGCGGCCCATCGCGACCTCCAGCGAGCCGCCGCCGATGTCGAGGACCAGCAGTTTTCCCGCCGACCAGCCGAACCAGCGGCGGACGGCGAGGAAGGTGAGCCGGGATTCGTCGATCCCGGAAAGCACCCGGAGTTCGACGCCGGTCTGTTCCTGGACCTTCGCCAGCACCTTCGGGGCGTTCTTGGCTTCGCGGACCGCGGAAGTGGCGAACGCCATGACCTCTTCGCAACCGAGGCGGGCCGCGGCCGCC
The DNA here is from genome assembly GCF_055561455.1 of Amycolatopsis sp. PSD-21. NCBI lineage: Bacteria > Bacillati > Actinomycetota > Actinomycetes > Pseudonocardiales > Pseudonocardiaceae > Amycolatopsis > Amycolatopsis sp. PSD-21. The sequence goes on along the minus strand of NZ_CM145712.1, from coordinate 566,373 downwards.
TTCGCCGATTCGACCGCGCGCACGAGGCTGTCCGCGCCCGCGCGGCTCAGGTCGCCGTTGCGGGTGATCTGCTCGGCGAGGCGGAGGACGGCCTTTTCGGAATGCATCGGGGTCGGGTGGGCGCCACGGTGGGCGTCGACCACGAGCAGGTGGACGGTGTTGGAACCGACGTCGAGTACCCCTAGGCGCACGAGCGTCTACGGTACCCGCCCCCACGTCAGGTCACGAAACCGTAACCGTGATCTGTATCGCACGGCTCCGCGTGAAGGCCCCCTTCCCTCGGCTCAGCCGAGGGAAGGGGGCCTTCACGCGCTATCTCACGTCTCGAACTTGTAGCCGAGGCCACGCACCGTGACCAGGTGCCGGGGCGAACCCGGGTCCGGTTCGATCTTCGACCGCAGGCGCTTCACGTGGACGTCGAGCGTCTTGGTGTCGCCGACGTAGTCCGCGCCCCACACCCGGTCGATCAGCTGCCCGCGGGTGAGCACGCGGCCCACGTTGCGCAGCAGGTACTCGAGCAGGTCGAACTCCTTGAGCGGCAGGGAGACCTCCTGGCCGTCGACGGTCACCACGTGCCGCTCGACGTCCATCCGCACCGGCCCGGCGGCCAGCACCAGCGGCGCCAGATCGCCTTCGGAGCCCGGCTCACCGCCGCGGCGCAGCACCGCCCGCACCCGCGCGATGAGCTCGCGGGCCGAGTACGGCTTGGTGACGTAGTCATCGGCGCCGAGTTCCAGGCCGACGACCTTGTCGATCTCGCTGTCGCGCGCGGTCACCATGATCACCGGCACGGCGGAACGCTGCCTGAGCTGCTTGCAGACGTCGGTGCCGCTCATCCCGGGGAGCATGAGATCGAGCAGGACGATGTCGGCGCCGTTGCGGTCGAACTCCTCGAGTGCCTGCTGCCCCGTCACGGCGACGGCGGCGGTGAAGCCCTCTTTGCGGAGCAAGAACGCGAGCGGGTCGGCGAACGACTCTTCGTCCTCGACGATGAGAACCCTCGTCACAGGTTTCCTCCATGGTCGGGGCTTTCTTGCCCTGTTGCCACGAGACGGGGTGTCCGCTCGGGGGTCTTCTCCGGCCGGGACGCCGGCGGAGCCTGTTTCGCGGGCGCGGCCGGTTCGGCGGGGATGTGCGCGGGGATCCGCAGGGTGAAGGTCGACCCGGTGCCGGGGCGGCTCCACAGGCCGACCGAACCGCCGTGGTTGGCGGCCACGTGCTTGACGATCGCCAGCCCCAGCCCGGTGCCGCCGGTCGCCCGCGACCGTGCCTTGTCCGCGCGGTAGAACCGCTCGAAGACACGCTGCTGCTCGTCCTCGGCGATACCGATACCGCGGTCGGTCACCGCGATCTCGACCTTCCCGTCGACCAGCCGCCTGCTGATCGACACCGGGCTGCCCGGCTGCGAGTACGCGACGGCGTTCTCCAGCAGGTTCGACAGCGCGGTGACCATCAGCGTCCGGTCGCCCTCGATGAGGAGCCCGCTGGCCGCGTCGGTGGTGATGGTGATCTCGGCGGATTCCGCCGAAAGCGTCGTCCTGCCGAGCGCCTCGCGGACGACGGCGTCGACCTCGACGACGTTCAGGTCAGGCAGCCGCTCGGCGCCCTGGAGCCGCGACAGCGCGATCAGTTCGGTGACGAGCTGGCCGAGCCGCGTCGATTCGCGGAGGATCTTGCCGCCGAAGCGGCGGACCTCCTCGGTGTCCTCCGCGGCGTCGAGGACGGCCTCGGTGAGCAGCGCGATCGCGCCCACCGGCGTCTTCAGTTCGTGGCTGACGTTCGCGACGAAGTCACGCCGGACGGCTTCGAGGCGGATCGCCTCGGAGTGGTCGACGGCCTCGACCACGGTGAACCCGTCGCCGAGCGGGCGGACCTCGCCGAGGACGGCCTCGGGCTGGCGCCCCCTCGCCTCCAGCGGGGAGAGGTCGATCTCCATCGGTTCGTCGGTCTCGACCACCTGCTCGGCGGCCTTGCGGGCCCGGGGATCGGCCTGGTTGACCTTCACCAGCCCCAGTTCGTAGGCACGCGGGTTGTGCAGGACCATGTCGCCGAACTTGTTGAGGACGACGACGCCGTTGTTGCTGGACCGCACGAGGCGTTCGAGCAGTTCGGCCACGGTGGGACCGGTCGGCCGCCGCTCCTCGCGGCGGGTGCGGCCCCTCGCGATCAGGAAGCCGAAAACCACACCGACGATCAGTCCGCCGACGGCCAGGGCGAGTGCAACAGGCGTGGTCACAGGGGAATCGTAAGCGTGCGGGTAGCCTTTTGGCCTAGTCCCGGCCGCGTACTCGTGATGCCTATGACACCTGGGGACACCCTGTTCGCCTGCAGGTCAGGCCTCGTTCACGTGGCCGAGACCTCCTGGGTGAGGCGGGTCACCCGAAACGGGGACATCGGTACCGTCCCGTGCCCGGATCCCGACTTTCGTCGTGACCTTCCGAACCCGCTCACCGGTGAATAGCGACGTTCCCGTCACGGGTGCCGGGGAATGTTGGAAGACTGTCGCCGTGGAACTCGTCAGTGACATCTCCCTGATTCGCGGAGAAGAAGAGCTGTTCGACCGGACGGCTCATCTGTTCGTCGCGGCGACCGACATCGCGTGCGCGGCCGACGACCTCTATACCTGGGCGCTTTCCCGGCCGTCGCTCACCCGGCAGGGGGAACGGCTGGTCCGCGACAAGCGGATCCGCAAGCTGTACCGCCCCGGCGTCCTGCTGAACGAGCAGACCGCGCGGCACCTGCACCATCTGTCCGAACTCGGCGCGCAGATCCGGATCGGCACCGAGGAGATCAACGAGACGATCCTGCTCGACGAGCGGGTCGCGATCATGGCGGGCGACGAGGGCAAGGCGGTGCGCTCCTACAGCGTCATCTCGCGCCCCGAGCTGGTGCAGGGCATCCTGGCGCTGTTCGAAACCGCCTGGCAGGCGTCCACCACCCTCGAGACGTTCGACGCGCGGTTCGCCGACATCCGGATGGAGGCGCCGCAGATCCTCGAGTTCCTGACCACCGGCTGCAAGGACGAGAAGGCCGCGAAGAGTCTCGGCATGGGCGTGCGCACCTATCAGCGTCGCGTGTCGGAACTGCTGGTCGCGCTCGGCGTGACGTCGCGGCTCCAGGTCGACGCGCGGGCGCGGGAACTCGGGCTGCTGTGAAACGCTGGACGGGGCTCGCCCTGCTGCTCGCGCTCGCTGGCTGCACCACCACGGTTTCCGGCACCGCCCAGCCCGAACCGGAAAGCCCGCCCGCGAACCTCGCGCTCGTCGATCCGGCGAAGACGGCGTCCGTGCTCACGGCGGTGAAGACGGCCGCGGAAGCGGTGTTCTCCTACGACAGCACGGCCGTGCCCGCCTACGAGAAGGCGCTCGCCGACAATCTGACGCCGAGCGCGCGCGACGAGCTGGCGAAGCTGTTCGCCGAGGTCCGGAAGTCGGCCGAGCCGATCAAGCTCGAGACCAAGGTGATCGTCTCGGCGGCGGTCGAGGAGACGCCGGACAAGGCGCGGGTGCTGACGGTGCTCGACCAGAGCAGTAGCAGGGCGGGCGCCACGAACAAGGGCATCGCGTCGGTGCTGCTCGCGGCCACGCGCGAAGGCGACCGCTGGCGGATCGGCAAGGTCGAGGTGAACCCGTCCGTACCGCCGCCCGCGGCGGAGAAACCGGGCGCCGGCGACCGGGTGTTCGCGAGGACACGGGATTCCGCCCGCGACGGCGCCCTCCGCGCCGCGGAGGCCCTGCTGAACGTGGACTCGGCCGACCCCGAAGGCACGTACGCCCGCTACGAGTCCGTGTCGACCGGGCAGCTGTTGACGCAGTTCCAGCAGGGCAAGGCGGCGCGGCTGAACCAGATCCGGTCCAGCGGCACGAAGACGTCGCTGGCGCCGAACCCGGCGACCGCGGTCATGGAGGTCGTGGACGACAAGGCGAGCGTGCTGCTCTTCGCGACGACGGACGTCAAGGACGCGGCCGGGCAGACGACGAAGCGATACCTGCCGATCGTCCTGCGCCTCCAGCGGCTGCCCGAGGGCTGGAAGGCCGCGGGGGTCGAATCGGTCCAGCCCCTCCCCTGACGCAATTCGTCCTCTGAATGCGGTGGTTCGAGAGCGAACTACCGCATCCAGAGGACGAATTGCGTGGGTCTAGCGGCCCTGGTTGGCGACGGCGGCCGCGGCCTCCTTGGCGGCCTCCGGGTCCAGGTAGGTCCCGCCGGCGGTGACCGGCTTGAGGTCCTCGGTGAGGTCGTAGCGCAGCGGGATGCCGGTCGGGATGTTGAGCCCGGCGATCGCGTCGTCGGAGATGCCGTCGAGGTGCTTCACCAGCGCGCGCAGCGAGTTGCCGTGCGCGGCGACCAGCACGGTCTTGCCCGCGCGCAGATCCGGCACGATCGCGGACTCCCAGTACGGCAGCAGGCGCGCGACGACGTCCTTGAGGCATTCGGTCAGCGGGGCGGCGTCACCGAGGTCGGCGTAGCGCGCGTCGCCCACCTGGCTGAACTCGTCGGCCGGGTCGATCGGGGGCGGCGGGGTGTCATAGGAACGGCGCCAGAGCATGAACTGCTCCTCGCCGAACTCGTCGAGGGTCTGCTTCTTGTTCTTGCCCTGCAGCGCGCCGTAGTGCCGCTCGTTGAGGCGCCAGTCGCGCTTCACCGGGATCCAGTGCCGGTCGGCGGCGTCGAGCGCCAGGTTGGCGGTCGAGATCGCCCGGCGCATCAGCGACGTGTGGACGACGTCCGGCAGCAGACCGGACTCCGCGAGGAGCTGCCCGCCCTTGCGGGCCTCCTGCTCGCCCTGCTCGGACAGCGGCACGTCCACCCAGCCGGTGAACAGGTTTTCGGCGTTCCACGTGCTCTGCCCGTGACGCAGCAGCACCAGAGTCCCAAGCTCAGCCATGGGGTTCAGCCTGCCAGAGCGAGCGGAAGCGCCGGTCAGAGGGCCGCGCTTCGCTTTGTTTCTACGGAGAGTGCGTTACCCGCGAGTAACACCTTCACCCGTCCAGAAGACGGGCTGCCAACAAGTCCAGTTCCCCGGAAATCAGGCTGCACTCCGTTATCCCCGTTTTCCAAGTTCACTCGAACGGAGTAACCGGTAGTCTTGTGATTACAGGTGGAGATCTGACAGGTTGACTACGTCCCGCGCGGCCGGATTCCACGCACTCCCCGGTTCGACGCGGGTGACGACCGCGACTCGTCTCCCCCCTGCCGAGTCGCGGCGCCCGCCGGCCCCGTTGGCATCCCCCTCGTCACCGGGTCCACCTTGGCGGGAACTTCAGCGGGGCGGCTCGAGATCGCGACTCCCCCCTCCCTCGAGCCGTCCCGCCTGTTCTCTTCTCGGGCTGCAGCCCCGAACACGCGTGATTGAAGCCGTAACTCACGTGCTTGAGGCCGTAACTCACGCCCTCGAGACTTCCGCCCCGAGACACGCGAGTTACGGCCCCGATCACGCGTGTTACGGCTTCAGGCACGCGTGTTACGGCTTCAAGCACGCATGATCGGCTCTCAGTCCAGTGGGGGCGCGGACGGCAGATCCGAAGCGGTCGCCATCGCGGGCTCCGCCGGACGGCGCCGCTTGCGGAGCCACCACACCAGCGCGGCCGCGGGTACACCGAAGACCAGCAGGAACGGCACCATCGCGCCGAGCACGGTCAGCAGGCCGCCGCCGAAGGTCAGAAACGCGTCCCAGCCGTCGCCCAGGCCGCCGAGGAACCCGCTGCGGGATTCCTCCGCCGCCGCGACGGTCTCCGCCTTCACCTGCAGGGAGATGGTCGACATGGCGACACTTCCGGCCAGGCTTTCGCGCCGCTTCTGCAGCGACTCGAGCTCGGCCTCCCGGCTCGTCAGCTCACTCTCGACCGAGGCGATCTCCGAGACCGACGTCGCCCTCGCGAGCAGCGCGCGGATGCGCTCGACGCTCGCCCGCTGGGTGGCCAGCCGCGAATCGACGTCGACCATCTGCTCGGTCACGTCCGTCGCGGTGACCTCGCGTTTGACCTGCTTCCCGAGCTTCCCCAGCTGATCGAGCACGCCGTCGAGACGCTCGGCGGGCACGATGACGTTGACCGAAGCCCGCTTCTCCTGGGTGCTCTCCTGCCCCGTGTAGCCGGCGGCGCCCTGGGTGATGACGCGCACCTGCGAGATCACGTCGGCGACGTTCGGCGCGGTGAGCTCCAGGCTCGCCGTGCGAACCAGCTTGCGGTCGGCGATGCCCGGCTGCCCCGCCGGCGCCGGGGCCTTGCCCGAACCCGCCTTGCTGTCGGTGCCCTCTTTGTTCGCCGGCCCTTGGTTCGGCACGGCCTGCTTGGTGTCGGCCGACATCGGCATCCCGGCGGATTCACTGCTGCCGCCGGAATCGTTCGCCGAACAGCCCGCCACTGCCAGCACGATGCCGGCGGCGGCGACCCATCTCATTCGCTTGCGCATCAAGACCGTCTCCCTCCAGTGTCGCGGAAAGAGACGGAGCCGGGCTCAGACCCGTTGCACCATTCGGGTCACGAGTCGGTCAAGGCTCCGGGTTCGTGTCCGTTCGAAGGTTCGACGAGATGTTTGAACGCCTGAAGGTTCGCGAGCGATTCGCCACGGGAAACGCGCCAATCCCATTCGCGTTTGATCGATTCCGCGAAACCGAGCTCCAGCAACGTGTTGAAATCGCCGTCGGCGGCTTCCAGCACCTGCCCGAGGATCTTGTCCAGCTCGGACTCGGTGACCGTGTCCAGGCCGAACCGGCCGACCAGGTAGATGTCGCCCATCGCGTCCACGGTGTAGTGCACGCCGTACAGCTTCGCGTTGCGGCGCAACAGGAACCGGTAAACGTCCTCATGGGACTCATCGGGACGGCGGCAGACGAAGGCTTCGACGGCGAAGGCGTGGTCCCCGGCGACCAGCCAGCAGTTGGTCTGCAGCTTCTTCGTACCGGGCAGGGTGACGAAGTACTTTCCCTCGCCACGCCTTTCGTATTCCAGGCCCGCATTGTCCAAAGAGGACCGCAAGGTCTCGTCGAGCGTCAAACCGCCACCTCCGCGCGCTGTTCGAGGGCACGCCGGAACGCGCCGGTCGCCTGAGCGTACGTGTCCAGCAGCCGGTCCGTCGTACGGCTCCAGGAGAAGCGCCGCGCGTGGACGACGGCGTTGGCCGAAAGCTCGGCACGCCAGCCGGGCCGTAGCGCGACGTTCGCGAGCGCGCCGGCCCAGTCCTTCGGGTCGTGCGACGGCACGAGCAGCCCGGAAACCCCGTGCGGCACCGCGACCGGCAGCCCGCCGACCTCGGCCGCGATCACCGGCGTCCCGCAGGCCTGCGCTTCGAGCGCGACCAGCCCGAACGACTCGTTGTAGCTCGGCACGGCGACGATGTCGGCCGCGCGGTAGACGTCGACCAGCGACTGGCCGGGCTGCGGCGGCATGAACCGGGTCTGCTCCCCGATCCCGAGGGAGACGGCCAGTTCGCGCAGGGCCTGCGGCTGCTCCAGCCCGGTCCCGGACGGGCCGCCGACGATCAGCACCACCAGCCGCGACGCCAGCTCCGGCCGCTCGCGCAGCATTTCGGCCGCGGCAAGCAGAAGGACGTCCGGCGCCTTCAACGGCTGGATGCGGCCCGCGAAGGCCAGCACGATCGCGTCCTGCGGCAGCCCGAGCGCCCGGCGCGCGGCGGGCCGGGATCCGGGGGTGAACCGGTCGAGGTCGACGCCGGGCGGGATGGCGTGCACGGAATGCGGGTCGGCGTCGTACAGCTCGATCAGCTCGCGGGCCTCGACGCGGGTGTTCGCGACCAGGCAGTCCGCCTCCTCGACGACCTGCTCCTCGCCGATCACGCGGGTGCGCGGCTCCGGGGTGTCGCCGTCGGCGAGCGCGGCGTTCTTGACCTTGGCCAGGGTGTGCGCGGTGTGCACCAGCGGCACGCCCCAGCGGTCGCGGGCGAGCCAGCCCGCCTGGCCGGAAAGCCAGTAGTGCGAATGGATGAGGTCGTAGTAGCCCGGCTCGTGGAACGCCTCGGCCCGCAGCATCCCGGCGGTGAACGCGCAGAGCTGCGCGGGCAGCTCGTCGCGTCCCAGCGGCTCGAACGGCCCGGCCGGGATGTGCCGGACCAGCACGCCGGGCGCCAGCTCGGCGATCGGCGGCTGATCCGAGGACGTCGCCCGCGTGAACACCTCGACCTCGACGCCGCGGCGGGCCATCTCGGTGGCGGTCTGGCTCACGTAGACGTTCATTCCGCCGGCGTCGCCGGTGCCCGGCTGCTCCAGCGGAGAGGTGTGCAACGACAGCACCGCGACGCGCCTGGGCGCGGCGTCGAACCCGTACAGGGGGATCGTCACCTGGTCAACACTCCCGAAGTCCTACTGATCGGCGAACCGGCGCAGTAGATCACCGAACTCGTCCGCCGCTTCGGCGAACGGCAGATGCCCCACCTCAGGTAGCCAACGCACGACAGCCCCCTGAATCTTCCCCGCCGCGTATTCCGCGGACGTCGGATCGATCACAGCGTCCGCGAGACCATGGACGATAAGTGTCGGTTTGTCCAGATCGCGAAGTACGTCCTCGCTCCCGATGTCGCGCCGGAACAGCGCGGAGCGCACCGCGGGCGGGGTCGAGAGACAGGCGCCGAGCAACGATTGGGCGAGCGTGCCGGACACCGGGGCGGCCGTCATCCGCCCGCTGAACTGCACCAACGCGGGAATCGCGACCGCCGGATCGTCCGAAAGCACCGCCGGGATGGCCTCACGCATGGCGGGCCCGACCTTGCCGCCGGGCCGGTTCTTGCCGATTTCTGTGATGGCGCCCACAAAAACGATGCCACCGAGCCTCGACGAGCCGTGCACGCGGAGGTAGTCGGTGATCACCAGGCCGCCGTAGGACCAGCCGACGACGATCGCGTCCTCACCGGCGAAGTCGAGAACCGAGGCGAGGTCTTCGGCCCAGACGCGCGGATCGTCGTATCCGGCGGAGGGCACCTCGGAGTCGCCGTGACCGCGCAGATCCATCGCCACCAGGCGGAATCGTTCGCTGAGCGCGGGATCCGCCAGCTGCGGTGCCCAGGCCTTGGCGGACTGGGCCCAGCCGTGCACGAACACGATCGGACGGGTGTTCTCGGCGCCCTCGACCCACAAGCCGATGCGGGTCCCGCCGTAGCCGACTACCTCGGTCTTCATGCCCGCACTTTATGAGGTCGGCCGGGTTGGTCGTGAGTGGCGTTTCGGGTTAGAACCCGAAACGCCACTCACGACCACCTGTACCGAACGGCCACCGGCGCCCTTGTCACTTGGCTACTTGATGTCACTTGGCTACTTGATCGCGGAAAGGGCCTTCCAGGACTTCCAGTCGTAGAACCAGTCCTTGACGTCCGATTTGGTCGGGCTGCCCAGTTTCGAACCGGTGATCTCGACCGGGTCGCCGATCATGGCCGAGTCGAAGTACTTCTTCGCGTCCGAGTCGAGCAGGTTCACGCAGCCGTGCGAGGTGTTGGCCTTGCCGATGTTCGCCGCGTTGTCCTGGTTCTCGTGGATGTACTCGCCGTTGTTCGAGATCCGGCAGGCCCACTTCTTGTTGACGTTGGTGTAGCCGTAGCGCGCGTTGTCGAACCGCGCCGTCGGCTCCTTCGTCATCACGATGAACGTGCCGTTCGGGGTGTTGCGCTGGACGTCGGAGTCGAGGCCGTTCGAGCACGGGTAGCTCGCCGATTCCGCGCCGCCCCGGTAGACCTTCATCACGTGGTCCGGGGTGTTGATCTTGACCACCTGGTTGCGGCCGATCTTGAACTCGGTGGTCACGTCGGCCTTGCCGTACGCGCCGCCGCCGAGCGCGACGCCGTAGAGCTTCGCCTCGACGTTGACCTTGATGTTCGCGGGCCAGTACTCCTTGGGCCGCCAGTCGACCTGTGTGTCCGACAGCCAGCCCCAGGAACCCTCGACGTCCTTGTCGGTCTTCACCGTGAGCGCCTTTTCGGCGGCCGCCTTGTCCTTGACCGGGGACGCGAACTTCACGCTGATCGGCATCGCGACGCCGACCTCGGCGTCGTCGGTCGGGTTCAGCGTGGCGCGAACCTCCTTGGCGGGTTTGACCGTGCTGAACGAACCCTTGAACTCGGCGGGCTTGTTGTCGCTGCCGGTGGCCTTCGCGGCGTACGTGTACGTCTTGCCGTAGCCGAGGACCTCGGTGCTGGTCCAGGTGAGCCCGTCGGGGGAAAGCTCGCCCTTGACGTCCTTGCCGCCGTCCCCGGTGACCTTGACCTCGGTGAGCTTGCCGTCGGCGACCTTCACGACGACCGGCGTCACCACGGAGGCGTCCTTGGCGTCGGCGGCGGGTTCGGCGGTGATCTTGGCGACCGGGGCGGCGTTCTGCTCCCCGCCGCTGCCTTCGGGCTTGGCGTTACCGCCTTCTCCGCTGGAGCAGGCAGCGGCCAGCGCGGCCGCCCCCGCGGCGAGCGCGGCCTTGAACACCGTGCGCCGTTCGATCACGTGTACCTCCCATGAAGATCCCCGTCTCCCCGCGAGCCCCTACCCGCTCAGCGCTGGGAACCTCTCCGACGTTACCCGCGGCGACGGAAGTCACCCGCGCCCCTCACGGGGATAGACGCGCAAGACCGGCACGGGGTTGTTCACCCTCCCGCATTTCGTCCGCTGAATGCGGGCGAGGGCTAGAGCGAGCAGTTGATCAAAAGAGGTTCCGGGTGCAGCGAAACGCCGAAGCGAGCTTCGACGCCGTCGCGCACTTCGCGCCCCAGAGCGAGAAGGTCCTCTGTCGAGGCTTTACCCCGGTTCGTGAGCGCGAGCGTGTGCTTCGTCGACAGCGAGACCCTGCCGCCGGGCCCTTCGTGCCCCTTCGCGAACCCGGCCCGCTCGATCAGCCACGCGGCGGACAGCTTCGTGCCGCCGGGCGCCGGGTACTGCGGCACGCGCACGTCCTCGCCGACCACCTCCACGATCCCCGCCAGCACCTTCGCCAGCCGCGCCTCCCCGATGATCGGGTTGGTGAAGAACGAGCCCGCGCTCCACGTGTCGTGGTCGTCGGCGTCCAGGACCATGCCCTTGCCGCGACGCAGCCCGAGGACGGCTTCGCGTGCCTCGGCCGCCGGGACCCGGTCACCGATCTCGACACCGAGCGTGCGGGCGAGTTCGGCGTAGCGGATCGGGGCGGAGAGGCCGTCTTCGGTGACCTTGAAACGCACGGTGAGCACGACGCCCGCGTCGGTCCCCTTCAGGATCGACGTGCGGTAGCCGAAGCCGAGCTCTTCGGCGCTCAGCGTGCGGATCTCGCGGGCGGCGCGGTCGTAGAGGTCGACCGAGACCAGTGACTCGGCCACCTCGCAGCCGTACGCGCCGACGTTCTGGATCGGTGTCGCACCGACCGAACCGGGGATCCCGGACAGGCATTCGAGCCCGCCGAGGCCCTTCGCGACCAGATCCTCGACGAAACCGTCCCAGTTCTCCCCCGCCGCGACCTCGACGAGATCCCCGTCACGTGTCCAGCCGGTCGTGCCGACCTTCAGCACCGTGCCCGCGAAACCGTCGTCGGCGACGACGAGGTTCGAGCCGCCGCCGAGCAGCAGGATCGGCTCACCGGCGTCGTCGGCCTCGCGGACCGCGTCGACCAGGGCCTCCACGGTCTTCGCCTCGGCATAACGCCGTGCCGGACCGCCGAGGCGCAACGTGGTGTGGTCGGCGAGGGTGGGAGTTTCGGCAGTGCTCACGCCCGTGAACGGTACTGTCTGGCGCCATGGCCTCCCGTATCGAGCACCGATCGACGTTCTCCGCAGACCTCGCGACCACGTTCGACGCGGTCGCCGGCGAGGCGGCGCTGCGGGCGAGGCTGGAGCAGATCGGCGGCGACGACGCGGAGCTGCTGGAGTACGCCCCGGCCGGGGACGGCGTGCGCTACAAGCTGCGCCAGGGCATCAGCTCGGACAAGCTCCCGTCGGCCGTGCGGACGCTGCACCGGGGCGATCTGATCGTCGAGCGGGAGCAGACCTGGAAGGCCGCCGGATCCGGCTACACCGGCACCGCGACGGCGTCGGTCTCGGGCGTGCCGGGCGAGATCACCGCCAAGACGTCGCTGACCGGCGAAGGCGAGCGGACGACGCTGGTCAACAGCGGCGAGGTCAAGGTGCGGATCCCGTTCGTCGGCGGGAAGCTGGAAGGCGTGATCGCCGAACAGGTCACCAAGCTGCTGGAACGCGAGGCCGAATTCGTCGCGAAGTGGCTGGCCGAGCGCTGAAACCGGTCGGGGCACCGACACGGGGCACGACCAACCCCAACCGGCTCCGCCGCGTCGACCGCTGGCTCGCGAGCGACCCTGCCGTGACCGGGCTGCTGCATCGCGCGGACGAACCGCTCGTGGTGGACCTCGGCTACGGCGCCTCACCCGTGACCACCGTCGAGATGGCGCGCCGGCTGCGCACCGTCCGGCGCGACGTCCGGGTCCTTGGCCTGGAGCTGGACGCCGAACGGGTCGCCGTCGCGCAAACCGCCGTCGACCGGCCGTGGCTGGACTTCCGGCGCGGCGGCTTCGAACTCGCCGGGACGCGGCCGGTGCTGGTGCGCGCGTTCAACGTGCTGCGCCAGTACGACGAGGCCGAGGTCCCGGGCGCCTGGTCGCTGATGCTGGACGCGATGGCGCCGGGCGGACTGCTCGTCGAAGGCACCTGCGACGAGATCGGGCGGCTCAGCACGTGGGTCGCGGTCGGCTCCGGCGGGCCACGCAGCCTGACCCTGTCCGTCCATCTCGCCAGCCTGGAACGTCCGTCCACAGTGGCCGAACGACTGCCCAAGATCCTCATCCACCGCAACGTTCCCGGCGAACGGGTCCACGAACTACTGTCCATTTTGGACATCTGCTGGGCGACGGCGGCGCCGCACCAGAACTTCGGCGTCCGCGCCCGCTGGGCGCACGCCGTCCACCTGCTCACCGCGCGGGGCTGGCCGGTGCTGAACCGGCCGTCGCGGTGGCGGCTCGGTGAACTCACCGTGCCGTGGTCGTCGGTGGCCCCGGACTAGGAATTCACCGGTCGAACCCCGCTCCGTCACCCCAATGCGACCTGCGGTGATCACCATGGAACCGTGGAACTGCTGGAGTACGTCACCGGGCTGCTCGAGGGCACGCTCGGATCGCCCTGGCTGTGGGTGATCGTGTTCCTCGTGTCCGGGTTGGACGCGCTCCTGCCGTTCATGCCGAGCGAGACCACGGTCATCACCGTCGCCGTCCTGATCGGCACGGACTTCCCGCAGCTGGCGCTGCTCGCGCTGATCGCCGCGCTCGGGGCCTGGCTGGGCGACTGCCTCGGCTACACCGTCGGCGCGGCCGCGGGTCCGCGAGCGCTCGCCCGCCTGCAGCGCGGCCCGGACGGGGTCCGGCGCTACGAATGGGCGAAGATCCAGGTCCGGCGCAACGCCGTCCTGCTGATCCTCGCCGCCCGCTACCTGCCCGGAGGCCGGGTCGCGAGCGGGCTCGCCAACGGCAGCCTCGGCTACCCGCCGCGCAAGTTCGTCCCGCTCGACGCCCTCGGCGCGAGCATCTGGGCGGTGTACAGCGTCCTCATCGGCCTCGTCGGCGGAGCCGCCTTCGCGGACGAGCCGGAGAAGGGCCTTCTGCTGTCCTTCGCGCTCGGCCTGCTGCTGGTCGCGGCGATCGAGGTCGGGCGGCGGGTCCGCGTCCGGATACTGACCCGGCGCCGCGCGGCGGCCGAGACCAGCGACAATGGGGTCCGTGTCGAACCCTGAACGTCGCTATGTGATCTCCTTCGGCTGCCCCGACCGCACCGGCATCATCGCCCGTATCTCGGGTTTCCTCGCCGAACACGGCGGCTGGATCGTCGAGGCGGCGTACCACACGGACCCCGACACCGGCTGGTTCTTCACCCGCCAGGTCGTCCGCGCCGACTCGCTGCCGTTCGACGCCGCCGAACTGCGCACCCGCTTCGCCGACGTCGCGAAGTCGCTTTCGGCCGAGTCCAGCTGGCAGGTCAGCGACACCGGTGAGCGGCGTCGCGCCGTGATCCTCGTCTCCAAGGCCGGGCACTGCCTCTACGACCTCCTCGGCCGGGTCGCCTCCGGGGAGCTGGACGTCGACGTCGCCGCCGTCATCGGCAACCACGCGTCGCTGGGCGACATCACCCGCGCCCACGGCATCCCGTTCCACCACGTCCCGTTCCCCGCCGGTGACGCCGCGGCCAAGGCGTCCGCCTTCGCGGAAGTGCGGAAGCTCGTCGACGAGCACGACCCGCACGCCGTCGTCCTCGCCCGGTTCATGCAGGTCCTGCCGCCGGAACTGTGCGAGGCGTGGGCCGGGCGGGCGCTCAACATCCACCACAGCTTCCTGCCGTCGTTCGTCGGCGCGCGGCCGTACCACCAGGCCCACGCGCGCGGGGTGAAGCTCATCGGCGCGACCTGCCACTACGTCACCGCGGACCTCGACGCGGGCCCGATCGTCGACCAGGACGTCATCCGGGTCGACCACGGCGACTCCGTCGAGGACATGGTCCGCAAGGGCCGCGACATCGAAAAGGTGACGCTGGCGCGCGGACTGCGGTGGCACCTCGAAGGCCGCGTGCTGGTCCACGGGAACCGGACGGTGGTCTTCTAGGCGCTGTCCTGTGGGTCTGTTCGATGGGCTTCGTGATCCAGGTGGTTCCTGACGGTGCGGGCGGGTCGGCCTCGTACCGGGTCGTACTCGGCCGAGCCCGCCCGTGCCGTCAGGGAGCACCTGGGCGCGAAGACCGCGGACAGACCCACAGGGCAGCGCCTAGTGGTTGACTGGGGTCATGGGGACCTCAGAGATCAAAGTGATCGAGACGCGCGAAGCGCTGCGTGAGCACCTCGGCCATCCGGCCGAGCGCACCAAGGGGAAGATCATCCCCTTCCTCGATCCGCACGCGCGCACGCTGATCGAACACTCGCCGTTCTACCTGCTGGCGACGGCGTCGTCCGACGGGACCTGTGACGTCTCCCCGCGGGGCGACCCGGCCGGTTCGGTGAAGGTGCTCGACGACCGGACGCTGGTGCTGGCGGACCGCCCGGGCAACAAGCTGCTCGACAGCCAGACCAACATCCTCGAGAACCCGCACGCCGGGCTGCTGTTCGTGATCCCGGGGATGAACGAGACGCTGCGGATCAACGGCCGCGCGAAACTGGTCGCGGACGCGCCGTTCTTCGACGACCTCGTGGTCAAGGGCAAGCGCCCCGCGCTGGCGATCATGGTCGAGGTCGAAGAGCTGTACATGCACTGCGCCAAGGCTTTCCTGCGGTCTTCGCTGTGGAAGCCGGAAACCTGGCCGGAGCGTTCCAGCCTGCCGACCGCCGGCCAGATCTTCCGCGACCAGATGAAGCTGGACATGTCGGCGGAGGCGCTGGACGCCGCGCTGACGGAAGGCGCGCTCACGACGCAGTACTGAGCCGAAGGACGCTTTCCTCGCACGAGACGCGGGGAAAGCCTCCTTCGCTTCAGGTCAGACGCGGACCAGCATCTTGCCGGTGTTCGCCCCGCCCAGCAGGTCCAGGAAGGCCTGCGGCGCGTTGCGGATACCGTCCACAATGGTCTCCGAGTACTTGAGCTCACCGGAGGCGACCAGCGGCGCGACCTCCTTGACGAACTGCGGCTGCAGCGCGAAGTGGTCGCCGACCAGCATGCCGCGCATGGTGAACCGCTTCGCGATGATCGACGCGAGGTTGCGCGGCGCCGCGGCCGGTTCGGTGTTGTTGTAGACCGAGATCATCCCGCAGATCGCCATCCGGCCGTGCAGGTTGATCGAGTCGATCGCGGCTTCGAGGTGCTCGCCGCCGACGTTGTCGAAGTACACGTCGATGCCTTCGGGCGCCGCCGCGCGCAGCTGCTCGACGACCGGGGCGTCCTTGTAGTTGAACGCCGCGTCGAAACCGAGTTCGTCGGTCAGCCACTTGACCTTTTCGTCGGTGCCCGCGCTGCCGATGACCCGCTTCGCGCCCTTCAGCTTCGCGAGCTGGCCGACGACGGACCCGACGGCGCCCGCCGCGCCGGACACGAAGACGGTGTCGCCCTCCTTGAACTCCGCGACGTCGAGCAGTCCGGCGTACGCGGTGAGACCGGTCATGCCGAGGACACCGAGGTACGCGGTGACCGGCGCGGCTTCGGGGTCGACCTTCACCGCGTGCTTCGCGGCGACGACGGCGTGCGAACGCCAGCCGAGGCCGTGCAACACGATGTCGCCGGGCTGGAAATCGTCCACGGTGGACTCGAGTACTTCACCGACGGCGCCGCCGTGCATGACCTTGCCGACCTCGTACGGTTCGGCGTAGGACTTCGCGCTGCTCATCCGGCCACGCATGTACGGGTCGACGCTCAGCACCTGGTTGCGGACCAGGATCTCCCCTTCGCCCGGCACCGGGATCTCGACGTCGGCGATCTCGAAGTTCTCGAGCGTGGGGACGCCGTGCGGACGGGAGGCGAGCCGGATCTCGGTTGCGTTCACGAGGTAACTCCAAGTCTGTCGCTCAAGCGGGGCGATCGCCCCGTATTCACGCCGGGTACAACGAGCGAACCGGGGCGACCATTCCGGTTGTGGTGAGGACTACACGACCTCGGCGAGTTTGCCGAGGACTCCCTCGTAGATCCGCTTGAGCCCGCCGGGCGCGAAGGTCTTCTCGAAGAAGCCGCCGATGCCGCCCGCGCCGTCCCAGGTCGTCTCGATGCGGACGACGCTGCCGTCCGGCACCTCGCGGACGGTCCAGGTGGTGACCATGCTGGAGTTCGCGTCGGTCTCGACGATGGTGCCTTCGGACGGCTCGGTCACCGTCGCCGCGACGTCACGCACGCGCTTCGACGTGGCCTGCAGCTTCCAGCGCGCCTTCGTGCCCGCGCCGACCCCGCCTTCGGTGACCTCGTAGTCGCGGTAGTGCTCGGTGAGCAGCTTCGGCCGGGTTTCGGCGTAGTCCGCGACGAGCGCCCTGACCTTGTCCGCCGGCGCCTCGATGGTGCGCTCCGCGATGGCCGTGACCTTTCCCATCCCACTCCCTTTCACCCGTGGTGCAACGACAGCGTCCACGATTCCACCGGTGCCCGCAGGGGGAGCGGGCGACCCCTCGGCGAGTACGGCGGCGCAGAGCGGCCGAAGGTTGCGAAAGCCACTTTCGCAACGTTGAAGGTTGCGAAAGTGGCTTTCGCAACCTCAGGGCCCGCCTCCGGACGCGATGAAAGGTCCCTTCCTCGCGAGTTTCACAAGGAAGGGACCTTTCATCGCGCGAGGGCTCAGATGAGGGACTTCTCCTTCAGCCACTCCTTCGCGACGTCGGCCGGCTTCTCGCCGTCCGAGTCGACGCGCTTGTTCAGCTCACGCAGCTGCGCGGTGTCGAGGGCCTTGCTCACCGCGTTGACCGCGGCCACGAAGTCGGCGCCGCGTTCGTCGAGGACCTTCTTGTTCACCGCGGGCACGACGTTCTCGGTCGGCACGATGCCGAGGTCGTCCTCCAGCGCCACGAACTGCGGGTCGCCGACGAGCGGGCTCACCGAGTCGACCGGGATGACGGTGACCTTGCCGGACCGCAGCTGCTCCACGCGCGGGCCCGCCTCCTGCACGGCCTGGAAGGTGGCCTTCAGCTTGTAGACGTCCGTGAAGCCCTTGAAGCAGGGGAGCCGCTCCGCGCACTCCGGCCCGCCCGCGACGATGACGTTGTCGAGCTTGGACAGGTCGCTGATCTTCGCGAGACCCTTCTCCTTGGCGAGGTCGGCCTTCACGATGTAGGTGTTCTTGTTCTCCGCCGGCGACTGTTCCAGCAGGGCGATGCCGTCGGGCTCGAACAACTTCCTGAGCTGCTCGTGCTCGGCCGCCGCGTCCTTCGCGGCTTCCTTCCCGTATCCGGTTGTGATGGCGGCGCCCTGGTATTCCGGGATGAACTGGAGTTCGCCGGATTTCAGCGCCGGGTAGATCAGCTCGCGCGTAGCGAGGTTCAGCTTGCGAGTGATCGGGAAACCCTCGGCCTCCAACGCGTTCGCGTACAGCTCGGCGAGGATCACGCTGTCGGTGAAGTTGAAGGACGCCACCACGATCGGCGCCCCGCCCTTGCTCGGCGCGGGCGGGGCCGCCGCGTCGTCTCCGCCGCCCCCACAGGCGGTCATACCGAGGATGGCGGCGGCGAGCACCGCGCCCACTCGAACATTCCGTGTCCAGCGCACGTGCACACACTCCTATGACTCGTCAGAGGAAAGAACCGTATCCCCGGGCCACGACAAGAATCCACATTTTGAGAGTTGCACCCCGTCCGCTCCCAGAGAACGGAATCCGGCCGCCCGATCGGGGTAAGGTCGGCCGGTGCGAGCATCCTCCGTGTTCCCCGTTCCCGCCCAAGGCGGACGGCCGCTCTTCGAGTGGCGGTGGGTGGACCGCAACCTCGACGAGATCTTCGAGCGGCTCGGTGAGCACATCACGCTGACCGCGGCGGCGCTCGCCATCGGGCTGGTGGTGTCGATCGGTGTTTCCGTGGTTTCGCTGCGTCGCAGGTGGTTCTACGTCATCGCGCTGGGCACGGCGGGTTCGTTGTACGTCATCCCGAGCCTCGGCGCCTTCGCCGTACTGGTGCCCTTCACCGGGCTGACGTCCTTCACCACCGCGGTGATTCCCTTGGCCACGTACACGTTGCTGATCCTCATCCGCAACATCGTCACCGGCGTCGAACAGGTGCCCAAGGAAGTCCGCGAAGCCGCGATAGGCATGGGTTTCACGCGTGCGCGGCTGCTGTGGCAGGTCGAACTCCCGCTCGCGCTGCCGGTGGTGATCGCGGGCCTGCGGGTCGCGGCGGTGACCACGATCGGGCTCGTGACGGTGACTTCCATGCTCGGCAAGGGCGGCCTGGGGTACTTCATCCGCAACGGCATCCAGACCGCGACGCCGAATCCGACGTCGATCATCGTCGGCGTCGGGCTTTCCGTGGTGCTGGCCGTGGTGGTCGATCTGCTGCTGTGGCTCGGCGGGCGCGCGCTGGCACCGTGGTCGCGGAAGGCGGCGTCGCGATGAGCATCATCGACCAGACCATCGAGTGGTTCGGCGAACCGAACCGCTGGAGCTGGACCGATCCGGCGGGCGTGCCGTACCGGACGGTCGAGCATCTCCAGTTCTCCTTGCTGGCGCTGGCGATCTCCGCCGTGCTGACGATCCCGCCCGCGTTGTGGCTGGCGCACTACCGCCGCGCGCAGTTCCTCGCCACGAGCGCGGTGAACATCGGCCGCGCGATCCCCAGCTTCGGGCTGGTGATCCTGTTCTGGTTCCTGGCCGCCCGCCTCGAAGCGGACACGAGCTTCTGGCCGTTGATGCTCGCGCTGGTGGCCTTGGCGCTGCCGCCGTTGTTCACGAACACCTACGCGGGCGTCATCCAGCTGGAGCAGGAAACCGTCGACGCCGCGCGCGGCACCGGCCACCGCGAGTGGCAGATCATGCTGCGCCTGGAGTTGCCGCTCGCGTCTCCGGTCATCCTCGCGGGTGCCCGCGTCGCGTTCCTGCAACTGGTGGCGACGGTCGCGATCGGCGCGATCGTCAACGACGGCGGCGGGCTCGGGCGGTACATTGTGGACGGTTTCGCCCTCGGCGAACCCGGCCACGGCGAGATCCTGGCGGGTGGCATCGCGGTCGTCGTGCTGGCTTTGGTGTGCGAAGGCGTTTTCGCGCTCGTCACGCGTTGGGTGACCCCGCGCGGGCTGGCGATCCAGTCCCGCGCGGATGCCCGCACCTAGTCCAACGTCGTCAGGTCGTTGAAGTACGAATCCCGCAGCACGGCGACCATAGCCGCCACCTCCGGCCCCAAGGACCGATCCTCTTCGACAGGCGGCACCAGCCCACTCAGCCACTCGTAAGCGGCACGAAGCCGGGGCGAGCCGTCACCGGCCGCCAGCCACCGCGCCTGCGAACCCGTGATCAGCTCGCAGGCGGTGATGGCGAACATCCGCGCGCATGCGTCACGGAGCTGATTCCCCGCCGCCCAGGCGAACGCCTGCACGTCCTCCTGTCCGCCGGAAGTGTCGACGGAGCCCAGGGTCGCGGGTGTGGCCAGCCGCCGCAGGGCGTGCAGTTCCCCCACCGCGCGTTTGTGCAACGGGATCAGCCCCGCCTGCGGCCCCGGTGCCACCGCGAGCTGCGCGGGCAGGCCGCTGAACCGTTCGTCGAGCAACCGGTGCGTCCGCTGCACGCTCACTTCGCCGAGATGCACCAGCGCCGCCGTCACCGCGTCCATCCGCAGCCCGAGTTCGACGGCGTGGAATCCCGTCGTGGACACGAATTCGCCGTCGAGGAAGGCGGGCGAGTCCGTCGGCGCCGAACGCCGCAGGACCTCACCCAGCTCACCGTTCACCCGCGTCAGATGGGCGATCGCCCGCGGCGCGACCCGCACGGAGACCGGCGCCTGGACGACTCCCTGGCGCTCCGTGGCACCGTCGAGCAGGCCGCCGATCTCGTACAGCACCGACTCCAGCACCCGATCGTCTCCCGCCGACGCGGGGCGATAGACCGCTTGCGGCGCACCGAGAACGTCGATCGCGATCGCGGCGGCCAGCGTCTCGAGGTCCGCCACCTGCTGGACCTCGGTCCGCGCGAACGCCGCGAGCGTCTCCGCCAGCGGCGAGCCCTGGATGAGGGTCGCGGCCTCCTTGAGCCCCGGCTCGTACGGCTCCGCCAGCACCTGCGCCGCAGGCGTCTCGACGCCGTCCACCAGCACGGTCCCGACGCCGAGGAAGGTCTGGAAGGCGTGCGCCAGCGGGATGATCTCGCCGGCGCTGCCCAGCCCCGTCCGCGGTACGGCGGGCGTGAACCCCTCGTTCAGTCGGTCGACAAGGAACGTCACCAGCTCGGGGCTCGCGCCCGCCTCCGGCGCGAGCAGATCCCGCAGGCGCACAAGCAGCAGCCACCGCACTTCGCCTGCCGAGAGCCACGGCGGACCGCCGACGGCACGGCCGATCAGCAGGTTCCGCTGGTGCGCGCTCGACGCGGGCGCGGCGATCCCCGCGAGCCGCCCCATCCCGGTGTTCACGCCGTAGACGGGGCGCTCGTCCAGCGCGGCGAGGACTCGGGCGCGGTTCTCCCCGAGCTTCGCCAGCAACGCGGGATCGATCTCCAGTGCCCCGGCCTCGAAGGCCGAAGCCAGCGAGAAGTCCTTTGTGGACAGCCTCACTCGACGGGGCGCGCGAGCCCGTCGATCACCTCGGCACCCGGCAGGGACGCGAGGACCGGGCCAGGGATCAGCAGCTTGCCGCCGCGGATTCCGCTGCCGATGACCAGTTCGGGTTCGTCGGCGACGCGCTGGTCGATCAGGATCGGCCACTCCGCGGGCAACCCGACCGGCGTGATGCCGCCGTACTCCATTCCGGTGAGCGAGACGGCCTCGTCCATCGGGGCGAAGGAAGCCTTGCGGACGTCGAGACGGCGTTTGATCACGCCGTTCACGTCGGCGCGGGTGGTGGCGAGGATCATCGCGGCGGCGAAGCGGACCTCACCGGCACGTTTGCCGGCGACGACGACGCAGTTCGCGGACGCGGAAAGCGGTGAGCCGTACGCCTCGCAGAAGGCGGCGGTGTCGGCCAGCTCGGCGTCGATCTCGACGACGCCGACGGCGTCCGGATCGGGCAGGGCGGCGAGCGCCTTGGCGACGGGCTCGGCGAGCAGGTCCGTGCGGGAGAGGGCGGGGACGACGGTGAGGCTTCCGGCGATGGTCCAGGTGGTCACAGGCCCACCTTAATCACCAGTTACGGCCGCCGCGTTGCACCTCGATGAGCTTGGGACGCACGTCCACGAGGTAGACCAGGACCGCGACCAGCGCGGGCAGCCACAGGATCATGCCGCCGCCGTAGAACTGGAAGAAGGTCAGCACCACGGTGGATCCGCCGGTGATGAGCATCCAGATGGGCTTGGTCTTCCGATCGGCGGCCGAATACGCGTCCGCGCGCTGCAACAGCGCATGCACGAAAGCGAACAGCCCCGTCAGCGCGCCGCCCCAATGGATGGCGATGAGGATCCAGGTGGCAACGAACACGAACTCAGCTTACGTCAAACCGGGCGAATGACCCGGGCCCCCGGCACCGAAGGCGGTGCCGGGGGCCCCGGAGTTCACGCGGACCTTACTTCTCGGTGGTCTTCGGCGCGGTGGCCGGCTTCTTGGCGGCCGGGCTGGTGGTGGTGCGGCGCGCGGTGGCCGTGGTCTTCGGCGCGGTCTTGTTGGCGACCTTGCGCGAAGCCGAGCGGGTCTCGTGCGCGAGGTCGTCGCCGATCTCCTCGACCTCGTCGGCGATCTCGCCGGCGACCTCGGTCACCTTGCGGGCGGTCTTCTCGCCGACGGAACGGGTGCCCTTGGTGACCTTGCCGAGCACGGTGTCGATGCGCTCGCGGGCGTCGGTCGTCGCACCCTCGACGCGGTCCTGCGCGGTGCTGATCGCGTCCTCGAGCTGCTCGATGGCCTTCTTGACCTGCGGCTGCGCGGCGATCTTGTCCCACGCCTGCTCACCGGACTCGGCCAGCTTGTTGTACAGCTTCAGCGCGGCTTCGGTGTACTCGTCGATGACCTTGCGCAGCTCGGCCGGGTCCAGCTTCTCGCGGAGACCCTCGACGTCGTGCGGGAGCTCCTCGATGTTCTTGCGGGCGCTCTCGCTGCCCTCGACGACCTTCTCCTTGGCCTTGGCCACGGCGTCGACGACGGCCTGGCCCGCCAGGTTGCCGGCGCCCAGCGCCGCCAGCAGCGGCGTGCGGACCTGGTCGAGGGCGGTGTGCTTGCGGTCGTTCTTCGTGGCGGTGGTCATGCTGACTCCTTGGATTCGGCGGCTTGTTCTCGGGTTGGCGCCACCGGCTCTGGCTTCGCGGCGGCGTTCTCTCGGCGGAACGATTCGTAGACGTCGAGCAGGACCTGCTTCTGCCGTTCGGTCAGCTCGGTGTCGGCACGGATCGCGTCGCCGACCGGGCCGCCCATGGGCAGATCGAGGATTCCCGCTTGCACGTAGAGCGCCTCGGCCGAGATGCGCAGGCCCTTGGCGATCTGCTGCAGGATCTCCGCGCTGGGCTTGCGGACCCCGCGCTCGATCTGGCTCAGGTACGGATTGGACACGCCGGCGAGTTTCGACAGCTGCCGCAAGGAGATCTTCGCGTTGCTGCGCTGCTGGCGGATGTACTCGCCGATGTCGGAAGCGATGTCCGCGACCTTCTCCATCGGCCCACCCGATGCGGGCTGATCCCGGTCGATGTCTGACATCGGTCACCTCCTCGCGACGTCTTCAACGCTACGCGCGGGTGCTAGCAATTGCAAGCACTCTGCTTGCAACCATCGGGTGTGTTGGTGCTCACCCCGCTACCGTGGAGGGATGTCGAACGCGACGCGGCTGCGGCGGCGCCTCGTCGAGCATCTGCTCGCCGAGGGCGTGCTGCACGACGCGCGCTGGATGACCGCGTTCCGCTCCGTGCCGAGACACGTCTTCCTGCCGCGGTTCTTCGTCCCGGCGGCGAACGGCTGGGCCGCGGTCGAAAGCGGCGACGAGGAATGGCTCCGGCGCGTGTACTCCCCCGACGTGCTGGTCGTCCAGCTCGACGACGATTCCGGTCTCTGGGAACGGGCGCGCTATCTCGGCGCCCAGCCGGGAACGCCGACGAGTTCGTCCAGCCAGCCGTCGATCATGGCGATCATGCTCGAAGAGCTCCGGGTCGCCGACGGGCATCGCGTACTGGAGATCGGCACGGGCACCGGTTACAACACCGCTCTGCTGTGCCATCGGCTCGGCTCCGGGCTCGTGTACACAGTGGACATCGATCCGGAACTGGTCGACGCCGCGCGCGAACGTCTGGCGGAGATCGGGTACGCGCCATCGTGCGCGGCGGCCGACGGCGCCGAGGGCTTCCCGGCCGGCGTGCTCTACGACCGGGTCCTGTGCACCTGTTCGGTTTCGTCGATCCCGCCCGCGTGGCTGGAGCAGACGGTGCCGGGCGGGCTGATCGTCACCACGCTGAACCGGCCGATCGGCGGCGGGCTCGTCCGGATCGTCGCGGGCGAAGGCGCGACAGGACACGGGCGGGTGCTCGCCCGCGACGGTCGCTTCATGCCGCTGCGCGCGCACCGCTTCAAGCCGTCGAAGGCGCTCGAAGGCGACGTCTCCTGGCGGCCGACCAAGCTGCCGATGGGAGTGATCACCGAAATCCGCAGCCGCTTCGAGTTCTTCGCCGGGCTCCACCTCCCCGGCGTGACGGCCGCGCGAGCGGGCCAGAGCACCACGTTGGTCCACCCGGACGGCTCATGGATGCGGCATCGGCAGCGGGGCGGCGAGTTCGAGGTGGCCGAAGGCGGCCCACGGCGGCTCTGGGAGATCGTCGAGGCGGCCCACGAGGACTGGCTCGCCCTCGGCGAGCCGGGGCGGGACCGGTTCGGGCTCAGCCTCGACGGCGAAGACCAGGTGATCTGGCTGGATTCACCCGATGGCCGCGTTTGGCCGCTGCGTCCCTGAAAGCAGGCCTCGCACCCACTTCTCGACGTGGTCGACGGCGTCGTCCACCGGGATGTGGGTGGTGTCGAACAACTCGACCGGCGGATCCATCGAGGGCGCTTCCGCTTGCAGCCACTCGTTGAACTCCAGCATCTCCTCGACGCGCTCCTCGTCCCATTCGCGCCAGGCCGGCCGCGCGAGCAAACGCTTGCGCAGCGCTTCGGGCTCGCTGACGAGCGCCAGGTAGTGGATGTCGGAGAAGAAGACGCGCTCGGGCAAACGCTCGAACTCGGGCGGCGCGACGGTGCCGCAGAGCACGACCGGCCGCCCGTTCTGGTGCAGCATCGCCGCCATCCGCAGCCAGGTCGAACGGAACGCGGGATGGCCGGGGACGTCGTCCCGCAGCGCCCCGGTCCACAACACGTCCTGCTCGACCACGAGTGCGAGATCGCCGAGGCGTTCCGCGAGCCGCGGCCCGACCGTCGACTTGCCGGCGCCGCTCGGGCCGGTCAGCGCGAAGAGCGGAAGGCGCCGGAACGGCCACTGGTGCGCGCATACCGCGCACACCAGCAGCCCGCTCTCGACTCGTGGCCGTTCGGCGCGATCACCGCAGGCCGGGCAGATCTTGAGATCGAGGACCACGGTCAGTCGAAGAGGCCCTCGAGGAAGCCGCCCTTACGACGCTTGTGGCCGTAACCGTGGGGCGAGTCCGCGTAGCCGCCGCGATGCCCCCTGGGCGAGTCGGCGTAACCGCCCCGGTAGCCCTTCGGCGAGTCCGCGTAGCCGCCGCGATGCGGCCGCGGGGAGTCCGGCCGTCCGTAGTGCGGCGCCGGCGCGTGTCCACCTCCCTGGTACGGCGGGGGCGGCTGGTGCCCTCCGCCGTAGTACGAGTTCTCGGCACCGGCGATGGCTTCCAGCTCACCCCTGTCCAGGAAGATGCCGCGGCACCCCTGGCACTGGTCGATGTGGATGCCGTTCTTGTCGACGGTCTTCATGACGTTCTGGCACTTCGGACAAATCACGTATCAGAGATTACGCATTTTTCGGGTCCGAGGTCAGCAGGCGCACAGACAAAACGGGTGCCCGACCGGATCCGCGTACACCCGGAAGGTCTCCGGGGAGTCGTCGAGCAGCTTCGCGCCGATCTTCAGCGCGCGCTCGTGAGCGGCCTCCATGTCGGTGACGTCGAGGTCGACGTGGGCCTGCTGCGGGTTCTCGGCGGACGGCCACGCGGGCGGCCGGTAGTCGGGCACACGCTGGAACGAGAACCGCGCGCCGCCCTCCGGGTTCCGCAGGGTCACCCAATGGCCGTCTTCGGCGACTTCGGCCGCCTGCCAGTCGAGCAGCTCGCGGTAGAACTCCGCCAGCGCGACCGGGTCCGGGCAGTCGAGGGCCACCGCGCCGAAGGTCGGTACCGCACCCATGGTTCAGCCTCCAGAATGATCGAGTAACCAGTGAACTGAGTATGCGGGTTATCAGGGCCGATGACAACCGGTGCCGCCCGTACACTGGGGAAGGTGAAC
The DNA here is from genome assembly GCF_055561455.1 of Amycolatopsis sp. PSD-21. Taxonomy (NCBI): domain Bacteria; kingdom Bacillati; phylum Actinomycetota; class Actinomycetes; order Pseudonocardiales; family Pseudonocardiaceae; genus Amycolatopsis; species Amycolatopsis sp. PSD-21. Next base: position 540,467 of record NZ_CM145712.1, on the reverse strand, counting down.
ACCGACGCGTCCCTGGTGGTCGAGTTTCTGAACACGGTGAACGTCGAACGCGGCACCGACCTCCTGGACGATCTGGAGTCCTGGCAACACTGGGCCCGGGATCATCGGCTTCGCGCGGATACCCCCGCGGCCGCGCGCGAAACCCGGGACGCGCTGCGGGCCGCGATCGGCGACCCCCGGCTGCCCCGGCTCGGCCTGCGCGCGCCGGCGGAGATCGTCCTCGGCCCGGAAGGTCCGCTGCTGGTCTCGGAAACGGTCTGCGAGGCGGTGATGGCGGCGTCGACGCGGCTGACCGTGCTCGGGGAGTGGATCCGGCTCAAGATCTGCCCGGCGGACGACTGTCTTTGGGCGTTCTACGACGAATCGCGGAACCGGTCGAGGACGTGGTGCTCGATGCGGGCCTGCGGGAACCGGGAGAAGGCGCGGGCCTGGCGGGCGCGGACGGCGGACATCTCGACCTGAGCCCACGGCGACGTCGCGAAAGCCACTTTCGGGACATCAGAGGTCGCGAAAGTGGCTTTCGCGACGCGACCTTGGCGACGCGGAGGCAGGACGCACTCCGGGCACCCGAGAGGTTGCGAAAGTGGCTTTCGCAACGTTGAAGGTTGCGAAAGTGGCTTTCGCGACGCGACCTTGGCGACGCGGAGGCAGGACGCACCCTGGGCGCCAGAGAGGTTGCGAAAGTGGCTTTCGCAACGTTGAAGGTTGCGAAAGTGGCTTTCGCGACGCGACCTTGGCGACGCGGAGGCAGGACGCACTCCGGGGGCACCAGAGAGGTTGCGAAAGCCACTTTCGCAACCCCGGCGCCGCCCCACCCCGGGGAACCCGAGGCACCCGAACGACCACAACTTCTGGTGTCACCCACCCCCGAGTTACCCCCAGGGGTTGTGCACACCGTTAGGCCAAAAACGTGAAAAGCTGTGGATAACCCTGGGGATGACTCCACTTCCTGTGGACAACTCCCGGTAAGCCCTCCGGAGTGTGGTATACGCGCGGCCACTCAGAAGAGCAGCTGCGCGACCGTGTAGATGACCAGCCCGGCGAGCGCGCCGACCACCGTGCCGTTGATCCGGATGAACTGCAGATCCCGGCCGACCTGGAGCTCGATCTTGCGCGAGGTCTCCTCGGCGTCCCAGCGCTCCACGGTGTCGGTGATGATCGTGGTGATCTCCTTGGAGTAGTGCGTGACCACGTAGGCCGCCGCGCCCTCCACCCAGGTGTCCACTTTGGACCGGATGTGGTCGTCGGAGACCAGCCGCCCGCCGAGGGTCTCCAGGCCGGTGCGCACGCGGCGCCGCAGCTCGCTCGACGGGTCCTCGGCGGCGTTGAGGAGCATCTCCTTCGCCGTCGCCCACGCCGAGCCGATCAGCTTCTGCACCTCGTCGTGCCCGAGCATCTGGGATTTGACCTGTTCGGCGCGCGCCATCACCTCGGGGTCGGTCTGCAGATCCTGGGCGAACTCGCCGAGGAACTTGTCCAGCGCCAGCCGCATGGGGTGGTTGACGTCGGTCTTCACCGCCCAGACGAACGACAGCACCTCGCCGTAGACCTTGTCCGCGAGCATCTCGTCGACGAATTTCGGCGACCAGCTCGGCGCCCGGTCCGAGACCACGCGCAGCATCGTCGTGTGGTTGTCGCGCACCCATTCGTAGGCGCGGTCGCACATCAGGTCCACCAGCTTGTGGTGCGCGCCGTCGGCGAACACGCCTTCGAGGATCTTGCCCAGCGGCGGACCCCACGGTTTGTCCACGATCCGCTTGACCACGGCCTGTTCCATGATCGCCTGGACGTCTTCGTCGCGGAGCACCTTCACCGCCGCCCGCACGACGGTGGCCAGCTCCGACGTCACCCGCTCCGCGTTGGCGGGCTGCGAGAGCCAGCCGCCGAGCCGCTTCGAGACCTCGACCCGGCTCAGTTTCTCGCGGATCACGGTCTCGGAAAGGAAGTTCGAGCCGACGAAGTCACCGAGACTGCTGCCCAGCGCGTCCTTCTTGTTCGGGATGATCGCGGTGTGCGGGATCTTGATCCGCAGCGGATGCCGGAACAGCGCCGTCACCGCGAACCAGTCGGCGAGCGCGCCGACCATCCCGGCTTCGGCGGCGGCGCGGACGTAGCCGACCCAGGCAGGCCAGCCGGCGGCTTCGGCCCAGCTGGTCAGCAGGAAGATCACCGTCGCGCCGAGCAGGAACGACAGCGCGACCATCTTCATCTTGCGCAGGCCGCGGCGCTTCTCCTCCTCGGCGGCGGTTCCACCGGGCGGATCGGCTGGGGTCACCTTGGCGGGCGTCAGTTGCTCCACACGGCCATTGTCCGTGAGGATGGCTGATCGTGCGCGAACCTGTCCTCGTACCCCGCCTCCAGCCCTTCACGTCGACCATCTTCGCGGAGATGACGGCACTGGCCGTCCGCCACGAAGCCGTCAACCTCGGCCAGGGTTTCCCCGACACCGACGGGCCGGCCGGAATGCTCGACGCCGCCAAGAACGCGCTGTTCGGGGGTGCGAACCAGTACCCGCCGGGCCCGGGACGGCCGGAGCTGCGCGCGGCGATCGCGCGGCATCGGCTCCGCTACGGCGTCGAGTACGACCCGGACACGGAGATCCTGGTCACCGCCGGCGCCACCGAGGCCATCGCGGCGTCGCTGATCGCGCTGACCCAGACGGGCGACGAGGTGATCGTCATCGAGCCGTACTACGACTCGTACGCGGCCGCGGTCGCCATGGCGGGCGCGGAGCGGCGTGTCGTCGGCCTGGTGGAACGCGACGGCCGGTTCGCGCTGGACGTCGAGGGCCTGCGCGCCGCGGTGACCGGCCGGACCAGGGCGATCCTGATCAACTCCCCGCACAACCCGACCGGCACGGTGTTCACGCGCGCCGAACTGGAAGCCGTCGCCGCGCTCTGCGTGGAGCACGACCTGATCGCGATCACCGACGAGGTGTACGAGCACCTGGTCTTCGACGACGCCGAGCATCTGCCGCTCGCGACCTTCCCCGGCATGCGCGACCGGACCGTCTCGATCTCCAGCGCGGGCAAGACGTTCAACTGCACCGGCTGGAAGATCGGCTGGGTCTGCGCCAGCCCCGAGCTGGTCGCGGCGGTGAAGGCGGCGAAGCAGTTCATCACCTTCGTCTCGGGCGGCCCGTTCCAGCCCGCCGTCGCCCACGCACTGGACCACGAACTGGCGTGGGCCGAAGACCTGCGCACGAGCCTTCAGGGCAAACGGGACCGGCTCGCGGCGGGTCTCGCGGAGGCCGGATTCGCGGTCCGGCCGACCGCCGGGACGTACTTCGTCTGCGTCGACGTCCGGCCGCTCGGTTTCGACGACGCCGCGGAACTGGCCTGGGAACTCCCCGAACGGGTGGGGGTGGCGGCCGTGCCCGTAAAGGTGTTCACCGATCACCCGGACGAGTGGAAACACCTCCTGCGCTTCGCGTTCTGCAAACGCAACGAGGTCATCGACGAAGCGGTCACCCGATTGCGCAAACTCCGGTGACTCGTCCGATGTTCACGGCACTGTTCATACCCAGCCGCCTCTTTCGAGTGTTCGTCTGAGCCGGTCCAGACACCGTCGTCGCAGCCTGCCCACGCTGGCCGGACTGATGCCCAGCTCGCCCGCGAGCTGGGCGTAGGACAGCTCCGGCCGGTACGCGAGGAGCCGCATCATCCGCCGATGCGAGTCCGGTAGGCGATCTACCGCCGCCCAGAGCGCGCGGTCGCGTTCGGCGCGGACGACCTCGGCCTCCGGGGTCGGCTCCGCGCCGGGCAGCGGACGCGGCGTTTCGCGCCTGTTCCTGGTGATCATCCGGAGCGCGCGGCGCCGCGCGGTGGTCGTCAGCCAAGCGGCGAGCTTCGCTTCGTCGCGTAGCGCGCCGGGCGCGCGAAGGAGTTCCAGCCACGCGTCCTGACAGACGTCGTGCGCGTCGGCTTCGCTCAGCCGGTACGCCTTCAGCGTCTTGAGCACCGCCGCCGACAGCGCGTTCACGTCCCACATCCCGGACCTTCCCCTCCTAGCGGCTTGCGCTCGCCGCACCGATCACCGAACGCGACTTGGACGGCACACACCGCATCCGGGATCCGGAAAAGGTCAGGTCACCGATGATTTGAGTAGTTCCACCCCTCCCCGGATGGCCGCCGGGTACATACCGAGAGTGATCAACTCCGGTACTCCAGGCACCGGAGCCGGTTGCGTCGTTCCGCCTAACGGGCTGGATCGGCGGCGGCTGAAGTGAAACACTCCCCTCCGGTGCTAAAACTGGTGCAGCCCCGGGGGAACTGCGACCTGGCCGGAAGAGACCCCAAGAAAGATCGAACTCACGCGGAAAACGTGGGTTTCAGGCGCGGACGGTGGTGATTGCCATGAGTGGTACGGCAGTCGTGCGCCGTGGCGGCCTCACCGCCCCGAAGCGAATCCTTTTCGCGGGCGGACTCGTGCTCACCGGCTGGCTCCTCGGCGCCGTGCTGAGCACGACGGCTTCGGCCGACGAAGAGCCACCCGCGACGCCGGAGACCTCCGTCGTGCAGCCCACGGACGAAACCGGATCCGGGAAAACGACTACTCCCGAGAAACCCGCCGAGTCCACTGAGTCCAATTCGGACTCCACCGCGACCGAAACCGCGAAACCCGCTGAGACCTCTCAGGAAGAGCCCGCTCCCGTTGCGCACGAGGAGCCTGAGGCCACTGTGGAGGAAGAGTCGGTTTCTTCTCCGGAACCGGCCACGAAGACCGCGAAAGCCCAGACGTCCAACGGCTTGCTGGGCGGCCTCATCGGCGGCGTGCTGAATGTCGTCACCACTACGGTCGGCGGCGTCGTCCACACCGTCGGCGGCGTCGTCGGCGTCGTCGACGGGATCGGCGACCAGGTCGTCACGCCGATCCTCACGCCGGATCCGTGCTGCGGCGCGGGTGCCCCGGTGATCCTGCCGGGCACCGGCGACATGCTCGACCCCGTCTTCGGCGGCGGCTCCGGCGAGTCGGCGGGCGGCTCGGTCACCATCGCCGTCCCGGCCAAGGCCGTCACGGAGAACGCCCCCGCGCCTGCCGCTCCGGCCCCGCGTCCGGCTGTCCCCGCCGAGACCCCCGCTCCGGCGACGGCTAGCCAGAACCACCGCGTCACGCTGCCCGTCCGGGTCAAGACCGACGCCCAGCCCGTTCCGGCCGCGCCCGCCGAATCCGACACGCACGCGTCCCCGGACGGCGGCGGCTCGGGCGGCGGCGGTGGCCTGCCGAGCACCCCGGTGGCCCCGATCGCGCCCACGACGACCGCCCAGCCGGGCCACGACAACACCGGCGGCGGCCGTGGGCCGCTCGCCGTGCTCGACGCCGGAATGCCCGCCACGCAGCTGAAGCTCATCGGAACCGGCTGCGACCACGAAGGCGAGCGCACCGGCAGGGAAGCCGCGCTTCCCGCCACCTCCCCCGACTGACCTGACCGGGTCGCCGGGGAGAACCACGTCCAAACCAAGATCAACTTCGGGTTTCGACGTCTGCTGATCCCGCCGGCACAAGCCGCTTTTCGCCTGCCCCTCTCCTCAGGCATCCCCTTTGTCTTTCCGAACGGCCGACCGCGCCCGGCCGGTTCGGATCCCGGCCCCGGCGCCGCGCTGCCCCTGCGGCGCCGGGACCAGCACCGGGTGGACTTCGGGGGCTTCTGCTCACCGCGCCGAGCAGGAGCCGGTCAAGCTCGAAGCCCGCCTGAACCGCGGGCGGTTCCCGGCACGTCGAGGGGCTGTGCCGGGTAACCGCCGCGGTGCCCGTCCCGAGGTTCCGGTCTCGGGGCGGGCCGGATAGCCGGTGCGCTGGTCGCGCGGCGCCGATGCCCTCCCTGGAGCATCGAGCGCCCCGCCGGCGCACCGGCTATTTCCGTTTCCAGCCGGGGTCAGGTGACCTGGACGGTGGCCGGGGCGGCCGCGGCGGGGGTCGCGGCCAGCGAAGCGGCGGCCGCGCCCAGCCGCCGCACGGCCTCGAAAAGCCGGTCGGCCGGAAGCGCGTACGGCAGCCGCAGCCAGCGCTCCAGTCCACCGTGGACACCGAACCGCGAGCCCGGCGCCACCTGCACACCGTGTCCCGCCGCCGCGATGGCCAGCCGCGTGCTCATCGGCTCCGGCAGACGGCACCACACCGAAAGCCCGCCGGACGGCACGGTGAACGTCCATTCCGGGCAGTACCAGTTCAGCGCCCCGGTCAACGCGTCACGCAGCGCCAGCGTCTCCTGACGGCGGTGCGCCAACGCGGCTCCGCCGTCGTCGAGCAGTTCGGCGAGGACGAGCTGCTCGAAGACCGGCGATCCCAGGTCGACGGCGAACCGGGCCGCGATCAGCCTGCCGATGACGTCTTCGGAGGCGCGGATCCAGCCGAGCCGCAGGCCCGCCCAATGCGATTTGGACGACGAGCCGATCGTGATGCCGAGGTCGCCCAGGTACGCGCCCAGTGGCGGCGGCCCGTCGGCCGGATCGCCTTCGTGGTCCAGTTCGACCAGCGTCTCGTCGACGATCGCCGGGGTGCGAGCGCGGCTCAGCGCGGCCCCGAGGCGCTGACGGCTGTCGGCGTCCATGCGCAGGCCGGTCGGGTTCTGGAAGTCCGCGACGAAATACGCGAGCTTCGGCGCGGATTGCCGTAGCGCGGCCTCGATCCCGACGATGTCCCAGCCGGTGGCCGGATCGAGCGGTACCGGCACCGGGATGGCGTGCGCGGCGCCGACGGCCTCCAGCGAGTTCGGGTACGTCGGCTGCTCGACCAGCACCCGGTCGCCCGGACCGGCCAGCATCCGCAGGGCCAGTACGAACGCGTGATGCGCGCCGTTGGTGACCATCACCTGATCGGCGTTGGTCGGCAGCCCTCGTTCGGTGTAGCGGCGGGCGATCCGCTCACGCAGGATCCGCAGGCCGCGTACCTGGTAGGCGTTCTCGCCGAGATGGTCGACCAGCGCCTTGCGCGCGGCGTCCACGGCCGGGACCAGGCCCGCGACGGCGGGCGGGCAAGCCTGGGCGAGGTCGATGAGGTCCTCGCCGGTCGGCAGGACCGGCTCCCGGCCCCGGCCGCCGGGCGACGCGATCCACGAACCCGCCCCGCGGCGGCTGGCGACCAGGCCGTCGGCCCGCAGCTTGTCCAGCGCGGCGCCGATCAGCGTGCGGCTGACCTCCAGCGCGTCGGCGAGCTCGCGTTCCGCCGGGAGTTTCGTGCCGAGCGGGAGCCTGCCGTCGAGGACCAGCAGCTCGACGGCGGCCGCCAGGTCCGCGGCACCGTGTCGAGAACCACTCTGCCGCCAGTTCCCCAGCAAAATGGCCAATTTTGGTCCCGAAACGCGTCCAGTCAGCGGGATCAGCGGTTCCATAAGGCCAATTGTTCCAGATTGGCCATGGTCAAGATAGCCACTTACCCTTGATGGTGGAGGCGTGGCACTCAAACTCGATCTCCGACCCGTCGGCATCTCCCAGGACACCACCCGCCGGTCGGTCCAGCTCGTCGCCGGGCTCGTCCTCTACGGCGGCAGCATGGCCATGCTGACCAGGTCCGGGCTCGGCCTCGACCCGTGGGACGTGTTCCACGAAGGGCTGATGAAGATCACCGGGCTCTCGTTCGGCACGGTCACCGCGATCGCGTCGGTGCTGGTGCTCCTGCTCTGGATCCCGCTGCGGCAACGGCCGGGGATCGGCACCGTCGCCAACATCGTGGTCATCTCGCTCACCGTCGACTTCGTCCGGCTCTTCCTGCCCGACCAGGACGTGCTCGGCTGGCAGATCCTCAACCTGGTCGCCGGCGTGGTGCTCAACGGTCTCGGCGCCGCGGTCTACGTCGGCGCGCGGCTCGGCCCCGGCCCGCGCGACGGGCTGATGACCGGCCTTTCGGCGCGGACGGGCAAGTCGATCCGTCTCGTCCGGACGCTCATCGAGCTCACCGTCCTGGCCGCCGGCTGGCTGCTCGGCGGCACCGTCGGTGTCGGCACGGTCCTCTACGCGCTCGCGATCGGGCCGCTGACGCAGGCTTTCCTGCCGTACGTCATCTGGCGGGAGCGCGCTCACGCGTGATCGGAGGCGTAACTCGCGTGTGCGGCGGCGTAACTCGCGTGATCAGAGGCGTAACTCGTGTGTGCCGCGTCCAAGCACGCGAGCTACGCCTTCGATCACGTGAGTTACGCGACTGATCACGTGAGTTACGCGAAGCGGGCTTCACGTTGCCGCCGGACGGTGAGGCCGGCGGGTGTCGCGAAAGCCACTTTCGCGACGTCTGATGTCCCGAAAGTGGCTTTCGCGACCCGCCTCCCCCTCAGCTGGCCTCCCGCTGTTCGAGCAGGCGCCGGACGGCGAGGTAGTCGATGCCCCGCTGCGCGAGCACGTCGGCCGCGGCACCGGGGACGGCGGTCATCGCGAGCAGCAGGTGCTCGCCTTCGATGCGCTTGCTGCCGACATCGATGGCTTCGCGGAGGCTCTTCTCCAGCACCTTCTTCGCCTCGGGCGTGAACGGCCGATGACCGCGCCCGGCACGACGGCCGCCGGTCAGCGCGCCGGGGCCGTGGGTCTGCTCGACCCGCTCGACGATGTGCTCGACGTCGATGCCGAAACCGCTCAGGGCTTCGACGTCGGCGTCGCTCATCCCGCCACGCCGCCGGACGCGCCGGAGGTCGTCGGCCAGTTCGTCCGCCGGGCAGCCCAGCGCGGTGAGCACGCCGGTGTGCCGCGCGATGGACGTCAGCAGGTGCAACGCGTCGACGTTCCCCGATCCCTCGTCCGACGCCACGCGCTGAGCCCCGACGACGACATCGCGGGCTTCGGTGGTGAAGCGTTCGAACATCAGTGCCTCCCGTACTTCTTGTGCACCGCTTGCCTGCTGACCCCCAGCTCGGCCGCGATCTCCTGCCAGGACCAGCCGTGCACCCGCGCGCTGCGGACCTGCACGGCCTCGAGTTGTTCCAACAGCCGGCGCAAGGCGGCGACGGCGCGCAATCCCACCCGGGGGTCGCGGTCGCCGGCTCGCGCGGCCAGATCTGTCGCTTCGGTCATGACGTCAACCTACGTTGACATCGCGCCCGCGTCAACCTCAGTTGACAGTTAGGGTCGGGTCATGGTCGAAATCGCAGTGGCCGAAAGGGACGGAGTAGGCGCGGACGGAGCGACGCGCCCGACCGAAGACCACGTCGCCGTACTCGGCAACGCCGTGGTGGTGCTCGACGGGGCGACCGCGCCACGGCCGGATCTGCCGTCCGGCGGCTGGTACGCGAGCCTGCTCGTGCACAGCCTGTCGCGGGCCCTGGCCGCGGAACCACAAGCGGATCTCGGGGTGCTGCTGGCCGAGTCGATCGCCGACGTCGCCCGCCGCGAAGGCCTCGAACCGGGACGATCGCCGTCGAGCACGGTCGCGATCGCGCGCTGGACGGACGACACCGTCGACGGGCTGGTACTCGCCGACAGCCCGATCGTCGCCTTCGGCCCGTCCGGCGCCGATCCGCTCACCGACGACAGGCTGGTCTCGCTGCGCGAAGGCGGTCAGCTCCGCACCGGCGCCGACGTCCGCGCGAAACGCAACGCGCCGGACGGCTTCTGGGTCGCCGAGGCGGAACCGAAGGCCGCCGCCGAGGCCGTCCGCCGCAGTTGGCCGCGTTCGGAGGTCGACGCCCTGCTGCTGGCGACCGACGGCGTCTCGATCGGTGTCGACGAGTACGACCTGTTCGACTGGCCGGAGGTGCTCGCGATCAGCCGGGAGCGTGGTCCGGACGCCGTCCTCGACGCGGTCCGCACGGCGGAGAAACAGGACCCGGACGGCGAGCGCTGGCCCCGCGCGAAAAGGCACGATGACCAGCTACTGGTACTCGTCGACTTCGGGGTAGCCCCAGGGTAAAACCGGGGGCTTCCCGGATCGGAAATCCCCGCCCGCGCGAGCACGCTGGACGCATGACGTTCCCTGGGGAGAGATCGCGGGCCAAGCCCTGGCTGATCGCGTCGGCCGCGGCCATCGGCTGGGCACTGTTCACCATGGTCGTGCTCCACCTGATCAGCTCACGCGATCCGGTGTTCGACACGCTGTCCAGCTACGCCTACGTCGACCGCGGCACGGGCATGCTCGGCGCCAGCGTGCTCTCCCTGTCCATCGGCTCGCTCACCGCGCTCGGCGCGCTGGCCGCGGCCGGGATCCAGCTCAGCCGCACCACGAAGCTGCTGTTCGTGCTGTGGTCGCTCGGGCTGGCGGCGGCCGCGATCTTCCCGGCTAGCTACCCCGAGTTCCCGGATCCGGTCAGTGGCGAGATCCACCTGTACGCCTGCCTCATCGCGTTCCTCAGCCTGCCCGCCGCCGGTTTCACCCTGCGCGACAACCTGCGCGGCACGCCGTCGGCCAAGCTGGTCGGCCGCCTGGCGTGGGGCAGCGCGGCCGGGTTGATCGTCTTCGGGCTCAGCTTCATCTTCGTGCGCCTGTCCGACATCCCGTTCTTCATGACGCTGACCGACATCGCGCCGGTCGGCGTCATGCAGCGGATTTCGCTGGTGGCACACGTGATCCTGATCGCCGGGATGCTGAAGGTCGCGTCAGTGGCGCACCGCGTCGGCGAATTCGGGGGCGTAACCGTAGAGGCCGGGCAGCCCGCCCGTGTGCAGGAAGACAACGTGCTCGTCGGCCGCGAAATGGCCTTCGGCGGCCCACTCGATCAGCGCGGCGCCCACTTTGCCGGTGTACACGGGATCGAGCGCGATCCCTTCCGTACGGCCGAAAAGCCGCACCGCATCCCACGTCCCGGCGGTCGGGATCCCGTAGCCGGGGCCGATCGTGCGGTCGTCGATGTGCAGACCTTCGAGTGACGGCGGTTCGCTCCCCAGCAGTACCGAGGCCGCGATGGTGAGGTCGGCCAGGTTGTCGAGGGCTTCGTCGACCGGATGGCTGACGCAGGCGACGTCCAGCGTCAGCCAGTCGAGGTCCGCGGTCCCGACGACGAGCCCGGCGGACGTCCCGCCGCTGGCGTGCGGGGCGACCAGCCGCGCCCTGGTGATGCCCAGCTCGCCGAGCTGCCCGGCGAGCTCCCGCGCGGCCGCCACGTACCCGAGCGCGCCGACGCCGTCGGAACCGCCGACCGGGAACGTGGCCACTTCGCGGCCCTCGGCCGCGGCCTCGGTGATCAGCCGCTCGTAGGTCCTGCCGGTCTCCTCGCCGTCGCGGCAGATGTGCACGTTCGCCCCGAAGAGGTGATCGAGGGAGACGTTGCCGGACCGTTCGTACGCGTCGCCTTCGCGGGGGACCTTCGCCGTCAGCACGAGCTCGCACCGCAATCCGAGCTTCGCGCAGGCCGCGGCGGTCTGGCGGCCGTGGTTGGTCTGCAGCGTGCCGAAGGTGATCACCGTGTCGGCGCCGTTTTCGATCGCCGCGCCGAGCAGGAACTCGAGTTTGCGCAGTTTGTTCCCGCCAACGCCGAGTGGATGCACGTCGTCCCGTTTGAGCAGCAGGTTCGGCAGGCCGAGGGCCTCACCCAGCCGGGGTGCCGGATGCAGCGGCGTGGGATAGCCGCCGAGGTCGACGCGGGGGAAGCGATCGAGGTTCATGCGCGTCACGCTACCCGGTGGTATCGTTCGTTTGAACGAACGAGACGTGCAGGGGGATCCCATGACCACCTCGAAGGCGGACCTCGCGTTCACCGGCCTTGCCGAACAGGCCTCGATGCTCGCCACCGGAGCCACGACGTCGGTCGAGCTCACGCGCTTGGCGCTCGAAAAGGCCGAGGCCAGCCAGCCCGTTCTCAACGCCTTCAAATGCCTTCGCGCCGAAGAAGCCCTTCGCGAGGCGGAGGAGGCCGACCGGAGGCTCGCCGCCGGCGAGACCGCTCCCCTGCTCGGCGTCCCCACCGCCATCAAGGACGACCTCGACGTCACCGGGCTGCCGACGGCGTTCGGCTGCGAAGGCGACTTCTCCGTCGCGACCGCGGACTCCCCGCCCGTCGCCGCGCTTCGCCGGGCGGGCGCGGTGCTCATCGGCAAGACCAACACCCCCGAACTCGGCCAGTGGCCGTTCACCGAAGGCCCGGCGTTCGGCGCGACCCGCAATCCGTGGGACACCGAGCGCACCCCGGGCGGTTCCTCCGGCGGCGCGGCGGCGGCCATCGCGTCGGGGGTGATCGCCGCCGCGCTGGGTTCGGACGGGGCCGGGTCGATCCGGATCCCCGCCGCGTGGACCGATCTGGTCGGGATCAAACCGCAGCGCGGCCGCGTCCCGACCGAACGCGAACTCTTCCACGGCCTGACCGTGGTCGGCCCGCTCGCGCGCACGGTCGCCGACGCGGCACTGCTGCTCGACGTCGCCGCCGGCACCGGCACCGCGTTCCAGGCGGCCGCCCGCCGCGAACCGGGCCGGATGCGGATCGGGCTGTCCACCAGGATCCCTTTCACCGCGACGAAAACGCGGCTCGATCCGCAGGCGCACGCGGCCGTCGTCCGGCTCGCGGAGCGGTTCGCCGAACTCGGCCACGAGATCGTCGAGATCGAACCCGACTACCGGCTGATCGGCCTCACCTTCCTGCCGCGTTCGCTCGTCGGCGTGCGCGACTGGTCCCGTCGCGTCCCGGACCAGGCGCGGCTCGACCCGCGCACGCGCGCCAACGCCCGGCAGGGTTCGGCCTTGGCCGGTCCGGCGCTGCGGCTCGCGCGTGCCGCGGAACCGTTGCTGCAACGGCAGATCGGCTCGGTGTTCGGCCGGGTGGACGTCGTCCTCACGCCGACCACGGCCACGCCGCCACCCCGGATCGGCACTTTCGACAAGCTCACCGGCTGGCAGACCGACCAGGCCATGATCGCCGCGTGCCCCTACGCTTGGCCGTGGAACGTGCTGGGCTGGCCGGGGGTCAACGTCCCCGCCGGGCTGAGCCCGGACGGCCTGCCGCTCGGCGGGCAGCTGCTCGGCCCCTCGCACGCCGAGGAACGGCTGATCTCGCTGGCCGCGCAACTGGAAGAGGTCGAACGGTGGCAGGACCGCAAACCCGAGACCGCTTGGTGAACACCCGCGAAGCCATTCTCCACGCCGCGCTCAAGGTGGTCGGGGAACAGGGCGTCGGCGGGCTGACCAACCGCCGGATCGCGACCGCGGCCGGAGTCTCGCTCGGCACGCTGACCTACCACTTCCCCAGCCAGACCGCGTTGCTGCGCGAGGCGATGCTGCTGTTCGTCGAGGAAGAGACCACGAAGCTGACCGGATTCGTCGACGCGTACCGCGAGCAGGGCTTGAGCGTCGAGCAGGCCGCGTCGGTGGTCGAGCAGGTCATCGCGCAGCTGCCCTTCGGCACCGACGAACTCGGCGCGCACGAGCTGTACCTGCAAGCCGCGCGCGACCCCGGGCTCCAGGACGCGGCCGCCCGGTGTTTCGCCGCCTACGACGAACTGGCGCTGGTGATCCTGAAAACACTCGGCGTGCCTTCCCCGGAACGGCTGACCGGCCCCGTCGTCGCGCTGATCGCCGGCCTCCAGTTGCGTCGGCTGGCCACGGGTGACGACGGAGTCGGGGTGGCGCAGTCGTTGATGATGCTGGTCCGCGGCGCGTCATGAGCGGGCCGCCGATCGTCAAGGGGACGGCGGCGTGGAAGTACTTCGGCGACTTCCGGGCCGGGCTGCTGGCAGGCCAGGTGCTGGTGCTGCAGGTCGCGCATCCGGTCGTCGCGGCCGGGGTGCGGGACCATTCGGACTACGTCGAAGATCCGTGGACCCGGCTCATGCGCACGGCCGCGTCGCTGTCCATCTACATCTACGGCGGCCCGGAGGGCGCGCGCTACGAAGCGGACCGGCTGCGCGCACTGCACCGCTCGTTCACCGGCGTCGACGACGGCCGCCGGTACAGCGCGCTGAACCCGCACGCCTACGCTTGGGTGCACGCCACGCTCGTCATGGTTCCGGTTGACACACAACGGTTCTATGGAACGCCGATGACACCGTCCGAATTGGACGAGTACTACGCGCAGATGTGCGACGTCGGACGCCTCCTCGGCCTGCGCGAACAGGACATGCCGCCGACATGGCCGGAATTCGAGCGGTACTACGCGGAGATGATCGACGGCTTCGGCCCGAACGAGACGATCTCGACGTTGTTCGAAACGATCCGCACGGTGAAGAAGCCGTGGCGATGGCTGCCCGACGAACGGTGGGTGCGGCTCCAGCGATGGCAGCATCGGGGCCAGATGTTCGTCATCCGCGCCACGCTGCCGCCCGCGTTCCGCGATCGCCTCGGTCTACAGTGGACAGACCGGGACCAGCGCCGGTTCGACCGGTTCCGCGCGGCGGTGCGGCTGGTCGGCGGGCTGGTGCCGGTGACGTCGCGGTCCGCGCTCGTGCGCCGGATCGGCAGGCTCAACGTCTGGTTCCGGGCGCATCCGCGCGCGTATCGCTTCCTCGGCGGCGGTACCGGCCCCGGAAGTGCCCGCCTTTAGTGCGGGGGAGGCAAAGGTGGCAGGTTGCGAAAGCCACTTTCGCAACGTTGAAGGTTGCGAAAGTGGCTTTCGCAACGTCGGGGCCGACGCCGTGCCCCTGACCGGAGCGTGTCGCGAAAGCCACTTTCGCGACGCCTGATGTCCCGAAAGTGGCTATCGCGACACCTGGGGGGCACGGAGACCGCCAACAGGACTAACAAGACAGCATTTAGTCCTCTAAACGCTTTCGGGTGCGGGCGTAGTGGGCGCGGGCCTTCGCCCGGTTGCCACAGCGCGCCATCGAGCACCACTGGCGCGACCGCCTCGGCGAGGCGTCGCAGAACCGCAGGCCACAGTCGTCGGCGGCGCAGATCCGGACCGCGACGTCCTCGGTCGCGAGGTGGATCGCGTCGGCCGCGAGCGCGCCGAGCGCGGCGACGACCGACACCGGCCTCAGTTCCTTCACCGGCTTGCCGTCGTCGTAACGCAGCCACGGCAAAGGCGCGCCGGACGCCATCTCGTTGACCAGAAGGACATCCGCGCTCCGCGGCTCACCCAACAGCACTTTGTCGACGGCTTCCCGCAGCACCCGCGCGGCCGACAGTTCACCCGCGCTCGCCTCACTGACGGCGAACCCCATGAGCCGCAGCCATTCCGCGAGGGCGGCGGGGTCGGTGAGCAGCTCCCGGCCGTCCTCGTGCCGCTCGCGCACGGTGTTCACGAGGTCGAGACACGGTCGCCCGCCGTCGAAGACCCACTCCATCCGATGATTCTAACCCTTGTCATCGGTTAGGACGTCGGTCTACCGTCTAACCCCATGAACCGGTTAGAAAGCGAGACCGCTTCGGTCAACGGCATCCGCCTGCACTACCTGCGTGCCGGGGAGGGCCCCGCGCTCTTCCTCCTGCACGGTTGGCCGCAGACGTCCTTCTGCTGGCACGAGATCATCGGCGAACTGGCCGAAACGCATACCGTCATCGCCCCCGACCTGCGCGGTTACGGCAAATCGGACAAGCCTCGCGAGGGCTACGACAAGCGCACGATGGCGGCGGACGTCGCCGCCCTCGCCACCCACCTGGGTTTCGAGCGGGTGTCCGTCGTCGGGCACGACCGCGGCGGCCGGGTCGCCCACCGCTGGGCACTGGACCGGCCCGATCAGGTCGACCGGCTCGCCGTCCTCGACATCATTCCCACCAGGGAACTCTGGAAACGCCTCGATACCGGGATCGGCCGCGCCTACTGGCATTGGCTGTTCCACCTTCAGCCGGATCTGCCGGAACTGCTCGCCGGCCGGGACATCGCCGCCTACCTCGGCTATTTCTTCGAACGCTGGACGCATCAGCGGCAGGGGCTGAGCCGGGAGGCCGTCGGCGAATACGTCCGCGCGTTCTCGGCGCCGGGCGCCCTGCGGGCCGGCTTCGACGATTACCGCGCGTCCTTCCCGCACGACGCGGAAGCCGACGACGCCGATTTCGACGCCGGTCGCCGCCTCGAACTCCCCGTGCTGGCGCTGTGGGGAGCAAGCGGCCTGCTGGGAAAGCTGCCGACGCTGGAGATCTGGAAGGACTACGCGAACGACGTCTCCGGTGCGGCGATCGAAGAATGCGGCCATTTCCTCGCCGAAGAACGCCCTCAGGCCCTGCTGGAAAATCTGAAACCGTTTCTTCTCGGCTGAGACCCCCACCCGCGGTAAGGGGCGCGGTCCCCTTTACGGGGGACCCCGGTTCACCCCGCGCCGTGACGCTTTCGGAGACCGTCGTCGTTAACTTCGACCGGGATGGGGAATTCACCGAGGGGGCGGCGCACGACGCCGTTGGTCATCGCCCGCGTACTCGTGCTCTGCGCGCTGGCGTCCGTTCTGCTGTCCGGCACCGCTCAGGCGGACGGCGTGTCGAGCGGCGCGGACGTCCAGGTCGCGCAGACGCTCGGCACCCGGGATCTCACGGTCATCCTGCGCCGGATGGACATCGCGCCCGGGCCGCTGCACGTCGACGTCGTCACGCACACCGGAAGCGCGCCGGGAACGCTGAAACTGCGTGCCTCGACCGCCGGGACGACGTTTTCCGAGACCACCGTGCCGCTGGACGGCAAACCCGGCGCGCATTCCGCGCGGCTCCAGGTCGACCAACCGGGACCTTGGGAGCTCGGCCTCGACGACGGCACGGACACCGCGTCGATCCCGTTCATCGTCCCGGCCAGGGTCATCCCGCCGTGGGAGAAGGCCACCTTCGGCGGTTTCGTCGCCGCGGGCGTGTTCCTGGTGCTCGGTCTCGTCATCGCGATGCGCGTACGCCGTCCGCAGCTCGCGCTGATCCCCGCCGGCGGGATGGTCGCCGCGCTCGCGGTCGCGATCACCGGCGCGATGCTCTCCGCGTCCACCCCGCCGCCGCCCGCGCCCGGCGCGGAGCTGGATCCGACGATCGACAACATCCGCGACCCGTACGCGAACGCGCAGATGTCCACTGTGGACTTCTCCCGGCCGCCGGTGAATCTGGCCGTGCACTCGCCGAACGCGCGATCGGGCGGCCTCGCCGAGGTCCGGATCGCCGTCGCCGACGGCGCGACCGGCCGCCCCGTCGACGATCTTTTGGTGCACGACAACGCGTTGATCCACCTGGTCGTCATCTCGCCGACGGGCAGGCTGTGGCATCTGCATCCGGTGCGGGTCGGCCCCGGTGACTACCGGGTGAAGTTCACCCCACCCGAGGCCGGGACCTACGCCGTCGCCGCGGAACTCGCCCGGCGAGGCGGCGGCGTGCAGCTGGCCCGCACCACGCTGAGCGTCGCGAGCGGAACGGACTCCCCCGCCGAACCCGTTCCCGCCGGAGCGGGAAAGCGAGTCGTGCAAGGCAACCCGGTCGATGTCGAGGTCCGGCAGGGGAAGCCGACCACGATCACCGCGCGGTTCGGGAAGGCGGATCTCCAACCCTGGCTGGGCATGCTCGGCCACCTGATCGTCGTCGGCCCGATCACCGGCGACCACCGGGTCGGCGCGGATGCCGCTGCCGCGCCGACCTGGGCCCATGTGCATTCGATGATCCCGCAATCGCCTGGGATGCCGGGAAAGCCGGACGAGACCGTCGCCGCGTACGGCCCCGACGTCCCGTTCACCTACACCTTCTCCGCGCCCGGCAAGTACCGGATCTGGTTGCAGGCCGAACGCGACTACACGGTGCTGACCGTGCCCATGCAGATCGAGGTCCCGGCGGAAGGGGCGCCGCAATGACCACAGTGGACAGACGAAAGCCAGTCCTGCTGATTTCCGTGGTTTCACTACTCGCTGTGGCGATCGCGACTTGGCTGGTGTGGCCGAGCAGCGGCGGGGCACAGGTGCAGCGCTCGACGCAGGGCCCGTACACGGTGCAGCTGTCGGTCGAAGACCCGCACCAGGGCGGGAACGTCTTCGCCCTGACCGTCACGGGCGCCACGCCGGACGTCGTCACCCTCGAACCCGTGATGCCGCAGATGGGGCACGCGCTCGCCCCGTCGCCCGCGATCGCGGAGGCACCGGGGAAGTTCCGCACCGGCGACGTCCTGCTGCCCATGTCAGGGCAATGGGAGATCACCGTTTCACTGCGCGGGCCGTCCGGCGCCACGCAGCACGTTTTTCCTTTGCTGGTCAAGTAAAGAGAGGGAGGTCGGGGGGTATGGATCTCACCGCGGGAGGAGCGAGGGCCGTCTCGGTGGCACGCAGTGAACGCACCGGTCTCATACCGGCGGGCACGGTGCTGGCCGGATCGGTGATCTCGCTGATCGGGCTGACCTGGGACATCCAGTGGCACGGCGACGTCGGCCCGGACACGTTCTTCACGATGCCGCACCTGTTCCTGTATTCGGGCAGCGCGATCTCCGGGCTCGCGAGCCTCGTGGTCGTGCTGATGACCACGGCCGCGCGCCGGACGGGCCGCCCGATCGACGCGCGCGTCGGTGGCCGGGCGATCAACGTCTTCGGCAAGGTCTTCGCCGCACCGGCCGGCTACCTGGTGACCGGCACGGGCGCGGCGATGTTCCTGCTGTACGGCCTGTGGGACCAGTGGTGGCACGGTCTTTACGGCTTCGACGCGGTGATCGACTCGCCGCCGCATATCGGGCTGCTGCTGTCGATCACGCTGAGCATCATCGGCACGGTCATGGTCTTCGCGGCCGCGCGGGAACACCGGTGGGGCACCGTCGGCGTGGTCGGCAGCCTCGGCGTGCTGATCGCGTTCAGCACGGTGACCGTGCTGGGGTTGCAGCAGATCGACGTCGACGGGCTCGACGTCGTCTCCGTCGGCATCGCGCTGCTTTCGGTGCTACTCGTCTCGGCGGGCGCGGGATTCTGGGCGCGGCCCGGCGGAGCGGTCCGGGTCGCCGCGGCACTGGCGGTCATCCAGGCGATCACCTGGTGGTTCTCGCCGTGGGCCGCCGAGGCGTACGCGGGCGCCGTCGGCCTGCCGATGCGCGACTACATCGACGGTGTTCCCGCGATGCCCTCGATGATGCCGATGGCGCTGCTGCCCATCGCGGCCGTGCTCGAAGCGGTCTACCTGCTTTCCCGGCGCGGCTGGTCCGCGGGCCGGGTTTCGGTGCTGGCGGGCGGGATCGGCGGGCTCCTGGTCGGCGCGAGCATGCCGATCCAGAACGCGATCGTCTACGACGCCGACCGGATGCCGTGGGCGGTCGTGTTCGCGACGGGCGCCGCCGGCGCGGTGATCGGGCTGCTCGGCGGGTTCGCCGGCTGGCGTTTCGGCGGGATGCTGGGGCTGCTGGCCCCGGCGAAGGGGGACAACGCGCATGCGTAAGACACTGCTGGCACTGGCGGCGGCGATCGGTCTGCTGTTCGCGACCACGCCCGCGGCGAACGCCTACGAACCGGTGAACATCGTCCACACCGAACGGGTCCAGGTCGGTCCGTACGGGATGACGGTCGGCTTCAGCACCTGGCCGTTGCGCGCCATGCAGTCGCTGGACTTCACGTTCATCCCGGACGACGGGATCGCCGGGAAGTCGGGGACGCTCGCGTTCCTCAATCCGGAGACCGGGCGGCTGGGCCGTCCGCAGCCGCTGGCGAAGCATCCGCGGAAACTGGAGGTGTGGGGACTGGACATCCGCGCCCTGCAGACAGAGGGCTCGTGGACGTTCCGGTTCGAGATCGAGGGACCCGCGGGCAAGGGCACGGGTGAACTGCGGGATCTGGCGGTGCTCGAACAGCCGGGGCCGCCGATGGCGGTGAGCTGGTCGATCAGCCTGATCCCGCTGATCGTCCTCGCCGTGCTGATCGCCGTCGCCTGGCGTAGGACGAAATCCAGGCTGCGCGGGAACGGGCTCCCCGCCACGGTATGACTCGAAGTGACCGAAGATCGGATGGCTCGCGTGTCCCGATGGGCACGCGAGCCGTTCGTCATGGGCTCAAATCGAACTGTCCGGCCTTGACCGCAACGAGGAAGGCGTTCCACTCACCGGAATCGAAGACGAAGACGGGACTGTTGGCCAGTTTGGTGTCACGCACTCCCACCAGGCCTTCACGGGCGAGGTTGACCTCGACGCAGTTCCCCCCGTTGGGCTCACTCGCGAAGGACTTCTCCCACGCGGAGTCGTCGAACAGCGACACGGCCGTGGTCGGATCGTAATCCGACGCCGATGGATAATCGGCCATTGGTCGTACCTCCGAACGTCGGTCGGGGGTGCGGGCCGCGACCTGCGCGAACCGTCACCGTCCCGGCTTCTCCCTGCCTCAACGGGACTATCCCGCACGGCCAAGTGGGTGATCAACTCCGCCCACCCTCGACATGAAGATTATTCCAGGAGTAGGATTAATCGCAGCGGCCGGGGCTCGGTTGTTGGTGATTCGCTCGCAGCACGCGGACACCCCGGCGACGGCGTCACCGGGTGCGTCAGCAGGGAGTTTCGCCGTTCCGGCAGGACACCGACGGCAGGTGACCGGCGGGAACACCCACCCCGCGGCGCATGACCACCCACCGCCGACCTCGTGGGGGAGGATCAGCGTGATCATTCAGGACACCATGCCGGCGACGGTACTGGCCGTCGGCAGGCTCATGGCCGGGACGGCGGGCGAAAGCCGCCGCTCCGCGCATCTCTTCGACTTGCACACCGGGGGTTCGCACCCCGAATTCCTGCACGCCCGCTGCGGCGCGGCGATGCCGTACGACCACCTGGAATGGGTTCCCGTCGGTTCGGGGATGCCCTGTGAGCGTTGTCTCGGCCTCGCCGGTTCGGCCGACCAGGCGCGGTTGCCGCGTCCGAGCCGGGGGGTGTGACCGCCATGGCCGTCCGTCTCACCACGCTGCTGTTCCGCCGTGAGGACGAACGCCTGGCCTCGGCGAAGCACCACCACCGCACCATCGGGCTCGAACTGCGTCAGCGGTTCGGGTTCAGCCTCATCCAGGCGCCGCTGCGCAAACAGCCGCCGTGGAACTCGGAGATCGACGCGCCCGGCGCGCACCGGGACCCGATCAGGACCGGCCGGCCGCTCGAAGGTCGATTCGACCTGACACCCATGGTCGGGCATCTGACCGGCCGGGCCTGATCGCTCAGGGCTTGCGGCCCAGCCCGCCGAGCCCGCCGGTGAAGGTCGGGTCGTCCGCGAACCGGTCGCTCGCCCGGGAATCCGCTTCGTCGAGATGCCAGGTGGCCATCCAGTCGATACCCGGCTCCACCATCTCCAGGCCGTCGAAGAACGCGGCGAACTCCGCGCGGGACCGCAGATGGAACGGCGCGCTCGTCTTCTTGTACAGCTCCTGGACGTTCTCCCGGTTGTCGCCTTCCTTGCGGGTGACGCCGTCCTCGGTCAGATGCGAGGACAGGAAGTACGAACCCGACGGCAGGAAATCGAGATACCGCTGGACCATCTCGTGCACGGGCTCCTCCGGGCCGAGGAAGTACAGCAGGCCGACCAGCACCAGCCCGATCGGCTGCCGCGGGTCGAGCACTCCGGTCTCGAGGGCGCGTTTCCAGATGTCGGCGGGATCCCGTACGTCGCCCTGCAGGACCGCGTGCCGCCCGAGCAGCCCCTCCCGTTCCAGCAGCAGCTGGGAATGCGCGACGGCGACCGGCTCGATGTCGACGTACACGACCCGGCTTTCGGGATTGATCGCGCTCGCGATCTGGTGGACGTTGCCGACGGTGGGCACGCCGGAGCCGATGTCGAGGAACTGCGTGATCCCCTGGCGGGCAAGGTAACCCACGCCGCGGCCGAGGAAGTCGCGGCCGACGCGGGCGAACGTCTTGACCTCCGGGAACTGCTTCAGCACCTGCGAGCCGAACTCGCGGTCGATGGCCCAGTTGGCCGAACCGCCGAGGAACCAGTCGTACACCCTGGCCACGTTGGGTCGTTCGAGATCGACACCTTCGGGAGCCGCGGGGTCACTGGGGTCGTGCTGCGTCGTCATACCGTCACACCTCGTCAGAAACCGGGTTTGCGGGCGACCCCGCCGATGGCGCAGTTAAGCGCAGGCGAGTGGGGGTCGTCCAGCCGCCATGCGCCGACCGGGACGAGACCCGGTGCCACGAGGTCGAAATCGCCGAAGAAACCGAGGATCTCTTCCTTGTCGCGGAAGGACACGGGCGTGCTCGACTGCTCGTACTGCTTCACCACGCGCTGGACCTGTCCCAGCTCGTCACCCTCCACGTCGGACATCGTGACGTGGGACAGGACGTAGAAGGAACCCGCGGGCAGCAGCCTCCGGTAGCGCGCGACGACGGCGGCGAGCTCGGGGCCCGGCACGAAATGCAGGACCGCGACGGTGAGCAGGGCCACTGGTTTCGCCGGATCGAGCACGCCGGTGTCGATGGCGCGTTCCCAGATGTCGTCCGCGTCGCGCAGGTCGCCGCCGAGCACCGCGTGCCTGGCGGGATCCCCGTTCTTTTCCAGCAGGATCCTGGCGTGCGCCACGGCGACCGGCTCGTTGTCGACGTACACGCACCGGCTGTCGCCGTCGGCGTCGCCGGCGATCTCGTGGACGTTGCCGACCGTGGGCACGCCGGAGCCGAGGTCGAGGAACTGGTTCACGCCGTGCTCGGCGCAGTACCGCACCGCGCGGCCGAGGAAGGCGCGATTGGCCCTGGCGAGCGAGCGGATGAGCGGGAACGCCTTGACCATCTGCTCGCCGAATTCCCGGTCCACCGCCCAGTTCGCGGTTCCGCCGAGCGCCCAGTCGTAGATCCGGGCGGCGTTGGGCCGCTCGAGATCCACGCCGTCGGGCAGGAACCGCGGGTCCATCTCAGGATTGCATCTGGGTTCTGTACAGCTCGGCGAGTTCCTTGAGGAACTGCCGGGTCTCCTGGCGTTCCAGCGCGGCGCCGCGCAGCCTGTCCCAGGAGTCGACGAAGATGTTGAAGTCCTTGACGTCGTCGAGGTACAGCCCGCCCGCGGAATGTTCGATGTAGACGAAATCCCTGGTGCGATCGGGAAACCGCATGATGGTGAAGTCGTTGGGCACCGCGGCGAGGCGCGCGCCGAACGGCAGGACGTGCACGTACACGCGCGGATGCTTGTCCAGCGCCAGCAGATGCTCGACCTGGTCCAGCATCACCGCCGGGGCGGAGCCGCCCGGAGCGCGGCGCAAGGCGCCTTCGCTGATGATGAACCGGTAGTAAGGCGGCTGCTGCTGTTCGAAGACGGCCTTGCGGTCCAGCCGGTTGCGCACCAGGGACGTGACGTCCGTGGCGCCCGCTTCGGTGAACTGCTTGAGCATGTAGTGCTCGGACTGCAACGGGCCGGGGATGCGCTCGCCGTGCCAGGTGAGGATCTCCGCGGCCGCGGGTTCGAGGTCGGTGAAGGTGCGGAACCAGTGCGGCACCACGGATCGGTAGCCGGACCAGTGGCCGCGCTGCCCGGCCGCGGCGCGGGCGAGGTTCATCAACGTGTCGGCCTCGTCGCCGTTGATCCCGAACGCGTTCAGCATGGATCGCACATCCCCGAGCTTGACCCCGACGGCACCGGACTCGATCTTGTTGACCTTGCCCTGGGTGCAGCCGAGAACCTCGGCGACCTGCTGCTGTGTCATCCGCGCGGCGTTGCGGGCATGCCGGAGCTCGTTCCCGAGCTGCTTCCGGCGCGAGGTGACGGTGCTGGCCATCGCCTTGCTCTCCCGGACCACATAACCAGGACCGCGGCTGCCCGCGGTCCTGCGCGCGAATACTCGAACCCACCCAGGGTACTTCACCTTGAGGGGTTCGATGATGACATTGCGCAGCGTTCCAGGAAACGGCCGAAAACACCAGTCACCTGGTACGTCACCCTGGTGGCGGAGCGATCTCGTCACATTTCGGGCACGCCGGTCGGGCATAGTGACCGAGTGGACCAATCCCCCTTCGCCAGCCAGGTCACCGATGGTGTCTTCGGCTACTTTCAGCCGGACGGCTCGTGGTGGATCAACAACTGCGGGTTCGTCGCCGCGGGTGAGCACACAGTGCTGATCGACACTTGTTCGACCGAACGGCGTACCAGGGCGCTGCTGGCGACGGCGGAGTCGGTGGGCGGGGCGCCGGTGACCACCGTGGTCAACACGCATCACCACGGCGACCACACGAACGGCAACTACCTGGCGGCCGGCGCGACGATCATCGGGCACCGGAAGACGCGCGAGGTGATGGTCGCGACCGGGATCAACACCTACGAGAACTCGTTCACCGGCAACGACTGGGGCTCTGGAACTGCGGCCGCCCGAAGTGCTGTTCGACGACCGGCTGACCGTGCACGCCGGCGACGTCCGGCTGGAGCTGATCCACCCCGGACACGCGGCGCACACCACCAACGACGTACTGGTCTGGCTGCCGGAACGGCGGGTGCTGTTCGTCGGCGACCTGATCTTCAACGGCGGCAGCCCCTTCGCGCTGATGGGCTCGCCCGCCGGCTGGCGGAAGGCGCTGGACCTGGTCCGCGAACTGGAGCCGGAGACGATCGTGCCGGGCCACGGGCCGGTTT
The DNA here is from genome assembly GCF_055561455.1 of Amycolatopsis sp. PSD-21. Taxonomy (NCBI): domain Bacteria; kingdom Bacillati; phylum Actinomycetota; class Actinomycetes; order Pseudonocardiales; family Pseudonocardiaceae; genus Amycolatopsis; species Amycolatopsis sp. PSD-21. The sequence goes on along the minus strand of NZ_CM145712.1, from coordinate 516,180 downwards.
GCGGCCCCGAAGCGATCGACGTCGTCGACGGATACCTGGGTTTCCTGCAGAAACTCGCTTCATACGGGAAGGCCGCCGGGCTGACGCCGCTGCAGGCCGCTCGCGAAGCGGATCTCGGGCCCTACGCGGCACTGTCCGAACAGGAACGGCTTCCGGCGAACCTGCACCGGGCTTACGCCGAACTGGACGGGCTGGAGTGGGGTGCGCCGATCGATCTGGGGGCCGCGCTGGCGGACATGGTCACCTTCAACGGCGCCCCGATCCGCTGCTTCTCCTGACGGCCTCGCACCTCCGCGCCCGCCTCGCCTGCCGCGTGTTGCGAAAGCCACTTTCGCAACGTTGAAGGTTGCGAAAGTGGCTTTCGCAACGCTCCCCGGGCTCGCGCTCTCACTCGCTTCATGCCCGCCGCACGCGTTCCCCATGCCGCATTCGAGACCCTCAGCGTCCCAATTGCGCCAGTGGAAACACTTGAAACCCCTGCTCACCGCACCCCGAAGCCCCGCACGCAGCCCCCACCCGTCCCTGGGGGGCGACCCCGATCCCAGCGTACCGCCGAGAGCGCCGCACCAGGACGCGTGCGCCGAGTTGTCCACAGGCGGGCCGGGTTGTGGACAACTCCCGGTTGATCCCTTCTCGCCCCGGCGCCGTATCCCTCGACGGGGATAGGCTCGGCACGGGAATCGAAGCGGAAGGGTGCGGATGAGCAAGAAGGCGAGCATCGGGGTCACCGGCCTGGCGGTCATGGGCCGCAACCTGGCCAGGAACCTCGCGAGGCACGGGCACACGGTGGCCCTGCACAACCGTTCCGAGCAGCGGACGAAGGAACTGGTCGAGCAGTTCGGCGACGAAGGCGACTTCATCCCGGCGTATTCGGCGCAGGAGTTCGTCGACGCGCTGGAGCGGCCGCGCCAGGTCGTGATCATGGTCAAGGCAGGCGCGCCGACGGACGCGGTGATCGACGAGTTCGTCCCGCTCCTCGAGAAGGGCGACGTGATCGTCGACGCGGGCAACGCGCACTTCGCGGACACCCGGCGCCGCGAGGCCGCGCTGCGCGAGAAGGGCATCCACTTCGTCGGCACCGGTGTGTCCGGCGGCGAGGAGGGCGCGCTGCACGGGCCGAGCATCATGCCCGGTGGGTCCAAGGAGTCGTACCAGTCGCTCGGGCCGCTGTTCGAGGACATCTCGGCGAAGGTCGACGGCGAGCCGTGCTGCACGCACGTCGGCGCGGACGGCGCCGGGCATTTCGTGAAGATGGTGCACAACGGCATCGAGTACGCGGACATGCAGCTGATCGCAGAATCGTTCGATCTCCTGCGCGGCGCGGGCGGTTACTCCCCCGCCGAGATCGCCGAGGTCTTCCGCACCTGGAATTCGGGCAGGCTGGACTCGTACCTGATCGAGATCACCTCGCAGGTACTGGCCCACACCGACGCCGCGTCCGGTAAACCGTTCGTCGACGTCGTGGCGGACCAGGCGGAGCAGAAGGGCACCGGCCGCTGGACCGTCCAAATCGGACTGGACCTGGGCGTGCCGATCAGCGGCATCGCCGAGGCCGTCTTCGCGCGTTCGCTGTCCGGCTCGTCGAGCCTGCGCGCGGCCTCCCGCGGGCTCGGCGGCCCCTCGCGCGCTCCGCTGACAGGGTCCGCTTTGGACACTTTCGCGGACGACGTCGAGCAGGCGCTGTACGCGTCGAAGGTGGTGGCGTACGCCCAGGGCTTCAACCAGATCCAGGCGGGCGGTGCCGAATACGGCTGGGACATCGACCTCGGCAAGGTGGCGTCCATCTGGCGCGGCGGCTGCATCATCCGCGCGAAGTTCCTGAACGACATCACGGCCGCGTACGCCGAAGAGCCCGCGCTGCCGACGCTTCTGACCTCAGGCGGCTTCCGCAAGGCCGTCGAGGACGCCCAGGACTCCTGGCGTTCGGTGATCTCGACGGCGGTGCGGCTCGGCATCCCGACCCCGGGATTCTCGACCGCCCTGGCCTACTACGACGGTCTGCGCGCGGAGCGGCTCCCCGCCGCGCTGGTGCAGGGGCAGCGGGACTACTTCGGTGCCCACACGTACCGCCGCGTCGACCGCGAGGGTTCGTTCCACACCGCTTGGGCGGCCGACGGCCGTCCCGAGTCCTCCGCCTGACAGGGCTGACAGGCCGCGTGATGGCCCCCGGCTACCAGGGGCCATCACGCGGCCAACAGGACGAGGGCGACGAACACGAGGACGGTGAGCGCGACCCGCGTCATGTCCCGCGCGCCGCGACGATCTCCGTCAGCGCCTGCAGGATCAGCTTCTCGGTCTTCTCCTTGGTGAGCCCGAGCCGGGTCAGGAGGTCGTCGCCGAGCTCGAACAGGGCCAGCAGGATGTGCTCGGTGCCGATGTAGTTGTGCCCGAGCCGCAACGACTCCCGCATGGTCAGTTCCAGCGCCTTCTTGGCCTGCGCGCCGAACGCCATCTTCGCCGCCTCCACCGGTTCGCCGGCGGGTTCCGGCAGCCTCGCCTCCGCGGCCTCGCGGACGGCTTCGAGGGTCACCTGCTGCGCCACGATCGCCCCGGCGGCGAGCGCGGCCGGTTCCGAGAGCAGGCCGAGGACCAGGTGCACAGGCTCGATCTGCGGGCTCTTCGCCGTCACCGCCGCGTCCCGTGACGCGACGACGACGTGCCGCGCGCGATCGGTGTAGCGGCTGAACACCTTCACCAGATCTTCGAGCGAAGAGCCACTGGAGTCGACAAAGCGCTTCTGGGCGGCCTGTTTGGACACCCCCATGTTCTTGCCGATTTCGGTCCAGGACGCGCCGGACCGCCGCGCCTGGTCGACGAAGTGACCGATCAGATGGTCGGCCACTTCGCCGAGGTGCTCGCCGAGGAAGACCGCGTCGGACAGCTGGCCGAGCACGTCACCGTCGGGATGCTGCTGCTTGATGTGCGAGATGAGGTCGTCTAGCCGGACTGGATTCGCCATGCCGTCAACTTTAGGTTGACGGAGCCGGGATCGTCAACCTCGGGTTGACGCCAAGGTGGCCTTGAGGTCGAAGCCGTTGGCCTCCAGCGTCTCGAACCGTGGCTCCGGGTCCGCGGCGAACAGGCGGCGCGCGGCGATGTGATCCGGTGGCCGGTTCACCGACTCCACCCCCACGAGCACGCCGTCGCGGAACGACAGCACCGAGAACTTCCCGCCCTCCCGGTCCCCGGTCACGACGGTCTTGTCCGCCCCGGTCAGCAGCCCGGCGATCTGAAGTTTCGCGCCGAGCTGGTCGGTCCAGAACCACGGCAGGCTCTCGTAGGGCGCGGGTTCACCGGCGATGACGGCCGCGACGGCCCGCGCCTGGTCGACGGCGTTCTGCACCGACTCCAGCCGGGTCGCCGTACCCGCCTGGACACACGGGAAGTTCGCGCAGTCGCCCACCGCCGAGATCTTCGGATCGCTCGTGCGCAGATGCTCGTCGACGACGACACCGTTCGCCACGGCGAGGCCCGCCTCTTCGGCGAGCCGTGTCCGCGGCACCACCCCGACGCCGACCAGCACCAGGTCGGCGAGCAGCCGGCTGCCGTCGCTCAGTTCCACCTCGGACACCCGGCCGTCACCGTGCAACGCGGCGACGCCCGTGCCGAGCAGGATCGTGTGCCCGGCCCCTTCGTGCAGAGCCGCGAAGTACGCCGAGACCTCGGGAGTCGCGACGCGGGCCATCAGCCTGTCCTGCGCCTCCACGATCGTCACCGGCCGTCCGGCGTGCGCGGCGAATTCGAGCCCGATGAACCCGCCCCCGACCACCACCACGTTCGCCGCGCTTTCCAGCGCGGCCCGCAACACGTCGGCGTCGTCCTTGGTGCGCAGGGTGAACACACCGTCCAAAGTGGAGCCGGGGACCGGCAGGACACGGTTGTCCGCGCCCGTCGCGAGGACGAGATGGTCGTACCCGTGGGCGCTCCCGTCCTCGAGCACCACCTGCGAGGCGTCGCGATCCACCGTCGCGACACGGCCGGGGATCAGCTCGATGTCCTTCTCCGCGAAGAAGTCCTCGGGTCGCAGACGCAACTGGGCGTCGCCCACGGTCCCGGCGAGGTAACCCTTCGAAAGCGGAGGCCGCTGATACGGCAGGCCGGGTTCGTCACCGATCAGCACCACCCGGCCGTCGAACCCCTTGTCCCGCAGCGAGGTCGCCACTCCGAACCCGCTCTGCCCGGCCCCTACGACGAGGACGGTCTCCATCGGCGCTCCTTCCGTTGTACCCCGATGTCCATTCAACACCGCCCCTTCGCACCATGATCCTCACGCGGTGGACGCGCTACGGTCGGTTCCATGAGCAGGCCCGAAATCCACCCGGTCGACGCCCGGCCGCCGCTGCCGAAGCTGACTTTGCTCGGCCTGCAGCACATGACGATCATGTACGCGGGCTCGGTGGCCGTCCCGCTCGTCGTGGGCAGCGCGCTGAACCTGGACGCGGCGACGATCGCGCTGCTGGTCAACGCGGATCTGCTGGTCGCGGGCATCGCGACGCTGATACAGGCGGTCGGGATCGGGAAGATCTTCGGTATCCGGCTGCCGGTGGTGGCCGGTGCGACGTTCACCGTGGTCAACCCGATGATCATGATCGCGTCCCAGTACGGCATGCAGGCCGTCTACGGCGCGATGATCGCGTCGGGTGTCTTCGGGCTGCTCATCGCGAAGCCGTTCGCGAAGATGATCCGGTTCTTCCCGCCGCTGGTTTCGGGCACGCTGCTCATGGTCATCGGTATTTCGCTCATCGGCCCGGGCGTCGGCCTCATCGCCGGCCACGACACCGGGTCACCGGATTACGCGAGGCCCGCCAACATCGCGCTCGCGTTCGGCGTGATCGCGGTGATCGTGCTGTTCACCCGGGTCCTGCGCGGGTTCGCGAGCCAGATCGGCCCGCTGCTGGCGCTGCTGATCGGACTGGTCGCGGCCATCCCGATGGGCCTGGTGAGCTTCAAGGGCATCGCCGACGCCGGCTGGTTCGGCCTCGCGTCACCGTTCCATTTCGGACCGCCGACCTTTCCGATCGCGGCCGTGCTCTCGATGTGCGTCGTGATGCTGGTGACCTACACCGAATCCACCGCCGACCTGGTCGCCGTCGGCGAGATCACCGGACGTCCGGCCACGGACTCCGACCTCGCGCGCGGCCTCGCGACGGACGGTCTCTCGGCCATCCTCGGCGGCGCGATGAACTCGTTCCCCGACACCGCTTTCGCGCAGAACGTCGGCCTCGTGCAGATGACCGGGGTACGCAGCCGTTGGGTGGTCGCGATGGCCGGCGGCCTGCTCGTGCTGATGGGCCTGGTGCCGAAGGTCGGCGCCTTCGTCGCGGCCGTACCGGAGCCGGTGATCGGCGCGGTCGCGGTGGTCATGTTCGCGATGGTCGCGGCGGTGGGCGTGCAGAACCTGAAGAAGGTGGAGTTCTCCGGCAACCACAACACCTTCATCGTCGCGGTGTCGGTGGGGGTCGGCTTGTTGCCCGCGTTCGCCACGAACCAGTTCGGAAACTCGATCTTCTTCCAGCATTTCCCGGCGTGGCTTCAGACCATCTGCGGCAGCCCGATCACGGTCGCCGCGATCGTCGCCTTCACCCTCAACCTGCTGTTCAACCACCTCGGCAAACGCCGGGACCCGGATCTACTGCAAGCGCCTTAACAGAAGAGCCACTTCGGCCACAGCTTGCACTCTTCGGTCGGCGTCGTCGAAGGCGGTGGCGGAGTCGGGTTGGGCGGCTGCGGAACGACGGTCGACCCGGTCGTCCGCGGGGGATCGGCGGGGGCGTTCGACGACGTCGGCGCGGTGGTGGGATCCGGGGAGTCGGACGTCTGTACGGCCGAACTCGACGTGCGGCGGCTGGACGTCGTCCGGCTGGGCCGCGACGAAGGCTCCCCCTCGCCGGTTTCGACCGTCTCGGTGGACGGGACCGCTGATGTCCCGCCCGCTCCCCCGTTGTCCGAAGGCCGCTTCGGCATCTCGATGACACTCATCTGGTTCGGCGCCGCATTCGGTTCGGGCTCCGAATCGAATCCGACGAGGACAGCCGCCGCACCGCAGGCGACGACCACGGCGATCACCACCGCGATAACTCTCCAGCGTGACTTTGCCCGTGACTCCTCGTGGTCGTCCCAGCCCTCGCGAATAAGCAGGTCGGCGACCGAAACGTCGTCGTCATCCACCAGCTGAAACCTTTCGCACCGGGAACGAGCGAAGAGTAGTTTTACCGCAACTCACCGCCGAATGGGTGAAGTTAACCAAAAATTATTCACCCGATGGAACACGCCAGCGTAGGCCAGTCACACAGCGTGTATTCATCTGCTCCCGCGTATATCGGCGGTGACCGACCTTCGGTTCGCGTATACAGCGCCCCCGGCGGGTGGTGTAATCGACGGTGCCAGCACCGGAAGAGGGGGTTCGGACGGATCATGGAGGCTGACGCCCTCGCCGTGCCCGGAGCCGGTAATCCCGGTCGCCCGGCAGACGCCCCGTTCGGGAACGGGCCGGTCGGCGATCTCGGCCTCGCGGGCGACCACGCCGCCATCTGGTCGTACGACTTCGAGCACGAGACCCTGTCCTGGCTGCCCGGACTGGAGAACCTGCTGGGTGGCGGCGTCCTCACCGAAGCCGAGATCGAGTCGAGGCTCGCCGATCTGGTGGCCCCGCTGACCTCTGGCACCCGCACTTCCCCGCCGTGGCGCGAGTTCGAACTCGAGCAGTCGTTCCGGAACCCGGCGGGCGAGGTCCGCTGGATCCGGCTGCGCGCCCGCACCATCGGCGACGACAAGGGCTCGACGGGGCTGCTCGGCATCGCCACCGACGTCACCGACGTCCGCGAGAACCGGCAAGCCCTCGAAGATCTCACTGACCGTTACCGGCTCTTGGTGGAGCTCAGTCCCGACGCGGTCTGTGTCCACGAAGCCGGCGTTGTCACCTACGTCAACCGAGCGGCCGTCACCGCGCTCGGAGCGTCTTCGACGGCCGAGCTGATCGGGCGGCCGATCATGGATTTCGTCGCCGACGAATCGCTCCCGGCCCTGCTGGACAGGATCGCGTCGCTCCACCGCCAAGGCGCGTCGACCGACCCCGCCGACACCGTCATGCTCCGGCTCGACGGCACGAAGTATCTGGTCCAGAGCATTTCGGTGCGTACGACCTGGGAAGGAAGGCCCGCGTTCCAGGTCATCATGCGCGACATCAGCGCGCAGAAGGCCGCCGAAGCGACCCTGCGCTACCAGGCCGCGCTGATCAGCCACGTCAGCGACGCGATCATCGCGACCAGCGGCACCGGCGTGGTGACCAGCTGGAACCCCGCCGCCGAGAACGTCTACGGCTGGACGGCGGGCGAGGCGATCGGCCGCACGGTCAGCGACCTCGTCGGCGCGGCGCTCGACCCGGAAACGGTGCTGCGCCGGGGCGGCGTCATGCAGACGACCCACCGCCATCGCAACGGTTCGACCCTGGCCATCCGCGTCTCGGCCGCGGAGATGAACGACGGCTTCGTCCTGGTCTGCGCCGACGAAACGGCCCGGCGGCGCGCCGAACAGCACTACAGCACGGTGGTCGCGTCGCTCGACGAAGGCGTGGTCGTGATCGGCCCCGGCGGCCTCATCGAATCGGCCAACCCCGCGGCGTGCCGGATCATCGGCGTCGGCCACGACGACCTCATCGGCGTCCCGTGCGTGACGCTGGAGCTGTACGACGAACAGGGCCGGATCCCGCCCGCCCGGATGCCGTCGGTGATCACCCGCCGCACCGGGGCCACGCTGACCGGTCTCGTGCTGCGGTTGCGCAGGCCCGCCGGCGACGACGTCTGGATCTCGCTGACCTCGCGATTGCTGACCCCGGAGGACCCGTCGGCCCTGGCGGTGGTCGCCTCGTTCACCGACATCACCGAACGCCGCGCCATCGGTGAACGGCTCGCCCACGAGGCCACGCACGACCCGCTCACCGAACTCGCGAACCGGACGCTCGTGCTGGAGAGCCTCGCCGAGGCGCTGTCCGGCGCGGGCCGCGCTGAGCTGACCACGCTGCTGTTCATCGATCTCGACAAGTTCAAGGTGATCAACGATTCCCTCGGGCATTCGGTCGGTGACAAGGTGCTCCGCATCGCGGCCGAACGGCTGCGCCGCGGAATCGGCGAGAACGATCTCGTCGGCAGGCTGGGCGGCGACGAATTCGTCGTCGTGACCGCGGAAATCACCGAGCCGCACGAGATCAAGGCGCTTGCCGAGCATCTGCGCGAAGCGCTGACCGAACCGATCACCGTCAACGGCAGGCAGCTGCACATCGACGCCAGCATCGGCATCGTCACCGCGGCCAACGACGACACCCGGACCGCCGAAGACCTGCTGCGCGACGCGGATGTCGCGATGTACCAAGCGAAAACGCTCGGCCGGGCGCGCTACGAGTTCTTCGACGTGGAGCTGCGCGAGCGGATGCAGCGGCGGCTCCGGATGGAACAGGACCTGCGCGACGCGTTGCAGAACGAGGAGCTCTGGACGGCGTACCAGCCGGTCGTGGACATCGAATCCGGCGAGATGGTCGCCGTGGAGGCGTTGCTGCGCTGGAAACATCCGGCGCACGGCACGATCTCGCCCGCCGAGTTCATTCCGCTGGCCGAGGAAAGCGACCTGATCAACCTGATCGGCAAGTACGTCCTGCGCACCACCACCCGCGAGATCGCCAGGCGGCGCGAGCAGCTCGGCATCGACCTCAACCTCAAGGTGAACCTCTCGGCCCGGCAGCTGGACGACCCGCATCTGGTCGCCGGGGTGCAGGACGCGCTGAAGACCACCGGGCTCCCGCCGCACGCCCTGACCCTGGAGGTCACCGAGAGCGCGCTGATGCGGGACCAGACAGCGGCCGCCGAAGTCCTGACGTCGTTGCGCGATCTCGGTGTCTCACTGGCGATCGACGACTTCGGCACCGGCTACTCGTCGCTCGCCCAACTGCAACGGCTCCCCTTGGATACGCTCAAGATCGACCGCACCTTCGTCACCGGCATCGCGGAATCGCGCGACGCGGCGGCGATCGTCAAGAGCATCATCGCGATGGCGCACGCGGTCGACCTGATCGTCGTCGCCGAAGGCGTCGAAGACGGACAGCAGCTCGCGATCCTGCGCGAGCTGCGTTGTGACCAGGCGCAGGGCTTCCATCTCGGTCGCCCCGCGCCGCCGGACGAACTTTTCGGAGCCGTGGGATGAGTGTCGAGATCAAAGCCGGTAAAGACCGCTACGACATCGTGGTGGACGGGAAGACCGCCGGGTTCCTGGACACCCGCACCCGCCCGGACGCGATCCTGTTCCTGCACACCGAGATCTCGGACGAGTTCGCGGGACAGGGCCTGGCGGGCAAGCTCGTGACCGCGGCGCTCGACGACGTCCGGGCGCAGGGCGGGTCCGTCCTGCCCTACTGCCCGTACGTGCGCTCGTTCATCGCGAAGCACCGTGAGTACGAGGATCTCGTCCCCGAGGACAAGCGCGCCGAATTCGAACTCTGAGCGCTCAGCCCGGATAGATCGTCAGCAGTTTCGCGAGCTCGTCCTCGGTGAGGACGACGTCCAGCTCGCGCAGTGTCGCGTCGAGCCGCTCGGGCGGGATCGTGGTGGTCTCCTTGGTCCCGTCCGGGCGTTCGACGATGAACTCCTCGCCGACCAGTTTGCGGCTGAGCCCTTCCTCCAGCCGCATGACCACGAGCTGCCCGGTGAACGGCGACCGCGGATGCGTCGACGTGTAGTGGTGGTAGACCTCGTAGTCGATCCGGTGCATCGGCGTGAGTGTGAAGGCGTGCAGGTCGGTCCAGTCGTCGCCCTCCTGTTTCTGCAGGCGCCACCAGTCGCCGTCGGCGACGAGCCGGTGCGGCCAGCCCGCCTGGTCCACGACGGCGCCGTCGACCAGCGGCATCGGCACCAGCATCCCGGCGCCGAATCCGACGTCGACCAGATGCGGGACACCGTCGGCCTCCACCACGAGCGTCATATGCGTGTACGGCCCGTTCTTCTGCGGCTGCACCCGCGCGACCAAGCGGCGTACGGGGTAGCCGAGCTGTTCGGCGGCCGCCGCGAAAAGGCTTCCGTGCTCGTAACAGTAGCCGCCACGCCGGCGGCGGACGAGTTTACCGATCACGTCTTCGAGCACGATTCCCTTGTGCTGCCCCAAAACGACGTCGACGTTCTCGAACGGAATGGCTAAGACGTGCGCCTTCGCCAGCTCACGCAGCGCGGCGGCGGAAGGTTTCGCGCGGTCCTGGCCGATCCGGCCGAGATAGGCGTCGAGGTCGAGGGTGCCGACGGTCCATTCGTCGACCTGCTCAGGTGCGATTGTCATGCTGCGAGATTGACACCTCCACCTAACTCGAAGTCAAGGCCGCCCAACTGGTAACTGGCAACGGCCACCGACTTTCGTCACTTCCACGGACGAGTGACGATTGGCCACCCTTCCGGAGTGAACCGGTGAAACACACCGGTGTGGAAGGAGAAAGCAGATGAGGACTCGTTCCCTCGTCGCCGGTCTGCTGACCGGAGCGGCCGCCGTACTCGGGTTGGCGATGCCGGCTTCCGCCGCCGAACCGCCCTCGGGCGTTCAGCCGCTGATCGTGGGTGGTGTGGACGCGACCGAGACCTACAGCTTCATGGCGTCCATGCAGACCAAGAGCGGCGACCACAACTGCGGCGCGTCGCTGATCACGCCGGAGTGGCTGGTGACCGCCGCGCACTGCGTCGAGGGCGAGCAGCCGTCGAACTGGCAATACCGCCTCAACACCACCGACCACACCAAGGGCGGCGAGGTCGCCGAGGTGGACAAGTTCGTGGTCCACGAGAAGTACGACGGCTCCGGCCCGTACGACATCGCCCTGGTGCACCTGAGCAAGCCCGCGGAGGCGGCGCCGATCGAGATCGGCCAGTCGCCGGCGGCGGGCACCGACGTGCGGGAGATCGGCTGGGGGCTGACCTGTCCGACGCGCGGCTGCGGTGAAGCACCGGTGGTTCTCCAGCAGCTCGACACCAAGGTCGCCGAAGACTCCGGCTGTTCCGGCTCCGGGGCCTACGACGCGCAGACCGAGCTGTGCATGGACAACCAGGGCGGCAAGGCGAGCGCCTGTTACGGCGACTCGGGCGGCCCCGCCGTGGTGAAGTCGGGCGACAAGTGGACGCTGGTCGGTGCCACGAGCCGCGGCCAGACCGCCAGCTGCCCGGAGATGCCGGGTATCTACACCGACGTGACCGCGTTCGGCGACTGGATCAAGCAGCAGACCGGTCAGTAGCCGCCAGGTCCCGCCCCGCGCGGTGGCGCCCGATGCACCTGCGACATCGGCCGCCACCGCGCGTTGGCGTGAACCCTTTGCCAGGCATGAAAAAACCGCCTCGATGTGCATCGAGGCGGTTCGTCGAGCGGTGGCCAGGGCCGGGGTCGAACCGGCGACCTTCCGCTTTTCAGGCACAGACGTTTCCGCTGGTCACGGGGGTTGCACCAGTGCCGCGTGCAACCCCCGTGCAACATCGCGGGTCAGTGCTTCACGATGATGGTCTTGGGCAGCTTGGCAGCGTTTCCGTGCGCGGCGAGCTTGCTCAACTGGTCGGCTACCTCCTTGTCCCGCCCTTCGACCGCGTGGAGATACCGGAGGGACGCCGCCGCCGACGCGTGCCCGAGCCGCTTCTTGAGGTCAGCCAGCGTCGCACCCGCACTCGCCGCGAGTGTCTGGCCCGTGTGCCGCAGGTCGTGATAGCTCACATCCACGCTGACCTTCACCCGCGCCCGGACGAACGCCTGATAGACCGCGTTCCCCCGCATCGGCTGCCCGTCCCTGCCGACGAAGAACCGATCCCGCCCCGCCCACTCCTTCATGTGATCCCGCAGGTACGGCATGACGTGCGGAGGGACCGACACCGGCCGACGCCCCGCGTCCGTCTTGGGGTCCTTGTCGTACTTCTTCGGACTCTCCAGAAGCTCCACCCGGTTCTTCCGGACCCACACGACACCGTCCACGAGGTCCACGTCAGCCGTCCGCAGGCCGCAGACCTCACCGCGACGAAGGCCGCACCAGGCCGCCAGCAGCACAGCCGCCCGGTAGCGAGGAGTGATCGCCTCGACAAGGTCGACGATCTGCCCAGGGGTGGCGATGCCCCGCTCTTTGGCCTTGTCCGAGCCCGCACCGGGAATCTGGCAGGGGTTGATCACGATCGCCCCGTCCCTCTTGGCCGAGTTCATCACGGCACGGAGGAAGCGGTACGACTGCCCGATCGACGTCTTCCCGCCCTCCCCGAGCAGGGCCTTGGCGTACCAGCTCCGCACCACCGGTGGGGTGATCGCGATCAACGGGAGATCCAGCAGCTCAGTCATGTGAAGGCGCATGTTCCGCCGACACGTCTCCTCCCACCTGTCCCCGATGTTCGGACTGTCGCGCAGGTAAGCACCCGCGTAGTTGCCGAACGTTTCTCGTCCTAGCTTGTCGTCCAGCCAGGCACCCTTGTTGATGTCCGCCTCTACGCCGACCAGCCATCGATCAGCGTCGGTCCTGGTCCGGAACGTGTCCGGCGCGTACTGGCGCACTCCGTTCGGACCGAGGAACGACGCCTGAAACCGGCCGGAAGGCAGCTTCCGAACCGACCCGAACCGCCTCCGCTTCTTCGCCATCACGCCACCGCCCGACCAGCGGACCAGCTCACCCGTACCGGCTCGACGCGTCCCGCCAGCACGAACGCGTCCAGATCAGCGACCGCCAGCCGAACGTGAACGCCGACCTTATGGAAAGCGATCCGCCGTTCCGCGATCAGCCGCCGCACGAACCGGACACCCGTGTTCAGGTACTCAGCCGCTTCATCGACTGTCAGATAGTTCTTCTCCACGTCTCCCCCTTCCTAGGCCGCTTGCCGAGTTGCCGAAGTTTCCGGACCTTCACCGGGTGGCCCCTGTGCCGCGAGTAGCGCCCGGTCGTACTCGGCCTTCCAGGTGATCCGTTCGGAGATGGCGCGCATCACCAGGTGGTCCCGTGGTGGGCAGTGGGTGTCTCCGGGTTCGACCTTGCGCCAGACGAACCGGTCCGGTTCGGGTTGTTTCTTGGTGATGCCGACAGCGGCCAGCGCGTCCAGGACGAAGCCCTTCCGGTCTGCCTTGTGATCGGCCACGGTCTTGCCCGACCACTTCCGCGACACCAGCACCCGCCGCCCCGGTAGCCCGAGCGTCGTTCGACGATGAGCGCGTCCCTTGCAGTGACCGGGAACGGTCTTTCCGTTGGCTCCCTTGGGGTTGATGCCGTACAGCAGCCACACCGCGCACCGAGGCGAACACGGGGTCACCGACAGTTCCGCGTGAAGACGGTCGTGGTGATCCTGCTGGGCCGGGGTGTCAGCGTCGACCACCTCGCCGGTGGACTTGGTCAGGTACTTGGTGAGGTAGCCGATGTGACGCCCGGATTCCTCGGTACCGCCCAAGATCCCCTTGGAGTGCACCTGACGGCCGAACGTGACCACATGCGCCGGTTCCTCCACCGCCTCCACGGCCTCATCCCACGACGGCAGCGGCTCCCGAGTGTCCGGGTCCACGAACGTCCGGGAACGCATGTCCCACAACGGTTCCCGGTCCGTGTACACGATCTCGTCATGGTTGGGCCACCACACCTGGTGATAGGTGGCCTCCGTGACCATCCGGATGACCTCGTGCGAGATGGAGCCCCGTAGGGCGGTGTGCAGGTGCGGAGCCGCCCGCCGTTGGGGTTCCACGGTGGCGAAGTACTGCACATCCCAGCCGACCGCCCGCCGCAGGTTCTGCCACCACCGGTCCACCAGCGCCGAGAAGTGCACCGCGTCCCGAGCAGCCCGCCGGTAGTCATAGGTGGTCGGGTTGACCGGCGAGCCGTCGGAGCGGACCGGGCCGTAGGTGTCGCAGGTGAGCGTGACGAACATCGACGGCCGGAACTTCCCCGCGAACTCACGGCCCACGGTGGTCTTGGCGACCTTGCGGCGTGGCAAGTTCGGCGCGTCCTGCCGCCGCTTGGTCGACCGCTTCACCGGACGCTTCTCCGGGACGTCAAGGGCAGGCAGGCGACCCGTCATCCCGGACGCCCGCAGCTCCTCGTCCACCGAGGCGACCTCTGCCCGCAGCTCCTCCATCTCGACCTCGTCACCGACCGCCAGCGCCTCCCGGTAGGCCGCCGCCAGATCTGCCCGGAACGCCACCAGCTCCGTTTGGGTCTTCGACGGCGCTTCCCGTTCGATGACGGGTTCTTCGGTCATATGCCAGCCCTCGCGGCACTGTGCCTGACGGAGCGCTTTTGCCTTGCGAGCGCAGGGAAGGCACACCGATTCGACCGTCGCCCCACAGGGCACGGGCACGTAGCGGATCTCGCCGGTTTCGGTGTCTCCGACCTCCATCGTGAAGGGCCGGACACACACGCCGTGCTTTTCCGCGGTGGCCTTCACGACCTCCGCAGAGAGCGCCCCGCGGATTCGTCCATTCGTGGCCGGCGGGGCGGCCGGACCTGTTCCGACCTGCGAATCTGTCGTCATGCCGTCCCCCTCTCGCCGCGCCGGTCTGACAGGTGGATGACCGAGGCACCGCCGTTGGTGACGTAGTGCTCCAGATGCTTGACGGTCTGGTCCGGAACCCAACCGGCCCGCACGCGCAGGGGTTCGCGGATGCCTTCGCCCCAGACGTAGCCGACACCGGCCGCCGACTCGGGAATCCGGTTCGCCCACGCCCCACGCTCATAGGCGCCGTCCCCGAGGACCATCGGGACCTGACTCTTCGCGGTCACCCGCAGGCAGATACGGCGGGTGAACAGCTCCCGCACCGGAACGGTTTCCTTGGTCGGCTCCTGGACATAGCCTCGGACCGCGAACCCGAGCGCCCGCCCCTGAGTGGTCAGGATCGCGACCCGTTCCACGATCGCGTCACGGGTCTTGCGATCGGTGTAGCGGGTCAGAGCGCCGATCTCGTCGAACTCCAGCAGCTCCACCGGATACTCGGCCGAGACCGGGACCTGACGGGTGTACCCGGCGAAGACGCGCTTCCGGTTCTCCAGCTCCTCCATCAGCGCGTCGAGGACATCCAGCGCTTCCTTGCCGGACACCCCGTAGCGAGCGAAGATCCCGCGACCGTAAGCAAGTTCGACCGCCTTCGGGTCGATCCCGGACACCCGGACGAGACCGGCGCGGATCGGTGCCGCAGCCGACACCAGCGGAGCCCACAGAACCGAGCCCTTCCCCGACCCCGACGCACCAGCCACCAGCGTGTGCGCGCCACCACCAACCAGCGGCAACGTCCACGGCGTGCCGTACTCCGTCGAACCCGCGTACACCGCCCGCAGATCCACGCCCGAGCCGTCCACGGACACCATCTCTGGAACCGGCAGGCACGTCACCGCCGTGTCCAGCAGATCCCGGCGCATGAAGTCGATGGACACCACATCCGGCTCAAGCTCCCGCACCTGACACCGCGCGACCTTGCGCGCCACCGCCAGCTCTCGCGCGACCTCATCGAAGTCTTCCGGCTTCTGTCCAGGGACCAGCCGGACCCGGACCTCATCCCACGACGGGCCGGAGCGGACCGACAGCAGTTTCGGCACCGCCACCCCGGACGCCTGCCGCGCCTTCGTGACCGCCTCACGCTTGCGCCGACGGGACACCAGGTTCACCGTCACATCAAC
This sequence comes from Amycolatopsis sp. PSD-21, assembly GCF_055561455.1. Classification (NCBI taxonomy): domain Bacteria; kingdom Bacillati; phylum Actinomycetota; class Actinomycetes; order Pseudonocardiales; family Pseudonocardiaceae; genus Amycolatopsis; species Amycolatopsis sp. PSD-21. The sequence goes on along the minus strand of NZ_CM145712.1, from coordinate 500,549 downwards.
GGGAATCGCGTCATCCCGGACCGTCAGCCCGCAGGCGTGCAGCCACCCGGCCAGCTTCCGCCCGTAGAGCGCCCAGCGCAGCCACCACGCCCGCAGCCACCGCCCACACCACAGGTCATAGCCGACCGCGTCCCAGCGCCACCAGACGAGCAGCATCGCCGCCAGCACGCCGACCGCGACGACGAGGGACACCCAGCCCAGCACCGTGCACCAGGCCCACAACCCCAGCAGCGCCAGACAGGTACGCCAGTGCCCGACAAGTTGCCGAACAACCCAGCCGACCGCCCGCAGCAGGCCCCACAGCGCCACACCAAGCACCGCCAACGCGGCCAGCGCCTCGAACACACTCGCCAGCACACGGCCAACCTTGGCCAGCACCCACAACACCACCGCCAGCCCGCCACCCACGGCAAGGGTGGTCATGATCTCCTGCGTGTTCATCACCGACCACCCCGCAGACCCGCAGCGGGAACCACGATCGGCAGCGGCAGCATCCCCAGGCACGGGGAGCACTTCTCCTCACCCGGCAGCAGCCGAGCGAACCGTTTGCATTCCGGACAGCGCGTTCGGGTGACCCCCGTTGACTCGCACTGTGTGCCGTCATTTATCTTCGTCATTGTTCACTGCTCCAGTGGACAGGCGCAGAACCGGAACAGGTTGGTAGCCAAGGGCCGGTTCTGCGTTTTAAGGGACACTTTTAGCCACGTGGGGACGCGTTTATCCGCCACACATCCCCACGTGCGAAATTTCGATATTCAGTTCTTGCCTATCTGGTCAGTCTTGTGACTGTGCACGCTCCTTACGTTCGAACTCCCGAAGCGCGACCAACCACACGTGCTCCCGTGCGATGTCCAGGCCATCCGCCAGGCGGACCGCTGTAGTCACCGTGGTCAACGGCCGTTCGCCCCGCTCTAGTTGGCCGAGGTGCCGAGGGCTGATGCCGGATCGCTTGGCCAGTTGGGCTTGGGTCAGCCGCCGAAACCGACGTGCCCGCCGCAACCATTGCGCCGCCGTCTTGCCGCTCAGCATCGAACCGTCGCCGTTGCCTCCCCATTCCTGCACGCGTCTACTTGGCATCCGATTTCTCCGCCCGAATCCTCGCGGCCAGTTCTTCCGCCTTGCCGTCCTCGTGCGCGACCCAGTACCGAATCTCGTGATGATGAAAGCGGTCCACATCGGACACCGCGCGATACATTTTGGCGTTGGCCTGCCGCCATTTCAGCCACGTCGACAGGCTCGCCCCTGGCAGCGGACGAGTGGCTGCCGCAACGTCGTGCGCATCCTTGAGTGTTTGCGGCTCATTCCTGCCCGGAGTCGTCATCACAGGCCCCGGTCCGTGCGCGGCTTTCGAGCAGTGCCGCCAGTTCGTCCGCGCAATCGCGGAGTCGGCGAAGGAAGACGGCCCGGCTCAGCCAGTCGCCCCGATGTTCGGGAGGACGGATCGTCAGCGATCCCGCTGTGCCCGACAGCACCAGCGCCGGGGGCGACCCCGGACCCGAACCAGTCTCCTCCACCGTCACCTCGGCCCACGGGCTGATCACCCACGTTGGGCCGAACCCCTCCCGCATACTCGTCACCTCCCGCCTTGCGTTCCCACTGCCGTGCCTGGTCCTCGAAGGCTTGCGCGGCGGACCCCACGGCGGCGACCACCCACCACGGCAGGTCGGGATCACTACCCAGCGCTCGCCATGCCTGAGCGACCAACCGCGACGCCGCCGCCATCTCTCGCGCCACATCCGGATTCGCGCCCCTCGACCGTGCATCCACGTCCGCCGCGTCCCGATAGACGCGGTACGCCGACTCCCACACGGACACCTGCTTTTTCGACGTCACGACACCACTTCCCTCTAGAAGTCAGTGCCGTCACGCGGCCTTGGCCGAGGACTCAGCCGCCGTCGACCGTGATGCCTTCCCGCCCGCGCCACTTCCCGCCGCCTTGAATCCGGTAGCGCGGAACACGTAGGACAGGTACTTGTACTCACCCTGCCCGGTCACCTTGGGTTCAGCGGTCAGCCCGTCCAGCTCCACCGGGCGCATTCCCGGCATCACCTCGGCCGTCGTCGGCACCGGCTGCACATCGGCCAGCAGCGTGATCTCGAACGAAGCCCGCTTCGCCTTCGTCTCACCGGGGTCGGTCGCCATGAACTTCCACTGCCGCTTCCCCGTCACCTCGTCCACCCGCTGCCTCGTCGGCCGCCCCTGCGCCCTCTCCTCACGCGACTGGTATTCGTTGTCCGGCGACACTTCGCCCACCATCACAAGACCTTGTGGAAACGCGTCATCGTGGTCAACGCTGAATCGGATGCCCTTTTCGATCGCCATGTCGTAGTGAACCTTCCCGCTTGTCGGATACGCCTTTACCGGCGTACCTACAACAATCGGCCAAATGAGTGTCCCGTCACGACACCGTCTCGGTCTCGCCTCACAGCGTCTCGCACTCACCTTGTCTCGTCTTGTCTCGTCTCCCGTGCTAGCTTGGTCTCATGAGCCCCGACACCACAGCTCAGGAAGCCCGGCCGATCGTCCTCAAAGTCCTGCTCAGAGGACGACACTTGCAGAGCTACCGCGCGTTCTGCCGCGAGTACGACAAGGTGGCCGAGAAAGTGGACAAGAGCCTCAGGGGCAGCTTTCCCAGCAAAGCCCAGTTCTACCGATGGCTGTCCGGCGAACTCGTCGGCCTGCCCTACGCCGACCACTGCCGAATCCTTGAAGCAATGCTTCCCGGCTGGCAAGCCGAACAACTCTTCGAGTTTCACGACGGTGGAATCGAGTTCGTCCCCGAACCGACTGCGTCGCCGACGAGCCAGGCCATTAATCCGCCAAGCTCCGCGATGGAACCGCGCGGCAACCCGGAAGTCGTCGAAGTCTTCTCGCACCGGAACGCGATCCCTGCCGACCTGTGGACTCGGCTGCTGGACGACAGCGGGGAACGCATCGACATTCTTTGCCTGGCCGCCCTGTTCCTCGTTGAACGACCGACGTTTGCGAAGCAGATCAAACAGAAAGCCAGTGATGGGGCCAAAATTCGGCTTCTGTTCGGCGATCCCGACGCGGACGAGGCCACCAAGCGCAGCGAAGAGGAACGGCTCGACGCACGCACGGTTTCCGCTCGCATCCGCAACGCACTAGCGTTCCTACGCCCGCTCGATGGCATACCTGGCGTAGAGGCACGGCTGCACACCACCACGCTGTACAACTCGGTGTTCCGGTTCGACGACGAGATGGTCATCAACACCCATGTGTACGGCCTTCCAGGAGCGCACGCCCCCGCTCTGCACCTCCGGCAGACGCCGAAGGGCGACATGTTCGAGACGTACATGGAGAGCTTCGAGACCGTCTGGGCTGCCGCCAAGCCGCTGACCTGGTAGGCAAGGAGCTATGGCACGCCGAGACCACTACCACGAACCGAACGCGCCGGAGGCGAACTCACTGCGGGTCGCCGTCAGCGCGTTCATCCTGGACGAGGCTGGCCGGCTGCTGATGATCCGGCGCACCGACAACGACCGGTACGCCATCCCTGGCGGCGGCCAGGAGTTCGGCGAGTCAGTGGCACAGGCCGTGGTCCGCGAGGTCGAGGAAGAGACAGGCCTGACCGTCGACGTCACTGGCTTCATCGGGATCTTCTCCGACCCCGACTACGTCATCGAGTACGACGACGGCGAGGTCCGTCAGGAGTTCTCGCTCTGCTTCCGCGCCCGCCCTCTGTCCGGTGACCTGCGCACGAGCAGCGAGAGCAAAGAGGTTCTGTGGGTCGAACCAGCCAAGCTGGACGGCCTCAATATCCATCCCGCCATCCGGCTCAGGATCGCCCGCGGTTTCGAGGGTGCTGACCAGCCGTTCTACACGTAGTTGATGCCAGCCGCCCGCAACCGGGCTTCTGTCCGCTCGACTGCGCCCGCCAGCTCCGGCCGCGCTAGCTGAATGAACGTCGACACAACGTCATCCGGTCCGTACCGCTGCTGAATCTCCGCCGCTCGCTCTTCGAAGGTGACAACTTCACCATCCGGCGACGTGGTCATGTCGGCCCACCACAGAGCGTCCCTAAGCGGCGTCCTCTCGTCAGCCCAGGCGGCCAACTCATCAGCCAGGCCCCGCAGGTCGGCCTCTACGTGCGCCGCCGAATGGTGCGCCACCAACGCGCACAGCCGCTCCGGAGCCCCTATCTCCCGCAGGTACCGAGCGCCATCCAGCGCGTGCAGCCCCGTCGCTACTAGATCGGACGAATATCCAATGTCGTGAAGGATGCCAGCCGCCGCGAGCACCCTCGCATCGTCAGCGGCAAACAGTCGGTCCGCAGTCCTTAGGCGCTCACACACTCCCTGCGAGTGCTTCCAACGACGTGGCAAGTCCACGCTAAGCCGTCTAGCCGCCAGCTCAGTAGTCCACGCCGATGGTCGCATTAACTCGCCACTTCTGCCACTCTAAACCACTCTTCGCGCACAGCCGCAGTTATTAGCCTTGCCAAATCGTTCATGAACACTTCACACTTCTTTCTATGCGCCTCAAAAAGTCCGGCAGCAATCCTTTCCTTCCGACTCCCATGGGCGATATCATTTCTGGCGTTTCGCACAAATTCAAGTGACGAGTAGTAGCTTTTATCAACTTTATCATCGGGAATAGCCAAGCGGTACAGCGTCCTGCGGAGAACGTCGCTGCCGAAGTTCATTTCCATCGACACCGCAGCTTCAGCATCTATATTCACAGGAGATCGATACGCATCACGCATCTTCTCGATGAACTCGACCTGCTGCCTAGCGCGTCGACTTAGGCGGCCAGACTCACTTTCTTGCTCTGACGCAGCACCTAGCCTCAGATTATCAAATTCAGCTATCAACGCAGAGGCCGCCAGTTGCGGATGAACTTCATCTGACTGCAATGACCTGGAATTTATTGCGGAAACATATAAGGAGAATGCGTTGCGGGCGAAGCCCTCGAGGTGCGCATACTGCATTACGAGGATCGCCCGCAAGGCAGATGCCGGCCAATCTTCCGGTTCACGACGCCCTAGCAGTTCGTTTCTTAAATGGCGCAACTCATCCAGGCGCCACGCAAGATCCTCCTCTAGAGCGGTGCGCAAGTCTTCTATATTCAACGCAGCGCCGCCGAGAACCTGTCCGAGAAGTACTTAATCCGAGCACGCGTCGGATTTCTATAGTTCTTCCCGGCACCGCCATGCTTTAAGAAATCTTGATCCGACTTCCCTTTACGCACAACTTCAGCCAATTTCTCGATCTGCGCAGAATTATCCAAGTCAACGCTCGACAAGACATCTTGCAGGCCTAACGAAATACCCTCAAAATGATAGACAGAGAACTGACTTCTTGGCTCATTGCCTCTACCGATCGTGCCAAATATCCTGGAATCTATGTCCAGGATATCGCTAATCTTCTTCAGGATCGCAAAAGTCTTCGCGAATATGGCGCGTTCCGACTCGAAGTCAAACCCTGTCGAATCAGAAGGATCTGACACCTTCTCCATGTAGTCTGTCAAGAATTCGCTTACATCGTGTACATAACTTGAGAAGTCGTTTTTTAGCGCAAAGAAGCGCAAGACCAACTCTTGGTCAAACTTTCTACTTCTAGCCTCTGAGGAAATTATGCTGGTGCAGGTAAAAAAGTCAGGGTTCTGACTCAGATCAATAATAAAGCTATTAAAGTCGTTTGATAGTAGCTTGATCGTCGCATTGCGAATCTCTTGCTGGGACAGAACCGCGCCACCGGTGTTCAATCGCTTGAACATGTAGTAACGCAGCCGCGGATCACTTTCTTTACGCAAAATTTCAGCGCGAACATAGCTTCGCCGCAACTTGATCTTAAGTGGACGAGGGAGAGATTCGTACGAATACCCGTTCAGCTTTTCAATAATATCGCAATCAGAAAGTTCAAGCGGATCTAGCGGCTCCCCCTCAGGCGCTAGCCTACTAGTGAAGTGCAGATATGACGACAGACGTTGGAGACCATCGATCAACTCGTATATCCGGTCTTCACGCTCAATCAGAAAGATCGGCGGGATCGGCAACTCAAGCAAGAGGGATTCGATGAAGCGTGATTGCGCCCCCTCGCTCCAACGAAACATTCGCTGGAATTCAGGATCAATGATAAGCTCACCAGAAGAATGCATGTCCGCCAATTCATTGAATGAAAAATCTAGCGAACTGGTGCGGACAGCAGTAATCTTCTCGTCAACCTCACCGATGATGTCTTCTGACTCATCTGGTCGTGCCATACGAGGAACTACTCCTTTCTGAGCGTGAGAACCGTCTCAGACACCTTACCCTTTACGTAAGCCTGAGCAGCCTTATTAACCGTAGTAAGGCTCCGGCTTACCTCAAACTCTTCTCTTCCGGAGATCGACCAGCCGCGGGAACTAACCTCTTCCTGGCATATGTCAGCAAGCCGGACCGCAACATCCTTGTAGTACGAATCTTGCACAACAAGGATTAGCGTTGCTTCCTTTCTGCAAACTCGGTCTATCTCACTTAGGCTACCGACTAGATCATCTAGATACTGCACGACTTGCTTGCGATAGTAACCCGATGACGCCTTACTTTTATGCTCGGATACCTGCCGAACAAGGTCACGCGCAAGGTCACCATATGTTGTTACTTCAGTTACAGCGGGGCGAATCAAGGTCGTACCCATAAGAGAAGACCTAAGCCGCCGATCGACGGATATATCGACGCCTAGAACAGCGAGTTCCCGCGAGTAAGAAACCGCATAGTCAATTCTCGTTAAATATGGCGGAGAAGTCAGCACCAGGTCGACACAATTATCTCGCAATGGCAACCTCGCCGAAGAACCGGTTAGCAGGTTGACGGTAGCATTAGGCTGGACACGACTATCCTTGATTCTCTCCATCAGCGCGTACTGATCTGAAATGATCAGTTCGTCAAGATCGCGAGGACTGATATCGACAAGCTCATCGGCACCACCAGCTCGTCTAACCCAAGTAGGATTGCTGCCCTCAAACTTCTTTGTCAGTTGGCGAACCACACGAAAAATTGAGACCATGCCTAAGGTCGAAGTCGAACTAGCCAGTCCATCGAGCGAGCGCACCCAGGAGCGTGCTCGATTGGCTGCACGTGGAGTTAGCCATGACATGAGCGGGTCGCCGCTCCTCTTACGGGACATGGTTCTCGCGGGAACCGCAGATACCGCTACGCCTTCGGTAGCGTTCACACGCAGTCTCGCAACCACGTTCGCGATCGGGTTGAGGTCCAAGCCCACAGACCGGATTCCGATATCCTGTGCTGCGAGCGTAGTAGTACCACTACCGTTCCATGGGTCGAGAATGATCTCTGTCTCTGAGCTAGCGGCGTGCCTCAGGTGATCCTTCGCCCACTCAAAAGAGAAGCCCGCGTAGTAAGGGAACACATCCGCCAAGCCCTCCACTTCGACCCGCGGACGTTTTGGAGAAAGCTTCGGACGGGGAGTTCGAGCAAGAGTGCCGAGAGCGAACATTTCATGTTGACCATCACCCTCCGTTCGGTCGTACGCCACTCTTGGTCCCTACCTCTACTTTCGTGTGCTACAGCAACGATCACCTTACTCGAGTCAAGAGTTGGGCTCGAACACCAGATGTAGCTGTGAGGCTGGCTCTCCGCTGCACACCGAACATGACTCGTGACCTGCATGTTCTCGCTGGTAAGGCTCTACCTGAGCACACGCTTGGCCCGAGTTGCGCAACCAACGAACCACCCATCGAGACATTGCTGCACAGTCACTCGATGCAGCTGCCTTACTCTCTGCCGAATTTGGCTCTATGGGATCAAGGCGCCGCCGTTGGCGGCGCGCGGGTCACCACCCGTCCGGCGGGCTACGCCCAGGAGGCGACGCCGGCCTCCCGCTCCGCTCCGGCAGGCGCCGCCGGGCGAGCCCGCCGCAGGGCAGCACCCGCAGCGCGCCGCCAACGACGACGGAGATCCAGGAGCCACACGGCGAGATCACCCGACCCACCCAGCCGACGCGCAGTGGTCACCAGGTGGTCCCTCGCTTCTCAGCGTCTAACACCGGCCCGCCCGCATCAAGGCGGGAAAGCGTGCCTTGACGCGACCGACCCGGCGCTAGAGATGGCAGGGGCGAGGGAAGCGGGGCGAACAGGCACGCGAAGCCTTCAGTGGGCGACAGCAGTCCCGAGGCGTGCAACATACGTGCGACAAGCGGCGGCCAAAGCGGGTCAACCACGGTCAACAGTGGACAGACTCAAGATCGACCCCGGACATGAAAAAACCGCCTTGACCTGGGTCAAGACGGTTTGAAGAGCGGTGGCCAGGGCCGGGGTCGAACCGGCGACCTTCCGCTTTTCAGGCGGACGCTCGTACCAACTGAGCTACCTGGCCGGGAACGCCGGCGAGGAGCCGAACGATCTTGCGACCCTGACGGGACTCGAACCCGCGACCTTCGCCGTGACAGGGCGACGCGCTAACCAACTGCGCCACAGGGCCTTGCATACTGCTTTCCAACTGTACTGCGTACTCCCAACGGGATTCGAACCCGCGTTGCCGCCTTGAAAGGGCGGAGTCCTAGGCCGCTGGACGATGGGAGCCCGGTTCGGTTTCGGCGAACCGACCGACCCGCGCTCTCCGGTGTCCCCGGGAGCGAACATAACTATAGGACACACCCGTTTTGGGCTTCGCACAGGGGGTCCCCTAGTTGTTCACAGGGCTGGGACCTGCGAGAACGCGGTGACTTCAGGATATCAGGCCCGAGCGGCCGCCCGGGCCTAGAACGGAGCCCGGTCGCGCGGCACACCCCGCGCGCCCGGGCTCCGTGAACGAACTCAGCGCTGAACGGGCGCCTGCCCGTCCTCGTCCAGCGTCAACCCCAGCATGTCCAGCAGCTGGACACAGTCATCGACACCCAACGCCCCGTTGGCCACCGCCAGCCGGGCACGGCGCACCTGGTCGTCGGAGACGCGCTGCGCGTCCCCCTGACCCGTGCGCTGCGCCGGCAGACCACCGGCCAACGTCGTCGAGCTTCCCCCATCGGCACCTTCGTACCGAAGGAGGAACTGTCGAACTTCCACAGACCCACCCATGGTTCCTCCAGACGGCCAACGAACAGCTTGGCCGCGAGGCTAACCAGAGCCGGCCGCGGCACACAGCCCCCCGGAGAGTGAACCTGTCGCCACGCTCCGCACAACGCAGAGCGATCACGCGTACGCCCGCGCCACATGAACCCCAGGCGAACCACAGGTGGCGCCCTGACCGGAATTCTGCCCGCGCCCACTCGCCCTTCTCAGCAAACCGTGCAACAATCGATTTGCTGACACACCCCCGGTCAGCGCCTGTGGAGATCCCCTCCGACCCCCGCGTTCCTCCCCCTGGCGCGGGGGTCGCTCCGTTTTCTGGGGGCCACCCCCAGACCCCAGGTTCCCAGTGGCGGCGGTTGGCAGCCCAGGCCCGGTCCCGTTGATATTTCCTCTTCCGGTTGCGGGTTGTGATCATGGGAAAAGGTTTTCTTGTGGGGGATTGGGCCGTTCGGGAGAAATAAAGGGTGTGTCGTGGCTCACTGTGGTTGGTTTGCCGAGACCGAACCGTTATCGTGGCCCGGTGCCCCTTCCTTCCCTGAGCCGTCGTAGCGGCAGCCGCACGAACCTGAAGCCGGTCAACCCCGGTCGTCACCGCAACTCCGCCTCCAAGGAGGCCGAAGCGGTCGTCGAAGACACGGAGCTCACCAGCTACCTTCGTGCCCTCGCCCCCGAGAACGACCCGGAGAGCACCGGCACCGGCAAGCGCTTCGGTGAGGCGCAGGTGTTCCAGCTGCGGATGAACCTCATCGCCTGCGAACAGCTCAAGGACGCCGCCGCCGAGCGCAACCTGTCGCCGCAGGCGCTGGCGCAGGAATGGATCCTTGAGCGCCTCTCGTGGGAATCGCAGGCCAACTCGGCCCAGCAGCGCCGCCACGAAGAAGCCCACACCGACGAATTCCACTTCGACGCCAACGCGTGGGAGCAGCCCGTCCCCCGCTGATCCCCGTCACCCGGAACGGAACAGCACAACAGAAGAAGCTTTCACGGCAAGAGAAAAGCCCCCGGCGAGATCGCCGGGGGCTTTTCTGATCAGTCTGAGCAACGCCTGAAGGGCGGACTCAGATCGCGCGGACCTTCTGGGCCTGCGGGCCCTTCTGGCCCTGACCGACCTCGAACTCCACTCGCTGGTTCTCCTCGAGCGTGCGGAACCCGCGACCCTCGATCTCCGAGTAGTGAACGAAGACGTCGCCCTCGCCGCCATCCTGCGCGATGAAGCCGAAGCCCTTCTCCGCGTTGAACCACTTCACAGTGCCTTGCGCCACCGCTGTACTCCTCGTTGCACATCCGCTTCGAGTGCCTCCGAAGCGACACCCAGACCGTCCCGGGCGGTTCCAACGAGTCGAGCGAAGAGCGCGTCACCGGCTCATGGCTCGCGTCAGAAGTTCCGCGAGTGTGAAGCCACGAACACGCAAAACGACGGCCTGATGGCAGAGTACCGGGATCTGGCCATATTTGAAGCCCGTGATCGGACTCTGGGCACCCCCAAGTACCAAGGTCACCGGAACGTCGTACGCCGACCCGGGTTCTGTCGGACCCCGTCGCTACCCTGTCGCCGCACGCCGACCTCAGGTCATCGCCGGACACGGACCGAAGTCGGTCATGCCCCGATCGTGAACCACGGCCCACCCGATTGTGACTCGCATCACTCTCCGTGGGATCAACTTAAGGGGCCGTCCGGACGTCATGGTCGGTGTACAGGGGAGCAAAGGGGAAGCTTTGAGGTTTTCGGAAACCGCGCGCCGCCGGGCGGCGTTCGCGGCACTGGGGTTGGTGGCCGTTCTGACGCTGGGGGCGTGCAGCAGCGAGCCGACCGTCTCGGCCAGCGGGCCGGACGGCGGCGGGCCGGTCAGCAGTGACACCGGCGGGCAGGCGCCCGCGCCGGCCAAACTGACGTACGAGCCCGCGGCGGGCGCGCAGGACGTCGCGCCGGGGCAGCCCATCAAGGTCAGCGTCGCCGACGGCACGCTCGACCAGGTCGTACTGACCAACCCGGACGGCAAGCAGGTCGCGGGCCAGCCGTCCGAGGACAAGAAGAGCTGGGTCACCACCGAACAGCTCGGCTACGGCAAGGCCTACACGTGGTCCGGCAAGGCCACCGGCACCGACGGCAAACCCGTCGAGATCGGCGGGACCTTCACCACCGTCAAGCCGCGCAAGCAGGTGGGCGCGAACATCAACGTCTTCGACGGGCAGACGTACGGCGTCGCCATGCCGATCACGCTGACGTTCCCGAGCAAGGTCACCGACAAGGCGTCGGTCGAGAAGGCGCTGTCGGTCGAGACCACGCCGAAGACCGAGGGGTCCTGGGCGTGGGTCCACGACGACACCTCGGTGCACTGGCGGCCGAAGGCCTACTGGCAGCCCGGCACCACGGTGAAGTTCAACGCCAAGATCTACGGCGTCAAGATCGGCGAAGGCGTGTACGGCAAGGAAGACCGCTCCGCGAGCTTCACGATCGGCCGCTCGCAGATCGTCAAGGGCAACACCCAGACCCACCGGCTCGTGGTGATCCGCGACGGGCAGCAGATCGCGGACTACCCGGCCAGCTACGGCCTCGACGCCGACCCGGGCCGCGTCACGCCGAGCGGCACGCACGTGGTGATGTCCAAGCACGACACGTACTCGATGACCAACGAGCGCTACGACTACGAGAACATCGTCGTCCCGTCCGCGGTGCGGTTCTCGACCAACGGCGAGTTCATCCACGGCTACGCGCCCTCGATCTGGGCGCAGGGCAAGAAGAACATCTCGCACGGCTGTGTGAACCTGGCGCCGGCGAACGCCAAGGCGTACATGGACGGCGCCCTGGTCGGCGACCCCGTCGAGATCGAGGGCAGCACGGTGAAGATCAACCGGGCGCGCGACTACAGCGACTGGACCTATTCCTGGGACGAGTGGACCAAGCTGTCCGCTCTCGCGAGCTGAACGACTTCCATGGAACCGGGCGGCCGGAGACCTTCGCGGTCTCCGGCCGTTCGTGCTTGACCGAGAACCTGTCTTCCGGGAGCGCGTCAGCGCGCTGGGAAGACTTCACCCCGCGCGCCTCCTTTTGCCGGGCGCCTGAGTCGTGAACCGCCGCTGACCTGCGGTCGAGCGCCCGGCGGGATTTTTCCGCCAGCGCGCGGAAAAGTCACTGCAACCATCTGCGGGGCGGGGCGCATGTCTAACGACGTAAGGCGCCGCGGCCAATGAGCGGCGCCCGGATCGAGGAGACACTCTTGCGTACTCGTATCGCTCTTTCCCTCGGCGCGCTGCTGCTGGCGGGCGGCGCCGCCTTCGCGACCACGTCGCTGGCGTCGGCCGATCAGAGCGCGCCGTCGCCGACGGCCACTCAGGCGCCCCAGCCGCCGACCAAGGCGCCCACCGCGGCACCGGGCGAGCCGACCCGCGCCACCACCGCCCCGGCGCGTCCGGAGCCCGCCCCGCAGACGACCCGCCCCGGCGTCGTGAAGCCGGGCGAGCACCGGGTGCCCAAGGCCGTTCCCGCCGGGCCGACCGGGGATCTGCACCTCCCCGCCATCGTCGAAGGAGCCGGTAACTAGGTGTCGCCGAGCCGCTCGTCGAAGACCGGGACGGGCTCGCCGTGGGACGGCGAGTTCGCCCGGTACTTCGACGAGCGCGCGCACAGCCTCCGTGCCACCGCGTACCTTCTGTGCGGCGACTGGCACCAGGCCGAGGACATCACCCAGGCCGCGCTGCTGAAGCTGTACCTGGCTTGGCCGAGGCTCTCCCGGCACGACGCGCTCGACGGCTACGCCCGCAAGATCGTGCTGCGGACCTTCCTCTCCGAGCATCGGCGCGTGTGGCGCAAACGGGAGAAGCTCACCGACGCCCTTCCCGACGTCCCGGGCGAGGCGGGCGGCACGGAGCAGGAGATGCTGGTCAGGCACGCCCTGTCCGGCATCGCCCCGAAGCAGCGGGCCGTGCTGGTGCTGCGCTACTTCGAAGATCTCGGTGTCGAAGAGACGGCCGCGGCACTGGGCTGCAGCACCGGGAACGTGAAGAGCCAGGCCGCGCGGGGTCTGGCGACCCTGCGCAAGCGGCTCGGACCGCATTTCAGCGAACTGGCCTTGAGCGGAGCGCACGACGATGGGAGGTGAGGAGATGGACGAGGACATCAAAGGCGTGCTGTCGCACGGGGCGAGCGGTCCCCCGCTGGGTATCCGGGCGGCGGACATCATCGAACAGGGTGGCCGGATCCGGCGTCGGCGCAAACGGCTGGCGGTGGCGGGGAGTTCGCTGGCGACGGTCGCGGTGATCGTGTTCGGCGCGTTCGCCGTCGGCGGTCGCGGCGGTGAGGGGTCCGCGCCGGTTCAGCCTGCGGGCCCCGGCCTGTCGACCATCTCCCCCGCACCGGTCTCGCCCGCGCCTTCCGAGACTCCCCGGCCGGAGGTCGCTCCGCAGGAACCGCCCGCTTCGGAGACGACGCCGAAACCCGGGCAGACCCGTTCGGTCCCCCGGACCGTCCAGCCGGGCCGCACGACGACGGCCGTCCCACCGGGGCCCACCCCGACGAAGCAGCCGAGCGCCCCGCCGACGGCGGTCACGACCCGCTGACCTCCTGCCCGGAACGTCCGATTCCCGAAGTGTGACCCAAAGTAATCGGAAATTCTCCGACATCGGGTTTACCTGGTGCTTCGTCACCGATTCGGGGGAACGGCGTTCGATCGACCGATCCAAAGCGCTGAACCCGGACGTTTGAACGCCTACGGTCGAGGGAACAAACCCTCGACGATGGGTAAGTAAACGGGTGGGTCGGGAGGTCAAACCCATGGCCGAAGAGGCGCTGAGCGCGTCACATCAGGAAAAAGGGGAACCGGCGGAGGCCCCACCTGAGCAGATCAGAAAGGCCGTCGCCGGAGCGGCGATGGGTAACTGCATCGAGTGGTACGACTTCGGTGTTTTCGGCTTCATGCCCGCCATCCTTGGGCAGGTCTTCTTCAACGCTTCGAGCACTTCGGAAGGTGCGCTGGCGACCTTCGCGGTCCTCGCGATCACCTTCATCGTGCGGCCGTTCGGCAGCTTCGTGTTCGGTCCGCTGGGGGACAAGATCGGGCGCCAGAAGGTACTCGCGCTGACGATCATCCTGATGTCCGGGTCGACGTTCATCATCGGCCTGTTGCCGTCCTACGCGACGATCGGCCCGGCCGCCGCGGTCCTGCTGATCCTGTTGCGCACCATCCAAGGCTTCTCGGCGGGCGGTGAGTACGGTGGCGCGGCGACGTTCATCGCGGAGTACGCGCCCGCCCGGCGCCGGGGTTTCTGGGGCAGCTGGCTGGAATTCGGCACGCTCGTCGGATTCGCGATGGGCGCCGGCTTCGTCACGATCTTCACCGTCGTCCTCGGCGACGAGGCCATGCGCGAATGGGGCTGGCGCCTGCCGTTCCTGATCGCGGGGCCGCTCGGCATCGTCGGTCTCTACCTGCGGAACAAGCTGGAGGACACTCCGCTGTTCCAGGAGATCGAGAAGAAGAACCAGGTCGAGAAGTCGCCGCTGAAGGCGCTGCTCAAGAAGCACTGGACGTCGATCCTGCACCTGATCGGCATCGTGGTGATGCTGAACGTCGCCGACTACATCGTGATCACCTACCTGGAGACCTATCTCAAGGACGTGGTCGGGTTCAGCGGGCACGCGCCGTTGCTGATCATCCTGGCGACCATCGCGCTGATGCTGATCTTGATCGTGCCGGTCGGCATCCTGTCCGACAAGATCGGGCGAAAACCCATCCTCATCGCGAGTTGTGCGAGCTTCCTGGTGCTGCCGATCCCGGCGTTCTCGCTGATGGGCGCGGCCGCGGACGACCAGAACGGCTGGCAGCTCGCCCTCGGCGTCCTGATGATCGCGGTGCCGTTGGTGCTGATCCTGGCCGTGCTGGCGGCGACGCTGCCGGCGATGTTCCCGACTCAGGAGCGCTACGGCGGTTTCTCCATCGGGTACAGCGTTTCCACCGCCGCGTTCGGCGGCACGGCGTCGTACATCATCGGCAGCCTGGTGAAGTCCACCGGCGACAACCTGTGGCCCGCGTACTACCTGATGGGCGCGGCGGCCATCGCGGCCATCCCGATCCTGCTGCTGCCGGAAACGGCGGGGGTTTCGCTGCGTCGCATCGTGAGTTCGCGGATCATCCGGCGCCGGAAGCCGGAACCGGCCACTCCCGGCGGCGCCTCGGAGCTACCGGCGAGTTAACGTCTTTCCATGAGCCGTATCTCGCAGCCGTGGCCGCCGGTCGAAGTCGAACCGGCGACCGTCCACCCGAAAGCCCCGCAGCCGGGCAGTCACCTCGGCATCCACTTCGGTGAGTGTTTCGGGTGCGGCGACGAGATCGAGGCCGGGCTCCACCTGCATTCGACGGTGGGCGAAGGGACGACGGTGTACTCCAAGTTCACCGTCACCTCCGCCCACCAGGGTGCGCCCGGCCTCGCCCATGGCGGCCTGCTGGCCTGCGCCTTCGACGAGGCGCTCGGCGCGACCGTCGGCAACCTGCTGCGCCGCCCCGCCGTCACCGGGAAGCTGGAGACGGATTTCCTCCGGCCGGTTCCCGTCGGCTCGACCCTGTACATCGCCACGAAACTGGACGGCGTCGCCGGCCGGAAGATCTACGTGAGCGCCGACGGACGGCTCGACGCCGAAGACGGCCCGGTCGCGGTGCGCGCGCGGGCGCTGTTCGTACGGGTCGAATTCGAGCACTTCAGCACCCACGGGGATCCCGAGGCGCTGCAGAAGCTCGCCGCCGCGCACGAGAAGGCCAAGCGCGAACGCGAGTGGGACATCAACCCCTGAGCATTCGTGCTAGGTAAGGGTCCTCGGCCGGATCGCGTTCGCCTTGTCGACGAGCTCGACCCGCTGGTCGACCGACCCGGCCAACCGGGCCAACGTCCGATAGCAGCGCTCGAGCCCGAACCGCAGGTCTCGTTCCTCCAGGGCGCAGCCCAGCACCTTCGTCCCCGGCGTCGGCCGGTTCTGCGAGTTGAGCCAGCCGTAGGCCGCTTCGAGGACCTCCGCCGACAAACGCGTGCGACGTTCGGCGTCGAGCTGCAGCCGCTCCAGCCTGGTCGAGGCGTCGACGAGATCCCGCTCGGACACCATCACCGGGTCCTTGCCGCCGCCGTTGACCCTGGTCTTGATCTTGATCGCGGCCACCTGCGCGGCGACGTGATGCGACGACGACGCGGGGACGGCCTCGAGCACCTCGATGGCGCTCGCCCTGGCGCCCTGCGCGAGGTACACGCGAGCGAGGCCGAAGGCTGCGCTGACGTATGACCGGTCCGTTCGCCACACCAGCTCGTAGTAGCGCGCGGCGCCGAAGTAGTCGCCGACCCCCTCCGCGCTGACGGCCAAGGCCAGCTTCGGCGCGATCTCGCCGGGCAGGTCGTCGTACACCGCTCCGAACGCGACGTGCGCGACGCGGGACCGGCCACCCGCGAGCTCGATCAGCCCTCGGTACCAGTCGATCCGCCAGTCGTGCGGGAAACCGGCCTTGATCGCGAGGTACTGCGCGGCCTGCAGCTGCCGCTGGGCCTCGACCAGCTCACCGAGCTCGATCCGGGCGCGGACGATACGCAGCCGGACCTCGATCGACTCGCGCGGCGCCCCGGCCAGCGACTCGATCGCGCCCTTGGGATCGAGCGCGACCGTCGACGCGAGCACGCCCGCCGCCGGGTCGTCCGTGTCGACCTGCGGGATGGGCAGACCCGCGACCACCTCGCCGGCATCCGGCAGCGGCACGCTCCCGCCGTGCTCCGGGACGACCATGTCCACGCCGAACGTGCGGGTCTCCGGACCGAACACGGTCGACGCGCCGGGACGCGGCTTCCCGGTACCCAGCGCCATGATCTCGCGGAGCACACCGGTCAGCTGGTCGGCCATCTCCTCGGCCGCGATGAACCGGCGATCCGGGTCCGTATGCGTCGCGCGCTTCAGGAACCGGTAGTAGGAACCGAAGAGCGCGAACAGCGGGACGACGTCCGGGCCGGGCAGGGTCGTCTTGTACTTGGTGGTGTAGCCGGAGAATTCGAAACTGAGGACGGCGAGCGTGCGGCCGACCGTGTAGAGATCCGACGCCACCGAAGCGCCGTGTGTCGCCAATTCGGGCGCGCTGTAGCCGGTGGTGAAGAACAGCGGGCTCTCGTAGTCGTCGATGCGGCGGACCGCGCCGAGGTCGATCAGCTTGAGCTGTTCGTGCGTCTGGATGACGTTGTCGGGTTTGAGGTCGCAGTACAGCAGGTTCTGGCCGTGCAGGTAGCCCATGGCGGGCAGGATCTCGAGCCCGTAGGCGATCACCTGGCCGATCGGCAGCGGCTCCGGGCGCTTCGTCTCGCGGTGGTGCGCGAGCGCGAGCTGGCGCAGCGACTGGCCGCCGACGTACTCCATGACGATGTAGCCGACCGAGTTGCCGGTGTCGCCGTCCGGATGCTGCACGAAGTTGTGGATCTTGACGATGTTGGGATGCTCGACCTCGGCGAGGAACCGCTGCTCGTTGGCGGCGGCCGCCATCGCGGTGGCGTCACCGGTGTCGATCAGGCCCTTGAGGACGACCCAGCGATCGCTGACGTTGTGGTCCTGCGCGAGATAGATCCAGCCGAGGCCGCCGTACGCGAGCGCGCCGAGGACCTCGTACTGGCCGCCGACGATCTCGTTCGGCCGCAGCTTCGGGACGAAGGAGAACGGGTTCCCGCACTTCTCGCAGTTGCCCTCGGGCGGACCGGGCTTGCCGTCCTTGCCGCGGCCGACCTTGGCGCCGCAACTACCGCAGAAGCGCTTCTCCTCCGACACCATCGGGTTCTCGAGGACCGCTGACGCCGGGTCGCGGTACGGCACCTGCGGCACGTCGACGAGCCCGGCGCCGAGACGGCCACGGCGCGACGTGCGGGACGACGTGCGGCGCGCGGTGCCGGGGAACGAGCCGGTTCCGGTGCCGGTACCGGTGCCCCGGCTGCCCGATCCGGTACCTGTCCCGGTTCCGCGGCTCTCGCTGGAGCGTTCGGGGAGGACGCTTTCCGTGCCCGGGTCCGGAAGCGGCCCTGGTCCGCTGTCGACGCGCGGCGTCGGCGGCATGATGCTCTGCGTCTCCGGCGCCGGTGAGGCGAGGACGCTGGTCGGCTGCGGCGCGTCGGCGGGGGCCTGCCAGTCGGGGCGGACGACCTGCGTCTTCGGGCTCACCGGGGCCATGTCACCCGGCGGGCGCGTCGGGTCCTCGGCGCCGGGGATCGGCCGCTGCTGACCGCGCGGCGGAGTCCCCGGACGCTGGACGGGCGCGTGAATGGCCGTGCGCTCGGCGTCCTTCTCCGGCCGCGGCTCCTGCTTGGGCCGCGACGGCTCGGACAGATCGAGCCTGCCGGAAATGGACGGTTCGGGCGTTTCCCAGCGGACCGGCGCCGGCGGCGTCCAAGAGGCGGATTCCGCCTCACGGTCCGGCGTGGCGTCGTCCGGCGCTGCGTGCCGAGGACGGCGCGGCTCTTCCGACACTGGTACCTCCCGAAATCCCCGCGACGGCGTCATCACCGATCCTAGTGGTGAGCAGGCAGGTCGTGTCCGCGCCGGGTCGAACCCGCTACGGTGCGGTGGAGAACCGATTCAGCAGGTGATGAGGGGGAGGACCGGTGCCTGCGTCATTTTCGATGTCGATGGCCCAGCTCGACGTCGTACTCGAGGATCTCGGGCTCGGCAGATTCGTGCTGCCCTTCGAGATCCCGACCGTCGGGACCACCCTCTCCGAACGCGGGCGGCACTGCGAAGAGATCTGGGCCGGACTGGCCGATCGAGGCTTCGCGCGCGATCGCGAGCTGCTGCGCGACTACGACCAGACCCTCCGGCTCTGGGCCACCGGCGACTTCGTCCTCACCATGGAGGCGCACGAGGTCGAGCAGGACGCCGAGTACCTCTACCGGGGCGCCTGGAACAGCCGTCTGGGCGTCGTGAGCCAGCAACGCGGGTTCGACATCCTCTTCGAGCCGGTCTACCCCGAACAGGTGGTCGCGACCCTGCTCGGTTATCTGCCGTCACTGCAGCCGTTCCCCGCGCGGGTGACGACGTCCAGCACCCTCCCCCCGTCCAAGCGACCGGACGACCCGTTCGACGAAGACCCGGACAACCTGCGCCTGGGCGCCGCCGCCCACTTCTTCGAACACCCGCTCGCGCGACTGGGCACGGTCAGCGTCACCCTGCGCGACGACCGGGGCAAACCGCAGCAGAAGAGCGTCCAGTGGTTCGACAGCGTCCAGGGCCGCTTCATGCTCGCCACCGACCGCTTCCCCGACGGCGAAGTCCGCCGCACGTTCACCCCGACGAGTGGCTCTCACCTGGCACGATGGGTCCACGACCTGGTCGAAGCCGCCCGCGTCGGCAGCGCGTGATCCTCGCCGGAAGGCGGGCTTCGGGGCCGTTTCCGCTGATATCGTGATCTGACGAGCGCAACGAGTGACCGGGACTTGGTGCAGGGGAGAGACCATGACTGACGGCGCCGGCGGACCGCCGGGCAACTTCTCGAACATCCTGGGCGACTTCTCGGCGCAGGCCGATCGGATGGTGACGGCGGCGAAGGAAGGGCGGTTCGCGGTCAGCGAAGAGGCCGGGGAGGCGCTGAAGCGAGCGATCAACGACTACGTAACCGACTGGGCACACAACCAGATTCGGTTCCAACGCCTTACGGAAAAGCCCAAGCTGGGTACTGGCCCGTTCGCGCAGCAAGTTGGCCAGCACGCCGTCCTAGTGGCTGACGGCGACGACTTGTCCGCCAAGACTCAGCTTGACGCACTGCGAGACATCCTCAACCGCGCCGAAGAAGCAATCAACCTGGCTAAGTCCAAGTACTCGCAGCGAGACACCGCCAACGCCGACCAGCTGAATTCTCTCCAAAAGGACTGACAGAGACCGACATGATCACGAAATCCCGGACCTTGCTCGTCCTCTCTCTGTCGACTCTCCTTGCTGCAGGGCTTTCGGCTTGCTCAACGGAGAAACCCGGCAACGCCACACCTGTGCCAACTCAGCCCAGCCGAACATCGGAAAGCACTGCCCCAGCGAATGTTTTCGGGGAGCTGAAAGCCTGCGACTTGCTTGAACCGACGACTACGGCAAAAGGTTTCGACCCTCCTGCCGAGGAGACCTACGAGAGCGACAACGGGTGCGGCACGCGGAAGTATGGATTCGGTTCTGTGACCCTTTACCTCGTCACCGAGGCAGGAATCGATCAGCTGTCCCCCGGGCAGGGAACCAAGATTCCGACGAAGGTCGGCGAACGTGAAGCCGTGGAGATTCCTGGGGATGCGGGTAAACAAGCCTGCACAGTGGCGATCGCCGTCACCCCGAATGCCCGGATGACGGCATCGACCGGCCTGAACAAGGGAACCAACGAAGAAGCCTGCGCGCTGTCCAGGGAAATCGCCACGGCTGCTGAACCGAAACTGCCCAGAGGCAACTGACTACGGAACGGGAGGCACCATGGTCAACGTCGGCCAAGACGACTTCGACAGCAAGTTTTCGGCGATGGGCAACACCGGCCGGACGTACGAGGCCAAGCGGTACTCCGAAACGTACGAAGAGGTCAATGCCGGTCCCGGCGGCAACTCCGTCACGGCGCGACTGACGGCCGAAGCGAAGGCGGGGCAGTATTCGGCCGACCAGGCCGCGGCGCTGGCACAAGGCCAGCAATTCCGCGTCGGCCTCAACCCGTCGGAACAGCGCTACGAAGCCGTCTCGCACGGCGAGCTGAAGAACATGGTCACACAGGATCTCGATCCGAAAGACATCGACGAAAAGGGCGAGCTCTGGAACAACCAGGGCAACTCCCTGAACACCTTCAGCAACGCCGTCCGCGACGCGATCAGCAAAGAGGGCGAGCACTGGCAGGGCGACGGTGCCAAGTCGGTCACCGATTTCTTCGCCAACATCAGCAAGTGGGCCGACACCGCCGGCGATGGCGCGTATCTCGCGTCCAACCGGTTCTCCCAGTCCGCCGCCGCGGCCACCACCGCGAAGAACTCCATGCCCGAAGAGGTCCCCTTCGATCGCAACGCCGAGTACAAGAACGCCCTCAACCAGCTCGCGACGGGGAATCTCGCGGGTGCGGTGGACACGGTCGGCAACATTTCGGCCAAGCAGGAGCAGTCGTTCCAGGCACATCAGCAGGCCGCGCAGGTGATGCACACCTACGACCAGTCGCTCTTCGACGTCAACTCCAAGCAACCCACCTTCGCCCCACCGCCGGAAATGGGCGAGTCGACGACGGCGTCCGGGTTCTCCGGAGGTACGGAGGCCAGGGGCTTCAGCGGCGGGCCGGGTCCCAACAGCGGGCCTGGGCCGGGGATGCCCGGAACGGGTGGTCCGAACGCGCCGGCGCCTGGGATCACCACGGGTGGCGGGCATACCGGGGTGCCGGCGCCGGGGCAGCCGGTCGGCGGGCAGCAGCCGGGGACTTTCCGGCCTGGGCCGACGCCGGGGCTGGCGGCGCTCAACACGCCTGGTCCCAGCGGTCTCGGCCGGTTGGGCAGCGAGCAGTATCGCGGCAAGCCCGGCCGGACGACGAGCGGGCCGGGCGGTAGCGCGGCGAGCCGGTTGACCAGTGGTGGTGGAGGCGGCGGGTTCGGGCGCAACGGCGGCTCGGGCAACGTCGCCGAGCGGCTCGCGGGCGGCAAGGTTTCGGCCGGTGAAGCCGAAAAGCTCGCGGGCAAGGGCGGCGGGTCCGGGGCGGGCAAGCTGCCGGAGGAGCGGATCACCCGGGGTGGCGCGGCCGCCGCGGGCAAGACCGGCGGGCCTGGTGCGATGGGGGCAGGCGGTGCTCCCGGTGGCCGCGGCCAGAAGGAAGAGGACAAGGAAAAGAAGGCCCCGAACTACCTGCAGGAGGAAGACGCCGACGTCTTGTTCGGCGGCCACGACGGCGAAACGAAGCCGGTGCCGCCGGTGATCGGCGAGAAGTCCCCCTGAGCCGAAGCGGGCCGTTCGGGAGCGAATCCCGAACGGCCCGTTCTCACTTGTACTGGGCCGGAGGCGGCGTCCCGCCCTCGAGTTTGCTCCCGATCCATTTCGCGTAGCTCGTCTGCCACGCGCCACCGCGCACGTTCTCCAGCACGGCGTTCACGAACCGCACCATGTCCTCGTTCTCCTTCGGGACACCGATGCCGTAGTTCTCCTGGGTGAACCGTTCCCCCACGATCTTCAGCGTCGGGTCCTGCGCGAGCATCCCGGCGAGGATGACGTCGTCCGTCGACACGGCTTCGACCTGCTTCTGCTGCAGCATCACCAGGCAGTCCGACCAGTTGTCCACCGAGACCGGCACCGGTTTCGACGGATCCGCCGCGATCTTCGTCAGCGAGGTCGACGTCTTGGTCGCGCACACACGCCGCCCGCCGAGGTCCGACAGGTTCGCGACCTTCGAGCCGGATTCGACCAGGATCCGTTGCCCCGCCTGGTAATACGCGGTGGAGAAATTGACCTTCTTCAGCCGGCTGCAGGTGATGCTGTAGGTCCGCACCACGATGTCGACCTGCTTCTTCTCGAGCACATCTTCCCGCAGCTTCGACGGGATCGCGCGGAACTGGACGCGCCCTTCCGCACTGCCGAAGATCGCCTTCGCGATCTCGTTGACCATGTCGATGTCGAAGCCTTCGAGCTGGCCCGAGGTCGGATTCCGGAAACCGAACAGGAACGTCGTCTGGTCGACGCCCGCGACGAGTTTGCCCTTCTCCTTGATCTTCGCCATCGTCGAACCACTGGTGATCGACGTGCCGCTGGTCGGCCGCAGGCTGGCCAGCGGGTTGCAGCTCGTGTCGGTCGTTCCGCCGCCGCCGGCGTTGTCGGCACCGCCGACGTTCGCGGGAAGCGGCGGCGCGACCTCGCCGACGGGGGCCGGATCGACCGGTGTCCCCGCGCTGCCACAAGCCGTCGCCAGCACCAAGACCGCGCCGAGCACGGCCGTTCGCAGACCGTTCCGCATCACCGGTACTCCCTCAGCCGTTCACGGATTCCCAACGCGGCCCCTGCCGCCGCGATCAGCGCCAGTACCGCGATACCCGGCGCGAGCAGGGTCAGCGCGCGGTCGGCGCCGCGGGTGTCGTCGAGGAATTCCTGTCGTCCCACGTTGATCGCTGCCACCAGGTTCTCGTCGAGCCGCAGGAACGCCACAGCGGCGCCGTCCTTCAGGTCGTCACGGATGGCGGTGTCGACGGCGTCCTGATAGGAGCCGTCGTCGTCCTGCTTCCGCACCTGACCGTGTGCCTTGAACCAGGCCGACGCCGCTTGGATGGCCGCGTCCACCTTGTCCGCGGCCGCGCCGCCCGCGGCGAGACCGCGGGCCTCACCCAGCAGGCCGCCCTGGCCGTCCGTCCCGCCGAGTTGCCCGGCGAGATCGATGAAGTCCTTTTCGTACGCCGCGCCGTCACCCCGGGCGACGAGGGTCAGTGTTTCGTTGGCCCGCGCCTGCAGCGCCGCGATCCGGGCGCGAACGAGGACGTCCACCTGGTGCGAGCCGTCGTCTTCACCGCTGCCGACGAGGGAGCTCTGCACGATCAGCGCGGCCGCGCCCCACAGCAGGGCCACCACCACCGACACGGTCGCGACGACCAGCCCGACGTTCAGCAGCCGGTTGGTCTTCCGGGTCAGGTGCACCTGGGTGACGATCAACGCGGCGAGCAGGGCGAGCACCAAAGCCGTTGCCAGCCAAGGGAATCCGGTTGCGTCGTCCTGTTCGGCGGCGAGCCGGTCGGTGTCGGTGCGGTAGAGCTCCTGTGCGGCGGGAAGGATTTTCGACCGCATCAGCTCCGACGCCTCACGGAGATACGAGGCACCGACGGGGAAACCCTGCCGGTTGTAGGTGCGCGCGGTCTCGATCAGTCCTGTGTAGACGGGGATCTCGCGGCTGAGGATGTTGATCTGCTGGGCAGCCTCACCGACACCGGAGGAGTCCGATGCCGCCTTCGCCAGCGCCGCCCCGGCCTCCGCGATGTCGCGTTCGTACCGCTGGCGCATCGGGAGCGGCTCGGTGCCGATGGAGAGGAACGAGCTGGCCGCTGTCGCGTCGGCGTCCGAAAGCGCGCGGTAGACCTGCTGCGCGGCGGCGGCGAGCGGTTCGCGGTGGTCGATCAGGCCGTTGATCGTGTCCTTCTTGTCCTGCGCGGCCAGCGTGCCGAACAGGCCCGCGACCAGCGACAGCAGGACGAGCCCGATCGCGATCACCGACAGCCTGCCCGGTGTGGTCGCCGCGGACCGGACGATCGCGCGGATCCCGTTGCCCGGCAGTTCGAGCAGCCCGGCGATCCCTCCGCGACCTCCCGGCGCAGGGGGTGGCTCGGGGCTCCCCGGCGCCCCCGGCCGGGTCACTGTGCTCGTCATCGCCGATCCTCCCCATTGGCTCTACCCGCAAAGAAGGTATCCGAGTCGGGATCGGCGCAGCCAGTGACACCGGTGTGTGTCATCGGCACGTGATCTCCCGGCGGGGTGAAAGGCCTTTTTTCCCGGCCGTACCGCACTCAGGCGCGGACGGCGGGCGCGACCGAATGCGGGAGCACCTCACCGTCGGACGGCCGTTCGACCACGACCTCGACGTCGTCGCCGAACCGGTACGGCCTGGCCAGCAGGAACCCACCGAAATGCCGCCTCATCCTGGACATCTCCGCGCGGACGGTGACGGTCCGGCCGGCGTCGCCGAAGAGGTCGCGCGACAGTTCCGACGCCGACCTGCCTTCGCGATGCCGTGCGAGGACGTACAGCATCTCCGCGTGTCGCGGGCTCAGCCGATGCGACCAGGTTCCCGCCGCGCCCGAGACGCGGAGCGTGCTTTCCCGCGAAGACCTCAGATCGAGCACGACGCGCGTCGGCGGCGCGTCCTCCCCCTCGGTGAACCGGACGAGCCAGCCGCCGGGCAGCGGCTCCAGCAGGCATTCGCCGTAGGCCGGCAGCCAGGTGCGGCCGGGAGCGGCGTCGTTCGGCAGCGCGATCCGGCCGACCGGGACGAGACCGGCCGAGGCCGCGATCCAGCCGTGCGGGTCGGCGATGACCGCCCGGCCCTTCACCTTGGCGAGCAGCGGTGTGGCCAGACCGCGCAACCGTTCGAGCTCGGAGAGATGGCTGGTCCGCAGATGCGCTTCGGCGAGCTTCGCGACCGTATCGACCAGCGCGAGGGTCGTCGGGTGCACGGTGGAGGCCGGTCCGGAGAGGTCGACGACGCCGAGCAGCCTGCCGTCCCTCGGATCGTGCAGCGGCGCCGCGGCGCAGGTCCAATCGTGCTGGTTGCTGACGTAATGCTCGGCCGAGTAGACCTGGACCGGATGCCTGGCGACCAGCGCCGTGCCGATGGCGTTGGTGCCCGCGGCGCGCTCGTGCCAGTCGACCCCTTCGACGAAGCCGAGGCCGTCGGCGCGGCGGCGGACCGCGGTGCTGCCGTCGCGCCAGAGGACACGGCCGTCGGCGTCGACGACGGCCATGATGTGCGCGGCCTGCTCGGCGAGACTGATCAGGCCGCCGCGCAGAACGGGCAGGACGGCCGCGAGACCGCTTCCGCGGCGGCGGGTTTCCAGCTGGTCCGGGGTGAGCGCGGACGACGGCGAGCCGCGATCCGGGTCGAGGCCGAGACGTCGCATCCGCTGCCAGGACGCGCCGATGACCGCTCGCGGAGCACTCGGAAGCGTGGTCCCGGCGAGCGCCGCCTCACGCACCTCGGCGAGGGCGCGTGCGTGCCGCCGCGGGTCCGCGCCGACCGGCAGCGCCGCCTCCAGCTGCACCTGGCCCACTCCTTTGCTCTGTTCAGGCCAGTGTGCCCGGACGTCCCGGGGAGCGGAAGGTCTCTGTGACCTGGGCGCGGCTTACCCGGGGAAGGGTGCGTCCGCGAGGCGGGGCCTCGGCAGGACCTCGGCGGGCTTCCGGCCCAGCAGCAGCCCGGTCCGGGTGGCCTCGGCCATCACGGCGCGGACGTCGACGCACCACGGGCCGTCGGGCTTCAACTCCACGAAAGCGCTCTCTCCCGGCTTGAGCACGAAATGCGGTTGGCCGTCGAGCGCGATGGAGCCGCCGGCGGCGGCGAGGTCGACGCGGACCCCGGCGTGCAGCACGCTCCAGCCGCGGACACCCACCGCCCGGACCTCGCCGGGCGCGATCGGCGCCTGGACGACGTACGGCGTTTCGTCGACCGGCCCGAGCGAGACCGCGACACCGTCCACAGTGGACTTCGGGCTCGGGCACAGCCGCCCGGGGATACTCGACAGCCCGATCCCGTCCGGGACCGCGAACGTGCAGTACAGCTCGGTCAGCGACGCGGGATCCCACCGGCTCTCCGAGCACACGCTGACGTCGGTCAGCGCGATCTCCCGGCGGGCCTTCGTGACGACCTCGAGCACGGTCGCACGGTTCGTGACCAGGTCCGTGTCCACCTGATGGGTGGCCACCAGCCCGGCGGCGAGCCCGGCGACGGTGGATTCGTCGGCGCCTCCGGCAGGCAGCATCAGCAGCGGCACGTCACCGCAGGCGGCCGCGGCCGCGCGCATCATGGTCGCGGTGCCGAGGCAGATGATCACGCTCGCGCCCGCGTCCACCATCCGGCGGACGGTGCCGATGATCTTCCCCGCGTCGGTCCACACCATCACGCGGCCGACGCCGGCCACCCTCAGTGCCGAACGCAGGCCCTGGATGTCACGCTCCGAAGCGGGGTTCGCCACGATCCCCGCAACCGCTTCGCCCACATGTCCTCCGCTGCCGCGCCAAGTCACTACAAGGAAACGACGTCCGGGCCGCGAAAGAAAGAGTTGCACGAGGTTGCATCGCAAAGCCACCGCGGCGGGTGAGGGCGACCAGCAGCGCGAGTTCGAGGATCAGCAGGATCCGTTCGGCCAATCCGCTAACCGCGCGGGCGTCGACCAGGAACGTCGCGACGAAGACCACCAGGGCGGCCAATGCGGCGTAGGACGTCCGCCGGGCCGCCCCGAGGACCAGTCCTGCCAGCGGCAACGCGGCGAAAGCGACGAGCGCGGCGTGCCGGTGGATCGCGCCGTGCCAGGTCAGCGGCTGGTCCATCGGCTCCTGCGGGAACACCGCGAGCACGCACAGCGCGACACCGGACAAGGCGACGAGCCTGGCCGCCCACACCGCGCCGGACAGGCGGACGCCGCCCGCGATGGTCAGCGCGCCGAAGCCGACGGCCAGCATGGCGACCCCGACGAGCCGCGTGCCCTGGCCGACGTGGACGTACTCGCTGAAGGTGGTGGCGAGCGGGTCGACCGCGCCGGCGTTGACGATCTCGACATAGACCGCGACGACCAGCCCCGCCGCCAGCCAGGCGTACGCGGACAGCCTGATCAGCACTCTGATGTCGTTCATGGACCGAGCCTGACCGCGGGGCACCGTCCGGCACATCCCGCCCGGGCGAGCAGTCCGCGTCACCTCGTGGGGGACTCCCGGTGTCCCCCACGAGGGGATGTGCCCGGTCCGCGGCGTCGTTAGCGTCGAGCCATGGATTCGTACGGCGGTTCACTGGGGTGGGCGCTCCTCACCGGACGCGACGCCGATCTGGAACCGCCGTCGGCCTGGTGGCGCGGCCCGGTCTGGGTGAAGACGCTCCTCGCCGGATCCGCGCTCGTGGTGCTGGTGGGCCTGACCTACGGCACCTGGGCGCGTTACCTCGGCGGTAACAGCGCGCCGCTGGTCTTCTTCCTGCTGGCCCTGCAGATCGTGCCGCCGTTGCTGGTCGTCAAACGCCCGTTGACCGCCGTCCGGGTGGCGGCGGCGGGGATGGTCTGCGCGATCATCGCGGTCCTCTTCCCCGCCGGGCCCACGCTGTTCGGCCCGACCCTGTCGGACTGGCCGTTGCAGGTCCACGTCCTGCCGTATCTCCCTGTGCTCGCGATGACGCTCGCCCGCACGAAACCCGGGCAGGGCAGGGGGATCTCGATCATCGCCGTGACGCTGGCCGTCGGGGTCGGCGTCGCGCAGCTCCCGCGCGCGGGCACGAAGACCTTGGTGTGGTCGTTGATCGTGGTGGCCGCGACCATCGCGGCGGGATACGGGATGCAGCAACGCCGCCGGGCGCTGGAGCAGGTCGACGCGGCCGAGCGCACGACGGTCGAGGAGCGGGCGAAACGGGCTTCGTTGCAGGAACGCGCGTTGATCGCCAGGGAACTGCACGACATCATCGGCCATCACCTCTCCCTGATCGCGCTGCGGACCGACAGCGCGCGCTACCGCGTCCCGGACGTGTCCGAGGCCGCGGAGGAGGAGTTCCGCGCCATCGGGGTCGCGGCCAGGGAAGCGCTCGACGAGGCCCGTCGGCTGGTCGGCGTACTGCGTGACACGGAGGCCGAACCCGAGCACGAACCGCAGCCAGGGCTCGCGGAGGTGCCGTCGCTGATCGACGGCTGCCGGGCCTCCGGGATCGGGATCCGCGCGGAGATCTCGGCCTGCGACGACGTCCCCGCGCTGATCGAACTCGCCGCGTACCGGATTCTCCAGGAGGCGCTGAGCAACGCGGCACGGCACAGCCCCGGCGCGGAAGTGGACGTCGAGGTGCGGCGAGGACCCGACGGGCTCGAAATCCTCGTCGAGAACGGGCCGCCCACGAGGCCTGCCGCACCTTCGGCCGGTGACGGCACCGGCCTCGCCGGGATCGCCGAACGCGTTACCCTGATCGGCGGTTCCCACGAGGCCGGACCGCGGGCCGACGGCGGTTTCCGCGTGGCCGTCAAGCTGGATCTCCCGGGGGTGGACGACGCGTGACGACCGTTTTCATCGTCGACGACCAGGCCTTGGTGCGGGAGAGCTTCGCCGGCCTCCTGAACGCGCAACCGGGTCTGGACGTGGTGGGCCAGGCAGGCGACGGGATCGCGGCGCTCACGGACATCGCCGCGCTGGCCACGCCACCGGACGTCGTGCTGATGGACATCCGGATGCCGGTGATGGACGGGCTCGAAGCGACCAGGCGGCTGCTCGAAGGTGACGGCGAGAAGCCGAAAGTGCTCGTTTTGACGACGTTCCATCTGGACGACTACGTCTACGAGGCGCTGCGGGCGGGCGCGAGCGGGTTCCTGTTGAAGGACGCGCCGTCGGCCGAACTGATCAACGCCATCGAAGTGGTCGCGGCCGGTGACGCGTTGCTCTCCCCCGCCGTCACGAAGCGGCTCATCGCGAACTTCGTGGCGAGCGCACCGGTTCCGCGGCCTTCCCCGGCGAGGTTCGACGTCCTCACCGAACGCGAACGGGAAGTACTGCGGTTGATCGCCAAAGGACGCTCCAATCCGGAGATCGCCGCGGATCTGGTGCTCTCGGCACAGACCATCAAGACGTATGTCGGCCGGATACTGGCGAAACTCGGGTTACGGGACCGGGCACAGGCGATCGTGCTCGCCTACGAGGCTGGACTCGTCTCCCCCGCCTGACGGTCGGCGGGCCTCGTCAGGACGCGGACACCGAGCGGGACGAGCGCCAGTCCGAGGGCCACCGCGGTGAAGACGCTCAGGAGCTCGCTTTCCTTCAGCACCCCCATCCAGAGCGTGCACGGCCAGAGGAACAGCAGCGCCCGCACGATGCCGAAGGTGCCCGCCCGGAACGCCCCGATGGCCAGTAGCAGTCCGCCGGCGTATTGGCCGACCGACGCGGTGACCGGGATCCGCCACAGCCCGTAGGACAGGTCGACGTAGTCGTCCATCACCAGCTTCGTCGCGTGGTCCAGACCGAGCTTGTCGACGAGCTCGAAGGTCGTCAGCTCGACACCGGCGAAGTAGACCCGTGCGAACAAACCGAACGCGAGCAGCAGGAATCCCCACGCGGCCAACGCCGGCGCCTTCGCCGCGACGATTTTCGCCAGCATCAGGAAAGCCGGCAGCAGGAGGACCGCTCCGAGCAGGAAGAGCGAGTACGCGGCCGTCACGAAGCCCGGGTTCGCGGCGTAGGCGGCCAGCTGTCCAGGCGCGGCGAAGGGCTGCTGGTCGAACCACGCGACTTGCTCCGGCGTGAAGTCCTTGAGCGCCAGATGCCGCAGCAACAGGCCCGCGCACCACACGAGCGGGGCGAGAATCAGTGCCACTCCGCCGATCCATCGGCCGGTTTTCCCGTTCATGGCGCAAGCGTCGCCGATGGGGAGGGCGCGGGGCAGCGGGCGAAGGTAAGGCGAGAGCCTCGACTTTCGTCAGGTTCGGACCACGAGGACGGTTAGGGCTGACCGTGAGTACATGATGGCCTCCTTCCTTGCGCCTGGCGCAAGGAAGGAGGCCATCATGTACTGCCCGTGGTCGTGCTGGGGCGGGGTCCGCGAAAGGCCTGGCGACCGTGTCGCGAAAGCCACTTTCGGGACACCAGATGTCCCGAAAGTGGCTTTCGCGACCCCCGGCCAGAACCCAGGACCCGAGATCAACAGCGGCCGGGAGCCAGTTGGCTGGAACCGTCACGAGCCCGGAAAAGCAGCAGGGCCGCCTCCCCGAAGGGATGACGGCCCTGCTTGGAAAGCTTGGATCAGATCACGGTGACCGAGGTGGCCTGCGGACCCTTCGCGCCCTGCCCGATCTCGAACTCCACGCGGGCGTTCTCCTCGAGGGTACGGAAGCCGTTGCCCTTGATCTCGCTGTAGTGCACGAAGACGTCGCCGCCGCCGTTGTCGGGAGTGATGAAGCCGAACCCCTTCTCGGAGTTGAACCACTTCACAGTGCCCTGAGTCATAAAATCTCCATATGCAACACAAACAAACAGGAAGCCACGTCGGCAGCCCGGGTCTTGACCAGACGGTTTGCTTCCCCGGAAACACGAGGAGACACTACGCCCGCTGAGTTCTGCGAGCGTGAACCAACACGAACACAAAAAACGAGACCTGATTCAGTAAAGCACACCTCACGCAGGCCGACAAGCGTCTTCACCCTGGTGTGCGCAGCCGCACTGTACCTCTCCGGCCAGGGCCTCCGCCGCCCGGGCTATTCGCCGCTGGCGGCGCGCAGGGGTACCTCGGTGCCGAACGGCGAACGGCGCAACGCCTCCCGGTTCGTGGCCACGACGGCGATGTCGTGGGTCTCGGCGTCCGCGCTGAACTGCACCGGCACCACGCCGGAAACGGACTTGTCCTGTGGCTTCGTTTCGTCAGCCATGTTTTCTCCCAGTGTCAACACAACGCTCTAAGTACTGCGTGCCAACAACTTCACCGGTGATCGCTCCGGTCCATATCGGACCCTCGGTGTTGCGGCGATTGTGCCACGGCCGACCGACAAAATCCGGTCTCCGCGACCGAAAGTCGGCCGAGTCGTCACCGGTTTCCCACCCTTTGGAGCAGGTGAAGGCGGCCCCACAAGGGTTTCTGTGTATCCCCTGAGAAAAAGTTCCGCCCGGTCGTCCGGCGCGGCGGCCCCTACTGGCCGCCTTGCTGCGGCCTCACGGCGCCCAGCAGGCTCGTCAGCCGGATGTCCGGCGTCACCACGTCCGGATCCGTCCTGATGTCGATCACGCACGGCCGTTGCCGGACCAGCGCGCTCGCGATGATCGGCTCCAGCTCTTCCCGGTCGTCGACGGTGTACCCGGCGGCGCCGAGCCCGCGTGCCCACGACGCGAAGTCGGTGATGGGGACGGTGACGCCCGAAAGCCGCCCGTGCTTGCGCGCCTGGTGCACGGCGAGCGGGCCGTGCACTCCGTTCTGGAACACCAGGACGGTCACCGGAACGCGGTAGCGGACGGCGGTCTCGATCTCCTGCCCGGTCATGAGCGCGCCGCCGTCGCCCGCCATCGCGATCACCGTCCGGCGTGGTTCGGCGAGTTTCGCCGCGACCGCCGCGGGGACCGCGTAGCCCATGGCCGCGTTGCTCGGGCCGAGCTGGCTGCGCGGAGCGGTGAAACACCAGTAGCGGTGCATGAACTGGGCGAAGTTGCCCGCGTCGCTGGTCACGATCGCGTCCTCGGGCGCGAGTTTGCGCACCGCCCGGATGACGTCGGCGGGGTGGACGCGGGTGGCGCCGCTGGTGTCGGGCGGGGTCATGAAGGTGTGCACGGCGGCGTTCGCGGCCGACGCGCGCCGCTGCCGTGGCGAGGCGACATTGCGCAGTTCACGCAGGAAGGGCTCGACCTCGGAGTCGACCCGGAAGGTCAGGCCGCCGCGGCGGGCGGGCTCGATCCCCGTGCCGACCAGCACCAGCGTCTGCGACGGCGTCGGGTAGCGGAAGGACTGCGTGGTGACCTCGTCGAGCTGTGTGCCCAGCGCGAGCACGAGGTCCGCGCGCTCCAGCGCGTCGAGCTGCCGCGCGGGGATGCCGATGCCGAGGTGGCCGGCGTAGCGCGCGTGGTTCTCGGGGAAGGCGTCCTGGCGGCGGAACGCGTTGTACACCGGCAACGCGAGCTCGTCGGCGACGGCGATCAGCTCGTCCCGCGCGGCGCGGGCCCGGCCGCCGACGATCACCACCGGGTAGCGGGCCTCGTCGACCAGCTGCGCGACCGCCTCGGCGGTCCGGCCGAGCGCGCCGGTGGCGGGCGGGCGCACGGCGGCCACCGGTTTGGCCGAATCGAACGGGACCCCCCAGAAGTCGGCGGGGACGGCGACGACGGTGGGCCCCGGCCGCCCTTCCCGGCAGCGGGTCAGCGCCTCGACCAGCAGGCCGGGAACCTCATCCGGCGATTCCGCGCGGCCGGTCCACTTCGAGATCGGCTCGAACATCGCGGTGAGGTCGGCGGTCGGCAGCTCGCTCGTCGGCCCCGGATCCTGCGGCGGGTTCTCCAGGAGGACGACCATCGGGCTCTCGTCCTGGTACGCCGTGGAGACGCCGATCGCGAGGTTCGCCGCGCTCGGGCCGCGGCCGGCCAGCAGCACCGCGGGGTGCTCGGTCAGCTTGCCTTCGGCCTCGGCCATGAAGGCCGCGCCGGAGTCGTGTCTCGCCGAGACGAAGGTGATCGAACGCTCGCGTTGCAGCGCGTCGAGCAGATCCAGGAAGGACTCACCCACCACCGCGTACACGCGGTGGATCTGCGCCTCGGTCAGGATCCTCACGGCCGTCTGGGCGACGGACGCTCCCGGTTGGTATCTAATGAGAAGAGCTTAGGCGGGCGGTGATCGGTGCCGTCAAGCGATCTTCCGATTCCGGCAACCCCGGAGCGGCGGAATGTCCGATATTCGGAACGTGTTCGAGCAAGGGAGCACGAAAACGTGACCTCAGCCACCGCCGGACGTGAAACTGTTTTCACCTACGGGGCGCCGGCCTTGAAATACGGCACCGGGTCGAGCGACGAGATCGGCTACGACCTCACCCAGTACGGCGCGCGCCGGGTGCTCGTCCTGACCGACGCGGGTGTCGCCGCGACGGGCTGGCCACAACGGATCGCCGAAGGTATCGAGACCTATGGCATCGAAGCCGTCGTCTTTGACGGCGTGCACGTCGAGCCGACCGACGTCAGCATGCGGAAGGCCGTCGACTTCGCCCGCGGGCAGGGCGAGTGGGACGCCTTCGTCGCCGTGGGTGGCGGGTCGGCCATCGACACCGCCAAGGCGGTGAACCTGTTGACCAGCAACGACGGCGACCTGTTGGACTACGTCAACGCGCCGGTCGGCGGCGGCCGCGCGCCGAGCGCGCCGCTGAAACCGCTGGTCGCGGTGCCGACCACGACCGGGACGGGTTCGGAGAGCACCACGGTCTGCGTGCTGGACGTGTTGTCACTGCGCGTGAAGAGCGGCATCAGTCATCTCCGGATGCGGCCGAGCCTCGCCGTGGTCGACCCGCGGCTGACGGTCTCGCAGCCGCCGGAGGTCACCGCCGCGAGCGGGATGGACATCCTCTGCCACGCCGCGGAGAGCTACACGGCCAAGCCGTACACCGAGTTCGACCGGAAGCGCCCGGAGGACCGGGTCCCTTACTGTGGCTCGAATCCGCTGGCCGACATGTTCGCCGAGCAGTCGCTGCGGCTGCTGTCGTGGGCGCTGCCCGCCGCCGTACGGGACGGCTCCGACATGAAGGCGCGCGAGGCGATGGCGCTCGCGGCGACGTTCGCCGGGCTCGGCTTCGGCAACGCCGGCGTACACATCCCGCACGCCAACGCGTATCCGATCGCCGGGCAGGTCCGGGACTTCCATCCGTCCGGGTATCCGGGCGACGAAGCCATGGTGCCGCACGGGATGGCGGTCTCACTGACCGCGCCGGCGGCGTTCCGGTTCACCTTCGACGCCGCGCCGGACCGGCACATCCGGGTGGCCAGGCTGCTCGCGCCGGACTACGAATGGCCGGGCGATCTGCGGGACCACCTGCCCGCGGTACTGGGGCAGATCATGCGGGAGATCGGGATCCCCAACGGGATCGGCGCCGTCGGCTACACCGAGTCCGATGTGGACTCACTGGTTTCCGGCACGGTGAAACAACAACGACTGCTGGCGACGGCGCCGCGCGAGGCGTCCGAAGCCGATCTCGCCGTCATCCTGCGCGAGTCGGTGACGCTGTGGTGAACGCCGAGTACCCGCACTGGCAGACGGTTCCGTTGCGGTGGAAGGACAACGACGTCTACGGGCACGTCAACAACGTCGTCCACTACTCGGTGATGGACACCGTGATCAACACGTGGCTGATCGAACGCGGCGGCCTGGACATCGAAACCGGTGAGGTCATCGGGCTGTGCGTGGAATCGCAGTGCAAGTACCACGCTTCGGTGTCGTTCCCGGGGGAACTCGAGGTCGGTCTGCGGGTCGGCCACCTCGGCCGGTCCAGCGTCCGCTACGAGGTCGGGATGTACTCGAAGGAGACGGTGATCGCGGAAGGCCATTTCGTGCACGTCTTCGTCGATCGCGAGTCCAGGCGGCCCGTCCCCGTCGAAGGTCTACTCCGGAGCGCGCTCGAAGAACTGCGCACTGGGCTGGGGTAACCGCGGCGACCACGCGTGCATGAGCTGGGCGTAGCGCGTGGACCGGTCCATGAGTTCGAGATGCGTGCCCAACGCGGTCTCCTTGCCGTCCATCACCAGGACCCGGTCCGCGCGCAACGCCGACGACAGCCGGTGCGCGATCACCACCAGCACCCCGCCCCGCTCGGCGAACGCCCGTTCCGCGCGGGCTTCGGCGGGCGGGTCGAGGTGCGAGGTCGCCTCGTCGAGGATGACGACGCCCGCTTCGCTCGCGTAGACGCGCGCGAGCGCGATCAGCTGCGCCTCGCCGGCGGACAGCGTGCCGTGCCCGATCTCGCCGTCGAGCCCGCCCAGCCGCGTGACCAGCGGTTCCGCGCCGACGGCCGCCACCGCCGCCAGGAGTTCGCGGTCCATCGCGGTCTGCGCGAACAGGCCGACGTTGTCCCGCACCGATCCCGCGAAGACGTAGGCCTCCTGCGGGATCAGTGCGATCATCCGGTGCCGCAGCGCCGACGGCACCTCACGGACCGGCACGCCGCCGAGCAGCACCCGGCCACCCTGCGGTTCGAGCATTCCGGTCAGGAGCCCGGCCAAGGTCGACTTGCCGATACCGCTCGGCCCCACCACCGCGAGCCGCTCGCCGGGCCGCAGATGCAGGTCGAGCCCACGCACCACCGGCTGCGCCGCCGCGCCCCAGCTGAAGGTCAGGTCGCGCACGTAGATCGCGGCCCCGTCGGGTTCGGCCGTGCCGTCGGGCTCGGGCTCGGCCTGGGCGGTCTCCGCGAGCCGCCGCAGCGCGACGATCAGCCGCAGCACCACGGTGCTCGCGGTCGCGGCCAGCCCGCGCAACGCCGGCTGCATCGTCGTCGCGAGGTAGACGAGCGCGCCGAGCGCGGCGCCGGCGGTGAGCACCCCGTCCCTGACCATGCCCGGCGCCACCAGCAACGCCAGGAGCAGCGGCACGAACCCGCCGGTCGCGATCACCACCGTCCTGGCCGCCCCGGACCGCGCCACCCACACGGCCGCCGCGGCCTGCGTGTCGATGGCGTCGTAGAGCTCCAGCGCGGCCAGCGGTTCCGCGCCGCAGGCGACGACGTCGCGCATCCCGGACAGCGACGCGCCCGCGACCTCGGCGGTCCGCTCGTCGGCCAGCGCCAGCGCGCGCTGACGGCGAGCCAGCGACGGGAGCAGGCAGGCGAACACCGCGACCGCGACCACCACCGGGATCGCGACGATCAGCGCGAGCGAACCGGCGACGGTGAAGAGTCCGGCCAGCGCCGCCACCGTCGTCACGATCATCCCGCGCGCCTGCACCAGCAGCCCGGCCGTGGCGTCGCGGACGACTTCGACGTGCTGGGTGATGCGGGCGACGCCGCTGGCGTCCGGCTGGTTCCGCGGCGGCGCGGGGTCGTGCAGGACCCCGCGCACGACGGCCGTCACCAGCGCGTCGCGCAGCGGCTCGACGACCTTGCCGAGCTGATGCCACACCAGCCGTGAACCGAACGCGCCGATCACGGCGACCAGCCCGAAGATCGCGAGCCAACGCAGTCCGGTGCCTGGCCGATCCGCGGCAAACCCCTCGTCGACCGCGAGCTCGACCAGGCGACCGGACAAGAACGCGGGCGCGCTTTCCAATACGGAGCAGGCCAGCAGGACCAGCCCGCCGCGCCACTGCCCGGCGAGCGCCGAGCGGTAGAGCCCCCAGACGCTCATTGCGCACCCTCGGTGAAGACGGCTCGATAAGCCGGATCCCGCCACAGCTCGTCGTGCGCGCCGACCGCGCGGACGCGGCCGTCTTCCAGCCACACCACCGTGTCCGCCCGCGACGCGGTGGCCGCGCGATGCGTCACCACCACCCGGGTCCGGCCGGGGAGCGTGCGCTCGATCGCCTCTTCGACCGCGGCTTCGGTGACCGTGTCGAGGCTGGCGGTGGCGTCGTCGAGGATGAGCACCCTCGGCGCGTGCGCGATCGCGCGCGCCAGGCCGATCCGTTGCGCCTCCCCGCCGGACAGCGGGGTTTCCGAAAGCGGCGTCCGGTAGCCGTCCGGCAGCCGGACGATCAGGTCGTCGACCTGGGCGGACCGGCAGGCGGCGCGGACGGCGGCCTCGCCGGCCCACGAGCCGTAGCCGACGGCGTCACCGATGGTCGCCCCGAGCAGCGCGGGCCGTTCGAAGGCGAACCCGACAACCGCGCGGAGCTCGTTCGGCCGCAACCGCTCCAGCGGGCGGCCGTCGAGCAGCGCCGCTCCTTCGTCCGGGGTGAGCAGTCCGCCGAGGACGTTGACCAGCGCGGACTTCCCCGAGCCGGAGCGCCCGACGACGGCGGTGAACCGGCCGCCCGGCACGAGCAGGTCGATGTCGGCCAACGCGCCTTCGACGGTGACTCCGCGCAGTTCGAGCGTGCCCCGGCCGGGGACGACACCGAGGTCGCCCGGTTCGGGGACCGGCGAGTCCAGCACCTCGTTGATCCGCCGCGCGCACGACCGCGCGCGGGAAAGTGTGGTGAGCAAAGGAATCTGGGTGATCAGGCCCATGCCGAGCGCGACGTAGCCGAGCGCCGCGAGGACCTGGCCGACGGTCAGCCTGCCGTCCAGCACACCGAACCCGGCGGCGGCGAGTACCGCGATTTCCACCGCGGGCAGCAGCAGCCCGGAGCGCCACACCATCCTGGCCTGTGTCCGCCACATCCCGCGGCCGGCGAGGCTCATTTTCGGCAGGGGCCGCAGGACCCGTTCGGCTTCGCGGTCTGCGGTGCCCGACGCGGCGATCGTGCGGAGCCCGGCGACCGCGTCGACCATCCTGGCCGCGAGTTCGCCGGACACCTCCTGATAGGTCAGGACGTCGTCCGCGGTGTTCCTCAGATGGGTGCGCGCGAGCATCAGGCCGAACGGGATGCTGCCGAGGAAGACGAGCGCGAGCCGCCAGTCCATCAGGGCGAGCAGGACGACCGCTCCGCCGGAGATCAGAGTGGTCGAGCCGAGCTGGACGACGACCGAGGCGACCATTCCCGCTCCGGTGCAGTCACCGGTGAGCCTGCTGATCGCGTCGCCGTCGGCGAAGGTGGATCGGGTGCCGAGTGCGAGATGACGGTCGGCGAGTTTCCGGCGCAGCCAAGCGGTGGCGAACGCGGTCATCCGCGCGGTGAGGATGCCGCCGATCAGGCCGACGGCGATTTCGGTGACACCGAGGACGATCAGCCAGGAGACCTCGGGAAGGCTGGGCCGCCCGGCCACCACGGCGTCCACCGCGGCGGCGAGCGCGCCGGGCAGCAGCAGTCCCGCCGCCGTCCCGGCGAGCGCGCTGAGGACCAGCCCGATCAGGCGGGGGCGATCGAGCACGGTCACGGTGACCAGCAGGCGATCGGCTGAACCCGCCATCCCACTCCTTACGAACTTGGTTCAGTGGTCTTCCGGCATGCGGTGGCACGTCGGTCGGGTGGGTCGTGAGTGGCGATTCGGGTTAGAACCCGAATCGCCACTCACGACCCAGCCGACTGGCTCCGCATCCCACTCCTTACAACGTGATCCCAACGAGACGAACCGGAAGGCAAAATAAAGGCGCGGGAGCGGCGCACTTGGCCTGTGCCGCTCCCGCGCCCTCAGTGTTCAGCCGTGACTCAGTGGCAGGTCAGCAGGCTGACGGTGCTGTTGGCGCAGGAGGCCAGCAGGCTGAGGTTGCTCGCGCCGCCGTGGCTGCCACCGCCGCCGCCTTCGAGGACCTCGGGGGTTTCCAGAGCCTGCAGGTCGAGAACCAGTTCCATGGTGTTCCCTTTCACTAGTTATCTCTTGGTCCGCTGTCCTCACTGGACAGCAGTTCGGGAGGACAGGAAGGGCAGCGCGGCCTTCCCGTCCAGGGTGGCGGCCAGTGCGAGCAGGACGCCCGCGCCGCCGGTGACGACGTCCATCGACAGCCGCAACAGCTGGTTGCCGGGGAACGCCAGGCCGCCCTTGTACGGCACCGCGTACCAGGCGAGCCGCGAAAGATGCAGGTCGATGGCGTCGCGGACCCGCTGGTCCGGTTCGGCGCCCATGGCCAGCGCGGTCATCAGCCCACCGCGGCCGAACAGCAGACCAGGGTGGATGACGAACTCGCCGCGGCACGCCTCACGCAGGCCGGGAAGGCTCTTCAACGCCTTCGCGTCGGGACGGTGTTTCGCCAGCTCCTCGGCGACCATGAGGATCCCGGCGCTGCCGACACCCACGTAGGGCAACGTCCGGGTCTCGCCGTCGCGGACCTGCAGCGAGCCGTCGTCGGACTCGACGCACTCCTCGATGTCCCGCTCCAGCGCCTGATCCGCGAAGGACAGCCAGCCCTCTTCGCGGGTGCGCTCGAACAGCCGCACGAACAGCAGCGCCGGACCGGACCAGCCGTTGAGCAGCCCGGCCCTGCCGAAGTCTCCGGGCGGGGCGGCGGTTTCGAGCGCTTCGGCCAGCCGGACGGCGGTGGCGAGCGCCTGCCTGCCGAACTCGTTGTCCTTGCGGGACACCGCGAAGTGCAGCTGGGTGAGCCCGATCCCGGACAGGCCGCCTTCCAGACCGTGGTCGGTGGTCTGCTCGACCAGCGTCGCCGACGCTGCCAGCAGCTTGGTGGCCTCGTCCCGGTACCCGAGTTCTTCGAGGACGTACGCGATCCCGTACGAGCCGTCGTAGAACCCCGGGCGGCCCGGGGGGTCGCGGCGGATCGAGTCCAGCAGCCAGCGCTCGTGCTCCCGGTGACGCTCGCCGCTGGTCGCTTTCAGTGCGTAGAGGACGCCGGCCGCGCCGTAGCCGAAGCACGCTCCGCCGACGCGGAACTGCTCGATGTCGCCGGGGAAGAGCCGGTCGGTGCGCTCGGGGGTCGCGCTGGCGAGGATCGCCTCGGTGATCTGCTTGCGCACCAGCGCCCAGTCCGGCTTGTCCTGGTCCAGCTCGGTCGCACTCGTCAGGGGCGGCATGTCCCGGGGCGCGAGCTCGGCGACGATCGAGTCGGCGTAGCCCTCCGGGACGTCGAAACGCTGCTGGACGAAGTCCGCGAGCCCGCGCAGCTTCGCCGGGGCGAGTTCGAGGAGCGTGGTGAGCGGTAGGAAGATCCAGAGTTTCAGGACGGCGAGCGCGTACTCGTCGACCTCGAAGCCGTTCCGGTCCCGTGGGGCGCGGAAACCGGGCGCGCCGAGGGCGGGCCGTTTGCCGCTTTCGACGTCGGCCGCCATCTCGAAGTCGATCAGCGAGACCGTGTCGGCGTCTTCGTCGACCAGGATGTTCAGCGAGTGCAGGTCGCCGAAGACGATCCCCCGGCCGTGCACCTCGCCGACCATCGCCTCCACCCGCCGGACCAGCGCCAGTGCGCGTTCGGTGTACGCGGCGATGTCGGCCTCGGTGGTGTCGCGCCTGGTGAGGGGGTAGTTGCGGGCGAGCCAGTTGCCCAGCGAGACGCCGGGCATGAACTCCATCGCCAGGAAGTGGTGCTCCCAGACGGTGAAGCGGTCGTAGGTGGCGGGAATGCCGTCGATGCCCTTCAACCGCTCCAGCACCTCGTGCTCACGGCGGAGGCGTTCGACGGCGTCGACCTCGTCGCGGTCCAGGCCGGCGAACGGCCGCGCCTCCTTGAGGACCACCCGTTCGCCGTCGGTCTTCCGGTCGGCGAGGTACACGCCGCCGCCGTTGGAGAAGTGCAGCGAGCTCTTCACCTGATAGGGGAACTGATCCGCGCCGCCGCTCTTACGAGCCGCGAGATGAGGCGCGAGGAACTCCGGAATCGTCACCCAGTCGGGTACGGAGAAGGTCGGCTCGCGTTTGTCCGGGACCAGCGTCCCATCCGGTTTGCGCACCGCGAGGACCCGCTTGCCGTCGAGTTCGACCCATTGCTCGGCGAATCCGCCGTAGCGGACGTAGAGCGGCCCGGCACCATACCTAAGATCACTGAGAATGTATGCCCCCGGCTCGCCGTCGAGCTTCGCCGACAACTCGGCGAGAACGCGCTCGAGCTCGTTGTTGTCAGCCGGATAAAGAGTCAGCAACTTACCGCTTCCGTCACGCGGGGCGTATTTCGAATTCCTTGCCAGCAGGGTGCTCCGCGAGCGGAGATGCTTGTAGGACACGTCGTGCTCGACACAATGCTCGTGCACCTTCACGAGCACCCGCTCGGCGTTGCCCAAACCTGCCGAAACGTGGATTTTCCAGCCCTGCAAGGGAAGGTTTCGAGCAACAGGGTGCAACAGCCGCCACACTCCGCGCACTCCGGTGCGCCAGCCCGCCTCGGGTGCCGGCAGCAGGGAGGCGAAATCGTCGGCGGCGTCCCCGGTTTCCCGCTGCTCATCGAAGAACAGTGGATCGGCGAAGCAATACGCTTCGTACCGGACGTCCATCGAGCGCCCCCTCCTTGGCACCAATCGGATGGGCCATGTGCACCATCGCGATGGAGAATATTCCACCCGCCGGACACCGAACGGCCAATCCGCCATATCGGGGGTTCGGATGGGCTGTTCAGGGACGTGAATTCGAAATCTACCGAATGGTAGGGGTACCCAGCGTGAGATCAACTCGTATTTCAACCACCCGGTCGGTGTGTAACAGGAACGAACCGGCGAGGTAATCCCTGGTCCAGGTGGCCAACACAAAATCGCTCGACCGAATTGACAGAGCGCCAACCGAACGCGCTTCGTGATCTATTCACCCGAGGTCTGGACCAGTGCGCCGGTGCGTGGCGCCCGCCACGCACCCTGCCGGTCGCCCGTCGGCGGTGATCCGCCCGGAGGTACGTTGTCGCCGGTGGAGCAGGTAAGGAGGCCGACGTGATCACAGGCTTCGCGGTGACCGTCGCGATCTGCGCGACGCTGGTCGCGGCGTGGAGTTTCGTCCAGGCCGCGCGCAGGAAACTGCCGGACAACGCACTGCTCGCCGGCCTCGCCGTGGTCGAACTCCTGCTGGTGGCCCAGCTCGTGATCGGGGTCGTGCTGCTGATCGGCGGCGGCAGTCCCGGCAGCATGGCCACCTATCTCGCCTACCTGATCGGCTGTCTCGTCGTGCTCCCGCTCGGGACGGTCTGGGCACTGGCCGAGCGCACCAGGTCGAGCACCGTGATCCTCGGCATCGCCTGTCTCGCGATCCCGGTGATGGTCCTGCGGCTGCACGAGGTCTGGGCGGGCGCCAGTGCGTGAGGAAACCGAGGAGAAGACGGTGGACAAGGCTTCCGGCCCGGGACGGATCCTGGTCGCCGTGTACGCGATCTTCGCGCTGGCGGCGACCTCACGCGCCGCAGTGCAGATCAGCACCAAATTCCACGAAGCGCCGCTGGCCTACGCCCTCTCCGCGTTCGCGGCCCTCGTCTATCTCCTGGCCACCGTCGCGCTGGCCCGCCGCGGCGCGGGCTGGTGGCGGATCGCGCTGGTCGCCTGCGCCGTCGAACTGCTCGGCGTGCTGACCATCGGCACCTTCAGCCTCTTCGACCGCGAGGCCTTCCCGCACGCCACCGTGTGGTCGGTCTACGGCCAGGGATACCTCTTCATCCCGCTGGTGCTGCCAGTGATCGGGTTGTACTGGTTGCGGCGGACGAAGCCCTGACGGACGGGCTTGGGGTCGTGAGCGGTAAGGCCGTTATCGGCACCTGCCGTTGGTGCGCGGGCGGCGGTTTCGCGTGATTGAACGGACGACACACGTGACTGAATGGACGACACGCGTGATCGGACGGACGGCTTGGAGTTGCCCCCGTGATGCGGACACCTTGATTCCAGACAGTGGTCTGGAGGGAGGATGTCTTGGTGTCGCGTTCGTCGAAGTATCCGGAGCAGTTCCGTCGGGATGCGGTGGAGCTGGTGGAGTCCGGTGATCGTCCGTTGCGTCAGATCGCTCGTGAGCTGGGTGTCAATCACGAGACCCTGCGGTCGTGGGTGAACAAGGCCAAGGAGGAAGCGGCCGCGCCGGTGGAGGATCCCGCGGTCACCGATGAGGTGCAGCGGTTGCGGAAGCAGGTCGCTGAGCTGCAGAAAGAGAAGGAGATCCTGCGTAAAGCGGCCGCCTATTTTGCCAAAGAGATGGATCGATGATCTACCGCTACCGGTTCATCTCCGAGCATCGCGCCGAGTTCGGTGTGAAGCGGTTGTGCCAGGTCCTGGGCCTGCGCCGGCAGGGTTTCCACGAGTGGGTCGCCGCCGAGGCCGCCCGCGAGGCCGCGGCGGCGCGGGAGCGGGAGCTGGTGGCGGTGATCGCCTCGATCCATGCCGAGCACCGGCGCGCCTACGGTGTCCCGCGGATCACCGCCGAGCTGCGCCGGCGCGGGCGGGTGGTGAACCACAAGCGGGTGGAGCGGTTGATGCGCGAACAGGGCCTGGCCGGGATCACCCGCCGCAAACGCCGGAGCCTGACCACGCCCGCCGCCAGCCCGGTGACGCCGGTGGCGGATGTGCTCCGCCGTGATTTCACCGCCGAGCGTCCGGGTCACCGGTTCGTGGGGGACATCACCTACCTGCCCACGTTCCAGGGCTGGCTCTACCTGGCCACGGTGATCGACCTGCACAACCGCGAGATCGTCGGGCACGCGATGGGCGAGCACCTGCGCGCCGGCCTGGTCTGTGACGCGATCGCCCTGGCCACCGCACGCGGCCTGATCCGCCCCGGCGCGGTGTTCCACTCCGACCGCGGTGTCCAGTACACCTCCGGCCAATTCCGGGCCGCGCTCGCCGATCACCGGATCCGGCCCTCGATCGGACGGGTCGGATCCTGCTACGACAACGCCGTCGCCGAGTCGTTCTTCGCCACCCTCAAAACCGAGATCGGCACCACCATCTGGCCCACCCGTGACCAGGCACGACACGACATATTCCGCTACCTCCACTACTACAACCACAACCGTCTACATTCGACAGTCGGTCACCGAACACCCCACGAAACCCGAACCAGCTACAGTCACCAGCAAGCCGCGTAACAACCCCGTGTCCGGAATCCGGGGGCAACTCCACTCGCGGTGGAACCCCGGCCGTGCGGTCGTGTCGTCCATCCAGTCACGCGTGTCGTCCGCCGGATCACGCGTGCCGTCCGGTCCAGTCACGTGACATCGCCGGTCAAGTCTCGTGAGCGGTAAGGACGGTTAGAACCGTCCTTACCGCTCACGAGAGATGCCCCCTTCGGTACCGGTGGGTGTCGGGCCCGGCCACGGCCCTGGTGAGCATGTCGCGAAAGCCACTTTCGAGACGTCTGGTGTCCCGAAAGTGGCTTTCGCGACACCTCCTCCGGAAGCCAGTAGGTATCTGAGACACCCTTGGCCAGAACCGTCATCACCACTCACGAGTCGAAGCAGCCCTTTTCGTTGAGCGGACCGAACGTGGGCAGCACCAGCCCGCACAGGTAGCCGTCGATCCAGCGCCCGTTGCCCGCGACGTTGGTGAGCACCCGGATCGCCGGCGCGAACGCGGCGATCCCCTTGGCCAGCGAATCCTGATTGCGCTGGAGCATCGACGTCAGCCGGTCGAGTTGTTCGAGCACCGGCCCGAGCTGGCCGTCGTTGTCGGCGATGATGCCGTCGAGCGCGGTCGCGAGCCGTTTCGATCCGTCGAGCAGATCCTTGATCGCCTGCTGCCGGGTGGAGATCGCGCGCAGCAGCGCGCTGCCGTCCTGGATCAGCCGCTGGACCTCGGTGTCGCGGTCGACGAGGGTCCGCGACACCTGCCGGGTGTTCGCGAGCAGCGTCCGGAGCTGCCGGTCACGGGAGGCGATGGTGCCGGACAGTTTCGAGATCCCGTCCAGCGCCGAGCGGACGTCGGCGGGCGTATCGGCGAAGGTCGCCGAAATCGTGTCGAAG
The DNA here is from genome assembly GCF_055561455.1 of Amycolatopsis sp. PSD-21. NCBI lineage: Bacteria > Bacillati > Actinomycetota > Actinomycetes > Pseudonocardiales > Pseudonocardiaceae > Amycolatopsis > Amycolatopsis sp. PSD-21. Next base: position 455,986 of record NZ_CM145712.1, on the reverse strand, counting down.
CTTTTCGCGAGCTGGCCGACATCGATGGCGTCGACGGTTTTCGACAAATCCCGAAACGCTTCAAGAACGTCATACGGCGCGGTGGTCCGCCGCAGCGGAATGGGATCTCCGGGATCGAGGACCGCTTCGCCGTGCGGATCGAGCGCCAAATACTTCTGCCCCAGCACGTTCTTGATCCGAATGGACGCGCTCGTGGCGTCGCCGACCCAGGCGTCCTTCACCCGGAACGACACGAGCACGCGGTCGCCTTCGAGGTCGATCTCGGACACTTTGCCGACCTTCACCCCGGCGATCCGGACGTCGTTGTCCGCCTGCAGCCCGCCCGCGTCGGAGAATTCGGCGGAATAGGTGGTGCCGCCCCCGATGACCGGCAGCGCGTCGGCGTTGAGCGCCGCCGCCATCCCGAGCGCCATGGTGGTGAGCCCGGCGAGCGCGAGCTTGATCGGATCCACCGCACCGAAGGACCTCATCGTCTCACCTCGCAGGTCACAAGCGGAAAAGCTTAAGGGCCGCTCACGCCCATCGCCAGGCGAAACGTTGCACCGATCGGGTGGCAACGTCTGTCCATTATGGACTCTAATCGAGCCGTACCTCGTAATGGAGCGTCTTGTACTTCTTCAGCCGGTGCACGAGCGGGACGAAGAACCCGTGCAGGAGCCGATGCTTCCCGGCCAGGAGGGCGGCCGCGTGCCGGGCCTCTTCACCTTCGAGCAGACGGGCCCGCCCGCGCACCGGCTCCCCGGTCGGAGTGCCGCGAAACGTCGACGGGGCGATCTCGATCCGCGGATCGTTCCGCAAGCGCTTGGCCTTCCACGCCGCGTCATACGTACGGATGTACGCGTGATCCCCTTCGACGGCGATGTTGACCGGCGTCCCGATGGGCGTGCCGTCCCGCTTGAAAGTCTTCAGCAGGATCGTCTTCTGGTCCGTGAACCTGGCGAGTTTCGTGGTCATGTCCCTGTGACGAGACCGCCGCGCGAAACGTGACGGCTAGCGCCAGAGCCCGTCCGCCGTCCCCCGCGCGACATGCTCCTCGTAGATCTCGACCTTCCGGCTGATCAGCTCCAGGCAATCGGCCAGTTCGGCGATCCGATTCCGGACGGTCTTCTGATGTTCCCGCAGCAGCTCCAGCCGCTTTTCCTCGTTTCCCGGCCCCTGCCGGACGAGTCCGGCGAATTCGCGGATGGTGGCGAGCGGCATCCCGGACGCCCGGAACTTCGTGCAGTTCACCAGCCAATCCACGTCCTGCTCGGTGTACACGCGGCGGCCGCCCGCGTCCCGTTTCACCGGCGCCGCGAGCAGCCCTTCCTTCTCATAGAAGCGAAGCGCGTGCACGCTGAGGCCCGTCCGGGCGGTGACCTGGCCGATCGCGAGTTCCGTCACCGCACCGACGATAGCGCCCTTGACCTAGAGCGCCCTCTAGCTCCTAACGTCCGCCGCATGACCAACGCACAACACAAGATCGGCTCCGGTTTCGGCGCGCGCAGCACCGCCGCCGAAGTACTGGATGGGATCGACCTCTCCGGCAAGCTCGCCCTCGTCACCGGCGGCTATTCGGGGCTGGGCCTGGAAACCACGCGCGCGCTGGCGAACGCGGGCGCGCACGTGGTCGTCCCCGCGCGCCGCCCGGCCGACGCCGAGGCCGCCCTCGCCGGGATCTCCGGCACCGAGGTCGACGAGCTCGACCTCGCCGATCCGGCGAGCATCGAGGCCTTCACCCGGCGGTTCCTCGCCACCGGCCGCCCGGTCGGCCTGCTGATCGCGAACGCCGGGATCATGGCCGCGCCGGAACGACGGGTGGGCCCCGGCTGGGAGTCGCATTTCGCGATCTGCCACCTCGGCCACCACGCCCTGGTGAGCCGGCTCTGGCCCGTGCTGAAGGCGGCCGGTGGTGCCCGCGTCGTCTCGGTGTCCTCCGCCGGTCACCATTCCTCGCCGATGCGCTGGGACGACGTCCAGTTCGAGCGCGGCTACGACCGCTGGCTCGCGTACGGCCAGGCCAAGACCGCCAACGCGCTGTTCGCGGTGTGGCTGGACACGCTCGGCGCCGAACACGGGATCCGCGCGTTCAGCCTGCATCCGGGCGCGATCCTCACTCCCCTGCAGCGGCATCTGCGGCCGGAGGAGATGGTCGAACGCGGCTGGATCGACGAGCACGGGAACCAGGCCGACCCGGACTTCAAAACGCCGGAGCAGGGCGCGGCCACCCAGGTCTGGGCGGCGACGTCACCGATGCTCGACGGGATGGGCGGGCTCTACTGCGAGGACTGCGACGTCGCCGAGCTCGCCCCCGAAGAAGGCGAGTGGGTCGGCGTGCGCCCGTACGCGATCGATCCCGGCGAGGCCGCGCGGCTCTGGAAGCTCTCCGGCGACCTCACCGGGACCGTCCTCGCCTAGTTCCAGAACTTGATCTCGGGGTTGCCCGGCACCGGCCCGTCCAGCAGCGGCTGACGCCCGCCGCGCAGGTTCTTGTCGAAGAACGCGGACACGTACGCCCTGGTCAGCGCCATTCCTCGCTCGCCGCCGAGCAGCTCGGGTTTGCCGAGCCCGAGCTGTTCACCGAGGACACCGACGTCGGTGAAGGACGCGTGCCCGGCCGCCGCGACGCTGATCCAGCGCTTCCAGCCGGTGAGGTTCGGCCAGCTGCCCGCCCACGTCGTGTCCGGGCCGGCCGGGGTGTACTCGCTTTCGCGGCCGAGCAGCAGGAACGGCCGGTCGATCCCGGACGCGGGGATCGGCGACCACAGCCTGCCGTCCAGGTCGGCACCCGCGCGGACCCGCGAGTCGTCGATCATCGCAGTCGGTGTGCTGTATCCGCCGATGGAATGCCCCGCCATCCCGATACGCGTCCGGTCGATCAGCCGGGACCAGGGCGACGAAGACCTGGTCAGCGCGTCGAGGACGAACGAGACGTCCGCGGAACGGACCGGCGGAATGAGTGTCGAGTCGGATCCGCACGCGGCGCATTCGGTGACGCGTCCGTCGGGGAAGGCGGTGCCGTGGGACTCGTAGTTGTGGCCGATCAGCGCGACGACGAACCCCTTGCTCGCCAGCTCTTCCGCGAGCCCGGTGAGCGTCGTGCGCGGTTTGCCGAATCCCGGCGACAGGACGACGAGCGCGCGCTTCCCCGGCAGGCGCGGGGCGTCGACCCTGGCGCTGGTGCGGGTTCCGGCGACCAGTGCGGGGTCGATGTCGGGGAGGCCCGATTCGGTCAGGAACGCCTTGGCCTCGGCCAAGGTGAGGTAGGGCCGTTTCGGGCCGATCGGCGCCGGCGCGGGGTAGAACATCGACACCATCAGCTCGCGCGGCCCGGACGGCACCCACGGGTCCTGACGCGAGCTGTCGACGAGGTGGAGGTCGGTGGAGCCGACGGGATACGAGCCGGTCGGCGGCGGCAGCGTCAGGCGCGGGGCCGCGGTGGCGGGGCTCGCCAACGACACCATGCCGGCGAGGGCGGCCAGCGCGACGAGAAGCCTTCTCATGAGGTTTCCGTTTCTGTCGAGGATCTTCCTGCGACCAGGCTGGAGCCCGCCGCCGTGTTCGCGCGTCTGCCGCAGGTCGTATCCCTGGGTCTGCCGCGAGAGGGATTCGCGCCGCCCGCTCCTCCGATTACGCTCGGCTGGTGCTGGCCTTCCTCAGGAATCACCCGAGAGCCGTCGACCGCGGCCTGACCATCCTCATCGGACTGTCCACTGTGGTCTCGGCGGACGATCCGGAGGGCTTCGAGTGGTGGCTGGTCTCGTTGGTGGCCTTGGCTTCCCTGCTCGTCCGGCACCGGAATCCCACGATCACCTTCGCGGCCGGAGGGACGGCCTCACTCCTGCATCTGGTCATGGGCAACGACCTCAAACCGGTCGACGTCGTGGCGCTGATCGGTCTCTTCTCCGTCGCGGCCTGGGGGTCGCGACGGCGTTCCGCCGGTTTGCTGGCCGCGGGGTTGCTCGTCGCCGGGGCGTGGTCGTTCTACGCATCGGAAGCGAACACGCGGACCCCCGTCCCGATGCCGCCGCGGATCATCGTCATCGATCGGCTGGCCCCGGTCGCCACCGACGCCGACGACCACCAGGTGCAGGACTGGGGCGGCTTTCCGGCCATCGGCCTGTCGCTCGGCGTGGCGTGGCTCGCCGGACTGAACACTCGGCAGCGCCGGATCCGGCTGTCGGTGCTGGAGCAGCGGGCCGCCGACCTCGAACGCGAGCGCGACACCCAGGCCGCGCTGGCCGTGGCCGCCGAACGCGGCCGCATCAGCCGCGAACTGCACGACGTCGTCGCGCACGCGCTTTCCGTCGTGGTCTTGCAGGCACAGGGCGCGCAAGCGGAGCTGGAACGGCGACCCGAGCGGTCGCGGGAGGCGCTGGACGCCATCGTCGACACGGGGCGCACCGCGTTGAGCGAGATCCGGCGGCTGCTCGGCGCGCTCGGCCAGAACGAGCCGGACTGGGAGCCCCGGCCAGGTGCGGAACGCCTGCCGCGGCTGGCCGCCGACATCCGGTCGGCGGGCACGCCGGTCGAGTTCCGCGTCGAAGGGGAACCCCGGCCCCTTCCGTCCACAGTGGACCTGGCGGCCTACCGGATCGTGCAGGAGGCGCTGACGAACGTGCTGAAACACGCCGGTCCGGCCGCGTCGGTGACTATCGTGATGCGTTATGGCCCCGGCACGCTGGAGATCGAGGTGACCGACGACGGCGTCGCGGCCGAACCGTCCGGCACCGGGCACGGCCTCGAAGGGATGCGGGAACGGGTGAACGTACTGGGCGGCACCTTCGACGCGGGACCGCGGGCGGAGCGCGGCTTCGCCGTCCGCGCGACCCTGCCGTCATGACGATCCGGGTGGTCATCGCCGACGACCAGGCGCTCGTGCGCACCGGACTGCGGATGATCCTGGACAACGCGGACGACATCGACGTCGTCGGCGAGGCGGGCGACGGCGCGGAGGCCGTCGCGCTGGTGGCGGACCTCGATCCCGACGTCGTGCTCATGGACATCCGGATGCCCGAGATGGACGGCGTCGAGGCCACCGCCGCGATCGCCGCGGCCCATCGCACCCGCGTCCTGGTGCTGACCACGTTCGACCTGGACGAATACGTCTACGCCGCGCTCCAGGCGGGGGCCAGCGGCTTCCTGCTCAAGGACGCGCTGGCGCCGGATCTGCTCGCCGGCGTCCGTGTGGTCGCCTCCGGCGAGGCGACCCTCGCGCCCACCGTCACCCGGCGGCTGCTCGACCGCGTCGTCACCGGCCTGCCCGTGTCGCCGCCGGACGACCGGCTCGCCCTCCTCACCGGCCGCGAACACGAGGTGCTCCAGCAGCTGGCCCGCGGCCTGTCCAACGCCGAGATCGCCGAGCTGCTGTTCCTCTCGCCCGGGACGGTGAAGACCCACGTCGGCCGCATCCTCACGAAACTCGGCCTCCGCGACCGCGTCCAGGCGGTCGTCTTCGCCTACGAATCCGGGATGATCAGCCGCTGATCGCGGCGGGCGTGCGCCAGTGCTTGCCGCGCCGGGGCCGCCGGTGCTGGCCACGCCTGCCGAGGTCGGCGAGGCTGTCCACGGGACGCGCGGCGAACTCTTCGGCGGTGATGCCCATCCGCACGAGGTACTTGATCTCGCCGCGCACCACCTCGGTGTCGCGCAGCCTGCCTTCCTCGCGGAAGCCGAGACCGCCGTGCAGCGAAAGCGACGCCAGGTTGCCGCCGTACACGGTGACCTCGCATTTGCGGAAGCCGCGTTGCCCGAACATGTGGGCCAGGAGGACGGTGATGGCGTCCGTGGCGTATCCGCAGCGCTGGTGGCGCGGGGCGATCCCGATGCCGTAGCCGAACCGGCCGGTCACCGGGTCGGCGCCGATGGTGCAGACCGAGCCGACCAGCATCCGGCCGCGCACCGTCTCGATGCCGAAGTGGATGTCGTCGCCAGAGGATCCCGAGCGGTGTGAGGCCCAGTGCCGGTGCCCGCCGCCGATCAGCGGCGTCGCCTCGCGGGCCATGTCACGGTCGAAGCCCATCAGGACCCGGCGATCCCCCAGCCCGACCTCGCGCAACCGCACCTTCCGCCCGACCTGCTCCGGCTCCAGGGCGGAGCGGCTCACCGCGTCCGGCCGCACGGGTGCTCACGAACGATCACAAGCATGCAACGACGATATCGGGTCCCGAAACGCCCGAAGGCCCCCACCCGGTCCGGATGGAGGCCTTCGGCGTGAAGAAAGTCAGATGGCGACGACGCGCTGGGCCTGCGGGCCCTTCTGACCTTGGCCGATCTCGAACTCGACGCGCTGCCCTTCGTCCAGGGACTTGAAACCGCTGCCCTGGATCTCCGAGTAGTGCACGAAAACGTCCGGTCCGCCGTCGTCCTGAGCGATGAAGCCGAAGCCCTTTTCGCCGTTGAACCACTTAACGCTGCCCTGAGCCATACTTTTTCTACCTGCTCTTCATAGCGAGTCTGAGCTCATTCGATGCCCCGATCTCGTGGACCATTCTCGCAGGTCTTGCCCGGTAACACACGTCGCCGTCTCAAATTCGTACAGATCGCCAGGTCAAGGTCACCCTCGGCGGGTCACCAGGAGGGGCTGGACCGCCGATTTCCGGCCCGGGATGTCCCGAATGTGACCTTGGGGACGTTGAGCGTCCCGATCGAGCGATCGGCGTGGTGTTCCCGCCGCGTCAGTGCCCGTCCGGCTCGGATCCGATCCGGTAGGGCACCGGCTTGCCGTCCTCGTCGCACACCTCGACCGGCTTGCCCTCGGCGTCCACGATCTTGCCGTCGACGATCCGGTCGCCGTCCTTGAGCCGCGAGAAGGCCTTGAGGTCGGAGTAGTCGATCACCCTGGTCGCGGTCGCGAACACCGACGGGTCGCTGCCCGCCTTGGCCGGTTTCAGGTGGTTGAACAGCAGGTTCAGCACGACGGCCATGAGCGCGGCCGAGCTGATCCCCGAGTGGAAGATCGTGCCGACCCACGCCGGGAAGTGGTGGTAGAACTCCGGCGCCGCGATCGGGACCATCCCCAGCCCGACCGACGCGGCGACGATCACCAGGTTCATGTTCCCGTTGTAGTCCACTTTGGACAGGGTCTTGATACCGGACGCCGCCACCGTGCCGAACAGCACGAGCCCGGCGCCGCCCAGCACCGGGTACGGGATCGCGGCGACGACCCGGCCGAGTACCGGGAGCATGCCCAGTACCAGCAGGATCACGCCGCCGGCGGTCACCACGAACCGGCTCCGGACCCCGGTGATCGCGACCAGCCCGACGTTCTGGGCGAACGCGCTCTGCATGAACCCGTTGAAGACCGGCGCGACCGCCGAGGAGGCCATGTCGGCGCGCAGCCCGTCGCCGATCCGGCGTTTGCCGACCTTCGTCCCGACGATCTCCCCCACCGCGAGCATGTCGGCCGTGGTCTCGGTGAGGGTCACCAGCACGACGATGAACATCGACACGATCGCGGCGACGTCGAAGGTCGGCGCGCCGAAGCCGAACGGGGTCGGTACCGCGAAGATCGGGCCGTCCCAGACCCGCGAGAAGTCGGCCTTGCCCAGCACGGCGGCCAGCACGGTGCCGACCACGATCGACAGGAGGATCGAGAGCCGGGAGATGGCCGGGACGGCGACCTTGCTGAGCAGCAGCACGATCGCCAGCGTCATCGCGGCAAGGCCGATGTTGGAGACCGAGCCGAACTCCGGCGACTTGGTGTTGTTGCCCATCGCCCACTGGGCCGCGACCGGCATCAGGCTGAGCCCGATCACGGTGATCACCGTCCCGGTGACCACCGGCGGGAAGTACTTCACCAGCCGGGAGAACACCGGCGTGATGAGCAGGCCGAGCACCGCGGACGCGATCACCGAGCCGAACACGGCGGGCAAGCCGCCGTCGGCCACGATCGCGGTCATCGTCGCCACCCCCGCGAAGGAGGTGCCCTGGACCAGCGGCAGCCGGGAGCCGAAGAAGGGGATGCCGAACGACTGCAGGATCGTCGCCAGACCGCCGATGAACAGGCACGACGCGACGAGCAGCCCGATCTCGGCGGTCGAGACGCCCGCGGCGCCGCCGATGATCAGGGGCGGCGCGATGATCCCGCCGTACATCGTCAGGACGTGCTGGATGCCGTAAGTGAAACTCTTGCCGATCCCGAGCCGTTCGTCCTCGGGCCTGCCGCTCGCGGCCGCTTCGGCCCGCGTCCTCTTCACCATGGATCCGCCTCTCGATAGAAGCGAGCGATGCCGGGCAATTTCAATCTGCGGAGGTTAACTTCCACATAGCAGAACTTGCAAGACCCTGCCCGTAGGGGTCGTCCTTGCGGCGGCCGGACAAAGATCCGTTCCGCACGGGGAGGCCCCGGCGCTGCGATGGTAGAAATCGGCTGCCCAGTCGGTGAGGTTCCCGAGGCAGGAAAGACGGCATACATGGCGAATCCGCTGGTCGCTGAGCGCCAGGACTCCACCAAGGCGCACTCCGGTGTCCCCTTGCTGGAATCCGCGATCGACCTCAAGGAAGGCATCGAGAAGGGCGACTGGGCCGCGGTCGCGATGGGTGCCGTCGGCACGGCTCTCGACGCGCTGTCGATGGCCATGGACCCCTTCGGTTCGATCCTCGCCGCGGGCGTCGGCTGGCTGCTCGAACACGTCGGCCCGCTCTCCGACGCGCTCGACGCCCTGACCGGCGACGCCGATCAGATCAAGGCGCAGGCCGAGACCTGGTCCAACATCGCGAAGGAACTCGGTGCCATCGGCACGGATCTGACCGACCTGGTCAAGGCCGACCTGCGGACGTGGGCGGGTGACGCCGCGGACCGCTACCGCGAGCGGTCGCAGGACACGGTCACCGTGCTCACCGCCGCGCAGAAGGGTTGCGAGGGCGCGTCCAGCGGGGTCAAGACCGCGGGCGAGGTCGTCGCCGCCGTCCGCACCCTGGTCCGCGACATCATCGCCGAACTCGTCGGCCACCTGATCAGCTGGGCGCTGCAGGTGCTGTTCACCCTCGGCATCGGCCTGACCTGGGTGGTGCCGCAGGTGGTGACCGCGGTCGCCAAGACCGCCGCGAAGATCGCCGACCTCACCACCAAGCTCGTCAAGGCGCTCAAGGGCCTGATACCGCTGCTCAAGCGGGCGGACACGCTCTTCGACGACGCCGCCAAGGCCCTGCGCAAGCTGCAGAGCGGCAAGGTGGACGCGCCGCCACCGCCCAAGACCAAGGGCGGCAACGACCGCGGGATCGACGAAGGCACCAGCAGCTCCAGCGCCGATGGGGGCGGTAAGCCCGGCGGCAACGACGGCAACACCAACGACAAGAGCACCAACACCAAGAGCGACAACGACCAGACGAACACCAGCGGCACGGGCGGCGGCGGTGGCACCCGCGACCGGGGCGGCAACACCGACACCACCAAGAAGGACGGCAACGGCGACCGCTCGACGTCGTCGGATTCCAAGAACTACTGCGGTGACCCCGTCGACGTCGCGACGGGCGAGGTCGTCATGAAACAGGTCGACGTGACGCTGCCGGGTGACGCGGCCGAACTCGAACTCTCCCGGACGCATCTGTCGTCCTACACCGCCGGCCGCTGGTTCGGTCCATCTTGGACGTCCACAATGGACCAGCGGTTGGCGATACAGCGCGACCGGATCCTGTTCTACGCCGAAGACGGCATGGTGCTGACCTATCCGGTCCCGGCGGGTGTCCCCGTCCTGCCGGTGCAGGGTCCACGGCACCGGCTGCGCCGCGCGGCGGACGGCTACCGGCTGTCGATGGGCGATCGTGAATTGCTCTTCGCCGGCGCGGGCCGGGTCCTTCCGCTCACGGCCATCGAACAGAACGGGGCCCGCACCGAATTCGCCTACGCGCCCGACGGAACGCCCGCGCGGCTCCGCCGTGACGACGGCGTCGAACTCGCGATCGGCACCGCGAACGGGCGGATCGTCACCATCGGCGCGCCGGGACAGCCGCCGCTGGTGCGCTTCTCATACAACCGGCTCGGCCAGCTGAGTGTCGTCTCGGACTACGCCGGCCGCCCGATGACCCTCGACTACGACTTCAGCCACCGGCTCGTCGGCTGGAAGGACCGCACGGGCACTTGGTACCGCTACGTCTACGACGACGCCGGCCGCTGCGTCCGCGCGGTCGGGGCGAGCGGCTACTACAACGCGACGTTCGTCTACGAACCCGGCACGACGCGGCACACCGACGCCGCGGGCCACACGTGGACGTACCGCCTCAACGACGCCAGGCAGCTGGTCGAACGCGTCGATCCGCTGGGCAACTCCCAGCGCTACGCCTGGAACCGGCGCGACGAGCTGCTGTCCACAGTGGACGAAATCGGCCGGGAGACCGGCTACGAGTACGACGAGGACGGCGCGCTGGTCGCCGTCCACCGCCCCGGCGGATCGACGGTGCTGGTGACACACGCCGACGGCGAGGTCCGGCTGTCGGCGGGCGACGTCCGGCGGACGGTCCCCGCGTTCGACCCGGCCACCACCCTGGTCGGCACCGGGATGCCGGTGGAGATCCCGGACGCGCCCGACCCGCTGACCGACGCCCCCGTGACGGACCGTCCCGGCGACCGCGACCTGTTCGGCCGCCCCCGCCTCGCGTACACGGCCTCCGGCGGCGCGGCGCGGCTCGGCTGGACGGCCGACGGGCGCCGCGCGTGGCGCCTCGGTCCGGACGGCGGCCGCGAGACGTGGGTGCACGATGCCGAAGGTCACGTCGTCGAGCACCGCGACGCGGCGGGTGCCGCGCGTCGCCGCAAGTACGGCCCGTTCGGCCTCGTCCTGGAAGAGACCGACCCCGCGGGCGCGCGCACGCTGTTCACCTACGACGGCGAACTGCGGCTCACCTCGGTGACCAACCCGAACGGCCACACCTGGCGCTATGTCCGCGACGCCGCGGGCAGGCTCGTCGAGGAGATCGACTACGAGGGCCGCCGGACCGGCTACGCCTACGACGCGGCGGGGCAACTGCTGCGCATGACCAGCAGTACGGGTGACGCGACCGAGTACGACTACGACCTCCAGGGCAACGTCGTGGCGCGGCGTACCCCGGACGACGTCACACGCTACGAATACGACGCGCTCGGCAGGATGACCGTCGCCGAGAACACCGAATCGCGGGTCGAGCTCGTCCACGACGACGGGGACCGGGTCGTCGTCGACACGATCAACGGGCTCGGGGTGTGCTGGCGCCACGACGGCGACGTGCTCGTCCGCCGCACGTCGTCCGGTGTGGACAGTGAGTGGCGGTTCACCGGTGAGGGGCTGCCGCGGTCGCTGCGGATCGCCGGCCACGAAGTCGAGTTCGGCTACGACGACGCCGGGCGGGAGATCACGCGCAGCGTCGACGGCACCGTGGTGCTCCGGCGTCGGTTCGACGCCGAAGACCGCCTCGCCGAGGAGCACATCTCGGGCGTCGGGCAGCGCGTCTACGGCTACCGGCCGGACGGCAGGCTCGCCGCCGTCGACGACGCGATCCGGCCTTGGCGGCTCACCTTCGACACCGCGGGCCGCGTCAGCGAGGCGCGCGGGCCGGCCGGGGTCGAACGGTTCACCCACGACGCCGCGGGGACCATCGTCATCGGCGAGGACGTCTACAGCGGCGACGAGCGGGGCCGGGTCGTCGCGGACCAGTCCTGCGCCTACGAGTGGGACCACCTCGACCGGCTGCGCTCCGTGCGCACCCCCGACGGCGCGTTCTGGACCTACCACTACGACCCGCTCGGGCGGCGGTTCGCCAAACGCCGCTGGCTGATCGGCCCGGAAGGGGAAGCCGAGCTCACGCACGACGTCCGGTTCCTGTGGAGCGGGATGACCGTGGTCGAGCGGATGGACTACGACCCCGCCGACGAGTCCTACCGGCTCCTGACCTGGGAACGCTACGACGACGACCGCCCCGTCGTGCAGATCGAGCGCACCGGCGGCCTCGAGGACGCCGTGTTCCGTGCCGTGATCACGTCGCCCGCGGGAACGCCGACCGAACTGCTCGACGAACACGGCACGCTGGTCTGGCAGGACCGCAGCAGTTTCTGGGGTGTGCCGCTGCCCGGCGCCGACACCGCGTCGATGCCGCTGGCGTTCCCCGGCCAGCACCGCGACGAGGAGACCGGGCTGCACTACAACGTCTTCCGGTACTACGACCCCAGGACGTCGCGCTATCTCAGCCAGGACCCGCTCGGCCTCGCCGCCGCGCCGAACCCCGTCGGCTACGTCGACCAGCCGCTGCTCATCGGGGACCCGCTCGGCCTCGTCCCGCCCTGCGGGCGAAGCGGTCCGGGCAGCCAGCAGCGACCTCAGCCGGTCGGCCCCAGCGGGCAACCCCAGCCGCTGCGAAGGAGCCCGCGGAAGCCTCCCATCGACGTCGACAAGATGTCGAAGGAGGAGTTCGAGAAGTTCAAGCCGAAGCTCGACCAGATCCTGAAGGCGGACAAGCACTTCTTCTGGTCCGGTGGCACCAAGAAACGCAAACGCGGCGAAGAGGACGAGTACCTCGGCTCGGTCGAGGAGAAGGCGACCAAGATCGCGAAGCAGAACGGCGGCAACACCCTCGAGGGCACCCTCAAGGACAACAACATCAAGATGCCCGGGTGGATCAACGATCCCAACGACCCGAGGAAGCCGCTCGTCCAGGAGAAATGGGACTACGTCTCCGAAACCTTCGCCAAGAACTCCAACAAGGACACGCACGTGGTCTTCCCCTACTGGCCGGGCAAGGGACACGACGTCTACCCGCATCGCCGCGAGGACAACGTGTTCGACGTGACCGAGTACCCGAGGCTCGAAGCGATGGGGATCGACCACATCACCAAGCACAACGCGGAGACCGGGCACACGCGCCCGTACCGGCACACCAAGTGACGTTGCCGCCGCTCCCTGGATTTGGTATACCAAAGGGAGTCCGGCGAGAAAGGTGTCCTCGTGTTGATCCGTGACGTCCGCCCCTGGGGTGGACAGCGCAGCGACGTCGAGGTGGCCGACGGCCGGATCACCGCGGTGCGGCCGCACGATCCCGCCGCCGCGCCGTCGCCGGACACGGTCGAAGGGCGCGGGCGGCTGCTGTTCCCGTCGTTCAGCGACGTGCACGTCCACCTGGACTCGACACGGATCGGGCTGCCGTTCCGGCCGCACACCGGCGCGCCAGGTGTCTGGGCGATGATGCTGAACGACCGCGAGAACTGGCGGAACGCCGAGGTCCCGCTGCCCGAACGCGTCGCCGGGACGCTGGAGCGCATGATCGCGAACGGCACCACCCGCGTGCGCACGTACGCGCAGGTGGACGTCGACTGCCGGCTCGAAAAGCTCGAAGCCGTCCTCGCCGCGAAGGAACGCTTCGCCAAGCACGCGGACGTCGAGATCATGGCGTTCCCGCAGGCCGGGATCCTGCGCGAGCCCGGCACCGTGGACGTGCTGGAGGCTTCGCTGCGCTCGGGCGCCACGGTCGTCGGCGGGATCGACCCGTGCTCGCTGGACAAGGACCCCAAGGGACATCTCGACGTCGTGTTCGGGCTCGCCGAGAAGTACGGCGTCGAGGTGGACATCCACCTGCACGAGCCCGGCCACCTCGGCGTGTTCTCGACCGACCTGGTGATCGAGCGGGTCCGGGCGCTGGACATGCGCGGCAAGGTGACCATGTCGCACGCGTACGAACTGGGCTCGATCTCGGAATCGGTGAGCCGCCGCCTGATCGACACGTTCGCCGAGCTGGACATCGCGATGGCGACCGTCGCGCCGTCCACCGACGGGCAGCTGTCGCTCGCGGACCTCACGACCGCCGGAGTGCGCGTCGGCCTCGGCGAGGACGGCCAGCGGGACTACTGGAGCCCGTACGGCAACTGCGACCTGCTCGACCGCACCTGGCAGCTGGCCTTCACCAACGGCTTCCGCCGCGACGACCTGATCGAGATGGCGCTGGCCGTCGCGACGATGGGCGGCGCGTCGATCATGAGCCACGACGTCCCGCGGCTGGCGGGTATCGGCGACCGGCCGGGCGTGGCCGTCGGCGACCGCGCCGACCTGGTGCTGGTCGACGGTGAGACCCCGACGAGCGCGGTGATGGACCGCGGCAAGGACCGCACGGTGCTGCACGACGGCGTCGTCGTGGCGGACGGGCTTTCGGTGCTGGGGTAAAACCGTTGGCGCGCGATCGCGGCCGCTGTTACCTTGCCGGAGGCCGTGCGAGCGAACGAGGAGGTGGTACCCGTGAACATTGCGACATGGGTGCTCCCCTCAGGGGTCACGGTCGGGCGATAGGTCGTCCGGGAGCGCCGTTTCACGAGCACTCCCGAAAGGCACGACCATGGATTTCACTTCCGAACGACGCCTCGAAGACGCCTTCGAGCGCGAATTCACCCTCGGCGACATCCCCGGAATCCTGTGGACGCCCGAATCGGCGGCACCGGTCCGGCTGATCCTGATGGGGCACCCCGGCGGACTCGGCAGGATGTATCCCCGGCTCGCGGCCAGGGCCCTGGCCTGCACGGCGACGGGCTACGCCGCGGCCACCATCGAACTCCCGGGAGCCGGCGACCGGCCCCGTTTCCCCGCCGTCGACGAAGCCCGCGCCGACCTGCTGAGCGCACTGAAGGCCAGGGAGCCCGTCAGCGACGACATCGTCGACCGGCTCGTTCTCCCGCTGGTCGACGCGGCGGTCCCGGAATGGCGGGCCACCTTGGACGCGCTCCTCGCGCTGCCCGGGATCGGCGGTCCGGTCGGGTTCTCGGGCGGGGTGATCGCCATCGCCACCCGGCTGGCGAGGGTCGAACCCCGGATCGCGGCCGCCGTCCTGTTCGCCGGGAGCTACGTGCCGCGAAGCATCCTCGAAGAGGCCCGGCAGGTCACCATCCCGCTGCTGGTCCTGCTGCAGTGGGACGACGAAGGGAACGACCGGCAGCAGGCGCTGGATCTGTTCGACGCCTTCGGTTCGCGGGAGAAGACGCTGCACGCCAACATGGGCGGGCACACCGGCGTCCCGCACTTCGAGGGAGACTCGGCGGGCCGGTTCATCGCCCGGCACCTGAAATAGGTCGCGGAGCCGATGTCGATTTCCGGGTGCGGCGTTCGTGGCCTGGTCGAGAGGGTCGCCACGAGGGCGCCCCGCCACGACCACAGGAGACGAGATGTCGCACCCGGAACCCGTCGCCCGCCGCATGTACGACCTGGTCGAGCCCATCGGCCTGATCCCCTACTTCGCCGACGAGTCGGACGAGGCGCTGATCGCGCTCGGCCTGCGCAACCAGTGGGACGCCTACTTCGCCGGACGGGCCGCGCCGTTCGGCCGGTCGGTGCCCGCCGAGGTGATCCACGCGATCTTCTACAACTTCGCCCCGGGCGAGGTGGCACGGCATCTCCCGAAGGTCTGGGAGCTGACCACGCCCGAAGCGGCGCTGGCCGCCCGCGAACGGGGCTGCGTCGCGGGGATGCGGCGGATCCTCGGTGACCTCGCCGACGACCCCGGCGTCACCCGCGCCGGCGAACTCCTGCTGAAAGCGGCGACCAGCGCACCCGTCGAGGGACGGGCCCTTTTCGCCGCCGTCCGGACGCTCCCGGTCCCGGAGGAACCCGTGGCGCGGCTGTGGCACGCGGCCACCCTGTTGCGTGAGCACCGCGGCGACGGCCACACCGTCGCGCTGGTGGCCGAGGGTGTCGGCGGGACGGAATGCCACGTGCTCCACGCCCTGTCCGTCGGCATCCCCGCGAACGAGTTCGGCCGGGTCTGGCATCTCCCCGCCGCGCAGCTGGCCGCGGTCGTGGACGGGATGCGCGACCGCGGCCTGATCGGGTCCGACGACCGGCTCACCGACTCGGGCCGGGCCACGAAGGAGCGCGTCGAGGCGATGACCGACCGGCTCGCGGAGGCGCCTTACAACGCCCTGAGCCCCGGCGAACTCGATCGCCTCGTGGCCGACCTCGAACCGATCTCGTCCGTCATCCGGGCCACCATCCCGTGGTAGTCACCGGACGCGATAACGCAGGTGGGTGGCGGCGCCCGCGACAGGTTCACCCAGGGGGACGAGCTCGCCAAGACGCCCGCCGAACACTGAGGTCCCCCGGCCCAGCACCACGGGGGCGAGGTGGAGGTGGACCTCGTCGAGCAGGCCCGCGGCCAGCAGTTGCCCGGCGACGTCGGCCCCGAGCACGAGGACGTCCTTCTCCCCTGCCGCGTCCTTGGCACGCCGGACCGAGGCCTCCAGCCCGTCGAAGGCGAACGTGCCGCCGTTGTCGCCGAGGAGGTCTTCCCTGGTCCGGTGGGTGATCACGAAGCTGGGGACACCGGGCCACGGCGTCCCGCCCCACGGCCGAAGACCGAGGTCGAAGGTGCGCCTGCCGATGACGGCCGCCCCGACCCTCGCGTTCACCTCCTCGAAAACGCGGGCGTCGGGGCCCTCCCCGGCCATCCACTCGTGCAGCCGTTCCCCGCCGTCGCCCATGGGCTCTTCAGCCCGGACATTCGGCCCGGCGGTGAAACCGTCCAGCGACATCGACACGTCCAGCACCACTTTGCTCATCGCGAGACCTCCTTCGCTCCGGTGTTCCGGAAGGGGGTCGGAGCGGGCTCGGCCGTCTCGACATCCACGCACGAACGCCCTTGCCCGATCCGGACAAGGGCGTTCACAGGGCGGGGATTTCAGTCGTCGGCGCGGAGTTCGGCGTTGAGGCGCTGGGCTTCGTGGAGCTGGTCTTCGAGGGTGACGATGCGGCAGGCGGCCTCGACGGCGGTGCCCTGATCGACCAGTTCCCGCACCCGGGCGGCCAGGCGGAGCTGGTGCCGGGAGTAGCGGCGATGGCCGCCGGCGGAACGCTGCGGGGTGATCAGCCCGGCCTCGTCGAGGCTGCGCAGGAAGCCTTGGGTGGCGCCGAGCATGTCGGCGGCCCGGCCCATCGTGTAGGCGGGGTAGTGCTCGTCATCGAATTTGTCGGCCCCGTCGGGCGAGGCCGGTCCGTTCTGGGCAGGGATCATTCCACCTCCACATCACAAAGGACCCCGGGTGCCAGCACGGCACCCGGGGTCCTCAGGGTTGGGTTTCACCATTGTCAACCGACGTGACCGCCGGCCTCTTGCACCCGCGTCCGCTGGGAAGCCGGACCTCGCGGGGATCGCTCATTCGTGACCGCGAACCACCTCCGAACTCGATGGAACTACGGCACCCGCGCGGCGCTACCTTGCCGCTGCGGGCGATCCAATGATGTTGCCGTTCCCTTCTTTCCTGTGTTTTCCACTTACTGGGTACTGCTACTTCACCTGCTACGGACGACACCGGCGGGAACCCTTCCACTGATCGGTCCCAGCACGCTGACGCCGCTGGTCACTGCCCGGAGCCCCGTCACTGATCGGCTCCGGCCACCTGACCGGTCCTGCAACTGCATTGACTGACTACAACTACGCGTTCTTCACGGGCGCACGTGCTCCGCCCGCTTCGTGCACTTCCGCCAGGGCCGGCACTACCTGGTCGAACCTTCTTCACAACCCGGCCCTGAGATCTTGCTCCCGGCCAAGCACCCGCCTGGCCGGCTCATCTCACATCTCGCGGGTAGTTACGTCATCTCCCGCGCCTGCTTGACGTTGTCTTTCTCGGTACAAGGAGAACATTACACACACCCGCCGTTGAATGTCTACCCCAGCCACCATAGATTTTCTGCAGCGCGCCGGTTGGACGACAGCAGAAGGAGCACCCAGGGCCATGAGTGACGACCTCGCGGGAGATTCGCTCGACGAGCGGTACGGCCTGGCAGAGGTGCGTGACCTGGACGAGTACGCCGAAGCTCTCACCCGCCTGGCCGAGCAGGGGCTGCGAGACGAGCGCGCGACGTTGCTCTCGGAAGCCGAGGCCTACGCGGTGGCGGAGCTGCTCGGCCGGTTCGCGCTCAGCGAGCCCTGGAGCCCGTTGAACCAGCTGGCCGCTTCCCTGGCCAGCCGGATCTACAACCGCCTGGGCGCCTGAACGCGGAAACCCAGTGGCCTGCGTCACAAGGCCGTTCTGTCACGGGAATCGGGTCGCCGGGATCTCTTGGGCACGACGCCAAGAGAAAGGAAACCCATCCCCATGTCGACGACGGCGGGCCCGCGTTCGCGCATGCCCAACCCGATCCCTTTCGTCCCCGAGATGGCTGAGGTCGCGGGCGGTCTGCACAAGGTCCTCAAGAACGGCGCGATTCCCCCGACGACCATCGCGCTGCTGCAGTTGCGCGCCGGGCAACTGCTCGGAAGCACGTACTTCACGATCCGCGAAACCGGCGCTCTCCGGCAGGCCGGGGAGCCTGAAGAACGCATCACCGCGGTGGCGACCTGGCAGGACGCCACCTGCTTCACCGACCCCGAACGGATCGCGCTGGAACTCGTCGAGGCGGTCCTCACCCCGAACCCGTCCGGCGAGCGGGTGCCCGATTCGTTGTACGCCAAGGCATCCGCTTGCTACGACGCCAAGGCGCTCTGGACGCTCGTCATGGCGATCGCGCATATCGGCTTCTTCGCCCCCGCCGCGCTCATCGCCAAGCCGATTCCCGGCATGCCGCCCGGCCGGAACTACACCGACTGACTTTCCCAGAAAGGTTCGAAACATGAGCAAGTTCGCAGTGGCCGGAGCGACCGGCAGGCTGGGACGGCACGTCGTCGACGTCCTCACCGAACGAGGCCACCACGTCGTGCCGATGTCCCGGGCCACCGGCGTGGACATCGGCACCGGCGAAGGACTCGACGAAGCACTCGCCGGAGCCGAAGGCATCATCGACGTCGCCTCGTGGCACGGCTCCGAACAGGAGGCGGCGACGGAATTCTTCCGTGTATCGGCCCGCAATCTGCACGAAGCCGGCCGTCAGGCGGGCGTCGCCCGGATCACCGCGGCGTCGATCATCGGCGCAGACAAGGCCACCGCCGGTTTCCTCGCCGCCAAGAAGGTGCACGAGGAACTCCTCCTGGCGGGCCCTCTCCCCGTTCGCCTCCTGCGGGCCGCGCAGTTCCACGAGTTCGTCGGCCAGCTCCTGGACTGGCAGCAGGGTGACGTCGTCCACCTGCCCGCCCTGCCCACTCAGCTCGTGGCCTGCCGCACCGTCGCGGAGGAACTGGTCGACCTCGCCGTCGCCCAGCAGGACCCGGGACCGCCGATCCCCGAAATCGCGGGGCCCCGCAAGGAAATCATGGCGGACGCGGCCCGTCTCCTCGCTGCCCGCCGAGGCATCGAGGTCGTCGGCGTCGATGGCTCCGGCATGCCCGACGCCGAAATCGCGGCGGCCGGCGCTTTCCTGCCGGGTCCGCACGCCAAGCTCGCGGGCCCCACGTTCGCCGAGTGGCTCGACGCCCAGAAAGGCTGAAAATGACCGAAGCAATGCCGCTTCATATGCGAAGGAACGGGCTCGTCCCGGTCGCGGAGGCGGCCGGACGGGCCTCGTGTTCGCCGGATCGACGTCGTCGGCCTAGGCCAGGGTCGGCGACTCCGCGCCGGATAGCCCCGCAAGCTTGATCCACCGCACACGGCGTCAGGAGAGGAAACCGGCACGAAAGCCCGCAGCGACCGCTTCGGCGCGGTCGTGGACACCCAATTTGCGGAAGATCCGCTTGCAATGAGTTTTGACGCTGTCCTCGGAGAGGGCGAGATCGGCGCCGATATCGAGGTTCCGCTTGCCTTGGGCCATACCCCAGAGGATCTGAAGCTCGCGTTCGGACAGATGTGGACGTTCGACGGCGGGCGGTGCGATGTCATGGGGCGCGACAGCGATGGCCAGCTCGGGGTACAGGCCGTCGTGATTCTGGAGGAATCCGCCGACACCAGGCACCAGGACGCTGCTCGCCGCGGCGACCGTGCCGGGCGAGCCGAACATGATCACCGCGGCATCGGGCGCGACCGACAGCAAGGTCGCCGCGGCCGCGGGACCGGACGGCTCGCCCGGCCGGACGGCGACGAACACCACGTCGGCAGGCGACCGGACGTACCTGCTGACGAGTTCGTCGCCGGTCGCCGCGCATTCGACGCGCCCGATTCCCGGCGCGCCCTGCAGCGATCGCGCGACCCCATGACGCGTATTCAGCCGGTCGGCGTAGACCAGGATCTCCACCGCGGCGGCCATTTCCGAAGGTTCTTCGCGAACGCGCTCGTTTCGGGGATTGAACACGGCCTCCATGTCCCGGGAACGTCGGTCCGTCCATTCCCTTACGCGGGATGGGCAAAACGTTATGAAGTCGATCACGGCGCCGGTTCCGCCGCTGCTACCAGTCATAACGATGTGCCGTTATCGAATCGTGACGATCGATCCAATGTGCCACGAAGTCCAGATCGCGACAAGCGGTTGATCAACGATTTTCCGATTCACCCGATCGTGCACTTTGGGTCGGGCGCCCGCATTTCGACACCGACGGAAAGTGGTTCATGCGGGAGCCGCCGACTGTATGGAGTGGCGACGGCGGGTCCCGTAAGTGGCAATTCCCTATCGCCTGACGGGTCCTTACTGTCGTCTGTTGGGGCAACCTTCGAGCAAACCGGAAATGGTGGAGTGCGATGGTGTGGCTGCGAACGACTCGGGGTGAAACGGGCGCGTCGCCCGTTTCGCACGGTCGTCGCGGGCGCGCCTTGCTCCGTTTCGGCACGCTGGGCGGACTGGCGATCGCCGGCTTCGCCGGTGCCGCCGTCCTGGCGGGTTCGGCCACCGCGGAGGAGGTTTCCCCTCTCCCGGTCGCCGCTGATTCACCGGCCGAAGACTCTCCGGAATACCCGCCGCGATCCGTCCCGGTTCCGCCGCCGACGAACGTGGGAGACCTGGTGCGGACGACGGTCCGCGAGGTCACCTCGGACGCCGTCGCGGCGACACACCAGGTGCTCGGCACGGCGAACACCGCGGCCGCCGTCGTCGGCACCGCCGGCGAGGCGGTCACCGCCTTGACCGAGCCGGTGCTGGAGACGACGACGCGGACCGTCCGCTCGGTGACCGACACGGGTTCGGCTCTGGTCGCGCCCGCGGTCCAGACGGTTTCCGAGGTGGCCGCACCGTTGACCGTGACGGAGTCGGCGGCGCAACGGACGGTCGGCTGGGTCACGGTGACGGTCACCTCGGTGATCTCACCGAAGACACCCGACCCCGAGGCCACGTCGTTCGTCCCGGCGATGCCGGACATCGCTCCGGTCGCGGCGCCGGAACCGGCCGCTGACGCGCCGGTGCCCACGGCCGACTTCGCGGCCGCGGCCGTCAGCGTGACCGACGCGGCGCCGCTTTCGCCGGCTCCGGCGGCCGATCACGCACTGCCTCGCTTGACCAACCCCGCCACCCCATCGCCGCTGTCGCCGCTGTCGCCGATCGTCCCGATCTCGCCGGCGGTGCTGCCCGGTAGCGCCCCCTCGTCGGGCACGTCGGCCGCACAGGGTGGTTCATCGACTTCCGCCGCGATCTTCGACGGCGGACCGATCGGCTCGCGGTTCACGATCGGCGAGCCGGTCTCGGATCACCATCTCCCGCTCCGTATGCGTGCGGATGATCCTTCGGTGTCGCCGGACTGACGTGTCGGCTGCCAACGCGATTCACGCGAAAGCGATCGCGAAGCAAATCCATTGATCGGTAGCGACAGCAGGACCGTCGAGGTGCAACTCGGCGGCCGGCTCGCGAACTCAGGGCTGAAATCGCAAGTCGGTGGTTCCCGCTGCCACTACCTCCATCAACGGCTGGTGTCCAAGGGCTGTCGGCAAAGAACAACACCCGTTTCACAGCAGACACGTCAACCGCCGCGCCGATGTTATCGGCAGGCGCTCATCAACTGGAGCGTTGAAATGAAATTCACACGTCGGACTCGGCGCCATCGCGCCGATGTCCCCAGCGGAAGGGCCCCCATCGGCCTTTCCCTCGCGAATCCATGTTCCCGCCGGTCGAGTCGCACGCTGCGCAACGCGGCCGCGATGTCGGTCACCGCGACCTTCGCGCTGATCGGTTTGACCGCCAACGCCGCTGCCGCCTCCTTGCCGGGCCTGGATGGCCTTGGCCTTTCCGGAACGGACACCACCTCACTGTTCGCGAGCTCTCAGCCCAGCTCGCCGGTGAGTGCTTCCGGGACGAGCGGCACCACCAGCGGCCAGCCCTCTACGACGTCGGCCACCGGGGACCTCCCGACCGCGCAGATCCCGACCGTGGGCAAGTTCCTCAGCGGCGACGTGCTCAGCGGTGGCATTTTCACCGGTGGCCTGTTCGGAGGCGAGACCAAGCAGACGTCCGTCGACCCGAACCAGTCCGGCGCCGGCCACTCGACCGGGGACACCTCCCACGAGGGCGGCGGCGACGCGTGCGACTTCTTCCTGCAGCACATGTGGAAGAACGAGGACGGGATTCCGTTGCTCGGCAGCAACTCGCACGCCCTGACCTACCACACGGACCCGGCGTACAAGAACCTGATCCTGTCGATGGCCAGTGGCGCGATCGGGAACTCGCACATGCCGGTCGTCGACGCCTACGGCGGACCGCTGGGCTGGATCCCGATCTTCAACCCCTCGCACGTGCGGGGCCACGGGACCGACTATCTGACGATGGCGACCGGGTGCGGCGGCATGGGCCTGCCCATCGACACCAAGACCATGGCCGTCGACATGTCCCGGCTGCCGACGCCGGACAAGGTGGCCGCCTTCGTCCAGAAGGGGATGCCGAGCATTCCCGACCCGGCGAAGGTCCTGGCACCGGACTACCTCTACAACACCCTCCAGGTCGCCGAGATCATGAACCGGCTCGGTCCGGACACGGTGTTCACCCCGGACGAGTACCTGTCCTTCGCGGGCAACAACTTCGACGCGATGCGCCTGCTGTGGCAGACCGCGTTCGACAAGATGAGCAGCGGCGACCCGGCCGCGATGCTGGATGTCCTGAAGATCACCGACAACATCAAGACGCTCCAGTCGCTCGGCCTTCCTGGCCTGCCCGGCTCGAGCGGCGAGACCCTCACCGGCGGCCTCCCGACCGGCGGCCTGCCGATCGTCGGGGGCGCGCTCGGCGGTTCGCCTGCCGGCTCGACGCCGATGCAACCGGGCGTCCCGGCCATCGGCGGCAAGCCGATCTCGGGCGAGGGTCCGGCCATCCCGGCCGGCTCGCCGGTCTCGGGTTCGGTCACCTTCACCAACAAGGGCACCGAGCCGCTCACCAACCTGAGCGGTTCGTTCCCCGGCGGCACCGTCACCCCGTCCGCGACCTCGGTCGCGCCGGGCGGCACCGTCACCTACACGTTCACGGCCCCGGCGAAGCCGGGCTCGCAGAGCGCGAAGCTGACGATCACCGGTACCAAGCCGAACGGCTCGACCATCAGCTCGGAGACGACGATCCGCTACGTCGGCACGCCTGCTCCCGGCACGCCGGGCGCACCCCTTCCGGGTCTGCCGAGCCTGCCGCTTCCGGGTCTTCCCGGCGCCGGCCAGCCGGGTGAGTCTCCGCTTCCGGGTCTGCCGGGTATCGGCGGGATCCTCTCGCCGGTGACCGGTCTGCTCGGCAACGTGGTGCCGGGGACGACCCCGCAGCCGGTTCCGCAACCGACCCCGGTTCCTGTCCCGCAACCGACCCCGGCCCCGCAGCCGGCTCCGCACCCGGTCCCGGTTCCGCACCCGACGCCGCAGCCGACGCCGGTCCCGGTTCCGGTTCCGCAGCCACAGCCGCAGCCGCAGCCGCAGCCGTCGGCGAGCATCTCCGTCGGCACTCCGCTGGTGAACGGGAAGGCCGCGGGCACCGCTCCCGGCCCGAACGTTCCGTCGGGTAGCACGGTCACCATCACAGTTCCGGTGACCAACAACGGCACCGTCCCGGTGTCCGGGCTGGGTGGCGACACCTCGCTCGGCAAATTGAACTGTGGCTCGGGCCAGCTGGCACCGGGCAGCACCACCCGCTGCACCGTCACCACGACGGCGCGGCCGGGCTCGAACACCGCGCAGTTCAACTTCACCGTGTCGGGTCCGAACGGCACCCAGCAGAGCAAGGCCTGCCGGGTCTTCTACACCGGTACGCCCGCGGGCGCCGGCAAGCTGACCATCACCGGCAACCCCACGGTCAACGGCGCCGTGATCGGCTCGAACTCGACCGCGACCGTGCCCGCCGGCAGCAAGTCCACCATCAAGGTGCAGATGACCAACACCGGCACCGCGCCGATCACCGACCTGCGGGGCACCTCGCAGAACGGCCGGGTCACCTGTGGCAGCACGACGCTCGCCCCGGGTGCCAGCACCCAGTGCACGATCGGGTTCACCGCCGGTACCGGCGCCAAGACGGTGAAGGCCACCTTCACCGGTAAGGACGCCGCCGGCAACACCTCGACCGTCGGGTTCTCGCAGCGCTACACCACCACCGGTGTGTGCACGTGCGACCCGGCCAACTCGACCACCACGGCCGCCTCAGCCGACTCGACCACGTCGACCAAGTCGGCTGTGTCGGCCAAGTCGGTCGCGTCGACCACCTCGACCGGATCGGCCGCGTCGACCACGTCGACCGGCTCGACCACGTCGCCGCTGTCCGCCGCGTCGCCGCTGTCCGCGCTCACCGGCGCGAGCACGCACTGACGGATATCGGCTGACGACGGCCGGACACCGCCGAGATCACTGATCGGCCCCAGCAGAGCTTGGAAAGGTTTCTCATGCGTACCTGGGTAAAACGGTCCATCCAGACCGGGTTACTCGCAGGTGGCTTGATGCTCCTCGGTGTGGGTGTGGCCCACGCCGAGGAGGCCACCGAGCCACCGCGAACAAGTAACCAGACGACCGCGGGCACCAGTCCGCTGAACACCGTGACGTCGCTGGTGTCGGGACTCGTGCAGCCGCAGACGGCGGCATCGACCAGCACGACCTCGGCATCCGCGACGACGACCGGCGCCCATTCGACCAGCTCGACCACGTCGGCGGGCAGCGGATCGGCGACTCGATCGGACACCTCCGTGACACGAGTCCTCGAGCCGGTCAGCTCCGCACGATCGGGCTTGTCCAGCCCGGTGACCGCCGCTACCTCGGCGATCACCGGAGGGCTCGCGCCAAGCGGAGCCACCAGCGTCGCCAAGACAATGCCGGCGACCTCCGCCAGCGGTACCGGCACAGGTGACAGCACCGCCAGTGCGACGACCACCGGCCCGGAGACGTCGGCACCGGCCGACACCGGGTGTTCGTGTCACCTGACCATGGGCACGCCCACGGTCAACGGCACCAACGCCGGAGCACCGGACAACGCCGTACCGGTCGCCGCCGGCCAACCGGCGACGGTGACCGTGCCGGTGACCAACACCGGCACCAGCACCGTCGGCAACGTCTCCGGCGCCACTTCCAATGGTGCGATGACCTGTGCTGACAGCACGCTGGCCGCCAAGGAAAGCACCCTGTGCACCGGAACGGTCACACCGGCCGCGGACACCACCGCGGCACCCGTCACGGTCACCGGCACCACGGCGAACGGAGAGCAGGCCAGCGCCACTGGCACCGCCTACCTCGCCCCCGCCGGCCCGGCACCGGTACCGGCACCGGCACCTGGCACCGGTGACCCGCACGGTGGCTCCGGGAACCTGCCAGGAACCCACCCGGGTTCGCCGTCCGGTGGCAGCACCGGCGGAACCGCCGGTCACCAGACCGGTGGCACCGCGCACGGCACCACCGGTACCGCGACCGGCTACCTGGTGGGTAGCGGTCACGGCGGTCTCACTTCGTCGGCGGTCGGCAGCGCCCACGAAGCCGGAGCGCACAGCGGTTCGGTGGCAGCGGCCACGCACGGGTCCTCGGGCGAGCACGTCGACGCCGGATACCCGGTGCCGGCCGGCGCGGTCGAGGCCGGCGGTGGTGGCACCGCCGGAGATCACCAGGGTGTCGTCGGCGGAATCGTCGGTGGCGGACTGGCGGTTCTGGTGATCGCCCTGCTCATGGTGACGGCGGTATCCGCGCGCCGTCGTCACCTCCGCTAGGGGGAACGGTGTGGTGTGGCCAAGCCCCGGCCACACCACACCATCCCTCCTGTTCGACTGGAGTGGGTCATGACCGTGTCCGAAATCCAGACCCGGCTCACCCTGCTCGTGCTGCTCGGCTTGTCGTGGATGCTGACCGCCGTCACGGTCCTGCCGGAAAATACCGGTTTCGCCGTGGTGAGCGCGTCCCTCGTCATCATCGTCGCGGTCAGCTGGGAGCCGCTCTATCAGGCCGGCCGGCAGCTGCGCCGGGACAAGGAGTGGCCGCGCCCCACGCCACGTCCCGCGTTCGGCGCGATCACCGCGACCCTGGCCGCCGCGGCGGCCTTGGGACTGGTGATCGGCCTGACCACGGACATGACGCCGTCGCCGGCAGCGATAGCCGCCGCGCCCGGCACGACGCACGCCGCTCCGGCCTCACCGCCGTCGCCGCCGGCCGTCGACCCCACGATCCGGGTGGCCCCGATCGCGGTGCACATCCCCAAGATCGACGCCGACTCGTCACTGATCAAGCTCGGCCTCGACGCGAACCGGCGGATGCAGATCCCGTCGGTGGCCACCCCGATGCAGGCCGGTTGGTACGAGCCGGGACCGGCGCCCGGACAGACCGGGCCCGCGGTGATCGTCGGCCACGTCGACGGCGCGGCCCAGCCCGGCATCTTCTTCCGGCTGCATGAACTCGCGGCGGGCGACCGCGTCACCGTCGAACGCGCGGACGGCTCCGTCGTCACCTTCGTGGTGCACCGAACCATCCGCGTCGCCAAAGATCGCTTCCCCACCAAGGAGGTCTACGGGCGCACCGGCGGCCCGGAACTGCGGCTGATCACCTGCGGCGGCTCCTTCGACCGAACCGTGCGCTCCTACCGCGACAACGTGATCGTTTTCGCCCAGCTTGAAGGAGGCAGCAGCCGCGTCGCTGGACACGACACGCACGGTCCGCTCAGGGCTTCAGTGCCGTCGAGTTAGCCGATGAGGCGACCTGGCCGTCGAATCGGCGATTTCCGCCAGCCAGCGGAAATCTGTAAGTGGGCCGCCTGGGGCTCGAACCCAGAACCTACGGATTAAAAGTCCGCAGCTCTACCAATTGAGCTAACGGCCCGTGCGGCCGAGTCTAGTAGACCGCCGTCGACCACCAGGATGGCGGGGCGGCCGCCGGAGCGCGACCGAATTGTCGGGGGTCTCTGCCAAGGTCGGGGGCATGGACACGATCCCTGACGAGAACTACGCGCCGAACTGGGAAGGCGACCGTCCGGAGCCTCCGCGTGTGGCGAGTGAGCGCGAGATCCTGACGTCGACCCTCGACTGGCATCGCCGCACCTTCGAGCTCAAGTGCCAGGGGCTGACACCGCAGCAGATGGCCCTGCGGTCGGTGGAGCCGTCGAGCATGTCGCTGCACGGGCTGCTCAGGCACCTCACGGGCGTCGAGCGCTGGTGGTTCCGCCTGCAGTTCGCGGGTGAGGACGTGCCGCTGCTCTACTACTCCGACGAGTGGCCCGAGCAGGACTTCGAGGACACCGGCGGTGACGTCGAGGCCGCGTGGGCGGCGTGGCACGAGGAGTGCGCGCGGTCGCGCGAGATCGTGGCGGCCGCGTCGCTCGACGACACGGGCAAGAGCCGCCGCGACGGGGAGCCGTTCTCGCTGCGGTGGCTGCTGACCCATCACATCGCGGAGTACGCGCGCCACGCCGGGCACGCCGACCTGCTGCGCGAGCGCATCGACGGGAGGACAGGCCACTGAAACCTTGAAGTGCGATGCTGGGCCGATGAACGCCGATCCCGATTCCGGCCTCCTGTCCCCGGTCCGCGCCGGCACGCCCGCCGAGGCGGCGACGGGTGATCTCGCCTGGGTGCGGGCCCTGTTGGACACGGAGGCGGCGCTCGCCAGGGCGCAGGCCGCCACCGGGCTGATCCCGCGGGCAGCCGCGGAGGCGATCACCGAGGCCGCCGCGTCGGCCGAGATCGACGTGGTCGCGTTGGCGAGGGCGGCTCGTGAGACGGCGAACCCGGTCGTGGGGCTGATCAAGGAGCTGACCGAGGCCGCCGGAACGGAGTACGTCCATCGCGGCTCCACCAGCCAGGACATCTTCGACACCGCGATGATGCTGGTCGCCGCGCGGACGCGGGCGCTCCTGGTCGCGGATCTCGAGGCGACGGCGGACGCGCTGGCGAACCTCGCCCGCGCGCATCGCGACACGCTCATGGCCGGGCGCACCCTCACCGCCCACGCGGTCCCGACCACGTTCGGGCTCAAGGCGGCGGGCTGGCGTCAATTGACGCTCGACGCGCTCGACAGGCTGAACCGTGTCGTCCTCCCGGTCTCGCTCGGTGGCGCGGCGGGCACGAGGGCCGCGTACGCCGAGTACGCGCGCCTCGCCGACTTGCCCGATGGCTATCCGCAGCGGCTCCAGACGGCCTTCGCCGAGGAGACCGGTCTCGCCGAGACCACGCTCCCCTGGCACACCCTCCGCACCCCGACGGCGGACCTCGCGGCCGCACTCGCGTTCACGGCCGCCGCGCTCGGGAAGATCGCGGTCGACGTCCAGTTCCTGACGCGCACCGAGGTCGGGGAGGTCGCCGAGCCGGCGGGTGAGGGCCGTGGCGGTTCTTCGGCGATGCCGCACAAGCGCAACCCGGTGCTCGCGACGCTGATCCGGTCGGCCGCGCTCCAGGTCCCGGTGCTGGCCACGGGCGTCACCCAGGCCGTGCTCTCCGAGGACGAACGGTCCGCGGGCGCGTGGCACTCCGAGTGGCAGCTGCTGCGCGAATGCCTGCGCCTGACCGGCGGCGCCGCGCATACGGCGGCCGAGCTCGCCCGCGGCCTGGTGGTGCACGACGAGCGCATGCGCGAGAACCTCGGCCTCACGCACGGCCAGATCGTCTCCGAGCGCCTGTCGGCCGTGCTCGCCCCGCTGCTCGGCAAGACACGGGCCAAGGAGGCGCTGGGACGCGCGGCCAAGCTCGCGCTGGAGCAGGACAAGCCGCTCGGCGAGGTTCTTTCCGATCTGCCGGAGATAACCGGAGTCCTCCCCGCGGATTCCCTCGCCGAGCTGCTGGATCCGGCGAACTACACCGGGTCGGCCGGGGTGCTCGTCGACGCCGCGCTGGACGCCCGCGAAGAAAATCCGAAAACTCCTTGAACCGGTCCCGCACCGGCTCCGTGTAGGGGGTACAAGCTCACCGCGCCAAGCCGCGGAACCCCTACGAACAAGGAGAAATCCCATGCTTCGCAAGCGTTTCGTCGTCGCAGCGGCGTCCGCGGCCGTGGGCCTGGTTGCGTTGTCGGCCTGCTCGGGCGGCACCGAGACGGCGGCGCCCGCCGTCGCTCCCGCCGCCGCGGTGGCGGGGGCGGGAGGGAACGCCCCCGCGGCCAAGGGCGAGACCAAGGTGGCCGTCGCCGACGCCGGCGACCTCGGCCAGGTGCTCGTCGACAAGGACGGGTTCACGTTGTACCGCTTCGACAAGGACAGCGCGAAGCCGCCGAAGTCCAATTGCGACGGTGACTGCGCGAAGACCTGGCCGCCCGTGCTGGCCGAGGGCGACGTCCAGATCGAAGGCGTGGATCAGGCGCTGGTCGGCGAAGTGACCCGCGCCGACGGTCGCAAGCAGGTCACCGTCGGCGGCTGGGCGCTTTACCGCTACGCCAAGGACGCCAAGGCGGGCGAGACCAAGGGGCAGGGCGTCGGCGGCACTTGGTACGCCGCGAACGCCAAGGGCGGCAAGGCCGGCCAGGCCGCGAAGGAGGAGGCTCCGGCCGAACAGAAGGACGGCGCCACGAAGCTGGTCGCGAGCAACGTCGACGGCATCGGACCGGCCATTGTGGACCAGGAGGGCTTCACCCTCTACATGTTCACCAAGGACAAGAAGAACAAGCAGCCGACCTGCAACGGTGATTGCGCGAAGACCTGGCCGCCGGTGCTCGCCGAGGGCGACGTCCAACTCGAAGGCATCGACCAGAAGCTGCTCGGCACGGTGAAGCGCGCGGACGGCACCACGCAGGTCACCGTCGGCGGCTGGGCGGTCTACCGCTACGCCAAGGACGCGAACGCCGGTGAGGCGAACGGGCACGGCGTGGGCGGCACCTGGTTCGTCATCGAGCCCGCGGGTTGCAAGAGCACCGCGCCGGTGAAGAACAAGGCCGCCCAGAGCGGGAACGCCGCCCCCAAGAAGGAGGAAGGCGCTCCCGCCCAGGAATACGGCTACTGAGACCTAGTGGGCCAGGCCCGGCGGTCGCTCGTCACGAGCGACGGTCGGGCCTTTCTCATGCTTCGGCCGTCGCGAGGCGTCCGGAAGGGGCTCGACGACGGTGGCGCTGTCGGCCCGGTCCGTCACCACGGTCTCGTCTTCGTCCTCCGGCAGCAGCACCTTGTGCCGCGCGGGCAGGAACGCGATCAGCAGCCCGAGGGCGGCGAGGCCGAGGTGCAGCCAGTTGTCGGTGGAGTTGAGGTTGAACGGGTTCCCCGCCTCTGACACCGGATTCGTCGAAACGGTGCCGGCGATCATCAGACCCCAGACGAACAGCGCCCCGAAGGCGACGAACGTCAGGAGACCGAAGACCCGGGACCGCCCCGAGCCGAAGGTCAGCAGCAGACCGATCGCGCCCAGCAGGACGAACCCGAGGTTGTAAAGGGGATTAACCGAGAATCCGAGCACCGTCGCGTCGCTGCGGCCGGCGAAATCGGCGAACCCGGTCCTGGTGAAGCCCACTATCCCGAACACCAGGAAGGCCAGGCTCGACAGCCCGGCGAGAACCTGCGCGGGCTGGACGCCCGCGGTCCGGATTCGAGCGCGTTGTGCACGTGCCATTGCTCCGCCTCCCAGAGTTGGCGACCTGAATTCAGGCTTGGCAGCCGGATACCCAGGGGCCCTCGCGGGCAAACCGAGGCGGCCGAACGGCCTAGCCGTGAACACGATCGGGTGATCCGGTCAACAGGTCGTGTGGGCAAGGTGAGCGGAGTCTTTCTCCTGGTGGGGTTGTGCCTGGGAGCCATCCTCGCGATGGCGCTGATTCCGCGGTCGCGTCCCGGCCCGGCGGCGGTCGCGGCCGCGGCCTCGGACGACGCGGTGATCTCCCTCGAAGCCGAACCGGAACCGGTGGAATCCCCGCCCCCGTCCTCCTCCTCGGCGGCGCCGGGCCCGCCGCCGAAGTCCGTGGACACCGAGGCGCTCGCGAGCCTCGTCCCAGGTGGACAGGTGAGCGTGGTCGTCTACGACCGCGTCGCCAAGAAGACCACGGTCTCCCTCAAGTCGGAGCGCGCTTACACCTCGGCTTCGCTGGTGAAGCTCCTCATCGCGCTGGAAGCGCTTCAAGCCGGCACACCGGCGAGCACCGTGCAGCGGATGCTCTCGGCCAGCGACGACGACATCGCCAGCAGGCTGTGGACGGCCCTCGGCGGGCCGGCCATCGTCACCCGATGGGCCGCCAAGATCGGCCTCGGCGGCACGCGCCCGCCTGAGGACCCCGGCCGCTGGGGCGACACCCGGATCACCGCCGCGGACGTCGTGAAGATCTACCGCTATCTGCTGGACAGGGCGGGCGCGGGGACACGGACGACGATCATGCGGGCGTTGAGCGGCGCGACGGAGAGCGGTTCCGACGGTGTCCGGCAGTACTTCGGCATCCCCGACGCCGTCGGTTCCCTTCGCTGGTCGATCAAGCAGGGCTGGGCGTGCTGCCGCGGCTCCCGGATCCTGCACAGCTCCGGCACCGTCGGCGAAAACGATCGCCACATCGTCGTCGTCCTGACCTCCCAACCGGTGTCGACCACCTACACCGGCGCCGGCGAACACGTGTCCGAGGTGGTGAGAGGGCTCCTCCCAGCTATTGACGGCCTGTAAACAAGGTGGGACAGTGGCCGCACGCCGCTCTTCCGGGAGGTCGTCATGAGCACCGAAGCCCGCCTGCCCGCCGTGACCCCGCTCGGCCCGGATTCCGTCGCCTGGCGAGTGGTCGGCGACCGGAGACTCCTGCTCGGCGCGGGGACGGCGTTGCTGCTGCAGGTCGCGCACCCGGTGGTCGGCGCCGGTGTCCACGACCATTCGAACTACACCGAAGACCCGTGGGGCCGGCTCGACCGGACCATCGATTCCTTGCTGTGCCAGGTTTTCGGCGGCCGCGAGGCGGTCGCCGAGGCCGAGCGGCTCCGTGAGCTGCACAAGGCGATCAAGGGCGTCGACCATCACGGCGAGCGCTATCACGCGCTGAACCCCGAGGCCTACCGGTGGGTGCACGGATCGACGTTCTGGACGACGGTCCGCATGCGGGAAGTGTTCATACATCCCTTGTCCCACGCCGAAAAGCGCCGCTTCTATGCGGAATGGCGGCGCCTCGGCCTGCTACTCGGCCTTCGCGAGCACCACATGCCCGAGGACCTCGAAGGATTCGAGGCCTATTTCGACGACGTCGTCGCGAACCGGCTCGAGGACAACCACACCGTCCGGGAACTGCTCCACTCGATCACCATGCGGGACACACCACCACCGCCGTGGTGGTTCCTGCCGGAGGCCTTGTGGAGTCCCGTCCGGCCGGCGGGCGGGAACGTGCTGACCCTGTGCGCGATCGGCTTGCTCCCCGCGGCGCTGCGCGGCCGCTTGAGTCTCAAGTGGACAGACGCGGACGAGCGTCGGCTCCGGCGCCTCGGCGCGGTCACGAGAGCGGCCGGGAAACGTGTTCCCGACCGGCTTCGGTTGTACCCCAAGGCTTATCGCGCCAAGCGCGGGTAGCTATTCGACGACGTCGACCAGCGCGCCCTTGGCACCAGTGTTCGGCAGCGGCCACGGTTTGACCCCGCCATTGGTGACGATCTTCTTGTCCTGCGGCGGGGACGGCGGCAAGGTCCGCGCGCCGATCCACGCCAGCACGTCGGGGATCTGCGTCTTGAAGGTGTTCATGTTGTGGCCGGCGTCCGGGATCCGCCACGACGAGAGCGTCGCCGGCGCGCGGACGGCCGCCTGGAGCTGATCGAGCGAGGAACTCTCGAAACCTTCCTTGTCCCCCGCGATCGCCAGGATGTCCACCGGCGACGGATGCTTCTGCAGGTTCAGCGTGACCTTGTTGGCGTCGATGATGTCCTGCCTGCCCTTGAACAGGTTCTCCGTCTCCGCGTCCACCGAAGCTTCCGCGTAGCCGCTGACACTCGCGGCCTGGCCGTACCACTGCGGGTGCCGGGTCACCAGGTTCATCGCGCAGTACCCGCCCGAGGACCAGCCCGCCATCGTCCACGCCTTCCGCTGCGGGTTGGCGCCGAGTTTCTCGATCGCCCAGTCGCGGATGTCGGCGGTCAGGTAGGTGTCGTTGGCCGACCCGCCGACCTCGTCGACACACTGGGTGTCGTGGCCGATCTTCGGTTTCCCGGTCGGATCCGGGATGATCACCACCGACGGCGGGAGCACGTTCTTCGCGATGGCCGCGTCGAGTTGCGCGGGCAGGCCGTACGGGCCGGTGACCACTTCGGGCCCGGACGGATAGTTCGGGATCCATTCGATGACAGGGAACTTGAAGCCCTGGTACGCGGAACCGTAGTACTGGGGCGGGAAATACACCGAGACGTCACGCGTCAGGCCGGTGCGCTTGCCGGTCACCGTCATGTACACGACGGAACCCTTGCCCTCCTTGGCGCGCATCGCCCCGCCGGCGCCCAGTTTGTCCAGGTCCGCGCCGTTCTGCCCGCCGACGGCGTCGACTCCCTGCCCCGAGTACACGCCGGTGCCGAACAGGGCACCGACCGTCGGGAAGAACCCGCCGATCATGTTCCCGCCCATCCCGGTGCTGACCATGATCAGCACCACCGCGAGGAGGATCGTGGCGCTGCGGCCGAAAAGCTTACGGCGCCAGCGTTCCCAGAAGAACGGCACGGCGATGATCGCGAGCAGCGCCAGCACCACCACGATGACGAGGTTCAGGGTCGAATCCAGCCGGATGGCGCTCAGGCCCAGTCCCATGGCGATCGTCCCTCCCGGCGGCGGCACGCCCCCGCGCCGCACTTCCCACATCCGGATCAAGAGACGTGCGGCCACCGGAAAGTGTTGTCCGGGGTGACACGGGTCACCCCGGACGGACCTCAGCCTTCGAGTGCCGTGCGCAGCACGCCGATCGCCTGCGAGATCGCGGCTTCCGCGGCGTGCGTTCCGCGCAACGTGTTGAGCATGACGAAGTCGTGCACGATGCCCTGGTACCGCACGGCGGTCACCGGAACCCCGGCCTGACGCAGTTTGGCGGCGTACGCCTCGCCCTCGTCGCGCAGGACGTCGGCCTCGGCGGTGATCACCAGCGCGGGCGGCAGGCCCGCGAGCTCGTCGAGGCTCGCGCGCAGCGGCGACGCGGTGATTTCCGCGCGCTGCGCCGGATCGGTCGTGTACTGGTCCCAGAACCACTTCATGCCGTCGAGGGCGAGGAAGTAGCCCTCGGCGAACCTCCGGTAGGACTCGGTGTCGAAGTTCGCGTCGGTGACCGGGTAGAAGAGCACCTGCTGACGGAAGGTGACGTCGCCGCGCTGCTTCGCGAGCAGGGTGAGCGCGGCGGTCATGTTCCCGCCGACGGAGTCTCCGGCGATCGCGATCTTCGTGCCGTCGAGACCGTTTTCGGCGCCGTGCTCGGCGACCCACTTCGCCACGGCGTAGTTCTGCTCGATGGCGACCGGGTAGCGCGCCTCGGGCGAGCGGTCGTATTCGGGGAAGACGACGGCCGCGCCCGCGCCGACCGCGAGCTCGCGAACCAGGCGCTCGTGGGTGTGGAAGTTCCCGAAGACCCAGCCGGCGCCGTGGATGTAGACGATCACGGGCAGCGGCCCGGTCACGCCCTGGGGCCGGACGATGCGGACCTCGACGCCGTCCACGTGCGTGGTCTCGACGTCCGCGGCGGGCAGTTCGACGTCGCCGCCCTGGACCTCGTCGACGGCCTTGCGTCCTTCCTCCGGCGGCAACTGGAAGAGGAACGGCGGGTTGGCGGTGGCCTCGACGAAGGCCTGTGCGGCCGGTTCGAGGGCCAGGTCGTGCGGGTTGGCGGTCATTTCTGCCTCCTGGGTTCCGAAGTCGATGCAACAAAGGTAGCTCACAACTCAGTTGTGCACAACTAAAATGCACCCAAGGAGATTTGGCTCACTCGACTGGCGATCTGCGGCATGATCGACGCACCATGGGGGACGAGGAGGACCGATGCCGACGGACAACACCGGATCGCTGTGCCTGGACGATCAGCTGTGCTTCGGGCTCTACGCGGCATCGCGGGCCGTGACCGCGCTCTATCGCGTGGTGCTCGACGATCTGGGCCTGACCTATCCGCAGTACCTGGTGATGCTCGCGCTCTGGGAAGAGGACGAGCGGCTGGTCAAGGAGCTCGGCACCGTGCTGAACCTCGACTCCGGCACGCTGTCGCCGCTGCTCAAGCGGCTGGAGAAGTCCGGGTTGATCGAGCGTGTCCGGCAGGCCGACGACGAGCGGTCCGTCCGGATCAGCCTGACCGGGGACGGCGCCCGGCTCCGGGAACGCGCGAGCGGGATCCCGAAGATCATCGGCGACGCGATGGGCCTCGACGCGGCCGGGCTCGCCCGCACCCGCGCGGAGCTCGATCGCTTGACCGAATCCGTGAACGCCTACCGCGAGGCCTACGTCCCGGCCGGTTAGCATGGGATTTCCGGCGCGGACAAAGGGATGACGATGATCGATCACGACGCGGCGCTCAAGGCCGTCGAGAACAGCTTGGACCGGCCGTCCGCGGCCCGCGTCTACGACTACTTCATCGGCGGCGACACCCACTACGCCATCGACCGCGAATTCGCCGAGAAGGTGCGCGAGCGCCTGCCGCTCATGGGCGACTACTGCAAGACCAGCAGGCAGTTCCTGGGCCGGGCCGTGCGGCACTGCGCGGAGCTGGGCATCAAGCAGTTCGTCGACATCGGTTCCGGCCTGCCGACCGCCGGCAACGTGCACGAGGTCGCCGACGAGGCGCGGCCGCAGGAGGACACGCACGTCCTCTACATCGACAACGAGCCGATCGCGCTCGCGCATTCGACGCTGCTGCTCGCCGACACCGCCGACCCGGATCGCCACCACGCGATCGCCGCGGACCTGTTCGACCCCCAGGACCTGTGGGACCGTGTGATGGACTCCGGCATCATCGACGTCCGGGAGCCGGTCGCGCTGGTGGTCAACGCGGTCATGCACTTCATCAAGGACGAGCAGGACCCCGACGGGCTGCTGGACTTCTACCGCGACCGGCTCGCCCCGGGTTCGCTGCTGGTGCTTTCGCAGATGACCAACGAGAACCCGGCAAACGACGAGGAACGGCAGGCACTGCTCGACATCCTCGAGTACTACGAGACCACGACCAACCCCGGTTTCCTGCGGACGATGGACGAGTTCCGGCGGTTCTTCGGCGGCTGGCCGCTGCTGGAGCCGGGCCTGGTCTACGCGCCGGCGTGGCACCCGGACGAGAAGACGATCTTCGCCGCGGCCCCTTCGGAGTCCCGCGTCATCGGGGGTATCGCCCGCAAGCCGTAGCTTTTACCGTGAAGGCCCCCTTCCCTCGGCTCAGCCGAGGGAAGGGGGCCTTCACGCGCTTTGTGACGCGCGTCGCCTTGCCGTGCAACTAGGTGCATATGAAACTAGGTGCATGGCATTGGAGCACGCGATCCTGGTCTCGCTGTCCGAGCGGTCCGGCTCGGGCTACGAGCTGACGCGGCGCTTCGAGAAATCCATCGGGCTGTGGTGGAACGCCACCCATCAGCAGATCTACCGTGTCCTCAAGCGGATGGAGGACGCGGGCTGGGTCGCCGTCGACCACGTCGCGCAGTCCGGAAAACCCGACAAGAAGGTCTACACCGTCGGTGACGCGGGGCGGGCCGAACTGACCCGTTGGCTCGCCGAACCCGACCCGTCGGCCACCGCCAGGGAACTCGCCGTGAAGATCCGCGGCGCCACCCTCGGCGATCCGGCCGCCGTCGCCGCCGAGGTCACCCGGCATCGCGACGCGCACGCGGCACGCCTCGACGCCTACCTGCGGATCGAGAAGCACGACTTCCCCGATCCCAGCGTCCTCAGTGGACAGTCGTTGCATCAGTTCCTCGTGCTGCGCGGAGGAATCCGAACCGAACAGGGCCACGTCGAGTGGCTCGAGGAAGTCCTCCAGGCATTCCACCACGATGCGTAAGGACCAGCGATGAGCCCGTACCCGAACCTGCTGTCCCCGCTCGATCTCGGCTTCACCACCCTGCGCAACAGGGTGATCATGGGTTCGATGCACACCGGCCTCGAAGACAAGGAAGCGCATTTCCCGCAACTGGCCGAGTACTACGCCGAACGCGCCCGCGGTGGCGTCGGGCTGATCGTCACCGGCGGCTTCGCGCCGAACCGGACCGGCTGGCTCCTGCCGCTGGCGTCGAAACTCTCGACGCGCGCGGAAGCCAAGGCGCACCGGCGACTCACCGATCCCGTGCACGAGGCGGGCGGCAAGATCGCGCTGCAGATCCTGCACGCGGGCCGGTACTCCTATCACCCGCTGAGCGTCTCCGCGTCAAGCATCAAGGCGCCGATCAACCCCTTCAAACCGCGGGCCCTCTCGGGGTACGGCGTGCTGCGCCAGATCCGCGCGTTCGCCGATTGTGCCTTCCTGGCCAAGGAAGCGGGTTACGACGGCGTCGAGATCATGGGGTCGGAGGGCTACTTCATCAACCAGTTCCTCGCCGAGCGGACGAACAAGCGGACCGACGAATGGGGCGGCAGCGCGGAGAACCGGCGGCGGATCGCCGTCGAGATCGTGCGCCGCACGCGGGAAGCGGTCGGCGAGGACTTCATCATCGTCTATCGACTGTCCATGTTGGACCTCGTCGAAGGCGGGCAGCGCTGGGAAGACGTCGTCGCGCTGGCCAAGGAGGTCGAAGAGGCGGGCGCGACGATCATCAACACCGGCATCGGCTGGCACGAGGCGAGGGTGCCGACGATCGTGACGTCCGTGCCGCGCGCGGCGTTCACCTGGGTGACCGGGAAACTCAAACCGCACGTCGGGATCCCGGTGGTCACGTCGAACCGGATCAACATGCCCGAGGTCGCCGAGGAGGCGCTGGCGAGCGGTGACGCGGACCTGGTGTCGATGGCGCGGCCGTTCCTCGCCGACCCGGAATGGATCCGCAAGGCCGAAAGCGGGCGCGAGGACGAGATCAACACCTGCATCGCCTGCAACCAGGCCTGTCTCGACCACGCGTTCAAGCGCAAACTGGTCTCCTGCATGGTGAATCCGCGCGCGGGCCACGAGACGACGCTGACGCTTTCGCCCACCCGCAAGACCAAACGCGTCGCCGTCGTCGGCGCGGGCCCCGCCGGGCTCGCGGCCGCGACCGGCCTCGCCGAACGTGGGCACGCGGTCGAACTGTTCGAAGCCGACGACGAGATCGGCGGCCAGTTCGGGATCGCGCGGAAGATCCCCGGCAAGGAGGAGTTCGCGGAGACCATCCGCTACTACACGCGGCGACTGGAGGTCACCGGCGTCAAGGTGCGCCTCGGCACCCGTGTGGCTGCCACCGACCTGGTCGACGCCGGGTTCGACGAGGTCGTGCTGGCCACCGGTGTGACGCCGCGGGTGCCGTCGCTCCCCGGGATCGACCACCCCAAGGTTCTGTCCTATGTGGACGTCGTCCGGCACGGGAAACCGGTGGGCGGCAAGGTCGCGGTGATCGGCGCGGGCGGGATCGGCGTGGACGTCAGCGAGTTCCTGACGCACACCACCTCCCCCGCGCTCGATCTGGACGCGTGGATGGCCGAATGGGGCGTCACCGATCCCGAGCACGCGGCGGGCGGGCTGACCGAGCGGAAGGTCGAGCCGTCACCGCGGCAGGTGTTCCTGCTGCAGCGCAAGAAGTCCGGGATCGGCGCGGGGCTGGGCAAGACCAGCGGCTGGGTGCACCGCGCCGCGCTGAAGGCCAAGCGCGTCGAGCAGCTCACCGGGGTCACCTACGACCGGATCGACGACGACGGCCTGCACATCACCGTCGGTGACAAGCCGCGCGTGCTCGATGTGGACAACGTCGTCGTCTGCGCGGGACAGGAGCCGGTGCGCGACCTCGTGGACGACCTGCGCGCGGCCGGGCTGCCGGTGCACCTGATCGGCGGCGCCGACGTCGCGGCCGAACTGGACGCCAAGCGGGCCATCGATCAGGGAACCCGCCTGGCCGCCGTTCTCTGACGTGTGGCCCCGTAGATGGCAGGATGAGCCTTGTGCGGGACGTATGCGTGATCGGGCTCGGGTTGATCGGTGGTTCGCTGCTGCGCGCGGCGCATTCGATCGGCCGCACCACGTTCGGGGCGACGACCTCCGAAGCTGACGCGGACGCCGCCAGCAGAGCCGGTTTCGACGTGACGACGCAGGTCGAAGCCGCGCTGGGCAAGGCGGCGGAGCGGGACGCGATGATCGTGCTCGCGGTGCCGCTGCCCGCGGTCGAGGAGGTGCTCCGCACCGTTTCGCGGGTCGCCGGGCACTGCGTGCTCACCGACGTGACCAGCGTGAAGGGCCCGGTGCTCGACTCGGTCCGCCGTCGCGCGCCGTACGCGAAGTTCGTCGGCGGGCATCCGATGGCCGGGACGGCGAACTCCGGCTGGAAGGCGAGCGACCCGGCGCTGTTCGACGGCGCCGCGTGGGTGCTGGGTGTCGAGCACGACACCGATCTGACCGCGTGGGCGGAGGTCGCCCGGCTGGTGCTGGACGTCGGCGCGCATGTCGTACCGCTGCCGGCGGACTCGCACGACGAGACGGTCGCGCGGATCTCGCATCTGCCGCATATCTTCGCGGCCGTCCTGGCCACGATCGGCGCGCAGGGCGGGCCGCTGGCGATGGCGCTGGCCGCCGGGTCCTACACGGACGGCACGCGGGTGGCCGGGTCGAGCCCGGCGCTGGTGCGGGCGATGACCGAGGGCAACCGGGACGCGCTGCTGCCGATCGTCGACGAGGCACTCGGACGGCTGGGCGCGGCGCGGGGCTCGCTGGCGTCGACGGGTGGCCTCGCGGTCACGGTCAACTCCGGTCACGAAGGGGCGCAAGCGTTCGCGGCCGCCAAGGACGCGGAACGCGCGGGGGTCCGGGTCAGCCTCAGCGCGCCGGACGCGCGCGACGGCCTGATCGCGCTCGGCGAGCGCGGCGGCCGGATCACGGCGATCGACGGCGACACCGCGATCGGCGAGGTCTCCTGACGCGTTTCGTCCTCTGAATGCGGTCCTTGCACACGCAAGTACCGCATCCAGAGGACGAAATGCGGGCGGTTACTGGCCCTGGGGCGGGTTCTGGGGCGGGTTGTCGGGGGTGTCGTCGAACTTGTTGATGAAGCCCTTCGCCTTCTCGACCCCGGAGTCGATCTGCGAGTCGTGACCGGAGAACTTCGACTTCGCGAAGTCCGCCGCCTTGTCCAGGCCGCCCTCGATCTTGTCGTTGTGCTCGCGGAGAGCGTCGGTGGCCTTGTTCTTCAATTCGTCGAAGTTGATGCCCATGGCCACATCGTCACACAGGAACCGGCCGGCACGCCCCGGCGATCACCCGTCGTGGGGACGCTCAGAACGGCCGGTCGCCCACGATGGCGACACGTTCGGCCACGCGTGCGTGCGGGTGGTAGTCGTTGACGGCGTAGTGCTGGGTGGCGCGGTTGTCCCAGAACGCCACCGAACCCGGCCGCCAGCCGAAGCGCACCTGGAACTCCGGGATATGCGCCCGGCTGAACAGGTACCGCAGGAGCCGGTCGCTTTCGTCGCGGTCCATGCCGACGACATGCGTCGTGAACGCCTGGTTCACGAAGAGGGTGCGGCGCCCGGTCTCCGGATGCGTGCGGACGACCGGATGCTCGACCGGCGGGAACGCTTCCTGGTGGCGCAGCAGCAGTTCCGGATCGGAGAAGCGGTCGAAACCGGGGATGAAGTCGTGCACCGCGGTCAACCCGTCGATCCGCTCGCGGACGTCTTCCGGCAGGTTGTCGTAGGCGGCGGCCATGTCGGCCCACATCGTGTCGCCGCCGACCGGCGGGACCTCGATCAGCCGCAGCACCGAACCGAGCGCGGGCTCTGGCCGGAACGTGACGTCCACGTGCCAGATGTTCTCGAACGCGGGCATGCTCGCCGAGCGGGTGAACCGGGTGGTGTCCTCGGTCTCCCCCTTCGGGATGAACGGGTTCGTCTCCAGTTCACCCCAGTTGGCGGCGAACGCGCGCTGGTGCGCCGAAGTGATGTCCTGGTCGCGGAAGAACAGCACCTTCCACTCCAGCAGCGCGCGGTTCAGCTCGGCGTGGAGTG
Organism: Amycolatopsis sp. PSD-21; assembly: GCF_055561455.1. Lineage (NCBI taxonomy): Bacteria > Bacillati > Actinomycetota > Actinomycetes > Pseudonocardiales > Pseudonocardiaceae > Amycolatopsis > Amycolatopsis sp. PSD-21. Next base: position 414,877 of record NZ_CM145712.1, on the reverse strand, counting down.
CGGGCGTCAGCGGGCGGGCGAGGTCGACGCCGCCGATCTCGGCACCGATCAGCCGTCCCAGCGGGCGCAACGCGAAAAGCTCGTACGGACGTTCTTCGGCACCCTCCGGCAGGCGCCGCAGCAGCCGCGGCCCTTCGAGGATCCCGCCGTCGGGGACGGTCGCGGGGCGGAGGCGGACACGGTCGGGCAGTGCGATGGACATGTGTGCTCCCAGGATTCACCGTCGGATGACTTGGCGAGATGAGGAGCTACGCGGGCGGGGAACCCAGCCGTCCACGGCGCAGGAGCAATGCGGCGACGCCTTCGCCGGCCGAACGCGTCGGCGCGGACTCCCAGTGGACGGACACGTGGCCATGGTGGGCGTGATTTGGCGTGCGGTCAACAGCGTCCATGAGGCGGGACGATCATCGCCGCCGCTCGGAGGGGAAGCTTCCCGACCACGTGTTCCGCTCCTCGCGCGGGCGCAGCGCCTCGGCCAGCACCCACTGCGAATGCGTCGTGCCGCCCCGGCCGACCGGACCGAGCTGGAAGGTGACCCAGCCGACCCAGTGTCCCGTCGTCGTCGCCCGCCACATCCCCAGCAGCCCGGGGACGACGCCGGTCAGATCCAGGCCGTCGGGCAGGCGGGTCTTCACCGCGCCGACGGGGTACACCAGCTTGAGATCGACCCAAACGGGCTGGTTGGGCCGCACCATGTGCAGGTGACGCGGCCCCGGCGGCAGCGTGTCACCAGTGTCGAGCATGCGTCGATTATGCGTGAAAACTCGAACATTAGTTCGAGACGATGCTCACCATCCCCCATCCGGGTGGGAGGAGGTCTCAGGCGCGGCGGTGGTATGGCAGGAACCGCCGGACCAGCCGCAGCGGCGCGCGTTCGACGAGGTCGGGGCCGCGCACGGCGTCGAAGGCGGCGCCGATCTGGTCGACGACGCCGGACAGCTGGTCGTTGTCGGGCATCGGCATCTCCGCCGGGTCCCGTTCCTCGCGGACGGCGGCCGCGAGTTCGGTGAGGGCGGCCGTCAGGAGGGCGATGTCGGCGTCGGGCGGGGCGGGGGCACCGCGGCCGAGGGTGACGCCGACCTCGGTGACGGCGTCGGCGACGCGTTCAAGCCCGGCGATCACCGGCCACCAGGCGACGGCCTGCCGTCCGGCGGCGGAGGGTTCGACGACGACCTGCTGGAACGCGGTCCGCAGGTCGGCCAGTGCGCGGTAGGCGCGGCGACGGGCGCGAGAACGTTCCAAGCGCGCTTCACCCGATGGCGCGAGCACGAGCCCCTTGTCGACGTATTTCACCAGGCTGTCGAGGCTGTCGGCGAGCCGTCCGCCGACCTGCGGCCGACGGCTGCCCGGCCAGAGCAGGTAGCCGAAGAGCAGGACGATCGCGCAGCCGAGCACGGTGTCGACGAGCCGCGCGAGCACGATGTCCCAGCTTCCGGTGCTGGCGAGGTCCATCTGCAGGATGATCAGCGGGGTCACGAAGGCGCTGAGGATGCCGTAGTTGCGCACCTTGCCGACCGCGACGCCGCCCGCGAACACGGCGATCAGGAGGACCAGCAGCCAGCCTTCGCCGCCCGCGGCGAGGACGGCCGCGCCGATGCCCACCCCGATCACCGTGCCGATGCCGCGCAGCACGGCGCGGCCGAACACCGAGCCGAAGTCGGGTTTGAGGACGATGCCGACGGTGAGCGTGATCCAGTAGGACCGTTCGAACGGGACGAGCAGCGCGACGACTTCGGCGATCGCGACGCACAGCGTGAGGCGGAGCGCGGCGAACCAGGTGAGCGGACCGGAGACGAGCGACCCCGCCCAGCCGCGAAGGCGTTTGTGCCACGGCTGCACCTCACGCCGTTTCCGGTTGTCGCCCTTGCCGATCCGGGCGAGCCCGGCGTAGAGCGCGGCGAGGACCGGGTCGGCGTCTTCGGGCGCTTCGGGCGGCTCGGGCAGGTCCTGGTTCGCGAGTACGGCCGCCGACGTCGCGACGAAGTGGTCGATCACGTCGTCCGGGGCGTGGCGGCCGGCGTTGACCATCGCGACCGACGCCTCGACGGCGGGGGTGCTGGCCGACAGCAGGTTGAGCAGCTGGCGGTACGTGGCGTCGCGGCCCGACAGCCAGGAGCGCGCGGTGAGGAGCCGGTCGTACGCGGTGTTCATCGCGGTCGTGAGCTGGTGGCGCGCGACGCGGGAGGTGGCCTCGTCGGTCGCGGAGAGCATCGCGGCCAGTTCGACGTAGACGTGCGCGACGGCGCCGCGTTCGGGGCTGGTGGCGCGGAAGGTCCAGGTGGCGAGCGCGACGAGCAGGCTCCAGGCGGCGCCGGCGCAGAAGTAGCCGAGGAGGACTTCGACGCGGAGGCCGGTGACGTGCTGGCCGGTGCCGAGGACGCAGAAGACGAACATCTGGAGCCCGGCGACCGACGCGTTGCTGCCCGCCGCGCTGATCAGTGCCGAGATCGCCGCGACCCCGACGACGACCGGGATGGACGCGGCCGGGATGCCACCGGTGACCAGCCCGGCGAAGTAGCCGAGACCCGCGGCCGCGGTGGCACCGCCGAGCCGTCGGGCGCGATAGCGGTACGGGCCGGCGGATTCGGAAAGGACGGTGGGCAGGGCGCCGGTGGAGATCAGCGCGCCGACTCCGATGTCGCCGAGCGCGTAGCCGACGGCCAGCGGGACGGCGAGGGCGAGGACGGCGCGGGCGACCATGTTCCAGGGAATGGGAACCGGTGTGCTGCGGAGCAGCTGCACCAGCCAATGTGGTGCGGCGATCTCGCGGCGCGTCGTGCTCACGCCCCTATCTTCACTCATCGGCGGGCGAGTCAAAGGGCAGAGCCTCCTCTGGGCCCCTCTGCGGAGGTCGTCCCCGGGCCGACGTGTCGCGAAAGCCACTTTCGGGACATCAGAGGTCGCGAAAGTGGCTTTCGCGACACGCCCGACTGCACCCGGCGCCGCGCGTCCGGCTAGCCGCCACCCTCGGCAGGAGCGGCCGGAGCGGTTATCGTCGCCGCATGGGCAAGACGTACTCCTTCGAGGTCAACCGGACGAGCAGCGCCTCGCCCGCTTCCCTGTTCGCACTGGAGGCCGACGGTTCCCGGTGGTCGGAATGGGCGAAGCCGGTGGTGTTCCACTCGCGCTGGGCGCGGAAACCGGACGCGGGCGAGGTGGGCGCTGTCCGGGCCGTCGGGCTGTGGCCGGTGTATCTCCACGAAGAGACGCTGGAGTACGAACAGGACCGAAAGCACGTCTACGGCTTCGCTGGTCTGGCGCCGCTCAAGGACTATCGCGCCGAAGTCTCGTTCACGCCGAACGCTTCCGGCGGCACGGACCTGCGCTGGACCGGCCGGTTCACCGAACCGCTGCCCGGCACCGGCGCCGCCGTCCGCACGGCGCTGCGCGCCGTGATCTCGATCCTGGCCACCCGCCTGGTGAAACACGCGGAACGCACCTGACCCCACCCCCCCGCCCTTCCCAAGGGGGGCGACCCCGAGTCCAGTCTACCGGCGATGGGCGCGCGGAAGGGCTGCTCGGCGGAGTTGTCCACAGGGGGCGATGGTTGTGGACAACTCCTGTGGGGAACTGAAGGACGCCATAGCCGTATGGGCGCGGCGAAAGGAGCTTTAGCCGCGTAGGGCGCGGCGAAAGGAACCCTAGCCACATAGGACGCGGCGAAGGGAGCTTTCGCCACAGCACGGCGGTCGGCGAAGAGAGCCTTAACCACATCGCACGCGGCGAAGGAAGCCTTAGCCGCAGCGCAAGCGGCGGAAGTCAGCCCGCGCCCAGACACAGGAACGGGCGCCGCAGCGGATCGGCGGCGGTCGCTTCCGCGAGTGCCAGCGCGGGCGCGGTCCCCGAAGCCAGCCGCCGGTGCAGATCGGACATCGCGGCGGCGGCGGCCTTGTCGCCGACCCGCGCGATCGCGCCGATGACCGTCCGCGAACCACTGGCGAGCAGCGTCCCGGCGAAACCGAGCGCCTCCTCGCCGGGCCGGATATGACTCATCGCGAGTTCGCACGCGGCCAGCACCACCCGTTCCGGCGGCTTCGCGAGCCGGGCGGTTTCGTGCGCGTACAACGGGCCGTCGACGAGCTCCAGCCGCGAGAACAGCGCGTTCGCCGGTTCGTGCGCGCCGTGCGCGACCAGATGCGCCATCCCGGAACCGTCCAAAGCGGACAGTACGGCGTCGCTGGTCGCGTCCTTCCCGTCGACGAGACGGGCTTGCGGGTACACGGTCCGCAGGTTCCGCACCTCACCGACCGAACCCGGCACCCCTGGCCCGCCGGCGAGCAGGACCGGCCCGGAGCTCCGCCGCCCGGACGCGCTCACCCAGGCGGTCGCCGACGGCGCGATCGACACCGGATGTCCGTGCAGTGACGGCAAAGCGCCCCACGGCAACGCGTACAGCGAGCCGATCGGCACGATGATCAGCTCGCGGTTCTCCAGCGTCTTCGCCAGCGACGCCGAGATCAGCTTGTCCAGTTTGTCCGCCCGGCGCCGCGCGGAACCGGTGACGACCTCGACCAGCGGCGCGGGCAGGTTGTCCGGGGCCAACGCGTCGAGATCCGCGTGCAACTGCCGCGCGGTCTCGACGATCTCCGCGAGCGGCCCCAGCTTCAGCAGCCGGAACCGGCCGCGGTCGACGACCACCGCGTACAAGGTGTCGCGATACCCCATCAGGCTGACCAGCACGCGATCGCCGAGCCGCTCCACCACCTCTTCGGGTGTCGAGACGGGACGCGGACGACCCCATTGGCTGGTGTACCAGCCGAGCCGCGTCGCCTCCCGCTGCAGCCGGTCGTAACGCTCCTCGAGCTTCCCGACCGGTTCGCCGGACAACCGCCGCGCCTGGATCGTCCCCTGCACGTGCCGCATCTCGTTGATGTGCCGGGCGAGCGCGGGGTCCTCGATCAGCGGGAGCGGTTCGTAGCGGTACACCTGCGCGCGCGTGCGTTCCAGCCACGCGAACAGGCTCTTCGCGCCGGCGCCGCTGCGCCTCGCCTTCTTGAGCACCAGCGTGAGCGCGAGTTTGCCCAGTTCCTCGCCGTGCGCCGCGGTCCCGCAGACGAGGTCGAGCCCGCCCATGCGGTCGCGGATCTGCCCGAGTTCCGCCAGTCCCGCCCGTGCCTGCGCGAGCGCCGAACGCGGCCGATGCGACGCCACCGCGAGTTCGGCCCGGCACAACCGCAGCTGCATCCGGTGGTCGATCGGCGTGGTCTGCCGCGGTTTCGGTACCTGCGCGAGGAGTTCCTGCGCGGCGACCGTCTCTTCGCGACGGATCAGCAGCCGCACCGCGAACATCCGGGCCGCGCCCGCTTCGTCGCGCAGACCGAGCCCGGCCAGCCGGATGGCGAGATCGGCCAGCCGCTCCGGCAGTTTCGCGGACGGCTTCTTCTCCCGGTCCGCAAGGACTTTCACCGCGTCCGCGCGAAGCCGGGTCAACTCGGCGATCTCCGCCCACCGGCCGTTGCCACGCCGCAGGAAGCTCCGCCGTGCGGACGTCGCGAGCTTCTTCGCGAGGACGTGGTCACCCTCCAGGATGGCTGCCCCGGCTCGCGCGACCTCCGCTTCCGCGACGAGATGGTGCGCGCCGTTGCCCCGGAGTTCGGGGATCGCCTCGTCGAGATGTCGCGCCGCCTCTTCGGCGAGTCCGGCGGTGAGCAGGGCCTTCGCCTGGTCGAGCCGGACGAGCGGCAGCGAGCCGGGCCCGTCGGTGACGAAGATCGAGGCCGCCTGTTCGTAATGCCGGAGCGCTTCGGGGATGTCGCCGAGCAACTGGGCATGATCACCCAGGTTGTGCCGGATCTTCCCTTCGAGCATCCGGTGCCCGTGTTCGACCGCGATGTCGAGCGCGGCGACGAGATCGGCGTGCGCCGCCTCCGGATTGCTCATCTGGAGATGCAGCCAAGCCCGGTTCACCAGGTTCCGGGTGAGCAGAAGGCTGTGCTTCGCCGCTTCCGCGACGAGGTTCGGCATCGCGGCGTTGTACAGCGCGAGCGATTCGTCCAGGTGCCCGGACCTCATCAGCACCACGGCTCGCTGGAGCACGACGGTGAAGCTCAGCTCGCGTCGGATGTCGCCTTCCGGCAACTGGAGCCGGACCTGTTCCGCCTCGGAGAGCCGGGCGAATCCGTCCTGCTGGGACGCGACCTCCGCCTCCGCGGCCGCCAGGCTGATGAGGATCCGGACGCGGATGGCCAGCCGTTCGACGCTGCCGGATTCGGCCGGCCCGAGGCGCGCCAAGCCACGCTGCAGCAACCGGATGGCGGCGCCCGGACCGTGATCGGAGGCCGCGGCCCTCGCCTGACGGTGCAGATCGGCCGCCGCCTCGGCTACGGGATCGACGACAGGAAGCTGCACGGGCACACGCACTATGGGAGCACACCCGCGCCGCATAACGGAACAGCCGTCCGGTTACAGCACCACTGTCGGTGTCACGACCGTCCGGCGACAGGTCACGTCGCCGAGGTGGATCACGATCTGGGTGGTGCCCTGGGGGACGTTGTCCAGCACGAACCGGCCTCCCTCGTCGGCGGTGGTGGAACTCGTGCCGTGCTCGGCGACGCGAACCTCCACTCCGTATTCGCCGGCGGGCACGAGCCAGCCGTCGATCCGGTGCTTCTTGCCGATCTTGGTGAGGTTGATCATCACGGTCAGGTCGCTGACGGTGAAGGTGATCGTGCCGGTGTCGCTGCCACGGACGCCCGCGGTGGCGTCCATCCGTTCCCATCGGGCGACCTCGACGTCGAGGTTTTCGAGCGCGAGCGCGAATTGAACCCGCTGCACCAGGTCTCCCGGTGGCGGGTCCAGTTCGTCCATGAAGCGCCCGATATCGGCGAGCAAGGCCTCATCGCCCGGGGAGGTCATCTCCCCCGGCGTCCCGAGGTCGTTCATCGGCTTCCCCCTTCGTGGGCCAGCAGGTCGCGCATCGATTCGAGGCAACGGCCCCTGGTCGGGCCGACACTTCCGCGTGGCATACGGAGTGCTTCGGCGACCAGTTGGTATTCGGCCCGCCCGGCGAGCACGGTCAGCCGAAGGAGCTGCTGACAGCGGTGCGGCAGGCGGAGGAAGGCGCGCCAGACCCGGCGATCCCGGTCGGCGCGGACGGCTTCCTCTTCGGGGGCCGGGTGGGTGCTCTCCATGCTTTCGGCCAGCTCGTCGGTCAGCGGGACAGGCTGGGCTCGGCGGCCGAAAGGATGCTGCGCTTCGCGTCTGGTGGTGGTGATCAACCAGGCGGCGAGCGCTTTGGGGTCCCGAAGTTTTTCGAGCTGACTGAAGAGGGCGAGCCACACCGTCTGGACCACGTCCTCGGCGGTCAGGCGGTCGAGCCCGTTCGCGCGCGCGACGTGCCACACGAGCGGGGTCAGCTCGTGCACAAGTCTGTCCATCGCCTGGCGGTCACCGGCCCGCGCCGCGCGCATGCAGGCGGCATGCAGGTCGGCACCGGTCAGTCCTTCCCATGGCGGGTCTACCTCGGTCGTTTGCACGTCGGTCACCGTATCTGCCCCACTTCGGACGTGTCTTCGTGTCGGCGCTGGCAGTATCGCGGGCCCTTCGGGGAGAAGGAGCGTGCAAGAGGCTCTGGGATACATCAAGTCACTAACTTTTTTGTCGAATTTCGGTCGTCCCCCTCGGTCTGGGGTGAAGGACAAAGGCACCGGCCGGCGCGAGTAGGTGTGGACTGCGCACCGGCCGGTCCTTTTTTCCCTCCCCCCGGGCCCGCTCCCCAACGGGCCCGCGTCCGGGCGTCCCCCTCCCCCGAAGGAGCACCCGGAGGCAATGCCCGGAGGCCCCCTCGGCCTCCGGACATCACCTGTCTGTGTTGGTTCAGTTCACCGGCGGTTTGGTGCCGTTCGGGTCCCAGTTGCCGTCGGGGCTGGTGCCGGGACGGGGCGGGACCGGCGCCGTGATCGGCTTCGGCTTCGGGGTCGTCTCTTCGAGGTCTTCGGTGGCCGTGGCCTCGTCGTCGACGGGCGCGGTGTTGGTCTCGGTCGTCATCGGGTGTCCCTCATTTCCTCGACTGCTCCATAGGACGCAATGAGGCTGCCACCAGATACACGCAGAGCCAGCTTTTTCGCGGAAATTTCTCGATCTGTGGCAGGAGGGTGACCTGATCAGCGCTTTTGCCGCGAAAAGGTGCCGCTGAGTAGCCGCCGGCTCACGTCCGCGAGCTGTTCGGCCCAGCGCCGATAGCCCTCGGGGCCGGGGTGGAAGCGGTCCTCGGCGAAGGTCGCCGGGTCCAGCATCGCGGCGGGCATCGGGACGTGGACGACGCCGGGCACCAGCGCCAGCCGCGCGGCCGCGGCGTCGAGAACGGCCGACCGCGCGCCAAGGACGTCCCGCAGCGGACGCGGCAGCGACGGGAACCGGCCCATCGGCGGCACGCCCGCGAGCACCACCGGGACCGGGCCGACCCGGCGCCGCACCGCGACGACGAGGTCGAGCAGGTCACGCCGGTAGCGGGCGGCCGAATGCAGTTCGATCGTGTCGTTGACGCCGAGCGCGATCACCACGAGGTCGGCGGGTTCGAGCAGCGGCAGCAGTTCCTCGCGCGCCACGCGGGCGTTGGCGCCGGTCTTGCCGATGGCCTGCCAGGCGACCGCGCCACCGTCCCGCGCGAGTTCGTCCGCGAGCCGCCCGGTCAGCGCCTCGGCGTGGGTGGCCGCGCCGACACCGTCCACAGTGGACTCGCCGAGCACCGCGAGCCGCACCGGCCCGCCTTCGCCCGCCACCAGGCCCGTGACCGGCCCCGCGGCACCGGGCAACCTGGGCGTCGTGCGGCGCACCCGGACGGCTTGCGCGAGCAGGATCGGGGCGAGCACCACCGCACGGCTGATCACCCCGCGACTCTACTTCCGCGTTTCGTCCTTTTGAACGCGATCGTTGCGCACGCGACAACCGCGTTCAGCGGACGAAACGCGCGCGAGGTCAGCCCTTGGCGATCGAGACCGTCTGGCGGACGAGCGAGTCGTCGGCGGCCGCGCGGAGCAGGTAGTCGGCGACGTCGGCGCGGTTGATGCTGTAGCTCCCGCGGACGTTGCCGTCGGTGCGGGCGGCGATCACGCCGGTGTGCGGCCCGTTCAGCAGGCGCGGCGGGCGCACGATCGTCCAGTCGAGGTCGCTCGCGCGCACGATCCGCTCGGCGGCGACCATGTCCGCGAAGGCGTGCCGGAGGACCCTGCCCAGGATCGGCTTGACGATGTTCCTGGTGAAGAAGCCGTCACCGTCGACGAACGGCCCACTGGCGCTCACCAGCAGCAGCCTCCGCGTGCCCGCCGATCCGAGCGCGGCGACCGCGGCGTGCGCCCCGTCGGTGACGACGGTCGTCGGGTTGCGGTCGCGGGAGCCGAGGGCGGAGATCACCGCGTCACGCCCGGACACCGCCTCGGTCAGGGCGCCGTGCTCGGACAGCTCGGCGACGACGACCTCCAGCAGTTCACCTTCGGCGTGCAGTCGGGACGGGTCGCGCACGACGGCCGTGACGTGGTGCCCCGCGGCCAGTGCCTGCTTGACGACTTCGGAGCCGACCCCGCCCGTGGCACCGAGAACAGTGAGCTTCATGGTCACGCCTTCCTGGGTTAGTGAACACTCACCCACTATGGTGAGTGTTCACCCACCACTTGTCGAGCGAACGCTGAGAAGCCCTCAGGAGCGAACATGGGAAGCCGCGAGGAGATCGTCGCCGCGGCGGCGAAGGTGATGCGCGAGCAGGGCTACGCGCACGCCACGACGAAGGCCATCGCGCGGGCGGCCGGCTACTCCGAGGCGTTGCTGTACAAGCACTTCAAGGACAAGACCGAGATCTTCATGAGCGTGCTCACCGAGCGGCTCCCCGCGCTCGGGACGACCCTGGACGAGCTGATGAGGTCCGCGGCGGATAACCCGCTCGTGGAGAATCTCGCCCGGCTGGCGCGGATCACGCTGGCGTTCTACCTGGAGAGCTTCCCCATCTCGGTGTCGCTGTTCTCCTCACGGGAGCTGCTCGCGACCCATCGGGAACGGGTCACGAACAGGGCGGGCGGGCCGGACGTGCCGCTGGTGCGCCTCTCCGCGTACTTGGGCGAGGAGGTCCGGCTCGGCAGGATCCGCGAGGACGCGGATCTCGACGCGGCGGCGTCCCTGCTGCTCGGGGCCTGTTTCCAGTACGCGTTCCTGGCGTCCTTCGAGGATCGCGAGCCGTCCGCGGAGGAGCTGGACCGGTGGGCGGAAAGACTGGCGGGCACGCTGGTGGCCGCGCTGGTCGTGAGTGGCAATGACGGTTCCAACCGTCCTGAACACTCACGAGGTCGCCGCTAGGCTGCTCGGCCGGGGTCGTGCCCATCTCGCCGTGGGCACATACCCCTGGCCGACGCGCGATCCCGCTCTGGTCTCGCGAGTGGCAATGACGGCTCTCACCGAGGGCCTCTTAGCTACATACCGGCTTCCCGACCTGTGAGGGCCTGGGGTCTGGAGCCGGTGTCGCGAAAGCCAGGACGGTGCCAGGCACGACGTTGCGAAAGCCACTTTCGCAACGTTGAAGGTTGCGGAAGTGGCTTTCGCAACCCGGCCAAGCCCGGCACCCGGCAGAAACCACGCTACCGAGGGTTCCAACCGTCCTGAACACTCACGAGACCCGATGACCTACTTGCCCTTTTCGGCCCGCATCTCGTGCCACTTCGCGTACATGTCGTTGAGCTCCTTGATCATGAAGCTCAGGAAGTCCCGCATCTCGGCGACCCGTTCACCCGCCGGCGTGTCCGCGCCCAGCGCCGAAACGCCCTCGTCGGCCGCGTCCCGCCACATGGAGATCATGCGGTCGCGCTTCATGAAGGTGGCGTACCAGAGGTCGTCGAAGAGCCGGTAGTGGTCGCGGCGTGAGCCGGGTTCGCGTTCCTTCGCGACCAGCCCGATCTGCTCCAGGTACCGCACGGCCCCCGAGATCGCGGCGGGGCTCACCGAGAGCTGGTCGGCCAGCTCGGCCGCGGTGAGACGGCCGGCGTCGGTGGTCATCAGCGCGGCGAACACCCTGGCGGGCATCCGCTGCATCCCGATCTGGGAGAGCGTGAGGCCCAGGTGCTCCACGTAACGGCGGACGGCGTCCTCGTCTCTCTGGGTGCTCGAAGCACTCTCAGGCGTCGTCGTCATGGGCACATCCTCTCGTACATCCCCCAGAGTGATCACACCATCCATATGTTTTCTTAACTTCACAACTTCGTGAAATCACTGTACCTTCAGACGCATGGAAAACGCCATCTCCATCTCCGGCCTCCACAAATCCTTCGGCCGGACCAAGGCTTTGGACGGCCTCGACCTGCAGGTACCCGCCGGGGAGGTGCACGGTTTCCTCGGCCCGAACGGCGCGGGGAAGTCGACCACCGTCCGGGTCCTGCTCGGCCTGCTCCACGCGGACTCGGGGGACGTCCGCCTGCTTGGCGGCGACCCCTGGAAGGACGCGGCGCGCCTGCACCGGCGCCTCGCCTATGTCCCCGGGGACGTGAACCTCTGGCCCAACCTGTCCGGCGGCGAGGTGATCGATCTGCTGGGGCGGCTGCGGGGCGGGCTCGATCAGCGCCGCCGCAAGGACCTGATCGAGCGGTTCGACCTCGACCCCAGGAAGAAGGGGCGCACCTACTCCAAGGGCAACCGGCAGAAGGTCGCGATCGTGGCCGCGCTGGCCTCGCACGTCGACCTGCTGATCCTGGACGAGCCGACCTCGGGCCTCGACCCGCTGATGGAGGCCACCTTCCAGTACGCGATCCAGGAGGAACGCGAGCAGGGCCGCACGGTGCTGCTGTCGAGCCACATCCTCGCCGAGGTCGAGGCGCTCTGCGACAAGGTCAGCATCATCCGGAACGGCCACACCGTCGAGACCGGCACGCTGGCCGAGCTCCGGCACCTGACCAGGACGTCGATCTCCGCCGAGCTCGCCGGCCCGCCGAACGGGCTGACCAGGCTGGAGAACATCCACGACCTCAAGGTCGAGGGCAACCGGGTCCGCTTCGACGTCGAAACCCGTTCCCTCGACGAGGCGCTGCGCCAGCTCACCCAGGTCGGCGTCCGCAGCCTGACCAGCCAGCCGCCGACGCTCGAAGAGCTCTTCCTCCGTCACTACACCACCGAAGCGAGCGCGAAATGACCGCGACGCTGGACCGTCCCCTGGTCGCCGGACCGGCGCACGGACTGGTCGGCACCTGGCATCTGACCAGGTTGGCGCTGCGGCGGGACCGGATCGTCCTGCCGATCTGGATCGTCCTGCTCGGGATCATGCCTTCGACGTCGTCGGGGACGTTCGAAACGCTGTACCCGACGGCGGCCGAACGGGCAGGGCTCACCGCGAGCATGGGCGCGAACCCGTCGCTTTCGCTGATCTACGGCCCCGCCTTCGATCTTTCGACCGCGGGCGGGTTCACCGCGTGGCGGCTCGGTGGGTTCCTCGCGCTGATCGCCGGGCTGATGGCGGTCTTCACCGTCACCCGGCACACCCGCGCCGAGGAGGACACCGGCCGCGCGGAACTGCTGGCCTCCGCGGTGGTCGGCCGGTACGCCCTGCTGACCGCGGGCGTGCTGGTGTCCGCCGGCGCGAGTGTCCTCATCGGACTCGTCGAGACCGGGCTGATGATCGGCGCGAAGCTGCCGGCCGCCGGCTCGCTCGCGCTCGGCGCCGCCACCGCCGCGACCGGGCTCGTCTTCACGGCGATCGCGGCGGTCGCCGTCCAGGTCGCCGAGTATTCGAGGACGGCCAACGGGATCGGCGCCACCGCGGTCGGGGTCGCGTTCCTGCTGCGCGCCGTCGGTGACTCGACCTCGGACGCGACCTGGGTTTCGTGGCTTTCCCCGATCGGGTGGGCGCAGCAGGTCCGGCCGTTCGCCGACGAGCGCTGGTGGGTCTTCCTGCTGCCGCTGGCCGCGACCGTGGTGGTCGGCGCCGCCGGATACGCGCTGCTCCCGCGGCGCGACGTCGGCACCGGCATCATTCCGCCTCGTCCCGGCCCCGCCCAAGCGGCGGCGTCGCTGCGCAGCCCGTTCGCGCTGGCGTGGCGGCTGCACCGGGGTCCGTTGATCGGCTGGCTGATCGGCACGGCGGTCTGCGCCGCGGTGTTCGGCTCGGTGGCGAGCGGTATCGGCGACGTCGTCGGGGAAAGCCGGCAAGCGAAGGAGATCTTCACCCGGCTGGGCGGCACGGATGCGCTGGTCGACGCCTTCATGGCCGCGATGGCGGGCCTGTTCGCCATGGTCATCGCGCTCTACGGCGTGCAGTCCGCGTTGCGGCTCCGCGCCGAGGAGACCACGGTGCGGGTCGAGCCGCTGCTCGCGACGAGCGTGGGCAGGCTGCGCCTGCTGGGAAGCCACCTCGTGTTCACTTTCGGCGGCACAGCGCTGATGATGGTGCTCAGCGGTGTCCTTTTAGGACTGTCGAACGGCATGCGGGCAGGCAGTGTCTCCGACGCGATCGGGGACATGGTGCTCGCGTCGCTGGCGCAGCTTCCGGCGGTGTGGGTGATCACCGGCCTCGCCGTGACGCTTTTCGGCCTGGCGCCGAAGTTCTCGACGGCCGCTTGGGCCATCGCCGGGCTGGCGTTGCTGCTCAGCCTGTTCGGCCCGGTGCTGAACCTGCCGCAGGCGGTCGTCGACGCCTCACCGTTCTCGCACGTTCCGAAACTGCCCGCCGCGGAGTTCACCGCGACACCGCTGGTCTGGCTGACCGCGGTCGCCGTGGTCGCGCTCGTGGCCGGGCTCATGGGCTGGCGGCGTCGCGACGTCGGCTAGCCACAGGGGAAACCGTGAAGGCCGTCCGACGGGGTGGGCGGCCTTCACGGTACTTGCCGCACTTCGCCGTCGGACGTCGCGACCAGCTTCGCGACCGGCACGCCGCCTCCGCACTCTTTCTTAATCGGATAGGCGATCGCCGGTGTCACGTCGAGGGTGTGGGGCCGGCCGTCGTCGAGGGTCACCGTGGTCCGCACCGGCGTGGTCGGCAGGCCCCGGGTCGGGATGAAGACGCGCTTGCCGCCGGGCGCGGACTCTGTCACGCAGGTACCGGCCCAGCACAACTCCAGCGACACACGGGTGACGCCCGGTGGGACGTCGAGGGATATCCCCTCCGACAAGCCGATGGCCGCACAGGCCGTCTCACCGGGATGGCAAGCGGCCAAGGTCGCGAGCAGGAGCAGGCAAACGGGCGCTCTTCGCATACCTGGACAGACGGCGCGAAGGGCCGCCCGGGTTGCCTCAGTCGCTACGGAACCCGGTGGTCGTCGACGACGGCGGCAGCTCCGTCGAGGTGGGTGAAGGCGTCACGGTCTTGGTCACCGTGCGCGGCGCCGGCGTCCGAGTGCGGGTGACGACGAGCGGTTCCGGCGCGCTGCCCGGCACGGTCACCGTGACCGGCCCGACCGAACGGGACGTCGTGACCGGGGATGGGGTCGTGCCGACTTCGTACACGCGGCGCTGCGGCTCGCGGCCCGCCACCAGGAGGGCGGCGACGAGCAGCCCGGTCGCGAGGCCGGCGATGGCCGCGACCGTGACGGAACCCTGGCTCGACATCCGGCACCCCCTCACCATGCGAAGCGCAGGTACGAGGACCACTCGTGACGATCTTACGTTTCGTTACGTTGCGTACGCAATCCGTCGACAACGATCCGCACGAGATGACGTTCTTCGAGCGAATACCGTTCGGCGGCCAGGCATCCGGCGATCAGGGCGCGCAGGTCGTCGCCGTCGATGTCCTCGCGGACGGCGCCCGCGGCCTGTGCCCTGGTCAGCAGCGCCTGCGAAGCGGCACGAAAGTCGTTGCCCGCGCTCGCTTTGAAACCCAGCCCGGTCGTCTCGGCGAGCGCGTCGCAGAGTGCCCGGTTGCGCGACGCCTTCTGGACGACGCGTTTGAAGAAGTCGAAGAACGCTTCGCCGGGGTCTTCGGCGGTCAGCAGTTCGCGCGCTTCCGCCGCGAACTGTTCGAGCCGGTCCACCACGACGGCCTGGAAGAGCGCTTCCTTGCTGGGGAAATGCCGGTAGACCGTACCCGCGCCGACACCGGCTATACGGGCGATCTCGTCGAGGGGGACGGCGAGGCCGTCGACGGCGAAGGCCTCTTCGGCGGCCGCGAGCACCTTCGCTCGGTTGCGGCGCGCGTCGGCGCGCAGCGCGGGCTTCTCCACTGTTCCCCTCCTCGAACCGGGTCCGGCGTTCCGATTCAACGCCGTCGACGACGAGGGCATTCCTCACTGCACCGCGGTCTGCGTGCCCTCCGGCGGGAAAAAGCCCTGGACGGTGGTGAACAGGTACTCCCAGACACCCGGGATCAGCACCACCGCGGCGACCGCGAACACCGGGAAGATCAGCCGGTTCTCCACGTTCTTGCCGGTGCGGAACCGCAGCGCCTTGGGCGGCCGGATCTCGTACCAGGTCTCACCCGCGATCGGGATCGGGAACAGGAACGGGCAGCCGGACTCGGTCAGCGCGTCGCCGAGGCAGTGCACGAAACACCCGGCCGCGACGGCGACGCCGAGCCAGCCGGAGATCTCCGCGAGTTGCGCCGCCTTGTCCGGCGGGGCGGTCCACACCCACCAGGCGACCGCGGCGCCGCTGACCGGCAGGAGCCAGTCGCCGAGCGCTCCTTCGGCGAGCAGCAGGCCGAGGACGACGACACCGAACACCGCCCACGGGCCGCCCTCGGCGGTGCCCCAGGAGGTCAGGAAGCCGAGACCGACGGCGAACAGCACGGTGTGCGAAAGATGGCGGTGCTTACCGGTGACCTTCTCGTCCCGGGGTCCCTTGGTCAGCGCGTACAGCGCCGCCGAAACCCGGCGGAGCAGCCAGGAGATCGCGCCGGTGAACCAGCCGAGCAGTTTCGACGCGCGGGCGCCCGGGTGGTCGAGGTCGGGAAGGAGGGCGAAGCCTGCCGTGGTCGCGGCGAACACGACCGCTTGATGCACCGTCCCCGCACCGACGACGGGCGCGAGCGCGAGCCCCGCGCACCATCCGGTCAGGGCATGCGTGCGCCCCATCATCGTGCTGCCCCCAGGTGTCGCGGATCACGAGCCCACGACCGTATCGGGGGATCAGGCGGGAGGCTCCTCCGACACGCTGAGGTGCTCGGCGACGCCGGTGAGCTCGATCACCCGGCTCACCTGCGGGCTGGGCACGAGTTCGAGCTCGACCTCCTTCTCGGCGGCCTGACGCTGTGCCTGGAGCACCACGTTCAAGGCCGAGGAGTCGAAAAACGTCACGCCGGTCAGGTCGGCGACCACCCGACCCGACGGTTTGTCCGTGATCAGGGCCCCGAGGGTCTCCTGAAGCTGCGGGCTCGTCAGCAGGTCGAGCTCACCGGTGACCACCACACGCGGTTCAGACGCGTCGGCGTCCAGCGTGATGCTGAAACCGGGCGGCGTGGTGTTCTGGTCCGCTGCGGGCATGCACATTCTCCTCATCAGGTGAGAACCGACGCTCAGCGCCGGAACGCGCCTGTGGTCTCAAGCGACGGCCGCGCCCAGTCCGGACACGGACGCACGCTCTTCTTCGGCGGGTAGGCGTGGCTGTCCCCGCAACGACAGTCCCAACCCTAACCCAGTACGGACGGGGCGCCACGATCGCCGTCGCGCGCGTCGCCGACCGGTGCCCGGGACGCGCTCAATGCGCGGTCAACGCCTTGCGCCCGGCGCGGCGTTCGCGGAGGAACAGCTCGCGGCGCTCGATCTCGCCAAGACCACCCCAGATGCCGTACGGCTCCTGCACGGCGAGCGCGTGCTTGCGGCACTGAGCCAGCACGGGGCAGGTCTGGCAGATGGCCTTGGCCCGCGATTCGCGCCGCTCACGAGCCGAACCGCGCTCGTTGTCCGTGTGGAAGAACAAGCTGCTGTCGGCGCCTCGGCACGACCCACGGAGCTGCCAGTCCCACTCTTCCGCCACCACGTTCGGCAGCCGGCTCACGTCAGCCATGTCGGTCCCCGCCTTCCCAGGAGATCGTTTGTCGCCGGTTACATGCCCGCCCCCTGCGCGGCTCAAACGTGGGTTTGGTTTGCTCACACCCAGGGCATCTGATCGATCGGCAGCGCAGCTGGAGAGAGGAACACACGTGGTGGACAACACCCCGCCCGGCGGCGAGGGCGCTCAACTCATCGAGGTACGCACGGCCGCGGTACCGCACGTGGTACCGACTCTCCGGACGATCGTCGCGGACATCGCGATGCGCCAGGACTTCGACCTGGACGCGGTCGAGGACCTCCGGATGGCGGTGGACGAGGCCTGCTCCATGCTGCTCCCCTCGGCCGCCGACGGGCACCTGACCTGCGTCTTCTCGTGGAAGGACGGGCGGATCGAGGTGACCGTCTCGGTGCTTTCGGATTCTCCGGAACCCGACGACGAGACCGGTCTGTCCTGGCAGCTGCTCACCGCGCTGGCGACGTCCGCGCGACGGAGTGTCACCCCGGCCGACGGCGGCTACCTGTCCAGGGTGGAGCTCATCCGGGAGAGCGAGGCGGCCCGGCCGTGACCGAACCCGTCGAGCAAGACGGCGCGGACGTTCCGGCCCTGTTCGAGCGCATGTGCGCGCTGCCACAGGACTCCCCCGAGCGCGAGACGCTGCGGGACGAACTGGTGCGCGCGCATCTCGAACTCGCGCGCAACCTGGCGCGCAAGTTCCGCAACCGCGACGAGTCGATGGAGGATCTGGTCCAGATCGCCACGATCGGGCTGATCCACGCCGTCGACCGGTTCGACCCCGGCCAGGGCAGCGACTTCCTGGCCTTCGCGGTCCCCACCATCTCCGGCGAACTGCGGCACCACTTCCGGGACAACAGCTGGTCGGTGCGGGTGCCGCGGCGGCTCAAGGAACTGAACGCGAACATCTCCGCCGTGCGCGAGGAGCTGACGGTCCGGCTCTCCCGCGCGCCGAAGCCCAGTGAGATCGCCGCCCATCTCGGCGTCCCGATCGACGAGGTCTACGAGGGTCTCCGTGCCGGCCAGGGCCGGTATGGCGCTTCCCTGGACAACCTCCTGGAGAACTCGGCACACACCCGCTTCGGCGAGGCCGACGCCAATCTGAGTCAGGCGGAGCTGCGCGAGGCGCTGCGGCCGATGCTGGAGCGGCTGCCCGACCGTGAGCGCAAGATCGTCGCGCTGCGGTTCGGGTCCGGGATGAGCCAGTCGGACATCGCGCGCCGTGTCGGTGTTTCCCAGATGCAGGTGTCGAGATTGCTGGCCGCCACGCTCAAGAAACTGCGGGAAGGACTGACCGAGACCGAACTCACCGACGGGACCTGATTCGACCACGGCCCTTGTG
Source organism: Amycolatopsis sp. PSD-21 (assembly GCF_055561455.1). Taxonomy (NCBI): domain Bacteria; kingdom Bacillati; phylum Actinomycetota; class Actinomycetes; order Pseudonocardiales; family Pseudonocardiaceae; genus Amycolatopsis; species Amycolatopsis sp. PSD-21. The sequence continues at coordinate 396,633 of NZ_CM145712.1, read as the reverse complement.
GGTATCAGGGAGGCGAACAGCGGATCTGGGAGTCTCTCGTGAGGGGAGGTGCGGAACCATGACGATGTCCAAGACGCGATCGGAGGGCTCGTTGCCGGTGGTCTCCCTCCCCTTGCCGGTCGATGTGACGGCACCCGCCGTCGCGCGGCAGGCGGTGCGAGCGACTCTGGCGGGCTTCGGCCTCGACGGCCCGTCGGTCGACGACGTCCTCCTGGCGACCTCCGAGCTGGTCACGAACGCCTTCGAGCACGGCGAGAAGCCGGACAGGCTCGAGGTCGAGTACTCCGACGGAAGGCTCACCCTGCGGGTCTTCGATTCCGGGACGAACCGGCCGAAGCTGAAGGAGCCGTCGCCGATGGCGGCGCGCAGCCGCGGTCTCCAGCTGGTGCACGCGTTGTCCGACGACTGGGGCCACGAGCTCTGCTCGGGCGGGAAGTACGTCTGGGCCGTGTTCAGTCTCGACCGGGCCGACGCTCCAGCTTGAGCGCGGCGTCCGTTTCGGCGATGCGTTCCCGGAGCGATTTCCGCTCCAAGGCCTCGACGGCGGCGATCAGTACCTCCCTGAGCGGGTACGGCAGTTCGGCTTCCAGCTGCGCGGCCGCGGCACTGGTCGCCGCCCACTCGGCTTCGAGCGTCGGCATCAGGCGCCGCGTCTTCTCGGTCAGCGAAACGATCCGCTGCCGGGCGTCGGTCCCGGGCCGGAGCGAGACGAGGTCCTGTCGCGCCATCTGCGCGATCGTCTGACTGGCCGCGGAATGGGTGACGCCGACTTCGGCGGCGAGGTCGCGGATGGGCAGCGGCCCGTGCGCGACGATCGCGCGGACGAACGGGGTGAACCGCGGGCGGTAGTCCCCCAGGCCGATGTCCTCGAAGAACGCGGCGACGTCCGCCTCGGTCACTTCGAGGACGTGCCTGAGCAAAGTGCCCATCCCTCGTTCGCGCGGCGGCCTCCCCACCAGCGGATCATAACGACATAATCGCCGGATGACGCCCGAAGAGCTGCTGACGACCACCCGGACCGTCCGCAAACGACTGGACCTGACCCGGCCGGTGCCTCTCGAACTGGTCAAACACGCCTTGCAGGTGGCGCTGCAGGCGCCGAGCGGATCGAACACCCAGCGCTGGCACTGGCTCGTGATCACCGATCCCGGGCAGCGGGCCGAGCTCGGGAAGCTGTACCAGCGGGCGTGCCGCGAGTACCTGGATTCGCCGCGGGCGGCCGGGAAACTGTTCGCGGACGACCCCCAACGGTCGAAGGTGCAGAAGCGCGTCGGCTCCAGCGTCGAGTACCTGGCCGACAAGATGGGCGAAGTGCCCGTGCACGTCATCCCGTGCCTGGAGACGAACAGCGCGGAGCTGCCCGCCGGCAATCAGGCCGGTCTGTGGGGGAACCTCCTGCCCGCGGTGTGGAGCTACATGCTCGCGGCGCGCGCCGTCACGCTCGGCACCGCGTGGACGACGCTGCACCTCGCGTACGAGAAGGAGGCCGCCGAGATCCTCGGGCTGCCGGAGAACGTGCACCAGGCCGCGCTGATCCCGACGGCGTTCTACACCGGCGACACCTTCAAGCCCGCCGCGCGTCAGCCGCTCGAAGAGGTCATGCGGCTGGATCGCTGGTGAGGTAGGACTCCAGCCGGTCCGCCAGTTCCTTGGGGTGGCTCAACGGCACGGAGTGCGGGCCGTCGATCTCGTCGGGGGCGAAGCCGAGCCTGTCCTGGACGACCCGGCGCTGGAACTCGGGCGTGAAGAAACGGTCATCGCGCCCGATGAGCACCTTCGTCGGGACGTCCGGCCACTCGTCCAGCGGCCACGGCTGTCCCCATTCGGCGCTGACCTGGTTGCGGCCGTGCGAGCCCGCCTCCGCGACGATGTCCGCGGGGACGCCGTTGTAGAACTTCTCCTCGTCGGTGAGGCCCTCCGCGTCCTCGAAACCCGTGTTGCCCCACCAGTCCCCCGGCGTCTCGCCCGGTTTCGGGATCATCGGGGTCAGCATCACGAGCAGCCGCGCCGAAAGCTTCCCGGCGGCGATCGGCGCGGTGAAGCCGCCGTAGGAATGGCCGAGCACCACCAGGTCTTCGCGGTCGCCGGCCGCGTTCACGACCGCGTCGACGTGCTCCGGGAAACCGGCCTTCTCGTTGTCGATCGGCAGGTTCACCGCGACGACGTCGTGCCCGCGGCCGGTCAGCTCCGCCTCGAGGAGGTGGAAGTCCCAGGCGCTGCCGCCACCGCCATGGATCAGTACGAAGGTCGTCATGGCCACAGCCAACCCGAAGGCGGACGGATCAGCAACGACCGAGCATGTCGCTGAGCGCGCTCTTCTCGGCGGTGGTGATCGTGAGGCCGTAGTAGTGCTTCACGGTGATCCAGTCGGTGGCGTAGGTGCACCAGAACGAGACGAGCGGCGGCTTCCACTGGTCCGGCGCCTTGTCGCTCTTCTCCTGGTTGACGTTGTCGGTGACGGCGAATAGCTGCGGGCGGGTCAGGTCGTTCGCGAACTGGCGCCGCTTCTCGTCGGTCCACGATTTCGCGCCGCTGACCCAGCTCTGCGCGAGCGGGACCATGTGGTCGATGTCGACGTCGGTCGGCTTCGTCCAGGTCTCGCCGTCGTAGATGCTCGTCCAGCTGCCGGAGGTCGGGGCGCAGTCGGAACCGGCCTTCACGTCCTTGCCGTCACGCTTGAGCACGAACTCGCGGGTGTTGCAGTTGTTCCCCTGGTTGTCCCAGTGCGGGTACTTCTTGCGGTCGTAGCCGTCCATCGAACCGCGCGGCGCGACGGTGAGCTCGTCCAGCTGCTTGCGCGCGTCGGCGGCGCTCGCGGGGTTGGCGGGCTTCGGCTGCAGCGCGTCGCCTTTGCCGCTCACGAACCAGAAGACCGCGAGCACGACGGCGGCGAGGGTGATCAGCAGGAGCAGCCGCTGAGCCGTGGTCATCTGGCTGGTACGCGTTGCCACCGCGCGGTTCCTCTCGACAGGGGGTTGGGGGGAGCGCCAAGTATCGCCGCGCGGCGCGGGGAAACCGGGTGCGACACGGCGATGACACCCGGTAGTTGTTGTCACATCGGGGCCCTGAGCAGCGACTACCCCAGCGACGCTGCCGGAAGGAGCGGGCTTGTGGGCGAGGGAAAACGTAAGTGGAACACCCGGGTCGACGACTATCTGAACCGGAAGGCCGCGGAGCGCGGTCATGTGATCGCCATGGCGCGTATGGGATCCACCGCGTTGGAGCGCGGGGATCTCGACGAGGCGGAGGCGTGGTTCCGGAAGGCCGCCGAGGGCGGGGACAGGGTCGCGATGGGCAACCTGGCGCATCTCCTGACCGAGCGCGGCGTGCCCGAACAGGCCGAACGCTGGTACCGCGAAGCCGCGACCGCCGGTGATTCGCATGCCATGTCGCTCCTGGGAAATCTCTGCGCGAAACGAGGCGATTCCGCCGCCGCCCAGGACTGGTGGCGACGGGCGGCCGCCGAAGGCCGGGCCGAGGCGATGGCGGAACTGGCGCGGGCGCTGCACCGGCGCGGCGAGCTCGAAGAGGCCGAGTACTGGGCGGGCGAGGCCGCGGAGGCCGACAACGTCGAAGGGATGATCACGCTCGGCGCCGTGCTCTGCGACACCGGCCGGACGTCCGAAGCGGATCCCTGGTGGCGCAAGGCGAGCGAAGAGGCCGACGCGACGTCGCTGATCAAACTCGGACACCAGGCCCAGCAACGGGGCGACCTCACGCGCGCCGAAAGCTGCTATCACGCGGCCGCGGCCGCCGGCGCCCCCGACGCCGCCGTCCGCCTCGGCCTGGTGCTGCACCGCCGCGGTGAACTCGACGCCGCCGAACGCTGGTATCTCAAGGCCGCCAAGCGGGGTGACGCGGCCGCGATGACGAACCTGGGCGTGCTGGCCAACGACCGGAACGATCCTGGCGAGGCCACCGCCTGGTACCGGAAGGCCGCGGAGCTCGGCAGTGTTCCCGCGTACACCAACCTCGGCAGGCTCGCCGCCGACCACGGGAACTTCCAAGAGGCCGAGCACTGGTTCCGCGCGGCCGCGGACACCGGCGACCAAGCGGGGCTGAAGGATCTGGAGGAGCTGTACCGCAACCGTCAGCGGTACTAGGCCTTCCAGTTCCGCATCGCCGCGAACCCCTCGCGCAGCCGCTGGAGTTTGCGGCTGCGGTACGGGTCTTCGCCGTCGTCGAACCGCCACCGCTCCTCGACGCCGGCGCGGAACACCGCGAGCCCCTCGAAACCGAGACCCGCGGTGAAGTCCGCGATGTTCACGTCGACCCGGCCCGAACCGTCGAGGTCCAGCCGCAGCAACCACTCCGCGAGCTCCTTGGGCTCCGGCGGCGAGTCCGCGCAGGCCTCGGCGTACAGCGCGAGCGCGCCCCGCGCCTCGTCGCCGAGCGCGCCGAACGAATCCTCGACGAAGTCCAGCGCCTCCACCACCAGCTCGACTATGCGGCAAAGCAGCGGCCCGTCCATGAGTTCCCTGGCGGTGGCGAGCACCTCGCGCACCTTCTCGGTGTACGCGACCGTGCCCTGGAAGCCGACGAAACCGCGCAACCGCAACGTTCCCTCGACGTGCCGCCGCAACGCGTCGAGGTCGCCGCGGCCCGCCTTGAGCGAGAGTTTGCGGAACAGGGCCGGGTCCTCGTTCGCGTGGGCGACGAGCAGCTCGACCAGCTCGGCGCGGTCCAGGGTCTCGACGTACCCGCGGATGTCGGCCGCGCCGCCGTCCGCCACGCCCTCCAGGACCAAGAGCCCGACGGCCACGCAGTGCTTGCAGAAGAAGCCGTCCGCCGCGTGCGGGCAGGAGCACTCGCCGACCAGCTCGCCGTCGACGTTGCGCAACCGGACCGTGTACCGGTCGGTGCCGCTGACCACCGCCGTGACCCCGCCCGCGACGTCGTCCAGCGTCTCGACCGACTCCAGGTACTTGGCGCCACGCGCGAACGAGACGTCACCGGCCTGCCTGCGGAGTTCGTCCTCGCTGAACCACGTCACCGGCCTATTCTGCGCCTTGGCCCGGCGGCCCGAGGAACAACCCGCCGCTCGCCTCGATGACCTGCCCGGTCACCCACCGGGCGTCGTCGGAGGCGAGGAACGCGACGACGTCCGCCACGTCCTCCGCGGTGCCGAGCCTTCGGTGCGCCGTAAGGGTTTTGATGGCTGCCTCCAGCTCCGACGTGAAGATCGCGCCGTTGTCCGCGGTCCTGGTGGCGCCCGGCGCGACGACGTTGACCGTGATGCCGCGCGGTCCGAGCTGGTGGGCGAGGGTGCGGCTCATCGTCTCGAGCGCGCCCTTGGTCATCGCGAAGGAGGTCTGCGCCGGGTTGGCCATCCTGGTCGCGACCGACGAGACGTTGACGATGCGGCCGCCGTCGTTCAGCGGTGCCCGCTGGATGAGGAAGTACGGCGCCTTCACGTTCACCGCCATCAGCCGATCGAAGCTTTCGGGCGTGTCCGACTCGATCGGGCCCGCCGGCTGGGCGGCCGCGTTGTTGACCAGGATGTCCAGGCTGTCGATGCCCTCCAGGGCTTTGTCGACACCTTCCATGGTCGACAAGTCGGCCTGTTCACTTGATCGCCTGATCGTCCGGATGCCGTCTTTCTCGAGCCTCCGCGCGATCGCCGCCCCGATCCCCCGTGACGCCCCGGTCACCAATGCCGTCTTCATCGCTCACCCCAGATGTTAGTGACTAACACTTTGATAGTGTCTACCACGTGAGCCTCCGAGACCGCCAGCGCGCCGAAACCCGGCTTCAGGTGCAGACGCACGCCATCCGCCTCTTCACCGACGTCGGCTACGACGCGACCACCGTCGCCGACGTCGCCGCGGCCGCCGGCGTCTCGGCGATGACGGTCTACCGGCACTTCCCGACGAAGGAGGACCTGGTCCTCTACGACGAATACGACCCCGTGACCGCTTCTGCCGTGCTTGATCAGCCTCCTGGCCCGCTGCCTGCGCGGATCGGGCGCGCGCTGGAGTCGACCGCCGCCTTGGGGTCTTCGCAGGAGAAGGCGTTCCTGCTGGCGCGGCTACGGCTGATGATCTCGGTGCCGGCGCTGCGGGCGCGGCATCTGGACAGCCAGTACGCGACGGCCGATGCGATCGTGGCCGCCCTCTGCGGTCCCTCGTCTTCGCCGGATGAGGAGTTTCAGGTGCGGGCTACGGCTATGGCGTGCCTTGGCGCCGCCCACGTCGCGCTCGTGCGGTGGGCGGAGACGGACGGGGAGGCGGATCTGGCGGGGTTGATCCGGGAGGCGTTGACCAGCGTCTTTGGGGACTAGCTAGTTAGCCACTTGGTGAAAACCCGCGTCAACTCGGCCTTGAGGTGTTCGGGCGCGCAGTACGTGAGCGGACCTGCCATCGTGTGCCCTACCCCTACCTTCGGGACAGCCTCGATCGGTGCTACGACAAACGCCTCACCCTCGTTTATAAGCGACGTCCTGGCCTCGACCAAGTAGGCGAGAGCCTGGTCGTAGCCGCTCCGCAAGTACACACCTTTGTCGGTGTACTTGCATTCAATGACCACCCCGCGCTTGTTTGCAGGGTCCATCAGGAACAAGTCCGCACCCCGAACATAGCCACGGCGCACCAACCCGCGGGTCGCCTCGACGTAAGGTTCGGTGTTCTTGGTGAAGTCCCAGATTTCCGACGCTTCGAACCACAAATCCCACGGCGCTGCACCAGGAACTTCTACTCGAAACGCGGGACCGCGCGAGCGTCCAGCTAGCGGACGGCGGCTAACCGGCCGACATTTCTGTTCTCTCAGCACACCGAGCATCGTTCCTAATACGCAAAGGTGAAAAAGCCGCCACCTGATCTCGTCGTCTGGAGTCAGCAACTCGGCAGCAAGCCGAGCCAGATCACTGGTTTCTTCCTGGCGGAGCAGATCGGACAGATCTCCGACAACCCGCCACAACGGTCCGGCACGCCGGATTCCTTCGACCATAAGCCGATCCGGCGGCTCAGCTTCCACAGCTTGCAGCTCCGACGTCGCCACCAGATCGTCCAAAGTGGACAGCTGTACCTGTACCTTCTTTCCGATCGAAGGACGCATCTCCTTGGCATGCAGGTGTACTGCAATGAGACGCTCGACCGTCCAGCGCAAGGTGCTCAGCAGTTCGTCGTCCACCCCACGCCGACGGGCGCGCCCAAAAAATTCGGTCGGCGACCACCCCTGTCGTCGAGTAGCCGGCCAGTCGATAGCTCCCCGCGGAGACCGGCTGCGCACCGTCTCCGCTTGGCTGACAACGGGTAAGACCTTCAACCAGTCCTGGACGTTCGTAGGTAGCTGCTCAATCAGAGGTCGGCATTGTTCGAAGAGGATGAGGTGTGCTCGACGCTCGACATCCTTCTCCGTCCACTCGAATTCATCCTCGCTGAGGACTGCGGCCAAGCCCGCATACAGCTCACCCTTACCGGACCAGCTACGGAAAAGCTCCACAAGACCGTCCTCGGGAAAGGACAGCTTCTTCGTCATCGAAGAGCCTTCAGATGGTCAAGCAGCCAATCCCACTGATCACCCAGCACCGCAGCTGAGCCCAGCTCAGTTCCCAGCCTGCTCAGCCTGCTTCCGTCGTAGCCGGACAGCCAGGATCCCATGCACGCCAGATAGCCCTCGGCAACCAACTGCGTGAGGCCAGACTCAGCATCTGCCAGCAGCCCCGAAGCCACATAGTCGGAAACATCAAGGAGCGCCGCAGGCCCCATCGGGTCCAGAATGTCGACTTGAGCAGCATAAATACGTTCCAGAATGCCGCGAAGACGCTCTGCTTGCGGCTCTGGCACTTGTGCGTCGGCCCCAGCGATCCTGTTCCGGAGGGCCGTGGAGAACTCGTCACCTACCGGGGCTGACACCGGAACATGACTGAAGCGTCGACCGAGTGCCTGGCCGAACCGGAACACGCGCTGCGCATCGACAGCGTTGTAGGTACCGATGAGTCGCCAGTCAGTCCCAGCCACGTAGTAGATCGGCTCGTTCGATGAGCCTTCTCCTCGAAGGCGTTCTTCGCCAACAACAACGCTTTCCGGCTTCGTACCCCAGGTAAGGATGATCGGGCTCGACCTCGGATCTGGACTGACACGGCCAACCATGACCTCCTTGCCAGAGAGCCACGTCAACAACCCGCCGAAGATTCGGTCCAGATCAGCACGATTGGCCTCATCGAGGACCAGCCACTGATCTTCTGCAATGGCTTCAAGTACGTGGCCCGGGCTGAATCGCAAGTGCCCGTCGTCGTCAACGGTATCGCCGCCAACCAGATCTCGGGTAGTCCATGACTCGTCCGGAGTAACGATGAGTGGGTTGTGTACGAGCCCCATCCCGAAGGACTCTGGTTCCCTACCGATTTCTTCAATGAGCTCGCCAACCAGCTGGGTTTTCCCTGTTCCGGGCGGGCCAACCAACATCACTGACTTACTGGACCGCACCGACAACCGAAGCATTCGTCGGATTCGTTCGTCGATGACCAGCGGATGTGCAGGTGTCCTCACCTTCCGATCCGTGACCACGACACGCTCCAGCAACTTCCCGAAGAACTTGGCTACCTCTTCAGCGGACGTGATCTCGGCGTCGATCTGCATGCCGACCCACTTGACATCCCAGCCAGCCCCACCTTGGCCGAGAAGAAGCGCGGCGGGCGTCTCGTTCGAGCGCAGGTATTCGCGCAGCGCGCCTACAGCACGGTCGGTGTCAGTTGAAGGGACGACCACCACCACGAGCTCAGCGTTCTCGACCCGTGTTGAACGGTCCAGTTGACCAGCCAGCTCGGCCGCCCTGCCGATTTGAATTGCGGCAACGCGAGTCGCTCGGATGCCAGCAACGCTTCCCAGGTAGTACTCAAGGCGCGAGAACTTCGTCCCACTGGGTGAGTCCAGATCGACCTCGCCCAGGCCGTCTCGGAGCAACCTCTCGGGCGTCCATTCCTCCGCTTCAGTCATGAGCACGAAGGTACCGGCGAGCACGCGACGAGCCGTCACGCCACGCGCGGTAAGCAGCCCCAGGCGCGCCTTCCCGATAGCAAGCACGCTTCGCGCCGGGAGTTGCGCGTACGCAACCTTCACGCCACTACACTCAGTCGTCTGCGTCACACGGAGGGGTGGTTGTGGACGAGAACGGCCTGCACGAGCAGCTTCGTCAGCTTCAGACCAAGAAGGTCGGAGGCCAGCCCGCGCTGCACAAGCCCTTGTTGCTGCTCTGGCTCTTCGGTCGATATCTCGATGAGCGCTCCTCTGTCACGACGTTCGACGCCGCGGAGGCTCCCCTTGCTCACTTGATTGATCGGTTCAGTCTGCGGAAGGTGCCTGCATCACAGCCCTTCTGGGAGCTGGAACGGAAGTTGTGGACTCCGCTGACAGGAGACGGGTCACCCATCGCCGAAACTCCTCGGTCAGCGAAGTGGCTACGGGACAACGGAGCACGAGGCAGCCTCCGCGATGAAGTAGTGAACGTCCTCGACGAACCTCGTGGCGTCTTTTCAGCGGCCGACGTGCTCTACGAGTACTTCGCTCCCAGCGTCGTTGACGAACTCCGAAGCGCAGTCCGACTCGTCCCGCCAGTCTTTCTCCGTCCCGCCGTACTGAAACGCGAGACACCAACAACGACCTCGAAGCTATCGCCGACCCCGCGGTCAAAAAGCAAGGAAGTTCCCATCGCGTTTGAACGGTCGGTTCGTAAAGCAGTCTTCAAGTGGCTCGAAGAACTGGCAGCGCAGAACGGTGGCCCGATCCCGTTCGCACAGCTGACCAACTTTACCTTCGAAGACACACGTATCGCGGTCCTCAACCCTCAGTCCGGCATTCACAAGCCAGCGAAACTCGGTAGCGCCTTGTCGATTAAGACGGTGTACAGGCGCCCGACCGAAGAACGCCCGTACGAAGACGAGTTGGACGGAAGTGGCCGAATTCTTCGCTACAAGTATCGAGGTGAAGACCCGCTCCACTCTGACAACGTCGCCCTGCGGAACGCCATGGAGCGCAAGCTTCCCCTCTTCTGGCTCAAGGGGGTCGACCCTAACGCAAACTATGAAGCACACTTCCCTCTGTGGCTGACGGCAGAGCGACCGGAGGAGCACCTCTTCGAAGTGTCGTTCGACGGGCCGCCGCAGGACTAGTCGTCCATACCCTGATCGCTACACCACAAATGCGTTGCATTGGAGCAGTTGGTAGGTCATAGTTGACCTACCAACCAGACACAGGAGTAGTCATGATGAACACACACGAGCGAAAGGCACAGCGCCAGCATCCGACTGTCGCGGCCGTCGCCATGTGTTCGTCGCCCTGTTCCTGGCGGCCTTCATCGCGGCCTCACCAGCGGGTTCTGGTCGACGAAGGCTCCCCATCATGACGCCATAGCGCGTGTGATGTCAGGGAGCCGCCCATCGGGAAACCGATCCGGGCGGCTTCTCTCTTTTTGCTGCGCGAAAGCAATTCCCTATCGGCGAGCTTGGGAAGCGGAACGGTCTCCAAAACCGTGTCCAGGGGGTTCGACTCCTCCCGCCGGTGCTCGACGCTGGCCACTTCAGCGCGAACCTTGAGAACTGAAGACTTTTCCCAAAGCTCGTCCCCGTCGTCGAAGAGGCGGCCAGGACGCGCGCCGGTGGAGGCGTGCACTCGCCTCCACTTCACCCCTGTAGCTCAGGTGGACAGAGCGCCGCACTACGAATGCGGAGGTCCCAGGTTCGAGTCCTGGCAGGGGTACTGGTCGGCGTATCCGAGGGGGATACGCCGGTCGGCGGATGTGGGGCTCTGGCGACCCGCCTGATGCGGGCTCAGTCACCGCGTCCGACGAGCAGCACCGAGGAGGATTGGCCGAGTCCGGTAAGGCAACCGTCCCGAAAACGGTGGTCGGCGTGAGAACGTCGCGCAGGTTCGAATCCTGCATCCTCCGCAAGCCCTCGTGGTCCAACGGATACGACGCCGGCGTCCGAAGCCGGGAACGCAGGTTCGACTCCTGCCGGGGGCACGGGATCATCGCGCTTCTTCCGGAGCTCGTAATCCCCGCGACGTCCAGCGCAGAGGCTCCGACACCAGCCCCGGACCTCGGCCTGAAGTGGTGCCGCGATCGAGGACTTGCATCGGCTGCCGGACGCAGATCGCTTAGGCGTTAAGGGTTCTGCTGCGAGCACCGTGGCTTCGACACGAACTGAGCGCGCCGGTGCGGGAGCGCTCATGGTGCCCCTGCGGCGAAGCGACTGGTTCACGCAGATGATCCTCGACGAGACGCGCACGACAAGCACACTGCGGCTGGTTCTCATCGCGGCGGTGGTGATGCTCGCGATCACCTCGCCGCCGACGGCGCTGAGTCCACAACGGACAGACAAAAAGGCCCTCCCGCGAACGGGAGGGCCTTAGTGCTGTCTCAACCAGACGTGCGCCCGAAGGGATTCGAACCCCTGACCTTCTGATCCGTAGTCAGATGCTCTATCCAGCTGAGCTACGGGCGCTTGTTCAGTTATCAATCTAGCACCTGCCGGAACAGGTACCAGCGGAGGCTCCGGGATTTGAACCCGGGAGGGGGGGTTACCCCCAACCGCATTAGCAGTGCGGCGCCATAGACCAGACTAGGCGAAGCCTCCCAGGCCCAACGACCACTGCTCAAATAGGTTACACACCCCGCGGACCCCCTCGGAAGGCACCCCCCTTAGACGCGTTGCAGGGCTCTGAGCAGGCGATATGGGCGCCCGCCGAGTCCTTCGGCTTCGAAGACGGCGACGCCGACTCGGGGGAGGTCGCGGGCTGCGGGGTAGGTCAGGTAGCGCGGGACCCAGCGGGGCCGGAACTTCGCGTTGAAGCGGTAGAGGGTCTCGATCTGGATCCAGCGTGAGAAGAATCGCAGTGTCCGGGCGGACAGGCGGGCGACGGGGCCGGCGCCGATGCGCTGGCCTTGCTCCAACACCGCGCGGAAGGCGGCGAAGTTCAGGGAGACGTGCTCGGCGGGCGTCGTCAGGAGCAGCTCGGAGATCATCAGTTCGTTGACGCCGTTGTCGGCGGCCCGGTCACGGCGCATGACGTCCAGGGAGAGGCCCTTCTCGCCCCAGGGCACGAACTGGAGGACGCCGCGCACCCGGCCGTCGTGTTCGGCGGTCACCAGGATCGAGCCTGGGTCGCCCATTCGGCCGAGTGCCATCGAGAAGCCGCGTTCCGTATCCGTGCCGCGCCAGGTGGCGGCGAGGGTGCGGAGTTCGTTCAGCTCCTCGTCGCGAAGGTCTTCGGCTTTCCGGATGCGCGCGGTGTAGCCGGCGCGCTTCGTGCGCGAGACGGCTTGGCGGACTCCGCGCATGACGCGGCCTTCGAGGGTGAAGGTGCCGGTGTCGACGACGGCCTCGTCGCCGATCTCCAGCACCTCGAGTCCGAAGCGTGCCCAGACGGTCGCGCCCAGTTCCGAGCAGCCCATGGCCGCCGGGGTCCAGGCATACCTGCGGCAGACGTCCAGGTACTCCTCGATCGCGCCGGGCCACGCTTCCGGGTCACCGAGCGGGTCCGCCGAGCACAGCGCGACCCCGGCGATCACCCGATAGGTCACCGCGGCCTTCCCCGACTTCGAGAAGACCACGAACTTGTCCCGGCGCAGGGCGAAGTACCCGAGCGAGTCCCGCTCCCCCAGCAGCCCCCTGAGCCGCTCAATGTCGTCGTCGGTCAGCTCCGGCGCGGGTTCGGCCGAGCGGAGCAGGAAGTACGCCGCCAGCAGCACCGCGGCGATCCCGAACAGCAGGCCGACGGCGGCCGACAGATCCTCCAGCCACAGCGCGGGGAACGTCACCGGGCCGCTCACGCCGACCAGGGCCAGCGCCGACTGCGCCAGGCGGTCGCCGGCACCCGCGTCGACAGGCGCGACCGACAGCAGCACGAAGTTGATCGCGATCCCTGCGACCGTCAGTTGCAGGAAGACCCGGACCGCGCGCCATCGGCCGGTGACCGGATCGGGCAGCGCGATGAAGTGGCGCCGCGTCGCGATCAGGGCGATCAGCAGCGCGAGCGACACGAGACCCGCGCCGAGGGCGTGCCGCAGCCCGAGGTGCGACACGGTCAGCAGCGCGGCGGTGGCGACCGCCAGCTGCCAGGCCCGCCGCTTGCGTCGTTTGAGACCGGTGGCGAGCAGCATCAGCAGCACACCGGTCACCAGCACGACCGTCGCCGCGCCGACCGTGGCCTCGTGCGGCAGTTCCAGCCATTCGGCGACGCGTCCGCGCAGGGTGCGCCGCCCGGCCGGGACCAGCACCGAGACCACGGCCAGCAGTCCGGCCAGCCGTGTCACCCAGGTGATCACCGCCACCGAGGTGGCCCCCGCCACCCGCCAAGCGCCCGCCAACTTCCGTCCCTACGTTCAGCTCCTCGCCAGCTCCACGAACGGTACAAGGGCGTCGGGGTTCAGCAGGGCGTCCCGGCTCACGGCGCGGTCAGGGGAAACACCCGAAAGGATCTTCTTGACCGGAACCTCGCACTTCTTGCCGTTGAGCGTCCGAGGCACCTCACTCACCTGGACGAACCGGTCGGGCACGTGCCGCGGCGAGAGGGCCCCGCGCAGTTCCTTGCGCAGGACGGGCTCGACCTCGTCGAGCGACGCGCCCTCGGCCAGCACGAGGAAACACAGGAGCTGCCCGTCCTCGTTCCCCGCCGCCGACGTGTCGATCACCAGCGAGTCGGCCACCTGGTCGAACGACTCCACGACCCGGTAGAACTCGGCCGTGCCCATCCGGACGCCGCCACGGTTGAGCGTCGAGTCGCTGCGCCCGTAGATGACGGCGGAGCCGCGTCCGGTGATCCGGATCCAGTCGCCGTGCCGCCAGATCCCGGGGTACATCTCGAAGTACGCCTCGCGCAGCCGCGAGCCGTCCGGGTCGTTCCAGAAGAACACCGGCATCGACGGCATCGGCTCGGTGATCACCAGTTCGCCGACCGTCTCCACCACGGGTTTCCCGGCCTCGTCGAACGCGGCGACGGCGGCGCCGAGCGCTCGGACCGAGAGCTCGCCCAGCCAGACCGGGACGTCCGGGGCCGACGCGACGAACGCCGCGCACAGGTCCGTGCCGCCGGACACCGAGCAGATCTGGACGCGTTTGCCGACCTCGTCGACGATCCACCGGAAGCCCTCGACGCTCAGCGGCGCGCCGGTGGAGCCCAAGGCGCGCAACGCGGTGAGGTCGTACCGCTCGGCCGGTTTGATACCGGCCTTCAGGCAGCTCTGGATGTACGGCGCCGACGTGCCGAAGTAGGTGACGCGGTGCTGCTCGGCCAGGTGCCACAACACGTTCAGGTCCGGATGGCCGGGGCTGCCGTCGTAGAGCACGATCGTGGTGCCGGTCAGCAGGCCGGAGATGAGGAAGTTCCACATCATCCAGCCGGTGGTGGTGAACCAGAAGAACCGATCGCCGGGGCCGAGATCGCTTTGCAGGGCAAGGGCTTTGAGGTGTTCGAGGGTGATCCCGCCGTGCCCGTGGACGATGCCCTTCGGCAGGCCGGTGGTCCCCGAGGAGTACAGCACCCACAGCGGGTGGGCGAAGTCGACGGGCTCGAACGCCAGCTCCGCGCCTTCGTTGTCGGCGAGCAGCTTGTCCCAGTCGAGCGTGCCGTCGAGGCGGCCGCCGGCGTAGTCGACGAGCACGGTCGCTTCGAGCGAGGGGATCTCGTCCCGCAGGGAGTTCACCGTCGACCGGCTGTCGAACCACCGTCCATTGTAGACGTAGCCGTTGACCGCGATCAGCACCTTCGGCTCGATCTGCGCGAAACGGTCGGTGATCGCGCGGACGCCGAAGTCCGGCGAGCACGACGACCAGATCGCGCCGAGGCTCGCGGTGGCGAGGAAGGCGATCAGCGTCTGCGGGCAGTTCGGCGCCAGCGCGACGACCCTGTCCCCTTTGGACACTCCCAGCTTGCGCAGCCCTTCCCGCGCGGAGGCGACGGCGGACCGCAGGGCGCCGTACGTCAGCTGCGACGACAGGCCGTCTTCGCGGTGGAAGATCACGGCGACCTCGTCGTCGGCCTTCGCGGCGCCCGCGACACCGGGCATGAGCGAGTGCTCGGCGTAGTTCAGCGTGCCGCCCGCGAACCACCGGGCGTTCGGCATCTCGCCGGAGAGCACCTCGCCGGGCTGGTCGTGCCAGCGCACGCCGAGGAAGCCGGCGACGGCGGACCAGAACTCCGGCCCGCGCTGGACGGAGAACTCCCACAACGCGTTGTAGTCGTCGACCTCCACGCCGCGTTCGGTGCGCAGCCACTGGCGGAACGCGTCGATCTTGGTGTCGGGCAGGCGGCTCGGCTCAGGGCGCCAGAGCACTTCTGGGGCGTCGGCGGTGTGCGTCACCCCGCGATGTTAACCCTCGTTAACCGAACTTGCGAGCCCCCGTGAACAGCTCGTACGCCATCGTCTTGAGCCGCGACGCGTCGAGCGGGGTGACGGTCAGCCAGCCTCGATCGCGACGGAGCCCGTAGCGGCCGTCGGGGGTGTCCACCCAGGTCAGCGTCCCTTCGCCGCGTACCCAGCGGCCCTCCCACGACTTCCTGGCCGCGCCGAGCCGCCCGCCGCCGATCCGCTGCGTCGCGATCCGGACCAGCACGATGACCTCGGGTTCCCGCAGCCCGGCGTCGCGCAGGACGTCGGAGAACGCCGGCTGCCCGCCGCGCTCTCCGGCCTCGCAAGCGGCCGTGTAGTCGTCGACCCGCAGGTTGACCGAGAGGCCCCGCCCCTGCTCGCACGGCGGCAGCGCCTGCAGCAGGGTCGCGGCGACGAGCGGCTCCCGCAGCGCGGACAGCTCGACGTCGGTGCCCGAAACCCCGATCGCGACCGCGCCGCGATCGGACACGCAGCCGACGGCCCGGTACGCCGGTTCGCCGTCGAGCCGCAGGTCCAGCGTGAGTTCGCTGTTCGCGACGGTGTGCAGCAGCCGCACCAGCCCGGGCGCTGGTGAGTCGACCGTGCCGAGGCCGCGTTCGGACAGCGTCGCGCTCGCCGTGGCCACCAGTTCCGCCCGGAACTCCGGTGTCCGCCCGACATGCGGGACCTCCAGCACCGCGGGCAGTTCGTCGCGTCCGTGCGCCGACCAGAGGAGGAACAGCTCGCCGACGTGCAACCGGATCCAGTCCATCAACGGTCGGTCCTCGGGTCTTCGCCGATGACCGGCGGCGTCACATGCCCGCCGAGCCCCCAGACGTCGGAATCCTCGACGAGATAACCCGGGGACTTGCGGCTTTCGTTGTCCTGCTGCCCTTGCGGCGGCATCATCCCCATCGGCATCCCGCCGACGCCGCCGATCCCCGCGGCCGCGGCCCTGGTCCCGGCGACCTGGCCGGGCTGCTGCCCCGACGGGCCGAACCCGCCGGCACCCGACCGGCTGCCCTGCCCCAGATCCTGGGCGGTGCCGGCGACACCGGGCGGCGGTGCCACGGCACCGCTGCTCGCGCCGGGCTGGCGCGGCGTCTCGACCGGCTCCCGCACCTGGATCGGAGCGGCGTCGTCTACTCCGCTGCTGCTCGTGGAGTCGTCCGGCGGTGTCTCGGGCTTCGGGTCTGGCTTCGGGTCGGGTTCCGGCTTCGGTTCTTCGGGTTTCTCGAGGATCTTCGGCTGTTCGCCGTACGACACGAACTGAGGGACCTTCTCGTAGACCTCGCCGGAACTCCGCTGCATCCGCGTCATCACGTCGGCGGCCTGACGGTGCAGGTCCTGCGCGTTCTCGTCGGTGGGTTCGGCGACGATCCGCCCGGCTTCGGCGAAACTCCCTCCCGACGGCGACGCGGCCGACATGGCCTGCGTCGAATCCTGATCCGCGACCGGGATCGGGCGGCGCGTCGGCCTCTCCGGCAGCTTGGGCCGCGGGGCGTATCCCGGCGGCTCGGGCATCGTGCGGCGCGCGGTTTCGGCGATATCCGCCTGGCGGCGCACGCAGTTCGCGACGTTGTCGGCGCGCAGGCTCGTCTCGCTCGCCCAGTCGACGAGCTTGATCGCGACGTCGCGCGCCCGCTCCGCACCCTCGCCCGTCCAGCCGTCGGCCGTCGCGATGATGGCCGACCTCAGCTCGGAACCGATCCGGTCGAGGACCACCCCGATGGTCGCCCACTGCCCGGCGACGGCTTCCGCGCTCGCCAGGTCCAGCTCGTTGTGGACCATCTCGTAGAGCTGCCGGTGCGGGATGGTCATGTAGTCGATGTCGGCGTAGAGGCTGTCGGGGCCGGGTTCCGGGTCGGGCTCGCGCGGCGGCCACGGCATGGGCAGGATCCGCATCAGCGCTCGTCCTTCCGCTCGTGGTCGACGACGTCCTCCATGTCGAACCGGCGGGCGATCCGCTCGATGCGTTCCTGCCCCTCCTCGTCCGCGGCGACGTACAACTTCCGCGCGGCCTTCACGGTGAGCTGGAAGTCTTCGAGGACACCGGCGAAGTCCGTGAGGACGGGTACGGCGGCTTCGGTCCCCTTGGTCGCGGCGCCCTGGAAACGTTCGCTCATCGTGTGCCCGACGAAGTTGTCGCCCAGCTTCAAGGGCGCCTTGAGCTCCGTCGAACCCTTGATCAGGGCATCGAGCTCCTGACGGGCCTTCACCAGCGCGTCGATGAGCTTCTTGGCGGCGTCCTCGGTGACCTTGACGGTCCCCTTCTTGGCATCGGTCTTGGCGGCCCGGACCTTGCTCGCCAGCGGCACCAAGGCCGGCGCCGAAGCTCCGAACGCGGCCTGTGCCGTCACGCGCGTTTCGGGTGACTGTGCCATCGGACCCCTCCCCTGTCACATCTCAGGGGAATGCTAGCGCGAACGGCGTCATCGCAGGTGGGCGTCGAACCAATTCAGCGTGCGCTGCCAGGCCTCCGCGGCCGCGTCCGGATCGGCGTCGAAACGGTGGTTGGCGCCTGGGTAGTGGACGACGTTCGTCGCGACGTTCGCCGTCGCCGCCGCGTCGCGAAGTTGCTCCACTTCGGCGCCCCCGGCCTCGTCGCCGGCGTCGCCGTACATACCGAGCCAAGGGCTGGTGAGCCGTCCGGCGATTTCGACCAGGACCGGCAGCCCGGTGACGCCCTGCCCGCCGACGCTGACCGCCGCGCCCAGCCTGCGGTTCGACGCCACGACCAGCGCGGCCGTCCCGCCGAGGTCGAAACCGACGACACCGACGAGATCCGCCTGGATTCCGCGCTCACCGAGCCACGCGAGCGTCGCGTCGGTGGCTTCGAGCAGGTCCTGCTGGGTGAGGTCGTCGCGGTCGAGATGCGGGGTGACGGTGAGCCAGCCTTCGCCGGCGAGACCGGCCAGGAGCAGGCCCAGACCCTCTTCGACCTCTTCGGCCTCCTCGTGCAGCACCACGAGCCCGCCGCGGACGACACCATCCGGTTCGGCGAAGGTCAGGCGCAGCGTGTGGCCGTCGGCGTGCTGGTGTTCCACGGTGGTCGTCAGGGTCATTCCTCCATCAGACCACTCTTAGGTAAATATTCGGAGCTTGCGCTCGCGCGGGAGGATACGGTGTCGGAGCCGTCCCCCAGACGTAGGAGCGCCGAAGATGTCACCTGTTTCGCCGCGTGCGGATCTCGAATCGTTGCCGAAGTACGTCCCTGGCCGGACAATCCAGGGCGCGATCAAGCTGGCGAGTAACGAGGTCCCCGGTGGGCCGCTGCCGAGTGTGGCGCAGGCCATAGCCGAGACGGCGCAGGGCATCAACCGGTACCCGGACATCACCGCTTCCGGGCTCGTCGAGCGGCTGGCCCGCGAACTGAACGAGCCGGTCGAGCGGATCGCCGTCGGCTGCGGTTCGGTTTCCCTTTGCCAGCAGATGATCCAGGCCCTGTGCGGCCCGGGTGACGAGGTCGTCTTCCCGTGGCGTTCGTTCGAGGCGTACCCGATCGTCACGCAGGTGGCGAACGCCGTCAGCGTGAAGGTGCCGCTGACCGCCGGGCACGGCCTGGACCTGGACGCGATGCTGGCCGCGATCACGCCCAAGACGCGGCTGGTCTTCGTGTGCAACCCCAACAACCCGACCGGGACGGTCGTGCGGCGGGCGGAGCTGGAGCGCTTCCTCGACGCCGTGCCGTCGGGTGTGCTCGTCGTGCTCGACGAGGCGTACAAGGAGTTCGTGACCGACGCCGAGGTGCCGGACGGTGTCGAACTCGCGCGCGGCAGGGACAACGTCGCGGTACTGCGGACTTTCTCGAAGGCGTACGGCCTCGCCGGTCTTCGCGTGGGTTACGCGGTGGCGCCCGAAGCGATCACCGTCGCGCTGAAGCAGGTCTACGTCGCGTTCTCGGTGAACATGATCGCCCAGGCGGCGGCCATCGCCTCGCTCGACGCGGCCGACGAGCTGCTGGAACGCTGCAAGGAGATCGTCTCGGAGCGCACGCGCGTCCGGGATGCCTTGGTGGCCAAGGGTTACGAGGTGCCGGAGACGCAGGCGAACTTCGTCTGGCTGCCGCTGGGCGAGCGGACGACCGAGTTCGCGGAGCACGCGCTGGAGCGCAAGCTGATCGTGCGTCCCTTCGCGGGCGAAGGCGCGCGAGTGACCATCGGGACGCCTGAGGAGAACGACCTCTTCCTCGAAGCGGCCGGGGATTTCCCGCGCTGAGCAGGTTTTCGGGCGGCCCGTGCTTCGCCGACCCGCGTTTAGTCGGCTAAGTGCGGGCCGTCCTTTCGAGGGGCAAAGCAAGGGTGCCGTCGCGAAAGCCACTTTCGCGACGCCTGACGTCCCGAAAGTGGCTTTCGCGACACGAGCACCAGGCCCAGGCCGCCGGGGGAAGCCCGCAGTTAGTCGGCTGAACGCGGGCCGTTCGCTACTTGAGGAGCAGCTGCACCATCGCGGCGAGACCGATCACGACGATGACGCCGCGCAGCACCTTCGGCGAGAGCTTGCGGCCGATCTTCGCGCCGATCTGGCCGCCGATCGTGGACCCGACCGCGAGCAGCGCGACCACGGGCCAGCTGACCGGCGCGATGAAGGCGTAGATCGCACCCGCGACGATGTTCACGACCGCCGACAGGGCGTTCTTGACGCCGTTGAGCCGTTGCAGCGACTCCGACATCAGCATCCCCATCACGGCCATCATCATCACGCCCTGCGCGGCCGTGAAGTATCCGCCGTAGATGCCGATCAGGAAGATCAGGAACAGCAGGAGCGGCCCGATCTTGTGGACCGTCCCGTTCTCCTCGCGGCGCTTCGCGACCCAGGCGGCCACTCGCGGCTGGACGATCACGAGTACCACCGCGAGGCCGACCAGCGCCGGTACGACGGTCTCGAAGGCGTCCTTAGGCAGCGAGAGCAGCAGGATCGTCCCGCAGATCGCGCCGAGGAACGACGCCACCGCGAGTTTGGCGACCTGGGGCCAGTAGCCCCTGAGCTCCTCCCGGTAGCCGATCGCCCCGCTGACCGTGCCGGGAGCGAGGCCGATCGCGTTGGACGTCGTCGCCGTCAGCGGCGAGTAGCCGAGGGCGACGAGAACCGGGAAGGTCACCAGCGTGCCCGAGCCGACGACCGTGTTGATGGTGCCCGCCCAGAGCCCCGCGACGAAGATCACGACAGCGTGCCACCACGTCATAAAGCGCTCACGTCCGCACCCTAAGCACCGTTACCTCCTTTCGCGCTCCGGATGTGTCTAGTCGAACATTCAACGAGCCCGTTATGTCTCGTTCGACGGGAAGACGCGGAACTCGTTGCCTTCGGGGCCCTCGACGTCTCCGCCCGCACGAGCCTCCGCCCCGGGCGGCGACCAGCTCGGCCGTGGAGCCGAAGACGTCGATGTGCATACGGGGTTCTTCACGGTCTTCGCTTCGGCCACTCCACCGGCCGCTCGTCGCGGTGTCGCCGGACGTAGCCCATCGCGGCGCACCACCAGTCCGCGAGGGCCTGGTGGTCGTTCGCGTCGAGACGGATGTCCTTGAACACCGCCGCCGTTCAGTTCTCCTCCGGGAGATGGGCCGCGGTGATCTCCGCGGCGACCGTCCAGCCGAGCGCCAGGTACAACGCGCGGCCCTCCTCCGTCGCGACCAGGACCGCTCGCTCCGCCCCGGCGGCGACCGCCACCTCGTCGAGCCTGCGCATGACGAATCTGCCCAGCCCTCGCCGCTGGTGCTCGGGCTCCGTCACGACCTGGTCGATCACCGCCGTGCCGCCGGCGATCGCGACCCGGCCCGTGGCTGCGCGTGAACCGTCCGGCGCGCGCACCACCACGTCGGTGACGACGCCGTCGCCGACCAGCTCCGCCCGGTACGGCTCGGGCGCGGCCATCACGGGCCGCAGCGCTATCGGGGCGCTCATCAGGTACTCCGGCGGGCCGACCTCCCACTCCGGCGGCACCGTCTTCGCCACCTCGTCCCGCGATCCGCTCACCTTCAACCACGTTCCGGGCTCGTGCAGCGAACGCGCCCGGCGCTCGACCGATCCGGCGTCCGCCAGCACATAGCGCACGCGATGCCCCGGCCGCCCGACGTCGAGCCGGTAGCCGTCCGGCTCGGCGACCGGGAGCCCGACGCCGCGCGAAAGCGCCCAGCCGTGCACCCAGGCCTTGATCAGTCCCGCCACCCCAGTCATCCCCGGATGATGACACCCCGCACCGACAATTCCGGGCGTTCCGCCGGACCTGCGAGGATGGCACCCGTGGCGGACGGCGAGCGCGAACAGGTGTGGAGTGCGACGGTCGATCATCTGCGCACGATGATCGACTCGGGCAGGCTCCCCGCCGGATCGAGACTGCCCGCCGAACGGGCGCTCTGCGAGCAGCTCGGCATCAGCCGCGGCTCGCTGCGGCAGGCGTTGCGGGTGCTGGATTCCATCGGTTACGTGCAGGTGCGGCCGGGCTCGGGGACCTACGTCCGCGAGAACCTCGACGAGCAGCCCTTGCGCGGCTGGTTCTCCGAGCACGAGCAACTGGTCGAGAAGCTGTTCGACCTGCGGACCACCGTCGAGCCGACGCTGGCCGAGCGGCTCGCGCTCGACCACACGCCACGGGTGCTCGAACGGCTGGCGGGCACCGTCGAGGAGATGGACCGGGCCGCGGCCGACGGCGACATGCTGCGCGTGATCGCGGCCGACGCCGAATTCCACCGGGTGATCGCGGAGAACGCGGGCAACGACGACGTCACCGATCTGCTGCGTTCGGTGCTGTCGCTGGTCGGCGAGGAGCGGCGGGCGGCGCTGCGGCTTCCGGGGCAGATCCGGAAGGCCGTCGACGAGCATCGCGCGATCCTCGAGGCGATCCGCGGTTCGGACGCGGCGGCCGCGCGGGAGATCACCCTGAGGCATCTGCTCGACGCCAAGACCTACGTCCACGACTACACGACGCGGGATTGACGCTTCCTTGATGGCGCGAACACCCTCGCGCGAGTATTGTTTTCAGAAGTTTGTAAAACTTCTGACGGGGGTGTGTGGTGGAGAAGGTCCGGTTCACCGAAGAAAAGGCGACCATGCTCGCCACGCTGTACGGCCGGGCGCTCGACGCCCGCAGTGATCGGCCGATCCTCGGCGACAAGGCCGCCGACGAGGCCGTCAAGCAGATCGACTACGACTTCGCTTCACTCGGCGTGAACGCCGACATGGGACTGACCGTCGCGATGCGGGCCAAGCCGATGGACGAGTGGGCCGCGTCGTTCCTCCGGGAGCACCCGGACGCGACCGTCGTCCAGCTCGGCTGCGGGATGGACAGCCGCGTGTACCGCGTCGACCCGCCGCCTTCGGTGCGGTGGTTCGACGTCGACTACCCCGACGTCGTCGATCTGCGCGCCCGGATCTACCCCGAACGGGACGGATACCGGACCATCGGCTCGTCCGTGACGGATTTCGGCTGGCTCGACGAGATCCCGTCGGACAAACCCGGTCTGGTGATCGCCGAAGGGCTGACGATGTACCTGCGGCCGTCCGAAGGCGAGGAACTGCTGCGACGGCTGATCGCGCATTTCCCGCAGGGCGGCGAAATGGTCTTCGACATCTTCAGCACGCTGGGGATCAAGCTGCAGAAGCTGAACCCCGTGGTCCGCAAGGCCAAGGCGACGCTGTACTGGGGTATCGACGAGATCTCCGAACTGGAACGGCTCGGCTTGACGCTGGTCTCGAAGCTCGACTCGACGGATTACGCGACGCCCGAAGTGAAGGCGCGGATCTCGCCGTCGATGCGGGCGCAGCTGTGGTTCGCGGGGCTGTTCCCGGCGTTCAAGAAGATGGGGCGGATCCTGCGGATGCGGTTCTGAAAGCGGGTCAGCGGGACTCCAGCACCCGCTCGACGAACCGGTGCAGCTTGTCCTCCAGCCGGAAGACGCGTTCCTCCAGCGTCAAGGATTCGAACGGCTGCGGCACGTCCGACTTCAGCTCGCCGCGGATGTACTGGCTGCACGCCAGATTCGCGCACGCGTAGATGCCGAGCGTGTTGCCCTCCCGGCCGGATTTCCCGGCGCGGCGGCCGGAGAACAGCGCGATGTCGGACAGCGGATGTGTCGTCGTGCACAGGCCGCACATGTTGCTCAGCAGGACACGGCCCTTCGGCCGGGGAGCGGCGCGAAGGGACAGTCCGACGGTTTCGCCGCGGTACGGCAGCACGAGATACGCCCGGGAGGCGGCCTTCGGATCGCGCCAGCCGAGGAATTCCCTGTTCTCCCAAGGGATCTCTTCGGGCCGGGCGGGTAGCGTGACCCCCTTGGCCTCGCCTCGGGTGCAGTTCACGAAGGACGCCCTGATCTCGTCCTGGCCCAGCGGTTCCATACCCGCACGGTAACCACCGCACCCGAGAACGGGCGAACCGTTTTCCGCCGGAGGTCATACGATCACCGGGTGCGCGGGATGACGATGTCGAGCCGGTTCCGGCTGGTGCTCCGGACCAGTCTCGGCTTCGCCGCGCTCGGCGTCGGATCCAGTGTGTGCGGCGCCGGAGTGGTCGCGTTGCTGCTGCTCCTGCAGGGCCTGCCGAGCGAGGTCGGCGATCGCGGCTGGATCCTCAGCGTCACCGCGGCCGGCATCGTCGCGCTGGCGCTGGTCGTCGGCACCTTGTGGACGGCTTGGCTCCAGCGGCGCACGGCGGTCTGGTTCGTGTTCGGCCGCCCGCCGACGAAGGCCGAGGCCGAGCGGGCGCTCCGGCTCCCGATCGACATGGGGATCGTCAGCGGGACGCTCTGGCTGATCGGCACGATCGTGCTCGGCGCGCTCGCGCGGGTGCTCGGGTCCTGGATGGACGCGCTCGGGATGGCGCTGGTGATCGGGCTCGGCGGGCTGACCACGGTCGGCCTCACCTATCTCGCCGCCGAATGGGTCGCGCGGCCGGTGATGACGATCGCGCTCAAGGTGACCCCGCCGAAGGGGACGCTCAAGGTCACCGTGCTGACCAGGGTGGTCGTCACCTGGTCACTGGCGAGCGGCGTCCCGTTCCTCGGGGTCCTGCTGGTGGCCACGCCGCCGGATCTCGGCCAGGGCGACCACGTCGCGAGCCTGATCATGATCTCGGTGATCGGGCTGGCCGTCGGCGCGATCGGGACGGGCCTGCTCGCGAAGGCCGTCGCGACGCCGCTGCACCGGCTGCGGGTCGCCCTCGACGAGATCGCGCGCGGCAACAAGGAGATCGTGGTCGAGGTCGACGACTCCAGCGAGATCGGCCTGCTCCAGACGTCGGTCAACGACCTTGCCGCCGGGCTCCGCGAGCAGGAACGCATGCGGGATCTCTTCGGCAGGCACGTGGGGGACGAGGTCGCGCGGCACGCGTTGGAGTACGGCGCCTCCCTGTCGGGCGACGTGCGCGAGGTGACGGCGTTGTTCGTCGACGTCGTCGATTCGACGGCCTTGGCGAGCCGCACCCCGCCCGAAGACCTGGTGAAGATGCTCAACCGGTTCTTCACCAGCGTGGTGAACGCGGTCGGCGCGCGCGGCGGGCTGGTCAACAAGTTCCAGGGTGACGCCGCGCTCTGCGTCTTCGGCGCCCCGACCAGGCTCGCGGACGCGCCGACGGCGGCCCTTTCGGCCGCGCGGGCCATTCGGGACGCCGTGCAGGAGACCGGTGAGCTGGACCTCGGCATCGGTGTCGCGAGCGGGCGGGTGTTCGCCGGTCAGCTGGGGACCAGCAGCCGGTTCGAGTACACCGTCATCGGCGACGCGGTGAACGAGGCCGCGCGCCTGACCGAGGATGCGAAATCCGCCGACGGCCGGATCCTGGCGAGCGAGGCGGTGCTCAAGGCCGCGCTGGAGAGCGAGCGCGCGCACTGGAAGCCGTACGCGGAACTCGAGCTGCGCGGCCGCCAGGAGCCGACGCACGCCTGGGAGGCGAGCGTGCTCAGCCCGGAATGACGTCCGGCCAGCGCAGCAGCGTCGAACCCCAGGTCAGCCCCGCGCCGAAGGCTCCCATCACGACGCGGTGCCCCGGCTGGAGCGCGCCTTCCTTGGCCGCGTCGGCCAGCGCGATCGGGATCGACGCGGCGCTCGTGTTGCCCACCTTCTCGATGTTCGAGTACATCACGTCCTCCGCGAGCCCGAGCTGCTTCGCACAGGTCTGCAGGATGCGGATGTTCGCCTGGTGCCCGATGAACCGGTCGATGTCGCCGACCGCCCAGCCCGCGGAGTCCAGTACCGCGCGCGCCGATTCGGCCATGCGGGCGCAGGCGTGCCGGAAGACGGTCTGGCCCTGCATCACCAGGTAGTGGTCGCGCGGATCGTCCGACCTGCGGTTCTTCGCGCCGCCGGCCTCGACCCAGAGCAGCTCCGCGAGCGCGCCTTCGCTGTGCAGGTCGAACGGGCCGAGCGCGCCGAGCTCGTCCGGGTCGCCCGCGCGCAGCAGGACCGCGCCCGCGCCGTCGCCGAAGATCGGCACCGTGCCGCGGTCTTCGGGGTCGACGAGGGAGGTGAAGACGTCGGCGCCGATCACCAGCACGCGGCGCGCGATCCCGGCGGCGATCAGCCCGGCGCCGGTGGCGAGCCCGTAGACGAACCCGCTGCACACGGCGTTGACGTCGAACGCGGCGACACCGTTCAGCCCGAGCTCGGTCGCCACCTGCGGCGCGCTGGCCGGGCACAGCTGGTCGGCCGTGGACGTCGCGAGCACGACGGCGTCCGCCTTGGTCTCCCCCGCCGACACCAGCGCCCGGCGGCCTGCCTCGACCGCGAGGTCCACAGTGGACGTTCCGGGGTCGACGACCCGGCGTTCGGCGATGCCGGTCCGCGAGCGGATCCACTCATCGGAGGTGTCCAGCCGCTGGGCGATCTCCTCGTTGCCCACCACGCGCGGAGGCAGCCATGAGCCGAGACCGGCGAGAACGGCGGCCTGAGATGAGGGCACCAAGGAATCCTTTCGCGGGGAAATGAGAGGTCTGCCATTCACTTGTAAGCGCTACCATTCAGTAGACCCGTCAGTTGTGTTCCGGGTCACAATTCAAAGAATTCTCATCTTCTTTCCGGGAGTGACCGGGCACACGGGCCGAGCACCCGAACGGGTGACGCACACCGCGTCGTGGCGCGGCCGGAGAACGGGCGCCCCGGAGAGCCCTCCGGCTAGCCTGACCTGGTGCACACACCCGACCTCGACCGCATGGACGTCGCCATCCTCGCCTGCCTCCAGTCCGACGCCCGCACGATCGCCGAGCACATCGGCGCGAAGGTGGGCCTGTCGGCGGCCGCCGTGCAGCGGCGGATCAAGCGGCTGCGGGAGACCGGGGTGATCGAACGCGAGGTGGCGGTGCTGTCCCCGCGGGCGCTCGGGCTGTCGATGACGTTCGTGGTGATGGTCGAGATGGAACGTGAGAACCTCGCGGTCCTCGACGGGTTCCGGCGTCAGGTGCTCGCGGACGACAACGTCCAGCAGTGTTACTACGTCACCGGCAACGCGGACTTCGTGCTCGTGGTGACCTGCCGGGACATGGCGGATTTCGAGACGTTCACGCGGCGGATGTTCTTCGACAACCCGAACGTGCGGCACTTCACGACGTCGGTGGCGATGGACCGGGTCAAGACGGGACTGACGCTGCCGCTGGAGCCCTGAGGGTCCAAAAAGGACTACGCGACCTCGTCACCACGGGTATCCGCCCGGACGCAAGGGGTCTGTGCCGGGCGTTACACCACTATGGACAGATGCAGCCGATAGCGTGAACGTCGTCGCAGTCGCGTCATCCGGCGCTGGTCCGGCCATCTCCTCCCCGAGACGAAAAGTTCGCGCCGCGCGAACCACGAGCACCAGAGGAGTGGCCGTGCACACCGACGCAATTCACCAGAGCCAGTTCGTTCTGCTGAACAACAGCAGCACGCCCGTCCTTTCCCGCCTGTCCTTCCACGCCGGCGAGCCGTTCGCGGTCACCGTGTCGTTCCGGACGGAGCGCGGCCGGTGGGTCGAGTGGACCTTCGCGCGTGAGCTGCTCGTCACCGGCCTCACCGACCCCGCCGGGCTCGGCGACGTCCGCGTCCGCCCCGACCTCTCGGAGGACGAGGCGCTGCTGACGCTCGAAATCGAGTCACCCGACGGTTACGCGTCGTTCGAGCTCGAACGCGAGGACGTCGAGACGTTCCTCGAGTCCACGTACGAGCTCGTCCCGCTCGGCTCCGAGAGCGAGCACTTCGACGTCGAGGCGCTGATCGAGGAGATCAGCAACGTCTGAGACTTTCCCGCGGCAAGAAGACGAAGGGCGGCCCGAGTGCGCTGGAGGCACTCGGTCCGCCCTTCGTCCTGTTCACGGTCCCCCATCGACCGGGGCTGAGGTCAGCCGAGGACCAGGGAGGTCCCGGTCGCGGACAACGCCGGCCGCACCGGGAAGAAGTACGTCACCGAGCTGTTGCCACCGGACAACATGCCCTGGGCCTGGTTGCCCGCGATGAACGAACCGCCGGAGTCGCCCGCCTGCGAGCGGACGTTGGTGGCGGTCATGCCGTAGACCGTGCCCTCGGCGTAGCGGACGGTCTGGTTCTTGGCGCCGACGGTGCCGCAGGTCCAGCCGGTGGTCGAGCCGGACTTGCAGACCGACGCGCCGGTGGCCGCCTCGGCCGAGCCGCTCACGCGGGTGCCGTTGTTGATGACCCCGCGCGGCACCCAGTTGCTGTTGACCCGGACGTGGCCGTAGTCGTTCCCGGGGAAGCTGGCGCGGGCGAACGAGCCCATCGCGACCCGGTTGTAGCCGGTCACCGTGCCGGGGCCGCAGTGGCCGGCGGTGAGGAACCCGCCGTTGACCGAGAAGCCGATCGAGCAGCGCGAGGAGCTGTTGATGTAGTAGGCGTCGCCACCGCGGACGTCGTACTTCAGGGTCGGCACCGAAGTGGTCTCGACCACCGCGACGGCGGCCTTGTCCACCTTGGTCTTCTCCAGGTACGAGTCGACGACGCCGCTCTTGCCCGGCAGGACGTTCACCGTGACGCGGTTGGTCTTGGTGTCGACACCCCATCCGGTGATCGCGCCGTCCGCAGCGCGCTCACCGGCGTTCAGTTTGTCCACAGTGGAATCGAGCTGGGCCGCCGAGAACCGGACGAGTTCCGCTTCCGCGCCGCTGGCGAGGACCTGGCCCAGTTTCGCCGCGTCCGTGACGCCGACGCGGAGCTTGCCGGTGGCCTCGTTGTAGCTCGCGCCGCCGAAGCTGCCGGCGAGCGCCGAGGCGAGTGACTGTTCGAGCGCGCCTGCGGCCGTCTCGCTCTGGATCCGGGCGAGCGCCTGATCGGCGGTCAGGCCGAGGTCCCGTTGCAGGGCGGGAACCATCTCGGCGTTGAGAAGATTGTCCGAGGACGCTGCCGCGGGGGTACCCGTGACGAGCGCGCCGGTGGCCAGTGCTGCCGTGGCGGCCACACCGAGGAGCTTCGTGATCTTCATGCTTCTCCCTCGTCATCACGCACGGCTCCGGTTCGCCATGCGATGTCCCTCCCCTGACGGGTGAGCGTTCTCGGCTCGGACGAAGGGCGCAATCCGGGTCGACGCGGGATAGGTATACCCATTCTTCGGAACACGAATCCCCCTGCTCCAGGGGCGGCCACCTAGAGCAGGCACCCGGACGGGGCCGTCCGTAAGTAGGGTTTCGAGGCAAATACCTTGCGTAGTCATGGCCACCCCCTGAACGTGGGATGACTCGCTGAATCGGGTTGGTCGCCGACGTTTCGGGTGTCCGGTGATTTTCCAACCGACGATCCGTCAGCCAACCGGTGACGCTGCGTCCCCGAACGGCCTCGGGGGGTGCCCATGGTGTCCGTGTTGGGTGGTTTACGACCGAGTAGGCAGTGCTTAGGCTCCGCAGGACAACGCACAAGATCGTGTCGGGCTCAGCGGGAACTCCCCACCGAGGAGCGCATGATGTGGCTTGCCACCCCTCGCCCGACCTCGGTTTCGGTCCGCGCCGGATCGACGGCGCTCGTGGGCCGCGACGTCGAGGTCTCGGCGATCGTGAAGATCCTGCTGCGCCGTCCCGCCGCCGTGCTGATCGAAGGCGAACCCGGGATGGGCCGCAGCAGGCTGCTCGAAGAGCTGGCCGGGCGCCGCGAGTTCGCGCCGGGCCGGGTACTGAAGGGTGCCTGCCAGCCGATGCGCGAACCGTTCCCGTTCGGGCCGGTGCTCGAAGCGCTGCGTTCGGCGGGCGACCGGCCGCTCGGTCCGCTCAGCCCGGTCGCCGGGGTGCTGAGACCCTTGCTGCCCGAACTGGCGGAAAGCCTTCCGCCCCAACCGGAACCACTCGCCGACCCGTGCGCCGAACGGCACCGCCAGTTCCGCGCCGTCCGCGAACTCCTGATCGCCTGCGGGCCGGCGCTCGTCCTGATCGACGACCTCCAATGGGCCGACGAGGGCACCCGCGACCTCATGCGCTTCCTCGCCGCGGCCATGCCCCCCGAACTGGC
Organism: Amycolatopsis sp. PSD-21; assembly: GCF_055561455.1. NCBI lineage: Bacteria > Bacillati > Actinomycetota > Actinomycetes > Pseudonocardiales > Pseudonocardiaceae > Amycolatopsis > Amycolatopsis sp. PSD-21. The sequence continues at coordinate 366,918 of NZ_CM145712.1, read as the reverse complement.
CGTCGTCGCGGCGTACCGGACCGGCTCGCCGTCGGGACACGGCGGCGCGGGCATCCCGTTCCGCACCCCGCCGAACGTCCAGACCGCCCGCGTGACGCTGGGCCCGCTGGACGTCGAGGCCGTCGGGAAGCTGGCCGAGGAACTGCTGGACCTGCCGCGGGTTTCCGCGCCGTTCACCGCGAAACTCCACGAAAGCACCGCCGGCATCCCGTTCGTGGTCGAGGAGACCCTGCGGGCGCTGCGGGACGCGGCCGGCCGCCTGCCGATCGGCGAAGTGCTGAGCGATCGGCTGCTGGAGAGCCTCGAAGTCCCGATCTCCCTGCGTGAGGCCATCACCGAACGGCTCGACGCGCTCCCCGGCCCCGCCGTCCGGCTGGCCCGCGCGGCGGCGGTGCTCGCCGTCCCGTCCGAGCCCGCGGTGATCGGCGAACTCGCCGGGCTCGACGGCGACGCGCTCCGCGCCGCCCTTTTGTCCACTTTGGATGGTGGGGTCCTCGGCGAACTCGGCGGCGACCGCTACGGCTTCCGGCATCCGTTGGCTCGCAAGGCCGTCTACGACACGGTGAGCGGCCCGGAGCGCGGCCTGCTGCATTCGCGCGCCATCCAGGTGCTGGCCGACCAGCCGGTCCCGCCGCTCACCCTGCTGGCGAACCACTCGCGCGCGGCGGGGCGGACGGAACAGTGGCGCCACTACGCCGAAGCCGCCGCCGACGAGGCCATCGCCCACGGAGACACGTCACGGGCCATCGACCTGCTCCAGTCCGTGCTCGCCGACGCGGGGCTCGGCGAGGACGACATCGCCCGGCTGGCCACGAAGCTCAGCCAGGTCGCGCTGCGCGGGTTCCGCCCGGACGTCATCGAGACGCTGGAGCGGATCCTCGAAGACCTCACCGACCTGCGCCCGAGCGTGCGCGGAACCATCAGGCTCAGCCTCGGGATGCTGCTGGTCCGCACGATCGGGCGCCTCGGCCGCGGGCGGGTCGAGGTGGAGAAGGCGATCACCGAGCTGGTCGACGAGCCCGAGCTGGCCGCGCGCGGGATCAACCTGCTCGCCCAGCCGATCGACGGGCTGACCCCGTTGTCGTGGCACGAGGTCTGGATGGAGCGGGCCCGCGAGGTCTTCGGCCGGATCGAAGACCCGGAACTGCGGCTCGCGCTGCTCGGCGACCGGATCTCCACCCAGGCGCATATCGGCGACGGATCGGCCTGGGCCGAGTTCACCGCGCTGCCGGACCAGGCGGGCAGCGTCGCCGAACGGGTCCAGCTGGCGCGGCTGTGGTGCAACCTCGCCGACGCGCAGTCCTGGGCCGGCCATCTGACCAGGGCGGAAAAGCTGGTCACGGAGGGGATCCGCCGCGCGACCGACGCCGGGGCGCTCTACGCCGCCGGGCTCGCGCAGGGCACCCGGGTCCGGCTCGACTGGGTGCGCGGTGACTGGTCCGGCCTCGCGGAGGCCACCGAACAGCTGCGCGACGCCTACCCCGACCTCGGCCCGATCGTCATGGAGTGCTCGCTCGTCCTCGGTGGTTTGTCCGCCGTTCGCGGGGAATTCGCCGCCGCGCAACGACATCTGACCGCGGCGAGCGTCCACGCCCCGGAGCACGGGCCCATCCCGGTCGTCCTTTCGGCCGCGGGCGTCCTGATCCGGGTGCTCCTGGCGACGGACGACGTCGACGGCGCGTGCGCGGCGGCCGACAACGCCGTCGCGGCGGCCCGGCGCAAGGGCGTCTGGGTGTGGGCGGCCGCGCTGGTCCCCGCCGCGGCCGAGGCGTACACGCGGGCCGGGCGCTGGTCGGAGGCGGACGCCGTGGTCGAGGAATTCGCCCGCGGGATCGACGGCAAGGACTCGCCGGTCTCCCGGGTCGCGCTGCTCGCCGGCCGGGCGATCCTGCTCGACGCGCGCGGCAAACATCCCGCCGCGGCAACGGTTTTCGACGAGGCCGCGGCGGGCTACGAGGCGCTGCCGATGCCGTATCAGGCGATCGGCGCCCGGGAGCGGGCGGCCCTTTCCCGGCTCAACGCGGGCCGTCACACCGCGGGCGACCGCAAGGCGATCGAGGAGCTCACCGCGGCCGCGGAGGCCTACGAGCGGCTCGGCGCGACCAGGGACGCGGGCCGCTGCCGTCACCAGCTGCGGGAACACGGCGCGTGGGCACCCTCGCAGCGCGGGCGGCGCGGCTACGGCCAGGAGCTTTCGCCCCGGGAGCTCGAGGTCGCGCGAATGCTTTCCGACGGACGGACGAACCGGGAGATAGCGGACGGATTGTTCCTCTCCCCACGTACGGTCGAGCAGCATGTGGCCAAGGTGCTGCGGAAACTCGGGGCCCGGTCGCGGACGGACGTGGCCCGCCGGATGACGACCTACGCGCCCGCTTCGGCAGGCCGCTGAGGAAACGTCCCCTGTGGACAGTCGTCACTGGTGAGTCCCGGCCCGGCGGGGGGGGTCGCGAAAGCCACTTTCGCAACCATCAACGTTGTGAAAGTGGCTTTCCCAACGCCGGCCCCGCAAGCAAGGCTCCCAGGAACCAACGACAGAGCGGCGGCCCGCTTGCGCTCTCGCGACCCGAAGGGCGTGCCCGTGCCCGATGTCGCGAAAGCCACTTTCGGGACATCGGACGTCGCGAAAGTGGCTTTCGCGACACCCCGGCCGGGAGGGGCTCACACCCGCCGGGAGGCCGGCCGAGCAGGCCGTTCACCGTGCCCGCTATTCCTTTAGGGGCAAGAAAAGTGCCCGATCGGGCATGGTGATCCATTCCATCGGGTCCAGCCGTGTCCGTGTGGTTCCGTAGTGTCATGCGCTGTGCTAGTTTGTTTTGGCCATTAACAAAGTCGGGGCTCGGCCCCCGCGAGGGAGTAGCGCAGAAGCATGGCTGAGCGAGCCGATTTCGCGCTGGGGACCGTCGAGGCGACCGTGGTCGGGCAGGCGCTGGGCGTCGACGTCCGGTTGTTTCCGTTGCGTGTCCGCAACACTTCGATCGACCCGGAGCGCTACGCCACGGTCATCCGGAAGGTCTACACCGACCTCGAACAGCGCCGCCTGTCGATCAACGGCGAGCTGAACCAGGCCGTCCGCACCGCGTTCGCGCTGCTGGGGAACCACCGGATCACCGTCTCGATCAACGGCATCGACGGTATCGGCCAGGACATCGCCGTGCTCGCCCTCACCGACGGCAGGCAGGCGCTCGGCATCACCCAGGCCCATGGCGAAGACCTCCTGCAGTTCGCGCTCTTCTCCGACGAAGAGCTGGTCGAGGTCCTCTCCGGGGTGCTGCCGCGGATGCGCCCCGCGTCGACCGGCCGCCGCACGATCGTGCAGAAGGAGGAGCGCGCCGTCTCCGCGATGGCCGCGCGCCGTCAGGCCGAAGCCGAGTTCGACGAGGAGGAGACCGACGCGTTCGGCAACCTCCAGTTCACCGGCGTCGTCCGCGCCCGGCCGGAGGCCCCGGCCCGGCGGTCCGACGAGAGTGACGTCGAGGTCTTGGAGAAGGTGCTGTCCGGGACCCGTCTCGGCGGCGGGTACATCATCGTGAGCGGGATCGGCCGCCGCGGCGAACGGCTCCGGTCGACGCCGCTGAGCTGGCTCGACACCGAAGACGGCCGGTACCTGATCCGGACCGAGACCGACGAAGCCTCCGGCGCCGTGATCGGTCACTACGACCCGGCGAGCCAGTCGGGCGTGGCGAACGCGATCCGGGACGCCATCGCTGACATCTACTGACCCTCCGAACCGGGCGAGAGGATCCTCCGTTGACCGAGGAAGCACAAGCACTGGAGCCGGTGATCGCGGCGCGCAAGGTGGCCTTCGCGAGTGCGCGGCTCAAGGAGATGGCCAAGCAGGGCAGCTTCGCCGTCGACGAGAGCACCGGTCAGGAGATGATCCGTTCACTCCAGGGAGTGATCGACAGTCTCGAAGAGCGCTGGAGCGCGCTGACCAAGCTGCAGAAGACGCCGCCGATGAGCTCCACCGCGACCGCGCGCTGGGTGTCCCAGCACATGCACGGCACCGCGACGGACGCGCAGGGCCTGCTCACTCAGCTCGAGGCCGCGCGCGCCGAATTCCCGACCTACATCGAGGCGATCGAACTCGCCAAGCGGAACTACCGGGAACGCGACGAAGAGAACCAGCGCACCTTGAAGCGGATCGACACCGAGATCTAAGAGGAGAGACCCGTGACGGAATCCGCGGAGAAGACCGCGAAGGTCTCCGATCCCGCTTCCGAGGACTACAACCCGGACGACCCGTTCTACGACGTCACGGCCGATTCGTCGTCGGCCTATTACGTCGGGCCGCTGGCGGACGAGGCCGCGTCCGGCGACGAGATCCGGGCCGGGGCCTCGGCCGGGACGGACCTGCTGTTCAACATCCTCGGCTGGGGCGACACCGCCCTCAACGGCTTCAAGGACATCTTCACGCAGAGGATGTACGAGGGGCAGCTGGAGAAGGCGCGCGAAGGTCTCGACAAGAACCTGGAGCTCCGCCAGCCCGGCGAGCCGCCCTCCACGGTCTGGGCCAACGCCACCCACGAGCAGATGCAGGCCGCGATCGCGGACGACGCGGATCCGGCCGCGGTCGCCGAGACCTCCGAAGAGTGGGTCCGGGCGGGCAACGACCTGGCCACGCACCAGCGCAACCTGGCGAAGGCGATCAACGCGAGCACGGCCAACTGGGAGGGTGCGGGCGGCGACGCGGCCCGCGAACACCTCGCCGGTGTCGGCAAATGGCTCGGCGCGACCGCGAACGGCGCGACGCTGGCCGGGCGGCAGCAGCAGATCCACTCGCAGACCCTCAACGAGACGCAGAAGCTGATGGCGGCGAACCCGCCGGTGGCGTTCAGCGTGCAGGAGGCCAACGCCAACCTGCAGAAGATCACCGACCCGCACGTGTACATGGCGCAGCTCGGGAAGGATCTCTCGACCTTCAAGAAGCAGCAGGACGCGCGGGACCAGGCCGCGAAGGTGATGACCGACTTCGACAGCACGGTCGGCTCGGCGATCGCCACCCCGGCGTTCCCCGCCCCGCCGAAGCTGCCGACGATGCAGGCGGCCAGGCAGGTGCAGGGCACGCCCATCGGCGGTGGCGCGGGTTCGCCCGCCGGCACGCTTCGCGACCGGATGGCGGTCGAAGGTACCGAGGCCATCCCCTTCACCGCGGCCACGGAACGTACGCGCCCGGACGGCCTCGTCGCTTCGATGGACGGCACGCCGCAGGGCGTGACCGGTGGCCCCGGCGGCGTGTCGCCGTTCAACTCGCCGACCGGAGGACCGGGTGGCGGACCCGGTGGACCCGGCGGCGGCCCTGGCGGCTTCCCCGGTGGTGGCGGCCCGGGTAGTGGTGGTCCCGGCTCCAGCCCGGTCATGCCCAACATCGGCGTCCCGAACGGGCCGTCCGGCGGCGAGACCTACAAACCCGCGGCGTCGACGAGCCCCCATCTCCCGAACATGCCCAAGATCGACGACAGCACGCGCACCACGGGCTACACCCCGCCGTCCGTGACGCCGCCGTCGTTCACCCCGCCGAACATCCCCATCCCGGAGAGCGGCGGCCCCCGGCCCGGTGGCGGTCTTCCGTTCACCCCGCCCAACATCCCCATCCCGAACGGGCCCAACAACAGCGGGCCGAGGCCGGTCATGCCGAACATCCCGCCGATGCCGCGTCCCGGCGGGATCGGCGAGCGGCTCACCGGTCCCTCGTTCCCGGACGGCAACTCCTACAAGGGCACGCCGTACAACGCGCCGAAGCTCGGCATGCCGAACCTGCCGAACATCCCCGGCGGTGGTGGCACCGGCGGTACCAGCGGCTTCGGTGGTGGCGGCGGTACCGGCGCCGGCGGCGCGGGTGCCGGCGGTGTCGGTGGCGCCGGCCGGGCGACGGGCTCGCTCGGTATGGGCGGCGCCTTCGGCGCGGGCGCGGTGGACGCCGACGGGGCCGCGGCCCGTGCGGCGGGCTCCGGCGGCAAGCCGGGTACGCCCGGCGGCATGGCCCCGATGGGCGGCATGGCCCCCGCCGCGGGCAAGGGACAGGGCCAGGAGGACAAGGAGCACAAGGTCGCCGACTACGTCGAGTCCGACGACCCGTCCTTCTTCGCCGCCGACGAGGTCGTGGCGCCGCCGGTGATCGGCGACTGGAAGAACAAGGACTGGAAGTGACGGCTTCGTTCGAGGTCGACCCGGACGACCTGACCGCGCACGCGAGCCATCTCGAAGGGCTCGTCGACCGGCTGAACACCGCGCACGGCGCGACCGGTTCGGCGATGTCCGCGGACGCGTACGGCCTGCTGTGCGCGTTCCTGCCGCCGATCGTCAACCCGGCGGGCGAACGCGCGGCGGAGACGATCAAGGCGGCCGCGGAAGGCATCCAGTCGACGGCGGACAACGTCCGCACCGCTGCCAAGTCCTATGTAGACGGTGACAAGACCAACGCGGAACCGTTCAAGGCGGACTTCAAGGCCCTGGACATCGGAGGAAAGCAGTGACCGGCGGGAACGAGCTCGGCGAGCTCATGCTGGACCCCGACGAGGCCCAGCGCAAAATGGACCGATGGGCCGCGGGGCTGGAAGAGAAGGCCCAGCGTTACGCGGCCGCGCAGGAGCGGACGGAGCAGCTGCGGCTGACCGCGTCCAGCTCCGACGGCGCCGTCAAGGTCACCGTCGGGGCGGACGGCGGCGTGACGGACATCGAGTTCGGGAACAAGGCCAGGACGTATCCGCTGGAGGAGCTGTCGCGGCAGATCCTCCAGACCATGCACCAGGCCCAGTCCGGGATCGCGAACCAGGTCGCCGAGGTCATGCAGGAATCGCTCGGCGACGAGGACCAGGAGACCAGGGCGCTGATGATCGGCACCCTGCGCAGCCGCTTCCCCGAGATGGAAGAGGAAGAGTCCCCGGACCCGCCCGCTCCTCCCGCGCCGTCCGCCGATACGCCGCCCGCGCCTCGCGACAAGCGTCACGAAGCGCCGGACGACGAGGAAAACTCGCCCTGGTGAGTTCCTCGTCCCTTGAAACATCAGAAAGGTCGTCGTGGGTAACCCGCTTGTCGCCGAGGTAAAGGACTCGACGAAGGCGTACACCGGCTCGTCACTGCTGGAGTCGGCGTTCGAACTGAAGTCGGCCATCGAAAGCGGCGACTGGGCCTCGGTGGCGCTGGGCGCGGTCGGGACCGCGCTCGACGCGCTGTCGATGGCGATGGATCCCTTCGGCGCGATCCTCGCGAACGGTGTCGGCTGGCTGATGGAGCACGTCGGCCCGCTCAAGGAGGCGCTCGACGCGCTCACCGGCAACGCCGACGAGATCGCCGCGAACGCCGAGACCTGGATGAACATCGCGACCGAACTCGGCGACGTCGGCGCGGATCTGGCCGGGATGGTCTCCGCCGATCTGCAGAGCTGGACGGGAACCTCGGCCGACGCTTACCGCGCGCAGGCCAAGGACACGGTCACGCTGCTGGAGTCGGCGAAGGCCGGTTGCGAGGGCGCCTCCAGCGGAGTGAAGACGGCGGGCGAGGTCGTCGCCGCCATCCGCGCGCTGGTGCGTGACATCATCGCCGAGCTGATCGGACACCTGATCAGCTGGGCGCTCCAGGTGTTGTTCACCCTCGGGATCGGGCTGACCTGGGTGGTCCCGCAGGTGGTGAACGCCGTGGCGAAGACCGCGAGCAAGATCGCGAACCTGACGAAGAAGACCGTCAAGGCGCTCCAGGCGCTGATGCCGCTGCTGAAGCGAGCGGACGACCTGTTCGACAGCGCGGCGAAGGCACTGAAGAAGCTCCAGCCGGGCAAGGGTGCCCCCGCGCCGAAGCCGAACAAGCTGGACGAGGGCACGACGCCCAAGAGCAGCCCCGACGGCGGGGGTACTTCGCCGTCCGGCGCGGGGCCCGGCAAGAGCGATCCGCCGCCGGTGAAATCGGATCCACCTCCGCCGCCGAAGAACGAGACCCCGGACGGATCGACCACGCCGTCCGGCTCGCCGCCTCCGCCGCCCAAGGACCGCGGCGCCCCGAAACCCGAGACGAACAACCGGATCAAGGACAACGAAACCACCCCGGGGGACCGCGTCCCGCCCAAGGACCGCGGCGGCTGTGGCGACCCGATCGACGTCGCGACCGGCTCGATGATGCTGACGCAGGACGACGTCGTGTTCGCCGGCGTCCTCCCGCTGACCGTGTCGCGGACGCATCTCTCGTCGTACCGCCTCGGCCGGTTCTTCGGCGCTTCGTGGGCGTCCACTGTGGACCAGCGGATCGAGGTCGAGGACGATGGATTGCACCTCGCGCTCGCCGACGGGACGCTTTTGTCCTATCCGGTCCCGGTTTCCGGCCCCGTCCTCCCGGAATTCGGGCAGCGACTCCCTCTGTCCAAAGTGGACGACGGCTACGCGGTGACTACTCCGGACGGGATGCTGCTCTTCGCCGGCCCTGGCGATTCCCTTCCCCTGCGCGCGATCGTGGACGGCGACGGCCACCGGATCTCCGTGCACTACGACGACAACGGCGTCCCCCGCGAGCTGGAGCATTCCGCGGGCTACCGCCTGCTCGTCGAGTCGAAGGACGGGCTCATCACCGCCCTTCGGCTTCCTGGAGCGGAAACCGCGCTGCGGAGCTATCGGTACGACGAGCGGCGCCGTCTGGTGGAAATCACCGACGTCGCCGGGCAGCCCCTGCGGTTCACCTATGACGCCGAAGGCCGGATCGTGCGCTGGGAGGACATCGACGGGCGCTGGTACGGATACGGCTTCGACTCCGAAGGCCGCGTCGTGCGGGCACAGGGCACCGGCGGCTTCCTCGACGTCGACATCGAGTACGACCGCGAAAACCTGGTCACCTCGGTCACGAACTCGCTCGGGCACGTCACCCGGTATCAGCTCGACGAACTGCACCGGATCGTCGCGGAGACCGACCCGCTGGGCAACACCACGCGGTACGAGATCGACCGCTTCGGCAAGCTGCTCAGCCGCACCGACGCCCTGGGCCGCACCACGCGGTGGGAAATGGACGACGACGGGAACGTCGTCACCGTGCTGCAGCCCGACGGCGGCCGCGCGCTCGCCGAGTACGCCGCTCCGGGCCGCTGGATCAGCCGGACCGGGCCGGACGGCGCCGTCTGGCGCCGCGAGTACGACGAGCGGGGAAAACTCGTGCGTGCCACGGATCCGACCGGCGCCGTCACCGCCTACGGCTACGACGACGCGGGCAACGTCGCGGTCGTGACCGACGCGCTCGGCGGCGTCACCCTGATCGAGTCGAACTCCGCGGGCCTGCCGGTCGCCGTCACCGACCCGCTCGGCGCGGTCACGCGGTACACCTACGACGAGTTCGGGCGGACCATCTCGGTCACCGACCCGCTCGGCGGTGTCACCCGGACGAAGTGGGACGGCTTCGGCGAGATCGCCGAGCAGATCGACCCGGACGGCTCGGTGTGGCGCTGGAACCGCACCACGGCGGGTTCGGCCGACGAAGCCGTGGACGCTCGCGGGCACGCGGTGCGCACCGAGTACTCGCAGTTCGACCTGCCCACCGCCGAAATCGGCCCGGACGGCGATCGACTGTCCTATGTGTACGACACCGAGCTGCGGCTGGTTTCGGTCACCAACGAACACGGTCTCGTCTGGCGCTACGACTACGACCCCGCCGGAAACCTGGTGGGCGAGACCGATTTCAACGGCCGCACCACCCGCTACGGCTACGACGCCGCGGGGCAACTGGTGTCGCGCACCAACAGTCTCGGCCAGACGGTCACCATCGAACGCGACGCGCTCGGCCGCGTCGTCGGCCGCCGCGCGGGCGACGACGTCGCGACGTTCACCTACGACGGCGCCGACCGGATGACCTCGGCGCGCAACGCGCATTCCGAAGTCACCATCGCCTACGACGCGCTGGGCCGGATCGTCTCGGAAGCGCTCAACGGCCGTGCCGTCCTCTCGGAGTACGACGCCATCGGCCGTCGCGTCGCGCGGCGCACGCCGTCGGGCGCCGAGTCGTTCTTCGCCTACGACGCGGCGAGCCGCCCCGTCGCGCTGCGAACGGCCGGGCGCACCCTGCGTTTCGAGTACGACCCGGCGGGCCGGGAAGTGTCGCGGCGGCTCGAAGGCACGCCGGTCGAGCTGCGCCAGGGCTGGGACGCCGCCGACCGGCTGACCTCCCAGACCGTGTCCACCGGCCGGGGTGTCGTGCAGCACCGCGAGTACGGCTACCTGCGGGACGGGCTCGTTTCGTCGATCTCGGATTCGCTGTCCGGGCCGCGTTCGCTGCGGGTCGACCGGGCCGGCCGCGTGGTCGACGTCCAGGGACAGGGCTGGCGCGAGGGCTACGGCTACAACCTCGCGGGCGCGATCACGCAGGCGGGCTGGCCGGGCGCGGATCCGGCCGTCGGACCGCGGCGCTACCAGGGCACCCTGATGACCGGCGCCGGATCGACGTCGTACCTGCACGACACCGAAGGCCGCACGATCGCGCGCCGCGAACCCGGACGTGCCTGGACTTACCAGTGGAACTCAGACGACCGGCTCACTGGCGTCGTCACCCCGGACGGTGAGCGCTGGCTCTACCACTACGACGCACTCGGACGGCGGATCGCCAAGCAGCACCTCGACGTCCACGGCCGGATCCTCGAACAGATCGACTTCACCTGGGACGGCACGAACCTCGCCGAGGAGATCCGCGGCGGGACCGCCGTCGTCTGGGACCTCGAGCCGGGCACGGAACGACCGATCACGCAGGTCGAACGGATCCCCGGACAGGACGCCCGGTTCCACGCCATCGTCACCGATCTCGTCGGATCACCGAGCGAACTGCTCGACGAGGCGGGAGACGTCGCCTGGCATCTGCACACGTCGTTGTGGGGCAAGGTGCTTTCGCCGCCGGGGCGGGCGTACACGCCGCTGCGCTTCCCCGGCCAGTACCACGACCCGGAAACCGGGCTGCACTACAACTTCAAGCGCTACTACGACCCGGCCACCGGGCGGTACCTCTCGCACGACCCGCTCGGCCTCGAACCGGCGTCGGACTCGCTGGCCTACGTCGGCAACCCGACGGACCTGATCGACCCGCTCGGCCTGGCGCCGACGCGACCGAAGACGGGCACCTGCGGCAAGGGGACCCGCGGGGGCGGCGGCAAGACGAAATCGCCGGGCAACCGGGTCACCAAGCCGAAGCCGGCACCGGGGCCGAAGAAGCCGCGGCGCCCACCGCAGAGCTACCTCGACGGCACGCACGGCGCGAAGAAGCGCGAGCAGAACCGGCTCACGGCGAAGTACGACAACGAACTCAAGGGCGACGGCCGGGACAAGGTCTCCGGAGATTCCCACGAATCCGAGCACCCGGTCCCCTACGAGGCGATCGGCCGCGGCAGTGGCGGCGCACGGGGTTCGAGTCACGAGCAAAAGGACCTGGAGAACCACGCTTGGGCGTACCAGGAGGCCAAACCCGCGCACGCGTCGCATATCGGTACCGGTAACAAGGGCGACCAGGACCTGACCGAAGGTTCGGCGAAGCCGAGCGGCTTCAAGAACAGCCAGGACTATCGCGACTCCGAGCGCAACGCGCTGGAAGGCGGCGACGCGAACACCGCGATCCAGCTCAACCAGCTCGACTACGCGTTCCGGGACGGGTTCAAGAACACCGACGGCACCCTCGACGGCAAGATCGCGGACGACTCGTACCACAAGATGATCGACGACGCGCACGCCAGCGGCAAGGGACTCACCTACTCGACCGGTCCCGGTACGACCGCGACCACGCCGCCGCTGTCCAGCCACGACGTCAAGGAACTGCACATGGCCCGGGACACCATCCGGGACGGGGACTGGCCCGAGGAGATGAAGCGGCAGAACCGCGAGACCTACGAGCAGGAAGTCGACCGGATCCACGACAACTACCCGGAGCCGAGCGCGGCCGACCGGGCGAAGTACCAGACCGGCGAGGGCGGCTGGGGCGACCTGGATTACGGCAAGAAGGACCCGAACGCGATGGACGTCGACTGACGCGTTTCGTCCTCTGGACCGCGGTATTAGAGGGGTAAGCCGAATGTTGCGTCTTGCCTGCCCGGGGAGCGGCCAGTCGGGCTGATCGTGACCGCACTGTCCACAAGGGACACCAGGGGCGCACCCGATGCCCGATTTGGGCGTTTCGTGCGGGGTCACCGCACCCTGCCGGTCCGCCTGTCGAACACGTCGCGAAAGCCACTTTCGGGACATCAGGCGTCCCGAAAGTGGCTTTCGCGACACGGGCGCCTGCGGTGAGATGGTCGGCGCGAGTGAGTGGCCGGGGTGAAGGCTCCCTTCACCCCACCACCGACCCGCCCCGGATCACGACACCTTTGACTCACCTCTCATCCAGAGGACGAAACGCGGGTCGTCAGGCGGCGGCGAGGGAGACGACGCGGTTCCGCCCGCTGTTCTTCGCCTGGTAGAGCGCGGCGTCGGCGACATGCAGCAGCCGTTCCAGCACGGTCCCGCCGGACGGGTAGACCGCGGCGCCGATCGACACCGAAAGCCCCCGTACGACGCCCGGCCCCGAAGCGGTCGCGACCTCGACTTCGAGTGCCATCACCGCCCGCCGCACGCGCTCGGCCACGGGGAGCACGTCGGTCTCCGTCGCACCGGGAAGCAGCACGACGAACTCCTCACCGCCGAAGCGGCCGACGGAGTCGTAGTCGCGTACGTGCTCGGAGATCGTCTTCGCGACGGCCTTGAGCACGACGTCGCCGGCGAGATGCCCGTAGACGTCGTTGACCTGCTTGAAATGGTCGAGATCGAGCATCAGCACGCCGAGTTTGCGGTTCGCCCTGGCCGCCGACGTGAGCTCCCGCTCGCTCAGCGCGTGCCACGCGTGCGCGTTCAGGACGCCGGTCTTGCCGTCGATGTTCGCCGCGATCTCCAGCTGCCGCACCAGCACGCTGCGGTGCAGCACCAGCACCGGCAGCAGGACGAACGGCACGAGCGCGGGCGCGTGCACGATGCCCAGCGCGGTCGAGGTCCCCAGCACCAGCGTGGTGATCTCGAGCAGGTTGTCGTCGCCGGTGCCGAACAGCGCGCGCGGGGCCCTCGCCCCGGTGTGCAGGTACACCGAGAGCGCCACGACGAACGCGTTGACCACGGTGAACACCGCCGCCGCCTCGACGATCTTCAGCGAGCCGGCGAACCCGACGGGCAGCCCGTTCCAGCCGGAGACGATCGCTCCCGAAGCCAGGCAGGAGATCACGATCGCCGCCGCGCAGTACACCACGCGATACGCCGGGCGGTGGCTCATCCCCCGCCACACCCGGAGCCAAAGATGCAGGTAGATGAGCAGTCCGAGGGCCAGCGCGAGCCCCTGCGGCAGGACGAGCACCCCCGCGAACGTCCACACCGAAGTCATGTTGATATGCGGCCGGTCACAAAGCGTGCGCCGTAACCGTTCCACCGAACGCGAAAGCTCGGCCTGCAGGACCGCCAAGCCGAGCAGTGATCCAAATCGGACGAATTCCGTAGTCTCGTAGTTCGATCGGAGCAGGGCGACTACGGCGACCGCCGCCGCAAGTCCTTCCACCACAAGGAAAACCGCGGGAACACCGCGTGGCCCGGACCATAGGTCCCAGTTTCGGACCCAGGTTCTCAGACGTGTACCGGTCCCTTCTCCGGCGAGTTCCGTATCCCCCATAATCATCGTCACCGGCCCCCTTCCGTGCACATTTCAATGTATCCGAGGTAGTACTGAGGGTGGCTCGAGTCAATTCCGGAACACACAGATGGAGCAGTGGGAGGGAGGACCATCATGAACGGTCGCGAGGACTGATCCAGTCGATTCAGCCGGTCCGGCTCCCGGCCGGGAGCCACACATCGGGGCCGGTGGCGATGGCACGTTTCCAGGCCATCGCCATCGGTCCCGCCGAGGCCACGGCCACCGTCGCGGCCACTCCGACGGCCACGAACGGGCCGGTCAGCTGGGCGAGAACGCCCGCGAGCATGATCCCGATTCCTTGTACGGTCACCAAACTCGTCGAGGTCAGGCCCATCACCTGCGCCCGGACCCCGTCGGGAACAGCGCGGGCCATCAACGCGACGGCCTGCAGGTGGTACGGCGCCGCGAAGGCCCCGCTGAGCCCGATCAGCACCAGGCAGACCGGCAGCGGCGGACGAAAGAAGAGAAAGACCAAAGGAACGACGGATGCGATGGCGAGAATGCCGACCATTCGCGTTTTCCGCCGCGCCGGAACCCATTTCGTGAAGATCCACGATCCGATTACCGCACCCACCGGATCCGCCGCGAGAATAAAGCCGACCGCGAAAGTCCCCGCCCCGAGACCGACGGCGAGCGGCGCCGCGAGCCCCTCCGGCGCGATGGCGAACCCGGCGAGCATCTTCAGTCCGAAGAGCACCCGGATTCCCTTGCCCTGCCACAGTTCTCTGGCACCTTCGCCACTGAAAGCCCGTGCCACCCGGCTTTTCACCGAAGATTCCGCGGCGACGGGCCTCCGGCGACGAACCCCTGTGGACACCAGCAGCGCCGAGACCACAAAGGTCACCGCGTCGATCACCAGTCCCCAGTAGGGCGTCACGAAGCCGATCACCAGCCCGCCACCACCGAATCCGGCGAGCTGTGCCGTTTGGATGGTGATCGTGCGGACCGCCAGCCCGGCGAGGTACCGGTCGCCTTCGAGGACGTCCGGGAGCAACGCGAGCTGCGCCGCCCGGAACGGCCCGCCCGCCATCGTCAGGACCACCAGCAGCCCCGCCAGCACCGAAAGCGGCATTCCCGGCACGGCCATCAGCGCCGCGATCGCCGCGCGCAGCAGGTCGCAGACGATCATCACCGTCCGGCGCGGATACCGATCCGCCAGACCGGCGAACAGGGTGCCCCCGATCAGCGTCGGCAGATACGTCAGGCCGTATGCGAGCCCGGTCAGCCCCGCCGACGCCGTTCTTTCCCAGACCAGCACCGACAACGCGACCCTTGCCAGCTGGTCACCGGCCTGCGAAAGCGCCTCGGCCGCCCACAACGCACGGAACTCGCCGACCGCGAAAGCGGCCTTGAACGCGGTGCCCCGAGCGGAATCCCCCTTCTCCATGAGCCCCTCCCCTTGGCTCACGGTAGTCGATCACTTCCGCAGTGTCAGCGTCCATCCGGACCACGGCGACCGTCAAAGTCCACTGTGGACGGACAGTTTCGCGTGCTCCACGGCGGCGCGGGCGAAGGCCTCGACGAGCGGATGCGGCCGGGTTCCGTCACCGGCGAGTTCCGGCTGGAACAGCGACGCCACGAAGAACGGATGCTCCGGCAGTTCCGCGATCCGCGCGTCGCCCTCGTCGTCGAATCCACTGAAGACCACCCCGTTCGCCGCCAAGGTGTCCAGGTGACGGGCGTCGAGGCCGTATGAACAGTGGTAGCGCTCGACGGAACGGTCGGTCCCGAGGATCCGTGCGGCGCGGGTGCCGGGCGTGACGTGGACGGCGCCCTCGTGCCCGACGAGCGAACAGGCCAGCGGGACGATCAGCCGCTCGGGCGATTCCGGCGCGTTCTCCGCGTGCCCGATCCCGTCGAGGCCGCAGACGTTCCGGGCGTATTCCAGCAGCGCGTGCTGGAAACCGGCGCAGGTGCCGAGGAACGGGACGCCGTTCTCGCGGGCGGCGCGCACGGTCTCCACCGCACCGGCTTCGGACCGGTAGGGGCTGCCGGGCACCAGCCAGACGCCGTCGAAGCCGGTGATGTCGCCGACGGCGTCCGTCGGGAGCCAGTAGGCGTCGAGTTCGAGACCGTCACGTTCGGCGAGACGGGCGAAGAGCGTCGGGATCCGGACGTGGGAGCGGACGCCGTCCGAACGGTCGCCGACCACGGCGATCCGGGCTTTTTCTGTCATGCGGCCATCCTGACCCGCGAACCGAGTTCAGCGCCAACGATGATCCGTGCTGGCTCGATAAGCGATACTGATGGCCATGGAGACCCATCTGCTCCGCACCTTCGTGGCGGTGGCGCGCGGCGGTTCGTTCTCGCGGGCCGCCCGCGACCTCGGCTACACGCAGTCCGCGATCTCCCAGCACATCGCCGCGCTCGAACAGGATCTCGGCACCGCACTGCTGACCCGGCGGCCCGTCGCGCCGACCCGGGCCGGGGAACGGCTGCTCGAACACGCCGGCCCGCTGCTGACCCGGCTCGACGCCGCCCGCGCGGATCTCGCCAGGCTCACCGCCGCGCCCACCGGCCGGGTCGTCCTCGGGCTGACCCCGCTGTCGCTCACCGCCGACGTCGCCACCACCGTGCGGCGCGGCACCGAAGTGCGCGTCCTCGGCAGGGAAGACGTCCTGACGGAGATCGCGGCGGGCGCACTGGACCTCGGTCTCGTCGACGGGATGACCGCGCCGAGCGATCCGCTCCCGCTGCCGGACACCGGCCCGCTCACCACCACCGTCGTCGGCGAACGCCCGCTCGCGGTCGCGGTCCCCGCGGACCATCCGATGGCGGGCCGGGCCGTCCGGCTGGCCGAACTCGCCGACGCGGGCTGGATCGACGCGCCGGACACCGCGATTCCCTTGGAGCGGCTGAGGAAATCCGCCTCGACCGACGGGTTCCGCGGCCGGCTGCGCTACACCGGGACCGACGTCCACGGCCTGCTCGGCCTGGTCGCCGCCGGTCAGGGACTCGCGTTGCTCCCAGCGGACGTCCTCACCGGCGTGAGCACGCTCTCCCTGTCCTCGCCGCGCGTGGTGCACCGCACCGAACTCGTGCACGGCGACCCCGGCGAAGGCGCCGCGCTGGCCGCCGCGCTGACGGGTCAGCGGCCGTAACTCATCATCCCCTGCGCCATCTCCATCGCCAGCGAACTCGCCACGACGGGATCCATCATGCTCCGGAGGCCCTCCGTGGCCTTGTCCCGCGATCCGAGGTCGGAACGCGGCTGCTCCGGCGGTTTCGTCTCGGCGGGTGGCAGGGCGACGACCTGTTCCTTGGCGGGCTTCTTCTTCGTCGTGGGCGCCTGCTGTTTCACGGTGACCGGGACGTAGACGGTCACCGGGGCGGCCTGCGGCGCGGGCTGTACGGGCTGCGCGGCGGGCGGCGCGGGCTGGGTCGCCACGGCGGGCAGCGGCTGCTCGGGCAGGGCGGTGTCACCGGCGGGCTCGACGGTGAAGGTGCCGGCGAACCAGCCGATCGCGAGCAGCGCCACCCCCGCCCCACCGGCCAGCCACGACCGGGCGCGGCGATGGATGACGACGGCCTTGGGCCGCAGATCCTTGTCCACGACCGGTTCGCACACCGGGGGCCGCACCGGCATCGGCTCTGGCTCGATCTCGTTCTCCGGGCTTCGCCGCCGCTTCGGCAGGCTGGCCGCGATGATCCCCGTCCGGTCCAGGAGTTCGACGGTCTCGACGGGCGCGGAGAAGGCGTCGGTCGACGGACGGCGCTGGGCGGCGCGCGGCATGGGGACCTCCGGAAGCGGAATCACGAACTTGAGCATTGTGGTGCATTTCCGACGCCGCCGTAAGTAACGCACCCCGATCGAGTTATCCCGAGCCGTCCGGAGCACGGAGGGTTACTCCGTTCAGAGTCGTTTCATTCCCATGCGCCCCAACAGGGCGAGCGGCCGCTGGTAAAAGGAGCCGAGCACGCGGGGAATCGCGTCGATGGCATACGCGTCCGGGCCGATCAGGATCCGCGCCGTCCCCCGTTCGATACCGCGCACGATGGTCTGCGCGGCCTTCTCCGGCGTCGTCCTCGCGATCTTTTCGAATCCCTCGGCGGCTTTGTCCATGTCCCGCTCGACGCCGCCCCGCGCGTCACGCGCGATATTCGTCTTGATGCCGCCGGGATGCACGCAGCTGACCTTGACCGGATGCCGGGCGATCAGCATTTCCTGCCGCAGCGCCTCGGTGAACCCCCGCACCGCGAATTTCGCCGCGTTGTAGGCGCTCTGCGTGGGCACGCCGATGAAGCCGAACACGCTCGAAAGGTTGACGACATGCCCGTCACCCGAAGCGATCACCTGCGGCAGAAAGGCTTTCGTGCCGTTGACCACACCGCCGAGATTGATCCCCATCAGCCAGTCGTAGTCGTCCCAGGTCATTTCCTCGACCGTGGCCCCGAGCGCGACCCCGGCGTTGTTCACCACGATGTTGGCGCCGCCGAAATCCACGGCGACCTCCTCGGCGTGCGCGAGGACGGCGTCACGGTCGGCGACGTCGAGCGCGTACGCCTTCGCGGTCGCGCCCGCCTTCTCGCACTCCGCCACGGTGCCCGCCGCGCGGACGGCGTCGACGTCGGAGAGCGCCAGCCGGGCACCCCGCCCCGCCAGTTCGATCGCGAGCGCCTTGCCGATCCCCGAGCCCGCGCCCGTGATCACCACGACCTTGTCCGTGAACGACCTCATACCCGCTCCCAACCCGCTCGACTGTTACCGGAGGTAACACATACTACGGCTGTGAGCTCGCTGTGCGTTGATCGAATCGGGCTGTGTTCGCGTGCCACTTATGGTGATCTGGAACCCGGACGGCCGTGGACGAGCGAAAGGAAGGCGATGCGCCGCGCCCTGTTGCTCGTGCTCTGTGCCGTTCTGTCCGGTTGTTCCGCCGCGCCGGATCCCGGCGTGACGGCGGCGGCCGGCCCCGAGGCGTCACCGACCACTCCGGCGATCGGCGCGCTCTTCCTCGACGGAACACATTTCTGCACGGCCAGCGTCGTCCACAGCGCCCCCGGCGACCTCCTGCTCACGGCGGCGCATTGCCTCCACGACGGCGAAGGCGGCGATTACGCGACAGGGATCTCGTTCGCGCCCGGCTATCACGACGGTGTCGCGCCGTACGGCTATTGGGACGTCTCGGATCCACGGGTTCCCGAGGGATGGGCCGAGTCCTCCGACCCGGACCTCGACGTCGGCTTCGCGACCGCCCATCAGGCCGGCAGCACGAAGACCCTCGAAAGCGTCACCGGCGCCAACACGCTGCTGACCGGCGGCGGATTCGCCCACGCGATCACCCTGACCGGTTATCCCGACGAACGGGACGCGCCGGTCGTCTGCCACGGCTCCAGCGCACAGGCCGACACCTACCAGATGCGCGTCGCTTGCCCCGGTTTCACGACCGGCACCAGCGGCGGCCCGTGGGTGGTCGGTGCCGACGCCGTGACCGGACTCGGCACCGTCGTCGGCGTCATCGGCGGCTACCTCTACGGCGGGGACGATCCGGACACGTCCTACAGCAGCTACTTCGACACCGACGTCGCCACCCTGTACCGCAAGATGGACGCGCGGGGATGATCTCCCCATGAGCATCCACGACGTCCCGATCACCGGAGAGCCGATCCGCCTCGGCCAGTTCCTCAAACTGGCGAACCTCGCCGAAGACGGTTCGCACGCCAAAGACCTCCTCGACGCCGAAGAGGTCACGGTCAACGGCGAGGTGGAGGTCCGGCGCGGCCGTCAGCTGACGAACGGCGACGTCGTGGAGGTCGGCGGCGAAGGCGGCCGCGTCGTCCTGGGCTAGCTGCGCGCCTTGCTTGCCTCTCGCGCGTGATCAGACGGACGACACGGCCGCAGCCGGGTCCGGCGCCGTGTCGTCCGTCTGATCAAGCACCCTTCAGCGGCCCTGCAACGGCGCCAGGCGCAACGCCCTCGCGAGGTCTTCGAGCTCGCGGTGCACCGGCTCGTTCAGCGGGACGCCCAGCGCCTGGCACTGTTCGAGGTACTGCGCCTCGCGCCAGCCCGGATAGCGGACCGGGGCGCCGCCCTCCCAGCCGAGCAGGCTGCCGAACAACGCGCTGGCGGCCTTGTAGAACCCGTCGGCGCTGCGGAGCGTCGTCGGCGCGATCGCCATCACCATCAGGCCGGTGTCGTGATCGTGGTCGCCGACGCCCGACAGCACCCCGGCGAAGATCTCCACCAGCAGCGCGAAACCCGCGACGGCCGCGCTGTCGACATCCGCCAGTGTCTCCAGGTCGAGCACGAACTCGGGGTACGCGCCGGCCGGGGCGGCCATGCCGAGCGGATTCGCGGCCTTCCCGAGCTCACCGCCCGCCGCCATGACGAGCCCGATCATGGTGTGCGGCAACGCCCTCGCCGCATGGTGCCCGGCACGGCCGAACGGACCGACGCCGCGGACCGACATGAGCCCGACGCCGTACCGGCCGGCCCGCGAAACCGCCCGGTCCATCGCGTCGCCGACGGCCCACAGGCCGGGCGCGCGGCGGTAGTCGATCAGTGCCGCGGCGCCGCGGTCGGCGATCATCAGCGGTTCGGCCCTCGGCCGCACCGTCCCGTCGGCCAGCATCGGCAGGTGCAGCCTGGTCAGCTCGGCGACACCGGACTCCGGTGTTCCGGTGAGATCGCCGTGACACAGGGCCTCGGCGGCCATCCTGGCGCGCGACCACGGCAGATCGTGTGCGGTGAAGACCTCGGTGACCAGGTCGATCAGGGCGTCGATCGGGACGCGCTGCCAGACCTGTTCCGGAATCGGGGTGGGTTCGGCCGGTTCGGGGATCGGCTCGACGGGCGCACGGCGAAGAGAGCGGGGTCTGAGGGGCACTCCGCCGAGGGTGCCCAACCGCGTTTTTCGGCGTCAACGAACCAAGGCAGCTTCTAACCGACTGTGTGATCCGCTCACTCGGAAATGTCGGTGGACGGACTTACCATCGAGTCATGTGCCGGAACATCACGACGCTTCGAGGGCTTGAGCCGGCGGCGACGCCGGACGAGATCGAGGCCGCCGCCCGCCAGTACGTCCGCAAGGTGTCCGGGGTGCAGAGCCTGTCCGACGCCACCCGCGAGCCCTTCGAGGCCGCCGTCGCCGAGATCACCGAGATCACCCGGCGGCTGCTGACCGAGCTGCCCGCACGCCGTCAGCCGCCGGCGACGGTGCCGCCGTTGCGCCGCCCCGAAGTCCAGGCGCGAATCGCGGCAAAGGCCGCGA
Source organism: Amycolatopsis sp. PSD-21 (assembly GCF_055561455.1). Lineage (NCBI taxonomy): Bacteria > Bacillati > Actinomycetota > Actinomycetes > Pseudonocardiales > Pseudonocardiaceae > Amycolatopsis > Amycolatopsis sp. PSD-21. The sequence continues at coordinate 346,057 of NZ_CM145712.1, read as the reverse complement.
AGAGCCAGGCTTCCTGAACCCCGGCGGTTACGGTGAGCGGGTGACATACCCGCAAGACCCCTACGGTCAGCAGCAGCCCTACGGTCAGCCGTACCAGCAACCGGGCTATGGGTACGGCCCGCCGCAACCGCCGCAGGAACAAGGTCTGGCGATCGCGGCGCTCGTCGTGTCGATCGCCAGTCTCGTCGCGTGCAGCGGGCTGCCGTCGATCGCGGGCGTCATCATGGGGCATATCGCGCATTCCAAGGCCAAACGCGGGGAAGCCGGCGGCCAGGGGATGGCGCTCGCGGCGATCATCATCGGCTACATCGGCGTCGCCGTCGTCGTGTTGCTCTTGGCGGCCTTCATCTTCGTGGGCATCCTGACCGACTGGGACTTCGACTAGTCCATCCATGCCCCCGCCACCACCCTCAACGGAAAGCTGCGCTTCGACTAGATCCGAAGCGTTTCGCCAAAGCCCCGTCGGATACCCTCGACAGCGGTAGCGTGTCCGAGCGGCCGAAGGAACATGTCTTGAAAACATGCGAGGGCTCTGTCCTCCGTGGGTTCGAATCCCACCGCTACCGCCAGTCTTGAAATCGGCGGCGCCCCGGGGGCGCCGCCGTTTCCACTACCCTTCCGGCATGCCCAAGTACCTGCTGCTCAAGCACTACCGCGGCGCTCCGCCGGCGGTCAACGACGTGCCGATGGATCACTGGGCCCCGGACGAGATCACGGCGCACATGAACTACATGAAGGACTTCGCCGCCCGGCTCGTGGAGACCGGCGAGTTCGTCCAGGAGCAGGCTCTCGCCCCCGAAGGCACCTTCGTCCGGTACGACGGCGAGGGCAAACCCCCGGTCACCGACGGCCCCTTCGCCGAGACCAAGGACCTCATCGCCGGCTTCATGGTGATCGACGTCGACAGCTACGAGCGGGCGCTCGAACTCGCGGCCGAGCTGTCGGCCGCCCCGGGAGCGGGCGGGAAGCCGATCCACGAGTGGCTCGAACTGCGCCCGGTCCTGAGCGAGCAGCTCGTCATCACGGAGTGAGCGCCGAGCTGGACGAGGTCCTCCTCCGGAGCCTCACGCCGAACGTCCTCGGAATCCTCTGCCGCCGCGGCGCCGACTTCGCGGCCGCCGAAGACGCCGTGCAGGAAGCGCTGATCGAAGCCGTCCGCGTCTGGCCCGGCGACCGGCCGAAGGATCCGAAAGGCTGGCTCGTCACCGTCGCCTGGCGCAAGTTCCTCGACATGGCCCGGTCGGACGCCGCCCGTCGCCGTCGCGAAGACCTCGTCGACGAGGAGCCCGCCCCCGGCCCCGCTCCCGCGGTGGACGACACGCTGCAGCTCTATTTCCTGTGCGCCCACCCGTCGCTGACGCCGTCTTCGGCGGTCGCGCTCACCCTTCGCGCCGTCGGCGGGCTCACCACCCGCCAGATCGCCGAGGCGTACCTGGTGCCCGAAGCGACCATGGCGCAGCGCATCAGCCGGGCCAAGCGCACCGTCTCCGGCGTGCGTTTCGACCAGGCGGGTGACGTCGCCACCGTGCTCCGCGTGCTCTACCTGGTGTTCAACGAGGGCTACTCCGGCGACGTCGACCTCGCCGCCGAAGCCATCCGGCTCACCCGCCGTCTCTCGGCCTCGATCGACCACCCCGAGGTCGCGGGACTGCTCGCCCTCATGCTGCTCCACCACGCCCGCCGCGCCGCGCGGACGGCGCCCGGCGGCGAGCTGATCCCGCTCGCCGAACAGGACCGCGGCAAGTGGGACACCGGCCTGATCGCCGAGGGCGTCGAGATCCTTCAGGCGGCATTGGCCCGTGATCGGCTGGGCGAGTTCCAGGCGCAGGCCGCCATCGCGGCGCTCCACGCCGACGCGCCCACGGCCGAAGAGACCGACTGGGTGCAGATCGTCGAGTGGTACGACGAACTCGCGCGGCTGACCGGCAGCCCGGTCGTCCGGCTCAACCGCGCGGTGGCCGTCGGCGAGGCGGACGGACCGCGCGCGGGGCTGGCCGCGCTCGCGGAACTGGACGAATCGCTGCCGCGGTACGCGGCGGTGGCGGCGTACCTGCACGAACGCGACGGCGATCTGGCGACGGCGGCGCGGCTGTACGGCGAGGCCGCCGGCAAGGCGGTCAACCTGGCCGAGCGCGCGCATCTGACCCGTCAGGCCGCGCGGCTCAACGCCCTCAAGAAGTGATCGGCGGCAGGCGCGGAAGGCCGTCGATCTCCGACAGGTGATCCAGCACCCGGCCGAAAGCCTGCCCCAGCACGCGCTGCTCCTCGGGGCTCAGCAGGTCGATCAGATGCTCCCGGACCCCCTCGACATGCGTCGGCGCGGCACCTTCCAGCAGTTTCGCGCCGCGTTCCGTCATCTCCGCGACGACACCGCGTTTGTCCGCCGGGTCGCGCGTGCGGCGGATGAGCCCGTCGGCCTCCAGCCGGACCATCTGGTGCGAAAGCCTGCTCTTGGTCGAGCCGAGCATGCTCGCCAGCTCCGTCATCCGCATCCGCCGGTCGGGCTGGAGCGAAAGGCAGACCAGGACCTCGTAGTCGGCGAGGGTGACGTCGTGGCGCTCGGAGAGTTCGCGATGCAGGCGCTGCCGCAGCCGCATGGTGGCGACGATGTACGAGCGCCAGGCGACCATCTCGGACTCGGACAGCCAGCGCACTTCCTTCTGCTCCACCGCCATCCACGCAGAGTAGAGCGTTGATCGCACAAGGCGCATACCCACCGGTCACTTTTCGGCCCGTGAAAAACCCGGCGGGACATTCGCCCGAAGGAGGGTCACGAAAAGGTTGAGACTCGGCGCGAAAAGGCGCATTCTGCTTGTCAGCGGATGGTCGGGCAAGTAACGGGCGATCTCCTCGAACGGTCGCCGACCTGCTCCCCAGCCGGGAAGGGTCAGGTGGTGGTATGGCGGGTGATTCTCGCGGTTGACCGCCTGCTGTGTCCCCGCGACCGGAACGGAAAGGACCGGGTCGGTCGCGACTGCGAACAGCGATGAGCGCGGGCATCTCAAGATGCGCTCGACAATTCTCGCGCATTCGGCGTCACTCCGGCCTGTTTCGGGTTCGCGGCCTCTTCGACCGCCTCGGCAGTGCCCGGCGCCGGCCCGGTGATCGCGGCCAACCGGCGATCGGAACAAGACAACCTCGGTAGTTCTGGGTGCGGCCGCGCTGCGTGGCCGCACCCAGGCATATCCGGGGTCTTCCGGCTACGCTTTCCCCCGTGCGATTCGACGAAGGCGCGGGCCTGGACACCTCCGAGGTCGAGGACCTGCGTGGCGGTGGTGGCGGTATCGGCGGCCGGGTGGCACTCGGCGGCGGCGGGCTCGGCGTGGTCGGCCTCGTCATCTACTTCCTCCTCTCCCAGTTCGGCGGCGTGAGCCTGAACCCGTCGTCCGGCGGGATCGGCAGCCTCGGCGGCGTGGGCTCCGGGCAGCAGATGGACAACACGTCGCTGTCGCAGGAGTGCAAGACCGGCGCGGACGCGAACCGGAACCACGACTGCGCGATCGTCGGCTTCATCAACTCGATCCAGGACTACTGGGGACAGGAGTTCCAGCGGTCCGGGTCGACCTACCGCAAGGCCGTCACCAACTTCTTCAACGGCGGCGTGAACACCGCCTGCGGCAGCGCGACTTCGGACGTCGGGCCGTTCTACTGCCCCGGCGATTCCGAGGTCTACATCGATCTCAACTTCTTCAACGAACTCCGCAGCCGGTTCGGCGCACAGGGCGGTCCGTTCGCGGAGGCGTACGTGCTGGCCCATGAATACGGGCACCACGTGCAGAACCTCACCGGGGTGTCCAAGAAGGGCACCGGCAGCGGGCCGACGTCCGGTTCGGTGCGGCTCGAACTGCAGGCCGACTGTTACGCCGGCGTCTGGGCGAACCACGCCACGACCACCCCGACCGAATCAGGGCGGCCGCTGATCACCGACGTCACCCAGGCGGACATCGACTCCGCGCTGGACACGGCTTCGCGGATCGGCGACGACTACATCCAGTCGAAGCTCGGCGGCGGCCGGGTCGACGAGTCGAAGTTCAGCCACGGCACGTCGGCGCAGCGGAAGAAGTGGTTCACCACCGGCTTCGAGACCGGCGAGCCCGCGCGGTGCGACACCTTCGCGGCCAGGAGTCTGGGCTGAGGCTTCACCGGCGCACCTGATAGCGCAGGTGAAGTACCCGGTCGCCCTGGAGCACCACGTCGGGATCCTCCAGCAGGTGCTGTGCCTCGACCGATCCGAAGTAGCGTTTGCCGGACCCGAGCACCACGGGTGCGACGTCCATGCGCACCTCGTCGACCAGGCCAGCGGCGAGCGCCTGGCCGCCGACGTCACCGGCGGCGACCTCGACCACGCGGTCACCCGCGAGCTCCCGCGCCTTGGCCACGGCCGCCTCGACGCCGTCGACGAAGTGGAACGGCGCCTCGGGGTCCCAGCCCTCGGGCGCCGGGCGGTGCGTCACGACGACCACGTGGTCGATCCCGCTCGGCGGCTTCCCGTCCCAGCCGTCCGTCAGGTCGAAGACGTGTCGGCCGGCGATCGTCACCCCGATCTGGTCCCAGTACGCCCGGGTGTAGTCGTAGGACGCCTGTGACACCTTGAGCGCCCCGCTGTCGTCCAAGGGGACGTCACCGCCGGTCAGCCAGTCGAACAGCGGTCCGGGCTGGTCGCTCTCGTCCGCGATGAAGCCGTCCACCGACACCGAGGCGTACATGACCACCTTGCCCACGGGCCCTCCTCTGTTTGGGGTGCCCCGAAACTAGCGGGCCGGGCGCCGTCGCTCTTGTAAGAAATCAATCGGCGGGCAGCGGCCAGCCGTCCAGCGCGTGGCCGGGATGTTCGCGCAGGAACCGCCGCCGGACTTCGAGGTACCGGGTCGGCGTGAGCCCGGTGAACTCCCGGAACTCGTGGCCGAAGTGGGCCTGGTCGAAATAGCCGGCCTCGCCGGCGAGGGCGCCCCAGTCGACCGGTCCGGCGGGGTCGATCGCGAACACGGTGGCGGTGAGGCGGTACGTGCGGGCCAGCCGCTTCGGCGTGACGCCGACGAGCTGCTTGAACCGTTGTGCCAGATGAGTGCTGCTGACCCCGGCCGCGACGCTCAGGCCGCCGATCGCCACCGCACCACCGGTCGCGGCGAGAACACCGCTCGTATGGCGGACCAGCCCCAGTCCGGCGGTCTCGCGCAGCCGACGCATCAGCTCCTCTTCGAGCAGCGTCAGCATCTCTTGCGGTCCGTCCGCCGTGGCCAGCCGGTCTCGCAGCTCGGCGACGGCGGGCCTGCCCCAAACCTGCTCCAGGGTCACCGGCCGGTCGCACAGCTCGGCCGCGGGCATCGGCAGGAACTGCGCCGGGCCCCACGGTTTGAAGTGCACGCCGACCGACCGGGTCCCGGGCGGATAGCCGAACTCCAGCGCGCGGGTGGGCGTGGTGACCACGCAGCCGTCGGCGTACTCGGCCGCCTCGATTTCGGCACCGGCGCGGATACGGAACGGCGGCCCGAGGTTGACGATGAGGAACGCCCCGGGCATCGGCGGCAGCGTCAGCCGGGCGTACGGCGGCGCGCCCGCCAGGTGATAGAGGTCGTCGATCAGCCCGTCCAGCGGCGGTCGCGGCACTCTGGAGACGTACTCCACGCCCCCAAGCATCGCCGAAGCCCCCTTCCTCACGCCAGACGCGAGGAAGGGGGCTTCGGGTACTTCGGATCAGGAAGCGACGTGGTGGTCGTCAGCGTGGACCGAAGCCGTCAGGCTCCGCTGCTGCGACCGCTCGGCCGCGCGAAGTTCCTGCGCCTTCATGGCCTTGGCACCCGAGACACCGTTGATGTTCTCGGTGCTGGTCGCGTACACGCCCAGCGCCCAGGCGACGGCGTCGGAGTTGCGGTCGAGCGCCACGCGGTCGACGTTGCCGAGGTTGTCGCAGGCCTGGTGGTAGCACTTGTCGTAGGGAACGTCGGCGCTACCGCCCCACTTCGCGGCCTGTGCGGCGGTCTTCACCCCTTCGGCGCCGGTGAACAGGCCACCGGCCGGGATGCCGGCGCGGATGAAGCCCTGGTAGTCCGAACGGCCGGTGAAGTCCGTGCCCTCGACCGGGACGCCCTTGCCGAGCTGCAGGTAGTCGACCAAGGTCTTTTCGAGCTGACCCGAGCCGTACGGGCCCGCACCCTCGCCGACACCGTCGGAGTTGTCACCGTCGTAGGCGAAGTACGCCGCGTTCGGCGAGCCGATCATGTCGTAGTTGTAGTAGAGCGCGATGTCGAGCTGCTGCTCGAAGCTCAGCGAGTTGACGTAGTGGGTCGAGCCGACGAGCCCGAACTCCTCGGCGCTCCACCAGCCGAAGCGGACGGCGTTGTTGGCCTTGGGCTTGCTGCCCAGCTGCAGCGCGGTCTCCAGCAGCGCGGCGGAACCGGTGCCGTTGTCGTTGATGCCGGGGCCCTCGGTGACGCTGTCGAGGTGGGCGCCGAGCATCACGACGTTGTCCTTGCGGCCGGTCTTGGTCTCGGCGAGGACGTTGTAGCTGGTCCGCTCCTCCTGGAAGGCGCGCAGGTCGAGGGTGACCGAGGCGCCTGCCTTGGTGGCGAGCGCCTGGCCGTCGGCCTGGGTGATGCCGCCGGTCGGGATCTTGCCCGCGGCCGGGTCGCCCAGGGTGCCGTTGACCGGGCCGGGGACGTTGTTGTAGACGATCGCGCCGATGGCACCGGCCTCGGCGGCCGTCGCCTGCTTCTGCGCGAAGGAGCAGCCGCCGCGCTGGATCAGCGCGATCTTTCCGGCGACCCCGCCGGCGTAGTCGGCCGCTTCGCAGCCGCTGGTGGCGTCGACCGGGACCACCGCGAGCGGCGCGGTGATTCCACCCGCGGGCGTCGACGGGCTGTAGGACATGATGATGATCGGGACGTCGGCGCCCGCGACCGTCAGGCTCTCCGCGAGGGTCTCCGCGTAGGTGAAGGGGAATTCCTGCCGCGTGACCGCGAAGCCCGCCTGCTCCAGCTTCGTGGCGATGTACTCCGCGGATCGCTTGTGGCCCTCGGTGCTGGCGGCGCGGCGGCCACCGGTCGCGTCCGAGATCCGCTGGAACGCGATCAGGTGCCGGTTGACGTTGTTCACGTTCACCTTGTTGACGAGCTGCTTCGCCAGCGCGGGACCGTCGATCCCGGTGGTGGCCGTCGCAGCCGGTGCCATTCCGACCGTGAGCGCGGCGGTGGCCGCCACCACGATCGAGGGAACAATGCTTCTTCGCGAATATGACATGGGCGACACCCTTGTGTGGTTCACGCCACAGGTCAACCGACGTTCGGCGGACTTTATGACACCGGGATAGGGTCGTTCGTATGTACGCGATCACCATCCGTGAGCCCGGCGATCCCGATGTTCTCGAATGGACGGAGGTCCCTGATCCCGTCGCCGGTGAAGGCGAAGTCGTCATCGAAGTCGCCGCGAGTGCCGTCAACCGTGCTGACCTGCTGCAACGCCAGGGGAATTACCCGCCTCCGCCGGGTGCGAGCGAAATCATCGGACTCGAATGTTCGGGCACGATCGCCGAAATCGGCGAAGGCGTCGAAGGATGGCGAATCGGCGACGAGGTTTGTGCTTTGCTCGCCGGTGGCGGCTATGGGGAAAAGGTCGCTGTCCCGGCAGGACAACTGCTTCCGCTTCCCGCCGAAGTCGAATTGCTCGCGGCCGCCGGACTGCCCGAAGTCGCGTGCACCGTCTGGGCGAACGTGGTGATGCACGCCGGCCTGTCCGAGGGTGAGGTCCTGCTCGTGCACGGCGGTGCGGGCGGCATCGGCACGCACGCGATCCAGGTCGCGAAGGCGCTCGGCGCGACGGTCGCGGTGACGGCGGGCTCGGAAGAGCGACTGGAGAGCTGCCGCCAGCTCGGCGCCGACATCGCGATCAACTACAAGGAGCAGGACTTCGTCGAGGTGCTGCGCGCCGAGACCGGCGGCGCGGACGTCATCCTCGACAACATGGGCGCCAAGTACCTCGACCGGAACATCGACGCGCTGAAGGCCGACGGCAGGCTGGTGATCATCGGCATGCAGGGCGGGGTCAAGGGCGAGCTCAACATCGGCAAGCTGCTCGGCAAACGCGTCAGCGTGTACGCCGCCGGGCTGCGGTCGCGGCCGCTGGCGCAGAAGGCGGCGATCGTCGCCGACGTCCGCGAGCGGCTGTGGCCGTTGGTGGAGCAGGGTTCGGTGAAGCCGATCGTCGGCCAGGTCGTCCCGATGGCCGAAGCCGCGTCCGCGCACCGCGCGCTCGAAGAAGGCACGGTTTTCGGCAAGGTCCTGCTGGCGGCGAAGAGTTAACGGATCTCTTCGAGTACCCGGACGAGCTGATTGACCTCGAAGACGTTCGAGTAGTGCGCGAGTCCGATGCGGACGGCGCCGCCGACTTCGGCGGCGCCGAGCGACCCGAAGACACCGCTCGTTCCGTCGTCGGCGAAGGCGCAGAGCCCTTGGGACGCCAGGTATTCGGCGACCTCGGGCGCCTTCTTGCCCGCGACGGCGAACGCGAGCGCGGGGATCCGGCGCATGGCGTCGCCGATGACCATGACGTGCCGCAGCGAACGCAGCTCCGTGGACAGCTGCGCCAGAAGCCCCGCGTGGTACGACTTCGCCGAACCCAGCGACGTCACCAGCTTCTCGCGCCGCGAACCCATCGCGGCGTCGTCCAGCCCGGCCAGATAGTCGATCGACGCGACCAGACCGGCCAGCAACGGGTACGCGTGCGGCCCCAGCTCCATCCGGGCCGGCCCGCGCGCGGCCGGATCGAGCGACACCGACGGCAGGCGTTCGAGCAGCTCGGGATCGCGGAAGACCAGCGCGCCCACCGACGGGCCACCCCAGGCCTGCGCCGAAACCACCATCACGTCGGCACCGAGCGCGTTGAGGTCCAGCGGGACGAACGGCGCCGCGTACGTCGCGTCGACGACCACCAGCGCGCCGACCCGTTTGGCGAACTCGATCACCGTCGGGACGTCGGGCCGGGTGCCGACCGAACCGGACGCCATCGTCACCGCGACGGCCTTGGTGCGCGCGGAGACGAGGTTCTCGTACTGCCAGGCGGGCAGCTCGCAGGTCTCGATGTCGATCTCGCCCCAGCGCACGACCGCGCCGACGCGTTTCGCCGCACGGCGCCACGGCGCGAGGTTGGCCTCCTCGTCGAGCCGGGAGACGACGACCTCGTCGCCGATCGTCCAGCGGTCGGCCATCGCGTCGACGAGACGGCGGATGAGATCGGGCGCGTTGGGGCCGAGCACGACCCCGGCCGGGTCGGCGCCGACCAGGTCGGCGACCGCCCGGCGAGCGGCCGTGACGATGCTTTCCGCACGCTGGGAGGCCGGAAACGCTCCACCCGGCCCGGACACCGGAGCGCGCATGGCCGTGGATACGGCCGAAGCGACCTGTTCAGGTACGAGCATTCCGGCGGCGCCGTCGAAGTGAATCCAGCCGTCACCCAGCGCGGGAAACAGCCCACGGATACGAGCGACGTCGAACGCCATGGGGACACCGTACGGACGTGCGGTTTGGCGCTTTACCCGGGGTTGGCTGCCCGAACACGGGGTGCGACGATTCCCGCTACGCTCGGAGACGGCGGCGAAAACCACACTGCGCTCGGCGCCCGACGTAGGCCAGGATGGAGCACATGACCGACCCAGTTTCCCGCGAATCGACCACCCCCGGTGACGGCGGCGGAGACTCCCCACACCATGTGGTGGTCGTCGGTCCCGACGGCGTCCCGGTCGGTACCGCACGCGTCGCCTCCCCCGGATCCGACTCCGGCGAGGAGGGGCAGGAGGAGTCCCTCGGCGACCTCGTCGAAGAGCCCGCCAAGGTGATGCGCATCGGCACGATGATCAAACAGCTGCTGGAGGAGGTCCGCGCCGCGCCGCTGGACGACGCCAGCCGCACCCGCGTGCGCGAGATCCACCAGACCTCCATCCGCGAGCTGGAGCAGGCGCTCGCGCCCGAGCTGCAGGACGAGCTGGAGCGCCTGGTGCGGCCGTTCACCGAGAACTCGACGCCGTCCGATGCCGAACTGCGGATCGCGCAGGCTCAGCTGGTCGGCTGGCTGGAAGGGCTGTTCAGCGGCATCCAGACCGCGCTGTTCGCGCAGCAGATGGCCGCGCGGGTGCAGCTGGAGCAGATGCGGCGCGGGCTCCCGGCCGGTCCGTCCGCGGGCGGCGCCGCTTTGGGCGGGCACGGGGCCGGCGGAGAGTCGCACGGCCCCGGCCAGTACCTCTGACAAGGGGTCAGCGGAACCGGCGGAAGAACGTCCGCAGGTCGTCGATGAGCAGATCCGGCACCTCCAGCCCGGGGAAGTGACCCCCGCGGTCCGGAGTGGACCAGTGCACGATGTCGTCGGTGCGCTCGGCGAGGTGCCGGATCGGCAGGCCGGTGTCCTTCGGGAACACGGCCACGCCGGTGGGCACCGTGGACTTCGCAGGCCCCTCACCCCAAGCCGGGCCCAGCGCGGCGTAGATCCGCGAAGACGAGTTCGCCGTGCCCGTGAGCCAGTAGAGCATCACGCTGGTGAGCAGGTCGTCGCGATCGATCGCGTCTTCCGGGACGTCTCGCGAGTCCGAATAGGACTTGAACTTCTCCACCAGCCAGCCCAGTTGTCCGGCCGGCGAGTCGGTGAGCCCGTAGGCAAGCGTTTGCGGTTTGGTCGCCTGGATCATCGCGTAGCCGAGCTCACCGGTCTGGAACTCCCGCCCACGAGCCAGCGCCGCCTCCCCGCGCGCGAGTTCCTCGCCGGTGAGCCCTTCGAGATCGGCCTCGGATTCCGGCACCGCGTGCGGCAACATCGTCAGATGCGCGCCGATCACCCGCTCCGGGGACCGGACGCCCACGTCGCGCGACACGATGGCGCCCCAGTCGCCGCCGTGCAGCCCGAACCGCTCGTACCCGAGCCGCGACATCAGCACCGTCCAGGCGTCGGCGATCCGGCCCGTGCCCCAGTCCGCGTCGGTCGTCGGCCCCGAGAAGCCGAACCCCGGCAGCGACGGCACGACGACGTGGAACGCGTCCGCGGGGTCTCCGCCGTACGCGCGCGGGTCGGAGAGCGGGCCGATGACGTCGAGGAATTCCACAATGGACCCCGGCCACCCGTGCGTGAGCACCAGCGGGATCGCGTCCGGCTCCGGCGACCGCGCGTGCAGGAAGTGGACGTTCGCGCCGTCGATGTTCGTCAGGAAACCCGGGAACCCGTTGAGCCTCTCCTCATGGGCGCGCCAGTCGTAGCGGAGCCGCCAGTACTCGGCCAGCTCCTGAAGGTATCCGAGCGGCGTCCCGAGCCCCCAGCCTACGCCGTCGATCTCGTCCGGCCAGCGGGTGTTCGCCAGGCGGGCGGCGAGGTCGTCGAGGTCGCGTTGGGGGACGGCGATCGTGAACGGCTTGATCTCTTCGGTCATGGGGCCGACGGTAGGGAGGATCGAGGACAGGTGCGGTCCTCGATTCCGATCAGACTCGGAACTCCGGCAAGGCCCACGACGTCATCAGCTCCGCGATGTCGGCGACTTCGTCCTCGTCGGCCTCTCGGCCCTCCGCGCGGAGGAACAGCATGAGGTCCATGAGCTCTTCGAACAGGTCGTCACGAGAGGTTCCGCGCTCGAGTTCCTCGATGAGCAGCGGCCTGGCCTTGCCATAAAGCCTGTTCGTGACGATGTCGAGCAGTCTTACGCGGAAATCACTGCTCACAGCCACACGTCGCCCCCTGGAATCGGAAACCCTCGTTCCAGTGTCCCTGTCACTACAAACGATATTCCGGCGGAACCCAGTCCGACATCAGATCCGCGACATCCGCGACCCGATCTTCCTCTGCTTCTCGTCCCTGCGCACGGAGAAGCAAGATCGTGTCGAGCAGTTCCTGGTACAGCTTCTCCCGCAGGACACCCCGCTCGATTTCGGCGGCGAGCAGAGGGCGGATCTCGAAGATGGTCAGCTCCGTGGCGACAGCCCTCAGGAGCCTCGCCCGGAAGTCCCCACTGACTTCCCTGTCTTCAGCCAACGCCGTCGTCCAGCCGGTCCAGCACGCGGTCCACCCCATGGCCGTCCACGACGGACGCGGCCGTCTCCGAGAACCGCCGCCGCGTCTCCCCGTCCAGCAGCAGGGTCCGCAAGGTCTCCACGGCGTCGTCGTCCAGCGCCGCCGCGCTTCCCAGTCCAGCCGCGAGCCCGAGGTCCAGCGCACCCCGGTAGCCCGTCTCCTGGTTGTCGACGAGCTGTACGACACCGGTCGGTACGCCGAGGCAGCACAGCTCCAGCAGCGTGACGCCGGCCGCGCTCACCGCCACGTCCGTCTCCGCCAGCAGGTCGAGCAACCCGGGTCCGGGCGGTTGAACGCGGAACTCCTGCCCGGGCCAGGTCTTCGGTACCACCGGTTCGCCGCGAACGAGAACATCGGCGGCGAAGGGCAGTTCGGTATCGCGCAAGGCGTGGAGAAGCACGCTGACCGTGCCCGCCCATTCGGTCCCCCCGCCGAGCACGACGGTCACATGGGGCCGCTCGGGGGCTTCGTGCCCGCGGCGCTTCTCACGCGCGTTCCGGACGACGTCTCGCATCGGCGCGTAAGCCACGCCCCGGAGCAACGCGCCGGATCCGTCATCGGGCCGCGGCGCGGGAGCGAAACCGCAGTCGACGACGAGGTCCGCCGCGCGCCTGCCGAACACGTCGTCCTCGATGGACACCAGCAGCGCGCCCGCGGAGTTGACCTCTTCGCGCAACTCGCCGAGGCCGTAGTGATCGACGACCACGGCGTCGAAGCCGTCGAAGGGCACGGACGGCACCACCGGAACCGACAGTTCACCGAACCGGGCGGCCAGCCATTCGGCGTTGTCCACGACGCCCGCGAACACGACATCCCAGCCCCGCGCGACGGCGCGTTCGGCATAGGCGACCATGCGCGAGACGTGGCCCGCACCGATCGTCCCGGAGGCGTCGGCCCGCAGCATCAGCCTCGTCACCCGGCCACCTTCTTCTGCTCGACGTGTTCGTTGAGCCGCGCGAGGTCGGGCCGGGACCGCAGCACCGCGACGACCTCGCGCCAGTCACCGACACGGTCCCCCAGCTCCGCCACGACGCCGTCGATGACCGACCAGTCCTCGACGGTGTCCAAGGTCACGCGCAGGTCGTCGGCGGCAGGGCTCACCACGACACCGGAACACGAGTACGTCTCCGGACGCGAGTAGATACCCGAAGTGACGTGTTCCCGATCGGCGCCGCGGGCGATCTCGACCTGTTCGGCCAGCACCTCCGCACGCACGAGCTCCGCGTCGAACCCTCGGGGCAGCGTGCGGACGAGGGTCGTGCTCAGGTAGTCCAGCGACGGTCGCGCCCGCCACAGCGTGACGAGTTGCCCGATCAGCTCCGGGTCCAGCAGCGGGCAGTCGGCGGTGAGCCGCACCACGGCGTCGGCCGGGTACAAGTCGACAGCGACCGCGAAACGCGCGAGGACGTCGTCGAGCGGCCCTCTGGCGACCAGTGCGCCGTGCCGGGCGGCCTCTTCGGCCACCGCGTCGTCGACGGCCTCCGTGGAGGTCGCGACGACGACCTGGTCGATTCCCGGCGAGGCCGCGGCGGCGCGGACGACCCAGCCGAGCACACTCCTGCCAGCCAGCGGACGGAGGACTTTGCCAGGTAGCCGGGTGGACGACGCTCGCGCCTGGATGACGGCGTTGACCACGTGGGCCCCGGGGGCTGGATCCATGGATGACATGATGGCCTGCGGCAGCAGCACCGAAACGCGGAGGTCGACGATGTCCGAGCTGGATGGCTCCAGCATCCTGCTCACCGGCGGGACCGGTTCGTTCGGCAAGGCGTTCATCACCTACGCCCTGGCCGAGCTGAACCCGCGACGGCTGGTCGTGCTCTCCCGCGACGAGCTCAAGCAGTACGAGGCCCGGCAGCAGTTCGGCAACGACCCGCGGCTCCGCTGGTTCATCGGCGACATCCGGGACCGCCGCCGCCTCGAGCGCGCGATGCACGGCGTCGACTACGTGGTGCACGCCGCCGCGCTCAAGCAGGTCGACACGGGTGAGTACAACCCGTTCGAATTCGTGCAGACCAACGTCGTCGGCTCGCAGAACGTCATCGAGGCCGCGATCGACACGGGGGTGAAGAAGGTCGTCGCGCTGTCGACGGACAAGGCGTCCAGCCCGATCAACCTCTACGGCGCCACGAAGCTGTGCGCCGACCGGATGTTCATCAGCGCGAACCACTACGCCGCGACCCATCCGACCAGGTTCTCCGTGGTCCGCTACGGCAACGTGATGGGCTCGCGCGGCAGCGTGATCCCGTTCTTCCGCGCGCTCGCGGAAAAGGGCGAGTCGCTGCCGATCACGCACAAGGAGATGACCCGCTTCTGGATCACGCTCCCGCAGGCCGTGCAGTTCGTGGTCGACTCCTTCGACCAGATGAACGGCGGCGAGCTGTACGTGCCGCGTATCCCGAGCATGCGCCTGGTCGAACTCGCGCAGGCCATCGCGCCCGGTTCACCGATGCACGAGGTCGGCATCCGCCCCGGCGAAAAGCTGCACGAAGAGATGATCGCCCCCGACGACGCCCGCCGGACGGTGCGGCTGAGCGACCGCTACGTCGTCCAGCCCCATATCGCGGGCTGGGGCTACGAGCCGCCGTTGGACGGCCAGGCAGTGCCGGAGAACTTCGCGTACCGCTCGGACACCAACGACCTGTGGCTCGACGCGGACGAGCTGCGCGACCTGGTCGAGCAGTATGGCTGAGTTCCTTCCCTACGGCCGTCAGTCGGTTTCCGACGAGGACGTCGCCGCCGTCACCGAAGTGCTGCGCGGCGACTGGCTGACCACCGGCCCCGCCGTCACCCGCTTCGAGGAAGACCTCGCCGAGCACACCGGCGGCACGCCCGCGGTGGCCGTCACCTCGGGAACGGCCGCGCTGCACGTCGCGTACGCTGCGGCCGGGATCGGCCCCGGCGACGAGGTCGTCACCTCGCCGATGACGTTCGTCGCCACCGCCGCGACGGCCGCGCTGCTGGGCGGCAAGGTCGTGTTCGCCGATGTCGAGGCGGACACGGGCAACCTCGACCCGGCGGCGGCATCGGCGGCCGTCACCTCACGGACCAAGGTCGTCGCCGCCGTGGACTACGCCGGCCACCCGGCCGAACTGGACGAACTCGGCCGGATCGCGCACGACAACGGCGCGCTGTTGCTGGAAGACGCCGCGCATTCGGTGGGCGGCAGCTGGCAGGGCAGGCCGGTCGGTTCGCTCGCCGACCTCACCACGTTCTCCTTCTTCCCCACCAAGAACCTCACCACGGCCGAGGGCGGCGCGGTGGTCGCCGCTTCGAACGAACTGCTGACGCGTGCCCGGGGTTTTCGCAATCACGGGCTGGTGCGGGACAAGACGGCGCAGCGTTATCCGGACGAGGGCGCGTGGCATCAGGAGGTGCACGAGTTCGGCCTCAACTACCGCTTGCCGGATGTGTTGTGCGCCTTGGGAAGCAGCCAGCTGCGCAGGCTCGCCGAGTTCAAGAAGCGCCGCGCGGAGATCCACGCGCGGTACACCGCCGCACTGTCCTCATTGGACGGCGTGCTGACGCCTGCCGTGCGCGAAGGCGCGGATCCGGTGTGGCACCTGTACCCGCTGCGAGTCCTCGAAGGACGCCGCCGCGCGCTGTTCGATCACTTGCGCGCCAAGGGAATCGGCGTCCAGGTCAACTACATCCCCGCGTACTGGCACCCGGTGTTCGAGGACCTCGGATACCAGCGCGGGATGTGCCCGAACGCGGAGCTGTACTACAGCCAGGAGATTTCACTGCCGCTGTTTCCGGCGCTGACCGACGCCGACGTGGACCGCGTCATCGACGAGGTCCACGCCTTCCTCGCCTAGATCAGGCCCCAGGTGAGCGCGGTGCCCTTCGGAACATCGCTAGTGAAGGTGCGCCCGAGCACGTTCACGATCTCGGCGGGCGCCAGCCCACCGGCCGGCCGGATCGAGCGGACGTTCTCCCGCGTGACCGTGTCCCCGGCCCGCACGTCCTCGACGACATAGAGGGAACGCCGGAATCGCAGGCCTTCCTTCTCGCTCTCGCGCGGCCCGATCACCGCCGCGCCCAGCGCCTCCCAGGCACGGTGCGACTCGGTGACCAACGCGGCCAGCTCGGCGGGCTCCAGTGAGAACTCCGAGTCGACGCCGCCGTCGTTCCTCGCCAGCGTCACGTGCTTCTCGATCGCGACGGCACCGAGCGCGACGGCGGCCAGCGGGGCACCGATGCCGGGCGTGTGGTCGGACAGGCCGACGAGCGTCCCGGTCACGCCGGCCAAAACCGGCAAGCCACGCAGGTTGCTTTCGGCGGGCGACGCCGGGTAGCTGGCGGTGCAGCCGAGCACGACCAGCTGGTCATTGCCCGCCGCCCGCGCGGTCCGCACCGCCGCGTCGATCTCGGCGATGCTGGCCATCCCGGTCGAGATGATCAGCGGTTTGCCGGTCTTCGCGCACAGTTCGATCAGCGGCAGGTCGACGATCTCCGAGGACGCGATCTTGTACGCGGGCGCGTCCAGCGACTCCAGCAGGTCGACCGCGGTGGGGTCGAACGGGCTGGAGAAGATCTCCAGGCCACGGGCGCGGGCGCGCTCGAACAGCGGCTCGTGCCATTCCCACGGCGTGTGGGCGCGCTCATAGAGCTTGTAGAGGTTCTCGCCACCCCACAGCGAATGCGAGTCGCCGATCCGGAAGTCCGGCGTGTCCACGTCGATGGTGATCGTGTCCGGCCGGTAGGTCTGCAGCTTGACCGCCTGCGCGCCGGTTTCGGCGATCGCGTCGACGATCTCCAGCGCCCGGCCGAGGTCGCCGTTGTGGTTACCGGACATTTCGGCGATCACGAACGGCGGACGCGCCGTCGAGAGGACATGTGCGCCGATGCGCACCTCGGTGGCGGTCATCGGGGTGGGGCTACCTCTTCTTCCTGGTCCGGCGGTCGGCGGCACGCAGTTCGGTCCAGACGACCTCGCGCGGCTCACCGTCGACCTCTCGAACATACCTGCGTGTTTCGGTGAAGCCGAATCGCTTGTGGAGCTGCAGCACCTGCCGGTTGTCCGCGAGCGTCGCACCGCCGAGCAGGTTCAGGCCGAGCACGTCGAAACCGTAGTCGACGGCGGCGCCCTCCAGCTTCAGCCAAGCGGGGAGGAGTTCCCGGCCGAGGCCTTCGACGTCTAGGTAGAAGTGCCATTCCGCGCTTCCGGCCTCGGTATCGATGTCAGTGAACAACACGACACCGGCGGGCACGCCGTCGTGCCGGTAGACCAGAACACGACGGCTCGGATCCGCGCGGACGGCTTCGAACCAGCCACGGTGTTCTTCGACACCGATCTCGTGCGTGGTGAAGCTGACCTGCCGGACCGACGGGTGGTTGCGCCACCGCCGGATCCGGTCGAGGTCGTCCTCGCCGGCTTCGACCAGCAGGCCGGTCATTCGCCTGCGGGGGCGGTGATGGTGTCCTCGATCCGGCGCAGCCGGTCCTCGTACCTGGCGATCCCGGCGAGCCGGACGCGGATCTGGGCGTGCTGACGCTGGATCTCCTGGATCAGGCTGCGCGCCTCGGCCAGCTCGGGCTTGTCGGCGTGCACGGACAGCGACAGCGACTCGCGCAGGTCCTCCAGCTGGGCCTCCTGGGCCGCGACGCTCGGGATCAAGCGGTCCAGCTCGGCGCGGGTCCAGCGCAGGTCGCCGCGGACGTGCTCGATGCCGCTCTCGGCGCCGTCGAGCCGGCGTCGGTGGTCCGCGGTGGCGTACTCGAGCTCGATGACGCGCCCGTTGAGGTCGCGGAGCCGCTCGTCGATCCGGAAGTCGATGAGCCGGGCGATCCGGGCGATCACGCCGTTACGGAGTTTCTGCACTGCCATGGGGTGGTTCCTTCTCGGGGTGGGCCGGCTGGGACTTCAGCGCAGGAGTTCGGTTTCGCCGGTCTTCGTCCACGAATCCAGCAGCCTGCCCTCGGCGGCGATCTGGTGTTCGGGACCGACGATGCAGGAATCGCCCGCGGCATGCTCCCAGTGCGTCTGGTTCGGGTCGTCGATGAACGAGAACCCGGAGAGGATCAGGTTGGCGTGCGGGAACGACGTGCGTGCGATCCAGGCGGCCAGTGTCCCGGTGGTCGACCACAGGCCCTGTTCGCGGCTCGGCAGGCCGAGCGCGTCCGAGAGCGGCAGCACCACTTCACGGTTCGGCACCGGCACGTAACCGAGATCACCGGGCCACCAGCCTGGGATGTCTTCGGGCTCCCAATGCATCCGCCCCGGCTCGACCAGCAGGTAGAGCCGCTTGCGGTAGTCACGGAAGACGTGCTTGGTGGCGCGGACGGCACGGTTGAACACGACGACGTGCACCCGGCTGCCGACGGTCTCCGGGCCACCCGGCTCGTCGACGACGAAGCCGTTGACGCGGATCACGAGATCGCAGGCGTCGATGGCCTTCGCCCGCCGGGGATCCGGCGGAAGCGGCTGATTGCCGACCACGGCCACCGAACGGGGCTCCGGCCGGTCGGCGTATGCGGCGAGCAGATTGACCATCAAGCTCGCCTCGCCGAGTTCAGCAGTCATGAGGGCAGAAAGTACCAGCACACGCACCGCGTTCGGCTACGAATCCGACGGTAGCTTTCCGTGGTCGGGCGGGGCGGCCCAAGCATCACCGGCCCCATCGGTACCCTCGTTCCCGTGCATGCCACCAGCACGGTTCACGCCGCCGACGGTGCTGCGCCGACCTCGGTTCCGCCGATTTCGGACAGCAAGACCTTTTCGCGCGCGTTCGCCGACATCAAGACCGGTTTCGCCGCCAAAGAGCTGTGGGGACACCTCGGCTGGCAGGACATCAAGCAGCGCTATCGCCGCTCGGTGATCGGCCCGTTCTGGATCACGATCAGCCAGGGCGTCATCGCGCTGGGCCTGGGGCTGCTGTACTCACAGTTGTTCGGCCTGCCGATCGATACCTTCCTGCCCTACCTCAGCACGGGCTTCATCATCTGGGGCTTCATCAGCGGCTGCCTGTCCGAAGGCATGGAGACCTTCATCTCCAACGAGGGGCTGATCAAACAGCTCCCGGCGCCGCTCTCGGTCTACGTGCTGCGCACGGTCTGGCGCCAGACCCTGATGCTGATGCACAACCTGATCGTCTACGTGATCGTCATCGCGATCTTCTTCACCGCGCTCAACCACGAGTATTCGCTGAACACCGGCAACTGCAATCCGGGCTTCTCCGGCATCTGCCACCCCGGCATCGGCTGGTACTCGCTCACCGCGATCCCCGGCTTCTTCATGCTCGCGTTGAACGCCGGCTGGGTCACCCTGCTGCTGGGCATCATCTCGACCCGCTACCGCGACATCCCGCAGGTGATCAACTCGCTCATCCAGCTGCTCTTCTACATGACGCCGATCGTGTGGCCGATCGACCAGCTGCTGGCGGGCGGCGCGCGGGCCTCCGCCTCTTGGGCACTGCCGTTCGTCCACGGCAACCCGTTGTTCCACTTCATCCAGATCGTGCGCGCACCACTGATCGGGCAGGAAGTCAGCGTCAACAGCTGGTACGTGGTGGCAGGCATCACCGTCGTCGGCTGGGTCCTCGCGCTGGTCGCGATGCGCAATTACCGTTCCCGCGTCTCTTATTGGGTGTGACAGATGGTCAGCATTGATGTGCACAACGCCTACGTCGACTTCCCCATCTTCGACGCGAAGACCCGCTCCATGAAGAAGAAGGTGCTGGGCAAGGTCGGCGGCAAGATCGGCACCGAGACCAAGGTGCCGATCATCGAAGCCCTGCACGACGTGACGCTCCAGCTGCGGGAAGGCGACCGGGTCGGCCTCGTCGGCCACAACGGCGCCGGGAAGTCGACGCTGCTGCGGCTGCTGTCCGGCATCTACGAGCCCACCCGCGGTTCGGCGAAGATCTCCGGCAAGATCGCGCCGGTCTTCGACCTCGGCATCGGCATGGACCCGGAGATCTCCGGGCTGGAGAACATCATCATCCGCGGCCTGTTCCTCGGGATGACCGCGAAGCAGATGGAAGCCCGTGTCGACGACATCGCGGAATTCACCGAGCTCGGCGACTACCTGCAGATGCCGCTGCGGACGTACTCGACCGGTATGCGAGTGCGCCTGGCGCTGGGTGTGGTCACCTCGATCGACCCGGAGATCCTGATCCTCGACGAGGGTATCGGCGCGGTCGACGCGGCGTTCCTCAACAAGGCCAAGGACCGGTTGAAGGCGCTGGTGAAGCGGTCGGGCATCCTCGTGTTCGCCAGCCATTCGGACGAGTTCCTCTTCGAACTCTGCGACTCCGCCATCTGGATGGACGAGGGACACGTCAAGCAGCGCGGTTCCCTACGCGACGTGCTCACCGGCTACAAGGGGCGCGACCCGTTCGAGAACATGAGCCAGGAAACGCTGGAGCGGTTCGGTGTCGAGCCCGAGCCGGCGGCGACGACGAACGGCGGCCAGGGATGACCAGCGAGACCAGGCAGTTGCCCGAAGGCGCCGTCGTCGGCGTCGTCGTCACGCGCCATCGGCGGGAACTGCTCGCGGACTCGCTCAAGGTGATCGCCGCGCAGACCCGGCAGGTCGACCACCTCGTCGTGGTCGACAACGGGCCGGACAAGTCGGCGCGGGACATCGTCGAGAACTACCCGCTCCCGTTCACGTACCTGCCCTCGCACCGCAACCTCGGTGGCGCGGGCGGGTTCGCGCTCGGCATGCTGCACGCGCTCTCGCTGGGCGCGGACTGGGTCTGGCTGGCCGACGACGACGGCCGCCCGGCCGATGAGAACGTCCTCGCGATCCTGCTGGACGAGGCCGAGAAGCGGGGTCTGGCCGAGATCTCGCCGGTGGTCACCAACATCGACGCGCCGGACAAGCTCGCGTTCCCGTTGCGGCGCGGGCTGACCTGGAAGCGTTCGTCGTCGGAACTGGGCACCGACTTCCTGCCCGGCATCGCCTCGCTGATGAACGGTGCGTTGTTCCGCGCGTCCACTTTGGACGTCGTCGGCGTGCCGGACCTGCGGCTGTTCTTCCGCGGCGACGAGGTCGAACTGCACCGGCGCCTGGTGCGTTCCGGACTGCCGTTCGGCACCTCGCTCAAGACCGCGTACCTGCACCCGGACGGCTCGGACGAGTTCAAGCCGATGCTGGGCGGCCGGTTCCACGCGCAGGACCCGGAGAACGAGGTCAAGCGCTACTACACCTACCGCAACCGCGGCTACCTGCTGTCCCAGCCGGGCATGCGCAAGATCGGCGCGCTCGAAGTGGTGCGGTTCGGCCTCTACTTCATCGGCGTGAAACGGGACCCGAAGGCTTTTCTGCAGTGGCTGAAACTCGTACGCCAGGGACGCCACGAAAAGTTCTACCGCTACTGACCGGGTAGTACATCAACAGCACGAAGATCAGAGCGGCCGCCGCGTCGACGAGGAAACTCGTCGGCGCCGGCACCCATCCCAGGCTCAGCGCGATGTACAGGAACAGAAGCAACCCGACCCACAGCCGACGGCGTTCACCGCGCTGTCCATCCAGCACCACGGCGACGACACCGAGAACCAGCGGCGCCATCATCACGAAGACCCGGCCGGTGTCGGTCGCGACGAGCCGGCCTGCCACGCAGCAGCCGAAGAGCCAAATGCTCGCGACGAGCAGGTCGCTACCCAGGCCGTATCGCCGGTATTGCCGGTAAAGGCCGAAGGCGAAGACGAGCCACAGGAAGTGGAACGTCGTGAACAGCACCAGCTGATCGCTGCCCTTGTTGGCCGACAACGCGAACGCGATGTTGTCGAACAGGCTCTTGTTACCCTGGCCCGCTCCGAAACCGTATTCCCCGCCGATGAGGTTCTGGGCCCAGAGCCGGAAGGCGATGTAGAGCCCAGCGGCGACGACGACGGCGAGCACGCCGCCCAGCACGTCACGGTCGCGGAACTTGCGCCCACGGGTCCAGGCCAGCAGCGGGTAGAGCGGGGCGAGCAGCAGCGTGGTTTCCTTGTTGATCGCGCCCACCACGATCACGACGGTGAAGGCGATCAGCTTGCGTTCGAACGCGAGCCACAGCGCGACGACATACAGCAGGTTGTTCAGCGGGTCGACCAGATACGGGTTCGTGAAGGCGTACGGCGCGTACCAGAAGGTGCACGCGAGAGCGACCGCGGTCAGGGCCGAGGTGAACAGCTGCAGCTTCAGATGCGAGCGGAGGAACTCGAAGAACACGATGGCCGCGGCCAGCACGGCCACGACGGTCAGCGCCAGCCACAACCGGTCGAGCGAGATCCCGGTCAGGAGGTTCGCGCGATGCACGAGCCAGGGGCTCAGCATGCGCAGAGCGAACGGATTGTCCACCGCGGCGCCGGTCTGCTCCGACATCCGGAAGTAGTTGATCGCGTCGCCCCAGGCCTTTTCGTGGGCGTTGGGCTGCAGATTCGCGTGGGAGATCACGTTGAGCAGCGTGACCATGGCAAGCGTGCCGTATACGCACAGTCGCTGGGTCAATGCCGTACCGCGGGTACGGGAGATCAGCTCGGTTTGTTCGGAAGTCATCTCTCGATCCGTCGCGTAGGCAACCAGCGCGCAATCCCGGTAGTGGGGCGCATCTGGCATCGTAGTGGGCGGCAAGCAGCGGGCTTCTGCCGGTCAGCGGCATGAAGACGGTGACCGCGGGTTCGGTCGCGCCGGGCTTTCATGCCATTCAGGAATGTGCCTTGCCACCGGTGTACGTCGGTGCGGAAGGACTGGCGGCGCTGCGCCGTGGCCCGCGCTAGGTGCCCCTCCAGGTTGCGCCACGCGCCGAGCGCCTCCTCGGGCGGACCGCGCGATAGCCGACAACTCAACCAGTGAAATCGCCTTCGACCAGGCGCACCACAGCGTCACGACCCCGGCCGACTCGCACACCACCACCGAAGAACAGGTAAACCCAGCCAGTATTGTCGATAAGCAGATTCGCATGGCCGTCATCGACGCCACCGATGGGCACGAAGCCGTCGCCACCAGTCTCCAAGGAAAACTTCTCGAGCAACCCGTGAGAGGTCAAGCCAAGCGTCGGGTTGATTACAAAACTGTAGTTCGACGACTCCATTCCGGGAATGCCGACATCCACAGAGACCCCACCGAACTCGGCGAGAAATTTTTCTGCTGCGTCATGCATGACGAATCCTCGTTCGG
This sequence comes from Amycolatopsis sp. PSD-21, assembly GCF_055561455.1. NCBI lineage: Bacteria > Bacillati > Actinomycetota > Actinomycetes > Pseudonocardiales > Pseudonocardiaceae > Amycolatopsis > Amycolatopsis sp. PSD-21. The sequence goes on along the minus strand of NZ_CM145712.1, from coordinate 322,911 downwards.
CGAGCATCGAACGCCAATCCTCTACCGGAACCGCTCGGCCATGTTCCCAGCCGGCCGCATGAAGCAGCGCCACGACATGGTCGGGCCAGGTACCCGCGCTCATCACTTTCCTCGTCCTCTTCGCTCGGTCAGCCGGAACTCTTCAACCAACGGCCTACAGCCCGGACGGCCGACGCCTGCTTTGCCCTTGCCATCGCTGTTCGACGGAGATCTCGTACAGCTTTCCCGTCGGCTCGGTGCGCCCGGCCGGCGGTGACCTCCTTGACCGCGGTCTTACCCGTGGCCGGGTCCGTCGCGTCGAACCAGTCGCTTTCCCGAAACGGGAGTGGCCCCCTTGCTCATGAGCAAGGGGGCCACTCGTGTGAAGAACTACTCGCCGATGACCGGCGGAGCGGTGCGCATGTCGGTCCCGAAGACCTCGTCCGGGTCGCCCTCGACGAGGTATGTCGGACGCTGGTGCTCGGTGTCCTCGTCTCCGTCCGCGTGCTGACCGCGGCCACCCATGCCGCCGCCCATACCCGGCCCGCCGCGACCGGCGGCGCCACCGCCGAGACCGCCCATACCGCGGCCTGCCGCCGCTTCGGCGGCACCGATACCACCGGGGCGGGCCGCGCCGGACGCGGAGCCCGAGCCGGGCGTGGAGCCCCCGGCTCCGCCGCCGGGACCGAACCCGCTTCCGCCGCCACCGCGGGCGGTGCGGCTGTTGTGCTCCGCGTCGCCGAGGCCGCCGCCCATCATGGGCGGCGCCATCGGCATGGGGCTGATCGGCATCGAGGTGTTGTTGTTGGGGCCGGGACCGGTGATCGGCGCCGGCGTGTTCTGGAAGCCGGACGGCGTCGTCCCCGACGGGAGGCTGCCGGAGCCCGTGCTGCTGCCGGGGCCCGGGAGGTTGGGCGAGCCGTAGCCGCCGCCACCTCCGCCTCCTCCACCGCCGCCGGTACCCCTGCTGCCGGGCGGGATGTAGGTGTTGCCGGGGTTGTTGGAGCCGGGCGTGTTCGAGCCGGGCGGAATCTGGTAGATACCGGGCCTACCGGTGTCATCGCCGCCGCCACCCGCACCGAACTTCGGCGGCTCGGCGAAGGCCGGCTGCTTCGACGCGGCGTCGTACAGCGCCTTGTCGTAGCTGTGCATGGCGGAAGCCGCCTCGGTGTGCGCCTCCTGGCTGTCCTTCTGCTTCTGGATGGACTTGTCGATGTTCTCGCCGAGGTTGAACGGGTTCGACGTCATCCACCCCCCGACCTCTTCCTTCCAGCTGAAGGGGATCGGTTTGGGCATCGTGTTCTTCACGGTGGAGGCCGCGGTGCCCTGGTCGTAGATCGTCTCGGAGGCGAGCTTCGCGTTCTGGGAGTTGGTCTCGGACCATTTGCTGAGGCTCTTGAAGTAGCCCTGTGCGTTGCCCGCCGCGTCGCCTTCCCAGGTGCCCTGCGACGAGGTGACCGCCTGGTCCATGGTCTTCGAGAAGGTTTCGAAGGCCTTGGACAGGTCGTGGTACGCCGTGGAGACCTGGGTGACCTGCTCGACGTTCAGGTCCGTGTTGACGAACTGTTCGAGCCGCTCGTGGTCGTAGCCCTGGTAGTCCGCGTTCGACGGCTCCAGGCCCTCGACGTACTGGACGTCGCCGTTCCTGGTCAGCTGGTCGACGTTCTTGTCGCCGACCTCCTGCGACTGCTGGTTGGCCTTCCCGGAGGCGATGAACCGGTTGACCGCGCCGAACAGCCAGCCGTCACTGGGGTCGACGCCCTCCTGCGCCTTCTGCTGGAAGTACGCGTCGCGAGCCGCCGGCGAAAGGTCGGAGACCTGCTGCTCGGTCAGGTTCGGTGTCTTGGTGGTCATCCTGGTTCCCCCTTAGCCCTTCGGAAGCTTCGGTTCGACGATGTCGGCGACCTTCTCGGCGATCCCGCACGCCTTCTGGGCGTCGTCGGCCGCGACGAGGAGATCGACCCGCGCGGACGGGCCGAGTTCGAGCGCCATCAGGCACCCTCCCGGAGGCCTGGGCGCGAGGACAGCCTTGCGTCCGTTGACGTTGCCGGTGGTCTTGCCGTTGCCGGAGTCGCTCACCGAGTCGAGGCCCTGTGCGTCACGGACGCCGACACCGATCGAGAGGGTCTCCGAGACCGTCGCGGCCTCCTTGTTCAGCGTGCAGAGCCGGGCCCCGCCCGCGCTCTCGTTCGTCGGCGGCTTGAAGGTCCCGTAGGACGCCAGGTCCGCCGCGCTGACGAGCGAACACGGGTCGATCGAAGCGGTGTCACCGCCGGAAGTGGGCGCGGCGCTGGAAGCGCTCGACTGCGCCGGAGGAGCCGACGGCGCGGGACTGGCGCTGCCCGGCTTTTCGCTGGAGCACGCGGCCAGTACCAGGGCGGCCGCGGCGAGCGGCAGCACGCAGAGTTTCTTCATCGTCCCTCAGGCCTGAATCTTCTTGGTGGCGTCGATCGCGCGGTCTTCGACGTCCTTGTACAGTCCGGCGGCCCTGGCCAGCGCCTCGTCGGCGTCCTTGACCACCTGCTCGAACTGCCCGATGATCGCGTTCGCGGAGTTCGCGGACTGGGCCGCGCCCTTGTGGTCGTGGGCGGCGACCGCCTTGCCGTACGGGTGACCGCCGAGCTGCGGGGCCTCGTTCAGCGCCATGGTCTTGGTCTTCAGCGCCTTGAGCTCTTCCGACATGTTCGCGAGCGCTTCACGCAGCGGCTTGACGCCTTCGGCGGTGATCTTGAAACCACCGCTCTTGGCGGCCGAGACCAGCTTCTGGGTCTCGGCGCTCACCTTGGCGATCGCGGCCTGGTTCAGGCCGCCCGCCTCCACGTACTTGGCCGCCGCCCCCATGGCGGAGCCGATCGAGAAGTCCGGTGCCGCCTGTCCGCCGTCCGCTTCGAAAGCCATCGCCCGCCCCACTGCATCGTCTGCTCGCCCGTGCGTTCCGCCCGGAAGTCTACTAGCCGGGCACTCAGCGCAACGGTGATTCCCGGATCACCGGAGATCTCACCGGAACTGTGACGAAACGGGCGTCACGCCGGTTCCCGTAGGTTCAGAACTGGCCTTCGAGCTGGGCATACAGCTGCTGGGCGATCCTCGCGTTGTCGGCGGGCGCGTAGGTCAGCCAGCTTTGTCCGTCGGACGCCTGGCGCGAAGTCATCATGAACCGGCCCGCCTCGGTGTCGAACCACGCCAGCGGCGGGAAGGCCTGGCCGCCGCGGATGAACACGCTGAACTGACCCACGCGCTTCATCGGCTTCTCGAAGATCCGCTCGACCTGCCGCTGCTGCGGGTTCGACCCGTGGGACCTGGGCCCGCTGACCTGGGCGAAGGGGTCGTACGCGTCGTCGTTCCGTGGGCGCTTGGGCGCGCTCGCCGGCTTCGCGATGGTGACCGACTGGCCGGGGCCCGACGGGGTGAGCGGCAGGAGATCGACGATCGACGCGACGATCGCGGTCGGCCTGGTCTCCTCGAACACGAGCAGGTTCTCGTCCTGGCGCGCGAGGACCGCGAACTGCCCGTTCGTCGCCGCCCGCGCGAACAGCTGCTTGTCGTTGTCCAGCTGCGCGACCGTCCAGACCGCGAGCTGCGGGTTGGCGAACGTGGCGAGCGCGAGTTCGACGTCGGCGTCGAGCCTGCCGCCGCGCATCATGCCGCGGCCTTCGAGGTCGCGGAAGACGGCCTCGCGCACCATCGCGCGCTGATCGGTCGTCGTGCCGATGTGCGGGACCTCGAACGGGACCGGCGCCGGGCCGAACCGGCCGTGTTCGAGCAGGATGTCCACCGCCGCCAGCGACAACGAGAACGAATGCGGCATCGCCATTTCCCCCCGCGGGTGTCTTGTCCGTCGGGATGAACGTAGTCCACACACCCGATACGCCCGCAGCGAACCCGCTTGCCCGGCCGTGATCAAGGCTGGTGCCATGGATTAATGGCAGACCAGAAACCCGCGCTCGTGCTCCATCTCGCCGCCGGCGGCGAGCCGCTGCTCTTCGCGCTCACGGCGGAAGAAACCGAACGGCTGACCAAGGATCTCTCGCATTTCGTCCGCACCGGCGCGGTCCAGACGGTCCGGACGCGGGACGACTCCGAGGTGGCGATCAACTTCTCCCACGTCGCCGCCGCCTACATCGACGACCTGAACCGCAAGACGAGGGTGTTCGGCCTTCACTAGGGCGTGTTTCATAAGCCTGTTCGATGGGCTTCGTGATCCAGGTGGTTCCTGACGGTGCGAAGACCGCGAACTTGGCTTATGAAACGCGCCCTAGCCCCGGGAGAAGAGCTCCAGCAGGCCCGACTTGATCTCCGGGCGGCTGGCGGCGACCAGCAGGAAGGTGGCTTCCCGGACGAGCCGCTGGGGGTGTCGTCCGACGAGTACCGACGCGCTGCCGTTGGCCGCGACCAGCGCGCCCGCGGCCCGGAACGCGAGCTCCGCGCCCGCCGCCCTGGCCGCGGGCAGCGACGGCGGATCGGCGAGCGCCGCGTCGAGCCTGCCGCGGACGGCGTCGATCTCGGCCCGGATCCCGGCGGCGACGTCGGCCTTCCCGAGGTCTTCGATGAGCCGCGCGGCGCGGGCGGCAAGGCCGAGGGGCGCGCAGCCGTTGAGGCGGGAGGCGAAGGTGTTGCCCGCGACGAAGTCCGCGTGCGGGGTCTTCGCGTAGACACGGTCGTCGGGGAGGAAGTAGCGGGTGAACCCGAGGTGCACGGTGGACGTGCCTTGCGCCGCGACGAGGTCGAGCGGCTGGACCTCCAGCTGCTCCCCCGCGACCGGATCGATGATCGCGCCGACGACGGTGTCGCCGTCGCGAGCACTGAGCTGGAGCACGTCGATGATGCCCCAACCGCTGACGAAGGGCGCTTCGCCGTCGAGGAGGTAGCCGCCGTCGACGCGTTCCGCCCGCAGTTTGGGCGGGGTCGGGATCACCGCGGCGAACGCGGCGCCGGCCTTGAGCTCCCCGCTGATCAGCGACGGGAGGTAGCGGTCGCGCAGTTCGGCGTCAGCGTTGCCGTCGGCGGTCAGGGCCGCGACCAGGCCGTGGTGCTGGAGCCAGGTGAACGTCGTGGTGAGGCAGCCGCCGGCCAGTGCCTCGAGGATCTGGACGATCTCCGGGAGACCGGCGCCCGGACCGCCGACTTCTGTGGGCGCCGCCAGGCCGTAGAGGCCTTCGGCGGCGAGAGCGTCGAAGTGACTTGAAGGGATTTCGCCCTTGAGGTCGACTTCGGTGACTGCGGGGAAGAGGAGATCATCGGCGAGGGCGTGGGCTCGGGCGACCAGATCCGTCATGCGGGTAAGGCTACCCTTACTTGGGTCGACGTGGGTCTAGCGTCGCTAGGAAAGCTAGCGGTACTAAAGGTCCCTTGCTCCCCTTTTGAGACGGCGGGCGAGGGGTTGCGAAAGCCACTTTCGCAACGTTGAAGGTTGCGAAAGTGGCTTTCGCAACCCGCCGGCGGCAGGTGACCAGCTTCGACCGAGACGAAAGGGCCCTTCACCGCATCGCATGCGGTGAAGGGCCCTTTCAGCTCACGTCAGGCAGTGCCTACAGCTTGTAGAGGCGCTTCCAGTTGTCCCGCGAGGTCAGCTCGGGCATGGCGCGCTTGTACTGCTCCTGCACCGCCGCGCCTTCCTTCCGGAGCCGCTGGATCACCTTCGCGCCCCGGCGCGCCAGGTCGAACATCTTCGCGCGGTCGTACGAGCGGACCCGCACGCCTTCCTGCGAAGCGTCGGTGACGACAGCGGTGTCGAAGGTCGCGACGTGCCACCAGTGGGCCTCGTCGATCGGGATCGCGCCGAGCGAGTGGCGGCTGCGGCCGAGCACCCGGTCGAGGATCCGCTTGATCAGCACCAGGCGCTGCATGCTGGGCCGCGGCGCGCTGTTGATGATGCCGATGTCGTTCGACGCGATACCCGGGACGTCGGTGGCCTTGTGCCGTTTGGTCTCGGGGTACTCGTCGCGGATCCGGCGGATCTCCTTCATCGCGGCGACGCCGCCGTCACGCAGGACCTCCGGCCCCTCGAGGAAGTCCTCGACGGCCTTGATCAGCGTGGCGGACAGGCCGTACTGCATGCCGAGCAGGTACCGCACCAGCTGCGCGAGGAGCACGCGCGAGAGCAGGTTCAGGTTGAACGGCGAGTGCAGCGCGGCGGTGATGATCGAGTTCCGCAGGTTGAAGTAGCGGTGCCACTCGTCCCAGTCCTTCCAGTGGAAGTCGGCGTGCCAGACGCCGGCGCCCGGAAGGGTGACGGTGGGGAAGCCGTGCGCGCGGGCGCGGTAGCTGTACTCCGCGTCGTCCCACTGGAAGAAGAACGGCAGCGGGTAGCCCGTGGCCTTGACGACCTCGTATGGGATCAGGCACGACCACCAGCCGTTGTACCCGGCGTCGAGGCGGCGTTCCTGGCGGTTCGGCTTGAGGGTCTCCTCGTCGACGCCGAGCAGGTCGGCGGTCGAGAGCGAGTGCTGAACCGGCTGGCCGGGTTCCAGCGTGTTCAGCCGGGCGTATTCGGCGCCGACGTGCAGCTGGTTCGGGTGCAGCAGGTTCAGCATCTGCCCGCCGACGATGACCGGGTTGACCGTGCGGTTGGAGAACGCGGTCATCCGGATCACCAGATCCGGCTCCAGCAGCACGTCGTCGTCCATGAACAGGACGTTCGCGTGCTCGGTCTCGGTGTGCCCGGCGACCTCGTAGAGGCCGCGGGTGAACCCGCCGGCGCCACCGAGGTTCGGCTGCTTGATGTAGTGCAGCTTGTCGCCGAGGTCCTTCGCGACCTGCTCGAAGCCGTCACGCGACTCGACGAGGTCGGTGCCCTGGTCGGCGACGTAGATCGCGTCCAGCGTCTCCAGCGAGGAGACGTCGGCGGCGAGCGCCTGCAGGTTGGACAGGCAGTCGTCGGCGCGGTTCATCGTGCAGATGGTCACCGCGGTCGGGCGGATCTTCTCCGGCGCTTCGACCGTCCAGCGGACCTTCTCGACGCTCAGCGACTGGCCGCCCTCGGTCTCGAGGTCCAGCCAGAGCGCGCCGCCGTCGTAGAACTTGTCGAGCTTCGCGGTGAGCGTCACCTTCTGCTGCTTCGCGCCCGTGACGATCTCGGCGGCGACCACGCGGGCGTCGCCCTCGATGTCGGAGGCGCCGACGGACAGCTGGCCGTCACCGGAGACGACGGCCTCGACCTGGACCTCGGTCACGTCGGTCCAGCGCTGCCAGTAGCTGGCGGGGAAACGGCCGAAATAGGTGTTGCCGGACACCTTCGACGCCGGCTCGATGGTGATGCCCGCACGCTCGCGCACGGCACTACCCCATTGGAGCTCGGCGTAGAGGTCTTTGCTGACGATGGGGGCCGGGCCGGCATAGAGCCCGCGCTGCGCGGTGAGACGGCCCTGCGGGGTGCGTTCCGCGAAGCGGGTGTCGTCGACAGTGCTCACCATGGCGCTCGGGGCCTCTCCGGTGACGGCGGCTTTACCGGGCATGAATCCTCAGTTCTCCTCTTTGCTGGTGGCGATGGCGCGGGGCTCACGGAAGACGACCCACTTGAGCATGACGAAATTGATCATGGTCGCGGTTGCCTGCGAAACGACCCAGCCGAAGGTGGCCTTCCAGGCCGAGTCCGGCAGGACGTGCAGCATCGTGCGGTTGACGCCGACGGCGACGAGGAACGTCACGGCGTACAGGAGCACGAAGCTACCGATCTGACGCGCGCCCTCCTGGCGTCCACCGGCGAAGGTGAACTTGCGGTTCAGGAAGAAGGCGGTCGTGGTGCCCACGATGAAGCTGAGCGCGCGGGCGATGTCCACCCACGGCGTCGCGTCCATTCCGAGGGCGCGAAGCCCCTGGTAGACACCGAAATCGACCAGGGCGCAGAAGCCGCCGATGAGGCCGAAGCGGATGAGCTGCCCGAGCAGCCCAGGAGAGGACGGCGCTGCTGCCGTCACGCCGGCTTTCGGGTCGGTCGCCACCACTGCTCTACCTCATAAACTGCTGGGGCTGGTGCGCAAAGTGTAGAAGCGAGCACTTCAGGGTCACGTTCCGGGCATTGTTCGGCGTGGTTACCCTGGTCGGCGTGACCCAAGCACCCAAGACACAGCGGCAGTCGCTCATGGGCTGGGCAAGGACGTCGCCGAGTATCGCGGACGTCCTGAGCACCCCCGACGTGGAAGCCATCGCCCGCGCGGTGACGCGGGCCGGGGAACGCGGGGTCATCGCGCGTGGTCTCGGCCGCTCCTACGGCGACCCGGCGCAGAACGCGGGCGGCCTGGTCGTCGACATGACCGCGCTCGACCGCATCCACTCGATCGACCCGGATTCCGGCATCGTCGACCTCGACGCGGGCGTCAGCCTCGACAAGCTGATGCGCGAGGGCCTCCCGTACGGGCTGTGGGTGCCGGTGCTGCCGGGTACGCGCCAGGTCACCATCGGCGGCGCGATCGCCAACGACATCCACGGCAAGAACCACCACTCGGCGGGCAGCTTCGGCAACCACGTGGTGTCGATGGACCTGATCACCGCCGACGGCCAGGTGCGCACGCTCACGCCGGAGGGCCCCGACGCGGAGCTGTTCTGGGCGACCGTGGCCGGCATCGGCCTGACGGGCATCATCGTCCGCGCCAAGATCCGGATGACGAAGACCGAGACGGCGTACTTCAAGGCCGACATCCAGCGCACGGCGAACCTCGACGAGACGCTGGCGCTGGTCACCGACGGCTCCGAGGCGAACTACACGTACTCGTCCGGCTGGTTCGACTCGATCTCCAGGGGCGCCAAGCTGGGCCGCGCCGCCTTCCAGCGCGGCTCGCTCGCGAAGCTGGACGAACTGCCGCCCAAGCTGCGGGCCGACCCGCTCAAGTTCAACCCGGGCACGCTGGCCACCCTGCCGGACGTGTTCCCGAACGGGCTGGCGAACAAGCTGTCGTTCACCGCGATCGGCGAGCTGTACTACCGCAAGACCGCGAAGAACGCGCGCGACCAGATCCAGAGCCTGACGGCGTTCTATCACCCGCTCGACCTGTTCGGCGAGTGGAACCGCGCGTACGGCTCCAAGGGTTTCCTGCAGTACCAGTTCAGCACGCCGCTGAACGCGCACGAGCCGCTGCGCCGGATCATCCAGAAGGTCGCCGACTCCGGCCACGTGTCGTTCCTCAACGTGTTCAAGCAGATGGGCGAGGGCAACGCGGCGCCGCTGTCGTTCCCGCACCCCGGCTGGATGGTCTGTCTCGACTTCCCGATCAAGGACGGGCTGAGCCGGTTCTGCCAGGAACTCGACGAGGACGTCCTCGCGCTCGGCGGCCGTCTGTACACGGCGAAGGACTCGCGCACCTCCGCGGAGAACTTCGCGAAGATGTACCCGCGGCTCGAAGAATGGCGCAAGGTCCGCGCCTCCGTTGACCCCGAAGGCGTTTTCGCCTCTGACATGTCCCGAAGGTTGGAACTGTGATCGACGCTGTGGGCAACCCCCAGTCCCTGCTGCTGCTCGGCGGCACCTCCGATATCGCGCTCGCGATCGCGGAAAAGTACCTGTCCGAGAAGCCGCTTCGGGTCGTGCTGGCCGGACGGCAGTCGCCCCGGCTCGACGCCGCCGCGCAGCGCCTGAAGGACAAGGGCGCCGAAGTGTCCACTGTGGACTTCGACGCGAAGGACATGGAGTCGCACCCCGCCGTGCTGGACAAGGCGTTCGAGGGTGGCGACATCGACGTCACCGTCGTGGCGTTCGGCCTGCTCGGCGACCAGGAAGAGCTGTGGCAGGACCACGCGAAGGCCGTCGAGGCGGCGACCGTGAACTACTCGGCCGCGGTGTCCGTCGGGGTCGCGCTGTCGAACAAGCTCAAGAAGCAGGGCCACGGCAAGGTCATCGCGCTGTCGTCGGTCGCCGGTGAGCGGGTCCGCCGGTCGAACTTCGTCTACGGCTCCTCCAAGGCCGGTTTCGACGGCTTCTACCTGGGCCTCGGTGAGGCGCTGGCCGAGTTCGGCGTGCGGATCACCGTCGTCCGCTCGGGCCAGGTCCGGACCAAGATGACCGAAGGCCTCAAGGACGCCCCGCTGACCGTGGACGCCGAGCAGGTCGCCGAGACCGCTGTCGCCGCCTCGCGCGCCGGCAAGGAACTGGTGTGGTCGCCCGCGCCGTTCCGCCTGGTCATGTCGGCCCTGCGGCACATCCCCCGGCCGATCTTCCGGAAACTGCCGATCTAGGGAACGAGCGCGTTACGCCATTCGTCTCACCCGGGCACGGACTCCCTCCGTCCCCGGGTTGAGAGGAATCGATGGCTGACCAGGAAGCCAGGCTCGACGCGGCCATCCGGTCGTTTCAGGAGCAGGCCGCCAAAGCAGCGGAACTGAAGGACAAGATCGCCGGGCTGCGCGGATCCGCGCGCAACGCCGACGGCTCGGTGACGGTGACCGTCGCCCCGTCCGGCGCCCTGCTGGGACTCCAGCTGTCCCCCAAGGCGATGAACCGCACGCACACCGCGCTGCAGCAGGAGATCCTCACCGCGGTCAGAGAAGCGACCCAGCAGGCCGCGGCCGCGATGCAGCAGACCGTCCAGCCGATCCTCGGCGACCGCGCGGACCAGTTCAAAGAGGCGTTCAACGCCCACGTCGAACCGCTCGGGCCGAGCGCTCCCCCGCCCGCGGAATCCCTCGCCGGACCGGCCGCGCAGCAGCCCGTCCGCACCCAGCGCCCGACGCGCCCCGCTCCCGCGGACGATGACGACTTCGGCGGCCCGATCCTGCGGAGGGACTCGTTTTGACCGGCTTCGGCGTACAGACGGAAGCGCTCACCGCGCACGCGACGGGGTCCAAAGAGGCCTCGGGGAACTTCGGCAGCCTCGCGAGCCTGCTGGAGCAGGCCAGGGTCTCGGACGACTGCTTCGGCCCGCTCGGCGAACTGATGGCCTTCAAGTACTTCGAGGGACTGCAGGAGTGCCAGGGCCTCGCCGAGCAGGCGAAGTCCTTCATGGACCAGATCGCGGACAAGACCACCACCGCGGCGAAGACCTACCTCGACCACAACCAGGGCACCGCCGAGGTCATCACCGGTCTCGGCGCGGGGCTGGACGACGGCGGCAGCGGTCCCGGCAGCCTGAGCGACCTCAACAGCGCCGGCGACTCCGGCCGCAAGGGGTTCTTGGAGCAGCACGGCGGCTACGGCAGCTCTTGGATCAGCACCTCCTCGGAGGTCGCCAGGGCGAGCAGCCCGCCGGACGTCGCGATCGCGGCCGTGCACGCGAGGATGGAACAGCTCCAGCTCGTGACCAGCCCCGGCCAGTCCTTTGTGGACAACGGACTGGGGTTCCTGATCGGGATCGTGATCAGCCCGCTGGTCGAGCTGGTGCTGGAGCCCGCGATCGGCGACCCCGAGCAGATGCGCAGCACCGCCAAGGGCTGGGAGCAGACGGCGAAGTGGCTCGACGGCGTCGCCGAACACGAACAGAAGCGCGCCGAAGGCACCACGGAAGCGTGGAAGGGCCAGGCAGGCGACGCGTTCCGCGGCCAGATGACCGAGTTCTCGGGCGGTGCCAAGGCGTTCGCGAACGACGTCCGTGGGCTGCAGCAGATCCTGGAGATCGCGGCCGACCTGTTCGACGCCTTCGTCGAGATCGTCATCGACATCATCCAGGAACTGGTGATGGGCCTGATCATCGAATGGCTGGCCGCGCTGGCCGCCTCGTGGATCACGGCGGGCGCCTCGGTCGGCGCGGCTGGCGCGGCCACGGCCGGACAGGTCGCGGTCACCGGCGGACGGCTCGGGATGAAGGTCAAGCAGCTGCTCGGCAAGCTCAAGCCGTTGATCGACAAGCTCGAAGACATCCTGAAGGCGCTCCGCAACGGGCCGCTGAAGAAGGTCGTCGAGCGCACCGAAGGGCTGCGCGACGGCAACTGGGTGCAGAAGCGGCTCGCCGACCAGATCGACAAGAACCCGCTGGCCAAGATCGTCACCAAGGCCAACCCGGCGACCGGGGCCTCCAAGACGGCCAACAGGTTCGCGGACCGGTACGGCGTCGGCGGCGAGGGCTCGGACGCGCTGACCACGAACCTCACCGAAGCCGGGCTGCGGGCGATGGGCATGAGCGGCACGACCAGCGTCGGCAAGGCCGCCTTCCGCGGCAGTGCCGGTAACCTGGCCGAACTGGGCGTCGAGCAGGGCGTCAAGGCGGGCTACCACGAGTCGCAGGACTCGTCGTCCGAGGAAGAGCGCCGCGCGGCGACCGACAGAGGGTTCACGATCGAAGAATGAATCTCGGCTACCCGCTCGGGGCCGCGTCGCAGGCCCTGCCTTCGCTGCGCCCGGGCGAACGGTTGCTGTGGGCCGCGTACGGCCGGACGCTGAACTACGACGTGCGCGGGCTCGACCCGTGGGGCGTGCCGAAGAAGAGCGTGCTGGGCAAGATCGGCTCCGGCGCGGCGAACTTCGCGGGCGACGTGGTCGGCGCGGCGCTGGGCGGGGGCGACGACAGCGGCAAGTCGAATCCGCCGTCGCCGCAGGTCGTCGTGCTCGGTGAGCAGGGCGGCCTCGCGCACGCGGCGGTGCGGGAGCTGCCCACCAGCGGCTCGCTTTCGCGGCTTTGGGCGCTGACCAGCGCGCGACTGCTGGTGCTGGAGAAGTTCGTCGCCCCGGAAACGCCCTCGAAGAAGTCGTTCATGTCGAAGGCGATCGGGTTCGGCAAGGACATCGCCTCGATCATGACCACGAAGACCTACGGCGAGAACGCCGAGGGCGTCCCGGTCGCGCGGCACGAGATGGTGCCGTGCGCCGAGATCCCGCGCGAGGCGATCGCCGGTTTCGCGGTCGCCGAACACGGCAAGAAACGGCGTCCGTGTCTTCGGGCGTCCTTTGTGGACGGATCGGGGATGGATTTCCTGTTCGGCTGCGACGATCCCCGGCAGTTCGCCTGGCTGCACTCGGTGACGGTGAGCTGATGGAGAACACGCTTCCGATGGCGAAGTCCGTCGACGAGATCGTCGAACGGGAACTGCACCAGTTCTGGCTCGCACCCGGCGAACGGCTGATCATCGGCTGCCCGCCCGCGCACGGGTACGCCGGCCTGCTGCTGGACGGCAAACTCTCGCTGCCGTACGAACCGTCGCGGGAAACCCCTGCGGTGACGGGGAAAACGCGGTGGCCACTGCCCGCTTCCGACGTGCTCGAAGGCGACTGGACCGACGACCCGACGATCGCCTACTGGGCCGTCGCGCGGACCGCGGACCAGACCGCCGCGCGGCTCGCGGACCACCTCGCCGGCGGCAAGGGCGAGGCGCGGCTGACGCTGTCCGATCGGCGGCTGGCCGTCGTCTACCCGGCGCGGATGCTGGAGGGCGAGGATCCCGCGCAGCCGTTCCGGACCTTCGAGGAGATGCCGTCGGGAGTGGTGCGTTCGGTGTCCGCGCTCTACCTGGGACGGAGTTTCCCGCCGCGGCCGGTGCTTCAGTTCGTCTTCGCCGACGGGTCCATGGTCTGCCAGCGCGACATGCTGGCCGTCACGAAGGCCGACCGCGCCCACTCGCGTCGCTGAAGGGCCGCGGCCACGCGAGTCGTCCGTCCAATCACGCGAGACCGCCATCCGCGCACCGGCGGGGCCGTCCAGGCCCTGGGGGGCGTGAGTGCTGAAGAGGGTTAAGTCAAACCTGGCGTGTTTCCCAGCCGATGGCTCACTCGCGGGACCTGACGTACCACGACTGTCCACAAAGGATGCCAATTCGGTCATTCGTGTCCGATTCAGGCGCTTTGCGTGGGGGGTCGTGAGTGGCAATGGTCGTTCTAACCCTCTTTTTCACTCACGACCTCCGCGAGAACCGGACATCGTTATATCAATCGGGCGCGCAATCGGCTAGAGGTGTCCTTTGTGGACACTTCGCGACGGGGTCGGGCCGGGAGCCTGCTGTCCAGGGTGGCCATCTCAGTGCGAAGTCGGCGAAGACGGCCAGCGCGGCAGGGGTTCGTCCACGCCAGGTTTGACTTGCGGCGCAACAGAACGCTCATGGCCACTCACGACCTCAGTCAGGACCGCGCCGAGCCTCGCTCCCGCCACCAACCGAACGCCATTCACCGCGCGGGCAGCAGGTACAGGCTTTGGGTGCCCATCCAGGGTGAGCTGATCGTCCAGGTCGCCAGCGCGTTCGGCGGCGGCGCCTTCCGGGTGGTGGCCAGCACGAGATCCGGGGTCGCGGGCGGAACGCTGTGGTCGAAGAACCGGAAATTCGCCGCCAGCAACGCCTTGCCCAGATCGCTGCTGCGGTTCTTCGTCTCGACGATCGCCGGGTCGACCGAGCCGCGGTCGGAGAACTGGTCGACGATGTCGCAATCACAGGAGTAGGCGAGCGCGCCGACCTCGCCAGCGCTCTCCACCTTGCGCCCCTTGGTCAGTTCGCCCAGTTGCGCGCCGATGGCGCGGTACTCGTCGGACGCGGCGTGGTTGCTGGTGATGGGCGCGAACCGGCGCGGCAGTTCGGGAGCCGCGTAGGCGACGGCGCTCACGAGAAGGAAGGCGCCCGCGAGGATCCCCATGCCGAGCCGGGCCCGGCCGGGCACCGCGCAGGCTCCGGCGGCGAGGAAGATCGTCGCGCCGACGATGCTCGGCGCGTAATACCAGTGATACGGCGGGACGTTCAGCCAGCAGTAGGCCAGGTAGTGCACCGCTCCGGCGATGGCGAGCGTGGCGAACGGCAGCAACCGCTTCGCCCGCTCCGAACCGCGCCGGAAGTGGAATGTCCACAGCAGACCGGCTAGAGCACCGATCACGAGCGGCAGGAAGGAAAGCGTCGCCGCCACCGGGAAGTTGTTCAGGTACAGCAGCGGGCCGTTGGTGAAACTGAACGGCCCCCACGAGCGCTGCATGATCTTGATGACCAGCGTGTCCGGCACCGCCGAACCCAGCACCAGCCAGCTGAACAGGTACCACGGCAGCGTCACCGCGAGCGCGGCGAACGCCATCCGCCAGATACCCACCCAGAATTCGCGGCGCCCGAGGAACAGCACGAACGCGATCAGCAGCAGATCGATCCGGATCAGTGCGATCAGGCCGATCACCGCGCCCGCGGCGGCGGGACGGCGTTCGTGCAGCAGCACCATCGACCAGACGACGGCGGTCGCGCCGAGGGCGACTTCGAGCCCGACCGACGACAACAGCAGCGGATTCACCAGCAGCATGCCCAGCGCCAGCGGGGCGAACCAGCCGGGGAGCCCGGTCGCGGCGCCGATACGGCGCAGGCCGAGGACGAGCGCCACCTGGCTCGCGACGAAGACGATCCCGGCGGCGAAGACGGCGTCCCGCACGATGAAGGTGACGAGCGCCAGCACGAGGACGTTCAGCGGCGACGTCGCGGTGTTGGCGGTGCCCTCTTCGATCAGGCCCCAGTGGCCATGGAAGGCGAGGTTCTTCGCGTACGAGAGCGTGATGTACGTGTCGTCGATCAAATGCCCGCTGACCAGCACGAACACCAGGGCCGAAGCGACCGCCGCCCCGGCCGGGAGCACCCAGGGGCGGGTAAGGACGGCGGCTCCCGGCAGCGCACCGGGAGCCTGGGGCAGATCGGCGGAGGCGCTTCGCATCACGAACACCGTACACGGCGGCGTGATGATTCCGTTATCTACCTGCCGTGGGACTCGTCACGCCAGCCGCGGTCGCCCGGGCCGTCACGGAAGTCACGGTGCATGCCGGGACCGCCGTGACCACGGTGTTCGCGGGAGAAACCGGGCCGGTCGCCGTCGCGGGAAGCCAGGCCGACGGCGGTGCCGATGATGCCTCCGCCGAGGACGAAACCGAGGACGCCGACCGCGACCAGCTGCGTCGCGCGGTGCCCGGCGAACCGGCGGAATCCGCCCTTCTTCGGCGGGGCCGGCTGCACCGGCGGAGGCGCGGCGGGCTGCTTCGGGGTTTCGTCCGCCACTGAAGGCTGCTCGACCGTCTTGTCCTCGTCTTCGGACGGCCGCTGCGGGTCGCTCATCTTTCGCTCCTCAAAGTGATGGGGGCGGGCTGCGTGCCCGCCCCCATCACCGAGGATGCGTGCGCTTCCTATGGATGCGCTGTGTGTGAGCTGTCGAATCAGAGATAGAACGACAGGAACAGCGTGATGACCCAGCTCGCGCCGAGCACCTGGAGCACGCGGTCCTTGAGCGCGATCTCCTCCGGCTCGCCCGCGTTGCCGCCGTCGACGTCGACGGCGTAGCGCAGGACGGCCACCACGAACGGGACCATCGAGACGACCGCCCAGACCGAGTCGTGCTCGACCTGGCGGATCTCGAACGCCCACAGGCAGTACGACATGATCAGGATCGCCGCGGACGTCGCCCAGACGAACCGCAGGTAGCTCGCCGAGTACTTCTTCAGCGAAGACCGGATCTTCGCGCCCGTGCGCTCGAAGAGCATGATCTCGGCGTAGCGCTTGCCCGCCACCATGAACAGCGAGCCGAACGCGGTGACCAGCAGGAACCACTGCGAAAGCGCGATACCCGCGGCGACACCACCGGCGATCGACCGCATCAGGAAGCCCGAGCCGACGATGGCCAGATCGACCACCGGCTGGTGCTTGAGCCCGAAGCAGTAGCCGAGCTGGACGGCCTCGTAGACCGCCAGCACGACCGCGAGCTGCCAGCTGGCGAAGAACGAGATGCCGAGGCCCGCCGCGAAGAACACGGCGGCCGCGACGAACGCCACCGGCACCGGCACGATCCCGGCCGCGATGGGCCGGTTCCGCTTGGTCGGATGCGCCCGGTCGGCCTCGACGTCGATCGCGTCGTTGATGAGATAGACCGAGGAGGCCACCAGCGAGAACGCCGCGAAGGCGATCAGCGCGGCGATCAGCAGGCCGGTCCGGTCCGTCGACTTCGAAAAGGCGAAGAACGGTGCGGCGAACACCAGCACGTTCTTCACCCATTGGCGCGGGCGTGCCGTCTTGATGATGCCGCCGACGAGACCGCCGGCGACCTTCTTCGGTTCGGCGGCCTCGGCCACGGGTTCTACGTCGTCAGGCTTGGAATCGGCCTTCTCGGTCGTTTCACTCATCGTCGCTTCAGCTTCCTACGTATCAGGCCGCCGACTACGCCCCCTAGGGCCGCTCCGGCCAGAACGTCGGTCGGGTAGTGGACGCCGAGCACGAGCCGGGAGGCCAGCATCGGCGGTACCAGGGCCGGGACCAGGTTACGCCCGGTCAATCCGGAGTAGAGCACCGCCGCCGCCGTAGTCGATGTCGCGTGCGAGGACGGGAAGCTCAGCTTGCTCGGCGTGGAGACCAGGACCTCGACGCTCGGGTGGTCCGGTCGTGGCCGCCTGACCACGCGTTTCACCGCGATCGACGCCGCGTGCGCGCCGACGACCCCGGCCGCCGCGACCAGCCAGTCCTTGCGGCGCTTCTTGTCGACCGCCGCCCCGACGAGCCCCAGCGCGAACCATCCCGCGCTGTGCTCGCCGAAGTGCGAAAGACCCCGGGCCGCCTTCACCGTGACGTCGCTCTTCAGGACGCCCTGTGCCTTCGCGAGAACAGCCACCTCACCGGTGGGAGCGCCCTTCTCAAGCATCGAGGGACCCGTCGAGAGGCGCGCCATCGGTCAGGTGCGGCGCGATCTTGTTGTCGAACGCGGTCAGCGCCGAGCCGATGGCCATGTGCATGTCGAGGTACTTGTAGGTACCGAGACGGCCGCCGAACAGCACGTTCTTGTTCTTGGCCTCGGCCTTCGCCAGCTCGCGGTAGGCCTCGAGCTTCTCGCGGTTCTCCGGGGTGTTGATCGGGTAGTACGGCTCGTCGGCCTCGCCGGCGAAGCGCGAGTACTCGCGGAACACGACCGTCTTGTCGTTCGGGTAGTGCTTGCGCTCCGGGTGGAAGTGCCGGAACTCGATGATCCGGGTGTAGGGCACCTCTTCGTCGTTGTAGTTGACGACCGAGGCTCCCTGGAAGTCACCGGTCTCGACGACCTCGGATTCGAAGTCCACCGTGCGCCAGGTGAACCGGCCCGCGGAGTAGTCGAAGTAGCGGTCCAGCGGCCCGGTGTAGACGGTCGGGGTGCCGGCGGGGATGTGCTCGCGGACGTCGAAGTAGTCGACGTTCAGCCGCACCTCGATGTTCTCGTGCTCGGCCATCTTCTCGAGCCACGCGGTGTAGCCGTCGACCGGCAGGCCCTCGTAGGTGTCGTTGAAGTACCGGTTGTCGAAGGTGTAGCGGACCGGGAGCCGGGTGATGATGTCGGCGCCGAGGTTCTTCGGGTCGTTCTCCCACTGCTTGGCCGTGTAGCCGCGGATGAACGCCTCGTAGAGCGGGCGGCCGATCAGCGAGATCGCCTTCTCTTCGAGGTTCTGCGCGTTCGCGGTCTCGAACTCCGACGCCTGCTTGGCGATCAGCTCGCGGGCCTCGTCCGGCGTGTGGGACTTGCCGAAGAACTGGTTGATCAGCGCCAGGTTCATCGGCAGCGGGTACACCTGACCCTGGTACTTGCCGAACACGCGGTGCTGGTAGTTCGTGAACTCGGTGAAGCGGTTGACGTACTCCCACACACGCTTGTTGGAGGTGTGGAACAGGTGCGCACCGTAACGGTGCACCTCGATCCCGGTCTCCGGCTCGGCCTCGGAGTAGGCGTTACCACCGATGTGGTGCCGCCGCTCCAGCACGAGGACCTTCTTGCCGAGCTCGGCCGCGGCCCGTTCGGCGACGGTCAGCCCGAAGAATCCGGAGCCGACCACGATGAGGTCGTAGCCGGTGTAATCGGCTTCAGTAATCTTGTCGGGGTTCGTGTGCGCGCTCACGGGCGTCGAGGGTACGCACGTCGACTCCGAGCCCTGCAGCGAGCATCGGTTTTCACCTTCGACAGACACATTTAGGAAGCAGTGCCTACTCCGGACACCTTCTGGTCGTACTTCGGTGCGACCCTCACCTATCTGGCCGTCCTGGCGGTCCCCGGCGGGCTCGTCGGCCGGGCCGCGGGCCTGCGTGGCTGGGCCCTGGCGGGCCTGGCCCCACTGCTGTCCTACACGGTAACCGGACTGGCCGGTCCGTGGCTGGCACTCGCGGGTGTGTCGTACAACCCGCTGACCGTGGCGGCCGTCACGGCCGTGCTCGCCGGGATCGGTTTCGGCCTGCGGAGGCTGGGGCAGGCACGCGGCTGGATCAAGCCGGGCGCTGAGGAGCCGCCGACGAAGTGGCACCCGCGCGCGCACTACGCCGTCGCCGCCTGCGTCGCGCTGGCCGTGGGGATCTCGATCCTCGTGGTGCTTTCGGCCCGCGGCGGGACGACGGCGGTGTTCCAGCGCTGGGACACCGTCTTCCACGCGAACGGCATCCGCTACATCGCCGAGACCGGCGACGGCTCGCTGACCGGTATGGGCACCATCAACTGGTACCCGGACGGCTCGTTCTACCCGAACGCGTATCACCTGGTCGGCTCGCTCGTGTACTCGATCTCGGGCACGACGATCCCGGTCACGCTGAACGCCATCACCATGCCGGTCGCCGGCGTGTTCGCGCTGTCGATGGTCGCCCTGATCCGCCAGCTCGGCGGGCGGGCGGTGTTCGCGGGCTGCACGGCCCTGGTGGCCGCCGCGGCCACCACCGGCGCGTACGAGTCGGTGTCCAGCGGGCTGCTGCCGTTCGCGCTGGGGATCGTGCTGACGCCGCTGGCCGTCGTCGCGCTGGCCCGCTTCCTCGCGCGGCCCGGCCTCGACACCGGCTACGTGCTCGCGCTGACCGCGGTCGGCCTGCTGGCCGCGCACTCGTCGGCGCTGTTCGGTGCGCTGCTGTTCGCGTTCCCGCTGGTGGTGCAGCGCTGGTACCGCGCCCTGCGGCACAAGCCGCTCGACGGAGTGCCCGAAGGCCGTGGCGGCTGGCGGGTGATCGGCGGCGACGTCGCCAAGATGGTGCCGGTGATGGTGGGCAGCGGGCTGCTCGCGGCGCCGCACATCCTCGGCGCCCTGAAATTCACTTCGGGTTCATACCCTTATTACGCGTGGGGCTCCGACCTGCCGGTCGTGAAGTCGCTGGGCCTGCTCGTGACGTTCCGGCAGGTGCTGAGCGCCCCGCAGGTGTGGCTGACGGTGCTGCTGGTGATCGGCGTGCTGAGCCTGTTCCGGCTCGGCCGGATGCGCTGGCTGGGGCTCTCGGCGATCGGCTTCTCGGCGCTGTTCGTGCTGGTCGCCTCGTTCGGCGCCGAACCGTGGGTGATCTCGCTGTCGCGGCCGTGGTGGAACGACCGGTACCGCCTGATGGCGCTCGCCGCGATCCCGCTGTGCCTGTTGGCCGGGCACGGGATGGCGGAGCTGCAGCGCTGGTTCGCGAAGTGGGCGAGCGGGCGCTCCTGGGTGAAGAGCCGCCCCGCGCTGCCCGCCCGGCTGGGGCTGGCGACCGCCGTGTTCGTCGTGGCCGCGTCGGCCGTGCTGACCAAGGGTTTCTACACGGAGTCGAACGCGCACGCGGTGTCGTTCCTGTACTACAACGGGCCCGAGGGCGAGGTCACGCCGCCGGTCAGCGCCGACGAACTGGCCGCGATGAACGAGCTGACCAAGATGAACGTCGGGCCGGACGAGAAGGTGCTCAACGAGCGCTTCGACGGGACGGCCTGGCTGTACGCGATCACCGGCATCCACCCGGTCGCCGGGCACTACGACCCGGGCGTGCCGCCGCCGGACGCCAAGTACCTGGCGCTGCACTTCCGGGAGTACGACACCGACCCCGAGGTGCGGGCCGCGGTGCGGCGGCTGAACGTCAAGCACGTGCTGATCGGGAGCACGCCGATCAAGATCGGCGAACCGCCGGCGCCGGGCCTGCGGGACCTGGACGGGCTGGACTTCCTGCGGAAGGACTTCAGCAACGCGGGTGCCTCGATCTACACGCTGACGCGCTGACCACCTGCCGGCGTAAGACGCGTGCTTGAAGCCGTATGACGCGTGCTTGAAGGCGTAACACGCGTGTCTCCCGCCGGAACTCGCGAGTTACGCCTTCAATCACGCGAGTTACGGGTCTGGACACGCGAATCACGGCCAAAAGATAAGGCTCGCGTGGTCGCGGACTGCCCCTGCCGCGACCACGCGAGCCTCAGTCCCCCATTCACCCCCGGGGTGACCCATGAGGGGCAGCCGTCGCCGGCCGCACCCACTCGCTGTACTCGTCTGTCAGACGACCACTGGGCGGAACCGGTTTACCGGACCCGCCGATGTCACCCGATCGGCCTAAGAACTTCTTCCCTGGAGTACCGGGAGTACGTCGCTCGCGACCTCTTCGAGGGTCGACTCCCGGCCGACGTAGTAGTCCCCGGACCGTGGCCAGTGGGTGACGATGTCGGTGAAGCCGAGCTCCCCGGCCCGCCCGGCGGCGTCGGCGAACGCGCCCGCGCTGGAGAGCGAGAAGACCGGCGCCGAGTCGAGGCTCAGGAACCGCTGCACACTCGTCTTGTCCCTGCCCACGACGTCGAGCCGCTCGTCGAAGGTCTTCACGAGATCCGCGACGCCCTTCCACCACTCGTCCTGGGTGTCCGCCTTGACGCCCGTGGTGGCCCAGCCCGCGCCGAACCGCGCGGCGAGCGTCATCGTGCGCGGACCGTTCGCGGCCACCAGGAACGGCAAGCGCGGCCGCTGCACGCAGCCCGGCTGGTTCCGCGCGCCCTTGGCCCGGTAGTACTCGCCCTCGAAGTCGAAGCCGTCGGTCATCAGCAGCCCGTCGAGCGCTTCGACGAACTCGGCGAACCGGTCCGTGCGCTGTTTGACCGACAGCTCGGGGCCGTCGAGGACGACGGCGTCGTAGCTGGTGTTCGTGACGCCGGCGCCCACGCCGAGGATGAAGCGGCCGTCGGAGATGTCGTCGAGGGTGGTCAGCTCGCGGGTGAACGGCACGGGATGCCGCGCGACCGGCGAGGCGACGAAGGTGCCCAGTCTGATCCGCGACGTCACCATCGCGGCCGCCGTCAACGTCGGCATCGCACTGAACCACGGGCCGTCGACGAGGGTCCGCCAGCCGAGGTGGTCGTACGTCCAAGCGTGGTCGAAGCCGTATTCCTCGGCGGCCCGCCATTTCGGCTCGGCCGCCCACCAACGATCTTCCGGAAGGATCACGATGCCTACGCGCACACCGGGGAAGGTACTGGTCCAGACCGACACTTCGCCCGATGGGCGGATCTTCGGGGATGATGTGCGGGTGGAAAAACCCCTCTTGATCGCCTCCGACGTCGACGGAACGCTGCTCGGCCCGCTGGAGGTCCTGTCCGAACGCACGATCGACGTCGTCCGGCGCGTCGCCGACGCCGGTGTGCCGTTCGTGCTGGCCAGCGGCCGTCCGCCGCGCTGGATCGCGCCGATCGCGAACCCGCTCGGCCTGACCGGGTACGCGGTCTGCGCGAACGGCGCGGTGCTGTACGAGATCGGGACGGACCGGATCGTGGCGGTCCACGGACTGCTCGAACCCCAGCTGCTGCACGACACGGTGAGTGCTCTTGATCACGCTCTGCCCGGCTGCCGGTTCGCCGCGGAGCGGGTCGGCGGCTCCGCGCTCGACCCGGAGATGCGCAACTTCGTGATCGAGCCGGACTACCACAACCCCTGGGGCAACCACGAGGGCACGGAGGCGCCGCGGGCCGAGGTGCTCGGGCATCCCGCGATCAAACTGCTGATCAGCAGGCGCGGGATGAGCTCCGACGAGATGGCGCGGGCGGCGCGTGAGGTGCTCGACGGCTCGGTGGACATCACCTACTCGACCAACACCGGCCTGATCGAGGTCGCCGCGCACGGCATCACGAAGGCGACCGGTCTGGCCGAGGTCGCCGAGCGGCTGGACGTCCCGGCCGAGCGGGTGATCGCGTTCGGGGACATGCCGAACGACGTCGAGATGCTCGGCTGGGCCGGCCACGGCGTCGCGATGGCCAACGCGCACCGGTACGCCCTCGACGTCGCCGACGAGGTGACCGCGCCGAACTCCGAGGACGGGGTCGCGCAGGTGCTGGAGCGCTGGTTCTAGCGGGGCGCGGTCCGGGTGGCCGTCGGACTGTCGCGTGTCGCGAAAGCCACTTTCGAGACACCTAGCGTCGCGAAAGTGGCTTTCGCGACACGGCAGCGGGGCGCCGGCGGGCTAGCGGCCTTCGCGGTCGAGCTTCGCGGCCTCTTCCGGCGTCGGCGCGGTGCCGCCGAGGTGCGCGGGCAGCCACCAGCGCTCGTCGTCGGACGACGGCTTCTCCGGGTAGCCGGCCTGGACGCGGTCCACGAGCGCGGACATCCGCACGCGAAGGTCCTTCGAGAGGACTTCGGCGTCTTCGTCGGCCTTCGGGTGCATCGGCTCGCCAACGAGGATCGAGATCGGGACGTGGCGTTTGGTGAGGTCCTTCGGGCGGCCCTTGGTCCACAGGCGTTGCGTGCCCCACAGCGCCATCGGCACGACCGGGACACCCGCCTCGGCGGCCATCCGGACCGCGCCGGACTTGATGTCCTTCACGGTGAACGACCGGCTGATCGTCGCCTCGGGGAACACGCCGACGACCTCCCCGGCCTTCAGCCGCTCGACGGCTTCGCGGTACGACGCGAGACCGGCGCCGCGGTCGACGGAGATGTGGTGCATACCGCGCATGAGCGGTCCGGCGATGCGGTTGGAGAAGATCTCCTTCTTCGCCATGAACCTGACCAGGCGCTTCGCCGGCTGCGCGCCGAGGCCGCAGAAGATGAAGTCGAGGTAGCTCACGTGGTTGCAGGCGATGACCGCCCCGCCCGTCGACGGGATGTGCTCGGTCCCCTCCACCCGGATGCGGTTGTCCAGCACCCGGAACATCAACTTCGCCGCCATGATGACGGGCGGGTAAACGAGCTCAGCCATTCGTTCAGGTTACGCTACCGTAGGGTAACCAACCTACGGTAGCGTAGGTCACATCACTCCGAGCGCGCGAAGGTCACCAGCGCGAGTGCGACGCCGAGCACCGTGCAGTACAGCGCGATCACCTGGTGCTTGACGTTCTCCAAGCCGTCGCCCAGCGCGGCCAGCACGAACTGCCCGGCGGCGACGGCGAGCAGGAAGCCCAGCACGACACCCAGCGCGGCGCGCCGCGTCTTCCAGCCTCGCCAGGCGATCAGGGCCCATATCGGCAGCAGAGCGAAGAAACCCAGCGGTGCCAGCAGTTTCGTCACGGTCGAAACGATCGGGACGCGGTATTCCTGGGTTTCCGGGGCGAAGCCGGCCGACCGGTCGAAGCTGCCGAGGTAGGGCGGCCGCGCGGTGAGCAGATCGCCCGCCGCGCGGTCCAGGATCTCGACGGTGCGCCACGGGTGCGTCGCGAAGTACTCGACGACGTTGCGCCTGCTGATCTGTTCGCGGTACTTCGGGTACTCGGGGTCCTGCGTCGCGGGCTTCGGATGCCACCAGCCGTTGCCCGCGTACTGGCCGAACGAGGCGGGCAGGCCCAGCGCGGCGAGGTCGGCCGCGGTGTCGTGCCGACCGTCCACAATGGTCAGGAAGATCGTGTTGAACATGTTGATCTCACGCGAATCGTCGCCCGGCCGCGCGGCGAGCGAGCCATCGGGAAGTTTCGCCGGTTCGACGGTCTGCTGCGCATAGGCCGTGCCACCGGCGAGCGCGCCGATGACGAACACCACGGGCAGCCAGCGCCTCAGGCCGCGAACGCCGTCCGGACGGACGAGCAGCGCGGCGAGCGCGAGCAACGGCAGGATCATCAGCGTCTGGACCTTGGCGTTGACCGCGATCAGACCGCCGAAGAGCAGCACGGCGAGGCCCGCATAACGCCACCAGCCGGGCCGAGCGGCGAGCAGCAAGCCGCCGACGGCGAGCAGAAGACCGAGGAAGGCGGCACCTTCGCCGAGCACGGAGGCGAAGTAGCCGAAGAACGCGGAGTCCGCGACGACCAGCAGCAGCCCCACGGCCGCGAAACCGCGGACGCGGCGCGAGTACGGCAGCCCGACGACGATCAGCGCGACCGCCGCGGCGGCGAGAACGCTGGTGAGCACGCCGAGGACGACCAGGCTCAGCGTCGATTCGAGGCCGAGCACCCCGCCGATCGACCGCGCGATCCGCGCGAACCAGCTCTGGGTCAGGAGATAGGTGGCGTCGCATTCGCCTGCCGGGACGGTGTAGGCGAGGTGGACGAATCCCTCCGGCTTGCCCTTCCACGGGATGCCCGCGCCGCACAGCACGCGGAAACCGTCACCGTTGTCGGACATCGCGATCGGCCGCGGCACGAGGAAACGAACCAGGAGCACGGTGAGCGCGGCGGCGAACACACCGAGGCCGAACAGGCGCGAGGTCGCCTCACGCGCTGCCGGTCTGCTGGGGGAAACGACACTCACGAAGGGCACGGTACGTGGCGGAAATCCGGCGAGCGGTCGAGGGCCGAGGTGACCGCTCGCTCGACGTCCGCCCGCGGGAACACGGTGATCCACGACGAGGTTCCTTCACGCGCGAAGGTCGCGACGCGGTACCTGGCCGCGTACGCCGGGTCGATCACGCAGGTCTGCTTCGCCGAGTAGCCGCTATCAGTGACGACGGCGATCGTCGGATGCCGCCGGGAGACGACGGCCTCGCCCGTTTCCTCGGCCTGGCCCCGGACGCCGACGATCTGCAGTCGTGTCCCGGCGTGATACGACAGCACGCCGGGAGCGGAGGTGCTCACGACCGAACCGGGCGGGAGGTAGGCATCGAGCCAGCGGCCGATCTCCTCCATCTGAACGCCGTGGTCGTGCCAGGCGCGCACGCGGGCCAGCATCTCCGGGCTGAACACCGACACCAGCACCGCGAGCCCGGACAGCGCCACCGCGGCGGCGGGCATCAGCCGCTGGACCGGCGGACGCGGGCGGGGGCTCGGTTTCGCGGCCGCGACGAGCACGCCGTAAACGGACACGGCCGCCACCGACAACAGCGGCGGGATCGGCGCCAGCAACCGCCAGGCGGGCCCGGCGTCGCCGCCGAAGAAGACCACGAAACCGGTGAGCGCGACGGCGGTGACCAGCATCAGCCAGGTCAGCGACCTGGCTTCGGCTTCGTGCGGCGTCCGGCCGGTCCGGCGCAGCAGAAGGGCCACCACGGAGATCAGGCCGAGCAGGAGGAAACCCTGGTGGACCAGCGAGAAACCCGACAGATACCGCCACCCGGCGTCGATCCGGGCGGGCAGCTCGAGGTCGAAGGGGATGACGACCGACGTCGGCAGGACATGGTCGTAGTAGGTCACCCGCCAGGCCGTCCACGGCGCCGCGAAGACGAGCCCGCCGAGCAGCCAGCCCACCGGTGACCACCAGGTGTAGCGGCCGCGCAGGGCGGCGGCGACCAGCCAGAGCCCGACCAGTACCGCGAGCAGGAACCCCGCCGGGCGCGTCATCGTCGCGAAGGCGACGAGCACGCCCGCGACCACCGGCCGACGGGCCGCGAGCGAGGCGAAGACGCCGAACACGAGCAGCACGAACAACGGCGTCTCGGAGCCGGATCCGCCGTACGCGGCGAGCCCTCCGGCGCCCGCGACGAGCACCGCGGCGGCCACGCCATAGGCCGGGCGCGCCTCACCGGCGGCCCGCGCGACCACGCGGTTCACCGTCACGTGGGCGAGCAGGACCACGCCGAGCGTGGCGAGGACGCCGAGCACGATCGCGGACGTCTCGATGTCGGCCCCGAAAGCGGCCTTCGGCAAAGCGATCACGATCATCCAGAGGAAATTCGCGTAACCCTCGATCCGCTCGCCGGGGTTGAACACCGGGCCGTTGCCGTCGGCGATGTTCTGGGCGTAACGGAAAGTGATGTACGCGTCCTCCGCGATGGTCGAAAACATCAGCTGGTGCACCAGCGAGAAAACGAGGGTCAGCAGCAGCGCGCAGACGCGCCAGGCCTTGTCGGCGCCGATCCTCGGCCAGGCCACCAGTACGAAGATCGCGACCAGGAACCAGGCGACGACGAGCGCGATCACCACCTGATCCCCACCCTCCCGGGCCGAGCCACCCCGTGTGCGAAAAGACTACGGTCAAGTATCGATCACCGCGCCGGTGCGTTTCTTTCGGCGCAGTCAATTGACACGAATGGGCCAGCAAGTGTGCACAAAGTAGGCAATGTTCCGCCCTTGTGCCGGGCCGGATGTGACTCCTTCGGGTAACGGTGCCCCGCGGTTAATCTGGTTTCCCATTCCGTTCCGCACCTCGGGGGTTCCGTGCGGATTCCCCACCCGAGGTAGCCCGTGCCCACCCAGACCTCCCTGTCGGCCGACGTCGTCACGCTGTGCGTCGCGCTGCTCGTCATCGGTCTCCCCGGTCTGCTCACCGGGCTCGCCGCCGGCCTGCGTGGCTGGGTGCTCGCGGGGATGACGCCGTTGCTGAGTTACGCGATCGGCGGTCTCGCCGGGCCGTGGGCGGCCGCTCTCGGGCTCCCATTCAACCCGGTGACGTACGCGGTGGCGACGGCCTTGTTCGCCGGAGTCGCGTTCGGTCTGCGAAGGCTCACCCTGCGCCGATGGCCGCCCGCGCCCGACGAGCCGCTGTGGGGACGTTCCGGGCATCTCGCGGTCGGGGCGTGTCTGCTGCTCGCGGCCGGCGTCGGGATGTACGCGGTGGTGCGCGGGATGGGCAGGTTGGACGCCATCCCGCAGGGGTTCGACGCCGTCTATCACGCCAACGGTGTCCGGCAGATCGCCGAAACCGGGGACGGCGGCCTGTTCGGCACCGGCGAGGTCAACTGGTACGGCGGCGCGGCGCCGGTGTTCTATCCCAACGCGTACCACCTGCTCGCGTCCGTGGTGTACCTGCTCGGCCCGGCGACCATCCCGCTGACGCTGGACGTGAACACCGCGCTGCTGCCCGCGTTGCTGGCGTTGTCGCTGGTCACGATGGTGCGCGTGTTCCGGGGGCGCGCGGTGTTCGCGGGCGCGGTCGCCCTCGTCTCGATCGCGCCGGTGATGGGCCTGTACGAATCGATGAGCAGGGGACCTTTGCTCCCGTTCCTGCTCGGCCTCGCGCTGACCCCGCTGGCCGCCGTCGCGGTGAAGCGCTACCTCGACCGGCCCGCGCCCGACACCGGTTTCGTGCTGCTGGCCGCCGCTCTCGGGCTGCTGTGCGTGCACTCGTCCGCGTTGTTCGGCTCGATGCTGTTCGCCGGCCCGCTACTGCTGCAACGCTGGGTCGCGCCGGGCGAACGGTGGCGGCGGATCGGCCGGGACCTGCGCGCGCTGGCGATCGTCGCGGTCATCGCGATCGGCGTGGCGTGGTTGCAGCTGTTCGGCGCGATCGGGCTCGCGAACGGCGAGGTGCCCTACCGCAGCTGGCCGGTCGAATGGCGGGCGACGACGGCGCTCGGCGCGCTGCTGGGCTTCCAGCACCACCAGCCGTATCCGCAGGTCTGGCTTTCGGCCGCGCTGCTGCTGGGCTTCATCTTCTTCTCGCGGCTGGGCGGGCTGCGCTGGATCGGCGTGACGGCGTTGATCACCGGGTTCGCCTACATCGCGGTGACGTCGTCCGAGCAGCCGCTCGTGCTGGCGCTGTCCCGGCCGTGGTGGAACGACCCGTACCGGTTCATGTCGATGGCGGCGATCCCGCTGGCGATCATCGCCGCCCACGGCCTCGCCGAGACGCAGGCGTGGCTCCGGGACAGCGTGACGCACCGGAAGGTGCCCGCGTTCGCCGTCGCGGTGGTGGTGTTCGGCGCGTTCGCCTTCCTGAGTGACGGTTTCTACGCACGGTCCAACGCGGAGAAGATCGCGCCCGGCTACGCGAACACGCCCGGCGTGAATCCGCACAAGCTGCCGGTGAGCCCGGACGAGGTCGTCGCGATGGAGAAACTCGCCGAGTTCGTGAAACCCGGCGAGCGCGTGCTGAACGACCGGCTGGACGGGACGGTGTGGACCTACGCGCTCTCCGGCGTCCGCACGACTTCCGGGCATTTCGACGAGACGCTGCCGCCGCCGGACGTGGGGCTGCTGGAGTGGCATTTCCGCGAGTACCCGTCGAACCCCGAGGTGCGGGCGGCGGTGGCGCGGCTGAACGTGCGGTGGGTGATCCTCGGGCAGTACGGCTACCCCACGGGCGCCCAGCGCCAGCCCGGGCTGCGCGATCTGGAGGGGCTGAACTTCGTGACCGAGGTGTACCGCAACGCCGACGCCGTCATCTACCGGCTGACCCCCTCGCGATTAGCCGACTAATCGCGGGCTACGAGGCGGGCCGAGAGGGCGGCGCCACCGGCGGTGATCAGATCGGCGACGGTGAACATCACCCGCGAGGCGATGGCGAACGCCGTCGCCTGGACGACGGTGAGACCCGAGGCGGTCAGCACGGCGACCTGCGCGACCTCCCGGACGCCGACGCCGCTGGGCAGGATGAACGCGAACGTCCCGACGGTCATCGCGACGGCCATCGCGCCGACGCACAGCACGAACCCGCTGAACCCGGGCGTGCCGACGGAGTTCGCCAGCAGCCACAGGTGCACGCCCTGGAGCGCCCACGCGGCGGTCGAGGAGCCGAAGACCTTCCCGACGACCGACCAGCTCAGCCGGTGGTCCAGCGGCGGGCGGCGCAGGATCCGCAGCACGAGCGACGTGCCCCAGGTGAGCACGCGCGGGTGCAGCATGGCCAGCCCGACCGGGATCAGCACGAACAGCCACAGCGCCCGCGGGCTGTTGCTGAACACCGCGGGGGCCGCGAGCAGCGAGACGACCAGGGCGGACACCACGCCGACACCGAGCTGGATCAGCGAGCCGGTGAAGATCCGGGCCCTGGCGAGCCCGGCCTTGCGGCCAAGCTCCATCTGCAGCAGATACGCCCACACCGAACCCGGCACGTACTTGCCGAGCGAGCCGACGAGGCAGATCTGCGCGCCGCGGGCGTAGCCGATCGGCTTGCCGAGGTCGTCGACCATGACCTGCCAGCCGTAGGTCGACACCATGATCGCGGCGATGAGCGCGAGCAGGCTCAACGTGGAGGATTCCCACGCGACCTCGGACAAGGTCCGCCAGAATTCACCCCAATTGGTGACCAACGTCTTCGCCGCGAAACCGACGACCAGCAGGATGGCGACCCAGCGGACGACGTCGAGGATCTTCGCCTTCGTGGATTTCGGTTGCTTTACGGAAACCGAAGTGTCCTCTTCGGGCGTTTCGACGGTCGTCACTGAACCTCCTCTGCTGCTACCTCGTCACCGCAGGTCAGGCCTGTACGGTCACCAAGCGGCTGAACTCGGTCAGCAGATCGTAGCCGTCCCAAATCGCGGAGAACGTCAGGGCCGAGCCGAACGGAACGACGCGGTCGACGCCGCGGCCCGCCAATTCCGTCACGAATTCCGTCAATTCTTCTTTGGTGAAGCCGAATTGACCGACGGTTTGATCTTTGCGGAGCACGATCGGGACGAGGTCGGAAAGCGTGTCGACGCGCGCGTTGGCGAAAGTACCCGCGCCGAGCCATTCGCGCGGGAGGATCGCGGGGTCGGCCAGTTCGAGGGTCGCGATGCCGTTGCCCTGGAACTCGATGCCGTTCACGAGCCCGTCGACGGCGGCACCGTACGCCGAAACCCGCTTCTGCACGGCCATGGCGGGCTCGGTGACGTGCTGTTTCGTCGCCAGTACCTCGGCAAGCAGCTTCCGGAACTCCTGTCCGGCTTCGCGGGCTCCGTCTTCGTCTCCGACCCAGAACACCGCGCGCGGCGACGAGCAGGCGGCCTGGTCGAACCAGTACGAGTCGTTGTAGAAGCCCTCGGCCGCGCCGCGGCGTTCGGCTTCGGAAGCGTTCTGCCAGCCGCGCACCGACGCGACCGCGAACGACGACCGGTCGGGGAAGGTCAGGTCGCGCGCGTGCGGGGCGAGCGGATACTTGCGCAGCGCGGCGACCGAGGCGTCGCCGCCCCAGATCACGCGCAGATCCGCGGCGACCGAGAGCGCACCACTGATCGCGTCGCTGCGGTCGTAGGTGACCATGCGCTGGGTCGCGGTGATCGCGGCGGCGGTGTCGGCGTCCACTTCGGACAGTGCGGCGTTCAGCGCCTCCAGCACCGTTTCCGCCGCGCCGGCCGAACGCGAGGACACGCGGACGACGTTGTGGTTACCGGCCAGCGCCGAAAGCGCCCACGAGTACACGAAGATCGTGTCGACGTTGGCCGGCGGCACGTGGAAGACGAGTCCGCGCGGGAACCGAAGCGCGTCGCCGGAAGTCTCCAAAGTGGACAGTGTCTTCAGCGCCTTGGCGATCTCTCCCTTGCGCAGGAAGAAACCGAGGGACGCCAGCTCCGGGAAGCGCCGGGCCGTCGCGGGGGCGAGCAGCTTGCGCGCGAACTTCGTCAGGAACTCGACGACCCGCGGGTCGCCCACGCGAAGCCGTCCGCCGACGGGCTCGGCCCGCAGCTCTTCGACGAGCTTGTCGACCTCGATCGCTTCCGCGAGCGGAAAACGCTGGTTCAGGCTCATGCCGCCGCTCCCTGGAAGGTGTCCGAGCAGCCGCGGGCCTCGGCCTTGGGCAGCCTGCCCATCACCGAGAAGTGCTTGCCCGGCCAGTCGCCGTCGTCGATTCCGTTGTAGACACCGAGATCCTCGGTGAGCAGGACGTGGCCGGGGTACGAGTGCGGCAGCGTGCTGACGACCTCGATCACGCCGGGTTCGCCGACCGGCTGCTCTTCCCAGGTCTCCGGGTTCCGGATCACGACGTCGGCGAAATCGGGGCAGTACAGCGAGTTCCCGGACGGTCCTTCGAGGAACACGGTACCGATCTGCTCGATCATCCCGTAGTAGTTGTGGATCCGGGTGAGCCCGGTGTCCTCTTTGAAGCGACGGCGGAACTCGGCGTTGTCCACCGCGCGGTCGATCAGCTTCTTCCAGCCGCCGGAGTGGATCAGGATCCCGTTGGAGAGGTCCAGCTTGTGCTCGCGGGCGACCTCGTAGAGGTACTGCCACACCATGAAGGTGAAGCCGAAGATCAGGAACGGCTTGTCACCGTAGGTCGCGAGGAACGTCTTGACGGCCTCGACGTCCGGCTGGTCGTTCTCGTCCAGGACGTAGGTGTGCTTGCGGCCGAAGTTCGCCATGCCCAGCACGCCCGCGCCGCGCGCGGAGAACGAACGGCGGTTCTTGATGATGCCGATGGTGTCGACCATCAGCATCGGCAGCCGCTCGCCGCCGAGGACCTCCTGCAGCGTGGCGCCGAGCTGCTTGGTCTGCGCGCCGGCCGCGGCCTTGTCCAGGTAAATCCGTGACGCGCCCGCACCGGTGGTGCCCGACGAAGTCAGCGTCTTGAAGATCTCGGACTCGGGGATGCTGCGCAGGTCGTGCGTCTTGAACATCCGCACCGGCAGCCACGGCAGGTCCGCGATGGACGCGAACTCCGCGTCCCGCGCGATGCCGAGCGACGAGAGGATGCGCTCGTAGCCTTCGGAGTTCTCGCGGTGGTGCGCGGTCAGTTCGGCGAGCTGCGGAAGCAACTGCTTCTCGCGCTCCGCCTGCGAAA
Source organism: Amycolatopsis sp. PSD-21 (assembly GCF_055561455.1). Classification (NCBI taxonomy): domain Bacteria; kingdom Bacillati; phylum Actinomycetota; class Actinomycetes; order Pseudonocardiales; family Pseudonocardiaceae; genus Amycolatopsis; species Amycolatopsis sp. PSD-21. The sequence continues at coordinate 290,602 of NZ_CM145712.1, read as the reverse complement.
GCGTGAACACACTCATACCTGGGCCTCCAGCGACCGGTAGTCGATCTTGCCGCTGGCCAGCAGCGGCACGGTGTCGATGGGGCGGACGTCGAACCCGCTCGTGTGCAGGTGCAGCCGCTCGGACAGCGCCTTCGCGGCGTCCTTGCAGATGTCCTTGTCGGCGCCTTCGGCGAACAGGACGACCTTGTCCCCGGCCGGGACGGCGGCCACGACGTCGATCCCCACCGAAGCGGAACGCACGGCGTGCTCGAGATCATCCAGGCTGACCCGGTTGCCGAAGACCTTGCCGATCCGCTTGAGCCGTCCGGTGATGTAGAGGAAGCCGTCCTCGTCGAGGTAGCCCAGGTCGCCGGTGGCGAGCACGCCGCCGTACTCGTCGCCCGCGGCCAGGCCGGCCTCGTCCTCGGCGTAGCCCATCATCACGTTGGGCCCGCGGTAGACGACCTCGCCGACGATCTTCGGATGCGTGGTCTCGGAACCGTCCTCCCGCCGGATCGCGAAGGAGCCGCCGGGCAGCGCGGGCCCGGCCGAACCGAGCTTCTCGGCGAGCCGTTCGGCCGGGACGGTGGTCATCCGCGGGGCGGCCTCGGTCTGCCCGTACATGACGAACATCCGCCCGCCGACCTCGCGGATCTTGTCGTTGAACTGGGCGACCAGGTCGTCGCGGAGCTTGCCGCCCGCCTGGGTGAGCGTGCGCAGCGTCGGGTACTTCGCCGGGTCGAACTTGAGGCGGCGGAGCATCTCGTAGTGGTACGGGACGCCCGCGAGCGAGGTGACCTTGTGCTCGTTGACCGCGTCCCAGAATCCGCGTCCGAGCACGCCCGAGGGCTCGATGACCACGGTCGCGCCGCGGACGAGGTGCGAGTTCAGCACGGACAGGCCGTAGCTGTAGTGCAGCGGGAGGCTGGTCGGCGCGATCTCGTGACGGTCGATGCCGAGCACCTCGGCGATCGCGTCGGCGTTGGCGAACACCGCGCCCCGCGAAAGCCGGACCAGCTTCGGGTTGCCGGTCGAACCGCTGGTCGGCAGCAGGATCGCGAGATGCGGATGCGGTTCGACACCTTCGGCGGACTTCCGGACCCAGTGCCCGTCGGAAACGCCGTAACCCTCGGGGGCGGGCGCGTCCGGCGCGGACAGCACGGCGGCCGGGCGGAAGCGCTCGATGAGCCCCGCCAGGACGTCGGCGTCCAGCGCCGGGTCGATCAACGCGATCGCGCGGCCAGCCTCGAACGCGCCGAGGTAGTTCAGGACGCTCGGGAGGTCCACCGACATCCGCGCGAACAGCGCGCCCGGCGGCAGCAGCGACAACGCGGCACCCACGCGGGTGACCTCGGTGTCGAGTTCCTCGCCCTCGAGCGTCCTGCCGCTCGTGACGTCGATCAGTCGCGCACCCACACCCAGAAGGGTCATTACAGAACCAAGCCTCCGTCGATGCCCAGCACCTGCCCGGTGATGAACGAAGCGTCATCACTGACGAGGAACCGGATCGCGTTCGCCACGTCTTCGGGCGTGCCGAGCCGCCCGAGCGGGGTCTTGCCGATGTTCTCGGCCTTGGCGTCCTCGGTCAGGCCCGAGGTCAGATCGGTGTCGATGACGCCGGGCGCCACCGCGTTGACCCGGATCCCGGAGCGGCCGAGCTCCTTCGCGGCCGAACGCGCGATGTTCGCCACCGCCGCCTTCGAGGCCGCGTACACCGTCTGACCAGCACTTCCGTGCTCGCCGACGATGGAAGCGAGAACGACGATGGCACCAGCACTGGTGCCTCTATCGCCGGCGGGCGAGGCTTTCTTGCGCATCATCGCCCTGGCCGCGGCCTGGACGGTGTGCAGTGTGCCGGCGACGTTCGTGCTCAGCGTGGTGTCGACCAGTTCCTCGCGGATCATGCCGAGGAGCGCGTCCTCCATGATCCCGGCGTTGGCGACCACGATGTCGAGCTTGCCGTGCTCCTTGGCCACCCCGCGGACCAGCGTCGACACGGCCTTGGCGTCGGTGACGTCCAGGGCGAGCCCGCTCGCGGCCCCCGCCGCGGCCGCCGCTTCCTTGGCCTTCGCCTCGTCGCGGCCGGTCAGCACCACGGTGGCGCCCGCCTCGGCGAGCGCCCGCGCGGTCGCGAGCCCGATCCCCCGGGTCCCGCCGGTGACCAGGGCGACCTTCCCGTCCAGCATCACTTGGACTGGAGGTCGGTCACCATGTCGACGGCGACCTTGAAGCTGGACATGTCGATCACCTGATCGGTGTCGAACTCCACGTCGAACTCGTCCTCGATGGCCGCGACCAGCGCCATGTGACCGACCGAGTCCCAGGCCTCGATGTCGCGGTACTTCAGGTTCTCGACGTCGACGTCGCCATCGAGGTCCAGCGCCTCGACGAAGACCTCACGCAGCTTGCCGGCGACTTCCGCCATCGTTGAACTCCTAATGCTCTTCGCGCGGACGGGCGTCCCACGCCTTCACCAAGGTAGAGAGGTCGCCGGGCAGCCGGTCGGCCAGCCCGTCCTCAGGGAGACCGGCCTTACCCTTCAGCCACGGCCCCAGTGCCTCGATGGTGGCCTCGTCCAGGCCGCGGCGGGACAGCCCCACGGTGTTGACGCCCGTCACCCGTGCGGGGTTGCCGACGGCGATGGTGAACGCGCCCACCTCCTTGCGGACCGCGGAGCCCATCCCGACCATCGCGCCGGGGCCGACCACGACCCGCTGGTGCAGGATCGCGCCCATGCCCAGGTTCGCCCCGGACCAGATGTGGCAGTGGCCGCCGGTGATGACGTTCGAAGCGACCGTGACGGCGTCCTCGACGACGCAGTCGTGGGCGATGTGGGAGCCGCGGAGGAAGTAGCCGCCGTCGCCGATGCTGGTGGTGCGCCAGGTGCCCTGGTGGACGCTGACGTACTCGCGGATCCGGTTCCGGCTGCCGATGACGACACCGTGGCCGTCGTGATCGGGATCACCGTTCGGCGCGGCCTCCCAGGCGGCGGGGTGTTCGCGGCCACGGTCCTCACCAGGGGTCCCGATGGTCACGTGCGGGCCGATCCAGTTGCCGTCCCCGATCCGCGCCGGGCCCACGATGATCGTGAACGGTCCGACGACGTTGTCCTCGCCGAGCTCGACACCCTCGCCGATGACTGCTGTCGGGTGGATGCGGTTCACCACGTGAAGTTCCGTTCGTCGTGGCTGGAGACAGCCTGGGGTAATGGGCGCTTCGGCGGTCCCGGTAACGTGTGGCCCGCGCCAGAGCGGGCGGCCGGGCGCAGAACCGGCGGCTCACTGTACCGGACGCACCAGAACGCCCAGTCGAGAGAGACTTGCAGATGATCCCCATTACCGTGGTCGACGTCCGTGACGCGGAGGACCTCGTCGTCGAGGTGCTGCGATCCGGCGCCATCGCACAGGGACCGATGGTCAAGCGCTTCGAGGACGCGTTCGCGAGCGTTTCCGGCACGAAGCACGCGATCGCCGTCAACAACGGCACCACCGCGCTGGTCGCCGCCATCCAGGCGCTCGACCTCAAACCGGGCGACGAGGTCGTCACCTCGCCGTTCACCTTCGTGGCGACGCTGAACGCGATCCTGGAAGCCGGCGCGACCGTCCGCTTCGCCGACATCCGGCGCGACGACTTCGCGATCGACCCGGACGCCGTGGCCGCCGCGATCACCGACCGCACCAAGGTCCTCATGCCGGTGCACCTCTACGGGCAGACCGCGGACATGGGCAAGCTCGCGCCGCTGGCCGCCGAGCACGGTCTCAAGGTCATCGAGGACTCGGCGCAGGCCGTCGGCGCGTCGTTCCAGGGCAAGCCGTCCGGCTCGTTCGGGATCGGCTGCTTCTCCTTGTACGCCACCAAGAACGTGACCACCGCCGAGGGCGGCGTGATCACCACGGACGACGACAAGCTGGCCGACAGCCTGCGGGTCCTGCGCAACCAGGGCATGCGCGCCCGGTACCAGTACGAGGTCGCCGGGCACAACTACCGGATGACCGACCTGCACGCCGCGGTCGGCATCCCGCAGCTGGAGAAGCTGGACCAGCTCACCGCCGCCCGCCAGGCCAACGCGAAGCGCCTCACCGAAGGCCTCGCCGGCACCCCCGGCCTCGACCTCCCCCAGGTCCTGCCGGGCCGCGAGCACGTGTGGCACCAGTACACCGTGCTGGTCGGCCCGCACGCCTTCCTCTCGCGTGACGAGCTCGCCGCCGCCCTCACCGAACGCGGCATCGGCAACGGGATCTACTACCCGAAGATCGTCTTCGATTACGACTGCTACCGGAACAACCCGCTGATCCCCGACGCGAAGGTCGAGGACTTCCCGGTGGCCGCTTCCGTCGCCGCGCAGGCGCTTTCCCTGCCGGTGCACCCGCACCTTTCCGAGTCCGACCTGGACACCATCATCGAAACGGTTCGCGAGGTACTCGGCGCATGAGCACCCACAAGATCGCCCTCATCGGCACCGGGAACATGGGTTCGCTGCACGCCCGTGTCCTCGCCGCGAACGAGCGCGTGGACCTGGTCCGCGTCATCGACCCGCGTGAAGAGGCGGGCCGCAAGGTCGCCGATCGGTACGAAACCCAATGGACGCCCGAAATCGGCTCTCTGTCCGATGTGGACGCCGTCGTGCTCGCCTCGGCCACCGAGGCGCATTACGAGCTGGCGCAGGAGATCCTGGGCCAGGGCAAGCCGATGCTGGTCGAGAAGCCGGTGTGCAACAGCTTCGCATTCTCCCAGGAGATCGTGGGGCTGTCGGCGAAGAAGGACGTCCCGCTGATGTGCGGGCTCCTGGAGCGCTACAACCCGGCCGTGATGACCGCGCGGGCGCTGGTCAACGAGCCGATCCACCTGATGGCCCGCCGCCACGGCCCGTACGCGCCGCGGATCAAGACCGGTGTCGCGTGGGACCTGCTGGTGCACGACGTCGACCTGGCGATCCAGTTCTTCGGCGGCGCGACCCCGCAGCGGGTCGCCTCCGGCGCGGGCTACTTCCACCCGAGCTCGGTCGAAGGCGCCGAGGACACCATCGAGACGGTGCTGTCGTTCGAATCCGGGCTCGCCACGGTTTCCGCGTCGCGCCTCGGCCAGCGCAAGGTCCGCTCGCTCTGGGTGTCCGAACTGGACCGCATGATCGAGATCGACCTGCTCCGCCGCGACGTCACCATCTACCGGCACGTGTCGCACGATTCGGTCACCGAGGACGGCCTCGGCTACCGCCAGCAGACCGTCATCGAGATCCCGGAGCTGGTGACCGCGCGCGAGCCGCTCGCGACGCAGCTGGACCGCTTCGTCGACCTGCTCGAAGGCAAGATCGACGCCGGCACCGAGCGGGACCTGATCCTGCCGTCGCACGCCGTCGTCGACCAGGTGCTGACGCAGGCCGCTGCCTGATCTCTCGCATTTCGCGTTATTTGGTGAGGCGCTGGCCCTTCGCGTCGTACGCGACGAGGGGGGTCAGCACTCCGGCCGACTCCACCTGGGCGCCGTCGAACCAGAAGATGACGACCGACGGATCCTCGCTCCAGGGAATCGCCTTGGCCTCGACCGGCTTCCCGCGGACGGTGCTGGTGATCCGCGCCGCCGGCCCGGCGAAGTAGCCGAACACGGGCACGAACGTCCCCCGGATCACGTCGCCGCCGTCCACCGCGTGGAAGCCGAACGACCGATCGGATCCCTTGAACTCGTTGCTGGCCAGGAGCGCGTCGTACTCACCCGACTGGCTTCGGTACGCGACCTGGAGGCCGAACCTGACGTCCGGCATCCGCGGCTCTTCGATCGCGAAGGCGTAGAGCACCAGCTCACGGCCGCCTTCTCCCTTGACCCCGAGTGGGATCGCCTCACCGAACGGCTGATCCGCCGGAGCCGCGGTGATCGTCGGGCTCGCCGGGGCGGGCTGCGGCGGAACGGGCGAGCTCGCGACCGGCGCGCTCGCCGCGGGCGGAAGCGGGCGCTGAGCCGGTTCCTTGAGCGCGACCGCGCCGACGATGACCAGCACCGTCACCACGGCGGCCGCGATCCCGCCCCCGCCGGTCGCGAGACGCCGACGGCGGCGGATACGCCTTCCCTTGGTCATGATCGCGTCGAGGTCGGGCTCGGCGAACCCTCCGGCGGGCGGTTCCCGCAAGGCCGAACGCAGCGTTTCGAGGTCGGTCATCGTCCCAGCCCCCCGATCAGTTCCGTGCCGTCCTCCGCGGTGATCCGCAGCTTGCTCAGGGCGCGGGAATTGGTGCTCTTCACGGTGCCGATCGAGACACCCAGTTCGCCGGCCACGTCGGATTCCTTCAAATCGAAGAAGTGCCTGAGCACCACGACGGCCCTTTCCCGGTCTGTGAGCGTACGCAACGCGTCGAGCAGCCATTTCCGCTCGACGACGGCGCCGGCGACGTCCATACCGCTCGGCTGCTCGGGGATGTCCTCCGTGGCGTTCTCGCGGATCGGCCGCCGCCAGCCGTCGATGACGTGGTTGACCAGGACCTGCCGCGCGTAGGCGTAGGCGTCCTTGCGGCGTACGCGCGACCAGGCCGCGTACGTCTTGGCGAGCGCCGTCTGGGTGGCGTCCTCGGCCTGGTGACGGTCGCTGGTGAGCAGGTAGGCCGCATGCTGGAGACGAGTCGCCGAGTTCCGCACGAACTCGACGAACTCATCATCGCCGCGAGCCACCCTGGTCCTCATCTCCGTTCGACGGTTGACCACCTGAAAGGTTGCTTAGTTCTTCCGGCGAGTGAACCGGAGCGCGACGACGACACCGGCCGCGACCGCCGCGATCGCGAGAACGATCCACACCCAGGCCGGCACCAGGTTCTCGGGCGTGGTCCCGGCGGCCTGCGGTGCCGGGTCGGCGCTACTCGCCGGGGCGGGGGCCGGGGCTTGGCTGCTCGACGGGCTCGGGGAGGCCGCGGGTGCGGGTGCGGTGAGGTTGAACTTCACCGAGCCGCTCGCGGCGTGCGTGTCCTCGAAGGTCACCTTGTAGCGGAGGGTGTACTCCCCCGCGGGCCCGACGGCCTTGACCGGCGCCGTGACGACCGCTCCGGCGACCTCCGCGCGGCCGACCGTCCACGACGCGTTCTCGGGGCCGGTGATCTGGATCGGGTTGTCGTCGGCCAGGGTGACCGGGCCCGAGAAGGTCAGCTTGATCTGCGTGGGCGGCGTCGCCAGCGAAGCACCCCTCGCCGGGTCACTGCTCTTCAGCTCCGAGTGGGCCAGCGCCGGGGACGCGGCGCCCAGCAGGGCCAACCCGGTGACCAGCAACGACGCGCCGAACCGTTTGAACCTCATCTGACACCCTTCTCACCCGGGGACTCCCGTCGAGCCTAGTAGCCGGGCTCGGTGGTGCGGTGGTTCCGAGGGCGCTCAGGGGCGCTGCGCGTGGCGGGTGGTCAGCGCGTCGAGGTCGAGGGTGAGCGGGGTGCCGTCGAGGTCGAGGCTCACCTTGCCGGTGTGCTCGCCGAAGTTCTCGTACTCGCCGTCGATCAAACGGTAGGTGGTCATACTCGCCGGTTCTTCGAGGTCGACGATCCAGTAATGCTCGATGCCCACTTCGGCGTACTCGGAGAACTTGGTGACCCGGTCGGTGCGGACGGTGCCCACGGACAGCACCTCGATGACAAGCCGCACGTCCTTCGGCGACGACCTGCGGACGTTCGGCTCGGTCGAGCTCGTGACGAGGACGTCCGGCACTCGGATGCTCAACGGTTCTTCGGCGAGCAGCAGTTCGACTCCGGCGAGGGCGACCAGATCCGGAAGGCGCTCGTCCAGCCAGTACGCGAGCCGCGTGACCGCCTGTTGGTGCCGCGTGTCCAGGAATGGCGCCGCGACCAGGACACCACCGGCCACTTCGGCCCGATTCCGGGGCATGGCCGCCCACTCGTCGAGGGTTACCTGAGTCATCGGCACCGAGCGTACTGCGGACTCGAGTGAGAATTCACCACTCGTCACAGTGATCGACGACCGTGCGCTTGCGGACGCGCGGAGCCATGTCGCGAAAGCCACTTTCGGGACATCAGACGTCGCGAAAGTGGCTTTCGCGACGTGGTCGCCGCGGCCGACCGGCTCTGACTACTCCGTGAAGTCGCCCGCCGGAGCACCCCAAGCCCCAGGAGTGTCCCCGCGCTCCTCAGCCAGCGCCCGCCGCCGCGCGTTCTCGGCGCGCACACGCTCCACTTCGGACTGGATGTACTCGTCGTCGTACTTCTGGAACACGCGCGCGGGGTTGCCCGCGACCAGGGTGCGCGGCGGGACGTCCTTGGCGACCACGGAATTCGGCTGCACGGTGGCGAAATCGCCGATCGTGACGCCTGCCATGATCACCACGAGGCCGCCGATGAAGCAGCCTTTGCCGATCTTCACGGGTTTGCGCTCGATGAGGTCGCTGCCGGAGTGGTTCTGCAGCGTCATGTTCGCGAGCCAGCTGGAATGCGTGAAGATCAGCGTGTTGAGCCCGATGCTGGTGTGCTCGCCGATCTCCAGCCCGCCGCTCGCGTCGAGCGCGGCGCCTTCGCCGATCCAGCAGTGTTCGCCGATCTTCAGGTTCTCCGGGCTGATGATCTTGACCCGTTCGCGGACCCTCGTCGACTCCGGCAGCCCGTAGAACTTCGCGCGCTCGGCGTCGTTCATGTACTGCGAGACGAGTTCGGTCAGGATCTGCGGGCGCAGGCGGTTGCTGCGCTCGTCATCGAAGAACATCGGCCTCGGTCACCAGTTTCTCGAAGGTACGCAGGTGTTCTTCGGCGACGACGTCGAGGCCGAAGTTGGCCCGCACCATCGCGCTTTCCCGCTGTGCCACCAAAGCCCGCTTCTCCGGGTCGTCGAGCAACTCGATGACGGTGTTCGCCACCGCCTCGCTGTCGTCCGGCCGCACCAGCAGGATGTTCTCGCCGTTGCGCAGTTCGATGCCCGGGTAGTTGTCCTCGGTGACCGACGCGATGGTCGCGGTGCCCGAAAGCATCGCCTCCAGCGACGCGGTGCCACAGCCGCCGTTGAGGTCGTGCGTGACGATGTCGGCGGCGGCGAAGTACGCGGGGACGTCGGCCTTCGGCACGGCGCCGGTCACGATGATGGCGTCCGCGACGCCGAGTTCTTCCGCCCGCTTCAGGAAGACGTCGTGGTAGACGCGGCCGACGACGACCACCTTCACCCCGGGGTGTTTGTCCAAAATGGACGGCAGCGCCTCGACCAGCGGGAGCCGGTTGCGCAGCGGGATCACGTGCCCGAGCGAGACGATCACCGGACCGTCGCCCAGCTGGTGCTCGGCCCGCACGTCGAGGGTCAGCGGCTTCTCGAAGTTCCCCGTGTCGACGGCGATCGGGAAGTAGTCCGAGTTCGCGTCGCTGGTGCCGTAGCGCTCGACGCAGTAGTCGACCCCGAGTTTGTCGAGGATGACGTAGCGCGGCTTCAGGTAACGCAGGATCGGGTTCACCAGCACCTTGTCCAGGAACCGGAAAACCCCGCCGTACAGCTTGTTGTCGCTGATCAGCAGCGTGTGGATGGTCAGCAGCATCGGCAGCTTGTGGCGCCGCGCATACAGCCCGGCCAGCCACGACAGGTCGAAGAACTGCCCGTGCAGGTGGACGGCGTCCGGCTTGAACTCGTCCAGCAGCTTCCACAGCCGCCGCCAGTTCCCCGGCCGCAGCGAGGCGAAGCTCATGTCGAAGTCGATCGACAGGCCCAGCTGCGGCATCTTCACCGCGGGCAGGCGGACGACGCGGTAGCCGTCCTTCGTCTCGTCGGCCGGGGCGTCGGCGTACGCGGCGGTGATCGCGAGCACCTCGTGCCCGCGCGCCGCGTACTGCTCGGCCAGGGACGCCGCCATGTGCGCGCTTCCGCCCACCCTCGGCGGGAAGAAGTTGTTCACCACGGCGATACGCATGGGGCGGCTCTCCCCTGGCCCGGCGGTCATCCCTCCGAAGCCTTCACCAGTTCGTACATGCCCTCTTCCACGGAGATCTTCGGCTCCCAGCCGAGAACCTCGCGGGCGCGGGTGATGTCGGCGGCGCGGCGCGAGACCAGCACGTCGCGCTCGTTGAACAGCGGCTCGACGTTGACGCCGACGGCGTCGATGAGGATCTTCGCCAGCGTCGCGATGGAGGTGTCGATCCCGGTGCCGATGTTGATCGGCAGGTTCGCCTTCTCCGACTCGAGCGCCGCGACCACGGCACGGGCCAGATCCGTGACGTGCACGAAGTCCATCGACTGGTCGCCGCGGCCGTCGATGATCGGCGGCTGGCCGGCGCGCAGGCGCTGGATGAAGTGGTTGATCACCGACGTGTAGTAGGCCTCGATCTTCTGGCCGGGGCCGTACACGTTGAAGAAGCGCAGCGCGTTCCAGGACAGGCCCTTGGTGCGCTCGTAGAAGCCGAGCATGTCCTCGCCCGCGCGCTTCGAGATGCAGTACGGCGTGAGCGGCTTGAGCTCGTCGTCCTCGTGCATCGGCAGCCGCTTCGGGTCGCCGTAGACGGACGCGGTCGAGGCGAACACCAGCCGCTCGACACCCTCGTCCGCCGCGGCGGCGAAGACGTTGTGGTTGCCGACCATGTTGATGTCGATGGACTCGTGCGGGTCCGCGACCGACTTGTTGATCGACACGGTGGCGAAGTGGATGACGTGCGTGCAGCCGCGCATGGCCTCGCGCACGGCGCCGCCGTACCGGACGTCCTTCTCGACCAGCTCGACCTTGCCGGTGGCGACGAACTCGTTGATCCGGGCGCGGTCGCCGCGGGTCATGTTGTCGAAGACGCGGACGGTGTAGCCGCCCTCGATCAGCATCGGGATGACGTGCGCGGCGATGAAACCGCCGCCCCCGGTGAAGAGGACCTTCTTGTCGGGCATTTCTCTCCTAGCTCGGCAGTGCGGCGCTGACGGTCCCGATGACCCGGTCGACCTGGGCATCGGTGAGGTTGGCGTGCATCGGGATGGCGAGATGACGGGCGAAGAGGTCCGCCGAAACCGGCAAGGTCTGCTTCTTGCCGTAGATGGGCTGCAGGTGCGAGGCGTACGTGCCGAAGTTGCACTGCACGCCCTGCTCGCGGATCCGCAGGGCGAGCGCGTCGCGGTCGATCTCCGGGGCCACGGTGAGGATGTAGGCCTGCCACGGGTGCTCGCGGTCCGGCAGTTCCACCGGAACGTCGAGACCGGGCAGATTCTCGAACGCCTCGTGGTAGCGCTTGGCCACCGAACGGCGGGCCGAGAGCAGATCCGGGAGGCGGTCCAGCTGCACGTTCATGATCGCGGCCTGCACGTCCGAAAGCCGGAAGTTGTAGCCCAGCTCGTGGAACTCCGGGATCGGCAACGCGCCGGAACCCTCACGGGTGATGGCGGGCTCGATGCCGTAGGTGTGCAGCTTGCGCGCGTGCGCGATGAGGTCTTCGCGGTCCGAGACCAGCGCGCCGCCTTCGCCCGCGGTGATCCCCTTGCGGCCGTGGAAGGAGAACGCGGCCAGGTCGGCGAGGCTGCCTGCCGGGCGGGTCTTGTACGTCGCGCCCGCGGCGCAGGCGGCGTCCTCGAACAGCCACAGGCCGTGCTTGTCGGCGATGGCGCGGTATTCGTCGAAGTCACCGGGCTGCCCGGCGACGTCGACGGCGAGGATGCCGACCGTGCGCGGGGTGATCAGGGCTTCGATCGACGCCGGGTCGGCGCTCCACACGTCGGGGCGGATGTCCGCGAACACCGGGGTCGCGCCGGCCTGGAGCACGGCGTGGCCGGTGGCGGGGAACGTGTAGTCGCCGACGATGACCTCGTCGCCCGGCTTCACGCCGAGCACACGCAGCCCGAGGAAGAGTGCCGAGCCACAGTTGCTGGTGGTCAGGGCGTGCGCGGTGCCGACGGTCTTCGCGAAGCGTTCCTCGAAACGACGGCACGCGGGGCCGGCTCCGGCCAGCCAGCCGGACCGGAAGACCTCCGCCACGGCGGCGAGTTCTTCGTCGCCGACGGTCGGCTGACCCAGAACGAGGGGTTCCTGCTCAGACATACCTCTCCCATTGCGTGGGGACCCGGCGAAGTGTATAGACGCCGATCGGCGTAGTTCGGGCGGGCTGGATCCACCCAGCTCAAGGACGCCCTAGGGTTACGGCATGCGATTCCGCGTGCTGGGGGCGACGGAGGTGCGCCGCGACGACGGCACCACCGTTCCGATCGGCGGGCCCAGGGTCCGGACGCTGTTCGCGTTGCTCGCGCTGGAGGCGGGCCGGATCGTCCCGGCGGAGCGCCTCATCGACGGTCTCTACGGCGAACAACCACCCGAAGGGGTGGCGAACGCGCTGCAATCGCAGGTCTCGCGGCTGCGGGGCGCGCTGAAGGAGCTCGCGCCCGTCGAGTTCAGCCCGGCGGGCTACCGGCTCGCCGTGGACCCCGACGACGTCGACGTGCACCGGTTCGAGCGGCTCGCCGCAGAGGGACGGCGCACTCTCGCGGCGGGAGATGCCGCGAAGGCGTCCGAGCTGCTTCGCGATGCTCTCGGGCTCTGGCGTGGCCCGGCCTTCGCGGACATCACCGACGCGCCGTTCCGCGATCCGCAGGTCACCAGGCTGAACGAGCTGAAGACGTCGGCGATCGAGGACCGCGTCGAGGCCGAACTCAAGCTGGGAAAACACGAAGACGTCCTCGCCGAGCTTCGCGAGGTCATCGACGAGCAGCCGCTGCGGGAAAAGTCCCGCGCGCTGCTGATCCGCGCGCTGCACGCCGCCGGGCGGCAGGCCGAGGCGCTCACCGCGTTCGAGGACGCCCGCCGCGTCCTCGCCGACGAACTCGGCACGGACCCCGGGCCGGAGCTCGCCGCCGCGCATCTGGCCGTGCTTCGCGGCGAGACGCCTGTGAAGGCCACTTCGGCGGTGCTCCCGGCGCAGCTCACCAGCTTCATCGGCCGCGAAGGCGATCTCCGGCACGTGCTCGACAGGCTGGAGAGCTCGCGGCTGGTGACGCTGACCGGCCCGGGCGGAGCGGGCAAGACGCGGCTGGCCATCGAGACGGCGGCCGCCGTGGACCTCCCCGCGGTCTTCGTCGAGCTCGCTCCGTACACAGAGGACGCGGACGTCGCCCACGCCGTGCTGACCGCGCTCGGCCTGCGGACGGTCCCGCTCGGGACGGTCACCGCGCCGGTGGAGAACGCGCCGCTGGAACGGCTGATCGACGCGCTGTCCGAACGGGCGGTCCTGCTGGTGCTCGACAACTGCGAGCACCTGATCGAGGCCGCCGCGAAGCTGGCCGCCCGGCTGCTCGGCGCGGCCCCCGCGCTGCGGGTGCTCGCCACCAGCCGTGAACCGCTGGGCATCACCGGCGAGGTCGTCTCCCCCGTGCCGCGGCTCGCCGTGCCGCCGCCGGGCACGCCGCCCGCCCGGTCGCTGGAGTTCGCCGCGGTCCGCCTGTTCGCCGACCGCGCGCGGGCAGGCGATCCGGGTTTCGTGGTCGACGACGACACCGCGGGCGACGTCCAGCGGGTCTGCGCCGCGCTCGACGGGCTGCCGTTGGCCATCGAGCTCGCCGCCGCGCGGGTCCGGACCCTGCCAGTCGGCGAGATCGCGTCCCGGCTGGACGACCGGTTCGGGCTGCTCTCGCGGGGCAGCCGGGCCGCCGAGAGCCGTCATCGCACCCTGCGCGCCGTCGTCGAGTGGAGCTGGGATCTACTCGACGAGGACGAACGCCTGCTCGCCAGGCGGCTGACCGTCTTCGCGGGCGGCACGACCCTGGCCGACGCCGCAGCGGTCTGCGCCGTGCCGGACATCGCGGAGCTGCTGCCGTCCCTTGTGGACAGATCGCTGGTCGAGCGCACCGGCGACCGGTATCGGATGCTCGAAACCATCCGGGCCTTCTTCGCCGGGAAACTCGCCGAAGCGGGCGAAACCGAGCGGCTGCGGCGCGCGCACGCCGAGCATTTCCTCGCCCTCGCCGAGGAAGCCGATCCGATGCTGCGCACCGGCGACCAGCTGGTCTGGCTCGCTCGGCTCGACGCCGCCTACGACGATCTCCTGGCCGTGTTGCGCTGGGCCGCCGAGTCCGACGTACGGATCGCGCTCCGGCTTTCTGCTGCGCTGGTGCTGTACTGGTGGATGCGCGGTCGCCGCTTCGAGGGTTCGACGCTGTGTTTGGAAGTGGTCAAACGGCTCGGAGAACGGGCGCCGGACGGTCTCGAAGAGGAGTACCAGCTCTGCGTGCTCACCGCCGCCGCGGGACTGCGGGGGCACGAGGCGCTCGACCGGCATTTGCCGTTGGTTGACGGCCTCATGCTGAACATCGCCAAGGCGCCCCGGAACCCGGCACTGTTGCTGTTGATGGGCGTCGTGTCCGGCCCGCCCGGTGACGACGACGCGCTGATCAAACGCAGCCGGGTGCTGCTGGCGAACAGCGATGCCTGGAGCCTCGCCCTCGCTCCGACCGGTTACGGCCTCCGCGCGCTGATGCAGGGCGAACTCGACACGGCGGAAGAGTTCCTGCTCGAAGGGGCGCAGGCGTTCCGCTCGATCGGGGAACGCTGGGGCCTTTCGATGGCCCTCGACCATCTGTCCCAGATCCTGATCTGGACGAACCGGCAGGCCGAAGCCCTCGAAACGATGAACGAGGCCCTGCGGCTGATGCGGGAGCTCGGCGCGTCCGACGACAACGCGGACCTGCTGTGCCGTCGCGGCGGCAGCAAGCTGCTCCACGGCGACGCGGCGGGCGCGCGGGCGGATTTCGAACTCGCCATCGAAATCGCGCGCCGCGCCGGGATGCCCGAGAGCCGGGCGGCCGGGTACGTCGGTCTGTCGTTCCTCGCCCGGCACGAGGGCGATCTGGCGGCGGCTCGCGCGCTGAGCGAACGCGCGCTCTCGGAGTGTTCCGGTGGTTCGTTCGCGGCCGAAGGCGTGCGCGCCGGCGCGAAGATCTCCCTCGGCTGGGTCCTGGCCGCCGAGGGTGACGCCGACGGGGCCGAGGAGCTGCACCGGCTGGCGCTGGTGTCGGCGGACCGCTGGCACGACAGCACCACCATGGCCTGCGCCGTCGAGGGTCTCGCCGGGGTCGCGCTGGTGCGGGGCGACGCCGAGCGGGCGGCGGTCCTGATCGGCGCGGCGGTGACCATCCGGGGCACCCCGTTCGCCGTCGATCTGGACGCCGCCCTGCTCAGGACGACCGTGCGCGAGCGGCTCGGTGACGACTTCGACCGGGCCTACCGCCGCGGGCTCGGCCTGCGGGGTGCCGCTCAGCTGGCCTGAGCGCGGGTCAGCTGCGTGCCCTGCGACGCGAAGCCCACCTCACCGCCGGCACCCGTGTCGCGAAAGCCACTTTCGCGACGCCTGATGTCCCGAAAGTGGCTTTCGCGACACGGTCGACGGGCACCCCTGGCCCCTTGTGGACGGTCATAGCCGCCTCGGGTGCCTAAGCGCGGGTCAGCTGCGTGCCCTGCGGCGCGAAGCGGCCGACGGCCTCGGCGAGGAGCCGCTGGTCGAGCTCGCTGTCCTGGACCGCGACGTACAGCGGTGCGGCGTTGACCGGGACCGCGCCGAGGCGGGTCATTCCAGGGCCGACCGGGTCGATGGTGAGCCGGGTGACGTCACGCCACGGCACGACCGTCCGCTCGATCCGGACGCCGACCGCGTCCAGTTCGAAGAGCACCCATTGCTGGTCGTGCAGCGATTTCACGTAGCCGATGGCCGCGCAGCCGACGGCGATCGCGATGATCCGCAGCACGCCGGGCCCTTCCAGCGAGCCGACCAGTGCGATGAAGCCGAGGACGACCACCACCATCCCGGTCAGCTTCGCGGCGCCGACCAGGCCCGCGTTCGGTTTGTGCACCCGGAACCGCACGGCACGCATCAGGTGTTTGGTGAGCAGCCCGCCGCCGATCGCGGCGGCCAGCCCGAGCATCGTCACCACCAGCGAAACCGGGGAGAAGTCGGCGACGACGTTGTAGCCGGCGACCAGCGCGACGAACCCGCCGACGACGGCCAGCATCAGCGCGAGCTTGCCCTTGCGCACGTCCTGCTCGCGGCGTTGGAGGGAGGCCTGGTCGGGTGCGGCGAGGAAGCCGCCGTCGATGTTCCTCATCGGGCGTCACGCTGCGCTTCGGCGGCCGCGCGACGCTCGCGCTGACGGCGGTCGAGGACGTACAGCAGCACGCCGGCGCCGGCGCTCACGGCGGCGTAGAGCAGGTCCTGCAGGCCGTCGTCCGGGTAGCCGGTGGAGAACTCGACCATCGCGAGCGCGACGAAGAGGACGCTGAGGACGGCCCCGCCGATGATGTACACCTTGTTGCTGAGCATGGTTTCCCTCGCTTGTCGTTGCCTGGTGGGACCACTTTCGCGCGGGGCACATGACATTCCGATGACAACACTGACAAGCACTGACAAGCACTGACAGCGTTCGGTGCGCGGACGGTCAGCGGCGGCGGACACCCTCCGGGGCATGACCTACGTAGCCGGTTCTCCCGAAGACTTCCTCGCCGTGCGGCATCTGACGCTGCGCGGCTCCCAGGCCGAAATCGGCCATGCCCTCGGCGCCGAGGTGAAGGCGCGCTCGGAATGGTCGCCGCCGTCACTCGATCCGATCGTGGCCAAGGCGCGGCGTACCTGGTTCGCCCGGAACTGGCCTCAGTACGCGGCGCGCACGGCCGGGTTCGCCGAGGCACACGGGTTCCCCGCCGACGCGGCGGTCTCCTTCGACGACGCGAGTGCCTTGCCCCCCGGATCGGGTTGTTCGGCGCTCTGGACGGGAAGCGAGCTCGGCCGCAACTACGACTTCTTCACCATGAGCTGGACTCAGCTGGGCGCGGTGCTGGCCGGTGAGGAGCCGGTCGACGACGGGACCGTCCCGATGGCGTCACGGCCCTATGTCCTGACGACGATCCCCGACGACGGCATCGCGTCGACCTCGCTCACCATGTCCACAATGGACGGTGGAACGGAGGGGGTCAACGAGGCCGGGCTCGTCGTCACCCTGCTGATGGCCGAGGTCGAGACGGCCATGCCGCTGGACCACGGTCCGCAGGCGGGCCTGTCGGTGCTGCAGGTGTGCCGGTATCTGCTGGACACCTGCGAAACCGTCGAAGAGGCCAAGGAAGCGCTGATGCTCGCCAAGCAGTACGCGCACGGCGCGCCCTGCCACTACATCGTCGCCGACACCTCCGGCCGCGGCTTCGTCTACGAACGCGGAGCGCACGACGTCGAGTACTTCGTCGAGGTGGCCGACGGCCCGCTGTGCGTCACGAACCACCTGCTGCACCGTCATCCGGATCTCGACGCGCTGCCCGAGGACAACCCGGAGACCATGCGCACCTACGAGCGGCTTCGCACCATCACCAAGGAAGCGGACTCCGGAACGCGGGACGCGCTCGACACGGTGGCCTTCGCGGTCGAGCCCGGCGCGCCGTGGCGGACGTTGTGGCGCAGCGTCCTCGACCCGTCGGCCCGCACCCTGAGCACCCGGTTCTACCTGGGTGACGGCGAGAACGGCACCGCGCGGCACACGCCGGAGCTCACCTTCGGGGTCTCGCGGTGAACATCGGCAAGGGCCGCAAGATCGGCACCGTCGCGGTCTGCGTGCTGGCGCAGCTGCTGATCGCGATCGACCTGACCGTGCTGCACCTGGTGCTGCCGTCGCTTTCGGAACAGATGCACCCGTCGACGACGGAACTGCTGTGGATCGCCGACGCGTACGGTTTCGCCCTCGCCGGGCTGCTGATCACGATGGGGAACATCGGCGACCGGGTCGGGCGGAAGAAGCTGCTGCTGATCGGGGCGTCGCTGTTCGGTGTCGCCTCGGTGATCACGGCGTACGCGCCGACGGCGGAACTCCTGATCGCCGCCCGCGCGCTGCTCGGGATCGCCGCCGCGACGCTGATGCCGTCGACGCTGTCGATCGTGCGGAACGTGTTCACCGGCAAGGAACGCGCGGCCGTGATCGGGGTTTCGAGCGGGCTGACGATCCTCGGTTTCGGGATGGGGCCGCTCGTCGGCGGTTTCCTGCTCGACCACTTCTGGTGGGGTTCGGTGTTCCTGGTCAACGTGCCGGTGGTCGTGGTCATGGTGATCGCGGGCGCGCTGATCCTGCCCGAGTCGAAGAACCCGGTGTCCCATCGCATCGACGTGCCCAGCGTGCTGCTCTCGCTCGTCGGCATGGTCGGGATCGTCTACACGATCAAGGAAATCGCGTACAAGGGCTGGGGACACTGGGACGTCGCGGTCGCCGCCGTGCTCGGCATCGGCTGCCTGCTGGCGTTCGTCCTGCGGCAGCCGCGGCTGGCCGAACCGCTGATGGACCTGAAGCTGTTCGCCCAGCGGGCGTTCTCGGCGACCGTCGGCACCACGATCCTGGCGATGTTCGCGCAGCTCGCGGTCTCGCTGATGTTCGCGCAGTACCTGCAGCTGGTGGCGGGCTGGTCGCCGCTGAAGTCCGGGCTCGCCGGGCTGCCCGGGATGGGCGGCGCGATCCTCGGCGGCGTGCTCGCGCCGCTGGCGATCAAGGCCTTCGGGCGCGCGGTCACCATCGGGCTGGGCTGCGCCCTGTCGGCGGTCGGGTTCGCGTTGTACTCGGCGGTCGGCGTGACGATCGTCTACACCGACCTGCTCGCCGCGATGATCGTGTTCGGGGTCGGGCTGTCGCTGATCCTCTCCGTCGCGACGGACACGGTGCTCGGCGTCGTGCCGAAGGCCAGGGCGGGCGCGGCGTCGGCGATCTCCGAGACGGCGACCGAACTCGGCGGGGCGCTGGGGATCGCGGTCCTCGGCAGTGTGCTCGGCGCGCTGTACCGGAACGAACTCGTCCTCCCGTCCGGGGTGCCACCGGAAGCGTCGTCGGCGATTTCGGACACGCTCGGCGGCGCCGTCCAGGTCGCGGCGCAACTCCCACCGGAACAGGGTGCGCTGGTCTTGGCGAGTGCGAAGTCGGCGTTCGTCGACGGGTTGCAGGTGACGATGCTGTGCTCGGCGGCGCTGATGGCGTTGCTGGCGGTGAGCGCGCTGTTCACGTTGCGCGGGGTGCCGAAGGTCCTCGAAGACCCCGAAGACGAACCGGCTCCGGCCCCGGTCCCGGTGGGCTGAAGGGACCAACCGGGTCTTGAAGGGCTTAGCCGGGAGTTGCGAAAGCCACTTTCCCAACGTTGAAGGTTGCGAAAGTGGCTTTCGCAACATCGGCCGAGCTCCTCACATGAGATGCGGGGAAAGCGTCGTTCAGCCCCTCGGGCCGGCCAGCGGGACGGCGCGTTTGTCACCGGACCGGACCATGGCCAGCAAGGGTTTCGCGGCCACCTTGAGCAGGCGGGCCGCGAAAGTGCGGCCGTTGCGGCGGGCGATGTCCGGGCCGAAGGCGTCCATCAGCGCGACGAGCCCCGGCAGCGGCCGCACGAACAGCGTCACTTCGGCGATGAGCCCGTCTTCGCCGAGTTTCAGCACCGCCGCCTCTTCGATCTCCTCGCCGCCGATGCGCGCGGTGTAGACGACGACCCGCGTCGCCTCGTCGCCGGTGTCGGTGTGGAACCGGACGTCCCGCAGATGCGAGTACGCGACCTCCAGCAGCGGCCTGAGTTCCGCGTGCCCGGTGAACCGCACCCGGCTCGTCAACGGCGAACGCACGACGGCGTCCGGCGCGAAGGCGCTCAGCGCGAGTTCGACGTCCCGGGTTTCGAGGGCGCGGCGGTATCGCTCGGCGGTTTCGATGCTCATGTGTCCTCCTGGATCAGGTTCCCCAGCCCGCGCCACAACAGATCCGCGGTGAGCGCGACGACCTGCTCCCGCGGGATGTCGCGGTTGCTCCACCACCAGGTGGCGATGGCGTTCAGTGCGCTCTTCGCCGCTTCGGCGAGCGCTTCGTTCGCGCGGTCGCGCGGCAGGTCCGCGGTCAGCGCCAGGCCGGGGACACCGGCGAACACCTCGGTCAGCCGCCCCGTGGCCCTGGCCTGCCCGCGCCGGTGCACCTCGGCGACCGCTTCGTCGGACGGCGTCTCGGCGAAGATCATCCGCCAGCCGCGTTCGTTCGCCTCCATCCAGGCGAAGATCGCCGCCACGCGGCCACGCAGCAGCTCCTCGGCGGTGCCCGAAGGCGGCAGCTCCGCCCAGCCGGCCAGCAGGCTGTCCACTTCGGACTCCAGGAGCCCGGCGTACAGCGCGGCCTTGGACGGGAAGTGGTCGTAGAGCACGGGTGTGCTGATGCCGGCGGCCGTCGCGACCTCGCGCATCCCGGCCGCGTCGTAGCCGGACGCGGCGAACACCCGCGCCGCCGCGGCGAGGATCCGCTCCCGGCGTTCTTCCCTGCTCAAGCGCTTACCTGACATCGGTTAGGTACGCTACCACCGAACCTGACGGCTGTCAGGTAGCGCTCCGGGTAACCTGGTCGATCGTGCGCACAGTCGTAGTCGTCGGAGGCGGGATCGTCGGTCTCGCCACCGCCTGGGAGCTGACCAAACGTGGTCTGGACGTCACGGTGCTCGAGAAGGAGGACCACTGGGCGGCCCACCAGACCGGGCACAACTCGAACGTCGTGCACGCGGGGCTCTACTACAAACCGGGTTCGTTCAAGGCCAGGATGGCGACCGCGGGCAACCGGTCCATTGTGGACTTCGCCCGGCAGTACGGGGTGCCGGTCGAGGTCTGCGGCAAACTCGTCGTCGCCACCTCCGAAACGGAGCTTCCGGCGCTGAAGGTGCTCGCCGAACGCGCCGAAGCGAACGGCGTCCCGGCGAAGCTGATCACGCCGAGCGAGGCCCGCGAGTACGAACCCGAGGTCGCGTGCGTCGCCGCGCTACGCGTGGAATCCACCGGCATCATCGACTTCGCGGGCGTCTGCACCGCCCTCGTGCGGCTGCTCGACGAAGCCGACGCCGACCTGCGCCTCGGCACGCCCGCGCTGGGGATCCGGCCCGGCCGCACGGGTGGCGTCGAGGTGGCGACCGGTGACGACGTGATCCACGCGGACGCGCTCGTCAACTGCGCGGGCCTGCACGCCGACCGCCTCGCGCGGCTCGCCGGGCTGACCCCGAGCGCACGGATCGTGCCGTTCCGCGGCGAGTACTACGAGCTGAAGCCGGAACGCCGCCATCTCGTGCGCGGCCTGATCTACCCGGTGCCGGACGCGTCGCTGCCGTTCCTCGGCGTGCACCTGACCCGCATGCTCGACGGCAGCGTGCACGCCGGCCCCAACGCCGTGCTCGCGCTTCGCCGCGAGGGCTACACCTGGCGCGACATCTCGGCGAAGGACCTCGCCGAGGTCGCCCGCTTCCCCGGCGTCTGGCGGCTCGCGCGCAAGTACGCGTACCCGACCGGGCTCGACGAGGTCCGCCGCTCGTTCTCGCGCCGCCGCTTCGCCGAAAGCCTCGCGCGGCTCGTCCCCGCCGTCACCGAGGACGACATCGTGCGGCACGGCTCCGGCGTCCGCGCGCAGGCGCTGCGCCCGGACGGCGCGCTCGTCGACGACTTCCTGATCGAGACCGCACGGAACCAGGTGCACGTCCTCAACGCGCCCTCACCGGCGGCGACCAGCGCGCTGGAGATCGCGAAGCACATCGCCGACGAACTGACCGGCTAGAAGGCGGGCATGTTCCCGGTCACCAGCGGCATCACGGCCTGCGGGACCTCGCAGGCCTTCGCGTTGTCGCTGAGGTCACCGGTGTCGACCTTCACCGAGGACGTCTCCGTGACCGGCAGCATCGCGACGCAGATCGGGCTGTCCGGGCTCGAGTAGACGAACCACTTCTTGCCCGCCACCATCTGCTCGACCGGGGTGCCGTCGAGACCGGGGACGTCCTCGAGTTTCGTCGCCGTGTAGATCCACAGGTCGAGCGCCTTCTTGCCCTTGTCGCCGTCGTTGTCGTCCCACTGGCAGCCGTTCTTCGGATCCCTCGACGAACCGTTCATCGGCCGCGCGGGCTGGAGGTTGAACGGCGTCACCTGCTCCGGCTTGAGCAGCGAGCACGGATCGACGGTCATGAGCGGCCCGGAGGGCTCGATCGGCTTCTGACCGGGAGGCGCGGTGAGCGGCGGGCTCGGCTGTCCGCCCGGCAGGTGGGACGCGACCGCGGGAGCCGCGGCCTTCGCCAGGTCGCAGGCCTTGGTGACGTCTTCGCCGGGCGCCTCGCTGGTGATCTCGACGAAGGTCTTCGGATCCAGTTCGGTCATCAGCGAGCAGTGGCTCGGGCCGAAGATGGACGCGTACCGGGTCCAGGTGAACCCGCCGATGCCGAACTTCTCGCCGGGGAGCGCGCCGCTGACGTAGTCGACCAGCGAGAGGTCGAAGCTCTGCGACACCTCCAGCGTGACCCCGTCGGGCGCGTCCTCCAGCTCCGGATACCGGCAGGTCCCGGGGATCTTCCGGGCCTTGTCCGCCGGACGCTCCTTGCCGGGGAAGGTGACCCCGATGGCTTCCGCCTGCTCCTGCGAGAGCAGCTTGCACGGCTCGGCCTTCGTGATGACCGGCCCCTGCCCCGGCACCGGCGACGCCGTACCGCCGACGACCGACGTGCAGCCGCCGAGCGTCAGCACCGCCAGCCCGATCGCGAGCGAATTCCGAAACCGCATGCGTCCTCTTCCCCTCACCGCCGACGGCTACTTGGATGCCGGCGTGAGCACCTCGGTTCCGCCGAGGAAGGGGCGAAGCGCCTCCGGCACCCGGACGGAACCGTCTTCGAGCTGGTGATTCTCCAGGATCGCGACGATCCACCTGGTGGTGGCCAGCGTGCCGTTCAGCGTGGCGACGGTCTGCGGGCGGCCGTCGTCGTCGCGGTAACGGATGCCGAGGCGGCGGGCCTGGAAGGTCGTGCAGTTCGACGTCGAGGTCAGCTCGCGGTAGGTCCCCTGCGACGGCACCCACGCCTCGCAGTCGAACTTCCGGTACGCCGACGTGCCGAGGTCGCCGGTGGCGGTGTCGATCACCCGGTACGGGACCTCGATCTTGGCGAGCATCTGCTCTTCCCAGTCCAGCAGGCGCGCGTGCTCGGCTTCGGCGTCCTCGGGACGCGTGTAGACGAACATCTCGACCTTGTCGAACTGGTGGACGCGGATGATGCCGCGGGTGTCCTTGCCGTACGAACCGGCCTCGCGGCGGTAGCAGGACGACCAGCCCGCGTACCGCTTCGGGCCGTTGCCGAGGTCGAGGATCTCGTCGGCGTGGTAGCCGGCGAGCGGGACCTCGGAGGTGCCGACGAGGTACAGGTCGTCGTCGCGCAGCCGGTAGACCTCCGACGAGTGCGCGCCGAGGAAACCGGTGCCCGCCATGATCTCCGGCCGCACCAGGGTCGGGGTGATCATCGGGGTGAACCCGTTCGCGGTCGCCTGCGCGATCGCCATGTTCAGCAGGCCGAGCTGGAGCTGGGCGCCGATACCGGTGAGGAAGTAGAACCGCGAGCCCGAGACCTTCGCGCCACGCTCCATGTCGAGCGCGCCGAGGCCCTCGCACAGTTCGAGGTGGTCCTTCGGCTCGAAGTCGAACTTCTTCGGCTCACCGACGTGCTTGAGCACGACGTAGTCGTCCTCGCCGCCTTCGGGCGCGTCGGGGTGGACGAGGTTCGGCACCAGGCGGTGCAGCTGCTCGAACTCCTCCGACGCCTCGGTCTGCTCGACCTCGGCCGTCTTGACCTGGGCGGCGAGGTCCTTCGCCTTGGCGAGCAGCTCGGCCCGCTCGTCACCCTGTGCCTTGGGGATGAGCTTGCCCAGCGACTTCTGCTCGGCGCGCAGCTTGTCGGCGGCGGCGATGGAGGACCGGCGACGGGAGTCGAGGGAGAGCAGCTTGTCGACCACTCCTTCGTCCTCGCCACGGGCGCGCTGCGAAGCGCGCACGACGTCCGGGTCATCGCGCAGAGTCCTGGGGTCAATCACGAGTGCTGAGAGTAGTCCGTGCCGACCGCACAAAATGTGCGGGTCCGCGCGGATAACCCGACAGTCTGATCGTTGCCGCCCGTTTCGGGCCGTCCCCATACTGAGATCTCCCTGCTGCGGACGGAGAAACCCGATGACCGATGCGGACCTGCTGGCGCGGCACAAGGCGGTACTGCCGTCGTGGCTGGCGCTCTACTACGACGAGCCGATCGAGATCGTGCACGCGCAGGACCGCCGGGTCATCGACTCGACCGGGCGCACCTACCTCGACTTCTTCGCGGGCATCCTGACGAACTCGATGGGCTACGACGTCTCGGCGATCAGCGACGCCGTGCGCAAGCAGCTCGACACCGGCATCCTGCACACGTCGACGCTGTACCTGATCCGGTCGCAGGTCGAACTGGCCGAGCGCATCGCGAAGCTCTCCGGCATCCCCGACGCGAAGGTGTTCTTCACCAACTCCGGGACCGAGGCCAACGACACCGCGCTCATGCTCGCCACCCAGTACCGGCGCAGCAACCAGGTGCTGGCGATGCGGAACTCGTACCACGGGCGGTCGTTCGCGACGGTCGGCATCACCGGCAACCGCGGCTGGTCGGCGTCGTCGCTCAGCCCGGTGAAGGTGAGCTATGTGCACGGCGGTTACCGGTACCGCAGCCCGTTCCGGGCGCTTTCGGACACCGAGTACATCGACGCCTGCGTCGCGGACCTGGTCGACGTCCTGGAGACGGGCACTTCGGGCGACGTCGCCTGCATGATCGCCGAGCCGATCCAGGGCGTCGGCGGCTTCAGCTCACCGCCGGACGGCCTGTTCAAGGCGATGAAGGAGGTCCTCGACCAGTACGGGATCCTGTTCATCTCCGACGAGGTCCAGACCGGCTGGGGGCGGACCGGGGAACACTACTGGGGGATCCAGGCGCACGACGTCGTCCCCGACGCGATGACCTTCGCGAAGGGCCTCGGCAACGGTCTCGCGATCGGCGGTCTCGTGGCGCGCGGCGACCTCGTCGACTGCCTCACCGCGAACTCGATCTCGACCTTCGGTGGCAACCCGGTCGCGATGGCGGGCGCGGCCGCCGTGCTCGACCACATCGCCGACCACGACCTGCAGGCCAACGCGCTCGCCCGCGGCAACGAACTGCTCGACGGCCTGCGCGCGGCGGGGAATCCGCTGATCGGGGACGTGCGCGGCAAGGGCCTGATGATCGGCGTCGAACTGGTCGAGCCCGGCGGGATGACACCGAACCCGGGCGCCGCGGCGCGGATGATGGAGGAGACCAAGGCGCGCGGGCTGTTGATCGGCAAGGGCGGGCTGCACGGCAACGTGCTGCGGATCGCGCCACCGATGACGCTCACCGCCGAAGAGGCCGCCGAAGGCCTCGGGATCATCACCGACGCGCTGGCCGCCATCTCCTGACCGGACGTCCGTCTCGCCGGGGCCCGGTACCGCCCTGGCGATCATGTCGCGAAAGCCACTTTCGAGACGTCTGATGTCCCGAAAGTGGCTTTCGCGACACCACTCCTCCAGCACCCCAGCCAGACCCTTAGTCGCTGGAGTGCGTTCAGGAGTGCACGAAGCGCGCGATGACCTCGCCCAGCCGTCCACCCGCGTCCTCCTGCAGGAAGTGGCCGGCCCCGGTGATCGTCGGATGCTCGAGTTCGCGGGCGCCGCGCATCGAGCCCCGCAGTTCGAGGCCCCACGGCGCGGTGATCGGGTCGCCGTCGGAGAACGAGACCAGGAACGGCTTGTCCAGTTCCGAAAGCACCTTCAGCGCCGCCCGGTTGGCGGCCGAGGCCGGATCGTCCGGGGTGATCGGCACCAGCGAAGGCATCGCGCGCGGCGCGGCCTTGTACATCTCGTTCGGGA
Source organism: Amycolatopsis sp. PSD-21 (assembly GCF_055561455.1). NCBI lineage: Bacteria > Bacillati > Actinomycetota > Actinomycetes > Pseudonocardiales > Pseudonocardiaceae > Amycolatopsis > Amycolatopsis sp. PSD-21. Next base: position 264,997 of record NZ_CM145712.1, on the reverse strand, counting down.
AGGGCGCGTCGTAGGCGGCGCGGACCTCTTCGGACAGCTTGGTCTGACAGCCCGACTGGACGAACCGCCCGACGTCGAGCACCTGGGCGTTCTCGACGGTGTCGCGGAACTTGTGCCACAGCTCGGGCATGTCGGTGTCGCCGGTGGGGAGGCCGGTGTTGGCCGCGACGACCCTGGCGAACCGATCGGGGTTCTCGGCGACCAGCCGCAGGCCGATCAGACCGCCCCAGTCCTGGCCGACCAGGGTGACGTCGGTCAAGTCGAGGACGTCGAAGGCGAACGCGCGCATCCACTCGACGTGCCGCTGGTAGGTGTGGTCGACCATGTCGCCGGGTTTGTCGGATCGGCCGAAGCCGACCAGGTCGGGCGCGATGGCGCGCAGTCCGGCGTCGGCGAGCACCGGGATGACCTTGCGATAGAGGTAGGACCAGGTCGGCTCGCCGTGGAGCAGGAGGACGGGCGGCCCGTCCTCGGGTCCGGCCTCCACGTATCCCACTCTGATCACGCCGCCGTGAAGGTCGACGAGTTCCGCGTAGCGCGGTTCGAAGTCGAAATCGGGCAGGTCCGAAAACCGGTCGTCCGGTGTCCTCAAAAGGCGCACGACCCCCACGTTAGTGGGAATCGTGCGCCGATGCCGGTTTCAGCAGGTTAAGAAGTCACGAGATGCCGACGGCCACGACCAGGCCGAGGGCCAGGTGCGCGGCCGCGACCACGACGCTGACCGGAGCGAACTTCTCGCTCTCGATCGTCGAACGGACGTCGATGCGGGTCGCCCACTCCAGCAGCCGGACGGCCAGCACCTGGACGACGATGCCGAGCAGGCCGTAGACCAGCGAGGTGATGAGGCCCTCGGTCAGGTCGCTGGCGGAGTTCGCGATCGCCACGACGACGATGAACGCCATCGACAGCAGGCCCGACGCGGTGACGATGACCGCGTTCGGCAGGCCGCGGCTGACCAGCTGGGACAGCTTGCCGGGCGTGGTCCAGTCGATCGCCCAGAACCCGGCGAACATCAGCAGCAGGCCGACGACGCCGTACAGCAGGATCGCGCCGATCCCTCGCACGAGGTCGGAGCCGAACGTGTCGGACAGCGCAAGGGTGGTGGTCACAGGGTGCTCCCAGAGGTACGTGCTGGTCAGGAATGTCAGGTTTGTGCGGTTGCTTCTATCACGACTCGACGATGATGTGCGGGACGAACGCCGCACCGTCGTCGGTGACGAGGCCCGCGGTCTCGCGGATCCCGAGGCCGGCGGCCTGGTCCCCGACGATCCACGCGCCGAGCGCGGGCCGGTAGCCCTGGAACTCGGGGAGCGGGTCGAACGCCTGGTAGACGAACCCTTCCGCACCGTAGACGCCGTCGGTCTGCGTCTCGTACCCGGTGGCGACGATCTGCACGTTCGCGCCCTCGCGGCCGAGTTTCGGCTTGCGGACGTACTCGGTCAGCAGACCGGGGTCGTCGGCGAAGGCGGGCAGCAGGTTCGGATGGCCCGGGTAGTTCTCCCACAGGATCGCCAGCAGCGTCTTGTTGGAGAGGATCATCTTCCACAGCGGCTCGACCCACAGCGTGCGCGGCATGGTCTCGACGGCGAAGCGGCCGAACTCCTCGTCGACCACCCATTCCCACGGGTAGAGCTTCACCACGGTCGCCATCTGCGCCTCTTCGAGGTCGACGAACCGTTTGAGCACCGGGTCCCAGCCGATCTCCTCGATCGACAGGCCGACGGTGTCGAGCCCGGCCTCGGCCGCGGTCTCCTGCAGATACGCCGTCGTCACGTGGTCCTCACCGGACGGATCGGCCGACGACCAGGTGAAATGCAGTTCGTTCGACGGCAGTTTGTCGGCGAGTTCGCCCCAGCGCTCGACCAGCTTCTCGTGGATCGAGTTCCACTGGTCGTTCTCGGGGAAGACCGCGGTCTTCCAGTGCCACTGCAGCACCGCGGCCTCGATGAGCGAGGTCGGGGTGTCGGCGTTGTACTCGAGCAGCTTCGCCGGGCTCTTGCCGTCATAGCGCAGGTCGAACCGGCCGTAGACGTGCGGATCCTGCCGCTTCCACGATTCGGCGATATGCGGCCAGACCCACTCGGGGATGCCGAAGCGGTGGTACTGCTCGGTGGTGATCACGTTGTCGACGGCTTCGAGGCACATCGAGTGCAGCAGTTCCACGTCCGCCTCGACGGACAGGATCTCGTCCATGTCGAAGACGTAGTGGACCGACTCGTCCCAGTACGGCCGGGACTTGCCGGAGCCGTCGCGGGCGGGCGTGCCGAAGACCAGGCCCTGCTCTTCGACGATGTTCTGCCAGTCCCGCCGGGGCGGCTTGGAATCCCGGTACACCTACGAGCCCCCGCTCTTGCCGCTGCCGCCGGAGCCGCTCTTGCCGCTGATGCCGAACCCGCCGCGCTGGACGGACTTGCCCGATTTCGTGCTGATGTTCGCGTTCGACGGCGCGGTGTACGAACCACCCGACACGCGCTGCCCGATCGCGCCGGACCCGCCGTAGTTGTAGCGGTAGCTGTTGTAGTTGCCGCCGCCGATCGGGATGAAGAAGAAGCCACCGGAGTGGTAGCCGCCGTGGGACGTCACGTAGCGCTCGTCGCAGTTGTCGTCCTGGTCGACGATCCCGTCCTTGGTGGTGCAGACGGCCGTGACGTTCTCCGGCTTCGCGACCGTGTAGAACGTCGCCACCAGACCGACCAGACCGACCGTCACACCGGTTCCGATCAGGATCTTCTTCTTGGTCGAAGACTTCTTCTCGGCGGCGCGAGCGGCTTCGGCGGCCAGCGCCTCCTGGCGCTCCTGTTCCGCCAGTGCCTGCTGTCGCGCCCGCTGCTCGGCCAACGACGGCTGCCGCGCCTGCGTGCTGCCGTCCTGGAAGCGCATGGAGCCGCGCTTGGGCGGCTCCTGAGGCCCCTGTGCCCCCTGGTTGTCATCCTGCGTCATCGAAGCTCCGTAATCGCCCGCCGGCCCGAACCCGTGTCTCAACACTAACCACCCGGTACGCGCACCTTACGTGCGGCGCGGGCATCATGGAGTGGATGTCTCAACAGGCCGAGCGGTTCCGTGATCCGCGAAACGCGCTGAGCACCCTGCGCACCCGGCTCCTCATGGCCGGTGTGTTCGCGGGCGCGATCATCGCGCTTTCGCTGAGTGTGGCGTTTTCGTGGAACGTGGGCCCGGAGGGCGGTGCGGGCGGCGGCGCCCCCAAACTGTCGCCCGCCGCGGCCGAGGCGTTCCAGTCTCCTCCTGGCACCTGTCTGACCTGGAACAATCCGGACGCCACCGACGCGCGGCGCGTGCCGTGCGCCGAGGCCCATCTGTTCGAGGTCACCAGCATCGTCGACATCGGCGCGCAGTACCCGCCGGGGGCGCCGAGCCCGAACCTGGAGCAGTGGCAGGAGATCTCCAGGTCGCAGTGCACGATCGACGTCAAGCCGTACCTCGGCCGCACGCTGGATCCGTACGGCAAGCTGAGCATGAACCTGCTCCGGCCGACGCCCGCGCAGTGGGCCGACGGCGACCGGCAGCTGCGGTGCGGTCTGCAGTGGGCGGGCCAGGGCGGCAAGCTCCAGCCGACCAAGGGGCCGGCGAAGGACCAGAACCAGTCCGCCGTCTGGGAGCCGGGCACCTGCCTCGCGCTGCTCAACAACAGCTTCGGCGACCCCATCGACTGCGCGCAGGCGCACTCGTACGAGATCTTCGCGACGCTCGACCTCAAGACGAAGTTCAAGGACGGCTACCCGTCGCAGGAGCAGCAGAACACCTGGCTGGACACCGAGTGCTCGACGGCCGCGCAGGAGTACAGCGGCAACGCGGACCTGGCGGCGAAGAAGCTCATCATCAGCTGGGACGTCCGCGAGCAGGAGAGCTGGGACGCCGGGTCGACGCTGGTGAACTGCAAGGTGGCGGCGGTCCTGCCGGACAACAAGGGGCTGGCGCCGGTCACCGGGAGCGTCAAGGTCGGAACCGGCGAGGCCCCGCCGCCGTCGTCGTCCTCCCCGCCGAAGACCGGAGGGTGATCGCGTGCCCGTCGAGATGACGCAGCAGCGGTTCGAGGAGCTGGTTTCGGAGGCGCTGGACGAGCTGCCGCCCGAATTCGCGGACGCCATGGACAACGTCGTGGTACTCGTTGAGGAGTTCAACGAAGAGTCGCCCACGATCCTCGGCCTGTACCACGGGGTCGCGCTCACCGAGCGGACCCACGAGTACGGCGGGGTGCTGCCGGACCGGATCTCGATCTACCGGCGCCCGCTGCTGGAGATGTGCGACACCGAGGAGGACGTCGTCGAGGAGGTGCTGATCACGGTCATCCACGAGGTCGGCCACCATTTCGGCATCGACGACGCGCGTCTGCACGAGCTCGGGTGGGGCTGAGCCGCCGCCGGGGTGGTAGCAAAGGTCCCTTGCTCCCCCGCGACGGATTCCGCGCCGAAGGCGGCATGGTCGGTGATTTTTGTGCGTGGAGCACCATGGGTTCTCCGGAATCTTAACTCGGTGTAACAAACCAGCCACTTTGGGCGACAGCCCCGGCTAAACTTTCGACACCTTGTCGCCGGCCGGCGCCGGCGAATGCCCGGGAGGCGGACATGGCCGGATCGGCGACACGCGGGAGGGGTGACCGGCGGTTGCGCTGGCTGCTCGCCTCCAGCGCGGCGTCGAACCTCGGCGACGGCATCGGCAAGGTGGCGTTCCCGCTGCTCGCGGTCACCCTCACCCGGGATCCGCTGCTCATCGCCGGTCTTTCGGCGACCCAGTTCCTGCCGTGGCTGCTGTTCGCGCTCCCGGCGGGCGCGCTGCTGGACCGCGTCGACCGGCGGCGGGCGATGATCCTCGCGAACGGCGTCCGCGCGGTGGTCGTCGGCGGGACGGCCGCCCTGGTCGCCGCGGGCGGGGTGACGATCTGGCTGGTCTACGCCGCCGCCCTGCTCATCGGCTTCGCGGAGGTGGTCGCCGACAGTGCCGCGAACGTGCTCATCCCGGCGGTCGTCGGCGAGGGTTCGCTCGACAGCGCGAACAGCAAGCTCCAGGCCTGCGAGATCGTGGGGCAGACCTTCCTGGGCGGGCCGGTCGGCAGCTTCACCTTCGCGCTCTTCGCGACGTTCCCGTTCCTGCTCAACTCGGTGGGCTTCGCGATCGCGGCCGCCGTGTTGATCGGCCTCGCCGGGAGCTACCGGCCGAGAGCCACCGGCGACGCGCCCGCCAACCTCCGTGCCGAACTTGCGGAGGGTTTCCGCTGGCTGAAGCACAGCCGGCTGGTGCTGCGGCTGGTCGTCGTCGCCGGGCTGATCAGCCTGGTCAGCGAACTCGCGCAGGCACAGCTGGTGCTCTACGCGATCGAGTACCTGCGTCTCAGCGAAGCGGCCTTCGGGCTCTTCGCGTTCGTCGGCGGCATCGGCGGCCTGCTCGGCGCGGCCGCCGCCCCGCGGCTGGTGAAGGCGACCAGCCGTCGCGCGGTCCTCGTCGGCGGCACGGCCTGCTGCGGCGCGGCGTTCACCGGCATGGGCCTAACGAGTTCGCCGGTGGCGGGAGCGGCACTGTTCGGTCTGTTCGCGGCCGCCGTGGTCGCGGTGAACATCGTGCTCGGCACGGCGCGGCACACACTCGTCCCCGGCGACCTGCTCGGCCGGGTCCTCGGCGTGTGGCGCACCGTCGTATGGGGAGCGATCCCGATCGGCGCCCTGCTCGGCGGCGTCCTCACCCACGCCCTCGGTTCCCCGGCCCGGACCTTCCTCACGTCCGGGCTGCTGCTGTTCGGAGTAGCCGGTTTCGCGTTCGTCTCGTTACGGCAAGGAGCCTTCGATGACGAATCGGCCACGGAGGAGCGGGTTCTCCACCAAGACCGGTGAAAACAAAGGTCTTTGGTGCTGAAATAGCCCATCACCGCCACGGGTGACGGGGAGGTCCGCGATGCAGCAGACACTGGTGCCGGAGGCCGGCGTGGGGACGACAGAACCTTCGAGACGTCCGCAGGTACTCACCGCCTTCGCCGGTTTCGTGATCGGCGGTGGCGTGATCGGCATGCTGTGGGCGCTCTCGGGCGTCGACGCGGGGGCGCTCGAAGACGCGCAACACGCTTGTTCGGCGCTGGCCAGGGTCGGCACGATCCCGGACACCACCGATTCGGCACCCGGCGAACGGACCGTGGCCGTTCTAGCCCCCGAAGTCCTGCACCGGATGACGGCCGCACGCGAACTCTCCGCCGCGGCGGCCGCCGCCAACGACACCTACCGGCCGCTGGCCGAACATATCGACGGTGTCAGCCGGATGGTGTTCAGCCTGCACTTCAACCAGATCTCGGGCCAGCGGCACCTGGCACAGGCCGAACAGCTCTGCACCCAGCTCTAGCCCTTGTGGACGGTCTGGACGGTCAGCTGATTGCCCGGGATCTTCCCCGCGCAGCCGAGTCCCTGCACCGGCACGAAGTTCGAGGCCGTCTCCTGCGGCAGGTACACCCGCAGCCCACGGGTCTCGGTGGGCTTGCAGACCGCCTCGTCGTAGTTGCGGACGTTCACGAAACCGACGTCGGCGACCGCACTCTCGCCGTTGGCGAGCTGGACGGGGGCGCCCTTGGCGCCGTCGCGATACGCGGCCTCACCGACCTGGTGGCCGTCGGCGCCGGTCACGTAGGAGACGCCGGGGAAACCCTGGATGGTGCACGGGTGCCCGCTCGAATTGGTGATGACGAGCTTGCGGTACACCGTGCCCGCGGCGGCGTCACCGTCCTTGATGGACAGTTTGACGTCGCCCGCCTTGCACAGCCCGTCGTTCTTCGGCGCCGGTGCGGGCGACTGGGCGGGCTGCGGGGCGGGAGCCGGGCTCGACGAACTCGCGCTGGGCGCGGCGGAGGTGTCCGGCGCCGAACTCGACGGCGACGCGGACGTGTTCTGCGCGACGGGCGCGGGTTCCGCACCGCAGGCACTGAGCAGCAGAAGCCCGGCGGTACCCGCGACGAGACCGCCGATGGAGATCAGTTTCGAACGAATCATGGTCATTCGCCTCCCTGTAACCGGACAATGCCGGGTGACCCACCGTTCAGTAGACGTGTTGTCCGCCGTGGGGGTTGCGCTCCATCGGTTAATTCCCCACAAGGTGTTAATCGATCTTGTGGGGGGTATTCCCCGGCGGGCGCGGAGGCAAACGTCCCTGGTCAGGCCTCGACGGGGGCGTCCGCCCAGGTGAGACAGGTCCAGCCGGCGGGGGCCGCGACGAGTTCGACGATCCCGGTGTTGGGAATGAGCCCCTGGTTGGCGACCTCGGCGGTCACGTTCCCGGCGAGCCATTCGCCGCCGAGGCGGATCGCGCCGCCGTGGCTCACCAGCACCACCGTGCCGTCGGGGTCGGCCTGCTCGTGCTTGGCGCGGAGGCGGGCGACCGCGTCGAGCATCCGGGCGCGGACCTGCGCACCGGTCTCGCCGCCGGGGATCGGCGGGTCGAGCTCGCCGAGCGTCCACCGGCGCACGACGCTCATGTAGGTCGTGATCGAGTCCTTGTCCGTCTTGCCTTCGAGATCGCCCGCCGCGACCTCGTGCACGCCGTCGAGGACCTGGACGTCCAAGCCCCGTTCGGCCGCCAGGGGCGCGGCGGTCTGCTGGGCGCGGACCGCCTGCGAGGCGTAGACCGCGACGATCGGCTCGCCGTCCAGCCGCGTCACGAGGCTCTGGGCCTGCTCGCGGCCGAGCTCGGTGAGCGGCGGCCCCGGCAGTGCGGTGTCGAGCGCGCCACGCACGTTGCCTTCGGTCTGGCCGTGGCGGACGAGGAGAAGTTTCACGCCTGTGCTCCCTTCCGTACCGACTCGACCCAGCCGATCGCGTCGGTGAAATCCTCGTTGGCGGCGCCCGGTTCGATCTCGGTCGTGCCGTTGTCCGCGCGCGGGTGGGAGCCGAGGAACCGGACGTTCCGGCACCGGCGGCGCAACGCGGCCAGCGCGTCGCCGATCCGGGGCTCGGCCACATGCCCCTCGAAGTCGATGAAGAAGCGGTACTCGCCGAAGTTGTTCCTGGTCGGGCGGGCGTCCAGCTTGGTCAGGTTGATGCCGCGGACCGCCAGTTCGGTGAGGAGTTCGGCCAGGGCACCGGTCCGGTTCGTCGCGGCGGCGACGATCGACGTGCGGTCCGCCCCCGTCGGCTCCGGCAGCTCGCCGGGCGCGCGGACCAGCAGGAACCGGGTCTTGGCGTCGCGGACGTCGGCGACCTCGGTGGCCCGCACCTCCAGCGGGTAGTGCTCGACGGCGACCGGCGCGGTGACGGCGGCGTCGAACTCGCCCGCGTCCACCGCGACCGCGGCCGCCGCCGTGGACGACGTCGCGACCGGATGCGCGCCCGGCAGATTCGCCTCGACCCAGTGGCGGACCTGGGCGAGCGCGTGCGGATGGCTGGCGACGGTGCGGATCTCGGTGGTGCCCGGCCGGGTCAGCACGCTGAAGTGCACCGGCAGCAGCACCTCCGCCACGGCGACGAGCGGCTCGGCCTCGCTCAGGCTGTCGAGGGTGGCGGTGACCGCGCCCTCCACGGAGTTCTCGATCGGGACGCACGCGGCGTCGGCCGCGCCCGAGCGCACCGCGGCCAGCGCCGCCGGGATGGTCTCCGCCGGGATCAGCTCCTCCCCGGGGGCGAGCCGGCGCGCGGCCTGTTCGGTGAAGGTTCCCTGGGGGCCGAAGTAAGCGATCCGTGACACCCCGCCAGATTACGCACGGCGCGGGTGGCGACTTTCACTCGGACAGCCGGTACGCGCACCGGTTACGCCGGGTGGCTTTTTTTGTCATGCTTAGGGCGTGACCGCCGAACCGGGCACGCGCACCGGCCACGAGGACGCCGGCTCCTCCTTTCCTCCCCTCTCGGACCGCCCCACTCCGGAGCTGGTGTTGTGCGCCGTCGATGACCTGCTCGCACAAGCCTGGACGACCGTCGCGGACACGGTGGACGGCCGGGTCTTCGTGCACCGCGGGTCCGTGCTCGACGTCGTCGCGCAGGCCGTCGTCAGCCCCGCGAACTCCTACGGCTGGATGCGCGGCGGCATCGACGCCGTCTATGCCCGCGCCTATCCCGAGGTCGAGCAGAACGTGCGCAGCGCGGTGCTCGCCTACCACGGCGGGGAGCTCCCGATCGGCGAAGCGGTGGTCGTGCCCACCGGCGAGGCCGAGCCCGCCTGGCTGATCAGCGCGCCGACGATGCGGGAACCCGGCGAACGCCTCCCGCGTGACACCGTGCACCCGTACCTGGCCGCCCGGGCGGTGTTCCGGCAATGGCGTGACGGCAGGCTCGACCAGGGCCGGATCCGTGATCTCGTCCACACGATCGCGATGCCCGGACTCGGTACCGGTTTCGGCGGCGTCGCGCCCGCGTCGTGCGCACGGCAGGTCGCCGCGGCGTGGAACGAGGTCTTCACGCCGGGCCGTACCCGTAACGGACGGTAACGCCCTGAAGCGGGGTACATCACATCGCAGCGCGTTCACGAGCCGTAAGCCCTACCGTTAAAGCGGCTTCATCCGGTTCGAGGCACGTTCACCCGCCGAGAACTCGTCAACACGGTTTTGTACGGCGCCAGCGCAGGCGACGGGCGAGGAGTGTGCGATGCCGCGGGTCCGTGAGCTCAGTCCCTACGTCGAGCTGCACCGTGAGCAGTGGCGCGAGTTGCGCAGGTCGACCCCTCTGCCGTTGACCGCCGCGGAACTGCTGCGGCTGCGCGGTCTCGGCGAACAGGTCGACCTGGCCGAGGTCGCCGAGGTCTATCTGCCGCTCTCCCGGCTGATCAATCTCCAGGTCGCCGCCCGGCAACGGTTGTACGAGGCCACCACCACCTTTCTCGGTGAAGACAGTCGGGGCACCAAGGTGCCGTACATCATCGGGATCGCCGGAAGCGTCGCCGTCGGCAAGTCGACCACCGCGCGCATCCTGCGCACCCTGCTCGCCCGCTGGCCGGATCACCCCAGGGTCGACCTGGTCACCACCGACGGGTTCCTCTATCCGCGCGCGGAACTGGTGCGGCGCGGGATCATGCACCGCAAGGGTTTCCCGGAGAGCTACGACCGCCGGGCACTGCTGCGGTTCGTCACCGACGTGAAGTCCGGGGCGGAACGGGTCAGCGCTCCGGTGTACTCGCACCTCGCCTACGACATCCTTCCCGACGAGGAACAGGTCGTTCAGCGACCCGACATCCTGATCCTCGAAGGGTTGAACGTCCTTCAGCCCGGCCCTCGGCTCACCGTCTCCGATCTGTTCGACTTCTCGATCTACGTGGACGCGCCGACGACCGACATCGAACGCTGGTACATCGAGCGCTTCCTCAAGCTGCGGCACACCGCCTTCGCGGACCCCGCGTCGCACTTCCACCACTTCGCCGGCCTCCCGGACGACGAGGCCCGCGCCGAGGCACGCCACCTGTGGCGCACGATCAACGAGCCGAACCTGATGGAGAACATCAAACCGACTCGGCCCCGGGCGACCCTCGTCCTCCGTAAGGACGCCGACCACGCGATCAACCGGGTCCGGCTGCGCAAGCTCTGAGGCTGGAGCTCGCGTGATCGGAGCTGTGACTCACGTGCGCGGGGACGCAACACGCGTGCTCTAAAGCGCAACTCACGTGGCCGAAGCCGCAACTCACGTGATCTAGGGCGGAACTCACGTGGCCGAAGCCCGACCTCGCGTGATCGGGGCCGTGACTCGCGTGATCGAAGGCGCAACATGCGTGATTGGCGCCGTAACTCGCGTGATCGGAGGCGTAACTGGCGTGATCGAGGGTGCAACTCGCGTGCTTGGGAGGCGTAACTCGCGTGATCGAGGCCGTAACTCGCGTGACTGGGGGCGTAACTCGCGTGATCGAGGGTGCAACTCGCGTGATCGAGGCCGTAACTCACGTGATCGAGGGTGCAACTCGCGTGATCGAGGCCGTAACTCGCGTGATCGGGGGCGTAACACGCGTGATCGGGCATGACTCGCGAGGCACGTCGGTGAGACCACGACACGGCGTAACCGGGCAAGCACGGATTCTCTACTCACGGCGAGCGTTCACGGCGGGTTCCAAGATCACTTCGTCGGGACCCGATCACACGGGCGACTTCCGGCCGTTCCCTCACAAAGACCAGCCTTCGCACCATCGGAGAGCCGGTGGTGCCCGCTGGTCGCGCACCGCTGTCGGGCGGTGGCATTCCTCGGCCGATCGGCCGATCCACGCTCAGTACGTGTAACCGGTTGGCCGATACCGGCTACAGGCCCCCGAGGCGACCCTTGTCTCAGGGGTTCACGAGGTCTCGAAAAGGACCTTGAGCAGGGAGGAGGCTCACGATGTTCTCGATCATCCTGACCTGGGTCGGCTCGATACTCGGACTCGCACTCCTGGTGGCCATGGCCGCCGGCGCCTTCGTCGTCGACTTCGACGACGCCCGTGGAGACCGCCGCCGGAAGAAGCCGCAAGTCACGGAGAGCAAGGGCACTCCCGCGGCACCTCTGGGCTGAGCTTCGGCAGGCCTGAACTCTGGCGGGCCGAGCTTCGGCAGACCACACTTCGGCAGACCACACTTCGGCAAGCCGCACTCCGGCCGATCAAGGCGTCCGGACGTCTTGATCCTCTCGGAGCTTCCTTCAGTCGAACGGATCGTGCACCTGCGCACCGAGCCCGGCCATATCGGCGAGGTTCCTGGTGACCAGGGTCAGGTCGTGGACCCGGGCGGTCGCGGCGATCAGCCCGTCGATGGACGGCACTTTGCGCGGCGCGTACTGCCTGCCCCATTCGGCGGCGATCTCGGCGGTCACCGGAAGGATCCGTTCCGAGAACTGCGCGGTGAGCCCGGACAGCCACTCGGTCAGCGCTTCCGCGCGCTCCCTGTCCCGCTCGCCTCGATTCCTGAGCTTCGTTATCCCCCTCTCGATCTCCCCCACCGTCAGCGCGCTCAGATAGAGCCTGCTCGACGACACTCCACCCCACCACCGGGCGAAACCCGGGTTCTGCGTGCGGCGCCGAGCCTCGGACACGATGTTCGTGTCCAGCAGAAAGCTCACCCGCTCACCTCCACGACATCTCTCGGCAGGTCTTCCGCGCGTTCGGCGGCGATCTCCTCCAGTACGTCGGCCAGCGCCTCCCCGTACTCGGGATGGTGGTGCTCTCCGGAGAGCACGAGCTTGAAATCGACGGCTTCACCGCTTCCGGTCAACCTGCGGTAATCCACGATGTCCAGCACCACGGCCACCTCCTCCCCATGTTTCGTGACGAACTGCGGCCCATCGGACGCGGCGCGGCGCAGCAGCTCGCTCAGCCGCTGCTTGGCGTCCTGCACTTGCCAGGTTGCTGCTTCCATCTAGACAGACTAGACAGAATGGGGTGGGTTGGCAAGGGGGGAGGGGTGTGACCGGGGAAAACGGGGTTCAGGCGAGCTCGTCGAGCGCCTTCCGGTAGTCGTCGACGTCGTAGTCCATCTCGTGCTCGCCCGATTCGGTGAGCTGGGCGGACAGCGCGTCGATGAGGCGGTCGAAGATCTCCTCCCGCTCCTGCCCGGTCTCGCTCAGCCGCCGCACGGCCTGCCAGACCTCGGCGGGCTCGTCGGCCCAGAGCTGGTCGACGACCGTGGTCTTGAGCGCGAGCCGCATCCGCGGTTCGCCGTCGAAGGTCTCCTCGGCCAGCGCCTCGTGGTACTCGGGGTGCTCGCCGATCACCAGGAGACGGCGCTGTTCGGGGTCGGCGGGTTCGAGCTCCAGCTCCTCGTCCCCGATCTCCGCGTAGACCGTCGGGACGGCAAACATCCGGCGCGCCAGGGCTTCCGCGAGTTCCGCCGGGTCCTCGATCCCCTCGGAGCCGTCGAAGTAGACGTCGAGCGCGGAGTCCTCGTCCTGCGCGAATTCCTCCAGGAACTCGGTGGCGCTCTCCAGCAGCGCGACACGCGCGGCCTCGGGGAGCCCGGCGCGGTCGGCGGCCCAGGTGACCCAGCCGAGGAGAGCGGGCTCCAGCGCGTCTTCGTAGGCCTCGTCGATCTCGAATTCCCCGTCCAGCAGCGATTCGAGGAACCGGGCGAGCTTCTCGGGACCGACCCGCAGCGGGCTGCCCGGCTCGGTCTCACAGCCGTAGTCGACGAGCAAGCGCGCGTAGAACCGCGTCGCCTCCGTGTCCTCCACGAGCCCGGAGCCGATGAAGTCGGCGACGACCTCTTCGCGGACCTGCTCGGGCCATTCGGTGATCTCGGGCGACGGCTCGGGAGCGGGAAGCGCCCGGATCCAGGCCAGCGCGAGCGCGTGGAACCGCGCGTAGTCCTCGCTGACGTCGGGCTCCTCGACGACGTCCGTCGCGGCCAGCCCGTCCGCCAGCAGCTGGTGGGCGCGCTCGGGCAGCACCCGCTCCAGCGTGACCAGCTCCGGGTCGTCGGCGGCCTGCTGCCGCATCTCGGCCAGCACGTCCTGCGGCTTGTCGACCACGACAACGTCGCGGATCCGGCCACCCTCGGTGAAGTCGACCAGCGCGAGCAAGCCGTGTTCGGCACCGCCGCGGGTGAAGACGCACAGAAGGGAGGACTCGTCGCCGAAGACGTCACCGGTCCGCCAGCACTCCCCGACGGTTACCGCGGCCAGGTCCGCCGCCCATTCCGGTTCCGGGATGCCGCGGCCCAGCACGGTGTTCAGCGCCGAAGCGGCCGCCTCGCGCTCCTCCTCGGTCTCGGCGAAGACCCGCAGCCCGGCGAGGAGGGCGGCCGCGGCCGGCGTGATCTTCCGCTCGGCGAACGCGATGAGCTCCAGGCCCAGCGGCGTTTCGTCCTCTTCGAGCTCGATCTCCCACCACTGGCCGAGCACTTCGGAGGTCAGCAGCTCGACGTCGAGCACCTCGGGCTCGGCACCGAGGGTCGAGAAGTCCCGGAGGACGTCCTTGAAGAGGCCCGTCACACTCGGAGTGGAGGGCTGGGCTGCCTTCTTGCGGGCACGGCTGACCGGACTCATGGCGACATGTTTTCACGCGGACCCGGCCGGGCTCGTCGCGGTGGCCCTGGGCGCGGAACACGGGGTCCGGTCGCGGGGAGGACGCGGGGGGACACCGGTTCACCGACCACCGCGACTTCACCCTCTTCGCCGGTTTTCCTCGGTTCGCTTCGAATAACGATAGGCGGCGGGCGCGGTTACGCCCTGACCGGTTTGGGAATCGCGATTCTCGCCGCTTTGACCTCGGCGATCAGCCGCGTCTTGCGTTTGTGTATTTCCACCAATGTGCCGAGGTACGAGCTGAATTCTTCAGCCGTACCGGCCTTTTTGTGCGCCGTGCGCAGTTTGCGCAGTTGCCGGGCCGCTTCGCGGTAGGCGTTCGGATCCTTCCGGGTGATCAATTCTTCGACATGGTCCCGGTACACGGGAATGGTTTCCGCGGGATGGGCGACGGAACGGGAATCAGCGAGTTCGACCCGCACCGGCAATGAGGCCTCGAATCGCACCGCCGCCCGCCATGCCTCGTCGGCGCGGTCCTCGCCGAGCAACGCGCGGACGAGTTCGTCGGCGGCCTCCGTGCTCCCGGCGGCGAGTTCACGCAATCGGGCGAGTGCGGTCTTCCGCTGCGCGACCCAGCGCCCCGTTTCCAGCGACTCCTCACGCAGCGCGAGGTACGTCGCGGCGGTGGGGTTCTCATCAAAGTCCTTGCGCGACAAAGGATCTTTCTCCGTCGGCGGCGCTTCTTCCTTCTTGTCGTGCGTGAGCGCCCGCGCCGCATGCGCGATGGCCTCGCTGTGCCGCCCCGCCGCGCGCAGCACGCGCACGATCTTGAGACTGACGTCCACCCGCGGCGGCTTGGCGGCGAGGATCGCGACGAGCGCGTCGACGTCACCGGACACCTCCGCCAGCTCCTCGCGCAGGCGCTCGGCCGTCTCGCGTTTCGCGCCGGACGGCTGCTCGGCCAGCACGCTGTCCACTGTGGACTTTATCCGCGCGATTCCCTTGTCCCCCAGAGCGGAGGCGAAGTCGGCAAGGTCGATGACGGGCCAGCCGGGGCCATCGAACTCCACTTCGAGGATCCAGGCGGCCAGGCTTTCGGGATCCGGCGGATGCGCCACGCAGGCCCGCGCGTACAGCTCGACGGCCCGGTCCAGGCGGTCCGCGACCTCGCCCGAGGCGTCGTCGATCTGCTCCAGCATTTCGCTGATGTCGTCCACGGTCCGGCGGGCGAGCGGGGCGAGGTCGGCCCGGCTGCCGGCGTCGAGAAGCCGCTGAAGCGTGTCGAGGACGGAACCGACCTTCGCGGCGTACTCGACGTTCCCCGCCAGCACGGCGGTGTCGAGGAGACGGTGCGCCTCGGCGACATCACTCCCCTGGGTGGCGAAGCGGCTCTCCAGGGCCTGCCGTAACGCAGGGTCACGCTCGGCTTGGGCGTGCAGCAGGTCCGCCAGCGTTTCCGCGTCCAAGGTACGCAGGTAGGGGCGCAGATCCGTCGGGGAACTCACCCGGACAAGTCTGCCCGACCGCTTCGCCGACTCGTGTGGGCCAACAGCGTGCTCTTTTCGGCGTAATCGCTCACCAGGTGTGACCAGGTCGGGATCGGGGTCGGCAGCCGGCGGGCGAGCTGCATGACGATCGCCATCACCACCCCCGCGAGCAGCGAAATCGCCGTGGCGGCGGCGAGGGCTCCGCTCAGCACCCGGCGTCCGCTGTCGACCGCGAGCTGCGCCGAGTACTCGATCTGGCGCGCGGCGAGGTCACCGAGGGTCCGGCCGACGACACCGGCCGCGACCCGCCAGGACTCCTGGCCGACGGGCGGCGGCGTGGCCGCGCTCAACGCGGTTTCGACCGCGGTGAACCGGCCCCAGTCCTCACTTCCGACGAGCTCCCGGTAATTCCGACGGCTACTTTCCGTCAGTTTTCCGGCGATCGCGTCGAGCCTGGACCGGTAGGCGCCCACGGCGGCGGCGTAGTCGCGCCGCCCCGCGTCGTCGATCCCGGCGACCGCGAGGGAATCGCTGCGGTCCATGCCTTCGACGACGGTGAGCAGTTCGACGGCGATCGTCTGCTGGTAGCCGACCTCGGCATCGGGGGCCGCCCGCACGATCTCGCGCAGGGAGGAAAGCGAGGTGTCGATGCGGTCGGCGTACGCGGTGTAGGTGGCGGAGCGGCTGCCCGGCGCCTTCAACGCGGCTGCCCGCTCCCGCTGCAGCGACGCGATCCCGCGGCTCGCGTCGGCGAGCGTGACCGCCCCGTTCTCGGCGTCGTCGCGGTCCTCGATGGCCTGCTGCACGAGGAATCCGCCGATGAACAACGCGACGAGCACCAAGGCCGCGCTCGGCACGAACGCGATGGAGAGCACGCGAGAGCGAAGGCTTCGCTGGTACGTCAAGGCTTTCCTTCCGGATCGGTCTCCCGACGCGGAGCGACGTTATGCAATTTGCAAATTGCACGTCAACGAGCGTCCGCCATACGGCCGTTAGCGCACCGTGACGATCTGGTAGGCACGGCACGTGACACTCGACGATCTCAACCAGCGCCTCCGCGACTTCGCCGCAGCACGGGACTGGGAACCTTTCCACACGCCGAAGAACCTGGTCATGGCGCTGTCCGGCGAAGTCGGCGAGCTGACTTCGCTGTTCCAATGGCTCACCCCGGAGGAGTCCGCGGAGTGGCGCTCCGATCCCGAGCTGGCACACAACGTGGTCGACGAGCTCGCCGACGTCACGCTGTACCTCCTCCAGCTCGCGAACAGTCTCGGCGTGGACCTGATCGAGGCGGCCAACGCCAAGATCGACCGGAACGAAATCCGCTTCCCCGCGCCCGATCAATCAGCCCGTTCGGGCGGTACCAGCAGGTCGGATGATCAGTGAGACTGGATGCGTGGATGGTGCGCCCAGGTCGACCTTCGCCTCCCGGCTAGGGCGAATCACGCTCTCCGACTTCCGGAAGCTGGGAACGACCAGGAAGTTCACCGCAGGTGATCAGCTCTTCATGGAAGGCGACGCGCCAGGGAATGTGTTCCTGGTCGAGTCAGGCTCGATCAAGGTCCACATGATCTCCCCAGCGGGAACCGAGCTCATTCTCGGCTTCCGAGGTGCCGGCGACCTGCTGTGCGAAACGAGCGCGCTGGAAGGAATCCCGCGTTCGACCTGCGGTACCGGACGCGTGGACGGGGAGGTGACCGAGGTTTCCAGGTCGGCTTTCCGTTCCTTCATCCGCAGACACCCTGAAGCGATGGCCCATGTGTTCAGCGTCATACGCGACCGCCTGCGTGATTCTGATCAGGAGCGACTCTCCTATGCGTCCGAGAGTGTGGCCGCTCGGGTCAGCCGAAAACTGGCCTCATGGGCCGCTATGTACGGAAGCCCGGAGCCCGGCGGAAAAGTGGTCATCCGCGGATTCAGCCGTAGAGAACTCGCCCAAAGCGTCGCGGCGGCAGAAAAATCGGTGGATGAGGTCCTGGTCGCGCTGCGTGCCGCAGGCCTGATCTCGACAGGGCGGCTGCAGATCGTCATGAACGATCCGCACCGGCTCCTCAGCTGGCCTCTAGCACAGCCCTGATCTCCCGTCCCCCGGTTTTCCGGGAGAACGGATTGCCTTCGCACCTAAAACTCTTCGTGCATACCGCCACAGAGAGGTGCGAACCATGCGACAGATGCCCAAGACTGGCGCCCTGTTCGGCTACGACGTGATCGGATCGTCGAGTGTGGACGACGACCTGCTGGAGGAGGTCAGGGGGAATGCCACGGATTTCGTCCTTGAAGCGTTGGAACATGTCGGAGTCGAGGAGCGGAGCCGGGCGAACTACTCGTCGACCGGCGACGGGGCTTTGGCCGTCTATCCCGAATCCGAGCTGCCTGCTTTGATCGATGCCGCCTACTTCCTGCAGGGCAAGCTCTATTTACACAACAGGGCTCATCGTCCGGCGATCAGGCTCCGGCTTGCAGTACACACGGCGCCGGTACGCATCACCGAAGAAGACAATTTTCAACGACCCACGATCGAGCTCGCCCGGCTGCTGGACGCGGCCGAGTTCAAACGGGTCGTTCGACGTATGCCGGATCAGAACCCTGTGACGGTCGCGCTCGTCGTGTCCGACCAGGCCTACCGGGTCGCGGTGCGTAGCCGGCACACCCAGCGCCTGCTGCCGCATGACTTCGGCAAAGTGGAGGTGATCAACAAGGAATTCACCGAGGGCTGTTGGATCTGGGTTCCTGGTCTCGATGCCGAGCGGGTCCGCGAGCTGTCCCTGCCCGAACCGTCAGCGCAGCCCCTCGAACAGCCGGCTTCTGCACCGCACGGGCAGCCCGCGCCTGGCGGAATAGTCATCCAGGGAGGGCTGGAGGGCAACAACTTCCTCGGCGCGAACCATGGCAAGATCACCGCGACCTACCAGCAGCCCGGCGGAAACCCGTGACCGAAACGCTGGAGAATGGCGAGATCCCAGTCCCCGCCCCGGAACCCGACTCCCAGGCCGCTGTCACCGGCAACACGGTGATGGAGAACTCGGGCACCGTGAACAACACGTTCAACAACTTCGGCCCGCAGCCACAAGAAACAGACCGCACCGACGCACCGGAAGTCACGACCAGCCTGGTCGACGGACCGGTACCGGACGCCATGGTCAAGGAGGCGATCAAGGCGTTCTGCCATCCGGGCGGATATCAGAACGCGCTTCGCGTCCTGCGTGAACGCAGGGTGCTCGTCCTCTGTGGGCGGTCGACCGGACGGACCCTCGCCGGCGTACGGATGCTCATCGATCTCAACCTCGATGCCTTACAGCAGCTCGACCCGCTTCGGCCGCTCAACGACCTCGCCACACTGAGAAAGCCCACCGTCCCGACCGGCTATTTGTGGGACGACATAACCACCAAAGACTGGGCCGACGGACTCACCTGGCGGACGCTCTTCAGCCTTGAACGGTTCCTCCGGGAAAGTGGCTCGTTCCTGGTTATCGCCTTCGGTGCCGAGGATGTGCGTGACCCGAACGTAAAGGCCTATCTCGCTGAGATCGTCGCGCCGGACACCGCGGACGTAGCGAAGGCCCATCTCAAAGCCAGAGGTATACCGGAAATCCAGCACGCGGGCCTTCTCGGCCAAGTCGAGCTGGACAGGGCACTTCCTGACTACAGCAGGCCGAGCCGGGGAGCCGAGGTCGCACGCCAGCTGCACGAAGCCGCTCAAGGGCACTACGACATCGAAGAGGTCAAGGAGAACCTCTACCGACGGCAGGACGAGGATGTCAAATCCTGGTTCGAGAAGAACAAGGATCTGCAGATAAGAGCTTTGGCCATTTCTATCGCCTTTTTCGAAGACTGCCCCTACAACACTATCGCGGCGGCCTCGAAAGAACTGGAAGAGGTTCTCAAGAACCCGGAGAACAGGGAAATTTGGCCTTACCGGCCGCCGAACCTGTTCTGGGAAAGCAGAGGCGACCGGCTCCGGCGGGCCCAGGCGAAGCCGCGCCCCGCTGACGAGCTCATGCCTGTCGACCCGGAACCGATCATCTTCTCCAGGCCGGATTGGGGTGAGCGACTGCTCTTGTACGTCTGGAAGGAGCATGAGCGGATTCGCCCGATCATCCAAGACTGGCTGGCCGGCGTGAGTCGTTCCATCCTGATTCCGGGCGCAACAGGCCATGACCAGTCAATGACCCGGTTCGGCACCCTGCTGGCGAAGGCTGCGGAACGCCAGGTGATGGACTGGGTCATCAACTGGGCATACGATGGCTCGGAGAGTCTTCAGTCGCTGGCAGCGATGACATTACGAGGGATGTCTGCGAACAGTTCCTACGTTCGGGTCATCAAGAACTTCCTCCACGCGTGGTGCAATCCCCGAACCCAACTGAGCTGCCGGATGACTGCAGCCATCGCCCTTGGTGGCGAGTTCGGCCGCAGTCAACCCGAGTTCGCCCTACTCCGTCTTCGCCGGCTGACCAAGAACGCCACGCCGGAATTAGGGATCGAAATAGAAAAGACGATAAGTTCGTTACTCGCCGAGCCCAATAATCGAAGTCTTGTCTTGAGCACACTGCCGGTCTGGATACTTGAAGGCGGTGCGACTTCCCGGCAGATCGCCCTGCGCTGCGCACTGACCGCGCTGTCCCTCAACGGGCGGACGATCTCGTTCGCCGAAGGGGACACGGCCGCGGTCAGAATCCTGATCACGGCCTTACTGGAGGACGGCAAGCTTCGACGGAAGGCGCTCTCCGGATTGACCCTGTGGGCGGTGGAGGCCGAATGGAAAGCCGAGTCGAACAGTCACATCGCCGGCTTGCTGCGTCTGCTCTTCACAAGCCCTGACGACATCCTGATCCGTCGGCTCAGCTTCTACCTGCGCAAGGCCTTCGCCGAAGACCCCCGTCAAACCGCACCGCTGAGAAACGCGCTTGCCCGATCACTCAAGGAGATCTCCGATGCCCGCTGACTCCGCCTACGAATCCTGGAGTTCGGTGCGCCGTCACACCCGGCTGTTCCGTACCGTTTTCCGCCATCAACTGAAGAGAAGGCCTACAACGGTCCTTGTGGCCGAGTGCGACGACGGCATGTGGGCCTGCTCGAACCTTCACGTCGGCTCGACCACCGGGGTCATCAAGCTTACGCTCGGGATGGCTCGGGCGAAGACGATCAAACGCCTCTATGAAGTGGATATCTCTCGTACCACCATGCGGTTCACCAGTGTCTTCGAAACGGAGAAAGAAGGCGCCATCGTCGATGGCGACATCACCGTGGCCTGGCACGTGAGCGACCCGGTGGGGCTCATCAAGCAACCGAAGTTCGATCATCTCGACGCGATCCGCAACGCGGCCGAAGACCGCCTACGGCCGATGGTCCGCAAGGCTGGACTCGACGAGATCGAGGGCATCGCTGACAAGGCCGACACCGCACTCGCCCACATGATTCCACTTCGCGAAGGCCCAATTTCCTGGGGAGATGCCAGCACGCTGTTCCGGCTCACTGGAGAAGGCGCTTTGCATCGGCACTCGCTCGAGGAAATCCGGCGGGCACGGATCGTCGACCGCGAACAGCGGGCGATGGACCGGGAACGGATCAACTTCTACACGGAGGTCATCGACTCGGGCCAGGTCAGCCTGCTCGCCATGCTCTTGAGCAACGACAAGGAAAAGGTTCAGGAGGTATTGAACTACATCCACCGTCACGACATCCCCATCGGCCGCATCCTGGTCGACCCCAAGGATCCATTCCGCAACGCGGTCGGACGGCTGATGAGCGAAGCCGACGACTTCGACCTGCACGAGATGCGGGTGGCGTGGCTGAACAGCATCACGTCGCCCGACAGAGGAAGCTCGCTGAACCTACTGCGGGAATCTCTCGAGGAGACCTTGGCCGAAAGCCCGAACGGCTCCAGATCGACATAGCCGCCTTTCGGGTCTTGTGGGGCGTTCGTTCGGCGGAAACACTGTGCCGACGTTCCCCTGGAGGTGGCCCTTGTCGCGTTCGGCTCGCACCGTGTTCCTCGCCCTCGTGCTGTCCCTGAGCGCGGTCGCCGCGCCTGCCTATGCGGCGCCGCCACCGACGACGCACCGGGACCCCGGCAACGGGCCGGAACGCAACGAGATCGCCGCGACCGATCAGCCGATAAGCGTCGCGCGGGCCGCGGCGGGCGAGAACGTCGCGGGCGACCGTTCCGGCTACCCGCGCAAGACCAAGCTGCGCGTGTACCCGGAGAACGCGGCCGACAAGTCGATCAAGCTCGGGCTCGCGCCGTATCACGCGATCGCGCCGAAGCTGAACGCGTTGCAGGCGCGCAGCGACTGGATCTCCGTCGAGATCGCCGGGCAGTCCGGCCTCGGCCGGGACCTCTACCTGGTGACGATCACCGCGCCGGAGAGCCCGTCCGAGACGCGGCGGCAGGACGCTTGGCGGTCGCTGATCGAGAACGACCCGGCCCGCGCCGCGCGCGACCCGTTCCTGCGCCACGGCTACAAGGCGCCGGTGTGGATCAACAACAACATCCACGGCAACGAATGGGAAGGCACCGACGGCGCGCTCCGCGTCATCGAGAAGCTGGCGACGTCGAACGACCGCCAGACCGCCGAACTGCTGAAACGGAACCGGTTCTACTTCAACGTCACGGCCAATCCGGACGGTCGTGTCGCCGGCACGCGGCAGACGTCGCAGGGTTTCGACCCCAACCGCGACTTCGTCACCGCGTCGCAGCCGGAGGTGCGGGCCATGCGCGGGATCGCCATCGGCAAGCAGCCGCTGATGATGCTGGACGAACACGGTTACGTCGCGAACACGCTCATCGAGCCGACCACGCCGCCGCACGGCCAGAACTACGACTTCGACCTCTACATCAAGCACGGGTACGCCAACGGGCTCGGCATGGAGAAGGCGGTCCAGGCGCTCGGGCGGCCGGAGACGGCGAAGCCCGAGATCCCGTTCCGCGACTACGAGCCCGGCAGCTGGGACGGCTGGGCGCCGATCTACACCGCCCAGTACGCGATGTACCACGGCGCGGTGTCCTTCACGATCGAAGTCCCGATGCGGGTCAACAACGCGGACTACGAGACGCAGCCGGTGGCGGAGCTCCAGCGGCGCGCGGTGATCAATACCGAGGTCGTCGAGGCCACCATCGGCAGCACGCTGCAGTACGTCGACCGCAACCGCGGCGAGCTCATCGCGAACCAGATCGAGATGTTCCGCCGCGGCACGGCGGGCGAGGCACAGCGCGAGATCCCCGACGGGTTCGTGCCCGGTTTCGGGCCGGAAGACCGCTACCGCACCGAGTTCCCGCGCGCGTACGTCATTCCCGCCGGCGCGGACCAGCGTTCCGCCGTCGCCGCTTCGCGTCTCGTCGACCACCTGGTGGCCAACGACGTCCGCGTGAAGCAGGCGGATCGCCCGTTCTCGCTGGCCGGACGCCGTTACCCGGCCGGTTCGTACGTGGTCGACATGCACCAGCCGAAACGCGGCCTGGCGAACGTGATGCTGGAGCAGGGCAGCGACATCTCGGCGAAGGTGCCGGTCATGTACGACATCTCCGGCTGGAGCCATCGCCTGCTGTGGGGCGCGTCGGTCGACATCGTGAAGCAGGGTCGCCTCGACGTCCGGGCGCACGACGTCGTCGCGGCGTCGCCGACCGGTGGCGTCGACGCCGCGCCCGGCCGGGACCTCGCGCTGAAGCTCGTCGACGGCAAGGACGTCAGCGCCGCCAACGACCTGCTGAACCGCGGGCTCGCTCTCGGCCGCACCGACGACGGCACGATCGTCGTCCCCGCGTCGGCCCGGCAGGCCGCCGCGGAGGTGGCGGACCGCTACGGCGTCCGGTTCACCGAAGCGAGCGGGACAGCGACGCCGTTGACGCGGAAGACCATCGCGGCCGCCGTCGGTCCGGACGAGCTGAAAGCGCTGCGGGACATGGGCTTCGACGTGCGGCCGGTGTCGGCGGCCGTGCTCAACGCCGGCTTCGACTGGTCCCGGGTGGACCTGCTGTTCGTCTCTTCGGGACTGCGGTACACCGATCTCAACCCGGCGGCGAAGGACGCTTTGCGCGCCTTCCTCGCCCGCGGCGGCGTGGTCACCCGAGGTGCCACCGGCGCGCGGTTCAACACGGACGTGGGACTTCTCGAAGCACGTCCGGTCGCGGGCTGGGAAGACGGGAACGGCGTCGTTTCGGTCGTCAACGGCACCGGCCCGGTGGGCGGCGGCGCGCTGCCGGACTCGTTCGTCTACGGGCCGTTCTGGTTCACCGATCTCGGCTCCTCGGTCAAGGTCGAGCAGCGCTACGCGAGCGGGAATCCGCTGGTCGCGGGGCACTGGCGGACGCGGGACGACGGAACGGGCGGGCCGCTGCAGGCGGCGGGACAGGCCGCGGTCGTGTCCGGGACCTCGGGACTCGGCGGACGGGCGGTGCTGTTCGGCACCGAACCGCTGTTCCGCGATCACCCGAAGGGCTTGTACTCGCAGGTGGCCAGGGCGATTTACTGGGCCGCCGCGAAGTAACGTGGGGGTATGCCGATCCAGGTGCTGCTCATCGACGACCACGAGGTGGTGAGGCGCGGCCTGCGTGACCTCCTCACCGACGAGCCCGACATCGAGGTGGTCGCCGAAGCGAGCGGGGTCGACGAGGCCCTGGCCGTGGCGATGCACGTCGAGCCGGACGTCGCCGTTGTCGACGTCCGGCTCGGCGACGGCGACGGCATCGCGCTCTGTCGCGAGCTGCGGTCGAAGCCGAACCCGCCGCAGTGCCTGATGCTGACCGCGTTCGACGACGAGGAGGCCATGGTCGGCGCGATCATGGCAGGCGCGGCCGGGTACCTGCTGAAACAGGTCCGCGGCCAGGACGTCGTCAACGCGGTCCGCGAGGTCGCGGCGGGCCGGTCCCTGCTCGATCCGCTGTCGACGGCGCGGGTGCTCGACAAGCTGCGGCATCCGCCCGAGGACGAGCTCGGCTCCCTCACCGAACGCGAGCGTGAGGTGCTGGAGCTGATCGGGCAGGGCATGTCCAACCGCGAGATCGCGGAACGCCTGTTCCTCGCCGAGAAGACGGTGAAGAACTACGTGACGTCGGTACTCGCGAAGCTGGGCATGCAGCGCCGCACGCAGGCCGCGGCGTGGATCGCGCGCCGGGACAGGTAGTGCGCGAAATACGTACCCCCCCCCCCGTCGTTTTGGCCGAAGGTCCCGGTCGAGCCGGGGTTCCGCTCCTGGTTGACCAACGCTCCCGAACGACAGCTCCTCGTGGTCGTCCGGACGTTGACGACGTTGAACCGGCTCCAGGACATCCTGACCCTGACGAGCGCCGACCTCCGGATCCAGACCACCTTCACCTTCGACGAGGCGCGGCCGGGCATCCTTTCGGCCGGGGTGAGCGACGCGCTGCGTGCCCTGCGCGTCGCCGTCACGCCGTGGGAGCAGGCCGCCAAGAACACCTTCGACCTCATCCTCGCGGCGAGCGAGAACGACGCCCTGCACGAGCTGAACGGGCCGATCCTGCTGGTGCCGCACGGGATCGGTTACCAGAAGTACTACCCGGGCGGACGGGTCACGTCGGGGATGGACCCGGACCGGCTCGTGCACCACGACCGGGTGATCCCGGCGGCGATCGCGCTTTCGCACTCCGTGCAACGGGAACAGCTGAAGTCGGCCTGCCCGGAGGCGCTGGACCGGGCGGTCGTCGTCGGCGATCCCTGTCACGACCGGATGATGGCGAGCAGGCACCGGGTGGCGGCGTACCGCGCGGCGCTCGGCTCCGGCGACCGGAAGGTCGTCGCGATCGCGTCGACCTGGGGCCGGCATTCGCTCTACGCCACGCATCCGCGGCTGCCCCAGCGGCTGCTGACCGAACTGCCGCTCGACGACTACCAGATCGTCCTCACCCTGCACCCCGGCGTGTGGGCGGCGCACAGCCCGTGGCAGCTGGAGTCGTGGCTACGGCCGGAACTCGCCGCGGGGCTCACCCTCGTTCCCCCGGATCACGGCTGGCAGGCCGCGTTGCTGGCCGCGGACTGCGTGATCTCCGATCAGGGATCCGCCGCGCTGTACGCCGCCGCGGCGGGTAAACCGGTGCTTCTCACCGCGTCCGCCGCCACCACGACGGTGGACGACTCGCCACTCGCGATGCTGACCAGGGTCGCGGCCAAGGTGGCGGGCGATGGGCTTCGCGAGCAGATCGACACGGCCATCGAGAACCATGTTCCGGAGCGCTACCGCCCGATCGTCGACCAGGCCGTCGAGGACGCCGCGAGCGGTCCGCGGCTGGGCGATGTGCTCTACGACCTTCTGGACCTGAAGCGGCCGGATCCCCGTCCCGCCTTCCCGCCCGTGCCGGATCCGGCGCCGGTGACCCATCCGGTGGCCGCGCTCGCCGCCGGATGGGACGAAACCGGGAAACTGGTCCGGTTTCCCGCCTCCACCCGGCCGGAAAGCCTGCGCCACCGGCATGTTCTCGCCCACGCGGATCAAGCGACCCTGCGCGATCTGGACGGGGCGGCCGTCGTGTTCGCTGAGGACCCGGGCCGGTTCGACGAACTGCTCACCCATTGGCCGCTCGCCCGGCTCGTCGCCGCTCCCGCCGCCGGCGGCTGTCTCGCGCGGGTCCGGGACCGCGGCGATTACCTGCTGTCCGCGGAAATCGACCCGACCCTCCTGGCGAGTCACCTCTACCTTCTGCTCGCCTCGCACACGGACGTCGAAGGGACGCACATGGTCGGCGGGCGGCCCGTCACCGTCGCCCGCTGTTAGCCAGGACCGAACGGAACTCGGCCTCTCGCGGATGCCCCGCGTCGAAGTACGTCTGCCAGGCACGCTGGAAGTGCGTGTGCGCCCGGCCGTGGTCCCCGCGCGCCGCGAAAAGCCTGCCGAACTCCTCCTCGAACTCGGCCGTGTACTGCGTCGCGCCGGACACCAGCCGCCACGCCTCGAGCAGTTCGCGTTCGGCGTCGTCGTAGTGGCCGACCGCCCGGAGGTACTTGGCCCGCACCATGGACACCCGGCCGAGGTTCCGGCTGTCCGACGCGGGGAACTGCTGTGCGGATTCGGCGAGCAACGCCCAGACGTGCTCGTACGCGCCGGCCTTCAGCAGCACGTTCGCCAGCATGCGGGTGTGGATGCCGAGCGACCGGCGGCCCGCTTCGGCCATCGCCCGGTCCAGTGTCACGGCTCGCCAGAGGAAGTCCGCGGCGGCCGGGAGGAGCCCTTTCTCCTCGTGGAACCGGCCGCAGAACTCCTGAACGGACGATTCCAGCGCCGGGTTGTCCAGGGTCCGGACCGTTTCGAGCGCCTCCTCCAGCAGCGGCTGGGCGCGGTCGAAATCGTGCAGCAGGAAGTAGGTACGGCCTTGCTGACTGAGGATCCTCGTGGTCAGGGCCGGTTCGCCATGCCGCCTCGCCGCGAGGAGACCGAAGTGGTTGATATGGGCGAAAAGCCGGTGGTGCCCGCGGTTGAGCATGAGCACTTCCAGCGCGCCGCAGATCTGCCCGAGCTCGACGTCCCGTTCGCGCTCGAAGGCCTGAAACGCCAGCGCGCCATAGGTTTCCCGGGCGTCCTCGACCCAGTCGAGCGGCGCCTTACCCTCGAAATCCGGGGCGGGCACGGAAACCGGCTCGTAGCAACGCAGGCGGTCCGGACTGGTGCGGTGATCCGCGGCGACGGCCTGGTCGCGGAAGAAGACCAGCGCCCGATCGGTCGCGACGTCCCAGGTCCCACGCCGGCGCGCCCCCTCCCGGATCAGGTTGAACAGCCGCTGCCGGGGAGTGCCGGTCGGCGCCAGGAACCCCGCGTCGGTGAGTTCGTCGAGCGCGTCTCCGGCGGGCGCGCCGAAGACCGCGGTCGCCGACGCCGTCGTGAAATCGGGCCCGGGATGGGACGCCAGCAGTTCGCAGAGTTCCGCGGCGCCGGCGGACAGCTCGGCGAACGACTGCTCGAACGCCATCGCGATGACGTCGACCCCGCCGAGCACCCCGGTCCGCCGGAAATCGGCCAGTACCGAGGCGACCGCGCCGGGACCGCGCCGCAGTCGTTTGCGGATCCGGACGCCGGCCTGCACCAGGGCGAACGGCATGTGGTCGCACAGCGCGGCGAGTTCGGCGGCGGCGTCGCGTTCCGCCTCGATGGCCGCCGGATCCGACGCCTTGCCGAGGAGTTCGAGCGCGAAGTCCCGTTCGAGGGAGTCCAGTTCGATCGGCGGAGCGACGTTGCCCGCCAGCAGGTCGTCATCCTGGCGGATGGCGGTCACCAGCACGAGACTCGACGGCGACGAAGGGATCAGCTCGCGGACGTCCGTGGCCACTTCGGCGTTGTCCAGTGCCAGGAGGAACCGGCGCCGGGCGGTGACCGACCGGTACTGGGCCCACAGCTCGGCGGAATTCGTGGTCACCAGATTCGTCTCGACCCCGAGCGCGCGCAGGACCCTGGTCGCCACCTCCGAGCGGCGCAGCACGGTGCCGTCGCGATAGTCCGCGAGGTCGACGTAGACCTGATCCGGGTAGCGGTCGCGGAGGTCGTCCGCGAGCCGGTACACGAGCGCGCTCTTCCCTGCCCCGCGTGGGCCGGTGATGACGTGGACGCCCGGCCCCGAAGCGCTTCGCCGTTCCCTGTCCCGGTCGACGAAATGCGCGGGCGAGCCCGGCACGTCGCGGACGCCGGTGCCGTCTCCCGCGAGGATCTCCTGCAACCGCTCGGCGAATTCGGGATCGGTTTCGACCAGTTCCCGGACGGCTCGCTCGGCGCCGACGGGATCCGCGAGCAGCGCCTCGACGTCCTGTGCGGTGCGGCGCCGGGCGAGCCGCTTGGCCACCAGGTCCTTCACCCCGCCGGCGGCGCCGACCGCCAGCGCTTTCACGGCCTCACCCAGAACGGCTTCCCACACGGCGTGTTCCCCTCGTCACGGCTGGTACCGAGGCTATCAACGATCGGCCTCCCCGGTCGGGAGATGGCCGATCACGACCTGCCGGTTGTGGAAGAAGTCGTCCTCACGCAGCACCGTGACGCTGCCTGGTGAACCGCGGAAGTCGACGTATCCGGCCGATTCGAGCGGCATCCGGATCCACGCGGCGATCACGAAGGTGAGCGCACCGCCGTGCGTGACGACGATCTGGTGCTCGCAACGGCTTTCCAGGATCGACCCCATGGCCGCGTACACCCTCGCGGCCATCGCGCCCTTGGTTTCGGCGCCGGGGATTCCCTCGTCGTGCCCCAGCCGCTCACCGGTGGCGGGTGGCGGGACGAACCTGCTGTCCAGCCATTCCCGCGGTTTGCCACCGGCTTCCCCGTACGACTTCTCACGCAGCCGCCGGTCCAGGATCGGGGCCACGCCGAGCCGTTCGCCGATCAGTTCCGCGGTCCGTGCGGTGCGGCGCAGATCCGAGGAGTAGAGCTCCACCTCGTCCGGCACCTTCGCCCGCAGCGACTCGGCGACGGCGACGGCCGCGCGTTCACCGCCGGGGGTGAGTTCGGAGTCGAACCATCCGCCCACCAGGCGATCGACGTGGTGGGTGGCCTCCGGATGCGTGACGACGTAGACGGTGCGCATCCTCCGAATCTAAACGCGCGTCAGTTTCGCGTAGGCGATGACGTTGTCGAGGTAGTTGCCGGTCGAGGAGTCGAAATCACCGCCGCAGGTGATCAGGCGCAGTTCGGGTCCGGTCGTGTCGCCGTAGACCTTCTCCGTGGGGAAGGCCGCCTTCGCATGCCGTTCGACGGCGTAAACGGTGAACACCGCCGTGATCCCGTCTTCGCGGTGGACGAGGGCTTCGTCGCCTGCCTTCAGTTCCTTGAGCCGGACGAAGACGCCGGGGACCTTCTTGTAGTCGACGTGCCCGGCGAGGACGGCGGGCCCGATCTGGCCGGGTGCCGGGCCACCGGTGAACCAGCCGGTGGTGATCGCGTCCTGCGGCACCTCCAGGGTGCCGTCACCGGCCAGACCGAGGTCGATGATCTGGCCGGTGCGGACCCCGATCGCCGGGATCTCGAGCTTGGCGGGCCGGGCGGGCGCCAGCGGAGAGACCGTTGAGGCCGCGGTGGAGGGCGCCGCCGCCGTGGACACGGTGGTGGGTGGCGCCGGCGACGCGACCTTGCCCGGCGGCGGAACGGCGCACGCGGTCAGCGCGACCGCGCACACCACCCCGATGAGGGCGCCGATGACCAGCGGAAACGGCCACCGGCGCCAGAACGCCCCGGTCATCGTTCGGCACGCCGCCGGAGCACCAGGGACGCGCCCGCCGCCGTCGCGGTCAGCAGTGCGGCGCCGGTCAGCGCGACCGCGGCGACCTCCAGGGGACCGCCGTTGGCCTCGCCGCCGCCGGTCGCGACGCCACCGACGGGCTTGACCTTGACCTGGCCCGATTTCGCCGGTTCGCCGAAGCGGGATTCGCAGGCGTACCCGTCGTGGTCACCGTCGAGCTTGTGCGGGTCCCGCGGGTTCTTCTTGAGCTCGGCCTGCGCGGCGGCCTGCGACGGGAAATCGGCGCAATCCTTGTCGGTGGATCGCGGCGCCGTCGTTTTCGTGGTGCTCGGCGGTGCGGTGGGCGTGCTTGTTTCGGTCGGCGCCGTTCCGCGCTTGGGAAGCCTTTCGCAGGCGATTCCGTCGTTGTCGTCGTCCAGGTTGTGCGGATCGGATCGATCTTTCTGGAGTTCGGCCTGAGCGTCTTCCTGGTACTTGAAGTCACCGCAGTTCAGATCGGCGATCGCGGGCGCTTCCGCCAGCGCGAACGCCACGGAAGCGGGGCCGAACAAGGAGAATCCGGCGAGGATGACGGCCGTGCCGAGGGCGCGACGAACCGAGGACATGGGGAGTCCTTTCACTGGGATTTCGCGCTCCGAGCGCGTTCGATGCACTTACAGTCGCGCACCGGCGCCAGCTGTTACGGATTAATCGGAATTCTCGAACCGTTAATTTCACACGGTTTGGTCGAGTGGAACGTCGAAAGCGACCAAAGTCCCGAGACTCGGCGAAGAATTGATCGAAAAGCGCCCGCCGGACGTCGTCGCGCGTTCGGCGAGATGACGGAGACCGCGTTTGGCCACTCCCTGCGGAACACCGGATCCGTTGTCCCGCACCCGGAGTTTGACGCCTTCCGCGTCACGGCTGAGCGTCACGCGGGTCTCGCTCGCCCCGGAGTGTCTGACCACATTGGACAGTGCTTCGCGGAGGGCGGCGCGGATGTGGTCCGCCTGCTCGGCGGGGATGTCGGCCAGCTCTCCCGAAAGTTCGAGGGTCGGCGGGTAGCCGAGCAACTCGCCCGCGATCCGCACCTCGCCCCGTGCGGATTCGGCGAGGTCGGTGGCGGTGACCGTCTGGTTCGCGGGTTCCGGGCTGCGCAGGGCGCGCACGGTACCGCGGATCTCTTCGATGGTCTGGTCGAGCTGGTCGATCGCCTCGGACAGGCGCGCGCCATCGGCCTGGGCGAAGCGTTTCCGCATGTTCTTGCGGACGCGGTCGAGCTGCATCCCGGCGCCGTAGAGGCGCTGCACGATGACGTCGTGCAGCTCGCGCGCGATGCGTTCCCGCTCTTGGTAGAGGGTCACGCGGTGCCGTGCGTTGGCGCCTTCCGCCAGCGCCAGCACCACGCCCGCCTGCGCGGCGAACGCCGTGAGCACCTCGACCGTACTGGCGGAGAACGGTTCCCCGCCGTGGCGGCGGTACACGGTGAGCGCGCCGAGGACGCGTCCGCCCGCGCCGAACGCCGACGCGGCGAACGGCCCGAAGCCCTGGAGCTCCGGCGGCACGAACGGCGCCGTGCGGGGATCGACGGTGAAGTCCTCGCTGACCACCGGTTTCCCGCCCCTGGCGACCTGGCCGGCGGCGGAATCGGCGGAAAAGGCCAGCCCCCGGAGACCCTGGGTGGTGTCCCCGTGCGCGGCCTCGGCGACCACCTGGCCGTCGTCCGCGCGCACCATGACGAGACCGAGGTCGGCCTCGGCCAGTTCGACGGCGCGGGCGACCACGGTCTCCAGCACGTCGCCCGGGTCTTCACCCGACAGGGCGGTGCCGGTGATCTCGGTGGCGGCGGACAGTGCGCGCGCGGCAAGCGTGGGATCCATGAGCGCTATCGACATTAGTCGGCCCCGGCCATCGCGCGCGCTGTGACGCGGCCCTCCCGCACCTCCAGGATCACGTCCGCGCCGTCGGCTTCGGCGGCGTTGTGCGTGACGTGGACGACGGTCTTCCCGGCGAGCGCCTCGCCGAGCCGTTCGCGGACGGTGCGCGCGGTCGGCTCGTCGAGATGAGCGGTGGGCTCGTCGAGCAGCACCAGATCGGCACGCGCGGCACCGAGCACGGCCCGTGCCAGCGCGACCCGCTGCGCCTGCCCGCCCGAAAGCCCGGCGCCGGCGCTGTCGAGCATCGTCGTGAGCTCGACGTCCTCGAGAACCGCCTGATACAAGGCTTTCCGCAGGTCCGCCTCGGACGCCGTCGGCTTGGCCAGTCGCAGGTTCTCGGCGACCGTGGTCGAGACGAGCATCGGCTCCTGCGGCGCCCAGGCGACGTTCTCGGGAACGGCGACGTCGCCCTTGCTCGGCTTGAGGAAACCGAGCAGGGCCGCGACGAGCGTCGATTTCCCGGCGCCGCTCGGGCCGACGACGGCGACGTGCGTGCCGGGCGCGATGTCGAGGTCGACCCCGGTGAGGACCGGGCGCTCCGTGCCGGGCCAGCCGAGGTCGGCGTTCCGGATCCGCACCCCGCCGGTGCCAGGAACGGCGCTTTCCTCGCTGAGAACGGCCCGTTCATCGCAAGCGGCGAGGCGCAGACGGGCCTGGCGCAGGGTGTCCCAGTGCTGCGCGGCGGGCGGAAGAAGGGAGAAGACCTCCGCGAGCGCGAGCGGCACCAGGCCGGCCACGGGCGCGAGGACCGGGTTCAGCGCGCCGGCGGCGACGGCGCTCACGGCGAACCCGGTGCTCACGACGGTGGCGGCCCCTGTCGCCAGGATGATCAGGGCGTCGGCCGCTCCGGCGCCGAAGGCCTGTCGCCGGGCTTCGGCGGTCAGCGCGGCGTCGGTCGTGGCGATTCGGCGACGTCGCTCTTTGTCGACCCCGTAGGCGATCAGTTCGGCGGCGGCTTCCAAGAGGCTCAGCACCTGCGCCGACACCGAACGTCGTCCGGCGGCCAGGGCGCTGGTCGCGCGGCGCTCCACCCGGAGCGCGAGCAGCGGCGCGAACGCGCTGACCAGCACGGCTGCGGCCAGCGCGAGCCCGGCTTCGGGCAGCACGACGGCCTGGACCGCGACGGCGCCGACGGCCACCAGCGCGACCACGACCAGCGGCGTGATCACGCGCGGAAGCAGGTCGCGCACGGTGTCGGTGTCGCCGACGAGCCGTCGCTGCTCCTCACCGGCCCGCAGCGCGCGAGCCGGGCCGAGCCGCACCAGCGACTCCCACAGCCGGACGCGCAGGCTTCCGGCGATCCGGAACGCGGCGTCGTGCGTGACCAGCCGTTCGAGGTAACGCAGCCCCGCGCGGCCGAGGCCGAACGTCCGCACGCCGACGATCAGCACCGTCAGGGTCAGGATCGGCGGCTGTTGCGACGCCTTGGCGATCAGCCAGCCCGAAAGCGCGGTCAGCGCGACCCCGGCGAGCAGAGCGGCGGCACCGAGCAACGCGCCACCGAAGAACCTGGGGTGCAGCAGGTCGCGCCAGGGCAGCGGCTTGACTGTCTGTCCGTCTTCGGTGGTTCCGGAGTCGGCAGGCACCATGGTCGACATGTCGACACCGGGCGTGCGCTCGTGTGCGGCGATGATCGCGGCGGCGCCGTTGCCGACCGCCTCGTGGACCGCGGCCATGACGAGCGCGGCGTTGGCCTCGTCGAGGTGGGCGGTCGGTTCGTCGAGCAGGAGCAGCCACGCGCCCGACCGGACCCGCGTCAGCGCCCGCGCCACCGCGACACGCTGCCGTTGCCCCTGTGACAGCTTGGAAACCGGCCGCTCGGCGAGCCCAGCGAGGCCGAGTTCGGCGAGGACGTCTTCGCCGCCGACCTCCTCGCGGACCGTGCCCCCGCCGAACACCGGCGACTGCGGCACCCAGGCGACGTTCTCGCGCCACCGCTCCAGGTCGGCGTCGGCGAGGTCGGTACCGCCGACGGTGATCGTCCCGTCGTGCGCCTGCACGAAACCGAGCAGCGTGGCGAGCGTCGTCGATTTGCCGCCGCCGCTGGGCGCGCGCAGCCAGGTGAGCTCGCCGGGCCGGACGCTGAACGTCTCGCCGTCGGGCGCGAATCCGCCGCGCCTGGCGACCCGCAGTCCTCGGACGTCGATCTCGCCCTTGGTGGGCGTCTCGGAACCGTTGGGCGGCAAGGGTTCCGCCAACACGTCCGCGACACGGCGGACGGCCTCGACACCGTCTTCGCTGGCGTGGAAGGCGGCGCCGACCGCGCGCAGCGGCTGGTAGCACTCGGGCACGAGGATCAGCACGCCGAGCCCGATGGCCAGCGACAGTTCGCCGGAGACCAGGCGGACACCGATGACGACGGCGACCAGCGCGACCGACAGCGTCGCGATCAGTTCCAGCGCGAACGCCGACGCGAACGCGACCTTCAACGTCTTGAGCGTCGTGCGGCGATGACGTTCGGAGATCTTCCGGACCGTCTCGGCCTGCGCGCCGGCGCGGCGGAACGCGCTGAGGACCGGCAGGGCACGGACGAGTTCGAGCAGGTGCCCCGAAAGGCGTTGCTCGGCGTCGGCGGCTTCGGCGACGCGCTCGGCGGTGTGCTTGCCGATCAGGATCGCGAACAGCGGCACCAGCGGCACGGTGATCACGACGAGCACGGCCGACGGCCAGTCGGCGAACAGGATCGCGACGCCCGCGGCGAGCGGCACGATCGCGGCGGTCACCAATGCCGGGAGGTACTGGGTGAAGTACGCGTCGAGCGCGTCGAGCCCCTTGGTGGTCAACGACGTCAGCTCGCCGTGACCGCGGCGCGCGATCCATTCCGGGCCGAGTTTCAAAGCGTGGTCGAGGGCTTTGGCGCGCAGCTCCTCCTTCGCGCGGGCGGCCGCGCGAACGGAAACGATCCGCACCGCCCAGCCGGTCAACGCGCGCCCTGCGACGAGCGCGAGCAGCACGGCCAGCTGGGCGGTGCGGTCCCCCGGTGTTCCGCGGACTACCGCGGAGAGGACGTCGGCGAGTAGGAAAGCCTGCCCCACCAGCAGGATCGCGTTGACGAAGGACAGGATCCCGCTGAGGATCAACGCCCGGCGCGCCGCACTCGAAAGTGGAGCCAGCGCGCCGAGCGGACCCTTCCCCGGTCGCGCTGGGTCCATTGTGGACTCCGTGGCGGAAAGGGTGTCGCGGCCGGGAAGTTCGGTCATGGTGCGTGCACCGGTGGGATGTGCCGGGTGCCGATGCGCTTGCGGAACACCCAGTACGTCCAGCCCTGGTAGATCAGAACGGCGGGAGCGCCGAACAGCGCGACCCAGGTCATCACGGTCAGCGTGTACGGGCTCGACGCCTCGCCCGCGATGGTCAGCGTGTTCGCCGGGTCCACAGTGGACGGCAGGACGTTCGGGTACAGGGCGACGAAGATCGCGACGGCGGAAGCCGCGATGACCCCGCCGAGCGCGGCGAACGCCTGACCTTCGCGGCCCATGCGGATCTTGAACCACGCGAGGACCGCGGCGACCACCGCGACGCCGATGAGGAACAGCGTCCAGAGGTCACCCGAGCGCAACTGCACGACGATGAGGAACGCGAGCAACGGCAGGAGCGCGACCGGGAGCAGGCGGGTGGCCAGGTTCCGTGCCCGGTGGCGGAGGTCGCCTTCGGTCTTGAGTGCGAGGAAGGCGGCGCCGTGGACCAGGGAGAACCCGACGACCGCGATCGCGCCGAGCAACGTTTCGAGGCTGAGGGCGGCGAACGGGCCGCCGACGCGGTTGCCGTCGGCGTCGAGCGGGAGACCGAGGACGGTGGTCGCGAGCAGCAGGCCGACGCCGAACGGCGGGACCCACGAACCGATGCCGATGACGCGGTCCCAGTTGCGGCGCCAGCGATCGGAGTCGACCTTGCCGCGGTACTCGAACGCGACGCCGCGGCCGATGAGGGCGAGCAGGACCACCAGGAGCGGGAGGTACGCGGCCGAGAAGAGCGACGCGTACCAGCCGGGGAACGCGGCGAACATCGCGCCGCCGGCGACGATCAGCCAGACCTCGTTGCCGTCCCAGACCGGGCCGATCGTGTTGACCATGACGCGGCGCTCGGTGTTGTCCTTCGCGAGGACCGGCATGAGCATGCCGACGCCGAAGTCGAAGCCTTCGAGGAAGAGGTAACCGAGCCAGAAGAGGGCGATGACGCAGAACCAGATCGTTTCGAGGGTCATCGGATACTCACTTTCCTGGCTCGCGTGGCCTTCCGGACGCTTTCGCCGCGGCGAAGGGCCCCTTCAGCCCGCTGCCCGGTCACGCGCCCGGACGACGCCCCGCGGCGTGTCGCGAAAGCCACTTTCGGGACATCAGACGTCGCGAAAGTGGCTTTCGCGACACTCCCCGCCCCACCGAGACCGCCCCATAAGCCCCGGTCGCCCTGAGTTGTCCACAACCGCTCAAGTTGTCCACAGATCGGCTGTGGGTAACCCGCCTGAGCGATACCCCCGATACGCTGGGTGCGGGGCCGTCCCCCGGGAAGGGCGGGGGGCTGGGTAGGTGACGTAAAGAGGCGATCAGTAGGCGAAGGCCAGTGCGTCGTCATCGCCGTCACCGCCTTTCGAGTCGCTGTTCTTGCTGGTCGAGGCCGGTTTCTTGGGTGGCATGACGGCGTCCACGCCGCCCCGGACGTACTTCCGCATCAGGAAGACTTCGACCACGCCGAGCACCGCGTAGACGGTCGTCAGGGCGAGCAGCGACGTCCAGACCTCGCCTGTGGACAACTTCGAGACCGCCTGCGCGGTGAACATCCACACCCCGTCGACACCGGTCGGGTTCGGCACCACCACGAACGGCTGACGGCCCATCTCGGTGAAGATCCAGCCGGCGCTGTTACCGATGAACGGCGTCGCGATCCCGCCGAGCACCATCCACGGGAACCATCGCTGCCCGGGGATCCGCCCACGCCGGGTCAGCCACAGCGCGAGCAACCCGATCCCGGCCGAGATCGCGCCGAAGCCGATCATCGCGCGGAAACCCCAGTAGGTCACCGGCAGGTTGGGCACGTAGTCGATCGGCTTGCCCGCCAGCGAACCGAGCTGCGGGTCGTCCGGATAGTTCGTGCCGTACTTCGCCTGGTACTCGGTCACCAGGTTCTCCACGCCCTTGACCTCGGTCGAGAAGTCGTTGTGCGCCAAGAACGAGAGCAGCGCGGGCACGTTGAACGTCTTGACGTCCTCGCAGTTCGCGTTCCGCACGTCGCCGATCGCGATGATCGAGAAGCTCGCCGGTTTCTCCGTGTGGCACAACGCTTCCGCCGACGCCATCTTCATCGGCTGCTGCTCGAACATCAGCTTGCCCTGGAAGTCGCCGGTGATCGCCAGCACCGCGAACGCCACCACACCGGTCCAGCCGCCGAGACGCAACGACGAACGCCACACCGCGCGGTGCTCGTCGTCCTCCGAACGTTTGCGCCACAGCTGCCAGCCCGCGACACCGACCAGGAACGCCGCCGCCACCGAGAAGGCGCCCGCGAGCGTGTGCGGGATCGCGGCCAGCGCGGTGTTGTTCGTCAGCACCGCCCAGATCGAGTTCATCGTCGGCTTCCCGTCGACGAACTCGACCCCGACCGGATGCTGCATCCACGAGTTCGCCGCGAGGATGAAGTACGCGGACGCCACCGTCGCCAGCGAGTACGCCCACGCGCACGCCAGGTGGACCTTCTTCGGCAGCTTGTCCCAGCCGAAGATCCACAGCCCCAGGAAGGTCGACTCGACGAAGAACGCGACGAGCCCCTCCATCGCCAGCGGCGCGCCGAACACGTCACCCACGAACCGCGAGTACGCGCTCCAGTTCATCCCGAACTGGAACTCCTGCACGATGCCGGTGACCACGCCCATCGCGAAGTTGACCAGCAGGAGCTTCCCCCAGAACTTGGTCATCTTCAGGTACCGCTGATCACCCGTCCGGACCCACGCCGTCTGCATCCCGGCGACCAGGACGGAAAGCCCGATGGTCAGCGGGACCATCAGGAAGTGATAGACGGTGGTGATACCGAACTGCCACCGAGCGAGATCGAGAACTTCCACGCCTCAAGCCTGCTCAACGCCCGATGCGCCCGCCAGTTCAAGTGGTCCCGATCTCGCCGGGACGTAGGTCCCGCGCCCAGGTCAGCCGAGGCCGGCGAGTGTGAGTCGCGCCTCGTCGGCGACCTGCCGCCGCACGCCCGAATCCCCCAGCGTCAGCACGTGTTCCAGCGCCAACGCGTACGCCGTGTCGAAAGCGGCCTCGACGTCGATGGCGATGTCGGGCTGGACGCCGACGCCTTCCCAGTTGGTCCCCGTGACCGGGTTCACGGCCCGTCCACCCGGGACGGTGACATCCAGATGGGTGTCCACTTTGTACTGTCGTCGCGGGTTCGCCCCGCCGCCGGTGACCGCGCCGACCGTCTTCGCCCGCCCCAGTTGCTGCAACGAGTAGCTCAGGTCCTCGGCACCGGAGAACGTCGTCGGCCCGGTCAGCACCCACACCGGCTTGTCCGCGCCGAACTTCCGGCCCGGTACGTACGGCAATGTCCAGAACTGGTTCGTCACGTCGCCGTCGCGCAGATAGATACTGTTGAAATGCGTCGGCTCGCCGACCAGGTAGCTGATGATCAGCGCGACCGCCATCGGATCCCCGCCCCGGTTCTCCCGGACATCGATGATCAGCGCGTCGGTGGTCGCGAGCAGCGTCATCGCCGCGGCCAGCGCCTCGCCGGCGATGTCCGGCCCGTAGAGCAGCTTGGTCTCCAGGTAGCCGACGTTCCCGGCCAGCCGCCGCGCCGACGCGATGCCATGGCCGTTCAGCTCCGCCTCCCGCCGGTACTGCTCGGGATCGAACGACTCCCCTTCCACCTCGGGCAGCGGATCGACGTGGTGCCGTAGCCGCAGGTGTTTGTCCCCGTTGACCGATTGCAGATCCGCGGTGACCGCGACGGCGAACGCCTGATCGTCGAGCCCCGCGTACGCGCCGTCACGCAGCCGCGCCCGCAGGAACACGGTCAGCTTCTCGGCGACGTCGGGGAACACGTAGTGCTCCTTCAGCCGCTTGCACACGTCCTCGATCCGCGCTCTCTCGTCCATGCGCCCGGACGCTACCAGCGAAGCCGGAAAAAAGAATTCGGTTTGCCGAAATCTCAATTCAGCCCGGCCGCGAAAGACAATTCGCCCGCACATGCCGGGCGATTCGGAAAAGCCATCAGCTTGCCTTTCTCTGAATCGCCCCTTTATCGTTGCAGTGAAAGGGGTGAAGCACTGTCATGTCGAGCTCGATGTTGGCGCTGATCAGCGCGTTTGGCCTGGTACTGGCCGTGGAGCTACCGGACAAGACCCTCGTCGCCACCCTCGTTCTCACCACCCGTTTCCGCGCGTGGCCGGTATTCGCCGGGGTCACCGCCGCATTCGCCGTGCAATCCGCGATCGCCGCCACCTTCGGCAGTGTGCTCACTTTGCTGCCGGAGACACTGGTGACCGTGATCGTCGCCGCGATGTTCGGTATCGGCGCGTTCATGCTCCTTCGTGAAGGGTTCAGCCCCGGCAAGGACGGCGGCGAGGACGCGTCGCGTTCCGGGCCGAGCCCCGCGACCTTCTTCCGCTCCGCGCTGACGTCGTTCGGAGTGCTGTTCGCCGCCGAATGGGGTGACGCCTCCCAGCTCGCGACGGCCAGTCTCACGGCCCGCTTCGGCAACCCGTTCGCGGTCGCCCTCGGCTCCTTCGTCGCGCTTGTCGCCGTCGCCGGGCTCGCCGTCTTCATCGGAGCGAAGGTCCGCAGCCGGATCCGCCCCAAGCTCATCCAGCGCGTGGCGGGTTTCGTCTTCGCCGGGTTCTCGCTGTTCGCGCTGGCCCAGCTGGTGTTCTGACCGCACGGGTTCTTCACAGGTTCGCCGGGTAACCTTTCGGGAACGAAAAGGTGAACACCCGCCCCGACCTGCCTGGAGAAACCGCTCGTGACCTCGCCGAAGACACTTGCCGTCTCCCCCGTGCACGGCAGGCTCGCGGTCTTCGGCATGGCCGTCGCGGTCGCCATCTCGATCGACCTGCACCTGAGGCTGTCCAGCCAGGTCAGCCCGATCTGGCAGACGCTGTCCGAGTACGTCTACGGCTACCTCTCGCCCGGTTCGACGGCGGCCCCGCTGTTCGGCGCGATGTGCCTGGCCCTGGGCTTCGGCTCGCTCGCGCTGCTCGGCGGGATCGCCAAGGCGCACCGCCGGGGCTACGAGTCCGTTCTCGTCCTTCTCGGCGTGTGGTGCGCCGGGCTGTTCGTCCTCGCGCTCGTCCCCGTCGACCCCGAGGGCCAGGCCCGCTCACTGGCCGGACAGATCCACAACTACGCGGCGCTGGCGGCCTTCCTGGCGCTTCCCGCCGCCGCCTGGGTGCTGACCCGCCGCGGCCGGGCGCGATGCCCGTGGGAGCCGCGCCGCACGACGATCCGGCGGCTCGCGGTGGCCAGCTTCGCCGCGGTGGTGATCGTGCTCGGCGGGTTCGTCTGGACGATGCTCACCGGCCCGTCGCATCAGGAGGTCACGCTCGGCCTGTTCGAGCGGCTGCTGTTCGCGGTCGACCTCACGCTGCTGGCGACCATGGTCCGCCCGCTGCTCAGCCACCGCTGAGCGCTACTCGGGCTGTTTCAGCACCTCGGCCAGCCGGACGGCGGCCGCCACGACCGCCGGGCCGGCCACGGACGCGTCCAGCGGTTCGAGGGACACGACGCCGACACTGGCCTTCAGACCGGGCACCCCGCGCACGGGCGCGGCGACCCCCGACGCCCCCGCCTCCAGCTCACCCGACGAGGTGACCCAGCCTTCGCCGCCACCGGGACGCAGCGTGATCGCCTTGCCCGCGGCGCCGGCGGACAGCGGATGCCGGGTCCCGACGCGGTAGGCGACGTGGAAGCTCGTCCAGGATGGTTCGACGACCGCGACGGCCTGCGCCTGGTCCCCCTGAGCCACCGACAGGTGCGCCGTCGCGCCGACCTTCTCCGCCAGTTCACGCAGCACCGGCCTCGCGGCCTCGCGGAGCTGCGGGAGGACCTGGCCGGCGAGCCGGAGCAGGCCGACGCCCAGCCGCACCTTGTTGCCGTCGCGCCACACCAGACCACGCTCGGACAGCGGGACGAGCAGCCGGTAGACGGCGGCCCGGCTCGCGCCGATGGCGACGGCGAGCTCGGAGATCGTCGCCGCCTCGCCGCCGGCGTCCGCGACCGCTTGGAGCAGCGCGAGCCCGCGGTCCAGAGTCAGCGACCCTTCACGAGTCACAACAACCCGAGTTCCCCGAGGTCGGCGACCGGCTCGTCGAACGAAGCGGCCGCGTACGAGGCGAAGAGCCCGCGAACGGCCTTCGCCGCCTCGTCCGACATCCCCTTGGCCTCGGCGGCCAGCGCGGCGCCGTCGGTCGATTCGAGGGCGGCGCGCACGTCACCACCCGAAAGGCAGCGCGCGGACGCCACGATCAGGTTCAAGAACCCGTGATGGGTGAAACCGCTCGACTCCTCGGTGTGCCGGACGGCGCGGTGCAGGCTGTTCGTCGCCTTGAACGACGCCCCGGTCGAGCCGCTGACCACCGCGAGGAAGTCGGCGACCTCGTCGACGCTGGGGAAGTTCTCGCCCGCCTTGCCGCCGCAGCGGATCTTCGGCCAGCTGCCGTGCTCGATCACCTTCCGCACGCCGTCCAGCCAGCCGACGCCGCGCCGCGGCTCGACCACGCGGATGACGTCCTCGGGCACGAACTCGGAGACGCGCTCCAGCCAGACCTCGTCGACGTCCGACGGCGCCGGCATCTCCACCATGCGCAGGCTGAGGATCTCGCTGCGCGACTCGACGATCGAAATCGCCTTCGGGACCCCGCCGAGGCCGGTGTCGATGATGAGCGACAGCGGCAGCGGTTCCTTGGGTTTGATCTTGATGAGCTCCGTGATGAGCTCGGGCAGCCGCGACGCCTGGCACAGGAACACACCGAGGACGCCGGAGTGCTCACCGGCCCTCGACGCGAAGTGCGCTCGCAGCGCTTCGGGCATGGACGCCTCGCCGGGCGGGAACAACGCCGAGTCGTCGACGAGCCGCGCGAACAGGGGAGGGATTCCTCGGGGGCCGGGTGGCGTGAGTTCCACAGCGCTTGACACGACTGACACGCTAGTAGCGTACGACATCAGGACAAAATCGTTCGCACAACGGACACGTTCCGGGGAGATTCCGATGCCTTACTACCGGCAGGTAGGCGAGATCCCGCACAAGCGCCACACGGCGTTCCGCAAGCCCGACGGGGGCCTGTACGCCGAGGAACTGATGGGTGTCGAGGGCTTCTCGGCGGACTCGGCGCTGCTGTATCACCGCGGGCTGCCCACCGCGATCGTCGACGCGGTCGCGATCGAGGACGAGCGCGGCCCCATCACCCCGAACCACCCGCTCAAGCCCCGCGCCTTCAAGACCCACGACCTCAAGTTCGGCGACGCCGACGCGGTCACCGACCGGCGGCGGCTGTTCGGCAACGCCGACGTCACCATCGGC
The DNA here is from genome assembly GCF_055561455.1 of Amycolatopsis sp. PSD-21. Classification (NCBI taxonomy): domain Bacteria; kingdom Bacillati; phylum Actinomycetota; class Actinomycetes; order Pseudonocardiales; family Pseudonocardiaceae; genus Amycolatopsis; species Amycolatopsis sp. PSD-21. The sequence goes on along the minus strand of NZ_CM145712.1, from coordinate 223,032 downwards.
TTCGTCCACGCGACCAAGCCGTCGCCGCTGTACCGCAACGCCGCGGGCGACGAGCTGTTCTACGTCCAGGGCGGCGGCGCGACCGTCGAGACGATCTACGGCACCCTGGAAGTCGGTGACGGCGACTATCTCGTCATCCCGACGTCGTGCACCTATCGCGTGCTCCCGCACGAAGACGGGGTCAAGCTGCTGACCATCGAGGCGCGCGGCCACATCGGCCCGCCGAAGCGGTACCTGTCGGCGAAGGGCCAGTTCCTGGAGCACTCGCCGTACTGCGAACGCGACATCCGCGGTCCGTCGGAGCCGCTGGTCGTCGACGGCACCGACGTCGAGGTCCTCGTGCGGCATCGCGCCGGGCTGACGCGCTACACCTACGCGACCCATCCGTTCGACGTCGTCGGCTGGGACGGCTGCCTGTACCCGTGGGTGTTCAACATCGACGACTTCGAGCCGATCACCGGCCGCGTGCACCAGCCGCCGCCCGTGCACCAGACGTTCGAGGGCCCGAACTTCGTGGTCTGCTCGTTCTGCCCGCGCAAGGTCGACTACCACCCCGAGTCGATCCCGGTGCCGTACAACCACGCGAACGTCGACTCCGACGAGCTGATGTTCTACGTCCGCGGGAACTACGAGGCGCGCAAGGGTTCCGGGATCGAGGTCGGCTCGCTTTCGCTGCACCCGTCCGGTTTCACGCACGGGCCGCAGCCCGGGGCGGCGGAGGCGTCGATCGGGGCGCAGTTCTTCGACGAGACCGCGGTCATGGTGGACACCTTCGCGCCGCTGGACCTCGGCGAGGCGGCCGACGCGTCGGAGGATCACGGCTACGCGTGGACCTGGTCCGGCCGGGGCCCTGGTGCCTGATTTCCCCGTCGCGGCCATGGCGGGATAAGTACCGCCATGGCCGCAACGGTTCGGCAACGCCAAGCCCGGCAAGGCGAAACCTCCGGATAATCGGTGTTTCTCACCGGGAGGTTCTCCATGGTCGTGAATCCAGGGCAGTCCCGCGGCGGCCGGAAGGTCCTGGCGTTCGTGGCCGCCGCGGTGGTCGCGATCGGGTTGATCATCGGTCTGCGCGCGATCACGAGCGATTCCGGCGAGGAAGCCGCGGAAGCGAAGTGCACGACGGGCGACGCGGTCAAGCTCCAGGTGTCGTCATCGCCAGAGAAGGCGGGCGTGGTCGCCGAGATCGCCAAGGGTTACAGCGGCCGCACGGTGGCCGGACGCTGCGTCGACGTGCTCGTGCAGTCGAAATCGTCCGGTACCGCGATGCAGGCGCTGTCCCGTGGCTGGAACGAGGCGGTGGACGGCCCGCGCCCGGACGTCTGGACGCCCGCCGCGTCGGGCTGGGTGAACCTGTTGCGCCAGAACCTCACCGGCTCCGACCATCCCGCGCTGGTGCCCGAGGGCGACCCGGAATCGGTCGCGAACGCACCGCTGGTCGTCGCGATGCCGAAGCCGATGGCCGAGGCGCTCGGCTGGCCGGGCAAGGGCATCGGCTGGAAGGACCTCGCCGCGCTCGCCACCGATCCGCAGGGCTGGGCGAAGTACGGTCACCCGGAGTGGGGGAAATTCCGGTTGGGGAAAACGAATCCGAACATCTCGACGTCCGGCCTCAACGCAACCATCGGCGCCTATTACGCGGCGACGGGCACGTCTTCGGACCTCACCGCGAACGCGCTCGCGAAGCCGGAGGCCCAGACGTTCGTGCGGAACGTCGAGCAGGCCATCGTCCACTACGGCGACAACACGCTGACCTTCCTGACGAACCTGCAGAAGGCCGACGACCGCGGCGCCGCGATGTCGTACATCTCGGCGGTGACGGTCGAGGAGAACTCGCTCGTCGGCTACAACCAGGGCAATCCCACCAACGACCCGGCGAAACGCGGGCAGCACGCACCGCCGAAGGTGCCGCTCGTCGGGATCTACCCGAGCGACGGCACGCTCAACTCCGATCACCCGTTCACCGTGCTGAACTGGGCCGACGACCTCCGCAAGCAGGTCGCGGCGGACTTCCTCGCGCATCTGCGCGGCGCCGAAGCACAACAGAAGTTCAGCGACATCGGTTTCCGCACGTTCGACGGCAAACCCGGCTCGCAGACCACGAAGGAGAACGGCGCCGAGCCGGATTCGAAGCTGAACCTCATCCGCCCGCCGAGCCCGCCGGTGCTGACCGAGGTGCTGAAGTCGTGGAAGGACCTGCGGAAGAAGGCGAACGTGCTGCTGGTCGTCGACGTCTCCGGATCGATGGGCGACGGCGTCGACGGGACCGGGAAGAACAAGATGGATCTCGCGAAACAGGCGGCCGTGGCGTCGTTGCCGCAGTTCAGCGACGTGGACAAGGTCGGGCTGTGGATGTTCTCTACGAAACTCGACGGCGACAGGGATTACGTCGAGCTGCGGCCGGTGTCGCCGATCGGCGGCGAGCCGGGCAGGCAGGAGCTGGCGTCGCGGCTGAACGGGCTGACCCCGCAGAACGGGACGGGGCTTTACGATTCGTCGCTCGCCGCCTACGAATTCATGAAGCAGCGGCTGGATCCGGACGCGATCAACGCCGTCGTCGTGCTCACCGACGGCCGGAACGAGGATCCGGGCGGAATCGATCTGCCGAATCTCGTCGGCCGGTTGCGGACGGAGGGCGGCGGTGAGGCGGTGCGGATGTTCACCATCGCCTATGGCTCCGACGCGGATTTGGACATCCTCAAGGAGATCGCCGAGGCCACCCAGGGCGTCGGGTACGACTCGTCCAAACCGGACTCGATCGACCAGGTCTTCACCGCCGTGATCTCGAATTTCTGAGATCCTGGGATATGCGCTTCGTCCGTGAGCTGACCGAACCGTGGGGACTGCTCCTCGCGGCGACGTCGGCGGGTGCGGCCTGGGCGGTGCAGCTGCCGGTGCTCGCCGCGCTCGGCGTCGGCGTGACCGTGCTGGCCGCCCGGGCGGGCGTCGCCGCCGCCACGCGGCCGAAACCCTTGCCAGAACCCGAAGAACGACCGCTCCCGGACGTCGAGCCCGGTTCGCCGGAGGCGGATTGGCTACGGCGCGCGGAAGCCGCGGCCGACGGTTTCGGGTCGATTTCCGCTTCGCTCGACACCGGACCGCTCGCCGACCGGGTGGCCGACATGGAGCCGGTGGTGCGGGAGACCGTCGACACCCTCCGGCGGCTGGCCGCCCGGGCGTCCGCCACCGGAAAGGCGCTGGCGCGAGTGGATCTCGGCGCGGTGTCCGCCGAGAAAGCCCGGCTGCGAAAGGATCTCGAGTCCGCCGACGACGACATCCGCGGCGACCTGATCCAGTCGCTCGAAGCCGTGCAGGCACAGGAGGACGTGCACGCGCGCCTGTCGAGCGCGCAGCGGAAACTGCTGGCACAGCTGCGATCCGGGGCGCTCGGCCTCGACGGACTGGTCGCCAGGGCCGCCGAATTGTCGGCCGCCACCGGCGATTCGCTGCTCGACACCACGACCATCGGCGAGCTGAGTGAACAACTGGAAGGGATCCGGCGAGGCGTCGTGGAGACCGAAGAAGCGACGCGGCGCTCCCTCGGCTGACGTCACCGGCCGAATCGGACCGGCCCGAAAACGGCGTGACCGGGCATTCCGGCCTTCGCCGTCTTCCCGGCGACGGGCACGCCGAGCACCCACAACCGCCCGGTCGCGGCGATGTTCGCGGCCAGCGACGGATCCGAACCACCGGCGGTGACGGTGACCTCGCGGCCGTCTGGGAGGACGGTCCGGCCCTTGACGGTGACCATGCCGAAGAAGCTGATCGACGCCGGCCCGGACACGACGGCGAGTTCGGTCCATCGCGGCTCGGGCAGCTTCCTGAGCAGCACCAGCGCGACGACGGCGAGGCCGAGCGCGCCCGCCGCGCAGCCGTAGCCGAAGTAACCCGAATACCGCACCACGACGCTGTCCCGCTTCGGATAGTCCGCCGACGTCCAGAAGGCGAACGCGCTCATGACGAGCAGCATCACGACACTGATCAAGTAGTACGCCGAAAGCAGTCGCCGCTGCGTCGCGAGCATCCGGCCCGGTGACACCGGCTCGAAGGCGAACGGGACGGAGCCCTTCACCGGAGCGTCGCGGAAGGCGCCCCGGCGCGGGACGACGACGCCGGGCAGCATGACGAACGGGCCCAGCACCCAGAGCCGTCGCTGTGCCGCGAGTTGCGTCCGGAGCGGGATCGGGAGCCGCACGACGAGCCACCGCCCGTCCAGGGGAACGCTCACCCGTGCACCCGCGACGACAGCGTCGTCCAGCCCGCTCACCAGGCGGAACGGCTTGCCGGTGAGCTTCCTCATCGAGGACGATCCGGCAAGGGCGGAGTAGCCGAAGAAGAGCGAAGACGGTGTCATGAAGACCAGAAGGGCCAAGGGCACGGCGATCCCGTGTCCCCCGGACACCGCGAGCACGACGCCCAGCGCCACGAGCAGTCCGGTCGCGACGGCCATCGTCCCGGCGGTGACGGTGTTGCGATCGAGAAGAGGGGTCAGGACCGGCATGTTCGTCGCCGGAATCCCTTCGGGTGGTTCGAGCACCCGGATTCTGTGGGCTTCCACCTGGTCAACCTATACGGGCGCGGTGAGACGTGATCCAGGCTACTTCCGCTCGGCGGCCAGATCAGGTTAGGCTCACCTAACTAGGAGGTGAGCCGTGACCACACCGACGTCCATCCGCCGCCCGCCGGCGCCGAACCCCGCCGAACGCGCGAAGACGATCGCCACCCGCAATGGGCCGGCGACGCTGATGCCGACCGCGGAGCAGCGTGACCAGCCAGGACAGTGCGGCCGGGTCGTCCCCGTGCTGCACCACGTGCACACGAGCGGCAGCGTCAGCATCCTGCTGCCGGACGAGCACCACCTGGTGAAACGCGCGCACGAGGCCCAGCGCGGCGAGCTCGCGGTGATGGTCGAACTGACCGATCAGGCGCCGGTCGACCTGCGGGAACCCATCCGCGGGCTGCTGTGGATCACGGGCTGGCTCCGCCCGCTGTCGGAGGTTTCGGCGCGGGCCCGGGCGGTCTCCATCGCCGAGACCAGGCCGGACGAGCGGCTGCTGGACGTCGGGCACGGCGTGACGTTGCTGCGGCTGACCCCGGCGTCGCTGGTGCTCGCCGACGCCGAGGGCACGCATTCGCTCCGGCCGCATATGTTCAGCGCCGCGCCGCCGGATCCGTTCCACGACTACGAGGCCGCGTGGCTGCGGCATCTGGAGACCGACCACGCCGACGTCGTCCAGCAGCTCGCCAAACACGTGCCCGCCGAACTGCGCGGCGGCTGGATCCGGCCGCTCGGGCTGGACCGCTACGGGCTGCGGCTGCGGGTCGAGGCCGACTCCGGCGACCACGACGTCCGGCTCGCGTTCTCGCGTCCGGTCGAAGGGCCGCAGCAGCTGAGCGGGGAGATCCGCCGTCTCGTCGGCTGCCCGTACTTCCCGCAGGGTTAGGCGAGTTCCGCCGGGAAACCGCCCTTGGCGACCGGGCCCCACGACTCGATGGTGACGCGGATGATGCTCTTGCCCTGTTTGACCATCGCTTCGCGGTATTCGTCCCAGTCGGGGTGCTCGCCGGAGATCGCGCGGAAGTAGTCGACCAGCGGCTCGACCGAGTCGGGCAGGTCGAGCACCTCGGCGGTGCCGTTCAGCTGGACCCACTGGTCGTTCCACTCGTCGGAGAGGACACAGGCGGACACCTTCGGCTCGCGCCGGATGTTGACCACCTTCGCGCGCTTCGGGTACGTCGAGATGACCAGCCGGCCTTCTCCGTCGACACCGCAGGTCACCGGGGAGAGCTGGGGGCCGCCGTCGGCCTTGGTGGTCATCAGGATGGCGCGGTGGCGGGTGGACAGGAAGTCGACGAGCGCGGCGCGGTCGACGGTTTCGTTGGTCGCGATGCTCCTTGGCATGACTCGACGGTAACGTGCGGCCGATGAGCTGGCTGCGTCCCGAACGCCCGGCGCTGCCGGAATTCGTGGAAGATCCGGCGCGCCGCCGCGCGATCGTCATCGAACTGGTCGTCGTCTTCGGCATCACCCTCGGCCTGTCCGGGTTGCGCAGCCTGCTGTCCCTTGTGGACTCGCTGCTGCAGCCGGTGCCGCTGGCGCAGCAGCAGGCCCAGCTGAACGTCCCGCAGGCGACACTGAGCCTGGTCGACCTCCTCAAGCAGCTCCTGAGCGCCGGCCAGCTGGTCGGCTGGGGCGCGCTCGGGCTGTACCTGTTGTGGCGCGGCGGGATGAAGCTCGCCGAGATCGGCCTCGACAAACAGCGCCCGGGCCGCGACGTCGTCCACGGGCTGCTGCTCGCCGCCGTGATCGGGATTCCGGGACTGGGGCTGTACTTCCTGTCCTACGGCCTCGGGTTCAGCCTGTCGGTGCAACCGTCCACTTTGGGCGAGACGTGGTGGCGCCCGATCACGCTGACGTTGTCGGCCTTCGGGAACGCGTTCGCCGAAGAAGTGCTCGTCGTCGCGTACCTGCTGACCAGGCTGCGGCAGCTCGGCTGGCGTGAGAACACCGCGCTGGTCGCGTCTTCGGTGCTGCGCGGGTCGTATCACCTGTATCAGGGTTTCGGCGGTTTCGTCGGCAATGTGGTGATGGGCCTGGTGTTCGGCAGGCTGTGGCAGAAGACGAACCGGCTGTGGCCGCTGATCGCCGCGCACACCGCGCTGGATTTCGTTTCCTTCGTCGGATACGCGCTGCTCAAAGGGCGAGTTTCCTGGTTGCCCTAGCTAGGGTGAACCAGTGATTGACGAGACGACTCCACCCCGAGTTGACAGCGAAGTCGGCCCCCTGCGTGCGGTGCTGCTGCACAGGCCCGGCAACGAGCTCAAAAGGCTCACGCCTCGCAACAACGACCAGCTCCTGTTCGATTCCATCCCCTGGGTGGACCGCGCGCAGGAGGAGCACGACGCGTTCGCCGAGGTGCTGCGCGGCCGAGGTGTCGAGGTGCTGCTGCTGGCCGACGCGCTGCGCACGGCGCTCGCCGACCCCCGCGCCCACACGGCGGGCGTGCACGCGGCCGTCGACGAGCGGCGGCTCGGGCCCGACCTCGCCGATTCGCTCCGCTCCCATCTGTCGAGCGTCACCCCGGCGACACTGGCCGAGGTCCTGATGGCGGGGATGACCTTCGAGGAACTGCCCGCCGCCGAGGGCGCCTCGCTGGTCCGGCTGATGAACCATCCGAACGACTTCGCCGTCGATCCGCTGCCGAACCTGCTGTTCACCCGTGACTCGTCGGCGTGGATCGGCGACCGGGTCGCGGTCTCCTCGCTGACCATGCCCGCCCGGGTCCGCGAGACCGCCGTGCTGGACCTCATCTACGCCTACCACCCGTGGTTCCGCCACGCGTCCCGCGCGTACGGCGCGCATTCGGCGCCGATCGAGGGCGGCGACGTCATGCTGCTCTCGCCGGGTGTGCTGGCCATCGGCGTCGGCGAGCGGACGACCGCGGCGGGCGCGGAGTCGCTGGCGCGGTCGGTGTTCGCCGACGGGATCGCGCACACCGTGCTCGCCGTGCCCATCCAGCAGACCCGCGCGACCATGCATCTGGACACCGTCTGCACGATGGTCGACGCCGACGCCGTCGTCATGTATCCGCTTTCCCGCGATTCACTGACCGCGTTCACGATGCGGCCGACCGACGACGGTTCCGTGAAGGTGGAAGGCCCGGCCCCATTCCTCACCGCGGCCGCCGAGGCAATGGGAATCGACCGGCTCCGGGTCATCGACACCGGGCTCGATCCGGTCACCGCGGAACGCGAGCAATGGGACGACGGGAACAACACCCTCGCCCTCGCGCCCGGCGTCGTCGTCGGGTACGAACGAAATGTGGAAACCAACGCGCGCCTGGCCGAAGCCGGTATCGAAGTACTGGCCATCACCGGCTCCGAGCTGGGCTCCGGCCGCGGCGGGCCGCGCTGCATGTCGTGCCCCATCCGGCGCGAAAGCATCTGACCCGGAAATTAAGTAAGCCTTCCCTAATCGATTTCAAATGATTAGGGAAGGCTTACTTAATTGAGGTGAACCTATTATCGGTAATACTAACCTAATAGGGGGCAGATCACCAGATAAAAGTGGAAATCGGATAAGAGGATGGCGTATCGTCGAACACATGGCCCTCCTCAAGAAGCAACCGCGCTCGAAGTTCTACGAACTGCTGCAGGCGCAGATCCACAACGAGTTCAACGCCTCCCAGCAGTACATCGCGCTGGCGGTCTGGTTCGACGCCGAGGACCTGCCGCAGCTCGCGAAGCATTTCTACAAGCAGTCCGTCGAGGAGCGGAACCACGCGATGGCGCTGGTCCAGTACATGCTGGACACCGACCATCACGTGGAGATCCCCGGCACCGGCGACGTGCGCAACGACTTCTCCGACGTCACCGAGCTCATCGAGCTCGCGCTGCAGCAGGAGAAGGACGTCGCGACCGACATCCAGCAGCTGGCCAAGGCCGCCCGCGCCGAAGAGGACTACATCGGCGAGCAGTTCACGCAGTGGTTCCTCAAGGAGCAGGTCGAGGAGATCTCCCAGATGTCCACGCTGCTCAACATCGTCAAACGCGCGAACGGCAACCTGTTCGAGGTGGAGAACCACCTGCACCGTGAATCCGTCGGGGACGGCGGCGCCGACTCGGGGATGCCCCCGGTCGCCGGCGGCGCGCTCTGACGCACCGACCAACGCTCCCACCACGGGAAAACCCGGGCTCTCCCCCTTGGAGAAGCCCGGGTTTTCTCGTTCCCGTCAGCTGAACTGACAGCTCTGGTCGACGCGGGTCAGCAGGATGCCGATGGCCGAGCCGTCGTCGGCGAGGGCGATCCGATACGCGCTCCCCGCGCCGGCGGGCGCGAAGTAGGCGCTGCCGTCCTTCGTGCTGCCGGGGTACGCGGCGAGGATGTCCGACTCGGTCGAACCGACGCCGATCCCCTCCGGGGTGTGCACCGTCCCGGACGGGTTGATGACGGTGATCCCGTCGGCTTCGGTCAGCGACACCGAAGCCGGCCCCGGAACGGCGGTTCCCTCCACATAGCCGTAGACGCAGGATGCCCGGTAGTCCTTCGCGCGCAGCGGGCCGACGGCGGCCTCCGCCTCCTCCTCGCTCATCCCGAGCCGGAGCTTGCCGAACCCGGCGGGAGTCAGCAGCGCGCCGGTGGTCACCTTGCGCTGTGTCGGCGGCTTCGTGGAAGCGGTGCTCTTCGGCGGCGGGGCGGGCTCGTCGTGGGATGTCGACTGCGGTTGCCCGGACGTGGGATTCGGCGGGGCGGCCTGGGACGAGACCGGCGGCGCCGAGCTCCCCGGCGCGGGCTGCGCCAGGCTCGACGAGGCTGCCCCGATGGTGAGCTGGTCGCCCCCGGGGAAGGCCGCGCCGTTGTCCCTGTCGTGGATCGTGAAGACCGTGAGCCCTCCGCCGAGCAGGACCACCGCGGCGGCCATCCCGCTGGTGGTCTGCATCAGCTGACGGCGGCGTCGGCGACGGCGGGCGCCCGCGACGATCGTCTCGGGATTCAGCGTGGGTCCCACGCCCAGCCGCTCATCAGAGAACAGGTCACGCAGCTTCCGCTGCACGTCCTCTTCGGACATGTTCATCCCGCTTCCCTCCCTTCGTCCTTGGGCGCGATCAGGGCGAGCTTCGTGCGCAGCGACGCGATCGCCTTGCTCGCCTGGCTTTTGACGGTGCCCTGGCTGACCCCGAGCGAATCCGCTATCTCGGCTTCGGACAGGCCTTCGTAGTAACGCAGGACCATCACCGCGCGTTGCCTCGGCGGCAGCGCGCGTAACGCCTGCCACAACGGCTCGTGCTCGAACGGGTCGGCCGGGCTGTACGGCTGGGTGTCCGGCGGATCGGGGACCAGGCTCTCGCGTTTGGTCCGGCGCCAGCGGCTGATATGCGCGTTGGCCATCGAACGGCGGATGTAGGCCATCGGGTCGCCGGTCTTGTGCTGGACGTACGACCAGCGGGAGCCGATCTTCTCCAGCACGGTCTGGACCAGGTCGGCGGCGTCGTGCGGGTTTCCGGTGAGGGCGTGGCCGTACCTCAGCAGGCCCGGGAGACTGGCTTTCACGAAGTCCCCGAAATCGGTGAGTTCACCCGGCACGTCACTCCTCCGGCTCTCGCCGGTCCCCCAGACGTCCGTCGCCGGCACGACCGTCGCGGCAGCGGTCACCGTATCGCCTCCTCCCGGGGTCACCCGGCCAGGTTCACCTGGCTCACCTCTCCCGAAACGCATGACCGCCCCCACAGGTTGTCTCTCGCCGCGAACCAATTCGAGGGACGCTTGCTCAGCGCCTCGACACGGAGTCGGGAATTCTGAACGAACCGTCCCCCTGAACAGGGAATTCGTGGACGGCCACCACGGCGTTACGCGGTATCGGCCCGTACACGTGGGGGAACTGGAGACCGGCCGGATGCGGCGGGTCGCCGTCCTCCCAGACGACGGGCGCGCCGACGAGCGCCGGGTCGATTTCCAGCAACAGCAGGTCGGTGCGGCCGGGGAACACGGCGTTGGCCGGGATATGCGCCGTCCCGGGGTCCGAGCAGTGGATGAAGCCATCGGAGCCGAGGGACGCGGCGGTGTAGACGCCGCCTTCGGGCACCTCGGCCCAGTCGGCCTTGGGGCAGATATGGAGGATCACGCGCCCATTGTCGCGTGAAGGCCCCCTTCCCTCGGCTGAGCCGAGGGAAGGGGGCCTTCACGCGAGTCAGCGGATGGTGAGCTGGCGGCCGATCAGGCCGTCGCGCGAGCGGCGCTCGGTGGCGTTGAGCGGCTCGGTGTCGAGGGACTTCAGCGCGGCGTCGAGCCGGACGCCGAGCTGCTCCTTCGCGTCGGCCCACTCGCGGGCGTGTGCCTCGGGGTCAAGGTCCCACACCGGGACGAGCAGCCCGTGCGCGCGGAACGAACCGGCGTAGCGGGAGCCCTCGCCGAGGCCCAGCTCACCGGCCGCGGACAGCCGCGCAAGCGCTTGCAGCAGCAGGTTCTCCGGCTCCGGACGAACCCAGCGCAGGTGCGCCTTCTCGCCGGCGAGCACCCAGTACGCGCCCGCGCCGAGGCGTTCGGTCGGCATGATCGCCGCGTTCGCGCGCTCGAGGGACAGCGCGACGTCTCCGCTCGCGTCGGCGTCCTCGGGCAGCCACCAGGCGAAGTCGTTGTAGAGCGTGACGTCGAGTTCGGCGTTCACATCGAGCAGGTCCTGGAGACGGGCCTTCTCGTCGGCCGTGGGCGGCGTCGTGGTGTCCGGCACGGACAGCACGTCACCCTCCTTGGCGTCCAGCACCCACCGCAGCGCGCGGCCGAGGTCGCGGCTGATGTCCGAAGACCGGGTCTGCACCTGCATGCCGACGTAGCGCTCGCCGTCGGACCGGACGAACGCGGCCGCCGCCATCGGCAGCACCGTGCCGAGGGTGACCTTCTCGCCGGAGCCCAGCGTGAGCGCCGCCGTCGCCGACGGGACGAACTCGCGCAGCGCGATCAGCTCCGTCTCCGCCGCGAGCCCCTCGAGGTCGAATGGCGGGTGATCAGCCTGCCGTTTCCCCCGTACCGCACCGAATACTCGATCAAGGCGCCATCCCGGCGCCGCAGTGCGGAGAAGGGAACACAGATGATCACCTCGAAGCACCGGGCCGCCTTGGCCGCGGTTCCCGTGGCACTCGGACTGATGCTGGCCGGGCCCGCGGTGGGCACGGCTTCGGCCGCGCCGGAGTCCGGCAGAGCGGAGCAGGCGCGACATTGCCTGCTGCTGTGCGTCGGCCATCACCACGGGCATCACCACCACGGCCTGCACCTGCACCTGGGGCTTTGGCTGCATCTGTAGCTCCGTGCCGCGCCGGGGCGGCCACCCCGGCGCGGGTTACAGTCGGCGAGTGTTCGACCTCGCCGACCCGGCCTTCCTCGCGAATCCGTACCCGTATTTCGCCGACCTCCGCGAACGCGGCGACGTCCACCGGCACGACGGCCTCGGCATCGCCGTGGCGGTTTCGCACGCGGCGTCGGCCGCCGTCCTGCGGCATCGGGGACTCGGCCGGATCTGGCAGGACGCGCTGCCGGTGGAGCGGTTCGCGTCGTTCAACCTGCTGCACCGCAACTCGCTGCTGGAGAACGAGCCGCCCGCCCACACGCGGCTGCGGCGGGTGATCGCGGGCGCGTTCGGGCGCGGACACGTCCAGCGGCTGCGGCCGATGGTCGCGGAACTCGCCGACGGCATGGTCGCCCGCCTCGCCGCCGAAATCGCCGAAACCGGCTCGGCCGATCTGCTGACGCATCTCGCGCAGCCGCTGCCGGTCGCGGTCATCGCGGAACTGCTGGGCGTCCCGGTCGAGGACGGCCCGCGCATGGTGACCCTTTCGAACCACATCGTCAAGATGTCACTTAAAACCACTACTACGACGGGGCAGGCTCGCGTTACGCGGCAGGCTGCCACTTCGGCACGATCTCGATGCGAGACGGTGCGTACTTCTTGTCGGCAGGGTAGACGTTTACGCACTTCAGGAGCTGTTTCAACAGGTCGCGCTTTCGCGCTACAGGGAGGATGTCCCAGTCTTTCAGCAGTTCGACCGCCACGTCGCGCGGCGGACCGACGTGCTTGCGCTGCTCGTCTTCGGCCTTGTGCAGCTTGATCTCGATCTCGCGGATTTCCGCCGTCAGGTCGTCTCGCACCTGTACGTAGGTCGCGTCCGGGATTAGATCGGCCAGGTTCTTCCGGGTCGCGGCAGCGAGTTGCTTGCGCAACTCCACAGCTTCGGCCGTGAGCATCTTGATATCCGTGCGCACGCGGACCTCGCTGCGCTCGACGACTGCGGACTCGGCCGACTTGTCGACCTCGGCAGCGAACTCCTCGAGCCATTCCAGCACAGCCCGCTCGATACGCTGGAGCGTGACACCGACGTAACGAACTGCCTTCGTGCGCTTCCACTGCCCGCAGACGAGGGAGACCTCGCCGGTCTTTTTCTTCGAGCTGATCACCAACGTGTACTTGCTGTCGCAATCACCGCACCGGGCGACACCAATAAGCGGGTAGCGGGGCTCCCGGTTGCGGTTTGGCTCCCTGGTGCGCGCTGCTCGAGCACGGAGGTACTCCGGCCAGGTGGTTTCCGGATCGATGATGTGTTTGTGAGCGCCCTTGTCCCACGTCCGCCGAGCCAACGGGACGTAACGCGAGTTGGAGTCTGAGCCCTCCGTGCGGTTGAGCAAGCCGGCCGCGAACCCGCTGTCGAGCAGTACGCGTACCGACATGTCCGCCCAGGCCCCGCCTCGCGAAGTCGGGACGCCCCGCCGATTCAGCTCTTGCGCGATCCACGGGAAGCCGTGTCCGTCGAGGTACTGCTCGTACATCCATCGGACGACCTTGGCCTCTTTCTTCTGGATCTCGTACCGTTCGTCTTCGCCCTTCTTCCGGATGTGCCGATACCCGTAGCGTTTCCCGCCAGTCGCTGGGAGGCCGCGGTCGCGGCGGTTCTGGTGAGCTTCGCTCCACCCTTCGCCGATCCGATCCGACTCGAACTCGGCCATGTCGACCAGGACGTTCCGCGAAAACCGGCCCGATGCCGTGGTGACGTCGGTCGGCTCGGTTGCCGAGTGGATCTCGCCGCCGAGCTTCTCGACTTTGTCCTCGGCGACGGCCCAGTGCAGCCGACGACGCGAGAGGCGAGACCACTTCCACAAGAGGATGATGTCGGCTTCGCCAGCCTCGATCATGCCCATGGCCTTGAGGACACCCTTGCGCTTGTGCCAGATACGGCCGGTCTGCTGCTCCCAGATCTCGCCGACAATCTCGATCCCGTGGCGGGCCGCATAGTCCTCGCAGGCGGCGCGCTGGATCGCGTCGGAGATCGTCTCTTCCTTCGCCGCCGATTGCCGGAGATAGAGGATGGCCCGCCTTGGTCTGTCGGGTACCGCGCGTAGCGCGCGAGCTGCCACTTACTTGCACTCCTTCCGTGTAGGCACGACATGCAGTCGCCGGCGAGGTGCGTCGGCGAGCTGGTCGAGCTGGTCAAACAACCCTTGTGCCTCGAAGACGTCGAGGCGGTCGGAGAACTCCGAGCGGATACTCTCGATTTCCTGCGTGATCGCGCTTTGACCTGCGAGAACCTTGCCGCAGCAGACCGACATGCCGTGCAAGATCCATCCGACGGCCGCGGCAACAACAACGATCCACAGCACCGGCGACGGCATGAGCGGCTGGTCGCCATCCACGATGAGCGCGGCGGCGGCGGTAGCCGCAACCGTCGTGGTCACCAAGGCGCCCGCCAGAGATGCCGACCGAAGCTGAACTGACATCAATCCCCCTACTAGCCTCTCAGAATCGAACACATGATCGATCCCCCTCGCTAGGCTCATCGGCAACATGAAAGATCTTGTTTCTCGGCCGAACGAGTGAGTCACTCGTTCTGACCTGCACGGTTACCGCTCCCCCGCATCCGGCAGCGCGCCAATCCAGCCCTGCACCTCGGCAAGGAACCCCAGCTCGCGAGCCTTTTCCGTCACCCTGCCCAACTCGGCGTAGTAGACGTCAACGCCGTAGAGACGCCTGTGCGCAGGCAACAGCTCGACAATCCGGCGAATGGCCTCGAGTTGCCCATCGCGAGTGTCAAGATCGAGCCGAGCGGGCTCGGCGACCTCGTCGTCGCCGGGCACGAACGCGTGCGGCTCACCCCCCGCGAGCAGGTGGTCGACCATGCCTCGAGGCCATTCGAGAGCAGCCTCGAGAGCGCGGCGAGTGCTCGCGCGCATCTTGGTCTGCCCAATGCGGAGAAGTCGCAACGACTCGCGCGACATCTTCATGCGCGCGGCTACCTCGTTCCAGGTCAGCTCGAGAGCTGCCCGGCGTTCGTCGAGCTGATCGGCGAAACGCTGCTGTCCGGGGTCCATGCGCGCCATCCTTGTAGGCAAAAGTTGGCATGTCTAGGCACGGTATGCCAAATCACCCGACTGGACACCTGTTGAAGCGCCAACGTAAGCAAACTGTTGCGACCTCAGCCGCCAAGTTGTGACAAAAACTGGTCAAATCAAGGTCGATAAGTTGGCATCGCTTGGCATATGTTGGCTAGGTGCTAACCAGGACCATCGACGGCGCCAAGCTCCGCGCCACCCGCGAGGAACACGGCCTTACCGGCTACGCGCTTGCTGCACTGACCGCTGAGCAACTGCGCCGACCCGTCCACCCGTCCACCGTCTACCAGCTCGAGAGCGGGCGCCGGCAACCCTCGGCGCCGTTGTTCGGCGCGTTGTGCCGCGCCTTGCAGTGCCCGGCCGGCGAACTGCTCGTCGAGAACACGAAAGCCGAGCGCGCAGCATGAGCCCGACCGTCACGCGCGAGCAAGCCATCGCCGGCGCCGGCCGAGTGCTGGCGCTCGCTCGGAGAGACCTGCTCGAGCGCAGTCCGCGCGAGTCCGCTTCCGCCGCCTATGTCCCGGGCGGTCCCTCTCTCGACGAACTCGAGCAGCGCATCGCCGCCCGGCTCGGCCTTAGCGAGGCCGCGTAATGGGCGCCGCGAAGCGCGTCGGCACGTTCGAGCCCGGCTCGCCGGCATGGCTCGCCGCACGTGTGTCCGCCCTCGGCGGGTCCGAGGTCACCGCAGTGCTCGGCCTCTCGCCGTGGGAATCGCGGTTTTCGCTGTGGCATCGAAAGAAGGGCTACGCCGGCCAAGCCGACGACACCGAGGTCATGCGGTGGGGCCGGTGGCTCGAGGACCCGATCGCCCGCGCGTTCGCCGAGCTGCACCCCGAGTACCGGGTGCGCCGGACCGGAACATGGGCCAGCCGGACACGGCCGTGGCAGCTCGCGACCCCCGACCGGCTGCTGTCCAGCCTCACCGGGCGCGCGCTGCTCGAGGTCAAGACCGCGCACAACGCCGACGAGTGGGGCGAGCCGGGTACCGACGAGGTGCCGATCTACTACCGGACGCAAGCCCTGTGGCAGCTTGACACGCTCGGCCTGTCCCGCGCGCACATCGCCGTGTTGATCTCCGGATCGGACTACCGCGAGTACTTCGTCGACTGGAACATCGCCGAGGTTTCCGTGCTCCGCGACGCCGCCCGCGAATTCCTCGACACCCTCGAGCGCGACGAACGCCCGGACATCGACGAGCACACCGCGACCTACCGGACGGTGCGCGCACTGCACCCGCTCATCGACGACGTCGAGATCGAGATCGCTCCAACGCTTGCCGAGCGCTACCGCACCGCGGTAGCCGAGCACAAGGCCGCCGAGAACGCCAAGCGGCGAGCGGCCGCCGAGGTGCTCGACGCGCTCGGCTCCGGCCGGCGCGCCGTAGTCGCCGGCGAGTCCATCGCTATTCGCGTACCGGGCGCTGGCGACTCGCCGCCGTCGCTGCGCCCGTCTCCCATCCGTTCGACATCGCAGAAGGTGAGCGCCGCAGCATGACCACTCAGACCGTCACGTCGGCCGTCGCGCAGCAGCGGGACAGCTCGCCGGCCGCGCTGGTGCGCAAGTACCGCACGGACTTCGCGACCGTGCTTCCCAGCCACATCAAGCCCGAGACGTGGCTGCGTATCGCTACCGGTGCCCTGCGCCGGAGTCCGCAGCTCGCGCACGCCGCGGAGAAGAACCCGACGTCGTTGCTCGTCGCGCTGCTCGATGCCGCGCGCAAGGGGCTCGAGCCGGGCACGGAGCAGTACTACCTAGTGCCGCGCAAAACCAAGCGCGGTCCCGAGGTCCTCGGCATCACCGGGTATCAGGGCGAGGTGGAACTCATGTACCGGGCCGGGGCGGTGTCCTCGGTCAAGGTCGAAGTCGTGCGCGAACACGACACCTTCGCCTACAACCCGGGCGAGCACGACCGGCCGGTGCACGAGATCAACTGGCGCGCCGACCGCGGCGACCTGGTGCTCGCCTACGCCTACGCGAAGATGCGCGACGGGGCGACCAGCAACGTCTCGGTGCTCTCCGCCGACGACATCGCCGTCATTCTGTCCAAGGCCGAGGGCGCCGACTCGCCGTTCTCACCGTGGCAGTGGAACCCCAAGGCGATGTGGCTCAAGTCGGCCGCGCACCAGCTCGCGAAGTGGGTGCCGACCAGCGCCGAGCGCGTCTGGCAGCCCGACGGGCCGCCGCCCGAGGCGCCACCGGCCGCGCCGGTCACCCTGCCCACCGGCGACGACGTCGTCGACGCCGAAGTCGTCGAGGACTGGCCAGCCGCGCCGGCGGACACCGCGGACGGTGAACGATGACCGCGACCAGCGCGAAGGGGCTCGAGGTGATTGCCGACGAGCCCACCGAGGCGCCAATGCGCGCCAAGGGCGGCGCGCCGGTGCTCTGGCGGCAGACGCGAACGCTGCTGCTCGCCGACGGCTCGACGACGTACGGGTGCGTCCATTGCGACTACACCTCGGACAACATGCACTCGATCCGGCCGCACCTGAACAAGCACCGGACCACGCCGGCCGCCGAGGTCGAGGTCGACCCGCTCGACGGGCTCACCCTCGGCGAGATCCGACAGCAGCTAACCGCGGCAGCCGAGTGGAAGGCGCGCGCCGTGCGCGCCGAGCAACACCTGTCGATGCTGCGCTCGGCTCTGCGGGAGGTGACCGCGTGACCGCGTCCGCGCTCGTGCCGACTGGCCGCGTTGTGCTCTGCTGCGCCGAGCACCTCGGCGCCGGTTGCTGCGACCCGACCGACTGCTCGACGTGCTGCCCGGAGTGCCCAACGTGCCCGGTAGTCACCGGACGAACGCCGGGGCAGCGGATCTACGACATGTCCGGGCACCGCGAGCTACTCGCCGAACTGGCCGAGTGGGCTCGCGAGATCCGGTCACGACCGTGGGAGGGGTCCAAGCCGTGGCCGACCAGCTCGCCCTAGGGTTCGCCGACCGGCACGCCGGGCAAGAGGCCAACCTCGCCGCCGCGGTCGCCGTGAACCGCGACTACCGGGCCGCCGCCGAGGCCGCGCTCGCTGAGCTGGTCCGCGAAGGCCGGCCGTTCACCGCCGAAGACGTCCGCAAGGCCGTTCCCAAGGACGTCGAGCCGCACTCGCCGAACGTCCTTCCGTCCGTGCTCGGCACATGGGCCGCGCGTCGGCTGATCGTGCCGTGCGGTGAGTACCGCAGCCGCCGGCGAAGCCGCCGCGCGAGCCGTAACCGGGTGTGGATTGCTCGCGGGCCGGTCGTGGAAACGTTGTCGTAGAGCGGTTTCTTGTCACTTTGTTGTCACTTCACGCCCAACTTCTTCCTTAGCGTTTCGAGCCAACACAGCAACAGCAGCACGTCACCGACCAGTGGCGGGCGCGGTGGAGCGCGCCCGCGTCCGCCACTGCACCACCCCAGGGGGACCCGTGATCATCGAATTTCCCGGCACTAAGACCGCGGCCGCGCCCGTGCGCAAACTCGACGCGCTCGCCGTCGAGGCAGCGCTCAACGGCCGGCGCACGTACGACGAGTTGCACCCACGCGAGGTGTTCGAGGTCGTCCGGATCGCTCGCCGGCGCGGCGACACCCTCGACCAGGTCGCCGCACTGCTCGACGTGGATTTCTTCATGATCGCCGAAGAGTACGAAGCCGCGGCGGGGTCCTGGTGAGCGTTCAAGCCCTGCGTTGGGCCGCCGAGCAGCAGGTCGGCGGCCCCATGCCGAAACTCGTGCTCTACGCCCTGGCCGAGCACGCCAACCGCGACGGCTACGCGACGACGTCAGTTACCACGCTCGCGCGTGAAACCGAGGCGTCGCGCCGCACCGTGCAGCGGGGGCTCGACACGCTCGTCGAGCGGCGACTCATCGCCCGCACTCGACGCCAGCGAGGCACCGGTGCCGACACGTCCAGCGAGTACCGCCTCATGCTCAACCGGTCTAGCGACGGTGCCACACCGACACCCCAGGGGGAGGGACACACCGACACCCCCGAGTGTCAGAACGACACTCCCCCCGTGTCAGAGCGACACCCCGAGAGTGTCGGACAGACACCCCACGCGGGTGTCACAGCGACACCCCAAGGTGAACCGGAACTACTGAACCGAACTACGGAACCAGGCCGTCACGCGCGCCCCCGCACGCGAGGCACCACCACCGCGGCGGAACTTTCGGCGACCGCGTCTCGACCCGACGCCTACCGGCTGGTGACCTCGTGGCGTGACCAGACCGGCGCCGCCTACCGGCCGGCGACGATTCGGGCTCTCGCCAAGCAGGCTGACGGCATTTTGCGCGACGGTGGTGCGCTGGTTCCGTTGCGTGCCGCGCTCGACGAATGGGACCGCCGCCCTGACGCTCGGCCCGGTCTGCTGCCGCACCTGTACGACGACGCGGTCAAGGCCACCCGGCGCGCAGAGCGGCCGGCCGCGCGTCCACCGGTGCGCAGTGCTCGAGGCGAGAAGGTCCGCGGGTGGCTCGCGCTCGCCGCCGAGCCTGCGCCCGTCGACGCCGAGCCCGTCGAGCAGCTCGTCGAGGGGATGCGCGCATGAACCGAGCCGAAGTCGCGACCCTGCTCGGCGCCGCCGCGGCCGTCGACCCGAAGGTGCCGCAACCTGATCCGGACGTGCTCACGATGTGGGCCGGCATCCTCGACGACGTCCCGGCCGACGTCGCCGGCGCCGCGGTCCGAGCGCACTACCGGCACAACGGCGAGACCGTCATGCCGGCCGACATCGTCGAGTACTGGCGAACGATCCGTCGCGACGCCGCCGAGCGCGAGCACAACGCGCAGTTGCGAGCCCGTGCCATCGAGCGCCCGCCGAACCTGCGCGCCATCCGCAACGGGGTCGCCCGAGTTACCGCGGCGCTCGCCATCACCCGCGGAGTCGATCCCGAGTACGCCGAAGCCGAAGTCGAGGCCCGTCGCGCCTACCTCGCCGTGGCGTGCACCTGGTGCAAAGCCCGACCAGGCGCACCGTGCACCGGTCCCGGTGGCAAGCCGCTCACCAAGCAGCCCGCGCACGACGCCCGGCTCGCCGACGCGCTCGCGTCCACACGTTGAACACCAGGGGGAAACGATGAACAACCACGACGAGACCACCGCGGCGACCGGTCGCCGGCGCCTCCGCGCGCACGCGCGCGTCGACGCCGGCTCGGTGGACTCTTCCGGCGCGGGTTACCCCGGACCGGCGCCGGTCGACTCGTCGGCGCTCGACCGATTCGCCGCGTTGCTGCGCCAGGCCGGCAAGCGCGCGCCGGCCGTCGTCGAGGGCGACCTCGGCCGCCGGCTCGGCATCGCGCTCGAGGGGCTCGCGCGGCAACCGGGTACGGGGTTGCTGCCCTACCGGCTTCGTCGGCTCGCCGAGGCCGTGCTCGCCGCGCCGCTTATCGACAAGGCGCCGCAGTGACGCGCCGGCCGCCGTGGCGCGAGCGCGCAGCGTGCCGCGGGCGCCTCGACCTCGATTTCATCGACCCTGCCGACGAGCAGGTCGACCAGTGCCGGGCCGTGTGCGCCGAGTGCCCGGTGCGCGAGCTGTGCCTCGCCGACGCGCTCGCCTCCGGGGAAGCGTGGGGGATCTGGGGAGGGCTCGCTGCCGACGAGCGGGCCGCGGTCGCCGAGCAGGGCGGCCACCCCGCGCCGACGGTTCGGCCGGCGCACGGCACGAACGCGCGGTACGCGAAACACCGGTGCCGCTGCTCGGCGTGCACCGCGGCGCACGCCGAGTACGAACGCGAGCGCCGTGCCCGTCTGCGGGCTCGCCGGCGCGGCGCGGTGTCGCGCGCGTACGTGCTCGCCGAGCCGGTCCGGTCCGGCCGCACGTGGGCCGGTGCCGGTCAGTACGTGCTAGCGCTGCCCGGTCTCCCGATCCCTGCCGAGGCCGAACTCGACGAGCCGCTCGGCGCGGCCGCGTGAACGGCACCGGTCGTAGGCTGTCC
The DNA here is from genome assembly GCF_055561455.1 of Amycolatopsis sp. PSD-21. Lineage (NCBI taxonomy): Bacteria > Bacillati > Actinomycetota > Actinomycetes > Pseudonocardiales > Pseudonocardiaceae > Amycolatopsis > Amycolatopsis sp. PSD-21. The sequence goes on along the minus strand of NZ_CM145712.1, from coordinate 202,256 downwards.
CGACTCGACACGAAGGAAGGTTCGTTGAGCGCACGCGCATTCGCCCGAAGCACGCTCATCGCCGGTGACCCGGTGAACTGTCGCCACGAACACCCGCACAAGCCCGGCCGCGTGTGCCTACTGGCCAAGGCGCACGGCGGACTCGGCGCCGCGCCGCACCGCTCGGTCGAGGGCGACGAGTGGTTCGACGCCGTGTGCCGCGAGTGCCACGGCGCCGGTTCGGTCGACGGCATCGAGTGCGTGCCGTGCGCCGCGGGCGGGTGGGTGCTCGTCGACCGGGCGGCCGGCGCCGCGTAGTCGTCGCGCCCGGTCGGTGACACGGCCGGCTCGAGGCTCGAGTGCATGATCGACACGTGCGCCGCCCCGTTCTGCGCCAACGCCACCACCGGCGGCACGGTGTGCCCGTCGTGCCTCGGCCGGCTCCGTTCCGACCTGGTCGACGTCGCCGAGCTGGTCGACTACCTCGAGGACACCGTCGCCCGGCTCGCGAACACCGGGCCGCCGCGGGTCGGCTCTCGGCCGGCCGAGACCGGGCTGCCGTTCAACGTCGGCGCCGCCGAGGTCCGCGACGTCGTGCACAACGTGCTATCGACGTGGGTGCGCGACCTGTGGGAGACACACGGCCTACGCCAGCAGGTACCCAGCGGCGAGACCGCGCCGGACGGCTCACCACTCACCGTCGCCGAGCTGGAACCGCTCGACCTCGACGACACCGTGCCCGAAATGGCCGCGTGGCTGCGTCGACACCCGTCGTGGGTCGAGTACCACCCGGCCGGCGGCGAGCTGGTCGACGAGATCGGCGACGCCGTCGAGCAGGTCCGCCGGGCCGTCGACCTCCCGCCGGCGCGCTTGTACTGCGGGCCGTGCCCGGACTGCTCGGCCGACCTCTACGCCCGCCCCGACCGGGCCGTCGTCGCCTGCCGTGAGTGCGGAATGCACCACGACGTCGAGGCTCGGCGCGAGAAGCTGCTCGACGCCGCCCGGGATGTCGAGGCGACTGCGGCGGAGATCGCCCGCGCATTGCCGAAACTGCTCGGCCGCGAACTGTCGGCGAACACGCTGCGCACGTGGGCGCGCGCCGGCAAGCTCGACAAGCGCGAGCCCGACGAACACGGCCGGCCGCGGTACCGCGTCGGCGACGTCATCGAGCTTGCGCTCGTCACCCCCGCGCGAAAGCGTGTAACCCGCGAACCGGCCGGTTGTGCTTAAACTGGCGATTAGCAGCGGGTGAGCTGTACCCGCACCACGATCCGACAGCCCCGGACTACCCTCCCCCTCGGTCCGGGGCTGTCTGCTGCCCGGGGGCGAGGTGACCACCTTGCCGCGCAATCTGATCACCGACGCCGACCGGGAGCGCGTGCGCGAGCTGCACGCCGAAGGCAAGACCCGCAACGACATCGCCCGGGAGATCAACCGCTCGCCGTCCACGGTGACCGGCATCGCCCGCGCGCTCGGCCTGTCCTTCGACCGCTCGGCCACTGCCGCCGCGACGCACGCGCGCCAGGTCGACAACCGGGCTCGCCGTACCGAGATCGTCGGCCGGCTTTACGGCCGTGCCGAGCGCATTCTCGGCCGGCTCGAGGCCGATCGGTACACGTTCACCGCGACCACGATCAACGGCATTGAGTCCAAGGTGCTCGACCACGTGCCAGCACCGGACGAGAAGGCGCTCGCTTCGGCGATGTCGACGCATCTCGGCGCCGCGGCCAAGCTCGAGCAGGTCGACGCCGACACCGGCGCCGAGGGCGCTCGGTCGATGCTCGGCGGGCTCGCCGTCGCGCTCGGCATCGCGACAGGGCCGGCGAGTGGGTGAGCCCGCGCTCGACCTGCCGCTCTCGCCGGCACAGATCGAGTCGATGCGGGAGTCGCGTGCCCGGGTGAACATCTGGTCGGGCGCCATCCGGTCGGGCAAGACCATCGCGAGCTTGTTGCGTTGGTTGATCTACGTCGCGCACGCGCCCCGCGGCGGACAACTCGTCGTTGTCGGGCGCACCCGCGACTCGGTCGCGCGCAACGTTTTCGCGCCGCTGCAAGACCCGACCCTGTTCGGCGCGGTCGCCGACCACGTCCGCTACACGGCGGGCGCGCCGTCCGGCTGGATTCTCGGCCGGCAAGTGTTCGTGCTCGGCGCATCGGACAGCAAGGCCGAGAAAGTCTTGCGGGGGCTCACGTGCGCCGGCGCGTACGTCGACGAGGTGACCGTCGTTGCCCGGGAGTTCTTCAAGCAGCTACTAGGCCGGATGTCGGTTCCGGGCGCGCAGTTATTCGGTACCACCAACCCGGACAACCCCGCGCATTGGCTGAAACACGACTACCTCGACCGGCTCGCCGAGCTGCCCGACTGGCGCTCGTTCGCGTTCACCCTCGACGACAACCCCTCGTTGTCCGCCGAGTACCGCGCGAGCATCCGCCGCGAATACACCGGCTTGTGGTTCCGGCGCTTCATCCTCGGCGAGTGGGTCGCCGCCGAGGGCGCCGTGTTCGACATGTGGGACCCCGACCGGCACGTCGTGCCGTGGGCCGAGCTGCCCGACCTGCGGCGACTGCTCGCCGCCGGCGTCGACTATGGCACCACGAACGCAACCGCGGCGCTGCTGCTCGGCCTCGGCGCCGACGACCGGCTGTACCTGGTCGACGAGTGGCGCCACGACCCGGCGCACGCGCGGACCCGGCTCACCGACTCCCAGCTCGCCGCCGGACTGCGCGAGTGGCTCGGCCTCGAGCACCACCCGCGCCAGCAGGGCCGGCCCGAGTTCGTCGTCGTCGACCCGGCCGCCGCGTCGTTCCGGGTGCAACTCCAGTCCGACGGCGTGCTCACCCAAGCCGCCGACAACGACGTCGCCTACGGCATCCGGACCGTGTCGAGCCTGCTCGCCGAGGACCGGTTGCGCGTCGCCGACCGGTGCCGCGGCTTCATCGCCGAGGTACCCGGCTACTCGTGGGACGACAAAGCGACCGCCGCCGGCGAGGACAAGCCGATCAAGATCGCTGATCACTCGCTCGACGGCGGTCGCTACGCCGTAACGACTACTGAGGCGCTCTGGCGGCCTGCTCTCGCCGCCGCCTGAACAGCGGATACGCCTCCGGTCTGCCTTGCTTGTCCTGGCCGACCGACCACTCGGACAGCACCCACCCGGCGCGCTCGATCGCCTCAATCTGGATGGACCAGTCGGCGACCTCGCCAGACAAAAAGTGGTGCGTCGCCGGCCAGTTCAACCGGGCGGCGAAGAAGAAGCGGCCTTCCTCGAACGCCTTGCGCGCTTCGCCGGCGACGTTGTCCGCCTTGGCCTGCTTGATGATTCCCACGTTTCTCCCTGCTGTGGTGAAAGGGGGTGCGTCATGCCGTCTTCCTGGCCTCCCCCGCCGTTCGACGACGCGCACACGCGTATGCGCGAGTGGGATGCCTGGTACACGGGCGATCCCGAGCGGCTCGTCGAGATCTACACCGGTGAACGCCGGCGCGCTGTTACACCTCGACTCCGGCCCTCGACCTACCGCGGCGGCCTGGTGGGCGGGCTCGCCCGGTTCTTCTGGGGCCGCCCGGTCCCCGTTGGCCAGACCCGACAGCGATTGCACGTGCCGCTCGCCGCGGACATCGCGACCGCCTCGGCCGACCTTCTGTTCTCCGAACCGCCACGCATCATCGTCGACGACACCGCGGCGCAGGCTCGGCTCGACCTCGCGCTCAACTCGCCGGCGATGCACTCGCGGTTGCTCGAGGCGGCCGAGATCGCCTCGGCGCTCGGCGGCGCCTACCTGCGCGTGGTCTGGGATGCCGACGTGGCCAAGCACGCCATGCTCGACGCCGTCCACGCCGACGCCGCGGTGCCCGAATGGCGTTGGGGCGAACTGGCCGCGGTCACCTTCTACACACGGGTGCGCGTCGACGGCCCGGCCGTGTGGCGCCACCTCGAGCGCTACGAACCGGGCCGGATCGTGCACGCGTTGCACGTCGGCACCGACACCGAACTCGGTCGGGCCGTGCCGCTCACCGAGGACTCTGCGACCGAGTGGGCGGCGCCGCTGGTCGACGCCGAGGGCAGCATCGCCACCGGCACCGACCGGCTCGCCGCCGCGTACGTGCCCAACGTCCGCCCTAACCGGGTGTGGCGCGGCACGCCGCAACTCGCACCGCTGGGCCGCTCGGACTTCGACGGGGTCGAAGGTCTCTTCGACGCGCTCGACGAGGTCTACACGAGTTGGATGCGCGACGTCCGGATCGCCAAGGCCCGGCTACTGGTGCCCACCGGGTACTTGCAGGACAACGGCGCCGGCCGCGGCGCGAGCTTCGACGAAGACCGCGAGGTCTACACCGAGTTGAACGCGCTGTCGCGCGGCGGCTCGGACACCCTCACCGTCTCCGCGCACCAATTCGCCATCCGGGTAGCCGAACACCGCGACACCGCCGAAGACATCACCCGGACCGCGCTCCGCGCCGCTGGCTACTCACTGGCCACCCTCGGCGACAACGACGGCGACGCCTCGATCACCGCGACCGAGGTCACCGCCCGCGAGAAGCTGTCAAACCGCACCCGCGACAAGAAGGCCCGGTACTGGGCATCCGGGCTCGCGCACGTCTCCGCCGCGCTGGTCGAGATCGACCGGACCGTCTTCGGCGGCACGGCGACCGTGTCCGACCTGCCGAAGGTCGAGTTTCCCGACCGGACACAACCGGACCCCGAAACGCTCGCGCGCACGGTGCAGGCACTCGGCGCAGCCGAGGCCGCCTCGACCGACGTACGGGTGCGGATGATTCACCCCGACTGGGACGACGACCAGGTGCGCGACGAGGTCGCCGCCATCCTCGCCGAGTCCGGCCGAACCGTGCCCGATCCGGCGACGTTCCGCGGGCTCGACCAGTTCCCCGACCCGTCGGCACCCGGCGACGACAAGGTCGAGGGGGCCGCCGATGCCGTGGGAACCCCCGCCCGGAGTTGATCCGGCCGACGTCGTCGAGCGGCTCGCCGCGGACATCCTCGCCCTGTACACGCAGGCCGAGGCGCGGTTGCTCGGCGACATCGCCCGACGGGTCCGCGCCGGTCAGGACGTGCCCGAGTGGGCCGCGCAGAAGGCCGCCGCGGCGCGTGAGCTTCGGCTCGCCGCCGAGCGGATCGCTACGCAGGTCACCGGGCAGGCAGGCCAGGCGGCCGCCGATTCCGTGTTCGCCGCGTGGCAGGCCGGCGCCGAGCAAGGGCTCGCGCAGCTCGCCGAACTCGGCGCACTGTCGCCCGAGCAGCTCGAGCAGCTCGCCGGCGTAGTGCCCGGAATGCAGGCGGCCGCCATCCTCGCCGCGGACCTCACCAACCGACTCGAGGCCCTGCCGCTACGCGTCCTGCGCTGGCAGCAGGACGCCTATCAAACGGCGGTCGCCGCCGCAGCGCCCGATCAGTTGCTCGGTACCGGCACGATCCACTCGGCGCAGCGTGCCGCGTGGGACCGGCTCGCCGCCCAGGGCGTGACCGGGTTCGTTGACCGCGCCGGCCGCGACTGGAATCTCGCGAGCTACGTCGAGATGGCCGTGCGCACCGCGACCGGGCGCGCGTGGAACGACGGGCACCTCGCTCGCATGGCGTCCGCCGGCGTCGAGCTGGTCACGATCACTCGCTCGCGCCATGCCTGCCGGCTCTGTACTCGCTGGGAAGGGCGGGTGTTGGCGCTGTCCGGCCCGGCCGGCGAGCGCCAGGTCGAGCACACCCTCACCGACGAGACGGTCACCGTCGACGTCGCCGCGACCGTCGAGCAGGCGCGACTTGAGGGGCTCATGCACCCGAACTGTCGGCATCAGTTCGTGCCGTACCTGCCGGGGGTGACCAAGCTCGACGAGATCCGCGAGCACGATGCCAAGGCCGAGCAGGACCGCGAAGACCTGCGCGCGCTCGAGCGCAAGGTGCGCCGGAACAAGCGCAAGGCCGCGGCCGCGCTCACCGACGACGAGCGCCGGGCCGCCGAGCGTCGGGTGCGCGAGACGCAAGCCGAGATCCGCGAGCACGTGAAGCGGACCGGGCTCAACCGCAAGCGCTACCGCGAGCAAGTCAACCTCGGACACGGCGGCCTCCGGGCCGCCGAGCACCGACGCGACCAGCTCGCCGACCAGGTCGCCGAGGGCAGCGCCGAGCAGAACCGGCTCGACGCCATCGCCGCCGAGCAGGCCCGCCGGCGCGAGGCCGCACGGCTCGCCGCGGAGAAGGCCGCGGCCGACAACGCCGTCGCCGACGCGCTCGCCGCGCAGCAGCGCACGCCGGCCGAGTTGAGCGACGACGAACTCGCCGTCGCCGACCGGGTTTTCGCCGAGCGTGCCGAACTGCTCGGCAAGCCCGGTCAGGTCAGCCGGACGCACCAGGCAGTACGCGACGAGATCGAACGGCGTATCGCGCCGCTGGCCGCACCGGTGGACCTGCGGGAGCTGTCCGACGAGCAGCTCGGCGACCGGCTCGCCGAAGTCGGCGACGACGAGGACGCGGTCGCCGCGGTGCTCGCCGAGCTGGACCGGCGCGAAGCCGACCAGCAGTACGCCGACGCGGTCGCCGACGACCCGGACGCCGAGAAGTGGGCCGAGGTCGATCGGCTCGTCGAGACCGGTCTCGACTACGAACAGGCGTACGCCGAGGTGTTCGACAAGGACGTCGAGAAGATGCGTCGCGAGGACGCCATCGCCCGGCTTCGGCGCGAGGGCTACCGCGGCCGCGGGTTCGACGAACTCGCCCGCGCTGCCTACGCCGACCGCCTCGAACGCGACTACTTCGCCGCCGAGGCAGCAACCAACGGATTCCTACTTACTCCGGAAGGCCAACGCGCCGGGCTGGACCCGCGGAACCTGTGGCGCCAGAACGAGACCTACGCCCGCCGTTGGGCGTCCGACGAGCTAAAGCAGTGGTGGGACGAAAACGGTAGGGTCACGTTCGACCAATTCGTCGCCGAGCAGCTCGGCGGCGGCAACGGCGAACGGTTCCGCACCGGGGGTGAGTCGTGGCTGCAATAACCGCCGAGCAGGTCCGCGCCGCCCGCGACCAGGGCTACGCGGCCGGCTACGGGCTCGCGCCACCGACACCGAACCCGTACACGCCGGCGCACGTGCCCGAGTGGCTCGGCCCACGAACGCCGGCCGAGCGTGCCCGCCGACAGACCGCCGAGCGCGGACCCCTCGCGCTCGCGCGCGTATGGCGCCAGGGCTACCAAGACGGACAAGCCGCTTACGCCCTTCAGCAGGCATCGGCGTAGACCTCGTGTACGCAACACGATCTCATTACGTTGTGTAACAACGAGCCTGGTTTTAAGCGATCTACCTCGAGCTACGCCGTCTGCTCTAAATCGAGGGGTCATGACCACATACCAGCTGGTGCCGTACCTAATGTCGGTTGCCGTGCACGGCAGCCCGACCGATCTCCGACCGACGAAGGACATCGACGGGAACGGGACTCACGTGCTCGACGCACTTGCGAAGATCTTCGCTGCATCCCGGGGCATCCTGTTTCGTGACCCAGACGACCAGAACCGTCACTTGATCATTTCAAAGCTGCACCGGGGGAAAGAAGCGATCTTCGTAGAGATCCAACCCGGGCGGTCCGGGATCAAGAGCGAGATCCGCAAGGCGGACGGCACTCGCATGAGCCGTGACGAAGTCGATACCGAATTCACCCCGGTACGCCACTGCTACTACTGCCCACCCGGTGGCCACCACGTTATCGTGATCGCCGAGCGCGTCGGCCTGGCTGGCGCTACGACCATGTCCTACACGCTACTGAGCAAGACTTTCGATAAGTACTTCGACGGATTGAAGCTGAACAACTTGCCCGCGATGACCGAAGACCTGCTGCGAAAGTCGGTCGAGGAACAACCAGTGAAGGCACTGGTGTTCAAGCGGCCGCGGGCCAGCGAAGGTAGCGATAAGTTGATCATGGTCTCAAACGAGTCCGTCGAGGTCGAAGTGCGCCTGACTCCTCGACGTCGCAAGTTCTGGAAGTCCAAGAGCTTGCCCCAAGGAGCCGAGGACCGCCCTACCCGCGAAAGCCTCCTGGGAGCGCTCGTACCCGTACTGAGGCCCGGCGCAAGCGAGGAAGACGCCGTCAAGTCGCTGCTTGACGAAGGCTGGGAATCATCCCTTGCGGTCAAGATGCCTGGCGGGACTCAGCGGCTCGTGAACGTGCATTCGTCACGAGCAGTAAGCATGTCGTTCCCTATCGTGTCAGACGCGGACGATGGGGTGACGTCTAGTCGTCCCAGTGACGATGAGTTCAAGGCCGGCTGCGTCGAGATCCTCGAACTACTGAGCGGCCAGTATGGCTTGACCGAGCGATCTGCGGGACAATGTAAGTGGGACACACACGAGTGGAACGACGCTTCAGCCGAACCATGGGAGGTGGTCTGGGATGAGCCGAATGGGTCAACGACTTCTCGTACGTGACCAATTCACTCAGATTGCCAAGAGTCCGTTTGGAACTTCCGCCGATCCTGCCTGGTCAGAAATTTGCATCGTCGCAATCGCCTTGATCCCTGCGGCCTGCGTGTTCTTCTTCTCTGTGAGGATTCCGGCACTATCCGGCCTGCTCACAGCAACATCGATCCTAACCGGCCTAACTTTCACAATGGCATTGAGGTTCTGGGAGCGAAGCATTGATGCCAGGACCAATGTTGACACCCTAGCCGATGGCCCACGTCTTCAAGTCCTTGACAAGATGCGCGCACATCTCGTCTGGACCGTATTGGTTGGCGTTGCCGGCACTGCTTTCCTAGCGCTCGGCGTGATCTTCACGGCTACTACGCCGTCCGTGTGGCTTTCCGCAGTCGCAGCATTCCTAGTTATCTACCAAGTTCTGCTCGTCGGGGGCGCATTGCTTCGTTTTTACGAACTTGCGTACGTGCTTCGCCCCTAACTTCGAGCCTGCCCGCCTTCGAGTTCTACATAAGGCATCCGAACGCAAGCGGCCCATAAAACAGGGCCGCTTGCGTTCGTTGCATGCAACAGTCGCTCACTGAGAATTCGGGCCGCCGTCGAGCGGGTCACGCTCCCAGGTATCAAGGTCAGATACCGCAGGCGACTCACAATCTTTCAGTAGACGCACGGAAGGGCGGCCGCCTCCGGCGCCACGTCCAGGCATTCCAGCCCGCCACTGCTCAATTTCCGGCAGCCGTTCCGGCAACCAGCCCGGCACCCCTCCGTCGATTTCGGCGTCAGGTTCGGGAAATGGGTGCGCCGAGTCTGCCGGGTAGCGGCGACGCCACTTGTCGACAGCGTGGCGCGTGACGCCGAGGCGCTCGGCTAGACCGTTCATGCCGAGGTAGCGAACGGTGCTCACGAGAGCACCACTCCGCCGAACAGTTCGTCGCGCACATACAGCGGCAGAGCACCAACGGGCTCCGGCCACGCAAACGGCTCCGGAGCGATGACGGCACGCTCGGCCGCGACCTCGGCGCACGCTTCCCAGATGTCGACCTGTCCGGGGATCTGGTCGGCGATGTGCTTGCGCAGCGCTTCGGCCTCAAGCAGCGGCGCGACCTCGAAAAGTGCCTGCATCACAATCCCCTCAAAACGTCGTCTCGGAACAAGACAAAGTTAAGGCTCGCCGATAAACCTTGTCAAGAATCGAGACGAGGTTTCTGACTTGGCCAGGTGCCGAGTTTCCCCATCCCACGACCGCCCAGGAGGCAACCGTGTCCGCACCCATCACCCCGGCCGGCGCCGGCGAACCGACCGCCACGCCCGGCGAACCGAGCACGACCGGCCAGCCCTCGACCGGAGAGCAGCCGTCGGCCACCGGTCAGCCGGGCGCACCGGCGCCGGCCGAGCAGGGCGCGGCCGCGGACGATCTCGCCGCGCTGGACCCGGCGACGCTGGCGAAGATGGTGCGCGAGCTGCGCACCGAGAACGCCGCGGACCGCACGACCGCGAAGACGAAGGCGGCCGACGAGGCGCGGCAGCAGCTCGCGCAGGACATCGGCAAGGCCCTCGGCTTGGTCGCCGGCGACGACGACAAGGCGGACCCGGCCAAGCTCGCCGAGCAGGTCACCGCCGAGCAGCAGCGCGCCCGCGCCGCCGCGGTCGAGCTGGCCGTGTTCAAGTCCGCCGGCCCGCTCGGCGCCGACCCGGCCGCGCTGGTCGACTCGCGCGCGTTCCTCTCGGCGGTCGAGCAGCTCGACCCCACCGCGGCCGACTTCGCCGACAAGGTCGGCGCAGCGATCACCAAGGCCGTGACCGACAACCCGAAGTTGCGCGCCGCCGGCCAGGTGCCGCCGCGCAGCAGCGGGCAGCACGCCGGCGGGTCCGGCGAGAAGCCCGCCGCGAAGTCGCTCACGGACGCCATTTCCCGCCACTACGGCAACTGAGCATCTAGGAGAGTTCCATGCCCGTGACCTTGGCCGAGGCCAAGAACAACGCACAGACCGACTACGACCCGGCCGTGATCGACGAGTTCCGGAAAGAGTCGGCGATCCTCGACTCGCTGATCTTCGACGACGTCGTCAACCCCTCCGGTGGGGGCGCAACGCTCACCTACGGGTACCGCCGGCTGATCACGCAGCCGACCGCGGATTTCCGCGCGCTCAACTCTGAGTACGCGCCGCAGAACGTCACCACCGCACCGTTTTCGGTCAACCTGGCCGTGCTGGGTGGTGCGTTCGAGGTTGACCGGGTTATCGCCAAGGTCGGCCCGGCCGCGTCCGCCGCGGTGTCGCTGAACATGTCGCAGAAGATCAAGGCCGCGAACACCCGGTTTCAGGATGCGGTGATCAACGGTGACACCGCCGTCGAGAGCAACGGTTTCGACGGGCTCGACAAGGCGCTCGTGGGTTCCACCACGGAGTTTCGCGCCGGCCAGGTGACCGACTGGACCGACTTCGACACCAACGCGCGCGCCGAGCACAAGGCGCTCGACGCCGTCGACGAGTTCCTCTCGCTGCTCGACGGTGCGCCGTCGGTGGTCATCGGGAACGCGAAGTCGCTTGCTCGAGTCCGGGCGGCCGCGCGCCGCGCCGGCATGTACACCCGGGACCCGGTCGAGGGGCTGATCGGCGTCAACGGCCGGCCGGTGGTCCGCGAGACCTACGGCGGGGTGCTGCTCGTCGACGCCGGCGCGAAGGCCGGCACGAACAACCCGATTGTGCCGATTCTCGGCCGGACCGTGGGCGGTACCGCGGCGACCGGGCTCACCGACTTGTACGCCTACCGCGTGGGGCTCGACGGGTTCCACGGGGTCGCGACCGTCGGCACGCAGCTCGTTGAGAGCTGGCTGCCCGACTTCACCGTCGCCGGCGCGGTCAAGAAGGGCGAGGTGGAGCTCGGCCCGGTCGCCGTCGCGCTCAAGGCCACGAAGGCGGCCGCCGTCTTCCGCAACATCAAGGTGCAGTGATGCCACGACACATCATCGAAACCCCGGTCGCCGACTACACGGGCACCGTCGCCGGCGTCCGGTTCACCGCCGGCCGCGGCGAGGCCGACGACGAGAACGCGGTCGCCTACTTCCAGCGGCACGGCTACACCGTGACGCCGGTCGAGGACGACGTCGAACCCGCCGAGCCGGCCGTCGACGACCCGCCGGTCGACACCGCGCCCGCCGACGAAACGGCGGCCGAGAACGCTCCGGCCGAGCCGGAAGGGACGAAACGCACCAGCCGCCGCACGCCGGCGAAGTAGCCGCCGCGGCCGGCACCCGTGCCCCGACCGGGCGCCGGCCGCGGCTTCCACAACGAGAGGGGGTCGCCGTGGCACGCGCGTACGCGACCGCCGAGGACTACGCGAACTGGCTCGACATCACCACCCCGCCCGAGGGCATCACCCGGCAGCTCGCCCGCGCGTCACAGCTCGTCGACTGGCTGCTCGTCACCGCGGTCTACCTCACCGACCCGGCCGGCTACCCGGCCGACCCGGACGTGCGCGCCGCGGTACGCGACGCTACATGCGCCACCGTCGCATGGTGGGAAGACACCGGCGACGACTCCGGCGCAGCCGCCCGGTTCACCTCCGCCGGCATCGGGTCCGTGAACCTCACCCGGGCGACCACCGCGGCCGCCGGCACACCGAGCGGCGCGCAAGCCGCCCGGCTGTCGCCCGAGGCCATGCAGATACTCACCGCGGCCGGCTTGCTCGGCGACGGCCCGGTCGAGCAGGAGGTCGCCCGGTGGCGCTGACCATGCCCGCGTTCCTGCTCCCGCACACCGTGACCGTCAAGCCCTACACCGGCACCGGCGCGTACGGCCCGACCTTCGGCCGACCCTTCACCGTCCGCCGCGCCTACGTCGAGGACCGCCGGCGCCTGGTCCGCGCGACCGACGGCGCCGAGACCATCAGCGAAACGACCGTGGTCACCAGGCCCGGCCCCGCAGTACCGGCCGGCTCCGAGGTCACCGTGTGGCCCGGCACGCCGGCCGAGCGCACGGCGACCGTGATCACCGCGAGCACGTTCGACCACCCCAGCGCGCCGGCGCACCTCGAGATCACCCTCACGTAAGGGAGGTACCCGCCGTGCGGCTCAAGACCGAGTTTCACTGGCAAGGCGATCACGTCCTCGAGGACTTCACCCGCGGTGCCGAGAAGGGCGTCAAGCTCGCCGCCGAGCACGTCCGCAGCGTCGCCGTAAATCGGGCGCCCAAGGACACCGGCGCGCTCCGCAACACCGGCACGGCGACCACCGACGGACTCACCGGCGCCGTCTCGTTCGACACCGAGTACGCCGTGCGCCAGCACGAAGAGACCACCTGGCACCACGAAGACGGCGAAGCGAAGTACCTCGAGACCGCACTCGATGACGAGATCGACGTTGCCCGGCAGATCATCGCCGCGCAGATCCGCAAGGCCACCCGCTCATGAGGTTTGTCGTCGAGCTGGGCGACCTCATCGCCCGCCACCTCGCCGCGGCCGGCGTCGGAACCTACCGGGCCGACGCCGGCTACGCGGCCAACGAAACCGGCATCGTGTTCGGCGGCCTGCCCGCCGACCCGGCGCGCGCGGTCGCCCTGCTGCTCTACCCGCTCGCCCACGACACCGACGCCGACGCCGAGTACGGCCTGCGCATCCGCTTCCGCTCCGCCGGCCAGGACCCGCGCGACCTGTTCGACCTCGTCGACGCCGCGTTCGACGCGCTCGCCGGCGCCGGCGAGCAGCAGCTTGGGCTCGGCGTCCACCTGGTCACGCGCGAGACCTCGAACCCCAGCGGCATCGACCAGAACGGCCGCTACGTGCACACCGACACCTACCGGATTCGGGCACACCACCCGACCCGCTACCGCCAATAGGAGGCGCCGCAATGGCCCTACGTTCCATGCTCGCCAGCGATTGGGCGCTCGACGTCGACACGGCCGCGAGCGGCGCCACTACTCCGCAGTGGACGCCGGTGCGCGGCCTGTCGAACTTCTCGGAGAGCACCGACGACAACACCGAGGACGACTCGACCAATGACGCGCCCGGGTGGGGCGCGGACGTCATCACGCAGCGGAAATGGAAGATCGAAGCCGAGGGCAAGCGCAAGCGCGATACCGCGGCGACCGCCTACACCCCCGACCCCGGGCAAGAGTTCATCCGTAAGGCCGCGCGCAAGGTCGGTTTCTCGGCCGACGTGCATGTGCGGTGGTACCGCCGCGACGGTTCACCGGACGCGTCCGAGGGGTACGCGCAGGTGTCCGAGTTCACTAAGGGCGGCGAAACGACCGACCTCGAGCCGTTCAACTTCACGTTGCTGGGCCAGGGCGAGCCGCTCGAGATCACCAACCCCGTGACCACGCCGCCGGCCGGCGGTGCCTCGGTCGCCTCGACGAGCGGGGGTAAGTGATGGCGTATCGGGATCTCGACGAGCTGCTCGACGGCGGGCTCGAGCTGCCCATCGGCGGCAAGGTCTACGCCGTTCCGCCGGTCGACGCCGAGACCGGTCTGCGGTTGCAGCGCCTTCACGACTGGATGTTCGGCGTGGCGGCCGCGGTCAAGGCGCACGAGGACGACCCCGACGCCGGCGAGCTGTCGGTGCCGGAACCGGGCGGCGAGCTGCTGTCGGATGCGCAGGAAATCGACATGTACCGCAAGTCGCTCGGCACGGCCTACGACGAGATGGTCGCCGACGGGGTCGCGTGGCCGCGGTTCAAGGTCGCCGGCATGACCGCATTTCTGCACCACACGCAGAGCCCGGAGGCCGCCGAGGCGTACTGGAACGCCGGCGGCCGCCCGGAAGCCTCGGCGGGGAATCGGGCGAGCCGTCGCGCGGCGGCCCGATCGACCCCGCAACGGGCATCCGGGAGTGGTACGCCCCGGACACGGAAGGCGGCGCCGGCGACGGCCCGCGCTGGTCGGACATCTTCGCGCGCTGGTCGCTCGTCGAGCTAGACCTGCACGAGGTCTACGGCCTCGACCTCGAGGTGCCCGGCCTGCTGCGCGCCCGCTCGTGGCGCTGGCTGCGCATCCGCATCGCCGGCTTGTTCTCCACCGACGCGAGCCGGCTACGTCGCGCGCTGTACCCGGAGGCTGACCGCCCCCGCCCCTGACGAGCAGCGGGCGGGGGTGGTCGCGTGGCGCTCACCATCGGCGAGCTTGTCGGGTATCTGCGCATCGACGACAAGGGCGTCGCCGGCAAGCTCGCGCAGGCCCGCGCCCGGTTCGCCGCCGCAGCACGGGACACCGACGTCTACGACAACGCGCTCATGCGCGCGGGCAAGTCTGCGCGCGACCTGGCGCTCTCCGCGGGCGCGAGCGCGCTCAGGGTCGGCGCGCTCGCCGGTGCCGCGAACCTTGCCGGTGGCGCGCTCGGTGCCCTCGGCGGCGGCATCGTCACCGCGTCGGGCGCGCTGCTGATCCTGCCCGGTGCCGCGGTCGCCGGCGGTGCCGCGCTCGCTTCGCTCAAGGTCGGGTTGTCCGGGTTCGGCGACGCCTTGAAGGCGATTGACGATCCGGCGAAGTTCGCCGAGGCCACCGCGAAACTCGCCCCCGCCGCGCGCGACACGGCGAACGCCGTGCGCGACTTGGCGCCGGCGTGGGACGCGGTCAAACGCTCGGTACAGCAAGAGCTGTTCTCCGAGATGGGCGACGTGGTGCGCCAGCTCGGCGCGCAGTACCTCCCGATTCTCAAGCGCGGTATGACCGACGTCGCCTCGAGTTTCGGCGTCGGCGCCGCCGGCCTGGCCGCGTTCCTGCGCGAAGCGCAGACCGGGCGCGACGTGGCGACGATCTTCGACAACAGCTCGACCGCGGTGTCGAACCTGGCCGAGGTCACGCAGCCACTCGCGCAGGTCTTCCGCGACGTCGCGGCCGTCGGCTCGACCGTGTTCGCCGACCTCACCACCGGTGCCGGCTCGGCCGCCGAGCGGTTCGCCGCGTTCATCGCCGCGGCGCGCGAGTCCGGGCAGCTCGAGGCGTGGATGCGCAACGGACTCAATGCGCTACAGCAGCTCGGCCAGCTCGCCGGCAACGTTGGCGGCATCATCTCGGCCGTCTTCTCGGCGATGTCGACGAACGGCGCGTCGACCCTCGACGTGCTCGTGCAGGCAACCGGCGCCGTGCGGGACTTCCTCACCTCCGCGCAGGGCGCCACCCTGCTACAACAGGTCTTCGGCGGTATCGCCGCGGCCGGCCACGGCCTGGCCCCGGTGTTCGCCGAGATCGGGCGCGTTCTGGTCTCCGACGTCGGCCCGGCGCTAGCCACCCTCGGCCCGCAGCTCGGCGCCGCGCTCGCGTCCCTGGCCCCCGCCGTCGCGCCGCTGGGCAGCGTGCTCGCCGCCCTGGCCCCGGTGGTCGCCGCGGTCGCGCAGAGCTTGGCCGGCGGACTGGCCTCGGCCGTGACGTCGCTCGAGCCCGCCGTCGTCGCCCTGGCTCCCGGTCTGGCCACGCTCGCGAGCCAGATCGGCACCGTTCTCGCCGCCGCACTCCAGGTCGCCGGCCCGCTTCTGGCGATGCTCGCCGGTTTCCTGTCCGACAACATGACGTGGCTCGGCCCGTTGGCGATCGGGTTTGCCACCGTCGCCGTGGCCGCCGGTCCGCTCACGACGCTTATCGGTGGCCTCTCGACCGCTTTTCGTTCAGTGACAACGGTTTTTAACGCCTTGCGGGTAGCGATGATGACCAACCCGTTTATTTTGATCGCAACGGCCGTCGCGCTTCTCGCCGTGTTGATCATCTCGAATTGGGACACGATCAAGAACGCGATTGGCGCCGCGCTCGATTGGATCGGAAATTTCATTTCCGGCGCGGTCGACTTCATCGTCAATCTGTTCTTGAACTGGTCACTTCCCGGGCTGATCATCAAGCATTGGGACACCATCGTTGCCGGTGTCCGTACCGCGGTGAACTGGGTCCTTGACGCGGTCGCCTGGCTCGGCTCCCTGCCGGGGAAAGTGGCCACCTGGTTCGGAGATCTAACGCGGGCTGCGATCGGCAAGGCGGCCGAGCTGGTCAACTGGCTACGCGGCTTGCCGGGGCGCGTACTCGACGGACTCGGCAATTTCGGCTCGCTTCTCCTAAACGCGGGACGCGACTTGCTCACCGGTTTGTGGAACGGGATTCAGAATGCGGCGAGCTGGCTCAAAAACAAGGTGCTTGGGTTCTTCGGTGACTTGCTCCCGGGATGGGCTAAAGACATTTTGGGGATCAACTCGCCGTCGACGGTGTTCGCCGGAATCGGCCGGTGGATTCCGCCCGGCCTGGCCGGCGGTATCGACAAGGCGGCCGGCGTCGCGCTGCGCTCGGCGTCCGATCTCGCGACGCGCGTGTCGGACACGATGGCGGCCGGCCTGACCACGCCGGCGCTCGCGTTCGCCGGCGCGCCGAACGCCGGCACCGGTGGCGCGGCCGGCGCCTACGCGGCAACCGCGAGCCGGCCCACCGTGCACATTGACCAGTTCCACGCGACGCCGGCGCAGTCGCCGGCCGACATCGCCGGCGAGCTGGACTGGTTGAGCCGCGGGGGTGGGTAGTGGCTGCCGGAGACCTGATCACCCGCGACGGACAACTCGAGTGGCGCGGCATCCTGCTCGGCGCCGGCACGGCGTACGGATGGCGCGCCCTCGAGGGATGGCTCGACCTGCCGCAGATGCGCGGCGGCGACGTCGATCGGCCCGGACAACACGGCGCGTTCCCCGGGCAGTTGCTCGCGCAGTCGCGCACGATCACCTACTCGTTCGTGATCTCGGCGCGGCGCGCCACGCGCGAGCAGTACGCGGCCGCCGTCGAGCTGCTGCGCGCGGCCACCACGCCGACGGAGAACCCCGACGAGGAACCGCTCGTGATCCGGCTCGCCGGCCGGACCTGGCAGGCGCTCGCCCGGTGCACGCGCCGGTCGGTGCCGACCGGGCTCGCCTACGACGCTGGTTACGTGGCCGGTGCGGTGCAGTGGGTCGCCACCGATCCGCGGTTGCTTGAGCTGCCCGGCTACGCCGCCTCGACCACGCTCGGCGCGGTGGGCTCCGGCGGACTCGCCTTCCCGGTGCGGTTCCCGATGCCGTTCGGCGCGGCGGCCCGCGGCGGAGTCATCACCTGGACCAACACCGGCACGGCCGAGGCGTGGCCGGTCTGGCGCATCGCCGGCCCGGTCCGCGGTCCCTCGATCACCCGGCGCGACACCGGGCAGGCCCTCGAGTTCGATCCGGACTGGATCATTCCGGCCGGTCAAGTCGTCGAGGTCGACACGCTCGCCCGAACCGTGTTGTTCGTCGGCAGCAACGTCTCGGCCTCCGACCGCCTGTTCACCCGCGGGTGGTTCAGCTTCCCACCCGGCCGTGAGATGCAAGCCGTTTTTGCTTCTGCTGCAACGAGTTCCGACTCGCGCCTGTCGGTGACCGTGCACAACACCGCGATGTGAGACGGAGGTTTTCCCATGCCTGAAAGGAATTCGTGGGCCGTCGGTTCCGACACCGCGCCACTGATCACCACCGAAGATGCCCGGCTCGCGGTGTCCGCGCTGCTCATTCCCGGGCCGAGCGGGGTCACCGCGCGCGACGGCATCCGGCCCGGACCCGGCACCCCGGGCCGTGTGCACGCGGCCGGCACGGCAAGCGGCTCGATCGTGGTCGAGCCGTTCCAAGGCAGCATCCGCGCCTCGCGCGGCATCGGTTCGTACCTGGTGTCGCTGGACAGCCCGAAGACGCTCGACGTGCTCGCCGTACCGGCCGACCCGGCCAACGACCGTCACGACCTGGTCATCGCGCAGCAGTCCGACGAGTTCTACCTCGACACCGCGACGAAGTTCGAGGTTCGGCTCGTGCGCGGGACCGCCTCGGCGACGCCCGGCGACCCCGTCGTCGACGGCTCGCGCGACTGGTTCACCCTCGCCCGGGTCCGGGTGACTGCCGGCGCGGACAAGATCACCGACGCCATGATCGACCCGCTACCGCCCGGGTGGACGGTAGCCCTCGGCGGCCTGCTGCCCGTGGGCAGCGTCGCGGCGCGCAACGCGCTCACCGCCTACCCCGGGCAATCGGTCTACCGCATCGACAAGGGATGGACCGAGGTTTACGACGGCGCCGCGTGGCGTGTCCACGGACAGGTGACCGCGGGCGCCCTGGCCGACATCACAGACCCGTACCCCGGGCAACTCGCCGTGCTCGCCAGCACTGGCCGGCTGTACCGCTGGAACGGCGAAAAGTGGCTGTACGCCGCGATGCTCAACGGAGCAACCCCGGGTGGTGACTGGACGATCACCACCAACCAGCCGACCTCGAACGCTCCGACCCTGCTCACCTTCCCGCAGGTCAACCGGCCCCCGGGCGGCATCACGCTCGCCGGCGGAGTGTTCACCATCGAAGAACCCGGTTGGTGGGATCTCTCGCTGAACCTGCGGTACACCATCGTCAACACCGACAAGTACGCCATGATCGGCGGCTCGTCCGCGGGCAACCTGTTCGCCAAGGACAGCGTTGCCGGCGGCGGCAACAACATCTCGGCCAACACGTCGAGGTGGCTCGACAAGGGCGCGCAAATCCGGTGCTACGGCTACTCTGGCGCACCGAGCGCGGTCACCAAGGAATCGGCCGGCGACCTGATCAGCGGGTTTACCGCGGTGTGGCGGGGTCCGTGATGCGGCTGCCCACCTACGCCTACTTGGTCGCCGACCTGCGCAGCGGCCGCGTGCTCGACGAGCTGCCCCTCACCGGCGTCAAGTACAACAAGCCGTTGAACGACTCCGGGAAGTTCTCCGGCACCTGGGATCTCACCCGGCACCCGTCGAGCACGCGACGCGACCCGTACGAGCTGACCATGCCGGCCCGCCGCGCGCTCTACGTGATGCGCGACGACCGGCCGATGTGGGGCGGGATCATCTGGACCCGCAAGTACGACAGCAGCTCGCACAAGGTCGAGGTGGCCGGCGCCGACTGGTGGAGCTACTTCGATCACCGCAAGGTGCTCCCGGTCCTGCCGGCCGCGCCGCTCCCACTCGACCACGTCGCCGGCGTGAAGATGGCAGCGAACGACGTCGAGCAAAACGACCTCGCCCGCGCACTGGTGCAGCTCGCGCAGACGCACGCCGGCGGCGATATCGGCATCGAGTTCGACGACTCCCGCTCGTTCATCTACCGCGACCGCACCTACACCGGACACGAGTTGACCTCGGTCGGCGAGGCTCTGCGCCAGCTCGCCGCGGTGATCAACGGCCCCGACATCATGTTCGGCGTCACGCCTGGCACCGGCGGCCGCGTCCGTCGCGTCATGCGTGTAGGCACGCCGCGGCTCGGCCAGACCGGGACCGCGCACGTGTGGGAGACCGGCGGCAACATCGTCAACTACTCGTGGCCCTCGGACGCAACCCGCATGGCAACCCGCACGTTCGCCAGCGGCGACGGCATGGCCGAGGGAACCCCGATCGCCGTCGCCGAGGACGTCGGCAAGTACGCGCAGCACTGGCCGTTGCTCGAGTCGGAACAGGGCTACACCAGCGTTTCCGACGCTGACACGCTGCAAGGCCACGCCGACGCCGACCAACTCGTCGCCCGGCTGCCCGTCGCGCTGCCCACGCTCACCGTCCGCGGGAACAGCGCGCCCTATGTCGGGGAGTGGGACACCGGCGACGACGTCCGTGTCGTCATCCGCGACGAGTTCATCCGCCGCGGTCTGGATACCGCCATGCGGATTGTCGACGCGCAGTACGCGCCGAGTGAAGCCGCCGAAACCGTCACCATCACCATGAGCCCGCTCATTGAGGACGCCGCCTAATGCAGGTCAACCAGCCTTCCAACATCATCGACCGCGTCATTGCCCTGGAACGCGAAGTAGCCGCCGTCCGCAAGAAAGTTGGCTTGTCCTCGGCCATCATCACCCGCGGCGGCTTGACCCTCGCCGACGACAGCTACATCAAGATGACCGATTCCGACGGTGTCGAAATCCTCTACGTCGGCCCGGATTCCGAGGGCAAGCAACGGTTTGTGCTTCGCCGCGAAGGTGGCGCAACCCTCATGTACACCGCGGGTTCGTCGCAGTGGGGCCGCGACTACTGGGCGATGACCGACTCGTCGGGCCGCATCATCGTCTCCGACAGCGCCGAGACCGGCGTCGGCCTCGCCCGCCCGTGGCTGCCAGTCGTGCTCTATCCGCAGTTCATCCCGCACACCTTTTCGCCTGACCCCGACCTCGGCGAAACCGGCTATTGGAGCATTTCCACCCAACGGCTCACCGGTGAAACCACGCTGTGGGAAGGCCGTGCGTCGGTCTCGCACGCGTGGATGAGCATCGATGGCGTCTGGGGTTGGGCCAACGACCAACCGAACATCACCTACCGACTCAAGCTCGACGGAACCGAAGTCGGCGCGTGGAACGTCAACGCCGGCGCCGTCGTCGCCCGGCAAGGCCGCTACAGCGTCGCCGAGTTCGTCGGGCGCGATTGGGTCAAGGTGGAGGTGACCGCCTCGGCCACCGGTTCCGGCGTCCTGGCCTGTCAAGTCCTCGGCTGCTACTTCCTCTGACCCTGTCCGCTCGGCCTGCCGCGACCCGCGGCCATTTCGTCATGCCCTGACACAGCAAGGAAACCGCCCCCGTGAACCTCGCCGACCTGACGGCGCTCGACATCGCCGGGACGGCGGGTGTCGCTGTGGCCGCCTATCTGATCATCCGTCGCATTTGGACCGCCGGCCGCAACGCCGGCCGCGGCCTGCGCAAGCTCGTGCACTTCGCCGACGACTGGTTCGGCGAGCCCGAACGCGACGGCGTCCCCGCACGCCCCGGCGTCATGGAACGCATATCCGCCATTGAAACCGACGGCGCCGCGACCCGCGATGACGTCCGCGGCCTGGTCGAGCGGGTCGACCGCGTCGAGCACGAACTACGCCCCAACTCCGGCGCGAGCCTGCGCGACGCAATCGACCGCGTCGAGAACGCCGTCGCCGACACCCCGAACACCAAGCCAGCAAAGGAAAAGAGGTGATCCGATGCTCTGGGGCATCGACATCAGCCGCCACCAGGGCGGCTCGTTCGACCTCGCGCGCGCCGCCCGCGAGGGCATCGCCTACGCGATTTTCAAGGCCACCGAGGGCAACACGTGGCGCGACCCGCAGTTCGAGCGCAACCTCGCCGCCGGCCGTGACGCCGGCCTGATCGTGGCCGCCTACCACTTCGTACGTAGCGATTCCTCGACCGCCGCGCAGCTCGCGAACATCGCCCGCGTAGTCCCGAAAGACGTCCCGCTGATTCTCGACGTCGAATCCATCAAGCAGAACGGCAAGGTAGTCAGCGCGCCATCCCTGGCGCTGGTGCGCGAGCTGTACGGCAAGGTGCTCGCCGCCGGCTACCGCTCGCCCCTGATCTACCTTCCCCGCTGGTACTGGCAGACCTGGGGCGCGCCCGCGCTCGATGGACTGCCCCCGCTGTGGAGTTCCCGTTACCTGGACTACAACGGCGGCACCCCGGCCCAGATTTACCAGCGCATCCCGGGCCGTTTCTGGCTCGGCTACGGCGGATTGTCCGTGCCGCTGCTCCAGTTCACCAGCTCGGCCACCGTCGCCGGGCACGCACCGGTCGACGCGAACGCCTTCGACGGCACCCGCGAGCAGTTCGCCGCCTTGCTCGGTTCCTCATCCCATTCAGAGAAAGAGGTCGATATGCCCGCCATCCCCGTGTCCCTGCCCCACTCGGCCGACTGGAATTACGTTGCGCTCCCGTTCGAGAGCAACGTCAACTCGACGGTGGTCGGCGACGCCTGGTTCACGATCTTTGCCGCGTGGGGTGAGGTCGAGTACGAGGTCGTCACCATCGGCAGCGGGCTCAAGCTCGTGGGCCTGACCGGCACCGCCCCGACGGGCGGCCGGCTCGCCGACCGGCAGCGCAACTACTGGCAGGTGCCCAGCGGCATCGAGGGAATCGCGCTCCGGTACCGCTCGCGCGACGCCGCCGGCAACGTCACCAACGGCCGGCTTGGCTACTCGTTCCCGCAGAAGGCGAAGTGACCATGACCGAACCCACCCCGCAGCGCCAGCTCGGCGAGCGGCTCGCCGCGTGGCTGCGCTCGGACCGCGTCACGTCGTGGGTGCGCACCATCGTTCCCGGGCTCTGGTCGGCCGGCGTCGCCTACCTGGTCGCGCTCGGCCTGCCCGCCTGGCTGGTCGAGCCGGCGAACGGACTCGGCCAGACGGCCGCCGTGCCGATCGTGCTCGGCGCCGTGTACGCCGGCCTGCGCTGGCTCGAGCCGCGGGTGCCGAGCTGGCTCGCGCGGTTCCTGCTCGGCTCGACCCGCCCACCCACCTACCCGCAGGAGTAGCCCGTGCCCGCCCTGCACGACGACGTCGTGATCGAGAAGGGCGCCGAGTGGGGTCGAGCGTGGCCGGTCACCTCTGGTGGCCGGCCGCTCGACCTTTCCGGGTGGACCGTGCGCGCGCAGGTCCGCGAACGCATCGACGCCGGCGACGTGCTGCACGAGTGGTCGACCGCGGCCGGCAACGCCAGCACCGCCGACTCGCGGGTCACGCTCACCGTGACCGCGGCGACTTCGCGCGCCTGGCCGTGGCTCGCCGGCGTCTTCGACGTGCTGCTCATCGACCCCACCGGCCGCGTCGCCCGGATCGTCGAGGGCACCGTGCGCGTGTCTCGGGGGGTGACCCGTGACAGCCCTTGAGCCCGAAGCCGGCCCGCCGGTCGCGCTCGACTGGCTCGCCATCGGCGCCCCCATCGACACCGCCCCGCCCGGCGAGCCGGGCGACGTCCTCGAGTTCGGCCACCGACACGAGCAGACCATCGCCGCCGCGGTCTGGAACATCTTCCATCCGCTCTCGTTCACCCCCGCCGGCGTGCACGTCATCGAGTCCACCGGCGAGCCGCTGCTCGGCGTGGTCACCTACCCGGCCGCCGGACACGTCCGCATCGAGTTCTCCGCGCCGTGCTCCGGCGTGGCCTACCTGAGCTAGGAGCCCCCGAACATGGCCGACTTGAAGTTCGGCACCCACACCGACCACGGGCTCAACGAAGCCCGCAACCTGGTCGCGCACAAGGTCGCCAGCCTGCCCGCCGGCGCCGAGGCGCAGGTCATCTACCACAACGGCCGGTTGAAGATCCGCGACGCCGCCGGCAACTGGATCGACCCGACCGCCCGCGCGAACCACACCGGCAACCAGCCGGCCTCGACTGTGTCCGACCTGCGCGCGACCGTCACCGGCTACCGGCTCGACGAGTTCGCCGCCCCCACCGCGCCCGTCAACGCCGGCGCCCAGCGCATCACCAACGCCGCCCCGGGCTCGGCCGCCGGCGACCTCGCCACGTACGGGCAGCTCCAAGACGCCGTAGCCGCCGCGGCCGCCGGCGTCTCGTTCAAAGCCGCCGTGCGCCTGGCCACCACCGGCCCCGTCACCCGCACCGGGCTCGCCGCCGTCGACGGCATCACCCCGAACGCCGATGACCGGGTGCTCGTCAAGGCGCAGGCCGACCCGGTCGAGAACGGCATCTACCTCGCCAAGGCGGGCGCGTGGGCGCGCGCCGCGGACGCCGACAGCCCCGGCGACCTGCGCGGCGGAGCCGTCGTCGCCGTCGAGGAAGGCGCCACCAACGGCGACCGGCTCTACCTGCTCACCACGAACGGCAGCATCACCCCGGGCGAGACCGGGCAGACGTGGGCCGTCTACGGCACCGGGTCGGACGGCTTCACCCTCGCCGGCGCCGGCCTGCTCGCCGTCGGCGCGGACACGATCGCCGTCGGCGCCGGCCCCGGCATCGTGGTCACCGTGGACGCCGTCGCCGTCGACACCGCCGTCGTCGCCCGCAAGGTCATCGCCAACGTCACCCCGACCGCGGCCGGCCCGGTCACCATCCGGCACGGACTCGGAAATCAGTTCGTCGACGTCTCGGTCTACGACATCAGCACCACCACCCCGGCGCTCGTGCTCACCGGCGTGGACCTCACCGACGCCGACAACGTCGCGCTTTCGTTCGGCGGCGCCGGTACCTACCGCGTGGTGGTGGTCGGGTAGTGGCCGGCGCACTCGAGTACCGCGGACCGGCCCCGGTCGACGGGGTCGACGTCGCCACGATGGGGCAGCTACCCACCGCCGAAGCACAAGCCACCGACACCACGCTCTACGGCGACCAGGTCTCGACACTCCGACGCGCCGATGCCATCTGGGGCGAGACCCTCTCGCCCGGCTACCTCACCGTGTGGGCGACCATCGCGTCGCGCTCGCTCGCCTCGACCCTGGCGAAGTTCTGCGTCTATGCCGTGCACACCGGGCTCACCGGGTTTGACTTCGGCGTCTACGTCGGGCCGACCGTGTCCAGCCTCGACCGCAAGGTCACCGTGTCCGGGCTGAGCTGGATAGCCACCGCCGGCATGAAGTCGGTCAACCTCGGCACGGTCCCCGTCAACCGCGGCGACGCCGTCGCCTTCGCCGGCCTCACCACCGGCAGCGGGACCGCGCCG
The DNA here is from genome assembly GCF_055561455.1 of Amycolatopsis sp. PSD-21. Lineage (NCBI taxonomy): Bacteria > Bacillati > Actinomycetota > Actinomycetes > Pseudonocardiales > Pseudonocardiaceae > Amycolatopsis > Amycolatopsis sp. PSD-21. The sequence continues at coordinate 177,465 of NZ_CM145712.1, read as the reverse complement.
AGGCTCGCCTCGACCACGCCGGCCACCGGCGCCGGCGCATCCGCGCTGCTCAACGAAACCCCGTACAGCGTGTACCGCTCCGGGCAAGTCGCGCCCTTGCCGTTGACGCTCAACCTCAACGATGCCGTGTGGACCAGGGCAAATCAGAAGTTCTGGGGCTCGCTGCGCTGAGCAGCCGGTCAGACGAGCATCGGTCGTTGCGGCGCAGGCCAGCCGAGCAGGCCAAACGAGTCGCCGTCGCGGTAGGCGCGGATGCCGGCGAGCGGGTACGGGATCACGTCGTCGGGCAGGTCGTCGAGCGGGAACCACTCGACCGCCGAGCATTTCTCAGGCTCGCGGTTGCGCGGTTCCCCCGACCAACGGCGAGCCTCGAAGAACACGCCGAGGCGCGGCACCGGTCCGGAGTTCGCAACGTGCACCGTGTGCACGTGGCGCAGGTCCGCCGGGTCGACGAGCACGCCGACCTCTTCGGCTGCCTCTCGCGTCGCAGCGGCCGGCAGCGATTCGCCGGCGTCGAGCTTGCCCGACGGCAAGTGCCACATGCCCCCGCCGTAGTCGCCTCGGCGCCGGATGAGTAGCAGCTCGTCACCGCGAACGAGCAAGACGTGCACGTCAATGATGGTGTGTTGGCCGTCTGGCATCCGGCAAGATCCTCACGAGGTGGCGGTGTTGAGCCTGCGAGCCCGCCCGCGCCGGCGGGCTCGCAGGCAGGCTACGCCGTTGCTGAGTCGACGGCGGAACCGTCTACCAAGTCGGCGATTCGGTTGGTGAGGTACGTCGCGACGTCAACCGGCCCAGCCTCGCCGGTGTCGACGGCAACGACTGGATACCGCCACTGTGTGAGCCGCTTCGCAGCTTCTTCGTACAGCCCGCTCTCGAGCTTGCTGCTTTCCTCGCCGGCGTGGAATCGGTCGTGAGCACCACGAGCGGCGACTCGTGCCGCGGTCACGTCGGGCGGTGCTTGCAAAATGAACGCGAGGTCGGGCCGGTCGGCAGCCGAGTTGATCGCCTCCACGAACATGAGCGGGACGCCGTCCATGCGTTGCAGCACGTAGGACGAGGCGACGTAGCGGTCGCACACGACGATGTACCCCTCTTGCACATGGGGCCGCACCTCGGTCTCGATGTGGTGATACCGGTCGGCAGCGACCAGGCACGCGAGCGTGTACCCGCGGTAGGTGTCGGTGCCATGCCGGGCCGTCTTGCCGAGCACACCGTGCGACGGCTCGGTCGTCGCGTGCACCTTGTACCCGCGCTTGCCGAGGTACTCGCGCACCAGGCGGGTTGTCGTGGTCTTGCCAACGCCGGCCGGTCCGTCGAGGGTGACGAACGCCCCGCGGTGAGTGGTGGTCACGCGGCCGCCTTCCGGTCGAACTGCGCACGGGAGATCGTGACGAGGTTGCGGCGGACGTAGTCGATGGGCGCCTCGCTCAACTGGATGTTGACGGAGAAATTGAACTCGTCGCGCTCGCGCATCGACTCGTCGACGCCGTCGGATGTGAGGTCAACGGCGCTGTAGTTGAGCAGTTGCTCGGCCGTGAACTTCCCGGACTTCATCAACTCGCCCCAGTCGGGCGTACCCGGGTACGGGCGGTACTCGAACGCCGAGGCGCGGAACCCGCCCGGCTGGTTGTCGGTGAGGTCCCACAGGTCGTGAACCAGCCGCACCGTGTCGTCGATCTCGGCACGCGTCTCGGTCGGAAACCCCAGGATGAAATAGCCCTTGACGTTGACCCCGCGCATGGTGAGCCGCTCCACCACCGAGCGCGCCATGTCGGGAGTGATGCGCTTGTCGATCCGCTCGAGCATCCGCGCGTTGCCCGACTCGACACCGAGCGCGACCTCACGCAGCCCGTTCACGGCGAGGGTGTCGAGCATGTGGTCGCTCATGCGGTTCAACACGTTGATTCGGCCCGTTGCGTCCCACTTCGCCCAGTCGCCGACGTGGTCCGCGGTGAACGCGGTCATCATCGTTTTGATGACGCGGGGGACGCCGAGGAACAGGTCGTCGACGAACCGGAACGCGTTCACACCGGTTCCGCGAAGTTCGTCCATCTCGTTGAGGATGTTGTGCGGGTCGCGGGTGCGGATGGTGATATCCGGGTTCGCCGAGACCGCGGCGCCGCAGAACGAGCAGTCGTAGGGACAACCCCGGGCGCCGACCATGTTCGCCTCAAGGCGTCCGTTGTCGCGGTGCGGGTCTTGCGTGAGGTAGCCGCGGTCGACGAACGGCAACGCGTTGATGTCCGGCACCAGGTGATGCCCGTTCTTCCCGATTCCGCCGGTGACAGGCTCGCGCATGATGGGGTCGAGCCACATCACCCCGGGCAGTTCGGTCCGCCCCTTGTGGTCGTCGAGCAAGGCGGCGACTCGCGTCTCGCCTTCGCCGATCACCAGGGCTTCGCACTGGCTCATCCGCTGGTCGAGCAGGATCTCGGTCGGCATGGCTTTCGCCTGGTGCCCGCCGAGCATGAGCATGATGTCGCGGTCGAGCCGCTCGGCAATCCTGGCGCTGATCTCGTACGTCGGGGCTAGCAGGTTGAACCCGACCCACCGCGGCGCGGCCGCGTTCACCAGGCGGGCAGTCTGCTCGATGCCGAGCCCGTGCGCCTCGGCGTCGAGCACGCCGACGTTGAACCCCTGTGCGGCCGCGTAGGTGGCGATGTAGGCCATGCCGAGCACCGGCAACGTGAAGTCGTTCACCCGCGGGCGCTCGTCGTAGTCGCGCAATGGCGCGTTGACGAACAGGATGTCGATCTTTCGGCGGAGGTCGGCGCCGGCGATCAGGTCAGAGGGCAACTCCGGTTGCATGTCGAACTCCCCAAGCGAGGGTGAGCAGCGTCCACTCGGACAACTGCCCGCCGGCCATCGCTTGCCACAACCGCCCGAACTCAGGTTCGGGTTTCGGCCAGTCGACCGAAGGGGCGAGCTTGCCCGCCCAGGTGCGCACGGCGAGGTCGGCGAAGGGATAGAGGCTGTAGTCGTTGGTGACGTCGGCGACCGTGGCGCCGGCCGTCCAAGGGCCGATCCGGCGAACGCTTTGCACCGCGGCGACGAGCTGCTCGCCCGTCATGCCTGCCCAGTCGTCGGCCGCCTTGAGGCTCGCCTCGGCGGCCGAGCGCAAGCCGCCGCGGAAGAACTTCATCCGCAGCACGTCGAACTCGGTGTCGGACAGGGCGAGCACAGTCTCAGGCGGGGGGAACAACCACGCCGGGCCGGCCGCGGTGTCGTACCGCTCGCCGTAGGTTTCGCAGAACCGGCGATAGTTCTCGCGTGCGGTCGCAGCCTTGATCACTTGGCGGGTGACCGCAGTACCGAGCGCTTCCCACACGTCCGAGGTCCGCACGCGCGCGACCGGGCCATCGGCCCGCAGCGGCTCGCACACGACCGCGTCGCCCACCAGCGTTCGCGGGTCGACGGTGTCGACGACCGGCGCGACGTCCGTGTCACCGGCGAGCCGGACAAGGTCGACCAGGTGCCCGCCAGCGGCCACCGGCGTACAGATCACCGACCACACCGAGCCGGCCGACCTGAGCACGCGCCGAGCGCGCCCGTCGTCGCCACGCAGCCATCCGGGATGGTCAAGCATCATGTTCGGTTGCCGCACGTTCGGCCCTTCTCGCGTTGGTTCCCGGCATTCTCGCGCGGGCGGCGCTCGCCCGACTTGACGATGCGTGCGTGTCACGCGACCAACTCGAGTTGGCCGCTGACGCTTTCGTATTCGTCGTCCGTGTCGGCCCACGCGAAGGCCGCAAATTCTATTGTCTGGTCGACCAGGTGCCGACCCGACGTACGCCAGTACTCCTCGAGGTACGGCCTCGCGCCAATGAAGTCGGATGGATAGTCGTCATCTACACTCAACCCGACACCGTAATCGTCGATGATTTCCGGCCCAACCGGAGCAAGAACCACTTCGCCCAACTCAGGACTTTCAATCGGACATACCTGATCCTCCCGCAGAACACCGAGGGCGTGCCGACCGGAACTCGAGGCAAAAGCGAAGCATCGCAGGAACAACACGGCACAAACCGCGAGCGCAACAACGAATACGGCGCCGATGATCGTAACGGAAGACATAGAACACCCCACAGTCAGAGAACGACGAACGCTATGCGTGAACTTCGGTTCGAGCGCCAGGCGGGAGCCAAAGTGTGCCCGGCGTGGGGATCACAAGCTTTGGCGCCTTCGGGTTGGCCGGGTGCGGAAGATGAAAGATCAACTCGTCGACAACCTCGACGACTGAACCGTCGGTGTACCAGACGTAATCTTTGCGTTCGAGGAAGTCGACGCCATCCACAAGACGGCGCCTACACGCCGTCGCGTCGTCTTCGGCCCTGACTATCACCTCGTCCATAAAGGGCTCTTCCCACCCTCGCGAGAACAACATCATTTCGGGCTGCCCAGGAGAACCCGCGAGCTGAATAGCACGGAATTTGCGGGAGACCAGTTCCTTAAGCGCGTCTTCACTCGTCCACATGATCTTCTCCTTTAAGTGCGACCACGTACACGCCGGCCGACAGGTTGAGTGCCTGCCACGCGATACGATGCAGCTTGACCGCCGGAAGCCCCACAAGGATCGCGCTAACCGTCAATGTTGCGAACAGAAAGAAAGGCGAATAGTCACCAAAGAGAGCAACCACGGAACCCGCAAAAAACAACATGCCAAGCGTGAACAGCTTGCCGAAGCTTGTCGCCCAACGGTAAGCGATGCGGAATGGTCGACTCTCTTCGGTGAGTTCGCGCCACACGATCACGCGATTACGTTCGGGAATAGACGCCGCGGCTCGAGCGAAGACCTCGCCAGTGTTGGCAACCTTCCGGCGTGCGGTCGCAGCGTTGGAACGTGGCGGATGCGAGAGGCCGGGGGGCACACTCCCCGCACCCGCCACGAATTCGAGAGGGTCGCCGGACATGCCTTCCGGCTTCCGACCGTTGCGCGGCTTCGTCGACTGCTGCTCGTCAAGGAAGCGAGCACGGTCTCGGCGGACGTGGCGCAGGTACGGAACCAAGGCAGCGACCACCGCGACGCCAGCAACGGCACCGATCACCGCGCGCACGGCAACCTCGCCGGCGCTCATGAGCGAAACCCGACAGTCGGGCTCGTCACCTGCTGCGACGTGGCGTTGTTACCGTGAGCTACCTCGTACATGCACTGAGCGTCCGCCGTAGACGGTCCGCAGAAAACGACAACGGCGTATGAGATCCGGCAGGTACAGCGCCTTAACGCCGGATTCCATACATGCCCCGCATGGAATCTGTGACATAGCGTGCCGAGTCACATACACTGCGCGTTGGACGATGAACGAGGGGTGACCACGGTGCGGAGAGCAGCGCGAACGTGTGAAGCGTGCAGCGCACGACTGGCTCGCGACCGCGTAAGCGACTACTGCGGCTCCTGCACTCGTCGGCTGATCTCCCATGTAGCGCAGCCCCAGCCTGAACCGTTCTGGGAAGCCGACAGCATCCGCACCGCGCTCAAGGCGCGTCACTTCGGCTGGTTCTTCGCGGCCTACCGCCAAGAACACAAGCCCCACGTCTCACAGGCCGCGCTCGGCCTGTGGCTCGGCCTCACGCAAGCGCAGGTGAGCCGCCTCGAGGCACCCGACGCCAGGCGTCCGAGCGATCTCGAGAAGCTCGAGCGTTGGGCAACGGCTCTGCACGTGCCGCGCTCGCTGCTCTGGTTCAGCGTTTCCCATACGCCCGAAGAATCGGCCGAGCCGACAGTCGCGGTTAGCCTCGATGACGTGCAACGGCGACAGTTCTTCAAGACCGCAAGCGTAGGCATCACAGCAATTGGCGCGTCCCTGCTCGGCTCGCCCCCGGCGGCCGCGGCTGGATCGGCAAAGCCCAGAAGCACCGACGCAGAGATCGTCCGACACATGACGGAGACGTTCCGCCAGCTCGACAACCGATTCGGTGGCGGACACAGTCGCGGAACGACCACGATCACCAGCTACTTGACCTCGAGCGTGACGCCGATGCTGAACGACACCAGCAGAACGACAGCCGCTCGAAACGAACTGTTCGCCGCAGCCGCTGAGCTACACCAGGTCGCAGGGTGGAGTGCTTACGACGTCGGTAACGCAGCGGACGGGCAACGGCACTTGCGCGACGCGTTGAAGCTGTCGCAGGACGCCGGCGACGATGCGCTCGAGGCCGAGATGCTCGCCGCCATGTCGCACCACGCGGCGTTCAACCGGTCCCGCGACGTCGCGGTCGACATGGCGCTCGCGTCCAGGCGAACGGCGAAGCGTTCCGGCCTGGTCGCGCTGCAAGCCGAGGCGGCTGTGTTGGAGGCTCACGGCCAGGCGCTCAAGGGCAACACCGGGGCGTGCTTCGCGGCGCTCGGTGAGGCCGAACGGGCTTTCGAGCGGTTCGTGCCTGGCTCCGGGCCGGCTTGGCTGAGCTACTTCGACAACGCCTACTTGTCGGCCAAGTTCGCGCACACCTTCCGCGACCTCGGTCACCTCGCGGAAGCTGAGCAGTTCGCCCGTCGGTCGCTCACCATGAGCGACGGGTACGACCGCGGCCGGTTGTTCAACACCGCACTTCTCTCGTCGATCCTGGCTGGCCAAGGCCGCGTTGAGGAAGCGTGCGCCGAGGCAGCGAAGGCAGTGCGGATGAGCGAGAACGTTCGGTCGATTAGGGGCGGCGCCTACCTCGCCGACGTTGGCCGGCGCCTTGCTCCCCACCGGACCGACGGCCGAGTGCGCTCCGTCTACGCGCAGATGAGCGCCGTTGGCGTTCCCACGCCGGCGTAGGGCTCAGCGGTAGAAGGCGAGGATGTGCAGTAGCGCGACCTGCGATGCTGCACCGACAATCTCGCCCTTCAAGATCCGGTCCCGGACCGTGTCGAGAGGAATCCACGCGACCCGCTCGGCCTCGTTGATATCCGCGGGCTCGCCGATGTACTCGGACCGTCGAGCCACGTACAGCCGGTTCTCGGCGTCCGCACTGCCGATGATGGGTTGCAGCGAACCGAGCGGCTCGACGTCGAGCGGACGCCAGCCGGTCTCTTCCTCGACCTCGCGCGCGGCAGTCACCGCAGGGTCTTCGTCCGGGTTGACGTAACCGCCGGGCAGCTCCCACACCCACCGATCGATGATGAACCGGTGCCGCCACAGCATGAGCACCCGGTCTTGATCGTCAAGAACGGCCATCATCGCGGCCGGGCGGATGCGGAACACCCATTGCTCGAACTTCACGCCGTCGGGCAACTCCACCGAGGCGATGCTCACGCGGTCGCGACGCGTGTCGTCGACGAGTCGCTCTCCGTGGATCGTCCAACGTGTCAGCTCTTGCCCATCCGCTTCGGTAGCCACGTGACGACATGCTACGGCCCAACAGAGCTACAGTCGGCGGGTGTTTGACCCCGCCGATCCGGCCTTCCTCGCGAACCCGTACCCGTACTTCGCCGACCTCCGCGAGCGCGGCGAGATCCACTGGCATGAGGGGCTAGGAATGGCCGTCGCGGTGTCACACGCCGCGTCTTCCGCCGTGCTCAGGCACCGGGGACTCGGCCGCATATGGACCGACGCACAACCCCTTGAGCGGTTCGCGTCGTTCAACCTCCTGCACCGGAACTCTCTACTTGAGAACGAGCCACCAACGCACACGCGCCTCCGGCGTGCGATCTCTTCGGCGTTCGGCCGCGGTCACGTCGAGCGACTGCGACCGATGGTCGAGCAGCTCGCTGAGAACATGGTCGAGAAGCTTGCCGACAAGATCGCCGCAGATGGCGAGGCCGACCTACTCGAGCACCTCGCGCAGCCGCTACCTGTCGCCGTGATGGCCGCCCTGCTCGGCATCCCTGAGCAGGACGGCCACCGTGTAGTGGTTTTAAGTAACTCGATCGTGAAGATGTACGAATACGGGCTCGCCGAAGAGAAGCGCGACGCCGCCGAAGCCGCGTCCGCGGAGTTCGTCGAGTACCTGCGCGGTGTCGCGAAGCAGCGCGCGGACTCCCCCGGCGACGACATCGTCAGCGATCTCCTGCGCAGTGAGCTCACCGAGGACGAACTGGTCGCGACCGCCGTCCTGCTGCTGATGGCCGGGCACGAGGCGACGGTGAACGTCATCGGGAACGGCGTCAACGCGCTGTTGACCCACCGCGACCAGTGGGAGCGGCTGGTGGCCTCGCCGGAGCTGCTGGACCCGTGCGTCGAGGAACTAATCCGCTTCGACGCGCCGCTCCAGCTGTTCGAGCGGACGGCGACCGCCGACGTCGAGATCGCCGGATTCCGGGTGGCCGAGGGCGAGAAGATCGGCGCGCTCCTCGGCGCCGCCGCACGGGACCCGAAGGTCTTCGACCGGCCCGACACCCTCGACATCGGCCGCACGCCGAACGCACACCTCGGCTTCGGCATGGGCATCCACTACTGCGTCGGCGCCCCGCTCGCGCGCGTGGAGATCGCGGCCGCGCTGAGCTCCCTCGCCGCGAAACTGCCGGGACTGGAACTCGCCGAAACCCCGGAACGGCGGCCCGAATTCGTGATCCGGGGGCTGCGCTCGCTCCGGGTCACCACGCGTTAGGCCGGGTCCGGTAAGCCTGTTCGATGGGCTTCGTGATCCAGGCGCGAAGACCGCGGACAGGCTTACCGGACCCGGCCTAGGGGTACTCGACGACGACTTCGTAGAGCGCGGCGTTAGGGGTCGCGACCTGAGCGGCGCGTTCGGTCGACGCCTGGAAGACCTGGTTCCTGCCCGCCGCTTCCCAGGCTTCCTTGCTGTCGTAGTGCGTGACGTTGACCAGCTGGAAGCGCGAATCCGGCAGCAGGGCCCGGTGGAGCTTGGCGTCGCGGAACCCGGGCGCGTCCCGCATCAGCTTCGCGCGCTCTCGCCACGTCTCGACGAACTCGTCCACCTGGTCGGCGGGGATCTCGAAGACGTTGATGAAGGTGACGCCGTCGTCGCTCATGAGCACAGTCTCGAACCTCCAGCGAACTGGAGGTCAACGGTGACCTGGCTCACCCCGCCGGCCCGGGCGGTAGCAAAGGTCCCTTGCTCTCTTTTCGCAGGTCAGGGCCCACAGGTCCACAAGGGACGCTTCTCGGTACTTGAGTGACCGATTCAAGGCTTTTGCGCGGTTCGCAAAGCGGGTCGTGAGTGGCAATGCGGGTTAGAACCCGCATTGCCACTCACGACCCCCGCCACAGACCTCGCTAATCGCCCAAAACGGGCACGTTCGTCTCGACACGTGTCCCTTGTGGACAGACAAGGCTCTTCGGCGACTTCGCGTGATCAGACGGACGACACGCGTGATCAGACAGACGACACGCGTGATTGAACGGACGACACGAGTCGCGTCAGCGCACCGAAGAGGTCGGGCGCTCTCGCCGCTCAGGATCCGGCGCCCCGTCCACCTTCAGCACGCGAAGCAGCCGAAGGCGCTTCTCCGCCACAGGAGCGAGCAGGCCGGACATGCGCTTCACGAGCAGCGCCGTCACCACCGCCAGCCCGGCCGCGGCCAGGTCGGTCAGCGCGACCAGGACGACCCCGTCGGCCAGGGCCTGGACGCCGTCACGGAACCGCCACACGATGACCAGCCCGAGCAGCACCCAGTTCAGCATCCAGACGCCCCACCAGATCAGCACGAGCCGCGACGGCTTCGGCCGCGTTTCCCGCGTCCGGCGTAGGACGGCGTGTTCGAGTTCCGCGACGATCGGCAGCACCATGATCAGGTTCACCACCGGCACCAGCACGAACACCAGCACGTGCCACAGCCGCCTTGGCGGCATCTCGCCGCGGGCGTCCGCGGCGGCGTGCCTCGCCACGAGCAGCCACCACACGGTGAGCCCCGACGGCAGCAGCGAAAGGATCGTCGTGAGCAGGCCCGCGGTGATCACGAAGCTGTCGGACACCGAGACGACGGACGTCGACAACGCGGAGTCGCGGCTCTGCACGAGCAGGACGTAGCGCCAGATTTCGGCGGCCGAGGCCACGACGGCGAGAGCGGCGAAGGTCCACAGCACCGGCAGGAGGCTTCGCGTGATCACCCGCAGCCGTTCCCCCGCGGTGACCTCGCCGGACGCCGTCCCGGGGACCGCGGTCGGCCGTCGCCAGACCAGGTTCGGGAAGCCCCACCGCGGCGGGACCGGATAGGACGGCGGACCGGAATAGCGTTCGGCCACGGGTTTGCGACGCGACGGCAAGGCGCCTGGCGGCGGCGAAGCGACCCAGCGGACGCGATGCCGCACCGGCTGCCGCATCGGCGCGGGACGCACCGGCGGTATCGGCGCTCTCGGCGGGTAGTGGCCTGGCTGCACGGTTACAGCACTTCGGGTTCGACGCCGGGATGGTCGCCGACCATCGGGCGCCCCTCCTGCTTCCAGGAGCCCATCCCGCCGGCGACGTTCACCGCGTCCCAGCCGCTCGCGTTGAGCCACGCGGCGGCGCGCGCGGACCGGCCGCCGCTGCGGCAGATCACGTGGATCGGCTGGTCGTCGGGCAGCTCGTCGAGTTCGCCGACGCGCGCGGGCAGTTCACCCATCGGGATGTGCTTGGCACCGGGGGCGTGCCCGGCGGCCCACTCGTCGTCCTCGCGGACGTCGAGCAGCACGACGCCGTCCTTCGGCAGATCACGGACGGCGACGGTCGGGATGTCAGCAGGGCTCACCACCGTTCCATCCTCGCATCCCGTCCCGTTGCGCGCGCGTGAAGAGCGACTCAATGCTTGACGGCCTTTTCCGCCCCGGCTCCGGTGAGCGAGCGGACCTCCATCTCGGCGTACTTCTTCTGGTCGTGCTCCTTGGACAGCACGGTCCCGAGCCAGCCGAGGAAGAAGGCGACCGGGATCGACACGATGCCCGGGTTGTCCAGCGGGAACCAGTGGAAGTCGACACCCTGGATCATCGAGGCGCTCTTCCCGGTCTTCGGGTCCACGGGCTTGCCCGAGACCGCGGGCGAGAACACGATCAGGATGACGCACACGCTCAGCCCGCCGTAGATGCTCCACAGCGCGCCTTGGGTGTTGAACCGCTTCCAGAACAGCGAATACAGGATCGTCGGCAGGTTCGCCGACGCCGCCACCGCGAACGCGAGCGCCACGAGGAACGCCACGTTCTGGTTCTTCGCGAGGATCCCGCCGACGATCGCGACCGCCCCGATCACCAGCGCGGTGATCCGCGCGACGCGGACCTCACTGTCCGGGGCGGTCTTGCCCTTCTTGATCACGCTGGCGTAGACGTCGTGCGCGAACGACGCCGACGCGGTGATCGTCAGGCCCGCGACCACCGCGAGGATCGTCGCGAACGCCACGGCCGCGATGAACCCGAGCAGGATCGGGCCGCCGAGTTCGAGTGCCAGCAGCGGTGCCGCCGAGTTGGTCGTCCCCGGCGCCTTCGCGATCACGTCCGGGCCGACGAGCGCGCCGGCGCCGTAGCCGAGCACCAGGGTGAACAGGTAGAAGATGCCGATCAGCGCGATCGCCCAGACCACCGAACGGCGCGCGTCCTTCGCGGTCGGCACCGTGTAGAAGCGCATGAGCACGTGCGGCAGGCCCGCGGTGCCCAGCACCAGCGCGATGCCCAGCGACAGGAAGTCGAGCTTCGTCGTTTCGGTCTTGCCGTACTGCTTGCCCGGCCCGAGCAGCGCTTCCCCGGTCTGCCCGCCCTTGTCGACGGCGGCCTGGAACAGGCTGGACAGGTTGAAGCCGTACTTCCCGAGCACCCACAGCGTCATGGCGAACGTGCCCGCGATGAGCAGGACGGCCTTGATGATCTGGACCCAGGTGGTGCCCTTCATCCCGCCGATCAGCACGTACAGGATCATGATCACGCCGACGACGGCGATCACCAGGTCCTGGCCTAGGTTCCCTTCGATACCGAGCAGCAGGTTCACCAGGCCGCCCGCCCCCGCCATCTGGGCGAGGAGGTAGAAGAACGAGACGGCGAGCGTGGAGACCGCGGCCGCCGCGCGGACCGGGCGCTGCTTCATCCGGAACGCCAGCACGTCGCCCATGGTGAACTTGCCGGTGTTGCGCAGCAGTTCCGCGACCAGCAGCAACGCCACCAGCCACGCGACGAGGAACCCGATCGAGTAGAGGAAACCGTCGTAGCCGTTGATCGCGATCGCACCGGCGATACCCAGGAACGACGCCGCGGAAAGGTAGTCGCCCGAGATCGCGATGCCGTTCTGCGGACCGGTGAACGCGCGCCCCGCGGCGTAGTAGTCGGACGCGGTCTTCGTATTCCGGCTCGCCCGGAAAACGATCACGAGCGTGATCGCGACGAAGATCGCGAAAATGGTGATGTTGAGCGCCGGATTGCTGCCCTGTACGCCCGCTGCCAGCGTATTCACCGCTCGGTCCCTTCGACCTCATGCCGGATCTTGTCGGCGAGCGGATCGAGTTTCCGGTTCGCGTACCGGACGTAGAGGCCGGTGATCACGAAGGTGGACACGAACTGCAGCAGACCGAAGACCAGGCCGACGGTGATGTTGCCGAAGAGCTTGGTGCTCATGAACTCGGTCGCGTAGTCGGCGAGGAGCACGTAGAGCAGATACCAAAGGAGGAACAGCGCCGAGACCGGGAAAACGAAGACCCGCAGCCGTCGGCGCAACTCGGCGAAGTCCGGACTCGCCTGCACCTTTTCCCAGTCGGATTCCGGATCGGTATCGCTCACGTCGGACCTCCCGTCTACCGCGACCATTCGATGACTTCGTTGTCACGAAAGATCATGCCCCTCTCAGGGCCGGAGAGGAGCAATCCATTTGAGTGAACGGTACGACTCTGAGTAGACGCTCGCGACTCGAAAGAGTGATTTACTTCCGGTGGCGGCCTTTACCGGTGGTCCGTGCCTTCTCGGTCTTCTGTGGCTTCGCCGTGTCCGCTGTGTCGTCTTCGGCCTGCCCGAACCGGGCGACCGCGCGATCACGCATGAACCCGAGCGGGTCGGGCGCGTGCAGCCGCAGCATCACGCCGTGGACGTCGTCCGGCCGCCCGTATCCGGTCGCGCGGCTCACCACGTAGGTGGTCAGGAACGCGGCCGGCACGGTGATCAGCGCGGGCTGGTTCGAGAACCACGGCGCCCAGCCGCCGCTGTACTTGCTGACGATGTTGACCACGAGCGCGGTCAGCACCAGCCCGCCGCCGACGAGCATCCCGGCCAGCGCGCCGGGCCAGCTGAGCTTGCGCCACCAGACCCCGAGCAGCAGCAGCGGGCTGAACGTCGACGCGGCCAGCGCGAACGACATCCCGACCGAAAGCGACAGATCCTCGGACGGCAGCAGGACCGCCAGCGCGAGCGGGATGATCGCCACGATCGCCGTCGCCACCCGGAAATCGCGGACGCGACCGGGCAGGACGTCGGTGGACACGACCCCGGCGACGCTCACCAGCAGCCCGGACGAACTCGACAGGAACGCCGCGAAGGCTCCGGCCGCCGTCACCGCGCCCAGGATCTGCCCGCCGAGCCCGGGGAGAACGGCGGACGGCAGCAGCAGCACGGCGGCGTCGGTCTTGCCGGTCACCAGCAGCTCGGGCACGTACATCCGCGAGAGCGCGCCCAGCAGCGTCGGGAACAGGTAGAACAGCCCGAGCAGCAGCAGGACGTGCACCGTCGTGCGGCGCGCGGCCTTGCCGTCGGGGTTGGTGTAGAAGCGGACCAGGACGTGCGGCAGCCCCATGGTGCCGAGGAAGGTCGCCAGGATCAGCGAATAGACCTGCAGCAGATCGGTGAGACTCCCCGACCCCGGCCGGAGCCAGTCGCCGTTGGACGTGGGGGCGTCGCTGACCACCGGCACCGGCGTACCCGCGGTGAACTTCAGCGTCGTGCCCTTCGCGACCTTGTGCCCGGCCTCCGGCGTCCACACCGCGAAACCGTTGGCGCGCGCGCCTTCCACCTCTCCGTACGCCTCGAGCACGGTCACCGAGGTGACCTTCAGCGTGACGTCGGCCTGCACCGACACCGTGGTGTTCTCTGGGAACGTCGGCGGGGCGGGCTGCCCCAGCGGACGCGCGCTGCCCGGCCCGCCGGAACCGAGGAACACGATGCACAGGACGAACGTCGGCACCGCGATGGCGAACAGCTTCAACCAGTACTGGAAGGCCTGGACGACGGTGATGGCGCGCATCCCGCCCGCGATCACGTTGAACCCGACCACGAAGGTGACCAGGAGCGCTCCGGCCCACACCGGCACCGGCAAGATCGTCGAGAGGGTCAGCCCGGCGCCCTGCAGCTGCGGGACCATGTAGAGGATCCCGATGAACACCACGAACGCCGTCGAGAACCGGCGCAGCATCGTCGAACCCAGCCGCATCTCGACGAAGTCCGGCAGCGTGTACGCGCCGGACCGCCGCAGCGGCGCGGCGACGAACAGCATCAGCGCGAGATAGCCCGCGGTGAAGCCGATCGGGAACCACAGCGCGTCCGCGCCGTCCTTGAGCACGATGCCGGCGACGCCCATGAACGACGCGGCGGACAGGTACTCACCGGAGATCGCGGCGGCGTTGCGGCGGGACCGCACAGTACGCCGGGCGACGAGGAAATCGTGCGTGCTGACGGCCGACCTCGAGGAGCGATGTCCGAGGTAGAAGGTCAGGACCGCCACCAGCACGATGCCGGCGATGGCCCACGAATTCAGCTGCACGGTGTCATTTAATCGCGCGCTGACGGAAACGCGCCGCCAGGGCGCGGCGAAAACAGGTAGGTCACGGAGGCATCAAGGCGCCCAGCCACCGCGTTTCCGTGGCCCTCGGCCACAAGAGAGCGCGTGATCATGGGTCCTCCTCCATGTGCAGCTCCGCGATCAGTTCTCGATCATGTCGACGAAGTCGCGTTCGTGTCGTTCGGCGAGCCGGTTGTACCAGAGGCCGATGCCGAACAGGAACGGGAAAGGCGCCACACCGAGGATCAGCCAGGGCACGGGGATGCCCACGACGGTCACCCGGCCGAACGACGGGATCAGATAGAAGAGCACCGGAAGCGAACACAGCGTGACCATCACCAGCAGCGCCAGCCAGGAAGCGGTCCGCAGCTGGATCTTCACCAGATCCCGGACGAGGAGCTTGCCCCAGCTGGTCTGTTCTTCGAGTTCGACCCTGGCCCGCAGGGTGCTGGTGGCCTGGCGCGGATCGGCGAGGATCACCCGCTGCCGCTTGGGTTTCGCGTGATGTTCGGGTTTGGCCTCGTGCTTCGGGCCGGACGGCGCGCCGGGAACGGGTTCGACGGCGGCGCCCTCGGGCACCGCCGGTTTCCTGCTCTTTCCGAGCGTCGGGTCCGGCTCGCGGACGCCGTTGACGCGGCGGTAGTAGTCGTCGGTCACGTCGACCGGTTGGCGCCGACCAGCCTGTCCTTGAGGGCGCGCGTGTGGCGGCGGCTCACCGGCAGCACCTTCTCCTCGTTACCGATCACGACCTGATAGCCGCCCTGCCCCATGCGCAGTTCGGTGATCAGCGGCAGGGAGACCAGGAACGACCGGTGGATGCGGACGAAACCCGCCTTCTCCCAGCGTTCTTCCAGCTGGGCGAGCGGGATGCGGACCAGGTGGCTGCCGTCGGTGGTGAACAGCCGGGCGTAGTCGCCCTGCGCCTCGACCCAGCGGACCGAAGACCGCGGGATGAGCTTCGTGGTGCCCGCGAGCTCGACGGGGATGACCTCGTCGTCGTTCTTGACCTGTCCCAGCCCGCCTTCCGCGCCGAACTTCGGCGCGGCGTTGGCGGCGAGCTTGTCCATCACGCGCGTGATGGCCCGGTCGAGCCGATCCTGCTGGTACGGCTTGAGCACGTAGTCGAGCGCACCGAGGTCGAAGGCGTTGACGGCCTCTTCCGCGTGCCCGGTCACGAACACCAGCGCAGGTGACGGGCGCAGCGCGGCGAACACCCGCGACATCTCCATCCCGGACAGGCCGGGCATGTCGATGTCGGCGAACACCGCGTCCACGATCGGCAGGCCGCGGGACTTGCGGTCGGCCAGCCTCGGGTCGTCCGCGGACAGCAGGCGCAGCGCCTCCGAAGCGTCGATCGCCGGGTAGACCAGGGCGACGTGCGGGCTGTTGCGGAGACAGTGGACGAGTTCGTCTAGCCCTTTGGGCTCATCGTCCACCGCCAGGACGATGAGCTTCCGGGTGTCATCGTGAGCACTCACAGTGAGACGCATCCTGCCCATTGCCGGGTTCCTTGTCCAGCCCGCTTCACGAAAGTCGAACGAAAAGGACGGCACCGCCCACCCCCGCGCCTGGGGTGACCGGTGCCGTCATCTTTTCCGGTGACACGAACCGCCTCGCCGTGCCACACCTATCCCTTCACGGCGTGAAGGTGAACCAGTTGACGCTCACGAAATCGGCGGGCTGTCCGCTCGTGAAGGTCAGGTAGACGTCGTGTTTCCCGGTGACGCCGCTGATGTTCGCCGGGATGGTCCGCCAGCTCTGCCAGCCGCCGGTGTTCGCGACGGCGAAGCTGCCGACGGGCGGATTGGACCGGCTGTCGAGCCGGACTTCGACGAGTCCGCTGACGCCGCCCGCCGCTCCGGACGCGACGCGCGCCTGGAACTGCCTGCCCGTCTGCGTCCCGAAGTCGATGCCCGGATACAACGCCCAGTCACCATTGCCCGCCGGACCGATGCTCTGCCCGCCACCGGTGTCGGACGTGGCCTGTTTGGCGATCCCGGCCGACTGGCCGTACGACTCGGCCTGGATCGTGCCGTACGCGCTGCCGCCGCCGGGACTTCCCGTGGTGGTCGTCGTCGGGAGTGTCGTGCCGCCGCCGCGGGTCAGCACGGTGACGTAGTCGACGAGCATCGGGTGCCCCGGCACGATCCCCGGCCCCGGCGTCGTGGTGCCGGAGTTGTTGTTCGGGAACGCGCCGCCGATGGCGACGTTCAGCAGGACGAAGTAGCCCGCGTGGTTCGTCATGTTGGCCCACGTGGTGGCGTCGACCTGGTTCTGGCTGACCGAATGGAATTGCTGCCCGTCCACGAACCACCGGAACACGTTGGGGCTGACGCTGGTGTCCCATTCGAAGGTGTAGGTGTGGAACGCGCTCTGGCAGCTGGCGCCGGGGCAGGTGCGGCTGCCGACCAGCCCGGTGGTCTCGTTGCACGGGCCGCCGGGGTTGACGCCGCAGTGCAGCACGCCCCAGACCGTGTTGATCCCGTTGACGTTCTCCATGATGTCGAACTCGCCGACGGCGGGCCAGTTCCAGTAGTTGCCGCGATACGGCGAGCCCAGCGCCCAGAACGCGGGCCAGTAGCCGAGTGCCGCCGCGCCGGTGACGTTCGGCATCTGGATGCGGCCTTCGATCCGCAGCGCGCCACCGGCCGGTGGTTTGAAGTTCGTGCGCTGGGTCTCGATCCGCGCCGAGGTCCAGTTGCCCGCGCCGTCACGCAGCGGCGTGATCCGGAGGTTCCCGGAGCCGTCCTGGGCGAGGTTTGCCGGGTTCGCCGTGTAGTTCTGGATCTCGCCGGTGCCCCAGTTGCCCGGGCCGCCGGGGTAGCCGTGGCCGGTGTCGATGATCCAGTTCGCGCTGGACGGGAGCGAGCCCGCGGCGCCGGTGAAGTCGTCGGTGAACACGGTGGTCCAGCCGGACGGCGGGGGCGGGACGGCGGCGGATGCGGGCAGGGTGAGGGGGACGGTGATCAGAGCCGCGCCGGCGGTGGCGGCGAGCGCGATCTTCCAACGGGAACGATTAACGGACATCGGACCTCCTCGTCAACGCTGTCGAGGTTTGTTGCCGTTCACAACAAAGCGGTATGTCCGATATGAGACCTGGTCTGAACCACTTCCGCCTACCACCGTTCGGGTGAATCCGACCTGCCCTGAACGCGAAGAACGGCCCGATCCACGAGGACCGGGCCGTTCTTCGCACGCGGGTCAGAGGCCGAAGCGGCTCCAGGCGGCCTTGGTCTGGACGGCGTCCAGCAGCGCGCTCGCCGCGGCGGGAGCGCCGATGCCGAGCCGCGCCAGGAGCGGCTTCTTCGGTTCGGCGATCGCGATCTCGGCGTCCGGGTACCGCTCGGTGATCACCTGGCGGAGGCTGCCGACGCCGTCGACGAGACCGAGCTCGACCGCGCGGGCGCCCAGCCAGACGTCCCCGGTGAACAGGTCTTCGGCGCCGGAGAGCCGGTCGCCCCGGCGTTCGGTGACCCAGTCGACGAACAGTTCGTGGAGCTGGCCGTGCATCTTCTTCAGCCACTCGACGTCTTCCGGCTTCTCCGGGCTGAACGGGTCGAGCCGGGACTTGTTCGCCCCCGCGGTGTGCAGCCGCCGCTCGATGCCGAACCGCTCCAGCAGGCCGGTGAACCCGAAGCCGCCGCTGATCACGCCGATGGAGCCGACCATCGACGTCCGGTGCGCGTAGATCTCGTCGGCGGCGCAGGCCAGCCAGTAACCGCCGGACGCGGCGACGTCTTCGGCGAAGGCCAGCACCGGCACGTTCTTCTCGTCGGCGAGCTGGCGGATCCGCTCGGCGACCAGGCCCGACTGCGTCGGCGCGCCACCCGGCGAGTTGATCTGCAGCGCGACGGCCTTCAGCCGCTCGTGCCCGAACGCGCGCGTCAGCGCCGATTCGACGGCGGCGAGGTTGATCGAGCCCCTGGCCAGCGGCGACGGGGTCGGCGTGATCACCCCGTGCAGCTTCACCACGGCGACGACGTCCTTGCGTTCACCCCGATCGCCGATCATCGGGAGACGGGAGGTCAGCTTGTCCGCAACGCTCATACCGCCAGGTTACCGACGTTCACGACGGCAGCACGCCGCTGCGCGAACCGCTCACCCCGCTGGACTCGTTCGGGCCGCCCTGTGGCGGGACGGTGGCGCTGTCGGCGGAGAAGTCCGGCAGATTCGGCCGCACGCCGGGCATGAACTTCGGCACCCGCAGGGTCACCTTCATGCCGGCACCGGGCGCCGTCTCGACCATGAGCGCGTAGTCGCGGCCGAACACCTGCTGCATCCGCTGGTTGATGTTGCCGAGTCCGACGTGCGCGCCCGTGCGGTGCTGGCTGCGGAGATCCGCGAGCTTGGCGGGCTCCATGCCGATGCCGTCGTCCTCGACGCTGATCAGCGCTTCGGCGCCGTAGTCCTCGGCGATCACCGTGACGCAGCCGCCGGACGGCTTCGACGCGAGGCCGTGTTTGACGGCGTTCTCCACCAGCGGCTGGATGATCAGGAACGGGACGACCACCGAGAGCACCTCGGGCGCGATCTTCATCCGCACTTCGAGCCGTCCGCCGAAACGGGCGTTCTCGATGGTCAGGTAGCGGTCGATGTTCCGCAGTTCCTCGGCGAGCGAGGTGAACATGCCCGACGTCCGGAACGAGTAGCGCGTGAAGTCCGCGAAGTCCTGAAGCAGCTCCCGTGCTTCCTCCGGGTCCGTCCGGATCAGCGACGAGATGGTGTTGAGCGCGTTGTAGACGAAGTGCGGCGAGATCTGCGCGCGCAGTGCCTTGATCTCCGCCTGCTGGAGCTGGTTCTTCGATTCGTCCAGACGCGCCAGCTCGAACTGGGTGCAGACGAACTGCGCGACCGCGTCGGCCATCTGCACCAGCCGCCCGCGCGTGCGCCCGACGACCAGCAGCGCGGCCTCGGTCTCGCCCTCGACGATCAGCGGCACGATCACCGCGGTCCGCATCCGGCAGGTGCCGCGGTGGTTGCACGGCATCTTGTCGTGCGCGACGACCTCGCGCCGGTGCTTGCGGATGGCGTTGCCGATGGCGTCGACGAGGTCGACGTAGTGGTCGTTGGCCTCGCCGTCCCACGACAGCAGCGTGCCTTCGCTGTCGGTGATACCGACGGCGACGCAGTCGAGCATCTCCAGAAGCTGGCTGGTGATCTTGTCGGCGACCTGCTCGTCGAGGCCCTCGCGGAGATCCGGTGTCGCCTTCGACATCCGGTGGACGGCCTGCAGCACCGCGTTCTCGACGATGCTCGCGGGACGCCTCAGCTTGATCAGGAGGACGACGACGAGGATCGCGAGCAACAGCGCCACACCCCAAGGGATGATCTGCGCGATTTCGAGCCCGGACACGGCGTCCATGCTCTGCGCTCGACCAACCGGGTGCAAGGCCTGCTCCCCACTTTCCGTTGAGTTGTGACAACTGAGGGTGGGGCCGACCCTACCCAAGACCCGGGCACTGTCCCCATGGTCACTCCCCGTCGCGCGGAGAAGACTGTGCGCAGGCAATCGCTTCCGGGGGAGGAACACAATGCGCGGATCGGGGAAACTCGCGGCGGGGGTGCTGGCGGGGGTCCTGCTGGCGAGCGGGACGGCGGTCGCGGCCGGGGACCCGGTGCGCGCGGCGGTCGGCGATCTGGTCGGCGAAGGGGGATTCCCGGGAGCGGTCGTCCAGGTCCGGACCGGTGAGGCGGTCTCGCGCTTCGGCGCCGGATACGCGAACCAGGCCACGCGCGAACCCGCGGGGCCGCACCACCGGTTCCGGATCGCCAGCAACACCAAGGCGTTCGTCGCCACGGTGGTGCTGCAACTGGCGGGCGAAGGCTCGCTTTCCCTCGACGATCCGGTGGAGCGACGGCTGCCCGGTGTCGTACGCGGACCGGGCTACGAGCCGGAGAAGATCACGCTGCGCATGCTGCTGAACCACACTTCCGGCGTGCACGATCCCCTCGATCCGCATTTCTTCGACCCGTACCTCGTCGAGGGGAACCGGGCGCACATCATCACGCCGCCGGAGGTGATCCGGCGGTCGCTCGCCGACCGGCCCACGTTCGCGCCGGGCACCGGCGTGGAGTACTCGAACACCGGATATCTGTTGCTGGGCAAGGTGATCGAGAAGGTCACCCGCAACGACGTCCGCGAGGAGATCCAGCGGCGGATCCTCGATCCGCTCGGCCTCGGACGGACGTACTTCCCGCTCTGGTCGCCGTTCCTGCGCGGCCCGCATCTGCACGGCTACGACATGCGCGGCGAGGACATGACGGTGTTCAGCCCGTCGTACGACTGGACCGCGGGCGCGATGGTGTCGACCGTCGACGACGTCGCGACGTTCCACCGCGCGTTGCTGGCAGGACGGCTCCTGGCACCCGCGCAACAGGCCGAACTCAAACGGCTCGTGCCGAACGACGAAGGCGGCGCCTACGGGGCGGGGATCGAGACGCTCGACGTGAAATGCGGCGACGGCGTGAAGACGTTCTGGGGCAACACCGGCGCCGGGCCGGGCTTCTTCAGCGTCTCGATGAGCAACGCGGACGGCTCGAAGCAGATCGTGCTCGCGCTGAACGTGTACGACCTCGCCGCGGACGTGCACGGCGGGCAGCGGGTGCCGAAGCCGCCGATGCCCGCGGTGATGGCCGCCCTGTGCTGACCGCATTGGCGGGTCACTTGAGCAGGCGCGACATCCTCCGGTCGGCCAACGGCTTCCCGCCGGTCTGGCAGGTCGGGCAGTACTGGAAGGACTTGTCCGCGAACGAGATCTCGCGGATCGTGTCGCCGCAGACCGGGCACGGCAGCCCGGTGCGCGCATGCACCCGCAGCCCGGACCTCTTCTCGCCCTTGAGCCGGGCCGCGGACTGGCCGACCGACCGCGTCACCGCGCTGGTCAGCACCGCGCTGATGGCTTCGTAGAGCCCGTCGAGCGCCCCTTCGGACAGCTTTCCGGTGGTGGCGTAAGGCGAAAGCTTCGCCATGTGCATGATCTCATCGGAGTAGGCGTTGCCGATCCCGGCGATCAGCGACTGATCGGTGAGCGCCGTCTTCAGCCGTTCGGTGCGTCCGGCGAACAACTTCTCGAGGCCCGTGCGGTCCAGCGAAAGCGCGTCCGGCCCGAGGCGCGCGATACTGGGGACCTCCTTCTCCGGATCACGCACGATCCAGACCGCCAGCCCCTTCTTCGTCCCGGCTTCGGTGAGATCGAAGCCGGGCCCGGCGGCCGCGTCGAGGTGGACGCGCAGCGAGATCGGCCCCTTGCCGGGTTTGAGCGGCGCCGGCGCCAACGCGTCGGACCAGCGCAGCCAGCCCGCCCGCGCCAGGTGGACGACCAGATGGAGCTCCCCGACGACGAGATCGAGGTGCTTGCCGAAGCGGCCGGCACCGGTGACCTCGCGGCCGTGCAGCTCCGTCCACGGCGGTGTCGCCGTCTTCAGCACACTGAGGGACGCCACGTCGACACGGAAGACCGTCTTGCCCACCGCGTGTTCACGCAGGTGGTGAGCGAGCGCTTCGACCTCGGGTAACTCGGGCATGGCCCCAGTCTCGCGCGTTCAGGCCGCCGCGACTACTCCACCGGGTGCAACGGGCCGTCGAAATCCGGCAGCGAGTGCTTCTGGATGGTCTTCGAGATCTTCGAGACCTCGCCGCGCACGGTGAACATGCCGCGGATGGTGCCCACCCAGCGCTCCGAGGGCCGGTCGCCCGCGAGGTCGCCCTCGGTCTCGGCGACGACGGTCCACGGGCGGCGCAGGATCCACCGCAACGGGAAGAACAACGCGACCAGCAGGAGTGCCAGCGGGACCCAGGACGGGATTCTCACGTCGGCGGGGGTCCACATGATGAGCACTATCGCGAGCAGCGCCGTCACGGCGACCATCGCGATACCCGGGCCGTAGCTGCCCGCCACATCGTGCTCGAAATCGTCCGCTGTCGCGGGAGCACGCCATTCCATCTGGGCTCGGACCACCCAGTCACGGCCGTCCTCGCCGTGCACCAGCCGGTTCATTCAGTCGCCTCCCGCGCGGCCGCTCGCTCGTCGTGAGCGAGCTCCACCGTACCGTGACGGGAGCCGGATTCGCGAGAGTTCGAAGGCGATATGCCCGCTCGGGCGTTATGGGCACGTCGGGTAGTCGACACCCGGTTCCGGATAGTGGGAAGTCGGTTCGACCGGGCTCGGCTCGTCCTTCGACGGCTCGCCGGACGGGGTCCCGGTCTCGCTCTCGGGCGTGCCGGTCTCCGGCGAAGTGGACCCTTCCGGGTCGGTCGTCGACTCCGGCGTGTTCGACGGATCCGTCTCGTCCCGGGTGGTCGTCGAGGTCGGGCTCAGCGACTCACCGGGCGGGATGTCGTCCCGTTTCGTGGTGGTCTGGTTCGTGCCGGTGCCCGGTTCCGGGACCTCGTTCCGCGGCGCGGTCTCCTCCTGCGTCGGGTTCTGCTCGTCAGGCGGCTGCACGACGTTCTCGGCGCCGCCGTCACCGGCGTCCCCGCCGCCGACGTCCTGCCGCGACGTGCCGGCACCCGGCAGGCTCGGCAGGTCGGAGACCCCGAGTTCCGCGCCCGTGCCCTGCCCGGTCACGGCGGGCCGGTCGCCCTTGCCGTGCATCCGGTCCTCGGCGATCCGCTGCGGCGGGAGCTCCACCGGCTTGCCTTCGGTGGGCGGCGCGACCTGCGCCGGCAGCAACGCCAGCTCCGGCTGGCCGCCCCCGGACAGGCCGACGGTATGGGTCACGTCGGTGCCGAACACGGCCGGACCGGCGACGATCCCGACCGCGCCCGCGGCGGCCGTCGACGCCACCGCCAGGCCCACCTTCACCTTCGAGCCGAGCAGAAGCCCCTTGACCGACGCGGCGAGCCCGGACAGCGCCCCGCTCGCGTGCGCGCCGGCGGCCGCCGGCACCAGCAAGGCGACGACCCCGGCGTGCGCCCGGAGCGATGAGCAGACGTCACGCAACTCGTCGTGCGTCGCCCGGCAGGACTGGCACCCGATCAGGTGGGTCTTGATCCGGCGGGCCTCGGCCCCGGTGACGCTGCCCGCGGTGAACCCGCCCAGCTTCTCCACCACGGCCCGGCACGAATCCGGCCCGCGGTTCACCGACAGATGCGCCTGGAGGTACGCCGCCCGCAGCCCCTGCCGCGCGCGACGGGCCAGCGCCGCCGTCGCGTTCGCGCTCAACCCGAAATGCGGCGCGACCATGGCCGGCTGCTCGCCTTCGACCTCGGTCTGCCACAACACCGAACGCCACCGCTCCGGCAGACTCGTGAAGGCCGTCGTGATCAGGGAATGTTCGGCCGTGCGGGCATGCGTGTCCGCCCCGGCCCCGGCCCGGAAGGTCAGCTCGTCGTCGCTCACCGGCACGTCACGGCGTGCGCCGTGCCACTCCCACGAGACCCGGCGAGCCACCGTCAGCAGATACGCCCGGACGTAATCCCGCGGCCCGGCGCCCCGGCGCAACGCCTGAAGCACCCGGAAGAAGGTCTCGGCCGTGATGTCCTCCGCCTCCGACCGATCGGCGGCCAGGCTGCGGGCCAGCCGGCGCACGGCGGCGGCGTGAAGTTCGAAAAGCTCCCCGAAGGCGGCGTCCTCCCCGTCACGGAGACGCTGGAGCAATGCCTGCTCGTCGGATTCCGAGGCCGCCTGAAGCGGCACCGTGCCCTGCTCGGTCATCCGGCCAGGCACCTCCTCCCCGAAGGACTCACCATTCGGTCGAATGGGGACACCATACGGAGGTATGCAGCCGTCGTCACCCCTTGTACGCCAGGTGTGACGCCGGAGCACCTGGAGGGGTGGGTCGAAACCGCTACAGAGGGTCGGTGTATGGTTGTTCCACTGCTTCAAACGAGTACCGGAGCAGAGCAACACATGCGGATGTAGCGCAGCTGGTAGCGCATCACCTTGCCAAGGTGAGGGTCGCGGGTTCGAATCCCGTCATCCGCTCGCACGCGGGCACGCGTGCGCAGGTAAAGCCTGCGCCGCAGCGTACTCGCCATAATTCCCAGGGGTCCGAGCCCCTGGAGTCCCAGGTTGCCCGCCCGTCGCCTTCGCGATGGGTTCGCCGGGCGCGTTGATCTTCTTGGTTACTAAGTGCTACAGGTTCGGTGAGTGGGGTCACACGGCTGTAGTAATTCGGATTTGTGCATAGGTCGACCCGCAGACGGAGGTCGTCACCTGGGCGTCGGTACCGATCGTGCTGGTCGGCCTCATCTTCTGGCTCGACGCGAAACTGTTCGCCGGAACCCGGACGCCGCTCGGCTTCCTCAGCGTCGTCCTCGCGGCCGGAATGTTCGCCGCGCTGTGGAGCGGGCTTCCGCGCACCCTGACCGGCCTACGCCGCGCCGGCGTCGTCGCTGGCCTTTCCCCTGGCGCTCTCCGCGAGCACGGTCGAATACTTCGGCGACGGCATGATGGGCATCCGGTGACTCCTCGGACTCGCCCACACCGTCATCGCGATCGCCTTCGCGCACCACGGCAAGCTCGTCCCGCCCTACCCTTCGCCTTCCTGGGGAACCTCGGTCACGGGGTGGCGTTCCAGATGTGGATCGTCCTCGCTCCGATTGACAGGCCGTCGCCGCCCCCGAGGTCAAGGACGCCGGGAACGGCTAAAGCGCGGGCGCTTTGAAGGGGTCGTGCTCGGCGAGGAGCTTGTCGACCCGGGCCTGGTCGACTCTGCTGACGACGGTGTTCTCGTCCTGCCGGTCACGGATGCACTTGGCGAGCGTAAACGCCGAAGTGGTCAGGAAGAGCATGCCGAGAGCGAGGAAGCCACGAACCCAGCCGTCGACCGGCAGATACCAGATGCCGACGACGACCGCGAGCAGCGCCAGGCCGAAAGAAAGGGCGGCCTGGACGAAGAACGCGACGGTGGTGGGTGGCGCTGCGGAGGTTTTCGTCATGCGTACCACGGTCGCGCCGATGGCCCCGCGATGTCTTGAGTACGACTACTCAAGAAGGGGCCGGTTCTCAGAGCCGTCGATCACGGCCGACGCGAGCGGAACCGAGTGAGCGCTTATGCGCTAGTCGCCACCGGAAACCGACCACAAAACGGGTTGCCGTTCCACGAGATAAGCAGAGACCCCTTCCTCCCACGGAAAAAGCCCATTCTCATCCGGCCAATACACCGCCAGTACTGAAAAATCTTCCGTCCTGTAGAAGTTCACAGCCTGCTGAACATATTCCGCATAGAGGGTCTTGTCCAAGAGACGGAAACAGACTTCCTTACCTTCCAGAACAGAATCCGAGCGAATCATATCCCCGAACTCGGCACCGGATCGCACCAGCTCGACCAGGCTGTCAATGATGCCGAACTCTACTTCGATTTCGAGCCCCATGACTAAGACCTCGGAATGCCCGAGCAGGTGTTCGAGCCCCACCGTATAGCTGAAGTCCGACTCATGGTCCTCCTCCGAGAAGACTCCGACCTTATGGTAGCCATACTTCCTGATATCGGAGATCAACCGAACCGCCTGTGGAATTTCGGCCACAGAGCTCTTTCGATCGATCCCACAAAGTTCACATGAATTGTCGTGTTGCATGCTGGTCACCACCACTTATTCGACTTCGCCCGCCTCGCCCGGCGTCTTCGAAGAGCCGCAGGCGTGCTGGACCAAGTAGTGGTTACGGCCACAGGTGGAGCAGTAGTTCGTCTGCCAGGTGGGGTCGACGTAAACCGGATAAGTGGCGTTCGCCATCAGGTCGGCGTCGGGTGTGAGGAGCAGCGACTTGCCCGAGATCTCGGTCTGGACCTTGGCCTGACGGCCACCGGCCGCCGGGCCGCGGACGAAATCCGTCGCGCCGGGTTCGACTCCCGACGAGTCCCACATCAAGGGCGCTTTGGCCAGGAAGACATCGGCACCCTTGGTGTCCTTGACCCGGAGACTGCCGTCGTCGTCCTTGGTGAGCTTGCCGTTCTTCACCGGCACGCCCAGCTTGATCTTCGCGATGGCCGGGTGCTTCGCCGCCTCCGGCGTCTTGATCACGACGACCTCGTGGACCTTGTCCACGTCCACCTCGACCTTGAGGTCGACGCCGGGGAGCACCTCGGGATAGGTGGCGATGGCGCCCGAAACGACCGGCTGCGGAAGCACCCCTGGCCAGTCGAGCCCTACCGACGTGCCCTTGGCGCTCAACTGCAGCAGGGGTGCGGTTCCCGCGGTCTGAACGTCCCCGCGACGACCTGCGGAAAGGGAGATATCGGCCATCGCGGCCTTCGGCGACAACCCGTTCGGCCCAGAGCTCAGAGTCGAGTCGGCCGGGATCCAGCCACCGTCACGAGGGACCCGGACCGGGCGGGTGTTCTGCGTCAAGGTCACGGAGCCATCCGGGTTCGCGAAGGATTCCGAACGCTCGGAGGTCAGGTCGTCGATCCGGACCTTCTTCCGGCCCTCCTTGGCGAATTGCGTCGCGGCCGCGGTATCGGGAGCGGAATCCGGCACCATCGACGGCGCGGAGGTCGCAGCGACCCCCGGATACGCGAAAGCCGTGGCTGGGAATACCCCCAGAGCCACGGCCGACACCAAGACGACGACACCGAGACGCGATCTCAGGCACGACGATCTCACGGCGAATCCCCCTCGTTCAGCGGGGATATGCCACCCGCACCCGGATGAACTCTGTCCTATTCGGACGGGCGGGGATAGCAGCCGAACAGCCTAATTCGATCACTCACGAAAAGCGCTGGCCAGACAGCTCAGATCTCGTAACCGTCCATCACGGTCGGCGCGACCGGCGACAGGTGCTCGTCGCCGCGTTCGGTGACCAGGCCGCGGGCCATCCGGTACACCTTGAACTCGTTGTCGTGGTCGGGATCCTGGTCGTCCCAGACGTGCAGGAGACCGTAGGAGCCGGGCGCGAGGTCGCCGACGCGGGTGAACAGGTCCACCAGCTCGGGCGCGATCGCCGTGCCGTGTTTGTCCATGCCGCCCAGGTGCAGCACCGGCACCCCGGCGGCCCAGCGGAGGTCGAGCAGGTCGGCGTCGCCGAAGTCGCGGACGGCGCGATGCACCCGCTCGACGATGCGCTCGAGCAGCGCCGCGTCGTCGTCACCGGAAGGGCTCGCTTGGATGGTCACCCACCCGTGGTATTCGAACACCTGCCTGAGTTTAGGCAGGTCCGCCCGCCATCACGGCCGGCGCCCCGTCGCGCCGCAGCGCGTTCTTGAAAATCTGCCCGCCGTGCTTCTCGAAGGCGGGCACGAGCTTCTCGCCGTACACGCACAACGTCCGTTCCCACGGGTGCCCGAGCGTGCCGAAGCGGAAGTCGTTCGCCAGGAACATGTGGTAGTCCGTGCGCGGGAACACCGGGACCGGCCACGGGTCGAGCGCGGCGTGCCGATGCGGGTAGAAGCGGTACGACTGGTGCTGCCAGTGCAGCACCCAGACCCACTCGTCCTCGGCGACGCAGTCCTTCAGCGCCGCGAGCGCGACGCGCGCGACGTCGTTCTGCTCGACGGCGTACGGGCCGAGCCGGAATTCCGGTGACGAACGGTCGAGGCCGCCGGGGGCGAGGTCCCAGGCGACGGACGGGGCGGGTTCACGGAAGCCGGGCCAGGCGTGCGCGTAGGTGCTCGGCCAGAACGCGAGCTTGTCGTAGACCCAGTACCAGGCGGGCTCATCTGCGACCCTGGAGATGGCTTCCCAAGCGTTGTTCACGAGCGACCCTCGGTGGTTCGGCCGGTTAAGACTGGGAAAGCTTCGTGTTCAGGGCCCAAGTTGTCCAGCTCGTGGGCACACTCCGCGAAACTGTCACCTGATCAGGTGTCTTGCGTCGCCGCCGGAACCGTGAGAATGACGGTGCGTGAACGGCGAGCCCACCGAACGCGGGCTCGCCGTCGTCCGATCACGCGGCCGCCTCCCAAAGACTCATGAAGGCCGAAGCCTCACTCCGCACCCATGGCCGCACCTTGTCGCGATCGCGCGGCGACAACGCGAACTCCTTCGAGCGCCGGACGTCGACCACCAGCGGCCGCCCGCCCGGCCGCAGCTCCTCCATCGTCTGTTCGAGCAGCCACAGCACCATCTGCGCGGCATCCCGGCTCAACGGCTCCTCCTTGAAGTAGAGCCAGGTGACGTACACGGGGCCGTCGCCCTTGCGCAGGCCGAGATGAGGATTGATGCCCACCTCGAGCGAGCCGAGCCGCCATCGCGACCGGCCGACCTCCGCCAGCCGCAGGTCACGCCTGCCGACGTAGCGCAGCCAGCCGTTGGCGATCTCGGCGTAGTGCGGCCGCGTGCGCTCGTCCGCGTTCTCGACCAGTGCCCGCAGCACCTCGCGATCCCGGCCGGAGATCCGCCCGGCACGGATCGCGTTCGCGGCGCGGAGGTAGAAGTTGAACCCGCCCCGGGCCGGGTCCTCGTACTGGCGGCGCCAGCGCCGGACGAACGAGGAACGCGAAGGACCCGAGCTCGTGCTGTACCCCACGAACGTGGGCAGGGTGATGTAGGCCATCCGTGTCTGCCTTTCGCCGCTGTTCCTGCTGTACAACGACCATTTTAGAACACATGTACGACAGAAAACGGGGCTTTACGGGTGACGCGGCGAAGGAGGCCAGGGCCCTTCGAGCAGCTCGGCCGATTCCTCGAGGATCGGCACCTCGCAGACGTCCCTCGGGGTGAGGTCGGTCGGGATCCAGCCGTCGAGCATCGCCGACCACCGCGCGATCCCGCGCAACGACGGCGGCGACCCGAGCAACTCGCCCACCTCGCTGACCAGCGCGCCGCCTGCCGCGGGCGAAAGACGGCCTTCGACCATCGCGGTGAGCCAGCCGTGGATCAGCAGCCAGCGGGCGGCCGTCGGATCGGCGGGCAGTTCGAGCCCGAGTTCGTCGACGACCTGGCCGAACGCCTTGTCGACGGCGGCTTCGGCGGAGGATTCGAGCCCGGCGAGCAAGGCGAGGGACGGGGTGTCGAGTCCGGCGACGATCGCGTCCAGGCCCGCCTCCACCAGATGGGAGGTGCGGACGTCACGTCCGGCGAGCCTGCCGATGGCCAGCTCGCGCAGCGCGCCGCGACACGCGTCGATTTCCGTCACCCGGCACTTCCCACGTCCGCCACCGTACCGCTCCGGACAGTGCTGGACCTGCGCCGAAACGGACGCAAGAATGAGAAAGACCAATATCAACCACCCGTCCGGGTCATGCGACACTGGCTGCCCACACCCGGCGGCAGGGGGCTAAATGAGCTGGCAGGACGAGCTTCGGCAGCTGGATGTCGAGCTGGCCTCAGGCCGTATCGGGCACACCGAACACCGCAAGAGGCGCGACGAGCTCCTCGCGGAGGCGTCGGGTGGCGCGATGCCGTCGCCGGTCGCCTCGCCGTTGCGTCATCCGGCCGGGCCGTGGCACAGCACCAATCCGGCCGCCAGACCGGCCGAGCTTCCCACCGTCACGCTCCCGCCGGTGCCGCCGCCCTCCGCCGAGCCGCGCGAAGCTCCGACGAGCGAGCCCCCGAAGGGCAGACGCGCCCTGCCCAGCCTCCCCGACCACAAGACCACGGCGCCGTCGCCCGCCGACATCAACCCGACGGTGTACCTGCGCGCCGAGCCGCCCCAGCCCCTGCGTGATCCGGGCACCCGGCAGCTGCCCCGCAACCTGCCGTCGCTGGCCCCCGACGACGCCGTTCCGCAGCACCGCGCTCCGGCCCTGGAGGACTACGCCGTCGTCGGCAAGAAGAAACCGACCTGGCTGTTCATCGCCGCCGGCGTGCTGGTCGTGCTGGGGCTGATCATCGGCGGCACCGTGTGGCTCGGGGCGCCGAAGGGCGGCGATCAGCAGTCGCCACCCGCCATCGCGCAGGCACCGGACGCACTCGGCGGACCGGGGGCCGCCCAGCCGGAGCCCGCTCTCGAGGACCGCGTTCCGGCGTTGCCGGGCTCGCCGCTCCCCGAGAACTCCACGGTCTCGCTCGACAAAGGGGTCGAGCTGAAGCTCTTCCAGAAGGAGTCCGCGCAGATCTTCGCCCAGCACGGCGTCACCAGCGTCGTCTTCCGTGGATCCAGCGACGGCGACACCGGCTATCTCGCGTACGCCGTCCCCACGCGATCGGACGAAGACGCGAAGGCCGTCGTCGCCTACCTGATGCAGGCTTCCCAGGCGGGCGGATTCGCCCTGCGGCCGGGCGACCCCGAGGTCGTCACCGGGCGCGACGGGGCCCGCCGCCTGGACGGCACGTGGTACACCTCGGGCAAGGTCGCCGTCGGGCTGTGGGCGTCGCAGCCGTTCAACCTGGACAAGAACAAGCTGCGCACCAGCCTCGACAAGACACGCGCCACCTTCAAGGCGGCGCTGCCGCCGAGCTGATCAGGCCTGGCCACCCGGTTCGAGGACGCCGGCGAGGGTCCGCCGGGCCAGTTCCGCACCGAACCGGCTCTCCACCACGGTCTTGCCCTCCTCGGACAGGCGAGCCCACAGCTTGTCGTCCTCGAGCAGGGTGACGATCCGGTCGGCGAGTTCCGCGGCCGTCTCCCCGATCAGGACGTCCCGACCGTGTGTGAGGTGCATGCCCTCGGCAGCGAGTGAGGTCGCGACGACGGGCACGCCGTAACCGAGGCTCTCGCCGAGCTTCCCCTTCACCCCCGCCCCGAACCGCAGCGGCGCGACGACCACTCGCGCGGTCTGGTACACCTCGTCGAGGTCCGGCACCCAGCCCCGCACGACGACGCCGTCGCGTTCGAGTTCGAGCACCGCGGGCGGTGGGTTGCTGCCGACGATCCGCGCGACCGCGTCGGGCCTGCGCTCGCGCACGAGCGGCATGATCTCGGTGGCGAGCCAGTGTGCGGCGTCCTGATTCGGCGTGTGATCGAAGCCGCCGACGAAGACGACCCCGTCGCGACCGTCGGGAACCGACGCGGCGCCGTCGGCATAGTGCACGTTCGACAGCACCTCGACCCTGGCCGACGGGACGAGTTCCCGCAGAAGCTCACGTTCGACGTCGGACACGACGAAGGTGACGTCGGCGATCCGGGTCAGGCCCAGTTCCGACTCCCGCAGCACTTCCGCGCGCCGGCGCAAGGTCACCTCTTCGCTCGTGTCACCGAGTTGCGCGGCCAGATCGGCCTGCCGGGTGAGCCGGACGAAGTGCAGATCGACGGTGTCGTAGGCGATGGTGCAGTTCGGCGCGTGCTGCCGGACCTGCTCGATCAGCTGCCAGGCGACATGCGGCCGCGACAGCACGGCCAGCCGCAGGTCGGGGCCCGCGTCGCGCAGGAACCCCAGCTGCTCGTCCAGGCCGGTGATCACGGTGACGCCCATGCGGTACAGCTGGTTCGCGTACGGCTCCGGCAACGCGTTGTTGAACGGCATGAAGACGACGCGCTGCCCCAGCCCGGTGAGCAGCTCGAGGATCCTGGCCATCCGCACCGACCCGGAATCCTTGTCCGGTGTGGGGACCTGGTGGTCGACCACGAGCACGGTGCCACCGCGATGGCCGTCCTCGGTGCGCTGCCGTGCCGCCCAGACCGCGCGCGCACTGGCCGACGGGAGGTGGTCGCGCAGCTGGACGCTCCACTTGTCCACGAACACGCTGCGGTTCAGTTCCTGATGCCGCTTGACCCCGGAGGCGAGGTCGGTTCCGTTCGAGATGCCCTCATGGTGGACGACCACGGACGTCGGCTGCACCATCGTCCGGAACCCGGCCGCCCGCACGGCGAACGCGAGGTCGGTGTCCTCGTAGTAGGCGGGCGAGAACCGCTCGTCGAACCCGCCGATCCGCTCGAACAGCTGGCGGCGGACCAGTACGGCGGCCCCGGAGCAGTAGTCGACGTCACGCAGTGCCTGGAACCAGGGCAGGTCCGGGTTCTGCAGCCTGCCGTAGTTCCAGCCGGAGCCGTCGGCCCAGATGATCCCGCCGCATTCCTGCAGCCTGCCGTCCGGGTAGACCAGCTTCGAGCCGACGAGCCCGACGTCCGGCCGGGTTTCGACGACGTCGACCAGTTCGTCCAGCCAGCCGGGCCGGACCTCGGTGTCGTTGTTGAGGAACATGACGAAGTCGCCGCGCGCGTGTTCGGCGCCGAGATTGCACGCGCCGACGAAGCCGAGGTTCCGCGGCGCCCGCACCAGCCGGATCCCGGCGCACCCGGCGACCCGGTCGGCGGAGTCGTCGCGCGACGCGTCGTCGACCACGATGACCTCGAACGGGGTGGCGGGCAGGTGACGCTGGATCGAGTCCAGGCAGGCACGCGTGTAGGACCAGTTGCCGTAGACCGGGATGACGACGCTGACGATCGGCTCGTCGCTGGTGGTGACCGCCACC
This sequence comes from Amycolatopsis sp. PSD-21, assembly GCF_055561455.1. Taxonomy (NCBI): domain Bacteria; kingdom Bacillati; phylum Actinomycetota; class Actinomycetes; order Pseudonocardiales; family Pseudonocardiaceae; genus Amycolatopsis; species Amycolatopsis sp. PSD-21. The sequence goes on along the minus strand of NZ_CM145712.1, from coordinate 144,629 downwards.
GGGCCGGGTACGGCCGCCGCGATCGGGTCCGCTCCCGTGGGACGGCCGAGCGCCGTCTCGTAGAAGTCACGCAGGCGGGTGCCCCGGGGAGCGAACTTTTCGACCGCGCCGCGGTACGTGCCGAGCACACGCTGGACGAGCGCGGACTGCTCGGCCCGCAGCCGGGAGTTCTCCGCGGCCAGGCGACCGACCGTCTCGCTGAGCTGGACGTTGTTCCGGCCGAGCCACCGCAGCCGGTCTCGATCGTTGGCCGCCTTCCGCTGCAGCAGGCCGAGTTCGTTCGCGGCCCGGCGGTGTTCGGCGCGGGCGCTCTCGGCACGGGCGGTCGCCTCGTCGCGTTCCTCCACCGCACGCCGTTCGGCGGCCGTGATCTCCGCGATTTCGCCCGCCTGCCGGGCGGCCTGTTCGCCTGCCCGGCGCAGCCCGTCCTCGGCACGGCCCAGCGCGACACGTGCCCGCTCCGCCTCGGCCGCGTGCGCCTCCGCGGCGGCGTTGGCCTTGGCGACCAGCGTCAGATGCGGGTCCACCAGCATGGAAGCGTTCGGCAGGGTGATCGGCGCCGAGGACGCGACCGCGACGAAGTACGTGTGCGGCACACCGTCGGCGACGTGCCACTCGTCACCGTCGCCCGGCTCGAGCCGGAACAGCTCGGCCGCCGAGGTTCCGCCGTCGTGGATCAGCGAGCCGACCGCGACGTTCTGCCGCAACAGGGTGACGTGCTCGAAGCTCTTCCCCAGCAGCGTCCGGAAGGCCGACTCGGTCAGCTCGTGGACGTGGAACGGGTTCTGGTTGCCGTGGTCGTGGGTGTACACGGCGAGATCCGGGGTGCTGCACAGGAAGATCCCGCCCGGCGCGAGCCGCGCACGGACGAGGGCCATCATCTCTTCCTGCGCCTCGACGTGCTCGATCGCTTCGAAACAGGTGATCAGCTCGAACGGCTCCGTGCCCGCGAGCGCCTCCGGGTCGGTGATCGAACCGACCTCGAAGGTGACCTCCGGATAGCGGGCGCGAGCATGGTCCACGGTGGCCGGATCGATCTCCAGCCCGACCACCTCGGCCGCGGACCCGGCGAGCAGAGCGCTGCCGTAGCCCTCGCCGCTGGCGAGGTCGAGCACCCGTTTCCCGGCGGCGAACCGGGTGGCGAACGCGTAGCGGTGATAGTGCTCGTAGATCACCTGGATGTCGTCGACCCACGGCACGCACCGCTCGCCGGTCCACTCGATCAACCGCTCACCAGGAGTCCCCTTGCCCATGACGAGGAGACTATCCGCTGCCCATGACGAGGAGACTATCCGCCGGGGAAACCCGTCTTCACATTCGCCTCCGGCGGCGAGCACGCCCCAGCTACGATCGCGGGTGTGTTCGTCAATCCCCCACCGACTTCGTCCGGGCAGGCAGAGCTGCTCCAGACCCCGGAGTCGTGGTTGCCGAACGAGCACAGCCTTTACCGGCCACGGCACAGCAGGCGGCAGCGGACGGCGCTGACCTGCGGGCTCGTCTTCTTCTTCGTCCCCGTGCTCCTGCTGGTCGTCGGTGTCCGGACCGAGCCGTTCGAAAACCGCCCGCTACGCGAATTCCCCGGTTTCGGCGACGGCTGGAGCTTCTTCACCGGGCTGTCCGGCTGGGCGACCGACCACCTCCCGTTGCGCAAAGCCGCGGTGAACGCGGCCGACGACATCAGTACCGGCGTCTTCGGCGACCCACCCGGCGCCGCGGCCGGTGCGCAGGACAGCTCGGCGGGGATCCCGAGCAAGGGACGAGTGCCGAAGGGGCCGCAGGCCTACCCGCAGGTGATCGCCGGCAAGGACGGCTGGTTGTACCTCGGCGAGGACATGCACACCCGGTGCGAGCCGGTGCTGGATCTCGACCGGGTGATCTCGGCGTTGAACCGGTTACGTCAGGCGGTCGAGGCGTCGGGACGCCGGTTCGAGCTCGTCTTCGCGCCCGACAAGTCCAGCATGAAGCCGGCGCACCTCCCGGACCACTACGCCGGTCACGACTGCGCGCCACCGCGGACGGCCGAGTTCTGGGGCAAGGTGCCCGCCGCGACCAGGGCGATCGATCTGCGTAACCCGCTCGCCGATGCCGAGCGGCGCCTCGGCCGGTCGGTGTACGACCCGCACGACACCCACTGGACGTTCGAAGCCGGGCTCACCATGACCTACGCGCTCGCGCAGGCGATCACGCCCGGGGTCACCGCGACCTGGCAGGCGAAGGAGAGCGGTTTCCGGTCGTGGCCCGCCGACCTCGAACGGCTGCTGGGGCGGTCGGTGGACCGCAACCTGCGGGCCTACGCGCTGGCACCGGACGGCGGTGCCGATCGGACGCGGTACCTCGCCAGCGACTTCAAGACCCCGCTGCGGCTGACCCAGGCCGACACCACCCGCGGCACCGTCAAGCCCAATACGGCGGTGGTCGCCGATTCGTTCAGCCAGTTCGCCAGCCCGTTCCTGGCCGCCACCTGCAAGGATCTGACGATCGTCCACAGCGACACGGTGGCCGGGGGTGACGCCGGTACGCTGAAGGATCTGTTCGAAGACCGCGACGTCGTCGTGTTCGAATTCGTGGAGCGCAACGTCATCGGCGGGTCGTCGGCGCTCCTGCGTGATCAGACCATCGACCAGCTCGCCAAGGTCCTCGCGCAAACACCGAGGTGAGCCGGGCGGCGGGCGGGATCGGGCGTCCGAATATTACGACTCGGTGGTGGGCCGCGACGCCCCGACGACCCCCGTGCACAATGTGCCCGGTGCGGTCATGTAGACCGCGACGACAAAGATCCTTCGTCGCTCGGGGACGACTGATCCAAAAGGGGGTAACGGGGTGACCTGGCAGGAAGAGCTCCGCAGGCTCGACGAGGAACTCGCGGCCGGCAGGCTCACGGCCGACGATTACCGCACTCGGCGTGACCAGGTGCTCTCACAGGCCGTGTCCTTGGAGCACCCGCAACCGCAGGTGCCGGGAGCGAACCCCGCCGAGACGCAGATCATCCAGCCGGTCGCGCCGCCGGGAGAGCCCCCGCGGCCCTCCGCCGACGCGACCCAGATCGTGTCGCCGTCCGACACCGGCGGAGCCGAACGCACCCAGGTCGTCCAGCCATGGCAGCCCCAGCAACAGCCGCCGCAGCAGCACCCCGGTTCGCCCGCGGGCGGGTTCCAGCAGCCGTACGCGCAGCGCCCCGGTGAGCACTCGCCGAGTGGCGGGTTCGCCCAGCCCCCGCAGCCGCAGCAGGGCTGGAACACGCCGCAGGACCAGAGCCCGCCGTGGGGCGGTTCGGAGTTCCCGCCGCTGGCGCCGTCCGGCAACGACACGAACTGGGTCAGCCAGGGGCCGGAGTCGTTCCAGATCAAGTCCTCGTCCGGCGCCAAGCGCAAGGTCATCATCGCCGCGATCGCCGTCGTGGTGCTGGCCGGTGTCGGCGTCGGCGCGTGGGCGCTGTTCTCGAACACCATCGAGGACAACCCCACCGCCCAGCCGACCTCGGGCCAGCAGCAGCCGCCGCCCGCGCCGACCACGACGCCGCTCCCCGAACCCCCGGCGGCCAAGCCCGAGCCGTCGGCCAACGCCGCGGCGCTGACCGACCTCGCCGGCACGCCTCGCGCCGGTGGCGGCACGTTCGACATCGCGAAGCTGAAGTCGGCCAAGTTCCTGCCGGATTCGGTGATCGCGCAGATCGAGCGCAGCGGGATGACCGAAGGCCTGCTCAAGACCAACACCAGTGGTGAGGTCACGCTCGGCCTGATCGCCCTCGACTTCCCGGACGCGCAGGGCACCTCGAAGGTCGCCCAGGAGTACGGGAACGCGCAGTTGGAGGGCGGTCTCACCGCCGAGCGAGCCCTCGCGATGCGCGGGGTGCCGGTCTTCGTCACGAAGTCACCCGACTCGACCGTCTATCGCGCCGTGTACATCCTTTACAGCCGGGTGATCGTCGTCGAGGCCTACGGACCCGAGGCGCAGGCCGAGCAGGCGTTCCGGTCGCTGCTCAACGCGCAAATCCAGAAGGCTCCGCCGACCGAACGCAACAACTGATGAGACGTCCGATCAAGAACCCGTTGCGCGCCTTCGTCAAGCGCTGGGCGGTCGCGCGGAAGTCGTATGACGACATGATCATCCGGGCGGGTCGATACGCCGAGCTGTACGAAGAGCTCGGCGTGCGCTACGACCAGCTGACGGCACGCTACGAGGCGGTGACCGACCGGTACTCGGAGCTCGCCGAAAGCCGCCGTCAACTGGAGGTGGCGAACAGGGACCTCCGCTCGTGGCTCGAAGACGTCCTGCGGGCGAAGCAGTCCTTCGAGGACGAGTACCGAACGTGGGTCCCACCCGGCCACTTCTACTCGCCCTTCGCCTCGCAGGAGGAGATCGGCACCCGTGCCGCCACGATCTTCGACTCCTGGCCCGAGGCCGTCGACCTGCGGGAAAACGACCAGCTGGAGCTGTTCGGCACGCTCGCCGAACTGGCCGCGGACCTTCCGTTCACCGCGCGGAAGAACGATCGGCACCGCTACTTCTTCGAGAACTCCGCGTTTTCGTGGTCCGACGCGATCGTGCTGCACACGATGCTGCGCCATCTGCGGCCACGCCGGATGATCGAGGTCGGCTCTGGCTATTCGACCGCGATGACCTTGGACACCATGGACGGCTGGCTGGGCGGCGAGACCGAGCTGACCTGCATCGAGCCATACCCGCAGCTGATGGAAAGCCTCTTCCGGCCCGGCGACGCGGAGCGGGTGCGGGTAATCGGCAAGGCCGTCCAGGACGTCCCGATCGAGACGTTCCAGGAGCTCGAGGCCGGCGACCTGCTCTTCATCGACTCCACGCACGTCGTCAAGGCGGGTTCGGACGTCAACTACCTGTTCTTCGAGGTCCTTCCCCGCCTGCGGGACGGCGTATGGGTCCACGTCCACGACGTGTTCTTCCCCTTCGAGTACCCGATGAGCTGGCTGCGTGAGGGGCGAGCCTGGCAGGAGGACTACCTGCTCCGGGCCTTCCTCATGTACAACGACCGGTTCGAGGTCCGCTGGTTCCAGCACTTCATGTGGACACAGCACCGGGACCTGCTGGAGTCGAAGATCCCGGCGATGGCGCATGACTCCGGCGGCAACATCTGGCTGCAGAAGGTCTCGGGCGGCTAATCCATCCGAGTGAGTTAGGCCGTGTCGGTGAACGCCCTCCCCCGGTGATGCGCCTTATGGGCAGAGCATCGGAACGTTCGGATGCCGGACGAGGAGGAGCCTCATGGCCTGGGAAGTAGCCCTGGTCGCCGTGTTGGCCGTCGTGTTCGCCGTACGGCTGGCGCTTCAGCTGAAGCGCGGCTGACCCGATTTTGCGCACCCCGCGGCGCATGCAGGAGATGAACGGGGCCTTCCCATGAAGAAGGCCCCGTTCACCCCATCGCGATCCGCGGTATCCGCAGCTGGGGAATCCGCCGCCGCGCGGACGGGACCGGTGTGAGCGGCGGGCCGTCCTCACGCAACGGCTTCTTCACGTGGATCGTCTTGTAGCCGGTGCTCAGATATCCGTCGTTCTTCAGTTTCGCCATCTCGGCGTTGACCGACGCGGGTGAAGCGCCGATCGCGGAGGCGATGTCCGTGTGGTTCAGTCCCACGTCGATCACGACGCCGCCCTCGCCGGGCACCCCGTAGAGCGCCTGCAATCTGGTCAGGAACGCGGTCAACCGGCTCCGCACCTTGGCCGTCGCGAAACCCAGCGCGACGTTCCGCTGCCGCAGCCGGGAGGCAAGCGCCACCGCGATCAAGGCCATCGCCTGGTCGTCATCGTCGAGAAAGCCGCGAAAGGCGTGCTGCGGAACCTCCAGCACCCGAGCCGGCTTCGTGGCGATGTACGAGAGTCTGCTCGGCCGTCCGGCCAGGCAGTCCTCGACGCCGAGCACGTCACCGGCGCCGAGCAGGTCCACGATCATCGGCGTCGTGTCGCCCTGGGCGGCGCGCAACGCCTTCACGAAACCGGACCGCGGGATCAGCACCGGCGGGGCCGGGTCGCCCTGGCGGAGCAGCGTTGTACCCACGGCGTGGTCCACGTGCCTGCCGAGGACGATCAGCCGATGCCACTGCCGTTCGGTGAACTCCACGTCCATCAGCCCACCACCGCCGCGAACGCGTAGAGGATCGCCGGGAGCCCGGCCACGAGCGCCGCCACCGACCCGATGACCTTCGCGGGCTGGGCGACCCTTCCGGCGAGGAGAAGCCGGATGAGGATCGCGGCGAAAACGATGTAGGCCAGGACGACGACGCCCGCGGTGATCACCAGAAGCGGATCAGATGTCTGTGTCGTCAATGGTGACTCCCAGTGAGAGAAGAAAGGTGAATCCAGTTCCTGCCCGGCCGGGTGAGAATCACGTCGGGTAGGTGACATCCCCCATTGCCGTTGAGCCGAAGACTAATGCTCAGCGCGCTTGCGAGAAAGGAACTCAAGTGCGCGAGAACCCGACCAGGGAGCGGTTTCGCGACGGAAAGTGATCGCCGTTCCGTCCGCTGACCGAACAAAAAATCACGCACCGTATCCAGCGAAGAGAGAACATCTCGCGCTTTACTTCTGCGTTCGCCCGGAAATCAGCATTAGCCGTACATTCGTCTTGTTTTCGAACCGTCCACCGGAATCGTCCCTCCGGATCGCCGGAGCCCTGGTGGAGACGGAAATAAGGCCTCGCCAATCGAAGTGCACGTGCAGATGCACGTCCTGTAGGAGCCCTGCCGACATGACGATCGGGCTGCCGATTAACGGAACGTCAGCGTGGGGGCCACCTTGGCGACCCACGGTGATCGGCTGAGTTTTTTCGGCAATCTCAGCTTTTTGGGGGAACCTCAACCCCGGCGAGGGCTGACCAGACCCGATTCGTAGGCGAGTACCACCAGCTGCGCCCGATCGCGCGCGCCGATCTTGGTCATGATGCGGCTGACGTGCGTGCGCGCGGTGGCCGTCGAGATCACGAGATGCGCGGCGATCTCGTCGTTCGACATCCCGCCCGCGACCAGGCCGAGGACCTCGCGTTCGCGGTCGGTGATCTCGCGGACGGCGCTCACGTCGATGCGGCGGTTCTCCGGCCGGTCGACGAACTCGGCGATCAGCCGCCGGGTCACGGTCGGCGCCAGCAGGGCCTCACCCGCGGCGACCACCTTCAGCGCCCGCAGCAGTTCCACCGGATCGGTGTCCTTCAGCAGGAATCCGCTCGCTCCGGCGCGCAGCGCCTCGTAGACGTACTCGTCGACGTCGAAAGTCGTCAGGACCAGGACCTTCACCCCGGCCAGCTCGGGATTCGCGGTGATCCGCCGCGTCGCTTCGAGCCCGTCGACGCCGGGCATGCGGACGTCCATCACGACGATGTCCGGCCGGTGTTCGACGGCGGCCGCGACGGCCTGCTCGCCGTCACCCGCCTCGGCGCAGACCTCGAACCCGTCCTCGGTCTCCAGCAATACCCGGAAACCGGCGCGGACCAGCACCTGGTCGTCGGCGAGAACCACCCGGATCGTCATTCTTCCCCCTTGATGGGCAGGTCCGCGCGGACCTGGAAGCCGCCGTTCACCACGGACGTCGTGAGCGCGCCGCCCAGCGCGGCCGCCCGTTCGGACATCCCGCGCAGGCCGTGACCGGGCGCGGGATCGACGGCGCCACGGCCATCGTCGCGGACGAGCAGCGTCAGCGCACCGGTTTTCCGCTCGAACCTGACGTCGACACCGCGCGCCTGATCCGCGTGGCGGACCACGTTCGTCAGCGATTCCTGCAGGATCCGGTACGCGGCGCCGTCGACGGGCGCGGGCAGCTCCCCCGGCTCGCCGTCGACGCGGACCTCCAGCCCGGCGGCGCGGGCGTGTTCGAACAGCTCGTCGACCTGGGCGAGGCTCGGTGCGGGCGCCTTGTCCTCCCCAGAGCGCAGCACGGCCAACGTCGCGCGAAGGTCCTTCAGCGCCGAAGCGCTCGCCTCCTTGATGTTCAGCAGCGCCTCTTTCGCCTGCTCAGGACGCCGGTCGGCGACGTGCGCGGCGACCCCGGCCTGGACGTTGATCATCGCGAGGCTGTGCGCGACGACGTCGTGCACCTCGCGGGCGATGGTGAGCCGCTCCTGCTCGGCCATCCGGTGCCGGTGCTCGTCGGCCTGCTCGCGGCGGGCCCGCGCGGCCGCCATCCCGTTGCGCACCGCCGTCCCGATCCCGACGACCGCGATCACCCAGACCAGGCCCAGCCCGGCCCGCAGATCGAAGCCGGCCAGCCCGTGCCGGGCGAACAACGCGATCCCCGCCGCCACCAGGAGCGCTCCACCGGCGCCGCCGGCGACGATCGGCCCGCGGATCTTGGTGAGCAGGAACAGCGCGATGGTCGGCAGCACGATCGCCGGCCCGCCCGGGTTGCCGGACGTGTAGTAGCCGAGCGTCAGCGCGGAGGTGAGCAGGAAGATCGTCATCGGGAAGCGGTGGACGATCAGCAGCGGCACCGCGATGGCGACCAGCCACAGCACCGCGGACGTGGTCAGCGGCGGCGCGTCCGGCTGCCAGCGTGAGGCGCCGCTCGTGGCACCGAGGACGAACCCCAGCGGCAGCACCACGCGCAGCACGCGGCCCACCCATGGGCTCCACGGAAACCGTTCTTTCAGCAGCACGGTCCGAAAACTACCCGTGGCGGGGGTGGATCGCGTCCGTTGAAAAGCGACTTCCCGGCTACGCCGCGTGCGGTAGCCGCCGCAGGACCGAGATCATCATCAGCACCCCGCCGGCCACCTGAACCGCCAGCACCGCCGCGTGATCGGTGGATCCCATGGTGAGCGCGCTGAACAGGCCCCACATCCCCGTGCCCGCCATCGCCCCGGCGCCGGTCCACACCAGCACCAGCCGCGGCCAGAACCGCCCTCGCGACACGTTCGCCAGCGCGAGAGCGGCGAGGACGGCGAGCGCCGCGATCACGACGTCCTGGCCGCGGGCGGCGATACCGCCGGTGCCGAACGCCCAGATCGAGTGGCCGATCGCCGTCACGAGCGCGGCGACGATGCCGAGCATGCCTGCCGCACCGATCGTGCCGGGTTTCACCGTGCCGGTGACGACGAACCACCAGCGGTCGCGGGCGTAGAGCACGAACGCGGTCAGCAGCAGAATGCCCTGCCAGGCGAATCCGCCGTAGACGACGGCCCAGACCCAGTTCTCCAGCGGCATTTCGGTCAGTTGCGTGGTGGACAGATCGGCGACGATCACCGGGAGGTTCAGCACGATCGGGGCGAGCAGCCCGGTGCCGATCCAGATCGGGAACAGGACCAGCGGCGCGGGGATCCGGCGGCCCCAGGAGTAGGTGAACGCCAGGGCGAGGATCACCGCGACGACGTCCATCCCGCCGGTGACCAGATTCGCGAACATCATCAGGTCGGAGTCCACAAAGGACGGATCACGCAGGCCGAGGCTGCCGCCCGTGACCCAGGACGCCTTGAGGGTCAGGTACGGGAGCGTGCCGAGGATCGCCGCGTAGCAGACGATCAGGCGGACGCTGGAGATCTTGGGTGGAGCCATCGCTACGGTCATGCATCCCAGCGTCGGCGTTCGCGCCGCGGAACGGCTCCCTCGCGAGCCTGGTCCGCCTCCCCCTTCAGAAGGAGCTGGGCAGCTTGGCCGCGGTTTCCTCGTCCGCCGGGGTCAGCGTCGCCAGCGAGATCTCGGAACGCCGCCCGAGGTACAGGTACGAGAATTCGAACCGCAGCAGGCCGACGTCCGGGTGCAGGTACCGCTTGAGCACGATCCGCTCGCTGGAGACGTCGTGCTCCTTCCACATCCGCTCGAAGAGCTCGGACTCCTGCCGCAACCGTTTGACCAGGTTCTTCCACGCCGGTTCGGCGATGTGCTCGGCCATCGCCGCGCGGAATCCGGCGACCACGCGGGGCAGGTTGACCTCCCAGTCCGGGAGCCTGCGGCGCCATTCGGGATTGGTCAGGCACTGGATCATCGTGTTGCGCTCCTCGAACGGGATGTCGTCGAGGCCGCCCATCAGCCAGTCGTAGGCCCGGTTGTAGGCGAGGATGTCGCACCGCGCGTTGCGCACGCAGACCGGGAACGGCTCTAGTTTGTCCATCATCCGGTAGACGTTCCGGCTGAGGAGTTTGCAGTCCTTCTCCAGCGGCGGCTCCGGCGCCCCGGCGAGGGTGAACAGGTGCGTGTGCTCGTGCGGGTCGAGCCGCAGGGTGCGGGAGATCGCCTCCAGCACCTGCTCGGACGCGTTGATGTCGCGCCCTTGTTCGAGCCACGTGTACCAGGTGACCCCGACCCCGGCCAGCTGCGCGACCTCCTCGCGGCGCAGCCCCGGCGTCCGGCGCCTGCCGCCGATCGGCAGGCCGACCTGGTCCGGGGTGATGCGCTCGCGGCGGCTGCGCAGGAAGGCGGCCAGTTCGTGCCGCCGCACCTCGGCCACTCGCGAATCGACGGTCATGGTCACCTCATCAGGTTCGCAAAGCTCGAAGCCGGTTACCAGGTAGTGGCGGTACCAGGATAAACACACTCCTGGTACCAGGGTCGGAATCGGCTGATCGTGGTACTCATGACTTCCACGCAAGTTCCGGTGACGCCTGCCCGCGTCGCCGCCGTCCCGGCCCTGACCTCGGCGGGCCTGGTCACCGTGCTGCTGGGGGCGGCACTTCCGCTCGTCGATTTCTTCATCGTCAACATCGCCCTGCCCGCGATCGGGTCGGATCTCCGCACCTCGTCCGCCACCTTGGAACTGGTGGTCGCGGCCTACGGGATCGCGTACGCCGTCCTGCTCGTCGTCGGCGGAAGGCTCGGCGACGCCTTCGGCCGCCGCAAGCTGTTCCTGATCGGGCTGGCCTCGTTCACCTTCACCTCCCTGCTCTGCGGGATCGCGCCGACGGCGTTGACCCTGGTGCTGGCGCGGGCCGCGCAGGGGGCGGCCGCCGCGCTGATGCTGCCGCAGGTGCTGTCGATCATCCAGGCGACCACGACCGGCGAGCGCCGGTCCAAGGCGCTCGGTCTCTACGGCGCGACGGCGGGGCTTTCGATGGTGCTCGGCCAGTTCCTCGGCGGGGCACTGGTGGCCGCGGATCTCTGGGGCACCGGCTGGCGGCCGATCTTCCTGGTCAACGTGCCCGTCGGGGTCGCCGGTCTGCTGGTCGCGCGGCGGCTGATCCCGGAGAGCCGCTCGCGGAACCCACTCGGCGTCGACCGTCCCGGCACGGTCCTCCTGGCGATCGCGTTGGTTTCGCTGTTGCTCCCGCTGGCGGAAGGGCCGGTGCTCGGCTGGCCACTGTGGACGATCGCGCTGCTCGTCGTCTTCCCGTTCGCCGCGGCCGGATTCGTCCACGTCGAACGCCGGATGGAACGCCGTGGCGGGGTTCCGCTGCTGCCGCCTTCGGTGCTGCGGATGCCGAGTGTGCGGCAAGGACTGCTGGTCGGGGTGCCGTTCTTCGTCGGGTTCAGCGCGTTCATGTTCGTGTTCGCCGTGACCCTGCAGGACGGCCTCCATCTCGGCCCGCTGGGATCCGGTCTGGTGACGGCGCCGCTTTCGCTCGCGTTCTTCGCGATGTGCCTGGTCAGCAGCCGCCTGGTGACCCGATTCGGGCAGCGGGTGGTGGCCGCCGGTCTCTCGGTGCAGCTGCTCGGGCTGCTGACGCTGATCGGCACCGTGCTGCTGGAGTGGCCGGATCTCGGTGTGCTCGATTTCGTGCCGGGGATGCTGCTGTGCGGTCTCGGCCAGGGGCTGGCGATGACGACGGTGTTCCGGATCGTGCTGTCGAAGGTTCCGCCGGAGATCGCCGGGGTCGGCAGCGGGATGCTGACGACGTCGCAGCAGGCCGCGATGGCGCTGGGCGTGGCGACCCTTGGCACGTTGTTCGCCTCGGCCGCCGCCGGACCGCTCGGGATGAAGGGCGCGTTCGTGCTGGTCATCGGCATTCAGGCGGTCCTGACGGTCGGGGTGATCACGGTGGCCCGGCGGCTGCCGGATCCGCGAACCTGAGAAAGTTCGGTTTCACCCGTCGGAATTCAGGCTCCCCGAGCGACGATGGGGATGTGACGGAACCACGGGTGCATCGGGACCCGGCCTTCGCGCTGCTTTCGCTCTACGAGACGGCGTTGCCGGAGGTCTACGGGTACCTGCTGTCCCGGTGCGGTGATCGCACCCTCGCCGAGGAGCTGACGTCCGAGACGTTCCTCGGCGCGGTGCGGGCCTGTCGCAAGGAGTTCGCACCGCCAGTGAGCACAGGGTGGCTGATCGGCGTCGCCCGGCACAAGCTCGCCGATCACTGGCGGCGCAAAGCACGTGAGGAACGCGGGCTGCGGCTCGTCCACGAGGAGGAGTACACCGATCCGTGGGACGAACGGCTGGACGCGCTTCTGGCACGCGAGGTGCTCGCGTCGCTCGGGGCGCATCACCAGGCCGCGTTGACGCTTCGCTACGTCGACGGCCTCCCGGTACCGGAGGTCGCCGGCCATCTCGACCGCACGGTGCACGCCACGGAGGCGTTGCTCGTACGGGCCCGTGCCGCGTTCCGGCGTGCTTACCAGGAGAAGGAGGGTCGCGATGCCTGATCCGTTCGACGCGCTTCGCGCGCCCTCGCAGCCTGTGGAGCCTGACCCGCTCTTCGCCGCCGAACTGCGCGATAACCTTCGTCGCGCCGTCCTGAACGGAGCCGATATGACGGAAACAATCACCACTGAAGCCGAAGTACGTTCCCTGACGCCCTATCTCGTGGTCACCGACGCGCGCGCCGCGCTCGATTTCTATGTCGAGGTGTTCGGGGCGCGGCGTCGGTCCGATCCGATCGTGATGGAGGACGGCCGGGTCGGGCACGCGGAACTGGCCATCGGGGACAGCGTGCTGATGTTCGCGGAGGAATTCCCCGAACTGGGCATCGTCGTGGCGCCCGCCGGTGGCCCGCTGATCCGGGTCGAAGTCGCGGACGTGCACGCGTCGGCCGCGCGGGCCGTGGAGCTGGGCGGGGAGCTGCGGCGTCCCGTCGCGGACGAAGGCCACGGGTTGAGCGGAGAGATCAAGGACCCGTACGGCCAGCGGTGGCTTCTCGCGCAGGCGGCGCCTCGGCCCGCTTCGGGCGCTACGCCGATCCGGCACGGCGAAGCGGGTTACTTCACCTTCCAGGTGCCCGACGACGAACGCGCGAAGGCGTTCTACGGCGCGGTTCTTGGCTGGCAGTTCTCGCCAGGGCGCGTCGAAGGCGGTTGGGGCGTCGAAGGTTCCGGCCTGCAGGGCGGGCTCTGGGGCGGCCCGGGACGGCAGGTGGGCTGGAAGCTCATGTACGCCGTCGACGATCTCGCCGCCGCCCTCGACCGTGTCCGCGCCCAAGGCGGCCAGGTCGGCGAAACCGAACAGCAGCCCTACGGCCTGAGCGCCGACTGCGTGGACAACCAGGGCATCGAGTTCTGGCTCTGGGAACAGCCGCGCTCTTGAGTCACCACCCAAACCCCCGCCCATCCCAGGGGGCGACCCCGAAGCCAGTCTATCGCCGATGGGGGCGGGGAGGCGGGCGTGAGCCGAGTTGTCCACAGGTAGGAGGCATTGTGGACAACGTCGATGTAGTGAGGCTGGGGAGCGTCAGCGGCCGGCGGCGTAGCCCTGCATTCCGCGCGCGTTCGCGGCGGCGCGCAGGACACCGCCGGACCGCGACACGGCCGAAAGTCGCCCGAGCGCCCAAGGCCCGGCATCGACGACGGCGTGCCCGCGCACGGCGAGAGCGTCCATTGTGGACTGACCGAGCCGCGATTCGACCACCAGCTCCCGCGGCGTCCACGAACGCGGATAGAACGAACTCGGGAACGCGGTCGTATGCCACGCGGGCGAGTCGATCGACTCCTGCAGGTTCAGGCCGCCGAGCGTGTGCGCCAGCCAGAAACACAGCTGCCACTGGTCCTGCTGGTCGCCGCCGGGCGTCCCGAACGCGAGCACGGGCTCGCCGTCACGCAGGCCCATCGACGGCGAAAGCGTGATCCGCGGCCGCTTCCGAGGCGCCAGTGAGTTCGGCAAACCCTGTTCCAGCCAGAACATCTGCCCACGCGAGTCGAGACAGAAACCGAGCTCCGGGATCGTCGGGCTCGATTGCAGCCAGCCGCCCGACGGCGTCACCGAGATCATGTTCCCGGCCGCGTCGACGACGTCGATGTGCACGGTGTCGCCACGAGTCTCGCCCAGCGGCCCGACCGTCGGCTCCCCAGTCGCACCGGAGCCGGATTCCAGTCCGCGCAGCTTTTCGAGGATCGCGGGCAGGCGCGGCGAGGGGCCTCCGGGCCGGAGTTCGGCGGACGCTTCGTCGGTGATCAACGCGCGGCGGGCGTCCGCGTACTCTCGGGAGATCAGCAACTCGATCGGCACGTCGGGCGAATCCCCGTACCAAGCCTCACGATCCGCGAACGCCAGCTTCGCCGCCTCGACGGCCAAGTGCACCGTGCGTTCCGTCGGGATTCCGTCTACATAGGACAGTTCGTCCCGCAGGCCGTCCAGCAACCGCGCCTGTTGCAGCAACGCCGGCCCCTGCGTCCAGGCGCCCATCTTCACCAGGCCCCAGTCGCCGAAGTCGACCTGCAGCGCGTCCTCGTACGTCGCTTCCCAGCCCGCGATGTCCTCGCCGGTCAGGAGACCGGCGTGATCGCGCCCGGAATCGTCACGGAAAGCCTTACGGCTGAACGCATCGATCGCCTCGGCGACGAAACCCTGCGACCACGCGCGGCGTCCGGCGTCGATCTGCGCCTCACGCCCACTGACCGACTCGGCCTCGGCGAGCAGCCGCTCCCAGGTGTCCGCGAGGGCCGGGTTGCGGTGCAGCCCTTCGGCAGGCTTGCCATCCGGCAACCAGAGCGCCGCCGACGTCGGCCAATGCTCGGTGAAGAGATCCTGGACTGCGCGGATGGTGTCACCGACTCGGCTGACCAGCGGAATCCCGTTGCGCGCGTATGAGATGGCGTAACCGAGCACGTCGCGCAACGACTTCGTACCGTGATCCCGCAGGAGCAGCAGCCAGCCGTCCCAGGCCCCCGGGACGGTCGCGGGGAGCAGACCGCTGCCGGGGATCAGGTCGAGCCCGAGGTCCGCGAAGTACTCCGGCGTCGCGGCCGCGGGCGAGACCCCCTGACCGGCGAGAACTCGCGGAGTCCGGTCGGCGGCGGTGACGAAGATGCCGGGGACCTGCCCCGCCGGACCGCACAGATGCGGCTCGGCGACCTGCAGGACGAACCCGGCCGCCACCGCCGCGTCGAAGGCGTTGCCGCCGTTTTCGAGCACCGCCATACCGGTGGCCGAAGCCAGCCAGTGCGTCGATGCCACCATGCCGTGGGTGCCGGCCAGTTCCGGCCTGGTCGTGAACACGGAGCCGATACTACGCTTTGCTAACTACTTTTTCAGTCCCAGTAGTTGAAGAGGGCTTCGCCGAGGTTGTCGGGCCGCCAGTACCTGACGTCGTCTTCATCGACCCAGGGCCACGCGGCCTGGTCAAGCGGCCCCTCGAGCTCGGCGCGAGTGAAGATCCGGCAGACGGGGAGCAGCTCTTTCAGGACGGCCAGCAACCCCGGCTCGTCGATGAAGGTGAGCGAACCGAATTCCACCGGCGTCGCGGCGATGCCGAGCCCGTGCCAGGTCGCGTTCCTGCCCCAGTCCCGCGTCCACAGCACGGCGACGGTGCGGTGCGGATAAGTGATGTGACACTGGTCGAAGTTGGGCGCGTAGCAGGAGTACCGGAACTCCTTCACCTCACCGGCCGTCCGCCGGGCAGCCTCGTAGCAGCCGCGGCGAAAGCCCTTCTTGTCCATCACCCACCGAAACTATCCCCGCGCGGCCACCGGCGCGTCATAGTTTTCCAGCGTCGCCGCGTTCGCCGCCCGCGACGTGATCCACGTGAACACCTTCGTCATCGGCCGCGAGCCCAGCACCCGGTACAGGAAGTTCCGGTAGCCGACCATGAACCGGGTCTTCGGTGCGAGGAACGTGCCGATCCCGGCCGCCTGCTTCTGCGAAATCTTCACCGGACCGCGCAGCTTCTCTTCGTAACGCGCGAAAGCGACTTCGTGGTCACCCCGCGCGGCGGCGAGTTCGCCCGCCAGGACGTACGCGCCCATCATCGCGAGCCCGGTGCCCGAACCGCCCGGGCCCGCGCACCAGGCCGCGTCACCGAGCAGCACGACCCGGCCGCGCGACCACTTGTCGAGGTGGATCTGGCTGAGCGAATCGAAGTACAGCGCGTCGACGTCGCGGAGGCCTTCCAGCAGCTTCGGTGCTTCCCAGCCGAAGTCGGCGTAGCGCTCGACAAGGATCTTCTTCTGCGCGTCGCCATCGCGGCGACGCACCTCCAGCGACTCCGACGCGAAGACGAGACTGACGTTGAGAGCCGAACTGTCGCGACCGCTGGCGACCATGACCGTGCGGCCGGGGACGCTGCAGATCTGGCCGAGATGATCCAGCCCGAGGTGGTTCGGCACGGTGAAGCCCGCGGCGTGGAAGCCGAGGTCGGTGCGGAACCGCTCTTCGTCGCCGAACATCAGCCGCCGCACGCCCGAGTGCAGCCCGTCCGCGCCGACGACCAGGTCGAATCTGCGTGACTCGCCGTGGGCGAAGCCGACGTCGACGCCGTCCGCGACCTCGTCCAGCCCGGTGATCCAGTCGCCGAAGACGTACTCGACGTCGTCCTTCGTGTGGTCGTAGAGGATGCGGGTCAGATCGCCGCGCTCGATCTCGACTTCGCCACTGAAGAACACCGACGGCATCTGGGCGACCTTCTTGCCCCGGACGTCGACGATGACCTGCGCGCCCATCGCGGTCTCCTTCGCGCGGATGTCCTCGAGGATTCCCATGCTCTCCAGCAGGGCCATCTGCTCGCCGCGGAAGTCGACAGCACTGCCGCCTTCGCGCAAGGCCAGTGCCCGTTCGACGACGGTCGGCGCGAAACCGCGCTTCCGCAGCCAGAACGCGAGGGCCGGGCCCGCGATGCCGGCGCCGGAGATCAGAACGGTGGTCGTCATGGCTGCTCCCTGGGGTTCGTGGTGATGGAAGCGACCGTACGGCAGATTTGCACGCTTGGTCAATCCATTTGGTTAAACCAAGTGGATAAACCGCGTGGCCTAGGATCCCGGGACATGGGTAATCGCGAGGACCTGATGGCGGGCGCCATCCAGTGCTTGAAGGAAAAAGGCTGGTCACGCACGACGGTGCGGGATATCGCGACGGCGGCCGGGGTCAGCCACGCGGCGATCGGCTACCACTTCGGCTCGCGCGAAGCCCTCCTGCTGACGGCGTTCTCGCAGGCGATGGACGACTGGGGCCGGGAAATTCAGGCCGAGATGATGAGCGCCGTCGACCCAGACGCGTCGCCCTCGGAGCAGTACGCGGCGTCCTGGCGCGCGATGATCGACTCCTACGGGCGCAACCGGCAGTTGTGGATCGCCTCGATCGAGGCGTTCGTGCAGTCCGAACATCACCCTGAGCTGCGGAAACAGCTCGCCGCCGCACAGCGAGAGGGTCGCCGGGGAATGGCGGCGGGCATCCTGGGGATCGACGAGGAGACCCTCACCGAGGCGGACGAGCGGCGGATCGGCGCGGTGGCCACGGCCCTGAACTCGGGCGTGATGCTGCAGCACATGCTCGACCCGGAGAACGGCCCGACGGCCGAAGAGGTCGTGGAAGGGCTGATGAAACTCGTCTCCCTGGTGTCCTGAAAGAGGCGTTCAGGACACCAGGGAGGCGGGTGGGTCAGGAGACGGCGACCTTCCGCCGCAGCGCCGCCCGCGGCCGCCCGACGCCCTGCCACGACAGGCCGGCGTCCAGGATCCGTTGCGGCTCCAGGAGATTGCGTGTGTCGACGACCGAGTCGCCGTCCATCTGCTCGGCCATGTACGTCCAGTCGAGCCGTTTGAACTCGTCCCATTCCGTCAGCACGACGACGGCGTCGGCCGCCTTCGCGACCTGGTACGGGTCGTCGACCACGGTCATTCCGTCGATGTGGCCGCCGACGGCGGGGTCGTAGGCGGTCAGTTCCGCGCCGAGCGCGCCCAGCACGGAAGCGACCGCGAGGGCGGGCGAGTCGCGCAGGTCGTTCGTCCCGGCCTTGAACGCCAGACCGAGGATGCCGATCCGCGAACCGGCCAGCGTGCCGCCGACCGCGCCGGCGATCTTCGCGACGATCCGGTCCCGCTGCGCGATGTTCTCCTCGATCGCCGAGGTGAGCAGCGTGAAGTCGTACTGCACCGACTCGGCGACGCGGACCAGCGCGCTGGTGTCCTTCGGCAGGCACGAGCCGCCCCAGCCGGGGCCGGGTTTGAGGAACGAGCGGCCGATGCGCCGGTCGTAGCCCATCCCCTCGGTGACCAGGTCGATGTCCGCGCCGAGGCGTTCGCACAGTTCGGCGATCGAGTTCACATAGGACAGTTTCATCGCGAGGAAGCAGTTCGCCGCGTACTTCACCAGTTCCGCGCTGGCCGCGTCGGCGACGACGACCGGCGCGGCGAGGTCGGCGTAGAGATCGCCGACCCAGCGGGCGGCCGCGACGTCGTCCGAGCCGACGACGATCCGGTCGGGGCCGAGGAAGTCCTCCACCGCGGTGCCCTCACGCAGGAACTCGGGGTTCGACACCACCGGCACGTCCGTGCGGCCGAGCATCGCCTGGATACGCTTCGACGTCCCCACCGGGACGGTCGATTTGGTGACCAGCGCGCACCCCGGCGGGATGACGTCGCCGATCTCGGCGGTCACGGCCTCGACCGCCCGCAGGTCCGCCGAGCCGCCCGCGCCCATCGGCGTTGGCACACAAAGGAAAACGGCCTCCGCGTCCCGGACGGCGTCGCGCGCGCCGACCACGAATTCGAGTCTTCCGCTGGTCAGCCCCCTCGACACCAGCTCGGACAATCCCGGCTCCAGGATGTCCACCCGTCCGGCGGAGAGCCTTGCGACCTTCGCCTGGTCGACATCGACGCAAGTGACTCGATGCCCCAGGCCGGCCAAGCAGGCTCCCGTGGTCAATCCGACGTAACCGGTCCCCACCACCACGATCCGAGCAGCGCTCATGCTGCTGAAGGTGACAGCCGGAGTTGACCTCCAAACGAACGGAATGCTTCAGGTCCGAATACTCCTCACGACATGCTGCGCACCCGAGTGAGCCATCCCACCCGGGCCCGATGCGAACGAGCGTTAACCTATGAACGGTTGTCGACGAAAGGGAGAACATGCAGATCACCGATACCGCGGCGCTGGTCACGGGTGGCGCGTCCGGGCTCGGCGGCGCGACCGCGAAGGCGCTCGCCGCGAAGGGCGCGCGGGTCTTCGCGCTGGACCTCGCCGGTGCCATCGCGAACGCCGAGCAGATCGAGAACGTCACCTACGTCGAGGCCGATGTCACCGACCCGGAGCAGGTGCGGGCCGCGGTCGCGACCGCCGCCGAATCCGGCGTGCCGCTGCGGACCGTGGTGAACTGCGCCGGGATCGGGCCGTCCGCGCGGATCCTTTCGAAGAAGGGCCCGCACGACCTCGCCCTGTACGCGAAGGTCGTCCAGATCAACCTGATCGGTTCCTTCAACGTGCTGACGCTGGCCGCCGAGGCCATCGCCAAGACCGAGCCGCTGGCCGACAACGCGCGCGGCGTCATCATCAACACCGCGTCGGTCGCCGCCTTCGACGGCCAGATCGGGCAGGTCGCGTACTCGTCGTCCAAGGGCGGCATCGTCGGGATGACCCTGCCCGCCGCGCGCGACCTCGCGTCGCACGGCATCCGCGTGCTGACCATCGCGCCGGGCATCGTCGACACCCCGATGCTGGCGACGGTGAGCGAGGAATTCCGCGCTTCGCTGGCCGAAGGCGTGCCGTTCCCGAAGCGGCTCGCGCGGCCGGACGAGTACGCGCAGCTCGCGCTGTCGCTGATCGACCACGACTACCTGAACGGCGAGGTCATCCGGATGGACGGCTCGCTGCGTATGGCCCCTCGCTGAGCCGGATGTCATGAAAGGGTCGGTCCTGACGAAAAATGTCAGGAACGACCCTTTCCTGACATTTCAGGGACGGGTGAGGCGGACGTCCAGGCCGATCCCGGCCGTGCTGACCTCGCACGTCCGGAACGCGGTTTCGGCGACCAGCCCGCTGAAATCGATCGGCGTGTAGGCACGCCGCCGCAGCTGGCCGAGCGTCTGCCGGGTCGCCAAAGCGGCCAGCTTGCCGAGCTTCATGCCCTCGACCTCACGCACGATGTCGCCGTCGGTCGCGTCCCGGTTCATGTCCTGCACCACAGCCGTACCGCCAGGGCGCAGCACGCGGTACATCTCGTCGAGTGACCTCACGGGCCACACGAAGTTCTTGAACGCGGCCTGGCAGACGACGAAGTCGAACGTCTCGTCGTCGAACGGCATCGCCGCGACATCACCCTCGCGGAACGAGACCTCGACGCCTTGAGCCCGCGCGTACTCGCCCGCGATCTCCACGAACGTCGGCGCGACGTCCAGTCCGGTGACGGAGAAGCCGAGCCGCGCCAGCTCGACGGCGAAGTAGCCGGGGCCGAAGGCGACCTCGAGGATCTTCGCGCCTTCCGGCAGGCCTGCCGTGAGTTCGCGGGCCTGCGTCCGCCAGAGTTCGATCTGCGGTTCGGTGCCGCGTTGCCGGGCGTAGTTCCGCGCCAGCGCGCCGCCCATCTCCGGGATGAGCTTGAACCGCTTCCTGTCCTTGATGTTCGTCATGGTCACTCCAGGTCGGTTTCCCGGAGCCCGGTTATCCTCAAGATGCCGTCTCGTGGCCGGGTTCCGGTTGCGGGATCGTCCGCCCCGGCGGGGTGCTGCAACACCTCGCCGGGGCTCTTTCGGCTAGCCGGTGTTCCCCCTTTCGGCCAACAGGGCCCGCCATTCGGCGAGGCCGGGCATCGAGCCGGAAGTCAGTTCTCCGAGGATCGAGCGGACCCATTCGGCCTCCGCCACTCGGATCGCCAGGTGGTATTCGAGTTCGAGCAGCACCAGCCGCGGGATCTCCTCCAGGAGCCGCGCCAGTTCGGCCCGGGTCGAGGCGATGTCTTCGTCCAGCGCCGCCAGGCGCGTGCGGAACAGGGCGATCACCTCGTCCGGCCCGAGCCAGCCCAGCACTGACAGCCCGGCGACGAACTTCGGCTCCTCGGGCGCCAGTTCGGCCAGCAGCTCACGCAGCCAGTCGAGCATTTCGTCACGGCCGGCGTCGGTGATCCGGTACACCGTCCGCTCGGGGCGGGCACCGTCGCGACCGCTCTCGACAGCCTCGATGAAACCGTGTTTCCGCAGGTTGGCGACGACCGTGTAGAACGAGCCCCATTTGATCCCCATGTCGCGGTCCTTGCCGCGGCTCTTCAGGATCGAGGCCATTTCGTACGGATGCATCGGCCGCTCGTTCAGCGTGGACAGGATCGCCAGCGCCAGCAGATTCCCGACCTTGCGCCGCTTCACGCCGCCTCCTCGTATACGAGTACTCGTCTACGAGTATCCGCAAGGACGCGGGTGATCGCAAGGTGCCCGGCTAACGGGTGATCAGAGGTCGTTCATGTACGGCACGGACGTCTGCGCGTGATCGGTCATCCAGTTCCGCAGCGCGTACGTCGCGAGGACGTCGTCCTCGTTGTACCGCAGCAGGCGCTCCCGCTGGGCGGCGTCCGGGATTCCGCCGTCCATGCCGACGGCGTCGCGGTACCACCTCATCGACGCCTCGCCGCCCGCTTCCGGGTCACGCCAGGCGAATCCGGCGACCGGCGCGATCACCTTCAGCCCCTTGCCCTGCGAGCAGAGGAACTGGTCGGTGACGCTGCGGAAGAGGTCGATCCACTCCTCGGAGTCCACAAAGGACGCGATCTCGGCCTTCTTCGGGACCCCGGGATACTCGCCGAACCGGTCGGCTGAGCCGAAGAGCCAGCGATTCTCGGCGAGCGCGTTGTAGCAGTAGGCGCGGAAGGTCAGGCCCGCGGCGAGCGTGCGCTCGCGGACTTCGGTGAACCAGGCCCAGAACTCGGCGAACGACCGGGCCTCGTCCGCGGTCGGCAGCGGCTCCCACGTCGCGAACGCGCGATAACCCTGCTCCATCCCGATGTCCGCGCCCGTCAGCAGCGAACCCCACAGGTACGCGCCGGAATCGCCGAAGCTCTCCATGTCGACGTCGATCTCGACGTCACCGCGCGGGACCTCGACGCGGTCGACCTTGCGCACCATCGTGAGGTCGGCGAGCCAGGCGCGCGCGAGGATGATCGCGTCGGCGAACGTGCCGCCGGTCCAGTTCATCGGCGGCGGTTCGTCGGCCGGATCGAGCGCGGCCAGCTTGTCCACTGTGGACACCCCGGCGCGGCGCAGCTCCATCGCGTCCTCGCCGCGGACGACCAGGCTGACGTCGCGCGTTTCGGTGAGCACGACCTCGCACGTCGGCCACCACGGGCAACGACGGCATTCGAGGACGCGGGACGGCTCGGCGAGCGGCTCCTCGCCTTCGGCGGCGGCGGTCGCGATGGCGAGCCTGTCGGCGAAGCGGCTCTGATACTCCGTCAGCGCGCTTCGGCCGCCAGGCCAGGTGGCCGCGGACAGGTCGTGCCAGACGACGACGTCCGCGTCGAGCCCGATCACGCCACCGACGGCACGGTGACCTTCGTGCTTCCCGAGCGCTTCGAGCATCCGGTAGAGGTGCGCGAGCCGCATCTGGTCCCGCGGCTGCGAGCGGACCTTTCGCGCCGGATCGGGCATGCGGTTCGCCGGGTCGAGATCGGTCATCACCGTGGTCGGCGCGCCTGCGCCACGGTCGGTGATGCGGTGCCGCACGACCAGCACCGGCACGTATCCGTCGCCGGTGTGGACCAGGAGCTCGGAGCCGCCACGCCGGTGACCGGCGCGATCCACCGGGAGCAGCGCGCCCCAGATATAGCGCGCTTCGGCGGCGAAGGCCTCTTCGGTGAGCTGCACGCGCTCGGCGGCAGGGAGGTCTCGCGGGATCTTGACCCAGGTGGCGTCGGGCCCGGTCGCGTCCATGAGGCGTTGCACGATCGCCTCGCGATGCGCTGAAGCGTCGGCGATCCGCTGCTGCGCGGCGGGGTCGGGCGGGGCGAGCGGTACCTCGCTCATCGCCGGATCGTGTTCCAGGTGCACGCGACGCCGGCAGCGGCTCACCGCTCCCGCGTCCAGTAGCACCTCGTTACTCACAGACAACACTCTAGAAGGCGTCCGGCAAGCCGACATGCCCGCCACATCGGGGACCAGTAAGTTCGTCTGTGACACAGCGTGGGAGGTGCCATGGCGCGCAAGGCCAAAGCCGTCGAGGGCGAAGGCAGGTTTACCCCGAAGAAGGCGAAGAACGCCGTCGCGGTGGCCAAAGTGCTCGGACCGGCCGTACTGCCGGTGATCGCGCCGTACGCCGTTCGAGCGGCGGGTGCCGCGCGAGAGCTGTACGACCGTTATCAAGCGAAGAAGCTCGGCGTCGCCGTCGACCAGCTCGGCGAGTACAGCGGACGCGGTGCCGCGCTGCACGCGCGGATCGCGGGGCTGACGCAGGGGCTCGCGGAGCTGAAGAGGTCTGCGAAGGCGACCGACGCCGACGCGGCCTTCGCGAAGGACACGCAGGGGACGCTGGAGCAGCTTTCGGCGACCGTCCGCGCTTCGGAGCGGATGCCGGCCGCGCGCCGGAAGGCGGCGCACCGGGCCGTCGCCGGCGAGCTGGACCAGCTGGAGGGGAAGCTGCTGCACCGGCTGGGGATCTGACCTGCTCGTGAGTGGCTAGGACGGTTGGAACCGTCCTAGCCACTCACGAGGCCTACTTGATGAAACCCTTTTTCTTCATCCACTCGTAGGCGACTTCGCCCTGGTCACGACCGTCGACGTCGACCTGCTTGCACAGCTCGATCATCTGCTCGTTGTCGATGGCCGCGGCGACGGCTTCGAGCGGTCCCCGCAGTTCCGGGTGCTGCTTCAGGAATTCCGTCCGCAGCGTCGGCACGGCGTTGTACTGCGGGAACGCCTTCTTGTCGTCTTCGAGGACGCGAAGGTTGAGCCCGGCGATCCGGCCGTCGGTCGTGAAGATCTCGCCGATCGGGCAGGTCCCGCTCGCCACGGCCGAGTAGATCGTGCCGATGCCGAAGTTCTTGATCACCGGGTTCTGGAACCCGTACGCGCGCACGGCGGCGGGGAAACCGTCCTGGCGGCTGGTGAATTCGGTCTCCAGGCAGAACACGTTCTGGTCGGGCTTCTGCTTGAGGAACGCCGCCAGGTCCGACGTCGTCTTCAGGTTGTTCGCCGCGCCGTAGGCCTCGGTGACCGCGAAGGCGTACTGGTCGTTGAGCGGCGAGTAGTTCAGCCAGGTGACGCCGAACTTCGCCTCGTCCGCCGCCTTCGTGGCTTCGTACTGGGCCTGTTCCCCGCCGGGGACGGGGAGTTCGTTGCCCTGGTAGTTGATCCAGCCGGTGCCGGTGTATTCCCACGTGACGTCGGTCTGGCCGGCGAGCAGCGCCTGCCGCGACGAGTTCGAGCCCTTGATGTCGGTCAGGTCGACGACGTCCGCGCCCGCCGCGGAAAGCGCCATCTCGGCCATGTAGCCCAGGATGATGTTCTCGGTGAAGTCCTTCGACCCCACCGTCACCTTGACGCCCTTGAGCGACTCGATGGGCTGGATCGAACCGGGTTCGATCTTGTACGGCAGCGCGGTGTTGACCTCGAGCCCGCACGCGGAAAGCGTGCCGCACAACAGGACCGCGCCGAACAGTGCTTTCAGACGTCGCATGTCAGCGCAGTCCCTTCGGTCCGAAGAACTGTTCCGCCACGGCGCCGAGCCAGTCCACCAGCAGCGCCAGCGCGACGGCGAGCACCGAGCCGGTGATCAGCACCTTCGTCAGGTTGAGCTTGTAGCCGGTGTCGATGAGCAGGCCGAAACCGCCGGCGTTCACGAACATGCCGAAGGTCGCCGTACCGACGGCCAACACCAGCGACGTCCGCAGCCCGGCCAGGATCAGCGGGATGGCCAGCGGGAACTCCACCCGCCACAGCACGCCGGACGCCGACATGCCGATCCCGCGGCCGGCGTCGATCAGCGAGGGCTCGACCTGCTGCAGGCCGACCATCGTGTTCCGCAGCACCGGAAGCAGCGAGTAGAACGCCAGCGGCAGCGCCGCGACCCACAGCCCGCCGGTGGCGCCGGTGACGATGAACCACAGCACCAGCACCCCGAGCGCGGGCGCGGCCTGGCCGATGTTCGCGACCGCCAGGAAGACCGGCGCCGCCCATTTCGCCCACGGCCGCGTGACGAGCACGCCGAGCGGTACCGCCACGGCGACCACGATCGCGGTGACCACGACGGTCATCGCCAGATGGTCGCGCAGCGCGGCCAGCAGCCCGGCGGCGTTGAGGGTTTCCTTCTCCGTCGCGGTGAGATCACTGGCGAAGACCCAGATCAGCACCCCGGCGACGATCAGCAGCACCGCGGCGGGCTGGGCGAACAGCCGGACCCGTTCGGCGCCTCTCGACGAGGATTCGGTGGAGAAACCGGTATCGACGGCGGCCGTCATGCGGTCACACCTTCCGCCGGGCTGTCGTCGGAGTGCTCCTCGCGCAGCTGCTGGATCGTGGAGATGACCGTGTCGAGCTCGATCGTCCCGGCGTACTCGCCGCGCGCGCCGGTCACCGGGACGCTGCCGCCCTCGGCGAGCATGGCTTCGAGCGCGTCCTGCAGGGTCGACTGGAGACTGACGTAGTCGCGCAGCGGTTTGCCCGCGGTCGACAGCGACGTCGCCTTGGTCAGCTCGCGGACGTGCACCCACCGCATAGGACGGCGGCGCTGGTCGAGCACCAGCACGAAGTGCTTGCGCTGCTGGGTCAGCTTCTCGCGCACCGAGGACGGCGATTCGCTCACCGTCGCCGTCAGCGCGTCCTGCTTCAGCTCGACGTCGCGGACCCGCAGCAGCGTCAGCTGCTTCAGCGACGCACCGGCGCCGACGAAACCGGCGACGGTGTCGTCGGCCGGGTTCGCGAGAATGGCGTCCGGAGTGTCGTACTGGAGGATCTTCGACTGGTTGCCGAGCACCGCGATCTTGTCGCCGAGCTTCACCGCCTCGTCGAAGTCGTGGGTGACGAAGACGATCGTCTTCTTCAGCTCGGTCTGCAGCCGCAGCAGCTCGTCCTGCAGGTTGCCGCGGGTGATCGGGTCGACCGCGCCGAACGGCTCGTCCATCAGGAGCACCGGCGGGTCCGCCGCGAGCGCCCGCGCGACACCGACCCGCTGCTGCTGCCCACCGGACAGCTGACGCGGGAACCGGTCACGGAAATCGGCCGGGTCCAGCCCGACCAGGTCCATCATCTCCTCGACCCGGTCGTTGACCTTCTTCTTGTCCCAGCCGAGCAGCCCCGGCACCACCGCGATGTTCTGCGCGACGGTGAAATGCGGGAACAGCCCGGCCTGCTGGATCGCGTAGCCGATGCGGCGGCGCAGGGTGTCGACGTCGAGCTTCAGCGCGTCGTCGCCGCCGATGGTGATGCGGCCCGACGTCGGCTCGATCAGCCGGTTGATCATGCGCATGGTCGTGGTCTTGCCGCAGCCGGACGGGCCGACGAAGACCACGATCTTGCCGGCGGGCACCACCATCGAGAAGTCGTCGACCGCGGGCTCACGGGTGCCGGGGTAGCGCTTCGTGACGTTCTCCAGCTCGATTTCGACGCCGGATACGGTTTCAGGAGACTCAGCCACGGACACCCCTAGAGACGGTCAAACGGTTGATCAGGACGTAAACGGCGTCGAGGACCAGTGCGAGGACGACCACGCCGAGCGTCCCGGTCAATGCCTGGTTGAGGGAGTTCGTGCTCCCCGCGTTGGTGAGGCCGGAGAAGACCTCCGAGCCGAGGCCCGGGCCCTTCGCGTAGGCCGCGATGACCGCGATGCCCATGAGCATCTGCGTCGCGACCCGCATCCCGGCGAGGATCGCGGGCCAGGCCAGCCGCAGCTCCACCCTGGTCAGCACGCCGAACCGGCTCATGCCGATCCCGCGCGCCGCGTCGCTGACCGCCGGATCAACGCCGCTCAGCCCGACGATCGTGTTCCGCACGATCGGCAGCAGCGCGTAGAGCACGAGCGCGATGACGGTGGTGTTCGCGCCGAGGCCGAACACGGGGATGAGAAGCCCCAGGAGGGCGAAGGAGGGGACGGTGAGGATCGTGCTCGCCAGCGCCGTGGCCACGGCCGATCCGATCGGGCTGCGGTAGACGGCGACGCCGATCACCACGCCGAGGACGGCGGCAAGGATCGTGCACTGCACGACCGCGCTGACATGAAGGAGCCCTTGGAGGGCGAGTCTGTCCCACCGATCCGAGATGTACTCGAAGAGATTCATCGCGTGCTGGTTCTCCCGCCGCCTCTGGGTGAGACTCCTCACCCATTCGGAGTAGCTGTATCGGGAGCCTGACTACCCAAAAGCCGCGCGGTCAAACCCCTGTTTACCGCCTTTTATCCCGCCAACCTGCCCGATCCGGCCTGATCGGGCAAACGCACACGCCGTCTTTCCCCCTGCTCACCAGCCGGGAGGACATCGACCACCCGGACGTGCGTCGAATACCCTTCACCCGTGAGTAAAGGCAGCCATCACCGAAGCGCGTTACGCGCTGTACGTGGTGGCTTGCTGGGCGTGAGCTCCGCGGCGCTGGCCGTGACCGCTCACATGATCGGGGACGGCGATCTCCCCGATACGGCGATGACGTTGTTGCTCACCGTGCTGATCGGCTGGAACGCCGCCGCGCTCGCCGCGAAGGCCCGCGGTCCGATGGCCACCATCGTCGACCTCGGCGCCGGCCAGGTCGTGATGCACCTCGTGCTCAGCTCGCTGAGCACGCACGAACTCGTGCACGACGAACCGGCCCCGGTCTCGGGCGGTCTCGCGATGACCGTCGCGCACGTCGTCGCCACGCTGATCACCGCGTTGCTGCTGGCCAAGGCCGACGGGCTGCTGCTCGGCGTCCTCGCCTGCCTGCGCGCGCTGGTCCCCTTCATCCTCAACGCCCTTCCGGTGCCCGCCGCGGTGGCGGCCCCGGTGCTCGCCCGTCCGGCCGGGCCGGGTCACCTCGTCGGTGTGGACCTCCGCCGGGTCCACGGCAGGCGCGGCCCGCCCCTGTTCTCCTGAACCCCAGCTCATCCCCCCAACCGGCGAGGTCCCCGAACCCGCCGACCCATTCACGTTCAGGAGTTCTTCGTGTCCAAACACGTCTTCAAGCGCGCCGGTTTCCTGGCCGCCACCGTCGGGATCACCGGCCTGCTCTCGGCCGGGATCGCCTCGGCCCACGTCACCGCCAACGTCTACGGCCCCCAGCCGTCGAAGGGCGGCTACGGCTCGATCTTCTTCCGCGTCCCCAACGAGGAGAAGGACGCCGGCACCACCAAGGTCGAGATCACCCTCAAGCCCGAGTACGCGCTCAGCTCCGTGCGCGCCAAGCCGCTTCCCGGCTGGAAGGCCGAGGTCGTCAAGTCCAAGCTGCCCGCGCCGGTGACCACCGAATCCGGTACGCAGATCACCGAGGCCGTCACCAAGGTCTCCTGGACCGCCGAACCCGGCAACAAGATCGCCGCCGGGTCCACCGAGTTCCAGGAGTTCCAGATCAGCGCGGGCAAGTTCCCGACCAACGTCGACACGATCGAGTTCCCCGCCACCCAGACCTACGAGAACGGCAAGGTCGTCGAGTGGAACCAGCCGACCCCGGCCTCCGGTGAGGAACCCGAGCACCCCGCGCCGACTGTGAAGCTCGCCGAGAAGAGCGCCGACGGGCACGGCGGCGGCCACGGCACCGACACGAAGGCGGCTTCCGAGGAGGCCCACGCGTCCTCGTCGTCCGACAACACCGCCCGCTGGCTCGGCGGCGCGGGACTGGTCGTCGGCGCGCTCGGCCTCGGCGTCGGCGCCGGTGCCACCCTGCGCGCCCGCCGCGCCACCGCCGGCAACACCGAGGGAACCAAGTAGATGCGTAAAGCGATCGTCGCGCTGGCGATCACCGGGGTGGCGTGGCTCGCCACCGCCACCCCGGCGCTGGCGCACAACGTCCTGATCTCCTCGGACCCGGCGAAGGGCGCTTCGATCGCCGCCGGGCCCGCGAAGATCACGCTCACGTTCGACCAGTACGTCCAGAACGCGAACGTCAACCAGATCGCGGTCATCGGACCGGGCGGCGGCCAGTGGGCCGAAGGCCAGGTCGAGGTCCGCGACAGCGTCGTGACCGTGCCGCTCCGGCCGCTCGGCCCGGCGGGCGAGTACAAGATCGGCTATCGGATCCTGTCCGCGGACGGGCACGCCGTGACCGGTGAGGTGCCGTTCACCCTCACCGCCGCGGGCACCGGGACCCCGGCGAGCGCCGACGCCGCGCGCAGCAACGCGGGCCAGGCCGAGACCACCCCGGCGACCGGCGGCGAAGGCTCGTCCGGCGTGCCGATCTGGGTGTTGATCGCGGGCGCCGTCGTGCTGCTCGCCGTCGGGCTGACCGTCGCGCTGCGCACCGGCGCGGGTGACAAGGAGAAGAGCGGCTCATGACCCAGGCCGAGACCACCTCGCGAGCCCGCGTCGCCGTCCTGTTCTGCGTGGTGACGGCGGGAATCGTCGGCGCCCTGATCGGTGTCGCGCTGACGGCCACCGCCCCGGTCCCCGGGGTCGCGCAGGTCAGCGAGGTGGTCTCGGTCTCGATCCCGATCGTGCGGGTACTGCTGGACATCTCGGCGGTCGCCACGATCGGGCTGGCGCTGCTTTCGGTGCTGGTCGGCTACGACCGGCCGAAGCTCTCCGAGCCGATCATGCGGATCGCGCGGCCCGCGGGCGTCGCGGCGGCGCTGGTCTGGGCGACCACCGCGCTCGTCGCGCTGATCCTGCAGACCGCCGAATACCGCCCGGGTTCGAGCACGCTGTCGATGTCGGACGTCGGCAGCTACATCGCCGACGTCGGCGCCGGGAAGGCGCTGCTGATCGTCGCGGTGCTGGCCCTGCTGCACGCTGGGCTCGGCGTCCTCGCGCTGAAACACGGCGAGAAGGTACCCGCCGAGGTCCGCGTCGGGCTGGGCCTGTTCGCGCTGCTGCCGCTGCCGGTCACCGGGCACGCGTCGAACTGGAACTACCACGACTACACGATGATCTCGATGGAACTGCACGTGATGAGCGCCGTCGCCTGGACCGGCGGGCTCGGCGCGATGGCGGTGCTGCTCGTCGGGAACCGGACGCTGCTGGCGCACGCGCTGCCGCGGTTCTCCAAGCTGGCGACGCTCTGCCTGATCCTCGGCGCGGCGACCGGGCTGTTCAACGGGCTCATCGAGATCTCGCTCAACCCGTCGCTCGGCTTCTGGGAAGGCGTCTTCACCACGCCGTACGGGCAGCTGGTGCTGCTGAAGTTGTTGTGCACCGGCGTGATCGCGGGCCTCGGCGCGTACACGCGCTGGAAGCTGATGCCGCGGATCATCCGGCACAACCGCACGGCGCTGGCCGCGTGGGCGACGCTGGAACTGACCGTGATGGGGCTCGCGTTCGGCTTCGCCGTCGTGCTCACGCGAGCCCCGGTCGTGCCGACGACCTAGGCATAGTGACCTGAGAGGTGGCGTGTTGCGAAAGCCACTTTCGGGACGTCTGGTGTCCCGAAAGTGGCTTTCGCGACATGATCACCGGAGCGCGTGCCCCGTCCCCTAGTTCTCCACCGCGTACCGCAGGATCACGACACCGTTCTCGAACGCGGTGGCCTCGATCGGCTTGAGGTCCCGCCGGTCCTCGAAGACGCGTGTCCCCTTGCCGCGGGTCACCGGGCAGACCATCATCCGGATCTCGTCGACGAGGCCCGCGTCCAGCAGCGACCGCATGAGGGTCAAGCTCCCCCAGAGCCAGATGTCCTTGCCGTCCTGTTCCTTGAGCTCGCGGACGGTGGCGGCCGGATCGCGCGTCACGGTCGCGGCGGGGAAACCGCCCCAAGGGGCGTCCTCCAGTTTGGACGACGCGACGAACTTGGTGAGGTTGTTGAGCTTCTCGCCGTATTCGCCCTGTTCTTCGGCGTGGGGCCAGTAGTCCTTGGTCATGGCGTAGGTGTTCGCGCCCAGGATCATCGTGTCGACCGAATCGACGAGCCCCATCACGCTCGCCTTGAACGCCGGTTCGGTCTTGTCGGAGAAGGGCTCTCCCGACACGAAGCTCAGGCCGCCGTCCTCCTCCGCGGCGATGTTGTCGACGGTGACCCACTGCTGAACGATGAGCTTGCGCATGTCCGTCCCTCCGGTTCGAGCGGCACTTCGGCCGCGATCGCCCCAGGGACGAAGCCGCCCGGCCCGTCTCGACATCGTGGCGCGATCTTTTTCCGGAGCTGTTACACACCTTGCTCCATCCGGCCGCATTTGCCCGGTTTCGCTGTCCTGTCCGGACCCGCACCGGGATGCTCTACGCGTTCGCTGGGGTTAACCCGAAGAGGGGAAGGTAGATGGGCGGCCCGTTGCCGGGTGAAAGTGAAGTCAGCACGCCACAGGTACCGCGCCAGCGATCGGCGGTGAAGCTCACCAGGCAGGTGAGTTCGGGGCCGCGACAGCTCCCACCCGCCCCAGCGCATTTCACCAACCGCACGGCCGAGCTCGCGCTGCTCGAAAAGCTCCTGTCCCAGGACGGCACCGACGGACCGGCGGTGCACCTGATCAGCGGTCAGGGCGGGATCGGGAAGACAGCGCTGGCCACCGCGTGGGCCCGGCACCTCGGCGACCGGTTCCCGGCCGGGCACCTCTGGGCGGATCTCGGCGGCTTCAGCACAAACGGCCCGCTCTCCGCGAGCGAAGCGCTCGGCCGGTTCCTCCGGGCCTTGGGTGTTCCGCCGGAAGGCCTGCCCGCGGACGTCGAGGAGCTCACCGCCCTCTACCGCACGACGACCGCCGAGCGACCGTTGCTCGTGCTGCTCGACAACGCCGGTTCGACCGAACAGGTGCTTCCGCTGCTGCCCACCGGCGGCGAAAGCCTCGTGATCGTGACGTCGAGGCGCCGGCTGGGCAGGCTCCAGACCGAACATCGCGCGCGGCTGGTCGAGCTGGCCCCCTTCGGTTCCACGCACAGCGCCGAACTGCTGGGACGCGCCGTCGGCGAGGAGCGGGTCGGTGCCGAAGCCGCCCATGCGCGGGCCATCGCCGAGCTGTGCGGCGGCCTGCCGATCGCCCTCACCACGGTCAGCGCCAAGCTCGCGGGGCGGCCGAAGATGTCGCTGGAGAAGATCGCCACCGAGCTGGGGAAGGAATATCGTCGACTGGCCACGCTCTCGACGAAAGAAGCGCAATCGGTGGAAGCCAGCTTCAACCTCTCCTACGACGAACTCCCCTCGGACGCGGCCGCGCTGTACGCGGCGCTCGGCCTGCATCCCGGCCCCGACTTCGGTGTCGGCGTGGCCGCCGCGTCGATCGCCGTGCGCGAGGAGGTCGCCGAAGACCTGCTGGACCAGCTCGTCGACGTCGGCCTGCTGATCGACCGCGGCGACGACCGGTACACCTTCCACGACCTCGCGCGGCTGCACGCCAAGGAGAAGACCGCGGGCAACGAGTACGACCGCGACATCGCGATGCGCCGCATGCTCGAGTGGTACCTCTTCACGGCGTCGAAGACCACCGTCATGACGGTCCCCGACCAGGACCCGATCCCGTACCGGTACGAATACCGGCCGCCGACGCCGGTGTCGTTCGACTCCCCCGAAGAAGAACTCGCCTGGCTCGAACGGGAACGCGAGAACCTGATCGCCGCCGTCGAGACCGCCGAAACGTGGCAGCTGCCGGAACTCGGCTGGCAGCTCGCCGCCGCGATGTGGCCGCTCTTCCTGCTGCGCAAGCACTATCCGGACTTCCTGAAGGTGAGCCAGGCCGGCGTGCGGTGCGCGCGGGCGTGGGGCAATGCCTCCGCCGAGGCCCTGATGCACAACCGCAGTGGCGCCGCCTGCCGCGGCAGCGGCCGGTACGACGAGGCCGTCGCGCATTACGAGGCGGGCCGCGAAGCCGCGCGGAAGGCCGGGGACGAGGTCGTCGAGATCCGGTCGGTGGAAGGCCTCGGCCTGGTCGCGCTGGCGCAGGGCAGGCTCGAAGACGCGGTGAAGTGGTTCACCGAGGATCACCGGCTGAGCGAGCGCCAGTCCCGCGCGCACGACGTCGGGCTCGCGCTGATCAACCTCGGCTCGACCCAGCTCAAGGCCGGGCGGCCGGAGCCCGCGATCGAGCACCTCACCCGCGCCCGCGAGGTACTGGCCGCCGATCCGTACAACGTGGCCCGCGCCCGGACCGACCTCGGCCGCGCGCTCATCGCGGCCGGGGATCTCGCGGCGGCGCGGACCGAGCTCGAAGCGTCGCTCGCCACCATGGAGGCCAGCGGGTCAAGGTTCGAGGTCGCCAGGGCGCTGTCCGCCTTCGGCGAGATCGCCGAAGCGGAGGGGAACACCGACGAGGCCAGGCGGTTCTACGACCGGGCGTTGCCCATCCTCGTCGGCCTCGGCCGCCCGGAGGCTGACGCTCTGCGCACGCGGCTGGAGCAGCTCTGACCCGACGACACCGATCGGTACCCGGCGACCGGGTGAACTCGCCGAGTCGAATGACGCAGCGTAGTTGCAAGTTGCACATTCGGGGGAGCATTGGGCCGGGAGAAGTGATTAGCCCGGGCGAATTCGTCACCGATTGATCGGCGAATTCGGACAAGCGACGAACGGTCATTCGCCGTCGGCGAATGCACGTGCAGATACCTTTCCCGGGTGAGTCACCGATACCGGTTCCAGCGCGCCCCGGTCCGCCCGTTCCGAAGATCGTTCAGCCGTTTCCGCAGTTCATCCCGCACGCTGGGATGACTGCGGAGAATCGGGAGGACACTCGTCGTGAGCTTCAGTTCACGGATGGCACGCAGTACCGAGAACCCGGACCAGGTGGTCACGTCGAATCCGTATCGCCGTGCGAACGCGCGATAGCGGGCGGGTGGATCACCGAACCGTTCCCGGCCGACGGCGAGCGGCGTCAGATCCCATTCCGGCGGCCCGACACAGGAGGAATCGAAATCGCACAGCACCGGCCCGTCCGGTCCCGGGATCACATTCCCGGTGTGCGCGTCCCCGTGGACGAGGCCGCGGGGCAGGGGGAAGTCGAGGTTCGCGAGCTCGGCTTCGAGCTCGGCGCAGCGTTCGAGCAGGAACCGCCGGTCGCCGTCGGCCAGCTCCTCCGCGTCCGAAACGCGGGCGCGGACCGCGGCGAACGGCGCCCATTCGGCGAGCCCTTCCGGCGGTTCGAGCGCGTGGACCCGGCGCAGCAGCTCGGCGAGGTCGGCAGCCTTCGCCTTCCGGCCGGTCGCCGGCACCTTCCACCAGACCGTCACGAGATGTTCGCCGACCGGCAGCGGCTGGTCGAGGCCGGAAACGAGGCGGATGGCGGGCACGTCGTGCCGTTCGAAGTGCCGCGCGACCCGCACGACCGTGCCGACGCGATGCCGCAGACGGGTGGAACCGACGATCCGGACGACGAACGGTGCGCTCGCCAGCTCGTAGACGGCGTTGTTGGTGAACCTCAGCAGGCGGGCGCCTTCGGGGTCCACGCCCAGCAGATCGCACGTCCGCCCGAGGGCGTCGCGCAGGATGGCGGGCGTGAACCGGCCCGGGCCGATCGGCTCAGGCTGCGTAGAAGGAGTTGAGGCGGTCGGCGAGGTCACGGGCGTCGGCGTTGTTCCGGCGGCGTTCCGCCTCGACCTGCAACGGCCGCATCCGGTCCTTCACCCGCTCCGACTTGATGCCCTCGGCGCAGTCGATGGCCTTCGAGCCCACCTTCGCGCCGTGGTCGAGATCGCCTTCGAGCAGGTGGTTCGTGGCCAGGGCGCTGAGCATGAACGTCTTGCTGCGGGCCATGTCGTCGGTGTAGGACTCGACGGCCTTGGTGAGCGCCGGGATGGCGTACTTCGTGTGCTCGGCGTTCTTCTCGGCGAGCACGGTGTGGACCGTGCCGATCATGGCGTAGACGTCGGTCTCGGTGAAGAACTTGACCCAGGACTCGGCCTCGGCCAGATCGGCGCGGGCGAACTCGTCCTTGCTCCGGCCGAGCAGCTTCGTGGCCTGCTCCTCGTTGCCCATCATCGCGTAGGCCCAGGCCTCGTTGGCGCAGAGCACGGCGACCGCCAGCTCGGAGCCCGATTCCTGGGCGGCGATCTGGCCGAGCTGGAACAGCTTCAGCGCGTCGTTGGGGGCGTCGTTGTGCAGGTAGACCCGGCCCATCCGGTAGAGGACGTTGGCGACCAGCGGGTGGCTGTCGCCCTGTTTGGCCAGGTCCAGCGCGTTCGCGAAGTGACCGCGGGCGGAATCCATGAGGCCGGTGTCGAAGGAGGTCCAGCCCGCGAGGCTGTGCAGGTCGGCGAGGGCGACGTACAGCCTGCTCTTGACCATCTCGGTGCCGTTGGACTCGAGCATCTGCTGTCCCCAGGACAGCTGGGCGACCACGGCGTCGCGGCAGAAACCGCCGCCGTACTGGTAGTCGAGGGACCGGAGCGCTCTGGTCGCGGCTTCCACCTGGCGGACGTCGGTCATGCCGATCCGCCCGGGGGCGGGCGTCTTCGCGGGCCCCGCCGACCACGTACCCGATTCCGGACCGAACACCGCCGCGCCCATCGTGACCTGGGCGGCGTGCGCGAGGAACCTCCGTCGCTTCACGGACTCGTCCTCCTCCGCCTGCTGGCCGTCGGCAGCGCCGACGACCTTTATCGCTGTCGCCTCGTCATAGGCGAGACCCATGTATCCACGGGGGACACCAAGGCCGTCAGCGATGCGGGTGAGCACGTCGTACGCCATCACCTGGCGACCCTTGAGGATCTCGGACACCTCGGACTGCGACTGGCCGGTCATCGCGGCGATCTGGCGCTGCGAAACACCGTGCTTGCGCAACAGCCGGTACACCGACGAGATCTCCCGTGTGGCCAGTGCGGCTCGCATCTCCGGCTGCTCCCAGGCATCCGGTGGCACGGGGTGACTCTGGCGACCCGAACCGCTTGCAGCGTCCGAGCCGGCGACAGCGCCGCCACCGATACTGGCGTCCATTGCGCCCCCTCACAGTTCCGTTGGGGTCGAGAAACAGCGTAGGCACACCTATTCAACCGTGCGAAACACCGGATCGCCCGTCGTGATCGGCCCGGCAGAAGTCGTTTGACCGCTTACCGTGAAACCCCGTCCGGTCACCGCTATGACGGCGGTTCGACCTTCTATCGCACTCGGTTTCACATCACTGTAGTTGTCAGATCTCCGTGACCGACCAGCCACCGGCAGCGATCACAGAGAGCTACCAAGTCTCCGAACCCCCTAAAGGTGCGGACACGCGGATACGAAGACGACGTGGAACGAGAGAGCGGAGAAGAGCCAGTGGAGTTCGTGGACTCGATCGCAACAGGCTCCATCACCGCGGGACGGCCCGGTATGGCCACGCGCCACCTGCGTGCGGCCGGCCCCGCCGGTCAGCAGACGGTCGCCGTCGCCCCCGGCGCCGGCCGTCCGGTCTCCCCTTCCGCACCGGTCGACCCTCGTACCGCGAGTGTGCGCCGTTACGAAGGCGGACAGCTGGTCTGGCGCGTGCAGTGCGGCGATCTCATCAGCCGTGAACGCGCCGTCACCGTGTTCGTCGAAGACAACCAGGTGGTTCTCGTCTCGCCGCCGGGAGAGACCGCGCGCCTGACGTCCGGCCAGCTCGGCCAGCTCAGGGCAGCGCTCAACGAAGCCGCCAAGATGGCGGAAAGGTAACGGTGAGTTCTCCGTGGATCAGGTCCTAGGGCAAGTCCTCCGCAACGCGGTTTGGGAACGCCTCGACATGCTCTCCGATCTCGCGAACCGGGCGGACGCCCAGTCGCTCGTCTCGGTCGCCCGCTCGGAGCTCCCCCGCCTGACCGAAGGCTGGCGCGCGATGCTCCTGGCGCACGAGCCCGACGAGCGCGGGGACTGCCCCACCTGCTCGACCCGCTGGCACAGGTGCAAGGCCCCCTGCTCGGTATGGCAGGTCGCGCACGAGCACCTGGTCGCCGGCGGCCTCGCGCCCCAGCAGACCGCGGCCTCCCAGGACCACCGGCGCGAAGCCCGCCGCCGCGTTCCCGGGCAGAGCCGGGTGAGCGCGGCCGAAACCACCGGCAGGCACGCGCTGGTCAACCCGCGTCGTCCCATCACGGCTTGAAAGACCGGCGAGTGAACGGCGGTCCGAGCGCCCCCTCGGCAACCACGCCACGATCTCGCCTTCGCCGGCGGCGGTTCGCGCGTACCCCCGAACGTGACGAGCCGCTCTCGGTAATCACTCCGGTCCCCACCGCGATTAATCGAAAATTATCGGCAGAACACCTAGCGAAGGCAGTAATCGGTCGCTAGGTTGATGATCACAAACGCAGCGCGATACCTGCCCCGGAGCGCGCTGCCATCCCCCGAACCCCGCGGGCCGGTGCCGTTGCACTCCCCTCCCCCGACCGGCACCGGTCCGCGGTCTCCAACGTTCTAGCGGACACCCTTCACCCGCGTGACCAGCACCGCGGCGATGACGGTGGACAGCGCCGAAGCCGCGAAGAGGCTCGGATATCCGCCAAGGTAGGCCAAAATCGGCGCGGTCAGCATCGGCGCCACCACCTGCGGCAGCGAGTTCGCGATGTTGATGACCCCGAGGTCCTTCGCCCGGTCCTGCGCGGCGGGCAGCACCTGGGTGAGCATCGCCAGCGCGACGGCCATGTACGCGCCGAAACCGACACCCAGCAACGGCGACGCCGCGAGCGCGGCCGTCCAGTTCTGCCAGACGACGAGCAGCGACGCCGCGATCGCCATCACCGCGGCCGCCGCGAGGACGTACGGCTTGCGGCGTCCCGATTTGTCGGAGAAATGCCCGGCGACGAGCGCGCCGACGACGAGCGCGGCGCCGTACAGCCCCATCATGATCAGCAGGCCGGTGTCCGGATCTTCGTGGTGCACCGCGTCCTTCAGGAAGAACAGCAGATAGAGCGTCCCGAAGGCGTTGCCGAGCCCGATCATGAAGTGACAGCCCCACGCCCAGGCGAAGTCCGGATGCCTGCGCGGGGAGATCCACAGATTCGCGAGCACGTCCCGGGCCCGGGCGGACGGCCGGTACGCGACCGGCAGCCGCGCGTCCGGCGTACGCAGGACGAACGCCGCCGCGCCCGCCAGCACGATGACCGCGCACGCCGCGTATCCCAGCGGGAGACCGGCGAGGTCGAGCAACACCACGACCACCACCGCACCGAGCACCGTCCCGAGCATCTGGGCGATACCGACCAGCCCGCCGACTTGCGCGCGCTGGGGCACGGGCACGCGATCCGCGATGGCCGAGACCAGCATCGCGAGCATCCCGTTCAGCCCCGCCTGGACCAGGCACCAGCCGAGCACCATGATCGCGACGTTCGGCGCGAACGCGAGGACGAGCAGCCCCACCGCGGCGACCGCCGCCCCGGCCGCCGTCCACGGATGACGGCGGCCGCGGGCCGAGCAGGTGCGGTCCGACAGCAGGCCGACGGCCGGGTTGGCGATGAGGGCGACGACCGCGCCGATCCCGGTGACCAGGCTGAACACGGCCTCCTTGTTGGCGGCGTCCAGTAGTTCGGCCTGTTTCGGCAGGAGGACCTGGATGGGCGCGTAGACCCCGAGCCAGAGCGCGATGTTCGCGAAGAACAGCAGGCTCATCCAGCCCGGGCGGACCCTGGCGACCGGTTCGGCGAGCGCCTCGGGCAGCTCCCGGACCTCACTCATGGCGGATCCGGTCCCGGTACCAGCCGAAGGAATCCTTCGGCGTGCGCTTCAGCGTCTCGTAGTCGATGTGCACCAGGCCGAAGCGCGGCTGGTAGCCCTTCGACCATTCGAAGTTGTCCATCAGCGACCAGACGAAGTACCCGCGGACGTCGACGCCGGCGTCCATCGCCTCGCGCACCGCGACGAGGTGGCTGTCGAGGAAGTCGATGCGCTCCTGGTCGTGGACGTGCCCGTCTTCGTCTACGACGTCGTCGAAACTGCACCCGTTTTCGGTGATGTAGACCGGCGGGAGATGTTCGCGATAGCGCTCGTGGAAACCGACGAGCAGCTCGCGCAACCCGTGCGGAACGATCGGCGAATCGTTGGTGGTCATGGGATATCCCTCGATCGCGCGTAGCTCGAAGGGAAGCGGATTGCCTTCGCCGGGCGCGGCGACGCCCTGCGGCTCGTAGTAGTTCACCCCGTAGAAGTCGAGTGGCTGCGCGATGGTGGGCAGATCGTCGGCGAAGCCCGCGGGCAGATGCTCGACGACTTGTTCGGGATATCGGCCGAGTAGCACCGGATCCGCGTAGGTGCGATTGATGAGGGCGTCGATCCATTCGCCCGCGGCCTTGTCCTCCGGCGAATCGGAGGCGGGCCAGATCGGGGAATGGTTGTTGGCCGTGCCGACGCTGCGGGCACCGGCGGCGCGGAGGGCCTGAACGGCGAGACCGTGCGCGAGATTCTGGTAATGCGCGGTGGGCAAGGCGTCGAGCAGGAGCGTCTTGCCGGGCGCGTATTCGCCGATCGCGTAGCCGAAGATCGACATGACCATGGGCTCGTTGAGCGGGATCCACATTTTCACCCGATCGGAGAACCGTTCGCCCAGGATGGCGGCGTACTCCGCGAAGCGTTCGGCGGTATCACGGGAAAGCCAGCCGCCCTTGTCTTCGAGCGCCTGCGGGAGGTCCCAGTGGAACAGCGTCCCGGTCGGCGCGATGCCCGCGGCGCAGACCTCGTCGAGCAATTCGTCGTAGAAGGCAAGGCCTTCGGCGTTGGGCTTGCCTTCGCCGTCGGGCTGGATCCTGGGCCAGGCGAAGGACATCCGGTATGCGCCGACGCCGAGTTCGGCCATCAGCGCGACGTCCTCGGAGTAGCGGTGGAAGTGATCGGCCGCTACCTTGGCGTGCTCAGCCCGCGCGATCTTTCCCTCCGTTTCGGTGAAAGTGTCCCAAATGGACTGTCCTCGGCCGCCTTCCCCGGTCGCCCCCTCGATCTGGAAGGCGGAGGTCGAAACACCCCACAGGAATTCGGACGGGAAGGTCGGATTCTCCACCGGCTACGCACCTTTCCTCTTCAGACTCGGCCGAACATGAAAAGTTCTCAGATACTATGCCTTCACTCGACCGGGGGGAACCCTGTCGGCACGATAAAGTCGCAGATCAGCGAAGGAGGAGCCCGAGTGTCCGACATCCAGGCCGCGAAACCGCAAGC
The DNA here is from genome assembly GCF_055561455.1 of Amycolatopsis sp. PSD-21. Taxonomy (NCBI): domain Bacteria; kingdom Bacillati; phylum Actinomycetota; class Actinomycetes; order Pseudonocardiales; family Pseudonocardiaceae; genus Amycolatopsis; species Amycolatopsis sp. PSD-21. The sequence continues at coordinate 104,511 of NZ_CM145712.1, read as the reverse complement.
GGAGACGACTCCGCTCCGGCGGCAGCCCGTTCAGCAGCGCAGCGCCAAGCGGGTGGAGCAGATGCTCGACGCCAGCGCCCAGCTGATCGACGAACTCGGTTACGACGCGTTGACGACCACGCTGATCGCGAAGCGCGCCGGCGTGGCCGTCGGTTCGCTGTACCAGTTCTTCCCCGACAAGCGGGCCGTGGTGCAGGCGCTGACACAGCGGAACCTCGAACGGTTCGTCGCCTCGGTGTCGGAGACGCTGAACGAACTCGCGCCCGAACACTGGTGGGACGTCGTGGACTCGATCCTCGACATCTATCTCGCGATGCACCGCGAGGTCCCCGGCTTCTCGAAGGTCCACTTCGGTGACGTCGTGGACCGACAGCTCCTCGATGAGACGCGCGACAACAACGCCGTCATCGTCGACGCGCTCACCGACGTGCTCGCCGCGCGGATCCAGTCGCCGCCGGACGACATCCGGTTCGCGCTGACGATCGCGAACGAGACCGCGGACGCGCTGCTGAAGCTGGCCTTCCGGCGGGACCCGCGAGGGGACGAGCGGATCATGGCGGAGGCGAAGTCCGTGGTGAAGGGGTATCTGGCGAGCAAGTTCGGCGAGGCGTGAGGGTTTCTTTCTTTCGCTCGCTGGGGTCCGCTCAAGTACATGAAGGCCCCCTTCATTGCGACTAGCGCCGTGAAGGGGGCCTTCATGTACTTGCGGTGGCGCGCGCATCGCGCTCGCGCTCGGGTGGCGAATCGCGATCGCTCGGCCATGTCAGTCCACTGTGGACAGGGAGCGGTGCCGGCCGGATGTCACGAAGGCCCCTTTGACACGCTCAACGTCCCGGAGGGGGCCTTCGCGTCACCGGTGGATCCCCTTTGCTCCATTCGTGTCCACCGAGGCCTTGGTCCCCCCGTCCCACCAGTCACACATCCCCCAGGAACCACGCCCACAGGACCTCTGACCTGGCCTTACCCAGTTATCCACACAAGCTGTCCACACCCACCCACAGTTGTGGACAACCTCCCCCTCCCCCTCCAGCTCCCCGACAAGTCGTGAGTGGCAATGAGGGTTCTAACCCTCATTGCCACTCACGACCCACACCCGGACTCTCGCGATGCCTCAAATCGGGCACCGCCGCCTCGGAAGGAGTCCCTTATGGACAGTCGAGGAGGTGTCAGGCTTTGTGCTGGGTCCGGCTCGCGCGGGTCAGCCGAAGTTTTGGGATTCGCCTCGGTAGGTGGGGACGGTCCGGTCGACGCGGTCGCCGACGACGACGTGGTAGTGCGTGAAGCGTTCGGCGAGTTCGCCCGCCTTCGCGTGGCGCAGCCAGACGCGGTCGCCCAGACGCAGGTGCCGGGCGGCTTCGCCGGAGACGGGGGTTTGGACTTCGCCGGCGCCTTCGAATCCGAGCAGCGAGAGCCCTTCGGGCAGGTAGGGCGTCGGGAGTCGCGAAGACTCGGCGGGGCCCGAAGCGATGTAGCCGCCGGAGAAGAGCGTCGCGACCTTCGGCGCCGGGCGCCGGACGACGGGCAGCGCGAACATCGCGGCCGGACGCGGCGAGAAGTGCGCGTAGCCGTCGAAGAGGGTCGGCCCGATCAGGCCCGAGCCTGCCGCGATCTCGGTGACCGCCGCTTCGGCGCCGGTCGATTCGACACTGCCGCTGCCGCCCCCGTTGACGAACTCCAGATCCGCCAGGGCCCGCACCGCGCGGACCGCGGCCGCGCGGCGTTTCGCGATTTCCACAATGGACTTCCGCTGCATCCAGCCGATGAGCGAGTTCTTCACGCCGCCGCCCGCCGCGTCGCCGAGCCCGGCGATCTGGCCTTCGTACGCCATCATCCCGACGAGCCGGAAACCCTTGCGGGACAAGATGGTCCGCGCCAGGTCCGCGGCCTGGCGCGGGCTGAACACCGGAGAGCGCCGGGTGCCGACGTGCACCCCGGGCAGCGGCCGCCACGAGGCGTCCAGCTCCAGGCAGACGCGGATTTCCGGATGCCCCTGCCCCAGGGCGGCGTCGACCAGGTCGAGGTGCTCGGGCGAGTCGACCATGATCGAGATCGCCGCCCGCGCCCGGTCGTTCGCCGCCAGCCGGCGCAGCGCGCCGTGGTCGGCGGTCGGGTACGCCACCACGATGTCCTCGGAAGTCCCCTGCTCGACATGCCAGACGGCTTCGGCGAGCGAGTAGCACATGAGGCCTTCGAAACCGGGCCGCGCGAGCACCCGTTCGAGCAGATACCGGCAGCGGACGGACTTGCTGACCACGCGGATCGGCTTGCCGTTCGCCCGCCGCAGCAGGTCGGCGCCGTTCGCGTCGAACGCATCCAAGTCGACAACCGCGAACGGAGGATCCAGGTCCTTCGTCGCCAAGTCGTACACCGTCGCACTGGTCACCCGAACTAAGGTACGACAGAAGGGCTTGAAACGCGAATACTATTCACTTACTGTTTCGGCACTCACAGCCTCTCGGAATAGGTGGGCGCATGACACGGTGGAGCAACTGGGCCGGCACCGCGACGGCATCGCCCCTGCGCGTGCATCGGCCGCGGGACACGGCCGCGATCGCCGAGGCGATCAGCCGGTCCGCCGCGGACGGGAGGCGCCTGCGCCCGCTGGGCAGCGGCCACTCCTTCACGGCGATCGCCGCCGCGAACTCGGACGCCATGGACCTGACCGGCTGGACCGGCATCGCTTCGGCCGACGTCGCGAAAGGCCTGGTCACGGTCCGTTCGGGCACCACGCTCAAGCAGCTCAACGCCGAACTCGACGCGCTGGGCCTTGCCATGACCAACCTCGGCGACATCGACGCGCAGACCGTCGCGGGCGCGATCTCCACCGGCACCCACGGCACCGGCGCGCGGCTCGGCGGACTCGCCACCCAGATCGCCGCGCTCGAACTCGTGCTCGCCGACGGCACCGTGGTCACCTGTTCGGCGGACGAACGCCCTGACCTCTTCGCGGCGGCGAGGGTCGGGCTCGGCGCGCTCGGCGTCATCAGCACGGTCACCCTGCAGTGTGAACCTTCGTTCCTGCTCTCCGCCCAGGAGCGGCCGGAACCACTCGAACAGGTCCTCGAAGGCTTCGACCGGTTCGCCGACGAGAACGACCACTTCGAGTTCTACTGGTTCCCCTACGGCAAGAACGCCCTGGTCAAGCGCAACAACCGGCTACCGGCGGGCAGTGAACGCCGCCCGCTGACCAGGCTGAAGGAATTCGTCGACTACGAGATCACCGAGAACGTCGCGTTCGGCGGGCTGTGCCGTCTCGGCCGCGCGGTGCCGAAGCTCGTCCAGCCGCTCGGGCGGTTCGCCTCGAACATCCTCTCCGCCCGCGAGTACAGCGACACGTCGCATCGCGTCTTCGTGACCCATCGCGGCGTGCGGTTCGTCGAGTCGGAGTTCGCGATCCCCCGCGAAGCGCTGCACGACGTCTTCGCCGAACTCCGCGCGTTCGTCCCGAAGCTGGAGAACCCGGTCGCGTTCCCGGTCGAGGTGCGCGTCGCCGCCGCGGACGACATCTGGCTTTCGACCGCGAACGGCCGCGACTCCGCCTACATCGCGATCCACCAGTTCGTCGGCATGCCCTACCGCGAGTACTTCGCCGGCTTCGCGTCGATCGCCGGCGAGGTCGGCGGCCGCCCGCACTGGGGCAAGATGCACGACCTCGACGCCGCGACGTTGCGCTCGCGGTACCCGCGCTTCGACGATTTCCTGCGGGTCCGCAAGGAGGTGGACCCGGCCGGGGTCTTCACCAACACCTACCTCGACCGGGTCCTCGGCACCGCTTAAGCCGTTTCGAACAGCGCGCTGACCGACTCGCCGTTGTGGATCCGGCGCATCGCCTCCGCCAGCGCGGGCGCGATCGACAGGACCCGCAGCTTCGGGCTCTGCTCCTCCGGCGGGATCGGCACCGTGTTCGTGCAGACGACCTCCAGCACGTCGGGCTGGCTGCCGATCCGTTCGAGCGCGCCGCTGGAGAAGAGGCCGTGCGTGCAGGCGACGCGGATCGACCGCGGTTTCAGCTCGCGCAGCTTGGTGAGCAGCTCGATCACCGTGCTGCCCTTCGCGATCTCATCGTCGAGGACGATCACGTCGCGGCCGGTGACCTCACCGATCACCGAGCTGATCTCGACCCTGTCGTCGGCGAAGCGCTGCTTCGCGCCGGCGGCGACCTGAACGCCGAGCAGCCGGGCGAAATGCGCGGCCTCCTTGGCGTTGCCGAGGTCCGGCGAAACGACGGTGGTCGCGGAGAGGTCGTACTGACGGAAGTGCTTCGCCAGCTCCTGCAACGCGTGCAGGTGATCGACGGGCACGCTGAAGAAGCCGTGCACCTGCGGCGAATGCAGCGTCATCGCGAGCACCCGGTCGGCGCCGGCGGTCGCCATCAGGTCGGCGACGAGACGGCCGCCGATCGAGATCCGCGGCGCGTCCTTCTTGTCCGAGCGGGCGTACGAGTAGTGCGGCATGACGACGGTGATCCGCTTGGCCGACGCGCCCCGCGCGGCGTCCAGCATCAGCAGCAGCTCGACGAGGTGTTCCTGCACCGGCCGCACCAGCGGCTGGATCAGGAAGACGTCCCGCTCGCGGCAGTTGGCTTCGAGCTGGACTTCGAGGCAGTCGTTGGCGAACCGCTGCACCTTCACGGGATGCAGGGGAACACCGAGATTGGCGCAGATCTCTTCGGCCAGCTCGGGATGTGCGCTGCCGCTGAAGACCGCGATGTCCTCGCGCAAGGACCTACTCCGTTCATTCAAAAGACGGATTACGTCCACACACTACGGTTTCACAGAGCGGAAAAGGCCTGAGAGATAGCAGTATCACCCGAGATCGCTTCGAGGACGCGGCCCGCCGTCGACGGGGTGTCGAGCAGCGCGACGAGGATCGCGGCGACGTCCTGCCGGGGAATGGGCCCGCGGCCGGTGGATTCGGCGATCCGGATCTTCCCGGTGCCCTCGTCGTTGGTGAGCTGCCCCGGCCGGAGGATCGTCCAGTCGAGATCGCGGGCGCGCAGATCGTCTTCGGCCACCTTCTTGGCCTTGAGATAGATCCGGAAATCGTCCGGGACGTCCGCGGTCTCCCATTTGTCCGCGCCCATGGAGCCGACCTGGATATGCCGCCGGACGCCCGCCCGCTCGGAGGCGGCCGCGAAGAGTTCCGCGGCGGCTCTGTCCACAGTGTCCTTGCGAGCGGTGCCGCTGCCTGGCCCGGCGCCCGCCGCGAAGACGGCGGCGTCGGCACCGTCGAGCACCTTGGCGACGGCGTCCACATCGGACTGTTCCAGGTCGAGCACGACGGCTTCGGCACCGGCCGCTTCGAGATCGGCGACGTGATCGGGGTTGCGCACGATCCCGACCGCCTGATCACCACGTGCGGAGAGGAGCTTCTCCAGTTTCAGCGCGATCTGTCCGTGTCCACCGGCAATGACTACTCGCATGGACCCGACGGTAGCGCGTTCAGTCCACTTCGGCAGGGAGCTCGGTTTCGCGGAGCAGCTGGTCGTAGACGATCTCGTTGACCAGGCGCGAGACCGGGTCCTCGTCGAGGATCATGCGGTCGCCGTGGCCTTCGAGGTCGAGGTCGGCGAGCGCGTTGGGGTCGGCGGTGACGATGCCGAGCCCGTAGGCGCGGGCACGCGGCAGGCAGTTGCCGACGTAGTCTTCCGTCAGTACGGCAGGCGATGGGAGAACCATCGCGGCCTCGCCGTAACGTGCGAACGGAACCGCGGAGGCCATCGCGGTGCGCCAGTGCCGGGCGACCGCGAGGACGCCGATGATCTCGGCGGCCGGCGCGGGTGCGGTCGCGGCCAGCTCTGGCCATGTCCAGGTGTCGACGGTGGCGCGATCGACGACGGGACCCATGCCCATCGCGATGCGCTCGGCGTGCACGTCGGTACGGAGCCGGGCGACCACGCAGATCTTGCGGCCGAGCACGGTGGTCTCCGGCAACACGATGCCGTTCCAGCCGAGCAGGGCCGCCGCCTTGCGCGAAAGCTCCCCGACGCTCGCGGGCAGTTCGATCGGCGGCACCACCCGGCTCGGCAGTGACCGGCTGCGCTTCGCGCCACCGGCGACCGTCGAGCTCTCCATGTTCGGTGTAGCCGCCACGTTCCGCCTCCTTCGAACCTGGTTTCCCTAGGGCTCTTCATCCCGTGCCACCTCGGTGGAAGCGGCACATGAACTGTCTAACAGGGCGGGGAGGCGACGGCGCCGGACAACGGGAGTGGCTGCGATCGGCGGCGCCTTGTCATCGGTGACCGGTCGGTAGGCGGTCATCGGACTTCAGTCCTACGTGCCGCCAACCGAGTGAGGCGGAGGTAAGTGGTGTCACCCGGCGTCTCCGAACGGTCACGGACGACGAAGCGGAACGTTAGGCCATTCGGCCCAACGAATACTCATTCCACTGTGGACCTTCGCAGGTCAGGTCACGAAATCGTCGCGGTGCGGAGGAGTTCTTCGACGCCCGGCGTCCGCCACTCGTCCATCACCACGATTTGCCTGTCCGCAACGAACCAGATCCGCTGGGTCACCTGTGTCTCGCCGCTTCCGCCCGTCTGTCCACGAGGAACACACTGGATCGTCCACTCCTCGTAGGTCGCCGAAGCCCCGCCGACCGGTGCGGTGGTGGAAACCGTGCGGACGGCGTCACCCTCTTGGCGGAGGTCCTTTCGCCCGGCGGCGTTGCAGGCCCGGCCGCCCGCGCTGCGCCGGTAGAACTCGCCTGGCCGGTACGGCGGCTGTTCGGCGGATTCCTGGGTGTTGTCCGTGAGGAGGACGTACTTGCAGTTGAAGTACTTCTTGGGATCCGGGCAGCCGGGGGCGACGAGTACCTTCTCCAGCCCCTGCGACACCACCGACCAGTCCTGCGGCAGATGCAGGGTGAGCGCGCCCGCCGACACATCGCTACCGCTTGGCGCCGACGGGGCGGACGAAGTCCCCTTCAGTGGCTTTCCGCCGGTCACGCCCTCGACGAGCTCCGGGTTCAGCAGACCGGTCACCTTGTCGTACGGCAGCGTGTAGTCCTGGACTCCGCAGGCGGTGGCGAAGCCGAGAAGGTTGAGGTCGACGGTGACCTCGACGGCCGACGGGGCGAACGCGAGCCACACCTTCGGCTCCTCGGTGAGGTCGGCCGTCTTGAGGGGCTGGTACGGGAAGGTGCTGCTGAGCGCACCGCACTGCTGTTTGTCCGGCCAGAGCAGTTCGGCGAGGGTCCGCAGTCCGTCGTCGGTGAACTTTCCGGGGGCGAACAGCTCGGCGGGCGTGAGCGCCTTGCCCTCCTTCAGGTCGATGGTCACCGCGGCACGACCGTTTCCCCAGGTCGAATGCGGTTTGTTCTCGAGGTCGTGCGTGTAGCGCACCGAGAGGTACCGCTCGTTCTGCGAGCGCACTTCGGCCTTCGTGAGGAGCTTGTACGGGCCGCGTTCCGGCTCCAGCTTGGCGGCGCCCGGGCCGGTCTTGCGGTTCCACTCGTCGATCGGCGCCGCCAGGGCGTCGTTGACGCGCTTCAGCCAGGCTTGGTCGGGCGACCCGGTCACCTCGGGGTGGTCCCCGCTGTAGGGGAGGGTCGTCCCTGGCACCGTCCCGGACCGGGTCTTCATGGCGACCTTGAGCGCGACGGCCTGCTGCGTGGTCGGCGGTGACGGCGGCGGCGTGCTCGCGTCGGAGAAGACGACCACCGAGCCGACCACGGCGGCCGTCGCCGCGACGACACCGATGGCGACCTTCAGGCCGGCCGCGATCCCGCCGGTCGACGCGGCCGCCGCGCCCGTCCCGGCGGCGGCGACCCCGGGCGCGGCCGCCGTACCGGCGCTGAGCAGGACCAACGGCGTCGCCGCGACGAGCACGCCCGCCGCCTTCGCGAGCCGTGACCAGCCCTTGCGTTCCCATTCGTCGCCGTAACCCGCACGGGCGACGCGTTCCAGTTCGCTGACGAACACGAGCGCGTCGACCGGTCGTTTCGTCGGGTCCTTCGCCATCCCCAGCGCGACGATCTCGTGCACCGGCTGGGGAACTTCGCCGAACGGGATGGGCGCGTGTTCGTGCAGCGTGCGGAGCACTTCGGTGTCGTCGGCCTGATAGGGCCGGTGCCCGGCGACGCATTGGAAGAACACGCAGGTCGCGGCGTAGACGTCGGTCGCGGGCGTGGCCTGCCCGCCCGACCACTGCTCGGGCGCCATGTACGCGGGTGTGCCGACGGAAGGGCCGCGTTCCCCCGCCAGGACGGCGGTGCCGAAGTCGACCAGCTTGCTCTCGCCGGTGTCGGCGACGAGGACGTTGGCCGGCTTGTAGTCCCGGTGGACGACCGCCGCGGAATGCGCCGCGGCCAGCCCGAGCAGCGAACCCTTCAGCACCGCGAGAGCGGCTTCGGGTTCGAGAGCGCCTTCGGCCTGGAGCACCGAACGCAGGGAGACTCCGTTGATCGCCTCCATGACGATCGCCGCGCCCTGCGGCGTCTCGAAGAACTCGTGCAGCTTCACGACGTGCGGGCTCGACACCCGGTGCAGCGCCAGCGCTTCCTGCCGGAACGCGGCGAGATGCGCGGGGTCCGCGGCGAAGCGGGAGAAGAGGTACTTGATCGCGACGACGTGGCCGGTGTTGTCCTGGCGGGCGAGCACCACGCGGCCGAAGGTGCCGGTGCCCAGCTGCTCCAGCTCGGTGAAGCCGGGGAGTCTCCACTCGTCGCTCAGTTCCACTGCGCCTCTTCCAGAATCTTGTCGAGGCCTGGAGTGTTCCATTCGTCGACGATCACGAGCTGCGTTTTCGGCAGGAACCAGACCCGCTGGGTGACCGCGCCGCCGCTGGAACACGTGAGCCGCCACTCTTCGTAGGCGGCCCGCTTCGTTCCGACCGGGCGAAGTTCCTTCATCTGGAGGGTAGGCGCCCCCTGGGTCTCACCGGGTGCGCCGATGGAGTGGCAGGGACGCGGGCCGGTCGAGCGGTTGTAGGGCTTGCCGGGTTCATACGGCGGCGTGGCCGGGTCGGTCCGTGAGTTGTCGCTGAAGACGACGCCCGCGCAGCGGAACGGCTGGGTGCACTGGTCGGCGGTCACCAGGTAGCGCTCGATGGGAGCGCCGGAGAGCAGCGACCACTTTTCCGGCGTCGTGAGGGTGAAGGCGCCGACGTCGTGCACTTTGGTGCCTTGTCCCTGCGTGCCGCCGAGCAGGTTCATGACCGCCGGGCTCATGAGGTGGAGGAGGTGACGGTATTCGACGGTGACCTGCGTGGGGTCGCAGACGCGCGGGTAGCCGAGCACGGATCCGTAGACGTAGAACGTCATCCCGTTCGTGGTCGGCGCCGCCTGCAGCACGGTGTCGCCGGTGACGGACCACGGATCCGACATCGCGCCGACCGGCAGGTGCGCCGGTTCGCTCGGGGCGTCGGCGAGGCAGTCACCCGGCTTGGCGGCGTCGAAGAGCATGTCTTCGAGCATGCGCATCCGGTCGGCGGAACCGTCGACGTTGTCGAAGAGGCGCGCGTTGGGGATCTGTTCGCCCTTCGTCAGATCGATGACGATCGGCCGGATGCTGAAGCCGCCGTGGTTGCCGAACTGGACGGAGTCGATCGAGCGTTTGTAGACGACCGTGAGCAGCTTGTCGTCCTGGCGCAGGATCTCGGCTTCGGACTTCATATGCGGGATGTCGCCGTCGGGTTCCCGCTGGGGCGGGTAGCCGTCGGGCCAGAAGCCCGCGAGCCAGCCGTCGATCGGCGCCATCAGCACCTTGTTGACCCGCTCTTCGGCGGCCTTGTCCTTCAAACCGCTGATCCGGACGTACTTGCCGTTGTAGTCGAAGCCGTCGAATTTCTCGGTTCGGGTGAGGAGGTCGACCTTCATCGCGGCGACGGTCGTCGTCTGAGGCGGCGCTTCGTCGCTGTCGGCGTTGACCACGACGACCGTGCCGACGGCGGCCGCGGTGACGGCGGCGATCGCGGCGGTCACCTTGAGACCGATCGCGATCCCGCCGCCCGCTGTCGCCGCCACCCCGCCCGCGACGACCGGTGCCGCGGCCGTGCCGGCGCCGAGCAGGGCCAGCGGGGAAAGGGCGACCAGGACCCCGGCGCCCTTCGCGAGCCAGTGCCAGCCGTTGCGCTCCCAGTCCTCGCCGTACGCCTTCCTGGCGGACGCCTCCAGTTCTGTGACGAATTCGGCCGCGCCCGAGGGCCGCTGGGCGACGTCCTTCGCCATGCCGCGCGCGATGAGGTCGCGGACGGGTTCGGGCACCTCGCCGAACGGGATCGGGGCGTATTCGTGCAGCGTGCGGAGCACTTCGACCTGCTCTGCCTCGTACGGCCGGTGCCCGGCGACGCACTGGAAGAACACGCAGGTCGCGGCGTAGACGTCGGTCGCGGGCGTGGCGACGCCGCCGGCCCACTGCTCGGGCGCCATGTACGCGGGCGTGCCCGCGGCGACCCCGGTCTGTCCGGCGAGCACGGCGATGCCGAAGTCGACGAGTTTGCTCTGCCCCTCGCGGGTGACCAGGACGTTCGCCGGTTTGTAGTCGCGGTGGACGGTGCCCGCGGCGTGCGCGCCGGCGAGTCCGAGCAGCGAGCCCTTGAGGATGGCCAGCGCGGCTTCGGGTTCGAGCTTCTCCTGTCGGCCGAGGATCTCTTTCAGGGAGATTCCGTGAACGGCTTCCATGATGATCGCGGCCCCTTGCGGGGTCTCGACGAACTGGTGCAGCCGGGCGATGTGAGGCCCCGAAACGCGGCTCAGGATCTGCGCCTCATGGCGGAATTCGGCCAGGCGTCGCGGGTCTGCCGCGAACCGCGCGTACAGGTATTTGATGGCCACGACCTGCGCGGATTCGTCGTGCCGGGCCAGCACGACCCGGCCGAACCCACCTTCGCCCAGTGACCCCATCTCGGTGAAACCCGGCAAGGCCCAGTCGTCCACAGAATCCTCCGCGATTCCCGATCGTGTCCCCTTGGAGGTGAGCTGCGCCGCAGCGGTTCCCCGCCTTCCGGGTTTAGGGTTACTCGTCGGTCACTTAGCCCGTTGCGATGGAGGAACGATGCGTTCGCCGAAGGATTTCTTCGCCCCGCTCGCGGTGGGGGCGCCGGAACCGCTCCGCCAGATCCCCGTGCCTCCTTCGCGGATGATCCACTTCTTCGATCCCAGCAACGAGAAAATGGCCGCCAAGGTCCCGGACATCGCCAAGAAGGTCGACGTCCTGCTCGGGAACCTCGAAGACGCCGTGCGCGCCGACCGCAAGGAGGCCGCGCGGAACGGGCTCGTCTCCATCGCGAAGTCGACCGACTTCGGCAAGACGCAGCTGTGGACCCGCGTCAACAGCCTCGACTCGCCGTGGGTGCTCGACGATCTGATCACACTGGTCACCGAGATCGGCGACAAACTCGACGTGATCATGGTGCCGAAGGTCGAAGGCGCGCAGGACATCCACTACGTCGACAGGCTGCTCGCGCAGCTCGAAGCGCGGGCCGGGCTCACGAAACCGCTGCTGGTGCACGCGATCCTGGAGACCGCCAGCGGCGTCGCGAACGTCGAGGAGATCGCGGGCGCGAGCCCCCGGATGCAGGGCATCTCGCTCGGCCCGGCCGACCTCGCCGCCAGCCGCCGCATGAAGACCACCCGGGTGGGTGGCGGGCACCCCGGTTACCTGGTGCGCACCGACCCGACCGGCGAAGACCTGAACGAGGGACGCACGACGTACCAGCAGGATCTGTGGCACTACACCGTCGCGCGGATGGTGGACGCCTGCGCGGCGAACGGGATCCTGCCGTACTACGGGCCGTTCGGCGACATCCGCGACGTCGTGGCCTGCGAGGACCAGTTCCGCAACGCGTTCCTGCTCGGCTGCGTTGGCGCCTGGAGCCTGCATCCGGTGCAGATCGACATCGCCAAGAAGGTGTTCTCGCCCTCGCCGGAGGACGTCGCCTGGGCACGGCGCGTGATCGCCGAGATGGGTGACGGCACCGGCGCGGTGATGATCGACGGGAAGATGCAGGACGACGCCTCGGTGAAGCAGTGCCGGGTGGTCGCCGAACTCGCGGACGCCCTCGCCGCCGACGATCCTGAACTCGCCGCCGCGTACGACGCGGCCACGAAGGAGGCTTCCTGATGAACCCCCGTCGTTCCGTCCTCTACATGCCCGGTGCGAACGAAAGAGCGCTGGAAAAAGCCAAGACGCTGGACGCGGACGGGCTGATCCTCGACCTCGAAGACGCCGTCGCTCCCGACGCGAAGGAAGCCGCACGTGAACGCGTTTGCGCGGCCGCGTCGTCGAAGGAGTACAGCAAGCGCGAAGTGACCATTCGCGTCAACGGCCTCGACACCGAATGGCACGACGCCGACCTCCGTGCCGCCGCACAGGCGGGCCCGGACGCGATCGTGGTGCCGAAGGTGAACTCGGCCGCCGAGGTGCACAACATCGAGCGCGCGCTGGAGCTCGGCGGCGCACCGGACCACACGAAGATCTGGGCGATGGTGGAAACGCCGGTCGCGATGCTGCACGCCGAGGAGATCGCGTCGGCGTCCGAACGGCTGACCGTGCTGGTCATGGGCACGAACGACCTGGCGAAGGAACTGCACGCCGAGTTCGTCCCCGGCCGCGCGCCGCTGCTGGGCGGGCTTTCGCTCGCGCTGCTGGCCGCGCGGGCGACCGGCAAGGCGATCCTCGACGGCGTCTACAACGACGTGAAGGACCTCGAAGGCTTCGAGGCGGAATGCGTTCAGGGGCGTCAGTTCGGCTTCGACGGCAAGACCCTGATCCACCCGGCGCAACTGGAGCCGTGCAACCGGATCTTCGCGCCGTCCGAGGAGGAGATCACGCGCTCGCGCAAGATCATCGCGGCGTTCGAGGAGGCGCAGGCGGCCGGGCAGGGCGTCGTGACCGTGGACGGGCGGATGATCGAGAACCTGCACGTGGACAACGCGCGGCGGATCCTGGCGCTGGCCGAAGCGATCGGCTCCTGACGCATTTCGTCCTCTGAATGCGGTCGTTAGGCAACTCATATGGACGCCTGCCTAAGCTGTGCCCATGACCCATCAGCGGCTGACGTCGATCGAGATCGAGGGATTCACCTCGATCCGTTCGGCGCGCGTCGAACTGGGTGCGATGAACGTGCTCATCGGCGCGAACGGCGCGGGCAAGAGCAACTTCGTCCACGCGCTCGAACTACTCGGCCGGATCGTCGAGGGCGAGCTGGGATTGTTCGTCGGACTCAACGGCGGGGCCTCAGCGCTGCTCAACGTCGGTGAGTCATCGCCCCGGATCCACCTTCACCTGGAAGCCGGGGCCAACTCCTATGAAGCCACTCTGGTCGCGGCGACCAGGGACGAACTGGTCTTCGAGTCGGAGCTCCTGCACTCCCGATCGGAGGGAGACGACCGGCCCTACAGCCGGCCGATCGGGAGCGGGCATCGGGAAACACGGCTACCGGACGAGGTCGATCGGAACCCGAGCCGGGTCGCATCGCAGTTCATTGACCTGCTCCGTGGTTGCAAGGTCTACCACTTTCACGACACCAGTGCCGATGCACCGGTCAAGCGCATGGTCCCGACGGCGGACGACATAAGACTACGGAACGACGCGGGAAATCTCGCCGCCTACCTGTACCGCTTACAGAGAAGTGGGGATCCCGCCGAGAGCTCGGCATACCGAAGGATAGTCGGCGCGATCCGGCTTGTGGCACCCTTCTTTCGGGACTTCATCCTCAAGCCCGACAACAACGACCGAATCTTGTTGCGCTGGCAGCAAAAAGACTCGGATGCGGTCTTTTCGGCGAACCAGATGTCGGATGGAACCCTGCGGTTCGTCTGTCTGGCGACACTTCTGCTGCAACCGGAACTGCCAGGTCTTGTCGTATTGGACGAGCCCGAGCTCGGGCTCCACCCGTTCGCGATCGTTCAACTCGCGGATCTGCTGCGCCAGGCATCGCGGCGCAGCCAGGTGCTCATCGCCACCCAGTCCGTGACGCTGATGAATCAATTCGAAGTCGGCGACCTGATAGTTGTCGAACGCAAGGCGGGCGCCTCCGATTTCACCCGGCCGGACGTCTCCACACTGGAAGACTGGCTGGCCGACTACTCGCTCGGCGAACTGTGGGAAAAGAACCTGCTCGGCGGACGCCCCACGCGGGAAGAGAACAGGCGCGGATGACGGCCGAGTATCGACACCTGCACTTCCTGGTCGAAGGGCAGACCGAAGAGATCGTCGTCGACAGTGTCCTGGAACCGTATCTTCAGGATCGAGGCTGGACGATCACGAAGTCCATCGTGACAACGAAGAGACCGGCCACCGGGCCGGCCAGCCGTGGCGGCGTGAGCAGCTGGGCCAAGCTCGAGCAAGAGATCAGGCTGTTGCTGCGCAACAGAGATATCCACACTCTTGCCATCTTGTTCGACTACTACGGCTTTCCATCCGATAGTCCGGGCATGAGGAACAGGCCATCGTCCTCCGCATACGAGCGAGTCGAACATGTCGAGAAGTCGCTGGTGTCGGCGATTTCGGATACGCGGTTCGTTCCCCATCTGGTCCTGCACGAACTCGAGACCTGGGTCTTCGCCGCGGCCGAGCAGATCGGCTGGCTGTTCGCCGGCACCGACCTGGCGGACCGACTTCGAAAAGACGTACACGGCGCGGGCGGTCCCGAGCTGGTGAACGACGGTCTCGATACCGCTCCTTCGAAACGCCTCACTCGCTACTGCGCGGGCTACTCGAAAACGAACGACGGACCACTGGCCATAGCGGATTTGGGCATCGACGCACTCCGCACACAATGCCCGCATTTGGACTCGTGGCTCACTCATCTCGACACCCGCCTGAACTAGTCAGGGCCAGGGGCGCGGAGCGGGGCGAAGGGATTCGTAGGCGGCAGCGGCGCGAAGGACGTCGAGGTCGGCGAAGCGGCGACCGCTGATCTGGAGGCCGATGGGCTGGTCGTCGCTGGTGTAGCCGCAGTTGATGGAGACCGCGGGCTGGCCGGACATGTTGTACGGCACGGTGAACGCGATGTGCTCGAACGGGCGGCGCGGGTCGTTGGTCGGCGAGGGCCACTCCGCGGGCGGGGCCGAGACCGGGCAGGTCGGGGACAGGACGACGTCGAAGCGCTCGGTCGCGCGCAGGGTCGCGACGGCGATGGCGTCGATCTGCGCGAAACCGCGGTAGGCGTCGACACCGCTGACGTCGGCGCCGCCGGCGGCCCAGTCGGCGATGTACGGCAGCACCTTCGCGCGGCGGTCTTCGGGCAGGGCCGACATGTCCGACCAGGCGCGGACCCGCCAGAAGGTGTCGAGTCCGTCGAGCATTTCGCGGCGCAGGAACGGCGAAACCGGCTCGACGACGGCGCCCGCGGCCTCGAAGACACGCGCGGCTTCGGTGACGGCGGCGATCGTCTCGGGCAGCACCGGGAGCCCGACGCCCGGATCGAGATGGAGCCCGATCCGCAGGCCCTTGACCTCGGCCGAGAGCGAAGACCAGTCGAGAGACGACGGCGGCAGCGAGAGGTGGTCGCGACCGTCCACACCGGACAGCACGCTCATCAGCAACGCGGTGTCGGCCACGGTCCGCGTCATCGGCCCGGCGACGCGGCCGAGGAACGGCGGATCCACCGGCACCCGGCCGAAACTCGGCTTCAGCCCGACCAGGCCGCACCAGCCGGCGGGCAGCCGGATCGAGCCGCCGATGTCGGTGCCGACGTGCAGCGGACCGTAACCGGCGGCGGCCGCCGAACCGGCACCGGCGCTGGAGCCGCCGGGGGTGCGCGTGGTGTCCCAAGGATTCCGCGACGCGGTGTGGAAACTCGACAGCCCGGAAGTCAGCATCCCGTAATCCGGCATGGTCGTCTTGCCCAGCAGGACACCGCCGGACTCACGCACGCGAGCGCCCGCCGGGGCGTCTTCGGGCGCGGGCGTCAGCGCGGTGGCGGCAGTGCCGAGCGGGACCGGGGTGCCGCGGGTCGCGATGTTCTCCTTGAGCGTCAACGGAACGCCGTCGATCGGGCCGAGCGGTTCACCCGCGTGCCAACGGCTTTCGGACGCCTTCGCGTCTTCACGCGCGCCGCTCGGGTCGTACGCGTAGAGCGCGTGCAGCTCGGGTTCGCGCGCTTCGATACGCGTGAGGACGGCTTCGGTGACCTCGACCGGCGACAGCGTCCCGGCACGGTACTGCGCGACCAGTTCGACGGCGGTCAGATCAGGCAACTCCGGCACGGCAACACTCCTTACGTCGCGGGCGGTTCGAAGCGGCCGTCGACCGCGGTCCAGCCGCCGTCCACCGCCAGTACGGAGCCGGTGACGAACGACGACGCGTCCGACGCCAGGTAGACGACGGCGCCCGCGAGTTCGTCCGGACGCGCCCACCGGCCGAGCGCACCCTTGGTCGCATAGGCGTCGTACCAGGCCGGATTCGCCTTGATCTGCGCTGTCAGCGGAGTCTCGACGACGCCGGGCGCGATCGCGTTCACCCGCACCCCGGCCGGGCCGAACTCCGCCGCGGCCGTGCGGAACAGCTGCACCAGCCCGGCTTTCGTCGCCGCGTATGGCCCTTGACCGGGCTCGACGGTGGTGCCACGGATCGACGAGAACCCGATGATGCTCCCCCGCCCGCGTTCGACCATCCCGGCGCCGAACGCGCGCACGACCTCGAAGGTCGCGCCGAGGTTCAGCGCGATCACCCGGTCGAATTCCTCGCGCGTGTACTCCAGCAGCCGTTTGCGCACGTTGGTCGCGGCGGTCAGCACCACGATGTCGATCTCGCCGAGTTCCGTGGCCGCCCGCGCGGCCGCACCGTCGGAGAGCAGGTCGATCTCGTACGCCTCGCCCACGCCGGTTTCCTTGGCCGCGGCGACATCGCGGTCCGCGACGATCACTTCGGCACCGTGCGCGGCCAGCGCCTTCGCGGACTCGCGGCCGATCCCGCTGCCACCGCCGAGGACGACGGCTCGCTTTCCGTCGAGCCGGAACAGGTTTTCGTACGTCACGGGCGCAGCACCGCCATCCTGGTCACAGTCAGTTCCTCGACCGCGAACCGCGGCCCTTCCCGCCCGATCCCGGAATCCTTCACGCCGCCGTACGGCATGGTGTCGGACCGGAAACCGGGCACCTCGTTGACCACCACGCCACCGACTTCGAGCTCGTCGAGCGCGCGGAAAGCCGTCTTCAGCGACGTGCTGAACACCGAGGCGTGCAGGCCATAGCGCGACGCGTTGACCGCGTCGAACGCTTCGTCCACAGAGGACACGGTGCGGATGCAGACCACGGGACCGAAGATCTCCTCGTCCCAGCATTCGAGGCCGTCGGGCACGTCGAGCAGCACGGTCGGCCGGATCACCGTGCCGTCGACACCACCCCCGACCAGCCGCGCTCCGGCCGAAGTCGCTTTGTCGACCCACTCCTGGACGCGCTGGGTGGACCCCGGGTCGATCAGCGCCGAGACTCGCGTCTTCTCGTCGCGGGGATCACCGGTGACGACCTCGCCGAGCCGCGCGAGTACCCGTTCGGTGAATTCCTCGGCGACCGCGTCCACGACCAGCACGCGCTGCACCGAAATGCAGGCCTGCCCGGACGCGTAGAACCCACCGCGCAGCACGGCGTCCGCGGCCGCGTCGAGATCGGCGTCCTCCGCGACCACGAGAGCCGCGTTGGATCCGAGCTCCAGCAACGTCTTCGTGGGCGCGGCGTCGCGGGCGATCCGATGCCCGACCAGCGCGGATCCGGTGAACGACACCGCGCCGACCCGCCGGTCCGTGACCAGCGCCGAGCCGACGGCCGCGTCACCGGTGACCAGCTGGACCATCGCGGGCAGGTCGGTCAGCGAGCGCACCAGATGCACCAGCCACAACGTCGCCAGTGGCGTCTGCGGCGCCGGTTTCACCACCACCGGGCAACCCGCGGCGATGGCGGGCGCGATCTTGTGCGACGCCAGCAGCAGCGGATAGTTGAACCCGGCGATGCCGACCACCACACCGATCGGCTTGCGTTTCCAGAATCCGACCAGGCCGTCGCCGGAGGGCAGGAGATCGAGCGGCACGGTCTCGCCGTGCAGCCGCGAGACCTCCTCCGCGGCGGCCTGCCAGGTGACCATCGTGCGCGCGACCTCGACGCGACAGTCGACCAGCGGCTTGCCGGTCTCCAGCACCAGCAGCTGCTCGAACTCGGAACGCCGGGCTTCCAGAGCGGCGGCGACGGCGTTCAGGAGCGAACGCCGGGTACGCGACGGCAGCGCCGCGACCTGCTTGAACACCGCGACGGCCTCGTCGATCGCGCGCGCGGCCAGCTCCGGCGTCCCGACCGGCGCCCGGCCGATCTCGCTCCCGTCGTACGGGAAGCTCACCGTCGAGTAGTCCACAGTGGACACCCAGCCGTCACCGATCGGCAGTCCCTCGGGATACTCAGCCATCGTCCCCTCCCCGCAGCCTTGCCAGTTCGGCCCGCAGATTCGGCGCCGCCGCCAGCAGTTCCCTGGTGTACTCGTGTTCCGGCGCGTCGTAGACCTGGTCGACGTCGCCGATCTCGACGATCTCGCCGCGCCGCATCACCGCGACCCGGTCGCAGACGTGCCGCACCACGCCGAGGTCGTGCGAGACGAAGATCAGCGTCAGCGAATACAGCTCGACCAGCGACGCGAGCAGGTCGAGGATCTGCTTCCGCACCGAGACGTCGAGCGCGCTCACCGGTTCGTCCGCGATGAGGACGCTCGGATTCGGCGCGAGCGCCCGCGCGATCGAGATGCGCTGCCGCTGCCCGCCGGAGAACTGGTGCGGATAGCGGCCGGCGGCGTCTTCCGGCAGGCCGACGGCATTCAGCAGCTCCGAGACCCGCGAGGGATCCCGGCGGCCCAACGGTTCGGAGATGATGTCGCGCACCCGCATCCGCGGATCGAGCGAACCCATCGGATCCTGGAAGACGATCTGCAGTTCCGACCGCAGGAAGCCGAGTTTGCGTTCGGGCAGGGTGTCGATTCGCTTTCCTTGGAACGAGACACTGCCCGCCGTCGGCTTGTCGAGCGCGGCCAGCAATCTGACCAAAGTGGACTTTCCCGAACCTGACTCGCCCACGATCCCAAAGCGTTGACCTGCTTCGACGTCGAAAGAGACACCGCGCAAGGCGTGCACATCGCGACGCGTGTAGCGGCGCTCCAGGTCCCGTACGGAGATCATCATCGGCTCGCCTCCAGGTCCGAAGCGGCCAGGAGCTTCTTCGTGTACTCGTGCTTCGGCTCCGTGAGCACCTCGCGGGTGGTGCCCGCTTCGACGATCTCGCCGTCCAGCATCACCAGCACCCGCTCGCAGACCGACGCCACGACGGCGAGATCGTGCGTGATGAACAGCAGTGCGCTTTCCCGCTGCCGGACGCCGTCGAGGATCAGTTCCAGGATCTGCGCCTGCACGGTGACGTCCAGTGCCGTCGTCGGCTCGTCGCAGATCAGCAGCTTCGGGTCGTTGGCCAGCGCGATCGCGAGGACGACGCGTTGCCGCTGACCGCCGGACAATTGATGCGGATACGCGCGGGCGACGCCGGGCAGCCCGACGGAAGCCAGCAAAGCCTCGGGATCCTTCCGGCCGTTTCGGTGGATCCGCATCGGCTCGGCCACCTGCGCGCCGACCCGCATCGCCGGGTTCAGCGCGGTCATCGGCTCCTGGAACACCATCGACATCTCATTGCCGCGCAGCCGCGACAGCTCCTTCTCCGGCGCGCCCAGCAGCTCGCGGCCGTCGAGTTTCACCGATCCGGACGCGGCGAGCTCTTCGGGCAGCAGCCCCATGATCGACAACGCCGTCAACGACTTCCCGGAACCCGACTCGCCGATCAGCCCGACGCGCTCACCCCGCGCGATGCCGAACGAGACTTCGCGGACCAGCCCGGAGATGCCGAGCCCTTGGACTTCGAGTGTCATAGCCGCGCCGCCAATCGGGGGTCGAGTCGATCGCGGAGGCCGTCACCGAGCAGGTTGAAGCCGAGCACGGCGATGGCGATCGCGACGCCGGGCACGAGCGCGAGCCGCGGGTGCAGGGTCAGGAACATCTGCGATTCCTGGAGCATCCGGCCCCACGACGGCGTCGGCGGCCGGGTGCCGAACCCGAGGAACGACAGCGCCGCTTCCGCGAGCACGGCGATCGCGAACGACACCGACGCCTGCACGATCAGCAGCCCGGAGATGTTCGGCAGGACGTGCCGCGCCGCGATGTTCAGCCGCGACCGGCCGGCCGACCGCGCGGCCAGCACGAACTCG
Source organism: Amycolatopsis sp. PSD-21 (assembly GCF_055561455.1). NCBI lineage: Bacteria > Bacillati > Actinomycetota > Actinomycetes > Pseudonocardiales > Pseudonocardiaceae > Amycolatopsis > Amycolatopsis sp. PSD-21. Next base: position 84,338 of record NZ_CM145712.1, on the reverse strand, counting down.
CTGCTCATCACCTGCAGCGTCCCCGACCGCGCGATCCGCGCGAACGACGGGATGGTGGCGATGCCGATCGCCACCATGGCGGTCAGCGTGTCCGCCCCGAACACCGCGCCGAACATGATCGCCAGCAGCAACGCCGGGAACGCGAGCACGAGATCGTTGACCCGCATGACGAACTCGCCGAGCCACCGCGACGACATCCCGGCGAGGATGCCCAGCGGGGTCCCGATCACCGCGGCGATGCCGACCGCGACCACACCGACGTACAGCGTCGTCCGCGCGCCGACCATGAGCTGGCTGAGCACGTCACGGCCGAAGCTGTCCGTGCCCAACAGGTTCGCGCCGCTGAAGTCGTGCAGCCGGTTGGCCGCGTCGACCTTCACCGGGTCGAACGGCGTCCACACGAACGAAAGCAGCGCGGCGACGACGATCAACGCGACCAGCACGCCACCGATGACGAGAGTGCGGCTACGCATCAGGAACCCCGCAATCTCGGGTCGAGCACCGTGTAGAGGACGTCGACCACGAAGTTCACCAGCAGCACGCCGACCACCAGGACCAGCACGATCCCCTGCACGGACAACAGATCCCGCGACGCCACCGAGTCGAGCAGCATGCTGCCCAGCCCCGGCAGGACGAACACGCGCTCGACGACGACCGCGCCGATCAGCAGGGTCGACAGTTGCAGGCCGAGCACCGTCACCACCGGCACGGCGGCGTTGCGCAGACCGTGGCGGAACAGCGCTTGGAACGGCCGCAGCCCCTTGGACCGCGCCGTGCGCAGATAGTCCTGGCCCAGCGTGTCGAGCACCGCGGACCGGACGTAACGCGTGAGCACCGCGCCCTGCACGAGCCCCAGCGACAAGGCAGGCAGAACGAGACCGCGGAGGAATTCGCCCGGATCCTGCACGGGCGGTGTCCAGCCGCCGGAGGGCAGCCAGCGCAACTGCACCGCGAAGATCTGCACCAGGATGATGCCGGCGAGGAACGCGGGGATCGCGACGCCGATCTGTGACAGCCCGGAAACCGCGGTGCCGTCGGCGTTCCGATGCCGCACCGCGGCGAACGTCCCGGCCGGGATCGCGATCAGCAACGCCACCAGCATCCCGGCGCCGACCAGCCACAACGTGACGCCGAGGCGGTCGGTCAGGGCGGGCCCGATCTCCTCGCGCGTGACGTACGAGCGGCCGAAGTCGCCTTGCAGGACACCGCCGATCCAGTCGAAGTACTGCGTCACCAACGGCCTGTCGATACCGAACTCGGCGCGCGTCTTCGCGACCAGCTCCGGCGTCGCGTTGACGCCCAGCGCGACCTGCGCCGGATCACCCGGCAGCACGGCCATGAACAGGAACACCACGATGGACGCGACCAGCACACTGGCCACCAGGATCGCCACGCGGCGCACGATCTTGACCGTCATCGCGGCGCCAATCCCGTGAGATCGAAGGACTCGCTGACCTGGTTGCGGACGAACCCGGTCACCTTGTTCTTCGCCACGATCACGTTGGGGAACAGGAAGAGCCAGTCCGCGGCGGCGTCTTCGGACAGCCGCCGGGCGACCTGGCGCATCGCGTCGACCTGCTCCTGGGGTGTGCCCGCGTCCGCCTTCGCCAGGTTCTGCTGGACGGGCTTGCTGTCGTAACCCCAGTAGTACTTCGGCCTGCCGAAGGTGACGATGTCGCGCGCCTCGACGTGCTGGATGATCGACAGGTCGTAGTCGCGGTCGGTGAAGACCTGCTTGAGCCACACCGCCGGGAAGTCCAGCGGCTCGATCGTCACCGTGACCCCGACGTCGGCCAGCTGCGAGGCCACCACCTGGGCGGCCGAGACGGCGTACGGCAGGTTCGGGATCCGCAGGCGCAACGAAGGATTGGGCTGACCCGCTTCGGCGAGCAGCGCTTTGGCCTTCGCGGGATCGAACGGGTACGCGTTCGAAAGGTCCTCGTACCAGGGATCCGTCGGCGGGACCATGCTGCCGATGAGCGTGCCGCGGCCGCCCCAAGCCGTGTCCAGCAAGGCCTTCCGGTCGATGGCGTACGACAGCGCCCGCCGCACGCGGACGTCGTTCAGCGGTGGGCGCGCGTTGTTGAACGCGAGCGTGACCTCGCTGTTGGTGGTGCCTTCGACGACGGTGAACCGGTCGTCGCTCTGGAACTGCGGGATCGAATCCGGCACGGTGATCGCGGAGATGACGTCGATCCCGTTGCTGAGCAAGGCGTTGTTGAGCGCCGTCGGATCCTTGATGTACTTGAGGACCACCGTCGAGTAGGCCGGTTTCCTGCCCCAGTACGCGGGATTCTGCTTGAGCACGATGGAATCGCCGCGCCGGCGCGAGGACACCGTGTACGGCCCGGTGCCGATCGGTTTGTTCGCCAGGTCCGCGACGCCGGTGCGGCTGAACATCGCGCCGAGGCGGCTGGTGAGGCTGAACAGCCAGCCGTTGCTGGGCTTCGTGAGCACGACCCGCGCGTGGTCCGGCGCCACGACGTCCACCCGGTCGACGACGTCCATTGTGGACTTGATCGACACCGTCCAGTCGGTTTTCACGCGCATCAGCGAGAACTTGACGTCTTCGGCGGTGAACGGCGCCCCGTCGCTGAACTTCACGTCCTTCCGGAGCTTGAAGTCGTAGGTCCTGCGATCTTCCGAGATCGTCCACGATTCGGCGAGCAGCGGCACGATCTTCGCGTCCGCGTCGAGTTTCACCAGGCCCTCGTAGACGTTGTAGAGCAAGGCCTGCGGGATGGCGGCGCCGTCCGTGCGGGTGAAGTCGAAGTTCGCGGGTTCGGCGGTGTAGCCGATGGCGAGCGTGCCGGGATCCTTGGCCACCGTGGCACTCGACCCGGCGGAGCAGCCGGACACCACCAGCAGCAACGCTGCCACTGTCGCGTGAATCCGGGCTTTCATCCTGCCCCCTGACCGGTAGACTGGTCTGACCAGTAAACCAGACGAGACGGCAGGGTCAAGATGGAATTCGAGCCGGTCGCCCCTGTCCGCGCATACCAGCGTGTCGTCGAACAGATCGAGGAAGCCGTGTTCAGCGGCCGGATCAAACCGGGCGACCGCCTGCCGAGCGAACGCGAGCTGATGGTCCAGTTCGACGTCGGCCGCTCGACCGTGCGCGAGGCGCTGCGCGTACTGCAGGCGGCGGAAATGATCCGCTCGCGCCCCGGGGATCCGCGCGGGCCCGAGGTCCTGGCCGCCTCCCCCGCCGCGTTGCACCGGTCGATGCACCGGCTCGCGCGCGCCGACCACATCGGCCTCTCCGAGCTGTTGCAGTTCCGCATGGTCCTCGACGGTTCCGCACATCTGCTCGCCGCGCAGCTCAGGACTGAAGACCATCTCGCCGAGCTGGAGGCGGCCCTGGAGGCGATGCGCGCGGGCGTCTCGAAGGGTTTCGCTGAGTTCTCCCACGCGGACGTCGCGTTCCACGAGGCCATCGCCCGCGCGACTGGGAATCCGCTGCTGGTGATCAGCGGCGAGGTCGTCCGCGGTGTCGTACTGGAGCTCATCGAGGACAAGCTGGAGCACGCGGACGACCGGACGGCGCTGATGCGCAACTGGCTGGCACACCACGAAGAGGTACTCGGCGCGATCCGGGATTCCGATGGCGAGTGCGCTTCTCGTCTCGCGAAGCAGGCGCTCTACGACAACTACGCCGAGTACGTCCCCGAGGAGCAACGTCGCCTATTGCGGCCCCTGCTTGCTTGATCCGCCCCTACACTCGCTCAGGTGGGGGATATCAAGAAGCCTTCGACGACGCGCCGAGGTGTCGGTCTCGCCCTGTCCGGCGGCGGCTACCGCGCGATGTTGTTCCACACCGGGGCGCTGTGGCGGCTCAACGAACTCGGCTGGCTGTCGAAGATCTCGACGTTCTCGAGTGTCTCGGGCGGCTCGATCGCCTCGGGTGTGCTCGCGCACGCGTGGTCGGAGCTGAAGTTCGAGAACGGTGTGGCGGACAACTTCTACGACGAGGTCGTCGCGCCGATCCGGAACCTGGCGCGCACCCGGCTCGACATCCCGGTCACCTTGCTGGCCATGGCGATCCCGTGGCGGAGCGCCGGTGAAGAACTCGCGCGCGTGTACGCGAAACACCTGTTCGGCGACTGCTGCCTCAAGGACATCGACCCCGGCGGCCCGCAGTTCGTCTTCACCGCGACGAACCTCCAGGACGGCGCGCTGTGGTGGTTCTTCCGGCAGGACGGGCCGCACGGGAACATCCCGCTCGCGACCGCGGTGGCCGCGTCCTCGGCGTTCCCGCCGATGCTTTCGCCCGTCGTGATCCAGGATCCGCATTCGGATGACCGGAAACGCAAGATCGTGCTCAGCGACGCCGGCGTCTACGACAACCTCGGCCTGGACCCGGTCGAAGGGCACGCGACGGTGCTGGTCAGCGACGCGGGCAAGCGGATGAAGGTCAGGCGGAAGGTCCCCCGCGACTGGGGACGGCAGCTGCTGCGCGTGCTCGACGTGATCGACAACCAGGTGCGCGAGTTGCGACGGGGCGCGCTGCTGAAGTCCTATGTGGAGAAGGATTTCAGCGGCGCCTACTGGGGTTCCTACGTCGATCTCGAGAACTTCGAGCTCAAGGATTCGCTGACGGCGCCGGTGGATCTCACGCACAAGCTGGCGGAGACGCCGACGCGCCTGACGAAACTGCCGGAAGTGCTGCAGGAGCGGTTGATCAACTGGGGTTACGCGGCCTGTGACGCGGGGATGCGCAAGTGGGTCGACACCGAAGCGGCCGCTCCCGCCGGGTTCCCGTTCCCGGCCGCAGGCCTGGGTTGAGCGCGTCCCCGGATGCGAAAAAAGGTCCTTTCCTCGCATAGTCCGCGAGGAAAGGACCCTTCAAAGCGCTCGTCAGGCGACCAGGTTCGCGTAGACGATGACGTTGTCCTTGTAGCTGTGCTCTTCCTGGTCGAAGACACCGCCACAGGTGATCAGCCGCAGCTGCGGCTTGTCGGTGTTGCCGTAGACCGCTTCCTCGGGGAACTGGTCCTTGGGCACCTGGTCCTTCTTCTCGACCACGAACTTCAGGCTCTTGCCGTCGCTGCGGTCGACGACCACCTCGTCACCGGGGTTCAGCTCGTTGAGCTTGTAGAAGATACCCGGCTGCTTGTTGCCGTCGACGTGACCGAGCAGGATCGCCGGGCCGACGTCACCGGGCACCGGGGAGAACCGGTACCAGGCGGCCTGCATCGGTTTCTTCGCCGACGGGACGGACATCTTGCCGTCCTTGCCGATCGCGACCGTGACCAGGCTCGATTCCGCGCCGATCTTGGGGATCTTCACGTTCGTCGGGCGAGCCCCGTTGAACGGTTTGACCACCGGCGGTGCCGATTCCGCCGCCGGCTGCGCGGCGGGCGGGGCGGGTTCGTCGGTGCCGCATCCCGTCAGCGCGAGGGAAAGCACAAGGGCGGCCGCGACCAGGCGGCCGCCCTGCGTCAGAAGCTTCATCGATCAGGCCGCGGTGGCGCCGAAACCGGTCTCGATGCCGCCCTTGGGCTTCAGCTTGACCTGCTTCTTCTTTTTGTCGGCGCCCGGTGCGGTCGCGCCGCCGCCGATCTCCTCGATCTCGATGTCACCCTTGCCCGGCTTGCCGTCGCAGGTCCAGGTGAAGGTGCTCGTGGTGCCGTTGAAGCCGGGCTTGGCCTCGATGGCGTAGACCCAGATGAAGGCGTCGGCGCCGTCCTGGAACGAGTCGGTGATGATGTAGTCCGGCGCGGTGACGTCGGTGGGCTCCGAACCGCAGAAGATGGCCAGCGCGCCTTCCTTGCCCTCGACGTATCCGGCGCCGACGTTCAGCTCCGGCAGCGGCGCGGTGGTGGTGGTCGGCTTCTCCGAGGTGGAGGTCGGCGACGGCTTGCCGGAAGTCGGCTTGCCGCTGCTGGTCGGCGTCGGCTCCTGCGAGGACGACGAGGCCGGGGCGCTCGAGTCCGGCGGGGCCGTCGTCGCCTTGCCGCCCGAGTAGGACGGCGGGGCCGGAGTCGAGGTCGCGGTCTCGCTCGACGGAGCCGGCGGCGTGGTGGTCGTCTCGGTCTGCGCCATCGCGACCGGCGTCACGGCCAGCGAGATGACGGCGCCGGCCAGCACCGCGCCCGCGAGGCGGCCCAACGTCTTCTTCAAAATGATCTCCCAGTGGAAACATCGCAACACAGGGTGACCCCCACCCTGCCATCACCCGAAAGGAATCCCACGTTCGAGTGACAGCGTGATCCTGCCCGAAAAGTACGGAAGGGCGTAGCGGATAAGGCGTGACAAGAACCACCGGAAAAACCGGTAACGCTGGAATGTCCCTGCCCGATACATGGGCCCGAAAGTCGCTCAACAGAGGGAAACCCTCGCGGCGACGAACGAATGTTAACACCCGGAGGGCCGGAACGGTTGCGTTGCGGAAGTATTTTTTCGCCGCCCCTCGAACCACCCGGATTCGCCGCTCATCCTGGCCGGATCCCCTTTTTCCGAAGACTCTCCGCACTCGCACTACCGACCGGTTCACACTTTCGGACCACGTTTCGGTGAACCCCTGACCATTTACCGCCGGACACCGGTGCCCGGCAACCCGAAGATCACGATCAGAACACCAGGAACAAGGCCACGGCGAGGGAGACCGCGCCGAGGAGGCCGGCGACGAACAGCCAGGGCTTCGGCGACGTCCGGTTCCGCACGGCCCGGCCGCCGCCCACCAGCGCCAGCAAGAGCCCGAGACCGAACCCGATCGCGGGCAGGAAGGTGGCGAAGGTCCGGTTCTCGGCGGTACAGGCCCAGATCGCGTCGTCCGGGCAGGACGACGCCGCGAGCTCGGCCAGCAGGCCCGCCGCGACGATCGCGAGGAAGCCGAGCACCAGGAGCCAGAACAGGCCCCACAGCAACTGACCGAGCCGCCGGGGCGGTTTCGTCTCGTCCACGTGCTAACCGAGCGCCGAGGCCAGATCGGTCCAGAGATCTTCCGGATCTTCGAGCCCGACACTGAACCGGACGAGCCCGGCGGGCACGTGGGCGTCGCCTGCCAGCCACGCCCGCCGCTCGACCAGGCTCTCCACCCCGCCGAGGCTGGTGGCGGCCCGGATCAGCCGCAGCGAACCGATGACCTTGTCCGCGGTCTCGGCGTCCGGGAGTTCGAACGCGATCATCGTGCCGGAGCCGGGATAACGCACCCGCGTGATGGCGGGGTGGTCGACCAGCCGCGCGGCCAGCAGCGCGGCCGTGCGCGTCTGCTCGGCGAGACGGACCGGGAGCGTCCGCAGCCCGCGCAGGGCCAGCCACGCTTCGAGCGCCCCAGGGGTCGCCCCCAACCTGGTGCGCGCGTCGCGCAGGCTTTTCGCGACGCCTTCGTCGGCCGCGATGGTCAGGCCGAGCAGCAGGTCGCTGTGCCCGCCGATGAGTTTCGTCGCGCTGTGCACGACGATGTCGGCACCGAGGTCCAGCGGCCGCTGCCCGAGCGGCGTGGCGAACGTGTTGTCGACGGCGACCAGGCCGTTCGCGGCGGCGGCGATCGTCTCGATGTCGATGACGTCGAGCGTCGGGTTGGTCGGCGATTCGAGCCAGAGCAGGTCGGCGTCCGCGGCGGCGACCCACGCGGCCGTGTCGTCCGGCGCGATCTCGGTCACCACCAGGCGTCCGGTGCGCTGCGCGTGGGCGAGCAGGCCACGCGAACCCGCGTAGGAGAACGTCGGGACGCAGACCTTCGCGCCGACGGGCAGGGTGTCGACGACCGCGCTGAGCGTCGCGATTCCCGAGGCGAACGCGGTGGCGTGCCCGCCTTCGAGCGCGCCGATCGCCGCTTCGAGTGCCTCCCACGTCGGGGTGCCGTCCTCCCGCGAATACGCGCGGTCGGCGCCGGCGTCGAAGGTGCTCGCCGCGACGATCGGCACGTTCAGCGGTTCGCCGGGGCCCTCCGGACGTCCGGCGGCGACGGCGAGGGTGCGGGGTGACCAGTCGTTCGTGTCCACCCCGCCACCGTAAACCGTCGCCTGCTAGTGCGCGTAGACCTCGAACTCGTAGAGGGAGTAGCCGTACTTGGTGCCGCGCTGGACTCCGGCCATCCGGACATGACGGGCGTCCACGGCTTCGAAGGCGACGTTGTCCTTCCCGCCGTCTCCGTCCACTATGGACGCCACTTCCCGCCAGTTCGTCCCGTCCGACGAGATCTGCACCTTGTACGCCTTCCCGTACGCGGACTCCCAATGCAGGACGACCCGGGAAACGCGCTGCACCGAGCCAAGGTCGACGGTGATCGACTGGTCGTCGCTCCAGTCGCTCGCCCAGCGCGTCGACAGGTCGACGTCGATGGCCTTGGACGGGGGCGAGTTGTACCAGCCCGTCTCGTGGCTGGTCGCGCTCACCGAGCGGCCGGTGGCGAGGTTCGCGATGTTGTCACCGCGTTTCGCCGGGAACTCCACGACCTGCTGGAAGGTCGGCCGGTTCTGGGTGCTCATCTTGTCCTGCGTGATGCCGCCGAGCGCGCGGTGGATGATCGTGTCGGCGCACCACTGGTCGCCCGCGGCGCAGTCGCCGTCACCGGGGTACACGGTGTTGGCGGGCTGCGCGGCCGCCTGCGTCAGCGAGTCGAGCAGCACCTGACGGCAGGCGTTGACGTCACCGCCACCGCAGTACTTCACGGCGAGCGGACCGGCGACGGGCTGGCCGAGCACCGAACGAATGTCCTTGTGCACGTAGCCCCACCAGCCGGACTGGTACGACGAACCGGCGTGCGACTGGCCGACGTGCTTGCCGGGGACCTCGTTCTGCCAGCCGGACGGCGACTCGTTGATCTTCAGCACCCCGACCATGGGACCGTAGGCGTCGCCCATGCCGGGTTTGAACTGGGCGTTCACCAGCAGCGGCCACCAGGCGTCCATGATGCGGATCGCGTCGGCGTTGGCGTAGGCCTTGCTCCCCGGCGAGGTCTCGGAGCGCAGGCCGCCCGCGGCGAGCCACGTCTTCAGCTTCGCCACCGCGTCCGCGGCCGGGCCGGTCACCGGCGCCTTGTCGATCACCTTGAACAGCTCCGGCAGCACCTTCTCCGCGCGGAGGTCGGCGAGCGCGGCCTCCTCCATGGCCTGCGTGAGGTTCACCCGCGTCACCTTGGTGCCGCTGGAGATCAGCTTCTTGACCCGCGCGTCGATCAGATCGCCGCGGTGCACGGAACTCTTGTCCGCGCCGCTGGCCGCGTAACCGTTGGCCTGCGCGTTGTTCCAGCTGATGTAGTAGTCCTGGTTGATCGACTGCGGATGCTGCGACGACGGCGTGTAGTTCGCGAGGTTGCCGTCGGGGTTCCAGCCCTGCCAATCGAATCCGGCGTCACCCTTCACCGGCATGGCCGGGTCGACGTTCGGGTTGCGGACCGGGTTCGAGCCCGAGTTGAAGTACGCGACGTCACGGGAGTCGGCGTAGAACCAGTTGTAGGTCTGGTTGACGTCGGCCGCCGCGGCCTGGAAGTCCTGCGCGGACTTGATCGCGTCCGGATCGTTGAACTTCTGGAAGCCGATGATCGTGTCGATCTCGTGCTGGAACGTGGACCGCAGCGACGCGTACGCGACCGGTTTGCCGCCGACCAGCGCCCGGCTCGTCACCGGACCGTATTTGGTCCGGAAACTGCGCAGCGTGTACGAACCTGCCGCCGTACCGTCGGCGACGGTGGGCTTCCAGGCGTTCTTGCGTTCGACGATCTCGAACGGCAGGCACTGGCCGCGGAACCGGTAGAAGTTGGAGTTCTTGGTCGGCGTGGAACCGTTCGGCTCGCACAATTCGACGGCGTAGGTGTCGACGATGTCCTGCGACGCCGAGGTCGCGCTCCACGAGTAGTCCTTGCCGCGGCCGAGCAGCACGTACATGCTGATCCCCGCGAACGAGGCGCCGCGGGCGCTGATGCCGGGACCCTGGATTTCCTGCAGCATCAGCAATTGCGGCGCGAAGTAGCCCGCCTGCGGGCCGAACACGGCGACCGGGTGACCGCTCGCGGTCTTGGCGCCGGAGACCACCAGCGCGTTGGACATGCCGTGTTTCTCCGACAACAGGTTGCCCGGAAGGACACCGTCGTCGAAGATGCCGCGGACGGCCTTCTGGTCCTCGGGTGCGGGAACGTCCACCTTGGCCGGTGTCGCCGTCCCGGCGGAGCCGGTCGGATCGAAGACCAGCTGCTGCCCGGTGACCGAACCCTTGTCCGGCATCGCGGCGCCCTGCGGGTTCGACGGCGCCTTGCCGTAGTCGAAGGTCTGTCCATTGTGGAGCGTCTTGACGGTCTCGGGGTCGTCCTCGGACCGCAGGCTCCGCCAGACCTTGTCGCCTTGTTCGAGGCCGTACTTCTCCTGCATCGCCATCTTCGCGATGGCGTTCTGCACCTCACCGCCACCGCCTGCGCCGAACTGCGCCCCGACGACGGCGGCGAGGACGACGAGGTCGGTGAGCTTGAACGGCTCGATGGTCCCGGCGTTCGTGATCGCGTCGACGTGTCCGGTGAGCACGTACTCGCCCGGGAAGTACCGGCCGCTGTGGGCGTCGGAGATGTACTTGTTGACACCCTGGACGTAGGCCTCGGCGTCGGCCTTGCCCTGGGCGCCGCGCGGACCGCCGGCCGCGGCGTTGTCGACCTGCTTCTGCAGTTCCTGTTCGGTGTACGGCGCCGAGGCGAAGAAGCTCTGCTCGAGTTCGCGGTTGCCCTGGGCGCCACCGGCGAACGAGGTCAGCTGGCCGCGGCCGACGCGGCGCATGATGTCCATCAGCCACAGGCGGTCCTGCGCGGCGGCGTACCCGGCGCCGTACATCGTTCCCGGCCGCGTCGTGCCGACGATCCGGGGAACGCCGGTCGCCTTGTCGCGGGTGATCGTCACGTCGGCACGCGGTTTGATCGTGCTCTCGACCTGCCCGGACGGCACCCCGAACGAGGCGTCGTTGAAGAACTGGTTGATCTTGTCCGTGGTCAGCGTCTTGTAGCCGTCGGCGAGCGAGGCGTACTTGCCGAGCTGATCGGCCGAATGCGCGGGCCGGGTGCCGAACGCCTTGTGCGCCAGGATCTCGGCGAGGGTGGCGTTCCCCTTGGTGCCGGGCGGGAGGATGTCACCGCACTGGCCACCGCAGTAGTCGTCGAGCGCGGCCGCGACCACCGAGCCGGGTGGTGCTTCCTCGGCGTTCGCCTGGAGCGCCGGGACGGTGCCCGCCACCAGCGTCAGCCCCGCCAGCGTCGTCAAGACCCGTATGCCTCGTCGCATGAAAGACCTCCGTCGTCGGAGAGTGACGAGGCGCACACTACCCACGGGTATCCAAATTTGTGAAGACTATTCGCGTTCTTGCCACCGTTCGGCGGAACACTCGCCCTGCGGACCCGGGACCAGCGGATGTAGCTTGTGGGCATGCCTTTGGAGAAGCCCCAGATCGACCGCCCGGAGGGCCCCGCGCCGTCCGACCTGGAGAAGTCCGACATCACCGTCGGAGAGGGCCAGGAGGCGAAGGCCGGCGACACCGTTTCGGTGCACTACGTCGGCGTCTCGCACTCGACCGGCGAACAGTTCGACGCGTCGTGGGACCGCGGTGAGCCGCTTCGCTTCGGCCTCGGCGCCGGGCAGGTCATCCCCGGCTGGGACCAGGGCGTGGCCGGTATGAAGGTCGGCGGTCGTCGCAAGCTGACCATTCCGCCGCACCTGGCCTACGGCGAACGCGGCGCCGGCGGCGTCATCAAGCCGAACGAGACCCTGATCTTCGTCGTCGACCTCGTCGGCGTGAACTGACCCATACCCAAACCACGAAGACCCCGGTTCCCCGGCGGGCCGCTCCGCCGGGGAACCGGGGTGACCTACACGGCACCGCGAGCTTCTGAACTCGACCTTCGCCGATGGGTAGCATCGCCCTTCGTGCCCACTGTCCCCCTCTCTCCACAGTGGAGGACGGTCGCCACCGAGCGGACAGTCCTCGCTGTCGTGCACAACGTCACCGCCGCCACCCGGCTGTTCGACGTCCTCGAACTCTTCGCGGGTGACCCACGCGTCCAGGTCGTCTTCACCTGCCCTGGTTCCAGCGCCTTCACCGACGGCACCTCCGAGTACCTCGCGGCGCGCGGCGTGACCACCTTGCCGTGGGACCGCGCGATCCGGACCCGTTTCGACTCGGCGATTTCGGCGAGCTACGGGGGCGACCTGCACGAAATCAACGCGCCGCTCATCGTCATCCCACACGGAATGGGTTATAATAAATTCTTGGAAACCGGAAACCGGAAACCGGAAACCGGAAACCGGAAACCGGAAACCGGAAACGTATTCGGGCTTTCCGCCCCCTGGCTGATGCACGACGGCGAGGTGGTCGCCACCCATATCGTTCTTTCCCACGAGGAACAACTGGAACGACTGCGCGCCGCCTGCCCCGAGGCCGCTGAACGCGCTGTCGTCGCCGGCGACCCTTGCCTCGACAGAATGCGAGCGAGCACACCACTTCGCGAGACCTACCGGCAGGCGTTCGGGCTCGAAAAGCACCAGCGGTTAGTGGTCGTTTCGTCGACATGGGGCGCTTCATCTCTGCTCGGCGCGAACACGTCCTTGGTTCTGAAACTCGCTCACGAGCTCGCGCACGATTCGTACCGGCTTGCCGTCGCCCTCCATCCCAATATCGTCCGGGGCCATTCGCCATGGCAGACGAAAATGTGGCTCGACGACTGCGCACGGGCAGGTGTCCTGATCCTCGAGGACGAGGATCTCTGGCGTCCGGCTCTCGTCGCCGCCGATCTGACGATCGGCGACCATGGTTCCGTCACCTTCTATTCCGCCTGCCTCGATACGCCGATCATTCTGGGTTCCGCTCCGGAAGAGACCGTCCACCCCGAGTCCCCGATCGCGCTCCTTCTGCGGACGGCGCCGAGGCTGGATTCGCGAACACAGCTCGACGACGTCATCGACGCGCATCGACCGGGGAAGTACGCGGAGATCACCGAACTCGCGACCTCCGTGCCCGGTAAGGCCGCGGATCTGCTTCGGGACCTTTGGTACTCGGCGATCCGCCTGACGCCGCCGTCCAGCGCACCGACGCTGAAGGCCCTTCCGGTCCCGGACCTCGCTCCCCCGAATCCGAGGGCGTGGGCGGCCGAAGTGTCGTTCGCCGCCGACGAGACGGCCACCTTGTCGCGTTTCCCGGTCGACGGGCGGTCGAAACGAACGCTCGGCAGCGCGGGCAGCCATCTCGTCGTCGGCACGGACGAGCCGGACATCGCGCTGCTGCGGCTGGCGGAAGTCGTGATGCGGCCCGACATCGCCCACGACCCGGACACCTGGACCGCCGCGACACTGCGAGCGCTACCCGGCTGCCGGGCCGCGGCCATCCGGGCGAGCGAAACCGAATGGCGGGTCGAAACCCGCGACGGTCTTCTGCTCGGAATCGACACCGCCGACCCGGCGTTCGTCTCCGTCCTCTATGTCCTGCTCGACGCCGGGGCCGTGCCGACAGAACTCCGTTTGCGTCGCGGCTCGACGACTTACTCGGCGAAGGTCACTGCGCGAGCTTCGCGCTGACCCGATCGCGGTCCGGGGTGAAGCCGTAGAAGTAGTAGATCTCCTTCGCGGATTCCCAGTAAGCACGCGCGTCGGCTGGGCGGTCCGTCGCGAACGACAAGTCGCCCAGCGCTTCACCGGCTTCGGCCCGCTCGCGATTGAAAGAGCGTTCGGTCGCCAGAGCCAGCGTCTCGGTCAGAATCGCTGCCGCGTCCGCATGGACGCCGCCTTCCAGCAGTTTCTTGCCTCGCCACAAGGCGATCTTGACCTGATTGAGGTGCTCCACGCCCAAGACCGCCTCGGCGGCGTCGAGCAGTTCGAGCGCCTCCGACGGCGGACGGACCTTCGCCAGATGAAAACAGGCGACCGCTTCCCGGCGCCCGTTCCCGATCTGCTTCGCCAATTCGAGAGCTCGCCGAAAGAGTGCCTCCGCCTCGACAGGCTCACCGAGGTCGAGTTTCGCCAGCCCCAGTGACTCGATGGCCGTCGCCAGCGCAGCGGAGGAACCGGCTTTGCTCGCGAAGTCGATCGACTCCTGGAACCGGATGGCCGCGAAGCCCGCTTGATAAGCCTGCCGATAGGCGAAGCCCAGCTGGAACGTCATCACGGCGGCGGCGAGGTCGTTGCCCCAGGCGCGGGCGGCTTCGATCCCGCGATCGTTCACGCGGACCATCTCACCGGGGTGCTCCCCCTTGAGATGCACAGACCACAGCACCAGGCAGAACTGACAGACCCACTGGTGCTTTCCCAGCCGGTAAGCCAACTCGACCACGGCTTCCAGGTTCTCGCGCTCGACGTCCAGCCATTCCCTTGCGGCCTTGTCGTCCCATGGCTCGACCGCGAGCTGTGGCCATATCTCCGCCATCCAGCCACGGTTGGGCAACGCGGCCTCGGCAGCGAGCCCCGCACCGCGATAAGCGGAGACGATCCGCAAGGGCAGTTCGTCGCCGGCCTTCGTCGCGGCGTGATCCCGGACGATGTTGCCCGCGATCAGGTATCGGTCTTCCGCCACCTCCTGGACGAGATGCCGCTTCTTCAGCTCCTGAAGTGCGTCCGAAACGTCGAACTCGTCCATGAGGAGGACGGCCGCGACGGTGCGCGCGGCGACGGCGCCGTCTCCAGGATGGACCCCGAGCACCTGGTAACAGGCCTGGCAGAGCGGAGATAGCAGGTCGTACGCGGCATCGAAGATCGGAGTGATCCCGAGCGCGTCGAGCACACCGCCCTTACGCTTGATCCGACTGAGCGTCCGTGTCGCGGATTCCTCTTCGAGGATGCCCCCGAGCACGGTGAGCGGGCCGGCCAATCGGCCGCAGAGGCCGATCAGCTCGTCGATCTGGCCGGATTCGGCCTCGAGCCGCTCCGTTCCGATCATCCGGCCGAGCAACAGCCGGGCGGCTTCCTTGGTCAACGGATCGATCCGCACACGTTCGCCCGGGTACCCGGTCCGGAGCTTGCGGGTCTCCCCACTGGCGACGACGAGGACCGCGGCGGGCCCCACACCGGGGATCAGCGGCGCGATCTCGGCCGGCAGCAGGGCGTTGTCGATGATGAGCGCGATCTTCTTGCCGTAACTCCAGCTGCGCCACATCGCCGACCGGGCTTCCAGACCGGACGGGATTTCGTCCGGCCGGTACCCGACCGCGCGCAACAGGTCTTCGAGCGCGTCCGGCGCCCGCTCGGCGGACAGCGCGAGCGCGACGTAGAAGGTGCCATCAGAGAATGTGCCATCACCCTGGTCGTTCACCCACTTACGGCAAAGGGTGCTGCGGCCGCTTCCGGGCGATCCGGTCACATAGGCGATGACCGGTCCCTCGGCTCGATTCTCCGGACAGAAGACCTCGTCGAGCCGACGGAGCTGATCCTTGTAGTTGGTGTAGTGCGGGGTCACCACCATGACCTGGCGTGGAACATCCCCCGAGCTGTGGCCTTGCCCACCGAAATGTGGCTCGTTCACGCTCACCCCTCCCCACGGTGAGCCGCCGACCTTACCGGAAGTGACCGCCCCGCCACGCGAATTCATCCCACGCGAGCGGAAGTCAGACCGCTTGCAACCGTCGTGTCGGTCGCGCGAACGGGTTGTCCGGGGAGTCCTCCGAGAAACCCGCCAGCTCGGCGATCTCCCCGTCGGACAGGCCCTTGGCCCGCAACGTATCCCCGATGGCCGTGATCAGTTGCGGAAACTCCGGCGCCAAGAGATCGCCGTCCGGCTCCGTTGTCTTCCATCCGCGAGCGTTCATCGACTTGTAGAAGCTCGTGCGATCCGCCGCCGAAACCTGCTTGAGGGAGTGCGCGCGCTCGAAGAGCGCTTGCATGGAGACTCCCCAGACTCGCTTCAGGTCCCGCAAGTGCCCGAGCGTCACGGGACGAAGATCCGGCTTGATCACATGCGCCGGCATCAGGAACTCGGCCGCGAACTCGTTGGCTTCTCGTTCGGGATCTTCGGTCGCGACTCCGTTGTGGAGAACGAGATGACCGAGTTCGTGAGCCAAGGTCAGTCGTTTGCGATCGACCGGAGCGGCCGAGTTGACCAGCAGCACGGGGTGATCGCCGATCCACTGGGAAAGCCCATCGATACGGGAGGTGCCGAAGTCTTCTTCCAGGATCACGCAGCCGGCGGCCTCAAGCCACCGGACCAGGTGCCGGACCGGCCCGACAGGCAGCCTCCATTGGGCGCGCACCATCAGAGCCGCCTGCTCCGGAGTCGTATCGATGGGATCGAACGTGGGTACGGACTGCTCCGCCCTCATCGACACGTCCTCGAACATCACCGAGACATGCAGCCGATAGGCGTTCAATCGTGCTTCGAGCTTCCGCCACGCGGACGCCTTGGTCGTTCGCTGGCGCCTCATGTGCGCGTCCACGGCGAGTGCCCCCCGGACAGCGTGGTCCCGGGTCAGAAAGCGTTTCGATACACCCAAGGACCGCGCGAGCCTGCCCAGCACGTCGTCATCAGGCATGCGCTGATCGTTCTCGTACCGGGACAACGCCGCCTGCGTGACCTCGGCCTCGGCGCACAGATCCGCTTGCGTCAATCCTCGGGCGCGGCGAAGTGTTTCGAGCACATCGCCGATTCCACTCACGTCGCCTCGTCCTCCTCGTCTCGGGCCAGGGCCTCGTACAGATCGATCTGTGGCAGCGGCGGATCGACGGGAGTCCAGGTGATCGGCGTACCGGCGGCCCCGGACGCCCCAGCATCCACCTCGACGGCCCAGATCGCATCTTTGTCCAGCCCGTCGCGCAGGGAGACGATCGTGCTGCCGATCACGTGCTCCTCGGGATCCCAGCGGTACCCGAAGCCCAGGCGAACCTCATCCAATCCTTCCAGAGCCTCGGATTGCGCCCAGAAGGCCAGGGCCGACTTCGTCGCGTACGACCTGACACGGTCTCGGCCCGTGTGCCGCTTCACACGAGCGCGGTACCGCAGACCGACCGTGATCTCACGGGTGACTCCTTGGTCCAGCAGCTCGACCGAATCGACGTCGGTGAGTTCACGGCGCAGGTGCGCCCACAGCCGATCGTGGATCCAGTTCGAAAGCCCGCGATCACTGCTGTCCGCGACCCAGCCGGGAAAGGCGTCACGGTAGTCGGCCAAGTCAGCCCTCGCGGCTCTCGTGGCGTCGATCAGCGCACCGACGACCTTGTCGCCGAGGTCACGCAGCACGTCCTCGGCCATCGGGTATGAAAACATACCAGAAAATATACCGGCTGCGCAGACGCAACTACCAGCACAAACGCGTTCAAAAGGGCGCATCAGAAGCCCTGGACGCCGACCCATCCACCAACCGCCGCCGACCGCACCGTGGGGGTCCGGGGGGCTCGGCCCCCCGGGTACTGACGAGCGACGACCTCACGAAAGAGGCCCCCGTCGCGGAGCGAAGGGGGCCTCGAACAAAAGTGGGCGAGGAGGGAGTTGAACCCTCACGTCCTTTCGGACACACGGACCTGAACCGTGCGCGTCTGCCATTCCGCCACTCGCCCGAGTGCTTCGTTCTCTGACAGCTCGCAAAGCGTAGCAGGCGGATTTCGCGGGTTTCACCGGGGGCCGTGTCCGACTGGCCGTACCCGGATAGGATCGACGGGGAAGCACACGTGTGAGGAGGGTTGCCCGGTGGGCCGCGTCGAACGCTTTGACAGACGGCTCGAGAACCTCGTGGGCAATACCTTCGCGCGCATGTTCGGTGGCAACGTCGTCACGCAGGAAGTGGCGGTGGCGCTTGAGCGCGAGAGCGAGGAGAACGTTCGTGAGCTGGCCGGTGGTCGACAGCTCGCTCCCAACCACTACATCGTGTCGTTGGGGCAGGCTGATCACGAACGTATGGCCGGCGACGAGCGTCGGGTCACCACGGTGCTGGCGGAGGCGGTCAAGGAACACCTCGCCGAGCACGGATGGGACACCTATGGTGACGTCGTAGTTTCGCTCGAGCGCAACGAGGCGCTGCATACTGGACAGTTCAAGACCCGTTCGTCCGTCGATCCCGACGTCAAGCCCCACGGCGCCGAAGGTTCGCCACGGTCGGCACGACCCAGCAACGCAGGAGACCCAGCAATGAGCCAGCCCCCCGGCTACGGCCAATACGACCAGGGTGACCCGTACGGCCAGCAGGGCCAGTACGGCTACGGACAGCAGGCTGGCCAGCAGCAGCCCGGGTACGACCAGGGTTATGGCGGCCAGCAGCAGGGCGGCTACGACCAGGGTTACGGCGGCGCCCAGCAGCCCGGCTACGACCAGTACGGCGGCCAGCAGCAAGGTGGCTACGACCAGGGTTACGGCGGAGCCGCGCCTCAGCCCGGCTACGACCAGTACGGCGGCCAGCAGCAGGGCGGCTACGACCAGGGCTATGGCGGCGCGCAGCAGCCGGGCTACGACCAGTACGGCGGCGCGCAGCAACAGCCCGGGTACGACCAGGGTTACGGCGGAGCCGCGCCTCAGCCCGGTTACGACCAGTACGGCGGCCAGCCGCAGCAGGGCGGGTACGACCAGTACGGCGGTGGCCAGCAGCAGTACGGCCAGCCCGCCGCGGACCCGTACGCGCAGGGCGGCGGCTACGGCGGCCAGCCGGCGGCCGGTCGTCAGCTCACCGCGAGCCTCCAGCTGGACGACGGTTCGAACCGTTCGTACTCGCTGAAGCAGGGCGGGAACGTCGTCGGCCGCGGCCAGGACGCCGACTTCCGGCTCCCGGACACCGGCGTCTCGCGCCGTCACCTGGAGATCACCTGGGACGGCCAGAGCGCGACGCTCGCGGACATCGGTTCGACCAACGGCACGACCGTCAACGGCACCCCGGTGCAGACCTGGCAGCTGGCCGACGGCGACGTGATCCGCGTCGGCCACTCGTCTCTCGTGTTCCGTACGCAGGGCTGACCGGCGGCGTCCGGAGGGGGTATCGCAGAATTGCGGTGCGGGGCCTGTGGTGGATCGGCACCTCGGGTCGTACGCGGAGAGCAGCGCTGTCCGGAGCCGACCATCCCGGACGGCACGGGCTCTCCGCGGCGTACAGGAGAAACGGGAGCGGACACAACAAGTGCCAGAGCTGGTCGTTCAACTCACCAGGGTGGGCTTTCTCGTGCTGCTCTGGCTCTTCGTGTTCGCCGCGTTGCGTGTCGTCCGGTCGGATCTGTACGCGGCCTCCGGGCTGCGAGTCGCCGTGCCGACGTTCGGTCGCAAGAAGAAGAAGGAACCCAAGAGGCCGCGCGGCGGGAAATCGCCGCAGCAGCTGCTCGTGACCCATGGTGCGCTGGCGGGAACCAGGATCGCCTTGGACGGCAGGCCGATCCTGATCGGCCGCGCCGACGACTCGACCCTGGTGCTGGACGACGACTACGCGTCGACCCGCCACGCCCGGATCGCCCTGCGCGGGGAGGATTGGTACGTGGAAGATCTGGGCTCGACGAACGGGACGTACCTCGACCGGGCTAAGGTCACGGCACCCCTCCGGGTCCCGCTCGGAGTCCCCATCCGGATCGGCAAAACGGTGATCGAGCTTCGCCCATGACTCTCGTCCTCCGCTACGCGGCTCGCAGCGACCGGGGCCTGGTGCGTTCCAGCAACCAGGACTCCGTGTACGCCGGTCCCCGCCTGCTCGCCCTCGCCGACGGTATGGGCGGCCACGCCGCGGGTGAGGTGGCCAGCAAGGTCGTCATCGCCTCCCTCGCCCCACTCGACGACGACGATCCGAGCGACGACCTTCTCGCTCAGCTGCGTGAGGCCGTCCAGAACGGCAACGCGGCCATCGCCGAACTGGTCCAGCAGGACCCGGACCTCGACGGGATGGGCACGACCCTGACCGCCGTGCTGTTCGCCGGTTCGCGGATGGGTGTCGTGCACGTCGGCGACTCGCGGGCGTATCTGATGCGCGGCGGTCAGTTCTCGCAGATCACGCGGGACGACAGCTTCGTCAACGAACTTCTCGAACAGGGCCGGATCACGCCGGAAGAGGCCGCGGTGCACCCGCAGCGGTCGCTGCTGCTGAAGGCGCTCACCGGCCACGAGGTCGAGCCGAGCCTGACCGTGCGCGAGGCCCGCGCCGGTGACCGGTACCTGATCTGCTCGGACGGCCTGTCCGGCATGGTCAGCGACGAGACGCTGTCCGAGGCGATCCAGATCCCGGATCCGCAGGCCTGCGCCGACCGGATGATCGAGCTGGCGCTCAAGGGCGGCGGCACGGACAACGTCACGGTGATCATCGCCGACGTCGTCGACGTCGACTTCGGTGAGGACGCGCCCATCGTGGGCGGCGCCGCCGGGGACGGCAGCGACGAATTCCACCAGGGCGACTCCCCCGCCGCCCGCGCCCGCGCGCTGACCCAGCCCGCGCCGCAGCCGCGGCCCGAGGTCCAGCCCCAACAGGAGGACCCGAAGGTCAAGCGCCGGAGGCGATTTCGCTGGCTGGCGGGAGCGGTGGTCGTCCTGATCGTGCTGGCCGCGGCGGCGATCGCCACGCGGTATTTCGTGCTGAGCCAGTACTACGTCGGCGAGGGCCCCGGCGAGGAGGTCGTGATCTATCGCGGCGTCCCCGGCAGTGTCCTCGGCATCGACCTGCACGCCTACGAGCAGGGCTCGTGCCCGCCGGGCGGGCTGTGCACCGACAAGCTCCTGGTGCCCGCCCTTCAGGAGGACGCGCGGATCGCGGTGAAGAACGGCGTCAAGAAGGACAACCTCGACGACGCCCGCAAGTACATCGACGACTTCCTGCGGCCGCACAAGCAGCTGGCCGACTGCAAACCGGCCGCCAGCTCGACTTCCACGCCTCCCGCGTCGTCGCCGCCCCCGGCGTCGTCGGCATCCCCTTCGACCCCCGCCTCGCCGAGTTCGGCGAACCAGCCTGCGGGGAGGGACTGCTCGACGCCGGCACCGGCAGCACCAGGGGGCGGTAATTGATGAGCACGCCGCTCGCCGATCCGGCTTCGGCCCAGTTCGCCACGAACCCTCCGCGCGAGCTGCCCAAGCGGCGCGGTACCGAACTCGTCCTCCTGGCGTTCGCGACCTTCATCGTCACCGTCGCGCTCGTGCTGGTGGAGGCGAACCAGGAGCAGGAGCTCACCAGCTCGATCATCTGGCTGGGGCTTTCGTACCTCGCGGTGCTGACCGCGGCGCATCTGGCGGTCCGCCGCTGGGCGCCGTACGCGGATCCGGTGATCCTGCCGTGCGTCGCGCTGCTGAACGGGCTCGGCCTGGTGATGATCCACCGGATCGACCTGGCGCTCGCGGAACGCGCCCTGCAGCAGGGCAGGGAGTACACGCCGGACGTCACCAAGCAGGTGCTGTTCACGGCGATCTCGCTGGTGCTGTTCGTGGTGGTGCTGGTCGTGATCAGCGATCACCGCACACTGACCCGCTACGGCTACACCTGCGGCCTGGTCGGGATCGTGGCGCTCGCGCTGCCCGCGGTGCTGCCGTCGAGCCTGTCCGAGGTCAACGGCGCGAAGGTCTGGATCAAGCTGCCGTTCTTCTCGATCCAGCCGGGTGAGTTCGCGAAGATCCTGCTGATGATCTTCTTCGCCTCGTTCCTGGTGACGAAACGCGACCTGTTCATGGTCGCGGGCAAGCGGATCGTCGGCGTCGAGCTGCCGCGTGCCCGTGACCTCGGCCCGATCCTCATCGCGGCGGCCGCCTGCCTCGGCGTGCTGGTGTTCGAGAAGGATCTCGGCACGTCGCTGCTGTTCTTCGGGGTCACGCTGGTGATGTTGTACGTCGCCACCGAGCGGATCATCTGGGTCGTGCTGGGGGTCGGTTTCTTCGCCGCCGGCGCGATCATCGCCTACAACCTGTTCACGCACGTCCAGCAGCGCGTCCGGAACTGGATCGACCCGCTGGCCACCTACGACGACCCCGGCGGCGGCTACCAGGTCGCGCAGGGGCTGTTCGGGCTCGGCACCGGCGGCGTCGGCGGGACCGGCCTCGGCGCCGGACGGCCGGACATGGTCCCCGAGGCCAAGACGGACTTCATCACCACCGCGATCGGCGAGGAACTCGGCCTGATCGGGCTCACGGCGATGCTGATGCTGTATCTGATCCTGGCGATGCGCGGGATGCGCAGCGCCCTCGCCGTCCGCGACACCTTCGGCAAACTCCTCGGCGGCGGTCTGTCGTTCGCCCTGGTCATGCAGATCTTCGTGGTCGTCGGCGGCGTCACGAACCTGATCCCGAACACCGGGATCACCGCCCCGTTCCTCTCCCGCGGTGGTTCCTCACTGCTCGCGAACTACATCCTGGTGGCCCTCCTGCTCCGAATCTCCGACGCCGCCCGCAAACCCGCCGTGCGGCCGAAGCCGCAGCAGCCGCAGGCGCCGCTCGCCGAAGCGCACACGGTGATGGTCCAGCGGCCGCCCGCGACCGGTGAGGGGAGCCCCTCGTGAACACCCCGCTCCGCAAGGTCGGTGTCGCCATGCTCGTCATGGTGGTGCTGCTGATGGCCAACGCCACCTACATCCAGGTGGTCAAGGCCGACGACTACCGCACCGACTCGCGCAACGTGCGCGTGCTCTACGACGAGTACTCCCGCCAGCGAGGCCTGATCGTGACGCCCGACGGCGCCGCGCTCGCGAAGGTCGACCCGTCGAACGACAAGTACAAGTTCATCCGCACCTACGCCGATGGTCCGATGTACGCGCCGGTCACCGGCTACTACTCGATCAACTACGGCTCGGGCGGCCTGGAGCGGTCCGAGGACGACGTCCTCAACGGCTCCGACCCGCGGCTGTTCGTGCGGCGCCTTTCGGACATGGTCACCGGCCGCGACCCGCGCGGCGGGAACGTGCGGCTGACGATCAACCCGGCCGTGCAGAAGGCCGCGTACGACCTGATGACGCAGAAGGGTTACACCGGCGCGGTGGTCGCGCTGGAGCCCAAGACCGGGCGCATCCTCGCGATGGTGTCGACGCCGTCGTTCGACCCGAACAAGCTGGCCTCGCACACCACGAAGGAGCAGGTCGCGGCCTGGTCGCAGTGGCGCGACGATCCGAAGAAGCCGATGCTGAACCGCGCGATCTCGGAGACGTACCCGCCGGGTTCGACGGCCAAGCTGCTGGTGACCGCGGCCGCACTCGAAGACGGCAAGACCGCGGACATGCCGGTCAACACCGCGCCCAACGTGAAGCTCCCCGGCACGCAGACGACGCTGGAGAACTACGGCGGCGCGGCCTGCAAGGGCAGCACGCTGAAGGAAGCGCTGCGGTACTCGTGCAACGTGCCCTTCGCCGAGATCGCGGGCGAGCTCGGCAAGGACAAGCTGAACGCGACGGCCAAGAACTTCGGCGTCGGCGAGGATCTGACCGTGCCGATGCGGGTCGCCGGCTCCTCCCTCGGCCCGCTCGAATCGAAGGCCGCGCTGTACCAGAGCGCCATCGGCCAGCGCGACGTGCGGCTGACGCCCCTGCAGGACGCCCTGCTTTCGGCGACCATCGCGAACAACGGGATGGCGATGAAGCCGCAGCTCGTGCAGTCGCTGCTGGCGCCGAACCTGTCGACCATTGAGGACTACACCCCGACCGAACTGACCGGTGACGCCGCGATGTCGAGCGCGAACGCCGCGGTCCTGCGCGACATGATGCTGGCGTCGGAAGAGAACACGAAGGGCGCCGGCAAACGCGGCGACATCCAGATCGCCTCCAAGACCGGCACCGCCGAGCACGGCAACGACCCGAAGAACACCCCGCCGCACGCCTGGTACACCGGGTTCGCGCCGGCGATGGACCCGAAGATCGCCGTCGCGGTGATCGTCGAATCCGGGGGTAACCGCGGGCTCGAAGCGACCGGTGGCACCGTGGCCGCGGAGATCGGCCGCGCCGCCGTCAACGCCATGCTCGGGGGTGGATAGCGGATGCTGTCCTCGGGTCAGCTGCTGGCCGACCGGTACAAGCTGACGAACCGGATCGCCGTCGGCGGGATGGGCGAGGTCTGGCAGGCCAGTGACACGCGACTGGACCGGACGGTCGCGGTCAAGATCCTCAAGGCGGAGCTGTCCGGCGACGCGGAATTCCTGCACCGGTTCCGGACCGAGGCACGGATGACGGCTTCGCTGAACCACCCCGGCATCGCCGCGGTGCACGACTACGGCGAGACGGTCGCGGACGAGCTGTCGATCGCGTATCTGGTGATGGAGCTGGTCGAAGGCGATCCGCTGGCCGCCATCATCACCCGCGAAGGGCGGCTGAACGCCGAGCGCACCCTGGACATCCTCGAGCAGGCCGGTAACGCGCTGCAGGCCGCGCACGAAACAGGTCTCGTGCACCGGGACGTCAAACCGGGCAACATCATGGTGACCCCGGCCGGACAGGTGAAGATCACCGACTTCGGTGTCGCGAAGGCCGCCGACGCCGCCCCCGTGACCAGGTCCGGCATGGTGATGGGCACCGCCCACTACATCGCCCCCGAGCAGGCGCTCGGGCACAACGCCGAACCGGCGAGCGACGTCTACTCGCTGGCCGTCTGCGGCTACGAATGCCTCACCGGGCACCGGCCGTTCCTTTCGGAGAACGCGGTGACCGTCGCGATGATGCACATCCGCGACCTCCCGCCGCCGCTGCCGCCGGACGTGCCGCCGGGCGCCCGCGCGGTCATCGAAGCGACCCTGATCAAGGATCCGCGACAGCGGTACAACAGCGGTGGCGAGTTCGCCGCCGCGGTGGCCGCTGTCCGCGCCGGGCTTCCGCTGCCGACACCGTCGGGGCTGGTCAACGTGGCCTATTCGGCGGGGCAGCCCGTGATCCCGCCCGGCCCGCATTCGCCGCCGAACCCGATGGTGGCCGTCGGGCCGGCGTCGCATCCGGCGATGCACCCGGTCGGCGGCCCGCCGCCGATGGCGGTCAGCCGCCTGCCGGGCAGACGGCCACAATGGGGCTGGTGGGTGCTGCTCGCGGTGATCCTGATCGCAGTACTGGTGGCAGGAGCCTTCCTCATCGTGAGACTGGTCGGTTCGGGCAACGGACCGCAGTCGGGCGGCGTGGAAACGAGTGAACAGGTGCCGGCTCCGGGTAAGAAGTCTGAAGGTCCTCCGCCGACATCCGCCTACCCAGCGGTGCCGACGGAGGGCGGCACCGAGGAGCCGGCCGGACAGGCGAATCCGGGAATGATGAGCAGCAAACCTTGGACGGAATGGAACGGCACGCAGAGATGAGCACACCAAGACTGCTCAGCAACCGCTACGAGCTGGGCGAAACGCTCGGCTACGGAGGCATGTCGGAGGTCCACCACGGCCACGACGTGCGCCTGGGCCGGGAGGTGGCGATCAAGATCCTGCGTGCCGACCTGGCGCGGGATCCCCAGTTCCAAGAACGTTTCCGTCGCGAGGCACAGAACGCGGCGGCACTGAACCACCCGGCGATCGTCGCCGTCTACGACACCGGCGAGACGAACACCGAGTTCGGCCCGCTGCCCTACATCGTCATGGAGTACGTCGAAGGACGGACTCTGCGGGACATCGTGAAGACCGAAGGGCCGATGTCGCAGAAGCGGGCGATGGAGGTCATGGCCGACGTCTGCGCGGCACTGGACTTCTCGCACCGGCACGGCATCGTGCACCGCGACGTCAAACCGGCGAACGTGATGATCACGAAGAACGGCGCCGTCAAGGTGATGGACTTCGGCATCGCGCGCGCCATGCACGATGGGCAGTCCGCGATGACGCAGACCGCCGCGGTGATCGGCACGGCGCAGTACCTCTCGCCGGAGCAGGCGCGCGGTGAGTCCGTCGACGCGCGTTCCGACGTCTACGCCGCCGGTTGTGTGCTGTACGAACTCATCACCGGCGAGCCGCCCTTCACCGGCGACTCGCCCGTGGCGGTGGCGTACCAGCACGTCCGGGAAGACCCGAACCCGCCGTCGTCGGTGAACCCGGCCGTGGCGCCGGAGCTCGACGCCGTCGTGCTCAAGGCGCTCGCGAAGGGCCCGGCGAACCGCTACCAGTCGTCGGCGGAGATGCGTTCGGACCTGGTCCGGACGCTGTCCGGCCAGCGTCCGGCCGCGCCGATGGTGATGTCCGAGGACGAGCGCACCCAGGTCATGGACTCCGACCGCCGGGTGCCGCAGCGCTACGACCAGTACGAGGAAGAAGACGAAGACCCGGCCGCGAAGAAGAAGCGGCGTGCCTGGCTCATCGCCGGTCTCGTGGTGTCGCTGGCCGCCGTGGTGCTGCTGATCATGTGGCTGATGGGCGCGTTCCAGGGCACCGGCGCGGAGAGCAAGGCGATCCCGAAGGTGGTCGGGCAGTCCGAGGTCTCGGCGAAGGACACGCTGCGCGGCGCGGGGTTCAACTCGCTCGACACCAAGAAGGTCACTTGCACCGGCGAGGCCGTGAACGGCCAGCCCGCCTGCGACGACAACCAGATCGACAAGGTCATCGCGATCAACCCCGCCGAGGGCCAGATGACGCCGACCACGGACAAGATCACGCTGACCGTCGGCGCGAAGCCGGGCAAGGTCAAGACCCCGGACCTCAAGGGCAAGACTGCGGCCGAGGCCCTCGCAGCACTGACCGAAGCCGGTCTGAAGCTCGGGGCGACCACCGAGGAAGAGAGCAACGACCCGAACGAAGCGGGCAAGGTCACCTCCCAAAATCCGGCCGCGCAGGCTGAGGTCGACCAAGGTTCGAAGGTCGACATCACGATCGCCAAGTCCCAGGAACTGAAGACGGTCCCGAACTACAAGGGCAAGACTCAGGCCGAGGCCGAAGCCGGGTTGAGGGCGGCCGGGTTCACCCCGCAGGTCACCAGCGTGGACTCCGACCAGCCCAAGGGCACGGTGATCGAGCAGACCCCGAACGGCGGCAAGGTGGCCGTCGGCACTGTCGTCAAGCTGTCCGTGTCGAACGGCAACCAGGAGACCTTCGACATGCCGAACCTGAAGGGCATGACGGAGGAGCAGGCGACGCGGCAGCTCCAGCAGCTGGGCTGGAACGGTCAGCTGGACACGCAGGCCGACAAGAACGGCGACCGGGATCAGGCGGGCAAGGTCAGCAAGACCAACCCGCAGGCCGGTGCGAAGATCGCGAAGAACGCTCCGGTCACGCTGTTCATCGTCGAAGGCGATGAGACGCCGACGACGACGTCGAGCTCGCGGCTTTTCCCGCCTGGATGATCGATAGCTGAGCAAGAGGGCCCCGCACGGTTTTCGTGCGGGGCCCTTCTCATGCCGGCTGATCTCATCAAAGAGGCCTGTTGAGAGATAAGACAAGCGTGGCGCGGTCGGTGCAGGTGGTCGTGAGTGGCGTTTCGGGTTCTAACCCGAAACGCCACTCACGACCCGCGCGCGACCAGGGCCGAAGGCTCCCATCGCCGCATCAGGGCACCAAGCCGTCCAGAAGTCCTTGGTAGGCCTCCTGAATCCGCCCGGCGCTGGTGTGCACCACGACCGCCTTCGGTCGCGTCGCGACGAGTGCCACGAGCCTGTCGTACATCGCCGCGAGCTGTCCGGGCCCGCCCAGCAACTCGTGCGCCTCGACGTGTTCGGGCTCGGCCGCGGCGCGGGTGCGCTCGGCGAACCGCCGGAGCACGTTCTCCTTGGTGTCGAGGAGGACGATCTCGCGGAACTCCGCGGCCGTCTCGCCAGCGAGAGTTTCCAGCCGTTCGAGGAAATCGGTGCGGCCGAGGAACTGCGGGACGATCACGTCGTGGCCCACGAGCAGATGGGTCCGCGCGGCGCTCACGGCGAGATCGCGGGCGAGCGTTCCGGCTTTCGCGGGGTCGTCGCGCCAGGCACCGAGCAGGCCGCGGACGCGGTCGATGTCGAGGTTCAACGTCAGCGGATGGTCTTCGGCGTACCGGCGGGCGAGCGTCGACTTGCCGCAGGCGGGTGGGCCGTTGAGCACGATGAGACGCGGCATCAGGCGTTGCGCCGCAGCAGGTGTCCGACGGCCGTCGCGCTCAGCAGCAGGACGGCGACCGACGCCACCGCAGCCACCGTGAACGGGACGGCCAGCGGTTCTTGCGAAGTCAAAGCGCGCAGCAACGGGTTGGCCAGCGGCAGCCATTTCACCAAGAGGACCGCCGCGAGCGCGAAGATCGCCGCCAAGACCGACCAGCCGATGCGCGGGACCAGCAGCCGCGAGGAGGGCAGGCCGATCGCGATACCGAACAGCGCGCACAGCGCGTGCGCCGCGGCGCCGAGAGCGAGGGTGCCGATCGGGAAGCCGCCCGAGCGGAGGCCCGACCAGGCCAGCGTCACGACGATCAGCACCGCGGCGCAGCCGAGGACGGCCAGCGTGGCGCCGCCGAGCACCGATCGCCAGCGTCGCGCGTGGCTGAAGGTCACCAGCCGCTGGACCGGGTCTTCGACGTCGAGCATCGCGATCGTCAGCCAGCACGAGACCACCAGGAGCGAACCCGCGCTGATCCCGTACTGCGGCAGCAGCGGCGACTTCGGATCCGTGTAGAGCACGGTGTTCACCGCGAGGTAGGCGAGGATCGCGGGCAGGTAGCGCTGGGAATGCCCGAGCAGCGCGAGGTAATACCGGGTCATGGCGAGCACGGCGCCACCTCCCGGACCGAGAAGCCGCGGTTGAGCGCCCGCAGCAGGACCGCGTCCGTCTGCCCCGCTTCGACGGTCAAAGTGACTTTCCCGCCTTCGGTCACGGCTTGGCTGACGCCCGGTTCCGAGGACCAGTCGCCGTCGGGCCCGTGCAGGACGATCCTTGTCGCGCCTTCTTCGACGTGGGTCAACAGGCCGTCGTCCATCCGGTAGACGACGTCGGCGTGGGCGTGCACGACGGCCGCGCGGTGGTCGGTGAAGACCACGCTCGCGCCCCGCTCCTTGGTCTCGGCGACGAGTTCGCCGAGCACCGTGTGCGCTTCGACGTCGAGCCCGGACCAGGGCTCGTCGAGGATCAGCAGCTCCGGCTCGGCGAGGACCGCCTGCGCGAGGCCGACTTTCTGGGCGTTGCCCTTCGACAGGGTCCGCAAGGGCGCGTCCGGCCCGCCGACTAGCGCCAGCCGGTCCAGCAGCGGATCGATCGCCGACAAGTCGACATGACCGTCGATGCGGGCCATATGCCGCAGGTACGCCCGGGCACTCATCCGCTGCCCCGCCGGGAAACGGTCCGGCAGGTAGCCGACCCGCGGGCTGCCCACGACGTTCCCCGAAGTCACCCGGGAAAGCGCCGCGAGGATCCTGAGCAGCGTCGACTTCCCCGAACCGTTCGAGCCGAGGACGCCGACCACGCGACCCGCCGGGATGTCGAGATCGACGTCGGCGAGCACGGGTTCGCCGCGGCCGTAGCGCTTACCGACTCCTTCGAGCCGGATCAGCGAGGTCACGCAGCAGCGGCCTTCTGCAGCGCGCGGGTCTCCTGTTCGAGTTCGTTGACCCTGGCGTCGGGGACCGGGTGCCCGGCCGAAGCCATCCAGTTCGCCAGCATCCGGTGCCCGCCCTGGGTGAGCACGGATTCGGGGTGGAACTGGACGCCTTCGAGCGGCAGCTCGCGGTGACGCATGCCCATCACGACACCGGACTCGGTGCGGCCTGTGATCTCGAACACGGCGCCGTCGATGGTTTCGGGCAAAACGGTCAGCGAGTGGTACCGCGTGGCGGTGAATTCCGAGGGGAGCCCGGCGAGCACTCCGTCGCCCGAATGGTGGACTTGACTGGTCTTGCCGTGCAGCAGTTCCGGGGCGCGGTCGACGGTGGCGCCGAAGACGACGCCGAGGGCCTGGTGGCCGAGGCAGACGCCGAGCATCGGGATGCGCTTCTCGGCGCATTCACGGATGACGTCCATGCTCTGACCAGCGCGTTCCGGGGTTCCGGGGCCGGGAGAGACGAGCACCGCGTCGAACTCGCCGAGCTTGTCGAGCTCCACCACGTCGTTCCGCCAGACGGTGCAGTCGGCGCCGAGCTGGGCCAGGTACTGGACCAGGTTGTAGACAAAACTGTCGTAGTTGTCGACGACGAGCACGCGCATGAGGCCAGCTTAGCGGCTCCCAGCAGGTGGACCGTACGCCAGATCACAATGATTGTTAGGGCTACCTAACTTACCGTGGTAGGAGTGAGCCGTTCTCTTCGTGTAGCCATCGTGGGTGCCGGTCCGGCCGGCATCTACGCCGCCGACATCCTCGACAAGTCCGACGCCGACGTGACGATCGACCTGTTCGAGCGCATGCCGGCGCCGTTCGGGCTGATCCGGTACGGCGTCGCGCCCGACCACCCCCGGATCAAGGGCATCGTCACCGCCCTGCACAAGGTCCTCGACAAGCCGAACATCCGGCTGCTTGGCAACGTCGATTACGGGACCGACCTGAAACTCGACGACCTGCGCCAGTTCTACGACGCGGTGATCTTCTCGACCGGCGCCATGGCCGACCGCGCGCTCGACATCCCCGGGATCGACCTCGACGGCAGCTACGGCGCCGCCGACTTCGTCTCCTGGTACGACGGGCATCCGGACGTGCCGCGCACCTGGCCGCTGAACGCGACCTCGGTCGCGGTCCTCGGGGTCGGGAACGTGGCGCTCGACGTGGCGCGGATCCTCGCGAAGACCGCCGACGAGCTGCTCAGCACCGACATCCCGGACAACGTCTACCAGGGGCTGAAGGCCAGCCCGGTCACCGACGTGCACGTGTTCGGCCGTCGTGGCCCGGCGCAGGCGAAGTTCACGCCGCTGGAGCTGCGCGAGCTGGACCACTCGCCGAACGTCGAGGTCATCGTCTACCCCGAGGACATCGAGTTCGACGAGGGCAGCATCGCCGCGCTGCGGGCGTCGAAGCAGATCGACATGGTCGTGAAGACGCTGCAGGAGTGGGCGATCCGCGACCAGGGCGACCGGCCGAAGCGGCTGCACCTGCACTTCCTGCACTCGCCGTGCGAGATCGTTGGCGAGGACGGCAAGGTGACCGGCCTGCGGACCGAGCGCACCGAGCTGACCGGTGACGGCAACGTTCGCGGCACCGGCGAGTTCCACGACTGGGACGTCCAGGCCGTCTACCGCGCGGTGGGCTACCTGTCGTCGCACCTGCCGGAGATCCCGTTCGACCACACCACCGGCACCGTGCCGAACCAGGCGGGCCGGGTGCTGGACATCGACGACGAGCAGGTGCCGGGCGTCTACGTGACCGGCTGGATCAAACGCGGCCCGGTCGGCCTCATCGGCCACACCAAGGGCGACGCGGCCGAAACGATCGCGAGCCTGCTGGCCGACGCCGACAACCTCACGGCTCCGGCCGTCGAGGACCCCGACGCGATCCTCGGTTTCCTCACCGAACGCGGCGTTCCCTTCACCACTTGGGAGGGCTGGGGCAAGCTCGACGCCCACGAGAAGTCCCTCGGCGCCCCGCACGGCCGGGAACGCGTGAAGGTCGTCGAACGCGACGAGATGACCCGCATCTCGCGAGGCTGACAACTGCGCGTGAAGGCCCCCTTCCCTCGGCTGAGTCGAGGGAAGGGGGCCTTCACGCTGAGCCGAGGTAAGTCAGGACCGCGAGGACCCGGCGATTCGTGTCGTCCGAGGCGACGATGCCGAGCTTCGCGAAGATGTTCGCGGTGTGCTTCCCCACGGCACCCTCGCTGAAGTGCAGCCGCGAAGCGATGGCGGCGTTGGAGCAGCCCTCCGCCATCAGCCCGAGCACCTCGCGTTCGCGCGGGGTCAGCGCGGAAAGGGGGTCGGAAGCGTTGCCCGCCACCAGTTTCGCGATCACTTCGGGATCCATCGCGGTTCCGCCGCCCGCCACCCGCCGCACCGCGTCGATGAACTGGTCCGCGTTGAACACCCTGTCCTTCAGCAGATAGCCGATCGCGCCGGCCCCGTCGGCCAGCAGTTCCCGCGCGTAGAGCTGCTCGACGTGTTGTGACAGAACGAGAATCGGCAGGCCGGGGATGTCACGCCGCACCGCCAGCGCGACCTGGAGTCCTTCGTCGGTGAGTGTCGGCGGCATCCGGACGTCGACGACCGAGACGTCGGGCCGATGGGTGCGCAGCGCCCGGTCCAGTTCCGGCCCGGTGCCCACCGCCTCGACGACGTCGAAACCGTGCGCGGTCAGCAAATGCGTCAAGCCGTCTCGGAGGAGGTACTGGTCCTCGGCGACGACGCATCGGGGTCGAGCTGGCACGGGATCTCCATGATCGCCTTCGTCGGCCCGCCGGGCGGGCTGGTCAGAGCAAAACTACCGTCGAAGGCGCCCAGCCTGCGTTCGATCCCGCGAATCCCGCTCCCCCTGGCCGCGTTCGCGCCGCCCTTGCCGTCGTCGGTCACCTCGATCCGCAACAGGCCGTCCTCGTAGCCCAGTTCGATCGACACTCGCCGCGCCTCGCCATGCTTCGCGGCGTTGCCCAGCAACTCGCTGACCGCGAAGTACGCGCACGCCTCGGCGGGCTGCTCCAGCCGAGGCAGGACGCCGTTCACCGAAGCCCGCAGTGGACTGTCCAGCGCCATCGCCCGCACCGCGTCACCGAGCCCGCGCTCGGACAACACCGGCGGGTGAATCCCGCGCACCAGCAGCCGCAATTCGGTCAGCGTCTCGGACGACGTCTGCCGAAGCTCGGCCGCCAGCCGTTTCGCCGCGGCCGGGTCGCTGTCGATCAGCGCTTCGACCGCGCCCAGCTTCATCCCCATCGCGACCAGCCGCGACTGGACGCCGTCGTGCAGATCGCGCTCGATACGCCGCAGCTCGGCGGCCTGCGCGACCGACGCGTCGGTCCGCGTCTGCTTCAGCCGTTCGACTCGCTGCGCCAGCCGCGAAGCCTCTGTCGGCCCGAGAAGCAGCTTCGTGAAGCGCGCTCCCGAGCGGGCCAGCCACGGCGCCACGAGGAGCCCCGCGACGACCGCAGCCACCGCGACCGGAGTCAGCGCGAGCGCTTGCCCGACAGGCCGCCACACCCACAGCGCCGCCACAGCCCAGAGTCCGGAGAACACCAGCGCCGCGGTCGGCACCACCATCAGCAGCAGCACCACGGAATCGACCACCGCGGCCGCCA
The DNA here is from genome assembly GCF_055561455.1 of Amycolatopsis sp. PSD-21. Taxonomy (NCBI): domain Bacteria; kingdom Bacillati; phylum Actinomycetota; class Actinomycetes; order Pseudonocardiales; family Pseudonocardiaceae; genus Amycolatopsis; species Amycolatopsis sp. PSD-21. The sequence goes on along the minus strand of NZ_CM145712.1, from coordinate 51,473 downwards.
GGTCACGCCACGTCGCCCGGTCTCGTATGACCCAGCGCAAGCGCGCCAGCCGCGCCGGCCACCACGGTGTGTCGTACAGCTGCCGTCCGTACTGGTACATCCCGTCCGCCCGGGGGACGGGGAACGGCGGCTCCGGCAGGTACGGCCGGTCGATCCGCACCCCGGTCCAGTTCTTGGCCTCGCGGCGCAGGGTGTCGGTCACCGAGCGGCCGGCGACGACCATCGTCGGGAACAGCGGCGACGGCCAGATCAGGCTGAGCAGCGTCGGGATCGCCATCCCCAGTTGCGCGATCGAGAGCGCGAACAGGCCCAGCTGGAATCCCAGCGCCTTCGACCCGCTCCTCACCCAGCCGTCCCCGGCGCGAGCCGGACGGGGTCCGAGCCACCAGCGCGTCCATTTCCCGTACAGCCGGAGCGCGCGCGGCCCGGACAGCAGCACCGCGGGTATCAGCAACAGGCCCGCGACCGGATTCCACAGTTGCCAGCCGAGGTCGCGCCCGGTCGCGGGATCGTCGGAAATCCACTCGAACCGTTTGGTCCACTTGATGAACCACGACCGCTTGAACAGGCTGTTCCCGTCGCGGTACCAGCCATCGCGCTCGCGTTCCGGTTCCGGCGGCGCCGGCCGGTAGGGCGGTTCGACGTCGACACCGCACCAGCGTCCGGCCAGCCGCCTGGTGAGCGCGGCGCGCGGACGCGTGCCTTCGAGCGCCAGCGTGTAGGCGAAGACCAGGCCGACACAGAGCAGGCAGAAACCCACCAGTTCGAGCAGCAGGTCAAGCCAGCTCACCAGCGCCAAGCCCGCGAGCGCGAAGCCCCGGCGCACTGAGGTGAGGTAGGTGCGGATCATGCGACGAAGTCTTCCCCACCGGCCCGGCCCGGCACAGTGACCGCAGGCCCCCGATCAGGGTGGGTCCAGCCCCACCCCGGTTGTGGGTTCAGCGCCATTCTGGCCAAGTCCGTTGCGCCATAACGTTTTTCGCATGCCACTCATCGAAGTCAGCAACCTCCGCAAGACGTACGGGGAGCACGTCGCGGTCGACGACGTTTCGTTCCACGTGGAACAGGGCGAGATCTTCGGGATCCTCGGGACCAACGGCGCGGGCAAGACCACCACGGTCGAATGCCTCCAGGGACTGCGGACGCCGGACTCCGGTACCATGTCGGTCCTCGGTCTCGACCCCGGCAAGGACCACGGCGCCCTCCGGCAGCGCCTCGGCTCGCAGCTCCAGGAGAGCCGCCTGCCGGACAAGATCAAGGTCCACGAGGCGCTCGACCTCTACGCGTCCTTCTACGCGAATCCCGCCGACACCGGCGACCTGCTGGCGAAGCTGGGCCTCACCGGGCAGCGGGACCAGTACTTCGGCAAGCTTTCCGGCGGTCAGAAGCAGCGCGTCTCGATCGCGCTCGCGCTGGTCGGCCGTCCCGAGGTCGCCGTCCTCGACGAGCTGACCACCGGACTTGACCCGCACGCCCGCCGCGACACCTGGAAGCTCGTCGAGACCGTGCGCGACGCCGGCGTCACCGTCCTGCTCGTCACGCATTTCATGGACGAGGCCGAACGCCTCTGCGACCGCCTCGCGATCTTCGACGCCGGCCGCGTGGTCGCCACCGGCACCCCGGCCGCGCTCCGCGACCGCGCCGGGAAATCCACTTTGGACGAAGCCTTCGTGACCCTGACCGGCCGCGACTGATCCGAGGAGACGGAAATGAACACGCTCGCCAAGATCACCCTCACCGAAACGAAACTCGCTCTCCGCACACCCGGCTTCGTCCTCGGCGGGCTGCTCCTGCCGACAGCCATCACGGCCGTCCTCGGCGCCATTCCCGCCATTCGCGCGGACAGCGGGACAACGACGGGCATGCGCTTCCTCGATGCCTGGGTTCCGTCGATGATCGTGCTCACCATCGCCATGATGGGCCTGCAATCGATCCCCGGGATCATCGCGACCTACCGCGAACAGGGCATTCTCCGCCGCTTCGCCACCACCCCGGTGCACCCGGCCCAGCTGCTGGTGGCGCAGCTGATCATCAACGTCACCGTGACGATCGGCGGGGCCGGCATCCTCCTCGTGACGGCGGGCGCGGTCTTCGACGTCCCCACCCCGCGTCACCCGCTCGGCTTCCTGCTGACCTTCGTCCTCGGCACGACCGCGATCTTCGGCCTCGGCCTGATCGCGGCGGCGGTCGCCAAGACCAGCCGCGCCGCGGGCGGGATCGCGTTGATCGCCTACGTCCCGGTCATGTTCCTCGGCGGCGTCTGGCTGCCGCGCCCGTTGCTGCCGGAGGCCATCCGGGACGTCGGCGCGTACGTCCCGCCAGGGGTGAAGGCCCTCGAAGACGCCTGGACCGGCACCGGCGCGCAGCCGCTGCAACTCGCCGTTCTGGCGGCTTTCGCGGTGGGCAGTTGTGTCGTGGCGGCGAAGCTCTTTCGCTGGGAGTGACGACCGCTTCCGCCAAAGTGGTGATGATGATCGTTTTCTCTTGTGGCTTGGCCCGCGGGTGGGTAGTCAGGAAGACGGCCCACGTTCACTGTGTCTCTCTCGGAGGTCCGATGTCTCTGGATGTATCGCCCGCGCTGCTGGAGAAGGCCGAGCGCGGGGAGGTCTCCGACGCCGAATTCGTCGCCTGTGTCCGGGAATCCCTGCCCTACGCCTGGACCGTGATCACCGGTGTCATCGCGGAGGCCGAAGGCGCGGCCGACGGGTTCGCCGACAACGAGACGCCGCCGCCGAGCGAGGCCGAACGCGGCCAGCTGCTGCGGGCGCTGGCCTCGGACTCCATCCGCGGCGGACTGGAACGGCACTTCGGGGTGAAGCTGGCGTTCCAGAACTGCCACCGCGTCGCCGCGTTCAAACCGTCCCAAGTGGACAGTGACCGCTACCGCGCGTTCATCTCGGTGCGCGGCCAGCTGCTGAACCAGAGCCCCGAACTCCGCGACTGCTAGCCCCTCCGCAGCACGGGCAGGATCTCTTCCCCGATCCGCGCGATGTTCTCGAGCGTTCCCTCCGGCGTACCGGACGCTTCCACCATCATGATCACGTGGGAGACCCCGGTACGCCGGATGCTCGTTCCCAGCCGGTCGACGCAGTACTCCACGCCGCCGATCGGGTGCATCTCGCACAGCTTGTCGGTGTAGGAGACCGGGTCCTTGTCCAGCCCCCGCTTGCCGTCGAGGTACACGTGCCCGGCGAACCCCTCTTTCAGGGAACCCGGCAGCGCGGAGCGCACCACGTCCAGCGCGTCGTCCCCGACCTGGCACATCACCGTCGAGACGTGTTCGGCGGCGGAATCCCCGTACGCGGCAAGGGTTTCGATCTTGCCGTCGTCGTCGGTGTGCAGCCCGAGCAGCATCGGCAGCCCGCGATCGGCGGCGAGCCGGACCGCGTGTGAGCCGGCATCGCCGCAGGCCACGACCATGCGGGGCGCGCGCTCCGGCCGCGGCACCATCGGCACTTCACGGAAGTCGAAGTGCTCCCCCTTGGCCGAGACGGTCTTCGAGGTCATCGCCGTGAGCAGCAGGTCGAGGCTCTCCTCGAACCCGGTTTCGTAGCGGGCCGCGCCGGTGCCGAAGACCTCCAGGTCCTGCCACGGCCCGCCCCGGCCGACGCCGATCCGCAGGCGGCCGCCGGAAACCGCGTCGAGCAGCGACCACTGTTCGGCGAGCGCCACCGGATGCGCGACCGAGAGCACGCTCACCGCGGTGCCGACGGCGATCCGCTCGGTGCGGCCGAGCACGTGCGCGGCGAGGGTGATCGCGGACGGGCAGACGCCGTACGGCATGAAGTGGTGCTCGGCGAACCACACGTCGTCGAACCCGGCCCGTTCCGCGGCGATGGCGGCGTCGACCGACCGGCGCAGGACATCGGCGTCCTCCTGGCCGGGAAACCGGCCGGAGACGAGAAAGACTCCGAATCGCATACCTACTGGACCGAAACCTCGTTGAACCAGAGCCGCGGTTCCAGCCACGGGAAGACGACGAACATCAGCAGCGCCACGACCCCGAGCGCCAGCACGACCGCCGTCACGAGCTTCACCGCGAAGGGCCCCGGCAGCTTGCGCCAGATCCAGCCGTACATCAGCGCGCCTCCGAGATCTTGGGCAGGAGTTCGGCGTAGGTGCCGACCTGGTTCTTCGGCACCTGCTGTGCCAGCACCGCGTGGATGATGAGCCGTTCCTTCGCCGAGAACTTCGGGTGACACGTCGTCAGCGTGAGCAGCGAGACCTGGTCGGCCTTCGGCAGGATGCCGGGGTCCTTGTACGGCACCGGGTTCACCGTGTCGCCCTTGGTCGGGAACACGATGCGGCGGCCGTTGGTCTCGCCGTAGGCGCCGCCGTCGACGGCGTTCGGGTCGCGCAGGGTGCCGACGTTCTTGCACTTCGGCTGCGCGCCCTTGCCCGCCGCCCAGCCTTCGACCTCGTCCTTGTACGGCAGCACCTTGTAGATGTAGAAGTCGGTCTGCGTCTCGATGATGATCTGGTCGCACGAGCTGAGGTTGTCCAGGTCGTTGAACGGCGCGCCCTTGCCGACCCGGTGGCCGGCGATGGCGAAGTTGCCCGGCTCGCCCGGCAGCGCCGTGCCCTTGTAGTGGCCGGGGCCGACTTCGAGCGCGGCCTCGGTGGTGCCTTCCTGGATGGTGAAGTTGAAGTCGGCGCCGAACACCGGGATGTGGATCCTGGCGAACGCCTTCCCGTCGACCAGGTCCGGATGCAGCTGCCGGTCCTTGCCCCATTCGCCGTCCAGCTCCGAGCTGGCCTCGGACTGCTTGTTCGCGGAGAAGAGGTCGGTCACGTAGACCTCGTAGACCATGAACAGCAGCACCACGAGGCCCGCGGTGATGAGGAGCTCGCCGACGGTCCGGATGGCGGCGCCGCCCTTGCCCAGTTCGCGCGGCGGACGTTCTTCGGTCGCGGTGCCACCGCCGACCGGTTCGAAGACGACGGTCTCCTCGGTCGACCCCGGCGGAGGCGCGGGACGACGTCGAGGCGGCGGCGCGTCCGTCCGGCGGCGCGGCGGCGGCGGCCCGTCGTACGCCCTGCCCTCCGGCGGCCTCCGGCGAGGCACCGGCGCCGCTCCTTGGGCACGACGGGGCGGAATCGCGTCCTCCGGCCTCCGCCGGGGGGCCGGACGGCCTCCGCCGGGGGGTCGTTCGGGGTGGCGCCGTCGGTCCCCACCCGGCTCTTCCCGCTCAGCCACGCAAGCTCCTCAGTCTCGAACCAAGCCGCAGTGTCGAACCAGCACAATGTCGAACCGTGTGTGACACCAGTGTCACAGTGCGGGAAATCGACCGGTCCCGGACGGTGCCCAGCGGCGCTCGTTTACGTTAACGTGTGCACGTGGCGCTGGTTGCGCACCCGAAAGCGGGTCATCGCCACCAGGGAAGCCGAACAGTACGCGAGGAACACGATGCCGAAGTCCAAGGTCCGCAAGAAGACGGCGTACACCCCGCCGACCGACCGCCGCACGCCGGTGAAGGTCAAGGCGGCGGGCCCGTCGAACCTGTTCTACAAGATCGTGATGTTCGGCCTCATGTTGATCGGCCTGTTGTGGCTGGTCGTCAACTACATCGCGGGCGACAAGATCCCCTTCATGGCGGATCTGGGCAACACGAACTTCGCCATCGGTTTCGCCCTGATGATCGCCGGGTTGCTCATGACGATGCGGTGGCGGTGAGCATTACCCCGGTTGGCGGCTTGACGCCTAATTACACCGGTGTGACTCATCCCCAGTGTGGATAACCCCTGTGGATAACTACCCCACCTCTTGGGCGCCGCAGCAGAACGTTGTGGTAGTGGCCTGGGTGATCACCCTGTTGTTGCTGGCAGGCGTGCTGTGGCTGGCCTTCGGCGGCGACGTCGGCGGCACCGTCCTGACCGGGGTGGCGATGCTGTCCGTGGGCGCTCTCGCGCTGCACGGCACCCTGCTCCGTCCCCGGCTCGCCGCCGGACCGGACGGAATCCTCGCCAGGACCGTCGGCGGCGCGCACCGCTACTCCTGGTCCGAAGCCCGGCTGCGGCTGCGCACGACGCGACGGCTCGGCCGGGACAACCTGACCCTCGAGGTCGAATCCGGCGACCACCTGCTGGTGTTCGGCCGGATCGACCTCGGTGAGGACCCCAGGGACGTCCTGGACGTCCTCACCGCCCTCAAGGGTCAGGCGTTGTCGTAGTAGTGGACGTCGCCGTTCGGGCCGTGTGACCAGCCCGGGACGGCCGGTCCGACCGCGGGCGGCGCGTACTCCCCGAAGATCTCGTACGGCGCGGCCGGCGAACAGATCGGGTTGATCTTGACGACGCAGTTCCGCAGCGACCCGCTGAACTTCGCCTTCACGTGGCGGGGCCGCTGGTCCTCGACCACGGCCGAGCCCGCGGTGATCTCCCAGCCGGTGGCCGCGCCCGGGCCCGTCGTGCCGACGGTCTGCGTCGCCGCCGACGAGGTCACGCCGGGGTCGCCGAAGCAGATTTTCAACGCCGAATCGACGTAGGCGACACGCAGGGTGATCGTGCTGCCCGAGCCGAGGAAATAGCGTTTGGTGTAGGTGTGGCAGGTCTCGGCGGCTTGCCCGGCCTGTGCGACCGAAGGCGCCAGAGCCGTGGCCAGCGCGGCGACGGCGACGAGAGCTGCTGTTTTCCGGATCCTCATCTCAACCCCCAAGTTGATGTCGATGATCAACTCGAAGGTACCCAGGTTTGTTGCTTCTCCACCGGGTATTCGGATGACCCACACGGGGGAACTGAGGGCTACTCCGGGTAACAGACGTACGTCGGCGCGCCCCGGCTGGTGGTGAGCTCGCAGGACGCCGAAATCGTCTGCGAGTCCTTCCAGGCGATGAGCCCGATCATCGCCACCACGACGATCGCGATCCCGCCGAGCTGCCACTTCAGCCGGTTCTTGTCCGGGGCGTACAGCAGCGCGAAGGTGACCAGGAGCCCGGCGACGAAACCACCGGCGTGCCCGAGGATCGAGATACCGGGCACCTGGAAGGTGATGAAGACGTTCAGGCCGAGGATCACCAGCAGCCAGGTCGGATTGAGCCTGAGCTTGATGACGATGACCGTGTACGCGCCGATGAGCCCGAAGATGGCCCCGGACGCGCCGACCACCGGGACGGCGTCGAGACCGGCGAACACGAGGTTCGCGGCCGAACCGCCGAGCATGGAGACGAAGTAGAGCACCGTGAACGGCACGCGGCCGAGCGCGGTCTCCAGCGGGCGGCCGACGAACCACAGCGAGAACGCGTTGCTCGCGATGTGCAGCAGGCCGTACTGGAGGAAGCCCGAGGTGACGACGCGCCACCATTCGTCGCCAGCCAGCGTCGCCGGATTCCACAGCTGACCGAACTGGAACAGCTCGGAGAAGTTGTTGTTCGCGAGGCTGCCGGACTGGGCGACCGTGACGAAGAAGATGATGACGTTGAGCGCCAGGAGGACAGGCGTCACGACAGCCGTCTGAACGGGCTGGGCGCCCGCGAGCGTGCGCGCGCCGTACCCGGCGTCGCGGTACTGCTTCTGCTGGACGCGGTCCTGCTGCCGTCCCGCCTGGACGCAGTCGGTGCAGTGGAAGCCGACGGCGGCTTCGCGCAGGCAATCCGGGCAGGCCGGACGGCCGCAGCGTGAACAGCTCAGCCCGGTCTGACGGCTCGGGTGCCACCAGCAGCCGGGCATGGCGGCCTGCTGGTACTGGGGATTCGGTGGTTGGCTCACGATGCCACCAACCTACCGAAATCCCCAGTGACAGGCTCTGTGATCAGCGGCTGATGCTGACCTTCTCGATGACGATGTCCTGCAGCGGACGGTCGGCCGGACCGGTCGCCGTGCGGCCGATCGCGTCGACGACGTCGCGGGAAGCCTGGTCCGCGACCTCGCCGAAGATGGTGTGCTTGAAGTTCAGGTGCGTCGTCGGCGCGACGGTGATGAAGAACTGCGAGCCGTTGGTGCCGGGACCGGCGTTGGCCATGGCCAGCAGGTACGGCTTGGAGAACTGGAGCTCCGGGTGGAACTCGTCGCCGAACTTGTAGCCGGGGCCGCCGCGGCCGGTGCCGGTCGGGTCGCCGCCCTGCAGCATGAAACCGTCGATGACGCGGTGGAAGATCGACCCGTCGTAGAACGGGCCCGAGTTCGTGCCCTGAGCGTTGGGCTGGGTGTACTCCTTGCTGCCCTCGGCGAGCCCGACGAAGTTCGCGACCGTCTTCGGCGCGTGGTCGGGGAACAGGTTCAGGTTGATGTCACCCTGGTTGGTGTGCAGAGTGGCCTTCAGCGCGCCACCAACGAGGGATCCCTTGCTTTCAGTCACGAGCTTCATCGTGCCATCTGCGGCAAGATCTGGGGAAAAGGGGCACGATAGGTTACAAGCAACGAAGCAGAATCAAAACGATTGATGAGGTGAAGGCCATGACCCGGGCCGCAGATTCGGTGAGCGAGTCGGCGAAGGCCGGCGCGCTCGGCCTGCGCAAACGTGCCGTCGAGGCGGGTAAGGAAGCCACCGCCCACGCCGTAGAGGTAGCCGAGCAGAAGCTCTCCGAGAGCGCCGGTGAGATCGCTAAGACCAGCCGTCGCGCGCGCAAGAAGCTCGCGAAGAAGACGGAACTGACCCGCAAGGAGCTCAAGCGCAGCTCCAAGGCGGCTCGCAAGGAGGCGCTGGCCAGGATTTCCGAGATGCGGAAGCCGGGCCGCAAGGCGCGCAAGGCCGCCATCCAGGCCGCGAAGTCCGCCGGTGAGTCCAAGCGCCGGGGCAAGAAGGACTTCAAGGCCGCGAAGAAGGACTTCAAGGCCGCGCTCGTCGAGGCGAAGTCGGCGGCCAAGGGGACGCGCAAGCGTCGCCGTTGGCCGTGGGTGATCGGTATCGCCGTCGTCGGTGCCGGTGCCGCCTACGCGCTGCGTTCCAAGCAGGAGCCGCCGGTCGCGCCCGCGCCGCCGAAGGCTCCGCCCGCTCCGCCGGCGAAGCCCGCCGCTCCGGCGGCGGCCGCTCCGAAACCCGCTCCGGCGAAGCCCGCGGCTCCCGCGAAGCCCGCTGCTTCCGGTCCGGCCGCGGGTTCGGGTGCAGCCAAGCCCGCGGCGCCGAAGAACGGGCACCAGGCTTCGAACGCCTCCGCCGACAAGAAGAACTGACGCTTCACCCATATCTGCTATCGCGAAACGGGTCGCCCAGGACCGCAGTCCGGCCCTGGGCGGCCCTTTCACGTTCCGGTGAGTTCGTAGCCCGCTTCTTCGACGGCGGCGCGGACGTCGTCGATGTCGAGGTCCTGGTCGCTGGACACGGTGACCGTGCCGTCGTCGACGTCCACCGCCACGGCGGTGACGCCCGCGATGGTCTCGATCTCCTCGGCGACGAAAACCGCGCAGTGCCCGCAGGCCATTCCGTGCACGGCGTAGGTGCGCGCGCTCATGTCGCCGGCACGGTGCGGGTGAGCGTGTGTCCCCGGCGCATCCGGCCGTCGGGGGTGAACTCCCCGAAGAAGTAGACCTCCATCGTGAGGTCCTTGCCGCGATTCGTCACGTACAGGGTGCTCCGCGCGGCGATCCGGTCGCCGTCCGCCACCGCTTCGTGCACTTCCATCCGCCCCGTGGGACGGTTCTTGCGGACCGGGCGGGTGTGCGCGATGAGCTTCTCCCGGTCCATCCGGTGCCCGTCCGCGATGTGCACGATGTCCGGCGTGTGATGGCGGTCGACGACCACGCCCGCGTCTTCGTCGCTGTTCACCAGTTCGTCGTGGAAGGACGCGTGGAAATTCGCGATGAACTTCTTCGGATCGGTGCCGTGGAAGGGCGTCATGGTGCTCCCCAAGCCGCATGAGCTATCTCTTACACGATGTAAGATATCCGCCGGACGCGAAGCTTGACAAGGCGTAAGAAATACGAAGGGGCGCCGTCGCCCCCGACGTGATGTCGAGAGCGGACGGCGCCCCTTCGGATGTTCGGCTCAGCGCGTGGCTGAACGGGTCACGCGGTCGCGGCGTGCTTGTCGATCAGCTGGCCGAGGCGGGGAAGGGCCTCCTCGACGTTCTTCTTGCCGTTCGGGCGCAGCTTCGAGTAGACCTTCTTGATGCTGTCGCGGCTGCTCTTCTCGGCGCGCGAGTCGGTGACCGACAGGAGCGCGTCCGAGGCCTCGTCGCTGCGGCTGACCAGGTAGGCACCGAAGTCGTTGCCGCCCTTGGCCTTGTAGTCGCCGTAGAACGGCTCGAGGGCCACGGTGAAGTCGTCGAGCAGCGTGTCGACGGCGGCGGGGATGATGCCCGGCTTGATCTTCTTGACGGCGGCGAAGCCGGTCTTCACGACGGCACCCGAAACGCCGCCCTTGTCCGAGACCTCGGCGTCGACGAGACCTTCGAAGTCGCTCACGACCGCCGGGCGACGGCTGGAGTCGAGCAAGATTTCCTTGAGGGTGTCAGCCACGAAACCTGTCCTTTTGTCTTATGGGGAGAAATGATCTTTTGTGCCGCCGAGCCACACCGCAAGGCGGCCTCCGCCGGATCTGGCGCCCGCGCTGGTCCCGCGAAACCTCGCGCGTGCGGCACAGGGTAGTACAAGATCAACTTCACTCTGACGTGTGGATACCACTACCTAGAGCTTCAGCTCACCGATAGCCTCCTTCGCCACCGTACGTGCTTTGATGCTCTGCTTCTGGTTGGTGGTCACGACTACCGCGTTCCCACCTTTCGCGACGGCGTAAACGGCACCTTCGCCGGAAGGCTGGTAGCCGCCCTTCCAGCCCGCCGGTTCGTCGGCCGGGTTCGAGGTGTCGATGGGCGCGGCCTGATCCACCAGCGCCTTGGCCACGGCGGGTTCGCCGACGTACACGCGCACGGTGAGCTGCAGTTTCCCGCTCAGCGCATAGAAGAAACACGTCGGATGCGGCTGATCGGCCGAGGTCTTGACCTTGGAGACCTTCTGCCCGTTGGCGTCCGACACGAAAACGTTGCCGAGGTACGGGCACGGTCCCTTGCCGGTGGGTTCCGGGGCGGGCGGGATGCTGGGCGCCGCGGTCTTCGACGGCGCGGGCGAACTCGCCGCGGGCGGCGGCTGTTCCGTCGGCCCGCAGGCCGCCAGCAGCGGCACGACGAGCGGCAAGATCAGAAGACGTCGCATAGTGGCGTCCAGTGAAGCAGATCGCCGTTTTCGTGCGACGATGGCGCTGCGCGAGGAGTCTTCGGGAGGGTCAGTGCTCAGCAAGGAGCAGTACCTGGGTGCGGTCGCAGAGCGTATCCAGCGCAGCGGCGGCAGGCTGAACACCGTCCAGATCGGCCCGAGCGCGGCCGTCGTGGGCCTGTTCACCGAGTCCGTGATGATGTCGACGATGAACTACTGCGTGGTCGCCGCCGCGATCCCGGAGGTCACCGCGCCCGCGTTGTACGACTTCACCAGGCTGGCGACACAGCACGCGCGCGCGAACGTGATGGGCACGGTCGGCTGGACGGCCGCTTCGGTGGTCATCGCCGGGCTGATCGGCGACCGCGTGTACCCGGACGCCGCGCAGGCCGCGTCGGCGAAGTCCGGCAACCAGTTCGGCGGCGAGACGCGCATGGTGGCCGTCGACGTTTCGGCGGCGCAGATGTACGCGTTCGTCGGCGGGAAGCTTTGGGGCGCGGCGGTGCAGGGATCGGTGAACGCGAAGCTGACGTTCTGTTTCCCGCAGCCCGCCGAGGTCTATCAGCAGGTGCAGTGGGCGCAGTCGCAGGGCCAGCAGCCGCCCATGCCGCCGGGGCCGCCTCAGCCGCCGCCGGGTCAGCAGCAGCCGCCGCCCGGCTGGCAGCCGCAGCAGCCACCGCCGCCGCAGTACCCGGTCGGGCCGCCGCCCGCGCAGGGTCCGCCGCCCGGTCAGCATCCGCCGCACTATCCGCCGCCCGCGCCCGGCTATCCGCCGCAGCGCCCGCCGGGGTACTGATGAACCGCACGTTGCGCGGCTGGCCGTCGTTCCCCGAGGAACTTCCGGAGTTCGACACCGAGGCCGCACCGGCGACCCCGCGCGAGCTTTTCCTGGAATGGCTCGAAGAAGCGGGCGAACACGTACTTGCGCCGCACGCGGTCACTCTGTCCACAGTGGACGCCGAGGGTGTACCGGACGCGCGGGTGGTGATCCTCAAGGACGTCGACGGGGACACCTGGGCGGTCGCGACGAGCTCCGAAAGCCCGAAAGGTGTTCAGCTGGCGAAGAATCCGTTCGCCGCACTGACCTTCTTCTGGCCGGGACGAGGCCGTCAGGTGCGCCTGCGCGGCCCGGTCTCGCCCGCCGACCCCGAGGTGTCCGCCGCCGATTTCACCGCCAGGCCACCGGCTTCCCAGGTGGAGGCGTTCATCGGCAGGCAGTCCCAGGTGCTCGAAGACCCGGCCGATCTCGACCGCGCGGCCGCGGAAGCCGAGCGCTGGGTCGCCGGGAATCCCGGTGTGGCACCGGAAACCTGGACCCGCTACCTGGTGACGCCGTCGGAAGTGGAGTTCTGGCAGGCGAGCCACGACCGGCGGCACAAGCGGCTCCGCTACCGGCGCGAGGACGGAAGCTGGCGCAAAGAGCGCCTCTGGCCGTAAACGGTAACTGGGAACGACGATCGTCGGGTTGTCGTGGACGATTCACCTCGGCGACGGTGAAGGCCACCTTGTCCCCAGATCGTTCGGAGGCGAAATGTCCACACGCCGTCGCATCGGGGGCGCCTTGGCCGCCACCGGGCTCGCCCTGCTGGCCGTCACGACGCCCGTCGCGAGCGCCCAGACCGGCGACCCGGCGAGAGGGCTGTACTCGGTCGAAGGCGCGTCCACACCGGACAAACGCACCGCGGTCGCCCGTACCGGCGTCGACGTCGCGGGTTCGCGCGGCGGCGCGCTGACCGTCGTCGCCACGCCGGGACAGGCCGCGGCCCTGCGCGCCAACGGCTTCGGCCTGAAGCAGCTCGGCGACTTCGACAGCATGCTGAAACAGCGGAGCGCCCGTGCGGGCACCGCGGCGGTCGCCGGCGACTTCCCGCCGGGCGACGAGGCATACCACACCTACGCCGAAACGACCGCTGAGCTGCAGAAGGCCGCGAAGGACCACGGCGACATCGCGACGCTGTCCAGCATCGGCAAGTCCCACGAGGGCCGTGAGCTGAACCTGCTGAAGATCAGCGACAACGCGGGCACGGACGAGAACGAGCCCGAGGTCCTGTTCACCTGCAACCAGCACGCGCGCGAACACCTCACCACCGAGATGTGCCTGCGGATCGTGCAGCGGTTCACCAGCGGCTACGCGACCGACGCGGCCATCAAGAAGATGGTCGACGAGCACGAGATCTACGTGATCCCGAACGTCAACCCGGACGGCTCCGAGTACGACATCACCGGTGGCGAGTACCAGGGCTGGCGCAAGACGCGGAAGCCCGTGCCGGGCAGCAGCGCGATCGGCACCGACCCGAACCGCAACTGGGACTACAAGTGGAACTGCTGCGGCGGTTCGAGCAACAGCCCGTCCGCCGAGGACTACCACGGCCCGTCGGCGTTCTCCGAGCCCGAGACCAAGGCGGTCGCGGACTTCGTCGACTCCCGCGTGGTCGGTGGCGCGCAGCAGATCAAGACGCACATCGACTTCCACACCTTCTCGGAACTGGTGCTCTGGCCGTACGGCTACACGAAGGCCGACACCGACACGGGCCTGAACGAAGAGGAAGCGAAGCGTTTCGCCGACGTCGGCAAGCAGATGGCCGCCACCAACGGCTACACGCCGGAGCAGTCCAGCGATCTGTACGTCACCGACGGCGACGTCAACGACTGGGCTTGGGGCAAGCACAAGATCCTCAGCTACACCTTCGAGATGTACCCGAAGGACGGCGGGATCGACGGCTTCTACCCGCCGGCTTCGGTGATCCCGGAGCAGACCGCCCGCAACGACAAGGCGGTCGACATCCTGATCAACGAGGCGAAAGCCTGAGATCGGCCACTCGCGACGCCCGGCTCTTCGGCGAATCCAAGCTGAAGCTCCGGGCGTCGCCCAGTTGGTCACGGACGAATTCCCCGGTCCGCGCGATCGTCTCGCGCAGCGCGGCGTCCTCGTCGCCGAAGAACCTGTGGACGATCTTGCCCGTTTCCGTGTCGAACTCCCACAGGCCGGCGATGCGGCCCCGGTCGACGATGACGTGACTCGGCGGGTCCGCCTGCCCGCCCAGCGTCTCCCCCGCCCGGCCTCCGGGTACCGGCCGTTCGACGTCGGCGTCGGCGAGCAGCCGCGACATCTCACGGTGCAGCAGGTGGATGCCGTCGATCCCGGCGAGCAGCGCGTACGACGGCTCGGACGGCACGGTGAACGCGGCGAACTCGTCGGCGATCTCCTTGGGCAGCAAGAGATCGGTGCCGTCGAGCGACACTAGTTCCAGCTGTTCCGCGATCTTCTTCGCACTGGCCGCGGTGAAACCGGAGAACCAGCGGAAATGCTTCAGCGACGCCGGGGCGGCCCACGAGAAGTACCGCCGGGCGAGTTCGGTCCGCGCGGTGTCCATATCGGACAGTGCGCCGCGCGGGGACGGCGTCCAGCGAACGTAGCCGTAGCGCTGCTGGTCCAGCCGTCCGGTGACGGGGACCCGCCGGATGTCGCCGCGGGCCTGGAGCAGACCGAGCGCGAGCGGCAACGTCGTGGTGGTCCCGCGTTTGCGGCCCGCCTCCCCGAGATTGCGCACCGCCGGTCCGGCGGCCTCCTTGATCGCGGCCGGAGAGAGCGGTTCGCCGTCGAGCAGATCGGCGACGGTGACGCACAGTTGCTCGATCTCGGCCTGCGTGACGCCGAGGTATTTCTCCGCGGCCGCGAGTTCGCCGGCGGGCGCCGCGGCGCCGACCGTCAGGCCGAGTTCGAAATCCGCCGACGGCAGGACGTAGGTGCAGCCACGTGCCGAAGGCAGTTCGTGGATGGCGAGCCGCGCGACGTCCGCGTCGACCGTCTCGCGATCGAGGCGGGCTCTGGCGAACAGCCCGAGATAGGGCGCCGATCCGCCGACCGAGCGCATCCAGCCGGTCCGCTCCAGCACCGCGGCCGCCGACGACCCGTGCAGCGTTCCGTCGAGCCCCTGCCGATGTGCCCACCACGCGCGCAGCTTGTCGGTCGCCATGACTCCACGTTAGGCGGCACCCCGCGGCCTGGCACGATGACGGCATGCTGGTCGAACTGGCCATCGGCGACGCGTACGGAGGCTCCTTCGAGCACGCGTACCCGGGCTTCGTGGCCGAGCACAACACGCTGGCCGGTTACGTGGCGCAGCCCGGTGCCCAGGCGGGTCGCTACACCGACGACACGCAGATGACGATCGCGATCGCCGAAGTGCTCGTGTCGGGACAGCGATGGACGCCGCTGCTGCTCGCCGAGCAGTTCGTGCGGGCCTACCACCGCGATCCGCACGACGGCTACGCGCCGCGCTTCCATCAGCTGCTCAGCGAGGTCCGCGACGGCGAAGAGCTGCTACGGCGGCTTCACCCGCAGAGCGACAAGAGCGGGGCGGCCATGCGCGCCGGGCCGATCGGGCTCCTGCCGACCGTCGACGACGTCCTCTACCACGCGAAACTGCAGGCCAGGATCACCCACGACACCCCGGCCGGGATCGCCGCGGCGCAGGCCGCCGCGCTGGCCGTCCACTATTGCCACCATCGGGTGGGTCCGCTCACCGAGGTCGCGAGGTGGATCGACGGGATCCTTCCGGAGGACGTCGGGCACGGCGGCTGGGCGTCGCCGTGGTCGGGCAAGGTCGGGCCGCAAGGCTGGATGAGCGTGCGCGCCGCGCTGACCGTGTTGACCGGCGGCGGAGGACTCGCCCGGATGCTCCACGCCGCCGTCGCGCTCACCGGCGACGTCGACACCGTCGCGACGATCGCGCTCGCCGCCGCGTCACGCTCGCCCGAGGTGGCACAGGATCTGCCGCCGTCGCTGTGGCGCGACCTCGAGAACGGCGAGTTCGGCCGCGACTATCTGGCCGGCCTCGACGAGCGGCTCCTGCACATCTGACGTAGACGGGCTCCACGGAACGCGGACGCGCCCGGCAGCCGGTTTCGGCAGACTGAGCGGGTGAAGTGGCTGATCAGGAGCGGGGCCGTCGCCGCTTGGCTCGCGGTGAGCGCGCTGCTCGTCGTCGGCACGGCGAATCTCGAACCCGGCCTCGGGGAACGCCCGGTCGACGCGTTCGGCTTCGCCGTCGTCGCGCTCGCTTGTCTCGCGCTCGCCGCCGCGTGGCGGCTCCCGGTGGCCGCGGCCGGGACGGAAGCGTTTGCGCTGCTGCTCTACCTGGGGTTCGGCTATCCCGACGGTCCGGTGTTGTTCGCCGGTCTCGTGCCGCTGTTCGCGCTCGGAACCCTTCGACCGCGGCGGCTCGCGTACGCCGTCGCGGGCGGTATGGCGGTGATAGTCGTCGGCGCGAACTTGGCCACCGGCGGGGCGGGCGTCCTCGATCTGGTCTTCGTCGGCTGGGCAGGCTTCGCGGTCTTCGCGGCCGACGCGCTCCGAGCGCGGCGTGAGCGGGCCGCGGCCGCCGAACGGGCGGAACGCGATCGCGTCCTCGGCGAGCGGCTGCGCATCGCCCAGGATCTGCACGACAGCGTCGGCCACGCGATGGCGGTCATCAACGTCCAGTCGGGGATGGCCGAGCACGTGATCGACGATCACCCGGAAGTGGCGAAGGAAGCGCTCGGTGTCGTCCGCACGGTCAGCGGCACGATCCTGGACGAACTGAACGCGATGGTGCGGCTGCTGCGTGAGGACTCGGCCCCGCTCCGGCCGGCGCCGGGCGTGGCGGACATTCCCGCGCTGGTCGCGTCGGCGAACCAGGCGGGCCTGGCCGTCACGCTGGACCTCGACGCTCCCGGTATCGGGCAGCCGGTCGGCGGCGCGGTGTACCGGATCCTCCAGGAATCCCTGACGAACGCCGCGAAACACGGTGCGCCGTCCGCCGAGGTGACGGTGCGGGCCGACGAGAACGGCGTGCGGCTCGACGTGTTCAACGAGGTCCACGCGTCTGGTCCGGATGTTCCCGGCGCGGGGATCACGGGAATGGGTGAACGCGCCAGGGCGACCGGCGGCACACTGAGCGCGGGCCGTGAGGACGGGAGGTTCCGGGTGAGCGCGCGATGGCCGTGATCAGGGTGGTGCTCGCCGACGACCAGCTGCTCGTGCGGTCCGGATTCGCGGCGCTGCTCCGGGCGGAAGCCGGGATCACCGTGGTGGGGGAAGCGGACGACGGCGAGACGGCCGTCGCCGTCGTCGCGGAGACCGTGCCCGACGTCGTGCTGATGGACATCCGGATGCCGGGGACGGACGGGCTGGAGGCCACCCGCCGGATCATGGCGGACGAACGGCTTTCCGGTGTCCGCGTCCTCATGCTGACGACGTTCGACCTCGACGAATACGTCTTCGACGCGCTGCGCGCCGGAGCGAGCGGCTTCCTGCTCAAGCACACCAGGCCCGCCGATCTGATCCAGGCGGTCCGCGTCGTGGCGGCGGGAGACGCGCTCCTCTCCCCGAGCGTGACCAGGCGCCTGATCGCGGAATTCACCGCCCGGCCGTCACCGGCGCTGCCCCGTGCCGACGGCTCGGCGTTCACCGAACGAGAGCACGAAGTCGTCCTTCGCGTCGCGCAAGGGATGTCGAACGAGGAGATCGCGCGCGAGTTCGTGATCAGCGCGGCGACCGTGCGGACCCACGTAAGCCGGGCGATGACCAAGGTCCACGCCCGCGACCGGGCCCAGCTCGTGGTCTTCGCCTACCAGAGCGGGATGGTGCGCGCCTGACGTAGCCGCGGATCCCCACACCGGCACGACGACGCGACCCGGGCCAGGGAGCGACGCTTTCGCCATGAAATTCATCGCGAAAGCCGCTCTGCTCACCACGCTCCTTTCCCTGACCGGGATCACGACGGCGACCGCCGCGGAAAGACCGGCCCGCTGCGCCGAACAACGCTTCGCGGTCCAGGTGCACGGCGAACGCCAGACGATCGCCGGCGAATTCTGTGTCCGGGGGAAGCTCACCCCGCGCACGCCGGTGCAGGTCCTGTTGCACGGCGGGACCTACGACCGCGACTACTGGGACTGGCCCTACCAGCCGCGTCGTTATTCCTATGTGGACAGTGCGACCCGCGCGGGTTACGCGACGCTCAACCTCGACAGGCTCGGGTACGGCCGCAGCAGCCGCCCGGATCCGGAAACCCTCGACTTCGAAGCCGGCGGTGAGGCCGTCCACCAGGTCGTCCGGCAGCTGCGTCCGCGGTTCCGCACGATCGTCCTCAATGGACATTCCATGGGCGGACTGGTCGCGGAACGGGCCGCCGGACGGGGCGGTGTCGACGCCGTGATCGTCAGTGGCATCCCCCGGGACCGGCCCGGCGCACGGACCGAGGCCGCGTCGCCGTTCCACCCGGCCGAACTGGACCCGAAGTTCGCCGGAAAGCCTTGGGCCCGCGGCTATTTCACGACAGTCCCCGGCACTCGCGCGCGGACCTTCCACCACCCCGGCACGTACGACCCGGCGATCATTCCCGTCGAAGAAGCCCTCAAGGACACGCTGGCGTCGGCCGAACTCCGCTCGGTGGGGCCCGGCGCGGCGAACCGAGCGGCGCCGAAGGTGCCGACGGCGTACGTACTCGGCGAACACGACACCCTGGTCTGCGGAAGCGGCGACTGCGGCGCCGACGAGATCGTGCGGGGCAGCGGTCATTCGATCAACACCAGCCTCGCCGCGCAGGCCTTCTACCGGTGGACCTTCACCTGGCTTGCTCGAAACACACGGTGAACGCGCACGATGCCTGTCACCGGCCCGGCGGCGGATGATCTCCGTCGCCGGGCCGGCATGCACGCCGTACTACCAGGAAGGCCGGTATCGCAGGCCTTGCTCGTAGTACTGATCGTCGGATTCGGCCGGCTCGGGCACCTCGTCCTCGGCGGGCCCCGCGGGTTCTTCCGAACGGTCCTTGAGCACCACGTTGTCGGCGCCCGCCGCCGGACGGCGAGACACCGGCGCCGATGGCGTGACGGTTTCCCCTTCCTGCTGGAGCGAAGGGGTGAAGCCGAGCCGCCAGCGGAGCCTGTCGGAGATGTAGCCGGCGTTACCGATCGGCGCCATCAGTTCCGCACTGCGTTTCGCGGAACCTTGCTGCGCCTCCTGGTAGGTCCGCATGACGGTGTCCGCGATCTCGGCGGGCGACATCCGCGATACGGCTTCGCTCACCCTGAGCCGCGTCATCACGCCGTCGGTGTTGACCGAAACGGAAACGGCACCGTCCGGCGAGGACGCGTCCACCGACAGGGCGGCCAGCGCCTCGAGCATCGCTTGCCGGTCGGCTGGTGGCTTCTTGGCCGCTGGTTTGTCAGCCACGATCCTCCGTCAATCGGTCGGCAGCGGGGAAAGTTCCATCGGCGGTTCCTGGAACTTGCCGTCGTTCGAGATGTCGACGTTCTTGTCCCGGACCCGCTTTTCCGTTCCCTTGTCGGTGTTCTCCGTTTCGAAGTTGCCGGGGTCGAACGTCTCGCCCGGGCTGACGTCCGGCGGTTCGGGGATGATCGGCAGGTTGTTGATCTCGGTGTGGATCTTCGAGATCAGCGACTCCGCCGCGCGGAACATGGCTTCACGGAGGTTGACCACACCGTCGTGGAAGCTGTTGTAGATCATTTCGGGGCTGTCCCCGACGATCGCGGCGTTCTCGGAGATCAGGGTCGAGAGCCCGGCACCGGCAGCCGCACCGGCGACCTGGACCCCGTTCGCGGTGGTGAAGAACGTCGCCGCGGTGAGGGCGGCTCCGGCGGGCGGCACGGCCGCGACGAGCAAAGCCGCGACAGCACCGGCGAAACCCGCCGCCAACGCCTTCGTCAAGGCGGATTCGTCTTGGCGTTCCTGATCGTCCCGATACTTTTCCGCCGCGGTCAGGAAAGCGGCGGCGAGATTGCTCAGGTCGGCGCGCGCGGTCGCGATGGCGTCCCGCGCGGCCACGATGTCGGCTTCCAGCACCGTGAGTTTGGTGCCCACGCGGGAATAGGTGTTCACGAGACCCTGGATGTAACTCTTGGCGGTCTCGGCGCCTTCACCACGCCACTTGAGCAGCAGGACCAAGGACCGGTCGAGCGGCGCTTTCGTGTCCTGGAAAGCGTTCCAGAGGCCTTCGTAGGCCTCGATCATGGTCTGCAGGCTGTTCTCGCCGACGAGTTCCGCCTCGGAGAACTCGATGAAGAAGTCGCGGACCTGTTCCTTCAGGCCGCCGCTCAAATCGACGTCGCTGCCGAAGAACGGCGGGTAGAGGAGGTCCAATGCCGTGTAGGCCTTTTCCGCCCCCGCGGTGAGGTCGTGGGAGATGCCCTCGAGGAGTTTGCTGTGGTCGCCGAATCCGGAGTCGTTCTCCTCGTCCAGCGCGTTGAAGTACCCGTCCACGCCGCTACCCCTGGTTCCCATACGCAGCGCGGTTCACTCGCTGCTTGTTGTCCTCGTCCACCGATTCGTAAAGTTCGGCGACCCGTTCCAGGGCACGGGAGGCGTCCTGCGTGCTGCGGTGCAGTTTCGCGAGCATCTTCTCGACGGCCTGGCGGTGTTCCTCGTACGCCGCCGAAACCCCGCGCATGCCCAGGGTCTTCCCGAACGCGGTGTCGGGCGCGAAAAGGCTGGGGAGAAGGGCTCCCGTGACCGGGTCGGGCGCGGGCACGTCCTGCCCTCGCACGCCGGTATGGGCGGTACCGACTATGTCCGCGGCCTTCTGCAGTTCCTTGCTCGACAACCTGAGATCGTCGAGGTCGGTTTCGAAACTGACCATGTTCACCTCGCTGTCCGGATTCCACCCCCATGTAAGCAGCGTTGACTTGGCTGGGCGCGAGACTTTGTCATCCGCGTACGGTGACGAACGTCACCACTCAGACGCAGACCCAGCAATAGAGGCGAACACCCCTGGTCGTGGCCGTGTGGGCGAGTTCGGCGAGGCCGGTCAGCATGGTGGCCAAGTCGGCGGGGTCGGCCTGACCGCCGAACTCCTCGGTCCGGGACCAGGGCTCGGCCACCTCGTTCAGGCGCGCCTCGTCGGCATCGGACAACGCGGCGGTCAGCCCGCCGGTCAGCGCGACGACCAGGCGCGCGCCACCGTCGGCCATGGCGACAGGTTCGATGGCGCGGCCGATGACGGTCTCGTAGTCGACACCGGTGAGCAGGGACTCCAGCGTGCCCAATTGCACGAACGGGTCCACGCCTTTGAGCGCGACGGTCGGGAAGGACGCCTCGTCCGGGCCGCCGACGAGGTCGATCGTGGTGGCCGCGGCGTCGTCGTCCGGCGCGGCGAAGTAGTCGAAGAGCACACCCATGCGCGCATTCTGCCCGGAAACGAAAAGACCACCCGGAGTACGGGTGGCCTTCGTGGATCCCAGTGTGGAGCTGAGGGGAATCGAACCCCTGACCCCCGCCTTGCAAAGGCGGTGCTCTACCAATTGAGCTACAGCCCCGGGTCGCAGGCGATCATGATAACCGCCCGCGCCGAAATCAGTTGTTGCGGGACGCGTCCGCGGCCTTGGCCGGAGCGCTTCCGTTCGTGGAAGCGGATCCCAGGGGGCGCTCGGTGGGAGCGGTGGCCTCACGCCAGAGGTCGGCCTCGGCCTTGGCTGCCTTGTTGCGCTTGATCACGAACAGCACGCCGCCCGCGATGACCGCGAGTGCCAACAGCTTCTTCATCAGAAGCCCCCTCTTTCCGCCGAGTTGCTCCGCTTACCCACCGATGCTACTGCACGCCGTTCTCCGGACGCCCGCTGCCCGACGTTCCACGTGGAACCGAAGACCCTGCCGGGAAGAGAAGGCCGGCAGGGTCCACCAGTCTCAACACGGGCACGCCACGGAACACTCCTGTGGCACGCATGACCTCGGCCACCTCGCGCTACCGGAAGGCTGGACCGGCTGGGACATCACACCCGAGCAGGAGGTACGCGTTTCCGAACTGCTCTTCGAGTTCCTGGCCGAACGAGAAGCAGCCGGGTAGCGAAAAAGCCGACCCGCGAGAATCGCGAACCGGCTTTCGGAGTGGGCCCACCAGGACTTGAACCTGGGACCTCTTCGTTATCAGGTCAGATCTGACGTTTGTTGACCTTTAAACCACTCCGGTGACCTGCGTTCCGAACGTCCGCCGACGTCCGCAGACATCCCCTGGTCGCCACCCCGATTGTCGCCCAGTTCGTCACCCAGTCGGCCCGGCTGGCCAAGTGTTACGTACCGGCAAGGTCACGCCGAATGTCTCCGTGCGGGATCACTTAGAGCCAAACTCC
The DNA here is from genome assembly GCF_055561455.1 of Amycolatopsis sp. PSD-21. NCBI lineage: Bacteria > Bacillati > Actinomycetota > Actinomycetes > Pseudonocardiales > Pseudonocardiaceae > Amycolatopsis > Amycolatopsis sp. PSD-21. The sequence continues at coordinate 29,261 of NZ_CM145712.1, read as the reverse complement.
GATACAACGACGTGACGGGCCGGGCGGGCGGGCCTAAGCTCTCGCAGCTAGCCGCAAGATTCGAGGAGGCGAAGGTGGCGAACCGAGACGATGAGCATCTGCTAGGGCGCTTCTGGCTCGCCGGGCATCCCGAGTCAGTACTACCCGGATGGCTCGACCTTTCCGGCTCTAGCCCAAAGATCATCTTGGCTGGGCAGTTGACCGCCCCTGTGGAGTGGACTGAGACGCCTCACGGGGAGCTCCAAGGCGTGCCACCACCTGAGTTTTCTGATACGCGGTTTACCGTCCATGGTCGCCTTAGCGCGGGGAATCGTCCTGACGTGACTCTGCTGGACGCCGACGCCTACGCCCAGAACTTGCAGATGTTCGGCGACCTTTCGGCCAGCTCTGAGAACGGTACACAAGTGTTCGAAGGCTACTGGCTCATCCGGGGTGCCCATCTCAACCCAGGTGAACCGATCCTCAAGGCGATGGTCCGGTTCACCTATATCGACGAGTGGGCCTCCCGCACGGGGCTGACAAAGTACAAGAACGATATGTTCCAGGACACCGCACCAGTCGAGCTGTCATATCGAGAACCCGAGGCGCAAGAGGCTTCGATACCAGGGCGGCCAGGATCAATCCGGCTTACACATAAGCGGCAGATAACCTCGCCAACGGCAACCGGCATGGAAATTCGCCACGAAGCGTGGCTATGGATCGACGCCGAAGCACCTACGCTCGACGCGCTATACAACGAATTTATCGCTCCGGTTTTGAATTTGGCATCGGTAATGATGGACAGGTCGTGCAAAGTGACACGACTTCAGGTAGCGACCGATGGATCGAAATACTACGACCGAGTACACCACTCGATCATTCGCGACGACCATACAACAAAGCCGATCAAACCCGAGTACTCATACCTGCGACTACCTGACATTTCCCTATCGAACGTAGCCAATGCGATCGCGTCGTTCTCGACGATCGATCCAGTGCCCACGATCTTAGCTGGCTCGCTTGAACGTAACCCTGGCCGCTTCCTAGAGACTGACTTGATGGAACTGGCAGCTTGCGCGGAAGGCCTCGACCGTCGCATGCACGCAGACGACGAGACAATTTTCGGGCCTGAAACAATCTCGCAGATTCGGCGCATTGCCGCGGATTCGGTCAGATGCCAACTACCCGGCCCGCTAGGCGACCACGCAGCAGACCAAGTAAGAGAGAAACTCAAGTACTTCGAGCCGAGCTACAAGGAACGGTTGCTTCGCTTGGTCGACTACATCCAAGAGAGCGCCCCTGCCGCGGCCGGCGTCGCCACTGAGTGGGCAAAAAGCCTGGTTGATGCACGAAATCACTCCGCCCACTTACTCCCCGAATCACGAACAACATGGGAAACCAAGGTCGCCCTACTTGATTCATTGAAGTGGATCCTTGGCGTAGCCATACTAAAGCGCGCAGGCATCGGAGATGATGTAATCAAGAAGGGCTTGAAGCGACACCAGGGGTACGCGTTCTTTATCCGAAAGGCACGCCACTACGCGTCTAACATTTACAAGAAGCAGTAGTGGGGATGACAACGAGCTTCGCCTCTTGGATTAGCGCAATGAGTCCACAAGTACAAGGCGCCATTATCTCAGCCATCGCCGCCGCCGTAGGCATCATTGGAACCACCGTTGTGGGACTCGCCGGGTTTAAGCATGCGCGCAAGATTGCAGAAAGCAACCTTTCTGGACAGAGACAGAGAAGCGTCGACGACCGACGATTTTCGGTTTACGAAGACGCCGTTAAATATCTTTTGAAGCTTACCAAGCACAGACCAGAGAACTATTACTTCTGGCCCGAAGTGAGCGATCGCCCAGCTCAACCTGAACTAGATGAAGGCGAAGCGTTGGACATGGATGCTCGAATAGCAACTTGGGCGTCTGACGAGATCAGCGCTCTCTGGAAAGAGATGCGAGAAGGCGACGACTTGGTCGATATTGGTCGACAACAGCTAGCATTACGATACGCTCGCCCAGATATCGTCTCACCTGATTCTACTGAGCCTGACGAGATAACCCGAGTCACAAATCTGGTCAATGGCAACACTCATACCGCGCATAAGCTCCGGCAAACGGTAGTCGAGGCTATTCGCAAAGAGTTGGTCGGCTAGCGCGTTGTTCCCCCGGCGGCTAGCTGCTTTATTGCAGGTCAACGACGCCGTAGTGTGCGGCAAGGCGAGCAAATTCGGCACCACGACGCCGAGAGGCCCGGTCGACGAGACTTCGCATCGTCGACTTGCCCAGCGGTTGGTACCGCACCCAGTCCGGAGCAAGGTCCCTTGCCTCGGCGAGGTAGCGGAGTGCATCCGGGTAGTGCCTCACCTCGACGGATGCGGCGGCCAACCTCAACCGGTGGCCTGCCTCCCAGAACGCTGGCACCTCCCCACGTGTCGACGGCATCGATTCGGCGAGCCGCAATGCCTTGTCGGGGTCTCCGGCGCGGGCAGCGTGGTCGACCTGCTGCAGAGCGGCCACACGCGGTCCGAAGATTGCTGCCTCGGTAGCGCTGTCGCCGCGCGAGCGCATGGCCGCCGCTTGTGCCTCGGCAAGCAGGTCATCGGCGCGACCCAGCCGCCCGGCAGACAAAGCCGCGGATGCGGCATTGAACAACAGGTTGCCGAACACGCCTGCTCGCGCGGGATCTCGGTCGAGCATCGCGGGTTGTACCTGCTCAGCTGCTCTGACAGCAACCCTCTCGGCCTCGTCGAGCCGCCCTTGCCGGACCAACGTCCAAGCGAGGTAGCGAAGCGATATCGCTGTCTCCAGGTCCGGTGAATCGGACTGCCGAGCAGCGTCCAGAGCTCTCTCGGCCGACGTCCAAGCGAGGTCATCGAATCCGACTCGACCAGCCATTCCAGCACCGAGCCGGTACGCCGTCGACAACGCGCGGTGCGCGGCAGCCTGTTCGTCTCCGCTAGTTGAGCGGACGAGCCGACGCGCGTCGGCAAGGACAACAGGCAGTGCGTGGAGGAGTTCGACGTGGCGACCATCGACATACGCGCGCCATGCCTCGTGTGCGGCGCGGTCAAGCTCTTCGATCTGGACTACCTCGTGAGCCTCAGCGAAGTCGTCCAGGCCGGGCACGTGCTCCCCGGCGGTGATCGCATGGCGCAACGTCACGACGTCGATATCGCTCGGCGCAGTAACGAGTTGACCAAGCAGGCGTTCTTCCGAAACACCGAGTGCTTTGGCCAATCTCGCCAACGTCACGGGCCGCGTGGTCTTGCGCGAGCCCTGCTCAATCCTCGCGACGGTGTCCACTCCCACCCCGGCCGCGTAGGCGAGTTCATGCTGTGACATGTTTCGCGCCTTGCGGAACCGAGCAAGATTCTCGGGGAGCTTGCTTCCGGTCGTCATGGCCCCTCCAAAGCAGACAGCGCCTTGACCAGGCTATCCGCTGGTCAGCGGGTTTCCGTCGTTGCACAACACCAGTTCACCTGTCCGAGCCGCTTCGAGGGCAACGGCAAGTCGCCGACCGAGAGTCGGCTTCAACCTCTGCGCGACCTCGTCGAGCTTGCAGAGACAGGCCCGGACGATCTCGGGATCGGTGAGCACGAGGTCTTGCACCTCTTGCTCAGTGATCAGTCCGCCGTCGAAAACGAACGCAACACCCTCTGGCATGCGCCCGTCGTCGGCCACGTGGTCGATCACGAGCAGTTGACCGAGTGGTCTGTCCAGGCCGATCTCTTCGCGAACCTCACGTACCGCTGTTGTCCAAGGGGCCTCCCCCGAGTCGACCGCTCCACCTGGGATTTCCAAGTGCGGCTTGTACGACGGCTCGACCAGGAGTACTCGGTCAGCGTCGTCACGGAACAGCACTCCAGCGGACATGCGCTTCCGGTCAAGCGAGCGCACATAGTCGTCGAACGGGAGGAGATCCACGTGGAAAGGCTACCCGGCCCTGTCCTCGGCAGGTTCTGTGCTCAAGAGGCATAGGTACGCACCAAGCACGGGGCGAAAACCGTGATCAACGCCCTGTTTTCGCACGTCAGATCACTCGAATATCGAAGTATGACGACAGTGAGCACCCACCCCACGTGGGTGACGTCAACAACGTCGATGGCAGATCACGCCGTCACGGACGACGCGATGGCGGCCGGCATTGCCACGCTCGAACCCAGGCCCCTGCGAGGTGAAAGCAACCCATGAGGCAAGAAGTATCGACAGCGCGAACCAGGGAACTCGGCCACGAGCTTCGACGGGTCCGCAAACGCGCCGGGTACTCCGGAACAGAAATGGCGCGGATGTTGGGTTGGGGCCTTCCTAAAGTCTCCCGGCTGGAGAGCGGTCAACGCGAGGTACTCCCGACGGAGATCACGGATTACCTTGCTCGCGCCCGAGCGACGCCCGAGGAACTCGCGGAGCTCGTAGCGCTGGCAAGCGGGGCTCACAATCACAGGCTGCAATTTCACGCCGCAGGGCAACCCGACGCCCTTCGCACCCTCACCTTGCTGGAAGCGCGCTGTACGTCGATCACGACGTACTGCCCGGACCTTGTTCCCGTTCTGCTCCAGACTGACGCCTACATTCAGGCTGTCCTCCGACGGTACGGCCACACCACGGGTCCCGAGTTCGACGCGGCCGTCGCTGCCCGGGTCAAGCGCCAAAAGGCCGTATTCACCCGGCACTCACGCCCCGCCCTCACCATCTATGTTCACGAAGACGCTCTCTGCACGACGCTCGACGACCCGACGGTCATGTACGAGCAACTGCTCCATCTCCAGCTCTCGTCGGAGCTGCCACACTGCCGTATCCGTGTCTTACCAGCTAGCAACGGCACCTTCGACAGCCGCCACGACTTCACGATCTTCAGGCACGAAGTCGATCAACCCGTGCTCCACGTCGACGCCCTCACCGCCAGCCTCTTCCTGGAGGATGACACCGAGATCGCCTTCTATCAGGAGTTCCTGAACCAGGTCGATGCCGCCGCGCTTGATCGCCACCAGTCCAGGGAGTGGCTCGTCAACCGAATGCGGGAGTTCGAACAGGTCACGCATGGCTCTGCCCCCTCTTGGCCGACTGACTCCCGGTTGGTGCACCAATCCCGATAGGTGCACCAACCGGGTTCCACTCTGCTGTCACGCTCAGGCAGCGGCGCCACGTGCCCAGCCCTTAGCCTGGACTGAGACACCCGACAGGAGTCTGATGACAACGACCACGCCGTTCACGCCGGAACGGGCACGAACCGTGCTCGACGAGGCATGCAACAACGCTTACGTGGACTCGTCGAAAGCGGTCTCGATTCGCTTTGGCGAGAACGCCCTCTACAGCCTTGCTGACAACTCACTGATCGGCCGTGTCGGGCGGTCAGTACCGGCCGCCATTAAGGAGGTCAAGGTTGCCAAATGGCTCAATGACCACGGGTTTCCCGCTGCCAAATTGGCGACCGGGATGTACGACCAACCAGTAGTCGAAGACGGTTTGCCCGTCACGTTCTGGGAGTTCATCACGGAACGAGGAGAGCAGCCGACGGCTGCTGAATTCGGCAAGATTCTGCACGACCTCCATGCATTGCCCTCCCCGGATTTCGACCTGCCCGAGTTCTCCCCCATGCCAAAGTTCGAGGCACGGATCAACCATCTTGACGGGCAACTCCCCGAGTCAGACCTGACGTTCTTGCGAAGCCGCTACGAGAAAATATCGGCAGAGTTTGAAGATCTCGAATTCGAGCTGCCACCGGGACCGATCCATGGCGACGCCCATCCTGGCAACGTCATGCGCTCGACGGATGGCAACCTGTACCTGATCGATTTCGAGGACTTCGCATACGGACCGCGAGAGTGGGACGCCGCAGTGCTTTCCGTTCGGCATCAGGCGTTTGGGTGGGCATCGGATGCCGAGTACCGGAGCTACGCCGACGCCTACGGATTCGATCCGATCGACTGGCCAGGCTTCCCAGTTATCCGAGCAGCGCGCGAACTGAACATGACGATGTGGCTTGCCCAGAAGATGGATGAGTCGCAGGAAGTCGAAGCGGAGGTCTACAAGCGACTGTCTGACCTACGCGACGATCAGGCGCCTCGAAGCTGGCGAGTTTTCTGACGGCAGGTGCTCGCTGGAGAACTCCAGAAACTCGCGAACCAAGGGATCATCGGCGTGGGCGCCTAGTCTCAACTGGAAGTCATCCAGGTAAGAAATCACCCGGAGAGACTTCAGGCTCGCAGCAGTCTCGACGACTGCTCGCGCCACGCGAAGCGCTTCGTCCAGGTTGCCGCCTTGCAGGTGCGACGTAGCAAGCACAGTCCGGCAGAACGACAAACTACGCACGTACGTTGATTCCGATGCCTCGATCGATGCGGCCGCGTGATGGTTGGCCAACTCGGCATTACCAATGTCGCGGAAGCAGTGCGCGAATTCGGCGTGCAGCTCAGCCGCATCGAAGTAATGAATCCACTCAGGATCATTCTCGCGGCTTCCTTGGCCGTGCCATCGCTCTGCCGTGAGCAAGGCCGCGGTCGTGTCTTCCTCCCTGCCCATGGACGCTAGCGCCCTTGCCTCCATGGCATGGAAGAGCGCCATCGTCGTCGGGGTGGCATGGCCGTTCGCGCCCTTGTAGGCAGCACGAGCCAAGTCGACCGCACGCTGAAAATGGCCGAGAAAATTCGCTTGATGAGACATTCCCGCGAGAATTCGGCCACACAGCGGCTTATCCCCCGCTGCTTTCGCCAGTCGGAAAGCCTGAGTCAGGTACCGCTGAGCGAGTCCGTGAGCTCCCGTGTCGTAAGCCGTCCATCCGGCGAGCCGGGTCAACGCTGCGACCTCGCGGAAGTACTCGCGCCCGACGGGGTCATGCGGCGACACGTGCGGGATGTTCGGCAAGACCTCTTGGTCCAGGAACGACGCGACAAGGGATTTCGGCCGGCCGCCGCCGTACTTGTAGTCGAAGCCGCTGAACATCGTGGTTGCTTCGCGGACGGCTTCGACGTCCACGACCGTGATCGAGCGCGGTTCGGACGGCGGTCGCGATCGATCGGTGTCGGAGTCGGTGAGCCATCGCACGACGAGTCCGCTCCATGCCTCCGGCACGACGGAAAGCGGTCCGACACGCTTCGGCGTCCTCAACTCAAGCTCGGTGATCGCGCCGAGCGCGACCACGCTGTGAGCGACCTCTTCGGGGTACTCAAGACCGACGTCGTCGCTATCGGTCGGTGAGCTTTCCGCGTAGCCGATCTCAGTCAGTCTCACCGGCCGCCCAAGCAGCTCGCCGAGGACAGCAGCGATCAACTGGCACGTGCGGGGGTGTGGGGTGGTGCCGTCGAGCCAGCGCTTCACGGAGACATGATCAGAGCTGATCGGCTCCCCGCCGTCGATCTGGCTGCGCTCGCGCAGCCGACGTGCGAACCCCTTGTTAGTCGCCCCCGCTTGCCGCATCACCCCTGCTAGGAGCGTGTTCGGCGGCTTCCCCTTCTCGACCACGAGTACCTCCATGGTCATTAAAGCACCCCCCGTGCACCCCCCGAGTGCACATTTGCACCCCCGCAAACACACTGCTGCACCCCCACCATCGACCGGTTTCCTAGCTACATCAGCGACGCAGAGCCACAAGGGCAGCGTCGCTAAAGCGAAAGGGAACGACGATGGCGAAGAGCAACTTCCCGGTCATGAAGAGTGGTAGCGGCATCCTGCCGAAGGTTGTCGGCCTGATCATCCTGTTGGCGATCGGCGTCATGGTCATCAAGCACCCGGCCGACTCGGCAGGCTGGGTCACGGACGCGGTGCACGGAATCGGGGCCGTGATCGACGGCGTCGTGAGCTTCCTTCGCGCGCTGTCGAGCTAGCTCGGCCCTAACCGACGCTCGACCTCGGCGAGACGACGACGGATGTCCGCGATGGCCTGCCAGACCCGCTCATCCGAGTCAGTTGTTCGGTTCGCGGTCTCGCCTTCGGTTGGCTGGGTTCGCACGAAGGACCCCTTGCCATGGCGGGTGACCACGAGGCCCTCATCCCGTAGGAGCGCGACAGCGCTCTTCGCAGTGTTCGGGGCGACCCCCCAGACGTCGGCAAGGTCCTGATAGGTCGGCAACTGAGCGCCGGGGCTGTACTCCCCCGACGCGATGGCAGCCCTCAAGCCGCCAGCCACTTGCAGGTACGGCGCACGCGGGTCGTCCGGGTCCAGGGATGTCATGCCTCAAGGGTAGGCCAAGCAACTCAGTTAAGTCAGTTCCTGCAAGTCTGTTGACAGAGTTGATAGACAGGATTTACGTTGAGACGCGTTCGACACGAACCCACTCCCAACCGGGAGCACCTAAACCGACTTGGAGTTCAACACCATGGAAGAGCTCGTCTCTGCTCTCAGCTACGCACCCGACGGCCTGTACGAAGCGGACATCGACGCGATGATCGCCGAGTACTTCGTGACGGCTCACGACCAGGAAGTCACGCAGGTCGGACCGCCTTCGGTCTCGGACCGCGTTGCCACGCATCGGCACGTCCGGCGCCTCAGCCGCCAGACGGTCAGCTCGACACTCCGAGCGCGGCCGGACAGTTCGGCCGCTTGATTTCGCCCCGATCCGGCGCACGGAACCGCCAAGAACCACCCGCCGGACCGGGATCTCCCAACCACCTCAAAGCCAGTCAGGAGATACCAATGGTAGGGCTCAACCTGCCCACGAACACCGGAAGCGTCTATCCACCTTCGGTCTCTGAGCTTCTCCCGCGAGTCCGCGAAAGGATCGCGGAACTGGGTGAGACCCCGTCCCGGAACCGGATCATGGCCGAGTTCAAGGTGGGTGCGCCTAAGGCTCGCGCCATCCTCGAAGCGATCGCCAAGGACGACGAAGCGGAGCCCGTCCGGCCGCTGCATGCGGTGCCGGAACCCACCACTGCAACCGAGTCCGAGCCGGATGACACCGTGCCGGACCCGAACGAGGTGACGTTGGGTGAATCGCGTCAGGATGAGCCGAAAGCGCAGGTCACGGACGTCGCAGACCCAGGCACTAGGGCGAAGGCTCGGCCCGTGAAACTCTGGCCCGTCCTCTTGCTGGCAATGCCGGCATTCGTGGCGGTGTGGAGCGGGTGGGTCGGACTCGGTCGGCTCACCGGGTTCGGGCCGATCCAGCTCTTGCCGGGTATCTGGGATGACCTGACGATCAACTCGGCTATCACTCTGCCGATCGGGGTTGAGGCGTACTCGGCATTCGCCCTGCGAGTCTGGCTGTCAGGTTCGCCGCACACAGACCGAGCGCGCAGGTTCGCGAAGTGGTCCGCGCTGAGCTCGCTCGCGCTCGGCATGGTCGGCCAAGTCGCCTACCACCTGATGTCCGCCGCATCCGTCACACATGCGCCATGGCCGGTTACCACGCTCGTGTCCTGTCTGCCCGTGGTCGTGCTCGGCAGTGGCGCCGCGCTCGCACACCTGGTCCGCGACACCACCGAACTGGAGGTGAGGAACTGATGACCACCACCTCTGACGAGATCCGCGGTGACGAGTCTCCGGGCGGCCGCGTGATCGCCTTCCCAACCGGCACGGCCGACCTCGTCCCGACAGTCGACGCCGAGACGACCGACGAATCGGCCGAGCCGACACCGAAGGCGCACGTCGACACACCCGCCACTGACGGCTCGTCGTGGCTGGACCGTTTGCGGTCGCAGGATCGGCTTCCGGTCATTCCCAGCTACCTCAAGTCGGCGACCGACGCCAAGGACGCGGCGAAGTGGGTCGGCAAGCACTACACGCACAAAGCGGGCTACCACCTCGCGCGTTCACCTCTGTACGCGCTCAAGCTGGCAGTGCGGTCGCCGCGTGGACTGCTGCTGTTGCTCGCGGCGACCGGCCGCTACGTGACTGACGCGGAAGGCCGTCCGGCTCGCTCCGAAACCGCGACTGCTGACAAGGCTGATCTGTACCTGAAGCTGTCACAGCAGCGAGACCGCCGTGTCGTGCTTCGGCTCATTCAGCTTGGTCTCGTGTCGACGCTCGGCCTCGTCCTGGTCCTCGTCCTGCCGAACGTGATGCCGGGGTGGGTGATCTGGGCGTGCGGCATGGTCGCGATCGGTCTGCTCGGCAAGCTCGGGACCACAAAGGACAACCCTGTGGTTTCCTCTCGCGCGGTGATGTCCGGTCAGGTACAGAAGCTCACCAGCGACAACGTGATCCAGGCGCTCTCTGTACTCGGCATTGCGGGTATCAACCAGGCACTTGCCAAGAATCCCAACGCGATCGGCTTTACGGCGCCGATCACCCGCGACGGTCCGGGTTGGCGTGCCGACGTCGACTTGCCGCCCGGCGTCACGGTCGCCGAAGTGATCGAGCGTCGCGCGAAGCTCGCGTCTGGTCTCGGCCGTCCGCTCGGCTGTGTCTGGCCGGAGGGCAACGCGGAGGTTCATCCCGGCCGCATGGTGCTTTGGGTCGGCGATCAGGACTTGTCCAAGTCCCGTCAGGCTGCCTGGCCGCTACGGAAGCCGGGCACCGTGGACTTGTTCAAGCCTCAGCCGTTCGGCACGGACCAGCGCGGCCGGTGGGTCGACGTCACCCTGATGTTCATCTCCATGGTCATCGGCGCCATTCCGCGCATGGGCAAGACGTTCACCCTGCGCGAGCTGCTGCTGATCGCCGCGTTGGACCCGCGCGCCGAGCTGCATTCGTACGACCTCAAGGGCACGGGCGACCTTTCGCCGCTCGCGCCTGTCTCACACCGGTATCGGGCTGGCGACGAACCGGAAGACCTTGCCTACGCGGTCGCCGACCTTCGGGCGCTGAGCACTGAGCTCCGACGGCGCGCGAAGGTCATCCGGGAACTGCCGAAGGATCTGTGTCCGGAGAACAAGGTCACGCCGGAGCTCGCCAGCAAGAAGTCCCTTGGCTTGCACCCGATCGTGATCGGCGTCGACGAGTGTCAGAAGTGGTTCGAGCACCCGGACCATGGTGCGGAGATCGAGGAGATTTGCACCGACCTCGTGAAGCGTGGTCCTGCTCTCGGCATCGTCATCATCCTCGCCACCCAGCGGCCGGACGCGAAGAGCATCCCGACCGCGATCAGCGACAACGCCGTCATGAGGTTCTGCCTCAAGGTCACCGGGCAGCAGGCGAATGACATGGTGCTCGGCACGTCGTCCTATCGGAACGGCATCCGAGCGACGACGCTTTCCTTCCGGGACAAGGGAATCGGGTATCTGGCCGGTGAGGGAGACGAACCACGCATCACGCGGGGTGTCTACATCGACGGTCCGGACGCCGAGAAGATTTCAGCGCGAGCTCGCGCGGCACGACTGGCGGCCGGACGGCTCACCGGTTACGCCGCTGGGCTGGACATGACGCCTGCTGAGGATGAGGGCACCGACACGTTGCTTGCCGACGTGCTCACCGCGATCGGCGACGCGGACAAAGCGTGGTCCGAATCCATCGTCGATCGGCTCGCCGAACTCCGGCCTGCCGTCTACGGCCCATGGGCCGAGTTGTCGTCCGGCTCAGCGAAGGCGACTCAGCTTTCCACCGCGCTCAAGCCTCTGGGGATCGCCACCAAGCAGGTTTGGAGCAACGACCCGAACACGGGCAAGGGCGCGAACCGCATGGGCGTCAAGCGCGATTGGATCGCCGACGCGCTCACCGAACGTGAGCGAAGCCGCAAGAACGGCTAGCTAGCGGAGGGCTCTAGGTCTAGAGCCTGCTGCCTCTAGACCTAGAGCCCTCCCTAGACCTTCAAAACATCCCTGATCAGCGCCCTAGGACCTAGAGGCGTAGGCCGAACGCGGCCAAAACAGCCCAGGAGACCACTGTGAACACCCCCAACAGCCTGACTCTGCTGCTCTTCCTCTTCTTCACCTTCGTCACTCTCGGTTACGGCTGGTCGTGCGCCGTCTTCCCGTACAAGGCGTGCCGGTCATGCCGGGGCGTGGGCTTCTTTCGCTCGCCGGTTTTCCGGGCGATCAGGCTTTGCCGCCGCTGCGACGGCACCGGCCGGACGCTCCGCGCCGGACGTCGCGCTTACAACGCCTACCTCCGCGCTCGTCGCTCGTTCCAGGACACCCGAGAGCGCAACCGTCGCAACGACGACCACTGACCTCCTCTCCCACTCGTTCGGAAGGCGCCTCCTATGAAAACCGCTCTGATCGACCCCGAGCGTCAGTTTCTCGGCTGTGTCATGCAGCTCCCCACCACTCCGGCAAGGCGGCTGCTCGCGGGCATGCGGGCCGACGATTTCGGCTCACCGGTCGCCGCCCACGTACTTCAGCTCTCGATCGAATTGGTAGCCGCCGACCAGACGGCTACGCCGCTCGCCCTGATGGACCGCGCTCGGGAAAGGAACGACATCTACCCGCAGACGTCCCCGGCTCCCCGGTCGGGCGCCGCTAACCGCCTTCAAGCCCTTGGCCTCTGGATCGCCGACACCTACAGCGACGGACCGATTTTGCCCCCGTCGTACTACGGGTCCTGGCTGAAAGCCTTGGTGCTCAAGGGCGCGTACCGTCGCGCCGTTCTGGCACACGCGGTCCGCCTGGAGCAGGCCGTAGCTCAGGAGACGTCGACCGGCTACCTCCGCGATCAGCTCGACGACACCGAGCACCTCGACGACCTGTGGAGGCGGTACCAAGAGGCCGACGGCTCACTTCCTCGTCTGGAGGTGGCTGCCTGATGGCCGCGATTGTCGACGCCGTGTCCGCGATCGATGCCTTGATCACCGACGAACCGGCGCCCAGTTGCCTCCAGTGCGGTCGTCCGCGTGGCGACTCCCCGTCAGACGACTTCTGCACGGAGAACTGTCAGCGCGTCTGGCGAGCACGCAAGACAGCCGACGAGTCCGCCGAAGATGGGGGCGCTCAGCCGAATCAGGCACTCCCCGAGTCCGCGCCAGTCGAGCCGCTCACGTGGCTTGGCCCGCCGCCCGCCGGAGCCTTCGTCAAGGACGGTCACGAGGTCCTCGATTCGGTCGTGTCGTTCGTGTTGCGCTTCTCCGCGTTCCCGAACGAGCACACCGCGCCCATGTTGGCGTTGTGGTACGCGCACACCCACATCGCGGACAAGCTCTACGTCACGCCAAGGCTCATCCTCGATTCCGCGGAACCGGGCAGCGGCAAGACGCGCGTGCTGGAGGTGGGGCAGTACCTCGTCGCCAAGCCGGAGATGACGATCAGCATCACCCCGGCCGCCATTTTCCGGATGCTTGTCGAAGGCCCGATGACGCTGCTCTTCGACGAGATTGACGCCGTTTTCAACCCGAAGACGGGCGGCAACAACGAGGATCTCCGGGCGCTGCTCAACGCCGGGTACAAGCGCTCGGCGACCGTGACGCGATGCGTTGGCGATGCCAAGAGCATGAACGTCACGCGCTTTCCGGTCTACGCACCGGTCGCGCTGGCTGGGATCGCCGGAGGGATGCCCGACACCATCACCACGCGTTCGATCACGGTGCATATGCGCAAGCGCCGTTTTGACGAGGTCGTCGAAGAGTTCATCGAAGAGGACGTCGAGCGGGAGTCAGCTCCCGTTCGCGGTGAGCTGGAAGCTTGGATGAGCCGGGTCGGCGACGAGGTCAGCCGAGCGCGCCCGGAACGACCGGACGGCGTTCGGGATCGAGCGGCGGAAATCTGGCGGCCGCTGCTCGCCATCGCGGACGCGGCCGGTGGGCACTGGCCGGAGACCGCCCGGAAGGCATGCCGGCATTTCGTCCTGGAGAACGGACCGCAGACGGTTTCGCTCGGCGTGCGCCTGCTCGCCGACATCCGGCAGGTCTTCGGTGCTCAGAGGGTCGACCGCATGGTCACGGCCGAGCTGATTCGCGAGCTGCACGACATCGAAGACGGCCCGTGGACGGATCTCCAGGGCAAGCCACTGGATAGCCGGAGGCTGGCTAAGGAGCTTGAGCGGTATCTCGTCAGGCCGAAAGACCTCAAGGTCAACGGCAAGACGCTCAAGGGCTACCGCATCGACGGCGACGCAGGGCTTGCCGACGCGTGGAGCCGCTACCTGCCGCCGCTCGAATCGGGCGCGACCTCCGCGACTCCCGCAACCTCGCAGGTCAACGGGACATCGCTCCCCGACTCGCCGCCGCTGTTCTCCGCGACCTCCGCAACCGGGTCGCCTTCGGAGGTCGCGGACGGTCGCGGCACCAACGCAACCGCCGCGCCGGGTCTGACCTGCACGGTTGCCCCGGTCGCGGAGGTCGCGGCAGAAAACACGCCCATGTCGAACGCCAAGGGGGAGGCATAGATGAACGCAGTGCCCATGCCGGTCGCAGTGCCTGAGCGGCACCTCTACCGGATCACGGAAGCGATGCGCCTGCTCTCGATGAGCCGATCGGTCATCTATGAGCAGTTGCGCGCGGGGCGTCTGCGCTCCGTCAAGCAGGGGCGTGCCCGGCTTGTTCCGGCAGTCGCCATTCAGGAATACGTCCAGTTGCTCATGAACGAAGCGGGGGTCAGCTATGGCGAAACGGCGTAGTCGCGGAGACGGCGGACTTCACTGGGACGAGGGTCGCCAACGGTGGATCGCCACGGTGACCATCGGCTACACCCCGGCAGGTAAGCGGATCACGCGGAAGGCGAGCGGCAAGACCAAGACCGAGGCACAGCAGAAGCTGAAGGCGTTGGTTCGGGACCTTGACGACGGCTTGCCCTCCGAAGACCGCGCCTACAAGGTGGCTCAGGCCGTCCGGGACTTCCTGGAGTTCGGCTTGCCTCGACGGTCCGAATCGACGGTCGAGAAGCTGACGATCCTCGCTGAGGGACACGTGATTCCCGACCTTGGGGCGCGGAAGCTCGGCGAGCTGAGCGCGGACGACGTCGACAAGTGGCTCGCAGCGAAGGCGAAGATCCTCTCGACGCGGACTCTTCGGGACCTGCATTCGATCCTTCGGCGGGCAGTGGCACGAGCCCAGAAGCGGGACAAGGTGCGGCGGAACGTCGTCCTGCTCTGCGAGATCCCCGAGGGGAAGGAAGGGAGGCCGTCGAAGTCGCTCACGTTCGAGCAGGCTCACGCACTTCTCAAGGCCGCCGAGCGGACGCAGCTACGCGCCTACATCACGTTGTCCCTGCTGATCGGCGCGCGGACCGAAGAGTTACGACCGCTCACGTGGACTCATGCTGACCTTGTCGGCAAGCCGGATGCGACAACGCCGATTCCGCCTCACATCATGGTTTGGCGTTCCGTGCGGGTGGGTGGCGACACGAAGACCAGGAAGTCACGCCGCTCGCTTGCGCTGCCTCAGCGGTGCGTCGAAGCCCTACGGGCCCAGTATGCGAAGCAGGACTTCGCGCGACGTGTCGCGGGTGATCGATGGCAGGAGAACAACTTGGTGTTCGCGTCGGACGTCGGTACGGAGCTGGATGCGGCGAACGTCCGGCGCGGGTTCAGGAAGGTCTGCGCCAAAGCAGGGCTCAACCCGAATGAGTGGACGCCGAGAGAGCTTCGTCACAGCTTCGCGTCGCTGCTCTCCGACAGCGGGATGCCGATTGAGCAGATCTCTCAACTCATGGGCCACAACGGGACGGCGGTGACTGAGTTGGTCTATCGCCATCAGCTACGGCCGATCATTCAGGAGGGCGCGAAAGCCATGGATGAGATCTTCTCGACGGCCTGAGGTGACCTGGCCTCGCTGCTGGGCCCAGGCAACGACGCCTGGGCCCAGCAGTATTCACTCGACGTGACAACAGTCACAGTTGAAGATGGTCGGGTGACAGCCGCCGATCGCGCATCAGTGAAAGCCCTGAAGAGGGTGCAGAACATAGCCCGGAGAAGCCAGGCCGGAGAGCCGCACGGGATGACCCGAGTTGTGCCTGGCCAACAAGGGAAGTACGTCACTTACGGGCGGAGCGCGCTGGAAGCTGTCGAAACTGCGGCCAAGCGGATCGTCGCCGACCTGCATTTCGAGCACCTCGACGAGCCCGCGGATGTGTTGTGGGACTTTGTCGACCAGTGTCAGGCCAATCGGCAGGATGACCACGTCAGCTCGTTCGTTGACGCGCATGCCCGTAACCCCTTCACAGCCATCTGCCGTGTCGAGGTTGATCACTTGATGGTTCAAGAGCCGGTTGACTTTTTCGGCGTCCGGCTCACACCCGTAGACGAGATGCCAGCTATCCGACGCCAAGCGCCCAGCCTTGGCGTTCATTCAGGCTGTATGGCTGAAGTCCAGGTCACTGGTACCAGCCACGACCGAATGATCGAACGAGCGCGCTTTCAAGCGGAGCGCGCGCTGCGGATCTTGCGAGTGGCGTTCCTCGACAAGCACAGCGTGCGGGCTGTGCAATTGCGATTCCAGGTCGGTGCTGTCGGCGAGCTAGACAACGGCGCCGGAGAGTGGCGGGCTTCGGACAGTGGCGCGATGCCGCTAACGGTCGGCCGATCCACGGTCGAAGCCGCACGTGACCACCCGGCCGCGAGGTTGATCGGCGAAGCAAACCAAGACATCGAGCGCAAGGCCAACGTTGCTTTAGGTTGGATCGATCGCGCGGTGTTCACTGACGATCCGCTGGTAGCGCTGCTCTACCAATTCTTCGCGCTCGAAGCGCTCCTTGGCGACAAGGAGAGTGGACTGAAGGGCGAGCAGCTCGCCTTCCGGCGCGCAACGCTGAGCCACATAGCGACAGGAGAATTCCGACACCCCTTAACCACCCTGTGGCTATACGAGGAAGTTCGGAACAATGCAGTGCACGGCGAGAACATGCCTGAGGTGGACTGGGGCGAGGTCCAGCACTTCGCCTCGGACGTCCGAGCTGCCCTCAACGAGTACCTCACGTTCGCTCGGGCCCAAGGCTTGACGCGTCGTAGCGAGTTGACGTCCGCGCTCGGTCAGCATCCGGATCGGATGCAGATCGTTGAGTGGCTCCGTGAAAGCGGCGGACCACGGTGGGAGCGATTCGTCGCCAACCAGACGTTCTCCGGTGACGCCAGGACCTCGCCGAACCGACAGTCACCCATATAGTCACTCAGCATGCAAAAAGCCCGGTTCACCAACTCGGTGAACCGGGCTTTGACCTGTGTGGGCCCACCAGGACTTGAACCTGGGACCTCTTCGTTATCAGCGAAGCGCTCTAACCGCCTGAGCTATGGGCCCGAACGAGGAGAAGATTACAGGACGCCTTCCGGCGCCCTGCAACCGGGTCACTCTCGTTCGGAAAGGGTCACTTCCAGGCCTCCGGCGAGGTCGGCGGAGACGTTGTAGATGAAGGCGCTGACGGTGGCCAGCGCCGAGATCAGCACGATGTTGATGGCGCCGAGGATGGCCGCGATCCCGAAGACGCGGCCGGCGCTGATCAACGGGTCGGCCGGCGCGTCGGCCCCTTCGCCGCCGACGAGCGACGAGTAGGTCCCGTTGAGTTTGTCCCAGACGCCCATGCCGTCGAGGACGGTGTAGAGGACGCCGACGGCGACGAGCCACACGAAGAACAGCGCGACGCCGAGGACGAGGGACAGTTTCAGCACCGACCAGGGGTCGAAGCGTTTGATCTGCAGGCTGGCGCGACGCGGTCCGCGGCCGGGGCGGCGGAGAGCGGTCGGCGCGGCACGGGTGCGGGAGGCCGACGGGATGGCGGAGGGGGCGGGGTCGCCCTCTCCGCTGTCGCCGAAAAGCCTCTTCGCGGCTGTGCCGCTGACCCCGTGATAGTCGGTCACGGTCGTCGCGTCCCGCTTCGGGTCCGAGTGGGCCACGTCTTCGGTGGCGACCGAAGACACCGAGACCGTCTGCTCGCTGGAGCCTTCGGGTTCCCCGGCGCCGCTGTCGCGCTGCCAGGGCGGGCTCGACGAACCCGCCTGTGCGCCGCCTGCTTCGGGCTTCTCGGATGGTGTCACGAGGTGTCAGTCCTTACCCAGTACGTGGGGCGTCGTCTACTCCTGCTCCGACGCCGGGGTTTCTTCTCCTTCAGTACTACCTGCAGTGGCGACGTCCGAGGGCTCGTCCGCGTTGCGTGCGACCGCGAGAAGAGTTGTTCCTTCGTCGAGATTCATCAGCCGCACTCCCTTCGTCTGCCTGCCTGCCTTGCGCACCTGTCCGGCCGAAGTCCGGATCACCCCGCCGCTGGAGGTGATCGCGTACAGCTCGTCTTCGGCGTCGACGATGACCGCGCCCACCAGCCTGCCACGTTTCTGGTCGTACTGAATGGTGAGCACACCCTTGCCGCCGCGGCCTTGCACCGGGTAGTCGTCGGTCGGCGTGCGCTTGGCGTAGCCGCCGGCGGTGGCGACGAGGAGGAACCGGTCCGGCTGGACGACGTTGATGCCGAGCAGTTCGTCGCCGTCGTTGAACCGCATGCCCAGCACACCGGACGTCGCGCGGCCCATGGGACGCAGGGCCTCGTCGGTGGCGTGGAAGCGGATCGACTGGCCTTCCGCGGAGACGAGGAGCAGGTCGTCCTCGGCGGCCGCGAGGACCGCGCCGACCAGTTCGTCGCCTTCGCGCAGGTTGACGGCGATGAGGCCGCCGGCGCGGTTGGAGTCGAAGTCGGTGAGCTTGGTCTTCTTCACCAGGCCGCGGCGGGTCGCGAGCACGAGGTACGGGGCGACCTCGTAGTTCGGGATCTCGATGACCTGGGCGATCTGCTCGTCGGGCTGGAACGCGAGCAGGTTCGCGACGTGCTGGCCGCGCGCGTTGCGGTTGGCCTCGGGCAGGTCGTACGCCTTCGCCCGGTACACGCGGCCCTTGTTCGTGAAGAACAGGATCCAGTCGTGCGTCGAGCACACGAAGAAGTGCTGGACGATGTCGTCCTGTTTGAGGGTCGCGCCCTGTACGCCCTTGCCGCCGCGTTTCTGCGAGCGGTACAGATCGGTTTTCGTTCGCTTGGCGTAACCCGTGCGGGTGATCGTGACGACGACGTCCTCGACCGCGATGAGGTCTTCGACCGAGACCTCGCCGTCGAACGGGATGATCTTGGTGCGCCGGTCGTCGCCGTACTTGTCGACGATCTCCTGCAGTTCCTCGGCGATGATCGCGCGCTGCCGCTCGGGCTTCTCGAGGATGTCCTTGAGGTCGGCGATCTCGAGTTCGATCTCGGCGAGGGTGTCGATGATCCGCTGCCGCTCCAGTGCCGCGAGGCGGCGGAGCTGCATGTCGAGGATCGCGGTGGCCTGGATCTCGTCGACGTCCAGCAGGCTCATCAGGGCGGGCCGGGCCTCTTCGGCCGACGGCGAGCGCCGGATGAGGGCGATGACCTCGTCGAGCATGTCCAGCGCCTTGACCAGACCGCGCAGGATGTGGGCGCGTTCCTCGGCCTTGCGCAGCCGGAAGCGGGTCCGGCGGACGATGACGTCGATCTGGTGCTTCACGTAGTGCCGGATCATCTGGTCCAGCCGCAGCGTGCGGGGCACGCCGTCGACCAGTGCCAGCATGTTGACACCGAAGTTCTGCTGCAACTGGGTGTGCTTGTACAGGTTGTTCAGCACGACCTTGGCGACCGCGTCACGTTTGATCGTGACGACGATCCGCATGCCGCTGCGGCTGTTGGACTCGTCGGCGATGTCGGAGATGCCGGTGAGCTTGCCGTCGCGGACGAGGTTCGCGATGTTCTCGACCAGGTTGTCCGGGTTGACCTGGTACGGCAGCTCGGACACGACCAGGATCGTGCGGCCCTTGGCGTCCTCTTCGACCTCGACGACCGCGCGCATGCGCACGGAACCGCGGCCGGTGCGGTACGCGTCCTCGATCCCGGAGTTGCCGAGGATCATCGCCCTGGTCGGGAAGTCCGGGCCCTTGATCCGGACCAGCAGCGCGGCGAGCAGCTCGTCGTCGCTGGCCTCGAAGTTCTCCAGCGCCCATTTGACGCCGTCGGCGACCTCGCGCAGGTTGTGCGGCGGGATGTTGGTCGCCATCCCGACCGCGATCCCGGAACCACCGTTGACCAGCAGGTTCGGGAACCGCGACGGCAGGACGTCGGGCTCCTGGGTGCGGCCGTCGTAGTTGTCGGAGAAGTCGACGGTCTCTTCTTCGATGTCCTGCAGCATGTGCATCGCGAGATGCGCCAGCCGGGACTCGGTGTACCGCATGGCGGCGGCTGGGTCGTTGCCCGAGGAACCGAAGTTGCCCTGGCCGTCGATCAGCGGGTACCGCAGCGACCACGGCTGCGCGAGCCGCACGAGCGCGTCGTAGATCGCGGAGTCACCGTGCGGGTGGTAGTTGCCCATCACGTCGCCGACGACGCGGGAGCACTTGTTGTACCCGCGGTCGGGGCGGAAGCCGGAGTCGAACATCGAGTACAGCACGCGGCGGTGCACCGGCTTGAGGCCGTCCCGCACGTCCGGCAGCGCCCGCGACACGATGACGCTCATCGCGTAGTCGATGTAGGAGCGCTGCATCTCCTGCTGGATGTCGACCGGCTCGATCCGGTCGTGGTCCGGAGCCGGCGGCAAGGTTTCCGTCATGAGGTCCTTCTCGTGGGAGCAGTCCTAAGGGGACAAAAGAGCGGGACGTCGCTAGACGTCGAGGAAGCGCACGTCCTTGGCGTTACGCGTGATGAAGGATCGGCGCGCTTCGACGTCCTCGCCCATCAGGACGGAGAACAGGTCGTCGGCCTGCGCGGCGTCGTCCAGGGTGACCTGGCCGAGCAGCCGGTTCGCCGGGTCCATCGTGGTCTCCCACAGCTCTTCGGCGTTCATCTCGCCGAGACCCTTGTAGCGCTGGATCGCGTCGTCCTTCGGCAGCTTCCGGCCTGCTTCGACACCCGCCTGGATGACGGCGTCGCGTTCCTTGTCGGAGTAGGCGTACTCCGGGTCCTGCCGCGGCCACTTGATCTTGTACAGCGGCGGGCGCGAGAGGAACACGTGTCCGTGCTCGATCAGCGGGGGCATGAACCGGAACAGGAAGGTGAGCAGCAGCGTGGTGATGTGCTGGCCGTCCACGTCGGCGTCGGCCATCAGCACGATCTTGTGGTAGCGCAGCTTCTCGATGTCGAACTCTTCGTGGATACCGGTGCCGAGCGCGGTGATCAGCGACTGGACCTCGGTGTTCTTGAGGACGCGGTCGATCCGGGCCTTCTCGACGTTGATGATCTTGCCGCGGATCGGCAGGATCGCCTGGTACATCGAGTCGCGGCCTTCCTTGGCCGAACCGCCCGCCGAGTCACCCTCGACGATGTAGAGCTCGCATTCCGACGGGTTGGTCGAGCGGCAGTCCTTGAGCTTGCCGGGCAGCCCGCCGATCTCCAGCGCGCCTTTGCGGCGGACCAGATCCCGCGCCTTGCGGGCGGCCATCCGCGCCTGCGCCGAGGAGATCGACTTGTTGATGATCGTCTTCGCCTCGGTGGGGTTGCGCTCGAACCAGTCGGCCAGCCATTCGTTCGAGGTCTGCTGCACGAACGTCTTGGCCTCGCTGTTGCCCAGCTTGGTCTTGGTCTGGCCTTCGAACTGCGGCTCGGAGAGCTTGATCGAGACGATCGCGGCGAGCCCCTCGCGCACGTCGTCGCCGGAGAGGTTGGCGTCCTTCTCCTTGAGCAGCTTCTTCTCGCGCGCGTACGCGTTGACGACGCGGGTGAGCGCGGCGCGGAAGCCCTCTTCGTGCGTGCCGCCCTCGTGGGTGTTGATCGTGTTGGCGAAGGTGTACACCGACGGCGTGAAACCGTTGTTCCACTGCATGGCGACCTCGACCTCGAGGCCGGTGCCCTTGGCCTCGAAGGAGATCACGGACGCGTGGATCGGGTCCTTGCTGCCGTTGATGTGCTTGACGAAGTCTTCGAGACCGCCCGGGTAGCAGTAGGTCTTCTCCTTGACCCGCGCCGCCTGGCCGGAAGCGTCGGCTTCGGTCTCTTCGTCGGCGACGCGCTCGTCGCGCAGCGAAAGGGTCAGGCCCTTGTTGAGGAAGGCCATCTCCTGGAGACGCCGGGAGATCGTCTCGAAGTTGTACGTCGTGGTCTCGAAGATGTCGCCGTCGGCCCAGAAGGTGATCGTGGTGCCGGTCTCGTCGGCGGGGCCGAGATCCTCCAGCTCACCGGGGATCTGGTCGGTGTACACCTGACGCCAGCTGCGCCCGCCGTACTTGACCTCGGCGACGAGCTTGGTCGAGAGCGCGTTCACCACGGAGACGCCGACACCGTGCAGACCACCGGAGACCGCGTAGGAGTCGCTGTCGAACTTGCCGCCCGCGTGGAGCACGGTGAGCACGACCTCGAGGGTCGGCTTCATCTCCTTGGGGTGCATGTCGACCGGGATGCCGCGGCCGTCGTCCACGACGCGCACCCCGCCGTCGGCCAGCAGGGTAACCTCGACCTTGGTCGCGTGGCCGGCCATCGCCTCGTCGACGGAGTTGTCGACCACCTCCTGGACGAGGTGGTGGAGGCCGCGTTCACCGGTGGAACCGATGTACATACCGGGACGCTTGCGGACGGCTTCGAGGCCTTCGAGCACCGTGATCGACGACGCGTTGTACTCGCTCTTGTTCTCGGTCACAGGCGTTGATTCTCCTCGTCTCGCCCGAGCGGACGCTCGCTCATCCCCAGTGTACTTGGCCGCGTTCGCAGACATGCGGCAAGGACACCCCTGATTTGCTCACAGGCGCGCTAATTCGTTCGAAGAAGAGTCTTGACGTTCGCGAAGCGCTCTGGGCGCGTTCTCGGGGCGCTGGTGGCACAGTCCCGGCGAAGCGCAACTCGGATCAGCCGTACGTGTCACGCGGGCCGCGGCCCGGCACGTGCCGGGGCCCTTTCCGCCAGCTCGGCGCCGTCGGCCCCTGGATCCGCATCTTCTTCACTACGCCGTGCCCGACACCCTTCGCGATCTTCGCCAGCAGCTGCCCCTGGAGCAGGCGAAGCTGCGTCGCCCACGCCGTCGAGCTCGCTCGCACGGTCAGCTCGCCGTCCTTCAAGGCCACCGGCTGGGCGTGTTCGGCGACCTCTTCACCCACAAGCCGCGTCCAGCTCCCGAAGACCTGGCCGTTGGCCAGCCGCGTGTTCCAGCCGCGGTCGACCGCGATCCGGGAGGCGAGCCTGCCGAGCGGTTGCGGGTCGCGGGCGTCGGCACCCGGCCCTGACCAGCGACGACGTCGCGGGCTCTGCCCGGCCGAACCGGCTCCCCCTCCGGTGATACGGCCGCGGCGGACGCCCGGTTCAACTCCACGGGCCTTGGCTTTCGCCTTCGCGGCGTCCAGCGCGGCGCGCGCGAGGTCACGCCCCGTGGCCGGCTCCTTGCTTTCGGTATCGGTTGCACCGTTCGATACCGCAGTGGGTTCACGCTGCGTATCGAACAAGGCTCCCTCACCCGGGTTACCGCCCGAGTGGGGGGTGTCAAGCCGCTTATCAGGCCCCTTGGTCACGCGGGGCGATAACGCTTTCCTGGTGTTATCCACACTGTCCACAGGTTTGTCCCCAGATCGGTGGGCAACTGCTGTGGCGCCGGTCACCCGGGGTGTCCGCTGCCCGCCGATCACCCTCGGTTGATCTCACCATCCGCCACGAGGAACCGGTGTCCGGCCAGTTCGGCGGGCACGTCCTCGTCCACGGCGGCGGTCACCAGCACCTGCTCGGCGCCTGCCGCCACCTCCGCCAGCCGGGCCCGGCGACGCCGGTCCAGCTCGGCGAACACATCATCCAGCAGAAGCACCGGTTCCCCGGCCTCGCCACGCAGGAGCTCGTAGCTTCCCAGACGCAACGCGAGGGCGAACGACCAGGACTCCCCATGGCTGGCGTAGCCCTTGGCCGGCGCTTCGCCGAGGATGAGATCCAGCTCGTCCCGGTGCGGGCCGACCATGCTCACCCCGCGCTCCAGCTCCAGGTTCCGCGACCGTTTCAGCGCCTCGACCAGCACATCCTTGAGTACCGCCTGGTCGGCGCGAGGACCGTCCGGATCCCCGTAGCCCTCCGGCATCGCTTCGCCGAGGCTCGACTTGTACGCGATCTTCGCCGGACGAGAGTCGGGCGCGACCCCCATGTACGCGGCGGCCGCGTACGGCGCGAGATCCGCGATCAGGTTGAGCCGGGCGGCCAGCAGCGCGGCGCCCGCCACCGACAGGTGGTCGTCCCAGACGTCGAGCGTCGACAACGCGTACGGGTCTTCGCGTCCCGTACGCCGCTTGCCCGCCGTCTTGAGCAGGGCGTTCCGCTGCTTCAGCACCTTCTCGTAGTCGGCGCGGACCCCGGCGTACCGGGGAGCGCGCAGCACGAGGAGCTCGTCCATGAAGCGGCGGCGCTCCCCGGGATCCCCGCGCACCAGCGCCAGATCCTCCGGGGAGAACAGCACGGTGCGCAGGATTCCGAGGACATCGCGGGGCTTGCCGACCGCGCCGCGGTTGACCCGCGCGCGGTTCGCCTTGCCGGGCGTGATCTCCAGCTCGACCGTCAGCTCGCGGTCGTCGTTGACCACCGCGACCCTGATCAGCGCGCGTTCGCACCCGTGCCGCACCAACGGCGCGTCGGTCGCGACGCGGTG
The DNA here is from genome assembly GCF_055561455.1 of Amycolatopsis sp. PSD-21. NCBI lineage: Bacteria > Bacillati > Actinomycetota > Actinomycetes > Pseudonocardiales > Pseudonocardiaceae > Amycolatopsis > Amycolatopsis sp. PSD-21. The sequence goes on along the minus strand of NZ_CM145712.1, from coordinate 4,958 downwards.
CGAGCCGAGGGTCGCGATGTAGCCGATCGCCTCCAGGAGGTTCGTCTTGCCGCGGCCGTTCTGTCCGACGAGGACGGTCGGGCCGGGTTCGAGCGCGAGATCGGCTTGTGGCCAGGACCGGAAGTCGGTGACCTGGAGGTGTCTGAGGTACAACCGTCCTGCCTAGTCGCCGGCTTTCTTGACGGCGTGCCCGCCGAACTGGTTGCGCAGCGCGGCCACGGCCCGCATGGCGGCGGAGTCCTCCTGGCGCGAAGCGAACCGGGCGAACAGCGCGGCCGAGATGACCGGCGCCGGGACAGCGTTGTTGATCGCCTCTTCCAGCGTCCACCGGCCTTCGCCGGAATCCTCGACGTAGCCCTCGAGGTCGTCCAGCTCCGGGTCCTCGTCGAGCGCGCGGACGAGCAGGTCGAGCAGCCACGAGCGGACGACGGTCCCCCGCTGCCAGCCCTTGATCACCGCGGGCACGTTCTCGACGACCTTCGCGGCTTCGAGCAGCTCGAAGCCTTCGGCGAAGGCCTGCATCATGCCGTACTCGATGCCGTTGTGGATCATCTTCGCGTAGTGACCGGAGCCGACGGCGCCGGCGTGCGAGAAGCCTTCGTCACGCGGACCTTCGGGACGAAGCGCGTCGAAGATCGGCATGGCCTTCTCGACGTCCGAAGCCGCGCCGCCGACCATCAGGCCGTAGCCGTTGTCCTTGCCCCACACGCCACCGGAAACCCCGCAGTCGAGGTAGCCGATCTTCTTCGTCGCGAGCAGGTCCGCGTTGATCCGGTCGTCGGTGTACTTCGAGTTGCCGCCGTCGATCACGAGGTCGCCCTCGGACAGCAGGTTGCCGAGCTCCGCGACGGTCTGCCGGGTGGGTTCGCCGGCGGGCACCATGATCCAGACGATCCGCGGACCGTCCAGTTTGGACACCATGTCCTCGAGTGAGGTGGAGTCGGTGACGTCGGGGTTGCGGTCGTAACCGATCACCTCGTGACCGGCCGCGCGCAGCCGCTCACGCATGTTGAACCCCATTTTGCCGAGGCCGATGAGTCCCAGCTGAGCCATGAAGATCCCCTTTGGTGCGAACAGAATGGGCGGCCGGTCAGCCCGGAAGGCGAACCGGCATCAGGAGGTACAGGTAGCCGGGGACGACGTTGCCCTCCTCGTCGGCCGGCTTGATCAGCGCCGGCCGGTTCGGGGTGGTGAACGTCAGTTCCGCCCGGTTCGCGTTCAGCGCGCCGAGCCCGTCGACGAGGTAACCCGGGTTGAACGCGATGGTCACCGGCTCACCCTCGTAGTCGACCTGAAGCTCTTCTTCGGCCGAACCCTCGTCGTCGCCGCCGGCGGACAGGCGCAGCGAACCGTCGTTGAACTCCAGCCGCACCTGGGTGCCACGCTCGGCGACGAGCGAAACACGCTTGATGGACTCGGCGAGCGCGGAGACCTCGATGACCGCGCGCGAGGTGTGCTGCGCGGGCAGCAGCTGCCGGTACGGCGGGAACTCCGCGTCGAGGAGGCGGGTGGTGGTGTAGCGGCCGGAACCCGAGAGACCGAGAAGGCCTTCGCCGCTGGCGAGCGCGAGCCGGATCTTGGCACCGCTGGCGCCGAGCGTCTTCGCGGCCTCGGCGAGCGTGCGCGCCGGGACGAGCACGGCGGCGTCGGACAGGCCCTCGGCCGGCTCCCAGGTGAACTCGCGCATCGCGAGGCGGAAGCGGTCGGTGGCGACCAGGGTCAGCGAAGAGCCGGAGATCTCCAGCCGCATCCCGGTCAGCATCGGGAGGGTGTCGTCCTTGCCCGCGGCGACGACGACCTGGGTGACGGCCTGGCCGAACGCGTCACCGGTGAGTTCACCGGCGAAGGCGGGCTGGGACGGGAGCTGCGGGTAGTCCTCGACCGGCATGGTCGGCAGGGAGAAGCGCGCGGAGCCGCAGGTGATGGTGGCGCGGGCGCCGTCGACGGAGATCTCGACCGGCTGCGCGGGCAGCGACTTGGTGATGTCGGCCAGCAGGCGGCCGGAGACCAGCAGACGGCCGCCGTCGGCGATGGTGGCCGGGACGCCGACCGTGGCGGAGACCTCGTAGTCGAATCCGGAGACGGTGAGGGCGTCACTCGTCCCGTCGGATCCCGCATCGAGCAGGACACCGCCCAGCACCGGGACCGGAGGCCGCGACGGGAGGCTTCTCGCCACCCACGCGACGGCGTCGGCCAGCCCGTCACGCTCGACGCGGATCTTCATGCGCGCTTCCTTTCGACAGCCGAGCCCCTGACGGCTCGAAAGCTCAACGGGTCACCTCGGCCGGAGAGCGCGATGGCCAGGTGCCTCGCAGGTGTTGTTCGGTCCGAGCGAGGACGCGGACGCACGTCGACACGCAGACCAGGTGCAGGGACCCACGTTAGGCCGTCCCCGGGGTCCGCGTCACCTCGGCCTCCCCTTGCTTTTGTCGACAAGACGACACGGCTCGCCGGCTGTCCCCAGATTCGTCCTTCGCCTGTTTTTGTTTTGTTCTCTTCTAGAGAAGAAGAAAAGACAGCAGTAGTAATAGGCGTTGTGGATTGTGTGGACAAGGCTCGTTCGCGCAGGTCCGGGCGCCTCGGAGGCTGTGGACTCCGGGTGTGTACGGACGGTGGACAGCTCGGGTCGTCCGTGGATGGATTCGGGCGGCGCTCGATCTGTCCACAGTCATCCACAGTTGTCCCCACGGTTATCCCCAGTTGTGCGCCGGTTTGTACCCAGGGTTGTGGGCGGCGTTCGTGACCGGAATCGCTCGGGAGAGTGATCCGTGCAGCCCGCGTCACCCTTGTGCACAAGATGTGGGCAACCTGGGGACAGGGTGTGGATCTTGGTGTGGAAATGCTGTGGATTCCCTGTGAGTGCGATGTGGACGGAAACCCGGTCGCCGCAGTTCCCGAACCTACCGGAGTTGTGCACAGTCTGCCCACACCCTGTGGATTCCCTTTGTACACAAGGAAAATCGCGAAGGCAGCGTAGGCGCCTTCGCGCCCTTCGCCGCTTCTCCTCATGTACCCGCCCTTCGCGCCTCTACACACGCTTCGGGCCTATGTGGACACAACGAAGGGGGCTCCCACCTACCGGTGAGAGCCCGAAACCCTTGTCGGCCAAGGGATTGATACTCAAGCGACCCAACGGTCTCCCCAAGGGCGCCCCGCGCCCGACGGAGACTTCACCGTCGAGCGCCCTCTTTCGGGCCGAAGGCCCACGAAAACGCGATGAAGGGGCGCCTTCCCGCTCACCTCGAGGTGGAAGCGGAACGACGCCCCTTCGGCGCGCTTTTCATCAGCGCTCGACAGAGAACACAGTCAGCGTTCGACAGATATCACTGCCTGGCGCGCTGCTTGATCCTCGATGTCAGTTCCTGCACCTGGTCGTAGATGCGGCGCCGTTCGGCCATCTCCTTGCGGATCTTCTTGTCCGCGTGCATGACGGTCGTGTGGTCGCGGCCGCCGAAGGTCTGGCCGATCTTCGGCAGCGACATGTCGGTCAGTTCGCGGCAGAGGTACATCGCGATCTGGCGCGCGGTCGCGAGCGCCTTCGTCTTGCCGGGGCCGCAGAGGTCGTCGAGGGTCACGTCGAAGAACTCGGACGTGACGCCCATGATGGTCGGCGCGGTGATCTCCGGGGCGTGCGAATCCGGGATGAGGTCCCGGAGCACGATCTCGGCGAGCGCGACGTCGACGGGCTGCTGGTTCAGCGACGCGAAGGCGGTGACGCGGATGAGCGCGCCTTCGAGTTCCCGGATGTTCGCCTCGACGCGCGAAGCGATGAACTCCAGGACCTCGCCGGGAACCGCGAGCCGGTCCTGTGCGGCCTTCTTGCGAAGGATCGCGATCCGGGTTTCGAGTTCCGGCGGCTGGATGTCGGTGATGAGGCCCCACTCGAACCGCGTGCGCAACCGGTCTTCCAGCGTTTCGAGGCGCTTCGGCGGGCGGTCGGAGGAGACGACGATCTGCTTGTTCGCGTTGTGGAGGGTGTTGAAGGTGTGGAAGAACTCTTCCTGCGTACCTTCTTTGCCTTCCAGGAACTGGATGTCGTCGACGAGCAGGATGTCGATGTCGCGGTAGCGGCGCTGGAACGCGACCTTGCGGTCGTCGCGCAGCGAGTTGATGAAGTCGTTGGTGAACTCTTCGGTCGACACGTACCGCACGCGCATGCCGGGGAACAGCCGCTGGGCGTAGTGCCCGACCGCGTGCAGCAGGTGGGTCTTCCCGAGTCCGGACTCTCCCCAGATGAACAACGGGTTGTACGCGCGCGCCGGTGCTTCGGCGACGGCGACCGCGGCCGCGTGCGCGAAGCGGTTCGACGCGCCGATCACGAACGTGTCGAACGTGTACTTCTCGTTCAGCTTCGTCTTCGACGTCTGCGGCTGCGCCGGCGCGGTGTACGGCTGGCCCGCGATCGGCTGCCCGGAGAAGGTCGGCCAGATCTCGGTCACGGCGGCGAGGGCCTCGCCCTCTTCGTCGACTTCTTCATCGCTGTCATCGCCATCGTTGAGGCTGTTGTCCACCGGCTGCTGCCTCGGCGGCCTCGGTTTCGGAGGCTCGGGCCGGGGCCTGGTCGGGGACAGCATGCCGTCGCCGTCGGGCAGCGGAGGAGTACCCGGCACCGGACCGGAACCGTTTTCCACCCGGCTGGGTGACGTCGGTTCGTAGCGGGGGCCGGGCGAGGGCGGCGGCGGAGGCATCGACGGCTCGGTGCTGTCGACCTTCACCGCGAGCGAGACCGCGCGGCCGAGCCGGCGCGAAAGGGCCTCGGTGATGGCGCCGCGGAGGGCGCGCTCGATCGCTTCCTTGGCGAAGTCACTGGGGGCTGCGAGGAGCGCGGTGCCGTCGAGCAGGCCGATCGGCCGGGTCACCCGCATCCAGGCGCGCTGCTGCGGGGAGAGGGTGCCATCCGACAGCTCGCGCACGACCTGCTCCCAGATGACGCCAAGATTGTGCTGGTGATCGGACAC